>NZ_CP186274.1:4901817-9803635 GCF_049331405.1 Singulisphaera chitinilytica
TCCACCGTGAACTGGTCGTCGCCGCCGTTGCCCCGGATCGCGAGTTGGTCGCCCTTCCCCGGCCGCCGATCGAGCACCGTCAAGGGACCCGAGACGACCTGGACGTCGTCGGTCCTCGTCGAGCCGACGGTAAACGCATCGGCATTCGTGCTCCCGACGATCGTGATCGAGTCGGCCGAGCCGTCGTCGATCGCCGGGGCATTCGGGTTGGAGGACGAGCCTTCCATCTGGCCCAGGTTGAGGGCGAGCGAAGTGACGCCCGCGGCGTTCAGGTCATCGGTCGATAGCGAGACGGTATCGGAGCTCCCCCTGCCATTGACCGTGATACTCCGGATGTTGTAGGCCGTGATCGTTCCGGCCGAGGTGCCATTGGCCGAGACGCCAATCGTGATGGGGGTCACGCCGCCGAGGCTCGTCCCCTTGCCGAACTGGTACGACTCGGCGGAGGCAGTCCCGTTGATCTCCAGGTCATTGGTCCCGCCACCTCCATGAACGATCAACGTGCCGTCTCCGGTCGTCCAGTTGATCGTCTCGATGCCGGTCCCCCCCCAGATCGTGTTGTTACCGCCGCTGGCGGAGAGAAAGTCGATACCCGCCCCGCCGAACAGGGTGGAATCCCCCCCCTGTGTCTGGAGCACGTTATAGCCCGTGCTCCCCGAGACGTCGAAGGTGACGTCCGTGGCCGACTCGTTGATGAACTGGCTGTTACCCTCGCCCTTGATGTGGATCGCGAGGCCCGGGTCGTAGGTTCCGACCGACGAACCGATCGACAAGGAGTCGGATCCTGTCCCGAAATCGCCGTTGATCGAAGTCACGTTATCGAAGACCTCGACGGAGCCGAAGGCCTGGACCTGGACCTTCTCGCCGAAGAGCGAGCCGCGACCGATCGTGTCGACCCGAAAATCCTCGTTGACCTCCCCCTTCCCGACCGCGCGACCCGCCGAGGCCGAGCCGACGTAGAGGTTCAAGGCTCCCCCGTCCATGCTGCCCAAATTGGGTGCGGCCTGGGCATTGAGGACCAGATAGCCGACGGTGAAATCGACCGACTTGCTGATCCCGATGACCGTGACCGTGGTGTGGGCCGTGATCTTGCCCCCCTTCGAACTGTCGTATCCGAGGCCGACGTTCGCGCCGGCAAGCGTCACGCCGAAGGCCCGGACGTCGCCATACGCCGAGCCGCCGAAGGCGAGCGACTTGTCCGACTTGTCGATGTAAAGGCTCGCACCTCCCCTGATGCCGTAGTCGTCCGAGCCCAGGGTGAAGTTACTCGAGAGGTTGAGGTCGAAGTCCCCGGTGCTGTGAAAGCTGCCGGACCCATTCACGTTGAAGACGTTGAAGAGATTGCCCGAGAAGGATCCCGAGATGTCGAAGGTGGGCTGGTTGTTCACCCTGCCGAAGGCCACGTCGGCCGAACCGTTGAGGGTGAAGACGTCGAGCAGGTTCAGCGAGGCGTTGTCGACCTTGATGTGGACGTTGTAGCTCGACGCGCGGGTGTCGACATCGAGCGTCAGCGTGCCGCCGACCTCGAAGACGCCCGCGACGCCGATCGTCCCGCCGTCGCCGAGTCCGAGGCCGACGTGAAATACCAGGCCGTTATTGGCGCTGTTCGCCTGGCCGTAATAGAGGGTGGCGGTGCCGGCGACGTGGAGCGCCGGGACATTCGCGACGCTGATGTTGCCGTCGACCTCGAGTTGGAGCGACTGTGCACCCACCAGCAGTTCGAAGTGGCCGGCGATCGAGAGGCCGCCGAAGGCCAGCGAGCCGGCGGCGTAGACCTGGCCCGTGTGGGCCGCGATCGTCTGGTCGACGAGCTTCGGGTCGCTGAAGTCGAGCGTCTGCGGCTGGGAGGTGGTATTCAGCCCGATCGCGAACGTGGCGTTCGCGAAGTTCGTGCTGGTGCCGGGGAGGCTGAGCTGCGTCTCGAATCCGAGCGCCCCGAAGAACCCGTCGGGGCCGATGTTCAGGACGCCGGTCGCCTCGGCGTCGAGGATGCGGCCCGCGCCCGGGGCCTTGAGCGTCGCCGTGGCGTCCACGTTCATCTGGAACCCATTCACCCCGGCCACGATGCGGAAGCTGCCGTAGAGGTCGAACGTGCTCAGAATGCCGAGGTGAACATTGATCAGCCCGTTGCCGTTCGTGTCCCCCGAGCCCGGAGAGATCGAGTCGCCCGGGTCGCCAAACTGGAGGGCGAAGTATGGGCCGGGAGCGAGGACTGAGCCTCCCTTGATCGCGGGCGGCGCTGCCGGCACGGTCACGGTGGGCACGGGCACCCCGTCGGGCCCGATCAGGGCGGGGAGAGGCGGCAAGGTCACCGTGCCGGGCGGGACGCCCTCCTTGTGGGCCTCGAGCGCATTGATCGTGTCGACGAGCCGCTCCGGCACGTAGTACGTGAAATCGCGGCCCGTCGTGTTGACGAGCAGCTCCATCGAGCCCGATTCCTCGAGCAGGCCGGGGACCCCCCGCTGGAGCGTCAGGTCGATTCGCGCCGCCAGTTGCGGCACGACCGGCTTGCCGTCGACCAGCTTGGTGATATCGATCCCCCGGACGGCGATCAGGCCCAGGGCCTCGAGATTCAGGAGGTTGAACTGCTGCCCGCCCGCCCCCAAGGTGATCTGGAGCTGGCCGTCGACGAAGAGGTCGAGGTCGATCGAATGGTCCGCCGATCCCTGCGCCGCCTCGTCCGAGATCTTCGCGGCGAAGGCCCCGTCGAACGAGACGTTGGCCCCGATACCGAGGACCGAGTTGGCGAACTGGAGCGTCCCCTTGCCGTCGAGTTCGAGGGTCTCGGGGGCGAGGGATAGGTCCTCGGTCTCGCGGCCGGGGAGGGTGAGCGAGAGTTGCTTGCTGGTGCTCGACGTGTTGACCGCCAGCAGCAGGTCGGCGTTCGCCGCCGAGAGGCCCGCCGAACGAAGGAAGGAGAGGCCGGGCGAGTTCGAGTCGAAGTTCAGCTCGACGGCCCCATAGAACTCGAGCGCACCGCCGGCCGGCTTGTCGAGGATCAAGGTCCCCGCCGCCGTGACGAGGTCGCCCGCCTGGATCACCCCCGCGATCGAGACGCTGCCCGAGACGTCGAGCCGGACCTGGGTGTCGTCCGCGTCGTTTGTGACGGTCAGCTTCACCTGGGCGTAGCCGCCCGAATTCCCCGCCGATCCGCCGAAGACGAGGGCGGCCGTGTCGGGCGAGCCGACGGTGGCCTGGCCCAGCAGGTTGAACTCGAACGCGGTCCACGAGCTGAACGCCGGGTTCACCAGATCGCCCGCGGCGTTCCGGAACGAGAACGTCATCGTCCCCTTGAGCTCGACGGCCGAGGTCGTGCCCTCGTCGCCGCCGGGCAGGTCCGCCAGCATCATCAGGGTCAGGGGGGCATTGGGATGCTTCGCGCCGATCGAGCTGAGGTCGCCGAAGATCTTCACATCCGCCGAGACGCTATTGGCCAGCGTCATCGCGCCGTTGATGAGGAACTTGCCATCGGTCGTGATGATGATGTCGACGTCGGCCTTGAAGGCATACTGGCTCGCGTAGGCGTCGTACAGCGTGGCCCCCGCCTCGATCCGCATCACCTGGTCCGCCTCATCGACCGAGGCCCCGTCACCGCCCGTCACGGCGAGCACCGCGGACGACCCTGTTCCCCACCTGGCGACGTAGAACGTGGTCGAGCCGTCGACGACCTTCCACTGCGAGGGTGCCCCGCCGATATCCTGGATGTCGGAGACGGTGGCGGACGTGCTGAGGCTGACGTCGTGATCCTTGAACAGCGCGATCAGGCTGGCAGGAGCCGGGGTACTCTGGCCGCCGCCGAGGTCGCCGGCGAGCGAGTTCGACGCGGTGAACCTCGCCTGCGAGACGTCGAGGTTGCCGGCGTCGTTCTTGCGGACGAAATAGGTCGACCCCTGGAACTCCACCATCCAGAGCGAGCCGGCCGTCAGCGTGGTCGCCTTGGTCTCGTCCGAGGTGCCGGTGACGGTGTACCCCTGCGAGGAGAAGGCGTGATCCGTCGCGCCTCCGATGGCGACGGCACCCGAGTTCAGCTCATCGATGACGGCATCCTGGTCCAGCACGACGCTGAAGATGCGGCTGCCGCCGCTGACCTGGTTGACCACCTGCTGCTTGAGCTGGTCCTGCCACTGCTCGGCCGTCAGCCTGGCCGTCGGCTTGAAGATCGGCGACTTGAGCTGGCCGGGATCCGTAGGGACGGGGAGCGGCGTGGCGTTGAAGCTGATCCCTCCGCGGAAATCGGTGAGCGCCAGGCCCGACGTCGGGTCGAGGATCACGGGCACGTCGGCGCTGAGGTATGCCGAGAGCAGCCCCTTCTCGCTGAAGCCGACGGCGATCGAGGCCCCGATGCCGGCGAAGTCGAAGGCCCCCTTGATACCGCCGTAGAAGACGGTGCTCGAGAAGTCGATCGAGTCGTCGGGCATGACGTTCCCGAGCGCATCGAGCTTGATGAGCCCCGCGATCACCGTGCCGCTGACCGTGCCGCCGAACAGATCCCCCGCGGCAGAGACAGAGAAGCCCGAGAGGCCTACGATGGGGAACTCGCCGTCCTCGAGCTTCTCCGGGTCGATCACCATCGAATCGACGCTCCCTGAGAGGGAGACGGGGCCGTAGGTCCCCTTGACGCTCGCCGAGACATCGATGGTGAAATGCGAAGGCTCCGCCGCGAAGTCCGACCAGTCGAGCCCGAGAGACTGGAGGTGGAACGGCAAATAACTCGGCAGGCCGAGCTTGCTCCCCGTCCCGCTGTCGAAGTCGGCCTCGATGCTGAGGGTGCTCGGACCGAGGACCGAGCCGTCGGCCCCGATCGAGAGGTCGCTCGCGGATCCGGTGAGGGTCAGGCCCACCTTGTCGATGGCGACCGAGGCCGACGCCGAGGCCAGCGCCAGCACCGGGTCCGAGCCGCTCGCCGTCGGGTCGAAGACGACCCCCGTCCCTGCGAAGGTGATCAGGCTCCCGACCTTCGCGGTGATGGAGTCGGCCTTCAGGGTGAAGGAATTGGGAGCGCCGGCAGCGTCGAACCCAACCTCGGCCGAGACCCGGGTGCCCGTCACCTTGACCTTGCTCTGCTCGCCACCGACGGACAGGCCATCGGCCCCGACCGCAAAGCTGCCGAGCGTGACCCCTGCAGTGTTGCTGAACGCGAAGCCGCCGAGCGTCACCGATGGGTTCGTCACCGTGATGTTGGCACCGATCTGGACGTCGCCGTTGTACGTCACGGTCCCCCGGGCGAAGGAGAAGCCGTCGCTATCGACCACGAGCGCGGGCTCGTCCTCATCATCGGAGGCAAGCTTCCCCGTCAGCTTCAGGGCCGGCACGGTCACCGCCACGGCGCCGGCGGTGAGGATCTGCTGCGAGCCCTCCTGGCCGGGGTCATAAGTGATGGTCAGATCCTCGGCGGAGGCCTCGAGTATCCTCGGAATGGTCAGGTCGAACGTGTCCGCGTGGAATGAGAATGCCCCCGGCACCGAGAAGCTCGTCACCCTCCCCGTCGCCGGGTCGACATCGCCCGCGATCGCGAACGTCCCGACCAGGGTCGTGGCGGTCGCGCCCAGTGGCGCATCTCCCGAATCGGGGGTCGTCCCGGCCTTCTGGAAGGTCAGGCTCGCCGAGTCGGCCGAGACGCCGACGTTGACGTTGAAGCCGCCCGGCCCGAAGCTGAGCCCCGCGAGCACCGGCGAGACGTTCACCAGGGCGATCGGCCCGAGTGTCGCTGAGGCCTTCATCGCCTCCGAGGTGTAGTTCCCCTCGTCGGCACCGACGGGCTGCCCGGCGGGCAGGAAGGCGAAGGCGCTCACGGTGAAGCTGTCGTCCGCGAGCGAGAAGCCGGCCGCGTCGAGCGTGAAATCGGCCGAGGCGCTGCCGAGCGTGACCGCCCGCGTGCCCCCGGCATAGAAGTCGACGGTCACCTGCTCGCCGGCGATGACCAGGCCGTCATCCTCTCCCCGAGTCATCGTGAAGTCGCCGCCGACCCTCGCCAGCGTGCCCGAGTCGCCCGCGACCTTGAAGTCGACCGCGCCGGCCAGCCGCAGCACGCTCGCGCCGTCGTTGAAGTCGATGGCGACGTCCCCGTTCGCCGTGCTGATCTGCTGATGAATCGCGTGGCCGGTCTGGTTGACCTCGAAGCTGAGGCCATCGGGAGTGTCGCCGATCGCCAGGCCGTCGACGCCGACGATGCCCAGCGAGTCGGCGGAGCTGCCGGCCTTGAGCACGCCTGCCGCCCCCGTCGATAGCAGTTCGAATGCCCCCGTTGCGCCCAAGATCGCCACCCCTTGGCCGGACCCGAACACCATCGAGGCCTGGGCGACGACGACCTTCACCCCGGAATTCGCCCCGTTCTCGGTCAGCCAGAACGCCCCCTGGATCTGCTCGCCACCGACCGACATCGAGCCTCGGAACGACGCCGACCCGGCCTGGCCGTCGGGCACGTTGAAGAAATTGATCAGCGACTGCGAATCGGCCGCGGTCGAACCCGAGAAATCCACCTGGTTCTGGCCGGGGTCGATCCGGACCGTCGAGGCGTCCAGCACCTGCGAGGCGAGCCCCCCCGCGGGTAGGTCGCGACACTCGAGAGCCTCGAGCAACAGCTCACGTCGGTTTCGGAGGAGGACCCGGCGGTCGTCTTGACGGGGTCGCTTGCGGCTCATGGGTGAATTCCTCGGGGCAGTCGCTCGATGGAGAGTTCGACGGTATTGACGAGTCGGCGGAGCAACTCAGGCCGGTGCGCCCGCGCATGTCGGGGCGCACCGCTCCCGGGGTCTCCGGCGAGGCTCGGGCGTTGGGGCGTTGGCGTCTCGAGTTCGCGAACGCTGGACGGGGTCGAACCGGCAGGTCGGCCGCCATGCCCTCGGGGTAAGAGCGGCGACGGGCGAGCCTATTCCATGACCCAAACTCAGCGAACAACGGCAACGAAGTTGGGCCCCGGCTTCGGGGCTTCCGGGACATCCTCGGGGTGGAAGCGTGGATCCTGTTGGTGTCGCGCATTGACCCTGGAGGATCGGCATCCGGCCGAAACCTCGCGCAAACGGCCCGTCACGACGGCGTGCGTGACGTCCGGTGCCGAAGGCACTACCACCTAGTCTGGGGTTCCGGCCGATTTCTAACTCGGCCTCGGGGAAAAAATCGAAGGCCCTCCTCCGGGTCGCTCGCCCCCCCCGGCAATTGGACCATCTTGATGCCCATTCGCATCGCCCGAGGCGCCGTCTGTTGATATCGCGTCATCGATGAATCAGACTCATTCGGCGAGAACCGTCGACAGGGCGGACTCGCCCGTGTACCCTTCGGCCGATCCGCGAGGATCTCTTGCCTGCCATCGACATGTGACGAGACCGAGCGGCCGATTCCCCGTCGACGAGACGACGGTGCCGGCCCGACCGTGCGAGATAAGGGCGACTGATGACCGACTGCCTCGGCCCCGACGAGCTACGACGACTGCTGGATGACCACCTGGACGGCCCCTCCCGCGAGGCCGCCGAGGTCCACATCGAAGGCTGTCGCCAGTGTCAGGGGGCCCTGGAACTGATGGCCGCCGGTGAAGGGCTCGGGCCCCAGACCATCGCGGCCGAGGCCGACGATGACTCCGACCTCGTCCGCCGGATCAAGGAGCACGGCCCCCTATCCGACTCGCCGAACAAGCCGCTCCCCTGGCGGACCCGGACGGGGACGATCGACCCTCGCGTCAACTCCCTGATCGGGAACGTGGCCAGGTCCGACCGCGGGTTCGAGATCGGGAACCCCTTGCCCTCCATCACCGGCTTCCGCCTCATCCGGGAGATCGGCCGGGGGGGCATGGGGACGGTCTACGAGGCGATTGAGATCGCGCTGGGGCGTAAGGTCGCGCTCAAGGTCCTGCCGCGATCGGCCTCGTCCACGTCCACCACCATCGAGCGATTCCGCCGCGAGGCCCGAGCCGCCGCGAGGCTGCACCACACGAACATCGTGCCGGTCTTCGGCGTCGGCGAGGATGCCGGCCACCTCTTCTATGCGATGCAGCTCATCGAAGGGGAAGGGCTCGATCAGGTCCTCAATCGGCTGCGTAACGAGCAGGCCAGGCCTCCATCGGACACGACCTTGCGCTCGGTCGGGCTCCCCGAAGACCCGACCGATCCGGCCGGATCGGTCGGGTCTTCGGGGTTGCTTGCGACCGAACCGGGGTCGGGAAGCTCAGGGATCTCGTCCGCCTCCTCGGGGCTGGCCGGCGGGTCGTCGAAGTGGTCGGCCGACTCGGCCACGTCCATCCCGATGCGCTGCCGGATCGCGGCCAGGATCGGCATGCAGGTGGCGGAGGGGCTCGAGTTCGCCCATCGCCGGGGCATCCTGCATCGCGACGTCAAGCCGTCGAACATCCTCATCGACGAGGCAGGCGCCGCCTGGGTCGCCGATTTCGGGCTGGCCAAGGCCATCGACGCCGAGGCCGAGGCCCTGACGCAGACCGGCGACATCGTCGGCACCCTCCGCTACATGGCGCCCGAACGCTTCGAGGGCAAGTCCGACGCCCGGGGCGATATCTACTCCCTGGGGATCGCGCTCTACGAGTTGTTGACCCTCCGACCGGCCTTCGACGAGCCGAACCGACACCGGCTGATCGAGCGCCTGCTGCGGGACGACCCGCCCAGGCCGAGGTCGATCGACCGGGGCATCCCGCGCGACCTGGAGACGATCGTCCTCAAGGCCATCGCCAAGGAGCCGGGGGCACGCTACCCATCGGCCGGCACGATGGCGACGGATCTACGCCTCTTCCTCGCCGGAGAGCCAATCCTCGCCAGGCGGATCGGCACGGCCGAGCGGGGCTGGCGATGGGCCAGGCGCAACCCGGTCGTCTCGGGGCTGACGGCCGCCGTCATCCTGACGGTCTCCGTCGGCTTCTCGCTGACCTTCTGGAAGTGGCGCGAAGCCGCCGAGCAGAACGTCCGCGCCGTCAGGGCCGAACTCGACATGGGCCACCAGCGAGACCAGGCGATCTCGGCCAGGCGCGAGGCCAGGAGCCTGGCCGCCAACCTCACCCTCGATCGCGGGTTGAGCCTGCTCGCCGATGGCGATTGGATGGCGGGCCGGCATTGGGTGGCCAGGAGCCTCGAGGCCCCCGAACTCCCCCCCGAGTCCCGACGCCTGGCCCGGCTCAATCTCTCGGCCTGGAGCGACGTCTCCCCCCGCCTCGTCCGGATCCTCGCCGGCCCGAGGCCCTTCCACGCCGTCGCATTCTCGCCCGACGGCACGGTCATGAATGCGCTGGACGACGACGGTGTGAGCCTGCGGCGCTATTCCCTCGCCAACGGCGAGGAGATCGGCGACGCCTTGCAACTGCCCCCGTTCGCCGAGGGGGATCGCGATATCTTCATCGATCCAGGGAGCCTGCTCTGGAGCCAAAGGGCCGAGGGGAATTTCTGCCAGATTATCGACGCCGCGACCGGCAATCGCGGGTTCGGCCCGATGCCGATGGTGAAGGTGGGAGGTGAGAACTACCTCCATAAGTCGCCCGACTCCTCGGCGCTCGCCGTGACCATCGCCGCCGATAGGATCGCCGTACTCCAGGCGAAGACGGGGCGTCGCCTCGGCCCTCCCATCGACGTGGGCCCGATCTCAAATGAGCACTTCGCCCTCTCGCCGGGCGGTCGGACCCTCGTGACGGTCGGGCCCGACGGCGGCCGATTCTGGGACGTGGCGACCGGCACCCTCGCCGGCAATGCGACACTCATGTCCCCCCGGGTCGAACGGATCCACTACGATCCACTGGGTGGTATCGCCACGCTCGAAACCTCCAGGCCGGAGATCTCCGGCCTGGATATCGGCTGGGTCCTGCGCTTCTGGGATGGGAGCGGACGGCCGGTGGGCGAGGCGCAGCCGATGGCCGGCCCCATCCCAGACTTCCAGCATTTCGAGTTCTCCCCCGAGGGGACGTCGCTCGCCGTCATCGACCACTACGGCCGTCTCGGCTTGTATGACTGCCGCCGAGGTGAACGCAAGGAGCAATTCCTGGGGACGAGCAGTTTCGTCAGGGCGATCGCCTTCAGCCCCGATGGGACGACCCTGGCTTCGGGGACGATCGACGGGCAGACCCAGCTCTGGAACGTCGCCTCCGGCCACCCTCGCCCGGTGACGATCCCGCAGCCAGGGCCCATCAGGGCGCTACACTTCAGCCCCGATGGCCGTAGGCTCGCGGTCCACGCGCACGACGGCACGGCCCGCATCTGGCAACTCCCGGATCGCTCCATCCCGGAGGAAGGGGCCAACGGCCCGAACCGCCGGCTCGTCGTCGACGGCGGCGCGACGTTCGCGCCGGGAGGGGGACATGCTTTGATCCTCGGCCCTCGGCAGAACGCCAACCGGATCGTGGCCTCCGACAACCGCCCCGTGGGCGGCCCGCTCCAGCGTGCCTGGCCGGCGGCCCCCTTGCTGGCGAGCAGCCCGGACGGCCGACGCTGGGCGACCGCCTCGCACGACCCGAACTCGATCGCGAGCGAGCTGCGACTCTGGGATGCCGAGGGGCGCCCGATCGGCGACAGCCTGGCCCATCGGAACTGGATCGTCCGGCTCGCCTTCTCCAAAGATGGGAAGACCCTGGCCGCGACCGGCTACGGCGGCCGCGTCTGGCTCTACGACGCCGAGACCGGCAAGCCGGCCAGAGCCCCTTTGCGAATCGACCGGGTCGGGATGAGCCTGGCCTTCTCGCCCGACCGGCGGCTCCTCGCCGTCGGCACTGGCCCGAGCTCGCCCGTGGGCCTCTCCGTCCAGCTCCAGCTCTGGGACTACGCCGCCGGCCGCCTGGAACGCACGGTCGACCTCCCCGAGTGGGCCACCGGGTTGACGTTCAGCCCCGACGGCCGTTCGCTCCTCGTGCGTTTCGACCACACGCTTTATCAGACGTCTTACACGCAGTATCGGATCTGGGATGTCGCCACGCTCTCGCCCCGCGGCGAGCCGCTTTCGTGCCCGGCCCCACCGCGAGAAGCCGTGGTCTTCCTCCAGGACCATCGGCTCCTCACGCGAGGGCCGGGCGGCGTCTGGGAATGGGACTTCGCCACCTCGCGCCCGTCCCGGCTCGCGATCCCCATGCCGGGCTCCGTCCAGGCGCTCGCCGCCGACCCCTCGGCCCGCTGGATCGTCAGCCTGAATGAAGCGGGAGCGGCCCAGCTCTACGACGCCTCGACGTATCGCGCGGTCGGCCCCCTGCTCCGGGCCGAACAACCGATCGTCGGCCTGAGCTTCACCGACGACGGCAAATCCATCGTCGCCGCCGTCGACGGCTTCCGCATGCGGACCTGGCGTATCCCCGAGGCATCCCCCGATACCGAGGGACAGGCGAGCGAGCCCGAGGAGATCCGCCGGCTCGCGATCGCGACCGGGGCCTCGTTCGACGAGCACTCCGGGTCGGTTACAACCTTGAGCACCTCGGAGTGGCTCGACCTCTCCAGGGACCTCGGGGCCGAGCCCGAGGAGGTCGAATCCGAACCCGAGCAGGTCCGAAGGCTCGAACTCTTCGCCGACGCCGCCGAGGCAGAGGGCAACCCACTCGCCGCTCTCTGGCATCTCGACCGCCTGGCTAAACTCCGCCCCGGAGACTGGACCGTCCTCGCGCGTCGATCGCAGGCCCTCGCCAACGACGGCCAGCTCGGACGAGCCGAGGCCGAACTCGCCGGCGCGGCGAGCCTGGCCCCCCGAGGGGCCATCCGCGACTGGCAGTCCTGCCGGTCGATCGACGCCCGCAAAGCCAATCGACCGGATCTGGCCCTCTGGTACGCCAACCGCCTCGTCGCCGACGACCCGAATGACTGGCGGGTCCTCGCCGAGCGGGCCGAGATCCACGACATCCTCGGACAGGTCGACCGGCGGAACGGCGACCTCGAACGGGCCGCGGGCCTTGGGATGAGCTCGACCCTCGTCGGGAGGCACGCCGAACGCCTCGGCGGCAGCAATCAGTGGCCGGAGGCGGCCGCGATCCTGGGCAAGGCCGATCTTCGCGACGACCAGCCGTCCGAACTCCGCTCCTACCAACTGACGATCGCGTCGCTGATGGCCAGGAATCAAAGGATGTACCGCGAGGCTTGCCGGAGGAGCCTCGACCTTGCCCGACGTCGTGTGCCGAACTTCACCCCTGGCGACACGGCGTACCTCTGCGCGATCGGCCCCCGTGCCCTCGACGACTACACCGAATCGATCGCCATGGCGACCGAGGCCCTCGCCGCGATCAAGCCTAGCGACAAGCTCCAACGCCACTGGACCCTGAATACCCTGGGCGCCCTCCTCGTCAGGTCGGGCGAGACGTCTCGGGCCATACGCGTCTTGCAGGAAGGGATCGCGGCCGATGGCGACCCCAACGTGGCCCAGGATCATGCCTTCCTGGCCCTGGCCTACCTAACCCTGGGCGACCGCCCGAAGGCCAAGCAGCACCTCGAACACCTCGCCCGCATCAAGCCGACGGGCGACTTCTGGCAACTCTCCGAGGTCGTCCTCCTCCGCCGCGAGGTCGAGGAGAGGCTCGGCGAGCTCCCGCTGGAACTGCCCGCCGACGTCTTCGCACCCGGACCGCCATGAAAGCATCCCACCAGCCAAACCGGAAGATCTCTGCCGATGGGATCATGCGGACTCCACATCAACCACTTCTCATCTATTTTTGCTCAAGCAATTTTTCAATCTGTCGACCGAAGTAGGCCTCCCAGATCTTGTAGAAATCCTCCTCGGTCATGGTCGATTCCTCGAACCCCATCTCTTTGCCGAGGGCTTTCATCTCGGTGACGCCTTCCTTGGTGTTGATGCCGCTATGGAACGCGAGCTTCCCCTCACGGTCGATGAGGACGATGGTCGGGTAGCCGATGACGCCATAGCGATTGGCCGTCACACCGTTATAGGAACCGGAATCTCCGCCTGAGCCTTCATCTAGGGCCGAGTTCAGCGTCGTCTTCTTGAATTCGAGGACGCGGCGGATCTTCGCCATCTCTTCGCCCGGCGTGTGGATCGACACGAAGGCCACACCGCGCGGCTCGAATCTCTGCCTGAGCTTCTCCAGCGTCGGCAGGGTGTTGACGCAAGGGCCGCACCAGACGCCCCAGAAGTCCAGGAAGATGGGCTTGCCGCGGAGATCCTCCAGAGAGGGGACCTTGCCCTCGGTCGAGCCCACCAGGGACCACTTCGGGGCCGGCGTGCCGAGGGCCGGTGGAGTCGGGCGGGCCGCCTTGGCGGCTTCGGCCTGAGCCTTGAGCTGGGCGGCGTCGAGCATCGGCTTCAGCTTGACCGTCACCGCTTCCGGCTCGGGCAAGGCCAGGAATTTGCTATTCACCATGAGCTTGCCGTAGCGAAAGTTGAGAGGGACCATCCCCAGCGGCAGGTCCCTGATGGTGAACCGGCCGTTCTCATCGGTCTTGCCGAATCGGCTGCGGCTGGCATACGACCCTCCCGGCTCGATCCAGGCTCCCGCCAGGGGCTTGTCGTCGAGACCGACCACCTTGCCGCTGATCGTCCCGCCTTTCGCGAGCTTCACCGGCTCGATGGTCTGGCGTCGATCCGGAGTTGAAGGTTGGAACCGGATTGACTTCGTGTCGATCCCGGCGAACCCCTGCCGGGTCACGGCCAATTCGATCAGCACCGGCTTGTCGTCCGGCCGGGTCATCGGGATCTTGCGGATCAGGAAGTTCCCCTCCGCGTCGGTCTTCGCCATGTGACCTTCGTGGGACATGCCGCTCCCGCCGTGTTCCTCGACCCAGATCATGGCCACCTGCGCCCCTTCGATGGCCTTGCCGGCCTCGTCGACGACCTTGCCGGCGAGTTCCCCAAGTTCCTTCGGGTCGGGGTCCGGGACCGACACGTCCACCACGAGATTTCGGCCATCGGCCTTCGGCTCCAATCGGGCTTTCTCCGGCCCCGAGATCGTGGCGGACTTCCCGGCTTCGTCCTCCAGGCGATAGCTGGCGGGACTGCCGCCGAGCCTCGTCACCGACTCCAGGGTATCGGGACGAAAGCCAGATTCCCACTCGAGGGTCAGCGCGACGGAGGAATCCTCGAGTTTCTCCGAGACGTAGGCCGTGACCTTGCTTCCTTCGGTCGGCAAGGTCAGCCTGGCGATACCCGGTCGGCTACCATCCTCCCCGTTGCGGAAGAATCCCGACGGATTCGAGGCGAAGACGGATCCTCGCTGCGGCTTCGCACCACCGGCGAGATGTATCCGAAAATCCCAGACGGTGCCTCGCCTGACGAAGTAATCCTTGCGATGGGTCGGCTCGCCGCGGGAGACGGCGAATTCCTCGATGACCTCGACGCCCCGAGGTGCCCAGTAGCCGAGTGGCGCGATCAGCGTCCAGGCGCGGGCATTGCCCGGCGTCAGGTCGACGCTGAACCGGCCGTCGGCGTCCGACGTGGCGGTCCGGATCTCACCGCGATGGGCGGCACCAGAGTCCCCCGCCATGACCTGGATCGTCGCGCCGGGGACCCCCTCGTTCGTCCCTTCCACCACCACCGATCCCATCAACGCATAAGCGATCGTCACAGGACGGAGCGTTTCGGATTTCGCCTCCTCGGCGGGCTTCTTCACGACCCCCGGCGCCTGGGCAACTCCGGGCTTGTCGTCGATGGGTTGGGCGATCGCATGCCAGGCGAAGTAGCTGCCTCCGAGGCCGAGGCCGATCAGTGCCAGGGCCACTTTCATCTGGTTCAAGAGCATCGAGTTCTCGACTCCCCGCGCCAGGACGGCGGCCGCGTTGCCCGCGACGAACCCTAGCGCAATCCGAAGGGTGGATTGGACCAACGCCACGGAGATCGCCGACTCGGCCTGGCCGGCTGAGCCCGCGACGAGGAGACCGACGGGCACGGCCACACCGCGGCGAACCAATCGCTCGCGCAGGCGAGTCCTCGCCCTTGCCAACCTGCCCCGAACCGCGACCGACGACAGCCCGAGCCGGAGGGCCGCGACGTCGTAGGTCAGGCCTTGCAGGTAGCATAGGACGATCGGGGCGCGGAGGCGCTCGGGCAATCCCCGGATCTCATCGTGGAGGACGTCCCAATCGAGGTCGGGATCGCCTTCCGTCGTGAGTTCGCCCTCGGGAGACAGCCCGGCGAAGCGCTGGTTGAGAGCCTGCCGGCGCGTCGCGGATCGCTTCAAGCGATACGCGACATTGTGAGCGACGCCGAACAGCCAACTCGCCAGCGAGCCATGGCTCCGGATCAATCCCGCCCGATTGGCCAGGACGAGGAAGACGGCCTGGAAGGCGTCCTCCGCGTCGTGTACGTTGCGCAGGACGCCCCGGCAGACCCGATACACCATCGGGCCGTGCCGCTCCACAAGTGCTTCGAAGGCCGCCTCCGCGGCCTCATCGCGCCTCGACACGAAGCGGTCGAGCAGCTCCGCATCGGACAATGCCGCGACCGTTCCTCGCTGGAACAGCCGATGCACATCCTTGAGACTTCCGTCGTCCTGCATTCCCGCCATGTCTGCCGGTCTCCTCGGTTTTCGACCTCCACCGAGTAGTCCCCGCTAGCGGCGAGCGCCTCATGGATTTCTCCAGATCCGATCAAGGGGGGTCTCGCCACCACCTTGAGCCATCCTCCGCCTCGAACCCGGCTTCACGATCTTGAGCACGAAAACGAGGGCCTCTCGCGATCAATCCCCCGGCGTACACGAAGATCACGACGCCAGCTCCCGTGAAAGCGCTCGACTGCAACGCCTCCAGCAACTATTGCGATTCATCTGTAGCGATGGGTGTCGCGACCAGGAACGCGGCCGCGCCCGCCAGGAGGCTCTGGATGAGGACACCCGTCATCGCGCCATCGATGGCGTTCGGATATGGTCCCTGGAGTCTCCACCCAAATCTCCACGCCCCCAGGGTCGGCCCGATGAAGACAGGCACGACCGCGAGGGCGAAGAGAAACCACCAGGACAACCAGCAAGCAAAAGCGAACGCCGCGATCAAGATCATCAGGCGACCGATGGTGTATCGCGGCTTTCGCACGGAGATCCCTTCCTGAGCGATAACGTCAGAAGTCGGCGTCGAGCACGATGCGATACCGCGCCTTGCCCGCCTCGAGACGCTCGAAAGCCTCGTTGATCCGGCTCATCGGCATGTGCTCGGTCTGCGGTGTCACATTGTGACGCGCGGCGAAATCGAGCATCGTGGCCATCTCGACGGGAGAGCCGGTGGGGGACGAGGAGAGGCTCCCTTGCTTGAAGAGAAGCGAGAAGATCGGCACGGGGATCGGTTCGAGGACCGCGCCGACGACGTGCATCCGGCCGTTCGGGGCGAGCAGGCCGAGCATGGCCTCCCAGTCGAGCGCGACATTCACGGTGACGATCAGCAGATCGATCGAGTTGGCCAGGGACTTGATTGCCGCGGCGTCCCGGCTCGAAGCCACGTGGTTCGCCCCGAACCCGCGGGCCTCCTCGAACTTGCTCTCGCTCGACGTGAACGCCGTCACGTCGCAGCCATAAGCCGCGGCGAACTTCACGGCCATGTGCCCGAGGCCGCCGATCCCGACGACTCCGACGCGCGACGTGGGCTTGGCGAACATGGCGATGGGGTTGAAGACCGTGATGCCGCCGCAGAGCAGCGGGCCGGCCTCGGCGAAATTGAGCTTCTCCGGGAGCGGGACGGTCCAGGCCCAGTGCGACCGCATGTGCGTGGCGAAACCGCCGCGGTGGCCGATGATCGTCGGCACGACCTGGCCGCACAGGTGATGGATTCCCGACATGCACTGCTTGCAGTGCATGCAGCTCCCCGCGTTCCAGCCGACCCCGACGCGCTGGCCGACGCTGAGCCCCTTGGAGGCCGAACCGACGGCCGTGACCCGGCCGATGACCTCGTGGCCCAGGATCGAAGGATACTGGGAGACACCCCAGTCGTTGTTCAGCACGGACAAATCCGAGTGGCAGAGGCCGCAGTTCTCGACCGCGACCTCGACTTCCTCGGCGCCCAGCGGCCCGAGGTCGATCGTCTCCAAGGTCAACTTCTGCTTCGCACCCTTCGCGACCCACGCCTTGCTGCTCATGCACATTCTCCAGATCATCAACGCCTAACGGCCGAAATCCGACGGAATCATAACGCAACGGTCGACCGATTTCCCGCACGAACTATCAGGCGCATAGGCGGGTCACGAGAGGGCATTGACACTCTCGGGACTTATCAGAGGTTCCCGACGAAATCCCGCACGATCCCGGCGATTTCATCGGCGGCCGTGTCGAGGGCGAAGTGGCCGGCATCCAGGACGTGGACCTGGGCCTCGGGGACGTCGCGTCGATAGGATTCAGGCTCGGAGTTGTCGAACGACTTATCATACTTGCCCCAGACGACGAGCAGCCTCGGTTTCGTCTTCTGCAGCCAGGCCTGCCACTTCGGATAGGAGGCCACATTGTTGCGATAGTCATAGAAGAGGTCGGCCTGAATGTCGGCCTGGCCGGGCTGGTTGAGGAAGGCGAACTCGTCGGTCCAGAGGTCGGGATCATAGCGCTCGATGTCCGGGTCGCCGCCGACGTGCCGCAGTTTCGTGGCCTCGAGCGAGAGCAGGTTCTTCCGCAAGGTGGCTTCATGCTTCGCACGGTCGGCCCAGAAGGCTCGTCGAGCCGCCCACAGCGGACCCAGGCCCGTCTCGTGGGCCACGGCGTTCTGGATGATGAGGTTCTGCAGCCGCTCGGGATGGGCGATCGCCACGCGGAACCCGACCGGCCCGCCGTAGTCCTGCAGGTAGAGCGTGTATCGCGTCAGGCCGAGGACCTCGGTGAATCGGGTCATGGACTCCGCGAGGTGGTCGAACGTGTAGGCGAACGCCTTTGGGTCGGGCCAGTCGCTGTGACCGAAACCCGGATAGTCGGGCGCGACGAGGTGATAGCGGTCGGAGAGCCGCGTCAACAACGTCTCATACATCCTCGATGACGAGGGGAGCCCGTGCAGCAGGAGGATCGTCGGCGCGTCCTTCGGGCCCGCCTCGCGATAGAAAATGTTGATTCCATCAACCTTGACCCGGCGATAGGAAACCCCCTGCCGCACCTCCGGCTCCTTCGCCGCGGCATGCTCTTGCCGAACTACGGACAGAACGGCAAACCCCAGCAACGTCCAGAGGAACGAGGCTCCGGCCCGAGACTGCATCACGGCAACGTCCTCCCTTACAGGCATGTTCACCCGCCTGATTGAATTCATCGTGCGGATCGTCGGGCAAACGTGGCGACGATCGGGAGCATTGATCCCACGAAGTAACGAATCACGTCCTTACTCATGAAATCGAAATCTCATCAATCCTCGGACTGTTCGCGGAGCCTCGCGCGGAAGGCGGCCACCTTCGCCCGGTTCCCGCAGCCGGCGGACGTGCAGTATTTCCGGCAGTGGTGCCGGGTGCGGTCGTAGAACCAGAGAACGCAAGAGCCACTCTCACAGCGGCGGATCAGCTCGAAATCGCCGTTTGCGAGGAGGTCCGCGACCGCTTCGGCGAGTGGCCCGAGGTATCCCTCGGGGGTCGAACCGTGATAGATCCGCCTGAACTCCGGAGATGAATCACCCGGGACGAGTGCGCCGTGGCTCGTCGACAAGACGAGGAATGCGTTGATCTCGGCCAGGGAGGGACGCTTGCCTTCCTTCCTGGCCTCGATCGACTTCAACGTCGCCGCGCGCAGGCGCCGGGCGGCATCCAGGAGTGCCCCGCGACGCCAGGGCGCAGGTTTGACGGCGACGGGGACGCCGGCGAGCCCCAGCCAGACCTTGACGTCCTCGTCCGCCTGTAAGGTGTCGGTCACGGCGCCGGCGACCATCCTGACGGTGTTGACGAAGTCGATCGCCAGGTGATCGCCGATGAAATCCAGGTCGTGCGCCCGCTTTGCGGAGCGATAGGGTCGTCGGCTCATCGTTCGCCCGCGACTGAGGCGGAACCCATCCATAACTTGCCAAGCGTCATCATGCCGCATATCATTGTAACCAGTGTCAGGCGCCTTTTCTAGTGACAGGATGACCACATCGCGGGAGGGAGTTCCGGCCATGACAGGACAGGATCCGACGCCGTCGACGGCCCCGGCCTGGAACCGGACGCGGCTCTCGGCCGAGCTCGGGATCGAGTATCCGATCATCCAGGGGCCGCTCGGGGGCCTCTCCTCGCAGAGGCTCGCCGCGGCCGTCTCGAACTTCGGCGGCCTGGGGTCATTCGGTGCGCACGGCCTGGTCCCCTCGGCGATCAAGGATGTGATCGCGGAGATCCGCTCGCTGACGGACAAACCCTTCGCGATGAACCTGTGGGTCTCGATGGAGGACGAGGGAGCCTCATCCACCGGGGCGGAAGCGTTCGCACGGAGTCTTTCGGCGATCGCCGGCCATATCGAGGGCCTCGGCGCCCCCCTGCCCTCGTACAAGCCTTACGCTCCCATACGTTTCGAGGATCAAGTCCGGGTCCTGCTGGATGAGAAGGTACCGGTCTTCAGCTTCATCCTCGGCATTCCGCCCAGGGAGATCCTGGACGAATGCCGGAAGCAGGGGATCATCCTCATCGGCACTGCCACGACTCCCGATGAGGCCGCCGCGCTCGAGCAAGCCGGTGTCGACGTGGTCGTGGCCTCGGGCTTCGAGGCGGGGGGCCATCGCGGCTCGTTCTTGCGAACCTCCGAGGAGTCGTTGACCGGGACCATCGCGCTGATCCCGCAGGTCGTCGACCGCGTCAAGATCCCTGTGGCGGCGGCGGGAGGGATCTCCGACGCCCGGGGCATCATCGCAGCGCTCGCCCTGGGCGCAGAAGGGGTGCAGATCGGGACTGCCTTCCTGGCCTGCGAGGAATCAGGGGCGAGCCTCCTCCATCGAGAGGCCCTCCTGAGCGGCCAGGCCGGTCAGACGGCCCTGACCCGGGGATTCACCGGCAGGCTCGGGCGAGGGATCAAGAACCAACTGCTTGACGAACTCAATCGCCCGGGGGTCGAGATCCTGCCGTATCCGCTGCAACGCCACCTCGTGCGGAACCTCTCGGCCCCTGCGGAGAAGGCCAACGTCCCGCAACTCGTCCCGCTCTGGGCCGGCCAGAGCGCCAATCTTGCTCACCACACGAGCGCCACGACACTCCTGCAAAGCCTCGTCGACGAGGTCTCTCCCATCGCGGGTTCCGTCGCCCTATGGAGCATGCAGGTAGGAGGCTCAAGCTCCGAGCCTTGAACCACTTGAGCCGTTCACAACGACGCCCAAAGCTTTTCCATCATACGTCGTCTCGCGATCCACGGCTAATCACAGTTAGAAGATGCCCAGCGTGGCGAAGAGATCGCTGATGCGGCTGGCATTCCTTCGCATCGCCCCGGCGATGTTGGTGCTCCCCGTCGATCGTATCAAGCCGAGGGCCAGGTTCCGTAACGCCGCAAAGACCTCGGGGCCGAAGCCTTTGCGAATCCGGCTGGCATCTTCTCCCAGGCTCACGTCTCGCACATGGTGCGAGCGGTTCTCGATGGTCCAATGGCCGCGCGACCAGCGCAGGAGTTCCTCGGCACCGGCCATCGAACGCGGCACGCTGGTGATGAAGTGGCGGGTCTCCGTGGTGCGCTTGCCGTCGCGCAGCACGACCGAGTCGATTCGGCCGACCTGGCCCACTCCGGGCCAGTCCAGATAGCCGTTCAGGGCCGTCGTGGCCGTCGACGTGCGACGCTCGGTGCGGCCATGTCCTTTCTCCAAGGTGGTCGCTGTGTCGATGGCCTCAAGCCAGAGCGCCGCTGCCGGGGGAAAGAGCCTCTACGGCTCCCGGGGCGAAGGCCGCTCGGATGTCGGCCGGGAGTGCGGGCTGATTGTCCTTGACCACCCAGAGGTAATGGCCGCCGCTGTCGACGATCTGACGGCTCAGGTCGCGTTGACAGAAGATGGCATCGCCGGTGATGAGACGGCCCTCGAGGACCAACCCCGAGAGGAGCTGGAGGGCGGCCTTATGCTCATTCGTCTTGTCCTTGGCGCCGTCGGGCACCTTGGCCTGGGCCACGGTCAGCCCGGATCGGTGGGCGACCAGCGAGAGCAGATGAACGGCTTTGTTCAGGCCATCGAAGCTGCCGCGAACCGACTTACCGTCCAGGGCGAAGGGGGCAAGGAGGCCTTCGTCCTCCGCGGGGATTTGGCCGAGCAGGGCCTCGGCCCAGCGGGTCAAGGCCGCCTCCAGTGCGGCCGGCGAGAGGGCCATGAGGACCTTGCGAATGCCGCCGGACTTGGGAGGACGCCTAGTGAATCCGAGGCGATGCATGAACGCGATGTCCTGGTCGTGGGCCCATTGGCCGATGGCGGCATAACTGCGGGAGCCACACATGATGGCGCAGCAGGCCAAGGCGAGGACGGCCGATAGGGGATGCTGGCGGCCGTGTCGACTGCGAGGGTCGAGGACCTCATCGAGGAAATGGAGCAAGCCGAGATTTGAGGGTGCGTCCATGCCAAGGATCTCGAAAGGGGTCGTTCTAAGCCGAAGACGCTTCTCTAACCTCCCCACAATGAATCCGTCAATAGCCCTGTCTCGCGATCGGCATCGACGGATCTCGGCTTTGAGGGTATGAGAACGTGGGAGAGGCCATACCCTGATGGCCAAGATACGGTCAGCCGGGTGTTCCTCAAGGAGGAGGGAAGCGTCCGATGTATTGCTCCGAGTGTGGGACGCAAGGGTTGGGGAAGTTCTGCACCAACTGCGGGACCAGGCTCGCCGCCGCGACGGCGACGGCCTTGGTCGACCCGCCGACGCCGGCCCCAATCGTCGACTGGCCTCGCGAGGTTCGCTATGACCTCCTGATCGCCCACCCCGAGGTCCGCGAGCGGCTCTCGAACGCGGGGAACAAGGCCACCGCGGGCATCTCGGCCGAGCAGGCGATGAAGTTCTACGACAAGTTTTTGGCGAAGGCCGTGGGGGGCGTCGAGCTCAGCGACATCGCCACCATCGCCGTTCCCATCCTGACTCGCATGGGCCTGCAGGCGACGAAGCAACGATCCGAGAGCTTCGAGGCCCCACCGGGCCGCACCATCGTCGCGGCACTCTGCTCGCTGGCGGCCCGGGGCCAGAAGGTCAAGGAAGTCTACCAGGCCAGCGACGGCTGCGCGATCGAGGCCGTCCTCCCGTCCGACCTCTGGTCCTGGGAAGGCACCCTGTTCGTGACCGTCGCCTCCGACGGCCATCGATCGCGGCTCGACGCCCGGACCAAGATCGGCGGCCAGGTGTACGACTGGGGTAAGAGCAACCGCTGCCTCGATCGCCTCGTGCAGGACGTGCGATCGTTCCGTTGATAGGAACATGGACGAATCAATTCCATCCGGCGACGCCTCGAACATCTTCGAGGCGTCGCCGATGGCGTCTGGCCGATCAATGCGCGGCGCGGGCCCCAGGGCCTCGGAGGACGCGGCCAGGCAGTGCCTTGGTGGGATTGCCGTCGTCCATGACGACCTGGCCGTTGACCAGCACGAACCGGATCCCCTCGGATCTGAGGGTCGACTCGGCCAGAGTGGCCCTGTCACCGATGCGGTCGGGGTCGAAGACGACGAGGTCGGCGGCCATGCCCGGCGAGATCCGGCCACGGTCGCGGATGCCAAGCTCGTTGGCGGCCACCGAGGTCATCCGGGCGATCGCCTGCTCCAGGGTCAGAACGCCCAGCTCGCGGACGTAATGCGAGAGGATCCTCGGGAACGAGCCGTAGGCCCGGGGATGCGTCGAGGTGATCGACGGCGGGACGGGGCCGGCGTCGGTGCAGAACGACATGAATTCCTGCTCGATCCCCGCGATCTTGTTCGCCTCCGACATGGTCTCGGGCAAGGCGAACGCCCCGTCCTTGACGGCGTCGAAGAAGACGTCCCACGGATCCTTGCCGAGGTTGCGTGCGACCGCGCCGAGCGGCCTGCCATCCTGCGCCTTGTAGGGATCCGACTTCAGCTCGGCGATGACGACCTTGTCCCAGTTCCGGCCCATGTGGCGATACCAGTTCTCCCAGTCGGCCTGGGTCTCCATCTCCTGTCGGATCGCGGCGCGGGCCTTCGGATCACCAAGTTCGCGGAGGAGCCCGGCGTTCCCCCCGGCGGAGTGCCTGGGGTGGATGAAGGCAGCGAGGCCCAGGCCGTTGTTGACGTAGGGGTAGATGTCGGCCCCGACCTGCTTGCCGGCGGCCCGTGCGGCCTTGATCCGGGCGATCGCCTGTTCCATCTTGGGCCAGTTCGCCCGCCCGGCCGCCTTGAGGTGGAAGATATGCACGGGCGTGCCCGCTTTATCCCCGATCATGAGGGCTTCCTCGATCGCTTCCAGCAGGCGATCCCCCTCGTTGCGCATGTGGGTGAAGTAGCCGCCGCCGTGCTCGCCCGCCACCTTGGTTAACTCGATGATCTCCTCGGCCGAGGCGAAGACGGCCGGGGGATAGATCAGGGACGTGGACACACCGATCGCCCCCGCCTCCATCCCCTCGCGGACGAGGTCCTTCATCTTCGCGAGCTCGGCAGGAGTGGCCTGGCGGTCGACGTCGCCGATCACCACCTTACGGACCTGAGTATGCCCCACGGTCTGCACCATATTCATGGGCATCCCGGCCTGGTCGAGCTTCGCGAAAAACTCGGCCATCGACGACCATCCCGCCTTCTTGGCGGCCTCGGCCGCGAGCGGGGCATCGGATTCTCCCTCGCCCGCGTTGATCGTCGTGATCCCCTGCGAAAGCAGGTTGTCACCGCCGCGAGGGTTCGTGAGGAACGGCGCCGCCGTCTGGCCCATCATGTCGATGAACCCCGGGGCGATGACGAACCCATCGGCGTCGATCACCCGCCCGGCCTTCGCATCCCCGAGCTTGCCGATGGCCGCGATCTTCCCCTCGCGGATGCCGAGGTCGGCGCGATACCAGGGGGTTCCACAGCCGTCGACGATCCGGGCATTCTTGAGCAGCAGGTCGAAGCTCGGCGCAGCCTTACCCGCGACCTGATCCTTCGCCTCCTTCTTGAGCTCGACCCAGTGCGAGAGCGCGAAGTAGTCGGGGCCCACCACGCTGCCGACGCCCGTCAGGCGATCGCCGTTGCGGTCGAGCTCGAAATCGATCGTCGAAGGGCCGTGGTAGTCGGCTCGGGTCGGGATCGAGCCGGCGATATTCACCTCCAGGCGGCCCTCGCGCAGGACGACGCCCTCGAGCTCGACCGCGGCCCTGGTGCCGAGGGCCACGCGGGCGGTCCTGGGAGGCAAGAGCTCCATTTTCAGGCTGATATCTCCCCGGGGATGGGCGAGCTTGCCGACCCAGCTCCCCGCCCAATCCGACGGGATGTCGGCCTCCTTGGGCGAGGGGGGTCGCTTGTCGTCATCGTCCTTCTTCGCCCCGTCGGGGAAGATCGCCCGGGTGAGTCGCCTGGCAATCGACGTATTCAGGCCGTCGGTCTCTGAGTTGATGAGGACGACGACCGCGGCCTTGTCATCGGGATAGAGTTTGAGAGCCGTCGACACGCCGGGCATGCCGCCGGTGTGCGAGAGACAGCGATGGCCCCGGTCGGTGGTGACCAGCCACGACACTCCCGTGGCCGCGTCGCTGCTCCGAGATCCGGTCGGCTCCTGCATGGCGCGGGTGGATCGCTCGCTGAGCACGCGGGCGCCGTCGATCTCGCCGGAATTCATGTGCATGCGAGCGAACCTGGCGAGGTCGTTCGCGCTGCTCCAGACGGCCGAGGCCCCGGGGTGGTCGAAGTCGTAGTCGCCGACCGCCACGAACCGGCCCGAGGCGTCCATGCTGTAGGGGATTGCGGCCTCGGCCTCACGCCCCGGCCGGACGCGGTCGGACGTCCGGCTCATGCCGGCCGGGTCATAGACCTCGCGCTCCATGAACGTCCCCCAGGGGGTGCCCGAGACGACCTCGGTGATGTGGCCGAGGAGGCCATAGGCGAGGTTCGAGTACTTCCAGGCCTTCCCGGGCTCGGTGGCGGCGAACCCGTAGCGGCGGATCGTCTCGTCGACCGGCGCCGGCTTGTGGCCGTCGTAGAAGAAGTTGTAGTGGAGCGGCAAACCCGAGGTGTGATTCGCGAGCCGACGCACCGTCATCGCGTCAGCCGCCCCGATCCTCGCGGCGAGCTTGCTCCCCGGGAGATACCGGTTCGCAGGGGCATCGAGGTCGATCTTCCCCCGATCCACCAGGACCATCAGGCCGGTCGCCGTCATCGGCTTGGAGATCGAGGCCAGGCGGTAGATCGTGTCGGGGGTCGCGTCCGTCCCGGCCTCGATATTGGCCTTGCCGAAGCCCTCCGCCCAGACGGTCTTGCCTCCCTTAACGGCCGCCACCGCAACCGAGGCGACCTCTCCTTGCTCGACCTTCTCCTTGATGAAGGCGCGGACTTCCTTGAATTCCGGAGGCGCCTCGGCCACTGCCTCACCCCCCGACGCGACCAAGCAGAAGAGCCCCAACAGATACACACCGAAAGGCCTCGAACTAGACACGATGCGCTCCGTGGAAGCCAAGGAAGAATTTGCGGCATGCAACTTGCTGCCTAGCAGTGCAACCTAGCCGATTATTTCTGACCGCTCAAGGGCCGGCTGCCGCATCCTCGCGCTCGAAAGGCCCTGCGAATCACGACATCCGCGGCGAATTTCGAGGAAGACGCCCATGACATGGCCAAGTCCGAATCCATTCGTGGCTAGAGCCTACTCAAGGCACGGGTGAAAATCTCCAAGTGGATCGATTTTTCCGGCCCGAAACCGTCCGAGGACTAACGACCCTGAAGTCCGATCTGGTAAGATCGGGCCCACCGGGAAATCCAACGATAGTGATAACGCAGACAAGCTTCGGCATTAATTCAAATTTACATCCGTCAACTCAAGAACAAGTTACCAAATCAGCCCCTCGACATTAAAAAGCCATTTCATTTGCAAATTTCCCACAACAAATGCCAAGGAGCCCCCTGGAACCTCACCCCGCTCGCCCCATTGGGTCGAGGAGACGGATGATGGCGGCCAAAGACGACGAGCAGGACGGACCTTCCGCCGTCGCCTTGCCCGACGACCAAGCCCGGCTCGCCGCTCGCCGGAGAGCCGAGGATGCGTTGACGCCTCCGCCCGATTGGCAGCGGCCCTCGCCGGAAGGCCATGGCCCCGAAGCCGTCGAGCTCGACGCGTTGATCCACGTCGATGCCGAAGGCAATGTCACGGCGATGAACGACGTCGCCGAGCGGCTCACCGGCTGGACGCGTGCCGATGCCATCGAGGCCTCATTGCCCGAGATCCTCGCCTTCGTCAATGAGACGACGCGGCTCCCGGTCGAGAATCCCGCCTTACGGGCCTTGAAGGGGGAACCCCCGGTGGCGACCGAGCCCCGGGCCGTCCTCATCGCTCGCGACGAGACGGAGCACCTCCTCAACGTCGCCGCGGCCCAGGTGCTCGACGAGGCCGGCCAGGTTAGGGGCGCTCTGCTCATCTGCCGCGAGCGGATCGAGCACTTCGCCCGCGAGGATGCCCGGGCCCTCCTCGCCGCCATCGTCGAGTCGTCGGAAGACGCGATCATCAGCAAGACGCTCGACGGCGTGGTCCGCACCTGGAACGCCGGGGCCGAGCGGCTCTTCGGCTATACGGCCGCGGAGGCCATCGGCCAGCCGATCACCCTGATCGTCCCGCACGAGCGCCGGGACGAGGAACTCGAGATCCTGCGTCGGCTTCGCTACGGCGAGAGGATCGAGCACTTCGAAACGATACGGGTCGCCAAGGATGGTCGACGGCTCGAGATCTCCCTGACGGTCTCTCCCCTGAGAGATGAGAGCGGCCGGGTCGTAGGAGCCTCCAAGATCGCGCGTGACGTCACGGAGCGCAAGCGGATCGAGCGTGCTCTGCGGGCGAGCGAGGAGCGTCACCGCTTCCTGTCCGACCTGGCGTCGGCCACCCAGCAACTCACGGATCCGACCGAGGTCATGAGGGTCAGCGCCCGGCTCTTCGCCGACCATCTCGGCGTCGACCGCTGCGCCTATGCCGACGTGGACGACGAGGCGACCTTCGTCATCCATGGCGACTACGTCCGCGACGTCCCCAGCATCGTGGGTCGATGGCCGGTCGCCGGCTTCGGCGAGGAATGCCTCCGGCTCATGCTGGCGAACGAGCCATACGTGGTGGACGACGCGGTCAACGATCCGCGCATCGGCCCGAACCACCTCCCGGCCTACCGGGCGGCCACCATCCAGGCCGCGATCTGCGTCCCGCTGCACAAGGACGGGAAGTTCACCGCGTCGATGGCCGTCCACCAGAAGGAGCCCCGCCACTGGACCCCCGAGGACGTCCTGCTCGTGCGGACGGTCGTCGACCGCTGCTGGGAGACGCTCGAGCGATCCAGGGTGACCCGCACGCTCCGCGAGAGCGAGGCCCGCTACCGCGCGATCGTGCAGGCCTCACCCGAATGCGTGAAGTTGCTCGCCTCAGACGGGACCCTGCTCCAGATGAACAGGGTCGGTCTCCGGATGATCGAGGCGGACTCGGCCGAGCAGGTCATCGGGCGCTGCGTCTACGACCTCATCGCCCCCGAGTACAGGGCCTCGTACCGCGAATTCAACGAGCGGGTCTGCCGGGGCGAAAGCGGGACGCTCGAATTCGAGGTCGTCGGCCTGAACGGCACGCGCCGACACGTGGAGACCTCCGCGGTCCCCCTCGGCTCGCCCGACGGCGGCTACACGAACCTGGCCGTCACCCGGGACACCACCGAACGCAAGGCCGCCGAGCGAGAGCTGCGCGAGAGCGAGTCGAGGCTCCGCCAGGCGGCCGCCGATGCCGTCCGAGCCGCCGAGACCAACGCAAAGTTCCGCGCCTTCTTCGAGCAAGGGTCGAACTTCGCCGCGGTCCTCTCCCTCGACGGCACCCTGGTCGAGGCGAACCGGCACTGCCTCGACGCCTGCGGCTTCCGACGAGAGGACGTGATCGGCAAGCCCTTCTGGGAATGCGGCTGGTGGAGCCGCTCGCACGCCTTGATCGACCAGATCCGCGACGCCACGCACGCGGCCGTCGCCGGCCAGGGCTCCCGGGCCGAGACCCCGTATTACACGGCCGATGGCAGCGAACGGATCGAGGACCTCATCATCGCCCCCGTGACCGACGAGTGGGGCCGCGTCCTGTTCATCGCCGCCACCGGAGCCGACATCACGGACAGGCGCCGGATGGAAGACGCCCTACGCGAGCAGGATCGGCGCAAGAATGAGTTCATCGCCCTCCTCGGCCACGAGCTCAGGAACCCCCTCGCACCGATCCGCAACGGCCTGCAGGTCATGCGGCTCGCGGGCGAGGACCCCGTCGCCATCGCCCAGGCCCGCGCCATGATGGACCGGCAGCTCGGCCACATGGTCAGGCTCATCGACGACCTGCTCGACGTCTCCAGGATCGGGCAGAACAAGATGTTCCTGCACAAGGCTCCCGTCCTCCTGTCCGATGTGGTGGGCAACGCCATCGAGACCGCGCGGCCGATGATCGAGGAGGCCGGCCGCGAGCTCGTCGTCGCGCTCCCGACGGAGCCCGTGGTCCTCGACGCCGACCTCACCCGGCTCGCCCAGGTCTTCAGCAACCTCCTGACCAACAGTGCCAAGTATACGGAGGGGGTCGGCTCCATCCGACTCGAGGCGGAACAGATCGATGAAGGCGTGCTCATCTCGGTCCAGGACACCGGGATCGGCATCCCCCAGGAATCGCTCCCCAAAATCTTCGACATGTTCTCGCAGGTGGATCGCAGCAACGAACGATCGTCGGGGGGCCTCGGCATCGGGCTCTCGATCGTCAAGGCCCTAGTCGAGATGCACGGCGGCACCGTGACCGCGTCGAGCGACGGCCAGGGCAAAGGGAGCCGCTTCAGCGTGCAATTGCAGGCTGTCCCTGACGAAAACCTTCAGCCGGGGAACGCCTCACCGCCCGCGAACGGGCGCCCCGAGAGCGCCCCGAAGCGACGCATCCTCGTGGTCGACGATAATCAGGACTCCGCCCGATCCATGGCCAGGGTCCTCAAGCTCCAGGGAGACGAGACCCTTGCCGCTTTCGACGGGATCGAAGCCCTGCAGGTCGCGGAGCAATTCCGTCCCGACTTCATCCTGATGGACGTCGGCATGCCGCGCCTCAACGGCTACGAGGCGACCCGCCAGTTCCGCGAGCAGGACTGGGGCCGCAGCCCATTTATCATCGCCCTGACCGGCTGGGGCCAGGAGATCGATCGCGTCCAGTCCCGGGAGGCCGGATGCGACGGGCACCTCGTCAAGCCAGTCAACCTCGCAGACCTCGAAACCCTGATGAACGAACTGGCGAGGAACAACATTCAGCCCGCCTCCGAGAACAAGCTGTAAGCTGGGCTCGGTTCAACCGGGGCCCTCGAGCAACGCGGCGACTTCGCGTGCGATCTGCCTTTCCTCGTCGGCGGGCACGAGCCAGATCGGCACGGGCGAATCCTCGGCGCTAATGCGACTCGGCTGATCCGGCCGAGCGGCAATATTGCGCTCGGAGTCGAGGCGAAGCCCCAGGAATTCCAGGCCTTCGAGAGCCCGGCTGCGCATCGAGGCCGAGTTCTCGGCCAACGCTCCCGAGAGAGCGAGGGCGTCCATCCCACCGAGCACGGCGGCGAAGGCTCCTATACATTTGCGTATATGATGGGCATGCACGGCCAGCGCCAGTTCAGACCGACGATCGCCCGCTTGTGCAGCCGGCTCCAGGTCGCGGAGGTCATCGCTCCTGCCGGAGAGGCCGAACAGCCCGCTCCTGTGATAGAGCAAGTCCTCGAGGCTCTCGATCGTGAACCCCTTGTGCCGCAGCAGGTAGAGGACGAGCCCTGGGTCGAGGTCGCCCGACCGCGTGCCCATGACAAGCCCCTCGAGTGGGGTCATCCCCATGCTGGTGTCGACGCTCTTTCCGTCCTTCACCGCGCAGAGACTTGCCCCGCCGCCTATGTGGCAGAGGACGTATCGAGACCGTCGCATGCCCTCCTTGAGATACTCGGGCAGGCGTTCGGCCACATTCCGATGGGCGATCCCGTGGAACCCAAAGCGCCTGACTTCGCCCTCGCCGACGTCGAGCGGCAGTGCATAACGCCAGGCGACCTCGGGCAACGTCCGGTGGAAGGCATTGTCGAAGACGGCCACCCCGGTCACCCCCGGCGCCCGCCTCGACACGGCCTTGATCGTGGCGAGGTCGATCGGGTTATGCAGCGGGGCCAAGTCCGATAGCGACTCGATCACCTCGAGCACCTCGGGAGTGATCCTCGCGGGCCCGTCGAACCGGGAGCCGCCGTGGACGACGCGATGGCCGATCGCGTCGAGTCCCAGGGGCAGGCACTCGACGACCGCCATCTCGGCCGCCTCGACCGTCGCATCACCATGGACGTGGTCGACCTTGCCATCCTTGAGGAGCGTCCCGTCTTCCGGCCCCGCGTCGCCCGAGATGTCCAGCACCTTGTACTGGAGCGTCCCGCTTCCCGGGTTCAATGCGAGGATCTTCATGGTTCCTCCGCTGCCCGACCATGCCGACGACGTTTCCCATGGCGGCCAGATCGAACTTACGAAGCCAGGGCCTTCGTGAATTCGGGAATGGCGAGGGTGGGTTCAATCACCTCGATCGTATCGGCCGCGCGGGCGAGGTCGTTCTGGGACACGATACCGGCGAGGTGCTTGTCGCGGTCCATGACGATCAGGCGGCGGACCTCGTACTCTTCCATCAGTTCCATGGCGTCGGCGGATTCCTGGTCCTCGAAGCACCAGATGACGTCATCGGTCATGACGTCGCTGACCGCGGTGGTCACCGGATCCATGCCGGTGGCGGCGGCACGTACGGCGAGGTCACGGTCGGTCAGCATGCCGACGACCCTGCCGCGCTCGTCGCAAACGGGCATCAGGCCGAGGCTGAGATCCTTCATCTTGCGGGCGGCAATTTGCAGCGTGTCGTTCTGGCGTACGCATTCCACACGCGTCGTCATCAGTTCCTTGAGCTTCATGGCGGCTACTCCAGATGCAATATCAGGAGGTCGTCATATTCAAAGAGCCAGGACTCGTCGAGTTTCCCAGCTTGTTGAATTTGGTTTTGGGGTTGGGGTTGACATGCCTTCCCACTGCAAACCTCGCGCCAAACCAGCTCAAGGGCAGATCGCGCATCAAAACGAATACCGAATCAGGCTGCGCCGACATCACAAGAGGCAACGCGACAGCCTCAAAGTCCGAGACGCACCGCCAGCGCTCAGGACGATCTTCTCACGCGAAATCAGGTGTTCTTCTAGGCTTTGTGTCTGCGACCTAAACCATACAACCGAGCTCATCACGCTGGGCTGTCCCGGCGGGCGTATAATAAACCTCGAGGCCCTCCCTGACCTCGAGGACGAATCGATTCGGGGACGTGCGGCATCAGACGGGGATTAGACCCAGATCGTCGCGTCCTGAGAAGCGGGGGACGTCTCGGCCTTTGCTACCGGCTCCGTGTCGGTGAATAGCGGCAAGATTGTCTGGCGCATTTTCTTCTTCGCCGCGGCCGGAGCCTTTCCTGTGAGGAGGCCGATCTTGCGACGGAGTCGTGCGCTCACCCCTGCGCGGGCCGCCTGGCTCTGATGAGCATGGTACATCGCAGGCCCGAGCGTCGGGCCGTACTTGCGGACATAATTCTCGAGACGTCTCATGATGGATCTTTGTATCCCGTTATCGGCCCTGATTGGCCGTCATTCGCCAGCCGTTCTTCCATCAATAAGTACGTCCCCGGGAACATGTTGGTTCATTTTTTGGGCGGCTCGAGGCCCGGGTATTTGCATTGGCCAAGGATGAGTCCGGACACCTCGTCAGGCGAGCGAGTATTCGATTTACGCCATCAATTCAGCCTCGACCGACCTCACCTCTGGCTCGTGGCTTTTCGGGGTCTGGGACAGGAGGCGGTCGGCCAGCGAGAGGACGCCCTCGGCCACAAGTCCGAAGACGAGGTGGGCGGCGAGGCCCCGCGCATGCGTCTGCCAGGGGAAGGCTCTCGGACCTCGCGACAGGCCCAGCGCGGGCGTGGCTCCCTCGTCGGCGATCAGCCACAGGGCCGCACCGAAGCCAAGCCCGCGGACGACGGCCGGGCCCGGGATGTGGCGGCGGACTGCACCATAGACAGCCCCCGAGCCGACGCCGATCCCGTAGTGGAGGGCCGTCCCCAGGTTCGCTTCCTGATCGCGGGTCAGTTCGGCACCGGCGAGACCGGCGACCTTCTCTGCCGCGACTTCATAAGCCGTCTTCCCGCCATGCGCCCAGTCTTCCTGCAGGCGAGCTTGAAGATTCTCTCGTTCGTAGAATGTCGAAGTCACGGTGCTGAGCGCGGCGGTGGCGACAGCACCGGCGATTGCCCCCGTTGTCAGATCCAGCGGGAGGCTACGGTCCTGGGCCATGATCCAAACTCCGATGTAGGTTGTAGAAGCAAGGATCGAGGAGAATGCTTATACGAAATGCGGCATAATCAGAATAGCTCGAAGGCCGTCAAAGCTCGCAATTCTTAGGACCTCGCATCCCGAAGACCGCCTACCTTACCGTTCGACGGATACCGTCATAACACCACAAGCATCCTCAGATTAGGTAAGCGACAGAATCGCAAATCGCAAGTGAACCCTGGAAACGACAAGGGCCGGAGAAATATCTCCGGCCAGATCGCCTCAATCAAGGTTTCGTCGCGTCGATTAAGCCGGCTGCCATTCTTCCTGGACCTCGCGATGGTCCTTGCTCAGATGGATGTGGTCGTGGACCTTGGCCACCCAGCTCAACGGGATGAGATGGTGTTGGCCGTCTGGGCTGTCGCTCTTGGTGAGCTTGATCTCTTCCCCTTGGACGTGATCAACCTTGCCGACCTTCGTGCCGCAAGAGGCGTAAACGTCCATATGCTCCTTGATATCCGCGGTGGAACCCACGGCTCCGGTGCTCTCAGAGAGGGACGCGCCGGTCTTATGGGGATGAACGGTAGCCATTATTGTCTCCTGAATCTCGGTAAGACTCAAAATTCGGCTCATGATCGAGCCACACTTCTTGTCCAGGAGGGGCAAACTGCGCGCCGAAACAGGCAATCAATCCGAAATAGCTTGAAAACGTGGAATCATCGATGCGTACAGCCCTTCCCGCGTCAAGCGAACGGCCGAGAGGAGCGTGAATTTGTCTCGTTCGTTCAGCATCAAATCGGAACCCTGGGGATGAGATCAGAGAAGACCTCGACCTGATGGTGGAATCCCACGCCGGACAGTATTGCCTCTTCACTCGCCCTCGACTCTGCATAGGCAGGCTCAACCCGGAGCACAACATTCAATTTTGATTCAAATCACTTCCGTTTTCTAACTACGTCTTCAAATCGTTGGAACGTCTGAAGGCGAACGATTACTTTCGATACCTCCTGCCCTTGCGAACTCCGATCATTCCACATCGAATAGAGACATTAGACACGAACCCCGCTTGATGGCTGACGACCTCGTCCTCAAGGAAGCCGATTCCAAGGCACAGGCAGGGTCGAGGCTGCTTTATGGAACGCGTCGGTGAACTCCGACGCGTGTCATACGGCGAGCCACAAGACGGCTCGTCGTTCGACTTCCAAAGCATCCCAAGCGATCAAAAGAATCTCATTGACAGAGGCCACTGGAACTTCGAAGCGATAAAGACTGCCGAGAAATGGGAAGTTGGCAGACGCCACGTACCGTCCGAGGAGCGACGCCGACACATTCGGCCAGAGTGGCAAGGGAATGAGGCCCCGCGAAAAGGTGTCTCATTCACGTCCAAACAAAAACACCGGACAAATCGACAAAACGAGCATTACGAAGAAATTCGATGGTACGAGACATGCGGAACACAAAAATCCCCCCAACGTGGCCGGGATGTAGCTCGAGGCCAATTGCAGGCGTTTGATCTCGAAGCGATCCTGGAGTCGAGGCTTTGCAATAACGATCGCGAGACCTGCATCGCAACTGGCGTTTAATGGCTTGCCGTTCATCCGAGGTGCAAGGCTGATGGACTGCACATTCATTGTTCCAATTGATGCCAGAGGACAGGTCTCCTGGCCTTTGCAAAGGCCCTCGACAACCACAAGTCCTCATCCACCTCCATCTCCCCGGAGCCGTAGAGAATCGTTCGAGACCGTCGCGTTAGGGCCATGACCATCGGCAAAAGCCGGATACATGGTCCGTCCTTCTGCGATCCCACTAACTCTCCGGTGCCCAGTCCCGGAAGATTGATCCTGACTCGATGGTAAATCCAGGGCATGACCCTGGTGTTCCGCGGCTTGCGATCCCTCCCGATCCTTTAATAAGGATGTCGACAGACATCAATACACCGACTTTGTCGAAGTTGGGCTGGGGGATCGTACGCCTTGAATTCATCACCTTTGATTCGGAGCGACTGATATGCGGACGTTTACCACCCAATCGGACGAGATTCTTGCTGGTGTGAATCCTAAGGCCACCGAAGAGGCCATCGCCAGTGACGAGCCTCCCCAGGTTTCCTCGCGCCGCCGCTTCATCCGCAAGTCGGCCGCGGTCACGACGGCGGCCACCGGCCTGATCGTGTCGAACTCCTCCCGGTCCCAGGCGACGGGTATCAACTACAACAACTTCCACGAGATCCAGTCTGACGAGAATGAGCACGTCGCGTTCCTGCTCAATGCCCTCGGCAGCTCGGCCCGGCCTCGGCCCACGTTCAAGAACCTGCGGGCCGCCAACCTCAACCAGTTCATCAGCATGTCCGCCACCTTCGAGAGCGTCGGAACCGGGGCCTATCCGGCGGCAGCCCCTTTCATCCTCGACCCGGGCAGCCTCTCCATCGCCGCGAGGATCGCGATCGTCGAGGGCCGGCATGCGGGCTATCTGACCACGCTCGTCAACCAGCCTCTCGTGCCCGACGAGAGTGCCTTCCAGCCGCTCCTCTTCCCGAACGATGTCGCCTCCGCCGCCGGCAATTACATCGCCAGCCTGAACGGCGGCCCGCCCCTGACCTACCAACTGGGCACGCGTTCCCCGCAAAACGACCTCTTGATCCTGAACTTCGCCCTGGCCCTCGAGATGCTCGAACAAGAATTCTACAACATCAACGTCCCTCGATTCTTTCCCTGATCGAGCCTGAGCCCTTCGCCGAGGATCGACGGGATCGTCTCGTCCCGAACGTTCCTCAAGGCCGGCGAAAACCTCAAATGTGAGTTGAGCCCCTTCGTCGAGGCGAGATCCGACACGGGATATCGCCACCTCGAAGGGGCTTTCCACATCCGGAGAATCGCCGTCCAACTCAGCATGTAAGCCCGCCTGTGAAGGAGGACTCTTCCTTATCGCGGGAGCACTCGATGATTTCTCGCCGTAAGCCGCTCGGCCGCTCCGGATCCGTCTTTGGCACAAGGCTTGCCGCAGCACCCCTTGATACTCCCACCTGCGCATCGACGGACTGGACCCACCGTAAGAAGGAATACGCGAATGGCCGAGGCGAAAGACGACGCACGCACCGCAGCACGCTTTGGTGCCGATGAGGTGACGGTCGGCCCTGGTGGCGAGACCCATCAGACGGCCGACTCCAAGCACCCCACGATGACCACGCAGCAGGGCATCCCCGTCTCGGACGACCAGAACTCGCTCAAGGCCGGGGCCCGCGGGCCAACGCTGCTGGAAGACTTCCACTTCCGCGAGAAGCTCTTCCACTTCGACCACGAACGGATCCCCGAGCGCGTCGTGCATGCCCGAGGCTTCGGGGCGCACGGCTACTTCGAGAATTACAAGCCGCTGACGGACCTCACCCGCGCAGATCTCTTCCAGCGAACGGGAGAGAAAACGCCGGTCTTCGTCCGCTTCTCGACGGTCGCCGGCAATAAAGGCTCGGCGGACCTCGCTCGCGACGTCCGCGGTTTCGCCGTGAAGTTCTACACCCAGCAGGGGAACTGGGACCTCGTCGGGAACAACATCCCCGTCTTCTTCATCCAGGACGCGATGAAGTTCCCGGACCTGATCCACGCCGCCAAGCAGGAGCCAGACCGGGGCTTCCCCCAGGCGCAGACGGCACACGATAACTTCTGGGACTTCATCTCGCTCTCGCCCGAAAGCATGCACATGGTCATGTGGATCATGTCCGACCGGACGATCCCGCGCTCGTTCCGGTTCATGGAAGGCTTCGGCGTCCACACCTTCCGGCTCGTGAACGCCGAAGGGAAATCGACCTACGTCAAATTCCACTGGAAGCCGAAGCAAGGGCTCCAGTCGGTCGTCTGGAACGAGGCCGTGAAAATCAACGGCGCCGACCCGGACTTCCACCGACGCGACCTCTGGACGGCCATCGAGTCCGGCGACTACCCGGTCTGGGAGCTCGGCCTGCAACTCTTCGACGACGCGTTCGTCGAGAAGTTCGAGTTCGACGTCCTCGACGCCACGAAGCTCATCCCCGAGGAGCAGGTTCCGATCCAGGTGGTTGGCCGGCTCGTGCTCGATCGCCGCGTCGACAACTTCTTCGCCGAGACCGAGCAGGTCGCCTTCTGCACGCAGAACGTGGTCCCGGGGATCGACTTCACCGACGACCCGCTCCTGCAAGGCCGCAACTTCTCGTACCTCGACACGCAGTTGAAGCGGCTCGGGAGCCCCAACTTCACGCACATCCCGATCAATGCGCCGAAGTGCCCGTTCGCGCACTTCCAGCAGGATGGCCACATGGCCATGCACAATCCGAAAGGGAGGGTCAACTACGAGCCCAACTCGCGGGGCGAAGGGGGCGGTCCGCGCGAGAATCCCGCGGAAGGCTTCCGGTCGTACCCCGAGCCGATCGCCGCGACCAAGGTCCGGGCGCGCTCCGAGACGTTCTCCGACCACTACAGTCAGGCCCGCCAGTTCTACATCAGCCAGACGCCGCTGGAGCAGACGCACATCGCGAATGCCCTGTCGTTCGAGTTGAGCAAGGTGGAGACCCCGGCGATCCGGTCGAGGATGGTCTCTCACCTCCTGAACATCGACGCCAAGCTCGCCGAGACCGTCGCCAGGAATCTCCGGCTCAAGGAAATGCCCAAGCCCGCCACGGCCGCGCGACCGACGCGGCAGGACCTGAAGCCCTCCCCTGCCCTGAGCATCATCAAGAACGGGCCCAAGAGCTTCGCCGGTCGCAAGGTCGGGGCCCTCGTCACCGACGGGGTCGATGCCGGCGTGCTGGCCGCCCTGGAGAAAGCCCTCAAGGCCGAAGGGGCGATGCTCAAGCTCATCGCGCCCGAAGTCGGCGGCGTCAAGGATTCGGCGGGAGCCTGGCACGACGCCGACGAGAAGCTCGAAGGCGGCCCCTCGGTGGTCTTCGACGCCGTGGCGATCCTCCCGTCCAAGGAAGGAGCCGCACTCCTGGCGACCCTCCCGGCCGCACGCGACTTCGTCGCGGACGCCACGGCACACCGCAAATTCATCGGCTACGCCGCCACCGCGACACCCCTGCTGGAGAAAGCGGGCGTAGCCGAGGCCCTCGATGAAGGCTTCATCCCCCTGAACGCCGCCGCCGACAGCGAGGCCTTCCTCGCCGCCTGCCGGAAGATCCGCTTCTGGGAACGCGCCAACGCCGAGCGATAAGCCTGGTTCGATCCGTGATCTCGAAGGCCGGGAGCCGACACATTGTCGCCGGCTCCCGGCCCAGCTTCCTTCGTCCGGGAATGCCGGATGCCATCCAATCGAAGGATCCACACGCATGCCCTACAATCGCAGATCGATCCTATCCGCAATTGCCTGCGCGCTGCCCCTCGGCCTGGGCCAGCGTGCCAATGCCGCGACGCCAACGGACCTCGCGACCCCGCCGAAGCTCCGGTTCCGGCCTTTCGAGGAAGCCGTTTGCCAGGCTTTCGGCGACGATACGTCAATCCGCTGCCGCAGGGTCGAGGTCGGTCATTCCGACGAAATTCGGGCCGGCGTGCAGGGCTGTCACAACGACCGACCATTCGCTGGCTTCCCCACCGGACACCTGCGGATCGTCCGATGCAGTTCCGAACCGGGTCCGCTCTTGCAAGGCGTGCGACTCTATGTCTGCACGGTCGACGTCGTCCACACGGGGGGACATCGTTCCGGCGAACCAAGCCGCCCGCTCAATTTCGGCTCGCTGCCCCCGGCTCCCTCCTTCTCATGATCGACCCCGAATTTCAAGCTCCAGCGGCCGGCGGCGACACGTCGGCCGTTGTCCCTTCGAAACAAACTCATCCCCCCGCAGTAGAACCGGGGGATGAGCAAGTGATTCTTCCCTGAAGTGACATCAAGGTTTCAGGACGACCTTGATGCATTTATCTTTCTTGTCGCGGAAGGTCTTGTAAGCTCCAGGTGCCTCCTCGAGCGGGATCTTGTGGGTGATGACGAAGGATGGGTCGATCTCGCCCTTCTGGATCTTCTCCAGCAGGGGTTTGGTATAGCGCTGGACGTGCGTCTGGCCCATCTTGAGCGTGAGCCCCTTGTTCATCGCCGCGCCCATGGGGATCTTGTCGAGGAATCCGACGTAGACACCGGGGATTGAGACCGTGCCCCCCTTGCGACAACACATGATCGCTTCGCGAAGGACGTTAGGTCGGTCGGTAGCCAGTCCGACAGAGGCCTTCGCCTTGTCGAGCACCGCATCGAAACTGCCGCCGGCGTGGGCCTCGGCCCCCACGGCGTCGATGCAGCTATCGGGACCCCGCCCCTTGGTCATCTCCATCAAAGTCTCATAAACATCCTGCTTCTCGAAGTCGATCGTCTCGGCCTTCCCCTGCCGGGCCATCTCCAGGCGTTCGGGGACAGTGTCGATGGCAACGACCCGCCCCGCGCCGAGCATCCAGGCGCTCCGGATCGCGAACTGGCCGACGGGCCCGCAGCCCCAAATTGCCACGGTGTCGCCGGGTTGGATCTGGGCGTTCTCGGCCCCCATGTAGCCGGTGGGGAAGATGTCGGAGAGGAAGACGACCTGCTCGTCGGGAAGTTCGTCGGGGATCACGACCGGGCCGACGTCAGCATAAGGCACTCGCAGGTATTCAGCCTGCCCGCCGGGGTAGGCGCCCAGCATGTGCGAATAACCGAAGAGCCCCGCGGGCGACTGCCCCATGGCCTTACGGGCGATCTCGGCGTTGCGGTTACTCGTGTCGCAGAGGGAATACTCGGTCCGCTTGCAGTACCAGCATTCGCCGCAGGAGATCGTGAACGGGACGACCACGCGATCGCCTTTCTTGAGGCGTTTCACGTCCTTGCCGACCTCGACGACGACGCCCATCGGCTCGTGACCGATGACGTCGCCGGGTTCCATCGTCGGCATGTAGCCGTCGTAGAGGTGGAGGTCGGAGCCGCAGATGCAGGTGGTCGTGATCTTGATGATGACATCGCGCGGATCTTCGATCGTCGGGTCGGGGACGGTATCGACGCGGACGTCGCTCTTCCCGTGCCAGCAGAGCGCTCTCATGGTGGATCCTCGTTGTCCTGGGTCTGGGATGTTGAGCTTGTGTATTTACTTGCCCGGCGCCACTTCAGGGCTGTCGCGATAGTGGGGGTTCGACCCATCGGCCACGTTCTCGCGATGCGTGCGGAGTGAGCCGTGGGGACGCCCGCTGTGGAGGCGACGGGCACACCAGTAGTCGAGCGCGGTGATGCCGGCGACCGTCACAATCGCGGCGGCGAGGTTCTCCTTCTTCGGGTTGTCCTCGGTGAACCCAGAGCCAAGGGCGGCCAAATCGAGGGCGTCTCCGGCAACCCTCGCCCAGACGCCGGCACGAGGCTGCTCCGATCCCAGGATCATCACGCCGGCGGCCATCTCGCGAACGCCGAAGGCCCGCAGCAACCAACTCTTATCTTCCATTCCCAGGGCCCGGCCTATGTGTCGGCCCGCGACGACCTCGGCCAGGCCGAGGCCGAGACTGAACCAGCCCAACCCGCGTGCAACTCTCATCTCGTTCATGTTGCCACTCCTAGCAATGATGTAATGATTTATGCGGTCGCATTCCGAAGAGGTCCATCAGCGGATGAGCCTCACAGGTTCGGAGTCGATCGGGGTTCGGAAGAGGACATAAGGCTTCTGGCGGAGGTCCTTCCCCTTGTTGTAAGCGGCCTGGCGATGGAGTTGGTTTGCCGTGAAATAGAGGTAGCCATCGGCGGCGACCGAGAGCGTATCGGGCCAGAGGACTCTCGGGTCGTGGACGATGGTCTCGATGGAGCCATCGGCAAGGCGTCGGACGATCGCATTCTGCTCGTAATTCGTGGCGTAGATCCTCCCCTTGTCGTCCGACTCCAGGCCGTCGGACGCCCCCTTCTCGCCGTGATCGATGACGGTCTTCGCCACCTGTTCATCGCTCTGGCGACCATCGACGAGTGCGTCGATGCTCACGCTATAGAGCTTGCGACTGATCAGCGGGCAGTAGAAAAGGCGTTTGCCGTCATGGCCGATGGCGATGCCGTCGGAGCCAAGCGACAGGGGCTTCTCCTCGCCCGAGAGCTTGGTCTCACGAAGCGGGAGTCCCTCGATCAGCGGGAGAAAACCCGACTCGGCCTTGGTCGAGGGGTGGTCATCGAGGCGTCGCCAGCTCTTGCCGGACTCGAGGTCCACGACGATGATGCCATTCGGCCCATTCCCCGAGGAATCGGTGAGGAAGGCGTATCCCGCCTCGCCGCGTCGGAGGTCGAAGCGTACGTCGTTAAGGTAGCTCGTCGTGAGGGCAACGTCGGCGGGGAAAAGAATCGTCTTGAAAATCTTGTCGGTGGTCAGGTCCACGCCAATGAGCTTCGGACCACCTGGCACTGTTGGGCCGAACTCGATGCTGCCGGTGTCCACGATCCAGAGTCGGTCGAGGGGGTCGACCACGACGCTTTGCACCGAGATCAGCCGCCGGCTCGCATGGGTCTCGTCGGAAAGGTTGATCTCGGCACCGGGAAAGGCGACGGCCTCGCCATGCTTCAGTTCGGCGACTGTAAAGTCAACTTTGTCGCCCCACCTCGGGAAATTGACGAAGATCCGCCCAGTCCTGGACACTGTCACGCCCGTCGGCATCGGCCCGTCGAAGGTAGCGACGATCTCGAGCCGCCCGGTCGGCCGATCCTGCGCCAGTTCACCAGCCAACGTGATCGCCGGTGACGTTAGCCCCACCACGGGAAGCGAGGTCGCGAGCCATCTCAGCCATGTCATCTTCATGTTTGAGAGCATCTCCGTGTCGATGGGCGTCCCGCTCGATCGCGACTTTTCCGCGATGACTTCACATCAACTGACACGAGATAACCTATGCAAAAGGCGAGCCCGAAACAGGTTAATGATTTCCGTGCTTCCGGCCGGGCCTTAGGAATCGCCTTAAGCCATTCCGTGGCCACTCATCAGAAAACCCCATTGCCCCCATCTCTCCCATAACATTGCATCATTACTATTTGCGACTTGATGGCCGCGTCATATCGCAAGGTGATTGCAGTTCGTGCTTACAAAGCTTGCAAACTGGACGGGATGAGATTGGGATATTCGGCGGGACCTTCGGCCTACTCGATGGATGCCGCATGAATCCGTACGTCAGCACGATCATTTTCTCCGCCCCGATGATTCACGCGCTGCTCGCCAACAGGAAGAGTCAGACGCGTCGGCTGACCTCGAGCCGTTGGCTGAGCCTCAAGGAGCGGTTGGAGGGGGGCCAACCCTGTTTGTTATGGGTCCGCGAGGCGTGGAGGCTCGATTCCCTCACGGTTGAGTCCGCCGGCGTCGTTTTCAGGGCATCGCCATCCGACCTACCGCGAAAGATCCTCACATCAACGCTCGCGAACGCGAAGCTCACCTCGGCCCGAGAAGGCTGGCGATCGCCGCTGCACATGCCCCGCTGGGCGTCCCGCTTGACGTTGGAGTTGCTCGATATCCGGGTGCAGAAACTTCAGGAGTTGTCTGAGGCCGACGCGATCGAGGAGGGCGTTGAGTGCGCACCCGGCGGGAACGGCTGGAGGAACTACCAGTCGCCCGCCTCGGACCGACCCTTTGATAAACCGGTGGACTCCTACCGAAGCCTCTGGCTCACCCTGCATGGGGGGGAAGCTTGGAGCCAGAATCCCGTGATTGTTGCCATCCGCTTCCGAACGCACGCCAGAAATGTGGACGAACTCATCCAGGCACGGGAGGAGGAATAGCGAAAGATGGGACGAGCCCCGGCATTCAGAAAAGGTCGATTCTGCCGAGGGGCCTTTCGAGGCAGATCCACCCAGCCTGGCATTGGATTCGCGATCGAAGGCTCGTCGGAGGAGCCAGTCGACTCGATACCGAAGGCGGGCATGTCCCGGATATCCGATGCGAGAAGAGAACTCACCGACGGTTCATGGCGAGCCGGGAGAAGACCCCGAAACACGCATCCGGAATCCGTCGCCGCAACGTAGGAATGCTCAAGGAGGCATCCACCTGCAAAGTCATGACCTGATCCTCCGGGAGTCGAAACCCAAGAATCTGGAGTCACCCTTCTCGGACCTCGAAGGCTTCCTCACTCCAAACAATAAGTTCTACGTACGCAATCATTTCGACATTCCTGAGATCAGCGATTCGAGTTGGCGGCTGAAGATCGAGGGAGCCATCGATAAGCCCATCGAGATCGGCATTCAGGACATAAAGCGGATGCCATCGCACGTGCTGACGGCCATGCTCGAGTGCGCAGGAAACGGGCGAGCCTATCTGGAGCCCAAGGCCAAGGGCATCCCCTGGGGAGCGGGGGCGGTGAGCAATGCGGAATGGACCGGCGTGCCGCTCAGGGATCTCCTCAGCCGAGCCGGCCTCAAGCCCGGGGCTCTTGAGGTGATCCTCGAGGGGGCAGACCGCGGGACGATCGACGAGGAGCCGAAGACGCCGGGTGATATCCATTTCGCCCGCAGCATCCCACTCGTGAAGGCCCTCGACGACGTGTTCCTCGCCTACGAGATGAACGGCGAAGTCCTGACCCCGGAACATGGCAGACCCCTGCGAGCCATCGTGCCGGGCTGGTATGGGATGGCCTCGGTTAAGTGGCTGTCTCGCATCGTCGTCACCGATCGGCACTTCAATGGTTACTTCCAGACGCTCGAATACTCGATCTTTGAACGCCATTCGGGAATCCCCACACTTGTGCCCCTTGCCGAGAACGCCGTGAAAGCGGAGATCGCCCGCCCGGCCATGGGCGAGAGCGTCCTGCGCGGCGGTGAATATCGCGTCCTCGGTGCGGCCTGGGCCGGCGAATCGATGGTGCGTCAGGTCGAAGTGAGCGTCGACGACGGGGAACATTGGCAATTGGCCCGGCTCCTCGGCGATCCCGTCCGCCACGCATGGACGCTGTGGGATTGGTTCTGGCGGGTCCCCGAGAGGGCCGGGCATTATCGCCTGATGGCGAGGGCGACGGATGCCCGAGATCGCACGCAGCCCGATCATCGCAATGAGGACCTCAGGACGGTGATGATCCACCACGTCGTGCCGATTGAGGTTCAAGTGAAATAGTGCGTCGGTATTTGTAAGAAAACCTATTAATACTCGTACAAATCTATATCATTCTATTAATTAGATGATTTTACAATCGAATCACCTCTGAGGCTTGGGTTTATATTATCTCCTCCACGCATCTCGCTTCCCGCCTGCGTGTAATACCCCGGTCAGCCCTGGCGATGGCTTGCGATGAGGACGACTCGGGCATTTTGGCCGAACTCGGCCAGAGTTCTCGCTCGACTCGGCTGTGATCTCCCGTCAGAATAACAATTCACCTCAAAACAATGAACGAATTCGGCGAGATTGCCATTCTTACAGAAGGCGGATTCTCGCGAATTCTTTTGCCCTCAATCGCTTGCAAAATGCTTGTGCCGAAGGTATTGTCACGTGTTAAGAGACTCGACTGATTCGGCGAGTCTCGAACTTGAGGCGGCCAGGTTCTATTGCCCGCCAGCGAATCAATTTCCCTATGAAACCGTTCATCCGTTGGCGATCGTTCGTCCGCTACGCCGCGACACTTCTGTCGCTGGCGGCGGGCGTACTTATTTCACCGACGGTCGCCTCGGCCGGTTGTACGAGTCATGTAACCGCCAATACCAACCCGCTCGACATCGCCTCGATGACCGGGTTGGAGATTTTCAAGGGCTCGGGCAAGGATGTGGCCCATCCTGACGAGGCCCTACCCGGGCGTCGCTTGCCTTGCTCGGGTCCCTCCTGCTCCGAGGCCCCCAAACCCCCGGTCGTCCCGGCCTCGACCGAGTCCGTGCGGACCGACCAGTGGGGATGCCTCACGGCCGCCCATGAGTTCGACGCGGTCGGCTATTTCACCCTCCGCGATGAAGGGCGAGTCCGGCCCGTCCACGCGGGTTCGTCGCTCGATCGTCCACCCCGCCATCCTTCCCTCCTCGCCAGTTGATCTGAATTCCGGCCTAGAATCCAACCTTTGCGCCACCTCTTCGCGCGAAGTGACTGGCGCCTCCGCGCGCCAGTCACCTCCAGAGCGTGCCACCGCAAGGGCCTGGAATCCGGCCTGATTGATCACCTCGGCTACGGACATAACCGTGGCGTCCTGCGCCCTGGGTCTATCCATCGACATTTAACGACTTCGGCTCATGACCGTGAACGGTCATGACTTCGGGTGCGGCGTTTCGCGCCCTCGGGGGATGGTACGCGCAGCCCGCGGGCAAACTCCTCGCGGACCCATCGCCGTCACGCTGCAACGACGGAATTATGGTTAGGCTATTTTTGCGCCATCATAAATTCACGTTAATGTTATCGAATATTATCCTACGATTGATCCCTCGCCGCCGAACCTATCCAGCGTCGTCGTTGCCGTCATGCAAGATCGTTCTCATATTCACATGCTCAAGGAGTTCACCATGAGGTCCAAGCGTTCCGCCTTCACGCTGATCGAGCTCTTGGTCGTGATCGCCATCATCGCCGTCCTGATCGCCCTATTGCTCCCCGCGGTCCAGGCCGCCCGCGAAGCCGCCCGCCGGTCGCAGTGCGTGAACAACCTGAAGCAGATCGGACTGGCGTTGCACAACTACCACGCGACGCTCAACTGCTTCCCGATGAGCATGGGCCTGGACTCGCCCGGTTTCGGCTACCCCTCGCCGAAGTCATACTCCGGCCTGAGCATGCTCCTGCCGTACATGGAACAGATGAACGTCTACAACACGATCAACTACAGCATCCTCCGCAGCGACCCGGGCAATAACACCGCCATCGCCACGTTCGTGAACACATTCATCTGCCCGACCGACCCCCAGACGATGCTGCCGGCCGGCCAGGCGGGCGAGAACTATCGCCCCAATTCCGGCAACGGCATCCAGTTCGTCCAGGGGTTGAGCGATCCCTACTTGCTGAACACCTCCCTGCCGGCATTCAACGGGCCGTTCTACCCGCTGAGCAGCACACGGATCGCCGAGATCACCGACGGCACGAGCGGTACCGCGGCGTTCGCCGAGGCCGCCAAGGGGGACATGTCCAACGCCATCGGGACCGAGAAGACCGACCAGTTCTGGACCAAGACCTATCCGTCGGCCCCCGATCAGGCCATCGCCGACTGCTACTCGTTCCAGCCTTCGAACCTGGCCTTCCAGGGGCTCTCGACGGCGGGCGTGCCCTGGCTGACCGGAAGCACCTCGGCCATGTACAACCACGTCAACGTCCCGAACAAGCGTTCATGCATCTTCCCTCCGGGACGCATCATGAACTCGGCCAACAGCTACCACCCGGGGGGCGTCAACGTCGGCTTCTGCGACGGCTCGGTCCGATTCATCAAGGACTCGGTCAACCTCCAGATCTGGCGGGCCATCGGCTCGCGCAACGGCGGAGAGGTCGTGAGTTCCGACGCCTACTGATCCCCAGGGCCCACGACGAGGAATCCTCCGATGCAAGGTTCACGCAAGTTCTCGACGCCGTGTTGCCTGGCGGCCCTGCTGCTCGCGATCATCCCGATCGCCTGCGGGGGGCCCAAAGAGGCAGACCCCGACCTCGCCCGCAAGGCGCTGGTGACGGTCCTGGACGCCTGGCACGACGGCCGGAGCGTCGACGAGGCGAGCAACATCAGCCCGTCCACGACCGTGGCCGACCCCGACTGGCAGGCCGGCTACAAGCTCGCCAAGTATGAGGTCGCCGGCACGACCTCGTCGGCCGGCTTCGACCTCATGATCCCCGTCGAGCTCTGGCTCCGAGATCCCAAGGGGAAGGACGTCCGCCACAAGGTTCGCTACACCGTGAGCCTCACCCCTGCGCGGACGGTGCTACGCGCCCCCCTCTGAGCCCTCATTCCAAAGCGCAACGGATCGGGGCCCTCACCGATCATGAGGGCCTCGCCGAGCACACATCAGTAAGTCCTTCTTCCTCGTAACATTGCGAGCCACATACGATGTTCTCCATCAAGAAGCCCGCGATCCTGCTCATCTTCGGGGCCTCGATGTTCCCCACCATAGGACGGGCCGCCGCGCCGAGCGCCGGGCCCACCGCCGTGGTCCCGCTGAACGACGCCGATTGCTGGAAGAAGCTGCCCCCGACGGAACATGGCGAGGGGAAGCCGCTGCCGAGCTGGGCGGCCGCCGTCGCCACGCGCCTGCCCCGGACCGCCGCGGCCATGCTCGAGCTCGACTATGCGCATCGGACAAAAAGCCCGCTTGATCCAATTCTTCGGGCCAAGATGCGCTGGATGATCGCTCATTCGAACCATTGTTCCTATTCGGAAGCGTACGCGATCGCCGACCTGCTCCGGGCTGAGGCCGATGAGTCCACGGTGAAGGTGCTGACCGGGAACCCGGAGGTCTGGCCCGAGGCGGATCGGGAGCCACTCGAGTTTGCCCGGCTCCTGACGGTCGCCGCCCCGACGATCCCCGACGATCTCTTCGCCCGGCTCCGGGCCCGCTTCGGCGACAAGAAGGTCGCGGCGATGGTCTTGCTGGCCGCGTACGGTAACTTCCAGGACCGCATCGTGCTGGGGCTCGGCCTGCCCGTCGAGCCGAACGGGCCGCTGCCTCCGCTGGACGTGAAGTTCGCCCCGACCGCCTTCCAGGCGACGCCCGTCCTGCCGGCCCAGCCAGACGTCCCCCGCCTGCTGACCTCGGGCGAGACGGTCGTCGAGCGCGACCCGGAATGGTCGCAGCTCTCGTTCGACGAGCTCCAGTCCCGGCTCGAGCGCCAGAGGGATCGCACCCCTCGCCTGCCAATCCCGGCCTGGGAGGAGGTCAAGAAGAACCTCCCCCCCGCCCTCGCCTCGCGGCCGACCCGGATTCGCTGGAACCTCGTCTGCTCGGGTTATGTGCCTGAGCTGGCCATCCCCTGGAGCGTGAGCACACGGACCATGTGGGCCGAGGCCAAGCCCAACCGCGTCTTCGAGGAGAGTCTCTTCTGGATCCAGACCCGCGCCATCCGCTGCAACTACTGCATGGGGCACTGCGAGATGCTGCTCGAAGTCGCCGGACTCGATAAGGACGCGATCGCCGAGCGCACTCGACGCCTCGCAAGCGACGACTGGTCGTGCTTCCCGCCGGCCGAGCAACGCGCCTACGCCTACGCCCGCAAGCTCTCCAAGACCCCCTGGGAGCTGAACTCGGCGGACTTCAAGACCCTCGAGCAAGACCTCGGGCCCGATAAAGCGATGGCCACCTTCTTCTGGCTCTGCCGAGGCCTGTACATGACCCGGGTCTCCGACGGATTCCAGCTCCCCCTGGAGCGGGACAACGTCTTCTTCGACTTCTACAAGGTCCCGGCCCCTCCCGCGGCGGCCACCGCGTCACCGAAGTCCTGACGACTGACGGATCAACCGAGTGAGATCCTCTCATCCCCACGCGCGAGGTTCATCAGCATGACTCGGACTGGAACATGGACCCTGCTGGCGCTGGCGGGGGTCGGGCTCTTCCCGACCCTCGTCCAGGCCGATCCCCCTCGCGAAGGCGCGGGCGGTGCGGCGGTGCTCGGATTCTCGCCCCTGGACAATGACGAGGCCTGGAAACGCCTGCCGATCGAGAAACGCGAGCCCGAGCCGCTCCCGTCCTGGGCGAGGATCCTCGCCGGCCCGGCCCCTCGGCTGGCGGCTTCGCTCCTGCGGCTCGACTTCGTCCACCGCGCCCACAGCCCGCTCGACCCCAAGCTGCGGGCCAGCATGCGATGGGTCACGGCTCACGCGAACCATTGTGCGTACTCCGAAGCCTACGCCCTCACCGACGCGAAGCGCGCCGGGCTCGATGAGGCCGCCCTCAACGCGCTTCGTAGAGGCGATTGGACGGCCCTATCCGATTCCGAGAAGGCCGCGGTCGAGTTCGCCCGCAAGATGACCGTCGCCTCCTCGACCGTCTCCGACGACGAATTCCGCTCGCTCGTCGTGAAATATGGCGAGAAGAAGGTCGCGGGCATGGTCATCCTGATGGCCTACTCCAACTTCCAGGATCGGCTCATGCTCAGCCTCGGCGCGGCCATCGAGCCGAACGGGCCGCTGCCCCCCGTGGAAGTCGTTGTGATCCAGGAACCAGCCGGCACCCGACCACCGAGGCAGGCGAGCCAGCCCTCGACGCTGCCGAAGCCGACGGGCAATGACCTCGTGGAAGACGACCTCGAATGGATCGGCATCACCTATGACGAGCTCCAGGATCGCCTGGAGCACCAGCGAGCCAAGACGAGCCGCGTCGCCGAGCCGACCTATGAAGAGGTCTATCGCGACTGGCCGGCGGGCGTCCCCAAGGCCGAGCCCAAGCCAACGCGGATCATCTGGAACCTCGTCTGCTCCGGCTATCAGCCGGAGTTGGCCTCGGCCTGGATGGCCTGCGGCCGGTCTCGCGCGGGGAGCACGGAAAAGTCGCGGCTCGACCCCGTCTTCGCCAACACGCTCTTCTGGGTCATCACCCGGGCGATCAACTGCACGTACTGCATGGGGCACTGCGAGATGCTGCTGGAGGTCGCCGGGCTCTCCAAGCCCGAGATCGCCGAGCGGACCAAGATCCTCGCGGGCGACGACTGGTCGAGCTTCCCCCCGGCCGAGCAGCGGGCCTTCGCCTATGCCCGCAAGCTGACGCGGGCCCCCTGGACGGTCAACACCGACGACATCCGCTCTCTCGACAAAGACTTCGGCCACGACCTCGCCCTGGGCGTCATCTACAACGCATGCTGGGGCAACTACATGACGCGCGTCTCCAACGGGTTCCAGCTCCGCCTGGAACGCGACAACATCTTCTTCGACTCCTTCTCGCAGGAGCCTACCCCGGCGAAGACCGCGCAGAACCCATCGGCGAAATGACCGATGGGACGTGATCAAGAAAATCCAACGGGCTCGGCCCCGGTCCAGAGTACGCCTTGCTTGAAACGTCCTGGGCCCACGGACGACGCGTAACGCCGGAGAGAAGACCCATCCACGGGGGTCGGATCGAAGGCGTTACGCGTCCTCTTTCATTGCGGGGACGGCCTGGAGGTCAGGGACTTCCGGTCGTAGGGCGAGGCGCTTCAAGCGGCGGAGCCGGACCTGATAGAAGAGGACGGGCAAGAGGAGGTCGATCACCTCGTCGGCCACGAGCAGCCCTCCAAGGACGGGAGCCGCCATGGGACGGATGACATCGGCTCCCGGCCCGTCGGCCCAGAGGACCGGGGCGAGAGCGAGGATCGTGGTGCCTTCGGTCAGGAGCTTGGGTCGAAGTCGGTGGACCGCCCCTTCGAGCGTCGCCAGGCGTAAGGCATCCGGCGTCAAGGACTCGAGGCCGCCGTGCCGCTCGACCGCGTCGCGCAGGTAGACGAGCATGATGATGCCGGTCGAGGTCGCCATGCCGAAGCAGGCGAGATAGCCGATCCAGACCGTGACCGAGAACGGGAACCCCAGCAGCCATTGGAAGAAGACGCCCCCCGCAATCGCTCCCGGGACGGCCATGAGCATCAACGCCGCGTCGATCAGGTCGTGATAGGTCCAGTAGAGGATCCCGAAGATCAGCAGGAGGATCACCGGGACGATCACGACGAGCGTGTTGCGGGCCCGGACCTCGTGCTCGAACTGGCCGGTCCAGTTGACCGCGATGCCCGTGGGCAGGCTCACTTTCGAAGCGACAACCCGACGAGCCTCGTCCACGAAGTCGACGACGCCCCGGCCCCGCACATTCAGTCGGACATAATTACGCAGGAGCCCGTCCTCTCCCTTGATCGTCGCCGGCCCCTCCGCGATCCGGATGTCGGCCACCTCCTCGAGCGTCACGAATCGAGGCCGACCGTCGGTGCCCTTCGTCGCCGTCGGTACCAGGATGCTCCGGGCCGATTCCTCGTCCTCGCGAAAGTCGCGGGCGTAGCGAACCCGGACCGGATGCCGCTCGCGACCCTCGACCGTCGAAGTCACGACCCTGCCGCCGAGCGCGGTCTCGACCATATCGTTCAGGTCGCCGATCCGGACGCCGAGCTTCGCGGCCCTGGCGCGGTCGGGCTTGATCTGGAGGTAGCCCTTGCCCCGGATCGGGTCGGCGACGACGTCGACGGCCCCCGGGACCTTCTTCAACTCCGAGGCGATGGCCTCTGAAACGGCCACTACCTCGTCGAGGCTCCGGCCGAGCACGCGAACGCCGACGCTCGTGTTCACGCCGGTGGCCAGCATGTCGACCCGGTTCTGGATCGGCATCGTCCAGATGTTCGACCAGCCGGGGACCAGCACCGCGCGATCCAACTCGGAGCCGAAGCCGAGCAGCTCCGACCGATCCTTGCGCCAGAGGACGAGGGTTCGGCCCAGCTCGGAGACCAGGGCTTGCTGAACCACTTCGAGTTGCGGGGCAGGCGGCAGGTCCGGGGCTTGCAGAGCCCGCGTCATGCCATGGCCGCCGCCTCCAGAGCCGTGGTGCAAGGCCACGACGGTCGGCTTCTCGCGATGCTTGCGGAGCCGGCTGAGGGCCTCGGCGACCTCGGGGTCGATCGCCCCCAGGCGGGTCACGAGGTCCTCGACCGCGAGCCTGACGTAGACGGATGCGCCGCGGTCAACGAGGTCGGCGTCGAGTGCCTTGACATGCTCACGCCAGAGCGCGAGTTGCGAAGAGGTGAGGCCGTCGTGAGAGGGACGGCCCAACGCGGCTGCTTTATCTCGAAGGAACTCGACATTTTTCAAGTACGCATACTCTCGCATCTGCACGTCGAAGCGGGGGGAAACGTCGACCTGGCTCGCGTCGAGGGTTGCGCGGCGGTTGGCGGGAGGTCGAGTGATGCGTCGGACCACAAGCTCGTCGAGGATACGCGAGAGGAGCCGGTTCGCATCGCGGGGGGCGATGGCCCGTCGGGGCCACAGCACGCTGGGGCGGAAATTGACCATCGTCTCGATCATATCCATGGGGGCGGGGTCCGTGGCTGTCTCGGCTCGGCCGGCCTTGCCGACGACCATGTCGACCTCGGGGAACCGGCAGAGGATCATGTCGCGGGCCTTGAGGTCATCGGCCGACTGCGCGACCGAGGCCCTCGGCACGGTGATCGGCATGTCCATCACCATCCCCTCGTCCATCGGCACGAGGAACTCGCGGGCGATCGGCTTCATGCTCGACTCGGCGACCAGCCCCGCCAGCACGAGCGAGATCACCGCGGCGACCCGACCGGCCCGCCCCTTCACCACGAGCCCGACCGAGACGATTGCTAGCCCGAGACTCGCCAGCAGGATCGGGCGGCTCCCCAACGGGGCCAGTCCCAAAACGAAGGTCATACCGATGACCCAGGCGAGGGGCCCCGGAGCGTCGAGTAAATACGTCAGGACGGGTCGATAGACGTCGATCACCCCTCGCACGAGTGGGCTCGCCCGCTCGCCGCGGATCCGGCCCCGGATGAGCAGCGAGCAGAGGGCCGGCACGAGCGTCACGGCGAGAGCGGCGACCGTCACCAGGGCGAGCGTCTTGGTGAACGCCAGGGGGTGGAACATCTTCCCCTCGATCCCCCCCAGGGCGAACACGGGCAGGAACGAGAGGAGCATGATGAGGATCGAGAAGAAGATGGGCCGGCCGACCTCGCGACAGGCCGGCAAGACCACGATGCGCAGGTCGCCGCGGGCGGGCCGATTGCCGAATCGCTCGCGGAGCCGATGCATCACGTTCTCGGCCATCACCACCGAGGAATCCACGAGGACTCCGATCGAGATGGCGATCCCGGCGAGGCTCATGATGTTCGACTGGATGTCGACCACACCAAGACGCCTGAGCATGAACATCAAAAGAAACGATCCCAGGACTGTCAGCGGCAGCGTCACCGCGATGACGAACGAGGTCCGCAGGTGAAAAAGCACGAGCAGCACGCAGAGCGTCGCCGTGATGATGGCCTCGACGATCGTGTCGCGGACCGAATGGATCGCCCCCTCGATCAAGGGGGTTCGGTCGTAGAACGGGAGGATCGAAACCCCTGAGGGCAGGCCAGCCTCGAGTTCGTGGATGCGGGCCTTGAGCCTCCGCGTGACCTCGAGCGGATTCTCGCCCGAGGCCATGAGTACGACCCCGCCGACGATCTCACTGCCGTCCTTCTCCAGGATCCCTCGCCTCGGCCCCGGGCCGATCACCACGTTGGCGACATCCTTCAAGGGGATGGCCTGGCCATCGGGGGTCGCCAGGACGATGGCTTCGAGGTCCTGCACGACGGCCTCGGCATTCTCCGGCGTCCCGGTGCCGAGCCAGCCGTTGCTGCTGACAAGGTACTCGGCGTTCCCCTTATGGATCACATGCCCGCCAACCGAGGAGTTCGATCGCGCGATCGCGTCCTCCACTTCCTTGAGCGTGATGCCTCGGGCGCGGAGCCGCAACGGATCGACGGAGATAACATATTCGATGGGATAGCCGCCGACGCTGGCGACCTCCGCCACACCCGGAACCGAAGCAAGTTGCGGCTTCACGAACCAGTCCTGCACCGCCCGCAACCGGCCGAGGTCGATCCCTTTGCCTTCGAGGCTGTACCAGTAAATTTGTCCGGTCGCCGGTGAGTCGGGCCCGAGCTTCGGCACGACGCCTGGGGGCAAGGTCGCATTCGCCCTGGCCAGCCGCTCGCCGACGCGGCGGCGCCCCTCGGCGACCGTCGTCTCGCCGTCGAGGATGACGTGGATCGTGGACATGCCGAAGTCGCTGGAGGAGCGGACCGAGCGGACCCCGCGCAAGCCTTGAAGTTCCAGGGCCAGGGGGTACGTCAGTTGGTCCTCGACCTCGCGAGGCGCATGCCCCGGCCAGTCGGCGTAGATGATCACGCCATCCTCGGAGAGATCCGGGATCGCGTCGATCGGGGTGACCCGGATCGCAAAAGCTCCCGCAATCGCGAGTGCCAGGCTCACGAGGATGACCGCCCATCGACGCTCGATCGAGAAGGCGATGATTCGGTCGATCATTTGTGGTGCACGGGGGATGATGGGGCCGGCGTGGGCTTGAGCTTCGCGAGATACTTGTCCGGGTTGGATTTCAAGGCGTCCGTGCAGCCCTCGCAGCAGATCAGGAGGCCTCGGCCCTTGACGTCCAAATGAACGGGAGTCCCCATCGATCCCAGCGGCTTGCCGGTCACCGGGCAGATCTTCTGGGCCAGGGAGAGCGCCCGATCGGCGGGCGATAACCCCTCCAGCGCCAGCGTCTCCTTCTTCGCGGATCCGCTCGTAGCGACACCAATGGAGGGGGGCTCGACGGAAGGCGACTCGCCCCGATTGGCGTTGGCCCCGAAGTATGCGGCCGCAAGGCTCGGGTTGAGGCGGGTTTCGGCGTCGACGAGGAACGCGCCGGCCTCGGCGACCCGCCACCCCGCTTCGAGGCCGCTCACGACAGGGTAGGACGTGCCGCAGCGGGGCCCGAGGCGGACCTCGACCCCGTCGAAGGTCCCGGGCATGCTCTCGACGTAGACGAGCCGACGCGCACCGGTGTCGATCACGGCCGACTCGGGGACGGCGAGCACCTGCCCGGGCGGGCAATACGAAACAACCCTGGGCAGGAGCTTCATCCCGCCGCATTCCTGGCATTCGCACCCCGCGACTTCGGCCGTGACGCCCGGGTGCATCGGGCACCACCAGCCGACTTTCTGCTGTGCGCTCAGCGCGACGCGGATCAGCACGTTCTCATCTCTGGGGCAACGACCGGCTTCGAGCCGAGGTTCGGCCGCATGCTCGGGGCAGACGTAGACGGCCCTCGGCTCTCCCTTGCGGATCGGCGGCAAGCCTCGCGGCATCGAGCGGAACGGCTCGCGCTCGGCGATCGGGACGTTCACGACGGCCGTGGCGTATTTCGTGGGCAGGACGCCTGGCTCGGCCAGCTCGATCGTCACGCGGGTCCCCTGCTCCGAGGCGAGGATCTTGCCTCGCCTCGGTTCCGAGCCGTCGGGAGGGTCGGGACGGACCTCGGCCTCCTGCCCGGGTTCGAGCCAGTTGGCATCGTCGGCGCCGATCTCGGCCGAGAGCTGGCGACGGCCGTCCTGCGTCGTCAAAGGGCCGGCCAGGCGGATCGACCTAACCAGCGGCAGGAAGCGGACGGGGGCCGTCCGGACGCCCGCGAGCATGACGCGCTCGGGCGAGAGCTGGACGCGGGCGATCACGCCGTTCGGCAAGGGGCCCATGTCACCCTTCTTGCGCCTGACCAGGGCCATGTGGCAGATGGGGCACTTGGCCGGCCAGTCGGAGACGACGCCCGGCTCCATCGGGCAGAAATACTCGGTATCGGCGGAGATGGCCCCCATGGCCGCGTCGCGAGCGGCGGGGGCGGTCCAGCGATCCCAGTACGTGCGGAAGTCGTCCCAGCGCCCCACGACGACGAACGCCACGACCAGTGCCGCGAAGAATCGGGCACGGACCCAGGCCGCCTTCAACGCCCAGGCCAGGCTCCGGGAGGCCCCGGCTCCGAACGACCTCCCGGGGGGACTCGGTGATGCGTCGGGCACGGACATGAAACGGTCCTCGGTCCTGTCGAGAGGGCAGTGTGCGAACAAACTCAAGGGCCAGGAGCCACCGGGGCGTCGGGGCCATCCTCGGCCCTCGGCTCCATCTTGTGTTCCCAGTGCATCATGAGGTCGAAATCCTCCTGGCGGAAGATCAGGATCGGGTCGGCGCCCATCACCAGGAATCGCACGAGGGCCTCCTCCTGCGGATTGTCGAGGACGACCTTGACGCTGAAAGTCCGCTCGCGAGGCGTGACCGCCTCCGCGACGATCTGATAACTCGCGAGGGCCTGGCCCGGCTTGCGATGGGCGTCGACCACCTGGAGCCGAGGCGTCGTCGGCTCGACCCTGCCCGTCGGCCGCCCTTCCTTCCAGAACTCCAGGGCGCGTTCCAGCGCCTGCCGGGCGACCGCGGATTCGGGCACGAGCGAGGTCGGCGTCGCCGGCTCTCCGCAGCCGGAAACGGCCAGGGCCAAGAGGAAGATTCCCCAGGAACACCGCTTTCTTTGCCGAGGCCTTGCCAATGCCGGTCGACCCTTCATATTGCTCTGTGTCATGGTATCACGGTCTTCGAGGGCATCGCATCGCGGCTTGCCGGGGGAGTTCCCGAAAAGGATCTTGTGCCCGAGGCCGATACCTTGACAAAATCGCCTGGTTTCGACGCTCATGGAAGGGGCGAGGCATCGGGGCGCCGCGGTCGGCGGGCTTCGATGATAAAGGATGTTCGTCGGCGCATGAATGCCTCGACAGTCCCAACGGGAGTCCATCACGTGACCCAACGTCGGCGCGGATTCACGCTCATCGAATTATTGGTCGTCATCAGCATCATCGCCGTCCTGATCGCGCTCCTGCTACCGGCCGTCCAGTCGGCACGCGAGGCGGCCCGACGCAGCCAGTGCACGAACAACCTGAAGCAGATCGGCCTGGCCCTCCACAATTACCTCAGCGCGTATCAGGTCTTCCCGTTCGGCAAGGGGAAGAATTACGTCGCCACGCTGCCGTCCTCGGCCGCCTATGCACGCTGGTCGGTCCACAGCCAGCTCCTGATGTTCATCGAACAGGGGAACCTGTTCAACTCGATCAACTTCTTCCTGCCGCCCGAGACCCCGGGCATGGCCGGCGACGTCCCGTTCATGCCGCCGTATCAGAATCCCAACCGCGAGAACCAGACGGCCTCGCTGGCGCAGGTCTCCGTGTTCCTCTGCCCCTCCGATGGCGGCACGAACTTGCTCTCGCAGTGGCCGGGGGGGAATAATTACCTGGGGAACCTCGATACCTGGGCCTGCGACCTGAGCGAGTCCGTGCCGACACAGGTCGACCCCAACGCGACCCCCTCCGGCATCTTCTACTACCTGAGCGCCGTGAGGGTCGCGGACGTCACCGACGGCCTCAGCTCCACCTGCTTCTTCAGCGAGAAGATCCGCGGAACCGATACGAACGACGGCAACGCTCGTTCGGATTCGCTGGTCATGTCCGGCACGATCACCCCGGTGCCGAACGGCTTCGAGGGGACCCGGCAGAACTGCGAGAGCCTCAACCCCAAGACGACGACCCGGCTCACCCGCCGCCAGGGGATGAGCTGGGTGATGGGAGAGATGTGCTGCACCTCGTATAACCACGTCGCCGTCCCGAATGGCAAGACCTGCGCGGGGGTCGGTTTCTCCGGGAGCATGGCGAACATGCCGATGCAGGTCCCCCCGTCCAGCCTCCACCCCGGGGGCGTCAACATGCTGATGGGCGACGGCACCGTCCGATTCATCAAGAGCAGCGTGGCGCTCCCGACCTGGAGGGCCATCGGCACGCGGAATGGCGGCGAGGTTGTCTCGGCCGATGCACTCTGAACAAGTCCGCGGACTCACAGGAATCGACGATCTTGGAAGCAACCGAGGGCCTGCCCAGCTCGGGCAGGCCCTCGGCGTCTCTTCGTCTCGCATTGAGTAATCAGGGAACCGATTGATGCGCCTCGCCTTCGTCCGCCTCGGACTCATCGTACTGACCGCCCTCGCCGGCTGCGGCAACCCCCCGCCTCCGATGTCGACCCTCGAAACCGGCCGCAAGGCCCTTGAGGATGGCCTGGCGGCCTGGAAAGACGGAAAGACAGCGGCCTCCATGGGCGACGCCAAGCCCGCCGTGGACTTCGTGGACTATCAGTGGAGGGCCGGGAAGAAGCTCTCGAGCTACACCATCGTCTCCGACGCGAAGGGGGAGTCGAACCACACGTACACGGTCGACCTGACCCTCGCGAACACGGATGAGGCCAAGCAGGTCGAGTACATGGTCTTCGGCTCGGATCCGATCCACGTCTTCCGCGACGAGGATTACGCGCGGACCCTGAACATGGACAACGCCCCGACCGTCCCCAAATCCGCCAAGAAACGCCGCTGAAGCCCGATCGGCCCCGCGGTGATCACGCCCGAGGCCGATAGCGCACGACCTTGACCACGCCGTCGAAGTCGCCGGTTCGAAGCTCGTCGAGCATGATCGTCTCGACCCGCACCGCCTTGCCTCCCCCGGAGCCCGCCCCGATGAGCGGGAAGGCAATCGAGGCATAGCCTTTCCCCCTCGCGAGCGACAACGCATTCCGCACCGAGTCGCGGATCGAGCGATCCGAGGATCTCCAGAACATATTGATGCCGGCGACATGGATGATCGCTTGGAATGGGAGCCGCCCCGGACCCGTCTCGACGGCTCCTCCCAGCGGGATCGGCCCTTTCCTCGCGAGTTCGCGGAAGGGCTCGCGCCCGCCTCGCTTCTTGATCGCCCCCGAGACCCCTTGCGGCAGGAGCAGCCACCAGGGGATCACGTTGCGATTCCAGGCGTTGACGATGACGTCGACGTCCTGTTTCAGAAGGTCGCCGTCGACGATTTGCAATTCCATGACTTCTCCCGCATCGCCAGGCATCCTCCTTTTGCCGGAGAGGCCTGTTGCAGCCGAGATCCCGCCTGGGTGACTTGTGGTCGCGAATCCCCTCCGTACGACCCATCCAGCATATTCTGCAGCTCCGTCGAAAGCGTCAAGTCAAGCCGTCTTCCCTGCGCCATTTGCTTGAGATTTCAACAATACCTAAGCTTGTTCTTTCTCATCCGGGATTGGAAGCCCGGATGAGGATTCTCGGCCGACTCACCCCAAATCACCTCAACTTCCAATCGATCCTCAGAACCGAATCTCAAGGCTTGAACCTCTGAACCTGTCCGCCAATATCCTCCCGTCGTGGGCCGATAAAGATAACGAACTGGGCTCGAATGTCGGTAACACAGAGTTGCGCTTTCGTTTGCAAACAGATGCGGGGTCCTGATCTTCCTGGAACGGGCGGAGAGTATCGGCGATGCGTCAACGCGCGACCTTGAAACTAAGTCCCCGCCTCGAGGGCCTGGAAGAGAAGCAACTCCCCAGCGCCTCGGTGCCGACGACGCCGTCCGCCCAATCCGAGATCCGCGCGACGGCCCAGGCGACCCACGCGGCGAGGGCGACTAATGCCCTCGAGTTCGCGGGCGATTCGACGCGACACCTGGCCGCCCTGGCGCGGAACAACCAGATCTCGGCTGCCCCGCTACCTCGTCAGACGTCCAACGTGACCGGCGTCACCATGGACAGGATCACCAATCCGACGCCCTTCAACGCCATCCTGCGACCTCCGTTCCAGCAGGTGATGGTGCAGTCGCGGCCGCCCAAACCGGGCCAGACGTATAACGTCCTCTTCATCAGCGTGTACAATGGGACGAAGCGGACCTTCAACGCCAGCGACAATCTCACGGTCAAGCTGAGCAACCAGGCTCCAGGCCAGGCGTTCCCGGTGCTCACCGGCTCCGAGCAGTGGAAGCCCGGGCAACGGATGGTCTTCTACGTATTGTCGAAGCAGTATTATCCGGCCACTCCGGTCGTTTCGGCAGGCTTCCAGTTCAACTTCGTCAATCCCCAGGTGACGGCCATCCCGGGGCCGTCGGGGATCTTCCTGCGGCTCAAGTACAACCCCGCCACGTTTAATAAGGTCCTCGACCAGATCGTCGCCTATGGTCCCGGTTCCAAGGGCCACGAATTGGGGCTCGCGGACACCTCAATCTGGGAGATCATCCCGGCGAATTCCAACGTCATCCCCCTTTGACGAGGGGCTGGCAGGTTTCCTCGCCGACGATCTCCGTCCGGGCCGAGTGGGTGTTGCGGCCCGAATCCAAGGCCATTGCCACATAGCAATGCAACCACAAGTGATCACTCCTCGGTCGAATTGGCGCCGCCCGTCTTGAGGAAAAGCCCAAAGGATGTGGTTCGATCACTCTCGGGCTTGGGGCGAGGGGGTGGCCACCTGTACGGCAATCAGGTGAGCACGCGAGGTCTTGAGCACATCGCCAGGTTCCTCGCCCTCAGTTCCGTCTCCCTCTCCGGGATCAAGGGGCCGAGCAGCGGCCTCGGCTTCCTGAGCCCGCTGGTCGGGATGGTCCATCTGAGGATCGATGGCGAGAGTTGGCTCGACCTCAACGGTGAGGGACACGACTCCAGCGAGAACGAACTATCCCACCTCTCCGGCATGAAGCGCCTGGAGTCGCTCACACTCGGGGCACCGATCACCGACGCCGGGATGGCCCACCTGGCCCGGTTGAAATCACTTCGATGGCTCCAGGCCGATGATAAGGGAAACCAAATCACGGACGACGGCCTGGCCCGACTCTTAGGCATGAAAGAGCTTCGCAACCTCCTGCTCGCCGGCCGGTTCACGAGCGCCGGCCTGAAGCACCTGGAAGGCCTCGAGAACCTGTCTCAGCTCTCGCTCGCCTGTCGCCCAGGCGCGATCAGTGCCGAGGCCATCGAGAAGCTCGAGGCCCGCTGCCCATCGCTTCAGCAGGTCACGTGCACGCCCGAGCCGAAGCCGACGACGCCCGCCCCGAAGGTTGGCCGGGCTGCCCCTGACTTCGAAGTCGTGGCGTTCGATGGCCGAAAGGTGCGCCTCAATGACCTGAAGGGAAAGATCGTGCTGCTCGATTTCTGGGCCACCTGGTGTATGCCCTGCCTGGCTGACACGCCGCGTCTCAAGTCATTGATCGACGAACACCGTGCCGAGGCATTCCAGGCCATCAGCCTCAACATGGACGTGGATTCCCACCTGGCCCGGCGTCACGTGCAGCGTCAGGGGTTGGACGGGCCCCAAGCCTGGCTCGCGAAGGATTCAAAGATCCTCACTCTCTATGCCGTCGACTCGGCACCGCTTTATGTGGTCATCAAGCCCGACGGGACGATCGCCTACGCGGGGCGCGAGCTGGACGCGTCAAGGACCTCGGTCGCGTCGCTCGCGAAATCGAGCCCACCCAGGCCGTGAGCACTCGAATTCAAGGGGGGACGAGATCGCCGGGTTAGTCGAGGCCGCTCTTCCCGGCCTGATGCTGGAGCGACTCGATCGTCATCCCCTGGGCCTGGCGGATGAGATCCAGGGTCATCGCCTCGAGTTGTTCGACGAGGGCTCGGCACTCGTCGAGACGCCCTTCGGCGGCAAAGTCTTCGAGGTCGGACGCCACCTTGCCCGCGAGGTTGGAGAAGGCGTATAGCAGGGCACAAGATTTATGCGCGGCGCCGCTCAATCGCGTGGCGTCGCGATTCCGCAGTGCCTCGCCGATCTCGGCGATCCGCTGTGGTGCATATGTCTCCAGGTCGCGACACATCCGGACCAGGATGTCCGCGTCCTCGCCGCACGAGGTCAGGACTGCGGTCGGGTCGATCAAGTTCCTCAACCGAGGGGCTTCCGGGACCGGGATCGGTCGAGGGATTGCCACCTTGTCGATGACCAATCGATCGATGGCTTCGAAGAGGGCGGCCTTCGAGACGGGCTTGGTCAGGAAGTCGTCCATCCCGGCGTCGAGGCAGTGCTGGCGATCCTGGTCTCGCGAGCGGGCTGTCAGCGCGATGATCGGCAGGTGGCCGCCGATAGCCTGCTCCTGTTCCCGGATCGATCCCACGACCTCAAAACCATCGCATTCGGGCATGTGCACATCCAGGAGAAGCAGGTCGAAGTCCCGCTCGGTGACGAAGGCGAGGGCCTCTCGCCCGTTGCTCGCCCTGGTGACATGGTGACCGCGACGGGTCAAGAGCTGCTCGGCGAGATTGGCGCTGAATTCGTTGTCCTCGGCCACGAGGATCTCGAGCCGAGGTGCATCGGCGACCATCAGGGGGGACGTCGGGGACTTCTCGGGCGCCGCGTGCTGCAACATGATGGGGCCATCGTACGAGGTCCGGCTCAACACCCGGCGGAAAACCTCGTGGAGCTCCTCACTCCGGATCGGCTTGACGAGGAGGGCGTCGATCCGGAGCTCGCGCGAGCGGGCCGGGTCGATGGCGCGGTCGCTCCCATTCATCAGGATCAGGTGCGTCTCGGCCAGCTCGGCCCGGGCCCGGATCCGGGCGGCCAGGGCGAAGCCGTCGGTGTCGGGCATCTGCGCGTCGATCAGGACGATGTCGTAGAGCCGGCCTGACGCCGCGGAGTCCCAGAGGGCGTCCACGGCCCCGATCCCGTCGACCACCGAGGTCGGCACGGCCCCCCAGCCCCGGCACCATTGTTCGAGGATCCGGCGATGCGTCGCGTTGTCGTCGACGACGAGTACACCGCGGCCATCGAGCAGGCGAGACGCGTCGGCCCCGAGGAGCGACGGATCATGGCCGAGCTCGAACCTCGCCGTGAATGTGAAGACGCTCCCCTTGCCGGGCTCGCTCTCCACCGAGATGACGCCCCCCATGAGGTTCACCAGTCGCGAGGCGATCGTCAGGCCCAGGCCCGTCCCGCCGTACTTGCGAGTCGTCGACATGTCCTCCTGCTCGAAGGCGAGGAAGATCGCCGCGTGCTTCTCATGGGCGATCCCGACTCCGGTGTCGGAGACCTGGAACCGCAGGTGGACCTCCGAGTCCTTCGCCCCCGCGTCGAGGACGCCGACCCGGACCTCGACCTCCCCCTTCTCCGTGAATTTGACGGCGTTGCCGACGAGGTTATTGAGCACCTGGCGCAGGCGCCCGACGTCTCCGAACAGCGCGTCGGGGACCTCCGCCTGCACGTCGCCGACGAGTTCGAGCCCCTTTCGATGGGCCCGGGGCGCGAGGGCCCGGAGGGTGTCTCCGACGACGCCTCGCACGGAGAAGTCGACCGGGTCGAGTTCGAACTTGCCGGCCTCGATCTTGGAGAAGTCGAGCAGGTCGTTGATGAGGCCGAGCAGGTCGTTGGCCGAGGCCGAGACGGTCTTGAGATACTCGCGCTGGTCGGTCGTCAGGGCGGTGTCGAGGACGATCTCCGTCATCCCCAGGATCGCGTTCATGGGGGTTCGAATCTCGTGGCTGACGTTCGCCAGGAATTCGTCCTTCGCCGTATTGGCGGCCTCGGCCATCTCCTTGGCGAGCCTCAACTCGGCCGCCTGGAGGTTGCGCTCGATCCCCAGGGCGATCACCCCCGCGAGCGAGTCGAGCGTCTGGATCACCGCCTCGGAAAACGGCTGTCGCGAGAAGAGGGCCAGCACCCCCGTCAGGCGGTCGCCGACGACGAGCGGGAAGCCGGCGAACCCGACCATCCCCTCGCGCCTCGCCCACTCTGGGTCGCTGATGAGAGGTTCGTCGACGATCTGGTTGCTCAGGAACGGCTTGCGCTCGAACGCGAGCTTGCCGACGCCGAGCTCGCCCAGGGGGATCCGCGAATGCCTGCCGTCGAGGTTCGTGTACATCCCGGCGCTGGCCTGCAACTCCAGCGTGTCCTTCCCGGCGGGGAGGAACCAGATCCTCGCGAAGGCGGCGTCGATGTAGCGCACCAGGGCCTCGGCGCAGGGCTGGAGGAACTCATGCAGGGTCTCCCCCCGATTCAGGGCGATTCCCACGTCGCGCCCCAGCTCGGCGAGGCGGGCCCGCTCGACCTCCGCCTCCCTGGCTTGAAGGAGCATCTCCTCGGCCCGCTTGCGGTCGGTGATGTCGGTCCGGCTCCCGAGGAATCGGATCGGCTTGCCGGTCTCATCCCGCACGGCGATGCCTCGCGACAAGACCCATCGGTAAGTGCCGTCGCGATGCGCGACCCGGAATTCGGACTCGAACTCCTGCGTCTTGCCGCTCAGGTAGTCCTGGATGTCGACTTCCACCCGCGGCGCGTCCTCGGGATGCCATAGTGCCTTGTTCGTGATGTTGTCACTCGCGGCCTTGGGCAGGTCGAAGCCCGCCTGCTCCCAGACGTTGAGGTAATGGACCGGCCCGCTGGGATAGATCCCATCCGGCATCTCGACTTCCCAGATCCCCACGTGCGACCCTCGCACGGCGAGTTCCAGGCGCTCGCTGACCTGGCGGAGGGCTTCCTCGGCGAGCTTGCGCTCGGTGATGTCCTCCACGAGGCCGCCGATCCTGGGAGCCTCGCCCTCCTGCGGCTTCACGGCGAAGGACCGGCTCCGCACCCATCGGATCGAGCCGTCGGGGCGCACGACCCGGTACTCCATGCTCACGAAGTTGCCCCCGGCGCGCTGGATGAAGTTCTCCTGGATCAACGCACGGTCGTCGGGGTGGATGCTGCTGGACCAGGCCATCGGGTCGTCATAGAGGGCCTCGATCTTCGTCCCCCAGATTTCCTCATACGCCGGGCTGACATAGAGGATGCGCCCCGTGGTGGCGTCGGCGATCCAGTAGATCTCATGGATATTCTCCGCGAGTTGGCGGAACCGCTCCTCGGTCTCCCATGCGGTTTCCTCCTGGCTTCGCCTCGCATCGCCGCGGCCGTTGGCCCTCGCGCGGCGGGCGTACGCGACCAGGCCGGCGAGCGCCGCCAGGGCGAGGACCACGTCCCATCGCCCGATCCAGGATAAGCCAGAGATTTCGCTGAAGGCGTAAGTAGCCAAGGATGCGCCAGGAAAGGTGCAACGATGCCGGTTCGACGGCCGGCGGCACGACCCGCGAGGCTCGGGACCGGGATCAATGGCAATGAGAGCTCAGGACACGCGATCCAAGCGAGATCGTCTTCTAGGGTGGACGGACGCGGGGGCTTGGGCGATCGAAGCCGATGTTGAGGCTACGAGCTGGGCGTGGGGTCTTTCACGCACGCCCACCGAGGAGACAGTGTCAGGAATCTGCCGACGGTGAGACACGCGTGCATCGCGATCAGTTCGTCAAACCCCGACCGACCCCAACACCAAGCGAATGGAGTGCCAACCCAATGCAAGGATTCAATCAGGCCATCCTTCCGCACGATGCAAGCCGCACTTATAGCATCGACACAGCGATCCCGCGGCGAGTTTGCTTTGATGGCTTCCTACCCTGACGCCACGTCGGAGCCCGAGACTTGGCGCCCTCAGTGACAATCCTCGACTCTGCCTCTCGCCCGCAAATCGCCCCCGGACGAACGCCTCAAGTAAAGACTCTTTCAAGGGAAGCGTCAAGCCGGAGGGCGCTGATCCCGGAGAAAAATGAACACAATCACGAAGCACCATGACTTGAACGGAAGCCTCGCCACCAACCTTGCCGGGTGGATTCGTGCCGGAACCCAGCCCAAGCCTTTTTGCAGTAACATTGCCAAACCATGGCAATCGAGAACCGCATGGTTACTCGCAATACGCGGCGTCGACGTCCAGGCATCGCGATCCAGGAGGAAAACGCTGGCCAAATTCAGGTCATTTGTCTCAAAAGCTTCCAACTCGTCAGACCACTTTCGACCCTACCCCGCCGTGACGATGGACTCCCGCCCTCGGTCCAACCCCAACAAGACGGGCCTGGCACATGGGGAGGGGAGAATCTTCGGATCGAAGGGGCGCGAAGCGCGTGGACGCGGGCGGGTCATCGTTTAGCCTGCCTTCGGACACGACTGGCGGGACGGCTGAATAGCCGAGTGGCCTGGACTTGCTATACTACACTGTACACCGGTGGCATTCGGACTCTGTCGGGAACCGCCCCTCCCGGCTTCGTGACGGCGGGAGCGGGCAAAACCACCCTCACCCTCTGTATCGAACCGGAGTTAGTGCTCGCGAAGTGGAGACCGACACGTGAAAATGAATATTTCTTTAAAAATTCGAGCTCGATCGATAATACAAGAGAGGGCGACGGGCCGCGCGGGCCACGACATTCCGAAGAGGCCGGGCGAGGGGACGAAGAGGTGAATCCGAGGGGTCGACCCGACCGACGCGACAAATGCCGACGCCGTAGCCGCAATCCAGGGCATCGAAGAGGTCTCCGAGATGAAGTTGAGAATCCGAGGTAATTCGATCCGCCTCCGACTCGGCCAGTCCGAGGTCGAGCGGATGGTCGAGCAGGGTTTCGTCGAGGAATTCACCACGTTCGACATCGCGCGTCGCCAGCGCCTGGAGTACGTCCTGCGATCCTCGGACGACGCCAAGGAAGTCGCCGCCACGTTCGACGAGGGTCGCCTCGTGGTCAGGATCCCGGCCGAGCAGATCCGAGCCTGGGCCTCGACGGATCAGGTGGGGATCGAGGCGTTTCAGAAGGTCTCCGAGGACGAGACGCTCAGGATTCTCGTCGAGAAGGACTTCGAGTGTATCGACGCCCCCGTGCATGAGTCGCAGGCTGACGCCTTCCCCCGCCCAACTACGGGGATCGCCTGTTCGACCGCGAGTGGGGACTATCCCGACGACACGTCGACAGATTGACGCCGCGCGACGACCGGCCGACGGTCGATCGGCGCTCATGTCGTTGAGGGCCCTTGCCCGGGGAGCCTGCGATGCTGATTTTACGCTGGGACGGGGAAGTCGCCCGCGAATTACCCGATGAGGTCGTCGAGGAAGAGCCGCTCGAGATCCGGGTCCAGGGGCGGCCGATCAGCGTCACCATGCGCACGCCGGGCCACGACCCCGACCTTGCCGTCGGCTTCCTCCTCACCGAGGGGATCATCCGGCGCCGGCAGGACGTGCTCCTGGTCCGGCACTGCGACGACAATCAGGATGGCAACATCCTCGACGTGCTGATCGATCCCGACGTCGCCGTCGACTTCCAGCGCCTCACGCGTCACGTCTTCGCCAGTTCGAGTTGCGGGCTCTGCGGCAAGGCGACGATCGACTCGGTCCACTGCCAGTTCGCCCCGGTGCAGTCCGACATCGTGGTCTCGGCCGAGTTGCTCGCCACCCTGCCGGACAAGATGCGGCTTGCGCAAACGACCTTCAACCGCACGGGGGGCCTGCACGCGGCGGCCCTCTTCGACCTCTCGGGCGATTTGATCACGCTCCGGGAGGACGTCGGCCGGCACAACGCCGTAGACAAGGTGATCGGCCAGCGCTTCCTGAAAGGGGCCTTCCCCCCCGATCAGGCCATCCTGGTGGTCTCGGGCCGCAGTTCCTTCGAGATCATGCAGAAGGCCCTCGCCGCGAGGATCCCGATCGTCGCGGCCGTCTCCGCCCCTTCCAGCCTCGCCGTCGAATTCGCAAGGGAGAGCGGCCAGACGCTGATCGGTTTCCTCAGGGAACGGCGAATGAACGTCTACGCCCACCCGCACCGGATCGAATTCGCGAGCGTTTCCGAGGCCAAACCCTGAAGCGATAGGCTCCTCACCATCGATCAAACCGCGGCACTCGTCGCGACGCCGCCGGGACTCTTCGCCGGCGAGGGACGAGTGGCCCAGAGGATCCCGACCGCACTCATGAGGCAGACGCTCATGTGGACGAGGAGTCGGGCGTTGGCGGTCGCCGGGATCGGGTTCGTCGTCGAGGCCAGCGGGAACGCGATGCCGCCGAGCACGTCGAAGACGAGCGTCCCCAGGATCGCCCCCACAATCCCCCCCAGGGCCGCGATCGCCGGACTCTTCCAGCCTTCCCCCCCGAGGCCGAAGGCCAGGCCCGCCCCGAGGCCCGCCCCGGCCCACATCCCGCCGTGGATGAGAATGGGGAACAGGACGTCGTGCGAGAGGTGGGTCGCCGACTCCATGAACGCTCGCCAGTAAATCCCCAGCATGAGCCTCGTGCAAAGCCAGCAGAGGGTCCCGCCGAGCACGGCGCCCGCCATGGCGGCGATTACTCGCCGCAGACCGCCCCGCCACGGGCTGCCGCAGGCCCCCAGAAGCAAGCCGAGCACGGCCCCCATCGAGCCGTACGCGGCCGAAGCGACCTGCTGGACCGCCAACCGCTTCTGCCTCCCGATCTCCTGGGCCGACGAGACCGCGTTCGACGAAAGCTCCTTCGACATCTCGAAGGTCGGTGCGAAGTAGGCCTGAGCCCACTCGCCGACCCGCCACGACGCCAGGCCCGCCGCGGCCCCCGCGACGATCATCACCAACCCCATCAAGGCGAGGCTCCGCGGGCGAGGGTCAAGGCTCGACGAGACCTCCGCCTGCGGCCAGGTCGTGCGGGGAGGCGAGTCGAGGGACTCCACGGGGGAGTTCAGTTCATTCCCAGACATGAAGACCTCCTAGGACATCGGCGAGGACTCGACCGCGGCGACTCCCCCAATTCGGATCGGGCCGGGTCGGGGGCCAACTTGAATTCGCCCGGCTCGATGCACGAAACAACTGGAGATGAAGACCTCGAAAACCGAGGCATTTTTATCATAGACAGAGACGTCGATCCCGTCACTCCGATTCTTGCTTCCAACAAACGTTCCACGGGCGTGAAACTCATGTTTTGCCTAGTTTTTTCGTACTAAAACCATCAAGGTATGCAGCCGAATCCCTTAATAGTAAGTGGATTATTTTAGCGTGATCGGGAGAAATCGCTTGACTTCGCGGGTCGAGTCTGGGAAAAATCAGTCGATTCAAATATCTTAACTTCGAATTCAACTCGAGAAACCAGGCGGCACGGCTCGGACCGGTGCATCATGCCCGGGCATATGCCAGGGGCTGATACACGTTTCATTTCCGACGAGCCGAGCTGAGAGGTTCGGGGTTTCAACCGACCCGGGGCGTCCCGAACGCGGAGTCGCCAGGGTCCTCCGTATGCCTTCGATTTGGCGAGGATCAGCCTCTCACATCGCATGAGGACTGATTGAGATTCGTCGCGGGGTTGCCGCATCATTTCACATCGGCATCCTCAACACTTCTGGTTCTGGGGGATACACCGTGTCATCGATGCATCGACGGGGGGCCGTGGCGCTCTTGCTGGCCTATTCGACGACGATCATGGGCGGCGGCTGCGGCGCCGGGGTGAATGACGAGGTCTCGGCCAGCACCCGGGGGGTGGCGGCGGCCGACGCCCCCAAGAGCCAGGCCGACTTCTATAAGCAGCAGAAACAGCTATTGCCCAAGAGTGCGTCCAAGACGAAGGGGTCGAGGAGCCGCACGAGGTGAATCCGGCCTTCCCGGGAGGAGGAATCGTCCGCGCCGGGACGATCGAGAGTCGAGTTACGTCGTGTCGGGTGTCGAGTCGGCCAGCTCGAAGCGAGTCACGCGAGCGGCTCGCGCGTTTCACTAGCCCCAGGAGATCGAGGATATGTCGATCAAGCGACGTGGTTTCACGCTCATCGAGTTGTTGGTAGTCATTGCGATCATCGCGGTGCTTATTGCATTGTTGCTCCCCGCCGTCCAGTCGGCGCGCGAAGCCGCGCGTCGTGCCCAGTGCACCAATAACCTCAAGCAGCTCGGCCTCGCGATCCATAATTACATCAGCCAGAACAATTCCGTCCCCCCGGTCATGATCATGTACGGTACGCCGTCGGCCGGCGCGACGAACAACGGCCAGCAGCATTCGATCCATGCCCGGCTCCTGCCCTTCCTCGAGCAGCAGCAGATGTTCAACGCCATCAACTTCATGCACAGCGAACGCTGGGGCGGCCCCGGCGGCGACATCATGAACGGGTATCTCGGATCCACGGCCGACGGCGACCTCTGGGGCCTCCAGAACGCCACGGTGACCTGCAATCAGATCAATTCGTTCCTCTGCCCGTCCGACACCGGCGCGGCGAACCTGACCGGCATGCGGTTCTACCAGGGCGGCCCGATCCAGCTCGTCGGCCAGCTCAATTACCCGTATAACGCGGGGCTGAACCCGTTCACGTCCTCCGGCGGCGGCAACGTCCGGGGCCCCGGCTACTGGCCGGCCTGGAAGCAGTTGCAGACCGCGGCCCCCTTCAACGGGATCCAGGCCGAGTCGACCGTGACCGTGGCCTCGTTCGTCGACGGCACGAGCAATACGGTCGTCTTCAGCGAGTGGATGAAGGGAGACGGCCTGGACCCCAGCGTCTCCAAGGATGGCCTCGGCCAGGTCTACACCTCGACCGCCGGCTCGACGGCCTTCGCCGGCCAGTTGAACAACGACATCCAGCAAGCCCAGGCCTGCCAGCAGGCGACCACCCGCAACTGGACCTGGAAGGGCGACTGGTGGATCTCGGGCCAGTCGGCCACTTACACCCACACCCAGACCCCGAATAAGAAGTCGTGCTACTACTCCGACATCGGGCAGCCGGGCTCGTCGGCGGTCAACGTCGTCGCGGCCTCGTCGAACCACCCTGGCGGGGTCAACACGGCGTTCGCCGACGGCTCCGTGAGGTTCGTCAAGTCGTCGGTGAATGCGTTGACGTGGATGGGCCTCGCCACCCCCAACGGGGGCGAGGTCATCAGCGCCGACTCTTATTAACCCAAGGTAGACCTCGCGATCCCGACCGTGCCGAACTGTAGGGGTTCTCGCGGGCGGTCGGCCGCCGACGGCCCGACGCGTCGCCCAGCGGCCGCCCGCAGCCCAACCTGTCGTATCCGGCCCGGTCGGGGTCCGTTCCGAGACGTCGCCATGTCGCACGAGTCATCGTCATCAACGTCGATGCGAGCCCCGTCGACCGCAACAGGTCCAAGGTCCCGAGTCATGCCGGATGCTCGGCAAGGGATGATGACGTCCCGCAAGAAGAGGCCAATCCGCCTGATCCTCGCCCTCCTCGCGGTCGTCGGGGTGGCTGCGGCGATCCCGTTCGTCCGGAGGGAGCTCGACCCGGAGGCCCTCCGGCGCGCGGATGAATCCTTCCGCAAGGGGGATGCGACGACCGCCCTGCATCGTGCCCTCAAATACCTCGAGTCGCGGCCGAACAGCCGCTCGGCGAACCGGATCGCCGCGGTCAGCCTGAGCCGGCTCGACCAGCCCGATCGCGCCGAGCCTTACTATCAATGCGCGGGCCGGTTGGGGCTGGACGATCAGCACCTCCGCGCCCTCGCCATCGTCCGGGCCAACCAGCGAGACAAGGCGATCCGGGCCTATACGGATCTGCTCACGGAGCATCCCGACGACATCCTCGCCCTGAGACGGCTGGCGGGGGTCCGGATCTCGCAGACCCAGTACATCGAGGCGATGGACCTCGCCGAACGCCTGACCAAGCTCCCCGACGGCCAGATCATCGGCTACACCCTCGCCGGCCTCATCTATCACCGGACCGGCTACACCGACCAGTCGGTCGGCAAGTTCGAGCACGTCCTGAAGCTCGACCCCGAGCTGCGCCAGATGCCCCTCGAACCCGCCTGGCAATTCTGGGCGTTCCTGGCCGAAGGATTGCTATCGCTCGGCCGCTCCGCCGAGGCGAGGGGGTATCTCGTCGAGGCCCTAAAGACGAGCCCCGAAGCAAGGCTCGCCGGCCTACTGGGCCGGGTACACCGGAACGAGGGGGACATGGACGAGGCGGAGAAGGCCTGGCGGCTCGCGACGCAGTGGAACCCGCAGCTCGGCGGCCCCTGGCTCGAACTGGGGCGACTGGCCCTGGACCGAGACCAGGTACAGGAGGCGGTGGCGCTGCTCGAGAGGGCCGCCGCGCTCACCCCGGCCTCGCCCGAGCCCGCCTACAGCCTGAGCCTCGCCTACCGCCGGCTCGGGCAGGCGGAGGCCGCCAACCGGCTCGCGGCCCGCGCCGAGGAATTACGAAAACGCCAACGCGAGCTCTTCTCGCGAACCGGAACCAAAGCGAGCCCAACGCCATGACCCGAATCAATATCTCGCGACCGCAAGGCGCTTTGGTCCGACTGGCCGCGATCCTACTGCCGTGCTGGTTCGGGGCCGGCTGTCGTCCCGACCCGCCGACATTCGCCAGGGAGTCGGCTCTGAAGCCGCCCGCTCCGGCCTCGACGGCCGCCGGCTCCGCCGAGGCCCCGCGCGCGACGCCCGACCCCACGGACCTCGGGCCGTCGACCGACCAGGCCGAAGACAGGGCCTCGGGCACGATCCGGTTCCGCGACGCGACGGAGGCCTCCGGGATCGACTTCGTCCATTGCAGCGGCGCGAGCCCCGAGAAGATCTACCCCACGGCCAACGGCAGCGGCCTGGCGATGATCGACTACGACAACGACGGCAAGCTCGACCTCTATTTCGCCTCGACCCGCAACCTCCCGCTCGATGCCCCGAATCAGTCGAAGGGGAACAAGCTCTTCCGCAACAAGGGCGACGGCATGTTCGAAGACGTGACCGCGAAGGCCAGGGTCGGCTTCAACGGTTTCAACCACGGGGTCTGCGTGGGGGACCTCGACGGCAACGGCTGGCCCGACCTCTACCTGACGACGATCGGCAACAACGTCCTCTACCTCAATCAGGGGGACGGCACCTTCCGCGACGCCAGCGCGGGCTCGGGCGCGAACGTCGGCCCCTGGTCATCGGGCTCGGCCGTGCTCGATTACGACGACGACGGCGACCTCGACCTCTACGTCACTTGCTACGGCACCTGGCCCGAGGGATCCTCCACGATCTTCGCCGAGATCCAGAACAAGGGGATCCGCACCTACGCCTCGCCGAAGCAGATTACACCCTCTCGGCACTACCTGCTGAGGAACCGGGGGGACGCGACGTTCGAGGATGTCACCGAGGCGGCCGGGATCCTCCGGAAAGACGGCCGGGGCCTCGGCGTGCTGGCCTGCGACCTGAACCAGGACGGCCGCGTCGACCTCTTCGTCGCCAATGATATGTGCCCCAACTTCCTCTTCCTGAACCGGGGTGGCGGCACGTTCGAGGACGCCAGCGAATCCTCCGGGGCCGCCCTCAGCGAGGCGGGATACGCCCAGGCGGGGATGGGGGTCGACGCCGAGGACCTGAACGGCGACGGCCTCCCCGAGATCATCGTCACCCACTTCCGCGAGGATTACGACACGCTCTACCGCAACCTCGGCAAGGGCCTCTTCCGGGACGTGAGCGCGAGCGCGGGCGTCATCAAGGACAGCATGCCCAACGTCGGCTGGGGTTGCGCCCTGGCCGACTTCGACAACGACGGCCATCCCGACCTCTTCGTCGTCAACGGGCACGTCGACGACAACCTCTCGGCCATCACGGGGCTCGACGTCCCCCAGGCGGAGCCCCCCAAGGTCTGGCGGAACCTCGGCGACGGCCGTTTCCGCATCGCGAAGGGGGCGGGTGCCTATTTCGACACCCCCCAGGTGGCCCGTGGCGCGGCGTTCGGAGACCTCGACGACGACGGCGACGTGGACGTCGTCGTCTCGCGCCTGGACGCCCGCCCGGCCATCCTCCTCAATGATTCGGAGGCGCGTCCCTGGATCAGGCTCGACCTCCGCACCGGCCCGTCGCATCGCCCGGCCGTCGGGGCCTCGATCGACGTGAATGCGGGAGGAAAAGTCCTGCGCCGGCATCTCAAGGGAGGGGGCAGCTACCTCTCCTCGAACGACCCACGGCTCCTCGTCGGCCTCGGCTCCTCCGAGAAGGTCGACCGCGTCGAGATCCGCTGGCCAGGCGGCCGCGTGACGACCCTCAAAGAGCCGGCCTTGAGGCAGACCCACCGCGTCGACGAGCCGACGACGGCCGAGGCCACCACGGGGGAAGCCAAGCGATGACTCGACGCTCGACCCGACTGCTCTGGCTCGTGGCCGCCCTCCTCCCGGTCGGGACGACCTGGGCCGCCTGGTCCTGGATGGCCCCGGGGCCCGACCTCCGCGAGGCGATCGCCCTGGCCAAGTCGAACCGTTTCGACGAGGCCGAGGCTCTCGCTCAAAAGTACCTGGCCCGCGACCCGAAGAGCGCCCGCGCCCACATGCTCCTGGCGCAGTTCGCTCTCAACCGGCCCGAAAGTCCCTCGCCCAACGAGGCCGATCCCGAGGCGGGCAAGCGCAACGCCCGGCGGGCCCTCGAGCACCTCGACCAGATCCGGACCGACGCCACCAACCTCGATCCCAAGCTCCCGCCCCTCGTCGCCCTCTATCGAGGCAAAGCCCGGAACCGGCTCGGCAGTCTCGTAGAGGCCGAGGCCTCCTGGGAAGAAGCTCTCCGGCTCGATCCGCAAATCCCCGAAGCGGGATGGCATCTGCTGGAGATGCAGTATCTCCAGGGGCGCGTCGAGGACTCCCGCCAGTTCGCGTTGAAGATGCACGGGATCGAGCTCGACCCGCACGACCGTGTCCAGTACCTCGTCGAAATCCTCCGGCAGGAGGCCCGCACTCCGGCCCCCGAATCCCTGCTCCCGATCTTCGAGCCGATCGTCCGCGACCATCCCCAGGATTACCGCGCCCGCATCGCATTAGGACTCGCCCGGGTGCGTTCCGGTCGGATCGACGCGGGGATCGACGAACTGCGGCAGGCCGTGCGGCTCCAGCCGGAGAGGCCCGAGCCCTGGCAAGCCTGGCTCACCGGCATGGAGGAAGCCGGCCAGATCGACAACCTGATCCGGGCCTGGGATCGGCTCCCGTTGTCGTTCGCCGACTCGGATCGGTTCTCCACCTTCGCCGCCCGGATTGAGCAGGAACGCGGCGACTTCGCCAAGGCTATCGAGCAATACCGGCGTGCCCGCCACGCGTCCCCCTGGGATCGCACCGCCCTCTTCCGCCTCGGGCGGGCGCTGTCGAACGCGGGCAAGACGGCCGAAGCCGCGGAGGTCGATCGCGAACTTCGGGGCATCAACGAGGCCGTCGCCGAGGTCCCGAGCCTCCACGAGGAGTTGAACGCCCTGCCCGACCTCGGGATCACGCCCTATCCTGAACTCTGCGAGCGGGTCGCCCGCAACCGCCAGCAACTCGAACATCTCGACGAGTCACGAGCCTGGCAGGCCCTCGCCGACCGGGATCGAGCGAAGGAGTTGGCCTCAAGGCCTTAAGCCGCGTGGATCGAACCCGAGGATGACGATCGGCGTCGGGCTCATGGCTCGCCGACCTTCTCCACCACGGTATCCGCAGCACCGACGACCCGCCCATCCTCGGATTGGACCTCGAGCCTGCGAAGTGGCTGAGACTCCTTGCGATCTACGAGCCGGGAATGGGGCTCATCCGGCTCGTAGCAGAACGCTTCACCCCACTGCCGCAAGGCGACGAGGACGGGGAAGAGTTCCCGCCCCTTTGGGGTCAAGACATAGTCATGATAGGCGCTCCCGTCCGACGCGGGGACGAGTTCGAGGATGCCGTGGGCGACGAGCGAGCGCAGCCGCGTCGTCAGGATGTTCTTCGCCACGCCCAGGCTCTTCTGGAACTCGCCGAATCGCCGCAACCCATCGAAAGCATCGCGCACGATGAGGAGCGACCACCAGTCGCCGATCACGTCCAGCGACCGGGCGACCGGGCACTCGGCACCCTCCAGGCTCGTCCGCTTCACCATCGGGATTCGACCTCATCAAGAATCGTCGCGACACCCCAGGTTGCATCTTAGGACCATTCCTGACCATCAGCAACTCGAGGTCCACAACTGGGGAATCGAGAACGGCTTTTGGCGAAACGTTGCCCGACGAACCTGACGGTCGCACGTTTGGACCTGGAAACGGCAGACTCCATGACGATCCGGTTCCATAAGGCGACGATGAAATTGCTGGACCTAAACCCGACGCCCTCCCTGAACGCCCCGAACTGGACGTGAGTGATACGGCGGTGACCAGCGCCGCCGTGGACGAGTTCCAGGCCGCCCGACCGGACCTTCGCATCGAGAGATAGAAACGAATCGAGCTGCCAGGATGAATCACCGGGCAGAGACCCCACCCAACGCAAAGCGGCGTGGCCCCTCTCCTTTCGGTTGAGGCCACGCCGCTTTGAAGTCCGAGCCCGATCCGAGGATCGGCCGAGATGATCAGGGATTCAGGGCGGAGTTATTCGTGTCGTCGGCGGGCAGCCTGGAGCCCTGCGCGGCAGCCTTGGCACGCTCCTGACTCTCAAGGCGGAGTTTCTCGAGGCGGCTCAGGGGCTTGTCGGGAGAGTCGCCCGGCTTGGGGGTCGCAGCGGCGAGGGTGGGCTTGGGGGCCGAGCCGCCAGTGCCGTTCTTGCGCTGCGGCAAGGGGGCATCGACGCGGAGTCGGCCGGAGCCGATGTTGTGCAGGATCGGCTCACCGTCCTGGGTGATGACGACCTGGCAGAAAAGGCTTTTCGTCTCGCCGGGGGGCGTGGCCGGGTCGGTCTTGAGGTGGAAGACGATGTCGGTGGTGTCCTTGGTGATGGTGGCCACGTCGGTCGTCACCTTGTTCGGCAAGCCGATCAACGTCACCTTGGCCTCGCCGTGGAAGTCCTTGGCCTTGTTCACCTTCACCGCGATGTCGACCTCGTTCCCCTTCTCCACGCTGGCCGCGCTGAAGTTCAGGGCAAGGTACGGTGGGGCGATGGTCAGCTTCGCGAGCTGCGACGAGACCGTGAGTCGCCCGGCCCCTCGGCCCTGGCGATTATTGCCACCGGCCGGGCGAGGCGGTTGAGGGCCGGTCGGCGGCTCGAAGTAGGTGCCGTTGACCACAATCCGCCAGGTGGCGAGCTCGGCCCCGCCATTCGCGTTGATCGGGATCAGGGCCTCGTTCTGGTTCTCCGGGATCAGGATGCCCCCCTTCGAGGCGGTTCCGGGCGGATTCCATGGGAGCGAAACGGCGATCGGCGCGGTGAAGCCGGGCTTGCGCTTGGCGACCACCTTCAAATCCATCGTCCCGCCCCGGACCAGGGGAACCTTGGGCTCGACGATCTCGATGGTGAACGGGGCCTCGTCGGTGACGGCCACCGCCAGGGATTCGACCGTGCGAGTCCAGAAGGGGACGTTGTTCTGCCCGAGGACCAGCTCGGCCGTGGAGACGAACTCGCTGGGGATCTGGAGCTTGGAGTCGACCGGCTTGCCCGAGATCGTCGCGAGGGTCGCCCCGACAGGAGCATTGGCATCGGCCGTGAAGAGCACCGGCTGGAGCGAGGAGCTCGAGCTCATCGTGTCGGTCTCGAACGAGACGCCCGCGGGGAGCGACGAGGCGTTCAGGGTCAGGGCCCCGCCGAAGTCGGCACGGCTGGCGTTCACGAGGATCGCCTGGCGATTCCCCCGGGGGACGGCGATGGCCATCGTCCCGGTGCCTCGACGGAGAGACTCGTTCGGGGTGCTGAGGACGAGCTTCGGCTCGACGGGGTTGATCTCGACGCGATAGGCGTAGTCGGGGCCGCCCTTCTTGAGGTGGTCGGTCACCGAGAGCACAAATTCGCCATCCTTCGGAGCGGTGAATCGGATGTAGCTGTCGGGCCCGCCGTTGTCGTCGTTGCTGGCGATGGCCCCGCCGTCTCGCGAGGAGATCGAGAGGATGGAGTCGAGCGGCGAGCGCACTTGTCGGGCGAAGACGCGGACGTCATAAGTCTGCCCCTTCGTCGCCTTGAAGGCGTAGAGGTCCACGTCCCCCTCAGCCCCGATCACACCGTTGAGGGCCATGGGAGGGGCAAACGCCGTGGCCCGGGCGTGGGTGTCGTTGGGCTCGGCCTCGATCGTGTTGCCGAACGGGCTCAGGCGGAAGACGTTGGGATAAGGTGCGGTCCCGCGATCGTCCTGCGCAACCAGGCCGAAGTCGCGCTCGGCCGAGTTCGGCAGGGTGAGGCTCGTCGTCTTCTCGCCGAGGACGTCGCCGATCCATCGCACGGTGACGGCCTCGCCGACCTTACCGCCCGCCGGCACGGTGGCCGTCGGCCTGGGGAAGTTTCCGACGTGGAGCCGGTAGAGGCAGTTGGCGTTGCCGGCGTAGGCGCTCTCGCGGACGAGGATGACGTACTTTCCGGCCTCGGGCGCAACGATGGAGACGAGCCCGTCCTGCCAGACGAGGGCCGAGTCGTCGCTCGATCCCATCTCGAACCGCTTCGCGTTCAGGATCGCCACGTAGGGGTCGAACAGGGTCAAGCCGAGGCGGATCCCCTCGACCTCGGCCGTGATCCTCTCACCTTCCTTGGCCTCGACGACGTAGTAGTCGACGTCCTCATTGTCGGCGATGCCGTTGACCGTGACGTTCATGTCGATCGGCTGCGGCCTGGCGAAGTCGTTGTTCGGCTCGGCCTCTCCCACGTCCTTGAGCACGCCCACGCTGAACGTCTTGAGGGGACTCACGCCGGTCGCCGTGCGGAGCCGGAAGTCGTGAAGGCCGACCGTCGCGTTGGCGTCGATCTTCAGAGTCGCCTTGACCCGACCGTCCTTGTCGGCCGCGAGCTTCGTGACCTGGATCCCCGGCTGATAGAAGAGGATCTCCCTGGCGTCGGTCAGCCGCTGGCCGGTCAGGGTCACCTCGACCTCGGAGCCGCGCTGGCCCCCGACCGGGCTGATCCCCCTGATGGCAGGGCTGACCGCCATCGCGGAGGGCGTGACGATCGCGAAGGCGAGCAAGGCGAACGTGATCGATTTCATGGTTGGCGTACGATCGAGGGCCGTTGGTCTGGGTTTGGTCGTTCCGTCTAATCTCGCGAGGATCGGGGCGATCTTGCCGGGTCGAGGCTTTCTGGAAGATCGGGACGAGGCAAATCATCAAGGCGGCGAGAGGCCGGCAGGTTTCGGAAGGCGGGAGGCCGACCGACACAGTCCTCGTTGAGACATTTGAACAGGAAAAGACACGCGGCGCAATCAGGCATATCGGCCACGCATTTGTATAGAAGCGTCAAAATGGGGAGACCGGGACCGGCCGTCCCCCCGCATCGGGTCGAAAACCGAAAAGGCTCGGGCGGGTCGGCGGGAGATGGGGCGTGAACTGGGACTAGGTCTCGAGCGAATCCCTTGCGCCCGATGAGGTTGGGCGTATGAAAACGGACGGACACCCGACCCCGGCGTCCTTGCCGAAAGTGAGGGTCCCGTCCGCAAATCAGATACTTGAATCGCTTCTGTGATCGAGTCGGGCGAGGCGTGAGCTCAGCCGACGCGAGAAGTGGCCACCGCGATGGAGAACCCCTGGACGACGGCGGCGATCCGGATCACCTGATGGATCCGATCCTCGGTGACCGTCTCGGCGAGCAGGCTCTGCTCGTGGGCCTTGATGCAGGTCTCGCAGCCGGCGAGGGCCGCGCAGGCCATCGAGCAGAGCTCGAAGAGTTTCTTGCTCGTCGCCGGGCGGACCATCCGGGACATCCGCAACCCGGCCTGACGCTGGGAGTAGCTTTCCTTGCCGATCATGTGTCGGAACCGGTAATAGACCGTGTTCATCCCCATGATCGCCGCCGAGGCCTTGGCGTCGGCAGCGGCGTCATCCGTGAGTTGGCCCGCCCCTTGAGCCTTGATGGCCTCGGCCAGCTCCGTGTCCTTGATGAACAGGGCGCTGGCGAACGCGATCGCGTATCGTTCCTGGAGCTCAAGATCCCCATTATCGAGGACGTTGGCGAGATTCAGGCGGAGATCCTTGGTCTCTTCGCCCAGCAAGGCCTTGAGTTCGTCGAGTGAGGGCATCGGATCGATGACTCCGCGGAAGGAGGCGACCGGGAAGAATCCACGCGCGACCGGGCCGACCCGCTCGGGGCAGGCGGAAGTTCCTGATCGCTCACGAGTTCGGCTTGGGTAACGAGGTGGAGTCGAAGCGGCGGGCCGGGGAGAACTCCGGCCCGCCGCGTCTCGGGATCTGCAAGGAGGGAACCGTGACCCTCGGCTCAGACCTTGATCGTCTCTTCGCCCTTCTTCCAGTTGCAGGGGCAGAGCTCGTCCGACTGGACGGCGTCGAGGACGCGCAGAACCTCGTCGACGTTGCGGCCGACGTTGAGGTTGTACACGGAGACCCACTGGATGACGCCATGCGGGTCGACGAGGAAAGTCGTGCGCTGGCAGACGCCCTCGGTCGGGTCGAGGATGCCCAACTCGGCCGCGAGCTTCTGCGCGGCGATCAGCGGATATTTGAGCGAGTGCAGGTCGTCGTGCGACTTGCACCAGGCGAGGTGCGAGAACTCGTTGTCAGTGCTGCCGCCGACGACCTCGGCGTCCCGATCCTTGAAGTCGTGGAGCTTGCGGTTGAACTCAACCAGCTCGGTCGGGCAGACGAACGTAAAGTCTTTGGGATAGAAGAAATAGACGACCCAACGGCCCGCGTACTGCTCGCTGGCGACCGTGGTGAGGGCATTCTCACCCGAGCCGATGCTGGCCTTTGCCGTGAACCGGGGGAACTTGTCTCCAACCGTCAACATGATCAAGGTCTCCTGGATTCACGCCGGTCTTCGATCCCGCAGGCTGGGACCACCGTGGAATGCGGGGCCGGCGTGCTCGTGACATTGGTCATGTTAAGAGTTTCGATGTTATAATTCAATGGAAGCCTAGGCTATAGAATCAATAAGAGCTTCTTATGGACCTAACCCAACTCCGCTCGTTCCTGAAAATCGCCGAGTACCGGAGCTTCACGCGTGCGGCGAAGGATTTCGGCGTCTCGCAGCCGGCGCTGAGCCAGCAGATCGCGAAGCTCGAGGCCGACCTGGGCCGGCCGATCTTCGAGCGGCAGGGGAGGCAGATCAGCCTCACCGAGGCGGGCGAGCTATTGAAGCGGCAGGCCGAGCAGATCATCTCGCTCGCGGACGACACGGCCAAGCTGCTCTGCGACGACGGGGAGTCGGGCAAGGTCATCGTCTCGGCGATCCCGACCATCGCCCCGTACCTGCTCCCGTCCCTGATCCGGACCTTCCACGGCCGGCATCCCCGCGCCCACATCGAGATCCACGAGGAAGTGACCGAGTCGATCCTCAAGCGTTGCGCGATGGGCGAGATCGACGTGGGGATCCTGGCCTTGCCCGTCGAGCGGGCCTACCTCAAGTTCGAGCGGCTCTTCGAAGAAGAGCTGGTCCTGGTCCTGCCGACCTCGCACGAACTCGTCCACAAGCCGGAGATCCTCCTGGAAGACCTCCAAGACGAGCCCTTCGTCTTGCTCGACGAGGCGCACTGCCTCTCGGGCCACATCCGCAGCTTCTGTCAGCGCCGGGCCGTGCAGCCGGTCACGACCGGGAGGACGCAGCAGCTCTCGACCGTGCAGGAGCTGGTCTCGCTCGAGCTGGGGGTCTCCCTGATCCCGGAGATGGCCCGCCGCGTCGACTCGAGTGATCGCCGGGTCTATCGTTCCCTCAGCGGCAAGGTCCCCACACGGACCATCGCCGCCTGCTGGAACGCCGACCGCTACCAGTCTCGCCTGGCGAAGCGGTTCCTCGACGCCCTCCGCGAGATGAAGCAAGAGGCCGAGCCGGGCGATTGAGTCTCTTCGAATGGCGAACGCCCGGGGCACGCTCCGCCATTATCCCATCTGGTGGAGCCGCTCGATGAAGTAAAGCCCGGTATACACCTTGGGATCCACCAGGGTCCCCTCGGCCACCCGGGCGCGGAGCCAGGCGTCGACCTTGCCGAGCGGCACTTCCGTGACCTGGATCGACTCCCCTTCGACACCGCCGCCATCTCCGACCTTGTGAAGCCCGGTTGCCAGCATGATGTTGATCACCTCGTCGGTGATGCCGGCGGATGAGGGTCCCCGGGTCAGGTACGTCACCGAATCCGGCTCGTAGCCCGTCTCCTCGATGAGTTCCCTCCGGACGGCCGTCTCGAGGGCTTCCTCCTCCGTCCCCTCGACATCCCCGACCAACCCTGCCGGGAACCCGACGACCGCGACGCCCCCGACGGGGATCCGCTTCTCGTGTGTCAGCAAGAGCTTGCCGTCATCGGTCAACGCCGCTATGAAGACCGACCGGATAGGCCGGGTGCGCTCGATGAACTCCCACCCCTGCCTGCGGACGAGTCGCAGGAACCGCCCCTCGCCGATGACCTCATCCTGACCGCTCATGACATGCCCCCTGCCTCGCCCGGCCATTTCGGCGCGTACGTCATCTCGTTTCAGATCCGACCCGATCCACGAGTTGAAGATCGGCGATGTCCCGACCCAACTCAAGAGGCCCGCCCCCTTCGAAATGCAACAAGGGGCATTCGGAGCCTCGGCACGCGAGGAGACTCCAAATACCCCTTGGATTCGACTTCAGGAAAGGGCCCTGGCGGGTGGGACCTCTTCGGCTCTAATCAACTCCGCTTAGCTCTGCTTGGAGGGAGCGAGCTGAGCCGAGGGAGCCGGAGCGGCCTGGGGGGCGGGGACGACGGCGGGGGCACAAACCGGGACGGTGCGGGTCACCGGGCGGTAGCAGGTCTCGGTCACCGTCTCGCAGACGGGGACGGGGATGCAGCGGGTGATCGTCTTGGGGACGCAGACGAAGGTCGTGACGGGGATCTTCTCGTTCACGACTTCGCTGACGATCCGGCAGGACGTGACCGGCACCTGGATGGTCTTGCACTCGGTAACGAGGCGGCAGGTCGTGACGGGCACCTGGCGCGTCTGGACCTCGGGGACCATCGTGCAGACCGGGACGTTCTTGACGACCGGGACCGGCGTGTAGCAGGTCTTCGCCACGGTCGTGTGACCGCAGGTCGGGGCCGTCTTGCCGCAGAGGCCGCAGCCGTGCGAGACCGTCGGGACGGTCACGAGCTGCGTCGTCGGCTGCATGCAGTATTCGGTGACCTGGCGGTAGGTCGTCACCGGCTTGCAGACGGTGAAGGTCTGGGTGACCATCGTCGTCTCGGAGACGGGACGGCAGGTCGTGATCGTCTTGGGGACGTAGGTCGTGTCGTAGACGGGGCGGCAGACCGTACGCTGACGGTCGACGAAGTTCACCTGCGCCTGCTTGACCATGATGGTCTCGGTCACAGGCTGCATGTGAATGCGCTGCACGACGCGGTTCACCTGGTACGGGACCATCTCGGTCACGCACTGGTACGCAGGCGCAGGGGCCGGGACGTACGCACAGGGAGTGCTGTGGCACTTCGTACACGCCGAAGCAACGCCCGGCGCCGCAACGAACGCCAGTCCCAAAGCCGCAAAGAAGCCACGTGCCCAAAATCGCATCGCTGTAGTTCTCCGGTTGGCAATCCAGGTTGACAAGGACTTCGTCCTGATGGAACTCACTGTATCTTACAATATGGGAGAAATAAATCGCCTGGGCACTCTAAATAATTTTGGACGACTATCCCGGCATTTCTCGATGAAAATCATCGAGATGGTCGCAATTTGGGTATTCTGAGATGATTGTCCGGCCAAAGTTAATAAGTTGGACCTAACGATTACCGTGTCAGTATTGAGAAGCTGGAGAATATTCGGGGCAAATCCATTGAGTCACGCCGGGCGATGGCCGATACCGTCGACAAAGCTGCCGCCTTGACGCGCAGTCCGGCTCGCGGCCCGATTTGTCGAGAGGGGTCTCCCTCGATGCCCGAGCTGCCTGACATCGCGATCTACGTCGAGGCGTTGGAGCGCCGGGTCCTGGGCGCAATCCTCAAGGACGTGCGAATCCGCAGCCCGTTCCTGCTTCGGACGTTCGATCCCCCGCTCGAGTCCGCTTTCGGCAAGAAGCTCGTCGCGATCCGGAGGCTGGGGAAGCGGCTCGTCTTCGGCCTCGATGACGACCTCTGGCTGATCCTGCACCTGATGATCGCGGGGCGACTCCACTGGAAGCCGCTCGGGAAGCCCGCATCCAGCAAAGCCGGGCTCGCGACCTTCCTCTTCTCGACCGGGTCACTCCTCCTGACCGAGGCCGGCACGAAACACCGGGCGGGGCTGCACCTCATCCAGGGATCTGCGACCCTCGAAGAGCATGACCCAGGCGGGCTCGAGCCCCTCTCGGCCACGCTCGACGACTTCCGCGTCGCACTCCAGGCCCAGAACCACACGATCAAGCGCTCGCTCACGAACCCGCGTATCTTCAGCGGGATCGGCAACGCCTACTCCGACGAGATCCTGCACCGCGCCCGACTCTCCCCGCTCACCCTCACCCAGAAGCTCAAGCCGGACGAGGTCGAGCGGCTCTACGAGGCCACCCGCGTGGTGCTCGTCGAGTGGATCGAACGCCTCCGAGCCGAGGCGGGCGACGGCTTCCCCGAGAAGGTCACGGCCTTCCGCCCCGAGATGGCCGTGCATGGCCGCTTCGGCATGGCCTGCCCCGTCTGCCAGGCCCCCGTCCAGCGCATCCGCTATGCGGACAACGAGACCAACTACTGCCCCCGCTGCCAGACCAACGGCCGAATCCTCGCCGATCGCTCCCTCTCCCGGCTCCTCAAGGACGACTGGCCGAGGCACCTCGACGAACTCTGAACGACGCCTTGATACATAAAAATCCATACATGTTCATGCATCTTATTGCCGCCCACCTTTACACAGTCCGCCCATAGCCGATTGCGTATCCGAGGTCGGGCCTCCCTTCCGGCGAAAGAACCGTTAGACTGATGCCGACGTCAGTCGATCTATTCGGACCAAGGCGCGAGGGATGCGATGGTGCCAGCGTTACGCAGATGGCCGTGCGGACTCGTCCTGTCCCTGCTCACGCTCGCATCGACCCTGATCTCCGAACCGACGGGATGGGCCCGGGGCGAGGAACCCGCCAGGCCTCCCGAGGCTTCCACCTTCCGCAACCCACTCAAATTGCAGGGCGCGGATCCCTGGATGACCTACCACGACGGCTGGTACTACCTCGCGACGACGACCTCGGGCGACATCCGGCTCCGTCGTGCCCGGCGACTGGCCGAGTTGAAGGAAGCCGTCGACCAGGTCGTCTGGAAGGACCAGACCCCTTCGCGATTCCGCGACATCTGGGCCCCCGAGTTCCATCGCCTGGACTCGGGCCAGGGGCCGCGCTGGTACCTGTATTACACCGCGTCCGACGGCGAGGACACGCACCATCGACTCTTCGTCGCCGAGAGCCAGGGGGACGACCCGTTCGGCCCTTACGCGTTCAAGGCGAAGTTGCAGACCGACCCCGACGACGCCTACTACGCCATCGACGGCACGGTCCTCCGCATGCCGACGGGGGCGCTCTATTACCTCTGGTGCGGGCGCCCCAGCCCCGCGGGCCAGGGCCTCTACATCGCCCGGATGTCCAATCCCTGGACCCTGGCCGGGCCACGCACCTATCTCCCCGCCGATGGCTTCGGCTGCAAGGTCGTCCGTGAGGGCCCGATCCCGCTCCTGCGCAATGACCGGGTCTTCCTGATCTACTCCGCCTGCCCGGCCGATACGCCCGACTACAAGCTCGGCATGCTCAGCGCCCCGTTGACGAGCGACCCGCTCTTGGTGGCCTCATGGACCCAGCATCCCGAACCCGTCTTTGTTCGGAACGACGAGGCCGGGGTGTACGGCCCGGGGCACAACTTCTTCTTCCAGTCCCCCGACGTAAGGAAGACTGGATCGTCTATCATGCGAAGACGGGCACGCAGAAGACCTATGCCGATCGCTCCACGCGTGCCCAGCGCTTCCATTGGAACCCGGACGGCACCCCCAGCTTCGGCCAACCGATCGCGCTCGACCGGGACATCCCCTCCCCCTCCGGCGAGCATCCAGCCAGGGTCAAGAATCCCGCCGGCAATTGATCAGCTAGATTTTATTTATTCCCCAGCATGATCGCATCAATTTGATTGCGAATTCTTGCTCGAAGCCTGATGTAGAAATCCAAGGATCTCGTCGCGGAAGCGGTCGGGATCCTTGGCAAGGTGTTCGAGATGGCCGGCGCCCTCATAGACCGATAGCGACGCATGTGTCTGGACTCGATCGCAGATAGATCGGGCCTCGTCCGGCCGTGCCCTCGTGTCCCTGTCTCCCGCCATGATCAGCACGGGGATATCGCCGGGTATGCCGTCGATCGCCTTGACCGGAGATATCTCGTCGAGGTGCGGTATCACCCAGTGCGACACGAGCAAAAGCCCTTGGTAGGCGAACCAGTCGAGAACCGGGGGCAGATGGTTCTCGAGCCGGTTCCTCACCGCGGTCTTGAGATCCTTAAAAGGGCTCTCGAGGACATAATCGCGGACCCGGCCTCCCAACTCCCCGCTGGCGAAGACCGCCGCGGCCGCACCGAGCGAAAGGCCGTGGATGAGGATCGGCCTGCCCGGCCTGCGGCGCTCGAGGAACTCGACCGCGGCGATCACATCCCGTCTCGCCCCAAAGCCGATGTCGTTGAACTCCCCCGCGGAATCGCCGTGAGCCCGGAGCGAGACCATGAGCACGGAAGAACCGGCCCCGGCATAAATCCAGCCGCGATCGAGGCAACGGAGCCGACTGCCCGAATAGCCGTGGATCAGCACGACTGAAGGGGCGTCAGCCCTGCCCGGCAAGAGCCAGGCGCCCAAGTCTAAGCCGTCTCGCGTCGTGAGGCGAAGGGGTTCGAGGACGCCCCAATCGAGGCTGGGCGCGGGCTCTGCGAAGATGGGGCGAGATCGCCGCGTCAGCCTATAGGCCACCGCGAACGAGGCGAGCAGCCAGAGCATGATCAGGATACCCACGAATGCGAGACAAACCTTCCAACGCCGCGATGCCGTTCGGATCAACGTCAGCTTCATGCAATATCCTTGACAATATACGTCGTCATGGCGCTGCATACTCATCGCCGTCCTCGATGACCTTCGACGTGAGAGCGTATTTCGCGACACGTCCCGGGTCATCCACCCGACGATCGTCACGCGATGGCGAACGACGGCCGGAAAACCGATGCCGCGTGATCACCCTCGCCGAAAGTGTCAAGGCCCAGCCGTCAAAGGATTTGCAAGTCGCCAGGATTGCTGTTTGTTCGATTGACTGGTGTGAGTCCCGCGGAAGGCCTGACTCAGACGAGCACGATCCTTCCCTCGAGGCAACCCGGAGCGGCGGCCCATCGGGCATCCCGAAGCGCCATGTGAGAGGATCTCGAAAAGTTCAACATTTTCAGCGGGGACGGATATTCACGGGTCTCCAACGTCGGAATTCGGAAACCGCCAGTTCCTAAAAAATTCGCTTGCAGTTGGCCCTCGAATTCGACTACAAGTGTCTCATTCAACTGGCACCATGCTTGGTCCCTGTACCCCTCAAGAACTCGCGATTCGCGCCGAAGATAGCCCTTCCAGGATGTGACTCCTTCGTCATCGTAAGGGCATGAGCGTCGGACACATGAATGAGCCTGCTCGATGAGGTGACATGACCGTGATGCGCTTGGCGATGGCTGCAGTCGCACTGCTATTCCTCCTCCCGGTGATCGTCCTCGGCCAGGTGAAGGAAGGCCAGGAAGACAAGATCTCCAACGACAACCCCGCACGCCCCTTGCAGATGCCCCCGGCCTCGACCGAGGCGAAGGAGGCGATCGACGACTTCGATCGCTTCCAGAGGCGAGGGGCATGGGAGCGAGCCCTGAAGTCGCTCTACACCATCGCCGAGGACCAGACGCGCCGGTTCGTCGACGGAGAGAATGGCTTCATCATCCCGATCGAGCGCAAGCGTCGCCTGATCCTCGCCGCATTACCGGCGAATGGACGTGCCGCCTGCCGGCTCTTTTACGATTCCGAGGCCAAGCGGTTGCTCACCGAGGCCGAAGGGTCCAACGAGCTCAAGAACCTCGAAACCATCTACTCCTCCTATTTCATCACGTCGGTAGGGGACAACGCGGCCGACCGGCTCGGTGACCTCTACTTCGAGATGGGCCGGTTCGACCGCGCGGCCGAATGCTGGCTCGCCGTCGTGCGAGAGGCCCCCGACACCGACCTCTCACCGGCCCAGCTCTCCACCAAGGCGGCGCTGGCGCTCTATCGGGCGGGGCGGTTGGCCGAGTACGAGCAGTTGAAGTCGGAGATCGCCGAGCGTCACGCCGACGAGAAGATCACCCTGGGCGGACTCTCGGCCTCCCCGGTCGAGCAGTTGCGCCGGCTGATCGTCGAGAACCCGACTGAGGCCAAGACCAAGGCCGCCTCCGCGGCCTCCAGGGGCGAAGTCGGATTCGAGGGGGAAGTCGAAACGATCTGGCAGGCCCGCATCGCCGACTCCATCGAGGCCGGCATGAGCCCGCCCGAACTGAGCCAGTGGGAGATGAACCCGCTGAGCGCCGCGGTGCCGGCGGTCGCGATCTCGGAGACGAACCTGTTCGTCAACTTCCTCGGCCACAACTTCGCGATCGACCTCAAGACGGGCAAGATGCTCTGGCGCTCGGCCTCGTTCCATCACCTCGAGATGGTGGGGATGCAGGACCAGTCGAGGATGGTCGACACCACCCGGTTCGCCGTGATCGCCTCGGGCGAGTACGTCTGGAGCCTGGCCAAGGACCTCAAGGATCCGAACTTCTTCGGCCCCTTCCGGCTGACCTGCCGACGCGCCGACAACGGCGAGGCCGTCTGGCAGACGAATGAACTGGCCGACTACGCCCCCTATGACCTGGTCGGGCCACCGCTCCTGGTCGGGGGCAAGCTATATATCACGGCCAAGTCGCAGGCGAACCCGCAGATGATGCAGGGGCAGCCGCAGCAGTTCGTCCTGGCGATCCAGCCCGAGGACGGCCGGCTCATCTGGAAGGTCGAGGTCGCGACCTTCCGCCAGGGCGTCCCCATGTACTACTTCTACTACAACCGCGACCCGTCGCCCCAGCCAAGGCTCGTCCACCGGGCGGGGGCACTCTACGTCGACACCCAGGCGGGCATCCTGGCGAAGCTCGACGCGGAGACCGGCGTGCTCGATTGGGGCTACGGCTACAAGACGGACCCCGCCCAGAGCATGGACCGGTTCTTCTTCGGCTACAGCCGGCCCTCGGAGGCGACCTCCTCGGGGAGCAACCCCATCGTCGACGGCGAGGCCTTCCTCATCAAGGGGATGCAATCCGACCGGCTCTACGCCCTCGAGCCCAACCGGATGAAGGTGCTCTGGGAGCGCCCGATCTCGAAATCCGCGAGACTGCTGGGCACGGACGAGACGACCCTCTTCCTCGGCGGCCCCGAGCTGAGCGCGCTCGACCTGAAGACGCGAGAACTGCTCTGGGCGACCAAGCTCCCCAGCGGAAGCCTCGACGGCCACCTGCTCGTCAGGCCCGACGGCCTCTGGCAGCTCACGCCTCGCGGCGTCTTCGAGATCGACCCCAAGACCGGCGCGGTGCGTCGGATTTTCCGCGGGAAGGACCTGGGGGCGGCCAGCGGCAGCCTCTACCTCACCGACCGCTTGGTGCTGGCGATCTCCAACCGTGCCATTTCCGCTTATCCCCGCAAGGCGGCCGGCGCCGAGGCCAACGCCAGCGTGGACGCCCCGACCCGAGAGAAAAGGGCCTCGAATGAAGAATAATCGATTGATCACGCTCGCCACTCTCGTGCTCGTGTGGGGCGGGATCGGCACCCTCGGCTCGGCCCAGATTGTGTCCGAGAACATCGAGGGCTTCACGGTGACGGGCAAGGGGCTCGTCATGGCCAAGCCGAACCTCGTCGAGGTCGACCTCGAGGTCTCCGCCGCCTCGGAGCTGACCGCCGACGCCATCGTCAAGTATCGCGACGCCAAGCGGCGGATCCACGACGCCTTCGCCGGGCTCAAGCTCGCCAACCTCTCGCTCGAAGAGCGGGGGCTGCTGCTCGACCAGAAGGGCATGCAGAACATGAACTACTACTTCGGCGGCTATCAGCCCAACTCGCGGACCAAGACCGAGGTCCAGCTCTCCCGCAAGCTCGTCCTGAAATTCTCCGACATCCGCAAGATGGAGGAGGACAAGCTGATCCAGCAGATCGGCAAGCTGCTCGACGTCGCGCAGGACGCCGGGGCCAAGGTCGGCAAGACGAACGACTACAACCCATACTATTATGACTACTCGTCCCGGTTCAATCAGGGGCTCGTCAAGTTCGTGGTCGACGACCTGGACACCCTCCAGGAGGCCGCGTACGAGAAGGCCATCGCCGACGCCCGCACCAGGGCCCAGCGCCTGGCCAGGCTGAGCGGCGTCACCCTCGGCCCGGTCGTCTCGGCCCGCGAGGTCAGCGTCCCCGGCGATCGGCCGAGCCCGAACTACAACTACTATCCCGGGAACACCGACGACGAGAATCTCCCCAAGCGCCTGGAGGCCTCGAAGTTCCAGGAGATCCCCGTCCGCGTCGAGCTCCTGGTGCGGTTCGAGATCGTGCCGGCCTCGGCGGGCAAGGAGCGAGCGGGAGTGGAGAAGAAATGATGACCCATCCCTTCGCCGATCGAGAGTCGCGTCGCGCCTTCCTGGGCCTCGGCTGCGCACGTTCGCTCGCCGCGATGGCGGGGGCCGGGTGGGTCTCGGCCTGGAGCCCGAAATCGCTCCGCGCCGCCGAGCGCCAGGTCCTGCCCAAGCACGTCACGCCCGAGACGCTCAAATCCGTCATCAAGGGGCTCGACTATCTGGCGGGCCGGCAGGCCGAGGACGGCTCCTGGATCGTCGGCGGGGGCGAGGCCTACCCGGTCGCCATGACCGGCCTGGCGGGCACGGCCTTCCTGGCTCACGGGAACTCACCCACGCGGGGCAAATATTCCAAGGTCGTGCAGGGGGCGGTCGAGTACCTCGTGCGCTGCGGGACCAGCACGGGCCTGATCACCGGGCCGAGTCAGGACAGCGGCCAGCCCATGCACGGGCATGGATTCGCGCTCATGTTCCTGGCGTGCGTCTACGGGATGATCAGCAAGGAAGCCTTGAGGAACCAGGTCCGCAACGTCGTCCGCAAGGCCGTGACCCTCACGAGCCAGGGGCAGAGCGCCGACGGCGGCTGGACCTACGTGCCGGGGACCGGCGACGAAGGATCGGTAACCGTCACTCAGGTGCAGGCCTTGAGGGCCGCACATAACGCGGGGTTCCTCGTGCCCAAGGCGGTGATCGAGGAGGCGGGCAAATATCTGGAGAAGTGCCGGACGCCCGAGGGGGGGATCCAGTACTCGCTCCGATCGGGCGGAGGGCCTCGCCTGCCGATCTCGGCGGCGGCCGTGGCCACGCTCTACAACGCCGGCCAGTTCGACAGCGCCATCGCCACCGACTGCCTCAAATATGTCTGGGATCAGTATCGGGCCCAGGAAGGCTGGGACAAGTCGGGCGGGCACTCGTTCTACACCCACCTCTACGCCTCCCAGGGGTTCTACATGGCGGGCGATCAGTACTGGGATGCCTACTTCCCCGGCGCCCGCGACCAGTTGATCCGGATGCAGCAACCGGACGGTTCCTGGAATGGAGACGGGATCGGCCAGGTGTATGGGACGTCCATCGCCGCCATCATCCTCCAGCTCCCCTTCAAATATCTTCCGATCTTCCAGCGCTAAGCTATATGCCAGTCATCAAAATAGGGAGGATGCGATCTTGAGCGGCACGACAACCGAGCTCGACCTCGCCGAGTTGGACGAACTCCGATCGGCCTACAAGCAGATCCGCGAGCAGGTCGCCAGGCAGATCGTCGGGCAGGATGACGTGGTGGATCAGCTCCTGATCGCCGTCTTCGCCCGGGGCCACTGCATTTTGGAAGGGGTCCCCGGCCTCGCGAAGACCTTGATGGTGAACTCGCTGGCCCAATCCCTCTCGCTCGAGTTCAACCGGATTCAGTTCACGCCCGACCTGATGCCGAGCGACATCACGGGCACCGAGGTCCTCTACGAGGACCGAGCCAGCGGGGCGAGAGAGCTCCGCTTCGTTCCGGGGCCGATCTTCGCCAACCTCGTCCTGGCCGACGAAATCAACCGAACGCCGCCCAAGACCCAGGCCGCCTTGCTCGAAGCCATGCAGGAGCGGCAGGTGACCGCCGGCGGGCATCGCCACGCCATGCCCGACCCCTTCTTCGTGCTGGCGACCCAGAACCCGATCGAGCAGGAAGGGACGTATCCCCTGCCCGAAGCCCAGCTCGACCGCTTCCTGTTCAAGATCTACATCAGCTACCCGACCCCGGACGAAGAGCGACGGATCTACCGGCTCACGACGGGGGCCGAGACGCCCGAGATCACCCCGCTGTTAACCGGCGAGCGGATCTCGGCACTCCAGAAAGTCGTCCGCCGGGTGCCCGTCTCGGACCACTGCATCGATTACTCGATGGACCTCGTGCGAGCCACGCGTGGACCCGAGCATGGCGGGCCGAGCTACATCGGCGAATGGGTGGCCTGGGGCGCCGGGCCTCGCGCCGGGCAGTCTCTGATACTTGCCGCCAAGGCGAAGGCCGCGCTGGCCGGCCGGGCCAGCGTCTCGATCGAGGACATCCGCGAGGTCGCCCGCCCCGTGCTCAGGCACCGCATCGTCATCAACTACAACGCGCAAGCGTCGGGCGAGTCGAGCGACTCGATCATCAAGAGGCTCTTGAACGACATACCGGTCAGGAAGGGAGCCGCCGATGCCTCAACCGCCGAAATATTCCGATCCTGACGCCATCGCGCGGATCACGGACCTGACCCTGCGATCGAGGCGGCTCGTCGAGGGGGCCATCAGCGGGCAGCACCGCAGCCCCTTCCACGGCTTCAACATCGAGTTCGCCGAGTATCGCGATTACACCCCGGGCGACGACCTGCGCCGGCTCGACTGGCGCGTCTTCGCCCGCTCGGATCGGCACTACATCAAGCAATATGAGGAAGAGAGCAACGTCCGCGTGACCTTCCTCGTCGACGCCAGCGCGTCGATGAACTACAAAGGGGCGGGCCGGCTCTCCAAGTATGACTACGGCGCGACCCTGGCCGTCTCCCTCGCGATGTTGCTTACCAGGCAGCAGGACCCTGTCGGCCTCGTCCTCTTCGACGAGAAGGCGAACACCGTACTGCCCCCGGCGGCCACGCAGGCGCAGATCATGGTGATGTCGGGCCTGCTCGAGAAGTGCCGGCCGGCGCGGAAGACCGAGCTCGGGGCCATGCTGCGGTCGGTCACCGACCAGCTCAGGCGCCGGAGCCTCCTGGTGATCATCTCCGACATGCTCACCGACCTGGACGCGGTCTACGACGGTTTGAATCGGCTCCGATTCCTGGGGCACGAGGTGCTCTTGCTCCAGGTACTCGACCGCGACGAGGTGGACCTCCCCTTCGACGGCCCGACCATCTTCCAGGACATCGAGGGGGATGAGGAGCTCTTCGCGGAGCCCTGGGCTTTCCGCAAGTCGTATCAACAAGCGATGAAAGACTTCCTCGACGGCCTCAAGAAGGAGTGTGGCAAGCGGGGGTACGACCACGTGCGGTTCTTCACCGATGAGCCGCTCGGATCGGCCCTGAGCGTCTTCCTGCACACCCGGGAAGAGATCGGCCGCTCGCCCCGATAAGTCACGGGACCATCATGCTTTCATTCCTGAGCCCGCTCTTGATCTGGGGGACGCTCCTCGGCGCCATCCCCATCATCATCCACCTGCTGAACCGCCGACGGTTCCGCCGCGTGGAATGGGCGCCGATGCGCTACCTCAAGCTCACCATCCAGCGCAACCGGCGCCGGATTCAGATCGAGCAGCTCCTGCTCTTATTGTTGCGGATCGCCGTGCTCGTCCTGCTATTCTTCTTCCTCGCCAGGCCGATCCTGAACCCGACCGGCCTCGAGAAGTGGCTCGGCTCGGGGGGGCGCACCAGCCAGGTCGTGCTGGTCGACGACTCGCTGAGCATGGGCTACGCGGCCGGCGAGGCCGTCGCCTTCACGCGGGCCAAGGAAATCGCCGCCGCCCTCTTCGCCGGGGCGAGGCCGCAGGACCGATGCACCCTGATGACGACCTCGGCCCCGAGGTCTCCGGTGCTGCACGAAGTCGAGGGCTCGAGCCGCGAAGACCTCTCCGGCGGCGTCTCGTCGCTGGCGATCACCGCGACCCACGCCTCCTGGCCGGCGGTGCTCGAGGGGGTCGACGAGGTCCTCAAGTCGTGTACGTATCCGACCCGGCAGGTCACGATCATCACCGACATGAGGCGGGCCGGCTGGGAGAGCGGCGTCTCGGCCGTCGCCAAACGCTGGGACGAGGCCGACGTTCGCGTCAGGGTCGTCGACGTCGGCGCGGAGGAGGTCGCGAACGTCTCGCTCCAGTCGCTCAACTCGCTCGATCGCACCATCCTGGCCGGGGCCGAGAGCCGCTGGGAGGCCGTGATCAAGAACGACTCGACGCGCACCCTCACCGGGGCCAAGGCCGTGCTCCGGGTCGACGACAAGCCGACCGAGGTGACCCTGCCCGACATCGCCCCGAGGCAGGTGGCCAAGGTCCCGCTGAACGTCCAGTTCCCCGGCCCCGGCTCGCACGACCTCTCGCTCCAGATCCCCGAGGACGAACTCCCCGGCGACAACCAGCACTGGGCGGCCGTCCCCGTCAAGGACTCGCTGCTCATCAGGCTCGTCGATGGCGACCCTTCCACCGAGCCCTTCGGATCCGAGGTCGACTATCTCGCCGCCCCTCTGTCGATCGGCGTCGGCGCGGCGGAGGCCTGGCGTGTCGAGGTCGTGCCCGAGAATGACTTCCTCTCCCCACGCCTGGATCCGGCCGATGTGCTCGTCCTGGCCAACGTGGCGGCGCCTTCAGTGGAGCAGGCCGAGCGGATGCGAAAGCTCGTCTCCGAAGGCATGGGCGTCATGATCTTCACCGGCTCGAAGCTCGACACGGGGCTCTATAACGACCTCTTGTTTCGGGTCACTCCCAGGCTCCTCCCCTTCCCGCTCAAGGGCCTTGTGGAAGAGAGCATCCGAGGTTTGATCGTCGAGCCGATCCGCCCCTCACCGCTCGAGAAGCTGCTCGAGCTCAAGACGACGGCGCTCGAGCGTGTCGCCGCGAAGCAGATCATGGCGGTCGACGAGCAGGGCCAGGAGGGGCAAGTGAGGGTGCTCGCCCGCTGGAACGACCCGGGGAGGTCGCCCGCGATCGCCGAGCGCATCGTCGGCGACGGCCGGGTCCTGCTCTGGACGACCACCGCCGACCGCGCGGGTAATGACTGGCCGATCGAGCCGAGCTTCGTCCTCGCCGTCCGCGAGGCCGTGCGAGGCGCGGCCAGGCCGACCCGTTTCGACAACAACGTCTCGGCCGGCGAACGGATGAGGCGCGTCGTCCATTCGAGCCAGCAGATCGCCAACGCCAAGCTCCTGCCCCCGGGGGGCGGCGAGCCGGTCGCCCTCTCGGCCGTGCCCCTCGAGGAGAAGCCGAGCGACCAGGGGCCCGCCATCGAGATCAAGGTGCCCGACACGAGGCGGGCGGGGGTCTACCGCGTCTCGTGGGATGAGGGGCCGCTCGGCAACCAGCAGGACACCTTCGCGGCGAACCCCGACCCCCGCGAGAGCTCGCTCGAGCGGATCGGCTCCGCCGAGCTCAAGGCCATGCTCGACCCGCTCTCGGTCGAGGTGGCCTCGGCCCGAGGCGCGGGGGGCGAGCTCTTCTCGCCGATGGGCCGCGAGATCTGGCACGAGCTGGCCCTCGGCCTGCTCTTCCTCCTGATCGCCGAGTCGATCTTCGCAACGTGGGTGGGACGCTCCCGATAATCTCGATAAATCCGCATGAATCCTTATGAATAAGCTCTGGCAGATACTCCTGGGGATCGAACGCTCGCCCGGCACGACCGTGGGGGGCGACACGCGGCTCGAGTTCTCGGCGCTGCCGGGCGGGGCCGCCACCGTCGGCCTCGTCCTGGGGGCGCTGGCGATCCTGGCCTTGCTCTGGCGGCTCAACAGGTTCGAGGTCCGCGACCTGCCGCGAAGGCGTCGGATCGCGATCGTCGCGATGCGGGCGATCACCCTCCTCGCTCTCGTGGCCATGCTTCTCGAGCCAGTCCTGGTCTCGAGCCGGCGTGAGACGGTGAAGTCGCACCTGCCGATCATCGTCGACGACTCGGAGAGCATGAAATTCTCCGACCCCTACACCGACGACTCCCGCGCGACCGAGCTCGCCTCACGCCTCAAGCTCTCCTCCGAGGGGGGCCGATCGCCGGTCGACCGGCTCCGCGAAACGACCCGGCTAGACCTGGTGAAGACGGTCCTGGAGCCGAAGCTCGAGGACCTCGCCAAAGGGCGAGAGCTGCATATCCACAACCTGGAGTCGGCCGCGCAGCCGGGCACCACGGCCTCGCGCTCACAGAAGGCCCGGAAGCTCGCCGACATCAAGGCGAACCGCTCGGTCTCCCCGCTGGGAGATGCACTCCAGGGGGTCGTCGGGTCGCACCGAGGCCAGCCGGTCGCCGGGCTCGTGCTGATCACCGACGGGCGTTCCAACACGGGCGAGGATCCGCTCCGCGCCGTGGAAGCGGCCGCCCGGCAGAACATCCCGGTTTACACCATCGCGGCCGGCGCCGACGAAGGCCCGCGCAACATCCGACTCTCCGAGATCGAGGTCAGCCCCGTCGTCTTCGTCCGTGACCCGTTGAACCTGGCCGTGGTGGTCGAGGCCCGCGGCCTCCGCGACGCCGAGGCGACGATCGTCCTCGAGCAGAAGCTCAACCAGAACGACTGGGAGCCGGTGGGCACCCAGCGCGTCGTCCTGGGCGAAGATGGCATCCTCAAGCGGACGACGTTCCGGATCACCCCCAAGGTCGTCGGCCAGTATGAGTTCCGCGCCCGCGTCGAGGACGCCGGCCCCGAGCTGACGCAGGAAGACAACGTCGCCACGGCCGCAGTGAAGGTCGTCCGCCAGCAGATCCGCGTCCTGCTGATCGCGGGGGGTCCGTCGCCCGAGGTCCAGTTCCTCCGCAACGCCCTGATGCGCGACCAGCACGTCGAATTCGCCGGCTGGTTCCAGCACGCCGACCCGGGGTTTCGCCAGCCTGGGGACCGGCCGATCAACCGCCTGCCGAACGACCTGGCCGAGTTGGGTCGCTACGACGCACTCCTGCTCGTCGACCCCGACATGCGGGCGCTCGGGCAGCAATGGCCCGAGATGATCACCCAGTTCGTGGGCCAGGAGGGGGGCGGGCTCATCTACGTCGCGGGTGAACTCCACTCGCAGATCCTCTTCGAAGCGGCGGAGGGCTCGACGGGCTCCGCCGGCAACTGGACCAAGATCCTGCCGGTCGTCCGCGACCCCGGCCTCTTCCGCAGCGAGGCTGAGGTCCGGCTCAGCACGCAGGACACATACACGCTCGACCTCACCCCCGAGGGGCGCAGCGACCCGATCTTCGAGTTCAACGGCGACCCGATCCGCAACCGCTCGATCCTGACGAGCCTGCCCGGCATGTACTGGAATTTCCCCGTGACGCGGGCACGCCCCGGGGCGACCGTCCTCGCCCGGCACGGCGACCCCCGGATGCAGAACCAGTACGGTCGTGCGGTCCTCCTCGCCTCCCAGCTCTACGGCCCAGGCCGATCCGTCTTCATCGGCTTCGACAGCACGTACCGCTGGCGCTACCTGGCCGAAGACTACTTCGACGGCTTCTGGGCTCGGCTGGTCGACCGCGTCGGCCGCAACAAGGCGCTCGGTGGGCGGTTCCCCTATCAGGTCCACCTGGGCAAAGGGCTGTACCGGGTCGGGGATCAGGTCAACATCGGCGTACGTTACACCGAGCCGACCGCCCTCAACGAGGCGACCGAACTCGTCGCGGAGCTGGAGATCGCCGGGCAGCCCCCCGAGCCGATCCGCTTCGAGCGCGTGCCGGAAGACCCGGGGCTCTTGACCACAACCTTCCCGGCGCAGCAGGCGGGCGCCTATTCGCTCCGGATCGTCTCCTCGACGGCGGCCGACGCCGGCTCGGGGGTCCGGGCCTCCACCACAACCTTCCGCGTCGAGCCACCCCGCCGCGAGATCGACGAGCCGTCGCTGAACCGACCCCTGCTCTCCGACCTCGCCCGGATGACCGGCGGGAAGGCCCTGAGCCTGGCGGACCTCGACGACCTCGACAATGCCATCGCGATGCGAGAGGTGACGCGGACCCTCGAGACCCGCGACGAGCTCTGGGACGCGCCGATCCTTTACGCCACCATCGTCCTGGGCCTGACCGCGGAATGGATCCTGCGCAAAATGTCCCGGATGGTTTAAACTCATGATGATTCGCCTGAGACCAGGCGAGCGCGTTGCGAGATTGGGAAGATCGCGTCGAGTCGGAGTCGCTGGGCCGGTTGGCCCGGCCTTTACCAACCATCTTGATTCGCGGGATCCAACGCCGTGATGACCGAGACGGAACTGCCCAGCCTGGCTTCGCTCCGCGAAGGGCAAATCGCCCTCCGAGGACAGCTCGCGCGCCTGCGACGACGCCTGCGGCTCGAACTCCTGCTGGAATTCCTCGTCGACGCCGCCGCGACGATCACCGCGGTCGCCGCCCTGCTCGTCCTGCTCGACTGGTGGTTCCGGTTCGGGCTCCAGGTCCGGATGATGGTCCTGGGCCTGAGCGTCGTCGCGATCCTCGGGTTCCTCGCGATCCGGGCGATCAAACGCTGGAGGTCGGCGCAACTCGACGACCTCGCGCTGGCGATGACCCTCGACCGGCTCCGACCCGGGATCGGTCAACAGATCGCCGACGTGCTCCAGCTCCCGGATCTGCTCGAGGCCTCGTCCCTCTCCACCTCTCCGGCGATGGTCCGGCTCGCGGTCAGCCGGGCCACTCATGCCCTGACGGGCTCGGACTGGCACTCGCTCTGGAACCGCAAGCGGACGGGCCTCTTCGCCGTGATGCTGCTCGGCTGCCTGCTCGTGCCGGCGGCGTTCGGGGCGATCGCCCCGAGGTCCGCAAGGCTGAGCCTCGCCCGATGGCTCCTCGGCTCCAAAGAGCGCTGGCCGCAGCGCACGTATCTCACGGTGCTGGGCCTGGGCAAGGACGGCCGGATCGTCGCCCCCAAGGATGAGCGAGTGATCCTGGACGTCAGGAGCGACCTCCCCCAGGTCAAGAAAGTCGGGAGCTTCTGGCAGATCGAGGGCCGCGGCGAGCCCTTCGCCCTCCGCTTCGAGCCGAAGTCGCCCCGCACGCCCAAGGCGGTGCAGGTCCGCGAGCAGACCAACGACGGCAAGACCCTCAACGGCGTGATGGTCTCGACCGGCCCGACTCAGTTCCGCTACGAGCTGCCCGCGAGCCCGACCGGCTCGAGCCTCGACCTAACCGGCGGCGACGACTGGCTCGGCCCCCTCCGGATCGAGCGGGTCGACCGGCCGACCCTGGCCGAGATCAAGCTGCGGGTCAAGGAGCCGGGGTCGATCGCCCCCGAGTTCCGCGAGATCCCCGACCCTCGCCAGCACCTCCTCTTCCTGCCCGATACCGAGGTCGAGCTGACGCTCGTCGGCAGCGAGCCGCTCGCCGAGGCCAGGCTCAAGTTCCACCGCGAGGGGGCTCCGGCCCTGACGCGGGTCGACAGCAAGACATTCACCACGCGCTGGATCCTCCGCGAGGCCACGACGCTCGAGATCCAGCTCAAGGCCGAGACGACGGGGCTCGAGTCCCGCCCGGCCTTCCTCTCGATCGGCATCCTCCGCGACCGCGAGCCCCGCGTGACCTTGCGGGCCCTCGGGGTCGGCAGCCACGTGACGCCGGTCGCCACGATCCCGCTCAGCATCGCCGCGACTGACGACTTCGGGCTCGCGTCGATCCGGCTCCAGGTCGACAAGACCACCCCCATCGACGACAAGGGGGAGGAGAAGGAGAAAGAGAAGGTCGAGGCCAAGACGAAGCGGCAGACCGTCGCCCTGCCCTTCTCGGTCGACAAGGCCCACCCCACGCTCGACCACCAGGCCCGCCACGACGTCACGCTCCAGACTGAGCCGCCCAAAATCGGCACGCTGCTCCGGTTCGTGGCCGAGGCCGAGGACTTCAGCTCGCGGGGCGCCCAGGTCGGCCGCTCGAGCGCCCTGCAGCTCCAGGTCGTCTCGCCCGACGAGCTCTTCTACGAAATCCTGATCCGCCAGCGGGCGGAGCGCTCCAAGTTCATCGCGCTCCTCGAGGCGATGGAGAAGCAGACGCCCGTGCTGGCGACCGAGCCCTCGGCCGAGGATCTCATTCGCGTCCTGCGGGTCGAGCACTCGGCCTCACGCCAGCTCGACCAGATCGCCGGGCGCATCGCCGACGCCTTGCAGGAGATGAAGCTCAACCAGATCGGTTCGCCCAAGTCGCACAGGCTCTTGCAGGACGCCGTGATCGAGCCGATCCGGGCCCTCAACTCGGGCCCCGTCAACCAGCTCCGCAACGTCCTGCAGTCGCTGACCAGCGGGGGGTCGAGCCCCAACGCGAACAAAGAGACAGCTCGACTGCTCCACGGCGAAGTCGTTACAAAAATGAAGGCGATCCTGGATCAGATGTCACAATGGGAAAGCTTCGTGGATGTCGTGAATCAGGTCGCCGAGGTGATCCGGCAGCAGCAGAAGATCCTCCAGAACACGGAAAAAGCCCGGGACTCGCGCACGCAGGAGATTTTCGATGAGAAGCCCTGACCGGCATCCCGCACGGGCCTTCTGCCGCGTCGGCCGCACCCCGGCCGATCGCGTCTCCTTGTTGTCGATGCTCCTGGTTGCCATCACGACCGCCGGGCTCCTGCCCGCAGCTTTCGGCCAGGCCCCGCCCGCCCCGTCCGAACCCGCCGGGGTCTTCGACGAGGAGAAGAAGGAGGGGGAGGCGAAGGCCGACGACGCCGCACCGAAGAAGGAGACGGTCACCGACCGGGACTCCATCGGCTTCACACAGGAGAACGTCGCCGCGCAGATGACCGAGCTGGAAGAGCGCATGTTCCGGCTCTCCGAGGCCCTCAGGGGCCTCGAGCCCGAGAACGCCTCGCGCCTCAGCTTGGCCCTCAAGTTCTCGCGTGAAGAGCTGATCCTCCATCAGATGAAGAGCACCCAGAAGCTCCTCAAGGAGGCCCAGCTCAATAAGGCCGAGACCGAGGTCCGCGAGCTGCTGGCGAAGCTCGAGCACCTCCGCAACCTCCTGCTCGCCGACGACCTCGACTTCCAGATGAAGCTCGCCCGGCTCCGCCAGATGCGCGAGTCGCTGTCGCAGCTCCAGCGCATCATCAAGGAAGAGCGTCGCGAGTACGCCTGGTCCCGGACCGCCGTGGAACAGCAGGGGGATCGCAAGACGCTCCAGGAGAAGAAGGCCACCCTCGAGGCCCTCGTCCGCGACCAGAAGGCACTCATCGAGGAGACCAGGGCGGCGAACGCCAAGGACGACGCCGACCCGGCCAAGCCGGAGGCTCGCGAGAAGAATAAGACGAAGGAAACGGATATCCGCAAGCGGACGGCCTCGCTCGCCGCAACTCCCCAGTTCAAGGGGCAGGAGCCCCCCTTCCTCGCACAGGCCTCGCCCCACTTCGACGACGCCATCACGCACCTCGGCACCAAGGACGGCGAGGCCAGCCTCGCCGCCGAGGGGAAGGCCCTCGAGCTCCTCGAGAAGGAACAAGGCCGCCTCGACGAACGCCTCGCCGCCATCGACAAGGAGCTCGCCCCCGGCGAATTCCAGCGCTTCGAGCAGGAGCAGGCGAAGAACCGGGCGGCCGCCGAATCCCTGGCCGAGGCCTCGGCCAGGCTCGGGCAGGTCGGCGTCCCGCTCCAGAAGGACCTGATCCGCTCCGGCGGCTCCATGCGGTCGGCCGAGGGGGACCTGGCCAAGACCCAGGCCAAGCCCGCCGCCGATGACCAGCTCGCCGCCATCAAGCATCTGGTCAAGGCGGACGAGGAGCTTGCACGCTCGCTCGAGGCCCTCCTCGTCGAACTGAGGTCGGAGCTCCAGACCCGGATCATCGGCGAGCTGACCGAGATGCATGAGCTGCAGGTCGCCATCCGCGAGACGACCGAGGCCCAGGCCCCCCGCATCGCCCAGCACTCGCGTACCGCCTTGCTGATGGTGACCGGACTCTCGCCCAAGGAAGCCGAGCTCGGCGACCGCACCGACCAGCTTGCCGCGCTCACCGAGGAGACCGAGTTCGGCATCGCCCTGCCGACCGCCCTCCACGTCCTCTCCCGCCACATGCGTAAGATTCAGGACGCACTCAAGGCCGGCGACGCGAGCGAGATGACGGTGACGCTCGAGAAACGAGTCGAGGTCGACATCCTCAGCCTGCTCGAGGCCATGCGTCGGCTCCCGCCGACCACGCCCCCGCCGCCTGGCACCCCCCTGCCCTCCGAACCGAGGGCGCGGGAACGGGAACTGAACCGTCTCGTCGCGGAACTCAAAATGATCCGGCTCGTCCAGAACCGGCTCAACGACGACACCGAGGGCACCGACAAGACGAGGCCGAAGCCCGAGGTCCTACCCCCGGCCTTGCGGCGCGAGATCGAGACACTGACCTCCCGGCAGGAGGAGATCCACACCTCGCTCGCCAAGATCGCCGAGAAGCTCGAGGCCCCGCAGGAGGCCGAGGAGACGCTCCCGAATCCCGTCGACGCCATCCAGTAATGTTCGCCTCAAGTTTCGAATGCAAACGGTATTCGAAAACGTGAATCTTTTGATGGCACCCTAGTACCGAGTGAGAGACGTATCCATTAACGCCGGTTCTTCCGACCTCGTGAGGACGTTATGAGAAGATACCTCCGCCTTTTCGTCGCGATCTCGGCGACCACGTCAATCTCGGGCCTGACCGCACTTGCCGACGAGGCCCCCACGATTCCCGGCGTGGTCACGAAGATGAGCGGCGTCGCCGAGGACCTCGGTAAGACGAAGACCGGCGAGGACGTCCAGAAGCAGCAGAAGGCGATCATCCACGACCTGGACACGCTCATCGCCCAGTTGGAAAAGCAGTGCGCCGCCTGCAAGAACGGCATCAAGAAGAATAACCCCAACCAGGGGCTGAAGGACTCGGTCATCGGGAGAGGCACCGGCGGCATCGGCGACCTCGTCAACCCGGGCGATAGCGCCAAGGATTGGGCCAAGCTCTCGAGCCGCGAACGCGACCGTATCCTCCAGTCGATGTCGGAAGGGTTCCCGCCCGAGTATCGCACGGTCCTTGAGCGCTACTATCGCCGCCTGGCCGAGGAGAAGTCGGCCGCCAACACGACTCCCAAGGAAAAGGACAAAGATCAGGAGCAGGATAAGGCCCCGACTGAGGCCAAGCCCTGAGCCTTCGCGCTCCGATCATCGGGTGTTTCATCGCGAGGCCGGGGACATGGGTGATGCCCCCGGCCTTCCGATTTCGCAAGAATCACCGCATATCTAAGTTTCACTCAATCGTCACTGCAACGTAAAGACCTAGCTCGCCTGCCGTCGCGGCGAAGTGACATCCCGGTGTCAATCGTCTCGGCCCCGCCCGCAATCCCAGGAGATCCGATGTACGGCGCAACCTTATTGATGATCGGCCTCCTGGGGGCGGCCGGCCCCAACGAATACTCGCGGTCGCTCGCGTCGAAAAACCTCGACCAGGCCACGCTCGACGCCGAGGGCTACGGCGAGAAGAAGGCGCTGAAGCGTGAGGACGACGGCCTCCGGATCACGCTGGCCCCCGGCGAGGCCGAGACGGGCTGGAAGACCCCGCAGCAGCTCAGGATCGGCGGCGACTTCAAGATCACGGCCAACCTCCTGATCAAGACCCTCCCCAAGCCCGCGCAGGAAGACGGCGTCGCCGTGGGCCTGGCGATCGCCTTCCAGGACATCACCCAGCCCGACCTGGCGCTGGTCCGAGTCCGGGAGCCGAAGGGGGCGGAGGTCTACCGCTCCGTCGACAAGGGGCTGCCCAACCCCATGATGATGATGCAGCCCCAGTTCCAGATGATGGGGATGTTCGGCCAGCCGGGGGCACCCCCGGCCAAGCCGCCGAGACGGACCTTCCCAGCCGCCGGGGACGCCGTGCGGCTCGAGATCAGCCGCGAAGGCATGAACATCCGACTCGAGGTCCTGGACAACGTCGGCGGCCGGACGCGCTACCTCGGCCAGCTCCCGCTCGGCGTGAATGACGTCGCCTCGATCAAGGTCTTCGTCGCCAATCGCAACGGGGCCGAGGCCGTCAACGTCCTTCTCCGCGACCTCGCGATCCACGCGGACCGGCTCACGGGGCTCGGCACCAACGTGCGGACGGTCTACGGCAACGTCGTCTACGCCGAGCCGACCTCCATCGAGAAGGGCATCCTGATCGTGGGCGGCCAGCCCAAGGCCCCGCCCGCCGAGACGCCCAAGCCGCAGGACGGCAAGACCCCTGCGACCCCCGGCGACAAGCCGAAGCCCGGCGAGCCCGAGAAGAAGGACGAGGCCAAACCCGCCGAGCCCGCGAAGGCCGCCGCCCAGCTCGCACCCGCGGCTCCCGCCGTCGCGGTCGTGGCCGTCGCCGCCCCTGCTCCCGCGGCTCCCGCCGCACCGGGTAATGTGGTCGTCGTGGCAGCGGTCCCCGCGGGTGGGCCCGTCGTGATGGCCACCCCCGCACCGGCGGCGGCTCCCGCCGCACCGGCAACCCCGGGCGCCCCCGCCCAGCCGAATGCCGCCGCGCCGGCCGAGCCCAAGGCCAAGATCCCCCTCGACGAGCTCGAGAGCATCAGGTTCGAACGCACGCCGATGATGTCAGGCCGCTTCGTCGGTCAAGTCAATCTTGATTTGACGATGCCGAATCCGAACGCCAAGAAAGAAGAGCCCAAGAAAGACCAACCGACTCCAAAGCCCGACGAGGCCAAGAAAGACGAGAAGAAGGACGAGCCAGCAGCGAAGACGGATGACTCCAAGAAAGAAGAGCCTAAGAAGGATCAGCCTGAAGCCAAGAAGGACGAGGCTAAGAAAGATGATGCCAAGAAGGACGAAGTGAAAAAGGACGAGACCAAGAAAGACGAGAAGAAGGACGAAGCCAAGAAGGGCGAAGAAAAGAAAGACGACGCCAAGAAGGAAGAGCCGAAGAAAGAAGCCCCCGCCGAGAAGAAGAAGGACGCTCCCAACGACGCCCTCGCCCCTCCGCCGGGGACGACGGTCAACAAGGTGCCCCGCGTCTATCCCAAGAAGAATGGCATCCGCGACCTGGACCTCTTCGTCGTCGGCCTCAGGCCCGCCGCGATCAAGCAGGTCATGGTCACCTGCCAGACCGACAAGGGCCCGGCGAGCTGGCGGCTGGATACGACCGACTCCCAGGACTGGCCTCTCGTCGTCCGCCGCGCGGGGATGGAATCGTTCGCCGACATCTACGTCGAACCCCCGCAAGGCGACTGCTTCCAGAAGGACTTCTCGGTCAACATCACCTATGAAGATGGCCAGATGGGGACCGCCTCGATCAAGTCCACCGAGCATACCGACGCGAACCTCGCCGTCGATCCCAAGGCTCCCGTCCCGTCCCTCCCCGACGCCTGGGTCTACCTCACCGGTGACGAAAAGTTCTTCGGCAAGATCGCAGGCATCACCGAGGACAAGCTGCAGATCACCACGCCGGCGCAGGACAAGCTCGACGTGCCGCTCGCGCGGGTCGTCGGGATCCACTTCGCCCTGCTCGACCGCAAGGAGACGGCCGAGGCCTTCGCCAAGCGTCTGAAGGCCCGGGTCTCCGAGGATCTGCTCCTGGCGAAGTCGAAGAACGGCGAGGTCGTCGCGATCGCGGGCGTGCTGGAGAAGACCGAGAATGACAAGCTCCACTTCCTCTTCCAGAACAAGAGCCGGACGCTGCCCTTGAAGTCGGTCGAGGGGCTCGTCATGGCCACGAGGCCCGACCTCAAGGAGCCCGACGCCGTCCGCTCGACCTTCACCCTGCCGAACGGCGTGGTCCTCTCGGGGCGCTGGAAGGACCTGGATACGGCCAACTGGAAGATCGAGATGCCCTGGGGCCAGGAGTTGAAGATCCCCGCGACCGACGTCCAAGAGGTCCGCTTCCATGGGGGGATCGTGACGTACCTCTCCGACCTCATCCCCAGCAAGGTCGAGGAGACCCCCTTCTTCGCCCGACGCATCCCCTACCGCCGGGACAAGAACCTCCTGGGCGAGCCCTTGAAGATGAAGGGGCAGGCCTACGACCGCGGGGTCGCCGTCCACTCGAAGACCGTCCTCACCTACGACCTCAACCGCCGCTACAACACCTTCGAGTCCCTCGTCGGCTTCGACGACGCGGCGCTGTCGAAAGGCCGCGTGGAATGCCACGTCTTCGCCGATGACAAGGAGGTCTACGCCAACGCCGACCTCCGTGCCGACGGAGCCCCCGTCCCCCTGAAGCTCTCCGTGGCCGGGGCCGAGCAGTTGCGGCTCGTCATCGACTTCGGCCAGGGCCAGGACACGGGCGACCGCGTCATCTGGGCCAACGCCCGCCTCTACCGCCAGCCCGCCCAGGATGCGAAGAAGGCCGAGGCAGGCTCCCCCGATAAGGAGCCGGCGAAGCTGGCCGAACGTCGAGGCAACCCTTGATGCGGAACCATCTCATGAGGATATCGATGAGCCCGACGTTGGTTCGCGCCTTCACATTCAGCCTGGTTCTCGGCGCCGGAGTGGCCCGGGGCTTCGAAGAGCCGGCGAAGGCCTCCAGGCCCGCCGCCGAGGAGAAGACGGAGTCGCCGCTCGAGGTCAACGAGTGGTCGGTCTGGGTGGGCAACCCGGCGCTGACCTCCTGGAACTCGGCTCGTGTCTACAAGAACACGATGCCCGGCGTCGTGGGCACGAGCCGTCCCAAGCTCGACGAGAAGGAGGCGGCCACGAAGTTCCCAATCGCCCCGATCTCGGTCGTGCAGTTCTTCGGCGAGGCGTGCAAGGACATCGACGTCGACCTGCGCGCCAAGAAGGGGCTCTTCCTCGCCCACTGGCCCGTCAGCACCGAGCGGAGCGGCCGACTCCAGTGGTTCGGCTCAAGCTTCTCCGCGGAGCCCCCCGCGGATATCCCCCCGAGCTACCTCCCCGAGAACCACTGGCTCACGAAGCTCCGCGACGACAAATCCTCGCTCTTCCTCAAGTTCGAGAACCACTACGACCGCTTCGTCGCCTACGACTCCGAGCTGAACCTGACGATCCCCCTCCGCCTCCGCGGCGGGCCCGACGAATACACGCTTCAAAACCTGACCAATCGTCGCCTCATCGACATCGCCGTGATCGCCCCCACCGACGACGGCATCCGCGTTGGCTGGCTCGACACTTTGCCCTCGGCCTCCACGGATGACGCCGACAAGGAGAAGGATAAAGAAAAGGCGAAAGATAAAGACAAGGACAAGCCTTCAGATAAAGAGAAGGCCGACGCCATCTTCAATGAGGCCGAGGAGAAGGAGAAAGACAAGGATAAGCCGAAGGATAAGGACAAGGAGGAAGAGATCCCCCCCCTGCCCGCCGAAGGGGACGCGACCATCAAGGCCCGAGTCGATCAGCTCCTCAACCGCCCCGTCACGGTGACGGTCCAGCAGGCCCCTCGCAAGAGCATCCTCGACCTCATCACGGGACAGATCCGCCTCCGCTACGATGTCGACGATAAGACTCTGGCCAAGGATGGCATCGACCTGAGCCAGCCCGCGAACATGCAGGCCAACAACCTCCCCGCTCGTGACGCCCTCGCCGACATCCTCGGGTCCGCGAACCTGAGCTATCGCGTCACCGAGGACGGCAGCCTCTACGTCAGCACAGCCGCACGGCTCGCCGAGGACTCGGGCAAGAAAGGGGGCGTCATCGAAGGCCCCCCCGTCAAGCTCGGCATGTCTCAGCCGATCAAGCCGACGCACACCTCCTTCAAGGAGGTCACGCGCGACGCCTTCTCCCGACGGCTCGCCAGCCAGGGATTGAAGCCCCAGGTGATCCAGACGATCCTCGATCAGTACGGCAAGAGCCTCTTCGAGCCCGGCGAGTTGATCGTCCTGGCCCACCTCCCTCGCGAGACGATCGACGAGGCGGTGCTCCTGGACGTCTTCCCGGCTCCCAAGAAGATGGTGCGGACGGCGATGCTCGTCGTGCACGGCGTCGACCCGAGGCTCCAGGATCGGGCCAGGGTCCTCGTCCAGCAACTCGGCGACGACTCCGCCAAGGCTCGGGAAACCGCCGAGGGGAAGCTATTCGACCTCGGCCCCGTCGCCGTCCCCGTCCTGGAAGAAGCACTCACGAACAAGGACATCGAGATCGTCTTCCGCGCCGAGCGGCTCCTGCTTCGACTCAACCGCAACGTCCCCTGATCGCGGGAACATGCGTCGAGGTTTCAACATGAAAGGCCGTCGTGTCCACTCTGGGCGAACACGACGGCCTTCGCTCTTGCCGATGGAACCATGCCGATCAGCCGATCGATTTCGTGGACTTGAGGATTGGCGCCGGGGCGAAGTGGCCGGCCAAGAGCCTGTCGGCGTCGGCGTTGAACCAGCCCTTGAGCACGGCGGCGTAGACGGATCGGAAATCGGTCTTGAAGATCAGATCCCCTTCCGCATCCATCGTCTTCAGCTCGGGTCGGCCGCCGTGAAGGCCCGGGAGGATGTTCCCGCCGGTCAGGAACATGACGTTGGAGGTGCCGTGGTCGGTCCCCCCCGACTTATTCTCGGCAACCCGTCGGCCAAACTCGGAGAAGGTCATCACGAGGGTACGGTCAAGGTGCCCGCGCAACTCGAGGTCCCGATGGAAGGTTGAGAGCCCCTGGCTCAACTCCTGGAGCAAGGCGGCATGCCGATTGGACTGGGCGGCGTGCGTGTCGAAGCCGCCGAGCGAGACGTAGTAGACCCGCGTGGGGATCTCGGCCGCGATCATGTCGGCAATCAGCTTGAGCGACTGCGAGAACTCGAACGGGGCGTAGGAGACCGCCGGCTTCGCATCGCGGGCCACCTCCTTGAGCCGCTTCGCCAGGGCGAGCGTTTCGTTGGCCGAGCGCTGGACGAAGTCGAGCGCATCGATCCCCATCGGCTCGACCCGATTCATCCCCTCGATCCCGGAGCCGACGACCCCACCGGTGGGCCAGTCGAGGATCGCCGGGTTCGCCAGCGTGACCGCCCGAGGATTCGTGCTCGAGAAGGTCTGCGCGGGTCGTTCGCCGAGTTGCAGACCGAGTACCGGGGAACGCACATTCGTGCATTCGTTGTCGAAGTAGCGGCCCAGCCACCCGCTCGTCCACATGGCCTCGCTGGATGAGCCCGTCTCCCAGATCTCCGACGAGCGGAAGTGGGAGCGGTCGGGGTTGGGATATCCCACATCCTGCACCACCGCGAGTTGGCCCTTGTCGAGCATGTTCCTCAGCTCGACCATCTCATGGTGAAAACCCAAATAATCGTCGATCTTGAGCACCTTCTTGGCGTCGATCGCAAGCTTGGGCCTGGCCTTGTAATAGGCGTCGTCGCCGTGGGGAATCAGGGTGTTGAGCCCGTCGTTGCCGCCGGCCAACTGCACGACGACGAGCACTCGGTCATCGTCGAGGCCCGGGATCGGCTTCGCCGGATTCGCGAAGGCCGAGGCCGTCCGGCCCAGGAACGTGGGGACGGTCGCCGTGAGCGCCGTCAGCCCGGCCCCGCGCCGGAGGAACTGTCGTCGGCCCATCTGGATCATCATCGGATATCGTCCTTATACGTCAAAGCGTTGTGGTTCGAAGGAGGCAATCAGGCGAGCTGGTATTCCGGCGACGCCAGGATCAGCCGCACGACGAGGGCGGGTCGCTCGGCCGGCGCGGTATCAACGCACGCGGTAATGAGAGCCTGTCGGGCCGAGGGACGGACCTTCGTCACGACGAGCCGAAGCAGGAGATCATCGACCAGGCCCGCGGGCTCCGAAGGGTTTCCGCCCGGGAAGAGGGTCTCGGCGCGGAACCGGCATTTCAGGCCGTCCTTCTCGCGCTCGGCCCGGCGTTCGGCCATCGACGACTCCAGGCGGGCCATCATCGCCGGCCCCTGGGTTGTATCGCGCGAGATGGCGAGGAAGCGGCTGAACCCGAGCGGTTCGAGCCCCTCGGGCAACTTCCCTTCGAGAAGGGCCTCGGGCAGGTGATAACGCACGGCCAGGGTCCCCGCGCCGATCCACGTCTTGCCCCCGGGCCAACCCTTGACGTTCGGCGGGTTGAAGAGCTCCTGTCCCATCGCCGCAGTAAGCTGCGCCAGGCTCGGGGTCACCGTGACCTCGAGCTTGAGTTGTCGGCAGGCCCCCACCAAAAGGCGGATCGGGCTCTTGATCTGCGAGCCACGCGAGGCCTCGGAGTAGAACTCGGGCGAGGTAAAGAGGACGCGCAAGACCTCGCTGATCTCTCCGCGCGTCTCCTCGAAGGCCGTCGCCATCCGTTCGCGGAGGGTTCCGTCAGGGTCGGCGGCCCCGAAGAAGTCGACGAGCTTGCCGGAGATGAGGCGAGCCGTGGAACGCTGGCGTGAGACGATGGCGATGACATCGTCGAGTTCGAAGTGGCCCGACTCACCGAGGATCGTCTTGACTTCGGGGTCGTGCTGATCGGGTAGGAACGTGGCGACGATTCCGTCGCGGGCGAAGTCGCGCGGGGTGTCGGGAGCCGATCGACGGGTCATCGGCGTGCCGCGAGGGGCGTCGAGCGTCCAGCCGGTCAGGGCTCGAGCGGTGGCCTTGACGTCGGGCTCGGTGTAGTTGCCGATCCCCATCGTGAAGAGCTCGAACAACTCGCGAGCGAAGTTCTCGTTCGCCTTGAGCTTGTCGCTCCCTTCGAGGTCGAGATACATCATCATCGCCGGGTCGACGGCTACCTCGCGGAGCAAGGTGCGGAAGCAGCCCAGGGCATTGCGTCGCAGCGTCGCGTTCTGCTGGTAGATCGCCTGCGAGATCATCACCTTGTCGGTGGCCGTGGCGAAGTGCCCGTGCCAGAAGAGGGTCAGCACCTCGCGCAGCGGATGAGGCGCGGCGATCATGTGGCCGAGCCACCAGCAGCGGAGGTCATTGAGCTCGACGGCATAGCGCCTGCGGGTCGTGCGATGCGCCTCGGCCGCACGCTCTCGGGGCGTGTCGGCGAAGCGCCGCTCGGTGTTGATCCAGGGGTCCTTGATCCAGTCGGGGGCTACGGGAGGATCGGCCGCGGAGGCCTCGTCGAGCAGTCGGGCCACGGCCTCGTGGAGGGGCATCGCGGCGAACCGGGCCACGTCTTCGGGGGTTCCGCCGAAACCGGCCCGGCTCAGGAGGTGGGCCGAGGCGCCTGAATCCCAGGCCGGAGCCTCGTCACTTCGTCGTTTCATCGTCGCTTCCTCGTCACGGTCGCATCTATGGTCGATGATTCACGCAAATTTACATGGAATCTGCCGAGATCACCTCGTTGCCGGCCCTCGTGGCCAGGGCCCGCCAGGTGGCAAGGCTTATCGAATCCTTGATGAACTTGACGCTGCCATCTCCCATCAGCACGAGCACGCCGCCGGGGTGCGGACCCCTGGCCGCGAGCCAGCCGAAGCCGTGGCCATAGACGTCGGGGATCTTGCTGTTCGGGGTGGCATAGGCGTTGAAGCCGGCCATCGCCTCCGTCCCGACGATCCAGGCGGCTCCACGGGTGCCGCTCCATGAGGTCGCGCCTACGGCCAAAGTCGCGAGGTCGGGATTGTCCATCGCCGGGCTGTATCCGCCGGGAGCGACCTTGAGGGGCGAGACTTTCGATGCAATGTTCACGATCTGCCTCGACCGATCCTGGGGGATCGGACCCGTCGTGTCCTGGCCGGCGCCGAGGAGGCACTGGGACATGAACATGGTGCTCGATGTCCCGTCGGTGATGCTGGCGATCCTCGTGGCGGAGTTATTCCAGAAGACGCCGTCGGTCGGGTATCGGATGTCGTAGTAAGTGCCGGTCCCGCTCCCCGCGTTGGCGACGTAGCCCGTGCCGGCGGTGGCCGTGTTGAAGTAGTAGTTCGGGTAGCGAGGGCTCTGGCCGTCGCTCGGGCAGACGAATGCGGCGACCAGCGTATTGGCCGAGGTCGTCTGCGCGGGGGTGAAGGCGAAGACCGGCGGCGTGGTCGTCACCGGCAGGCTGAAATTCATCATGTTCAGCACGCCGACCTGCTCCATGAAAGGCAGGATCCGGGCATGCACCGAGAACCCCGTCCCGGACGACCCGCCGTGGCCGGGGAAACATCCATGGGCGCTCTCATAATTATGCAAGGCCAGGCCCATCTGCTTCAGGTTGTTAGTGCTCGCCATCCTGCGGCTGGCCTCCCGAGCCGCCTGAACCGCGGGGAGCAACAGTGCGATCAAGACAGCGATGATCGCGATCACGACCAGTAATTCAATCAGCGTAAATGCACGTCTTTGCATCATTGGCTCTCATTCGTGGGAGCGATTCGGCTATTTTCATCAATAGCCGGTCGGCAATTGGCCCGCATCTCGAAATTCGGCGCCTGCTCTCCGCCCCTCCGTGTGTGTTCGTATTCGAGAGGTCGGCGAGTCTTCGCGAGACCCATCGACTGAACCGACGCCGGCGATTCCTGCGGGCCTCGGACGCGTGATTCACTCGATGATTGCTGGGGCTGGGCAAACCGTCCGCGGTCCCTCCCCGAAGGAAGTGCCGGAGCAACGGCGACGGTTCCCGGTTCGGGCTGAAACGAAAAAGGCCTGGCCCAGGATGAATTCCCGGCCAGGCCTCTCACCATTTTTCAATTTCATGCTGATCTTTATAGATTCTATAGATCAATGAATTCCGTATGCCACTTTGCATCGGTCGTAGACGGTCTGGAGCTTGGCGAACAGCACGCGGGCCTCGTCCCGGCGGCTCTCCTGGGTGACGATCCGGAGTTCCTGGATCCCCTGCCGCAGCTCGCTCGTCAGGCGGCGAGCCTCGGCCCCCGGAGTCGACAGCCGGATGATTGCCCCGGTTGACAATTTGCCGGCCTGCCTGTCCCAGAGGTCGAGGTGGTGCAGCGGGGCCGAGAGCGACGTCGCACTCAATTCGCCATAGAAGTCAGCCTTGATGATTTGCATGTCCCGGAAGGCCTCGGCCGGCGAAGGGAAATACGCATACGACCCGGCCATGACGATCCCGGCGACGCAGAAAACCCCGACCGAGGAGGCGAACCGAGGCGGCAGCGGACGGTTCCAGATCGGGGTGCCGACGAGGGTCTCGGCCTCTTCCACGGCCGGTTCCTCCGTCGTCAGGAAGGCCTCGAAACGCCCGCGTTCTCCGATCGCCCGGAGAGCAAGACCGGCGAGCACGAGTGCCGCCAGGAACCCGGTCGTCATCCAGTGGAATGTGCTCACTTTTTCAAGATACGCGGGCAGGCCCTGAGTCAAGGCGTCGATCCCTCGATAGCCTTCTGCCGAGTTGCCCAGGATGGCGAAGTGGTCGTTGTCGTCATTCGCCGTGCCGACAGCCGGGATCCAGCCATCGACGGCGTAGGCGACGGCCAGCGTCGTGCCGAGAAGCAAGCCCATCCACGTCAGGACGATGCGACGCCCATACGAACGCCAGATCCATCGGACGTGCCCCAGACTCATCCCCACCCCGAGGGCGACGAGCACGAACATGGCCCCGGCCGACTGGCGAAACTTGAGCATCTCGGGGACCATCGCGATCCCCTGGTCGGGGCCGACGTAAGCCAAGGGGGCGACGAGCATCATGCGAGGGATCGCGAGCGGATCCCCCGTCGTCATCGAGGTGGCAAGATATGGAGCCGTGAACAGGGATGTCACCACGCCCGCCCCGAGGATGCCGATGAGGATGTTCCCCGCAGAAGGCCCAGTTGCCTCGCGCGCCGCATGGACACCAGCCGCCATCACGCGGAGCAGGCCCTTCGCCGGCACGCTCCCGACCTCATCCGGGGTCGCCTCATCGAAGTCTTCCTCAGGCGCCAAATGCCCCAACGCCACCCCGACGCCCACCGAGACGACGAACGCCCCGCCGATGAGGACGAGCAGCACCTTGGGGCCGAGGTACGACATGCCATAGACGAGGGAGATGGGGTTGAGCATGGGCGTCGCCAGGGCAAACGTCAGGATCGCGGCCCGGCTCACGCGTGCCCGCCGAAGCTCCCGGATCACCGGCAGCACGCCCAGGGAGCAGACGGGCAAGAGCGTCGTCGCGGCGACCCAGGCGCGGATTGGTCCTGACCATCTCCCGAAGCCGAAGACGCGCCGCAAGGACTCCGGCTTCACCATCGCGCGGATGGCCCCGGCCGTGAGGAGGCCGATCACGACGTAGAGGGACGACTCCACGACGACCTGGATTATGCGGATGATCACGCCGCCGAGGATGATGAGGGGCGAATGCGTCACGAGAGTAGGCTCCTGATCGTCAACGTCGAGAGGTGCTGGCCGTAACGGGGGTATGGGGATAGACCGGCACGGGGACCGAGGCGAGGATCTCGGCGAGCACGCGGGCCGTCGCCTCGGGCTCAATGCCCAGGCGGACGCTCAGCACCGGCTCTGCCACGTCCTGGACGTCGTCGGGGGTCACGAAGTCTCTGCCGTCGAGGAAGGCGCGGGCCTGGGCCAGCCGCTGCCAAATCAGGAGCCCTCGGGGGCTCATGCCGAGCGTCACCTGCCGGTGCGAACGCGTCGCGTGGGCTAGGGCGACGAGGTACTCGCGCACCGCTAGCCCGACGGAGACTTCGGCCACCCGTCCCTGGAGCCGGCGCAGTTCGCCAACTCCCAGAACCGGCGAGGCATGCGTTTCTGACTCCGCTTCGGGCCCGACGGCCGCCTCGAGCATCGCAAGCTCGTGCTCTCGACCGGGATAGCCCACGCGTAATTTCATGGCAAAGCGATCGAGTTGGGCCTCGGGCAAGGGGTAGGTCCCGTACTGCTCGACGGGGTTCTGCGTCGCGATGACGAAGAAGGTGCCCGAGAGTTCGTGGCGAACGTTGTCGACCGTCACCTGCCGCTCGGCCATGGCCTCGAGCAGGGCGCTCTGGGTCCTGGGGGTCGTGCGATTGATCTCGTCGGCGAGCAGGATATCGGCGAAGACCGGCCCGGGGAGGAACTCAAACTCGCGCGTGTGCTGATCGAAGACGCGGAAGCCCGTGATGTCTCCCGGCAGCAGGTCGGGCGTGCATTGGACCCGTGCGAGCTTACCGCCGAGGGCCTGCGCCAGGGCCTTGGCGAGGGTCGTCTTGCCGAGGCCGGGGAGATCCTCGACGAGGAGGTGGCCCCTCACGAGAAGACATGCGAGGACATGTTCAATCACCTCTCCTTTGCCCCGGAGGGCCCGGTTGAGCGCCGCGCGGACTCCGTCGAGGAGGCAAGCGCAGGCCTCGTTTTTCGGAAGATCCATGACCGTAGTCGTCTTCACATCAATCCTCGTCGGGTTAGGAGCGGATGGACTTCGCGAAAGCGAGCGGGCGTCCACGAACGCAAGGCCTCGCGGCAGGTCTTCAGGATCTCGGCATCATCCAGCGCGGGGGGCAGGCTGGATCGGCCGGGGGCGTGCAAAGCCCAGTCGGAGAGTCGGAGGAGTCGCTCGAGCACGAGGCGAGACTCATCGGCCCCGAGCCTCGCGATCGGCCGATACCAGCGCGATGGCGTCTGCCCCGTCGGCCGAGGGCAGCCGGCCCAGCGTGCCCGACGCTCCAGCAAGCTCAGGGCCCGCAGGATCGACCGCCTCGGATGCCGGCCGGAGTCGAGCCCGAACAGGGCCGACGCCCCGAGGTCGAGGAGCCGCCGACGCATCACGACCGCCCCGACGACAAGCAGCAACGAGGCCGAGAGGGCGAACTTGTGCATCCAGGCCCAACGGCCGGCCGCCTTGAAAGCCAGGGCGACTCGCTCAACCCAGGGCCGAGCCGGCGGGAGGAGGTCGAAGCCGGGAGTCGGCTCGATGGCGATCCAGAGGCCGTCGGGCAGCCGGACCTCGGCCCAGACATGAACATCATCGCGAGTGACGGACGTGTGCCTCGTCACCGGGTCGTACTTCTCGGGCGCGGCGTAGAGGCCGCTGACCAGGCGCACGGGATAGCCGAGGGAGCGGAGCATCACGGCCGAGGCCGTCGCGAAGAGGTAGTCGGGGCCTCGCCTGGTCTCGAAGAGGAATTCGGCCGTCACGTCCTTGCACCCCTCCGAGGACGTCGCCGAATGGTCGTGGTGGCAGTTGTGCCTCAGGGTGTGGACGAGGGCCTCGACCTGGGTCCAACCTTCGGGGAGATGGGCAACCCACGAGCGTGCCAGATCCGTCACCCTGGGGTCGACGGCGTATTCGCCACGAAAGGAGATGTGGTGGTCCTTCTCGTCGTCGGGCCGGGGTTTGAAGGGCATCTCGCCGATCTTCGAGCGGTCGACGGTCTTCGCCTCGGTGTCGATGACGGTGCCGGCGGGGACGTTCCGGTCGGTCATCCGCACGATCCCGTACTGGGCCCAGCCGAAGAAGTCGGATCGGTCCACGCTCCCGACGCGGAAGCGTTCCAGGTGCGAGGGAAGCGGCATGGAGCTCGAGTCGAGCGCCCCGATCTTGACCTGATGGGTGACAAGGCCCGTGAGGAAAGCCGCTGTCGACGGCAGCAGCTTCATCCACGACCCGCGCGATTCGGGCTCGGCGTGGAGGTCGCGGTTGCAGCAGGGTTCCTCGTGCCAGGTCGTGCCGTCGAAGTGGCCGTAGGTCGTCAGCGGGAGGTGAAGAGGTGTCGTCCCCTTGATGTAGACGAGTGCCCGGGCCGCACGTTCGCCGGGGCGTTTGGGGCGAAGCTCCGGCTTCTTCCGAACCGCCGAGAACTCCCGACCGGCCCGGAGGTTCTCCGCGGGTCGTTCCTTCTGCTCGCGGACGTTCTCCGGGCCCAGTGCGATCATCTTCTCGATCTTGGTCCGCTTGAACGGCTCGCCGTAGGACTCGTTGAAGGCGTCGTAGAGGCTGGGGCGATCGGTCTCGAGGTAGATCTCGCTTCGGGTGAACCCAACCGACTGCGGGTTCTCACTGGCGTCGACCTCGTTGTCGCCGTCGTTGACACCCGAGCGTGCGTTGGGATCGTTCTCCCCCGTCCCTCCCGACGTCGGGACCAGGCCGATCAAGGCCGTGGCGGCACGCGTCGGGCCGACGGCCGCCACCGCGGCGATGAGGCCCGCGGCGGTCAGCATCCAGGCCGCACTGGTCAGGGAATGACGCACCGCCGCCGGCCCCGCGACCGGACGGATCGGGAGCCCGGTCCAGTAGACGAGCATCAGCCAGCCCATGCCCGCCATCGCGAACCCGCCCGCCGGCGCGAGGACTGCAAGTCCCCCCTCGCCCCCTACGGCGGAGGCCACCGTCACGAGGAAGAGGCTCACCAGCGCCGAAAGCCTCGCATGGGCCGGACGATGCGAGAAGGCCGCGAGGCCCAGGCCCAGGTTCCTCAATGCGGCGATGAGGATATATTCCAGCGTCGTCGTCCAGCCGCTGGACATCCCATGGCCGAACTCGATGCCGAACGGCAAAACGAACAGCAGGCAGAATGCCGCGATCGTGCCCTCGCCGAAGGCCGGCGAGGGCGTGGCCGGCTCGCCTGCCGCGTTCGAGCGCCGATCGCGATGAGCCAGGATCACGGAGGCGACCAGCATCGGCAAGATCAATACGCCGAGCGTCAGAGCGAAGCAAGGACCGCGAGGCTTTCCCGGCTCCAGGACCGCCTGCTCGAGCGCCAGGGTGGAGAACGCCGCCATCGCCAGCGTGGCCCAACGCAGCCTCGCGTCTTCACGTCCGTCAAACGCCAAGCGGAACCTCCTTCCCTAACCTGCGGAGACTCGAGGCGACCTGATCGGGTCCGGTCAGCACGGCCCAGGGGCTCAACAACGGGGAGTCGAGGTCGCGGCCCGCCCGACCGCGAGGGAACCCATCGGCGAGGAGCACTACGAGCCGCGTCCCCGAGGGACCCGGGCCGAGGACCGAGACGCAACCTGTCTCGAACCCCCTATCGGTCGTGATGATCACGCGGAATGCCCCATCAACGCACCTCGATTCAGAGAGATCCCGCCGTAGCATCGCGTCATCGCAAGGCTCCCAACGGGCCAGGGCGTCGAGGAGATTGCCTAGGCCGGACTTGCTGGAGAGACCGCGACCGCCATCGCGGTTGTCGTCGAGGATCAAGTCGACCTCGGCCCCCTGCCCCATCCAACTCTCGACCATGCTGGCGGCCACGCGGATGGACCACTCTCGGGAGCCGTCGGCACCGGTCGAAGGGTGCGAGGCCCGGCTCGCATCCAGGAAGATTTGCACGCGCGGTGATGCGTGGGACTGGACCTCGCAGATGATGAGCTGGCCATGCCTCGCCGTCTGGGCCCAGTGGACCCGTCGCAAAGGGTCGCCCCGTCGATAGGGGCGGACGCCCATGGGGTCGCCCCAGGTGCCGGCTCGATCGCGAGGGGCGAGCCCTTCGGAGAGGTGGCCGCCGGCGAGTTCCGGCAGCGGGGCCACGGGGAAGGTTCTCGGCCAGACAAGGAGCGTCTCCGGCACCGCCAGGGTCCGCGACGCCTCCCAGAGTCCGAACGGGAACCCGCAGACGATCCTCGGCGGCGTCCTCGGATAGACACCCCGGCATCGACTCGCGAATTCAAACGTCACCGACGTCGTACGCCAGCCCGGCACGAAGACAAGGGCCGTCAGCAAGGCCTCGGGGCCGTCCTCATCCGCCACCTTCAGGCCCAACCCCCATACGCCCCAGGGCATCCGGTTCCGCAGGGTCAGGCGGGCGGTGACCGTCTCCAACTCGCGACATCGCGTCCGATCGAAGGCGAGGCTTCCGCCCAAGCCCCAAACGCTGAGCCAGGGCCACGACAGGCCGAGGGCCGTCACGACGAGCAGGCCGAAGAAGACGACGAACCCCTGGGGATGGAGGAAGAACCCGCAGAGCGCCGCTGCGATCGCCGCCAGGATCAAGTTGCCCAGGGGAGTCCTCACCCCGCGCATCCCGCGGTCAAACGCCCAGACGATGCGTCGTCTCAGCAAATTATTCTGAAAGCGTCGTTTCATCATAATCTCGCACGTCTCCCGTGATGAAGCTGCACCGGGGGCGACCGCCACGAAGTGACGTGCCGTCTGCCCGCCTATCCTGATATCCTCACGACTCCGAGAGACTCAGGCCTTCTTGCGATCGAACGGGAGTGGGAGTTGATCGTCGTGGGGCAACATCCGCGAGAGGATCTGGCGGACGGCCATCCGAGAGCGGTTCAGCCGAGAACGGACCGTCCCCAGCGGGATTTGCAGGGTTTCCGCGATCGTCGCGTAGTCCATGTGGGCGACGGTCTTGAGGTCGAGGACGTCGCGATACTCGGCCGGGATCTCGGCGAGGGCCTGGTCCATCGCCTTTGAGATCTCCTCGAATTCGAGGCGTTCGGAGGGGTCGAACCGGGAGCAGGCCTCGGGCCGCTCGCGACGCGCCCGCCCTTCATGCTTCCACCGCCTGGCCCGGGTCCTGGCGAGGTGGAGGCTCCGCAAAGTCACGGCTCGCAAGAGCCAGGCCCGCGGATTAGGGGGCATCTCCTCCTCGCGCCAGAGGCTGATGAGCGCCTCCTGCACGGCATCCCAGGCCGTCCCCTCGTCCCCCAGGACCCGACGCGCGGTGGCTACCATCGCATCTAGCAGCGGACGCACAGTCCGGTCGAACGGCTCCGACATCGAGCCGTCCGCGTGTTGAGGATTCCGGCCTTCCGGCCCTTGTTCGTCCAAGGAAACACGCCTCCCTCGCATCCAGTCCGGGGAGACCGCCATCAAATCCTCGGGGCAGAATCCCAGCAGGGGATGCTGCCAAGGCATCAGCGAAGTGCTCACGATCGATCGCCCTTCTCAGTCTCACGATTCGCCCTTGCCGCCAGACGTCGTGGCCGCCCGGATCCGACCGACCAGGAGCCCGCGTCCGCTTGAGGAGGACGTGGGTCACCGGCCGTTTCTCGGTCGCGGGACGATGTTCAGGAGTACGATCCCGCGGCCAGGCGTCATCGCGCCGAGAGATCGGCGGCGAGGGACGCGCATACGCCGAATCGAAGTCGGCGGACGGCGGACCGTCCCCATTGCGGCGACGGTCAGGCGGGATTGAGGGCGAGACTGGGCGGGGCGCGGAGCGAGGCGGGGCCGTGCCAGGATTGGACGCGAGGCGGGCGGACTACCAGGACCGCCGCGCGCTGCACCAGGGGCGAAGAAGGGACCTGGCCGAGTTCGGGGGCGACCTGCCCGAGCGAGTGGAGTTGGCAGACCGGGCAGTCGTGGTTCGAGGCGTGAAGGCTGCTCTCGACGTCGTGGGCGCCAGGCTTCGCCTTGGACGCAGATCCGACGCCGCCGACCCCATGCTCCCAGCCGGGGAGGGAGTGCAAGCATGTGCCGCAGGCCATCACCGTCGCATGGAATGCGACCAGGGTGACGACCAGGAGTTTGCGGCAGAATCGCGACATGTGACCAGGATAATCGTTGGAAGCCGTAGGCGTCGACACACGAAAGTTGCGGGGTTTCGACCTCGGGCCGTCGACATCGGTGACGACGAGCAGGGCCTCCTCCCCGGATCGAAGTGCCGCCGAATCCGGGGAGTTCCCGATTTTTTCAAGTTCGACACGAAATGGTCCGCAGGCCACTCCGCCCTCGAGCGAGCCTCCACCCCGTCCGAAGCGGCTGCATGCCACGTCATCTGACGCGAATCGGCGTCATCCTGACCTCGTCGATCACAAACGTAAACCTCGTGTTGACAACAACCTGGATAACTGCTTCCAATGATGAAGTAGAGGCCCTGGACTTCCACCCGACGACGAGACGGACGCTCTGCGAACTCGGGCTCAAGAATCGGATGGCACTCGGGCGAAGTAGAAGAAGGACCGACTTATCCGGTCGCAAGACTATTGACGGCAACCCCAATCGGCTTGTGGTGAGGCATGGCGAGAGCACGACTTCTCCCACTCATCATCGTGTTCCTGGCGACCCTCCACCTCAATCGAGTGGAGGCAGCCACGGCCACTTGCGCCGAGCCGGCCTCGGATTTCGCATTGCAGTTGGGCGTGGACGCGTCGGCTCGCGACGAGTCCACGCCGCAACTCATCCTCCAGGCCTGGACCCGGGAGTTCGGCCAGGCCGACGACGAGGTCGAGATCCCCGATGCCCCCCAGGACGAGATCCCCGACGACAAGGGGGATGCCGACGAGCCTCACAGTCGCACCCTCTTCTTCGTCTTCCGGGCCGATCTGCCCGACTGGGGCTTCGATCCATTGAGCCGAAGTTGCGACCGGCGCCTGCCGGGCTCGCCCGAAGAAGGGCCTCCGCGTTACCTCAGCCTCTGCCGCCTCATTTGTTGATCCCGCCCCTCCTGCCCGCCTCCTAAGGCCGTCCGGCCATGGCCGGTGTCACTGCCTCGTCAATGAAGGTCTCCAATCGTAGCCGAAGTGCGTCATCCCGAACCGGGACTGACGACCGAGCCGCTCCGTCTGATCTTTCGTTTCGACGACACACAGCGACCCGAGACCGAAGCCGGACGCTTCTGCGATGGCCCCATCGGCAAGACGATCCCCCCAATCCGGCCTACGCTCGATTCAGGGGGCTCCTCAAGCATTTCCGCGTCCCCATCCATTCCTGAACACGAGGCTAACTCGGGCGAGGCTCGAGCGAGGTTACGTACGATGGTTCGTGCCATCATCACGTGGAGTCTCCACAATCGGCTGATCGTGCTGCTGGCGGCGGCGATGCTGATCGTGGCGGGCATCTACTCGGCGCAAGGTCTCAATGTCGAGGCCTATCCCGATCCCACGCCGCCGCTGATCGAGGTCATCAGCCAGAACTCGGGCGCGAGCCCCGAGGAGATGGAACGGCTCGTCGGCATCCCCCTTGAGACGGCCCTCAACGGGATGCCCGGGCTCGAATTCCTGCGCAGCACCTCGGTCGCGGGGCTCAACGACATCAAATGCCAGTTCGTCTACGGGACGGATTACTGGGCGGCGCGCCAGGAGGTGATCAACCGCCTGGGCTTCGTCGACCTGCCCGAAGGGGTCACCCCCGAACTCTCCCCATGGAGCCCCACCGGCGAGATCGTCCGCTACGTGATCGAAGGGCCGGGTTATACCCTGAGCCAGTTGAAGGCCGTGCAGGACTGGGTCCTGACGCGAGCCCTGAAGCAGGTCCCCGGCGTGGTCGACGTGACCGGCTTCGGCGGGACGGTCAAGCAATATCAGGTGCTGATCGACACCCGCCTGCTCAGGCAGTTCGGCGTGACCATGCAGCAGGTCGAGGAGGCAATCAAGAACTCCAACGCCAACGTGGGGGGCGACGTTCTCGCCCTCGGGGTCCAGGCGCACAACGTCCGGATCACCGGGTTGCTGGGGGGCGGCGTCGATCCGCTCGACCCGGCGAAGGCCTCGAAGGCGGCGGAGATCGAGACCAAGAAGCTCGACGACATCCGCAAGGTCGTGGTCGCCACGGCCGAGGACGGCACGCCGATCTTCGTCAAGCAGGTCGCGCAGGTGATCGTGGGCAACCAGCCACGCCTGGGGATCGTCGGCCGCGGCGATGAAAACGACGTCGTCGAAGGCATCGTCCTGATGCGTAAATATGAGAAATCCCTCCCGACGGCCGAGGCCGTCGCGGCGAAGCTCGCCGAGATCGAGCGAGAGAAGCTGCTACCGAAGGGGATCTCGATCCGGGTCTTCAACCAGCGCTCCGACCTCGTCCACGCCACGACGCACAACGTCTTGCACAACCTGGTGGTCGGGGTGGCCTTGGTGGTCGCGGTGTTGTTCGTCTTCCTGGGAGACCTGACGAGCGCGGCGATCGTGGCCATCATGATCCCGATGGCCTTGCTCTTCGCCGTCAGCGTGCTGTTCCTCCAGGGGAAGTCGGCGAACCTGCTCTCGATCGGCGCGGTGGACTTCGGGATCATCGTCGATAGCTCGGTGATCATCGTGGAGAACATCTATCGCCACCTGACCTCGCACGAGGCCGACCGCTCCAAGCCGCTCATCGACCGCATCGCCGAGGCGTCGAACGAGATCGAACGCGCCCTCTTCTTCTCCACCACGATCATTGTTTGCGCGTTCATCCCGTTGTTCTCGATGACCGGTCCGGAAGGTGCCCTGTTCGGCCCGATGGCCAACACGTATGCCTTCTCGATCTGCGGGGCTTTGCTCCTGGCCTTGACCCTGGCCCCGGTGCTCTGCTCGTTCTTCTTCCACAACAAGGAGCACGAGGCCGAGACGTTCGTCGACCGGCTCATGAAGCGCCGGTATCTCAAGACGCTGGGGCGGGTCCTGAATAACCGGGGCCTGACGCTGGCCGGGATGGGGGCCGTCGTGGCCTTCGCCTTCAGCCTGATCCCGTCGCTCGGCGGCGAGTTCATGCCCCCGCTCGAAGAGGGGAACCTCTGGATCCGGGCGATCATGCCGAGGACCTCATCGCTCGAGGAGTCGGCCCGCATCGCCCCTCGGATCCGGCAGGTCATCGCGAGCGTCCCCGAGGCCCGCGGCGTGATGTCGCAGGTCGGCCGGCCCGACGACGGGACGGACGTCGCCAGCTTCTTCAACATCGAGTTCAACGTCCCACTCATCCCGATGGAGGAGTGGCGCGAGCGGCCCCGGACGATCTTCGGCCACCCGATCCAGCTCTACTGGAAAGGGCGCGACCTGCTCGCCCGCCACATCACCCGCGAGGAGATCCAGGACGAGTTGACGGAACGGTTCAAGCAGGACTTCCCCGCCTTGAACTTCAACTTCTCGCAGCTCATCCGCGACAACGTGGAAGAGGCTCTCTCGGGCGTGAAGGGGGCAAACTCCGTCAAGCTCTTCGGCTCCGACCTCGACGACCTTGAAGAGCTCGGCCAGAAGATGGTCGGCGTCTTGCAGTCGGTCGAGGGGGTCGTGGACGTCGGCATGTTCCACATCATGGGGCAGCCCAACCTCGAGGTCCAGGTCGACCGCGAGGCCTGCGCACGCTACGGCATCAACGTCGCCGACGTCGAGGCCGCCGGGCAGGTCGCGATCGGCGGCCGGGCCTTCTCGAGGATGGTCGAGGGGGAGAAGCTCTACGACATCGTGCTAAGGCTGCCGCGTGACCTCCGCGACGACCCCGGCGACATCGCCCGGATCCCCATCGACATCCCCGGCACCGACGGCAAGGCCGGCACCCGGATTCCGATGTCGCATGTCAGCACGATCATCCCCCACAAGCAAGGGGCCTCGAATATCTATCGCGAGAACAATCGTCGTTTCGTGCCGATCAAGTTCGGGGTTAGAGGTCGAGACCTGGCCTCGGCCATCTCCGAAGCCCAGCGCAAGATCAACGACCCCGCGACGGGCATCAAGCTCCCCGAGGGCTACCGACTCGAGTGGTCGGGCGAGTTCGCCCAGATGGAGCAGGCCAATCGCCGCCTGATGATGATCGTGCCTGTCTCGATCGTCCTGATCCTGGGCCTGCTCTACACGACGTTCAACTCGACGAAGGACGCACTCCTCGTCATGTGCAACGTGATCGAGGCGGCGGTCGGGGGCATCTTCGCCCTCTGGATCACGGGGACCCCGTTCAGCATCTCGGCGGCCGTCGGGTTCGTGTCAATCTTCGGGGTCGCGGTGCAGGATGGAGTCTTGCTCGTGTCTTACTTCAACCAGATGAGATCCAAGGGGCTCTCCGTCCGCGACTCGATCATGCAGGGGGCCGAGCTGAGGGTACGCCCCGTCGTGATGACCTCGCTCACCGCGGCGCTCGGGCTCTTCCCGGCGGCCGTGGCGACGTCCATCGGCTCGCAGGCGCAGAAGCCGCTGGCGATCGTCGTGGTCGGCGGCATGCTCTGCACGCTCTTCCTCACTCGCTACCTCATGCCGGTGCTCTACAGCTTCTTCCCCGCCCCGACACCCCGGGAACTCGAGATGGGAGAGACGGGATGACCACCACACCGACCGCTCCGCCCCAGCCGCCGAACGACGAGGCGCAAGGGACCTTGACGACCGGGGCTCGCCCCAAGCGACGGCGCCTCAAGGGCATGCTCATAGGCTTGTTCTTCATCGCCCTCGTCGGCTCGATCGGCGCAGGCTTTGCTCTGGGTTATATCCCAAAGTCGATCGTCTCGGATTTCCTGGACAACCTCACCCCGCCCACCTCATCATCGGCCGGGCATGCCGAGTCGAGCCCCAAGGCCCCCGAGCCGATCAAGCCCTGGGACGGCCTCGTCACGGTGGAGAAGACGGGGAGGGATGGCATGGGCGTCGCGACGACCAAGGCCCTCCCGCAGACCGAGCCCATCCGGCTCGAACTGCTGGGGAAGACCGAGTACGACTCCGACACCCTGAGCCGGATCCGGTTCATGTTCAAGGGGCGCGTCGACCACGTCTACACGACCGTCGGCCAGACCGTGAAGAAGGGCGACCCGCTCATCGACCTCTACAGCACCGAGCTGGCCGAGGCCAAGAGCGCCTACGAGATCAAGCAGATCCAGTGGGCCTACGACAAGAACCTGCTCGACACCCGCGAGCCCCTGTTGAAGGTGAACGCCATCTCGTCGCAGCAGTACGCCGAGACCCGCAACGCCGAGATGAAGAGCCGGCGCGACTACGAGGTCGCCCGCGACAAGCTCATGGTCTACGGGCTCAATGAGGCCGAGGTCAATGCGATCAAGGATCAGAACGGGGCCCAGAAGGCCCGGATGACCCTCCGGTCGCCGGCCGACGGCATCGTCATCACGCGCGACGTCGTCGCCGGGAACCTCTACGACGATGACGATACCCTGCTCGTCCTCTCGCCGCTGGACCACCTCTGGGTCTGGGGGAACGTGTTCGAGAGCGACCTCGACATGGTCAAGATCGGCCAGACCTGGAACATCGAGTTCCCCTTCCTGAACCACAAGCTCCGGGGCACCGTCGAGTACATCTCGAACCGTGTCGACCCCGGGACCCATGCCGTCCGCGTGCGGACCTCGGTGCCGAACCCGGAGGGCCGGCTCAAGTCGGATATGCTCGTCCGGGGGATGCTCGAGATCCCGCCGGGCCCTGGCCGCACGGTGATCCCAAGGACCGCGCTCGTCGTCGCCGACCGGCATTACTACGTCTTCGTGCAGTCGTCCGGCTCCCCCGACCGCTTCGAGCGCCGGCCCGTGCAGGTCGCCCAGGAGAAGGACGACTACGCTCTCATCGACCACGGGCTGAACCCTGGTGAGACCGTCGTCAGCGTCGGCAGCCTACTCCTGGCCCAGCTTTACGATGACCTGCGGACCGTCCAGACCGGGGCCCCGCCCGGGGGCGGCCCCAGCGTCGACGAGCATTGAATCCGGCCGTGAGTGGAGCAGGCCAGGATCGCACGCTCCATCCACTCCTCGAAACGTCGATAGTGTCGTGATATGATGGCTTCTCGGTTTGGATAGGTCGGCGGAGCCCTTGTAGCCCGCCGTCCAACCAAGGACAGGAAATCCCAATGCCTCCCCAACTCATCGTGGATCCGGCCACGATTGCCACGGACCGGGTCCTCTTCGACCTCGACGCGATACGCAGGCACAATCCCCAGCGCTTCGAAATGGAGCAGCTCACCGCAGTGGTCGACCTCGATACGGCCAAGGGCCTCATCGTCGGCTACCTCGACGTGGGCACCGATGAGTTCTGGATCCGGGGCCACCTCCCCAACTACCCCCTGATGCCGGGCGTCCTCGTCTGCGAGGCCGCCGCCCAGCTCTGCGGGTTCTACTGCCACCGCGCGGGCCTGGTGGGCGACGGCTTCCTCGGCTTCGGCGGCATGGAGGAAGTTCGATTCCGGAGCCCGATTCGCCCAGGCGACCGGCTCGTCATCGTCGGCAAGGCCGAGAAGATCCGACCTCGTCAGCAGGTCTTCCAGGTCCAGGGCTTCGTCGGCACCAACATGGTCTTCCACGGCAAGGTCATCGGTGTCCCCATCCCTCGGAGCGACCCGAATCCCTGATCGCGACGCAATATTCTCGAGCGAACAAACTTGGATTTTTCCAGACATCATCCGGTCCCCGGCCGTCGGCCCCCCATTCGGCCTCTTCTCAATAGTCCTTCAATTCCATTATTCATCACATTTAAGCACTCGATACTGCGTCTCGTGGAGACTCCAGCAAATCCCTCCCGCCCGATAAGCCCCATTCGGTAGCAGATATCCCCACGCCACGCCGCGAACGCCCCTCCCTTCACCCCGAACCCCATCGACCTCGACACCGAGGCCCTCTTGGCCTACGATGCGGACGGGTCATGCCCCCCTTGTTATGGCGATCCGACCGACCGGGCCTTCCCCAGAAATATCCAATGACGAATCACTCTCGTTCATCGAATCCGGCGCAGATCCCCGATCAGATCCTCGTGGACCTCGCCAACTACGCGGCGAAGGACGAGGTTGGAGGCGACGTCGCGTACGAGACGGCCCGATACTGCCTGCTCGACTCCCTCGGCTGCGCCATTTTGGCCTTGCAGACGCCCGAATGCGTCAGGCTGCTCGGCCCGATCGTTCCGGGGACCGTTGTACCGCAAGGGGCCCGAGTGCCGGGGACCTCGCACGAGCTCGATCCGGTCAAAGCGGCCTTCGACATCGGCACGCTCATCCGCTGGCTCGACTTCAACGACACCTGGCTCGCCGCCGAGTGGGGGCACCCCTCGGATAACCTGGGGGCGATCCTCGCCGTCGCCGACCATATCAGCCGAGGTCGGATCGCCGCGGGACAGGCGCCGCTCACGATTCGCGACGTACTCCGGGCGATGATCAAGGCCTACGAGATCCAGGGGGTCCTGGCCTTAAAAAACAGCTACAACCAGGTCGGCCTGGACCATGTACTGCTCGTCCGCGTCGCCTCGACGGCCGTCGCGACGCAACTCCTCGGCGGCAGCGAGGCCGACATCCAGAATGCCCTCTCACACGCCTGGATCGACGGCGGGGCCCTCCGCGCCTATCGCCACGAACCGAACACGGGCTCGCGCAAATCGTGGGCGGCCGGCGACGCCACCAGCCGTGGCGTTCGCCTCGCCATGATCACACTGGCCGGCGAGATGGGTTATCCCACCCCATTGAGCGCGAAGACCTGGGGCTTTTATGACGTCCTCTACAAGGGTCGTCCCTTCACGCTCGAGCGAGAACTCGGCTCGTACGTGATGGAGAACGTCCTGTTCAAGGTCGCCTTCCCGGCCGAGTTCCACGCGCAGACCGCGGTCGAGGCCGCCTTCCAGCTCCACTCCGCGGTCGCGGGGCGCCTCGACGACATCGAGCGGATCGAGCTGATGACGCAGGAGTCGGCCGTCCGGATCATCGACAAGCGAGGCCCGCTCCACAACCACGCCGACCGCGACCACTGCCTCCAGTACATGGTGGCGATCGGGCTCCTCCACGGCGAGCTCACCGAGTCGCACTACGACCACGACGCCGCCGCCAACCCTCGGGTCGACTTCCTCCGGGCCAAGATGGTCGTGCAGGAAGAGCCGCAATACACGGTCGGCTACCTCGACCCCGAGCGACGCTCGGTCGCGAACGCCGTGCAGGTCTTCTTCAAGGATGGCACGTCGACCCCCAAGGTCGAGGTCGAGTATCCCCTGGGCCATCGTCGCCGCAGGCAGGAGGCCTACCCCCTGCTCGTCGAGAAGTTCGTCGACAACCTAGGCACCCGATTCACCGACGCACGCACGCTGTCGATCCTCGACCTCTTCAAGGATCCCGCGCGGCTCGACGCCACGCCGGTCCCCGCGTTCATGGAAATGTTCCTCGGCTGAAAAAAGGTTAGGCCGGTCTGAGGTCGATAGCCTCGCTCTCGCCACATCGGCGTTGAGCAGGCCGCCCCTCCGACCGGCCGACGATCTTTCCTTAACGTCTCTTTACATTTTCACAAACAAACATTGAATCCGTGCATGATACCGGCGAGTCGCTCAGGTCGCCGTGTGTGAACCTCGCGAGGCCTGTCCCATGCCGGAAATGCCCCCCATCATGAGTCGGTGGTAGACGCTCTGCGTGGGGGCGAGCCAGACCGAACCCGTGCCCCGGAAGGTCTGGAGTAGGCCTTCGCCGCTCGTGAGAGTTCCCAGGAGTGAGCGCGTCGACTTCTCGACCGAAAACTCGATCCGCCCCGTGCGCATCAGGGCGAAGTTCCCATCCACCTGGAGGGTCTCGTCCTTGAGGTCCACCTTCAGGACCTCGTCGGCCGGCACGGGGGACTCGAGCACGCAGAGCCCTTCGCCGCGGATCCGCGTCTGGAAGAAGCCTTCGCCGCCGAAGAGCGCCGACGAGACGTTCTTCTGCATCGCCGAGCCGATGTCGAGCGAGCCCTCCGCACAGTAGAACATCCCCTTGTCCGCGATCAGCTCCTCGCCGCAGAGTCGGTATATCAGGAAATGACTGAAAGAGGGCTCGAGGTAGATCTGCCCGGTCCCTCGGTAGCGCGGCATGACGGCCGCTTCCTTGGTGACGAACTTGTTCATCATGGCCTTGCCAAGGCCCGAGACCCCGCCGATCTTGCTCTCCATCTGGAGCCGGCCCGCCATGAAGTGGAGGGCCCCCGACTCGACGATCGCCTCGCCTTTGTTCAAACTGATCCGAACCTGTTTCAGCTTGATCCCCGCCTCGTTGGCGAAGTAGACGGTTGCGGCCGTCTGGGCGTCCTTGGCCCCTCCGAGTTTGGGATAGGCCAGGATCTCGACCCGAAAGCCCCCCGACTCCGCTTCGTCGAGCACCTCGAAATTCGCGGAGCCCCCGAGGCCGCCCGCGCGCACGGCGGGTGCGGATTGGAAGGTCGTCGGGGTCGGAGAGGGTGTAGGCGCGGGAGCCGGCGTCGGCGCATCCGGGATCGGCGGCGGCGCGACGGCGCGTTTGTCCGCAGCCCCCTTCACCGGCGAGTCGCGATCGAAGAGCCCGGCGACCCTCGAGGCGGCGATCCAGGGCCCTTCCCCCTTCCTCAGTTCCGTCTGCGGCCCGATCTTCCCTTCCGAAGCCAGTTGCACGAGCTCAGTCGGTGAGAAGGGCCCGAATTCGCCCGCCAACTCGCGGAAATACCACTCGGCTGCCATGTCCACTCCCGCAATTGCCTGGTAACGAAGGGGCTGTCTCCCCCTCGCCAGACATCCTCCCAGAGATCCTGCGCAAAGTCGCGGCCAAACCCTTCATCACTCGCATCCGAATTTCATTCCGCCAAGGATGTGCCCTCGTGGCAAATTGTTGTCCTATCTTTGAGACGAATGAAGCGAGCCGATGCGTCTCGCCTGATTTTTCGCAGCCGGGGAGAGTCTCGCGTGCCCCCCGCGAACAAGGGACTCCCTTGGAGACATTCCCCTGTTTTCATCGCTCGGTCAATCTGCATGTATGCAAGGGAGCAATGCTCACAGATGCGTCGGGCTGATTTTGGAGTGAGGAGGCAGTGATTGTTTCGTAGGGTCGAAGTCGGCCATGAAGATCGGGTGTAGAGCCGGAATCAAAGGCGAAAGCCGCGCCTTTCCAAGCGCCGACGCGAGCCCTCGGATCTGCACTTCAAGCCCAGGACTCATCCTTTTGCCACGCTCATCCGTTGGGACGAATGGGCCGTCCATCCATCGCGAAGATGAAAAATCCTTCATCTTCCGAAGCCTGAACACGTCGAAAATGCCGAGGAATGGCGGGCAGAAGGATCATCGACGAGGCTTTGCACTTGGCTGCTTCGGTAGAATCTTGTGTGTGATCGAAGCAAGTCTAGGGTCGGGATGTGAGTGAGCTGGAATTGACGTGGGAGCGAATCTCGAGTTCCATTCGCGACGAATGAACGGCCTTCGCGGGCACAAACAGGTCTCTGACACGGGTCATAAGCTTGCGATTGAAAGGCCTTGGCGCTACACTCGATACCGTCTTGGCATGAACGCACGAAATGAGTCGGATTGGGAGTTGTCGTCCCCGTCGAGTCCGCTTCGGCTCGCCCCGGGATGAGCTCAAGAGATTCGGATATATCGTCTGGTTCTCCTATTCTCCGAGCCAAGCGAGCGAGCAAGCTCCTCCCTCACATCTCCCCCTCGAATCCGGCTCGCTTCGGCCCAATCCCCACTGGAGAGACATTCGAATGATGTTGCACCTCGTGCTCCTCGCCCGACGGCAATTGCGTGCGGGGGGAATTCTGGCGATCCTCGCAGGCATGCTGGCCGCCCCCACGCTCGACGCCGCAGAGCCCGAAGCGCCGGCCCTCCCCAAGCTGAGCACCAAGGTCGCCTTCCCGAACCTCAAGTTCGAACGCCCCGTCTCGCTCGACTATCCCAACGACGGCAGCAATCTGCTCTTCGTCATCGAGCAGCACGACGCCAAGGTCTGGTCGTTCCCCAACGACAGGTCCACATCGGACAAGCAACTATTTCTCGAATTGCCCGACCCGATCAATCGCGGCAACGAGGAAGGCCTGCTCGGCCTCGCGTTCCACCCCAAATACAAAGAAAATGGCCAATTCTTTGTCTACTATTCCGCCAAGGACACGGATAAAGATGGAGTGGATCGGCGTTCCGTCGTTTCCCGCTTCACCGTTTCGAAAGACGACCCCCGCAAGGCGGACCCATCGAGCGAGAAGCGGATCTGGCAGAGCGCCAAGGATCCGTTCGAAAATCACAATGGTGGATGCATCGCCTTCGGGCCCGACGGGTTCCTCTACATCTCGCTGGGAGACAGCGGTGCCGCCGACGACCCGCTGACCACCGGCCAGAACCCCAGGGATTGGTGGGGCTCGATCCTCAGGGTTGACGTCGACCATCCCGAGAGCGGCAAGCTCTACGGAATCCCCAAGGACAACCCCGCAAGGTCGCCGAAGTTCGGTCACTGGGCACCCGAGGTCTATTGCATCGGCCTGAGGAACGTGTGGAAGTTCAGCTTCGACCGCAAGACGGGCGACCTCTGGGCGGGCGACGTCGGGCAGAATCTCTGGGAAATGGTCCATTTGATCAAGAATGGCGGCAACTACGGCTGGAGCATCCGCGAGGCCTTCCACCCCTTCCAGCCCCAGCGCCGACAGCGCCCCGAATCGGCCTCGAAGATCAGCCCGCCGATCGCCGAATACCCGCACAGCCCCCGCCAGGGCGGCGGCGATCGCACCGACGACGGCAAGAGCATCACCGGCGGCTACGTCTACCGCGGCAAGGCCATCCCCTCGCTCGAGGGCGTGTATGTTTACGGCGACTACGACACCGGTCGCATCTGGGGCCTGCGTGAGAAGGACGGCAAGGCCACTGTCAGCGCCGAGCTCATCGACGTGACCAAGCAGCCCAAGCTCAACATCGCCGGCTTCGCCGAGGATCCCTCGGGCGAGTTGCTCATCCTGGCCTTCGACAAGCAGATCCACGAACTCGTCCCGGCCAACTCCGAGGGGGCCCTGCTGAAGAGGACCCCGCAGAGCACGGGCACCGACCAGTGACCCGGCCGCCCCTCTTCGTCCTTTACAAACATTGACAAGTATCACCTGCGATTTCGAGCAATCGTGCGACACATATCGGACGGTTGCTCGTAGTCGTACCAGTCTCTCTAATCACGTCGCCCGCATTTGATCAAATCCACGTCCGATCCGAATCCAATCACATCGACATCGGTCGTAGATTGCAAAACAAGAGTGACTTATTGACAATCACGCGTGGTCACCTTTAATGTTCGACAATTCGATGCTAAGATGTAGAAGGACGATGAATGAATTGGCTCATCGTTCGCGTCGCAGCCACTTGTAATTAATTGCGACCTATAAGGAATCTTGGCACAAGCGTTGCTAGCTAAATAATTGAAATTGGCGACGTCCCACTCAATCATCACCACCACAGGAGCCAGTCATGGCCGTCAAGTCCGCCAAGCGTGAGTCCGCCACCCCGAAGGCCGCCGCCCCGGCCGCCCCCGCCTCGCAGGTCTCCGAGCAGTCCGTCCGCGAGCTCGTCCAGGTCTTCCGCCTCCTGAGCGATGAGACCCGCCTCCGCATCCTGTTCTACCTGGTCCGCAACCAGGAGCTGCACGTCACGGACCTCTGCGACCGCCTCGGCCAGAGCCAGCCGGCCGTCAGCCACCACCTGGCCCTGCTCCGCGTCTCGGGCCTCATCGAAGCCCGCCGCGAAGGCAAGCACAACTTCTACAGCGTCCGCTCCGAGGCCTTCGGCGACCTGCTCGTCAGCCTCTTCTCGGCGACCGGCGAGATCCCCAAGCGCGTCAAGTTCCACGACTTCACGCTCCAGTACACCGGCGGCTGAGATCGCCAGTCCGTGGGGGGCTAATCGCCCCCCGCATGTTTTGTCCGTCGAAGATCTTCCCCGGTTGGTCTATTCCTGGCTCCAGTCACTCTCCGGGTTGGAGCCGTTGATTTTCCGCAACACAGCTTGCCTCGACGCTCGGCCTGATCTCCCTGCCCACCCTCTTCCCCCACCCGTCGAGCGCGCGGACTCACCTAATCTCCAGTCCGGTGGAAGACTCTCGTCATGCTGGCAGCGAGAATCACACGAGAGAAATGCGAGAACCGGGGGCACCTGGCGCAGGAAGTAAACTGCACAGGCGAAGCTGCTTGGGATGGGCGCGCAAGAAATCGGACGACCTGCCAGAGGTCGTCCGCGTTGTTTCATGTTGGTAATCGAGCCCCGCTCCTCACCTCATCGTCAGGAACCGGGGAAAGGCCGAAGGCTTGGCCGATCGACTCGGGAGACGCGATGGCAACTTTTTTACCCGACGGGAAAAAGCCAGGCCGACGCTCCGTCGATTCTCGAGGAAGTGTTCGTCACTTGGAGGACGGGCTGCATCCGTTAGCCCGGGCGACCCGGATCGCTTTCACGAGTTGGGTGACACGCTTCCGGTTCGAGTGGGAAACGACGTCTTCGGCGAGCACTCGCTTCAGCAGTACGAGGGCCTCGTCGAGAAAAAGCTTTAATTCGATACTTTCGTGACGCTCTTGGCACCAGGCTTGAAATAGCTCTTCATTCGCTACCGGATTATACGGCGAGTGCATTCCATCCGAGGCGGAAATGCCCTCATTAGGGATCGAATCCCACGAGAAGTCGACCTGATAGCTCATCTTAATTGGCTCCCTCGCCACGAGGCGTAATACAAAGACGGACGACGACCCAGTTCCTGAGCGTCGGGCGTAGTGGTTTGTATTCCAACCAGCCTACTTGCTAGTTGTCACGGACGCGCCACTTCGCAACGCCCTGTATCAAGACATCCTGCAAAAAAAATTAGGCAAGATCGGATTGGCCCCGCCGCAATGGCGAAGTCGATCATCATTAACGGATCAAGTCGAGCCCGGAGGCTTTCAGGCTTCAAGCGTCCTGCCCTCCCCTCACCCGATCGTCCATTGGTTTGGATTTTGGCTTTGCGACAGCCCGTCGTCAACAACAAAAATCGAAGTCTGCAAGTTCGCTTTTGCTTGTTTTCACGAGCATTTGCGCCGATACTACCCTTTCTGCTATCCCTCGCAAGCTCTCCGAAATCCCTCAGGGTGTCGCCTTGATGGCAAGGCCCGTGACTGACAATCGGCGCCGAGCGCCTGGTCGTCGTACTCTTGGTCTGTACCAAGTTTGATAACCGAGGCGATCCAGGGAGTCTGAAACGACGTCACGTTTCCGCCAGGACCCGCCCGAAACGATTTACGCATTCGTCCATAATGAGAGGTTGACGTCGTGGAACCGACAGTTTCCTACGAACCGATGACCTACCCCGTCGACGCTCGAGGGCTGGTGGTCGAGCCGATCGGTGCCGACCGACTGCCCGACCAGCGCAACGTCCACTTGGTCATCACCGAACCCGGGTGCATTCGCGGAAACCACTACCATCGCCGCGGTTCCGAGATCACCGTCGCCTTCGGCCCCGCCCTCTTCCGCTATCGCTCGGGCGACGCCGTCGAGGATGTCGTCATCCCCGAGGGGCAGGTTTATCGGTTCATGATCCCGGCGGGGATCGCGCACGCGTTCAAGAACATCGGGCAGTCCCCGATTATCCTCATCGGGTTCAACACCGAAGCACACAACCCCGAAGCCCCCGATGTCGTCCGAGACGTCCTGATCGAAGGCTGAACGCAACTATTACGCAAATCACCGAGGTTTCCTGCCCCGGCCATCAACCGCCCATGGCAATAGAGCGATGATCGAATGAGGGGTGGCCGGGCCTCAAAGACAGCTTATCCTCTGATACCCTTGAGATCATCGCCTTTGGATATTTTTTAATTCATTTTGTATTTCTTCGTCGTTCCCAGCATCGCCGCAATCTGATCCTCCTCACGGTCTCCGATTGAATCACACGGGCTAATTTTCTTCCTCCCATCGCAGCCTGCGCCCCCAAAGATCCGCGAGAGTCGGCTGGTATCCGCACGCCTCGCGGAATCGTAAATCCTCGACATGCCCCTCGCTTGCCTCGCATTGCACACGAAGGTGCATCCAAATTGACATGTCGAAGCTTCATATCCGACTACTCTGACAATTCACCCGCCACGACCATCTGTAATCACACTCGTCGGCGACTTACGGCATGCTGATACTGGAGCGTGATTCAGTTCACCACGGCACTCGCACGCTTATCAAAGCCATCACGCCGGCCCAACTTCCAGCTTCATTCTCGTCCCTTACCAAGTCGATCCCCGGCGAGCTTACACTCCATGAGTACATGGCTGCCCTCATGGCCGTTACTTCTCGATATTGAATCGACAGACCCACCAACGTTATTCAATTAACAACAAAATGAATTAATAAATATTTTCACTTGATAATTCCTTAACTACACCGCCTTTACCCCTTCTCGCCATGGAAAGTCTAATTAAGCGGCTCGCTATTGGCCGGCGGAATGGCTCCATTCGATGAGCCGGGGCAATCACCTGCCGACGCTGGCCGATATCCTCGGCCTCGGTCGTGGGCTAGAATCTGGCCCGTCGTGTGAGTGTCGCTCAAGCGAGATCCCAAGGCCGACGAGAGGGAAGACGCCCCATGCCAGGTATTAGCCGACGAACGGTCGCACCGCTGCTCCTTTGCTTGTTCGCCAGCGTCACGCCGCAAGGCTTCGGGTCCGCACCCGAGCCGACGCAGGAGATCCCCAAGGGGGAAGTGACCAGGCACGTCTTCGAGGCGAGCAAGATCTTCCCCGGGACGGTCCGCGACTACTGGGTCTACGTGCCCAAGCAGTACGACCCGACCAAGCCCGCCTGCGTCTACATCAGTCAGGACGGGATCCAGTACAAGGCGCCCGAGGTCTTCGACTCCCTCATCGCCAAGAAGGAGATCCCCATCGTCATCGGCGTCTTCGTGATGCACGGGCGGGTCAAGGCCCCGTCGAACGCGGCCCTCGACCGGTTCAATCGGAGCTACGAATACGACGGCCTCGGCGACAACTACGCCCGGTTCCTCCTCGAGGAGATCCTGCCGGAGGTCGAGAAGCTGTCCACCTCGGACGGCCGCCCGATCAAGCTCTCGAAGTCCGGCAACGACCGCTGCATCGCCGGCTCGAGCAGCGGCGCCATCGCCGCATTCACGGCCGCCTGGGAGCGCCCGGACGACTTCCGGCGCGTCTTCAGCACGATCGGGACCTACGTCGGATTGCGCGGGGGCAATGAGTATCCGACCCTCGTGCGCAAATATGAGCCGAAGCCGCTGCGTATCTTCCTCCAGGACGGGGATTCCGACCTGAACATCTATGGGGGGGATTGGTGGATGGCCAACCAGGAGATGGAGCGTGCGCTCGTCTTCGCCGGGTACGAGGTCAACCACGCCTGGGGCAAAGGGGGACACAACGGCGAGCACGGCACGGCCCTCTTCCCCGACGCCATGCGCTGGCTCTGGAAGGACTGGCCCGCCCCGATCAAGGCAGGCGCAGGGTCGAGCCAGCTCCGCGAGATCCTGATCCCGGGAGAGGGATGGACCCTCGTCGGCGAGGGGTACAAATTCACCGAGGGCCCGATCGCCAACGCCCAGGGCGAGCTCTTCTTCTCCGACATCCCCAACAGCAAGTCGTACAAGGTCGGCCTCGACGGCCAGGTCAGCACCTACCTCGAAGACACGCAGAAGGGGAACGGCCAGGCCTTCGGCCCCGACGGTCGGCTCTACGTCGCGGCCACGGGGACGAGCAGGATCCTCGCCTTCGGCCCGGACCGCAAGCCGACGGTCATCGCCGAAGGGTTCCGCCCCAACGACCTCGTCGTTCGCCACGACGGCAGCATTTACGCGACCAACCCCGGCCAGAACGCGAATGAGCCGGGCCGAGTCTGGTACATCAGCCCGAAGGGAGAGTCGAAGGAGGTCGACACCGGCCTCAAGTTCCCCAACGGCGTCACGCTCTCCCCCGACCAGTCGCTCCTCTACGTTGCCGAGTTCCGCTCGCACTGGGTCTACAGCTTCCAGATCCAGCCCGACGGGTCGCTGGCCTACAAGCAGCGCTATTTCCACCTGCACGTCCCCGACTCGGCCGACGACAGCGCGGCGGACGGGATGCGGGTCGATCGCGACGGCCGGCTCTACGTGGCAACGCGCATGGGGATCCAGGTCTGCGACCAGGCCGGGCGGGTGAACTGCATCATCCCGACCCCCAACGGGAAGATCGCCAGCCTGGGGTTCGGCGGCAAGGATTTCGACATCCTTTTCGCAACCTGCGGTGATCGCGTCTACAAGCGTAAGGTCAAGGTCAAGGGGGCCAACGCCTTCGAGGCCCCGATCAAGCCGGCCGCCCCGCGACTCTGATCCCCGGATTACCGGTCATCCGCGAAGGCCTCCGGCATATATGAGCCCGAGGCCTTCGACCGGGAGCCTCGCGAGGAACTCGCCGGTAATCGTCAGTCACTCGGCAGTCAAAGCGCACTCTTCGCCAATCCAACTTTCATCATCATATTTTTTAACCTTCATAATAATCGCCCCAAATATTACTGAAATCCAGAGTGGGGAAACCGAACCCCGAACGTGCTCTCGCCGAGGGAAGATGGCCGCTCTCTCGTATGGCCATAATCTCCACGACGCGCATCAAACCTCGCAGGAGTCGCCACAGAGCGGTCATTTGAGCGACGGCCTGGCATTCCTTTGATGGCCTTCGTGGCGTTCTGTATGGCACAATAGATTTGAGGAGGTTGCGCCCTGGCGGGCGTCGGCCGCGTACGAATTCGGGTTACCGCGCTTGTCCCGTGGTGCCAAGACGATCATCATGGACAAATGCTGGTCGGACGGTCGCCGGCCTCACCCTTAACGGAAAAGCTAGCCGAACCGATGGCCACACCCAAGACGCCGCTCATCCTCATCGCCGACGACGACCCGAATGTATTGAAGGCGTTGAAGTTCCACCTGGAAAGCTGGGGATGCCGCGTCGCCCTGGCCATCGACAAGGGGCAGCTCTACCGCGAGCTCGATCGGGAACCCGCCTCCGTCTTGCTCCTGGACGTCCGCTTCGGCGAGCACGACGGGGTAGAGGTGCTCCGCGACCTCGTGAGCAAATCCCCCAACCTCGTCATCATCATGATGACGGCGTATGGGACGATCGACAGCGCCGTCGCCGCCATGAAGCTCGGGGCGACCGACTACCTCACGAAGCCCCCCGACCTGAACCGGCTCAAGGTCCTCATCGGCGACGCGATCGCCAAGGCGACCGCGACGGCCTCGGCCGCGGAAAAGGTCCGGTCGACTTCGAAATCGACGGCTGGACCCCCCGGGACCGAGGCCCCCAAGGGCCCCTTGATCGTGGGGAACGGCCCGGCGATCCAGAGGCTCCGCACCCTCATCGCCAGCGTGGCGCCGACCGACGCCACGGTCCTGATCCTGGGCGAGAGCGGCACGGGCAAGGAAGTGGCGGCTCGCTCGATCCACGCCCAGTCGCGCCGGAAGGACGCGCCGTTCATCGCCCTGAACATGGCGGCCCTGCCCCGTGAGCTCGTCGAAAGCACCCTTTTCGGCCATGAGAAAGGGGCCTTCACCGGCGCCGATCAGCCGCAGCAGGGGTCGGTCGAGGCGGCCGACCAGGGGACCCTCTTCCTCGACGAAATCGGCGAGATGGATGTCGGCCTCCAGTCGAAGCTCCTGCGCTTCCTCCAGGAGCGGACCTTCCAGCGGGTCGGTTCGAGCAAGGAGCGGTCCGTCGACGTCCGGATCATCGCGGCGACCAATCGCGACCCCCACGAGCAGGTCCGCAAGGGGCAGCTCCGCGAGGACCTCTACTATCGCTTGAATGTCGTCCCCTTGATTCTGCCCCCGTTGCGGGATCGCCGCGAGGACATCGGCAAGCTGGCCGAGCACTTCCTCGCCCGGGTCGCCGCCCGATATGGCCGCGCCTTCGACGGGTTCTCGCCCGAGGCCTTGCACGCCCTCTCGCAGTACGACTGGCCGGGGAACATCCGGCAACTCGAGAATATGGTCGAGCGCCTCGGCATCTTCAGCACGGGGCCGATCATCGGCCTCGACGCCATCCCGCCCGAGATCCTGAACCCCTCCTCGGCGCCCTACCAGCCGATTTCGTCGATGTCGACGCCCAGCGACTCGATCCCGGTCGCCTCGGACCTCACTCCCGGGTCGGAAGGGGACGAGCCCTTGCGACCGATCGACCAGATCGAGAAGCAGGCGATCGAGGACGCCCTGAGGCGCTCGCGAGGGAACGTGCGCGAGGCCGCCAGGACGCTAGGGTTGGGGCAGGCGACCGTCTATCGCAAGATCAAACGGTATGGGATTCACCTGGGCTGACGCCCGTCGAGAGCGCCAGGCCTCGCTCAATGCGACGGATCACCCCCACGACTTCCTCGGCGAGCGCGCCGATCAGGTCGCGCTCCCGCTGCTCCCGGATCGCGTCCTCGAGCAGGCCGGCGATCTCGCTGAGTTCCGAGTAGCCGTACATCCCGCCGCTCCCCTTGAGGTTGTGCGCGGCGGCGCCGAGCGAGTCGAGCCGGCCCCCCTCGGCGTGGCCCTGGAGCTCGGGGATCCGGAGTTTCAGGTCGTCGACATAGTCCCTGACGAGTTCCATGAAGCCCGGGTCGCCGGCGAATTCCGAGACCAGGGGAGAATCGTCGTGGGACGACCATTCGGCGGAGTTGCTGGAGAACATATCGTTGGCCTCGTCCCTGGTGGCATCGCCGCCCGGCTCGAGGTGACGACGCAGGGTGGCTGAAAGCCGTTCCCACTCGACGGGCTTCCGGAGGTAGTCGTCGCAACCCGCCGCGTAACATTTCTCCGCGTCCCCGGTCAGTGCGTGGGCGGTCAGGGCGACGATCGGCCTCGAGTAGCCTCGTTTCCGAAGCAGGCGCGTGGCGGCATAGCCGTCGAGCTCGGGCATCTGCATGTCCATCAAGATCAGATCGTAATGGCAGGAGGTGGCCATGTCGACCGCCGCCCGGCCATTCTCGGCAATCTCGATCTCGAGCCCGAGCCGCTCCAAATAATATGAAACCACGCGCTGATTGTCTCGGCTGTCCTCCACCAGCAGGAGCCGGCCGCGGAGAGGGCCGATCAGGGAGTCGTCCATGGCCGACCTCGTCCCGATGACGGCGAAGAGGTCGTCGTCGGTGTTGAACAACTCCTCGACGGAGTCGACCTTCACCGGGAGTCTAAGGGTGAAACAGCTGCCGACCCCCACCTCGCTCTCGACGGAGATGTGGCCGCCGAGGCTTTCGGCGAGGCGCTGGGAGATGTAGAGGCCCAGCCCCGTGCCGCCGAAGACGCGTGTGTGCGAGCTGTCCGCCTGGTAGAAGGGGGTGAACAGGTGGGCGACCTGCTCGGCCGTCATGCCGATCCCCTGGTCGCGGACCCCGATGACGAGGTTACCCACCGATCGGACCGACGGGGACTCGATCCCGAGCTTCACCGAGACCGTCCCCGTGCTCGTGAACTTGATGGCGTTGCCGATCAGGTTGAAGAGGATCTGACGCAATCGGGTGGGATCCGTCTCGAACTGGCGAGGGATCGGCCCCTCGGCGCTCGCGACCAGCTCGATCCCCTTCCCCCGTGCCTGGACATTCAATGACGAGAGGACCTCGGCCATGATCGCCGCGGGCGAGGCCGTCGTGATCTCGGGCTCGGCCCGCTCGGCCTCGAGCTTGGAGAGGTCGAGGAGGTTGTTGATGATCTGGAGCAGGTGCTCGCCGTTGCGGCTGATCGTCTGCAAGGCCATCGTCCGCAGGCTCTCGGGCAGCGAGCGGTCCTGGAGCATGTCGCTCGAGCCGAGGATCGCCGTCAGCGGCGTCCGGATCTCATGGCTCATGTTCGCCAGGAACTCGCTCTTAGCGCGGCTGCCGGCCTCGGCGGCGTCCCTGGCCCGGGTCAGTTCTTGTTCCACGCGGGTCCGCTCCGTCACGTCGCGAAGGATTGCCGCCAGGCAGAGTGGCGGGGCGTTCTCCGCCTCTCGGACCAGGAAGAGGTTGATCTGCACGTCGACCCGGGCCGATCCCAGCGACCCGAGGAGTTGCCCCGAGCCGACCCAGTGCCCGTCCCTGGCGACGGCCGGTAGGGCCTCGTTCTCGATGACGGCCCGGGTCGAGTCGTCGAGGAATTCGGCGATCGTCCGCGCCGGCAAGGGGCCTCGGCCCTCGAGGCCGACGAGGGCCCGGCCGGCGGGGTTGATGTAGTTGACCTTGCCGTCGGCGTCGGCCATGGCGATGAAGTCGCCGCTGTTCTCGACGAGGGCGGCGAACATCCGCACGCGACCTTCGGTCCGCCTGCGCTCGGTGATGTCGACGGTCACGCCGATCACGCCGCGATCCTCGCCGGCCGGCCCCCGGAGCGGCGAATAGTGCCCTTCGAGGAAGGCCCCGTTCATCTCCGCACACTCGATGAAGGCCTCGCCCTTGAGGGCGCGGGCGAGGTCGCTGAGGACCTTGGGGTGCTCGGCGTAGAGGTCGTGGATCGACCGGCCGACGACGCCGTTCGAAGTCATGCCGAGAGTCCCGAGCGCCCTGCCTTCGGCGAGCGTGACGACCCCCTTCGGGTCGAGGGTGAAGAGGAGGACGGGGGCCTCGTTCATGACCGTCCGCAGCCGCTCCTCGCTGTCTCGGAGTTGATCCTCGGCGCGGCGGCGGCGGAGGAACTCGCCGATCTGCGAGCCGAGGCTCGCCATCGTGGCGGTCAGCGCGGCGTCGCTCGAAACGGTCTCGGTCGTGAAGAAAGTCATGACGCCGAGGAAGTTGCCGCCGTCGGCGATCGGGAACCCGAACCCGCTGCGGAGGCCCGACGCGATGGCGGGGGCGGTCGGCAAGAACTGGGGGTCGTGCGTCAGATCCTCGACCCACCACGAAGACGGCCCCTCCGCCCAGATCCGGCCAGGCAACCCCTGCCCCTTCGTGAAGGCATACCGCTGCGAGATCCGCTCGAAAGCTCGCAGGGCGGGCAGTGGGCCACGCCAGGTTCTGGCCAACTTAAGCAGCTTCGTCGACTCTTCGAGGGCCCAGTATTCGCCGAGCTCGAAGCCGAGGCCCCGGGTGATGGCCTCGAGGCAGCCGGCGATCGCCCCCGCCTCGTCCTTGACCTCGGCCAGGACGCGTAGCGTGTCGAACTGCGTGGCAAGGCGACGTTCGGCCCGACGCTGTTCGGTCACGTCGATCCCGGTGCGGACGACCGACTTGATCGAGCCGTCGGGGGCGAGGACGGCTTTATCCGTCCAGGTGATGATCCTGCGTCCCCGGCCCTTCGAGAGCCAGACCCCTTCGTGCTCCCGCGGGAAGGATCGGGGCTCGCGGTCGGCGAAGCCTTCCGGCCTCAGCAGGCGCTCGGATTCGGGTATCAGGCCGAAGGCCCCGAGGCGACGGCCCCGGACCTCGTCGAATCGCAAGCCGCTGGCGAGCTCGCAGGCCCGGTTGAACTCGAGGACGTCGCCGTCGCGGCCGAGCAACATGACGAGGGCGCTCGTCGACTCCAGCACGGCGGCGAGCAGCTCGCGTTCGTCACTCATCGATGGCCTCGATGGCGAGAGTCGATGCCGAGGCCGGGTCCCGGGAGGGAGGACACGGCTCGAACCCGGGCAGCGGCGACATTCGGTTCGGAAATTCCAGGGCTTCGATCTCCCGCACCATTCGCCTCGTCTCTCGCTGGTAACGACCGCCCATCCTCCGGCCGACGCAACGGAATGGCCCCGGGGACCCCCGAGGCCTTGGTTTCAACCCGGCTCCCGTCTGTTTGTTTCGTCAGTCTCCGAAGAAACTCATCTCCCCGCGCAAGATATTCCAGAATTTCGGCATCTCGTCGAGGTTCGTCTTGCGGAGGAGGCGGCCCACCTTCGTCAATCGCATACCCCCGTTAACCTTGAAAGTGACGTCGAGCTGGCCGTTCGCGTTCCGGGTCACGAGCCCGTCGCGACGGCGGTCGGCCTCGGCCGCCTCCGAGCGGAACGCATAGGTCCACAACTCCGCGCCATCCCTGCCGACCCGACGTCGTCGGAGGAAGATCGAACCACCATCGATCTTCACCAGGAGCGCCAGGACCGCGATGAGCGGGGAGAAGACGACGAGGGCCAGTCCGGCAAGCACGGCATCGACACACCTCTTCCACCCATCGCCCAGGAAGAATCCGAGGTGAGCGTCGGTCGGGCTCGGGTCGGGCGCCATTCCCGGGCAACTTCGCCCAAGCCCATCGACGGGCATGTTGAAAACCGACATAAGTCCCACTCCTCGCGGCATTCTGCCCGACGAATCTCATCGTGGCTCCACTCTCTGTAATGGCAGTTCGTGTGCCAACGGGTCGTCACCCCCGCTTAAGCCCCGCCATGTCCTTATTTTTCCGGGATTTCTGGCCTGGATTCCTTTCCCGACGCCGGCCCACCTTGCCTCACTGCCTCATCGAGAGACGGCCGCGCGTATCAGAATGAGACAATTCCCGGTCGAGTCATGCACGAATCACGGAATTCGTCGCGAAATCCGGGTCTGGCACGAAACGTGGATGGCCCAGTACGCCAACGGTCGAGTCGAAGGAGTCGGCCGGGTTCTTGCCGCGTCGCCGCAAGACGGTTGACCTCGTCGTTCGAGGTGCGACGGGACCGGGAGGGCTCGCCTCCGGCACCTTTCCGGGCCAAGGCCCAGCACTTCACTTTCGATGTCGCCGCAGTCGTCACTCGCGACCTCAACCCGTTCCGACGTCGAGAGGTTGCTGCTCCTAATCGCGTCGTCATTCGCACTCAATCGATCACATTTTTAAAGGATGGTCCTGGCCATGAGGCCGTCGATATGCCACCCTGTCAGGCCGATTGGGGCTCCATGCTCGCGACCGATCAGCCATTGACGCATCCGTCCGGGCGAGAGGGGTCTGGCCGCTCGCCGACGCGGGAGCGTCGAGGCATCGGGATCGAGGCACCCCGGACGGGCCCGACACCGGCAGATCCGACCGCCGCAAGACACGACCCCGGCTCTTTGCCGCATGCCCGACCCAACACCCCCAACCGAAGTGAGGCGAGATCAAATGGCCGGGGAACCGCGAATCGGCTACCTTGGAATGGATGTCCTCAACAACGCGACCGTCTGCAATGAGGCCATGGGGCTCATCGAAGCGGGCGTCCCCCTCGAGGTCGTCTCGATCTATCCCGTCAAGAAAGCGACCTTCCATCAGAAGGAATCGCTCTGCGGGCTCCATGATCGCGTCCAGTCGATCTACCCGCTCCGGCGGTTCCGGGTCGTCCTCGCCCTGCTCTGCGCCCCGTTGCTGTTCGGTTGGCGGTTCTGGTCGATGCTGAGCAAGGCGGTCTTCGGCCCTGCGGAAGGGCCGCGGCAGCGGATGAACCTCATCTTCCAGACGATCCCCGCCACGGTCCTGGCGGTGAAGTGGCGGAACAAGGGGATCCGACACATCCACGCCCACTGGGCCAACGCCGCCACCTCGGTCGCCATGCATGCCGCGGAGTTGCTCGGGATCGGCTTCAGCTTCACCGGCCACGCCAACGACCTGTTCATCCAGCGGATCGGGCTCCGGGCCAAGATTCAGCGTGCCCGGTTCATCGTCTGCATCTCGGAGTTCCACCGCCGGTTCTACGTCGAGCTGGGTGCCGACCCCGCGAGGGTCCCGGTCATCTATTGTGGGGTCGACGTGGATCGGCTCGCCGACACGGCCTCCGACGTCCCCAAGGCGATCCCCACCCGGATCGTCTCCGTCGGCCGGCTCGTCGAGAAGAAGGGATTCACCGACCTGATCGCCGCCTGCGCCCTGCTCCGCGCCGACGGTCACTCGTTCGAGTGCATCATCGCCGGCTCGGGCCCCGAGCATTACAACCTCACGCAATTGATCCAGGACTATCAGCTCGAGGACGTCGTCTACCTGTCGGGCCGCAACGTGCTCCAGGAAGACCTGCCGTACCTCCTGGCCTCGTCCCAGATCTTCGCCCTGCCTTGCGTCCGCGACCGCGACGGCGACATGGACGGCCTGCCGCAGGTCCTGATGGAAGCGTTGGCCTGCGGCGTCCCGACCGTGTCGACCCGCTTGGTCGGCATCCCCGACCTCGTCCGCGACGGCCAGAATGGCCTGCTCGTCGAGGCCGAGGACGTCCGGGGGCTGACCCTGGCCCTCTCGAGGCTCCTGAACTTCCCCCACCTCGCCACGCACCTGGGCGAACAGGGGCAATCGTGGGTTCGCGAGCACTTCAGCCGGGACGAATGCGTCCAGAGGCTGAAATCTCTCTTCGTCTGGGCGGCCGATCAGCCCGGCAACTCGTCTCCCGAGCCGATCTATCCTTCCGCGCCTGGTTCCGTCACCGAATATCCCGAGCGGCTGCTATCCAAGATGCTTTCCTGATTTTCATCGCCTCGACTTCGTCTCATCGCCCTCTTCGATTCATACCGCATCGCAGCCGCTCGTTTTCCCTTACACGCCCGCCCCGTCATCGCCTCACCTGCGACGACAGGGCGGGCGTGCCTCCATTTCTCCCGCGACGCCGCGTCCACGGCCTCAGCAGGGCAGGGACGAGCGTGGGGCCTCGGCGTCGATCAATGCCTCTCGTCGTCTCATTCGCCTCTGCCAAAGCTCCACGTCGCCCTCTTATCGATGGATACAGAGGATGGAGATAAATCGCCCCGAGCACGGACGAGTGAGAATTGCCTCAATTCTCACGCTCAGAATGGTGGTCTTTATCTCAAAATGATTGGAGCCCCGAGGCTGTGAGGCATGGATCCTCGCCCTGGAAGCCGCCTCGTTTCGGTTCGAGAAAGAATTTACGCCGGATCTCCAGAACCACGAGGACGCGGCCAAACCCCTTATTTTTTAAGGCTTTGCGTGAGATCAAGGCTCCAACTTCACGCGATATCCTGTCACTCTGAGGGATCAAAACTTCCTTCGGCTCCGTGAGAATTATCGCGATCTGGCGCTTTGGCATCCCCTTCGCATTAACCTAAATATCAATCGCTCGCAACGATGCGAGACACGCTCGAAGACGCCAAGAGGTTGAACGACGATGAACGTCGCCAGCCGGACAGCGATCGGAGATGCGAGTTCGACGGACTCTGTCACGTCTGTCGACGGTTCGAGGTGTCGGTGCTGATGGTGGTTCATAGCAGTGATGATTCGACGACGAATCTTCGGCGATGTTCGCGAGTTTCAGATCGACGGCCGAGAGTTTTCGCACGGCACAGCGACGAATGCTGCGTCGGAATCGATCCCAGTCCCCCAGCTCCAACGCTGAAGTTGGCGGACTCCACGATGTCGTGGCCGAATCGAGCGGATTTCCGGACGACGAACGTCCTCGTTTGCCGATGGCTGCCGACCGCGACGACGCGACACCCTTGCGAAGACCCGCAAAGCCCCGTGGAAACCCTCGCGATGTTGCGAGGACGAATGCGACGCAGCAATCTCGAATGCGAAGCCGCGATGCAGTCTCTCGAGACGGGTCGCCGTCCCTGACCCCAACGCAGTCCCCGACGACCGGGTGAAGCGAGCAGGAAAAGGCTGGAATCAATCAAGCGTCCCGAATCGCGACGAAGTCGTCGCCGTCGAAGCCGACACCCCGGACCGGGAGTGGCCGAACCCCACAGATGGATCGAAGCTTGTATCGAAATTAGGTGGGGGCGGAACGATGTCGTTTCGCCCCGCGAGCGACGACCCGCTCCCGCCCTTTTCCCGCCGACGACGGCCGAATCCGCGAGGACGAAGCCGCCCTTCGATCCATGACCGGGATCGACCCGACGATGTCAACGAGCCGGGAGTCTCCGCCAGACGCCAGGCCATCCTTCCCCCCTCATGCTCCTCTGGGCCGGGACTGCCACCTCTCTGGGAGGTAGCTGCCCTGGATTCTTGCGCACGGTGACCCAGTTGGGAGGTCGTTGGACCCGGCCGCTCACTCAGGCCGAGTCGCCCGAGAAGAGCGGGGCGATCACCTCGCCCTTGCAGAGTTGAATCGGCCTGGCCAGGCGATCCTGGAGTTCGGTGGTGGGGTCGATGCCGAGGGCGTGATAGACCGTCGCGGCGAAGTCGGCCGGCGAGTAGGGCCGGCTCGCAGGATGCGCCCCCATCTTGTCGGACTGGCCGATCACCTGGCCACCTCGAACACCAGCGCCGGCGAAGACCGCCGAGAAGCAGGCGGCCCAGTGGTCGCGACCGTCCCGGGTGTTGTTGTTCCCGGTGCTCATGCCGATCCGAGGCGTGCGGCCGAACTCGCCCGCCACGATGACGAGGGTTTCGTCGAGCAGCCCGCAGGCCAGGAGATCGTCAAGGAGGGCGGAGACCCCCTGGTCGGTCGGAGGGAGGAGCCTTCCCTTGAGGGTCGTGAAGTTACCCGAGTGCGTATCCCAGGTCTGCACGTGCCCCATGTTCACCTGGACGATCGGGACCCCGGCCTGAACCAGGCGCCTGGCCATCAGCAGCGACTGCCCGAACATGTGCCGCCCGTAGCGGTCGCGGACCTTCGGATCCTCGCGCTCGATCTCGAAGGCATGGGCGACCTGACCCGACGACAGGAGCGAGTACGCCTGGGCCCTCTGCTCGCTGAACGGGTCCTTACCGCCGACCATGCTACCGGAACCGACCCCGGCGTAGCCGCTGAGGTCGTCGAGGAGGGCCCGCCTGCGCCGGACACGATCGGCGTCGAGTCCCTCGGGCAAGGAGAGGTCGCGGACCTGGAACCCGGGCTGGCTCGGATCCTGGCGGATCAGCCAGGGGTCATGCTTCGGGCCGAGGAACCCGGCATGCTGCCCGGGCCAGGTGAGAGGCCCTTCCATGAGGAAGGTCGGCAAGGTGACGCCGCTGGGGACGCCCGCCTCGGAGGGCCGGAGCTTGTCCAGCACCGAGGCATAGCAGGGGTAGTCGTCCCTCGACGCGATCTTGTCGAAGAAGGCTCCCGGCTGGGGGTGCCCGGTGAGGAGTTGGTGGGTGCCGTTCAGGTGGTTCGTGTGCTCGTGCGACAGAGAGCGGACGACCGCCAGCATGTGGGCCCGCGACGCCAGGCCGGGCAGGTGCTCGCAGTACTGGATCCCGGGGACGCTCGTGGCGACCGGCTGGAACTCGCCCCGGATCCCCTCGGGGGCGTCCGGCTTCATGTCGAACGAGTCGATGTGGCTGAGCCCGCCGGTCAGGAAGACGAAGATCATTGACTTCGCCTTCGGCCTCCCCTGCCCGGCCGCCCCCAGGGCGGGGGTCCGCCCTGCCAGCAGGCCATTCAGACCCAGGCCCAGGACGCCGGAAAAGCCGACCTGGAGGAACTCACGGCGGACGATGCCGATCGGATGAGCGTTTGGCCTGATCATCTGCGCGAATCTCGACGGATGCCGCACCGTCCCGCCGAGCACATCGCCGCGGAACACTTCTCAAACATAGCTTGAACCCCCTGCCCTCGCAAGGAGTTTCGCACGAAGGGACTCGGAGGGATGAACGGCCTGGGACCGTTCTCGAGATCGCGAGGAGGGGCGACCCCGGGCGGGACCCGGCTGGAGTCTAGCGCGAGCGGGCGCTCTGCCTCCGGCTCTCCAGTTCCATGGCCTTCAGCTCGATGGCCTGCTCGGCCATGCTGTCGCGAATGGCCTTGGCCCTCGCCTCGTACGACTCTGCGTCGGCGACCCGATCGGTCTGGCGGAGGAAGGCGGCGTAGTGTTCGAGCGACTCCAGGATGTCGGGGTGCTCGGCGGGAAGCGCGGCCTCTCGAATCTTCAGGGCCAGCGTGAAGAACCGGTTGGCGTCAACGTTACGCGACTGACCCCAGGCCACGATGGCGAGTTCGTCGAGGATCACCGCCCGGTCGGGGGACCCGGGCGCGAGCGTCTTCTCCTGGAGGATCATCGCCTTCTTAAGCAAGGGCTCCGCGGCGTCGTAATGGCGCTGGGCGCGTTCATTGATGGCGAGGACGTAGAGGCTCTGGACGAGGGCCTCGGGGGTGGTCTTGGGGTTCGATTCCCGGACTTCGAGCGACCAGCGGGCCAGAGGTGCGGCCTCGGCGTAGCGCTTCTGGTGATAGAGGGTCCGCGCGAGGTCCCCATAGCTCCTGGCCATCGGACGAGGGTCCTTCGCTTCATAAGGACGCACCACGCTGATCGCGTCCCGGAACCGCTTCTCCGCCTTATTATAGTCGTTCTTGCCGAGGGCTATCCATCCATAGTCGTTGAAATCTTGCCAGTCCCTCAGGGCCGAGACCGGGATCCCGTCGGCGACCGCCGGGCCCGCCGAGACCAGGAGGAGGACGGAACCCATCACGATCGAGGACGACGGACGTGGCATTTTCAAGGTCCTCGCTAAAGCAAGTTCGACCGTTGATATCCAGACATGCCGCAGATTTCAGGGGCCCTACGGGTCGGCCGGGGGATTTCCCGATCGACGGATGGCCCTTCTGTATCGTAGCCCGCGCCCGGGATGGTTGCCAAGGTCGGGCCGCGCTCTCCGAGGGTCGTCCACGTCGGGGCATGGAACCGAGCGGTCTTCGAAGGCAAGTTTGAAAAATATCAACAAAAACAAAGAGGACCGGACACCGAGGCATTGCCTCGGCACCCAGCCCTCCTTGTCCGTGGTCGATGCCGGCCGGATCAGTTTTCCAGCGCGAGGCCGGCGGCCTCGGTGAGGCGGTCGAAGAAGGCCGCCATCGTGGTCTGATGGACGATCTCGGCGACCTCATGATCCGAGAAGGTCTTGCGGAGCCCCTCGATGTCGGCGTCGGTCACGAGCGCCGGGTTGACGGTGATCTTCTTGGCCAGGGCGAGCACCTTGCGCTCGGGGGCCGGGACCGAGTCGTCCGGCTGGTCGAGCTTGAAAATGGCGTCGTCGTTGAGGCCGAGCTCATGGAGCCGGCGGCGGGCATGGCCCAGGGCGTACCAGGCGCGGTCGTTCCTCGCGGCGACCCAGGCGATCTCGGCGCGGAGCTTGGGATCGAGCTTGCCCTTGACCTGCGAGTAGTAGGTCGAGGCGATGGAGCTCTTGCCCGCCTTGGGGAAGTTCGCCAGGAGCCGGGCCCACTGGGGCACGGCGCCCGAGACCGTCCAGTCGGCCGGCAGGACCGAGCGGGTCTGGGCCTCGTCGGCCAGCGGGAGGCGCGGGGTCCGGGCCTTGCAGGCGCTCAGGGCGGCCTCGACCTCGGAGCGTGACTCGAGCGGGCCGCGGTCGAACGGCTTGGCGCAGGCGAGGCTCGTCGCCGCCGGGTCGAGCGGGGCCACCAGGCTCTTCTTGCCCTGGAACTTGTCCGCGGTCTTCGTGAGGTAGATCCGGTGCGGCTCCTGCGGGATCGCCAGCGGGCCGGTCCAGCGGTTCATGCAGTTGAACCCGGCAACCGCCGTGATGATCTCGATGATCTGCGTGTCTTTGTAATACGAGCGGAGGCGGTCGATGTCGGCGCCCGTGATCTCCTGCGGTTCCTTGCTCAGCTTGACCGTGAAGGCGAACGCCGCACGTTCGGCCGGGGTGAACTCGTTCCAGTCGTAGTCGAGGGCGGCGATGGTGTCTTCTTTCACGCCGGCGGCGGAAAGCTTGACCTCCTGATGCCCCTGGCAGTACGTGCAATTGTTGATGCGCGAGACGATCCAGAAGAACATCACCTTGAACGTGTCATCGACCGTCAAGGAGGGATCCGGCTCGCGAGAGAAGCCGGGTACGCTAAACTCGGCGGGCAGGTAGATCTTCCTCATCCGGCCGTTGTTGACGATGCCGCCGCCGAGCCCGCTCGCGGTGGGGCGAGACGACTTGGTCGAGGCCTTCGTCTTGGCCTCTGCCGCCCTGGCCTTGGCCTCGGCGATGTCCTGCTCGGTCGGCGCGGGCAGCGGCAACCTCGGGTGCGACTGCTTCGAGTCCTCGAGCTGCTGCTTCAGCTCGTCGCGAGTCCCCGCGATCACGGGGGGGACATCCTTGGCCGTCGACTCCTCGGCCCCGAAGCCGAGGCCCGAGCCGCCCAGCACCAACAACGAACACAACGCCGTCGGCAATCCACATCTCATACCTGGATCCTCCCTCGCGGAATCGTGAATGTCTCATAAGGAGTCGAGCGGAAGGGGCCGGCCCGTCGAAGAGACCGCCCCCCCGGTCCAAGGGACCTGGCCTGCATCAGAATGCGTCGGAGCTGAGGACCTCGCCGCCGTTGCGGCTGCCGAGGGCCCGCCAGCTCGCGATATTGACCGAGCTCTTGATGAAGCGCACCGAGCCGTCGGCCAGGCCGACGTTCACGCCGCCGGAATGCCGGCTGTTGGCGACCGTCATGATGCGCGAGGGGGGGAACATGCAGGAGCGGGTGTTCGGCGGGCCCGAGTGCCAGTAGCTGGTGGTCGAGTGGTAGCCGTAGATCCAGGGGGCTCCCACGTTGGAATACCCTTGCTTGCTGAGGTCGGAGATCACCGTCGAGCGGCACATCTGGAAGGCCTCGTCCGGGGTGGCCGGATAGGTGCCGGGCTGGAAGGTGTCGCTGAGCTCCGTCGCGATCGCCTGACTGAAGTCGCCGACGAGGTGCTCGCTGAACGCGGCGGTGTTGCTCGTGCCGTCGAGGATGTCGGCGATCCGGATCGCCTGGCTGCTGAAGAAGAGGCCGTTGGGCGCGGGCAAGGCGGTGTTGACCTTGTTCACGTCGTCATTGCCGTACCACATGGCGACGCTCGTCCCCTCGTTGGCCCGATAGTTGATCACGCCCCACCCGAACCCGGGGAGGACCTGGCCGACGGGCGGCTGGGCCCCCGTGTCAGACGGGCAGAGGAAGCTATTCACGGTGGTCGCCGCGCCCGTCACGTTCGAGACGTCGTAGCTGCTCAGGTTGAAGTTCAGCGCGTTGAAGATGTTCGACTGCTCCATGTACGCCAGGATCCGGGCCTGCTGCGAGAACGGGCGATACGTGCCTGATTGCAGGGTCCGCCCCAGCGGGAGCGTGCCGTTTACGTCGTGATAGTTGTGCATCGCCAACCCGATCTGCTTGAGGTTGTTGACGCACTGCGAGCGCCTGGCGGCCTCGCGGGCGGCCTGGACGGCGGGCAAGAGCAAGGCAATCAAAACCGCGATGATGGCGATCACCACCAGCAGCTCGATCAGGGTGAAACCTCGACGTCGGCTCTGCATGATCTCAACCTCGAAATACGATTCCGAATGAACCAATAACATGATCACGTTTTCAATATTTCGTTTACATATCGAGATCGTCGGCCCTGGCGTTGCCTCCGGGGCGAGTCATGCCCCGGACCTTCGGGTCGCGATCTCTCTCGACGATGCCGGCCGAGCATCATGGCCGCGGGCAAGGTCGTTGCATTTGGATTCAGCCGCCGTCCCGAACCGACAAGGACCATCCGCCGCGAGTCTGCGGGCGAGGACCTGACATGGTCCTCGGGCTCCGAGGCATTCTTAAAATGGAACGCCGATAGACGCCGCAGGCGAGTGGCCCAGGGCTTGCGCGACAGGTTTGGCCTGGTCGACTTACGCGAGGACTGGAAGATGAGGCCGTAGAATCATCCCGCAGCCTGGCCAGACTTCGCCCCGAGAGACTCGGGATTGAGAGACCGCGAGGACTCGCGATCTCTTCCCAAACACCAGGGCTCAAACCAGTTAAAGCGCAGCACCCCGAACAGGGGACGGGCGTGCGTCAGGCCGCGCGGGGCGGGCGATCGAGCCGGACTCCGACATGCGTCGGCTGAGCGACGTCATCGCTGGCGAGCAGGCGTCGGGTCGAGAGGGAGGGAGGGGACGGAGGCGAGGCGAGACAGCCCCATTGATCCATCCGGGGGAAGACCGACACCGGGGCCGGCGTCGGGGCAGGAGCGAGCGGGGCCTGGGAGCAGGACGGCCCCGAACAAGGCCGCTTGAATGGGAGGCGGGGCTGGCCCGACTCCTGGTCAAGGAGTTTCAGTTCTCCGAGCCCGGCCACCGCGTCGATCGCTCGATGCCCGCCCATCCCAACATCCCGCCCGCAGCCCGCCCGCGCCGAGGTCGGCGCGACGAGATACGCTACCGCGAGTGCTAACAGCACCCAGGGCGTGCGCCGCGTGCAAGAATGTCGGGCCAACATGAGCATGGTGGTTCCAGACCCGATTCAAGCCGTGTCTTGAGAGAGTGCTTCGAAGATGGAGAAGGTGAACGCTACCAAAATAGCCTCGGGAATTCGTTGATTCAAGAGGCCATGTCAAAAAATGACGAGGAGAAACTCTGACCGGCACGCCTCCTTTCAAGCATGCAAGCTCCCGACACTACATCAATACAATTCTAAAAATTGAGGTGTTCATAATTTACATTAGTTCGATCGTTTAAATCTCATCGATTTCAGTATCGAAGCACTAACCGTCCGATCTGCATCAACCCGCGATGTCACTCTTGATGATAAGAGACCGCGAGGATTGCCGGCGTGTTGATGCCTTGCGAGTGCGCGGAACTCGCCCCTATCATCCCCGCGCGACGGGCCGCGGAGACGGCGGCGAAGTTCGCGCCGACCGCCTCGCTCGCGGAGAGGGGCATGGACGACGTCAGGATGCGGGGCTCCAGCTCCTCCAGCTCCGTTTCCAGGGAGAAGGGACGGCACTGGCGACGGGCGAAGTTCATCGGTGTCATTCAAGTTGCCCCGATCAAGAGAGGTGTTCATCTCGTGAAGCGATCGCCATCGTCCCCTGGCGCAGGGCGTCCCGACGCCCCAATCGGGCGGACGGTGTGGCTGTCGACCTGCCGCGGATCGCAGGGGCATTCGAGCGACGTGTCGGCCTGCGAGCTCCGATCGGCGACACGTTCAATAACGGCGAGGGTTCGGAGCCGAGACCGCCTCGGCCCCGGATTGACAACCTTTGACGAAGACGGCGTTGCGTCGCATTTCTTGAACGGGCGAGGTCCGTCGCATCCCGATTCTGGTATTTTCGAGATTTGCGTGCGCCGGCGGCTCCACGGCTCCCCTCAGTAGGGTTGGAACCGAAACCTTTGGGCAGGAGTGGGGACTATGGGAACGGCGCAACTCGGGGTCGCCATCGGGGACATCCACCGGCTCTTCGACGAGGGGACCAGCGTCGGCTCGTCCGACGCCACGCTCCTGGAGCGATTCGCGGACGGCGGCGACGAGCGGGCCTTCGCGATCCTCGTCGAGCGTCACGGCCCGATGGTCCTGGGGACCTGCCGGGCCGTCCTCAAGGACGCCCACCTCGCGGAAGACGCCTTCCAGGCGGCCTTCCTCGTCCTGGTCAAGAAGGCCCGCTCGATCCGGGGTCACGACGCCCTCGGAGGCTGGCTCCATAGGGTTGCCTACCGGATCGCCCTCCAGGCCCACGGAGACCTCGGCCGCAGGCGGATCCGCGAACAGGAGGCCGGGGCACTCGCCGCGTCCCGGCGCCCGGCGGGAGTCTTCGACGACGAGGCCGGGACGATCCTGCATGCCGAGCTCGAGAACCTGCCCGAGAAGCATCGCCTGCCGCTCATCCTCTGCGACCTCCAGGGCCTGACCCGACAGCAGGCGGCCTTGCAACTGGGTTGGACCGAGTGGGTCGTGCGTCATCGGCTCGAGCGGGGTCGGGAGTTGCTCCGGCATCGCCTGACTCGTCGCGGGTTCGCGCTGACGGTCCCGGCGATCGCCGCCAACCTCTCGCGGTCGGCGCACGCGGCGATCCCGAACGCCTGGGCCGCGGCCACGGTCCGGCTGGCCGTCGCCACGCTCGGAGGCTCGGCCCTGCCGGCCTCGACCGCCGCCCTGACGAGCGGGCTCCTCGCCCCCCTGCCCTGGATCCGGGGGAAGCTCGCGATCGCCTTGGCGATCTCGCTCGCCGGCGCCGCGATCGGATGGGCGGGCGTCGGCGGTCCCATCGAGGATGCGAAAGGCCCCCGCCCCAAAGCGGCCTCGGCGCTCGCGCTGCGCGAGGTGTCGACCCCGGCTCGCGAAGACCAGGCCGAGGCGAGGGACGACCTCGTGATCCGAGGAACCGTCGTCGGCCCCGACGGCAAGCCGGTCTCGGGAGCCGTCGTCCGATACGACCACCGGCCGACGGACGATCCCAAATTGACCAGGGCCCGGGCGAAAACCACCGCCGACGGCCGTTTCACCCTGAACGCCCCCGGCGCGAAGGCCAACGAGGCCTGGGGCAAGCGGCCCGTGGTGGCCTCGGCCCCAGGCTTCGGCTTCGCGACGGGGAAGCCGACCGGCGACGCCGACCTCCGGTTGCAGCTCTCGCCCGACGACGCCCCCATCGAGGGCCGGATCCTCGACCTCCAGAACCGGCCCGTCGCGAATGCGAAGGTCCATCTCAAGCGGGTATACCTCCCACGGGGCGGGACGCTCGACACCTATCTGGCGGCGTGGAAGGTCGGCGGCGACATCTGGAAGGAAGTCGAGGAGACGCTCTTCGACGCCGACATGGCCGAGTTGCCCGGGACCGTCACGACGGATGGCGAGGGGCGGTTCCGCTATCGAGGCCTCGGTCGGGAGCGGGTCGTCGAGTTCGACGTCAGCGGCCCAGGTATCGAGCAGACCGAGGTCGAGGTCCTGACCCGTCCCGGCCTCGACGCCAGGGCGCTCAACGCCGACGCGACCGAGACCCGGGCGAACGAAGGACGTCCCAACCTCTCGGGGATCCAGGTGCAGGGAGCCACGTTCTCGCTGCTCGTCGCCCCCGGCCGCTCGCTCTCGGGCACCGTGCGCGATCGCGATGGCAATCCCGTCGCCGGCGCCACGGTACGGGCTTCGGGCGATAGCGAAGGGCACTACCAGGACATCTCAACCACGACCGACGCCCAGGGTCGTTATTCGCTCGATGGCCTGGCCGTCGGGGTCCGGATCCGTGGAGATGCATTCGTGCCGCAGAAGTCACCCTTCGTCCCCGTCAGCCGCTCGATCGGCCCGGAGAACGGGAACGCCCAGGCAACGCTCGACTTCACCCTCGAACGGGGCGTGACCGTCCGCGGCAAGGTCGTGGATCATGCCACGGGGAAGCCCGTCAGCGGGAATGACGTCCTGCTCATTTACCGGCCTCGACCGGGAAATACTTTCTATGAGAACACCCCGTCCGGCGACTGGATGAATCACGTCATGGCCGGCAATCCCGTGAATCGCGACGGCACGTTCGAGTTGGTCGTCGGACCCGGCCCCGGCGCCATGCTCATCCAACTCCAGGGGACCCTCCGCGACCGCTACCTCGACTGGCGGCAGAGCCCCTCGAAGGCCAACGAAAGCGGCAAGAAACAGGTCGGGGCCATCTCGATGGCCTATTTCCACTCGTACACCAGGATCGATCCGAAACTCGATGATCCGGGCCCCCCTTGCGAAATCCGGCTCGAGCCGTCGATCCGGCGACCGGTCAGGCTCATCGACCCTGAAGGCCACCCCCTCGCCGGCGCCAGGGTCTCGGGCCTGACCAACAGCATGGATGAAGCTCGCGAGTTGGCATCGAGCGACTTCGAGGCCGAAGGGCTCGACCCGAACGCGGGGCGATGCCTCCTGGCCAGCCACCCCGACCGCAGCCTCGCCGGGTTCCTGAGCCTCAAGGGAAACGCGGAAGGCCCCGGAACCCTCAAGCTGGAACCCTGGGCGACCGTCTGCGGACGGCTCGTCGACGCGCAGGGTGAGCCGATGAGCGGCGTGCGGCTCGGTTCCTACTACACCGACGGCCAGGGGTCGGATATGAGCCGGAGCGAGGGACTCCTGAAGCCGAAGCCGCAATCCGACGCCGATGGCCGATTCCGCCTCCCCGGCCTGGTTCCCGGCTTGCAAGCCACGCTGACCTTCGCGAAAAAAGAGCGGATCTTCGAAGGCCAGAAGACGGCCGCAGACCTGACCCTCAAGCCGGGCGAGACACGCGACCTCGGCGACATCGTCATCAAACCCTATCCCTGAGACCCGACCGGGCGGGGCCGGGCTCCTCCCTCGAGTTGCGAGGAAAAATGATCGGGCGAACCTCCTGCATCCCTCTTTCATGGTCGAGCGGCGAGAGGGCCGTTCGAGCGTCTTCCACGAAGGGATCAGGAGACTAACCCCATGTCCAGCGGGACCATTGGCGCCGCCTTGCGGCAAATCCACCGGCTGTTCGACGAGGGGACCGTCGCCGGCCTCCCCGACGCCCAGTTGCTCGACCGCTTCTTGCGGCAACGCGACGGCTCCGCCTTCGAGGTCCTCGTCGGGCGCCACGGGCCGATGGTCCTGGCCGTCTGCCGGGACGTCCTGATCGACCCGGCCTACGCCGAGGATGCCTTCCAGGCGACGTTCCTCCTGCTCGCCCAGAAGGCCGGGGGCATCCGGGGCGGCGAGGCCCTCGGCGGCTGGCTCCATCGCGTGGCCAGGCGGGTCGCCTCGCAGGCCAACGCCGACGCCGCCCGTCGACGGAGCAAGGAACGCGACGCGGTCCTCCTGAGTCTTGAGATTGGTAAGGGCAACGTCGAGGACGAGTCTCGCGTCGTCTTGCACGAGGAGTTGGACCGCCTTTCCGAGAAATACCGACACCCCCTGGTCCTCTGCGAACTCCAGGGCCTGACCCACGCCCAGGCCGCCGCACAGCTCTTCTGCGGCGAGGCGACCCTGCGCCGGCGACTGGCCGAGGGCCGCAACCTGCTCCGCTCTCGCCTGATCCGACGCGGCCTGGCCCCTGCGCTCGCGACCATCGCCGCAAGCTGGGAAGTCTCGGCGGGCTCGGCCCCGATCGCATGGATCCGGGCGACGAGCCTCGCCGCCGCGGATCCGGGGCTGCGACGGACGATCGCCTCGGCCCTGACCCGCCGCGTCGCTCGGGCGATGCTCGCCGCTCAGCTCAAGGTGGCGGCCGCCTTGATGGTCGTCCTCATGGCCGGCGTGGGGATCGCCCAGGCTTACGACAATCCTCCGCAAGCGGAGCCTGCCCCCGCGATCCAGCCGAAAGCCATCAAGGTCTCGAAGGTCGAGACGGCGGCGGACGCCTCGAAGGTGACACTGCATGGCCGTGTCCTCGCCCCGGATGGCCGGCCGTTCCCCGGCGCGAAGGTCTACGTTCGCCCGAGGGCCGATGAGCTCAAGCCGATCCCGACGACCGCTCTCGTGCGGGCGACCAGCGATGCCGACGGCCGATTCCGGTTCGAGGTCGAACGGGGTGAACTACTCCCGGATCTGGACTCGGATCAAGCCTGCATCGCGGCCATGGCCGATGGGTATGGCCCGGGGTGGATCAACCTCGATCCCAATAAACTCGAAGCAGAACAGACAATCCGGCTCGCGATCGATGATATCCCGGTCGTCGGGCGGGTCATCGACCTCGAAGGCCGGGGCGTGCCCGATGTGCGGGTCTCGGTCGGGGACCTCGTCAATGTGCCGGATGGTGACTCGGCCGCCTGGATCCAGAGGCTCAAACGCAACGACGGCAAACCCAACGGCGACATCTGGGGCAGGATCAGGAACCGCCTCTTCCTCGGGATGCACGGCCCCTTGCCCACGACTCGAACCGATGCCTCCGGCCGCTTCCGCCTCACCGGCCTCGGCCGCGACCGCATCGGCTTCCTGATGATCGAAGGGGATACGATCACCCGACATTTCGGCTCAGTCATCACGACGGACCTGAAAGGCGACCTCCCCGTCCCAATGCCGGGTAAGGACGAGGGCAAGCTCCAGGGGCCCAGCATGGAACTCCTGGCCACGCCGGGACGAACCATCAAAGGCACGGTGACGGATCGCGAAACAAAGAAGCCCATTCCCGGCGTTCGGGTCAGCGCGTGGATGCTCTGCGAGGCGATCACCGACGCCCAAGGTCATTATCAACTCACGGGCCTGCCCAAGCAAAAAAGCCTGGAGGTCATCGCCAGGGCCGACGGCATGCCCTACCATCGGACGATGAAGTCGGCCCTGGATCAGCCGGGCCTGACCCCGATCACGGTCGACTTCGAGCTATTCAAGGGGGTCGTGGTCGAAGGGCGGATCCTCGAGAAGGGCACGGGCCAGCCCGTGGCCGGGGCCCACGTCGAGTATCTCCCCTTCCGCGATAATCCCCACCTCGCCGAGAACCCCGGCTACCCGGGCCTGAACAACAACGTGAGCGACGACCTCCAGGCGATCAGCGACGAGGCCGGGCGATTCCGCGTCGTCGCCCTGCCCGGCGAGGGGCTCATCGCGGTGCAGACCCGGACCCCCTGGCATCTCACCGCCAAGCCCCTCTCGCCCGAGGATGCCGCCAGGACCCTGCACGCGGCCAACTTCCCCTACCAGATGCACAACTATCAGGGCCTCGTCGTCTTCAAGACGTCATCCGACACGACGAAGCCGACGAAGTGCGACGTCCTCCTCGTGCCCGGCCGGAAGCAGACGCTCCAGGTCGTCGATCCCGCTGGCAAGGCCGTCGCCGGCAGCCGGCTCGTCGGCTTCGAAGTCGCGAACCTCGGCCCATCCCCGGAGACGAGGACCGAATTCACGCTCGCCCTTCGCGACCCCGGCTTCAGTGAGCAGTTCGCGGTCGTCCATGCGGATCGACACCTGGCCAAGGTCATCACGCTCAAGGGGGACGAGGCGAGCCCCTTGCAGGTCAAGCTCGAGCCGACCGGCTCGGTCGTCGGCCGGCTCGTCGACGAGGATGGCAAGCCGCGCGGGGGCGTCGAGTTGCTCACGTACTACTCTTTGAATCGGAAAACAGGCCGAGGGTCCATCAACTACGAACAAACCGGAGGCCGCATCGAAACCGACTCCGATGGTCGGTTCCGACTCGACAACGTCATCGCCGACGTCGACTATCAGGTGAACGTCGCCATCAAATCCACGCGGCGAGACACCTCCGGCTACCTTTCCAAGATCGGGTGGAGGATCAAGCCGGGAGAGACTGTCGACTGGGGAGATGTCCGCGAGACTCGCCCCCCCCAGAACTGAGCCGAGCGACGTGGAAAAGGAGGCCGAAGACGCTTACCCCCCGCACGCAGTCGAAAAGTCATGCCGCGAACCCGCCCCGGGCCATCAGTATGGGTGACGACACTCAACGAGGCCTGGAGGCGGTGCCATGACGACAGTCGAGCGGGGGGTGGTCTTGCGCGACCTTCGCAGTCTCTTCGACCAGGGGACGGCGTCGGGCCTGACCGACGGGCAGCTCCTGGATCGGTTCCTCGCCGACCGCGACGAGTCGGCCTTCCGGGCCCTGCTCGAGCGGCATGGCCGCATGGTGCTCGGGACCTGCCGGGCGATCCTCAAGGATCCCCACGAGGCCGAGGACGCCTTCCAGTCCACTTTCCTCGTCTTCGTCCACAAGGCCACGGCGATCCGCGGCCGAGACTCCCTCGGCGGCTGGCTGCACCGCGTCGCCTACAACATCGCCCTCCGGGCCAACCTTGACAACGCCCGTCGCCAGGCCGAGGAGCGGCACGCGGCCGAACTCGCACCCGACGCAACCTCCACTCCCTCCGGCGATCCCCTGCTCCGCTCGCTCGTCCACCACGAGCTCGGCCGTCTGCCGGAGCGGTTGCGGCTCCCGATGGTCCTCTGTGATCTGGAAGGGCTTTCGCGAGAAGAGGCCGCGCGGCAGTTGTGCTGGACCGAGGGGATGGTCCGCGGCCGGCTCTCTCAAGGGAGGGCCCGCCTGCGGTCTCGCTTGAGCCGACGGGGGCTCGCCCTGACGACGACCGGCATGGCGACCTGCCTGGGCGAAGTCGCCTCGGCCGCCGTGCCCGAGGCCTGGTCGCTCGCCACGGCCAGGGCTGCCAACGCCCTGGTGCTGGGAGTTTCCACCACGGCCCTGGTCTCGGCCAATGCCTCGCGACTCATCAAGCTGACGCTCTCCTGGACGACCCGCCTCAAGATCAAGGCAGGGGTCGCCGGCCTGCTCGTCCTCGCGGGCCTGGGAGGCGTCGCGGCGGCGGCCCTGATCCGCGGGGAGGCTCCCCAGCAGGCCGAGACACAGATTCCCCCTCCTGCGGCGATTGTCAGCAAGCAGGAGGCGAAACTCCAACCCTCGGATGAGGCTCTGATCCCGGTTCGCGGCAAGGTGCTCGGGCCCGATGGCCGGGCCTTCAAGGGGGCTCGCGTCTTCCTGGTTCATTCCTTTCGATCCGAGGGCTTGAGTCCAAAACCCCTGGCCGTCTCCGACGCCGCGGGAGACTTCGCTTGCGAGATTACGCGGAAGGATCTCCGGGATCTGGCGCACGTGGCGGAGTCGAACCGCCTGATCGCACTGGCCGATGGCCTTGGCTTCGCCATCAGCGATCCCATCAATACGAAGGGTGAGGCCCTGACCATGCTCCTCGTGGCCGATGACCTCCCCATCCGGGGGCGAGTCATCGACACCCAGGGGAAGCCGGTCGTCGGGGCGACCGCCCGCATCATCGGCATCAAGATGAATGCGAGGAATGACCTTACGGACTTCCAGCGGGTCCTCTTCGAGCGTAAGTCGGGCTTCGACGTCGAGTCGGATCACCTCCACATCTGGCTCTCGAACCGGGACGCCCTGAAAGCGATCGTACGGATCCAGACCGACGACGCCGGTCACTTCGAGATCAAGGGGATCGGCCGCGAGCGCCTCGCCGCCCTGGTGATCGAAGGCCCCGGCATCGAGTCGGCCGGGGTCAACATGGCGACCCGAGAAATGCCCACGATCCGGGTCCCTTCCTATCGCCACCCAGGCGCCTCGGATGACGTGACCTACCTCGGCGCGAAGTTGGAACACGTCGCCGGGCCGAGTCGCCCGCTGGAAGGGGTCGTGGTCGACCGGCAGACGAAGCAGCCCCTCGCCGGGGTCACGATCCGCGCCGAGGCCGCCCTGCCCCTCAATCTGATCGAAAACTTGAAGGCCACCACCGACGCCAGGGGGCACTACCGCCTCGAAGGTCTGCCCAGAGGACGCGAGGGGACGCTGCTCGCCTTGCCTCCCGAAGATCAGGCCAATCTGCCTTCCCAGCAGGCCTCTAACGTCAGTGGTGGAGACACGGCGACGCCCGGCCGCGTCGATTTCGAGTTGACCAGGGGCGTCCGCGTGGAAGGACGCGTGATCGACAAGGCCACCGGCAAGCCGGTGCGGGCACACATCGACTACTTCGTCTTCTCGGACAACCCCCACCTGGACGAGTCCGCCGCCTTCCGCAGGGCCATGAGTTATGGCGTGAACACGGATCAGGACGGGGTCTTCCGCCTCATCGCCATCCCCGGCCCGGGGGTCGTCGGCGCCAGGGCCCACAAAGATAGCTACCTCGTGAGCGTCGGGGCGGAGAAATTCCCGGACGACGACCACAACGGCCTGCTCGACACTCATCCCTATATGTGCGTACTCGTGAATTATCACGTACTCGCGGGGATCGACCCCGCGTCGGGGGCCGAGTCGGTGCGCTGCGACCTCACGCTCGACCCCGGCCTCACGCTGACCGGCACGATCCTCGGCCCCGACTCGAAGCCGCTGGCCGGCTGCATGGTGAGCGGGCTCTTCGCCATGAATTACTGGAGCAACGAGCCGCTGCCAAGTTCGTCCTTCACCATGACCGGGATGGAGCCGGGCAAGACACGGCACCTTCAATTCCTCCACGAGGGGAAGAAGCTCGCCGGCTCGCTCGAGGTGAAGGGGGATCAGACCACGCCCGCCACGGTGACGCTCGTCCCCTGGGGAACCCTCACCGGGCGGCTCGTCGACGCCGACGGCCTCCCCCGCAAGGACGCGCAACTCGTCTTCGAGGAAGCCCCTCCCGGCGCACCTCGTGCGGGCCACCTCCGAGGCAACGGAGCGGGCATGTCGGGCCGGATCATCCCCGACGACTCGGGCCGATTCCGGATCGAAGGCCTGGCCCCGGGCCTCTCCTACAGCCTGGGACTCGAGGACAAATCCATGATCCGGTCGAAGCACGTCGTCAAAGGGGTGGTCATCCAGCCCGGCGAGACCAGGGATCTGGGCGACGTCCATGCGAAGTGACGACCGGCCAAAGCCTCCGACACCAAATTCACGGCCCGCCCGGCGTGCAACACGCGCCGGGCGGGCCGTCGCCATTTCGCCGCGAAGTACCCACCTCAAAGGATTTCGGAGGGCTCCCGACGCAGCCACCCCCAAAGCCCTTCAAAATTTTTCCGATTTTTCGTGTCGGGAATCGGGGTCGGCCCCTCTCTATTTAGGTGAGCGTGAGGACGTTGGCCGACGACGAAGCCGTGGCGGCTCGCTTTCGCGAGAGGAAGGCCATTCTAAATGCCCCCGACGCCCTCGACGGAAGACCAGGACCGAACCCGACTGAAGGAGTCGCTCCACGCGGAGATCGACCGCCTGCCAGGGCGCTTGCGGATCCCCCTGGTCCTCTGCGACCTCGAAGGGCTCGGGCTCGACGAGGCCGCCAGGGCCTGCGGCGTGGACGAAATCGCGACCCTGGACTCGCTCCAGGAAGGCCGGGCGCGACTCCGCAGGGCGCTGGCCCGGCGAGGGTTTCGGCTCGCGCCCGGGTCGCTGCTTACCCTGATCCGCCGCGAGGCGAAGGCGAGCGTCCCCGAAGACCTCATCGTCGCGACCACCCAGGCCGCGGTGGCCCTCGTCTCGGGCGAAGCAGGACGGAAGGGCGACCTCATCTCGAAGCGGGCCTCGTCGACGAGAGCCGGTCGGATGCGAACCTCGACCGACTCGGGCGGATTGTGACCAAGAGATGGGGCTTCAACTCAAGCCAAGCCAATCGTTTGGATCCGGAAGGGGAGACTCCGCGATGATCGCCAACGAAGGGGCCATCAAGATGGACGAGGCCTGGGCCCCCTACACGCCGACCCCCGAGGCCCCCTGGGACCGCCGCCGCGTCGTCCACCTGCACCGACGCGCGGGGCTCGCGGCCACCTGGGAGGAAGCCGAGCGCGACCTGGCCGACGGCCCCGAGGCCAGCGTCTCGCGCCTCCTCGACGGCAAGAGCCGGGCCTACGGCGTCCCGACCGACTTCGATTCGACCGCCAGCCTGCTCGCCGACGCCGCCGTCGCCTCCAACGACCCCGCGCGGCTCAAGGCCTGGTGGTTCTACCGGATGATGTTCGGGCCCGACCCGCTGGGCGAGCGCCTGACCCTGATGTGGCACGACCACTTCGCCACCAGCAACCTCAAGGTCGATAACCTCGCCGCGATGAAGCGGCAGAACGAGCTCTTCCGCACCCATGGGCGCGACCGCTTCGCCACCCTACTCGGGGCCGTCGTCCACGACCCGGCCCTCCTGATCTGGCTCGACGCCCCGGCCAACCGCAAGGGGCATCCCAACGAAAACCTCGCCCGCGAGTTGATGGAGCTCTTCACCCTCGGGATCGGCCACTACACCGAGCCCGACATCAAGGAAGCCGCCCGCGCCCTGACCGGCTGGACCCTCAACGACGGGGCCTTCCGCCCCGTCGCCACCCGCCACGACCCCGGCGAGAAGTCGATCCTGGGTCGCAAGGGGACATGGTCGGGCGACGACCTCCTCAAGATCCTCCTGGAGCAACCGGCCGCCGCCGAGCACCTCGCGAAGAGGCTCTGCCGCACGTTCCTCGGCGAGAAGTCGGCCGACGCCGCGGCGATTGCCTCCTTGGCCGAGTTCCTCCGCCGGAATCAGCTCGACATCGGCAAGGCCGTCGCCACGATCCTCCGCTCCAGACGATTCTTCGACGAGTCCAACATCCAGGCCCGCGTGCTCGGCCCAATTGAATACGTCCTCGGGCCGATCCGGGCCTTCGAGATGCTCGACCCGCCCCCGAGCACCCTGGTCCTCGCCGACTGGGCCGCCAGGCTCGGCCAGGACCTCTTCTATCCCCCCAACGTCGGAGGCTGGCCCGGCGGGCGCGGTTGGCTCTCCAGCCGCGCGGTGATCGGCCGGGCCAACTTCGCGGCGTCGCTCGTCGACGGCCGAGGCATCGGCCGACCAACGCCCGTCGACCTCCTCGTCCTGGCCGAGCAGCATGAACGGGCCCGCGACCGCGACGGGGTCATCGCCTTCTGCGGGGAACTCCTGCTCGGGAGCCCGCCGAGCCAAGCCTGGCATGACCGCATCGCCGCCGCGCTCGGCCCCGATTCCTCCTGGGGCCCCGACCTCGCCCGGCGGGCCGCCGCCCTGATCGTCGCCTCCCCCGAGGCCCAGCTTCAATAATTGATGCCTTCAACATTTCTCGACTTTGAGCCACAAGCCATATCGGAGGGACGGATGCTCTCGCGACGCAGCTTCCTGAATGCGACCTTGCGGGGTTCCTCGCTCATCGCCCTGGCCCCGACCGTGCCCGGCTTCCTCGCCAGGACCGCCCGGGCAACGACACCGGAACGCGACGGCCGTGTCCTGGTCGTGATCCAGCTCGACGGCGGCAACGACGGCATCAACACCGTCGTCCCGTTCGGCGACGAGGGCTACGCCAAGCATCGCAAGGTGCTCCGACTTCCCACCGACCAGATCCTCAAGATCAACGATCAGGTCGGCCTGCATCCTTCGATGCGAGCTGCATCGGCCCTGCTGGAGTCGGGCCGGCTGGCGATCGTCCCCGGGGTCGGCTACCCCAACCCGAACCGCTCCCACTTCCAGAGCATGGCAATCTGGCAGTCGGCCCGGCTCGACCCCGAGGAGCACGACGGCCCCGGCTGGCTCGGCCGCGGGCTCGACGAGATGCCTCGCCCGGCCGACGGCCAGCCCCCTCGCTCTACCTCGGCTCGGGAGCACCGCCGCTGGCCCTGCGAGGCCGGCTGGCGGCCTCGTCGACCCTCGAACGGCTCGACGACATGATCCTCGACGCCCCGATCTCGGCCGCAGGCGTCTCCGCTGGGGATGACGACCTCGCCGCGTTCGTGCGCCGGAGCACCCTCGACGCCTACGCCACCGCCGACCGCATGGCGGAGCTGGCCAAGGATCGCGACGCCGGCACGCGCTATCCGTCGTCGCCTCTGGCCGAGAAGCTCCGGCTTGCCGCGAGGCTCCTCAAAGGGGGCTACTCGGCGCGGGTGCTCTACACGAGCCAGTCGGGCTACGACACCCACTCGGGCCAACTCCCGTCGCACTCGAACCTGCTGTTCGAATTCTCCGCGGCCTTGAAGGCCTTCCTCGACGACCTGGCCGCCTCGGGATTGGCCGAGCGGGTGCTGGTGCTCGGCTTCAGCGAGTTCGGCCGTCGGGTCGCCGAGAACGACTCGTCGGGGACCGACCACGGCACGGCCGGGCCCCTCTTCCTGGCCGGCCCTGGGGTCAAGCCGGGCCTGGCCGCGCCGATGCCCAGCCTGCTGGACCTCGAAGACGGTGACCTCAAGATGACCGTCGACTTCCGGCGCGTCTACGCCACCATCCTCGAGAGCTGGCTCGGCGTCCCCAGCCGCACCCCCCTGAACGGGGCCTTCGACCCGCTCTCGATCCTCAAGGCCTGAGATGATGAACAAGAGATGGTGCATCGCGGCTCATTCCGGGTCGCGATGCACCGTCTCCATCGAGAAGGCCGGCAGGCAGATCGCGAAGTATTCCGCCCCTTCGGGCTCGGGCGTGCTGTAGCGGACCCACTCGCCCCCCGAGACCACCACCGCCTGCCCCGCCCGCACGTCGATCGCGCCGTCGCGATGCTCCACGCGAAGGAGCCCCTTGACGACGACGGTGTACTCGTCGAACTCGGGGGTCTGTCCCGGCTCGACCCACCCGCCGGGGCTCCGCATGTGGGCGATGCTCGCCTGAGTATCCTTGGAATTCACCCGGCCGACGTATTCATCGATCAGCTTCGGCTTGTTCCCGGCCGCCTCGATGCGCGTCGGCCCCTCGATGATCCTGGGCATCGTTCGCTCCCCTGCTGCTGTGGTTCTCTGCGGTCGAGGAGACGAGCCGATCCGGCCCGCCTCACTTCTTCGCCTTGGTTTCCACCGGAGTCGCTACCGTACCCGGTTTGAGCACGGTGAGCCATGCCGGCAAGGCAAGTCGGCCGGGCGCGGGGAGCTGCGCCAGCCGTTCGACCTTCGGCCCGCCCACGGCCTTGCCGACGACCTGGATGGGCGCGGAGCCGGCGGTCCCCTTCGAGGTGAGCGTGAGTGTCACGGCCTTGGAGCTATCCCCCTCCGGCTCTGAGCGGACCGACGTGGCCTCGACGCCCGCCGGGAACCCCTCGAGCCGGATCTCGATCGGCCGGTTGAACCCGTTCTTGCGCTCGATCGTGACGGGCAGGCTGAGCGTCTTGCCGTTTTCGACCGTGAACCACTCGGTCCCTACGCTGAGTTGGAAGTCGGGGACGGTCGCCGTCGCCTCGATCCCGTAGACGTAGCGCTCCCCGCCATGATCGCTCAGGTCCCTGACGATCAGGCGATAGGTGCCATCCTCGGGCGCCGAGAAGAGGAGTTCGGGGTTGCGATTCCGGCGGGCGTCGTCGGCCTCGACCAGCGTCTTGCCCGTCGCGTCGACGATGGTAAGCACGGGGTCGAGCGGCGAGTCGAGCACCCTCGCCTCGAGCCGGAAGGTCAGGGCCTCCCCCTTCTTGGCGGGGAAGGCGAAGACGTCCCGATCCTTGGCCTGCTCCAGGCGCCCGCTGATCATCGACGGGACGACGATCGTCTGGGGATGCTCCAGGTCATTCGGCTCGTGCTCGAGTTCGGAGCGGCCCGAGGCCCGACGCACCTCGATCGCGTTGCCGAGTTCGGGGTGGATGACGGTCCCCACCGGCTCATCGGCCTTGAACGTGATCGGGAGCTTACGAGCCGACTCGGGGACGTTCCAGCCGAACGCCTCGACCGTGGCCCCGGCATCGCCGGCAATCGCCATGGGATAGGGGAAATCGACGAAGCCGCGGGTCGTCAGCGTGAGGCGGTAGATGTACGCCGCATTACCGGCGAACGCGATCGTGCTGTTGGGCACGGACGGGAAGGTGAAGATCCGCACGAGGTAATTGCCATCCTCGGGGGCAACAAAGGCGATCTGCGGGTCCATGCCGTGCTCGTCGTCGTTCTGCGCCAGCACGAACCCCTCGGCCGAGGCCACCTGCAGGACCGAGTCCATCGGCGACTTCAACCCCTGGTTCGCATCGACGGTCGCAAGCAGCGTCTGCCCCTTGAGGAGATGGACCGAGTACTGGTCGGATTCCCCCTTCTTGGCCAGCGTGCCGTTGATCGTGACATGAGGCGGGTCGGCGATGCTCAACGACCCGGCCTCGACCGCCTCCGGCAGCAGGCCGACCACGAACGGGCGGAGATCGGTCGTCCCTTCCTCGTCGTGGATCCGGATCCAGTGGATACCGACCTTGGCGTCGGGGGCGACCTTGATCGTCAGCTTCCCCTTGTCCTTCTCGGGCGTGACGACGAGGTCCGCGCCTTCTCCATCAGTCCAGACGAGCGGTGGCCAGCGGTCGAAGCTGCCCGTGGCCGTGACCGCGACCGACTGCCCGCGCTGCGCCCCGGCGGGGAAGAGATGCTCGAGGCTGGGGGGCTTCGCCACCGCCGAGGCCTCGAGCAGGATCGCGAGCAGGACGCCGAGCGGGCAGGCATGCCGAGGACGGAGCATGAGCATGGTCGGGGGAGATCCTTGGCGGGGGCTCGGCCTAGCCCATCAGTTCGGCGATGGGGGTCGCGTCGCTGACGAGGTGGGTGGGGCGGCCGTTCGGCGTGTAGTAGATCTTGCCCGGGTCGATGCCGAGCTTGGTGTAGATGGTCGAGGCGAAGTTCTCGGGGCTGAGGATCCGCTCGACCGCCGTATAGCCGCGCACGTCGGTCGCGCCGACGACGGTCCCCCCCGGCGTGCCGCAGCCGGCGAAGACCACCGACATCGCGTTCGACCAGTGGTCGCGGCCGGCGTCCTTGTTGATCTTCGGGGTCCGCCCGAACTCGCCCAGGACCACGACGAGGGTCGTGTCCAGGAGGCCTCGCGAGTCGAGGTCCTCGATCAGGGCGGCGATCGCGTTCTCGAACGGGGGGAGCTTGCGATTCAGGGAGTCGAAGATCGAGACGTGATGGTCCCATCCCCCTTCGTGCAGGGTCACGAAGGGGACGCCCGACTCGACCAGCCGGCGTGCCAGCAGGCAGCGCTGGCCGAACGCGTTGCGGCCGTAGTCGTCGCGGATCTTCTCGTGCTCGGAGCCGATCTCGAACGCCCGACGCGCCTCGGGCGACGACATCAGGTTGTATCCTTGCTCATAATAGTCGTCAAGCACAAGTGCGGGGTCGGCCGCTGCCTTGTCGGTGAACCTGCGGAAGCGATCGACCTGGGCCCGCAGCCCTTTCCTGGCGTCGAACCGATCCAGCTCGAGGCCTCGCGGGGGGGCGACGTCGCGGACCTGGAAGTCCTTGGAGTTGGGGTTGTCGGCGACCACGAACGGGGCATACTTCGCCCCCAGGAAGTTCGGCCCGCCCGACCTCGTCATGCTCGGGATCGAGAAGTAAGGCGGCAGCCCCCCCTGCACCCCTCGCTCGTGGGCCGTGACCGAGCCGAGGCTCGGGTGGAAGCTCACGAAGGCCCCGCAGCCGACCGGGATCCGGGGCGGGGCTCCGGTCATCATATAATGATTGCCCGCGCCGTGGTTCCCCTGGTCGTGGCGGATCGAGCGCACGACCGCGAGCTTATCCGAGATCGACGCCATCCGGCGCATATGCTTGGAGAACTGGACGCCCGGGATCTTGGTGGCGATCGTCTCGTAATCGCCCCGGATCTCCGACGGGGCTTTCGGCTTCGGGTCGAACGTCTCGTAGTGGCTCGGCCCGCCGTCCAGCCAGATCAGGATGCAGTTCGTCGGCATGGCCGGGGCCGAAGCCTTCACGCCAGGCTCGGGCGAGGCCATGCCCCTGAGGCGTAGGGCGTCGATCAGGCCGCCGCCGATCAGGGTGCCGAGGCCGAGCCGAAGACAGTCGCGCCGCGTGCGAGACTCGCAGTTCGTGTGGATTGCCATGACGGAACTCTCCTTCCAAACCGAAGGGCGGGCGATCGTCAGTCTTCGAAGATGAATTCGGGCGAGTTGAACAGGGCCCAGAGCAGGTCTTCCGTCGCCTTGCGCCGGGTGCCGCCGGGGCGTTCAAACAGCTCGCGGCCAATCCCCTGCTCCTCCACGCTCGGGAGCCTGCCATAGACGAGCAAGTACAGCTCCTCCACGATCGTCGCCGGGGCCTTGTCGCTGGCCGCCAGCTTCGCCGCGCGTCCCGAGTCGCTCGTCACCTTCTTGTGCAGCTCGGGAGAATTGAGCAGGTGCAGCACCTGCACGACGGATGTATCCGAGGTCCGCTCGCAGGGCGGATCCTGGTTCGGGTCCGGCCGGCCGAACGTGTCTAGGAAGAGCGAAGGGGTCCGGTGCGTCCAGATCGCCATCGACCTCGAATTCGGCGGCGAGGCGTCGAATGTGTCGGGCACCTGGGTCACATCGGAGATTGCATCGAGCAAGACCTCGGCGCGGAGCCTCTGGCGATAGTGCCTCGAATAGTTCCTGGTGTCGGGGGCGTTCCCCTCGATCGGATCCGAGACGAGCCCGTAGACATAAGACGTCATGATCGTCTTGATCAGATGCTTGAGATCATAGCGGTGCTGGCGAAAGTCGGCCGCGAGGGCTTCGAGCAGGGCCTTGTTGCTCGCCGGGTTGGTGGCCCGGAGGTCGTCCACCGGCTCGACGATCCCTCGCGTCATCAGTTCGGTCCAGACGCGGTTGACGATGACCTCGGCGAAGTACGGGTTGTCGTCGCTCGTCATCCACTTCGCGAGCGACTCGCGGAGGTCAGAGTCGGTCACGCCGGCCTCGGCGATCTTGCCGAAGAGGGGCTTGGGCGGCAGCACCTTGCCGGTCAGGGGGTGCGTCACCTCGCCCGACTTGGACGCGAAGATGATCTCCTCCTCGCCCGAGATCGGCGGCGACGGGCCGGCCCCTTTGCGGCCGATCTTCGCGAAGAAGGCAGCGAAGCTGTAGAAATCCTCCTGGCTCCAGACCTCGAACGGGTGGTGGTGGCACTTGGCACAGTCGAGCCGGATGCCCAGGAAGAGTTGGCTGATCATCGGGGCGATCTCGTCGGGGTCGCGGCGATCCCGGAAGACCGTGACGATCCCCTCGTGGAAGGTGCTGCCCTTCGCCGAGACGATCGACCTGACGAACTCGTCATAGGGGACGTTGCGCCTGAAGGAGTCGCGGACCCAGCCGTCGAGGTTTAGAACCGCCTTGATCCCCACGCGATAGGGGTTGGGACGCAGCAGGTCGAGCCACTTGTTCGCCCAGAAGTCGGCATACTCGGGACGCTTCAGCAGGCGATCGACGAGGGCCGACCGCTTGTCCGGCGACGTATCCGCGAGGAACGCCCTGACCTCCTCGGGATTTGGCAAACGCCCGATCGCGTCGAGCGAGGCCCGCCGCAGGAACGTGGCGTCGTCGCAAGGCCCCGAGGGGGTGATCCCCAGGCGCTCGAGCTTCGCCCAGACCAGGCCGTCGATCAGGTTGTTGCGAGGCAAGGCCGCATAGACGCCCGGCGAGACATCTCCGGCCATCGGGATCGTGACCTCGCACGTCGCGAACTTGTCGCCGAACCGCGCGGTGATCGCGGCCTCTCCCGGGATCGGCCCCGCCTTGATCAGGCCGTCGGGCGTGACCGCCACGATGGCGCTCTCGTTCGACTGGAACGCGGCCAGGTGCGTGACGTCCCGGCTCGTGCCATTGCTGTAATAAGCCATGACCGCGAGCTGCTGGTCGCTCCGGTTCGTCATGATCCGCTCGGTCGGATCCACCGTGATCTTCGACAACCGGGGGGCCTCGCTCGCATCTCGCGGCATCCCCCCCGCGACCCAGCGACGGAGCGTCTCCACCCCTTCGCCTTCGGGCTCGAGCTTCCGCCCGCCGCCGTGCGGCAGCTTCGCCTCGGCCTTCAGGATGAGCAGGCTCTGATCGGGTGCGGCCGGGAAGACGCGGCGGCCCCTCGCCTCGTTCACGATTGCCGCATAGTCGAAGTCAGAGTCGAACCCGAGCAAGGAGAGCGCGAAGCCGTTCTGCCCGCGGGCCTTGCCGTGGCAGGCCCCAGCGTTGCATCCGGCCCTCGTCAGGATCGGCACAATGTCGCGTTCGAAGGTCGGCGTCGGCGACTCGCCGATCCCCTTCACCGTCACGGTCGCCCGGACTTCTTGCCCCCCGAAGCTGGCGACGAGTGTCGTCTCGCCGTCACCGAGGGCCCGGGCGACGCCATCGGTCGCGATGGCGACCACCCTTGGATCCTTCGACTCGACGCGGGCCCGGCGGGTCAGGTCGACGCGACGGCCGTCGACGGTCCCCATCACCAGGATCTGCCGGCGGGCCGAGGAACCTTGCAGCTCGAGGGCCCTGGGGACGACCTCGATCGCAGAAACCGCGGGGCCATCAGCGTTTGCGTCTCGAGCGAGGCCCAATGCGATGATGCCCACACCCATCCAACGCAAAACAAAATTTGAACCGGAGCGAATCAAGCAGCGAGGAGCCAGGTCGCGGGTGCGAGCATGCTGGTTCATAGGGCAGGTCTTCTGTGGAGGGATCGTACCGAGCTCAAAGCAATGCGGCGGGATGTCTTCTGCGGGAGGATTGCGTCAATCCGACGTCGTCGGTCCTATCTTCGTCGAACGCGTCAGGCTGTCAATGCAAGCTTCTGCGGGGCGATCGAGCCGATCGGGGGCGTCTTCGCGGGCCCCTCGAAGGGATGGCTCGATGGAGAGTCTACCACGGGAATCTTCCACCTACGACAAGGATTGTCGGCCCCAGGACGACGCATCGCAAGAAATTTCCCGCCGCATGGCCCATAAAATGGCGACGCACCGTAAAACCGCCCCACGGCCAGAGATCGAAAAATCCATCAAATTATGAACAATCAGTACATTGTTTTCACCACTGTCACACGAAGCACAAAGGAGTCGCACAAATCCGCGGCGGAATCAGTGCGACTTCCTGCATCGAACAAATTTCAATTATCCTACCACATTTTCGCGAGTTCATATTTTCATCTAACCCCAATTCCTTCCTCAGGCGTGTCATCCGGATAATAGCGACTTTTCGCATTCCAATCGCGATCAAAGTCAGTTGGCGCCGGGCCCTGCCAGCCAACCGGCCGGGGTGCGACCGCGGAGCCGCAGCGTGACCTGGCCCTCGTTGTCCGCGGTCACGATGAGCTTACCGACCTCGAGACGTCCGCCGAAGTTTTGCCAGATGTGGCCGAACAGGTCGTCATGGGCGTCGAGATACTCACGCTCCCGGAAGGACTTCAGGAAGTCATCCCCACCGTCGGGCTGAAAGAGTTCGCCGAGCGTCACCGCATAGGAGACGAGCATGTCGTAGGCGATCGACGTCAACATCGAAACCTCCCCTTCCGGCCCCTCCACCCGATCGTCATATCATCGGCGCGGAATCGGCCCTATGAACGGCTCTCGAGGTGCATTCCAGTTTACGACGCCGGCCAGCATTTCTTATATTGATGCGCGCCGGCGTCGTCCAGTTCCCATCCGCGCGGGCGATTCCTCACGAATCCGCCGGATTGATCACAGCCCCCGCCCTCATCGATTCAGGAGACGGGACAATCCTCCTCCGTCGACGCCGCTGTCATCATCCTCTGCTGCCAGATCGCGTAGTTGATGAGCACGTTGCCTCGCAGCAAGCATGAGACGCAACGATCCCGAAATCCCACCTCGATCGCCGGCCCGACGATGGGTCGATTGCATCGGTCGCAATACGGGCCAGTCACCAGACGAACCGGGGGGTTCTTCCTCGGGGGTGCCATCCTGCAAGTCCTCCTAAGCGTGATGAATTGAGTCCTTCGAGGGAACTTCCCGAACATCCATCCGCAAGGCGAAACCGGAGACCTGCTCCGCGTTGTTGTTGAGGCGATGAGCCCTCCTCGCGAGATCATTCGGACCCGAGAATCGGGCTCACCTTATTCATGTTTAAAATAATTAATTAAAATATTTAATTTAAAATAAAACTATTTATATTAACATTTAATACGATCGGTCCCTCTAGAACCGCGAGAGCCGCCCCAAGACCCAACAATAATACTGAACGCATGTCCATTTCATTCGTAAGTATCCCGCCCAATCTCGGTCTTGTCAACAGAAATTCCGAATCACCATAAACCACTTAATTTTAAAAGGTTACGCCGGAATATCGTTTGAGAAATCCGGACAACCAAACCTCGACAAATCGCCCGGCATCTACTGTTCAGCCTACTGAACAGCCCCATGCTATTAGGGTCACGGAGTATCCCGAAGTGGCTGAAACCCGGGGGAGTGGGCGTCGAATTCCGTCGATAGCAGTGCTCTTGGATGTGAGTTTTCGGTGGAACTGGCGGGAACAGATGGGATCGACTCGACATCGAGCCGCTAACGTCGGGCCGACTCCGTCGATGAGTCCGGCGTCGAGGCTTCCCCTTAATTAGAGCCGTGTTCACGAGACCCTGGAACGGTCCTTGGCACTCAAAGGGATGTTCACGCAGCAGGACCATTGACAGGTGGTGCGTGAGGGATCACCCTGGCTGCGGGTTCCGCCGCGGTCGAGACATCACCCCATCCGGCCCGTGCGGAATGACGGTCCCTCGAAGCCCTCCCGGGTCGTGAACACTCGCCGGGATGAAAGGACGCACGACGAAATGGCCGACGCAAAGTCCGTGATCCGCATGAGCCTCGCCATGAGCGAAGGGGTCGTCAAGGCCTACCTCGACGACCTCTCCGATGAGGATTTTCAAATAGAAGCGATCGCCGGGATCAATCCGCTCGCGCTCCAGGTGGGCCACTTGATCAACGCCGAGTTCCGTTCCGTCGAGCGGGTCTCCCCCGGCGCCTCCCCGACCCTGCCCGACGGATTCATGGAGCCCCACGACCTGAAGACGGCGCCCCCGGGTGGCTCCCGCACGTTCCTGACCAAGGCTGAATACCTCGACCTCTGGGCGGCGCAGCGCAAGGCGACGCTCGCGGTGCTCGATGCCCTACCGGAAGAGCAACTCGATCAGCCGACCGGCATCCCCTACGCCCCCACCGTCGCCGCCCTCTTCAACGCCATCGGTGGCCACATCCTGATGCACACGGGCCAGTTCGTCGCCCTGCGTCGGAAGTTGAATAAGCCCGTCGTGATCTGATCGCAAGAGGTTTCGGCACCCCTCGCGAGCCAGGATTCGCACAAGTTAAACTCGGTCGTAGACAACGTCACGATCTTCACTCGGGCGTCATCCCTCGCACACGCGAGGGATGACGCCCGTCTTTTTGTCGTACGAAAACGCAGCGGATTGAAGCCCGAACCTCGGCAACTAGGACCAGTAGCGAGTCCGGGAGAGGCTGGGGAAGTTCGCTCGATCGGGTAGGGTACGCGAAAAAAGGCTGTACCATGGCCCGGGCCATCGCAAACGAGGCCAATCGGCGGCCAGACTTAATGAGAGGAAGCGAAAGAGGTGTTGGCGTAAGCCGCTGAGAAGCCGCACTCCTTCGCGGCATCAAAGCGTTTTTCTCGGATGGCGAAGATCAGGCAAGGCGGGGGAAGGTATCGGCGGTGGCGGTCCCGTCATTGTCGGACTCGCTCGCATCGACGTTCATCTTGCTGACGAGTTCTTCCATCTCCTTGCCGGGCTTGAAGGTTACGACGTTCTTCGCCGGGATGTCGACCTTCTCGCCGGTGCGGGGATTGCGAGCCTTGCGGGGTGCGTGACGCTTGATCTCGAATACGCCGAAGTTCCGCAACTCGATGCGGCCTTCCGCGACCAGGGTCCGCGTGATCTCGTCGAGCGTGCGCTGGACGATGTCCTTGGTCTGGAGTTGTGTCAGCCCCATTTCCTCGGAAATCATTCTGACGATTTCTTTCTTCGTCACGGCAAGAATTCCTTGGGGCAACGACGATTCGACCTTCGACTCACTTGGCTCAACTGTAGTGCTGGCTTGGGGTAGTGTCAAGGAGTTACGCAAAGCGCTTCTCCTTTTTCCGATCGGACCCTGCTTGTCGCTCACCGGAGTTCATCCGTTCCAGAAGGTCGAAGCGGGCTCGCATCGGAGGGCTCCTCCCTCGCCGATGACGTCCATGACGCCTAAGAAAACATCCTCTCAACAAATTCGGGCGTGAGATTCCCGGCGCACTTGGATTTCAGCGATATGTCCCGCAGCTCATCATCGAGCCGGATCATCAATCGAAGATTCAAGCACGAAAGTGGATCTTGCCCAGCACGCTGCATCGATGTGCATCGCCGGCCGCGTGCGTGAGGCGCCTTCGAAAAGGCAACGACCGCCCCGATAGGACGGCCGTTTCCCGCATTCCTGGGCCTTCAAACCCTTCAGGCCGCGGCCTGGTCGAGGGCGCTCGCCTCGCCCCGGACGACGCGATCATCGATGACGTACGTGTGCCCTTCGGGGCGCTCGGGCAGCTCGAACATGACCTCGAGCATGAGGTTCTCGAGGATCGAGCGGAGGGCCCGGGCGCCGGTCCCCCTGGCCTTGGCCAGGCGGGCGATCTCGCGGACGGCCTCGGGGGTGAACTCGAGCCTCGACTTGTCGTGGTAGAAGAGCAATTGATACTGCTTCAACAAGGCATCCTTCGGTTCCGTGAGGATGCGCGACAGGTCGTCGACCGAGAGCTGATTCAGGGTGCTGATGACCGGGAGCCGGCCGACCAGTTCGGGGATCATGCCGAACCGCTCGAGGTCCTCGGGGGTCACCTGGGCGACCAACTCATTCCGCTCGAGCTCGCGGTCGTTCGCCTCGGAATGGCCGAACCCGATCATCTTGCGGCCGAGCCGCTTGCCGATGATCTCCTCCAGGCCCACGAACGTCCCGCCGCAGATGAAGAGGATGTTCGACGTGTCGACCTGCAGGTATTGCTGCTCGGGGTGCTTGCGTCCCCCCTGGGGCGGGACGTTGGCGACGGTCCCTTCCAGCAGCTTCAGGAGGGCCTGCTGCACCCCTTCGCCGGAGACGTCGCGGGTGATCGAGACGTTCTGCGACGTCTTGCCGATCTTGTCGATCTCGTCGATGTAAATGATCCCACGCTCGGCGAGCGGGATGTCGAAGTCGGCCTCGCGGACGAGCTTGAGGATCAGGTTCTCGACGTCCTCGCCGACATACCCGGCCTCGGTCAGCGTCGTGGCGTCGCCGATCGCGAACGGCACGCGGAGCTTCCTCGCCAGAGACTGCGCCAGGGCCGTCTTGCCGCAGCCGGTGGGGCCGATCAGCAGGACGTTGCTCTTGGCGACCTCGACATGCTTGAGCGCCGGGTCGTCGACCTCGCGAGACTGCGCCAGGAGCCGCTTGTAGTGGTTGACCACGGCGACGGCCAGCGTCTTCTTAACTCGTTCCTGGCCGATGATATACGAATCCAGGTGGGCGACGAGCTGCCTCGGCGTCGGCAGGTCTCCCTCGAGGGCATGCTTCTGCTCGTGCTTCTCGAAGATCCGATCGCAGGCGGCCACGCACTGTGCGCAGATATGTGACGATTCCGAGCGAGAACCGCCGGTGACGAGGGCATTCCCCTCGACCATGGGCCCAACCTGGTTCGTCGGCCGGCCGCAGAAATCACAGAGAGCCGAGGGCGGCGGCCCCTCGGCCCCTTGCCCATCCGAATGTTGCGTCATGAATACCCTTCCCTGCGGGTCCGCGAAGGCCCGGAGGCGGAGTCCCCGCCCGTCGCGGAGCCAACCCGACTCCCTCCAGGATAACAAGGGTCGCCGCCAAAGTCACAGTCGTCGGTCCGGGAAGATACCCACGATCAACGCGCCCGATGACGGATCTATCGGTCGCTCGAGTTCCCGGGGTCGGCGGCCGAAAGCCGGAGACTGGCCTTCACGCCCCCTTGACTGCCGGGGAGAATTGGTCGACGAAACTCCCCCGCAAAGTCTCCCGCCCCTCCGCACTCGGATCCCCATGACCGACTCTGCTTTACGCCCTGCCCTCTGGATGCTCTTCAGTGCCCTGGCCTTCGCGACGATGGGAGCCTTCACCTCGGCCCTCGGCTCGCGCTGCGATTGGCTCGTGATCGCGTTCGTCCGCGTGGTCTTCATGCTGGTCTCGACGGCGATCCTCGCGCGAGCGGCGGGGGTCAAGCTCGTCATCTTCCGCCCGCGGACGCTCTGGGTCCGGAGCCTGGCGGGGAGCTTCAGCCTCGTCTGCAACTTCTACGCTCTCACGAAGTTACCCGTGGCCGACGTGCTGACCCTGACGAACGCCTACCCCCTCTGGATCGTCCTCCTCTCGGCGGTCCTGCTGAAGCAGGTCCCGTCGGTCTCCGAATTCGTGGGGGTGGCGAGCGGGCTCTTCGGCGTGATCCTGATCCAGCAACCGCACCTCGGCGGCGACAACCTCGCCGCGACGGTCGCCCTCGTGAGTTCCATCTCGACCGCCTGCGCGATGCTCGGCCTGCACCGCCTCAAAGGGGTCGATCCCCGCGCGGTGGTCGCGCATTTCGCGGGCGTGGCAGGCCTGATCGCCCTGACCTGGATCGGGATCCGCTGGAACTCGATGGGCCCAACCCGGTTCGATCCCGCGACGAGCCTGCTCTTATTGGGCGTGGGCGTCAGCGGCACGGCCGGCCAGTTCTTCCTGACCAAGGCTTACGCGACGGGTGTCCCCTCCCGCGTGGCCGTGGTGAGCCTGACGCAGGTCTTCTTCGGCATGATCTTCGACGTGGCCTTCTGGCACCGATCGGTCTCGCCGCTCACCCTGCTCGGCTCGACCCTGATCCTGGCCCCCACGGCCTGGCTCACGAGCCGGGGCCGCCTGGTTCGGCCTCAGCCTCACCGCATCCCCAAATCTCTTGGCGAGCCCGTTTTGCCCCGCGAAACGAGCAGTCGCCCCTGATCACGCAGTCTACGTCACCCCGCATTCAGCCCTCACCGCCCTGCCGGCCCTCGGAATCCCGCGGAAACGCTCAAGTTTCTCGCTGCGCTCGTCGAAATGACGAACACGACTTGTTGCATCGCATCCGAGAGTTCCGCCGAGGCACGCTGTCTCATGAACCGCCACGCGGGAGCCAGCTTCACGCTCAGCATCCTCATCGTGTCCTTCTTCGGGATCGCGCTCTATCAGCCCGACCCTCAGGATCCGCCCCCGGCTGCCGAGGCGTCGCCGGCGAAGATCCAGACGGCCTCGGCTGTCCCCGACGCGCGCCCCTCGGCACCGGCACCGACCCAGGGGACGCCCCTCGTCGAGGTCGAAGCCGAGCCGGTTCCCGCCGCCCCCGTCCGCGAAGTCATCAGCACCCACTTCACCCGGCCTCAGCCCCGGCCATCGCGCTCGCCCTCGGTTGCATCTCCCGTCGTCGCCAGCAAACCGCCCCAATCCAGGCCCTCCAGGAAACCCGCCGCGAGCCCTCCGCAGACCGCCACGACATCATCGAAGCCCTCCGACTCGCTCCGAACAACTTCCCGACGGTCCCCTGCGTCCCGGCGGTCACCTCAATCGGCCTTCACCGAGACCGTCGAGGGCGAATCGCTGAAAGACATCGCCCTCCGCGTCTACGGCGACCCCACCTCCATCCGCACCCTCTGGCTCGCGAACCGCGACATCATCCCCGACCAGAATTCCCCCCTCCGCGGCGGCACCCTCCTGCGAACCCCCGATGACTGACCATCCCTTCGTTCCCGATGGTCCAGCATCGCGCCGACTCACCTCCAAACGTTCCCAAGCCGGTCTTGTTCTCCCTGCGACGACTCGATAAGATAACCCTCTCAATTCAATTCGCGGGCGGCTAACTCAGCGGTTAGAGTGCCATCCTCACACGGTGGAAGTCGCTGGTTCGAATCCAGCGCCGCCCATTGCATCGCAAAGCCCTTCGGGATAAGCTCCTGGAGGGCTTTTTCGTTGCGCACCGATTGCCCGCCTGTTCCGCGACTTCACCGATTCACTTCACCGATTCAGCACCGATACCCTTTCGCAAAAGGGGCTCAAACCTACAATGCCGCGACACGGTTCCGCGTTCTGGGACAAGCGTGCCGGGTGCTGGGCGTCCTCGGCCTTGGGCGAACTGGCGTACACCAAGGAGGGGAAGGCCTACAGGAAGAAGGCCTTCAACCGCTCCCTCCGGCACCCGACCAAGGATCGCCTGGCGGCCCAGCGGTGGGTGGCCGAGGAGCTGGAGCGGCAGGCCGCGGGGCTCGTCGTCGCCGCCGAGCTGGACTTCGAGGCGATGACCGAGATCTACCTCTTCGAGGCCGAGAGGCGGCTCGGGCCCGAGGCGTACGACCGCACGGTCGAGCATCTCTCCAGGTTCGGGAACTGGCCCTCGCCCGGGGATCCGAACCGCATGGACCGGAGGAAGGCGAGGTCCATCACCCGCGGGGACGGCGAGCAGTTCCGCGACGCGATGCTCGCCCAGGGATGCTCCGAGAGCTACGTGAGCGACGGCCTGCTCAAGACGCTCAAGGCCTGCTTCCGATGGGCGGCCGAGATGGAGCCGGGCCGGCATTCGGGGCTGCCGCTCCCCGCGAACCCCATGACCGGGCTCAGGGGCCCGACCGTGCCGCGGCGAGCCTTCCGCCGCATCGACCCGGAGGCCGTCTCGCGGTTCATCCGCTGGGCGTGGAGGAGGGCGACGAAGGCCGGCGACGGCCCCAACGGCATCCACGCGAGGTCGGCCATCGTCCTGCTGATGACGCTCAGGGACACGGGCGCCCGGCCCAAGGACCTCTGCGTCGCGGAATGGGACGACTGGTCGCTGCTGCCGGGCGGGTGGGGGCTATTAAGGCTGCCGGCCTGGAAGTGGAAGAACGGGAACAAGACGGGCGAGGACCGGATCATCGCGGTGCCGCCCCACTGCGCCAGGCGGATCGAGGCGATCAGGGCGCGGCCCGACCGGCACGCCACGGCGATCTTCACGCACCGCAGGCCCCGGGGACACCGCGCGGCGAACCTGGGCACGGCCGAGGCGGGCGAGCCCTGGGTCTGGCTGGATCCGGAGAGGAAACGCAAGGGCGACACGAAGATGCTTCAGCAGTGGTTCAATCGCCTCAGGACCCGGGGGGCCGCCGAGGGATACCCTCTCCCCGAGGGGTTCCGCCTCTACTTCAACAGGAGCTACTACACCACGGAGGCGAGGCGGCGCGGGGTGAACGACGCGGCGCTGGCCAAGGCGCTCGGGACCAGCGTGAGGATGCTCGACCGGCACTACACCGACCAGGACGAGAGCGACGTGCTCGGGGTCGCGATGGCGGCGAAGCGTCCGATCACCGCCTCGCCGAACGCTTCCGGTTCCGCCGGCTGACCCCATCCGGGCCGACGGCCCCGGCCGCCGCGGGGGCGGGCCGGGCCTCGGCCTGCGTCTCCGCGACGACCCCGACGACGGTATGGGCTTCGAGGAACCGCCGCCAGTCCTCGCGGAAGATGCGGACGGTCTTCGGGCCCCGCTGGACCCCGAGCCGCGAGTCGGGATCCACGAAGGCCTTCAGCCGCCCCGCGGTCACCCACTTCAGCACCTTGTCCGTCGAGACCCCGAGCTCGGCGGCAGCATCCGCTATCGAGATCGCGATCGGCCTCACATCCGGTTCGGCTCTCGTGCTCATCTCCCCCGCCCTCCCTCGTCCCTTCTGATCCACTCGGAATAGTCGGTGCGAACGGCCACCCCTCGTCTGCCCTTGTGCGTGACGAATGCCCAACCGGGATGCGCCGGATCCAGTTCATCGAAGGTGTATTCATCGCCCTTCTCCAGGCGATCGATGGCGTAGTACGAATCGTGGGCCATGGTGCATCGGAGTCGGTCCCCGCGCCTCCATCGGTATGGCGGCTTGGGCTTCAACTCAGGGCCGGACAGGGCACCGCACTGCCGGGCATATTCCATGAAGGCCTCGACCTTCACCCGCTTCGCGGGGACCGCGGAAGCCGGGATGACCTCGGCCTCGATCAGCATCTCGGCGACCGCCTTCAGGTCGGCCAGCTCGAGGGCGAGCCGCTCGGCGTTCGTCCTGTCCTGCTCGGGCTGCACCTCGTCCGCCCCGAAGCGGAGGGCCTTGGAGGCCCTCACCGAGATCCGGGAGCACAGCTCGATGATCTCGGCACACTCCTCCATCAGGCACACCAGCAGATGCTCCTGCTTGTTCACTTCCGTCGCCTCCGCTTTGCAGCATTGAGTTCGGCTCGATACTTCTGCCAAAGCCCCGCATCGGTGATCAGCGCCCTCGCCACCCGGACCTCTTGCCGCCGCTCCAAGACCTCGGTCATCAGCACGATGAGCTGATCCCCTCGGACGCCGAAAGGCGTCTCGGCCGCCACAGGCCCGGCCATCATGTCGATAGCCTTTCGCAGTTGCTCGTTCGTCAGCCTCATCGTTCCACCACCTCTGTATCGCAGTTGGCCCACTCCTCCTCGTAGTCCACGGCCACCGGCAAGCTCGGCTGCTGGATCGCTGCGGCCTTCATGTCCGACCAGTTCATGTTGTTCGACGCCCACTCATAGACCTCGCTGTCGCTCGCCTCGAGCAATGGAAGCGAGTCCTCCCGGTAGGACCGCTCGACGTCGTTGCCGAACTCGTCGGCGTAGTGCTCGGCCCGGCTACGCGCTATGACCTCGATCGGGACGTCCCAGACCGTGTTGTCGCTGAACGTCACCCTCAGATACTTGGCCATCTCAAACCCTCCCTCAAATGCCTGCCCCCGATTCCCATGATTCGAAACCACTCGTCGCCATGAGTTGCCGATATGAATCGATGCTTCGCAGGACGCTCTTCGCTGCCTGCTCGAGACTGGCCATCTCCTGGCCTGCATAACGCAACCCGCCTCGCATCACGAACGAGACCGCCTCGCCGACCTTGGAACCCGGGGAATAGTGCGACTGGATTGGGATACCGCTCGCCTTCGTGAAGGCGGCCACCTCAGACTGGAGCTTTTCGTAATTGAACTTGAGGCCTGCGATCTCGCCCTCATACCGATTGCGAATGATCTCCTCGCAACGGGCGGTCGCATTCGCAGCCGCCCGCCCCTCGGCCTCGCGGATCGTCCTCTCGGAGGTGCCGCCCTCGGCCGCCGTGCGGAGGATCGACGCGATGAAATGCCGGGGCCATTCGATCGGCTGGAGCTTCGGGGCCTGCCTGATGATGGCGAGCTTGCCGGCCTTCGGGGCGAGCAATCCCCACGTCGCCGGCAGCTCTTCCGCCTTCACCAGGTCAGGCGAACCCGCGACGATGTACCAGCGGTCGCAGTAGCGGCAGACCGCCTCGGCCTTCGAGGGATCGGCAAGCTCTCGCATCCAGTCCGAGCGAGAGACCTTGATCTCGAACCCGGTCAGCTCGAGGCCTCGGCTCGGATAGCAGCACATGGCGATTGCGTCGGCCGAGCGGCTCTTGTGCCCACCGGTCCCGTCGCCGACCTCCTCGAGCATTGCGAACTCGGGGAGGCTGTATCGCTGCCGGAGGGCAACTCGCACTTCGTGAGTGCTCCATATTTTGATAGCTGGTGCGGTAGCCATTACCTCTGCCACTCCCCTTTCCTACCGATCCCGTTGCGCGTCACCGGCCTGTAGACCCACTCGCCCCCCTCGCGGTAGACGAGCCAGAACCTGAACCACGGGTGCCGGTCGGCGACCGCCTTGATCTTCACCGCCGCGTCGTCCTCCAGGTGCCCCTTCGTGTCGTGCAGCTCGACCGTGCCGTCGGCGAGCCAGACGAGGAAGTCGACCGTCAGGAACGTCTTGCCGGCGATGCGGAACTTGAACGGCTCGAACCGCCAGTCATTGATCTCGCCGCAGAGCTTGAGCGTCGCCAGGTGGTCGGCGTAGGCACGCTCGGTCCTGTTCATCCCCTCGTGGTCGACGGCCTTGGTGCGGGGGTTCTTCGCCCGGGCCTGCTCGGCCAGTTCGCCGAACCCCCACTCGCGGAGCTGCCTGGCGGTGACGCGGTTCGCCATGTCAGTCGGCCTCGCCGTCGTCGTCGGTGACGATCACTCTGGGCTCGCCTTTCAACGCGCGGATCTCTTCATGCAACCGACGCAGTTCCGCCTCGAGCTGTTCGATGTGGCGGAACACAAACTTGAAATCAGCCTTCTCGACGAGGGTATTGCACGACTCCCAAAGCCTCTGAAACTCGGGCGGGAGCAGCGTCGCGGTTCGGGGTGCATCCGAAATCAGTCGCTCGCGATCCGCCAGGGTGTCGGCGAGCCGTCTCAGCAATCCGGTCAAGGGCGGATATTCGTCGCAGGCGGCGAACGATCGCGCCTCGCTGACCAAGTCATCAATGTTGGTTGACGTTTGATTCACCGTGCTACCTCGCATCCTTCCGGCATTGGGAACCCGAACATCGCCAGGTCGGCCCTGGTCGCTGGTCGCCACGTCCCCTCCCAGACGAACAGGCCCAGCTCCCCCTGCGGCTCGACCCACGCCTCGCCGAACTCCATGCGATCGAGGTCGAAGTGGCTGCTCCGCGCATAGGCCTCGGCCGTCATGCCGCCCTTGATGGCCAGGAGGGTCGGGCGGAAGCCGGGCCGGGCGACGAACAGGAGCTTCGCCCGCTCCTCGGTCGGCTGCGACTCGACGTGGATCGCGATCGTCGCCATCAGGCCACCTCGCTGGGGTGAGAGGTTTTGGCCGGCGACATGGGCATCAGCAGCCCTTCGACGCCTGGCTCGACTTCGAAGCGAACCGGCTGGGCGGCACCGACCACCTCGATCTCATCTGAGAACGGCGGCCGAGGGACGAAGAGTTCGACCTGATGCTTGAGGAGAATCCCCAGGTATATCGGATTGAGTGAAACGCCCTCCGCGACAGCGACGGACGAGTGCTTGTCGAGGTCGACCTTGGTGCCGTGGCAATCCGAGCAGATCGCACCGTGGCGTTGGCAGCAGGGGCAGGTCTGAAGGCCGGTCCCCTCGCAGTGTGGGCATCGGTCCAGGCCGTCGAGCGTCGGGGTTGGAACCGGCTCGGTCTCCCAGCGATCGCGGCCGACGAAGAGGTCTGCGACATGCTTCGGGAACTTCCTGTCGTCGGGTGACGGTAGCGCGTCGCACACCTCCTTCGTCGCGGCGACCCGGACCATGATGCGGCCGTCCGTCGCATAGATATGCCCATCCATCTCGAACGGTAGTTCCAGGCTATACCGGTGGTGCTCCTCGTCGATGCAGTCGCGGAAGATCGGCGGAAGCAGGTCGAACACAGGATGCTTGCTGATTTGTTCCTTGCTCAACTTCTGAATCTCAGCCTTCGCTACCATCATCCCCTCCCCCACACCATCGAGATCACCCGCATCACCCACGAGCCGGCCCGGGCACGCCGCCCCGACCTCCGCTCGACCACCACGAAGACCTCGCTCCACCGGGCCAGCGACGGCCCGGTCAGCACCACCGACCACTGCTTGCGCTCGCTCAATCCAGGGTCTCCGAGGACTCGGTTGTCACAGGTCACGACACGGGGCCGGGCGTGATGTGGGCCGTAGTCGGCCGCAGCTCGGCCGGCACCTCATACCGCTTGACGAAGTCTTCAGGCTTCAGGACGACAGCACCAAAGCCGTCGGCGTCAAACACGACCCATTCGCCTTGAATTCGATCGTCATATTTGAAGTCGGCGACATGAGCCGGGAGTCCCCGGGCATCACGTCTCTGGTATTGCTCGCCGACTTTGATAGTGTGCGTTCGGCCGTCCACGAAGACCCGACGGAAAGGCTGAGCATCGGCCGAGGTCGAGCTCGGAGACCACGGTTCCCCGGCCTCGTATTTCTTCATCAGCATGTCTTGCCGCTCACCCCATTCGATCCGCTTGGCCTCGACCGAAGTGCGATACCGGTCGTTGGCGGCCCGGATCTCGGTGTCACGCTGAGCCTCGAGTTGGGTGACCGCGGTATGATAGGCGTCCGCTATCGCCCACAACTTGTCGTACAGCTCGTCCGTCGTCATGCCGTCACCCGCCCTTCTCTCTTCGTCGGCTCTTCGTCGATCGTCCCCGGCGTGTAGCACCACCTGGGCAGCTTCTCGATCACGCGCAGGAACTTCTCGGCCTCGGCCTGCGTCTCGAACCTCGCGGCCCTGTGAGCCATCCGCGTCGTCCTGCACCGCTTGAACCTGGGCAGCGGGACCATGCGGATCTCGCCGCCGAACTCGCGCCTGCTCGTCATGAAGATCACGTGGTTGCCCGTCGGAGGTGCGGGCTTGGTCGGCTTCTTCTTCTCCGCGACTTGCCCCCCCATTTTTGCTTGCTCATGCCATCACCTTCCCTTCCATCACCTCGAACCTCTCGAGCATGATCTGCACCATCCGGAAGTCGCGATTCATCCCGAGCTTGAACGTGCCCAGCGACCTCGCCCCCGGCCTGAGTCGCTTGACGCAGGTGAGGACGTTCGACTGCACGAAGTCGGCACGCCAGAGGACGAGGTATCTCGCCCCGTCGTCCCCCTCGGCGTAGAAGAACCCGGTGCCGACCTCGAACGTCCTCGCCAGCTCCACGAACGCCGGGTGCCATTCCTCCCGGAAGAGCTGGGCCTGCCGGTTGCTGTGGGCGTGCCAGGTGAGCCGGCCTTGGTCGGTCTTCGCGAGGTCGATGCCGTGCGCTCGGCTGGCCTCGAGGCGGTCGACCTCGAGCAGGGAGTCGAGGGCGGCGAGGGTGATGGGGTCGGGCTCGATCCGGTGCATGGCGGTCAGGCCCCCATCGCGAGCTGTGTTTCGATCGCCTTGACGTGTAGGAGCCTCGCCCGCAGGAGGCCGTCGAGCTTGCCGTCGAGGACCTGGCGGGGATCCCCCTTCCACTCCGTCTCGTGGTCGATGACGCGGCGGTCGCCCGCGAGGACGTAGCTCCGCATCTGGGCCCCGAACGAGACGTCCGGCTTCCGCTTCCAGGCGTCCTTGACCGACTGGCCCCGCTGGATCAGCCAGAGGCGGAGGATCTTCTCCTTCAGGGCCTCGAGGGCGATCTCGTCGTTGGCGTGCTGCGATCGGTCGCTGCGGGACTCGGCGAAGATCCCGGTCGGGATGTGCGTGTATCGCACCGCCGAGTCCGTTTTATTTTGGTGCTGGCCGCCCGGCCCGCCGGCGCGGAACGTGTCACGCCGGAGGTCCTTCTCGCGGAGGATCACGCGGTAATGGGCGGGATGCTTGGTCGCTTTCATGGTCCACTTTCGCTCCTGAGTATGATTCGAACTCGCCTCAGTCCTCGGCCCACTCTTCCTTCGTCGCCCGGATCACCCCGAAGGCCTCCTGCTCCTTCAGGAGCGGATCCACGGCGGTCCAGGCCCCGTCGCCCTCGCTGCAGGTGTAGCGGGCCTCCTTGCGGCTCCCCTTGGACTCGTTGGCACGCCGGGGGATGTTGTCGGCCCCGACGAACCAGAGGAGCTTTTGCCCGCCCGTCACGGCTCGTCGGCCCAGGCGGGCGGCCAGTTCACGCGGGTCGCGTTGCGAAAGCCCCTGTTCGTGAGTCGCAAGGGCGATTTGACGGCAACAAATGTCTTGATCACATCCAACTCGCTGAATTGGACCGACACCTTGTATTGCTCGTCGGAACCATCGGTATCCGCAACGCAACCGATGCCGTAATTCGGGTGCCACAATTCATTGCCAATGCATACGATTTCCTTTTCTTCAGACCAGAGGTCGCTGATCGGAGTGCCTGGCCAACGCGACTGCGGCAAGGTGCTAATAGCCGCCTTCTGTGGCGATGATAGGGGTGACGCCTTGCGTGCGTCCTCGATCAGCCGGACCACCTCCGAGACGAAGTTGGCATCGGCCTCGAACCATTCCCCGAGGCCGCGGTGAGCGGAGAAGCGTGCGTGGAGCTGGGCTTCTTCATGCTCCCCGCCCGGTATCGTCCCCATCAACTTCAGCGGGTTGGGGTTGCCCGTCTGGAGCGCGGCCAATCGCTTCCTCGGGTCTCTGGCCGTCCCGATCTTTATGGCTCTCGCGACCCGATCGCGGATGAAGTAGACGTGAGGCATCGCTTCTTACCCCAGAAAGAAACCGAAAGGAAATCCGGGAAAACCTGGAAAAACTCGCCAAAGCAAAGGAAAGAAAGAGGAATCGACGCGAGGCTTGAACCCGCCGCCCGGCCTGCCGGATCGACTAGTGAACGATTCTTTCCGCGATGGGCGCTCTTTATTGTTGCCAGCGAGGGCGATGCGATCCCTCGCACCTCAGCCCATCGCCACCACGTCGCCCCGGCCTGGACGATCCGTCATCCGGCCGGTGCGACGACCCCCAAGCTGCTCACGCCCGTCCGGGCAACGCGATGTCGGGCGAACTCCTGAAGGGGGCATCAGGACGCCCGTGCTGGTTGGTTCACCCCCCCCCCTTGCCCCAGAGCCGGTCGAGGGCGGCCGTGGCCTCCCTCTTGGACATGTTCCTGGCCTCGGCCGCGGCGACGCCGTTGCGGATCAGGTGGGCCACCTGCTTGGGGGTCGCCAGCCCGAACTTCCTGCGGTCCGAGAGCACGTCCAGGAGTCGCGAGAGCCTACGCCTCGACAGCGTCTCGGGGCTCGTGATCCCGAACGTCAGCGCGTACTCGATCTGCTTGTCGGTCGGCGGGTCGTGGCGGGCGTCGGTGTTGCCACGCATGACCACCCCGAGGGTCTCGGCGGTCGCGAGCGGGTCGTAGCTGACGCGGCGGTACTTCACCTGGCGCTCCCGGGCCTGGATGCGGAGCACCTGCCGCTGCTGCTGGGTCGCCCTCGCCTGCTCGATCGCCTCCATGAGGTCGCTGCCGGGCTTGGCCTTGAGCAGCTCGTCGGCGATGTCGAGGACCTCGCCGTCCGTGTCCGTCGTGTCGAAGAGGTCGGCCGGGCGCACCAGGTCGTGCTTCTCGGTCAGGAAGTTGAAGTCGACGAGCAGGCAGTCGGCCTTGCCCGGCGCCAGCCTCGTCCCCCGCCCGACCATCTGGCTGTAGAAGGCCCGGCTCTTGGTCGGCCGGCAGAGCCCGATCGCGGCCGTCGTCGGCGCGTCGAACCCCTCGGTGAGCAGGTTGCAGTTGGCGAGGACCTGGAGGTCCCCCGCCTTGTATCGCGCGATCTTCTCCGCCCGGTCCGGGCAGTCGCCCGAGATCCAGTCGGCGGCCAGGCCGATCGACTGCATCGCCGAGGCCATCGCCATGGCGGACCCCACGTCGGGGGTGAAGGTCAGGGTCTGGCGGTCGCCGACCTCCTGGCGGATCGCGTTGGCCAGGGTGTCGATCAGCGGGGCGATCCGCTCCTCGAGGTCGGCCTGGTTGAAATCGCCGCCCGTGGTGCGGATCCCGCGGAGGTCGATCCCCACGTCGCACTGGACGAACCGGAGCCGCGAGAGGTAAGGCCCGGGGGCGGGCGCCGTCATCGCGTCCCAGATCGACATCTCGTAGGCGACCGACTCGAAGACCGTCGTCAGCTCGTCCTCGTCCGCCCTGTCCGGCGTCGCGGTGACGCCGAGCACCTTGGCGGACCGGAAATGCTTGATGATGTTCTGATAGGTCTCGGCCGTCGCGTGGTGCGCCTCGTCGACGATGATGAGCCGGAAGTGGTCGCGGTCCCAGCTCTTGAGCCTGGCCCGCTGGAGTGTCTGCACGGTGCCGACGACCACGTCGGGGTCGAACATGGCCCGTGCGTGGGACCCGGCCCGCTCGACGCCCGCCACGATGCCGACGCGTTCGAGCGTGTTCACCGCCTGGTCGACCAGCTCGCCGCGGTGGGCGAGGATCAGGACCCGGCCCCCCTTCTCGACAACGGCCCGGCTGATCTTGGAGAAGAGCACCGTCTTGCCCGTGCCCGTGGGCAGGATCACGAGCGTCGACTTGCGGCCCCCGGCGAACTCGCGCCGGACGGCCTCGGTGGCCTCGACCTGGTAGGGCCGGGCGGTGAGCGTGTCGGCCCCCATCTCCGGGCCGGCGAACAGCGTCGTCATTCGGGCGAACCTCCGGTCCTGTTACTTGATCCAGTAGCCTCGCCCGTAGCACTTCGGGCACTGGCCGAGCATCCCGATCGTCCCGACGCCGCCGCACCCGCCGTCCTCGGTGCTCGGGCAAGGCAGCCAGTGCCGGGGGTGGTCCGTCTTGAGGAAGCGCGACAGCCGATAGGCGTAGCCGGAGGACGACGAGCCCCCGAGCCGCCTGGCGAGATTCAGGGCCCGCCTGGCGTGGTGCAGGAACGTGCCCCTGGCGGGCTCGAGCCGGCGATAGAGCAAGGCGTCCGCGTCGAACGTGCGGCGGAGCGACTCCGCGATGAGCGGCCGCGCGGGCAATCCCTCGAGCCAGGCCGCGTCATCCTCGGCCTCGTCCCCTTCCGTCGCCTCGCCGCCGGTGCCCATGGGCACCGCTTCGGCCTCGGCCTCGGGCGTGGGATCCGGCTCCGGCTCGGTGATCTCGACCGTCGCGTCCGGCGCGATCCGCCCCGCGGCCCTGGCCCTGGCGATCGCGGGCGGATCCTCCGAGGCGACGCCGTTGACGAGCGTCCCGCCCTGCCGGTGCCCATGGGCACCGCCCTCGGGCCTGGGCAACTTGCGGTCGACCGTCTCCTGGACGTGCCTCGCGGTGAGCCTCCCCTCGGGGGCGGTGGCCTTGGCCTCCTCCCAGACCTCGGCCCGCTTGCCCGGCTCGATCGCGGCGAGGGGGCGGAGCTGGCGTTCGGGGATCCTCGGCTGAGCCGGGGCGGTGCCCATGGGCACCACCTCCTGCTCGATCAGGGCGGCGGCGATCTGGCGGTTGATGTAGTTCTTGGACCGGCCGAACTCGCCGGCGATGCACTCGGCCCAGCTCGGGTAGCCGAGCGCCTTCCAGCCCTCGCGGTCCCTCAGCTCGAGCGCCATCTCGCGGATGTCGTCGAGCCCCTTGCGGATGACCTGGCAGGTGGCGAGGGCCTCCTCGCGGTTCATCGGCTTCTGGACGGTGACGGAGACGGTCGCGGCGGCATTGCTCATGACGACCTCCTCGCGCCGAAGCGCTCGCCGAGGTCCGCGACCGCCTCGCGCCAGTCGCCGTAGACGCCGAGCCGCACGCCCAGCTCGAAGAGGCTGATGGAACGCTCGCCCGGCTCCCAGTACCTCCCGGTCTCGATCGAGACGGACGCCGACGGCGTGCGGTCCTCGCGGTGGATCGCGTGGCACTGGCACCAGCCGGCGGAGTTCGCCGACCTCGAGGCGAGCCGCACGCCCCAGCCCTCCGCGACCGAGAGCTTGTCGCCGATCGCGTCGAGCACGTCGTTCGCCTGGTATCGCCCCACGACGGCCTGGTCGACCTGGCGTTTGGCGGGGACGAACGAGGCGGCGGGCGTCGCGGCCGGGGGCCTCGGGGCCTGGATCGGCGGGAGGTCGAGGATCCACTTCGGGCAGGGGGCGGGCATGGGCAGTCGCGCCGGGCTCTGGGCCTTGGACGAGAACCGGTATCGCTCCCCGGTCCTCGGGTGGATCGACGGCGGGGCGACGATCAATGAGCGGTCGCAGAGCCGCTCGACGGCCGAGTGCTCCCCCTCGCCCTTCCAGAGGAACGCCTTGGGTAGCTCGCGGCCGAGCCAGTTCGGCAGCCGGAACCAGAGGTGCAGGCCGTCGCCGCCGCTGTGCGTCGACCAGGTCGTCGGCACCGGCATCCCGCGGGAGAGGAACCAGTCGCGGGCCTCGGGCCCGTCGAGGTCGATGACGAGGAGCCTCCATCGGCGGCCGGTCATGACCTGGATCGACGGGGTCTCCCACTGGTCGAAGAGGTCGGCCGGTGCCGGCTCCTCCCACCACCGCGCGAACCGCACGAGCGGGCGCTTGGCGTCCTGCCTCATCGGCAGCGGGTTGAACCCCCGCTGCCTGTAGAAGGTCGCCCAATTGCGGGCCAGGGCGACGTCTTGATCCGTGACGATGGACATGGCGAGAACCTCAGTTGCTGAGCGCCTCTTCGTACATCTCATGCTTGGCCTTGGCGGCGTCGACCTCGGCCCTGATCTGCGCCGGACGCTCGACCTTGGCATAGCGCCAGGCCTCCTCCTCGACGTTGCCCGGGTTCTGGAGCCAGAGCGGGGCGATCAGCTCGACCACCGCCTGCGGCTCGAACTTGAACCCCTCGGGCAGCGTGACCAGCCGCTCGGCCGCCGCCTGCTTCAGGAGGTGGTTGAGGAGCTGGTTCGGGTGGTCGAGCACCCCGTCGTGCCCGTCCGGTGTCGGCTTCCCCTTGTCGCGGAACTTCCCCTTCCACCACTCGTTGGCCATGCGGACGAAGTCGCCGGCCCAGGTGCGGATCTCGCCGCAGGCCTTGGCGATCTCCTGGCGAGAGGGGAACTGCTGATTCACCGACTCTCGGGTCGGGGCCACGTCGGCTGCGTTGCCGCCCTGGAGTGCGTTGAGCTTTCGGAGGCACTGGCCGTAGGCATGCCTGACCTGGGCCGAATCCCAGTCGATCAGGCGATTGGGGAACTCCTGAATCTTCCCCCACTCGTTGATGTATTTGAGCAGTCCGACCGAGTATCGCTGCTCCTGCTCGCGGACCCACGCGAAAAAGGCCTTGCCGGTGCGGGGCGTCTCGTCGTCATGCGAGGCCTCGCTGTAGGGCTCCTCGGTGGATCGCGTCACCGGGACGACGGGCTCTTGAGGCTTGGCTTCCTCAACCGGGCCGAACTCGGGCACGCCATCGTTGTAGAGGTATCGCCCCACGCCGAACTTGACCGCCGCCCGCTTGAAGGCGTCGGAGAACCCCGACTTGTCGTCGTCGCCGGAGTCGGCCATGCCGGCGTAGCCGCCCGCGTCCATCTTGGTGATGGTCGAGCCGTCGGCGAGGCGGATCGTCAGGCGGCACATGACCGAGTTCTCGCCCGGGATGTACCTGTCCCACCAGTTCGCCGGCCCGAGCACCTCGTCGAGCCGGTTCATCACCGTGCGGGCGGTGACGTAGCGGAGCTGCTTGCCGCCCTGCGCCCGGGCCTTCACCTCGTTGGGCTCGAACTTCGCGACAAGGCGTTGGAATATCGCTTCGTTGCTCATATCTGTCCCCCTCGTCGTTCGTTGGTCCTCGTTCGCCCCGGCCGGCGGGATGGGCCGGCCGGGGCAATAACGCGTCGCAGTCCTTTGCTCGGCGTCCAGTACCGATGTGTCGTCGCGGTCAGGCCGAGCGTCGCATCGCCGGCCCGGCGGCCTCGTACTCGAGGTCCAGCTCCTCGTAGCGGCTGACGTAGCCCGGCCGCTTGGCCAGTTCCAGTTCTTCGAGGTAGGCCTCGATGACGGCCCGCTGGATCAGCGAGCGGCACTGCGCGTTGATCGGGTGCGAGACGTCGGCGTGGAGCTTGGCCTGGCCCATCGCGTGGCGGGTGGCCCGGTGCTCGTCCTGGCGGACGCCGCAGTTGTTGCAGAAGCGGCTCCGCATGTGGTTCTTGGTGCCGCAGTGGTGGCAGCGGTCGGTGAGCTTGCGCGAGGGCATCGCCACGAACATGCCGCCGATCGACGACTCGATGACCTTCAGGTCGCGGACGACGAACATGCCGTCGAGCGTGATCGAGCAGAAGGCCCGCAGGCGCTCGTTGCGGTCGGTCCTGCCCTCGGCCAATTTGATCCTGACTTCTGTGACTCGCATGGGGAAACTCCTGGGCTTTCGTCGGCTGCCGGCGGGGCGTCGGTCCCCGCGTCTCGAGGGAACCCGGGCGGTCCTGCCCGGGAAGGCGACGGCGGCGGAGTTGCACCGCGGGCCCGGCGTGCGGGCCTCCCGATCGTCCGGGCGGTGGCGGCTCGCCACCCTCGGCGTCGCGGGTGACTTCACTTGGCCAGCTCCTTCTCGGGCTTCTGCTCGCCGATCCCGTCGATGTAGACCTTGAGCCGCTTGAGGTCGGCTTCCAGGGCCTCGGACGATGAGTAGTGGGCGTGGGGCAGCAGCTTGTGGATGAACCCGATGACCAGGTCCATCGCCCTGTCGGGGTCGGCGATCGCCTTGCCCTTGAGGCTGAAGGACAGCACTTCCTTGCCGCTCTCGTTGCACTCGCCCACCTTGGTGAGCTGCACGAACGCCCGGTGGCCACGCATGATGCTCATCGCCAGTTCGCCTCCGCCGTGAGCTTCGTGGACTCGCGTCGCTCGAACGAGCGGATGAGGGCCCGGGTTTGCCGGCTCGGAGGCATCTCCCTGAACCTGACCTGACCGTTGAGGATCTCGAGTCGGCGGCTCGATCGCTCGAGCATCGCTGCGAGTGCCCTGGACGCCTGGACCTCCTTCGGCCGGGGCCTCGCGACGAAGGCGGCTTTCTCGAGCTTCCTCGAGTCCCGCCTCTCCGTAGCGAGATAAAAGACGGCGACGCCCTGGTTGTGCCGCTGCTCCCTGCGGGTGGCATCGCCCGAGGCTACCAAGGCCTCGAGCTTGGCCCTGACCACCTCGAAGGAGTAATGCCTCAGCATCGACTCGCGGATCGATGATGCGGAGTGCTCCCGCTCCCCCAGGGCCTTGAGGACCCGCGTGCGTTCGGGGTTGTTCATCGGAGGCCCTCCAGCACGGCGACCCCGACGCATCCCGCCCCGTCCTCGTCGAATCGGGGCTCGACCTGGTCGTCGTCCTCCTTCTTCGTCGGGTGCATCCGCTCGAGGACCAGCAGACCATCCTCGGTCAGCTCGAATTGCCCCTCGCGGACCTCCCGGGCGATCCGCATCGTGAGCATCGCATCGAGTTCGTACCAGATCTCGTTGTGAGTCATCTGGGCATGCTTGGCGATGCCTCGGACCCCGACCGGGCCGAGCAGGTAGAGGTATTGCATGACGTTCATGCCGCACGCCCTTTCCCCGTCCCGATCTCGTGGCGGAGCTCCTCGAGGCCGGCGGAGTGGAGCTGGCAGACGCGGAACTCGCAGAGCCCCAGGTCCCGGCCCAGCTCGGCGAACGTCGGGCGGTCGCCGATGTAGTAGCGGCGGATGATCTCCCGCTCGCGGCGGCGGAGGCATCGGGTCAGGCGGCGGACCTCCTCGGCGGACTCCTCGGCCTCGATCGCCGAGCCGACCGGGGGCTCGTCGGAGGTCAGGGCCTTGAGCAGGGGACGCCGCACGCCCAGCACCTTGCGGGTGCCGCTGAGCAGCCACTCGGCCTCCTCGAGCCGCCAGAGCTTCGGGGCCCCCTCGTAGCCCCGCGAGCGGCCGTAGCCCTTGAGGCGTTCCCGACGCATGAAATCGAAGCACGAGCCTTCGACGCGTTGGCGGGAGTAGGTCTCGAACGAGGCCCCCTTGTCGGGGCGGTAGGTCCGGGCGGCCTGGACGAGGCCTTCGTGGACGGCCCCCTTCCAGTCGATGCTGAACTGCGGGTACTTGCGGGCGAACGCCCGGCCGATCCGCCTGGCCCGCTTGTAGTGGGCCTCGCAGAGGGCCTGCTGGGAGATCGAGAGGCCGGGGCTGGCCTCGACGTTCTCTCGTGCTATAATTTGATCGCATGTGATTTCGTTGATGGTTGGGGCGTTGTGCGACGCCCCGACCTTTTTTGTTGCGCCGATCCTCGCTTCCTGGGTCGCTAGCACGGTCGTCTCCTGATGTGTGGGGCGAAAACCTGCCGGGCCTTGGCCTGCCCGGCAGGCTGAGTAGGCATCTGGGTTGTCACGTTGGCCGGGGTTAACTTTGACGGGAACCGGGACACTCGCCGGCTGACTCCCGGGCCGCCTCCATCGCCCTTTGCGGAGCATGGTTCAGAACCAGGCGGTTGATTTGCGGCCCAGCACGATCCCGCCCAGCGTCCAGACCGAGACCGTCAGGACGTCGAAGACGAGCGGCAGGGCGTTGATGAGCACGATGGCCAGCGAGAGGGCCAGGGCGACGCCGACCAGGAACGCGACCTTGGCCGGGTTCATGCGAGCCCCTTGAAGTCGACCGGGTTGAGGCCGAGGGTCAGGCAGACCTCGCGGAGGATCTCCTTCTCCTGCGGCTCGAACTCGCCGTCGGCGCCCGCGATGCCGATCCCGATCTTGACCACCGAGCGGGCGTAGTCGGTCCCCTTGACCTTCCCGATCGCGTCGAAGAGGTCCTGCTTGGCGATCTCGTTGGTCGCCTTGGAGTAGTAGCCCTCGAGCGTGGTGGCGAGCTGCTCGCGGTCGAAGGACTGGAAGAGGTCGCCCTTGCGGACGAAGTCGGCACCGGCCTTCCGCTCGGCCGGCTCGATGTCGCCGTCGGCCCCGGCGACGAGGGCGATGGCCGCCAGGGTGGCGTTGACCGCGGCACGGTCCCGTATCTTGGCGAACTCGGCCCCGAGGCCGGTCCCCGACGCGAACGACTTGAGCTTGTCCAGGAACCCCATAGACCTGTCTCCCCTGCTCATCTCTAGACATGACCCGCTCTGACGTTGAGCGGGCCAGATGACGGCTGGCCGGAATCGAACCGACACATGGGCAGGTCGATCTCCCGTGCTTGTCGTTTACCTATCCCTTGAGGGGAAACACGGTGGTAACGTCGCTGCCGCGTACCTTACCCAGGCGGCTCATGCCGGGTAACTGGTGGGGCCTATCGTAGTGACGCGGGGTATGGTTGAAATGGAGGGGACTCTTACCTCGGCCGCGCGGAGGTTGCCATGGATTTCCCCATCCTCGACCTGATGGATGACGAGGCCAGCTATGCCGAGCTCCTCGCCTGGCTCCACCCAGCGGGCCTCGCATGCCCGCGATGCGGGGACGGCGACGACCTCCACGTCCACAGGCGCCATCGCGCACCGATCCTCGACTACCGCTGCGGCCGCTGCAGGAGGGTCTTCAACGCCTTCACCGGCACCGCGCTCCACGGCAACCGCCGCCGGGCCGCCGAGCTGCTCCTGATCGTCCGCGGCATCGCCCAGGGCACGCCTACTGCCAGGCTGGCACGCGAGCTGGACTGCGATCGCTCCCAGCTGCTCGAGCTCAGGCACCGCCTCCAGGGCGCCGCCCACTCGGGGCGGCACCGGGATCCCCTGGAAGACTCCGAGCTCGAGGCCGACGAGATGTACCAGAACGCGGGGAAAAAGGGCGACCGCACCGCGACCCCGATGACCCGCCGCGGCGTCGCGGCAACAAGCGGCCGGGGCACGGGAGCTGGGACACGGACCGGCTGCCGATCTGCGGGGTGGTGGGGCGCCGAAGCGGTGAGATCCGCCTGACGGTGGCCCGGCATTCCGACGGGGAGACCTTGCGGCGCGTGGCGTTGCGTGCGAGCTGGCCGATGACGCGATTCTACACGGACGAGTGGAAGGGCTACGATCGTCTGCCGGAGATGGGCCGCTCCCGCTCGTCGGTCTGCCACGGCCGCGGGGAGTGGGCGCGCGACGACGACGGTGACGGGTGCGCGAGGTGCACTGCAACACGCTGGAGGGGAACTGGACGGGGCTGAGGAACTTCCTGCGGCCGTTCCGCGGGGTCAACAAGGAGTATCTTCGACAGTACGTGGCGATCTACCAGTGGAGTTACAACATCAAGCGGGTGTCCGGGGAGTTCATCCGGGCTCTACTCGGTGTTAAGGGCTCCACCAGTTAAACGACATGAGCCAACATAGATAACACAGAAGTATTAATGTTATTAAATGAGGATATATTATCTAGATATGGCAGCAGGCTCACGTGCAATGAATAGCATGTGGTGCCGCTAATGCCGGGGGGCATAACGCCATAAGTTGAACTGTAATTATTGAGCGCGATACCAAATTGCTTAAGATTGTTCTGGCAGGCGTTACGCCTGGCGGCTTCGCGCGCAGATTGGGCTGCTGGCAATAGGAGGGCGACGAGTAGTCCCACGATCGAGACAACGACGAGAATTTCGATAAGCGTGAAGCCACGGCGAGATTGACGCGATAACACATGCATGACACGTCTCCCAAGTCGTAAGGAAACATCCTTTCGCCTGATGACGGAATGACACTCTAACTTTCGCGTCAAAGAAAAAGCAAATTGTTTTTTTAAGCATTTCAAATTCGGCGTTTTCGGTTTAATGAGTTAAATGAGGAAAAATAGGCCGACAGGTGAACCGGTAAATTGTTGGGATTGCTTATGCAGTCTCTACTTCTGCTGTAACCGATTTCTCGTAACTTCAGACCGCCGCCCTTCTAACATCGATCCTCGAGGGATAAGACCCACACCCGGGGACTCCCGATGTCACTGCTGGATCAGCCCGAGGCCAAGTCCATCCTGGCGGACGCCGTGGTCACTCCCGAGGCCGTCGCGGGCCAGGCCGACCGCCTGACCTCCTTCCTCGAGCGTTACCTCCCCAGGTTCTATCGCACAGAGCAGCGGGCCACCGCGGCCTTGGTCATCCGCGGCCGACTCGGCGGCCTTTAGCGCAAGACTTCCGAGCCGATCGCCATCGAGGCGGGCTTGCCTCGCAAGCCGATCCAGTTCTTCGTCGGCTCGGGCAAGTGGGACGATGAGGCGGTCATGGCCGAGTTGCGAGCCCACGTCCGCGAGGAGTTGGCCGCGCCCGAGGGCGTGGTGGTGATCGACCCCAGCGCCTTTCCCAAGAAGGGGACCGAGTCGTGCGGGGTCGCCCGGCAGTGGTGCGGCCGGCTCGGCAAGGTGGACAACAGCCGGGTCGGCGTCTTCCTCGCCTACGCCACGCCGGCGGGTTATGCGCCGCTGGACAGTCGGCTCTACCCGCCCGAGTCGAGGGCCCATCGCTCCGCGGCAACCGGCAGGGCCTTTCGCCTGGCCAGCCGGCGACGGGAGATGAAGAGCGGCACCCTCGCAATATTCAGCCAATGCGTCTCGTGGGTGCCGAGATAGAACAGCACTCAGGCCACCTCCTTCAGTTCAGCCCGTGCCCCGAGAGGAACTTCCGCCCGGACCTGACTCCGTTCTCCGTGAGCTGCCGTTGCCAGGCCCCGTTCGTCGGCGACCACTTCCAGCCCGACCGCTTGAGCCGGGCGCGGACGTCGGCGCCGGGCTTGTCTGGGAAGAGCAGCTGCACCCGGTCAATCTCGCGGTCGGCCCAGAGCTCGATCTCGCCCTCGGAGCCGATCAGCTCCCGCCCGCGGGCCGTTGGCTCGGTAGCTTGCGTGGCGGACTCCCTGGCGATGGTGCCGAGGGCCCACACTTTGTGTCGCTCGGTGAACGCCGGCTTGGGGCCGGTTGTGTTGACCTCCCGGAGCCAGGCGAGCGCCCGCTCGACCAGCTCCACCCGACCGTTCCTGGCGAGCCGCTCGAGCTTGCCGGAGATCGAGTTCGTGAACGCCGAGCGGGTGTAGAACTCAAGTCCACGGTCGATGCGGACGACGGTGGCGAGCGAGCCCGCCAGGTCGCGGCGGAGCGTCTGCCACTCGGCCTCTTCCTTCTCGGCCTCCGTCCTCGCGTCGAGGACGGCCTTGCGGATCGCGGCCCGCGCCTTGGTCCTCCACTCGACGAATTCGGACAGGCGGCCATCGGCCCGGTCGCCCCGCTTCTGCATCCGGGCGGACGGGAAGTTGGACGGCCCGGCGATCATCGACGAGACGACGCGGGATAGGCTTGCGTGGTAAGCATTCATGTGCCTGAGGTAGCCCAGGCGGTACTCCTCCATCTTGAACGCGAGCAACTCCCGCTGGTGCTCGGACCCGGCCAACGCCCACAACTCCCCGTAGAGGCCGTTGACGTCGTCGGCGTAGTCCCGGGCCGCCCGCGCGGCCCGGTCCTCGGGCACGTGGCTCGTGCCGCGATAGGCGTCGTAGGCGAGCCTCGCATCCATCTGATCCGGGCTCGCGATGGCGGGGCAGGCGGTCAAATCCGACATGGCTGTTACCTCCGGTCGTTCGGCCGCCTCAGTCCAGCCCATGCCCCGCCAGCACGCCCACCGGCTCGTTCACGTCCGCCGACTCCGGCGCCGCCTCGCGGTGCCAGCGGTCCCAGGTCATCCGCCTCGCGACGACCACGTAGCCATCGTTCCGCGTCGGCGAGTTGGCCGCCCACCAGTCCAGGTCGGCCGAGGTGAACGGCTTGCAACGTCCGTGATTCCGGGCAGGCTTCTCGACGGTGCCCATGGGCACCGCCTCGACCTCGGGCTCGGAGGCCTTCAGCTCGGGGGCGGCGCGACGCTCCATCAGCAGTCGACGCAGCTCGTCGGTCGCGGCCTTCTTCCCGACGCACTCGACTTCGGCCCTGTCGGCGAACGGGCAGTCCTTGGCGTAGGCTGCCATGGCCCGGGTGCGTGCCCTGCCCAGGCGGGCCAGCTCCTCGGCCTCCAGACCCACGCCGTCGATCGTCGGCAGCGGCCTCCGGTCGATCGGGCAGCTCGGGCCCCGCTCCTCCAGGCCCTCGGCGAACGGGGCGTCGATCCGGGGCGAGCGGCGGGTCGGCTTGGCCATCGGGCGAGTGCGGGTCATGATCGTCATCGAAGGTTCCTTTCACTCTTAGCGGGGTAGTGGACTCTTCACCCGGGCCGGTGCTCGACGGCAATCGAGCCCCGGCCCCTTCTCATTTCTCAGTTGGTCCAGTCGCCGAACGCCTTGCGGGCCTGGTACAACATGTACCGGTAGAGGATCTCGGCCCCCTCGGAGCCGGCCTCGGCGAACACGCCGTGCTGTTCCCACTCGCGATGCTCGCCCATCTCCGCCGGCCATTCCGTCCGGGACTCGACCACCACGACGCTGCCCTTCTTGGCCTCCCGCATCCGGATCGTCCGGCCCACCGGAACCTCGCCCTCGTTCGTCGTCGTCTCGCGGAAGGTCTTACTCATCAGGATCAGGCTGGCCATCGTTCGGGTCCTTTCGGCGTTCGCGGCGTCCTCGTCTCGACAATCTAATAATAGCACCGACGGTAGACAGAGTTAACAAGTTATTAGTAGGAATTTCGATTCTTTGTCTACCGCGACGCAAAGGTGTAGAATGCTTCAGTGGTGACGCACGTCGCCCGGTCGTTTAGACTGCCCTTCTGATTGGAGAGTGGAGAAATGATCCTCGGGCGTGAGCGTACGAAGATGGCCAAGAAGAAGTCGGAGACTCGCAAGCACACGGCGATGATGCGGATCGATTCCGAGACCTTGGATCGGGCCAAGATCGCCGCGAGCATGATGCGGATGTCGCTTGCCGATTACGCGTCAGACGTGCTGCGTAAGGCCGCCGATAAGGACATCGCCCGAGAGGCGAAGAAGCTGACGGGGGAGGCTGAGGCGTGATCTACTTCGCTCAGCCGATCGGAGGGGGCCCGATCAAGATCGGCTTCACCGATGACCTGGACCTTCGGGTGAAACAACTCGAAGGCCACTACGGACAACCGCTCGCGTTACTGGGCACGATGCCCGGAGGTCGCGAAGAGGAGCGAGACATTCACTTGCAGTTCGCCCACCTTAGATTCGGGCGGACGGAACAATTCCGGCCCGCCTCAGATCTCCTGGCATTCATCGGTCGGCCTTTGCTGGTCGGAGCCAACCCTGATGCTGCCGAAGCGATGGCACCCAGGATGGAGTTTATCCGTGTATCCAAGGAGTTCGCCGAGAAGGTCAAGCAGGCCTCGGGCGAGCGGGGTATGACTGCGGCTGAGTTCTGCGAGAGACACCTATTAACCTGCGTTGACAAGGCGCACCGCGACTACATTCAGGCTGAGGCGAAGAAGCTGGGCAATGATGGAGACAAGTGAAATGGTGGCCAGAGCTAGACGGCTGCTTGCGCGGATCCGCGAATACCTGCGTTCAATGCCCCGGTCGCTGTCCAAGTTCGCGGAGGGCGATCAGGTCTGGGCGTACAATGGCGAGCCCCGCACCGTGGTGGGGATGAGATGGGCCAGCCAGGCGATCCTCGTTCTCCTTGCCTCGCTTCATCCCGCCGTTGCCCACGCGCAAAAGGCGTTGCCTTCCGACTCCTACGGCGGCCTCGACAAGCTCGCCAAGACTTACAAGATCGAGATCATTAAGGCTGATTTGTCCTTCCCGGTTAAAACCACGCATGGCGTGATCAATGGCAAGAGCGCCGGCGAGAAGGAGTTGCAGGAGTACGTCAAACTTTTCGCTCCCGAGTTCGCGCTCTACCCCAGGGACCTCGTTCGGCGGTCGAAGCTCAAGCGGGTGGTGCTGTGCAGCGAACTCTCGTTCGCCGATCAGCGGAGAAATGCGATCCCGGACTTTGAGCATGACACGCTCTACCTCGACGTGAGCCGAGGCACCTACAACAAGACCTATATGCGGAAGGTCATTCACCACGAGTTCTTCCACATCGTCGATTACCGCGACGATGGGAGTGTGTACAAGGATGAGCGCTGGGAATCGTTGAACCCGGCCAACTTCAAGTATGGCAGCGGCGGGCGCGCCGCCCAGGATTTGCAGCAGACCTCTGTCTTGACGGACAAGTTCCCCGGCCTCCTCAATCACTACTCCACCACTGCTGTCGAGGAAGACAAGGCCGAGCTGTTTTCCAACCTGATAATCGACTCGGAGTACCTGGAAAACAGGATTAAGAAGGACCGCGTACTCCATGCCAAGGTGGAGCGGATGCGAGAGCTACTTGTCACTTTCTGCCCCGACATGAACGGCAAGTTCTGGGAGAAGGCCGCCAAGTTGAAGCGGAGCGGGAAGTGACCGCTCCTGAATGTACTTCATGGGTTGCAGGAATCTGTCATGGTTTGGACTTGGCGGTAACTCGGTCTGAGGTCGAGGCCCTGGTCCTCGCCGACCTGGTGGACCACGGCCCCAGCGTCTTCTCCGCGATCCAGGCGAGGCTACGCCACGCCATCGCCGAGCAACTCATCCGGGATGCCCTCGCTGTCCTGGTCGATCGCGGACGGGCCACCTGCGAGGTGAAGCAGTTCTCGGGCTCCCGCGTCGTCGGCGGCGTCGAGCGCCGCTACCACTTCATGGCGAGGGAGTATGCCGCGGCTAAGGAGGCTCGCCAAAATAGCCTATCCGGTCCTCTCCGCTGGGTTAGCCTGATAGGAAAGTTTCATGAATCGATAGTGGACGGGTGCCAATGACGAGTCCATTAACCGATAATTAATAGGCCGGCCCGGCGGGAGACAACTCACAGTCGACAATCGGGAAATATCCGATCGAATATTCGCATAATCATGTAACTGAAAACAGGAAGTCTTGAAGCTGCATTCGCTCTATACGCCTGATATTCAAGCTGAGTGCCTTGCTTTCGCCGAGGCCGCGAAACCCACGGATAATAACAGGGAGCGATGGTTACGCAAGAGCGCGCGGTCACTCGTCGCCTTCCTCAACGAGATTGAACCTCTGCCGGGTTCGGAAAAATGGGTTCGCCTCAGCCACTATCAAACTCTCTCGTTTTATGCCCTTAACGTAGAGGGGCTCCAGCGTCAATCCCCGCAAGTGATCGTCAATTTCCGAGCAAGGATTTGCGAAATTCGCTATCTTTTGCCTCACGAGCATCGTCCCTGGGTATGGGCACAGCCCGATATATTGTTAGACATCTCTGAGGCCGCAAGACTTGTGCTGGACGGCTTCACTCGCTGCGAATCCCGACCGGAGTTCCTTCTTACCTAGTTCGACTAAGAAAATTTGTTGTCTTCACCTATTCACCGCCGGTTCCCGAAGCCCTCCCAGCAGGGAGAACCGGATAGTACTACAGTTGTATTTGAAAGCCTGGCCCCGTAGGATGTTGCGCACGGAGGCCGAGCTATGCAAGCACAACCTGCGGCCGTGGACATCCGCGGCTGGGCCCGCGAGATGGACTCCATCGGCGGGCGCCTGGCCCGCTTCTTCCCCCGTTCCGAGCCCCGTCGCCGCGCCATCGCGTATCTCCGGGGGCTCCTCTCCGACGCCCGGCGCAAGAACGGCTGGCAGCTCGCCGAGGAGGCCGGCGACGAGTCCCCCTATGGCGTCCAGCACCTCCTCGGCCGCGCCGACTGGGACGCCGACCGCGTCCGCGACGACCTGGTCGCCTACGCCCGGGAACATCTGGCCGACCCCCGGGGCGTGCTGATCGTCGACGAGACCGGCTTCCTCAAGAAGGGCACGAAATCCGCGGGCGTGCAGCGGCAGTATTCCGGCACCGCCGGCCGGATCGAGAACTGCCAGATCGGGGTCTTCCTGGCCTTCGCCGGCCGCCGAGGGCAGGCGCTCATCGACCGCGAGTTGTACCTGCCGAAGGAGTGGGCCGACGACCCCGACCGCCGCGAGGCGGCCCACATCCCGCCCGAGGAGGGATTCGCCACCGAGCCGCGGCTGGCCGAGCGGATGCTCGAGCGGGCGCGGCGGGCCGGGGTGGTGGCGGCCTGGGTGACCGGCGACGCGGTCTACGGCGGCGACGTACGCCTCCGTCGGGCGTTGGAGGCGGCCGGCCAGCCGTACGTGCTGGCGGTCAGGAGCGACCTGAGGCTCTACGACGGCCGGACTCGAGATCGGGTCGACGCGATCGCCGACCGGCTGCCGGCCCGCGCGTGGCGCCGGGCGAGCGCCGGGGTCGGGTCGAAGGGGCCGCGGTGGTACGACTGGGCGGCCGAGCCGTTCGGCGAGGTCGACGGCCGGGGTTGGCAGCTCCGGCTGCTGGTCCGCAGGGGCCGCGACCGGCCGGAGGAGCGGGCCTACTACCTGTGCCGCGGGCCGGCGGGCACGCCGAGGGCGGAGCTGGCCCGGGTCGCGGGCTCGAGGTGGGCGGTGGAGGAGTGCTTCGAGCGGGCCAAGGGGATTGCGGGCTGGCCGACTACGAGGTGCGGTCGTGGCCCGGCTGGCATCGGCATGTGACGCTGTCGATGTTCGCGCTGGCGATGCTGGCGGTGATCCGGTCGCGGTCGTCGGCCCGGCCGTCGCCGCGCGAAGAGGGCCCGCGGCTGATCCCGCTGACGGTGCCCGAGGTCAGGATCCTCCTGCTCCGGGTGGTGTGGGGCCGGCTGGAACCGGCCGAGCGTGCGCTGGCGTGGTCGGACTGGCGGAGGGCACACCAGCAGCACGCCAAGGAGTGTCACTACAGGAAACGCGGGGCGCGACCTCCTTGATTAAATACAACTGTAGTACTAGTTTGCGGTGCGAAATAGGCTGGATTATGCTGGTTTTCGGCCGAATCTCCGCGCCTCGACCCCTCACCCGGAGGGCCCGGCGATGCTCCGCGACCGATATGAGCCCGTCGACCTGTTCCGGCTGATCCCCCAACTCGGGCTGGTCATGGAGCCCTGGCTCGCCGCTCTCGATCAACTCCTCGACGATGACCAAGTCATTGCCGCGGTGCGGGCCGACTTCGTGCGGAGGTACAGGCTCACCGCCTCGCACGGACGACCCTCGACGCCGGTCGAGGTCCTGCTCCGCATGCTCGTCGTCATGCGGATCTACGGATGGAGCTATGAACAGGCCGAGTACCACGTCAAGGACAGCCTCGTCCTCCGCCAATTCTGCCGCGTCTACCTCGAGCGCGTCCCCGACGACACCACCCTGATCCGATGGGCCAACACGCTCGGGCCCGAGGCGATCCGGAAGCTCAACGACCGGGTCGTCGAGCTGGCCCGGCGGAAGAAGATCGCCCGCGGCCGCAAGCTCCGCGTCGACACCACGGCGGTCGAGACGGACATCCACTTCCCCACCGACAGCGGCCTGATCGGCGACGGCATCCGCGTCGCCTCTCGGCTCTTCCGCCGGGCGAAGGCGGTGCTGGGCGAGGCCGCCGAGGGGCTCGGCGACGCCTTCCGGGGCCGGGTCCGCACCGTGCGGAGGATCTCCCGGGAGCTGCACCGGATCGCCCGCCGCAAGGGCGACGAGGCCCGGTCGGCGATGAGGGCCGGATACGAAAAACTGGTGGCCACCGCCCGCGAGGCCATATCCCAGGCGGGGCGAGTGCGCGAGGCCCTGAAGGATCATACCGAGCCCAAGGCCGCTCGCATTGGCGCGAGACTCGGCGAGCTCGTGCCGCGGCTGATGCGTTGCGTCGACCAGGCGGTGCGGCGCGTGCTCCGGGGCGAGTCGGTCCCATCCGCCGAGAAGCTGGTGTCGATCTTCGAGCCGCATAGCCAGGTGATCCCCCGGCACAAGGCGGGCAAGCCGGTGGAGTTCGGCCGCAAGATCCGTCTCGACGAGGTCGAGGGCGGGATCGTCAGCGGCTACGCGATCCTCGACCGGGGCGGAGGCCAGGACCAGCCCTACCTGGCCGACGCCCTCGATCAGCATCAACGCATGTTCGCCCGGGCACCCGACCTGCTCGCGGCGGATCGCGGGATGTCCTCGGCGGGGAACCAGCGGCTGGCCCGGGACCGGGGCGTGAAGCATGTCGCCCTGCCGCACGTGGGCAAGTCCCCGCCCGGTCGCCGGGCGCTCGAGAAGGAGCGTTGGTTTCGCCGAGGGTATCGGTTCCGTGCGGGGATCGAGGGGCGGATCCACGCGCTGAAGCGGGATTTCGGGCTGAGGCGCTGCCGATATCGGGGCGAGGACGGGATGGGTCGATGGGTCGGATGGGGGATCGTGGCGCACAACCTGTCGAAGGTCGCGGAATCCGGATGAGATGGGAGGACGGGGCAAGATTCAGGCCGACGACATCCTCATAACGATCCGGGCTCCCTGAGTCATCGCCCCATCAGGTCATCGTATGAACGATTTCGCACCACAAACTAGAACTAGAGTACCCCTCGCTAACCAACTTGCCTTGACGGATCTGATGAAAGTCGCCATCACTTAAACGTGGCATGGGCCGAGGGGTTCGGCGATGCTCATGGTGCGCTGGCGGGAGGTCGGTCATGAGATGCCGTCGATGGGTCGTGGTGGGGCTCGGCCTGTTCGTACTGGGCTCGGGAGATGCCACCCCCGCCCGCGCAAGTTCGTTGTTGACGTATGTCTTTCAGGGGACGTTGGCATCGATAGGCGATCCGACGCACGAGTTCGGCGCCGGTACTCAAGTCGGGACTCCGTTCACATTACAGTTCTCGGTCGCCACGGACGCGCCGAACATGTACGGCGAGGGGGCCCCGTATGGCGGTCTGTACAAGATTGCGCCGCAGGACCTGAGCCTGACGCTTAACGGCCAGCCCTTCGCGCCGGCCTCCTTACAGCCCTCCGCCTCGGGCGGCAGTGTCGGTGTTGTCCGCGATACGGGCAGCTTCGGGGGCACGGCGTCCTTCGAGGGGGCCGGGCCCGGGCCTCAGCTGGCTCGGTGTGACTTTCTACCTCCGCGCGAACTCCGGGCCATTTCCGAGTGACGCGTTGCCGACGTCGCTCAACGTGTCCGACTATACGAATACGCTCCATCCTAATGTGTTCACAAACACTTCCCAGCCTTATTTGCTCCTGAGCGGCTACTCAGCGGCAACCAAGTCCTATTCGGATACTGTTGGTATTATCACGTCGGCGACCGTCTCGGTTCAGCCCGTTCCCGAGCCGGGGACGTTCCTGGTCGTGGCGCTTGGTGCGGTGGGATTTCTTGGCAGGAGTCGGTTGCGGCGAATGCACGACTGCCGGGGTTGAGCGGGAAGGCGATTCGGATCCGGGCGGGCGGCGCAAGCCGCCCTTGGCAAAAAAGCCGCCGGTCCTGCTGTCCTACCGGCCCCGGCCCGCCTCGACCCGGACGAGCGACCTGCCCGTCGGCCCCGTCACCGTGACCACGATCGCCAGGACCTGGGCCGACGGCGACGAGCGGCGGTGCCGGCTCTGCCCGGCCGGGACGTGCTCGGCCTACAAGAAGGTCTGCACGGTCCTGGTAGGTCACAGTGTCCCGGCAGAGATGGCGTGGACCTACGACGCGTCGCGGCTGGCGTGGGCCGGGGCCGGGTGAGAAGATATCATCGATCCGGCTCCGCTCGGGGCGTCGGGCAGCGTGGTAACCGCCATCGTCTCGGTCGGGCCGGCCATCGCCCTGCGACCCCGCATTCACGTCGCCGGCGGCCGATGTCGCTTTTTCGCATCAGCATTCCACTCATATTGCGTCCGCCGTCGCGGATCCCCATCATACGCCCACCCCCCCCCGGGCCGAGTCGGGCTTCGAAGTGGACGAGCCGGCCGCCGGGACGATCCCTTCGAGTCTCACAGCAATGGCATCGGCATTCCGTAAACTCGCCGCGATGGTGCTGGCTGGCGTCTTCCTCGCGGCCTGCGGCAACCCCGCATGTGCGGCACTCATCGCGTACCACGAGTCGGTGACGGGCTCGGGCGTCCTCAACGGGACGTCCTTCAGCAACTCGCTCATCACGCTCACGGGCACGGGCGACACCGACAACGTGTTCACGGTGAATTCCAGGCTCGCGAACCTCGTCTCGATGAGCGTCGACGTCGCGGGGGTCGGCTCGGCCACGCTGACCGGGGACTATTATTTCTTCGGCCAGGTCCACTTCGGCGGGTTTAGCCGCGGCATACCCGCCTCCGCCGGTTCGACCAGTGTGATTCAGATCGCAAACTCGGCGTTCACCGCGTACGATCTGAAGAGCGACCTCGGTCCCCTCCCGGGCCTCCGCGCGTTCGCCCAGAATACTCAGTTCGCGACGGGCGACGGGGGCTTCCTCCAGATGACATCCGCGAACAACGACGCGAGATTCCTGGCCCAGGTCACCGCGGTGCCCGAGCCTTCCTCGGTCGCCATCGCCTGCGTCGCCGGCGTGGGCTTGCTGCTGGCTCGCAAGAGGTTGGGCCGAGCCGCCTGAGCCGCTCCCGTCATGCCGCGAAATGCTTCGGCCCCCGCGTTCGATCGCGGGGGCTTTTCCATGCGCACCGATTTAGCTGCTTTGACCAGCAGCCCTTCCAAACTTGCCCAACTGTCACGCATCGGCTAACCTTACGTAACTCAAGAAGCCACGGCGTGTTCGGGGTGCGAGATGAAGCGATTCCCGTTCCTGGCGGTCGCCCTGGTCGTCTTCTCCGCGGCCCCCGCCCCGCCCGGCTCCTACCCGGCCCGTGTCGTCGGTATCTCCGACGGCGACACCCTGACCGTGCTGGCCGCCGGCAACCGCCAGGTCAAGATCCGGCTCCACGGCATCGACTGCCCCGAGACAGGCCAGGACTTCGGCGCCAGGGCCAAGCAGGCTGCGTCGGAGTTGGCGTTCGGCCAGGTCGTCACGATCCTGCCCGGGGACACGGATCGCGGATCCAAGTCGACAACACCTTAAGAGCAGCTAATCGAGGTGCTCGCGATAGTAGAGAGGACTCAGGAGCGTCGCTGGTCACTCTTTGACGAAATCCCGTTGCGGCAACCGGCCTGGAAGTGCCGTATGTGCGGGCAGCGAGGCAATTGCGGGCAGGCGAACGGCTAGTAGATTGCCGCCAATGCCGCTTTCGACGAACCTATGACGTGATGCAAGCTGGCCTCATGGACCCGAACCAATTAATAGATATGAATGAAACGGTCGAGCGGCTAGAGCGGTTCGTCGGCTATGCGAGGACGCTCAAGGGAGACGAGAAAGGCGAAGCTCAGGTCTTCTGCGACCGGCTGTTCCAAGCCTTCGGCCACGAAGGCTACAAGGAGGCCGGGGCGACGCTCGAATTTCGCGTGAAGGCCCAAGGGGGACGGACCAAATTCGCGGACCTCCTTTGGCGGCCTCGGCTCCTCCTCGAAATGAAGAAACGGGGCGAGAAGCTCCAACGGCACTACACCCAAGCGTTTGAGTACTGGCTCCAGCTCGTTCCCGAGCGACCAAAATACGTCGTCCTCTCAAACTTCGATGAGTTCTGGATTTACGACTTCGATTCCCAGCTCAACGACCCGGTAGACACCGTGCCGCTCGGTGATCTGACCGAGCGATACACCGCCTTCAACTTCCTCTTCCCGGTCGAGAAAAAGCCCCGTTTCGGCAATGACCGCGTGGCGGTCACGCGAACGGCGGCGGCAAAAGTCGCCCACGTGTTCAACTCGCTCGTAGCTCGTGGCGAGGACCGCGAGAGAGCCCAACGCTTCATCCTCCAAAGCGTCGTGGCGATGTTCTCCGAGGATGCGGACCTCCTACCTCGGGGCCTCTTCTCGGAGCTCCTGGACGAGTGCAAGGCGGGAGCCAGCTCGTACGACCTCCTCGGGTCGCTCTTCCGTCAGATGAACAATCCGACTTCCGCTCGCGGCGGCCGGTTCAAAGATGTTCGCTACTTCAACGGCGGTGTTTTCGAGACAGTCGACCCGGTGGAGCTAACGCGAGACGAAATCGACTCGCTGGTGTCGGCCGCGACAGAAAATTGGAGCAAAGTCCAGCCGCCCATTTTCGGCACGCTCTTTCAGAGCAGCATGGACAAAGACGAGCGACACGCCTACGGGGCCCACTTCACGAGCGAGGCCGACATTCAAAAGGTCGTGCTGCCGACCATCGTGCGGCCCTGGCGAGAACGGATAGAGAGGTCTAGCACGCTCAAGGAGCTCCAGGCCCTTCGGGAGGAGCTGCTCAACTTCCACGTGCTCGACCCTGCGTGCGGGAGCGGGAACTTCCTTTACGTGGCCTTCAGGGAGCTGAAGCATCTTGAATTCGACCTGATGGCCAAAATTCACGCGAATTTCGGGGAACGAGCCCGGAAGACGGTCGGTACGCGATCGCTCGTCAGCACAAAGCAGCTCTTCGGCATCGATAAGGTTCCGTTCGCGGTCGAGCTGGCGAAGGTTACGCTCATGCTCGCCAAGGAGCTAGCGGGCGACGAAGGCCGTTCCTGGCTCGATGCGGCTCAATTCGACCTCCCGCTTGAGTTCGATTCACCTCTGCCGCTCGATAATCTCGATGAGAACATTCGCTGTGATGATTCTCTGTTCTGCGATTGGCCGAGAGCGGACGCTATCATTGGGAACCCACCGTACCTGGATGCTCGCAAAATCACTCTTGAGCATGGTCAAGACTATGTGCGGAAGCTACGGAAAGCCTACTCAGAGGTGCCGGGCCGGGCGGATTTCTGCGTTTACTGGTTCAGAAAGACGCATGATCAATTGAAGCAACATTGTCATGCGGGATTGGTGGGGACGAACACGATTCGCCAGAACTACTCCCGTGAGGGCGGGCTCGACTACGTGGTGAAAAACGGGGGGACGATTACCGAGGCAGTCTCAACGCAAGTCTGGTCGGGTGAGGCTGTAGTGCACGTTTCTATCGTGAACTGGATAAAGGGTGAGCAGAAGGGCTTGAAGAAGTTGTACACCCAGAAAGGTGATTCAAAGGAGAGCCCTTGGATTGTCGAAGAGGTCGAGCGAATCCCAAGCTCTCTGACCTCCTCCCTCGATGTCACGACCGCGGTTCCATTGAGATGTAATCAAATCCCTAAGCCCTGCTTTGAAGGTCAGCAACCTGGTCACGATGGCTTTCGGTTGACGCAATCCGAAGCGATTGAGCTTTCAAGGAAAGAGCCAAAGGCAGAGCAGGTGCTCCATCCATACCTCAACGGGACCGAGCTGCTGTCGTCTGCTTACAAGGATTCGTCCCGTTACATCATCGATTTCGAAGAAATGGATATTCTGCAAGCGTCAAATTACAAGCATACCTTTGAGTTAGTTAAATCGAAGGTGCTCTCCGATTGGCAAGCGAACGCGGAGAAGGAGAGGGAGAAAACAGGGAGTGAAACCGGAGAACATCAGAACCGGCTCCAGCGTTGGTGGAGACTGAAGCGACGAAGACAGGAAATGCTTAGGGCATTCGAGCCGATTCCCAGATACATCGCGTGTGTGCGACACACGAAGCGGCCGATATTCGAGTTCATTGATGTGAAAATTCGGCCCGATTCATCTCTAACAGTCTTCTCGTTCCCCGATGATTACTCGTTCGGGATTCTTCAATCGGGCGTTCATTGGGCATGGTTCGTCGCACGCTGCTCGACCATCAAGGGCGACTTTCGGTACACCTCGGATACCGTCTTCGACACGTTCCCTTGGCCACAAGCTCCGACACTCACTCAGGTAAGCCGAGTTGCTGAAGCGGCGGTTGGCCTCCGACAGCTCCGTACTCGAGTGATGGCCGAAAACGGTTGGAACCTCCGAGAACTCTACCGAACCCTAGAGATGCCCGGGCAGAACCCGCTCAAGACTGCTCAAGATGCATTAGACGCCGCTGTGCGAGCCGCCTACGGGATGAAGGCGAAGGCCGAACCTCTCGGATTTCTTCTGGCACTCAACGGCGAACTAGCCGACCGAGAGGCGTCCATGAAGCCGGTCATCGGGCCAGGGCTCCCCGCTGCTGCCAAAGGTCCGAGTGAGTTTATCACCGATGACTGCGTTCGAGTCGTGAAGGGGTCCTAGACGTTGCATCCGACTACATATGGACGTGATTTAGGACGCCATCATTTCGAGAAAATCATAGTCGTCACCTCGCTCGTCGAGGAGTTTTGGAGGACGGACCGCCAGTACGGCTGGTGAACATTTTGCGACTTCGGTTTGAGCGGCGCCGGGACAGCGGCGATGTTGGCGAAGAGGGCGTTAGCTTGGTCAAGGTGGGCGATAGCCGCTTGAGCCGCAGCTCGGGCCGATTGCTCGAGCGGACCCGCACGATCAGCATGTGAGACCACTGGCACGCGACCGCCGCCCCGCACCCGGATCCCCTGCTCTCCGACGACTTCAACGGCGGGTTCATCGGAGAGGGGGTGGCCGAGTGATGAACCACGACCCCGACAAGGACGGCCTCCGCGCCGCATTCGACATCCAGACCGCCGCGGCCGAACGGCTGCGGCGGGAGCCTGCCTGGGTGGTCACCGAGATGGATAGCCTGGTCTGCCACGCTTCGAAGCGTCAGACGCTCCAGCGGGTCATCGGCGACCAGGTCGAGGAGTTCGTCGCCGGGGTGGACGGCGACCGGGTGATCTGGCGCGGGAACCGGATCGCGGCGACGATCCGGACGCTGGCAAACGGAGGGGTCCAGGTCATCAGGTACGACCTGGAGGGGGGGTGAGGGGAGTGTTCTCCTCTTCAAAAAGGCGGTCCGGGGCGGTTTCGGTCTGCTTTGGCCCGCCCCTTTTGCTCTAGCTCAAGCTGGGTGTTGACCAAATAGCCGACTAGGGACTAGCTACTCGTAGTGTTACTGAGACATAATTCAGATGCTTTGTTTTTTGAATTGAACCCTCGTAGGGTTGTCTGGACCTGGGTATCCCAAGCTGAGAAAGCTTAGGTTCAGTCAATGAAAGCCCCGCCAACAATTCAGCACCCGAAAGGAAAGTCAATGTTTCGTTGCAGCAAAATGGCCTGGATTTTAGTTCTCGTCATGTCGGCGATAGTCGAGGCACAAGAAATACGTGTAATCAAAAAAGGAGAGGACACGAAATACAGCGAATGGACGGTGTCATATAGCAGGAAAAATGGCCCCACCGTCTTTGAGCTCGACAGCTCCTATCCGACCGAGGAAGAAGCGAGAGCTCGAGCCAAAGCTTTGATTGTGTGGAGCGATTCGATGCAGTCCGGTTCCGAGTGGCGGTTGGCCGTCATCAAGATCGAAGGCGAGCCTGATGGGACAGCCAATCCCGATCCTGCTGACAATACTGTGCTGAGGCCGAATAGAAGACCCGGCGATGTCCTGCGCGAATACTCAAAGGTGGTCGCGACTGCCTACAAGAACGCCAAGGAGCTGCGAATTAGCCTGACGAGCAAAACTGCTTCAATTTCAGAAAGCGAGTTTAAAAGAGTGAACAAAATTATAACTGATTATAATTCTCAACGTCAGTCGATTAAGGCTGAAACGGGTTACTATTTCTCTTCCGCTCCAGCCCTGGCAGTAGTTACGCCTGGCGAACTTCGAGCGAAGATCACACAGCAACGAGAGAGGACCGAGCCTAAAGAGATCAAGATGGTCAATCCAGGAATTGTTGATGCTGCGGGCGATCAAAGTAAAGTCGACGAAGATGCGAAGGAAACGAAGCAGATCGACGAGAACGATTCATCTTGGCCAGATCTTTCGGCAATGATTGACCCAACGCGAACGAAAGGAGCAGAGATTCCTCGGAATATCGAAGGGAACTGGCACCCGGAAAACGAGACCGAAACCTTCAATCCGGGAGCTGTGACCTATACAAAAGGGACATTACAATTCCATTTCCAGGCAGGCGATGAAGACGGGATGCTTGGGTTGGATTTCGCGGATGGTGTCGAGATGACTCGATTCCATAGTTACAATATGGATAAAATAGGATACAAAAATGGAATTATTTATATTGACAATAAGACAAATAGTGCAAGCGGTTATAGATCTAAAATTATCTATAACAAAATGCTGGATTCTTTAACGGTTTACGAGAGTCGGCGTGGCAGCCCATTCCGTAAGATACGATACGTTCGGGGTAGTTAGGGCACGCGTTCGATCGCCTGCAGGAGGAAGACGGGTTATCAGAGTTGGCTGTCGTTGACGGCAATTGTTGTGACAGCTAATCGGCCTGGGCTGCCCCACCCCTGAGCATGAAACCGACGCGCAAGCCGATGACCATCCGGTGTCTGCTACTGATCGTCGCCCTAGCCGCCATCCCGACCTGGTACTGGACGCTCCTCCACAAGGCCGCAGCCGAGCAGCACGCGAGGACGGACGCGAATCTCGCCAGTAGGGGCGAGTCCTCACTGATCAGGCCACGGCCGGTCGGCTGGGAATCCTGGGTGTTCCCGTGGGTGCGACGATGATCCGAATTGCGGCCCCGATGAGGGTGGTGCCCATGGGCACCGGGTCGCTTGCCTCGCCTGTTCATCGCTCTAACTTGCCGAAGCGTCACGAATAAGGCCGGTGCCCTAGGCACCGGCCTTATTCGTTATTCGGGAGCGAAGTGCTTGATGATGTCACCCCCAGCAGGGTGCTCAATGAACTCGACCCAGGAATCCCAGCCCTGATCTTCCACCCATTTCGTCTCTCGCCAGAGCTTGGCGACCAGGCGTTCGAGCTCCAACTTGTCCTCTTGGGAGACGTCGCGGCTGTACTTGGCCTCCCAGTGGACGATTGCATAACCGCCAAACTTTGAGACATCGACGAACGAGACGTAGTCGGCGTTCTGGGAGACATCTTTCAAGGCCTTCTCGAACGTCGACGCAACCTGGACGGCTTCCTGGTTTCCGATCGGCTTGGGCGCCGGCTGGGATGCGTTGGGGAACAACTTGGGACGCGGCTGTTCGCGTACTGGCTCCATGAGGGCCCGCACGAATATGCCGCCGAAAAGTAAGGCGGGGAATCCGACGAAGATCAGGAAGACCGGATGGAGGAAGATGCTTTTTCGTCGTTGGGGGTCGCGGTTCATCGTCGAGCTCATCGGTTGCTTGACTTGCGAGGTCGATTCAGGAAACCCTCTATGTAAGCAACCCTGCATGCTCAAGTGAAGTCCCTACTCCTCCGCCAACACACACTTGAGGCGATCCGCCAGAATGGCGCAAAGCCGACTCACTCATCGGCTCGCGACGCACGAGATGCATTCCGACTTGGACACCTCGTGCTCTTTGCCCCGGAAACTTCCCCGGCGCTGGGAGCAGACCCAGGTCGGATTGCAGCCGCAGCCCGTTTCCCACCCTTTGTCGACGAGCGAGCGATAGTCGCACTCGTTGATGATCTCCAGGATCTCCAGGTGCTGATTGAGCCGCGAGATCGGGGCGAAAACCCCGGTCGGCCGCGGCTCGTCGTCCCCCCGGTTTTCCTCCGCAATCACCTCGAATGGACGGCTTGGGGGTGGGGTCTGAAGTTCAACGCCGCCCCTCGCCAGGAATTCGCGATATCCCGGCCGGTGATCCGGATGTCCGGGATCGGCGAGGTCGCAGAGGCGCCTGACCTTCATCTTCGCCGCCAGGCATTCGCCGCCTTCGAATGGACAGGTTCCGCAGCGTTGCATCGGGGGCCTCGTCATTGGGTGATCGTGTAGGTCGCGCCGCCAGCCCCGTAGGCCCCGAGACAGAGGCCCGCGCCGGGGACGGAAGGATTGAGCGAGAAGACGAGCATGAACGCGGGCGGGCACGTGAAGCTGTTAGTGATCAGAGTCCCGCAGCCCGTGTTGGACGTGCACGGGGGCGAACCCGGGCCAGGGCAATCGCAGCCGAATCCGTGGGCATTCTGCATGGAGAGCCCCACGCCGAAGCCCCATCCGCCTACTGGCGAATATGACAGTCCATAAGAGGTCCTAACAAAAATGGTAGAGCTGTAGTTGGCTGAAGCAGATCAGCGAGCAACCCAGCTTGAGGAATGCCCGATGGATCGAGGCCGTGCGGTCCTTCCTCACACGGAGCCTGCCCAAGTTGTGCAGCCACGATAAGGTCCGCTCCACCGGCCAGCGGTGCACCCCCAGCCCGCTGCCGTGGGCCTCGTTCCGCCGCGCGATCCTGGGGCGGATGCCCCGCCGTCGCAATCGCTCCCGATGAGGCTTCGAGTCATACGCCCGGTCGGCATACAACTCGTCCGGCCTTTGCCGCGGGCGTCCCGGCCCGCCGGCGACCGGCGGGATCGCATCCACGACCCCCTCCAGCTCGGTGACGTCGTTCTTATTGCCCGCCGTCAGGGTCGCCGCCAGCGGCACACCGCCGGCATCGGTCACGATGTGGTGCTTGCTCCCCGCCTTGCGGCGATCAACCGGGCTCGGGCCCGTCTCCTCGCCGCCGCCCCGGGCCCGGGCGTGCGAGCCGTCGACCGCGGCCCGCCGCCAGCCGATCCGATCGGCGTCGCGCAGCTCGGCCAGGAGCAGCGCGTGGAGCCGGTCCCAGACGCCGGCCTCGCCCCAGTCGCGGAGCCTCCGCCAGCAGGTCATGCCGCAGCCGCAGCCCATCTCCCGAGGGAGGTCCTCCCAGTCGATGCCGGATTTGAGGACGAAGATGATGCCGGTCAAGGCCTTGCGATCCTCGACCGGGGGCCGGCCGGGCCTGTCGGCCCGCTTGGGCTTCTTGCGGGGCGGCAGCAGGGGCTCGATCCGGCACCACAATTCGTCGGGCACGATGGGCTTGGCCATGGCGATGTCTCCATCAAAGGTGATGGCCTTAATGTCTGCACATGGCATGCCCTGTGGCCAATTCTGTTATACCGAATCCTGTGGATCACTGACCATTGAGGTCGGCGGCCCACCGGAAGCCGACCGCCCCGCGTACGACCTCGGGGTGGTCGATCAGCCAGCGGCAGCGTTCCACCAGGGTCCCCTGCAGGGTGTCCAGGTCGTCGAACGCCTGGTTCGCCACCGCCTCGCGCAACAGGGGCCATAGCAGCTCCGCCGGCTGCAGCTCCGGCGTGTAGGCCGGCAGCCGGTGCAGCACCACGTTCGCCGGGACCACCAGCCGCTTCGCCACGTGCCAGCCCGCGTTGTCCACCAACACGGCCAGGACCTTCTCGCCCGAGGGGTCCGCCCGGCGGGCGAACTCCTCCAGGGCCAAACCCATCCAGTCCGCGTTCGCCGACGGCAGCAGCAACTCGAGGTTGCGGCCGCTGGCCGGGTGCACGAAGCCGTAGGCGTAGAGCCACTCGTACCTCGTCCGGCCCGGGGCGTCCGGCCGTCGCCCGATCGTCGACCAGACCCGACGGGAGATCGGCTTCAGGCCCGGCCTGGCCTCATCCTCGGCCCGGAGCTCGACGACCTTATCGGGGTGGTCCCGCCGCAGGCCCTCGAGCCGGTCTCCCAGTGCGTCTTTTCCACGCCCGCCGACGGGCGGGCGTGGCGGCCTCCGTGTGGCTCGGTCGCGGGACCTGCAGCGACATCCCCAGGCCGCGCAGCCAGGCCCAGCCGGTCTGCTTGCAGACGACGACCCCCAGCCGCTCGCGGACGTAGGCGGCGACCTTGGGCCCGCTCCGGAGGCCGCCGTCGGGCGGCGCATGCCGGAGGGCATCCCAGAGGTCGATCTGCTGGTCGTCGGTGAGCTTGGGCCGGCCTCCGTTGGTCCGGGCGCGGCGATCCGCCAGGCCATCCGGCCCGTCGGCATTCCAGCGCTTGAGGACCTTCCGGACCCAGCCGGGCGAGAGGCCGACGACGCCTGCGACGCGCTCCGGCGTGGGGGAGTCGGGCCCGGTCAGGAGCCAGAGGACCTGCCAGTGGGTCTTCTCCAACCCCGAGCGGCAGGCGCGATAGCGGAGGGAGATCTCGTCGTGAGTCAGGTGAGGGGCGATCGGCAGACGCGGTCGGGCCATGGTGATACCCTCCAATCGTGGATCACCCCTCTATTGTAACGTTTCTGATCCAGAAGATTCCGTATGAGTGGTCTGGACATAGGGGTCCACTTCAGAGACCTCGCGCAGGAGCAGGCACCCGCATTGGTGGTCAGCCGACCACCCAGGAAGTTGGTGACGATGGCGCGGGAATTTGTGTGGCAAATAATCCTGCGCCAGGCTTGAGGGTTAGTCAAGATAGGCAGGGACTCTTTCCCATCGGAGGTCTTTGCCATGTCACCCGAGCCGAAACTCTCACGCGACGAGTTCATCGCACAGATGCGGGCCAAGATGGAGGCGATGCTCGGTCGGGTCGCCGACGCGATCAACGACGCTCCGCCGGGGCACATCATCTCGGGCAGCGAGGAGCAGGTCCGCGACCTGTTCGCGGGCCTGCGCCAGCAGGCCTTCGAGAAGGGATTGCAGATGCGAGTGGATGCGGCGGAAGCCGCTTCCCCCCCCTCCGAAGGACCCGAACACCGGCAAGGCGAAGCGGAATAAGGGCCGGCAAGACTTCACCGTGCTGACGATCAATGGCCGGGTGCGGCTCCGGCGACGGCGCTGGCATTCCCCGGACGAAGGGTCGACGGCGCCGATGGACGCCTGGCTGGATATGGTCGAGGGCACGATCAGCCTGGGCGTGCGCGAGATGGCCTGCCGGCTCAACGGCGATGGCAAGAACTTCGACAAGGCCGCGGCCAACCTGAAGCGCACCGCGCAGGTCCAGCTCAGCGGCGAGACGCTCCGGGTGCTCGTCGAGGCCGAAGGCAGGCGAGTCCTGCAGGCGCAGCGGTCGGGAGGACTGCCGTTGGGCTGGTCGGCGGCCGACTGCAAGACCGAGGGGAAGGCCACGCGGATCTATGTCGGCAGCGATGGCGTGATGGTGCCGCTGGTGACCGAGGCCGAGAAGGCGTCGCGACGGAAGGAGGTCAGGGAGAAGCGGCGGCGGCGCGGGAGGAAGGCGCGACCGTTGCCCGCGAGGAAGTCGGGCGCCGACCAGTCCTACAAGGAGTTCAAGATCATCGCCATCTACGACGAGACCCAGGACCATCGGCTGGTCTGCGGCACGCGGGGCGATTGCGAGGCGGCCGGGCGTCTGATGCGGCGAGAAGCCGGCCGTGTCCGGTTGGACCGGGCCGATGAGAAGGTAGGCAACGTCGACGGCTCTCCGTGGATCCGGAACCAGGTCGAGCGTCAGGGCCTGCCCCTGGATGCCTTGGGATTGGATTTCTACCATCTCGGCGAGAACGTTCACAAGGCGCGGCGGGCGATCTACGGCGACGATGACGAGGCGGGCAAGGAGTGGGCCGGCGGATTGCTGCACGTCTTCAAGCACGAGGGCTACGAGGCGGCCTGGACCCGACTGCTGGGGTGGCGCGTGGCTCTGAAGCAGGGCCGTCCGGCGGCGGATCGGCTGGTGAACTACATCGGCGAGCGGCGGGAGATGATCCGTTATCCCGAGTCCCGGTCCAAGGGCTGGCAGATCGGCAGCGGTCCGACGGAGGCGACATGCAAGACGCTGACGGCGCGGCTGAAAGGGTCGGGCATGCGCTGGGACAGCGCCAATGCCGAGGCGCTCATGGCGCTGGAAGCATTGACCCAAAGCGACCAGTGGGACGAAGACTGGCAAACACAGCTACGGCGAACGGGTTGAGTCCGCCAGGATCTTTTGCCACACCCGCGGGAACCCAAGGTAGAAAAATGATGAGGCTTGCGGTTAAAGTCTGTCATGCGATGGCTTTGCTCTTGGAGTCTGTTCCATAAGTAGTGCGGAGCTATACGGGACATCAAACGGCTAATGCCCTTGGATAGCGGAACTCGGCCTCTTCGCCCGACGGCTCGAGCCGATGGAGCATCAATTGGACCATCGCCAATTTGATGAACGACTCGCTCGACAGGACGGTCCTCTCCCGGTCCTTGCTCAGCCACCGGCAGCGGCCCAGCCACGCGAACGTGCGTTCCACCGCCCAGCGGATCGGCAACTTCGCCCAGCCCTTCTTGCCCTCGGGGCGCCGGATGATCTCCAGGCCCCATCTCGTGTGCTCGCCCAACCACTCGTACAGGGTGAAGTTGTGATACTTCGAGTCGCCGAACATCCGCCCGACCTTGCCCATCGGCTGGCCCTCCAGGCGGGCGAACAGCGCCGGGGCCGCCGCCCCGTCGTCGACCGACGCGGCCGTCACGAGCACGGCGAGAAGCAAGCCCATGCTGTCGACGACGATGTGACGCTTCCGCCCGTCGACGTTCTTGGCGTTGTCCCGCCCACGCTGCTCGCCGCCGGAGGTCGTGTCGACCGACTGACTGTCGACGCTCGCCGTGGTCCGGGGTCGGTAGGGCTTCTCGCGGGAGCGGACCTTGCGGCGGAGCGAGTCGTGGATGGAGTCGAGGGTGCCGTCGGACCGCCAGCGGTCGAAGTAGCGCCAGACGGTGCTCTTGGGCGGCAGGTCGCCCGGGAGGTATCGCCACTGGCATCCGGTGCGGAGGATGTAGAGGATGGCGTCGACGACGTGGCGCATGTCGGTGGTGCGCGGCCTGCCGCCGCCTGGCCCGTCGGGGATCTGGTGCTCGATCAGGCCCCACTGCGCGTCGGTGAGGTCGCTGGGGTATTGGTGCGTGCTCATACCACCTTTACGATGCCCCGTGTCCTGTTGTTCACCTTATGGGACAGACTCTTAACCCAAACTCTACAACGAGTAAGGCCATCACGTCACCTCTAATCCCTGCGGCGTATGAAATATCCGGGTTAGCATTTCTCCCATCTCAAAAATGCTCACCATTTTGTTGTACGAAAAGCCGCCCTGACTGCATTTAATCAGATAGAGCTGTACTTTCCGTGAGAATGTATATGTCATGCTGCCAGGCTGAGCAGCCTGGCAGCGACGGCCTGAATCTCCTCCTCGGTGGCCCCCGGGCGTAGAACCGCGCGGATTTCCTCGCCCAGCAGCGCATGACGCCACGCCCGGCGCTTATCCGCGTGGCTCGGGCGACGCGACGGGCTGTCCCACGGCGAGGCCGAGCGGTCTACCAACTCCCCATCCTCCCTCGACCACGCCCACGCCTCGGTCAGGGTGAACGTCCACAGGCAGATGTGGAACGACCCGACGTTCGCACGGATCAACCGCACCTGCTGTTGCCCGGCCCCGACGACCTGCTTGCAGTCGCGGAAGGCGATCTCCAGGCTGAAGCGATCGGCCACCATCCCCAGGATCTCCGCCACGCTCGCCCGCGTGTCGGTGCAGAAGTACGCCCTCCATCCCTTCGGCTCGTCCACCAGGACCACCCGGATCGCGCCCCGGCCGGCCTCCAGGTCGCCGTGAACGTCTTGTAGCGCTTGACCACATCTTCCCCGTAGAGCTCGAACGTGCCGGTGGACCAGCCACGACGCTGGCCGGCCCGCTTGGCCAGGTCGATCGCATCCGGGCCGTAGGTCGGGGCCGGGCCGCGTCGGCCCGGCGGCTTCGGCCCGGGCAGGGTCCGCAGGGCCGCATCCCTGCGGAGCCGGCTCACGACCGTCATACCCAGGGACTTCGCCGGCTTGAGGAACCCCTCTTGGCATAGGCTCCGTCGGCAACCACCCAGATCGGCAGGCCCAGCAGGTCGAGCCAGGACTGGGCCCATCGGAGCAGCTCGACGGCCATCTGCAGCTTGGTGCGGAACTCGGGCCGGTGCCGGGGGTCGATGGCCGGCAGGTCCGCCTTGCGGACGTAGAGTCGGGACAGCAGGGGCAGGGCCACGACGCCCCTGGCCGGGTGCGTCGCCAGGAGCCCGAGTACGACGAAGACGTGGCCGTAGACGTAGGGGGAGCCGGCCGGGCCGGGGGTGGGGTTGTGATGGACGCCGGCCCCCTGGACGTGCGGGCCGTGCCGCTCCGTCGGGGTGTCATCCAGGGCGAGGACCAGCCGGGTGGACCCCGGAGCAGCGGCCTGACCGCCGCGATGAGCAGGCGTGCGGCGATGCGATCGGCCTCCTTGCCGGCGGCGGCCGCGGCGGTGTAGCAGGAGCGGAACTCGTCGCCGAGGCCGGCGGCGCGGATCCAGGCGGTGACGGTGCGTCGGCCGCGGGCGAGGACGGCGCCGAGGAGCAGGAGCGCGAGCCTCGGTGCGGTCCGGCGATCGAGGACGTCGGCGAGCCATGCGAACCACTGGCAAGGGGCGGGCGTCGGATGCGAGGATGTCATGGGGGCCGGCTCCGCTCGGGGTGTCAGGCAGTGTGGTAACCGCCATCGTCCCGCCCGGGCCGGCCCCCGTCTACTCGCCACATCTCAACCCTACGCATACTTCAAGTCGCGGAAAGTACAGATCTTTACTAGCCCGACGTCAAAGCATGGCTGTTCAGACGTGTGGATAGCAGCATCGGGGTTAAGCCTTTGGGCCGCCGCCAAGCTTGTCAAAATCCCCTCGGCAAAGATTTCTTTGGATGCGGGGTCAAGCTTGCGGTGCGTATCTGAAGCGGGTTGTTCAGGTCCCGGTAGTCGATTATCTTTTAAAAGTTCCGCAAAGCGTGCGGGAGAACTTGGATAATCGTCAAATGCCCTGATGTAAGGTACGCTATTTAGATAGTGGTTAAAATCCTCTATTGGCCGGGCATCGATATTTGGCGCTGGGAATGGCTGAACGCAATCAGCTCGACAGGTATCGACTGCGAGGTCGGGTTCACCTATGGCGTTGCCCGTGGCCTCGATGCGTGTCTTCGCTGATTCATCCCCTGCATAACGGGTGTTCCATATTGAGATTGCGTGGGGTGGGATATGGCAAAGCCCCGTGCTGTTGCCGCATCTGTCGCACTCCACTGAGTATGTGTCGCATTTATCCTTAAAAACAGGATGGCCCCCACAGAGACAGGCTTTTAGTTTCTCTATTTCCATTTGATTACTCATACTTCGCTTCCATATCTTTCGTCCAAATTTCTGCCAGCAATAGCCCCACATTTCGAGCATCTGCACAATAAAACGGTTTCGCTGGGATATTCAATCCAGACTATACTCTTGTCCTCCTCGCGATAATATCCTATGGGGTCTTCCCAACGATGGCGGCAGAAGAGCTTCTTAATCCACATACGGAACTCCTGCTGCGTCCAGGACGGCTTTGACTCCGCTCTTAATCTCATCGCCGTGCATCGGGGTGTTATCATGCACAATGTCACGGTAGTCACGCCACTTTCCGGCACCTATTTGAAATCTCTGGAAAGCGTCTTTAAGCGACACCGGCTCCGTTGTCCTGGCCAGCCTAACTGCTGCCTCAGCACATAGGTCTTTCCATAGCTGCTCTGTGCAGAGATTGTTAGCTCCGGCTCGAAGCATTTCCACAAAGTGCGAGTCTTTTGTATCCGAAAATCTCTTGGGCAATGGAATCTCACTACAGATGGGATTGGGAGGGGCAACGTTGTCACCGTTGTGGGCAACCATTTGCGGGGACGATTCCGCATCAGATCGCACCCCTCACATAACTGAATACCCACTCGCTTGCTTGTGGCGTTCGTACGCAACTTGTTCGTCAGCGATCAAACGGTCGTACTGCGGTTCAGTATCATAGCTACAGACAGAGCAATCTCCCATGGCTGCAATGGCTTCCTTCGCAACTTGACCTAGCCGTGCCGTCCAGTCAAACGGTTTGCCATAGCAATATTCCGCATCCCTCTGGATACGAGCCAGCGCATTTTCTGCGATGCGTAGCTTTTCCATCAGCGGTGACGAGATTGGCGGTCGTGTGCTCATGCGGCTTTCTCTCTATCGATATAGGCTTTGACATCTTCGAGCGAGCAGATAGGCCATTCTCGTCCGTCTGGCTCGACGATCTCTCCTCCGTCTTTCATGTTGTTGGCCTCGAAGAGGAAGTAGCTGGCGATCTCGTCCCCGAGAAATGCGTCAAGGAGTCGGACAACAGAGGTGACGATGGTGCCGCTGGCCGCCAGTGCGGTTATCGGAAAGTCTCCGTCGAGGCCACGCAGCACACGGTTCGTTTCTCTGTAGCGTTGCTCCTCGCTGTACTTTCCGCGACTTGAAGTATGCGTAGGGTTGAGATGTGGCGAGTAGACGGGGGCCGGCCCGGGCGGGACGATGGCGGTTACCACACTGCCTGACACCCCGAGCGGAGCCGGCCCCCATGACATCCTCGCATCCGACGCCCGCCCCTTGCCAGTGGTTCGCATGGCTCGCCGACGTCCTCGATCGCCGGACCGCACCGAGGCTCGCGCTCCTGCTCCTCGGCGCCGTCCTCGCCCGCGGCCGACGCACCGTCACCGCCTGGATCCGCGCCGCCGGCCTCGGCGACGAGTTCCGCTCCTGCTACACCGCCGCGGCCGCCGCCGGCAAGGAGGCCGATCGCATCGCCGCACGCCTGCTCATCGCGGCGGTCAGGCCGCTGCTCCGGGGGTCCACCCGGCTGGTCCTCGCCCTGGATGACACCCCGACGAAGCGGCACGGCCCGCACGTCCAGGGGGCCGGCGTCCATCACAACCCCACCCCCGGCCCGGCCGGCTCCCCCTACGTCTACGGCCACGTCTTCGTCGTACTCGGGCTCCTGGCGACGCACCCGGCCAGGGGCGTCGTGGCCCTGCCCCTGCTGTCCCGACTCTACGTCCGCAAGGCGGACCTGCCGGCCATCGACCCCCGGCACCGGCCCGAGTTCCGCACCAAGCTGCAGATGGCCGTCGAGCTGCTCCGATGGGCCCAGTCCTGGCTCGACCTGCTGGGCCTGCCGATCTGGGTGGTTGCCGACGGAGCCTATGCCAAGAGGGGGTTCCTCAAGCCGGCGAAGTCCCTGGGTATGACGGTCGTGAGCCGGCTCCGCAGGGATGCGGCCCTGCGGACCCTGCCCGGGCCGAAGCCGCCGGGCCGACGCGGCCCGGCCCCGACCTACGGCCCGGATGCGATCGACCTGGCCAAGCGGGCCGGCCAGCGTCGTGGCTGGTCCACCGGCACGTTCGAGCTCTACGGGGAAGATGTGGTCAAGCGCTACAAGACGTTCACGGCGACCTGGAGGCCGGCCGGGGGCGCGATCCGGGTGGTCCTGGTGGACGAGCCGAAGGGATGGAGGGCGTACTTCTGCACCGACACGCGGGCGAGCGTGGCGGAGATCCTGGGGATGGTGGCCGATCGCTTCAGCCTGGAGATCGCCTTCCGCGACTGCAAGCAGGTCGTCGGGGCCGGGCAACAGCAGGTGCGGTTGATCCGTGCGAACGTCGGGTCGTTCCACATCTGCCTGTGGACGTTCACCCTGACCGAGGCGTGGGCGTGGTCGAGGGAGGATGGGGAGTTGGTAGACCGCTCGGCCTCGCCGTGGGACAGCCCGTCGCGTCGCCCGAGCCACGCGGATAAGCGCCGGGCGTGGCGTCATGCGCTGCTGGGCGAGGAAATCCGCGCGGTTCTACGCCCGGGGGCCACCGAGGAGGAGATTCAGGCCGTCGCTGCCAGGCTGCTCAGCCTGGCAGCATGACATATACATTCTCACGGAAAGTACAGTCCTCGTGGTGAAGAGTCGAAAGCGTGTTTAATGCATACTCGATCAGCGAATCGGTTCTCATAAGATTTTGCATCCCAACGAGAAGAGCATAACTGCGTCAATTGGTATGGCAAAGATTATCAAGGCTGCGTATAGGAAATCTTCGTCCGTAATGACGTCGAATTTCTTCGCAAGCAAAAGAGTCCATGTAACGATCATGGCCTTACCTCAACTTCAAGACCTTTCGGCGTGATAATGATTCCATCATGGCCAATGACAAGCCATGCGGAGCCGTTCTTGGTTGTTACGCTCACGCCGATGCTATTGGCTGTCTGTGCGCCGATGGTGACGCTAGGACGTTCTTGAGTACCCGAGTCCGTATCTGGTGCTCCGCTCATGCGGCCTCGCCACGAACCGAATCTTCCCATGCGTCAAGGCAGACCGGCACGATCGGCCGAATCAGCTCGCGCATCGCCTCGGCGTAGACGCGAATCTCGTACTGGGCGTGGCCGTGGCACCTGAGCGTCAGGAACTTGAGCAGGTTGAGCAGGTTCACCGTGGCGAACATGTGGCTGTAGGTTGCCACGGGCAGGACCGATCGCGCTAGTTCCTTGGGCCAGCCGCCCTCAAGCAACCGGCGGTACTGATTGAACGAGGCCTCCATCGTCTCACGGGCGTGAGCCACCTCGGCTTCGCGTTGGAGGATCAGAGCGGAGTCCGCATCTACGGATGCTGTGTCGATGTCCCGAGCCTGCTTGCTGCTCGCGGATTGAACCCCGACGTGTTCAGGCTTCGGCAGGTAGAACTCCTCCGGCAGCTCGCGGTAGCGGGCCGGGAGCTCGTTGTAGCTCCATGTGCGGTGCCGGTGCCATTGCCGGAAGACGAAGATCGGGGCCTTGATCTCGAACGTGAATGAGACGGCCTCGAACGGCGTCGTGTGGTGGTTTTTCCAGAGGTAGCGGATCAGCCGGGCGTCGCTGCCCTGGTCCTCCCCTGCCCTCCAGGCGGCGTCGTAGCTGACGCGAGCAGCCCGGACGACATTGAGGTCGGTTCCCATGGAATCGACCAGGCGGACGAAGCCGTGGTCCAGGACGGCGATCTTCTCAAGCGGCTGCATCGGACGGGACTTTCTTGATGGTTTCTTCCGACAGCCGCTCGATCTCGCGGTTCACATACCAGGCGGCCTTTCGAAGGTCTTCGAGACCGTTCTTGTGGTCGGCACGCCAGAGATACTTGATCGCATTCCCGACGTTGAACGTCATGTGCTCGGTAATCGTAATGGTCTCAACGCCAGATGGATGCGAATTGTAATGATTTGGGTGGTTGACTGCGTCTCCCATAGTTCCTCCTATTTGCTTCGCCGGGCTTCATTGCCCGGGAGTCTTTTCAAACGCTCGGCCTCGAGCTGCATCCGCCGGCTGACGGGGTATAGGCCATTGACGACCCTGGAGAGCTGCGAGAAACTGTAGCCGAGTTCCTTCGCGAACGGGCCGATCCAGTGGACGGTTCCGTGGTGGGCCTGGCCGAGGGAGATGATGTCTATGCGGGTCATGCGATGCGTGAGCGTTTTAGTTTCCTGTTTGCGTAGCGCAAATGGCAGGGACGGTCAAGCGGTATTTGCGTAGCGCCATTCCGATAATCATTATTCGCCTGTCAGGAAGCATTCCGAAACACTATTAGATGCACCATTTCGCGAGTTGAAAGATTCGATGAACTCGATTAGCGATTCGGATGCTTACTTTAATCCTGAACGAATGCTCGTGCAGCATCAGGCAGCCCTGACTCTGCTCCAAGATATCCTGTCAGATCCGATCGTCACGTCTGTAAACTGGCTAGACATTGCTTGTGGCCGGGGGCAAATTATTGCCAATCTTAAGACCAATTTATCAGACAGTTACCGTGCAAAAATATGTTATCACGGTTATGATATTGACAATGGACACACGAGGAATGCAAAGCGAGTATCTGAAAGTCTGAGAATGAAAGCTGTACGCTTTGAGATTGGAGAAATATCCCGATTTTCAGCCGCGTTTCCACCGGACCAACGATTTGAGTTCATTACACTCACCAACACTGTTCACGAGATTTTTCCAAAACGCCTAGCTTCGATCCTATTTGATTCTCTCTCAAGACTGTCAGACAATGGACGCCTTTTCATCTACGATATGGAAACCTTGCCGTCCCCTGAACTCGGAGCTGTGACATGGTCTGCTGGGGAAATTAAGTCGATTATCTCAACTATGTGCAATGCGATTGGTGCAGCAAATTACGAACCTGCGGTCGGCCAATGGCAGCATCAATCTTGCAATGGATGGAATGTGCAGTTACGTCGCCAGCATCTCTCCACGAGCGTCTCGCTCTCCGGGATTCGTGAAAGAGTAATCCAGGAAACCGCCGATCGACTTTGTGAGCTTATCGATCAAAAACTCTCGCAAACGCGGACGGTACTTGAAAGCTTAACCCAATATGGCACGGAAACCGGAGAAGAAGCCAAGGTAAAGGATGCATGTCTCTATAATTTTTGGGCTTTGACACGGGCTACGGGAACTCCACAATGATAAAAGTCTTTCTCTCTTCCCCGCGTCCAGGGCATGCCTTTGACGAACTCTCTCACATGCTGAGGATTGAGTTGTCGTCTCGAGAAATCGAAGTTGTGCGAGCAGATGAACTTCGAGTTGACGCAAACTGGCAAGCATCGATTCTCTCGGCCATCAAAAAAGCTGACTTATTGATCGCGATCATGGATTCTCAGAAGGCTAACGGCAATGTGATGTTGGAAATTGGATATGCGATCGGTGCGGGAAGGCAAGTCATGTTGCTTTGTGAAAATCCATCGGAGATCCCTTTTGATTTGTCGTCAATCCCTGCATTCGTGATCCGCGATTTCGGTCCGTGGGCAATCGAAGAAATCGTTCATTGGATCAAGGCAAGTGCCTCGAAGAACAAGATCGAGAGACGCATATTTGAGTCAGCTCGAGAGCAATTACATCAAGCAATGGACGACCCAGAATTCCTGGAGCAGATTTCTCCAGGAGACTTCGAAAGACTGATCGGCGAAATGCTTTCTGAAATGGGCTTTGATACGGTAATCCTTTACGGCCGCCATGAGAGCGGATTCGACATTATCCTGAATCTTCCAAGTGGTGAAACGGCTGTAGTCGTGAAAAAATACACGGCTCAAGGGCGACTTGGAATCGGTGATGTGCAGAGGCTAATCGGCTCTTGCGTCGTGGCCAGCATGCGAACCGGATTGATGATCACAAACACTGGATACACAACATCTGCGACAGAACTTGCAATGCATTCTCCAGTACCGATTCAATTGATGACCCTCCGTGAACTTTTGAGCGAATCCAAAGACAGCCTAACACGTCGATGCACATCTCGAAATGGGACCTGATAGTTTAACCATTAAGAATTGCAGTCCGATGGTTGGTTTGCCATCATATTCATGCACACCCGAGTTCGTGTCGTGTCCACAATTTAAGGGAGCAGGATCACAGTGGCACTCCGTATGAATCTCCAAGGTTGGAGCCTGGAAGGCTTTAAGCAAACCATCGGCAGCAAGGATTCTGCTTTACTGGAGAAAGCGGAGGCGCTAATCTCCGACGCTCTGACAAGCGAGCCGGCCCATTCCAAGGCACAGGCATGGCTTCGTCGCCTTGTCATGGATGGATTTCCCTTGCGGCAGGATCGCGAGGCGCCATCGGTACCCGATGACGGCAGGTTGTTGACGGTTCAAATGGAAACGGAGCCCCACATTGTCACGATGTGTTGCCTCGCCCACGCTATTGCGCGTGACGATCACTTGGACCTCACCATTGAATCCTCACATTGCCCTTACGGAGCGATTGGGGAACTCTATCGCGAATTAGCAGAATGTGGCTTCTCGAAGACGAAACAATGTGGCATCCCGTATTTTACTTGGATGAATGGGCTCATCCAAGGCACGCCTATGTTCGGTGACGCCTTTCGCACGGATTGGTCTTTCTACACGTTCTTTAGTAACGATGACCTGGCTGCGATGATCCCTGTTTTTCAGAGGGGTGCAGAATTTAGGAGGGCACTGCCTGAAGGCTATCCGGATGAACTTGCCAAGAAAATGGTGATTGGCTTGACTGATTCTGGCAGGACTTTAATCTTGGAACTCATCAAGTGGTTTGGGCAGATTCAACAAGACGGGCAGGACGCGCTGATTGTTTGGGATTAAAGATCACCTCGAGCGGGAATGCGTCGACTATCACGCCATTTACCTCGTGTCACTATCGCGACTATCAGATCATATTACTATTTCCATAATTGGAGCAATCGTTCGATCAAACCTCAGTTAGCCCATTTATAGAGACCGAGCTCCTCGAAAAAGTTGAGAAGGTATTTCGTCTTGGAAGGCTCGAGTTTTATCAGATACCGTTGATCGTAGATGGCGTCGGTAGTCCAAGTCAAAGGATAAGTGATAATTAAGAGCGTGCGGCCACTTGATACTGTTACAATTGCGCTGTACCGACATCCGTCCTCAAAAACGAAACTAGCATCCAGTTGCGTGAGAGCGGATTGATAGAAGCTGTTATCGTCTTTATCTAAACCATACCCGCACGTCTGAATATAACGAAGCGACTCCTTATCTCTTACTTTGACGGTAGTCTTCTTTCCAATTGCTGACTTCCAGACCTCGAGATCGATCTCCATCAGCTCGACGCCCGGCCGACGAGCCAAAAGGTCAGCCATGTGGTCATGGCGGAAGTAGTGCCACATAAAAACGAGCCCCGACCCCGACAAGATTCCAACAGTTAGTAGTTGCCATTTCCCAGCCCTGAGAGTTTTAAGCTTCTCTTTCGGCATTTGAACTTACTTCCTCGTAGAACAGAAGCGGACCGTAAATGCGAACCATGAATGGATGCGATTGCCGCGAAAATAGAATAGGAAAGAGCCGCTGATGGTTCTAGGGCCCTGTGGCTTGAGTTAAAAAGTCACGAGGGCATTAGGAATTCAGTAGAGCGTGCTTTTGAACAGAGGGTGATTTCCTCAACGATATCTCAACCCTTTGTCGGGTAGACGGAATCTGACTTCTCCGGCTTCGGCCTATGCAGTAGGGGGGCTGTCTCTGGGCATAAAGGCTTGTTGATTTTGTCCGGAGGCGCTAGAAATAGCTCTCGTTTAACCTTGTAAGCAGTTATTGGGCGGCGGAGGAAACCGTGTCTCGCTTCGAAGTCTTGACCGGCCTGCCGGCGTATGGGCAGGTTTCCGAGCCGTTCTCGGCCACCGGCGGTGGGACTCACCGCGAAGGTTGAGGTGGACCCCATTGTCTAGACCAAAAAACGGCGATCCTTCGCTACTGTCCAATCAGGCCGTCGTGGCTCTGTCCGCTCGGTAGACCGTCCCTGGAGTCCGGTACCCCAGGGATTCGTGGAGCCGATCCTCGTTATAGAAGCCGAAGTATCGCCTCAACCCTCGCTGCAGCTCCGGCACCGTCTCGTAGCCTTGGATGTAAATATCTTCGTATTTCACGGTCCTCCAGAGCCGTTCGACGAACACGTTATCCAATGCCCTGCCGCGTCCATCCATGCTCACGGCTATCCCGGCCGCCTCAAGCCTCCCGGTGAACGCCTCGGCCGTGAACTGGACCCCTTGGTCCGTGTTGAACACCTCGGGCTTCCCCGACCTCAAGGCATCTTCCAACATCTCCAGGCAGAAGGAGCCGTCCAGCGTGTTCGACAGCCGCCAGCCGATCACGTACCGGCTGTACCAGTCGATCACCGCCGCCAGGTACATGAACCCTCCACTCATCGGCACATAAGTGATGTCCGTGCTCCACACGTGGTCCGCTCGCCGGGCTTTGACACCTCGCAAGAGATAAGGGTAGATCTTATGGCCTCTCCCGGCCTGACTCAGCCTGGGCTTGGCATAGATCGCTTCCAGGCCCATCTTCCGCATCAGGCGCTGTACTCGCTTCCGATTGACCTCCTCACCTCGTTGTTCCAGCCAGGCGGTCATCTTGCGGCTGCCGTAGAACGGGCATGCCGTATATTGCTCGTCGATCAACCGCATCAGGCGCAGGTCCTCGGGCGACTCACCCGCAGGTCGGTAGTAGAGGCTCGATCGGCTCAGCCCCAGCAACTCGCACTGGCGGCGCACGCTCAACCGGGGATGATCCGGCTCGATCAAGGGCCTTCGGTCCTCAACTGAATGGGGCGACTTTTTTTTTCAGCCACTCGAGTTCCATCTTGAGGCGCCCGATCTGTTCGAAGAGTTCGGCCTGGCGTGCCTCGGCGTCAGCCGAGGCCGCCTTGGCCGGACTCCCGAAGACCTCCTCGGCACTGCTGATGAGCTGCTTCTTCCAGCCATGGATCGATGTGGGATGGACGCCATAGTGGCCGGCCAACTCGTTGATCGTGCGGTCTCCCTTGAGGGCCGCCAGGGCGACTTGAGCCTTGAACGCCGCCGTGTGGACTTGCCGCTTCCTCGCCATCCGTCCTCCTCCTCAGACCCGTCTGAGTAGCTTAACAGATGGTCCAGTTTTCGGGGTCCACCATAGGTTATATTGTCCGGTTCACTAATTCGCGAGGAAGCCATTGGGTCGGGAATTTCCAGCCTGGGCTCGGGGGCATTGATTCAGTCATCGAGCACCCTGACGGAAATCGGTTTATCGTTATTGCCAGCGGTCAGGGTTATATCGTAGACCCCGATGACCAAGCACAGCGGGAGCACTTCGGCGGCCAAGTCGAGATCGTCATCCCAGTTCCGGGCCTGGGTGTACTCTTTGGCAACGGACTTTGGTTCGAGGCCATTGGTCCTGACGGCACGCTCTGGATGAGCGATCGCATCTCTTGGGACGGCATGCAGGCTCTTCAGGTCGATGGCCAATTCCTCAAGGGCGAATCCTGGGACCCACTCACCGATCGTTGGATTCCCTTTGAACTGGATCTTCACTCAGGCCTTTCGAGGGGTGGCTCCTTTGCAGACTGGCGACCTGCCTAATCTCGAGCAGTAGAAGACCCATTCGTTGCGACGACGCTATCCCTATCCCTCGTCCATAACTGCGACATCTCATTCGCGATCGAGTCTCGGAGTCGATGATTCACGTATCCCCATTTAATCCTAGCAGTCCATTGTTTCAAGGGGCTTCTACCCCAATACTAGATGCCGAATATGTAAGCTCGCTTTGAATATCCTAAGGAGTAGAACGGGACGTAAAGCACTTGATCTGATTCTATTCATTGCGATCCTCCTCGGCGGTTTCCTGGCTTGGACCAGCGGGCGGGAGCGGTCACTGCTCAAGAAGGAACATTCTCGCCTGGCTCGTTCAGTCGGAGACTTGGCAATTGATGATCCAAGCAAATTGCAGGTAGTCGCACTTGATACTGGCGAACCATTTCACTTTGCATGGAGAATCTACTTCCCCCCGAAATACCAATTTTCTTTGTGGAATGGTGATAGCGAATGCTTCAATTCTAAGTCGGTCGAGTCCAATGATTCAATCTTACGCGTCAATTTTCGCGAGAATGAATTAGGCAACATGAAGGTCTTCATAAGCGGGTTCTATGGGTCCATGCGGCATGGCGTAGGTGACAAGGCACTAGCCGACTTTATGCGAGGTCGATGGACCGAACTCAAAGCTTCTCAATTGGGGGTGAACAGCATTGCCATTGTTAATCCAGACGAACAGGTTTCGCTCCTGAGCTTGACCCTACCCACTCGATTGCAGGAGGAGGCGAAGCAAAAGCTGCCTTCCTCGTCTCAGAAGATTTGGATCCCGATCCCATACGAGCTAAAACTCGGGAAGAAGGCAAAATGAAACGCTGGCAGATAGGAATGCGAACGTTACTCCTGCTAGCGGCCGAATTTGCTGTCTGGATCGCATTTATCAAGCATCGGGCCGAGATCGCTCGTTTGAAGCCTCAAATCGAATCGATGCGTTCCATCGCGAGAGAGTTGGTTGTCGCCGATGAGAGCAAAGTATCTGCCGTGAAGCACTCGGAACTTTGGATCGACGACGACCATTGGGATGTGTACCTGCCCGATGGCGGTTATCGTCTGAACTTGGCAACGCGGCAGATTGCTGGGAAAGGGACGGTTCCCCCACTCAAGACCGTCCAAATATCACATGGGAAGCGGGAAATCGCATTGGAGCAGAAGCAAGTGGGCGAGACATGGCATTTCACAATTTCGCTCGATGGGCGAGAGGTGATTAAAACGATAGAGCAGAAAGACTGGAACTCGGGTACAGGATGGATTGAAGGCGAGGGAGTCTTCACCAGTAGGCAATTCGATGAACAAGAGCCTGTAGTGCTATATCGCCGTCGCCTAATGCTTCGAACCGGTACCACGAGTTCTTCAATGCTCAGCGAGCCACGCAATGGTATCCTACTTTGGATTGACAAGTCGAAGTAACGCACATAGAGGATTAGCAAACACCCTACATTTACTTCATTGTTCATTCATCGCAACACAGCTTGCACCAGAAGTACTTGTTGCCGTCTGAATCAGAGAACCGCATCGCAGCCTCGTTGTTACCATACTTTTCGCACCGGGGTTGCCAGCGTGACGTCCTCTGCGCCTCAATCTTGACGCTCCGCCCGCGCTTCTCCCACCCTTTCTTTGACCTCTCGGAGGGGTTACCGCTCCGGACCGCACACGACCTGCTGCAAAACCTTCTGTCTCCGTAACCCGTGAACTCTTTCCCGCACTCGATATGCCGGCAGACATATTGCTGTTTCTTTTGCCTGACGTTTGCAAAGTAGACAGCGCTTTTCTTCCTGTGCAACTCGCAGTGAGTGCGCCAGTTGGCTGGTGCTCCACAGGTAACGCAAAGCCCTTTCTCTCTTCGATCCGCATACTGACGATCAGTTGGCACATGCAGTATCCGCTCCTTCCACCTTGTCTGTCGCCCCCAAGATCGCCTCGTACACGGCCTGCCCCTTTCCCGCCGGGACAAACAGCCGAGCATTGAGCCCTTCAAAGAGAATCACGTCATCGTGAGCGGGGCGAGGGTAGGCATTAGTGGTGTATATATTGCTATAGCTGTGATCGGACATATAAATCGTATTCTCCGGATCTCTTTCTTCGGGCTTCGCCATTTGAAACAGCGGTCTGCTGTACGGTATGCGCGGGAATTGGGGAAACACCTTCCAGTGATGGCCGGAAGGAGCTAGATAATTGCCGAAGCCTGTCCCGCCTATCGTGGTGCCGCCGTGCGTGTTGTCGCTCACCAAGTTATATGCGTACCCAAGCTCGCCCTGCATGTCTGGGACGTGCCCTTCAATCAGCCGTATCGCCGTGACCAGATTCAAATTGACGCTCGTGCTGTAGTGCTGTTCCGGCTTCTCAACGTAGAAGAATCGATTCTTGGGTTCTCTAGGGTTTCCCAGCCTGGCAGTGGAGACGTTCAGAAAATCACCCCATCGCTTGCACTCGAACTTGAACCCTGCCACGTCTTTTGCATGTTCCGCCTGAGCCTGTTCGAATAGCTCATCACGCTTGGCGAGCCCTTCCGGCTCCGCTTCCCGCGCCAAACGCTCCAGCAGGTCATGTGCTTGTTGTTCTTCAGATCGACGCTCCTCCCATGTCTTCTCACGCCGTATCCGGCTCGGCCCCCTGTAGGTGCCATAGGCTCGCGTTTCCTCCTGCCTTGGGGCCGGAATCGCTCCTTTCACTGGCGCCCTGCCGTATCGGGTGAAGTCGCAGTTGGCATACATCACACCATCATACTCTGTGCAATGCTGGTATTTACCGAACACCTTCGCACTTATGTCTCTGAACCCCATTGACTACTCCATCTCTCCTGTACCGTTAATCCATTACTCGATTCGCCAGCAGCGAGCACCATCGCCATCCTTTCTCACGGTGAACTTTTTCCCGTTTCGCTTGCTGTAATAGGATGCAGCCGAATCAAGCCGAGCTCTCTTGACTTCACAAAAGAACGAATCCCCAATTTCCATTTCGCCGAACGGGTATTTCGGTTTCCCTCCTGAAAGGGGAGGAAGTGGGATGTTTTTCTCAATTTTCATCATTGTTATTCTCCGTTAACCGATGCCGTTATCTATTTGCCGCTGTGCTTCCGAGTGTGAAGAGCGACCTAGCTTTTTCTAGATACTCTTGCGCTGACTTTCGTACCCCCTTGCGCCATTGCTCAGATCGTAAATTGATCCTGACCGTCCTGCCGGTCGAGGCAAGGTCGCCGGGTGACGAGGTTCGCCGTGACGAAAAGACCTCAGGGAATACTTGGCTGTATTGCTCCCTGTCATAGTGCTCTTCTAGGTCGACTTGCCCCTGCCATCGTCCTGCCTCGTAAGCCAATTGAAGCGCCGCTTCATGAATCAGATGGTCGTCCATATGCTTTATCCCTATTCTTTCTTGATTATCCTATATCGCCAGGAAGGCGATCACCAACAGCCAACCCCAGCCATCATGGCCTGAGGATGCAACAGCAGCCGCACTCAAGACTGCTGCCAGCGATATGACGTGATTCGATTTCATGTGTTTCCCTCCTTGTTGTCCGCCGTGCTTAGATTTCCGACCGACAATAGTGGTCGATCATCGTGACGGCCCGCATTGCCAGATTCTGGTCCGGCACCACAACAATTGCTCGTTTGGTGGTGTCCCCGTATTCGTCCATCTCGTTCAACACCATCATCGGCGAGCCATTTTTGTCTGTTCCGGTTGTGAACGTGTTGTACGACTCGACCTTTAAGCGTTCATCCGCACCTGCGAGGTACTGCTCGAAATCCGACAGGTCACGCTCGGAGTTGATCCTGACGAAGTCGGTCCCGTTCTGGCGTTTCAGCCAGAGTGGGCTCGTGACGTCACCCTTCTTCCAGGTGCGGTAGCGGCCCGGCGTGAACAGCTCCGAGGCGGTGGATAGGTACAGTGTCGACTTGCTCATTTTGCTCTCCTTCGTTTGCAGATTGACTTGTAAGGGTACGGGCCGGGGCGTAACCAACGGCTTGAACGCCATCCCTTGGGACATACTTCCGTGCCCATCTAAATCAACCGGTTCTACAACCTACTCGTCTTCCAGTCCCATTCGACGTCGCTCATGCGGCCGTCGTCCTCTTCGTCTTCCTCTGCCGCCTTTCGCTCCTCTTCCGAGGCATGACGCATCGCATCCTGCAGGGCCTGATATGGCTCGGGGAATCCGCCCTCGGCTTCGGCGTCTTTCGTGACCCAGGCCCAACCTTCGCGGAATTGCTCGATGACGTACTCGGTGCCGTTCAGGTTCGTGATCATGATTGGGTTCCTTTGCTCTTCCTGCGTTCCTCAAAGCGTTCCCAATCGTCGGTCGCTTGCCACTTGAGCAAATCGAGCGCCCCCACCCCCATCGCAGCCTGGGCCTTCGACGCGAACTCGACCGAGATCCCCCTTTTGCCGTTCATGAGGTCCGACAGGTAGCTCGGGCTTATGCCGATCAGCATAGCCGCTTTCCTGATTCCGCCAGCCTTCTCTATCTTCTTCTGAAGGGTCTCCATCGGGGTCATTCGTTTCTCCGGACACTTGTTTGTCGATGAATAAGCTGTAGCGCGCTTCCGCGAACGCGTCAACAACTATTTCCCTCCTTGTGCGACACACTCCCGTCGCCTTGTGCCGGTCTTCTAGCTACCCCTCCGATATGTGATAATCCGAGGTTGTGGGAATGGCGGCTGATGAGAGAAGGCCTTTTCATCGGACTCGGAACATGCGAGATCAGAAGGAACGCACTCGCCTCGTCGAGCAGGCCCGCCAGCATCTGGAGGCGGCGGGTCGCCCTCGGCTCGTGATGCTCGCGATGCTTTCTGTCACCCTGGGCGTCGGATTCCTCTCCTCCGTCGCGATGCTCCATCTCGGGGTAGCGAGGATGCCGATCCGCTACCCGCTGGCGGTAGGGGTCGCCTATGCGACTTTCCTTGGCATGCTGCGAATGTGGCTCGAGCGGCAGGTAACTGCCGCAATGATCCGGGACGATCCCGAAGGGCTGCTCGTGCCAGGAGTTGCGGCCTTTGGCGCTGCGGCCATCGGTAAGGACCTTGCCGGGAACCTGGCCCCCAGGGACCAGGGCCGGCGCAAAGGATCGGGAGGCGGGGGATTCGGCCACTTCGGCAACATCGGGGGCGGGGGCGACGGCCTGAGTGCATTGGTGATCCTGGTGCTCATCGCGGGTCTTTGCACGCTGATCGTCAGCGTGTACCTTGTTGTGACCTCTCCCCTGCTGCTTGCGGAGCTATTCGTCGATGGGGTGCTCCTCGGCGCGATGTCGCGTGCGATCACCCCCGAATCGGCTCCTCATTGGTCGAGATCGGCCGTGCGTCGGACGTGGCTGTCGGCGATTGTAATGGCCGTGGTCTTCGGCCTGGTGGGGTTCGGCATCGAGCGTATCGCCCCCGGCTCGCATACGTTGGCCGAGGCCTGGGCTGCCGAGAAATCCCATCGATAGGACCGGTTCTCCCGCTACCTTGAATTCGAGTCCACGCAGTCCTACCGCCCCCTCTGCCTCGTCTTCTCGAGGTTCGCCACGTTCACCCGCTCCGGGATGTTCGGCGTGTCCCACGCGATGGTCGCGAGCGTCGTCTCGCCGAGCGGCTTGATCTCCGTCACCTCGCCCCTGGCGTGGCAAATGTCCCCGGCATACTGCCCGGTCGAGCGGAGCCACTGCGCCGAATACCGCACGGTGTCGCCCACCTGGATCTTGCTCGTCCGTCCCGCCCAGCTCAGGCGGCGGCTTCCGGCTGATGCCGCTCCTTGCCTGCCAGTTTCGACAATTCCACGTCGGCCGCGTCCAGGTAGTGCTTGAAGACCGCGAGGATCCGGTTATTCGCCTCCCGCTCTGATGGGTCATCCGCGTTGATCTTGGTCGAATCCAGGAACTCATTCGCCAGGGCGGACCAACTGCCCGCGATCGCGTATGCCGTCCGCCACTGCTCTTCTGCGATCGCCAGGGCGTAGGACTTCGCTTTTTCGAGGATCGCGTCATGGAGCCGGCAACCGCTCTCCTGCAGGTCGTCGCGGCGCGGCCAGAGTGGGGCCGAGATGATGATCTCCAATGCTGCCAGCTTGATGTTGATCTGCTCGATGTCCTCCCTCGCCGTCTCGACCATCGGGTGCCTCCTTGCCTGTTGCCCTATAGGACGTGGGTAACACGCCCCGCATCCCATCGTCAATCTCTTATATAGCTTGCGCAGTCCCCAGCCCCGCGCTACGGTCGCCACGTTGTTTTGCGATCCCGAATCCTCATTGAGGACCACAACGTGGAAGATCGTATTCGTCCGCTGCTCACGCTGGGCAACGGGAAGGTGGGAGAGGCCATACACCTCTGGTCGATCCCCGCGCTCGCAACCTGCCCCGGACGCACTTCGGTATGTTCGCGGGGGTGCTATGCCCGCCAAGGCCGGTTCCTGCTGCCCGCGGTCAAGGAACGGCTCGGCTGGTGCCTCGAGCAATCGAAGCTCGAAGAATTCGCCCCGAGCATGATCGCCGAGATCAAGCGGAGAGGCGCTCTGGTCGTCCGCGTCCATGTGGCCGGCGACTTCTATTCCGCCGAATACGCGGAGAAATGGCTCGCCGTCATGAAGGGCTGCCCGAGGACGCGGTTCTACGGCTACAGCCGGTCGTGGCGCATCCACGATATCGCCCCGGTACTCGAGGAGATGGCACGGCTCCGCTGCTGCCGCCTCTGGTACAGCCTGGATGCCGAGACCGGATTGCCCGATTCGGTGCCGCCCGGCATCCGCCTGGCCTACATGCAGGTGAACGACGACCGCCCCGAGCAGGCCGACCTGGTCTTCCGGGTCCGGCGCCTCAGGAAGGAATCGACCGATGGCATGCCCGTCTGCCCGCAGGAGACCGCGAAGGGCAAGTCGACGACCTGCGGCGGCTGCGGCATCTGCTGGAAGCGATAATGAAAATCCCGCGATCCCCGTGAGGGGACGCGGGTTTTTCTTTGGAGCGAGTCCAATCCGCCCTCGAAATCGCCGGTCAGATCAATTTCGACATTTCTTCTGCCAACCTCCACAGCGCCCGATTCGTCTTGATGTCGGCGTCCACGGCCTTGATCGGCCTGGTCGTCGTCCGGCGGCCGGACCTTGCCGTGCCGGGCACGCCGCCCTGGGTCAAACTTTCCTGCGCGACGTTCAGGGTTTTCCAGAGGTCGCGGGTCCCGTCCGGTGCCGGGCGATCTTCGCTCCTGCGGGGTGCGAGGATCTGGGCGGGCTCGATGGCGGTGGTCGCGTCGCGGACCTCCAGGGCGGCCGAGGCGAAGGCGAGCTGCTGCGGCATGGTCAGCGGCAGGGCCTTCCATTCCTCGATCCGGGCCATGGTCCTGGGCGCATCCTCGACGATGCGGAAGGTGGCGTCGATCACGCGGGAGTCGAAATCCTTCCCGCCGGAGTGCTTGACGCTGATCCCGCCGAAGTCGGCCGAGGCCACGATCAAGCCGTTGGAACATACCAGGCGGAAGATCCCGCTGTTGAAGCGATATGCCGCGGTCCCGTCGTGGCTGTTGGACAGGATCAGCTCGGGCGTCTCGGCCTCCGTCGACTCGAGGTGGGCGGCATGCCTGAGCCTGACCATGTGCCGTGTGAAGTCCCCCTTGCCTTCGATGCGGCTGCGGCTCTGTTTCGCCTTGACCGGGTGGAAGCCCTGGTCGCGGAGCAGGTCGATGACGTGGATGGTGGGGACGAATCGGTAACTCTCGGACATGGCCCGCCAGGGCGTGGCGGCGAAGACGCTGGGTGCGGAGCGGCGGATCTGATCGTTGTCCAGGATGCTGGGCAGGGTCGAGACGGTCATGATGCTGGCTCCCGTTGAGAATCCCATGCTGGCCTTGAGTTAAGCGTGCAACGCGCGCGCGACTCGAAAGGGCGGCGGGGGCGGAAGCACCCATCGGGCGGGTGAAGGGGTCAAGGGAGGAACCCGCGACTGCACACGCGTAACGGAGTGGAGCACGGAAGTCGCGGGGCTCCAGCGGAGCGGCCCTTGACCCCGAGGGCGGCAGCCCTGATGGCGTCAGGGATCGGGAGGGGCCGCAGGCGTCACGGAGTGACCGCAGCCCGCGAGAGCCCGGCCCCGGAGGGGAGATGCCCGAGAAGAGTCCCCGATTGCGCCGAATAAGGCGGCGAAGCGTGGCCATCCCGCTGCGAGATAGATGTAACGACAGCCCCGACATGCGATAATCTCGCCGATCCGGCTCATGGAGTTCCGCGAATCGCCGCCCCCTGGGCAAATTGGCTTCATCACCTGAGGAGCAGGAGTTCCCCCGATCGACGTCGGGCACTTCACCCGGAGATTCAAGGGGATGAGATCGCCTTGTTGATTCGGGACTTCCTCACCGAGCACGTCAAGGAGTGGACCGGATGAGGAGTTTTGCGATGAAATTCAGCAAGGGCGATACCGCCCTGGTCGTGATCGATCCCCAGAACGATGTCCTTAGTACTACAGTTGTATTTGAAAGCCTGGCCCCGTAGGATGTTGCGCACGGAGGCCGAGCTATGCAAGCACAACCTGCGGCCGTGGACATCCGCGGCTGGGCCCGCGAGATGGACTCCATCGGCGGGCGCCTGGCCCGCTTCTTCCCCCGTTCCGAGCCCCGTCGCCGCGCCATCGCGTATCTCCGGGGCTCCTCTCCGACGCCCGGCGCAAGAACGGCTGGCAGCTCGCCGAGGAGGCCGGCGACGAGTCCCCCTATGGCGTCCAGCACCTCCTCGGCCGCGCCGACTGGGACGCCGACCGCGTCCGCGACGACCTGGTCGCCTACGCCCGGGAACATCTGGCCGACCCCCGGGGCGTGCTGATCGTCGACGAGACCGGCTTCCTCAAGAAGGGCACGAAATCCGCGGGCGTGCAGCGGCAGTATTCCGGCACCGCCGGCCGGATCGAGAACTGCCAGATCGGGGTCTTCCTGGCCTTCGCCGGCCGCCGAGGGCAGGCGCTCATCGACCGCGAGTTGTACCTGCCGAAGGAGTGGGCCGACGACCCCGACCGCCGCGAGGCGGCCCACATCCCGCCCGAGGAGGGATTCGCCACCGAGCCGCGGCTGGCCGAGCGGATGCTCGAGCGGGCGCGGCGGGCCGGGGTGGTGGCGGCCTGGGTGACCGGCGACGCGGTCTACGGCGGCGACGTACGCCTCCGTCGGGCGTTGGAGGCGGCCGGCCAGCCGTACGTGCTGGCGGTCAGGAGCGACCTGAGGCTCTACGACGGCCGGACTCGAGATCGGGTCGACGCGATCGCCGACCGGCTGCCGGCCCGCGCGTGGCGCCGGGCGAGCGCCGGGGTCGGGTCGAAGGGGCCGCGGTGGTACGACTGGGCGGCCGAGCCGTTCGGCGAGGTCGACGGCCGGGGTTGGCAGCTCCGGCTGCTGGTCCGCAGGGGCCGCGACCGGCCGGAGGAGCGGGCCTACTACCTGTGCCGCGGGCCGGCGGGCACGCCGAGGGCGGAGCTGGCCCGGGTCGCGGGCTCGAGGTGGGCGGTGGAGGAGTGCTTCGAGCGGGCCAAGGGGGATTGCGGGCTGGCCGACTACGAGGTGCGGTCGTGGCCCGGCTGGCATCGGCATGTGACGCTGTCGATGTTCGCGCTGGCGATGCTGGCGGTGATCCGGTCGCGGTCGTCGGCCCGGCCGTCGCCGCGCGAAAAGGGGGCCCGCGGCTGATCCCGCTGACGGTGCCCGAGGTCAGGATCCTCCTGCTCCGGGTGGTGTGGGGCCGGCTGGAACCGGCCGAGCGTGCGCTGGCGTGGTCGGACTGGCGGAGGGCACACCAGCAGCACGCCAAGGAGTGTCACTACAGGAAACGCGGGGCGCGACCTCCTTGATTAAATACAACTGTAGTATTAGCGAGAGGGGCGTCTCCTGGGGGCTGGTCGGCGAGAGCGTCAAGGAGAATGACACCGTCGAGAACCTCGACCGCCTCTTCAAGGCCGCCAAGGGCGGCGGCTACGAGGTCTTCATCTCTCCCCACTACCTGTATCCTGCCGACCAGGCATGGGGTTTCGGCGGGGCGGCCGAGAGGATGATGCTCGAGGGCAAGGAGTTCTTCCGTCCGGATCCGCTCAGCCTCGAAGGGTTGGACAGCTCCGGGGCCGACTGGCTCGACCGGTACAGGCCCTACATCGAGGACGGCAAGACGGTCGTGGTCAGCCCCCACAAGGTCTGGGGGCCGCAGACCAACGACCTCGTCCTCCAGCTCCGCAAGCGCCGCATCGGCCGGGTCATCCTGTCCGGGATGCTCGCCAATCTCTGCGTCGAGAGCCACCTGCGCGAGCTGATCGAGCAGGGATTCGAGGTCGCCGTGGTCAAGGACGCGACGGCGGGCCCCAGGCATCCCGATCTTGGCGACGGCTACGAGGCGGCCGTCGTCAATTACAACTTCATCGCCAACGCGGTGCTGACCACCGAGGAGGTGGTGGCCGCGATGCTTTAGGCGGGGGCGGCCGCCTGCCCGACGCTATCGACTACTGCGGTATTTTGACGTGCGGGCGTTCGGGGGATGGGGGCGATTAACGCCGGAAGATCGAGCGCCTGACAAGTTGCGGATAGGCCAACCCCGAAGGGGAGATGCCAGGCCTGGATAGAATTCGCTTGCGCTGAACAACGTTTGGAGCTAATTTTTGAGAAACTCCGGGACGAGAGACGGGTATGGATAAGATATCGGACTGTTCACCTAATCGGTTGATTCGGGCATTGTAGTATGAGCGAATCGGATAGCCGTCCTATGACTTCGGACATTAATCGCCTTTTCCGGGAGGTTGATCGCGCCCTCCGCGAATCAGTTCAAGAATCGCCTTCTTGCTCGCAGCAGGGTTTTGATTCCGCGAATCTCGCAAAACCTTCAATGTGCTGTGCACGACAATGCCCGTTGGCGCACTTTTCCATGGCTCATCCATCACGTCATACACGGCGCCCAGCTTTTCTGTCACATCTTCTATCGATATGCATTTCTTATCTAGCAAGATTTCAAATAGTGCGAACGCTAAAGCGAAAACGCCGTCCGTCTTGTACTCCAATGCTTCGAGACGGCGCATGACAAGCGCCAGCGCGTTACTCGGCAGATCATTCATAAGGAATCCCTCTATGACAGTTGATACAGGCGAGCATTTCTCGGGCTATCGCGGCTTTTTCGACACTACAACTGGTGCGCGGCCTGCTCTCACGCCATGGTCTTTAATCTCAGCATCGCATTCATGACACTCGTAGCTCTCCATAGGCGCTATGCCGCCGCCAATCTTTTTTTGCAGGATAGATTTCCTCTGATGTTGGTAGCATGCCTGACATATGTAATGAAACGGTTCGGCAGGCTCGGCCTCCTCTTTCAGAGCATAAGCAAAAACTCCCGAAGCAATCTCGGTAAGCTGATACCTCTCCTTCTCTGCGTCCCATGTTTCAAACTTAGTGACCTCTGCTTCAAGTTCGCGTATACGATCAACCATCGCCGTCTGTGCCGTATGGGCGTCCAAAACGATCTGCTGAAGCTCGATCTTCACGGCGTTGATATTGACCGACTTATCGAGGTGGTTAATGGACTTAATGAGATCAATGGCGTGCTTGAAACCCGTAGCCGCGATCTGGAAAATCTCTGTAGGCATATGGAATCCCCCTATGACAGTTGACGTAAGCAATCACACCATAGGGGGAAACGGGGCGGGTGTCACTGCGCATCCGAAGATTACGTGGAAACACCGCCTTTTGATGTCGAGCTGTACTTTCCGCGACTTGAAGTATGCGAAAGGTTGAGATGTGGCGAGTAGACGGGGGCCGGCCCGAGCGGGACGATGGCGGTTACCACACTTCCTGACACCCCGTAAGGAGCCGGCCCCCATGACATCCTCGCATCCGACGCCCGCCCCATGCCAGTGGTTCGCGCGCCTCGCCGGCGTCCTCGACCGACGCTCCGCACCCAGGCTCGCGCTCCTGCTCCTCGGCTCCGTCCTGGCGCGGGGACGGCGCACCGTCACCGCCTGGATCCGCGCCGCAGGCCTCGGCGACGAGTTCCGACCCTGTTACACCGCCGTCGCCGCCGCCGGCAACAGGGCGGACGATATCGCCGCGCGGCTCGCCATGGCCGCGGTCCGCCCGCTGCTGGCCTCGTCGCCGAGGCTCACGCTCGCCCTGGACGACACACCCACCCGGCGGCACGGCCCGCGCGTCCAGGGGGCCGGCATCCATCACAACCCCACGCCCGGACCGGCCGGATCGCGCTACCTCTACGGCCACGTCTTCGTCGTCCTCGGCCTCCTGGCCGCCCACCCGGCACGGGGCGTCGCGGCCCTGCCGCTGCTGGCACGCCTCTACGTCCGCAAGAAAGACCTGCCCGCCATCGACCCGAGGCACCGGCCCGAGTTCCGCACCAAGCTGCAGATGGCCGTCGAGCTGCTGACCTGGGCCGAGTCCCGGCTCGGGCTCCTGCGCAAGCCCATGTGGGTGGTCGCCGACGGGGCCTATGCCAAGGCGGCCTTGCTCAAGCCGGCGAAGGCCCTGGGCATGATGGTCGTGAGTCGGCTCCGCAGGGACGCGGCCCTGCGCAGCCTGCCCGGGCCGAAGCCGCCGGGGCGGCGCGGCCCGGATGCGATCGACCTGGCCAAGCGGGCCGGCCAGCGTCGCGGGTGGTCGACCGACACCTTCGAGTTGTACGGGGAGAAGGCGGTCAAGCGTTACAAGACGTTCACGGCGACCTGGCGCCCGGCCGGCGGGGCGATCCGGGTGGTGTTGGTGGACGAGCCGAAGGGCTGGCGTGCGTACTTCTGCACCGACTGCGAGGCGAGCGTGGCCGAGATCCTGGGGATGGTGGCCGATCGGTTCAGCCTGGAGATCACCTTCCGGGACTGCAAGCAGGTCGTGGGGGCGGGGCAGCAGCAGGTGCGGCTCATCCGGACCAGCCTCGGCGCGTTCCACGTCTGCCTGTGGACGTTCACCCTGACCGAGGCGTGGCCCTGGGGCCGGGAGGACGGTGAGTTGGTGGACCGGTCGGCCTCGCCGTGGGACAGCCCGTCGCGTCGCCCGAACCACGCGGACTAGCGGCGGGCGTGGCGTGGTGCGATGCTTAGTACTACAGTTGTAACTAATCCGGCGGTTGCGCGTCGCGTCTCTTGTAGTGGCAGCGCCTCGCGAACGCCTGATGGGCCCGCCGCCACTCCGACCAATCGAGCACCTCTCCGGCCTCCGGCAGGCGTGACCACAGCAGGCGGACCAGCAGCCGGCGGGCCTCCGGCACCGTCACCGCGATCAGCTCCGGCCCGGCCTCCGACTTTTTTTCGCCGGCCCATCGGCCAGCTTCCGCACCGCCGACAGGACGGCGTGGGCCAGCAGCGCCAGCGTGACGTGGCGGTGCCAGCCCGTCCAGCTCCGCACCTCGTAATCGGCCAGCCCGGCCTCTTGCTTCGCCGCCTCGAACGCCCCCTCCACCGACCAACGCGAACCGGCCGTCCTGGCCAGCCGCGTCAGCGTCGTGCGGGCCGGCCCGGCCCGGCCGCGATGTAGTACGCCAGCTCCCCCCGATCATCCAGGCCCTTGCGGACCAGCAGCCAGCGCCGCCAACCCGGCCCGAGGTCGTGATCGATCTCCACCCACGCCCAGGCATAACGCCGCGGCCCCTTGCTCCCCGTCGCGATCGCGATCTTGTGCCAGGACCGCGCCGGTAGGGCCCCGGCCAGGGCGGCGACCTTCTCCTGCCCGGAGCCGACCCAGACGCCCTGGTTGGAGCGGACCGCGAGCACATAGGGCCGCCGCCGGCCCTCCAGCCAACGCCGCAGCTCCCAGGAGCCATAGACCTCGTCGCCGGTGACCCACGCCGCCGGCACCCCGGCGGCGAACGCCCGCTCGAGCATCGACATGGCCAGCCGGATCTTGGTGGCGAAGGCCGTCCCCTCGGGGATGCCCGCCGCCTCGCAACGCTTCGGGTCGGCGGTCCACTCCTCGGGCAGGTACAGGGAGCGGTCGAGGAACGCGGTGCCGTGGCGGGAGGCGTAGGCGAGGAAGACGCCGACCTGGGCGTTCTCGACCCGGCCGGCGGTGCCGGTGTACTGCCGGGCCACGCCCGCCGACTTGGTCCCCTTCTTGAGGGACCCGGTCTCGTCGAGGATCAGCACGGCCTCGGGATCGCCGAGGTGCTCGACTGCGTAGGCCCGGAGGTCGTCGCGGACGGCGTCGGGGTCCCAGTCGGCGCGGCCCATGAGGTACTGGACGCCGTAGGGGTCGGCATCGCCGATGCGCTCGGCGACCTGCCAGGCGTTCTTCCGCCGGACGGGGCCGAGGAGGCCTACGAGGTAGGCCCGGACGCGGTCGCGGGTCTCGCTGCGGGGGAAGCGGCCCCCGATCCGGCGGGCGACCTCGTCGAGCTGCTGCCCCCACTCCCGGACGTCCTCAAGTCCTACTGCGGAGCCGGTACTGGCCATGGTGAGCCTCCCTGGGGATTCCCATGGCCAGCCTATCAACCTTTTTCCTTAGTTACAACTGTAGTATTAGCGAGGAAATCCGCGAGTCTCTACGCCCGGGTGGCACCGACGAGGACATTCAAGCCGTCGCCACCAGGCTGCTCAACCTGGCAGCATGACATAGACGTCCACACGGAAAGTACAGTCTCAATCTGACCTGCGGCCATTTTCTGCAGGAAGATCGGATAACAAATCGCCCCGGAACACGAGAAGACTTCGTAAGTCACTCAAGTTAAGGTCGTTTTGGAAAAGCACGTCTTCCTATCGATTGCACGCGTGCATTTATTTGGTCTTTATCGGATTTTTCCAAAACAAACATGCCAAAATATGTCACACAGAAGAACATCATGAAAATCCAGCCAGACACTCTGATTGAATTGCTGGGCACTATAGACAGGAGAAACATTGTAAACATTAGAAAAATTGGATTCCAAACACTTCTACAGGATCTACCAGCCCTAGGTAGCGTGCGATTCGCTAAAATTGACAGCAGTACAAAATCAAATGTCGCTCGAGCAACCCATGCGACAGCTGCCCCCGCCAGGCCAAAACTCTTGAGCGCCAGAATGAGTACTAGGACGTAAATTGGAAGCTCAAACAAGTGTACCTTTGCTGTCCGATCAGCCATTTCCTTAGCTTGGAGCAGATTATAGGACGGGCGCGCCATCGAGTTGACGAATAGCCCTATGGCCAAGAGACTGAGAATTAGCGAGCTTTGCCGTTCAAATTCAGGACCAAGCCAAACGCGGAGAAACAAAGGGCTAATTGCGACAATAGATCCCGATATTAAATACATACATATACATAGAAATTTTAATGAAGACCGGTACAGCCGCTCCAGCTCGTCGCTCTTGCCCGCATGATGCTTAGACATTGCCGGAAAGACGACACCAAAAATTGCCTCTGGGATAAATGTCAGGCGAGACACGAAATCGTAAGGTGTCGTATAATACGCGACAACATTCATGCCACATAATGCGGACACAAAAAATCTGTCCATGTAAACCATAATTGGAGACACCAGATTTGAAACAGTCATCGAACCACCAAATTTCAAAATATCGCTTAAGTCTGCATTAATATTGTTGTTTTTATATCATCGTTTTGAATACTCTAAGACGGTTCTTTTCATCAAGAAATAGCAAACAGCATACCTCCCAACTACAAGAGTAAATACAACCACATATAATTTTGTATTTGCAATAAAAACGATTAATGGACTCAGGAAAGTCCATGCTCCCAATACAATGCGTCCAATTGCAACGGTTTCGAACTTGCCGACCGCCTCTAGAATGCCACGGAAACCGCTAAACATCACCACGGCGGGAATGCTTATGCTCAATACATACATTGTAACCATTGCCTCATGTATAAAATCATCCTGGATCTTCAAAACATGTTTTAAAAAATAAGGCGACGCCAGGAACAGGATTACACCGCCCACCAGAGATAGGATTACCATGGAGCGCATGGTTTTGACGGTAAGGGGATAGATTTGATCAACTCGGCCACTCCCTAAACAGGACGATATGGCCTGGGTGAGGGCTCGCCCCAAGCCAAGGTCAAAAATACTGAAGTAACCTATAATGACCCACGCAACTGAAAGAAATCCAAACCGAAGGGTTCCCAAGACAGAAATTATTCGAGGCACACACAACAGACCAAGAACCAGAGGAACTCCAAATCCAAGTAAATTCAACACAACATTTGTCAAGGTTGATCTCTGCGACATTTCCAAGATCTCCAATGAAGAAGAAGCGAGCCACCAAACCGAGGAAGAAGGGAACAACTAAAATAAAACCACTATCTATAATTGCATATATCTTTTATGTTTAAATTTTCACAATTAAATTCAAACTCCGTAATGGGCTTCTCAGGATGCGAGTTTCGACGTGCCTAATCCTCGCGTGGCTTTCTTAACGAGTGGGCGGCGTGCCATGTCTCGCTTCAGAGTGAGGCCTTAGCCAAGCAAGACTCTTGAACGAGGCCCAGATGAACGCAAAAATCGTATCTGCATCTGGCTTGAAACAACGCAGAAGATGTCTTCGCGAAGGTAGGAGCGTCGAACGCGGGTGATCTTGGTGCCGCTGTGGCTCGAGGATCATTGATCACGGACCGCTGTTCCAAAGGTGCGGATCAATGTTGCGGGCGCCGAGCATAGCGAGAATTTCGCCCAGTGTCACACAGTTACTATTCCAAAACCCATGTGTCGGCTCAAGTTTAACAGATTGAAACACAAGCTCTATACCAGCGATCTGACAGTTCACCCGTTCCTCATGGCAAAGTTGGGACGACTGAACTTCAAGCGTAATAGCTGACAAGTGCTCGACGGCCCTCCGTTCCTCGACTTCTAGGGCTTTAAATGCCGGGCATTTCTCCATCTTGCTTACAGGTGTAATTATTATCGTAAATATTAATTGCCAAGATGTGGCTGTTCGTCACGATACATAGCGGGACGGAGAGATCCATGGAGGACCTGCTGCGATAACCGCTCGATGAACAATACGGTCAGCCCTCGGAGGTATGCGGCAGCGGATGGCCCCTCACGGGTTGACCGGCTCGCGATGTGGAATCTTGAAGGCGGCGACAAAGAAGACAGCGGACTTAAGAATGCATGCCGCCATCCAATACCCACCATCCTAACCGTTTACCTGAAAAACGGCTAGTTGGTGGGGTTCATCGAGTATCGGACTGCAAGGGATCTGTCCAGGCTTTAGGGATAGATCAAGTATAGCGATCGGAGAATTTACTCCAAGCTGCTGAGCAGGTACTTGCCGTATGTGCTCTTCCCGAGCGCGGCGGCGACGTCCTTGAGCTGGGCGGCGTCGATGAACCCCTGGCGGTAGGCGATCTCCTCGGGGCAGGCGATCTTGAACCCTTGCCGCTTCTCGAGGGTCCGCACGAACTCGGCCGCCTCGAGCAGGCTGTCGGGCGTGCCGGTGTCGAGCCAGGCGAAGCCGCGGCCCATGACCTCGACGGAGAGCTCGCCGCGTTCGAGATAGTGACGATTGACGTCGGTGATCTCCAACTCGCCCCGCGGCGAGGGCTTCATGTTGGCGGCGATGTCGACGACCTTTTCGTCATAGAAGTAGAGCCCGGTCACGGCCCAGCTCGACTTCGGCTTCTCCGGCTTCTCCTCGATGGAGAGGGCCTTCATCGACTTGTCGAACGCGACGACGCCGTAGCGCTCGGGGTCGGTGACGTGATAGGCGAAGACCGATGCCCCCGTCTTGCGGGAAGTGGCCCGTTCCAGGAGTTCGGACAGGCCGTGCCCGTAGAAGATGTTGTCGCCGAGGATCAGGCACGACGGCCCGCCCGCGACGAAGTCGGCGCCGATGATGTAGGCCTGGGCGAGGCCGCCCGGATCGGGCTGGACCCGGTAGCTGAGCGAGAGGCCCCACCGCGAGCCGTCGCCGAGCAGGCGCTCGAAGTTGGGCAGGTCTTGCGGCGTCGAGATGATCAGGATCTCCCGGATGCCGGCGAGCATGAGCACCGACAGCGGGTAATAGATCATCGGCTTGTCATAGATCGGCATCAACTGCTTCGACGTCACGAGCGTCATCGGGTGGAGACGCGTGCCGGCACCCCCGGCGAGGATGATACCCTTCATAGCCTCACAACCTCATCAAAAATGCAACACATGTTAGCCAGTAGGTTGGCCGGTGAGCCGATCGAGGACGACCTCGAGGGACGAACGCCAATCCTTCAGCGTCACATGGTGGATCTTCGCAATCTTCGATGATTCGAGTCGCGACTGCTTGGGCCGCCTGGCGGGCGTCGGGTAGTCGGCGGTGCCGATCCGGTTCACGACGGGGCGCTTGCCGCCTCGCGCCTCGGATCCGGCGAAGATGGCCTCGGCGAAGTCGGCCCAGGATGCGTCGGGGCCGCCGGCTCCCATGTGGAACACCCCCGCGAGGCACTCGTCGCCGGGATTGTCGACGAGGTTGCGAGCCACAGTCAGGATACCATCGGCGATGTCGAGCGCCGAGGTTGGGGCTCCGATTTGGTCGGCGACGACGCCGAGCTGGTCGCGGCTCTCGGCCAGGCGAAGCATCGTCTTCACGAAGTTCGCGCCGAAGGGGGAGAACACCCAGGCGACGCGCAAGACGGCGGCCCGGGCCCCCGATGCGAGCACGGCCTCTTCGCCGGCCAGCTTCGAGGCACCGTAGACGCCGAGCGGGGCCACCGGATCGGTCTCCACCCAGGGCGAGGACTTCTCGCCATCGAACACATAGTCCGTGGAGATGTGGACGATCGGGATGCCGAGCTCGGCCGCAGCCTTGGCGATGGCCCCGGCCCCTTCGGCATTCACCGCGAAGGCCAGGTCACGCTCGCTCTCGGCCTTGTCGACCGCCGTGTAAGCGGCGGCCGAGACGACGGCATCGACCTTGGCCGCGGCAAGCGCCTCGGCCGCCCCGGCGGGGGCGGTGAGGTCGAATTCCGGCCGGCCGATGGGCACGACCTCGACCCCGACGAGGGGCCTCGCTCGACGAGCGCACTGACGACCTGGCCGGACTTGCCGGTGACGGCGATACGCATGGTCATTTCACCGTCTCGAGCACGCCGAGGCGTTCGCCCGAATACACCTTGTCACGCAGGGGCCGCCACCAGGCCTCGTTGGCGAGATACCAGGCGACCGTCTTCTCGATCCCGGTGTCGAAGTTCTCCTGGGCCTTCCAGCCCAGCTCAGTCTCGAGCTTCGTCGCGTCGATCGCATAGCGGGCATCGTGGCCGGGGCGGTCGGTGACGTAGGTGATGAGGTCGCTGTGCGGGTGGCTCTTCGGGGCCAGCCTATCGAGGATCGAGCAGACCGAGCGGACCACGTCGATGTTCTTGCGCTCGTTGCGACCGCCGACGTTGTATGTCTCGCCGAGCCGGCCCTTGCTGGCGATCAGGTGCAGCGCCCGCGCGTGGTCGTCGACGTAGAGCCAGTCGCGGATGTTCGAGCCGTCGCCGTAGACCGGCAGGGGCTTGCCGTGCAGGGCATTCAGGATGATGAGAGGGATCAGCTTTTCGGGGAAGTGATAGGGGCCGTAGTTGTTCGAGCAGTTGGACACGACCGTCGGCAGCCCGTAGGTGCGACCCCAGGCGATGGCCAGGTGGTCGGAAGCAGCCTTGGAGGCCGAGTATGGCGACGAGGGGTCGTATGGGGTCTTCTCGGTGAAGAGGCCCGTCGCGCCCAGCGAGCCGTAGACCTCGTCGGTCGAGACATGCAGGAAGCGGAACGCATCCTTGGCATCGCCCGAGAGGCCATTCCAGTAGGCCCGGGCGGCCTGCAGCAGCGTGAAGGTGCCGATGACGTTCGTGTTGACGAAGTCCGCCGCCCCGGTGATGGAGCGATCGACGTGGCTCTCGGCCGCGAGGTGGTAGATGCGTTCGGGCTTGAAGCTGGAGAAGGCCTCGGTGACGGCGGCCTCGTCGCAGATGTCGGCGCGGAGGAACTGATGGTTCGGCTTACCCTCGACCGGGGCGAGATTGGCGAGATAGCCGGCGTAAGTGAGCTTGTCGAGGGTCAGGACCTCGGCGCCCTCCTCGAGTACCAGGTACCTTACCAGGGCGGAGCCGATGAAACCCGCGCCGCCCGTGACAATGATGCGCATCACAGATCCCCAGATAAGGGTTAAGCTGCCAAATCAGAATTTGTACGATCGAACATACAAATTAAGCAAACACCTGGCCGAGACTGGCCAGCAACGGCTGCCCCATATCCTTGGGTGAAAGCAAGGCGCTCGACTCCTCGACCGGCCACTCGATCGCCAGCTCCGGGTCATTCCAGCGGAGGCCGCGGTCATGCTCCGGGCTATAATAGTCGGTCACCATGTAGGAAAGCTCGCAATCGTCCTCGAGCGTGCAGAAGCCGTGGGCAAAGCCGACAGGGATCCAGAGCTGGCGGCCATTCTTGGCGGTTAGCTCGACGGCCACGTGCTGCCCGAAGGTCGACGAGGCCTTGCGCAGGTCGACCGCGACGTCCAGGACACGTCCCCGCGTGCACTGCACCAGCTTACCCTGGGCCCGCGGCTCCAACTGGTAGTGCAGTCCACGGACCGTCCCCTTCGGCCTGGAGAGGGATCGGTTGTGCTGCACGAACTTCACGTCGGCCATCTTCGACCGGAAGAAGTCCTCTCGAAAGACTTCGGAGAACCACCCGCGATCATCTTCATGTCGCTTCGGCTTGATCAGGACCAGGTCGGGGATTTCGATTTGTATGAGATGCATTCTAGAAGCCTCGGAATACTGAAGTCCGGCAATGACAAACACAATGGGAATGACTTCAACTCGTACATCACAGGTTGTTCAGATGATCGGAAATAACACGATATAAATCAAGATCCAGACAATTCCGAACTGTCGGGAAATCCAAATTCCATAGCCCAGCACCATAGCAGTGGACAGGAGATAAGCAGTTCAAGGGGGGGGGGGAGATAACGATAACGTTTCCGGACGGGGAAGCCTGAAGACCGTATACTCGCCCAGTACTCTCTACATGAAAAATCCAAATTCCATAGCCCAGCACCATAGCAGTGGACAGGAGATAAGCAGTTCAAGGGGAGGGAGACAACGATAACGTTTCCGGACGGGGAAGCCTGAAGACCGTATGATCGTTCACAACCAAAAAACCCCGGCCATCCACAAGCCATATCCCGCCTAGAACTTAAGAATCCTCCAAGAGATCAGTTAACAGCGATCACACTTTTTGTATTGACAAGGGTAGGCAATATCCATTTAGATCATTCTGTTCGATGTGGAATTGGACCTAACACAATCCTCGCAGCCGGACGTGCTCACATGATGTTCTTTTGATTCACACCTCTCGCGGTCTAGGCATCCCTAGGTCCCGGATGTATCGACAGCAGGCCAACCGTCTGAATGGCTGAGGCCGCGTCGATATTTGATCACGCAGAACCCTCTCGGAATACTCCAAGCTCAACTCAAGAGCCATCAAGATCAAGGGCGATTCCTACTTTTGTAGGATGCGGATTCGACCGTCCGCGACGCAGCATCAGCACGGTGAAGTGCTGAGTCCAACAAACGGCCAGGCCCGATCTTCAGCAAATGAACCTACCGGAACGATAATCCGATCGCAGACATGAGAGCGCCGATACCAAATCCAGGAATAAGAGTCGACGGATTTTGAAAGAAAATCCATTCAATCACGACGTCGCATTCGTGACAGTCAAGTCGTGGTGAAAACGGCCAGAATAAAAACTACTGAACAAATTGTGTAGAAATAGATATCCATGCACAAAAATCATTCACCAGTAGTCATACCGAATTCTTCGGAAAAATCGCTCGCCTGCGGTATTCTATGCTATGGGGATCGTTCTACCCATTTCCCGCGAGTAATCTCCTCGGCACTAGCGGTCGGGGCGAAGCGTATCATCATTCACTGCAACGCGTGCTCCGAATCATACTTGAATGAAATTGCGAACACTGCACAAAACGTTACCATGGAGATAATCAGCTCAGAGAGGAATCTAGGATCCGCAGGTGGATATTCCGCAATTCTTACGCAATTCTTAAATGGAACAGAATCTCACATAATGTTACTTGACGATGATAATGTTGTAAAGGTGGGGACAACCGGTCCAGCTGTTGCACTTCTCGATTTGATCGACGGCCCGACTGCTGTCTATAGGCCCGATAGAAAATACATGCGGGATGCAATTCAACAAGGAATCCTAAGGCAAAATCCGCCAGTAGGATCCGTCCTTGGATTCGACTTTCTATATACATTTAAACGCGCAGTGGGGAGAGGCGATGACAAGATTAAACACGAGGGCGAAATTTACTTGAGTGAAGCTCCTTACAGCGGACTAATACTTCCCCGAGAAGTTGTCAAGAACAATGAGCTACCATTAGAAAGCTTCTTCCTCTATGCAGATGACAGCGAGTACACACAAAGAATCGGTCGAAACTACAAGGGGATCAAGCTTCTGCCCTCTCTTAGCCTCGAAGAGCCCGACACATCATGGAATGTGGGGAAAGGACGCAATGCTTTCATTCTAAAGACGATCAAGGGATCGAATTCAACAACACTGTATTATAGCATTCGGAATCGGATTTATCTTGATCTTAAGAAACTCAACAACAGTCAAGGGTGGACAAGGAACTTAAAACGGCTTCGCTTCCAAGCCAACCTAGCCTTCGTCCGGCTATTGTTCACGTGCGTATGTCGAGGCACGAAACGATTCGTTTTGAAGAGTGCTATTGAGGACGGACTTTCGGGAAAACTCGGGAAACGTGAACTCATATGAAGCTGAACATTCTCGCCTTCCCTTACCGGGATTGGTATTTCCACACCCAATTTGGGTCTGCTGTACGCGATCTCCAGATAATTGACGCGTTGCTGGAATGCGGAGCCGTGAAAAAAATTACGTTAGTCAATCGGCCTGTATCTATTTACGAAAGATTGACAACCAAACGTAATCCGCCACATACAACAAATCCAAAACTCGTAGTACTTGATGCCACGAGCTATGACCTGATGGGTCCATTGCGTGGTCGAAAATGGTTCGAAAACTGTTATTACAAGTACTCACATTTAAACCTTTACGATACGGAATGCGTTAACCTCATCCTCGACTTTCTCCCGATAGGGGGTATGACTTACGAAGCTATCCGGCACGACCTTGTATGGTACGATTGCATTGACAATTTCACCAAGCACAATCGATTCGACACGCTCGAACGAGACCTTGTGCGCAAAAAATATCGCTATGTAGACTCCGCTGCAAAATTGATAACGGGCGTTTCACCCGGAGTAGTTGCGGAGTTCGAAAGAGCGGTAGTAGTCCCAAACGCGGCTGGCTATAAACCTCGTATCAACGAAATCGCCGTAGCAAATGACGATGCGTTCGATTTTGGTTACATAGGATTCTTAACCGACAAGTTCGACCTCGACCTTATCGAGCTGCTGGCGCGAAACGGTTACCGAATATCCGTATTCGGCAAAAGTTTCGATTCCAAAATTACCAATAGAATTCGCAACCTGCCTAACGTTCAATACAACGGAGCATTCAATCATAGTGATATTCCAAGGATCGTGAAGACATTCTATGTTGGTCTCTTGCCGTATCATCAATGCAAATCTCACGATGAATCGCCTCTCAAATTGTATCAGTATCTTATACATGGGAAACCAACACTTACGTCCATCAATTACGAACTACAAGGAGAGGGTATTGCTTGCTATGATGGGACATCGCAAAGAGGCATACTCGAACTCGCGAAGCGTTTAAGAGATTGTGCGAATTCGCTGAACTTTCGACAGCGAATGGTACAATCGCTGCAGCCAGACCATTTTTGGGAAACGAAGCTTTCTCAGATTCTTGCCCGCATTAGGACTCTTAACGTATGACTCAACGCGCTTTTGCCTCTCCGCAAACCGCCACATTCACCGGTCCATTGGTAAGTTGCCGTGTTGCCGAGCTAATTTTCCCCATCGTTTATGTTCTCATCCTTTATAAAGATTTTATCCGCATCGTTTCCTATCAGATGAATCTTCCGGTGTCTGCAAATGTTGTTGTGCTCTTGGTGGCGTCCGTATCCACTTTTGCGAGCGCGTTCCATATTTATCGATACAAGGGCATTGAGTGCATTGCATCGCTTTGTTTCTTCCTGATGTTCAACAGCGCCGTAACAATTGCCAGATTATTGAGTGATAATTTGTACACTATTAACCAAATCGTTGGTGTCCATTTCTCTCAATGCGGCATTCCACTATTTGTAATGGTAACTGCATCCGCACATGATTATAATCTTTTGCTCCTGAGAAAACCACTGTTCCGACTGGCAATCCTGCTATGCATAGCTTTTGGCATCTTTCAATATGTACTCTATCTATTTGCTCCCGATCCAGGGCGATTGCGCCATCCTGGGTAATATGTGATAACTGGAGCATGGCGGATCGCGACGGCCCGGGCAAGAGCCCGGGGCGCGAGACGCCCATGCTCGACGGGCATCCATCATGGCTCGGGCCAAGTCCGCTCAGATCCAGCGACACTTCTCCGAGCTCACCGAACCGCGCCGAGGCCGGGTCATCTACCCGCTCGTCAACATCGTCGCCATCGCCGTCTGCGCCGTCATCGCGGGAGCCGACGACTTCGTCTCCATCGCCGCCTGGGCACGGCACAAGCGCGACTGGCTCGCCAGGTTCCTCGACCTCGACAGCGGCATCCCCTCGCACGACCGCTTCAACGCCGTCCTCGCCGCCATCAGGCCCGCCGAGTTCGAGAAGTGCCTGCTGAATTGGATCACGGCCCTCCACGAGATCACCGCCGGCCAGGTCGTCGCCATCGACGGCAAGGCGCTCCGGCGCAGCTTCGACAAGGGCACGGGCAAGTCGGCCATCCACATGGTCAGCGCCTGGGCCACGGCCAACCACGTCAGCCTGGGCCAGGTGGTCACCGACGCCAAGAGCAACGAGATCACGGCGATCCCCGTCCTCCTGCAGATGCTGGAGATCTCCGGGGCCCTGGTGACGATCGACGCGATGGGCTGCCAGACGGAGATCGCAGGCGCCATCGTGGCCGGCGGGGCCGACTACGTGCTGGCGGTGAAGGGGAACCAGCCGACGCTGCACGCGGCGATCGAGGAGTTCTTCCTGAAGCACGTGGAGGACGGCTTCGCGAAGGTGGCGGCGGGCGAGCACGAGTCGAGCGAGAAGGGTCACGGGCGGAAGGAGACGAGGACGTACCTGATCTGCGACGCCCCGGAGGCCCTGGCCGACCGTGGCCGCTGGCCGGGGCTGAGGCGGATCGGCGTGGCGATCGGCGAGGGGACGCGTGGCGGCAAGCCCAGCGGCGACGTGCGCTATTACATCACGAGCCGCGACCTTGACGCGAAGGGGTTCGCTGCGGCGGTGCGGGGCCATTGGTCGATCGAGAACAGCTGCCATTGGTCGCTGGACGTGACGTTCGGCGAGGACCAGAGCCGTCTGCGGCGAGGCCACGCGGACGCGAACTTCAGCGCGTTGCGTCGGACGGCGTTGAGCCTACTGAAGAACAACAAGTCGGAGAAGATCGGATTGAAGGGCAAGAGATTGATAGCGGCGACGAGCGATGCTTATCTCGAGCAAGTGCTATTCTCGAAGTAACTTATGGTGCAATCGCCCTGGCTCCCGATCAAATTATCGATTATTCGCTAGGACTTCACAATGCTGGTTTAATTGCATATCCAATTCAGGCAAGCGAGGAAAGCAACGAGCTTAGAATTTATGGACCGTTCTATTCGGCATTTTCCTATGCCTTAGTTCTGATTTGGTGCATCGGAGTAGGATTCGGTACGAAAAGGTTCATTAAATTCGCAATCATTTCAATATGCACCCTATTGCTTGTTTTGACGTATAATCGTAATGCGATTCTGACAGGATTCGTCACTATTGCCGGACTTACGTTTATACGGCTTGCTCCTTCTCTACGCTTCGCGTTCATGCGATTTTCAGTAATTATTGTTGGTACGGCCAGTCTTCTATTCCCCATTTTCATAACGCAGTTTGGTATTGAATCCGACAATTCGAATGAATACACCAAAACCTCGACACTTGTCAGCCGAGTTGACACTTGGAAAGAGATTTTGACTGACGTTCCTGCTTTGACCGTCGGCAAGGGATTCGTTCAAGGTCTTGACCCTGACACAGATCGGTTGATGGTTGACAACTTTGTTTTATCAGGCACGCTCCAAAATGGGCTCATACTATCCCTTGTGATGACGTCGTGCTTCTATCTGAGTCTATTCGCATTTTCTGGCGTCCCGGATTCTCATCGTTTTGAACAAAGCCTAGTTGCAATGACGATTTTCGCGTCGATTAGTTTCAACCTAAACATTGCATTTTATGAGATCCCTTTCCAAATGCTTTTTCTAGGCTTCGCGATTAGTAGCTCTGTCAATTCGGAGCGATTCCTCTACGACAATGTCCAGATGGGTAACCAGCCGTCGTAGATGTCGAGAGAAGTAGTAAACCTGACACCTTATCACTTACTTGGGAATGGACCGCATCAGAGGCACTAGGTTAACTGAGCGGAATCAGATTGCCTTCCCTAGAAAACGTTTTGTAAGAACGGGACATCGTGAGGGATTGTGCTCTTTCACGCTGTCAGCAGGCGCGAATTCGTCACTGTCCCTGGTGGAGTTTGTGAATTCGATGGATGCTAATATGCGCACTATAAACCCTATGGCGAGCACCGAGGTGCTCAAAACGTCTTGCGCGGTCTTTGGCTTTCCTGTCCCGATGATCGAACGAAATTTCCGTACGGATTGTGCTCCTCCAAAATTGTCTACCGCTTGCTCACGTCCTCCAGGCCTCGCTGCCATCTCCGACGCATGCTCCCGTCGTCGCAGATGTTCGCGGATGTTAATTCGGTTCGCGGTCGTTGCAACCGCTTCACGCGGCGGCGGTTATTGTCCACCAAAAAGTCCTCCGCCGGCTTGGCCGGCCAGCCCCGACGAAGCTGAGGCTTCGGGTTCGGGGATGCTGGCCCGGAACCCCAACGCGTCGCAGATCTCCGGTGTCGCGGCAGCGCTATAGGCTTGGTCACCTCGTCCTCCGCCTTGTATCCCGGTTGCGCCCGACCGTGCTCCAGCATCGCGATCCGATTCTTGGCTGGGGATAGTTCCATCCATTGCAGTTCGGGAGTCGACGTTCGAACTCGATTGAGGAACGCCCGTCGTCTATCGACTGGAAGAAGAGTTCACGCGGCTGCAAACTGAAATTATGCATCTTTTATTTCTTGCCGCTTGTTCAAATTCCGTCGTACGTAACAAACTAGGCATTTATGCCTTTGAGGGCAACTACTCAAAACATGTAAATCGTGAGTCTACTACTCTTTCGCTCAGTGCAAAGTAGCCCTCGAATACAATCCTTTCCGAGTACGGCCTGCCTTCAATGGATATGGAGAAGCTCATGAAATTTTATTCTAACAAGATCGGGCAATCATTCCTGTTGAGATGTCTTGTTTTTGCCATCGTTCTAGGCGAACTTGCCATCACAGCCGGCAGCTCGATCTCCTGGATTTTGATTCTTTTCCCGAAAGAGTAAACTTGCGCGCCTACCGCAGTTTTCTCTCGGGTTCCTCGCCTTTACATAAAGCGTATTCTCGAGCCATTGATTTTCCCTGGTCTTTTCGTAAGGGCATAATACACCTCATCTCTCCGAGAGGTACGTGTGAAGGTTCGTGGCTTGAGCGGCACAAATCGGACGATCTGTCGCATATGCTCTGGTCATCTGATACGGGTCGTTGGCCTACGTGTTTTGGCCATTTCGACTGATGGTCTTAATTTGGGTGCCCGAGTTGAGCGATCCGTGACCAACGCCTTCCGCCCTAGACGCCTGACAGCCCGTGATCGCGACGAGATCGAATCGTTGATTCTCGCCGATTTGGTCGATAACGGCCCCAGCGTCTTCTCCGCGATCCAATGGCGGCTCCAGCATCATATGGCCGAGCACCTGACGACTGCAGGGCTCAGGACACTGGTAGGCGCCGGACGCGTCACCTTCGAGATGAAGGAATTCTCCCACGTGCGGCTTGTCAACGGTATCGAATGCCAATATCCCTATGTCGCGCGGGAGTACTCCGCAACTAAGCAGGGAGAGTCTTCCAGTTGCCAGATGATCATGCCCCGGTCACGGTCGCCTAAGACACTTGAGGCGACCCTATCTAGGTACGAGGCGCGGCGGGCGCTCGTGCTGGCTGATGTCGTAGCAAATGGCCCGTGTCGTTTTCGCGAGATCGTTGATAGGCTCCGTGGAAAAGTCGAGGAAAATAGCGTCAGACGCGCCCTCCACTCTCTCGTGGAGACTGGCTTTCTACAGGTCGAGGTACAGTGGCTAGAGGAGCCTTTCCCGCATGGCATAGGGCGCCGCTCTTCACGCTTCAGGGCAAATATTTATTCGCTGCCTAATGAAGACAATACCATGAACAGCTTTAAATTGTGAGCGTCTCCTATTTGCTCCTTGTCTCACGAGAAGTCTTAGTTTTTATTCCGAAAGGGAGTTTAATGCGTTTTCGAACGACACTTTACGATGAAATCATAGGTGGATTGCAAATCACTCCAATGAGTGTTTGGAATTCGAATCGATCACTGAATGCTTACCCAAACCAGTTCATCGCTTCATTCTGTAGTCATGCAAAATTTATGTGAATAATAATCAATGGTATGTATGCTGTTAATTAATTACGCGATATGATGTACCCCGATCGTTTGGCCTGCTTTTACCTAGTTCGTCGTGCGGACTACAATTTCTACACACAACGTCCCGTCTGCATCTAGTCCCCGGTGTTCAAGGTCTCGGCGTGGAAATCTGCAACAATCGGAGAGAGCGATGAGTCTCAATTGGATGAAAGCAATCGGTAGATATCTCACTTTTCGATCTGTCGGGATGGTCAAGGATGTGAGCGGAACACTCCGCGTTCCCGGCACCGTTTCGGGGTCTTCTGCTAATCCGGCCAACACTAGCGCAACGGGGCCTCAGGAGTCTCCGGTAAGTGCGGATTCTGGAGATTCCGACGAGCCCGAACAGCATTCGTGGGCTGCATTCTCCCACTGATCTTTTGCAAGTTACTATCGATAGAACTTCTCATTTTGTCGAGAGTGACTCTCAGCCGAGAGACAATCAGGGTCACTCTTGATTGCTCGGCAGATGTGCGGTAAAGTCTCGAAGGAAAGAGTAAAGTTGGTAAAACACCAACATATAAACGTATGAGAAAGCACATTTAGTCGTTTTATCATACCGATCTCGGAATCAACATTATCTTATGGGTACCGACCGCCTTAACGATCAAGGACAAGCCTTCAGAAATTTGTCCGAGGCTCAAGGCACAATCGTATAATCGGAGCATTATGTCGTCGTGTGATCTTAAAAGTAGTGTTTCATAATTGGCGTCACTGCTGCACTTGACTTGTGGACTGGATATGCATGGCGCTCCTTTCAGATCACCGTTTGAATTCGGCGGATGATGATCTCGGCCTCGGACCCGATGAGCTCTTCCTCTACAGCCGCCGCATCATGTGTCTCGCCGACTCGTGCGGTGGGTTGGAGACGAAAGGTGCACGCCCCCCCCCGCCGGGGCGTTTCAGCACAGTAATAACTTCTCCGTCTAACAGCCCGTTGAAATATTAGATTTTGGGCAGAAAGACACTGAGTAACCTGGGGATCTTGCAGATCTCCGTGGGTCAAAGAGATTAATTCATCGGGCTGCGAAGGAGATCGCCTCCAACTTTCCTCCCGAAGAGACGTCGTTATGTACGGAGGACGTGTCCTATGAAGCTTCTACCCTTGATTGCCGTCGACTCCTGGCTAATTCACTCTCGGTGATTTTCGGTCTGCCCATGCAGACTCCAGCGCGAGAGGGGGTCGCAATGCGTCGGGTTCATACATTCGAGATTTTTATGAAGCGCGGGATTGATTTCTTCGCTGCGGGGATCGGACTGTTCGTCATTAGCCCGCTGATGGTGGTCATTGCGGTCATGACCCGGCTGGATTCGAAGGGCCCAACCTTCTCCCGCCAGACCCGTATGGGTCGGGATGGTCTGCCCTTCGAGGTCTGGATGTTCCGTACGTTGGTGCAGGACGGCGACCTCCGGCTCGAAGAGGTTCAGAATTTCGGCGTGCCGACGGCCCCGCGTCGGCCTCGATGGATTGCGACCCCCGCGTCACGCGCTTGGGGCGGGTCCTGCGTCGGACCGGCCTGGACGAGCTGCCGCAGCTCTTCAACGTGCTGCTCGGCCAGATGAGCCTCGTCGGGCCCCGCGCCCTGCCACTCCGCGACTGCTCCATGCTCCGCGAGGTGGACGACCCCGCCCTCGAGCGGCGCCACGAGATGTCCCCCGGCCTCACCGGCCTCTGGCAGGTCGACGGACGCGATGGCGTCGGCAGCCGCCAGATGATCGACATGGACTACCACTACGTCGATAACTGGTCACTCAAGCTCGACCTTAACGTCCTCCTCAAGACGTTCAAGGGCGACATGGCCGGCCGCAATAATGCCTGATCGATGAGAGAAAGAAGGAGTACTCTTTCAGCGGGTCGCATTCGAATGGTATCTAATCTTGCATGTTTTAACCATCCCTGGATATCTCGGATCCTGATCCTCCTCAGGCCTTCTGCGACCGCATCATACTGCCGCCCCATCTTATTGAATTACGAACTGCAAGCCGCAGCACGCTCGCGCCTGCACTTTCTATCGCCGACGCCACCGCCGGATCCAGGCGGGTGGCCGCCATTACCGTCGTCGAATCCACGCACTCTGTGCTCGAGGCCCGGCCTTGGCCGTGCACCATCGCCACCCTCAAGTCCTTACTCGTTCCGCGGGCATACCCCTTTGAGGTGCCGGAGCCCCTCCTAGCCGCCGCGGTCGAATATTGGTGCTATTCCGCCATGTAGTACGTGGCCTATTCGGCCTCACCGCACAGCTCAGCCATTCGTGTGACAGTCGATGTGTTCGACGACTTACCACCGCGAGCTCTCAAAATTGTCGACGGCTGTCAGGATTCGTTGGCGAGATCGCTATACAGGAGTTCCATGGGGCATTTCCTGGAGGTCTATCCGCCAAATCATGCGCGTAACGATTGTTGGCCATTTTTTGCTCACTAAATCGACCTCTTATGCGGGTTGGATGACTTTATCCTACGATCAACATGGGGGGCACAAGCGGACATGCGTCGGTTTTTACGCATTGCGGACGCGATTGTCTTTGGAACGCTCGAAGGCGTGATCGCCAGCGTCACGATCGTGCTAATTCACGCGGAAGCCTCGGGGTGTTATCGCGTTCTGGCGACGAGCATAGAGGGAACAGCCATTCTCTGGATCGCCACTCTGTTCGTCCTGTATGCTGTATTCAGGTGGCCATTCGTCTTCCTCGATGGCCTCGCTGAAGACTACGACTAGATGTAGCAGCACTGTTTGGTTCGAACTCAAGAGGATCTTGAAGAGTTTCAACGCATGGTTTTCACACTTTGTCCTATTGCGGCCGATGTTACTTGCTGGCTTGGCATGATATGCCCATTAACTATGCACCATTCTATATAGTTTGAATAGAGGTTTCTTTAATTTGACAGGTATTAGACAAAACATGTTCATTTGAAATAGGGAGGTGATTTATGCCAAATCCCCCGGCCTGTCCTAATTGCCACGCGAAAGTCCGCCATTTTACAGAGCTTTGCCCCGGCTGTGGGGAGGAGATCAATTCTGGCGTAGGTCGAAGTTTTAAACCAACGCTCATTCTCGCGATATTGCTGTCCCTAGCGTTATGCGCAATCGGCGTGTCGATTATATTTCAAGGAAATTGGCCGAGAGTTCGACCACATTTTGCTGAACACAGAAAGCCACCTCAGTCAATTCCGAGCCCACGATCGCCCAATGTATCTGACGGACGGCCGCCCTCCCCCCTCGCCACGCAGTCGTATACCCGCAAACACGATGCAAGACCCGAACCAGAACCACAGCCCTCGAAACGAGCCAACGTCGAGTCAAGATATTCGAAGATCTCGACCACGAAGGCTGATGTCCGGGCGGCAGCAGATGCGTACCACGCCGCAAAGAATCTCGACGACGAAAAGAAGCTTTTCGAGGCTTCAAATGCATATTTTAAGTTTCTTAAAGACTTTCCTGACAGCCCAGCAAGATTTCTAGTCAGGGAAAGGCTTAAACGCTTGGTAAATATTAAGTAGTTGCCCTTCATCTAATGCTAACGGCCTGCTCTGCATCGACTGATGCCACCTTCGCGGGGCGGCGACGCCGTTAACTTGAAGTGTTTCTGACGCATCTCAAGGCTGCCGACCGAGGACAGGCCCATCATCATTCTACCATCCGAGACCTCCCCCTGCTCGATGTCTTCCATCCGATCTTCGCTGTCACGACCTATCGGCGATCCGTCGTCCTGCACCTGGCCGCGGCCCTTGTCCAGGGCTACCTTATCGTCACCAACGTGCTGCAGATCGTCGGGGTTTCGAACCTTTTTTCATCGCGTCCTCTCGCGGATCCTTTGGTCGGGCCTGATGGACGGCTGCAGCCTCGCTCGCCTGGTTCTCGATCGCCTATGCCCACGCGGCCCCGTCATCATCGCAGGCGACGACACTGTCGATGCCCACGCAGGCCGATGTGTCTACGACAAGGCCTGACTGCGACCCCGCTTTCTCCTCGCACTCCTACATCGCCCGGAGGTTCAGCCACCGCTGGGTTTTCGTGTCGATCCTCGTCCGATCGCCTGGATGAGTCGCGACTGGGCTTTGCCGGTACTTGCGGACCTGTTACGCACCGATAATGACGACCATACCACACTTCGGCCTGGCCCATGCGAGCGTTGACGATGTTGTTCCCTGGCCAACGTTTCGTCTTCGTTGGCTACGGGTTGCATGAGTTCACTCGTTTCGTTCATAGGCAGTTCTGACGGCTATCTCTACGTGAGCCACGATGACGGCCAATTTCAGCGTGGGCGGAATTTCAGTTTTCTATAGACAAAAGCGTTGGAATTAGCCAGGGATAAGGAGAAGATTAATGGTGTGGTAACCATTGTTTAGAAAATTGGACTTATGGAACATATGAAAGTGCTATTGAAGTCGATGCTCTACCAGCTAGAATCCGGTTGATTCGCAGGGAGGCTGAAAGCCCGACAATTCCACGTGCCGAGGCCCTCATGTTCATGCTTTCCCAGGCTCGAACTCTCGATGAGGACTTGCCGACGAGCGCTCCCGCCAAGCCAGGGCCGGCCTCGCTTTTCGTCGTTTCGATGTCTCACGTAACTTACTGGAAGTGGCCGCCTGAAGGCGGGTGATTTTAGATCCCAGGCATGGACATTGAAAAACTTTCGTTGCGAGTCTGATAATGTATATTAGCATCCCCACCAATTCCCTGTTTAATGTCACGCCCTGCCAGGTATCGGTATAGATCTCCATAATGTCTCGGCCCAAGAATGGTCTCAAGTCGCCGAACTTGACGTTTTCTGTTTTTTTGCGATCGACCTCGCGGTTTGCTCATACCTGCTAGCGATCTGAATTCGATTACATCCAATCAATTGCCAGATTTCTTATCGAGCGGTACACAGCACCCTCGGCATCTCCGTTGAAGGAACCTCGACGTGAAAATCACCGTCATCGGTACGGGCTATGTTGGTCTGGTCTCGGGCACGTGTTTCGCCGAAAGCGGCAACGACGTCATCTGCGTGGATAAGGTCGAGGACAAGATCACGAAGCTCGAGCAGGGGATCATCCCGATCTACGAGCCGGGCCTGTCCGAGCTGGTCCACCGCAATTTCCGCGACGGCCGGCTCCGCTTCACCACGGATCTCGCCACGGCCGTGATCGAGTCGGATATCGTCTTCATCGCGGTGGGGACGCCCCAGGGCGACGACGGTGGCGCCGACCTCCGCGGCGTCTGGGCGGTCGGCGAGCGGATCGCCAGGTCCCTCGACGGGCCCAAGATCATCGTCATCAAGAGCACCGTCCCGGTCGGCACCAACGCCGAGCTGGCCCGCCGGATGGCCGCCGTGACCGACATCCCGTTCGACGTCGCCAACAACCCCGAGTTCCTCAAGGAAGGGGCGGCGATCGACGACTTCAACAAGCCGGACCGCGTGGTGGTGGGCGTCCGTCGACCCGAGGTCGGCGAGCGGCTCCGCGAGCTGTACGGGCCCTTCCTCCGCACCGACCGCCCGTTCCTGGTCATGACCCCCGAGAGCGCGGAGATGACCAAGTACGTGGCCAACTGCCTGCTGGCCACGAAGATCAGCTTCATCAACGAGATGGCGAACCTCTGCGAGGCGTTCAACGCCGACATCAACGAGGTGCGTCGCGGCATCGGCCACGACCAGCGGATCGGCTTCAGCTTCCTCTTCCCGGGCGTCGGCTACGGCGGCTCGTGCTTCCCGAAGGACATCCGCGCCGTGATCCACATGGCGCAGTCGCGCGGCCTGCCCGCGCGGATGATGGAGTCGGTCGACGTCGTCAATGAGGCCCAGAAGGATGTACTCGTCCACAAGATCCTCGGGCACTTCGGCGACGAGGCCAAGGGCAAGACGGTCGCGATCTGGGGCCTGGCCTTCAAGCCCAGGACCGACGACATCCGCGAGGCGCCCTCGCTGGTCCTGATCGACGCCCTGCTCAAGGCCGGGGTCTCGATCCGGGTCCATGACCCCGAGGCCATCCCCAACGTCCGCGAGATCTATGGCGACAAGATCATCTACTGCGACCGCCCGTACGGGGCGCTCGAGCAGGCCGACGCCCTGGCGATCGTGACCGAGTGGAACGAGTTCCGGAACCCGGACTTCGACGTCATGATCCGCCTGCTCCGCAGCCCGGTCATCTTCGACGGCCGCAACCTGTACAACCCCACCAAGATGGCCGCGCAAGGGTTCGTCTACCAGGGGATCGGTCGCGCCAGGGTCGACCGAGACGCCATCCTCCAAGCTTTTAGCACGGCCGAAACGGACTGGCAATTCCTTCGCGACTGACGCCGAACTGCCATAGGCGACCCTCGCAAAGGACGCGTTGGTAGTTCGCCCGGCTTCGCGGGAGAGGAGCAGGAAATCGGAACGTCAACAAGCCGGTCTTTTGAATAGCGAGCCAAACGCCTCGGAGAGCGGCAGAGCCTGGGATGGTCGGTCCGTCCTCGCTCACCATTGTTCAGGTGTGTCAGCAACTCCTCAGGTCATCGGCGAGGCGGCCCAGCGGAATCGCCTCAGAGTCTGTCCCATACAGCGGATCACGCTCGGGTGGCACCTAATCCGGCATGCTGGAACCATCCCTGGATATCCCTCGCCCTGATCCGCCTCAGCCCCTCCGCAATCGCATCGTACAGGTGCACCTTCTCCCTCGCCCCGACACGTCGGAGGTACTCCTTGAACTTCGAGAACATCTCCTCGATGTACCGGCCATAATGCCTTCCAAGTGAGCGGTAGGGCGGCCCGGCTCGTGGTGAGCCGGGCCGCCGCTAGTGGGTCAAGCGACTTGCCTGTGGCCATAAGGTGGTTTGTTTTGGGATCGGGAACCTGGAGCATGCCCCAGAGCCGCCCAGTACGTGCCGCCGCTCTCGCTGGCGGCGCCTGCGATCGGCCCGCTTGCCGCCCCACACGAACGGGGTCGGGGCCGCGTCCCGGTGCCGGGCCGCGGCCTCGTACCGGGAGATGATCTGGGCCGTGTCGGTCGGGTACTGGCCGTCCAACGCCCTCCGCTTGAAGATCCGCTGCACGCTCTCGGCCATGTTCAGCCACGACCCGCCCACCGGCGTATATAAGGGCATGATACCGTGATCGAACAGCCATGCGACGAACGAGGGCGTCTTGTGGCCGGCCAGGTTGTCCAGCACCGGGAGCATCCGCGGCGGGGGCGGCTCGTCCGGCAGGGTCGGCCTGATCGAGAGGCCCTCCTGCCAGCGTTCCCAGGCCTGTCGCCCGGCCGAGGTCGACTCGGCCGATGGGGCGGGCATCACGGCCAGGATGCCGGCCAGCTCGCCCTCGAGCCAGGGATGCAGCACGGAGTTGGGGCAGGACGTCACGCCCTTGACCCGGACGTGGCCGTCGGCCGGGCGGAACAGCGTCAGGGCCTTGGCCGTGCCGTCGCGCAGGTACTCGTGCGGCTGCCGGGCCGGGTCGCCCTCGGGCCGCCAGGACGGGCCCGGGTAGGGGATGGTCTGGTAGGGCCCGGCCTGGTCGGTGCACCAGACCGCCAGCCCGGCCGCCTCGCCGGTCCGGTAGGCGTCCTCGATCAGCTTTTTTTCGCATCGGCATCCGGGTCGGTGACGACCGCGGGCCCGGCCTTGCGTCGCCTCAGGGCCTTGCCGGTCGGGCACCAGGTGCGTGTCCGCTGATAGCTGACGCCGGACTCGTGCAGGGCCCGGCGGATGGTATCGGTCGAGACCCCGGGCAGCCCGTCGGGTGCCTTGCGGAGGGCCTCCTGCAAGGTCGAGAGCGACCAGGTCGCGGTGCCGTCGGCCTCGGGGTCCGGCCGGCGTGCGGCCTCGGCGACGATCCTGGCTCGCTGCTCCGGGCCGTAGGTCGCCCGCCGGCCGCCGCCGTGGCGTGGCGCGAGGGCCGCGAGGCCCTCGGCGTTGAAGCGAGCGACGAGGTGGGCGACGGCGTCGCCGGAGCGGCGTCCGACGGACAGGGCCGCCGCCTGGTAGTCGTCGCCCGAGGCGACGGCGAGCAGGAGCCTGGCCCGTGTCACCTCGACGGCGGGGGCCACCTGCGAACGGGCGAGCCGCTCCAATTCCTGCCGCTCCGGTTCGGTCAATTCGCGGAGCGGGTCCTTCTTGCGACGCGACATGGCGGCCTCCGTGGTGCGAGAGGCCGCCTACCGTACCGGGGATCAGGCCATTATGGCTATGGGCAAGTCGCTTGACCCACTAGTTTGTGGTGCGAAATCGTTCACACGATAATCTGATGGGGCGATGACTCAGGTGGGGTTCCAGATCGTCACGAGGATGTCGACCACCTGAAGTTTGCCCCGTCCACCTACCTCATCCGGTTTCCGCGACCTTCGACAGGTTGTGCGCCACGATCCCCCATCCGACCCATCGGCCCATCCCGTCCTCGCCCCGATATCGGCAGCGTCTCAGCCCGAAATCCCGCTTCGGCGCGTGGATCCGCCCCTCGATCCCCGCGCGGAACCGATACCCCCGGGGGAACCAACGCTCCTTCTCGAGCTCCCGGCGACCGGGCGGGGCCTTGCCCGCGTGCGGCAGGGCGACATGCCTCACGCCACGCTCCCGTGCCAGGCGTTGATTCCCCGCCGAGGACATCCCGCGGTCGGCCGCGAGCAGGTCGGGAGCCCGGGCGAACATGCGTCGATGCTGATCGAGGGCGTCGGCCAGATACGGCTGGTCCTGGCCTCCGCCCCGGTCGAGGATCGCGTAGCCGCTGACGATCCCGCCCTCGACCTCGTCGAGCCGGATCTTGCGGCCGAACTCCACCGACTTGCCCGCCTTGTGCCGCGGGATCACCTGGCTGTGCGGCTCGAAGATCGAGACCATCTTCTCGGCGGAGGGGACCGACTCTCCCCGGAGCACGCGCCGCACCGCCTGGTCGATGCAGCGCGTCAGGCGCGGCATGAGCTCGCCGAGTCGCGCGCGAATGCGACCGGCCTTGGCCTCGGTGTGATCCTCCAGGATTTCCCCCACCCTCGCCGCCTGGGACGCGGTCTCGCGGGCGGTGGCCACAAGCTTCTCGTATCCGGCCCTCATCGCCGACCGGGCCTCCTCGCCCTCGCGACGCGCGATCCGGTGCAGCTCCCGGGAGATCCTCCGCACGGTGCGGACCCGGCCCCGGAAGGCGTTGCCGAGCCCCTCGGCGGCCTCCCCCAGCACCGCCTTCGTCCTGCGGAAGGGCCGCGAGGCGACGCGGACGCCGTCGCCGATCAGGCCGCCGTCGGTGGGGAAGTGGATGTCGGCCTCGACCGCCGTGGTGTCGACGCGGAGCTTGCGGCCGCGGGCGATCTTCTTCCGCCGGGCCAGCTCGACGACCCGGTCGTTGAGCTTCCGGATCGCCTCGGGCCCGAGCGTATTGGCCCATCGGATCAGGGTGGTGTCGTCGGGGACGCGCTCGAGATAGACGCGGCAGAACTGGCGGAGGACGAGGCTGTCCTTGACGAGGTACTCCGCCTGTTCATAGCTCCATCCGTAGATCCGCATGACGACGAGAATTCGGAGCAGGACCTCGACCGGCGTCGAGGGTCGTCCGTGCGAGGCGGTGAGCCTGTACCTCCGCACGAAGTCGGCCCGGACGGCGGCGATGACCCGGTCGTCGTCGAGGAGCCGATCGAGCGCGGCGAGTCAGGTCTCCATGGCCAGCCCGAGCTGGGGGATCAGCCGGAACAGGTCGACGGGCTCATATCGGTCGCGGAGCATCGCCGGGCCCTCCGGGTGAGGGGTCGAGGCATGGAGATTCGGCCGAAAGCCAGCATAATCCAGCCCATTTCGCACCGCAAACTAGTACTAGTTTGCGGTGCGAAATGGCTTTGGTGGCCAGTCCATGTTGCTGATTGGATCCACCAAACCCTTGAAAACAAGGGGTTTGCACGCATCTTGAAGCCCTAACAGAATTGGCCACAGGGCATGCCATGTGCAGACATTAAGGCCATCACCTTTGATGGAGACATCGCCATGGCCAAGCCCATCGTGCCCGACGAATTGTGGTGCCGGATCGAGCCCCTGCTGCCGCCCCGCAAGAAGCCCAAGCGGGCCGACAGGCCCGGCCGGCCCCCGGTCGAGGATCGCAAGGCCTTGACCGGCATCATCTTCGTCCTCAAATCCGGCATCGACTGGGAGGACCTCCCTCGGGAGATGGGCTGCGGCTGCGGCATGACCTGCTGGCGGAGGCTCCGCGACTGGGGCGAGGCCGGCGTCTGGGACCGGCTCCACGCGCTGCTCCTGGCCGAGCTGCGCGACGCCGATCGGATCGGCTGGCGGCGGGCCGCGGTCGACGGCTCGCACGCCCGGGCCCGGGGCGGCGGCGAGGAGACGGGCCCGAGCCCGGTTGATCGCCGCAAGGCGGGGAGCAAGCACCACATCGTGACCGATGCCGGCGGTGTGCCGCTGGCGGCGACCCTGACGGCGGGCAATAAGAACGACGTCACCGAGCTGGAGGGGGTCGTGGATGCGATCCCGCCGGTCGCCGGCGGGCCGGGACGCCCGCGGCAAAGGCCGGACGAGTTGTATGCCGACCGGGCGTATGACTCGAAGCCTCATCGGGAGCGATTGCGACGGCGGGGCATCCGCCCCAGGATCGCGCGGCGGAACGAGGCCCACGGCAGCGGGCTGGGGGTGCACCGCTGGCCGGTGGAGCGGACCTTATCGTGGCTGCACAACTTGGGCAGGCTCCGTGTGAGGAAGGACCGCACGGCCTCGATCCATCGGGCATTCCTCAAGCTGGGTTGCTCGCTGATCTGCTTCAGCCAACTACAGCTCTACCATTTTTGTTAGGACCTCTAAGGGCGTCTCGTGTAGCCCCAATTAAGGCTGCCGAATTCGACTCGTAGACGAATTTAGACTTACTTAAAGAAAGGATCCTGTGATGAGTGCCTTGTCCTCCCGGGCTCGTGCTCGATTATCGGGCTTCACGCTAATCGAGCTGTTGGTCGTGATCGCGATCATCGCCGTCCTGATCGCCCTGCTGTTACCCGCGGTGCAGGCGGCCCGCGAGGCCGCACGCCGTGCCCAGTGCACCAATAACCTCAAGCAGATAGGCCTTGGGCTCCACAACTACGAGAGCACCAGCGGCTCGTTCCCGCCCGGCGGAGAATCGACGAACTACAGCTTCCCTGCGGGCCCGGGCACCCAATTCGTCGACGGCAGCTGGAGCTCGCTGGCCCGCCTCCTCCCCTACATGGAGGGGAACGCCTCCTTCAACGCCCTCAACTTCGTGGCGGCCTACAACGAGGCGACCGGGATGAACTACACGGGCGCATCGACGGTCATCCGCGTTTTCATCTGCCCCTCGTCGACCCGGATCGGCACCGATCGCGATGGCGCCGACCCGAATGATCCCATCACCACGACCTTCGGCCGCGGCTATGGCTACGGCGACTACGGCCCGACCGTCTACACCGACATCTCGCCGATCCTCTCGATCGCCGGAAGCGGAGCCACCGCCGCCACCCCTTATCGCGACAAGACGACCCGGCAGGACGGCCTGCTGAAGCAGGGCCAGACTCGCATCGGCGAGATCACCGACGGGACCAGCAACACGGTCGCCTTCGGCGAGGACGCCGGACGCGACGAGACCTATCTCAGCCCCTATACCGAGCTCCAGCTCTCGCCCGGCGGATCGCAGGGGGATCCTCGCGGCCAGGGGCCCGCCGGCGGGACCGTCGCGGCGCGGCGATACTGGAGGTGGGCGGAGCCCGATGCGGGCTTCGGCGTCTCGGGCGCGCCGAACAACAAGTACCGCCCGTCCCACGAGCAGACGGCCTGGCAGGCCTCGGCGGGCCCCGGCTCGGGCGCCATGGCGACGGCCGGCAACAACGCCGGAGCCAACGACGAGCTCTTCTCGTTCCACCCCGGGGGAGTGAATGTCCTCATGGGCGACGGCAGCGTCCGCTTCCTCAAGGACAGCATCAGCCTCGTCACGCTGCGTGGGCTCATCACACTGCGCGGAGGCGAGGTCATCTCCGCCGACCAGTTCTGATCGGCCGCTCGAGCCCCATCCGCATTCATCGCATCGCACGTGCCCGGGATCGAAAGGATCCCGGGCTTTATCTTGCGCCCGGCAAGCCGTTATCCCCCTACCGGACTGACGCGACCAAATCTCCGCCGGCGGCGATCGACCGCATGCCGGGCGTGCCCCCAAAGGTCGTCTCGATCTGGTTTTCGGCGGCGTAAATCGCACCTCGGATTGAGAACTGTCTCGAAATGACGCGCCCGTACCTCGAATCTCTCGGCCAGTCCAGCCCCCATGCGGGCCGGGAGCCGCGACAATTTTGGACCAGGTGTCATAACCTAAGTAGCATAGAGCAAACTGCTTATTGATCACGGCTCTTTCATAACTTGCCGATCGATTCATTCACGGCTCCCGACAACTCTCGCATAGTTCCCGTTCGGCATCTCCTTAGCAGATGGAATGATTCAACGACTCGCAACGAGGCGAGGCGCTGCCGGAGGGGCTAGCGGGCGACGACGATGAATGTCGCCGTCACGACGGATCCTCGAGGCGCGAGTCGGCGGACGATGCGCGGTCCGTCGGCGATCGTTCAGTTCGAGCGCGGCGAGAGGGTCCGAAGACCCCCGGCGCCGGCCTCTTTCCACCTTTCCTCGGGCCGGTGCAGAGTCGCATCGCGTCTCGAACGCCGACGTAGGCGAACCACGATGCCGTGGGCATGCGAAATCGCGATGCGGACGACCGGATGATCGTCGGCCGACTCCGCTCCCCATCCGCCATGCGGACCTGCGAAGGAACCGCCCTTGCGATCGCCGAGGATCTACGCGGCCGACGGCGAGACGGTCGTCGAAGAGGTACGCCACCCGGGCACCGACGTCGTCTTGATTGACGTGTCGATGCCCGGGATTGGGGGAATCGAGGCGACGCGGCAAATCCCTCAGTCGCATCCGCGAATTCTCGTGGTCGCGTTGAGCGCCCGCGAAGAACCCGGCTATCGGAAAGCCATGCTCGAAGCCGGGGCATCCGATCATGTTGATAAACGCATGGTCGCCGGCTATCTGGTCGCCGCGACGCGCGACTTTGCTGGTAGATGATCGGCGTCCCGATCCCGGTGGCGCAGGGCAGCTCCACCTGGCAGTCGCCTCGGGGCCCGAGGAAATGCCGCGGCATCTCCCGGGGGCGTCGACCTCGCCCGGGCGTGGCGCCCGGCCTCGTGGGCCTCGATGGCATCCACCATGCGGGGCGGGATCCGACGGTCGCCCGCCGGCGGTGCGGTAGGACCTCTTCCCGTGCGGCATCAACGCATTTAGAATCGGCCGCAGCCCCCCCAATCCGGATTCACCGAACTGGGATATCAGGCATGCCCGAGACCCTCATCACTCGCTTCGACCCCGACCCCGCCCTGCTCGAGCCCCTCCTGGAGGCCGCCAGCTATCAGCCGTGGGACGCCGAGAAGACCTGGAGCCAGGACTGGCCGGGGAACGTCCTCTCGAAGCGGATCGTCATCTACGGGGACGGCACCATCGCCCGCCGCGGCGAGGCCGTGCGATTCGCCGTCGATCCCGGCGAGCTGGCCTTATGCCGGCGGATGGCCGCCGAGGCGGAGGCGGTCGTCCATGGCCTGATGATCGCGGGCGGGTCGGGCGGCAACGAGTTCCGCCCATTCTACAACACGGCGAGCCAGGGCGTAACCGCCCCCGCACGGATCGACGGCGACCTGATCCGCGGCCGGTTCGCGGGGACGATCTTCCCGCAGGCCGAGGTGGCCGTCGAGCCGATGGCCGAGGCCGGCGAATGGTGGGCCGTGGTCGAGGAGGTCTTCAAGGACGATCCCGACTTGGGCCGATGGAAGGAGGCGGTCCGCTGGTTCCGGTCCCGGCCGGAATTCATCGACGCCGCTTATATTCGAATAGGCGATAATCTGGAAAACGCCTCCGGCATGCCGGAGGATCCCGAGGCGGAAGCGTTCGGGGTGGTGATGCCACGCCTGGCCGTCGGCCTGACGCACAAGGGGAGCCTGGCCGGCCTGGCCGGGTGCGTCATCCTGGCCTAGGCCGCCGGGGGACATGCGCCGCCGACCGGCTCGAGGAACTTCGCCGCATCCTCGGCGCCGTACCGCCTCAGCTCGAGCGCGGCGTTGATAGCCGGGAGCGGCCGAACGTCCGGCATCTCGATGTCGATGCCAGGTGTCCCCGCGCCTAAGCTACGATGACCGACGAACCGAAGCAGGCTCAAGGCGCAATTCAGCACGGCGGGATCCCGATATCTCGCCGAACCGACCCGGCGCTCACCGTATCTTGCGGAAATTATCCAATCGTAAAATTTCCACCCGGCCCAGTCTTGCAACACCGGTGCGGACAGGTTGAAATAAGCATGGAAGCAACTGAATCCCGTCGGGCGAACTTTCACCCTGCGTTTTAAGCGGTCCCAGAATCGGACTCGCTGGCCCGTTGCGCCAAATATCCGAAGCAGAGGCGTGCGGGCTCGGTACGCGGCAAGTTCACCCCCGGCTCATGAGTCGACGATTGATGGTCCATCCCGGGCGGGGGAGAGTTCCGCCCGCGGCCATTCCACGCAATCCTCGGTGACGCCTCGCTTAAATTCCAACGCCTGACGTTCTACGTAAGGCCGATCGTCCCCGGTGCGGACGTCCGGCGAGATGGGGGTCCGCGCGCCAGCCCTCGCATGGACCGGACACCTTGGCGAAGACACCCGGAGGCGCAATGTATCGCTCGGCCAGGCAGGTGCCCCGTAACGGCGGCTCAGCGTTTCGGAAGCTCGTGCGGAGGCCATACATCCCGCTCTCGCCGGAGCCACTGGAGGTGCGGATCACGCCGGCCGTCGGCTACACCAACATCGCCCAGCAGCTCACAATTCTGGGGGATATCCAGCCGGGCGGCACGTCCACCACGGTCAGCTCCGACGACGGCCCGATCGAGATCGGCCTCTATACGGCCACGCCCGAACAAAACTTCGTGCCCATGCTCGTGATGCAGGACGGCGAGCTCACCTTCGGCACCGAGGACAATCCCACGGGGGACTTCGACGTCACCGGGTCGCTCCGGGCCTACGACTCAAGCGACCCCACGCAGGGGCCGATCCTGGCCTCCGGCACGGATCTCCCCCTGAATGCCACGAACATCGTCAACGGCGGCGGGTCGATCTCCAACCCGTATACATATGACGCGGGGAGATTCCACGTCGAGATCGACTCGCTCGGATTCGCGCTCGATCCGCACGACGGCGACACCCTGCAGCTCGCGATCCGGGGCGAGGTCGACATCCCCCTGCCCGGCAAGGGTCCCGATGGGACGTCGGGCAACAAGATCTCCGTCGCCATCCAGGGATCCGACGTCCTCTATTACAACATCGGGCACAACAGCTTCGAGTTCGGCGGCCTCTCGGTCGCCATCACCGGCGCGTTCGCCGTCAACGGCCTGACATTCAAGGCGGACGGGCTCACCCTCGACTTCGCCGACCAACTCGGCACCTTTAGCATCTATGGCAAGGGATCCGTCACCACGACGCCGCCGAAGTCCTCCGCCTCGTCCCCCTCGGCGAACGACAGTGTGTTCGCCCTGGACGTCGCGGTGGACCTCGGAGTGACCACCGACCCGGGCCTCGCGTTCGACCAATGGGATCTCCAGAACCTCAACGTGGACGTCACGGGGGGATTCCAGCTCGGCGGATTGCAGGTCCACGCGGAGGACCTGACGATCATCTACCGGGGTCCCGACCAGGAGATCGCCATCGGGGGCGGCATCAGCCTGACGCTCGACAAGATCAAGTTCACGGCCAGCCTGGAGAAGTCCGACGGCACGCCGGGGCTCTTCATCGACCCCGAGACGGGGGCGGTCGAGTTCGAGGAGCTCGAGCTGAAGATGTCCGACCTCAAGCTCGGGGCGTTCTCGATCAAGGACTTCGACCTCTTCTTCGAGAACGAGACGAACGACCAGGGCCTGGACTTCATCCTCGGCGGCAGGGGGACCATCACCCTGCCGGGGGACTGGTCCGTCTTCGGCGACTTCACGTTCGAGTTCCACGACGGCTTCGAGCTGAAGGATATCGGGCTGTCGATCCAGGGACCGGGCATCCCCATCGGCGACACGGACATCTTCGTCACGGAGATCTCGGGGCAGCTCGACGGCTTCGGCACCTCCGACTGGTCCCTCTCCGGCTCGATCGGGCTGGCCTTCGGCAATGCCCTCAATATCAACGGCCAGGACGTGCGGATCATCCAGGCCTACGGTGCGTTCACCGTCGACGATGACGAGCTCGACCTCCAGGGCGACATCGGCGTGGCCGCGTCGATCGACCTGAGCACCCACAAGCTGTCGTCGATCATCGGGACCTCCATCGACGGCAACGTCAAGCTCGACTGGTCCCAGGACATCTACTCCGTCCAGCTGAGCGCGTCGTTCCTGGACGGTCTGTTCACGGCCAGCGGCAGCTTCCTGTGGGACAACGGCTCATTCGTGATCTCGGCAATGGCGGCGATCAACGTGCCCACGTTCATCCCCATCATCGGCGGCAAGCAGATCGCCTCGGCCGACTTCCTCTTCAAGTACGACGCGGCGGCCGGCAGCGACCCGTCGGGCTTCCTGGCCGCGTGGATCCACCTGCCGATCATCGGCGACCTCGGCTTCAAGTACGACGTGATCTCCGGCGCCACCTCGTTCCTGGGCAACAGCGGCGTCGCCGGCCTCCAGGCGGACGCCAGCCAACAGCCGCAGTACAACGCCTATGCCCATCAATTCTCCATGCCCGATGGCTCCGTCCCGGGACAGCCGGCCGGGAACACCGGCTTCAACTTCGTCGCCCAGTGGCCCGACGCCGGGGGCGGCGACTACTACGTCACCCTGACGAACTCGGCCGGGCAGGTGGTGGCCGACCATCACGGGTCGGTGTCCGGCGACTTCCCGCGGGCGAACGTCGCCGACATCTCGGGGCTGGTCGCTCCCGCGGGCCAGCACATCGAGGGGATGAACCTCTATTACTTCGGCAACCCGCTCCCGCCCGACACGTATGTCATCACCGTCTACAGCCAGGACCAGCTCGACCCCGCCTCGATCGCCTGGACGGGGATGCCCGCCTACACGCCCCTGGGGCTCGGCGAGGCGTTCCCCACCGTCCAGGGGTCGACGCTGTCGGTCCTCAACTACACGGAACTCGACCCGGCCGCCATGGACAGGACCAAGGCCACGCTCTACCTCACCACGGATCCGGGCGCCAAGATCAACGTCCTGGCCCCGCAGGGCATCTACGTCGGGCCGGGCGTGCTGTCGAGCGATTCCCAAGGCGACAACATCGTCACCGCCACCGCCGACCTTTCGAAGCTCCATCTGCCCCCGGGCACCTATTATCCCTACTTCCTGCTCACGGACGATTTCGACACGCCCGTCGTCAGCCAGGTCAACCAGTCCACCCCGAGCTTCGCCGTCGCGGCGGCCCTGGGCGGCACGCTCACCGAGACCGGCGACGGCCGCAATCGGCCGCTCTCCGGCTTCACCGTGTACATCGACGCGGACGGGTCGGGCGACTACACCGAAGGCGACCCGCTCGACATCACCGACGCCGACGGCAATTACGCCTTCGGCCAATATGATGTGGATTTCCAGGCAGGCCAGGCCTACACGGTCGGCGTGGTCCTGCCCCAGGGCGGCATCATCCCCGCCGACGGCGGTTCGGCCGAGCGGACATTCACCTACAACGGCACGTCGGCCACCGTCGACTTCCAGGCCTGGCAGGAGACTACCATCGCCGGCACGGTGACGGACGCCGGCGGAGGCGTGGGCGGGGTCATCGTCTATCTCGACCTCAACGACAACGGCCAGTACGACGTGACCGAGCCCAGGACCGGCACGCTCGTCGACGGCACGTACCAGTTCGTCGGCCTCGCCCCCAGCCCGACGCCCTACGTGGTCCGCTACATCCTCCCGCAGGGGGCCACCTACGGCTACGGCTTCGACCACGCCGCGGTCGTGGTCACGTCGGATCCCTACGCCCGCTACGATGGCAACGACTTCGTGATCCAGAGGCTCCCCGTGATCCAGGGCTCGATCACCGGCAGCGAGACCGACGGCTCGGGGAAGTCCAAGCCGCGATCGGGATGGACGGTCCAGCTCCTGGATTCCTCGGGCGCGGTCGTGGCGACGACGGTCAGCGACAACAACGGGGACTATGCGTTCCCGCCCCAGTCGCCCGGTACCTACAACGTGCGGGAGGTGCCGCCCCAGGGCTGGCAGCAGATCGCCCCCTACACCACGGACCCCGGCTTCGCCGTCGCGGCCGACCCGTTCGACGGGCCGGTCTCGGCCGTCGTCATCGCCGACTTCAACAACGACGGCAAGCTCGACTACACCGCATTCATCCAGAATGACTCCCAGATCGACTACTTCTACGGCAATGGCGACGGCACGTTCGGCGGCACCCACTTCTACGAGACCTCGCTGCCGGGCAACTCCCGGGACATGCAGGCGGGCGACTTCAACGGCGACGGATACGCCGACCTCGCCGTGCTGGGCACCGACGGCACCGTCACCGTCGTCTGGGGCAGCCAGGGGGGCTTCTCGGGCTCTACCGTGGCCTACAACACTCAAAACGAGGAACTCGACACCGTCTACGGCATGGCCGTGGGCGGGGATTTCAACACCGGCGGCAACGAATCGAGCCTCGTCGTCTACGGGCTCATCTCCGGATTCGGCGACCTGGCTTATCACGCGACCGTCGTGCAGTATTCGGCCTCGGCCGGCTTCCAGGCGACGGCCGAACTCGACATCCCGACGGGAGGGACGTTCTCGCCCTTCAGCGTCGCAGCGCTCTCGGATCACGCGATGGCGATCGGCGACCTGAATAATGACGGCGACCTCGACCTGTTCATGAACTTCGGCTTCATCATCGAGCCCGGCACCCTCGACTATCAGTTCGAGTCCTCGATCTTCTACGGCCACGGCGACGGCACCTTCGGCGTCACATCGAGTGACGGTGACTACAGCCCCGACCTCGAGGTCCCCTCGCCGGCCAACGGCGGCCCGATGGCCCTGGGCGACCTGAACAACGACGGCATCCTCGACGCCGTCACATCAGACTACTCCTTCTTCAACAACGATCCTACCCACCCGATCACCCAGAACCTCTACGTGCTCCAGCAGACCGCCGTGGGCTCCTGGGTCGGGCTCGACGGCAACTTCGCCTCGGCCTACACCCCCGGGCTCTCCACCAACGGCCCCTTCGGCAGGGCCGGCGGGCTCCGGGTCCCGCAGCTCGCCATCGCCAACATCGCCGGCGGCAACTACCCCGACATCGTCATGGTGGAGTCGCCCTACGACGGCGGATATGGCCAGGCCCTCACCTACATCAACCAGGGGGTCGGCGGCCGCGGCCTGGCCGGGTTCGACACCGGCGACGGGCACTTCTTCTTCACCCTCACCGCCCAGGGCTCGCTGCCGAACGACATGGCCATCGGCGACCTCAATGGCAACGGGCAGCTCGACCTCATCCTCGGCGAGGCCACCTACGGCGGCGGCGGCAGCTGGTATCTGATCAACACATCTCACTCCGTCGTCGCCGCCCCCACGGTCGTCGCCGCGTACGACAATACGTACACGATCGACTTCGACAACCTGAAGGAGACCCAACTCTACGGACGCGTCTACAGCGACACCAACAACGACGACCTGCTGAACGCCCAGGAGGAGGGCCTCGCCGGCGTCATCGTCTACGCCGACCTCAACAACAATGGGTCCCTCGACCCTTACGAGCCGTATACGACCACCAACGCCGAGGGCTACTACTCGTTCAGGGGGCTGCTCCCCGGAACGACGGGCCACCTCCGGGCCCTGATCCCCTCGCCCGAATCGCTCGTCCGGCCGGAGGGGGGCGTCGCCTTCACCATCGGCTCGGTCGACAGCACCACGATGGGCGAGGTGGACATCGCCGTCACGCCGCGGCTCATTCTGCCGGTCGCCGACGCCGCGGTCGTCCCCGGCCAGACGCTCGAGATCGGGCTGGGGCTGGCGTCGCGCGCCTTGAGGCTGCAGCCGAGCAGCGGCGGCTTCCTGGTCTTCACCGTCGACCCGGGCGCCCCGGCGGGACTGGCGGTCGACCCGGGCTCGGGCCGCCTCACCTGGACGCCGGGACCGGGCGTGGCGCCTGGGGTCTACACCGTCACCGTCCGCGTCCGAGATACCAAGAACCCCCTCAACACCGACACCAGCACGTTCACCATCGCCGTACTGTCGAACTCCCCGCCGACCCCTCCTCCCCCGCCGCCGCCCATCGATACCACGCCGCCGCAGGTGGTGAGCCTCGCGCGCTCCGGCTTCGGCTACGCACCGACCTTCCTCGTGCTGACCTTCAACGAGGCCCTGGATCCGGCCCGAGCCAGGGACGTCGGCAATTACGTGCTGACGACCTTCGCGGGCCGCCGGATCCCGATCGCCCTCGCCTTCTACGACGCGGGCTCGACCACCGTCACGCTCGTTCCGGCGCGCCGCCTGCCCCTGGCCCTGCGCTACGTCCTGAAGGTCGACGGCTCGTCGGGCGGCCTGACGAGCCGGTCGGGCATCCCGCTCGACGGCCAGGCCGACGGGCGCGCGGGGGGGGACTATGCGGCCTCGATCGTCAGGTTCCGGGTCGCGCCCATCTCGACGCGATCCCCCGCGACGGGCACCGGCGGCCAGTCCCGCCCCGCCTGGTGGCTCGCGGTGCTCTCCCCCGCCGACGGCCTCCAGAACCGGCTCGCCCTCGCCGCACGGGGAGACCGGGCTGCCGCGGCGATCGCCCCCCAACTCCAGGCCTCGAGCCCCTCGGCCCGGGCCGTCCCAGCGGCCCAGGTCCACGCGGCCTCGTCGGGGCCGGCGGAGGCCGCCGAGGCCTTCTATCGCGACGAGGCGCTGGCACGGGCTTATCGCACCGCGGCCAGGCGCCCATGGCTCTCATTCGAGGCCGACGGCCTCTTCCCCATCGAGTGAGCTCAGGACGCGATCTCTCACGTTCGACTTGTGGTTTCGGACAGGGTCTGGGGAGGACAGGAGGCGGAGGTGGCTTAAGCTCACGATGTCAAAGCAAGACCACCCGCTGCCGTGCAGAACCCGCAGGGAACGCAGGGCAGCCGACGAGTTAGGACGCTCACCTCTTGGTCGGGTCATCGCAGGGACGTGAACCATAGGGCGTTGCCGACGGGGCGAAGCGAAGGCCACGACCCAGGGCCGCCGGGAGCACCGAACCGTGGGCTTCGCCCGGCTCCCCCCATCTTCTCACGCGGCATGCACCTATGGAGTCGACGGGACGGCCTATTGTTTGGCGTCGGGAAACTGGAACGCCTCCATCTCGGTCCTCAGTCCCTTGACCAACTCCGGAAGATCGGCCGCTCTATCGTGCCGCTCTGCGACGTCCTCCTCGACATTGTAGAGGGCGAAATTCTTGCGGCCCGCGTCGGCGAGCAGCTTCCAGGGGCCCTTGCGCATCGACTGTGTCCAGGGGCCTTCCTGGGCATAGTCGAACTGCCAGTAGAAGGGCCGGGGGCGATCGACGGCCTTGCCTTCGAGCAGAAGCGGCAGGATGTTGACGCCGTCGAGGATCCGGTCCGCAGGCGGGGCGGCCCCCGCCAGGGCACAGAGCGTGGGCAGCAGATCGACGAAACCGGCGGGCTCGGCGCTCTCCGCGCCGGCCTTGATGTGGCCGGGCCAGCGGAGGATCGCCGGCTCGCGATAGCCTCCCTCGTACATCGAGAGCTTGTGGCCCCGGAGCGGGCCCGAGGAGCCGTGGGAATGGATCGCCCTGGGATAGCCGAGCAGCTTCTGCGGGCCGTTGTCGCTGGTGAATATCACGAGCGTCCGGTCCCTAAGATCGCGGGCGTCGAGCTCCGCCAGCAAGCGGCCGATCTCGGCATCGATCAGCGTGATGCTGCCGTAGTAGTCGCGTTTCGTGGGGTCGTCGATATCCGCATACATCGACGTATACTCCTCGGGCGCGGCAACCTGCTCGTGCGGGGCGTGGAATGTGACGAAGATGGCGAAGGGCTTGCTCGAAGCCTCGGCGATGAACCCGATCGCCTCGTCCACGGTGACCGTGCTCGCCGCGCCCCGAAGCGGACCGACTCGCTTGCCGTTGCGTACGAAGTTGCCCGGGTTGAGGTGCGGCGCGTTGTTCTGGGTGGCGAACCAGTGGTCGAAGCCGAACTCGCCCGGGGTCGGCTCGGAGCCGTTGAATCGGCTGTTCAGGTGCCACTTGCCCGAGAGGCACGTCCTATAGCCGGCCTCCCTGAGCCGTTGCGGGATCGTGACCTCGGAGCGGGGCAGGAAGACGCCCGAGTCCTCCTTAATCCAGTCGCGGATGCCGACGCGGTACGGCGTCCGCCCGGTGAACAGGGCCGCCCGTGACGGAGAGCAGATCGGCGCCCCGGAATAGAACGAGGTGAGGCGGATCCCATCGGCCGCCAGCCGATCGAGCGTCGGGGTCTTGATCCGGGGATGCCCGTAGCAGCCGAGGTCGCCGTAGCCGAGGTCATCGCCCACGAACACGACGATGTTCGGGCGGTCGGCCGCGTCGGGGGCCAGAGCGACGATGGCCAGGAGGATCGCGGTGAGCATTCTCTGGGGCCTCGAGGGGATGACGGGATGTCGCGCAATCCGGTCAGTAAGAGTCGGCCGAGAGCACCTCGCCCTGCGCCCGCGAGCCCAAGGCCCAGAGCGTCGGCAGTGAGATGCTGTCCTTGAGGAATCGGACCGAGCCATCGGCCATGGCGACGTTGCAGCCGCCGGGGTGGTAGCTGCTCAGGCCATACATGCCGCCGCTATTATAAGAATTCGTGAACGCGCAATTGGGGGTCTTGGGATTGGGCCCGATGACGACATTGCCGAGGGTCAGCATGGGGAGGCCCACCGCCCAGAACTGCCCCAGCGTCGGCGTGCGGGGGGCGCGGGTGCCGGCCCGGCAGGTCGATTGCCAGCTCTGGAACTTGGCGAGGTTGTTCTGCGACATCACCATGTCCGGCGTGTTCGCCACCAGCGGGGCGCTCGCCGCATACTGGATGTCCTGCGGCAGCGTCACGGTCGCGAGGTTGCCCCCGCCGGGCTTCCACTCGCCGACGGCGATCGTGTTCGACAGGCCGTCGGTCACCCCGGCGAACTTCACCGGCGCCGCCTTGATCTTGCCGCTGAAGTAGAACGGGCCGTTGGGCGGGCCGCCGGCGTTGGAGGCGTCGTATTCCAGGCTCGACCCCATCGAGCCGAAGTAGCTGTTGCCCGTCGCCTGGGCTCCGGTGTACGGCCCGGCGGCGAGGCCCGTGCCGGTGTAAGCCGGCGCGATCGCCGACGGGCAGAGGAAGGCGTTCAGGCGGGAGAGGCTCACCGTCGAGTTGACGTATTCCCCGTACGCGTCGTTGAGCACCGGCAGGCTGAAGTTCACGGCATTGTACATCGGCTGCTGCTCCAGGAAGGCGAGCAGGCGGATGTGGATGCTGAAATCGCCGTTGCTGATGACCTTCGCGTTGCTGGGGGAATAGACCTGCTGATCGCCCGGCGGGAGGCAGTCGTGAGTGCTGACGTAATTATGGACCGCCAGCCCCATCTGCTTGAGGTTGTTGACGCACTGGACCCGGCGTGCCGCCTCGCGCGCCGCCTGCACGGCGGGAAGGAGCAGCGCGATGAGCACGGCGATGATCGCGATCACCACCAGCAGCTCGATGAGCGTGAATCCTCGGCCGGGACGACGAATGCGGAAGATCATGAGGACCTCCTGGGAATGGAGCTCAAGACAAGGCCGCCGACTTTGGACGCTTTCCGCCCTTGTGGAATGGGACCACGCCAGCGTCCCTGGCGCGAGCCGAGCCCATCTCGCCCCGGGACGATGGATTGAGCAGCATCCAGACACGGACCGCGATAAGCGGGCCACATGATCGGCGCCAACCTTCGGCGATCGAGGCCTCAAGCCGCCGAAGCGAGGAGCTTTGGTGGGGGGATACCAAAGAGACTACGCCCTCACGCCGAGGCCCAGGAGCCGACCTGACGCTCGCGATCACCGGTGATGGCCGATCGCGACCTGCAGGATCGTGCACGAAGACTGCGAGATCGCAGGCCAGACGAAGCGCCGCAGGACCCACCGGACGCGCGGCCGCAAGGCACCAGATATCTAGTGGACCGAATGCGGAGATGCTATCAAGAAAGCAACGAGGACGGAAGATTGAACGTACCAGAGAAGAATAAGATTTTCAGAAGCAGTTGTTGGCGTGAGAGATGTCGCGCAGCCAACTGTTCCTCGGCCCGGAGCGGGATTATGTCTTTCGCGAAGCAATCGACCCCCGGCCGGGCAGCCTGAGACGAGGACGCCCGTTGATCGTAAGGGTATTGTCCCATCGAACGATTTGGACGTCGAATAGGCACCGAGGCCGAATGGAATGATCATTCGCCTGAGACAAGCGTAAAACCTTCACAGGATTCACGAAAGGCGACCGAGGCTTTGGGCCGGTCGAGGAGCGGTGCTTGACGGGGATGCTCCCGGGATCGCCATGCCGAGCCAGCCGAGAGCCCGATCCGGGGGGCTGTGGAGACGGGCCGCATTGGCTTTAGCCGTGCTCGCGCCGGTGTTCGTGCTCTTCCATGAGAGGCGGTCGGCGCTGAATGTCGCGTAACTCCCTCTCGTCGGCACGCGGGGAAGGCCGGACGGCTCGGGCGGGATGGGGACGTCCGGGTTGACCCGCCGTGCCCTTTGGTCGGAGATGCCGGGGAGGAGCTTCAGGACGCCGATCTCGATGATGCGGTCGACCTTGGTGTCGGCCGATGCTCTTGGGGTCGAAGACGGCCTGCGGGCGTTCGAGGATGATGCTCTTGAGCACGGTCCCTCCCGAGTGGCTTTGCCCTCTTGAGGGGTTTCGGCAAGTGGCCGGGGCTCTCCTCCACGTCTTCCACCGGCAAGCGAAGATTTTGACGTCTTAAGGCGCACGGTCATCGTCGCCCTAACCCCAATGCCCTTAAGTTAAGACAATCCGTCCAGTACTCGCTCCTTCACCCACTTGATCAAGCCTTTGTTTTTGACTGTGCGAACCGCTCTCGAACAGTGCCCAGACCTTAACTTAAGGGCATTGGCCCTAACCCGGCGAGTGGCCCAGAGCCCATGAGGGGTTGGAGCAACGCCATGCGACGCGTTGCTGCAACATTTCGGCAACGCCATGCAACGCTTCGGCAACGTCGTATCGGGTTAGTCCGGAGACACACACTCTCCCCCGGAAGTCGGGAATCCAGGCCATCTCCTCCGAGCTTGTATGGCTACCCGTACGCTACCGTAACGTTACATCGCCGGGGCTCGATCGGCGCAACTCCGGGCATGGTCCGTGGCGTACGTCCGAGCGGCTTGAATTGCTAACTCGGCTGTCGCCCGTCTCATAGGCCCGCTGTCCAGGCTGGTCGGAATTGATCCGAGTTCGCAGCTTCCTGGGACGAGAGCGCCTCGGACGATCCATCGAGTTGCGACCTACTGGGCCGCTCAAATCGCGAGTTCTCGCGTCGCATTATTTCGATTGTTGCCACATGCGGAAGCACTTCGGTTAAACTGGCCAACTCGAACGCCAAGACCTTGCGAACGGACAACTCGAGCGGCAGGCGAAGACATCAGCCATGACGAATGTCACCGAGTCCCGGCCCGAAGCAGATCCCTCCGTAGCCACGGTCATGGCCTGGCGTCAGGTACTCTTCTCGGCCATCGAAGACGCGACACTGACGTTCTTGCCCGAGTGTGGCGTCACCTTGCAGGAATCTTGTGACAAGGGCGAATCCCGGACGAATTCGGGAGGGCCCACGCCTGAGCATCGTAGGATACCCTCCACGTTCCTCATGACGGCGTAACGGACGTCAGGTTCCCGCCCCGCCGATCGCGGGCGAGGAACCCGTTGTTCTCGGCGGCGCGGTCGATCGATTAAGGAGACGGCGATGGACGGGCCCGAGGACGCGGCGAACGACTTCGTTTCGACGGGCATTGCGGGGCTCGACCACATCCTCCGCGGCGGATTCCTCCGCAAGGGCTTCTACCTGGTGCAGGGGGATCCGGGCTCGGGCAAGACGACGCTGGCCCTCCAATACCTCATGTCGTGCAGCCGGGCCGGCGAGCGGGGCCTCTACATCACTCTGACCGAGACCGTGAGCGATTTGCGCCTCGCCTGCCGCTCGCACGGCTGGTCCCTGGACGCGATCGAAGTCAGCGACCTGACACGTTCCGACTTCAACATGGTCGGCGAGGGCCAGTATGTCATCTTCCACCCTTCCGAGGTCGAGCTCGGCGAGACGACCCGCCAGATCATGGCCGAGGTAGAACGCACGAATCCCATGCACGTCGTCTTCGACGGGCTCTCGGAGCTCAGGACCCTGGCCGCCGACTCGCTCCGTTATCGCCGTCAGCTGCTCTCGCTCAAACACTACTTCGAGGAGCAAGGCATCACGGTCCTGCTCCTGGACGACCGCACCAACCCCCTCGGTCACATCCAGCCCGAGAGCCTCGTCGGGGGCAACATCGTCCTGGAGAAGCATCTGCCCGGCTACGGCGGGGCGAGGCGACGTCTGAACGTCACGAAGGTGCGAGGGGCAAATTTCCAGGACGGCTACCACGACTACGAGATCGTACGGGGTGGCGTCGTGGTCCACCCCCGGCTCGTGGCGGCGGAGCATCACGACGCTTTCGACCTGGATGTCTTCTCGAGCGGCGTCGAGAACCTCGACCTGATGACTCACGGCGGGCTCCAGGCCGGAACGACGACACTGCTCCTCGGGCCCGCGGGGGCCGGGAAATCGACCGTGGCCATGCAGTATGTCGCCACGGCCCTATCGAGGGGCCGCAAGGCCGCCGTCTTCACGTTCGACGAGGTCATTGAGACGCTCTTCTCCCGCTCCGAGAAACTCTGCCTCGAGGAGATTCGCCAGTATCTCAAGGACGGGCGACTCCACGCCCAGCAGGTGGACCCTGCCGAACTCTCCCCCGGCGGGTTCGCCGACAAGGTGACCCGCGTCGTCGAGGGCGGGGCCAGGATCATCGTCATCGACAGCCTGAATGGCTACCTCTCGGCCATGCCCGAGGAGCGGTTCCTCACGACGCACCTCCACGAGCTCTTCTCCTACTTGAATCAGCAGGGGATCGTGACCATCGTCGTCGTGGCCCAGCACGGGCTGTTGATGGCGAACTCGCAGGAGCTCGACGTGAGCTACCTCGCGGACATGGTGCTCCTGCTCCGCTACTTCGAGGTCTCGGCCCAGATACGGCAGGCCATCAGCGTTTTCAAGAAGCGGACCGGGTCGCACGAGAGGACCCTTCGCGAACTCCTCATCACCGACTCGGGCGTCCAGGTCGGGAATCCCCTGGAAGGGTTCCGCGGAATCTTGACCGGGGTGCCCCAGTACGACGGCGGGACGCTGCCCCTCCGCGATGAGGGTAAGGCCGATGCATGACCACCGCGGCGTCGATGAGGCTGCCGACCGGGTGCTCATGCTGGCCCCGACGGCCCGGGACGCCGAGATGGCCCGGGGCATCCTGGGCGAGTCGGGCTTCACGCCCTACGTCCTCCGGGCGCACGACGACCTAACCCGAGCCATCGAGGAGGGTGCCGGGGTCGTCATCCTGATGGAGGAGTACTTCGCCACGGAGGAATCCGATCGGCTCCTGGAGGTGCTCGGCCGCCAGCCCGCTTGGTCGAGCCTCCCGATCATCGTGCTCACGTCGGGAAAGGGCCACCTCTCCAGGGCCGAGGCGGTCCTCAAGACCCTGGCGAACGTGGTCCTGCTGGACCGCCCCACCCGCATCGTGCCTCTGCTCAGCGCGATCCGGGCGGCCCTCGCCGCGAGGCGACGACAGTACGAGCTCCGCGACAGCATCGAGGAGATGAAGAGGACGGCCGAGGAGCGGGACCGCCTCTATCGGGAAGCCAACGCGGCCAGGGCCGAGGCCGAGGCGGCCGACGGCAGGAAGAACGAATTCCTGGCGATGCTCGCCCACGAGCTCAGGAATCCGCTCTCGGCCGTCAACAACGCCGTGACCCTGGCCGCGCGGAGCGGGCTCCATGAGCACGTCGAATGGTCGAGGGACGTCATCACGAGGCAGATGCGGCACCTCACCCGGCTGATCGACGACCTCATGGACGTCTCCCGCATCAATCGGGGGAAGATCGAGCTCCGCAGGGAGCTGCTCGACCTGACCGGGATCCTCGACAGTGCCCTGATGACGGTGAGGCCCCTCATCGAGGAGCGGGAGCACAGGCTCGAGGTCGACATGGACCGCGGGAGGCTCTGGGCCGACGCGGACCCGACTCGCCTGGAGCAGGTGGTGGTCAACCTCCTGAACAACGCCGCCAAGTACAGCGAGAAAGGCGGGCACATCCGCGTCTCGGCCGCGAACGACGGGGGCGGGGTCGTCATCGCCATAGCCGACCGGGGCGTCGGCATCCCCCCGGAGAAGCTGCCGCAGATGTTCGAGCTCTTCGCCCAGGGCGACCGCTCGCTCGCCCGCTCCGAGGGGGGCCTGGGCATCGGGCTGACCGTCGTCAAGCAGCTGGTGGAGTTGCACGGGGGGACTATCGAGGCCACGAGCGAGGTCGGCAATGGGAGCGAGTTCACCATCCGGCTCCCGCATGTGGCGGTGCCCCCTGCTGAGCCCTCGTCGAACGATTTGGGTGTGATCGCAGGGCATGGCAGGAGGGTGCTCATCGTCGACGACAACGCCGATGTCGCAGGCCTGATGGGAGAGATCCTCACGATGATGGGCTTCGCCGTGGATATCGTGCACGACGGTCGGGCTTCCATCGGTAAGGCCCGCGAGCGTCGCCCCGAAGTGGTGCTCCTGGATATCGGATTGCCCGGCATGGACGGGTTCGAGGTGGCCCGCCAGCTCAGGCTGGAGGAGTGGTGCCGGGACACGGTCATCGTCGGGATTTCGGGCTACGGCGACTCGGCGGCCAGGGAGCAAGGCCGCGAGGCGGGTTTCAATCACCACCTGGTGAAGCCCGTCGACATCGGGCTGCTCCTCCCGCTCCTCGGCTGATCGGCGCCAGCCCGGCGAGCCGTGTCCACGCTCCGGTCCAGTGGGAGTCCTTGCACCCGACCTCTCGACACGCTCCCCGGCCCCGGCGGTCTCATGCGAATCCCATGCTCGGGGGATTTGATCGGGGCTTCGGCACGGAGTCAACGAGTCGGCACCTTGACGACGCGATGGTCGACGAGGGGCCGGGCCTGCGCGAGAGGGCCTGGGGCGGTTGCAAGGCCCTCTATTCCACGAGGCATTTCCGCAGGATATTCGAGAAATTGATCGGCTTCCGCAGGATCGAATCCGGCTTCAGCTCTCGCAGGCGATCGAGCCGCTCGCGATCCGCCATACCGGTCATCACCACCACCCGCGATGGGAGTCGCGACGACCGCACCTGGCGGAGCACCTCTTCGCCGTCGCCATCGCTCAGCATCAGGTCCAGGAGGATGGTCGCCGGCGCGGGCTCCAGCTGTGCCAGCGCCTCCTTGAGCGTCGCCGCCGCCCGGACCGGCCAGCCGTGCCCGCGAAACAGCGCCACGAGCGTGCGCCGGGTCAGGTCATGGTCTTCGACCACCAGGACGGAGTTGGGCATGTCATCGATTCGTTCAAGGGCCAAAATGTGCCAATGAGCCGTGTGGTCACTTTAAAGGGGGAGAAAGCCCCCTTCAAGACGACGCACCCGCCGTGTCGCGGGGCGTTTCCGGGTCACCAGCCTCAAAGTAACCATAGGCCAGATCGCCGCAACGACGAGTAAACGTGCACAAATTTAGAATCGCCTGCCCGTCACTCGGCCTGCCGTGCCCCGCCCGTCCTTTGGACACGGTCTCGAAGGCAGCGTTGACGACGTTCGTCTTGCCCTTCGTCACCGCGGGGCGCCGGCGAGGTAGACGGCGAGTGTGACCTGGTCGTGTGCCATGGGGTTTGCCTTGCCCTCGTCCTGGCGGAAGGCCTGGGGGCGCAGGATCCGCCATCCTGCGCGACGGCTATAACCTCCCAAGGAACGAGGTCATACGAGAGGTACCCGAGGTCATTGCTGGGCCTCGCCCCCCAATATGTGGGATATTCCCACATTTAGAATCGCTCGACTTCGCATCGAGATCACCTTCCCGGAATTCGACCTATGTTTAAAAAGCACGATCCCGTGAAGTAATATAACGATCAGGTGCTCCAAGGCGTGAGCCCGCAGGATCGTCCAAGAACCTGTGTACAGCCTCTTCGCGATGAGGCGATAAGGTCAACGGCGGAGCATGAGACATCCAACCTCGAGTCCGGCCCCAAAAACATCGTCGGATCCCCCGCCGAGGGCGATGCAGGCCCGGCGGCTTCGCTTCCTCGACCCGCAGGTCGAGGCCGCCTTCCGGGCCGACTACTTCGCCGGGGTCATCGCCGCGGTGCGGATCAATATCCTCTTCGGCGGCGTATTGATGGCCGTCGGGATCCTGATCGATCGGGTCCTGATCCCGCAGGCCCTCTGGTTCACCGTGCCGATCCGGTTGGGCGTGGCCTGCCCCGCGATGCTGGGGATCGCCCTGCTCTCGCTCTCCCGCCGGTTCGAGCGGATCATGGGCCCGGCGCTCGCGGCCGCCGACCTCCTCTGCGGGCTCGTGGTCGTCGCCATCATCGTCGCCGCCGGCTCCGACGGGCACCGCTATTATTACGCCGGCATCATCCTGGCGACGATCGGCTGCTGCGCCAGCCCCGGGCTCCGGTTCCGGGCGGCGTCCGCGGTCTCGCTCGCCACCCTCCTCGCCTACGAGGCGACGCTCTGGTCGGTCGCGCCGCCCCGGGTGATCCTGAACAATACGATGTTCGTGGTGACCGCCGAAATCCTGGCGCTGAACATCTCCTACACCCTGGAGTGCCAGCACCGGTCCGACTTCCTGCAACGCCTGGTGATCCGCGAGCAGTCCGAGACGCTCGGCGCGATGCTCTCCGAGGCCGAGCGGGCCGCGAGCACCGACTCGCTGACCGGGCTGCCCAATCGCTCACTGCTCCTCCAGAACATCGAGCGGGCCATCGCCTCGGCCCACGCCGGCGGGGGGACCTTCGCCCTCATGCTGCTGGACCTGGACCGCTTCAAGGAGATCAACGACACGTTCGGCCACCACTTCGGCGACGCCGTCCTGCAGCGGCTACGCCCCACCTTGCTGGCCGCCGTCCGCGACTCGGATACCGTCGCTCGCCTCGGCGGCGATGAGTTCGGCATCCTCCTGCCGGCCTCCGACCGGATGCGCGCCGCCGCGGTGTCGGAGCGGATCCTGTCCGCGCTGAGGCGGCCGTTCCTCGTCGACGGGCAGCCGCTCGACGTCGACATCAGCATCGGGATCGTCGCCTACCCCGAGCACGGGCGGGACACGGCGACGCTCCTGAAGCGGGCGGATATGGCGATGTACGCGGCCAAGCGTGCGCGGGCCGGATGGGTCTCCTATACTGCAGATGCTGCCCAATACACCACGCGCCACCTGGCCCTGGCCGGCGAGTTGCGCCAGGGGATCGATCGCGAACAGCTCGTCCTGCACTACCAGCCTAAGATCAACCTCAGGACGATGCGAGTCGGGGGCGTCGAGGCGCTGGTCCGTTGGCTGCATCCCCGGGAGGGGCTGATCCCGCCCGGGGATTTCATCCCGCTGGCCGAGCATACCGGGCTGATCAAGCCGCTGGGCTCATGGACCCTGCGCGAGGCGCTGCGCCAGTGCCGTGCCTGGCACGCGGCGGGGCTGGACCTGAATGTCGCGGTGAATCTGGCCCCGGAGAACCTGCAGGACGCGCCTTTGCTCGAGTCGATCCTCGATTCTCTGGCGAGCCCGGACGCCCTGCCCCGGTGGCTGACGGTGGAAGTGACCGAGAGCGCCATGATGGCGGATCCGGCCCGCATCAAGGCGTCGTTGACGCGACTGCACGACCTGGGGATGCGGGTCTCTATCGACGATTTCGGGACCGGCTACTCGTCGCTGGCCTATCTGAGGGACATGCCGGTCGACGAGGTGAAGGTGGATCGTTCATTCGTCAGGGACCTGAGGGTCGACGGCCCCAACGCGTGCATCGTGCGCGCGGTGATCGACCTCGGGCATAACCTGGGGCTCCGCGTCGTGGCCGAAGGCGTGGAGGACGAGGCGACGCTGGCCCTCCTCGCCTCCTGGGGCTGCGACATGGCCCAGGGCTATTATTTCAGCCGGCCGCTCCCACCGGCCGGGCTCCAGGAATGGATATACGCCCATCCGACTTCCTACGGCGCGGCGGCATGCGACGCTCGCTCATGATTGCGCTGACTCCCGATGGCCTGGGTCGTCGGCGAGACGGGTAAATTCCTCGGGCCAGGCCGCCCCTGCCTCGACGATCTGGTCCGAGGTCTCTCCCCGCTGTGCCCGGGCGGTCAGGGTCTCCGCTGCCACACCTCGAGCATGCCCCGCGGCCGCCTTCCAGAGGCCTCGAGCACGGCGAGCAGGATGGCATCACCATGTCCCGAGATCCAGCAGCCTCATCTCGGCCACATCCGCCGAGGCCGCCCGCCCCAGAGACTTCCGTGCACGAGCCTACTTCTTGCCCCCCGTCCGTTCGACCAGGCTGGCGACGACGGCGACCAACTCCGCCGGGTCCACGGGCTTGGCGACGTGCGTCTGGAAGCCCGCCATCAGGGCACGCCGGCGGTCCTCGGCCCGGGCGAATGCCGTCAGGGCCACGGCGGGCAGCTTCTTCGCCGTATACCGCGCCCGGACGCTACGGATCAGGTCCAGGCCGTCCTGGGCCGGCATGCCGATGTCGCTGACGAGGATGTCCGGCGGCCCCGCCTCCAGGAGCCCGACGGCCCGCTCGGCCGAGTCCGCATCGATCACCTCGGCCCCGCATTCCTCCAGGACCCGGCGGATGAGGTGCCGCGCGTCCGCCTCGTCGTCGACGACGAGGACCCTGATCCCCTCCAGGGGCACGTCGGAGCAGTCGAACTCGTCGGGGTCGTGCTCACGGGGGCCCGCCCTCCGCGAGGATTTCGGCTCGTCGAGGACCATGAGCGGCAGGCAGACGACGAAGGTCGACCCGTGCCCCTCGCCGGGGCTCTTGACCCGCACGGTGCCCCCGTGGAGCTCGACCAGGTTCTTGACGATCGCCAGCCCCAGGCCCAGCCCCCCGTGGCGCCGGGTCGAGCTGGAATCGGCCTGGCGGAACCGCTCGAAGACGTGCGGGAGGAATTCGGGCCGGATGCCGATGCCCGTGTCGATGACGGAGACCTCCAGGTGGGAGTTGACCCGCTCGAGGAGCACCTGCACGCGGCCCCCCTTGGGGGTAAACTTCACGGCGTTCGTCATCAGGTTCCAGATGACCTGCTGAAGCCGCACGGGGTCGCCCGAGACGGGCCCGGCGTGGGAATCGAGGAGCTTCGTGAGACGCACGCCCTTCGCCTCGGCGGCGGGGCCCGCTGAGGCGATGGCGGCTTCGATGATCTCCGCGAGGTTCACCCGCTGCACATCGAGCCTCATGTTGCCCGAGACGATGCGGGAGATGTCCAGCAGGTCCTCGATGATCTGGGCCTGGGCCTTGGCGTTGCGGTCGATGACGGCGATGCCCTCCCTGATCTCCTCGGGCGAGGGCGTGCCCATGCCCAGGATCTTCACCCATCCGACGATGGCGTTGAGGGGAGACCTCAGCTCGTGCGAGAGGATCGCGAGGAACTCGTCCTTCATCCGGTTGGCGGCCTCGGAGCTGGCCTTCGCCGATTCGGCGTCGGCCAGGAGCCGCTCCCGCTCCTCGCGGTGTCGCTTCTCGGCGGTGATGTCGCGGCCGATCTTCGAGGCCCCGACGATCGTCCCCGAGGCGTCGCGGATCGGCGAGACGGTGAGCGAGACGTCGATGATCGCGCCGTCCGTGCGACGCCGCCTCGTCTGATAGTGGTTGACCTGCTCCCCGGCGCGGATGCGATTCAGGATCTTCTGCGTGTCCTCCATGTGATCGGGGGGCATGAGGATGGAGATGTGCTCGCCGACGATTTCCTGGGCGGTGTAGCCGAGGATGCGCTCGGCCCCGCGGTTCCAGCTCGTCACGATCCCATCCAGGGTCTTGGACGCGATGATGTCGTCGGACGATTCGACGATGGCCGCCAGCCTGGCGTTGAGCTCGTGCTTCTCCCGGGCCAGCTCCTCGGCCGACCTCAGCCCGGTGACGTCGCGGACGTTCCAGATGAGGGCCCGGACGGCCGGTTTGTCCAGGCGATTCGTGACCCGGCCCTGGACGAAGCGCCAGGACCCGTCCTCGTGCCGCAGCCGGGCCTCGAACGCCCGCGAGGCCCCCGGACGCTGCACGGCCTCGCCGAGCCGCACGCGGAAGGGGCCGTCGTCCTCCGGGTGCAGGCGTTCGGCCCATCGGACGCCGATCAGGTCGGAGTCCTTCACCCCCAGGACGCGCTCGATGGCCGGCGAGGCATATTCGATGGCCCCCTCGGCGTCGGTCAGTGCGACGACGTCGAAGGCGTGCTCGAGCAGGGCCAGCAGCCGGGCGTCGTGGGGGGGCGTCTCGGGGTCGGGGTCTCTCTCTCGTGTCGTCATTCTTGGCATCTTCCGTCGCGCGATGGGCCGATGAGTTGAATCAGGTGATCGTCCATCGATCGCCGACTTCGGCAACGGCGCCGGGGGCAACGATGCCCGCCTCGATATCAATCCGCCCCTCGCGCCGCGGCCAGCAGATCCTCGAGCTGCTCGCGGCGATAGAGCCGGTATCCGTTGATGGGGTGGCGGGAGGGCTTGAGCTTGTCCGCCCTGTCCCAGTTGCGGAGCGTGTCCGGCGAGACGCCGAGGAATGAGGCGGCCGCCTTGACGGTGAGATAGTCGCCGAGGCGTCCGGTCGAGGGCTGGGTCATGGCTGGAAACCTTGGGAGGGGTTGGGAAGGCTTCATCACCGTAGCGATTCCCCCGGGGGGAGTCAACGGTGCCTCATATGCGACGCTCGACGCGGCCGTCCGCGACCACGGCCGGGTTGTCGGGTTCATCCGCCCCGAAGGAACCATCCCCTGTCGCAGGCGCCGGCCTCCCTTAGATAGCCGACGGAGTGCGTGGCCTCGGCCATCATGAATGGCAGCGACGACCGGGGATGCGGTTCGGGCGATGGTCGAATGGGGCCAAACACGCGCATGTGCGCCGGGGTGTGTCCTCGGCCATGCACGTGCTCTATTTCGCTCGGGCCATCCTCATTCGGCGGCGACTGCCTCCTTGATCTCCCACCCGAACGCCCGAACGAAGTAGGCTCGGAGCTATAACCGAAAGTTGACGGGCCGGCAAAAAGTCCGGCAACCGCTCGCGACGGCGCTATGATACCGAATCCTGTGGATCACTGACCATTAAGGGCGGCGGCCCACCGGAACCCGACCGCCCCGCGTACGACCTCGGGGTGGTCGATGAGCCAGCGGCAGCGCTCCATCAGCGTCCCCTGCAGGGTGTCCAGGTCGCCGAACGCCTGGTTCGCCACCGCCTCGCGCAACAGGGGCCATAGCGGCTCCGCCGGCTGCAGCTCCGGCGTGTAGGCCGGCAGCCGGTGCAGCACCACGTTCGCAGGGACCACCAGCCGCTTCGCCACGTGCCAGCCCGCGTTGTCCACCAGCACGGCCAGGACCTTCTCGCCCGAGGGGTCCGCCCGGCGGGCGAACTCCTCCAGGGCCAAACCCATCCAGTCCGCGTTCGCCGACGGCAGCAGCAACTCGAGGTTGCGGCCGCTGGCCGGGTGCACGAAGCCGTAGGCGTAGAGCCACTCGTACCTCGTCCGGCCCGGGGCGTCCGGCCGTCGCCCGATCGTCGACCAGACCCGACGGGAGATCGGCTTCAGGCCCGGCCTGGCCTCATCCTCGGCCCGGAGCTCGACGACCTTATCGGGGTGGTCCCGCCGCAGGCCCTCGAGCCGGTCTCCCAGTGCGTCTTTTCCACGCCCGCCGACGGGCGGGCGTGGCGGCCTCCGTGTGGCTCGGTCGCGGGACCTGCAGCGACATGCCCAGGCCGCGCAGTCAGGCCCAGCCGGTCTGCTTGCAGACGACGACCCCCCAACGCTGGCGGACGTAGGCGGCGACCTTGGGCCCGCTCCAGAGGCCGCCGTCGGGCGGCGCATGCTGAAGGGCATCCCAGAGGTCGATCTGCTGGTCGTCGGTGAGCTTGGGCCGGCCTCCGTTGGTCCGGGCGCGGCGATCCGCCAGGCCATCCGGCCCGTCGGCATTCCAGCGCTTGAGGACCTTCCGGACCCAGCCGGGCGAGAGGCCGACGACGCCTGCGACGTGCTTCGGCGTGGTGGAGTCGGGCCCGGTCAGGAGCCAGAGGACCTGCCAGTGGGTCTTCTCCAGGCCCGATCGGCAGGCGCGATAGCGGAGGGAGATCTCGTCGTGTGTCAGGTGAGGGGCGATGGGCAGACGTGTCCGGGCCATGGTGATACCCTCCAATCGTGGATCACCCCTCTATTTATAACGTTTCTGATCCGGAAGATTCCGTATAAGGGTTGCTACGCGGCCAGATCATCCCGCTCGTGGGGGGTGCGAAGCGGTCGTAACTACCCTTGCCGGACTGATTCCGTAAGTGCGAAATCGTGCCGACCGAGCACATTTACGTGGTTGAGCAGCAGCGGTGAGAGCCGTTCGATATCCTCCGGACTCACCGATATGCTGGAATCGCGGGCCTGAGCCGGGGCGGCGTCGAGATAGCGGGTGTTCCACAGTACCACCGCATTGACCACCAAGCCCAGCGCCCCGAGTTGGTCCTCCTGCCCTTCGCGGTAGCGCCGCGCATCCTCACCCAGACGTTCGATGGCTCAGTCAGCCACGAGCGGCACGAGGGCGCGGAGCTTGCGGTCGCGCAGATACAGACCGAGCCACGCGACGACGCCGACGATGGCCGGCACGAAGAACATCCCGTCTTTGGCGTGGACGTGGGTCGCCACGGCGCCGCCCAGGTAGGCGAGCATGAGGAGTCCGCCGAGGTAGCGAGTCTTCGGGACAAGGTAGAGGACGAACATCGTCAGTTCGATGACCCCGAGCGGCATGGCGGAGCCGGCGGGATAGGTCTTGGACCACTCCTCGATGAAGCCCTTGGGTTGCGCGATCTTGAAGTAGGCGCTGGGCAGGAACAGCAGGGAGAGCATGCCCGAGAGAACCCAACCGGTCACGCGCTGCCATTTCGGGATCGCATCTGTCACCATCATGATTGCACCTCGTTCCAGGTATCTCGAACGCATCCTCGACCTTCGCCCCGGCGTGCAGACTCGATGTCTTCGGCGACCAGCGTCAGCAGACCCTCCTTGTCGCCTCGGCCGATCGCGAAGAAGTCTATCACGGTCTGGACGTTCTTTTCACTGCTCATAGGCGCCCTCCTCGATGAATCGCTTTGCCGCGGCGAGGCCGATGCCGGTAGCGCCGCCGGCACCGGGGCCGTGTCCATGTTGTTGAAGCCGTCCTCATCGGAGTCGGCGGACGAAGTGGAGATCCACGCCGGACAGCGGGGCGCCGACCTCATGCATCGCACCACCCGCGACGAGCGACCCGAGGTCGATGGCGACCAACCCGGTGCTGTTGATCAGCTCGATCACCAGCTTCTTGGCCTCGGCGTCGTCGCCGGAGGTGAAGATGACGGTGCGGGGCTTGTCCGGCGAGAAGTCCTGGATCCAAGCCATCGGCATGTTGCTGATCGACTTCACGAGCCGTGCGCCGGCCGACATCTCGGCGACCATCTCGCTCGATGTACGCCCCTTCAACGCGGCCCGCGACCTGGTGACCCCGGCCAGGCTGATATCGGGCACGGGGTCCACATGCGCGTTGGTCGCGTCGATCAGGATTCGGCCACGCCAATCGATGCCTTTCAGCGCCTCGGGCACTTTCAACCAGCCGACGGCGAGGATGACGACGTCGCACTCGGCCGCCTGCTCCCTGGTCCCCGCGATGGCGCCCGGGCCAAGATCGGCGACGAAATCGGTCAGAGTCTCCGGCCCCCTGGAATTGGAGACGACGACGGTATGGCCCGCGGTGATCAAGTGGCGGCCGAATGTACGCGTCACGTTGCCGGCACCGACGAACCCCACTTTCATGACCAGCCTCCTGTTCTTGGGTTGGACTTGCGAATGAGCTTGCCTCCGAGAGCCGCCACTCACCTCCTGGTCGCAGGAGGCCGGAACGTCGCTCGGGGCAGAGTGCCGACGTCAACGGACAACGCGAGTCTCGCGATCTCCCTTTACCTCCGATGATCCCCGAGACCGGCACCAAAACGGTTACAGAATCGGGTAAGAATATGAGACTCAGGCTCTTTCCTGTGCCTGAACCAAGTTCAAGACATCGGCTATGGTCGTCTTGGCGATCTCGACCTCGGCCTCGCGGAGCTTGGCGATGACCTGCTCGGGCGTGTGTCGCTGACCCTTCGGCATGGTGCCACCCCCTGGTGAAGCCGGTGGCGATTCTCGCATCGCCGCCGGACTCGGCTAAGGGGGGCAGGTTACATCTGCGAGGCCCGCGCCAGTGCTTGGGTGTCGATATACTCCCGGATGTTCGTCAGTTTGCCGTCTCGAACGGTAATGGCGAAGACCCAATGGTCCTCGAACGCCCTATTCGTGGCCTTGATTCTCCCCGTAGCGAAGCCGACGACCAGGACCCGGTCTCCTTGCGCCACGAATTCGCGAGGTTCTGTCGAGGTCTCCACCGTTTCGGAAACCTTCTGAAGCAAACTCGTCAATCCCGAGTGCCCGCGGTGCGTTCCCGCCAGCGGCCAGTCCTCGCCCGGGATGATCCACTCGATGTCTTCGGCGACCAGCGCCAGTAGACCCTCCTTGTCGCCGCGCCCAATCGCGGCGAAGAAGCCTTTCACCGTCTGGACGTTCTCTTGAATGCTCATCGAAACCTCTCCTTTTCCTCGCATTGGATTCGTGGTGTCGTTGATTCAGCTCAATTCAGCGGCCAGGGAAATAGTGGCCGTTGTCCAAATCGGCGATCAGCCCGGGCTGGGCGGGTTCCCAGCCGAGGGCATGGCGGGTGATGAGGTTGGACGACGGGAGGTTCAGCGTGACCAAATTCGCGAGGAATCCGAAGTATCCCGGCAGCATCAGTACGTCCGCGGGAATGCTCACGGCCGGCAGGCCCAGGCGGCTGCCTATGGCCTCGGCGATCTCGCGGAACCGGATGCCCTCGCCCTCGATCCCGTGCCAATTCTTGCCGGCCGGACCCTTCTCCAGCGCCAATCGGAACAAGGAGGCGAGGTCGCGGCTATGCACGGCCGGCCACAGGTTCTCGCCGTCTCCGGGGTAGCCGATGACGCCCTTCTCTTCCGCGAGCCCGATCAGCAGCGGGAGGAATCCGGCACGATCGGTCGTGCTGTGCGCGATGGGAGGAATTCGCACGATCGAAGACCGCACGCCCCGCTCCGCGAGGCCGACTACGGTGAGCTCCACGATGTTACGGACCCGCAGCGAACCCTTGTACTCACCGCCACCGGGGGGGAGGGCTGAATCCTCCTCGGTGGCCGATCGTCCCGAGGAGTGGGCACCAGGGGCTGGCCAGCCTGGGTTCGTGGGCGAGCCGATGCTCCCCGACACGACCAGCGGCTTCCCGGTTCCGGCCAGCGCCTCGCCGTACGCGAGCATGATCTGGAACTCCGCGGCGGCCACGGCGTCAATCCCGCCGGAGGGGAGCAGGTCTTGCCTGTGCGCGACGTGGATGACGCCGTCGGACTCCGCCGCCGCGGCTTTGAGCCCTTCGAGGTCGGAAAGATCCCCGCGACGCACCTTGGCGCCGAGCGCGGCCACCGCCGCCGCGGACTCGTCGGATCGGGCCAGGCCGGTGACCTCGTGGCCGGCGGCGATGAGCTCGGGGATGATGTACGAGCCGATATGGCCGGTCCCGCCGGTGACGAAAACATGCATTTCATATTCCTCGAGAGTGATGTGAGAAGTAACGCTCCGAACACGCTCAGCCGAGAAGGCTGACGCCGATTGAGAAGTTTGTGTGCTTGATGGAGTGGGCGACGAGGCCCAGCGACAGCAGGCAGACGTGCTCCAGCGCCCGCGCCATGGGCAGCGGCCCGGTATCCATCGGGCGCAGTCCGAGGCTCTCGATGAACGCCGAGACGCGTGCCTTCGCCTCCGCGTCGTCCCCGGCGATGAACACGTCCAACGGGTGGCCTTCGGCGGGACCGGCAGCCAGGACGTGGGAGAACTGGGTGTTGAACGCCTTGACCACATCCGCATCGGCGGGGGCGGCATTGGCGATCTCCTGCGCGCCGAAACCGCCCTCAGGGGTCACGAAGCTCATGTGGTCGGGGGCGACGGGGTTGGTGATGTCGACAAGGAGCTTGCCTGCCAACCCTTCACCGTACTGCTTCACCACGTCGAGGACGGCGGAGTAAGGCACCGCCAGGATGACGATGTCCCCGGCCGGGGCGGCGCCGAACGTTCCCGTCGTTGCGCCGGCTCCGACCTGCTCGGCCAGCGCCCGCGCCTTCGCCGCGTCGCGACTCATCACCTCGATGGTATGTCCGGCCTTGGCTGCAAGGCCGCCGATCGCTGCTGCCATGCCGCCCGATCCGATGATGCTGATGGTGCTCATGTTCGTGCTCCCCACTTCCAGTCGGGTATTTAGATCGTGTCCGATTTAATCGGATATGCTCCAATACTAACCAGCGACTGGTGCGAGTCAAGCACATCCGATATAATCGGGTACGACTCATATTGGCCGCGACGTCGCAAGCTCCGGAGGGATCAGTGACCCGTTCCCCAAAGGCCGAAGCCAAAGGCCCGAAGCTCTCGAAGTTCCTGTGCTTTGCGGTCTATTCGGCCAATCTGGCGTTTGGCCGCGCCTACAAGCCCATCCTGGATGCGGTCGGCCTGACCTATACCCAGTACATCGCGATGGTGGCCCTGTCGGAGCAGGACGGGCAGACCGTGAGCGAGCTCGGCGAGAAGCTGTTCCTGGAATCCAACACGCTGACGCCGATCCTCAAGAAGCTGGAGCAGGCCGGCAATATCAGCCGCACCCGCGATCCCGCCGACGAGCGGCAGGTGAGGGTGAGCCTGACCGCGGCCGGACGGCGCCTGCTCGAGAACGATCTCGGCAGGGCGCTGGTCGAACCCTGCGGCTTGGGTGACGAGTTCTCCGCCGTGCAGAAGAACGTCGTCAGGCTGCGCGACAATCTGCTGCGCAACACCAGCAGCAAGCAGGATGAGACGTGATGCCGCTCCGTAACTCGTATTCCCCCTGGTTTACCACGCCCTACGATGCTCCAAATTATCAATTGGAGCGACGTAGGGCGTAGGGCGTCAGAGCTGGGCCAGGCCGCCGTCGACGGCGACTTCGCTGGCGGTCATGAAACTGCTGTCCGAGGATGCAAGAAAGGCTGCCACGGCCCCGATCTCCGCCGGATCGGCCATGCGCTGTAGCGGAGTCATCGAGGCGTAGACCTTCTGGCCCTCCTCGCCGAGCGCCTCCTTCGCGAGTTCGGTCGCCGTCGCCCCTGGCGACAGAACATTGACGCGGATGCCGGTGCCCTTCAGGTCCTCCGCCCAGGTGCGAGCGAGGTTGCGGACCGCCGCCTTGCTCGCGCTGTAGGCGGTCATACCCGGGGCGCCCGTCGTGCCGGCGCTCGATCCGGTCAGGATGATCGAACCGCCCTGGCCCATCAGCGGCAGAGCCTTCTGGACCGTGAAGATCGTCCCCTTCACGTTGGTATCGAAGGTCTCGTCGATGTGCTCGGCGGTGATCTTGCCGAGCGCAAGCTGGCTTCCCGCCCCGGCATTGGCGAAGACGATGTCGAGGTTCCCGCGCTCGGCCTTCACCGCCGCGTAGAGTCGGTCGAGGTCGACCTCATCCGAGACCGAGCCCTTCACCGCGCGGGCATTGGGACCGAGGTCGGCCAAGGCGGCGTCGAGCGCTTCCTGGCGGCGGCCGAAGATGAAGACGAAGGCTCCCTCCTCGATGAATCGCCTTGCTGCGGCGCGGCCGATGCCGGTGGCGCCGCCCGTGATGACCGCAACCTTGCCTTCGAGCTTTCCCATGACTTTTCACCTTTTGGCGTGACGGACAGCATCCCTGTTCCCATCGGAAGCAGGGCGTCGTAAAATACGGATCACTGGTCCGAATCCCAAATTACGACATCCGGACCACTGGTCCGAATATACGGACCGGTGGTCCATTTGGCAAGGCGCCCCATGCGAGCCGACGCCAGGAAGAATTACAACCGCCTCCTCGCAGTCGCGCGTGACGTAGTCACCGAGCATGGCGGCGATGCGTCCTTGCGAGATATCGCCCGCCGGGCTGGCGTCGGGTTCACCACGCTGCTTCGCCATTTCCCAACGCGAGAAGGCTTGTTCGAGGCGTTGCTGCGTACGGATCTGGACGCCTTGACGCAGAGAGCAGGCGAGCTAGAAACGTCGAATCCGCCTGACGAGGCGCTCGTTTCCTGGTTTCGCGAGATGGTAGCTTTCGTGCAAAGCTATGGCGGAGTTGTCGCCTTGATGGCGAGTGCACATGAGGACCCGGACTCCCCGCTTTACGCAACATGCGCGGCGGTGCACTCGGCGGGCGCGCGGCTACTGCTCCGTGCCCAGACCGAGGGAACGGCGCGAGCCGACATGGATGGCGGCGACCTGTTCGCCTTGGTGTCGGCGCTCGGCTGGCTTGTCGGCCAACCCTCGTTCGCGCCACGGGCGAACCATCTCTCTCACCTGATCACGAGCGCCATCCTGATAAATCGGTCGGGCAGCGATGTCCAGAAGCAACGTGCTGAATCAGATCGGTGATTAGAAGTTCAACGGCACTCGTTTTTAGGAGCACACGCCTCCTTTTGCATCGAAACTTATTATAAGTGTCTATGCAACCGGACGCCCACGTTGGCGTCCGATCTCCCAAGATACTCCGCCGCCGCCCACAGTTGCGGCCTACTGCCGACCCAGGCTCTGCTCGGTCATCGGTCTCGTGTTCGTGTAAGTTCTCGCAGCAAACCGAGCAACGGGTTCACACGCGACGGCCACGAAGGCGGTAGACGGCCCGGCAGCCGTTACGCCGGTTTTCTGTTCCATTGCTACTCACACCCCAATGTGACGCGAGCGCTCGCACGTCACACCAGAGCGTGACGCGCGAGCGCCGGGACCTTGCGTGCTCCCGCCTTTCCGAGGCCCAAGGCGTCGGGGCCGGGCCACATTCGCAGGGTTGCAAACATGGCCAAGGTGAGGCCACTTGAGAGCTTACGACGATCCGCACCGCGTCGGGTTCGAGGGCATCACATGAGCGTCACGCACCCTCATGCGTCACGCGTGATGCATCACGGTCGCAGCGTGACGCGTCACGCCGTCACGCGCTCGCGAGCGCTCGGGTGCGACGCGAGCGGCCCGCCGCAGGCCGGGCTGGGGACTTTGGAGGCTCCGTTCATTGGACCGACAGGCGCTCAGCTCGGCAACTCCTGCCGCCGGAGGCCACCGTCGCTACCCGGTTCGACGATTTAGCCGCCGGGATGATGACGCGGCCCCGGTTGGCTCGTCGTGGCCCTCGCCTCTCCCGGACCATCGATCCCCCAGATTCCCCCGGACCGGCGGCGGGTTGCCCGCCTCGACGACCGGTCCATCCTGCCGGCACGGAATCGGCTCGCCATCTTATGCACATGAGCCAGTCGCGAAAAATTAACCCGGTTAAAGCTTGCATCACGGGTGCGGACTGTTTCAAATAAGCATGGAAGCAAACTAAACGCATCAGGAATCCGGCCTCCCCGGAGTTCCGTCCGTCCCCGAACGGGGTCGCGGACCGGCCGGCGACGGCGTGGACCATTCGCATTCACACCATCGAATGCGAACATGGAAATCCTATGTAGTGGCGTTGTGCTGACATCGGCGAGGACGCAACCTTGCGACGATGCCGGGCCAATCTCATGTTCGTCGCGAGTTCCCGCTCCCAGACCCCCATCCGACGATGCTACGAGGAGGCGAGATGACTCGACCGTTAGCCGAGGTCCGGGGCCGTAGAAAGTCGACCCGCAGGCGGCCCGATGCGCCGCGACAGCTGCTCGGCCCGGAGTTGCTCGAGGAGCGCGTCACGCCGGTTACGGGAATCCAGAGCCTGGCCGGCCTCCTCACCTTCTCCGGGGATTACCACAGCGCCGGCGGGGACATCGTCTTCGACGGGGACGTCCAGATCGGTGCCTACGTCTCGGAACTTTCCAGCTTCGTCCCCCTGCTGGAGGTCGAGAACGGGGAGGTCAGTTTCGACCCCGACTCGACCAACAACCCGACGGGCAACTTCGCCTTCACCGGGACCGTCGTGCCCGTCCAGGGCGGCGTCGCCGACACCTCGCTGACGCTCATGTCGGGGCAGGACGTGACGCTCAACGCGGGCACGATCGTCAACGGGAACTTCTCGCTCCAGAACCCCGTCAAGTACCAATGGGGCAAGGCCGAGTTCCAGCTCGACTCCGTCTCGCTCACGACGCACGACGGCGGGAGCGTGATCGCCTTCGAGGGGGAGCTGGACGTCACCCTGCCCGGCAAGGGGCCCAACGGGCAGGGTAATCAGATCAGCGCGTCGTTCAACGCGGGTGACTACCTGTACTACAGCGCCACCGACGGCTTCGAGTTCGGCGGCTTCGCGGTGGGCTTCACGGGCGGCTTCACGGTGGAGGGCGTGACCCTGCAGGCGAACGGCCTGACGCTCGACATCTCGGATACCGAGGGGGACTTCACGATCTACGGCTCGGCGTCGCTCAGCACGAGCTCCCCGTCGGGGGACCCAGGAGACACGACGTTCGCGATGGTGAACGTGTCGGTGTCCCTGGGTACGTCGGTCCAGCCCGGCCTCGTCTTCGAGGATTGGCTGCCGACCAAGGTCAACGTCCAGATCAACGGCGGCTTCGCATTCGGCGGCCTGGACGTCAACACGGAGAAGCGCCCGAACGAGCAGTCCAGCCTCACCCTCGTCTATCCCGACGCGGAGGGTGACATCGCGCTGAGCGGGAGCGTCGCCCTGAACCTGCAGGCGTTCACGTTCACGGCCAGCCTCGAGGGCCCCGGGAAGACGACCGGGATCAGGATCGACCCCGATACGGGCGCGATCCAGTTCAAGGGCGGGAGGCTCTCGCTTTCCAACATCGAGCTCGGCGCGTTCAAGGTCAACAGCGCCTACCTGGTGTTCCAGGAGGGCGATGACAACGGCCTGGATTTCAAGCTCGGGGGCGGTGCCTCCGTCACTCTGCCGAAAGGCCTGATGGTCGCGGGTAACTTCCTGTTCGAGTTCGACAACGGGAAGTTCGAACTGCAGGACCTCTCGCTGTCCCTCTCGGGGCTCAACGTCCCGCTGGGGGACACGGACATCTTCATCACCTCCTTCTCGGGCTCGCTCGACGGGATCGGCACCCCCAACTGGTCCGTGGCCGGCTCGATCGGGCTGGGCTTCGGGCAGGAGGTCACGGTTCAGGGCAAGTCGGTGCGGATCATCGAGGCGGTCGGCGGGTTCACGCTCGACAAGGACGAGCTCGACCTCTACGGCGACGTCGGCGTGGCCGCCTACATCGATCCGCAGACCAAGCTCGTCAAGTCGCTCATCGGCACTACGGTAGACGGCGACGTCAAGCTCGGCTGGGGCGACGACACCTATGCGGTCGACATCAACGGGTCGTTCGCGGGCGGCCTGTTCACCGTGGGCGGGCATTTCCTCTTCGACAACGGCGCCATCCTCATGACCGCCATGGCCGCCATCGAGGTGCCTCCCAAGATCCCCATCATCGGCGGCATCCAGCTGGCATCCGCGAATTTCATGTTCAAATACGACCCGAACCTCGGCACCCCGGAAGGGTTCCTCGCCGCCTGGGTCCACATCGCGATCGTCGGCGACATCGGGTTCAAGTACGACATCTTCAGCGGCGACATCTCGTTTCTGGGCAACAGCGCCGTGGCCGCCCTCGAATCGGGCCACGACGACGGCCCGACTTACAACACCTACTCGACCACCTTCACCATGCCCGACGGATCGGTGCAGGGCCAGCCGCCGGGCAATACCGGCTTCAACTTCATCGCGCGATGGCCGGTGGTCAACGGCGGCAATTATTTCATCACCGTGGCCAACGCGGCCGGCCAGTATCTCACCGACTCGGGGGGCAACCTCTCGGGGTACATACCGGGCGATGACGGCGCGAATCTCCTGTCGACCTCCTCGAACATCTACCTCGTCGCCCCGCCGGGACAAGGCACGGCCGGTATGCAGCTCAGCAATTCCATATCCGACCCGCTCCCGGCGGGGACGTATACGTTCTCCCTCCACACCACGGATACCCTCGACCCCAACGCGATCGTCTGGTCGGGCACGCCCGTCTATACACCCTGGCCGGGCGCCGCCCCCATGAACGACGTGACGTGGGACGGGTCGGTCGGCACGTTCTCCGCCCCCTTCTCCGTCGACTCCGCCTTCGTCGCGAATACAAAGTCGACGCTCTATTTCACGACGGACTCCTCAGGGTTGGCCACGGGGATCAGCACCGGGGGAGTGAGCGTCGCCATAGGCACGATCGGTTACGACCCGCATAACGGCGTCCCCCTGGTGTCGGCGACCGTCGATGTGAATAGGTTGGGCCTCGCGGCCGGCCTCTACTATGCCTACTTCGTCATCAATGACGGCTACGATGTGCCCTTCACGGCCCCCATCACGGTCGGGGCCTCATTCACGGCCCGGCCTCAGTTGACCGGCACCCTGACCGAGACCGGCGACGGACGAAGCAGGCCGCTCTCGGGGTACACCGTCTACATCGATCGGTTGGGCACGGGCAACTTTGCGAACGGCGACCCGATCTCGATCACCGACGCCGACGGGACCTTCAACTTCTTCAACACTCCGGACCGGCTGGGCGGCCTCACCCTCGAGCCGGGACAGACCTACTCGGTCGGCGTCGTGATCCCGCCCCAGGGTTTCGTGATGGCGAACGACGGGCCTCCGTTGACCCAGTTCACCTTCAACGGGACCCAATCCGTCGTCAACCTGCAGGTCTGGCAGCAGGCGACCATCGCGGGTCGCGTGCTGGATGACGGCGACGGCGCCGTGGGCGTGACGGTCTACATCGACTCCAACAATAACGGACAGCTCGACTCGGGCGAGGCCAGCACGGCGACGTTGAACGACGGCACCTACGAGTTCATCGGACTGCCGACGCCCTTCGGCATCAACCCGCCGACCGTGATCCGCTACGTGCTCCCGGACGACTACGTGGCCGGCCCGGGGGCGAATTACTACGACGTCACGGTGTTCCCCGACCCGTATGCGCGCTACGATGGCAACGACTTTCTGATCAACCGGCTGCCGACGATCCAGGGGGTGGTGACGGGCTACAAGATCGGCGATAGTTCGGGCCCATCGCCGCAGGCGGGATGGACGGTCCAGTTGCTGGACTCGTCGGGCAATGTCGTGGCGACGACGACGTCCGACGCCGATGGCCGCTACGAGTTCCAGGGCGTGGCCGCCGGCAGCTATACCATCCAGGAGCAGGTGCCCCAGGGCTGGCGCCAGGTCTCGCCATACACGAGTACTCCGGGCCTGGACACGGCTTGGGACCCTTTTAACGCGGCCGTGTCGGCGGTGGCGGTGGCGGATTTCAACAACGACGGCGACCTCGACCTGGCCACATTCATCGCCGGTGCGAGCCAGATCGACTATGCCTACGGCAACGGCGACGGGACCTTCGGCCCGGTCATAGCCTATAGTTCGGGCCTCCCGCAGACGTCGAACGACCTCCAGACGGGAGACTTCGATGGCGACGGCTACACGGACCTGGCCGTGCTCAACCAAATTGGCGGGGTCACCGTCGTATTCGGCAGCCAAGGGGGCTTCACGAACTCCGTCGTGGCCTTCGATCCCGTGGCCCAGAATTTCGCCGGAGGGCCCGTCTTCGGCATGGCGGTCGGGGGGGACTTCGGCACGAGCGGAAACAACTCGACCCTGGGAGTCTACGGCGAGGATCAGGGAGCATTCGGTTTTTATTACAATTATGCAGTCGTCCTCGATTACGCCGGGGGCCAATTCTGGACGACGGCACAGCTTGCCATACCTTCGGGCGTTTCGGGCTCGTTCCACTCGATCTCGGACCACGCGATGGCCTTCGGCGACCTCAATAATGACGGCCTGCTCGACCTCTTCGCGAACTTCGGCTACACGCCCGACGATCAGGACGGTGCCCTGATCTTCTACGGCCACGGGGACGGCACCTTCGGCGTTCCCGACGCTTCACAGAACTACGGCCCGGACCTCACCTTCCCCGTGCCCTCCAACGGCGGCCCGATGGCCCTGGGCGACCTCAATGGCGACGGGATCCTCGACGTCGTCACGTCCGACTTCAACGGCGCCGCCTCCGACCCTGCCACTTCGAACCTCTACGTCTTCCAGCAGTCCGCCGTGGCCATCTGGATCGGACTCGACGGCAATCCCGCCTCGGCGAGCAGCCCGGGCCTTCCCGTCAACGGGCCCTTCAACGGCCGTACGTTCTGGGTGCCCCAGATCGCCATCGCGAACATCGTGGGTGGCGCCAATCCCGACATCATCCTGGCGGAGTATCCGTACGACTCCGGCAGCGGTCAGACGCTCGTGTATATCAACCAAAATCAGGGCAACCAGCCGAACCAACTCTCCCAGTTCGGAACCGGCGCCAACCAGTTCTTCTTCAACACCACGGCGAGCGGCTCCAAGACCAACAGCATGGCACTCGGGGACCTCAACAATGACGGCCAGATCGATGTGGTCCTGGGCGACGCGGCCTACAACGCGGGCTCTCAATACGGAGGCGGGATCTGGACGCAACTCAACACATCCCGGACGGTCCTGACCAGCCCGTCGGTGTCGGCCGCGCTGGACAACACCTACGAGATCGACTTCAGCAACGTCCAGGCGGGCCAGGTCTCGGGCCAGGTCTACCTGGACGCCAACGGCAACAATGCGCTGAATGCGGCCGAGAAGGGCCTGCCGGATGTCCGGGTCTTCATCGACCTGAACAGCAACGGCGTGCTCGACCCGGGTGAGCCGGTCACGACCACCGACCGCATCGGGTATTACAGCTTCGAGGATCTCGCGCCCGGCATCGCCGGCACGGTGCGTGCCCTCATCGGGGATTCGGCGGAAACCGAGGAGGTCGTCGGCGGGATCAGCTTCGTCGTGGGCCCCTTCGGCGCCCCTTTGCTCGCCAACGTCGCGGTCACCCCGCGATTGCTCGGGCCGGTGAGCGACGTCGCCGTCACGGCCGGGCAGACGCTGGGCGTAACCCTCGGCCTGGAGCCCGGCGTGCGCAGGATGCAGCCCGGCCGGCCCGGCATGCTGGTCTTCACGATCGATCCCGGTGCACCCGCCGGCCTGGAGGTGGATCCGGCCACCGGGCGGCTCGTCTGGACCCCTGGCGTGTCGCAAACGCCCGGCAACTACCGGGTGACCGTGCGTGTGATCGATACGAAGGATCCCACGTATACTGACGCCCGGGCCTTCACGATCACCGTGCAGGCTCCGCACGTCACTCCGCCTCCGCCCCCGCCGACCCCTCCACCGCCCCCGCCGCCGCCCATCGATACCACGCCGCCGCAGGTGGTGAGCCTCGCGCGCTCCGGCTTCGGCTACGCACCGACCTTCCTCGTGCTGACCTTCAACGAGGCCCTGGATCCGGCCCGAGCCAGGGACGTCGGCAATTACGTGCTGACGACCTTCGCGGGCCGCCGGATCCCGATCGCCCTCGCCTTCTACGACGCGGGCTCGACCACCGTCACGCTCGTTCCGGCGCGCCGCCTGCCCCTGGCCCTGCGCTACGTCCTGAAGGTCGACGGCTCGTCGGGCGGCCTGACGAGCCGGTCGGGCATCCCGCTCGACGGCCAGGCCGACGGGCGCGCGGGGGGACTATGCGGCCTCGATCGTCAGGTTCCGGGTCGCGCCCATCTCGACGCGATCCCCCGCGACGGGCACCGGCGGCCAGTCCCGCCCCGCCTGGTGGCTCGCGGTGCTCTCCCCCGCCGACGGCCTCCAGAACCGGCTCGCCCTCGCCGCACGGGGAGACCGGGCTGCCGCGGCGATCGCCCCCCAACTCCAGGCCTCGAGCCCCTCGGCCCGGGCCGTCCCAGCGGCCCAGGTCCACGCGGCCTCGTCGGGGCCGGCGGAGGCCGCCGAGGCCTTCTATCGCGACGAGGCGCTGGCACGGGCTTATCGCACCGCGGCCAGGCGCCCATGGCTCTCATTCGAGGCCGACGGCCTCTTCCCCATCGAGTGAGCTCAAGACGCGATATCTCACGTTGCCCGAAGCAATTTTCGAACCTCGACATCGGACGCAGGGAGGAGCGTAAGCAATTCCCCGCGTCCGAAATCGGGCAGCCCGGACCGGGGAGGCGGAGTGGTCGAGAACGCCACAAGACTGTCACGCACCATGACGGCACCCTCGCCGTGGGCGAGGTGGCGATCGAAGGGTCGGAGACGGTGGCGCATCTGTCGGGGTTCGGCGCGATCCGCGTGGTAAAGGTGGTCTCCCGAGACGGGGACGTTGAATACCGGGCGACGAACGATCCGGCAATGGACGAGCTGGCACGCTTGACGGTCGCGGAGCGGAGCTGGTCGACCGAGTCATATCGTCGGGCGCTAAAGCAATGCTGCGGTGTGGAGCGAGCTCAGGTGCGCTTGGCGAAGGGCCAGCGGAACAGGGCGATTGCGCCACACTGGGCAATTTGGGAAGATGGCGTCATGACGCCCCGTGAATGGGAGGCTGAGGGCCGACCACCGGGACGGCGACCCGCGCATGGCCTCACCTCGCATGACCGACATCCCTTCGCCTCGCATCAGTGATCACTTCGCCTCCCTCACCGACCCTCGCCGCGCCAGGGTCGTCCACCCCCTCATCAACATCGTCACCATCGCCCTCTGTGCCACCATCGCGGGGGCCGACGACTTCGTCGCCATGGCCGCATGGGCACAACGCCACAGGGCTTGGCTCGAGCGGTTCCTCGACCTCTCCGCCGGCATCCCCTCCCATGATCGCCTCAACATGATCTTCCGGAGGCTCAAGCCCGAGGAGTTCGAACGCTGCCTCCCGGCCTGGCTCGCCGCCCTGCACGGCACCGGCGGCGGCACACTCGTGGCCATCGACGGCAAGGCACTCCGCCGCAGCTTCGACAAGGCCACCGCCCGCTCGGCCCTCCATCCGGTCGGTGCCCGGGCCGTGTCGCAGGAGTTGAGCCTGGGCTGCGTCGCGGTGGATCGGAAGAGCGACGAGATCACCGCGATCCCCCGACTGCTCGAGCTCATCGAGCTGTCCGGGGCGATCGTCGCCATCGATGCCATGGGCTGTCAGACGGGGATCGCCGAGGCCATCGTGGAGGGGGGCGGCGACTATATCCTGGCCGTGAAGGAGGACCGGCCGACGTTGCATGAGGGCCTGATGGGCTTCTTCGCGGGCCACGCGGAGGACGACTTCGCCCGGGTCGCGGTGAGCCGCCACGAGACGGACGAGGAGGGGCACGGCCGCGCGGAGCGTCGGGCCTACTACGTGTGCGACATCCCGGCGGACCTGGCCGATGCGGAGCGTTGGCCTGGTGCAGGTCGGCGTGGCGATCAGCGACACGAAGGGAGGCGGGAGGTCGTGCGATGACGTGCGGTGCTATATCCTGAGCCGGCGGCTGAGCGCCCGGCGGTTCGGGACGCTGGTGCGGAGCCACTGGGGGATCGAGTCCATGCACTGGCAGCTGGATGTGGGCTTCGGCGAGGACCAGAGCCGGGTGCGGAAGGATCATGCTTCGGCGAACCTGGGTGCATTGCGCCGGATGGGATTGAGCCTGCTGAAGAACGAGGCCGGCAACAAGCTCGGTGTCAAGAATAAGCGCCTGACGGCGGCGTGGGATACGGATTATCTACGCAAGGTTCTGTTCGGCATATAAGTTAAGGTGCAATCGCCCTGGGAGGCACCCCGGCCCAGCGCCTGCCGGACACCCCACGGATTGGGCGGGCGTAGCCCAGGAAGGTGCCCAGGCCATCTCCCCGCCCCGGTACTTGTGCCACCAGTGGAACAGCCGATTCGAGGCCGCGAGCAGATCCGCACCCACCGCCGATCCCTCGTCTTGGCGATCGATCATCGCCTGGAAATCCCGGCGAAGATGCGACCAGCAATATTGGTGTCGCTCAATCCAGTCGTAGCTGGGGAAGCGGTCGCTGATGACGACCTTCGCCTCGTCGGTCCCGAGGATCGAGCGGGCGACGTCGGCACTCCGATTGTCGGCGATCGTGAAGGCTGTCAGGTCGCCGGCCTGGCCGACCCAGAGCCACGTCTTCTCGTTGGCCTCGGACCACGACGTCTCGTCGATGTGGGCCGAGGTAGCCGCCTTGATCGCGGCGGCCACCTCGGCGACCACTGGCTCCAGTACCTCGGCGGCGCGGCGCTCCAGTTTGGAGATCATTCCTAGCGAGACGTTCAGCCCGAACAGGTCGGAGGACAGCTGCTGGATCGGCCGCTTGGCGAGCCGGTACGACCCGGCGAACATGGCCAGGATCGCCCACAGGCGAGGGCCGAAGGGGCCGGTCGGGACTCCGGCGGGCAGCTCCGCCCGCGTCGCGGCCCCGCAGCACGAGCAAGTCAGCCGGTGGAGGCGGTACTCATCGACATCGGGGCGGACCGGCGGGATCTCGGCGACTTGGTGCCGCGCCGGATCGGGGTCATCCCCTCGGAGCGCGGCGCCACAGCCCCCTCAATGCATCGGCTTGACCTCGAAGGTCTCCCGGATCTGGTCGGGCGGGACGAGCGCCCGGGTATGTCGCTTGTGACCGGGCTGGCCGCCACTCCTCCGCCCGGATGGCGGGGCCGGAGGTCGCCGTTTGACCTTCACGGCGGGCGGGTCCGTCGAGGGCGGCTTGGACGAGTTGGTGGAGTTCTGGTTGAGCCTCGCCTCCAGGTCTGCGATCCGATTCTCCAGGGAGGCGATGACAGCCAGGATGGCCGTCTGGGCTCCCGGCGGTACGGTGTTCCAGAACGATTCAGGGATCGAAGGGTGAGGGCTCATACAGGAGATTCTACGAGCCTATAGCATCCGAAGTTCGAGCCCGTGAACGGCTACTTTCTATCTTATCGCTCGTAAAGAGACGGGGCAATACACCTATCTTGAACTCACAATTCCTCTTTGCATCGGGTAACATCAGCACAATACAGATTTGAAAGACCGTTTATTTTGCGGGGTCACACGCAGTCCCTGCCAAATGATCTCCGCGAACATCATGATAGTACTATTTTGAGTTTCGAAATCGTGCATATGTCAATCTGATCTGGTGATGGCTCGGGGAGCCCAGATCGTCATGAGGATGTCGTCGGCCTGAAACTTGCCCCGTTCTCCCATCTCATCCGGATTCCGCGACCTTCGATAGGTTGTGCGCCGCGATCCCCCATCCGACCCACCGGCCCGGCCCATCCCATCCTCGCCCCGATATCGGCACCGTCTCAGCCCGAAATCCCACTTCAGCGAGTGGATCCGCCCCTCGATCCCCGCACGGAACCGATACCCACGGCGGAACCAACGCTCTTTCTCGAGCGCCCGGCGACCGGGCGGGGCCTTGCCCAAGTGCGGCAGGGCGACATGCCTCACGCCACGCTCCTGGGCCAGGCGTTGGTTCCCCGCCCAGGGCCAGCGCACATTTAACTGTTCACAGAGAAGGAGTTTGTGCAAAACGTCTCCAGAAAGGGCTGCCCTTCAAGGGCTGTCCGAGCTGCTCGAATCATGCCCAGTGGGGTATCAGGTCCCGAAACCTGTAGGCTCGTCGGGTACGATCGGCGTGGGCAGGAAGCCATTCTCCAGGCGATTCAAAGCTTTTGTCGTCACTTCCAACTCATCAACAACAAAGTGTGCGATGGCCCTGTCTCAACGCCGCCGAGCGTCTCCTTATTGATGTCGCGGGGCGTATTATGCGGACGGAGTTGCCGGGATGGGCCGAACGCGGCAGTGGAGGCCAGGGCCTTGCGTATCTCGCGCACCGAACTGATTGAAAGTCGTTCAGCCTATCCAGGCGATGGTTCGCATCCCTTCCCTGCCCTAACCATGAATCCGCTTTGTGCCTGTCGATGTCATGTTCGTCCGGCCGCGGTGCCATCCGGTTTCCTGCACGCCGACCGGGATCGGAGCCGACAGGCCCGGAGTGCGGCCACCCTTGAATTGTCCTTCGCCGATCTCGAACCGATCGCCCCATTCGTTTCCAGGGACCGGCGATTGCCAAGGTCACCTTTCTGGCCTGAATCCAGCCCGCCCACGGCCTGACTCCCGCGAACCTACAGCCGCATCCGCCCGGTGCAACCGGAAAAACGGCTTTCACAAACGCTGTTTGCCCGAGGCGTGAACCTTCCGTTTTTCCCGTTGCACCGGGCACCGGCCCCGCGATGGGGCCGGTGGGCCATGCCCGTCTTTGCGGCCGATTGGTCGCTCCCGTAAGGCCCGATGGTCGGGCTGAAATTCAAGGAAAGGAATAAGTTATGGCATCACCGGCACACAAGATCCGCTTCGGCAACCTCTCGGTCACGATCTGGCGCAACAGCAGCGAGAAGGGCGTCTGGTACTCGGTCAACCCCGGCCGCTCCTACAAGAAGGGCGACGATACCTGGAGGGAGACCGACAGCTTCGGATACGACGACATCCTCTCCGTGTCCAAGCTCCTCGATCAGGCCCACAGCTGGATCGCCAAGCAGATGCAGGCCGATACGAAGTCGCGCAAGGCCCGCGAGGAGGCCAACAGCGGCGACGAGTGAAGCCCTCGGGCGGGCTCCGGCCCGCCCGCCTCTCGGATCAACCTCATGTAGAAAGTTCTGAAATGCGACCCATTGTCATCGAATTAACCCGCGCCTTATTCCCCCTCGGCGAGGTCGTCATCACGGCCAACGCCCATGCCCGGCTGGACCCAGTTGACGTCAAGCACGGCCTGGGCCGCCACGCCCGGGGCGACTGGGGCGAGGTCTGCGAGGAAGACCGCGAGCTCAACGATCTATCGCTCAGGGAAGGTTCCCGCCTGCTGTCGGTGTACCGCTCGGGCGACGAGCGGTTCTGGATCATCACCGAATGGGACCGGTCGGTGACGACCGTCCTGCTGCCGCTCGACTATTGACCTACCGGGCGGGCGATCATGCCCGCCCTTCCAACCGAAGGAGACTATCATGAAGAAACAACGACACATCACCTACAAGGTTTGGCTCGAGATCGAGCGGTACGACGAGCGGACCGGCTCCGGGGAGTCGATGGATGCCCCGGGCGCCTCGCTCGCCGGCTTCGGCGATTATGCCGAGGCGTGGGACTATGCCGAGCGGGTGGCAAGCCTCGCGCAGGCCATCCGCATCGAACCGTGAGGAGACGCGTCATGGCTAAATACACCGTGCATGTTTACCGCGAGATGCGGCTCACTTTCGAAGGGATCGAGGCCGAATCCTCCGAGGCCGCGTCCCTCATCGCCCGCGATAGATCGACGGACGACGCCGACGACGTCGCCGACTGCGACGGGGAGGATCTCGCCGCCCTGGTGGACTTGGTCGGAGACGAGCATCACGAGCATTCCCGCGTCTTCGATTTCGGGCCGGAGGTGCTGCGCAAGGCCGCCCCCGCATTGCTCGCGGCCTGCCGGATGGTCGTCGAGCGATGGGAACAAGGAGACCTCGCCGAGGCGGCCAGGGCCTGCCAAGACGCCATCGCCAGGGCCGCGGGCAGCAGCCCGCCCTGGGAGGACGAATCCTACTCCGTCCTGCTGCTCTACCCCGACTACGCCAACGAAACGGGCGCGGACACCTACTACGCCTTCGTGGAGGCCCCGGGCCCCGTCGCGGCCGTCGCCCTCGCCCGGCGTGACGCCGCCGCGGCGAAGGATGGCGAGCGGATCGAGCCGGAGGATCTTGCGGTGCTCCTGGTGACGCAGGGGCATCACGCAAGCGAGCCATTATTCAACGAGTAACGCAGCCAAGGAGAGGAACCTTGCCATGAAAATACAAGAAAATTTCAACACCCCCTGGAGTATGCGAATCGAGCGAGACGGCACCGAGGATATCGCCGTCATCGTGGACGCGGGCGGCGACGAGCTCCTGCGCAGCCGCCCCTTCCGGCTGCCGGAGGACGACGAGCCGGTGCCGCCGGAGCTCGCCGCCATGCGGTTGATCCTCGCCGCCCCGAAGCTGCTGGCCGCCCTCGAGGGCGTGATCGTTCATGCCGAGAGCAAGGCGCGCGGTCCGGAATCCCCCAAGGATTGCGCGGAGGACGACGCCGAAGCCGGGCGGGCGTGGCGGCCCCTCGAGCGATCTACATTCGTCCTCGACGACGCCGAGGGGGCGAAACCGCATCCGGCACCGGCCGAGGCCGACATCCGGGCCCTGCTCGCGCGGCGTGGGCAGATCGCCGCCGTATGGAGGGTCGAAGACGTGCAGGCTATCCGCCCCGACCTGGACGACGGTCGGGCTTGGCAGGTGCTCGCCGCCGTCGAAGATCAGCTCGATGCCAGCCTGGGCATCACCTGGGATACGCTCAAGGACGCCGCCATCTGCCTATTCGGTGAGTCACCAGAAACCGATGAAGCGTGAGGAGGGAGCCGTGGAAGCCATCGAAATCGCCACCGTCGAGCGGGAGGGCCGGACCTGCCGCATCGCCATCCACCATGACGAGGACGCGCCCGACCCGCTTGAGGAGGGGGCGACGCCAACCCGCGAGCGTGCCTGCCCGCGGATGCCGCATGCGGCGAGGATCCGCTGTTCAAGCGGTCGAGGGCATCCGATAACCGTTGCCAATTCCAATCATTTTAAATAGTATTCATGAATGGAAAATACTTCTAGAGATTCTGACGCCCTCGGTGGCGAGTTCGACAAGGCCGCACTCCACGCCGATAAGACAGCAACAGAGGCCGCGGACGATGCCCCGGGATTGATTCGCGCGGCGGGCGAGGAGGCCGTCGGTCACTATCAGGCGTACCTGAGTAAGTTTGCACCCAAGACACGAAAGAATTACCACACGCTGATTTCACGTTTCTTCCGTTGGGCCGAAGCCCGCAAGCTCACGCTCGCAGTCCTCTCCAGATCCGACATACTGGCCTATGTCAGCGAGATATCCGGGCGACTAGAACCGCAAAGCGCTCATCAATATTTAAGGCCAGTCCTCGGCCTATTCGATCTCCTGGCCGACCAGGGATTCGTCTCTGCCGATCCATTCGACGGATATCACCGCGGACTCGCAGATCGGCCAGGAACAGTGTCAGACCCCGGCGAGGCGACGGATTCGGGAAGATCGTTCCCTTGGCTGGACGTGATGGCAATGTTGACGAACATGGAAGCGGAGAGCCTACGCCGTATCTTCGGAGAGGATGGCGCGGCGGAGAGCCTCATCAGGTTCGCGCGCTGGCGCGATGGCCGCCCTTGCACCCGCTGTGGCACCCTGAACGATGATCGGTGGGCCGACCGACCGGGAGGAGGCGGCGATCGATGCCGTAAATGCGGGTGGCACTACTCGCTGCTTTCAGGATCTCCCTTTGAGGTGTCCCCGGTACCGTTGCGTGATGGCCTGTACTTCCTGTTTTAAGCCTTTCTTCGCGACCGTCCCGCAGCCGATATCGACGAACTGGCGCGGGAGCGTGGCATCGATGCGGCGGACGCCAACCGGTTTATGGGGCGGATTCAGGACGCGTTGGCGAATGAAGGCCTTGCTGTCGGCGAAGGCTTGCGGCAGGCGGTGGAGCGCAAAGATCGAGAGATGAGGCAGACTGAGGTTGTCCGCGCCATCCAGGAGTACGCAGACCTCATGGCGTGCCGTGATATCCTGATGGCCGCCCGAAATGGAGGGACCATCGTCTCTGATCTGCCGCCAGGCATGACGCTTGACGAGGCAGTCGATTGCGTCGACGCCCAAATTGCCGATCATGACCGCTACCTGATCGAACATAAGGACGGCTATCTTTCGCGCCGTCTTGCCGAAGCGGGCGAAAGACCATCCGAGGTCGAGGATGGACCTCCCGCTTCCTCCTGATCCCCCTACCCGGCTGGTTCGATCATCATTCGCAGTGAGCGAGCGGCTTCCCGAGAGTTACGTCCCGCTCCTTTGCGACAGGGGCAGACTGCCCGTGCATGACTCGTCCAGGCGCGCAAGGGCATATGCGTGTTGAAAGCCTACACCGCTGAAGTGCGTTAGCCGGAGGCCGAATGGCAGGCAGAAGGACAACGGCGGGGGGCAGTGGGAAGGAACCGACGGCAGCGGGCCGGGCAGGCGAATCCCTGACAAGCCGTCGGGCGTTTGCACCGCTCGAACTCGGCCGATGATCCCATGGCCGCCAAGCGGCCATCTTCAAGCCGACAGGCTCACGCGATCTCCTCCACGCTGATCCTGCGGATGAGCGTCGCCCGATCGTCGGTGCATCTCGTCGACATAACGCCTCCGTTATCAGGGGCCGTGATCCGGGTACGGAAAGGGGGGCCGCACCATCGCGGCCTGCCGATCATGACTCCGACTTGCCGCTTGGGCGTTGGGCCGACTCCCCCTCGGTCTTTCGCCGGTATTGGCGGGGGAAGCCTTTGGGGTAGACCTCTACGCGGGCCGGCCGCTTCGCTTTCCGGCCTCGGCCGCAGAAAGTTTCGACGTCTCTCTCCCCGGACAGGAGGAACTTGAGGAAGCTAACCCCCCGATACTTGCACGCCTGGTAAACGCTGAGCAAGACGAGATAATCGGAGACCCCCTGCGCCCTCATCTTCCCGTCGGAGACCCGGCGGTAGTACGCGAATGCCTTGATCGCGTGCTCGGCGTTGTTGTTGTTCCAGGGAACGCCATCGTAGTCCAGGAATGTGAACAACTTCTCCTCGTTCTTGGCGAGCCGCTTCTGGTAGCCCTCCGCCAACTCGGAACGGTAGACGCGGGCGGCCAGGTCTCGGAAGAACCGCGCGGCGTCCGCTTTGTGCTTGCGGAGGTGTCGTTTCTTCAGTCCATACTTGTCGATGGTCGCCACGATGGACCTCAGCAATGCGCCGAACTCCGCAGCCAAAGCCTTGAATTGCTCGTCATATGGGTTGTTCTTCAGATCGTGGTTGAGGTCCCGGATCAGATGCACCAGGCACTTCTGCTGCGGGCACGGGAGCGAGTCGTAGCCGCTGTAAAAGTCGGAGACGAGGACCCCCTTGAAGTCGCCGAGTAGCCGTTGCAGGTAGTCCGCCTCTCGGCTGGGGCGATAGAAATAGGCCACGTCCTCCATGTTCGTCAGCACCCAGACGTATCCCTTGCCTCGCTGCAGATTGACGTGCGTCTCATCGGCATGGGCCACCGCACCGCGCACGATCCTCGCGAGGATGCGTTTCCACGCGGTCCGGTAGCGGTTAGCCATGAGGGCCTTCATCATGAACAGCTCCTGGAGGCCGACACGCAGGCCGAAGCAGTCCTCGAACATGGTCTCAAGATGCTGGAAGCTGACTCGATGGACGATGTGCTGATACATCGCCCAACTCTTCAGGCCGTGCAGGTGCTTGTCTCGCCTCTTATATCGCTTCGGCAGGAACTGCTTCTTGCAGCCCTCGCACTGGTGCAGGGCGGCGGTGTAGTGGATCACTTGCCGACGGATGCCCCCCGAGGAGAACTTGAGGTCGTACGCGACTTTGACGTGCATCCGGTCGTCGAATCGGGTGATTCGATCCCCTTTGCAGAACGGGCACTTTCTGCTCCTGATCTCGACCTTGCGGTCGGGTCGCAACCTCCTGGCTTTCCTCCGCTCGCGATGTCGGGCGCCAGCCTTCTCGACAGCCCGACTGGTGCGGAGGAAAACCTTCTCTCGCTGGTAATCGAAATAGGCACAGCGGTTGACGAGTTCAAAATCGTCAAGGACGAAGTTTTGACCCCACTCCCGGCGGCTCGACGGGGCGACGACGTCATCTGCCCAGGTCACGGAGCAGCTCTCGGGCGGCGTATTCCCTCCTACCTCGCCGCGGTGCCGTGCGGCTTCGCCGATCGCTTGGACGTATTCCGCCACGCGCTTCAGGGCCGCACAGTCCTCGGCGTTGTACGCGAGGAGCTTTTCTTTCCAGCCGGGTTCCTGGGTCTGCTCCCACCTCGCCCGCCACACCAGGCTTTGCAAGCCGGAGGCATTCTCCTCGGACCACGTGCAGCCCAGATGGCGGCCGACCTCCTTCAGGCCGTTCGAGAACGTGGCGAAGTACACCTTGGCATGGATCTCGGACAGGACGTTCACGGCGTTGCTGGCGATCCGGTCAACGAGCTTCTTCCGCTTCACCGCCCCCCTCATCCTCCTCAGGATCGCTTTCTCGTAGCTGCCGTAATGGAAGAGGGCGAGGTCCTCGTACCCTGCCAGCAGGTCCAGGAAGGAGTTGAACGACTGCTCCTCTTGGTCCGGGCCGTCCGCCCAAAAGGCGTATGGTTTCAGGGAACCGCCCTCGGCGACGAGCACGCCCAGCAGGTAGGCGAAACTGCCATCGGTGTTGCCTTCCGCGTCGAAGAAGACCTGCACCGGCTTCCGGGGGAGATCCGGGACCCCGTAAACGTGGGTCCTTTTCTCTCGAATGGCCAGGGCCTGCAACGAGCTATAGCGGGCGGCTCCCGGCCGCTTCACCCGCTTGCCCCTCTTCCGAGGGCGGAACGTGCACGACAACTGCGTGAGGGTGAAGATGCCCTTCCGGTTATACCTCTGCAGCTCCTTCGCGCCCACGGCACCCAGGAGGCTAATATCATCCTCCTTCAATGCGTGCGCGCGACACCGCTGGCGGAACTCGCAAAGCGGGCAGTGGCCGTTGAGCGTCAGCCGGGGTGCCTCGCCTCCTGCCCGGAGCTGTCTCATCTCTCCGAGGATCAGTTCCGCTTTGCGGTAGAGCTTCGAGTCTAAACGGACCTTCATCAGCCTGCTATCCGGCCCGTGGACGAGCAAACCGAAGGCGGGTTGCTTCCCCTGGACCTTGCCGAGAGCCAGTCCGTACATCGCCAGAAGCTGCTTCTGTCGATGCCCGGCTCGCGATCCTTCGTGGTGGAGAATCGGGACGTAGTGATGGCCTCCGATCTGCGAGGGGCCATCGGCCATCCTCAAGCCGTCGAAGTCCAGCGACAGGTCGTCGTCCCTGAGGACGGCATCGACCAGTAGCGGCATCCCCCGCTTCAAGGTAGCTGGGGTGATCGCCGCCCCACTGTCAGCGTTCCCTTCGCCAAAACGTGCCATGAGTCGGGATAGGGCCTCGGCCCGTAATGTCTGACTTGACGACGCGAGCAGCGCCTCATACTCGGACGGAGTTCCCTGCTCCCCGCCGAGCTTGAGATGGCCTTTGTACCCGCAGTTCAGGTAGGACTCGATGACGTGCCGGGTGATGAGAGTTGGCATAGCAGCGGGCTCCGATGGGCTCCTCACGTCAGCGACGTGGGATGGTCGGGGGTTGCAGGCCCCATGCGAGCGATTACGTCCGGGGCTCGCCTCTCGGCGTCGTCAACTCGGGCGGGTAACTGTTGGCACCGTGCATCGAGACGGCCGCCAGCCGGCGGAGTCGGCCGAGTTCGTCGGCATCGGCCCACGCGACCCACAACTTGTCGTACGGCGTCTGCCGGCCATGTATCCAACCCTTCCGGGTCCAGCCCCGCACCCTCTGGAGTGGTACGCCCAACTCGCCCGCCAGCGCGGGCAGCCACCATTCGTCCCGGCCGAGGGGCTCCACGTCCCGCTTCCGGGTCAGCCCGAACCGCGCGAGTAGCTGCCACACCTGCTCCCTGCTGAACGGGTTGCACCGCCTCGGCGGGCTGAAGCCATCATGGTTCAGGGCGCGGGCGATCTCGCCCGCGGTCCGGCCCTCCCCGTGGAGTTCGACGACGCGGGACCGCAGCCGATCGTTGTCCCGGAGTTGCTGATAGGACCGGACCGGGCGGAGGACTTCGTGCTGGCTGGTGAACCCTCCCTGCCAACGGATCGTCACGTCGACGTGCTCACTGTCCGGCCGGACGTGGGCCGTCACCCGCTCGATCAGCCCGCGGATGATCTCCTTCCGGTCGGCGTTCGTCGTCCCGGCCGACTCCCACAGGGCCGGCAGGTCGGCGGAGAGGGCGATAATCCGCTCCCGGTCCTCGTCAGACAGATCCGGCGGGGTCGAGCGAGCGAATCGGTCGTATTCCTCCTCGGCCTGGCGGAGGGCCTTCAGGGCGTCCTCCCACCGTCGCTCCAGCGTGCGGGCCACCAGCCGGTTCTCCGGGTCCACGGCCGCGTACTGTCGCTCGGCCCGGCCGGCCTCGTACCGCGCCCGCTCCACGCGGTGCCTCCAGTGGGCGTCGAGCCGCTCCCGCTCCCGCCGCCCGTCCTCGATCGCCTTCAGGCTCAGCCCGATCGACGCCGGCTCCAGGGCCGTCATCACCTGCCGCACGACGAGCCCGTCGATCGGGGCCGCCGCAAGGCCCCGGCAGGCGTCGTCTCGAGCCTGCTCCAGGTGGCGGGAGCAGGAGTAGAACGGGCGCCCGGCATGCCGGTAATGGGTGCCCATCTGGACTTCCCCACGAATGGTGAGCGCGGAGTTAACGATTATCGGGCGCACTCGTACTCGATCGGGGACTTGTAGCCCAACGCCGAATGGCGACGGACGCGGTTGTAGAACACCTCGATGAACTCGAAGAGGCTCGCCTTCGCCTCCTGCCTCGTCCGGTAGTCCTCGTCGTGGACGAGTTCCTTCTTCAGCGTGGCGAAGAAGCTCTCCATCGGCGCGTTGTCCCAGCAGTTCGCCCGACGGCTCATGCTGCAGGTGATCCCGTGCCCGGCGAGGATCCGCCGGTAATGCTCGCTGGCGTATTGGCTGCCGCGGTCCGAGTGGGCCACCAGCCCCTCCTCGGGCAGGCGTCGCGCCACCGCCATCTCCAGGGCGTCGACGACTAGCCGGCTGTCGATCCGCTCTCCCATCGCCCAGCCGACGATCCGGCGCGAGTGCAAGTCCTCCACGGCCGCCAGCTAGAGCCACCCCTCGCGCGTCGGGATGTAGGTGATGTCGGCCGTCCAGGCCCGGTCTGCCGCCTCGGGCTCGAATCCCCGATCGAGGACATTCTCGGCCACGGGCCGGCCGTGGTCGGAGTCGGTCGTGCAGCGGAACTTCCGCTTCGTCTTGGCGGCGATCCCATGCTCGCGCATCAGCCTGGCCACGGTGTTCACGCAGCAGGGCTTGCCGCGGGCCACCAACTCGGCGTGGATCCGCGGGCTGCCGTAGCGGGCCTTCGCCTCGCCGTGGACCTCTTTGATGGCACCCACCAGCGCCTCGCTTGTCCGAGCCCGGGCGCTCGCCGGCCGCCCCCGCCAGCCGTAATAGCCGCCGGGCGTGACCTCGAGGGCCCGGCACATCAGGCGGACCGGCCAGTCCCGGCGATGGTCCTCGATGAATCGATACCTCATGAGGATTCCTTCGCGAAGAAGGCCGCCGCTTTTTTTAAAATCTCCCGCTCCATGCGGAGCTTCTGGTTCTCGGCCCGCAGTCGGCGGAGTTCCTCCTCGACGGCCGGGGTGTTGCCCTTGCCGGGGAAGGCCTGCTCCCCCTCGGAGGCCAGGGCCGTCTTCCAACCCCTCAGCAGGCTCTCGCCGAGGCCCAGCTCGCGGGCGACCTCGGCCAGGCTCTTGCCCTCGGCGGCGATCCGGCGGACCGCCTCGACTTTGAACTCGCGGGTGTAATTCCTTCGCTGCTTCGCCATCTCTGACCTCCTCACATCGAGCTTACGCTCTTTTCGGAGCGCTCACCATTCGTGGGGAAGTCCAATCCGCCGCCCGCAGGTGCCGCAGACCAGCACACCCGACAGCAGCCCGGCCCCGGACCGGGCCATCCCGACCGACTCGACGTGAGCCCGGTTCCGGCGGAGCCGGTCCTGATTCGCCTCGTATTGGTCCCAGAAGTAGCAGACGGACTCCCACCGAAGTCACACCTCGCGGACCATCCTCGGACCTGCCCATAATCGGGCTCGCGGCGCTGCTCAGTCTCGTCGAATGGATCGAAGGGCGCCGGATCAAGTCCCGACAGGGAGGCCCCTCATGCGACGATCATCGGGCGAAAGTGTCCCCCCGCGCCGGACAGGGCCGAGGGCGTTCCCGCCGCCGGGCCGGCTCTGGCTGGCCCTGACCGACGACCGGCGGCAGCGGACGCTCCGGGCGCTCAGCCGCGTCATGGCCCATCAACTCGCGGCACCGCCGGCCGGAAGAGAGGTGGCACATGATGAGCCATGACCCGTCCGCCGGTGCCCCGGGCGGCCTGCCTGCGGCCGCCCGGGGTCGGCGATCGCCCAAGATCCGAGACCGGCATCTGGACCTCCTGGCGGTCATCTACATCCGCCAGTCCAGCCCGCAGCAGGTGCTCGACCATAAGGAGTCGCGAGAGAGACAATATGAGCTGGTCGGCCAGGCACTGGCCCTGGGGTGGCCCGCCGATCGGGTCCTGGTCATCGATGACGACCAGGGTCGGAGCGCCAGGGAGCCCGACCGACGGCGCGGATTCCAACGGCTGCTCGCCGAGGTCACGATGGATCACGTCGGCCTGGTCCTGGGCCTGGAGATGAGCCGCCTCTCCCGGACGTCCAGGGAGTGGCACCACCTGCTCGAGGTCTGCGCCCTCTTCGGGACGCTCCTGGCCGATCAGGACGGCGTCTATGACGCCAACGACACCAACGACAGGCTCCTGCTCGGCCTGAAGGGGACCATCAGCGAATTCGAGCTCATTACCATGAGGAATCGATTGGATCGAGGCCGGCTCCACTAAGGCCGAGCGCGGAGAGCTGTTCTCCAAGGTCCCTTGCGGGTACGTCAAGCTGCCATCCGGCGAGCTGGCCTTCGACCCCGACGAGCAGGCCCGCGACGTCGTGCGCCTGATCTTCGACAAGTTCGATGAAATCGGTTCGATCTATGGCGTGTTCCATTATCTGGTCCGGAACGGCATCCGCCTGGGGATGCGAGCTCAGGGAGGGGCACTCCGCGGCCAATTGACCTGGCGTCGTCCCGTGCTGCCGACGCTGAACCAGATGTTGCACAACCCGACCTACGCCGGGGCCTATGCCTACGGGCGTCGCCGGGACGAGCCGAGGGCGAAGGCGGCGGGCGGCCACGGACGAGGGCAACGGTGGCTGCCGATCTCGGAGTGGAAGGTGTTACTGAAGGACCGCCTCCCGGCGTACATCGGCTGGGATCGATACCTGGCGAACCTCCGACGCCTCGAGCAGAACCGCTCGGTCGCCGGCTCGCCGGGCGCGCCGCGCGGGGCGTTGCTCTGCTGGCGGGGCTGGTGGCCTGCGGCACCTGCGGCCACCGGATGCACTCCGCCTATCCGAGCAAGTCCGCCGCATATTATTCGTGCGAACAACACCTGAAGGTGGGCACGGGGCCGAGGTGCCACGGCCTGAGGACGACGCCGGTCGATGACCTCGTGGCGCGCCAGGTCCTTCGCGCCCTGGAGCCCGCGGCGCTGGAGCTGAGCCTCCAGGCGGCCCGGGACGTCCGTCAGGAACGCGACCGCCTCCACCGCCACTGGGTGCAACAACTGGAGCGGGCGCGTTATGAATCGGGGCGTGCCGAGCGGCAGTACCACGCGGTCGAGCCGGAGAACCGCCTCGTCGCCCGGACGTTGGAGCGTCGCTGGGAGGAGGCATTGAGCGATCAACGTCGGCTCGAAGAAGAATATGACCGATACCGACGGGACCGGCCTGCCGAGCTGAGCGGCGACGAGCTCGCCCGGATCGCCGCGTTGTCCCGCGACATCCCGTCGCTGTGGGAGGCCCCGTCGACGACGCCCGCCGAGCGGAAGGAGATCGTCCGCCTGCTGGTCGAGCGGGTCGTCGTCCATGTCCGCAAAGACAGCGAATATGTAAACGTGGAAATAGAATGGAATGGCGGCTCCAAGAGTCGCCACGAGGTCATCCGCCCGGTCCAGCTCCACGAGCACCTTCGCGACCACGCCCGATTATTCGAGCGGCTCGCCCGGTTGCGCCGCGAGGGATTCACGGCGGGCCAGATCGCGGCCCGGCTCAATGAGGAAGGCCTCCGGCCGCCGAAGGCGGCCGGGGCTACACGGCGATGTCCGTGAGGAAGCTGATGTCGCGCCGCGGGTTGAGCGACGGCGGGAAGGACGAGGGGCGACTGGGGAAGGACGAATGGTGGGTGTCCGGCCTGGCGCGAGAGCTCGGCGTGTCGGGCGGGAAGCTTCGCGACTGGGCGGGCCGGGGTTGGTTACATGCCCGGCGAGTCTCGGCCCACGGGCCGTGGATCATCCGGGCCGATCGGAGGGAGAGGGAGCGACTGCGGAAGCTCATGGCCCACTCGAGACGCGGGGCGGTCGCCTACCCCGCTGCGATGACCGGGCCGATCTCGAAGGGAAAGCGGCGATGATTCGCCGGATTGGACACCACGGCCCTCCGCCGAGGAGGGTCGACGACGCGTGAAGATGGAGGCATTATGGCTGCAACATCCATGTGATGTAAGCCGGCACCCGGTCCCGGATCAGGACCGCCCATTCCTCCTTCGGGAGCCGCCGCGACCGCAGCTGGCCGGACTGATAGGACGGCCGCCTCCGGTCGACCGCCTGCCGGCCATACACGTAGGCCCCGGCATACATCGGATGGTGGAGCACCCGGAACAGGGTCGACAGATTCGGCCGCCGCCATTCCAGCTCCCCGCGCCTCGGGCCCCTATGGGTGCGGATGCCGAGCGTGACGCCGTGGCTGACCAACTCGTGGAGGACGCCGTAGACGCTCCCCCGCTCGGCGAACGTGTCGAAGATCATGCGGACGACCGCCCGCACCTGCTCGTCGGAGTCTATCGCCACCTGCCCGGACGGGAGGAGGACATAGCCGAGCGGCACGGCAGTGAACAGCTCCCCCCGCTCGGCCTTGTGCCGCTTCCCCCGATCCAGGCGATTCCGCATGGTGAACGCCTCGAATTCGCTCATCGTCCCCTTCAGGCCGAGCAAGAGGCGGTCGTTGGTCTCAGTCGGGCTGTACACGCCGTCCTGGTCAGCCAGCAGGGTGCCGAACATGGCGCACAACTCGATCAGGTGGTGCCAGTCCTTGGACGAGCGGGCGAGCCGGCTCATCTCCAGGCCGAGGACCAGCCCGACGTGATCCATCGTGACCTCGGCCAGCAGCCGCTGGAATCCGGTCCGGTACTCGGCAGCCCGCCCGCTCCGCCCTTGGTCCTCGTCGATCACCAACACGCGGTCGGCCGCCCAGCCGAGGGCGACCGCGTGGGCCGCCAGGTCGTACTGCCGGGCCCTGGACTCGGTCCGCTCCATGACCTGCTGGGGGGTGGACTGGCGGACGTAGACGACGGCCAGCCGATCGCGGTGACGATCCAGGATCTTGGGCGACCGGACGCTACGGACCAGCGGCTCGCGGACCCGTTCGAGGCCTGCGTCAGCGGGCTGAGCCTCGGGCTTCAGCGTCGGGATTGTGCGACTACTCATGAGACACCCCCGCGGCCGGCGGAGGTGGCTGCTGCTGCCGGATGACCCGGCTGAGCGTAAGGAGCAGGTGCTCCCTCGCGGCCTCGGGGAGGCTCGGCCAGAGTCGGCTCAGCGGGACGCGGATCGGGCGGTCCGTCGGGCGCGGGGGCGCGGGGCTCTGTCGCCGTGGCATGGTCCAAGCCCTTGTCCTGGGGGCCGGCGCCGGCCGACCCAGTCGGCCAGCCGGAGCAACGCCGGAAGCCCGATTATAAGCAGCCCGGCGTCAGGATGACAGTCCCTTACGATAGGGGCACTGCGTTGCTTGCGTGCTGAAGGAGGACAATCGGGCGATCTTCCGGGCCGCCGCCTGCGCCCAGAAGGCGGCCGACTTCCTGCACGGCCTCCAGCCGAGGAACAGGTAGATACGAGCCGCCAGGCGGCGGGCGGGCTTGCGGCTTCACGTCCCAGGCCCGCAATTGGTCCCATGCCGCATATCGCCTAATCATATCGAAGCACCGCCAGTTCACTCCTTGGCTTAACGGGGCGACTTGAAGGCTTTGCTATGCTGCGACAAGGCAGGACACTCAAGCCATATCAGGTTGGGGTGAACTTCATTCAATCATCCCGGCCCAGGAAATAAGAAGGGAATTTAGCAATCGTATCGCGGTGGGACGGATTCCGTCGAAAATCATCAATTAGGGATCGCCACTTCGCCATTTCGTCTGCTTTTATGAAATGGTCGAATGGGGAACGGATTGTATATTCGAGGTTTTTTCCTCGTAATTTCAGTGTCGAAAACACCAGATTCACCAGACGCCTTTTGCCCTCGACGTTCGACAACCGGAAGTGCGATTGAGCGTTTCCGCTAATTTTTACAATATCTTGCATGCGTTCGGCAAACTTGTCGTCGGCGCTGTTATGCTGGGTTATCTCTAGGGTGATCTCGTCCCGGCGCACGGCCAATGCTTTGCGGAACTCCGCATGGTCCTCCTCGGTGATTTTGGCATCCAGCCAGAAATCCATGAGCCTATCCAGCTTGGATTTGATGGCGGTCTGCTCCCGGTGCAGCGATTCCAGGTGGGCTTTGTGGTAATCCCGCTCATATGCGGCCCCGCTGCGGATATATTGCACGATCTCGGCCACATCCTCCGGCGCAAGCTTCAAATTCCTGAACACCTCCTCCACCCGTGCCAGCACCTCGTCTTCTCGCACCCATATTTTCCTGGTCGTATCCGCCGGATTATACGTGCCGAGATAGATGATCTGGTAGGGAGTGCCGCCGGCACGCTCGCGCCGCTTGGTGTCGGCCGTCACGACCCTGCCGGTGATGGCACAGGTGATGAGTCCCCTGAACACGTATTCCTGCCCGCCGTACTTGTACGGTTTCTTCTTCCAGCCAAGCCGCACAGCCTGGCAGGCTTCGAAGACCTCCCTGCTGACGAGCGGCTGATAAATATGCGGGTATTCTTTGCCGGTCTTCTGAACCCGCATCACCCCGTGGTAGAACGGGTTCTGCAAGAGGCGGTGGATGTGCGACTGGCTCAAAGTGCCCTGCGACCGCACGCTATTCCTCAGGCCCCATTCCTTCGCCTTGCGCGTCAGGTCGCCGAGCGTGTATTCGCCGGACGCATAGCACGAGAAGAGCTTCTGGACCAGGGGTGCGCGCACCGGATCGACGACGATTCTGCCGGTGCCCCTCTCCCTCTCGAGTCCCCTGATGTGCAGGTAGCCTATCGGCGCGTGGCTGATCCACTCGCCCTTGCGTAATTTCTGCTGGATGCTGCGGTTCACGTTGTCGCGCAGCGAATCCACGTAGCTCTGGGCCAGGATGACGTGCAGGTTCCACATCAGCCGTTCTTGCGAGGTGGAATCCTTGTGGATCTGCACATTCTCCACGTGGAAGTGCAGCTCGATCTTCCCTTCCCCGATCAATTTCTCCAGCAGGGGCGTTTCCGTCAGGCGTCGTTGGAGCCGGTCCACCTTGTCGGTGATGATGGCGATGCGTTCTTTCTGGCGCCTGGCGAAATCGATCGCCGCCATGAAGTCTTTCCTGGTGCCGACCGTGGAGGATTCTACGATCTCGAAGGTCCTGATCACCTCCAGGTCGTTGCGCATGCAATATTCCCGCAGGCGGAACGTCTGCGCATCGAGCGAATAACCCTGCTCCTGATCCGGCGTCGAAACACGCGCCAGCGCTATGGCCTTGGTGGCCCTGTTTCCAAATGCGTCTTTCATCGCTCATACTCCCGCAACGGTGATCGGGCAAGTTGGAAAACCGAAGGCGGATCGGCATGACGGCTTCCAGGCGACGCCTTGTCGCATAGCCGCCATCTCCCCGACCGGGCGGGGACGATACGCGCCGAGGTCGGTTGATGATCCCGTCCGCCTCCGGGGTTCCACACCCATGAAAATTATTTATGTTCATTCTTAGTTGTAACAGGTGGATTGATGGAGTCAATGTGTCCTAGCGTTTCGTCCTGCTTCAGTCCCATCAATTCCCGGCAGAAGGCGATGAGATTGCGCGCCGCCGCATGCGCCTCCGCATCGGATAGCGTATCGCCGGAGCGTTCCTTCACGCGGTCGACGATGGATCGGAAGATTTCCTCGCGGCTGCGGCCGTCCGGCCTGGCGTCCCACGCCTGCTCGTAGGTCAGCGGCATGGGCCCGCCCCCTCGCCCGGCACTCGGATCGACGGTCGGAGTTCTCCCGATGATGACGTTTCGTATAGCATTATTTGTTCGCCTTGTTTAGCATTATTTTGCCCGAGCATTCATTTCCTCCCGCCGCATGATTCAATGAGGCTCCTCGGCCGGAGGCCGAGGTATCAGGAAGGCCCCCCGAGGGGGCCCGATACGTGAGGAAGCCCCCGTTGGGGGCGATGACTTGAGTCGCTCCGTCGGAGCCCGGTACATGCGGTAGCCCCCGCGGGGGGCGTAAGGCCAGGAAGGCCCCCTCGGGGCCTACGGGGTTACTCCAGGTTCAACTCGCCCTGCCGACGATCCAGCTCATCCTGCTCGCGGATGTACTGCCGCACCCGGGCCTCATCAAGGCCCACCGTGCTCACGCAATAACCCGTCGCCCAGAAATGCAGGCCCGTCATCCGGCGCTCCTTCAACAGCTCACGATGGATCCGGACGGCGCTCTTGCCCTTCAGGAACCCGATCGTGTTCGCCACGCTATACTTGGGCGGTATGCTCAAGCACAGGTGGATGTGGTCGGGCATCGCGTGCCCTTCCAACAGATCGATCCCGCGTTGACGGCACAATTCCCGAAGGATCGGGCCGATCTGATGCCGAAGCCTTCCGTAGAAGACTTTGCGGCGGTACTTCGGTATGATCACGACGTGGTACTTGCATTCCCACCGGACATGGGAAAGGCTCTGCCATTCGTGCATAGGCTCCTCCTTCCTGCCCCTCGGGGCCTTCCTGGAAGGAGGAGCCTATTTCATTGCACGTCGGATCGCTCGAAGCTCTTCGGGTCGCACGGCCAGAGGCCGTGGATTTATGACGTATTAAGGCGCGTGGCGATCTTGAGCAGCGCCGCGCCCCACATCTGCCAGGCCCTGGTGCGGCCGCAGCCGATCCGCTCGCAGATCTTCCGCCAGCGCACCCGCTCGGCGCGCAGCCATACGAGGCGGCGTTCCTCCTCGGAATCGAGCAGGAACATCCACCCCAGGGCCTCCTCCATCCTGGAGATCGCGGCCGCGCCGGGAGGCCCGAGGCGGTGGGGCATCGGCTCCGCATCGAGCAACTCCTGCACCGTGCGGATGATCGGCGGCCAGGCGTTGAAATACCCCCGTGCCTTGACGCGAGGCAGGCGACGCAGCGTCCTCGCCGCCTCTTCGAGCGCCCCGCGACGCCCTCGGCGGTCCACTTTTCCATGGTCATGCCCCCCCGACGAGCTGGAGCCCGATCACGCGCACGCCCGTTGCGGTGGCGTCGGCCCACAGGCGTTGCAGATCGTCGAGGTAATGCCGTGCGATCCATTCCCGGGAGAAGCGGCTGGGGCAACTCATGTAAATCAGCAGGCCGCCCTGGCGCGGCTCGGAGCCGGTGATGGCGGTATTGCCGAGCCAGCTGCGGCATGCCGCCCTGCCGTGTTCCCTCTCGAAGGCACTCAGGACTGCGTCGCAGGCCGCCTGCAGCTCGGGGACATGGCAGGCCGGAGGGCGGTGCGGGTGCCTGCCCCCCGAGAATCCCCCTTCCAGCACCTTGGCGACGTGATCGGAAGATTCGACCGCCCAGCCGAGGTCGATCGTCCAGCCCTTGCCGGGTATCTTCCCCAGGCAGAAGTCCGAAGCGCCGATGATCTCGCAATAATGTCGCCATGCCTGCATGTCCTGGCGAAAATCCTCCCGCCATCGCCGCATCATTCGACCTTCCCGGGCGGCGGTCAGGGCGGCCTTGCGTCCCCTGGTCAGCTTGCCTTGTACCTCCTCGTTCCAGATATCCAGCATCTGCTCCAAAATCCGACCTTGGTCCTCCGCGGCCGCGTTTCCGTCCCCTCCCCTGCCTCCCGCCTGGCGTCCTTGATTCAAGTTTCTCTCGCCTAGGGATTTCACAAGGGGCTTTCTGGTTTCCGGATCTGAGTCTGCATTCTCCTCTGCATCTGTATCTGTTGCTTCTTGGGTTGCCCGGCGTCCCGCGACCTTCCCCGTGGCTTCACCGCGTTGCAGGCCGTCGCGTGCCGTTGCATCCGATCGCCTGGAGGCGCGATGCTTCTGCGACCGCTCGGTCGAGGTGGCATGCTGCCGCCTACTCCAGGCGGTCAGGCGGTTGTCCCCGTCGATCATCCCCTTGGCGCGGAAGGCCTCGATGATCTCCTGGACCGCCTTCAGCTCCGCATCCTGGGCGACGGCGATCTCCTCGGCATCGACATCGGCCACCCCTCGCGGGTCGTGCTGCGAGGCGGCATCGAGGAGGCAAGCCCATATCGCCACCACCAGGGGCATGGGCTGCCCGGTGCGCCTGGCGATGACCCGCAGTTTCGGGTCGTACGGCATGCCGTGATAGGCCCTGTACCACTCGATCGACACGCCCGCCCCTACGAGTCGGATTCATTGCTGCCGGGCGTGTGGCCCCTCTTCCTGGCGACGATTCCGCGCACCCAGTCGAGCATGGCCCCCGCGTTGTATGCGGCCTTATCCGCCTGCTCCAGCAGGCGCAGCAGCACCCGCTCGTCGAGACGCATGACATCCTCCCTGCTCATCCTGCGGATGTCTTCCAGTTGAACCTTAGGGTCGGGCAAGTCGTTCATTTGGCCTCCTTCGATCGAGTTAATCGAATCGAGCCTGCCCGACGACTCGGGGGGATGGCGTGTACCTTGGTGGAGGTTCCGGCGGGGGCGGAGGGGACCGGCCTTGGTGTCGTTACCGGCAGACGCTCGAGAAAAGTACCATCAAATTTCCCGGCAATGCCGCGGAGGCTGTCACCGGATGATGGCTTCGCTTCCCACGGCTTCTCCCGGCCTGGCGCCCGCCGGCGGTACGTTCAGGCGATACGAACCGCGTTTGTCCGACAGGATGACCTTCCGCCAGTCTCGCTTGCTCTTGAACACGTCACGCAGCCTGGCCGCATTCGATCCGGCGCCATCGAGGAGGGTCTTGCCGTGGACCCATGGGCCGCGACCGAGCGATGCCGCGTGGAGGAGCTTGATGACATGCGCCTGCACGTCGCCGAAATGATGCTCCTCGCCGTCGATGCGAATATGCCTGTAATCATCGGAGGCGAGGAATTCCGCCAGCGGCGGCCCCGCCGCACAGCCCTCGACGTCATACGGCCTCAGGCGATATTCCCTCTCGAATTCCGCCCGGTCCTGCGCAAGGACCATCAAGTCTTCTATGCGCACCAGGAGGGCGGGCTGGCGCGGCTCGTCCGGCAACCGCAACACGGTGCCCCTCCTCGTCACCGAATCGAAGCTCCGCAGTCGGGCACTCCCGACGCTGGATATGGTGCGGAAATCCCGGGGCCGGACCCCGACGAACCCTTCTTTGGCCTCATGCCGCATGAAGACGAACTGGCGATCCTGGATCGTGCCCCGTTCGAGGTATCGCAGCGGCATCCACACGCAGGCATGCAGGAATTCGTTCTCGACGGCGTAATAGAGGTCTTCCAGGGAGATCCCCCAATGCTCGCGGAGCCGCAGCAGCCTGGCATATTTCCGATCGCGAAATATGGAAACCATGATGCAATCTTTGATGGAATATAATTATTAGTATTTGCACTTATAAGTGGAGTCCCTCGGCCTGTAAAGCCCCCGTGAACACCCCCGTGGGCGCGAGCCGGGGCGAGGCGACTTTCCGGCGGGCCACCGAGGAGACCGGGCGGTCCTCCACCGACCGCAGGCCCGAGGACGCCTACGTCGATCTCATGCATGATGCCGAATCCCGTGGATCACTGACCATTAAGGGCGGCGGCCCACCGGAACCCGACCGCCCCGCGTACGACCTCGGGGTGGTCGATGAGCCAGCGGCAGCGCTCCATCAGCGTCCCCTGCAGGGTGTCCAGGTCGCCGAACGCCTGGTTCGCCACCGCCTCGCGCAACAGGGGCCATAGCGGCTCCGCCGGCTGCAGCTCCGGCGTGCAGGCCGGCAGCCGGTGCAGCACCACGTTCGCAGGGACCACCAGCCGCTTCGCCACGTGCCAGCCCGCGTTGTCCACCAGCACGGCCAGCAGCTTCTCGCCCGAGGGGTCCGCCCGGCGGGCGAACTCCTCCAGGGCCAAACCCATCCAGTCCGCGTTCGCCGACGGCAGCAGGAGCTCAAGGTTCCGGCCGCTGGCCGGGTGCACGAAGCCGTAGGCGTCCGGCCGTCGCCCGATCGTCGACCAGACCCGGCGGGAGATCGGCTTCAGGCCCGGCCTGGCCTCATCCTCGGCCCGGAGCTCGACGACCTTATCGGGGTGGTCCCGCCGCAGGCCCTCGAGCCGGTCTCCCAGTGCGTCTTTTCCACGCCCGCCGACGGGCGGGCGTGGCGGCCTCCGTGTGGCTCGGTCGCGGGACCTGCAGCGACATCCCCAGGCCGCGCAGCCAGGCCCAGCCGGTCTGCTTGCAGACGACGACCCCCCAGCGCTCGCGGACGTAGGCGGCGACCTTGGGCCCGCTCCGGAGGCCGCCGTCGGGCGGCGCATGCCGGAGGGCATCCCAGAGGTCGATCTGCTGGTCGTCGGTGAGCTTGGGCCGGCCTCCGTTGGTCCGGGCGCGGCGATCCGCCAGGCCATCCGGCCCGTCGGCATTCCAGCGCTTGAGGACCTTCCGGACCCAGCCGGGCGAGAGGCCGACGACGCCTGCGACGCGCTCCGGCGTGGGGGAGTCGGGCCCGGTCAGGAGCCAGAGGACCTGCCAGTGGGTCTTCTCCAACCCCGAGCGGCAGGCGCGATAGCGGAGGGAGATCTCGTCGTGAGTCAGGTGAGGGGCGATCGGCAGACGCGGTCGGGCCATGGTGATACCCTCCAATCGTGGATCACCCCTCTATTGTAACGTTTCTGATCCAGAAGATTCCGTATTAGTACTAGTTTGCGGTGCGAAATAGGCTGGATTATGCTGGTTTTCGGCCGAATCTCCGCGCCTCGACCCCTCACCCGGAGGGCCCGGCGATGCTCCGCGACCGATATGAGCCCGTCGACCTGTTCCGGCTGATCCCCCAACTCGGGCTGGTCATGGAGCCCTGGCTCGCCGCTCTCGATCAACTCCTCGACGATGACCAAGTCATTGCCGCGGTGCGGGCCGACTTCGTGCGGAGGTACAGGCTCACCGCCTCGCACGGACGACCCTCGACGCCGGTCGAGGTCCTGCTCCGCATGCTCGTCGTCATGCGGATCTACGGATGGAGCTATGAACAGGCCGAGTACCACGTCAAGGACAGCCTCGTCCTCCGCCAATTCTGCCGCGTCTACCTCGAGCGCGTCCCCGACGACACCACCCTGATCCGATGGGCCAACACGCTCGGGCCCGAGGCGATCCGGAAGCTCAACGACCGGGTCGTCGAGCTGGCCCGGCGGAAGAAGATCGCCCGCGGCCGCAAGCTCCGCGTCGACACCACGGCGGTCGAGACGGACATCCACTTCCCCACCGACAGCGGCCTGATCGGCGACGGCATCCGCGTCGCCTCTCGGCTCTTCCGCCGGGCGAAGGCGGTGCTGGGCGAGGCCGCCGAGGGGCTCGGCGACGCCTTCCGGGGCCGGGTCCGCACCGTGCGGAGGATCTCCCGGGAGCTGCACCGGATCGCCCGCCGCAAGGGCGACGAGGCCCGGTCGGCGATGAGGGCCGGATACGAAAAACTGGTGGCCACCGCCCGCGAGGCCATATCCCAGGCGGGGCGAGTGCGCGAGGCCCTGAAGGATCATACCGAGCCCAAGGCCGCTCGCATTGGCGCGAGACTCGGCGAGCTCGTGCCGCGGCTGATGCGTTGCGTCGACCAGGCGGTGCGGCGCGTGCTCCGGGGCGAGTCGGTCCCATCCGCCGAGAAGCTGGTGTCGATCTTCGAGCCGCATAGCCAGGTGATCCCCCGGCACAAGGCGGGCAAGCCGGTGGAGTTCGGCCGCAAGATCCGTCTCGACGAGGTCGAGGGCGGGATCGTCAGCGGCTACGCGATCCTCGACCGGGGCGGAGGCCAGGACCAGCCCTACCTGGCCGACGCCCTCGATCAGCATCAACGCATGTTCGCCCGGGCACCCGACCTGCTCGCGGCGGATCGCGGGATGTCCTCGGCGGGGAACCAGCGGCTGGCCCGGGACCGGGGCGTGAAGCATGTCGCCCTGCCGCACGTGGGCAAGTCCCCGCCCGGTCGCCGGGCGGCTCGAGAAGGAGCGTTGGTTTCGCCGAGGGTATCGGTTCCGTGCGGGGATCGAGGGGCGGATCCACGCGGCTGAAGCGGGATTTCGGGCTGAGGCGCTGCCGATATCGGGGCGAGGACGGGATGGGTCGATGGGTCGGATGGGGGATCGTGGCGCACAACCTGTCGAAGGTCGCGGAATCCGGATGAGATGGGAGGACGGGGCAAGATTCAGGCCGACGACATCCTCATAACGATCCGGGCTCCCTGAGTCATCGCCCCATCAGGTCATCGTATGAACGATTTCGCACCACAAACTAGTACTACAGTTGTAACTAATCCGGCGGTTGCGCGTCGCGTCTCTTGTAGTGGCAGCGCCTCGCGAACGCCTGATGGGCCCGCCGCCACTCCGACCAATCGAGCACCTCTCCGGCCTCCGGCAGGCGTGACCACAGCAGGCGGACCAGCAGCCGACGGGCCTCCGGCACCGTCACCGCGATCAGCTCCGGCCCGGCCTCCGACTTTTTTTCGCCGGCCCATCGGCCAGCTTCCGCACCGCCGACAGGACGGCGTGGGCCAGCAGCGCCAGCGTGACGTGGCGGTGCCAGCCCGTCCAGCTCCGCACCTCGTAATCGGCCAGCCCGGCCTCTTGCTTCGCCGCCTCGAACGCCCCCTCCACCGACCAACGCGAACCGGCCGTCCTGGCCAGCCGCGTCAGCGTCGTGCGGGCCGGCCCGGCCCGGCCGCGATGTAGTACGCCAGCTCCCCCCGATCATCCAGGCCCTTGCGGACCAGCAGCCAGCGCCGCCAACCCGGCCCGAGGTCGTGATCGATCTCCACCCACGCCCAGGCATAACGCCGCGGCCCCTTGCTCCCCGTCGCGATCGCGATCTTGTGCCAGGACCGCGCCGGTAGGGCCCCGGCCAGGGCGGCGACCTTCTCCTGCCCGGAGCCGACCCAGACGCCCTGGTTGGAGCGGACCGCGAGCACATAGGGCCGCCGCCGGCCCTCCAGCCAACGCCGCAGCTCCCAGGAGCCATAGACCTCGTCGCCGGTGACCCACGCCGCCGGCACCCCGGCGGCGAACGCCCGCTCGAGCATCGACATGGCCAGCCGGATCTTGGTGGCGAAGGCCGTCCCCTCGGGGATGCCCGCCGCCTCGCAACGCTTCGGGTCGGCGGTCCACTCCTCGGGCAGGTACAGGGAGCGGTCGAGGAACGCGGTGCCGTGGCGGGAGGCGTAGGCGAGGAAGACGCCGACCTGGGCGTTCTCGACCCGGCCGGCGGTGCCGGTGTACTGCCGGGCCACGCCCGCCGACTTGGTCCCCTTCTTGAGGGACCCGGTCTCGTCGAGGATCAGCACGGCCTCGGGATCGCCGAGGTGCTCGACTGCGTAGGCCCGGAGGTCGTCGCGGACGGCGTCGGGGTCCCAGTCGGCGCGGCCCATGAGGTACTGGACGCCGTAGGGGTCGGCATCGCCGATGCGCTCGGCGACCTGCCAGGCGTTCTTCCGCCGGACGGGGCCGAGGAGGCCTACGAGGTAGGCCCGGACGCGGTCGCGGGTCTCGCTGCGGGGGAAGCGGCCCCCGATCCGGCGGGCGACCTCGTCGAGCTGCTGCCCCCACTCCCGGACGTCCTCAAGTCCTACTGCGGAGCCGGTACTGGCCATGGTGAGCCTCCCTGGGGATTCCCATGGCCAGCCTATCAACCTTTTTCCTTAGTTACAACTGTAGTATTAGAGCGTGTTATGAACTCCGTTGTAGGAGCGGGGCGGCCTTATGAAGCATCAGGAGGCTGAAGGCGACGTAGTGTAGCCCCTTCAGTGTCCCTGCCAGGCGCTCGTAGTCGCGGGCCAGGCGGCGGAACCGCGACGCCCAGCCGAAGGTCCGCTCCACCACCCATCGGCGCGGCAGCAGCACGAACCCGCGCTTGGCCTCGGGGAGCTTCACCACCTCCAGGTGGATCCCGTGGTCGGCCGCCGCGACCTCCGCGTCGTCCCCGGTGTAGCCCTGGTCGACGAACGCCAATTCCACCGACTCGCCGGTCACCTCCTGCACGGCCTCGGCCAGGATCGCGACCTGGTCCCGGTCCTGCTCGTTCGCCGGGGTGACGTACAGGGCCAACAGGTGCCCCAGCGTGTCGACGGCCGCGTGGACCTTCGAGCCCCGCCGCCTCTTGTAGCCGTCGTAGCCGGCGCGGGGGCCGCTCTCGACGGTCGACTGGAGCGTGCGGCTGTCCAGGATCACCGCCGAGGGCTCCGGCCCGCGGCCGTCGGCGAAGCGGAGCAGGGCGCGGAGGTCGTGGACGATGGCCTCGAAGCAGCCGGCGTCGATCCAGCGCCTGGTCTGCTGGTAGACCATCGCCCAGGGCGGGAAGTCGCCGGGGATGTACCTCCAGGGGGCGCCGCTGCGGACGAGCCAGCGGAGTGCGTCGAAGACGTCGCGGAGGCCGTGGACGCGCTGTCCTGCGTCCTCGGGCAGGAGGCAGAGGTAGGGGACGACGAACTCCCATTCGGGGTCGGAGACGTCGCTGGGGTAAGATTTGTGTGTGATCATACCCTAAAGTACGTCGCGGACTGGACTAAAGTTCATAACACGCTCTACAGTTCCCCAGCTTTTTGTCCCTCGGGCTTTCTCTCGCGACGACCCGAGCAGCCATCATCGACGGCCTCACGCTGCACGCGAGGGCCGGCCGGGCCTTTGCAAAGGGGAAGGGGTCCGCCCGCCGCCCCTTGAACCATCGCCGCCGGCGCCGCAGGGCACCATGTTTCTCATTTGTTCCCGTAAACGAGCTCTGCACTGATGATGCTTGAACGATCGCGAAAGCTTGTGAAATTCCTCGCCAAATTTGGCCGGGATTTCGAAATTTCTCGGCCGTCTTTAGCGGGACGGGAACCTCGGCGTAAACCTTTTCTAAAGCTACATTTATTTACATGGTAGACTCTCCGGCCCGTGGTCCCCGGGGGCAGCCCCGGCGCGGCGATGCTCATGAGAGACTTGAAATTGGCCCGCACGAGCCTGTATAAGGGCTGGCCTGTTTGTGGTTCAGATCAATCACCAATATAACACATATTGTCCGACGTCCGCAGAAGATCCAGACCACGGAACGGGTTCGGCGTGCGCGCTGAGCCTAGTGGCCCCCCCACACTAAGCAAGGGATCGCACCATGAGCCGCTCGCCCTCCGCACGTCGCCGTGCGCTCCAGAATCGTCGCGCCCGCGCCTTCCGAGGATTCCATCCGCAGATCCAGTCCCTGGAGCTTCGGCAGCTCTTGGCGACCTCATTGACGATCGCGGCCACGGACGCCTCGGCCGCCGAACTCGGCCAGGACACGGCCACCTACACCATCTCCCGCTCCGGGCCCACCACCTCGCCCCTCACCGTCACCTACGGCATGAGCGGCACCGCCGCCTTCAACGACTACACCGGGCTGCCCAACTTCAGCACACTGTACGGCACGGGTTCCGTCACCATACCCGCCGGCCAGGCCAGCATCAGCCTCACGCTCACGCCCAACGCCGACGCTCTCGCCGAGGCCTCCGAGAGCCGCCGTGATGTCCCTCACGGCGAGCGTCTCCTCCGGGTACGTCCTCGGCGACGCGGCCAGCGCCACGGCGACCATCGCCGACAACCCCTCCGCCGCCGCGCCGCCCGTCGTCACCATCGCGGCCACGGACGCCTCGGCCGCCGAACTCGGCCAGGACACGGCCACCTACACCATCTCCCGCTCCGGGCCCACCACCTCGCCCCTCACCGTCACCTACGGCATGAGCGGCACCGCCGCCTTCAACGACTACACCGGGCTGCCCAACTTCAGCACACTGTACGGCACGGGTTCCGTCACCATACCCGCCGGCCAGGCCAGCATCAGCCTCACGCTCACGCCCAACGCCGACGCTCTCGCCGAGGCCTCCGAGAGCGCCGTGATGTCCCTCACGGCGAGCGTCTCCTCCGGGTACGTCCTCGGCGACGCGGCCAGCGCCACGGCGACCATCGCCGACAACCCCTCCGCCGCCGCGCCGCCCGTCGTCACCATCGCGGCCACGGACGCCTCGGCCGCCGAACTCGGCCAGGACACGGCCACCTACACCATCTCCCGCTCCGGGCCCACCACCTCGCCCCTCACCGTCACCTACGGCATGAGCGGCACCGCCGCCTTCAACGACTACACCGGGCTGCCCAACTTCAGCACACTGTACGGCACGGGTTCCGTCACCATACCCGCCGGCCAGGCCAGCATCAGCCTCACGCTCACGCCCAACGCCGACGCTCTCGCCGAGGCCTCCGAGAGCGCCGTGATGTCCCTCACGGCGAGCGTCTCCTCCGGGTACGTCCTCGGCGACGCGGCCAGCCGCCACGGCGACCATCGCCGACAACCCCTCCGCCGCCGCGCCGCCCGTCGTCACCATCGCGGCCACGGACGCCTCGGCCGCCGAACTCGGCCAGGACACGGCCACCTACACCATCTCCCGCTCCGGGCCCACCACCTCGCCCCTCACCGTCACCTACGGCATGAGCGGCACCGCCGCCTTCAACGACTACACCGGGCTGCCCAACTTCAGCACACTGTACGGCACGGGTTCCGTCACCATACCCGCCGGCCAGGCCAGCATCAGCCTCACGCTCACGCCCACGGCGGATACAACCGCCGAAGCCGATGAAATCGCCGTGATGTCCCTCACGGCGAGCGTCTCCTCCGGATACATCTTGGGAAGTGCCGCGAGCGCCACTACGAACATTACTGACGATGACGGCGGACCAGGGCCTGTCAGTGTGACCACCGTGACGATCGCTGCCACGGACGCCTCGGCCGCCGAACTCGGCCAGGACACGGCCGTGTTCACCGTGTCGCGCACCGGTCCGACGGCTTCGGCGCTGGTGGTCTATTACACGGTCACGGGCAACGCCTCGGCGACCGACTACACCGGGTTGACAAGCAGCTTCGGGACGTACAGCGTCACCATACCCGCCGGCCAGGCCAGCGTGACGATGGCCGTGACGCCGGTGGCCGACACCGTCGCCGAGCCCGACGAGACCTTAATTCTCGCGCTCTCTTCCAACTCGGCCTACGTCTTGGGCAACGCGTCGTCGGCTACCGTCGTGATCGCCGAGGATACCGCGGCCACCGCCGCCGCCGTGCAAGCCGTCACCATCGTAGCCACCGATAGCAATGCTGCCGAGGCCGGACCGAACACCGGGACTTTCACGGTCACGCGCACCGGTCCGACGGCTTCGGCGCTGGTGGTCTATTACACGGTCACGGGCAACGCCTCGGCGACCGACTACACCGGGTTGACAAGCAGCTTCGGGACGTACAGCGTCACCATACCCGCCGGCCAGGCCAGCGTGACGATGGCCGTGACGCCGGTGGCCGACACCGTCGCCGAGCCCGACGAGACCTTAATTCTCGCGCTCTCTTCCAACTCGGCCTACGTCTTGGGCAACGCGTCGTCGGCTACCGTCGTGATCGCCGAGGATACCGCGGCCACCGCCGCCGCCGTGCAAGCCGTCACCATCGTAGCCACCGATAGCAATGCTGCCGAGGCCGGACCGAACACCGGGACTTTCACGGTCACGCGCACCGGTCCGACGGCTTCGGCGGCTGGTGGTCTATTACACGGTCACGGGCAACGCCTCGGCGACCGACTACACCGGGTTGACAAGCAGCTTCGGGACGTACAGCGTCACCATACCCGCCGGCCAGGCCAGCGTGACGATGGCCGTGACGCCGGTGGCCGACACCGTCGCCGAGCCCGACGAGACCTTAATTCTCGCGCTCTCTTCCAACTCGGCCTACGTCTTGGGCAACGCGTCGTCGGCTACCGTCGTGATCGCCGAGGATACCGCGGCCACCGCCGCCGCCGTGCAAGCCGTCACCATCGTAGCCACCGATAGCAATGCTGCCGAGGCCGGACCGAACACCGGGACTTTCACGGTCACGCGCACCGGTCCGACGGCTTCGGCGCTGGTGGTCTATTACACGGTCACGGGCAACGCCTCGGCGACCGACTACACCGGGTTGACAAGCAGCTTCGGGACGTACAGCGTCACCATACCCGCCGGCCAGGCCAGCGTGACGATGGCCGTGACGCCGGTGGCCGACACCGTCGCCGAGCCCGACGAGACCTTAATTCTCGCGCTCTCTTCCAACTCGGCCTACGTCTTGGGCAACGCGTCGTCGGCTACCGTCGTAATCGCCGAGGATACCGCGGCCACCGCCGCCGCCGTGCAAGCCGTCACCATCGTAGCCACCGATAGCAATGCTGCCGAGGCCGGACAGGATCCCGCTGTCTTTATCGTCTCCCGGACGGGACCGACCTCTTCCGCACTAACAGTCTATTACACGCTGATCGGTACGGCCTCGACGGGCGACTACACCGGGTTGACAAGCAGCTTCGGGACGTACAGCGTCACCATACCCGCCGGCCAGGCCAGCGTGACGATGGCCGTGACGCCGGTGGCCGACACCGTCGCCGAGCCCGACGAGACCATCGTGCTGGCCCTCTCGTCCAACTCGGCATACGCCCTCGGAAACCTCAGCGTGGCGACAGCCGTCATCACCGACTCGTCACCGACGACCCCTGCGAACCTTGCGGCAGCCATCATCTCCTCGCACCAGGTCGACCTCTCGTGGTCCGACACGCTGCGCGAGACCGGTTTCATCATCGAGCGAAGCACGAACGGAGCGAACGTCTGGACTCAAATTGGCACGGCCGGCGCTGATGCCACTTCCTATAGCGATACCACTGCCAACGATGGTACACGTTATGACTATCGAGTGCGTGCGTACAACGGCGTGGCCGCGTCACCCAACAGTAATACGGCCATCGTCCTGATTCCCCTGGCCACCCCCACAGGGGTGTCAGCGACGTTCGTTTCTCCCACCCGAATCGAGGTGAACTGGACCGACCAATCGTCGGCCGAATTGAATTACTCCATCGAGCGTTCGCTCGACGGCACGGCGGGATGGCAGCAGCTCGGCTCGGTTACCTTGAACACGACCGCGTTCTCCGTGTCCGGACCGTTCAACCCCTCAACGGCCTACTATTTCCGCGTCCGTGCGTATAACACAACAGCCGGCTACTCCACCTACTCATCAACCGCCACCGTGACGACACCGGCGTTCCCCAACACGCCAACGCTGGGCACCGTCGTGGCGACCTCCGATGTCACCGTCAATCTCACCTGGACCGACATCGCCAACGAGGACGGCTATCGCATCGAGCGCAGCTCCAATGGCGGGACCACCTGGACCACCGCGGGGACCGTCGGCGCAGGCGTCACTAACTTCACTGACAATGGATTGACCGAGGGGAGTTCGTACTCGTACAGACTCTTGGCGGTCAATGCTGCCGGTGACTCGATACCGAGTGCCACGCGCACCGTCGCCACCCTGCCAACCGCGCCAAGCGACCTCTCGGCCACGGTGGTGTCGGGCAGCCGGATCGACGTGAGCTGGACGGACCGGTCCGCCGCCGAGGCCGGCTACTACATCGAGCGTTCGCTCGACGGTGCGACGGGATGGCAGCAGCTCGGCTCGGTCGCCGCCAATGCGACGACGTTTGCGGCCCCAGGACCCTACAACGGCTCCACCACATACTACTTCCGCGTCCGCGCCTACGCCAATACCGGCGGCTATTCCTCCTATTCGGCGACCGCCAGCGTCACAACGCCGGCATTCCCCAACGTCCCGACGCTGGGCACCGTCGTGTCGCAGTCGGATACCGCCGTCAACCTCACCTGGACCGATCTCGCCAACGAGGACGGCTATCGCATCGAGCGCAGCTCCAATGGCGGGACCACCTGGACCACCGCGGGGACCGTCGGCGCAGGCGTCACTAACTTCACTGACAATGGGCTGACCGAGGCGCGTTCATACTCGTACAGGCTCTTCGCAACGAATGCCGTGGGCGACTCGGCCCCAAGTGCCACGCGCACCGTCGCCACGTTACCGACGGCTCCCGCCAACGTCTCAGCCGCGGCGATCTCCCCGAGCCGGATCGACGTGAGCTGGACGGACCGGTCCGCCGCCGAGGCCGGCTACTACATCGAGCGTTCGCTCGACGGCGCGACGGGATGGCAGCAGCTCGGCTCGGTCGCCGCCAATGCGACGACGTTTGCGGCCCCAGGACCCTACAACGGCTCCACCACATACTACTTCCGCGTCCGCGCCTATAGCCTCTCCTACGGCACCTCCGTCTACTCGGCGACCGCGAGCGTGACCACGCCGGCGTTCCCCAACATGCCGGCTATCGGCACGGCCACCCCCCAATCCGACACGAGCATGAGTCTGACGTGGGCGGACGTGGCGGGCGAAGACAGTTATCGGATCGAGCGGAGCACCAACGGTGGCAGCACTTGGACAACGGCAGGGACGGTGTCGGCGGGGGTGACGAGCTTCACCGATTCCGGACTGACGGAGGCCACGCGATACTATTACCGGGTTATCGCAACGAATGCCGTGGGCGACTCGGCCCCGAGCGTTTCCGTCACGAACTTGACCCTCCCTGCCGCTCCGAGCGGGCTCTCGGCAACACCGGTCTCGGCGACGCTGATCAACTTGAACTGGGTCGACCGATCGAACGGGGAGACGGGCACGAAGATCGAACTGTCGTCGAGCCCCGACGGACCTTGGACCCAGATCGCAACGACGGGGGCGAACGTCACCGCGTTTGCGGCCCCGGGTGCGTTCCTCGCCTCGACGACCTATTACTTCCGGATCATGGCTTATAACGGCGTCGGCAACTCGGCCCCGGTCGTCGTTTCTGCGACGACGGGCGCGTGGCCGAATGCACCATTGAACCTCGTGGTGGTGCCGGCTTCGCTGACGCAGCTCGATGTCTCGTGGTCCCCCTCGGTGGGCGCGACCGGTTACGTGGTGGAGCGGAGTGCGAACGGAACGAGCGGCTGGACCCAGGTCGCGACGCCCGGGGCCGGCGCTACCGCGTACTCGGATACCGGGCTCACGCAGGGGACGCCCTGGTGGTACCGCGTGCGGGCCACCAATGCGAACGGTGGCTCTCCGTATAGCACCATCGGCAGCGCCACGACCCTCTACTATACGCCGACCGTCGTGACCCCGGCCGCGGCCAACCCCGGGATCGTCACGGGCAAGACGGCCGCCCTGAGTGTGCTGGGCAACGTGCAGGGAGGGGAGGCCAGGCTGCGTTACCTGTGGTCCGCCATCACCGTGCCGGACGGGGTGCCGGCCCCAATCTTTGCCGGTAACAACACGAACTTCGCGAAGAACACCACGGTGACGTTCGCGGCGGCCGGAAGCTATCTCTTCCGCGTGACCATCATCAACGGGACGGAGTCGGTGGCCAGCGACGTGGCCGTCACGGTGAACCAGGCGATCACCACCGTGAAGGTCAAGGCGACCGCCTCCACCAGCCCTAATGCCAAGGTCATCGTCCAGCCCGGTGCGACGCAGCAATTCACCGCCGAGATCCTCGACCAGTTCGGCCTGCCATTCATCGACCCGGTTTCCGTCACCTGGTCCCTCACGCCGGGTAGCCCCGGCGCAATCGATCTCAACGGGCTCTACACCGCCCCCGACGAGATCGCGGGCGAGAGCGAGATGGCCTCCATCGTGGCCAATGTGACCGAGGGCGGCGCGCCGCTCTTGCGGAATTCCTCCATGATGAGCCTGTCGAGCGAGGAGGGAGTTTCCGGCTCGACCACCGTGGAGGTGACGGAGCGGATCACGATCGACTTCGACGACCTCACTGCCGGGACCGTCGTGACCAATCAGTATCCATACGTGAAGTTCTCGGGCGATCCCGCGTTTCCGAACCAGGTCCTGGCCACGACCGACGCTTCCGCGCCTAACTCCCTGGGTGCCCCGACTCCCCCTCCCAACGGCGACGGGGTCGGCAACCCGTACATCCATCCGCTCTACGTCGATTTCTCGATCCCCGTCGAGAAGCTCAGGTTCACCCTGCTTCGGGACGACGCCAGTGGGGCCATCGCCCAGGTCCGCGTCTATGAGAAAGGGACGCTGTCGGCGACTGTCCCGCTGAACGGGACGGCGACGGTTAGCACCCCCGAACACATCGACTTGACCGCCTACCACAAGGTCACGCGGATCGAGATCGTCAACATCACGGACCCGGCCGGGTTGCTCTGGGACGACTTCAGCTTCATCGCCGGGCCTGACCTCGATATCGACTCGGACAATAACGACAAGACCAGCGATCCGGACCGTTCCGACGATGAGGACGACGCTGAGAATCCGAAAAACCAGGGGCTCGGCCCCGACCAGGTGAAGCCGGGCAAGGTCATCCTGGCCAACGTCGACGACACGGACGGCGACGGAGTCGCCGACCTACTCGACGGCTACGGCCCCAACGCGGAGGTCAGTGACGACGAGCGATTCACGCCGGTCAAGCTTCAACTCCCCGACGATTTCGATCTCGAGCGCTTCAAGCTGTCGTTCAAGTACAACGCGGCCGCGCCGGGCATGGCCAAGGACGCCCTCTCGGAAAACGCGGCGCTGCGGCTCTGGACGAAGGACGGTTCCAAGGTCCGCCTCGGGGATTCGGCCCTCTCGAATGGCGACTTCATCAGACCGGGCGAGGACTACGAAGGCGAGGAAGACCTCGCCAAGCTGAACTTCTCGGACACGGACCGCACCATCACGCTCTACGTCGAAGGCCTCTTCGCCTCTCGACAGGCGGCAGACCAGGCAATCAAGGTCATGCTGTCTTATAAGGACGCCAAGGACAACTGGAAGCCGGCCGGGTCGGACACCGTCCGCGTGACGATCCTCCAACCCTACACCACCATCGACGACATTAGCGCCGATGACCCGAAGGTCGTCCCGGTCATCGTGGCCGGGCCGTTCCTCGAGACCGACGGGGGAGAGGCGTTCGATCCCGACCGGTTCCTGGAGGACGGACCGGCGAACTTCCAGCTCAAGAGCCAGGCCGAGGGTGCGACCGGTTGGACGAACGCGTCCCAAAAGTCCGTCACGATGAACGAGGGCGGCGCGGCGGCCTACATGGGCGTGACCTCGCGGCATGCCGGTGATAAGTACCGCGTCGTGATCGACGTGATGGGATACAAGGTCGGCACGGACATCGCGACGGTCATCCCGGGCAAGGCCGCGGTTTTCGAGGGGGTCCAGGCCCCGTCGAACGTCGTCGCCGACGGGGTCAGCACACGCACCCTATCCGTCACCGTGAAGGACGCCCACGGCAACCTGGTCGCCGACGGGACTCCCGTCGACTTCATCTTCACGAGCTCCAATATCAAGGACAAGGCAAGCGAAGAAGCCCAGAAGCAGAACCTGACCGTCAACGGCCGGGCCGAGATCGAGATCGTCGCCGGCACCAAGAGCGCCGAAGCCCCCGAGCAAGTCATCCTGATTCAGTGCGGCGATGCCGAGGCCACGATCCAGATCGGGCTCAATGCGGTCACCTTGACGATGACGTCCTCGGGGCCGTTGGTACTCGGTAGCGGGCAGGCCCCGACGGTCTCGGTCCAGACCAATGCCGCGGCGGGCGCCAAGGTTTACTTCCTGTTCAGCAACGGGAAGACGGCCGAGGCGACCGTCGGCGGCGACGGATCGGCCGCGGTCACCGTCCCGACGACGGCCTACGACGCGCCCGGCAAGATGCAGGTCCTCGTGAGCTGCGGGAACAGCACGATCAGCGGCCAGATCAACGTCGTCCGCCCCAGCGACGCCGAGTTCTCGGTCGACTTCAGCCGTTCCATCATCCATACCAAGGGTTCCGGCCCGGCGCCGACCTACCAGCTTCCCGGCATCGCGAACCCGCTGCCGGGCACGACGCTCCCCCCCACGACGACGCTGACCTACGCCCAATACCGCCCCCCCACGGTGACCGAAGGTCAGTTCGAGGTCGTCGGCGCCCCGGGCTTCACGTACACGGTGTCGTTCCTGAACCCGCGCGACGCCGAGGTCGCGGAGCTCCAGAGTGACTGGTCGTTGTTCGGCACGTTTATCATGGGTTCCTCCGGCCGCCACACGATCAAGGTGGTCAGCACGAGCGCCACGTACATTGACGGCACCCCCGTCTCGACCAACGGGCTGCCCCGGGCGATCCCCGTTCTCATCCAGCGGTACAACTATCCCGTCTCGACCACCCCGCTCGACACCCGCACGGAATGGGTCTATGCCATCTCCGACAAGCCGACCGAGCCGTATGCCTACACGCTGATCTACGACACGGTCTTCGGCTTCCTCGGCTTGACGGACCCGGAGACGACCGCCGGGATCGCGGCCAACTTCGCGGGGGGGATGTTGGCCGTCGGCGATGCCGGCTCGATCGTCAAGAACCTCTGGCGGATGGCCGGTTTCTCGGACAAGCCGGTCAACTACTACGAGCTGACGCTTTCGTCGCTCGGCCTGCTGACCGAGCTGCTGCCGCTGGCCGGTGAGGTCCCCGACGGCCTGATCTCGACGGCGAGGGCCCTGGTGGCGGCACTCGGGGTCGCGCCGCTGGGCGGCATCCTGATGGAGGTCGTTCGCGACATCGCCATCGAAGGGTTGAGCCGCCCGGAGATCCCCCAGCCCGAGGGGACCGACCCGTTCGGCGACGTGCCCCTCGGCGGCGACGGGATCGACGTCGACACCACTTACGGCGAGCCGGGCGATGAGGCGGCCGCGCCGCTCGGGTCCGGCCTGGGCGGCGGGGCCCCGCTGATGACGTTCCTGCTCTCACCGTCGGCCCTGAGCGCCGGCAAGAGCGCCGCCGAGTCGCTCCTCGACTTGCTCAAGAATCTCGCCAGCGGCACCCGCATCAAGGTCGCCGGGGATCTCATCACTTCCAAGGCCATGTACAACCGGGTCTGGAAGTTCAACGATTACCTCGGCGAAAACGGCTACAAGCTGTGGGATGCCTTCGACAATCTGCTCAAGGACCCCGACCTCGCCCTCTCGGTCAAGGACGCCCGCAAGCTCCTGGACACCCTCACCGAACTGCCCGACGGGACCTCCAAGGCGATCGCCAATCTCGCCGCCGAGGCCACCGATGAGCTCGGCCCCGCGCTCAAGAACATGGCCCTCATCATCAAGAAGGGCAAGATCGACGCGGGCGTGCTCAAGAACGTCCTCAAGGATCTGCCCAATGGCCTGCAAGGCCGGTGGCCGATGAAGCAGATGCTCGAGGACCTCGCCTCCATCAGCGAGGTGAACGGGTTCCAGAAAGTCATGAACCAGTTGACCGTGGACGTGAGCAAGTGGCCTGCGAGCAAGCAAGGCTTCGGCTACCAGGCCAAACTCGGGCGGCTCTACGAACTTCAGAGCGCCGCCAAGCTCAGCAAGACCCCGAACCTCAAGGTGGAAAGCCTTCAACTCTACGTCCCGGCGCGGACGATCAACGGCACCAAGGTGACCAGCACCGACATCGACGTCGTCACGGTCAACACCGTCACCGGGGAGCGGATCTTCTGGCAGGCCAAGCGGTCGAAGGACGCTTTCGTCACCTTCGCCGACCGCAAAGCCGGCGAGATCCGCCAAAGCCCCATCGCGGCCGAGAATTGGATCTTGAAAGCCCAAGCCCAGGCCGATGAGATGGGAGGGGCCACGATTCGATACATCACGGGTAGCGACCCGGCCAGCATCGATAGCCGGATCACTAAGGTCATTGAGGATAAGCTCGGCGATGGTGCGATCCTTTTCTCCCCCGGAGTCTAGGTAGGGGCGACGCGGCCGGCCAAGCCTGGTACCCTTTGCTGATCGAGCCAGGCTTGGCGTCGCCCGGCGCTCCCGCCCCAAGACCCCGTGTTGGGGGATGATCACGATCGTCTAAGAACCAACCGAGCCATTCCCCGTCGCATACGGATTTCGCAAAATGGGATCGTATTTTGCCAAGCTCAGGTCGGAGTCATTGGGCGACCGACAAATCAAGGACATGACCCCGGGGTTGGTCAAGCGGCTCGGCCGGGGGGTGGTTTCTTTCCACCAGGCGATGACCCTGGAAGCTTTCACCCTGCTCCGCGATCACCTCGACCCACTCGACGCGTTCTCAATGGTGCGATCCGTCGTCGTCAATCGCCCTGTCGGCCCCGGCCGATCGGACCGTGAACCCTACCTTGGAGCGATCCTGGGCCACGGCCCAGGCCGGTCGAGGATGTTCCTGAGGCTCTATGGCACCGAATCCGAGGAATCCGGGCCGTTCGACTTCTCCCTCTCGTATGGATGGCAAATGGATCAGAAGGGCGATAATTTCCCGCACTGCAAGTTCGAGGTCGCGGGTAACTCGCCCGGTGTCGCCGATCTCGGCTACCGACGCGACCTCTTCCGACGCATCATCGGCCTCATCGGCCTGGCGGATTCCATCTCCATCGCTTGGGACGGAGGCAACCTGCGCGCCTCGGCCGCGAACGGTTGGCAGGCCGTCCCCATCAAGGCCCATCTCGACGGAGCTAACCCGATCGGGATCAGCGTTCGCGGTTTCTCCACCGTCGAGGCGGCGGTCGACGCGGGAGAGCGCATCATCGGGCAGGTGCTCCGGCGAGTCGACGACTGCGAGTTCTCCGCCTATGCCGAAGGAGATGACTACGAGACGAGGCTCCGCCCCCTCAGCGCCATCGCCGGGGGGTGGCAACTCCGAGTCGGTGGGGCACTCTCCGAGGCCGCCGGGGCCGTCCTGGCCGGCACGCCGACGAGTCGGCCACCGGCCAGAGTCCCCGCGTTCGTCTGGGAGGAAAAGGAAGGTTCGGAATGGCACTCGCCGTGGACCGTTTACAGCGGCGAATTGGTGGCGATCGATTCCGGATGCTGCCTCGAGCTGGCGACGAACCGCGGCGGAATGGACCGCCTGCTGGACTATGCCGGCGAGATCAAAGGGCTGGCATTCACCCCCCTGAAATGATCACATGTCAACACTAAGCCTTGACATGAAGACCGGGATCCGAAGGTCACTCCGAAAGGCGGGTTGGGGATGGGATCATGATCGGCACCATTTCCAGGATCCGATCCGAACCACTCGGCGACCGGCGGCTCACGCCCCTGTTGAAGGCGCTGGTGAAGCGGCTCCGCCAAGGGGCGATCATCTGTCACGAGGCGATGATCATCGAGGCTTTTAGTCTACTCCGAGACACCCTCGACGACCTCGAGGCCTTTAATGAATTGCAATCCGTGGATCTGACGCAAGCGTTCGGCGCCGAGCGTTCCGATCGTGAGCCCTTCCTGGAGGCCATTCGTAGCCATCAGCGCGGCCGGTCGAGGATGTTCTTGACTCTCTACGGTACTGAGAACGAGGGATCGGGCCCTTTCGATTTCCGCCTCTCGTACGGCTGGCAGATGGAGCAAACCGGGGAGAACTATCCGTACTGTCAGTTCGAGGTCGCGGGCAAGTCCCCCGGGAATTCCGACCTGGTTTACCGCCGCGAGCTACTGTTGCGGATCCTCAAGCTCATCGGCCTCGATCGCGTGATCCAGGTTGCGTGGGACGGTAGCGACTTGTTCCTCTCCGTCGACCAGGGTTGGCAGGCGATCCCGATCCTCGCGGACCTCCGCGGGGCGAATCCGCTGGGGATCGGCATCCAAGGCTTTCCCAACGCGGATGCCGCGGTGGAGGCGGGCGAACGGATCGTCTACCAGGTGCTCCGGAGGATCGATAGCGCCGATTTCTCGATCTATGTCGAAAAGAGGGAGGGGTACGACGCGATTCGCCCCTCGCTCAGGCCGATCGCAGGGGGTTGGCAAGTCGGGGTCGCAGGAGGGCTGTCTGAGGCTGCGGGGGGCCGTGCTCGACGGCTCGCCTTCTGCGAATGCGCCGAGGTGGGTGCCCGCCTTCCTCTGGCAAGAGAGATTGGGCAACGAATGGTATGCGCCCTGGCGTACGTATAGCGGCGAGCTGGTGGTCACCGATTCCGGATACTGCCTTGAATTGTCGACGATCCCGACATCCTCAGATTCCCGGATCCGACGCCTGACGAAGACGACTCGCACGAAAACCGGGAGCGGGACATGTATCGTGTGTCCTATGACGGGTTCAGACTCGGGCCGGAAAGCCTGTCATTCGCGATCCCGTTGACGTCCAACCCCTGGGATTGAGGATCCAATGCACTAGGGTATGTCGGAAAACCGTTCTTAAGGGCACAGGCGTAGATAGCGTTGGATGAACGCCATCTTGATCATGCCGCCGAAGTTCTTGGCCGTCTTCTCGAATCGTGTGCAAATCCGACGGTATTCCTTCAGCTAGCCGATCAGGCATTCCACGATACTTCGCCTCCGGTACGCCTCGCGGTCGAACCCGATGGCCCGGGCCATGCGGTCCTCATTCTCCTTCGATGGGATCACGGGCGTGATCCCCATCTCCAGCAAGTATTCGTCGATCCAGTCGGCCCGGAATCCCTTGTCTCCGGCCAGGGCGACCGGCCACGCGATCGCCTTGCCCCCGCCGTCGACGAGCCGCTCCTCGGCCCCCTCCAGCAGCGGGACCAGGCCCGTCGCCTCGTGCGCCTGCCCGGGCATCAGGTGGAAGTCCAGGGGGTGGCTATGGCCGTCGCACAGCAGCTCGATCTTGGTCGAGAAGCCCCCGCGGGAGCGGCCCAGGGCGTGATCCGCCGGCTCCTCGGGGTCGTCGGGCTTCCCGCCCCCGCCGGCACATCTGGAGGCACGGACCACCGTCCCGTCGACGCACCACAACTCGCGATCGACCAGGCCCGCGTCGATGACCGCCGCCCTCAATCGCGTGAGGATCGCGTCGAGCGTCCCGTCGCGATTCCAGGTGTCGAAGAGGTCCCAGGCGGTTGCCCAGGGGCCGAGCTCCTCGGGGAGGTCGCGCCAAGGGGCGCCGGTCCGGAGGATCCAGAGGATGCCATCGACGATCTCGCGGCGATCGCGCCTGGGGCGACCCGTCCGAGCGGGCGGAGGGAAGAGGTTGACCTGCTCCCCGTGGATTGGTCCATCTGGTATGAGAGTCATTCCCGCCCTTGTGAGCCGCTCCCCGAACTTGGACCGGCTAAATGCGAGTCTTTCGGTCGGACGAGGTCCTCTGCTTCCCGGCCGGGGATGACGCGAACTCCTTGGGGGCCAGGTAGCCCAAGGCGCTGTGCGGGCGATGCTCATTGTACTCGACCCGCCATGATTCTAGCTTCTCCCGCGCGTCCTCCAGGCTAAGAAAGTAGCTCTGGTTGAGGCACTCATCCCGTACCCTGCCGTTGAACGACTCGATGAAGCCGTTGTCGTTGGGCTTGCCCGGGCGGCTGAAATCCAGCGTCACCCCGTTGAGGTGAGCCCACAGGTCGAGCATCCGCCCGGTGAACTCCGGGCCGTTGTCTACCCTCAGCTCCCGCGGTGCGCCGCGGCCGAGGGCGACCTCGGCCAGGACTTCGGCGACCTGTCCCGAGGTGAACCGGATACCTACACGGATCGCCAGGCTCTCGCGGGTGAACAGATCGATCAAGGTCAGGACGCGGAGCTTGCGCCCGTCTGCGAGTGCATCGCTCATGAAGTCCATCGCCCGGGCCTGGTCGGCGGCCTCGACACAGGGGCGGTCGTCGCGATGGCGAGAGCTCACCCGCCTCCGGGGATTCTTCCGCCGCAAGGTCAGTCGCTCCAGGCTATAGAGGCGATAGACTCGTTTCAGGTTGATCGCCCGGCCCTCGCGGCGGAGCAGGACATGGAGCCGGCGGTAGCCGTATCGGACCCGACTGGTCGCCGGCTCGCGGAGCCGCATGCGAAGCGGCTCCTGCGATTCGCGCCGGGGGCGGTAGTGGTGGGTCGACCGCGGGAGTCCGGTCGCCTCGCAGGCCCGCCGCACGCCGACGCCGTAGCGGACCGTCAGGTCCGCTACGATCGCCCGGCGCTGCGGCGGGGTCAGGCTTTTTTTGCCAAGACGTCCTGGAGCATCTTCTTGTCGAGGCTGAGGTCGGCGACCAGTTGCTTGAGCTTCTGGTTCTCCTCCTCGAGCTGGCGTAGCCGCCGGACCTCGGGAGTGCCCAACTCGCCGTACTTGGCCTTCCAGCGGAAGAAGGTCGCCTGGCTGATGCCGAGCTTGCGACAGGTCTCGTCGACGCCCAGGCCGGCCTCGGCCTGCTTCAGGGCGAAGACGATCTGCTCGGTCGTGAACTTCGATTTCTTCATCTCTCAAGGCTCCCTCTGATAAGAGCCTCATCGCATACGAAGTCTCACATGCGATGGTCCAGTTTTCGGGGAGCAGGTCATTCCAGCGCTTGAGGACCTTCCGGACCCAGCCGGGCGAGAGGCCGACGACGCCTGCGACGCGCTCCGGCGTGGGGGAGTCGGGCCCGGTCAGGAGCCAGAGGACCTGCCAGTGGGTCTTCTCCAACCCCGAGCGGCAGGCGCGATAGCGGAGGGAGATCTCGTCGTGAGTCAGGTGAGGGGCGATCGGCAGACGCGGTCGGGCCATGGTGATACCCTCCAATCGTAGATCACCCCTCTATTGTAACGCTTCTGATCCAGAAGATTCCGTATAAGGCCGCACTGCAACGGGACCTGCTCGCTGGGAATCCGCTCCCGATCACGCTGGCTCATCTGCCCGTGCAGACCGAGTCTCAGAGACACCTACTGCTGACGAGGCTGGAACGGAGCCAGGTCTTCAATCAGGTGTGGACGTCGCACCTGGCCTCGCAGGCCTTGCAGCAGGGGTCATATCCGGCATCCCTGCTGCAGGCCGCACCCCGTGCGATCGCCGCGCCCGAGGGCTTCCTCCGCGTGATGGCGCGATTCCTGGCAAGCCCGCTATCGCGACAGGACGTGGAGCGCCGGGCCCATTTGCCGATCCCTCCTACGCCCACACCAACGCCCACGCCCGCCCCGACACCCACACCATCGCCCACACCGTCGAAATTCAGCGTCGGCGCTCCGATCGATTCGTATTTCTCGGTCAACAAGCAGATGCTCGTCCCCGACCCGGTGACGGATCCGGCGGCCTACGGCACGCTCACCGCAAGAGTCGGGGCGGCCTCGGGGGCTATCGTAGGTGTCCCCCTGGATTCGCCCTGGGGCCAGGCCGCCGTCTTCCTGCAGGTCTGCTACGACGCCATCATGGCCGGCGACGCCCCCAGCCAACGCTGCAACTCCCGACAACCGCCATCAACGACTGGTCAACGGCCCTGTCCGGGGGCCTGACATTCCAGGCCTGGTTCCAGACGAAGTCCCCCGGAGCCCTGCTGTCGGAGACGCTGGACGTCGGCGGGTCCACGACCCGGGCCCCGCTCATCTACATCAACTCGTCGGGCAACCTCGTGGCGGGGCTGTTCGACCAGACCTCGTTGGCGATCAACGAGGGTGACACGGTCCTGAACTGGACCCCGGCCGCCGGCCAGGTCGGCGGCACCACCAAGGCGGGGCAGGCCCAGGTCGGGGCCGCGAACCCGATCGTCAGCCAGGGCGGTGTGGTGGACAACACCTGGCATCAGGTCGCCTTCGTCGTCACCGGGGAGACCCAGGCCCTCTACCTCGACGGCCTGCTCCAGGGTGAGATCTCCCCCTCCGTTGGCTCATCCTATTCGTTCACGCCGACGCTCGCCGGCGGGATCACGGCGAGCGGCCCGAGCGGCTTCGCGGTCGGGGGCGCGACGATGCCCGAGCCGACCTCCGATGCCTATCCCGAGATCAACTACCCCCAGGGCTTCATCGGGACCGTCGATGAGGTCGCGGCCTGGACCAACGCGTTGACCCAGGTCGAGGTGCAGCGGGCGATGACGGCCCCGATCTCCGGTGATGTGACGCTCGGCACCGACCTGGCAGCGTACTTCAACTTCGACCAGGCCCCTTCCGATGACGCCTGGCCGAACCAGGCCCCGGGCCGGTCCGGCGTGGCCCAGGGCCCGACGATCGGCACGCCCCTGGTGCCCGTCGCGACGACCATCCCGACTGACCCCTTCCTGGACGCGATACGACTGCCCGGGGCCCGCGACTGGGGGATCGAAGTGATGATCCCCCTGTCATCCCCCACGGTCACCGCAGCTGCCAACGAGACCGCCTCCTACAAATTCGGCCTGGACGCGGGCGATCAGTTGGGGATTTCGGTGCCCGACTCCTTCAAGGGCAAACTGAGCATCCAGGTCGTCGACGACCTGGGATCGGTCAGTTCCCAGGAGATCACCCCCGGCAATTCCACCTTTGTCCAGGCTTCACGCGACGGCACCTACAACGTGAGGCTGACCTGGGCACCGGAGAATGCAGGCGATGCTGAGGTCAATTTCTCCCTCCTGCCCGGCCCGCTCAATTAATCTGATGGCGCTGCTGACCAGCTATCAACAGCAAGGGGAGTTCGGCGAGGACTACGCCTGGGCATACTCCGACCCGGACCTGCCGGGGCTCAATACGTTGAGCGGGAGTCGTGCCGGCGACCTGGCCGCCAACTACTGGCCGCTCTGGTCCGACGTGACCTATTTCCCGGTCCCTTCGGGGCAGGCCGGGGCGGCCTGGGCCCTGCAACGGAGCGAAGCCTACGCCAATCTCGTCTCCAACAGCGGCCTCCTGGGTGGCTTCGCCAACATTATCGGCGCGACGATCGCGGCGCCGACGGGCGTCAGCTCGATCCAATCTTCACTGGACGATGCCTACCAAGACGCGTACGGGACCAGCCCGCCCTCGCCCCCGGGCCAGGGCGAGCCGTTCCCCGTCCAGGGGGCCGACACGGCGCAAGACGCGGTCTACGAGTTTCTCTACAACGCAAATCTGCTCCGCCAGAACGCATTTTCCGTCCTGACGGGATCCGGGGGGGCCAGCGCCCCCACGACCCTCTCGAGCTGGATCCAGGGCTTCATCAATACGATCGGCGGCTCGGCGGGTGTGCCGTAAGGCATCGCCACCACGATCACCGACGGGCAGACGGCGCAGGACCAGAGCCTGAGCGTAACGATCCCCACCGGACAACTCGCCCCCTCGTCGCAAGAGATCATGGGCGAGGCCATGGCGTGGGCGCTGGGAGGAGCCCTTGGGGCGGTGGCCGGAGCCGGCGGCATCGTCGCCGGTGCACTGGGGGCGGCGATCGGCGGGGCCGGGGCCTCGGTGGCGAGCTCGTTCCTGGCACAGGCCAACCTCCCATCGACCGTGACGCTCACCATCCCCGTGGCGTCGATCGACACGGACATCGAGAATGCGTCAACCCTCGATGATCTGGGCACGAATATCACGGGCACGATGACGGAACAGTGGAATAACATCCTGACGACCCTGAATGACACCACATTCATCCAGTCGGTCCTGAGCAACTATGGCCTCCTCCTGGCCCTCGGGAAGATCAGCGGGGAACCGCTCGCATCGTCGGCCCTGTCGCCGGAGGACGTGGCCTCGAGCCTCCTGACCCGGACCTCGTGGAGCACAATGATCCCGGCGGTCTTCAACTGGAAGTCGTCCGAGCCCTACGGCTTCGCGACGGGCAACGGGCAGACCACGAACCTCTCCGATTCCACCTCCTACTCGCTCGCCGGGGCGACAGGGCCGGAGGGAATCGCCGTCGGGAATTTCAACTCCACGAGCGACAGCTATTCGGATCTGGTCGTGACCGATTTCAGCACCGATCAGGTGAGCGTCCTGCTGGGCCAGAGCGACGGCAGCTTCCAGTCTTCAACGCCGCTCGGCCTCGGAGGCCCGAATGGCCCGTCGGGCGTCGCGGTGGGCGACGTCAACGGCGACGGCTACCAGGACATCATCGTCGCCGATACCTCGAGTGACGTGGTGACCGTCCTGAAGGGGGACGGGTCGGGCAACTTCTCGGTGGAATATAATCTCGGCCTGGGCGGGCAAGAGCAGCCGGCGGGGCTCGCGGTCGCCGACCTCAACGGAGATGGCAGGCCCGATATCGCCGTGGCCAACGGCCTCAGCGGCAGCATCAGCCTCCTGCTGAACAACGGCAACGGCTTCGATTCGCCAGCGACCATCGCACTCGGGAGCGGGTATCAGCCCGTGGCCATCGCCGCCGTCCCGCTTAGGGGCAGCATCTTCCCCAACCTCGTGGTCACCTACAACCAGTTCGCCTCCATCTCCTCTGGAGTCTCCGCCTACGGCGGCGTGGGCCTGCTGCTCAGCAACGGGCCGGCTTCGTATGACTCGCCCGTGTATTATCCGATCTCCGGGGCGACGAGCGCCACCAGTCTCATCGCCGAGGACCTGGACGGCGACGGGCTGGCCGAGTTGGCCATCACGAACATCGGCAACAACGCGGTCGACATCATCTCCGGCACGACGGTCGGTAATTTCGCGACGTTCCAGCCAGGGTCCGTCGGCCCGGACCAACTCGCAGCCCTGCTCGGCCAGATACAGTCGCTCCAGGGGGGCAATGCGGTGAACGTCGGGCCCTACGATTCCACGAGCCAGATCACGCCGGGGACGACCAGCCCGCCTCCTTACCTGGGCTACTTCAGCCTCCCCTACGCACCGGGCTCTGGCCCCCCGAATGTCGCGGCCCCGGGCGACTTCCTGGCGATCACGCCGGCGCAGCTCAGCGAATCGGCATCTGGATACAGCTTCAATCAAGGTGGGTCGATCGTGACGGCGTGGACCCTCACCGACGGGAATGGGAACCCGATCGCGCCGGAGACCGCGAGCCAACTCTTCGGCATTCCGGCTTCGGCGTCCGGCGGTTCGGCTGCCAACTCCGGGGTCAACCTGACGCCGATCGATCCGCAACACCCCTTCGTCGCGCTCAACGGCGGGTGGTACTACGCCGCCGCCGCACCGCAGAATGCCGCGGCGACCTGGGCCGACGTGTTCTTCAATTGGGGGCAGAACTCGTCGAGCGATTGGCCGAGGAACCTGATCCCGAGCTATAACCCGAACCTCACGGTTTACACGAACTCCGGGACGCTGCCCGGGACCTCGGAGTCATTCCCTTCCGACTTCAGCTATACGGTGACCTATTCGCCCCAGACAACGGCCCCTCCGAGCGTCGGGACGACCGTGAACCTGGCCTCGGCCTTCAACCGGGTCGGCATCGTCGCCGATGGCACGACCTTCGGCAGCTTCGGCGGCCTGGACGGCGATGGGAATGCGCTCTCGGCCCAATTGCTCGGCGGGCCCGTCGCTTGGAACAGCCTGCTCTTCAACCTGGGAGCCACCGGCGCCTCCAACGCGATCGCCGCCAGCGGCCAGACGATCGCCCTGCCGAGAGGGTCGTTTGACACCCTTTCGTTCCTGGGCAGCGGGGTGAACGGCAATCAGGCCGATGTGAACTTCACCATCACCTATGCCGACGGGACCACCCAGACGTTCACCCAGTCGTTGAGCGACTGGCATTCCCCCCAGAATTACGCGGGCGAGTCCACGGCGGTCACCATGGCCTATCGAGACGTGTCCGGGGGCACCATCCAGTCGGGGAGCTACTACGTCTACGGGTATCAATTCACCCTCAAGGCGGGTAAAGCCGTCCGGAGCATTACCCTGTTGGACGATGGCAACGTGACGATCCTCGGCATGACGCTCAGTTGATTGGGCCGACGCGCATCGGCGGCTCGAATCACCACTCAGCTCGACTGATGCCGATTTCACGGTTTCGCCTCGGCGGAAACCTGAGGGGTTGCTGACGCACCTCAAGGCTACCAACCGAGGACGGGCCCATCGTGATCCTACCACCCGAGGCTCTGCCGCTGCTCGAGGCCTTCGGGCCGCTCTCCACCCTCCCCTCCTATCGATGCTTCGTCGTCCTGCTCCTGGCCACCATCCTCACCCAGGGCCGGCACACCGTCGCCAACCTGCTGCGGACCGTCGGCGAGCTCGCGCCGGGGCATCGCACCGATTACCAGCGCGTCCTCTCGCGCGCACCTTGGTCGGGCCTGAGGGCCGGCTGCACCCTCGCCCGCCTGATCCTCGATCGCCTCTGCCCGAACGGCCCCGTATTCCTCGTCGGCGACGACACCGTCGACGGCCACCCCGGCCGATGCGTCTACGGCAAGGCACGGCACCGCGACCCGGTCCGATCCTCCCACGCCTACACCGCCTGGAAATACGGGCACTGCTGGGTCGTCCTGGCGGTCCTCGTCCGGTTGCCCGGCACGAGCCGCCCCTGGGCGTTGCCCGTGCTCGTGGACCTGTACCGCTCCGAGGAGGACGACCGCCGACGCGGGCGGCCGCACCGCACGCCGGCCCGATTGATGTGCCGGCTGCTGCGGGCCCTGATGATGGAGTTCCCCGGCCGACGCTTCGTCTTCGTCGGCGACTCGGGCTACGGCTCGCACGAGGTCGCGTGCCTCTGCCATCGCCACCGGGCCCGGCTGTCGCTGGTGAGCAAGCTCCACCCCGAGGCCAACCTCTTCGATCCCGCGCCCCCTTACGGAGGCGCGGGCCGTCCTCGCGTCAAGGGGGCCCGCCGGCCCAAGCCCCGCGAGGGCGTGGAGGCCGCGCGGAGACGCCGCAGGATCACCGTGGGCTGGTACGGCGGCGGCCGCCGTAGGGTCGAGGTGGTCACCGGGTCGGGGCACTGGTACAAGGCGGGCGAGGGGCTGGTGCCGATCCGCTGGGTCTTCGTCCACGACCGGGAGGGGACGCACCGCGATGAGTATTTCTACACGACCGACCCGGCGATGGGGGCCGGCGAGGTCGTGACCCGATATGCCGGCCGCTGGAACCTCGAATGCACGTTCCAGGAGGGCCGTGCCCACCTCCACTCGGAGAGCACCCGGGGATGGAGCCGGCGGACGGTGCTGCGTGCCACCCCGTGCCTGCTCGGGCTGTATTCGGTCGTGACGCTGCTCTACGACGCCCTGCCGGCGCCGGCCCGTGTCGGCGGGATCGACTGGCCGGGCAAGGAGTCCGTGACGTTCTCGGATGCCCTGTGCGCCGTGCGGCTGAGGTTGTGGTCCGAGGGATTATTTCGAGAGGCCGGGTTCGACTCGGGCCTGGAGAAACTCCCCACACCTCTACGCGAGTTGCTCTGCCGGGCCCTCGCCCCGGCGGCGTAGGCCTCTGCTTTCGGCAGCAGTCGAGCTTAGCAGGCCCGGCGATGGCTCGCCGCTGGCTGCTTCGATGCGATCGTCCATGACCTCCGCGTCTGACGCCGCCTCTCCGGCAGCCACGACCCTGATCCTGCGAGCGCCGTCTTCCAGGGCCGAAGGATGCAGGCGGCCCCCAAGCGCGGCAGGCGGGCCGACTTCGTCCTAGTGTAGTGTCTCAAAAGTAGTGAAACTTATCGTGTTGCATGGGGGTATACTCTAATGAAAGGAGCATATGCCCATGCGCCGTGCATGCCAGATCACCTTGAACGATGCAGGCCGGATCATCCTGGAGCGATGGTCCCGCGGGCGGAGCACCCAGGCTCGACTGGTCACGAGGGCCCGTGTCGTGCTCGCCGCCGCCGAGGGCGAGGAGAATAAGGACATCGCCGAGGGCCTGGGGATCTCCCGCGGCGCCGTCGCCCGCTGGCGCGATCGATTCGCCGAGCGAGGCATCGCCGGCCTGGAGAAGGACGCGCCTCGGGGCGGACGGCCGCCGAAGGAACGCGACGACCTCATCCGGCGGATCATCGAGATGACGACGCGGCAGAAGCCGGCCAACGCGACCCACTGGAGCACTCGCACCCTCGCCGAGGCGCTGGGGACCAACCATGCGTTGGTCAATCGCGTCTGGCGCGCCAACGGCCTGAAGCCGCACCTGAGCCGGACCTTCAAGGTGAGCAACGACCCCCGCTTCGTCGAGAAGCTGATCGACGTCGTCGGCCTCTACCTCGACCCGCCGGAGCGCGCCTTGGTGCTCTGCGTCGACGAGAAGAGCCAGATCCAGGCGCTGGACCGCACGCAGAAGAGCCTGCCGATCTATCCCGGCCGGTGCGAGACGATGGCGCACGACTACAAGCGGAACGGCACGACGACTCTGTTCGCGGCGCTCGACATGCTGGAGGGGCGATTGATCGGGCGATGCATGCCGCGGCACCGCCACCAGGAGTTCATCAAGTTCCTCAAGCAGATCGACGCCGAGACGCCGCCCGACGTGGACTTGCACCTGATCGTCGACAACTACGCGACCCATAAGCATCCCAAGGTCAAGTCATGGTTGAAGCGACACAAGCGGTTCCACCTCCACTTCATCCCGACGAGCAGTTCCTGGCTGAACCTGGTCGAGCGATGGTTCCGCGAGATCACCGACAAACGGATCCGTCGGGGGGTATTTCGTAGCGTCAAGCAATTGATCGAAGCGATTCGGGCCTATATCGACGAGCACAACGACGACCCCAAGCCCTTCGTCTGGACGGCCAAGGCGGAGGACATTCTCGAAAAGGTCCGCCGTGCCAGGGCTGTCCTGGATAAGATCGCATCAGGGTGAGACACTACACTAGTGCAAAAGGACGTCGAGCGGCGACCGAGAAGTAGGAGACGATGCACCGAGATTTGTCCAGTGGTCCAGATCGAGCAAGCCAGGCTACCGCACCGGGATCGAGTCGGAAATGTACGCTGGGGGCGAGCCGAGCCCTGGCGTTTTGCGTTCCGTGTCGATTAGTCGCTGGCAATCCCAGATTCTGAGCATGCGATCGTCGCCGGCCGCCGCCAGGGATCGGCCGTCGGGCGAGAAGGCGATCGCACCGAGCCATGACTTGGGCCCCTCAAGGACGGAGATGGCAATCCAGTTGCGCGAATCCCATAGGTGGACCATGCCGCCACCCGTCGCCGCGGCCAGGATCGAACCGTCGGGCGAGAAGGCCAGGGCCGGGACTCCGCGGGCGTGGCCCGGTAGTGTGGCCAGCAACCGCCCCGCATTCGCGTCCCAGACTCGGACGGTCTCGCACCCGTCGCCGCTCGTCGCCAGCAGACCGCCCCGGGGCGAGAAGGCCAACGCATTGACGTGCGTCGACTGGGCCCGGAAGGAGTGCAGCCTCTCCAGGCTCTCGGCATCCCGGAGGGTGACGGTCCCATCGAGCCCTCCAGTCGCGACGCCCCGCCCGTCGGGGGCATAGGCCAGGGCACCGATGAACTGCCCGGCCTGCTCTCGGGCCCGGACCATGCCGTTGCCGACATCCCAGAGGGCGAGCCCGCCATCAGAGCCGGCCAGGGCCAGCGTACGGCCGTCAGGGGAGAACGCGAGGCGGTGGAATCGCCCCCCTTCGATCTCGAGCCGGCCGACCGTCGCCCCGTCCTCGGCGTCCCAGAGGCCGATGCTCGAGCCCGACCCGGTCGCCGCCAGCGTCCGGCCGTCCGGCGAGATCGCCACGCGGGGATACCAGCTCCAGGCGGCCGAGAAGCTCACTCGCGACGACTCGAGACCCCACTTCATCACCTGGCTCGTTCGAGACGCCAGGAAGAGGCTCCTCCCGTCGGGTGCGAAAACCAGAGAAGCGATCGACTCCTGAAGGGGATGGGCCCTGTGGCCCTTCGCCTCATGCGATTCGCCGCCGCGTCCCGAGACCTCACCCCCGGATCCGATTACGATCCATCCAAACAGGGCCAGCAAGGCCGTCGCCATGGCTTGCGTCAAGCCAACGCGGATCCGCTCTCGCGACCGTGCGGAGGCGGGGTAGGAGTCATGAACATCGCCGCCTGCGACCCGACATCGCACGGCCGTCGATTCGTCAGCCAAGGCGATCGCGAGGCCCGCGAGAGCGCAGCATGCGAGGGTTGCCGCCAGGAGGCTCGCGTGGCCGCGGCGGGTGATCCCCCTGGTCGAGGGAGACGAGAGCCGGATTGGGACGCCGCCCTGCAAGTCGGCCAGGAGGCTCCCGAGCAAATCGGAAACCTCGGCGGCGGACTGGTAATGTTCGGCCGGTTCCTTGGCGTGGAGCTTCTCGACGACGGCGGCCAGCCAACCCGGCACCTCCGGCTCGATCTCGCGGAGCGGCGTGGGATGTTCATCCCTCACGCGTCGCAGCACCGCGAGCGGGGTTTCTGCCCGGAACGGTGGCCGACTGGCAACCATGGCATAGAGCACACTTCCCAGGCTGAACAGGTCGGACCTCGCGTCGACCGCCTCGCCCCTCGCCTGCTCGGGCGACATGTATTGGGGCGTGCCGGCCACGACGCCGCTCTGGGTCAGGCTCGCGTCATCCGCGGCGCGTGCGAGGCCGAAGTCGGTGAGCTTGACCCGCTCCATGTCATCCTCGAGGAGGATGTTGGAAGGCTTGACGTCGCGGTGGACCAGGCCTTGAGAGTGGGCCGCCGCCAGCCCGGCCGCGGCCTGCATGCCAATCCTGAGGATATCTTTCGCCTCCATTGGGCCATCGCGGTCGATCCGCTCCTGGAGCGAGCATCCGGCGATGCAAGGCATGACCAGGTAGGGAAGCCCGCTCCGTGCGTCGACGGCGACCGAGTGGATCGCCGTGACGTGCTCGTGGATCACGGCCGCGGCGGCCGCGGCGGCGGGAGGCGGCGCCGGTGGCGAGTTGGGGCGCTAGGACCTTGATGGCCACGACCCGGTCGAGGGCCGGGTCGAACGCCCGCAGCACCACGCCCATGCCTCCCCGGCCGATGACCTCGTCGACCCGGAAGTGTCCGAGGCTACCGAGGCAGTTCGGGTCATCCGATCGGGCGAGGAAGCCGAGCGAGTCGCCCACCGTCATCCCGGCGTGACGTGCCGCATCCTGGGGTAAGCCCTCGTCCCCTTCCCGCAGCCCACCAGGCCGGTCCGTTGCCGACATCCCCTCCGGATCGGCCAGGCGACGCAACGCCCCCCACCACGGAGCCTCGGCGGCCAGGAAGTCCAGGCGACGCTGGCACGCCGGGCAGGCGTCGAGGTGCGCGACCAGACCCGGCTCGTCGGAGCCCGACAGGCGGCCCTCGAGCAGGAGTGCAAGCCGCTCCGGGTCGCATCGGTCGGGTCGTAAGTTCATCGAAGGTTTCCGCTCGTGGTCCATCGCTCGCCCTCGACTTGACCGATCTTCTGACGGAGCCGGGCCATGATGCGACTCTTGTATTGGTAGACGGTCCCGACCGTCACGTTCAGCTCCCGGGCGACCTCCCCCGCGGACTTGCCCTCGACCCCGGCGTTCCAGAAGACCTGCCAGGCCATCGCGGTGAATTCGCCGCGCACCTTGCTCGACCGCCCAGGCGAGCACTTGGCTCCGGTACTCGTCGTCAAAGGCGGCCGAGTCACCCTCGGAGGGATCCGGGTGGGATTCGAGGAGGATCCGGAGCCCGGTGTCGCCGGAGCCTCGCGCCAGCGGCTGCTGTCGCGTCATCAGGTTGATCATCAGGTTGCGTGCGATCCTGAAAAGCCAGCCCCGGAACGGACCGCGCGACGGGTCGGGATCCCACCGGTCGATCGCGCTTGCCACGGTGCGGAAGACCTCCTGGACCAGGTCATCGGCGTCGGCGTCCTGGAGGCCCTTCCGACGCGCAAGCCGATGGACCAGCGGCGCGTAGATCTGCTCGAATTCGCCCCAGGCCTGCTCGTCGCGCGGGTCTCTCAGGCGGACCAGCAGACTGGCCCGCGTGCTCGGCATCTCGTCCATCCGATCCCTCCTGCCCGGATACACACAACCCGGCCGGGGATCTGAATGACTTTTCTGACCGTCATGGATTTTGGGGACGAGTCGTGGCCGCCGAGTGAGGCGGAGACGAGCAGGTTCTGAAGCCAGCCGTCTTGGAGACGATGGCGGTTGAGCCGCTCAACGGAGTAGCGCCATCCCTCCTTAGCCCGCGCCACCGCTGGGTGCCAGGGGACGTAGTTCGCCAGCCACGCCCAGGCCCGGCAGTGGAGCCGGCAGGCCGCGGCCGAGCCGTGCAGGTACTGGCCGCGGTCGAAGTCGCGGTTCATCCCGCGCAACGGCCGGTCCAGCATGTTGCTCGTCCGGTGGCCGCCCGGGTGCGAGTACGCCGCGGCATACTCCCGCGAGCGGCCGCACGGCGCCTCGACTCGCTTGAGCAGCCATGCCGACATCTCGCGGTGACGGGACCACTCGCGGAGCCGCCGCAGGCGCTGCGCGAAGCACCCGCGGGACGGGGCCCGATACGACTCCCAGACCCGCGTCGATCGCTCTCGGAATGACCCGCTGAGCTTGACCCGGCTGCGGATGCCCGGCCAGTCGTGCGGGAAACAGCGGAGCATCATGGCCATCGGGAACAGGGCCAGCCACACCTGATGCATCGCGGCCCGACCGTCGATGCTGACCGTGCGGCGAGCTTAAACCTACCGATCACGATTCATGTGATCCTCACCGCGTCGTCATAGATGACTGGTATCGCAAAACGGTACATACCGTTTTGCGCTGGCCTTGGACTTTCGTCTTACCGAGAATCCTTGCGAAAACATGAGAGGCTACGCGTCCTCTTGCGATGATGAGTCGAATGTTGTAAGTTCTCTCTCGATCGAAGGTTCGTGGGCTTCTCGGCCGAGATTTTATCCATCCTCACACGGTGGAAGTCGCTGGTTCGAATCCAGCGCCGCCCATTTCGATGTAACCCCTTGGGGGATTTTGTTCTCCGAGGGGATTTCTATGCGCGGTTGCATCGGCTAGTGAACGGCTGTCACAGTGCAAGTAGGAGTGCAAAAGCACTGAAACTGCGGGACAACAGTTCGCGAACCGCATGAGAGAGACCGCGACATGGGACGACCCGCCAAGGCGTTCTACAGCGAGAAATACGGCTGCTGGGTGACCGCCGCGCTCGGGGAGGTGCGGCGGACCAAGGCCGGGCGCACCTACCGCCCGCTGACGAGGTTCGAAGACCTGCGTCATCCGACGCGCGACCACCGCGTCGCCCAGGCGCGGCTCGACGCCGAGCTGCGCAAGGCCGAAGCGTCGGTCGTCATGGGCGACGACATCACCTTCGGCCAGTTCTCCGAGTTCTACCTGGCGGACGGGGAGAAGAGCGGCCGGCGAAGTCAGGAGCCTCTCGATCTCGCCCATCGTCCGCACGGCAAACCGAAGGTGGCCTCGAATGGGGATCTCCAGGCTTTCCGGTCCTGAGATCACCGCGTCAGGCTACACTCCCAAGATTTTCTAGCCTTCGCGGAGGTCGCTTCGCATCGTGACGTCTCGGCTCATTGTCCAGAGCCATCACGCGCTGGGCCGGCACGATCCTTGACCGCCGGGCGGCCCGTGGTTCTAATGATCTCCCTCGACAGGTGCCCCCTGCCCGACCGACTCGGGCGAGGGGGAGAATAGGGAAGCCGGTGCAAATCCGGCGCGGGGCCGCCGCTGTAATCGGTCAGGCTTCGGACGCTACGACCACTGCCGCGAGGCGGGAAGGTTGTCCGAAGGCCGCTACGAGCCGAGAGCCAGAAGACCTGCCCGTCGAGATTCTGCTGCGATGCTCCGGCCGCGGGCATCCGAGCGGGTCCCCTCGCAGACCGCCTGCACAGGGCCTTCTACGGAGCACCGGAGCATCGACCCTTGCCCTAGCCGGCAGGAAGGTCTGCTCATGGCTTCGTCTCAGTCTATTCACTCCGTCGGATTCCCATCGGCTCGACGACATGCTCGTCGGCGCCCGGCATTCTCGCTGATCGAGTTGCTGGTGGTGATCGCCATCATCGGGGTGCTCGTCGCCCTGCTCTTGCCGGCGGTCCAGGCGGCTCGCGAGGCGGCTCGCCGGGCATCCTGCCTCAATAATCTGAAGCAAATCGGCCTCGGCTTGCACGGCTTCGAGCAGGTCCATAGCTGCTTCCCGAGCCAGAGCACCGGCCTCTTCTACGACTCCCCCCCCTCGCCGCCCCGCCACGGCTGGCCGGCCCATCTGCTGCCGTATATGGAGCAATCGACGACCTTCACCAGCATGAACTTCCAGGTCCACTGGTACGACGCGGCGAACACGACGACCGCGACGGCCTCGGTCGGCATCTTCGCCTGCCCCTCGGCCCAGTCCGGTCGCGAGGGCTTCGAATTCACGCTCTACGGCAGCACGAGTGCTCCGCGTCAGATCTACCGCGGGGCGACCTGGGACTACGGGAGCGCCTATGGGATCTCCGCGGCCTTGCAGAAGATGCTCGGGATGGGGAGCAGTTCGGGCATTATCAACCTGGGCTCGGACACGGCCAGGGATCGCATCGACGACGGCTGCCCGATTGCACAGGTCACCGACGGGCTCTCGAACACGCTGCTGGTGATCGAAGTGTCCAATCGGCCCCAGTTCTGGCGTGGTCGCGGCATGGTCCCGGGCACCCCGGTCTCCAACTCGCCTCGCAATCACGTCACCGGGGGCGTCTGGGCCAGCGACCTCAAGGGGGTCGTGATCGACGGGGCCACCTACGACGGCTCGGTGTCGCCGGGCCCATGCGGGGTGAATTGCTCGAATGATAATGAAATCTATAGCTTTCATAGCACCGGATCAAACGTATTGATGGCTGATGGGTCGGCACGCTTCCTCAAAGACCGGACGCCGATCGGCATCGTCGCGGCGATGGTGACGCGCCAGGGCGGGGAGGTCGTCTCGTCGGATGCTTACTGAGCGGGCGACGAAAGGAGGACTTTCTTTATGTATCCCCGCCCCGACGCCTGAATCCGTACCTTTTCTCACGCAACCTTAATCCTTGAGGAGCCCCACCGCATGGAGTGGCTGCACGACTTGCATTCGGATGACATGATCTTCCTCGGCACGGTCTCCCTGCTCTCGGGAGTCGTCTTCGGCGTGGTGGCCAAGCTCGCCGGCGCGGGCCTGCGCAGGAGGAAGGCGCTATGATGATCCTCTTCGCACACCACCTCGAATCCCACCACGTCGGGATCGCCGCCGCCCTGTTCCTGACCGGCTCCATCATCGGCTGGTGGGGATGCACCCGCTGGATCGGTGCCGATGCCGGGGAGCGATCCTCGTCGTGAACCCAACAATCCCCAAGTCCCCCGGGCGAGACGAGGCTATCACGGAGGCGGCCCTGCACCGCCTCGATCGCCTGGCCAAGCCGGCGGGGAGCCTCGGGCTGCTCGAGGGCCTGGCCGCGCGCCTCTGCACGATCCAGGGGACCCTCGAGCCGAAGACGAGCCCGAGGCGCGTCGTCATCTTCGCGGCCGACCACGGGGTCGTCGCCGAGGGGGTGTCCGCCTGGCCCTCCTCGGTCACCGAGATCATGATTCGAGCGATCTCTCGCGGAGGGGCAGCCAGCACGGTCCTCGCCGAATCTTGCCGCGCCGAGTTGGTGCTCGTCGACGTCGGTTCCTGTTCCGATCCGATGGCACCGCATCCGGGCTATGAAGTGCGGCGGGTCGGCCCCGGGACCCGCAACCTGGCCGAGGGGCCCGCCATGAGCCCCGACGAGTTCCATGAAGCTCTGGCGATCGGCGCCGACCAGGCGCGGCGTGCTCGCGACGCCGGCATGCGGGTCGTGGCCGCGGGGGAGATGGGCATCGGCAATACGACGTCGGGCTCCTGCCTGGCATGCCTGCTCGCCGACGTCCCGATCGATAAGGCCGTCGGGCGAGGCGCGGGGGCCGATGACACGACTCTCGAACGGAAGCGTCGGGTCGTCGAGTCGGCGACCGCGCGGGCTCGACGGAGGCTCGACGATGATCCGGCCGGGGCGATCGCCGAGGTCGCCGGCTTCGAGATCGCAGCGATGGCCGGATTCTTCGCCGAGTCCCGGCGCCTCGGGCTAACGATCGTGCTCGACGGCATGATCGCCACGGCCGGGGCCTTGATCGCCGAGGTCCTGGAGCCCGGGACGGCCGACTCGATGATCGCCGCCCATCTATCCCAGGAGCCGGCCCATGCAAAGATGCTCGCGAAGCTCGGCCTCGAGCCGCTCCTGAGCAACTGGCGACTCCGCCTCGGCGAAGGGACCGGCGCCTTGCTCGCGATCCCCCTGCTGGATGCCGCCGCGGCGATGATCTCCCGGATGGATACGCTGGAAGACCTGGGGATCCTGCCCCCGGAGCCGGCCGAATGATCGACGGCGAGGTCGACGAGAAGGCGAAGCGGGGATGGTCCGTCGCACGCGTTCGGGGTGTGGTCCTGGATCAATGCCGGGACCTGTTCGTCGCCGTCCAGTTCCTGACGCGACTGCCGACCCCTCGCGTTGACCTCGACGACGAACTCGAGCGACGCCTGATCCTCGGCCGATCTACGGTCTATTTCCCCGTGGTAGGAGCCTTCCTCGGGGCGGTGACGGGCGGGACGATCCTACTCGCGGCGCAGCTCTGGCCGATCGCGATCGCCGTCGCACTCGGCCTCGCCTTCGAGGCGCTCCTGACCGGCGCCTTCCACGAGGACGCCGTGGCCGACTTCTGCGACGCCTTCGGCGGCGGCTGGACGCGCGAGGACATCCTCCGCATCCTCAAAGATAGCAGGGTCGGCTCCTTCGGCGTGCTCGGGCTCGGGCTCGCGGTGACGCTCCGCGGCGTCGCGCTCGGGTCGATCGAGGCGGACCGGCTCCTGTCCGCCTCGATGGCGTCGGCCAGCCTGGGGCGCTGGGCCGCGTTGCTCGCCATGTGGGCCCTGCCCCCGATCGCCGATCGGCCGAGCCTGAGCCGGGACGTCGGCCGGCAGGTCCCAATCGGTCGGTTGCTGCTGGGGACCGCGTTGGCACTTCCGGGCTGCGTCGGCCTGGCCGTCGTGAGCCCCTGGCGACTGGCGGCGGCCGTCGCGGCGATCCTGGCCGTGACGGCCTGGCTCGTGCGCTACGTCGGCCGGCGGATCGGCGGGATCAACGGCGACAGCCTGGGGTTCCTCTGCTACGTCGCGCAGGTCGTCGTGCTCCTCGCGGCGGCCGCCGGGGAGGTGGGATGATCCCGTCCGCCTCGAGCCTCATCCTCGTCCGCCATGCCCGCGTCGCGGCTCGCTACAACGGTGTCTGCTACGGCCGGAGCGACGTGCTGCTCGACCCCGAAGGAGTCGAGGAGAGCCGGGAGCTCGCGGAGTTCCTGTCCCGTTGGCCGATCCGGCACCTCGTCACCAGCGGGGCGACGCGGGCCCGCGTCCTGGCGGAGTTTCTCGCCGAGCGGATCGGCCTCGAAATGACCGTCGAGCCGGCCCTCCTGGAGCGCGACTTCGGGGCTTGGGAGCTGCGACCCTGGGACTCGATCTATCAGGAAGTCGGAGACGCGATGCAAGGGCTGATCCACGAGCCGGCGACCTATCGCCCGCCGGGGGGCGAGACGACGTACGAGCTGCGCGATCGGGCCGTCTCCTGGTATGCGCGTCGGCCGCGCGGGGGGCTGACCGTCGTCGTCACTCACGGAGGCCCGATCGCCGCGATCCGTGGGACGCTGGCCGGCAAAATCCCCGCCGATTGGCTCGACCTCATCCCGCGTCCGGGTTCCTGGATCGCCTTGGACAACGAGAGGGACGAAGTCGCCCTCACGCCGGGCGGGGGTTGGACCTCATGAAGTGGCGTGGCCTGCGTGTCTTTGGGCTCCTGGTCGTGATGGTCGCGACCGCGATCGCCAGTCTGGCGATCGGGCCGGTGCGGCTCCCGGCGCGCGAGATCGCCCGGGTCCTGATCGGGGGGAGTGGCGGCGCGGGCCTCAATGCCGAGGCGATCGTCTGGGAACTGCGGTTGCCTCGCGTGGCCCTGGCAACGATTGTCGGCATGGGCCTCGGCGCGGCGGGCGCGGCCTATCAGGGGCTCTTCCGCAACCCGCTGGCCGATCCGTTCGTGATCGGCGCGTCGAGCGGCTCGGCCCTGGGAGCGACGCTCGTGATCGTCTGCGCGGGCAATGCCGAGGCGGCTGGCTTCGGGGCCGTGCCGCTGGGAGGCTTCATCGGGGCACTCGCTGCGGCGGCGATTGTCTATTTCTCGACCGCCTGGTGGGGGAGGATGCCGCTGGTCGGCCTCTTACTGGCGGGCTCGGCGGTGAGCAGTTGTCTGGGCGGCCTGGTCTGGCTCCTGATGGTGCTGCACGACGAGGACCTGGCCCGGATCGTGGCTTGGCTGATGGGGAGCCTGGCCGGGCGAGGCTGGACGGCCGTCGCCGGGGGCGGCCTCTACGTGGCACTCGGGACTGTCGGGCTCTGGGCGCTGTCCCGGCCGCTGGACGCCCTCTCGCTGGGCGAGCAGCCGGCGCGGGCCCTGGGGCTCCCCTTGAAGATGGTGAGCGGGGCGGTCGTGGCCGCGGCCAGCCTCGCAACGGCCGCCGCCGTGGCGGTCGCGGGGGTCATCGGCTTCGTCGGGCTTGTGGCGCCGCACCTGGCCAGGGCCTGTGTCGGCGCCCGCCATCGCTTCCTGATCCCGGCCAGCGGCCTGATCGGGGCGATCCTCCTACTCGCGGCCGACGCCCTCGCGCGCACGCTCGCGTCCCCCATCGAGCTCCCCGTGGGCGTGCTGACCGCAATCCTCGGGGGACCTTTCTTCCTGGCCGTCATGGGCATGAGGGCGCGATGACTCCACCGGAACCGGGAGGCGAACGGCTGAGGGCCGACGCGCTGGCCTGCGGCTATGGCCGGGGCGATGTGCTAACGGGGGTGACGCTCGGCATCGAGCCGGGCACGATCCTAGCGCTGCTCGGCCCGAACGGATCGGGCAAGACAACCCTCCTGCGCACGCTCGCCCGCCTCCTCAAGCCGCGCGACGGTGTCGTCTACCTCGACGGCGCTCCACTCCTCTCGGGCCGCGATCGGTCTCGTGTCCATCTGAAGATCGCCGTCGCGTTGCCCGACGACGCGGGCGGTTCGACCCTCACCGTCGAGGAGGTCGTCCGGCTCGGCCGCGCCGCACATCGTGGCTGGTGGCGGCCCATGTCGGAGGAGGACGCGGCGGCGATCGAACTCGCGCTCGGCCAGGTCGACCTGGGTCGACTGCGCGATCGTCCCATCGCCGAGCTCTCATCGGGCGAGTGGCAGCGTGTCCTGCTGGCGAAGGCCCTGGCCCGAGGGCCGACGGTCCTGTTGCTGGACGAACCGACGGCCCACCTGGACCTCAACTATCAGATCGAGATCCTAGAGCTCGTCCGTCGCCTGGCCCGCGAGGGTGGGCTGGCCGTCGTCCTGAGCCTTCACGACGTCAACCAGGCCTCCTTCTGGGCCGACCGGATCGCGCTGGTGGCCGATGGGCGACTGCTCGAGGTCGGCACCCCCGAGGACGTCCTCACGACCGACCTCTTGCGGCAGGCCTTCCGCTGCGCGGTGGCCGTCGAACGCCACCCCGTCTCCGGGATCCCGATGGTCCTGCCGTACCGCCCCCCCTGCCCCGAGCCGAAGGGGGACGAGAGCCCATGAACGCCGGAGCTCTGCTCCCGATGCTGCTGGCGGTGGCCCTCGACCTGGCGTTCGGCGATCCCCCGAATCGACTCCACCCGGTCGCCTGGATCGGCTCCGCGCTGGTCGCGGCCCGGCGTCGGCTGATAAGGCCCGGGCGGGTGATCCCGCTGCTCCTCGGCGCTTCGCTGATGGTCGTCGGAGTGGCCTTCGCCCTGGCCCTGGGGATCGCCATTTCCCTGGGGTTGGCGAAGTTACCCACGCCCGCCGGCCTGATAGTCGAGGCGATCATGCTCAAGTCGCTCTTCTCGATACGGGGCCTCGCCCGCGCCGCGAGGGCCGTCGCCGAGGCACTCGATCGCTGCGATCTCCCCGAGGCGCGGAGGCTGGCCTCCTGGCACCTCGTGAGCCGCCCGACCGAAGGGCTGGATGGCCCGTTCGTCGCGGCGGCGGCGATCGAGTCGGTGGCTGAGAACGCCAGCGACAGCATCGTCGCCCCATTGCTTTATTACGGTGTGTTTGGCCTCCCGGGGGCGTTGGCTTATCGTTTCATCAACACCGCCGATTCCCTCTTCGGCTATCGTGACCCCGAACGCGAATGGCTCGGCAAGGTCCCCGCTCGCCTGGACGACCTGGCGAACCTGATCCCGGCCCGCCTCTCGGCGCTCATGATGGTCCTCGCCGCGCCGGTCGCTGGGGGTAGTTCGGTTCTCGCCTTTCGGATCTGGCGGCGCGACGCAAGCAAAACGGCCAGCCCCAACGCGGGCCGGCCGATGAGCGCCGCGGCCGGGGCCCTCGGAGTCGAGTTGGAGAAAGTCGGGGCCTACCACCTGGGCGCGGGGCTCCGGCTGCCAGGCCCCGATGACATCGGCCGTTCCATCCGCCTGCTGTGGGCGACCACCGGGCTGGCCCTCATCCCCATCGCGGCCTTGAAACTCCTCCTGGCGACCCGACACTTATATCAGCATTGACTAGTTTTTAGCAGAACGAGCAACATGGGTGAACTCATCCTCATCACGGGAGGCGTCCGCTGCGGCAAGAGCCGGTACGCCGAACGTCTGGCCGCCGATATCGGAAACGACCGAGTCGTCTACATCGCGACCGCCGAGGCGGGAGATGACGAGATGAAGGCCCGGATCGCCGCCCACCGAGCCGACCGCCCGGCCATGTGGGCGACACTTGAGGCCCCGCTGGACGTCGCCTCGGCCATCGTCGAGGCGTCCGGACGCCCCGAGTCTCCCCGCGCCATCCTCGTCGACTGCCTGACGATGCTGGTCAGCAACCTCCTGCTCGAGCGGGAAGGTGACGACGGGGCGAGGGTCGCCGGCCAGGTGGACGCGATCCGCGAGGCCTGCCTCCAATCTACCGCGACCGTGATCGTGGTCACGAATGAGGTCGGCTGGGGCGTAGTCCCCGCGACCCCGCTGGGCCGACGATATCGGGACCTGCTCGGCTCGGCCAACCAGTCGCTCGCGGAGGCTGCGGTGAAGGTCCTCCTGCTCGTCGCGGGGATCGCCGTCGATTACAAGGCCCTCGCCGAGGCCACGCTCGATCCCGATCGCAGGAACTCGCCATGAATCCTCACATCCTAATTCGTGCCCGGCTCGGGCTGATCGCGGCCTTGATCGGATCCCTCCCCGCCTGCAGTCGACAAGCCGCTCCGTCGGCGCCCGCCAAGCTTGCTCGACACGAGGTCAGGACAGACTCATGGCCCGTCGAGATCGTCGATGGCCTCGGGCGCAAGGTCCGGATCGCCCGTCCGCCCGAACGGATCGTCTCGCTGACGCCATCCAACACCGAGACCCTCTATGCCGTCGGCGCCGGTGGAAAGGTCGTCGCGGGGACATCCCTGGATGATTACCCGCCGGAGGTGAAGAAGCACGCGACGGTCGGTGGGATGGCGCCGAGGACAATCAACCTGGAGGCGATCGCGGCGTTGAAGCCCGACCTGGTCCTCGCCTCGGGCGGCGTGCAGGAGCCGATCATCGCCCCGCTCGAACGCCTGGGCCTGGTGGTCGTGGCGCTCGACGCCGAGGACTTCGAAGGCGTGGCCCGGAATATAAGGACGGTCGGCCGCCTCACCGGCCGGTCCGCCGAGGCCGAACGACTCTCCTCGCGATTCCTCGACCGCGTCGAGGCGGTCCGCCGCCGCGCCGGGACGAGGACTGCCCCCAAGCCCAAGGTCCTCTACCTCGTCCGCGAAGATCCGCTAATGACGGCCGGGCCGGGGACGTTCATCGGCCGGATGATCGAGGTCGCCGGCGGAATCAACACGTTCGGAGATGTATCGATCCGTTATCCCAGGCCTAGCGAGGAGGAGGTTCTCGCCCGCTCGCCCGAGATCATCCTGGCCTCGACCGGCGCAATGAACGGCGGTTCGGCGGGAGAGCCGGCCCGGCGCCAGCGTATCCTGTCGCGGGCGGGATGGGACCGGCTTCCGGCCATCCGGGGTGATCGCATCAGCTTCCTCGACGAGGATCTTGTCTCGCGGCCCGGCCCCCGGCTCGTCGAGGGGCTGGAGGCCATGGCCAAGGCTCTCGACATCGCGACTCATCCACGGAGCGAGGACGGCAATGCCGAGCCTCGAACCGATCGATAAGTCCGATGAGGCTGCGTCAGTACTCGATCCCCTTCTGAGGCATGACGCCCGACCGGTATGGGTGCTTGACGAGCTTCATCTCGGTGACGAGGTCCGCGAGCTCGATGAGCTCGGGCCGGGCATTGCGGCCGGTGATGACGACATGGAGCATCTCCCGCTTCCCGCGGAGTTCGTCAAGCACCTCGCCCAGCGGGAGGTACTCATATCGGAGCACGATGTTCAGTTCATCGAGGATGACGAGGTCGTAAGAAGGGTCGCGGAGCATCGCGACGGCCTCCTCCCAACCTTTGCGGGCCGTCTCGACATCGCGAGAGCGGTCCTGCGTATCCCATGTGAAGCCCTCGCCGAGGGATTTCATCGTGACCTGGGGACCAAGCTGGCCGAAGTAGGCGGCCTCGCCGGTGGCGATCGCCCCCTTGATGAACTGGATGATCCCGACGCGCATGCCGTGGCCAAGGGAGCGAGACACCAGGCCGAAGGCGGCCGACGACTTCCCCTTGCCGGCCCCGGTATTGACGATGATCAGCCCTTTTTCCCGGGTCGCCTGCGCGAGCCGGGTCTCATGGGCCTCCTTGAGCCGGATCATCCGCTCCTTGTGCCGACCGTCCCGATCGTCATGCTCTTCGGTCACCTCTCGCCTCCAGATTTGGTAAGCATCTTCACTTTTTGATGATTTCCACGAGGGCCTCGATGTCGACGGCCCCCTCAACCTCATCCGCCAGCCGGTCCAGCGCGAGCCGGAATCGTTCGCGATACCCGGGCATTTCGGTTGGGGCGGGGCTCAGGGCCCTGCGCCCTCGCCGTCGTGACGCCAGCGAATCGAGCCAGGCGCGGCGGAAGCGGTCGTCGTCGAAGAGGCCGTGTACGTAACATCCCCAGATCGAGCCGTCGACTGTGGCGGCACCATCCGGGGCCTCGCCGCAACCTTCACCCTCCCGGGCGATCGCGAGCCAGGGATGGACGTCTGCTATCGTTGAACGGCCTGAGTGGATCTCGTAGCCGGCGAGTTCGTGGCCGGCGAGTGTCACCATCCATCCCGGCCCACCGACAATGCGGGCACGGACGCGGTGCGTCAGCTTGACCGTCGCGAAGGTCGTGGCGACGGGCAGCAGGGCCAGGCCATCCGTTTCAGGGCGATCCGACTCGACGCAAGCCGGGTCGAGGATCGTTCGGCCCAGCATCTGGTAACCGCCACAGATCCCGACGACGTTGATCCCATCCCGGGCGAGTTCGCCGATGCGATTGTGGAGCCCCGTGGTCCGGAGCCAGCCGAGGTCGGCGACGGTCGACTTTGACCCCGGCAGGATCACCGCATCGGGCCTGCCGAGCGAGTCGACCGACTCGACGAAACGGACGCGGACGCCCGGCTCGGATTGGAGCGGATTGAAGTCGTCGAAGTTCGCGATGTGCGGCAGGCGCACGACCGCGATGTCGAGGGCGTCATCGGGCGAATGGCCATAACCCACGGCGCTGAGGGTCGCCGCATCCTCTTCCGGCAGGCCGAGGCCCGGCAGGTAGGGGACGACGCCGAGGACGGGGAGAGTTGATCGCTCCTCCAGGATGGCGACGCCGTCGTAGAACAAGGCCGGGTCGCCCCGGAACTTGTTGACGATCAGCCCGCGAACGAGGCGACGCTCCTCTTCGGGCAGCAGCCAGAGCGTGCCGAGGAGCTGGGCGAAGACGCCGCCCCGGTCGATATCCCCCACCAGCACGACGGGGGCCTCGGCATACCGGGCGACCGCCATGTTCACCATGTCGGATGCCTGTAGGTTCAGCTCGGCGGGGCTGCCGGCCCCCTCGATGATGACGAGATCGTAGAGGCTCCTCAGTCGGTCGAGCGACTCCGTGACCACCGCCCAGAGGGTCTTCTTGCGGTCGTAGTACTGCCCGGCGGAGAGGGTGTGCCAGGGGCGGCCCCTCACCACCACTTGAGATCGGTGGTCGGCCTCGGGCTTCAGGAGGACCGGGTTCATGTCGACGACGGGCTCGATCCCCGAGGCGAGCGCCTGGAGTGCCTGGGACCGGCCGATCTCGCCGCCATCGGCGCAGACGGCGGCGTTGTTCGACATATTCTGGGCCTTGAATGGTGCCACCCGCACCCCGCGCCGGGCGAAGATCCGGCACAAGGCGGTCACCATGAGGCTCTTGCCCACTGAGGAGCTGGCCCCCTGCACCATCAGGGTCGAGCCCGGCCCCCTCGCGTCGTCGTTCAACGCCGGCCTCCCTTCAGGCCCGGAGGATCGATCCGCTCGATGACCGCATCGGCGGAGAGGCCGGCCAGAGGCAGGTGGTCGGCCCCCATCGCGGCGGCCAGCTCGGGAACACGACCGACCCGACCGAATCCCTCCTCGGTGTCGAAGACCACGGCCGAGGCCCCGACCGAAGCGAGTCGCTCCCCGGCGGCCAGGGCTTGCGTCCAGGGTTCTCCCTCGCCTCCGGGGAGCGGGACGTTCGCCCGACCGTCGGTCAGGAGCACGACCATCGCCGGCCCGCCCTGGCATTCCCGGACGATCAAGTCGGCGGCGAGCGTCAGGGCGTGGGCCAGCGGCGTCCGGCCGCCGGTCGGGAGCTGACGGAGGACCGCCTCGGCCCGGTCGACGCTCCGGGACGGAGGCAGGACGACTTCGGCGCGAGGCCCGCGGCATGCGACGACGGCGACCCGATCTCGGCGGCGATAGGCGTCGCCGAGCAGGCCGAGGATGGCCCCCTTCGTCGCCTCCATCCGGCGCCTCGCCCCCATCGACCCGGAGGTGTCGACGACGAAGACGATCAGGGCGCTCACCTGGGCCGCCCGCACCTTCCCGTGCAAATCGCTTCTCTCGATCGCGGGAACGCCGCTCGTCCCCGGGCTGCGACGGACCGCGGCCCGGAGGGTGGCGTCGACGGCGAGTTCGCGCGGCGACTCATCCGCCACGGCGCGGATGAAAGGCCCGCGGCCCGCCGAGCCCCCCGCCATCCGTTTCCCGGGGTGGGCAGGCCGATCCCTCGCCACGCTCCCGGTTTCGAGCTCGAGGCGAGGCACCAGCGGCGGATCGCCGGGGGCGATGACTTGCTCCTCGCCGTCGCCCTCAGCTTCACCCGAGGAGTCGTCTTCATCTGGAGCCGGCGAAGGACGCGGACCATCGAAGTCGGGCAGGTCGTCCTCGCCTCCAGTCCCGTCCTGGGTTGGGGGAGGCGAGGCGGGACCATGCCCGCCCGGTTCCTGGCCCTCGGGCTCGTCCGGCCCCAGCGCCCGATCGATGGCCTCGCGGTCGAGGCCCGGCTGCTGGAACGGCTGGCGACGCCTCCGATGGGGGAGGACGTACTCGGCAGCGGTCCGGAGGTCATCCCTCCGCACGCGATCCCGGCCGTCGAGAGCGGCCAGGGCCCGCGACGCCTTGAACAGGGCGATATCAGCACGCAGGCCGTCCACCTGCGACTCACAGCAGAGCCGGGCGATCGCGGTGAGCAGGCCCGGAGCCACGACCACGTCCCGGAGTCGCTGCCTCGCCTCCGCGATCTTGATCCCGATCGCCCGATCCTCGTCATCCCAGCATGCGGCGAAGCCAGCCGGATCCGCCTCGAACTCGAGCCGGCGGCGAACGACCTCGGCGCGGAGTTCATAATCTCGCGGCGCGGCGACCTCGACCATCAGGCCGAACCGGTCGAGCAACTGCGGCCTCAGCTCCCCCTCCTCCGGGTTCATGCTGCCGATCAGCAGGAAGCGGGCGGGGTGGCGGGCCGAGATCCCGTCGCGCTCGACGGTGTTGATGCCCGAGGCCGCGACGTCGAGCAGACCGTCGACCAGGTGATCGGGCAGCAGGTTGACCTCGTCGACATAGAGCACGCCGCGATGGGCGCGTGCGAGCAGACCCGGCCTGAGGGCCGAACGCCCCTCCTTCAGCACGCGGTCAAGGTCGAGCGTCCCCAGCACCCGATCCTCGGTGGCCCCGATCGGCAGCTCGACGTGCGCCGGGTGCGACTCGACCGCCCGCCGCTCCCCGACGGCCTCCGCGCACGAGGGGCAATCGGGCCAGGGCGATTCGATGTCGCAACGGAACGGACAGCCCTCCACGGCCCGGATCGTGGGGAGGAGCCGGGACAGCCCGCGCGCCGCGGTGCTCTTGGCGGTCCCCTTCTCGCCGCGGATCAGGACGCCGCCGAGCGTCGGGTCGACCGCGGCGATGAGCAGCGCGACCTTGAGCGACTCCTGCCCGGCGAGTGCACCGAAGGGATATCCGATGTCATGTTCACTCATGATCGTCCATTCGGCCGCGAGGCGGGAGGCTCGGCCCGCGCCTCCAGGGCCGCCTCGGTCTCCAGGATAGTCTTCTTGAGGGCGTCGAGGGTGGCGGCGTCGGGCTCGGCCCAGAGGCTACGCTCGGCGGCCTCGATCAGCCGTTCGCCGATCGCCTGCAGCGCCCAGGGGTTGCTGCGCTCGAGGAAGGAACGCGTCGTCGGGTCGAGTGCATACGCTTGCGCGACGCGGTCGTACATCCAATCCTCGACGACCCCGGTCGTCGCGTCGTACCCGAACAGGTAGTCGACCGTCGCGTTCAGCTCCAGGCCCCCCTTGTAGCCATGCCGGCGGATCGCATCAAGCCATTTAGGATTGACGACCCGCGTGCGGAAGACGCGGAGGGCCTCATCCTTGAGGTCGCGGACCTTCGGTCGTTGAGGATCTTGCGAGTCCCCGAACTCCTGGCGGGGCAGGCGGCCCGAGAGGGCCCGGATCGTGGCGATCATGCCGCCGTGGAACTGGAAGTAGTCGTCGCTGTCAAAGATATCGTGCTCGCGATTGTCCTGGTTGTGCAGGGCCACCTGGACCCCCGCAAGTTGGTGGCGGAAGGCGTCGCGGGCGTCGACCCCCTGCTCCCCGGCCGTGTAGGCGTAGCCCCCCCAGTTGACGTAGGCCTCGGCGAAGTCCCCCGGCTCGCTCCAGTTCTTCTCGTCGATCAGGGGCAGGATCCCCGCGCCATAGCTGCCCGGCTTGGCCCCGAAGACGCGATAGCGTGCCTTGCGCTCGGCCTCGGCCTCGCAGCCGCCGTCATCGAGGCCGGCGGCCAGGTCGGCGAGGTAGTGCTTGCGGACGAAGTTGCTCTCCGGATCCTCGTCGAGCGTGGCCACGCACTCGACGGCCTCATCCAGCAAGGCGATCAGATGCGGGAAGGCGTCGCGGAAGAACCCGCTGATCCGGATCACCACGTCGACCCTGGGCCGGCCCAGTTCCTCGAGGGGGATCACCTCGAAGCCGAGGACCCGGCGGTTCTCGCGGTGCCAGGTCGGCCGCACGCCGAGCAGGGCGAGGACCTCGGCGACATCGTCTCCCTGGGTCCGGATCGCGCTCGTGCCCCAGACGCTGATGCCGACCCGCTCGGGCATCTCGCCCGTCGCCACGCGATGACGCTCGACGACCTCACGGGCCAGGGCCTGGCCGACCTCCCACGACGACGGCGAGGGCAGGCATCGCGGGTCGACCGCGTAGAAGTTACGTCCGGTCGGCAGCACGTGGGCCATGCCCCGGGTCGGGGCCCCGCTGGGCCCCGGCGGCACGTAACGACCCTCGAGCGCGGCGAGCAGGTTCGTCGTCTCCTCCTCCGTCCGCGCCAGCTTCGGCACGAGGTCGCGGCACACGAACGCCCCGACGCGTGCCAGCGCATCGTCAGGGCCGCGATTGTCGCCGAAGATCTCTCCAATCGCCTCGCCGACATCCTCCGCGACGAACCCGCGACGCTGCAAAGCCCGGAGATACCATCCGGCCAGTTCATCGACGGCCTCGAGCGCATCCCCCCGAGTCACGATCGGCCGGCCAACCCGCTCGGCGAGCCTTGCTTGCCCCTCGCCAACCTCGTCGAACCGCTTCCCGAGCCCCTCCTGGAGGTCGTCGGGATCGAGCCCGAACGGCGAGCAGGCCGCGGCGCGGAGGCTCGGCGCGTCCAGGTTCGGCAGCCGGGTCAGGGCCTGCAGGAGGTCGGCGAGTTGCTCGCCTTCCGGAGCCAGGCCGAAGGTGTGGAGGCCGTCGCGGATCTGCGCCCCGGCGAGCTCACAGAGGTAGGCGTCCAGGTCTTCGAGGAGGTGGGCGACCTCACGCCCTTGCATGCTCGCGAGCGAGACGGGCGTGCCCTCGGCGGTGAGGCCCTCGTCCCACTCGTGCTTGTGGTCGCCGTGGTCCTGCGTCATCAGCCGTGCGAGGTCGCTGTCGAGGCGGGCCTTCTTGATGAGGTCCCAGATCTGGCGCTGCAGGACCGGCAGCTTCGAAGGGTCGAGAAGCTCGACCTGATAATACTCGTCCACGAGCTGCGCGAGTTGCTCCAGCTCCCCATACACGCCGGCACTCGTGAGCGGGGGGACCAGATGGTCGACGAGCACCGCATGCCCGCGCCGCTTCGCCTGCGCGCCCTCGCCGGGGTCGTTCAGGATGAACGGATAGAAGAGCGGCAGGTCGGCCAGGAAGGCGTCCGGAGCGCAGCTACCGGAGAGGCCGACGCCCTTGCCGGGCAGCCACTCCAGGGTCCCGTGCTTGCCGAAATGGACGATCGCATCGGCCCCCCAGTCGTCCCGCAGCCAGCGGTAGAGGGCGTAGTAATTGTGCGGGGGCGGCAGGTCGGGCTGGTGGTAGATCGCCGCGGGGTCCATCCCGTAGCCGCGCGGCGGCTGAAGAGCAAGGAACACGTTCCCCAGCTCCAGCCCCGCCAGCGAGATCGCCCCATCCTGGACGTAGGCCTCGCCGGGGGGCGGCCCCCACTGCTCGACCATCCCGCGCCTCAGGGCCTCGGGCAGCTCGTCGAACCACTCGGCGTATCGCCCCACCGGCACGCGCCCCGCGGCGCGGGCGAGTTGCTCGGTCGTCAGCACCGTCTCGTCATACGAGCAGCGGTCGATCAGTTCATGGATCAACGAGTCACCATCGGGCGGGACGCCCTCGATCCGGTAGCCCGCCTCGCGCATCGCGGCGAAAAGGCGGATCAACGAAGCCGGCGCATCGAGCCCCACGGCATTCCCGATTCGCGCGGCCTTCCCGGGCGCGTTCGTCAAGATGACGGCGATCCGCTTCCGCTCGTTCGGGATCCTGGCGAGGGCCGCGAACCTCGCGGCCAGGCCGGCGACCCTCGCGACGCGGTCGGGCTCGGCGACGTACCGTGGCGCATCCTCGGCGCCCTGCCCCGCCGATTCCTTGAACGAGATCGGCACGGTGATGATCCGGCCGTCCAGCTCCGGGACCGCGACGTTCATCGCCGTGTCGAGCGGCCCGAGCCCCCTCGGGCTGGCCTCCCACTGACGCCTGGGCGAGCCGCTGGCGATCGCCTGGAGGATCGGCACGTCCAGGGATTCGAGCGCGGCCACCGAGCCGCCCCGGGACCAGACGCGGGCCTCGGCCATCGCGAACGACATCGTCGTCACCAGCACATCGATCAGCCGCTCGCCGCCGCGATAGAAGAGGTCGAATGCGGCGGGCCAGGCCGACGAAGGCCTCCCCGGCTCCGACGAAGGCTCCTTGAGGGAGTCCGTGAACACCGGGAGCGTATTGGCCCCCGCCGCCTGGATGGCGTCGATCAGGTCATCCACGAACTCCAGGTTCCCGCTCAGCCAGTGGGCTCGGTAGAAGAGCACGCCCACCGTGGGCCGCGAAGAATCGCGACGGCCGACCCATTCGGCCAGCGTCGCCTCGCGCGGGAGGTCGGGGTGATAGATCCCGTGACGCGGCGGACTGCCGGGGGGCGAGGAGCCGAGGTCCGCCCTCAGCAGCTCGTCGGCCAGGAACCGGATGAGGTTCTCGATGTTGGCCGTCCCCCCTGCGGTGAGGTAGGCGGCGGCCCGCTCGATCACGGCAGCCGGGACGGTCGAGCCGGCGAGAAATTCCGGGACCGTCGGCCCGACGGCGTTGATGAGCAGCAGCCTGAGGTCGGTCAGCCGGGCGAACTGCGCCAATCGTCGCCACCCAGGCAGATCGTCGGGGCCACCGTGCACGCGAGCGACCACGACGCGGGCGACCCTGCCCCCGTCGTCGACGAGGGCGGCCAGGTGCTCGTCGGATTTCACCCGGTTCAGGCTGGCCGTCCGTGCCCTGGGCAGGCCGACGGGCGAGTCGGCCATCGCCTTCTGCAGCGTCAATAAGTCCGTGTCGGCGTGCGAGAGCAGCAGGATCTCGTCGGCCGGCTTCGATCCCGGGTCGATGAAGACGCCCTCGCCCTCTCGCCCCTCCGTGTCGCCGGAGAGCATGGCCTCCTCCGGCCAGGCGTAGTAGTCGAAGGCTAACTCGGCCAGTTCGGAGGTCGGCGGCAGGTAGCGGTCGGCCGCGAGCATCCGGTCGAGGTAGTCGTAGATCGCCAGGATCTGCGACTCGTGATTGATCGACTGGAACCAGACGCGGCGGCCGTCGAAGAGCACCAGCGCCACGTTCAGCAGGGGACAAGGCCCGAGGCATCCGCTCATCGTGAGCTGGACGCGATCCCGGATCCCCCGGCGCTTGTACTCCTGCTTGTAGAAGTCGATGGAGACCGCCGGCTTCCCCTTGTCATCACGCCCGCAGCAGCACCCCCGGGCGCACACCAACAGGTGCCCCCGCTTCGGCGCGATGTGGATGGACTTCCCGTCGTTCCTGAGAACACGACGTCGGCTGATCGGCTGTGACACGGCGATCGGTCTCCAATCCGGCGTTGAACGCCGCCGAGGGAAAACACCTACCGGCCGAGGATCCCATGCATGCCAACGGCGACGGCGAGGGAGGCGAGCAAGCTCGCCGCCATCACGATGGAGCCCAGGCGTCGGAGGGATTTCATTTGCCACCACATCAAGAGGCCGGAGAGGCCCCAGAAGACCATCGCGGCCGCCATCGCATCGACGATCAGGGCCTAGAACCACCGGGCATCGACCTGCGAGGGATACCGGCACGCCAGATGGAGCCCGGTCAGGAAGCGTCGAGAGGAGAGGCTGGGGGCCGTCGGTGTGGCCACCATCCCCTGATTCTGGAGGTTATATGCCACGCGCCAGTTCCGCCCCTCGCTCTCGACGGCAAAAATCAGTTCGGCCGGCGTTCGGATCTTGATGTCTTTCGGCGCCTCACCCCACTTCGTCATGATTGATGACACCGCATCCCTGGCCTGAGTGGCGGGAGCCACGTCGAGGTAGCTTGCCCGCTGAGTCCAGGCCGGCATGCTGAACGGCTTCTCGATCGGGGCCGAGCGTACGGTGCCGACTCGCCCTTCGAGCTCGACGAAAATGACCTGCTCGGTGTCGCCAGTCCGGGCGGTCAGGGCCAGGTCTCGCGAATAGGACGGGGCCTGGGAGTCAGACAGCTTGACGGGCGAAGGAGCCTCGCGGTTGATGGCCGAGACCACTTGCTCCGCCAGGGCGGCCGGCGTAGGGAACGTCGCCAGGGCCGTGCCGGCGACGTCCTTCGCGGTGATGAGCCGCACGGTTCGGTCGGAGAACCAGTCGGGATGGTTGAACAGGAAGGCCGTCACCCCGTAGAGCGTGACGAATGGAACCAGGGACAACCCTGCATACATGTGCGCACGTCGCACAAGTTTCATGGCCGCGTTGAAGCGGACCCGGGCTCGTGAGCGAGTGGCTGCCGCCGCAGCCGTATTGACCGACATCGTTGACTCCCTGGTGAACTGCGAACCTCGTGAGGGCAATCCGGGCCGAAACGACTCAACGTTCTTCGAGGTCGCCCTTGCTGAAAGCGCGAGGCTTTTCGCCGCCGGTGGCTGAAGGATCAGCCTGCTTTTTCAGGTCGATCGAGCCGGAATCGCCATTCGAGCACCCGGTGAATGCGACCGACAGGATGAGGGCCGCGGCGGCGAAGGATCGCCTCGCGTATGGAGCCATCATGGTGGAAGATCCCTGGATGGAGTCGTTGGGATGAAAGACGTGCGCCATCGGCTCAGTAGGAATCCGAGCTGATGACCTCGCCGCCCGACCTCGTCGAGAGCGCCTGGTAGACTCCGAGCCTCGACCCTGGCGCGAGGTTGTACATATTGGCGGCGGAATCGAAGGTCACGCCCGCCGCGGTGATGGTCGCCGGGTTGATCGACCAGGAGTCGATCGAGTCCTTGAGGAAGCGAACGGACCCATCGACGAACGCGAAGTTGGCACCCCCGGGGTGGAGGCTCGAGGCGTTCGCCACATAACGGGCCCCGAGCACGCCGACCGGCTTCTTGTAGGCGTTGATCGGGTAGTACGTCTCGAACATCGTGTCGTACCAGTACCCCGAGTTCCAGAACTGATTCACCAACTGGTCGGCCTGGGACAGCAGGGAGTGGCCCCGTTCGCCGATGGAGATGGTGTTGCTGGTCCCGTCCCTGATGTCGCTGATGCGAGTGGCACTATACATGTAGATCGTGCCATTCATGTTGCCGACCTGCTGCGGGAAGTTGCTCGCGGAGAGCTTGGGCCTGACGTCCCAGGTCCCCGTGCATCCGGCATAACTGATGAAGGCCTGCTCCCAGTTGCCGGGGGGCGGGGCCTGATAGATCGTCGGGGAGAGGGGCTGAAGTTCCGCCGCGGAGGCATCGCTCGGGCACGCGAATGCCGAGATGGCGACCCCCGCGATGGTCAGGTTGGCTGAATTCTTATACGAGAGGCTGAAGTTGGCGAGGTTGTAGACGGGCGTCTGCTCCATGTACGGCAGGATCATGACGAACATGCTGAAGCCGTCGGCCATCTTGCCCGCCCCGGTGCCGGATGCCGCCCAGAAAGAGCCGGGGGGCAGCGTGCCCGTGGCCGACTCATAATTGGATATGGCCAGGCTCATCTGCTTGAGGTTGTTCGTGCATTGGGCGCGGCGTGCGGCCTCGCGCGCCGCCTGGACGGCGGGGAGCAGCAGCGCGATCAGCACGGCGATGATCGCGATCACCACCAGGAGTTCGATGAGGGTGAAGCCGGTGCGTCGAGGGGGGATGCGCGCAGGCATGGGGGCGGTTCTTTCTGCCGGGCCGGGCAAGAGGAATTCGAATCGCTTCGACCCTCCGGCGCAAGGCTCGTGGCAGACGTTCTGCGAGCGGCCCGCCCGGATGCTCAGTGGCCGAAGCATCGGAACAGCAACTCGACGGGCAGGTCTTCTGGCTTACGGCTCCTGACGGCTCCCGGACCGCCTTCCCGCCCGCGGGCAGTGGCATCGTTGTCCGGAGCCTGGCCGAATACAGCGGCGGCCCCACGACGGATTCTCACCGTCTTCCCTATTATCCCCCGAGACCTCTTGCGTAGTCCGAGGGCACCTGTCGAGAGCGGCATTACACCCTTTCAAACACTCCCGCGTCAAGTCGCGAATCCGAGAATCCGGGATGCCCTCGCGATTTCAACCCCTCAGGCGAATACAAAAAATGATATGATCATTTTCCTCAAAAACGCCAATCCAGCACCGATCGACTGTACGCCTGGGACGAGGCCGCCGTCCATCCTTACAAAACATCATATCAATTGAAACCAGTTATTTATTGGAGGAGTTGTGGAATGGAGTATGAAACGTCCTCTCGGTGCCCCTCCACAAGGCGCGACGCCCCATTCTTTCAACACAAGTCCTTGCCTGGATTTGACAAGAAACGGCTCTCCTATCGGATGGCGGTCTCAGTATGTCGGGGGCACTCGATCCAGGCGAATCCGAACGCCGAACGCTCGATCACCACGGAATCCGCCTTGAGCCTCCGTCGAAATGACACCCGCGGCACCCAGGCGGGATTTCAGGCGGTGCCTATGGGAGCTGGTCAGGACAACCCCTTTTAGAGATGGTTGAGGTCCGGGGCGTCGTCGCTCGCACGTCGCGGAATAGCCGCTGGTGAACGTCCCCGGACCGGCTCCCGCTGAACAGCTATTCGGCTCAGGCAGGTTGATCGAGAACCGCAACAGTGTCGTGACCAGGTCGAACTGCCGGGTCTGCTGCTCGAGCCCGACGTCAGGGGCCAGGTGATGCTGGAGCCTGCGACTTCGGCCTCCCGAGTCGTAAGCGATCGGGTTCTTGCTCAGGAGTACCTCGAGCACGCCGGGCCGAAACTGGCCCTGGACGCAAGAGGGCCTCTCCTCTTCAAATATCGGGTGGCTGTGAGAGGCCGTTCTTGGCGGCCCATGTTGCGAGCGCCAAGCGGAAGATTTGGACCTTGGGGATGTGCGTCTCGCGATGCGCGTTCTCTAGCCAATCTACATACTCGGGCGAACCCTTCATGTGAATGACAGTTTCCCGCTCGGATCGCTCTTCGGGAGATTTCGGCAATTGTCCCATCTTGGGGCGTGCCATCAATTTTACTCCATCAAATATTCAACTTGTTAATTACACCGAGATGATCACTCTAGAGACTCATTCAAAATACTAGCGATTATCAGTTGGCATGGCAAACCCGAATGCGGTTATTGTCACCCGTACAATCCTATGGGGTGAGATCCGGCCAATCACAAGTTGTAATGAACAGATCAACCTGACATCCGGAGCACAATTGACACCCTGAGGGCGTTGAAAATCCGGCGCATCAGCAGTCTTCCGAAAGCGTATGGCACGCCACCTTGGCTCGCCGTTAAGGATGAAGCCCACCAGTCTTCGGTGAAGTCCCTGGAACGCTCCCTCATTCCAACGGCGAAGATGTCTTCGGCCGTCGCGACAAGCATGGCGACACCGACAGAATTCGTTGCGACAACCATCTCCGCCCTGCCCCTGCACCTCGGCTTGGAGATTAGCTAACTGCCGAGACTCGTCCCCAGGGGCGTCGCCACTCATCCCTCATCCCCCGCTCTTCCAAGCTTGCCCAGCCGTCACATGTCGGATAGAATTGCGTATGGTAAGGAGCCACGATACGTTGGCGACCCCTCCGATGGGGTTTAGTTGTCATCGATGACGATGCAATGGAAATCGGAAGAGGGAGCATATTCCCGGGCCTCGAAGTCTCCACGGCGGGATCCTGACCGCCGCGGGCATCTGCTCCGGCTTCCTCACTACGGGATAATTGAACACGTTATCCATCGACAGCCATGACTCATTCCGTGATGCTGGACGTCGTCCTCTATCGGCATGATCGCAAGGGGCGGCTATGTCTCGACGAACGCATCTTCGCCACCTTCGGCAACCTGATCCTCTTCTTCTCCTCGGAAGAATCGCAGATCTGGGAGTGGGCGGAAGTGTCGGCGATCTTCCCGCGACGGTCTGTTGCCCGCGGCACGGTGGTGCGCTATTCGGCCTCCCAACTCAGGCAATTCGGTAGGCAGGCCCGCAAGGGCGGAGCATGCTCCAGGAATTGAACTGCGAAAATTTGCCCAACGGGATGGAGTCGCGGCAATCGCGACCGTCCTGGCGGCATCTCCTTGGTCACGCGGGACGGGCCTGAACTCCGGAGAAAATCGGAAGCCGTGCCCACCGGCGATGAACGCCCCGCGGACGCCAATCGCTGGACATACGACCGCGACTCCCGCCGGCCTTGGCCCGACTCGTCGACCTGGAGCCGGCAGGCCGCATCCTCCGGGCTCCCGCCTCCCAACGCCAGGACATGGTCGGCGACGGCGCGACCGATGACGAGAGATCTTCAAGAAGGCCGTCACGGTCGCGCCGTCGCCGATTACCTGGCCTCGGAGCGTACGGAGCGACTCCGCGGCGTCACCGAGTCGGCCATGCCGCTCGGCGACCACGAAACCCTCGCCAGGGATAACCGGGCCAAAGGGACGCCGATCCTGCTCATCCACGCCCTGAGCCTGGACCGTCGCTACTGGCGGGGGGTCTACCCTCCACGAGGTAGAAGCACTCCCCTGCGGACGGTGCCGAGAAGGTCGGCCTGTGTGACTCGGGGCAGATTGCCAGGCCTGGGACCTTCGGCGATGATGGGGAGAAGACTGAGATCAGCGAACCTCTCCCCGGTAGGCTCATGGAACGAGAAGAACTGCAGGCGGTCTTCGACGAGAAATGCGCATCGGGCTACGACCAGCAATGGTCGAAGATGGCCCCGATGCGGGACGCCCTCCATCTGCTCATCGCGGCCGTGCTGGCGGACCTCACGGCCGATGCGCGGATCCTCTGCGTCGGCGCGGGGACGGGCCCGGAGGTGATGTACCTCGCCGAGCGTTTCCCGGGATGGAACTTCGTCGTGGTCGAGCCGTCGGCGCCGATGCTCGACGTCTGTCGCCGGAAGGCAACGGAACGCGGGATCGCCGAACGCTGCGAATTCTACGAGGGCTACCTCGAGACGCTCCCGCCGACGGAGCCGTTCGACGCGGCCACGTCGCTGCTCGTTTCCCAGTTCCTCCTCAAGCAGGACGCACGGACCGGCTACTTCCGCGATATCGCCGCACGACTCCGACCCGGCGGATTCCTGGTGAACGCAGACCTGTCCTCCGCCACGAGCCCGGCGACCTACGTGAGCTTGCGCAAGGTTTGGTTCCGCGTCATGGCGGCCGGGGATCTCACGCCCGAGGCCATCGAGCGAATGAGTGCGGCGTACGACCGCGATGTGGCCGTGCTGCCACCGGATGAAGTCGGGGAGATCATCTCGGCCGGCGGCTTCGACACTCCGATCCAATTCCTCCAGACCGGCCTCATCCGCGCCTGGTACACGCAGCGAGTTTGAGTGGAGCCGACTCACAGGCAACGCGGTAGGTCCGTTAACGCTTGGTTCATCGCCGCGAGTGAAACTCTCCATGCTAAGACATACGATACTTCCCTGTATTTTCATATTTATTCTGAATGGTTGCATCCAGAGGAGCGAGCCGTTCGTCGATCCGCTGCCGAAGGTCGATGGCATCCGAAAGATGAAGGCCAGCTACGTGGATATGAGGTCGGGCGAGCAGCGAGAGATCGAAGTCCCGCGCGAGCATTGGGAGGAGCTCCGCAGCTCACTCCTGCCGGCGAAGCGGGACAAGCATCCGGCGAAATGGGTTGTCCTGGGTCAACTGGATCTCACCAAGGAGGATGACTCGCGATTTGAGATCGAACTCTACGCTGTGAGGCAAGGCCCCGGGGCCTTCGCCGCGGGTAAGTCGCATGACGAGCGGGTCTACTACAGGGGCGGCAAGACCGAGGACCTGATGAAAGCCCTGCAAGCGGCCGATCCGACGCTCGAGACAAAGCCCTAACCAGCGGGCGAAGACGTCATCCCCATTTCTCGCGACGGTGGTCGCGGAGCAGACCGGACGACCCCATCGAGCGACGCTGCGCACCTCGAAATCTCTGATCCGACCGGAATCGGACAGAAAATGTCCACAGATGGACATTAATCCGCCGCAAAATCTGCCGGCGACCGCGTTGTCATTATCACAAAACTTAATGACTACCGCGACTTAGATCTGTCATTCGTCGGGGGCATGCAACTTGCAATTCGGCGATGTCTTCCTGCCTATCAGCAAGCGGCCGACGTAAGCCCGCAGACCCACCACGAAAGGTCCTCATGAAGCATCGCGGATTCACCCTCATCGAACTGCTCGTCGTGATCGCGATCATCGCCGTGCTGATTGCCCTCCTCTTGCCGGCCGTCCAGGCCGCACGCGAGGCCGCCCGGCGGATGCAGTGCACCAACAATTTGAAGCAGATCGGCCTCGCGGTGCATAACTACGAAGGGGTCCACGGGCGGCTCCCCTCGGCCCGCACGAACTCGCCGCACTACTGGTCCTCGCTGGCGCAACTCCTCCCGCAGCTCGAGGGCTCGACGCTCTACAACGTGATCAACTTCGACCACTCGACCGCCCCCAATGCGCGGAACAACTACGACATGGCCAACACCACGGCCATCGCGTTCATGATCCCGGCCTACATGTGCCCGAGCGACCGCAAGCAGGACCGCGTCACGGCGGCGATGGGCCCGACGAACTACTTCGCCGTGGCGGGCACCGGGACGATGGCCAAGGGCTCGGGCAACGGCCTGATGTTCGACGGGTCTCAGGTCCGCTTCGCCGAGATCACCGACGGGCTCTCGAACACGTCCGCCTTCGTCGAGTCGATCAAGGGCAACGGCGTGGACGCGACGGCCCCGGCCGCCTTCGACCTGCTCGGCCACTACAAGGGGGGCGGCGGCTATAGCTCCACGTTCACCGAGGCCGCGTGCGACGCCATCCCCGCCTACAGCGGGACGCGAGGGAGCCGCTGGTTCCACGGCAGCATGTCGGGCGGCTCGACCGTGAACCACTACTGGCCCCCCAACAGCAAGAAGGCCGACTGCGCCGGCGACACCAACGGCCTGTACTCGGCCAGGAGCTTCCACCCCGGCGGCGTGGACGTCCTCTTCGGCGACGGCCACGTCGCCTTCGCGAAGGACTCGGTCAGCCAGACGGTCTGGTGGGCGCTCGCCACCCGGAACGGCGGCGAGGTCATCGGGAGCGACCAGTACTGATATGCGCCGTTACATCTCTCATTCAACGCGAGCCGCCCTCATCGTCGGGGCGGCCCTAGTGATCGTGGCGGGCATCGCGAGGGGACAGGCGGTGGACGAGCCCCCGCGCCTCGCTTTCATCGGCTTGCACGGCGGCGTCTTCGAGCAGCTCCAGGCCGCATCCGAAGGGCTCGGCCTGAAGCTGGAATACGTCCCCGACACGGCGATCGGCGACGGGAAGGCGGATCTCACGCCTTACCGCCTCGTCTTCGTCCAGCACACGCGCGAGGAGGACGCCGACGCCTATCGCGACGTCTTCCTCGCCGCCAAGAAGTCCCCCAAGCCGCCCCGGATTTTCGCCGTGGGCCGCGAGGGGGCCGGGGCCGTCGCCTTCTTCAAGGGGGCTGAGACCAATCCCGTCGAGACCGACGAGGAGATCGGGAAGTACCTCCCTCGCTCGCGCGAGAACCTCCGTCGCTTCCTGATCTACGTCGGCGTGAAGTACCTGGGCCGACCCGGCGAGATCCTGCCCCCCGCCGAGGTCGACGCGAGCCTCAAGGGCCCCTATCACCCCGACCATCCGGGGCGGTTCAAGTCGCTCGACGCGTTCCTGCAATGGTCGGCCTCCAGGGGCCGCGACCCCGCGAAACTGCCGAGAGTCGCCGTGGCCGTCCACGCGGCGCACCTGGAATTCCAGCAGCCGAAGGTGGTCGACGCCCTGGTCCGGGCCTTCGAACGCGTGGGCGTCCTATCGGCCGGGTTCATCGACAGCGGGCCCGCCGGCGGTGCGGCCATCGCCGCGTTCAAGCCCGACGTCGTCGTCCACACCTGCCACAGCAGCGAGACGGTCGAGTACCGCAAGACGTTCGACGCCCTCCACATGCACTCCCTATTTTTCCGCCGCAGCTCCATCGCCGACTGGCACGAGAAGCTCGGGGGCTTCACGCCGGGCGACGCCGCCTTCCAGGTGATCGGGCAGGAGCACCTCGGCGCCATCGAGCCCCTCGTCGGCGCGGGGACCGTGCACGGCGGGGGCGGATCCGAGGACTTCACGCCGATCCCGGAGCGGATTGATCACATCGTCAAGCGGGCGACGTCCTGGATTGCCCTGCGGAAGACGCCGCACACCGACAAGCGGATCGCATTCATCTACTATGACCGCGAGGCCGGCGCGAACGAACTGATGCGCGGCAGCTCGACGGGCATGCACCTGCACGCCCCGCGCAGCATGGTCAAGGTCCTGCATCGTTTGAAGGCGGACGGTTATGCGTTGAATGACGTCCCCGACGACGAGAAGGCACTGATTGACCGCCTCGTCGACCACGGCCGGCAGTACGGCATGTGGAACGTCGCGGAGCTCGACCGCCTCGCCCGCAGTGGCCGCGCCGTCTTGCTGCCGGTCGAGACGTACCTCGGGTGGCTGGAGAAACGGGTTGCACCGCCCGAACGCGCCAAGGTGGTCGAGCACTGGGGCCCGGCCCCGGGCAAGGCGATGGTCTGGAAGGACGACAAGGGGCGCGAGTTCATCGTCATCCCGAGGATCGAGATGGGCAACGTGACGATGCTACCCCAGCCCTTGCGAGGAGAGGCCCAGGATCCGTCGGTCCTGCACAACGGGCTCGTCCCGCCGCCGCATAATTATATCGCCACGTATTTCTGGATCCAGGAGGAGTTGAAGCCGCACGCGATGGTCCACTTCGGGACCCACGGCTCGGAGTTCTTCCTGCCGGCCAACACGGCGGGGCTCACCGACCGCGACTGGCCCGACGTCCTGATGGGGGCGATCCCCAACATCAACCCCTGGATCATCGACAACGTCGGCGAGGTCGCCCCGGTCAAGCGCCGGGTTTATGGCGTGACGCTCGGCCACCTCACGCCGCCGATCGTCACCGCCGGGCTCTCCGACGACCTCCTGAACCTCCACGGCATGATCGACAAGTGGGACTCCCTGGAGGAAGGGGCGCTCCGCGAAGGGTTCCGCCGCCAGATCGGCGAGGACGTCGCCCGGCTGAACCTGGCGAAGGAGGCCGGGCTCGGCGACCTTCCGAAGGGCTCGATCTCGCCCGAGCAGATCCACAAGGTCGTCGAGTACCTCCACGAGATCGAGGGGGAGACGACGCCGGTCAGCCTGCATGTCCTGGGCGAGCCGCCCCGCGACGATTTGATGGTCCCCTTCCTGACGACGATCCTCAAGCGGAAGTTCCTCGACGCCCTCGGCAAGGTCGTGCCCGTCCCCGAGGCCGAGTCCCGGCTCCCGGGCGACCGCGTGCTCTACCTGCGGAAGAAGGCCGAGGAGGCCGTGGAACTCGTGGTGCGTCGGAAGGTCTCGCCGGCCGACGCCCTCGTGGCGATCGGCGCGAAGTCGGATCAACCCCCCGCCGAGGCGATCAAGGGGCTCGAACTGGCCGTCGACCTGAATACCCGGTTCCGGAAGACGACGAACGAGATCGACAACCTGATGTCGGCCTTCGACGGCCGCTACATCGAGCCGGGCCCGGTCAATAGCCCGATCCGAAACCCCGGGGCCGTGCCGACGGGGCGGAATCTGTATATGCTCAACCCCGAGGAGGTCCCGACGCGGCCCTCGTGGGAACTCGGCAAGAAGTTGATCGACGAGATGTTCGCGAAGTCGTTGAAGGAGAAAGGGCGACTGCCGGAGAAGATCGCCTTCGACCTCCGCCCGCACGCCACCTTCCGCGACTTCGGCGTGATGGAGGCCCAGATCCTCCACTGCCTGGGCGTCGAGCCGGTCTGGGACGACCGGGACCTCGTCAACGACGTCCGCATCATCCCGGCCGCGGTTCTGGGGCACCCGAGGGTCGACGTCTTCGTCGCGCCCGGCGGCCTCTACGCGCTCAACCTCCCCGGGAGGCTCGAGTTGATCGACAAGGCCATTCGCATGGTGGCCGCTTTGAAGGAGGACGGGAACACCGTCGCCGCGAACTCCGAACGCGTCAAGAGCGAGCTCCTCGCGAAGGGGGTGGAGCCGGCCAGGGCCGACGCCCTGTCGCGGGCCCGGATCTTCGGCGTCCAGCCGGGCGAGTATGGGTCGGCGGGGAGTTCCGCATTCATCCAGCAATCCGGCTCCTGGACGACCCGCGAGGAGGTGATCGACTACTACCTCGCCGAGGCGAAGAACGTCTACACCAAGGGCCACTGGGGAGAGCCCGCGCCCGAGGCCTACGACCGCCAGATGCAGGGGACCGACACCGTCCTGCGGAGCTGGTCCGACCACATGACCGGCCCGCTCGCGAATAAATATATGTGGCTCCACGGCGGCCAGCTCGCGGCGGCCGTCGAGCGGGTCACGGGGAGGAAGCCGGAGTACCTCTTCTCCGACGTCCGCGACTTCGACAAGGCCGGGATCGTCCGCGCCGAGGACGCCTTGGCCCGCGAGTTCCGCGTGCGGCTGTTCAACCGCAAGTGGATCGAGGGGATGATGAAGGAAGGATACGCCGGGGCCGACCAGATCTCGAACATGGTGAACAACGCCATGGGCTGGGAGGTCGTCCGCGAGGGGAGTGTCCCGCGCCAGACCTGGGAGCAGATCGACGCCATCTTCGTGAAGGACGAGTTGGGACTCTCGATCCGCCCCTGGTTCGAGTCGGAGAACCCGTTCGCCTTCCAGGAGCTGACCTCGACGATGCTCGAGTCGATCCGAAAAGGCTACTGGAAGGCCGACGCCGAGACCTCCAGGCGCCTGGCCGAGGGCTATGCTCGATCGGTCGTCCGTCACGGCGACAACGGCGGCCTACGCAGCGGAGGGAACGTCCCGCTCCTCCAGTACGTCGAGCGTACGCTGGCAAACGCAAGCTCCGCCGATCTCGCCGACCTGGGGAAACGCTATCACACCCGGATCGAAGCGGCCGACAAGCCTGCCGCGACCCTGGTCGCGCTCGGCCCGGCACCAGGCCCAGCGCCCCTGCCCGCCTCGGCGACGGCCCCAGCCGCGTCTACGCCTTCGGCGGGCGGGGGCGAAGCGAAAGCCGAGGCCCAACCTCCCGCGACGGCGAAATCCGATAGCCCGTCGGCGGCGGCACCCGCTCCCGCAGCGGCACCGGCCGGCCCGGCTCCCACGGCAGCGACGCCGGTCCGGGGGGCGAGGATGGAGCCTGCTGCTCCTCCACCATCATCGTGGTCGCCGCTAGGGCCCCTCGCGGGCGCGGCGGTCATACTCCTCATCGGCGGCTTCGTGCTGAGGAGGAAGGTCGGATGACGGATCGGATCGCCGAGATTCTGTTCACGGCCACCGGCATCCTGCTCGCGCCGGTGCTCGTGCTGCTGATGCTGCTTTCGGCCGCCGCGATCTGGATGGTCGGGGGCCTCCTGGGAGAGGCCCTCGACCGCAGGCGAGGTCGGGTCGAGTGGAAGGATTTGCTCGCGCATCTCAAGGAGGAGAATGGGCCTTCGTCGAACCGGGAGCCTTTGCCGACGGACATCCCCGCGCGGTTCCGCGAGGTCGTGCGACTCGCGGGTCGCTCGCCGGTCGGGGCGAGGAAGGCGCTCGATGACCTAGAACTAACCCTGGATCGTCGGCTCTCGGTCCTCTCGTTCGCCACGCGCGTCGGGCCGATGCTCGGGCTGATCGGCACGCTGCTGCCGCTCGGCCCGGCGCTCCGGGGGCTGGCCTCGGATGACCTCGCCGCGCTGGCCGGCGACCTGGAGATTGCTTTCACGTCGACGGTCTTCGGCCTGCTCGTCGGCGGTGCGGCCTACGCCGCGGGGATCGTCCGGCGGAACTGGTATGACCAGGACGTCGCCGACCTCGAATTCGTCCTCGACGCGGTCGCGCCGCCGACCCATGACAAGGCGACTTCCACCAGCGGCGACGTCGCCAGGGAGTCCGCCCATGCGTAGCCGACGCCCACGCCGCTGGGAATCCCGGGAAGACGACGATCCCCTGGCCGGCCTGGTCAATCTGTTCGACCTCTGGATGGTCTTCTCGATCGCCCTGCTGATCGTCTTCGCGGGGGCTTCGCGCCGGCGTTCGGTTGCCACTGAAGGGAACAAGCCCGACGCGGCCTCGTCGTCCGTCCCGCTGCAGGAAGCCCGCTCGATCCCGAAGTATCGGCTGAGCCGCGAGGAATTATCCGGCTCGGGCGAACGGCTCGGGACGGCCTATCGCCTACCGTCGGGGGAGGTCGTCTGCGTCCCCGATGGCTCGGAACTCCCGGCTCCTCCTCGCTGAACCCTGCCGGATCCGACGCCCCGAGGCATCATTCGTGCTGGGTGGTTAGGCGTCGAGGTCGACCGCCGTCGGGAATCACTTCCCGACGGCGGGCCCCGATCAAGGATCCCCGGAGTCGAGTCGGCCGATCGCTTGCCGGTATGCTGCGCGACGGCCGAGCCAATCCCCAACCACCTGGAACCGGGCATGAAGAGCCAACTGCCGGGCTATGAGCGGATGCTCGCCGCCTACCACCGCGCCTTCGCCGAGGAACTCCGCGGTATCGTCCACTCCCTGCCGATCGGCGAGGGCCAGACCGTCCTCGACATGGCCTGCGGCGACGGCGCGTATCTCCCCTGGCTGGCCGAGCGCGTCGGCCCGAGCGGGCGAGTCGTTGCGGTGGACCTGATCCCGAAGTATCTCGAGGTCGCCCGCGCGGCCAACCTCGGCCCGAACGTGGAATTCGCCTGCGCCCCCATCGACGACCTGCCCTTCCCCGACGGGGCCTTCGACCTCTGCTGGTGCGCCCAGAGCCTCTACAGCCTCCCCAGCCCGGTCGAGGCCTTGCGCCACATGCTGCGCGTGACCAGGCCGGGGGGCATCGTCGCCGTGCTGGAGAGCGACACGCTCCATCAGGCGATCCTCCCCTGGCCCGTCGAGGTCGAATTGGCCGTGCGGACGGCCGAGTTGAAAAGCCTGGCGGAGGACACCGAGGAGCCGCGTAAGTTTTACGTGGGCCGGGACCTTCGTCCGGTATTTCGCGAGGCGGGACTCGCCGATTTCGCCCTACGCACCTACACCCATGATCGGGCCGCTCCCCTCGGGGAGGATGAGCGCACTTACCTCTCCGAATATTTGAAGAATCTCGTGAAGCGAACCTCCGACCACGTGGATGAGGCGACCTGTCGCCGGCTCAAGACTTTATCCGCACCCGAATCGGGCGAGGCCCTGGTTAACAACCCGGACCTCACCGCAACCTTCATCGTCCATCTGGCCTGGGGACGAAAGCCCGGCTGAACATGGTGTTGGTATGATCGATCACGACGTACGAAAAAGCTGCCGTAGATACCTCCGACTTCCATCACCCGGCAACCCATCACCTACTGATAACACGTTCCAATTCAACGCGTTCACGAGTCTCACTCGCGGATCGTGACTGCTCCATCGAACTCCCCATGCTTACGGCGATCCTCACTTCACCAGCCAGCCTGATGCCGATGGCCTCGCACGAGGCCATCGAGGTGATCGCGAACGTCGGGATCGTGGGCGACCGATATGCAACAGGTCGCGGGTTCCACTCGGGCGAGAGCGAGTGGGATGCCCATGTGACGCTGATCCAGCAGGAGCACTTCGATGCCCTGGCCAGCGAGCATGGCGTGAATCTCGAGCCCGCCGAGCTGCGAAGGAACCTCGTAACGCGCGGCATCGACCTCAACGATCTTGTCGGCCAACGCTTTCGGATCGGCAAGCATATCGTCCTGCGAGGCCGGAAAGTGTGGCCTCCCTGCGCCCGCATCGTGAAGCACTCGGGAAGGGTCGAGATCTGGAAGTACCTCGCCCGGAAGTGCGGCATCGGCGCCGACGTGCTGGTCGGCGGCCCGATCCGCGTCGGGGAGCCGATCGTCCTGGAACCGGCCTCCCATGAGTTGGCGACCACGGTGCCTGTGATCGATATCAATGCTGGAGCAGAAACTCCGGGTGGTTCATCAGGGACCAGAGGAGATCCTCGGCGGCCTTGCGACGCTCGGCGGGGGAGCCGCCGAGGTTGGTCAGGGCGAGCGATCGCTCCGAAAGGACCGGCCGACGCGACAGCGTCGCGAGGAAGAGTTGGTCGACGAGCTTCGAGTCGTCCGCGCCCGAATCAAGCAGCTCACCGATACGATTCTTGGGGGCGATGACCTTGCCGTGGAGCGTGCGACCGCCGACGAGTTGGAGTGCCTGCTCCAGCGTCGAGGCGGTCCCGCGCTCGCACTCGCAGGCCTCGGTCCGCGCCGGCTGGCCGAAGTTCTTCAGGAACGGATGGACGAGCTCGCCGTCGGGAACCTGGGACGCCCGCGAGCCTTCCGGTAGGTTGAAGAGCTTCTCCGGGACCTTCGTCGCCTGGCAGGATGAGTCGAGGAGTTGCTCGGCCGAGAGCATACGCACGGTCGCGTGCGAGAAGTAGCGTTGATCCTTCTCGTTGAACGCGTTCGACCGCGACGAGAGCTGGTAGACGCGGCTGTTGAGGATCAGGCGGATGGTGCGTTTGGAGTCGAACCCGTGCTCGACGAAGTCGTCGGCCAGGGCCTGCAGGAGTTCGGCCGAGGCGGGCGGGTTCGACTCGCGGAAGTCGTCCACAGGCTCGACGATCCCCCGGCCCATCAGGTGATACCAGAGCCGATTGACCGACGCCTTGGCGAAGAAGGGGTTCGACGGGGCGATGAGCCACTCGGCCAGCGATTCACGGCGATCCTCGTGCGGCTTGAGTTCCGACGCCGACGCCCCCAGGGCCTTGGGCTTCATCACGGCCCCGGTGCGAGGCTGGCGGATCTCGGTCTCGGGCTGCAGATAGACGGTCTCTTCCTTGTTGTACTGGGCGAAGTTCTGCGGCCCGTTCTTGTAAGACACCTGGCTGAAGAACGCGGCCATGCTGTAATAGTCGTCCTGCGTCCAGCGCTCGGCGACGTGGTTGTGGCACTTGGCACACCCGAGCCGCACGCCCATGAAGAGCTGGCTGACCGTCTCCACGGCGTCCTCGGGGGTCCGGATCCGGCGATAGAAGCTGGCCGGCGGATGCGTGAAGTTCGGTCCCTGGGCCGTCACGATCTCGCGGACGAACCGATCGAGCGGCACGTTGGCGGCCACCTGGTCGCGGATCCAGCGATGGAACCCGACGGCCCCCTTCACACCCACGAACCGGCGGTTGCAGCCGAGCCTATCGGCCCACTTCAGGGTCCAGAAATCGACATATTCGGGCCGTTCGAGAAGGTCGTCGATGAGCTTCGCCCGTTTGTCGGCCCGGCTGTCGTCCAGGAACGCGACGACCTCTTCCGGCGTGGGGATGATGCCGATCGTGTCGAGATAGACCCGGCGGCAGAACTCGGCGTCGTCGCTCAGCTCCGACGGGGCGATGCGCAGGAGCTTGAGCTTGGCGAAGACGTGCTGATCGATGAAGTTGTTCTCGACCGGGTCGTTCCAGACCAGGCCCGGCACCTCCTCGCGAAAGAGGATGCGGACCGTCGAGACGAGGTGCTCATAAGAGACGAGGATGGACGCCTCACCCCGCTCGACCTTCGTGACGCGGCCGCCGTCGTCGACGCCGGCGATCGAGGCGTCGGTCGTGCCGTAGCGTGCCAGCCGCGTCACGTCCCGGCTCGAGCCGTCCGCAAACTGCGCCCGGACGACGAGTTGCTGCTCGCGGGCGGGGGCGTCCAGGATCCGCGTCGGCGGCGTGACGACGAGCCCGACGAGCGCGGGGTTCTCGGCTCGATCGGCTCTGGTCCCCTCGGCGATCCAGTCGCGGAGCACCTGATACGTCGTCGCCGAGACGCCGAACCTCTGGCCCCCCTCGTGGGGCACCACGCCAGTCCCTTTGAGGAGGATCAGGCTCGACGCGGCGTTCAGGGGGTTGGTGCGTCGGCCGCTGGATTCCCGCACCAGAGTGGTGAAGTCGAGTTCCGGGTCGTAGCCTCGAAGGCTGAGGCGGAAGCCGTTCTTGCCCGTGGGGGTGCCGTGGCAGGCCCCCATATTGCAGCCTGCCTTGGTCAGAGCCGGCAGGACCTCATGGGCGAAGCCGATCGGTTGCGCCTTGCCGGCATTCTTGACGCGGACAACCGTCTTCGTCTCGGTCGACCCGAAGCGGACGCTGATCTCGGCCTCGCCATCGCCTCGGGGCTCGATCCGGCCGTCGGAATGGACATCGACGACGGCGGGGGCCGAACTCGACCATTCGGCCTGATGCGTCAGATCGCGTAGGGCCTCATCGGGGTAGACGCCCGTCGCGATTAGTTGGGCCGAATCCCGGCTCCCGTCCAGGACGACGCCGGGGGGCTCGATGATGATGCTATTGGGCTTCGCCGCCTCTTCAGCCGAGACCGGCGTCAGGCAACACCCGAGGATGAGCCACGTCGAATGTCGGACCAGGCGGGTGAGCATGGACAGGCTCTCCGGGGCGAGGAAGGAGGTCGACGGTCTCGAACCGATTCGCGGGAGTCGGCCCCCGGCGCTTCGGAGAGGAGGTTGCGCCGGAGAAGACTCGTTATTTGATGCTCGATGAGGCGTGGCATCCAGGCTGGAATCTTACTATATTCAACAAGCGTTGACTTCGTAAGTCCCAAAATTGACCGCGGGACTGAAACTGGTCCGCCCGATATCTGAATCGGGACGAGGATCAGGTTGGCCGGATGTTGGGTGGCTCCTGCCCGACTCCGGGACCATCGTTGAACCAAGCCCCTAAACGTCAACGTCTGGGAGGGTCACGGCGATGTCCGATGGACGAGCATGCGTGGACTTTCGTCGCGGCCTGGCCACACGCCGGCAGGTGCTCCAGGTCGGAGCATTGGGCACTCTGGGATTGACCCTGCCCTCGGCCCTGCGTGCCGAGGCGAAATCCGGGCTCAAGGTCCGGGCCAAGTCCGTGATCTTCCTGCACCAGTTCGGCGGCGTGCCCCAGCAGGACACGTTCGACATGAAGCCGGATGGCCCCTCCGAGCTGCGCGGGGAATTCAAGCCGATCCCGTCGAGCCTCCCCGGCCTCAACGTCTGCGAGTTGCTCCCCAAGGTCTCCCGGATCATGCACCACATGACGGTGGTCCGGTCGGTCAACCACAAGACGAGCGCCCACAACTCCGCGGCTTACTACTCGCTCACAGGCCAGCGCCCTCGGGTCGACATCGTCTCGGCCACGGCCTCGTCGTCCGACTATCCGGGTTACGGCTCGATCGTGAGCAAGCTCGGGCCGACCTCGTATCGGGTGCCCACCACCGTCTCCCTGCCCTGGATGATCGCCGACGGCGTGTTCCGCACCCCCGGGCAGTTCGCCGGCTATCTCGGCAGCGAGCACGACCCGCTGTTCATCACGAAGGATCCGAACGCCTCGGATTTCTCCGTCGAGGAGCTGACGCTGCCGATCGAGGTGCCCCTCGACCGCGTGACCTCGCGCAAGGCCCTGTCGTCTGGGCTGGCGGCGTACTCCCGGCTCCAGGACTCGCTGGCGACGGTCCGCGGCCTCGACGCCTACCAGAAGAAGGCGCTGTCGCTGCTGACCTCGAGCGAGACCCAGCGGGCGTTCGACATCCAGGCCGAGGATCCTCGCCTCCGCGAGCGTTACGGCCGCTCACCTTACGGACAGAGCGTGCTCATGGCGCGTCGGCTGATCGAGGCGGGGGTCCGGTTCGTGACCGTCTTCTACTCGCCCGGGATCGTCGGCTGGGACACGCACAGCGACAACTTCAAGCTTCTGCGCAGCAGCCTCTTGCCGACCACCGAGCAGACCTTGCCGACACTCATCGAGGACCTCGAGGCCCGCGGCCTCCTCGACGACACCCTCGTCGTCTGGACGGGCGAGTTCGGCCGCACGCCCAAGATCAACAAGGACGCCGGCCGCGACCACTGGCCGCAGTGCTACACCCTCCTCATGGCCGGCGGCGGCATGAAACGCGGGTTCGTCTACGGGGCCTCGGATCGCTCGGCGGCCTACCCGACCACCGACCCCTGCACGCCCGACGACATCGCCGCCACGATGTTCTACTGCATGGGGATCGACCCGGCCACCGAGTTGCGGAACCACCTCGACCAGCCCGTCCCCGTCTCTTACGGCTCGCCGATCATGCCGCTGCTGGCCTGAGCGGACTCAAGGGGCCTTGCCGACCTCGACCGTGATCAGGGTCGAGGCGACGGGCGTTTCCGACTTCCCGGCCCGCGCGATCAACCCGACCGCCGCCGGGCCGAGCGGTGCATCCTTGGCCACCGTGATGCGGACCTTGGCCGTCGAGTCCTTTGCGGCGATTTCAGTCTCCGCGACGGTCAGGCCGGTCGGAGCCGTCGGCGAAACGAGTTTATACGCCGCCTGATCCTCGCCTGTCTTTTCGACTTGCAGCGTGGCCTCGACCGAACCTCCACGGGGCACGACGAGGCGGTCTATCTCAGGCTTGAGGCGGATCGGGCCAGCCTTGCAGACGGCCGCAAAGAGGGAAGTCGTCGGGCGAGAATAGCTGGGGATCGTCCCCGACATGCCGAAGCCGGGGACCGTCATCGTTTGCTTCGAGAAGACGGTCACCCCCGAGGCGACGACGGCCCGCCCATCCTCCCCCTTCCCCACGACTTGAAGTTCGCGGGGTGGGAAGTCGGCCTGAGCATCGGCCTTTAACGCCAGTAGTCCCCGCGTCTGGCCGGCGGGCACCGTGCCCAGCAAGGCCGTCACCCTGGAGTCGGCGGGGACCCCCTGGACTTCGAGCGCGATCGGCCCGTCGTAGCCGGCTCGCGTGACCGTGACGGGGATCAGAGCGAGGCCCCCGCGGGGGATCGCGGCCTGCCACTCATCGAGGGCAAGCTTGAAGCTGGGCGAGGCCGGCTCCACGACCAGACGATAGGAGAATCCGACGCCCCCCCGATCCGCCAGGTCCTTGACCACGAGCTTGACCCGCCCCTGATCCTTCGGCATCGTCAGGTCGAACGTCGGGTCGGTCGAGGTCGGCGCCGCGCGACGGCCGCCGCCCCCTCCCCCTTGCCGACGCCCCTGCCCCGGCTTGCCGTCGTCGCTCTCGCCGAGGCGTTTACCCCCCTCGTCGAAGACCCGCAACTGGGCGTCGAGGGCCGAGCCGAGCCCCCAGGCCTCGACGCGGACCTCGTACTTGCTCCCCGGCGGCGCCGCGATGGTGAACTCGTCACGCTCGCCGGCCTTCGAGAGCCGGCCCAGGATCGTGGCGGGCGGACTGAGCGGGGGAAGTTCCTGCGTCGGATCGGCCGACTCGAGGATGGTGACGGCCGGTCCCAGCGGGATCGGCGCAGGCAGTTCCACATCTAGATCCGAATTGGCCCAGGCCGGATCGCCGATCAGGCGGGCGGGAATCGCCGGTTGGAACGTCGCCAGCTTCGGGTCGGAGGGGGTCCGGAGGGCGAAGAGGCATTCGGCGGATAGGGTCCCCCCGCGCAGTTCCAGGGCGGTGTTCTGACCGCGAGGCGCCACGAAGGGGTGGACCTCCCCGGCGAACGGGATCGAGCCAATCGTCAGTCGATAGACGGTCCGCCCCGCTCCCTCATATCGCGAGTCGCAGAACTCCAGGAGGTAGGCCCCATCTTCCGGCAGCATGGCCGTCAAATAAGCGTCGGTGACGAGCCCCGGAGTGTCATCGGCCGAGGCCACCAGGCGACCGCCGGCGGTCGTCAGCCGGATCATCGGATCCACTTCCGAACCGATTCGAGCCCCCAGGGCGTCGACCACGACCCGGTCGCCCTTGTGACCTTGAAAACGGTAGAAGTCGCGGTCGTTACCGGGGCACTCGCCCTCGACGACCGCGGGGTTCGGGATGGCCTGCGCAGACATTGCCGCGTTATTCGGCTCGACCTCGGAGACCTGTTCTACCTGGCCGACCGCGAACAAAAGCGGGTTAGAGATCCCCGCCTCCGTGACGACTCGCACCGGGTAGACCCCGACCGGCGTCCCGGCGTCGGCGACCAGGCGGACCGCCCATTTCGTCCCCTCGCTGCTGCTCCCGGCCGACTCCTCGAGCCGGAACCCGAAGGGGGCAACGAGCCTGGGATGATCGCCCAGCCCCGTCCCCTGGAAGGTCACCTCGACCGTCGCACCTCGACGCACCCCGAGGGGCGTGCTCCCGGTCAACCTCGGCGAATCGGCCCACGCCGAAGTTGCCATCCAGAGCAGGCCGAACAAGGGGAAGAGGCGTGAGAAGGGTGTCATGCTGCTCGATTTCCCGGCGAGGCCCGAGGCACTTCCCAGTGAGGGTCAAGGCCATTCATGTCTCGGGACGGACCTCTCCCACGCGCAAGGGATGACGCGTGTGATCCGATTCCACATCGGTTCACACTCGCACAGATCCGGGCCCCGATCAAGGTGCCATCAGGCGGAAGATCGCCCGCAAATGCGATCAACCCATTCGATCATGATCCTACGGCCATGATCAAATCAAGCATGCGCAGCCGGGAACCGTGCGGCTTCATCGCCGCGGATAAGGGCGGCTGCAAGAGGTCGTCACGTCGAGGACGTGCCGACCGCGACCGGGAATTCCCAGGAGACATCGGCCTCGGATGAATCCATCGCTAACGTCAGTTGGTCGAATTCGTGGTCGGAGAACGGCTCGACCTCTCCTTCGGGGACCGGCTCCGCGCTCGCGGTTGCGATCCCGCGATCCTCCCTTCGCATGAGGGAGAGGAACGTCGAGACGAGTGCGGGATCCAGATGCGTGCCGGCGAGCTTTTCCAGGTGCAGGCAGATCCGTTGCTTGGGCCAGGCCTTGCGATAGGGGCGGTCGAACGCCAGCGCATCCCAGATGTCGACGACGGCGAAGATGCGTGCGGACAGGGGGATTTCTTCCGCCTTGAGCCCGCGAGGGTAGCCCGAACCGTCCCACTTCTCGTGGTGGCAGAGCGGGATCTCCAGCGCCTGGTGGAGGAATTCGATCGAGCCGAGCATGGCCATCGCATGCATCGGGTGCTGCCTCATCAAGGCCCACTCCGACTCGTCCAGCGGGCCCCGCTTCAGGAGCACACGGTCCGGCACGCCGATCTTGCCGATGTCGTGGAGCAGGGCACCACGACGCATGTGGACGAGGCTCTCCTCGTCGATGCCGAGGGCCTCGGCCAGTCGGAGCGTCAGCTCGACGACGCGGCGGCTGTGCCCCTCGGTCTCGTGGTCGCGGAGTTCCAGGGCCCGGGCCAGCGCATCGATCGTCGCGTCGTAGGACCGCTCGATCTCCGCGGTGCGGAGCCGCACCTTCTCCTCAAGTTCGTCCCGCGATCGCCTCAGGGCGTCCTCGGCGACCTTGACCCGGATCAATGCGCGGGCGGTGGCCACGAGTTCGTCGGGCTCGACCGGCTGGGCGAGGTAGGCGTCCGCCCCGATGTCGAGTCCACGGACCCGGTCGCGCCCCCGGACGAAATGCGCCGAGAGGTGCAGGACGGGGATGCTCGCGGTCGCCGGCTCGGCCCTGAGTCGTCGACAGACCTCGAAGCCGTCCATATCCGGCAGCTTGACGTCCAGGACGATCAGGTCGGGCTGACTCGAAGCGGCGAGGCTCAAGCCCTCGGCCCCCGTCAGGGCACACTCGACGATGAAACCGGCGTCCCCGAGAATGCGGCCGACAATATATCGGCTTGCCTCGTCGTCATCGACGTGGAGTACTCTCATGGTTGCGAATCCCTGGGCAGTTCCGTGAGAGACATAGCGTGGAGATGTGGCCCTGCTTGGGAACGCTAGGTCACGTTCCGAAAAAAGTCCAACAACTTTCCGAGAAAATTAAATCTCATCGGCATACCAAATACCTCGCCCAGACATGCCTCGGGTCAACACCTTGTCAAGCTGCCGCCCGAGGGTCTGACATTCTACCGAGTGGATCGAATGCCTTCGACCTCGCGTGACAGCCGGACAACAGACAAGGCTCGCCATTAATAGCTTATTTCATCATTCGCTTTTCATATTTCGGAGTTACCGTGGAAAGCCTCGATCCTTAGAGCATCAGCCCGTAAATTACATCAATCGTTCTTCGGTGGTGTCACGCACCATTCACCCTCCCGATGAGTTTCGGACGTCACCAAGATTTCCCGTTCGAGGCAATCGGGCTGCTGCCAATCTCATGGTTGCCTCTCCGTTCCGCATCGAGCCAAGAAGCTTGAACGTGTAACCCGGGATCGGCGACGGACCAGGCTTCAGGTTGGTCGATCAGGGGAAATCTCCGGGCCGAGAAATCTCCTCGACGTTGATGAAGCGGATTTTAAGAGAATAGAGTTCTCGCTTCCGATGGGTGGCTGATACCGTCGACGGGCATGAAAGAAACGCCGAAGCGGCTGATCCAGTAGGCGATCCCGGCGTGGGCGGACGAATCGCCAACGCTGAGGATATATCCCTGTTCGACCACTCGAAAGTCGGCCTCATCGTGAACCACGACGCCGAGAGAATGTGCGCAATCATAGCCGCGACGGAGACGCCAACCTGGATCGGATTCACCCTCCAATTCGGCATCACGAACGCGAGATCGGGTGAGTGACGATGATGTGGAGTTCTCATTCGCCGATGCGGTCGCTCATCCTGGCGCCTGTCTTATTGCTGTTGGCAATGACGGGCCCCGCGTGGGCCCATCCGACGCCGGACTCGGCGATCGTCCTGCGTCTCCAACGCAACGGGATCGACGCCGAGCCGACCCTGCCGATCGGCGAGTTGGCATTCGGCTGGGAGAAGCCGCTGCCGATGGATGCCGAGCAGGTGGTCCGCCTGTACGGCGAGGAACTCAAGGATTACGTCCGCGCCCACGTCCATCCCCTCGCGCCCGACGGGCGGGTATGGACCACGACGGTGCGCGACGTCGCCCCGGTCGTCGAAAAGAATCCCGACGTGCCGGTCGCGTTGACACTGACCCCGCCCCCCGGCGCCCCCGCGGACCGGCTGACCTTCCGCTATGACGCGATCTTCCACCACCTGATCACTCATACCGCGGTCGTCACGCTCGCGAGCGACTGGCGGAACGGCGTGACCGGCGAGGCCCCGGTCCTGCTGGGCACGATGCGCGACACCGATCCTTCGATCTCGATCGACCGCTCGGGCGGAAGTTGGCTCCGGGGATTCGCCGCCATGTTCCGCCTCGGGACTCGCCACATCGCCGAGGGGACCGACCACCTGCTCTTCCTGGTTCGTGTTGATCCTCCCCGCGCCGCTCGTCGCGACGGGCAGACGCTGGGGTTACTATGCCGGGGCGAAGCCGGCCATCGAGCGTGTCATCAAGGTCGTCACCGCGTTCACCATCGGCCACTCGATCACCCTCGTCATAGGCGCACTCGGGTGGGCGAGCCTCCCCTCGGCCATCGTCGAGTCGGTGATCGCCCTTTCGATCCTGGTCTCGGCCGGGCATGCCCTGGTCCCGATCTTCCGCGGCCGGGAGGTCTACATCGCGGGGGGATTCGGCCTCGCCCACGGGCTCGCATTCGCCTCGACATTGACCGGATTCGGATTTGATTCTTTGACTCTAGTTTCGAGCGTGCTGGGCTTCAACCTCGGGATCGAGGCCTTCCAGCTCCTGGTCATCTTCTTGATGATGCCCTGGCTCCTCTTGCTAGCCCGCTCTCGTGCCTACGGCCCATTCCGAGTGATCGGGGCCTCGCTCACCGCCATCGCCGCCGCGGCCTGGTTTGCGGAACGGGCATTCGGCACGGCCAATCCCATCGCCCCCATTGTCGAGGCCATTGCGTCTCATCCCTTCCGGCTGCTCGCCGGCCTGGTTGCGTTGACGCTCGGTGCGACCTTCGAGGGTTTCACGCCGCTTGCGCGAGATCGTCGCAGTCTGGATACCCTCGAGCCTGCCCTGACCTCGTCGGCCGGCTCGCCAGATCGAAAGGCCTTGAGAGGGGCAGCCGAGGTCTTATCCCTCACGCGATCGAGGCAGGCGACGGCCCGGCCCGCGTGGAAGCTCGACGCGGCCGGGAGGACGGCGGAGCGCCTCACGCCCTGCCCGCTGAGCCTCAACTCGATGGCCAAGGATTACATCATCGGTCGCGCCCGCCAGGCCGCGCTCGACCGGAGCCGGGGCATTCAAGGCGTCCTGCTCAACATCAGCGGCGACGCCCGGGTCGTGGGGGACGTCGCCCGGACGGTCGGGATCGCGCCGCCGGTCGGAGACTCGGAAGCGGCCGAGCCGATCGACCGCAAGGCGGGGCGTTACGACCTGACGGAGACGCACCACGGCTTCGTCGCCGTCATCAACGACCTGCACAAGGGCCGCGACACCGGCAAGGCCTGGTCGGCCCTCATCGACGCCTCGGCCATCGCACCGGCCGTCATCTCGCTGACCGGCCTCGTGCTGCTCCTCTACCTGAAACGCCGGCGAATCCCCGGGCTCCTCGTGATGGTCGGCGGGATGGTGGCCGTCGTGGCGGTCTTCTTGCGATTCATCTCCTGAAAAAAACCCAAGCCATACGGCATCATTCGCTTATTTTCTCCTGACCTGATACGATCCCACGGCAATCACTTCATCCTCTTGAGGAGATTGCAAAATTTCTCCGCCCCCTGGAGATACGGGCTCTGGGCGGCCAACTGGAGTTCATAACTGGCTTCCTGGCTGCCGATGCCGCGCCCCATCATCGCCTCATGTAGGCTCGCGGGGGTCACTCCGAGCAACAGATTCTCGGCGATCCATCGCCTCCAGGCGTCATCGACTCGCACGGTGGCGATACCCGCCGGAATCGCGGTCGAATCGGATTGGATGCCCGCCGCGGAAGCCATCACGACGTTGCCCGCTCCCGTCGCAATCTGGACGTTTGTCAAGTCGACGGATCGCTGCGGGGAAGCCGGCCTCGTGGGAGACGAGGTCCCCGCGGATGCGGGCGAATTCGGCGGACGCGCGGCGGGGAGGCCGATGACGACGGGGGGTTTGACCTTGGTCATGTGGTCGGAGTTGGCCTTCCGGCCCTGGAGATCCCGCCCGTGGAAGTAGTCCTTCTGCCAGCCGTCGGGCTGGACGTCCCCCACGGCCTTCTGCTCGTGGAACTGACGCCGAGACTCGCTCCACTCGCGATAGGCCTGGGCCACCTCGGGGTCGTCGTCGAGTTTCTGATAAGTGACGACCGCCTTCTCCAGGCTCGCCCCGTGATTGACGGGGATGGGGATGGCCTGGAATAAGGGCTCGCCGAACTCGAATCGCGTCGGCCGACCGGGGACCATGATCCGCCAGTTCATCGTGAACGACATCCTCATCCAGTCGCTCTCGATGACCGCGGTGAGCGGGTGGGCATTCTCCTTGAAGTAATTGGCCGGGCCGTTCACGAGCAGCCTCGATCCCCTGGGCTTCGTCCGGAAGAGGAAAGGCGTGTTCCAGGTGATGATCCCCTGGCCGAACTGGCTGTTGATGAAGGGCCCCCAGACATCCCCCGCCTGATCGAAGCGGAAGTTGATGCTCCCCGGCTCCCCCCGGCCATCCCAAACGGCCGTGAAGCCGACGGGGTTCTTGATCCACCACCCGATCTGGTTGGCGATGGTCAGCGGCAGGCATCGGTAGGCGAAACGATAGGGAGTGGCGTCCATCCAATCCCGCTGATAGTCGGCCCAGCACCAATCCCAGCCGGTCCCATCCGTCCGGTTGGCGAGGAGCGTCGAGTCATCCACGAGTTGGTAGATATCCACCTCGAGCCGGGTTGGCTCGGCATCGCCGTGGCTCGTGGCCTCGGTTGGCTTGGCTTGCGACATCGAGCGCGATTCTCCGAAAGTTGCCGGGTGGCCTCGGCCGGAGCAGTCAGGGCGGCCCTGCCAATGACTGCGGTCGAAAACCGACCGGGTTGGCCCTATTAGACCCCGGATGCCTTCCCGCGACTAGATCACGACGAGACGCGGTGATGGAGTCGGCATTCGCGACTGGCGAGGGATGGCCTTATGGAGAAAAACGGGCAGGCCTGCAAAGGTTTCACCGACGACACTCAACAATCCTCAACACAGCCTTGTATCCGCAATCCTTCATTCGAATAAGGCACGGTCGAGATCGACGGATTTCGGCAACCAGGCCTCACAAGTCATCACGATCAATTTTTCACATTAATTCAATTATAAATCTATCAATTAAAATGAATAAGACACAATTCAATCACGACTTGCATTCAAAATCAAGACTAGGAAGCATAAGGCTGCGAGCTCCAATCTGACTCGTGGACGACAGATAGTCCGTCGGATACGATATCCCATCCCCGGCAAACAATTGTCAAACCGACGTTTTCAGCCCGGGTCTTACACAAGAGTCAACTGCCGCGAACGTTTCAGGGAAAGGAGCCGGCCCTGCGACCCATACCGTCTCTCGCCATCGTGCTCGCAGCCTGGCTCGTCGGCCTTCCGGGCGTGATGACGTTCGCCTCGGCGGATCCTGACGAGGTCTCACCCGCGGTTGCAGCCTTCTTCGAGACGGAGGTGCGCCCGCTCCTCGCCGAGAAGTGCCTGTCCTGCCATGGCGACGACAAGAGCCCCAAAGGGGGCCTCCGACTGACCTCGCGCGCGAGCATTATCCAAGGCGGCGACAGCGGCACCGCGGCGGTCTCGGGCAAGCCCGACGAGAGCCTGCTTGTCCAGGCCGTCCGGTATTCGGAAGACCCGAAGATGCCGCCCAAGGAGAAGTTGAAGGACCGCGAGATCGACGCCCTATCGCGTTGGGTCGCGATGGGCCTCCCCTGGCCTGGGCCGAAGTCGACGACCGAAGCCACGGCTCACGACTCCGCCGAGCGTCGGTTCACCGAGAAACAACGCGGCTTCTGGTCCTTCAAGCCGATCAAGGTCGGCCCCATCCCCGAGGTCCATGACAAGTCCTGGGCCCGATCCCCCATCGACCGCTTCGTCCTGGCAGCCCTGGAGGAGCGAGGCTTCCACCCCTCGGCCCCGGCAGACAGGCGGACCCTGATCCGCCGGGCCACCTTCGACCTCATCGGCCTCCCCCCCTCCACCGGAGAGGTTGAGGCCTTCCTCGCCGACGACTCGCCCGACGCCTTCGCCCGGGTCGTGGATCGGCTGCTGGCCTCGCCCCATTACGGCGAGCGCTGGGGACGACACTGGCTCGACCTCGTCCGCTATGCCGACGCCCGCGACCTGATCCAGCTTCCCCCCGAGAGCGACTTCCGAGAGGCCTGGCGCTATCGCGATTGGGTCGTCGCCAGCTTCAACCGAGACCTACCCTACCCCCAGTTCCTCCGCGATCAGATTGCCGGCGACCTCGTGCCGCCAGCGGCTCCCGGCGGGATCAACGCGGATGGCCTCGTCGCCACCGGGATGCTCGCCATCGCCGACTTCGTGCCCGGCGACGTCGACAAGGACCAGATGATCGCCGACTATGTCAACGACCAGATCGACGTCGTCGGCCGCACGTTCCTCGGGCTCAGCCTCGCCTGCGCCCGCTGCCACGACCACAAGTTCGACCCGATCTCCACCGAGGATTATTACGCACTCGCGGGCATCTTCTTCAGCACCCGGCTGGTCCCAGGCCCTGTGCCCGGCAATACCCCACTCGTCCGCGTTCCCCTCTTGCCCGAAGACGAATTGACGCAGATCAAGGCCCAGGAATCTGCCGATACGCGTCGACGCGCCGAGCTGGAGCGAACCATCGGCGATGCCTCTGACCGCGAATATCTCGATCTTTTGAGGCATTCGCTCGTCAAGGATTTCGCCAACTACCTCATCGCGGCGTGCGAGCACCGGGCGAACCCTTGCAAGGCAGAGGCCGCCGAGTTGACCTCACTTGCGAGCCGTAAAGGCCTCCACGAGAAGACGCTCGCCGCCTGGGCCGATTATCTCGCCCGCGTCGAGTCTCAGCCTCTCATCCCTCATCATCCCACGATCCGCAATGCCGCAACCGGGCGACTCACCGGCGCGACCCTCGAACGCTCAGCGCAGGAGCTGCAAACGGCCGTCATCGAGCGAGCCACTCGCGCCGAGCCGACGGCATCTTCGTTGGCACAATCCCTGTTGATGCGATTCCGCGCGGACGATCCGAGCCTTATCATCGATGGCAGTGGCCGCGTCTCGCTCTGGCCAAACTGTTCTGGCCTCCCATCAGACGCCAAGTCCATCAATAAGGACGAAGGCCCGACCAAGGTCGAGGTCGCGATCGAGGGCAATAACAAGCCGGTACTGCGGTTCGATGGCAAGGTCCAGCTGGAGGCACCTCGGCAGGTGCCGGCGACGGGGAGCCTCTTTGTCGTCTTCCGCGCCGACGATTTGGCCGCATCCGGTCAGCGACTCGTCGGCTGGGAAGATTCCGACGTCGGCCAGCATGGCGTGGGGCTCATGCCCGATCCGAAAGGCCCCTTCCGTGCTGTCCTCAGGAACGCGGGCAAACCGGGCGACCTCGTCGACGATGCCCATTCCAAAGGCTTCGAGGTCGCCTGCGTCACCTGGGGCGAGGGGGGCACGACCCTCCATCGCAAGGGGAAGTCCCTCGTCCAGAAGGGGATCGAATCCGTCTCTTCCGACCCCAACATCAAGGCCCTGCACATCGGCGGGCCCGGCTCCGGCGGCGGGCCCCGATTCCGCGGCGATATCGCCGAAATTCGCGTCTACGACCGCCCGCTCGACGACCCGGAACGCAAACTCGTCGAGGCCGAACTGCACCAGACCTGGTTCAAGCCCTCCGATCCGAACGCCACGCGGCCCGATCTCGTGGCAAATAGTCTCGATGAGTTGATCTCTCCCCGCGGCCCCTTCTGGATCCCGGCCGAGCAGCGCGGAGGCTTGCTCCCCGAGTCGAGCCTGGCCAGGATCGACGCCCTGAACCGCGAACTCGATGCCCTCAAGAAGAAGCGCCCTCGTGAGATCCCCCAGGCGGTCGTGGTCCAGGACGGCGGGCCTCCCGGCACCCGGCACGAGGGCTTTAAGGATTCCCCCGTCTATCTCCGCGGGAACCCGAAGCGGACGGGAAAGACCGTGCCCCGGGGCTTCCCTCGCGTCCTGACGGCGGAGCGTCGCGAGCCGATCACCGAGGGCAGTGGCCGTCGGCAACTCGCCGACTGGCTGGGCTCCCCGGGCCATCCCCTGACGGCCCGCGTCATGGTCAACCGCATCTGGCAGCACCACTTCGGAGAGGGCCTCGTCCGCACGCCCAACGACTTCGGCTCTCGCGGCGAAGCCCCGACGCATGCGGGATTGCTTGATTTTCTCGCACATAGGTTCGTCGATTCGGGCTGGTCGACGAAGTCCATGCACCGGCTCATCATGCTGTCGTCGGCCTATCAGCAGAGCGGTCGAGCCGACGCCAACCTGGTCACCGCGGATCCCGAGAACCGCCTCCTCGGCCGCTTCACGCGACGACGCCTCGACGCGGAATCGATCCGCGACAGCCTGCTGTCCGTGGGGGGGCGCCTGGACCCAACCCGAGGCGGGCCCGCCTTCCTGGAGTTGGGCATCCCGAGGCGAACACTCTACCTCTCCGCCGCGAGGACAGGGGCCAGCACATCCGACTTCGGGCGCCTCTTCGACCGCGCCGACCCCGGCTCGATCGTCGACCGTCGAGGCCAATCCGTCGTGGTGCCGCAGGCCCTCTTCTTCATGAACGACCCGTTCACCGCCGAGCAGGCTCGTGCCCTGGCCGCCCGGGTCGCCCGCGAGGAACCCGGCGACGACCGGGCACGCATCCAGAGGCTTTACGCCATCGCCCTGAGCCGGCCTCCAACACAGTCTGAAGTCGGCCTCGGCCTGCGACTGCTCGCGACCGACCGGGACGACCACTCCTGGGAACGATTCGCCCTGATCCTCCTTTGCAGCAACGATTTCATCTACATTGACTGATCCGACTCATCCCCTTGATCTTGCAGGAGGGCCGAACGATGGATGACGCCGTCAACCCGGCACGGTCGACCCGACGCGAATGGCTGAGGCGGACGGGGGGCGGCTTCGGTTCCCTGGCCCTGGCGGCGATGCTGGCCGAGGAATCCCAAGGGAAGGCCACGGCAAGCCCGCTGGCCCCCCTGCCCCCGCATTTCCCGGCGCGGGCCAAGCGGGTCATCTTCCTGTTCATGCCCGGCGGCCCGTCGCAGGTCGACACCTTCGACCCCAAGCCTCGCCTGACGCGAGACCACGGCAAGCCGTCGCCGAAGCCCTACCTGGGGCAGACCCGGAACCTGCTCGCCTCGCCCTGGAAGTTCCGGAAACGCGGCGAGTCGGGCCTCGACGTCAGCGAGTTGTTCCCGCACGTCGGCGACTGCGCCGACAAGCTCTGCGTGATCCGCTCGATGGTGGCCGACGACCCCAACCATCCGGGCGGATGTCTACTCATGAACACGGGCGAGCGCGTCGCGACGCGCCCCAGCCTGGGCTCGTGGATCACGTACGGCCTGGGGACGGAGAATCAGAACCTCCCCGCCTTCCTCGCCATCGGCCCCGGCCCGCTGATCGAGGGGGGTCGGCAATACGGCTCGGCCTTCCTGCCGGCGGCCTACCAGGGGACGTTCGTCTCCGACCTTGATCATCCGATCCGCAACCTCAAGAATGGCAGCATCGGCCTGGATCGGCAGCGTCGCGAGCTCGACGCCCTCAAGCAGCTCAATGAGATTCAGCTCGCCGGCCGCGCCGAGGATTCTCGGCTGTCGGCACGCATCGAGACCTTCGAGCTCGCTTATCGGATGCAGTCGCAGGCCCCCGATGCCTTCGACGTCTCTCGCGAATCCGAGGCGACCAGGCGACGCTACGGCCTCGACGACGACGTGACGAAGGCCTTCGGCCGCCAGTGCCTCCTGGCGCGGCGTCTGACCGAGCGGGGCGTCCGGTTCATCCAGCTCTACCACACGACCGGCGGCTTCCAGCCCTGGGACCAGCACGCCGACCTCAAGGGGGGCCACACCAAGAACGCCCTGGCGACCGACCGCCCCATCGCCGCCTTGCTCCAGGACCTGGAGGAGCGAGGCCTCCTCGATGAGACCCTCGTCATCTGGGGCGGCGAGTTCGGCCGCACGCCGGTCGGCCAGGGGCAGGACGGCCGAGACCACCACCCCTACGGCTTCACCATGTGGCTCGCCGGCGGAGGGGTCCGCGGCGGCATGACATATGGAGAGACCGACGAATACGGATGGGACGCCATCGAGGACCGCGTCCACGTCCACGACCTTCACGCGACGATCCTGCACCTCCTCGGCCTCGACCACGAGCGACTGACCTACCGATCCATGGGCCGAGACTATCGCTTGACGGACGTGTATGGCAACGTCGTCAAGGGCATCATCGCTTGATCAATCTCTGGTTCGTCGTTATGGAAAGACGTGATGGAAGCACGAGAGATCAAATTCCTCGCCATGCCCGAGAAGGGTGAGGTCTCCGCCTTATTGCTACGCCCGCATGGCGCGAGCCTGCTCCTCGTCCTGGGCCACGGGGCGAGCACGAACATGCGTCACGCCACGCTCCAGACGATCGCGGACCGGCTCGTCGACGTCGGAATCGCGACCTTCCGCTACAACTTCCCGTACTCGGAAAACGGCAAGGGACGCGACTCGCAGGCCGTCTGCGTGGAGACCGTCCGCTCGGCCGTGGCTGCGGCCCACACGGCGGCTCCCGACCTGAAGCTGCTGGCGGGGGGCCACTCGTTCGGGGGTCGGATGACCTCCACGGCCGCCTCCGAAGCCCCGCTCGAAGGAGTTCGCGGGCTCGTCTTCTTCTCCTTCCCGCTCCACCTGGCCGGCAAGCCCGATACGAAGCGGGCGGAGCATCTCGAGGCCGTCACGGTCCCGATGCTCTTCCTTAGCGGCACGCGCGACGAGTTGGCGGAGATGAATCTCCTGCGACCCACCTGCGAGAAGCTCGGCCTACGCGCGACGCTCCACACCCTCGACACGGCCGACCACGGCTACAAGATCCTCAAGAAGACCCGGACGAGCCCGGAAGACGTCTTCGTCGAGATGGCCCGCGTCCTCAAGGATTGGGCGGCGAACCTGGAGTAGGCCCCCTCCGGCAGGGGAAAATCGAGAAAAATCCGGCTCGAGGTTCGTCCAGATCGCCCGCTCCGGCGTCATTGATTGTGAGAGACATCGGAGCGAGTGACGCGCCGACTCTGGGACCAGAGCCGAACGTGATGATGGAACCGACCGACGCGGAACGCGTGGATCGGTTCCAGCGTGGGGACCGGCACGCCCTCACGGCCCTGGTGCGGCGTTGGGAGGGGTTCGTGCTCCGGGTTGCGACGCGAGTCACGGGCGACGTGGGCGAGGGCGAGGAGGTCCGGCAGTCGGTCTTCCTGCATTTCCTGGAGTCGCCCGAGGCCGTCCGCCACCCCGATCGGTTCGCGGCCTGGCTAAGGCGATCGACCGTGAACGCGGCGATCAGCGCAGTGCGGGGGAGGAGCCGTCGCGAGCGGTCGACCGACCGGCTCCGCGTCCACTCCGTCGGCTTCGATTCCACCCTTCCCGGCGATGCCCTGGAGGCGGCCGATGAGGCGGAGCGCCTGACCGTCGCGATGGCCAGGCTCGAGCCCGAGGAGCGAGCCCTGCTCTCGCTCCGCTTCGATGAAAGCCTGACTTTCGCCGAGATCGCCGCGGCGTTGGGGCTCCCCGCCAGCACGATCAAGTCGCGGTCCGCTCGGCTCGTCGCCCGCCTCCGCGTGATGCTCGATGCCGACACCCCGGCGGATGCGGATGGGGCACGATCATGACGGAAGACCTGGACCGAGACGATCGCGTCGAGCCCCCTGACAACGACCTGCACGCCCTCTTCCGCAGGACGGCCCCCGAAGTCACCCCCATCGACGTCGAGGCGCTCCTCGCGGGCGCCAAGGCACATCATCAACCGCAACCTCGATTGAGCAGGAGGCTCGTTATGACGATCCGCATCACCCTCGGGACCCTGGCCGCGGCCGGCGTCGCCACGTTCTGCTTCCTCGTGCCCCGCGGCAGTTCCGCGGCCTTCGACTTCGCCGATGTCCAGCGCGAGGTCGCGGCCGCGAGGACCGTAACATTCACATCAACCGTGACCTTCGACGGCAAGCCCTCATTCGTTGACAGGATCTTCTATTCGGCCCCGGACCATTCCCGCGTCGAATCCGAGAAAAGGTATACGGTGATTGATCGCAAAGCCAAGAAGATCATGACCGTTGATACGGCCAACAAATCCGCCTCTCTCGAGAACATGACAACGATGCCGTCGAGCAGCGACATGTACACATTGTTCAAGGAGATCGCGAGGGATCCGATCGAAACGCTCCCCGAACGCAAGATCAATGGTAAACGATCCCTCGGGTTCGTCTCGACGTGGCACGCGGGCGAAGTATCGATCTGGGTTGATCCCAGGACAAAGTTGCCGATGAGAATCGAACAGACTCGCAAGGAATTGGGGCACACTCTTGAAAGAGTCATGGAAAACTTTGTGTTCGACCAGCCCCTCGACCCATCTCTATTCCAGTTAAATTTACCTGAGGGATATATCGCCCCCTCTCTTACCCCGATTTTGACATCAGGAGCGAAGTTCCTGCCCTTGCCGAATGACCTCTCCTTGGCAAAGGCTAAGTTAAGTCCTGGCGTAGGAATCGGTCCCGCAAGATTCGGAATGACGAAGGCGCAAGTTGTCAGTGTCCTTGGACAACCCGATCATGAATACGAGCAAGGACGTACGACATACTTGGTCTATCGCTCACGCGGTTTCGAGTTGACGGTTCAACCAAACGATCGACCACGCCCGGGTCTTAGCTGCATCAAGTGTGTCGATCACGAGGATAATCCGGTGCAACCTTTCCATAGGTTTCAAGGCAAGACGGATAAAGACATCAGCCTTGGCACGAGCCGAGCCGATGTCGTCGCGGCCTACGGAGAGCCTGATCCGGAGGGCGGGAGTGAGGTGAAAGTGGCCCCTGATGCAGTGGAAAGCCTTGAGACGATTCGCTATCGAAAACTGGGGCTGAGTTTCGAGTTGCTTCAAGCCAAAGTTTCGCGGATAACCCTCGAAGCCATCAAGGCCAACGCAACCGCGAAGCCTTGACGACAGGACGCGAAAGCTCAGGGATTGGGCTCCCTCAGTATGACGGCTTGCCACCCCGACTCGATGGGCTTCCCGGCCTCGTCGGGGTGGTCTTCCACCACCTCGCACGAGTGCTCCGTCACGGCGTCGACCCTCAGGGCCTGCCGAAACGAATGGCCCTGGACCTCGAGGATGTGGCCGACGCGGATCCCTTGTGCCGCCCCCACGTCGAGCCTGGCCCGGCCGCCTTGCAAGGCCTCGACATTCGTGGCGATCAGTCGATTGTCGCGCAGATAGCTCATCCAGGGCTCGGGCAACTCGGGAATGCCGCTCACGGTGCCCAAGGTCTCAAACCAATGAAGCGGCCCACCGCGGGTCGTGATCGACACTGTGGGCTCATCTCCCTTCATGATGCTGTCGCAAAACGCCTCGAGCCTTTCGGGAGGGATCAGGTACGATCTCATCCCCCACTTGACGGGTTGGAAGACCTGCTCCCTCCGCCGCTCGGGGGCCTTGATGGGCGTCAAGACCAGGGTTTCGCCAGCACGCATCACCGTGCCCGATTCCCTGGCGACGATCCCGGAACAACTATGGAAAATCCGGGAATATCGGCCGTCGGCCAGGATGCTCAGGTTGGCTCCTGCCTGTTCGTATTCGCCCGCAACGGGCGCGAAGCCGCTACCAGACTTCGGGCTTGGCGGAGGATATCGATGGGCGGGGTCCTGATCGCCATGGATGAGCAGTTGCAGGATGCTCATGAACGCGATCTGGAACACCACGAGCAGGAGGAGTTCGACGAGAGTCAGGCCTTGACGGAACCGCCGCCATACTCGACCAGGGATCGCGACCAAGGATTTCACCTCACCACCTCTCCAAGGCGGCTCTTTGCAAAGCCTGTGTCGCAAGAGGATCAACCGGAATTTCTCCCGAACACCATGGCTCGATTCCTCTTATCTACGGTAGCCCGTCCCACATTGATCGTCCATCCCACTCACGATCTCGCAACCGTGTCCTCGGAAGGAAAGATCCTCAGAAGTTTGGGCACGCTCAAGTGTTTCCAAAAAGCACGCCACTTGATTGATGCTTCTGCCACGCAACCGTCCAAAGGTGGCTTACTCATTCTTGACGTAGACGACGCTTCAGAATTCAGTATGCTCGTTCGCGCGAGGCGAACATGCGTGCGCCGCGGTCTATCATCAGGAGGAATTCCATGTCGAAGGACAAAGGATCGACTGTCCGACCTCTTCGCCGCTTGGCTCAAATCGCCGCACTCTCAGCCGTGACCCTCTGCGTCCTGGCGATCGCGAATCCCCTCCTGGCCGGTCCGAAGAAGCCGATGATGAAGCGGAATGATACCGGCCTCTGCAAGCTCATATTGACCCTTCCCGCGAAGAAGTTCCAGACAGGTAAGCCCATCACCTTCTCGCTCGACTTCGAAAATATCTCATTCGAGCCGCTCATGATCTGGAAAACTCATAGGTGGGAGAACTATATGGTATTTGTCACCGACACCAAAGGCAAAGAGCCGCCGTTGACCGAGTATGGACAGGATGCTCGAAAGGGTTTCAAATCAGGAAATCGTGATCACAACATTCGATGGTTTGTCCAGCCGGGAGATACGAGATCCATCGTCCGCGATCTCGACTTTTCCAAGAACTACAAGCTCGAGCCAGGGAAGTATCGAGTTCACGTTCTCTACGATGAAATCCTCGAGCCGCAGATTCGAATCCTCTCGAACCGCGTTTCCTTCGAAGTCAAATAAGCCATCCGTGCCAGGGACGCCCAGCCCTTTCTCTCGACAATCTCCGGCCTGATTCTCCAAATCAAATCAAGCTAACCATAAAAACATTTATGCTATCAAACATCAGTAAGTTTCATTCAAGGTTACAACAAGCCCCTCCGTCCGCGATCACAAGCCGACGACATTCCTTGGACCGATGACCTAGGAGCGGGCGGTCGCTATCCAGCCTGCAATTAGCCCCGTGTCTTCGTCCATTTCCCATTCGCAAGCGAGCGATCCCATGAATCTGTATGTCGGCACCAGCGGATACTCCTACAAGGAGTGGAAGGGCTCCTTCTATCCCGCGGACCTTCCGATCAAGCAGATGCTGCGGTATTACGGCGAGCGATTCCGCACGGTCGAGATCAACAACTCGTTCTACGCCATGCCCAAGGCGTCGGTCCTGGATGGTTGGGCCGGCGAGGTCCCGGCGGACTTTCACTTCGTGCTCAAGGCCCCGATGACGATTACGCATCGAAAAAGGCTCAACAATACACACGAAGCGGTCTCGCAGTTCCTCGAGGTCGCCGGGGCACTGACGGAGCGGCGGGGGCCGCTGCTGTTTCAACTGCCGCCGAACATGAAGAAGGACACGGCGCGACTACGCTCGTTCCTGGAACTGTTCCCGGATCAGCTACGATCGGTGTTCGAGTTCCGCCATGAATCGTGGTTCGACGAGGAGATTTTCGGGCTGCTCCGCGAGCACCGCGCGGCGCTATGCATCGCCGACGCCGAGGATGAGCTCAACGTCCCGTTCGTGTCGACCACGGATTTCGGCTATCTCAGGCTGCGGCGGCCCGACTACAACGACGCCGACCTGAAAGAGTGGGCGAAGCGGGTGCAGGACCAGGGGTGGGAAACTGCGTACGTCTACTTCAAGCACGAGGATGAAGGGAAAGGCCCTCGGCTGGCGGGACGTTACACGGAACTGGCGGCCTGATAGTCGTACCGCCCCCCATCCGTGGGTGAGCGGTTCGACCCAGTTCGTTTGACGTCGCACCTTCAAGGAAAAGGAAGAGGCCGTTGTCGGATCAGGCGATCCAGATCCAGTAGATTGCGAGGATGACGACAGTTCCCGCGACGCCCGTGAATAGGCCGGAAAGGCGTCGGCGCTTGAGGTAGAGCAGCAGGATCAGGCCGCTCAAAGAGACGATGATCAGCAGGATGGCCGAGAGGTCGATGACGACCGACCAGGCCGCGCCGGTGTCTCGCCCCTTGTGCAGGTCGTTGATGGCGGCGATGAGGCCGTGGTACGTCTGCGTCAGGGTGTAATGCCCCGTGCCGCGGTCGATGAAGGCATCAGCGGCGAAGCCGGGGCCCTTGAAGGTCACGGTGCATTCGAGGTCGTCGGCGCGGAAGTCGGAGAGGGCGCCGCGGATCCCGTGCGTCTTGCGCAGGTGCTCGACGACCTCCAACTTCGCGATCCGACGGGTGGGATCGTCCTCACCGGACTTCGCAGAGACCTCCTGGTTCAGCCAGCGGAGTTCCAGGTCGCCTTCGGCCTGGGTGGTCCGCTCGGCCTCGCCGAACCAGTCGGGGTGGTTCAGCGTCAGGCCCGTCACGCTGAAGAAGAGGACGATGGCCAATCCAAACAGCGAAACATAAATATGTAGCCAGCGCGAGAACGCGGCGAACTTGATCTTCAGCTTGCGTCCGGGCGAGGGTGCGTTCGGCACGCTGCGAGGGGGCGTCGAGTCACTTGGCAGCCGCCTTGCGGCGGTATTCGATGGAGGCGGACTTGATCTCGACATTCCCCTTGAGTTCCTCCGCGAAGGTTTGGTCGTCCAGCTTGATCTCTTTGCGAATGATTTGATGGGTCCCGTGCTCGCGGGCGACCTCGATCGCAAGCGTGTACGTCCCCTTCGGGAGCGCCTCGCCGCGATCATCCTTGCCGTCCCAGATGACCCGGTACTTGCCCGCGGGGCGGGTCGCCCTCGAGATCGTCTCGACGAGATCCGACGTCTCCACGAGCCTGCGAACCTGGTCGGACTGATACCAGTGCTTGAGGTCCGGGATCCAGCGCGGGCCGGGGGGGTCGGCCTGCACCCAGAGCGTCAAGGTGCGGACGGATAGCTTATCCTCGTCCTCGACCCAGATCGCCACATACGGCCGGCGATAGCGGGTGGTATTCCCCTTAGGCGGGCTGATCTCGAAGTTCACGACGAACTCGAATTCCGGGGCCCAGGGGGGCTTCGCCTCGGCCTTCTTCTTCCCATCCTCAGCCGGCTTCGCCTTCTCATCGGCGAATGCAGTAGTGATGACCTTCGTCCGTTCGAAGCGGCGGAAGCCGGGGCTCCTCGCGACCGAGCCGTCTTCGGAGACGAGCAGGCATTCGACGCCCGGCAGCGTCTTGACGATCTCCAGGCTCTCGCCCATCGGGAGCACGCTGACGACCTTCGCAAGCGCATCCGCATCGTCGAGCCGAGGGGCGATGATCGTCGCGCTCACGACGCGCCGGACGGGCTGGCCGTCCCTCGGGTCGAAGATGTGCGAGTACCATTGATCCCCAATCTTGAGCCCGCGTTGATAGTTGCCGCTCGTCGCGATCCCGTGGTTCTCGACGGCCAGGCTCGCGATCGGCCCGGTGGTCTCCGAATCCTTCTGCGGCGACGCGATGCCGATCGAGCCGTTCATCGAGCCCATGACCCGCAGGTCGCCGCCGACGTTCAGCAGCAGGCCGCGTATCCCGCGCGACTCGTCGAAAGCAAGGCGGCTCGCCCGCTCGACGATGTAACCCTTGGCGATGCCGTTGAAGCTGAGGGGGCACGTCGAGAGGTGCGTCGCCGTCTTCGCGATCGGATCCAGGCTCCACGGGTTCGCGGCCATCAACGTGCGGACATCCGCGAGTTCGCCGGCGGTGGGACGTCGTTTCTGGCGGGCGCTGCCGGTCCAGAGCGAGGTGAGTGCCTGGACGCGAGGGTCGAAGCTCCCCTTCCCCTTCGCCATCCAGTATTCGCTCCGCTCGAGCACCTCATATAGCTCAGGGGAGACCTTCGTCGCGACGTTCATCGCCCCCTGCCAGCGACTCAGCTCGCTCGTCTTGTCGTAGCCGCTCAGGATCGCGGAAAGTCTGTCGATCTCCTCCAGAACCCGAGTCTCGGCCTGGCGAGCGGCGGCCTCGTCGTCGGCCTTCAGGCGCAGCTCGAGCGATGTCCCCATCACGTTCTCGTGATGGAAGACGAAGGGCTCGGCGGCCTGGGCCCTCGCCTGATAAGAGCCGCACAGAAGCAACAACATCACTGGTAAGTATTTCATTATATTCAACCCTCGACGGTTTCCAAGCGGCGTGGCTTCAGGAAATCGTATCCAGGATTTCGGCGATGTGAGTAGGTCTCGATCCGAATCCCGACGTCGCCCGGTTCACAACTTCGTGAAGGGGGAGGAGGCCCGTGCCTCCTCCCGGCGGCTAGCCAACGAGACGGCAACGCCCCGGGGCCGGATCGCTCCGGCCGGGGCATCGTCCAGAACAATCTTACTGATCGCCGCCGCGCCTGGGGCCGCGACGGCCGAGCGAATCCTGGAAGGCCTGGAGTTCCTTGGCTCCCAGCACGTTCTCGAGCCTCGTCTGCAGCTCGACGCGAGCCAGCTCCGACGAGTCGCGGAGGAAGGCCTGGTAGTTCGAGACGCAGTCGAGGGCCTTGTTGCGCGTCTCCTGCGAGACCTTCAGGTTCTTGAGCCCGTCCTCGATGAGGGGGAGGTTGACGCCACCGACCGTGCCTTGCACGAACCGGGCGAAGCTCTCCTCGTTCTCGACGGCCTTGAGCTCGGCGCCGTCGAGGATGCCATCCTTGTCGGCGTCGTTCTGGGCGAGGAGGGCCTGGAGCCGCTCGGGCAGCTCGGCCTTCTCGACCTTGCCGTCCTTGTTCGCGTCGAACGCGACGACCCGGTCGATCATCGAGTCGGTCGCCCCGCCCAGCGCGACGACGAAGCCCATGAACGTCTGGAGGGCCTCCTCCTTGGGCACGGAGAGGGCGAAGGCCTCGAACTCTGTCGCGTCGAGGCTCCCGTCCTTGTTCGCGTCGAACGCGACGAGCCGCTTCTCGACCTGGATCGCGTTGGCGGTTTCGGGCGACTTCGCCTCGTCCTCCGCGATCGCCACGCCGGAGAGGCCCACGCAAAGGCCGAACACCCAGGCCGGATACGTACTCTTGATCGTCATGTTCTGATCCACCTTGCTTTCGAGGAATCCTCGACTTCGAGATTCGGTCGCGCGGGGGGATGGCCCGACGTCGGCACGCGACCTTGATTTCAAGGCTGATTCGGGCCGACTCCCTCGAACGGAGTCGGCGCATATGTCATTGGCAATCCGGGCCGCGTTGGGATCGGATCCTTCCACCCGGAACGGGGCTGGGCAGTTCAAACGAAGAACGAGGCAAGCTTGGGGTAGGCCGCCGCCGGGTCCGGAGATGGGATTGGGGGATGTGACGTACGAGTGAACACGGAGCGGCCCCCGAGGTGATTTGGTGGCTCGAACCGACGGGACCAGCACCGGGTCGATGTCCGCAAACTTGATGAAATTGAGATTCAATCTCAATACGATAAAGATTACAGCTCTCCGTTGAGGTCGTCAAGGACTTGAAGACGGCAATCGGGCGAATCTTCGATCTGAAGGCGTAAGAACGTCGAAGCCGCCTTGAAAACAAGGCGATATCACAGGATTTCCAACATTAAATTCGTCAAGTCTTCAATATTTGATTTGAATATCTTGAGCAATCAACAACGAGACCTCTCCGGAATTGCCTTCGGGAAAGCGGTGCAGATTTGTTGAGAATCCGTGTCAGCGTCATCTCGCGATGAATTTCGCATGACGCGACGGATCTCATCCGTAAGATCCGCAAGATCCGAACACGGGAAAAGACGAGCCACTTGACCGATAGGCCGGCTTGGCCGAGTATAGTCCGGAAGGCCGCCGTGCCGGCCTCGACGATCCCACCCCCGATCGAGCCAGCCTTGAATGAGGATCCCTCCTCAACCACGATGGATGCTTCGCCCTGCCTGCTGGCTTTGGCCAGTGGTGGCGATCCTCGTCGTCCTCGGCTGGGATGAGGAATCGAGGGCCGCATCCGTCTCGTCGCACACGAGTAACAGCGTGATCGAAGATCACGGCCGCGACTGCAAGTGCGGGCGCCGCTGTCGAGGGGCATCCTGCTGCTGCGGGAAGGCCGAGGCGAGACCTCAGACCAGGACCTCGCCGGCGAAGGCCCCCGTCTCCTACGACGACCCGAACCCCTGCCTCAACTCGGCCCCCTGCGACGACCCGGTCGCCCCGAGCCCTCGGACGGTCAGCCCGCTGACGAAGGCCGCCGCGCTGGTCGCCTCGCTCGGCATCGCCCCCGACTCGACGGGCGAGCCCCTCCACGTCGCCCCCCAACACCTCGTCTCGCCCCGCAGCGTCGACCGGCTCGACGACCCGCCGGAACTGGCCTGAGGCTTCGCCCAGGGCGAATTACTGCGTGACAGCCCCACCTTCCCCGACGACTCGACACGTCCCGGTCGCGATCCGCGCCGGATCGTCTCGGAGTGGTCATCGCGGGACGCCCGTGAAGGGCTCGCGCCGGCAGTCGCCCTCGAACCCGATCGACGCCCCGCGCGCGCAACCGCCGCGGCGCCCGACTACGCCATGAGCCTCGGCTCGAGACGACGATCCATCCCCGCGAACATCACTCTCCGCGCACCTCGGCGGTCCCGCCAGCCCGACGACGGGCGATAGGCCGCGCGGCGAGCCTGCATCGGAAGATCAAGAACATGAAAGCGCGACGTGGCTTTACGCTCATCGAACTCCTGGTCGTGATCGCGATCATCGCGGTCCTCATCGCGCTCTTGCTCCCGGCAGTCCAGGCGGCGCGAGAGGCGGCCAGGCGCATGCAATGCACGAACAACCTGAAGCAGCTCGGCCTCGCCTTGCACAACTACGAGGGGTCGAACAACGTCCTACCCGCGGGCCGTTTCGGATACCCGTACCTCTGGTCGTCGCTGGCGTCGATGCTCAGCTACATCGAGGCGGCGAACATGTTCAACGCCATTAACTTCTCATTCCCGTCGCAGCTCAATCAGGTCCCCTACCCGGCCAATCTGACGGCCGTGTCGACCGTCGTCGCGACGTTCCTCTGCCCGAGCGACGGCCAGCGGCGCGTAGATCCGATCTACTTCGCCGGGACGAACTACGTGTCGAACTCCGGGACCGGCACCATCAACAACGGCAGCTTCAACGTGATCGCCGGCGGCACGCGGCCGGACGGCCCCTTCTACAACACGAGCGCCATCCGGTTCGCCGGCATCAGCGACGGCCTCAGCGGCACGGCGGCGTTCAGCGAGACGATCATGGGCAACAACACGAACTCGGCGGGGGGCGCGACGCCCATGGACGCGAAGCGGCAGTTTGCCCTCTTCAATACGTCGGGCTACATGGCGGGGCTCTCGCCGACGCTCTTCCAGTTGCCGAACCTGTATATCCCCGCGTGCGCCACGCCCGACACCTGGGCCGGCGACCGCGGGCGGGAGTGGTCGCGAGGTAGCTTCATCATGACCTCGTATAACCACTTCTACACGCCGAACAGCAAGTACCCCGACTGCACCGACACCGGCCGCGCCGCGGCCGTCACCGCCCCGAGGAGCTTCCATCCAGGCGGCACCAACATGCTCTTCCTCGACGGCCACGTCCAGTTCATGAAAGACAGCGTCAACATCTCGACCTGGCGAGCCCTCTCCACCAGGGCCGGCGGCGAGACCGTCTCCTCCGACTCGTACTGAGCGTCATGACCGGCTTCGACCGGTCAATCGACGCGAACGGGGTTGGTCACGGACCCGACCAACCCTCGCTTATCCTGGGGCCGAGGCCCAAAACCGAAGGCTGTCCCGTCGATTGTCGTGAAAGTCGAGCGTCGCGCATCCCAAAATGAGAGGATGGTGCCAGAAGCTTGCAAGCCGCCGCCGACTTCGGGGAACTAGATAAGAAATCGGTCGAGGATTCCCCCGGGGAGCGCGTTCAATGCAAAGCGAGTGTGCAAGGACCGTCCAGAGCCAGTTCGAAATCCTCTTCAACGACGGCAGCCTCGCGGCGCTCACCGACGCTCAGTTGCTCGATCGCTTCATCGCCCACCGTGAGCAGGCGGCGTTCGAGGCACTCGTGATCCGGCATGGCGGCATTGTCCTCCGGGTTTGTCGGGCCTACCTGGACAATCGCCAGGACGCCGAGGATGCCATGCAGGCCACCTTCCTCGTCCTGGCCCGCAAGGCGGCTTCGCTCCGCCATCCTCAACTGCTGAGTTGCTGGCTCTATCGGGTCGCCACCCACGTTGCACGGAAGGCCAGATCGCGTGTGCTGCTCCGCCGCCGTCGTGAGACGCAAGAGGCCGGCGCTCCCCTGGATCGTGTAACAACTCTCGGCCGACAAGAAGGCTCTCTCATCTCCGGCGAAGAGGCTGCGATCCTCCATGAGGAGATCGCTCGCTTGCCCGAGCACTATCGCATACCGGTCGTGCTCCACTACCTCGATGGCCGGCCGCACGATGAAATCGCGCAGCGGCTGGGGCGCCCATCAGGAACCGTCAGCGCCCGCATTTCGCGCGCACGTCATCTGCTTCGCTCTCGCCTGGTTCGGCGAGGAGTTGCTCCAGGAAGCGTACTGATTTGTCTGGGAGTTTCGGACACAGCCTCTGCGTCGCTCTGTGGCACTTTGCTGAGATCCACGGCCAGGGCCGCATGCCGATTCGCGGCAGGGATCGATCCTCTGAGCCCATCGGCCCTGGCGGCTAACATCGTGCTTCAGCAGATGTTCTGGACTCAGTTCCTCAAGCTGGCAGCCTGCGCGGCGATTCTCCTGGTGACGGCGGCCGGCCTGTTCGCACAAAGAGCATCCGCGGCCAGAGATGATACTCCAGGGCAACCACCGACGCTGGCCGCCCCCCCCGCAGACCGGAGCAAGTTCCCCGCCGTGGCGGCTTCGACGATCGCCTCGGAAAGCGCGATCGGCGGCCGCGTGCTCGATCCCGATGGAAAGCCCTTTCCCAATGCGAACGTCGCCATCGTGACCTCCCTGAATTTCCCGATGGGCAGCCCCTTCTTCCGCACCGTGATCCCTACGAAGACCATCACCGACGCCGAAGGCCGGTTCGTCCTCTCGCCGCCCCGGCAGAATCCCGGGGAGCGCGTACGTAGATACGTTCATGCGACGGCGCCCGGATTTGGGTTCGCCCGCACCGTCCTTCAGCCTGGCGTGGCGAAGGCGGAAGGCCTGGAATTGAAGTTGCAGGCGGAACAGACCATCCCCATTCGGTTGATCGACCTGGAAGGCAAACCTGTCGCCGGCGTCCCTGTTCGCGTCGTACATCTCCTCGACGCCCCACCGGCACCGATCACCGCACGCCAGCGTTACCCGGAACCTCCCCTCGATGGGTCCACCATCTGGCCGGGGCCTTTCATGACTGACAACGACGGCCACACCACCCTGCGAGGGCTCGGCCGGAACATGACGGCGTTCGTGGAGGTTGCGGACGACCGCTTTGCTCAGGAAAGATTCACGGTCAGCACCGGCGATGCGCCCCAGACAACCGCCCTGACGCTTGCCGTCGCCCCCGGCCGCAAGCTTGCGGGACGTGTGATCGACTCGGAAACGAGCCGGCCGATCGCGGGGGTCACGGTCATTCTTCAGGCTTCCCAGGAATCGAACGGAGTGCGTGAAGTCCGTTCGGCCTCCGACGGTTCCTTCTCCCTGACACTTCCTCCGCGCGACCGTCATTTCCTGATCGCCTCCCCGCCGATCGAATCCGGCTACCTCCCATCGCAGACGACCCTTCTCGCAGCCAGGGATCTCGGCCGGACGCTCGACGTGAAGCTCTCGCGCGGGGTCATCGTCAGGGGGCGGGTGATCGAGGCGGAGGCGAAGAAGCCGGTGGACGGTGTTGCCATCATGTATCTCCAGCAACAGGTCAACAACCCGAACTTCCGGCCCGATTTGAGGGCGATCGGGACTGGCCTCGGCAACGCGTTGACCGGCGCCGACGGCAAGTTCTCACTGATCGTTCCGCCCGGCCCCGGCACCATCCTGGCCAAGGCGTCGAGCACCGATTACATCTCGCTCGAGACGACCACATCGCTTCTCACGAAAGGCGAGAATTCAGGCGTTCGAATCTACCCGCACGCCATCGCCGGCCTGAATCCCAAGCCCCCGGCGCCTCCCGAGGCGAATGCTCAACCACAGGCCGGCGACGTGAAAGTCGAGCAGGCCGAGTTGATGTTGCATCGCGGAAGCACGTTGGAAGCGAGAGCGATCGACACCAACGGAGTACCTGTTGCGGACGCCATGCTGGTCAGCCCGACCTTGCTCAAATCCCTCTCTAGCAATGTGCAACTGGTCGAGACGATTCGCGACGGCATCATCAAGATCCCCGGCCAGGATCCGAATCAATCGGTGACGTTCTATGTCCTCGACCGCGAGCATGCACTCGGCGCCCGAGCGGAGCTCCGCGTCAAGACATCGGGCAAGACTCCCGTCATCCATCTCGAGCCCTGCGGGTCGGCGAGGGTCCGGTTCCTCAACCAGCAAGGCGAGCCGGTCGCCGACCGCCCCCTTTTCGCAGACGGCGTGCTCATGACCCTGGAACTGATCCTCGCCCCCGGAGTCCCTCTCGCCCCGCCGAGCAACAAGTTGTGTGCCTTGAGTTGCTACAGCGTGAACCTCGACCGTCCCCGCCACAAGGCGCTCCGCACAGACAAGGAAGGCCGCGTCACCTTCCCCGCCCTGATCCCCGGCGCGACCTACCGCGCGATGGCCAGCGAAGGGATGAGCTCCAGCTACGTCGACTTCACGGTCTCGTCCGGCCAGACGACGGAGGTCGGGGATTTGGTCATGAAGGCCAGAGGCCAGAAGTGACCCCGACTGCGGCCGATCAGGTCTTATCTCATGCCCGGTGGGGTTAACTCCCCGACGAGGGGCTCGGCTGCGCCGCGGCCCGAGTCATCGTCCGCACGGCCTCGGCTTTGGAGAGGTGCTTGGTGGTGATGGCGATGGCGAGCATCTCCACCTCGGAGGCGGCTCGCAGGATCGAGTCGCCGGTGGCGCCTCGGGTGTAGAGGGGGGCGAGATTGCTGATGACGGCGAGCATCTGGGTGCAATAAAGCAAGTAAGTTTCGTCGATGGTGAGGTTCGTGGGGGCGTTGCCGAGGCGCGAGCGGTAGAGGTCGGGCGTGTAATAGAGCTGGGTCACGTCGATGACGTGGATGAACTCACGGAGTTCCTCGATGAAGGCCAGGGCCTTCTGACGCTTGAGCCTGGCCTCGAGAGTGATGAAGAACCACAAGGCCCCCGCGAGCAGCGCGACGAGGTTGATAGCCGTGTTCAGCCCCCCCATCACGTCGATCACCGTGCCAGGCTGCCACTTCACGTGAAGGTGACCGAAAAGATACCAGAGCGCGAGCAGGACCAGACCGCCCGCCAGGCCCGAAGCGACCCTGATGGTATAGATCGGGCTCCTGGCCTTCTCTCCTCGCTTCTCCGCCGCCATCGCGATGCCGAGGAGTTCCAGGGCCAGCATCGCAAGGCTGCTCCCCGGGAGCCTCGCGTGGATGTCGTCGGAGAGGTTCTTGGCGGTCTCGACGATCTTGTCGGAGTCGAGCCGATGCCTCGAGCGATGGCCGTGGCGGTTCCGCAATCTCAGGATGGACATGGGCCGACCCGGCTTCAAGAATGGGAGCGAGAGCCCCGGGGCGTCAGTGCGCGCCCGAGGCTCTCGTCGGCAACCGATCAGGACATGCAAGTCGCCAGGGCCCTAGTTACGACTTCGCCTGGCCGTGGGCCTCGACGAACCAGAGCCACTTGTCGACGTCGCGGGAGACCTGCGTGAAGAGGTCGGCCGTGTCGAGGTCGCCGAATTCTGTGGCCTGATCGATCCCCTTGCGGGCCACCTTGCCGAAGGCGGCGAGCGCCGAGGAAAGGGCGGCGACGTGCTCGGAGCCGCTCACGGCCGAGGCCGGGTACTCGCTCAGGGTGCTCCGCTGGGCGACCGACCTCGCCGTCCCCTGGACGACGCCGCCGAGCTGGACCGCACGCTCGGCGATCTCGTCGACGTATTCCTCGACCGCGCCATTGACCTCGTCGAAGAGCTTGTGGAGGGCGATGAAGTTCGGCCCCTTGACATTCCAGTGGGCGTGCTTCACCTGGGTCTGGAGGTCGATGCTGTCCGCGAGCCTGGCGTTGAGCAGCTCGATGGATTTCTCGCGGGTCGTCTGGCCGAGGTCGTTCTTCGTCTCGAACATCGGGATCAGTCTCGTCTGATTGAGTAAGTCGTGCGTCGTCTCAAACGCATTCGTTAAGCCCGGGGGAAGTGAATCGCATTGTACTCCCCCCATCAAGAGGATACCGGCGAAGCCGATGGCCGCATCAACAAGCCTCGCCTCAGTCGGCGGCCGGCTTGGGGCCGTCCTTGGACGAGATGAACACGTCGTAGCCCGGGAAGTCCTTGAACAGCGACGCGGGCTGGCTGAAGTTCGTGGCCAGGACGTCGGCCGGGTTGCCGGCGATCCACTGCGAGAGGTCGATCGTCTCGTAAATCCCCGTGTTGAACCCGATCAGGAGCCGGCACGGGCCCTTGCCGACGTTCTCGATCGAGTGGCCGTAGCCTTGCGGGATGTAGCCGACGTCGCCCTGGGTCAGGGTCTCGGTCCGATAGCGGCCGTGCGAGCCGAACATGGAAATGCTCACGTCCCCCTCGATGACGTACTGCCACTCGTCGGCGGTCGGGTGCCAGTGCAGCTCGCGGAGGCCGCCCGGCTCGAGGTCGAGGACCACCGCGGTGATCGTCTTCGAGATCGGGAACGAGGTCGAGTCCACGCGCCACTCGCGTCCCCCCTTGAAGACCCGGTGGGGCGGCCGGGACAGCAGGCCATACTTATGCGTCAGCGCCGGCGGCTTCCAGCCCTGGAGCGGCTTGGCCGGCTCCTCGGGGGGCAAGGCGCCCCGGGCGAAGTAGACCTCCTCCTTGGGGAACTTGTCGAAGGCCGACTCGGGCAGGCCGAAGTTCTTGGCGAGGAGCGGCTTGGGGACGTGGCCGATCCAGTCGCTGATGCTGAACGTGCCGAACTCGGAGAAGTACCCGTTGTCGAAGATGAGGATGAAGTGGCAGGGCTTGTCCCCGAGGCACTGGAGCATGTGCCCGTGGCCCCTGGGGAAGTACCAGATGTCTCCCGGCTCGAAGTCGTTCGTCTCGGCGCCGCCCTGCGGGTCGATGACCGTCGTCCGCACGCGGCCGGAGATGACGAAGGCCCACTCGGCGGCCGTGGCGTGCCAGTGCAGTTCGCGCATGGCCCCCGGCTCGATCTTCATCGAGACCCCCGCGATCCCCTTGGAGATCGGCAGTTGCTCGACGGTCGCCTCCTTGCCGTAGCTGCCGCCGATGACCTTCCCCTCAGACTTCTCGAGCTCGAACTTGAACGTCGGCAGCTCCTTGCCGGAGAGGGCGGGGTCGGGCACGTTGTTCATGAAGCTCGGGTCGCCGGCCTCGGCCGTCTTGCTGCCCGACAGCACGGCCGTCGTCGCCGCGGCGAGCCCGGCGGCCGCCGCCATGAAGTTGCGTCGCTGGATCTGGCTCATGGGATCAAGTTCCTTGACGAGAGGGGGGGACGGGGTTCGCGTCGGCCGGTCCGGCGTCGCTCGAATACGGCCCGTCTCCGGCCACGACCTTGCCCCGGATCGCGCTGAAGAGGTAAGCGAAATAGCCCAGGACCAGGATGAAGCCGACGGACCACCAGCCCAGGGCTACCGACATCCCGTAGCGGGCCGACATCGAGTTGGCGGCGGTGAGGCTGAAGGCCTCGGGGTCGATCGTCGACCGCAGCCAGTACGGGTAGTTGCCCGCCATCGCCGTGGCGACCATCCCGAAGATGAAGACCGACGACGAGAGGAACGCGGCAAGCTCCCGCCCTCGCTTCGGGAACCGGAAGGCCCCCACCGCCCCCGCTATTGCGAGCACGACGAACGCGAGGGTCCAAGGACGCTTGAGGAATCCGTAGAAGACCTCGGGCCGGATCCAGGCGGTCGCCGCCGTCACCACGACCCAGAGGATCATCGCCGCCATCCAAACGTCGCGGGCCAGGGCGAGGCAGCGGTCCCGGACCGGGCCGGTCGTCCGCCAGGCGAGGTACAGCGCCCCATGCCCGGCGAGCGAGACCAGGGCGAAGACCCCGACCAGCCCCGTGTACCAGTCGATGAGCCCGAGATGGCGGTCGGTCCGGAAGTTCGTGAACAGGGGCATTCCGCGCAGGCCCTTCTCGTCGATCGGGACGCCCCGGATGAGGTTCCCCAGGGCGACTCCGAAAATCAGGGCGCAGGCCAGCGACGCCAGCGAAAAGACCGTGTCCCAGAACTCACGCCAGAGGGGGTTCTCCTGATGCGAGCGGAACTCGATGGCGATGCCGCGGAGGATCAGGAGCCAGAGCAGGATCATCAAGGCCATGTAGAAGCCGCTGAACCCCGTGGCATAGACCTTCGGGAATGCCATGAAGAGGAGGCCGCCGGCGGCGATCAGCCAGACCTCGTTGCCATCCCAGACCGGGCCGATCGCGGCCAGTATGGTCTTGCGCTCGTCGGCGGTCTTCGCGACGATCCGATGCAGGATCCCGACGCCGAAGTCGAAGCCATCGAGCACGGCATAGCCGGCGAGCATCGCGGAGACGATCGCGAACCAGGTCGCTTCCATGGGGGGTCGTCCTAATGCGAGGCGGCCGGGCCGCGGTCGATTTCCTTGAGAACATGCACCGTGAAGAGGGCGCCGAGCAGTAGATAGAGGCCGGCGAAGCCGAGCAGCGTGAAGATGACGTCCCCCTGGTTGACCAGCTCCGAGTGGGCGTTCGCCGTCTTCAGGAGGCCATGGATGACCCAGGGCTGACGGCCGACCTCCGCCGTCCACCAGCCCGCGGTGGTCGCGATGTAGGGGAACGGGAAGGCGAGCAGGAGCACCCAGAGCATCGCCCGGGTCTGCTCGAGTTTCCCCCGATACAGCAGGAACGCCGAGAGCCCCATCACGCCGATGAAGAGCGTCCCCAGCCCCGCCATGATGTGATAGGAGTAATAAACAAGCTCCACGCTGCTGGGCCATTCGGATTTCGGGAAGTCATTCAGCCCCTTCACCGTGCTGCCGAACGTGCCGTAGGCCAGGAAGCTGAGGATCCCGGGCACCGCGACGGGGTTCTCGAGCCTGCGGGCGGAGACGTTCGGCTGGCCGATGATCGCCAGCTCCGCGTAAGGTCCACTCTCGAAGAGTCCCTCCATCGCGGCGAGGGTCACCGGCTGATACCTCGTCACCATCTTCCCCGCGCCGTCGCCGGTCGGGAAGGCGACGAGCATGCTCGACGCCAATCCGGTGATGACCCCGGCCCGCAGGCAGATCGACGCGTGGCGAGGGTGCCGCCCCAGGAGGCTCCAGTAGGCCCCCACGGCCGCGACGGCGAACGAGGCCGTCACCAGCGAGGCCGACATATTGTGGGCGTACTGCCATAAGGCCCAGGGGTTCAGGAAGTAGGCCGCGAAGCTCTCGATGTGCAGCACGCCATCCGCACCCAGCTTGTAGCCGACGGGGTGCTGCATGAAGGCGTTGGCCACGATGATGAAGTAGCCCGAGAGCCACGAGCCCGCCGCGAGCGCGACCGCCGCCGCGAGGTGCCGCCTCGGCCCGAGCCGCTTCTCCCCGAAGAGGAAGAGGCCGAGGAAGGTCGACTCGAGGAAGAAGGCGAAGAGCCCCTCCACCGCGAGGGCCTGGCCGACGACCTCGCCCGAGTATTTGGAGAAACGGGCCCAGTTGGTCCCGAACTGGAACTCCATCGGGATGCCGGTCACCACCCCCATCGCGAAGTTGAGGGCGAAGATCCGGCTCCAGAACCTGGCGACCTCGTTGAACGACTCGTCCCGGAGCTTCAACGCCAGGGACTTGAACACGACGATGAGCAGCGCGAGCCCCATCGTCAGTTGCGGGAAGAGGTAGTGGAACGTGATCGTGAAGGCGAACTGGATCCGATGCCAGGGGAGGCCGTCGGTCATCTCCGTCCCTCCATCCGAGTTCGAGGTCGCATGTGGTCCTCCCCACTATTTAGCAGGCGGCCGAGGGATTGGGGAACGCATAGGCGTCATCCGCCTCTTCGCCGGCGGGACGGTCGATGCAGGCGAAGTCCTTCTCGAGGAGCACGCGGACGACCCCCGCATCCACCGGCTGCTGGTGGTCGAAGCCGACGCGATCCCCCTCGAGCCAGGCCTCGGCGTCGTCGGGGTCGATCCGGACCGTGAGCCGCCCGTCCTCATAAGACGCCCAGGGGCGATCGCGAGTGACCGAGCCCGTCTCGACCGAGTAGGAGAAGGCCGCCACCGGGCCGAACCGGAGCGTATCCACAATCCGCCCCCGCTCGACGAGCGTTTCGATGTCACGGCGATCCAGTCGGATGCGGATCGAATTGCCCTTGAGTCGCAGCTTCATCGCGCTTCTCCGTTCGAAGGGACCACGGGCCTTGCGGGGACGATCTCGACGATCAGGTGCTTCATCAGCGGCTGATCGCTCTGAGAGCTGTAGTCGCCGATGGGGCAGAGCACGTTCATCTCCGGCATGTATCCCATCGTGCTGCCCCGAGGCAGGTTGTAAGGCACGGCACGGTAGCCGCGGAGTGACCGCGTCGAGCCGTCCCTGGCGAAGCTGGTGATGTCGACGAGGTCGAACTTGCCGAGCCCGCGCTCACGCATATCTTCGATATTCATGAACACGAGAGTGCGCAGGTTCTTGATCCCGCGATAACGGTCGTCGTCGGAGTAGATCGTCGTGTTCCACTGGTCGTGCGACCGCATCGTGCCGAGGAGCAGCCTGTCCCCCTTCGGCGCGACATCGGCCAGGCCGGGCCTCGAGAAGTTGGCGAGTTTGGTGTCGGTGAGGAAGACCAGCTCCCGCGCCGGCTGCTTGAGGCGGAACCCGAGCGGCTGGCGGACGCGGCGGTTGAAATCCTCGAAGCCGCAGATGGCCTCGGCCATCGTGTCGCGGATGAGGTCGTACTCGACCGCGTAGTCGGCCCAGGGGGTCTTCGTGTCGGGCAGCGACGCCCGGGCCATCCCCGCGATGATCTCGATCTCCGACTTGAGATGCTTCGATCGCGGCTCCTTCATGCCGAAGGAGAGGTGGACCATGCTCATCGAGTCCTCGACCGTGATCCCCTGCAACTCGCCGTTCTTGCCGTGATCCTTCTCGGTCCGGCCGAGGCAAGGGAGGATCAGGGCGTCGCGGCCGTGGACGATGTGGCTGCGATTGAGCTTGGTGCTGACCTGCACGGTCAGGTCGCAGTTGCGGAGCGCCGGGTAGGTGTAGGCGGTGTCGGGGGCGGCGAGGGCGAAGTTGCCCCCCATGCCCACGAAGACCTTCACCTCGCCCCGCATCATCGCCGGGATCACGCGGACGGTGTCGAGCCCGTGCTTCCTGGGCGACCTGATGCCGCAGGCCTGATCGAGCTTCGCGAGCCAGGCCTCGGTCGGCTTGTGGTCGATGCCGCAGGTGCGGTTCCCCTGGACGTTGGAATGCCCCCGGATCGGGCAAGGCCCGGCCCCTTCCCGGCCGATGTTGCCTCGCATCAGGAGGACGTTGACGATCTCGCGGATGGTGTCCCCCGCGTGCTCCTGCTGGGTCACGCCGAGGCACCAGGCGATGATCGCCGACTGCGACTTGCGGTAGACCTCCCCCACCTCGCGGATCGTCGCCGTCGAGAGTCCCGACTGGAGCTCGATCTCATCCCAGGAAGTCGACTCCACCTGGGCCTTGTACTCTTCGAAGCCGGACGTATATCGCTCGATGAAGAGGTGGTCGAGCACCTTGGGGTCGGTCTTCGAGGCCTCGATCAGGTGCTTGGCCACGCCTCGCATCAGGGCGAGGTCCCCCGCGATCCTCGGCTGGACGTTCATCGTGCTCGTGTTGGTCGACTGGAAGGTCGCCATGCGGAGGATGTCGTGGGGCACGATCGTGCGGCGGGCGGCGGCCTCGACGAGCGGGTTGACGTGGATGATGCTCGCGCCTCGGCGATAGGCTTCCGCCAATGAGGTCAGCATCCTCGGCGCGTTCGAGGCCGCGTTGACCCCCATGACGATCAGGCAATCAGTCTTCTGCCAGTCGACGAGGTCGCACGTCCCCTTGCCCGTGCCGATGGCGGCCTGGAGCGCCCGGCCGCTCGCCTCGTGGCACATATTGGAGCAGTCGGGCAGGTTGTTCGTGCCGAGTTCCCGGGCCCAGAGCTGATAGAGGAACGTGGCCTCGTTGCTCAAGCGGCCCGACGTGTAATAGGCCGATTGGTCGGGGCTCTCCAGGGCTCGGATGTGCCGGCCGACCATGGCGAAGGCGTCATCCCAGGAGATGGGGACGTACTTGTCGCTGGCCGCGTCGTACTGCAAGGGCTCGGTGAGCCGGCCGACGTCTTCGAGGGCGAAGTCGCTCCAGGTCGACAACTCGGTGACCGTGTGCTTGGCGAAGAATTCCGGGGTCGCCTGCTTCTTGGTCAGTTCCCAGGTGGCATGCTTGATGCCGTTCTCGCAGATGTCCATCGTGAGGCCGTGGCGGTCGTCGGGCCAGGCGCACCCGGGGCAATCATAGCCACCGTTCTCGTGGTTCATCTTGAAGACGACGCGCGTGCCGTCGATCAATTCTCGCTCGCGGATGAGGACCTTCGTCACGCTGATCGCGGCGCCCCAGGCCGCCGCCGGGTGGTGGTAGTCTTCCTGCGAGAACGCCCCCCCGGCGTTGGGGCCGCACCCGATGGCCGGGACGGGCTCGGGCGGCGTGGCGGGCGACTGTGTTTCGTCAAGCTTCGTATCGGACATGTGGCCTCCACCGAGCGAGGGAGTGGATGTTCGACCCGATCCCAGCATCACTCTGCGCGTCGTCCCAGGCGAGCCCCCGCAAGCGATGCGGGCATCGTCTCCAGGCCGACCACGTCGGGGCCCATCCCTCCACCACCATTAAGCGTAGCGGCAGGACACCGCCCCGTCACTGTTCGAGCCGAGATAACCGGGCCCTCGCGATCGAGATAGGCCCGGGCCTCCTTCCTGACCAAGGAGCGCGGCGATGATGCTTATCCACCTCGCCCGATGTGCAGAAGTATACCGACGGCCGGCCGGAATCAACGGCCAATTCGGTGAGGATCACGCCCTCTCTGCGCCGTTCGGTCGATCGCCCTGGACCGCGACACCTTCGCGGTTCCGCTCGCCAAGAAGATTTTTGATCAAATTTTTGTCAACTCATTCTTTCATGCTCACATTCGCTAAAACCGCCTCGCGACTCGTGTGGCCGTTGCGGCAATGGCCCCGGGGCCGATCTCGCTTGATGGCGAGGGGCGAAGCGGGTAGCTTAACTCTTGTTAAACCAAGGGAGAGCCGGCTCATGTTGGCAGGAGAACCAAAGGACGATGCGGACGACCTTGCCCCTGGCGATCCTGGGCGGCCTCATGCTGGCCGTCGTCGGATTGCGGACGACGGCCGACGACGCGTCCGCGCGGCGCGAGCCCGCGTCGGACCCGGTCGATGCTCGCTTCCGTGAGCAGATCCGACCCTTCCTCGCGGCCCACTGCCTCCGGTGTCACGACAAAGACAAGCCCAAGGGCGACCTCGACCTGAGCGCCTTCGACACGGCCGATTCGGTGGCGAAAGACCTGCCCCGCTGGGCGCTCGTCCTGGAGCATCTCGAGGCCGGCTCGATGCCCCCCGCGAAGGCGAAGCCGCAGCCCTCCGCCGAGGCCCGGCACGCGGCGATCGCCTGGATCGGCGACGTCCGCAAACGCGAGGCGACGAGGAATGCGGGCGACCCCGGCCCCGTCCCGGCGCGTCGCCTCAGCAATGCCGAATATGACAATACGATCCGGGACCTCACGGGCGTCGACCTGCGACCGACCCGGGAATTCCCCGTCGACCCGGCCAACAAGGAAGGCTTCGACAACTCGGCCGAGTCGCTCGCCATGTCCCCGGCCCTGGTAAAGAAGTACCTGGCGGCCTCGAGGATGGTGGCGGACCACCTCGTCCTGAAGCCGGATAGCCTGGCCTTCGCCCCCCACCCGATGCTCGCGGACACCGACCGCGATAAATATTGCGTCAAGTCCATCATCGACTTCTACGCACGCCAGCATACGGATTACGCCGACTACTTCCTCGCCGCCCGGCGATTCCAGCACCGCGCGGCCCTGGGCAAGCCCGACGACACCCTCGACGCCATCGCCCGATCGAACGGCCTCAGCCCGAAATACCTGGCGACCCTCTGGTCGATCCTGACCAATCCCACCGAGCCCTTCGGCCCGATCGCCGCGTTGCAGGTGTTGTGGCATGACCTGCCCGCGCCGGCCGACAAGAACGAAGATGCCGCGAAGGCCGGTTGCATCCGCATGCGGGACTTCGTCGTCAACCTCCGCAAGCGTCTGGTGCCCGAGGTGAAGAACCTCACCGCAAATAAGATCGACGAGGGGACTCAGCCTTTCGTGCTCTGGAAGAACCGGCAGATGGCCGCGAACCGCATGCGTTACGCCGGCGGGGCCCTGCAGATCCCGACGGCCGAACTCGGGCTCCAGGGCGAGGCCCTCAAGGCGATGGAGACGCCCAAAGGCCCCGAAGACGCGAAGCGATTCGAGGCGACCTTCGACCGCTTCTGCCATGACTTCCCCGACGCCTTCCTCGTCTCGGAGCGGGCCCGGGTCTACCTCAACGGCGAGGACAAGGGGAACGGCGGCCGACTCCTGAGCGCCGGCTTCCACAGCATGACCGGCTACTTCCGCGACGACGGGCCTCTCTCAGAGTTGATGCTCGATGAGGAAGGCCGGCGCGAGCTCGACCGGCTCTGGCGCGAGTTCGATTTCATCACCAACGCCCCCATGCGGCAGTACACGAGCTATCTCTGGTACGAGCGGGCCGAGACGGGGTTCCTCCGCGGCGACACGGCCTTCGACTTCGTCCGCGCCGAGGACAAGGACGCCGCCTCCGAGGCCAAGATGGGCCGGCTGGCGAAGGTCTATCTGGCGAAGGCCCGGCGGCTCAAGGCGAGCGACGAGGCGGTCCGTGCCATCGAGGATCAGTACCGGATCTTCGCCGAGACCATCAATCGTGTCGAAGCCGATCGCCGCGAGTCCGAACCTCGACACGTCGAGGCCCTCCAGGCATTCGCTCGAAAAGCCTATCGCCGTCCTCTCTCGCCCGAGGAACGGCAAGGGGTGGCCGACTTCTACAAGGCCCTCCGCGAGCAGGACGGGCTGAGCCATGAGGACGCCGTGCGCGACACGGTCGTCAGCATCCTCATGTCCCCCCACTTCTGCTACCGCGTCGACCTGCCGAGTAAAGGCGAAGGCAACGACGGGAAGAAGGCGATCCGCCCGCTGTCGGATCTCGACCTCGCCAGCCGCCTGAGCTACTTCCTCTGGGCGAGCCAGCCCGACCAGGAGTTGCTCTCTTGCGCCGAGGCGGGCGAGTTGCACAAGCCCGAGGTCCTCGCGGCGCAGGCCCGGCGGATGCTGCACGACGACCGCGTTCGCGGCCTCGTGACGGAGTTCGCCGGCAACTGGCTCGACTTCCGCCGGTTCGAGGAGCACAACAGCGTCGACCGGGGCCGGTTCCCCGCGTTCGACGACGAGTTGCGTCGGTCGATGTTCGAGGAGCCGATCCGGTTCTTCCTCGACGTCGTCCGCAACGACCGCCCGGTCTCGGAGTTCCTCCAGGGCAAGCACACGTTCGTCAACGCCCCCCTGGCCCGCCATTACGGCATGCCCGCCAACGGCGCAGGGGCCGACGTCTGGGTGCGGGTCGACGACGCGACGAAATACGGCCGCGGCGGCCTGCTGCCGATGGCGGCCTTCCTGACCAGGAACTCCCCCGGCCTGAGGACGAGCCCGGTTAAGCGGGGCTACTGGGTCGTCAAGCGGCTCCTGGGCGAGAACATCCCCGCCCCGCCGGCCAACGTCCCCGAGTTGCCCGACGACGAATCCAAGCTCGGCGAGCTGACCCTCCGCGAAACCCTGAGCCGGCACCGGGCCGACAAGGCCTGCGCCGGCTGCCACGAGCGGTTCGACGCGATCGGCCTGGCCTTCGAAGGGTATGGGCCCGTCGGCGAGGCCAGGACGCTCGACCTCGGCAATCGGCCCATCGACACCAAGGCGACCTTCCCCGGCGGATCCGAAGGGGTCGGGGTCGAAGGGCTCCGCGCCTACCTCGAGTCGTCCCGCCGCGACGACTTCGTCGAGAACCTCTCCCGCAAGCTCCTGGCCTATGCCCTCGGGCGGAGCCTCCAGCCCTCTGACGACGAGACGATCTCGGCCATGAGAACCAGGCTGACCGCCGACGGCGGCCGCTTCGGCGCCCTGGTCGAATCGATCGTCACCAGCCCGCAGTTCCGGAACAAACGCATCGCAGGCGACCAGGCGGAGTCACTCTGATGTCTCACGAATCCAGCGACCGGGCGACGAACCGCCTCGAACCGACGCGAAGGGCCTTCCTCCGAGGGGCCGGGGTGACGCTAGGCCTCCCCTGGCTCGAGTCGGTCGCCCTCAAGGGGGCGACGGCCGCGACGACGGCCACCGCCTTCCCCAAGAGATATGCGGCCCTCTTCATGGGCTGCGGCGTGAACCCGGAACAGTGGTGGGCGAAGGGCTCGGGCGCCGAGATGGAGCTGGGGGGCTGCCTCAAGCCCTTGCTGCCGCACCGGGCCAAGATCAACGTCATCAACGGGCTCTTCAACAAGCACGCCAACGGCGTCGGCATCCACCCCGGCCAGACGGGCAACATCCTCTCGGGGGCCGCCCTGCAGAAGGGGGCGGAGCTGAAGGGAGGCATCAGCGTCGACCAGATGCTGGCCCAGCACCTGGGCGAGGCCACCGAACAGCCGAGCATGGTCCTCGGCTGCGAGCAGCCGATCACGGGCTACCACGAGACCAACTTCTCGATGGCGTACAGCTCGCACATCTCCTGGCAGAGCGCGACCTCGCCCGTGCCGATGGAGGTGTACCCCTCGCTCGCGTTCGACGCCCTCTTCGAGAACCGCGGCAGCCGCCGCAACCAGAGCATCCTCGACAGGGTCCGCGACGAGGCCGCGGGCCTGAGCCGACGCGTCAGCGCCGGGGATCGCGCCAAGCTCGACGAGTACCTGACGAGCGTCCGCGAGGTCGAGCGCCGGGTCGTCCCGATGCGCAAGGAGAAGGAGGCCGGCGACGCCCGCGCCGGCGATCAAAACCGACGCCCCCTGACCATGCCCCGGCCCGAGAACGGCCTCCCCGAGGATATCCAGGCCCACATGCGCCTGATGTGCGACCTCATCGCCCTGGGGTTCCAGACAGACAAGACGCGGATCGCGACCCTGCTCCTCTGCCGCGACATCTCGGGGCTCTTCTATCCGTTCCTCAACGTCCGCGCCGCGCACCACGGGGCCTCGCACGACGACCGCTCCGAGGCCTATGAGCGCGTCACGCAGTTCTACGTCGGGCAGTTGGCCTACCTGATGTCGCGACTCGACGCCATGCCCGAAGGGGAAGGCACGGTGCTCGACAACACGTGCCTCCAGTTCGTCAACAGCATGTTCTCGGGCTCGAGACACGACGCGAGCAAGCTCCCCGTCGTCCTGGCGGGGGGCCTCGGCGGCACGATCCAGACCGGCCGCGTGCTCGACTACGCCGGCAAGGGGGACGACGACCGCAAGCTCTGCAGCATGTACCTCTCGATCATGGACCGGATGGGCGTGAAGCTCGACAAGTTCGGCGACTCCGACGAACGGCTCGCCGGGTTCTGACCTGCTCGCCTCAGCACATGACCAGAAATGAGGAGGCTCGACCGGGGCCTCCTCACTTCTTTTCCTCGCCGAGCCAGTGCTTGAGATAAGGCCCTGCCTTGCCCAGGACCGGATCCGTCTTGGGGATGGCCACGGCGGCGATCTTGCGCTCGAGCTCGGGCGTGACAGCCCCGCGCTGGATGTCGGGGTGCTGGCCGGGGGGATAGGCACCGATGACGAGGAAGTCGTTCGAGGCCTCGAGCCGGCGGTGGCCGGTGCCGGCGGGGAGGAGCGCGACGTCGCCCGAGGACACGGTCACTTCCTTGCCGCCGGGGCCTCCGAGCAGCAGTCGGGCATGGCCGACGGCGAAGGCCAGGACCTCGTGGGCCGTGGCGTGATAGTGGTGGAACGAATACACCCCGTTCCGCCACTGGGGCGGCCAGCCGTTCCGCTCGAAGTGGGCCTCATAGTCGGCGGGGTCGCTGGTCTGGACCCCGAAGACGTCGCGATAGAGCAAGACCGGCAGGCGCCCATTGTTGGGGATGCCCTCGCTGGGCTCGAACCGCAGGATCTCCGGCTCCACCTTGCGCGGGCCGAAGCCGGACGCCGCGGAGGCCAGCCCCGCCCCAGCGAGCAGGGCGTTGAACTTGCGACGGTCGATCTCGGACATGCCGATCTCTCCTCTTATTGATGACGAAGTTCGCGACGGCCGAGGGTCGTGCACCTCCGGTTTCATTTTACCGGTCGGGCGAAGGGGCGACCTCGGAGCCAGACCTCGCGGATCGACAGGCTGTTCGCGATCGCCGCGGTGGGGTCCGCGTCGAGGATGATGAAGTCCGCGCGGAAGCCCGTTGCGATCCGCCCGCGGTCGCCAAGTTTGAGCGCCTGGGCTGCTCCCGAGGTCGCGATCGTGAGGGCTTGCAGAGGGGTGAGCCCCGCCTCGACCATGAGTGCCAGTTCGCGATGCTCGGCGACCCCCGCCACGCGTAGCGGGGTCGCGCCGCTGTCGGTGCCGAAGCCGATTTTGACCCCCGCGTCGAACAGGGTCTTGAGATTGCGGAGGTTCATGGCGAGCGAGGTGCGGGCGCCCGCCGTCTTCGGGTCGGCCAGCACCTTGGAGCGCCAGGCCGGGTCGTCGATCTGCGCGATGAGTTCGGGCGAGAGGGCGGCGCGGACCGCAGGTAACTTCGTCCAGGGGGCCTGATCGGCCCAGGCGAAGGCCGCCTCGTCCAGGGCCAGCGTCGCGACGTACCAGATGCCCTTCGTCTTCAACGTTCGGACGAAGTCGGGATCGACGGGCTCGTCGCGAACCCCATGAGCGATGATATCGGCACCGGCGGCGACGATGGCCTTCGCATCGGCGAGGTCGTGAATGTGCGCGGCGACCCGGACGCCCCGGCGATGGGCCTGCTCGATGACGGCCTCGTACACGTCGGGGGTCATCTTCACGGGCAGGCCGCCGCCGAAGTCATCGAGCCAAATCTTGATCAGGTCGGTCTTCCCATCGGCCATGGCATCGACGGCGGCCCTCGCCTCGTCGGCATCCTTCGGGCGGAAGATCTGGTCGGGGCCGAGATTGAGCATCGCCTGTGGCGGCGCGCCATTGGGCACGCCGATCCCGCGGACAACGCCGAAGAGGTCCGCGCCGTCGGTCTTGCCGGCGTGGGCCTCGGCGCGGAGGGATCCGAAGAGAGGTCCGTTGTTGCCGAGGGCCATGATCGTCGTCACGCCGAGGTCGCGATACTGGCGCAGTTCCGCCTCGATTGTCGCCCGCGTGTAATTCTTCGCCCCGATCGTGACGCCGCCCACCTGCCCGACATGGCTGTGGTCGGAGACGAGCCCGGGGATCATGGTCCGCCCGCGTTCGTCGCGGATCTCGGTCCCGGCGGGGATCACGAGGCCCGCGTCCCCCGCGGCCACGATCCGACCATTCGAGACGACCACAACGGCATCTCCGACCGGCGGCGATCCGCTACCATCGACCAGCCGGACGTGCGTGAAGGCGATCGTGCCGTCCTCCGCACTGGAAATGGCTGGAGAAAAGAGCCCAAAGGCCATCGTTGCGCAAACGATCGAAAATACTCTCATCGCGTTACATCTCCCTATTCGCACTCGGGGATCGATCCCGAGAGACAGTCGGCGCGTCAGAGATAGCTCAGCCAGGCGTCTCGACGTCGACGCTTCACCTCGGCGAACCAGGCACAGGCGGGATACATCATGGCCAGGGTCACGACCCACATCACGTAAACGAAGGCCAGGCTGTAACCATATCCCGGAGGCGGTTCGAAGGGGCCATTCCCGACGAGCCAGAGGGCGGGCTTGCCCATGACCAACGCAATCACAATCGCCGACACGTGGAGGACATACCACTGGAGCACGAAGAAGAAGAGCGGCACCCGGCCGAGCGTAACCAGCACACGCCCGACGCGCCCCGGGCTCCGGTCGGCGAGGGCGAGGCCCACCAACATCGGGCCCAGCGTCATCAGCAAGTACAACAAGGACGGCGGATACTTCTCGCAGTTGATGAACGAGAGGGCCGTGAACACGGGGGACACCTGCTGTGCCCAGGGCTTCGGGTCGCCGTAGACGTTGCTCGTCCGCAACCCCACGAACAGGGCGATCAGGGTCAGCCCCAGCCCGAGCAAGATGCGACGCCGACGCGCCGGCTCGAGCCGGAAGACCGTCCCCAGCGCATAACCCGCCGCCATCACCCCGACCCAGGGGATCAGCGGATACAGGCAGAAGATCATCCTCCCCCCAATCACGGCGAGCAACCCGGGCCGATGCAGGATCGTCACCAGCGCGCCGACCGCCCCACTCTGTTGCGCCCCCACGCCATCGAAGGCGTTATGGCCGGCGATCAGAACGACTCCAAATAATCCGACGAGCCAGGTGGGGAGGAAGACGAGCGCCGAGAGGACGACCATCGACATGCCGATCGCCCAGAACACGATCAGAGGGATGAATCGATACGTCGGATCAAAAGTCAATCCGATGCGGATGACGGTGACTTCCAGGAAGATCAGCCACAGGCCCCGAGTGAACAGGAAGTACGAAAGCTCCCGCCGCGACTTGCCTCGGATCATGGACAGGTATGCCCCCAGGCCGGCCAGGAAGATGAACGTCGGGGCGCAGTAATGGGTGATCCACCGCGTGAAGAAGAGCGCCGTCGTGGTCGTCGCGAGGTCGGTCGGCCTGATAGTCACATCGCCGAAGAAGTCGCGGACGTGGTCCAGGACCATGAGGACTATCACGGCCCCTCGCACGAGGTCGACGGACTCATACCTGGGGCTCGGGGCCTTGGCGAAGTCGCCATCGGCCAGGTCTGTCTCAAGCGACGGGGAACGTACGACGGACATGCCTGTCTCCTCGCGAGGGTGCAATGACTCGGATGGCCCCTTCCTCAAGGCCTCGACGGTCGCTGCATGCGACCTCTCACCACGCCATCCTCGGCCTCCGGCCCAGGCCTATTGAGGACGAATTCCCTCGGCATTGCAAGCCGACTGCGGCGGGTCCTATGAGCAAGCCTCCGTGTCGTCTCAGCCAGATGAAACTTCTCGGCGAATGCCCGCAGCCCCATTCTATGGGCGCTCTGAAACGGCAACGGTGGGTGCGACGGTAAGCCCTTGAAATCCCACAGCTTCGTCTTTTCCCATCGGCCGATGGCTTGGACCCTACGCCGGAAGTTACAGCAGCAAACTCCGATCCAAAGTCCGCCGCGGCCCTCTTCCAGGACCTCGCGGGAAGACTGTCACATATCCGACCCGGCGCCGCATATCACCTTGGAAACCCATCTCTCATTTTCAATGATGACCATCAAATCTTGCTTGCCATGAAGAGTGCAAGCATTCGTTCGGCCCGATATGGACGCAAAGATCCGGCGGGTTCCCTTCGGATCCGGGGGCCTGCGCAGCTTCGGCCTCCGGATTGCGCATTCAACTCGAGCGAGAGAAAGGAGCGAATCGGTGATGAGCCGACGAACCCGAGAACGACTCTTCTCGATGGTGGTGTGGATCGGGATCATCGCATTCGTGACGACGGTCGCCCTCAATCCCATGCCCGACCCCTCGATGATGGCCGAGCACGAAGACTGCGAGATGTGCCGATCCTGGTCGAAAGTGCCGGTCAGCGCCGAGGATGCCGCCGAGCTTGAGCAAGAGGCGCTCGCCCGAAGGACAGAGCGGCGACTCGTCATGCAACGCGCAGAACGCTAGCCTACAGGCTCCTTGAGTCACACGCAGCGACGTAGGCCCTCCGTCTCTATCGGATGGGATGGTGGTGACGTCATCGGCGTTGCGAAGCATGGCCCCTGCTGTCCTCATTGATTTCCTGATAGTATCGCGAGGGGCCCAGAAGGGAGATCCGCAAGCGGGAATGCGCTTCATCTGCGCGACTCGCGATTCGGCCCGAAGAATCCGCCCTTCATCGACTGACGGCCCCCGTGGAATGGACTCGTGCCCAGGCCTCAGAAATGCCGATTTCGCTTCCGCATCTGGTGGGCGATGGCATTCGCGGCCATCCTCGCAACCCTGCTCGGGGTGATGGTCTCGCCGCTCGATAACGTGGCGGTGGGCGCCTTGCTTATCCTGGTATTTGCCTTCCTTCTCTTCGCATGTTTCGCGCTATTCGTCTTTATCCCGTATTACGTCTGGCTCTTGACCCGCCGCTGTCCGGGGTGTCAACATCGCAACAAAACCCTCATTCAGTTATCCTATGCACACTTTCCTCCTCTGAGTGTCCACGTGTGCCTCGCCTGCGGAGCAGTCTTCAGGAAGCGATTTCGGAAGCCTTACGAGCGGATCGAAACCTGACCGGACTCGGAGCATCGGACGACTTACGAGTCGAGGTAACGGCTCGTCGCAGGCCCAACCATGGCTCGTCCTTCGCATAAAAAAGGTTGTACTAAAACTGCGTCAGCGATGCCAATGGCGGGGCGAGCCCAGGACGCCCCCCTTACGAATTCGCGCAGACACGTGGCATAAGGGGGAAGGCTTCCGAGCTCCGAATCCGGAAAGCGAACGGCATTTCACAAGAAAACGCCCTATCTCACATTTATACAAATTAATTACACAAATAATTCTTTCAATATTATCGATTCCCATCGAACATTGAGATCCGCGGCCATCGACATGACTTGATGCAGACGACCTCCACTTCGACCGTCCATTCACGGAAGTTATCCGATCGATAGACACCCTCGGGGGGTCGTTGTCGTGTGCCATCACGCGGGGCAAGACAGCGCCGGATGAGTTCATCGGGCCCTCTCGGCCTCGGCGAACTGGCCGGGCTCCCGATCTCGCAGGATTGGGCCGGGTCGCCGGCTGCCTCAAAGCCTTGCCCGGCGAGGATCGGGCTCGGCCCTCCGGCCAGTTCGCCGAGGCCGAGAGGGCTGAGGCCGGCATGGACGCGTTGTCCTACCTCGACGAATGCGGCTTCGCCCCGTCGCTGCAGACCGGCTATAATTAGCCCTTGCCGGGACGACGCATGCGAGTCCGCCACGGATTCCAGCAAGGCCGACGATCAGCGTGCTGGCGAGTAGAATACGTTCGGCCCGGCCCCGAGGCTGGCCTCGGCGGCCTCCGAGCGGACCCTGACCTCGGACGGAGGAACTTCCGGTCCTTGCCGACGGCGATGGCGCCCGACCCTCCTCATCGGCTCCGGTGTTGTGGCACGACTGGCTGGGCCCGTGGGCAACCTTCCCGTCCTCCGGGCGCGGTCGAGCCGAATGGAGGACCGCCCAATGTGGACCGTTATCGTAAAGTCGCGGAAATCCAACAGATAAATGAGGCGTTGCTCGTGGAATCTCGGCAGTTGCACTTCCGGATCGTCGGGCCCCAGGCCCAGGGCGGATGCGGGTTCATCACCCTCGCCATCGTCTCGGTCCCATTCGCGTATTTCGTCGTCTCGGCCATGGCGGGTTGGAAGGCCGGAGGCCTGGCCGGCCTCATGCTCGGGACTCTGATCGGCCTCTGCGCCGGGTTGGCGGCCGGCGTGGCCGTGGTGGCGACAGTAGTACTGGTCCTTCGCCTCATGGTCCTGTCGAAGACGGGCGCCCGGCCGGAACGATTCGACAGCGGGCTCGAGGGCTTCGCGCAGAGGGTCGAGGCGGAGAACGCACTGTCGCACTCCAGGCGACATTACGCCTGGAGTCTGCTGACCCTCGTCGCGATCTGGGCGATCATGGCAACCCCGATCGTCGCCCTTTCCAGCCGATCCGAGGAGCATGGGCGCTGGTCGGCCTGGCTGACCGGGGCCATGCTACCGCCCGCGGTCCTGCTGCTCGTCACCCTGGTCGCCGGCCGATGGCTGCGCCGGGTCCTTTCTTCGGGCCTGAACAGCATGTCCAGGCCCGATGCAAACGACATCGTGATCCACCAGGAACCGATGGCCGACGGCCGATGGCAGCTCCCCACTCCCACCGACGAAGGGGATCGTGGTTGATGCGTCTCGCATCCATCTCCAACGACCCCTTCAACCCCGAGAGTCCGCCCAATCGGATTCACCAAGACACTTGGGAAGGTACGCGACGGAGTATGGGTCCGTCGCGTGCCCAGACCGCCCCATCATACTAGCAGCACATGGCTGAGCTTATATTTCCCGACATATTACTAATTATCTTAGAGGGCTATCGACTCTCAACCCATCGAGAATCGTTATTTGAGCAAGAATAAGGCCAATTTACACCGACGTACGCCCTAATTAACCCAACAGGTCGACGATCCGCTTCACCTGATCCGCACCATACTGGGCGATGAGGGGCTTCATCTGTTCGAGGACGTCGATCAGGGTGCCATCGGCACCGGGCGTGAGCTTGGGCGGAGTCAGGATGCCTTCGATGGGCGTCCCGGGGACCACCTGAGGGGCCGGAGCGCCCTTGCCGGTGGCCTCTCGCTTGGCCTCCCGCGACTTCTGCTGTGCCTTGTTCAGGCTGAAGGTCTTGTTATCCATCTCGATGCCGTACTCGTCCTTGATGAACGCCACGCCATCGCCGGGTGCCCCCTTACCGGCGGCCACGGCGCGCCGGACGGCTTCGGCCTTGCTGATGGACGCTTTCGGCGATTCGGCCTCTTCGAATTTGGAATGCTTGGTAGGTCTTGGACGGCCCATGGATCAAATTCCCGATGACGATGAATATCCGAGACACGGAACGCTCTATCTTATCGCATGAAATTGGGTATTCAATCGAGACGTCGTAGGGAAACAGCTGACAACAGTTGTAATCTATGCAATCAACTGTCCCGAATAATGGGACATTCGTGTCGCTTTCCGCGATCTTTTCGCCGGCTTTGCACGTATGGCCTGAATGCCGCAACGCGAGCCCTGAGGCCGGAAATCACGCGAATCCGACTGAAAAGCATCCAGGCAACACGTCTCGACGCATCGACCCTCGCCAGGATCCACAAATATATCGAGTCATTGCACGTCGATTCCAGATAGAAATCCCCGCGCATGGCAACGGAATGTCGCCGAGCGACTCCAAGGCACGGGATCGCTCTCCCAATCTCTTGCATGAGTCCGCTTTCCCATCGGCTAATGACAATAATCCATCGCAATACGGGAGTGGGGGGGTTATACGCCGCCTAGCCGAGTGGAAGTCGCGTCGCGTGCCAATTCGTACACTCATCCCGGCCGCACGAAGGGCCTTGCCGGGCATCGCATCAACAGGAATCGACCCGTTATTGTCGGATGCGAGCAACAGTACCTTGGTTCTCGCCACTGGAGATGATCTTCCAGGGCCAGCGCTGGGCGACCCTAAAAGTTGATGCCGACCTGGCATGATCGCCCGATCGATGCAAAAATATCCGGCCAGTCGGCGCATCCCGCACGACCCGCCCAGTCCAACCCCATAGCAATATCCGGGTATCGAGTAGAGGGGCTGCGCCAAGGAGACCAATCCATGCTCGAACAACTCTGGCTGATCCATCCGGACCCGGCCATGTGCGAAGCCTTCCGCATCCGCTTCGACGGCCTGCCCGGCGTCCGCGTGATCCAGGCCCGGTTCGAGGAGATGGAGCCCCACAACTGCTTCGTGACCGCCGGCAATGCCTTCGGCCTGATGACCGCCGGGATCGACGCAGCCGTCGTCCACTACTTCGGCGAGTCGATCATGCGTCGTGTGCAGTTCCGCATCATGGACGAGTACTTCGGCGAGCAGCCGGTCGGCACGGCCTTCATCGTCTCGACGGAGGACCCGAAGATCCCATTCCTGGCGCATGCCCCGACGATGCGGGTGCCCGGCGGCATCGAAGGCACCGACAAGGTCTATAACTCTACGTGGGCCGCCCTCCTGGCGATCCACGCCCACAACCGCACCTCCGACCGGAAGATCGAGGTCGCGGCTTTTCCCGCGATGGGCACCGGCTTCGGCGGCGTCCCCTACCTCGAAGCCGCCAGGCAGATGGCCGTCGCCTACCGCCATTTCCTTGAGCCGCCGCACCGGCTCGACTGGGACTTCGTCATCGATCGCCAGAAGGCCATCCATTACGACCAAGGCAAGCAAGTCAGTCGATAATTAACCAGGCCAACTCAAATTACAATTTTCCCAAATAAATACCTTTATACCTAAACATAGCGAGTGCATCCGAAATCGATAAAAAGGAGAGGGCCGGGCCCGGCCGTCGCCGGACTCGGCCCTCTCCTCTTCCAGCCGGGTCGCCCTCGATATCCGAGGTGGCGAGGACGACGCCCCCCCCCTCTTTAACGCGTCTCGGCCGTCACGGGAGGCATCTTCATGGCATTGGCATTCATCGGCGAATCGACGCGACGATAGTCCTTGGCGAATTCGACGATCTCGATCGACTGATTGACGCCGACGTTCTTGAACACCTGGGTGCATTTGCTGGTCGGCCAGAACACCTCGAGGGAGTCGATCCGCTCCGCCTTCGCCAGCCCGATCGTCTGGCGGAGCGGGTTCGCCCCGAAGCTGCTGCCGGTCGAGATATGGCGCTGGACCGTCATCGGCCGTTCGCCGGAGGCGATGATCTTGATCCTCGCACCGATGGCCGCGCGGTTGCTCTCCTTGCCGACGAGCTTCAGGGTGAGCCAGTGATTCTTCTGGCCCGGGTTCTGGAAGAGGATGTTGTGATACTTGTCGCCGTCGACGGCCCCGCCCATCTCGATGAAGATGTCGTTGTCGCCGTCGTTGTCCCAATCGCCGATCGCGACGCCGTGCCCCTTCTGGAGATGACCCGTCCCCGACGAGCCGGTGATCTCGGCGAATCGCTTACCTTCCACATTCTTGAACATGCGATTCGGGATCAGGGTGGCCAGGCTCGGCTCGCCGGTGCCGAGGTAGAAGTCGAGATATCCGTCATTATCGAGGTCGCCGAAGTTGCTCCCCATCGAGGCATAGACGCCGGTGAGGCCCGCCGGGACGGTCACGTCCTCGAAGCGCTCTCCCCGGACGTTGCGATAGAGGCGGCTGATCTGCCTCATGTGGGGCTGGCCGGTCAGCCCCTTGACGACATCGCCGAGGGTCCGGTCGTAGCAATTGGCGAAGATGTCGAGCCAGCCGTCGTTGTCGAAGTCAAAGGCCCAGACCGAGAACCCCGCCGAGGGGCCATGGATCCCCATCGGCACCGTGACCTCCGTGAACTTGCCGTCGCCGCCGTTGCGGAAGAGCTGGGCGGAACGATTCAGGTGGTTGAGGAAGAGGTCGGGGAATCCGTCGTTGTCGAAGTCGATCCAGGTCGAGCCCTTGGTGAAATTCCTCGGCTCGCCCGAGACACCGGCCTCGGCGGAGACCTCCTCGAAGGTGCCGTCACGCCTGTTGTGATAGAGGCGATTCAACTGCCGCTCGGAGGCGACGAACAGGTCGATGAAGCCGTCGTTGTCATAGTCGGCCCAGCAGGCCGAGTTGGAGTTCAACGCCTCCATGACCTTGGACTCCGCGGTGACGTCCGTGAATCGGTCCCCGTCATTGCGGAGGAGCGTGGGCCGCATGGGGATTTCGAGCCAGGCCCCTCGCGGGATGAAGATGTCCAGGCGGCCGTCGTTATTGTAGTCGGCCTGGAAGCAGGTCAGGCCGCCGAGCTGACCCTCGAGGCCGGCCGACTTCGTGCGGTCGTCGAACGTGCCGTCCCCCTTGTTGTGGTAGAAGGCCATCGAGCCCGTCGGGTCGAAGGTCGTCGCGACGAGGTCCAGGCGGCCGTCGTTGTCGAAATCGTCCATGATCGCCCCTCCCGCCTGGTTGAGCCGGTTCACCTTGGCGGTATGGGCCACGTCGCGGAAGCGGCCGATGTCAAACTCCGACATGACGAAGGGATCGATCGAGATCAGATACTCCGGATCGACCTTATCGGGGTATTCTCCCAGCGTCATGTGGGCGATGTTCAACAGCCAGCGGATCTCGAGGTCATCGGGGAACATGCCGAGGTACTCCTTGAAATGCCGGATCGCCGTCCGGGAGCCGATGGGATTCGTATGCACGGCGCTCGACGCGATGGGCAGGATGCACGAGCTCTCGCCCCGGCACATGATGCAGTTCTCGTTCTCCCCGCGTCGCAGGGCCGTCACGCCCTGGCAGTAGATGATCGTCGCGAAGAGCCGCCTGGCCACGTCGCCTTCGAGATTCGGCCTCAGGCCCTCGAGGATCTCGTAGGCCTGCTGCGGCTCCCCTTCGTAATTCAGCAGGATCGCCTTGAGGATGTTGAGCGTGACCGTCCTGCCCTGGATCTGAGGCCCCCTGGCCAGCTCGGAATCGATCCGCTCGATCACCTTATGCCCGGACTCTCGCCAGGAGTTGGCGATCTCGTCGAGCGGCGCGTCGGCGTTCCAAGGCTTGATCGCGGGCACCACCAGGGCGTATCCGCTCGTGTCGACGGGCTGGCGCGGCTCATAGATCAACTTCTTCGGCCCGCTCGGGGCCGTCCCCCGAGACTTGCTCTCCGACTTCAAGTCCGAGGCAAGATAGGCGGTCGCTCCCACGGCCACCACGACGGGGACGAGCAAGACCAGCGTCAATCTCAGCGCGAATGAGCTACCGCGTTTCATGGTCTGCACCACTTTCCGGTTGATCGAAATGATCGTGTTCTCACCTGAACTCATCCAAATTTCGCTCAGGTGTGGAATCTCGAGGCGCGCACGGGCCCTTGGCCGTGGATGCGGCTTGATATCGAGGGCCCGAAGGTTCCATCGCGGCGCGCAGTTGGGGCGGCCCTGCGATGAGGGATCATTTTCGACGGCATTCGCGTCGGGCCGAGATGCGCCTTAACGCATCGCGTCAACCTGACGCGGATCGATGCTGCGACGATCGAGCGTGGCCGACCTACACACTCGCCAAGGCGCTTGCGCAATGAGATTGCAGCTCGCACGACGCAGCCCCCGATGCCTCATGGCGGGACATGCGTGGCGCGAAGCGATATTGGCGGGAGTTGAGGGTCAGCCCGCTCGCTCAGCGGGGCGGACGCAGCAGGACATCAACCCTATCGAGCGGGCAGACGATGGGTTCGGCCATGATGAGCGCCGAAGCATCGTCGAGGCTCGTGAGATTCTCGAGGGTTGCGACGATCCATCGTTCGAGCCATGGTCCCGTCGAGGAAGGGACGGCGGGCGTGGTCGGATGTTCGGGGGCCTGCGAACAGGTCGGGCCCGAACAAGGCAAGGGAAGCAAGGGCGGTAACTGCGAGGAGTCGAGCGGGCCGACCCCGAGTAGGCTGGGGAGGAGGGACGAAGACAGCTCTTGATCCGAGCCATCCTGAATGTGAGGAGTGGAGCATCCCGCCTGAGTTTGGCGAGGACATGCGAGCGCAACGACGAACCCGCAGAAGATGGCCCCGATAATGGGGGCGAATCGTCCTGGTCTTCTCGGGCACGACATGCGAGGAGTTTACTCTAGCCCGATCGATTTCACTAGAAGGAATCCCGCGAAATCCATGCTAGCAACAAAATTCCTCCATACGTTTTAATATCAGAGCCATGCCCTGCGTCCGATGAGCTGGCTTCACTCATAGTGGGCCGGTTCCGTTAGCATAGATAATCGCCCCAGGCCCTTCCGGCTCGAGGATCATCAATCTTCCGAACTCAGGCCGCGTGAGAATACGCCATTCAAGGCAGAGGCCGACCATTGGAGTCGAGGCGAAAACGGCCGCACGTCATGGTTCCCCAAGGATATCGATTCGAGATCCCAGGTGCGGAGTTGCGAGGAGGCTTGCGATTCACTCGCAAAGCTCCCGGATGCCCCGGGTGCGATGACCGCCTCGACTCGGCCGTCGTGGATGGATGGCCCGGCGAGTGGGCTGCTGAAACGGGAGGGTTTCGAAATGCCAACGGAGCGACCCTCCAACCCGGCCTTCTACCGGAGATGCTGGAGACTTGAGGCCGCTCCGCCGAAACCAGACGGATCCGCTAGATCCGGATTCAGCACGACATCTGATCAGTGTGCCCGACAGGAGTTGAACCTGTAACCTTTGGCTTCGGAGGCCAACGCTCTATCCAATTGAGCTACGGGCACGTGACCTTCGTATTTCAATCGAGACGCGGTAACTTGTCAAGGGGCTGACGGTTCCGGCTGCGGGCGATATTCGAGTTCCGGGAGAGTCGGCCCTTCGCTTGGCCCCGAGGAAGGCAAGGCCATCCCGATGACGGATCATGGGCCCGTTTCTGTTCGCTTTCCCGGATCGCACCTTCGATATACGCAGATTTCGATTGCTATCGATACATAGATTTCAGGCTTTCATCAGAGATGGCGGGTTCGGGTCGATCGAAAGGCCAGACGGGTTCAGCTTTCGAGTTGGCGGGCGATCTTCGTATGATGTGTCGTCAGCCGGACGGGTTGGCGGCATTGGTTTGGCACACTTCGGCGAGGTCGCGATGATTTGTGTGGCCGTGACTTACGTGATCAAGGAGGGGATGGTCGACGAGGCCCTTCCGCTGTTCCAGCAGCTGACGGCCGCGACCCGGGCCGAGGCCGGGTGCCGGATGTATCAGGTGCATCGGTCGATCGCCGAGCCCAGGCGGTTCTTCCTCTACGAGCAGTACGACGACCAGGCGGCGCTCGACGCCCACCGCGCCTCACCGCACTTCGCACAGTATGCGGCGGGCGGCCTCTTCCCCCTGCTCGAATCCCGGAGCCCCGAACTCTACGAGCCGCTCGTTGACTGACATGGATGAGGAGCCGGCGGCGCCCGACGAGCCGAAGCCCAGTGCCTGGCGAGCGTGGCCCAGCAGGCTCGCCCTGGCGCTGGCCATCGTCGTCTGGTCGCTCTGGCTCCTGGGGCAGATCACCCGCGACCGCACCTGGTTCCTGGGGCTCTGCTTCGACGCGCCCTCGCCGATCGTGGGGGCTGCGTGCGTCGGGCTCGGCCTGCGCTTCTGGTGGCGAGGGCTGAGGCGATCGGCGATGACCCTCGGGTTGCTGGCTCTGGCTCCAATTGCGATGATCCTCGCGGTGGAGAACCGGTGGATCCAGCCGACCCCGCCGAGCTTCGCCGGCCCGACGGCCCGGCTCATCCACTGGAACGTCGGGTTCAACGCGGGGGACGAGGAGGCGATTCAGCGCGTGCTGACCGGCGCCGACGCCGACCTCATCGTCATCACGGAACCCACGCGATTCCAGGTCAAGCAGCTCGCGGGGGAGATGGGACCGGGGCACTCGAGCCTCTTCCTCGGCCCGACGCACGTCATCGCCAAAGGGGTGCTCCGCGACCGCCATTGCCTTGCGAATGACGGGGGCCTCCGCGTCGACTCGATCCGCTGGCGAGGAGACCGGGGCTCCCTGACGCTGTTCATCGTCGACATCAAGTCCGACCTCGGCATCGCCCGCGACCCTCTCCTGAGGCGAGTGCGAGCCTTGATGGAAGCGTATCAGCCCGACATCGTCGTCGGCGACTTCAACTCGCCCCGGCGCTCGAGGGCACTCACACCGCCACCAAGCGGCTACGCCCACGCCTACGAGGCCGCGGGATCGGGCTGGTCGTACACCTGGCCGATGCCGATCCCGACGCTCGCGATCGACCAGTGCCTCGTCGGCCCGAGGGCCGTGCCGCTGCGGTATCGGATCGTGACCTCGAGCTACAGCGACCATCGCCGGCAGGAGCTCGACTTCGGCATCAAGCCGCAGGAATCGACGCCCAAGGACGCCGGGTGGCGGTTCATTTCGCCGGCGCCTCGGCAGGCTCCCGGATCGTGACGAGCCCGTCGATGGCGGGCGCCTTGATCACGGTGGTCGCCCCTCGCGGCCAGCGAATCTCGAGGGCCTCGGCCGTCGTCGCGTCGCCCAGGCCGAAGTGGAGGTCGAGGCTGCTCTGCGACTGATACGTCGAGCCGCTCCGAAGCTCGCGCAACTGGGTCGTCTTCCCCGAGGTCAGCCTCGCCTGCGCGGAAATCGCGGGGCTGCCGTGGCGGTTGAGCAGGCGGACTTTGAGCCAGTGCCCGACGCGCGGCGTGTCGTTGCGCAGGAGGATCGGGGGGGCGTCCATGGCCGTCATGAGCAGGTCGAGGTCGCCATCGTCGTCGTAGTCGCCCACGGCGAGGCCGCGGGCGGAGGCGGCCGACCGGAAGCCGGGGCCGGCGTCCTTCGAAACTTCCGTCAGCTTGCCGTCGTCGTTCCTCAACAGCGTGGGGGGCTGGCGATACGACTCCTTCAGCGTCGGGGCCTCGTCGACCTGCGGGTAGATGTGGCCATTGGCGATGACGAGGTCGAGGTCGGCGTCCTGGTCGAAGTCGAAGAAGGAGCAGCCCCAGCTCAGGCTCGTATACGTGTATTCCTTGAGCCTCATCGCGACGCTGATGTCCTCGAAGTTCAGGCCGCCGAGGTTGCGGTAGAGTGTCGAGTAGTCGTGCGAGAAGTGAGTGACGAAGATCTCCTGGAGCCCGTCGCCGTCGAGGTCCCCTGCGTCCACCCCCATGCTCGCCTGGGCGACCCCTTCGCCGCTGAGGCCCGCCCCGCTCCAGGTGCCGATGTCGGTGAACTTGCCGTGGCCGTCGTTGCGGTAGAGGAAGTTCGGGTTCGAGTCGTTGGCCACGTAGACGTCGATGTCGCCGTCGTGATCCAGGTCCGAGGCGAGGACGCCGAGGCCGTAGGACTCGGCGAGGTCCGTCATGCCGGCCTCGTCGGTGCCGTTGCGGAAGGTGCCGTCGCCGTTGTTGACGAAGAACTGATCCTTGCCGCCGCGGAGCCCGAACGGGCCGGCCATGACCTTGATGGTCTCCTGCCAGACGGTCGTCCGGCTCGCGGCGAGGACCTGGTCGATCCCCTCCTCGATGTAGTTCGCCACGTAGAGGTCGAGGTCGCCGTCGCCGTCCGCGTCGAAGAAGGCCGCCCCCGAGCTCCAGCCGGCGAAGGCCACGCCGGCGGCCTCGGCGACCTGCCGGAACTTGCCGTTCCCGAGGTTGCGGTAGAGGCGATTGGGGCCGAAGTGAGTGACGTAGATATCGACATGTCCGTCGTTGTCGTAGTCGGCACAGCAGACCCCGCAGCCCCAGCCGTTATCGACGATCCCGGCGCCCTCGGTGACGTCCTCGAACCGGCCGTCGCCGAGGTTCCGGTAGAGGGCGTGCTTCCCCTTCTCGCGGACCTTCGACGGCTCCTCGTCGAGCGACCAGGCGTTCACGACGAAGATGTCGAGCTTGCCGTCCTCGTCGAAGTCGATCATCGCCGCACCGGTGCCGACCGACTCGAGGATGTGGTCCTTCTTCGTCCCCCCGCCCAGGAGGACGCGCGTCAGCCCCGCCTCCCTGGCGACGTCGACGAACTTCGGATTCGGATCGATCGGCTTCGCCCGGACCGTGGACGTGCGCCCGGACTCGGAGGAATCATTGGGACCCGATCCACTCTCGCCGCAGGCCGAGAGGCCCGTCAGCAGGCCGAACGCGAGGACTCTCCAGTGACGCCTCATGAATACGTCCTCTCGGCATCCGGCAGACCCGGCAGCATGGAATTGGGATCCCGACGCGCCGGGCTTGAAACATCGAACCAGAAAGCCGCGGGCGACTCAACCGGGGACGTCTGAATTGGCCGGGCCCGGGATTCTCACAAGGCATTTCGCAGCCAAATTCCTCGAGGAATCGCCCGGATCCGGGTCATGACATTTCGAGCGCGTCGCGAAAGCGAAACGAAACGAGGAGGGCCCGCGGGGCCCTCCTCGTTTCATGGATCCTCGGTTTCAGGCGGCCGCCCTGGAGCGACACGGTCTCAAGCTCACTCCTCGGCGATGACCTTTGCGAACAGGGCGTCCAGTTCCTTCTGGACCTCGAGCACGTCGTTGGCGCTCGTCGCGTTGCCGAAGCCGGCGACCTTGCGGGAGAGGGCGACCAGCTCCTTCTTCTCCTTGCTGTCGACGAACATGAAGTCTTCCTTGGTCACGACGTCGGTGTTGTGCGTGTGGCCGGCCTTGGCGAGCCGCTGGCGGATGGCCTGGATTCGCTTGTCACCTTCGTTGGCGATGTTGGCGATCTCGGTGGCGGCGGCCTCGAGGTGGGCATGCTTGGCGTCGCCCGCGGCGGCCGCGGCGTGCAGGTGCCCCTTGGCGGCGGCGTGGTAGCCCAGGATGATGCTCTTCACCAGCTCGTCTTCGGTGCGCTCGATCTCGATGATCGCGGTCGCGAGGTGCTCGTAGGTGGCCGCGGCGACTTCCGCCATCTTCTGCTCGGCCTTCGTCTCCGACTTCGTCTGGGCGACCGCCTGGATGGCGAGCACGGAGGCTCCGGTGATGAGCACGGATGCGAGGGTTTTCATGGTCTCGGGTCCTTCGGTGAAGATCAGAGGGAGCGTCACCATCACGCCCGGATCGCGGGGGGAGTCCCCCGGATCGACGCGGATCTCCCAGGCGAACGACACCCGGGACGCGCGAAGGCGACAGTTCAAAATCACGCCATTGAGACTCGCGTCGACCTGGCCGAGGCCCTGCTCAACGGCCCAACCCGGGACCAATGTATCCGCCGGCGTCATCGAGGGCGACTCCCCTGCTCCTTCGGTGGCGAATCCGCCACGCCGCCATTCTCGGCCGCGGGGATATCCGGCTTCTTCGCCTCGCCGGCCTTCGCCTCGGCGTTCGCTTCGTCCTTCCTAATCGCGAAGATCAGGGCCTGCTCCATCTCGTCGGGCTTGAAGCCGAAGGGCCCTCGACCGCTCTTGTACGCCACCTTGCCCTGGCCGTCGATGACGTAGAGCCGGCTGGGCATCCCGCTGTAGCGAGCACCCACCTCGTCGTCAATCGTATCCACGAGCATCGGCATCCCCAGCCCGAGCGCCTTGCTGCACGTCTGGGCGACGGAGACGCGCTCGTCGTAGCTGGTCGGCTGCCGCAGGGCGACGCCCACGCGGTCGTTGCTCTCCATGTGCCAGCCGTCGGTCGGATGGGCCTCGCGGACGTAGACCATGAGGAACGTCGCGCGATCCTTGTACCGCTTGAAGACCTTCTCGACGTTCCCGGCCTGGCTGCGGAAGGGGCCGCAGGTGAAGTTTCCGAAGACGAGCACGACCGGCTTCGGGCCGACCTCCTTCGAAAGGGTCTTCTCAGAGCTGCCGTCGACCGTCTTCAGGGTGAAGTCGGGGGCCGACTCATTGAGCGCCGGCCCCGGCTGGAGCGAGCCGATCTCCTGGCGGAAGAGGCCCTTCACGAGGGTCGAGGGGGTCGGGCCCGACGACACCGAGGGACCGCCCGCCGAGCCGCCCGACGGACGCCTCGGCGGGAAGACGAACGCCTGCTGGAAGTCGGAGAGGGACAGGTAGCCGGTCTCGTCGCCCCCCATCGCCCGGAAGAGGCCATCGAACTCGGCCCGGGTCACCTTGCCGTTGCCGTCGCGGTCGGTCTTGTAGAAGGTCATCATGCCGAGCGAGGGGGTCAGGGCATGCGCGGAGAAGTCGAAGTCGGCGGGGGTCAGGGAGGCGTCGCGATCGCGATCCAGCCGAGCGAAATCCTTGTCGGAGCCGCCGAACTCCTGCCGGCTGATCGAGTTGTCGCCGTCGCGATCGAGCTCGGCCGCGACCGACTTCCAGTTGTACCGGGTCTGGGCGACCGCCTTGCGGAACCAGCCGTCGCCGGGGCCGAGCTGGCTGCCGGAGAGGATGTCGACGAGCATTGCGACCCACTCGGGCTGATCCGGCCAGACCGCCTCGAGACGATCGAGGGGGCGTGGTTCCCGCTTCGGGCCCGACTGCGGCCCCTGCTGCCCGTAGCTCGCCGAGGTGCCGAACGTGACCGAGAACAAGGCGGACAGGATCAGGCCGACGCGAAGCGCGCAAAGGCCCTGGCACATTCCCCGCGGACGATGCGGCATGGCAAACGACCTCCCGAAAACCATGACGATGGCGATAAACCCGGCTGTTGAAGAAATGAGCAAGCTCGCCGTCCGCTCGGGAGAGCCGACGTCGAGCCCCCGGTCAAGGTTCCGGCAAGGGGCCTCGGGACCGCGAACCGCCAGGGATATCCCCCGGGTCTGGACGCTCCCGACGCCCCCCTTGCCCGATCGACCAACCCATCGAATGTCCGGATGCGCAAGCGTTCGCTCAGCGTCCCGACATGAAGATCACCGTCATGGCGACGAGTGATAGCATGACGAAGTTGGCGATCGTCCAGGCCTGTTCGGACGCCTTATCGATAGCCCTGATGGTCGGGAAAGTTCGGGTCTGCATGAGATTCATCCTCCCCATGACCGGGCCCTCCAAACGCGAGGGCCCGACCTATCGAACCGGAGAAAGCCCCGTGCGGGTCTCTCTGAGGAAATATCCCGTCAACACGCGATGACTAATGAGAAACATCAACCGTCGGGTCGTTCGAGTCTGGATACCTCGAGTCGAAGGGGAAGTCCGCATTCGCGCGATCTAAAACCCTTGCGAGGTCAACCATCCGTGCAGGGAGTCTCGGCCCAAAGTTCAGCTCCCGAAGGAGAAGCGACCGAAACCTGGCACTCATACGTCGAACAGTAAACCAGGCCAGGACGGCCCGTCAGATGATGCTCCACGACTGGAGTATCAGGCGGCGAAGAGGGACACCCACGGAGGGTGGTCGATGAGGTTGGCGCGGGTCTTGGGTTGAGGGAAATCATCGCCGCGGAGGAGTGCGGCCGATTTGAGGTCGCGCCAGGGCGAGGTCGCTGGCGAGGAACAACACCAGCGCTCGGCCATGGGGACGGAAGAGGCGACGGGAGGCATGGCGGGCTTGCTCGGCTTCCCGGAGCAAGTTGGCCCATTGCAAGGCATGTGAGGCGAGGGCAACGACTCTTCCTCGGCCAACCAGCCCTGAACACTGGACGAGAGGGCGGCCGAGAGGAGTTGCTGTTGAGGCTCCGCGAGCCATCGTTCCCGTTCGGCGGCCGAGACGGCATGGTTGCCGCAACCGGCCATCGCCTGCGAGGGCGCAATCGGCCCGCTCGAGAGGAGCGTAAGAAACGCCCCCACCATCATCAGCGCAGTTCGTTTCGAAGGGATAATCCTCATCGAAGTTCGCTTTACGATGGATCGAGGCACATAGAGAAAGGAGAAGTAAAATCAAGATACACATCAATACGACGCCTGGCTAGAGAGAGAAGGACAAAAAATGTGCCCCGGATCTCTACCCGGCCAAAAAAATCCCGAGGATCGATCCGAGTCCTATTTTTGCATGCAAGCGTGCATCACAAAGAGGGTGACGAGGGATCATTCGCGGCAAGATCGCCCCGTGCGATCACTTCGGCAACAGTACGACCCACCAATCCCCTACAATGCGACCTGACGAAGCCCTTGGACACCACATGAAGCAAATAGTCCTCATTCCATTTCGATCCTCGATCTTGCAAATTTTGAACATCTATTTTTCATTTATTTTATCATGATCTATCTCCACCCTTACACACGGGAGCGACCCCAATTCCCTCAAACGAACGCTTCGCGAGGTCGCGATAATCATTTCATATTTGTTTTACCAATTCTCATTTGCAAGAGACGCTCATTTTGATGAATTCCTGGTAGCCGGTGTTGCCTTCGACACCGTGGCCTTACTCCCCTGCCCCCGCCTTCGGGCGCAATACGACTCGAATGACACTGTGAGGATGATCCGTTCTCCTACACTCAAGATGGAAATCGAACCCACCAATTGCATCCACGCATCCAATCCAAGCGAATCGTGGGTCGCGTAGAACTTCACAAATGGATGTACGCACCCATTGACATTATGAAGATCGCCTACTAAGTTTCTAAGGGGCTGAGGCCTCGCAGAAACGGATCAGACTGTTTTGGGTCTCAGCGCGGAGGTTTCCGGACGAAAAGCCCGGTTTCGAGGCTTTCGACTCGGAGTCACTTGCAGAGCTGTCAGTCGCCAGTTGAGTCTGAAATCGCCATCGCATCGACCCTCCTTCCGCGCTCTCCGCGGAATCGATGCCGACCGTAATTCGTGCGCCCTTCGCGGATGAACGCCCGGACCGGGCGAGGCGTCCGCGTGCGCCCACCGCCTCTCGCCCCGCAACCATGTTTCCAGCGACATGGCAGGTTCGCCCTACGTCGCCGGGTCGATGACGAGCTGAGCCCGGGCTCGGCTGCGCCGTCGGGCCGACGCGCCCGGTGTTCGCCAGCCTGCGCATGCCCCACGCCCGCCATCGGTCGAAGACGATGGCACGGGCATTACCGTTTCTTCTCGATTTCGAATGCGAAGGAGTCTGCGGATGATGGTCAGACGTCGCGGTTTTACCCTGATCGAGCTGCTGGTGGTGATCGCGATCATCGCCGTGTTGATCGCCCTCTTGCTCCCCGCGGTGCAGGCGGCTCGCGAGGCCGCGAGGCGGGCCCAGTGCGTGAACAACCTGAAGCAGGTCGGGCTGGCGATCCACAACTACATCTCCACCAATGACACGGTCCCGCCCGCCGGTACCCTCGACGTGAACAGCCTCTCGTCCGCCAACGGCGGCTCGATCGCGAACAATACGAACTTCCAGAACGCGTCGATCCTGCTCCGTCTCCTGCCCAACATCGAGCAGACGGCGGTCTACAACGCCTACAACTTCGGGCAGGGGGACGCCTACACAACCCTCGCCGCCGCCAACACGACGGTGATCTCCACCAAGATCAACGCCTTCATCTGCCCCTCGGATGCCAATCAGGGCAACTCGGGCACGATCTTCAACTTCACCACGGGCACGGTCGGCGTGACCAACTACGCCGTGAACGGCGGGGCCAACCGTTTGAATAACGGCGGCATGACCAACGGCACCGGCTGGTGGATGGGGCCGACGACGCTCTACGGCCGCCGCGTCACCATGGCCTCGGCCACCGACGGGACGAGCAACACCGCCGCCTTCAGCGAGTGGGTCAAGGGGCAGTCGGGCTCGAATGGCCTGGGCAAGAACATGGTGTATCCGATGACCGCCCCTCCGGTGAACAACGGCTTCCTGAACGACTACAACCTGTGCAATAACGTGACGAAGACGGTGCTCTGGGATTACCGGGGCGAGTACTGGACCGAGCAGGACACCGGCCGCGGCGGCCCGTACTACCACATCATGCCGCCGAACAAGAACTCGTGCGTCGCCTCCGGCTCGGGCACCGGCGTCACCGCCCTTCCCCCCGGCACCGTCGACTCCTTCATCGGCCCGAGCTCGAACCATTCGGGCGGCGTGAACGTCCTGCTGCTCGACGGCTCGGTCAAGTTCGTGAAGGACAGCGTCGCCGTCAACATCTGGGTTGCGCTCGGCACCGTCAACGGCGGCGAAGTGATCAGCTCCGACGCCCTGTAATCGCCGCGAAGCAATCCGAATCCGCAGGTATTGCCTTCCCCCAGTCGGCCAACGACCCGATGCCCTTCGCCCAGGACGAAGGGGCATCGGGTTTTCCTGCACTCCCGCCTTCTCCGATGTCGAGGCCCAGGCCCCGCCTCAACGCGCCGTGTAGCCGCCGTCGACGGGGAGGATCGCCCCCGTGATGAAGCTAGCCTCGTCGGAGGCCAGGAATGAGACGGCCGACGCGATCTCCTCGGGCCGGCCGATGCGACCGATCGGGTGCCCCGCGACGAGCATCGCCAGGAAGGCCTCGGGATCTCCCGACATCTCCATCCCTTTCTGCAAGACGGGCGTATCCACCGTCCCCGGGCAGACGCAGTTGACCCGGACCCCTTGCGTGGCAAGTTCGATCGCGAGTTGCCGGGTCATCTGCACGACCGCCCCCTTCCCCGGCGCATACGGGGCCTGATGCGTGATGCCGGCCAGCCCGGAGATCGAGCCGTTGATCACCACCGAGCCCCCCTTCGGATCCTGGGCGAGCATCTGACGGACGGACTCGCGTGCCGAGATGAAGACACCCTTCGCGTTCACGCCCATGACGAGGTCGTAGTCCTCGTCCGTCGTCTCGACGAGCGTCCGACTGAAGCCGATGCCCGCGTTGGCAAAGAGGATGTCGAGCCGGCCGAAGCGAGTCACCGCTGTCTCGACCGCGCGACGGACGTCCTCTGTCTTCGTCACATCCATGACGACCGCGGCGACGGGCCAGCCTTCCTTCTCGAACCGGGCGGCCTCCTTCTCCAGGAGCTCGGCCTGATTATCGGCGAGGACGACCGAGGCCCCGTCCTTCAAGAAACGCTCGGTGGTCGCCAGGCCGATCCCCGACGCCGCCCCCGTGATCAATGCGACTTTCCCTTCCAGACGCCCCGGCATGCGTGCCTCTCCCCTGTTCGTTCGGCGTGTCCCTCCCGGCCGGTCGCCGGTCGGGAAGGTTGACCTCGGGTCGGATCACCAGTGCATGACGTAGCCGCCATCGACGTTGATCGTCTGCCCGGTGATGTTCTTCGCCCTTGGGGAAGCAAGATACACGGCCATCGCGGCGATGTCTTCGGGCTCCTGCCAGCGGTCGAGCGGGACGAGCTTGCGGATCTTGTCCGCCGCCCAGTCGTCATACCCCTGGATCTCGCCTTCTATCTGCCGCGAGGCCCACGTCTCATACACCGCGCGGTTGAGCGCCGTCTTCACCATTCCCGGGCAGAGCGAATTGACCCGCACGCCGAACGGGGCCAGGTCCTTCGCCGCGCACTGGGCGAAGTTGATCAGCCCGGCCTTGGACGCGCTATAGGGCGGATCCGTCTGCGAGCCGATCTGCCCCGCGACCGACGCCAGGAACAATAACGTGCCGTTCCCGGCCTCGGCCATGCCCGGGGCGAACGCGTGCGCCACATTCGCCGCGCCCACCAGGTTCACCCGCAGGACCCTGTCCCAGTCTCCCGGCTCGAGTTTCCAGAACGGGAACCCAAGCTTCCCCGACCCCACCGCCGCCGCGAAGACGACGTGGTCGCAACGCCCAAACCGCTCGATCACGTCCTTCGCCACCGAGCGCATCGCGTCGTAATCGGTCACGTCGGCCGAGACGCCCCGACCCGCGTTACCCAAGGCCTCGCCGATGGTGGGAGCCTCCGGGTCGCGGTCCACGACGACGACGCGTGCCCCCTCGGCCGCGAAGGCCGACGCGATCGCATGCCCGAGCCCTCTCGCACCACCCACCACGACGGCCACGTCATCCCCGAGTTGCAGGTCCATCAGTTCAAGTCTCTCCCGAACAAATGCGGCATCCCGACCCGAGTCACCGACAGGCTACCAGGATTATCCCCACGAGGCGCGAGCCCTCCGCATACTTCATTTCATCGCGCGGCCCGGCGGATCGCATCACACGTGGATCCAATTAGCGATAAGCAGCCTGAGGCAGGCAGCCGCTCCTCTACTCCAAGCGTCATCACAACAAGGTCTTTGCCCAGCAACGTAAACTATTCGAGACCGATCGCACCGAACCACGTAAACACAGCGTAGGCCAACTTAAGAGCCGCAAACCTAAGCGTCCCGAGAGCCTAGTGAGGGATCCAACGCAAACGGGGCGATGCTGGCGGTCGTGCCAGGGCGGTGGTACAAACCCGGAATCCATTCTTTGCGCGTGGTTCATTCACTCAGAACGCACAACCAGTCCTCGACGATCCAATGACGTCGAGGACATTCCGAGAGCAACTTCCCATGAAGTCGATCTCACGTCGCGATCTGCTGGGGAGTTCACTGGCCGCGGCAACGCTGGCCACCGGCACCTCTGCAGCCGAGGAACCCGCCGCGCCGAGGCCGAATCCCAGGTCCAAGGTGATCGTCACCGGCGGACACCCGGGCGATCCCGAGTACGGCTGCGGCGGCACCATCGCCCGGTATGCGGCGCTCGGCCACGACGTGGCCTTGCTCTATTTGAATCGGGGCGAGGCCCCCAACACGCCCGGCGATGATGGGGCCTCCCGCGTCGCCGAGGCCGAAAAAGCCTGCGGGGTCTTGAAGGCTCGCCCCCTCTTCGCCGGCCAGCGCGACGGCGACGCCGTGGTTGATAAGGCCCATTACGAGGCCTTCCGCAAGATCCTCGAGGCCGAGCGCCCCGACGTCGTCTTCACCCACTGGCCGATCGACAGCCACGCCGACCATCGCGCCATCTCGATGCTCGTCTACGACGCCTGGCTCCGCCTGAAGAAGCCGTTCGCCCTCTACTACTACGAGGTCTCCAACGGCGAGGACACCTTGCAGTTCACCCCCACCCACTACGTCGACATCAGCGAGACCGAGGCCCTCAAACGCTCGGCTTGTTACGCCCACGCAAGCCAGACCCCCGACCGCTACTATGCGCTCCAGGAGCTCGTGACCCGGATGCGCGGGATCGAGAGCGGCCATCGCCACGCCGAGGGCTACATCCGCCACGTCCAAAGCCCCGACTTCGCCCTGCCACTCAACCCGGCTCGCGCCTGAAAAGTCCGAAGCGACGATGGCCCCGGAGTTATCTCCGGGGCCATCGCTTTTCCTTGTCCCTGCGTGCCGAGGCTCAGCCGACGACAGGGCGCCAGCGCTGAACCTGGAACCAGCCTTTGGGGTCGGACCACGTCGCCTCCTCGACGAAGCCGGCAACGCTCGCGAGGCCCTGGAGACGTTCCTGCGTGTACTTGTGCGAGTTCTCCGTGTGGATCGTCTCCCCCTCGCGGAAGGACACCTTCAGGCCAGCCTCGCGGATCTGGACGACCTGATCCTTGAGGCTCACGAGTTGCATCTCGACGCGTCCCATCTCCGGCCGATAGACGGCCCGGTGGCGGAATTGGTCCAGAGCGAAATTGGCCTTCAACTCGCGGTTGATCCGGGCGAGGAGGTTGAGGTTGAACGCCGCGGTCACCCCCGCGGCGTCGTCGTAGGCCGCTTCCAGGACCGCCGCGTCCTTGGCGAGGTCGGTCCCCAAAAGCAGGCGGTCGTCCGGGGCCATGGCGAAGGCGAGCTGGCGGAGAAGTTCGGTAGCCTGAGCCTCGTCGTAGTTCCCCAGGCTCGAGCCGAGGAAGACCCAAAGCTTGGGCCCGGCAACACTCTCGGCGATCTCGCCCAGCACGTCCTGATAGCTCGAGACGTATCCGGACACGCGCAGGTTAGAGAAGTGACGGACGAGGGAGTGGGCCGACTCCACGAGGGCGGAATGCGAGACGTCGATCGGCAGGTAATGCAAGCGGCCGTAACGTCGCAGGGCGGCCGCAATCAGTCGACGCGTCTTCGAGGCGCTCCCGCTGCCGAGCTCGACCATGGCGGGGGCCATTTCTCGGTCCCAACCAGCCACCATGGCGTCGGCGTGCTCGTGGAGGATCGCGTCCTCGGCGCGGGTCAGGTAGTACTCGGGCAGGGCGCAGATTTCCTCGAAGAGTTGCGACCCCTTCTCGTCGTAGAAGTACGTCCAGGGCAGAGACTTATGGGCGGACTCGAGCCCCTGGCGGACGGCCTGGATGAAGGGGGCATTCCCGGAGTCGGCGGGGCCCAGACGGTCTACGATCGTCAGGCCCTGGGGTCGGGACTCTTTCGCGGCGTCGATGATCAAGGGGCACCTCAGGCACGGAGTTCACCCGACCAGGATCGGTGGGCGTGACCCCACCCCTGACGCAATCGGTATGCCGACGCGGTCGGGCGATTAAGCGAGACCCAGCTCAAGCATTATTCCAGGGAGGCAAGCCCGAAGCGACATTCGACCCCCGCGGCCCTCGAAAGGGGACCATCGCCGGGGAAATACCTCTGCCCATTCAATATCCAAGCACCCGCGAATTCCATCGGCTCAGGATCCCCGCAGATCGCCCGGCCCGATCGTCCCGGCCGGGCGCCCGGGGACCGCGCGATCATTCCTCGGCCTGGAGCCTCAAGATTCGCTTGTTGATATCCACATTCACCGAGTCGTAAGGATGGACCAGGTTGCCGGTGTCGAAGATGTTGCGCTGGCATTCGACGTCGTCGACGCCGAGGGCGTGGGTGAAGATGCTTCGGAGGTACTCGATCCCCTTGGCGGAGGGCTGGAAGCGATGGGGGTCGTAGAAGCTCGGCGAGAGGGGCCGGGCGTGGATCGTGCCCCAGCGATCGCGGAGCTTGTTGGCATCGATGCTGTCGAGCACGAACCCGCCGTCGCGATATTGCAGGGTCGTGACGCAGTTGTGCAGCCCCAAGAGGAGCAGGTCGACGGCCTTACCGCCTAGCTGCGAGGCGTAGAAGCGATCGAAGAGGATCGGCCTCCCGCCGCGCTGGGTGTGGCCGATCTTGCGGCAGAAGATGGCGGCGTCGGCGCTCTCGTTGCGGCGCTGGCGGGTGAAGAAGGCGTCGCCGATTCTCTCGACCAGGAGCCGCTTGATGGCCTCGGCGGCGCCCGTGTACTGCGTATTGCCGGCCGGATCCTTGCTCGCGGTGACCGCGCCGAAGATGTGGCCGTTGAGGTCGACGACCCCCTCGGAAACGCAGATGACGGCGTGCTTCTGGTTGTCGAGAATCGCCAGCAATCGTTCCACGAACGGATCGGGGTCGAGGGGCGACTCGGGCACGAGGATCATGTCGGGCTGGCCGTAGGCCGTCCCGAGCGCGATCATCCCGCAATCGCGGCCCATCACTTCGATGATCGCGATCCGGCGGTGGCTCTCGGCCGTGGTGCGGATCCTCTGCACGCTCAAGGACGAGACGAAGACCGCCGTGGCGTAGCCGGGGGTGGCCGAGTTGACCATCTCGTCGAGGCTGAATTCCCGCTCCGGTCGCTTCTTGTAGACGTAGCCCTTGGGCCGGGAATCCGGCTCGCGGATCCAGGCCGTGGCCTCGTCCGGGTAGTTCAGCCCGAGGTCATTGTCGATCGTCTTGGGGGCCAGGACGACCGGGAGGTGCTGGCTGAGCGGCTGCATGCCGTTCAGGGTGCCGTCTCCGCCGACGCAGACGAGGCCGTCGATCTTGAGCCGCTCCAGGCGTTCGGCGACGCGGGCGATCGTCTCGGTGTCCTCCGAGTCGACGTAGTCGCGCGAGGCCCCGAGGATCGTCCCGCCCCTGGTGGCGTCGAGCTCGGGGATCGCCTGGAAGAGGGGGTTCAGGTGGACGTGGGGCACCTGCGGATTCAAGAGGCCGCTGAACCCCTTGATGATGCCGTAGACCTCGACCCTCGATTGATTGGCCCGCTCGACCGCCCCAGAGATGGTGGCGTTGAGCGCGGGGGTATCTCCGCCGGCCGTGAGAATTGCAATCCTCTTCATGCTTCTCCTCCCATCGCAACGCCGTCCCCGGAAACTCGGCACAACGATCCTGGAAGCACGCGAATTCAAGAAATCTCGGCGCGGAGAGTATCGCCGGAGCGGACCTCGCGCCAAAGACCTCAAGACGACGTGCAGCACGGGGTCGCACCGGGATTCTAACCTAACCGGGCCACCCCGCAAGGACTCGGAGCCCCGCCGGGAGGAGGATTCGACGGAGCCCCTTAACCATTGCAAGCTTAAGCGAACGACGCCGCGACGAGCCGGACGATCCCGCCCGATCGCGGCGGGGCTCGCCCTCAAGAAATCTTCGCGAACGACCTCCCACATATTTGATAGAATATTTGAAAGATTTCAGGCGTAGACCGTCGAAGGAATCGAGCTACGGCCTCTGTCGACCTAGTTGGCCGGGGCGTCAGGCAGGTCCTTGATGAACTCCAACGACCTCTTGATAACCTCGTCGTTGATGCCCATGTGGCCCATGGTCGGATAATGGTGGAAGACGTGAGCGGCCCCGGCCTCCTTCAGGGTCTCGACCATCCGAAGTGCGATCGCGATGGGGACGGACTTGTCGTTGTCCGAGTGGAATAGCAGGATCGGCGGGTTTGTCTTGCGGACATGACGGATCGGCGAGGCGATCTTCCGCGCCTCCTCGGAATCCACGCCGTTCGGCTTCCAGAGGTCGCCCCAGCAGCCTTCGCTCAGGAGGTCGTAGTTGCCGGCCACGCTGATGACGGCCCGCACATCGTGGCTTGCACTTTCCCAGCCGCCGGTCCTCGGATAGGGCCCGTCACCCAGGGTGCCCGCCAGCGAGACCATGTGCCCCCCCGCCGACTGGCCGATGAGGAAGACTCGCTTGGGGTCGATCCGATACTTCTCGGCGTTGGCGTGGACGAAGCGGATTGCGCATTGGACGTCCTGATAGCAGGCGGGGACTGGCGTGCATCCCGTCAGCCGATAGTCGATCGCCATCGCGAAGAAGCCGAAACCCGCCCACTGCTCCACCTTGATGGCGGAGCTATCCCGCTTATGCCCGCGCGTCCAGCGGCCGCCATGCACGGAGATGATCGCGGGCCTCAACCCGCTCGACTCGGGGTATGCGACGTCCGCCAGCAACCCCGCCCCCTGGACCTGGCCATAGACCAAGTTCTCGAGGTGGACGATCTTCTCGGAGGGGGCCGGGGCTTTCGTCTCATCGGCAGAGAAGACCGTGAGCGGCAACGCGAGGAGAAGAATCGAGAGCGAGGCGCAGACCTGCATTTTGAACATGGCGTACTCTTGGTCTCTTGACGCTGGAGTGTCGTAAACGGCTGACGACAGAAGGGGTGGTGGAACCGGCCTCGAAATCGAGATTTGCAGCTTCACTTGGACGGGATTTCGCATCGCCCGCTGACGGCCCACCAATCATCATCACAATAACACATAACAACTATTTAATGTTTACGCCAAACAATATATAACCATCAAAAAGTATCAAACCGTAGCTCCGACCGATCATCCACTGGATCAACCGATTGCTCATCATAGGCCACGAAGACGATGACCGGAACAAGCTGGGGCCGGGACCGGGGCTTTAGACGTAGACCCGTCTAAGGAGCTGCGCGGCGGACTCGTCGAGCTGGTCGGAGCGGCGGAGTTCCTCGAACTTCTCGAGGAGGTCGTGGGGGCGGAGCCGATGCTTGCTGGCCCCCGAGGCGTCGAGGATCACGCGCCCCTGGTGGACCATGATGAGGCGGTCGCCGAGCGAGGCGGCGTGGGCCATCGAATGCGTCACCATCATCGTGGTGAGCTGCTGGCGGCGGACGACCTGCTCGGTCAGGCGGATGACCTGCTCGGCGCTCCTCGGGTCGAGGGCGGCGGTGTGCTCGTCGAGCAGGAGCAGTTCGGGGCGGCGATAGGTCGCCATGAGCAGCGTCAACGCCTGGCGTTGACCGCCGGAGAGGCTCCCGATCGGGTTGTCGAGCCGGTCCTCGAGCCCCATCGCCAGGGGTCGCACCCGCTCGCGGAGCTCGTCCGTCTTCCGGCGCGAGAGCGAACGGCCGAGCCCTCGGGGTAGGCCCCGGCGCGAGGCCAGGGCGAGGTTCTCGGCGATCGAGAGAGTGGGCGAGGTCCCGGCCAGCGGATCCTGGAAGACGCGGCCGATCAGTTTGGCCCGGCGATGCTCGGGCCATCGTGTGATGTCCCGGTCCGCCAGCCGGATCGTGCCGGCGTCGACGCGGAACGAGCCCGCGACGGCGTTCAGCGTCGTGCTCTTGCCCGAGCCGTTCGTGCCGATGACCACGACGAAGCTCCCCGGCTCGATCGCCAGGTCGATGCCGCGGAGGGCGCGGACCTCGTCGGGCGTGCCGGGGAAGAAGGTCTTGCAGACGCGCTTGAGTTCGAGCATGGGCATGGTCAGGCGCTCCTCGCGGCCTTGGCGGCGAGGCGTCCGGAGAACGCCTTGGGCAGGACGAGCGCGGCGAAGACGAAGGCCGCCGTGATCAGCTTCAGGTCGTTGGGATCGAGCCCCCATCGCAAGGCCAGGGCGACCATCAGGCGGAAGAGGAGCGAGCCCATCACAGCGCCGCAGATCGACAGGCCGAGGCCGCTCGAACCGACGAGGGCCTGCCCGAGGATCACGCTGGCGAGCCCCCAGACGATCATGCCGATCCCCATCTGCACGTCGGCAAACCCCTGGTATTGGGCGAGGATGGCCCCCGAGAACGCGATGATCCCGTTCGACATCATCAGCCCGAGCGTGATCATCAGCCCCACGTCCACCCCCAAGGCCCGGATCATCCGCGAGTTGTCCCCGGTCGCCCGCATCGCCGTGCCGAGGTTGGTGCGGAAGAACTGGTACAGCAGGCCCGCGGCGACCAGGATCAGGACGGCAATCGATCCGAGGTTCACCGCATCGCGAAAGCGTATCTCCCACCCCATCACGTGGACATTCTCCATCTTGCCCAAGACCCGCTCCGCGAGCGTGACGAGGTCCGAGTTCACCGTGCGGGCGTCGAGCAGCGGGATGTTGCTCCGACCCATGACGTGCAGATTGACCGAGTAAAGCGCCGTCGCGACCAGGATCCCGGATAGCAATCCATTGATCTGGAACTTCGTATGAAGCACCCCGGTCACGCCCCCGGCCAACGCGCCCGCGAGCAAGGCGCAGGCGGTCGCCCCCCAGGGGGAGTATCCCTTGGCGATCAACGCGGCGGCCACCGCGGCGCCGAGGGTCAGGGAGCCGTCCGCCGTGATGTCGGGGAAGGCGAAGATCCGGAAGCTGATGAACACGCCGATCGCCAGCAGGGCGAGGATCAGGCCGATCGTCCAGGAGCCGACGAGGAGCGTCATGACGAGGCCCCCTCTCCGTCGACCGAAAGCGGGACCGCCCAGAAGACCCCTCGCGTAAACAGGCTCTCGCCGATCCCGAGGATCGGCCTCGAATCTCCCAGGAGATGCAGCACCGTCTCCACCCTCCCCGTCTCGAACAACTCCTGGATCATCGGCCCCAGCTCGAAAGGCCCCCTGGGCAACGGGCGATACGGGACGGCCGCGGCGTGGAAGTGCCCTTCGAGGCCATCGTCGGCCGACTCCGAGAGGCTCCGCACGAACGGGGCGAGCCTCGGCGACTTCGCGCGGCTGGCGACCCCGACGATCAGCGCCGTGCTCCGGGCATACTCGGGCTCGGACGTGAGCGAGAGCCAGTCCCGGACCTCGGGGTGGGCGAACAGATCCACCCCCGCCGCCATCCCGACCGGCGACCGTCGCAGGGCCGTGCCGACGAGGCCGTCGGTCTCCGCCACGGCGACGATCCCCGCGGTCTCGGCCCCCGACTGGTCGAGGCAGGCCTGCACGAGCCGGCTCAAAGAGACGTTCGCCTCGCCGGGCTCCCCCTTGGCCTCGAACCGGGCGAGAGCCGAGCCCGAGGCCATCTTGAAGCCGAGGCCGTAGAGCACGCGCACGTCGGGGATGAACTCGCCGGCCGCCTGGTCGAAATCCGGCTTCCCGGTCCCGTCGCCCGGCCAGTATGCGGCCACGCCCGAGGCCGCCAGGAACTCGCCGAAGCAGCTTTCGCAATCGTTGAAGCTCGGCCCGAGCGCCCCGAGGCCGATCGCGAAGGCCCCCGGCCCGGCCTGCCAGAGCCGCTCATCCGCCGCCCGGTAGCCCCCCCGATGGAGTTGCGAGGGATCGCCGATCAGATCGAGCCGACCCAACTGGCCGGGAGTCGGCCTCTGGAAGACCTGCAAGGTGAGGCTCTCCAGCTCGAGCGTGGCCCCCGTCGCCGCCGAGGCCTTGGGGACCGCCGTGACCTCCTTCTCATCGAAGAGGATCCGCGAGGCCCCCGTGAGCTTGAGGACCTGGCCGACCGCCTCGGAGCTCGCCACGATCTCGAACCGGCCGCCGAGCTGGCGGAGCTGCCGGTGGTAGCGGAGCAGGAAGGCGATGCCGTTGGAGCTCAGGTACGAGACACCGGCCATGTTGAGCCGGAGCTCGTGGGCCCCCGTGCGCACGACCTCATCGAGCCGGTCGCCGAGGTAGATCGACCACGACGAGTCGAGGCTGCCGACGAGGTGGATTTCGGCGACGTCGCCGACACGGCTGATCTGGCAATCCATGGGCCTTCCTTATGGCGTCGGGGTCGCGTTACCGGCGGGCAGGACCACATCCGCCTTCTTCAACCAGCCCGGCGGGACGACGATGCCCAGCCGGCGCGCCACGTCCAGGTTCACCGCGCGACGCACCTTCGACGACGGGCGGAACGGGATCCGCGTCGGGTCGGCCCCCCGGATCACCTCCGCGATCAGCAAGGCCGCCTGACGGCCGTTCTCCGGGTAGTCGGCCCCGACGGCGAGGACCGCCCCGCGCTTGACCTGGGCCGTCGCGAACGAGACGAGGGGCATCCTGGCTGTCTCGCATGCGCGAGCAATGGCGGGGAAGCAGGAGTTGCTCAGGTTGTCGCTGACCTGGCAGAAGACGTCGATCCCCGACTGGCAGAGGGCCGCCGCGGCGTCGCTCGCCTCCGTCGCCCCGTTGATCGGCAGGCTGACGAGCTCGATCCCCTCCTGCTTGAGGAGCCGCTCGAACCGCTCGCGGGCCTCGACCGAGTTGACCTCGCCGGGCGTGTACAGCGTGCCGACCTTCACGACCTTGGGGAAGATCTCGCGGAGACTCGCGATCATCTCCGAATACGGGAAGGCGAGGTACGTCCCGGTCATGTTCGGCCGATGGTCCGTCTCCGACTTCCCCGCCCCGGCCTTGAACGGGTCGAGCACCACCGAGAAGATCAGCGGCTTGCTATCCACCTTCCGCAAGGCGGCCTGCAAGCCCGGCGTGCTCATGCTGACCACGAGGTCGGAGTCATTGCCGTCGAGCTCGTCGAAGATCGCGTTGAGCGTCGCGATATCTCCCTGCGCATTGCGCGAATCGAGGAGATAGTCCCTCCCATCGACGAGGCCCGTTTCCTTCATCCCCGCCCGCAACCCTCCCCAGACCTCCTCGATCAGGGTCGACTCGCTATAAGCAACCACCCCGATCTTCCAGGTCTTCGAGGGGCGCGTGGTGTTCCGCCCTTCTCGCTTGAACTCCGCCCGGGGTCGAGCCCGTTCCGGCCCCTTCGCCCCGACGACGACGTCGGCCTTGGCCTTCACGTCGTCCGGGAACGACCAGCCCCCTTTGACCTCGTTGAGTGCAACGTTATTGATCCAGAACTCCGGCGGCACCTCATACAGGATTGGCATCTTCGCCGGGGAGTCGCCGTCGAGGACTTTCCCCGCCAACTGCCCGACCTTGCCGCCGACCTGATAGTAATCGGCCCCGAGGTCGAACAGCGTCCCCCGCGCCGCGGAGCCGGGGATGTTCGAGAAGACGGGAACCCCCTGGGCTCTCGACGGCCCGATGACGGCGTCGAGGGCCGCGAGCACCGTGACGTCGCCCCCTACCCAGATGGCCTCGGCCCCGCGCCCGAGCACGGAGGCCACCGCTTCGCGGACCGCCGGTGCGCCGTCGACGTTGGCCTCGAGCAGCTCGATCCCCAGTTCCTTGCAGACGACGCGGGCGATCTTGGTGCCCGCCTCGGAGTTCGCCTCCGACGGGTTCCAGGCCACGCCGACCCGCTTCAACCCGGGCGAGAGACGCCTGGCCATCCTGAAGGCCTCGGCGACCGGCTGCATCGTGCCGAGCCCCACGGTATTGCTCGGATGCTTCATCGGGTCGTCGCGAGCGATCCCGATGCCCGCCGCCACGGGGTCGCTCACCATGCCGAAAACATGCGGCACCTTCTGGTCGCGGTTGGCGTTCGCCACCGCCTGCAAGCTCGGCGTCGAGAGCGTCACGATCAGGTCGAACTCGCCGCCGACGAGTTCCCTGGCGATCGTGTTCGAGGTCGCCGCGTCTCCCTCGGCGTTGAACCGCTTGAGCCTGAGCGTCCCCCCCGCCTCGTCATATCCGAGGCTCGCCAGCCCCGCGATCGCCCCCTTGGCTCCCTCCTCGATCGTCGGCTGCGAGACATGCTGGAACAGCGCGACCGTCCGCACCTTCGTCGTACTCGCGCCCCCGCCGGTCGATGCCCGGGTGGTTGTCGCGTTGCGCGTGTTCCCCCGGTCGGTCAGCAGCAGGACCGCCGAGGCCGCCAAAATCAGGAATAAGCCCAGGGAGAGGCGAATGACGCTCTTAATCATCCGGAGCAAGCAACCCGCGAGGTTCGACTCAAGGCAGCATCAACGAGGCCGCAACCAGAGATCTGCACCGACTCCGGACCCGACCAGGTTTATTATTGGAAGGCAGGTAAATGTTTTTGTCCAGTAGTAAGTTTCCCGACAATCATTTTCATCAGGTCCAGTTCTATTAATATTTAGACTGACTACTGCCATACAATTAATTCTTGCGGATCGTTTTTTCATTCTTCGCCGTTTCAAAAGAGTTCTCGAAGGCTGTTGCACAGCGAAGAGAATTCTTGCATTTCGGCGGGGGTAAGATCGTTGCATGCGGCCGAGTCACGCAACCCGCTGAGATCCTCATCACTCGTCCATGCCTACAGGATCGGTTCGAGCGAGCTTCTTAACCCCGGCGTCCCGGCCATCGAGAGTTCCCTCGCTCGGTCGAGGTCGGCTTTCAGCCAATCACGAGTTTGCTGACGCCATCGCATTCGCCCTTTGATTCCGAGGCCCGCCGCGTCCGCCCCGAGCCCCGTCCCTGCCCGGGCCGCCGAGCAGGCGGCGAGGAACCGCAGTCGGTTGTTCAGGCCGTCGGCCACGAGGAATACGGGCCCGCGCGGGCAGAGGCGATCGTGGATCAGGCGGGCGAGGGTGCAGCCGGGCCTCAGGCCCGACCACGGGGCCCGCGAGAGGACGCGCCGATAATCGGTGCGATGCCCCGGTGCGAGGTCGCCGAGGGTCCGCAGCGGGAGCGCCTCGGGCGGTAGGATCATGATGGGCCCGTCCTCGGCCGGTAAACTTGAGGTGCATCAGCAATCCCTCAGGTTACCGGCGGGGCGGGCCCACGAAATCGGCATCAGTCGAGCTGAGGTCAATTCAGCGTGCGTCGCCGGGGTTGGGGTCCAGGTCCTTCAACTCGTCGGCCAGCATGAAAAGCGCCCGGTGGAGGCGACGCTGGACGGTCTTGAGCGAGATGTCGAGCAGCTCGGCGGCCTCGACGTGGGTCATGCCGTGGATTCGCACCACGTCCAGGACCTCGCGCTCGTCCTCGGGCAGGTTCTCGATGGCCTCGAGCATGCGACGGGCCGTGAAGGGGAGGCCCGACTCGCTCTCGGGGGGGGCGGCCACCTCGACTTCCTGGAAGTCGACGAGACCGATCTGCTCATCTAGGCGACGGGCCAGGTCATTCAGCTCCCAGCGCATGTGCTGGCTCGCCAGGCCGAAGAAGCCCCGCACGGTTGTCGGCCGGGTCTCCCGCAGGGCGCGGAGGAGCCGCTCGACGATCGACTGGAGCATCTCGTCGGCGCCGAGCCCCAGCGGCGGCTGCGCCAGCCGCGGATATCGCCGGTAAAGGAGCCCCGCGCAGAGCCGTTCGAGCCGCCTGGCCGATCGGCCGAGCAATGACGAGATCACAAGCTCGGCATCCGACCCGGGCCGGGCGTCGGCCAGCTCGTCGAGGTATCTCTGGACCACGTATGTCGTGCGTTCCTGCTCCATAACCCGCCGATCTTACCCGCGTTCGAGCCGGGAGTCACTCGGCCTATCGCCCCCCGCCGGGCATTCCGCGCCGAGGCTGACTACACGCCCCGCCTACCGGGGAAAGGCCCAATGCCACACATGTTGCTGAGGCGAAAGGCCCGACCCATCAAGGAGCATTCAAATGCCGAGCGGCAAGATCCTGGTCACAGGGGCGACGGGGGACACCGGCCGGGCGACCGTCGCCGAGTTGCTGGCCCGAGGGTTCAAGGTCAGGGCGCTCGCCCATGGGAGAGATGAACGGTCGAAGCGGCTCGAGGACCAGGGCGCCGAGGTCGTCCACGGCGACCTCCTCGACTTCAACCAGGTCCGGGCCGCGCTCGAAGGGATCAAAGGGGCCTACTTCGTCTACCCGATCCGGTTCGGCATCGTGCAGGCGACCGCCTATTTCGCCCAGGCCGCGAAGGAGGTGGGGGTCGACGGCATCGTCAACATGTCGCAGGTGACCGCCAGGCCCGACGCCAGGAGCCACGCGGCGACCGACCACTGGCTGGCCGAGCGGGTCTTCGACTGGTCGGGGGTCAACGTCGCCCACATCCGCCCGACCTACTTCGCCGAGTGGCTCGTCTACGTCGCCCCGATGATCAAGGCCGGGCTCCTCCACGTCCCCTTCGGCACCGGCAAGCACGCCCCGATCACCGCCGAGGACCAGGCGAGCGTGATCGCCGGCATCCTCGCCGATCCGGCGCGGCACAAAGGGGCCATCTACCCCCTCTACGGCCCTGTCGAATACACGTACTCCGAGATCGCCGAGGTTCTCGGCCGGGTCCTGGGCAAGCCCATCCAGTACAAGCAGATCAGCTTCGACGCCTTCCTCGACCTCCTGAGGACCAACCGGCGGAATCCTGACGAGGGGGCCTCCTCCCGCAACCTCTACGGCGAGCTCGACGGCAAGACCGACAACGCCGGCGACTCATTCACGGTACAACACCTGAAGGAGGTCGCCATCGACCACCAGAACGGTTTCTTCGCGGGCACCAACGACCTCGTGGAGACGCTGGGCGGCAGCCCTCCCACGACGCTCGAGGCGTTCATCGAGCAGCATCGTTCGGCCTTCGAATGATCCCCTCCCACACCAAGCGAGGCGCGGCATGACCGGATCCCTCTCGACCCTTCTGCTCACCGGCACGACGGCCGGCCTGGTCGCCCTCGTGGCGCTGTGGCTCGGGCGCGCGGCCCGCCTGGGCGGCCTCCCACGCACGATTGCCCCCTCCGTCGCGTTGGGCCTGCTGCTGTGGCTCGGCCTCGCGGCGCTGCTCGCTCGCAGCGGGCTCCTCGCCGTCTGGACGGCCTTCCCGCCCCGCTGGCCGCTACTCCCCCTCACGGCCCTGACAACGCTGATCGCGCTAAGCGTGACCCCGACCTCCCGTCGGCTCCTGGCGGAGATCCCACCATGGCAGCCGGTGGCCCTCCAGACGTTCCGCATCGGCGTGGAGTTGGCCTTCTGGCGGCTCCATGCCGAAGGCCTCGCCCCGATCCAGGTCACCTTCGAGGGCCGCAACCTCGACGGCCTCGTCGGCCTCACGGCGCCTATCGTGGCCCTCGGCATCGCGGCCGGTTGGATCGGCCCGAAGCTCGCGATCGCCTGGAACCTGTTCGGGCTCGCCTTGCTCTTCAATGCGATCGCTACGGTCGCCACGTCCACCCCGGGGCCGCTTCACATGAACTGGGCGGGAGAGCCTTTCGTCGCGATCGCCACCTGGCCCGTCGTCTGGATCCCCGCCCTCCTCGCGCCGCTGGGGATCACCCTGCACATCATCTCGATCCGCCAGGCGATCGCCCAAGGGATCAGCAAGTGATGGGCATGATCCGCCCTGGATTGTTGGGGACACAACCGCGGGACAGATCCATCCAATTCAACTTACATTACAGCTTCCAACAATTTCAGTCTGGGAGAATCCCATGAAAGTCATGGCAATCGGAACGCTCAAGCCACTTACCGTTGAAGAGCGTCAGCGTTATTTACCCGACGAGGTCCCGGCCACGCTCCAACTCTATCTCAACGGCAAGATGGAGCAGTTCTGGCTGAGGGAGAACGAGTCGGGCGTCATCTTCCTGATGAACGTGGATTCGGTCGAGGAAGCCGACGGGCTCCTCAAAGGACTACCGCTCGGCCAAGCCAATCTGCTGACCTTTGATCTATTGCCGATCGGGCCACTCTTGCCGCTCGGCATGCTCTTGAAATAGCCGAGGACGAGAACCGGGCCGCGATAGGGCGTCTTTTCCTAGTCGCGGCCATCCATTCCATTCGATTCTTCGTCTTGCGCAATGGCTCCGATCAACCGAGGTGGAGCGTCGGAATGGGGACGCGATTAGAAGCCATATTCGCCCGCAAGTAACGCATGGGAGGCGGGGAATTCAGGGGCACCATCATGCCTCCCTCACCCAGATGACCACCGAGATTATCCATTAGACCAAATATCTTCAATTAGAAAGAAATCCAAAGAGAATCCCACAAAAGTTTCACCGAAATCCAACAAATGATGGCGAGCCCAATTTCTTGGCGTTAATCTCTTCGAGATTCCGGGAGGTGGTTCCCGCCGCTGCCGACCGGGCTTGAAGGATTTTCGGCGCGACGATGAGACTGAAAAAGACACCATGAAAGAGCTCGCACTTACGCGATCTGGGACGCGTCGGCAGGCGTCTCGCCGAGGTTTTACGCTGATCGAGCTGCTGGTGGTGATCGCGATTATCGCCATCCTGATTGCGCTCCTGCTGCCGGCCGTGCAGGCGGCCCGAGAGGCGGCCAGGCGGGCGCAGTGCGTCAACAATCTCAAGCAGATCGGGCTCGGACTTCACAACTACGAGAACAGGCAGGGCGCGTTCCCGCCCGCGGGGAAGTCGACGTACTTCGGATCGAACCCGCCCAACAACCAGTTCGTCGACGGCGTCGGGCTGCTGCCGCGTCTCCTGTCGGACCTCGAGGCGGGCCCGACGGCGAACGCCATCAACTTCTCGCTCGACTACAACCACATCACGGGCGCCAACTTCACCGCGTATAGCACGGTGATCACCACGTTCATCTGCCCGTCGGCAAACCGGGTCCCCTCCGGAGGCCGCGACGAGGTCGAGCCCGCCGACCCGGCATCGACCCGAGCGGGGGTCGGGTACGGCGTGACCGACTACGCGGCGACCTGCGCCACCACGATCGACCCGCAGGGGATCGCCGGCGGGCCCAGCAGCACGCCGATCGCGATCTATCGCAACACGAGCGCCCGGGTCAACGGCCTGCTCAAGCAGGGGATGACGCGGATCTCCGAGGTCACCGACGGCCTGAGCCAGACCATCGCCGTGACCGAAGACGCGGGGCGCGACGCCCGCTTCGTCAGCGCCTATGCCGAGAGCTTCATCTCGCCCGTCCTCACGGCGACCCGCCCGGTGCCGCAAGGCCAGCGCCGATCGTGGCGATGGGCCGAGCCCGATAGCGCGATCGTCTCGTCGACCCAGATCAACAACAAGGGGACGCCGAGTCACGAAAACACCCAGTACGCCCAGTCGGGCCCGTCGATGGGCGCGAGCGGCGGTGCCGACGACGAGATCTACAGCTTCCACCCCGGCGGCGCCAACGCCCTCTTCGGCGACGGCTCGGTCAAGTTCCTCCGAGAGAGCCTGAACATCGTCGTCCAGCGCTCCCTGATCACGGCCACCGGCGGCGAGGTCGTCTCGAGCGATGCCTACTGATCCGAGTCGCGGATGGCAGTCTCGAGGCCCAGACCATCTTTCAAAGCGAGCGCAAAGAAACGGCGGAGTCGTCCGGACGACTCCGCCTCGTTCGCAAACACGTGGCGATCACTCGAGGACCAGGGACGGGCCGTCTTCGAGCTCGACCTTGTCGCCGAGGGCCATCTTGCGGCGTTTGCGAAGCTCGACCTCGCCGTTGACGCGGACGAGGCCCTCGGAAATCATCGCCTTGGCCTCGCCGCCGTTGATCACCCAGCCTGCCAATTTGAGCACCTGAGTGAGGTTGATCTCACGCTCACCGACGCTCAGCCGTTCGACCATCGCTGACACCCTTCCCCACGTCCTGGAGTTCTTTCTTCGCCGTGTCGACGATCGCCCGGCTGATCCTCGACTCCTCGCGCTCCAGGATATCCTGCCAGGAAGAGCCGCCCTTGTCATCGGACTTCGAGCCGCGGGGGGAGGATTCGTTCACGATCGAGGCCTTCTTGATCCGTCGGCTCGACCTGACGCGATCGGCGTCCGAGTCGTCGTCATCCGAGGCGTCGGAGTCATTGCTGGCCGTCGCGCCGTTGCCGTCCCAGAAGCGGGTGAGGGCCTCGCGGGCCTCGGTGGGGAGGACCGGGCCGACGGTCGCCATGACCTGGCCGACGATCTTGCCCGTCGGGCTCGAGAAGATCGGCCCGCGGGTCGACGGCGCCAGGCTGGCCACGAAGAAGGTGGCCACGAGCCCGATCAGGGCTCCTTCGAGGCCCCCCAGGACCATGCCGAGGTGGCGGTCGAAGGCCTCGAACTGCATCTTCTTCAAGGTCGCCCGGATGAGCCAGGCCGCGAGGAAGACGCCGCCGGAGACGCCCGCATAGACCGCCATCATCGCCAGGGCCCGGGCCATCACCGGATCGCCCGGGAACTTGGGCGCGAGCTGCGCCGAGAGCGGATGGGCGACCATGTATCCCAGGACGAGCGAGGCGATGCTGGCGATCTGCCAGGTGATTCCCCGCAAGGCTCCCCAGACCATGCCCGCGACGATCACGCCCACCATCGCACCATCGTAGTATGTCATCCTTGATCTCCTCGGAGTGCCATGCACGCGCGGATCGACTCCACGATCGCGGGCACATCCTAGCGGAGACTCCGAAAACCGAAAAGAGGAATGCTCCTGATCGCCCGTACCCTGGATCCATGCCGCCGAAGGGCTCGAACTAGCCCATCGACTTAGCATCAGACGATTTCCCGAAAAGGCGACGATTTCCGACCTTTCGGCGGCAGGACCCGCTTTGGTGAGGGGCTCCGACCTGCGACAATCGACCCGGCGAGGCCGGGGCCACAGCCAGGGTAATTCCGCCCGGGCCCGCCGACGATTCGAGAGGTCGACTTCCCATGGGATCCCGTATCCGAGCGTATCAAACCCTGTCCGTCGCATCGGCCTGCCTCGCCCTCTCGGCCTCGATGGCCCGAGGCGACGAGCCCACGCTCGAATCCAGGCTCCGCCCCCTGATCCAGGCCCATAAAGGGGAGGTCGCCGTCGCCGTGAAGAACCTCAAGACGGGCGAGGCCTTCCTCTACCGCGAGGACGAGCCGATGCCGACGGCCAGCCTCATCAAGTTCCCGGTCATGGTCGAGGCCTACCGCCAGGCCGCCGAGATGAAGGTCGACCTCAAGGCTCCCGTCACGCTCAAGTCGTCCGACAAGGTCCCCGGCTCGGGCATCCTCACCGCGCATTTCTCGGAGGGGGCGACCTTCCCGCTCGTCGACGCCGTCCACCTGATGATCGCCTTCTCGGACAACACGGCCACGAACCTCGTGCTCGACAAGATCGGCATCGGGTCGACCGCCGCCACGATGGAGACGATGGGATACCCCCAGACCAAGATCCACTCCAAGGTCTTCCGCCGGGATACCTCGGTCTTCCCCGAGCGCAGCAAGAAGTTCGGCCTGGGGAGCACGACGGCCTCCGAGATGATCCGGCTCTGCGAAGCCCTGCACAAGCATGAACTCGTGAGCAAGGAAGCGAGCGAAGCGATGCTCGCCCATCTGCGCGCCTGCGACGACAAGGACAAGTTCCCTCGCTTCCTGCCCTCCGGAACCAAAATTGCTTTCAAAACCGGAAGCGTGGATTCTTCGAGGACGGCGGCGGGTATCATTGACTGTCCGGCGGGCCCCGTGACGCTCTGCGTCATGACCAACGCCAACGAAGACAAGAGCTGGACGCCCGACAACGCCGGCAACCGCCTCTGCGCCGACATCGCCCGCGCGGTCTACGACCACTTCGGGGCGAAGGCCCAGGAGTCGCCGAAGGAAGAGCCCAAGCCCTGACGTCCGGCCTTGACCCGATACGTTCCGTCTCGTTGCGATTCGCCTCGATTTCGCTCCTCGACGAGCCTCGCGGACGCCCCTCACCGCGAGGCCGACGATCCGACCAAGGGAGACTTCGATGGGATTCTTCGACACGCTGCGACGCGTCCTGGCCGGAGAAGCTTCCGGCGCGACGCCGGGGGTCGTCTACGACAAGGACGGACGGCTCATCCCCGAAGGCGTGGCGACAACCACGCTCTCCCAGTCCGAGTCGACCAGCAAGTACGACCGCGCCCAGTGGCATAAGAAGTTGAAGCGAATCCTCGACGAGTTGCCCGACTCCCGGGGAGAATGGCCCGAGCTCATGTCGGAGGCCAAGGCCCTCGACTTCGACCCCGACTGGCTCGCGAATGCCAAGCGCGAGGAGTTCCTGCTCCTGATCCGCCGCGTCGTCTCCGACCGCGTCGTCACCGAGGCCGAGCATCGCAAGCTCGACCTCTGCCGCGACCTCATCGGCCTCAGCGATGAAGAGGCCGAGGCCGCGCTCCACGACATCATGGCCGAGGCCGAATCCTTCTTCGGCAAGCCCGTCACCGAGGCGTAATCACTCGTCGTCCTTCCGGCGCAGGATCGGCGGGAGGGCCTGCGGGCGGCCTTCGCGGTCGACGCAGGCCAGGGTCGAATGGCCTTCGGCCAGGAGCGTCCCCTCGCGCAGGACCTGATACTGATGCACGATCTTGACGTGCGTCACCCGCGCGACGGTGGTGCGGATCGTCAGCAGGTCGTCGTAATAGGCAGGCCGCTTGAACTTGCACCCGACCTCGACGATCACCAGCAGGTGCCCCGAGTCCTCGATCTCCCGGTAGGAGACGCCGCTCTGCCGGAGCATCTCCGTGCGCCCCATCTCGAAGTAAACGATGTAATTGGCGTGGTGCAAGAGCCCCATCCGGTCGGTCTCGGCGTATCGGACGCGAACCGTGATCTCGTGACTTTCCGACATCGTGCGCCTGACCTTCTGATACGGGGCGTGGGATGGTAGGGACGGGAAGGCTCGATGAGCCGCGACTCACTGGCGGGCGGTCCCCTTTTCGACCGGCCGCTGGGTGGTCTGCTCTGGCTGAGTCGCCTTAGAAACGATCAGCAAGGGATACGGGTTGTACGGCCATTCCTCGCGGCTGGGATGTCCCGGCTTGTAGCCGGACGTGAGCCACTCGCGGAACCTGGCGGGAGTGTGAGGCTCCCCCTCCCCCTTGAGCCAGCGGGCGTAGCTCTCCAGGTGCTGCGCCATGACGATACCGTCGCCCATCGGCAGATACATGTAATAGGCCGAGAACTGGCGCCGGGCCGACTCGAGCGTTCCGCCCGGGCGGAGCAGCTCGATCATCGCGGTGACCAGGCCGGTGCGCTCGGCCCCCCACTGGCAGTGGACCATCAAGGGATACTCGCAAGTGTCGAGCACCTCGAGGAGGGTCTTCGCCTCGTCGCGGGCGAGCCAGAGGTCGGACGCCATGTGGACGTCGACCTGGGTGGCCCCGGCCTTGAGGGTCGCGGACCGCTCGGCCCTGTACCAGGAGTCCTTCGGGTTAGCCCCGCGGAGGTTGAGGACCGTCTTGATCCGATGCTGCCGGACCGTCTTGCCCAGCAGGCTCGACGACATCTGGCCGGAGCGATAGATCTTGCCGGGGATCACGACCCCGAAGTTGCCCGTCGCGAGCCGGGAGCCCATGAACAGCGTCAGGCCGAGGGCGACCACCGCGATCGAACCGAGGATCCGCCGTCGAATTCGGCGACCACGCATTGTGAGCGTCCTTCCGTGGAGAATGCTGGGCTTCGGCTTCCCTGGCGGCGAAGGCCTCGATCAGGCGACGGTCCGAGCGATCCGGGCGGGCGTTCGGCCTCGCCCAGGGGAGGCTCGCCACCTCGGCCCAGGCCCGCTCGGCCGACCATCCTTGATGCCGGATCCGATAGGCGGCGTGGACCAGGTTCGACCGGTGGTGACCGGCCACGCAGTGGAAGAAGACCGGCCCCCGGGCCGGGTCGGCGAGCAGGTCGGCCGCCTCGACGAGTTGGTCGAGCGTGGCCGTCGAGCCTCGCATGGGGACGATGACCCAGTCCACCCCCGTCTCGCGGACGACCCGATCCTGCTCGACGTACTTCGGGTCGTCCCGATTGATGGCCGTGAGCGTGACGATCGTGCGGATCTTCTCCCGCCCGATGATACGTCGCAAGGGGCCCGGCCGCTGCCAGGCACCTCGGATCACCCGACCGGGGACGACGACGGCGACCCGCTTCTCGAACAGGTCGTCCCAGTAGGCCGCCAGGACGACGCCCGCCAACGTAGCGGCGGCAATCGACAGGCGGAACATGTCACGTCGGCTGGGACGTTCCAAACCTGGATCCCCTCGAACACCGATCGCCCGGCCCGAAAACCGGCCCTGGCCGAGACCGGCCGAATTGTAGCCAGGCAAGATCTCCCGGCAACCCCAAACGCACGGCCTCGCCGGGCTCGACGAACAGCCTTGTGGCCTCACTTCGGCGGGTTGGCCGGAGTCGTATTGGAGTCGAGCGAGGCCTTCTTGACGGCGGAGCCGTCATCCTTCGGAGCGTCGGCCGAGGCCTTCTTGGCCGCCATCGCGTCGTCCTTGCCGGGATGGATACCCTTCCTGGCGTCGGCGATCGTCTGGTTCGCGTGGCAGCGGGCGGTCTCGTTGGGGTCGATGTAGAACCGCGGCGTCACCGAGGCCATCGCCGAGAACCCGTTGGCCCCCTGGGGCGTATCGGCGGACTTGCGCTTGTAGATGATCCGGCTCTCGAGGATCGGGATCTGGTCCTTCTGCTGGAGCGACGTAACCTGGTCGAGCTTACCGAGCTTGATCATCTGGTTCAGGGCGCTCAGGGTCGGCTCCGTCTGGAATTCCGTCTTGCGCCCCTTGTCGAGCACGCGCTCGCCCTCGACGACTTCCTCCGCCCGGACGATCTCGTAGCCGTCGGGGAAGTGCTTCGACATCATCTCGTGCGCCTGCTTGAGGAAATCCTTGTTGCCGTACATGGTGTTGCGCGGGATGCCGATCACGCCGAACTCGCCGTCCTGGTAGACGTAACGCGCATCGGGCTGGCTCGCGCACCCGGACAGGGCGCCGGCGCAGGCCAGGCAGATCGTCAGTCTGAGGATCGTCCGTCGCATTCAGTCCATCCCGGCGCGAGTCGCGCCCCAGGCCGATCGGGCCCCCGATGTCCAGGGCGTGCCCATCCATCTCCGTCTCGACAGGGCAAGCCGTCCAAGGGCCGTCGCCTACCATTTCGGCTCATGCAGAGGTGTGCGGGCTTCGGGGCTTGTCTTGAGGACGAGGCCCCCGCCTCGGGGCGTGTTTCTACGAGGATCGGGCGGATCCGTCAAGGACAACTTTCCTGATGGATACGTGACAGGCACCCTGCGAATCCCCCGCGAGAATGGCTTTGACCGGGGACCTTGGGCTATGATCGGTGTGCCGGTTGCGAGGCTTCTCCAGCAACGCCTGGGGCCGATCCGATCCCGAAACCTCGGGCGGCATGGAGTCCACCCCATGAAGTCATGGCGCCTTCACATGATAATCTCGAGCCATTCTTTGCGTACCGGCCCGATCTCGGGCGAGTCCGTACGAGGGGGCGAGGTGAGCCGACAATCGTTGCTCGCTGGCGGGGAACTCGCCGCGAACAGGGCCGAGGGATCGGGCCGGCTCCGATCCATCACGGCCGCATTGGCATCCGTCCTGGCGACGATCCTGGCTGTGCCCGCGAGCGGGGCCGAAGTCGACGAGAGAACCCTCGATGATTTGATCCGCCGGATGTCGGTCGCGGACAAGCTCGGGCAGCTCCAGCAGTTCGGGACGGACGGCAACACCGGCGAGTTGCTCAAAGGCCAGGAAGAACTCCTGGCGCAAGGCCAGATCGGCTCGTTCATCAACGCGAGGGGCGCCCGCTATACGAACCGGATCCAGAGGATCGCGATCGAGTCGAGCCCGCTGAAGATCCCGGTGCTCTTCGGTTACGACGTCATCCACGGCTACCGGACGATCTTCCCCGCGCCGCTGGGGATGGCGAGCAGTTGGGACATGAAGGCCATCGAGCAAGCCTCGGCAATCGCGGCGCGCGAGGCCTCGGCCGCGGGGGTGCGCTGGGTGTTCGCCCCGATGGTCGACATCGCCCGGGATCCGAGATGGGGCAGGATCATCGAGGGCGCGGGCGAGGATCCTTACCTCGGATCCAGGGCCGCCGCCGCTCAGGTGCGCGGATTGCAAGGGGCCACGCTGGGCGAACCCGGCCACGTCGCGGCCTGCGTCAAACACTGGGTCGCCTATGGGGCGGCCGAGGGGGGGCGTGATTACAACAGCTCCGAGGTCTCGGAGCGGACCCTGCGAGGCGTCTACTTCCCGCCATTCCGCGCCGCCCTGGATGCCGGCGTCGGCAGCTTCATGACCGCGCTCAACGAGCTGGACGGAGAGCCCGCCACGGTGAACTCGTTCACGCTCGGGCAGGTCCTGCGCAAGGAGTGGAAGTTCGACGGCGTGGTCCTCTCCGACTACCAGGCCGTCGAGCAGCTCATCGACCACGGGGTCGCCAAGGATGGCGAGGCGGCCGCACAGATGGCGCTCAAGGCGGGCATCGACGTCGAGGAGCAAAGCGAGATGTTCCGCAAGCACGGGGCGACCCTCCTGCAGGAGGGGAAGGTCTCGCAGGCGAGGCTCGACCAGGCGGTCCGACGCATCCTCCGGCTCAAGATGAAGCTCGGGCTGTTCGAGAAGCCCTACGTCGACGAGGCCATCGAGCATGCCGAGATCCTCTGCGCGGGGAACCTGGCCGCCGCCCGCGAGGTCGCCGGGCGCTCGATGGTCCTCCTGCGGAACGAAGGGGAGATCCTCCCATTAAAGCCTGACGTCCAGTCGATCGCCGTGATCGGGCCGATGGCCGTCAATCCGCAGGATCCGCTCGGCCCTTGGTTCGCCGACGGCAAGAAGGAGGAGACCGTCACCCTGCTCGCCGGCATCAAGGCCAGGGCCGCGAAGGCCCCGAATCCGCCGAAGGTCGCGTATGCTAAAGGGTGTGAGGCCGTCGGGGACTCCAGGGAAGGCTTCGACGAGGCGTTGCGGGTCGCCCGCGAGTCGGACGTGGTGATCCTGGCCATCGGAGAGCCGTCGGATCAGAGCGGCGAGGCCGCGTCGCTCGCTTCGCTCGACCTGCCCGGCCAGCAGCTCGCATTGGCCCAGGCTATCAAGGGGACAGGCAAGCCGATCGCCGTCGTCCTGCTGAACGGCAGGCCCCTGACGATCGGCTGGGTCGCCGAGAACATCCCCGCGATTTTGGAGGCCTGGTATCCGGGGTCCCAGGCGGGGAACGCCGTCGCCGACATCCTCTTCGGCGACGTCAATCCCGGGGGCAAGCTGCCGTTGACCTTCCCAAAAACGGTCGGCCAGATCCCACTCTATTACAATCACATGAACACGGGACGTCCGGCCGGCGACTTCAAATACACGTCGAAGTATGCAGACATCGGCAATCAGCCGCTCTATTCGTTCGGCTTCGGGCTCAGCTACACGCGATTCAAGCTCGATAACCTGGCGCTCAGCGCGAAGACGATCCCGGTCGGCGGCCGGCTCGAGGTCAGCGTCGAGGTCGAGAACGTCGGGCCTCGTGCGGGGGACGAGGTCGTCCAGCTCTACCTCCGCGACGAGGTCGCGAGCGTGACGAGGCCCGTCAAGGAGCTCCGGGGGTTCGAGCGCATCCGGCTCGAGCCGGGCGAGAGGCGGACGGTCCGATTCACGCTCGAGACGATGGACCTGGGCTTCTATGACCGCGAAAATCGGTTCTGCGTCGAGCTGGGCCGGTTCAAGGTCACCGTCGGCGACAGCAGCGAGGGGGGGCTCGACGCGACGTTCGAGCTCGTCCGGCGTTGAGCGGCAAATGCCGGAGAGGATGGAACACGAACGCCGGCCCGGCCCCAGGCCGACGTTCCTTTTTCTGCTGGCGAGGGTCAGGCCCCCGCGGCCTCGGCCTTGGCGTCGCCGGGCTTGGCGCATTCGAGGTCATTCAGGCTGGCGCAGCCGGCGGGGAGCTCGGCCTCCTCGATGAGCATGTTGGGGATCCCGTTCTTGATCGCGTAGCGGGCCCCGCAGCGGGTGCAGACCAGGGCGTCGGCCTCGATGCGGAGCGGGGACTTCTGATCCACGGGACAGACCAGGAGAGCGAGGAGCTCTTGATTGATCATCGTGCGTATATCCTTCCGCAAAAAATCCTGGGACATCCCGACGGCCTTCCGGCCGAACGACCCGAGGCCGTATTATGGGTCGGCGAGTCTCGTCGGTGAAGGCGAATCCCCCAGAACGAATCTCGGGCCGAAGTTTGACGGAAGCCGAGCCTCAGAGCCCCCTCGGCCACGAGCCGGGGGCCGACCGCTTGAGGCGTCTCCCTGGCCCGCTCCCTCAATAAAGCTCCGGACTTGCCTCGATGACGAATTGCTACATCGTCCGCTACGGCCAGATGCGGTTCCTCGGCGAATTCGTCGGGCCGGCCGAACAGTCCTTCGTCCGGGCGGATCAGGTCCTGCTCAAGACCGAGCGCGGGACCGAGATCGGCGAGGTCCTCTGCCTCGCCACCGACCGCACGGCCATCTTCCTGGAAAACCCCGCACGGGGAGAAATCGTACGCCTGGCCTCGTCGGAGGACCTGGAGACCTCGGCACGCATGGCCAAGGATCGCGACACGGCCTTCGCCGCCTGCCGCGAGTTCATCGTCAAGCGCAAGCTCCAGATGGACCTCGTCGACGTGGAGGTCATCCTCGGACGCGAGCGGATCGTCTTCTACTACCTCTCCGAGAAGCGAGTCGACTTCCGCGAGCTCGTCAAGGACCTGGCCCGGGCCATGCACACCCGGATCGAGATGCGGCAAATCGGGGTCCGCGACGAGGCGAAGCTCTTGGCGGATTATGGAGACTGTGGTAAACCCGTCTGCTGCAACACACATCTCTCGCGGATGCCACCCGTGTCCATGCGGATGGCCAAGCTCCAGAAAACGACGCTAGACCCCTCGAAAATTTCGGGCAGGTGTGGTAGGCTCAAATGCTGTCTGCGATACGAGTTTGATACCTACCAAGCTCTCGAGCACGAATTGCCGGCCGTCGGCTCGAAAGTCGTCACCCACCGTGGTCAGGGCCGGGTTTTGGCTTTGGAAGTCCTCGCCCAGAAAGTGGTTGTTGAATTCGAAGACCGGCGCCGGGTCGTCATCGGGCCCGATGAAATCCTCGGCGTCGAGAAATCGCAGTCGCGACCCCTCAAGGACGAGGACGACGATCGCATCGAACACTGATGTTCGGATGCGTCCGTAGCTCGGGGACTTTCTATGAGCCTTCGCGACGACTTGGCGGGGGTCCTGGCTCGCGACCCTCGGTATCCCATCCAGGCCTATGCTTTCGTGTTCGAGGCCCTCGAACTGACCAAGACCCTCAAGAAGCGATCGCAGGCCCGCTCCAGGGCCCGCCTCAAGCCCGCGCCGAACTCGCATCATGTCGACGGCCGCGAGCTCTGCGAAGGGGCCCGACGCCTCGCCCTGCGAGACTATGGCCTCATGGCCATGAGCGTCCTGAGCCTCTGGGGGATCCGCTCCACGTCCGACATCGGCGAGATCGTCTACAACCTGATCGCCTCCGGCGACCTCGAGAAGACGCCCAGCGATTCCCGCACCGACTTCGACAACGTCTTCGACTTCGAAACCGCCCTGAAGCGCAACTACGTCCTCGCGCTCGACGAAGTCGCTTGACGCCCCGCGTCTTTTCTGGCAGTTAGCATTAGCTCGATTGAATTCCTGGCTTTGGCAGGGCTTTCCGCCCTCGTCGGGCACGCTCGCGCCCGCGAAACGGTCCGGCCTCTCTCCGGGCCTTGCCAAAGATCCTTCATCGGGCCTCCGGATTCGAGAGATTCGCCCATGGATCGCCGTCGACTTCGCTTCTTCGCCGCGCTGGCCCTGTTCCTCATCTGGGTCGGCGCGCTGTCCGCCCTGGCCGTCCATTCGGGTCGACGTCCTCCCTTGCGCCCGGCCCAGTTCACGCCCCGCGGGGAGTGAGGCCGCCCGGCGACGCCTCGCCCCTTGCCTTATCTCGGTGGGCCTCCGCGCCCGTCGTCTGAACCCAAATCCGAACGGATCGAGAAGAGTCCGGCACCCGGGTTGTACCCTGGGGGTGACTCGCATGGTGATCCACGCCCGGGTTTGATAGAATCGAGCATCCATCGGGCATGCCGCGTTTCAAATCAGGGACGGCTTGCGTACGCAGCTTTCCCTCGAGACGTGCATGTCTTCCTTTTTGCGCAGGGTTGTGCCGGAAGACTTGGGTTGCGCGACGGACGGACTCCGTCGACCGAGCGATTCGCCCCGACGATCGAACGATCGGGAACGGGGCCTCATCCCACTCCTAGGATAGAACATGCTGCCGACGACCATCAGCTCCTTCGATGGGAAGGAGTCGATGATCCTGAACGAGAACCCGACCGCGGGCGGGCCGGCCGACCTCATGGAACGCTATGGAGCGGTCCTGGAGGAGTCTCGGTTCTCCTGGATCAACAGCCACCGGATGGTGCGCCGGATCGGGTCGGGGGGACAGGGCGTCGTCTATCTCTGCGAACGCCTCGGGTCCGACCAGTTCACCCTCCCCGTGGCGGTGAAGGTCTTCTCCCCCGAGCGCTACGAGGACGCCCCCGCTTATGACTACGGCATGGCCCACATGGCGCGCGTCGCGGTCCGGGTCGCCCAGATCCAGCAAGACAACCTGATCGACGTCCACAACTTCGTCGAGTTCAACCGCATCAGGTTGATGGAGATGGAGTTCATCGACGGCTACGACCTCTATCACCTGCTGACTCCGGCCATGCTCAAGCGTTGCCGCGAGTTGGTCCAGGACGAGCGCTGGGACTACCTCAACAACGTCATCGTCACGGCGGGCCCGGCCCAGCCCCGCCTCAAGCCGGGGGTGGCGATCGCCGTGCTCCGCGACTGCCTGGCGGCGCTCTCGGCCCTGCATCGCGAGGGGATCATCCACGGCGACGTGAAGCCTTCGAACATCATGCTCAAGCGCACGGGCAACGCGAAGCTCGTGGATATCGGCGCGGCCTTCGAGATGCAGCAGGGGCCCCGGATGCGTACGTTCACCCCGACTTACGCGGCGCCCGAGGTGCTCGAAGGGACCGACGGCTCCTCGCAGTCGGACCTCGCCAGCCTCGGCTACGTCCTGGTCGAGTTGCTCGCGGGCAAGCCCCTCTTCCCCGACCTCCGCAAGCGGGACGAGTTCCTCATCGCGAAGACGACCTTCTCCGACCGCCTCCACGAGATCCTGCCCGACGACGTCCTCTGCAACGACCTGCTGATGAGCCTGATCCGGGGTCTCGTCGCCGCCGATCCCCGCGACCGATTCCCGAGCGCCGAGGCCGCCGACCTCGTCGAGCAAGGGGCCGCCAGCTTCCACCGCCAGCTCGTGAAGAGCAACCTCTCCAGCGAATACGACAACGAGATCCGCGTCTGGCTGGGGGAGTTGGAGTGACCCTCACCTCCGCTTCTCCCTCCGTCCTCCCCCCTGCCCGATCGCCGGGAGGATCCCCTTGAGCCGTTCGAAATCGGAGCGGAAGCCCGAGCGGCTCCGTGGGGTGATCGAGCTGCCGACGATCCTCGGCGAGCCGAGGTTCCGGGCCTGGATCGGCCGCGGCAAGGGGCAGCAGGCCAACCTCGGCGTCTACGCCAACCGCTGGGCGGCCGCCTTCGCCTACAACGTCGCCGCCCAGTCCCTCTTCGGCGAGCGACGCCCGAGCAATGAGATCCCCGAGGGGGAGCAGCTCTCCGCCGACGAGGTCCGGGCCATCACCGCCCGCGTCCGCCTCCGTCTCGGCCTCGACAAGCCCCCCGGCCATCGACCCCAGCGCCCGCCATCCTTCGACGAGGTGCGGACCCTCTTCGAGATCACCGTCATCGGGTTCTGGCGGCAGCAGGTCGCCGCCCACGCGGATGACCCTGCCCGCGAGCTTAGTCTCGCGGCCCAGCGCCTGGTCGAGGCCGCCCGGCTCCTCTTCTGGAACCGATCCGCCAACGACCCGAACCCGCTCGAGGTCATGGAAGAGATCCTCTCCCTGCGGCTCGACCGCACCTTCCGCCGTGCCGAGATCACCCGCGCCGTGCTCGAGGACGACGCCGACGACGCCCTCCGCCTCGCCCGCTGGCTCGTCTACCCCGACGCCCTGCCCACCGGCCCCGGCTTCCGCGAGGCCGTCGCCCGCGTCCATGCCGACCGCCTCGGGAACCAGGGGGACGAGGCAGGATCCACCTTCAACCCCGGCTGGGCGACGGTCCTCGGCCTCGCGCCCCCGTTCAGCCCCGAACGGATCCGCGACGCCTACCGCAACAAGTCCAAGACCATGCACCCCGACGTCGGCGGCAGCCCCGCCGAGTTCATCCGCCTACGCGCCGCCTACGAGGAAGCCCTGAGGTTCCTCGCCTCGCGCCAGGCATCATCCTGAACCGGCCTTCGAACGAGCAAACCCCGATGCGTCGCCATTGAGGCAACGCACCGGGGCCTGATGTTTTGTCGATCCGATCACTCCTCGACGTCACCGGCCGGGAACCGGACCCAGAAGGGGCTGGCCCAGGCGAGCTCGCCGTCTTCCTGGATCGCGCGGACGTAATACCAGCTCAGGCCGCCCGGCCGCTTCTCGCTGTCCGTCCAGTCGAACTCGACGCGGACCTGCTTGGGCTCGGTCGAGAAGACATAGACGAAATCCTTGATGATGTCGACCCGAGCGATCGGCTTGGTGCCGTGGACGAGGACCTTGAGGCTGACCGGCCCCTGCGCCGTGAACTCGTCCCCCATGAGGTGGTTGCCCGAGCGGACGTCGAGCACGATATTGTCGGTGGCGCCGTAGCAGTGCCGACGCTTGAAGGCGTCGAAGACGGCCTCGCGGGTGAAGTCCTCCGCCACGGCCACGGCGTAGCTGATGTGCGTCGAGACGTGGTCGCTCGAGGCGAGGTAGCCGAGCCGATACTGCATGGCCAGAGCGTTCCAGACCATGCCCAGCGGCCTCCAGCCGCCGATCGCCTCGCCCGGCCGGCGGGCCACCCGCGGAGCACCGAGGTGCTCGTACGAGTTGCGGTGCCCCTGGAAGATCTCGACCATCGGCTCGAACTCGGGGTTCACGTCGCGCCAGTCGGTCCCCATGCCGGTCGCCGTGGTGTGCGAGGCACAGATGCCGCCATGCTCCTTCAAGTAGTCGTACAGCATGAGCGTATCTTCATCAACGACCCCGGCATCCCCCACGAGGCGGGGCAAGGTGCGGATCCCCCGCTTGGGGAACATCACGTTGCGGTGCCCATGCGGGTAGACGACGCTCCGCTCGTAGGTGAAGAGCGTCACCATCGAGGGACTCTTGTAGAGGTCGGTCAGCTTCTGCGAGAGCCACCAGGTGTACTCCTTGCCGCCGCCGTTGTCGTGGTCGCCGAAGCCGATCCAGTCGAGTTGCGCGGCGTCGATGGCGTAGCGCCACATATCCTCGGCCGAGCCGTCGTTGCCGCCGTCCTGCGAGATCTCGGTGTGACGGTGGAAGTCGCCCCGGACGAGGCGATAGTTCTTGCCCCCGATCGCAACCCGATGGTTCCGCATCCGATCGATGTCCCCCTGCTCGTCGGCATGCACGGCCGGCACATTGTCGGCGGCGCCTCGCAGGGCGTAGGGGACATCCGCGACCGGCTCAACCGTCGCCAACTTCGGCCCGACCGGCGTCAGCGTGGCAATCTGCAGATCCTCGTTGAAGACGCCGTTGGGGATGCCGGGCGTGCCCGACTGGGCCCAGTAGCGCCGGGTCAACTCGGGGCTGAACTCGACCTCGCGGCGGAGCCGTCCGTCGCTGCTGTAGACGATGAGCGCCGGGCCTTGCGACGGCACGACGAGCGCCGGCCTGTTGTCGAGGAGCCCGTCGCTCCTGGGCAGGAACTGGACCGGATCCCAGGCCTTGCCCGCCAGCGAGGTGGCGTACTCGAGCCAGACGCCTCCGACGACCATCACCGCATTGTTGCCCCAGACGGCCTCCTGCCGGTGGCGGAAGGCGAGCCAGACCCGGCCGTCGCGATCGACGGTGAGCCGGGGATAGCTGTTCATCTCCCGGAGCGTGTACGGCTCGCCCGCGACGGGGTCGGGGGCGTCGAACACGCGATCACCCTCGACCCGACGCACCTTCACGTCGGCCGAGCGGTAGAGGGTCGAGCCTTCCCCCTTGAGTAAGTTCTCGGCGTCCTTGCCCCAGTTGCTGGTCCGCTCCTCGAAGGCCACCCAGGCGTTGCCCTTGGCGTCGACCGCGACGCTCGGCCTGGCCTCGTAGCGCGACGAGCCGGCGACGACGATCTCGCGTCCCGCCTTCGCGCCAGGGTCGTACGAGTAGAGCAGGACGTCGTAGTTCCCCTTCGCATAAGTGTCGTAAGCGATGTGCACCTTCCCCTGGCGATCGACGGCCAGCGAGGGTGACCACTGGTTCCCGGGGATCTGGTTCACGGCCAGGGCCTGGTCGAGCCCCTCGACGGGCCCGAAGAGGATCCGCGCCTTGCCCTCACGCCAGGCCTGCCAGGCGGCCCAGACAGCACCCTCGGGGCCGGCGGCGAGGACGACGTCGGTGTCGGCACCGGGGTCGCTGGTCAGTCGCTTCGGCTCCGACCAGGTCTTGGCCGCCGGGTCATATCGCTTGCGGTGGAGGTCCCAGTTCCCTTCGTTGTTCTCAGACCAGGCCACGACCACCGAGCCATCGGCCGCCAGAGCGACGGCCGGCCGCCAGACGTCGAGCCCCGCGGCGGTGACGTTAATCGGTTCGTCGGCCTTACCGTCCTTGAATCGGATCAGGCGGACCTGGTCGCCGCCCCCTTCGGGACGCGACGAGGCGAAGTCCTTGGGCCGGTCCTTGAAGGACTCGAGGACGTCGTCGCCTCGGGGTTGATGCTCGACGTAGGCGATCCAGGTCGTCCCCGCGTTGTCGGTCGCGGCGGCGGGGAAGTCGGCCTGTTCCTGGCCGTCCTGGAGCGGGATCCCGGTCGCAACGCGCTGGACTTCCGCCTTACCGGAGAGGAACTTCTGGGGCTTGCCCCCCGCGACATCGGCGAGCTTGACCTCGAACTTCCCTCCTTCGGTCTCGACGCTGAGGGTCGCGTCCTCGGGTGCCTTGACGCCGACGATCACGCCGGTCGGCGCGTATCCCGGTCCCGCCGCGGCGACGGCCTGCCCCTTGGCGGCGGCCTTCTTCGCGAAGGCCTTCTTGGCCGCGTTCTTGCGCACGAGCGGATTCTTGGCCTCCCACGAATCCTTGCCCGAGACCCGGTCTCCCTTGCGGAAGCGGTAGCCCTCGACGTTGGTCACTTCCCCCTTATCGACCTTCACCTTCCCGCCCCAGGGGCGGCTCTGCGTGTCCCCCACACCGAGCAGGATTCGCAGGGAAACGACCTCGGGTTCGAGCGTCCGGCTTGCGGGGGCGGGCTCCTCCTTCTGGGCGAGGACTCCCGACACCCCCAGTACCCCGACGATGGAGAATGCCAGCGCGAATAATCGTCTCAGATCCATCATAATGATCCTTCGATGTGACGATCCCGGCCCGAAGGGACCCGGGAGGATTCAAAGGTCGTCGCCGAGCGAGCCCACGACTCACGAGCAGGCCCGCTGGTGATTCCGCTCAAGGATTCGGGCTCGCCGGCCCCTCGCCGTTCTCCACCGAGAACCCCTCGGTGCTGGGAACGGGGGCCGCCTCGGGCTCCTGGTAGTTGGCGGGCGTGCCGTATTTCGCCTTCGGCTCGTGCCCCCGGATCGTCTCGACGTCGGTGACGAGCCACCCCTCGGGGCGCTGCTCGACGCGATACGTCTGGCGCTCGTTCCGATCGGGGTAGACCGTCTCGACGGTGACGCGGGCGGCCTCCGCCCCCTCGGGCACGGCCGAGAAAATCGCGTGGCTCTTGCGGGCCTTCGAAGCGTCGCGGAGCGAGTCGGCGAACGCCTCGCGGCCACGCTCCTCGACCTCGCGCTCGAGCCTCTGCCGGATTGGCCCATCGAACGAGGCCAGATAGCTTGTCACGTCCCCCTTGCGGGCCGAGTCGAGCAGCGACCGGATCCGGTCATCGGCCGGGTTCGTCGCCGTGGGGGCCGATGCGTCCGCCGGGTTCGCTACGTCGGGCGCAGTCTCCGGGGCCGGCCGGCGCAGGCCTGACCAGGCCAGGATCCCCATCAGGACGACCGTCAGGGCTCCCGCCGCGAGCCGCTTCCTCCTCGCGATGTCTCCGCCGGGGGTCGTCGATTTCAAGGGCGACCTCCCTGGGTCGACTCCACTTTATTGGAATCTGCCGATGTCTCGGTGTTTTCATCGGAGAGGAGGCCCACGTCAACCTCCTGCCCGGGGGCGACGACGACTTTCCTCGAGAACCGGGGCAGCAGCACGGCGAGGGCCTCGAGATAGAGCCTGCGCCGGGTCGCTGCGAGGTCCCTGCGCGACTCCTTGAGGACCTTCGAGAACCGATCGGCCTCACCTTTCGCGAGTTGCACCGAGCGCTCGTGCCGCGCGGCCGCTCTGTCGGCGATCTCGCGCGATTGGCCCCGGGAGTCTGCCGCGGCCTGCTCGGCGTATTCCTCGGCCTTCGTCACGACCTGGCGGAGGTCGCTCCGGGCCCTCGACGCATCGGCGAACGCCGGGGCCACGGGCACGGGCGGGGCCACGCGGCCCAGCCGGACCGCCCGGATCGAGACGCCGAGGCCGAGCAGGTCGGCACGGGCCTGGAGGGCGTGGAGCATCCCGTCGGCGACCTCCGCTCGACCCGTCGTCAGCACGTCGTCGATCGTCCGCCCGGACAGGCCCCGCGTCAGGGCCAACTCGGCAGCGGCCACCAGGGCCTTATCCACGTCCTGAGACGCGAACAGATATTTGACCGAGTCCGACACCCGGTATTGCACGATCACCTGCGCCGAGACGAGGTTGAGGTCCCCGGTGAGGAAGTCGTCCCCCTCGGGATTCGGGGCGTTCGACAGAGGTGCCGCCTGGGCGTCGCGTGCCCCGACGGTCAAGGTGCGCGTCTGCCCCGCCTTGACCCGGTCGAGCCGGTCGAGGCCCCAGGGGAGCCCCCAGTGCAGGCCGGGCTCCCAGGGCTCGGCCTGCACCGCGCCGAAGCGGCGGACCACCCCCACCTCATCCTGCTGGATCACGGCCAGGCCCGTCGCGAGGTAGGCTGACAGGCCAAGCATCAGGGTGATGACGACCCAACGCCTCATGGCTTGTTCGCCTCCTTCGACCCGGGCGTCCTGGCCGTGCGTTCTTCGCGTGCGGCGTGCTCGGCGGGGGCTGCGGGCGCGGGGGTCTCGGCGCTCCCCTGGGTCAGGAGCCGCAGGAACGGGCTATCGGCCGAGAGCACCAGCGTCGTCTTGCCGTCTAGGGCCGAGCGATAGGTCTCGAGCGTCTTGAGGAACTGGTAGAAGGCCGGGTCGGCGGAGTGGGCCGCGTTGGCGATCCGAGTCGCCTCGGCCTCCCCTTCGCCGACCACGCGAGCCGCCTCGGCCTCGGCCTCGGCGACGGTCGTGGCGCGTTCGAGGTCGGCCGTGCTCCGGATCACGCGGGCCTTGCTCTCCCCCTCCGCCCTCGTCTTGGCGGCGACCTTCCTCCGCTCGCTCCGGATCTGCTCGAAGACCGCCGCGCGGACCTCCTCGGGATAATTCAGGCGACGCAATCTGACGTCGACGACCTTGAGGCCGTATTCCCGCGAGGCCTGCTCGGCGACCCGCGCCGTCACGTCCGTCATCAGGGCGTCGAGGGCCGAGCCTTCGCCGACCCGCACGAGCGAGGCGAGTTCGTGCCCGCCAAGCCTCGCCGCCAGGACCGAGGCCGCCATGTCCTCGAGCCGGGCCGAGGCATCCGGCATCGTCCGCACCGAGCGCAGGAACTTCTCGATGTCGACGATCCGCCAGTTCACGTACCAGGCCACCTCGAGGTTCTTCTTGTCTTGCGTCAGCATCTCGCGAGGCGGCGGCGCATCGAGTTGGAGCCGCTTATCGAAGCCTCGACGGCTCTGGTGCGGCCATTTCCAGTGCAGCCCCGGCGCGTCGATCAGCCGCACCGATCGGCCGAACTCGGTGACGTACACCGCCTCCGCCTGATCCACGATCACCACGGATCGGGCCAACGCCACGGCCGCCGCGACGGCGAAAACGATCGCGATCAAGGTCGACCGACGCACGAGCGGCCCTTGCCTGTTCGATTCATGATGATGGTGCATTCGGGACGCCCTCGGAGCCGGCCTGTAGCAAAAACTCTTCGCAGAATAAGGAATTGCACTATTTCACGGAAAACATCTCAGCATTCAATCCAACGTCATATCTCAATCCTCGGGGACGGAGATGATCCGCTGGGGCGGCGGCGTCGAGAGGGCCCGGCCCAATCCGAGGCGTTCCGGATCGGCGAGCCAGACCTGGCGACGGCCGCGGACCCTAGGATCGAGGACCAGCTTGGAGCGGCCGGCGAATGCCGAGGCCAGAGTCTCCCAGAGGAGGCGGAACTCGGTCAGTTGCGGCTGCGAGGCGTGGGCCGACTGCCGGGCAACGAAGGCCCGTCGCTCCCCCTCGGCGCGCCCCTTGAGCTGAGCGGCCCGGATCGCGGCCGAATCCTTGAGGGCCTTCGCCTCGCCCAGCGCAATCCAGTGCTGCTCGGCCGCATAGCCCTCGGCATCGTTACGGAACCGGTCGACGTCGGAAGCCGCCGTCGCGGTGTCGCGATAGGCCGGCACGACCTCCCGAGGCGGATGAGCATCGACGACCCGCACGCGGTCGATCGTGACCTTCGGCCCGGAGGACGCCAGGCGTTCGCGCAGGCGACGGGCGATCTCCCCCTCGAAATCGAGGCGGTTCGCCACCAGGATCTCCTCCAACTTCGTATGCCCGGCGGCCTCCCGGAAAGCCCCCTCCGACGCCGCCGCCACGCTCGGCTCGATCTCGGCGACGTTGAAGACGAGGGCGGCCACCGACTCGCGGGTGTAGCGATATTCGACCACACCGGCCAGTTCGACGAGGTTCTCATCCCCCGTGAGGAAGAGCGCCGAATCATCACGCCGCGTCCCGTGCGAGGCATTCCAGGCCAGCGAGTTCGCCCCCCTCGACGAGGCAGGAGCCACCGAGCCGATCCGCGCCACTCGCACGGTCTCAGGCTCGACCTTCTGCACCGACTCGAACGGAGCCGGCCATCGCACGTGCAGGCCCGGCTCCAACAGCGGTTCCCGATACCGGCCCCATCGCTTCAGGACGCCCGCCTGCTCGGGCCCGACCGTCGTGATCCCCGAGCCCAGGTACGCCAGCAATCCCGCCACGATCCCCGCCCGCGCCAGGAACCGTCGATGATCCCAGACCAGCCCCGCCAGGGCCGAAGGGCGGCAAGCCCTGCACGCCAGGACAACTCGATCCGCGACCCGGTCGATCCCCCTGCCCCGCGTCCAGCCGAAGCCGAGCAGCCTGAGCGCGTTCAGCAGGACGAGTAGCGACCCGATCTGGTGGAAGATCGCCGCGCCGACCGGGCCCAGGAGCCGAAGGCCGGCCAGGACGACCGCCACGGCATTGACGCCGAATGCGAAGATGAGGATGTTTTGACGGACGATCCGCATGGCTCGGCGGGCGACGTCGAAGGTTTCGGCCAGCGGCGAGAGCGGGTCGCCCATAAGGATGACGGAGCCGGCCTCGGCCGCGATGTCGCCGCCGATACCGCCGAGCGCGAGCCCGGCGTCGGCCATCGCGAGCGCCGGGGCGTCGTTGATGCCGTCGCCGATCATCGCCACGACGCGGCCTTCCTGCTGCCGGCGGCGGATCCAGTCGGCCTTCGCCAGCGGGGTCAGTTCGGCCTCGACCGATGAGACGCGGACGGCCCTCGCCACCGCGAGCGCGGGGGCCCGGCGATCCCCCGTCAGGATCGTGAGGTCGCCGAGCCCGACCTGCTCCAGGTCGGCGATCGCGTCGAGCCGCCTCGGGCCGCACGCGGTCGCGTGCCCCGATCGTGCCGGCGACCTGGCCGTCGACCGCGACGAGCAAGGCCGTCTGACCGGCCTGGTCGAGGCTCCGGAGCGCGGCCTCAACTTGCTCCGACAGGACGATCCCCCGCTCGCGGAAGAGGCGGACGTTGCCGACCAGGACATTCCAGTGCTTCCGCTCGTCCCGGATCCGCGCCGAAACCCCGGCGCCGGGATGAGCCTCGAAGTCCTCAACGCTCGGGACATCCAGCCCGCGTCGATTCGCCTCGGCGACGACCAGGCGAGCCAAAGGATGCTCACTCGGCCCCTCGACCGCGGCGGCGATCCGGAGCAAATCTTCCTCGTCCCAGGGATCCCAGGCGACGAGGCTGCCGACCTCGGGCCGCCCCTCGGTGAGCGTCCCCGTCTTGTCGAACGCCAGCGCATCAACCTTCGCGAGCCTCTCGAGTGCCTCGCCCCCCTTCACCAGGACGCCGCGACGGGCCAGGCGTGCCGTCGCCGCCAGCACCGTCGCCGGGGTCGCCAGCACGAGGGCGCAGGGGCAGGCGACGACCAGGACGGCCAGAGCGGGCATCAGGTCCAGCTTCGGGGATACCCCCTCGCGAGCCCAGCGCCCGAAGGGCCCGAGGTTGGTGCCGAGGAAGACGAGCGTCGCCGCGAGGAGGACGGCCGGCAGGAAGCGCCGGGCATAACGGTCGGCCGTCCGCTCCAGCGGCGAGCGCCTGGTCTGGGCATCATCAAGGAGGCGGATCACCTGCCCGAGCGTCGTCTCGGCCCCCACCTTCTCGGCGCGGACCTCGAGCCGCCCGAACTGGTTGAAAGTGCCGGTGAAGACGGGGTCCCCTTCCCCCTTGTCGACGGGGAGCCCTTCCCCCGTGAGCACGGCCTGATCCACGGCCGAGCGTCCCGCCATGACCGTCCCATCGACCGCGATCCGCTCGCCGGGGCGCACCACGACGACGTCGCCAACCGCCAGGGCCTCGGCCAGGATCTCGACCTCCCGGCCATCGCGCAAAACGCGAGCCTGGCGAGGCCGATATTCCAGCAGCGTCTCGATCGCCCGCCGCGCCCGTTCGAATGTGAACGCCTCGAGGCATTCTCCGAAGAGCGCGATGAAGACGACCTCGGCCGCGACGAAGTATTCGCCAAGCACCCCGGCCGCCACGCAAGCGATCGCCAACGCGATGTCAGCGCCGATTTTCCCATCGAACAGTGACGCCAGGGCGAGATAGACCACTCGTCCGCCGCCGATCAGCGCGGCGATGAGCGAGAGTGAGACGCCGAGAGGCCGCCGCCAATCGCTGCCCCAGGCCCCCAGGAGCAGGTCGAGCCCCAGCAGCAGGCCCACGAGCGCCGTCGTGCCCACCAGCCGGCGGAGCTCCGCCTCGTGGTCGTGGTGGTCGTGAGCATGGTCGTGGTCGTGACGGTGTTCCGCCTGCCCGATCGACATCCTGGACGGTTGGAACTCGCGATGCACGTTCGATCCTAACTTCGCTACGAGACCTTGATGCCACCTTCGGAGGAGACCCGCCCGACATCGACCCCGATTGTTATCCGCCGGCCGCCCGGTGTCCACTCCGTCGATGTATCGGGGCCGAACTTAGAAGTGCCTGCTTCAAGGGTTAATTCCGCGTACATCTTTTCTACACAAAAAGCGGCATGCTTCTGCCTGTTACGCATTAGCGATCAGGCCATACACAGGCAAATGCCTACGCACCGATCAACACCTGCAAATCCCGATGAATTCACTCGCGATCGTTGCGGCGAGCACAAATTATTCAATTCGATCAAGCTAGTCAAGTATCAAGTTGACGATGAATCCGGGTTTTAGCCAATGCAAAAATGTCACCGACGAAGTGTGAACGCGACATTCCAAGGACGGAGATGAATCGAACACCACCCACTCTCATGCAATACATGATAATTTTCACAAGTGACTTTTTCTTAAATCTAAAATAGAAGCCGGACGCGGAAACGAACACGTTTACATGCGTTCGTTTCCGCGTCCGGCTCTTTTGGCAGGGTCAATTCAGAGGAGACGGATTGGTAAGTCGGGATAATCCCACCCGCCTGGAGCGTCCGTCAGCGCGTGGGCGCGGCGACGGGCGGTGCGCTGCCGGAACCAACGGCTCGAGCCGGTTTTCCGCTGCGGAATCGGTTGCAGCCGGAATTGCCCGAGACGCGGAGGTTGAAGGGTTGCAGCTTCTCCTCAATGCAGAGGCCCAAGGAGAGGTTCTCCACCGAGTCCTCGGGTTCGAGTTGCCACCACTTACAATCCTTGCAAAGGCCCCATTCGCCGCTCGACATGATCGGTTCTCCCTATTCGGATTCGACCGAAGCGAATCCTCGACGGGTTCGTGAGCCGGGCGACCTGCGAGAGGCCGCCTTACATGTTTCTTGATGGGATATCCATAGTGCAATTGCCGCGCCAGATGTGCCCTCTGGCTGAGAATGCCCCCTCAAGGCCAGCGGTACAACCGGATGATTCCGTGGGAAGGTTCAGACGCCCCGGCCCGAAAATCTCGGGGCATGGCATTAGCGGCTGCGGGTCATGACTCCGGTCGATCGCCAGGGTGAACGAAGGAGAGGTGATGGGCGCAATGGAGGCAATGGAAACGGGTCCATTCCTCTTTATTCAATGATCCGAGGACTGGGTGGGCGGCGAGCGGGCCGGTCGTCGCGAGGAAGCGTTCGAGGTGCGTGCGGAGCGCCGCGGCCTCGGCCGGGGCATCGGCGCCGGCGGGGGGAACATGCTCGGGAGCGGAGGGGTCGCATTCTCGGGGAAGCGCTGCGAGCGGAAGAAGCGGCGACGGAGGACCGACTCGGATCGCGTGGGCTCGGCGGATCCGGGCGGCCCGTCGAGGCTCAGGCGCACGGCCATCGCCAGGTGATGCAGTATCTGGCCCAGGGTCCAGTTCCCGACGGTCGCGTGCCCCGCCAGGAGGGGATCCACGTCGGGCATGATCTCATCAAGGCTCGCAAATTGGAGCATCCGTCGCTCGCCCAAGGGTCGCCTCCGCTCGTCACGATCGCAAACGGTCATTCCACACTCAGTACGCGTCGTTCGAGATCACCTCGCCGAGATCCTTGGTGATGAGCGATCTCAGCGTGTTGACGTTGATCGTCTCCTTCACGAAGCGGACCGATCCGTCGAGGAGGAGCATGTTGAAACCGCCGGGGAAGTGGCCACCGAGCTGGCTCACGGGCCTGGACGCGATGAAGTTGTTCACATTCTCGGCATCGACTTCCAGTTCGGCGTCGGGCTTGGTCCAGGGCACGGCATCGCGGGCCTCGACGACGGCGACGGTGCCGCTGGTCCCGTCGGTCACCTGCGCGATCGTCGTGCCGGTCCCGGACGAGGGGTCGAAGACGCTGTGCGAGCCGGCGAACGTGCGATAGAAGGTCATGCCGGCCTGGGCCCTGGCCCCGGGCAGTTCATACGTCTTGGGCATCCTCTGCAGGAGCGGCTTGTTGTGGGGGCTATCCCAGGGCTCGTCGAGGTGGAACTGGTTGTAGAGCTCCGCCTGCTCGAGATAGGGGAGGATCGCCACGCGCCAGCTCAGGAGGGGCTTGCCGTCCTTGTCCCGGGTGGCGGACGCCGGGAAGGCCTCTGTGGCGGCGTGGAAGTTGTGGAAGGCCAGGCCGATGCGTTTCAGATTCGTGACCGACTGGGTCCGATAGGTCTCCGCCCTCGAAGCATGCCGGGCCGGCAAGACCACGGCCAGGGCGATCGGCCAGACGGTCGCCGGGTTGAACGCGGGGAAGGCCTCGCGCGAGAGGAACTCAACCCCCTTGTCGTCCACGCTCAGGGCATACCAGGACGGGAAGAGGAAGGGCCGCAGGTCGTCGGGCGAGGGGATCAACCTGGGGTCGACCGAGACGTTCGTCGACCGATCGGGGGTCAACGGCCGGCGCCTGACGGCCACACGTCCTCCCATCATCATCTGAAAAGGTGCGTTGGGTGCGAAGGCCCCGGTGAATCGTCGGAGGTCGACCCATTGCGAGGCCACCGGCAGGTTCGCGACCATTTCCGCCAGGCTCGACGTGCGATCGTCGCGGACCCCGAGCATCGTCAGCGACTTGAGCCGGGCCCCGAAGTCGCGGGCCAGCGGGCTCTCCGCCGGCAATCCAGCAGGCTGCTCCTCGAACTTCAAGGCGGCCTTCGCCACCTCGGGGCTGGCGGCGATCACCAGCGAATTCTTGCCGAACGCGAGGGTCGGCCGCACGCCCGCCGGGAGAGGCACGAGCGACGCGGCCACCGAGGCCACATATCCCTTCACGTCCCCCGCGAGCGGCTCGATCCGGACCTTCGGCCAGTCGCCTTCGGGCGCGTCGGCGGGGAGGCGGAAGGCCTCATTCACGCCCTTGACGACATCCTCAAGGATCCTGGCATACGCCGATGGATCCTTCAGCTCGATCAGCAAGGTCGCCCTGGGGACGCTCGTCACCCCCATCAACAACCCCGAGAACGCATTCGTCGGCGCACCGACTTTCGAGGGCAACACGCCGAACACGAACTTCGGCCCCAAGGGCGCCAGGATCTCTTCCTTGAGCTTGTGGCCAGTGATCTTCCGGACGGCTTCCGAGATCGAGACGATCGGGTTCGCTGCGTTGGGATTGGCGTTGAGGGATTCGACCTGCTCCCCGAGGATGTCCAGCATCTTCGCGGGCGACAGCGAGGCGACCGCGAAGCCGTCGAGGCCTCGAACCAAGGGGGGGAGCCCCTTGAGGTCGAAGCCCGGCTGATCGAAGAGGGCCAGCGCCCCGACCCTGGGCGCGGGGGCGACGATCCTGAACCGGGACATCAGGGCCTCTCCGTCGAACCCCCAGGACGATTCCACGCGCCGGATCGTATCGAGGCCGAGCGACGTCGCCTTGGGCGACCACGTCGGGACGGACGTGACGTCGAAGAAGGACCAGCCGATCGGCACGAACCGGGCCTGGTCGGCTGCCAGGGCCGTCCGCACCGGATGGTCGACGGCGCTCGGCCGCTTGCCGATGAGCGCGTCGATCATGTCGTCAGCCCCCTGGGGGCTGAGGATGCTGAAGACCATGTCCTCGCCCTCGATCCACCAGGCGTGCCCCATGCCGTCCCGGTCGCTGACCTGCATGACCTGGCGCGGTCCCGGCTTCTCGACCTTCTGCGGGACGACGGCATAGGCTCCGTTCGCCGAGTCGATCATGCGTTCCAGGATCGGACGGACCGCGGCCCTGGCGCCATTCCTCGCGACGAAGCCGACGCAGGCGGGCCGCGACGAACCCGCCCTGCCACTGAAGCCGAACGCGAAGCCGTTGCGGAAGGCATGCTCGACGAACGCGAGGACTTCCGCCCCGTTGAGCGACTTGCTCCGCGATGGCCCCGCCAGCCGGTCGATGCTCCGGACGGCCAGGCTCCGCAGCATCGGCCCCGTCGTCGTCTCGTTCAGGATCTTGTAGACCGAGGTCTTCCGCCAGGCGTCCGCATGGGCGTCGAGCCCTTCGAACTCGAGGTAGGCGACGAGGTCGGCCTTGGGGAAATACCGGGCGAGCGAGGCCGAGCCGGGCGCCTTCTTCGGGATGTCATCGCCGAGCGCCGGCAACGCCCCTGCCCAGGTCAGGAGCCAATAAAACGCGACGGCCGAGGCCACTCGAGAACCCGAGGTCGAGACGACTCGTCGCATGGCGCAGACCTTTCGTCGAGTGAGTTCGAAAAACCGCCGCTCCGGGGACGAAGTCCTGGCATCGCCCCGAGTTGGGCATGGGAGGGGCACTGACCCTACCTCTCGAAGCAGGCCTCACCCCGACGACGACACCAGGGCCCGCGACGAAGCGACGGCCATCCCCTCAGCCCTCGGACCCGCCCTGCCAGACCTCAGAACGATGTGGATCCGAATGAGATCGTAGGCGAGTCGTCGAGGGGGTCGCAAGAGAAAAGGCCCCCTCGAATTCCGGGCGGAGGGTCAAGGCGTCGCAGGGGCCTTCCAGCCGGGGAGCGGGTGCGGGGTCGGGTCGCCTTCTTGCAGGAGGTGGCCGGTGTCGGCCGCGAGGTTCTCGTAGAGATCGACGCGACCGGAGGGCCATTTGACCTCGACCTTGTCGACCTTCGTGCTATCCCCCAGGCCGAAGTGGAGGCGAGGATCGCTGGCCGACTGGTAGCTGCCGCCGCCGATCCGCTGGATCAATCGCGGGCGGCCGGCCGAGGTCAGGGTCACGCGGGCGCCGACGGCATCCTTGTTCGACTCGCGGCCGAGGAGGCGGAGGGTGACGTGGTGCCCGGACGTCTGCCCAGGCTGGGGTCGGTTGTGAAAATACGCGACCGGCTCGTTCTGCGAGAGGACGAGGGCATCGACCCGGCCGTCGTTGTCGAGGTCCCCCACGGCGAGGCCCCTGCCCAGCCTCAGGACCTTGAAGGGATCCCCGGCCGCCTGGGTTACGTCCGTCAGGCGCCCCTGCGCGTTCCCGAGCAGGAGCTGGGCGGGCATCGTGTAGGGGAACTGCGGACGACCGTCGTGCACGTGGCCATTGACGGTCATGAGGTCGAGGAAGCCGTCCGCGTTGGCATCGAGAAAGGAGACGCCGAAGCCGAGCAGGAACCGGCTCGGGGCCGCGAGCCCCACGGCCGCGGTGGCGTCGGAGAAGAACCCGCCGCCGAGGTTGCGGAAGAAGGTCGTCGACTCGTTGTAGAAGTTGGTGACGGCGAGGTCCGGCAGCCCATCGCCGTTGAGGTCGCCGGAGGCCACACCCATCCCGGCCTGGAAGCCCCCCCCGGCGTTGGCCGCGACTCCCGAGGCGAGCCCGACCTCCTCGAACCGGAACCCGCCGAGGTTGCGGAAGAGGTAATTCGCCGAGGTGTCATTCGCTACAAACAGTTCAACCCTGCCGTCGTCGTCGAGGTCGGCTGCGAGCACGCCAAGGCCCCGTCCGTCGGGGTCGACGAAGCCCGCCTCCGACGTCACGTCAACGAACTTGCCGCCGTCGTTGCGGAAGACGTGATCGGGGAGCGCGGGGAAGTCGCGAGGGTTGCAGTGGTAGACGGCCGGCGACTTGGGATCGATGCAGGCTCGCGTGTCATTCTCATCCCAGCGCAGGTAGTGGCAGACGTAGAGGTCGAGGTCGCCGTCGTTGTCGAGGTCGGCGAAGGCCGAGGACGTCGGCCAGTCGCGATCCCCGCCGAAGCCGACGGATTCCGTCACATCCTCGAACGTGCCGTCCCCCCGGTTGCGGTAGAGCGAATACGTCCGCCAGCGCGTGACGAAGAGGTCGGGGCGGCCGTCGTTGTCGTAGTCGCCCACGCTGACGCCGTGGCCATAACCCCGGTCTCCCCCGAGTTTGGCCGCGTCGGTGACATCCTCGAAGCTGCCGTCCCCCCGGTTCCGATAGAGGCGATCCCCCACGCCGGCCGGGTCGGGCCGCGGCGGGTAAGTCCCCCCCTGGACGCAGTAGACATCGAGCCAGCCGTCGCCGTCGTAGTCGAGCAGGCCGACGCCCCCCGAGAACGTGACGGGGGGGATCATCAGGCCGCCGGGATCGCCATTGCTGTGGACGAACTTCAGGCCCTTGGCTTCGGCGTCGTCGACGAAGGTGACAGAGGCCGAAGTTGGAGGTGCCGCGGGCGTCGCCTTGGTCGCGGCGACGGCGCTCAAAATCGGCAGCAGATCCGCGAGCACTCCCGGTTCTGGCTTGGGCGGCCTCGGGTGCGAAGAGGGCTGCCCAGAAGCAACGGCCTTCCAGCAGTCGGCTTCGAACTTCCAGCCGAGGGCCGCCGAGATGCGGGCGAGGTCGCCTGCTTTGGATGCCGCCTCGCTGGACGCGAGGATATTCTCATATTTGTATAAATTTCGATCCCGCTCATCCTTGCGGGTGCGGTATCTGACCGCATCCTCGGGATGCCCGGCGAGGACGGATAACTCGGCGAGCCTCGTCAGCGCGGTGGGGAGGCTCGGGTCGAGTTGGATCAACTCTTCGAGCGCCTTGCGTTCGTCATCGAGGTCGCGACGATGGGCGGCGAACCAGGCGCGGAGTTCCAGGGCTCGGGCGCGATCGGCCGGCACATGGGGGAGGCAGGCGAGGGCCACATCGGGGCGGCCGGCGGCCTTGGCCCATTCGAGCCGGGCACTCCAGACGGCCGGATCGTCGGGCCTCCGCTTCAGGCATGCCTCGATCCAGCGCGAGGCCTCATCGAGCCGACCGAGCCGGGTCTCCAGGTGGGCCCGGCCGAGCCAGACCCGATCATCCTCGGGAGCCTGTCTCGCGGCCTTATCCAGATACAGGCGGATCCCCTCGGAGGCGAAGGGCTCGACGTCAAGCCGATGCAACCTACGGAGGAAGGAGACGAGTTCGGGGGCCTCATCCATCCCGTCGAGGTAATGGCGTCGCGCCTCGGCGAAGCGCCCTTCGGAGCGGAGGAGGCGGACGAGGGCGTCGCGTGCGTCGATGAGGCCGACGTTGGTCGCCCCGAGTGCTTGTAGAAGTAATGTTTCGGCGACTTCGAATCGGCCGCGGAGGATCTCGACCTGCGCCTGGCAGGTGGCGGCGGAGGGGAAGTCGGGCGAGGAGGCAGGGATCTGCTCCCAGGCGTACATGGCCGCGGCTAGTCGGCCGCGGTCGGCCTCGGCTAGCCCCAGTTCGAGGAGGACGTCGCTCCGGCCAGAGCGCTCGGCCTCGATGGGGGCCAGCAAGCGAGCGGCGGCAGTCGCGCGGCCGGCCTTCCTGTCGGCACGAGCCTTCTCGATCGCGGCCCGAATCCGCTGGTCCTCGGCCCGGCGTTTCTGCCAGACCACGGCGATCGTCGCGCCGAGGGCCAAGAGCACCGCGACGGTCACCAGCAGGAGTCGCATCCGGCGCGCCCTGGAAACGCGTCGGCCATCTGATGAAATACCCTCGGCCGCCGGGGTCGGCGGCCGAGGGTTCGGGTCGGGCATCGTCATATTAAGACAATCCGCTCAAATCCAACTCAGTACTGGTCGGAGCTGATGACTTCGCCACCGTTGCGGGTGGAGAGGGACTGATAGACGCCCTGCTGGGGGACGTTGTTGTAGGGGGTCGTGCGGCCCGTGTACTGGATCACGAGCGGATTCCACGAGTTGATCGAGTTCTTGATGAACCGGACCGAGCCGTCGCAGAACAGGAAGTTGCAACCGCCGGCGTGGAGGCTGCTGAAGGTGTCGGTGTAGTTGTTGCCATCCGGGAAGTACGCCGGGAGCGCCTGAGCGGCGTTATAGCTCTTGAAGAAGTTCGGCGGGAACAGGGTCGAGGCCGTCGTGTCGCCGATCAGGCCCGAGGTCCACCAGTTGGGACCGAACGGATTCGTCGACTTGGCCACTTCGCCGTAAGCATGGTCGCCGGCGAGGAACGTGTTGCTCGTGCCGTCCGTGATGCCGGCGAGATTCACCGGGGCGATGCTCGTCCCGAGGGGGTGACCAACGTGGTAGACAACGCCCTTGTTCTGGCCAAGCAAGGGGAAGTTCATGTCGCCCTTCGGGTAGTAGAAGAGCGGGCCGAGGTTGGTCGCGTAACTGCTGAACGTCATCGGGATCGGAGCGTTATCCCATCCGTCGCCGCTGGCACCGGGATACCGCAGGCCGACGACGCTGCCGTCGCTGGGGCACCAGAGGATGCTCATGCCGATGCCGTTAACCGTGGCGTTCGGCCCCTGGTAGATCATGACGCTCGTGTTGAGCGCATTGAAGATCGTGCCAGCTTCGTAATACTGGGTGATCGCCATCCAGGGGCCGAAGTTCTGGCGAATCAGGCTGGACGGGTTGGTGACGTCGCGGCCGAAGAAGTCGCCCATCGGCAGGCAGTTGTTGCTGTCCATGTAGTTGTGCATGGCGAGGCCGAGTTGCTTGAGGTTGTTCACGCACTGGGCGCGACGGGCGGCCTCGCGGGCGGCCTGCACGGCCGGCAGCAGCAGGGCGATCAAGACAGCGATGATCGCGATCACCACCAGCAGTTCGATCAACGTGAAGCCACGTCGCAGACGTTGAAGAACGCTCACAGATTTCATCACTCGACGCTCCAAGATAGGGATGGGAAAAGACAGAGCCGATCGATCGATCGAGATTCCGATTGTATGACTCGCATGACCTCGATCTTCACCTCGTCGATCAACCAAAAAAATATTCACGCGTACACTACAACCGCGATCACACGTCGCGATATCAGTTGTCTTTGCTCATGAGACGCTTCTGACGAGGGCTCGGGCCCTCGGCCACGTCCTTCTTCGACACCTTCGGCGGCGGGGCCGGCGTGCTCGGTTTCTCGAAGTTCTGGCGGAAGTCCGCGTTCCCTTCCGTGTCGCCGCTCCCGCAACCGACCGTCAACCCGGCGATCACAAGCAAGCCCGCTCCGAGCATCCAACGCCAGTATGACGGCCCGCTTCGCCTACTCATGGGTGACTCCCTGACGGAATTGTCGGGTTATCAAGAGATCAGATGGTGGTGCGTCAGGCCGATACGGACCATCTCCGTCGAATCCGGACATGTGAAGATTGCCTTCAGATGCGAATTCGTTTACAGAGTGCGATCCGAAGCCCGGACTGAACAAACATCAACGACGGCTGACGATCGGCGGGCGCGCACCCTTCACGACAGCTGACGCACACAACAAGCGTCACATCAAGAAGATGTGAAGAAGCTATTGCCGGTCAACCGCGAGACTGGGTATCGCTCCGCCGGGAACATGGGAGACATCAACTTCGCTGTCACCCGAGGAAACCAGCCAGCAGCGCTGATCCCCTTGCTTCAATCAAAATTTGTTGATGATTACCGCAAAGAACACGGAACGAGTTCGTGAAGCCCTCGTTCCCAAATGTCGAGTGGTTAAGCGATGCCGGGATACAGAGAAACCGGAAGAGCATCGCGCCAACGTGACATTTTGAGATCTGTAAGACTACCGGCGTCGCCGGCCCATTGCAAGGATTTTCTGGATGCGAATTAAATATCCAACAAATCAATCGGCATCCCGAAATCCTGGAACATCCGACGGCGACATTGGCTCCGCAGGGCCACCGACATCGGCCTCCCTCGGAACTCGCGAATCGAGCACCCTCTCTGATGGCTTCGCGCAACACCGCGCTTCTACCACATTAGTTTACCCGATGGCCTCTTAACAGTGTAATTATCCGGTCAAGTGTCAAAAAAACGACATCCCCATATTCGCCCCTTTCAACGCCGCTTCTATGAGGCCGGAGGCGGTTCGGATGGCCCTTGCAAACGCCCGTCCGTGTCATTAGCCTTGCGGATCTCGAGATATCCTTGGCACGACGGTTGTTCACGTTACGGAAAACAACCCTTGCGGCCTGTCAAGGATTCTGGGGATGGGAGACGACCTATCGACCCATTCCATCTTTCCGTTAACTTCACATACGAACCTCTTGAACCATGGCAATCGGGATGGGGTAGGCCGGGCCTTCCGCTCGTCCTGCTCGCGCGGGGGTCATCGAAGTCGATGCACCTTGCGCTTCCAGTTCCGGGAGATCATCCAATCATGTGCCCTCAGTGTCGTGAGTGTTATCGCTCGGCCTTCCGCAACACACCGGCAGGAATTGCCGACGCCATGTCCTAGGGAGATCGGCCGATGGGGCTCCGAGATCAATAGGAGTGGGCGGTTCGAGCCCCTTTCCTTACTTATGGGAGACGCGCCGGACCTGCTCCCACCCAGGCTCTTACGCAAATGAGCCGTAGCAAGTGACACTCGCTCGTCGGACGATCGGCGTGTTGCGATCTCCTGTTGCCGGCGACCGATGACCCCGAAGATATTAGTCCGGATCGCCGGCGACCGCGCCGGGATCTCGAAGCGTCGGACGACAAGCGTGCGCCTTGTCGACGCCGCGTCGATGAAGCGAGTTTATGATGGTTGGCTTCACGCCCGGCCGACACAGCGTCGGCCACTCGGCCACGATGTCTTCGGCGTCGACGGGACGAACTTGGGCAGATTCCGCCGCCGGCCGCCGGATTCGCCCCCGCCCTCGGATCGAACCACGAACCACGAAAGAGCCAGGGTCCCGGAATTAGGGACGACACATAACCTTGGAGTTGGGATCCACCCCGCCCACCCGCTCCGACCGACGAACGCTCGGAAACTTTCGATGGCAAGGGGACGGAGAGAAAGAACCCGATGAGCACAGGCGACGCCCTCGCAACGACCCCGGCTCCGGCGCCCGGCCGGATCGCGTCGATGGACCAGTTCCGCGGCTACACGGTCATGGGCATGATCGTGGTGAACTTCGTCGGCGGGCTCGCCGCCGTCCACGATGTGCTGAAGCATCACAACGTCTATTTCAGCTATGCCGACACGATCATGCCCAGCTTCCTGATGGCGGCCGGGTTCTCCTACCGGCTGACCCTGATGCGCAGGCTGGAGCAGGTCGGGCCGTGGAAGGCTTACGGCCGGGTCGCCTGGCGAGGCTTGGCCCTGGTCCTGATCTCGCTCATGATGTACGGCTTCGGCGACAAGTTCTCGACCTGGAAGGACGTTAACCCCGACTCCGTCCGCAAATTCATCATCGGCCTCATCAAGGCCGACCTCTGGGAAGTCCTCGCCATCATCGGGGTGACGCAGATCCTGCTCATGCCCTTCATCGCCCTCGGCACGCGAGGGCGGGCGATCACGCTGCTCGCCTTCCTGGCCGTGCACCTCGGGATCTCGGACTGGTTCAACTTCAACTTCGTGCATGGGAAGCCGAACTTCCTCGACGAGTTCCTGGGCACCAACGGGAAGACGAGCTGGGACGGGGGGACCTTCGGCCTGATCGCCTGGGGGGCCATCATGCTGGGGGGCACCCTCGTCTACGACCTCGTCTCGAGCCGGCCGGCGGCGCAGTCGGGGGGCAAGCTCCTGGGCTGGGGGACCGGCCTGATGATCCTGGCCTACGCCCTCTCCTGCCTGACGACCCTCTATGACGTCGAGCCGACCCCCGAAGCCGAGGCCGGTTCCAAGAAGAAGGTCGAGGCCGTGGCCGCCTCGCCGATCCGGCCTCCGCTCGCCAAGATCTTCAAACGCTCCTGGAAGACCCTCCTGGCCGAACCGCCGTTCGTCCCCCCCCCTCCCCCGACGCTCCGCCAGCACAATTACTGGATGATGAACAAGCGGGTGGTCTCGATGCCGTTCACCCTCTTCGCCCTCGGATTCTCCACGGCGCTCTACTCACTGTTCATCTTCGCCTGCGACGTGGGGTCGGTCCGCGTGGGCGCCTTCCGCACGTTCGGCCAGAACCCCTTGGCGACGTACATCGTCCACCATTCTGTCGAGGTCTCGCTCCTGAGCCTCGTGCCCAAGGACTCGCCCCTCTGGTGGTGCTGCGTGGGGATCGCCACCTTCATGGCGATCAACTACCTCTTCATCCGATCGCTCGAGAAGAACAAGATCTTCCTGAGGCTCTGACCTCATCGCGCGATCGCTCGCTCGCGTGAACTTCTCGCGAGGGCCCCGCACCTTGTATGATCTCTGGCATCACGATCATGGGTAGCGGGGCTGTTGTCATGGCGATCGGCTCGTATTTCTCCGGGTTCCTGCTCATCTGCGCCAGCAATCTGGTGTCGATCCTGGGCCTGCTTGTGGTGCGTCGGGCCCTGCGGGAGAAGGACTTGATCTCCAGCCACGACGTCGGCGGCTACTTGCTGTCGGTGGTCGGGACCATGTACGCGGTGACGGTGGGCCTGGTCGTCGTCGACTCGATGAACCAGTTCGAGGAGGCCCGGCTGATGACCGAGCAGGAGTCGAACTGCCTGGCCGACATGATCCTGCTCTCATACCAGCTGCCGGTGCAGGACCGCCAGAAGATCCAGGACCTCACCCTGAAGTACATCGACGAAGTCATCAAGGATGAGTGGCCGGCCATGAATGCCGGGCGGCATTCGCTCAAGGCGCGTCGGGCGGCGATCTCACTGATCGGGGAGGTGAGCGGATTCGCCCCCAAGTCCGAGAAGGACATCGTCATCTACGACGCGCTTGTCGACCTGACCTGCCGCTTCTGGGATAGCCGGAGGACCCGCACCCTCGCCGCGATGCAGGGGGTCCCGACCCTCGAGTGGTTCGTCCTCATCTCCGGCGGGATCATCACGGTGGTCTTCACCTACTTCTTCAAGCTCAAGCATCTCCGGGTCCAGGCCTTCATGACCGCGCTGGTGTCCACGACCATCGCCATCAATCTCTACCTGGTCCTGATGTTCGGCTATCCCTACTCGGGACAGAACAGGATCGACTACACAAGCTTCGAGGTCATCAAGACGATCATCGAGCACCACACCGAGACGATGGACGCCTTGAGATGAGATGAGACCCGGCGACCTCGCGACGACCCCTCCATCCCGCTCCGAAAGGGCGATCCTCCATGTGCCGAATCGTACGCCGGAGCCCGGCCGTCTGGGCGTGGATCCTGCTCGCCGCGGCGGCCTCCTGCAAGGAACCGACCCCCGGCCAGATCCCCGGGAACGGGCCGAGGTCCGGTGTCTCCGAGGCCGAGCCGCTCGACCCCGCGAAGATCGCCGCGGGGCAGACCCTGTACGTGCCGGCCTACTCCCACGTCCTCACGGCCAACGACGCCCGCCCCTTCAACCTCGCCCTGACGCTGAGCATCCGGAACACCGACCGGACCCACCCGATCCTGCTCACGGGCATCAACTATTTCGACCGCGACGGCAAGCAAGTCCGCCAGTACCTCAAGAAGCCCCAGCGCCTGGCGCCCATGGCGTCGGCCGAGATCTTCGTCAAGGAGAAGGACACCAGCGCCGGCTCCTCCGCCTCGTTCCTGGTCGACTGGGTCGCCGAGCGGAAGGTGAGCGACCCGATCTCGGAAGTCGTCATGATCGGCACGGCCAGCACCCAGGGCATCTCGTTCACCTGCACCGGCCGCGTCATCGCCGACCGCTCCCGCCCCTGACGACAGCCCCGGCCTCGGCGCCTTCATGCCATCCCGCATGGGACGCCGAGGAGACATGCGCACATTTCTGTACTCACTAACATGCTTGTCGGCTGATTGCCCGCATCGCCCGATATATCGCCGATTCCCCGAGAAAACGGGCGAAACGCACCGGCCGCCCCGGCCCGCCTGGGCCTCCTCGCGAGGTTTCACTGCAAAAACATCCAAGTCACACAAGGGCCACATCGAAACCCTCTCTACTGATCCGCGCCCGGCAACGAGTCGGTTGACTCGCAGCGTCGCTCGACTCTTAAAGATTTCATTCTATAGGGCGAGCGGGATATCAAGGACGGATGCACCGGCCCGTCGGATCGGATGTCGTGCCATGGGCCCGATATCGATCGCGATTCTTTGAAGTCGGCGGCACGACTCATCCGAAAATGGCCTGCCGAGGTCGGTCGCTTGGAGGAGATTCCCCCTCGGGCCGATGCGAGGCGCCGCCGCTTTTCAAGGCAGGCCGGGGTCAACAACCCGATCTTGCCCCCGGTTTTCCGGAGAGAACTCGGGCATAGCCGCCGGGTTTCGGCCAAAATAAAGATCTCGACGAATTGCCCCGATCACCTGTTTAAATGCACCTACCGAACATAGGAGCGATTGATCCAAGAAATTCATTGAAATAGGCTTGCACTGGCTCCTTACCTTGATGCATGCTCATTGTCGTCCTGATTCCATCCAAGTTAAATCTTGATGAAGGCGATCCATGCCCCCTGGGTCCGTGGGCATGCTCGTATCTTGATCGACGCACAACCCGCAGACCGTTCCTTCCCGATTTCGTGGACTAGAGAAAGGCCGAGATCATGTCGCAGCGACGTCGCGCGTTTACATTGATCGAACTTCTTGTCGTGATCGCGATCATCGCGGTCCTGATCGCGTTGTTGTTGCCCGCCGTGCAGGCCGCGCGCGAGGCTGCGCGCCGGATTCAGTGCGTCAACAACATGAAGCAGCTCGGGTTGGCCCTCCACAACTACGTGAGCGCGAACAACACCCTGCCGCCGGGCCGCATCTGGGCCCCGTTCCCGGGCAAGACGTTCCCGTCGGTCTTCGCCGGCGCCCAGAACACGCCCTGGTTCTGCCTGATGCTCCCGCTCATCGAGCAGGGCAACCTCGCGAACTCGTTCAACTTCAGCCTCGGTTCCGAGGGCTTCCCGGGCGGCCTCAACGTCGCGGCGGGATACTTCGCCAACTCGACGGTCGCGGCCACCAAGATCAGCAGCTTCCAGTGCCCGAGCGATCGTCAGAACACGTTCCAGGTCAACTCCAGCTATAAAGGTGGAGTGCTGAGCGGCCCGATCATGACGAAGGGCAACTACGCCGCCAGCTGGGGCAACACGAGCTGGGGCCAGGACAAGGCCAGCTCGCTCGCACCGCAGTACCTCAAGTCGGCCTTCGGGCATGACGGCAACATCTCGCTGGCCTCGATCACCGACGGTACGAGCAACACCGTCTTCATCGGCGAGGTGCTTCAGGGTAGCATCAACGACATCCGTGGCGCGATGTGGTCCACCGTCCCGGGCGGCGGCTCGTTCATGACCCGCTACACACCGAACGGGACCAAGGATTACCTGAACCTGCAGACCGGCGGCGACTACCTCAACAACGATCCCGGCCTCTTCTGCACCAGCGAGCCCGTCCAGCAGCTCCCCTGCATTCCAAACGCCGGCGACAACGACGCCTTCGCGGGCTCCAGGAGCCGCCACGCGGGCGGTGTGAATGTCGGCTTCGGCGACGGCTCGGTCCGCTTCGTCAAGAACTCGATCAATCCGGTCACCTGGATCGGCCTGGCCACGATCTCGAGCGGCGAGGTCATCAGCTCCGACTCTTACTGAGCCGAGCCAGCTTGACCCGGCAACACGGCCGGGTCCAATGCCGACTCCAACACGACGTCCCAGCCGGCCTCCACCGGCTGGGACGTTTGCATTTGGAGGGTGAACTCAACCGTCGACACGTCTCTCAAATAACGGGCGACACTGGGCGAATTCATGGATGTCCGCGAGCTTTCTCCTCGCTCAACCCCCAGGGAGATCACCGACCATGCCCGGAGTGACCGAGATCGAGGTGCACGATGACGCGCTCTTCTCCTACGACAGGGCGTCGAGGGGCAAAGGCGATAGGCCATCGGGGATCACAGCGGGATTCAACGTGTCGCTGTTCGCGGTGATCTCGGTAATGGGGATCCTGGACTTCGCGGCCTCGAATCGCGCCCATGGGATCTCCATCCTGGGCCTGATCGTGACCAGCGCGATCGACGCCGTGCGATACCTGGCCGTAGTCCTGATCACGGCGGCGTTCGTCGCGTCGTTCTGGAGGCGGTTCGTCAGCACCTTGTACTCGGTCCGGCCGATCACCTTCCAGGAGGCGATGGCCATCGTCCTCATGGCCGGGCTCGTCCTCGGCCGCTGATGCGGAAGCGGTCGCATCGCCGAGGGCCGGCTGACATTGCGACGATCCTCTGGAGACAATCGACTCCTGGGATCGACGAATTGATCACGTCCTATGTCTGGCACCGTCGTTTCTTTTTCTTGGAAAACACCACTTCCGCACCATAGGGGAGTCTTGTACAGTTAGCGGTCAAGGCTCTCCGAACCCACCAAGATTCGGCACGAACCGCACCGAAGGTTCGCTGCGGGAGTGATTCATGTCGACCGCGACTTCCCCCGATGCGCTGATGGCGAGGGTGACCTGCCCCCACTGCTGGGAGGTCTTCTCGCCCGAGGAGGTCGTCTGGGTCTCGGAGCATTCCGACCTGCTGGGGGATCCGCTGCTCGGGCCGGAGCAGGCGCAGAGGTTCCTCCCCAGCCGGTTCACCATCAAGGGGGAGGCGATCGACGCCAAGGGGATGACCTGCCGGGTCCTGGCCTGCCCGAAGTGCCACCTGAGCCTTCCCCGATGCGCGCTGGAGATGCCGACGCTCTTCCTGTCGATCCTGGGGTCGCCGGCCAGCGGCAAGTCGTACTTCCTGGCGACGATGATTCACGAGCTCCGCAAGGTCCTGCCGGCCAACTTCGCGATCAACATCGCCGACGTCGACCCGATGGCGAACCGCCTGCTCAACGAGGCGGAGGAGAACCTCTTCTTCAATACCGGGCCGGATGACTACGTGCCGCTCGGCAACCTGATCCGCAAGACGGAGCTCGAAGGGGAGTTGTACGAGACCGTCGCGTACGGGAACCAGACGATCGCCTACCCCAAACCCTTCCTCTTCGACCTCCGCCCCGGCCCGGGGAACAACCGCGTGGCCGAGGCCGTGGGGATGGGGCAGCTCCTCTGCCTCTACGACAACGCGGGGGAGCACTTCCTGCCCGGCAGGGACACCACGGCCACGCCCGTCACCCGGCACCTGGCCCACTCGCGGGCCCTCATGTTCGTGCTCGACCCGATGCAGGATCAGCGGGTGCTCGCAGCGCTGAACGCCCGAAAGGGCTCCTCCGAACCGGTCTCACGCGGGCGGACGAGCCGGCAGGAGACGATCCTGCTCGAGGCCGCGGCCAGGATCCGGCGGCACTCCGGGCTCCTGCAATCGGAGAAGCACCCCCGGCCCCTGGTCATCGTCCTCACGAAACTCGACCAGTGGGAATCGCTGCTCGACAACCCGGAGGGGGACGACCATTCCGAGCCCTGGCGTTCGGTCCCCAGCCTGAACCAGAATGCGATCGACATCGAGCGGATCGAGCGGCGCTCGGCCCGGCTCCGGAAGCTGCTCCAGGCCCTCTGCCCCGAGATCGTCTCATCGGCCGAGGGGTTCGCGCAGGAGGTCTTCTACGTCGCCACGAGCGCGCTGGGGGATAAGATCGGGATCGACCCCAAGACCGGGTATGCCGGGATCCGCCCGCGCGACATCCAGCCGAGGTGGGTGACCGTCCCCCTGCTCTACATCATGGCGAAGACGCTGAGCGGGTTCGTCCCGAGGTTCCGCCGCAAGACCCAGAGCCCCCGGACCAACGACCCGACGTGATGCGCCGAGGATCGCCGCACACGTCGGGATAAGTCGTTTTGCCTCCTCATATATTAAGACGAGTCGAGTCGAAGGCTATCGCCGTCGCCGGCGAAGAGATCGAGGGAGAGCGTTCGCATGGCAACCGAGGTCCACTACACATCGGCCCCTCGAGGCGTCTTCCCAGGCACCCAGGGTTATAGCACGGTGGCCTGCTCGGCCCAGATGCCCCGCGCGCTCGTGGAGCGGATGGAGGGCCTGAGCGCCTACCGGAACGTCTTCCCGCCGCACGATCCCAAGGCGAAGCTCAACCCCGTCGCCTTCAACCACCTGCGCGTGCCGACGGCCGCCGGGCCTCGCCACGTCCTCTCCCGGATCGGCGACGCCGGGCTCGACTATAGCGACCGCACCAACAAGTACGCCCACCACGTCATCCTCGACGACTCGGAACTCGCCCGGGGCGGGCCCGCCTGGCTCATGGGCCGGCCCGGCGTGCTGAACGCCGACTGGGACGGCCATATCGGGTTCCTGCCCGAGTCGCGATCGGTGCCGCAGGGGGACCGCCCCGCGCGGGCCTGCGACCGCTGGGCCAGGGCGACCGGCGACGCCGGCTGGGCCGGGGTTTTGGCCGAGGCCTTCCTCGCCGACCCCAGGCGGGTGACGATCCTCGTGTTCGACCCGGGCACGGATCTGTTGCCCCTCTTCGAGGAGGCCCTGGCGCTGCTGCCGGCCAACCGCCGCTGGGACGTCAGCTTCAGCACTTATTTCACCGGCTTGCAGCAGGGCGTGGCCTGCTCGTGGCGCGGGGTCGTGCGTGGCTCGCCCGAGGCCGCCCAGGCCCTCGGCATGAAGAACGCCCTGGTCCTCGACCTCGGCCAACCTCTCGGCCGCGCCGAGGGGGGCTCGCTCGTCGCCCTCGCCCGCACCGGCACGGCCGCCGCGCCCCCGCCCCTCACCACCTTCGAACCGGCCGAGCCTGACTTCGCCCCCTTCCCCGACTATCCCCCCGAGCCGAGTCAGGGCTGGCGTCCTCCGGGCCCGACCGACGGCACCTACGGCATGGTCGGGGGCTCCCACGCGCCCACCGGCCCCGTGCCGCCGCCGCTCATCATGGAAGATAATGAGGAGGAGGAAGAGCCCAAGCGCCGGCGACGATTGTTGCCTATCCTCGGAGTTACGTCACTGGTGCTTGTGGTAGTGGCCTGTGCCGCGATTGTCTTTATGCAGCAAAAATCTGAGCCACGACGTAGCAAAGTACTGTCAACGAAGATCCCTGACGAACAAAACCAGCCACCACAGCAAAAGACAGAAGGAAACCATAGTGCAAAGCCAGCACAAGAGCAGGCCCAATTATCAGATAAAGGCAATCCTACCACCTTGATAAGCCCGCCAGAGACTGAGGGCATTCAATCTAACCAGGGCTTGGCTCACGACACGGATCCTCTACATAAAGATAAGCTGAAAGGCAAAAGGCCGCCCGACACATCATTGCGTGAGGAAGAGAGGAAACCAACGATCAATAGCGATAGTGGCAAGAAAGATTCGGACGCCCACAAGAAACCTGAGCTAGCAGCAAAGAGGGTCGTGCGCCAATCTGTCGATCTACTTGACTTGAACAGCACCACTTCAGATTTACAAATTCTTAAATCCGAAACAAACGAGGATTTCCTCGACTACGATTTTAATCTATTGGGAGTCAAACAAGTTGGTTTTGACGCAATAGGCCTCGAGGTGGCGGTACTTCCTAAGCCCAAGATAGGTATCGCGATTGTCGCGAAGGCTGACGAAAAAACAAAATACGCTTCCTTCGAAGTCGAAGGAAATCGCATACTGTACATAAGGACCGACACACCTATAACACTGGATATCTTAAGAGCAATTAATACGTGCATACTCGAAATCAAACACCGCAACGAATCGAACAAGACAGCTCCTCACTACAAGATTGCCCTACGCAATTCGATCGCGATGGAACCTTCCAAGTCCGCGATTTCGACCAAGACTCTCGACACGAAGCATGACATCTCAGCGGGGGAGTGGAAAAATGGCCCTCCCATGAACCGCCCGATACTCATTAGTGAATGCGTTACGAACGGGGAAGCAACTGAGCAAGTCGATCAAAGAACACCTCAGGCCAGGTTTTACAAAATCAAAAATTTCGAACACATCGCATTAAAGATCGAATCAAAAGGAATTTACCAGGCTGGACCGAATCTCGGATCCGCAAACATCCAAATTTCATCAAATATTTCATTCAAAACCGCACTAGAGCAATGCATCCAGGCCAGCGACGAATTTCTGGCCGCTCGTGGCGATTTCAGGACCAACGAGCCTTACCTCTTAGTAGCGGAAAGCGACCGCGCAAAAGCGTTGTCCACCCTCACTAGCCTCAGAGAATCTATAGACAAATGCACCGAACTAGCAAAAACCACAGAATTACAACACGGCATTGCTTTTAACAAAACATACAATACATCAAAAAATAAGTGCATTGATTTCACCAAAAAAACAAATAATATCAAAAATTCACTGGTTAATGCCATCAGACCACAAGAAGTCGAACAGCAACAGTCCGAGTCAAAGAACCAAGCTGATATAGCCAAATCGTCCGCCGTACTGGCTGCGGCGGAGAAGTTGCGAAGCATGATCGAAGCCATGGATGAAACTGTTAAACTCAAACGTGGAGATAATTTGTCTGAATTGTCTTTCCAAGTAACTCTCGCTATCAACGTTGATGGTGAGATTGTTGAGGTCGCTAAAGTCGGCCGTCCGGATACTAACGCCAAACGCCAAGGTAAGAAGTCCGCCGAGGATAAGAACCGATGATCGACTTTCACCGCACAGTCGGCGAAATCCGCTCGTTCCTCCAGTCGGCGGATCGGACCGAGGACCCGCGCCTGGCGGGGTTGGCGAAGGATTATGCGGCGGCTTGCTCCGAGGCGAACGAGCGGCTCAATCGGTGCGCCTTCTTCCTCAGGCAGGGGTTGCGGTCGGAGGCACTCCACCTCGCGAAGGCAGAGCCCGACCTACTCGACATGGCGACGGTGCTCGACTTCCCCGAGCGGCCGGAGTGGGATGACCTTGCCCTGCGGTATGGCTGGACCAAAGCCCCGGCGCTCGCCATCGACCATGCCCACGCCCTCAATGAAGCGTATGGCGAGGAAGACCCGCTGCAGGACCTGCTGAGGAAGCATCGCCGATACGCGCTCGCGCGGGCCCCGCTGCTGAAGCGTGTGGAGGTCATGCGGAAGATCGCCCAGCTCGACACGAACAACCCGATCTGGCTCGAGGACATCCGGCGGTTCGAGGTCGCCCGGCAGGATGAGATGGAGCTGGAGGTCCGCAACGCGCGGGCCGCGGTGGACGTGACCGCGCTCGAGGCGATCGTCCGGGAGTTGGAGACCGTCGCCTGGACCGCCCCGCTGGCCGAGGCCCGCGTGAACTCGGCGCGTTCGGCTCTCGCCTCCGCCCGGAAGCAACAGGCCCGCAACCAACTCGGCAAGCTCGCGGAGGACCTGCAACGAGCCCACGCCGGCGAGGACACGGCCAGGGGCCGACAGATCCGCTCCCGATGGCTCGCGCTGGCCGAGATGGCGGCGCTCAGCCCGGGCGACCCGCTCGAGGGAGAGGCGCAGGCCGGGCTCGACTGGCTCCGCCGCCAGGACCGTCGCGAGGAGGAGGAGCGGGCCTATCAGGAGGCGATGCTCGACCTCCAGGACGTGCTCGAGCACGGCGGCGACCGTCGCACCCTCAACGAGGCCGAGGAGGGGGTCATCCGCTTCGGCCGAGGCCTGCCCAAGGACATCCAGGCGGCCGTCAAGGAGCGGTATCGCGAGCTCGGCAAGTCGGAGCGGCGCAAATTCCGCACGATCGTCACCGGCATCGCCGCCGCGCTGCTCGTCTTCGCCGGCCTCATCGCCTGGTCGAGCGCCGCGGGCAACCGGCTCAGGACGATCGAGCAGACCGCCTCGAAGATCGAGGAGATGCTGGAGGCGGGGCAACTCAAGGAGGCCCGGCAAGCCCTCGAGCAGCTCGAGAAGACGTATCCGGGTGCCTCCGAGACCAAGGCCTGCGAGGCCGTCACCAACCGGCTCGCGGGGGCGGAGAAGGACGAGGACGGCCGCGTCGACCGGTTCAACAAGGCGCTCAAGGCCGCGCAGGACGCCCCGCTCGACGAGGAGGCCCCCCCCGCCCTGGCCACGGCCCGGATGGCCGCGAGGCTGCCGGGCGAGAAGGCCGCGCTCGAACGCGTCGAGGGTGATAGGAAGGCCCTCGGGGCCAAGATGCGTGGCGAGGCCGACGAGGCCTTGCAGTCCAGGCTCCGCGAGCTGAGCGAGAAGCTCGAGGCCGCCGAACGCCTCGTCGCACAGCTCCCCAAGTCCAACGAGACGCGCGAGGCCCTGGGCGGGCTCAGGATCCACGTGACGACCCTGCGCAACGAGGCCGAGAAGGCCAGCCCCGAGCCCAAGGCCCAGGCATTGGCCTGGATCGCCAGGCTCGAGAAGGCGGAGAGCGCGCTCGCCGGGAATTCGGACCGCGAGCGCATGGTCGAGCTCGTGCGGGAGAAGGCGACCGCGATGATCACCTCGGGAGACGCCGCGCCGTTCGCCGAGGCCTGCGAGGCCTACGTCGTGAAGTTCCCCGGCGACCCCCGCTCGGCGGCCTTCCGCGACATGCTGGCAGAGCGCTCGGCCTGGGAGACCCTCATCGCCTGGGCCCTCATCGCCAAGGGCTGGAAGCCGCCGTACACGAAGCTCACCCCCGCCGATGCCACCGAGCGATCGCAGCAGCTCACCGAGTTCCGGATCAAGCATCCTCGCTGGCCCGACGCCACCATGGGCGACTACCACCGCTACGTCATGGCCATGTCCCGCCGCGAGCCGAAGGGGGAGGACGACGCGACGGCCCCGCTGAGGCGCGTGCTCTCGAACCCGCTCTTCCAGAACATCTGGAAGGTCCAGGCCACGAACGGGAAGACGTACTACACGGTGTCGAAGCCGGACGTCACCGAGAACGGCTGCCTGTTCGAAGCCCTCGTCACGCTCGCCGGCCGCACCGATCGGGTCTACCTCACCAAGGAGAACGTCGAGAGCATCGCCGTCGCCCCCCAGGCCAAGATGGCCGGGCGGCTGAAGCCGATGGTCACGCAAGCCGTCAACAGCCCCGCCAACTGGGACGAGGTGATGGGGCAAATCTTCGCCGCCATCCAGTCCGAGCCGGAGGTCGACTCCATCCCCAGGATGATCGCGCTCCGGGCCGCGATGCGGACGGCGACCCTCGGCAGCGAGCTCATCAGCGAGGCCCTCAAGGAGCAGAGCCGGGCCGTACAGGACCCCGCCCTCAACCTCGACGTCGACTGGATGGCCCCGGAGCGACCCGAAGTCGAGCGGCTCCGGGATTCGTGCGAGCGGATCCTGAAGGGCCTCCCCCCGATCACCTTGATCTCAACGCTCGTGGAGAAGGCGAGGGTGAAGCTCGAGGCATCGATGGCCCAGACCTACCTGCCGGTCGACGTCCTCCTGCGGACCAGCAAGGGGGCCTGGCAGTGCGACGAGGCGGCGAAGTGCCGGCCTGGCACGAGCCTCTTCGTCAACCTCTCCGACGGCTCCTGGGAGACGATCGGCAAGGTCCTCGGCCCCGACAAGGGGGTCCTGATCGACGGCGCCGCCGCGAAGCTGCTCGAAGGCCGGCTCGTCTTCGCGCGTCGCACGAGCGAGTGATCGAGGCCTCGTCCGCCGCCCCGATTCCTCCTCCCTCCTCCAACCGAACACGACTCGCGCCAGAAGGGCTCAAGGGTACGAGGCCATGTCGCAAGAAACCTGGTATGTCCGCGACCGCAACAAGGTGACCGGACCCTTCAACGCCGAGCAGCTCTATGGCCTGCGCCGGCGCGGGCAGCTCGCGCAGTTCCACGAGGTCTCGCGGGACCGGGTCACGTGGTCGCGTGCGTCGACCCTGGACTTCCTCTTCTCGCCGCAGAGCGTCCCCCGGCAGGAGGTCTTCCCCGTCGCCGACGCGACGCCGGAGCAGCCGTCTTACGACTGGTACTACTCGTCGGGCCAGACGCCGATGGGGCCGGTCGAGACGGCGAACCTCCTCGAGATGCTGCGCCGGGGTACGATCACAGGGGAGACGCTCGTCTGGCGCGAAGGGCTCCCGAACTGGGTCCCGCTCCGCACCCTCCAGCTCGAACAGCCGCAGGCAGCTCCCGTCGCTGCGGCCCCGGCGGGCCACGGCGGTCCGCAAGGCTACGCCCCGACCCCTCAGCATACGGCGCCGGCGGCGGCTCACGCCGCAGCACCGGCACCGGCCCACGCCAGGCCGAGCGAGGCCCAGAGCCGCAACCGCCGCATCGGCCTGATCGTGGCGGTGGTCGCGATCGTCATCATGATGGGGATCGCAGCCGTCTTGCTCGCCCCGAAGGAGCGTCGCGAGGCCCTGGTCTCGGGGCTCAAGGGGGATGGGTCGGCCACGATCAACTCGGTGAACGACGCCCCCGACCTGGCCGCGGCCGTGGGACTCGTCCTCTGCGGCTGGGTCCAGACGGAGTTCGACGGCACGAGGACGGAGGTCTGCCTGTCGAGCGGGACCTGCTTCGTCGCCTCGGGCTCGGGCTATTTGATTACGAACCGGCACGTCGTCGAGTCGACCTCCAAGCTCCAGAACGCGGAGCTGATGCGGACCGAGCTGGAGGAGAAGACGAAGACCAAGATCGAGCCCAAGATCTGGGTCTTCTTCAAGCACAAGAAGTACGAGGCCACGATCGTCCACGAGAGCGACCCGTTCGACATGGCCATCCTCAAAATCAAGCCCGACGCCCCCCTGCCCCACTTCCGCCTGGCCGAGGAGGACACGACCGCGAGAGGCACGCCGGTCTACGCCCTGGGCTTCCCGGAGGCCTCGCGGACCCCGCTCTCGGGTGAGGAGGCGATTCAGCGCCTGATCCAGGAGCAGAAGAAGGGGGTGCGGGTCGAGTCCCACTTCCAGCCGTCGAACTTCGAATACGTGATCACCGACGGGATCATCAGCCTCCTCAGGCGCAACGGGGGCTCGGTGAAGATCGAGCACACGGCCAAGATCAGCCCCGGCAACTCCGGCGGCCCGCTCGTCCGCGATGACGGGACCGTCGTCGGCATCAACACGCTGATCGTCAAGGGCGAAGAAGGGGCCTCGCCCACCTTCGTCGCCCAGGGGATCGGCTCGATGCGCGACGAGCTGATGCGGCAGGCCCCGGAGATCTTCCAGCCCTGAGACGCCCCGGCCGAAAAAACAAACCCGCTCGGGAGGTGTTGGCCTCTCGAGCGGGTCCTGCTCGGCCTGGCGATCATCGAGGCGGCGACGCTCAATCGTCGTCGTCATCCTTGTCCTTGACGCCGGGGACCTCGCCTGCTCGGGCCGGGTAAGGACGCGAATCCTTGAAGAGGCTGTACCAGGTGATCCGGTTCATCCAGTAAGGATCCGGCGCGTCGACGTGGCTCCAGTCGAGCTCCATCGTGCGGGCGAGCCAGTACTTGTCGCTGTCGTTCATGGCCTTGCCCGACGGGTTACGCTCGTCGAGCGGCACGTTGTTGGGGACGGCCTTGTACGGCGTCAGGTCGGGCTCGTCGCCGAAGCAAGCGACCAACGGGTCGGAGAGGGCGTCGAACTTGTTCATCGGGTCGAGGCCGAGCATCATCTCTATCGACCGGATCATGTTCGTCGTCGTGTAGAAGGTCGAGTCCAGGAACCCCCGCCGCGTGTAGGGGCTGATCGCCATGAAGGCCGTGCGGTGGCCGTCGACGTGGTCTGGGCCCGACTGGGCGTCGTCCTCGATCACGAAGATGCACGTCTCCTTCCACTGCGGGCTCTTGGAGAGGGCCTCGACCACCCGCCCGAGCGCCAGGTCGTTGTCCGCCATCATGGCCCTGGGGGTGGGATAGCTCGGGTTGACCCCCTCGGTATGGTCGCAGGGGAGGCTCATGATCATCAGGTCGGGGACGGCGTCCTTCTTGCTGAACTCCTCGTACTCGCGGAGGAAGACGTCGACGCGATGCTGGTCGCTCTGGATCAGAGGCCAGTAATGCACTTCCTTGTTGATATAAGGCTTGAGGCTGGGGACGGTCGTCTCCGCCGTCATCTTGAACTTGTTCGTGCCGTTCTTGCGATCCTCCCAGAGCTCGAACCAGTCCTTGGGGGCGGGCTGGAAGCCGGCCTTGGTCTCGTCGCAGAACTCGCCCCAGACCCGAAGGGTCTTGTTCTTGCGGATCGCGGCGTCCCAGATCGCGCCGCCGCTCGAGATGGCCATTGGGTCTTCCCCCTCGCAGGGATAAGTCCTCGAGTAGCCGACGTAGAAGTGCTCGAGGTAGTCGTTGGCGATCGACTGGGTCGACCAGGCGTGGCCGTCGGCGCTATTCGTCCCGCTGACGTAGCCGTTGTCGAAGAGGGTGAACTCATTGGCGATCTTGCGGTGGTTGGGCATCACGCGCTCGCCCAGGCTGCAGAGCTTGGGGTCGCCGTTGCCCTTGGGCAGGTCGCCGAAGATCTCGTCGTACGTCCGGTTCTCCTTGATGATGTACAGGACGTGCTTGATCGCGCCGTTGTAGACCTTGAGGGGGGGCTTGACGAGGTTCGCATCCCAGCGATTGTTGCGCGCGACGACGCTCGTAGCCTTGGCGAGGTCGGCGTCCAGGTCGACGACGGTGACGGTCCCCTGGAAGTCGTGCGCATTGCCCGGCTTGCCGGCGAGGGTCCGGTTCACCGAGCCGTTCCCCTTGGTGTTGAGCAGCAGGGCGGACTTGCCGTCGGGGGTCAGGGCGAGGGCCGTCGGGAAGTAGCCGGCGGGTCGGAAGCCGAGGACCTTGCCCGAGGCGATGTCGACCTCGCAGAGGGCGTTGTCGCCGCCGTTGGCGATGTACAGCGTCTTGCCCCGGATCTCGAGCGCATTGGGCATGCTCCCCAGCACGCGGAGCTTCTCGCCCCAGAGGATCGGGATCGTGCGGGTCAGCTTGCCCGAGGCGATGTCGACCTCGGAGATGGAGTCGCTCATCGCGTTGGCGACGTACGCCCGCCCGCCCGAGACGGCGATGGCCGTCGGGTGGATGCCGACCTCGAGGTGCCGGGTCTTCCCCGACTCGCGGTCGATCAGGCTGACGGTCCCCGAGCCGGGCGTGCCCCGGTCGTCGGTGACGACGTCGAGATCCTGGCTCTTCGCCGTGATGTCCCCGGCTCGGGGTCTTCGGCCCCCCCAGTTGCTCACGACCAGGGTCTTCTCATCCTCGGAGAGCCTCGGCTCGAACGGCAGGTTCTCGACGGGGAACTCGCGGATCCACTCCCCATCCCCACGGGTGAGGTCGACCTCGGCGATTGCGTTGCGGTTGGCCGCCGCCACGAACAGCCGCGAGCCATCCTTGGTGATCGTCATCCCGCCCGGCACGGGGTTGTCCTTCGCGTCCTTCGGCCTGACGGCGATCTGCCCGGCCTTGACGAGCTTGTCCCCTTCATATTTGAAACTCTGGACATACCCTTGCTCGGTGCTGGCGAAGAGTCGCTTGCCGTCCGGCGACCAGACGAGCCCGCGGAACCCCGCGCTCGAGCCGAGCGGGACCTTCGTCTCCTCGCGGATCGCCTTCGTCGTCCCGAGGAAGACGCTGTTCTGGTGCAGCACGGCGAAGAAGGCCCCGCTCGGGTGGAGGGCCAGTTCGATGGGCCGACCCTGGAATGCGAGCGAGCCCCCCTCCACCCTCTGTCCGGACGAGACCATGAAGCCCCCGTCCGGCTGCTTCCCCATCCAGATCACACCCCGTTGCGCCATGCCGGCCAGGATCAAAACTAGCGCGGGCGCTCCGATCCCCAGTCCCAGAGCCCAGGCTCTTCTTCGAGTCATGATGCCTTCGTTCCGGAGGAACCCTCAGTCACAGCGATGCCAGGAAACACGAGCCGCCGATTCTACGACCTCGCCCCCTCGAAAGCATCAGCCCGACCCAGGGGATTGCAACCGGCCCCGTAGCCCTCAACATGCCGCCGGCTTCCCCAGGCGCTCTCGCTTGTCGAAGATGAATATGGACACTTCTCGCTGATCCCGACAGTCCTTGGCCCTCGCGTCACGCCACTCGCCCCCTGGGCACCGCCTTTGGTGAGCATCCATCATCTCCGCTCGGCCCCGGATCGCCATGCCACCGACTTCGTATCGCCCTCTCGCGCTTGTAGCGACGGTCCATGAGCAGGACCAGGAACCGCACGATCGTCCGACGCTCCCGCCACTTGTACCGCGCTTTCTCCTCATGCCGGAGCTGCCGGTTGACGCGCTCGACATGATTGTTCGTCCGCACCCGGCGGCACGCCGGGTCCTTCAGGAACGCGATCATCTTGGCGAACTTCTCGTCGGGGAGCATCCCCATCGCCGACGACAGCTCGGGGACCTTCTGGAAGCGGGGATTCCCCAGGAGCGCCGCATGCCGGCCCCGGGCCAGCTCCTCCGTCTGCCCCTCCTCGAATAGCATCGTGAGACGGTCCACGAAGTCCCGCAACGTCTTCAGCTCCGGCAGATAGCTCAGCATCGTCTCCAGGTCCGCCCGCTCCCCGGCGCTCATCCCCTCGCGGCGGCTTCACGATCAGCCAGCGATGCTTGAAGACGAAGGCCGATTTCTCCTTGTTCGTCGAGCGCCGCCGCGACCGGCGCCGGGGCCGGCCCGGCTTCCGCTTGCGGCCTCGGTTGCCGCGGCGGGAGAGCCCCCGCCGCATCCGACGCACCGCGTCCAGGACGCGCTGATGCAGGTCCTTCAGGACGTGGAAGACGCACAACTGATGGCGGGCCGCCGGCCAGAGTTCCGCCAGCAGGGTCGGATAGAGGTTTGAGCCGTCGGTCACCACCACCTGCGGCAACAGCCCCCACCACTTGAGGTCCTTGAGGAACCGCCGCATGTGGTCGCGATCGTCGCCGGCGACGACGGCGAAGGCCACGGGCAGGTCCTGGAGCGGGTCGGTGGCCAGCAGGAGCGTCGATCGGCCCAGGTGGAGCTCGTCGACGCAGAGCGTACCGCTGAACCGGGTCAGGATCCAGCGGCGATGCTCGGCCATGTCGAGGCCGCGGACCCTGCGGTCGAGGCAGTCGTAGACAAAGCCGTCGGAGAGGTCCAGGAGGAAGTCGCGGCGCATCGAGGCGATGACGCGCTCGACGCTCATGCCGTCGTCGAGGATCCGGTCGAGGACCGCCTCTCGGACCTTGTGGTCGTAGGCGGCCTTAGGTTCGACGCCCGGGGGGCAGGTGCGGAAGGTGCTGCAGCAGCCGCAGCGGGCGCGATACTCGCCGTAAGTGATGTCGAGGAAGACGACCTGCTTGTAGGCGAGGGTCCGGACGAGGCGCCGGAGGACCTGCTTGCGGCGCCCCGCTTGCCGCACGTGGGGCATGGAGCCTGGCTCGGGGCGCAACTCAGGGGTATGGTACGGACGTGGGGCCTTCGGGTCGCCATGACCTGCGTGCTCCTGTGGGACGGGTAATCACCCACAAGCACGCAGGCCCTATCTCCTCTTGTCAAGAGCCTCTTACGGCGACCGGACTCCTGTCGGGATCAGCGAGAAGTCTCTGAATTTGAGGTGATATTCGAGGTGTTCGATATAATCCTCGACCATGTCCCCGAGGGCGACCACGCCGCGTTTGTTGTGCGTCCCGTAACGTGCAAAAGCCTCGTCGGGCAGGTTGCGGAGAACCCGGCCGAACTGCCGCCGGCCGACCTCGAAGAGGGTCAGGGCGTCCTCGATCGACTGCTCATGGGTGGCGAGGCGTTCGACGTAGGCAGTCTCGTCGGCATAGAGCAAGGGCGGGTTGTCCTCGATCACCATGCGCTTCATGCGGTCGATGGAAATGCTGTCGCTATCCGTGAGGTGGATCACGACCTCCTGGATGGACCAAAGCCCCGGCCCCGGCCTGGCGATCAGGTCTTCCCGGCTCAGGCCCTCGACGGAATCACGCAGTTGCTGCCCACCGGCCACGTAGCGTTCGATGATCTGACGATCCATTGAGATCCCCCTCGAATTCTTCGGTGTGGATAGATAAAAACGTCAACCCAGCAACTCGCCTCTAACGACCGTGACCGCCTGCCCGCCGAGCTTGACCCGATCCCCTTCGACCCGGACCCGCACGAGGCCCCCGCGTTTCGAGGCCTGGTACGCCAGGAACTCCGCCTTCCCGAGCCGCTCGGCCCAGAACGGCCCCAGGGCACAGTGGGCGGAGCCGGTTACGGGGTCCTCGGCGATCCCGACGCCAGGAGCGAAGAACCGAGAGACGAAGTCGTACCCGGCTCCCCCCGCCCCGGCGAGGCTCGTCGCGATCACCCCCCGCGTCCTGATCGAGCGCAGGCGGGCGAAGTCGGGGGCGAGGCCCCTCAGCACCTCCTCGCTCTCGACCTCGCAAAGATAGTCCATCCCGTACGAGCCGACGAAGCGCAAGGGCACGCCGAGGCTCTCGGCCAGACCCGCCGGGGCTTCTGTGACAGGCTTCGTCTTCAAGGCCGGGAAGTCGAGTTCGATCCAGTCACCCTGCCGCTCGGCGATGAGCAGGCCGCTCCTCGTCTGGAAGCGGATGGTCCGATCTTTGGGCTCCTCCCCCGACCCCCAGAGGGCGTGGGCCGAGGCCAGGGTGGCATGGCCGCAGAGGTCGACCTCGACCTCGGGCGTGAACCAGCGGAGGCTGTATCCATCGTCCTGCCGGATCAGGAAGGCCGTCTCCGACAGGTTCATCTCGCCCGCGACGCGCTGAAGCCACTCATCAGGCCTGGGCTCGCCGAGGATGCAGACCGCGGCCGGATTCCCGCCGAAGGGACGCGACGAAAACGCATCGACGATGAATAGGGGTAAATTCATAATTTCTCCCGGGGGGTTGGCCCGTGCCTGGTCGTATGCGAGCGCAGCACGAACCGAATCGACCTTGCGATGTGCAGCAATGGACACGCCGAGGCCCCGCGACGTTCGCGCGGCCTCGGCGTGTCCCGTTCTCATTGGATGTGTGAAGCGATGAAAGCCAATTCGCTCAGGGGGCCACGCGGATCAGCCAGACCTCGGCGACCTGGTTGCCTCGCCCGCTGCCGCCGCGGCCGGGCTCCTGCAACCAGCGGAGGGTCAGGCTGCCATCGGCGGTGAGGTCGGCCGGGATGTCGAACTCGAGGGCTCGCACCGGGTCCGGCTTCGCCATCGGCCCGTGGATCTGGCGGCCGTCGGCCTGCAGCGTGAGGCGGATCGGGGTCGGGAAGCTGTCTGCCGGATGGATCACGCGGAGCCGATACCTGGCGTGAGGATCGAGCCGATCGTAGTGCATCTCGAGCGGCGCGTCGTAGAGGCTCTGGGCATAGCGGCACCAGGCGAGGGGCCAGTCGGGGCGGCTGCCGAACGTGATCCGCGGCGAGCGCCGGAAGTCGGGGTCCTTCACGAAGCCGTCGCCCAGCACGAGGTGAGGGCGTCGCGAGGGATCGCCAGGCGCGTCGTAGAACCCGCCCGGCCCCGGGTCCTCATGCCCGAGGAGTTCGGCGATCCCCTTCTGCCGATCCTGCTCGCGCCCGAGCTTCCCGATCGCGGCGAACTGCGACAGGAGCCAGTTTCGATTATTCAAGGGCGTGTCGATCGCGTCGAGGTTCGCCCCGCGCCTGACGGCCGTCGCCTTGTAGCGGACCACGCTCAACTGCATCCGCACGCTTTGATACAGGGCCTCGGCCAGTTCATGGACCCGAGCCCTGCGGTCGGCCGAGACCGGGTGCGTCACGGCCTTCGCCAGCGCCGCCTGGGCCTCGGCCATCGCGGCGAGCGAGCCGATCGTACCCGAGCGACGGAGGGCGTCATACGCCTGGTTCTCCAGGGCCGTCTCATGGATCAGGCGGTCGCGTATGTGGGCGTCGTAATAGGCGCGATAGAGGGCCTGCTGGAACCGCCAGTTGAGCAGCACTTGGGGCTCGACGCTGCGCTCGAGATCCTGGAATTGCCGCAGGGTCGTCTCGACCCCGGAGTTCGCCAGCAAGGGCCCTTGCCAGTTCCTCTCGAGGGCGAAGAGCCCCTGGGCGAATCCTTCGGCGTGGGCGTCGCCGATGAAGTACCGACTGTATTGCCTCACAAGGTCGACGACGGCCGCGTCCGGATCCCACCCCAGGCCGCTCCAGACGAACTTGTTCACATCATCATTGCATCCTTCAGAATACGTGATGAACCCGATCGCCTGGTTCTGGTCGGCGTGAAAGATCGTGGCCTGCCCCAAGGGCCGGGGATTGATCGGCTCGCGTCCCTCGGTCAGGCCGAAGGCGATGTCCCAGTCGGGCACGGGATACTGGCAGTCGAAGTTGTGTGTGATGTCGGGATAGAGACGGATCGGGTAGCGGGCGGGGACCGACTCGCGAAGCTCCTTGGCGGAGAGCCGCACCTGCGGCCCGTGGACGATGCCCGTGAGCCACTTCGGCTCGTCGCGCAGGATCTTCAAGAACTCGTCGACGCGATCCTGGCCGAACCCCTGGGGCGAGACCCACATCTGGGCCTTCGGATGCCGCTTGCGGAGCGACTCGGCCTGCTTCTCAAGCAGCTTCATCAAGGGCCCCGGCGCCGAGTTCCCCGGGTCGCCCCCAGGCACGAACACGGCGTCGATCCGGGGCAAGGCCTCGAAGATTTCGCCCCACTCGCGCAAGGCCGTCGCGAGGATCTTCGGGTCGCCATAATCGAGGTCGTCCTCGGTCGGGTACCAGACCCAGACGTCGAGCCCGTACTCGTCCGCCAGGCGCGACATCCCCACCATCATCTCGAGCTGCGGCCGTGGAAAATGCGGGCTATCCGGGTCGTCATCGGTCTTGGGTGGTAGCAGTTCGATCGCGTTCGTGCCGAAGACAGCGAGGTCGCGGATGTACTGCTCCCACTGCAGAAGATCCCACCCATCATACGAGTTCGTCTTGGGCCGATATCCGAGTTGATGCCCCCGGAGCGGGAACCTCGGCGCCGTGGCGACCTGAAATTCCTTGGCAATCTCCGCCCGATCTCGTCCCAGCCTCAGTTCGCGGAGCAACCTCCCCACACCGAACAACACACCTCTGGCATCATTCCCCGCGACCACGATGAGGCTAGTTTTAGCGTCGACGCCAACCCGATAGCCCTCGGCCCCCTTCGCGGGCTTACTGGCATCGAGCCAGGAAACGACGCGAGGGAACTTCGCCCGCAGCCCGGCCTCCTGCCCCACGACGATCAGCGGTCCCGCCGCATCCTCGGGCCACTGCGAGAGCTTCGGCCAGTGGAGCCGGCTCCGCTTGTGAACCTCGTCGATGAGCATGCCGACGGCCTTCGCCTCGACCTTTCCCGCATCGTCGGCGACCAATACCCTGGCCTTGCTCAGGTCAAGCCCTTCCGCCCGAGTCTTTGTGACTATCCCCAACGCGAGCACCACCACCGAGGCCCACATCCAACCGCTTCTTGATTCTCGCCCCACACCCATCTCCTCTGAGGGTTCCATCCGAGGGGATGCGCAGGGCCCCTGCCTCGGCGTCAAAACCTTGGCCGGGCGATGGCCGCCGCGATCGTCATCGAGACAACGCGGCACAGCCAGCCCGACCAAACTGACGCCAGACTATCGACCTAGATGCTCTGCCGCAATTCGCTCAAGGCCGAGCCAGCCCGATCCAACGCAACGACTTCAACGCTCGTTAGCATCCTCAACTTTGACGCCCTTGAGGGTGATGTCTCCAAGCGAGAGTGTCTCACCCGAAGCGACGGTGAAGTCTTTCAGCACGACGGAGTCGATATCGGGGCTTCCTTTCTCGGCCGTGATGAGGCGATATGTGGCGTTGGGAATCAGGTTGTTGAGCTTGACCTGTCCTTTCGGGCCGCTGCGAAAGGCTTCGACGACGTCTCTGCGATCGAGGTATGGAGTTGATGCGTCGGCGGCGAGGGTTTCGTCGTAGCGGTTGCCGTCGAACTCCACCTGATAGCGGCCCTTGGTGAGGAGGATTTGAAGGCCGGGGGTGTAGCCGGAAATTGGTTTGCCGGCCTCGTCGACGAGTCGCAAGGTGGCCGAACCGCAGGGGGCGAGTCGGATGGTCAGAGGGCCCGCGTCGGCTCGGTTCGCGGGGCGTTCGATGGCGGCTCCCCAGCGATGCTCGGCGTCGAGGACCACAAGGGGATAGGCGCGAGCCGGGTCGAGGCCGTGGAGGATCGCCTTGCCGTCGCGGATAGGCGTGAGTTCGCCTCCCCAGCGGAAGGCCTGGCCCGCGACGTTGAAGTTTGTCGCCAGCGTGCCCCTGGCGAGCGGTTGGCCCTCGGGATCGAGCACGCGACACTCAAGCGTGGTTCCCTTGCGGAGTTGGATCGGCACGGCGAGGGGTTCAAGGTTGCGGTCGACCTCGATCGGGATCAACGCCTGGGCATATTTGCGGAGACCTCCGGGGCTGCCGTGCTGGATGACCTGCGAGCCGTACTCCGAGAGGATGTACTCGGGGCTCGGGCCGAAGGCGAGGAGGTGCCCCTTGCCAGGGAAGACGGCCAGCGCGAACGACCCGTCGCGATTCGAAAAGGCGGGCGTCCAGACTCCCGTGACGACGTACTCTCTGGGTTCGAAGGGGACGTTCGGCAAGGGCTCGTACTGGACCTGGACCCCTTGCAATGGCTTGCCCGATTCCGCATCCTTGACGGATCCTTGCAAGAGGACGCCCCGAGGCAAAGCGAAGTCGAGCGTTAGTTGTGATGCACCGGCCGGCCAGGCAATATCCTTGGAGAGTGATAGGTAAGGCTCACCCTCGCGGGCATGGGCGAACACCGTGAAGATCTTCTCCCCGGTGTCCGTCCGGTACGCGTTGTCGGCGAACGGATTGAGCCGGAAACGGCCCTCGGCGTCGGCCTCACCGCTCATGTAGCGCCCGCCCTGGACGACGAGGCGTGCATGCCCGGCGGGCTTGCCGCTATCGGCGTAGGTGACCCGCCCCTCGATGATATGGGCGGGGATGAGCACGAACGTCCCGCGATCGCCGGACCGCGAAGGCCGCCGGGAGGCGAGGTTCCCCGCCTGGGTGCGAGTCGAGGCCTCATCCGCGAGGACCAGGTCCTGTCGCGCGAAGCGATCGTCGCGGATCTGGATCTCGACAGATCCTCCCGGCCCGGCGGCGGTCAACTGGAACCGCCCCTGGTCGTCGGATCGGATCCGCCGAGGCCAGAGAGAACCCTCGGGAACCTCGCCGTGGAAGGCGATGGAATCCACTCCCGCTCCTTCCTTCGCCTGGACGGCCGTCACCACGGCCTCGACCCCGGCTGCCGGTTGCCCTTGCAGGTCGATGAATCGACCCGAGAGCATGCGTTGCCGAGGCAGGCGGATATCGACCGCTCGTTCTCCGGAGTCGACTTCCAGGGTCTGCGAGCCGAGGCCAAACCCCTCAGCATTCGCCACGACGGAAGCGTATCGATGCGTCACCGACGTCACTCGAGGCGCCGAGAACCGGAACCGACCCTCGCGATCCGTGACGCCATCGGCCGGGATCAGGCGGGCATCCTTATCCACGCCGGCCCGAGAGGGACCTCGCGGGAAGAGGTAGAGCCCGACCCTGGCACCGGCCACGGGTTTCCCATCGGGATCGATGACTCGGCCGGCGACCGTCATCGACTTTTCTTGCGCGGGAGCTTGACTCTCGCCCGGCGCGGAGGCAACCCCGGCGGCCTTCGGAGCCGGAGGGGCGGGAGCCGTCGGAGCGGGTTCGTCCCGCTGCATCAGGAAGCAGATGCCTCCCAGGAATAAGGCGACGGCCATCGAGCCGGCCTGAACCCGGAACCAACCCCCAATCACCGCGTCGGCCAGGGTCGAGGCGGATCCGGTCGCGACACCTTGTCCCAGGGCCGAGGCGACGAGCCGCGTCGTCCGCTCGGCGAGGATCACAGGCACGGCGGCGCGAACCTCGCGGGTGAACGCCCCCGAGGCCAGCAGGAGGGCAGGCATGGCGAATCCCCGGCGCGTGAGGCGTCCCCGCAAGAGCTCTCGGGCCTTGGCCATCCGGCTCCGGATCGTGCCGACCGGGCACTGGACTCGCCTGGCGGCCTCTTCATGCGTCAGGCCCTCGATGTAGCAGAGGACGATCGGCAGGCGGAGGTTGCCCGGCAGACGGCCGATCTCCTCGTGGAGGGCCTCGGCGTCCCCGCGTTCGAGCGTCCCGACCTCTTCGGAACCCGGGCGTTCGGCCATGTTCGCCTCCGCCGATTCGCGGACGAGCCGGCGCGCACGCCTGGCCCTGGCCTTGCGGGCGGTCTGCTGCGCCACGGTGTAAAGCCAGGGGCCGAGCAGGTCCGGGTTGCGGATCGTCCGGGCCTTCCTCGCGAGGACGAGGAAGGTGGCCTGGAAGGCGTCGTCGGCGTCGTGGGGGTCCCCGAGGCCCGCGCGACAGACGCCCAAAACCATCGGCCCGTGCCGGGTCACGAGGGCCGAGAAGGCGGCCTCCCGGGCCTCGTCGCCCCCGGCCAAGAAGCGGCCCAGCAACTGGCCATCGCCCAGGCTCGCCGACGCGCCGAGGCCGAACAGGGCACGGAATGAAGGAAGCATGACGTCCAACTGCCCGCTTGCCATGGTGATCTCCCCTTCGCTTATCGAAGCCTCCTCCGAGAGAGTTCCCCGAACGTGCGGGACCGATCGCGCTTTCTTCAGAAATAACGCCGCGAGCGTGTTGATGGCCCGTCTCATCATGCCCGATGGCTCGAAGCGCAGCCACGAGTCTTACGCGGCCCCCCGATCTCGGTCAACTGTCGTAGCAAGGGGATGCGGGAGCGGAACCGACTTCGTATGCTCGAAGCTGCAATGCGTCGATGTCGGGCCCGATTCCGAATCTCCGATCTCCGAGATGCGAGGCGAGGACCGCTATGGCAGAACGCTGGGGGCTGGGTCCGGTCTTCATCTACGAGTCGATCCTGAACGCCAGGCGGCGGCAGACCTATGCCGCACGCTCGGCCTTCGTGGCGGCGTTGCTGATCGGGATCATAGGCGTCTGGCTCTCACTGGAGAGCGAGGCCAGGAACCAAACCGGTGGCGTGCAGACATTCCGGCAGATGTCCCAGGTCGGCGAGTACTTCTTCTACGCCCTGGCGGGGATCCAGATCACCCTGGTCCTCCTGGCGGCCCCTGCAGCGACGGCCGGCTCGATCTGCATGGACCGGGCGAGAGGGACGCTCCTGCATATGATGGTGACGGACCTTTCCGACGTCGAGATCGTGCTCGGCAAGCTTGCCGCCAGGCTCGGCCCGACCTTCGCCCTGATCGCCTGCGCGGTGCCGGTCACGGCCCTGTCCGCGCTCCTTGGGGGCATCGACTTCGGGGCCTTGGTGGGCCTCTTCGGCGTCTCGCTGGCGATGGCGGCCTTCGGCTGCGCGCTGGCCCTGACGATCTCAGTCTGGGCGAAGAAGACGCATGAAGTGCTGATGGCTGTCTACGTCCTGGAAGGCATCTGGCTCCTCGCGCTGCCGATCTGGTGGGGGTTCACGCGCAGCCTGGGCCTCCCCGCGCCGACGAAATGGTTCCAGTTGGCCAACCCGTTCGTCCTGGCCTTCGCGCCCTACACGGATCCCAAGCTCGTCGATGCCGTCGATTACGTGGTCTTCATCGCCATCATGCTCGCGCTCGCGACGGCCCTCACGGCGCTCTCGATCTTGAAGCTTCGGGGCGCGGCCGTCGCCCACGAAAGCCGGGTGGCGAAACGGGAGAAACGGGACTGGCCCAGGATCCGGCGATACTTCCCTGCCCTCCCCGGCCCTTCGCTCGATGGCAATCCCGTGCTATGGCGGGAATGGCATCGGAACCGCCCCTCGCGACTGAACCGGCTGGTCTGGGGACTACTCTTCCTCGGGACCTGGGGCCTGGCCATCATGGGTGGCTACGAGATCCACCGAATCGGGTTCCCGTTGGGCCCCGGCACGCTCCCGCTCGCCATGATGATTCAGGTCGCCTTCGGCTTCCTGATCCTCAGCTCCATCGCCCCGACGGCGCTCGCCGAGGAGCGGGTGCGCGGCAGCCTGGACGTCCTGCTGGCCACCCCGCTCTCGACGCGGACCATCGTCATGGCGAAGTGGTGGGGCGTGTATCGCCTGGTGCTCCTGCTCCTGCCCTTGCCGCTGCTCACCCACCTCCTGTACGCAACCACGCTGCCACCACTGCCGGCCTGGGCCACGCCGGGGACGGCCCACCCGCTTTCGCTCTGGGATCGCTGGATCGGGGCCATGCTAGGCCCCGCCGATCTCCTCGCCTCGGGGGCGCTGCTCACAAGCCTGGGGATCGCGATCGCGCTCTATGTCCGGCAGGTCGGCCGGGCCGTGCTGTCGAGCGTCCTCGTCTTCATCACGATCTCGATCGTCTGGATCGTGGTCTGGGGCTTCCTGTTCAGCACGATCCGCCGCACCATGATCAACTTTCAGGGAAACCAGCGCTGGCTCCTCACCACCATGATGTCGTTGAGCCCCATCGCCGGTCCCATCAACTCAATCGACACACTCGCATTCAACCCTTACGAAGAGCGGTCCCCGGTCTGGGTGGGCATGATCATCGTCGTCTTCCTCAAGGGTCTGGCGGGTTACCTGTTGCTCAATCTGGTTATCGCCAACTTCGACAGGCGCATGGAACGGATGCCCGAGGGCCGCTCGGGCGGGACGTATCGCGAGGTCTCCGGAACGCTCCAGAAGGCGGGCTCTTTATCGAAGGCGGAAGCCTGAGTCCCGGTTCGACCCGGAGCCGATCGTACCCCCGGCCTGTCGATCGTCGATCAACCCTCGGATTGATGGCCCACGACCGGATTGGGCCTCGGATACTCACGCATCTTCTCGGCTTCGAGCCCAATGATCGGCTGATGCTCGAGAAATTCGCGCCAGTACTCGGCGCCTTTCCTCCGCAAGCCCTCATCGGAGACCTGAGGAGCATGCCAACGAGCCGTGCCAAATCCCGCCCTGGCGAGACCCTCCTCATATGTATGCCGAGAATAGAGATAATTCTCGATCTCGAAGGCGTCCGGCCCCGACAGCAGGCAGAGTCGATAAGGTTTGCCCTCCTCGCTCGGGACGGGGCTCGCGAGGCTCCAGCCATACTTCGCGATGTCGATCGCGCTGCCCGGGGCGAAGTTGCTGATGACGGCGATGAGCCGGCCACCCGGCTTGAGGTTGGCGGCGATTTCCACGAGCATGGCGTCGAGCGCGGTTCGCGAGGTCGCGTAGTGGAGCAGGTAGACCGCCGTCACGACGTCGAACTGGCCGATGACGCCGAGGTCCTCGACCGCCCCTTGCCGGTACTCGATGCCCAGAGGCTCATTCGCATCGGCCTCCCTCGCCAGCGAGATCATCGCCTCGGACAGGTCGACCCCGACGACCTTCGCGGCCCCCTTGCGGCGGAGCTGTCGGGCGTAATGCCCCTCGCCGCAGGCCAGGTCGAGCACCGAGAGTCCCGCGGGGTCGCCGAGCATCTCGAAGACCGTGAATTCTTCCACATCGGTGCGGAAGGGCAGCTCGCGCGACTTCTTGAACTGGCGGGCGATCTTGTCGTACTCGGCTTCCATCGTCCCTTCTCCCAATCGTCGACGACCGGAATGGAAACCCACGAGGATTCTCAACTTTGGAAAACGGATGTTGCAGGATCCAGCGGATTCCCAACACCTCTTCCCGGATGATTTGTAAGCTTGAAGCCAGACCCGTTACGCGGGAAGGCTGACGATTCTCCCAAACTCCGACATAAGGCTCGACCAAGATCCTCGAAAGAGAGGTTGAACGCCACCTCGGGAGCAAGCGGACAAGGCCCGCCATGTTGCAAAAGAACCTCGCAGGCTTCCTCACAATCTTCACAGCGGGTAGGATCTCTCGAACATATAGACCTTTACCGTTGATTCGGGCGGCCACTCGAAGACGAGCGGTGACGCCAGCATGGTGTCCCTCGGGAATCGATGTCGTCCACGGGTCGGCGGGCCCGACCACCAAGGCAGACCATAGGGTTTTCGTAACGACCTTCGGCCCGAAATTTGATCCGACGAAATGGATACTCTGAATACCAGGGTCCTCGTCATCGAAGACGAAAATCAGGGCCCTGACTGCATCCAAGAGCGCCTGTGCATTCGGGATCGCGAGGGCGCCCGATGCGAACAAGCGGGCTCAACCTCAGGCGACGCCCCCCACGGCAATCCCCGCCTTGAGACGAAGGCCTCCGTCCTCCTCTCGGAGTTCGTGGTCACCCACGCTCGCACGCAGGAGGAAGCTCTGGAACGGCTCAAGGCGAAGTCCCAGGCGGGTCGCCCGTTCGCCCTGATTTGCATCCGCGGCCTTCACACAAACGAATTCTTAAATTCCGTGATTCAGATCGATTCGACTGCCGAAATCTTGATGGTCGAATCGAGGGAGACTCGGGGCGAGCCCTCGTCCATCGACCTCCCGGCGATGCCGAAGCGAGTCGATCTCGCCAATGTCCGCGAGGAAGCTTCCAGGTGCGTGCTCGGCTGGAACGAGCGGCGTCGACTTGAGGGGGCCATCGGCGCGATCGGGAGGCTCAAGGCGGATCGCGCGACGCTCACAACCTTGCTCGGCAACGTAATCGATCAGCTCGCTCACGCCCTGGAGAGCCCGTCCCTGCTGCTCGCGAAGGTCGGCCCTGCCCCCCAGGACTACACGCCCTGGCTCGCTTCGGGAGGATGGAGGGAACCTCGCCTGGCGGAAGCGATGCTCGGCTCATTCAAGGGGCGATCCTTCCCCGAGAAGCCGGTCGAGGTCGACGGCATCCCGGTCCGCGGATATCGCGCGGGGGAACTCGCCGCGTTCTGGGTCCAGCCGAGCCAGACATCTTCGCGACATGCTCGGCTCATCCCCGGACTGCTGGAAGTCGCCTCGCTTGCCCTTGATGGCGTGGAGTCCGCAAGCGCGGATCGCTCGGAAGAAACGTTCGCCGCGATCAGCCAGGCGATCGGCACGATCGTGCATGACCTGCGGTCGCCGATCGGGGCCATCCAGTCGGCGCTCGATGTCGCCATGATGTCGACGAACGAGCCCGCCGACCTCTGGGAGATGCTCGAGATCATCGGGCGCTCGGCCGACGACGCGATGGCCATCGTGGGAGACATCGTCGACTTCACGCGGAACTCGGCGATCGATCTACAGCCGTTCGAAATCGAGGAACTCTTCGACATCGTCCGCGAGAAGACGCACGACGTCATCGTCGAGAACTCGCTCAGGCTCTCGACGAAGGGCGCCGCGGGTCTCTGGGCCCGAGGGGATCGTCGCAAGCTCGAGCGTGCCCTCATCAACCTCGTGAACGCCTCGGCCAAGTTCCTCTCGCGAGGTGCCGCGAACGCGATGGACGTGCGCCTCACGGCGAGCCCGCACGAAGGGGATTTGCAGATCGCGGTGGCGGTCGACGGCCCCGAGATCCCCGCGAAGGCCCGGGCGAACCTCTTCGCCCCCTTCGCGACCCCGGGCAAGGAGCAGGCCGGCCGCCTGGCGGTGGCGATCGCCAAGCAGATCATCGAGTCGCACGGCGGCGCGATCGAATTGACCTCGGCCGGCGGCTGGACGACGTTCCTGCTGACGATCCCGGGGCCTGTGGGCTCTCAGCCTCCTCCTTCTCGTCGCGTCAGGATTTGAGGGAGGGGCTCAGCAGGCATTTGCCCTCCACGGCTAATCACAGTTAGAAGATGCCCAGCGTGGCGAAGAGATCGCTGATGCGGCTGGCATTCCTTCGCATCGCCCCGGCGATGTTGGTGCTCCCCGTCGATCGTATCAAGCCGAGGGCCAGGTTCCGTAACGCCGCAAAGACCTCGGGGCCGAAGCCTTTGCGAATCCGGCTGGCATCTTCTCCCAGGCTCACGTCTCGCACATGGTGCGAGCGGTTCTCGATGGTCCAATGGCCGCGCGACCAGCGCAGGAGTTCCTCGGCACCGGCCATCGAACGCGGCACGCTGGTGATGAAGTGGCGGGTCTCCGTGGTGCGCTTGCCGTCGCGCAGCACGACCGAGTCGATTCGGCCGACCTGGCCCACTCCGGGCCAGTCCAGATAGCCGTTCAGGACCGTCGTGGCCGTCGACGTGCGACGCTCGGTGCGGCCATGTCCTTTCTCCAAGGTGGTCGCTGTGTCGATGGCCTCAAGCCAGAGCGCCGCTGCCGGGGGAAAGAGCCTCTACGGCTCCCGGGGCGAAGGCCGCTCGGATGTCGGCCGGGAGTGCGGGCTGATTGTCCTTGACCACCCAGAGGTAATGGCCGCCGCTGTCGACGATCTGACGGCTCAGGTCGCGTTGACAGAAGATGGCATCGCCGGTGATGAGACGGCCCTCGAGGACCAACCCCGAGAGGAGCTGGAGGGCGGCCTTATGTTCATTCGTCTTGTCCTTGGCGCCGTCGGGCACCTTGGCCTGGGCCACGGTCAGCCCGGATCGGTGGGCGACCAGCGAGAGCAGATGAACGGCTTTGTTCAGGCCATCGAAGCTGCCGCGAACCGACTTACCGTCCAGGGCGAAGGGGGCAAGGAGGCCTTCGTCCTCCGCGGGGATTTGGCCGAGCAGGGCCTCGGCCCAGCGGGTCAAGGCCGCCTCCAGTGCGGCCGGCGAGAGGGCCATGAGGACCTTGCGAATGCCGCCGGACTTGGGAGGACGCCTAGTGAATCCGAGGCGATGCATGAACGCGATGTCCTGGTCGTGGGCCCATTGGCCGATGGCGGCATAACTGCGGGAGCCACACATGATGGCGCAGCAGGCCAAGGCGAGGACGGCCGATAGGGGATGCTGGCGGCCGTGTCGACTGCGAGGGTCGAGGACCTCATCGAGGAAATGGAGCAAGCCGAGATTTGAGGGTGCGTCCATGCCAAGGATCTCGAAAGGGGTCGTTCTAAGCCGAAGACGCTTCTCTAACCTCCCCACAATGAATCCGTCAATAGCCCTGATTTGCCCTCCAGGGATCTTGATGTTTGATCACACAACGCTTCGCCCCGGGGACGTCTCGAGCGCGGCCGCCATCCTCGCGAAGGCGTGCGGCCAGTGGCCGGGCTCGGCCTGGCGGAAGATCCGCATCGAGGGATACCAGGGGCTGTCTTCACGGTCGAGGAGCCATCGGCATTCGGGCACGGCGTGGAGCGCGAGCCAAACGGGGACGCCCAATCCCCCGGCGAGATGCGCGATGGCCGAGTCGGGCGTGACGACCAGGTCCAGGCTCATCATGACCTGGGCCGTCTCCAGGAAGTCGCCCCGCAGGTCCGGCCGGAACCGCTCGAGTTCGAGGACCGGGAACCGCCCGCCGAGCGCCTCGATCTGCTCGGTGCCGAAGCCTTTCTGCAGGCTGATGAGGTGGACCCCCTCGACCTTCGCCAATGGCTCGAGCTGGGCCAGCGGGAACGAGCGCTCGCGGTCGAGTCGGTGGTCGGGGTTCCCCTGCCAGGCGATGCCGACCTTCAAGCCGGTCAAACCCCGGAAGGCCTCGCGCCAGTCATCGATCCCGGGCTCCGCGTCGGCGAAGAGGTACGGGACCTCCGCCGGGATTGTCTCCAGCGTCGTCTTGAAGATCGCCGGGAGGCTCATCAAGGGGGCGTGGACGTCGAACTCGGGGAGTTGCGACCCCGCCGTGAGCAGGTCGTCGACGCCGTCGCATCGGGAGAAGAGCCGGATCAAGGGTGCGGGGCCGATGAAGAGGACCTTCGCCCCCTTCTGCTTCACGAGCGACGCATAGCGGATGAATTGCAGGCTATCGCCGAACCCTTGCTCGGCGTGGAGCAGGATCGTCTTGCCCGCGAGGTCTTCCCCCTGCCAGAGCGGTTGGCTGAACGGCGGCATCTCGCCCCCCCGGCACTTCCAGCGCCATTCGTGCTCGGGCCAGCCGCGTTCGAGATCGCCGCGGACGAGCCAGGCCATCGCGCGGTTGCGGCGAGCCTCGGGGAAGTCGGGGTGGACCCGCAGGGCCTCCTCGTAGCAGGCGAGGGCCTCGTCGAGCAGCCCTTGGCGTGCGAGCGTCATCCCCCGCACGTTGTGTGCGGCCGGGGAATTGGGGCGGAGGCGGATCGAGGCCTCGATGTGCTCGAGGGCCTCGGCGAATTCACCGCGCCCCGTCATGACGATCCCGAGGTTGAGGTGGCTCTCGGGCGAGTCCGGGCGCAAGGCCAGGGCCTGCCGGTAGGCGGCCTCGGACTCGGCGGCTCGCTTGAGTTCCCAGAGGGCGTTGCCCAGGTTGTTGAGCAGGTCCGGGTCGTCGGGGCGGAACGCGATAGCCCGACGGTAGCAGGCCTCGGCCTCGGCCAGGCGTTTCCGCTTCCAGAGGGCCGTGCCCAGGTTGTTCAGGGCCTCGGGCTCGTCGGGCTCGATCTGGAGCGCCCGACGCAGGCAGTTCTCGGCGTCCTCGGCCTGATCCAGGCGCAGGAGCGTCGCCCCGAGGGTCGAGTAAAGCGAGAACGACGGCGGGCGATTCTGGAGCATCCTCCGGACGTACGCGACGGCCTCGGCCTGTTGTCCCTGCACGGCCAGGGTCTCGGCGAGACTCGCGTGAACCTCGATGGCGTCGGGCCGAAACGAGAGCGCCTGCAAGAAATGGGTGAGGGCCTCGGCCGGCCTGCCCAGCGAGCGCAGGACGTTGCCGAGGCCGGCATGGGACTCGGCCGAGCCCGGGCGGAGCCGCAAAGCCTCCTGGAAGTGGCCGACCGCCTCTTCCCATCTCCCCAGCGCGGACAATGCCGAGCCCAGGTGGTGATGCCCGCCGGCCTCGCCGGGTCGGAGGTCCAGGGCCTTGCGGAAGGCGTCGGCGGCCCTCGCCCAACGCTTCGAGGCGGACAGGGTCAGGCCCAGGTTCAGATAGGCCTCGACGCAGTCGGCGCGGAGTTCCACGGCCCTCTCGAAGCAGGTATTCGCGTCGTCGAGCAAACCCTGGATCCGAAGCACATTCCCCAGGTCGTTCCAGGCCTCGGCCAGATCCGGTCGCAAGGCGGTGACCCGTCGGAAGGTCGATTCGGCCTCGCCCCAACGCCCCTGGCCGGCGAACGCAATGCCCAGCGTGGTCAAGATTTCGGCTCGTTCCGGCGCGAGGACGGCGGCGAACTGCAACCAGGTGAGCGCCTCGCCCGGCCTCCCCTGGCTCATGTGGGCCATCCCCTGCGCGAAGGCCGCCTCGGCGTCGATCTGAGACACGGAGACGCGCGGACGCCCATCCGTCGTCTCGGGACGAGGCTCCTTCGCCTTCGAATCCCCATATCCTTTCGACGAAACGCCTTGCATCGTGGTCATGGCGGGTCCTCCGCATCGACCCTGGCGCGACCCCGGCCGGCTCTAAGCTCCTCGGGTGAGGACACGAAACCGGCTCGAGGAGGACTTCGCCAGGCCCCCTCCGTTTGCCTTCAAGCCCACAGTAAAGCCGCAATCCGAAATTGCTCCTAGCCCAACCCGGCCGAAACCCCACGAATCGCGCACAAGCCGACTGCTTCAAATCTCCGCCTGACTCGCTCAACGAGCTCCGATCCAAACCAATGAGAGTCATCTCGCATGTGCCGGGACTCGATGACTTTCGTCTTTTGAAATTTGCAGGCTTTCAACTTCACACGACTCGACCGTGAGCACGACCGCGTTGGTGAACGGAAACATTTTCTCTTCCGAGATCGAAGAAGCTCGCGACGGAGAACGTCCTTGAGTTATTCAGTTCGTCCACGTCCACCTGCGGCGAGGAGAGCACCTCATGATCCGGCAAGGTTTCGCGGACAGGCCCCGGGCTCGGGCCTGTGTCGCCTGGAGTATCGCCATCCTCTCGGCCGGCCAGGTCTTCTTCACGGGGCGTCTCGAGGCCGGGCAGCCTCGGCGGCCCGACTCCCCGGTCGCGCGGGGACGTGCGCTCTTCCTCCGCGTCTGGACGCCCGACGACCCGAGGGCACGCGGGGGCGACGGACTCGGCCCGGTCTTCAACGAACGCTCATGCGTCGCCTGCCACAACCTCGGCGGCGTCGGGGGCGCGGGGTCGCGAAGCAAAAATGTTGATATCCTCACAATCACGAAGAATGCCCCGACGGCGCAAGGTCGTGACGTCGATAAAGCCAGGTCGGAGTCCGCGTCGGCCCTACCACCCGCCGACGATATCGAGGCGATGGCGATGATCCACTCCGGATTCGCCGCGAGCCAAAGCCTGGTGCTCCACCGCTTCGGGACGGCCCCCAATTACGAGGCCTGGCGACAGAACGTCATGGTCAGCGACCCGCCCGACCGCAACAGCCATGCCGCATCGCGCGACGACGCGAGCGAGGGAAACAGGGAGTTGCCCGAGTCGGCGAAGCGTGGGGCCTTCTCCCTGAAGCGATCCCAGCGCAACTCGACCTCCCTCTTCGGCGCGGGCCTGATCGACTCGATCCCGGACGAGGCAATCGACGTCCCGCCGCGATCGCCCGGCATCAAGGGACGACCCAACCGGCTCAAGGATGGTCGGATCGGCAAATTTGGCTGGAAGGCACAGATGGCAAGCCTGGATGAGTTCGTCACGACGGCCTGCTCCGTCGAGCTCGGCCTGGAAGTGCCTGGGCGCCATCAGGCGGGCGATCCTCTCGGCTGCGAGCGTGAGGCGAAGCAGTTCGACATGACCCGGCAGGACTGCGACGACATGGTCGCCTTCGTCCGCAGCCTCCCCACGCCGATCGTCCGGACTCCGGCGAACGCCCTGGGCCGCAAGCTCTTCGAGACGATCGGCTGCGCCGCCTGCCACGTGCCGAAGCTTGGCGAGGTCGAGGGCATCTACAGCGACCTCATGCTCCACGACCTGGGAGAGCGGCTCCAGGACACCGGCGGCTACGGGACCTTCACCCCATCGAGACCGAGCCGGGAAGACCCCCTGGGCAGCTCACTCGTCCGCGACGAGCCGAAAACCGAGGGGGCCGCCCGGACTCAACCTCGCACCTCTGCCGGCGAGCTCGAGTGGCGGACGCCGCCCCTCTGGGGCGTGCGCGACTCGGCCCCCTACATGCACGACGGCCGGGCCGCCACGCTCGAAGCCGCCATCGACCTGCACGGCGCCGAAGGCCATGAGGCCGCCGAGCGGTTCCGCCTGCTCTCGAACACCCAGCAGGGCCAGCTCATCCGGTTCCTGCAATCGCTCGCCGCCCCCCGGAAAGCGACGAGCCTGGCCTCGTCGCGTTGATGGACATCCGGGAGAGTCTTTGGAAACTCGCGAACGAAAGCCCGGCGACAGGCTTCAACGGGTTTTCTCTTCGCTCAACCAGATCTCGGCCTCCATGCGCCGATACTGGACGTCATAGATGGGGACTTGAGTTCCCCGGGCGCTCTCTTTCCTCGCCACGGCGATGGCCTCCTGCTCTTCCAGATCCTTGAGATATTTCTCGATCGCCGCAACCATCTCCGCCTTCCCGGCTCCGGTCTTGCGCAGGGCTTCCAACCTCCGCAGCTCCCAGACGGCGACCGACGGGTCGTTGACCTCCAACCTCCCATTTCGGGCCAGGCGTTGCACCGTGTCGAGGGCCTGTTCCGCGAGGACGAGTTGCTTCTTGGCGATCTCCCGGCTCGCCGCATTGTCCGGCGCGGCCTTGGCCTTCTCTTCCCCTGCGTCTGGCGCCTGGCGACCCTGGACAGAGGCGCCAATGGTCGCGAGCATCAAGACCGCGGCGACGGCAGCGAGCGACTTCATCCTGGCAATCGACAGCATCGTGATCACTCCTTCGGTGCGTTGAGGGGCTGGGGAGAACTCTCACGCCCAAAAGGGGGGAACCCGTCGACGAGTGTCACCGGGCCTTCTCTTCGTTCAACCACATCTGGGCTTCGATGCGCCGGAATTTGACGTCATTCAAGGCAGTTTTAGTGCTTCGGGCATTCTCAAACAAATCCTTGGCAAGGATTTCGTCTTCCTTAAGAGTGTCAACATATTTCTCCAAGGACGCAACGATCTCGGCCTTCCCGGCACCTGCTTTTCGAAGCATTTCCAGCTTACGGCGTCCCCAAAGCTCAAAATGCGCGTCGGCGATATTAAGTCTTTTACTCCGGACCATCCTATGGAGCATGTCCCAGGTTTCGTCGATCAGGGCGAGTTGCTCCCTGGCCAGGGCACGGTTGGCCTCCGTGACTGGCCCGACGCCTGCTTCAGCAGTCGAAGGAGTAGGAGCAGCAGCCGCCTTGGCCTGTTCTCCCGCTCCGCCGGCCGCCTGGCGACCCTGGACAGCAACACTGCCTGCCACGACGATCAGGGCCGCAGCGATAGCAGCGAGCGGCTTCAGTCTGGCGAACCATATCATCTGGATCACTCCTTCGGCGAGAGAGGTAACCGCCGTCGACAGGACGCCGGCCGCGGGAGAACCCGGCACGAACCGAGCCGAACTCTCGAGCAAGGCCGCGGGGATCGAGGCCGAGGATTCGCGGGCCACCTCGACCCAGAGGCCCACGGCGGTCGGGGCAAACCCGCGTCGCAGGAGACGATCGCGCAGGCGTTGTCTTCCGCGTGAAAGACGGCTCTCGACCGTCCCGACGGGGCAGCCGAGACGACGTGCCGCCTCCTCGTGGGGAAGGCTCTCCAGGTCGCAGAGGACGACCACCGCGCGGCAGCGTTCGGGGAGCCGACCGATCTCCTCATCGAGGATCGCGAGTCGCTCGGAGAGGCCCGAATCGGGAGCCTCGCCGGCCAACGCCTCGACCCCGCCGGTTTCCCTGGCACCCCGACGCTGGGATGTGGCCCTCGCCCTCGCTGCCACCCGGCGGCTGACGCCGTAGAGCCAGGGCGAGAGCGAGTCATCGACCCGGACCGCCGAGGCCTTGCGAGCCAGCACGAGGAACGTCGCCTGATAGGCGTCGGCCGCGTCCGAACGGTCGGGCAACATCCGGCGGCAAACACCCCAGACCATCGGTCCATGCCGCCAGAGGAGGACGTTGAACGCCTCCTCGCCCGAGCCGTCGTCGCGCAGGGCGAACCGCTCCAGCAATTGCCGGTCGGTCAGCTCGCCGAGCATGCCGACGTTGAACAGCGCCCCGATGTCGCGGAACGCACCCGAAGGATCTCCCCCGTTCATGCACCTACCTCCCGACGCCATCATGCACGGCTCTGGAGATTCCTTCCAACTTTCTCCCGGAATCCGGAAATGCCTTGATTCCCTGCGGATTGAGGCCACGAAATCATCGCGTTCCGTGGCGAATGGTCCCGGATCTCGGCTGGATGAAAATCGCCGGTGGTGGTAGGAAAAGGCACCTACGCGCCCGCAACAGGATCGACACCCGCCACGCCCGTTTCCGACGGGCTTCCCCCGGAACGACTTACGCAGCCGCTCCCGAGACGAGGTGGCATCCATGACACCGTTGCGCCCGCGGTTTCTCCAGCCAATTTCGATCATCATCCTGCTCGCCGCCCTGATCCCAACCCGGGCGGAGGCGGCGGCGGAAATCAAGTTCGACCGCGACTTCCTCTCCGGGGTCGTGGCCAAAATCCCGACGACCCCCTTCCAGGAGGAAGGGAAGATCCGGGGCGAGATCGAGGCCTTCCGGCTCGCGGGGATCGACCCCAAGACCCGGCAATTCCTGATCGCCTTCCAGGTCGTCGGCGAGTTCCGCGCGCCGGTGGTCAAGATCAGCCGCAGCAGCGACCCCGAGGCCGGCTGGAAGAACTTCCGGTTCGAGGTCAAGGCGGGCCTGAACATCGAGGCGGGCCGCGACGGGGCCCCTCGGTTCAAGGTCGAGGTCGAGGAGGTCAAGCGCAAGGAGATGGAAGGGTTCGCCGGGGCCCTGGCGAAGGTCCTGGGGAGGTCGTTCGACGCCATGGTGACGCAGATCGCCGACGGCAAGGCTTCGAAGCTGAACGAGAAACTCAACGCCGAGATCCGCAAGCGGATCGACACGTTCAAGGAATACGGCATCTTCCGCGACATCAAGTACGCGCCCGACGGCGTCGTCCTCTCGTTCGACGTCTCCCGGTTCAAGGCCGAGGGGATCGCCGGCCACGTCTTCAGCGAGGAGAAGCCTGGGACCGTGCCCTTCTATCGCTGGGTCAGGCGCGGGAGTTTCGATCACGCCTATTCGCTGGCGTCGCTCAAGAACGACCCGAGGATCTACTACAGCGAAGGGGTCTCCTGCTACGTCTTCGACCAGCCCCAGCCGGGGACCGTGGCGCTCTACGGCTGGCGGAGCCGCACCGATCACTTCCTCACCACGGCCGCCGACGGCGAGCGCGTCGCCAGGCTCGGCTTCCGCCCGCAGGGGGTCGCCTGCTACGTCTACCCCGACCCGCAGCCGGGGACCGTCCCGCTTTATCGGTTCGTGGAGCCCCGCACCGGCCAGCACTTCTACACGACCCACGAGCACGCCGAATTCGCGAAGTGAACCAGGGCGCGAGGAAAAGGCCGAGTCCCGATCGCCGGGCCCGGCCTTTGAAGTCTTCACAAACTGAATCAGTGCACACGTTCAGAAGTCGAATTGATCGATATTTTCCTTCGTGAACGTGAACGGCTTGCCGAGCATGATATTGTCCCCCTCGACGGCGATGGTGCCGAGGCGGCCGGCCTTCAGCTCCTTGTCGCCGAGGTGGAGCTGGTCGTTCCGCAGGGCGTGCGAGGCGTAGACGGTCAGGTAGCCCAGGTCCATCGTGTTCCAGAGGATCAGGCAGTCGGTGATCCCCTCGTGGATGTACCGCTTGTTGTCGTTGGGGAGCCCCAGGCCGATCACCTTGACGTCGGTGCGCCCCGCCTGCTTCACGGCCTCCGCCGCACCAGGGACGGCCGGGGTGCAGATGCCCATGATGAGCTTGACCTCGGGGTCGGCGTTAAGGATCGCGGTGGTCTCGTCGAACGCCTTCTTCTGGAGGTCGTCGCAGGGGCGGAGTGCGGCCATCTGGATGTCCGGGTACTTCTCCTTGCGGCGTGCCTCGATGGTCTTCTGCCACTCGATCATGTTCGCGGCCGTGAGCGAGGCCGTGATGATGGCGAACTTGCCCTTGCCCTTGAGCACGCGGGCGGCGTTGTCCATCAGGGCCTCGCCGATCCCCTGCGGCGTCGCCTGATTGACGAGGAAGTCGCGGGCCTCGACGCGGGCGTCGGCATCCCAGGTGATGACCTTGATGCCCCGGTCCCTCGCCTTGCGAAGGACCGACGAGATCCCTTCCCGGTTCTCGACGGCGACGGCGATCACGTCGACGCCCCGGGTGATCCAGGTGTCGACGACCTCGTTCTGCTTGGCGGGATCGGGGTCGGTGGGACCGTCCCAGATCACGGTGTCGCCCAGTTCCTTGGCGGCCTCCTCGGCCCCCTTGCGGCAGGCGATGAAGTAGGCGTTCCCCTTGCTCTTGGGCATCATGGCCACGGTGATGGGCTTGCCCTTCGCGGGGGCGTTCGACGGCGAGGCCGCGGTCGAGCCCGAAGCGGCCGTACCCCGGGTCGAGAGGTCCTCGCGGATGGTGCGGACGAGGTACACGTTGCTCGCCGCGACGATCAGGGCCGCCGCGAGGATCACGCCGCAGATGACGGCCACTTGCGCATTCTTCACGTTCATCACCTCAAGGGAAGGATCCGTTGTTGCGACGGCCGGTCCCCGCGCCGGCTTCCGATCGAGCCCGATCGCCAGGAGGAGCAGGACCCCGGTTAAGACCCCCGACAATTCGGCGGGCAGGTCCGCCAGCCTCAGCCCGTTCTGGAGCACGCAGATGGCCATGAGGCCGAGCAACGTCCCGAGCACGCTCCCCCGCCCGCCGAAGATCGAGGTCCCGCCCAGCACGACCGCCGTGATCGACAGCAGCTCATATCCGGTGCCTGCATCGGCCTTGGCCTGCCCGAGGTGCGCCACGTAAATCACCGCCGCCAGGCTCGAGACCAGGCCGGAGAGCAAGTAAACGAGCCAGACAAGCCGGCCGACCGGCAGCCCGGCGTGCCTCGCCCCTTCGGGGGCGAACCCGACGGCCACCAGCCCTCGTCCGATCGTGGAGCGATGGAGCAGGACCCAGAAGGCGATCGCGACCAGGGCGAAGATCGGCAACTGCGCCGGGATCACGCCGAAGGCATAGCCTTGCCCAAGGAAGAGGAAGCTCGCCGGGAACCTCGTGTAGTTGTCGACCCCGCCCGTCAGGCCTTCGGCCAGGCCCCGGAAGAGGGAGAACGAGCCGAGCGTCACGATCAAGGGCGGGATCCGCAGGCGAGTGATTAGGAGCCCGTTGAGGCTACCGGCCATGGCCCCCACGCAGAGCGTGAGCACGGCCGCCACGCCGATCGGCAGACCGACATCGCGCCAGAGCTCGCCGAAGAGGACGGCCGAGAGGCCCATCAGCGAGCCGACCGAGAGGTCGATGCCCCCGCTGATGATCACCGGGGTCAACGCCACGGCCAGGAGGCCGACCTCGACGCTCAGGCGCAGGACCTCCAGGCCGTTGTCGATCGACAGGAAGTTAGTGCCGATGACGGAGAAGATCGCGATCTCGGCGGCGAGGAGTAGGAGTAAGATCCGCTGCGCGGGCTCGAGCCATCGGGTACGGCCGGAGCCTGAGTCGGGAGCGGTTGCGGCCACGGTCGACATCGTCATTTCCCCTCGCGGCCGAGTGCGTCGGAGGCCACGGCCAGCAGGATGATCGTCCCCTGGATGGCCTTCTCCCACTGGGGCTGAGTACCCAGGAACACCAGCGCCGGCCCGATCGAGCCGAGCAAGGCGACGCCGACCAGGGTGCCGAAGAGTGTCCCACGACCGCCCGAGATCGCGGTCCCTCCGACCACGACGGCGGCGATCACCTGCATCTCGAGCCCCGCCCCCGAATTCGGGTCGACGTCGGCGAACCGGACGGCATTCAGAAGGGCCCCCAGGCCCGCGAGGGCTCCCATCGACACGAAGGTCAGGAAGACCACCCGCCTGGGCCGGATCCCGACCAACCGCGCGGCCTCGGGATCGGACCCGGTGGCGTAGACCGACCGCCCGGCCGCGAGGTTGCGGAGGCTCCAGAGGAAGACCAGGAAGACGACCGCCGCGACGGCGACCACGATCCACTGCCCCTCCCCCTGCCCGGCCCCGAACCACTGGAAGTTCGCCGGGATGTCGCGCACGAACGAGCCCTCGCGGACGTAGCGGAGCGACTCGCGCAAAATCACGAGCGTCGCCAATGTCACCACAATTGAGGGTAAGCCGAGCCCGGCGACAAGGGCGCCGTTGATGGCTCCCAGGCCACCTCCGACTAGGAGAGTGCCGACGCCGACGAGCGGGATCGGCATGCCGGTCTTGGCCAGCAGGCCGGCGACGACCCCGCAGATGCTGAACTGGGAGCCGACCGAAAGGTCGATCTGGCGGCAGAGGATGATCAGGGTCATGCCGATCGCCGCGACCAGCACCGACGAGTTGCCGACGACGAACGAGCGGAGCTGCTCGGGCTTGTAGAACCTCGGGGCGGCCATCGCCAGGATCAGGAGGAAGATGGCGTAGGCCAGGGCGACGGAGAGCTCTCGGCGATACTTGGCGACCGCGTTCATGCCGGCACCCCGCTCGCGGCTCGATGCCCCAGGGCGAGCTCGAGGATCGCCTCCTGCGTGGCCCCTTCGCGGTCGAGCGTGCCGGCCACGGTGCCGGCGTGCATCACGACGATGCGGTCGCTCATGCCGAGGATCTCGGGGAGTTCCGAGGATATCATGATAATCGCCAGACCTCGGGCGGCGAGGTCCCCCATGAGTCGATGGATCTCGGCCTTGGCCCCGACGTCGACCCCCTGGGTCGGCTCGTCGAGGATCAATACGATCGGGTTCGCGGCCAGCCAGCGCGCCAGGGCGACCTTCTGCTGGTTCCCCCCCGAGAGGTTGCCGACCGGCGTCTCGATCGAGGCCGTCTTAACCCCGAGCCGTCGCACGAACTCGGCGGCCACCTTGCGCTCGCCGCGGAAGTCGAGCAGCCCCGCTTTGGAGACCGCCGCCAGCGTCGCCAGGGTCGTGTTTTGCGCGACCGACATGTCGAGGATGACGCCGTGGTGCCGGCGATCCTCGGGGACGTACGCGATGCCCAGCTCGACAGCCTTCGCGGGGGAGTCGATCGTCACGGCCTCCCCCTTGAGCCGGATCTCGCCGGCATCGGCCGGGGTGAGGCCGAAGAGGACCCGCGAGACCTCGGTGCGCCCCGCGCCGACGAGCCCGGCCAGGCCCAGGATCTCGCCGGCCCTGACCTCCAGGTCGACCCCACCGACTCCCGAAACCCGGCAGCCGAGCCCCCGCACCTCGAGCACCACATCCCCGCGCTCGACCTCGACCTTGGGGAAGACGGCCGAGAGCTCGCGACCGACCATCATCCGGATCAGGTCGCCTCGGCTCACCTCGTTCATCGCCCTCGTGCCGACGAGGGCCCCGTCGCGGAGCGCCGTGACGCGATCGGCCACGCGGGGGAGTTCCTCGAGCCGGTGCGAGATGTAGATGATCCCCACCCCCTGCGCCTTGAGCTCTCGGATGACCCGGAAGAGGTTGTCGACCTCCTGGTCGCCGAGCGAGGCCGTGGGCTCGTCCATGATCAGGATCCTGGCGTCGCCCCCGAGCGACCTGGCGATCTCGACGAGCTGCTGCTCGGGCATCGTCAGGCGGCGGACCTCGGTCTCGGGGTCGATCCTGGCCCCGATCCTGGCCAGCAGGCGTTCGGCCATCGCCCTGCGCCAGCCCCAGCGGACCCGCCGCCAGGGGCCTGCCGGTTCCAACCCCAATGCGATGTTCTCTGCGACCGTGAGGTCAGGGAAAAGGGCCGGCTGCTGATAGATGGCGGCGACGCCGAGGGCCCGCGAGCGGACCGGGTCGTTGTCGAAGACGGGATCGCCCAGGATCTCGATCGTCCCCTGGTCGGGGGCATGTGCCCCGGTGATGACCTTGATGAGGGTCGACTTGCCCGCCCCGTTCTCACCGACCAGGGCGTGGACCTCCCCTTCCTCGAGTTCGAACGAGACCCCGCGGAGCGCCTGCACCCCGGCAAACGCCTTGGTGATCCCGTCCAGCCTGAGAAGCGTCGGCACCGGCGATCCTCCTCGAAACGAGGCCCGCCTGCATGCGGGCCTGCCCACCTCATCGCATCTGCAATTCAATCTTATATCAAAAAGAAACGGCGACGAACGGGGTACCCGCGTCGCGATGTTCCGCCCCTTGCGTATCGGGATCAGCCCCGGCCCGAGAGCACGTCGCGTTCGTAGGCCCGCACATCCTCGAGCCAGTCGCGGCCGACGGGGACGCCTTGCTTCAGGCAGTGGTAATCCCAGACGGCGGCGAAGGGCATGCCCTTCAGCTCCTCGAGCAGCGCAAGCCTGCCGGTGAAGTCGCCGGCGTTCTCCAGGTCGCGGAGGAGCGAGGTCGGCTCCAGCAGGGCGATGAGGAAGGCCCGCAGGGCGTTCCTGCTGCCGATGGCCCAGGCGGCGACCCGGTTGATGCTGGCGTCGAAGAAGTCGAGCCCGACGTGGACCCGGTTCAGATACCCGCCGCGGACGACCTCCTGCGCGATCGCCACGAGTTCCTCGCCCAGCGTGACGACGTGGTCGCTATCCCAGCGCACCCCTCGGCTGACGTGCAGCAGGATCTCATCGACCCAGTTCAAGACGGACGAGATCTTGTCGGAGACGACCTCGGTCGGGTGGAAGTGCCCCGAGTCGAGGCAGAGCACGGTCTTCCTCGCCATCGCGTAGCCGAGGTAGAACTCGTGCGAGCCGACGACGTACGACTCGGATCCGAGCCCGAAGAGCTTGCACTCGACCGCGTCGAGGCCGAACCTCGGGTCGATCGGCTCGGCGAAGATCGTATCGAGCGAGCGCGTCAGGCGCTCGCGAGGCCCCTTGCGGTCGATCGGCGTATCCTTGGAACCGTCGGGGATCCAGACATTGGTGATGCAGGGAGTGTCAAGGGCCTCGCCGATGGCCGCGCCAATCTTGCGACAGGCGATGCCATGTTCGATCCAGTAAGTCCGGATGGCATCGTCGGGAGACGAGAGCGTCAGGCCGTCGGCCGCCTTGGGGTGGGCGAAGAAGGTGGGGTTGAAGTCGATCCCCATCTTCTTGCGGGCCGCCCAGTCGATCCAGCCCTGGAAGTGCTTCGGCTCCAGCTCGTTGCGCTCGACGCGGGAGCCGCCTGTCTCGGCGTAGCTCGCGTGGAGGTTGAGACGATGCGTCCCGGGGATCAGGGAGAAGGCCTTGTCGAGGTCCGCCCGCAGCTCGTCGGGGGTCCTCGCCTTGCCCGGGTAGTTGCCCGTGACGGCGAGCCCGCCGCCGAGTTCGGCCCCCAGGCTCTCGAACCCGGTGACGTCGTCCCCCTGCCAGCAGTGCAGCGAGATCGCGACCTCCGAGAGCCGAGAGAGCGCCTGGTCGACTTCCACCCCCCACTCCGCGTAGCGCTCCTTCGCCAGCGCATACGCCTGCTCAACCCGCCGGTCCTCGATTGCCATGTGCCTTTGCTCTTCGCCTCGGGCTATCGTGTGGGAGCTTCGCCGACCCTTCCCGCCGAAAACGCATCATCCCCATCGTGCGCCGACCATGTGACGCAGCACTTCCCCATTGCAGAGGGAAGCGTGCGGTCGCTGACGGCGAGACCGATTCAATGCGTTTCCGTGGAACCCAGGACCCCACTTTAAAACATCAAACGCGCCGAGACGAGACCTTAGTCCAGCCTTGTTCAATAATTAGAGAATCTGCATTGGACCTAAATGAAGCTCCGCTTTACCTCCCACGATCCGCCCCGCGGCTCCCGAACGAGCCGGACCCGGGCCCGCCCCTGCTTCCTTTGAGCGAGGGCCGACCCGGGTCCTTTCGACGAATCGTTTCGTGTCGAAGAAGAGGGAGCTTACTTCGCCGGGTGCTCGGCCTTATCCGGGGGCTGGCTGGAGAGTTGCACCAGGGCCTCGATGACACGGGGGGCCTGCTCGGGCCGGAGGACGAGGTAGCGATCGCGCCCTTTGGCCGCGGGCGTGAACTTGCTGTAGCCGTCGGCCTCGACGAGGACGTTGCCGGGCTCGGAGAGGTCGAAATAGCCGCGGTCGGGATAGACGGCGTAAAGCACGCTGGTCAGGTCCCAGGTCGGCCGGTTGTGGGGCGGCGGGATGTAGAGGATGTACGCCTCGGAGAGCGGGTGGTGGGCGACGTAGGCGTAATCACGCTCGATGCTCACCGCCGGATAAGGCAGGGCGATCCCGATCTCGAAGCCGCTCCAGACCATCGGGGTCGGCCAACGCTCGGAGAGCTTGCGGCCGCTCGGGATGTCCTTGAAGACGTTGTACTCGATGTAGTGCGGGTTCCCGTCGATGGCCCGGAAGGCGCCGGCCATCAGGGAGAGTTTATTCACCTTGCGCTTGACGAGTTCCAAGCCGCCGAGCGGGGAGATGTCATCCGGGGGCGAATCGAGCAGGTTCACCAGGTTCGTCGAGAACCCGACCTGGGCGATCACCACCGAGCCATCGGCCTCGGCCGCGAGCGCCTTGCGGAGCACGGCCACGGCGCCCAGCGCGTCCTTGCCCGACTTCAGCTTGCGGGGATAGCGGAGCTGCCCGCCGTCCTTCGCGTCGACCAGGCTGAGGTACTTCCCCTCCTCCTTCACGCCCCCCTGCCCCACGACGCCGATCGGGACATTCCCACGGCCATAGAACGTGTTCACGAGGTCGACGAACGGCGCCACCTTCTCGTTGTCGACGGTCACGGTGACGGCCAGGAGCCGGCAGGCCCCGCGCGACTCCATCGAGTGGATCATCCCCAGCGCGAGCACGTCATCGCAATCTCCACAGATATCCGTGTCGAAGATCAATGGTACGGGCGCCGCCGCGAAGGCCGCCCCGCCGGTCGGGCCGATCAGCGCGATGGCCGACGCAATCGTCAGTATTGGGATCAGGGAGCGCAAAGGGGCACCTCATGGTCGTGCGTCGTTCATATCGATGCGGATACCCATGACGCCTCGTCGACGTATCCTTCGTCGAGGACTCGGGAGTGCCACGTCAGGGCCGTTCGGAGGCGGGGCGGGATTCAGGATGCGCGGAATCCTCGCGACTTGCAAGACGCTCGATCCGGGCATGAGCCCCTTACGGAAAACGCAGCCAATATCAACATTACATGTTGATAAACGTAATATTGATTCTCGAGGAGCTCATTAGCGCTCGAGCCTGGCCAGAGCTTCGCGGGCGAGGTCGAGGGCCACGGGGCTGCCGCTGCCATGCTCGACGACCTGGCGCAAGGCGGCGATCGAGGTGGATTTGTCGTTGGAGTCGATGCGGTCGAGAGTGAGGAAGGCGCGGGCCTCGGAGTCCTGCCCGGGGTTCAGCTTGGCTTCGAGCAGGCGTTCGAGGGGCGTGGCGTTGCGGAGGGCGTGGAGGATGGGGACAGGCCAGGCGGTCGAGGGGGTGTTGGCGATCCCCTCATCGAGGAAGGCCAACGCGGCCTGGTCGCGGTGGGCCCGGCGAGATGCCAGGGCTCCGAGGATCGCCATGTAGGGGGCGGACTTGTCGTGGCCTCGGCGGAGGTCAAGGTAGGCGCGGGCATCCTCGTCACCGCCATCGCGATCGGCGATCAGGCGGGTCCATCCTCGCAAGGCGTGTGCGTCGGCATCCCGAGGCTGCAATTCGAGTGATTTGTCGAGGTCGGCGAGGGCCCCTGACCAATCGCGTCGCATGCGACGGGAGTTGCCCATATCGCGATAGAGGGTAGCGGACTCGTTGGGACCGACGAGCGGCAAGGCTTTGCTATAGGCCTCAATCGCCGGTTCGTGTCGGCCAAGGGCGTCGAGCGCATGCCCGAGGCCGATCAGGGGTGAAGGAGCTTTGGGAGCAAGTTGCGCGGCCGTCTCGTAATCGGGAACGGCGTCGCCCGGGCGGCCATGCCTCGCAAGAGCCTCAGCCCGGCCGACTCGCGGGATTGCATTTTCGGGATTAAGGCGGATAGCCTCTCCGAAGTCCCGGATGGCGTCGTCGAGCTGGCCGAGGTCGGCCCGCGCGAGGCCCCGATCGGTCCAGGCTCCGACATGGCCGGGATCGAGGCGGATCGCCTCGTCGAAGGAGAGGATGGCCAGGTCGTTGGCCCCGAGCAGTCGCTGGGCAACACCCTGGTTCACGTAGGCCGAGGCCCTCGAGGGATCGAGCCGGATCGACTCGGCCAGGAACTCGAGGGCCGGTCCGGGCTTGCCCATGCGGACGAGGACGCCCCCCTTGTCCTTCAGGGTGCCGGCGTCCTTCGGGTCGACTCGCAAGATCGCGTCGAGGTCTTCGAGGGCCCGAGCGCCCTGGCCGTTCGCCGAGAGCAAGGACGCCCGCAGGCGTCGGGCTCGGGTGGAGCCGGGGTCGAGGGCAATGGCGAGGTCGAAGTCGGAGAGCGCCCGGTCTGTCTCCCCGATCCGGGAGAAGGCTTCGCCCCGGCTTGCGAAGGCCCGCGAATGGTTCGGGGCGAGCTGGATCGCCTGGTTGAAGCAGGCGAGGGCCTCGTCGACCTGCCCGAGTGAGAGAAGTGCATCCCCGCGCCCGGCAAGGGTGTTGGTGTCATTGGGGTTCAGGCGCAGGGATGCGTTGTATTGTTCGACCGCTTCGGCATCGCGCCTTGAGCGATGATAGACCTGGCCGAGCCCCGAGTAGGCGAGGGCTCGCTGGGTCCCCTTCGGATCCCAGTTGAGCGGCTCGGTGATCGTCGGCACGTTCCAGGAGCTGTCGTAGTAGGCCGACGAGGCCGGGTCGAACGTGTAGCTCGGCGAGTTGTAAAGCTGGAGTGCGTAGTTGAAGTCATTGGCGGCCGCGTCGAGCTGCCCCAGCATGATGCACGCGATCCCGCGGTCGATGTAGGCGGGAGCGAAGAACCGGTTGAACCGGATCACGCTGTTGTAGTCGGCCAGGGCGAGGTCGGCCCGATTCAGCTTGAGGTAGCTATTCCCTCGCTTGATGTGCCCCTCGATGTCGCGATGTTTCCGCTCCAGCGAGACGTTGAAATAAGAGATCGCCTCCTGATATCGCCCGGCCTCGTAGAGGCGAACCCCCTCGGCATGATAGTCGTTGGGCCGCTGGGCGAGCGCGGGGGTCGCGGCGACGCCGATCGTCACGACCGCACTCACGCAACGGGCGAACGGGCGTGTCTCCATAAATTCGAGCTCTCAGGGCGGGAGCGGTGCTTGAATCGTCTGGCCATCTCACCTCGGCAAGAGAGGTTTTCGGACGGCACGAGGCCCCGAGTCGACCGAATGCGGCGCCCCTTCGAGGCGGACTTGAGGGATCGCCGGCGCCGTCTCGTTCGCGGGTTCGACGCGGTCGTGCCTCGGGTTAGGGTCGCGAGCGAGGCGCGGATTGTCTCGGCCCCAGACACGCATCCAACAACTTAGGAATTGGACTCCGATAGGAATTCTCCGTGCAAGCCTCGAGGGGCCCGATCTAGAATGGTTTGGAGGCGTCGCTTGCCTGCCTTGCGCGGCTGGATGCGCAGGACCGGCCCTTTGCGAAGGGGATGCCGTTGCCGACAGAACCTCCCGAACGAACATCACCGGCGCACTTCCCGACCACGCGCTGGAGTCGGGTGGTCGCGGCGGGCGACATGGCCGGCTCCCGGGCCGACGAGGCGGTGGCCGGAATTTGCACGGCCTATTGGTATCCCCTCTATGCCTACATCAGGCGGAAGGGGCACGGGCCCGAGCAGGCGAAGGATCTGACGCAGGACTTCTTCGCCTACATCCTGGAGCGCGACCTCTTCGCCAAGGCCGACCGCAACCGCGGCCGGTTCCGATCCTTTTTGAGGGGGGTCTGCGGGCACTACCTCGCCGACCATCGCGATCGGGAGCAGGCGCAGAAGCGTGGTGGAGGCCGGCCCCCGCTCTCCATCGACGCCGGCGACGCCGAGGGGCGATACGCCCACGACCTCGCCCATGAACTGACCCCCGAACGGATCTTCGACCGGAGCTGGGCCCTGACCCTGTTGAGCCGCGTCCTCGACCAACTGCACCGCGAATACGACGACGCCGGGCGCTCGGCGACGTTCGAGGAGCTCCGGGTGGTCCTGACCCGAGGCCCGCAGTCGGTCCCCTACGAGACGATCGCCGCGAGGCTCGGTTCCAGCGAGGGGGCCGTCCGCGTGGCCGTGCATCGGCTCCGCAGGCGCTACGGGATGCTCCTCCGGCAGGAGATCGCCGCGACGGTTGACCACCCCGATGAGGTCGACGACGAGATCCGGGCCCTCTTCGCAGCACTCGAGGCCTGAGCGATTCGAAGGTCGCGGGTGTAACCTCCCGGCTGGTATTCCCAACCTCAGTAATAATGATGCTGTGTGTTGCGCAAGGGCTGAAACGAGGACGCCACGGCGTCCTCCAGCCCTCGAGTGAAGCAAGGCCGGTTCGACGGGGTGAGCGATGACGGTGCACGACGACACCTGTCCCGACTGCGGCGCCAAGCTCGTGGCCAATGCGCCGGCGGGCCTCTGCCCGCAGTGCCTGCTCCAACTCGGCCTGGGCGCCGACCTTTCCTATACGCACATCCGCCAGGGCCAGGGGGGCCTCTCGGCGACCCAGCCTCGCCCCAGGGATTCGGCGATCATGCACACGCTCTCCGACGTGCATGGCCCGGCCGCCCCGTCCCGGGTCCTGAACAACCTGGATGAGAGCCTCGGCCCTGCCCCTCGGGTCCTGCTCCGCGACGGCCCGGCCGACGACCCCCGGCCCGTCCGACCCGGCTCGGAGGAGATGCCCGAGTTCACCGGCGAGTCGAGCCGGTACCAGTTGCTCGGCGAGATCGCCCGCGGCGGCATCGGCGTGATCCTCAAGGGGCGCGACGTCGACCTCGGGCGCGACCTGGCGATCAAGGTCCTGCTGGAGAAGCATCGCGACCACCCGGATATGGTGCGCCGATTCATCGAGGAAGCCCAGATCGGCGGTCAGCTCCAGCACCCCGGGATCGTGCCGGTCCACGAGTTGGGGCGTTTCCCCGACGGCCGGTTCTACATCGCGATGAAGATGGTGGTGGGGCGCACGCTGGCCGCGCAACTCGAGTCTCGCAAGGATCCGGGGGAGGACCGCCCCCGCTTCGTGGCGATCTTCGAGCAGATCTGCCAGACGTTGGCCTATGCCCACTCGCGAGGCGTCATCCACCGCGACCTGAAGCCCTCCAACGTGATGGTGGGGAACTTCGGCGAGGTCCAGGTCATGGACTGGGGACTCGCCAAGGTGCTCGACCAGGGGGGCGTGGCCGACGAGGAGCGATCGCTCCGGAGCCAGGACGAGTCGCTGGCAATTCGCACGGTGCGTAGCGGTTCCGACGTCGGCGAGTCTCACGCGGGCTCGGTGCTCGGCACTCCGGCCTACATGGCGCCCGAGCAGGCCCGGGGGGCCCTCGACGTCATCGACGAGCGGGCCGACGTCTTCGGCCTGGGCTCGATCCTCTGCGAGATCCTCACCGGCCAGCCCGCCTTCACGGGGAAGACGGTCTCCGAACTCTACCGCAAGGCAGAGCGGGCCGACCTCGACGACGCCTTCGCCCGCCTCGCCTCGTGCGGGGCCGAGGCCGAGCTCGTCGACCTGGCCCGATCCTGCCTGGCGGCGGCCCCCAAAAACCGGCTCCGCGACGCGGGCGTCGTGCTGGCCGATCTCACGGCCTACATCACGGGCGTCGACGAGCGGCTCCGCGCGGCCGAGCTTGCCCAGGCGAAGGCCGAGGCGAAAGCCCACGGCGAGCGCAAGCGGCGCGTCCTGAGCGTCGCCCTGGCCGCCTCCACGCTCGCCACGGCACTGCTCGGGGGAGGTGCCTGGGCCTGGGTTGTCGGAGACCGGAACCGGAGGGTCGCCAAGACCAACGAGGTCGTGAGCCGTGCGTACGATGAGGCCCTCTCTCTCGGCGCCAAGGCGAGGCAGGACGTCGGGGGCGACCTGTCCGAATGGGAACTCGCCATCGAGGCCGCCAAGCGGGCCGAGGCCCTGCTCGTCGAGGGGGAGAGCAACCCCGAGATGCGCGGGCGGGTCGAGAACCTCCTGACGACCCTGGGCCACCAGCGCGACGAGGCGACCCTGATCGTCCGCGACCGGCACATCGTCGAGCGCTTCGCCACGATCCACAACGACCTCGGCGTCCACCTCGACCCGGAGCGGGCCAACGAGGAGTATGCCACGGCCTTCCGCGACTACGGCGTTGACGTCGAGAAGCTCGACCCGCAGGAGGCGGGGAGTCGGCTCGCCTCTAGCCCGGTCGCGACCCAGATCGCCGGCGCCCTCGACCAGTGGACCTTCCTCCGGCGCGTCAAGTTGCAGGAGCACACCGAAGCTCGCCGGCTCATCGCCATCGCCAAGTTGGCGGATCCCGACCCCTGGCGGAACCGGCTTCGCGAGGCGCTCGACTCCAAGAGCCGCCACCAGAACAACGAGGAAGTGCTGGAGACCCTGGACCGCCTCGCCGAGACCGCCGACACGGATCGGCTCCCCGAAGCCAGCGTATCCACCCTGGCATTCGCCCTCTCGGCGTTTGGGCAGAACAAGACTGCGCTGGATTTGCTCCGCAGGACGCAGCGGGTCCATCCCGACGGATTCTGGATCAACTGCCAGATCGGCCGAGAATTGATCCATTCCGGGAATTTCGCCGAGGCCGTGCGTTTCTTCTCGAACGCCGTGGCCGTGCGGCCCAGGAGCGGCTTCGCGCTTCATAACCTGGGCCTGGTGCTCCACGGCAACGGGCAGGTGGAGGAAGCCGCCGCCATCCTGCAGCGTACGATCGAGATGCAGCCCGATAACGTCTCCGCGCGGGTCAGCCTCGGCGCCGCCTGGATCGAACTGGGCCAGCCGATCAAGGCCAAGGAGATCTTCCGCGAGGCCAAGGAACTCCGGCCGCAAGAGTGCGTGGTCGCCTCGCAGATCGGCCAGGTCCTGATGTTACGCGGCGAGTGCGAGATGGCCGTCTCCGAGTTCCAGGAGGCCATCCGGATCAAACCGAAGAACCCCAAGAACCACGAGTTGCTCGGCAAGGCCCTGCTCGAGACGGGACGGACGGCCGAGGCGGCTGCCTCCTTCCGCGAGGCAATCCGGCTCGATCCGAAGCTCGGCGATGCCTACCTGAGCCTCGGGAAGGCCCTGCTCGTGGAGGGGAAGCTCGACGCCGCCCTCGACAAATTCCAGGAAATCCCCTATCGCAGCATGAGCAAGTACGCCAAGCACTTGCCCGACGTCCAGGTCCGCGAGGCCAAGCGATTCGTGGCCCTGGATGGCAAGCTGCCCGACTTCCTCTGCGGCAAGGAGAAGCCCACCAGCGCCGAGGAGTCGGCCGAACTGGCCAGGCTCTGCCGAAGCAAGAAGCTGGACGAGGCCTCGGCCAAGCTCTGGAGCGAGGCCTTCGCGTGGGAGCCCAAGCTCGCGGAAGACTGCAAGTCGGAATGTCGCTACAACGCCGCCTGCGCCGCAGCCCTCGCCGGCTGCAGCAAAGGAAAGGATGCAAACCCGGACGACAAGGGAGGTTGCAAGGAGTGGCGCCGCAAGGCCCGCGAGTGGCTCAAGGCGGAACTCGCCTCGTATGACAAGTGGCTCGACGGAGCTCCCCAGGACGACCAGGCCCTGGTCCCCAAGCGCCTGGGCCGTTGGCAGGTCGTCCCCGACCTCGCCGGCATCCGCGACGAGTCGGCCCTTGCCGCGCTCCCCGAGGCCGAACGCGAAGAATGCCGACAACTCTGGTCGCAAGTCGATGAATTGAAGAAGCGGGCCAGGAACCGCGCCCACCTGACCCTGCCCCCCTCGCGGTTCTGAACCCGTGGCGGGTCGCGTTGGAAAGCCAAGTCACGTCAACGAATTACGACTCAACGAACCTCATTGAAGAATTGTTGGAAAAATATCCACCAGAGGGTATCCTCTCCCCAACGATGCAAGGGGATCCGGGCGGGTCGGCCTTCCTGAAAACCTGGGAAGGCGGTACCGGTCGATCCCCAGCCAGGGCGAACATCCTGCGCCTCGTGGCGGGAGGTGACCGTGGGACAGCGACCGGATCGATTGCCGCATGTCGAGAGCCATCTGCGGGGGGCTTCGAGCTGGCAGCCGCCGGCTTTCGACCTCATCCGGGCGGGCTCGACCTCGCGAAGGTGGTTCCTCAGGGCAGGACTCTCGGGGATCGCCGGGCTCTCCGCCGCGCAGTTGCTCGGGCTCCAGGCCCAGGCTCGGGCCCAGACGGCATCCCCTGCCCGGCCGCCCAAGTCGGTGATCCTCTTCTGGTTATCCGGCGGGCCGAGCCACATCGATATGTGGGATCCCAAGCCGGATGCGCCTTCGGAGATCCGAGGGCCCTTCGGCACGATCGCGACGAAGGTGCCGGGAGTCCGGTTCTGCGAGCACCTGCCCAGGCAGGCCGCGATCATGGACAAGCTGACGGTCATCCGCTCGATGGACTGCTCGGCCAGCAACCATACGCCCATCACGCTCCAGGCAGGGAATCCGCTCGCCAGGCGCACGGACGACGGCCGAGACGGCGGCGGGTATCCGTCGATGGGCTCGATCGCCGCCAAATTCCGGGGGCCGAACGACCCGGGGATGCCCCCTTATGTCGGCCTGGCGGAGACGTGGGTCTCCGACGTCTGGGGTGCGGGGCACATGGGATCGGCGTTCGAACCGGTCAAGGGGAGCGAGCTCGCCGGCCGGTTTACGATGCCCAAAGGGGTGACCCTCGACCGGCTCTCGAGCCGCGACTCCCTCCGCCAGCAGTTCGACCGGCTCCGATCCGACATCGACGCCGGCGCCAACATGCAGCTCGTCGACCGCTACACCCAACAGGCGCTCGACATGGTCCGCTCGGGCAAGGCCCAGAAGGCGTTCGAGCTGGACAAGGAAGACCCCCGCCTCCGCGACGCCTACGGTCGCGACAGCCTGGGGACCAAGGCCCTGCTCGCCAGGCGATTGGTCGAGGCGGGCGTGACGTACGTCCTCGTCAGCGGCGCCTGGGGGTACTTCGACCACCACGGCGACAACGTCATCTGGAAGGGGATCGAGAAAGGGCTGAAACCCCTCCTGCCTCAGGTGGATCAGGCCCTCAGCACGTTGGTCCTCGACCTCGAGGCCCGCGGCCTCCTCGACCAGACCCTGATCATCATGATGGGAGAGTTCGGGCGCTCCCCGACGATCAACCCCGAAGCCGGCCGCGAGCACTGGGCCAACGTCATGTCGATGGTCCTCGCCGGGGGTGGCCTCCGGCATGGGCAGGTCATCGGCGCGACCGACCGCAAGGGGGACTCGGTCCTCGAGCGCAAGGTGACTCCGCAAGACCTCGCCGCGACCGTCTTCACCCACCTCGGCATCGACCCCGAAGCCCAGTGGGTCAGCGCCCAGGGACGCCCCACCCCCATCGTCGTCGAGGGCGGACGCGCCATCTCCGAACTCTTCTGATCCGCCGCGACGCAAGCGAGATCCCCCTGCGATCGCAGGCGTATGTTGGCTCGGGCCGAAGGCATGGGACGACTCCCCACGCCAGCCCGAGCCTCGTCATTTCGAATGCAAAAAGCCTCGGCGATCACCTCGACCGCTATAACCGGTCGGTCGAATATTTGAGCCCGTGGAACGAATCATATTTGTCCGACCCGCACTCCTTGCAATTTAGTTGAGCCGCGACTATTCTGACATTTGTCGAAACCCAGTCGAGCCACTCTGCGACGTTCAGTCGACTCGGAAGGAATCGCATAGGGTCACTGCGGAAAGTCGTTCGGCCGATATCCGATGATCCGCCAAGGCGTCGCCTACGTTGTGTCTGATGTCGTCGGTACGCCGACGTCCGCCTGCTTTCAGCGAAACGGGGCTTCATCGGGACGATCCTGAGAGAGACCACATCATGAAACGGTTATGTGGGACGCTATGCTGGGTGGGGCTGCTGGCAGTGATAGTACCCGTCGGATATCGGGCAACCGGCTGGTTGTTGCGGTATGAGGGGCGACCGAAAACCGATGCCCAGGCGTCGCAAGCTGGACGCGACCTCTTCCTCCACGAGTGGACGCCCGGCGATCCGCTGGCCGCCCGCGGCGACGGTCTGGGGCCTGTCTTCAATGCCTCCTCTTGCGTCGCCTGCCATAAGCAGGGGGGAGTCGGAGGGAGCGGTGGGCTGGAGCATAACGTCACAGTCTTCACCAAAGCACCGAAGGCCGGCGTGGGTGCCAGCCGCGGGGTGATCCATCACTTCGCGATCGACGCGGCCTCACAGGAAACGCTGCAGAACATCTCGCCGAAGTTCCCGAACAAGAGCCGGCCGACGCTGGCTGACATCCAGGAGCTTCTACCCAAGCCCACCAATCCGACGACCGGCGTCCAGATCGTACAGACCGCCGCCATCCCTGACACCGACATCGGCCAGCGCAACACACCGGCCCTCTTCGGTGCGAGCGTCATCGACGCGATCCCTGACGCGGCGATTCTGGCCAACGAGCGCAATCAGCGCCTTCAGGTTGGCCTGTTGGCTATCAATGGCGGAGGGAATCCCGCCGGGCGTGCCGCGAAGTTGTCCCGCAATCGCGTCGGGAAATTCGGATGGAAGGGGAACGTCGGCAGCCTATCCGAGTTCGTGAAGGTCGCATGCGCCAACGAGTTGGGACTCGGCAATCCCCTGCAGGCCCAGCCGGCATCTCTGTCGCAACCCGGGTATCGTCCGCCAGGGCTCGACCTCACCGACCTGCAATGCGAACAGATCGCGGCCTATATTGCGTCGCTGCCGCTGCCTCGAGAAGTGACCCCCTCCTCCCCGGCCGAGGCCGACCGCGCCGCCGCGGGCAAGAAACACTTCAAGCAAATCGGCTGCAACAACTGCCACACTCAGGATCTGGCCGAGGCCCAAGGGATCTACAGCGATCTACTTCTGCACGAGATGGGCGAGGGACTCGGCGGCGGCGGATTCTATGGGGAAGAGCCGTCCACGCCGGAGGAATTCGACGGTAGCTCGATGACGTCCGCCAGCGAATGGCGCACGCCGCCGCTCTGGGGCGTCGCGGATTCGGCACCCTATCTTCACGACGGCCGGGCCGCCACCCTTGCCGAGGCCATCAAGCTGCACGCCGGCCAGGCGGCGCATTCTGCGACTCGCTTCGCGGGCCTCTCCGAAGTTCAGCAGGAGGAACTGGTTGCGTTCCTCAACACGCTTCGAGCCCCGCAAGTCGGCGAGAAGGGCGAAATGATGACGCGCCGGATGCCGAACAGTTCGGCCCCTCGCGTTGCCCTGGGGAGCTCGGCCGGGCTCAACATCACGAGCATCGCCGCCAGTCTGTTCCCCATCACTCCGATTGCGAGTGACTCGGGTCGCTAATTCGGAGAGCCAGGAGGAAGATCCTCGGCCTATCGGCTGGGCGGTAGTCGCCGCGATCCTGATGGATCGGACGCTGGCGACTACCGGTCCGGTGCCGAGAGAGCTCCGTCTCTACGATGTCACGCACGTCGGGACTCTGACGGGTCAGCATTCTGATGATCTCGTGCCGGTGGATTTTGGGATTCAATCAATCGCCGGGCATGGTATCGCCGCGGCCAGGAGAACGGCTGATGGGCCAATCGAGTGGGCGAATCTCGCTCCTTGGTGAGTGGGGAGTTTCTTCTTCTGCCTTTCGTCGGCCCTGCGCATCGTTCTTATGGGCATTTGTCGTTCTTGCCTTCATGCAGGCCACGCCTCCCTCGGCTTTCGCCTCCGGCGAGGAGCGAACGACCGCCGGCGAGGATCTCTTGATTCGAACTGACTCACGCTGGGCGGGAGGCGTTGTCGGCGGATACCTTCCTGTGCGGGTGGAGGTCTCGAATCAGGCGGGCGCGCGATCGTTGTTATTCGAGGTGACTTCATCCGACCAGACGCGCGGGGCGACGGTCAGGCGTGTTGTCGCTGTGGGTGATGGCGAGACGGTCCGTTTCACGCTTTCCATCCCGCTCGCGGCGTTCCGGCAGGGAGTCCTTCGCGTCTACGATCGACGAGGCGAACTGTCATCGCACGTGCGCGTGGTCGGCGGCGCGGCGTCGTTTGGCGTGGACACGTCACCTGCCATGCTCGTGGTCTCATCCCGGCCAGAGGATTGCACGGATTACATCACAGCGGTCGGCGGCGGCCCGCGCAAATCGAATGGCTTCAGCATTCAGAATACGTCGGATGCGTCCGTCATCACTGAAGTCGTCCCGCCGGAGAGCCTGCCCGAGTCCTGGATTGATTTTAGCGGGCTCGATTTCGTCGCCATCTCGCGCGACGACCTCGCGGGCCTCAAGCCGCCGGTGCGATCGGCTCTCCTGAAATGGGTCCATAGCGGCGGAAACCTGATCGTCCACCACGCAGGCGCATCCCCCGGGGACCTCGAGACCCTCGAGCGCTTGCTCGGATTGAACAGCAAGAAGGCGGGAGGTCCGGGCTGGGCGAAAACGGGGGGGCGAGATTCGTCAGCACTCTTCGCCTCGCATGAACTCATGCTTGGATTGGTTTGCGCGTTTCCCGGTCAATGGCCCGACTCGTCCGATAGCTGGTCCCTGTTTTTGGGGAGCGTCGCCCCACCTCGCTCTTCATGGTTACAACGGTATGGCGTTGCGCCCGACGTGGGAACCGAAGAATTTTACAACTTCATGAATCCCAACATCCACGGGGTTCCCGTCTACGGCTTCATGGTCCTGATCACCGCCTTCGCGGCCCTGATCGGGCCCGTGAATTATTTCTACCTCAGGCGCAAGCGGTTGTTGTGGATGCTCCTCGTGACGGTGCCGGCCACGGCACTCGTGACGAGCGTGCTTCTCGTGAGTTATTCGGTCGCCGCGCATGGGTTCAGCATCCGGTCGCGGATCCGAAGCCTGACGGTGCTCGACCAGGAGAGCCGTTCGGCGGTCACGTTCGCGCGTCTGTCCCTCTTCGCAGGGTTGGCCCCCGCACGCGGCATGCAGTTTTCCAGGGACACGGCCGTCTATCCCGTCTTCCCACCTACGACCGCGCCGGGCATCTTCGCGGTCGACTGGACCGAGAACCAGGCCCTGACCTCGGGCTGGCTGATGTCACGGACGCGGACGCAGTTCTTGACCGTGAGCCATGCGGAGCAGAAAGCACGCGTCGACATCAAGCCGGGACCGGACGGCGGCCTCGCCATCGTCAACGGACTGCCCTGGGAGCTCGAGGCCGTGCTCGTGGCCGACGCCTCGGGCCGGCTCCTGTCGGCGCAGAATGTCCAACCCAAAGCAACCGGGCCGCTGTCCGACCTCTCTGTCAAGGATCGGTCGGCCTTCGTCCGGCTCCTGGGCCGGAACCATCCCGAGCTTCCCGACGATTTCACCCCGCCCACCTTCACCCCGCTGCTCAATCGTCGCCAGCGATTCTTCGCGGGGATGGCGGGCCTTCCCAATCCGCATTTCGATTCGAATCTGATGGAGCGGCAGATTCGAACGTGGTCCCAGGACCTTTCCGCCCAGAAGACGTGCCTCCCGCCGCGTTCCTTCCTGGCGGTCCTCCGCCAGAACCCCGGGGTCGACACGGGAGTCGGGCCGACTATCGAACAGGCGGGATATCACCTCCTGCTCGGCTCCTATTAATATAAACGACACATAGACGATCATGACGACATCAAACGGCGATGGCGGCACGCCAGCGATTGAGCTACGCAACCTGCACCGGCACTTCGGCCGGCTCCGGGCCGTCGATGGCGTCTCGCTCAAGGTCTATCCGGGCCAGGTCATGGGGTTCATCGGCCCCAACGGCGCGGGCAAGACGACCGCGATGCGGATCCTGGCCACGCTCGACATCCCGACGGAGGGAGAGGTCTTCATCCATGGCTATTCGGTCATCGACGACCCGGACAAGGTCCGCCGCATCGTCGGCTTCATGCCGGATAGCATCGGCAAGTACGCGAACATGGATGTCGTGGAATATGTTGATTTTTTCGCGAGAGCCTACGGGCTCTCGGGGGACGCCCGGCGCGACGCCGTCGAGCGCGTCCTGGTCTTCACCGAGCTGCGGAAGCTCGCGGACAAGTCGATCAAGACCCTCTCCAAAGGGATGTCGCAACGACTGGCCCTGGGGCGGACGTTGATCCATGACCCCGCGGTGCTGATACTCGACGAGCCGGCCGCCGGGCTCGACCCCCGGGCCCGCATCGAGCTGCGGGGGCTCATCCACGTCCTGGCGGTCGAGCAGCACAAGACGGTGCTCATCAGCTCGCACATCCTCACCGAGCTAGGCGAGATCTGCGACTCGGCCGCGATCATCGAGGCGGGGCGCCTCCTGGCCAGCGGCACGATGACGGAGATCATGCAGGCGCAGCATTCCTCGGAGGGGCGGGCCGACAAACCGGCAATCTCGGTCCGCGTGCTGCGCGACGCCGACAAGCTGGGGCACCTCCTGCGCCAGGAGCCTTACGTGCGGAACGTCGAGCTCGAGGATCGGGTCGCCACGTTCGAGTTCAACGGCGATGAAACCGAGCTGGCGGCGATCCTCAGGCGGCTCATCAAGGCCGATCTCGAGGTGGTCGATTTCCGGGGCCGGGTCGATAGCCTGGAGGATGCGTTCATGGCCATCACCAGGGGGATCACGCAATGAGCGCGTCCTCAACGATCATCACCCGGCTCGAGCACCTGGGCGACCGGTTCAATCCGATCGTCGTGAAGGAGGTGCGCCAGGCGCTCAAGAGCCGCCAGTTCGCCCTCACGTTCCTGATCCTGCTCCTGGCGGCGTGGTCCGCCTCGATTTTCGGCGTGTCGTTCCTGGGCGATTCGATCGACTACGGGTCTTCGGCCGTCTTGTTCTATGCGGGATTCCTGTTCGCCCTCTGCGTGGCGACGCTGGTCATCGTCCCCTTCTCGACCTTCCGCAGCATCGTCGAGGAGCGCACCGAGACGACGCTCGAACTGCTGCAAATCACGGCACTTTCGCCCGCGCAGATCGTCCGCGGCAAGACCCTGAGCGCGATAGTGCAGGTGCTGGTTTATTACTGCGCGATCGCCCCCTTCATCGCATTCACGGCGCTCCTGCCGGGCTTCGATATCGTCCACGTGACCTTCTCGCTGGTCATGCTCCTGATCACCGCGCTCTGCTTCTCCCTGATCGCCCTGGCGATCGGCACCCAGGCCCGCAATGTGACCTTCCAGACCCTCTCGTCGCTCTTCGTGATCGCGATGGCCGCCGGGGGGATGATGACCTTTTTCGGCTTCATGACCGCGGCCGGGGTCGGCAACGGCCTCCGATTCGACGAGGCGGATACGTGGTGGGGGCTCGTCCTGGTCGTCTTCCTCGGCCTTTCGACCGGATATATCTGCGAGCAGGCGGCCATCGCGCAGCTCACCTTCGATTCCGATAATCGCAGCACGGGCATCCGGTTGGCCACGGGCGCGCAGTGGCTCTTTACCTGGATCGGCTTGATCACATTCCTCGTCGTGCGCCAGCGGCCGCCCATGATTTCCAGCACGTTGACCGCCATCTTGACGACGACAGCGATGCAGATCACGGCCGTGGGGCTATTGTTCGTCGGCTCGCCCGACTCCCTCTCGCGGCGAGTGAGCCGCGGCCTGCCGCGCTCGCGCCTGCTGAGGGTGCTGTGGGCGCCCTTCCTGCCGGGTGCGGCGCGTGGGCTGCTTTATGCCCTCACATCGCTGGTACTACTCGCCATTTTTATGACGGCCCTGCTCCCCTGGTTTACGATGAGCGACCTATTGGACGATCCGCTAGCCACACGGTATGCGATCGCCCTGGCGGCCTATTCGGTGATCTATCTCGGAGCGGGCACGCTTCTCGGACGACTGCTGCGGCGCATGTCCCAGCAAACCTATTCTTATCAGGTACTTGCGCTCCTGGCCCTGGCCAATCTGCTTTTGATCGTCGTGGCCGAAGTGATCCACTTCCTGTCCCGAATGGACACCCCACAACTCTTCGATGTGGTCAATCCGGTGATGACGCTACGTTCGATCGCCGATGCCGATCTCGGCTCCGTCGATGCCGTTTCCTGCGTCGTGGTCATCGCGGTCGTCGCGATCGGGGCGAACATGGGTGCGCTCTGGCGAGGGATTCGTGACATCGTGCAGGACCCGGTCCGCGCCCAGATCGAAAGCCGGTCGAATCTTGCCGGGATCATCGATTCACCGGCGTGAACCCTCCAGTGGCTGCCACCTTTACGCCCGGGCCTCCTTGCGGTGGAGGCCATAAGGCGACTCCCCACGACTGCTCCCGATCCTCGACACTTCGAACGAAAAAAGCCTCGGCGACCACCTCTCCCAAGGTGGGCGCCGAGGCCAGAGAGCTAGGCCCGCTCCAGGAGGAGGCGAGCGAAGGAATGGTAGGCATTCCCCTGGAAATGGTCAACCGCGAAACCGGTTTCAATCGACCCCGAACCTCTCGCAGAAGCCGTCGGCCAGTTCGATGAGCTCCGCATAATCCCGGAGCCCGTCCTTCAGGTGATCCTGGAAGAATCCGAGGCCGTGCAACGCCCCGAGCATCCCGCCGACGACGCTCGCGTTGGAATCGGTGTCGCCGCCGGCGCCAACCACGCGGTAGAGGGTCTCGATCGAATAAGGATCGATGAGGAAGTGCGCGTACGCGAACGGCAAGTTGTAGTAGACGAGGAAGCCATTGCCGTCGTGGAACCTTCGGGCGACAGCTTCGCCATCCATCCCGTCGTCGAGGACGAGCCGCAGGTCCCGCAAGGGCATGGAGATATCTTTGTCGCCGATATCAAGGTGGTCGATGGCATACGCCTCTGACGAATTGCCCGCGAGTTGATCGAGTCGACTCAGCCGTGACGCCAGGTCGACGAGATCTCGCATGGGCGAGTACGCATCAGCCGATCCCAACAGATCGAAGGGCGTTCGGGAGAGGCATTCGCGCAATACCGAGGCGTGGACGACGCTCGCCCGGGCGGAGATCCGGGAATAGTGCGTCATCGCCGAGAACTCGACGATCGCCCGGTTGCTGATTCTCGATGGGTCTACGGCCATGAGGGCCGCGATCGGCGCCATCTTCATCACGACGCCATTGCCGGCCCCGCGGTTCTCCAACCCCACCTTGCCACTCTCACGCCAGGAGATCCCGACCGCGAGGCGGTCGAGCGCCTCTTTGGTGTTCCTGCCCATCCCGCCGGGCATGCCGCGGGCGGCGACGTGATATGCGGCCTGGCTGTCAATGTCGAGGCCGCCGGCCTCGATCAGTGAGCGCATCACGACCTTGGTGAAGGCCGTGTCGTCGGTCGTCGTCCCTCGAGGGGTGCCGTGCCAGAGCTTGTGCCCGTCGCCGCTCAGGTAGGTGCGTATGCCCTCGGGATGGTCCCGCCTGATCCGCTGGGCCGAGTATCCCTCGACCGGCATCCCCAGGGCGTCGCCGATGCCGACGCCCACCATCATGCCTCGCACCTTGTCTCGCGATGGGCCGATCCTGCGAGGTGCGTCCATGTGGGTCCTCCGAGCGAAGGCTAACGAGCCGAAGAGGCTGCGGTGACGTCATCCATCAGGACTACGCCACCGCGACTTCGGGTTCGCCCGCTCAGGGGCCGGCAGGGGTCACCGGGGTGGCACGACGGGCGACCTCGGCGGCGACGGCGGCGGTGAAGCTGTCGGTCGACTCCTGGCCGCCGAGATCCTTGGTCCGCGTGCCTTCGCGGAGGAGGTCCAGCGTCGCGGTCCTGACGATCCGGCCGAGGTCGGTCTCGCCGATCTGGTAGAGCAGGAGCGAGAGGGCCAGGAAGATCGCCGAGGGGTTCGCCAGGTTTTTTCCCGCGATGTCGGGCGCAGTGCCGTGCGCGGCGTCGAAGAGGGCGACCTTCACCACGGCGGCCGGGTCGAACGCGAGGTTCGCGCTCGCGCCGATGCCGAGCGACCCGGCCAGGCCGCAGGCCATGTCCGATAAGAAGTCGCCGTACTCATTGAGCACGAGCACGATCTGGAACCGCTCGGGGGCCATGATGACCTTGCCGAGGAGCGCGTCGAAGAGTTCGACGTTGTGCGGGACCTCGGGGAACTGCCCGGCGACTTCCTTGACGACCTTCTCGAAGAGGCCGTCGGTCGCCCGCTGGATCGTGTATTTCGAGGCACTCGTGACCCGCTTGTTCCCCGTCCGTCGGGCGAGGCTGAACGCATAGCGGGCGGCCTCGAGCACGGGACGCCGCTCGACGATCCGGAGGCTCACCGCGCCATCCTCGCCGATCGGACGGCCGGGGTCGTCGTACGTGCCGCCGGTGGCGATCCGGACGATGTCCAGGTCCAGCTCACGGCGGAAGTTGGTGGGGACGCCGGGAATAGTATAGACCGGGCGGTGGATCACGGAGAGGTCGAGGCGTCGCCTGAGGATGGCGTTCGGGCTCTCCTCGGCGGTGATGGTCGGGTGCTTGAGGGCCACGCGGGTCGCGGTGATGGCCTCGACGGTCTCGTCGTAGATCTTCATCCCGCGGGCGCGGCGGTTCTCGAGGGTCAGATCGACCGGGAGGAAATCGAGGTGGATCGGAAGCGCCTCGCAGAGCCTGTGCACGGCGCGCGAGAGTTCGGGGCCGATTCCATCACCCAGCAACTCGGTGACCTGATACGTCGGACGCATGGGCGAGAAAGTCCTTACGGGTTTGATCCGCCTCGGGCCCAAATCAGCTAGGCCTTCGGGATCAGACGGGGCGGGCACTTCGATTGTAGGAAGCCGGTCCAAACATCGTCAAACGCGGCACAATTCCCAGGATCGCCAAAATTCCCCAAACGACCTTGATCCATGCGCTTGGCGACTTAAGAGAACGCAGGTTATATTGAGATATCCTGCGCCGGTGCGCTGAGGGTAAAGCCCTTTCCCAACCGCGACACCAACTCGCCGACGCAGCTCGAAACGATTTAACGAATTTCCCGCATGCAGGCAGGAGAGGTTCGATGTCTACCGCCGGGAAAGTCCTCATCGTCTTGTTCCTCTTGGTCCTGCCCGTCTGGATCATCCTGGTCTCGGCCGTCGCCAACCTGAATACCGAATGGACTCAGGCCGTGGCGAAGCTCGAGAAGCAGTTCAATGACCTCGGGCCCCAGGTCGTGGCCAATCAGGCGAAGATCCAGGAACTCCAGGATCAGATCGCCCTGACCCAGATGTCGGCCCTCGACGACCAGACCTTGCTCCGATCCAAGATCGCCGAGGTCGAGCGAGGCAAGGCCGAGATGATCCAGATCCAGACCGCCGTCGCCAACCAGGTGGAGATGCTCCACTCGGCCGTCGAGGCGGCGAATAACGCCCGAGACAATCGCAAGGCCCAGAAGGACGCCGAGAGCGCCGCGAAAGATGCGGCGGTGGCCTCGGTCAAGAAACTCGACGAGGAGAACACCAAGCTCCTCAACGACCTACAGAACCTGCGCAAGGAGTTCAAACAGCTCCTCCAGCAGAACCGCGAGCTCGTCGGCGGCCCGGCCTCGGGCACCAGGCGCGTACGCCCCACGGCCCTCGCCCACTGAGATCGCCAGGGATTTGCCCCCGCCTCGCCGATAACGTGAACCTCGAGCCCTCGTCCATCGGGGGCTTTTTCTTGCGCGAAGCCCCGCGAACCACGATCCGCCAACTCCAACAATCTCAAAGATGCGCATACGCCTCTGGGTCCTCGGTCTGGCATTCCTCGGCTTCGGGGCCTGCGCTCATTTCGCCATCATGTTCGACCCCCTTCCCGGGCGGATCGAAGAGGGTGGATTCGCAATCTTCGAGATGATGGTTTATGCGGTCGGTCTCGGCCTGATCTTCATGTCGCTCCTCCACGCGACCATCGTTGGAAAGGCGAGAGTTGACGCCTGGGTCACGTGGTTAATTGCCGTGATCCTTTCCATGCTCTCCGTGCTCTTCCAACTGCCTACATAAATCCTCCTCGGTCCCTCAAATTAACAATCCGAGCGAAGCGGTCGCAGCCGGCGCCCCCGGATTGACCGTCACGCAGTCAGATGCTAGCATGCAGGTTGCTATTCACCGCACGGAGGTGGTACGACATCCCCGAGAGCAGGAGAGCGCCACGAGATGACCGAAGGCTACTGGCAAGGCTCGGGCGCGATCCCGGAAGAGAAAATCGTCTCTCACACGACCAGCACCTCGGGGAGTGGTAGCCGGACCGATCCTCAGGGCCAATGGGTGGGGATCGCGGCGAATGCCGGGTCGGGGCGAGGCAGCAGCCGCAAGCGGGTCGAGCGGCTCGTCGGAGAGCTCCAGCAACGCGGCCTGGCCTCCAAGGTGGCCTGGACCCTGGAAGAGCGCGCGACTCTCGTGGCCCAGTCGAGGCTCGGATCGAATTGCCGCTGCCTGGTCGCCGCCGGCGGCGACGGGACCGTCGCCGCGCTCGTCAACGAGCGGCCGTCCGTGCCGATCACCGTCCTGCCCTCGGGGACCGAGAATCTCTTCGCCCGGCACTTCGGACTGAGCCGAGACCCCGCGCAGCTCGCCGCCACCATCGCCGCGGGGCGTGTTTCGCGGATGGACCTCGGCGATGCCGACTCGCGACGGTTCACGCTCATGGCCGGGATCGGATTCGACGCCGACGTCGTCACGCGGCACCACCAGGGACGAGTCGGCCGGACCGGCATCCCCCGCCCGACGAACCGGAGTGCCTACGTCGAGCCGGTGCTCCGCTCGAGCTTCCAGTACCGCTTCCCGACCCTGACCCTCAACATCGCCGACCCCGGCGCCGAGGAGACCCTGGTCGGGGCCACCGCCTTCCTGTTCAACCTCCCCCGCTACGCCCTGGGGCTCCCCTTCGCCCCGACGGCGAAGGGGGACGACGGCTGGCTCGACCTCGTCGTCTTCCGAGACGCGGGGCCGCTCCGTTCCTTACGCTATCTTTGGTTGGTCGCCCGGGGGATCCACCTCCACCGCCCCGGCATCTACCATCGCAAGGTCCGCCGCGTCACGATCTCCTCGGCCGAGTCCGTCCCCGTCCAGCTCGACGGCGACCCTGGCGGCTACATCGCCTCGGACGCCACGGCCGAGGGGGACTGGACCGTCGAGGTCCTGCCGGACGCCATCGACGTCCTCGTCCCCTGCGCCTGACGGCTCGAACCTCGCGGCTTCAGGCCGGACGGAATCTTTCCCCGACCGCGAACCCCGGCACGACCTCCGTCGAGTTTGCCAAGGCGGCAGGGTCGCGGCCCGAAATGCGGCGAACCTGATTCGCCCGCCGCACGTATCGTAGAAAAATGGCCGGAGTTTTCGGCAATGGCCTCGCCGCGCCCCGCGCTTCTCCGCAAAATGGGGGAGTTGGAAACTCCGGCGACGGAATCATCCTTACCTGCATCCGTATCTCGATCACGAAATCGAATTCGCGACCCAACCGTCGGACTCGTCCAGGGTCGTGATCCAACGTCGATCCGTCCGGTCGACGTGCTCGGACCCGATTCTCCCGACGGATCTTCAGGAGTGCACCTTTGAAACGGCGCGTCCTTCCCTGGTCCATCCTCCTCGGCCTGGGCCTCGGCTCTCTCCCGATGCTGGCCGGCTGCGACTACTCATCGACCGCACCGCCGCCTCTGACGATCAACGACTCCCCTTCGGAGGCCGCGACGAACACGGAGGCCGGGAAGGATCAAGCCGCCTCCACGACGCCGCTCGCGATCGACAACGGCGACCCGGATATGAAGCCGGTGATCCTCGAGAGCGTCATCAACCTGATCCAGACCGCCGCCATCAAGCCCGGCGGCGCCAACTTCGAGCAGGCGACGACCAAGCTCAATAACTACTTCGAGGGGACGAAGCCGGACGAGTACCTGCTCAGCAAGGTCGCCCGCGAATTCGTCCTCACGCAGTTCCCGGCCGAGTCGATCAAGGTCCTCGAGCGCCCGACGTTCGAGCTGCCCGACGCCCGGCACCTCGAAGACTGCATGCTCTACCACGGGATCGCCACCAGGATCGGCGGCACGGGGGACGACCTGACCCGCGTCCGTCGGCTCTTCGACTGGATGATCCGCCAGGTGGTCCTGGTCCCGCCGCAGTCGCTGGCCGTCCCCGGGATCGGCCAGGCCCAGGCGAGGCCCTATGACGTCCTGCTCCGCGGCATGGCCACCGAGGGGGGAGGCTCCTGGTCCGAGCGAGGCTGGCTCTTCATGTCGCTCTGCCGCCAGCTCGGCATCGACGTCGGCATCCTCACCTACACGCCCGCGGAGAGCAAGGACGAGACCCCCTGGGTCAGTGCGGTTCTGATCGACCACAAGCTCTACCTGTTCGATCACCGGATCGGCCTGGCGATCCCCGGCCCCGACGGCAATGGCGTCGCCACCCTCGAAGACGCCCTCAACGACCCAAAGATCCTCGACCGCCTCGACCTCCCTGGCGAATCCCCCTACCCCGTCAATCGCAAGGTGCTGCTCGAGAGCCCCAGCAAGATCGGCGTACTACTCGACTCGAGCCCCGGCTACCTCTCACCCCGGATGCTCCTCTTGCAGAAGAGCCTGGTGGGCAAGAACCGCACCGTGCTCTTCCGCGACCCGGCCGACCAGCGCGACCAGTTCGCCAGCGCCCTCGGCACCCACGCGGGCAAGGTCTCACTCTGGAACCTGCCGGTGATGGTCGTGAATCGCCTCTTCACCGACCCCAAGTTCGTCCAGGCGACCCAGCAGGCGCTGCTCCTCTTCGACTCGAGGTTCCCGCTGCTCTACGCACGGATCAAGCAGTTGCGCGGCGACGTCCCGGATGCGATCCAGAGCTATATGACCATGCGTTATGCCGAAGGCGCCACGGTCGTCGGTGGCAAGGATCCGATCCACCCCGAAATCCAGTCGGCGATCGACCACTACTCGGCCTACTTCCTCGCCCTCGCCCACCTCGAGCGCCAGGACACGATGAACGCCGAGCGGTTCTTCACCGCGACCCTGCGGAACCTCCCGGCCCCGGGGGCCAACCAGCCGTACTTCTTCATGTTCCGATGGGGGGCGCAGACGAATCTCGCCTACCTCCTCGAGGCGAAGAAGCTGAACTCGACGGCGATCGCTTACTATACGGAGAGCAACCCCACGACGCAGTATCACGGGAACCTACTCCTGGCTCGCGAGCTGGTCTGGCGCAACCCGACCGCGGCCCCGCCGATGCCCCTGCCCCCGGCACCCAGGCCGGAGCAGGAGGCCCAGCAGGCCCCCAGCGGCTTCGCCCCGATCGACCTGAACCGCCCCTGATCGGGCCGATGTCACCTCGAACCCAACGAAACAGGCCGCCCATCCATCGGGGCGGCCTGTTCGTTTGCGTGGGGTTGGTCCAAAGCCGGTCGATCACTTGGCGGCGGCCTTCTCTTCGCCGAGCTTGTGCTCGGAGAGGGTCACGCTCTTGATCGACAGCCCGGCCTCCGTCGCCGAGGTGGTCACGTGCAGCGTGGGCAGGTCCCACGAGTCGAGGCGATGCCAGCGCTCCTGGGTCGTCTCGACGCGCTCGACCTTGCCCGAGGCCGCGTCCCAGTAATGCACGACGTAGCTCCTCGGCAGATACTGGCCGTCGCGATTCCGCTCGTTGTCCAGCACGGTGATCGTCATCTTGCGCTTACCCATCTCGCGGTTGACGACCATGATCTGCTGGTCCTTGACGCGATAGCTCGAGCTGGACTCGCCGCCATCGAAGGTCAGGAGCCGGCCCAGCGGATGCTCCTCATCGTCGTCGCCGAATCGGAGGACCGTCTGGGTGTCGGAGTCGTCGACGCTCCTGTGCATGGCGATCGAGCCGAGCTGGCTCTCGAGCCAGGGGCGGGCCACCGGGTCATCGACCTGCACCGAGACCGAGCCGTCTCCCCTGACGACGGCCTTGCCATCGAACGGTCGACCGTCGATCTCCCCCTTGACGTGAGCCGAGAACCCCGGGAAGTCCTTCCAGACGGCCCTCGCGGTGAGGGCGTCATTGAAGAGCTTGATCGCCTCGGCATCTCCCTTGGGATCCACGAGCGGCCAGGCGAAGGCGATGGTGGCGAACTCGCGGATCTCGTCATACGCCTTGCCCTCGTGCTGCCCTGGGGTCTTGCGCACGACGCCCGTGTATACCGAGTATCGCCCCGGCGCCGAGGGGATCCAGGTCGCGGTCCCGTCGGCTCCCGTCTTGATCTCGACGCCGGCGAGGTCGGAGTCGACCGTCGTCAGGGTGGCGTCCGGCAGCGGCTTGCCGTCCTGCAGGGCGAGGAAGCGGAGGTGATCCCCCTCGATCGTCGCCTGGATCTCGAGCGGGATCTCGGCCCGAGGCTTGAGGGCGGCGAGTTCCTCGGGACGCCCCGCGATCGCCTTCGGATAGTGCCGTAGCAAGAATGGGGTCTGATTGGGCCGGGCCAGGACGCCGTAGACGCACTCGCCGATCACGGACAGCGACCCCGAGGACGGGATCGAGGCCCGCAGCCGATCGACCCCCTTGCGGACCATCAGGGGCTCGAAGACGCCGGGCTTGGACTGGAGCCAGAGCTTCGTCCCCGCGATCTTGTCGACGAACTTCGGGTCGCCGGCCTCCGCCTGCTCGCTGAAGAAGACGTCGGCCGTGCGACCGGCCTCGGCCATCGGACTGATCCGAATGAACAGGAAGTGCGCACGTGTTTCATGCCCCCATCCCAGGAGCAAAAGGCCGAGCAGGATTCCAAGGCGACGATTCATCGATGCGTCCTCAAGGGGGGATCGGGATTTCCAGGGGCCCGACGAGCGGTCCATCCCTCGGTTTTATCAGCGCGAGGGCGAGAAGGCGAAGGACAACCCGGCGACCGGCCCTCCGAAGGACATGAACCGGGATCTCGGCCGCTGGCCCAACAACAAAAGAACACCAGTGGACAAATCACCAGACTCACCAAATTATGATCTACATCAGGCGAGATTTTGTACGGACTCGGATGGGTGGACTGATGTTATCGTCGATCCGAATGTGGTAGGCTGGTGGGGTAATTCGCCTTGGAATCGTCGAGCCGAGGGCGTCGCGCGGGGCCTGGCGACATCGAGCGATTTCGAGATGTTGACGCGGACGGACGATCGATCCCCGTAGGGAATGGAAGAAAACCATGCTGGATGGAGACCACGGGTCGGCTCGCGGGTCGGGCTACGACTCGGCCGTCGCCGACCGCGGGCGCCAACCCCTCAATGGGGGGTCCGATCCCGACGCGGCGGGGTGGGTGATCGAGACGGTGGTCAGCCCGTTCCACTGCCTCTACCAGGACGCGCTCCACTTCCACTCGCAGAGCCAGCTCAGGCTCCAGCGCTCCGAGAGCGAGGCCAGCCGCCTCGCCCGCGGCGCCCTGCTCCTCTACATCTCGAGCGCCGAGGCCCTCGTGCATCAGGCCGCCGTGGAGCTCGGCCGACCCGAGTTGACGGCCCTGATCGCCGACCCGACGCGGCCCCTGCCCCTCGCCGAGACCTGGCGGCTCCTCCCGGCCGCGATCGCCGACGGCACCGTCGGCTCGATCGACCCCGACACGCCCCCCTGGCCCCAGTTCGCCGAGTTGCTCTCGCTCCGGAACTCGTGGACCTACCCCGGCCCCGCCGCATCCCGACGCGCCTACTATCGCTCGCCGCGTCGCGACGGGGTCTATGAACCCCTGGAATCACGCCAGGTTCCCCCCGGCCTCTCGATCCCGCCCGAGAGCCTGCGCTACCCCAGGACCGGCCTCCCCCGCGACCCGTACGCCCTCCGGCCCCAGCACCTCGACACGGCCCGGGGCATCCTCGACGCCGCCATCGAGGCCCTCGACCGCCGCCTCGGGGGCATCTTGACCCGAGGCCAGCGCCATCGCAAGGAGCCCGTCCGCGTCATCCACCCGCCGAACCAGCGCGCCTGAATCAAGAATCAGGGGCGCGTCTTTCCCATCGACACCGCGGCGCCCCTGGTCTGATGCGGTCAGCCAATCCTCCCCGGAGTGCCGCCCGATGAGCTTTCATGAGCGCCTCCGGCCCGGATTCTCGCTACTCCTGACGCTCTTACTCGCTCTCCCCGCCTGCTCGGGCCCCGAGGAGAGTGGCCTTGCCGACGCCGCTCATGACATCGCGGCGGGAACCCTTCGATTGAAGTCCTACGGCCTGCCGGCCGCCTGGCATCCCGAATACGCACGCCTCATGAAGCAGCGTTTCGGGGTGACGGTCCAGGGCGTCGCCGGCTGCGATGTCAACGAAGGCCTCCGCAGGTCCGTCGACGCCTACAACGACCGTATGGAGCGCGAGATCATCCGGCGATTCGGCCTCCCCGCCTATCGAGCCATCGAAGCCGAGGCCCAGCAGGCTCCGGGCGGGCGATAATCCGCCTTCCGCATCTCTCCAATTCGCACATTCTTATTATTCATATTTTCGACAATATATACGACAACCTCTCTGAATGACTCAGAGCTCGGCCGACCGGCATCCGGGTCACCATGCCATGACCACGCGCCTCGCATGAGGAGCCAGGGATAACTTCATCGAAGCCTGAGACCCAGCAGGCACCACGTTCGATCTCAACCAAGTTTTCGTTCTTACATTTGCATATTAGCTAATCGCAATCGGGTTGGACGTCTAAAGAAGCTCGCCCCTTCATCTGGCCATGGTCTTCCGCTCATTGAGGGCGACCGGCGGATCACTTTACTTTCTCGCCATGGAGCGGATCTGCAAGAGTCACCGCTGTGGCCACGTCTTTTTCTTCGTCGTATTCAACACCATGAACATAGCGAGGAAACCCAAGGCAGTTCTCTCATTCCGCCAGCAACTTGCCAATAACATTAAAAGTGTTTTTGTTTATGAATTTTTATCAGTTTACCTCTTCTCGTTATTCCCCTTTTCGAATCAATCTTCCAGCGGTTTCGTCGGAACCGAACTGAAAACGAGTCAGAGAATCCCCTTGCCGAACTTCGACGAATCCCTCCCATAAATCAGCCCCACCACACATCCAATTTTCTTCATTTCTTCTGCGACCTTGTGACCAAACGACCTTCATCGTGCGAGATCTTGCCCGCGCCGATGTCTCCCCAGGCGCATCAAGTCCCACTCGTCCGCGATTATGGCGGCTCGCAGGCCAGACATTGGCGTGTGATTTGCTAAAGATGGTCGACGGCCGCGAGATCCCACGGCGCTCGCGATCGAGTACCATCCTCGCGCATCGCCGGCGGCGACCTCAACCTTATTTTCAAGCCGGTTGCCGGGTCGGATCGGATTGGGAGCGACATCGAAATTCATTCGATCGCTCATAATCTTGCGGCTTTGCATGAAGCCATGAACGACGGGACGCCCTGCCCTCGCCGCGGACGTCAGTCGACACGGTCTCGCCTTGGAGCGAGCCACTCGGGACCTTACGCAGGATCCGCGTGACTCACCGAACGTTTGGTGCCAGGCCCTGTGCCGAACTCGCATCGATTCCATAAATGAAAGCCTGGCGACAGCCTTCCGCCACGACCTGGATGGCTGACACGCGACGGCTTATCGTGGAGAATCCACAGATGAGTGGAGTGTTGGAGCAGGAACCAAAGTCAAGAAAAGAAGCAACTTACCCCGGCAAGGATAATCCATTGCCCGAAAACGCGAACCGCCCTTCCTTATCACTGGGTGCCGCCGTATTACCCGAAGGCGGGGTTCGGTTTCGAGTGTGGGCGCCTAAGTGCCAGGCTGTGGACGTCCTCATCTACGGCGGGCCGGGATCGGGCGAGCAGGGAGACGGAAACCCCGTCGCATTCCCCCTGTCCGCCGCCGAGGGAGGCTACTTCGCGGGCGAAATCGGCTCGGCGGGCCCCGGAACCCTCTACCGCTACCGACTCGACGGCCGCGACGCCTTCCCCGACCCGGTCTCGCGCTTCCAGCCCGAGGGCCCCCACGGCCCCTCCCAGGTCGTCGACCCGACGACGTTCGCCTGGACCGACGCCGAGTGGACCGGCCTCCAGCTCAAGGGGCAGGTCATTTATGAATTACACATCGGCACGTTCACGCAGGAAGGCAACTGGGACGCCGCCGCGCGTCAGCTCGCCGAGTTGAAGGAGTTCGGGATCACCTGCATCGAGGTCATGCCCGTCGCCGAGTTCGTCGGCCAGTTCGGTTGGGGCTATGACGGCGTCGACCTCTACGCCCCCTATCATGTTTATGGCTCCCCCGACGCCTTCCGCCGCTTCGTCGACGAGGCGCATCGGCTGGGCCTTGGAGTGATCCTCGACGTCGTCTACAACCACCTCGGCCCCGACGGCGCGTACCACCGCCAGTTCTCCGACAACTACTATCACCAGGTCCGCGACAAGACGGAGTGGGGCGACGCCCTCAACTTCGACGGCCCGCACTGCGAGCCCGTGCGCGAGTTCTTCGTCGCCAACGCCGGCTACTGGATCGAGGAATTCCACCTCGACGGGCTCCGCCTCGACGCCGTCCATGCCATCCACGACCACTCGGACGAGCATATCGTCGCCGCGATCTCGCGACGGACGAGGGAGTTGGCCCGGGGCCGCTCGATCCTCCTGATCGCCGAGGATGATGCCCGCGACGTGATCCGGACCAGGGAACTCGAGCGCGGCGGCCAGGGGCTCGACGCCCAGTGGAACGACGACTTCCACCATAGCGCGGTGGTGGCCCTCACCGGCCGCGCCGAGGCTTATTACTCCGACTTCCAGGGGACCCCGCAGGAGCTGATCTCCTCGATCAAGTGGGGGTTCCTCTTCCAGGGGCAGTACTCGCGATACCTCAAGCAGCCCCGGGGAACGTCGACCTTCGGCCTGCCCGCCGCCAACTTCGTCACATTCCTCGAGAACCACGACCAGGTCTCGAACTCGGCGCGCGGCGACCGCCTCCACACCCTGACCGGCCCCGCCGAGTTCAAGGCGATGACCGCGGCCTGGCTGCTCGCTCCCGGCACTCCCATGTTCTTCCAGGGGCAGGAATTCGGGGCGTCGAACCCGTTCCTCTATTTCGCCGATCACGTCGAGGAGCTGGCCGAACTGGTCCGCAAGGGCCGCCACGAGTTCCTGGCCCAGTTCCGGAGCATCACGCACCCGGACCTCGAAGCATACCTGCCCGACCCGAGAGATCCGAAGACGTTCACGTCATCCAAGTTGGATCTGTCGGAGCGTAGCTCGCACGACGGGCTCTACACGCTGCATCGCGACCTGCTCAGGCTGAGGCGTGAGGACCCGATCTTCCAGGCCCAGAACAGCGAGCGAATCCACGGCGCGGTGATCGGCCCCGAGGCCTTCGCCCTCCGCTACTTCGGGGAAGGTGACGACTGCCGGCTCGTGGTGATCAACCTCGGCCGCGACCTCTACCCGAACCCGACGCTCGAGCCGCTCCTGGCCGCCCCCCTCGGCAAGCGCTGGGAGATCCTCTGGTACTCCGAGCATCCGAGTTACGGCGGCTGCGGCGCCCCGCCGGTCGAGACCAACGACGAATGGCGGCTCCCCGGCCGCACTGCCCTCGTGCTCGCCCCTGCTCCGCTACCCGAGTGATCCGCAGCGGATACGGCTCCAGCGCAGGAGACCAGATCGCCCGGCCTACCCCCGGATCGTCCTCGCGACCTCGGGTTCGCCGGGCGATGGGCGTTAATCTTTCGGATCGTCAGGCCGCCTTCGAATCCTTCGAGGACGACGACTGGACGCTCGCCAAAAGGATGGCGATGGCCATCAGCACGGTCAGATAGAAGACAAAAAGCCCGGCCGGATCGTCGGCCTGCTCGGCGCCGGGAGAGGCGGCCGGTACGGATCCCGGAAACGGGAACGCCTGAACCGAATCGCTCGAAGGATCGACGTCGAGGACGATGGGGGCCGATGAATTCCCGAGCAGATCGTCGAGGAGGCTCGCGAGCGGGACGTCTCTTCCCGTATAAGGGCCGCGGCAGACTTCTCCCTTGAACAGGAGACGCTCAACCCGAACGGGCGGAAACGTCGCCCGCAAGCGGTCGACGGCGTGCTTGACCCGCGAATGGCCGAGTGCCTGCCCGCAGGTGGGGAAGGATGCGAACCAGTGGTCGGGGCGCTTGGCGATGAGTTGCTTGCGACAGCGCTCGGCGATGACCGCGTCCTCGGGGCCGCTCTCGGCCACGGCCAGCGTCATGAGGGCGTCACGCACCGTTCGACGGCCATCGCGTTCGGCCAACCAGGCGAGCCGCAAGAATTGCTCGGCCGACATACTCGATCTCCTCCCTGCATCCATCGACCCAACCCGATACGCCCGAGCCCCATGCCCTCGGTTCAAGCAAACCCATCAAGCCACGCCTCAACCCTTTCGGACTGAACTCGGCCAGTCACGCAACGTCACGGCTCGCACCATCGCGATCGGCGAGGGTCCTGAACTTTCCACACACGACTCGTCGTCAGGCAGGGCCGATCTCGAAAGACAACGGCGTGGAACCTCCTGCTTACCGGGAGTAGCAGCTTGATCCAGCTCTCTCATTGTCTCCCATCGGCGTTTGATGCCACGATCTTTCCTCAATCTCCCAACCCCCCAAAACCACCTGGATTCCGAGTGTTAGAAATGGGGTTTCCGATCGCCGGGAGGGACCACTATGCTTTGAGCGGCACCTTGAACCCCCGCGGAGTTTCGGTCTGATGCGAATCCTGCTGGTGACCTCGTTCCCGATCCCCGGAACCTACGACGGCACGGCGATGCTGCCGATCAAGATCATGCGGGCGTTGAAGTCCCGCGGGATCGATGTCGTGATCGCCTACCTGAAGCTCCGCCCGCCCTTCGGGGGGATCAAGCGCGAGGAGTTCGAGGGGACCCCGCTCTACACGCTGGCCCCCGGCTCGTGGGGCCGAGGCCTGCGTCAGATCGCCAAGCAGTTCCCCTTCGACCTCGTCCACGCCCAGCACTACGGCGGGGCCACGCGGAGCTTCTTCGCCTGCCACCGCAACCGCTGGCCGATGGTCTACGAGATCCACTCGCTCCTCGGCGACGAGGTGGAGCGAAGCCGACTCGGCCGCGGCCCGGTCTTCCGGATCTATATGAAGCTCGAGCGTGCCGTCTGCCGCCACGCCGCCGCGGTCATCACGCTGGGCGAGCCGGTCAAAAAGGTCGTGATCGAGGAGAAGAAGGTCCCGAGCGAGCGCGTCTCGGTGATCTACCCGGGGATTGACCTCGGCGAATTCGAGCGGCCGAGCGACCCGGTGACGATCCCCGGCGTCGGCCCCGAGCATAAAGTCATCATGTACGTCGGGAGCATCGTGCATCCCAACCAGGGAGTCCCGATCCTGATCTCGGCCCTCCCCCAGATCTTCGCCGAGTGCCCCGACGCCCGCTGCGTCCTGGTCGGTGGTCCCGCCGAGGCCGGCGGGACCTATCGCGAGGAACTCGGCATCTACGGCGACCGCCTCGTCGTGCTGACCGACCAAACCCCCGCGCAGGTCGTTGCCCTCTCCCGACGCGCCGACGTCCTGGTCCACCCCCGCCTCGCCTGCCGCGAGAATTACTCCGTCCAGAGCAAGATCGCCGTCTACCTCGCCGCCGGCCGCCCGATCGTCGCAACGGATTTCGGCGACTATACCAAGATCCTCGGCGAGACCGGCGCCGGCTACCTGACCGAGGTAGCCCCCGCCCCGCTCGCCCAGGGCATCCTGAAGGTCCTCGGCGACCCCGACCTCTCCTCCCGCCTCTCCGCCGCGACGATCCCCGTCGCCCACGAGTACTTCGGCATGGAGCGTAACATCGACCGCTACCTCGACGTCTACCACCAGGCCCTCGCCGACGGCCCCCGCTAAGCCCCACAATCCGCAACCTCGATTTTGCAGTATACCTTGACACTCCGCGGTCTCATACCTATTATAAGGCCTCTTCGCCATCGTAGCTCAATCGGCAGAGCACCGCTTTCGTAAAGCGGGGGTTGGTGGTTCAACTCCACTCGATGGCTCTTTCATCGGCTCCACGATCTTGGGATTGTCGAGTCCACATACAAACACTCCATTGACGTATACTACGGTATACGATAAAATGGGGCGACTTTGACGGAGCATGCCTTTCGCGGGGCCCCCGAGTGCAACTTTCTCAGGGTGTGAACTCGGGGGCCCTTTTGCCCGCCAGACGGTCCCACCAAATACATTCGCTCCCCAGAAATACACAGGGGGGGCGCTGACAAAACTCAAAAACGGACTTAACCCGTTGCGAGTTCTGGTGTTCCGCCAAAAACATAGCGCTGACAAAACTCAAAAAAACGCTGACAAAACTCCCCGACGAAGGGTTTTTCGGGGGCGTCTGACGCATGTCAAACGGCCCCGAAATGGAGTTTTGTCAACGTTTTTTTGAGTTTTGTCAGCGCTCGTTTTTCGAGCTAAACCTTAGCCTAATCGAGACTTAAGCTCGTTTTTTAGTTTTGTCAGCGCCCTTCCGGTAAGTCTTCTCATTCGAGGGCTTCATCAGCAGCACGCGAGGATTCACGTCGAAGGCCTCCCCCGCAGGCCTCCCCGTCGCGTTGCGCGGCGGTTCATACTCCCGAATCGCGTGCCTCGCCTCGAGCCAGGCCAGACCCCGGGAGAGCCCATTGGGATCTACGTCAAATCGCCGGTCGAGGTCCCGTTTCAGCTCGCGGAGCGTGAAACGCGGGCGACGCTTCCGGAGGATCCATTCGAGGATCGCGCGGCCATCGGCCCCCCCTTCGATGCCTCCCACCATCGCGGCGAGCACCTTGCGGAAGTGCGCCTTGAAGTATTCGCAAACCTTGATGGCACGCTGGACCGTGGCGGCGTCGATCGTCTCAACGTCGGCCTCTTTCTTCCCGCAGGCCCAATGCAGTTCGTGAAGGATGAGGATGAGCTTGGGCAGGTGCCCGCAGAACTTCGACCAGGCCGGCCGGAGTCGGGGGTTGAAGTCGCTGCGCTCGGTCTCGCCCATGTGCTCGACGATCCATTTCTCATAAGGCTTCCGGGCGGCAGCCGAGAGCTTGCGGACGTGAGGCCTTTCGAAGCCATGCTGATCAATCGCGAGGCCCCGATTCCAGAGCCGCTTGAGGGCGGTCCTCCACGTCTTCACGTTCGCGTCTTCCAGGCCACGCCAATGGAACTCGAATTTCACGGGCTCCGGGAAGGCGTACAGGAACCGATCGACGAAGCCGTCTACGACTTCCTTCCCCTGGAATTGGTCGGCCATCAGTGAGAGCTTGCCGGGCACGACGTTACCGGCGATCGCCATGAACGGATTGGGGGCGTAGCAGCGATCCTGCCCCTTGCGATCGCTGTCGAAGGGCGTCCCGTTGTAGAGGGATAGCCAATTATCTCGGTCGTTCCCGCTCCCTCCCTTATACTGGTTCATGCCGGCGATGAGGCCGGAGAGCTCATCTTGGACGTTGATGAGGCCCCGGGGGTTGTCTTGCAGGATCGGGCCGAGGGACTCGAAGGTCACGTTGCGAACCGAGATCCGCCTCGCCGGCGGTGCCTCGCCCATTTTGATGGGTTTGCCCGCAGCCGTCTTTTTATCTCCCGCCTTGACCGAAGACTTCCCGAGACGCTTCAACGTATCCGCATTGGCCTTCTCCATCTCGGCCTTCATTTTCTCCTCTAAATGCTCGATGTAGAGCTCCTTATTGATGACGGTGATCGGGTCGAGCGCCGCCTCGAGCGCGTGAGATTTCGCGGTCCCCGAGTCGGCGACGACGGCAACCCAGAGATTCGCGGGTTGAAGCCACGAGCTCTTGACCTGGAGTAGCACCGATCGCCCGATCGCGGCCCCCACGGCGACCAGTGCGGGGGCGGCGATGAAATCGGGAGGGCATGGATACGTCTTCGCGCCGTCTTTGATAAGGGCGACGAGCGAGGCCGGCAGGACGTCGAGCGGGAAAGGTACGGTCGGCTCGGCCCCCTCCAGCTCCGGCTCCTGCCAGGTCGAGTCATCGTCCAGCCCCACGAGCGAGGCGATTCGCGACTCGATCCGGCTCGACAGCTCGCGATCGGACAGCCCACGGCTCACATCCGAGACGAGGGCGCTCGCCTCGCGCTGGACATGCCGGAGCCGCGAGTTGCGGCGCAGGCCCTCGGCGACCATCCGGAACTTGACCGTGTCGACGACGCTGGCGAAGACGCTCACGATCGCGGCGAGGATCTCGGCCCGGTCCTCGGCCGACCTCCCCCGGCCCGCGTGCTCGGCCAGCTTCGAGGCCTCGACCGGATCGCCCTGCCTGCCAAGGTCGACGATCGCGGCGAACAGCTCGGGATGCCACTCTTGGCCCAGGTCGCTCCCGTCCAGGATCGAGAGGACTTCGGGAATGACCTCCGGCTTGCTCGCCATCGTGGCGAGCAATTCCCGCTCGGCCCCGACGTCGTGGGGCATGAGCGCCGGCGGCGGGAACGGGACGGATGACTTGCCCCGGGCCCGGCCGGATGGCTTGCCCATCGGAGGCAGGCCGGGCGCGTACGCCGCGATCGTGACAACGTCGGCCGGGCTCCCGGTCGAGGCCCCGAGCTCGAGCAACCCGTTCTCGCTCGCCCAGATGGTCGCCTTGGCCCGGTCGGCCCCTCGCGCCTCGGGATCGCGGAGGATCGCCGAATAGGTCTCGAAGTCGGCCCGGTCGACCCCTTCCTTCATCGCGAGCTCGATGGGCTCGAACCTCACCGCCTTTGCCTTGGCCTTCCTCATGCGCGGCCCCCTTCCTTCGCGAAGAGGGGACCGGCCGGGGGAAGCTCGGCCTCGGCCGAGATGACGACGGAATCGGTCCACGCCGGCCAGCGATTGGCGTCGACGGGCGCGGCGAACGCGACACGGCGAGTCCACGCCGGCCAGGCGTGATGGGACTCGGCCTTCAACGCGGCCTGGAATGAGAGATCCGGGAAGGCCTTGCGGACGGCATGGCGCAGCGGCGCCGGCGAGGACATTGAGTCCCCGCGAACGATCTTCGACATCTGACACTGACCTTTCGCTTTGGCGGCGAAACCGGGCGCAAACTTTCTCAGGGTGTGAGCCCGAACATCGACGCGGAACCAAGAAAGAACCGAGGGAGCAAAGAGAACCTTCGCCGGAGCGCGCTACCCATTAGCCGCCGGCGAAGGCCCATCGGCGATGCCACGCATCGCCGAAGACACTGTCGCGAGACCGATCTAAGTCGATCGAGGGTTGGATAGCACTCGGCCCATTCAAGCTATCCCGATCTCGCGTTGCCTTCAATGGCACTGATTGCTTGATGGAGGTCGATCCAGTAGACTCGCCCCCTTCGGCGTGAGCATCACCACGCGACAAACCGAACCGGGGGTAACTCCCCGATTCCCTGCGCCCTCGTCGGAGTGTGATGCCTCCGCCGAGGGCGTTTGCATTTGGACTTCGATGCCAGGCGACGTCATCCGTTCCAAGATCGCGGGAGTGACCTTCACCAACGGCGACGGGACCCGAAGGCAGGATCTGATCAGGGCCTATTGCCGGCCCGGCCTCAGGCTCGGTGTGGTGATCGAATGGGACAACCCCCATGCCACGGAGAGCGCGGCGATAGCCCTCTGTCTCGAGGACGGGAGGCAGTTGGGATACGTCCGGAACAATGACCGGCTCGTCGCCAGGCTCCTCGCGCACCTGGTGGGCGGCGGCTCCTTGGAGGTGCGCGTTCTGCAAGTCACCGGCGGCGAGGGAGACAAGGAGAACCTCGGGGTCAACATCGAGATCAGGCTGTTGTCCTCGAGCGAGAAGCCCCGTCCGGCGGGCCACGAATCCGACGACTCTTGGGAGAGGGCCTTGAGCGCGGAGACCCAGCCTGCGGGCTACGACTTCAACGCCTCGCGTAAGGCGCCGGATGGATGTCTCGCGGGCTGCCTGCCCTCGCTCTTGATCGTCCTTTCCTTGCCGATCACTCTCCCCTTCGCCGCGATCCGGCGAGCCCCGGCGGCGTACCGACGGCTCCCCGAGTGGGCACGCCCGATCGTGTGGGGACTCGGCGCGGGCCTGGCGTTCCTGCTCCTTGTGATCCTCCTTCGCTCCGGGAGGAAGTGATTTCACGCCGGGCGAAAGCTCCTTGAACCCTGGTCCCGTTGAGCCGATGATGGATTCGTCCGAACCGCTATGCACGTCACGCCGCTCGAGGAGCGTCCTCGAGCGGTTTATCATTTCGAACGCCAGGCCTTGAGCTCGACCGGCTTCCGAGCGACCACGTAGCCGAAGGCGATGAGTCGTTCGACGACCACATCCCAAGGCCCCTCGAGCTCCGTCCGCAAGCCGTTCGCGTCGAGACAGACCACCCGCATCCGTTTCGCCGGTTGAAACACCAGCTCGACGAACGGAGTGCGCCGGAAGTCGAAGCCGTATTCTTGCGGCTCGAGCGATATCGTGAGCATAGGCTTTTCCATGATGCGGCTCCATCAAAGGCCGACCTCCGTCCTGTGATCCTCGATCCAAGCGTTTGCTTTGGCGAGCTTGCTCTCGCTCGCCTTGAGGCATGCTCGGGCGTCGGCGATCTCGCGGCCGAGGACCGCGAGCCAGGCGTCGGCGGCTTCGTCATAGGTCGGATGGTAAGAGCCGAATTGGTTTCGGCGATTGACGCGTTGAGTCGTCTTGCCTTCCTTCAACTCGGCGTAGCACTTCGAGCTCGAGACGACCGTCACTCGCTCGATGCGATGCGAGAGCAGGTTGCAATAGAACCAGGTCTGTTCAGCTCCCATTCTCGGCCTTCCATTTCATGAGGACCTGATAGAGCGAGCCGGCCATGAGATGATCTCGAATCGCATCGTCCCGAAGCGGACACCAGTCGGGCGTATCCCATCGGGTATCGCCGACGCGTTTCTTGCCGCCGCATTGGGGATGCGTGCAATAGACGTCGCTCCCCGAGTCGCCTTGGACTCGGTAGCTCTCGGAAGTCTCATGCTTGCAGTTGAAGCATGAGAGGACGATGCGAACCGAAGGCCCGTTCGTCTGGCTCAACCTTCACCCCCCTCGACGCCGACCAGGTCGACGCGCATTTGAATTGAGATCCTCTCCCGGATGCACGTCTTGACCAGGTACTTCCAGCCGGGCGAGCCGTGCGACACGGAGACGGGTACGTTGCCGAGGCCGATCGCCTCGAGCAGCTTGGCATCGACCTTCCGGCGAGGCACGTACCTCGGCGGAAGGCCCCGGCGGATGGGCGGTACCAGGGCGAGCGAGAGTTGCCGGCGAGGCTCGTCGGAGAGGTCATGAGTCACACGGTCGACCTTATGACGTTTGGCCATCGCTCTCGACCTCCACCTTGAACGGCTCGACGTTGGCGAGGACATACACGATTTTGTTTTCGGGCCCGGCGTAGCGGGTCTGACGCCATGCGTCCTCGAAGTCGAAGACGCCGGCCAGGTCCTCGCTCCTCGCGTACCCCTTGCCTTCGGGCGCCCACCACAACTCATGACGTCCCGACCAGATTCGGACCTGCCTACCCTCCAAGTGACGTCGCATCGAAGGCACGAGATTGATTGAGTTGAGAGCGATCCTCACGATGAGCTCTCCTCATCGCTCGTGACTTCGCCACCGAACAACGTCGGCTGGTCGATGAGCTCGTCACACGCGTTGTCGAATTCGCGCTCGAGGCGCCTCGACAGCTCGAGGACGGCCGGCGACCTATCGCGGTAATACTTGCTCTGCGCCGCCCGCATCTTCCGGCCGAGCTTGGCCAGTTGCCTTGCACTCATCATGTTCCTGCCCCCAATCACGGATAGCTGAGTCGAAGGCCTCTTCCATACCGGGCAGGACCCTTTGTCCTGGCAGGTCTCGGGGGAGGCTCTTGCGATGTCGTTTGTTGATGGGTTTGTGGATGCCTCGCACATACAGGGCGAACGTTTGCAGCCAGACTTTGTAGTGGTAATACCGCCGCTCGCCGAACGGGTATCCCGTCGAGACGAACCTTTCGAGCTCCCGGCCCTCGAGCCCCTCGGCCTTGCCTCGCGCGAGCGATCCGATGATTTGCTGACGAGCCGGCTCGCGACTATCGCTCTCGCGCCAGTGCCTTCGACGACGCATCACCGCATCAGCTCCCGAAGGGCGGACAATCCTTCCGGCTCGCAATCGAGCTCGAGCATGGTGAGCAGGCTCGAGGCGGATCGGTCGTGGATCCGCCGGCGACGGCAGAACGTGAGGGCGATGAGGCCGATGGCCAAGGCGACCTCGCCGGCTTCATAGGTCGCTTGGATGAGGCAGTCGAACGAACGGTCGAGCGACTCCTCGCGGTTCGCGACCTCTTCCGAGGCGAGGTAGCGCTCGACGAACTCGGCCTGCTTGGGCGCGTTCAGCACATGCCGAGTCGTCGGTATTGGCTTGTCCGACATGGCTCAGTTCCTTTCCGGCTTGTGGAGCATGAGCTTCGAGGCCTGGCCGAATGAGAGGCCCGACGCTCGGAGCTTCCAAATCGCTCGGGACGTCCCCCGAACCGAGAGCTTGAGGCATCGGGTATGGACGTAGCCCGACGCCTTGAAGGGCTGGACTTTGCCTTTCTTGCCGATGAGGTCCCCGAGCTGGATCTCACGTCCGCAGAAACAGCATCTCTCGCCTTGGAAATCGATCGACATTAGCGACCCCTATTTGGAGATGAGTTGGGATTAAGTCAGGACCATTTCAGGACCGGACTTGCCCCAACTTATCCCACACGCTATAACGAGTCAAGCGGTATTGGTCCCAAGTTGGTCCTTCATGAGGTACTCTTTAGGGGGTTCTATGTCCCAAGTAGCCTTGAGGCCGAAGACGATGGCGAAGAAACGAGCGACGGGCGACGACGTCGCGAAGGGCGAAGGCGAGGATTTGACCCAGGTCAAAATCTTCCTCAACGCCGCGCAGCTCGATGAAGTGAAGGCGGCGGCGGACAAGCGAGGCTTGCCCGTCGCGTCGTTCGTCCGCATGGCGGCGGTGAAGGAAGCCGAGCGCGTCAAGCAGGGGAGGGATTGACCGATGGCCACGCGGAAGGAAATCCGGGCGGCGGCTGCGGCCGAGGGCGGCGCCCGAGAGTGGACGGCCGAGATCCTCAAGGATGGGATGACGCTCTATGCGTGGATGGCCTACAACCGGGCATACGACACGTACGCGACCGACCGTCTCGAGCATGCTCGGCTGTTCCGCTCCGAGGCCGAGGTCGACGCGTGGGCGGTGCGCCTCGGCGTGCCCAATGCCAGGCCTATCCGGGTTCGGGGCGAGGAGCCCGCGAAGCCGGCACTCTCGAGAGCGAGGACCAAATGACCCATCTCACGCACCCGACGAAGGCGAGCCTCGAGCTCGCGGCGGAACGTGCTTTGGCCTCGGCCGAAGAGGTCCTCGGCGCAGGCCTTCGCGACGACCCGGCCGAGGCGGTCGGGGCGCTCTTGCTCGGCTTGCGTTTCTATTGCCTCAAGAGGGCGGGCGGTTCCGCCTCGCTCATCGCCGAGGCTATGGGGGAGTTCACGCGGCTCGAGGACCTGGTCGAGGACCTCGACGAGCTCGAGGCCTCGAAGCCATGAAGGCTTTAAAGCAGTCGAGGCATGACGACGCGATCGCCGCTCTTAGGAAACACGGCCCGATGAGAGTGACCGACTTCGGTTGGCTCTTGTGGGGGGACACTACCGAAGTACCCGACAGGGGCGAGGGTAGCCACCGGCAGAACAAGTTTGCCCGGTCGGCCGGGAAGCTACTCCGGCAGCTCGAGCGCGACGGCCGGGTATCTAAGAGGGTTCACGGGAGCTGCCATCTGTGGAGCGTCATCGAGAAGCCGGAATGACTTCCACGTCGGCGAAATGACTTCCAACCAGGGACCGAGGCGAAGGCCTCCGGTCCCTTTTTCATGCGCGTCGGTTGCGCTCGGCGGCGAGGTCCTCGAGCTCGACCAGGTCGAGCGCTAGGCGGAAGTCGCTGCGAGCGAAATGGCGAAGGTACCGACGTACCAGCTCGCGGATGAATGCCGCGTCTTTGAGATTCCAGATGGGATCGCCGAAACGCCAATGCCACCGGCCGACGAACTCATGAGCTTTGGACAGCGCATCCCATTCGACGGTAAGGCGTCGGTCGACCTCGACGGGTAGCGTGAACCCTGCCCCTCCCGAGAGTACGCGGAGCGTCGCGCGTTGCTTCCCCGGCGGTAGAGGTTCCTCGAGAGGCCTCATCGCGAAGCCGAAGCAAACGTTGCCGATGGTAGCTTCACCGTGAATCCTGCCGTCGATGACGTCGTAATACTTGGATACGATGGCTCCAAGCGACATCGACGGGTATTCGCGCGCCCGATCGGCCCCGCAAAGCAAGAGGGTACCCAGAGGGATCGGGCACTCAACCCCTTGAATCGCGAGCTCGATGGCGTCCCCATCTCCGGCGGCGTATTCCCGCGTCATAGGTCCCTAGGCCCTCGCCACCATCGGCCGACCTGGTCGAGCAACGCGGCGAGTTTGCCAGGTTCGGCGTAGTTCGTCGGCACGCGATCGGGCCAGTGAAAGGTTCGGTAATCCCGATAGTAGCGCACCCACCGGCGATTAATCTGGTCTACCCGGTACCGCCTCGCGAGCTCCCAGGCGAACCGCAGGCCCTCGCATTGCCAGATCGGATCGACGCTCCGACCGTTGAAATCACGCTCCTCTCGATCGAGCATGAGGGTCGAGCGTTTGGCCAAGGCCTTCCAGTCGACGAAGCGACGTGCCTTGACCAGGACGTCATGGAAGGTACTCGCCTTGACGTTGCGGGCCCCGAGATAGCCCGGCAGGCGCGAGGACGGCCGGTGCTCTCGAATGACAAAGATCCTCGCGCGGATCCACCCTCGCGGCGTAGGCAGCTCTCGCGGCGTGAGGCGGTAGTGGACCGACTCATTCCCGATCTGCAACGTACCGTCATATCGAGTCCTCTCGATGATGCGGAACGGCTCATCGGAACCGAACGGAGTCGGTTCGGCATAGACGAAGGTCCGCTCGATCGCCTTGAGTTGGTCGACGGCAATGCGAGCCTTGACCCCTCTGATTTCGAGCCATGCGCTCGAGTGTCCCTCAAACATCGTTACCCCTCGAGTTGGCGGCGGCTTGATTGAAACAGAGTCGATCGACCTCATTGCAGACGCGAGAGCCGGGCTCGAGCCTCGCCTCGAATTCCCTCGCCAGGGCGATCGCGGCCCCGGCCGACAGGGTTCCGTCCTCGACCCTCAAGGCATGCTCGACGTTGCCGAGGCGGTCGAGGAGACGCACGCCGAGGACCTTGACCGAGAGCTCGGTAACGGTCCCCCCCTCGGCCGGATAGCAGCTCTCCGGCGGTCCCGATCGCCGGCCGGGATCGTACGGTTCGACCTCGCACTCGACCTCGAGCGCGAGCCATCGCCGGGCGACCGGATCCCAATGCTGGGCATTGAAAGTAATCACCGCGCCGATCGCCTCCGCGCGGCGGTGAGAGGTGCGACCCCGAGCGCCTCGGCGAGGCGGTCGGCGGTGTCGAGTTTCAGGTCACGAGTGCCGTTCATGAAACGGCGGATGACTTCCTCGGCGACCTTGCTCGGTTGGGAGAGCGAGTAGGCGGTATGTCCGCTCTCGCGGATGATCTCGCGGAGCTGGTCTCCCAGCGTCACGCGCTCCTGAGAGGCCCGGTTAGGCCCTCGCGTTGCTTTCATGGTTCATGCGACCTTCCAATTCAGGATCTTCCGGATTGCCTCGGCGCTCCATTTGGTGAGCCCCTCTTTGGTTTTAATGCCGTTCTTCTCGAGGACCTCGGCGATCATCCGGAGCGAGGCCCCGTCTTCTCTTAGCGCCTTCATCGTGGCGATCGCGGCTTGCTCCTCGACGTTCTCGACCAGGCGAGCGGCCCCGCCACGTTTGTTGACCGGCCCACCGATCTCGAGGTCATAGCCGTACCGGACGTTCCCGCAACGCTCATTGGCCCTGCGCTTGATCTTGAGTCCGTCCCTGGTGCGCTCCGAGATGGTCTCTCGCTCCCATTGAGCGATCGTGAAAATGATGTTCAACATCATCCGGCCGGTTGCGGTCGACGTGTCGACGTGGTCTTGGACCGAGTGGAGCTTGCATCCCCCCTTCTCGGAGAAGTAATCGTCGATGAGGCTCGACCAGTCTTTGAGCCGGCGTGTGAGCCGGTCGAGCTTGGCGATGAGCAGGCCCTCGGCCTGGCGGTTCCGCAGGACCTCGAGCGCCTTGGCGATCCCCGGCCGCTTGAGCGTCTTCGCCGAGGCCCCCTCGTCGGCGATGATGTCGATGAGGTTGAGCTCGTGCAGATCGGCGTATTTGCGGACCTTGGACTCCTGGTCGAGCAGGGAGAACCCCCCTCGCGCCTGTTCTTCGGTCGATACGCGGATGTAGCCGATCGCTCGAGGCATCCCGACAAGTGTCATCGTCATCGTCTCATCCCTATGGGGACCTTGCGAAACGAATAATTACCCGCCGATCGGTGGGCCACCGAAGGGTGGGTAAACCCCTCCGGACGGTGGGCACTTGAACACCTCGAGAACGATCTTGTCAACCGGCGTTCGTCGGTTGACGGATTTAAGGGGGTCCGAAGGCCTTAAGAGAGGCTCAACCGGCCCGCCTCCGACGCCGCTTCGTCCGGGCAAGGCGTGAGTCGATCTTTATGGGAAACTTGCCGAACAGCAGTATCCTCTCCCCGGTCGACTCGTCGCAGAGGTACCCCTCGGGATCGGCCGGCGCGATCAGGGCATCGGGGTTGGAGATGGAGAGCGAGCGCCAGGACGCCGGCACCCGCAGGGGTCGGAGCTGTTTCCCGATCGGCTCCCATCGGCATGTGAAACCTTTCTCGCTCGCGGGTTCGACATGCTCGACCAGCTCGACGCCGATGACCTTGGCGGCGAACGGCGTGAGCGTCCAGACATTGCCGTTGGCGGTCTTCCAACGGCAAAGTATCCCCATGTTCTCGAGGGTTCCGAGAGTCTCTAGATTGACTCCGGAGTGGAGCAAGGCGGATTTACGGGCGCATGGCTGACGTCCCTCCAATACGAGGTTGATCGCGATCCAGTGCTCTGAAGAGAGCGCGAGCATGAGCGTTCTCCCCAAGGTAAGGAGACTGTTTATGCGTGGCGTAACGGGATCGCGGCTTCGCGGTAGGAACGGCTTCGTTCGAGACTTCTAAGATAGTGAATCCGAGAGAGACGATGCAATATCGTATCGGAGCACGTTGAATTGATTGGACAATCGGGCCCGCTCGGGCCATTGAATTTGCATCAATAGCAAGTCTGAATGTAGACTAGCTTTAGGGAGCGTCGGCCGAGGTAGGGAAGCCCGAAAAGGCTCGATTTTTCCGGACACTTGGGCCCCTCCTAGTAGAGGCACTCAACGGCGAGTGGCTCGCATCCGGGAAGTACCGGGCAGAGGGTTAGGGATGATTGCGACGCAGGCAGTTGAGACGCTGGCGCCTCGATCGACGAAGCGCGGCCGACCCCGATCGGCTTCTATCCGGGCCCACCGCAAGAATCACATCAAGCTCGCCGGCCTCATGCTCCTGACCGATTTCTCGGTCAATAGGATCGCGGCCCTGTTCGGGATCTCCCGCTCGACGGCCTATGTATGGTTCGACCTTGGCATCAGCTATGACGACCCCGAGTCCGTCGAGCTCCGGCGGATCTTCGACAACTCCAACTGATTCCTTGATGCCTCTCCGAATGCACGTCCTCGACGCGATCCGGCTCACGGGCCCGATCGTCGTCGTCGTCTCGCTCGCCTTGGGCGCCTACTGGCTCACCCTCGTCCCATGAATTCCCCCTTGTCGGTCCTCTCGAGGCTCGTCCAGGCGACGGGGCTCGAGGCCTTTCTACTCTGGCTCCTCCGGGCCGTCTTCCGCCCGCCCGTACCCGACACTCCGACGCTACCCTACGGCATGCGCCACGTACCGGGCGTCGAGTCGGCTCTCGCGGCGGCGGCGGTCGCGCTCGTCGAGTTCGGATTCTGGTCGGGCGTCTTCCAAGGGTTCCTCGCCGGAGTGTTATGCACGCTGCTCGTGCGTCACTTCATCGTTCACCGATCCGGCCAGCAATCCAACACATGAAGTTTCTCCGATTCAGCATCGCGCTCGCGGTGCTACTCCAACCTACCCTCGCACTCGCGCAGGGTTCCCCAGACAATCGCGGCGAGATCGCGTTGCCGTCGCCGACCTATCGCGGCGAGACGGCTAGCGCCCCGATCCCCAAAGAGTTCCACGTCCACAACGAAGGCGGTAGCGACGGAGCCGGCTTATGCGTCATCTCCTCGATCCTCTGCAACGGGAGGTATCAGGGAGTCCCGAATCTGGGGGTCATCGACCCGAGTATCCCCATCGGCCAGGGTGGCAAAGATTCGCCCCTCTGGCGGTCGGCCAAGGCAGCCCCGGGCGGCTACAGCCCAGACAAGCTCGAGCGTCTGCTCGATCGAGTCTTGCCCGATGAGAAATGGGCGTCCTACGTCGGGACAGATACCGACGTGCTCGACCGACTGAGTCGGGCCGGGTACGCGATCGGCGCCACCATGAACACGGGCGCCTTGTATCAGTATCAGCCGATCCATCACATGATCTCGCTCGTCCACTACCGCAAGGGCGGCATGGCGTGCGTCGTCGATAACAACGACCCGGGCAAGTATCACTGGATGCCGGCCTCGGAGTTCGATCGGCGATGGATCGACGGCGGCATCGGATGGGCGTTCATCTGGACCCGCAAGCCGGAGCCGAACCCGCTCGCCATCCCCCCGCAGGTGATCGCGTTGACGGTCCTCCTGGGCCTCGGCCTTCGTCGGGCGAGGCTCGAATTCTTCAGCTTTGATTCTGATTACCACCCAGAGGAATGGCGATGAGAATCGAACCCATCCCCGGAGGTCCAACCATGAAGATCGACGTCGTCCCAGCGCTCGCGTTCATCGCCCTCATCGTGGCCACGTTCGCACTCCGAACCGCCATGTTCATCGCGCCCCGGCCGGAGGCCCTACCGCCTACCGTCACGGGGCGCAACATCACCGTTTCCTGTCCCTATTGCAGCAATCGTTTCGTCGTCTCGACGGTCGAGACGGGGGCGGTTGGAAAGGTCCAGAAATGACATATGCGTTGCTGGTCGCGCTTGCGACCCTCGGCCAAGTCGGCGGCCAGCCCCGCTATGAACCTGGCCGTCTCTATCAGGCCCCCAACGGCGTGTACCTCCTGGCGGACGCCGGCGGGACCGTCTACAGCTCCCCGGACCAGGTTTGGCTAAGGCAGTACGTCGCCCAGATGAACGCCAATCGACGGCCCCAAGCCCCGGCGGATAAGACCCCAAACTACGGCATCGACATGGGCAGCCTGAAGGCGACGGCCCCGGAGTCGATGAGGACGAACGACCAGGACTTCGGGGATTCGTTCTACGGTTCGAAGCAACATGGGGAGCAGGTCCCGCTACCGGAGAAGGGTCCGCCCGCAGCCAAGAGGGATTGGATCCAATACGGCCTACTCGCGGTGATCGTGGCATTGATTGTGTTCTATCAGCATCCGCGAAAGGCTTCGGATCAATGATCCCCGACGAGTACCTCTATCCGGCGATCGTCCTCGCCATCGCCTGGCTCGCATTCCCGCAATTCAGGGCCTGGGTCGGCCGACTCTTCACCGGCCCGGCCCCGAAGGTAAACAGCTCGTCGGCAACCGCATCGCCGACGCTCGCAAGCGTCGATGACAAGACCCTCGCGATCGCGTATGCCGTCCGGCAACGCGAGATCGCCGAACAGGTCCATCTCGCGACGGTTGCCGACGAGCTCCAAGTTCACGCGCAGGCCCGATTGACCCCGATCCCGGCGGCGATCGCCACGGCGCCCACACCGCATCCGGCGGCGGTCCTCAAGCCGGCGGAATCGCCGGCCCCAAAACCGTGAAGCGGACCTCGTCACTGGGTCCGCGCTTCATTTACTGGCCCGGTCATCACTCTTAGGATTCTTGATGCGTTATAAGTTGAGTGCCGCTACGTTTGCCTTCACCCTCGCCGCAGCCGATGCGGCCCTCGCCAAGCTCGATGCGGCCCCGGCCGAGAAGCTCGATATCGACGTCGAGGCGGTAGGTATCAGCGGCTCCGTCCTCTCGGTCCACATCCCCCCGTACGACCTCGAGGGCTATCACAAGCTCGCCGAGCTCCGGGCGTACCTGTACCCCGAGACGGACGCGCCCCCGACCGATGCCGATGGCTTCATCAACTCCGAGCTCCCGGTGAGCGCGGTCGACGTCTCGGCCATCCAGTGCGGCGGAACCGTCCCGATCGTCCTCCCCACGGTCGACGGGAACCGGCCTTACAACGGCCAGATCATCCTCGGCTTCGAGGACTCGGAACCCACCGAGCCGACCGGCTCGGAACCCACCGAAACACCCGAGGCGACCGCCCCGGGACCCCTCGAGCCGACCGTCTAAGCTAGGCTCCGCAGCACGTCCCACGGGCTACCCGGCTTGACGGCCGGGTAGCCTCACATCCTTGTTTTCGACCCCACACCAAGGCCTTTGGAATCGCGTTTTGGATCGCTTGAAGAGTTGGTTTGCCAAGGCTCGCTCGCACTACCAGGCGAACGCCTCCCGTTACCTCGACCTCGCGTCTGAGATCGTCACGTTTGCCATCGGCCTCGCTCTCATCCACTACCACCATCAGACCGCAGGCCTGATCTTCTGCGCCCTCGCGATGTTCTCGCTACTGAGACACGAGGTCTATCTCACGTTCCACGTAAGCGGCCAGATCGGGGAGAACCCTTACCCCTCGGCCGACGACGATGCCCACCAGGCCTAAGACCTATCGGCCCCCAGGCGCCTCCCTCGCGGCGAGTTCGGCCCCGACGAAACATTCGACGTACAACCGGACTCGCCGCGATACCACCTTGCTCAAGCTCTACGGTACTGAGCGATGGAAGAAATTCCGCGCGATGATCCGTACGGCACGAGTGTTGTGCGAGCGGTGCAATCTCCTCGGCCTGGTCGTGCCAGGGCGCGACGTTCACCACAAGATCGACCCTCGAGATGACATCGATAAGGCCTTCGATCCCTCGAATGTCGAGCTCCTGTGCAAGTCTTGTCACTCGAAAGAAACGGCCTCAAAACACAAGTAGTGGAGCTCCGAGAGGCCTTCCAAGGCCTCGTAGAAGGGCTCCGAAAAGGCCCCCATGACGGGGGGGGATGCGAGGGCAAAAGGCCCTCGCATCCCCAACGACCGTTCAGCTTCGCGCGTTTTCTGACGAAATTCCGAAACGAAAATTGCAGGGTAAACATACGTAAATGGCAGCCAGAGGACGCAAGGCCCAGCCTGACGCGAAGAAGGCGGCGGACGGCGTGCGGCTCGACCGGATCAACACGGAGGCCCCCGACGAAGCCCCAGGCGAGCCTGTGCGGCCCCCGTACCTCGACGACATGGGTAAAGCCGCTTGGGAGGACATGCTCGAGGAGCTCCGCGCCCTCGGCAGCCTCCGCAAGAGCGACGGCCCGATCATCGGCCTTTACGCCTCGACCTTCAGTCGATTCATCGAAGCCGAGGACGACATTCGCGCGAACGGCCTCACGACGTTCACCGACAAGGGTACCGCCAAGGCTAACCCTTCGGTGGCCATCGCTCGCCAGAGCGTTGCCCAACTCGCCACCCTACTGGCCGAGCTCGGCCTCACACCCTCGAGCCGTTCCCGCCTCAAGCTCGGCACTCAGAAGAAGAGCCGACTCGCCAAGTTCCTCGAGCCCCCGAAAGCCAAACCTCAGTGAGCCACTGGTGCACTTTAGGATTCCGGTCGAGAGGCATTGCCTCTCGCTCCGGTCGCGACCGTTTTAAGGCCGCTGTCGTGTTCCGGCCGAAGTGGCGACTCCGCGAGCGGATCGCGGCGACTCTCATCGTCTTCGCGTCGTGGATCCTCGACGAACAGGTCGTGCTCGAGCCAATCGACCCGCTCGAGGCCGGCGAGGTCCCCGGCCCGGCCGAGGGGCACGACCAGGAAGGCCCCCATTGGGCCCCCGGGCTCGTCCTGCGCGTCGTCAGTGCAAACGGCCGCACCCGCGTCATGGACGCGTCTACGGGCCGCAGGCTTCGTGCGACGGCCGCTTACTTCGAGCACACCGAACCCGGTGAGCGCCCCAAGTTCACTTTCACCACCTTCGACGCCGAGCTCGAGGCCGAGGTACGGCCGGAGCTCCCCGACGAACCCGCCGAGGACCTCCCCAGCGAATGAGCCTCTTGAACCGCGCATGGAGCGCGTTCCGATCGGCCTTCCACCCGCGCCGGCGGACCTTCGCCGAGCAGCTCGCGAAGCTCGAGTGGGAGAACCGACAGTTACTCGACCAGGTCGCCGCGCTCGAGGCGAAACTCGCCGAGGCGATCCGTTGTCCTCGCATGCTCGTCACCTCGAGCCGGCCCGTACCGCCGGCGGTGCAACGGAAGCGAGAAGCGGCCTTCGCCAAGGCGCTCGAATCGGGCGAGATGAGCACGATTCTGTTTAGCGAAGGTCTCGACGTCTGGCAGCTCGTCGACGGCGAATGGCGACCCCTCAAGATCGAGCGCAGCAACCCCCAACCTCCCCCGGCCGACCTCCCCCCGGCTTACGCCGAATACGCCGAAGCGGATCACAAGTCCCTCACCGCCGACCAGCTCGAGGCCTTCAGGGCCGAATTCCGGAAGACACTCACACGCAATGGCAGTCGATTCCAAGTGGATCCGCGGACCCGTCGACCAGCTCGCGATTGAGCAGGGCTGTTACTTCGACCAGGAGGCAGCCGACAAGGCCTGTAACTTCATCGAGACGTTTTGCCGTCTCTCGAAGGGACCGGGCGCCGGCGACGACCCCTTAACGCTCGTACCCTGGCAACGCGACTTCGTCTCTCGCCTGTTCGGCTGGAAGCGGAAGGACGGGCGGCGGCGGTACCGAACCGCCTATGTCGAGATCGCCAAGAAGAACGGGAAGAGCGCCCTCGTCTCGGCACTCGTGATTTACCTGATGGTCGCGGACGGGGAGCGAGGCCCGGAAGTCTACCTCAACGCCTACGACAAGGAACAAGCCCTGGTCGTATTCCGCGAGGCGGCGGCGATGATCCGCGCCGATGAGGACCTCTCCGAGCTGTTCGACATCCTCGAGACGGATAAGAAGATCCTCTATCGGGAGATCAACGGCCTACTCCGCGCCAACTCGGCCGACGTCCCCTCGAAGGACGGCGTCGACGCCTCGGCGGTCATCTTCGACGAGCTCCACCGCCAGCGCGATCGCAAGCTCTGGGACATCTACAAATACGCCGGCGCCTCGCGCCTCCAGCCTCTACGCATTTGCATCACCACCGCCGGCGAGGACGAGTCGGGCGTCTGGTACGAGCAGCGCGAATACAGCGAGGACATCAACGCGGGCAAGGTCCCCGACACGAGCCATCTCGGCATCGTGTACCGGGCGCTCGACACCGACGACATCGACGACCCGGCGACGTGGCGGAAGGCGAATCCGTCGATGGGCGTCACGCTCTTCGAAGACGTCTTCGCGGCCGAGCTCATCGCGGCCAAGCGGAACCCGCTCGACCTCGCCGAGTTCAAGCGGCTCCGGCTCAACATCATCACGCGGGCGGCGGCGAAGTTCGTCGACCCCGAGCATTGGAAGGCTTGCGGCGGGCTCATCATCGTCGCCAGGTCGGCCAAGGATCCATTCTGGCTCGGCCTCGACCTCTCGACCGTCAATGACCTGACGTGCGCCGTCAGCCTCTACGGCGACCCCGACGAAGGCTTCGACGTCCAGCTCGATTGCTGGCTCCCCGAAGACAACATCGCCGAGCTCGAGCAGCAGCACGGGTTCAGCTATCGGGTATGGGCACAGGAAGGATTCATCGAGCTCACACCCGGCAACGTGATCGATTACGGGTTCATCCGCAAACGCATCAACCAACGGGCGAAAGAGGGGAATCTTCAGAAGATCCTCGTCGACCCCTACTCCGCAACGAAGCTCTCGGTCGAGCTCCTGGACCATGACGGCTTGCCCGTCGAGTACATCCGCCAGGGCTTCTACTCCCTCTCATCCCCGACCAAAGAGCTCGACCGGCTCATCCGCTCCGGACGCTTCCGCCACGGCGACAACCCGCTATTCGCGTGGATGGCGTCGAACGCGATCGCGGTCAAGGATGCGGCCGGCAACGTGAAGCTCAGCAAGGAAAAGAGCCGCAAGAAAATCGACGCGATGGCGGCGGCGGTCAACGCGATCGCCGGCGCGACGGCGGGCGCGGCCGAGGGCAGTGGACCGACAGTCTATGAAGAACGTGGAATCCTGATCCTGTGAATTTCGAAGCTCTCCGGAGCAATGGGACGACGACGACGATCGGCACCCAGCTCGCGAAGACGGGCGAGGCCCAACCGTTGAGCTTCGAAGCTCTCCGGAGCGACGGGACGACGACGACGGTGGGCATGCAGCTCGCGACGACGGCCGAGGCCCAACCGCCGGCCCCGGCCGAGGAACGCGCCATCGCCGGCGAGGAGACGTGGTATCTCCCCGGCCGGGCCGGCGGGTTCCTCGTCACGGAGGAAACCGCCCTCAAGCTGACGGCCCTACTCGCCGCGTTCAACGTCCTCGCCACCGACGTCGCCATGTTCCCGCTCGACGTGTTCCAACGGCTCCCCGATGGGACGCGCGAGGAGCGTCGGGAGCACACCGTCGATATGTTCTTCTCGCGCTCCCCCGACCTCGTACGGACCCCGCTCAACTGGCGGCGGACGTGGGTCTATCACGCGCTCCGGCACGGCAACGGGTATGCCGAGATCCAGCGCAAGGGCAATGGCTCCCCCTACGCCCTCCATCTCCTCGACCCCCGCACGACGAAGCCGGAGCGGACCGCGCTCGGCGACGGGTACCGCCTCGGCAATGGGGAATGGCTCCCGGCCGGGAACGTCCTCCACATCTCGGGACTCGGCTTCGACGGATTGCAGGGATATAACTACATCCGAATGTTGGATGAGGCCATCGCGGTCGGCCTCGGAGCCCAGTCGTTCGGCCTCGAATACTTCGTCAACGGCGCGGAGCCGAGCGGCGTCATCGAGACCCCCCAGAAGCTCGGCCCGGAGGCTATCAAGAATCTCCGGATGGGATGGCACCGCGACCACGGCGCCGGCCGGCGACACGGTACGGCGGTCCTCGAGCAGGGCGCGAAGTACAATCAGATAAGCACCGATCCCGAGAAGACCCAGCTCCTAGAGACCCGCAAGTTCGAGGTCCTCGACGTCATCCGGCCCTGGCGGGTACCGCCCCACAAGGTCGGCGACTTCTCCCAGGCCCACCTCAGCAATATCGAGGCATCGAACCTCGACTATCTGATGACGGCCCTGATGGGATGGCTCGTCTCGATCGAGCAGGAATGCAACCTCAAGCTGTTCAGCCTCGCCGAGTACAAGGCCGGCTTCTACGTCGAGCACAACGTTGCCTCGCTCCTGCGCGGCGACCTCGCGACCCGTTACGAGGCCTATGCCACCGCCCTCGATCGCGGATGGATGAACCGCGATGAGGTCCGCGCGAAGGAGAACATGAACCCCATCGGCGCGAAGATGGGCGGTCAGAAGTACCTCGTCCAGATGCAGAATATCCCGCTCGACAAGGCGGGCTCGCTCGCGACCTTGAAGCCGGCCGGCGGCGGTTCACCGCCCCCCAAGGCCGACCCCCCGAAGGCCGACGACTCGAAGCCGGCCGACCCCAAGCCGGCCGACCCCATCGAGCCGGCCGGCTCGCCGGCGGACACACCGCCGGGAACCGATCCCATCTTCGACCTCAAGCGGCTCCTCAACGACGCCGCGACGGGCCAACTCCCAATCGCCACGGTCAAGGCGGTCATCCTCGCAACCTATCCCTTCGAGGCCGACCAGGTCGACGCGATGGTTGACCCCCTCGCGACTTTCAAACCCGCTCAATGAGTCAGATCAAGAAAGCTCCCCAGGGCTCGAATGAGCTCCGGATCATAACGACCAGCCTCAAGGTTGAGCGTCGTTCCGACAGCAACGCACCCCCGAAGATCGTCGGCCACGCGTCGGTATTCGACCAGTGGACCACGCTCTATTCGGGCCAGTATTGGGTATGGCGTGAGATCGTCCGGCCGGGCGCGTTCCGCAACGCGCTCGCCGAGAATCAAGACGTCGTCGCCTTATTCAATCACGATTACAACCTCATCCTCGGCCGGTCCTCGGCCGGGACTCTTCTCCTGAAGGAAGACTCGGTCGGCCTCTATTGCGAGATCGACCCGCCCGATACCCAGCTCGGCCGGGACCTCGCGGTTTCGATCGAGCGCGGCGACATCCCCGGCATGTCGTTCGGCTTCCGTGTGAGGCCGAACGGCGATGCCACCACCATCCGGATCCAGGGCAACCAGGAGATCGAGGAGCGCGAGCTACTCGACCTCGACTTGTTCGACGTCTCCCCGGTCGTGAGCCCCGCCTATCCGACAACCGACGTTTCCATGCGATCGCGGATCGACCTCCGCGATCGTCCCCATTTCGACCAACGGCGAGCCCGTGCGCACGTCCGATTGCGCCTCGCCGAAGCGGCCGACTGACGTCCAGTCGCGCCGCGCAGACAGAGAACCCTAGGAGGCCCATTGGCCACCAAAGCAGTTGAATTGCGTGAAGAACGGGCCACCGAGATCGCCCAAGCCCGTGCGAAGTGGACCGAAGCCGAGAAGCGAGAGGGCGGCCCGACCGAAGAGGACAAGGCCTCTTTCGACGCCGCGATGGACGGGGCCGATAAGCTCCTCGAGCGAGCCAAGCGGCTCGAGCGGCTCGAGGAAGCCGAGGGCGATGCCGAGGCCCCCGAGCCTCGCAAGAGCACTCCCATCGACCCCGAGGAGCGTTCGGGCGGCAACAGCTCGGCCGAGGCCTCCAAGAGCCGCAAGGATTATCGGCACTTCCTCAAGACCGGCGAGGTTCGCCAGAACCTCCGCGCAGACCAGGCCCGCTTGAGCGAGTACCGGGATACGATCATCTCGACCGATGGCAAGGGCGGGTATCTGATCGCCCCGGTCCAGGTCTCCCAGGACATCGTGAAGGCGATCAACGACCAGGTCTTCATTCGCCCTCTCGCGACCGTCTTGCAGGTCACAGAGGCCAAGAAGCTCGGCATCCGCAAGATGACGACTCGCATGGCCGACGCCGATTGGACCACGGAAGTCGCCGGCGTGACCGAAGACACGACCATGGCGCTCGACCGGCGCGACCTCGAGCCCCAGCTCGTCTCCAAGCTCTCGAAGGCCTCGATTCGCACGCTCATGCTCTCGGCCGATGCCGAGAAGCTCATCAACGACGAGCTCGCCTACAAGTTCGGCATCACCGAGGAGAAGGCCTTCCTCACCGGCAACGGCACGGGCAAGCCCCTCGGCGTGTTCACCGCCAGCGCGAGCGGCATCTCGACCGGGCGCGACGTGGCGGCAGCCGGCTCGACGGCAGTCACGGCGGATGACCTCATCAACGCGAAGTTCTCGGTCAAGCAGGGTTACTTGCAAGACCCCAGCGCCGGTTGGATCATGCACCGCGACACGGTGAAGATGATCCGCAAGCTGAAGAACAGCGGCGACGGCCAGTACGTCTGGCAGGCCGGCTTGACCTCCGGCGCGCCCGACCGAATCCTGGACGTCCCGTACTACATGAGCGAGTACGCCCCCAACACGTTCACGACCGGCCTGTATGTTGCCGTCATCGGCAACTTCAAATACTACCGAATCGCCGAGGTCATCGACCTCGTGATTCAGCGCCTGGTCGAGCGCTACGCCGACACCAACGAAGTCGGCTTCATCGGCCGGCGCTGGGTCGACGGCGCGCCCGTCCTCGAAGAGGCCTTCGCCCGGCTCAAGCTCGCCTAATCCTAGCTCGCCGAAGCGGAACCTACTGACCAGCTCCGGAGGGGGGATCCACCCGGACCCCTCTCCGGCCGATCGACCGAGGACAGACACCCTTGAAAGTGAAGATGCTCACCACGCTCGCCGGCCCCGAGTTCACATGCCAGGCCGGGGAGACGTGCGACGTCCCCGAAGCGATGGCGGATGATCTCCTCGAAGGCGGATACGCCGAAGAGGTCGAAGAGACGGCCGGGGAGCCCGACCAGGCCGACGCCGAGCAACCCGCCCCGACCAGCTCGCCGGCGACCACGCCGACGGCGTCCCCCGGCAACCCCCGGCCCCGGCCCCGGCCCCGACCGTGAAGCCGGTACCCCCGGCCTCGAAGCCGATCGCCAAGTAACATGCTCAAGCTCATCACCCAGCCGAGCGAGGAGCCTGTAACCCTCGAGCGCGCGAAGCTCCATCTCAAAGACGACGTCGGCGCCGAGGATGAGCTCATTCAGGCCTGGATAAAGACGGCCCGCCGGCGGCTCGAGAACGCGGCCGCAATGTCGTTCGTCTCGACCGGATGGCGGTTCTCGCTCGAAGGCTTCCCCTTCCAGGGATGCCGACACGAGACGGTTCGCGACCTCGAGCGCGGCAACGGCTCCGGCCTCATCGCGGCGATCCCGCTCCCCCGGGCCCCCCTCGTCGAAGTCACCCGGATTCGCTACGTCGACGCCGGCGGCACCCTACAGACCCTCGACCCCTCGGCCTATCAGGTCGGCGAAGGCCCCCCCGGCGTTGTCGCCCCCGCCTATGGCCTCTCGTGGCCATCGGCCCGGATCCAGTTCAACGCGGTCCAGATCGAATTCACCGCCGGATACGGCACCGCCGACGACGTCCCCGACACCCTCAAGTCGGCGATCCTCCTATTCGTCTCGCACCTCGCCGAGAACCGGGGCGATAACCCGGACGACATCCCCATACCCAGCACGGTATGGGATCTCCTCGCGAGCGAGAGTTGGGGCGCGTCCGCATGATGAAGTCGACCCGAATCTCGACCCTCGACAAGCGCGTGAGGATCGAGCGTCCCCTCATCTCTCGCGGGCGGATGGGCCAGGAGAACGAGCCGCGAGCCTTCGAGCTCGTGCGAGCCGTGTGGGCGGGCATCAGGACCCCCACCGGCCGAGAGGTCGAGAACGCGAACCAGCTCCAAGCCCAAATCTCCCTCGTCGTCTCGATGCGGCATCAGCCCGAGCTCGAGCCGACCATGCGGCTCGTCTACGGGAGCCGCATCCTGAAAATCGTGTGGATCAACAACGTCGACGAGGCGAACCGCCAACTCGACGTGTATTGCATCGAATCGAAAGATCAGACTTGATTACCGTCACTCAGAACATTCAGGCGTCGGCGGTCGGTGCCAGGGGCTTCGGCGGGAACGTGACCGAAGTCGGCTCGTACAAGGTCGAGCTCGACAACATCTTCCAGGGTGCCAGCGTCAACGCCCCCCAGGCCGGCTCATTCATCGCGGCCGACGTCCAAAGCATCATGCTCGTCTCGAGTCAGAACTTGACCCTCAAGACGAACGACGCGACGACCCCCGGCGACACGATCGAGCTCAAGGCCAACATCCCCCTGTTCTGGTCGAAGTCGGCCGGTTACTTCGACAACCCCTTCACCTCCGACGTCACCGGCTTTTTCGTCACCTGCGCGGCGGCGGCTCGCCTCCAGATGCTCATCCTCTCATGACGATCCGGTTCACCGTCGAAGGCGTCGACGAGCTGAAGCGGAAGCTCGCGGCGCTCCCTACGGCGCTGGTCGATCGGGAGATCCCCGACGCGCTCAATGAGGCCTTGAAGCCCGTGCGCGACGAGGCCAAGTCGATCGCCGGCCGGGGCTCTCGCGCGTCGGGCCATACCGCCTCGCTCATCGAGATCCGGCCGGTCGAGGACCACAAGACGAACGTCGTCACGGCCGAGGTCGCGCTACCCAAGGCGACCCCCAAAGAGCTCTCGGTTGCGATCGCCCTCGAGCAGGGCACCCGCCACCGGCCGGCGAAACCCTTCATGCGGCCGGCGCTCGATTCCAAGCAAGCCGAGGCGGTACGCATCTTCGGCCGGCGCGTGCGCGCCGCGGTCGAACGCCTCATGAACAAATAACTCCGAGTCAGAGCCCGAATGGGAACCCCCAGCCTCCCCCAGACTTTCTACCTCACGTCCACCCAGCGCAAGGCCTGGCGCGTCCCGAAGAACGTCATCGTCATCGAGAGCGGGACCGAGCTCCCATATCGCGGCGACGGCGTCACGTACGGCGGCAAGGCTTACGGCCTTACGCAACAGCGTATCTTGATGGACAAGGTCCGCCGGGTCGCGTCGATCGCGAGGTTCAACAACGTCATCGACAACCCCGCGATGACGTCCCCCCCGTCGATCACCTCGGCGGCGACCAACTCCCAGACGAACGCCTATTACCTCGCCAACTCCGGCTCGCTCACGAATCAGGACAAGGTCCGCGTGGTCGGCGGCGTCCCGTTCGTCAACCTCTCGAGCTACCTCGCCGTCAAGTCGGTCTCCTCGACGACCGGCTCGAACATCGGCCCGGCCGGTACCTACCAAAACGGCTGGTACATCGAGTTCATGACGGCCGCGCCGACCGTCTCGATCGGCTATTACCGGACGGCCGAGACGGGCGTCATGGTCGCCGTTTCCGAGAACGGCGGGCCCATGCAATACGCGTCGTTCACCCCGACGACGATCTACGGATCGGCGTGCGGGACGAACAACGGCTCGGTGACCGTTACCTTCGGCTCCTCGAAGATCCGCCGCGTCCGCTTCGAGTTCGGCAACCAGCAAGTCGACGAAGTTTGCGGAGCCGGCGGCGTGCTCTCGGTGCGCGGGATCTTCGTCGACCCGAGCTATTCCATCTGGAAGCCGAGGGACGTCGACACGATCCATGCCGCGATCATCGGCGACAGCTACACCGCCGGGGCTCCCCGAGACTCGGGCATGCAGTCCGTGAATTGGTCGCGAGTCCTCGCGGCCAAGATGGGTTGGCATGCGGTCCAGATGGCGCTCGGCGGTACCGGATACTCGAAGGCGAACGGCGCCCTGCCGGCGGCGGCGGACCCGTTGCGGCTCGCCGACCTGGTCGCCCAGCCCTACGACGTGTTCGTGTTCGCACTCGGCACGAATGACGTCACGGGCAACGATGGGACGGCGGTCGTACTCCCCGACCTCGCGGCCAAGGCCTTGACCTGCTTCCAGGCGGCTCGGGCGGCCAACCCCATCGCCCCCATCTTCATCCTCGGCCCGTGGGTCCGGCCGACGTTCCCGCCCCAAACGCAGCTCGACCAGGCGAACGCGGTGCTCGCCGCGTTCAACAGCTTCAACGACTCCAACTCCTATCACGTCCCGATCTACATCGACAGCTCGGGCAACTGGCTCCCCGGCACGTCCTACCAGGGCAACATCAAGAATTCGGCCGACGTCTCCCAGCACTATTTCTGGACCGACGCAATCCACCCCCTCTACGTCGGCCATTACCTGCTAGGCGACCGCTCGGCCTCCGAGTTCCGCGAGAAGATCAAGCTCGCCCAATAGGCCACCCGCAACGACATGGCAGCATCTCCCCGTTACTTCACCTACTCGCCGGGCCCGGCCTATGGCGGCCTGGCGAACGTCCTCAAATTCAAAGTCGTCCTGGTCGACGGCTCGACCCCTTTCGGCCCCGTCTCCGGCGCCCAGTCGGGTATCACCGAGTCGGCCGACGTCGACGCGGGAATCACCGCCAGCGGCGATTACGTGATCCGGGTCGACACCCTGGACGAGTCGGCGAGCGGCAAGCAGGTCTGGACCGATCCGCAGAACGGTTCCATCTTCTCCGAAGCATTCGGCCCCGACGTCTCCGGCGACGTCGCGAGCCTCAAGGCGGACCTCGCCACGGCAACGGCCGACCTCGCGACGGCAAAGGCCGACCTCGCCGTGACGAAGGCGAAGGTCGAGGAGCTCTCCGCGATGAGCGACAACCTCTTCGCCGATGGCACCGTGAGCGACCCGGATCCCGGCGCGGACGGCTTCAAGATCGCGGCGCCGGCCGGGCAGACGCTACCGGCCGACGACCGATACCGAGGCCTCTCCCTCATGTTCACCGGCGCCTCGAAGCTCGCGCCGGCTAAGAAGGTCATCGAGTCCTACCGCCGGATCACCTCGACGACCGCCGAGCTCACCTTCCTCGAGCCTTTCAGCGACATCCCCGACGACGGGGATGAGTACCAAATCGGCTGACGCATGCCGCTACCACCGATCGCCGTAATCATCCGCCGGGGGCAACCGCCGGCGCCGATCCCGCACGTACCCGGCCCCCTGCCGGCCTTCTTGCTGGCGTTGCGGCGGCGGATCGCGGCCAACATCCCGACCATCTATCCGACGTTCCTCGACGCGTTGGTTGCCACGCTCGAGCGCGATCCGGAGCTCTCGGCGATCGTCGGCCGGCGGATCTTCCCGGACTTCGTCCCCCAGGGTCAGCCATACCCGGCGCTCGTCTATCAAATCATCTCCGACGTCCCCGGCTCGAACCTCGACGGCCGGGATAAGACGTTCCGGAGTCGCGTCCAGTTCAAATCCTACGCACGTTCCCGGTCGGCTTGCACCGAGCTTTTCCTCGCCCTCGAGCGGCGATTCAACGGCTTCCAAGGCCGTCTCGGTGGCATCGGCGGAATCGAAGTCACCGAGGCCATCATCCCCGATGCCTCGAGCGACTACACGCCGCAAGTCGACGGGTCGGATCAGGGAACTTTCATGGTTCCCGCCGACATCTTTTTCAGCTACAGGAGTCGCTTCTAAGTGGCCAAGAATCCCGGTCTCGGGACCAAGCTAAAGCACGGCGTCGCGGGTACCCCGCCCGTCTACAGCGAAATCGCGCAGGTCTCCAAAATCTCCGGCCCCGGCGGCGAGGTCGGCACCCGCGAGACGACCGACCTCGACTCGACGGCGAAGGAATACGAGCCGACCCTCTACGACGGCGGCGAGATTTCCTTCACGGTCTATTACGATCCCGTCATGCACGCCTTGCTATTCACCCTCTGGACCACGCCGAGCAAGGAGCTCTGGCAGCTCGTGTTCAACGACTCGGTCCACACGACGTTCAGCTTCAAGGCGATCCTGACGAAGTTCAGCCCGACCGGCATGGAAGTCGAGGGCAACCTCGAAGCCGAAATCACGATCAAGATCAGCGGCCCGGTCACTTCCGCCGCCGGCTCGTAATCCCGCCCCCCCGCGCCCGAGGTCCTCGGGCGCGATCACCCAAGCCCCGCGCGCCCGAGGTCCTCGGGCGCGATCACTCCCCCGAACGAAAGCATCAGCGAATCCCTATGTTTCTCAAGCGAGATCAGATCCTCTCGGCCCCCGACCTGGCTCACGAAATCGTCGAAGTCCCCGAGTGGGGCGGTAAGGTCATGGTCCGTTGCATGACGGGCGCCGAGCGGGAGAAGTTCGAGGCCTCTTACCTCGAGCTCGGCATGAAGGAATTCCGCGCCCGGCTGGCGGCGGCGACCATCTGCGATGAGAACCTCAATCGCATCTTCACTTACGAGGATATCGAGCTCCTACAGACCAAGTCGGCCCTGGCCCTCGAGCGCGTCATGAACGTCTCGCTCCGGCTCTCGAAGCTCCGCAAGCAGGACATGGAGCAGGCCGAGGGAAACTCCGGCGCCAGCCCTTCCGCCGATTCCTCTTCAAGCTCGCCGACCGTTGGGGATGCTCCGTCCGCGAGCTCCTCGAGCGAGTCCCTTCCGACGAGCTGACGGATTGGCTGGCATACAACCGGCTCGGCCTGCTCCCGGATTCCCAGCTCGAGACGGGGATTATCACATCCGCGATCGTCAATGGGTCGATCAACGCACCCAAGCGAACCGTCCACCCCACCGACTTCATGCCCTCGCTCGATGAGACATTCCCCCGGCGGGTACCGGCCCGCGATCAGTCCGCCGATGAAGGCCTCGCGATGATGAATGCCTTCATGGCTCGGCACAACAAAGCAATCGGCATTGATCCATGAGTAACCAGATCGACGTCGGGATGAGCGCCGACGCCAAGGGCTTCGTCCGCGACATCAATGAGGCCATCCGCGCGCTCGACGAATTCAAGGCCGCGGCGGAAGGCACCCAGGCAGCCGTCAGCAATATCGACTTCTCCGGCAAGGGCGGCGGCGGCGGCTCCGGCGGCGGCGGCTCCCCGATGGAGTCGATGGTTGCCGACTCCGCGCAGCTCGCGCTCCAAATCCAGACGAGCTTGCGAGCGGCCTTCGCCCCCATCAACGATTTCGCGTCCATGTTCGCCGGCCAATTCAACCTGGTCGGCGGCACCATCGTCGAGCTCGCCCGCCGCATCGACAGCGCGATGAAGATGCCCCAGGTCGACGCCTCGCTCGAGAAGATGCAGCAGAAGATCCGGTCGACGATGGAAGCCGGCGCCGAGGACACCGAGAAGGCATCCACCAAGATGCAAGCGGCTATCCGGAAGATCGGGCCGGTCGCCGACAAGGCCATCGGGGCATTCCGGAAATTCCTCTCCGTCAAGGATTGGATGGGCTCCATCGGCGACGTCGCCAAGCCCCTCCAGCGAATCAGCTCGATCAGCTTCGGTTCCGCCAGCTCGAGCATTGGCGCGATGAACGGCGGGCTCGGGAAGACGAACGCGATCGTCCAGACGGCGACCACGTCCTTCCGGCGGATGGGCGCCGAGATCGCCCTCGCGCTCGGCGCCTTCGGCATGGTTTACAAGGCGGTCGGCTTCATCAAGTCGGGAGTCACCGAGGCCTCGAACCTCAATGAGACGGTCTCGAAGACGGATGCGATCCTCGGCGAGGCCTCGCCGGCGGTGAAGGCCTACGCCGACACCATGGCCAGCCAGTTCGGCATGGTGAAGCGCGAGACGCTCGACGCGGCCTCGGCCTTCGGCGGTCTCGGCAAGGGCCTCGCCGGATTGAGCGGCGACACCCTCTCGCAATTCAGCATCCAATTCACCCAGCTCGCGGCCGACCTCTCCTCGTTCGCGAACATGGATATGTCGACGGCGACGAAGGCCCTTCAGACCGGCCTCGCCGGCAATCAATCCGACGTCCTCAAGAATCTCGGCGTCGTGCTCCTCGACGACACCGTGAAGGCCTATGCCTACGCCCACGGCATGGCCAAGGCCGGCGAGGAGCTCGACGAGTCCCAGAAGGTGACGGCCCGAGCGGGCCTCATCATGGAGCAGCTCGCCGACGCGCAAGGCGACCTCGCGCGGACGGCGGACAGCCCCGCGAACGCGATGCGTCGCGCGACCGGCTCTCTCACGAACATCGGCGCCGAGATCGGCCAGACCCTCTTGCCGATCCTCCAGAAAGGCCTCGGCCTGGTCGGCGAGTTCGGCGGCTTCCTCACTGGGATGTTTCAGAGCAGCAAGGGCTCGATGGAAGGGTTCGTCGAAGGCGTCGTCGGCGGAATCGACACCGTCGCGAGCTACTTCCGCAACTTCTCCGAGACGTGGGAAATCGTGAAGCTCACGTTCCGCCAGGGCGTCAATTACGTCATCGAGACTCTCGCGGTACTCCCCGAGAATTTCGGATTGGTCCTCGAGTGGATGCTCAAGAATGCGCCGCTCGTCTTCCACGACGTTTTCTTCGGCGCGGCCAACCTCATCAAGAATCTCGGCGAGAACGTCTGGCGCCTTGGCGAGGCGATCCGCGATGCGCTCTCCGGGAAGGGTTTCCATTTCGAGTTCAAAGACCTGTTGGAAGGCTTTGAACCGATGATGGAGAAGCTCCCCGAGATGGTGCAACCGCACCTGGTCAGCCTCCAAGGCGAGATCGACAAGCACGTTGCAAACATCGCCGAGCAGGAGGCGGCGAGGAAGGCGGCCATCAAGCCGGCGGTCGCCGGGCCGAAGGTCGCCATCGAGAAGCTCGCGGCCCCGACCGATGCCGAGATCAAGGCGCAAAAGAAGCTCGCCGAGAAGGCGAAGGAAGTCTTCAAAGATACGCGGAAGCCGATGGAAGCGTATCAGATCAAGCTCGCCGAGCTCGACAAGATGTTCAAGGGAGGCCTGATCGATCAGGACACCCTGACGCGAGGCCAGAAGCAGGCCAAGGCCGAATTCGAGAAGAAATCCAACCCCGACAACCGCTATGCGGCGGCGATGGAGATGGGATCGGCCGAGGCCCGGACCACACTCCTGAATTACCGGGGCGTCGACTCCCAGAGCGACCCGCAAAAGGACGTCGCCAAGACGAACCGCGAGCAAGTCGTGCTCCAATCCAAGATGCTCGAGGCCCTCAACAAACTGCTCCAGCAAGGCGCGTCCGCAGTCACCGGCGCGGTCGCCGATTCCGCCCTCGCCGTCTTCGACTTCCAGTAACCCCCACGATGATCGTCACGAAAATACGAGAGATCCGCACCGGGCGCGAGAGCGTCCAGGGCAAGGATTGGAAACGCACATACAAGCGAACGTTCAAGGTCGAGACCGACGATCCTTACGTCGGCGGCAAGACCGTGCGCGAGTCGCTCCCCCTCGCGATCGGCATGCCCTACCAGTTCGGCGCCGAGGTCGACATGGGCGCATGGGTCACGAACATCAGCGCCACATGCGACATGGACGACGGCAAGCAATGGACGTGCGTCGTCGATTACGGCCCGTACGACGCGAACCAGCAGCCCCAGGACCCGACGCAGTGGGTTCCCAACATCTCCTGGGGCAACGCCGCGTTTCAGAAGATCATCGAGAAGGATAAGGACGACAACGAGGTCAAGAATTCGGCCGGGGTGCCGTTCAACCCCGCACTCCAGGCCGACGACTCGCGTTCCGTCCTCTCGATCACCTGGAACATGAAGCACTTCGAGGATACGTGGTCGGACACGTATAAAGACAAGATCAACCAATCGACCTTCTGGGGCCGGGCCCCGAAGACGGTCAAATGCACCCCCATCAACGGGGTCCGCAAATACAACCCGGATTACGGCTGGTATTGGGAGGTGAGCTTCGAGTTCCACGTCAAGGAAGAGACGTGGGTATTCAAGCCCCTCGACGCCGGCATGTACAAGATCAAGGATGACGGCACCGACATCGAGGCCATCACCAAGAATGGAGTCCCCATCACCGAACCCGTCCCCCTCGACGGCAGCGGCAAGCCGATGCCGAAGGACGGCACACCGACCTATCTCGAGATCGAGTATTACAAGGAAATCGACTTCGGCGTGTTCGGCCTCGACGGGTTCTACCAGGCGTTGCAGAGCTACGTACCGCCGATCCCCGGAGGCGGTACCTAATGGCGGATCAACAATCGGTCGGCTTCACCTACGAAGCGGCCAAGCGGATCGGGCGGGTCGTGCAGCAGGTCGAGCGCTCGCCGCGCTTCCCGGTCGACACCGACAGGGGTTACAAGCGCGGATGGAGCGGGACCAAGATCGCGAAGACGAAGGTCGGCGGCATCGCCAAGATGACGGGTACCACACCCGGTACCGCCGACGTCGTCCTCTACACCTTCGATCCCGAGAGCGGCCAGCTCGTCGCCGGCGAGACGGTCAAGGCCTTCAACTGTTGGCGAACCGTCGTCGCGGCCACCACATGGATTCTCGTCGACCTGATCGACAATCAATGGTTCGTCTCGGCCGAGGATTGCTAAATGCCGAAGCGAACCCGTTGCCGTTGCTGTTGCGAGTGGATCCTGACGGTCAAGGATTGCTTCGGCAATCCGCTCGACGGCTTCACGGTCACGATCTCCCAGGGCGGCGACGTCATCGACACCGCCGTCAGCTCGGACGGTAGCGACGGCCTCAACCCCGGACAGGTCAGGTTCAAACCCGAGTCGGGTACCTACACCGTCACCACCACACCGCCGGACGGCTCGCCGCATCTCCCCGTGACGCAAACGGTCCTTTATACATGCTGACCAACATCACTTCGGGCATCTTCCCTTGCGGTTGCTACCCGAGGCCCGAGAGCCTCTCCTGGACGACGGGTCTCACCTACGGTTGCGGCCTGCCGTCCCTGGTCTCGGTGAGCCACGTCGACACGTTGCCGTTCCCGTTCGGGGGACCGCTCGCCGTATTCACCGGCTCCCAATTCCTCCCCTTCACGATGCCGGGGTCGACCTATTGGTATGTGTCCGAGGCCTATCCCGTCGTCGGCGCCGGCTGCGACACCCGCACCAGCCGGATATGGGCGGTCGGCCAGAGCGGCTCTTGCGGATGCACCGTGACGGCCGTGCTGGCGACGTTCATGAATGACGGCTCCGATTGGAACGGCTTCGGGTTCTTCCCGAAGATCAAGGGCCTCATCGGCGAGGCGCCCATTTCCTACATCCGCCCCGACTATCCCGCCAACTCGTGCGACCCCTTCACGGTGACCCAGGGATGGTATCGCGGCACGAACCCTTGTCCAGCTTGCTCCCTCACCGGTTAATTCAACGTGTGCCAGAATTTCCCCCGCCTCGCCGAGCTCAACCTGCTCCCGTACCTGGTCGACACCTATTGCGAGTGGGCGGCGGACGAGAGCAACCGAGCGTTCCTCGAGCGAGTCCTCGACGAGAACGAACCCTTCCCCGACTTCCTCCGCACGAACCGGGTCGACCAGCTCGGCGACGACCAGGCCGGCGCCGAGGCCCTCGAGCTCGCGGCGCCCTCAACCCTCGACGTCGACGCCAGCCAACGCGCGAAGTCCTGCCCGTTCCGCTCGTGCTCATGCCGAGAGGCGACGTGCGGCGACGGCGGCAAGCGGCCCGGCGACACGGTCAGTCTCGCCGATTGCGCGGCGTGCATCCGATCGCAGGATGAGGCCTCGGCGGCGGACGTCCCGAGCCTCGGCCGGAAGGCCTTGAACTTCGGCCGGGCGGTCGTCGCGCACATCGCGAGCGGGATGCAATCCGTCGACGATGAGGCGTACGAGGCGAGGCTCGCCATCTGCCGGGCGTGCGACAGGTACCAGGCCGATGGCTCGTGCGGGGCGTGCGGTTGCGTGCTGAGCGTCAAGGCCCGTTGGGCGGATCAAGGGTGCCCGCTCTCGAAGTGGCCGGCGACTTAAAGAGCAGGTCAGTAACCGACGAGTCTGCTCATTTCAGACGTCCAAGCAAAGGTTCCCTTAATCCCTACACGACTTCCGATAAACCTGACAACGCTTTCCGAATCATCCCAATAGGCTTCCCTGCCTCTCGTCGTTAAATTCGACACTTCGTGACAGCGGCAATGATGCCACCTCGGGCGTTGAATCTCACCTTAATAAGCCCATCCTGACGCACTATTCGGAGGTGCATGTTTTACGGGTATGCAGCCGATGTCTGTCTGACGCCCGCAAGCTCATCAGCCAAGGGAGGTCAGTCTAATGACGGAGAAGAGGCGGCGAGGATTCGCATGCATGGATCCGGAGAGACTCCGAGCAATTTCCCGCATGGGAGGGCGGTCAGCCCACGCTAGCGGTAAAGCTCATCAGTTCAACTCACAAGAAGCCTCGGAGGCGGGGAAACGCGGAGGACGATCCGTAAGCCAGGATCGCCAACACATGGCGACGATTGGGCGCAAGGGAGGCCTGTCCAAAGGTTCTGGCCGAGAGGTAACGGGATCGAGCGATCGACACCGAGACTTGCTAGTGATGGTTGGTCGAGAGGAGCCGATCACTCTTCGCTGCGCCGATGGCGATCTACCCGAGGCCTTACCTAACGCATCAACACCCGCTCGAGTCGATACCCTCGATTGCTCCCGAATCTCACGCCCACCATCTCGCCGTGCTCCCATCGCCGCAGAGGGACTTTCCTCAAGTGCGATAACCCCAAGGCGCCTCTTGCTGGAGAATGGCCCGTTCGGAGGATGCACGCTCCGGGTCTTCGAGACGGATCGAGTGCCGAGCACGCTATGGTTTGATCGGCGAGGTAATGTGACTGACGCGATGACCGATCTCGGCGACCAGTTGAAGTGGTCCGGCCGGATGGTCGAGCCCGTCCCAGTCCTTGACCTGATTGGAGAATTGAAGGGATACAGCGAGTTCGGCTATGAGCGGACCACGGAGTCGGAGGACGGATTCGAGGGAGTTTTTAGATTCGTCGACTCGCTATCACCAGTGCCTGGCGTCGTGCCTTCGAGTGATGGGGAATCCGAGTAGAGGGTGAGGATCAAGCGGCTTGGTCGGCGGCGAGGTCGACGAGGTCCACAACGGTCTCTGACTCCTCCCCTTCCCCGATGGGATCGCCGAACGCTACGCGGCCCAGCCCGTAGCGTTTCAGCCATTTGGAGAGGATCTCCTCGACGATCGCGGTCTGATCGACCCCGGCCAGGGCGGAATGGACCCCGAGCCGTTTGACCGTCTCCTCGGGCAGCGTGACTTGCAGGCGGACCGACTTGCCCCTCGGCCGCTTGCTCGGCTTCGAGGCCTTGAGCGTCCTCGCGTTGGCTGCATTGCCGTTGGATCGGCTCGCACCACCGCCGACCGGCCGACTCGATGACATGGCGACTGACCTCCGATGCGGCGATGCGGCATGTCGGCCGGCCGGCGTAACGACTCGCCGACCGGCCGACTCGCACCGACGTCTACAGCATCGGCCTTGCGGCCGGCCGGCTTGACCTTATAGGTGGGCGCATTTCCACCATTCGTAGAACGCCCTATAAGCCCCGCAGAGAGGACGAGGGCGTTCGCCGCACATTTGGACGTCTCGGCCATCGTGGCGAGCCCACGGGAGGCCTGAGACGTCCTGTTGCGTCCGGAGCTCGAGGCCTATGCCCGCGGCTGAGTGCCGAAGTGCGGAGAGGGCGGGGGCAGATGGCGACCCGTCCAAGGCAGGTCGACCCGGTAGGAACGGCTCCCGTCCAGGTAGCTCAGATCCTTCACGGCGTTCGCGAGGTTGACCAGCTCGGCATGGCGGTAGTGCCGTCGGCTCGTCTCCTCGGTCGTGTGCCGCAACACGCGTTGGATCAGCGGCCCGGACAATCCCCAGGCGCTTTCGGCGTGGGTCGCCCAACTGTGCCGAAGCGACTGGAAGGTGAAGCCCTTCACCCCGACTTCCTCGGCAGCGGCCTTGATCCGATGGAGCGGCTTCCCCCCGGGCCCGCCGCTATTCCACGGGCCCACCCCATGCGTACCGGGGAATAGCCAGGTCCCCCCCGCATTCGGGATCCATTCCCGCAGCGTCTCCACCAGCTCAGTGCAGAGGGGCACCGGGGCGGCTGCTGCGACCGTCTTGAGTCGCCGGCGGCCCATGACGCGGAGGATCTTCGTATCCAGGTTCACGTCCCTCAACTGGACGTAGAGGGCCTCGTCACGCCGAAGACCCGTGTAGGCGACCAGCATCGTCAACGCATACAGGCGATGGCCTTGCCAGTCCCTCGCGTTCCTCCGCATGTGCAGGAGCACTCGCGCGATGTCTTCCCGCGAATGAAACTGGCAATCCTTCGGCGGCTCCGGCCGGATCCACCCGGTCGGGGATGATCGCCTCCTCCCACGGAATGGCGACCGTTCCAAGTAGCCTTCCTCTTCCGCCCACCCGCACATGGCTTTGACATAGCCCAGCTCGCCGATGATCGTGTTCGCACACACGGTAGCCGATCGCGTCACCACGTATTTCGAGATGGTCTCGGGCGTTAGGTCCGCACTCGTCTTCACTCCCTCGAGCCTGGCCAGATGCATCAAGACCCGTGCCATCGTGTCGTACGTGGATTGCGACCGTTGGGGGGGAGTGTAGAGGGCGAGCAGTTTGCGCGCAAGCACGTTGATGGGAAGCATTTCCATCGCTATGACCCGTCCGTTGCTTTCGTGAACTTATGATGTAAAACCCTCGCAGCAGAACATAGCCGCTGAAAAGGCTCCGTGCGCGAAAAAGTCACCGTCTCCCCTCAACCCCCAGCCAAAACACAGGGCGAACGCAGCCGTAACATTTTGTGTCATCGGTAATGTCACACATAAAATCCGTCCCATTCGTAAAGCGGGGGTTGGCGGTTCAACTCCACTCGATGGCTCTCGCGCAAGTCGTTATGCCGAAAGCCTTTGCTTACCTGCCCTCTTCGGCAGTGCGGCCCGGAAGTCTGAAAAACGGTAGTACCTGGTACTACCTAATTTCTTAGGACCGGTGCCCGCAAGATGTCGAAAGCTCATTCGCCCGCCAGAAAACCTCGCGAACCAAAGTATCGCCATTACAAACCGAAGGGGCTCGCTGTCGTGCGCATCGATGGGCACGACCTCTATCTCGGCAAGTACGACTCCCCCGAGAGCTGGGAGAATTACTACCGGCTCCTGACGGATTGGCGGCTCAACGCATCTCCTCCGGCAACCTTTGAATTGGCTCAGTCTCCCTCCTCCGACCTCTCGGTCAACGAACTCCTGCTCGCCTTCCTGGACCACGCCGAGCGATACTACAAACGCCCCGACGGCACCCCGGCACCCGAGCTCGAGAACCTCAAGCAGGCCATGCGCCCCGTCCGTCAGCTCTTCGGCTCCACCCTCGCAACCGCCTTCGGGCCGAAGGCGCTGAAGTCGGTCCGCCAGCGGATGATCGACTCGGGACTCTGCCGCCGGACGATCAACCAGCGGATCGCGCGGATCGTGAGGATCTTCAAGTTCGCCGCCGAAAACGAATTCACCCCGCCCTCGGTCCACCAGGCGCTCACCGCCGTCCCCGGGCTCGCCGCCGACCGATCCGCCGCGAAGGAAGGTCGTAAGGTCGGGCCCGTCCCCGACGCCCACGTCGACGCGGTACGCCCCCATCTCTCCCGGCAGCTCTGGGCTGTGGTCGAACTCCAGCGGCTCACCGGGATGAGCTCGGGCGAGGACGGAGAGTAGAGGAGATGTACTCGGCGTCGAAGGGAGGGGTCCTGGGCAGACATGGACCGTACGACAATTTTCAACATTCAAATAACTAAAATACATTTAAATTATGATTGTAAAAATATAAAATCAAGAAAACAAAGGCTTTGAGCCGTTGGACTGATGGTTTCGCCGGGTCTTTCGCAGGCGATCGACATACCCCGTGATTCAAAAAGGGGCAATCGATGCAGGATCCTTTCGGCGGCCGATCTCAACATGGTACGATGGCACCGCGGATCATTTGAAGATGCAATTCCTCCCCCTCGACCGAGGCGGCATTCGGGCAATCCCGATCGAGATACCAACGCTCTCGGACCCGCCCTCGCTTCGATCGACGACCGAGCATTGAAAAGGCCGAGGCATGACAGAAATCGCTTCGGGCGACGCGCGTCATTTCTTCATCGTGGGACCGTTGCGCACGGGGTCGTCGCTCCTCACGCGGTGCATCGACGACCACCCGGATGCAATCTGCCTCTGCGAGTCGGAGATCAACCGGGCGCTCTATCCCGAGTACGTGCTGCAATATCACACATGGCGGATGATGGCGCATGGGGTCAAGCAGTCCGATGCCATCGCCCTGCTCGACGGGAAGAAGCAGGACGACGTCGGGAGCCTCATGCGTTGGTATCGAGACGTGTTGCCGAAGTTGTGCCACCTCTACGGCAAGGAGGGGGTCAGCGTCCTCGGCGACAAGAGTCCCGACCTCTTCCGCAACTCGCCGCTTATTCGCCATTTCTCCGCGAATTATCCGCTGATTTACACGGTCCGCGACCCTCGCGCCATCCTGTCCAGTATCCTCGCGCAGGACGATGCGACGCCCGAAGACAAGCAGGAGCGATGGGAGAATCTCGCCCTGAACTACCTGGCGTGGAAGCCCTACCTGTCCGAATCGAACATGCTCATCGTGCGTTACGAAGACCTCATCGTCGATCCGATAGAGACGATGCAGGGCGTCTACAAACACCTCGGATTGCGGCCTTCACGCCGATTCATGATGCCCTTCCAGCGATCCTATCCCGAACGCTTCCTCTGGATCACGGCGATCGATTGGGAAACCGGCGTCATGAGGGATTTCGATGCCACCAAGATGACCTCCTGGAGAAATAAGCTCTCTCAGGAGCACCTCGACCAGGTCCATACGAGTGAGGTCGTTCGTGAGTTCATGGATCGATTCCACTACCGAATCCAACCCTGAATCATTGAACTCAATGGATTCCTCCAGGTTCGCTCGGCTCATCGACTTGCGAGCTTTCCCTTCACATCTTGCGTTCGCGGGGGAATCGGCTCGCGAGATCATCCCCGACGCCCGAGCGGGACATCGAGACGGCGGCGAACGCTTCCCTGGCCTCGACGAACAGCCACGTCCCGGCGGGCAGGAATAAGAAATCCCCAGGATTGAGTACGGCGTTCAGGATCTGTGGCTGATCCAGGGCCGGGGACAGCCCGGATTCCGGAGCCATGCGTCCATCGAGCTCGGAGGCCTGGTCGTGGGTATTCTTCATCAGGGGCGAATCCCACGAAGGGACGATCCTGACCCGGATATGGCCGATCACCTGGGCAAGGTACTGATCTTTCACGAGATCGCGAAATGGCGAGATGCTACCCCTTTCGCCAAGCAGTAGTGTTTGCTCTAAGACCGGCGAATCTGCGACGAACTCGGGGATCGAGCCCAGTCGATGACTGAACTCCTCTAGGATGGGATGGTTGTGGGGGCCGTCGAGCAATTTCAGGACGTAGTTCTGACCGGGCGCGGCCCCTCGCATCCTCTCGACGTGGCCTAGCAATGTCATGCCAACCGGATGCCCGTCCTCACCCTGGGTCGAATCTACTTCGAGGGCGACCATACAGCCCCCGTGTCGACGCAGCAACTCCTCGAAGGTCCAGCGGGATGATGCGTCTCCTACCTCGAACATGCCAGACATGATAACCGGCCGCCCCGTCGATTCATGGGCCTTGAGGAATTCCTCTCGCGAGAGTCGGCTCCTGCGCTCGAGGCGGTTCGATCCGGGGCGGAGGCGTTGTAGTTTGCGATAAGTGGCGAGTTGCCAGTCTCGCTTCTTGAGGCGGTTGCAAAGCCGTTGTGCCCCCCAGAAATAGGGGCTCTGCAAGGCGTCGCGGATCTCCGCCGCCGCCTGCTCGTGGGGGATTCCGCGGGCGGCCATCGTCGCTTCCATCGTGTTCGGCGAGGCGCCGAGCATCAGATTCTCGGCGATCCAGCTCCTCCACCCATTGTCGACGCCCCGGACCGGCGGGGCCTCGAGCTTGCCGACGGCGGCATAGCGGTCGGGTATCTCTTCGGCTCGCGCGGGACCGGCTTCGGCTTCGGCCTCGTCGACGGCGAGCAGGGTGACGTCGAAATGATAGTGGGCTAGGCCCCTGCCCGATCGCTGCTGGCTTGTTGCAGAAAGAGCCAAGGGCTGAGATGCGGGCGAGGTCGGCTCCCCGAAGAGATATCGGCGCAGGACTTCCATGGCCTCGGATCCGCGAATCAAGGCTTCCCAGAGATTTCCAGGGTGATCGAAGAACGGGCAGAGCGTCATGCGCTCGTGACGGGCCAGCCAGTAAGCGTGGAGCACCCCCAGAGGCACGGCCTCCTCATGCTCGTTCCGGTGCTGCGTGCCGTAGAGGATGAAGGCCGAGCCCTGGAATCCCGACTCGGCGGCCAGGCTCGCCACGTCATAGCGTCGTGCCAGCATGGGATCGGGCAGCTCGCGGAGTTGAGCCTGCCAGCGGCGGTCGTTGAGGAGTGCCAACTCCTCGGCGATCAGGTGGGCGACGGGCTCGACGGCCACGATCCGAGCCGCCCGCAGGAGGATCCCATAAACCAAGGCCGCGTGAGCGCCAAGCCCTGTGCCAAACGTGATCAGATGAGAAGGATTAATCTCGGCGATCAGGCCTCGAAGTGCGTCGGCCGCCTCCTCGATCGAATCGCCGAGGCCGGGAATACCCCGGTAGTAGCCGAGTCCCTCGCCGTCTCGAACGAGGATCCGGTGGAAGCCTTGACCGGACTGGCCGGCCATTTGGCTGAGGATGTTTTCATGTTCGAATGTAGACAGGGTCTCGCCTTCATTGCAGAAGCCGATGACAAGGGGACGGTCGGCACCGACCTTTTGCACCTGGAAATCCGCAAGGGTTTGCCCGCAATCCCGTCTCAGCCCTGAACTCACGATTGGGCCAGCGGCCATGCGGGAGCCTCCCACGAATTCCAGGCGTTCGTCGGAGACTCGAGCGGTACCGAATCGCCGATATCCGAAGTGTCGAGCTTCAGCAGCCGAGACATCGTCTCGTCGATGTGGCCGTGATCGATGAGCCACTTCACGAGGGTGTGCCCGGAAGCCGGCCAGGGGTGGAGGAACGTCTTCTTGTAACTCGCGATCCGGAACGCGTGGAGTGCATCGAGATTGCTCGAGACCCCGTCGTCATGCCCCGGATGGGTGCCATAGAGGACGTGCAGGTCCCCGCGGAATGAGGGATCTTTGAGCATCCGAGGCAGATCGTCGTAGAGCGACTTGGGCGGGTTGGCCCGCAGGTCGTGCATCACCCGCAGGAAGCGTCGATCTCCCTGGCGGATCGCCTCGTCGGGGTCGAGATGCGACAGGGGGACGAATGACAAGATACGCTCCGCCCCGAGCAAGACGCCGAACATGATGGCCGCGTATCCCCCCATGGACTGACCGATCGTGATGACCCGGGTCACCCCCATGGACCGGATCAGGCCGCGGAGCGTCCCGGCGGCCTCATCGACGTGCCGGCCCAGGCCTGGAATCCCCCTGTGGTACCAGGAATTGTGGATATCCCTGATGAAGAGATGATTGAAAACCTGGCCCGATTGCAGCTCCTGCTTCTTGATGCGACCGAAGAAGTCGAAATTGGGGGTCTCTTTCCAGTTCACGAAGCCGAAGCTGATGATCAAGGGCCGGCCGGGGTACACCCGATCGATGAGGCAGCCCACGTGTGGGTTCTTTCTCGCCGACTTCAGGGCCGCCATGCTCAGCACGGGCAGGTTATCGAGCGCCTCCGCTCCCAGCGAAATGCGTGACATCAGCAGTGTCCTCTCGGGCCCTTCCTCGACCGTCGGCGTCGGCGACGCGGAACGCAGGAGCCATGCCGGCGAGGTCGCACGCCCGATCTTCTTGGAAGCCCATCATGCCGATCTTCGTGGAACACAATTTCCGGCTCCGGCGATCAGACCTCGTGATAGGTCGAGTAGAAGCTCGAGAAGCTGTTGTCGAAGATGAAGTTGGTGAACGAGACGGTCACCGAGATGTCGAGTCCCTCTACGAAATGCAGGCAGCCGATCGGCAGGAAGAGGATCTCGCCGGGGCCGATGACGCACTCCAGGATCTGCGGCTCGTCGAGGGAGACATCCCGCGTCGGCGGGGTCTTGCGGCCGTCGATGTCTGAAAACACGTGGAAGTGGTTCTGCATCAGCGGCAGGTCCCACGATGGGGCGATCTTCACCCGCTTGTGGCCGATCACCTGCGCCATGAAGTTGTTTGTGAGGTCGTGGTGGAACGGCGTAATCGTCCCCGCGGGGCCGATCCAGAGGAACCCGCCCATCGGGTCCTGCCCGTTGAGATATTCGGGGATCTGCACGATATCATTCCACAACTCGGGAAACGCCTTCTTGTTCTTCGAGTTATTGTTCGCCGTGAGGTAGAAGTCGTTGCTGACGCCGGAGTCGCGGACCAGGCCGATGAACTCGTCGAATCGCATCGTGCGGAGGTACTTCTCTCGCTCGATCTCGTAGTTCTCACCTTGGGTGCGGCCGAACTGGACCTCGACCTCGCGGTCGCCGTACTGGCCCGCGAAATAGTCGAGGTTCCATCTCTGCCGGGCCGGCCAGTCTTCCATCATGCCCGTGATGATGACCGGTCGGTTCGTGCTGTAGTAATCCCTGAGGAACTCCTCGCGCGACAGCTTGTGTCGTCTAACGACCTCGCGTGAGTCGGGGTGGAGGCGGTTAATCTTTCGGTATGACGACAGGAGCCATTCCCGCTTCTTGAGCCGGTTGCGGAGCCTGTCGGCCCCCTTGAGGTAGGGGCTCTGGGCGGCCAACCCGACCTCGTAGCTGGCCTCATGTTCGCTGATGCCACGACTCTTCATCGCGGCTTGAATGCTCTCGGCCGACTTCCCCAGGAGCAAGTTCTCGGCGATCCAACGCCTCCACTCGTCGTCGACACGCGGGGGGGCTTCGGCTTCCGGCGTCGCGGCCGCGTCTCGTCGGAGATTCGCCTGGGAAATGGTCACCACGTTAGTCTCTCCATGATCGCCCTGGGCAATTGCGTTGTCGGGAAGTTGTGGCGGGGGAGCTTGCTTGGTTTGCGACGATGTGGGTTCGAGCACCGGACGAGTGCTCGTTGTAAGCGGGCCCTGCTTCTTCGCGGCGGGGAGGCCGATGATGGCCGGGGCCTTCACCTTGGTCATATGGTCGGAGGCAGCCTTCCGGCCCTGGATGTCTCGCCCGTGGAAGTAGTCCTTCTGCCAGCCGTCGGGTTGGACGTCGCCCAGGACCTTCTGCTCGTGGAACTGCCGCCTCGACTCGCTCCACTCGCGATAGGCGCGGGCCACCTCGGGATCGTCGTCGAGCTTCTGATAGGTGACGACGGCCTTCTCCAGGCTCGCCCCGAGATTGACGGAGATGGGGATGGCCTGAAATAGGGGGTCGCCGAACTCGAAGCGCGTCGGCCTGCCCTCCTCCATGAGCTTCCAGTTCATCGTGAACGACATGCGCATCCAGTCGCTCTCGATGACCGCGGTGAGCGGGTGTGCATTCTCCTTGAAGTAATTGGCGGGGCCGGTCACGAGTAGGCGCGACCCTTTCGGTTTCGTTCGGAAGAGGAAGGGTGTGTTCCAGGTGATGATCCCCTGGCCGAACTGGCTGTTGATGAACGGCCCCCAGACGTCTTCTGCGACGTCGAACCGGAATTCGATACTCCCCGGATCGCCCCGGCCGTCCCAGGTCGCCGTGAATCCCACGGGGTTCTTGATCCACCACCCCATCTGGTTGGCGATCGTCAGAGGCAGGCACCGGTAGGCGAACCGATGCGGGGTCGAGTCCATCCACTCCCGCTGATAGTCGGCCCAGCACCAATCCCAGCCTGTCCCATCCGCCCGGTTGGCGTGGAGGATCGAATCATCCACGAGTTGGTAGATATCCACCTCGAGCCTCGCTGGCTCCGCATCGCCGTTGCTCTCGGCCACGGTCTGGCTGGCTTGAGACATCGAAGATGATTCTCCGATTGATGCCGATCGGCCCTGGCTGGAAAGCCAGGGCCGACCGGCGAATGACTAAGGTCAAAACTCGACAGGATTGGACCTATTAGACTCCAGCTACTAGCCGCTAGCCTAGTATCAACCAGGCGTCGGAGTAGGTGTCGGAGTCGGCGTCGGCGTTGGTGTCGGAGTAGGCGTTGGTGTCGGCGTCGGAGTAGGCGTCGGTGTCGGAGTAGGTGTCGGTGTCGGAGTAGGTGTCGGCGTAGGCGTTGGCGTCGGAGTCGGAGTCGGCGTTGGTGTCGGCGTCGGTGTCGGAGTAGGTGTCGGCGTAGGCGTTGGCGTTGGAGTCGGAGTAGGCGTTGGTGTCGGCGTCGGAGTAGGCGTCGGTGTCGGTGTCGGAGTAGGTGTCGGCGTAGGCGTTGGAGTCGGAGTAGGCGTTGGCGTTGGCGTTGGCGTTGGTGTCGGAGTAGGCGTTGGTGTCGGAGTAGGCGTTGGCGTCGGAGTAGGCGTAGGCGTCGGTGTCGGAGTAGGCGTCGGTGTCGGAGTAGGCGTTGGAGTCGGAGTAGGTGTCGGAGTAGGCGTTGGCGTCGGAGTAGGCGTCGGTGTCGGAGTAGGTGTCGGCGTAGGCGTCGGAGTCGGAGTCGGCGTTGGTGTCGGCGTAGGCGTCGGTGTCGGAGTAGGCGTTGGTGTCGGCGTCGGAGTAGGCGTCGGTGTCGGAGTAGGTGTCGGCGTTGGCGTCGGTGTCGGAGTAGGCGTTGGCGTCGGTGTCGGCGTTGGTGTCGGAGTAGGCGTTGGCGTCGGTGTCGGCGTCGGAGTAGGCGTCGGAGTAGGCGTCGGTGTCGGCGTTGGTGTCGGAGTCGGAGTAGGTGTTGGCGTCGGAGTAGGCGTCGGAGTAGGCGTTGGTGTCGGAGTCGGAGTAGGCGTCGGTGTCGGCGTCGGAGTAGGCGTCGGTGTCGGCGTTGGTGTCGGAGTCGGAGTAGGCGTTGGTGTCGGAGTAGGCGTAGGCGTTGGCGTCGGCGTCGGCGTTGGTGTCGGAGTAGGCGTTGGTGTCGGCGTCGGAGTAGGCGTCGGAGTCGGTTGATTCTGATCTGCGGCGGCGAAGAAGTTACGAGCTACTTCCTGACGACTCACGCCAGCGCGAAGGAGGCGAGTCCAGTAGACTTCACCCTGGGCGTCGGGCTGGCGCTTGAGCACGCTGGTATAGAGCGAGTCGACGTATTGCCGATTGTTACCGCGCACATCGACGCCGAGATCAGTGAGCTCGCGGTTCCAGGCGATCACAAACTGCTGACGGACCGCGCTCGGGGAAAGCCCGCCCTCGATTTGGCTCACCCAGTAATTAACCTCGCTGGGCTGAGGCTGGCGGATGAGGATGTTGTTATAAAGGCCCACCACGAAGTTCGTGAGCCGAGGGTTATTGGCCTGCGCCTGGATTTCGGGCTGCGATTGTGCCGCGAGATTCGAAACGGCGGGTTGCGGCGGGGTTGCCTGCACCTCCGGCAGCCCCTGGCCCGATAACAGCGTCCTATCCTCGAGCCAGAAGCTCGGGGTCGGCATGCGCCGTTTCGGCCGAAACAGGCTTCCAAATCGCGTCACGCGTAACGCCCGTTTTAATTTTCGGAACATAAGCCAACCTCCTCCAAAGGAGCTCGGATGGGTGTAGGGTCGAAGGTGTACAAGGGGGAGTGGGTGCAATACCAGGGGATGGAGAGGTTAAGCAAACTTCGCGCCTTCAATCAATTCGCAAGGCGATTCTGTGATAGGTTGATTAGATTTTTCAACACATCAAGAAAATAATTAAGGATCACACCTCGAGCAAACAGGCTCGACAGATAAGGTGACGGCATAATCCTGCTCAAAATCGCGAAAGGCTTCACGCATAAATTGCAAAATATCCAAGAGACCGCCAATGTTCGATCCCGCATTCGATAGCTGCTCGAGTTTCGATTTGAACTCGCTTAGCAGCAACCCTGGAATTGCAGCTCTAAAACCCCAGTTATTCATAAACCAATTTTCGAACATAGGCCTTTAGGATTGCCTTTACTCAAGTAAAACTTGGCCTCTCATAGAGATAGAGGTGGACGCAAAAATACTTCATTTTCAATGGGTGAAGCAGGGCCGGCGCACACTTCATTGTTGATGAGTTGGAAGTTACGACAAAGGCTCTGAATCGCCTGAATAATGGCCTCTTACACACGCCCATCGCATCCGACGAGCCTGCAGGCTCGGGACCTGATACCCCGTCGGGCATGATCCGAGCAGCCTGAACGGACCTTGAAAGGCAGCCCTTTCGGGGGCCGGTTCGCACAACTCCTTGCTTATCAACAGTTAAGTGCACGCCGACCCTAGCGGGTGAAGTGTAACCCAATGTGTGTTACAGCTTTAGTCGGGCATGTTCCAGAACGTTTCAAGCAACGCGGTTTTCAGGCAAGGACATGATTTGCCTGCAAGCTCAATGTCCTGTTGGGGCACACCTGAGGCCATACCTGGGATTTCCGGTTCGGCGAAGAGAGTCGGTCGCAGCCTTCTTCGGATTCACATCAAGTTGACACCGGATTGCAAGTAAATCGACGTGATTCCATCATGTGGATGGAGGACGCTCCAAGGCTGAGCCCGGTTCCTGAGCCCATCGAACATACGGGAGCCCATCGACCACACTGCAGAGCCAGTGCCCCTAGGACGAGGCCGTTCAACGCTGACCCCACGGTTCGACGTCCCTTCTGAGATTTCAGGAATGTGACCTGTTCGTCCCGCGCGGCGGTATCCTCGACATAGATCGGGTGCGGGGCATTCGTCCGGCGGTCGGAATTGAAGAGAAACTCGATGCCCGTTACGAAGCCATCGCGAAGGAACGCCCACTTTCGCGCGAAATCCAGGAGGAGCGGAGGCGTGAACCCCAGGGGCTTGCCGTCCCCGCCCGCATCGACCACCACAGTATGATCATCATGGCCGCCCAGCGAGTTCTGGAGCGTCGTGGGCGTCAGCCGTCGCGAGCATCATGGTCGAGCTAAAGCCAGGCCGATGGGACTTCAGATCCACCACCGCCGGCGGCCGACTGCAACTGGTGGCACTGGAACGGGATGCATCTCGGGGAAGAAAGCTGTACTCGGTGCCGAAGCCGCAGGGGCGCCGAGCTACTCTTCATCCGCGTGCCCACGCGGATGCTCCGATCGTAAACGACAGGATAGCGAACCAAGCGAAAATTCAATACATATCCAAGCATTTTGATTTTCAATAAATTACTATTTTCCTGGCGCAGGTTTTGCCTTTGGGACATCCATCGAGGTTGAGGGTCTCCAAGTCGTTTTGGAGATTCCACCTTGGGCGGCAAATGGAATTCCACACACCGAGCCATCCGAGATCGCCCCTTGATGGACAATCCAGGAACTGCAACCGCGATGGTAAACGAAGTCCTGAAATCACCCTCACGCGACTCGATCGCCCGGTCGACCAGCATCGAAGAGACGGCCCCCGCCGCGATTCGTCGCGTCTCATGGGGTGCCGTGCTGGCCGGTGTCACGGTCACTCTGGTGACCCAACTCCTCTTCGGCGTCCTCGGCATCGCCATCGGCGCCAGCACCATCGACCCACTCCATGAAGCGAGCCCGACCTCGGGCCTCGGCATGGGCGCAGGCATCTGGTTCATCGTCACCGGCGTCATCTCGCTGTTCGCAGGCGGCTGGACTGCTGGTCGGCTGGCCGGGATTCCGCGAGCCATCGACAGCTCGCTCCACGGCGTACTCACCTGGGGCATCGCCACGCTGGCGATGTTTTATCTACTGACCACCACCGTGGGAGCAGTGATCGGCGGGACGGCCAGGGCATTGAGCCAGGGGGCCTCCATCGTCGGTCAGGGGGTTGCCTCGGCGTCCCCACAGGCCATGGAAGCGGTCAAGGGCGAGATGAAGGATCGCGGAATCGACCTGAGTTCCATCAAGGAAGACGCCCGGACGATGCTCCGCCAGACGGGCAAGCCTGCGCTTCAGCCCGAGGCCATCGAGGGCAAGGCGAAGGAAGCCAGGGACGATGCGAGGGCGACGGCCGGTACGGCGGCGACCGACCCGCAGGCGGCCGACCAGGAGTTGAATGGGCTCCTCGATAGGCTCTATAACCGGTCCACGGAGGTGGCGAACGCGGCCGATCGCGAGGCGGCCGTCAACGTCATCGTGGCCCGGACTGGAAAGAGCAAGGAAGAGGCCGGTCAGGTCGTGGACCGCTGGGAGAAGACCTATCAGCAGGCCAAGGAGCAGTTGGCAAAGACGAAGGAACGGGCCGCCCAGAAGGCACGCGAAGCGGGAGATGTCGCCGCCCGCAAGGTGGGGCACGCCGCCGGATGGAGCTTCGTTGCCATGCTGCTGGGGCTCGGTGCGGCCGCTTACGGCGGCTTCATGAGCCTGCCAACCGACCTGCGGACCCGGGTCGGCCACACCGTCACCACGCACGGGACGCGTTGAAAGGCGGGCGAAATGGTAGACGCGGTCATCTTCGACATCGACGGGACGCTGATCGACTCCGTCGATCTCCACGCCGAGGCCTGGCAGGTCGCCTTGCGGCACTTCGGCCACGACCTTCCTTTCGAGCGGGTTCGCCACGAGATCGGCAAGGGCGGGGATCATCTGATGCCCGCCCTCCTGCCGCAGGATCTCGTGGACAGCCGAGGCGAGGAGATTGAGAAATTCCGCTCGGAGTTGTTCAAGCGAGAATACCTCTCCCGGGTGCGCCCCTTCCCCGGGGTACGCGAGCTCTTCGAGCGTATCAAGGCGGACGGCAAGAGGATCGCCCTGGCCTCCTCGGCGAAGGGCGACGAGGTCGAGATCTACAAGGGGATAGCCGACATCGCCGGCCTCAGCGAAGCCGAGACCTCGTCGGATGATGCGGAGAGCTCCAAGCCTAACCCCGACATCTTCGAGGCCGCGATGGAACAACTGGGGGACGTGGACAGCGCTGAGGTCGTCGTGATCGGAGACACTCCCTACGACGCCGAGGCGGCATCCAAGGCGGGGTTACGCACCATCGGCATGCTCTGCGGCGGCTTTCCCGAGACGGAACTGCGTGCGGCGGGCTGCTTCGCGATCTATCGCGATCCGGCCGACTTGCTGGCGCGTTATGACGAATCGCCACTCGGTCGCCTGCAAACCTCAACGGCCCCTTGATGGACCTGAGTGGGAGGGGCGGCGCTTCGGTGACGCCCCTCCACGATGCCTCGCGAGTTTCGTTCCTCGTCCGACGTGAGCCTGCACATTCCAATCGAAGTCCTCGAAGATGTTGGAACCCCTTGCTTGGGGCAACCTCATGGGTCGAGAGCCTTTATCGCTGGGGAGTAACCATGTTGGGGATGATGATTGACGCCAGGGCGATCCGCCGGGCGACGGGGTGGCTCGCGGTCATGATCCTGGTCTCGGGTACGGCCTTCGGTCAGACGGGCCGACGCTCGAAGAAGAAGGCGGGTTCCAAACCGGTACAGCGGGCCAAGACATCGCCCGCCGATACAACGGCTGCCGATCGGATCAAATTTAAAGGTGGAGATGAGCTTCTCGGCCAGGTCGAGGATTCTTCCCCGACAGGATCGCTGCTCGTCCTCGCCAGGCGGGAATGGGTGCGGGCGAACCTGCCTGGCCGCGCACGAGAGTGGGAGGCCGCCAACGAATCCATCACCGCCGAGGCCGCATTACAGCGTCGCGAACGCCTGATGGTCTGGCGTCACCAACGCCCTACCCAACCGATGCAGGGTGATCGGATCACGGCCTGGCTCGATCGGGAACTCGTCGCGCCGTCGAAGGCATCGTACTCCACCCCTTTGATCGCCGTACTGATCGCCCCGAACTCGGTTTCGTCCGTTCAGCGGCGCGGAGAACAGGCTGCCAGGACATTGCGTGCCGCCTGGCTTCTCGGCATCCCCGACGCCGAGACCACTCCCCTGGCAACCCTGGTCGATACCATCGCCGGTCGTGGGATGGCCCTTCAAGGGGATGAGCCGATCGCACTCGATCGGGTGGCGCCGCCGGGACCGGAGACAGACGACCATTGGCTGCTACGGCGAGCCGCAACCGAAGCCCTGCACGATGAGGGGCTGCGATTCATCCGCTTCGGTTCGACGATCCTTCCTGAGCCCATCGCCGGTCAGCAACCTGATCCGGCCGCAGGAACGGCGATTGCTGGCGGAGTCATCCGGGACGTGCTCGGCGTGGGCAGCCCCGATCCCCTGGCCGAGCGGCTCCGCGACATCGCCGATCGTGGCCGCATCGGTGCCCTCATCACCCGGATCGAGGTCGCTCCCGATCTGAGCGCGGTCTCGGCCGAATCGGCACTCTACTATCATGGAGCGAAGGGTTGGGCTCGCGGGCCTTGGAGGACTGGCAGCCTCCAGGTCGGTGCGGTCCCGCCGGCAGTCGTGGCAGCGGTCGCCCGCGATCCACAAGTCAGGGGGGTGATGGAGCTCGTCGAATCCATCGGAGGTGGGCTGGTATCGCCCGAGATGAAGGACCGGGGCCTGGTCATGGGCACGACAGCCGGTGGCGCGGTTCTCCTCGCCCGGACGGCGCTAATCAGCTCGCTTACTGGCCTTGCATTGGACCTGACCGAGGAAGCGTCCGCCCGAAGGACCGGGACTAAGCGATAGCATTCGAACCACATTTACAAAATAACAGTATAACCATCTGTATTAGACACCGATAAATCTTACGACACATTACCGCATCCTCCGTGCAGCCCAATATTTACGGATTGCGGCGGCACGTCACGGCGAATCTCATCTCGAGGAGGACGATTCCTCGAAGATGTCCTCCCAAAGTTTCCGCTTGCGCATCACATATCCAAGAATTTCCTCGTGATCGTCCTTCGGCGTGATGACGAGCTTCCGATCGCGTCGAAATGAGCCGAGTATGAGCGCCGTCATTTCCGCGTCGAGTTGCAAAGACCTGCAGGCGTCGCGGATCAGCTCGACGTCCTCACGTGCCGAGATCCTGTTGAACTTCATGATGTTCATCCTTGGAGCTGGCCTCTTCAGAAGCTCCGGTATGTGTCGCGAGTTGAATCGAGGGGAACGACCAGGTCACGGGAATCGAGGGACGTCGGCGGCCGTCCCACCAGTAGAAAAATGAGCCCATCATGCTGAGCAGGAACGTGCCGGCGCGGATGAGGTGACGACGGCGACCGACGGGGACGTAATACGACATGGACGAATCCCTCGGGTGTGCGAAGTGGTGATCTCGGAAAGCAGCAGGCAAGGCTCGGAGCCCGCCAGCACCGGCGGTTGATCGCACCCGTCGCAGATGCTGCTCCGGCCGGCGAAGCGATCGGCGATCCGATCCGTCATGGCCAGGCCGAGCACCGGGATGATGGTCTCCGTGGCGCCGCACTGATTGGCGAAGAGCACTGGTACGCCGAGGTCACGCGCGACCTTCGCGGGGATCTCCGCGGCCATCGGGCCGAGATGGCCCAGCAGCCAGTGCTTCCGGCCATCCTGGCGCGAGGCGAAATCGGGCCAGGCGGCCGAGATCACCGCCAGGTCGATCCGCTCTCGGTAGGCGTCCCAGACGCCCTGGTAGAGCATATCCGCGCAGATCGCCAGGCCGAGTCGCCCCCAGGGGGTCGCGACGACCAGGGCCGACCGGCCGGGACGGCAACGGAACCGCTCCCAGAAGACGAGGTGCCGCTTGCGATAGACGTTGACCGAGCCGTCGGGCAGGCAGAGCGCCAGGGAATTGTGGAGGTGCCGCCCATCACGCTCGAGGAAGCCGGCGGCTATGCCCATCTTCCAGAGCCGGCTCCGGTCGCGCAGGTGGCGTATCGTCGGCCCGTCGCTCGCTTCGGCATACGCCCCAAAAGGGGACAGGAGGCCATATCCGGTATTGAACATCTCAGGCAGGACCGCCAGGGCCACGCCTGCGAGTTTCGCCTCGCGCAGCCAGTCATCCGCCCGGACGACGTTGGCCGAGACCTCCGACAGTCCGGAAGGCATCTGCACGGAAGCCACAACAATTTTCATGTAGATAATACGCTTTCTTGACAGGTCGCGGGCAGCCTGCCTACGTTCAGATCCGGGGAACCCTCGGCCTTATCGGGGGAAGACATTGCCGCACTCTTCTCTCGGGCCGGCACCCGGAGAGGCTCGGCGGGCGGCATCCTCCCCTCCGTCAAGAGGAAGGGTGCCAGACCGCTGTGAACCTCCTGATCCGTCCGGGCGAAGCCGGCGCGCCGGAACAACTCGCGAACCCGGCTTGCGGAGGCGTGGTGGACTTCCCCTTCGATCCCAGCGACGCAGACGTCGTAGATGAACCGGCCCCAGTAGCCATCGCGATGGCCGTCGAGCAGCATCAACCGCCCGCCCGGCTTGAGGACGCGACTCATCTCGGCGACGGCCCGATCCTGGTGCGGATAATGGTGGAAACTATTGGAACAGGTCACCATGTCGAAGGAACCGGCCGCGAACGGCAATCGCTCGCTGTCCCCCTGCACCGCGGCGAAGGGCTGACCACCGGGCTGGGGGCGGAGTCGACCCGCCTGGATCATCGCGGCGACGAGGTCCACGCCCCAGACCTTCGCGAGGGGGAAGGCGTCACGGACCCTCGCGGCGAAGACTCCGGTGCCGCACCCAACGTCGAGAAGCGACCAGGGACGATCGCCGAAACGGTCCCGCAGTCGCGCGATCAGTGCCTCATGCGATGGCGTGAACAGCAGCCATTGCAGGATGCTCCGATCATAGCTCTTGCTCCAGACGGCGAACTCGCGTGCCGCTTCTTCCTTCCGGTAAGGCATCCCAATCCCCTTCGGCCACACGGTGGCGGAGGCAGGTTCAACTTAAATTTTTTGACATGGCATAAAAAATAGCAAAATCTATTCCAAATATCGAAAATCCTTGCTTTTTGGATTTATGGAGGATGCTCGAGGCGGCCTGGCGATCGGCGCGTACGATCGACAGGGTTACCTCGGCGAGATCGATAGACGCCGCCCATTCCAGTCGCGGTCAAGGGCGTCTGATTTCTGATGGCTGGATCGAATTGTAGAGGCCCTGCTCCACATACTTGCGGGCATCGGGGAAGGTGTTGGTGCTCAATTCCGGGAGAATCACGAGGTCCAGCTCGACGAGATGTGGTCATTCGTGGTCACGCCCAGGAGATGACCGAAATCGAAGCGTCGTCAAATTGCACTGCACTGAAATAAAAATGTCGTAACCTGTCGAATGAGCCGGAACGAGATTTGCCTTTGATCCGTCCGGAGCCCCGGCAATCTCGTCGCGTGCCCCCTCATGAATTAGAAGAGATTGAACCATGGAACTCGAAACTCTCCGCGACCTGCTGGTTGAGCAGCTCCAGGATCTCTACGATGCCGAGCACCGCATCATCAAGGCCCTGCCCAAGATGTCCAAGGTGGCGACCTCGCCGGAACTCAAGGCTGCCTTCGACAAGCACTTGAAGGAGACCGAAGGGCAGGTCACTCGCCTGGAGAAGGCCTTCGAACACCTCGGCGAGAAGGCGAAGAAGAAGGCCTGCAAGGCCATGCAGGGGCTGATCGCCGAGGGCGAGGAGACCATCGAAGAGGACGCCGAGCCCGAGGTCAAGGACGCCGCCCTCATCGCAGCCGCCCAGCGGGTCGAACATTATGAGATGGCCGGCTACGGCACTGTCCGTGCCTATGCGAAGCTGCTCAAGGAATCGGCCGTCGTCAAACTGCTCGAGCAGACGCTTGCTGAAGAGAAGGCAACCGACGAGTCGCTGAGCGAGCTCGCCGAATCTACGATCAATCTCAAGGCCTCCGGGGCCGACCGACCGCGTCGTCAACATTCGTGATGCCCGGGCCAGGGAGGTGGAAACCGCCCTGGCCGTCACGCCTTCGTCGGGCGGGATATACCCGAGTCTTTCAGCTCCGTTCACTGCGAAGCGAGGATACCTCGCAGCAATACCAACAAATGCCGACCTACATCTAATGCTATTGAATCATTCACCTCGCTGAAGGCGGACTTTTGGTCCTGCCCGCCTCCATGCTGCCCCATGGCCTGCCCTCGGTCCTGACCCGGAGGGCGGGTTTGACTTGCTCGTGCCAGCTACGACTTTCGGGATCTCAGTCTCGCCCCACTGCGGCCGCAGGCCGGGCCAATCCACTCGCAAAGGTTCTCTGATGCCATTCATGCCTTTCAGTATCCTGGGGATCTGGTTCCGCGGGCTGGTCGCCATCGCGATCATCGCCGGAGGGATCACCCTGCTGAAATACTGGTATGACGACTCACACGTGGTCGTGGCCGAGCGGGTTCCGGCGAGGGTCGAAACGCCGCCCTTGGATGCCGGCGCCCCACGTCGCGAGGTGGTCGTCGCCGTGCCCGCGAGCCGCGTCTTCCGCTTCCGTCCAGGTATAAACCGCGAGACGGGCTACCTCGCGGGGGGCGTGGGATTGCTCTTGTGGGCGAGCCTCGGGGCGATCATCCGCCGGGCCGTCTCGACGATGCTCGGCGGGAGCAAGCCCGTGCAGCCCGGGGCGGCGGACGAACCGCGAGCCGAGCGCACCGGGGAGGTGCACTGGATCAACAGGCCGGACGGCAGCCAGTTGCGGGTCGAATGCTACGGCCCCGCCGATGCCCCTCCCGTCGTCATGACACACGGCTGGGGTTGCAACAGCACCGAGTGGTTCTACCCCAAGAAAGACCTCGCCGGCCAGTTCAGGCTGATCCTCTGGGATGAACCGGGCCTCGGGCTGTCCAGCAAGCCGGACAACAATGACTACCGCCTGGAGAATCTCGCCGAAGACCTCAAGGCGGTCCTGGACTTCGCTGGAGCTCGGCCGGCGGTCCTGGTCGGGCACAGTATCGGCGGCATGATCACCCTGACGCTTTGCAAGACCTCCCCCGAATTGCTGCGCAGCCGCATCGCCGGGCTCGTGCTCGCGCACACCACCTACAAGAACCCCGTCCGGACCACGAAGATGGCGGGGTTCTACACCGCGATCGAAAAGCCGGTCATCATCCCCATGCTCTACGTGACGATCGCGCTCTGGCCGCTCGTCTGGGCCATGAACTGGCTCAACTATCTCAACGGGTCGGCGCACCGATCGACGCACAAGGATTCGTTCGCGGGGACCGAGACGCGGGGGCAGCTCGATTTCTTCGCCCGCTTCGTGCCGCATGGCCGCCCCGACGTGCTGGCGCGTGGGATGCTGGGGATGATCGGCTATGACGCCACGCAGGCGCTCCCGGGGATCTCGGTCCCGACCCTCGTCGTCGTCGGCGATAAAGACACGACCACGCTCTCGGAGGCGGGCCATTACATCAGGGACAAGGTCCCCGGTGCCCGTCTGGTGACCCTCTCACCCGGCAAGCATCTCGGCCTGATCGAGCATCATGGCCGATTCGACGCGGCGGTCGCCGAGTTCGCGGGCTCGTGCCAGGTGTCCGGGGCCACCTTCTGAAGAGTCGAAATGGCGTGATCCACGGTGCCGAGGCCGTCATCCATCGCGCCGGTCACAACGCTGGATCAATCTCCGGAGGGATGCTTTCACCGAACCTTCCCAATCCCAGACCAAATGGCCTAGTCTGCACCCGCAATAGGAGTTAGAGGCTATCCGGTAATTTTCTGAGGCTGGGAAGTAAGTTACGTCACATCAGAATTCGCCGACCTGATAGGCAATGGCGTAGTTTCTGCGGAGATTCTCGCAAGGCAATCGCAGGCAGTTGGGCGTAACTCCTTGACAGATAACATATTTATTACCGGATAGCCTCTTACGCCGTTGAGGGCTTTGGCAATTCATATTTGGGATCTTGCAGGTAACTCTGGACGGAACTGCTCGCCATCGCCAGGCCATCATGGCTCGGCCTCGAGGAGCCATGGCGGCGATTCGGTCGGGGCAAACTGCCCAATGCACGGCGACCGCTTGCGGTGACTTGACGCGAGGGCGCCGGTCACATTCCCACCAGCCTGCCGGCCGAGGGTTCGACTCCTTTTCCCGAGAGTGAGAGCGAAGGAGCACCCAGGAACGCTTCAGCGCAGGCGGGGTAATGCTTCGGAGCACTCAGTCCCGCCGGCGCCGATTTCCGTGGGCTTGAGTAGCAGAGCCGTGATTTCGGCCTGGACTCGGGTTCCTACATGAAAGGGGATTTTCCGACACCTCGAGAACGGCGGTGCCGACGCTCAAAGCCCCCTCTGCCGCACGCAGGAGTCGCATGGTGGAGGTCCAATCGAAATCGCGCCCGGACGCAAGCCGTCATCGTCTTCCGAATCTACCTAAAGTGCAATCTATCCCTGAAATGGCCCCCTAGCTTTCCACCGTAAGCACGTCCTGATTTCTGTAAAAGACCGGTCGTCGCGAAGGACATCCAGCCTCAATGAAGGCGGTCGCGGAGGATCTCTTTTGGGCGATCAGAATGCCCGGGAGAGGCCCCGTTTCACTCTCTTTTTTCAATTGCTTACATATCTTCACATTAACACCGATATAGGCCCGCGAAATCAGCATGGGTCGAGCTAAGGAACACGCGAAAGCGATCAGGCCGAGGGTTCCCTTGATCGTCGGCTCCGTGTTCGACCCATTTAGCTCGTGCCACGCTTCCAGCCCGGCGATCATTTCGGGGCTTGAGTGTCGCCGGGGAACTGGAAACTCGCCTTGCCTGTGATGTCCGAGCTGGTAAATGTCGGGCACCAGAATCTTTCGACATGGCCGACCATCAAAGCCGTGCCGGCGAAATGGCTGACTCCCGGCGGCCGGTCGGGGTTGTACATCGTGTCGGTCATGTCACGCATGAGCGCGACGCTCTTGCCCAGGGCTGTCATCTGGCGAATGGCAAAGGGACGGCCCAGGACGCACATATTCAGATGAACGCCGCATAGTATGACGTTGTCGATCCCGCGGCTTGCGAGGAGGTTCCACACCTCCTGGCCGTCGTCCGTGATCGCGTCAGCCTCGGCGATATCGATCGCCGAGGTCTGCCTCGTCCATGGGGTGGTGATCTCGCACTTGTCCTTGCAGTCGCACCCCATGTCGGAGTCGTCGATCGGTAAGACTCCCTCGCGCTTAGCGTCCGTCCAGTACCAGGCCGTACCCCAGCGTGGGGTCGTCACCAGCGGGACGGGGGTCGGTGAGTACGGGGCCTTCTGGGCCCTCAGTCGCTGCGGCGTGCCCTCGTAGAAGCCTGTCGTGGTGCTCGGCGCGTGGATGATGAACGCACCGCGGGACCTCGCCTCTTTGAGCATCTCGTTCATGGGCCCGGCCATCTCGCCCACGCGCCTGGCGGCCGACTTGCACCAATGTTTGTCCCACATATCGCAGACGATGATCGCCGTCTTGTTGGGCGACCAGGTGACGCGAGACTCGGAGACCTTGCCGTCGGCCTGCGATCGGAATGTCAGCTTGAACGGGCTTTCGTCGGCAAGCGTGGGAATGGGCATGATGACGAGTAGGAGGGCCGAGAGGGAGCTTGCGTGTTGACGGTTCATCGAGTGATCCTCGTCTCGGGATGGCCATGGCCGCAGGGGCGTTCGAGCCATGATCGCGGGAAAGTCTCCCGAAAAACAGGGGCGATTCCCGCGGCCCTGGAAACCAGCGCGAAGGTCGCTACGACCTCAGAAACGTAGCCGCCGATGCGATGGAGACACGGCGAACCATGACGCCGAATTCCAGGCCTTCCATGGCTCACCTCCCGCTCGCCCACCAGATGACGAGGATCGCGGCGACCGTCAGTGGTGCCATGATGAGGGCGGTATTCCGAGCCCGGCGCGAGCGGAAAACGGCATAGGCGGCTTCGTCGAGATAATAACCATCCCCGGCCTCACGGACCGCCCCGGCCTTGATTAAGCGTTGCAAGGCCCTCCTGCCCATCCAGTTCTGATCGGGGATGGGGATGGCGGAGGAGGCGTCCAACGCTTCCCGGAGGTGCTCGACCAACCGGCGTTCCGCCCGCCTGGAGGCGGCCCCTGCGATGGCTCCCGTACTCATCAATGGGCTCCCTTGGATGACCTCGATGACACGGAGAGGATTCGTGCGGGGAGGCGAAAGATTGTCGCAGCCCGCGGGTGGATTGTATCGGCTCACTCGTGGGACGGCACCCACCAAGGCTTGCTCCCTACTCCAAGTTTACCGATGGCGGTCCACTCCAGGACTCGCTGTTGTTCCGGACGTGGATCCCGGAGTCCACGGATCGGATAAGATGGGGTCATCCGCGACGAGCCATCGAAACCAGCGTGAGAAACCCAGCCAATGCCCCGCAAACCCGGCCGCCCCAGACCTCCAGGAAGAAAGGCGAAGCGCGTCCGGCCCCGCGCGCGACGGGCGAGGCTCCTCGAGGAGCCGGCGGTCACGCGGGCCAGGCTCGCGGCGGCCGGGGAAGCGCTGAAGATCCTGTCGGGGCCGCCGACGGCCCCCGGGACCATCGAGCTGGCCCGGGGTATCCACGAGCTGACCGACCGCTCGATCAGGCAGGTCCACTCGGCCTGCCACGACGGGCATCGGGTCGCGTGCCGGAGAGGCTGTACGTATTGCTGCATGTTCCCGGTCGCGGCCTCGGCACCGGAGGTCCTGGCCGTCGCCGCCTATGTACGCGAGCGGTTCGACGAGGGAAGGCGCGAGGAGCTCGATCGTCGGATCGAGGCCAACATCGCGGCAACGGAAGGCATGAGCATGAGTCGAAGGGATCGGGTCAGGATGGATTGCCCCTTCCTCGAAGGGGGCGCATGCTCGGTTTATGAGGTCAGGCCGATCGCTTGCCGGGGATATTCGTCGTACAGCGTCGACGACTGCCGGGAGGACTTCGAGCATCCGGGAACCGGCGTCGACGTGCATACCAACGGCCTCCGCGAGCTCGTCTTCGGGGCCATTCGCGAAGGATTGGCCGTCGCGTGCAAGTCGGCCTCGGCCGAGCATCGGCTCCTCGAACTGGTCCGGGCCTACAGGATCGCCTCGAACGATCCGACGCTGACGGAGGCCTGGCGCAGCCGTCCCGAGGCCTTCGACGCCGCGACCGGCGCGAGGGTCTTCCCAGGCCCGTGGTCGGACGAGCTCGACCAGGAGTTCGAGGCGGTTTACCGGGAGACCGTCGCGGAGTTCGAGGGCAGGGAGTAGGCTACGCCCCGGGTTCCCGGTCACTCGTGGGCCGGCGTCTCGACGGGGATGAAGGCCCTCGCAGGGGCTGGAATTCGGGCGAGCCGTTGCCAGGCCGCCCCGCTCCGAGGCGGGTCTCGCGATTTTTGGGGACCGATACCGATGCGGAAATGGATGGCCCTGGGCGTCGTCGTTTGCCTGGCGGTGGGGATCGGCTTCGCCTCGCTCGCGCCGGGCGGGAAGGAAGCGGAGGTGGCGCGAGGAACAACACTCGTACCTCAGGACCGCCCTCCCCGAGGATCTGCTGCAATTCGCTCACCTCGACGACTCGTCGCTCGAGGCCCTCGCCATCAAGGGGGCCGGGGAGGGATGAGGGCCGAGGTCAGCGTGGACTTCCCTTACGCCAAGGGGGACGCGCTCCGCTACGCCTGAAGCCTCATGATCCCCGAGGCTTCCTGGACGAGGAGCCGACGCCTCGGATCACGGCCAGGGGGCCGACCATGAACAGCGGCTATCAGCATTACTGGAAGCTCGGGCAGTACCGGCATCCCGACATCGCCACCAACAACTGGATCTACGTCGACGCCCTCTCGGCCGCCCACATCATTCCGCCGCCGAATCAGGCGGAGTGAGGAGGCTAGAGCAATCAACGGCGCATATCAACGTTGCTAACGCAATCGCTCCTCATCATCATTTCATTGCAATATATTTTTTCACTTCTGAAAGATCGGACTTCGCAGTGTGGCCAACAGGCAAGAATTCGCGGCCCTTCAGCCCGGACATCGCAAAAACAAAATCTGCTTCGCATTCTTTATAGGTCAAAACATATATAACGCGTTATATATAAAATTCAGACTATTCTATAATATCAATAACAAAATTATAGCATTCGAACAAAAACGTGATTCTTCAGCGAGAGTAATCTCCTTGCCGATTCGGGCTCCCGGATTTTCGGCCGTTTGGCACGAGAATCGTATTACATCGTCCAGCAAGTGCGAATGCCTGTGAATCTCACGACCTGAGCGGGCAATCGCGGGGGTATGGAATGGACGCTCCGGATTGGACCGGTGACAGGGAGTCTACCGATGAGCAGGAGGCTCGAAGCCGTGGATCGTCGTGTGATGGAACGCTCCAGCCGGGTGCTCGCTTGCGTATTGCTGGGGCTGGGGGCTATGACCCCGGGTTGTGCCGGGCTCTCACCCAATCGCCCGGTGGAGTGCAGCCGGCTGGTGAACTCCGAGGAACTCACCGAGGCCGAACTCCACATCAACGGCGGGTTAGGTCTCCAGCGCGATCGAACCCTCGTGGCCGATCGCGATGCCCTCTCGCGAGTCGGTTCCTTCTTCATCGAGCCGCCAGTCTGGGCGGTCGACCAAAGCACGAGGGCCGGGCGAGACGAAGCCTTTCGCGTGATGCTGAGCGCCGTGATGGAGTCGGCGCTCCGGGAGCGTCTCAGCACCATACTACCCGTGGTCGCGAAGCCCGGGCCCACGACGGCGATCGTACGCACCTACATCACGGACGCGCAATTGACCTGGCCTTACATCAGACATATCGGTGTTTCTTACCCTTACATCGCCATGGGAACCGCCGGGGCTGAAGGGGAACGTGACGGGAAATCCTCGCCTGTTGCCGAGAAGCCGACCCTCCGCGGAGGTGCCTGCGTCGAGGCGGAGGTCGTGACCCCCGAAGGCCTTCGCGTCGCGGCGATTTCATGCGATTCAACCGCCGGGCCGCTCGATGTCGCCGGCTTCCTCTTCAGCGACGGGCATGCGAAGAAGGCCATGCAGCGGGCGGCGAAGGAACTCCAGGAAGCACTCCACCCGGCGCCTGGGCGACCCCAGGGATGAGACGATCACCCGCCGTTCTGCCACTCGAGTGCCCTGCCCGGCTCGAGTTCGCAACCTCTCGGCATCGGAAAGACGAAAGGACCGCACCGCGAACGGCGTCGGCATAGCCTGATCCGTGGAACCATTCGAACATCTATGGTATCGTCGATCCGGGTTCATGGACTGGGCGGGGATGATTGAGGGCCGGACGATGCGCGCTATCGGTTTGGTTGGTGTCCTGGCACTGGTCGGCCTGGCCGGTGCGGACGAGGCGGCAAAGCCGGCGGCCGACTTCCGGCTCCAGGACCACCGGGGGGCCTGGCACTCGCTCGACGAGGCCCGCGAGAAGGAGGTCGTCGTCCTGGCCTTCCTCGGGGTCGAGTGCCCGCTGGCCCAGGCGTATGCCCCGAGGCTCGCCCAGGTCGCCCGCGACTTCGAAAAGCGTGGAGTCGTCGTCTTCGGGGTCGACTCCAATCAGCAGGACGGGCCGGTCGCGATCGGCCACTTCGCCGACAAGCATGCCCTCCCCTTCCCGATCCTCAAGGATGTCGGCAACGACCTGGCCGACCGCATCGGGGCCGAGCGCACGCCCGAGGTCTTCGTCCTGGATAAGTCGAGGTCTGTCGTCTACCGGGGCCGGATCGACGACCAGTTCGCCATCGGGGTCCATCGCCCCTCGCCGACGAAGCACGACCTGGCCGATGCCCTCGAGGCGGTCCTCGCGAAACGACCGGTCGCGACGCCGAAGACGGAGGCGGTCGGCTGCAAGATCGGTAAGGCGACGAAGTCGGCCAAGGCCGGCTCGGTGACGTACGCGAAGGAGGTCTCCCGGATCCTCCAGGCCCACTGCGTGACCTGCCACCGGCCCGGCGAGATCGCCCCGTTCTCCCTGACCGACTACCGCCAGGCCTCCGGCTGGTCGAGCATGATCTCCGAGGTCGTCGACGACGGCCGGATGCCCCCCTGGCACGCCTCGCCCGAGCACGGCAAGTTCGCCAACGACGCCAGGCTCTCGGCCGAGGAGAAGAAGGCCCTCCGCGACTGGGCCGAGGCCGGCGCGCCCGAGGGGGATCCGGCCGACCTGCCCCCGCCCGCCAAGTTCGTCGAGGGTTGGCAGATCCCCAAGCCTGACGTCGTCCTCGAAATGCCCCGCGAGATCGAGATCCCGGCCGAAGGCTCGATGCCCTACGAGCTCGTCGAGATCGACCCCAAGATCACGAAGGACGTCTGGATCCGCGCCTCGCAGGTCCGGCCCGGGAACCCGGCGGTCGTCCACCACGTCGTCGTCTTCGTCCTGCCGCCCGGCGTGGAGAAGATCGACGAATCCGGCGGCGACTTCCTCGCAGCCTACGCCCCGGGGATGCCGGCCCGCGTCATGCCCGAAGGGGTGGCCAAGCGAATCCCGGCGGGCTCGAGGATCATGCTCCAGCTCCACTACACCCCCCGGGGGACGAAGCAGGTGGATCGGAGCCGGATCGGCCTCGTCTTCGCCGACCCGTCGGCGGTCCACAAGGAGTTGGAGTCGGGCATGGCGTTCAACTACCGGCTCCAGATCCCGCCAGGGGCGAGCGACTACATCTCCAGGGCCGACTTCCGGTTCTCGCAGCCGTCGCTGCTCCTCTCGCTCCTGCCGCACATGCACCTGCGGGGCAAGTCGATGAAGTTCGTCGCCGAGTACCCCGACGGCCGCCGCGAGGTCATCCTCGACGTCCCCCGGTACGAGTTCGACTGGCAGAACCTCTACGTCCTCGACAAGCCCAAGCCGATGCCCGAGGGGACCATCCTCCACACCGAGGCCCGCTTCGACAACTCGGAGGACAACCCCAACAATCCCGATCCGAGACGTGCCGTCACCTTCGGCGAGCAGACGCGGGACGAGATGCACGTCGGCTACCTCAACTTCGCGCTGGCCGACCAGGACCTCGCCCTCGGCGTGCCCGCTTCGAAGAAGCTGCCGAGCGGCCAGTACGAGGTCACCTTCAGCCATCGCCCCGAGGGCCCGGCGAAGTCGGTCGCCCTCGTCGGCTCGTTCACCGGCTGGAAGGACAAGCCGGTCGCCATGACCGGCCCGGATGCCAAGGGGGATTACACGACGACGGTCGCGCTCGCCCCCGGGGCGTACGAGTACAAGTTCCTGATCGACGGCAAGACCTACCGCCACGACCCGGGCAATCCCGAGTCGGCCGGCTTCTTCCACAACAGCCTGATCCGGCTCCCTTGAGCCGGCCCGAGTGCGTGACGATCAATCGTTCCGGAGCGCCGAGACCGGGTCGACCTTCGCGGCGAGCCTGGCCGGGTAGAGCGCCCCGATGATCGTCACGCCGACGGTGAAGAGCATCACCGTCACGATGATCCAGCTCGGCAGGGCGAAGATCGACCCCGAAAGGTCGAGCTTCATGTCGCGGCGGACCATCGACCGGACCCAGGTGTCGCCCGGGAACGAGACCGCCCAGGCCAGTGTCAGGCCGAGCGAGCCGCCGACCAGGCCGATCAAGCCCCCTTCGATGACGAAGAGGGTCTGGAGCTGCCAGTTCGTCGCACCCACGGCCTTCATGATGCCGATCTCCCGGCGTCGTTCGAGGACGCTCATCAGCATCGTATTCGCGATCCCGATCGCCGAGACGAGCAAGGCCACCCCGGCCACGCACGTCATCCCGCCGAAGACGAGCAGGTAAGTCAATCGCTCTCGCTCGATGAACTCGATGATGGAACGGCTCTTCAGGCCGAGGCCATCGACCTTGTCGACGACCTCCTTGACGTTCTTCATCTCGTCGACCATCAGGACCGCCTGGTCGACCCCCTTCGCGAGGCGTCCGGGGTCGCGGAAGATCAGGTCGACCGCCGTCTTCCGGGGCAGGACGAGGTCCGTGTTGGCCGGGAACTGGGTCCAGGCAGTCTTCTTCTCGTCGTCGGTCAGCTCGCGGAAGATCCCGACGATCCGGAAGTCGTCGGCGACGACGACCGGGTCGACCTTCGCCGGCTCCGGCTTGATCGCCTTCTTCAGCGCGGCGAGTTCCTCGTCGGCCAGGCTGAATTTGTCGAGGACACCCGGGATCTGCCAGGCCAGTTGCCGCAGGGCCGACTGCTCGTCGCGTCCGCCGTCCCCCTTCGAATGGCCGGCGAGCCCGACGTTGAAGTTCGGCCCGTCCTCCTGCCCCCGGATCTCGATGCGGAGGGGCCTGCCGATGACCTGCTCCAGATCCGCGTCGTCGACCAGGCCGATCCGGTGTGCGAGCATCTCGGAGAGCAGGACCGAGCGTTCGTCCTCCGACTCGAACGCGCGGCCGGCGACAACGCGCTTGCGGAACTCGGGATCCTCGCCGGCTCCGGACGAGACCCCCGCCTCGTGGGGTCGGTTGCCCAGGATCGCGACGACCGGCCCGCCGATGATCGGGATCACCCGCCGGACGTGGGGGAGCTTTGCGAGGTTCTCGAGCCGTTCCGTGGTCAGGTCGACCGGCTCCTGGCCGGAGTTGCGCTGGCGGGCCCGCTCGTCGAGGGCCTTGCGGATCCGCTCGCGACGCTCGGCCGACATCTGCCCGTCGACTTTCGAGCCCTCGGATGCCGTGGTCCCCGTCGCCCGACGACCGGGAGAGACCGTCACCTTGCGCGAGGCGTCCCCCTTGCTCGCCTCGCGCTCGATCGTCTGCTGGACCCCCTCGTTGATCGAAAGGCTCGCGGCGAGCACGAACGCGCCGAAGACAACCCCCAGGGTCGTCAGGCAGGTCCGCACCCTCTGCTGACCGAGCATGGCGAGGGGCAACTGCAGCAGGTCGATCCAGCGCACGAGGCGATCCTCCATCCACTCTCGATCAGATGTCCCCGGCCATGATCCGGCCGTCGCTCAGCCGGATGACCCGGTCGGTGCAATCGGCCGCCAGGTCCTCGTCGTGGGTGACGATGACGAGCGTGGCGGAGGTCTCGCGGACGTGGTCGAGGATCAGGGCCATGACCTCCCGCGCCGTCTTGCTGTCGAGGTTGCCCGTCGGCTCGTCGGCCAGGATCACCCTCGGACGGTTGACCAGCGCCCTCGCGATGGCGACCCGCTGGCTCTCGCCGCCGCTCATCTGGTTCGGCCGGTGCTTCAAACGGGCCCCGAGCCCCACGGCCGCAAGCGCCTCCTTCGCGGCGGCCCGACGCTCGCGAGGGGGCCGGCCTGCGAAGATCATCGGCAGCTCGACATTCTCGACGGCCGACCTCGAGGCGATCAGGTTGAACGACTGGAAGACGACGCCGACGGTCGTCGACCGATACCGGGCCATCTCTCGCGAGGAGAGCCGGTGGAGGTCGGAGCCTCCGACTCGCAGCTCGCCCGAGCTCGGCCGGTCGAGGCCCCCCAGCAGGTTCAGCAGGGTCGACTTGCCCGAGCCCGACTTGCCCAGCAGGGCCACGCGCTCGCCGACCTCGACCTCGATCGAGACCCCCCGCAGCGCCTCGACCCGAGCGTCCTTCGACCCGTATGCCTTCCGCAGATCGACCGCCCGGATCGCTACACCGTCCTCGACCGCCTGATCGGATTCCATCGACGTCTCACCCCGACCCGGGCCGCCCGATACCCTTCAACGACTGATTATCCTATCAGATCATCCCGACACCGCCAGGGCCGAGCCCTCTCAACCGAGGCCCGAATCTTTCCGCCCCCGATCACGACCCTGGCAGAGCCCGCTTCTCACGTATTGCGTGATCTCTCGGATCACGTCTGGCAGATGGCGGACCATCTCTGACGCGACATCCGGCTCGTCGGCCAGCCCCGGACGCCGCAGGCGGGCGAGGCGGACGCGGTAGAAGGCGACCGGAAGTAGCAGATCGATCACCTCGTCGGCGATCAGGACGCCGCCGAGCACCGGCGCGGCCATCGGGCGGATGACCTCGGCGCCGAAGCCGTCGGCCCAGAGCATCGGCGCGAGGCCGATGATGATGGTCCCTTCGGTCAGGAGCTTGGGCCGGAGCCGGCTCACGGCCCCTTCGAGCACCGCGCGGCGAAGTCCCTCGGCGTCGAGTGAGGCGATCCCCCCGGCCTTCGCGACGGCCTCACGAAGGTAGACGAGCATGATGATACCGGTCGAGGTCGCCATGCCGAAGCAGGCGATATAGCCCACCCAGACCGTGACCGAGAACTTGAAGCCGAAGAGCCACTGGAAGAAGACCCCGCCGGCGATCGCCCCAGGGATCGCCAGCATCATCAAGGCGGCGTCGGACAGGTCGTGATACGTCCAGTAGAGGATCAGGAAGATCAGGGCGAGCACGATCGGTACGATCAGACGCAAGGTGCCCTGGGCGCGGGCCTCGTGCTCTTCGCAAGGTCGGGTTGAAGATCGGCCCACCTGGTCGACGCGGATCGCGTTGCTGTCGGAGGCCCTGTCCGCAGCCGCGGCCTCCACAGGGCAGGCCTCGGGCACGGCGGCGATCAGCCCGGGATAGCTCGGCGCGTCGCCCGCCTGCCCCGGCGTCAGCGCGACGGCCTGCGCCGCCCGCGGGTTCGGGCGATGGGCCGGGAATCGCGGCGAGGATTTCGGCCACCTTCAGCCACGAGCCATGCTTCAGCGTGTATATCGGATCTCGAACCGCTCGGCGATCCGGATCTCCCGCTCAAGATGCCATTGCATCCGCATGCTTGAATCACGGTGAGGAGTCCGGGTAGGGTCGCGATATGAGGCAAACGCATCGTCATATACCGTTACCATACTGCTCCCGGGACTCAATCCCGGAGAATCCGCAGCGCGTGGCTGGCGCTCATGTTGTACCAGGAGGTCTTGCGGAACGGCCGCAGGTGGACGCCGCAGGGGATGACGTGGCCGTCGGAATCGCGCGTGTCGGCCCCATGGCTGTCCAGCACCAAGGGTACGCCGTCGGGGGCGCGGCCGATCGGGCCGACCCAGATCACGACATGGCTGATCTTGCCGCCGCGTTCGCGGATGAACAGCAGGTCGCCGGTGCGAAGTGCCTCAATCCTCTCCTCGTAGCCCTGCGGCAGCTCGACGAGGTTGAGCCGAGTCGTCCGCTCGCCGGGGCCGCGGGCCACCCGCTCCTGGGACTGCGCGTGGACGTCGGTGTTGAGCCGCAGGCCGAAGCCGAGGTTGTAGACGAAGCCGGTCAGGTTGCTGCAGTCGACTCCCTTGCCATTCGAGCGGGCGCACGACTCGCTCCAGGGCCAATGCCGGGGCGGATTCCAGTCGGGGATGTGATGGTGCTGGTAGGCGTAACCCTGAAACCGCATCGCCAGGGCGACGACCCGCTCGCGCTGCCGCTCGACCGGCCATTTCTCGATGCCCGGCACGGGCGGATAGTAGGCCGCCGGCGGTCCCCAGGACCTCCACCGCTCGAGCGTCCTTCGCGAGTACCATTCGTGGAAGGGGATCTCGGCCTCGAGGCGGTGGTCGCCCCGCCGGCCTTCCATGTCGCCGAGCAGCTCTTCCCGCGGATAGCTGAACTCGACGCGGTAAGGCGACCGGTACGGCTCCTCCTGGGAGTACGCGAGAGGCGCGGCACTCAACAAAACGAAAAGAACGATCGGCGACGAGGGACGGCTTGTCATAGGAGAAACCCCTTATCCGAGACGCGAGAAACGGGACTGCCCGCATTAAGTCTAGGACACGATCGCCGAGCTGGGGCGTGGTTTGCAGGCTACTGCGACGCGGGCGGGCGATGATCGAGCCAACGTTCGGTGTCCGTCGCGCCTCGCCTAAGCCGTGGACGCCGCACGTGCTCTATATCTGGGCGTGGGCTCCTTCGGACCTATTGACGACGCCTCTCGTCTTCTCGACGTAGCCCTCCCTATCCTTCTTCGCGATGGTCCTTGCCTTCTTCGCGGCCGCCTTCTCCGGGCTGTCGAACGCCTTGGTCGTCGACCATCCCTTGCATCCAAAGGCTGAGGTCGCCTTGAGCATTGATCCAAATCATGAAATGAAAACGATTTGTTTTGACGCAAGGCACCAACACCCGCATTTGCAGCCGCTCACAGGCTCATGAGTTCGGCCCAAGGAACGCGTGGTAATCGCCATCCTTCGTGTAAACGGCTTCATCACTCGCATTCCTGCGGCCCAGTTTTCGATAAAATCATATTGACGTCAGATTTACGTTCAGTGCGTGGCATCTGCCCCGCTATCCCCTCGCCTTTTCCCGAAGGCGAGAAGTCGACTGGCAACGCCAGAAAACGATGGGAAGGGATCATGTTCGGGCCAATTGCGATCGACGAAGAATCCGAAATCGAGAACGCGTCGATATGGGGAATGATCCGGGCGAGAGAGCATCTCAATGAATCTTGACGATTCCGACGATTGCTCCCAAAAGTCGTCTCCCCAGAGAACCCGGGGTTGTGATATTTTCTGTCGACGGCGAGAAACCTGGCCGGGTCATCCGGAAGCGACCTGCCTTGAACCGCCGCCCCCCCCATTCCCCCTCTCTCTCGAGTGCCCCGGCCATACCGGGTCACGGCGTCGTTTCCGCGGTACGAGCCTGCAGACCTTGACGCGTGGGAGGGTCGGAAACCTTCACGAGTTCACGGGTGCCTGTCGGTGCGGCCGCACGTGTCGTGCGTAGACGACGTGCCGCGTTGCGCGGCTCGCCCGCCCCGAATGGCTCTCTCCGGAGGGTTCCGGCCCCGGTCGGCGCGGGGTGTCTTCAGCAACCCAGGGCAATGGAAATGCCTCAATATCGATTCGACCATGAAGGTCGGGATTCGCGCGATGTGGGCTCGTTCGCCGCGGAGATGGGGCTGCGGCGCGGCCGGTTCCCGCATGAGTACCTGGCGCACTCCTTCGATCGGCTCCACCTCTATTTCGAGCATACGGCCGACGCACGGCCTTCCGCGCCGGCGCTGGCCTGCGAGGGGATCACCCTGAGTTACGCCGGGCTCGAGGCGCGGGCGAACCGGCTCGCGCACTTCCTCGAGGTCCAGGGCGTGCGGCCCGGCGACCGCGTCGGCCTGCTGATCGAGCGGTCGGCCCATGCATATGCCGGGCTGCTGGCCATCCTCAAGTCCGGCGCGGTGCTCGTGCCGCTGGACATCTCCTCCCCGGCCGACCGCGTCGCCTTCATCGCCGAGGACGCCGGGCTCACGCTGATCATATCGGCGGGCGGCCCCGCCTCCTCCTGCGCCGGCCTGCCGTGCCGAGTGCTCGACCTCGACGCCTCGGCGGCCGAGATCGCGCGGGAGCCCGAAGTCCGGCTCGAACCTCGGGGCCGCGACGGCGACGCCGCCTGCTATATCATGTACACGTCGGGCACGACGGGACGGCCCAAAGGGGTCGTCGTCAACCACTTAAGTATTTGTAACTTTCTCGATGTCTGCCGACCGATCTACGGTGTCTCGCCCGGCGACCGGGTCTACCAGGGGATGACGCTGGCCTTCGACTTCTCGATCGAGGAGGTCTGGCCGGCCTTCGCGGCCGGGGCGACGGTCGTCGCCGGGCCGACCGACCACCGACGGGTCGGTTCGGGCCTGGCCGCGTTCCTGGTCGAGAATCAGGTCACGGTCCTCTGCTGCGTGCCGACGCTGCTGGCGACGATCGATCGCGACGTGCCCACGCTCCAGACTCTGATCGTCGGCGGCGAGGCTTGCACCGAGGACCTCGTCCGGCGCTGGAGCCGCCCTGGGCTCCGGATGCTCAACACGTACGGCCCGACCGAGTCGACCGTCACCGCGACCTGGGGGGAGCTGCGCCCCGACCGGCCGGTCACGATCGGCAGGCCCTTGCCGACGTATACCGTCCACGTCCTCGACGACGACCTAACGCCCATGCCGACCGGTGAGGCGGGCGAGATCTGCATCGGCGGGCCGGGGGTCGCCGCCGGCTACCTCAACCGGCCGGACCTCACGCGAGAGCGGTTCATCCCCGACCCGTTCGCAGAGGCCGGGGACGCCCGGCTCTATCGGACCGGCGACCTTGGGCGGGTCACGGACGGGGGCGAGATCGAGTATCTCGGCCGGATCGACGGCCAGGTCAAGCTCCGCGGCTATCGGGTCGAGTTGGGAGAGATCGAGGCGGTCCTGAAGGAAGACGAGGCGGTGTCGAACGCCCTGGTGGTCCTGGCCCCGGGCGCGGGCGAGTCGGGCGAGTTGGTGGCGTACGTCACCCTGCGGCGAGCCGAAGGCGCGGGGGGGCCCCGTAGGAGGCTTTATGAAGCCCTGCGAGGCCGGCTGCCGGCGTACATGATTCCGGCCTATCTCGAGATCCTCGACGCCCTGCCCATGCTCGCGAGTGGCAAGGCCGATCGTGCGCGGCTGCCGGCCCCCGGTTCGCCGAGGCTGACGGAGGCCGGCGCGTCCCATACCGCCCCGGCGACGCCCCTGGAGGCGACGCTGGCCGGGGCCTGGGGTCGCCTCTTCGGCCAGGCCGAGGTCTCGGTCGAGGCCGACTTTTTCCTCGACCTGGGCGGCCACTCCCTGTCCGCCGCCAGGCTGGTCTCGGACCTGCGACGGGAGCCCGAGTTCCGGCACCTCAGCGTGGCCGACCTGTACGACCATCCGACCGTCCGCCGCCTGGCCCTTCGCGTCGAGGCCGCTCCCGTCGGGGACGCCCTGACGCCCCCGGATCGGGGCGAGCGGCTCCGGCACGGTGACCGCCGGGTTTGGGCCTGCGGGGCGATGCAGTTCGCGCTCGTGTACTTGACCCTGCTCGTGGTCGGAAGCCCGGCTTTGCTGCTCGCCCGCGAGCACCGGCTGGGCGCGCCGGCCCTCGAGGTCGCGCTGGTGGCCGTCCTTTCGTTCGCGGTCTCGTCCTTGCTCGGGGCGGCGCTGCCGGTCGCGGCGAAGTGGGCCCTGGTCGGCCGCTTCCGCCCGGGCCGCTACCCGGTCTGGGGGTGGTACTATTGCCGATGGTGGCTGGTCCGCAAGTTGATCGACCTCTCGCCGCTCGGCCTGCTCGCGGGCTCGCCGCTCTTCGGCCCCTACGCCAGGCTGCTCGGCGCGAAGGTCGGCAAGGGATGCCACGTCGCGACGTCGCACCTCCTCCTCCCCGACCTGATCGAGATCGGCGATGACGCCAGCCTCGGCTATGGCGTCGAGCTCGAGCCCTGCCTGGTCGAGGACGGCTGGCTCGAGCTGGGGTCGATCCGGATCGGTGCCGGGGTGTTCGTCGGCGCGAACTCGGTCGTGATGCTCGGGAGCGAGGTCGGCGAAGGGGCCAGGTTGGCCGAGCAGTCGCTCGTGGCGCGGGGCCAGGCGATCCCCGCGGGGGAATCGTGGGCCGGGTCGCCCTCGAGCCTCTGCGAGACCGACCCCGGGCTCGACTCGATAGAGGCCCTCCCGCCAGCCCCGCCGTGGACTCCGGCCCTCCTGGCCGGGTTCCTGGCCGGCTGCCTGCTGTTCGAGATGCTGCCGGGCCTATTGCTCGCGCCCGGGCTGGCCATCCTCTACCATGACCTCGGGGACGGGGGGCACTGGCAGGGAGGCCTGGCGGCCTCCCCGATCGCGGGCCTGGTGTACGTCCTGACCACGTGCCTGGCGGTCGCGGCCGGCAAGCGGCTCGCGATGCCCAGGGCACGCGCGGGGACCTTCCCGTCGCGGTCTCAGTTCGGCCTGCGCAAGTGGCTCTCGGACAAGTTCATGGAGCTGAGCCTGGAGTCGACGAACGCCCTGTACGCGACGCTCTTGACCTCGGCCTGGCTCCGCCTCCTGGGGGCCAGGGTCGGGCCGAGGGCCGAGATCTCCACCGTGTCGAACATCGACCCCGACCTACTCGTCGTCGGGGCGGAGAGCTTCGTCGCGGATCTCGCGGTGGTCGGCGCGGCGCGCTATCATCGGGGGCGCGTCATCCTGGGGACGACGGAGTTGGGGACCCGGAGCTTCGTCGGGAATGCGGCGCTCGTGCCGGGCGCCGCGAGCCTGCCGGACGACAGCCTCATCGGCGTGCAGTCGGTGCCGCCGCAAGGCCCGATGGAGCCGGGGAGTTCCTGGCTGGGCTCGCCCGCCCTCTTCCTCCCCAGGCGCCAGGAAAGCGGCCCCTTCGAAGAGGGGGTCACGTTCCGCCCTCCGTCTCGCCTGGTCGCATGCCGGCTGGCGATCGAGGTGTTGCGGATCCTCCTGCCGCCGACCTTCATGTACGTCGGCATCCTGGCCGTCGGTAAGGCCATCGTGGCGATGGAGGATCTGCCGGCCTGGCAGCAGATCGCGGCGCTGCCGGGGGTCTACCTAGCCTCGGCCCTGGGGCTGGCCCTGCTGTCGGCCGCCCTGAAGTGGGCCGTCGTCGGCCGCTACCGGCCCCGCGTCGAGCCGATGTGGTCGCACTTCGTCTGGCGTACCGAGTTGATCACATCGCTCTATGAAAACGTGCCGGTCCCGATGCTCCTGCACTGGTTCACCGGGACACCCTTGATGCGGCCGCTCTTGCGCCTCTTCGGTGCCAGGATCGGCCGCCGCGTCTACATGGAGACGACCTATCTGACCGAATTCGACCTGGTACGCGTCGAGGACGATGCGCTCGTCTCCGGGAGGGTGTCGCTCCAGACGCACCTGTTCGAAGACCGCGTGATGAAGATGTCGACGGTGACCGTCGGCCCTGGCTGCACCGTCGGCCCGCGGTCGGTCGTGCTCTACGATGCGGAGATGGCGGCGGGGTCGAAGTTGGACGCGCTCTCGCTGGTGATGAAGGGGGAGCAGTTGCCGGCCGAGGGCCGCTGGCGCGGGATCCCGGCACGCCCCGTCGGCTGATCCCCGGTCGCCGCGGGGCGCGGGGCGGAGATGTGATCGGATCGGAGGTGGGTTGTCGGCCGTTTGGGGATCGCGATCATCGTCGTCTCGTCGCTCGCGGGGGCGGGCTGCCAGTGCGCCGGGACGGGGCGGGCCAAGCCGTCGGCGCCGGCCTCAACGGCGCCGAGGGTCCCCGGCGCCGTCGCTCGCACTGACCCCGCGGTCGCCCGGGTCTCCACGGCCCCGGACGATGAGGACGACGAGGACGACGAGGACGAGGACGAAGTACGCGGACCCGAGGCCGTGGCCGCTCTCGGGGCGGAACGCGCATCCCTGTCCCCGGCCCGGAACCGCGAGGGGCCGTTCGGGGACCGGCCAGCCGAGGGCCCCGAGTCCGGGCCGGTCCTCGGCGGACCTGTTGCAATGCCGGGGGAGGCGACCGCCGAGGTCGGCGACGACGGTTACGCCCCGCCCGACCTCTTGATGAAGGCGTTCGGGCTCGAAGACCCCTCGACCCGAATCTACGGCTGGTTGGAGGGGGGGATCCTCTTCAATCCCGCCCGCCCGAGGGACCACCAGAACCTGCCCGAGACCTCGTCGGACCTCGCCAACCGCTGGCAGGTCCAGCAGATGTACATCGTGGTCGAGCGGCCGCTCAGGTCGGACGACGACTGGGACTACGGCTACCGGGTCGACAACCTCTTCGGCACCGACTGGTCGCTCTACGGCGACGAGGGCTTGTTCCCCAACGCCTCCCTCCCCCACGGGTACGGGTACACGCCGACCCAGTTCTACGCCGACGTCCACGTCCCCTACCTGACGTCCAGGGGCCTCGACGTGCGAGTCGGCCGGTTCATCTCGCTGGCCGGTTATGAGTCGGCCTTCGCGCCGGGACGGCCACTGCGGTCGACCGGGTTCCTGTTCAATTACAGCCACCCCTTCACGCACCTCGGGGTGCTGACCACGCTGAACCTGACCGACCGGATCCAGATCTTCAACGCGGCGGTCAACGGCTGGGATCGCTGGTTCGGACGCCGAGACCAGTGGGGCTACATGGGAGGCATCAACTGGGACTCGCGCGACGAGCGGACGAACCTGACCCTGGCCTATTACGGGGGCCCGAACCAGATCTCGCAACAGCCCCCGGCGGCTCCCTCGGCCTTGGCGGGACCGACGACGACGCAACCGAGCGTTTCCCCTCCAGGTCGGACGGCCCGGGGCGGCAACGAGACGGGCCTCGTCTCGGCCGTCGTGACCCGCGAGTGGGATCGGCGGTGGACCACCATCTTCGAGGCCGACTACGGCGCGGACCGCAGTCTCGCGACGTCGTCGAGCAACCCGAGACGCCTCGGGAATTCCACCTGGTACGGGGCCGGGATCTGGGTGCTCTATACCTTCACGGATCGCTGGACCGGCGTCTTCCGCACCGACATCTTCCGCGACGTCGGCGGCGTGCGGACGGGGTTCGACGACACCTATAGCGAGACGACCCTCGGGCTGGTCTACAAGCCGGCTTCCTGGCTCTGGATCCGCCCCGAGATCGACTACTACCGAGCCTCAGGCGCCCCGCCATTCGAAACCCACAACGGCCGGGCCAACGACGAGATTTCCTTCGGGTTCGACGTGCTGCTGTTGTATTGAGCCCCCCGACCGCCTCAGGAACGGGAGGCCGGGCCGCACGGGCAGGCGTCCCCCCTGCAGGCGGGTCGATTAGCCCGGATATTCCGCCCGCGGCCCATCGGACAACGCACAAGCGGATCTTGCTGTGAATACGGCGACTTCCGGGCCGCGGTGGGACGGCTGACGTGCACCATCCGCCTTGGCCCTCGCGCGGAGGCCGATCGCTCGCCGTGCTCTCGACCCGGTCAGGAGCCGGCGACGGCCGCCGCTGTCGGCGACCATGGCCCTGCGGCCGAGGCCGGCGAAGTGTAGCGAAGGGGCGGGAAATTACAGCCTTTCGCGACGGCCTTGCCGGTCGGTGGATGGGATCGAGTGTTCTCCCAAACCCTGCAGCGAGCAAGGCCGTCTCGCCATCTCAAAGCACCACCGCGGGCAAAATATCCGGGTCAGGCGGTCTACATCCGTTACGATGTGGACTCCGGAAGGGACCTCCTCCGGAGTTCCGTCGTGTACCAACCGCCCGAGGGGCCGCGAGTCATGAACCCTATCGTATACGCCATGAGGCGGCCTCTCACCGTCATGGTGGCCGTGGTCGCGGTCGCCCTGGGGAGCGGGCTCGCACTCTATCGCATGCCCGTCGACATCTTCCCGAATCTGAACCTGCCCGTCGTCTACGTCTGCCAGCCCTACGGCGGGATGGATCCCGCGCAGATGGAAGGGTTACTCACGAATTATTATGAGTATCACTTCCTCTACATCGGCGGCATCCACCACGTTGAGTCGAAGAACATCCAGGGCATGGCCCTGATGAAACTCTTCTTCCACCCGGGCACGAACATGGCCCAGGCGATGGCGGAGACGATCGGCTACGTCACGCGCTCGCGGGCCTTCATGCCTCCAGGGACCGTCTCGCCCTTCATCACCCGCTTCGACGCCGGGAGCGTACCGGTCGGCTACTTGACGCTCTCGAGCGAGACGAAGAGCATCGGCGAGATCCAGGACCAGGCTCTCTTCAAGGTTCGGCCGATGTTCGCGAGCCTGCCGGGGGTCTCGGCACCGCCGCCCTTCGGCGGCAGCCAGCGGACCGTCGTCGTCCGCATCGACCCCGACCGACTCCGCTCCTACAAGATGTCGCCTGACGAGGTCACCAGGGCCCTCGTCGCGGGGAACGCCATCAGCCCTTCGGGCAACATACGCATCGGCGATGAGATGCCGATCGTCCCCGTGAACTCGCTGGTCAAGCAGGCCGACGAGCTCAAGTCGATCCCCATCCGCCCCGGAGCAAATCCGACGGTTTACCTACGCGACGTCGCCACCGTCCAGGACGCCTCTGACACGACCACCGGCTACGCCCTGGTCAACGGCCGTCGCGCGGTCTACATCCTCGTCACGAAGCGGGCCGACGCCTCGACCCTCTCGGTCGTCCAGAACGTGAAGGCCGCGATCCCCTCCATGCAGGCCGTGCTCCCCGACGACATCAAGGTCGGCTTCGAGTTCGACCAGTCCCCCACCGTGACTAACGCGATGCGGAGCCTCGTCATCGAGGGAGCACTTGGAGCTGTCCTCACCGGGCTCATGGTCCTCGTCTTCCTCCGCGACTGGCGGAGCGTCATCGTCGTCGTCCTGAATATCCCGTTCGCGCTCTGCGGGGCGGTGGTCGCGCTCTGGCTCACCGGCCAGACCATCAACCTCATGACGCTCGGCGGGCTCGCCCTCGCCATCGGCATCCTCGTCGACGAGGCGACGGTCGAGGTGGAGAACATCCACACCAAGATGGAGACGGCCGAGAGCGTCCCTCGGGCCGTCCGCCAGGGCAATCTCGATACGGCCGTGCCAAGGCTGCTCGCGATGCTCTGCATCCTTGCCGTCTTCATCCCGTCATTCTTCATGCAGGGGGCGGCCCAGGCCCTCTTCGTCCCGCTCTCGCTCGCGGTCGGCTTCGCGATGGTCTCGTCCTACTTGCTGTCGAGCACCTTCGTCCCGGTCCTCTCGGCCTGGCTCCTGAAGCCCCAGCATCGGGCGGATCATGGCACGTCTCGGCGTTCGCTTCTCGGCCGAGCGAGCGATGCCTATCGTTCGACCCTCGGCGGGGTGGTCCTCCGATGGCTCGTCGTGCCCGCCTACCTCGCCCTCGCCTGGTTCGTCGTTGTGGGGGTCGGGCAGCAGCTCGGGATGGAGATCTTCCCCCGGGTCGACGCCGGGCGATTCCAGCTCCGCATCAAGGCCCCGGCCGGCACGCGGATCGAGAAGTCCGAGGGCATCGCGAAGGCCGCCCTGGCCGCCTTGACGGACGAGGTCGGCGAGGCCGGGGTCGAGATCTCCGTCGGCTACGTCGGCCTCATCCCCTCGAGCTATCCGATCAATGCGATCTACCAGTGGACGGCGGGCCCGGAGGAAGTATTGCTCCGCGTCGCCCTCCGCGAGTCCGCGAAGGTCGACGTCGAAGCCCTCAAACGAAAGCTGCGGGACAAGCTGACCCACGCGATGCCCGAGGTCCAATTCTCGTTCGAGCCGGCCGACATCGTGAGCGACGTCATGAGCTTCGGCTCGCCGACGCCGGTGGAGGTCGCCGTGAGCGGGCCGAACTACGCCGACGTCCGGGCCCACGCCGAGAAGGTCAGGGGCGAGCTCGCCAAGGTTGCCTCGCTCCGAGACCTCCAGTACGCCCAGGCCCTCGACTATCCGACGGTGGTCGTGGACATCGACCGTGAGCGGGCCGGCCTGAGCGGGGTCACGGCCGAGGAGATCGCCCGATCGCTCGTCACGGCCACCTCGTCGAGCCGATTCGTCGTGCCCAACTACTGGCCCGACCCGAAGACCGGGATCGGCTATCAGGTGCAGGTCGAGGTCCCGATCGCTGTCATGGACTCGGTCAAGCAGGTCGAGACCCTCCCGGTCCAGCGGCCCGGCGGGCCGACGCTCCTGCTCCGCGACGTCGCGAACGTCCGGCGCGACACGATGCCCGGCGAATTCGATCGCTACAACATGAAGCGATCCATCAGCCTGACCGCCAACGTGGTCGGTGAGGATCTGGGGGCGGCTTCGCGACGGATCTCGGCCGCCCTGGCGAAGACCGGGGAACCTCCCAAGGGGGTGGTCGTCGACGTCCGGGGCCAGATCGTACCGATGCGAGAGATGCTCTCGGGGCTCGCGTTCGGGCTCGCGGCGTCCATCGTCGTCGTCCTGCTCCTGCTCACCGCGAACTTCCAGTCAGTCCGCCTCGCCCTGGTCGCCGTTTCCACGGCCCCGGCGGTCGTCTGCGGCGTGATCGCCGCATTGTGGGCGACGAACACCACGATCAATATTCAGTCGTTCATGGGGGCGATCATGGCGGTCGGCGTCGCCGTCGCCAACGCGATCCTCCTCGTCACCTTCGCCGAACGTCGGCGTCGCGACGAATCCGCGGAGGCGGGCGAGGCCGCGATCCACGGCGCGGTCGATCGCCTGAGGCCCATCCTCATGACGAGCTGCGCGATGACGGCCGGCATGGTTCCGATGGCTCTCGGGTGGGGTGAAGGGGGCCAGCAGTCGGCTCCCCTCGGCCGTGCGGTCATCGGCGGGCTCGTCGCGGCGACGGCCGCGACGCTGTTCGTCCTCCCCGCCGTCTTCGCCCTGGTCCAGGGTCGAGTCGGCAGGACTTCCGCATCGGTCGACCCCGACGATCCGGAGAGCCGCTATTACGTCCGCCAGCCGATGGACCCGAACTTCTCGCTCAACGGGCACGGACACGACACGGTGTCGGTCGCCGGAGAAACGGATGGAGGGAGCCACTCATGAAATGCCTCTCCCACATGAGGAGCACAGTTCGAATGCGATCGATATCCGTCTCGCCCGGGACCTGGGCCGCCTTACTCGCCCTCCTCGGAACGACCGCAGCGGGTTGCGGTAAAGTGGCCGGCGAGTCCTCCGCACGGGCCGAGACTCAGAAGGCCGCCCCGGCCACCCGCGTCGTGACCGTACTTCCCGAGCGAGCGACCGTCAGGCGCGTCGCGGAACAGCCGGGGCAGATCGACCCGGCCGAGGTCACCCCGATCCATGCGAAACTCGCCGGCTATGTCCAATCAGTCTCCGTCGACATCGGGGACCGCGTCAAGGCCGGGCAACTCATGGCCGAACTCCGAGTCCCCGAGGTCATGGCCGAGCTCAAGCAGAAACGGGCGACGGTCGGGCAGTCCGAGGCGGAGCGACGTCAGGCCGAGGCGGCCGTGGCGGTGGCCCAGGCCGAGCTCGAGAGCGTCCAGGCGAAGGTCGCCGAGATCCGAGCGGGCGTCCGCGCGGCAGACGCGGACGTCGAGCGATGGCGGGCCGAGTTCGCCAGGGTGCAACAACTCGCCCAGGACAGGGCCCTCGTCGGGAGCCTCGTCGACGAGACCCGGAGCAAGCTCGGGGCCGCCGAGGCGAGCCGCGACGAGGTAGGGGCTCAGATCAAATCGGCGGAAGCGGCGATCGCCCAGGCGAAGGCCCTGCTCGACAAGGCTCGCTCCGATGTCCAGGCCGCCGCATCGCGCGTGGAGGTGGCCCGCTTCGATTCCGAGAAGGCCGAGGCCATGGTCGGATACATGAGGATCGAGGCCCCCTACGACGGCGTCGTGATCCGCAGGAAGGTCGACCGCGGCCAACTCACGACCCCCGGGGCATCGGCCGATCCGCTCTTCGTCGTCGCCCGCAGCGACGTCGTGACAATCTCCGTGGGCGTGCCCGAGTCGGACGCCACCACCGTCGAACCCGGCGACTCGGCCCAGGTCCGACTCATGGCGATGGGAGGTAAGACTGTCGAGGGTAAGGTGACCAGGACGGCATGGGCCCTCGACGCGTCGACCCGCACGCTCCTGGTCGAGATCGACCTGCCGAATCCCGGAGAGGTCTTGAGGCCTGGCCTCTATGCCTATGCAACGGTCGTCGTCGATGAGCATCCGGACGTGCTGACGGTGCCGTCGAAGGCGGTCGTGAAGGCGGCGGGAAAGGCTTACTGCGTCCTCATCGAATCGGGCCGAGCCAAGCGTCGAGAAGTGCAACTCGGCTACTCCGACAGCAAGAGGACCGAGGTGATATCCGGCCTGAGCGAGGGGGACGCCGTCATCGAGTCGAACGCGGCGACCCTGACCGACGGTCAGCCGGTCGAAGCGGGCAAGCCCTAGCCGAAAACTCGGCCCATAGCGCACAACCCGACCCTCGGGACGCCTCCTGGATCCCGTTTGGATTCAGCGGTCCTATCGCGATGAACGATTTTTAGCCTAAGTCCGGAAGTGCGTGGCCAGGGAGGGCCTCATGCCATTCAAGATCCCCCCGACCGGATTTTTGCTCGTCGGGATCGCGACCGCATTCGCTTCTCCGGGGAGCGCCGGCGAATCGGTGCCCCTTCTTCGCGAAATTGCGGCCCCGGCCCCTCGTCGGGTCATGGTGCGCGAACCTGCGGCTCCGGCCACTCACGAAGCCGTTCGGGAGATGGCCCAGGGTGCCACCAAACGGCCTGCCGAAGCGACGGCCTTGGCCACGAATCCCGATGACGCGATCGGAACTCCGCTCGTCCCGGGCCAGATCATCCGGCCCATCGACCTTCCCGATGCCCTCCGCCTCGCCGGGGCCAACGACCTGGACGTGGCCATCGCGAGAGAGCGGGTCTGCCAGGCGGTCGCCGACCTCCAGCAGGCCCGGGTCCAATGGCTCCCGAGCCTCTACCTCGGGCCCAACTGGATCCGCCACGACGGCCAGGCCCAGGTCGTCGAGGGGCAGGTCAGGACGATCAGCAAGAGCTCGCTCTTCCTCGGCGGCACGGCGGCGGCCGGCTCGAGCGTGAGCGGCCCCGTCCCGGCCGGCGGTCCCGCCCAGGTCTCCGGCCTGACCACGATCCTCCGCTTCTCGGACGCCATCTTCGACCCGCTCGCGGCGAGCCAGGTCGTCGAAGCCCGAAATGCCGGCATCCAGACCGCCACGAACGACGCGATGCTCGGGGTCGCCGAGGCCTACATGGACTTGCAGCAGGCGTCCGGGAACCTCGCCATCGCCCGGGAGGCCGCGGCGAATGCGGATCAGCTCGCCGCCCTGACGGCCTCCTATGCCCGGAGAGGGGCCGGCCTCGAGGCGGACCATCGTCGTGCAGCCACCGAACGAGAACGGCAGCGGAAGAACGTCGAGGCCGCCGTGGGCGAACTCGAGATCGCGTCAGCCGAGCTCGTGAGACGCACGAGGCTCGACCCGATGATCGTCGTCGCCCCCGTCGAGCCCCCGGAAACGATTCTCCGCGTCGTCCCCGAGAATTGCCCCATAGATACGCTCATCACCACCGGCCTCAGGAGCCGACCCGAGCTGGCCGAAGCTCAGGCCTTCGTCGAGGTCACCCTGACGCGGCTCAAGCAAGCCAAACTCCGGCCGTTCATCCCGAGCCTGGCGTTCCGCTACTCCGGCGGCGGCTTCGGGGGTGGGACGAACGACTTCTTCGGCAACTTCGCGGGCCGCAGTGATGCCGACGTGAATCTGTATTGGGAAATGCAGAATCTTGGATTCGCCGATCGCGCGATCGCGAAGCAGCGTGCCGCCCAGCAGCGGACCGCCGGCCTCGAGCTCATGAAGGTCCAGGACAAGGTCGCGGCCGAGGTGGTCCAGTCCGCGAAGGGGAGGATCGCGGCATCGCGTCGCTTGCAGGAGGCCGGTAGGGCCCTCCCCGAAGCGCAGGCATCGCTCTCCCTGAACCTGACGAGCATTCGACGCGGGGCGGGACTCCCCGGGGCGACCCGCCCCATCGAAGTCCTTCAACCGATCCAGGCCCTCGCCCAGGCCAGGGCCGACTATCTCGCGGCCGTCCTGGCCTACAACCGGGCGGAGTTCCGACTCCATCGTGCCATCGGTTCCCCTTCTCCTCAACAGCAGCCCATCGAGATCGTCCCTGTTGCAGACGTCGCCGGGAATCGGAGGCTCCCCCCCGAACCATCGATCGCGCGCCCCTCACAAGCCCAGTAGGCTCCCAATTCAGGATAGGCTCAAGATGGATTCCAGGGTGGTGCGAGTAATTGAGCGATGAGGGCGCCCAGGAGGGCCCGCTCACGAGCCCTGGCGTTGTGGACGACCTGGAAGAATCCCAGGTAGAGCGATGGCGATTCCTGCGGGAGCCCGCGGTGCGGGCGGAGCCAACTCCGCAGCGGCGAACAGAAGCCTTCCATAGTGTTGACGTGGACCACATGGGAGCCATCGCTCCTCGTCGCGGGCGTATTCGCCCCTCCCGCGACACACCGCCTTATGCCGATATCCCCACCCCTCCAGACGGCTGTCGATGTCGTACTCGTCGGTGTGGACCGGCGTCCTCGGCGCGAAGGTCGCCTGCTTCACGTCCTCCAGCATTCGGATCACGACCCGCCCGCCGCGCTTCAGCATCCCGAAGAGGCGATCAACAGCAACGGCGTGATGCCGGCCGTAGCCTCGGATCAGGCCCTGTCCTGCTCGCAGCCTGTAAGGCGAATACCCCAAGCAAGGCTCGGTCTTCGGCTACGTGTCTGGCTACGTCTGGATCATCGGCTTCCCCTGGTTCCCCCGGCATCAACCGCTACTTGCACCTCGGCCCCCCCAACACGATGGCCTGCAGTCCCGGCAACCCCATCTTCACGGCGGTCCTCGGCGACGCGGCCGGCAGCATCCCCCCGCGACGAGCAACCACCCCGGCGGGGTCGACGTCTGCATGGCCGATGGCTCGGTCAAGTTCATCAAGGACTCGGTGAACCTCGCGACCTGGTGTGCCCTCGGCACCCGCGTCAACGCCTTCTGACATCGGCTCGACGAGGAAAAGGATGCCCGGCGGTCGCCGCTGGCGACGACCGCCGGGCGTCCGGATGTCGCGTGCGGAACCCTCCGCCAGACCTCTCCTCGCGAGCCTTTTTCGCCCATGGGCGAAACATGTCCAGGTCGACCGGCCAATGCCTTGGGCTTGTCAAACTCGCCCGGAACTGGAATAACGAATATGAGACACCCGAGAATCCCGCTCGTGTACCCTCGGCCTGGCGATGACCCTGGCCTTCTCCGGCTGCGGACGGGGGGGCATCGAGATGGGAATGCCCAGCGACCTAACCCCGCCTCCGACGCCCCACGATATCATGAAGGGGGGATACCCCAAGATGCCCTACCTCAAGGGCATGAAGAAGCCGATCGCCGCCAAGAAGTGACCCGAGTTTCTCGATCGACCCCGGCTCGCCCACCTGCTATCCTCGACCTCGTCTCCTCCCACCGCGCCCACTGCCAACCAGAGGGCCAGAGGTACCCAAACCATGACGGCTCCGACGCATACGTTCGGAAAACCCTGGATCGGCCGGAAGGCGCGAGCCGCCCTGCTCTTCGCCTTGGCGCTCCTCTCCGCGGATTCCCAGGGGATGAGCGTTGCCCTCGGCGCCGAGGACCCGGAATCGGCGCGGATCGACTTCTTTGAGTCCAAGGTCCGGCCGATCCTGGTGGATCGCTGCTTCGGCTGCCACTCGACGCAATCGGGGAAGTTCAAGGGGAACCTGGCGCTCGACTCGCTCGAGGGGTTGCTCAAGGGGGGGGACCTCGGACCGGCCGTCGAGCCGGGGAAGCCCGACGATAGCCTGCTCGTCCAGGCGGTCGGATATGAGGATGCCTCGCTCAAGATGCCCCCCAAGTCCAAGATGCCGGATGGGGAGATCGCCACCCTACGCCAGTGGGTCGCCGGGGGCGCGACCTTCCCCAAGGCCAACGCCGTCGCCGCGAAGGCGTCGAAGTCGCGCGAGATCAACTTCGAGGAGGCCCGCAAGCACTGGTCGTATCAGCCGGTGACCCGCAAGGAGCCGCCGAAGGTCGCGGATCGGGCGTGGCCCTCGTCCCCCATCGACCCCTTCATCCTGGCGAAGCTGGAGTCTGCCGGGCTTTCCCCCTCGCCGAAGGCCGACCGCAGGACCTTGCTCCGGCGGGTCTCGTACGACCTCACCGGCCTGCCTCCGACCCTGGAGGAGATCGCCGCGTTCGAGGCCGATACCTCGGATGATGCCTATTCCAGGGTGGTCGACAGGCTCCTGGCCTCGCCACGCTACGGCGAGCGCTGGGGCCGGCACTGGCTCGACGTCGCCAGGTATGCCGATTCCAAGGACGGCGTCCTCATGTTCGGCGACGACCGCGTGCGGCCCTTCGCCTACACCTACCGCGACTACGTCGTCCGCTCCTTCAACGAGGATGCCCCCTACGACCGCATGATCCGCGAGCAGCTCGCCGCCGACGTCGTCGCCCCCAAGGATCAGCCCTGGCGCCTGGCGGCGATGGGCTTCCTGACGCTCGGCCGGATGTTCGACAACAACATCCACGACCAGATCGATGACAAGATCGACACGGTCGGCCGGGGCCTGCTCGGGCTGACGATCTCCTGCGCCCGCTGCCACGACCACAAGTACGACCCGATCCCCACGGCCGACTACTACGCCCTCTACGGCGTCTTCGCCGGCGCCGAGGCCCCGCTCGAACTCCCGCTCATCGACGACCCGGCAAAGACCCCCGCACGCAAGGCCTTCGAGCAGGAGGCCGGCGTGAAGCGTGCCAATATCCGCAAGTTCCTCGACGACAAGTATGCGTATCTGTCGGAAGAGGCCCGCACCCGCACGGGCGAGTACCTGACCCAGGCCGCGACCACGCCCCCCGACCCGCTCGAGACGGCCCTCTTCTTCATGTCGCTCGACCCCGGCCAGCTCCGGCCCCCGATCATCGCCCGCTGGCGCCGCTTCCTCAAGCAGCGGGCCGTCGCGAGCGACCCGGTCTTCGGCCCCTGGTCGGAGCTGCAGAAGTGCGACGAGGCGAAGTTCGCCGACGAGGCCCGCGCGGTCCTCGCCCGCTGGTCCGCGCGGCCCGACGGCACCGGGCCCGGCGGCCTCAACCCGCTGGTCAGGTCCGCCCTCGCGACGTCCTCGCTCGGCTCCTGGCCCGACGTGGTCAAGGCGTATGCCGACATGATCGGGCGGGTCTACTCCGAATCCAAGGCCACGCCCCCCGACCCCGGCGACGAGGCCCGCGCTCAGGTCCTCCGCCTGGTCAAGGGGACCGAGAGCCCCTCGTACTTCCCGCGCAGCCAGACGGTGGCCTACCTGCCCCGGGTCGACATCGACGCTTTCGGCCCGCTCCCGGTGGAGCTGGACCGGATGACCGTCAAGGCGGCCGATGCCGCGCCGAGGGCGATGATCCTGGTCGACTCCGACGAGCCGTATGCCCCGCGAATCTTCGTCCGCGGCAACCCCTCGCAGCCGGGCGAATCGGTGCCGAGGCGGTTCCTCCGCGTCCTGGCCGGCGACGCCCAGCCCCCCTTCCCCAACGGCGGCGGGCGGCTGGATCTGGCCAACGCCATCGCCGACCCCAAGAACCCGCTCACCGGCCGCGTGGCGGTCAACCGCGTCTGGATGCACCACTTCGGCGAGCCGCTGGTCTCCACCCCCGCCGACTTCGGCGAGCGGAGCACCCCTCCCACCCACCCCGAGCTGCTCGACGACCTCACCGCCCGCTTCATCGAGGGGGGCTGGTCCTTCAAGAATCTGCATCGGCTCATCGTTCTATCGAGCACCTATCAGCAGGCGAGCGTCGATCGGCCGGAGGCCCGCAAGCTGGATCCGGAGAACAAGCTGCTCTGGCGGGCGAACCGCCGGCGTCTCGACTTCGAGGCCATGCGCGACACGCTCCTGTTCGTCTCCAGGCGGCTCGACCTGACGATGTACGGCAAGTCGGTCGACGTGGCCAACGACCCGCAGAACGCCCGGCGCACGGTCTACGGCATGGTCGACCGCCAGGGGCTCCCGGCCGTCTTCCGCGCCTTCGACTTCGCCAGCCCCGACGCCTCGGCCGAGCGCCGGCCGATGACGACGGTCCCGCAGCAGGCCCTCTTCAGCATGAACTCGCCGCTGGTCGTCGAGCAGGCCAAGGCGCTGGCGTCTCGCCCCGACGTGGAGGCCTCGGCTCCCCAGGATTCGATCCGGGCCCTCTACCGGCTCGTCCTGGCCAGGCCCCCCGCCCCCGACGAGCTGGAGTCGGCCGAGCGGTTCCTCAAGGCCCCGGCCGACAGCGAGTTCGACCCCCGCGCGCAGCTCGCGCAGGTCCTGCTGATGACCAATGAATTAATGTTTGTGGATTGATATCGACATTTCGGCCCTCCCCACCAATCCAGACGAGGCGGACACGATGGACGTCGACCTACGACGCCGGATCACGCGACGCGAGGCGATCCAGAGGGCCGGGACTGGCTTCGGCATGTTCGGCCTGGCGGAACTTTTGGGCGAGGCCGGCGTGCTCGGCCCCCGGGCGGCGAAGGCCAACACCCCCGCCGCGGCGTCGTCTCTCACCCCGATGTCGCCCAAGCTGCCCCACTTCGCCCCCAAGGTGAAGCGGGTCATCCACATCTACTTGAATGGCGGGCCGAGCCAGGTCGACACGTTCGACCCCAAGCCGATGCTCACCAAGTATGACGGCAAGCCCTTGCCGCAGGGGAATTTCACCACCGAGCGACGCACCGGCGCCGCGCTCGGCTCCCCCTTCAAGTTCCGCAACCACGGCGAGAGCGGCATCCCCATCAGCGAGATCTTCGAGCGTACCGCCGCGCACGCCGACGACCTCTGCATCATCCGCTCGATGCACGCCAACACGCCGAATCATGAGCAGTCGATGCGGCTCATGAACTGCGGCGACGAGCGTCTCTCGCGCCCGAGCATGGGCGCCTGGCTGACCTACGGCCTCGGCTCGGAGAACGAGAACCTGCCGGGATATGTCTCCATGTGCCCCGGCTTCCCCGTCGCCGACGTCTCCAACTGGCGCTCGGCCTTCCTGCCGGGCGTCTACCAGGGCACATATATCGACACTCGCAAGGAGAAAGCGGACGAGCTGATCGAGAACATCCGCAACTCTTATGTCTCATCGCGCGAGCAGCGGCGCCAGCTCGACCTCCTGAGCGAGATGAACCGGCGTCACCTCCAGGGCCGCGCCGAGGACGACGCGCTCGACGCCCGGATCGCCAGCTTCGAGTTAGCCTATCGCATGCAGATGGAAGCGAGCGACGCCTTCGACGTCTCTCGCGAGCCCCAGCACATCCGCGACATGTACGGTCCCGGCATCCAGGCCCGCCAACTCTTGATCGCCCGACGCCTCGTCGAGCGCGGGGTCCGCTTCGTGCAGCTCTTCCACGGCGACGTCCAGCCCTGGGATAGCCACGCCAACCTCCCCACCGAGCACCGTAACCTCGCCCAGCAGTGCGACCAGGGCATCGCGGCGCTCCTGACCGACCTGAAGCAACGCGGGCTGTTCGAGGACACCTTGATCCTCTGCGGCGGCGAGTTCGGCCGCACGCCGTCGGTGGAGTTGGTCAACGGCAAGCCCGGCCTCGGCCGCGACCACAACCACTGGGGTTTCAGCGTCTGGCTGGCCGGCGGCGGGATCAAGGGGGGCCACATCCACGGCGCGACCGACGAGTTCGGCTACAAGGCGGTCGAGTCCCCCGTCCACGTCCACGACCTGCACGCCACGATCCTGCACCTCCTGGGCTTCGATCACACCAAGCTGACCTACCGCCACGCCGGCCGAGACTTCCGCTTGACCGACGTTCACGGGAATGTCGTGACCGAAATCCTCACCTAAGTCTAGCGTGAGGTGCCCAGCGCAATCGCATGCTCTCGTCGATGACATTAGGCCATGCGCATACCCTTGAAGCGACTACAGAGTTCCTGTTTCGAATTGGTCGAGAGGCAAGGCACGTAGGGCTGACGGAGGATTGTGCTCACTGGTCGAATCTGAAGGGTGGCTGGTAGACTGGCGACGCTGGTTGTGAGAATCAATCCAAGGCACGCCTGCAGCCTTCCGACCGATGAGACCCACCGCAAAGCCGATCGATCCGGCGTCGTCATTCGAACGTCGTTATCAGACCGTCCTGATCGTCGTCGCGACGCTCGTGCTGCTCAACCAGTTGCTGGTGCAGCCGGCACTGTTGCGGATCATGACCGATGCGCCGGTGATCAACGTCGCGGGCCGGCAACGGATGCTGAGCCAACGACTGGCCAAGGCCGCCCTCGCCATCGAAGTGGCGCGGGACGATGCCGAGCGCTCCGCGCGTCGGAATGAGGTGGAGGGTGTGCTCAGGCGATGGACTCTCGCCCATGAGTCCTTGCGTCTCGGCGATTCGGCAGGAGCCTCGGTGCGAGGTTCGAGTCGGTCGGTCCAACTCCGACTCGATCAACTCGAGCCTTCCTACCGCGAGATCCGCAACGCCGCCTCGGAACTCTCGCGAGATCCGGGGGCTTGCCATGATTGCGTCGCCAGGATCCTGGGGGCCGAGGCGACTTATCTCGAGCAGATGGATGGCGTGGTCGCACTCCTGGAACAGGAGGCGAACGAGCGGGTGGACCGGGTTCGACGCACGGGGTGGATCGTCACGGGGCTCATCCTGTGCGGCCTCGCCCTCGTCGGCAGGCTCAGCCTCAGGCCCGCGGTCGGGCTGATCCGACGCCAGATCCTGGAACTGGACGGGGCCCGCCGGGAACTCGAGGAGAAGGTCCGAGAGCGGACCCGGGACCTCGAGCATGAGTCCCGCGAACGCCTCCGGGCCGAGGAGCATCAGCGCAGGCTCGTCGAGCAATTCAGCCTCGTCGCCAGGACGACCACCGTCGGCGAGATGGCGACGGGACTGGCCCACGAACTCAACCAACCCCTCGGCGCGATCGCGAATTACGCCGAGGGATGCCTGATCCTCACCGAGCGACCCAGCCCTGATCTCGGGGAGATCAAGGGGGCGCTTCACAAGGTTTTGTATGCCGCGCTCCGGGCGGGTCAGATCGTGAGCCGGATCCGCAAGTTCGTGACTCGCCACGAAATCACCCGGGAATGGGTCGAGCCGAATCGCCTCGTCGCCGAGGTCCGCGAGTTTTTCCAGGAGGAGGCCGAGAGGCGTAACGTCCTCCTCCAAATCGAAGTGGCACCCCAGTTGCCCTTACTCTGGTGTGACCCGGTTCAGATCCAGCAGGTGCTCGTGAACCTCATCCGCAACGCCCTCGAGTCGCTGGCGAACCCGCAACCCACGGCAGCAGAAGTGGTTATACAAGTTCGCAAGGGCGAACCCGAGGGGCTCGAGTTCCTCGTCAAGGACAATGGAGAGGGCATCCCGGCCGATCGAATCGCCCAGGTTTTCGAATCCTTTTTCAGCACGCGTGATGAAGGGATGGGCATGGGCCTGGCGATCAGCCGTACGATCGTCGAGGCACATCAGGGTCGAATCGAGGTCGAATCGACGCCTGGAGAACAGACGACCTTCCGATTCGTGATCCCTCCTGACGGTGGCAGTGATGCTCGAGCCAGTGGTCTACATCGTTGACGACGATCCCGACATGCGGGACTCGCTGCGTTGGCTGATGACGACCGTCGGGCTCCGGGCCAGCGTCTACCCCTCGGCCGCCGAATTCCTCGACGACTTCCGCCCCAATCATCCGGGCTGCCTCGTATTCGACGTCCGGATGCCAGGGACGAGCGGCCTCGACCTCTATGAAAGGCTCGTGGCCCGGGGCCAGGGGATGCCCGTCATCTTCATCACGGCCTTCGCCGACGTCCCGATGGCCGTCCGGGCGATGAAGTCCGGGGCCATCGAGTTCGTCGAGAAGCCGTTCAATCGCCAGGAGCTCCTCGACCGCGTGCAGCGAGCGATCCGCGAAGACGCCGACCGCCGACGCGCCCAGGCCGATCGCGATTCGATCCGGAACCGATTCCGGAGCCTGACGGACAAGGAGCGCGAGGTCCTGGAATTCGTGAAGAGCGGCCTGCCCAACAAGGCCATCTCCGCGGAGCTAGACATCACCTCACGGGCCGTCGAGATGCGACGCTCGAGCCTGATGAAGAAGCTGGGCGTGACGTCCCTGGCCGAACTCCTCAGGCTCTCCATCCTCAGCGAATCCCTCGACAATTCATGAGCCTGAACGCCCTCGTGCCCGATTCCCTGGCTCGGCCTCGGGCCCCCGAATGGTCGCAGCGAATCGTTCCCACCCAGATCGCGACCACTTCCCTACAAAGGCTTGGCTGAATCCGCCTCGCGCGGGTCGGCCAAGGTTTGGGGCAGGATTTCGCGACAAAATCCTAGCGATCATCCCCGGCCTTGATCTCGACGGTGACGAGGTTGCCTCCCATGTCGGTGAGGAGGCCCTGGACGCGGACTTGGCCATCGGCGGAGGACTTGAGCTTGAGCGATTGTTCAAATGATTTGCTGCGGCCGGAGAGGGCGCGGCCTTCCACGACGAGGTCCTGCTCGGGGTCGAAGAAGGCGATGGCGCGCAGGGCCCTGTCGTCAGAAGCCGTGACCTGGACGCGGACGGCCGAGGCGCCAGGGCCAGGATTGCCGACCCACTTCAGTTCGAGGTTCGGCGGCGATTGGTCGGAGAAGTCGCAGTCGGGGGCGAGGTAGCGTGAGGAGTAGAGGATCCGGGCGTTGAGGTCGGAGAAGCGGGCGCGGCGATTGGGGTCGGGCTTGGCGGCGAAGTTCCAGCGGAGGTTGCGGAAGCCGTTGCCCATGATATCGACCTCGTCGCGGCGGCGGTCGTGGGGCAGGCCGAGCGCATGGCCGAGCTCGTGGGCGACGGCGCCGAAGCCATCCTCGATGAACTCGAAGCGGGGGGAGTCGGGGCCGCCGTGGCCGAGCGCGGTCCGGCCCTTGATCGGGGTCGCGTCGAAGAACATCGGCCGCTGCTTGGCGACCGTCAGGGCGCAGAACTCGGGGCGGAGGATCCAGGCGGAGAAGAGGCCGACGCCCCCATCCGACGAGATCCGCTGGCCGAGAGCGACGCCGCCGGGCCACTCATATTTGGCCTCGCCCGAGTCATAAGTCTCCGCCAGGATGAGGATCAGGTTCCGCCCCGGCTGGCCGACCGTCTTGGGGATCTCCGGCAGGACCGTCTTCCACTGGTGGTTCGCGTCGTAGTCGGGCGCGTGGTTGTAATAAGCCGCGGGGTGATTGCCCCGCACGAGGTGGACCGCCGGCTGCGCCCCATCCATCTCGAACGCCAGGCCCTTGCTGCGGATGCCCCGAGACTCGAAGTCCTGGCGATAGACCTCGGCGACATAATGCATCAACACCCGGATCTTGGCCGCGTAACTGGGCGTGGGCTCGCGGTCGGTGGGGACGAAGTAGCAGAGCCTGATCTTGTAGTCGGTGGGCGCCAGCCTGGGCAGGAGCCTCGGCTCCACCCAGCGTCCCTTGGTCAGCAGCGACCAGGCCACCGCGTCCCCTTGCCGCCACTCGGCCTAGTCGTCGTGGAGCCGCAGCCAGAGCATCCTGCCCCGGTCGAACAGCTCGACATAAGCCGCGTGCCGCCCCTTCTCCTCGAACTCGACTTCGACCCCCTCGAGGTTCGTCTCGAGCCAGAACTTCCCGCCGACCTTCCTGAAGGAGCCCTCCTTTCCGGCCGAGCTATACCGCCACCCTTCCCTGACGCGATCTTCCTTCGCCTCAGAAATGCCGGGGTTCATGCCCCAGGCATAGGACAAGACCAGGACGGCGAGCCAGAGCATTGGCCGAAGTCGAATTATTTTCATGTCTTGATTTAACTTGCATCGAGACACCCGCTTTCCATCGCGCCGTGAGTCCTGGAGACATGTCGACCCGCTCAAGTTGGTAGACCCTCGCCGAGGAGGCCGGGCGCTCGGCCGTTTACTTTTATTAACGCCTTCACGCGAAACAGCAATTGGCCCGGCCTTCGCTCTATCCTATCAGATTGAGCGAAGGGAAGCACGCGAGCGATCGCGTCGCCTCCACGGGTGTGATCACTCGGAGTAGAGCTTGCCTTTTACGATCAACACTATTGCGAATACCAATTCGTCTCGCTGCACGAAGGACGCACTCATGACCGTGCCCGACTGCGATTCGTCGGCGTAGTGGGATGTATCTCGCCACATGTGGCCGTATTTCTGACGGAGGGCCTGGCGGTCGAGGCCATGGATCTCGAGGGGGGTGGGTTGATGGCTTGGGTCATAGGATAGGGTCCGGGCGATCTTGCCGACGAAGATCATGCCGGGTTCGATTTGGGAGCCGACACGGGGGAGGCCCGATCCTTCGAGGTGCAACGTCGTCGAGGCATCCACCAGGGGGAATAGATCCCATGTGAATTCCTCGAGGGAACCCGTCTCACCCACATCCTGACGGATCTCGATTTTCATGAACATGTGCTCCCGCCTGGCCGCGCAATCAGGCCACATATGGCCGTCAGAAGTTCATTTCCAGCGGCACCTTACATTTACATGCTAGCAAAAAAGCGGATCGCATCCCGAAGTATGGCTCGGGATGCGATCCTTGATATCAACGTCGATGAGGCAAAAACCTCAGAGTTAGCCCTGGGAGATGCCTCCGTTGAAGAGCTGGGCGGGGCGGGCGGCGGCACGGGGGCGGAAGGCGTCCCAGGCGCGGGTCCTGTTGCCGCGGAAACGCGGGGTGGTGAAGTTCCTCTGGCGAGCCGAGGATGACAGGCGGAAGGGCTGGACCAGGGAATTCTTCGGCAGGGCGATGCTCGAGGGGAGGCCCTCGCCGATGAACGTAGCCGTGGGGCGGCCGATGCCGGAGATCAAGTCGGGGCCGGTGGCGATCGCGGCGGTCGAGACGGTGAAGACGTTCAGGCCGGCGGAGGGGTACGGGGGCTCGTCCGGGATGGGGACCGGATCCTGGAGGGCGCCGTAGTGGTGCTTGACGTTGGTGCCGCCGTCGAGGACGAGGACGTCGGAGGCCCCGTTCGGCCCCTCGCCGCGGTTGAAGTGGTTGAAGCCGATGTCGTTGCCCGAGCCGGCAAGCACCGTCTCGCGGTAGACGTCGTCGCCGGCGTCGAGGACGTTGTTGCCGTTGCCGCCGTCGAGGACGTCGAAGCCGTCGCCGCCCAGGAGGACGTCATTGCCGTCGGCCTCATTCGCGGGGTCGGGCTGGTGGACCTCGCGGAAGACGCCGTTGCCGCCGTGGAGCCGGTCGTTGCCCACGCCGCCGACGAGGAGGTCGTCGCCGAAGCCCCCTTCGAGGAGATCGTCACCCGCCTGGCCGAAGAGCCAGTCGTTGCCGTCGCGACCCCGGAGGATGTCGTTGCCGTCACCGCCGAAGAGGAAGTCGACGCCCGGGCCGCCGTCGATCGTGTCGGCCCCGACTCCGCCGAAGGCCACGTCGCTCCCCGCACCCCCGTAGATCAGGTCATTTCCGGGGCCGCCGGTGATCAGGTCGTCGCCGTCGCCGGCGTCGATCTTGTCGTTCCCCTGCTCGCCGATGATCTTGTCGTTGCCGGTGCCGCCGAGGATCGTGTCGTCGTCGTCGCCGCCGAAGATCAGGTCATCGCCGGCGCCCCCTTCGATGCCATCGGCCCCCGTCCCGCCCAGGATCGAGTCGTTGCCGTCGTCGCCGAAGAGATGGTCGGCCCCGCTGCCGCCGTCGATCGCGTCGTTGCCGGTCCCGCCCCGGATCGTGTCGACGCCGTTACCGCCGTCGAGGAAGTCGTTGTCGGCCCCGCCGTCGATCGAGTCGTCCCCCTCGCCGCCCCTGGCGACGTCGATCCCGGCGCCGCCGAGGATCGTGTCATTGCCGTCCTCGCCATAGAGGGCGTCGTTGCCGTCTCCCCCTTCGAGCCGGTCGTTGCCCTGCTCGCCGTTGAGGACGTCGTTGCCGCCGTTGCCGAGGATCGTGTCTTCGCCCAGGCCGCCGTAGGCCACGTCATTGCCGGCCCCGCCTTCGATGCGGTCGTTGCCGGCCCCGCCGAGGATCGCGTCGTTGCCGTCCTCGCCGAAGATCTGGTCGGCGTCGTCACCGCCGTCGATCGTGTCGTCGCCGTGGCCGCCGAGGATCGTGTCGGCCCCCTGCTCGCCGAAGATGTTGTCGTTGCCCGATCCCCCTTCGAGGTGGTCGTCGCCGACGCCGCCGTGGATCTCATCCGCGCCGTCGCCGCCGCTGACCCTGTCGTTGCCGTCGTCGCCGAAGAGGAGGTCGTTGCCGGAGTCGCCGTCGATCTCGTCGTTGCCGAGGCCGCCGTGGACCTCGTCATTGCCGCCGCCGGCGTGGACCTTGTCATTGCCGTCGCCGGAGTTGATGAGGTCGTTGCCGTCGGTGGCGTCTTCCTCGACCCCGTCGCCGTAGATGAGGTCATTGCCGGGCTCGCTGAAGAGGCCGACGCCCGGCACGTTGACGATGCCGATCGTGTCGTTGCCCGCACCCCCCTTGAGGGTGTCGCCGCCGGCACCGCCGTTGATGGTGTCGTCCCCCTCGCCGCCGTGGATGTCGTCGGCTGCGCCTCCGGCCGGGTCGGGGTTGAGGATCTGGAAGATGGGGGTCAGCAGCGGGCTCGAGCCGACGCCCGTGCCCACGGCGTCGCCGAGGAGGAGGTCGGAGCCGCCGAGCCCGAGGATCGTGTCGGCCCCCTGCCCGCCGAGGATCGTGTCGGCGAACTCGGTGCCGGTCAGGGTGTCGTTGCCCACGCCGCCCAGGATCCGGGTCGCCCCGCTGAGGATGTCATTGCCCGAGCCGCCGTCGAGCTGGACCGAGATCAACGGGAGGACGTCGGGGTCGACCTCGATCTCGTCGGATCCTCCATTACCCCGCACGTTGAGCCAGTCCTGGTCGCTGGTGTTGAAGAGCCGCACGAGCGCGGAGAGCCCGGCGACCTCCACGTCGGCCGTGTTCGAGGGGGCGACACCGACCTTGTCGGCCGCGCTCGAGCCGTTGACGATCACGATGTCCTGCGTGCCGCCGACGCCGAGGTCGACATCAACCAGGGTGACATCCGTCGTGGTGAGCGAGTCGATGGTGAAGAGGTCGCCCGCCGAGCCGCCGATGAGGCTGATCTGCTCGACGTCGGCGGTGTCGGCCGAGCCGGCGCCCAGGACCGCCACGGCCCTGTTGCCATCCGAGAGGAGGAAGAACGAGTTGGACGCCGCCGGCAGGCCGCTGAACGTCAAGGAGTCGAGGCCGGTGCCCCCCTCGACCACGTCCTCGCCGTCGCCGGCGCCCCTGATGAAGGCGTCGGAGTCGGCCCCGCCGAAGAGGTCGTCGTCGCCGCCGTTGCCGGTGATGGTGTCGTCGCCGTCGCCCCCTTCGATGCGGTCGGCCAGGCCGCCGCCGATGAGGGTGTCGTCGCCGAGGCCGCCCAGGATCAGGAGGGAGACGACGGTCGTCGCCGAGCCGTCGACGGAGTCATCGCCGTCGCCGGCATCCACGCGGGCCTCGATCGCTAGGGCGGTCAGCGTGATCGTGTCGTCGCCGTCGAGCCCCTCGACGAGGATCCTCGTGATGTTCGCGACCTGGCTCACGCTCTGCGCCCCGTCCACCGCGATCGTGACGATGTTGAGGGCCTGCGTGACCGCGATGGTGTTGGCACCGTCGTGCCCCCTGACGACGATCTGGTTGAACCCGGGGCCGCCATCGACCGAGTTCTGGTCGACGCCGGCCCCGATGAAGAAGAGGTCGTCGCCGGCGCCGCCGATCAGGTTGCCGCGGGCCTCCTCGAACACGTCGTCGCCATCGCCGCCGTCGAGCCGGTCGGCCTCGCCCCTCAGGGTGTCCTCGCCGTCGTCGCCGAAGAGGCGGACGGCCAGCAACCCGGCCACGCCGGTCGCCAGCAGGACGTCGTCGCCGCCGAGGGCCGAGACGCCGAAGATGTCGTCGGTGTCGAACCCGGAGACCTCTACGGTGTAAGAGAGGCCGGTCAGCCTGGCGAGGTCGGGCGTGATCGCCGAGACGGCCAGGTCGTCGGCCACGTCGCGGGCGAGGACGTTGACCTCGTCGAGGTCGATCAGGTCGTCGCCGAGGCCGATGCCGACGTGCGTCACGGCCGTCGAGCTGAGGTCCTCGATCGTCACCACGTCGGCGCCCGTGTCGAGCAGGAGTTCGACCCCCTCGACATCGGTGACGTCGAGCGTGGCCAGCACGCCACCGAGGATGGTGACCTCGAGCCCGACCCCGTTCGACGCGAGCGTGATGTCGTCGGCGAAGAGGCTCCCGGAGACGATCAGGCGATCCTGCCCGGTGCCGCCGTCGATGACGTCGTCGCCGCTGTTGCTGAAGATCGTGTCGGCGCCGGCGCCGCCGTTGATGGTGTCGGAGTTGGAGCCGCCGTCGATGGTGTCGGAGCCGTCCCCGCCGTCGATCGTGTCCACCCCCGCGCCGCCGTTGATGAAGTCGCCGAAGCGGCTGCCGACGATGGTGTCATCGTCGTCGCCGCCGTCGATCGTCAGCGGGACCGAGGAATTGGCCCCCTGGATCGAGTCGTCGCCGGCGCCGCCGTTGATGACGATCCCGGTCAGGCCGAAGGGGGTGGCGAAGTTGTCGAGCAGGAAGGAGTCGCCGCCGCCGAGGCCGTTGAGGGTCAGGGTCGTCTTGTTCTTGAAGTCGATCCGCTCGAAGTCGTCGACCTGGACCCGGCCGTGGCCGATGAGATTCGAGGCCAGGTAGTGGATCTCGTTCTCGGCCGCCGTTCCGGCGACCGTGAGGTTCGCGGCGACGACGTCGTCGATGATCGGCTCGAGGCCCGAGAAGAAGATGGAGACCTGCGAGCCGCCGTCGGAGTAGAGGACGCTGCCGGCGTCGCTCGCGGGCCCGACGTTGTACGTCCCCTCGAGGCCGTCGCCCCCCTGGAGGTGGAGGCTGTCGAAGTCGGCGCCGCCGTTGTAGAAGATCTCGGTGCCGTCGAGGTCGGCGTCGTAGAGGACGTTGAGGGTGTCATTCCCCTCGTCGCCGTCGACCGCGATCGGGATCCCGAGGAACTGGTCGATGTGGATGGTGTCGTTGCCGGCCAACCCCCTGATGACGAGGCCCGAGGACGTGGCCAGGTCGAAGAGGGTCTCGGTGCCGTTGACCCTGACCGAGATCTTCGTGTCGTCGTCGGCGAGCTTGACGATGATCGTGTCGTTGCCCCCCGTAGCGACGACGACGCGGGTCTGGGCGTCCTCGACGAAGTTGTGCTGCATCGTCCTGATCGTCGAAGGCGCGTTGATCGTGTAGCCGAAGGCGAGCTGGAGGATCGTCGCGTCGATGTCGGAGATCAGCTTGCGCAGGACGGCGTCGCTGCCGACTGGCGGGTCGTTGGTGGCACGCCCGGCATTCATCAGGTCATAAGGGAGGATCGGCAGGTCGGCGACCCGGGGGCCTTCATACGTGTGCGAGCCTCCCACGTCGGTGAAGGCCGCCCTGACGAAGCGCTGGTCGAAGAGGCGAAGCACCCCCGGGTCGTCGAGCGAGGCGACCGGGTCGCTGAAGCCGGTGTCGGTCGTCTGGTCGAAGAGGATCGAGCCCGCGATCCCCATCGCGTGGCCGAGCTCGTGGAGCGTCGTGCGGAGGAAGTCGTTCGCGCTCGTGCCGTCGAAATACCCGGCGAACGGCGTGAGGAGGTTGTCGAACTCGTCATCCGTGTCGGGATTGGCGTCGAAGTACCAGTTCGAGATGTCGGAGTTGAGCTCGATCTTGGCCGCGTAAGGCTTGCCAAAGATATCGGCCTGTAGGTCGAACGTGCGGCCGTTGAGGTTCTGGGGCGGGTCGAGGGTGCTGAAATCGAACGCGCTGATCTCGATCTCATACGTGTTGTCGGCGACCGGCTCGTTGATGCCCCCCGAGTTCGCGTAGTTGAAGTTGTCGATCACCTGCTCCCAGAGGTCGATCGCCGTGTCGACGATCTGCCTCGCCGTGTCTTCGTTCGCCCCATAGAGGTCGAAGTTGTCGCTGACACCCCGGTTGGTCCAGTCGATGGTCGAGAGCACGACCCGACTCTCCAGCAACTCGATCAGGCCTATCTTGCGGCCGCGCTTGGCGGCATGACTGCGTGAAGTGGACGTGGGGAGGCGATAAGCGGACTTGCGCCTGGGAAGCTTCATTGGTGTCTCTTCATCAAGTTGAATGATGAGGATGCGACGCACCCCAGCCACGTGTCCGATCCGGCCGCCTCGCCGCCTGCGATTCGAGGCATTCGCCGCACGTTTCGACCCGAAACGTGCTACCGACTCACGTGACCTGCACGGCGATCGCACGCCCCATTGGGGGGAACCTGCCCCTGCCCGAGGGCCCGGAGAGGTTGCATTCAATAGATTCAGAAATACTATAATCCTTGAAATCCGCACGTCAACGGAACGATCTCGCATTTTTCCCAATTTAACATACGCCACTCAACGATATGCCTTTTCGAACTCGCTCAGGCCTCCTCCGATTGTGTTTCTGCTTCATCATGCATTTACGCTTAGGCTCTACAGAATTACACAAACACTTCCTAATTACACAAAGCCTAGTCCGACTTACAAGAAGTGATTTCTTGCTTCACCATCGGTGTATCGACGAGGAAGAGGCCAGCCGAATCTACCTCGAGATGACGAAGCCTGGAGCTTGCTAGCAAGAGCTGCCGGGGACGTTTCGCGTTCGCCCTGAGCCCGTGGGCCAGGCCGGTGCCGTTTACCCCATGCCGCGACACGGCCGACGACCGCTCCGAGCTCCGCATCAAGACGACGCGGTGCTGGAGCAAGCCGACGGACCTGCGGGCCATCCCGTACCTCTTCGGGCTCTACTCAGTCGCGACGATACTCTACGCCGCAATACATGCGGTCGCCTGGCCGGGCGAGGCGGTCCGCATCTCCCCGGACGCCCTATCGGCCATCCGACACCGTGCCTGGGCCGAAGGGGTTTTCGTACACGTCACAGGCGGCCCGTCCATCAGGAAACTCCCGTCCGCCATCCGCGGGATCATCTACGCCGCACCCGCTCCGCCTGCGCAGGGGGTGTAGAGGCTGCGCAAGTCGAGCGAAATTGCCGCCTCCCTCATCAGGACACCACGATCACCCGAGGCTGCTTGCGTGATGCCCTGGCGTCCGTCCGGAAGCAACGGCTTTTGTACATTCATATCAAAAGAGCCCATGATTGCTTTGAATTCACCCGCTCACTTGCCACAGACTGCATTCGCAGTCCGCTCGATTTCAAGGCAGCGACGCTCGCGCTTTCATCACGAACCCCTTTCATCACATCAATGCTCGCCGCGCTAACCCTTCGGTTTACCGAAGGGCCGCGGGGGTGCAGCCGAAGTTGGCATTCCCAGCACCGCAGTAGATCCGGAATTCCGACTCCTGCCCGAGGAAGATGGCACCCTCGGTGCTTTAGACCAGGCCCGAAGTCGCGAAAGGCCGAATCGATCGCGACGGGAATGTGATTCCTCCGGAACGGGCGGGAGCGATGAATCCATCCACCGAGGCAACTTCGTTGATCAAAGATTTGCTCGAGGATCAGAGAGATCTCTCGGCGGTCGAGCGGTTCGCCCAGTTCCACGAAGCTGAGCAGGAACCGATCCAGAGCCGCTACTATTCGGCGCTGCTGCCGACCTCAAACCCTGGCCCCGGACAGCAACTCGCATTCGAGGTCGACCTCGATCGATGCTCGGGCTGCAAGGCTTGCGTGGTGGCCTGCCACGCGCTGAATGGGCTCGACGAGGATGAGTGCTGGCGAGAAGTCGGCCTGATCGTGGGAGGGACGACGGCCCTGCCCGTCCTCCAGCATGTCACATCGTCATGCCACCATTGCCTCGAACCGGCCTGCATGAAGGCCTGCCCGGTCGACGCGTATGAGAAGGACCCGATCACGGGGATCGTCAGGCACCTCGACGACCAGTGCTTCGGGTGCCAGTACTGCACCCTGGCCTGCCCCTACGACGCCCCCAAGTTCCAGCCCGCGAAGGGCATCGTCCGCAAGTGCGACATGTGCTCCGACCGCCTCCGCGAGGGCGAGGCTCCCGCCTGCGTCCAGGCGTGCCCACATGAGGCGATCTCGATTCGATTGGTGGATCGGGCCGAGATCGCGGCCCAGGCCGAGGCGGGCGAGTTCCTGACATCGGCGCCCGACCCGGCATACACGAGGCCGACGACTCGCTACATAAGCGAGCGGCCGATGTCGGACGCGATGAGGGCCGCGGATCACCACCGACTCGCCCCCGAGCACGCCCACTGGCCGCTTGTCCTGATGCTGGTGCTGACGCAGCTTTCCGTCGGAGGCTTCGCCGTCGATGCGTGCCTGGGCCTGGCGGGATACGAAGTCTCTTATGTACGCGTCGGCATCAGCCTCGCCTTCGGCCTGATGGGGCTCGCGGCCAGCACTTATCACCTCGGTCGTCCGCTGCTCGCCTACCGGGCGATCATCGGGCTGAGGCATTCCTGGCTCAGTCGCGAGGTGTTGACGTTCGGGCTCTTCGCCGGGGCCGCCAAGACGATCGCTGCCGTCTCTTTCATGTTCACGTCGTGGCTTCAATCGCATCAACCAATTCGCCTGGGGTTGTCGTTGGGATGCGTGGCGGCGGGGGCGAGCGGGGTCGCGTGCTCGGTCATGCTCTACCACGTCGTGCGACGCCCCTACTGGCGGGCCTCATTCGGGGCCGTGAAGTTTGCGGTCACGACGCTGGTCCTGGGGCTTGCTGTGACGCTGCTTGCCTCGACCCTGGAGGCCAAGAACGCCTCGATCGGCCGGGAACTGGCTTGGGGAATCAGCCTGGCCGTGGCGATCAAGGTGGCCTTCGAGGGGTCCCTCCTCCGGCACCTCAAGGACGAGGAGCTGACCCCGCTCAAACGGTCAGCCATGTTGACGGTCGGGCCGCTGGGCAAGGTCTGGAGGTTCCGGCTCCTGATGGCGACGTTCGGCGGGTTCCTGCTCCCGCTCGGACTGTTCGCGGCCTGGCCGCTGTTGCCGGGTGCCGTTAGCCCGATCCTGGCAGGTGGCGTGCTGACTTTGCTCCTGCTCGGCGAGATCGCGGAACGGTATCTCTTCTTCGCGGCGGTCGTGAGACACAAGATGCCGGGGGGCCTCATGCCATGAGCCTGGATATCATCAATCCTACATTCTTCGACCGCCTCAAGTCGCTCGTGCGGGCCCGCGACGGCCGGCTCACGCGAGAACTCCTCAGGGCGCCCGGTCGATTCGGCCTCGGGCAAGTGCCGGTGGGCAAGAAGCCCGACGCGACCACGAGCATGGTCTGCGGCTACTGCTCGACTGGTTGCAGCCTGAATATCCACATGCGAGAGGGAGAGGCGATCAACCTGACGCCCGCCACCGAGTATCCCGTCAACCTCGGCATGGCATGCCCGAAGGGTTGGGAAGCCCTGACGGTCCTCGGCGCGGAGGACCGGGCAACGACCCCCCTGCTCCGCGACCCGGACGGGCGGAGGCGGGCCGTCGACTGGCACGAGGCCATGACGACGATGACCTCACGGATCCGCGACGTCCAGGCACGACACGGAGCCGAGTCGATGGCCTTCCTCAGCACCGGGCAGATCCCGACCGAGGAAATGGCCCTCCTCGGCTCCCTCGCCAAGTTCGGCATGGGCATGGTCCATGGCGACGGGAACACGAGGCAGTGCATGGCGACGGCCGTCGTCGCCTACAAGCAGGCCTTCGGCTTCGACGCCCCCCCCTTCACGTATCAGGACCTGGAGGAGTCGGACTGCATCGTCCTCATCGGCTCGAACCTCTGCATTGCACATCCCATCATGTGGGAGCGTGTGATGCGGAACCGGCACAAGCCCGAGATTATCGTCGTGGATCCGCGCAGGACGGAGACGGCCATGAGCGCCACGCTCTACCTGCCGATCCGCCCCAAGTCGGATCTGGTCTTCCTCTATGGGCTCGCGAACATCCTGATCAGTCGCGGCTGGATCAATCGTTCTTATATCGATACTCACACCAAAGGCTTCGACGAATTCGCCGCGTTTGTCCGAAGATTTCCCCCGGGGGGCGTCGGGTACGAGACGGGGTTGGGCGCCGAGGCCCTTGAGGATGTCGCCGAGCGGATCCATCGCGGGCGCCGGGTCTCCTTCTGGTGGACGATGGGGGTCAACCAGAGCCACGAAGGGGTCCGGACGGCCCAGGCTATTATCAACATCGCCCTGATGACCGGGAACATGGGCAGGCCGGGGACCGGGGCCAATTCGGTCACGGGCCAGTGCAACGCCATGGGTTCCCGGCTCTTCTCGAATACGTCGAGCCTCCTGGGCGGACGGGAATTCGGCAACGCCGAACACCGGGCGGAGGTCGCCCGCATCCTCGACATCGAGCCGGAGCGGATCCCATCGCGAGGGAGTTGGGCCTACGACGAGATCATCGACGGCATCGAGTCCGGCAAGGTCCGCGGCCTCTGGGTGATCGCGACCAACCCGGCGCATTCCTGGATCAACCAGGGACGACTCCGGGAACTCCTTGGCCGACTCGACTTCCTCGTGGTGCAAGACATCTATCACTCCACGGAAACGGCCCAGGCAGCCGATCTGCTCCTCCCCGCGGCAGCCTGGGGCGAGAAGGAAGGGACGTTCATCAACTCCGAGCGGCGGATCGGGCTCATCAAGAAGGTGAAACGCTCGCCGGGCCTGGCGCTCAGCGACTTTCATATCTTCAAGCTCGTGGCACACTACTTCGGCTGCGACGCGATGTTCGAGGCGTGGAGTTCGCCCGAGGCCGTCTTCCAGATCCTCAAGCGGCTCTCCGCAGGTCGACCGTGCGACATCACCGGGGTCGCCGATTATCGGAAGCTTGACGAAGCGGGGGGTATCCAGTGGCCCTTCCCCTCCCACAAGCCGGACACGTCACCGCAACGTCGACTTTTCGAGGATGGGAGATTCTTCCACGAGGACGGCCGGGCGAGATTCCATTTCGAGAACCCCAGGCCGTTGCCCGAGCCCGTCAACGATGACTATCCCTTACAACTCCTGACCGGACGCGGCAGCGCCTCCCAGTGGCACACCCAGACGAGGACAGCCAAGTCGGACGTCCTCCGCAAGCTCTATCCTCGTGAGGCCTATCTCGAGATCTCCCCGGCCGACGCCAGGCGCTATGGCATCGCGGCCGACAGTATGGTGTTGGTGGAGTCGCGACGAGGATGGGTGCAGGCTCGCGCGTTCGTCGTCCCGACGCTCTCGCCCGGGTGCGTCTTCCTGCCGATGCACGACGATGCCACGAATCAACTCACATTCCCCGCATTCGATCCCTACTCGCGGCAGCCTTCTTACAAGGCGTGCGCCGTCCGAGTGCGTCGTGCGGGGAAAGATGAGGACATTCGAAGGACACCCACCGATCAGCATGGCCACACGGGAAAACCCCCGTCGCAATCTCCCAACATCGAACCACGTGTCAATGGATATCGCGTAAGCCACTCTCAATCCTTAACTTTCAAATACCGAGGCGAGACGTCATGAATCAGGAAAGCGGCAAGGCCACGCGGATTCAGGTCTTCAGCTTCAACACGCCCTCGATGCGTGCCTTCCACATGGCCTGGGCATCGTTCTTCCTCTGCTTCTTCGCGTGGTTCGGGATCGCCCCGCTGATGAAGGTCGTCCGGGATGAGATGGGGCTGAGCAAGGAACAACTCGGCTGGTGCATGATCGGCTCGGTGGCGAGCACGATCGTGGCCCGGGTTGTTATGGGGCGCGTCTGCGATCGGATCGGCCCGCGCCGGGCGTTCTCGATGCTCCTGATCCTCGGATCTTTGCCCGTGATGGGGATCGGGCTAGCCCATGACTTCGCGACCTTCTTACTCTTTCGCATCATGATCGGGATGATCGGCGCGGCATTCGTCGTCACCCAGTATCACACCTCGATGATGTTCGCCTCGAACTGCATCGGGACGGCGAACGCGACCACCGCCGGCTGGGGAAACATGGGCGGAGGTATCACCCAGATGGCCATGCCGGCCCTCTATGCGTTGCTCGCCGGCACGCTGGGATTCGGCTCGTACTGGGGATGGCGGCTGGCCATGGCCTGCGTGGGGCTCGTCTGCCTGCTGGCGGGCGTGGCGTATTTCTTCCTCACCCAGGATACGCCCGAGGGGAATTTCGCCGACCTCGAGGACGCCGGGAGGAAACGCGAGAGGAAGAGGTCGGGGGGGATTTTCGAGGCCGCCAGGGATCGCAGGGTCTGGGTGCTCTTCGTCCTGTATGGAGCCTGCTTCGGGGTCGAGCTGACGATCGACAACGTGGCGGCCCTCTATTACAGCGACCACTTCGGCCTGAGCCTGACGGGAGCGGGGCTCGCGGCGGGGTCGTTCGGCCTGATGCACCTCTTCGCCAGGACGCTCGGTGGATTTGCTAGCGATCGCTTCGGCATGCGATGGGGCCTGAGTGGGCGGATCACCCTCCTGTTCATGACCCTGATGGCCGAAGGCGTCGGGCTGATTCTCTTCTCGCGAATGACCTCGGTCGCCGCCGCGATACCGGCGATGTTGGCCTTCGGCCTCTTCATGAAGATGGCCGAGGGGGCGACCTATGCCGTCGTACCGTTCGTGAATCGACGTGCGTTCGGTGCGGTCGCCGGCATCGTCGGTGCGGGAGGCAACGCGGGCGCCGTGGCGGCCGGGTTCCTGTTCAATGGCACGCTCGATTGGCCCACGGCCCTGATGGTGCTCGGCGTCGTGGTCACGCTCTCGTCATTCCTCACGCTCTCCATCCGGTTCTCGACCGTGAATGACGCCGAGAGGGACGTCGCCGTCGAACGGCACCGGGAACGGCCCGAGTTTGCGGTCGCGACCACCTGAACTCGTTATCGCCGAAAGCCGCTCTCCTCGAATACACATCGATTCATATCATCCGGAACTCGGGGAACCTTCAGGCGGAGGTGCAGCTCATGTCGGATCTGCAAGGACTCAGCGACGAGCAGAAGCAATATCTCCAGGGCTTCGCCATGGGCAGCGACGTCGCCCGAGCCGTCCGGAGCCTGCCGATCCTGGCCGGCAGTTCCTCCCCTTGCGGGACGATCATCACACCCGGATCGACCTCGTCCAAAGGCTCGGCGAAGGACGACTCGTCGCTCCAACGATCCGCACAGGATCGCTTCCTCGCCCGGGGGAAGGCACTGACCAAGGAGGAGCAGGCGAAGCGGGATAAGGATCCCCTCGCCATCTGGGACGAGATCGGCGCGAACGCCCGCGCCGGCGTCTTCCCCAAGAATACCGATGTGTTCCTGTACAAGTACTCCGGCCTCTTCCACGTGGCGCCCGCGCAGAACTCATTCATGTGCCGCCTGCGCATGCCGGGGGGAGTCATGACCTCCTGGCAATTCCAGGGGGTGGCCGACCTGGCTCGCCGATACGGCAATAGCCATGTCGACGTGACCACTCGTGCCAATCTCCAGATCCGGGAGATCGGCCCCGAGCATGCCCCCGCGATCCTGACGGGGCTCGCCGATCTCGGCATCATGAACCGAGGCGCGGGGGCGGACAACATCCGGAACATCACGTCGAGCCCGACGAGCGGGATCGATACCCAGGAGTTGATCGAGACCCTGCCGCTCGCGAAGGAACTGCACCACTACATCCTCAATCACAAGGAGATGTACGGGCTCCCGCGCAAGTTCAACATCGCATTCGAGGGGGGCGGCCGCGTTGCGAGCCTCGACGACACCAACGACGTCGGCTTCCGCGCTGTGAAGACAGGTACAGGGGCAGAGGTCGCCGAGGGGGTCTACTTCCACCTCACCCTGGGAGGGATCACCGGGCACAAGGACTTCGCCCGCGAGACGGGCGTCCTGCTGAAGCCCGAGGAATGCGTCCCCGTCGCCGCGGCGATCGTTCGCGTGTTCATCCGAGAGGGCGATCGCACGGATAGGAAGCGAGCCAGGCTCAAGTATCTCCTCGACGATTGGGGATTCAACAAATTCCTGGAAGTGGTCGAGCAAGAGCATGGTTCGGCACTCCGCCGCGTGCCGCTCGACCATTGCAAGCCCGCCCTCCCCGACGATCGCTGGGCGCACGTCGGTTTCCACCCCCAGAAGCAGCAAGGTCGTGTGTATGTCGGCGTGGTCCTGCCCGTCGGCCGCATGAGCGTCGAGCAGGTTGACGGCCTCGCCGAGATCTCCAGGCGATTCGGCAGCGGGACGATCCGCCTGACGGTCTGGCAGAACCTGCTGATCTCCGACATCGCCGAGGAGAACGTCGCGCAGACCAAGCTCGCGATCGAGGCCCTCGGGCTGGAGTGGGACGCGTCGAGTTTCCGCAGCGGACTCGTGGCCTGCACGGGCAACGCCGGATGCAAGTTCGCGGCCTCGAACACCAAGAGCCAGGCCTTGATCCTGGCCAACTATCTGGAGGATCGACTCGCCCTCGACCAACCGATCAACATCCATTTGACCGGCTGTCATCATTCATGTGCCCAGCATTACATCGGCGACATCGGGCTCGAGGCGACGAAGGTCGAGGTCGGCGAAGAACTCGTCGAGGGCTATCACGTCTGCGTGGGGGGCGGCTGGGGGCAGGAACAAGGCATCGCCCAGCGTTTATTCGATGCCGTTCCGTTCGACGAGATCCCTCCGCTCGCGGGGCGCCTGATCCGCTCCTATCTGGAGCTTCGCGAGTCGCCCGACGAATCCTTCGCCCGGTTCATACGTCGCCATGACTTGCCGACCTTGCGTGCCCTGGCATCGGCCCCTCAACCGGCTCAAGACGTCGAGACTTCGGTCCATCACACCCTCCAACCCGCGTGACCGAACATGGAATACTCGCTCATCCCCGACTCGGCTCCGTTCAACCCCGAACAGCGCGCCTGGCTCAACGGGTTCCTCGCCGGATGGCTCGGCCTGCAAGGGGCGACGAACCAACCCCAGGCACCGGTTGTCGGTGCTGCCCTCGCCGAGACCGCCCCTAGAGTCGAATCCCCCGCCGTCGAATCCGAGCCCTGGCATGACCCGGCATTGGGCATCGAAGAACGGCTCAACCTCGCGGCCGGCCGCCCTCTGGAAGGGCGATTGATGGCCGCGATGGCGCAGCTCGATTGCGGCACCTGCGGCTATCTCTGCCGGACCTATGCCAGGGCGATCGTCGATGGATCCGAGACGTGCCTCACGCTCTGCTCACCGGGGGGCGGCGAAACGGCCAAGGCACTCAAGCGGCTCGCCAGGGAAAACGCGTCTGGCTCTCCGCCGTCAAAGAATGGCCAGGGTCTTGAAAAGGCGACGGTTGCATCTGGAGAATACTCGCGCAAGAATCCGTTCACGGCCAGGCTACTTCGCAGCGATTCCCTGAGCGGCGTCGGTTCTGAGAAGGAAGTGCGGCACGTCGAGATCGACCTTGCCGCCGGGCCGAAGTATGAAGTCGGCGATTCGTTGGGCATCTTCCCGGAAAACTGCGAGGATCTCGTCGACGAGATCCTCAAGGCGGCGAAGATGGAACCGGAGTGTTTGACTTCTTCGGATGGGTCAGGCCTACTCCCGATTCGCGAGATGCTGAGGCGTCACCGCGACCTGGCCGAGATTACGGACGAACTCATCGAGGCCTCCGCCGCTTCGGCTTCCTCGGAGAGCGAATCGAGGGCCCTCCGCCTCCTGCTCGAGGACAGCTCTCCTATCGAGGGGATGGACCTCCTGGACTTCCTCCGCGCCTACCCGGGCATTCGGCTGGATGCGGAGGATCTGGTACGTGCGTTGTCACCTTTGAAACCACGCCTGTACTCGATCTCGAGCTCGCCGAGCCGCCATACGGATCAGGTGCATCTGACCGTTCGGCGTGTGAGCTATGAGGTGGAGGCCAGGACGAGGAAAGGCGTGGCCTCGACGATGCTCGCCGATCGGGTCTCTCCCGGTTCGGAGGTTCGGGTCTACGTCCAGAAGTCTCACGGCTTCGCCCTGCCCGCCGATCCCAAATCCGACATCATCATGGTCGGGCCAGGTACGGGGATCGCCCCTTTCCGGGCGTTCTTGCACGAGCGAGAGGCTTCGCAGGCCGAGGGGAGGAACTGGCTCTTCTTCGGCGACCAGCGGAGCGAGTGCGACTTCCTCTACCGAGAGGAGTTGACGGGATTCCTCGACCGAAAAGTCCTGAATCGACTCGATACCGCTTTCAGCCGGGATCAGGGCCAGAAGATTTACGTCCAGGACCGGATTCTCGAGCAAGGTGCCCAGGTCTATCAATGGCTGAAGGCCGGATCATACTTCTACGTGTGCGGCGATGCCAAACGCATGGCCGCCGATGTGGATCGGGCCCTGCGTTCGATCCTCCGGGAGCACGGCCGGATGTCCGAAGACGAAGCCGTGGCTTACCTCCGCGACCTGGCGGCAAAAGGTCGCTACTGCCGCGATGTCTATTGAAATGAACCACCCGGGCTCTCGCTTGAGGATCGAATCCCACTGGCCGACCATCACGTCCAAACTTGGTGATTCCTTGTGACGCCAAGGAAGGGCCGGAGGAATTCCCTCTGGCCCTTCCCATTGCATTCAGCCGTATTGCAGTACACCTCGCATCCCCCTCATCCCGCTCTCCGCGCTCGCGACAGTTCGACCCTCGAACGCGGCCCAACACCGCCAGCTACCGACATGTCCCCGGTGAAGGCTCCTTAATTACATACAGCCTCGATCCACGCTACCGCGAGAGCCCACGGATGGCGGGCCCGATCTATCTTTGCCGCTTCCGTCCTACTGACGTCAAAGATGGCGGAGCGGGGTTGGTGTCTTAAAGTGCTCGGCGTCTTGGGGTAATCAGGCCGAGCCGCTGCGCCAGGTTCGTTGCTCGCATCAAGGTCGAGGTCGTACTCCTCAATCTCGTCGCCGACTCATGTCGCGGTAGAGATAGCCGTCGTACGCTCGCGTCCTCCTTTTACACCCTGAATCTGGCAAACGAGACATTTTTGTACCTTCCTTATCGATTTACACCTTTTTTACTGTAAGATGTAAAGCTTACAGCGAGGTTAAGTCCTCCGCGATTCAAGAAGATACAGTGCGAGGTCTGCACCATTCCGTCGCGATGTAGCTCCCGGTGCGCGGAACGAGTGCAGTGTCCAGTGGTATTAGGTACGACAGGCTGCCCCGGCCAGCATGGTCGTGCGCACCGAGGTTGTGGCCTGGCAGCCGCCGTACCGACAGTTGCCTAATGCGGGTTCACCACGCTCCAACGTTTCCCGCCTCGGAAGCCATCTGCGTAACCGCAAGATACACAACCTCCCACGGCTCCGAATTTTGTCGGAACTCCCGGATCCGCAGCGATTGAAGCACCTACCTGGGCACGCCCGCCGATGTAGGTGCAGGCACCTTCTTCGTGGAGATTCTCAATGGGCCGTCCCTCCCACAAGGCTCGGAAATCGCTCCAGGTACGAAAACCGCTGCCTCGCCTGAACCGCGGCCTGCTCCATCTCGAATCCCTCGAAGATCGGCTCCTCCTCGCCGGCGGGTTGACCGCCAGCATCATTGATACGCCGACCGAGAAGTATGCCCTGATCAACCCCGCCTCCACCGAACCCATCAAGATCTTCGCCCAGAACGACGCCGCCAGCCTGCAGCTCTTCGACTTCTTCCGCGCCCCCGACGGCCAGGCCGTCTCCACCACGATCGAAGGCCGGATCGAGTCCGATGACCAGGAGATCACCGGGACATTCACGTTCGAGGAACTCAGCGGCCAGACGGGCGTCGGCGTGACCGTGTCGGATGCGGCCCTCACGTTCGGGAATGCAGTCGGCATCCAGTTCACCGGCGCCGGCGGCGCGATGGCCCTCGTCCCGAGCGGCCTGGCCGCCCGGATCACCACCGACAACGTCAGCGACGGCACCGGCCTGGAAGTCGTCGGGCTGCCCGGCCTGGGCCTCGCCTCGTCGAACTTCTCTTATGAGATCAATACGACGGGCGCGGACGTCGACATCGCGGTGCCGACCCCTCTGGGCACCGAGAATCTGACGCTCGACGACGGTACCGACCAGTTGGAGGGGGATGCGACCTTCACCGTCGGGGGCCCTGCCCCGGCCTTCACCGTCGGCGGCGAGTTCACCATCACCCGCGGCGACAACGTCCTGCTGATCGGCGGCGTCGGTGTCGCTCTCACCCTCTACGCCGGGCCGGTGAAGGCCATCACGCTGTCGAGCGAGACCGCCGACTTCACGCTCGGCCAGGATGAGGACGACAAGCCGACGTTCGCCCTGGTCGATGACAGCTTCACGGTCAGCGGCTTTACCTTGCTGCCGGGACAGGGCTTGCCGGGCATTTCCAGCGGCGGCGATCAACTAACCTTCTCCGCCTCGCTCGGTCCGATCGCGCTGGAGGAGGTTGGCCTCGTCATCCCGGCCCTGAGCTTCGGGACGGAGGGGCTGAGCGTCGATGTCGGGCTGTCGGCGGCTTCGGCCTCGCTCTCGTTCGCCAAGGAGGGAACCGAGGGGGAGTCGTCGGGCCTGATGAGCGCCGTCGCCGAGGACCTGACCGGCTCGTTCACCCTCGCGGGAGACGTCGATCCGGACACCGGGGAGATCACCAGCGTCGGCTCGACCGGGGCGTTCGTCTTCACCGCCGCCACGTTCGTCCTGGACGTCCCGGGTGTGCTGACCGCCACGGCCAACGGCGTCGCCATCACCTACGATCCGGAGGCCGGCGAGTCCCAGGAGATCCTCAGGGCCGATGACCTCACGCTCGCGGTGCCGAAGCTCAAGCTGCTGGGCGAATTGACGGGGTCGGACGACCTGCCGGGGCTGGTCGTGCGGACCGACGGCTTCGCGTTCGGCGCCGCGCGGCTCACGGTCGAGGAGACGGTGACTCTCGGTGCACTGGAGATCACGAACCCGTTCGTCGAGCTGGGCAACTTCCGCTTCAGCAACAGCGAGGGCGTGTCGCTCGACCGCTTCAAGATCGGCGCCGGTGGCATCGTCGTCGCGGCCGGCGGGTTCACGCTCACCGGCGAGGACGTGGCGGCCGAACTCGGCTTCGACGAGGCCGGCGCGGTCCAGAGCTTCACCTTCAGCGTCGGCACGCTCAACGGCCAGCTCGGCAGCCTGGTGACGCTCGACGCCACCGATGTCGAGCTGAACCCGACGGCGACCGGCTCCGCTACCTTGTTGTCGATCGGCACCGCCACCGCGACGGTCTTCATCGCCGCCGCCGACCTGACCTTGGCTGGCGGGGTAGGCGGCGTCGTCATCGCCGGCGACGGCACGGTCGCCGGCCCGGAGACGCTCTCCATCTCCGCCGACTTCGGGGCCGACGCCGGCACCAAGCTCAAGCTGCCGTCCTTCCTGCCGTTCAAGGTCGACACGCTGAGCCTCGACTGGGGCGACTTCGACGACCACCCCGACGAGTTCACGATCGCGCTGACCGCCAGCGTCAGCGGCACGATCGGCCCGCTGACGTTCAGCGGCGGCGTGGACAACATCGTGATCGACCCGTTCCGCCTGGCGAAGGGCGAGTTCCCGATCGTGGCGCTCGACGGCTTCTCCGTCGGGGTCTCGGGCGACCTCTTCGCCGGCCACGTCGAAGGGTCGGTCATCGGCGGCATCGTCAAGCTCGACGACGAGGGCAACGTCCTCGACGACGGCGAGACGAACTTCGCCAGCACCGTCTTCTACGCGGGCATCAACGGCGGGTTCCAGTTCGGCGACATGGGGGTCGAGATCCTGATCGGTTTCAGCGAGCGCGGCTTCCTCCAGGGATACCTGCGGGCCGACGTGCCGGTCACCCTGGAGCCGATCGCCGGCCTGACGCTCAGCGGCTTCCGCGGCGGCATCAGCTTCAACGCCACCCCCTTGCCGGTGCCGCAATCGCCCGATGAGTTGCTCGACCCGATCTTCCAGCCGAGCACCTCGCTGACCGCCGACCAGTGGCAGGAGCAGCTCAAGCAGCAGGTCGTCAACCAGGTCAGCGGCGGGAGCCGGATCTTCATCGTCGAGGACGACGTCAGCGCCATCGTCGACGAGCTGGACTCGGGCGAGATCGCCGCCGGCAGCACGCTCGCGGCGGCCTTCGACGACGCCGGGTATGCGGTCGCCGACGCCAAGGTGAGCGGCGAGGTGACGGAGCTCGAGGCCGGCTCCCTCTGGCAGGTCAAGTATCTGGGGGATACCTACCTGATCGAGCTGCGGGACGGCAAGCTCGACGTGACCAGTGCCCGCTTCATCACCGAGGACGACGCGCTGACCGACTCGCTCGGCGAGGGCGGCGCCGTCACCCAGCCGGTCCTCGATGCGTTCGCGGACCACGAGCTGGTGCTCAACGCCGGCGCCGTGGTGGAGGTGATCGCGCGGACGGGCACGACCCCGTCCAAGTGGAAGATCACCGACGGCGAGACGGTCTATTACGCGACGATCCGAGGCGACCGCCTCGCCATCACCGGCGGGGACACGGCCGCGGCCGACGCGGACGCCGTGGTGAGGATCGAGGCCGGGGCGACGCTCTACAGCACCTACGTCTCCCAGCACACGTTCCGGGCCGATGTTGATATCATCATCACGACCGACGGCAAGTTCGTGATCCTCGGCAAGGCGACGCTGGCGGACAACGTCTCGGTCGACCTGCGGTTGTTCGCCGACCTCAGCCAGGTGGACAAGGCCGATCCGACCGACCCGCTCAAGATGGTCTTCCTCGGCTCCTTCCCGGCGACCGACGGCGGCCCTTCGCTCGTGACCGTCAAGGGGCAGGCGACGATCGAATTCCTCGACGCGGCCGGCAATCTCGTCAACCCGGCTGTGACCGGGGTGGCCCCGGCCGCGTTCCGGTTCAACATCCTGGGGCGCGGCGAGGTCGGCATCTCCAGCTTCGCCACCGCCGTATTCGGCGGCGACGGCGGGCCTGACGGCGGCTTCGCCGAGCTCGACCTTCAGATCGCGAATACCCCCGACGCCACCTCCGTCGAGCTGAACGTCTCCGGCAGCCTGTCGATCGAGGGGCTCATCCCCGCCAGCAACCTCGTGAGCGCGGCCGGGCGGGTGATCATCTCGAAAGAAGCTAACGGGCCGGTCGAGATCATCGGGGCGGTGAAGCTGGATTTCACCACCGCGAACCCGGACCTCGCGTTCCTCCAGGACGCCGGCATCAGCGTCGACGCCTCCCTGCTGCTGGGGTTCAACACGTCCACCGGGACGCGAGACCTCGACTTGACGCTGCCGGGACGCGAGACGGAGACGCTCACGCTCGACGCCGCCTCGCTGATCCTCGAGGGCGAAGGGTCGTTGAGCCTCGGGCAGTCGGCGTTCGGGGTCGGTGCTCAGATCAGCTTCGACGGCGCGTTCAGCGCCCGCATCGTCGTGGACGCCCCGCTCCTCGTCCTCGAAGGCTCGGCCGCGCAGGAGCTGGATGGCGGGACCATCCCCCAGGCGATCGTCGACGGACTGGGCCTGAGCGACGTGGCCACGGTCAGCGCCCTGGTCGTGCCCGGGGCCGGTCCGCGCTGGAGGATCGACGACGGCACAAAGTCGTATTACGTGGTCACCCGCGGCGACCAGTTGGCCGTCGTCGACAATAGCCGCGCGGCGACCGACCTCACGGTGCGCGGCGACAACGGCGTGGACCTCGATCTGTTCGTGGCCGGCCGCCTGGACGTGAGCGTGACGGCGGGCGAGGAGATGAACCTCCTGAGCCTGGACGCGGTCGGCGTGCTGGCCCTGCGCGACCTCGTCGGGGTCGTGGACGGTACCCCGATTGCTCCGCAAGTCGTGGGCCGGGTGGACCTGCTCGTCTCGGCCGGACTGCAGGGCGTCGCCGAGGTCGAGGGATCGGCCCAGTTGCTGATCAACACGCTCGGGCAGGCGTTTACTTACGCGATCCCGGACCGGCTCCAGGACCGCCTCCAGAAGATCCAGGATCGGCGCGAGAATGCGGGAGGCCTGACCCTGCCGCTGCTCCCGGTGGCCAACGGCCAGTTGTCGGTCGTGGTGCCGGGCCACGCAACCCTGCTCGACGGCACGCCGCTGGCGGACGGGCCCTATTTCGTGCTCCAGTTCGGCGACCCGGACGAGACGACCCCGCCGGGCGGTAGCACCGACCCCGACGGCGACGGCCTGGTGGACGTTAGCATGACGATCGCCGACGCGTTCCGGCTCGAGGGGGATTTCCGGATCCTCGTCGCCGCCTCCGCGTTCGAGCTGGACGTCTCCGCGAATGCCTCGCTCTCGGTGCCGGGGGCAGAAAGCCTGCTCAACGGCGAGGTCACCGGCCGGCTCCGGATCAATTCCGACGGGCTGATCGGCTATATCGCCCTGCAAGGCAGCCTGGACATCCCGCAGGTCGACCTGGGTGCCGGGGTCGAGATCTACCTCGGCGTGAATACGACCTCGACGGCGTCCACCATCCAGTTCCAGAACCCGAACCTCGACGACCAGGCACTCCCGGCCCACTCGGGCATCCTGTACGTCGGCGGCAACGTCGATATCGCCGGCTTCGGCCTGGACGGCTCCTTCAGCCTGCTCGTCGGGGCGGATTCGCTGGAGATGGAGATCCATGCCGGACTCCAGTTCTTCGACGCGACCGCCTTGCGCGTCGACGGGACCGCCGGCATCTACTACGGGGCGAACCCGGGCCTCGTGCTCAACACTGCCCTGACGCTCGGCGGGACCACCTCGAGCGGGGCTCCCATCCCGTTCGGCGTCGCCGGCATCTTCCAGGCGAGCGCCCAGTTGTCGCTCTCGATCGACACCCGCGTCGGGTTCGGCGAGATCGCGATCAAGAACCTGGATTTGCGGCTGCTCAGCGTGATCACCCTCACCGGCGATGCCAGCATCAGCGCCGGCTTCGATCCCATCACCGGCGAGCAGTTCTTCCGCGTCGGGGGGAGTTTCTCCGCCGACCTGTTCGGCCTGGCGACTGTCAGCGCCAGCGGATTCTTCGACTCCCGCGGACTGTTCGACGTCGACATCAACGGCCGGATCCTGCTGGGGACCGACGACTGGGGCATCCGCGCGAGCGTCGCCTTGCATGCCAGCTACCTGCCAAACGCATCCGGGGTCAAGACGCTGAACTTCGGCGGCAGCGCCTCCGGCGAGGTGCGGGCGGCCGGCATCACGCTGGTGGGAGCCGGGATCGGCATCGACTACAACGGCTCGAGCGGCAAGGCCACCGCGATGGCCGATGTCACCATCCTGGGGATCACCTACGACGTCGATTTCACCCTCGGCTACTTCCTGCTCGGTTCCGAGACCGACCCCCGGCTCGGCCAGCTCTCCAACGGCGTCTTGACGCTCAACGTCGGTGCCCTCGGGGTGAACCGCAACGTCGGCAAGAAGGCCAGCGTCGCCGAGGCGGATGAGGCGTACACCCTGCAGTCGCTCGGGGCGAGCACGAGCGGGCCCGGCGAAGACATCATCCTGCGGGCGTTCGGGGCCTCCCAGATCTTCCGCAACGTCACCTCCGTCAACGCCGACTTCGGCGGCGGCAACGACGAGTTCCGCGTCATCGTCAACTCGAGGCAGCCCGTCGACCCGGGCCTGCCGATCGTGATCGACGGCGGTGCCGGCAACGACATGTTCATCAACGAGTCGGCCGCCGCGGTCACATTCCGCGGCGGTGCCGGCAACGATGTTCTCGTCGGAGGCCCCGGCGCCGACCGCCTGGAGGGCGAGGGCGACGACGATTTCCTGTTCGGCGGAGGCGGCTCGGATGTCCTGCTCGGCGGGGCGGGGATGGACCGCATCACCTGGAACGCCGGCGATGGCCAGCCGACCACGATCGACGGCGGCGCGGACGCGGACACGCTCACGGTCAAGGGCACCGACGCGGCCGACACGATCACCGTCAGCCCCGACGGCGTCAACGTGCGGGCGAGGGTCTCCGGCACGACGAACGACGAGGTCGTCGGAGCCGGGTTCGAAACCCTGGCCGTCAATGCCCGTGGCGGGGCCGACCTGATCTTCGTCAACGACCTGACCGGGACGAGCATCACGACGGTGGCGCTGAACCTCGGCGACATCGAGGGCAATCAGAGCAGCACCGGCACCACCACCTCCGTCACCTCCCGCGACGACGGCGCAGTGGACACCGCCGTCGTCAAGGGGACGAGCGGCAACGATACGTTCGGGATCGACGCCAACGGCGGCCTGGTCCGCGTCACCCGAAGCGGCTCGGCGATGGTGACACTCGCGGGCATCACCGCCGGCCTCGATCGGTTGCGTATCGAAGGACTCGCCGGCGCCGACACGATGACCCTCGCCGGGCCTCGCAACGGCACCTCGGCCGGCGAACGGATCAAGATCCAGCTCGACGGCGGGGACGGGGCCGACACCTATCGCACGCCGATCGGCGGGGCCAACTTCGACGGCGACGGAACAGATAAGGCCGTGTTCACCGTCGTCGACGGCGATCCGACCGCGATCACCCTGACCGCGACCCAGATCAGCTCCGGCGGCGTCGCGACGCTCTATGCCGGGCTGGCGGAGGTCGCCATCGAGGCGGCCGTCGCGACGGCGATCACCGTCGAGTCGACGCACGCCGCCGCGACCCGGATCGCCCTCGGGCCCGTCGACAGCCTGGTGACAGTGAAGGCCACATCCGGCCCCTTGAGCGTGAACGCCAGCACCGCCACGCCGGGGCCGAACGGCGACCGGCTCGTGATCGACCAGACGGGCTCGTCGGTCCCCCGGGTCGGGGCGATGACGGCGACGCATTTCAGCGGATTCGTCGACGTCACCTATAGCGGGTTCGAGAGGATCGACGTCAACCTCGGCGGCGGCAGCGACGTCTTCACCATCGATGGCACGCCGGCCGGCCCCGCCCTGACCCAGATCAACAGCGGCGGCGGATCCGACGAGATTCATGTCCGCGCGGTCGGCGGCCTGACGACCGTCAACGACCCGACCGATCCGGGCAACGCGGCCGACAGACTCTACGCCGATTTCCGCAACCCCGGCGCACTGACGGGCTCGCCGTTCGGCGACAATCTCAGGTTCACCGCCGGGAAGGTCGTCGTCACCGACATCTCCAACTCGACGACGCCCGTCGCCTGGGCCTATCGCGATGGCCGCGTCTACGTCGGCACCGTCGAGGTGTTCAACACGATCGACACGCCGACCCTGTTCAACCTGGCCGGATCGCTCGTCGACGCGCTGACGGTGGAGGACACCGTCGACGTGCTGCAGCGGATCAACGTCGACGGGGCGCGAGTGCGGATCACGGAGGGGGCGAACGTCCTCTCGTTCAATAATATTCGCAACTTTAATGGCTTCAACTACGCCGTCCAGGTCGACGGGCTGGCGGGGGTCAGCAGCATCGCGGTCAGCCCGGATGGGAACTACCTCTACGCCGCAAGCCAGCAGGACGGCGCATTGACCGTGTTCAGCCGCGACCCCTGGAGCGGGTCTCTGACGTTCGTGCAGACGTTGAAGGGGAGCCCGGACAGGATGCAGGGGCTCATCGCGGCCGATGCCGTCGTCGTCAGCCCCGACGGCAAGAACGTCTACGTCGGCAGCCTGATGGGAGTAGTCCTCTCGTTCGAGCGCGTGCCGTCGACCGGACGGCTCGTGTACCGCGGCGTCTATCAGGATGTCATGGGCATCACCGCGCTGGCGATCGCGCCTGATGGCAAGAATGTCTATGCCACCACCACCGTCGAGGTGGTCCGGCTCGATCGCAACACCGCGAACGGGGCACTCACGTTCGGGGAGCGTCGGTATTTCGGGACCGTCGGATACAACGCCATCGCCATCAGCGCCGACGGTCGCACCCTCTTCGCCACGGGCAACGCATTGGACGGCATCCACCTGCTCGATGGCGGCAAGCTGACTTCGCCAGGCGACGGCTCGGCCGCCCCGGCGGATCACGTCTCCGGCCAGTATACGGACGTGGCGATCGGGGCCAACAACACGGTGTTCGCCAGCCGAGTTGGCGGGATCGACAGCTTTACGTATAACGATTTTTCGCTATTCTGGACGGGGACCACCGCCCTGCCCAACCCTGCGCAGCCGGCGACCGCCACCGCCGTGGCCGTCAATCCGTTCGGCAATCAGGTGGTCGCCTCATACGACGTCAACAGCGTGCCCGTGCTGCCGCCGGTGAGGTTCCTGCGTCTCGACAACTTCCACGTCATCAACCCGAACGACGATTCCTCGGGCGACGAGCCCTACATCGATGTCAATGGCCAGCGTATCTACACGGGCCCGCAGAACGGAGCCGGCGCAGGCGCGACCGTTGACCTGACGGCCTATTACAATCGAGTCCTCACAACCGATGCCACGGTCGTCGTCCGCGAGGAGGACTCCATCGTCGATGAACCGGTCGGCGCGCCTTTCACGATCGGTGTCAATAGCTCCCCCGGGACGTATGTCGTCACATTGACCACCGTGGATGGCTTCGGCACGGAGTTCATCCGCTATCAACTGACCTACACCATCTACGACGTCCCCATCCCCACGCCGACCATCAGCCCGATCGTCTCGTTCAACACCTCCTTCGGTCAGCTCGTAAACCCGCAGCAGATCAATCTGCCGGGGGTGCGTTCCCTGGCGGACCTGGAATTCGGCCCCGACGGCCAGCAGTATTACGGCGCGAGCTTCGACAACGGTTGGATCACTCAGAACGACCAGGTCGCCGCCTACGAGGGCCAGTGGCAGTTCGCGACGACGACGGCCGCCACGCAGCGTGACGACATCCAGACTACCCTCAGCCCCGACGGCCGACACGCCTACTCCATCAGCACGAAATTCGGCGTCCTCACCGTCGCCGACGTCGACCCGTCGAACGGCGCCCTGGGCGACGCCAAGCAGGTGATCCCGGCCGGCCTGACCGATGGGGCCTCGGTCGCGATCAGCCCGGATGGCAAGAACGTCTACGTCACCAACCCGGCCGAGGACTCGGTCTCCGTCTTCATCCGCGACCCCAACTCCGGCCAGTTGTTCCTCGACCAGGTATTCACCGACGGCATCGACGGCGTCGATGGCCTCGACGGGGCGCGGTCGCTCGCGGTGAGCGCCGACGGCAACCGGGTGTTCGTCGCGGGGTACGACGAGAACGCCATCGCGGTCTTCTCTCGCGATCCCAACACCGGGAGGCTCACCTACTCGTCGAGCTTCACCGACACCGGCCTCGTCGGGCCGTCGAGCCTGACGACCGGCGCGGAGGGCCAGCTCTACGTCGCCAGCGTCGGCACGGGGAAGCTGTTCTGGCTCGCCGATGGTCCCACCCTCTCGGTCCTCGGCGTCTCGAGCAACGGCGTAGGGGGCGTAACGGGGATGTCCAACCCCGTCGCCATCGCCCTGAGCCCGGACGGTACGTCGCTCTACGTGACGAGCAAGCTGGATTCGTCCGTCGTCGCCTTCAAACGCGATCCGGGCACCGGAGCCCTGAGCTTCGTCCAGTCGCTCCGCGACGGCAGCGGCGGCGTCCAGGGGATCGATGGGGCGGTCAAGGTCATCGTCAGCGGCGACGGGAAGTACGTGGTCGTCGCGGGGGGCACCGACACCCTGGCCGTCTTCGGCCGAGATCCGTCGACCGGAGCCTTGACCGTCCTGCAACAGCTCCGCGACGGCTCCGCCGGGATGACGGGGATCGACGGCGTCAGCGACCTGGATTTCAACGGCGGTCGGCTCTATGTCTCGAGCGCCGGCTCGATCTTCGGATCCGGCGGCGTGGCGGTCCTCAACGTCGCCGCCAACACGCCGCCGCCGAGGACCTACGACGTCTCGTTCGACGGCGTGGAGAGCCTGACCGTGCAGTCGGCCGGCGGCGGCGACATCGTGAACGCCGGCGAGGTCGCGGTGCCGTTCACGCTCAACACCCAGGGCGGGGCCGATTTCGTCACCCTGCGCAACACCGGGGCCGGCAAGGCCACCACGGTGAACCTCGGCAACGACGGCGACACGCTCGACCTGCTGAGCACCGGCGACAACTCGACGACGACGGTCAACGGCGGCGACGGCGGCGATACGATCCGCCTCTATGCCAACGGCACCGGGGCCAGCACCACGCTCAATGGCGGCGACGGCGCGGATCAGATCCTGGTCGACGGGGCGAGGCTCCGGTCCCAGGTGACGGTCAACGGCGACGCCCCGAACGCGGGCGATACGCTGACGTTCGACGCCCACGGCCAGACCACCGACCCCGGCGCCCCGCAGCCAAACGCCGGCTCGGTGAAGATCAGCGCGGCCGACTTCGGCGTGACGTATGCCACGATCGAGCAGATCAACATCCTCGGCAGTCCGACGGCCGATGCCGGCGGCTCGTACACCATCGCCGAGGGGGGCTCGCTGAAGCTCGACGGCTCTGCCTCACTCATCCCGGCCGGGCACACGGTCGTCTCTTACGAGTGGACCGTCGGCGACCGCGCGATCACCGGCTCCTCCCCGGAGACGCTCACCTGGGACGACCTCGTCGCGGCCGGCATCGCCGACGACGGCACGTATACCGTGACGTTGAAGGTCACCACCACGCTCGGCGGCCAGACATACTCGAACACGGACGTCGCCACGCTGACGGTGACCAACACCGCCCCGACGCTGAGCCTGTCCGGCGCCGGGACGGTGGAGGTCGGGTCGCTCTTCACCCTCGGCCTGGCGTCCGTCGACCCGGGAACCGATGCCGTCCACACCTGGACGGTCAACTGGGGCGACGGCTCTCCGGCCGAGACGTTCAACGGCACCCCGGCGACCGCCACTCACATCTACACCTCGGCCGCGAGCCGCACCATCAGCGTCGTCGCGATGGACGAGGATGGCTCGTATGGCCCGGTGACGAAGGCTCTGGTCGTCGCCGGAGCCCGCGCCCTGAGCGGGCCGGCCACGGTGAATGAAGGCTCCAACTATACCCTCACGCTCGGCCGGGGCGTCGCCGGCCTGCCGGCCATCGCGAGATGGGCGATCAACTGGGGCGACGGCAGCCCCTTGCAGACGGTCGCCAACGACCCGACGACCGTGAGCCACGTCTACGCGGGCGACGGGAGTTACACGATCTCCGCAGTGGCGCTCGACGTCTCCGGCATCCTGCACCCGGCCGGCAACACGCTGGGCGTGACGGTCCTCGACGTGGCACCGGTCGTCACCCTGAGCCAGTCGTCGCCGGCGCCCGTCGAAGGAAACCCGACGCGACCGCTGATCCTGAACGTACAGGTGACCGACCCGGGCAACGAGACGGTCACAGGCTATGTCGTGAGCTGGGGCGACGGGACCACGTCGATCGTCAAGGGGACCGACCAGCCCCCCCTGCACATCTACGCCGACGCCGCCACCTATCAGGTGACCGTGACCAGCCTCACGAACAGCGACGGGACCTTCGCGAATCCGGCGGCCCCGCTGGGCGTCGTCGTGGCCGATGTCGCTCCTCGGATCATCTCGCTGACGGTGGCCCCCTCGCCCGGCGAAGAAGGCGGGACGGCCCATGTCAGCACGCTGGCCGTCGGCCCGATTCAGGGGAGCGACACGCTCACGTTTGCGTGGGCGGTCACCGGGCCGAACGGCTATTCGCGGACGTTCACCGGCACGGTGAACCCGGACGGGGCAGTCCTGCCCGACGACCCGGCTACGTTGTTCCCCACGCTCCCGGCTGAGTTGCTCGGCCAGGCCCGGGCTTATCCCGGCTCGTTCGACTTCGTCACGCCGGATAACGGCCGCTACGTCGTCACCCTGACGCTCAGCGATGACGACGGCTCCACGGTGAGCCAGTCGGCCGAGTTGATGGTCGCCAACCTGCCGCCGCGCATCACCACGTTCGTCGTCCCGACGACGGGCACCGAGGCGCAGCCGATCACCCTGGCCGCGACCGCGAGCGACCCCGGCGGCTCGGCAGACCCGCTGACGTACCGCTGGAAGGTGACGAATGTGCGTACCGGGATTGTCCTCACGCTCGACGGCCCGACGGTGAGCTTCGTCCCCGACGGCGGGGCCCACAGCGTCGAGCTGACCGTGAGCGACGGCGACGGCGGCCAGGAGATCCGGACGGCGTCGATTGCCGTCGCCTCCCTCGCCCCCGAGATCGTCGCCGGCTCCATCCAGGTCCCGACCACGGCGAACGAAGCGGCAACGGTCTCCTTCGCCGTCGCCGGGCTCGACAACAACGGAAGCGCAAGCGGCCTCCGCTACGCGTGGACGGTCCTCGGCCCCGGCGGCAGCGTCGCCAGGCTCGCCGGGGCGACCGTGCCGTTCACCTTCCCCGACAACGGCATCTACCTCGTCTCGGTGACGATCACCGACGACGAGAACCAGTCGACCACCTCCGACCCGATAAGCGTGACGGTCGCCAATCTGAACCCGACCATCGACAGCGTCGATGCACCGACCAGCGGAACCGAGGGCGTCCCCCTGCACCTCTCCGCGACGGCCAGCGACCCGGCGGGGGCCGTCGACCCGGTCTCGGCAATCTGGACCTTGACATCTCCGGGCGGTGCAAAGACCTATCTTTACGGCAACGCGGCCACCTTCACGCCCGACGATAACGGCACCTATCAGGTCAGCCTGACCGTGCGGGACGACGACGGCGGCTCGACAACACGCGACCTGGCTCCCGTTGTCGTCGCCAACGCCAACCCGACCCTCGGGTCGATCGTGGTGCCGACAGGTCCTCTCTTCGAGGGAGATACGGTCGCCTTGAGCGTCAGCGGCAATGATGTCCCCGGCGACCTGACGTCCCTGATCTACACCTGGACGATCACCACCCCCGCCGGCGACACGATCACCCTGACCGGCCCCGCCGTGAGCTTCCCCACCGACGATAGCGGCACATATGCGGTCCGCGTCGATCTGGCCGACGGCGACGGCGGCACGGCCTCCCGGACGACCAGCGTGACGGTGGCGAACCTCGATCCGACGTTGCGATCCACCACCGTCCCGACCACGGGGTACGTCGGCCACGAGGTCGCCTTGCTGGCCGACGCGACGGATGTCGCCGGCGACCTGGCGGATCTGGTCTACACCTGGACCATCGCGCCGCCGACGGGCCCGGACTTGATCGTCACCGGCTCCTTGGCGAGCTTCACCCCGGCCGCAGCCGGCCGGTATGGCGTCACGCTGATGGTGACCGACGGCGACGGCGGCCAGGTCACTTCGGCCCAATCCGTGGTGGACGTGAAGGCGACGCCGATCACCATCGGTCGGGTGAACGTGCCGACGACCGGCCAGGAAGGTTCGCCGATCAACCTGAGCGCCATCGCCACCGACGCCCTCGGTGGGCCGCTCACCTTCACCTGGACGTTAACCCCGGCCACGGGACCGGCCATCACCCTGGTCGGCCGGGATGTGACTTTCATCCCGACGGACAATGGTTCATATGCGGTATCGTTGCGGGCGAGCAACGACAACGGCGAGGCGACCGCCTCGGCCGGGACGATCGCCGTCGCGAATGTCGATCCCGTGCTGACGAGCCTGAGCTGGCCCGACCGTGCATTAATCGGCTCCGCAGTCAGCCTCCGGGCCCAGGCCTCCGACCCGGCCGGCGCCGCCGACCCGCTCACCTACGCGTGGACGGTGACCCGCCCCGACGGCACGACATTCACCATGTCGGGCCCCTCCGCCGGATTCCTCGCCGACCAACTCGGGTCATACGGCCTGAAGCTTGTCGTCAGAGACGGCGATGGCGGCCAGGTGACGGCCCAGAAGCTCCTGGCAGTCCCCAACGCCCCGCCGGTGGCGAACGCAGGGGGCCCCTACCTGATCAACGAGGGGGGCTCGCTGACCCTCGACGCCACCGCGACGACCGACCCCAACCAGTCGGCGAGCACCCTCAAGTACGAGTGGGACCTCAACGGCGACGGCATCTACACCGACGCCACCGGCTCCAAACCCACGCTGAGCTGGGCACAGCTCCAGGCGCTCGGCCTCGATGACGGCCCGGCCACGTTCAACGCTCGCGTGCGAGTCACCGATGATTATGGTGACTTCCACGTCGCGTCAGCCCTCGGGAAGATCGCCAACGTCGCCCCGGTGCTCACGAGCCTGACCTGGCCCGATCAGCTCGTGCTGTATTCCCTGGTCAACCTCCAGGCCTCGGCAACCGACGCGGCGGGCGATGCCGATCCGCTCACCTATTCTTGGACGGTCACGCGTCCCGATGGCTCCACGTTCTCCCTCTCGGGGCCATCGACCCAATTCATCGCCGATCAGCTTGGAAATTTCGGCCTGAAACTCGTGGTCGCCGATGACGACGGCGGCCAGGTCATCACCCAGAAGCTTCTAAACATCTTCAACCCCGTGCCTGTAGCAAATGCGGGGGGCCCCTACCTGATCCACGAAGGCGACTCACTCAACCTGGACGCGAATGCGACGACGGATGCCAATCAGCCATCGAGCACGCTCAAGTATGAGTGGGACCTGAACGGCGACGGCATCTACACCGATGCGATCGGCTCGAATCCGACGTTGACCTGGGCGCAGCTCCAGGCGCTCGGCATCGACGACGGCCCGGCGGCATTTTCTGCCCGAGTCCGGGTGACCGATGAACACGGCGCCGTCGACATCGCCTCCGCCGCCTTCACCGTGCAGAACACCGCACCGACCGTCGCCTCGCTGATCTCCGACCATGGCAACCCGGGGGCTAACCCATCCCCCGATGGCGTCATCCGGATCTCCGGGACGGTGGCCGATCCCGGTCGGGACACCCACTTTGTCCGGGTCAACTGGGGCGACGGCTCGGCCGTCCAGACGTTCGCCGTTAACCCGGGGACGATGGCCTTCGACGCCGCCCACAACTACGCCACGGGGGGCATCTACAACGTCAACGTGGTCGCGGTGGATAGCGACTCCGCCGCGTCGCAGGCGGTCGCCACCAAGGCGGTCGTGAGCGGGATCGGGGTGGTGGATGGCGTCCTGTACGTCGTCGGCACCGAAGGTCGCGATAACATCAGGGTGACGGCCAGGAATAACGGCCTGCTGGAGGTGGACGCCCGGCTGAACGCCAACACCCGATCGGGCAACCGGAACCTCAGGCAGGCGTTCGGCAAGGCCGGCCTCTCGAGCATCGTCGTCGTCGGCTATGGCGGGAATGATGTCGTCAACGTGCAGACGGTCTCGATGCGCAACGGTCAGAGGTTCGCCGCCCTGGGCGCTTCGGTCCCCGCGATCGTGCTGGGAGGGGACGGCAACGACGACCTGAGGAGCGGGATCGGCAACAGCATCCTCGTTGGCGGAGCCGGCAACGACAGGCTCAACGCCGGGATCGGCCGCAGCGTCCTGATCGGCGGCCTCGGCCGCGACCGGCTGCAAGGCGGATTGGGCCAGGACATCTTGATCGGTGGATTCACGAACCACGACGAGAACCTCGTCGCCCTGGATCAGGTCCTCGCAAAGTGGGCCTCGCCCGGATCCTACGAGACGCGGGTGGGCGACCTCCTCTCGACCTCGCTGATCCCGGGCGTCACCGTCCACGACGACGGCGCGTCGGACGATATGAGGAATCAGCCGGGCCGCGACTGGTTCTTCGGCGACTTCCGCAGCTCGCCGGGAACTCGGGGCAAGGACGCCTTCGACCGGCGGGCCGGCGAGCGGCTCGACCAACTGCCCGTCGCGCCTCGGGAACCGGTTGTGGGAAGCCCCTGGCAATTCGCCGGCGGTGTCCGTTCATCCCGGATCCAGGCCCTGCAGTTCCGCCAAACCGAGCACCACCGCCCGGGGCTTCATCGCCTCGGCGGATGGGCCTCCATTCCGCGACGGCCGATTCAGGGTCTCAGCCATGGCCGGGGCCTCGGGCATTGAGACGTGTTTGGCTGCCATGACGAAGTCGAGATTCCGCCCGGGCCGCCGCGCACCGGGCGGGGTCATCGCGCCTTCTCCCAGAAAGCCCCTTGACCTCGTCGTGATGCGCATATCGAGCGGCTGCGCGGCACGAAAGACGTCGACTCCCGCCTAGTGGGTCATTTGGCTTGCTTATAGCCATAATATCCCTCTGATTGCTACAATCGGTGGCCTCCGTGACCCCTGGGAGGCCGCCATGTCCCGCCGCAAGAGCGATCCGCTCCGCGAGATGAGTTCCGCGGAGCAGCATTACCTCGCCCAACTGAGCCGATCCCAGACCGCCCCGGCCGTCGAGGTCACCCGCGCCAAGATCCTCCTGGCCGTCGCACGCGGCGACGACTACCAGGCCGCAGCCCTCTCCGTCGGCCGTCGCTCCGGCGACGCCGTCTCTCGACTCGTCGCCCGCTTCAATGCCGAGGGCCTGACGGCGCTGACGCCCCGGCACGGCGGCGGCCGGTCACCCGCCTATGATCAGGCGACTACGGGGCGGATCCTCGACGAGCTCGGGCGGACCCCGACCCCCGAAGCCGATGGCACGGACACCTGGTCGCTGAGCACGTCGCAAACGGCGTTGCGCGCCGCCCCCGATGGCCTGCCCACCATCTCGACCTATACCCTCTGGCGGGTGCTCCACGAGGCCGGCTACAGCCATCAACGCACCCGCTCCTGGTGCCCGACCGGCTCCGCCCTGCGCCGCCGCAAGGCGGGGACGGCGGCCGTCACCGATCCCGACGCGGCGCCCAAAAAAAGTTGATCGAGGAGGCCTATCGGCTGGGCGAGTCGATGGGCCTGTCGGTCTGGTGCGCCGACCAGGCCGGGCCGTTCCAGGCGGCCCCCTATCCCGGGCAGTCCTGGTGCCCCGAGGGGGAGCCGGTGCGGCAGCCGCGCGAGTACCTCCGCGATGGCACGGCCAAGGTCCTGACCCTGTTCCATCCGGCCGACGGGCGGGTGCGGATCGAGGGGGCGACGTCATGCCCGAACACGGTCTTGCACCCCTGGCTGAGGCGGGAGTCGGCCGCGATCCTCGCCGCCATGCCCGTCCTCCCGACGACCGACGCGGCCGGCCCCGGAGGGGCGCAGCTGGAGTGGGAGCGATGGCAAGAGGGCCTCATGATCAAGCCGACGTTGCCGGAGGAGCCGCCACCGCTGCGGATGCTCCTGATCCTGGACAACCTGGCCGGGTACAAGACGCCGGTATTCGTGTGCTGGTTGTTCGAGCATGGCATCATGCCGTTATATACGCCCGTGAGCGGGTCGTGGTTGAACATGGCCGAGAGCATGCAGCGGATCCTCAAGCGACGCGCCCTGGCGGGCCGGCACCCGAAGGACGTCGGCCAGATCGTCGCCTGGTTCGAGGCGGTCGCCCGGCACTGGAACGCGGCCCCGACGCCATTCGTGTGGGGCGGGCGGCGAGCCGCTCGGCGGCGGCGCCAGCGAGAGCGTCGCCACCGGGTCGGCGGCTCGGGGGCCTGCACCCGCGTGCCTCTTCGGCGGGCTGCGAGACCCACTTATGGCCACAAGCAAGCCAAATGACCCACTAGAACGGATCCTCGCACCTTTGTGTATTTGATCGGTCTCCTCTCATCAACAGCCAAGGAAGGCAATGCCGCCCGAATTGATGGAGGACCCGACGAGACCTTGAGTCTTGGGATGCGAGCTGCGAGTAGGCGACCTGGGTTAAATGGAGTGATAAACTTCCGGCCGAAGGGCCGCCAGACACCGGGGCGACCGTCGAGATTTTCTTGTCACATCGAGCCCGCTCGCGACAATTAGGGGCATGCACGACGGACGCCGCCGAGGAAATCTGGCCGCGAGCTCGACCCGTGGCCCGAAATTCGAGGCGGATTCTCCGGCGTGGCGAGAAGCCGGATCGACGACCGGCATCGATGCGGTCCTTCGGAGGAGCCATTTGCAACCGAGCCGCGACGCGACGCCTGACGTTGGGCCACGGGCCGGCCTCCTGCCGAGGCCGAGGGGGCCTGCACCGGCCGATGATCGCGTCGCCGCGCTGGAACTGCTGGTCCGGGAGCACGAGGCGGGGGTGAGGGCGTTCCTCCGGGCCCTGGGCGTGAATGCCGCCTGGGTGGATGATCTCGCACAGGAAACGTTCCTCGTCGCTTATCGCAGGCTGGACGACCGCGACGCCGAGCGCGATGCGGGCCCCTGGCTCCGGGGCATCGCCAGGCTCCTGGCGGCCAACGAGTTGCGCAAGGCCGGCCGACGTTCCCGGCTGATCGCCAGGGGGCTTGCCGGCCTCCTGATCGCCAGGGCCGAGCCCGACCGGGAGACGCCCTCGGCGGAGTGGATCGAGGCCATGCGCTCCTGCCTGCGGGACCTGCCCGAGGCCGCCCGCGAGCTGCTCATGCGGCGCTACGCCGACGACGAGTCGGCGGAGGCGATGGCGGCCAGGCTCGAGGTCCGGGCCGACGCCCTGAGGCAGAAGCTCCTGAGGCTCCGGCAGGTGATCAAGCAGTGCGTCGAACGCAAGACGGGGGAATCGTGGCGATGACCGAGGCCCGCTATCACGAACTGCTCGGCCGCCTGCTCGACGGCGAACCGTCCGAGGCCGACGCCGAGGAGCTGCGCAGGGAGCTCGAACGCGACCCGGGCCTCCTCCGCGACCTCGGCGACCAGCTCGCCCTCTCGGAGCTCATCGCCCACGAGCTTGATCCGAAGCGCTCGGCCGACGCCTTCTGGCAGGGGGTCAGGGCCCGCCTCGACGCCGGGACTCCCGCCGGGCAGGCCGGGCCCGCCTCGCGACGCCTCAAGCTGCGGCTGGTCGCGGCGATCGCGGCGTGCGCCCTGGCGGCGATCGGGATCACCGCGATCCGCCCGAGGAGGGGCGAGGGGATCGGCGGGATCCATCGGGTCTCGCTCCGGGGCGAGGTCGTCTGCGCCCACTGCCTGCTCCACCAGGAGAAGGACTGCCGGCCCGTCGTCCGCGTCCGGCAGGAAGACCGGGTCGAGACGATCACGCTGACCGACAACGCCGTCTTCCGAGACTTCTACCGAACCCAGGGATGCGGCCGGAAGCCGGTCCCCGTGATTGCCGAGGGGGTCATGCACGCCGGGGGGGGAAGCCCGCTCCTCGCCGTCACCCGCCTCGAGATCGTCCACTGACGCGCCCGCCGCGTCTCACCGCGCACCCGACTCGTCGTCGGCTGTTTCTGCATCGGATTTCGTCATCGAGACTGGAGAACGCATGCGTTACGCCATCGCCCTGACTGTCGCCCTCTTCGCCGGAGCTGGTGTTGTTCGCGCCGAGGACAAGACCTACCCGAACATCACGCACGAAGAGCTGCTCAAGGCCGTCGACGCCAAGAAGGTCACCCTCCTCGACGCCAACGGGACCGACTCGTACAAGGAAGGGCACATCCCCACCGCGATCGACTTCGAGACGCAGAAGGAAGCCCTCGCCTCCAAGCTGCCGGCCGACAAGTCCTCCCTGATCGTCGCCTACTGCGCCAACGAGCAGTGCACGGCCTACCGCTCGGCCGCCAAGGCCGCCAAGGAGCTCGGCTACACCAACATCAAGCACTACGCCAAGGGCATCATGGGCTGGAAGCGCACGGGCGCGAAGGTCGAGACCGAGTGAGCGAGCCGGCTTCGACGCTTTGATTGACCCGTCAAACGACCGGGCGGCCCAACGCGGCCGCCCGGCTCCATCGAGGCGAGCCCGGAGCGACGCGGGATGGTTCGACCGAGGGATCTGCAGATGAGACGATGGATCGCAGCCGCCCTGGTCGGCCTCTCGGGGCTCGTCGACAACGCCAGGGCCGAGGGGCCCGTCGGGGTCAACGACCCCATCCACGGCTACAACACCCTGCCGACGCGCGACCGCTTCGCCGCGTTCAAGGCCGACCTCGACGCCGGCCGGGTCGACCTCGACGCCAAAGATGAGCGTGCGCTGCTGGTGAGCCTCCTCCGCAGGCTCGATGTCCCGGTCAGCTCGCAGATGATCGTGACCTCGGCCACGAGCTTCCAGAAGACGATCATCTCGCCGAGACGGCCAAGGGCCCTCTACTTCAATGACGACACCTACGTCGGCTTCGTGCCGGGCGGCCAGATCGAGGTCATCTCGATCGACCCCGCGCGGGGGCCGATGTTCTATATCTTCAACCGCCACGTCTCGGGGAAGGTCCCGAGGTCCCGGCGGAGCGAGAACTGCCTGACCTGCCACGGGACCCCCGAGACGGGCGAGGTCCCGCAGCTCGTGATCGAGTCGGTCGTCCCCGGCATCTCCGGCGGCGGCGAGCGGGCCTTCCGGCGCGGCCTCAGCGGCCACGGCGTGCCGCTCGAGGAGCGGTTCGGCGGCTGGCTCGTGACCGACGCCCCCGACTTCACCCGCCATCAGGGGAACATCCTCATCGAGTGGTCGCAAGGCCGGGCCGAGGAACGCCCGATCCGACCCGGCGAGATGTTCGACATCGGCCGCTATCCGCTCCCGACCAGCGGGCTCCTGCCGCAGCTCCTCCACGAGCACCAGGCGGGCTTCATCAACCGGGCCGTCTCGGCCACGTACCGCACGCGGACGCTCCTGCACCAGCACGACGGCGACGAAGCGGCGGTGGCCACGGAGCTCGACGCCCTGGCTCGCGACCTCGTCCGCTACACCCTCTTCGCCGACGAGGTGCCGCTCCCGAAGGGGGGCGTGACCGGCTCCGACGAGTTCCGGGCCGACTTCCTCGCCCATCGCCGGGTCGCCTCCAACGGCGGCTCCCTGCGCGACCTTGACCTCAAGACCCGGCTCCTGACCCATCGCTGCTCGTACATGATTGAGTCGGCGGCCTTCGCGGGCCTGCCCCGGCCGCTCCGCAGGGCCTTCGAACGCGAGCTCGATCGCGCCCTCGACCCCGCCACCCCCGCGGCCGACTACGCCTACCTCCCCGACGCCGAGAAGGCAGCCATACGCCTCATCCTGTCCGAGACGAAGCCGAAGTCAAAGGCCGATTGAACATCCCGCCTCCAAGCCTTGCGATCTACGACGCGAACACCATGGAGACTCGCGAGCTAGTCTTGCGAGAGGGCTTAACTCGCTGAAGAGGCTGCATCTATCCCCATCGGCGGATGGACCTCACGGCTCAATGCGCGAGGCCCCGGCCACGGTTGAGCCCCTGAATCGGCCGCCGCGGAATGGAGGCCCATCCGCCGGCGCGTTGAAGCCCCGGGCAGTGGTGGTCGGTTTGGCGGACTTCGAAGAGAAAAAGGCCTCTCTCTGAGGGGGGGGGAGGAATCTCAGAGAGAGGGATACTTCGGGACGGGATTCAGGCGTCGAGTCGTCTTCCCTTCGCGGGTATTTCTCGGGGTTGCTGCGTGCCGTCCCAGCAACCGCTGGTCATGGTTCGGCTTTCGGGCGAGTCCGCCACCGAAGTGGCAACGTTGCCGTGGCCGGCCTGGCGATGCGCCTTACGGCCTTCGAACGGATGGAAGACGACCTCTCGCAAACCCTCCCTCGTCATCGACCGACTCACACGCCTGGGAGAGCAAGCGCGGAGGGCCCCAAACTCGGCATCTAGCATGGCCACAGCTAGCGCCTGCCTCCGTCACCATCGAGGACCGACCGTCGCGGGTCGGGGCCGGTTGACTCGCCGCCTCCGGAGATGCTAAACCAATTTTGCAAGAACCATGCCGGCGGCAAAAAGCGAAGAGCCGGGCACCGCGAGCTTCTTCATATCTCTTGCTTAAATAATCAGTTACGTCGCCAAGCTCTGAGATGGGTCCCCACCGCTCACACCCTTCGTTCAGGCGACAACGTCATGGCCGCATGGTCGAGCGGCGATCACTCTGGGCGTCACCCGGCCAAGTGGGCTCTCGCAGTCGAAGCCTCGCGATTGAACGTGGTTGCCGGCGGCATCCTCGCCCGCGGACACCCTGGCTGGCCGTTGCGCAACCAGGGTGGTCCGCGAGCGGCCAAAAGGGATAGCCCTCGCGCCTCGTCCGCCCGTCTGGGCATCGTACCCGATGGCCCGCGGCGACGACTCCCAAGTCGAACGTGGCCAAGGCTCTCTCAATGCAGAGAGGCGACGGGAAATCGCCCATTTCTCCAAGTGGCACGAAACTTGTCTATCTCCCCTGGACCTCCATACCTCCCAAGACCGGGACAATGACTGTCCGGCGTGGGGGAGGACGGAATGGAATCTCTCCTCTCGACGGGAGTCAGCATGCGCTTCGGATTTCAACTAATTCATGCGGTGGCATGGATTCCGATAGTCGTCATCGGTGCGTCCGGGGAAGTTTCGGCGGCCGAGAAGGTCCAGCCGATCCCTCTCGGGGGCGACCTGAATTATCAGAGCGGCGACCGCTACTACGGCGTCTACGTGCCGACGCGTCATGGCGGTACGCTCACGATCAAGACGAGCGCGGGCACGATCGAGACGCTGACCGGCCCTGATGGAAAGCCCCGCACCAATGGCCGGGAGGTCGGCGGGCAAGATGCCCACGGCTGGTACACGTTCCGGGTCTCGGGGGCGGGGGCGAACTCCTCCTACCGCGTCGAGACGGAATTCGTGCAGATCGGCCAGTCGGCTCGGATGCCCTGGAACTACTACTACTGGCCGACCAAGGGGGACTCGATCCACGAGCCCTGGAGCGGCGGCAACGGGGTCGTCGACACGCCGGGGCCGGTCGGCGACGACGTGCTGGTCGCCTCCTTCGGCTCGGGGATCGCGCCGGGGCAGGACATCATCCTCCCCGGGGCCAACGGCATCCTCGACACGAGGCCGGCCCCGGGGGATACGTCGACCTGGTTCCCCAACCTCTATGACGACCTGACCTGCGTCAGGGCCAACGGCACGCTCTATCAGAGCCCCGCGCCGCTGCTGAAGTACGACCAGCTCTTCGGCCTCTCGGCCCGCCCGTGGGAGGCGGTGTATAGCCAGACGCAGACCGTCCAGCGCTGGCCAGGGCACTGCCTCGGCGGCGCGGTGGCCTCGATCATGCTGAACGAGCCGACCCCGGCGCCCGGCACGGGCATGACCCGCGACGAGCTGAAGGCCCTCTGGGCCGAGCTGGGGGAGAACCACCTGAATCACCGGATCGGCGACAACGCCAACGGCATCCCGGCCGGACCGCCTCGCCCCGGCTTCGATCAGTGCGACCCCTACGTGCCGAGGTTCCACGCGGTCCTCGAGCGGAACATCCGCGCGCGTCGGATCGCCCTCCTGGCGAACCTGCGGGCCTTCCCGCCGAGGGGCGGCCCCGACGAGGTCTGGAACCACGGCGTCGGCAAATACGTCGCCCGCCTCCGCGCCATGCCGGGCGACGGCGAGCGCCGGGTCCGCGTCGACCTCGAGCTGATCGCGAACACCGGCTCGGACCTGAACGACCAGGATTCGAAGCCGCGGATCAACCGCTATGAGTACGTGGTCGTCTACGGGATCGATGGGGAGGTCGACGAGTCGGCCGGAGGCGCCTGCGACTGGATCTCCGCCGGCGGCGACGCGGTCTTCGCGCCGCTGAACCTCCTGGAGGTGGCCGAGAGCCGCTGGCAGGGGCACAACCCGATGGTCAACGAGGCGAACGTCCGGGCCCTCGACAAGGCCAACGGCGGCGGCCAGAGGTTCACCGGCGCGGCCCCCACGTTCCGCCCGGCGGCAACTCTCGAGGCGGGCCTCTCGTCGTACGCGCCAGGCTCCGGGGTCATGGGCGGCAACGGCGTCCCGCAGATCGCGGGAGGTTCCCCGAACACCCCGCGTCGGGCCTTGTTCCGGTTCTTCGGCCGCGACTGATCGCCCGATTTCCGCGAGGTCCGCGCCTTCGGCTAGCCGTCCGACCTGTCGTCGGGCGGCGAGACCGAACGCTCGATCGTGATGCCGAGGGTGCGGACCTTCGTCCTCAGGCTCCCGCGGGTGATCCCCAGGATCTTCGCCGCCTGGAGCTGATTCCCCCGCGTATGACGCAAAACGCGAGTGACCAGCGAGCGCTCCATCAAGGACAGCGACTCCGCATACAGATCCTGGGAGCCGGCTCGCAGGCGCTCGTCCAGGAACTCCTCCCAGTCGAAGCCCGCCGATCGAGGCCCGGCTTCCGGGAGTGCCTCCCCCCGGACCGCCGGGGGCAAAAAGTCCGCGAGCAGCACCGGCCCTTGCGCCCGGAGCAAAGCCTGGCGGAGCACGCTCTGGAACTCCCGGAGGTTGCCCGGCCAGGGATAGCGACGCAGGAGCTCGAGCACCTCGGGGGCCACCTGCGCGACTTCTCGTCCCATCTCCGGGCTGAACCGCTTGATGAAGTGGTCGACGAGCAGGTGCAGGTCGCCGGCCCGTTCGCGGAGCGGCGGGAGCGTGATCGTCACCACGCCGAGCCGGTAATACAGATCCTCGCGGAACTCCCCCACCGAGGCCATCAAGGCGAGGTCGCGATTGGTCGCGGCGATGATCCGGACCTCGGCCTGGATCGTGTCGCTCCCCCCCACTCGCTCGAACCGGCCGTCCTGGAGGACGCGCAGGAGCTTCGCCTGGGTCAGCGGGGTCATGTCGCCGATCTCGTCGAGGAAGAGCGTCCCCCCCGAGCATTGCTCGAACTTCCCGATCCGACGCCGGTCGGCGCCGGTGAATGACCCCTTCTCGTGGCCGAACAGCTCGCTCTCGAGCAGGGTCTCGGGGATCGCGGCGCAGTTGACCGCGAGAAACGGCCCCGCAGCCCGGCGGCTATGCTGATAGATGGCGCGGGCGACCAGTTCCTTGCCGGTCCCGCTCTCGCCCAGGACCAGCACCGCCAGGTCCTGCGAGGCCACCCGCCCGATCGCCTTGTAGACCTCCTGCATGGCAGGAGATCGGCCCACGAGCACGTCGACCGGCGTTCCCGCCGGCACGGATTCGTCGGGGACCACCGCGGGGACGCGCCCGAGGCGGCTGATCTCCGCGGCCTGCTCGACGAGGTCGCGCACCTGCTCCAGCTCCAGCGGCTTGAGCAGGTAGTCGAAGGCCCCTTGCTTGGTCGCCTCGATGGCCGTCTCGGTGGTCCCGTGCCCGGTGATGAAGATGACCGGGATCCTGGCGTCGATCGCGCGGATCTTCCGGTAGACATCCAGGCCGTTGGCGTCGGGCAGGTTCAGGTCGAGCACGACGACGTCGGGCTTCTTGTCCGAGACGAGGGCGAGCCCTTCCTCGGCGTTGGGGGCCGTCAGGAGCTCGTCATCCGGGTCGCCGAACGCCCGGCGGAAGGCGTGCAGGATGGAGGACTCGTCATCGATCACCAGGATACGGGGCATACCGAACTCCTCAACGCTCAGGCATGGGAACCGCCGAGGGCGGGCATGCGGAGCATGAATCTCGCGCCCCCCTGCGGCCGGTTGGATGCGCAGAGCATCCCGCCGTGGTCGTGGGCGATCCGCTGCGAGACGGGCAGCCCGAGCCCGAGCCCCGTCTCCTTGGTCGTGAAAAACGGCTCGTACAGCCGCGCGAAATGCCGGGCGGGGATGCCCGGGCCGGTGTCGAGGACGATGACCTCGACATGCCCGTCGGCCGTGGGCCTGATCTCGACGTCCAGCTCGCCCCCTCGTGGCATGACGTCGAGCGCGTTCAGCGCCAGGTTCACGAGCAGTTGCCGGAGCTGCTCGCCGTCGGCCTCGACCTCGATGGGGGAAGGCGGGGGCTCGAAGTGCAGCACCACACGCTGCTTCCTCGCCCGACCGCCGACGAGGGCGAGCGTCTGATCCACCACCGTGTTCAGGTCGAGGATCCGGCGCTCCGGCCTCGGGGGCCTGGCGAAGTCGATGAAGACATTCAGGCGATCCTCCATCCGGCGGATCTCCAGCTCGATGACCCGCAGGTCCTGCGACTCGGCGTCCTCGAGGTTCGCCTGGACGAGCATCTTGATCGCCGTGAGGGGGTTCCGCAGCTCGTGGGCGAGTCCGGCGGCGACCTGCCCGACCTCGGCCAGCGACTCGGCCCGGAGGACGTTCCGCCCCAGCCTCCTGGCGACGATGTATCCGAGGATCGCCCCGGCCGCCGCCCCGACCAGCCCGACGCTCGCGAGCCCCCAGGCGGTCCATGTGACCGTCCGCCGCAGGCTCCCCTCGGACCGATCCACCTCGCCGCTATTGAACCGCTCGAGCTCTCGGCAGATGGGGACGAGCTCCGAGACCACGAGGGACGAGCCGTCGCGGTTTCCTGCCTGCCTGGGGTCATCTCGCCGGCTCCGGAGGTGGCGGGCGAAGCTCGCCTCCAGCCGATCCACGAGCCTGGCCTCCTCTGGCCTGTCCGCCAGTTTTCGCGCCCGACCGATCAGATCGCCGATCCGGCGCTCCGAGGCCTCCACGGCGGCCGCATTCGCCCCCGACAGGCCATCGATTGCGAGCAAGAGGTCCGTCGCGATCCGACGGCTCCGGAGGTTCTCGTCGAGCTCCCGGATCGATGTCGACTGCCGATAGTGCAGGTAAACCGACGCCGTGAGGCACGAGCCGAGGAACAGCAGGCTCATGAAGAAGCTCGGCCCTGCGATGCGGAGGAGCAGGCTACGCGTCAGCATGAGCCACTCTGGGCAGAACCCGACCCGGGCATCGCAACATCCTGTCCGATCGGCTCCGGCCCACGCACGCGACTGACTCCATCGAACCCGCCCAGAAATTGCAACGCCGACCCGCCCGCGCTCTCGAGTTCCTCAACTCCAGGGAACCGCCATTTGCGAGCAGGTTCACAACCGAAGTGCCCACAACCCCGCGCGTTAATTCCACGCTATGTTTGCCTCGCAACGCCCAACAGACAAGAGGAACCGAATCCGGACACCTGCGGGATACGACCCGAGCCGTCCTCCAAGAGGTCAGGAACTCGATGGCCTTCACTCCCGCTCTCAGCCAGACGCGCCGGCCTTCCCGCCGCCCGGGTGGAAAAGCATGTAGGTCTTGTAACCGCCGCCGATGTTGCTCGCCCTGAAGCCCGACTGGAGCAGGATTCGCGTCGCCAGATATCCTCTCTGGCCGACCTGACAATAGGCGGCGATCTCCGCGTCGCGGGGGAGATCGCCGAGTCGTTGGCGGAGCTCATCAACGGGGATATTCGTGGCGCCGGGGATGTGACCGGCGTGGAACTCCTCGGGCGTGCGGACGTCGAGCACGAATAACGGATTGTCTTGCCGAGGGCCGACGACGGAGTCGACATCGACCTGAGGGTGCTCGCCCCGGAGCAGGCCGGCCGCCACGAATCCGGCCATGTTGATCGGATCCTTCGCAGACCCGTACTGGGGGGCGTAGGCCAACTCGGACTCCTCCAGATCATAAGCCGTCATGCCCGCCTGGATGGCCATGGCGATGACGTCGATCCGCTTGTCGACGCCAGCTCCGCCCACCGCCTGCGCCCCCAAGATCCTCCCATCCTCCGGCGAGAAGAGGAGCTTGATGGAGATCGGCTCCGCCCCGGGGAAGTATCCGGCGTGATTGCCGGGATGGACGTAGACCTTCCGATAGGGGCGACCGGCCCGTATCAGCGACTTCTCCGATGCCCCGGTCATCGCCGCCGTCTTGCCGAACAAACCGACGATCGCCGTGCCCTGCGAGCCGCGATAGCGGGCGTCCGCTCGGCCGCAGATGTGATCGGCGGCGATCCTCCCCTGGCGGTTGGCAGGCCCGGCCAGGGGGATCTGCGTCGGCCCTCCCAGGACGAAATCCTCGACTTCGATCGCGTCGCCGACCGCGTAGATCTCCGGGTCATCGGTCTGGAGGTGGGCGTTGACTCGGATGCCGCCCCGCGGGCCCACCGTCAGGCCGGCTGCGACAGCGAGCGAGTTTTCCGGCCTCACGCCGACGCCCATCACCACCATCTGCGCCTCGAGCCGACGCCCCGACCTGAGGCGTATCTCCAGGCCATTCCGGCCTTCGGCAAACGCGCCCGCCGAGTCGTTCAGGATCAACTCGACGCCGTGCTCGACGAGTGCAGCCGCCAGAGGGGCGGTCATCTCCTTGTCGAATGTCGTCAGGACCTGGTCGCCGGATTGGACGAGTGTCGTGGTCACGCCCCGGCGCACGAGGTTCTCGACCATCTCCAGTCCGATGAATCCCCCTCCGACGACGACGACCCGCTCGATCCCGTCCTCCACCTTCTTCTTGATCAGGTCCACGTCGCGTAAATCGCGGAGGGTGAAAATGCCGGGGAGGTCGGCCCCAGGGACCTCGGGGCGTATCGGGGCCGCGCCGGGCGCGAGGATCAGCCTGTCATAATCGATCTCGTATTCACGCCCCGAGTTGAGGTCGCGGACCCGGACCCGCTTGGCGGCCCGGTCGATGGACTCGACGGAGGTGCGGACCCGGACGTCGATCCGGAACCGCTCGCGCAGTTGATCGGGGGTCACGATCAGCAACTTGCCCCGCTCGGCGATCTCGCCGCCGACGTAGTAAGGCAGCCCGCAATTGGCGAACGAGACCTCCGAGCCCCGCTCGAACAGGACGATCTCAGCCGACTCCGAGAGGCGTCGGGCCCGCGCGGCCGCCGACGCGCCGCCGGCCACGCCGCCGACGATCACAATTTTCATCTTCGATGGACTCCCTGACGGGGATTACCGTCGTTTCAAGCCCGAATTCGCCCACACTCTTCCCGGGGCACCGCTCGGACAGCACGCGGACATCGACGAGCACAGCCTCGCCATCCGCGATGGCCTTCCTGGCCTCCTGCGGAGTGCCTCAGGTATATTTCCTCTCGCCTGCAAATGTAGAAGCCAGCCCGATGATCGACCCCCGGCAAGATTGCATCCCTCATCGGCCGGCTCCCTCGTCGTCGGGGTCGCTCAACCTCGGTCCGAGGCCCGATTCCAGGGCATCCGTGCGAGGACCATCCCCATGCCGCAGGTGTCGGTGACGCCCGAAAAGACCAGGCCCGCGCCGATGAACCCCGGGAGCCCGAGGAAGGCGGGATGCAGGAAGGCGCCGAGCGCCGTGCCGAGCACGACCAGCGAGCCCGCCGCGATCCGGACCTGCCGCTCGAGGGATACCGCCTTCGCGCCCCGGATCACGGGCAGCCCCGCCCGCTCCCAGGCCAGTGTCCCCCCTTCGACGCTCACCACGTCGTCGAAGCCGGCTTTCCGGAAGGCCTCGGCCGCCTGCCGGCTACGGGCGCCCGACCGGCAGATCAGATACAACGGTCCTTGGCTAGAATCGTCGCGTGCGGCCATGACCGCCCGCGGCTCCAGCGCGTCGAGCGGGATCGACCGGGCCTCCTCCGCGTGCACCTCGCGATATTCGACGGGGGTACGCACGTCGATCAGGTCGATGGGGCGTCCGTCCCCTCGCAATCTCCTGATTTCTTCCGGCGTGATTGTCTTCATATCGAACGTCTCCTCCATTTGACGACCGCCCCGGTGCTCAGGACTCGAAGCAGCCAAAGCCCTCTTCGTGCTGCTTGAGATACGACTTCCATCGCCCCCGACGGCGCGATATCGACGCCCGCCAGGAAACATCCCCCATCGTGATGGGTTCTGACGCATCGCGTTCTCGCAAGGGAAGGCGACGCCCATCTTGCTCAGGGCTCGACGGTGGCCGCGTGCTCGCACCGCGACGTCGCTGCCAGTTCAGTCCTCGCCGCGTGGCAGACGACTCGATCCTGGCCTTCGGCTCTTCCTCGAGTGCTGTTGGCCACGCCCCGCAGGCCAACCCCTTGCATCCCCGTTTCCTCGAGATCGACCCGGGCCACGCCCGAAATCGCGGGGACCTCCCAAGGCAGGCCGGGAATCTGAATCCGGGCCGCATCCAAGGGCTCACGAAGAGCTACAGCAGAACGGGATGATCCGATCACCGAAGCCGCGATGGGGAGCATCCGGGCTCCTTTCCATCGCCGTTCCTCGTGCTACAATATTACTGAAACTCCAATTAACTATATTCTCCACCAGTTGTTTAGTCAACACATGGCCGCCGACATCCCCGACGAATTCCTCGACCTGATCTCCGACAAGTTCCGGATGCTCGCCGATCCCACGCGGTTGGCCATCCTCCGCTGCTTGATGCAGGGGGAGAAGAATGTGTCAGAGGTCGTGGAGGGGACGGGCAGGAGCCAGGCCAACGTCTCGAAGCACCTCAAGATGCTCACCGAGTCCGGCCTGGTGGGTCGGAGGAAAGCCGGCTTGCAGGTCTTCTATCGGATCGACGACCCGCTCGTGGAGCGGCTTTGCGAACTGGTCTGCGAGTCCATCGTCCGCGAAATTCGCGAGGGCCTCGCCAAGGGGAACAAACTGCTAGGCGACCTGCCTCCCGGGGGATGATAGGACGATCCGCGGCCTCCGAGTATTAGCCCATCTCTTCTTACTTCCAAATAGATTTGCATACAACAATTTCAAGCAAGGCGAAACCCCGCGGGGCCTTCGCGCCCGCGTCGTGGCACCGTCCCAAATATCAGCATCCATCAACACTATAATCAGAATGCCGCCCATCTTCTTGATGTCGACCACCGTTGCACTGTTGTGGACGATAGGCATCGAATCCTTGACGGAGAGGTTCCCCATCTTCAGGGTGGAGCCCATATCTTCCGGATTCGGGTTGTATTCGAGGAGCTTGGAGGGATCGACGTGGGCCACGATGGACCGCATGTTCGGGCCGAACGGAGAGTTGGCGACGGTCCCCGGGGAATTCATCCGGGCGCTTCCCGATATCCCTCACACCGCCGGTGAGATGACATGAGCCGCCCATATCCTGCGAGAAATCGCGGTTCCGAGGCTTCCTGGCCAAGCTCCGGTTGAAACGATCGTGGCGGGCCCCAGGACACCGGCGGCCCGCCACGATTCCGGCCTCAAGGGCATATCGTGCGGTTACTTGGCGTCCAAATGCAGGACGTGCGGCCGGGGTTCGGAGTGGCCGCGGACGTCTTCGGATTGGGCGCGGACCTCGAAGGGCTTGCCGGCGGGGGCGTCGAGGGAGATCTCCCACTCGGCGAAGCTGTCGCGGGTCGAGCGCGCCGGGCGGCCGTTGACGGTGACGCGTCGCACGTCGCTGGCGTCGGCCGTCGAGCCCTTGACCACGAGCAGGTTGCCGTCGCGGACGGCGCTGGTGATGACCGTGACGGGCGGCATGTCGTCCCGGAAGCTCGAGAGCCCGCGGAAGGCCCCGCTCTCCCCCTCGGATTTCGAAGGGACGTAGCCCGAGCTGAGCGGGTTGTGGATGTCGTTGACCCGCATGTCGCTGGTCGTCATCCGGCGGAACCCGGAGCGATCCATGATCGACCGCCAGATCGCCACGTCCGAGCGGAAGACGTCCAGGCCGTCGATGAAGACGCCCGTCGTGCCGAGGTGGGTCGCCCAGTTCGCCTCCCAGCAGCGGAAGTCGCGGATCCAGAACGGGTGCTCCCCTTTGGGCATGGCCTCGGCGGCCTCGCGGGCCAGGGTCTCGTTCTGGCTGTAGAAGTCGAGGCCTCGGTCAGGCCGGGTGACGCCCCGGAGGTTGAGGCAGAAGAACTTCATCGTGTGGGCTTCGTTGCCCTGGAACCGGACGAACGGCATGATCCTCGAGTCCTCGGGCTGGATCGAGCCGTCGGGCTGTCGGATCGGTCGGATCGGGTCGTAATTCTCGGTCTTCTTGGTGTCGAAGCGGTAGCCGTACTCGGCGCACTCGACGGCCACGTTCCTGGTGAAGCTGTTCTGGCTGTTCGCCCACCAGAATCCGGCCCCTCGGTTGAGGTCGAAGGGGACATCCTGATCCTTCTGCGGCTTGCCGGGCATCACAAGCGCCGCGAGGTTGTGGTCGAGGATGTTGTTGATCTCGGTGCCGCTCTCGAGGAAGTAGCCGTGGCCGACGCTCTTGTAGCCGACGTTGTCGCGAATCACGAGGTCGTCGGTGCCGTGGATGGTGATCCAGCGGTTGTGGCTGTCCCAGATCGATGCACCGATGACCGAACTGCCCCGCATCGACTCGCCGGCCAGGTGGAAGTGGATGCTGTAGCGCCCCTTCTCGTCGCGCTTGCCGAGGTGCCGGAACTCCGCGTAGTTGATCGAGCCGGCCGAATTCTTGTGGTACATCGTGTGGCCGCGGACCCCGTTGGGATCGGCCGACTCGACGACCACGTTGCGCGTGAGGTTCGCGATCTCGGCGCGGAAGTTCCCCTCGGCGTAGTGCGAGAAGGCGAGCGGCCTGTCCAGCTTGACCGCGTAGCCGCCGGTGAAGTCCCGGGGCGAGAGGCCGGTGATCTGCCGCTCCTCGGTCTGGGCCCCTGCGAGGAAATCGCCACCGACACCGCGGCCGTCGCGCTGGCGGCGGGTGCTCGTGACGATGATCTTGTCCCCTTGCTTCCAGCCCTCGGCCCATTCATCGACGTAGACCGACGTCGCGCCGGCGTCGGCCGTCTTGCGGACCTTGAGCCAGGTCTGGGGCATCGGGGTGCCGTGGAACTCCATCCGGCCGCCGCAGCAGACGATGGCCGGGCACGAGACCTTATCCATCCCCTCGATGTAATGCAGCCGGATCGTCGCGGTGTGGTCGGGGGCGATCGGAGAGCCGGGCTTCCCCACGAGCAGGGCCGGGCGGCTCCCCTCCCCCATCCCCTTCATGTCACCCATCGAGGCGTGGCAGTCGAAGCCATCTTCCGACGGCTTATCGCTGCGGACGATCGTGAGCAGGCCGACCTCGAGCCGGGTGGTGCGATCCCTGGCGAACTCGAGCGTCCCGGCGACCTGGACGAGCCGGATGACCTCCTCGGAAGCGACGTCGTAGCCGACCTCGTGGCCGGACCGGATGACCACCCGGTCGCCCGCCTTCGGGACGCGGCCCACGTCCCAGGTCTCCTTCGCCGACCAGGGCCCCGATTTGGTGGAGCGGACCACCGGGGGCTCCTCGGCCCGGATGGTCGAGTTGAGCGTGAACAAGGTCGTCAGGACGACACCGATGCGGATCGAGAAACTTCTTATCATGAGTTGATCTCGAAAGTGAAAACAACGGCCGACGTGTATAAAGAGAGTGTGGTCCATCGACGAAGCCTCGCCGCCTGTGGCCGGCTCAGTCCTGGACGATCTCGCCGCCATTCCGGCTGACGAAGGACATCAGGGATGAGACGGTCATGGTTTGCCGGAACATCCTGACGCTGCCGTCCCCCATCGCGACGTTCGCCCCCGAAGGGTGGAATCCGAAGACCCCCTGCGAGTTGTTGCAGTTGATCGCGCAGGCGGTCCCGGCGGGGGTGCTCGTGTTCGTCGGCGGCGGGGCGTTGGAATACCCCTGGACCTGGAACGCACACCAACCGAGCCAGGCCCCCCAGGCTCCCGGCTGGTCGAGCGTCAGGTCGGTGTCCGGCATCGGCCAGCCCACGCCCTTGACGTAGTGCTTGTCATACCCCGCGTGCTCGAGGAACAAGGTGGTGTTCGAGAGCCCGTCGCTGACCATCGCCATCGTCGGCGTGGTGCCCTTGAGGATCGGGTCGGGCGCGGTGGCGCCGGGGTATAGCAAGGTGATGGTCGCCGCGCTGATGGCGTGGTTGACCCAGTAGTCGCAGACCCAGCCCGTCATGTTGGCGCCGTTGGCGTCGGTGATGAAGGCCCCATACGACTTCCCGGTCGAGCTGGCTTTCCGCAGTCGGATGGTCTGCTGGTTCGGATTCGATGGGCAGAGGAGGACCGACAGGTTCGTGTTCGAGACCGTCTGGTTGCCGGGGTCGGCGAATCCGCCCGAGAGCGTGACGTTGAACGCGTTGTTGAGCACCCCTTGCTCCAGGAACGGGAGCATCGTGACCATGTGGCCATACTGGGGCTTGCTGGACGGCCTGGCGGAAGGGAAACATCCGTTGACGTCGTGATAGTTGTGCGCGGCCAATGCGATCTGCTTCAGGTTGTTGACGCACTGGATCCGCCTCGCGGCCTCGCGTGCCGCCTGGACGGCCGGCAGCAGCAGGGCGATCAGCACCGCGATGATCGCGATGACCACGAGGAGCTCGATGAGCGTGAAGGCGCCACGGCGTCTTGGACGCCAAACAGGGGAATGCGACACGAGGCAGGATCTCCTTGAGGATGACGAACATCCGTGCCAACCAAACAAGACCGATCCCATGATCGATCACTGATTTCAGGTTGACTTAGTGTCCGAACCAAGGCCCCTAGCGGCCGAGTCGCACCGCACTTGCAATCGTCATACCATGCACCGCAGCCAACGGATCGGAGCGTACGCGCCTGAAGGAATCTACAAAAGACATCATTGGTGAGAGTTGGCCCAATCGATCGCGTGGACAGGAATTCGCCGAAGGAGGCGAATTCCTGTCCACGAGGGATCAAGCGTTGCGTCGAATGATTGGGGCGACGGCGGAAACACGTCCACATGAGTTGCGCTGGTGGAAATCGCCACAGCTCACGTTTTTTTTCGACCGCCGGCTTTGGACGCATTCAAGGCCACGGCATCCCGAATGAGGGTCTTCAGGGCCTCCTCATCCAGGGTGTCGCCCTCGCGGAAATCGATCGCGCGCCGAGTGTTGCCTTCGAGGCTGGAGTTGAAGAGGCCCGAAGGGTCCCCGAGCGAGGCCCCCTTGGCGAACGTCAACTTCACGGCGCCCTTGTACGTCTCGCCGGTGCAGACGATGCCGTCGTGCGAGAAGGTCGGGACCCCGGCCGGATTCGTCGGCTTGATCCACTTCCGCTCCTCGATCATCTCGGGGGCCGCGTCCATGATCAGGGTGCGGATCCGACTGAGCATCTCAACCCGCCAGTCGGCGGCGGGCTCGAGGCTCGCGTCGGCGGGTTCGGATGCAGACTCGGCGATCTTCGATGGGCCCTTCTTCACGCCCCTGCCTCCTTGGTAAAAAGGTTCAAGCCTTCGGCCGGTGCGCCTCCAGGAACCCCTCGACCCACGAGTGGTCGCCGGCCATCGAGCGGGCGACGAGCCCTGGCACAACAACGAAGTACCAGCCGAAATAGGTATCCTGGAACCACCCATCGCCCAGACGCACGCAGTCGCAACTGATCGCCATCCCGTCGGTCAGCTCGCCCGGGCGGGCGTCCTCGGGATCGACCCATTCGCACGCGCCATTCAGAGAGTCGTCGTCGATCTCCAGACCCGAGAGCTGCCGCAGACGTAGACCCTACCGTCGTAGGCATCGACGTTCACGCAGGGCTTGTCCTCGACCCGGAGGATCATCGCCTGAACCGCTTCGCGTTGCTTGGGCTCCCAGAAATCCATCGGCGAGTCCTCCGTCGGATCTCCACGCGCCGAGGCGAGTGGTCACTCCCCAGCTCCTTCGCCCGCATCCCTTCGTCCGCTGGGCGGATTCTACCCACCCGGCCTCTGCGGTTCGAGCGGGACTCCCCTTTGGATGAGGGGCGTCGGGCCGATCCCCACTCCGATGGCATCCCATTCGCTGATTTGATTTTGCGTCTGTATTATTCGTCGAGTCGTTGGAGCCGCGTTCGATGGCCGAGCCTACGGAAATCTTTGATGCGATCCTGATCGGTGCCGGGCAGGCAAACAACCCCCTTGCGCGATCGCTCGCGAGGTCGGGACGTCGCGTCGCCCTGATCGAGAAGGGCAAGATCGGCGGGACCTGCGTCAACACCGGTTGCACGCCGACCAAGACGATGGCCGCCAGCGCCCGAATCGCCTACCTGGCTCGACGCGCCGGCGAGTATGGCGTGCATCCCGGTGCGGTCGAGGTCCGGCTCGACGAGGCCCGGGATCGGACGCGGGCGATCGTCGAGCGGTTCAGCTCCGGGAGCGAGAGGAAGCTCGAGTCGACGGAAGGCCTGGAGCTGATCCGGGGGCGTGGCTCCTTCGCCGCCCCGCGCACGGTGCGCGTGGAGCTCAACGACGGCGGCACCCGCCTGCTCTCCGGCGAGGTGATCGTCATCGACACCGGCTGCCGCCCCGCCCGTCCCGAGATCCCCGGCCTGAATTCCGTCCCATGGCTCGACTCCTCGGGGGTCCTGGAGCTTGGCGAGATCCCCGAGCACCTGCTCGTCCTCGGCGGCGGCTATATCGGCGTCGAGTTCGCCCAGATGTTCCGCCGGTTCGGCAGCCGCGTGACGCTCTTCCAGAAGGGCGGGCAACTGCTCTCGCGAGAAGATCCGGACATGGCCGAGGCCCTCGCCGAGATCCTCCGCGAGGACGGGCTCGACGTCATCCTGAACGGCGAGGCCACGCGGGTCGGGGGTAGCGCCGGGGACATCCAACTGAGCGTGCGGTCGGACGGTCGAGTGCGAGAGGTGACCGGCTCGCACCTCCTTGTCGCCACCGGGCGCGTGCCGAACACGGAAGACCTGAACCTAACCGCCGCGGGGATTCGAGTGGACGACCGGGGCTTCATCCCGGTCGATGAACGTCTGGCGACCAACGTGCCTGGGATCTACGCCCTCGGCGACGTGAACGGCGGCCCGGCCTTCACCCACGTCTCCCACCACGACAACCAGATCCTGCGCGAGAACCTCTTGCACGACGCCGGCCGTACGACCTCCGGGCGCCTGATCCCCTTCACCGTGTTCACCGACCCCCAGTTCGGGCGGGTCGGCCTGACCGAGGAGGAGGCGCGCGAACGTGGACATCAGTTGCGGATCGCGAGGCTGCCCATGACCGACATTGCCAGGGCCGTCGAGATCGGCGAGTCGCGAGGTCTCCTCAAGGCGATCGTGGACGCCCGCACGGACCTCATCCTCGGCTGCACGGCACTCGGGATCGAGGGGGGCGAGATCATGGCGATGGTGCAAATCGCCATGATGGGAAGGCTCTCCTATCGGCGGATCCGCGACGATATGTTCGCCCACCCGACCCTGGCCAGGGGGCTCAATAACCTCTTCGCCCACCTGGAGGAATGATGGACGCCGAGGGCCGGGCGTCCTGGCTGTGTCACTCCTTCGCCTTGATGCCGCGGACGATCCGGTCGAGTTCGTGGGGGTCCGCCGGCTTGACCAGGTGGTGATCGAAACCGGCCTCGCGGGTCCGCCTCCGGTCCTCGTCCTGGCCCCAGCCGGTGAGCGCCGTCAGGATCACGCCGCGCAGTTCCGTGCTCTCGCGGATGCGGTGGGCGACCTCGTATCCGCTCATCCCGGGGAGGCCCAGGTCGAGCAGGATGAGCTGCGGCCGGAAGTTGGCCAGCAGGCGCAATGCTTCGGGCCCGTCGTGGGCGGTCTTGACGCGGTGCCCTCGCATCTTGAGCAGCCTGGCCAGCGTTACCGCCGAGTCGCGATTGTCGTCGACGACCAGGATATCGAGCTGGTCGACGGCCGGGGCGGTGAACGCAGCGGGGGGGGCGTCCATGGCCGGCGAGGCTTCATCGACCACCGGGATTCGCACGGTGAACGTGCTGCCTTCGCCGGGCCCGGGGCTCTCCGCCGCCACGGTCCCGCCATGCATCTCGACGAGCCGCTTGACCAACGTCAGGCCGATCCCCAGCCCCCCTTGCGAGCGCTCCAGCGACGTCCCCACCTGGGTGAACATCTCGAAGACCTTGGGGAGCATCTCGGAGGGGATCCCCAGACCCGTGTCGGCGACCTTGATCGTCGCATGGCCGTCGACGCGCTTGACGCTCAGCACGATCCTCCCGCCGGGCGGGGTGTACTTGGCGGCGTTGTTGAGGAGGTTGGCCAGCACCTGCACCAGGCGAGTGCGATCGGCCTCGACGGTCAATGGTTCGCGCGGCATCCGCAGGGCGAGTTCGTGATCGGCCGCCTCGATCGCCTGCCGGCTCGTCTCCACGGCGGCGTCGACGATCTCTCGCAGCGGCACGCGTTCCATCCTCAAGACGACCTTGCCGCTCGACACGCGGGCGACGTCCATCAGGTCCTCGACGAGATGGGTGATATGCCCGAGCTGCCGATCCATCATCGACATGGTCTGGCCGGCTTCCTCCCCCTCGGTCCCCCCCATGCGCAGGATGTGCAACCCGTTGCGGACCGGGGCGAGTGGGTTCCGCAGCTCGTGGGCGAGGGTCGCCAGGAACTCGTCCTTGCGGCGGTCCTGCTCCTGCAAGGTGCGATAGAGCTGGGCGTTCTCGATCGCCACGTTGACCCGCTCGGCGAGGTTCTGGGCGACCCGCAATTCCTCCTGGCCGAAGCGGCGGCGAGAGGACGAGCTGAGGAAGGTGATCCCGCCGATCACGCGGCCCCGCGAGAGGAGCGGGACGCATAAATAGGAGCGAATCCCGAGGCCGAGGAGCCGGGCCAGCCGCTCGGGCCCCTGCGGGGCGGTGCTGGGGTCGGCCTCGGCGAGGTCGAACATCACCTCCGGCTCGCCGGTCCTCAGGACGTGCGGCACCACCCCGGAGGTCCCGTCGACCGCTCGGAACGTGGCATCGGCGCTGCGGGCATTCGAAACGTCCTCGGCCTCGGCCGCGGTCACCGCCAGCCGTTCCCGTGTCCCATCCTCGCCGATCATGTCGACCACGCACCAGTCGGCGAAGCCGCCGACGGCCAGGTTGGCGATCCGGTTGAGGGTGCTCTGGTAGTCCACCAGCTCGGAGAGCGAGGAGCTCGCGTCGGCCAGGAACCGCACCGAGTCCTCGGCGCGTTTGCGGGCGGTGACGTCGCGGAAGACCTTGCCGAACCCGTGCAGTGCGCCGTCGTCGCCCCAGAGCGGCACCATCACCCCGTCGGCGAAGAACTGGTTTCCATCCTTGCGGAGGTGCCAACGCAGGTCTTCGGCCCGCCCTTCGCGAACGGCCTTCGCCATCTCCATCTCGGGGATTCCGGCCGCCCGGTCCTCGGGGGTGAAGAAGACGTCGGCCGGCTGCCCGAGGATTTCCTCCGGGCCGATGCCGGTGATGCTCTCGGCCCCGCCGGCCCACTCGACCACCGTCCCTTCGCGGTCGGTGACGACCACCGCGTAATCCCTGGCCCGGTCGACCAGGAGCTTGAGCCGCTCATCCTTCTCCCGCAGGAGCGCCTCCGCCCGCTTCCGGTCGGAGATGTCGCTGAATAGCACGCCGACCCTGCGGTCGCTCGCCGAGCCGACCCGGAACGCGGAGACGTCGTACCAGCGTCCGAGGTCGGCCACATAGTCGGCCCGATGGAAGGGCTCGCCGGTCTCCGCGACTCGGGCGTACCCCGCGATCCAATAGCTTTCGTGGTTCGGCATCACCTCGCGGGCGGTCTTGCCCACGATGTCGGCCATCCCCGTCTGCTTCTCGAGCGCGGGGTTGACCAATAGGTAGCGATAGTCGACGGGGCGGCCCTCGTCGTCGAGCACAGGCTCGACGACGCAGTACCCCTCGTCCATGGACTCGAACAGCGACCGGAAGCGCAGCTCGCTCTCCCGCAGCCGTTCCACCGCTCGCCGCCGCTCGGTCACGTCCTGCATCGCCCCGACGAGCCGGATCGTCTTGCCCTCCTGGTGGATGGCATGACCGCGGTCGAGGACGGTGGCATAGGTCCCGTCCGCCTTGAGGAATCGGTACTCGTCCGTCCAGTGGGCCTTGCCGTGGTCGATGGCCGCGTGGATGCCGTCGACCACTCGCTTGCGATCGTCAGGGTGAATATGTTCATACCACCACGAGGCGCCCGGGCCGACGTCCTCCGCGCGGTGGCCGAAGAGTGCGGTCACCCCTTCGTTCCACCAGACGGCGTCGGTCTCCATGTCCCAGTCCCAGACCGCGTCGTTGGTCGCGCGGGCGACGATGGCGAAGCGGTCGTTGCTCTCGCGGACCGCGGCCTCGGCCCGGCGCTGCTCGGTCACGTCGAGCGTCACGCCATCGAATCGCCGGGCAACTCCCGACTCATCGTAATATGTCCCCCCGATCGCCCGTATCCATTTCTCGGCGCCCGTCGCCTCGTCGACGGTCCGGTAGTGGATGTCGTAGCTCGACCGATTGGTGATGCTCCGCTCGATGGCGGCCCGCGTCGGCTCGCGGTCGTCGGGGTGGATTCGTTCGTAGAAGGTGCCGATCGTGACGCGGGCGTCCGGCGGGAGCCAGAAGTGGGCCTTGACCCGTTCATCCCACCGGAGCTCGTCAAACGGCAGGTCGCAGTACCAGAACCCGATCCCCGACACCCTGACCGCGTAATCGAGGCGTGCACGGCTCGCGGCCAGGGCCTCCTCGGCCCGCTTGCGATCGCTGATGTCGACCACCACGCCGGCCCACCCGACGGGCTCACCCTCCGCGGACCGCTCGACCGCCCCGCGTGCGAGCAGCCAGCGCTCGCCCCCCTGCCCGACCACCCGGTACTCGCTGCGAAATGCTGCGTCGGTGTCGAGCGTCCGCTGGATCTCCGCCGCGACTCGCTCTCGATCCTCGGGATGGATGGCGTCCAGGAAGTCGACCACCGGCGCCGAGGCTCGGTCGTCGGCAATCACCCCGAAAATCCCGACGAAGTTGCGGTCCCCGGTGACGCGGTCGGCCTTGATGTCCCAGTAGTAGGTGCCGACCTCCCCGGCCTGGAGGGCGGAAGCCAGGGCCCGCCGGGCACGCTTGGCGTCGGTCACATCGCGGGCGACCTTGGACGCCCCGGTGATGTGACCCTCGGCGTCCATGATGGGCGAGATGATCAGTTCCACGTCGACACGCCGGCCGTCCTTGCGGACGCGTTGCGTCTCGAAGTGCTCGACTCGCTCCCCCCGGCTCAAGCGTTCCTGGATGACGCGTTCCTCGTCGAGCCGATCCTCGGGGATCACGAGCGTGATCGACTTCCCGACGGCCTCCGCGCTGGTGTAGCCGAAGATCCGCCGAGCCCCCGCGTTCCAGGACCGGATGGTGCCGTCCAGGTCCTTGCCGACGATGGCATCCTGGGACGACTCGACGATCGCCGCCAGCCGGGCCTGGGCGATCTCGGCCTCCTTCCGCTCGGTGATGTCGCGGAAGACCAGGACTGCGCCCGAGACGGTCCCCGCCTCGTCCCGGATGGGGGCGGCGGAATCGTCGATCGGCCGCTCGGACCCGTCGCGAGAGATCAGGATGGTGTGATTGGCCAGCCCGACGATGACCCCGGTCTCAAGCGCCCGCAGCGCCGGGTTCTCGACCGCCTCGCGGGTCGTCTCGTTGACGATGCGGAAGACCTCGGTGAGGGGCGTCCCTCGGGCGTCCTCCAGGGGCCACCCGGTCAGCTTCTCGGCCACGGGATTGAGGAAGGTAACGAGTCCGTCGGTATCGGTGGCGATCACGGCGTCGCCGATGCTCGCGAGCGTCGTCCGCCAGAGCTCGTCCTGCCTTGGCTCCCGGGCGGTCGTCCCTCCCCGCTGGCTGTGGAACCGATCGACGAGCGCCGTGACCTTAGCCCGCAGTATGACGGGAGGCAGTTGACCGGCCAGGTGGTCCACCGCCCCGAGGGCGTACGCCTCCTCGAATGGGAAATCATCCGCCACGCCGAGGAAGATGATGGGCGTCTGCCGGTCGAGCTTACGGATGCTCTTCGCCGCCCCCAAACCGGGCAGGTCCAGGCCCGACACCTCGATGAGGATGGCGGCGAACTCGGCCTCGGAGATGCAGCGGAGTGCTTCCTCCGAGGAACCGGCACGGACGAACCTCACCCCCAGGTCGCCGAGGGGATCCTCCGGCGAGTTCTCCGGCCTGGCATCGACGAGCAGTATCTTGACGGGGTCGTTCGTAGTCACCGGTCCCTCTGCCGAGCGGTATTCTGTCCGTCTGCTGGAGCTGCCCAGGCAGCGCGTCCAGGATCCGTCCGCCGACAACGACGGGGCCGATTGCTTCCGTCCAGACGGCTACCGATTCGCACGGCCGCCAAGGGAGAGATTTTATCTTCCGACGCCGCGAATCCCAACGTGGATCAGCATCACATCCCTCCACCTACCCGCCGAGATCTCGTCGCCTTTTTGGCATTCTGGAGAGCGAGACTTCGAAGCCGAACGATCCGAGAAGTTCCTTGCCGATATTCCCGTTCCCGTGCCCACCCCCCTGCAAAGCGAGGGTAATCTTCCCTCTCAAGACGCCCCCTGCTCATGATCGCCGCCTCGCCGCCTGCCGATCTGATTTCCTGGCAATCATAGCTCATCGCTCAAGCACGGCATCCGCCAGGGAGCTTGCGAGCTTCACAATTCCTGGCAACATGCTCAGCCTTGCGCTTCGACTTGCCTCCGCGGGCGACCAAATCACCCCAGTACAGGCAATATCTCTGTAGCGGTGCCTTCACCCGATTCCGCGGAAACTGATGGCGTACGGAACTTGCAAACAGGATGCCGACCCCTTCCTCCGGAATGTGTGCTTACCACCAGGACGACAAGGAACCTCGCCGATCCTTCAGTACCGCGACCGTAGCAAGGCTCTATTCCGCATCCGGCCAGCCTGGCCTTCTCGATTGAGACCATCTACGGCCAAGCCAGCGGGATGGCAAACGACTTCAAAGACGGCGAACCTCCGCGGTCCTGTATTTCGGATTCAACACGGCCGCCGCATCGTGCCGATTATGCCAACACATGGCATATCACGGCTGCCGGGCAGACCAATGAATATGGGCGTGTCGTGTACGGTTGGCATCCTTGCGATCCTGCTATTTCCCGGCCTTACGCTCCAGGGCCGTGGCCAGGAACCCGTCGAGGTGGAACCGGAAATTCCGGACGTCGGGGTGGGACGGGCGCGGTCGCTCACGGACGTCGCCGGTGAATCGTTGTTCGGCGCACTCCAGCCCGAGGCCTGGCGTCCGCTCGGCATCGGCTCGCTGCTGACGGAGGGCTGGGATCAGCCGTATGCCCCCGCGGCCGGAGATGCTCCCCGCCAGACGTGGGTCGGAAGCGCCGATGGGGCTTTCTACCGGCTCTATGTCGCCTCCTTCTCCTTCGCCTCGCTGACCGGGGGCGGGGACGCCTACAACGGCACGGCGATCCTCTTCAGCCCCCTCAGCCGAAGGCTCGAACTCGGCTGGTTCGTGCCCTTCGTCGCCTCCGCGCCCGACGCCTCGCGGCCGTCCGGGGCGGGCAACTTGACGAATTTCGGCGACCTCACGATCGCGCCTCGGGTCCTCCTGGCGGAAGACCGCCGCTACAGCCTGACCAGCAACCTCTTCGTCCGCCTGCCGACCGGCGACGCTCGCAACGGCAACGGCGCGGCCAGCCTGTCTCCCGACGTGGAATTCTGGGCGAATCCGTTCGACCGCTGGGTCATCCGCGGCGGGCTGGGGGTGACGATCCCGACAAACGATTCACCCGCGTCATCGGCCTTGCAGCGGGTCAATCCATGGACGGGATTCAACGCAACGCCCAGCAATTTCACATCCTTCGACGCTCGGCTGGCGGTTGGCCAGTACCTGACCTCGGCCGAGGCCCACATCTTCAAAAGCTTCGTCTATTATGCCGCGGCGAATCTGCACACCGAGTTGAGCGGAGGGAACGCCACCTACCTCAGCATCACGCCCGGATTCCGCTTCGGCATCGGCGGAGACTGGTATGTGCTCGGTGGCCTGGAAGTGCCATTGGTCGGGGCCATGCCGTTCGAAACGCAGACAACGTTTCAATTCATTAGAAATTTCTAAATTCAACACTTGACTTGATAACAAAATCGATCATACCATTTCCCTGCAATACTACTCAAATCATCATGAGCAGGACGATCCCGAATCGCGAGCCGACATGCGAAAGGGCGAGGGGACCAGTCCCTCGCCCTTGCTCTGCATTGCATTCATGAATTGCCGACGCCGATCGCCCTATTTCGTCCTCAGGGCTTCGGCGATCGCCGAACGGATATTGGCCCCTCGCAGGTCCTTGCCCAGGACGGATCCATCGGGGCCGATGAGGATCGCTTGCGGGATGCTGGAGGCGCCGAATTTCGCGGCCACGCCGGCCCCGGATTTGCCGAGGAAGCCCTGCACCCAATCGAGGCCACGGGCCTTCACGTGCTGCTCTGGGGCCTCGACGTCCTCGTCCAGGCTCAGGCTGATCATCGCCAGGCGATCGTCACCCTTGAAGGCCTCGTGGGCCGCCTTCAGGTGCGGTTCCTCCTTGAGGCAAGGGCCGCACCAGGTGGCCCAGAAATCCAGCAGGACATATTTGCCTCGGTAGTCGGACAGCCCGAGCGGCTTGCCGTCGAGCGTCGTCGCGCCGTCGAGTTCCGGGGCCTTCGAGCCGATGGCCAGCGCGTCGAACTGCTGCATCTTGACATCCAGTTCCAGGGTGCCGAGGTCGATCGGCTCGCCGAGGCCGCCAGCGCCGCATCATCGCAGGCATATTCGCGCTGGACGTCGATCATCCGATTCGCCAGCCAGACCGCGGGGTGGAAGAAGTAGGCGATCTGCACCAGCCGCTGGAACAAAGCGATCCAACCGTCGCGGCGCCGGATGTGAGCCCGTTCGTGCAGCAAGACCCAGCGCAACGCGTCCGGCCCGAGGTCCTCCACGAGGCCAGGGGGTACGAGCAAGCAAGGGCGGAAAAGCCCCAGACGGCCGGCGAGGCCGCCCAGGGAGCAGAGATCAATGTCATGGGACGTCTCAGGCCCGAGAGTTGTTGCAGGCCGGCGAGATCGACCGGCAGCGACTCGGGCCCGAGCGCCTCCGAGCGCCGCACGCGACGCTCCATACTCGGGTGGCGTAAGAAGAGCGCCGACAGCAAGGCGCCCACGATGGCGAGCCAACCGAGCATCAGGCAGGCGGCTCGAGTTAATGGAGTTTGATGGGACTCAACCCGCGATCTGGGCCTGATGTTCCCGATCGGCAAGGGCCTCGAACCGGCCGGAGGGACGTCGACCGGCCCCATGATCGGCGAGGCTGCTCGACTCACCTCGAGGTTCGGCAGGACAGGCTCCGCCGCAACCCGGTGATCGAACCGGTCGTCAACCCGATGGGCAGTGAGCAGCGCACTCAAGGCAGCGGGCTCCATCCCCAATGCGATCCAGGCGCCGGCATCCGGCCAGGATCGGGCCACGGCCCCCCCAGGGGATCGTGACCGGGATGGGCAAGGCCAGCTTCAGGGGGACCAGAAGGAACAGTCCGCAGGCGAGGTGCGACGACATCCGCCGACGGAACACCAGCCAGGCCAGGGCCACCAGCAGCAAGAGGATCGAGGCGTCGATCAGGCCCCGATTCATGATGACCGCCCACGATCCCGCCCAGGCGTTGATTGTCGCGGTCGTCATCATGGCTCAATCCTCCTCCTTTTCTTCGCCCGTCTGACATCGATCGAGGATGTCGCGCAACTCCGTCAGCTCCTTGGCGGAGAGCCGACTCTTTCGCACGAGGTGCGAGAGTACCTGGCCGGTGGTCCCCTCCAGGAGGTTGTCCAGCAAGGCATCGGCGGCCCGCAGCAACGAAGAGCGGACGACCGCCGGCGCCGGGCGATAGAGGAAGCTATTGCCGATCTGTTCGGCCGTCAGGTGCCCCTTCTCGACCAGTCGTCGCAGGACGGACTTCGCCGTCGTCGGGGCCCAGCCGAACAGCCGGCCGGCCTCCTTGTAGACGTCCCGGGCGGCGCACTGCTTATGGCGCCAGACGATCTTCATCACCTTCCACTCGGCCGGGGTCAGCGGCTCGGGCATCTCTTCCGCCACGATCGACCTCCGCGAGCTTTCGACTTGGCGATCAGACGATTGACTAGAAATCTAGTCGATTTAATCGAGCCGGTCAACGAAAATCGAATCCGTTCGAAATCGATTTTCCGAGACGCATATCGACCCGTGCTATCTGGGAAGACATGCCCCAGGAACCGAGGCGACCCCCGGCGCGACTTCGAGGCTTCGCCGGCATTCACGACCGGCAAAAGGACGAGGCCGCCGGCCATCCTGGATGGTCGGCGGCCTTGTCGAAACGTTCGTAACCGCGATGACACGGATCAGGCCGCAGAGACGCGGTGGCTCATCTGCGCGACTTGAGGGCCTCCGAGACGGCGGCGGCGATCGAGTCTCCGCTCGGGTCGATGGCCTTGACCGTGCCGTCGGGGGCGATCAGGAACATCGAGGGGATCGCGGTGACGTGATAGGTGGAGGCAGGGCCGTTGTCGGTTCCTTCGCCGAGGAAGCCTTGCTTCCAGCTGAGTCCCTTGTCGGCGACGAACTGGCGAGGGGCTTCTTTCTCGACGTCCAGGCTCAGGCTGAGCATCGCGAACCGCTCGTCCTTCCCGAATCGTTCGTGGAGGGATTTCAGGTCCGGAACCTGGGCCACGCAAGGGCCGCACCAGGTCGCCCAGAAATCCAGCAGGAGGTACTTGCCCCGGAAGTCCTCGAGCTTCACCCGGCCTCCGTCGAGTGTCTCGACGTCGAAGGAGGGGGCGGGCTGGCCGACCTTGAGCGTCTGCCTCGGCTTCGGATGCAGCGTACCCAGGTCGTACGGCTCGTCGCTGCGGCCGCCGGTGATCGGCGGGATCGTGAATTGCTTCGTGGCATGGGCGATTCTCTCCGGGGTGGAGAAGATGCCCCTCATCGCCTCGCCGCAGTAGGACAGGTTCAGGCGATATTCTCCGGCCGGCACGTCCTCGACTCGGATTGAGCCGTCAGGCTGGAGCTTCGCCTGGCTGAATCGGAAGAAGTTGCTCCGATACTCATGGCCCTCGGCCGACACCCACCAATTCTTGATCCAATCGCGACTCGCCCCATCTCTGCTCGCCAATGTTTGCCTTGGGTACGGGATGGTAGGACGGTCGCTCTCGATCGAGAATTGCGAATGGGAGACATAATCCGCTTTCGGGTCGAAGCCGGGCGGCGGGGCAATCCTGGCGATCACCGGACGTCCCTTGCCCCCCAACTCGGCGCGGGCGGTTTCGCCCGGGCTTACCTCCACGAGCATGCCGTAGGAGAAACTGCGATAGTCGTCACCGTCGCCGGATGCAATCGAGACGCGTACATCCCCGGTGATAGCTCGCTCGATGACGAATATCCCTCGGGCGTCGGCCTTCTGTTCCGAGGCGCTGGAGATGGAAGGCGTGTCCGGGTTTCCAAGCCGATCGGCGAATGACCTGATGGTCGCCCCGCTCGCCGGTTTGCTGCCGATCCTCGCCACTCCCTCGATGCGGCCCCAGGGTTTCGCCACGATCGTCGCGTTGGCCTCGAATGCGGCCCGATCCACCTCCGCAAAGAACCGCGGATGGACGACCACCACGGCGAAGTAGCGACCGGCAGGGTCGGGTTCTCGGATCAGGTGGAATCGCCCCGCGGCGTCCGTCTTCACGATGGCGAGGTCGCCTTGCGTCTGGAGCTTCCCATCCTGGATGTGGACAGTGGGGAGCCGGTCGCGTCGGGACGTCATGGGGTAAGTGATCGCGACCTCCGCCCCGGCGAGCGACGAGCCGTCGGGCGCCTGGACGACGCCCGAGAGCACGACCCCGTCGGGCTTATCGGTCGGGTTCAACCTGACGTTCAGTTCGCTCTCGGGGTCGCCCGCGTGGAACGTGCTCGACTCGAATGGCTCATATCCCTTGGCCCTGATCCGGAGCCGGAATTCGGGCGAGCGTTCGACGTCCACCTGCCCCTGCAACGTCCCCTGGTGCGCGAAGACACCGTTGTCGTCTCGCCAGGTGAAACCACGCGACTTCGAGTCGGGGATGCCTAGCTCGACGATCGGAGACTCGATCAACTTGTTGGTCTTCGCGTCACGCACCCAGCCTGAAATGGTCAGCGATCGCTTCAGCGTCAGCAGGGCCTTCTCATCGGGCGACGCCTTCTTGAATGAGACGCTCTCGAACCCGGCATGGGCGGCATTGACGAGCACCGTTTCCGGCGGGGCATCCTCCCAGCGGAAGACGCCGTCCGCCCCCGACTTGAGGTAGACGCCGAGCGATCGATAGGAACGCCAACTGTCGATCACGACCAGGGCATCAGGGATCGGTTGCCCCTTGGAATCGACGACTCGACCTTCGAGCGTGCGAGGCTTCCCCAGCTTGATGGCGACACCTTCGGCGCCGGCCTTCGCATCAATGGTCCGCAACTCCGGGGCGTGCCCCTGCGCCTTGACCTGGAGGACCAGCCGGCCCGGCCTGGCGTGAGGAAAGCGGAAGCGTCCCGCCTCGTCGGTCGCGGCTTTGGGCAAGTCTTGATAAGAGGAATCGAACTGGTCCCCATCGAGCCAGGCGACCTCGGCGCCCGCAATTGGCTTGCCGTCGTCGCCGCGCACCTCGCCCGAGACGCTGACACCCCGCGTCATCACCTGGACGTCGGAGAAGTCGCGGAGCGCGGCCAAAGGCATATCATCGGGCAAGGGCGGGTCGGAAGGCGTGGGTCGCCCGTGGCGTCGGGCGTGCATCGGATCGTCCGAGAGGTAATCCGGATGCTTCAGATAGAGATAGGCGAATTGCATTGAGCGAAAGCTACGGCAGCGCCACTGGCCCTGGTCGTCAGTCGTCGCATCGACCATGGAGGCCAGTTCCTCCTTCTGCTTCTTCTCGCCGAGGTAACCCCAGATATCGACGACGACCCCGGCAATCGGCTTTCCTTGCTCGTCCACCACCTTGCCGCCGAGCGTCTGTTCTCCGGGCAACAGGTCGATGACGACCTGCGTGGGGAACTTCTTGTAACGGGCGTCATTCTGGGCGAAGCGGTATCGCTGCTGGACATACCCCTCGGCCCAGACATCGATGCTCAAGATGTCCTGGAAACTTTGATGAGAGAGGTCGATCCGGACGCGACCCTCGCGATCGGACTTGAGGAGGATGTGTTGCAGGTCGACATAAACCTTGAGCCTCGCCCCCTCCAGCGGCTTCCCGGTATCCTTGGCGCGGATCGTGACCTCGACCGCAGCCGGCTGATCCGGCACCGCCTCGGCCTTCTGCTCCTCCGAGGCCGCCTTCGCCGCCGCGCGGGCGAACTCGATCGAGCCGAGGAACCCGGCCGCGATCGTCACCGCGAGGGCGACCGAGATCCGACCCGGCCAGCGGAGCAAGCAGCGCGAGGCCCCTCGCGTCCGGTCGATCCACGCGAGTCGCTGGACGAGCGTCGCGGGACGGGCCATCGCCAGCCCGAGGGCAGAGTCGGGGCGGCGGACCAGGTTGGACGCGACCTCGATCAGCGAATCCCGATAGGCGGCCGAGCCCCCGAGGCCGTGAACGCAGAGGTCGTCGCAGGCCTGCTCCCGGACCCGCTCGATGATCCGGCCGAGCGGCCAGACCAGCGGATGAGGCCAGTAGACGAGTTGGGCGATCTTCCGCACGAGGTTCCAGCCGAAATCCCCGCGTCGAACATGGCCAAGCTCGTGGAGCAGCACCGCGTCGATGAGCGTGGGGCTCGCCTGCTCGGCCAGCCTCGCTGGGATGATGACCGCGGGGCGCAGCCAGCCGACGACGACGGGGACGGAAAGTCGGCTCGACGCCAGCACCGCCACATGTCGCCCGATCCCCAGGTCGACTCGCAGACGTCCCAGCGGCCCCGACCATCTCGCGTCGTCGATGGGCGAGCCCTCGCGTCTCAAGCGGGCGACGGCCAGGCACGAGACCATCAGGCGGATCGCCAGGAGCGAGGCCCCGGCCAGGTAGGCGGCCAAGGCGATATCGATCCCGCCAGGCCTGGGGATACGCCTCGGGGTCGGAACCCGAACCGGAACCGGAACCTGCACGGATGGCGACCCCGTGCGCAGCGGCAATGGCTCGAGCGCCTCGGGCGCAAACAACGCGGGCGTCGGAGACGGCCCCTCTTCGGAGAGTGGGACGGCGGGAGACGGGACTCGGCGGATCGTTTCCACCTCGGGCGCGATGGGTCGTTCCACCGGCACCGTGATGATCAGCCTGGGGAGGGCCAGGTCAGCGGCCGGGATCAGCAGCAGGCCGATGAGGCAGGCGTTCCACAGAGCCGAGCGCACGAGAGCCCGGCTTCGACCTAACACATAATGCAAGACATAAACAATTCCTATCAATACCGCCACCTTGAGGGCGACATCGAGCGCGATCAATCCCGCTCGCGTCCCGACATAAGTTGCACCGAAGGGCTCAATCACGGCCATCCTCCTTCTTCTTATTGGCCCCCGACCTCTGACGCGTCGTACCCTTCGCCTGCGGCTCGGGGGCCTTCTGGCGCAGCGCCTCGAGTTGCTCGGGGGTGATCCGCTCGTCCTCGATGAGGCGCATGACGAGGTCCTCGACCGATCCGCCGAAGAACCGCGACAGCACATTCCGCAAGACGTGGCGCTGAGCCTTCTCGCGCCCGATGGCCGCGCGATAGGCATACGCCTTGCCGCGAAGCTCGTGCTGCAGATAGCCCTTGGACTCGAGCACGCGCAGGAGCGTGCGGACGGTCGAGTCGTGCAGCGGCTCCGGCAAGGCTTCGCGGACCTGATCCGCGGTGGCATCCCCCAGCCGCCAGACGGCGTCCATGATCTGCGCCTCGCGGGCCGTCAGGGTTTCATTGACCGGCCTGACCATGTCCGTCGCCCTCCTGTTAATTAACTAACCGATTTCACGGAAGGGTACGCCCCCCGGAATCGACCGTCAATAGCCTTCCGTGAACGAAATAACGGATGGCCGGGCCTTCGACTTCGAGTCGCCTTCCCGATCGATGAATCGAATCCGGCGGGCGTGTCGGAGATACGCGGCGAGGCGGGCTGGCGAATGAAACGGCTCAAGCTGCGGAGATTGGCATCGGGCTCGACAATCATATTATATAAATAAAATTCTCTTTATTATTATTTTCAAAATAATTAACATATTTAGAGAAATCAACAAATGTATCAGGAAGATCGAGGTCTCGCGGGCGGCCAGGGTCTCCGCGAGGCCTCGATCTCCAATTCAGCTCGGGCACCCGCTTTTCCGGGACCTTCCGCTATTTCTGCCCTCGCAACTCAGGATGCGAAATTAAGGAAAGTCGGTCGGCCGGGGCTGGGGTTCGGCTACCGGCTCCGGTTGGCGGGAGGGGGCCGGGCCGACGGGCATGCATCGTCAACTTTGAATCGAGGGGAGCCGTAAGTGGGATTTTCGTAGCAAACGGATGTTCGGCTTGATATCGAGCCGCCGATGGACTACGAGCGTGAATTCCGCGCCGAAATGTCGAAATCGGTGTTTCGATCCCTTGTCGTCGGCGCAATTCTAGAATCAGTGCGCCGCAAGTGCGGCATCGATGGAACGAACCCTGGCGCCGGACGGGGGCCTCTGGTGAGAGGCTTCTGCTCCTTTTCGATTCGACCCAGCCGCCATAGGGCTTTCCCTACCTCCCCCCGAGCTGGAGTTGCTTGAACGTGACTGGAATTCGCCCCACCCCCTGCATGCGGGTTGACCTTGCATCTCATCCAGAGAAGGTCGCATCTCAATTCCGCCACCCCGATCTGAAAACGAACGGCGGCATCGACCTCGGATCGAGACGGGCGGTAAATTCGCCCGGTCATTCGCGGCACTGACGACGACGGCCATGCCGCCCACCGCTCGAAATATTCCCTCGACCCGATCGAATGACTCGCAAATGCCGCCGAAGGCTGCCGTCCATGGCGACCGGCACGACGGCGTTCATTTCGCCATTCGTTCAAGGATCGGCTCGGAGCCCCTTGGGCCAAACAATCCCTGAAGTCCGAGATCGCAGCCAAAGGCGAAAGTCAAGAAGCGAGTCTCGCCGCTCGAATCGGAATTGAGCGACGAAGCGCGGCGAGTTGCGGTCTCTCTCGACGTTCGCATGCCAAGTGCCGGCGGCATCCGGGGTTTCGATACGGAATTACGCGGCGGATTTCTCCGGTTGGACCAGTTCCAGCCTCGGAGATCCCGCGTAGGGAATCTCCGTCCCAAGGCCTAGACCCCGCATATTCAACCAGCGCCTACTTCATAGAGAACGCAAATGCTCAACAGGATGCACAGGGCAAGTCAGGGCATTCTTGAACGGCTGGCGAGGACCTCGAAACGTCGCCGCCCCAAACGGCGCGAAGATTGGCTCCATCGGCTTTCCATGGAGTGCCTGGAGGAACGCGTCGTCCTCTCCAACATCACATGGATCAACCCGCAGAGCGGCGATTGGAATGTCGCCTCGAACTGGAGCGAAGGCCGCGTGCCCAATGCCCAGGACGATGTTTTCATCAATGCTTCAAACATCACCATTGCTCATTCATCGAGCGTCAACGATTCCGCCCGCAGCATCACCAGCAACTCTCCGATCACCGTGTCCGGCGGAATCCTGCAACTGGGCGCCGCGTCCAGCATCAATGCTGCGTTAAAGATCTCGGGCGGAAGCCTCATCGCGGGAGGGAGCCTGACGGCGCAGTCCGTCGCCCTCGCCTCGGGGAGCCTGACTTCGAGTGGGTCGATGTCGATCGGGCAATTCGCCTGGACCGGTGGAAATGTCCTGGGTGTCGGCCAGATCGCCGCGACCAGTTTCCAGGCGTCGACATCCAACTTCACGCTTTCCAAGGCGGCCCTTTCGATCAGTGCCGGCGGCCTCATGCTGGCCGGGGACGCAAGCCTGCCTGTGATCGGGAACGCGCGCCTCTCCGGTTCTATCACCAGCGCCACCACCTACAGCCTGACGGCACAGATCCCGAGTTTGAAGGTCGCCGGTTACACGTTCACGAACGATACCGTGACGCTCGCCAATGGCGCCCTCTCGCTCTCGGGCACGGCGACGCTCCCGGTGATCGGGACCGCGACGCTCTCCGGCACCATCACCGATGCCAGCAACTACAGCCTGACCACGCAGGTCGCCTCCCTGAAGCTCGGCGCATACACCTTCAGCAACGACACCGTCGCGCTCACCAACGGCTCACTCTCGGTCAAGGGCACCGCCGACCTCCCCGTCATCGGCCCCGTCACACTCGCAGGCACCTTCAAGGACACCTGGAACTACAACCTCTCCGCCCAGGTCCCCAGCCTGAAGGCCGCAGGGTTCACCTTCTCCAACAGCACCGTCACTCTTGCCCCGGGTGTGCTCGCCCTCTCCGGCAGCGCCGCCCTGCCCGTCGTCGGCTCACTGCCACTCGCCGGCACCATCAATGACGTCTGGAACTATAACCTGACGGCCCAGGTCCCCTCGCTCAAGGTCGCTGGTTTAACCTTCACCGACGACACGGTGACCCTCTCCAGCAAGGGTCTCTCCTTCAAGGGCACCGCCACGCTGCCCGTCGTCGGCTCGGCCACACTCTCCGGCAATATCGTCGACGCCGGCAACTACAGCCTGGCCACACAGGTCGCCTCCCTGAAGCTCGGCGGGTTCAACTTCAGCAGCAACACGATCTCGCTCGCCAACGGGGTACTCTCGATCAAGGGCACCGCCGACTTGCCGGTCATCGGCTCCGTACCGCTCTCGGGCACCTTCAAGGATGCCTGGAACTACACCCTCACGGCCCAGGTCCCCTCGCTCAAGGTCGCTGGTTTCACCTTCTCCAACGACACCGTCACGCTGACCCCGACGGCCCTCGGGTTCTCCGGCACCGCCGCCTTACCCGTCGTCGGCTCCGTACCCCTCTCAGGCAACATCAAGGATACCTGGAACTACAACCTCTCCGCCCAGGTCCCCAGCCTGAAGGTCGCGGGGTTCACCTTCTCCGACGACACCGTCACGCTCTCCAGCAAGGGCCTCTCCTTCAAGGGCACGGCTACACTCCCGGTGGTCGGGACCGCGACGCTCTCCGGCACCATCGTCGACGCCAGCAACTACAGCCTGACCACGCAGGTTCCCAGCGTGAAACTGGGTGCGTTTACCTTCACCGATGACACCATCTCGCTCACCAATGGTGCCCTCTCAATCAAGGGGACGGCCTCGCTGCCCGTCATCGGCCCCGTCACACTCGCAGGCACCTTCAAGGACACCTGGAACTACAACCTCTCCGCCCAGGTCCCCAGCCTGAAGGCCGCAGGGTTCACCTTCTCCAACAGCACCGTCACTCTTGCCCCGGGTGTGCTCGCCCTCTCCGGCAGCGCCGCCCTGCCCGTCGTCGGCTCACTGCCACTCGCCGGCACCATCAATGACGTCTGGAACTATACCCTCACGGCCCAGGTGCCTTCGCTCAAAGTCGCGGGATTCACATTCACCGACGACACCGTCACCCTCTCCAGCAAGGGCCTCTCGCTCAAGGGCACGACTACACTTCCGGTGGTCGGGACCGCGGCGCTCTCGGGGACCATCGTCGACGCCAACAACTACACCCTATCGGCGCAGGTTCCGACCCTGACGCTGGGCGGATATTCCTTCGTCGACGACACCGTCACGCTCGCCAACGGCACGCTCTCGATCAAGGGCACAGCCGACCTCCCCGTCATCGGCTCCGTCACGCTCTCCGGTACCTTCAAGGACACCTGGAACTACAGCCTCTCGGCCCAACTCCCGACGCTCAAGGTCGCCGGATTCGCATTCACGAACGACACCGTCACCTTCACCAAGGGCATCCTCTCGCTCTCCGGCACGGCCACATTGCCGGTCGTCGGGACGGCCATGTTCTCCGGCACGATCAATGATATCTGGAACTATACCCTCACGGCCCAGCTCCCGAGCCTGAAAGTCGCCGGCTTCACCTTCACCGACGACACGGTGACCCTCTCCAATCGGGGAATCTCGCTCAAGGGGACGGCCACGCTTCCGGTGGTCGGGACCGCGACGCTCTCGGGGACCATCACCGATGCCACCCGCTTCAGCCTCACCGGGTCGCCGGGGAACCTGAAGCTCGGCGCGTTCAATGTCACCGAAACCTCCGTGACCTTGAGCAGCGCGGGGAGCGTCGCGACCCTGAGCCTCGGGGGCAAGGCGAAGCTCTCCGACTTCGGCAGTGTGACCCTGATCGGGGCGGTCGACTCGCTCGGGACGTTCATCCTGACCGCCCCCCTGCCCTCCGTCAGCCTGCTCGGCGGCCTCGTCAAGTTCAGCTCGCTGGCGGCGATCATGACGGCGAGTTCCTCAAGCGTCTCGGTCGGCATCACCGGGACGGGCTTGATCGCCAACATTGGGACCGTGAGCTTCAAGGGGACGGTCGACGACGAGGCGAACTACACCCTCACCGGCAAGGGAAGCGTCAATATCGCCGGGTTCTCGATCGACACCGCGAACTTCGCCCTCGGGACCCAGGCCCTCGGCGTCGCCTTCACCCTGCCCGTCCCCGGCATCGGCAACATGGGGTTCACGGGCTCTTACGGCCCGGGGGGACAATGGTCGCTCGGCGCCACGTATCCCGGCCCGGTCCAGGTCGGCCCGGTCACTCTCACGGACCTCGGCTTCGTCCTCGCGACGGATAGCCTGACCCTGAAGGCCACCGGGAGCATCGCCGACCTCCAGGCGCTCGCCAACGTGAAGGTCACGGCCCAGATCTTCTACGACGGCCGCTTCATGATGACCGCCGACGCGACGGTCGTGCAGGTCGGGCCGTTCAGCCTCGCCCAGGCGATCGTCACGATCGGGAACGACCATCCGAACAAGCAGTTCCAGATCAACGTGCATGCCGTGACCGGCTTCCCCAACCTCGGCGCCGGGATGACGCTCGACGGCATCATCATCAACGCGGCGAATTATCGGTTCACGGGGACCGACAACCTCAGCATCGCCGGGCTCACGATCACCACCGTGCAGGCCACGCTGGATAGCTCCACCGGATTCACGTTCACGGGGGCCTGGAACTACGGCGTCCTCAACGCGAAGGTCTCCGGGACGATCTCGGGCGATGGCAAGGCCCACTTCGAGGGGAACGCCTCGACCGGCGTCATCAGCGGCTTCCCGGTCGACTGGCTGATGGTCGGCGTCGACGCGGATCCCGTCAGCAACAACTATTCGATCGACGCCGCGGCGACGGTGAATGCCTACATCGCCTCGCTCTACCTGCAGGCCCATTCCACGATGGGCTCCTCGGGCTGGCAACCGCTCGTCTTCACCGCCGTTGCAAGCCTCGACGGGGCGCTCTCCTCATTCCTGGAGGGGGGTGCGAGCTTCACCGCCGAGATGGACGGCATCTCGTTCTCGGGATGGGTCAGCGCCGCGAACGGCCTGGGGATCTTCGACGTCAGCGGCAAGGTCTATTCCAACGGCTCCTTCGAGATCAACGGCTTCGTCGGCGACACCGCACAGATCCTCGCCGAGGTGGCCGCCAAGATCCTGAATGCGATCGGTGCCGGGGCGGATCAGATCGCCAACGTGCTCAAGTCGGTTTACAACAGCACGAAGGAAGAAGTCGCACGCTTCCTGAGCTCGATCAACACCGAGATCAACCAGATCGCCGACGTGATCCAGAATGTGTTCAACGCAAACCCCGACGAGCTCGCCAAGGCGCTCTGGAACAACGCGACCAGCAACCTCTCCGACCTCGCCAATGTGCTGAAATCCAAGGTGAGCGTCGGAACGGTGGTCGAGTTCTTCGACCAGATCGGGCAACGGATCAACATCGAGTTGAATTTCGGAGGCGGCTATAACACCAAGGTGTTCAGCCAATTGGGCGACCTGCTCTCGCTCGACCAGTTCAGCGCCCAAGGGGTCAAGTGGGTCAGCGGTTGGTTGGAAAGCGGCCGGTGGAACTCGCAGGTCTTCGGTGACTTCGGGTACATGATCTCGAACTCCGTGAACTTCGGCGGCTATGGCTCGCAAGTCCAGAAGGTGTTCGAGTGGGCGAGCGGCGGTATCCAGACTGCGTTCCGGGAGTTCAATCAACTCGGCGGCAAGATCGCGGACGCCTGGCTCGATGGCGGCAAGTGGATCTCGCAGCAGCTCGACGGGCTCGGCCACATCCTGAACCAGTGGACCTACTTCGGCGGCCTCGGCTCGCAGTTGCAGAAGTGGAGCCAGTGGACCTCCGATGGCGTGGCGACCTTGATCCAGGAGTTCAACTCGCTCGGCGGCAAGCTCCGGGACGCCTGGCTCTCGGGCTCCCAGTGGATCTCGCAGAGCCTCGACGGGCTCGGCCACGTCCTGAATCAGTGGGTCTACTTCGGCGGCCTCGGCTCGCAGTTGCAGCGGTGGAACCAGTGGACGTCTGCCGGCGTCATCAATGCCATCCAGGAGTTCAACGTCCTCGGGGGTATGATCGCGGACGCCTGGAATTCCGGCGGTCAGTGGATCTCGCAGGGGCTGGACGGCCTCGGCAACGTCCTGAGCCAGTTCCGCTACTTCGGCGGCTATGGTTCGCAGCTCCAGAAGTGGAGCTCATGGACGGCCAGCGGCGTCGCGACCGCCATCCAGGAGTTCAACTCGGTCGGAGGTAAGATCGCGGACGCCTGGCTCTCCAGCGGCAAGTGGATCTCGCAGAAACTTGACGGCGTGGGCCACGTGCTCGAGCAGTTCCGCTACTTCGGCGGCCTCGGGTCGACGCTGCAGCAATGGAACCAGTGGTCTGTTGCCGGCATTGTGACCGGGATCCAGGAGTTCAACTCGGTCGGCGGTAAGATCCGGGATGCCTGGATCAGCAGCGGCCAGTGGATCTCGCAGCAACTCGACGGCCTGGGGAATGTCCTCGAGCAGTTCAGGTACTTCGGGGGTTACGGCTCGCAGTTGCAGAGGTGGAACCAGTGGACGGCCGCCGGCATCGTGACCGGCATCGAGGAGTTCAACTCCGTGGGCGGCAAGATCCGGGATGCCTGGCTCTCGGCCGGGCGCTGGGTCTCCCAGAACCTCGACGGCATCGGCCACGTCCTGAACCAGTGGTACTACTACGGCGGCTACGGCTCGCAGATCTTCGAGTCCGCATCCTGGAACGCGGCGGGGGTCGTCCAGAGCATCACTCGCTGGACGACCGGCAACCTGCTCACCCTGGACGCCTACATCAGCACCACGGGCAACTGGGTCGAGCGTTATTACAGCAATGGCACGGAATACGCGTTGAGGGTCTGGAACTCCGTCGGCCAGTACCTCGGCGACCAGTACAAGAACTGGAGCGACGCGGCCGCCAACCTGGACCCGACGACCAAGGATTGGTGGCCGTTCTGACCCCGGCATCGCCCGAAACCACGGCCCAACTCGGAGGCTCACGAACCATGAACGCGAACGCGAATGATCCTCGCAAGGTGACGCCGTCATTGACGCCTCGGAGCCGGATCGAGGTCGAGGCGCACGGCGAGGAAGTCCCGTTGAAGTCGCCCCACGAGAGCCCCCCCATCGATCCCACGGCAACCCTGGACGGCGGGGAACTCCCCGCCGTCCGAGGCGCCGGCCTGCCGATCCCCGTCGATCCGTCATCCGACTCCGACCGGCGCCCTGAGAGGAACCCGGGCCTCACATAATTGCGGGCTCATCGTGGCCGGTTTGATCATCCAAGCACCATTCACAATTTCAAGCTCTCTCACTTTTAAACCCAACTCAGTATCGAGTCGACCTACCAGCATCGCTAATGCCGTATTTCTGGCGTTCGCGGGCCATGCCATACTCCCGCCGCGAACTCACGCAATCCGCGAGTCTGACACTGGCCCAACTCCCACGGCATTGCCGATAATTCACGAGAACCCAGCGATATCATCGAACAAACCGGACGTATCTCGCGTAATTCCACCGCGACGATTCCATGGGGCTCAAATATTGGGCGGGCAGGCTCGAAGATCTATCATGGAATTGTGATTGACAGTATCACCCTGCTCAGCTTATGAGTTGTCAGCATCCCCTGGAGAATTTTTCGGATGCGGCGAGGCGGGTCGAACAACCTGGTGAAGAGGCTTTGGGTCGCGCTGCTGATCCTCGGCCTCGCTCCGATACCGATGCCGGTACCGGACTTCCACGCCGTGCGCCACTCGCACGGCGACGGCCAGGATTGTCCGATGCACGCCCATCTCCAGCGGTGGCATGCCGCGGGAGACGCCCCATCCGGCCGATCCATCCTCCACTTCCACTGGGCCTTCTTCGCGGGGCAAGGCGCGGCCGAATCCACCGAGGGCCCCTGCGCCGACGGCCAGTCATCCGACCCGCTCGACTCCGAGCCGGGAGATAGCGACGAGGTCGTGACCTTCTCGGTCCCGTCCCGGCCGCTCCTCGCCAGGGCAAGGGCCATTCGCCGCGACGCCCTCCACCTCGAGGCCGGGACGAACCCGGCTCGACTCGGAACGGGCGTCCCCCCCGCGCGCAACTTCGGCACGACCTATCCTCCCGGCCAATCCTCGGCCGCCCGGCTCCAACGCTGGGCCTGTTGACGCCCCCACGCGGGCGATGCCCCCGATCCTCGGCGCCTGCCCCGCTACGTGCGGGACGTCCCGCTGCGCCCCGTGACACGGCCTGCCTCGCTTCGCGGATCCCTCCTAGATCGTCTCGAATCCGTGCGCGAGGTGCGGACCGTTTCGCGGTCCCTGGGCGCACGGGCGTCGTCACAGCGTATCTCCCGCACCTCGTCGCCGCGCGGCAATTCGTCGCGAACGGCCGGGGTGCGGCCATCCGGATCCATTTTCGGCCCCCCCGCCGGATCGGAGTCGTTCCATGACCTCGAGCACCCTAGGAAGCTCAGGATGCAGCGCAGAATTTCGAACTGATGACGCGAATGCCTGGAAAGTTAACGGACCAGCCCCCGACGAGGCTCCGAAGACGGTCGCGAACGCGAAGAAGCGTTGCTCCGCCGTCAGCGGCTCGCGCGAGGACCTTCTCCGGCTGAACCCGGCCCGGATCTGCATCATCAAGCCCAGCGCCCTGGGCGACGTCGTCCACGCCCTGCCCGTCCTCAACGCCCTTCGCTCCCGGTGGCCGACGGCTCGCCTCTCCTGGGTGGTGAACCGCGGGCTGACCGGGCTGGTCGAAGGCCATCCCGACCTCGATGAGGTCATCCCGTTCGACCGCGAGCAACTGCGCCCGACCCCCGGGGGGATCGCGGTCACGGCCCGGTTCCTGGCCGGCCTCCGCAAACGCCGGTTCGACCTGACGGTCGACCTCCAGGGGCTGCTCCGCACCGGGATCATGACGGCCGCCACCGGCGCCCCGGTGCGCATCGGCCTGGCGGACGCCCGCGAAGGTGCCACCCGCTTCTATACCCATCGCGTTTCCACCGAGCCCGACGCGGTCCATGCCGTGGATAGACTCCTCGCCGTGAGCGAAGCTCTCGGAGCCGAGACGGACGAGCCACGGTTCGTCGTCGCCGCGACCGAGGCTGACCGCCTCTGGGCCCGCCTCACCCTGGCGAGCGTCCCCGGGCCTCGACTCGTGCTGAACCTGGGCGCGCGATGGCTGACGAAGCGCTGGCCCCCCGAGCACTTCGCCGCGATCGGCCGGAAGGCGGTCGACGAGTTGGGCGCGGGCCTGATCGTGGTCGGCGCCCCCGAGGATCGCCCGCTGATCGAGACCTTGCGGGCCGGCCTCGGGCCGAGGCCGTTCCTGGACCTCTGCGGCCGGACGACCTTGCCCCAACTCGCCGCCGTCGCGGCCGAGTCGGATGTCTTCCTCTCGAACGACACCGGGCCGCTCCACCTCGCAGCGGCGGCCGGGGCGAAGGTCGTGGGGATCTACACCTGCACGAGCCCCGAGAAGACCGGCCCCTACGGCCCAAGGGCGACCGCCATCCAGACCGGGATCTGGTGCGCCGGGAGCCGGCTCAAGTGCTGCAGCAACATGGAGTGCATGGACGAGCTGACCCCGGCACGCGTCTGGGGCGCCGTGCGACAAAGCCTGAAGCCGGCCCGGAAAACCGGGCTGCCGGTACTCACCACCGCCTGAAAGCCACTGGCTGCACTCCATTACCACTCGTATTTTCATCCCCGGCCCTGAGACTCGTGGTTCGCCGTGAGATCAGGGCCTTTTCTTTCTCGGAAGTTCGCCGGGCTTCGGGATTCCTTGCGTCTGTAATCATCCCGTCAACGTACCGAGGAGCCCCAGGCACGATTCGGCCGTTCCTTGGCGCGCCTGCTTTGCCAAGGCCGAGTCCATCCCCACCTTGCACGATCCCCAGCTCGGGTGCCGAATGAGACGCGAGGGTAAGAATAGAAGTCGGCATGTCCGCAACCCCTGAACCTCGCGAACGAAGCGGCAAAATTCGTCAAAATAGACTACATCCACAAACCCCACCCAGACCGCAAACCTTTTGCAATTTCGCAAGTTCGCTCCATTGACAGTCGTCTCAACGATCGTTTAGCTTCGTACTTGCGTTCAGGTATTGGTCTCCGGTCTCGGCAGCCTGCCGGGGTCGGGAAACAGGGAATCCGGTGCGAATCCGGAACGGCCCCGCCGCTGTAATCGAGTGATCACGGGCGACGCACCTCCATTTGCCATTGTCGAGTCGGCCGGCTTGGCCGCTTGATGAGAAGGCTCGTTCCCCCAGCTCGAGAGTCAGAAGACCTACCAGTACCGTTGTGGACGATGCTCCGCGAGGGACGGGCACGTCGCTACCAAACTCACCAACGATCCGGAAAATCCGTCGGGAATACGCGGCCTTCGAGCCTCGGCGATCAGTCGCCGGGATCGCTCCGTCGAGTCGTGCATCGGCGATCCGCGTGGCGCGAGGCCGAATGACCGTCATGAGAGCACGGCCTTGGACCTGCTCCGCGAATCCAGGGCGGGCGCGCCGAGATCGTCGACGCCCACGATGTTTGCCAGGTTTGACATCTCTGGATTCGCGAGTGGATATCCCTGTCTCTCTAACCAGAGATCCACGGCATACCCCACGGCGTTCCGGACGGCGAATCGAAGCCACGGCTGGGCGATCGAAGATGACACCGGTCGGGCCGCAAAGTACCGCGGGGTGATCGACCACGAGATGGCTCGCCCCTTTTTATGACGACATTGAGACGTTCGACCTCCTGAACTGAGACGAGCCAGGGATTCCGCGATGAACACGCTGCGAAGATTGACCTCTCTGCGAGATGGCGCCCGGACGCGACGAAAGAGCCGCCGGACGACGGCGATCATGAGCCTGGATGCCGCCTGCCCCGAGTCGCTCGAGGCCCGCCGGCTCCTGTCGACGGTCGTGGCGACGTTCGAAGGCCTGGGCGTCCCCGCGAACTCGTTCAACAATAACGCCGGATCGAGCGGCGAGTTCGTCGACGCAGGAAACGGATTCAACAACAGCTTCAGCAGCACTCAGTTCGGGGACCTCTGGTCGGGGTGGGCCATCTCCACCATGACCGACACCACGACCCCCGGCTACACGAACCAGTACAGCGCGATCACGGGCTCGGGGGCCGACGGCTCGGCGACCTACGGCGTCGGCTTCACCTTCGGCGACACGGCGGATCCGTTCCATCCCGCCAGCTCGTACGTCAACCTGCCCTCGGGCGCATCGCCCGACTCCATCCAGGTGACGAACACCACCTACGCCTATTACACAATGCTGAACGGGAATTTGTTCACACCCAAGTTCGGGGCAGGTGACTATTTCCTCCTGACGATCGAAGGGTTCACGGGGGCCAATGGCACGGGGACCAAGGTCGGCGAGGTCGACTTCTACCTGGCCAACTTCCAGGGGACGAACTCTTACATCATCAACACCTGGCAGACCGTGGACCTGAGCTCCCTCGCGGGCGCCGGGAGCCTGCAGTTCGGCCTCGAGTCGTCGCAGAACGACCCGACCTACGGGATGAACACCCCGGCCTATTTCGCCGCCGACGATCTCACCGAGACGGTCCCCTCACCGACCTCGATCGCCATCACCCCGGCCGATCCCAGCGTCGCCAGCGGCCTCACGACGCAGTTCACGGCGACCGGGACGTATGCTGATGGCTCGACGAAGGACCTGACCGACCTGGTCACCTGGTCGTCGGATACGCAGTCCGTCGCCACGATCGCCGGGGATGGCCTCGCCACGGGCGTCTCCGTCGGGACCTCCACCATCACCGCGTCGCTCGACGGCATCAACGCCTCGACCAAGCTCAACGTCACCGCTCCGGTGTTGACCTCCATCGCCATCACCCCGGCGAACCCGAGCATCGCCGACGGCCTCACCAACCAGTTCACGGCCACGGGCACCTATACCGATAAGTCCACGAAAGACCTCACCGGTAGCGTGACCTGGGCCTCCGCCACGCAGACCGTGGCCACCATCACCGACGCGGGCCTGGCCACCGGCCTTGGGGTCGGCACCTCGTCGATCACGGCCTCGCTCGACGGCGTCAGGGCGTCCACGACCCTGACCGTCACCGCGCCCGTGTTGACTTCGATCGCGATCACGCCGGCGAACCCCAGCGTCGCCGATGGACTCACGACGCAGTTCACCGCCACGGGCACCTATACCGACAAGTCCACCAAGGACCTGACGAGCAGCGTCGCCTGGGCCTCCGCGACGCAGGCCGTGGCGACGATCAACAGCAGCGGCCTCGCCACGGGTCTGGCGGTCGGAACCTCGTCCATCACCGCCTCGCTCGACGGAGTCAACGCCTCGACCACCCTCAACGTCACCGCTCCGGTCCTCGTCTCGATCGCGATCACCCCGGCGAACCCGAGCGTCGCGGCGGGCCTGGCCTCGCAGTTCACGGCGACCGGGACCTACACCGATAAGTCCACCAAGGACCTGACGAGCAGCGTCGCCTGGGCCTCCGCCACTCACTCCACGGCCACGATCACGACCGGCGGCCTCGCCACGGGCGTCGCGGTCGGGACCTCGTCCATCACCGCCTCGCTCGACGGCATCAGGGGCTCCACGACGCTGACGGTCACCGCGGCCGAGTTGGTCTCCATCGCCATCACCCCGACGAACCCCAGCATCGCCGACGGCCTTAAGAACCAGTTCATCGCCACGGGCACCTATACCGACAAGTCCACCAAGGACCTGACGGGTAGCGTCGCCTGGGCCTCCGCCACGGGATCCGTCGCCACCATCAGCACCAGCGGGTTGGCCACGGGCGTCGGCGTCGGGACGTCCTCCATCTCGGCCACCCTCGGCGGCGTCAGCAACTCCACGACCTTGACCGTCACCGCGCCGGAATTGACCTCGATCGCGATCACGCCCGCCAATCCCAGCCTGGCCGATGGACTGACGACGCAGTTCACCGCGACCGGAACGTATACGGATCAGTCCACCAAGGACCTCACCAGCACCGTCGACTGGGCGTCGGCCACGCAAGCCGTCGCGACGATCAACAGCGGCGGACTCGCTACCGGCCTGGCTGTCGGGACGTCGTCGATCACGGCTTCACTCGACGGCGTCAGCGCCTCGACCACCCTCAACGTCACCGCTCCGGTCCTCGTCTCGATCGCCATCACGCCGACCGATCCCAGCATCGCCGACGGCATCACGACGCAGTTCACCGCCACGGGCACCTACACGGACCAGTCCACCAAGGACCTGACGAGCAGCGTCGATTGGGCCTCCGCGACGCAGGCCGTGGCCACCATCACAAGCGGCGGGTTGGCGACCGGCGTCGCCGTCGGTTCCTCCTCGATCACGGCCACGCTCGATGGCGTCAGTGCCTCGACGAACCTCACAGTCACCGCGCCGGTCCTGGCTTCGATCGCGATCACCCCGGCGAATCCGAGCATCGCCGACGGCCTGTCCGCCCAGTTCACCGCGACCGGAACCTACTCCGACAGGTCCACCAAGGACCTGACGGGTAGCGTCACCTGGGCCTCCGCCACGCAAGCCGTCGCGACGATCAACAGCGGCGGGCTCGCCACGGGAGCATCCGTCGGCACGTCCTCCATCTCGGCCACGCTCGACGGCATCAGCACATCCACCACGCTCACCGTCACGGCGGCCAAGCTGGTGTCGATCGCGGTGACGCCCACGACGGCGAGCCTGGCCAAGGGGACTGCGACGCAGTTCGCGGCCGTCGGCACGTACTCCGACCACTCGACGAAGGTCCTGACGAGCCGGGTGACGTGGGCCTCCGCCAATCTGACGGTTGCGGCGATCAACTCAAGAGGCCTCGTGGCGGGCACGGCGCTCGGCACCTCGGCCGTCACCGCCCGGCTCGACGGCGTGAGCGGCTCGGCGTCGGTGACCGTGACGGCCGCGAAGTTGGTTCTCCTCACGATTGTCAACCCGAGCGGCGGCCTCGCGACCGACCAGAGCTCGCAGTTCGTCGCCATCGGGACCTACTCCGACGGCACGACGCAGAACCTGGCGAGCCGGGTCCACTGGGCTTCGAGCAATACGGCCGCCGCGACCATCTCCGCGACCGGCCTGGCGACGGGCGTCGCGACCGGGACCTCGACCATCTCGGCCACGCTCAACGACGTCGGGGCGACGAGCGTGCTGAACGTCACCCCGCCTCCCACCTCGTCCGTCACCGTCGTGGGAATGCAGGTGGAGCCGGTCGTCCTCTCCCTCAACCCGCTCCGGAGGACCCTGGGCCTCGTCGTCCGGTTCAATGGAGCCCTCAACGGCCAGGCGGCCCAGAACCTCGGGGCCTACACCGTCCTGGGAGGCCGGCTGCAGACGATTCGCAGGACGCCCGTCATCACCTTCGACCAGCAGGTCCCGATCCGCAGGGCGATCTACGACTCGTCGAACAACACCGTCACCCTCGTCGCCCGTCAGGGAGCCACCCTGCCCCGCCTCGAGCAGTTGATGGTCGACGTCTCGGCCGTGACCGACCCTCAGGGTCGACCCATCAACAATGGCCAGAACATCAACGTGAAGGCCTGGCGCGGCGACCTGATCGACTGAGTCGAGCATCGCCATTTCAGATGGCTCGACTCCATCTCGCAGGGCCCCACGACGAAACGCCCGGCCCCGTGCCGGGCGTTTCGTCTTTCCAGGCGACCTCGTCCCCCGAACATCGTTGGCGCGATCCGCAGCGTCAGCGATGCCATCACGCCGGTGATGAGGCCATCCCATTTCCTCGCAAGGCCCTCCACAAGCCCACCACGAAGCGATCGCATGATCCGGCCCGGATCATGCGCCGTCGTCTGCTCTAAATTTCGGGATTCCGGGAAAATTCGCGCGCGTCTTGTGAGCGCCGTTGCGTTGTATTATTCGCGAGGCCGGCCATCACGCGGTCATCCCAATCTCCTCGGATTGCCGATGCCTCCATCATTTTCGCACACGACCACTTTTCGATCATTAAATTGATCGCCACTCTGACGCCTGGCCTACGACCCGAGGCCCTCGTGACCCGGCTTCCCTCGCCTCCGACATCTCACATGCCACGGCCCTCTCAGCGTGCTGGACGTGGCAACAACGAAACTGGAGGACTTCAAAACCCGGGAATGCTCATTCCAATCGATAGTTAGCAGCATGTTTCCGATCTAGACACCCGTTCTCAGGAGCCCTTTTGGTATGGATACCAGCGTGACCGTGGGAAATCGACGCGCCGAGTTCGAGTCAGGCCTCGCGACGGAGTGCATCCACGAACTCTTCGAAGCCCAGGTCCGGCTCACGCCCAACGCGATAGCGGTGACTTTCGAAGGCCAGTCCTTGACCTACCTGGAGCTGGACCGTCGAGCCAATCAGCTTGCTCGAGTCTTGCGCCATCGCGGGGTCGGGCCGGGTGTCCTGGTCGGTCATTGCCTCGGGCGAGGGCCGGAGATGGTCGTCGGGATCCTGGGCATCTTGAAGGCGGGAGGCGCATATGTCCCGCTGAATCCGTCCGATCCCGCAAACCGGCTCCAATTTGAGTTCCGAGACTCGGGGATTGGCGTCCTGTTGACCGAAAGCCGACTGCTGCCCTCCCTGCCCGCCCACGGAGCCCAGGTCTTCCTCGTCGACGACCATGAAGCGATAGATTCATGTCCTTACATGTCGTCCTGGCCGAGGACGGCGCCATCCGAGTTGGCCTATGTGATCTACACATCAGGAACGACCGGCCTGCCCAAGGGGGTCGCCATCCCCCACCGGGCCGTGGTCAACCTCTTGAAGTCGATGCGATGGCGGCCGGGGATCGCTCGGTCGGACATCATGCTTGCGGTCACCCCTTTGTCATTCGACATCGCGATCCTCGAACTGCTCCTCCCGCTGACGGTCGGTGCCTCTTGTGAGATCGTCGGCCGCGAGGTCGCCCGAGACGGGGTCAAGCTGGCCGAGCGGCTGACTGCTTCCGGAATCACCGTCATGCAGGCGACCCCCGCGACCTGGCTCATGCTGCTGGAGTCGGGGTGGCAGGGCAATGACTCACTCAAGATCCTCTGCGGTGGGGAGGCCATGACGCGCGAGCTGGCGGACCGCCTGCTACCCCGCTGCGAGTCGCTCTGGAACATGTATGGCCCGACGGAGACGACCGTCTGGTCGACCGTCGAGCGGGTCGAACCCTCCGACGGCCCGATCCCGCTGGGGCTTCCGATCGCCAACACGACGGTCCACATCCTCGGGCCCGACCTCAAGCCGGTCCCGCCCGGCGATGAGGGCGAACTCTACATCGGCGGCGCAGGCCTGGCCCGAGGCTACTGGAATCGACCCGAGCTGACCGCCGAACGGTTCATCCCCAACCCGTTCAAGTCGAGGCGAGGTACTCGCCTGTACAAGACGGGAGACCTCGCGCGACGCCACGCCGGGGGCGTCATTGAGTTCCTCGGGCGGGCCGACCATCAGGTCAAGATCCGCGGCCATCGTATCGAGCTCGGTGCGATCGACTCGTGGTTGTCCAGGCATCCCGCCGTCCTTCGGGCGGTGACCGTGGCCCATCAGGAGGTTCTCGACCAGAAGCGACTCGTCTCGTATGTGGTCCTGAGAAAAACCGAGCGAGAAGAGACGCCCCTCGCGACGGCGGGCCCGCTGCGACGGTTCCTGGCAGAGAGGCTGGAAGAATATATGCTCCCGGGCGCTTTCGTCATGCTGGACGAAATGCCGCTGACGCCGAACGGCAAGGTCGACCGCAACGCGCTGCCCGCACCCGGCAACGACGCTCTTCGGCAGGAGATCCCTTACGTCGCACCGCGCGATGACCTCGAGAGGAATCTGGTCGCCGCTTGGGAGGAGGTGCTCGGAGCCAGCCCTGTCGGCATCGAGGACAACTTCTTCGCCCTCGGGGGACATTCGCTGCTCGCCTTGCGGCTCGCGACGAAGGTGGAGCAAGCCTGCGCCGATCGGTTCGCGGTGGCGGACCTGATCCAGGCGCCGACCGTCCGACGGCTTGCCGTAAGGCTACGTGCAGCCCGCCTCGATGCATCCCGCTCGACGCTGGTCGAGGTGCAAGCCGGGAGCTCGAGGCCGCCTTTCATTTGCCTGCCGGGAGGGACGGGGGTGATCGACGGCCTCGGGGCGCTCTCCATTCGCCACCTGGCGGGGTTGCTCGGGCCTGACCAGCCGGTCATCACCTTCGAGTACCCCGCGGCGAATCTGTGCAGGTCCCACACCGTCGATATCGAGGGCCTGGCGAAGACCTTCGTGCGAGACCTCCGGGAACGCTTCCCGGAAGGACCCTACCACATCGGCGGCTACTCGATCGGCGCCTATTTCGCCTTCGAGATGGCCCGCCTGCTCCGCGAAGAAGGATACGAGGTCGCGCTCTTCGCCGGCATCGATATGTGGGGTCTGAATTTCCCCGCGGTGCTCCCCAGGCGCGATCGCTGGAGGCGAAATCTCGTCACCAACCTGCTGCGTCGGCTTCTTTCCTTCATCCGGAAACGGCCGGTACCGTCAGGCCCATCCGCAAGCGTTCAGGCGCCGGACGTCGACCCAGCGGTCCGGCAATTCGAGCGGATGGTGGATACCTACCGAAAGAGCCTGTGGTCTCGCAAATACAACGGACGAATCACCCTGCTCCGGGCGACCGAAGCGATCGACATGCCCGGATTTTGCCTCGACGATCCCGCCAACGGATGCCTACCACTGGCGGACAAAGTCGAAGTCCTGCCCGCCCTCGGCGATCATCTCTCGCTCATGCGCGAGCCGAACATCCAAACGCTGGCCGCATCGCTGAAATGCCTGCTGGATACCGCCCTGCCGGCGTGCGATCGATGACGCTCCACCGCATGAGTTCTACGAATTGGCGGACCGCTTCTTCGGAATTGTGGATGAACCGAGCCGTGATCGTTGCATCCTGCGTGCCGCCGCCGCGATCATGGCCGCCGCCGCTCGCTACGATGCTCACGGAATACTGACTTTGAACATCGACGCCTGCGAGTAACGGGCGGCCGCGCTGGAGTACCTCGCCCAGCAGTACCGTTCGCTGCTGGAAGAGTATCTTGATCGGATTCAGCAGCCCCGTGGACCGACGACAGAGGCCCAGTCAGGTGCGGCACCTGGCCGGGTCCGCGAAGGCGGCCCGGAGAGTTCGTAGCTCATTCACTCGGTCCGTGCAAATCCACCCGTTGTTAGGCCAATTGGGACAACGCGAGTGGATTGCTCCAGCGGGGCAACCGACGAAGGCCGTCTCAACGGGCCGCGAATGCCATTCGCATAAAAGCGTACGCTCACGCTCATCGCAACCCTTGACATTCAAAGCGTCTTATCGCTTCAATAGATCGACTCGATCGGTGCCTCCTGCCCAGGAACCAGGGCGAGGGGATAATAGGGAAGACGGTGCGAATCCGTCGCGGGGCCGCCGCTGTGATCGGCCAGGCTCCCGGACACGTATGCCACTGCCGCGAGGTGGGAAGGCCGTCCGGGGCCGGAAGAGTCGAGAGCCAGAAGACCTGCCCGTCGAGACTTGTTCCGATGCTTCGGCCGAAAGCATCCGGGCGGGCCGCTCGCAGACCGTCTGCTTCGGGCCTCGTGCCGGTGCGTCGAAGCCCGGACCTCACGCCCGACCCGGCGGAAAGGCTGCGACCCCTGTGCGTAACCGACCCTCGACCGCATCCCCTCGCGGCTTCACCCTGATCGAATTGCTGGTGGTCATCGCCATCATCGCCGTCCTGATCGCATTGCTATTGCCCGCCGTGCAGGCCGCACGCGAGGCCGCCCGGCGTGCGCAGTGCTCCAATAATCTCAAGCAGATCGGCATCGCCTTCCACTCGTATCACAGCATCCAGAATGTCTTCCCCGCCGGCGGATTCGGCATGAGCATGGCCAGCCTCACCGTCGCCAATCAGCCGAACGCCCTGGCCAGGCGCATGGCGAGTTGGGGGACGGCCATCCTGCCGTTCGTCGAGCAAGAACCTCTTTACAACAGCATCAACCAGAGCCTCTGGTACATCGAGCCCGCGAACACGACCGCCGGGGCCATCTCGCTTTCCGTCTTCCTCTGCCCGACCAACGCCTATCAGTCGCCCACTCGGCCCAACGGCGATGCCCCGAGTTCGCCCCTGCAGTTCGGGCGCAATGACTACTCGGGCAACTTCGGGGAGCGTGCCCTGCGGTGCTACCCCGAGATGAACTGCCAGAACAACTACGCCGACCAGGGGGACGCGTCGAACCGACCTCGAGGAGTCATGCTCACGTCTTCCCTGCCGAATAGCTCCGTCACCTCCATGACCGACGGGACGACGTACACCGTCGTCGTGGGCGAGGCCCACGAGGCCATGTTCGGCTACTGGATCGGCCACAAGAACTTCCTCGACCAGAGCGCCCCCATCAGCGCCCGCAACGGCACCGTGCCCGGGACGATCTGGGCCTCCTGCCAGGTGACCAAGACCTCGCCCTTGCTGGGCAAGATCGGCTGCGACTTCACCCAGGAATTCGCCAGCTATCACTCGGGCGGGGCCTACTTCGCCTTCGCCGATGGCTCGGCCCGGTTCCTGAAGGAGAGCATCAACCCGAAGGTCCTGGCCGCGGTCCTCTCCCAGCGCGGCGGAGAGATCGTCGGCGCCGATCAGCTCTGATCCTTCCCATACAAGCCTGCTTCTGGGTCTGACTCCCCAAACAGCTTGAACGCACCATCATACAAGAGATTGATAAATCGAAATCGAAATATTAACCTCGATCGACACGCCGGTCACTTCTCCGAGAAAGAAAGCCCATGCTGGCCGGAATTACCGGTCGGCATGGGCCTCGTCTTGCTCGAAATGAATGAGCATCGACTCCGATCAGAATTCTTCCCCGAAGACGACGTCGCCAGTGACGCCGACCTGGTAGGCCGAGACGCGGCGTTCGAAGAAGTTCGCGAGCTCCTGGACGTCCTGGAGCTCCATGAACGCGAACGGGTTGCGGGAGCCGAAGACGGGCGCGATGTCGAGGGACTCGAGCCGGCGGTCGGCCACGTACTCGAGGTACTTCCGCAGATCCTGGGGGCTCATGCCCACCACGCCGAGCGAGAGCACGTCCTGGGCGAAAGCTGTCTCGCAGTCGACGGCCTCGCGGATCATGGCGATCACGTCATTCTCGAGTTGCTCGTCGAAAAGCTCGGGCTCCTCGCGGCGGGCGGTCGAGATCACGTTGAAGGCGAAGGCGATGTGGGCGCTCTCGTCGCGGAAGACCCAGTTGGTCCCCGTCGCCAGTCCGTGGAGCAGCCCCTTCGACCTCAGGAAATACACATAGGCGAATGCCCCGAAGAAGAAGAGCCCCTCGATGCAGGCGGCGAAGCAGATCAGGTTCAGGAGGAACTGCCTGCGGTGCGCGGCGGTCTCCAAGCGGTCGAGCTTCTCGATCGAATCCATCCAGCGGAAGCAGAAGTCCGCCTTGGTCTTGATCGAGGGGATGTTGTTGATGGCCGCGAAGGCCTGCTCGCGCTCGGCCATGTCCGGCAGGTAGTTGTCGAGCAGCGTGAGGTAGAACTGGACGTGCACCGCCTCTTCGTAGAGTTGGCGCGAGAGGTACATCCTCGCCTCGGGCGAGTTGATGTGCTGGTAGAGGTTCAGCACGAGATTATTGCCGACGATCGAGTCGCCCGTGGCGAAAAAGGCCACGAGTCGCTGGATCAGGTGACGCTCGGCGGGCGTCACGCGGCGGTCGAGGTCGGTGAGGTCCGTGGAGAAGTCGACCTCCTCCACGGTCCACGTATTCTTGATCGCCGACTTGTACATCTCGAAGAAGACTGGGTAACGCATCGGCCGGAGCGTCAGGTCCATCCCTGGGTCGAGAAGCATCGCGAGAGTCCTTTCGGGTTCAAAGAGACGGGATCCATTTGAGAGCGGCGAGACTTACTGGCAAGACTCGCAGGTCTCGGGGTTCTCGAGCGAGCAGGCGATATTCTTCGCGGCCTCGACGACCTTGCCTGTGGTCGTCTTGGCGATCCCGGTCGCCGGGCGCGAGCGCAGGTAGTAGGTCGTCTTGAGGCCCTTCTTCCAGGCGTACATGTACATAGACGAGAGCTTGCCGATGCTCGGGCTCTCGATGAAGAGGTTGAGCGATTGGCTCTGGTCGATGAATGGGGCCCGCTCGGCGGCCATGTCGATCAGCGAACGCATCGGGATCTCCCAGACGGTCCGGAAGAGCTGCTTCAGTTCGGCGGGGATCTCGGAGATCCCCTGGATCGAGCCTTCGGCGATCTTGATCCGGTTGCGGATCTCCTCGGTCCAGAGCCCGATGCGCTTCAGCTCGCGGACGAGGTAGCGGTTCACCTGCATGAACTCGCCCGAGAGGGTCTCGCGCTTGAAGAGGTTCGAGATCTGCGGCTCGATGCACTCATAGGCCCCCACGATCGAGGCGATGGTCGCGGTGGGGGCAATCGCCACGACGAGCGAGTTCCTCAGGCCGAACTGCTTGATCCGCTCGCGGAGTCCCTCCCAGCGCGCCGGATCCTTCGGGGTGATCCCCCAGAGGTCGAACTGGAGTTGCCCCTCGGCGGCGCGGGTGTCGGCGAAGGCAGGGTGCGGGCCGTGGACGCTCGCCAGGTCGCACGAGATGCTCAACGCCTGATAATAGATTTCTTCCTGGATGCGGAGGGAGAGTTCCTTCGCCTCGACGCTGTCGAATGGAAGCCGGAGTTGGAAGAAGACGTCCTGGAGGCCCATGAGGCCCAGGCCCACGGGGCGCCAACGCTGGTTCGACGCGGCCGACTCGGGCGTGGGGTAGAAGTTGATATCGACCACGGCGTCGAGGTAGCGGACGGCAGTGCGGGCCGTCTCCCCCAGCGCCTCGAAGTCGAAGCCCTCCTCGGTGACGTGCCGTCCGAGGTGGATCGAGCCGAGGTTGCAGACGGCCGTCTCGCCCGGGGAGGTCACCTCGACGATCTCGGTGCAGAGGTTCGACGAGTGCAGGACGTTCTGCGGGCGGAGGGTCTGGTTCGACTTGCGGTTGCAGGCGTCCTTGAAGTTCATCCAGCCGTTGCCGGTCTCGGCCAGCGTCTTCATCATGCGAGCGTAGAGGTCTCGCGCCGCGACCTGCTTGACCGCGAGGCCATCGGCCTCGGCCTGGGTATAGGCGACGTTGAATTCCTCGCCGTGGAGGTCGGTGAGGTGCGGCGTGACCTTGGGGTCGAAGAGGGACCATCGCTCGCCCGCCTCGACGCGACGCATGAACAGATCGGGGATCCAGTTTGCGAGATTGAGATTATACGTACGGCGGGCCTCGTCGCCGGTGTTGTCCTTCAGCTCGAGGAACTCCTCGACGTCCGCGTGCCAGGTCTCGAGGTAGACGGCGCAGGCCCCCTTCCTCCTGCCACCTTGATTGACCGCGGCGACGGACGAGTCGAGCGTCTTGAGCCATGGCACGATGCCGTTGCTGTGGCCGTTCGTGCCCTTGATGTGCGAGCCACGCGAGCGGATCCGGTGGTAGGCGAGGCCGATCCCGCCCGCATACTTCGAGAGCCGGGCGACGTCGGCGTAGCGGCCGTAGATCCCCTCGAGGTCATCGGCCGGGGAATCGAGCAGGTAGCAGGACGACATCTGCGGCCGGAGCGTGCCCGAGTTGAAGAGCGTCGGTGACGAGGGCATGTAGCGGTGCGCCGCCAACAGCCGGTAGAGCTCAAGCGCATCTCCAACGGTCGTGGAGAGTCCGCAGGCGACCCGCAGGAAGAAGTATGCAGGGGTCTCGATCACGTTGCGCGTGGTCGGGTGACGGAGCAGGTAGCGGTCGTAGACGGTGCGGAGCCCGAAGAACTCGAAACGCTCGTAGGAGCCGTCGGCGGCCGAGTTCAACTTCCTCGCCGAAGCGGCGACGAGCTGCGCCGTGTCGTCGGCGACCAGGCCGAGCCGCTGGCCCAGGGCGATGGACTGCGAGAATGAATAGATGTCCTGATTCATCACCTCCTTGTCGATGAAGCAGCCGAGGAGCCTGGCGGCGAGCTGGGAGTATTCGGGCTCCTCGGCAATCAAGGACGCGGCGGTCTGGATCGAGAGCTGGTCGAGCTCCTGGGTCGTGGCCCCGTCGAAGAGGCCGCCGATCGTCTTCACGGCAATCCGCATGATATCCACATGCGAGAGGCCGCCGGCGGAGCGCTGCACGGCTCGGACGATCTTGTTGACATCGACCGGCTCGAGGCTCCCGTTGCGCTTGCGGACCCGCATGCTGGTTTCCGTGGTGTTGGGGGTTCGTCCCGGCTCTTTCTTGCGCTCGTGGGTCCCGTTCTCCAGGGGAGATGCAATCGACAAGTCAATAGCCATAAAAATCACCCCACGTAATGATGATGTTTAAATTGAAGGATGTGATGACTGATGCCGGAGGGCTCGATCGCCGTCCGTCCCGGCAAGGAGGACATGCCTCACGACGATCGACCGGAACCGATGGCTGCCCTGGCCGGTTCCGCAAGGCGCGGAGAGGTGGCATGGCCTCGGATCCGACGGAAACGATCACCGCGGAGGCAGACCGAGCTCAACCTCGAAGGCGGTCGACTCTCTCGGAGGACGGGCGGGATTGATCAGGGGACGTGGCGGGGCGACGGCGAGACGATGCAGGCCGCCGGAAGGGATGGTGCGACCGGCAGAGTCGTTGCAATCCGATAATCGAAGCACGGCAATGAACCTTCCTGCCGGTCCGGGCAGTGTATGCCGGTCCCGGTCGTGCAGGAGGCCTCCGCACACGCGGATCTTGCCATGCCTGCGCTGTGCCCGGGTCCGGAGCACGAATGGCGCCACTCGACGGGCAGGTCTTCTGGCTTACGGCTGGAACGAGGTCGGGCGGCCTTCCCGCGGATGGTCCCGCAGTGGCAATTCAAGCCCGAGCCTCTCGCCGATTACAGCAGCGGCCCTGCGCCGGATTCTCACCGGCTTCCCTTTTCATCCGCCCGCATGAACGAGCGGAACCCGTCGATCTTGTGAACCATACCTTGGAAAACCGGGGCCCGCGAGAAACTCCTCGTCAAGATTTGGCGGCCAGTCCGTATAACCAGGAAAATTGTTCAGGAGCAACCTCGGGCATTCGTTCGGCGATCTCGGCGGCGAGGCTCTCGTAGCGTTCCGGCTGTCGGCAGACGTAGTCCTGCGCCTTCGCCGCCTTGCCCGAGAAGGATCGCCCTTCAAGCCCCCAGGCTGCGTTCAGATGGCCGATGATCGAGGCGTAGTCGAAGGTCGTATAAACGCCCGTGCGTTGCGTTATGGCCGCGTAGTGGTCGAAGAGATTGTGGTCGCGGCCGTCCGACATCCGGCTGCCGGGCATGGAGATGAGGCGTTTCAGCATCGTGCGGTAGGTCAGGATCATCTCGTCCGGGTCGCGTTCGAACAACTCGGCGATGACCTTGGTGTAGAAGACCTCGTGGCGGGTCTCGTCGGCGGCGATCTTCCGGCAGATCCGCGCCAGGTTCTCTTCCCCGTGCTCCTGCGCGAGCTTGCCGAGCTTCCCATGCGTCATGCGGGTCGCGCGTTCCTGGAAGGCGGCGTAGAGCAATCCCCCGTAATTGTTGCCATCGCAGCCGGTGGTGAATCCATTCTTGATGAGGTGATGCACCGTCGTCTCGACCGCCCTCATGTCCACCCGCCCGGTCAGGCGGAGGTAGGCATTCAGCAGGTCGCCGTGGCGATTCTCCTCGGCCGTCCAGCCCCTGAGCCATTTCGCCCAGGGGGTCTCCGTCTCGAACGGGTCGTTGACGATGTGCTCGAGGGTGATGGCGTAATTCGGGAGCGCCTCCTCGGTTACCATGTTGCCGACGAGCACGACGAGCAGCTCCTCGGGGAGCCGCGTGGCCGACTCGCGAAAGGCGCGGAGTTGCTCGATCCAGTCCTCGCCGGCGAGGTCGGGGAGATAATCGGTTGGCTGCCAAGCCTGCTCAACTGGCGTGAGCAACGACAATTGACTTGCGACAAATTCTTGCAAATCTTCAATTATTTTCATGATAGATGCTCGAGCAACCCACCCTGCGGGCCATCAGGGGGGGGGTGGCGTTCGAAATCGGCGGGGCTGGTTTGGTTATGTGAATATCGACCTGCCGATTGGGGCGATCGGGAGTCGCCCTGGCCGCGAGGGTGCGGGGTCGGGAGGTCGATCTGATAGGCATCGAGGGGCTTGCATGGGAAGGTTGACCTTCCTGCGGTCCGGGCAAAGTTGATGGACCTGAGACGCAGGAGGTTTCCGCTCGCGCGGTGGTGAACCGACCTGCCGCATGCCCGGGTCCGGGGCATCATGGGCGTCACTCGACGGGCAGGTCTTCTGGCTCTCGGCTCTTCTCGGCACCCGGACCGCCTTCCCGCCCGAGGGCAGTGGCTTCTGGTCCGGGGGCCTCGCCGATCACAGCGGCGGCCCCGCGACGGATTCGCACCGTCTTCCCTATTCTCCCCCGCATCCCCGTTGAGGATCGGGAGCACCTGTCGAGTGTCCGTTATTACACCTCTTCGCACGTTGCAGCGTCAAGACACCTTGGCCATCGGGGCTCGCCCCCCTGCCCTCAGGACCGCCCTCAACCACAAGGTCGAGCAGCAGGCCGCAAGCAATCTTCTGCTCATTTCAACATGTCTACTGGGGCGAGCGGTTACGTTATCCCTTCTAGCCAACCCTTGCATCTTCTGGACCAAGGGGCATCGAGCCGACAAACAAACGACTTTTCGAAGGGGCAAAGCATGCCCTGAAACGAAGGGGAATGGCTCGCCGAGTTTATGAACGATGTGAGCGCGATTCGAGATGCAGAAGCCGCCCGGCCGCGTCAGAACTTCGGGCCGTTCAGCTCGATCGAAAGCGGCAATCGGAGTTGCCGGGCGATCTGCGGCTCCGAATCGGAGTCGAGCGAGGACAGCGTCACGCCGAGCAGCCGGATGCCCTTGCTGACGGGGAAGAGCGGTTCGAGCAGCACGGCCACGACCTCCTCGAGCATGGCCTGCGACTCGACCGGGGCCTCGAGGGTCCGGCTGCGGGTGATCTGCTGGAAGTCGGCGAACTTCGCCTTGAGCGTCGCCGTGCGCCCTCGGATCGCCGAGTTCTCGCAGTAGGACCAGACCTTCCCGATCAGCGGCTCGAGCGAGGCGAGGGCCTCCTCCGCCGAGAAGAGGTCGACGTTGAACGTCGTCTCCGCGCCGATCGACTTGCGCACGCGATCGGCGCAGACGGGGCGTTCGTCGATCCCGCGCGCCAGCGAGTAGTAATAAGGGCCCACCTTGCCGAAGTGCTCCTGGAGGAACAACAGCGTCTGGCCCTTCAGATCCGCGCCGTACAGAATCCCGAGGCTCTCCATCTTCGCCCGCGTGACCGGCCCGATCCCGTGGAACTTCCCCACCGGCAGGGCCTCGACGAATGCGGGCCCCTTCTTCGGCGTGATGACGAAGAGGCCGTCGGGCTTGCGCTCGTCCGAGGCCATCTTCGCGAGGAACTTGTTGTAGGAGACCCCCGCCGACGCCGTCAGGCCGGTCTCGGCGCGGATCTTCGCCCGGATCTCCTCGGCGATCTGGGTCGCCGAGGGGATCGCCTTCCGATTCTCGGTGACGTCGAGGTAGGCCTCGTCGAGCGAGAGCGGCTCGATGAGCGACGTGTACTCGGCGAAGATCGCGCGGATCTGTTGCGAGACGGCCTTGTAGACGTCGAACCTCGGCTTCACGAAGATCAGGTCGGGGCACTTCCGCTTCGCGGTGACCGATGGCATGGCCGACCGGACGCCGAACCGACGTGCCTCATAGCTCGCGGCCGCAACGACCCCCCGCTCGCGCGAGCCCCCGACGGCGACGGGCTTGCCGCGAAGTTCAGGATCATCGCGCTGCTCGACGGACGCATAGAACGCGTCCATGTCGATATGAATGACCTTTCGCTGCCGTTCGGGCCCGCTCACGTTCGCGCCCTCGACCTCCGGGAAGCTCCGACAAGCAATCTACCACACGGATGTCCACGAGTGTACAAAATTACGCCAAATCCTGCACTCGCCCGAGGTTGAATGGGAAGGGGGCCGGACGCGGAAGCCGCCCCCCTTCCCTCCTGACAGACTCAAGCGAACGATCCCGTCGCGCCGGTTTATTGGACCGCGGAGGGGTCCATCCACATGACTTCCCAGATGTGGCCGTCGGGGTCGGTGAAGCCGTGGCCGTACATCATCCCGTAGTCCTTGGCTTCCATGTGGGGCGCACCGCCGGCGGCCACGGCCTTGGAGACGATCTCGTCCACCCTGGCGCGGCTTTCACACGAGAGGCAGATGAGGACCTCGGTGCTCTTGGTCGCGTCGCAGATCTCGCGAGGGGTGAAATCCTTGAACCTGGCGTGGGTCAAGAGCATGGCGTAGATGTGCTCGCTGATGACCATACACGCGGCGTTCTCGTCGGTGAATTGCGGGTTGAACAAGTAGCCGAGGTGGCTGAAGAAGGCCTTCGACTTCTCGAGATCCTTCACCGGCAGATTGAAGAAAACCATCTGGGCCATGTGTGATCGATCCTCCTTGTCGTGTTGGGGGTCGAGGTCGAGATCCGTTCGACCTTACTTGACCAGCGGCTTCAGGCTCAGGGTGACCGTCATCGCGCCGCCGATGGGGCTCGGGGACTTGATGGATCGGACCTGGCTCTCGCCGAAGTGGAAGGTCACCGTGCCGCTCCTCTGGAAGCCTCGATAGGCTCCCGTGCCCGAGGTTGCAGTGACGTTGGTGACGAACGTGCCGTTCGGGACCTGATTGAAGCCTCCGGCGCCGGACAATTCGAGCTTCACGGTCCCCTTGCCGTTGCTCAGGGTGAGCGTGCCGCCCACGTCGTTCATGCCGGCGACCCGGAACCCGCCGAGATCGAGCGAGCCCGAGAGTTTCGCCCGGCCGAGGCCGTTGACCCTTCCATTGCCGTTGAGCTGGACGTGCAACGGGGCATCGGCCGCGCGGTTGTCCTCGGCGGCGAAGTAGTTGCCCTTGACCGAGTTGGTGATCGCCGTAGCGGGGGTCGACCCGCTCCGATCGGCGAGGATCGAGACCTCGGCCGTCGAGGGGGCGGGGGCTCCCATGTAGCTGAGCAGGAGCTTCGATTCCAGTTCCGCGGCCTGAGGCTGGAAGGCCTTGCGTTTCATTTTAGGGCCCCTGGGGGGGAGAGATTGGACTTGGTGCCCGGATCGTGCGCGAAGATGACAAATTTGAACAGGCCGACCGCACCATCCTTATAGTCGCGTGGATTCTCCCGAGCCGGCCACCGACTCCAGCCACCGACACAAGAATACGAGTTTCAAATTTTGACTTCTGTCACCACCCTCCATAAACTTCCCCCGGTTCACCCAGGGAAAGGAGCCAAATCATGTCAGACGTTTCGCTCGGCGGCCGATACGTGTTCCCCGGCACCTCGCTGACGGTCCACCGGATGGGCTACGGCGCGATGCAGCTCTCCGGCCCCGGCATCTATGGGCCGCCCAAGGATCCGAATGAGGCCGTCGCCGTGCTCCGCGAGGCCGTCGCGTCGGGCGTCGACCACATCGACACCAGCGACTTCTACGGCCCGCACGTCACGAACCAGATCATCAAGCAGGCCTTGCACCCGTATCCCGAGAACCTGGTGATCGTCACCAAGCTCGGCGGTAAGCGCCCACCCGACAAGTCATGGCAGCCCGCCGTCTCGCGAGACGAGTTGATCCAGGGGGTCCACGACAACCTGAAGAACCTCGGCCTCGAGGCGCTCGACGTCGTGAACTATCGCCACATGGGCTCGGGCCACGGCCCCGAGGAAGGCTCCATCGCCGAGAAGGTGTCGGTGCTGGCCGAACTGAAACAGCAAGGCCTGATCCGCCACATCGGCCTGAGCAACGTCACGTCGACCCAGGTAGCCGAGGCCCAGGCGATTACCGAGGTCGCCTGCGTCCAGAACCTCTACAACCTGGCCCACCGCCACGACGACGACCTGATCGAGGAACTGGACAGGCAGGGCATCCCCTATGTACCGTTCTTTCCTCTCGGCGGGTTCACCCCGCTGCAGTCGTCCACGCTGTCGGAGGTCGCGAGCCGCCTCGGGTCCACGCCGATGCAGGTCGCGCTGGCCTGGCTGCTGCACCGGTCCCCGAATATCCTCTTGATACCGGGGACGTCGTCCCGGGGCCACCTCCGGGAGAACCTGGCCGCCGCCAGTTTGACCCTGGATCCGGAGACGCTGGCGGAACTGGACGGGATTGCCGCCGCGAAGCCTTGATGCGCTCGAGAGGTTCCCATGCCCCCCGCCGACGCCCCGCTCACCCGTGATCGCATCCTGGCCGCGGCCGAAGACGTCATCAGGCGCTTCGGCCCGGCCAAGGCGACCGTCGTGGACGTGGCGAGGGCCCTGGGCGTGAGCCACACGGCCGTCTACAAGCACGTCGCGAGCAAGGCCGAGCTGCGCGACCTCGTCGTCGGCCGCTGGGTCGAGGCGACCATGGAGCCGCTCCGGGAGATCGTCGCCAGGCCCGGCCCGGCTCCCGAGAGGTTGCGGCAGTTCGTCGATGCGCTCATCGCCGTCAAGCGCCGGAGGGCCACCAACGACTCCGAGCTCTTCACCGCCTACAGGTCGCTGGCGGCCGACGCCAAGTCGATCGTCGCGGCCCACATCGACGAGTTGATCCACCTGCTCGCGACGATCGTCGACGCGGGTGTGCAGGACGGCTCGTTCCGCAAGGTCGACCCCGTCGCCGCCGGCCGAGCGGTCCTGGTGGCCACGTCCCGGTTCCACCACCCGGCGCACGCCTCGGAGTGGGCGGATCCGAGCCTCGACGAGGCCTACGACGACGTCTGGCAACTGCTGATGGAGGGACTCGGCGCCGCCAGGAGCTAGGGGGGAGTCGCTCCCGTCAACGACTTGTCAGACGGCCGACCAGTTCATGTGGTCGAGGTCCTCGATCATCCCGGCCTTCTGGACCGGGTGCCATCCCAGGCGTTCTTGCGTCAGGGCGCTGGAGGCCGGCATATCGAGCCCGGCGAAGAAGGCCATCCAGCCGAAGTGGGCGGCGGCCTCCTCGGGCGAGAGGGAGACGACCGGGATCTTGAGGCCTCGGCCGATGGCCTCGGCGATGGCTTTGGCCGTCACGCCCTCCTCGGCGACGGCGTTGTACCTCGCCCGATTCGGCCCCTTCTCGAGGGCCAGGCGGTAGACGGGGGCGACGTCGAGGACGTGGGCCGCGGGCCAACGGTTCTGACCGTCGCCGACGTAGGCAGAGACCCCCTTCTCGCGGGAGATGGCGATCGTCGGCGTGACGAGGCCTTGCTTCTCCGTGTTGTGCACCTGCGGGAGTCGCACCACCGTCACGCGAACACCGCGGCCGGCGACGGCTTCCGCCGCGATCTCCGAGCCCGCGCGGGGGTTCGGGTGGTGGGGGTCGAAGTGATCCTCGGTCGAGGGCTCGCCGGGCACTTTCGTCCCCATGCCGGTGCCGGACGTGACGACGAAGGGGCGGTCGGAGCCGGCGAGAGCGTCGCCGATGGCCGTGATGGCCTTGCGGTCGGCCTCGCAGACCTCCTGGAACCGCGAGAAGTCGTGGATGAATCCGAGGTGGATCACCCCATCCGAGGCCGCCGCCCCGCTCTTCAGGCTGTCGAGATCCTCGAGGTCGCCCCGATGAACCTCGGCGCCGGCGGCGGAGAGGGCTGATGCCCCCTTGTCCGAGCGGGAAAGGCCCAGGACCGAGTGGCCCGCCTTGAGGAGGTCGCGAACGACCTCGGTTCCGATGAAACCCGTCGCACCCGTGACGAAAACACGCATCAGGAAGTCCCCCCTCCTAGATTTGACTTTCGAGCCAACGATCACCACGGTAGGCTTTCACCCAGAGACGTTCTATGCTCCAGGGTCCAAATAATCTTCGCGATCGTCCAGGAGGCCTCATGGACCCGCTCTCGGGCGTGCTCTCGCTGCTGAAGCCTCAAAACACGATGTGCGGCGGCTTCGACGTCGGCGGCGACTGGTCGCTCCAGTTCGCCGAACACGACGGGATCAAGTGCTATGCGATCGTCTCCGGCCAGTGCTGGCTCGTCGTGGAGGGCGTGGCCGAGGCGGTGCACCTCAAGGCCGGAGATGCCTTCCTCCTGCCGCTGGGTCGTCCGTTCCGCCTGACGAGCGACCTCGCCCTGCCGCCGGTCGACTTCCGGTCGATTTACAAGCGGCCCTTGCAAGGGGCCATCTCCGTCTGGAACGGGGGAGGAGACGTCTCGGGCGTCGGGGGTTACTTCGACTTCGAGAAGAGCCACGCCAGCATCCTGCTCGGGATGCTCCCGCCGATCGTCCACATCAAGAATGAGGCGGACCGGCTGGCGCTCCGCTGGTCGATCGAGCGGATGATGGCGGAGCTGCGCGAGCCCCAGGCCGGCAGCTACCTCGTCCTCCAGCACCTCTCCCACCTGATGCTGGTCCAGGCGCTCCGCGCCCACCTCGCGGAGGGCCTGAACGGGGGGGTCGGCTGGCTCTTCGCCCTGGCGGACGAGCAGATCGGCCCTGCGATCAACGCCATGCACGGCGAGCCAGCCCACCCCTGGACGATCCAGGAGTTGGCGGAAAGCGTGGGGATGTCGCGGTCGGGCTTCGCCGCGAGGTTCAAGGAAACCGTGGGCTCGAGCCCCATCGACTACCTGACGCGCTGGCGAATGCTCCTCGCCGGGGACAGGCTGAGGAACTCGGGCGATTCCGTCTCCGTCATCTCGCTCTCGCTCGGGTACGAATCGGAGAGCGCCTTCAGCACGGCCTTCAAGCGAGTCATGGGTTGCTCGCCTCGGCAATACACCCGTACGCGCGATCTTGTGGCCGCCTCGCACGACTGACTCCTACGAAACGCTCCAGGGCCGGAGACCATGGCCCTGGGGGATCTTCCCGAACGAGAAGGGGGCGGCCATGGCCCCCTGCCCCCACATCGGCCGAGCCTCGTCCCTCCCCCAACCACCCCTGACGCTGCATCCGCCTCGAGTGCGGCCCTGTCGAGTCCCACACCTCGCCGTCGGCCAGGCCCTTCGACATCACAAACGCGAGCACAAACCGGCAGGCTTCGGCGAGGAGTGGGTCTGCCGAGCCGGCCATGATCCAGGTCGTCGCGCCGGCAGGTGGATGCCTCGTCGCGGCCTCGCCGTTTTCACGCACAACACCATATATAATTTTAACTCAATTCTTCCAGAATTCCCAACGAGCCAGCCCTGCAACCCACGGCTTTCTATGAACAGAAAGCTGCAACCCACGGCCTTATATACGACAATAATCGCCTATCAACCCTAGAGCACTCCATCAAAACTGCAACCCACCGCTTATCCCATGCCTCTTATATCATTGCTATACAATTAGGCCATAAGCATTGTAACCCAAGGGTTCCTCGTGAGGAGAGCCTGCAACCCACGATACTCTACGGCCCGGGGGACGCCCTCACGTCGGCGCGAGCTCCAAGTCGGACTGCAACCCACGGCCTATCCCAAGCGGCCGCGACGCTTCGTCTTTGATTTTTAGATCACGCCGCGAGTCGAGGAATGCAACCTCCTGGCACTTTGATGCGAAGGTGCAACATCGAGGAGCCAATAGCAAGTCTATTGCGGACTATTCTCCACCATTCCGGAACAAAACAAGTCATCCGCTCCGCAATTTCGAATTATAAGGTCTCGCACGATATTTACTGTAGCGATCTGATGATCCAACGTTTAAGATGCCGCAGATATAGATACGACTCTGGCAGCGCAACGACCGGCTTGCGGCGAAACCTCCCTCGCCGAGCAACGCCCGGGACGGGCGGCCCGATGATGGGTCGAACACAACCGACGGCTCGATGGCCCCCCGAGGCCGCCGGTTCGCTATTGCATTCACGAGTAGCGATTTCCATCTATTTGCATCACAAGATGAGGCATAAGATGAAGCGCCGGCAATCTCGTCGCGGCATTTCGACGTCCCCTGCCCGTGGCCGACAAGCTGGCCCCCACCAACGCCGACCTAGCCTCGAGTCTCTCGAGGATCGCACGCTGCTCTCGGTGAACCCGATCGTCGCGGAGAACCAGTTGCCCGGCACGCCCGAGAGCGTGTGGCAGGTCCCGGGCGTGGGCGACACGAGCATCCAGGGGTTCACGACCGACATCAGCGTCGACCAGGGCCAGGCCATCGACTTCAGCATCAACGACCCGTCGGGGGCCTCGTACCACATCGACATCTTCCGGATGGGCTATTACCAGGGGGACGGCGCCCGGCTCGTCACGACGATCCCGTCATCGGACACGCTCAGGCAGGACCAGCCCGCCCCCATGACCGACTACGCGACGGGCCTCGTCGACGCGGGCAACTGGGCGGTCTCGGCGTCCTGGGCCGTCCCTTCGGACGCCACCTCGGGCATCTATTTCGCGAACGTCAGGCGCGACGATACCGGCGGTGCGAGCCAGATTTTCTTCGTCGTGCGCGACGATGCCAGCACCTCGGACATCATGTTCCAGACGTCGGACAGCACCTGGCAGGCCTACAACACCTGGGACGGCACGGACAGCTACCAGGGGAGCAGCCTCTACAGCTACGACGGCACCAACCCCGACCTCCAGAACCGCGGCCACGCCCTCGCGGTTAGCTACAACCGCCCGCTGATCCTGAACGCGATCTCCGGCGGCCTCGGCGACTACAACTCGCCGCTCCACGCGGAATACCCGATGGTCCGCTGGATGGAAGCCAACGGCTACGACGTCACCTATACGACGGACGTCGACACCGCCCGATACGGCAACCTCATCCTGAACCACAAGGTCTTCCTGTCGGTCGGACACGACGAATACTGGTCGGCGGAGCAGCGCGACAACATCGAGGCCGCCCTCGACGCGGGGGTCAATCTCGGATTCTTCAGCGGCAACGAGGGCTACTGGAAGACCCGCTGGGCGCCGAGCCTCGCCTCTCCCTCCGGCGACGCCTACCGCACGGTCATCAGCTACAAGGAGTCGCAGGTCGGCGTCGCGATCGACCCGATGGACCAGGCCCCCACCTATATCTCGACCGGGACCTGGCGCGACCAGCGCTTCGGATCCCCCTCCGACGGGGGCCGGCCCGAGAACGCGCTGACCGGCCAGGCCTACATGAACGACCGGACCAACGTCGACCTCGGGATCAGCATGAACGTCCCGGCCTCCGACGGCGACCTGCGCTTCTGGCGGAACACGAGCGTCGCCGACCTCGCCCCGGGGCAGGTGGCCACGCTGGGCCAGTACGTGGTCGGCTACGAGACCGACGAGCCCCTGGACAACGGCTTCCAGCCCGCGGGGCTCATGACCATGTCCTCCACGACGTTCAGCACCACGAGCCACGTCATCGTGCCGTGGGGGACATCGGTCGGCCCGGGGACCTCGACGCACCAGATCTCGCTCTACCGCGCCGCGAGCGGGGCTCTGGTCTTCGGCGCGGGCACGGTCCAGTGGTCATGGGGGCTCGACGGCAACCACAACAACACCCCCACCACGCCCGACCTGGCGATGCAGCAGGCGACGGTGAACCTCTTCGCCGACATGTACGCTCAGCCCTCCACCTTGCAGCCGGGGCTCGTGCCGGCCACCGCGTCGACCGACACGACCCCTCCCGTCTCGACCATCACCACTCCGAGCGCCGGGGCGAGCTTCCCCGTCGGCTCGACGATCACGATCTCCGGCACCGCGGTCGACTCGGGGGGGGGCGTCGTGGCGGGCGTGGAGATCTCCACCGACGGCGGCGCGACCTGGCATCCGGCCGTCGGCCGTGAGGACTGGAGCTACACCTGGACGGTCGATCGCGCCGGGCCGGTCGTGTTCAAGACCCGGGCCGTCGACGACAGCGGCAATCTCGAGACCCCCTCGGCGGGCATCACCGCCACCGCCTACTATCTGCCGACGAGCACGAGCGGGCTGGTCGCGGCCTACGACTTCGACGAGGGGAGCGGGACGACCGTCACCGACCTCTCGGGGAACGGGAACCAGGGGACGGCCTCGAACACGACCTGGGCGCCGGGCCTCTTCGGCCAGGCCCTCTCGTTCAACGGGTCGAATAGCTGGGTCACGGTCGCCGACTCGAGCTCGCTCGACCTGACCGCCGGCATGACGCTCGAGGCCTGGGTCAAGCCCGCGTCGAATCCCTCGGGCAGCACGACGATCCTGGCCAAGGAGAGGTCGGGCGGCCTGGTCTACTCGCTGTCGGGCGCCAGCGGGTCCAACCTGCCCCCGCAGGCCTACACCGGCACTTCCGCCGGCGACCAGAACGCCTCGGGCAGTTCGAGCCTCCCCCTGAACACCTGGAGTTTCCTGACGGCGAGCTACGACGGGACCAACCTGCAGATCTACGTCAACGGCGTCCTCGTGAACACGCTGGCCGGCAGCGGCCCCATCACCACCTCCACGGGGGCCCTCCGCATCGGCGGGGATTCGCAGTGGGGCGACTACTTCAGCGGCCTCATCGACCAGGTCCGCATCTACGACCGGGCGCTGAGCCCCGCCGAGATCCAGGGCGACATGAGCACGCCCATCAACGGGCCGCTCGACTCGACGCCCCCGACCGGCTCGATCACGGGCCCCGCGCCCGGGGCGACCGTCAGCGGCACGACCACCATCAGCGCGGGCGTCTCCGACAACGTGATGGTCGCCGGCGTCCAGTTCCTCCTCAATGGGGCGACGCTGGGCGAGGAGATCACGAGCGCCCCCTACACCCTGGCCTGGGACACCCGGACGCAGTTCAACGGGGCGTACACCCTCTCCGCCGTGGTCCGGGACTCCGCCGGCAACCTGACCACGCTCAATGGCCCGAGCGTCACCATCTCCAACCCGGCGAGCACCACCACGCCCCCGGGGCTCGTCCTCACGAATCCGACCGCGGGGCTGGCGCACGGCACGATCGTCGCCTCGGCCTTCTCCACGGACCCGACGCGGATCGCCGGCGTCCAGTTCCAGCTCAACGGGACGAACATCGGGCCGGTGGTCACGTCGGCCCCCTACCGGATCACCTGGGATTCCTCGGTCGTTGCCGATGGCACATATGTCCTTACGAGCGTCGCGCACGACTTCTCCGGCGACGTCATCAGCTCGAACGCCGTCACCATCAAGGTCGACAACACGCCCCCGACCGCGAGCGGCCTGACGCCGGCGGACTCGTCCGCCGCGGTCCCGACCTCGATCTCGCAGCTCACGGCCATCCTCAGCGAACCCGTCCAGGCGGGGACCATCAAGTTCACCCTGCAGGACTCCGGGGGATACCTCCTGAGCGGAGAGGTGGCCTACGACCCGTCGACGGGCAAGGTCACATTCTCGCCCGACGCGAGGCTGGAACCCTCGACGACGTACACCGCGACCCTCTCCGGTGCGCTCGACCTGGCCGGGAACCCGATGATCCCCGCCTCGTGGACATTCACGACGACGTCCACGGTCGTGAACGCGACCTTGTGGAGCCCCGCGACGACGCCGACACTCACCTCGGTCAACGATTTCTCGGCCAACGAGCTGGGCGTCAGGTTCGAGTCCGACGTCGCCGGCTACATCACTGGGATCCGCTTCTACAAAGGCTCGGCGAGCCTCGGCACGCACGTCGGCCACCTCTGGAATGCCGCCGGGCAATTGCTGGGCACGGTGACGTTCACCAATGAGTCCGCCTCGGGCTGGCAGCAGGCCGACTTCGCCGAGCCGATCGCGATCGACGCGGGCGCGACCTACACCGTCTCGTACTACGCCCCGCAAGGGGGCTACGTCGCCACCGGCGGCTATTTCGCCGGCTCGGGGACCGACTCCGGCGCGCTCCATGCGTTCTCCAACGCGACCCCCGGGGGCAACGGCGTGTACTACGGCGCCGGGACCGGGTTCCCGAATGCCAGCTACAACGCGACCAACTACTGGGTCGACGTCGTCTTCAGCAACGCGCTCGTCCCCACGGCGAGCATCACGCAGCCCTCGGCCAACGCCACGGATGTCCCCTCGATCGGCACCACGATCTCGGCGACATTCAGCAAGCCGGTGCAGCCGGGCTCGATCGTCTTCACGCTGCAGGACGCCTCGGGCAACGTCGTCCCATCATCCTTCAGCTATGAGCCGACGACGGGCGTCGTGACCCTCACCCCCATCTCCCCGCTCGATGTCCTGTCGACCTACACCGCCACCCTCAGCGGAGCCCAGGACGCCGGCGGCCTGGCGATGGCGGCCCCCTTGCAGTGGACGTTCACCACCGCCGCACGCGACGTCACGCCTCCGACCGTGATCTCGAAGTCGCCGACCCCCGGCGCCACCCTCGTTGCCAACGCGGCCCCGGCCCTCAGCGTCATCGCGGTCTTCAGCGAGCCGGTCCAGTCGAGCACGATCGCGTTCACGCTGACCGACCCGGCCGGCAACACCATCGCCACGACCGTCACCTACGACACGGCCAGCCACACCGTCGCGCTGATCCCCAACCAGGCGCTCGATTTCTCGAAGACTTACACGGCCAACCTGAGCGGAGCCCAGGACCTGTCCGGCAACTTGATGGCCCCGATTTCCTGGTCGTTCACGACGAATCAGGTCATCGACGAGACGCTCTTCGGCACGTCGGCGACTCCGGCCGTCGCCTCGGCCAATGACTCGGGCGCCGTGGAGGTCGGCGTCAAGTTCCAGTCGGACGTCGGCGGCTACGTCACGGGCGTCCGGTTCTACAAGGGCCCCCTCAACATCGGGACGCATGTCGCCCACATCTGGGCCGCGAATGACACGCTCCAGTTCGGCCCCTGCCCGGGCTGCAATTGCGGGGCCGTCTGCTTCCTGAAGTTCTCCGCCGGCGCGCTCATCGCCAGCGCGACCTTCACCAGCGAATCGGCCTCGGGCTGGCAGGAGGTCACGTTCGCTCAGCCGGTCCTCATCATGCCCAACACGACCTACGTGGTCTCGTACACGGCCCCGAGCGGCGGGTATGCCTACACCGGCGGGTATTTCGCCAACTCGGGGGTCGATTCCGGGGTGCTGCACGCCTCGGCGAGCGGCCTCGTCGGCGGCAACGGCGTCTTCGGTGCACCGGGCGCCTTCCCGAGCAACTCCTACAACTCGGCGAATTACTGGGTCGATCCCGTCTTCAGCAACAGCCTGGGCGACCACACGGCCCCGACCATCGTCGCCACGACACCGCACGCGAGCGACAACAACGTCAGCCCGGCGTCGAGCGTGACCGTGACGTTCAGCGAGACCGTCGACCCCGGATCGGTGGCATACTCCCTGGTCGACGCCTCGGGTCAGGCGGTGCCCGTGACGGCCTCGTGGATTCCGACGCCAGGCGACTCCAGACCGGGGATCGGCAACACCCTGATCCTGACGCCGCAATCGCAGCTCTCGCCCTCGACGACCTACACCGTCACGATCAGCTCGGCCTTGGACCTCGTCGGCAACGCCCTGGCGGCGCCGATGATCTGGTCCTTCACCACGGCCGTGGGATCCACCTTGGCGAGCAGCACGCTCTTCCCCAACTCCGCCACCCCGGCCGTCGCCTCCGCGAACGACACCGCCTCGCTCGTCCTCGGCGTGCGATTCACCTCCGACGCATCCGGCTACGTCACTGGCCTCCGCTTCTACAAGGGCCCGGGCAACACCGGCACCCACGTCGGCTACCTCTGGGACGCCTCCGGGAACCTCCTCGCGACCGCCACTTTCGCCGACGACGGCTCCGACGGCTGGCAGCAGGTCTCCTTCCCGACACCCGTCCCCATCGCCCCGGGCGCCACCTACGTTGCGGGATACTACGCACCCAACGGCGGATACGCCTACACCAGCGGGTACTTCAACTCCTCGGGCGCCGACTCCGGACCGCTCCACGCCCCCGCCGGCAACAACGGCGTCTTCTCCTACGGCGCCGGCGGATTCCCCGAACAGAGCTACAACGGCACCAACTACTGGGTCGACGTCGTCTTCGGGCAGCCCGTCGTCCAGGCGGCCACCAACACCTCTCTCGCCGCCTCGACCTCTTCGGGCTCGGGAGGGACCCTGACCCTGACGGCGACCGTGGCAGTGTCCGGCGGCGGCACGCCCGCGGGCTCGGTGACCTTCCTCGACGGGAGCACGTCGCTGGGCACGGTGACGCTCGACGGCTCGGGCGTCGCCACCCTGGTCACCTCGACCCTGCCGGCGGGAGCCCACCAGATCACAGCCGTCTTCGGCGGCTCGGCGATGTTCACGGGCAGCACATCGAACGCGATAAGCTATTACAAGGTCGGCGTCACCCCCGGGCCTGGCGAGTCCAACGTGGGCCTGTCGTCGAGCGTGACGGCGACGTTCGGCGGGTCGGTGGATCCGGGCTCGGTGACATACTCGCTGGCGGATTCGTCGGGGCATGCCGTACCGGTCAACGTCTCGTGGACGACGGCGAGCGACGGCAGCATCACGCTGACCCTGATGCCGCAGTTGGGCCTGTCTCCATCCACGACCTACACGGCCTCGATCGGCGCCGCGCTCGACACGGCCGGCAACGCCCTGACGGCGCCGGTGACCTGGTCGTTCACCACGGCCCTCGGATCCACCTTCACGAGCAGCACGCTCTTCCCCAACTCCGCCACCCCGGCCGTCGCCTCCGCGAACGACACCGCCTCGCTCGTCCTCGGCGTGCGATTCACCTCCGACGCCCCGGGCTACGTCACCGGGGTGAGATTCTACAAGGGCCCGGGCAACACCGGCACCCACGTCGGCTACCTCTGGGACGCCTCCGGGAACCTCCTCGCGACCGCCACTTTCGCCGACGACGGCTCCGACGGCTGGCAGCAGGTCTCCTTCCCGACACCCGTCCCCATCGCCCCGGGCGCCACCTACGTTGCGGGATACTACGCACCCAACGGCGGATACGCCTACACCAGCGGGTACTTCAACTCCTCGGGCGCCGACTCCGGACCGCTCCACGCCCCCGCCGGCAACAACGGCGTCTTCTCCTACGGCGCCGGCGGATTCCCCGAACAGAGCTACAACGGCACCAACTACTGGGTCGACGTCGTCTTCGGGCAGCCCGTCATCCAGGCGGCCACCTCTACCACGCTCTCGGCTTCCACGGCCCCGGCCGGCATCGTGACGCTGACGGCGACCGTGGCGGCGGGGGCGGGCACACCGGCGGGCTCCGTCACCTTCCTCGACGGCGGAGCGCCGCTGGGCACCGTCGCGATCGACGGCTCCGGCACCGCCACCCTCGTCACCTCCGCGCTCTCGATCGGCTCCCACCAGATCACGGCCGCCTTCGCCGGCGACTCGACGTTCACGGGCAGCACGTCGGACGTCCTCAGCCTGGTCGTGAACAAGCTCGCGACCAACGTCACTGTGAACTCCTCGGCATCGTCGTCGACCATCGGCCAGACGGTCACGTTCACGGCGGCTGTCGCGGCCTCCGCCGCGTCGGGAATCCCTACCGGCACGGTCACCTTCTTCGACGGCTCGACCCCCCTCGCCACCGTCACGCTAGGCTCCGACGGCCTCGCCGCATTCACCACGGCGGTGCTCGGGATCGGCTCGCACGACATCGGCGCCGTTTACAATGGCGACTCGACCTTCGAGGCCAGCACGGCCACCCCGATAACCCAGGTCGTCAATGGGACCGGTGGATCCGATGGAGGAGGTTCCTCCTCGTCGATGTCCATGATGGCGTTCGATACCGCCCTGGACACGGTGGGCAGCGACGGGGCCAGCCATCTCTTCGAGATCCTCATCCCCGAGGACCTCTCCGCGGCGATGACTCCGGGCGATTCGGATCCGAAGAAGGCCAAGCTCGTCGGCTCGGCCTGACGAGGTGGCCGACGACCCCTCGGATCTGGGATCTCAGATCCGAGGGGCACGAGCAGCGCGACAAGATCGGGGTCACTTCGACCGTCGGGATCCAGTATCCTGATGAACGAGGCGACCCCGTTCGCTGCGCATTCCACCCCGAGGGTCGAGCGTGATCGCCTGCAAGATCGACGGTCGGGTCGGGAGGCGGATCGAGGCGATAGGGGTCGCCCGCGTCGATTCTCGCGCCCGGGTCATGGATAGGCCGCCGCCCGAGGCGCTGTCGTGAGTGATCCTATGCGAGCCTCTAATCCATGCAGCTCTGGGCCCTGAGCGACCTCCACCTCGGATATGAGATCAACCGCGACGCGCTCCCGACCCTCCCTTTTCTGCCGGACGACTGGCTCATCGTCGCCGGCGACGTCGGCGAGACCGAGGCCGAACTCCGGTTCGCCTGGGAGACCCTCGGGCCTCGCTTCGCGAAACTCTTCTGGGTCCCCGGGAACCACGAGCTCTGGACGACCCCCAGGCAGCCGGAGCTCGCCGGAGTCGGGCGTTACCAGCGGTTCGTGGAGGTCTGTCGGGAATACGGCGTCGTCACCCCCGAAGATCCCTACGTCGAGTGGCCCGGCGGCGGGGCTCCGACCATCATCGCCCCCCTCTTCCTGCTCTACGACTACACTTTCTCGCCGGATGGGTTCGACCCCGAGGCCGCCAAACGCTGGGCCCGCGAGGAAGGGATCGAGTGCGCCGACGAGAGATACCTGAAGCCGACCCCCTACTCCACGATCCAGGACTGGTGCGACGCGCGCCTGGCAACGACCGAGGCTCGCCTGATGGGCCTGCCCTCGGATCGGCGGACGGTGATCGTCAACCATTACCCGCTTCGCTACGACCTCGTCCGACTCTTCCGCATCCCGCGATTCAGCCCCTGGTGCGGCACGAGGCGGACCGAGGATTGGCACCGCCGATTCCGGGCCGACGTCGTCGTCAGCGGGCACCTGCACATCCGCGGCACGGACTGGCGGGACGGCACTCGCTTCGAGGAAGTGTCGCTCGGCTACCCCAAGCACTGGAACCAGGCCAAGGGGATCGGCCACTACCTGCGCCGCATCCTACCACTCACTGAAATGAACACCTGAGTTCTCGACCAGGCCCCTTGAAACAAGCCACTCCGCTCATCTCTCTTCGGGCCGACAACCCAGGCATCGGCCTATCTCGCGACTGAGTTCGGTTCATGCGGGATCCGTACCGGCGGCAAAAACTCGCCGTGAAGCCAGGCTCCCGTCGCGGGGCGCATTGAGATTCGACTCCGCTAACAGCATTAATGGGATCACTACCATGCAGAAATAATCCAACAAACATAGCCAACTGCAATCCGCAAAAGTGCTCCTACGCCAACTCATGTTTTTAAGCAAATGGGCAACGGATGGCCGAGTTGTTCGGCCATCCGTTGCCCATGACTTGGAGCAACTCCGGGGAAGACATTTTCAAGACACGAATATCAAGCAGTAAACATGCACCACCGTGCGATCGAACTGCGGGATTCGGCTCCCGTCGTCACTGGAAGCCGTCCAGGCGATCCGAGGCGAAGAGGAGGTAGCGGCCGTCGGGGGAGAGGCTGAGGCCACTCAGCTTGAACCCGCCGGTGTCGAGCTGAATCGGGGGGTCCCCTTCGCGAGCTTTCGCGGGAAGGGTGTAGATCGTCCGATCATGATCGACCTGCTCGTCGTCTCCGGTGAAGAAGAGGTCCCCCGTGACGGCCGAGATGATGGGCCAACGCGCGAAGACGTCCGGCCCCGTCGACCGCTTCCAGAGGGTTTTGACCACCTTCGATTGCGCTGGCTGGCTGACGTCCAAGAGGGCGAGAGAATCCGGCGAGGCCACAGCTCCAATGCTCGCGACGAGCCGATCGTTGCCAACCCAACGAGCCCAGGAAGAGATCGTCTGGCCAGGCACGTTGACCACGGTGCGTTCCTTCGTCGCGACGTCGTAGATCGTTACCTCGGTGGGAGTCACCATATTGTTGAAGGCCAACCGCTTGCCGTCGGGCGACCACCTCATAGGAGCGAACTCGCCGATGTGCTGCCGATTGGTCCCATCGGAGTCCATCAGGTAGTTCCCCCTCAGCTCGCCGGGATTGTCGGGGAGAACGAGGGTAAAGGCGATCTTCCGACCGTCGGGCGAGAAGCTCACGCAGCAACCCGTCCCGAGGAACTGGAAGTGGGGCTTCCCGTCGCGGACCTCGATCGTGACGATCAGGGTCTGGGTCCAGTCGTTCTTCCTCGGCTGGATCTGGAAGATGATGCGCTTGCCGTCGTGCGACCAGTCGGGCATCTCGGCGAAGGCCATACCAAGCTGTAATGGCTCGACGATCAGATACGTCCGGCCCTCGACCAGGTCACGCATGAAGAGTCGCATCCCCCCAGCAGCGACGCGATTGCGCGGAGGCGGAGGATTTAGCTTCAGCGCCTCGGCCATTCGCTCCACCTCTTGCGACACTTCATTCACGGGAGGGCGCGGCTCGTCAGCCAGGGCCAGAGCGATTCGAAGTTGATCCGCCTTCGCCTTCGAGGCCCGAGTCGGCTCCGGTTCCGGCTCCCTGCGGACCTTCAACACCGAACGGCCTCCGCGAGTGATCGACACCAGTTCGTCGCGCAGGACCTTGCCGTCCTTGAGGGCCTGGACGCTGTGCGGGCCGACCGAGACCCTCAGCTCCTGGACGCCCGCGCCGTTGATGAAGAGGTCGTTGCCGTCGAGCTTGATATTGAGGTTCGGGTCGTCGGCCTCGATGACGAGGATCCCCTCGGGCGTCTTGAGCCGCAGCATGACGGCCATGTAGCCGACAGCACGGCCCGCGGCCTGACGAGCCCCGGGGGATCCCAGCGAGATCGCCAGCATGAGGACGACCGGGAGAGCCCCCCAGAGGGCGATCGCCCGCCGGTTCCGCGCCGGGAGGAGTTCGGCCGGCAAGGGCATGGTGGCCGGTTGCTGGACGTGGGCCAGGCAGCCGCCGAGTAACAGGGCAACTTCGGCGGCCGAGCCGTAGCGGTCGGTCGGGTTCTTGGCGTGCAGCCGGTCGATGACCTTGACCAGCCATGAGGGGATCTCGGGGTTGTACGAGAGGATCGGCCTTGGCATGTGCTCGCAGACCTTTCTGAGCGTGGCCATGCTGGAATTGCCCCGGAACGGCGCCTGCCCCGTACAGAGGGCATAGAGGACGCTTCCCAGGCTGAAGAGGTCGGTGCGGTGATCGATGGGCTCGCCACAGGCCTGCTCGGGCGACATATACTGCGGCGTCCCGGCCACCATCCCGGAGAGCGAGATGGTCACGTCGTCCACCGCACGCGCCAGCCCGAAATCCGTGATCTTGACCCGGTCGACGCCATCCTCGAGCAGGATATTGGCGGGCTTGATGTCGCGGTGGATCAACCCTTGCGCGTGGGCCGCGGCGAGGGCGCCGGCGGCCTGGCTGCCGATCCGGAGGATCTGGACGAGTTCGAGGGGCTTCCCTTCGTCAATCAGCTCCTGGACCGACTTGCCGGCCACGTACTGCATGACCAGGTAGGGAACCCCTTGCGGCAACATATCCACGGCGTGGATCGTGACGACATGCTCATGGACGACCGCCGCCGCGGCCCTGGCCTCCCTCGCGAATCGCCGACGCGCCGCGCCCGTCGCGGCCATGCCGGGCCTCAAAAGCTTGATCGCCACGAGCCGGTCGAGTGCCCTGTCCCTCGCCAGGAAGACGATGCCCATGCCCCCGCGGCCGATCACGCGCAGGATGTCATAAGGGCCGATCCTCCCGAGTTGTCCCGCCTCGTCGGTGGGCTCCAGCAGGCCCAGCGGGATCTCTTCGTCGTCATCGCCCGATGTGTCCTCTTTCAACGAGCCGCCCGAGGTCATCCCGAGCGTGGGGTCGCGGAGGAGCGAGAGGTCGTGCCAGATCCCGCTCTGGGCTGCGAGGCGGTCGAGCGTGGCTCGACACTTGGGACAGGTCTCGAGGTGGGCGGCCAGTTCCGCCTGGTCGTCCTGCGTCGGGTCGTCGCGGAGCAGGCGGAGCCAGCGATCCGGGCTCGGGCAGGTCGACATGGCGAAGGCCCTCAGTGGAAGCGCCGGGGAATCGTCAACAGTGCGGCCCGGGGCTCATGAATCTTCCGCGTCCTCATCGCCCCGGATCCGTTCGATCTCCTGCCTGAGCCGGGCGATCACTCGGCTGCGGGCGACGTAGAGGGCCCCCGGCGTCAGGCCCAGTTCGACGGCGACCTCGGCAACGTCACGGTTCTCGACGCCCGCCCGCCAGAAGGCCTCCCAGGTCGTTTCCTGGAAGTGCTCGCGGACGCGCTGGGACGCGACGGCGAAGACCTGGCGACGATACTCGAGGTCGAACTCGGCGGCATCGGCATCGACCCCGGGCAACGCTTCCAGGAGTTCGAGCATCTCGGTCCCCCCCTTCCCGAAACTCGCGGTCTGCCGGCCGTGCGCCGCCAGCAAATTGACGATCAGGTTCCGGGCGATCCGCGAGAGCCAGGCGCGAAACGAGCCCCGGGCCGGGTCGATATCCCACCTCTCGATCGCGCCGGCGACGGCCCGGAAGACGTCCTGCGCGAGGTCGTCCGCATCGGCCTTCTGCACCCCTTTGGCGCGGGCGAGGCGATGGATGAGCGGTTCGTAGATCTCGACGAACTCCGCCCAGGCCCGCTCGTCGCGGGGCGATTTCAGGCGGACCAGCAAACTCGCCCGCGTGGTTGGAACGTCGGCCAAGGAACCCTCCTGGAAGGATTCACAAACTGCTCCGAGCGATCTTACAGGTCGAACGCAAAATTTTCGGATGCGACCGCCCTACCTCGAGCAAACGGTCGCATCGACGGGACTCTAACCAGGAATGCCGGGGGCGATCGTCAGCGGGCGAGATCTTCCGCCACCATGCGGAAGATATTCCTGGCCGCTTCGACGAACCTGGGCTCGATGCCCTCGTCGTTCGAGTTGGTCATCAGGCCGAAGTAGACCCAGCGTTTGGCGACCCACATGCCGCCGGCCAGGCAGATGACGTGATCGGGCCCGAAGTCGATGCTGCCTCCCTTGGCGAACGCGCTCACGCCCAGCGGCATGACCATGGCGATCGCGTTCGCCGTCGAGAGGATCGCCCGGAACGCGTGCAGGCTCGCCCGGTTCGGGAAGAACTCGCCCTGCAAGGCGCGGGAGTAGAACGAGACGAAATCGGCAGGGGAGCAGACCATCGTCTCCACGTCGTTGATGATCGGGCGGAGCGGAAAGGGGGTCTCCTTCCGAGCGATCAGGTCGATCAACGTCGGCCAGTCCATGTCCTGCCAGTTGGGATGCCCGCTGACATAGGCGATGAATCGCCGGGTGCTCGTCGGGATCCGGGCGGAACGCAGGCCGATCGTGGCGATGAACCGACGCACGTTGTCGGCCCCCGCGCGACGGAGCACCATGTCGGTGGCCGTGTTGTCGCTGTGCGCGATCATGGCCTCGAGTGCCGTCCTCGCGGTCACCTTGCCCGTCAGGTGCGGCGGGTTGAAGACGGGGCTGCTGGGCGAGAAGACCTTCGCGTCGAGGTCCCACTGCTCCGCGAGCCATTCCTTGAGGCGCGACTCGGCGGTCCCCACCTGGCGCAGGTATTCGGCCAGGGCGAAAGCCTTGAAGGAGCTGCCGCAGAAGAGCGCCGCGTCGGGATCGATCTCGGCCGACCAGTCGGGTGCGCCGCCGGTCGCCGGAGCCCAGAATTTCAGGGCCTTCTTGCCCGGCACGCGGCCGAACTCCTCGACGACCTTCCGGGTCAGGTCGCCCTCCTCGGAACGAGCCGTGGCCGTCGCACCGAGGGTCGCCGCGGTGGCCGCGCCCGAGAGGAACAAGCGTCGCGTCTGGCTCATCGTCTCAAGATCTCTGGGTGTGGGAGAGGTGGCGGAGATCCCGCCAGTCGAGGTGATTTTGCCAGGCCCACAGCCCGGATGCCAGGATCTTCGTCAGCTATCGATTCTTGAACAAGTCGTTTCTCGTGAACGCGCAACTTGATTTTCAGTCTTCGGGAAATTCATGGGCATGCCCGGCCCCCACCGGGACGTCGTGTCCCGGCGGGTTTCGGTTCGATGCCAAGCGTCAGCGGACCTCAACATCCTCGGCCAGGATATTCAGGCCGGTCGGCTCATCGAAGCGGATATCCTCATTGGCAAGGCGGATGGCGTAGCGCCCGTCGTTCTTCAAGCTCGCCGAGGGATCCGCGAGTTGGAGGGCCAGGGTCCAGGCGCCTCGCGAGGCGTCGGCGGGTAGGCGCAGTTCTGCCTGGATGGGGATCGGGCTGCCCGGGATCCAACGCCGGGGATCGACGTTCACGACGACCCGGTGGCGGGTCTCGCCCTGACTCAACACCAGGGCCACCTCGCGCGGGAGTACTGGTGCGGCGAAGCCGACGTTCTTGAGCTCGAGTTCGACGCGGAGCAACCCGCCGGGCGCGAGGGTGGCCGTGCGGCGAAGCTTGTCGGCGACGAGCCGGTAGCCGAGGCGTCGCTCGATCTGGGAATACCCGTTCTCGCCGAGGTAGGCGGCCTTGCGCCAGCCCTCGATGGTCCCTCGGTGATAGGCGCTGTTCAGATAGGTGACGTGGATCCGCTCCATCTCGCTGACCACCTGCTTGATGGGGGTCTTCGCCGACGGGGGGACCGTCTCGCCGCCGACGAGCGTGTAGAGGCCGTGCTTGTCGCACCAGTTCAGCTCGCGTTCGCGGTCCCAGCCCCGCTGGGCGTAGGTCCCCATGTCGTTCGGCAGGCTCAGGAAGGCGTCGTTATGCCAGCCGGTCCTGGAGTATGGGCCCCCCTTCGCGGCGGTCTCGGCCGTCAGCTCGGGCTCGCCGGGGAAGAGGTCGCGGACGAACATGGGCCGGCGGATTTGCACCGGGATCGGCGCGGGGACGGCCTCGAGCAGGCCGAAGAGCACGGCCTTGCGGGCCTCCAGCGAGGGCGGATCGCCGTGGTTGGATCCGTGCCACTCCCCCCAGGGGCCGAGGAATCCCCCCTGGACGGCGAAGAGCACATCGCGATCGGCCTCGAAGACCGCGCTAAGCTGCTTGATGTGCCGTTGGATCAGGGCCAGGTCCTTGGGGTCAACCCGATAGTCCCGCCCCGTGAATCCGTAAGCCGCGCGGAAGATCACCTTCAGGCCGCTCTCCCTGGCCCTGGCGAACCCCTTGCGCAGCTCGGCGAGCTTCTCCGTGCTGATCTCGCGATCCCGGAAATCCTTCAGGTCCATCTCGACGAGGAGCAGCGTGATCCCCTTCGCCCGCAGGCCCTCGAGCCCGTCGACCCGGCCGCTCATCCTGGGCGCATAGAATCCGCGCTCAGGGTTCGCGAAGGACGCGCGACTCTCCTTGTAGCGAACCTCCTTCGTGTCGGGGGAGGTCTGGGCCTCCGTCGTCCGGGACTGCGTCCCCAGCCAGAGGAGGGCGACCAAGCCGAGTCGCGTCAGTAAGCCGAGCATGGACACCTCGGATCGAGATGGAGTGGAGGGGGGCGACGGCCGGTCGGGTGGGCCGCCATCGAACTCGCGAGGAGGCCGCAGGAGAGGCGGCCAACCCTGGAATGATCTTACGGAAGAGTCCCGGCACCTTCGGAGAGACTACCGCCGAGGCACGAATCTTATCAGACTTCCTCCCCACCGACAGAGGGTCTCCCGCACGAACCACGAACATTACAACTCGAACATCTATCCGATTCTTTGATTCATCGAGGCAAACAAGCCCAGCGGTCAAAGTACGCGCGTCGATTTCGCGACTCCCGCCCTGCCCGCTTGTTGCCGACGGTGGCGAGGGTTTATAACGCCTCGACGGCCGAGCGACCGGCGGGGATGGCACCTCGTTTGCCGCCTGGTGTCAGGCTCGACCAATAAAGAACCCAACGGGCCAAGGGCCTCCACCGAAACCCAGCGACGGCGAATCTCCCGCATGACGACCGACCTACTTCTTGGGGACAGGGCGAGACCGCATTTCTCGGGCTTCGTGCGAGTGCGAGGGGCGAGGGAGCACAACCTCAAAAATGTCGACCTCGAGATCCCCCGCGACGCCCTGGTCGTCTTCACGGGCGTCTCCGGCTCGGGGAAGTCGTCGCTGGCGTTCGGCACCCTGTATGGCGAGGCGCAACGGCGATACCTCGAGTCGGTCTCCCCCTACGCCCGCCGCCTCTTCCACCAGTTGGGGAACCCGGACGTCGACGAGATCGACGGGCTCCCCCCGGCGGTGGCCCTCCAGCAGCAGCGGGGCACGCCGTCGACCCGGTCGTCGGTCGGGAGCGTCACGACGCTCTCCAACCTGCTGCGGATGCTCTACTCCCGCGCCGGGGACTATCCGCCGGGCCAAGCGATCATCTACGCCGAGTCGTTCTCGCCCAACACCCCCGAGGGGGCCTGCCCCCAGTGCCACGGGCTGGGCCGGGTTTATGAAGTGACCGAGCGGTCGATGGTGCCGGATGACTCGCTCACGATCCGCGAGCGGGCCGTCGCCGCCTGGCCGACAGCCTGGCACGGGCAGAACCTCCGCGAGATCCTGATGACGCTCGGCTACGACGTCGACCGCCCCTGGCGTGACCTGCCGCAGAAGGACCGCGACTGGATCCTCTTCACCGACGAGCAGCCCACCGTGCCCGTCTACTCCGGCTTCTCGGCGGAGGAGGTCAAACGAGCCCTCAAGCGCAAGGAGATCCCAAGCTATCAGGGGACCTTCACCAGCGCCCGGCGTCACGTCCTGCACACGTTCGCCACCACGCAGAGCCCGCTCATGAAGAAGCGGGCCCTGCAATACATGCTCAGCAGCGAATGCCCACTTTGCGGTGGGAAGCGGCTCCGCCGCGAATCCTTGAGCGTGACGTTCGCCGGCCTCGACATCGCGGAGATCTCCCGGCTGCCGCTAGCCAGGCTCGCGGAGCTCATCCGACCTCATGCCGACGGCACGGCCCCGGGCATGGAGACGCTCGCGATCGAGCATCCCGAAAAACTGCTGGTTGTGCGCCGGATCGCGCAGGACCTGGCCGGGCGGCTCGCCGTGCTGATCGACCTCGGCCTCGGCTACCTCTCGCTCGAGCGGAGCACGCCGACCCTCTCGCCGGGGGAGTTACAGCGGTTGCGGCTGGCGACGCAGGTCCGCTCGAACCTCTTCGGCGTGGTCTATGTGCTGGACGAGCCCTCGGCGGGGCTCCACCCGGCCGACACCGAGGCCTTGCTGCGGGCCCTCGACCGCCTCAAAGCCTCGGGGAACACCCTGTTCGTCGTCGAGCACGACCTCGACGTGATCCGCCACGCCGACTGGATCGTCGACGTCGGCCCCGCCGCGGGCGAACAGGGGGGCTTCATCCTCTACAGCGGGCCTCCCGAGGGGCTCCGCGACGTCGAAGCCTCGCAGACCCGCCGCCACCTCTTCCATGAGGCTTCCCCGCGCAGCAAGCCGCGTCGCGAGCCGAAGGGCTGGCTGCGGCTCGCGGACGTCACGCGCAACAATTTGCAAAAGCTCGAGGCCGCCTTCCCGCTCGGGGTCTTCACGAGCGTGACGGGGGTCTCGGGCTCGGGCAAGTCGAGCCTCGTCAGCCAGGCACTGGTGGAACTCGTGGCGGAGGCTCTCGGGCATGCGCTCCCCCAGGAGGAGGAAGAGGGCTCGGAGCTGGAGCGGACCGCCGTCGACACGCTCGACGGCCGCATCACGGCCGGGATGGAAGGGATCAAGCGCCTGGTGAGGGTCGACCAGAGGCCGATCGGGCGGACGCCCCGATCCAACCTCGCGACCTATACGGGGCTTTTTGATCATATTCGCAAACTCTTCGCCGCGACGAAGTCGGCCAAGGCCCGCCACTATGACGCCGGCCGGTTCTCGTTCAACGTCGCCAAGGGACGCTGCGAGAACTGCGAAGGTGAGGGCTTCGTGATGGTCGAACTCCTCTTCCTGCCCAGCGTCTACGCCCCCTGCCCCGTCTGCCACGGGGCCCGCTACAACGAGCAGACCCTCGAGATCAAGTACCGCGAGAAGAGCATCGCAGACGTCCTCGGCCTGACGGTCGACGCGGCCTGCGAGTTCTTCGCGGGCGAGCCGCAGGTCCTCCGCCCCCTGACCGTCCTGCGCGAGGTCGGCCTGGGATACATCCGGCTCGGCCAGCCGGCCACCGAGCTTTCCGGCGGCGAAGCCCAGCGGATCAAGCTCGCGACCGAGTTGCAGCGTACCCAGCGTGGCGACACCCTCTATGTCCTCGACGAGCCGACGACGGGCCTCCACCCTGCCGATGTGGACAAGCTCATGGCGCAGCTCGTCGGCCTGGTCGAGTCCGGCAACACCGTGATCGTGGTCGAGCACGAGATGAAGGTCGTGGCGGCCAGCGACTGGGTCGTCGACATCGGCCCCGGCGCCGGCGATGAAGGGGGCCGGATCGTCGCCTCGGGGCCACCCGAAGAGGTCGCCAGGATGTCGGAGAGCCAGACCGCGCCATACCTGGCACGTTTCATGGACGGCTCCCATGAAAAGCCGGGGTGAAACCACCCTCGCAGCACCGAGCAGACGCGACCGCAAGCGTAAGCCACGCGGAGCCCAGCTTCCTGCAAGTGTGAATTCGTCTTTCCTCGCATCGGTACGCCCATTGCTGACGTAGAGGGGCAGAATCACAACCCGACCTATCAACGCGCCGAAGACCGCGTGCCAAGAAGCCGCGTCGCCGGCCGAGGAGAACCACCATGTCACTCGACCCTCGCGAGAAAGGCCCGAAGCCCCCCTACCCGGCCCAGCGACAGGAACCGCCCGGCCTCGAGTCCGAGATGGACCCGCTGCCGGACTACGGCGAGACGAGCTACAAGGGGTCGGGCAAGCTCGAAGGCAAGGCCGCGATCATCACCGGGGGCGACAGCGGGATCGGGCGGGCCGTGGCCATCGCCTTCGCGAGAGAAGGCGCCGACGTCCTGATCTCTTACCTGAGCGAGGACTCCGACGCCGAGGAGACCGCCCGCGTGGTCGAGGCCTCGGGCCGGAAGTGCGTCAAGTTCCCGGGCGATATCCAGGACGAGGACCACTGCAAGGCGATCGTCGACGCGGCCGTGAAAGAGTTCGGCAAGGTCGACATCCTGGTCAACAACGCCGCCTTCCAGAAGACCCGCGAGTCCATCGAGGAAATCACAACCGAGGAGTTCGACCGCACGTTGAAGACGAACCTGTACGCCATGTTCTGGCTGACGAAGGCGGCCGGGCCGCACATGCCGGTCGGAGGCGCGGTGATCAACACGTCGTCGATCCAGGCCGATAGCCCGAGCCCCACCCTGCTGGCTTATGCGATGACCAAGGCGGCGATCCAGAACTTCACGGGCGGGCTGGCCCAGATGCTCGGGAAGAAGGGGATCCGGGCGAACTGCGTCGCCCCCGGACCGATCTGGACCCCCTTGATCCCCGCCACCATGCCGCAGGAGACGGTGACGACGTTCGGCAAGGACGTGGCCCTCGGCCGCGCCGGGCAGCCCGCCGAGCTCGCCCCCGCGTTCGTCCTCCTGGCCTCGGATGACGCCAGCTACATGGCCGGCGCGACGATCGCGGTCACCGGCGGCAAGCCGCTCATCTGACGACAGGCCCGGGGCGTGCGGACTCGCTTCGGCGCGAATCCCACGCCCCGATCCAGTACGGATGAGCCTCCAGTTGAGACGGGCTTCGCAGGAACGCCGAAAGCCCGTCATCACGCGATAACTCGCTACGACGAGACCAGTTCCGACTCTCCCGCGGCCAACCCGATCCCCGGGTCCGAGCCTCCCATCCCCATCTCACCTCGGCTCCCGACGAGCGATCGCCACTTCTTTTGGCGGCCCTTTCCGCTTAGATGAGTAGGCGATTGCGCCCGGCTCGCTCGCGCCGCCGGCATGCGGCCGGACGACGGACTTGCGCAAGGTCGCGATCGCCAGGAAATCCCGCGGGCTGAAGGAGTCCCCTTTGTCCCGTCGCTATCATGAGATTGCCGACGGCTCTGAGCCCCGCGGGGTTTACACCCGGCACCAGCCCCTTCGAGGAGAAGCGATGACCGAATCCACAGGTGCGGAAGAACGGGCGGAACGCCATGGAAGCTGCCTGACAACCGACGAGCACGACCGCAAGCTGCCCGAGACGGACCTGTTCACCCCGCTGACGATCCGAGGCCTGACGCTGGAGAATCGGGTCGCGATGTCGCCGATGTGCCAGTACATCGCGGAGGACGGCTTCGCCGACGACTGGCACCTCGTGCACCTGGGCAGCCGGGCCTGCGGCGGCGTCGGCCTGATCATGGTCGAAGCGACGGGCGTCTTGCCGGAAGGGCGCATCACGCCGGGATGCCTCGGGCTCTGGAAAGACGAGCAGATCGAGCCACTCGCCCGGATCGTCCGGTTCGTGCATGGCCAGGGGAAGAAGATCGGCATCCAGCTCGCCCACGCGGGGCGCAAGGCGAGCTGCGACCTGCCCTGGAAGGGGGGCGAGCCGCTCCGGGAAGGCCAGGGGAGCTGGCCGGTCGTCGGCCCCAGCGCGATCCCGTTCGCCGAGCATGGCCCCGTCCCCACCCCCCTCGACGAGGCGGGGATCGAGCGCGTCGCCGAGGCGTTCATCCTCGCCACGCGACGCGCCCTCAAGGCGGGGTTCGACCTGATCGAGATCCACTCGGCCCACGGATACTTGCTCCACTCGTTCCTCTCGCCGATCAGCAACAAGCGGACCGACGGCTATGGCGGGTCGTTCGACAACCGGATCCGGCTGCTGCTGGAGGTCGCCGGGAGGGTCCGGGCCGAGTTGCCCACCTCGATGCCGCTGTTCGTGCGGATCTCCGCCACCGACTGGGTCGACGGGGGCTGGGACGGCCCGCAGTCGGTCGAGCTGGCGCGTCGGCTCAAGCCCATCGGCGTCGACCTGATCGACGCGTCGTCGGGAGGCATGGTGCCGGTGGCGTCGATCCCCGTGGCCAAGGGCTATCAGGTCCCCTTCGCCGCGACGATCAGGCGCGAGGCCGAGATCGCCACGGGGGCCGTGGGGCTCATCATCGAGCCCAACGAGGCGAACGACATCATCTGCCGCGGGGACGCCGACCTCGTCTTCGTCGGCCGGCAACTGCTCCGCGAGCCCTACTGGGCCATCCGCGCCGAGTCAGAGATGGACGTCGAGCCGACCTGGCCCATCTCCTACGGCTATGCCGTCCGCCGTCGACATCGATCTTAAAAGGAGTTCGCATGCGACTCACCGTGGATGTGACCTCCGACGTGATCTGCCCCTGGTGCTACATCGGCAAGCGGCAGATGGAGGAGGCGATCGCCGCCCTCCCCGGCTCGAACGAGATCCGGGTGCGCTGGCATCCCTTCCAGCTCAACCCGCGGATGCCCGCAGATGGGGTCGATCGGAAGACGTATAGGATCGCCAAGTTCGGGAGCTGGGAACGCTCGCAAATGCTGGAGGCCCGCGTTGCCGAGGCCGGCCTGGCTGTGGGCCTCCAATTCGCGTTCGACAGGATCGAGCGGACGCCGAACACGCTCGACGCCCATCGCCTGATCGCCCTGGCCGATGAGTTGGGCGTGCAGGACGCGGTGGTGGAAGCGATCTTCCGGGCCTATTTCATCGAGGGGCGCGACATCTCGAACGCGTCGACGCTCCTCGACATCGCGGCCGACGCGGGCCTCGACCGCGGCCGCGCCGAGGCCTTGCTGGCCGGTGACGAGGGTGTCGCCGAGATCCGGGCGGCGGACGAGCACGCCCGGCGCTCCGGCGTTCAGGGGGTCCCCTATTTCGTCGTCAACGACCGCGTCGTCATCCCCGGCGCGGCGGGTACCCCGGCCTTCCTCAGCATCCTCAGCCGCCTCGAGGCCGAGGCATCGGGCATCGGCGAGGGGACCATCTGCGAGATCGGCGGCGGGGCCGAGTGCTGAACGTGGGAGAACGTGGGCCGTCGACGATGGCGGCCCGCATCATATTCAGCGGTTTTCACCCTTTGTATCTCGCAACGATTCGAGATACAGGCGGCTCTGCCGCGCGGCCTCCAGCGGGTCGGTGGCACACTCATCGAGCTCGATGATCGAGTCGACCGGATGTAGCAAGGAGCCGAGGATCCGCGGGGCGTCGATGACCCCTTGGCCCAGTGCCGTCATGGGCTCCCCGTGGACGGCCGGGCCGTCCTTCCAGTGGAGAGACCCGATCCGCGGGGCCAACTCCGAGATCACGTCGGAGGGGTCAACCCCGGCCGTTCGCGCCCAGTAGACGTCGAGCTGCCAGAAGATGTCGGGACGCAACCTCTCGTGGAGGAGCCGGATCGGGGTTACTCCCTCGATCGGTTCGAACTCCCACCAGTGGTTGTGCAGGCCGAACTCGAGCCCGTGGTCGCTGACGAGCGCCCCTGCCTCGTTGCAGGCGGCGATCAAAGCTCGCAGCCCGTCCAGGGAGTCGAATCGCGGGTCACGCGGCCAGCCGTGCCAGATGATCTTCGAGCACCGGCATTCGCGGGCGAACCTCGCCAACGAATCGATGTTCGCGGGCGCGGGCAAGTCGCTGTGGATCGAGACGACGGCCAGGCCGTGACGCATGAGACAATCAGCCAATCGCCCGGTCGTCAGGCTTTCCGACAGCGGGGCGACCTCGACGGCCGAGAATCCGGCCCCCTTCACCCGGCGCAAGGTCTCGTCCGGATCCGAGGCCATCGCATCCCGGATCGTCCAGAGTTGCAGCGCAACGGCGGAATTCATGGAGAAACCTCGATGATTCGGGCAAGAACTCCATCGAGAGAACCTTCTTCGCGATCTCCGGGCCAAACTTCGTCAAAAATGCGAATCTTTTCACAAGTCACTGTCCCTGGCCCTGACATTGAGGCGGAAACCGCTCCCCCGGAGGTTGTGGCGAGGCTCGGCCGGCATGCAGATCAGCCGCGTCGAGGAGGCTCAGGGGCGTATGCTGCTCCGGTCCTCGGCGGCTCCAATCCCACTGGCGGTCGTCAAGCACGCGGGGGAATGGCGGGCCGACGCCAGTCCGATCATCGAGTTCCGCAAGCAAGTCCGCGGCGATTCTTGACCATGAAGCAATTCAACGAGTCGGTCCCACATCTCAAGGGCATTACCATCGCGTGCAAGGTGTCGCCCCTTGGCCTGAATGGAAATAAGACGGCGACCCTCGACGATCTCGCCTGGGAGATGTGCGGAAGGCCATCAGGCAAGACACGGCTTGCGGTGGGCGGGTCCGCCGCGTATGTTTAACACAAGTTTGTCAGACAATAGGGTTCGACGGAAGAATCTACCGGGAGCGTTACCATGCCGACCACACCCAGGCCGTGTCGTGGACCACGCGGAATCACCCGGCGCGAGATGGTCGAAATAGGCGGGATCTCCGCGATCGGCCTCGGCTTGCCCGGCCTGCTCCGCGCCGAGGAGGCCAGGGCCAGGGTCGAGGCGGCCTTGCCCCTGCCCTCGGCGGCGTCGGCAACGAGCCTGCCGCTCCCGAAGGCCGACGCCTGCATCGTGATCTTCCTCAACGGCGGGCCCAGCCACCTCGACATGTGGGATATGAAGCCGGACGCGCCGGCGGAGATCCGCGGGGAGTTCAAGCCGATCGACTCGACGCTGCCGGGCGTCCCCGTGAGCGAGCACCTGCCGAGGCTCTCGCGCCACATGCACCGCTGCACGGTCATCCGCTCGGCGCATCATAGCGTGAACAACGCCCATGCGGCGGCCGTGTACACGAGCCTGACGGGGCACGATCGGGGCGACGCGACCGTCATCGTCGGCGCGGGGCCGCACGACTATCCCTCAATCGGCTCGGTGCTCGGGCTCTGCCGGCCTCCCACGACCCCCGTCGTCCCCTACGTGTCGATGCCCTACATCACGGCCGAGGGGGCGGGCGGGCCGCCGCAGCCGGGGTTCTTCGGCGGCTGGCTCGGGCGCAATCGCGACCCCTTCTTCGTCCTCAAGGATCCGAACGCACCGACGTTCGGCATGCCCGAGTTGGCCCTGCCGGAGAACGTCACGACCTCGCGGTTCGGCAGCCGACGCGACCTGGCCCGCAACCTCGGGTCGATCCCGGACGGCTTCGATCGCGACCGACGCCTCCGCGAGCTCGACGGGTTCCAGGCGAAGGCGTTCGACCTCCTCACGGCGCCCGAGACCCAGCGGGCCTTCCGGATCGAGCAGGAGGATCCGAAGCTCCGCGATTCCTACGGCCGGAACATCTACGGCCAGAGCGTGCTGCTCGCCCGACGCCTGATCGAGTCCGGCACGAAGGCCGCGTGCATCTCGTGGGCCCCCGACGCCAACGCGACCTGGGATACGCACGCCACCAACTTCAAGACCTTGCGCGAGACGCTGCTACCCCAGTTCGACGCGGCGATCTCGAGCCTCCTGGAAGACCTCGAGGCGCGGGGGATGCTCGAGCGGACCCTCGTCGTGGCGATGGGCGAGTTCGGGCGGAGCCCCAAGGTCAACGCCCAGGGGGGTCGCGACCACTGGAACCTCGGATACTCCCTGCTCTTGGCCGGCGGCGGCATCAAGAAGGGGTATATCCACGGCGCCAGCGACAAGATCGGCGCCAGGCCCAAGACCGACCCCGTCACGCCGGCCGAGGTCGTGGCCACGATCTACCACTGCCTGGGAATCCCGCATGATCTCGAGCTGAGAGACCAACTCGGCCGCCCGCTCACGGTCGTCCCCAACGGGGAACCGATCGCCCAGGTTCTCGCGTAATCACGTCCTTTTTTTCATCAAGGCATGATATGCGGTTCGGAGCCGCCATTCCTCGCGGGACCGGCGAGGGGCGGCGATTGTCGTCGGGCCTTTCCGGATCAGCCGGCAGTCCGCCACCAGAGGGCGGCGAGGTCCTGATCCCAGTCGGCGACGCAGGCGCAGGCGGAGAGGGCACGCTCCAGGCTCGACGAGTCCGGGAAGCGGTCGGCGGGGGACTTGGCGAGGCAGCGCAGGACGACGCGTTCCAGGTCCTGCGGGATCCCTGCGCAAATCTCGGACGGCGGGACGACGGGGTCGCGGGCGTGCGCGATCATGAGCTGCATGCCGTCCGCCTCGTCGAAGGGGGGGCGGCCGGTCAAGAGGTAGTAGGCGACCGCCCCCAGGGCGTAGATGTCGCAGCGTTCGTCGAGTTCGTGCTCTCCCGTCGCCTGCTCGGGCGACATGAAGAGCGGCGTGCCGAGGATCTGCCCCTCGCCGCTGAGCTGCGGGACGCCGGCCCGGCTCATGGGCAGGACGAGGCCGAAGTCGAGGAGCTTGGCCATGTCGTCGATACCCCCTCGCCTCGACGCGAAGATGTTCGACGGCTTGATGTCGCGATGGATCAGGCCCGCCGAGTGCGCCTCGCGAAGGGCGAGGCAGACCTGGCGTAGCAGGTAGACGACGCGCCCGGGAGGCAAGGCCCCGTGCTGCTCGACGAGATCGGCCAGGCTCAGGCCGGGCAGGTACTCCATGACGTAGTAATACGTGCCGTCCTCGGTTCGGCCATAGTCGTAGATCTCGACCGTGTTCGGGTGCGAGAGCGTCGCGGTCAGGCGGACCTCACGCTCGAAACGAGCCAGGGCCCGTGCGTCGGTCACGCTGCTGGCGCGGATCAGCTTGATCGCGCAGGGGCGTTTGAGGAGCTGATGCTCGGCCAGGTAGATCTCCCCCATCCCCCCCGCCCCGATCTTGCAGCGGAGCCGGTACTGGCCGAGTTGCCTGGCCTCGACGACCTGCCGACGCAGGCGTGAGATCGCGTGCGCCCCGAACGTCGAGCCGATGAAGACGACCAGCAGGATCATCGCGTCGAACGTGAAGAGCAGGTATCGAGGGGTCCCCCCCGCCCTCCAGCCCCGCTCGATCCAGCCGAGCGCCTCCGGGTCTCGCACGAAGAGTAAGCCGAGCGTGGCGAACGGCAGCAGGGCGAGTGGGCCGAGCATGACGGCCGCGCGCCTCCAGTTCTTCGGCACGTAGAGCCCGGACGTCAGCATGAGGACGCAGGTCACGAGCACGATATTCTTCACGGTGAGCTGGGCCATCGCCGGGTCGCCCCGGAGCGAGAAAATATGCACGACGCGGTACTCGACGATGGCCACACGCACGGCCAGGAGCCCGACCATCCCCAGCTCGATCGCCCGCAGGCCCTCGATCGAGATCGGCCGACGGCTCGAGAGCCAGGCGATGACGCCGCCGAGCCCCGCGATCACGAACGCGTCCAGGAGGTGGAGCAGCCCGTCGTTGTCGCCGAGGATGAAGCTCCGCCAGAGGGTCGCCATCACGAGGATGAGGATGTAGATACATGGAAGCTCGCGGAGCCTGGCCCGCACGACCGACTCGGTCTCGGAGATCGGCTGCGGCCGTCGGCTGGCGACGATCGCCGGCCTGGGCGAAAAGCCCCGGGGGTCGGTCCCCGAGCCGGGCCCGGTCCGGCCGATCGTCCTCGGCCCTCGCGCGGGCCGGCCCGCGCCGCCGGCGTGCCAGCTCCTGGTCCGATCCGAGACCATGGTCCTCGAGCCCGAAGACTTCAGGAACGCCTCGCGGGTCGCGCTCCGATCCGCGTCCAGCAGGCGCCTGACCTTGGCGAGCAAGGCCTCGTCGCCGCCGCAGGCCTCGACGAGCCAGGCCTCGCGCCGGGCCGGGTCGACCTCGAGGGCCCGGTTGAAGATCTCGTCGACCTGCTTCCAGCGTTCCCCGGTCATTCGTCCTCCCTCCGGAGTTGGCTGCGGAGCCAGGCCCGGGCGAGGCGCCAGTCGCGTTCCACGGTGACCGGCGCGACGCCGAGCACCCCGGCGACCTCGGCGACGGTCAGGCGGCCGAAGTAACGCAAGGTCATGACCTGGGCCTGCCGCGCGTTCCACCCGGCGAGATCGTCGAGGGCCTCGTGGAGCGCGACGACGTCGAGCTGCTGCTCGTCGAAGTAGTCCAGCACCACGTCGAGCGAGACGCGCTGGCGTCCCCCCCCGCGTCGCCCGGCGGCCCTCCGCCGCGCGTGATCGATGAGAACCTCGCGCATCGCCCTCGCGGCCGAGGCGAACAGGTAGGCCCGATCCCCCGCCTTATGGTCGAAATCGGCGTCGGCCAGTAAGCGGATCACCGCCTCGTGCACGACGGCCGTGGCGGAGAGCGTATGCCCGGTCCGCTCCCGCCGCATAAGGCGGGCGGCGAGCAGGCGCCAGTCGTCGTAGACGACCGCAATCAACTCGTCACGCGCCCGTTCATCTCCGGCCCGAACACGCCCGAGGATCGCCGACAATTCCTGCCTCGTCTGGGTTTCCACGATAAAAATCCTCGCGATTTCGTGGTGATTCCGAGGCGTCACGCATGCAAAATACGCATGATGATCCCGGGACAACTCGAATCACCAGATTCCTTCACGGCGCGATCCGCCCATCGGTCCGAACAACATGGGCGTGGTTGAGCCCACCGCTCCGTCGAAGACGGCGCAGGGCGCCATCCTCGGCCGGATGCGGGCGGATCGACTCCTCATGCGCCGGCCATCGCGGTGACGGCCGGCGCATGACCTCGGGCTCCCATCGACCGAAGGGCGTCCTGGAATGGGAATTGTCAAAAGTCGGAGGGAGCCGACATCCGAGGGCGCGTATTCTTACAGGAATGCCCCTGGCACCTCACATACAACGGGAAAAGCTGAGGCACAGTCGCGATTTGCGGGCGGAGCCGAGGAATTTTGGAGGGATCGCGGGGCGTTCCTCGCATGAGTCTCCGGAGAGGTCGTGAGGGGGAGCCCGAGGGAGGGACTTCCCCATACCCCAGCGCGTGTGCGATCCTCCGTATTCGTCCCGGGTTCACAGACTGGAGAGACCCCCCAATGCGTCGCATCCCGATTTCCCTGGGCGTTGCCCTGGGTCTCGTCGCCTTCGCGGAGACCTGGGCCATGCCTAGGGCGTCCCTCGGGGCGGAAAAGGCCGCCCCGAAGCCCCTGGCTCCGCACCTGGCAGGGCTCGGCGTTTACCATCGCCCGATCAACACGACGAGCGAAGAGGCCCAGAAATATTTCGACCAGGGGATGAACCTCGTCTTCGCGTTCAACCACGACGAGGCCATCCGCTCGTTCGAATCCGCGGCCGCCTGCGACCCCAACTGCGCGATGGCCTACTGGGGCATCGCCCTGGCGCACGGCCCGCACTACAACAACCTGAAGGTCACGCCCGAGCACGCCAAGGCCGCCTGGGACGCCCTGACAAAAGCCAAGGAGCGTTCGGCCTCCTGCACGCCGCTGGAGAAAGCCCTCATCGAGGCGCTCGGCCGGCGCTACGCCGATCCCCAGCCGGAGGACCGGCGGTCACTGGATGAGGCCTATGCGTCGGCCATGCGAGGGGTCTGGGAGAAGTACCCCCAGGACGCCGACATCGGCGTCTTCTTCGCCGAGACGCTCATGAACCTTCGCCCGTGGGACCTCTGGACCCACGACGGCGAGCCGCAGCCGGGAACGCCGGAGATCCTGGCCACGCTCGAGACGGTGCTCAAGCTCGCCCCCGGTCATCCTCTGGCCAACCACCTCTACATCCACGCGGTCGAGTCGTCGCCGACCCCGGAGAAAGGTGACGCCGCCGCGGACCGGCTCCGCACCGTGGTCCCGGGGCTGGGGCATCTCGTGCATATGCCGTCGCACATCGACATCCGCCGAGGACGCTGGCAGCCGGCGATCGAGACGAACGAGCATGCCATCGAGGCCGACCGCACCTATCGTCGGATCGAGCCCCGGCAGGGGATCTATCGGATCTACATGGCCCACAACCACTGCATGCTGGCCTTCGCCGCCATGATGCAGGGGGAGAGCCGACGCGCCATCGAGGCCGCACGCACGCTCGTCGCCGAGATCCCCGAGGAATGGCTCGGTCGACCGGAAAACGCGGCCTTCGCCGACAGCCTGCTCGCCTTCCCGATCGAGGTCCTCGTGCGGTTCGGCCGCTGGGATGAGATCCTCAAGGAGCCCGAACCCTCCGCGAGCTTCCCGGTCGCTCGGGCCCTCCACCATTCGTCCAGGGCGCTGGCGTACTCCGTCCGCGGCCGCAAGGCCGAGGCGCGTTCCTCGCAGCAGGTCTTCCGCGAGGCCGCGTCGAAGGCGAGCAAGGCCGCCGTCTTCGGCGGCAACCTCGCCGTCGAGATCCTCGCCGTCGCCGACGCCCAGCTCGAAGGGGAGATCCTCTTCCGCGAAGGGAAGGTCGACGAGGCCCTCGCCTCCCTGCGAAAGGCGGTCGCCCTCGAGGACAAGCTCAAGTACGACGAGCCGCCGGACTGGCTGAGCCCCGTCCGTCACGCCCTGGGCGCCTCGCTCCTGCGGGCCGGCCAGGCGGCGGAGGCCGAGCCCGTCTATCGCCAGGACCTGGTGCGCTGGCCCGAGAACGGCTGGTCCCTCTTCGGCCTCGCCAGGAGCCTCGAGGCCCAGGGCAAGGACCGCGAGGCGGCCGAGGTCCAGGCTCGTTTCGAGCGCGTCTGGAAGAAGGCCGACGTCGAGCTGTCCTCATCCTGCTTCTGCCAGGCGGTCGGCCCCTGAGCGCAAGGCAACGATGTCGTCTGACTCCCGCCGTGATGACTATCGAGCCTTCGAGCCCCTCTCCTTTGGGAGAGGGGCTCGAAGGCCTTGCCATTGGTGCGATAACCATCGACGTCGACAGGATCGAACCGGCTCGATCCCGCTAGGATTCATCGATCTGTCCAAGCTTGACCTCGGCCGCGCGGGTGGCCTGATGGTCGGGCCCGAGGATGCGCCTCGACTCGTCGACCGCCTGACGATAGAAGTTCTCGGCCGCCTTGGCCTGGCCCGAGTCGCGGGCGACGTCCCCCTGGTTCGTCAGGGCGAAGATGCGGTCCGGGTGATTGGCCCCCATCGCGCACTGGACGTCGTGGGCGAAGCGATAGGCGAGGTCCTTGGCCTCGCCGAACTTCTGCCGCTCGCGAAGGACCCGGCTCAGGAGGTAGACCGAGTGCAAGGTCTGCGGGTGCTCGGGCTTGAAGACGCGGCCGCGGTCCTTGACGTTCTGGCGTAGCAGGGTCTCGGCCTCGTCGAGCTTGCCGCGATGCACGAGGATCGTGGAGAGCCGCTCGGCGCCATCCAGGGTGATCGGGGCATCGGGCCCGAGGATCCGCCGGCAATCGGCCAGGTTTGCCCTCAAGGCCGCCTCTCCCTTGTCGGAGCGGGCGGTCTGATCCAGGAGGGTCGCCAGGAGGTTGGTGGCGCGGAGGCCCGTCCGGCCGACCGGCGGGTTCTCGCGGGCGTCGAGCTGGATCGCCTTGCGGAGTTGCTCCTCCGACTTCGCGAACTGCTCGAGCGAGAGATAGGCCCCGCCGATCGTCTCGCGGACCTGGGCCTCGACGTCGGGCTGGCCGTCGAGCCATCCGCCGAGGGTGGCCGAGGTCGTGTCGAGCAGGTCGCGGACCGTCGGGTTGCGCCCGTGCAGGTTGATCTCGGTGTCGGCGCGGGCGAGCAGCTTTTGAGTCAGCAGTTCGACCACGGCGGCGGCCTTGGCTCGCTCCGCCTCGGATACCTGGGTGGCGGCGAGGGCCTCGCGCCATTTCCAGGTCACGGTCGCGAAGCCGACGACGAAGATGAGGGCTGCCAGCGAGGCCGTCGCGGCGAGGGCCGGGTTGCGCCCGGCCCACATCCGGGCCCGGACGAGCGGGCCGACGGGACGCGCCAGGATCGGCTCACCCCGGACCCAGCGAGAGAGGTCTTCCGAGAGGGAGAGGGCACTCGCATACCGCTGGTTCGGCTCCTTCTCCAGGCACTTCCGGCAGATCACGTCGAGATCGTGCGGCACGCGGGGGTTCAGCTTCGACGGGGGCTCGGGGTCCTGCGTGCGTACCATGTCGAGCGTCTCGATCAGCGTCGTTCCGTGGAACGGGGCCCTGCCCGTGAGCAACACGTACAGAACCGTGCCCAGGCCATAGACGTCCGTCGCCGTCGAGACCGCGCCTCGCCCTCGGGCCGTCTGCTCGGGGGCCATGTAGGCGGGGGTGCCGATCAGGGCGTTGGAGTGGGTCAGCTCGGGGTCGCCGTCGATCCACTTGGCGAGGCCGAAGTCGGTGACGAGGGGCTCGTCCTTCTCGTCCAGCAGGATGTTCGCCGGCTTCAGGTCGCGGTGGAGGATCCCGCGCTGGTGGGCGTGGTGGATCGCCTCGGCAACGGTGGCCACGAGCTTCGCCGTCGCCTTCGGCTTGTCCGCGAACTCCTCGAGCCTCCGATCCAGGCCGCTGCCGACGACGAGCTTCATGCTGAAGAAATGACGCCCGCGATGACAGCCCACCTCGTAGACGGGGACGATGTGGGGATGGTCGAGTTGCGCGACGGCCTCCGCCTCGCGCTGGAACCGCGAGAGCTCGGCATCGGAGGCGAAGCTGCCCGAGCGGATCAGCTTGATTGCCACCGGCCGGTTCAGAGAGATCTGGCGGGCCTCGTAGACGACGCCCATGCCCCCCCAGCCGAGCAGGCGCCTCACCTCATAGCCGACGGATTTCAGGTCTTCGAAGTCGGCCGAGCTCAGGCCGCCCCACGTCCCCGGACCGTCGGCCCCTGGCCAGACGAGCTCGGTCTCGGCGTTCGGGTCGGCCTTGTCGAGGCTCGAATCCTTGCCCTTGAGATGCGGGAAATCGTCGCAGATCGGCCGCTCGCTGAGGGCGAGGAAGACCGAGTCGATCACGTCCTGACGGCCGGGGAACTGGTCCCGGTAGCGCTGCGGGTCGAGGTCCTCGCCCCGGAGCCGGCGATATTCGCAATCGAGGCTCAGGAGGTTGCGGAAGAGCGAGTCTCGGGCCTCTTCGGGGACGCCGGCCAGGTAGGGGGCGAGGTCGGGACTCTGGCCCATCCGGCATTCGGCCTCGAATCGGTCGCAGGCGGCGTCGATCTGCATGAACGCCGTCATCGAGCCTGCCGCGGGGGAGTCGAGCTGCGATCGGGAGTTCATTTCGGGCTCTCCTGGCTCCAGATCGTGCGTATCAACTGGAGCTTGCGCTCGACCGTCTTGGTCGAGACGTTCAGCGCCTGGGCGATCTCCTGGTTCGAGCGCCCTTCCAGCCTCCGGAGTGCGACCGTCCGCAAGACCGGCTCCTTCAATCGATCGAGGAACTGATAGTAATCGTCGGCGAACTGGGCGACCTCGGCCGGGGTCGGGTCGCGGCTCAGGACCTCGGCCAGGCCCTCACCGTTCGAGTCTCCCCCGGCCTGCAACAGGGCCGATTCGCCCATCACGCGGCCGGCCCCTCGCTTCTGGCGAGACTGCCGCCTCAGGGTATCCAGCGTCTTCCGCACCGTGATCGTGGCCAGGAGCCGCCAGAGGTCGTCGCGGCCGCTCAACTCGGGGAACTGGCCCCGCCCCGCGCGATCGCAGAAGCTCTGGAAGGCGCTCAGGGCGATGTCTTCCTCGTCGAAGGCCCTGCGGCAATGCGCCGGCAGTCGTGCCCCGGCGAGCCGCACCAACCGATCGAAATAGCGATCCCAGAGCCGCTGGATGTCCGACCCGTCACCGACTTTGACCCCGTCGATCCAGAGCGTGACCGAATGATCGTGCAGCACGACCCGAACCTCCCAGTCGATCGAGCGGCAAGAAACCGGTATTCATGGCTCGGTCCATTTTCTTACGAAGCCGGTGAAACCAGGCTGCCTTGAGGGGGAAAAGATCGCTACCTATAACCGGCGTCATCGATAGTCGCGATACGAGACGATCGTCCCGGCGCGACACGCATTCTCTGATTGGATCCGCCCCGATCCCGACGCGAGGACTCCAATTCCGTCGGGAGCGGACGATTTTCGTCGTCCATCCCCACTACCATCGAGAATTGTTTGGCCCTGCGGCAAATTGGCAATGGTTGGACGACCTCCCAGGCGTCGTGCCATGGCTTTCCGAGCCCAACCTATCTGTCGTATCGAGCGGCAGGGAAAGCACTTGGGTTAATCAAACGGCAGCCTCTTCGACTTGCCCAAATAGACCGACATATCGGCAGGATCGAGTCGATTCCGTGGGTTCCTTCCCCCGCCTGGCGGCCAAACCCCGGTCACGCGGCCGAAACCATCCTCATCAAGGAACCGCGAATCCCGCAGAAACCGACTCCCCTCCTCCGCAAAATCTCGCCTCAGCAACCAAACATCCACTTCCTCATTCTCATTTCTTATGGTCAGGCCCTCATCCTTGACCCTTCGGGGCTCTCTGCCTCGTGGGTAAGGGTCTTCGGAATCGAGCCGAGGGCTGGAACGACGGCGCGAGCTCTCGCCAATCGTTCGACCGCCCTGCACCATTGAGACGGCGAGAATCACCGAGAGCAGGCTCTCAGAAAGACGATCGGAGACGTGAGCAAATCAGGAGTCGATTCCGCGATCGGTCCCGGATCCGCCTGGAGAGGCCTCCTCAAAGGATCTTCACGAGCTTATCGTGCGGGACGTCGTTAGAATCGTCGTCGCCTCCTTGCTGAGGGAGGACGTGATCGCGCTTTCGGCCAACCAGTCGAGTGAGCGATGGGTTCGCTCCGTCGCCCCCCCACCGAGACCGTTGTACGAGTCAAAACATGATGAATCCATCTGCGATCCGTGAAGCGGCCCGCCGCGAGGGCGGACTTTCCAGGCGACTCTTCCTGGCGCATTCGGCCGCGCTGGCCGCCCTGCCCTTGCTCGGTGAGCGCGTCGAGGGGCGGACGCTCCGTCATGCCAGCTTCTCCGCCGAGCCGTTCCAGCTCGGCGTGACCTCGGGCGACCCGACCAGCGACGGCGCCGTGATCTGGACGAGGCTTGCGCCCAAGCCGTTCGAGCCCCAGGGGGGCATGCCCCTCGAGAAGATCGCCGTCTCGTGGGAAGTCGCCGACGACGAGGCCATGACCAAGGTTGTGAGCCGGGGCGAGGCCATCGCCACGCCGCAGCTCGGCCACTCGGTTCACGTCGAGGTGAGCGGCCTGGCCCCCGACCGCTGGTACTGGTATCACTTCCGCGCCGGCGACGCAACCAGCCCGCTCGGCCGCCTGCGCACCATGCCCGCCGACACGACGACACCGGATCAGCTCAAGTTCGCCTTAGCCTCCTGCCAGCACTTCGAGGCCGGCTATTACACGGCCTACGAGCACATGGCCAAGGACGAGCTCGACCTCGTCTTCCACCTCGGCGACTACATCTACGAGAACCAGGGGCGCGACGGCCAGATCCGCAAGCACCTCGGCACCGAGATCATGAGTCTCGACGACTACAGGATCCGGCACTCCCAGTACCGGTCAGACCCCCACCTCCAGAAGATGCATACCCTCTGCCCCTGGGTCGTGACCTGGGACGATCACGAGGTCGACAACAACTACGCCGGCTCGATCTCCGAGCACAAGGACGTCGACGTCGTCTCCTTCCTCGAGCGGCGGGCGAACGGGTATCAGGCCTACTACGAGATGATGCCCTTGCGGAAGAAGTCCCTCCCCCGAGGGGCGGATATGCAGCTCTACCGCACGATCCGGTTCGGCAACCTGGCCGAGTTCCAGGTGCTCGACACCCGCCAGCACCGGTCCGACCAGCCCAATGGCGACAAGCGCAGCCCGCTCAACGAGGCCGCCCTCGACCCCAAGAGCACGATGCTGGGCGAGCACCAGTACGGCTGGCTCCGTTCGCGGCTCCTCTCCTCGACCTCGACCTGGAACGTCCTGGCCCAGCAGGTGATGATGGGAATGGTCGGCCATCGCCCGGCCACCGAAGGGACCAGCGAGCCGGCCTACTCGATGGACCAGTGGCCCGGCTACACCCACGAGCGCATCCAGTTGATGAAGTTCCTGGCCGAGCGCCACGTCCCGAACCCGGTCGTCCTGACGGGCGACATCCACTCGAACTGGATCAATGACCTCCGGGTCGACGACCGCAAGCAAGACACCCCGGTGGTCGCCACCGAGTTCGTCGGCACGTCGATCAGCAGCGGCGGCGACGGCCGCGCGCTCCTGCCCACGCAGGAGAAGATGATGTCGGACAACCCCCACGTCCGCTTCTTCAACGCCCAGCGCGGTTACGTCCGCTGCACGGTGACCCCCAAGGCCTGGAAGAGCGACTATCAGGTCGTGGAAGTCGTCACCAAGCCGGGAGCCCCGGCCGTGACGAAGACCTCCATGGTCGTCGAGGCCGGCACCCCCGGCGCCAAGCCCGCCTGATCCTCTTCTCTCGCCCAGAGATCCGGCCCGTTGAGACCGCGACGCCCGCGTCCGGCCTCAACGGGCCCTTTCTGTTTTGAGCCCAACAGGCCTCGGCTTTATCTCGCCGCCGGCTGGAATGGGGTTTGCAGCCGAGAAGCCCTCTTCCACCGATCCCCCCCTTTGGAGGTAGCGACATGCGGACCGAACGCGAGAAGATGCTGGCGGGCGAGTTGTACGACCCGATGGACCCCGACCTCTGCGTGGCGAGGGACCGCGCCCGGGACCTCTGCCAGGAACTCAACGCCACTCGCGAGGCCCATCAGGAAGAGCGTCGGCGGATCCTCCGCGAGATCTTCGGCGCGGGGGGAGACACCGTCTGGATGCAGCCCCCCTTCTTCTGCGACTACGGCTCGAACATCTTCCTCGGCGAGCGGGTCTTCTTCAACTTCAACTGCGTCGTGCTCGACGTGGCCGAGGTCAAGATCGGCGACTACACGCTGTTCGGCCCCTCGGTGCAGATCTACACGGCAACCCATCCGATGGACCCCGTGCTGCGCCGGAAGCAGGAATTCGCCAAGCCGATCGAGATCGGCGCGGACGTCTGGGTCGGCGGTGCTGCCATCCTCTGCCCCGGGATCAAGATCGGCTCCCGCTCCGTCATCGGCGCAGGGAGTGTGGTGACCCGGGACATCCCCGAAGGGGTCTTCGCGGCCGGCAACCCTTGCCGGGTCATCCGCGATATTCGGGAATAACGGCCACGTTCGGGGGCCTCACTCATGCGGCCTTTCGACCGCGGGTTTCCTCTCGAAAAAAAGGGAGAGAAACGGCCCGGTGTCATTGATCGTCTCGGCGAAATCCACTATAATTACGTACAGGTTTTTCATACGTTCCGCCCCTGCCGTCTGCCTCGTTTTGGAGGTGTGATCGGCAGGACTCGGGACTCGCGATCCGTCACCTTCAAGTCGCCTGGGATATCGCCATGACGTCTTCGATGACCTTGGGCCGCCCCGTCGAGAAGACCGTGCGGAGACGCCCCGCCGCCCTCGCCAGGTTTGGCATGGTCCTCGCGATCAACGGGGGTCGCTACCGGGTCCGCCCGATCCCTTGCGACCGCACCGCCGCCAGTCGCTGCTTCGAGTTGCGCAAGGAGGACGAGACGACCTATCACGTCTCTCAGCACGTCCACGGCCCCGAATGCGACTGCCCGGATTTCATCTTCCACCGCGCCGGCATCGACCCCGCCGGCTGCAAGCACATCAAGGCCCTCGCCGCCTACGGTATGGTCGAGCCGACCCGGAACTGAGGATGTCGGCAGGCCCAAGCCCGGGCCGGAAGCGGTGTCGCCCGTCGTCAGATCCGAACTCCGCGAAGAGGGGGCGGTCGCGGCCCGGCCTCGGCGCGGAGGTTTCGGCGTTTCCGGGGGCTCGAGCGATGCAAGGTGGGGTCTGCCATCACTTCGGCTCAACCGTGCTCCAACACCCACTGGAATGCGGTCCGCGATAGTTCGGTCCCGGTGCTGAGGTCGAGCTTGGCCCGGATCCGGTCGCGGTAGGTCTCGACCGTCTTGTTGCTGAGGCGAAGGCGGTTCGCGATCTCGCCGGTGTTCATCCCATGGCCGATCATGCGGAAGACCTCGAGCTCGCGGTCGGAGAGCGACTCGACGGGCGCCGAGTGGAAGTTCTTGTTGATGCCGTCGACGACGCGGTTGACCAGCTTCTCATCAAGATCCACGCTCAAGTAGACTTTACCGTCAAGCATCTGGCGGATAGCCTCGATGAGTGTGCTCGTGGCCTGGGTCTTGTTGACGTAACCCATCGCCCCCGCCCGCAATGCCCGCTCGGCGTAGAGGGTCTCATGATACATGGACCACACCAGGAGCAATGCCGACGGATTGCTGGCGCGGACCTGCTTGATCAGGTCCATGCCATCGCTGGCCCGGAGCGCTATATCGACGACGACGATGTCGGGCTGGCGCGACTCGATCAACTCGAGGGCCCCGCTCACGTCGGAGGCCTCGCCGCAGACCATCATGTCGGGTTCGGACGAGATCCGGATCGCCAGGCCTTCGCGAGTGGCAGGATGATCGTCGACGATCATGACCTTGATCCGGCGGACCTCTCCGTCGTCCTCCCATGGACTCGAGGTCATCGAGACAGCCCTTTGAGTTGGGTACAGACAACCAGGGTCCCGCCACCTACCGCCGGCCCGATGTCGAGCGTCGCGTCGATGAGCCTGGCCCGGCGACGCATGATCTCCAGGCCGATGCCTGCCTCCCTGGGCGTGGACGCCTCGGCCCCGAATCCGATGCCGTCGTCCTGGATTCGTAGCGTTACCAAACCATCGCCTCCCTCCAGGCCAATCCGAATGTGCCGGGCTCGGCCGTGTTTCAGGGCATTGGTGACCGCCTCCTGGACGATGCGGTACAACTGCGTCGCCGCGACCCCATGCTCGACGAGGACGGTCCCTTCGCAGGCGAAGGTGCAAGGCACCCGCGCCTGATTGGTAATCCGCATCGCGAGATCCCCCAGGGCCGCCATCAGCCCTTCGGGCCCGACCCCTGCGGGGACGAACCCTCGCGGGAACTCGCGCAACTTCTTGTGCGAGCGTTCGATCGCTCCCGTCAGCTTCGATACGAGCTCGACCGTCGCGGGCGAGCTCCCTTCGCATTGTCGGGCCGGGCTCTCGGCGATCAGGGCGAGCGCGGTCAATTCCTGCCCGATGTCGTCGTGCAGATCCTGACCGATCCGGGCCCGCTCCGGATCGGCCGCCTCGAGGATCTTGCCGTCGAGCCGCTTGCGCCCATCGACGCCGCGGGCAACCATCGAGACGCCGACCACGCGACTCAAGCTATTTCTTATCGGCAATAATGACAATGAAACATCAACAATCTTCCCGTTCCTTCGAATCCGAACGGTTTTGTTGTAGTTGATGCACGCCCCTCGCGCGGCCTCCCTTAGCGAGCCCGTCCGCTCGAACAATCGGGCCGGCCCCTGGATCATCGCGATCGAGTTCCCGGGCGCCTCCTCGTGTGCGAACCCGAAGATTTGCTCGGCCTGCGCATTCCAATCGGTGATGATCCCGTCCGACGTCGTGGCGATGATCGCGCCCTCGAACGAGCTCTCCCCCGAATTCCTTAGCCAGGCAGTCAGGTCGTTGGACACCTGCAGGGTGTCCAGCCGACTGCTGAGTTCCTCGTTGATGGCCCACAACTCGCCAACGAGGCCCGGCCGAGCGTCCTCGGCACAGGCTCCCGGCGTTTCCCCCGTGCCGACGCGGTGAAGATCACTCGAGCCCCGAGAATCACCGGCTCCCTGCTCGAAGAGATCCCGGGCGAGTGCCTCGACCTCCCCCTCACGCTCGTGCAAGACTCTCAGATACCCGCATATTTGATCAATTCCATACAATGCCGCACGACGCCGGAAGCAGCTCCTCAAGGAATCCGCATCGAGGCAGCGAAAGTCTCGCTTCGTCGCGGCGAGCACGAGTGCGAGGATCTCACGGGTTATGCCCGAGGCTTCCCCGTCGGCGGCCCCGAAGAAATCGCGAGGCTCGCCGAAAGGCGGGTGGGGTCTGGAAGCGGACTTGGTTTTACGTGCGTGCGACGAGGCGTGGGTCGCGAATCCCGGTAGAGACTCGTGATACGACAGCTGATACACCTGGGCTGTTTCTGGCTCCTTGGCCATGGCCAACCCTCCGTTTGCGTTCACGGATACGAGCGTCGACGAACCGGCAAATGCCGGCTCCGATCGGCTCATGCCGATCGCTTGCACCCTGGGATTGCGGGAATTGGATGCCGAAAACGCGTCGAGAGTGATCCGGCTCCTCCCATCATTGGGATAGAGCCCGTCATCTATCGCTTCGAAAGGATATGGGGGCGAGTTGACGCCGAGTGGACCTGCATCGGTCGCCAAATCTCCCCCAGGCACGCCGACCGGGCTGTCGGGTTTATCATGGTTCTTCCCGGCCATGCCGCGATCACGCGAATCATTAACGTGAGAGTGTAGTACAAAAGTCATGCCATCGGCGCACGGTCTGGCCATTCCAGGGTACTTCGGCGCGGCCTTCTCCGCCCCGAGGGGGGCAACCGAGGGCGCAAAGGGAACGCGATTCCGCGTCCCCTCCGCCGATAGAATGCCGGCCGTGCCCCGAGGTCTCGCCTGCTGGCGACGTCCTCGTGCCGCCGCGGAATCGTCCGACGCAAGCGCCCGGGAATCGATCGCGCACCTCTTGCTCGCGGCCATTGCGGACCCTCCCCATCATCTCAAACTGGCCACGATCCCGTCGACAAAGCACCATCCGGAAGGGCCCTCCCCTGCCGCGTAGGCATTCCCCCCCACATAAAGACTTCAAGAATCTCGAGGAATCATAACCCACGATGAACATGCCGCATACCGAAGTCATGAAATAAGTTAGGATAGGGCATTCGGCTGACAGGAAACTCCCTACGCGATCCAGCACGAGGCCGCGGCAGCCAACGCACCGGTCTCATTATAATATTCAAACATACAAACAATCAACCGCGTAACCCTGAACAGCCGGCGGGGCGATCACTCTGGTCGCGATATCAATGGGCGTCCACCGGCGATCAGGCCGCCCTACGACGCCCGGGGTCGTCCCTAAAATTAAGCCCGTAGGCCGGCATTATGCGTCGATCGATGGCCTAGTGACCGCGACCCGTTGATTCGAGAAATGCGGGCCGTATGAACGTAGTGGCAATCTCCCCCTGATTTGAGCCTCAGCGGCATTATGCTCAAATAAGCCGACAAGAATTATCAGGATGACAGGGTTTTTCATGAATCCACTTGCCAACGGGATCATCCTGCGTCGATGATTCCGAGCACATTAACATCTACATAAACAATTTCGATCGGATGAGTTCCAGAGAAATAAAGGCTCACCAAAGACGTGTTCCTCCTGGGTTATCAGGAGACCGACGGGGCGAATAGTTTGTTGCATTATTGCGACACCAAAAGGATGATTTTCGCCGACTCTCAACCCGCTCTGTCACAAATCGCAGGCTCTTACCACTTGGACAGGCCAGACGTTTACCACGTACCGCGGAGTGATCGACTCTCGCGATGCCGAAAAGCCTCATGAGCCGATATCGCACCACGCTTCTCGGGCGATCCATGCTTGCGAGCGAGTCCGGCTGATTGGCGCACGCCCCCAATCGCACCTGCATGTGCTCATTCAAGCTCGGCATATCCGGCGCAGGCATGGCCATCGCCACGGCAAGTCCCGTTGGATCGGATTGTGCGGAGAGGGTTCGTGGCCGGAATCGCGTGCAGCGGTTCGAGGCGGGATGCGAAAAGCCGTCGTCGCCCGAGAAAACCTCGGCTCGACGGCGGCTGGGATTATCAAGATGCGACGCCCCGCAATGAGGCACAGCTCAATTGAGTACAGTGCCTGTGACCCGCTCGTCGTCTCTGCGGCCTGGACCGGCCATGCATGCGGACCTTCGTGATTGATATTCCGCTTGGTAATTCATGGAGTACCCTCGTCCGAGGCGTTATCGAGTTCAAGGCGCGGCTCGATATCCGGAGCAGGCGGCGGCGATCCCTCTTGCTTGCCTCCCGAACGAGGCCCGAAGGGGAGCAGGCGAATCAGTCCATGCTTGCCCACGCTGGATCGGAGTGGTTCGATACTGCGAGAATGCAAAGAATCGAGTTCCGCGACGCGCTCGATCAGGGCCTTTCGCTCGGTGCGATAGCGTCGATCGAGAGCGCCGAGCGATTCCTGAAGTCCCCGATCGTCTCCTGCCTGGCGCTGCCGTTCCGCGTGCTGGATCAGCCGCTCATAATCTTTTTCGAAGGACTGCCTCGAGGTTTCGGAGCTCGCGATTGGCTCATTCGGGGATGAGGATGGCTCGATCTTGCGTGCAGGGTTGGAAGGTGAAGAACCCTCAGGATTCCGATCAAGAAGTTCGTAAACCGCTCGCAGGTTGGCGTAATAGCCAAGGTTGCTTCTCGGTTCGGAGTACCGGCAGAATCCGGCCAGACGCCCTTCTTCGTCGAACAACCCTCCCCCTGAGCGGCCTGGCGCGGGCGAGAACTCACAGGCGATCACCTCGAAGGAGCCTTGGCCCAGCGACAGCGTCGCCTTCGGGTCTTTGACTCGAGTTGACCAGAACGTCGCATCCTGCCCGAGAGAGCATCCACCAGTGATCATCATTGCGCCCGCCTCAGGAGACCAATCCCTCGGCAGGAGCGGTGACGCCGGGAGTTGCCGCCCGGGGTGGATCCTGATCAGGCAGATGTCGCGCTCCCGATCGAAATCCACGATATCGGCGTTCAGGGTCTCTGTGGGGGTCACCGCCTGCTTCGACGTGAGTTTGCCATCGAAGAGGTCCACGCGGATTGTCCGAGGATTGGATGCGGGCAGCCCGAGGCTTCTCTCTCCAACACGAAACCCAAAATTATGTGCGCACACCAGGACTAATGATTCTCGAGAGCTGCTCCGGATGATCGTGCCCGAACCGAATCCGATCGCGTTTTCATCTGGCCGGGAGACCTTGACGCGGACGGTCGTCTCCCAGGGTTTCGGAATGCCCTGCGACGGCGTAGGCGCCGACTCCATCGGCGACGGATTGACAACCGGCTCAGGAGCGAGCGGCCGAAGGATCTCATCCGCAGGGGCTGGCGCAGGAGTGGGGAGAGCTGAGCCTTCCTCTTGCATATCCCCGGTCGCCACGAGCCAACGCCCGGCCGGCTCTCCTCGCCCCCCCAGGGCGAAGCCAACCGCCAGCAGCAGGCCGCAGGCCAGGGCCTTGCCGAAGACAGCCCCCTGGAAGAGGCTGGCGGCCCACGTCGCCAGGCGACGGGCGGCCCGGGAATCGCGGCGAGACTCCAGGGCCATCACGACCTCGACGGCGCGGCGGATCACCAGATCGGCATTCAATGACCCGAGTGCGCGATCCGCGGCCAGGGTCCCGGCGAGGAAGCCAACAGGGGCACCGACGCCTCGGCGGAGCAGGCGGGCTCGCAGGCGCTCACGACCCCGGGCGAGCCGGCCTCGGATCGCCGTCTCGGTCAGGCCGAGTTGGCCGGCCGCCTCGGCGTAGCTCAATCCGCTAAGGCCGCAGAGCAAGATCGGGAGCCGATGCGACGCCGGGAGCCTCGCGATCTCCTCGTGCAGGATCCGGGCTTCGTCCGGGCTCAGGGGCGTGGCTTCGACCTCCCGGCTCGACGCGAAGGAGACAGCGGCATCCCCCTCGAGCCGTCGTCGCCGCTCAAGCGAAGTCCTGGACTTGGCGGCCACCCGACGAGCCACGCCGTAGAGCCAGCCGCTCAGGGACTCGTTCACCCAGAGGGTCCGCCCCTTCCTGGCCAGTAGCAGGAACGTGGCCTGGAAGACGTCTTCGGCGGCGTGGTCGTCCCGGAGCAGGTCCCGGGAGACGCGCAGGACCATCGGGCCGTGGCGCGAGACAATCGCCTCGAAGGCCGCCTCATCACGCCTGGAGACGAAGCGTTCCAGGAGCTCTCCATCGCTCTCGGCGGCGAGCGTGCCTCTTTCGAAGAGTCGACTCACGTCGCGAAGGACCTCAGACATTCGTGTCATCCTGATCTCCCCTTTCCGTCTCATCGCGAAATCCATGACTAATGCCACATGAGGGCCAGCTCCTCACGCAAAATCCCCGGCGGCGAGGAATTTCCGGCTCATTCCCAATGAGCCGACCTGTCGGGATGAGATGGGTCGACTTCGAACACATACGTGAGGACAATAGCGAGTTCCAACCAAGCCCCGAATCGACCTGGAAGGTGCGACTTTGCCCATGGCAGCGGCAATCACGTGTCTCATGCTCGCCCTGAGCGCGGCGGGCGCCAACGAGCCGGCGCGGGGAGAGGCCCGCAAGGACGCGAAGAACATCCTCTTCATCGCGATCGACGACCTGAACGACTGGGTGGGATGCCTCGAGGGTCATCCCCAGGCGAAGACCCCCAACATCGATCGGCTCGCGGCGAGGGGGGCGCTCTTCACAAACGCCCACTGCCAGGCCCCCCTCTGCAACCCCTCCCGCAGCAGCGTCCTGACCGGCCTGAGGCCCTCGACGACGGGGATCTACGCGCTCCACCCCGGCTTCCGCGCATCACCTGCCCTCAAGGAGAGTGTGACCCTGCCGCAATACCTGGCCTCGCACGGCTACTCCACCTTCGCGGCCGGGAAGATTTTCCACGACGGCTCCATCCCCCCCGCCGACAGATCGAAGGAGTTTCAGGAGTGGGGAGAAATCGGCGCCATGCCCTACCCCCCGCACAAGTTCGTCACGACCCCGGACCCGATCAAGGCCATGGACTGGGGCGTCTTCCCCGACCACGACGAACGCCAGGGAGACTGGAAGATTGCCGAGAGCGCCATCAAGCGGCTGAAGTCCCTGCCGGATGACAAGCCCTTCTTCGTCGGCGTCGGCTTCCGGCTCCCGCACGTCCCCTGCTTCGCCTCGCGTCGCTGGTTCGACATGCACCCCGAGTCGTCCCTGATCTTCCCGCCGGTGCGCGAGGACGACCGCGACGATGTCCCGGACTTCGCCTGGTACCTGCACTGGAAGCTGCCTGAGCCCCGCCTCTCGTGGCTCAGGCGGACCCAGCAATGGGGTCCTCTCGTCCGGGCCTACCTCGCGAGCACCAGCTTCATGGACAGCCAGGTCGGGCGCGTCCTCGACGCCCTCGAGGCGACCGGCAAGGCGGACAACACCATCGTCGTCCTCTGGTCGGATCACGGCTGGCACCTGGGCGAAAAGGGGATCACCGGCAAGAACACGCTCTGGGAGCGATCCACGCGCGTCCCCTTGATGTTCGCCGGCCCCGGCATCCCCAAGGGGGCTCGCTGCAAGCAGCCGGCCGAGTTGCTCGACATCTACCCGACCCTCGTCGACCTCGTCGGCCTCCCTGCGAAGCAGCGGCTCGAGGGGCACAGCCTCGCACCGCAGATCCATGATCCGAAGGCCCATCGCGCCTGGCCGGCGATCACCACGCATTGCCCGGGCAACCACTCCGTGCGGTCCGAACGCTGGCGCTATATCCGCTATGCGGACGGCTCCGAGGAGTTGTACGACCACCAGATGGATCCGCACGAGTGGACCAACCTGGCGAAGGACCCGCAGCATCGCGCGATCGTCGACGCCCACGCCCGATGGATCCCCAAAGACGACGCGCCCCCCGCCCCCGGCAGCGCCGACAGGCTACTCGTCCGCAAGTTCGGCGTCTGGACCTGGGAAGGGAAGTTGATCATCCCTTCGGCCCTCGAGCGCTGAAGGCCGATCCTCAGGTCAGAGGATCATCTGCAGGATATGCACGTCGAGCCGCTTGCCGAACTTGCGGCCGACCTCCTTGAGGGTCCCCACGCGTTCGAAGCCCAGAGACTCGTTGATGTGCAGGCTCTCGGCGCTCCCCGCAACCACCCTCGAAATCAAGGAGTGGAAGCCGAGCCGCCTGGCCTCGTCGATGATCGCCGACTTCAAGACTCGCCCGATGCCCCGGCCGCGGAACTCGGAGTGGACGTAGGAAGAGGTCTCCGCCGTCTCGTCGTAGGCCGCCCGCTCCGACCAGCGCCCCAGCGAGGCCCAGCCCACGACATGGCCTCCTACCTCGGCCACGAGGATCGGGTGCAGGTCGTCGTGAGACTCGAACCAGGCCGCCCGATCCTCGAGCGTCTTGGGCTCGAGGTCGAAGGTCGCGGTCGTGTTCAGGATGGCCTCGTTGTAGATCTCCGCGATCGCTTCCAGGTCAGCGGGCACAGCCTTGCGGATGAGCATCTCCGTTTTCATCGGCCCTTCCCAATCGCTCGGTGTTCGGCCCGATGCTCCTTGCCCGGAGTCCGATTTGATTTCATAGCAAGCGTATATTTCGAAGAAATGGTGCGTCAGACATCGGCGAACTTTAGATTTGGCATCCCATCTGCGTTAACCCATGGCAAGGTCTTAACTCATCGATTCGGGCCTGCAGGCCAGCCCCGGAAAGGAGACAAGCCATGCCTCGCGGCGACAAGTCCAAGTATACCGACAAGCAGAAACGTAAGGCCGAGCACATCGCCGAAAGTTACGAGAACCGAGGGGTGCCCGAGAGCGAGGCCGGGAGCCGCGCCTGGGCGACCGTGAACAAGGAATCGGGCGGCGGGAACAAGTCGGGCAGCGGCCGGGGCAAGCCCGATACCCACATCTCCAGCGAGAAGGGGGGCAAGAAGGGTGGAGCCGCCTCCGCCGATCGAACTCCCGAGCAACGCTCTGCCTCCGCCAAGAAGGCCGCCGAGACCCGCAAGCGGAACCGCGAAGCCAAGGCCCACGGCTGATCGATTCGCCAGGAGCATTGCCACGCGACGAGGACGGGTGAGGGCCTCGGTTTTACGCGGCCCTCACCCGTTAATGTATCCGACATCCTCGCCCCCTTCCCCGGCCGAAGCCAAGAAGCAAGAAGGCGGACGCCGAGACGTTCGCTCACCCCATCACATGTCCAATTCCATCGCGGCATGGAATTCTGCAAGCTAGCAATGAGGTCGCGGGCCGCTTACCGGGACGGACGGGTCCGGACCCGGTCCTCGGCAAATGGCCCGCGCCGGAGTTACACCTGGGATCAGGCGTGCTGCTTCTGGTATTCGCCTCGGAGGATTCCGAGCAGCAGGCCTTCCTGGTTGTCGCTGATCTGGCCCGCCTGATAGAGCTCCGCGATTTCCTCGGCACAACGGTCGACGACCTCCTGCTTGCCAGGATAATCGACGTGTCGCGCGATGAGATCGACGGACTCGGCCAGCCTATCGAAATGCGATAGTGTGATCATTATTTTCTGCCTACACAGGGAGTTTTCCGCCCACGCTCGGGGCATGGCGGAAGACATCGACCCAAAATGAGAAAGCCGCTCGACGAGGAGCCGGCTGACTAGAAGGGGGAACATTCCCTGTGATCCCGGCTTACACCCTCCTGGTGAGACTCTTCACGCTTCGGCCTGTCCTCTTATGGACAACCTTAGTTCGTGGCTTGCGACGCGGGGGTTCGAATGTTTTGAAATGGCCCCGACGATCGCCGCCATCAACGCGATAGACACCCGACGAAACCCGCCTCGGTGAAACCCTTGAAATGTGGTGACTCGTGCGTTGATTGGTTATCGTTGATGTGCAACCATCGTGCCATCGGGGCTTCTCAGCGAGCAACATCGATGCAACTGCCTCTCGCATCTCCATTTAAATGCGAGATCGAATCGGCCTCACTTTGAGAACACCCCTGCGCACGCCGGCAACTTCCTACAACAACTGTGGTGAAAGAAGCCGTATGAGCCACGAAGATCGCGTCGCCGGGACGCTGCTCGGGACCGCGCTCGGGGATGCACTCGGCCTCGCGACGGAAGGACTGTCGGCGCGGCGGATAGCCCGACGATTCGGGCGGATTGAGGGGTTCCGGCTGCTGGGGCGCACCGGGTTCGTCTCCGACGACACCGAATTATCCGCCCTGATTGCGCAGAGCCTCATCCAGGAGCCAACCGACGCAGAACGCTGCGCCAGGGCCTTCCGGCGCTCGCTGCTCGGTTGGTGCTGCCGGCTCCCCTGGGGCGCCGGGCGAGCCACCTTGAAGGCGGGCCTGCGGATCGGCCTGGTGATAACACCCAGCGGCGTGATGTCGGCCGGCAACGGCGCGGCGATGCGAGCGGCCGTGATCGGCTCGTTCTTCCACGAACGCCTCGAGTCGAGGAACCTCTTCGGCCGGGCCCTGGCCGAGACGACGCACTGCGACCCGCGTGCGGTCGAGGGGGCCCTCTACGTGGCCGAGTTGGCGGCGGCCAGCGTGCGTGGCCAGGGATCCGCCTCGCGCGAGGATGTGCAGGCGCAGGCACGTCGGATCGTGACGATCGACGCGCTGGGCCTCGCCGTCGATGAGGCCGCGGAGCTTGCCAGGTTAGAGGTCGACACGCAGGCCGCCGCCTCGCGGTGCAAGACCACCGGATTCGTCGTGCATAGCGTGGCCTTCGCCACGTTCGGCTTCCTGCGTTATGGCCAGGATCCGAAGCTTGCGCTGACCGAGGTCATCGGCGCGGGGGGCGACACCGACTCGATCGCGGCGATCCTGGGGGCCTGGCTGGGAGCCTATCATGGCGTATCCGGGCTCCCGGCCGACCTGATCGCCCGGATCCACGACGGCCCGTTCGGCCCCACCCACCTGCGGGCCCTCGCCCATGCCCTGAGCCGGCTCCAGGATGGGGAGCCGGCCGAGGCTCCTCGCTACTCGCCCGCCAGGGCATTCGCGAGGAACCTCGCTCTCTTCCCGGTGATCCTCGGGCATGGGTTCCGGCGGCTCTTGCCGTTCTGAATCACTTCCCCGAGGGGGCATCCCCCTGCATGACCCACTCTTCGTTGAAGGCGGTGTGCTGGATCGTGCTCCCCTCGCCTTTCAGGCGACGGGTATAAGTGGTGTGGATCAGGCCGTCCTGGGTCTGGAGCAGGGACGGGTAGTGGAAACGGTCCTGCTCGACGCCGGTCTTCTCGACGTGCCGGGTCCACTTCCAGGTCGCCCCTTCGTCGTCGGAGACGGAGAGGGCCAGCGAGTTCCTCCCCTTCTGTGCGTCGTTGTAGATGATGGCCCAGTGGCCGTTGGCCAGCCGGATGGCGTCGACGCCCGCGCCGGGGTTCTGGAGCGTCGAGTCGGTGACCGGCCCCCAGGTCTGGCCGTCGTCCTTCGAACTGCTGAGCCGAATCTGGTGATGTCTGCCGTTATCTCGCATGAATGCGACAATAGTTCCATCATTCTTGCGGACGAGGCTCGGCTGGATGTTGCCGAACCCGAGGATCGGGGCGCTCGTCGCCCAGGTCGCCCCCTTGTCGTCGCTGATAGCCATGATCGAGCCGTCGAAGGTGTCGGAATAGAGCGGCAGGAGCCAGCGCCCCGAGGGCAACGCCAGCGGTCGGACGCGCGGCATCCAGCCTAGCCGCTGGTAGAGCTCATCCTTCGAGCGCTCGGTGTAGCGGTTCAGGAGTTCCTTCTCCCCTTTCGCCTCCGCCTCGGACAGCGAGCCGATCGCCTTCGCGACGGCCGTGTCGAAGGCGCGCGGGGTCATGTGGATGACCCCTTCGCGGAACCAGGGCAAGGGGCCGTCATGCTTGCCGTCATCCCTGGCGACGGCGAACTTCAGCAATGCCCCTTCCCAACGGTGGTCGAGGATCGTCGGCCAGAAGAGCCAGATCGTACGATCGGGGGCCGCGAAGAGCGCGGGGTTGCAGTCGGGATACCCGGGGGTGTCGGCGAGGGTGAAGCGCGGGCTCCAGGCCTTCGCCCCGCGCTTGAACCACGAGCCGAGGACCACCACATCGTCCGCCTTCCGCTCCCCGCTCCCGCGATACCAGGTCGCGAGCAGGTCGCCGCCCGAGGTCTCGGTCACGCAGGAGGCGTGATTGTGGATATCCTCGGGCGCGAAGATGGCCCTCGTCTCGAAGAAGGGCTCCGCGCCCAGGGATCGGGTCGCGGCGAGGGCGATCAGGGCCAGGGCCAACGGATATCGCATGTCGGGGCTCGTTATTGAGGGAGGACGCTTTGCGTCGTCGCAAGAGGGCCTCGAGCGGCCGAGGCCGTCCGCAACGATACGAGGCCGGGGCCAGGGCGAGCAAGGGAGTGGGGCGTCGAAACCGATCGCATTCGTTTCCAAGGTGGTTTCCCACTCGATCGTCCTCGACTACGATGAGGCACTCGCCGGACTGACTCGCGTCGTCTCGTCGATGGACTCCTCAAGCAGCATGCGACTTCCTCGGCTCACCGTCCGTCGGCTCAAGAGCCTCGCCCTGGCCTCGGCCGGGTCGATGGCCTGGCTGCTCGCCCTCGCGACGGTCGGGGATGAGAGGCTCGCGCTGCTGGGAATCGGCCTGATCGCCTTGATCGACCTGACGACGGCTCTCCCCTTCCTCGGCTACGTCTTCGAGGTTGGCCTGCCGCCCCCCGATCCCGGAGGCCCCTCGCGCAGGCCCCCACGCCTGCCCAGGCTCACGAGCCGCCGCCTGATCGAGTTCATCCTGATCGTCACAATCGGATGCACGGTGGCGATGCTCGTGAACCGCCTCCCGCGACGAGGCCATGATCCCCGACCGCCCACAAAACAGCCCGACCGAAGAGACGTGTCAGGGGCCATGGATTCGACGATCCGTTTCCCGCGAGCAACGTCCCGAGTCCGGCCGCGGATGTCGGAACCCTTGAATGACCCGGCGGTTGGGTGTCCCTCTTGACGAAGGGTCCGGGGTTCTTTTTAATTCACGGCGATTAGGTGTTCTTGGGGATATTGTCGATGTGAGCGCCGAATCTCTCGGGAATGATGAGAGAACGGGGGACCCAAAAACTTGGGGCGAATCGCGTCCAAGGACGCGACGGGGCACCTTCGGCTCCGAGCCCGACAGCTAACCTCGTAGGCGTCCGAGGGGAATTTCCCGCCAGGTCGATCACTTCCGGCCAGCGATTGCCGGCTTCGTGGAGCCGGCCCCCATTGCAGGTGACCCCCCAAGAACTCTAGAAAACGATCGGGAAGGAAAAACGGTCGACCATGCTGGCCACTGGGGAACGTCCGCGCGAGTTGCATTGGTATCACGCGGGTCCCATGCTCTTCGGCGACTGGGGCACCAGCCGCCTCTACGTGCTCGGTCTGGCCTTCGCCTTCAACGGCAGGGCCTCGTTCTGGTTCGTCGCCCTGATGAGCGTGCTGCTCATCGGCGTCGGCTGGAGCTATGAGATCATCTGCCGCCTCTTCCCCGACGGCGGCGGCGTCTATTCATCGGCCAGGCATCGCTCGCAGCTCCTGGCGGTCATCGGGGGGTTGCTCCTCTGCGCCGATTACGTGGTGACGGCGTCGCTCTCTTGCCTCGACGCATTCCACTACCTCGAGGCGGCATTAGGCTTCCACGGGCTCGCGATCTTCGGGATGCCCATCGAGGCGATCCTGGCGGCCATCACGATCTTATTGATCGGCGGGCTCAACTATTTCGGCCCGGCGAAGGCGGGGACGGTGGCGATGTTCATCGCCATGGCGACGGTCGCGCTCACGCTGGTCATCGGCGTCAGGGCCGTCTTGCACATGACCGGCCTCGTGCCGATCCACGACCCGGCCATCGGGCCGCTCTCGCTCGAATCGCCGCTCAAGGACGGGGTCTGGAAGTCCTGGATCGGCTTCACCGAGATCGTCCTGGCCCTCTCTGGCGTCGAGGCGATCGCGAACATGACCGGCATCATGGTCCAGCCCGTCCAGAAGACGGCGCGCAAGTCGATCATCCCGGTCCTGATCGAGATCGTGCTCCTGAACCTGATCCTCGCGGCGGCGATGAACACGCTGCCTGACAGCATCCTCTACAGCGCCCCGAAGACGCCGGCGCACACCGACGACATGCTCAAGGTCATCGCCGTGCATTACGTCGGCGAGACCTTCGCCAAGGTCGCGTCGGTCGTCTTCGCGGCGCTCCTGCTCTCGGCCGTGAACACGGCCCTGGCCGACCTCGTGTCGATCCAGTTCATGCTCTCGCGCGACAAGGAGCTGCCGAAGGTCTTCAGCGGGCTCAACAATTTCGGCATGCCGATGCTGCCGCTCCTGATCGCGGCGATCGTGCCGGCGGTGGTCGTGCTAGTCTTCCCCAACGTCACCGTGCTCTCGGGGCTCTATGCCATCGGCGTCGTGGGGGCGATCGCGATCAACCTCGGTACGACGTCGACCAACTTCGAGCTCGCCCTCAAGGGGCACGAACGGCTCCTGATGATGGTGCTCACGGTCGTGATGATCGCGATCGAGAGCACGATCTGCGTGGTCAAGCCCGACGCCCGAGGGTTCGCGCTTCTGGTCCTGGTGACGGGCCTGGCCGGCCGGCTCGTGACGATCGTGACCAACCGCGCGGTGCCGCTCACCAAGTCGGCCCGCACGGGGTACGTCACCTTCGCCGTCGCCGCCATCGCGACCGAGGTGCTCATCACCGTCCTGGTGGGGCATACCTGGATGGGCTTCGGCCTCTCGGCCCTGGTGGCCGTGGTCGTCGGAGCGGCGAGCTACCGGACCCAGGCTTATCGCGCGGCCCTGATCGCCGCCGAGCACGCCGCCGGGCCGGCCGTCACCGCCAAGAAGCCGTCCATGATCCAGCCGGGGGCGTATACGCCCAAGGAGCGGATCATGGTGGCGACCCAGGGGAACCCGAAGCTCATCGAGTTCGCCATCAAGGAGTGCAAGAACCGCCAGGCCGAGCTCGACATCCTCTTCGTCAGGCACCTGGCCGTCACGCCGATGGGCCCGACGATCCCCCCCAAGCTCGAGGAGGACGAGCAGGCCCTCTCCCTCTTCGAACGCCTGAGAGAGCAGGCCAAGAACGTGGGCGTCCCGCTCCGCCTGCTCTACGGCGTGGCGCGAGACATCCCCGACGCGATCCTCGACATGGCCGTGACCCACGGCGCCGACCTGCTCTTGCTGGGCACGACGCGCCGAGGCACCCTCTGGAAGGCCATGAAGGGGGACGTCATCCAGGCCGTCGCCGAGCAACTCCCCGGCAGCATCGACCTCCTGATCCACGCCGGCACGCCCGACAACGAGGCCTGACCCGACAAGGCTTTGCACCCTCGAATCGGCTGGGCCGCCTCATCAGGCGGTCCAGCGGTTCGCCGGGCATCGCTCGTGCAGGAGCCTGGCCTTGGCGGCCGTGATGCAGCCGCAGACCCGACAGCGCACGCCCGTGTGGAACTCGCAGGTCGCGCAAGTGGCGAGGCGCTCGCGGTAGAGTTCCGCGGTCGCGGTCTTGAACCCCGATCCGACGAACGTGACCATCGCCTTGGCCGCGGTGATGGCCATGCGCAGCAACCCCGGCCCCTCGACGGTCGGCCCGGGCGCCGGCGCGGCCGCCGCGCCCACGAACGTCGGCCTCGACGAGAAGCCCCCCGAGCTCAGCGACGGCAACAAGGCCGGCTCGCCCCCCAGGCTCGACCGATAGTTCGCCAGGTGGTGGGCATACCAGTCGGCCGCCGGGTTCCCGAGCCGTCGCAGGCGGTCGACGGCGGCGGAGGCATAGCCGATCGCCTGGTCGCGATTCCCGAGCTCGGCGTGCTCGATCCCCGCCCTCCAGAGCAGGTCGGCCTCGTGCTTCACGTCCCCGAGTTCTGCGGCGATCGACCAGGCCTGTTCCAGGTGCGCGAGGCCGCCGTCGCGGTCGCCCAGCGCCAGGAGCACCTGGCCGAGTCGGTCGAGCGCGAGCTTCTCGCCGTAGCGATCCCCCGTCTGGCGGGCGAAGTCCAGGACCGGGATCACCAGCTCATAGGCCCTGGCGAGATCCCCCAGGGTGTGCGCGGCCTGTGTCAGATTGCCGAGGACGTCGACCTCGAGGGCCCGGTCGCCGAGCCGCCTGGCCTCGCCCAGGGCCTGCTCCAGCACCTGGCTCGCCGAGCGGGCGTCGCCGGCATAGAGGTGGGCCAGGCCGAGGTCGGACAGGGCCAGGACCGAGAGGCGGGCGTCGCCGCGGTCTCGGGCGGCCTTCAGGGCCCGCTCGGCGATCTCCCGGGGGCCTCGGCGGGGGCAACGCCCCTCCCGCCCCGGCCGACGCGACCTCGGCCTGTGGCCTCGCGAACTCGATGCCCGAGATCAGGAAGAGGCCCGCGCCGATCTCCTGGCACCCCCGGCTTTGAGCCCAATTCCCCCGGATCCTGGCCACGTCGAGCGAAGCCCCGGCAGCCTCGGCCCAGACGAGCCGCCGATCCGTGCGCTTCGCGCCGACCTGCTCGCCCGACTCGCCGTTCGGCAAGGTCCAGCCGTGATCCGCGCCTCGGCTCATCAGCTTGCGCGCAAGCTTTCCCAGGGAGAGGCCCAACGCCTGGCGGACCTCGATTGCCACCACTGGGACGGACAGGAGCCCCCCGTCGGCGTCGGCCGATGAACCGGCGATCGACGCGATGCGCTCCCAGGACTGGAAGCCCCCCTCGCGCCTGCCGGGCAGCCAGAGGACGACCCGCCCTTCCGAGGCCGGCTCGACGAGGATTCCCGGGGCGATCGCGAACGACCGCCCGAACAACTCGATCTTCGTTTCGGAGGCCATGATGGTCGGGCTCGGCTCGAGCAATTCGTGCGTGGAGACGGATCCATTCCTACTCCGACTAGCATAAAGCATCGACGGCCAATCAAAGCAGGGGACTTGTCGGGAGGGACATCCCCTCAATCGAAAAATCAACGCCCAGGACGGCAGCCGGCGGGGGATGGAGCCACGGGAATAGGCTCTCATTTGCGAAAAAGCTCGACGCGAAGGGTCTTGCGGGCGAAGATTGTAGAAGAGACCCGCCCCCCCTTGCCCGTCGAGACGGCTCGATGGGCACGAAACTGGATCTGAGGATGTCGAGCATGACCGCCGGCCGAATTCCAGGCGGATCGGGCCTCTGGAGCGCGACCCTGCTCGTCGCGCTCGGCCTCTGGGCCGCCCAGGCCCGAGGCGACGAGGCTCCCCCCGTCTCGTTCAACCGCGACGTGCGCCCGATCCTGTCGCAGCACTGCTTCCGCTGCCACGGGCCGGACGCCGGGAGCCGCAAGGCCAAGCTCCGGCTCGACATCGCCGACGACGCCAAGACCCTCCTGGAGAGCGGCGCGGCCGCGATCGTCCCCGGCAACCTCGACGAAAGCGAGTTGATCGCCCGGGTCATCAGCGACGACGCCACCGAGATCATGCCCCCGCCCGAGGCGGGCAAGCCTCTCACCCCCGACGAGGTGGAGACCCTCAAGCACTGGGTCTCCCAGGGGGCGAAATGGGACGAACACTGGTCCCTCGTGCCGCCGAAGCGCCCTTCATTGCCGACGGTGAAGGACACCTCCTGGCCCGGCAATGCGATCGACCGATTCATCCTGGCGAGGCTCGAGGCCGAACGCGTGGCCCCCTCTCCCGAGGCCGATCGGACCACGCTGATCCGCCGGCTCTCGCTCGACCTGCTCGGCCTCCCGCCCGAGCCCGAGGAGGTCGACGCCTTCCTCGCCGATCCTCGCCCCGACGCCTACGAGCGTCTCGTCGACCGCATGCTCGCCTCGCCCCACTACGGCGAGAAGATGGCGGTCGGCTGGCTCGACCTCGTGCGGTTCGCCGATACCGTCGGGTATCACTCCGACGTCAACCGCTCGATCACGCTCTATCGCGACTACGTGATCAAGTCTTTCAATGAAGACTTGCCGTTCGACCGATTCACGGTCGAGCAGCTCGCCGGGGACCTGCTCCCGGATCCGACCCCCTGGCAGAAGGTCGCCTCGGCCTACAACATGCTCGGCCTGACCACCGAGGAAGGCGGGGCCCAGGCGAAGGAGTACCTGGCACGCTACGCCGCAGACCGGGTCCGCAACGCCGGCTCCGTCTGGATGGGGGCGACGCTCGCCTGCGCCGAGTGCCACGACCACAAGTACGACCCCTATTCCACCCGCGATTTCTACGCCTTCTCGGCCTTCTTCGCCGACCTCCAGCAGCCGGGGGTCGGCACCCCCAAGCCGACGCTGGAGATGCCCTCGCCCGAGCAAATCGCAAGGAGATCCAGGCTCGCCGCCGAGGTCCACACGCAAGAGGCCGGGCTCAAGGCGGCAAGCTCCCCGGAGGATAAAGCCAGGGCCGAGAAGCGGCTCAAGGCGAGCAAGGCGGCCCTCGCCAAATTCGAAGGTTCGATCCGACGCACGATCGTCGCCGTTCCCGGCCCCCCTCGGATCACCCGAGTTTTGCATCGGGGCGACTGGATGGACGAGACCGGCGAGGTCGTCGAGCCGTCCACGCCGCATTTCATGAAGGCCCCGGATCGGCCCAAGGGCCAGCGTGCCAGCCGGCTCGACCTGGCCCGGTGGCTCGTCTCCTCCGAGCACCCCCAGACCGGCCGCGTCGTCGTCAATCGGCTCTGGAAGACGTACTTCGGCTCGGGGCTCTCGGAGTCGCTCGAGGACCTCGGCTCGCAAGGGGAGTGGCCCACGAACCTGGAGTTGCTCGACTGGCTGGCCGTCGAGCTTCGCGAAGGGGGCTGGGGGATCAAGCCGATCGTCCGGCTCATGGTCACCTCAAAGGCGTATCGCCAGTCGTCGCAGCCTCGCGAGGAGCTGGCCAACGTCGATCCGGCCAACCGGCTCTACGCGAGGCAGACGTCATTCCGGCTCCCGGCCGAGACGATCCGGGACGGGGCCCTCGCCGCGGCCGGGATCCTCGTCAATCGGGTCGGCGGCGAGAGCGTTCGGCCCTATCAGCCCGAGGGATACTGGCGGTTCCTCAACTTCCCCCCGCGCAATTACACCCCGAGCGTCGGCCCCGATCAGTATCGCCGAGGCCTCTACATCCACTGGCAGCGCACCCTGCTGCACCCCCGCCTGCTCGCCTTCGACGCCCCCAGCCGCGAGATGTGCACGGCCAACCGGCCGACCTCGAACACCCCGCAGGCCGCCCTCGCGCTTTTGAACGACCCGAGCGAGGTCGAGGCCGCCCGCGCCCTCGCCACCAAGGCCCTCAAGGAAGGCCCGGCCGATGACGAGGGACGCCTGGGCTGGATCTGGCGTCGGGTCCTCTCCCGCCCTCCGGTCCCTTCGGAGCGGGCCGTACTGTCGGCGCTCCTGGCCAAGCACCGGGGCGAGTACCGGGCCGACCGCGAGGCCGCTAAGCAACTCCTGGCGATCGGCCTGATCCCGGCCGATCCCGCGCTCGATGCCGCCGACCTCGCCGCCTGGACGTCGGTCGTCCGGGTGATCCTGAACCTCGACGAGACGATCACGAGAGACTGACTCCCATGAACGAACGCGAATCCGGAGCCCACCTGCTCCACCGCCGCGCCTTCCTGGGTCGGACCTCGACCGGGATCGGCTCGGCCGCATTGGCGTCGCTCCTCGGCCCGAGCCTCATGGCGGAGGCGGTCGGGAGCCCCTCGACCGTCGACGGGGCCCTCGGACGGCTCCACATCCCGGCGAAGGCGAAGCGGGTCATCTTCCTGTACATGGCGGGGGGGCCCTCGCAGTTCGAGACGTTCGACCACAAGCCGAAGCTCGCCGCGCTCGACGGCCAGCCGATGCCCGACTCATTCACCAAGGGGCAGCCGATCGCGCAGCTCCAGGACCAAGCGCTCAAGGTCCTCCGCCCCCTCACCACCTTCCGCAAGTATGGCGAGTCGGGGCAGGAGATCAGCGATTATCTGCCCCACATCGCCCGGCACGCCGACGACCTCTGCATCATCCGCTCGATGCACACGGACCAGATCAACCACGACCCGGCGCACACCGTCATGAACACGGGGACGGCCATCCAGGGCCGACCCAGCATGGGCTCGTGGCTGACCTACGGGCTCGGCAGCGAGTGCGCTAACCTGCCAGGCTTCGTGGTCATGACCTCCGACACGCCCGGCGGCCGGAGCCCGCAGCCGATCTCCACCCGACAGTGGCACAGCGGCTTCCTCCCCGGCCAGTACCAGGGGATCGAGTTCCGCGCGGGGGGCAGCCCCGTCTCGTACCTGAATCGACCCGCGGGCATCTCCGAGGGCCGCCAGCGCGACACCCTCGACGCCGTCGTCTCGCTCAATCGCGTGCGAGACCGCGCCGTGCATCACCCCGAGATCGAGGCGAGGATCCAGCAGTATGAGATGGCCTTCCGGATGCAGGCGAGCGTCCCCGAGCTGATGGACATCTCCGGCGAGTCGGCCGAGACCCGCGCACTGTACGGGGTCGAGCGGGCCGACGGCTCCTTCGCGGCCAATTGCCTCTTGGCCCGCCGCCTGGCCGAGCGCGGGGTCCGCTTCATCCAGCTTTACCACCGCGACTGGGACCACCACGGCGACCTCCAGCATTACATGGATCTCTGCTGCGGCCAGACCGACCGAGCCACGTCGGCCCTCCTGACCGACCTCAAGCGGCGCGGGATGCTGGATGACACGCTCGTGGTCTGGAGCGGAGAGTTCGGGCGCACCCCGATGTTCCAGGGCAAGGGCAAGGACCCCGGCCGCGACCACCACATGCGAGCCTTCTCGATGTGGCTCGCAGGCGGCGGCATCAAGGGAGGCATCACCCACGGGGCCACCGACGAGCTCGGCTACCACGCCGTCGAGTCTCCGGTCCACGTCCACGACCTCCACGCCACCCTCCTCCACCTCCTCGGCGTCGACCACAAGCGCCTGACCTACCGCTACCAGGGGCGCGACTTCCGCCTCACCGACGTGGAAGGGAATATCGTCAACGAGATTCTGGCGTGAGCAATCTATCACTTTGTGAAATCTTCCCAGGCTCATCGAATGCTGACGTGATGCAAGGTCTCTCGAATCAGCGGGCTTGAATTGCAACGCCCGCCCCATTTTCGAGGTTACTTTCCGGGGCGGACGTTGTATCTTTGTTGAATCGGAGGGACTCAAGGTGCGGCCGGAGGATCGGCAGAGCCGCCTGGAGCGACCTCCTCGATGTCGGCATCAAGCTCGACCCCACCGCCGGCCCGACCTTGCATCGCATCAAGGGATGGCATCCGCTCAACGAGGGGCAGCGCCACTCATGAGAGACCTCACTCCAACCTGGAGCCTCACGCTCGTTCTCCTGGCCCTCTCCGGGCAGAGTAGCGAGGCCGCCAAGCCCGTCGACTACCTGCGTCAGGTCAAGCCGGTCCTGAAGGAGCGCTGCCTGGCCTGCCACGGGGCCCTCAAGCAGAAGGCGGGCCTGCGGCTCGATACGGGCGAGGCGATCCGGCGCGGGGGGGACGGCGGGCCTGCCGCGGAGCCGGGGAATGTCGACGAGAGCCTCCTCATCGAGCGCATCGTCGAGAAGACCCCGGCACAGCGGATGCCCCCCGAAGGAGCCCCTCTCTCGGCCGAGCAGGTCGCGACGCTGCGGGCCTGGGTCGAGCAAGGGGCCAGATCCCCCGAAGGGGAGACCCCCGAGGCCGACCCCAAGCAGCATTGGTCCTTCCAGAAGCCGGAGCGTCCGGCCGTCCCCGAAGCCAGCAACTCGCGGCCCGATTGGGCCCGGAACCCGATCGACGAGTTCATCGCCAGGGAGCAGGCCAGGCGAGGGGTCACCCCCCTGCCCGCCGCGAGCCCACAGGTCCTGCTGCGGAGGGTCTATCTCGACCTGACCGGGCTGCCCCCGACTCGCGACGAGTTGCGACAGTTCCTCGCGGATCCGTCGGAGGCGGCCTATGCGAAGGTCGTTGACCGCCTGCTCGACAGCCCCGCGCACGGCGAGCGCTGGGCCCGGCACTGGATGGACGTCTGGAGGTATAGCGACTGGTACGGCCGCCGCTCGGTCCCCGACGTCACCAACAGCTACGCCCAGATCTGGCGATGGCGCGACTGGATCGTGAGGTCGCTCAACGAGGACAAGGGGTACGACCGCATGGTCCAGGAGATGCTCGCGGCCGACGAGCTCGCCCCGGCGGATGTGGATGGGTTCGCCGCCACCGGGTTCCTGGTCCGCAACTTCTATCGCTGGAACTATAACTCGTGGATGAAGGACAACGTCGAACACACCGCCAAGGCCTTCCTCGGGCTCACGGTCAATTGCGCCCATTGCCACGACCATAAATATGACCCAATCACGCAGGAGGATTACTTCCGCCTCCGCGCCTGCTTCGAGCCCCTGGAACTCCGCCACGAGCGCGTCGCCGGGGAGCCCGACCCCGGCATCTTCCCCAAATATGATTATGGCAAGAATTATCCACCCATCACCTCGGGGATGGTGCGGATCTTCGACGAGAAGCTCGACGCCCAGACGTTCCTCTACACGAGGGGCGAGTCGCGCAACGTCGTCCCCGGCCGCCCGCCGATCCCCGCCGGCGCCCCGGCCTTCCTCGACCGAAATGCCACGATGCGGGTCGAGCCGATCAATCTCCCGGCCGAGATCTATTACCCCGGCCTGCAACCCGTCCGGCAACGAGAGGCCCTCGACCATGAGACCGCGGCCGTGGCGACGACGGGGACGGCCCTGAAGGGCTCGGCAAAAGCGCTGGCCGTCGCGTCGAAGGCGTGGCTCTCCCGGCTCCCCAAGGCTCAAGGAGACGCCGACTGGCGGACCGCCTGGATCACGTTCCGGGCCGACCTCGCCCAGGCCATGAACGCAAGGTCCCAGCGCGCGGCCATCGCCGCCAGGATCGACGCCGACAACGTGCGCTATGGACGTATCCCGGGTGATGCCGCGGGGCTCGCGAAGGCGGCGTCGAAGGCCGAGCGGCTGGCGGCGATCATCAAAGCCACGGCCGACCTCGCCGTCGCCGGGAAGGCTCGCGAGGTGGTGAGCCGGAAGGCGAAGGCCGACCCGAAGGCCGCACCCGAGGTCGCCGCGGCGGAGGCCTCGCGGGCGAAGGCGAAGAAGGACCTGGAGGCGGCCAGCGCGGCCCTGCCAAAGGAAACGGACGCGTACACGTCGTTCGGCCCGGCCTTCCCCTCGCAGAGCACGGGGAGGCGCCTGGCCCTGGCCCGCTGGATCACCGACCGGGAGAACCCGCTCGCGGCGAGGGTCGCAGCCAACCACATCTGGCGCTGGCATTTCGGGACGCCGCTCGTCGCCACGACCCAGGATTTCGGCCGCAACGGCAAGGCCCCCACGCATCCCGAATTGCTCGACTGGCTCGCCGTCGAGCTGATGGCCCCGACGACCTCGAACGCCCCGGCCTGGTCGATGAAGGCCCTGCACCGCCTGATCGTCATGAGCTCGGCATACCGGCTCGCCTCCGCCTCGGGACCTGCGCCACGCGAGAACCTCGCCGCCGACCCCGAGAACCAGGCGTACTGGAAATTCCCCGCCGCCCGGATGGAGGCCGAGGTCGTCCGCGACAGCATGCTCCAGGCGGCCGGCGAGCTCGACCCGACGGTCGGAGGCCCGGATATCGACTTCGCCCAGGGGCTGGCCTCGCGGCGGCGGAGCCTCTACTTCACCCACCACGGCGAGGCGAGGATGCCCTTCCTCGAGCTCTTCGACGCCGCCGACGCCGGCGAGTGCTATCGGAGGACCACGACCGTCGTCCCCCAGCAGGCCCTCGCCCTGACGAACAACGAGTGGCTCCTGGGCCTGAGCCAGAAGCTCTCGGCGCGACTCTGGGACGAGGCGAAAAGCCCCGAGCCCTCCGACCGCACCCGCGAGTTCATCGCCCACGCCTTCGAGCAGGTGCTCGCCCGGGGGCCGTCGAGCCTCGAGAGCGACCTCTCTTCGGGCTTCCTCAGGCGCCAGGTCGCGCTCCTCGAGCAGAGCGGGCCGGCGGCCGAGAAGGCCCAGGCCCCGGCGAAGGCCAGGCGCGACTTCATCCACGCCCTCTTCAGCCACAATGATTTCGTGACGATCCGCTGAGGCGTTCCCGGCCCCCTTCGACCCCGAGCCGAGCGACGGAGCATCGACCGACATGGCCAGACGAAACCCCGCAGCGCGTCGCGAGAGCTTCGGCCCCCCCTGCGGTCGGATCCACCGCCGGACCTTCCTCTCCGACGTCGGCTTCGGCCTCACGGGCCTGGCGCTCGGCTCGATGCTCGGGCGCGACGGGATCGTCCGGGCCGATGCGACCCAGGACGCCCCGATCGCCGGGCCGACGGGCATGCCGCACTTCGACCCCAAGACGAAGAGCGTGATCTGGATCTTCCTCTCCGGCGGCGTGAGCCACATGGAGACCTGGGATCCCAAGCCGGCCCTGAACCGGCTCGCCGGCAAGACCTACGCGACGACCGGCCTGGCCAACCCGCTCGACGCCCCCGAGTTCCGCGAGCGGTCGAGGGCTGTGGTCGGCGGCGAGCGTCGGCACGCCGAGATCTTCCCGCTCCAGGTCGGGTTCAAGAAGCACGGGCAGTCCGGGATCGAGATCAGCGACTGGTGGCCGCACCTGGCGGGCTGCGTCGACGACATCTCCTTCGTCCGCTCCATGTACACGACCGACAACGACCACGCAGCCGAATTCCAGATGCACCACGGCCGGCACAAGCTCGACGAGAAGCAGCCGGTCATCGGCTCCTGGATCAACTACGGGCTCGGGACCCTGAACGAGAACCTCCCCCAGTTCGTCTTCCTCGGCCAGTACAAGGACAACCGGGTCAAGGAGAACTTCTCGGCCGACTACCTCGGCCCCCGCTTCGGCGGCGTCGAGCTGGCCCTCGACCCCAAGAACCCCCTCCCCTTCGGCACGAGGCCCCGCGACCTCATCGCCGAAGAACAGCGCAACGAGTTCGAGTTCGTCGGGGAGCTGAACCGGCTCGCCGCCGTCGAGTACCCCGACGACGAGACCCTCCGAGCCCGGATCAAGTCGTACGAGCTCGCCTTCCGCATGCAAGGCTCCGTCCCCGAGGTCCTGAACCTCGACGAGGAGCCGGCCTCGACTCAGCAACTTTACGGGATCGACCAGGAGACGACCGCCGTCTACGGCCGCCGCCTGCTCGCCGCCAGGCGCCTGGTCGAGCGCGGGGTCCGGTTCGTGCTTGTCTACCTCAGCGACTACGGCGAGTGGGACTCGCACCAGCAGCTCCGCGACCTGCACGCGAAGTCGTGCGGCCGGGTCGACCGCCCGATCGCCGGTTTGCTCAAGGACCTGAAGCGGCGGGGCCTCACCGACGAGACGACGGTCGTCTGCTGCACCGAGTTCGGCCGCACCCCCGGGCTGGAAATCCCGCTCGGCACGAAGGCCGGGGCGATGGGTCGCGACCACCACCCGCACGGCTTCACCGTCTGGTTCGCCGGCGCAGGGATCAAGCCGGGGCACGTCCACGGGGCCACCGACGAGCTCGGCTTCCACGCCGTCGAGAACCCGCACTACGTCACCGACATCCACGCGACGCTGCTCCACCTCATGGGTCTCGACCCCCACCGCCTCGACATCCCCGGGCGGAAGCGGCTCGAGATCGACTACGGCCAGCCGATCCACGGGATCCTGGCCTGATAAGGGCATCAGGCCCCCTTGCGCAGTCGCATCCAGAAGAATCGACGCGAAAATCGGTGAGATCCCGGCGCGATCATGCCGATTCTCAAGAAAGAAGCGGCGGGCGAGATCGCCGGCCCAGACCCGATTTTGGCGGTCCGTCACTCCCGATGGATGCTCGACGGAGAGCCATCCGAGATCCGGAGCGTAGTCCCATGGGGCAGCAAGACCCTCGCGTCGACGCCTACATCGAGAAGTCGCCCGAGTTCGCCAGGCCGATCCTGACCTATCTCCGCGAGGTCATCCACACCGCCTGCCCCGAGGTGGAGGAGACCATGAAGTGGAGCCGGCCCCATTTCCAGTATCGGGGCATGCTCTGCGGGATCTCCTCGTTCAAGCACCACTGCGCATTCGGCTTCTGGAAAGGCTCCCTCGTCGTCGAGTCGGCCGCCACCGCGGACGAGGATGACAAGAGCATGGGCCAGTTCGGCAAGCTCGCGCAGCTCTCCGACCTCCCCTCGAAGAAGGTCCTGACCGGCTACATCAAGAAGGCGATGAAGCTCAATGATGACGGGGTCAAATCCCCGGCTCGATCCGCCCCCAAGGTGCCCAAACCAGAGGTGGCTATCCCCGAGGCTCTGACGCTCGCCCTCGCGAAGAACGAGGCGGCGCAGGCCTATTTCGCGAAGCTCAGCCCGAGCCACAGGCGCGAATACATCGACTGGATCAACGAGGCCAAGACCGAAGGGACCCGCTCGAAACGCCTGAATACGACGCTCGAGTGGCTGGCCGAGGGGAAGTCGAGGAACTGGAAATACTCGAACTGCTGAGAGATGAGACAGGGATGGGAGAGGCAGCGGCTTCGGCTCGATCCTGTCGTCGGATCAGGCCGAGGGGACCTCGGGCGATCGGAACACCGTCTTCGACCACCCGCCTTCGATTCCGTCAGCCATCCGCGATGACGCGAGCTCACGCCCCGGCCTCGATCAATGTTCGAGGTTGCTGTAGAGGGGCTTGTTGAGGCTCACGAGCGACCCGTGCAAGGCCGGCGTGGTGCGCGGGGCCGACGGGGCCAACTGCGTGCGGGCGACCTCGAGGTCGGCGACGAGCCGGCGGCGCTGACGGGTGGCGTAGAACGAGCCGACGATCAGGAAGGTTTCGACCAGGCCGACCGCGGGCAGGACCTTCATCAAGGCTGTCGCGGTGCCCAGGGACGGGGTGGCCAGCGCACTCGCCAAGAGCGGGAATGCGAAGATCAGCCCCAGGAAAACCCGTGCGACCCATCGATTCTGCATGGTGGTGCCTACTCTTTTTCGCTGGATGGACCTCCTGTCCTAACACTATAGAGCAACTCGGCGATTTGGCTCTGAGGAACAAGCCTACGTCACATAGGTAGACAAAGGAAGAAAAAAAGGAAAATCCGACAAATTTTATTTAAAAAGAATCAAGGCGCACAGTTAGGCTAACTTGCCATGAAGTTAGGATGCGTTCCCTTCCTCGATCGTCCCCGGCCGCTCGGGCGGGTCGAGTCTTATAAGAGCCATTCGACGCCTATCCGCCCCATCCACCTCCGAGCTCGTCATCGACAAACGCTTTCATGGGCCGGCCTGGATTGATCCCCGGCCTCGGGCCAGAGGGCCGGCCTGGTCAACGTAAGTCATCGTGAAATCCGGCGGATCGGACGGCCGACCTCCTTTGGAAATCCCGGAATTATGCACTATCATGTGGTCCCCCCCACCTCGGACGTTGGGACGTTCGATATGCGGCGACGCATGCACTCTTTGTTGGAGACGTGTGGATGTTGACGAAGAAGATGGCGCTGTTGGCAGGACCGGTCCTCCTCCTCTCAGCGGCGTTCGCGTCCGGCGCCGGCGATGAGCCCGCGTCGATCAAGGACGTGATGAAGCTCGTCAAAGGGCCCAAGGCGCCGATCGCGCAGGTGAAGACCAAGCTGGCCGAGGCTTCGCCCGACTGGGCGGGACTCGAGAAGCTCTCCAAGGAATTCGTGGACCTCACGGCCGACCTCGGCAAGAACGAGCCCCCCAAGGGGAGCGCCGAGTCCTGGAAGAAGCTGACCGACGCTTACTACGGCTACGCCAAGGACCTCGACAAGGCGGCCAAGGCGAAGGACAAGGCGGCGGCCGAGGCGGCCCACAAGAAGCTCTCCACCTCTTGCAAGTCCTGCCACTCCGTCCACAAGGGTTGATCCCTCCCTCCCGCTGACGATAGCGTGTGAAGTCGATCCGAAGCCGGCGAAGCACCCCGGGCTCATCGCCAAGGAGCCGCTTCGCCGGCCCGCTCGTTCACGGAGGCTCCGCCGATGGCACGCATCAGGCCTTTGGAGAAGGACGACGGACCCGAGCCTCGCGCCGAGATCGAGGCGCTCGAGGCCAGCTACGGCCGGGCGACGAACATGAAGCGGACCCTCGCGAGGTCCCCCGTCGCCTTGCGGGCCCTGATGCAGTGGTATGACCTGAAGGCCGAGGCCCAGCGCTTCCTGGGCGAGCGCCCCACGCTCGTCTTCGTCCACGCCATCTCGGCCGAGACCGACTGCCTGATCTGCTCGACCTTCTTTCGACGGATCCTAATCGACGCCGGGGAGGATCCGGATTCCCTCGCCCTCGACCCTCGCGAGGAGATCCTCGTCGCCTTCGGTCGGCAGCTCGTGAAGGCCCCGAACGAGGTCTCCGACGCCCTCTACGAGTCGCTCGCGAGCTTCCTCGACCCCGAGCAGATCGTCACGCTCACGACCTTCGGCGCCCTGATGATCGCGACGAACGTCTTCAACAACGCCCTCCGCGTCGACCTCGACGACTACCTCTTCACCTACCGCAAGGGGGCCGAGCATGCCTGACCCCGCACAGGGCTCGACGCCCCCCAGCACGACGGGACTCCGGGGTAAGGTCGCTCTGATCACGGGCGCGGCGCACGGCCAGGGGCGGGCCTCGGCGCTGGCCCTGGCTCGCGAAGGCGTGCATGTCGCGGCCATCGACGTCGCCAAGCCGCTCGACTACCCCGGCTACGGCATGGGGACGTCCCGCGACCTGGAGACGCTCGCCGAGGCCGTCCGCGCCCTCGGGGTCGAGTGCCTCACGTTCGCCGCCGACGTCCGCGACGACGCGGCGATCACCGCGGCCGTGGCGACCACGATCGAACGCCTCGGCAAGGTCGACATCCTCTTCAACAACGCCGGCATCTGCGGCTACGGCCTGGCCCACGAGCTGACGGAAGAGGCCTGGGACGCGATGATCGACATCAACCTGAAGGGCCCCTGGATCGTCGGCCGCCGCGTCATCCCGCACATGATCGCGCAGAAATCCGGCGTGATCCTGAACAACTCGTCGATCGCGGGCCTGCGCGGGATGGGACGGCTCGGGCATTATGCGGCGTCGAAGTGGGGGCTGACCGGCCTCTCGAAGTCGTGGGCGATCGAGCTGGCCCCGCACGGCATCCGCGTCGTCTCCTTGCACCCGACGGGGGTCAACACGCCGATGAACGACGGCCTGGCCGAGCTCGAAGGGGCGACCCCTCGCGAGATCGCCGAGCGATCGGCCGGGAACCTCCTGCCCGTCCCCTGGATCGAGCCCGAGGATGTCGCCAACGCCGTCGTCTTCCTCGCCTCCGACCAGGCCCGGTTCATCACCGGGTCGGAGTTCGTCATCGACGCGGGCCTTCTCACCCGTTGATCCGAGGCCTCAAGGCTCCCTGTACTTCGAGACCCGCAGGTCTCCCAGGTCGTGCTCCGGGCCTGATTTCAAGGTGCGGGCGTCGATCGTTACCTCGGTGTCCCTGTCCGCGATCAGGCGGAATTCGCAGCCGGGGAGCAAGGCATCAAGGCGGAAATGGCCGTCTTCGTCCGTCTTCTGATTGCGGACGGGGTAGTATTCCTTCCAGGACATCGACGACTCGCGGCGGTACTCGCCCTCCAGCGAGACGCCGGCCTGCGGCTTGCCTGCGGCATCGACCAGCCTCCCCTTGACCTTGACGACTGCCTGCATATGAACAGTTACGGAGCGGCGAGGTTCCTCCGGCACCGGAACCTCGCCGATCAAGCCTTTCTCCCGATGCTGGACCAGCAGCGCCCGAGGCCGCCTGGGGTTGAAGGCCAGCACGAGGAACTCGCCGTTCTGCAACGGTTCGCCATATCCAGCGCCGGGCGTGGTGTTGATGACTCCGAAGCCTTGCGCACCGAGGAGCGGGTTGCCGTCGGGCCCAACGACCTTGCCCGAGAAGCTCCAGCCCGGGTCGAGAGTCAGGTCCTTCTTGCCCGTTTCGGCATCTTTGGGGATGTCGATCGGGGCGATTGCGTCATGGTTGCCGGGGAACGAGATGACGTAAGGCGCGGTGTTGTAGTAGTTCGGTTCCCTGGCGCCGAACTCGTCGTCCCGCTCCGGGGCTGACAGGTAGCCGTCCTTCCGGGAAATCACGACGAGCCCCGGGCCCGGCAGGCCGACGACGCGATAGGAACCATCTTCGCAGGACTGAGGCCAGCCTCCTAGCATGAACGTGCCCTCATAGCCGGGATGGTCTCGCAAGCTCGGGTTGTTTCTCCTCGAGAAGTATTCGACATAGGCCCGCACCGGCCCGCCCGTCGCCTTATCGGTGATCTTCCCTTCGATCCAGATCCCTCGCTTCAACTCGAGGTCGAACGTGACCGGGTCGAGGCCGACGGTATCCGGCACCTGCCTCCAGACGGACAGATAAGGTTGGTCGCCACTCGCGATGATCACGATCTTGTTGTCGACGCCCTTGGGCAGGCCGGTGAGCCGGTAACGCCCCTGGGCATCGGTCGTCGTCTGGGTAATGTCGAGGCCGTGAATGGGGTCATTCGCGAGCTTGTAGCTCTGGATCGTGAACCCGACCAGGGGGGCCTTCGTGTCCCGGTCGCGGACCACGCCGACGACCGGCTTGGTCGGGCTGGCCGAGTGCCGGAAATCGGCCCCGTAGTAACGCATCGCGGGCCCCTCGCGGGCGGGGAGTTCGAGCGTCTGCCCGGCTCGCGTCATGACATGCAGATACTGGCTGGCGATCGTCGGGCCGTCGAGCAGCACCGTGGCGAGGCGATCGTTGCCGATGCCGTCGAGGCGGAAGCGCCCTTCGGCATTGGTGACGGTCCGCCGCACGGGCGCGATCGTGATCCGCGAGAGGTACTCCTGCTCGAGTCGATATCGGTCTCCCTGCTTCGCCCGGGTCGCCTCGATCCAGGGGCCTAGGTTTTCCTCGGGAGACGCATTGATCTGCATGAGCCGGAGCGACGCGCCGGCGACCGGACGCCCTTCGAGGTCGACGACCTGCCCGGTGATCGGCACGTCATCCTTCACGAGCGGGATCATGAGGTCATCTCGCCGATCTTTGAGGAGCACTCTCACCCAGCCGGCCCCGAAGCCGGGCGCCTCGGCCGCGACGACGAGGCCCCAGCCCTGATACTTCGAATCGTTGAGGTCGAACGCGAACGCCCCGTCCTTCCCCGTCGTCGCCATGACGGACGACGGATACGGCTGTTTGAGGTAGCCCGACGCCGGCGTGACGTAGAGCGACGCCCCCGCCATGGGTTGACGGTCGGGCCCGACGACCTTACCCCGGAAGCTGAGTTTCCAGGGAGTTTCCGCCTTCGCGGCCTTGGGCTCATCCTGAAGAGCAGCCAACGCCAATCGAGGCCGCGGTTGGCTCTCGGGTCGTCGTGATGAGCCGCCACCCTGAACCGCCGCCGATGCCCCCCACGCCAGCAACCCGGCCCCGAGCAAGACAGCTGAGGCCAGCTTGAGCTTCGGGATCAGAAGGCCCCTGAGAACCTCCCGGATCCAGGTTCGAGCCGACGCCGAGACACCTGCGGCCACAAGCGGGTTCCCGGCGACCGCAAGCCGGACGACGGCCTCGCCCCAGGCTGGGAGCACGACCGCCTCCGGGACGCGGAGGAGGGCCGCGGCGAGCATCCCTTCCTCACAGACCAGCCCCCGGCGGGTCAATCGGGCCTTGAGCCGGGTCCGGGCCTCCCTCAGCCGGCGCTGGAGGGTCCGCTCGCTCACGCGCAGTTCCCCGGCGGCCAGGGCCTGCGAGACGTGCTCGAGATCGCAGAGGATCAAGGGGCGCTGGAACTTCTCGGGCAGCCGGGCGATCTCCTCGTGAAGCGCCCGCATCGATTCGTCCGTGGCCGGATCGACCGCAGGCGACGCCACCGGGAGAGAGCCGGCCAGCAGCCCCGCCTTGCGCTCGCAATCGCGCCGACGGGCCGCGCTGGCATTGGCTCGCAAGGCCACGCGGAAGGCCACCTGATGGAGCCAGGGGCCGAGCGCGACCGGGCCTCGCAATGAGCCCGACTTCTTGACGAGGATCAGGAAGGCCGCCTGGAACGCGTCCTCGGCGTCGTTAGGGTCCTTGAGGACCCCTCGGCAGGCGCTCAGGACCATCGGCCCGTGCCGGGCGACCAGGGCCTCGAACGCCGAGGCGTCGTGGCTCGCGACGAAGCGCTCGAGCAGTTGGGCGTCGGAGTAACCCGCGACGGCCCCATCCGACCAGAGGCGGCCGATCTGCCGCAGTGCGATTCCAAGCGTCACGATGGCCCGCCTCCCGTTCGACTCCGATCGTTTCGTTTCGTCGCCACACCCTTTGAAAGACATGGTCGACGCCCCTCCCGCCATATATTTTCGGGAGACCGACCGGATCGCCGGGCGTGATTGTAAGCCCGGACTTCCGCGAGCCCCAGGCGCAAACGAACGGCGGCGCCCCGAGAGCCTGCAGAGCAAGTCTCGACGCGCCGCCGTTCGGGGACACGGACACACGGGATGAGGCCGATTCGATACTGCGGGGCCGGAGCCCCTCTCGGATGGATGAATTGCGTCCCGATGACGAAGACAATCGCGATCAGTCGGAAGAGGCGACCGCTTCACCCTGGAACCACGTATTGAGGAACCTGGCGATGAACCCGACCGACGCCACGGTCATCACCAGGTCATAGCTCAAGTAACCCCAGCTCATGCCGAGCTTGACGAGGATGACGAGGAACGCGAGCCAGGCCACGACGACGACCGCGAGTAAGTCCTTCATGGGATTCGCTCCTGCTTGCTGCTGGATAAGACCGGGCCGTCGTGAATGTCGCGGCCTCTCGTCAGACTTATCCGCAAACGGGAGCGATACGGACTCACAAGCTCCTCAGAATCTTTCGAGGCTCCGTGAAACGGCTCACGTGCCGATCCGAGCCTGGCCTCAGGCGGGCGCGTGGCCTCGCGTCGTGTCCTTCCCCGCGACGGCCGGCAGGTCGATGGTCCGACCTTCCCTCGCGGCGCGATAGATGGCCTCGATGATCCGCAGATCCTGGAGCCCCTCCTGGCCGGGGGTGTGGGGACGCTCTCCCTTGGCGACGCGCTCGGCCATGTGGTCCATCTCGAGCGCGAAGTGATTTTTCTCGGCGAGCCGGATCTCGGCGGTCTGCTCGGTCTCCCCCCTGGCCAGCGAGGTCTTCAGCCTCAGCCCGTGGTAGGCGAAGGCCGGGTCGAGGTCGATCCAGCCCCGCTCGGCCAGCACCCGGCAACGCCTCGACTCGTGGGCCGAATAAAAACTCTGGCAGATGGCCAGCACGCCGGACGGGAACCAGAGCTGGAAGCTGATGCGATCCTCCACCTCCTTGAACCGCGGGTCGTTGGGGTCGGTGAGGATCTGGGCGGAGACCTGGATCGGCTCCTCCCCCGTGATGTAGCGCGAGGCGTTCAGGCAGGTAGATGCCGACGTCGGGCAACGAGCCGCCCCCGGCCAGTGCCTTCTTGTGCCGCCACTGATCGACCCGCCCCTGGTTTTGCCCGTTCGAGGCCTCGATCATGCGGAGCGGCCCGAACTCGCCCGAGCGGGCCAGGCGGATCAACTCGCGGTTGAACGGCTCGTACTGGCAGCGATAGGCGATCATCAGGAGCCGCTCGGCCTTCTCGCAGGCCGAGATCATCTCCTCGCACTCGGCCGACGTGTTCGCCATCGGCTTCTCGCAGAGCACATGCTTGCCGGCCTTCGCCGCCCTGGCTGTGTACTCCATGTGCATGCTATTCGGCAGGATGATGTAGACGACATCCACGGCCGGGTCGTCGGCCAACCGATCGAAGGTCTTGTAGTCGTAGATATGGTCGCGCGAGATCCCGTACTGCGTCGCGACTTTCTCGGCCTTGGCCCTGTCGCCGCTCACGAGAGCCGTCGGGCGGGCGAACTTGCACTGGCCGAACGCCGGCAGGACCTCACCCAGCGCCAATTCTCCCAGGCCGACGATCGCGAAGCCGAGCCGCTTGTCGGGCGGGAGCGGCGCCGGCAGCGGGCCGGCCTGCATCTCGGTCTTCGCCTTCATCGAGGGGATCTCGACCGGCGCCTCCAAGCCCTTCGCAATTCCCTGCGCCGCTACCACCGTGACGGCCCCCGCCGCCAGGAACTCGCGCCGCGTGGCCCCTCGCCTCGGGTCGAGGCCTTCGGGCGATGTCTCCGTCGTTGGCATTCTCAGACCTCCTGAATCCAGCCACCCTCAACATCAGGATATTTCAGAAGATTGATCCATACGCAAACTCAATGCCGCCTCAGCTTGGCATCGGAATCGCAAGTGTCGGCTTTTCCATGAAATCACACAGGCCGGGCGATCCGATCGACTCCCTGGCCCCCGCTCGACCCGAGTAGGACATAGTCATGGCCAAATCTCTCAAGGCCGGGGATCGCGTCGAGTGGACCTCTTCACAGGGGGAGGTCACGGGGCGCGTCAAGAAGAAGCTCGTCAAGCCGACCGACATCAAGGGCCATCACGTCGCCGCCTCGACCGAGAATCCGGAATACATCGTCGAGAGCGAGAAGACAGGAGCGGAGGCAGCTCACAAGCCCGAGGCCCTGAAGCGGGCCACTCGCAGGCGCAAAAAAGGAGGCGACTCGTGAGCGACGACACCAAGAAGGTCATCGCCGACTTCAAGGAGGCGGTCAACATGACCGCCCGGCAGTTGCAGGCCTGGCTCGAGACGGACGAGTCGCGCGAGGTCGGCTATAAGGGGGACAAGGGCGGCGAGTCTGTCGGCCACCACTCTGGCCGTCGCATCATCGATATCCTCGGCAAAAAGACGTCCGAATACAGCGAGGATGATCTCCGTCACATGGCCAAGGTCGTCGGCTACATCCATCGCCACCTGGCCCAGCGGCCCGAGGGGGACATTGAGGAAACCCCTTGGCGATATTCGCTCATGAACTGGGGTCATGACCCCGCCAAGAAGAAGACCGCGACTCGCAAGGCCAAGGCCTCGAGCCGATAGCCCGGTTCCCGCTACATCAGAGCCTGACACCCGCAATTTCCCGCCTGTTGAGAAGGAGGGAAGCGTCCGCGAACCGTTCGAGTTACAATGATCCAACTCGTGCGTTCGGCGGCTCGCAGCCCTCTTGAACGAAGAACGTTCGGCGAGCGCGAACGGCGCGGGGAGAGATGGGAAGGAGTCAGGCGATGCCGCAGGATTCAAACGCGAACGACCGCTCGCTCTCGCGCCGGGAGTTGATCGGCGCCACGGCGGCCGTGGGGCTGGGCTCCCTCCTGAATCCTCGGATGGGGGCATTCGCGGCGACCCCCGCCCGTCGCGACCTGATCCGGGACGAGAACGCCAGGCCGGGGACGTCGGACTGGCGTCTGACCGACGTCTGGATCGACCCCAGGACGAAATACCGGAGCCCCCGGATCGAGGGATACGCCTCGCGCACCAGCCTTCGCGCGGGCGAATCATTGCGGATCATGGTCAGCACGAATCCCGCCTCCTCCTTCGTGATCGACGTCTTCCGGCTCGGCTATTACGGCGGCCTCGGCGGACGATTTCTCCAGCGTTTCGGCCCCTTCCCCGGCAAAACACAGCCCGATCCCGAGGTCGGCGAAGAACGCCTCCGCGAATGCCGCTGGGAGCCGGCCGTCGAGTTCGCGATCCCCTCGGATTGGCCGAGCGGCGTCTACGTGGGCAAGCTCACCGCCGAGCGAGGCGGATTCCAGAGCTACGTCATCTTCATCGTCCGCGACGACCGGGCCTGCGACTTCCTCTTCCAGTGCGCCGACACCACTTGGTCGGCCTACAACCGCTGGCCCGACCAGTGGGCCCTCTACGACGACGGCAAGAATGAGTGGTATCTCGGCCCCAGGGTCCGGGTGAGTTGGGATCGGCCTTACGGCAAATACTGCCAGGTCGCCGACAACCCGCTCGCCACGGGGACCGGCAGCTTCATGCTCTGGGAGTTCCCCCTCTCCTACTGGCTGGAGAAGGAAGGGTATGACGTCTCTTATATTAGCACCGTAGACACACATACAGACGCTCCCGGCTTGATGCGGGCCAGGGGGTTCCTGTCGGTCGGGCACGACGAATACTGGTCGCGGGAGATGTACGAGAACATCAAAGGGGCGATCGCCTCGGGCCTGAGCGTGGCCTTCCTGAGCAGCGACACCTGCTGGGGACTGATCCCCTTCCTCCCGAGCGGCGCGGGGGCTCCTCACCGCGTCATCAGCCGGCTCGGGCAATTCGGCCCGCTCGAGGCCGATGCGGTCAAGGCATACCCGGAGTTGAGCTTGTTCGAGCACCTCGCGCCGACGGAGGCCGACATCATCGGCGCCAGGAATGTTTATCCCTATAGCGGCGGGGCCGATTGGATCTGCTCGGCGGAGAAGCACTGGCTGTTCGCCGGCACCGGGATGAAGGACGGAGACGGCATCCCCGGCCTCGTCGGGTTCGAGTGGATGGGAGCCCCCGCCGACATCCCCGGCCTCGACGTCGTCGCCCGGGGCCGCGTGAGCCTGGGGGGCGTCGAGCGAGAATACACGGCGACCCTCTACCCCGGCCCCAAGGACAACGTCGTCTTCAACGCCTCGACCATCTGGTGGGCCGACGGCCTCAGCGCCCCGCCCGGCTACGTGACCCCCTCCGCCCACGGGGCCACCCCCAAGGGCCCCGACCCTCGCGTCCAGAGGATCACGGCGAATCTCCTCCGACGGATGCGAGGAGTTTAGCCCCTCGCATACGATAAATTCATTTTTGCGAATGACTCATCTTCCTTTCATAACTAGCCTCATCTCCGAATTCGCTCTTATTTACATCTCATCGATCCGTCCGAGTTTTGGTTTGACGAAAGGATGACCTTGCGGTAAATTCTCCTTAGTTGTGGCATGCTCCACACTTCGCGGATCCTCGCCATGCTCGCGGCCCGAAGCCGAATCCACTTCCGAGCCATCCTCGCGCTGATCGTCGTCATCGCGAATGTCGGGGCTCCGTTTCGGACCATGACGAGCGGGCGGGCCCTGCTGCACGACAGGTCGCAGCATCAGTCGCCGCATGAGCCCATCGTCCGGGTCCGGGCGATCTCCACCATCGCCTCCGCGATCGGGCACCGGGCGGTCGTCGGCCTCCAGAAGGGAGGCCCCGAATCCAGCCGCCTCGCCGAGCATCCCTGGGCCTCCCTGGCCCTGCTCGGCCGTTCCAGGCCGAAGTTGGCCTACTCGCAGAAGGTGGAGCCTCGCCCCGTTCGGCCCACCCCTCCCCTCCGCTGTTGAGCCTCCCACGGCCATCGACGCAATCCGGTTCGGCGTGATCTCCCTCGGCGCAGGCTCTCCGCCATCGTCGTCGCGTTGCGCGCCCTCGCCCTGAGGTTTCGACCCCGAAACCTCGGCCCGGGACCGCACGTGCCTGCTCCACAACGCCTCGGGTGATCATCTCGCAGGTCTCCCTGGATCTCCTTGCGAGATCAAGGGCCGACTCGCCACGCCCTCGTTGCGCCTTCAATACGTCATTTTTTCATCATTTCACATCAACCAAAAAAGGTCACTATTTCCCATGAGTCTTTCGAACGTCCACGGGCGGAATTCGACGATCCGCATGCTGCTCCTCGGGCTGAGCGGCCTCTTCGTCGCGACGATGGCGGACACGGTCCTCGCGACACAACCGAGATCCAAGAGCCTCCGGGCTTCCTCGCAACGACGGTCACTGGGGACGGTCGCCTCGAAGGATAAGCAGACGCCCGCCCCATCCGCATCGACATCGACGGCCGCTCCCGTCGACTCCGAGGAGAATCTCAAAGTCATCGACGTCCTGACCGGGATGAAGACCGGCCAACTCTCCGCCACCGCCGAAGGCATCGGCGACGGCCGGATGACCCTCTCGCTCACGAACCGCACCAAGACCAAGCTCCGCGTCGTCCTCCCGCCCGGCCTCATCGCCTCCGGTGTCAGCGGCCAGTTCGGCGGCGGCATGGGCGGCATGGGAGGAATGGGAGGAATGGGCGGCGGCATGGGTGGTGGTATGGGCGGTGGTATGGGGGGCATGGGCGGCGGCATGGGAGGCATGGGCGGTGGTATGGGGGGCCGCGGCGGTATGGGCGGTGGCATGATGGGAGGAGGTGGAACCATGCCCTCGTCGATGGGCATGATGATGCTCGGCCGCTTGATCATGAATCTCGTGGGCGATCGCGACAGTTGGGATCAACGTTCACTCATGCAAGGCATGATGGGGATGGGCGGCGGCATGGGGGGCATGGGGGGCATGGGAGGCGGTATGGGGGGCATGGGAGGCGGTATGGGGGGCATGGGCGGCGGCATGGGAGGCATGGGCGGCGGATTCCGCTCGGTGCCCCCCACCGGCCTCCTGGAAACGACCCTGGAACCCCGGCAGTCCCGTCAGCTCCCGACCCCCGTGGTGAGTCTGAACGGGCCCGATCCCGACACGAAGCCGGTGCTGCCGGCGAAGGGGGAGGCCTTGCAGATCAGCGGCATCGAGCAATGGACCGACGATAGCCGGACGAAGACCGCCATCAAGCGATTAGTTGAGCTCAAGGCTCCCCAGACGGTCTCGCAGATGGTCCTCTGGTACGTCACGGCGGGGGCGACCTGGGACGACATCGGCCGGGTCTCGCAAGGTTGGGGCAATGCCCAGGAACTCGCGCTGGCGCGTCACTTCGTCGAGGGGCTCGAGAAGAAGGATGAGGCCTCGGCGCCCGCCGAAGCCGGGCAGCTCTTCTGGGAGATGAAGGCGGGGAGCGACGCGGCCCGCGATCGGACGGCCAGGCTCCGCCGGCTCTGGGAGAAGTCCTCGGTCCTCGGGCTCTCGGCCCAGGAGGGGATCCCCGAAGCCCCCGGCAAACCCGCGCTCGCCTGCCGGATGGAGGCCACGGACGAGTCGTTGCGCGCGACCGTGTTCACGAGCCATCCGTCGGGGCACGACTGGATCCGCCTAGATGAGTTCCGGATCAAGATGGCGGACCTGACTCCTGCCGCGGATGAATCGCAGCCCGAAGGCCAGGCGACCTCGGACGACCAGAAGAAGGATCTTGTGCCGATCCGCTTGGGGAACCTCGTGGCCGAGGGAATCCTCAGGAACCTCGTCCGCGTGCAACTCGCGCGCGGGCCGAAGGTGAAAGGCAAGGACACGTACCGGATCAAGATCGTCAACGAATCGCCGATGATCCTCAACGGCCTGGCCCTGGGCTCGGCCGAGGATCGAGACAAGTCCGACGTCTCGGTCTTCTCGGGCTTCTGCCTCCCCCCCGCGAAGACGCTGACCGTCCCGGCCTCGTCGGAGATGGTCACTCGCCTTCACATGAATGACGGTGTGCGCATCTTCGCGGCGGATCTCAGCGGGCTCTGAAATGACGAGAGGGGCGATCCCGAAGAGCCATGCTCCGGGATCGCCCCTCGTCTCAAGTCCAACAATCCAACCGTCGTGTACCGCCAATCAGCGGCCCGCGGCGAGTTGATGGATCTTGCCGTCGAAGCCGAGGATATAGAGCTCGCCGGCCTGGTCCTCGCCGAAGGAGGCGATGTGCAGGGGATTTTGCGGGAGGTCGATGATCTCGCCGCTGACCAGGGCCTTGCCGTCCTTCTCGCGGAGGCCCCAGATCCGGCCCGAGGCGTAGTCGCCGTAGACGTAGACGCCGGCCAGTTTGGGTAGGGCCTTGCCTCGATAAACATATCCGCCGGTGATGCTCTTGCCGCTGTCGAGGCGGCCGGAGCCGGCGAGGTTGGGGGCGTGGGGGTACTCGACCAAAGGCGGAGAGATCGGCGAGGCCGGGTCCTTCTTCTGGCGGGGGCGGAACGGGTGGAAGCCTTCCTTCAGGCTCCAGCCGTAGTTGCCGCCGTTCTTGATGATGTGGACCATCTCCCAGAGGTTCTGCCCGACCTCGCCCGCCCAGAGCGTGCCGTTGGCCCGGTCGAAGCTGAACTTCCAGACGTTGCGCAGGCCGATGCAGTAGACCTCGGGCGCCCAGCGGCTAAAGTGGTTCGGGTCGCGGAGGCGGGGGTTGTCCTTGGGGATCCCGTAGGCCTTGCCGTCGGCCGGGTGGTCGACGTCGATGCGGAGGATCGAGCCGAAGAAGTCGGTCGGATCCTGGCCGGTGGTCAGGGGGTCGTCGGCCGCGCCGCTGTCTCCGAGCGTGATGTAGAGGTAGCCGTCGGGGCCGAAGGCGATCATCCCGCCGTTGTGGTTGCCGTAGGGGTCTGGGGGGCCGAGCCAGATCCGCTGCTCGCTCGCGGGATCGGCCTTGCGCGGGTCGTCGCTTGCCGCCTTGAACCGCGAGACCACAGAGCGCCGGCCGGTCGGCCCTTCGTGCGACGAGTAGTAGACGAAGAACTCTCCGTTGCGCTTGAAGTCGGGATGGAAGGCGAACCCGAGCAGGCCCTCCTCGTTGTGCCCGCCGCTGGCCGGGGAGTAGACCTTGCTGCGGATATCCAGGAACTCTTTCTTGTCGGAGGTATTCGGGTCGTTGGGGAACGACACGATCACCCCGCGCTGCTCGTTCACGTAAAGCAGGTTGCCGCCGTTCTCGGGATAGGCCATGCCCACCGGGCGGTCGAACGTGAGGTTCGGGAAGGCGACCCTGGTCACGAGCTTCGGCAGGGCCAGGGCCTTATCCGTCGCCGCCGCAGGCTGTCCCGGGGTCTTGGTGGCCTCCGCGGTTCCTGCGACCGGCTGCCCGGCTCCTGGCGTATTGCCGACGAGGAAGGCGAGGAGGTCGCGCACCTTGGCCTCGCCCAGTGCCCCGGCCAGGCCGACGGGCATGACGGAGGTGGCGCTGGGGTGGATCTCCTCGATCTCGGCCTTGGCGAAGCGGGTCGCCTGGCCGTTGATGTCGAACACCTTGATCGCGTCGGCGCCGTCGGCCCGGACCACGCCCACGGCGACTCGGCCATCCTTCAGCGAGATCGTATAAGGGACATACTGCGGGTTGATCACCGCGCTCGGATCGTTGATGTCGCGATAGACCTCGGCCGGGTCATGCCCCGCCACGATGTCGAGCGAGGGGCCGACGTCCCCCCCCTGCCCCTTCGCCTTGTGGCAGACCGAGCACTTGGCCTCCTCGCTGACGAAGACCGCCTGCCCCCGCGCGGCGTCTCCGCCCGAGAGCGAGAAGGGCGGCTGCGGCACCGGCGCCGAGGTCGGCGTGGCCGATGGGGCCCAGGGGAGGGTCTGCAGCGCCGCCGGGATCGGACGATCGGCCGCATCCCCCTCGGGCTTGAACGTCACCTTGAGGCCCGGGGCCTTGCCGTTCGCGCCCGTCGTGATCGTCGCCGCCAGTTCCACCGCGTCGCCGGTCGATTCCAGGGTCCACTCCGCGCGATGCCGGCCGCCGTCGTCGTTGGTCGACGTGGGGGCCTCGAAGGCGAGCGTCGCCTCGACCGGGGCATCCGACTCGAGCCGGACGACCTGCTTCCCCTTCGGCAGCGCGACGATCGTGCGCAGGGCGAGCTTGCCCGACTGCGAGAGCTGAGCGAAGCCGTGCTCGTGCTCGATCGAGCCGCGGGTGGCCTTGCTGGAGGCGGCAGGATCCAGCTCCGGCCACCAGAGCGACCAGGCCGGCTTGCCGTCGTCAGCCCCGTCCTTCGTCCAGGAGGCCTCGGCGCCGTTGAGGGTGTACGCCCACTGCCGGCGCGTCCTGACCTTGATCTGCCCGGGCTCGCGGAGGTCGGGGAGGGTCAGGAGGTAGGTCGCCTCGCGAGGATGCGGGTCGGTCGCCAGGACGAGCGTCCTGCCGCCGTCCTCGATCCGGACGGCCGCGACCCGGATCACCCCCAGCGTCTTCGCCAGGTGGAGGTCGAGGCCCTTGGGATCGGCCGGGGCGAGCACGCCGAAGGGAATCGGCTCACCCTCGAGCGCCTGGGCGACCTCGGGCACGATCGGGTTGTCGAACGCCACGCGGACTTCCAGGGGCCCGGCCGGCCAGGCAACCACGGCCTTCGAGATGGGGGCCGGCTCCTGGGCGACCGCGGCCACCCCAAGGCCGAGCACCCCGGCGAACAGGCAGGTCGCGACCCGCAAACGATGCAGCATGTTCATGATACCACTTGGTGAATTGCACATAAAAATAAAGAAAACGGGCCCGCCGCGATGAGAATCGTACGGGGCGGGCTTCCGGGGTCAAGATCGTCGACCGGGCCGCCAGGGTCAAGACTCCGCAGCCCGACCGGCCGGGCTGCGGGTCGCAAAGGGGGATTAGACGGCGGCTTTGGCCCGGGCGGAGAAGGACTCGATCTCGACGGCTTCTTCATCGCTGAGGCGGAACTCGCCAGCGGCGATGATCCCTTCCACCTGCTGGGCATCGCGGCCGCCGACGATGGCCGCGGTGACGGCCGGGTGACGCAACGTCCAGGCGATCGCCACCTCGCCCGCCGAGCGCCCGTGCCGCTCGCCGATCCGGCCGAGCAGATCCGCCAGCTCGAGGTTGCGTGTCAGGCGAGGCTCCTGGTATTCCGGGTTCCGCCGCCGCCAGTCGTCCTGGGCGAAGTTGGCGACGCGATCGCGCGTCATGGCGCCGGTCAGCATGCCCGAAGCCATCGGCGAATAAACGATCACGCCGATGTTATTCTCGAGGCAGTACGGCAGGATCTCGGCCTCGATCCCCCGGTTCAGGAGCGAGTACGGCGGCTGGAGCGACGAGATGGGGGCGATCGCCTGCACCCGCCGCATCTGGGCGACGCTGAAGTTCGAGACGCCGATGTGGCGTACCTTGCCTTCCTCGCGGAGCCTGGCGAGGGCCTCCCAGCCCTCCTCGATCTCGGCCTCGGGGTTCGGCCAGTGGATCTGGTAGAGGTCGATGGCGTCGACGCCCAGGCGTTTGAGGCTGTCCTCGCACTCCTTCCGGACCGAGGCCCCCTTGAGGCTCCGATGGATCTGCCGCTTGTCATCCCAGAGCATCGAGCACTTCGTGAAGATGAGGGGCTTCTGCTCGAGCCCTTCGATCGCGCGGCCGACGAGTTCTTCCGAATGGCCCAGGCCGTAGATCGCGGCGGTGTCGACCCAGTTCATGCCAAGTTCGACCGCGCGTCGGATGGCCTCGATGGCCTGGCGGTCGTCCTGCTCGCCCCAGCCGAATTCCCAGTTGCCGCCGCCGATGGCCCAACTGCCGAAGCCGATCGGCGTGATCTTCATGCCGGTGTTGCCGAACTGTCGCGTCTGCATGCTCACTCCTGCGGGATTCCGGTCGAGAGTCGTCAATCATCGTCTTCGCGTACTCGATCGGCCTTTGCCGACGGCCTCGGCCCTCATCCCTTCTGGGCGACGGGACACGTCCCTTGTCATCGGGATCCGTCCGGCACGAGGTCGAGTGGACACCGCGTTAAGCCGACACGTCGGCAAACTCAGGCCGAGGAATTCGCGGGCCTCGGGGCATTCTCGCCGTCTCTTCGGCTTCGCCCCGGGCGTCGTCGTGGGTAGTATTGAGGGGTCGACATCCCGGAGCAAGACGACCGTTTATCCTGGTATAAAGACTCCCAGCCTGTTAGCCTGATGGTGATGAACGAGGATCAACGACTGGCGGAGCTGGCGCAGTTCCTGAGGACGCGTCGCGAGCGGCTGAGCCCCTCCGACGCGGGCCTGGCCGCGGGGCGTCGGAGGCGGACCCCCGGCCTCAGGCGCGAGGAGGTGGCGCACCTGGCCGGCCTCAGCGTGGCCTGGTACACCTGGCTCGAGCAGGGCCGCGCGATCCGGGCGTCGGAGGAGTTGCTCGAGCGCCTCGCCCGCGTGCTCCGGCTCGATGCCTCCGAGTATCGCCACCTGTTCGTCCTGGCCAGGGGGCATCCCCCCGCCGACTTCGACCCGGTCATCCCGCTGGTGATCGTCGGGGCGCCGCTCCGGAGCATGATCGACGCCCTGCCGCACCCCGCCTACGTCGTCACCGGCGAGTGGACGGTCGTGGCCTGGAACCGCGCGGCGCAGCTCGTGGTGGCCGACTTCGAGAACCTCTCGGGCCGCGATCGGAACATCGTCTGGCTGGTCTTCACCCACCCCGCGCAGAGGCGCCTGATGGTGAACTGGGAGGACCAGGCCAGGAGCCTGCTCGCCCTGTTTCGCTCCAGCACCGCCCACAACCTCGGCGAAGAGTGGCACGACCGCTTCGTCGCCGACCTCGCCGACCACAGCCCCGAGTTCCGGGCCTGGTGGCCGCGCCACGACGTCCGGGTCGCCCACGCCGGCCCCAAGATCTACGACCACCCCCTCGCCGGCCGCATGGTCTTCGAACCCCTGACGCTGCGTTACGAGGGCGATTCCCTCTTCCGGATCATGGTCAAGGTCCCCGTCGCCGACGAGTCCGACACCCCGGCCAAACTAGCCAGGCTGATCGCCGAGCATGGCAACGATTAGATTTAACGAGATCTGACACTCTCAAATTTTCTAATCAATAATATTTTCATTATTTAAATAGGAATGCTTGGCTGATTTTCGAAGCCTTGTCCGAATCCAAAAGTTCGCCTCGCGGCCAGTCATCGGCCCAGGCAAGCCCCAATCCTGCCACTGACGCCACACGATCATCCTCGCCTGGATGCCCGTTGGGCCTAACTCGCCGCCCACTGCGCTGTGTCTCTCCCCCGGCGCCTTGTCCCCCGTTCTGCGTAGCCGTGATTGGGACAATCGGGGTCGCAAAGCGACAAGAGGCAAAACGCACGAGGCCTGCGCCGTTACCGGAGGCCGTCTTCGTCTTCCCTGCCACGAAGTGATTTTTGGACCAGGCGAGAGGCCATCCGTAAGACTCGAGATGAGGAAGGTTTTCGGCCGGTCTCCGGTTTCTGGAGACGGCAAGACAACTGCGAAATCGCAAGACGGGCTTTCGCGTCGGCCGGGGCTTCTTGCTGCTTGCCTCTTGTCGCTTCGCGACCCCGATTGTCCCAATCGCGGCTACCCGCAAGACTTTCGAAAACGCGGGACGAGCGGCGGTTAGCAAGCCGTGGCTTTGCGACATCGGCTGCTCCGACGACCGATTGCCATTTGCGTCGCGGGAGATGAATAACCCCAAGTCAGTTGCAGCAGGGACAGGACGCCAAGCCTCACTCTTCCTCCAGCACATCATCCCTGAAATCCCGGCCCACCCCAATGTTACGACGAAGTTGGAAGCCTCGGCCGATTCGACGCATAGTAAGGGGTAGAGATCAACGTCAACGGCAGGAGCCGACCCCTTGGCAATCGCCAGCACGAGACTCGCGGACGGCGGCCTGGCCACGCTCTTCGGCGTGGGGGCCATCGGATCGTTGCCGGATGTCGAGTTGCTGAGCCTCTTTGCGTCGCCACCGGACCGGGCGTCGGCCGAGCTCGCCTTCGCCACGCTCGTGGAGCGCCACGGGCCGATGGTGCTCGGAGTCTGCCGGCGCATGCTGCGGGACTCGCACGCGGCCGACGACGCCTTCCAGGCCACCTTCCTGATCCTCGCGAGAAAAGCCGCGGGCGTCCGGGTCGACGGCTCGCTCGGCCCCTGGCTCTACGGCGTCGCCATCCTCGTCGCGCGACGGACCAGGGCCCTCGCGAAGGCGGAAAGGGAACGGCTCCAGACCCTCGACCCGCCCGCCACCCAAGATGAACCGCGACTGGGGCAGATCGACGAACTCCGCGCGGCGATCGACGGCGAGATCCTCCGCCTGCCCCATCGCTACCGATCCGTGGCCGTCCTCTGCTACCTCGAAGGCCTGAGCCAGGAGCAGGCCGCGCGACGCCTGCGATGCCCGATCGGGACCGTCCAGAGCCGCCTCCATCGGGCCCGAGAGCGCCTGCGGGCCGGCCTCGGGCGTCGGGGCTGGGCCCCGGCGCATGGACCCCGACGCTATTGATGCGAGCGGAAATCCCGCGAGCCTTAGCGGCGACGACGGTCGCCTCATCTTCCGCCGGCACCGCGCCGGGCGTGGCCGTCGATCTGGTCTCGGCGGCCGTCTCCGAGGTCGTACGCCAATCCCTGAGGAGCATGTTCATGGCTAGAGGATTGCGATTCGCGATGATGTTCATCCTCATCGCCCTGCCCGCGGCGGGCGCGATGTCCCTCGCGAGAGGCCAAGGCGGGGCGAACCCGGCCGGAGAGGCCCCGCCTGCCCCGGCTCCGCCCCAGGCGACTGCCCACGACATCGCAAACCAGCCGGCTCCTGCCGACGTGTACGCCAAGATCAAGGCCGAGTACGAGGACAAGGAATCGGCCATGCAGGACGCCATGTCGAAGGCCGTCCGCCAGCGGGAGCGGAACCAGGCCTACGAGAAGACGGCCCCCGACGAGGCCGCCTTCGCCCGCAGGATGATCGACCTGGCGGAGTCGACTCCGGGCAGCAAGGCGGCCCGGGATGCCCTGCTCTGGGTCCTCAACAAGCCCAACCTCTGGGATGATGGGCCCTACGGCGACCAGTTCGCGCGAGCCTCGGCGCTGCTCCTGCGCCACTACGGCGACGATCCCGAGGCCATCCGCATCGGCCTCCAGCTCGACAATATCCCCTCTCCACACCGCGATGCCCTGCTACTGGGCTTCCTCGCCTCGGCGAAGGGTCGCGAAAGCCAGGGGTTGGCGCGGCTGGGCCTCGCCCAGTACCTCGACCTCAAGGCGAGGCTCGTCCGGAACGATCGCCTGACCACCGGGAGGCAGAAGATCATCCTGCAAGGCGTGATCGACGACGACGGCAAGGCCATCGACATGCCGGTCGAGCCATCCGATGAGCGTTATGCGTACACCTTGCAGCAACGCCTCTACGACCCCGACGCCATCGCGGCCGAGTCCGAGAGGCTCCTGCGCGAGGTGATCGACAAGTACGCCGACATCCCGTTCGTCACCGTCTGGCAGCGCGAGATCGAGGCCATCCTCCAGATGCCGGCGCCGACCTGGAAGAATCGCCCCCTCTCCGACGAGCTGCGCAAGCAGTTCGAGAAATACCTGCTCCCCGGCAAGACGCTCGGCCAGGTCGCGAAGGCCCGCCTGGATGAGATCCGGAACCGCCCGGTCGGCGGGGAACGAAAGTCGAAGCGACCGCCCGGTTGACGGCCGCCTCGCTCATGCTTTCAGTTCAGCCCGAAGCTCAGGCGCTCCGGTCCAGCGACTTGAGGCTCAGGACCCCGGCACGTACCTCGTCCTCGCCGCGGACCCTCGATGATTCGATGGGTGCGGACTGCTTCGAGAGGTCGATCAGGTGGGTCGCCAATTCGGCCGCCTGGACGCGGAGCTCCCGGACGGCGGTGGTCTCCCAGAGCTGTCCCTTGAGGATCGGGCCCATCGCGAAGAGGGATTCGGAGGGTTCCCCGTCGGCGGCGATCATCGCTCCCGAGGGGGAGACCTCGAGGCCGATGCTCAGGGGGTCGGGGCGGCAATGGCCCCGGGAGATCAAGGCGTCGACGAGGGTGGACCGCCCCGCTCGGATGTCGCGCGAAGGCCCCGTGCAGTTGATGACCCGGCGCACGTCGAGGGTCTCGACCGCATCGTGGCCTCGACGCGTGTAGCCGAGCCGCACGCCGTCGCCACACTCTTCCATCGAGCGGATCCGGCCGGCGACGACTCGGAGCTGGCCCCCGTCACGGGCCTCGTCCAAGGCCTTGGCCACCTCGGGGGCGACCCGGTGGCGATGCACCTCCCAGAAGGCGCCGAGGTGGCGGATGAACCGACGCTTCTCGGCCGCGGCGAACGAGCGCCAGATCCCCTGGATCGCCGGGCGCAGGGCGTCGACGGCCGAACGCCAATCGCCCCCCTCTTGCTCGCAACGCTCGACCTCCCCGCGGACGTACGCCAGCACCGAGCGGGCCGAGGCCGGGCGGTCGCCATCCATCGGGGCGATCGGCCTGGCCGTCACCGGGCGATGCGGGAAGGGCAAGAGCCCGTGACGCGAGAGGACGGTGATCGGCCCGGCATGCCCGCGAGCCTGGGCCTCCAGCACCAAGTCGACGGCCGAGAGCCCCGTGCCGATCAGGACGATGGGGTCATTCGGATCCAGGCCGGCGAGAGCCCTTCGACTCCAGGAGTTACTCACATAACGACCCGACGCCTTCAACCCTTCGGGGCAGGCGAACGGATCCTGGGGCGTGGGATTCCCCAGCGCGAGGACGGCCCGATCGGCCCTGAGCCTCGAGCCCCCGGCGCCGATCACGACCACCCCCGCCGAGGGCCCCTCGTCGCGGAGGTCGACCACCTCGTCGCGGACGAGCTCGATCGTCATCCCGGCTCGGGCCGCGGACTCGGCGAGCAGGTCGCCGAGATACTCGCCGTAGAAGGCCCGGGGGGCGAACGTGCCGGCGTGGGCGAGCGGGTCGCGGACCTGGAGCCAGTGGAGGAAGTGCCCCGGCTCGTCCGGCAGGGCGCTCATCAGGCCGGCCGGGACGTTGAGCAGGTGCTTCTCGCAGGTCGTCCCGTAGGCGATCCCCCTCGCGAAGCGATCGCCGCGCTCGAAGATGACCACGTGGAGCCGCATCCCATCGGCCTCGGCCTTGCGGGCGAGGTTGACCGCGACGAGCGTGCCGCTGAATCCACTCCCCACGACCGCGACCACATGGGGATTCGACGCCGGAAATGCCTTGAGGCTCATGGCAACACCTGTCTCACCCGCGTCGGGTGGTTTCGGGAAAGGGCATGCGGTCCATCCACCCGGATCTCGGCGTGGATCGTCTGCGGCCGGGTCGCGGCCAGGACGTCGTGACCCCCGAGGGTCGTGTCGTCGATCGAGTACGTCCGCGAGGCCAGCAACGGGGGGGAATAAACATGGAGTGAGACGAGGTCGCGCCCCTCGGGCTGGAGGTTCGCCAGTTGGTGGATATCCGCATCGGCCGCGACGTAGATCGAGCCAGGCCCCGACGACCTCGAGCGCGCCGGCATCAGGCGGCCGCAAGGGCTCGGGACGTAGACGGTCTCCGTGGCCGTCCCCTCGACGACGTACACGGCGCAGGTCGAGCCGCCGTGGTCGTGGATCGGGCTGCGCTGGCCGCTGCGCCAGCAGAGGAAGAGGGCCTCGTACGCCGGCCCCCGATGGATCAGGATGCGCTGGTAGGCGACGTCGCTGAACGTCAGGCAGTCCGCCACGTCGCCGAAGGCCAGCGACAAGGCCCCCAGCCCCGAGCGGAGCTCGGCCAGCGAGAGGGGGGCCTCCGAGCGGTCCCAGCGGGAGAACAGGTCGAGGAGAGCCGATCGGCCGCCATCCATCGCTGTCGCCCCTTTCCCTTTGAGCGGGCCGTCGGCGATTCGCCAGGGCGCGAGGTCGCACCCCAGCGAGGCCAAAGCCGGCGGCGCCGAAAATTGGCGCGGCGATCGCATCGTTCGTTTCGAGCCATGCTCACAAAACGATTTTTAGCTGCGAGGGCCGTCGTCTCGGGGTCGACGAGGCCACTTCCTCACCCGGATCTCTGACGGGCGATGAACCGGAGAACTGGCGACATTCGAGGTGATTGACGGGAGGCTTTTGTCACCATTTCGATCGGGCTCATCAACATTTAGGCCGATCAAAACGACCGATCCTGATGATCTTGGATCGGCCTCCGGAGCGGTCGTAGTGAGGGTTTCTAATGGATTCCGGCGATTTCGTCGAGAGCGGTTCCGGCTCGAATGAGTGGGCGGGGGTGACATATCAGGCTCGACGCCGGGCCGATCCGGTGTGTCGGATCGGCCCGGGGTCCCGAGGTCATTTCGAGTCGGCGGGGAGCGACTCGGGCGGGGCCCCGGCGATCGTGCCGGCCTTGGCTTCCTCGAAGTCGGCGAGGAGCCCGTCCTCAATGCTCGACCGGGGCGGCGGACCGGGCTCGTAGAGGATGAACAGGTCGTCGACATCGCGGTCCAGGCGGCCGGAGATCATGTAAGTATTCAATGGGCTCCGGCATTTGATTTTCCCCGAGAGGTGGTATCCGGGCGGATCCAACGTTGAGCTGTTGGGGAACCAGAGGGTGACCGTGACGACGGTCTCGGGAAGCCCCGCGAACGCGAATCGCCCTTTTTCGTCGACCTTCGATTGCAGCAAGCCGAGCGCCAGATCGACACCGGCGCAGACCGTGGCGCCTCGCGGGATCGCCTTGCCGTCCGAGAAGGCGATCCCGCGAGTTTGCGGCCGGGCTTCACCTCGAGGTCGCCGAGATCGACGGTGCTCCCGTCCCCTTCGACCTTGAAGCGTCGGGGCACGACCGCCCCTTCATCGGCGAGGGCTCCCGTCTTCGGAGCCACGTCGAATTGCTGGTCGGTGAACACATGAGTGAAGAAAAAGCGTCCTTCGGCGTCCGTCTTCGTCTCCGGAAAGCCGAGGAAGGTATCCGAACCACGCTGGGTCTGGAGAAGGCCGACGACGACACCGGCTTGCGGCTTTCCGTCACGCACGACGCGCCCCGTCACCTCGGCCCCCACGCCGAGTCTCAGGGGAGGCCGCGGGTCATTCGAATCCTCGATCTGGAACACTTTGGACGCGAGGCCCTCCGCATAGACCCGCATCGGGAAATGGTCGATCAAGAGGGTCTCGGCCATGAAGTCGAAGGAGCCATCGGCCCCGGTCTTGATCTCCTTTTGCCGGACCACGATTTCCTGGGGGAGCAGCGTCGCTCCCGCGACCGGCCGGCCATCGGGGCCCACGACCTGCCCCCGGATCCGTACGTTGTGCCGACGATCGGGCGGTTCACTCCGCGAGGGCCCGGCCGGCATCTCCGGCTTCGAGCGAGGCAGGCCGAATTGATCTTCCAGGATCCCTTCGAGGGCCTCGACGGCGAACTTGCCCACGAGATGACCCCTCGGGTCGATGACGAACGTGGAAGGCCAGCTCATGATTTCATAAGTCGAGTTCGTCTGACCGGAGCCGATCTCCCCCGGCTTGTAGTCGTAGGAGCGTGCCCCCTTCTCCGCCTGGGGCCGGTCGATCAGAACTTTAAAGGGGAGATCGGCCCCGCCCCAGAACTGGTCCTTGATCGGCGCGATGGCCTTGCGGTACTCGTCGGCGGAACGGATCGAGCCGTCGTGGAGGGCCAGGATCACCAGGGGTTTCCCCTGGAATCGCTTCTGGAGTTCCACGAGCCTGGGCATCGCCCCGACGCAGGGGCCGCACCACTTGCCCCAGAAGTCGAGCACGACCACGTTGCCTCGGAGGTCGGAGAGCTTGACGGGATGCCCTTCCAGATCGTCGGCGTCGATCTCCATCGCGGGGCCGCCGGTCGCCCGGACGCTCGCCAGGCTCTCGAGCCGGAAGTCGACATCCATCGGCTCCGTCCCAGTCGGGACTTCGACGTCGACCACGCGTTGCATGGTCTCGGATCGGAACTCCAACTTATATTTGCCCGCGGGCAGACGCACCTCGAAATGGCGTTTGACGTGCGGCGGGTCGTTGGCGTTGGAGTTCGGCAGTATCCATCTCAGCCATTCCCTCCAGGGTTTGACGTCCTGCTCGACCGTGTAGATCCCAAAGTTCATCGAGGCCCTCGGATCGTCCCTGGGCTCCTCGACCACACGCCCCTTGACGATGCGGGTCGGGCGGAGCCTCACGTCGAGGAGTTTCTTGAGGTCGAAATCCTTCGAGAGGAATAAGGTTGCCTGGAGCGCAAAATCCGACGACGCGAAATGGAACTTGGCCGGGACACCCCCCTGCCGATTGGCAAACGTTAAGGAGAACCGCCCCTCCGCGTCGGTGCGAACGGCCTCGCGGGTGCCAGGCATGTTGGCCATCCGCCAGCCTCCCCTGGCGACGCGAACGATATAGGGGCTATGTGTCTTGGCGACCTCCTCCTTGGAATCCGCGTGCCCGTCCATGTTCAAGACGATCGGCTCATGGGGCCGGATGTCGTCGGGGCTGACCGGCCGCCAGGGTCCGTTCGGCTCGCGGACCTCAAAGTATTTGCCCGCCTCACCCGGGGGGATGACCTGCCCCCCGGCGTCGCGGAAGGGCTCCTTGCGCTCCCGGATGTTCTCGGGCCTGGGGTTATCCCAGGTATCTTGCGAGGGCAGGGGCTCGCTCCCGACCCAGACCTTGGCCAGCGGCTTGCCTTGATCGTCGCGGACGATCCCGGTGACGGTGATGTTGGCGTCAGCCTGGGCGATCGGCGGGGTGGCCTTCGGGTGGGGAGGCGGTTCCTCGCGGGGAGGCATGGCGCCCATCTTCGCGGGGGTGGCCCGCTTCGTCTCCGGGACCGGCTCGACGAATGCCGAGGCGACGGTCGCGGCGGTGGCGATCAGCATGATCGCGAGGGATGTCTTCAGGGGCGTAGTTCCCATGTCGCGCAAGACCTCCTGCGCCAGGCCGGCGGCGGCCGGCTCCGCGCCGGCCTTGACGGCCCAGCTACTCCGATGGGTGAACGCCCTGGCGGCCGCGAGGGTCGCCGAGATCCAGGAGGTCGGGGCGGCCTCGGCCGAGAGCCCCGTCATGTTCGCGATGGTGAGCGCCGCCGTCGGCGCGATGCCCCGGCGGATCAGCAGTGTCTTGAGCTTCGCGCGGCCCCTGGCCAGGCGGCTCTGGACCGTCCCGATCGGCCAGCCGAGCTGCGCGGCGGCCTGCTCCTGCGTGAGCCCTTCGAGGTAGCAGAGGACCAGCGGCGTCCGGAACGACTCGGGCAGCCGCCCGAGCTCCTCGTCGAGCCCCTCCCAGCGCCCAGGGTCCGCGCCCTGGCTCGACGCCCGGCGTTCCTCGGCAAGTGCCCCGCCCTGCCGTTCCCGGCGACGCCGGCGCAACCCGGCGACCTTCTCCTTGGCCGCGACGCGCACGGCAACCCCGTGCAGCCAGCCGCCGATCGACTCGAACCCGACTACCGACCGGGCCCGCCTGGCGAGGACGAGGAAGGTCGCCTGCGCGGCGTCCTGCGCCGCGTGCTCATCCTTCAGCACGCGCCGGCAGGAGCGCAGGACCATCGACCCATGCCGCTCGACGAGCGCCGCGAAGGCCGCCTCCGACGCATGCTCCGCCGACTCCCGCGCCACGAACCGTTCGAGCAACCGACGGTCGCTCATCCCGGCCATCGTCCCCGACCGGAAGAGCACCTCGACCTGCTGCTCGAGCACGGCCCGCGTTACCTCGCCCGCCATGACCTCAATCCTCGTCCCATCGCGTGTCTTTGCGAGTGAATGCCCGCCGAGCCGCGAACTATTCCCACTTTCCTCGAAAATGACTTCCCGATCCATTTCCCGGCGCGCGAGGGCACGCCCGCCGGGCCGGCGATCCAATGGGTTCTGGCGATGTCGATGGGGGTGAAGGCGGCGAAGGGCTCGCCAGGAGGTGGGATGGGAGGGACAACGAACGAGGTTGTCCCGCGGCCGGCTCGCCCGCCGATAGTTGGCGGGCGAGCCAACGCGAGGGCGGTGATCAGTTAGCTCAGTGCTTCGCGCCGTAGCCCTTGGGGTGGGTGCTGTGCCACTTCCAGGCGGTCTCGACGATCGAGTGGATGTCGGTGTATTTCGGGGCCCAGCCGAGTTCCTTGACGATCTTCTCGGGGGTGGCGATCAGGGTGGCGGGGTCGCCGGGGCGGCGGCCGACGATCTCGTGGGCGATCGGCCGGCCGACGACGGCCTCGCAGGCGTGCAGGACTTCCAGGACGCTCACGCCCGAGCCCGAGCCGAGGTTGTAGTAGCGCCCGACGCCCGGCCCGATGTTCTCGATGGCGAGCTGGTGCGCCTGGGCGAGATCCTCGGTGTGGACGTAGTCGCGCACGCAGGAGCCGTCGCGAGTGTCCCAGTCGCTGCCGAAGACCTTGAGCTGCGGGCGACGGCCGATGGCCACCTGGAAGGCCAGCGGGATCAGGTGCCCCTCGTGGTGGCGGTCCTCGCCGAAGTTCCCGTCGGGGTCGGCGCCCGAGGCGTTGAAGTAGCGCAGGATCGCGTAGCCGAGATTGTAGGCCCGGGCGTAATCCTTGATGAGCCACTCGGCCGCGAGCTTCGTCGTGCCGTAAGGGGTCTGCGGGAGCTGCGGCGAGTCCTCGCGCAGGGGCATCTCGGTGTCGAAGGCGTAGGTCGCCGCGGTGCTGCTGAAGACGATCTTGTCGACCCCCGCCTCGCGCATGGCGTCGAGCACGTTCTTGGTGCCGACGACATTGACGCGGTAGTAGCCGTCGGGGTCGGCGATCGACTCGGGGACCGAGGCGAGCGCGGCGAAGTGCATGACCGCCTCGACCTTGTGCTCGCGGAGCGCGGCGGTCAGGGCCGCCTTGTCGGAGAGGTCGCCGACGATCAGGCGTTCGGCGGGGATGGCCTCGCGGTTCCCCTCCGAGAGGTTGTCGAAGGCGATCGGGTCGTGCCCGTTGCGGAGCAACCATCGCAGGCAGGCGCTCCCGATGTAGCCGGCGCCGCCCGTCAGGAGAATCTTCATCGCAGCAGTCCTTCGAGTTCGTTCCCATCGGCGCCGGCGGGGTCCGGGCTCATCCCCGCCCCCGGCTCGGCCCCGAGGATCAAGTCCAGGGCCGCGAGCAAGTCGTCGGCCGTCTCATAGCTCACGTCGAGTCTGGCCAAATCCGCCGCCGAGATCGCCTTGCCCGAGCGGACCAGGACGCTCCCCCGGCAGCCCGCGTTGATCCCGGTGAGGACGTCGATAATCACGTCGCCGACCATCCACGAGGCACCGATGTCCAACCCGAGGTCGGCCGAGGCGCGCAGGAGCATGCCCGGGGCCGGCTTGCGGTCGGGGTGCTCGATGGCCGTCTTGTCGTCGCCCCTCGGCGCCTCGGTGCAGTAGTAGATCGCGTCGACCGATGCCCCGGCCTCGGCGAGCTGGCGGTTCATCTCCTCGTGGACGGCGTGCAGCCGCTCCTCCGGGAAGATCCCTCGCCCGACCCCCGACTGATTCGTGACGACGACCAGGGCATACCCCGCCTCCCGGAGTCGCCGCAGGGCCAGCGCGATCCCGGGTAGGATCCGGACCTGATCCGGGTCGGAGAGGAAGTGGATGTGCTCGATCAGGGTGCCGTCGCGGTCGAGGAAGACGGCCGGGCGGCTCGCCTTCTTATGCGTGCCGCCCCTCATCGAGGCCCCATCCCCCGCCAATCCCGGCTTCCCCGTCGCATCCGCTGTCATCTTTGGAAATCAGTCCTTCCCGGTCCACGGGTCTTCTCGAGTCATCCGCGATCGCCGAGTTTCCCCCTTGGATCTGCCCTACCCCATTTTCGCTCTTCTTACCAAGCAACCTAAACGATCGAGCCGAGCATTGTCGATGGTCGAAGAGGATGGCGTCGCATCCTCATTAATCCCAACGGAGGAGGCTCGGTGGTGGGCGGGTCGCACGATCCGGCGTGCGTGGCGATCGAGGGATAGCGTCGAGGCCGATCGCGGCGAACCCCGGCGCGGAGAGTCCGGCCGGTTTCGCGGTCCATCATAACGTCAACGGGGAGACTAATCATCCGCAAGGATGCGGTCGAGGCCAACGTTAGATGTGGGCATTTCGGGACGGGACGCGGGACGATCGCCGGCCCCCGGCATCCAACCGAAGCTGGCCTATCGCCTTTAGGCCATCGCGACTATAACCTGGCGCGAGGATACCATGAGGGGTGGAGCCGTCGCCGACCGGGACGACGCCGAGGTCGAGGCCGTCGGCCCGGAATCCTTTCTTTGCAGACATCCACCGCCATCTGATTTCATCCGTCAATCGTCTTCGTCCATGAGGGGAATATTGATGTTTCGAGCGCCCGAGGACGTCTCGCACGCGATCGAAAGTCAGTTCGGCGGGAAGCGGGTCCTGGTGGTGGGAGACCTCATGGTCGACGCCTACCTCTGGGGCGACGTCAGTCGAATCTCCCCCGAGGCGCCCGTCCCCGTGGTCCGCCTGAACCGCAAGACCGTAACCCTCGGCGGCGCGGGCAACGTGCTCCTGAACCTCGTGGGCCTGGGCCTGCCGGCGACGGCGGCCGGGTTCGTGGGGGACGACGACGGCGGCCGGCAGCTCGGCCAGATGCTCGAGCAGGCGGGGATCTCCTCGGCAGGCTGCGTCAGGCTCGCGGATCGGCCGACCACGACCAAGACCAGGGTCGTCAGCGGCCACCACCAGATGCTCAGGCTCGACGAGGAAGGGGTCGGCCCGGTCGCCGACGAGGGAGTGAAGCGCCTGATCGACGCGATCCTCGGGCAGCTCGACGACGCGTCGGCCCTGATCCTCTCCGACTATGCCAAGGGGGTCGTCACCGCCGAGGTCTGCCAGGCGATCATCCCCGAGGCCAGGCGGCGGGGGATCCCGGTCATCGTCGACCCCAAGGGCTTCAACTTCCAGAAGTACGCCGGGGCCACCACCATGACCCCGAACCTCCGCGAATTCGAGATCGCCACGGGGCTGGAGGCCGGCTACGACTCCGAGACCTTCCAGCGCGCCGGCAGCGACCTCCGCGAGCGGCTCGGGCTCGAGTACCTCGTCGTCACCTGCGGCGACAAGGGGATCCGGCTCTTCGACAAGGCCGGCTGGTCGCAGTTCCCAGCGCTCGCCCGCGAGGTCTACGACGTCTCGGGCGCCGGCGACACCGTGATCGCGAGCCTGACGGCCTCGATCGTGGCGGGGCTCGACCTCGACGACGCCATGCGCCTGGCAAACGTGGCGGCGGGCGTGGTCGTCGGCAAGATCGGCACCACCCCCATCCAGAGCCGAGACCTCCGCGACGCCGTCCGCGACACCCAGCTCCTGGAACAGCCCAGGAAGGTCTACGAGGCCGCGGAGCTGGCCGACCTGATCCAGAGCTGGAAGAGTCGGGGCGACCGCGTCGTCTTCACCAACGGCTGCTTCGACCTCCTGCACGTCGGCCACGTCACGCTGCTCGCCAAGGCCCGCGCCTGCGGCGATCGCCTCGTCGTCGGCCTGAACACCGATCGCTCGGTTCGCCAGCTCAAGGGGCCGACCCGACCCGTCGTCGTGCAGGGGGACCGCGCCCAGGTGCTCGCCGGCCTGGCCAGCGTCGACGCCGTCGTCCTCTTCGACGAGGAGACCCCGCTCGAGTTGATCGCGGGCCTCAAGCCCGACGTCCTCGTCAAGGGGGGGGACTACGAGGAGTCTCAGGTCGTCGGCGGCGAACTCGTGAAGTCCTGGGGCGGCCGGGTCGCGATCATCCCGCTGGTGGAAGGCCGCAGCACCACGAAGCTCCTCGAGAAGTCCCAGAAGGATCCGAACGGCAACCGGCGGGCCGGCTGAGCCTGTCGGTCCTGTACCCGAGCCGAGCCGCACCGATGGACGAGCACCTCGAACACACAACTCGCCAGGTCAACGGGGTCCGGCTCCATGTGGTCGAGTCGGGCCCGCAAGGCGGACCGCCGGTGGTCCTGCTGCATGGGTTCCCCGAGTTCTGGTACGGCTGGCGGCACCAGATCGGGCCGCTGGCCGAGGCCGGGTTCAGGGTCATCGCACCAGACCAGCGCGGCTATGCCACCAGCGAGAAGCCGGAGGGGATCTCGGCCTACAACCTGGATCTGCTCGCGGACGACGTCGCCGGCCTGATCGAGTCGAGCGGCCACGCGAGGGCGGCGGTCGTGGGCCACGACTGGGGCGGGGTCGTCGCATGGTGGGTGGCGATCCGCCATCCCAAGTTGGTGGAGCGGCTCGCGATCCTCAACGCACCGCATCCCGTCGCGTTCAGGCGCTGCTTGCGGTCGTCGCCGCGGCAACTCCTAAAAAGCTGGTACACGTTCTACTTCCAGATCCCCCGGCTCCCCGAGGCCATGTTTCGCCTGGCGAACTGGAAGCGGCTCGCGCAATCCCTCCGCAGCACGAGCCGCCCCGGGACCTTCACCGAGGCCGACCTCGATCGCTATCGCGCCGCCTGGTCGGAGCCGGGCGCGATGACCTCGATGATCCACTGGTATCGGGCCGCCATGCGGAGCCAGCCCGCCCTGCCGGCGGACGTCCGGATCCACGCCCCGACCCTCCTGATCTGGGGGGCGAAGGACCAGTTCCTCGGGCAGAACCTCATCGCCCCGAGCCTGAGCTACTGCGACCAGGGCCAGCTCGAACGCATCGAGGAGGCGAGCCACTGGGTCCAGCTCGAGGAGCCCGAGCGGGTTAACCGGCGGCTCATCGCGTTCCTGCGAGAGGGCGCCTCACGCTGAATCCACGCATCCCGACCGGATCACGTGTTCATTTCGGCGGATAATGCGTCTTGAGCCACGCGACGTAGTGGCCGACGCCTTCTTCCAGTGAAGTGGGTCGGCCAGGATATCCGGCCTCGCCGAGCTTCTTCATCGTCGCCTGGGTGAAGCTCTGATAGGCCCCGCGGAGATCCTGGGGCATCTCGATGTAGCGGATCTTCGGCTCGCGGCCGAGCGCGTGGAAGGTCGCCTCGGCGAGCTCCCGGAAGCTTCGGGCCTGGCCGGTGCCGCTGTTGAAGATGCCGCAGACGTCGGGGTGTTCCCAGAGCCAGATCATGTGGTCGACGCAGTCCCCCACGTAGACGAAATCCCTGCGCTGGCCGCCGTCGGGCATGTCGGGCTCGGTCGACTTGAAGAGGCCGACTTCCCCCTTCGCGGCGATCTGGTGATAGGAGTGCCAGACCATGCTGGCCATCCGCCCCTTGTGGCTCTCCTGCGGACCGTAGACGTTGAAGAACTTCAGGCCGGCCCACCCTTTGGGGGCGGCCCCCCCTGCCTCGACGTGGCGCAGGGCCCAGATGTCGAAGTCGTTCTTGCTCTTGCCGTAGAGGTTCAAGGGCTCGAGGCTCTCGGGCGGGACCTCGTCATCGAACCCACGCGAGCCGTCTCCATACGTCGCGGCGCTCGAGGCGTAGATGTACGGCACGGCCTGCGAGGCGCACCAGTCCCAGAGCCTCCGCGTGTACTCGACGTTGTTCGACGCGAGGTACGTCCAGTTCCGCTCGGTGGTGTCGGAGCAGGCCCCGAGGTGGAAGATCCCCCGCACGCCCTGGAGCTTCCCCCCTTCGAGCGCCTCGAGGAGCGCGGTGTGCTCGAGGAACCGGAACGACGGCAGCCCGGCGAAGTTGGCCGCGCCCGCGGCGGTCAGCGGGTGGTCGACCAGGAGCAGGTCGCGCTCCCCCCGCTCGGCGAGCTTGCGGGCGAGGTTCGAGGCGATGAATCCGGCCGCGCCTGTGACGATGAGCATGAGCGATCGCGTCCCAACAAGGCCTGAAAATCCAAAGATCGCCCGATCAGCGTGCCGGGGCGGCGTCGGGCCCGGAGATCCGGCGATAGATGTCGTCGATGACCCAGTGGAAGACGACCTGGTGCAGGGATTCGACGATCCCCATGTCGTCGATCCCGACGTGGAGGTTGTGGTGGGCAAGCGTCTTGAGCTTGCCGCCGCCGAACCCGGTGAGGCCCAGCGTCACGAGCCCGTTCTTGTTCGCCCACTCGACGGCCTTGATGATGTTGGGGCTGTTGCCCGAGCCCGAGATCGCCAGAAGCAGGTCCCCCGGCGAGGCCAGGTTCTTGAGCTGCTCGAGGAAGATCCGGTCGTACCCCTCGTCATTCGCCCAGGCCATGATCCCGGCCGTGTTGTCGGTCAGGCTGAGGACCTTGAGCCGCTTCTGATTCTCGAAGTCGCGGAGCGTGCACTTGTTGAGGTCCTCGCAGAGATGCGAGGCGTTCGCCCCCGAGCCGCCGTTGCCGATGATGAAGACGAACTTGCCGGCGTGATAGGCGTCCTCGATCACGTCGCTGAACTTTTCGACCTGCGCGAGGTCGAGCCGCTTGATCTCCTCGCAGACGCGCTCCAGGTACTCCCCGGCCCCCAGCGTGGCTCCCAACATCCTGATCACTCCCTTGGTTTGGGTGGGAAAGTCGTCGCGAGCCCGCCCAGGAAGCCGGGGCCGAGGCGTCAATACATCCGTATTTCAGCGAACGATCGGCCTTGGGTGGCGACGGCTCGATACCCTCGCCACCCAGGCGCTGTCAGCCCAATGGGCTCACCACTTGGTGTCGGCCTCGGCCTTGTTGGCGCGGTACCAGGCGACGGTCTTGGCCAGGCCCGCCTTGAGGTCGGTCGGGGGAACCCAGCCGTCGAGTTCCTTCTTCATGCGGGTCACGTCGAGGACCTTGAGCATGGCTCCGTCGGGCTTGTCCGTGTTCCAGACCATCTTGCCCTGGTAGCCCGAGACCTCGTTGACTGTCTCGGCGAGCTCCCGGATCGTGGTGCCGATGCCGGTGCCGATGTTCAGCGGGACCGCGGAGTCGTTGTACTTCTCGGCCGCGAGGATGATGGCGTCGGCGCAGTCCTCGACGTAGATGAACTCGCGGACGGGCTTGCCGGTGCCCCAGACCTCGACGCTCGGAGTCTTGGCCATCTCGGCCTCGACCCACTTCCGCACGAGCGCGGCGACGACGTGCGAGCGGTCGGGGTTGTACGAGTCGCCGGGGCCATAAAGATTGGTCAGGATCAGGTGGATCGAGTCGAGGCCGTACTGGCGCTTGTACGCCTGGGCCTGGACGGCCATCATCTTCTTGGTGAGGCCATAGTTGACCACGCTGGCGTGGCAGGGGCCGGCCCAGAGGTCTTCTTCCTTGAGATGGCCTTCGAGGTAGCCGGGGTAGCTGCAGGCCGTGCCGATGGCCACGAACTTCTTGAGGTTGACCAGGCGGGCGGCCTCCATCAGGTTCGCGCCCATGACCAGGTTGCTGTAATACAGCTTGGCCGGCTCGGTGACGTTGATGCCGATGCCGCCGTAGTAGGCCGCCGCGTGGAAGAGGATGTCGCAGGGGTGTTCGAGCAGGCACTTCAGGCAGGCGTCGAGCGTCGTCAGGTTGTACTCGCGCTGGCGGGGGACGTAGACCTCGGCCCCGAGCGACTTCAAGCGGTTGACGAGGTGCTGCCCCAGGAACCCGGCGCCGCCGGTGACGGTCACTCGCTTCTCAGCCCAGAATCCCTTCATGCTGTCCTCCTCCTAGTTGCATTCACAACGGTCGATCGATTCTTGTCGGAAACGCGATATTTGGGAAGGGAGGCCGGGCGAAGCGAAGCCCCTCAATGAGCGACGCCTCTCGGCCTGCGGCCCCTCGCCAGGGCCTGATTCGAACCTCCAAAGGGACCCGACGCCCTCACCGAGGCGAAGGCGTCCGTCCCGTCATTTCTTTGGATCCTCGGCGACCCGAGGCCTGGCTTGAACTTAGACGTTGGCGAACGGGTTGTGGAACTCGATCAGCTTGGCGGCGCGGACGAGCTCGGCGATGCCCGTGTCGAGGTCGACCGTCGTCTCGAACCCACGCTCGCGGATCTTCTCGTAAGAGACCTCATAGTTGCGCTGGTCGGCGTCGGTGCCGACCTCGGCGAAGTGGAGGTAGAAGTCGACGTGCTCGAGGATCTTCCTCGCCACGTCCTCCTTGGTGAAGTTCATGCTCTCGTGGCCGACGTTGTAGACGTCGTCCTTGACGTTGTCCCACTTCTCCAGGGCGAAGATGATCGAGCGGGCCATGTCGCGGACATGCACGAACGTCCGCTTGAAGCGGCCTTCGTACACGATCACGTTGCGGTTCTTCACGGCCTGGTAGGTGAAGTCATTCGGCATCAGGTCGAGCCGCATCCGGTTGCTCACGCCGAAGGCCGTGGCATAGCGGTAGGCGACGCTGTTGCCGGCGTCGAGGATCATCTGCTCGGCCGTCGCCTTGGTCTCGCCGTAGAGCGTGATCGGCGAGCGGGGCGTGTCCTCGTTGCAGATGTAGTCGGGGATCGAGCCGTAGATGCTGCCCGTCGAGGCGAAGATGACCTTCTGATCCTTCTTGCGGAGGTTCAAGAGGTTGCGGGTGCCGTCGACGTTCGTCGCGGTGGCGAGCTGCGACTCCTTCTTGCAGGCGGGGTATCCGACGATGGCCGCGAGGTGGACGATGGAGTCGACCCCTTCGAGGGCCTTACCCAGGGCCTTCTCGTCGGTGACGTCCCCCTTGATCAGCTCGAAGTTGGGGCTCTGGCAGCAGGGCAAGAGCCCGTGGCCGCCGAACTTGAGCATGTCGTAGACGCGGACGCGGTGCCCTTGCTCCAGGAGCATCGGGACGAGCGTGGATCCCACATAGCCGGCTCCGCCGGTCACGAGAATATTCATCAGTCAACTCCTTGATGAAATCACAAAGCTAGGGGAAACGAACAAAGATCGGTGGGAAACACTCCGCCAAGTGATGACCTGGCCCTCGCGTAACCGGATCTACGGCAGTCGCTTCTGGCGGAGGATCTGCAGCAAAAAGGGAGGAGGCGGCCAATCGAGGGCTCATCCTCGGGTCATGCGCCAATCAATAGACGAGCGGGCCCCGCAGGACCGCCGGGCAGGCGGATCCGAGGCGTGCCCCGTCGACGCCCGGGGCGTTCGCGGCGCGAGTCGACCCCGGTCCCCGCGCGCGGCCCTCGTCGCGAGCGTGACGCGTGTCGATAGGCGTGGGCCGATGGTCGGCCTCGTCGGGCCGTCGCGACCGATCGGCGAAATGCGCCAAATCCCTCGGCAAGACCCCGGCAATCCCGGCGACCTCCGTCGCCCAGACCCAGGCGCGCTCCCGTGCGCGAGATCCTTCCGTCATCGTCCCCAGTCTCCTCCGTGGTGCTGGCTCGCGTCTCAGTTCCGTCCGGGCGGCCGCGGGGGACTCTCCTCGAGCGTCGACCGGCCTTCGTGTTGAGGCCTCGAAACTCGGCATGCTGCCCGCGGGCTGTCAAGCATAACCATGACGACCCCCAACAGGCAACGCCTTCATGGCCGCGCAATCGTCAGGATCGCCACGATTGTCATTCGCAATGGGACCTCGGTTGGCGTCATCCCCGCTCGAAGTTTGCGCATAGGTTCGTCGCGAGCCGCGAGGATAGGCCCAAATCCACGCCGCTTCCAACCTGGCCAAACGCCAGATCGTTTGGTTCGATCAGGATGACCTGGGCAGTAGAAGAGATGGGATTTGGGGTGGGGAGCGACGACGCCGCCGGAGAGGCGACAAGCGTGCGATCGAGGAATCGTGCCGGGGAAATCGGCTCCGGCCAGCCCGAGGGGCTGGCCGGTAGGCGGGGCTAGCTAGAGGAGGCCCCGTCGGAGGGCTCTCGCATCGGATCGCTCAGGCGTTCTTGCGGCCGCCCATGGCGCCCTTGAACGTCCTGAGGAGGATGTCGAGGTCGAGCTTGAGCGACCAGTTGTCGACGTAGTGGTAGTCCATGTCGATCATCTGGCGGCTGCCGACGCCACCGCGGCTATCGACCTGCCAGAGGCCGGTGAGGCCGGGGGTCATCTCGTGGCGCCGCTCGACGGCGGCGTCGTCCACCTCGCGGAGCATGGAGCAGTCGCGGAGCGGCAGGGCGCGGGGCCCGACGAGGCTCATCTGGCCGAGCAGCACGTTGAAGAGCTGCGGCAGCTCGTCCAGGCCGGTCCGACGCAGGACCCGGCCCCAGCGCGTGATGCGGGGGTCGCGATCCACCGAGGCCGACGCGGGAGCCGTCGCCTCGTCGAGGTTCTGGGCCTCTTCGAGCCGGAGGTCGCCGTCCTGCACCATCGTGCGGAACATCCAGACCTCGAACGGCAGACCATCCCGACCCATCCGGGTCTGGCGGGAGAAGACCGGGCCCTTCGAATCCAGGCGGGTCATGACCGCGATGACCAGCATCAGCGGGCTAATGACGACCAGCCCGATCCCCGCACCGACGAAATCAATCCCGCGCTTCATGAGAATCTCGAATGTATGGACCCGGCGCCTCGCGACCCCTTTCACGGAGGAGTCGGCATGAGCAGAGCGAGCGTTAACGGGAGCGCGGTTCGACGCGATTATTTGTCGGCTGGCCGATGGGGTGGTACTCATCGAGCGAGACCTCCGAGGATTGTCAATGTGGTCATTCCTGAATCCTTACCAGACCACAAGTGCGTCGAATCCGTTCGATGACGATACGTGACCGCACGTGGAAGACGGCCAGGGCCCGACCCGGCGACACCGCCGGTCGAGACGTCGACACGCCCATTCGAGGGCCGACGTGGGATCGCATTCCCGCACCCTGAGACATTCATGAAACCCTGGCCCCCACAACTCTGTATCGCTTCAGACCTCAAAAAATCAAACATACGAACAGACTGTAAAGCTTCAGTGAAACTCGCGTACAAACTTGAAGCCATCGTTTCAACTCGAAGACAACTGGGAGTTCGCCGGGAACCGCCGAAGGTCGTCATCTTTGCCGAGATCCGGCTCCCGAAGGATCGGTCGCCTGATGATGTGCCGCGGATATTGACGCACCGAATTTTCGCGAAACTCGATGCCGATTCCGCCGGAGGCCCCGCCGCCCCGGCAGACAATGGGGAGGCGACGAGCGGAAGGATTTGATGGCCGGACCCTGTCCTCTATGGAGGCCGGGCGATCACCGAAGCGGATTTTCGGTGGACCCGAACATAGTCTCGGCTACGAACACCCAAAGATTTATGCGGGTTCTCTTCGGGGCAGGCGGCCTCGTCCTTAGCGAACAGGTCAGCCCACCTCGAACGATCGCGACAATAAAAACGACTACACCGCTCGAACGCTTTCGGGGAATTTGGCGGGCGGGATCAGGCTCTTTTGAAGGAGCTGGCCAACCCTCGGGCTGAAGGCCTACCGACGATCAAGGTCCGTCGGCAAGATTTGGGTGTGATGAGTGGAGGGCCACATCGAGGTCTCTCCGAAGTTATTAACGTAATGCCCATGCATCCCTACAAGACCAATACGCTTTCGGATCCATCCCAAGCGATTATTCCTCATCCGACCAGCAACCACATCTTCAAATCGGAAATATTCCACTTTCTTTCACAATCTACCGGATTCCTACATCTTCTCCACAACACCTGGACTCAAACTAACAACCGAAGATCACGCTTGCAAGCCTCCAGATTAGAAATCCCGATACTACCCGCCCCTTGTATCATGTCTGGCGATTCAACACAAGAATCCGCTTTATCAAGCAGAAGAGAAAGCCATACAAAACCATCATAGGCCATGAAACCGCTAAATCAAGCCAAACTTTCCGGAATCAGTTCCAATGCTCCGCTTCCGCAAAGCCTTGATGACCACATATCTTTGTCTCAAGGCTACCGTGAAACCTCATGAAGTCCGACCCCGAACGGAAATGGTCGTAAGAGGTCGCTGCGTGTGATTCCACGGTAATCCGAACAAAGGAGAACGGCAGTCGTCCTTCGTACGGGATCATCCCGGGAGCGGGACACTCGTTCCGACCGATTCCGACGATTTCTTCGTTGCAAGCGGAAAAGTGTCGATAAAAAGCGGCATGTCGGGGAGGAGCTGGCATGTTGCGAGGACGGCGGGATTTCAGTTTCCGCGGGGTGTGGTGACGGTATGGTTCCGGGTCAGGGCCATGTCCCCGTGGTGGAAGTCATAGAGGTAGGCGTAATAGCCGGGGGCGTTGACCGAGGCCAGGCGCTCGCCCCACTGGTCGAGGGTCAGCCTCAGGAGCTGGGCCTCGCGGCCGCTGCGGTCGGCGAGATGGGCCGAGATCAGCATCCAGACCCGGGCCTGCCCCTTGAGCCGAGGGAGCGCCGCGACGAGCGTGGCGGGGTCCGCAAGCCCTTCTGGGGTCGGGGTCGGCGTCACCCGGTCGAGGCCGGGGATCCGCCCATAAGTCTGATACCAGCGAAATGGGGGTTCCGAGCCGCCGTCGACCAGCAGCAGGTCCCCCGGCTGCCATTCGCGGGCGACCTCTTCCAGGACTGTCTTCGCCCCATAGGGCTTCGGACGATCGAGCAGGAACTGCCCGGCCTGCGCGGCCGGCAGCAGGAGGCAGCAGAGCGTCAGCACGCGTCCCAGGATTCGGCCCGTCCGGTCGTCCGACCGGATCAGGTACGACAGCCCGGCGATGCCCGCCAGCAGGACCGGCCCCACGGTGAAGAGCGCCAGCCGGAACCGGAGCGGGTACTTGTGCGCCACGGCCGCGAGCGCGGCGACGACCAGCGGCATCACCAGCAGCATGGCCAACCCGCGCTCCTTCCGGCGCAGCAGGATGCCGACGCCGCAGAGCCAGATGGCGGCCGTGATCACCGACATCCGCTCCGAGAGGTTCTCTTCGAGCTGGGTGTTGTGGAAGGGGGCCTCGAAGATCCCGAGCCCGATGACCATGTACTGCCGCAAATCCTTGATCGACCTCGGCGGCAAGGCGAGAAATCCCGCCTCCCAGAAGTCGTTGAGATACGAGTTCGTCTGGAGGTCCTTGAGCGAGAGCAGGTAGTGCCCCGCGAAGCTGACCAGCCAGACGGCCGCGGCCCCCGCCCCGAGCAAGGCCGGGCCGAAGCGGCGATGGAACCCCTCCTTGAGGATGAGGGTCGCCCCCGCGCCCGCCAGGATGAAGACGACCGGATGCGAGATCCAGACGCAGATCGCCCCGACGACCGCCAGCACGGCGGCCCGCCTGGCGTTGATCCCCTCTCGGAGCGAGTCGGCGATCAGGGTCATCACCAGGAGCCCGGCCGCCACGTCGACGGCGTATTGCTTGGCCTCGCCGGCATACGAGATCAGGCTGGGCATGACCGCGATGACGGCCACGCCGATCGCCGCCCCTTCCCGCTCGAAATGAGCCCGACAAAACCGATAGACGAGGGCGATGGTCGCCAGCGACGCCAGGAACGGGAAGAGGCGCAGGGCCAGTTCGTTCGGCCCGAGGGCGAGCACGGAGAGCTTCTCGACCCAGAGAAACCCGATGGGAGCCCCCTGGTCGTAGTCGAGCGGGCGCATGAGCCCGGCGAAGCTTCGCCCGCAGATATTCAGCGAGACCATGGCCTCGTCGAGCCAGAGCGACCGGTTGGCGAAGAGCGCCCGGCCCCTCAGCAAGACGCCGATCACCGCGGCGACAACGGCCACCCAGATCCAGGCGCGCTGCCCCGCGCGAGATTCTTCCGTCATCGTTCCGAGTCTCCTCCGTGGTGCCGGCTCGCGTCTCAGTTCCATCCGGGCGGCCGCGGCGTGTCACGCCTGCGCGTCGGGCGGCCTTCGCGATGAGGCCGCGACGCATGAACACTGCTGTCCGCGGACCGACAAGAATAACCTCGACTCCCCCCGTCAGGCAACGCCATCGCGGCCTCGCGCCCGCGAGGACCGGAACGACCCGGAACCCGTCGAGGCATCATCCCCGGCCGGGCGCCGCTTGCGGGCGAGGCCAAGGTCCGTCACGATCAGCGGGAGTGGAGTGCGATCCATCTCGCCACAAATCCATTTGATCGATAAGGAACCGACGATGAGACACTGGGCGTCGAGGGCGTTGGCGTCGCTGGCCGTGCTGGCGCTGGCCTTGCCACCTTCAACGGCGAGGGCCTGGGGGCCGCAGGGGCACCGCGTGGTCGCCAAGATCGCCACCGAGCGGCTCTCGCCCAAGGCCAGGGCGGCGGTCGCGCAACTGCTCCATAAAGGAGACACGCTGGCCGACATCGCGAACTGGGCCGACCACGAAGGGCACGACGTCGTCCCGGGGAGCAGCCCCTGGCATTATGTTAATGTCCCCATCACCGCCGACAGGTACGACCCGAGAGACTGCGTGAAGGGGGACTGCGTGGTCGAGAAGATCAAGCACTTCCGCCAGGTCCTCAAGGACGCCCGCGCCCCGCAGCAGGAGCGCCAGCGGGCCCTCCTCTTCCTCGTCCACTTCGTCGGGGATATCCACCAGCCCTTGCATGTCGGCGACAACCACGACCGGGGCGGTAACCGCACGCAGGTCCAGTTCCTCGGCAAGGGGACCAACCTGCATCGACTCTGGGATTCGGACCTCATCCACCACATCGGCGGCAACGACAACGCCTGGATCGCGCGTGTCGAGCGGGTCATCACGCCGGAGCTGGCCCAGGCCTGCTCGAAGGGGGACGTGGAAGGCTGGGCGAACGAGACCCTCCGGGCCGCCAAGATCGCCTATCGGGGCCCCAAAGGCGGTGTCCTGACCAGCGGAGCCTCCATCGGGGAGGACTACGCCAGGGCGGCCGAACCCATCCTCGAAGAGCAACTCGCCAGGGCCGGCATCCGCCTGGCCAATGAGCTGAACGCGATCTTCCATTAAGAACCGAAGTGATGGCCGACGGCGAAGAGGGGAGTCGAAGCCGACGCCCCTCGCGCCGAGGCCGCCTCACATCAGCACGTTTCCTCGGCCTCGACCGGCTTCATCGAGCGAACCTGGATGCCCTGAGACCGGGCCTCGACCGCGGCGATCATCCTCTTGCGCTCGGCGAGCGGAGGGATGGGGGCCGCCCCTTCGCGTCGGGGGACGTCGTCATGGGTCCTGCCGTCGAGCTGTCGCCCGGCGACCCCCTTGCGCACCCCTCCCCACTGCTTGAAGAAGAACGGGACCGACGCGCGCTGGCACTGGTCGCGGAGGGAAAGGACCCACTCCCGATGGAGCGGGCGTGCCCCGTGCCCGCTCTCGCCGCCGACGATGACCCAGCCGATCCCCCCGAGGTCGACCGGCCCGAGGTCCTCGAGCAAGGGCTCGACCGAGAGCATCCGCAGGCCGGCCGGGGCCTGGCGGAGGTGCTCGACCCGAGGCAGGCCATACTTGCGATCCTCGACGCTCACTCCCCACCAGATATGAGGCACCGATGCGGCGAACGCCAGGCGCGTGGAGAGGAGGTCGCGGAGCCGTTCCGAACGCTTCGTCAGGACCTGATACGTATGCCAGTGGGCCTCGACCATGACCCGGCAGACTTGCTCGATGTAGTCGTCGGGTACGTCGCGATGGAAGAGGTCGCTCATCGAGTTGACGAAGACCATCTTGGCGGACGTCCAGCGGAACGGCTCGGCGAGCTTCTCGGGCACGAGCCGGAGGTCGAACCCCTGCTCGTACGGATGCCCGGGCACGCCTCGGAACCGCTCGGCGAACGTCTCGGCATAACAATGCTGACAGCCGGGGCTGATCCGGGTGCAGCCTCGGATCGGGTTCCAGGTGTGGTCGGTCCACTCGATCTTCGTCGTGCCCATGCCTTCCATCTTAAGTCAGTTCGCCTCAGAATTGTGCGGACTCCCCCGCCGAATCTCCCCGGTTGATGCGACCGACTTGCGCGACCTCCCCATGAATCTGAGGAGGCGGGCATTCGGGCGGACGACGCATCGGGACGAATCGGGCCGGGGTTCCCGAACCACCCGACTGAGGGGCATCCGCGATGAAGAAGCTGATCAATCGGCCGGAGGCGGTCGTCGAGGAGATGGTCGAGGGCCTGGTCGCGATCGACCCCCGGATCGTCCGCGTCCCCGGGCAGACCGTCGTCGTCAGGGCGGATGCCGACTCGATCAAGGATAGGCAGGTCACCCTGATCTCGGGCGGCGGCAGCGGGCACGAGCCTGCGCATGCCGGCTACGTCGGGCGGGGGATGCTCTCGGCGGCGGTCGCCGGCGAGGTCTTCACGTCGCCAAGCGCCGACGCGGTGCTCGCCGCCATCCGGGCCGTCGGGGGCAAGGCGGGCGTGCTCCTGATCGTGAAGAACTACACGGGCGATCGACTCAACTTCGGCCTGGCCGCGGAGATGGCGAGGGCCGAGGGGATCGAGGTCGAGATGGTCATCGTCGCCGACGACGTGGCCCTGGCCGCGACGACCGAGAACGCCGGGCGCCGGGGGATCGCCGGCACCGTCCTCGTCCATAAAGTCGCGGGAGCCGCCGCCGAGGCCGGGGCGAGCCTCGCCGAGGTCCTCGCCGAGGCCCGAGCCACGGCCGAAGCCGTCGGGACCATGGGGGTCGGCCTCTCCCCCTGCACGGTCCCCGCCTCGGGCAAGCCGGGTTTCTCGCTGGCCGACGACGAGATCGAGCTGGGCCTCGGCATCCACGGAGAGCCCGGCGTGCGCAGAGGCCCCCTCGAACCGGCCGACCAGCTCGTCGACCAGATCCTCGCCGCCATCGCCGGTGACGCCGGCCTCATCCCCAACGAGCGGGTCGTCCTCCTCATCAACAACCTGGGCGCGACGCCCGCGATGGAACTCGCCATCGTCGCCCGCCGCGCCCTGGAAGTTCTTGAAGGCCAGGGGCTTGTGGTGGAGCGGGCCTACGTCGGCACGTTCCTCTCGGCGCTGGAGATGGCAGGCGTGTCGCTCTCCGTCCTCCGCGTCGACGACGCCAGGCTCGCCCGGCTCGACGCCACCGCCGACGCCCCCGCCTGGCAGCCCGCACCGGCCAGGAACCGCTTAGCCAGGCAAGCTGCCCCCACCAAGTCCGGGGCCAAGGCAGCCCCCCTGCCCTCGCAGCAACCACAAACTCCGCTGGGAGTTGCGCTCCGCAACGGGATCGTCGCCGCGGCCGAGGCCGTGATCGCCGAGGCACCCCGGCTCACCGAGCTCGATCAGGTGGTCGGCGACGGCGACCTCGGCATCAACCTCGAGCGAGGTGCCCGGGCCATCCTGGACGACCTCGATCGCCTCCCCTGCGACGCCCCCGCCGAAACCCTTCATCAGGTCGGCCTGACCCTCCAGCGCGTCCTGGGCGGGACCTCGGGAGCCCTCTACGGCGTCTTCTTCCTTCGCGCCTCGTCGAAGCTGAAGCAGGCCTCGATCGACGACCCGCGTGCCTGGGCCGACGCCCTCCAGGCCGGCACGAACGCCATCGCCGAACTCGGTGGAGCCCGACCCGGCGATCGCACCATGCTGGACGCCCTCGCCCCCGCCGCCGAAACCCTCTATACGCGACTTTACGCCAGGTCCACCCTTGAAGACGCAATCTCGTCCGCAGCTGACGCGGCGAAGGCCGCGGCCGAGGCAACGGCGACGCTCCAACCGCGCAAAGGACGCTCCAGCTATCTCGGCGAACGGACTCTGGGGCACCCCGACCCCGGTGCTATCGCCGTGGCCACCTGGCTCAGGGCGATCGCCGAGTCGCTCTCTCATTGATGGAGACGCGACAGGGCCGATCACGATCGAGATCGGCCCGCCTTCCGAAATATGTCGAAGCTTACCTGGCGGGCTCGGCGAAGTAGCGGCGGATCAGGTCGGGCAGCTCGGCGGAGAACTTGCTGCGGGGCATGACCGGATCGCAGCCGGCCGATTTGGCGCCTGCGAGGGCCTGGGTGTCGACGTGCGAGCCGAACGCGAGGAAGGTGGTCTCGGTTGGTGCGAGCTTGCGGTAGGCGATGATCGCGGGCAGGGAGACGAGGTCGCCTGCCGAGAGGTCAACGAAGACGACACGGGGCCTCGACTCCTCGATCACCGTCGAGGCGAGGTTGAGCGTCCCCACGACCTGCACGCGATAGCCGAGCTCGCGGGCGGTCCCCGTGATCTTGGACGTGAAGATCAGGTCGCGGCTCAGCAAGATCCCGACCGGCTCCGTCCCGACCGCCTCGGCCTTCGTCTCGCTCATGGCATCCTGTCCTTGCTGAAAACGTTGAGGCGAAATGCAACGCCTTGAATTGAGATGAGATGGATGGGTCGAGGGACTGGCCTCAGGCGAAGCGAGCCTCGACCCATTCGGGCGTCAGCGTCACGAGCCCGGGGACCACGACATCCGCCCCCGCCTCTTCCAGTTCCGCGACCGTGTAGGTGTGGGTCACCGCGACGGCCTGCATCCCGGCGGCCTTGGCGGAGACGACGCCGGCGAGGCTGTCCTCGATCACGAGGCACTCGCTCGGGTCCAGGTCGGCCAGGTTCGAGGTCGGATGGACGCGGAGCACCGCCAGGGTGAGGAGGTAACCCTCGGGGTCTGGCTTGCAACGCTGCGTGTCCTCGGCCGAGATGATCTCCAGCACCTGGGGACGCAGTTGCATCCTCGCGAGTGCGAATTCGATCTCGGGCCTCAGCGCCCCGGAGCAGATGGCCAGGGGCCAGCGTGTGGCGAGGGCCGAGAGGCTATCGGCCGCGGACGGAAAGAAGCGGAGCCCGGTCTCGGCCACGTCCACGTAGCGCGCGGCCTTGCGGGCGATCAGCGAGTCGACCCTGTCTCGCGACGCATCCTGGCCGGCCTCGCCGAGCGCGGTCTCGAAGCAGCCACGGTCGTCGAAGCCGAGGTAGCGCTCGTGGTATTGAGCCTCGGTGAGCTCGATGCCTTCTTCCGCCAGGACGTCGCGGAAGAGCATGAAGTGAACGTGCTCGTCGTCGACGAGCACGCCATTGAAGTCGAAAATCACAGCCCGGATCATTGTTCTATCGAAACCGTTCCCCGCGCCGGCGTACCGAAACGCGATAAACTCAGATCGCCTCGGGACCGCGCTCGCCGGTTCGAATCCGGATGCAATCGTCCATCGGCAGGATGAAGATCTTACCGTCGCCGATCTTGCCGTCGGGGCCGCTGCGGCCGGCCTGGATGATGGCGTTGACCGTCGGCTCGACGAAGTCTTCGTTCACGGCGATCTGAAGCTCGATCTTCCGCAGCAAGTTCACGGTGAACTCGTGGCCGCGATAAACCTCAGTATATCCTTTTTGGCGCCCGAAGCCCTGCACATCCATGACGGTGAGGCGGAAGACTTCCACGTGGGAGAGCGCTTCCTTGACCGCCTCGAGTTTGGTGGGCTGAATCAGCGCGATGATGAGTTTCATGCAGGCCCCGATCATACCACACACGCCCTCCACTCTTCGATCGATGGACCGAGAGGGGGTGATGTGGTTTCGTTGTGAATCCCTGGCTTGGATACGATTGTCTCGGAATCCTCACCCAGGTCAACAAAAAAATCGGCCCTCGCATCGATCTCCGGGCGACCTGAAGCATGCCGCTGGACGGCCTCGGAAGACGCCACGCGCGTCGGGGCCTCGTCACATCCCGATAGATCTAACTCGTTTCAGACCAAATAAATGCGGAGACCGGGCCTGGCCCGGTCTCCGCATTCGTCCAAACATGAGATGAGGGAAATCGATCGCCTCGCTCGATCAACCGGCCGTCGACCCGTCGGCGTTGGCGCTCGAGGGGATCGGGGGGGTGATCTCGGCAGGGGGATTGGCAGGGCTCACCTGGGCGGCGTCATGGCTCGGGGCCGACGCCGTCGTCGGGACGGGCATCGAGGGGGGCGGTGGCGCGACGAAAGCACCCGGTGGGGGGACCAGCGCGACGTCCGGGGACATGGGAACGCCCGCGATCGGCGGAGCGGTGAACGCGCCCGGATCCCCCTGGTAGCCGCAGTTAGGGCCGGTGCACGGCACCGGAAAGTCGTCGCATGTGTCGCACTGCGTGCAACCCACCATCGCGGCCGAAACCATGGCCGCCAGGAGTGCAAGTTTCGACCGCAACATTCCGGTATCCTTTCCGTAACGTGTTTGGCCGTAGACCATCACCAAAAACGCTATCGAGATTGGTTGAGATGGGCTGCACGGACGCAGCCCTTCCATTCAGCCGCCCCTCACGCACGTTCGCAAAGCTCAAGGGGGCGAGCCGTTGCGTGTTAGAGGAGCGTTCACCGCCCACCATCCTGGCGACGGTTCTGCTTGATGATCATGATCGGCCAAGCTCCGCCCCCTCGTTGAGCCGAATCCGGAAGGAAACTTCCTCATCTCCTCAAAACTCCCCCATTTGCCGCAGCTGTGATCGCCACGCCAGCCCCCTCTCTCGCATCTTCAAAGGCGGCGTCCATAAGTGGCAGATGAGCATGTCCGCCCCGCGCCCCGCCTCGAAAGATCGCGGCCCAACGGCCCGAAACCCCCGCGCCGACGCCGGATCGCCGGGCCGGACCGATCGCACTCCTTGTTTCAATACATGTGACATGCCAATGACATTCAAGACGCCAACTTGTGTCACAAAAAATGATGCCAAAGTAGGCACTAAAACTCGATCGGTTCAGGGTTTCACAAGTTGAGGTTTTTAGCTAAATTAGTTAATCTCGGCAAAACAATTGGATTGTCGGGATTACATCGAGTCTTCGGGATTTCGTACGTGACACAAGGCAGGAACCAGCGGCGTGGCGATAGGGCGAGGCCGCCCGGATCGCGTCCCGCTCACACAGGATCTCACATCTGTACGCCAGCAAGCGATCTCGCGTGGCGTGTTGAACTACGCTCATCCTCGCAACCCGTCTACGCGAGGATGGACGCCGCCCGTCGTGACCGGGCGCGCCGATCCGAGGACGCCGTGAGCCCGACATCGGGATGCCACCTCGCACGAATCCTTCAATCCTCGCATGGAGGTAATTCCGCACCGCTATTGCCTCAACATTACGCAAGCGTTCCGAACGCGACGATTGCGTAAAAAAAGAGTATTCGGCTTGTTTTCAAGCGAACAGACGAAGGCGATCTTTGACAATAAACAAGCTTTCAAGACGCCGAAAGCGCAGAGACCCAGAGTGATCCGTTCATTCATTTTGAGAATCATGCGTTTCTCATTTAAAGGCGGGAAGACCCCCAGAGCAACCGCTTACGCATGAATGACATGGCGAAACCGCCATTCCGTGCAACCTTTTCTTGATAAAACTGTGACAACCCTTGGACAACCGAGAATTCGCCCTTCCTTGGCACACCAGGGCACTTCTTTTGCATTAAAGCAATTGGATTTGCGAATTGAAGCTCGATGTATGCCGAGGGGTATTTCCCGAGACATTTGACACTCGAGCGGCTTCGGGCCTCGAACGTCGGGGGCCGAAGACGGAAACCATGATTTTACCATGATTTGATCACGACTTGTTTCCGGCAACGTGTTATCCCACGCTTTGTTTCCAGGCCCGGGGCGGCCGGCCCCCTCGCGATGCGAGGGGCGAGTTCGCCGCGAAGGGTAGGGGCAGCGGGGAGTCGCTCGGGCCCCACGACAACCGCGAGTGAAATGATTTGAGTCCATCGTCAGGGAGTTCAGGAAAGCCGATCAAATCCGGGCATGATGTCGAAAAGAGACGAGCCCCTGCGCACCGGGCGATTGATTGCTAATTAAGCGATTGACAACGTTCTGAGTGCGTTCTAGGCTCCTTTTGATCGGAACAACCGGCCCGCTGAGTTTCCCGACCGTCCCAAGGATGGGGTGGGCCACCCAAATTAAGGGATTCAATCGGTTCCGGTACTCCCTTCGCTAATTCTGATACGAATGACGCGCCTTGGAGCGATTTGCGATGAATTCGCGCGCCAACCGGAGGGATTTTCACTCGAATTCGCCTCTGCAAATCTACCTGCACGAGATCAACAACACCCCGTTGCTTTCGGCGGAGGAGGAGCGAGAGCTTGCCGACCAGGTGTCGCAGGGCGATCCGTACGCCCGCGATCACATGGTCAAGGCGAACTTGCGCCTCGTCGTCAACATCGCGAGGGGGTACCTCGGGAAGGGATTGAGCCTCGAGGATTTGATCGAGGAAGGAAACCTCGGCTTGATGCGGGCTGTGGAGGGATACGATGCATCCCGAGATACGCGGTTCAGCACGTATGCGAGCTACTGGATCAAGCAGTCGATCCGCCGCTCGGTGATGAACAACGGCAAGCCGATCCGGCTGCCGGCCTACATGGTGACGCTCCTCTCCAAGTGGAGGCGAGCCAATGTCGTCCTGACCGAGCGGCTGGGCCGGGCGCCCACGCCGGAGGAGATCGGCAAGGCCCTGAAGCTCTCCAAGAAGAAGATCGGCATCGTCACGCGGGCGATCCGGGTGCATAACCTGACGCCGCACAGCGACAACACCGACGAGAACGGGGTCCCGCTCGACGACATCCTGACCGACGAGCGCAGCAAGTCCCCCGACGACCTCCTGATCGAGAACGACGACATGGAACGCGTGTTCGCCGGGATCGATCGCCTCGAGGAGCGGGAGGCCGCGGTCATCCGCATGCGATTCGGGCTCGAGCCCTACACGGCCATGACCCTTCGCGAAGTGGGTGAGAACCTCGGGCTGACTCGCGAGCGAGTCCGCCAACTCGAAAGCCAGGCCATCCTCAAGTTGATGTCCAACATGAGCGGCTCCTCCCGCGGGGCGGATCTCCGGGCCGGGCATCGTCCCTGAGCCGGAGCAAGGGCTCGCACTCGAACTGAACTGCACCAAGCTGAACGTCACATCAATCGATCGAGCCGAAAGGGCCGCAATGGCGCGGTCCTCGGGCTAGCAACGCACAGCTTCATCTCGATTGACCGAAGGACGATCCTGGGCCGGGCATCCTTGACGAGCCCGGGGATCGACGGGACCGCTGCGCCTCCGGCGTCGGTCATGGTCATCGTCAGAAGGGGCTGGCCGTCGGACGCACGATGATCTCGCTGACATCCACGTCGTCGGGCTGCCCGACCGCGTAGGCGATCGCTCGCGCGATGGCCTCCGAGGGGATCGCGACCTTGCGGAACTCCCGCATGCCGCGCCTGGCGTCCTCGTCGGAGATGCTCTCGGCGAGTTCCGACTCGGTCACCCCAGGAGAGATAACGGTGACGCGGATATCGCCCCCGACTTCCTGACGGAGCCCCTCCGAGATCGCCCCCACGGCGAACTTGGTGGCGCAGTAGACGGCGGCGGTGGCGACGACCTTGTGCCCCCCGATCGACGAGATGTTGACGAACTGGCCGGATTTCTGGCGTTTCATGACGGGCAGCCCGGCGGCGATGCCGTGCAGCACCCCTCGGATGTTCACGTCGATCATCCTGTCCCACTCCTCGACCTTGAGCTGGTCGAGGTTCGAAAGGGGCATGACGCCCGCGTTGTTCACGATCACGTCGACCCGGCCGAAGGTGCGCTCCGCGAGCTGCACGATCGACTCCACCTGCTCGCGCCTGGTCACATCGAGGCTTTGAAACTCGGCCGTGCCTCCCTCCCCCTGGATCTCGGCGACGAGCGCCTCGAGCCGGTCGACCCGTCGCGCCCCGAGCACGACGCGAGCCCCCTGGCGGGCCAGGAGCCTCGCCGTGGCCTCGCCGATCCCGCTGCTCGCGCCGGTGATGATGACGACCTTCCCCGCGATCCCGTTCCCCCGAGCATTCATTGTCCGATTCTCCCAGCAAGACTTTGGTTCCGTTCGGGCAACCTCCTCACAACCGGGGGTATTCTAGCGGCGGCCGGGGCCATTCCGTTAACGCGATCCTGGGCGATCCTTGCACGATCCTGCACGACTCGTCAGAATATTTGACGAGTCGGGACTGGGCCGACACGGATCCAAACAGGTAGAGACAGGAAAGGCCGGCATGCTCGAGCAAGACCTGGGCGAAATGGCGGGGATCATCGAGCGGCACACGCGAGAGGACGGGATCCACGCGACGAGCATCGCCCCTTTGACGCTCTTCCGCCTCTCGAACCTCTCCGACCCCGTGCAGGTCGTCTATGAGCCGGCCCTCTGCATCGTGGCGCAAGGCAGCAAGCGGGTGCTCCTGGCCGACGAGGTCTATCGCTACGACCCCGCGCATTATCTGCTCGTGTCGGTCGACCTCCCCGTCGCCGGGCAGGTGATCGAGGCGACGCCGGAACTCCCCTATCTGAGCCTGAGGATCGACCTCGACCTGGGAATGATCGGCGAACTCCTCGGCGACGTCGAGCCGGTCGACGCCCCGGGCCGGGCGTCGAAGCGGGGGCTCGTGGTCAATCCCGTCGAGCCCGGCCTGCTCGACGCCGTCGTGCGGCTCCTCCGCCTGCTCGACGACCCTCGCGACGTCAAGGTGCTCGGCCCCCTGGTCCTCCGCGAGATCTCATACCGGCTGCTGATCGGCGAGCAAGGCTTGAGACTCCGGCAGATCGCCGCCGAGGACGGCCAGGCGATGCGGATTGCCCGGGCGATCCGCTGGATCAAGGGGAACTTCGACCGCCCCTTGCGCATCGAGGTCCTCGCCCGCGAGGTCCACATGAGCGCCTCCGCCCTGCACCACCACTTCAAGGCCGTGACGGCGATGAGCCCCCTGCAGTATCAGAAGCAGTTGCGGCTCCAGGAGGCCCGCCGGCTGATGCTGAGCGAGGACCTCGACGCCTCGGCGGCCGGATACCGAGTCGGGTACGAGAGCGCCTCGCAGTTCAGCCGCGAATACCGACGCCTCTTCGGCGTCCCCCCTCGGCGAGACCTCCTCTCGCTGCGGTCGTCCTCCCAGCTCATCTCGACCCCTTGAGCCGGCGAAGCTGTTAAGATGCAATGCCCTCGTGGGCCGGTCTTTGTAGGGATGTGGAGTCTCTAGCGTGGAAGCTTGGTATCGCGTCCTGGTGCTCTCGGTGGGGGGCGCTCTCGGGGTCAACGCCCGCTACTGGCTCGGCGTCGGCATGAGCCGTTGGGTCGGGCACTCGTTCCCCTGGGCCACGTTCACGATCAACGTCTCGGGCTCGTTCGCGATCGGGTTCCTGACGACGATCCTGGCGATACGGCTGCCCCACCACTATGCCCGGCTCTTCCTGCTGGTGGGCTTCCTGGGGGGCTATACGACCTTTTCCACATTCTCGCTCGAGTCCCTCACGCTCCTGGAGGAGGGGGAATGGAAGCGAGCCTCGTCGTACCTGTTCGGTAGCGTAGGGAGCGGGCTGGTCGCCGTCGCCGTCGGGACCTTGCTGGCCCGCGGCCTCGTCGATCGCCCGGAACTGGCGAAGACCTCGAGCCTGGCCCCCGCGAAATCCCAGCCCGTGGGCGCGGTCGAACATCACGGCGGCCTGGCCGAACCGCCCCCCTTCGACATCGGCGTCCCCGAGGAGGCCTGATCCCGAGGGGCCTGTCCTTACATCCGAATCATTTCGGCCAACGCAAATCGAGCCATTCGGGCCGATTACGGCTCCAGATACGTGCCTCCGCCCCCGGCCCGGTCGATCATCCGCAGATCGTCCCATGCCGGATCGAGGGGCGCCGAAGGCTTTCGGTTCGCGATGGTGGCGGGGTAGGTGGACCGGCGGTCAGGCATCGTGGCGGAATTTCCAAACGGATTCCGCCAATAATCCCGGGGGTGCCTCGAATTACCAGAGAGGAGAGACGACGGCCAATCGGGGCCGAATCGCCCATCGCCGCGAGTGCTGAGGACCTGGGTCCTCGGATCATCAGGAGAATCGAGATGGTTTGTTCCATGGTCAAGAAGGGACTGGTCGGTGCCACTCTGGGCGCGAGTGCGCTCTATCTGGTCTTCGGCACCTCGACCCCGGCCTACCTTCGGACGGCCTTCCACAAGGTCCGCCACAACGCCAAGGCGTCGGTGCCGGTCCAGTTCGAGATCGACAAGACGCGGGATGAGATTGCCAACCTCGAGCCCGTGATCAAGGACAATATCGAGACCTACGCCCGCAACGAGGTCGAGGTCGAGCACCTGGAGCGCGAGATCGCCGCGACCAGGACGAACCTGGACAACGAGAAGAAGACGATCGTGAGCCTGGGCGAGCGCGTCCGCAAGGGCGACTTCCAGCTCGCCGGCCAGGTCAGCTATACCCCCGAGGAGGTCTCGGCCGACCTCGCTCATCGCCTTGACCACTACAAGCACGTCAAGGGGATCCTCAAGGACCGCGAGTCGACCTTGAAGGCCAAGCAGAAGTCGCTGGCGGCCGCCCGCAAGCAGCTCGACAGCATGTCGGCCCAGAAGAAGGAGCTCTTGATCAAGCTCGAGGGGATCGAAGCCCAGCTCAAGGCGATCGAGGCGGTCCGGACGACGAATGAATTCGACTTCGACGGCAGCGCCCTGGCCCGCGCCAAGGCGAGCGTCTCCGACCTCGAATCGCGGCTCGAGGTGCTCTCCCGCAAGGCCGAGTACGAAGGCCGATACATCGACTCCGGCATCCCGATCGGCACCGAGCAGGGCCGTGACGTGATCAAGGAGATCGAAACCGAGTTCGGCGGCTCCTCCAAGGGCGCCGACACGAAGCCGACCGACAAGAGCCTGTAATCCAGGCCCGTCGGCAACCGCGATCTCTCTCCTCTCGGTGGGTCGGCCGTTCCCCCCAAAGGCCGACCCACCGCTTTCTATCGGCCTCTCGATCCTGCTCCCGACCATCGGGCCCCTTCAATAGCGATGACCGAGGCGACGAGGGATGGCCCTTCCGGTGGTCGGCTTCGTAGACGAGATGGGCCGGGTCGAAATGAAGCCGAATTGAGTCGAGTATGAGAAGAGGGCGGGGACCGAGGAAGGAATCCTCGACGAGGGGCGATCGGCCGCCACGCTCTCAGGAAGACCCTGGTGGTTCGGATCCGTCTCGCTCGTGTCGCGTGGCCGATCGTGATGGAGAGATGAAGATCGATTGAGTGGTGCTCGCACCTCAACGTAACATGGCGGAGTGTCATTCCCCCATGGTCAATCCGGGCGGCAAGTCAACCATGCTGGGACATTGGCGAATTGTCTTGCGACAGGCAGAGGAGGCCGCAAGGGCCGGGCGCTACGACGAGGCGCTCGCCCTGGCGAATCGGCCCGACGTGGTCGATCACCATCATGCGGTCCGCCTTCGCGCCAAGTTGGCGCTCGATTTGGTAGGGCGGGCGTCGCGACGGGGCGAAGCGGACGACCTGGCCGGAGCCATCGAAGACCTCGACCTGGCCGAACGGCTGGGGGCCGCCCCGGATACCCTGGCCGCCGCCCGCATGAGCCTGGCCGACCGAGTCGCGGGCGAGATCCGCGGCGACCTCGACGCGGGGGAACCCGCCCGCGTGGTCGAGCGGATCGAGCAGCTCGCCCGCCACAAGGTGGGGGGCCCTTCGCTCCGCAGGACCAGGGAGATCGCCGAGGCCTGGCAGGGCGCGATGGACGAGGCCCGTCGGGGCGAGTTCGGCCGCGCCCAGGATCAGCTCGACCGTGCCGACCGGCTCGCCGCCGGCACCGCCGAGAAGGCCCTGGCCGCCACCCGCAACGACATCGAGTCCAGGCGCAAGTCCGCGGCCCCCAAGGTCGAGGCCCTCTACACCGCCCTCGCCGCGGCCAAGTGGCCGGAGGTGCTGGCGGCGGCCGAGACGGTGCTGGAGCTCGTCCCCGAACACCCCGCGGCCCGGCAGGCCCGGACGCGGGCCTGGCAGCAGATCGCCGCGATCGGCCCGTCGGCCACGAGCTGGCCGAACCGGGGGTCTCGCGTGCCGCAGACCTCGGCGACCTCGGTCGCCACGGAGGTGGCAGCCCCGTCGGCCGCCGCCGAGCCGGCCCCGATCGTCTGGCTGAACTCGACGCCTCGACCCGCCGCGAATGCGGCCCCCCCCGCCTTCCCCCGCCCCCTGGCGAGGGCGGACGCGGGGCCCAAGGGCCGGTTCCTGCTCTGGCTCGACGCGGTCGGCGGATATCTCGTCTGCCTTGATGAGCAGATCGTGCTCGGCAGGGCGGGCCACGACAGCCATGCGGACGTCCCCCTGATGGGAGACCTCTCGCGGAACCATGCGACCCTGGTCCGGGACGGCGACGGATACGTCCTGCGGGCCCACCATCCAACCTTCGTCAACGGCCGGCAGGTCGAGACGGCGACGCTCAGCGACGGTGACGTGATCCGGCTCGGTTCGACGGTGGAGCTCGAGTTCCGCCAGCCGAGCCCGGTCAGCGCCACGGCGAGGCTCGCGATCATGAGCCGTCATCGGCTCCCCCTGGCCGTCGATGGCGTGCTGCTCATGGCCGAGACGTGCATCATCGGCGCCTCTCCCCAGGCGCACATCCCCGCCCCCGGCCTGGGCGACCCGGTCGTCCTCTACCGGCAAGGGAGCGCCCTCTGGTGCCGGGCGACGGGGGGATTCGAGGTGGACGGCCGCTCCTGTGCGGCGCGTGCACCGCTCACGCTGCAGTCGAGTGTCTTGGGCGACGGGTTCTCGTTCAGCCTGGAAGCCCTCGGTGCCAAATCGTCGCAGGTTTGACGCCGCCCTTCGACGCTTGTCGCGTCGAAGAGCGTCTAACACAGGAGAAGGCCCGGATCCCGAGGAGTCGGGGCCCGTCTTCTCAGCCTTGTTGGGCGTCCCGGCGCCGGAGACCACCCAGAGGCCGCGGCCTCGCTCCGGAAAACCCCTCAACGAGCACTCTCGACCGAACGTTCCCTGGAGTTGCCTTGCGATGAACGCGACGTCCCGAGACCTGCCTGGCGCGGACATGGCCGAGACGGTCGTTTACGAGCCCAACGAGCCATCGGGCCGCGAGTGGCCCCCGGAATCTCCCGACATGCCCAACCCCAATGCTCAAGGGAACCACCGCTACACCTTCAACTCGGGGGCCCGCCCTCTCGATGGCTACACCATCAAGCGGGCGATCGGCCGAGGGGGGTTCGGCGAGGTCTACTACGCCACGTCCGACTCGGGCAAAGAGGTCGCGCTCAAGCTGATCCTTCGCAACCTCGACGTCGAGCGCCGGGGGGTCGTGCAGTGCATGAACCTCAAGTGCCCGAACCTGCTCACGATCTACGACCTGAAGTCGACCGACGCCGGGGACGCGTTCGTGATCATGGAGTACGTCGCCGGGCCGAGCCTGGCCAACGTCCTCTCGAGGTATCCCAAGGGGATGCCGGTCGCCGAGGTCCGCGCCTGGCTCAAGGGCCTGATCGATGGCGTGGCCTACCTCCACGACCACGGCATCGTCCACCGCGACCTGAAGCCGGCCAACATGTTCATGGAGGAAGGGATCGTCAAGATCGGCGACTACGGCCTCGCCAAGCTGATCAACACGAGCCAGGGGTCGGAGCACTCCGAGAGCATCGGCACCTGTCATTACATGGCCCCCGAGATCGCCTCGGGCAAGTACAACAAGCCGATCGACGTCTACGCCATCGGCGTCATCCTGTTCGAGATGCTCACCGGCCGCGTCCCCTTCGAGGGGGAGTCGGTCGGCGAAGTCCTGATGAAACACCTGACGGCCCGCCCTGACCTTTCGTCGCTCGAAGAGCCGTACAAGACGATCGTCGGCCGGGCCCTCTCCAAGGATCCGAACCACCGCCCCGCGCAGCTCTTCGACCTCCTGCCGCCGGAAGACGCCCCCAAGGCGCCTCCCGTCCGGTTCATCGGCGACGGCAAGGTCTCCCCCCCCTTGCCCCCCGCCCCCGAGGTGGTCATCAAGGAGGAGGAAGAGGACGTGCTGCGAATCGGCCCCGAGGAGCCGATTTTTTACATCGGGCCCGATACCCGCCCCCCGAGGCGGCCCGGCCCGGCGATCTCCCAGCGCCTCCGGGCGAACTGGGCCTCGCTCCGGCGTCCCGTCGCCGCCAGGCCCGCGGTCCAGCACCGAGGGGCGCAGCAGCGAGGCCGGCGGGCTCCCGAACCGCCGCCTGCCCCGGCCCCTCCCCCCCCCTTGCCCAGCGGTCGGATCCGGGTCGCCGAATTAGCGACCGCCCTGCTCTGGGCGTCCATCCTCACCGGACTCTGTACCGTGGGGACGGTCGCGGCCTTCGGGGTCGACCTCATCCATTCGTCGGCCCCGCCGATGCAGGCCCTGATGCTCTTCGTCCTGGCGCTCGTGGGGTCGTGGGCGGTCCTGATCCAGGAGAAGGCCCTGGAAGGTCGCGGCTTCGAGCGGACGACCCGGCGGCTGGCGAACCTCGGCGTCGGAGCCATGCTGGGCGCGACGGGGATCGTCCTCGACGAGTGGCTCCGGCTGGGCCCGGCCCCCTGGGGCGTCTTCCCGAGGCCCTCGACCGAGTTCGTCAACTGGTTCCACCCCGTCAGCATGCAGACGAGTTCACTTTATTACCTGGGCTACTTCGCCTTGCTCTTCCTGTTCAGCGGCGGCTGGGCGAAGCTCGCGGCCAGGGACCGCAAGAAGCGATTCCGGGTCATGCCGGTGATCGGCTCGGCGGTGATCGCCGGCCTGCTGCTGCCGATCTGGCCCTATGCCGAGCCTTACGGGATCGCCGTCGCGGCCATCGTCCCGATCGTCACCCAGCTCGTCAGCCCCTGGAGCGAGGCGGCGGCCGCGTATGCCGCCGCCAACAAGAAGCGTCGCTCGGCGGTCGCCTGAGGCGGGCCATCGGCCTGCCTCGCCCCGCGAGCCTTGATAACGTCGATTCTCGAAAATAAACATCACGTCGGCCCGAACCAACTAGCGTCCTGAGCTCTTCTCACGTCGCGGTATCGGCAAGGATCGGACTGCTATGAAACGGTTCCTCCTGTTCCTCCTGGTGGGTTTCCTCCTCACGGCCTGGATCCGGTCGCAATCCGACTCACGGGCGACGGCCCCGCCCGTCCCCGTCTTCGTGATGGGCACGCCCGCGGTCCCCGAGCCGCCGGTCCCGCCGATGCCCCCGGTCCCCCCCATGTCGCCGGCGCCCGCCCTGGAGTCGGTCGATGACCTCCCGGTGCCGATCTATCCGGGCACCCGCGTAACCGAGGTCAGCTTCGATCCCCCCACGCCGGCCCACGAGACCGTGACGGGGGAGCCGGAGACGACCAGGCCGCAACCCGCGGCCGCGCGACCCTTCGGCGTCCAGAGCCTCGTCGGGCGGCTCTCGGCCGACCAGCAGCGGGCCCAGGCCGACGTCCGCAAGACGCTCGACCATAAGGTGACCGAGTGGCTGCTGCCCGAGGTCCCGACCTCCTGGAACCCCCCGACACATCTCGTCGATCAGGTGGTCAAGCAGGTCCGGATCCGACCAGTCGCCAAGCCATACGGGACGCTCTATGAGGCGACCCTAGACGCCGACTTCGCCCCCGACCGTCGGCTCCCATTCTTCGAGGCGTATCAACGGGATCTTGTCCAGCACAGGATGACCGTGCTGGGGGGCATCTTCGCCTTCGTCCTGATCTGCCTCGCCGCGCTGGCGGGCTACATCCGGGCCGACGAGGCGACGAAAGGCTACTACACCAATGGCCTCCGGATCGCGTCGGCCGCGGGCGTCGGGGCGGCGGGCGTCGTCCTCTACCAGTTCCTCACCTAGTCCGGACGAAACTCCCTCCCTCCGTCAAAGGAGGGACGGGCCTCTTAAGGCAGCCCTCGGCCCCTTCAGATCCCGGGGCCTTCCCTCTCGGGCTGCCTCCGTCAGAGGGTGCCGACACCCTCCTTATCATCTAAAAAAATCGAAATCTAGGTAACTTTGAGCGGGATGGAGTCGGTTCTCCATCCTCGGCGTGGAAGTAGCACCCACAACTTTCAACTTTAGAGGAAGAGAGGCCGACCATGTCCCCATTCGGAGCCCTGCTGACGGTCATCTTCGTGATCGGCGTCCCCGCCTTGATCCTTGGATTCGTACGCATGCTCAACCCGCCGCCGGCGCAGGGGGAGTGGCCGGGTCACTGGCAGATCTCCATCCGTGGCCGGCATCTCGTGGTGGGGATGGTCCTACTCCTCTTACTCGCCTGGCTGTCAGACCCCAGGGAGATGACGGTGGCACTCTTCCTCGCGGCCTTCCTGGTCGTGGGCTACTACATCTACTCCTGGCAGAAAGAGTTCCTCTTCCTGATGGGCCTGAGCGACGACCAGCTCCCCGGGCGCCACGACAAGCTCATCTGGGCATTCGCGTTGATCGCGCTTGGGCCGATCGGCCTCTGGGTCTTCCGCTCGTACCACCTGGCGAACTGGCCCGAGCACGCACGCCAGGCGGGCCGGATGCCCGGCAAGCCGGCGCCCGACCACTTCTCCTGAAGATCGAGAGCGCGTAGGCAAAGGCCCTCGGGCGCGTTTACAATTGGGGTGAGATCGACGCGCCCGGCGATTCTCCCCGTCCTCTTTCCCTCTGTTTTGAAGGCGAGCCGAATCGAATGGCCACCACCGACGCCGAGGCATTGCTGGTCCGGCAGGTGCGCGCGGGCGACGCCACGGCCTGGCAGCAGTTGATCGAGCGTTACGAAGGGCGGTTGCTCGCCTTCGTCGACAGCCGCTTGCGAGACCGGAGCGCGAGCGAGGACGTGGTGCAGGAGACCTTCGTCGGCTTCCTGACGAGCCTCCCCCACTACGATGAGAAGCGGGACATGGAGGCCTACCTCTTCTCGATCGCCGCCCACAAGCTGACCGACCACCTTCGCAAGCAGGGGCGACGGCCGATCGACCAGTTCGGCTCCGACGACCACGGCCGCCCGCTCGACGAGGTCCCCGGCGACGGCAGGCCCGCCTCGAGCATCGCCCGGAGCGACGAGCGGCGCAAGGCCGAGGAGCGGCTCCTGACCGAGGCGATCGGCCAGCTCGTCCGCGAGTGGCTCGCCCGGGGCGACTACGACCGGCTCCGCTGCCTGGAGCTCCTGATCGTCAAAGGCTGGGCGAACAAGGACGTCGCCAAGTTCCTGAACCTGACCGAGCAGGCCGTGGCCAGTTACAAGTTCCAGACGGTCGGCCGGCTCAAGGAGATGGCCCGACGCGCCGGTCTGAGTCTCGACGAGCTGGGCGGAGGTTAATCCGAGCATGGGCGGGTCGCACGAACCGACGACGACGATCAACGAAGAGACGCTCCGGGCCTACCTGGCCGACGCCCTCCCCCCCGAGGCCATGGCCCGGGTCGAGAAGGCCCTGCGCGACTCGTCCGAGCTGCGCTCCATGCTCGAGGACGTCCGGCAGAACCGCGCCGACGCCGGCCTCCACACACTGGGCGCCATCTGGCGCCGGCAACGCCTGACCTGCCCCTCCCGCGTCCAGCTCGGCAGCTACCTGCTCGACGCCCTCGACCCCGACCTCAGCGACTACCTGACCTTCCACCTCGAGGTCGTCGAGTGCCCCTTCTGCCAGGCGAACCTCGCCGACCTCAAGGCCAAGACCAGCCAGCCCTCCTCGGCGACCAAGAACCGGCACAACCGCATCCTCCGCTCGAGCCAGCACCTCCTCGGCGAGGACGGCCGGTCGTAAAGCCGGGCTAATCCGAGGTTCTACCGGCGACACAGCCCCCGCCGTTGGCGTCGCTCATGCATGTCGATACATCCCTGCCATGCCGGGGCGTCGTTAGGCTGCGTGCCTTCGGTTCCGCTATGGCCGCCGCTCGCTGTCCGCTCGCAGCTTGGCGAGGGCCAATGTGTTGCGCGACTTCTGGATGTCCACGCCGCCATAGTTCCGCTTCAGGCTGCCGACCTTCGAGGTCCGCTCATGCTGGGCGGTCATGACAAATTCTCCCCCATACTTCTGGATCTGCCGGGCATGCTCGGCGCAGAGCCGGGTCTCGGGCATGGCCTCGATGCGCTCGGGCTCGATCAGCGTCTTGCAGATTTCGCAGGGCCTGGTTTTCAGCGACATGATCACAAGTCCTTTCTTTCGTGATTGGGATGAAGCTTTGAACCAATGACGTTATCGCGGGCTCCTCGACTGACCCTCTCACCTCCCTTTCCTCGCTTGGCGCGGCGCGCAAGCGAAGACCCCTGCCTTGCGACTGCTCGCAGGGCCGGGGTCATGTCGTCTGAGGATCTCTTTCTCTGATCGTCAACACTATTTATGCAGACACTTCTCCAATGTCAAGTGTGAATTGGCGAAGGTCAGCGATGGGCGCCGAGGTATTCGGCGAGCGTGGGGGGCTTCGCGGCCTCGGGGAGCCGGCGGATGGCCTCGAGGCTGATGGCGTCCTCGGGCTCGGCCTTGAGCACGAGCCGATGCCAGGCGAGGGCCTCGTCCTCGCGGCCCATGCGCTCGCGGAGGTCGGCGAGGCGCTGGTAGATGGTCACTCGGGGGACCGATCCGAAGGCGGGGTCGGTGTTGACCGTCTCGAAGAGGGGGAAGGCCTCCTCGCGGGCGGCCTCCATCGCCTTGACCCTGGGGTCGAAGCGCTCGGCCTCCTCGACCCGCCCCGCCGCCCTCAGCATCCGGCTCAGCTTGTAGAGCACGGGCGCGTCGGACGGGTCTCGCTGCCAGGCGAGGAGGAAGGCGTCGGCGGCCGCAGGCCAGTCGCGCTTGTTCTGCGCGACGACGCCGCGATGCCGCTCGAAGCGAGGATCTTTCGACATCGCCTGCGGGAGCCGGCCCAGGGTCATCGTCAGCTCGTCGAACTGGAAGGCTTCGGCGAGGCCGGTCAGGAGCGCATCCCAGGCCTCGGGATAATTGCCGAAGCGATCGATCAACGGGCGGAGGACCTTGAGCCCCTGCTCGGGCCGGCTATGGCGGATCCAGGCGAGACCGAGAGCCGCGGTCGAGTGCAGATCCTCGGGGTGCTCGCGGACGACCGGCTCCAGAGTCGTGATCACCGAGTCGGCCGAGAGCGGCTGGGCGTCCTGGCGGAGCAGTTCCAAAAGGAGCTGCACGCGGTCGCGAGGGTCCGGCTCGGAGGCATGGAGCGCCAGGCCGAGCTTGTGGGCCTCTTCCCGTCGCCCCTGGACGTAATAAAGCCCGAGCACGGCCCAGCCGGCCTCGGGGACGAGCGGATCGAGCCGGAGGGCCTCGATCCAGGCGGCCTCGGCCTTGTCGTAGCGGGAGAGGGCGGAGAACGCCTTCCCCTCGTTGAGCCGGATGACCGCCGTCATCGCCGGGTTGAGGGGCCTGATCTTCGCCAGACTCTCCAGGGCCAGGTCCGGATCCTGGTCCTCGCGGTCGAGCGCGACCTGGGCCCGCAGCATGTTGCCCCGGATGTTGTTCGGATCCGACTTCAGGAACTCATGGAGCCGTCGCTCGACCGCGTCGAAGTTCCTCGCCTTGAGCAGGGGCTCGAGGCCGTCCAGGGTCGGGGCCGGGCGCCTCGTCCGGGCGAAGACGAACGCCAGGATCCAGGCGCCTAGCACGATCACGATCAGGGTCGTGATGATCGGCAGCCGGGGCTTCACCTTGAGGACCGTCATCGCGACGCCCCTTTCGCACGGGAACCCGGGGAGGCCGTGCGGACGTCGACGGCGGGCTCGACCGGCATTTCTCCCATGCCCCCCCTCGGCGGCTTCAACCGTCGCAGCTCCTCGGCGCGTTGCTGATAGCGAACGGCCTCGGCCGTCTTGCCGAGCTGGCGATAGGCCAGACTCAGGCTATACACCGGCTCGACCATCTCGGGGGAGCGCTCGGCGGCCGGCTCGAGCATCCGGATCGCCTCGTCCCACTTCCCCCGCTTCATGGCGAGGCGAGCGAGTTCGAGCCAGGCCTCGACGTTGCCGGGATCCCAGGCCACCGCCTGCCGCCAGCAGCGCTCCGCCTCGACGGGGTTCCCGTCCATGTGGTACGTCAGGCCGAGGACCTCCATCAGGCCGGCGTCGTCGGTGTTGGCGAGGACCTTCTGCAAATAGGCGCGGGCCTCGCCGGCTCGGCCCAGGCCGATGAGGTCGAGGGCGAAGTTGTTCCAGAAGAGCGGGCGCGGCAGGGGCATGTCGACGAGTTCGGGGTCGAGCTGCAGGACCCGCTCGAACGAGGCGACGGCCTGGGTGTAATGCTTCGACTCGTGGTGCCCGATCCCCGCCATCGTGTACCCGGCGACCGCCTCCGAGGGGATTCGGGAGAGACGGTCCGCCAGCTCGAGCACGAGCGGCCAGCGCTTCTCCGACATCCGGATGGCGGCGAGCCGCTTCAGGGCGAGGGCATCGGCGGGCCGGAGCTTGAGGATCTCTTCATAGACCTCGGCCGCGCGCCCCGGTTGGTCCGTGTTGACGAATCCATAGGCACGAGCCTGGAGGTCGTCGGGGTCGAGCGGCCCGGCGTGCTTGTAGTGTTCCTCGGCCGCGGGCGAGCGGCCCAGTCGGCTGAGGCTGCGAGCCGCCAGCAGCGAGGCCCGGCGGTCGGTCGGCCAGTTTTTGAGGTGCTCCCGCGCCGACTTCAGTGCGGCTCGATAGTCCTGACGGTCGTAGGCGGCCTGGGCCTGCCCCCAGGGATCGAACCGCGTGGCGAGCCAGGCCGCGGCGGAGAGGCCCCCAGCCATCGAAATGGCGAGCACCGGCCAGAGAACCGGGCGCCAGGAACGACGCGGCCGAGTCGCCGGCCGTCGCGGGCCAGGACTCGGCGCGGGGATCGTCGACGGGCCTCGGTCGCGGGAACTTCGGGGAACCCTCTCCACGTGAGGCCCTTTCTCGAGTCTGGTGGCGCGTCCTTCGATCAGAACGCGTCCGAGCTGACGACTTCTCCCCCCTTTGGAGTGGCGATCGCATACCAGGGGAGGAAGTTCACCGAGTTCTTCACGAACCGGACCGAGCCGTCCATGAAGAGCACGTTCACGCCGCCCGGGTGCAGCGAGCTGGCGGCGACCATCGTCTGCGTGGCGCCCGCGTAATCCTGGTCGCTCGAGACGCCGGGGAAACTGTTGACCCCCGTCCAGTAGCACGAGCGACGATTCGGCGTCTGGGTGTGCGAGTAGATGTTATGCCCGCCGGAGAGGGCGAATTCTCCCTTCCACCAGTAGTCGTGCGCAAGCCCGTTCTGCTGGCAGTCCTGGGCGGCGAGCCAGTCGGCCGGCATCGCCGGGGAGCCCTGACCAATATACTTGTTCCAGGCCGGGCCGGCGTAGATCATTCCCAGGCCGTCCTTCTCGATGCCCTCGGAGCTCTGGACCGACTCGCTCATGATGACCGTGTTGCTGGTCCCGTCGGTGAAGGTGGCGAGCGTGATGGTGCTGCCGGCGCAGGGGCCGTTGAGGCTGTTCTGGTCGAGCGCGCCCGGCGTATAGGTCGGGCCGTTGACCGTCCCGCCGTTGAGGAACCGCGACAGGCCGACGTTCCAGTAGTAGTCGGTCGTGGAGATCAGGCGGCGGTCGCCGTTGATGAAGAAGCGGTTGTTGCCGCCGTTGTTGGCGTCGGACGGGCAGAGGAAGGCCTTCACATAGGTGATGTTGGCGGTCGCGTTGCTGCGGCCCCAGTCGCCCGACCAGACTTCCTCGTCCATCGGCGCGGCGTTCCACGAGCCGCCGCCGTGCCAGACGCCCCGGACGCCGTAGTTGAAGTTGATCGAGTTGTAGACGGACGTCTGCTCGAGGAACGGCAGGATGCGGCAGAGCACCCCCTGGTCCTGGTAGTTCTGCGTCTGCGAGGCGATCGCGTTGGGCGGGATCGCGTCGTTGGTGCTCACGTAGTTGTGAACAGCCAGGCCGATCTGCTTCAGGTTGTTGACACACTGAGAACGCCGGGCGGCCTCGCGCGCCGACTGCACCGCGGGCAACAGCAGGGCGATCAAGACTGCGATGATGGCGATGACCACCAGCAGCTCGATCAGGGTGAAACCTCGAGAACTGCGCTCGACTTTCACGACGACGGACTCCCGAAGAAGGACAGGAGGAATGAGCAACGATAGATGCCGAAGGATCGATATTTCGGAAAAATCAGGATCAGCCCTCGTCCGGGGATGATTTAAGTAAGGACGAAGGCCGTCGCGTCGCAACTCACTGATTCGTACTTACCGAAGTCATTTCTTGGGCCTGGCGGGAAGCGTCGGCGTTATGACTTGGCCTTCTCTGCCTTCTCCGCCTTCGCCTTGGCTCGCTGCTCGATCTTGCGCTCGATCGACGAGCGGGACCTCAGCCGCTCCCTTCGCTCCGAGACCTTCTCATTGGGGATTTCGGAGGGGATGCCGGCCTTGGTCTGCTTGAGGAATTCGCGCTCGTTGTCCTCGGCGAAGCAACCAAACGCCGCGATGGACGATCCCGCCACCAGCAGCACGCGAACCAACGAGCCGAGCCGCGATTTCCGGGTCTTCATCGACGCACTCCAGATGTCAACCGATCTCGCAGAAACGAAGGATGGCGTGACGAATGATCAATTCGGGGTCGGCGCGGGCGTGGGGGCCTCGAAGAGGACCTTCCCCGCCTTATCCGTGAGCTTGAGGCTCGGGGTCGAGTCGGGCGCGACGCTCAGGGAGATCCCCCCCTTGCCCCCCTCCCCCATCAGGTTCAGGACCGCCGCACCATCCTCCATCATCCGGAAGGTCCCGCGCGTCCCCGAGTGGTCGTAAAAGACCATGCCCGGGGTCCCGTTCCCTTCCGGCCAGACCTTGATGCCCATCCGATAGTTCTTCTGGAGATCCATGAAGATGAGGTTGGGGTTGCCGAACTTGTCGTCGTCGGCCAGGACGAGCCGATCCCCCTTGCGGTTGACCAGGCCGATCTCCCGGGCCTTGATCGACTTCGCGACCGCATCCCCTCCCCCGGCGATCGTCACGATGCCCCCCTGGACCAGGGCGTAACCGCCACCGACCAGCCCGAGGACGAGGATCACCAGCAGGAACTGGAGCGCCTGGACCCGCTTCGAGAGTTGCTCCAGGCGCCTGGCCAGCCGCTCGGTCTCATCCCAGGTGGGGTCATCGGAAGGATTCTTGACTCCGGGCCTCTCCATCCTCGATCTCCCGACAAGCGGTTGAGTTCTTCACAATGTCAGTCGATCAGGCGGCGCTTCGCGGGGATTCGGCATCCCGGGGCGACGCCACCTCCATGCATCCGCGTCGCGACTTCGAATCGACCCGATGAGCCCCGACGTCGTGGTCGGGCCCGTGATCGGGTGCCGTCGAGTCGCCTCACGCGACCGACTCAGCCCCCGGTGCTCGGCCCTCCGGTTCTTCCCCGAGGCGCCTCGCCTACCCTCGGACCGACATTCACAGCAGGCCATCGCTATGAATCTTCCATCGAAGGAACCCCGTTCGGAGACTCCAGTTCTGATAACGATCTTTTTCGGATGATCAAATCGTTCAACAACGATATTCGTACGACCGCGACCGATCCCTGCCGACACCAACGGGCGCGAGGCGGACGACCTCGAGGCGCAACGACGGCCGGCGCAGTAGTCCCTTCGGACCTCGCAAGGCATCAAGCCTGATCGACGAATTTACAATCGTTAAGAACGGATCGAATGGCGAGCGAGAGAGCTGTGGGCCTGCGAGACTTGCGTGACTACCCTGCAGCACGATCGTCGGGTAGCAGAGGAGGAGCGTCCGTCGGCCGATTCGCTATTCCCGCTACCTTCTAAGAATGCGCCGAGTGTGACACGATTTTGATATTCGACATCATACCGAGGAGACACGTCCTACGAATCCACTCCCCATATTCGCCAACTTTCCTGAACGTACGCCGATCCCAAGGTTATGCTGATGGTCCGTTCCCATGCCATCAACCACGATGCGAATTGGCGGGGTGCCCCACTCAAACAAGCAAGACGCGTCCCCGAATTCATTAGATCGATAGTTTTAAGATTCGATGATTATTGCATCTTAAGAATTTCGGTTTACATACCTTGGTGTTATCTTATCCTTCATAGCCAAATGGTCGCGCAAACATTTGAGGTAAATCTCGAGAAGGATCGAGCTGCGGACATCCCCGGGAGGGTGCAAGCAGTGGAGCTTGACGGCGCAACGGTCGGGCTCCTAACATCGGCCGCGAGCCTTCGTCGTCGCAGGTTCATGAGCGAGGGGGTCGGGGCCGGAGGGACGGCATGGCGTTGAAACGGGGTCGACGGACCTGGGGGCTCGCCGTCGCGGGCATGCTCGTCGCCTTGGCGACGGCCTTGTGGGCAGCCCGGTCTGTCCGGAGACCGTCGCCGGCCGACCTCGGCCGCGAGGCTTATGATCGCGGCGATTGGGCGATGGCCGCCGACGAGGCGAGGTCCCGGCTCAAGTCGGGACCCGACGACACGGATGCTCTGCGCCTGCTCGCGCGGGCATCGGCCAGGCGAGGGCGGGAAACCACGGCCGAGGGCATCTATCGACGGCTCGGCACTTCGGCGATGGAACCGGAAGACCTCTTCCTCCTTGGTCGCAGCCTGCTCCGGCAGGGGAATGCAACGCCCGGCCTTGCGGCCCTGGGTGCCGCCCGGGATGCTGACCCGCGACACGCCGAGACCCTCGACGAGCTGGGCCGCTACTGGGGCGAGCATGGCTCGCAGGTCGAGGCCGAGCGAGCCGCGACGCAACTCGCAGCACTCCCCGGCTGGGAAGTCCGCGGCTCCGTCCGACTCGCCGGTCTCCTGGCCGAGACCTTCGACCCCGCCGGCGCCGCGTCGGTTCTCGGCAAGGCGCTCCAACGCGACCCCGCGCTGAGCCACGCCTCCTCGACGCCGGCCGAGGCCCATCGGCTCCTGGTCCGCACCTTGCTCGAAGCCGGCCGACCGGCCGAGGCCCGCTCGCACCTCTACCCATCGCCGAGCGATGCGGAAGGGTCCTGGCTCCTGAGTCGCCTGCTGCTGCAGGAGGGCAAGACTGCCGAGGCGGAGTCGGCCCTGCAATCGACCCGGGGGCTCCTTCCCGACGACCCGGTGAGGCACGAGCCGGGGCCGTTCGTCGGATCGAAGGCCTGTGCCGACTGCCATGCGACGCAGCACCAGGGCCACGAGCGGAGCGGGCATTCGCGGACCCTGGTGCGGACCTCGGAACTCCCGAGCCTCCCCTGGCCTTCGCATGAGATCATCGACGGCTCGAACCCGGAAGTCCGCCACGCCTTCCGGCTCGACAAGGAGAAAGTCGAGTCCATCACCACGACCCCGGGCGAGACCTACAGGGCTCTCGTCACCTATGCCCTGGGCTCCAATCATCAAGGGCAGACGTTCCTATCCGAGGATGCGAAGGGGCAATGCCGCGAGTTGCGGCTCTCGCGCTACCCGAACGACCCGACCTGGGACCGGACGATGGAGCATCCCGAGGCGCCCCCCGATCGCGAGGGCTATTCGGGTCGGCCCATCTCGGCCGAGGCCCTCCGGCGCTGCCTGCACTGCCATGCCACGAACTTCCGCGCCGTGCAAAGCCCCTCCGGGCACCCCGAGGCGAATGACAGTGGGATCGGTTGCGAGCGTTGCCACGGCCCCGGCGGCAACCACCTCCAATCCGTGGCGACGAAGTTCTCGGACCTGGCCATCGCCCGTCCCAAGCTGGCCCCGGCCGCGCGCGTGGTCGAGCTCTGCGCCGAGTGCCACAAGGCCCCGGGCTCGGCCAAGGCCAACGAGCCGGGTTTCATCCGCTACCAGGCCCCGACCTTCATCCAGAGCCGTTGCTACTCGGAAGGACGCACCGGCTTCAGCTGCGTGACCTGCCACGACCCGCACCGGCCGACATCGCGCGACCCCAAATCCTACGAGGCGACCTGCCTCTCCTGCCACGCCGCTGGCAAGGATCAGGCCCAGGCCAAGAACCAGGCCTCCCCCTGCCCCGTCAACGCCAAGCACGACTGCCTGCGCTGCCACATGCCCCGCGTGAACAACGCCGTCCCACGCGCGATCTTCACCGACCACCACATCCGTATACGCGAAACACGTCGTTGATCGTCCATCCAGGTTTTCAACTCTCGTCTCACTTAGAATTCTAGGTGAAAAGTCCTTGACGACATCGGCACCCCTCGCCTAGACTCCACCTAACTTAATAAGTAAGGTGAAGCGGCCGCCTCAGGGCGACCTGACTTATCCACATTCGGGACGGGGGTGAAGCTTGTCGGAAGTTGTCCCAAGCCAGAGGGAGCTCGACGTCCTCAAGTCGCTCTGGGAGCTGGGCTCGGGGAGCGTGCGCGAGGTCCATGAGCACATGTGCCCAGGGGGAGAGCTCGCGTTCAACACGGTGCAGACGCTGCTGCGAATCATGGAGGAGAAAGGGCTCGTGAGCCACCGTGCCGAGGGGCGGACGTTCATCTACGAGCCGTCGTACAGCCGGGATCGCGTCACGTCGAGGCTGCTCCACAAGGTCTTCGACGGCGCTTTGGATCAGGTCGTCAGCAGCCTGCTCCAGGCCAAGGACGCCACCGAGGAGGAGCTCAAGGGGCTCGAGCGGCTCATCGCCGAGGCCCGCAAGCGCAAAGGGGCGGGGGACAAATCCAACAAGAAGGGAGGGTGAGTGGAGATGGCATGGCACCTCTTCGCCTGGCGCTGGCTGATCCAGGCGTCGGCGACCGGCTTCCTCGTCTTACTGGTCGGGAGCCTGGCCGCCCTGCTCTGCCGCCAACCCGTGCAACGCATCCGCCTGATCGTCCTGTCCCTGCTCGGCGGCCTCGTCGCCCCCTGGCTCGGCACCCTGCCGATCGCCCCGAGATGGACCCCCGCCTTCGCCAAGGCGCAAGCTCCACACGAGCCGATGTCCGTGGTTCTCGGTGTTTCGCGCGATCCATCGATGGCATCGGCAAGTCTGGCCGCTTTCCCGCTCGAGGCCAACGGAGCACGCCCGCGTCTTACCGAAGCCCCAGCTGCGGCGAAGCCCACCACAACGCATTCTTACTCGAAGACGTTCTCGACATCAAAGTTCACTCACATTTTCCATGCGACCCTCTGGCGTACCACGATCCTCGCCGCATACGGCCTCGCTTCGCTCGGGCTGATGGCCTGGTGGGCGATCGGCCAATGCCGCCTGGCCTGGATCCGGCGCTCGGCCGGACACGTGCCGCAAGCGGTCCGCGAGCGTTTCCTCGAGATCAGCGGCCCGTCGGGCTCGAAGGCCGTGCTCCTGATGAGCGACCGCGTCGCCCTGCCGTCCACATACACATGGATGCGTCCCGTCATCATCCTACCTCGCGACCTCTGCATCGACGACGGCGACCGCGAAGACCTGCGCTATGCACTGGCGCACGAGTGGTCCCATGTCGAGCGCGGCGATGCCTGGGCCTGGAACCTCGCGAGCGTCGCGGGCTTCGTCCTCTTCCATCAGCCCCTCTTCTGGTGGTTGAGGCGGCAGCTCCGGCTCTGCCAGGACTACCTCGCCGATGACCAGGCCGCGGCCCGCGGCTCGACCGAAGATTACGCCGAGTACCTCGTCCGCCTCGCCCGGGAGCGAGGCACCCTGACCACGCTGCCGGCCCTCGGGATCGGAGACCGACGCTCGAACCTGTATCGGAGGATCGTCATGCTCGTCCGCGACCAAGAACCGCTCGAACGACGCTGCCGCCCCGCCTGGAACCTGACATCGGCCTCCGCCGCGATCGCGACCATCCTCGTCGCCGCCGGCCTCCGGCTCGACGCCGCCCCCGCCCAGGAGCCCAAGCCCGAAGTTCCTGCACCGGCCCCCGCCGCGCCGAAGGTTGAGATGGAAGCCTTACACTATACCGGGCATGTCCATGACAAGATGACGAAGAAGCCAATCGAAGGGGCCAGGGTGACCGTGCGTCGTTCGGTCCCCAGGGATCAAGGCAACCAGGTAACCTTGCAAGAGACCAAACACAAGACGGACGCAGTTGGGGCCTACTCGTTCACCATTCCTCCGGAACAGGTGGCGGAGAAGCGGCTCTATATCGAACTCGATGTGGAGCACCCCGACTACACGACGCTCTCCGGGCTCGGCTATGGGCTGGGGATGATCCTCAAGAATGAAAAGTTGGGCGAACGCCCCTTCTTCGAGAACGTGGAAATGCGCCCGGCCCAGCCTCTGACCGGCCTGATCAACTCACCCCAGGGAGCCCCCCTCGAAGGGATCGAGATCTTGGCCTTTTCGAAATCGGCCAAGGCGAAGGTCGGCGAGGAGTTCGAGTACGGCTCGTTCGCCCGGACCCAGACCGACAAAGATGGCCGATTCCGCCTGCCAATCACGACGCCAGGCCTCGGGGCCTTCTGGATCCTGCCGAAGAAGTTCGCCCCGGAGATGCACGAGATCAAGCCCGACAAGCGGAGCGATTACGGCACGTTCACCATCAAAGAGGGGATCACCGTGAGCGGCCGGGCCGTCGACCACGAAGAGAAGCCGATCGCTCGCATGTTCGTCCAGATCGCGCGTAAGACCGACGGCACAACCGATGGAAAACTCCTCGATCCTCTCGTCGTGGGCGACGCGATTTATCGCCGGACGGAGACCGACGACCAGGGACGATTCACATTCGAGCCGCTGCCGCCAGGGACGTTCACCGTCCAGCCGGTCGAATACAATCGAGACTACAGCGGGACCTTCACCCGCAGGCCTCTCCCCGAAGTCTTCACCCCGATCAAGATCACACTCAAGGAGGGGGCGCCCCCCAAGCCGATCGCGATCTCCCCGGCGCCACACTTGGTGATCGAGGGCCGCTGGCTCGGCAGTAACGGGAAGCCCAAGAGCGGCTGGGGCCTCGACGTCTCTGGCCGGATCGGCGGTGAGCCCTGGTATGCTCAGGAGATTACCTCGCCCGAGGGTACCTTCTCGATCAAGGTCCCGCACGGCCTCGATAACGCTACTATTTCATTCATTATTGATGAACATTCTTCAACTCAACATCGGATCGGTAAAGAGGGCAAGCTCTCGACGATGCGGTCCATCCGGTTCGAGAAGCTCGACCACGACGTCAAGGACCTGGAGATCATCCGCTACGTCGCGCCGATCGTGACGGCCAAGCTCGTCGGCAAGGACGGCCAGACGCTCACCGATACGAGCCTCACCGGCAAATATCTGGAGGAGGACGAGGAAAAGGAATCGAAGAGAATCCCGCCCGGAGAACATAGCTCCAACGTCGCATTCTTCACGATGAAGGACGGCCGATATCGGACGATCCAGGTCGTACCCGACCGCGAGATCCGGCTCACGGCCCATGCCAAGGGCTTCAAGTCCGAGAGCCGTAACTTCAAGCTCGGCGAGGGCAAGACCGAAGAGGTGACGTTCGTCCTCGAACCCGGCACCAATCCCCCGAGTGAGAAAGAACCGGAGCAGAAGCCCTCCAAATAATCCGGGTTTCAACGCATCTTCACTTCAAGCCAGAGATTTGGGCGACGCCGGCGATCCCCTTCGCCGACGTCGCCCAAACGGCATCCGAGCAAACCTCCTGGGGAAATGCTCGGCATCTCACCACGCGCCCAACGCACATGCAACCCATTATAACACTCATGCCTTGATTCAAACGAGGAGCCGAAATCTCGTCCCCATTGACATCCGTCATACACCATCCGACAATTGTCTTTCCTCAAGATCGATCTCGAGCGAGGGTGTGGATGTGGGCGGGTCGTCACGGCCCTTCCAGATTTCGAGTTGCGACGTGATTCGAGGAGGGAGGCGATGGTCATGGGCAAGTCGGGTCGGTGCATGGGGGCGCTCCTGCTGGCGCTAGCCGCTGGCGGGCTGACCGTCAGGGGCGAGACGATCAAGGGACGCGTCCTGACCGAGGACGGGTCGGCGGCGAAGGGGGCGCGCGTCTGGGTCGCGAAGCTCTGGATCCAGCACCTCGAGCGGGTCGAAACCCAGGCCGACGACCAGGGGCGGTTCTCCGTCGAGGTCGGCCCCGGCCAGTGGCTCATCGACGCGAGCAAAGGCGAGCAAGGGCTGGCGAACCAGGAGTTCGCCGAGGTGGCGAAGGGGAAGGAGCTGGCACCGGCCTCGCTCCGCCTCTCGGCCCAGGGGACGCTCCGCTGCCGTCTGATCGAGGCCGAGACCGGCAAGCCGATCGTCGGCGGGCGGCTCGTCGTCGACAATGGCCTCGACCCCGTCACGGACCAGGACGGCCGTTTCGAACTCCCCGCCCTGAGCCGGACGCGCTACCACGAGGCGTTCGTCGTCGCCCCGAGTCGGGAGCGCAAGCGGGTGTTGTTCGAGATGTCGGAGAAGCCGGTGACGGACCTGGACGTGTTCGTCAAGCGGGGCGGCAAGGCGGTCGGCCGCGTGCTCGACGCGGAAGGGGGGCCGATCGCGGGGGCCTTCGTCGGCAAGTCGACCTCCGGCTCCATCCTCTCGCTGACGGGGCTCTGGGTCAGGACCGATGATCAGGGCCGCTTCGAGTACGACGGCCTCGTGCTCGACCGCACCACCTGGCTCAACGCCAACGCGCCCGGCTTCATCGACAACCGGCGCGACGGCGTACGCGCCGACGAGGCGGGCCGGCCGCAGTCGATCGAATTCCGGCTCGCGCGCAATCCCGCCGCGTCGGCCCAGACGCCTGGCGAAGCCCCGAAGGCCGACGAGGCCCCCGCGAAGGCCGCCAATCGACGCAACATCACCGGGCTCGTCCTTGACCCTGACGGGAAGGCCGTGGCGAACGCGAAGGTGCGTTGGGGCCTGAACCAGTCGAGCGACGGGATCGAGGCGAAGACCGACGCGAGCGGCAAGTTCCGGCTCGCGCTCGTCCCCGACGCGCCCGAGTCCGTCTGCGTGATCCCGGCCGATGGCCGGCTCGCCCCCGGGTTCTCCGCGATCGAGAAGGCCGGCGACCAGGAGATCCGCGTGGAGTTGGCCAAAGGCCACGGCGCCAATGGGGTGGTCCGCGACGAAATCGGGACGCCCTTCTCCGGGGTCATGGTCCTGCCGGTCGTCTCGAAGCCAGGCCTTCGAGACCTGGCCCTCTGGGAGCGGCACACCAAGACCGACGCACAGGGCCGGTTCGAAGTGAGCGGGCTGCCCGAGTCGGGCACGACCTTCACGTTCCTCGGCTCCAACGTCAGCGACCTCCGCGACCATCGAATGGATCTCGACAAGGAGTCGGTCGTCACGATGTCGGCCGCGGGGGCGATCCGGGGCAAGGTGGTCGACCCCGAGGGCAAGCCGGTCCGCAACTTCCGCGTGCTGCTCAACGTCTCGCGAGAGCGCGACCCGACCGACAAGTTCGGCGGCTTCTTCGCCGGGTTCTGCGGAATCGGCCTGACCTATTCCTCCGACGACGGCTCGTTCTTGATCCGGAACCTCGGCTCCGGGACGATCCAGCGCGTGACGGTGTTGGCCCCCGGTTACGGCGAGCGCAGCCTCGATCGCGTGATGGCCGAGCCCCTCAATCACCTGGCCCCCGACAAGGCCATCACGTTCGAGGTCAAGCGGCCGAATGCGCTGAAGGTCCGCGTCACAGCCAAGGATACGGGGAAGCCGGTCCCCGACGCACGCGTCTCCCTGATCTACGACGACCCGAGCATCGACAAGAACTTCACCTGGGGCTATCACGACACCGCCTGGGGCGACTCCGTCCACGCCAGGACCGGGGCCGAGGGGATCGCCGACTTCTCGCCCCTCACGTTCGGCGAGGGGACGCTCCTGGTGCAATGCGAAGGGTACGCCCGGCTCCATCGCGGCTGGCGCGACGCCTCGCAAGAGGTCGCGGTCGAGCTCGAGCCTGGGGCGGGCATCGTGGGGGAGCTGACCGACGCCTCCGACGGCAAGCCGCTCGCGGGGGTCTACGCGAGGCTCCATTCCCCGACCGGCGATCAGATCAGCACCCTGGTCTCCGAAGCCGACAAGGGGAGCTTCAAGCTGGGCGAGTTGCCGGGGGGCTCGTATACGTTCTCGGTCACCACGCATTCGGGCGTAGCCCTGCACAACGAGCGGGTCGAGCTCAAGCCGGGCGAGACCGTCTCGCGCGTGCTCAAGCTCTCGGCCTCGGGCGAGGCCCTGGCGAAGGTCGTGCAGGAGCAGTCCGCCCAGGCGCTCAAGGCGCCCGAGAAGCGGTTCAAGATCGGCGACCGGGCGCCGGAGTTCGCCTCCAAGACCCTGGACGATAAGCTGGTCTCGCTGAAGGATTACCGGGGCAAGTACGTCCTGCTCGACTTTTGGGCGACCTGGTGCGGCCCCTGCATCGGGGAGGTCCCCCACCTGCGGGCCGCCTACGACGCCTTCGGCAAGGATCCGAAGTTCGCCATGATCAGCCTGAGCGTGGACGCGAACAAGAACGACGTCGCCGAGTTCCTCAAGGACAAGGATCAGCCCTGGACCCAGGTCTTCCTCGGCGACTGGTCGAGCGACCCCGTCACCAAGGAGTACGGCGTCCACGGGATCCCGGCGATCTTCCTCCTCGACCCCGATGGCAAGATCGTCGCGCAAGACCTCCGCGGCGAGGGCATCAAGAAGGCCGTGGCCAAAGTCCTGGAGCACGACTGAGGGTGGTTGGTTCGAATGATAATGGCTGAGTTGACGACGGTCGCGCCTTTTTCCATAGGAGGCGTGGCCGTTTTCTCAAGTCATTCTATTTGCAAACCCCGATTATGAACAACGCGAAGACCGATAGGCTGATCCAGCTCCTGAAAGCGGGCGACCCGGCCTTCTGCGGAGAAGCGCCCCTCTGGATTCGCGAGATCCTCCTCGAACGCCTCATCCCACCGACCGGACCGGATCGCGACGAGGAGGCCTTTCTCGAGGAATTCCGCGGGGGAGCGGTCCGATACATCACAGACTGCTGCGGCGTGGAATGCGAGACTCTCCTCGAAAACCTGCGAGCCTTGATCCTCGGCGCATGAGACATCGAAGCCTCGATTATGGTTGGAGATCATATTCGCGGATCTTATCGAAGAGCTGGCGGCGGCTGATGCCCAGGCGTTCGGCGGTCCTGGTGCGGTTGCCGTTGCAGAAGGCCAGGGCGCGCTCGATGGCACGGCGCTCGACCTCGGCGAGAAGGGCGCGGAGGGGGAGGGTCTCGGCCGATTCGAGTACGGGGGGGATGGCGGGGTCGGGACGCTCCTCGGCGTCGAGGTGCTCGGGGAGGATCGTGCGGCCCCTCGCGGCGATCGCGGCGCGGGCCAGGGCGTTTTCAAGCTGACGGACGTTGCCGGGCCAGGGGCGTTCCTTGATGGCGGCTAATGCCTCGGGGGAGAGCGAGAGCGTGCCCCAGCCGTGCCGACGCTCGACGCGACGCAGGATGTGCTCGGCCAGGATCGGGATGTCCTCGGGACGCTCGCGCAGCGGAGGAATGGCGATCCTGGCGACGTTGAGCCGGTAGAAGAGATCCTCGCGGAACCGGCCGGCGGCGACTTCTCGCGAGAGGTCGCGGTGCGTCGCCGAGATGACCCTCGCGTCGGTCTTGAGGATCTCGGTGCCGCCGACGCGTTCGAACTCTCGCTGCTGGAGGACCCGGAGGATCTTGGCCTGTGCCGAGAGCGGCAGCTCGCCGACCTCGTCGAGGAAGATCGTGCCGCCCGAGGCTCGCTCGAAACGGCCAGGCTTCAGGCGGTCGGCGCCGGTGAAGGCCCCGCGCTCGTGGCCGAACAGCTCGCTCTCGATGAGTGCCTCGGGCAGGGCGCCGCAGTTGACGCGGACGAAGGGGCCGGAGGCCCGATCCGAGTGGCGATGCAAGGCCGCGGCGACGAGCTCCTTGCCCGTGCCGCTCTCACCGGCGATCAGCACGGGGGCGTCTGTCGCAGCGGCGAGGCCGATCGCCTTGAAGACCTCGCGCATGCCCACGCTCGAGCCGACGAGCTCGGGCTCATCGTCGGCGGGGTCGTCGGGCTCCTTTTCCTCGGCGTTTGCCCGGGACCGCAGCGCCTGGACCTCGCGGGCCAGCGAGCGTTGCCGGAGCGCCCGCTTGAGGGTCAACTGCACCTCGTCGAGGTCGAACGGCTTGCTTAAATAATCATAAGCCCCCCGGCGCATCGCCTCGATCGCTGCGGCCGAGCCGCCATACGCCGTGATGACGATCACCGGCAGGTCGGCGAGCGCCGGGCCGAGCGAGGCCAGGACCGCGAGGCCGTCCTTGCCGGGCATCTTCAGGTCCAGGAGTACGGCGTCGGGTTGATCGCGCCCGATGCTCGCCAGGGCCTCCTCGCCGTCCCCGGCCTCGAGCACGCGATAGCCCTCGGCCTTCAGGGAGCAGGCCAGGCTGAACCGGATGGCCCGGTCGTCCTCGGCGACGAGGATCGTCGCGCCTTCGTTCTCGCCCGCATTCATCGTCGCGTCCCTCCGGCGGCGGCGACGGTGGTCGCCGGCAGTGTCAGGGTAAAGACGGCGCCGCCCCCCGGCCGGTTCTCGGCCAGGAGGTCGCCCCGGTGGGCCAGGGCGATCTCGCGTGCGATCGCCAGGCCCAGGCCGGTGCCTTCCGCCTTGGTGGTGAAAAAGGGCTCGAAGAGGTGCGAGAGGACCTCGGCCGAGAGCCCAGGCCCCTCGTCGGCCACGCTCGCCGAGACCGTGCTGCGGGCCTGGTCGAAGCGGGTCGACAGGCGGAGCACCCCGCCGGGCGCCATGACCTGGATGGCGTTGGTCGTCAGGTTGCGGAAGACCTGCACCAGTGCCGGCGCGGCCAACTCGACCGGCGGCAGGTTGAGATCCAGGTCGAGCTCGACGCGGATCCCCTGCTCCCGGGCCCGGTCCTCGGCGAGCCTGGCCGCCTCGGCCGCGACCGTGTTGAGGTCGCCAAGGGCGAGGTCCTGGGCGTCGGCCCTGGAGAACTGCAGAAGCCGCGAGACGATCCCTTCGAGCCGATCCACCTCGTCGATCAGGTGGTCGAAGCCCTCCTCGCCCATGCCGAGGCCTCGCCGCCAGAGCTGCGTGATCCCTCGGATGCCGGCCAGGGGGTTGCGGACCTCGTGTGCGACCCCCGCCAGGAGCTTCCCGAGCGCCGCGAGGCGCTCGCTCCGACGCAGTTCGGTCCGCAGCCGCTCGCGCTCCGACGCCTGGCGACGGACGATCCGGGCCAGCCGCACGGTGAGGATCAACGAGAGGGCGATCCCCCCCAGTGCGAGCCCCGCAAAAAGCTGGTAGCCCCGCGCCGACTGATCGATGTAGATGGGGTCGACGAGCAGGGCCATCGTCCAGGTGGCGGCGACCACCCGCCCATTGACCCAAACCGGGGCCGTCCGGATGGCGATGGTATAAGGGAGGACGTCCTCGACCACCGAGAGGACGTTCCGCTTGCGGTAGGCGGCGTCGACCTGCGTATCGACGTAGTCGTACAGGTTCCCCGTTGGGCCCCCGGCCTCGCCGGGCTCGTTCGTGAGCGCGGGGAAGAAGGGCTGCTCGCGATGCGAGGGGACGTAGTAGCCCCCCTCGACCCCGGGCCACGCCTTGCGGACGCGCCCGGCCTCGTCGGCGAGCTTGCGGTCGAGCTCCGACCAGTCGGCCGCCTCCATGAAGTCGGGGAACTGGCGGACGGCCGCGAGGGCGTCCTTGCCCCGGGCCTCGAGGCGGTCGCTCGCCTCCTTCAGGCGGTCGTTGGCCCTTGCCCTGCGATTCTCGCGCTCGACGACCCTGGAGCTGGTGTACCAGAGCGTCCCGAGCGCGGCCGCGAACAGGACGACCACCGCGCCAATCTGGATCGCCAGCGGCGTATCCCACTTCCGACGCCCCATCGACGGCCTCCGCCACGACCTCTCAAGCACGAGCAGCCTTGTACCCATCAATGGCAATCGGCAATCGCCGCGCCAAGGGCCCTTCGGCGGCCGGATCCGGCGATTGCCGGGGGAAATCGACTCGATCGCCGCCGAGGGAGCCCGAGTTGGGCGGAATCCCCCCGGTACCGGTGGGGGATTTGTTCCCAACTTCGGCCCGAAAACGGGCTCAGACCCCTGAAATCATGATGTTTTCCGGATTGGCATCGCGGCTGCATTGGTCGACGATCCCCGGGCAAAGGACCCAACCAAGACCCTTGATTCCAAGGAGAATGACGATGATGAAGCTCTTCGCGATCGGACTGACGAGCGTGCTGGGGATCGGCCTCACGACCCTCTTCCAGCCCCCTCCCCCGCCCGACGAGGACGGCCCGCCGCCGAAGGCCAAGAAGAAGGGGGAGCCGAAGGACGAGCTCCGCAAGGCGTACGACCTCCTCCGCCGCGTCCGCGCGGATTCCGGCAGCGGCCGGGCCGAGGAACGCACGAAGGACTGGACCGACCGCGCCACGAGCCTCTATCGCAAGGCCATCGAGGCGAAGGAGAAGGGCGACGGCCGACGCTCCCGCGAATTCGGTGTCGCCGCCCACGACCTGGCCAGGGCCATTGATCACGCCCACAACGCGGCACGCTTCGAGCGGGCGGACCCCGAACTGCCGCCGCCCCCCGATGACGCCGGCCCCGAAGACCTCAGCGAGCGGACCTACCGCGACCTCAACCGGGCCTACGACCGCATCCGCGAGGCGGCCGAGCCCGAGCCAGTCGCCGATGCCAAGTTCTACGTCGACGCGGCCAGGGACCTCTACAACGCCGCCAGGCGCGACGTCGAAGCAGGCCGTGTGGAACGTGGCGGCGAGTTGGCCCGCGCCGCCGAGGCCATCACCCACGTCCCCGAACACCTCGCCCACGCGGCCGACGACGGACCCGACGAGCCCCGCAAGCGTGACGACGAGCCGAAGAAGAAGGGGAGGCCCCGAGAAAAGGCCGAGCGCGGCCCCCACCCCAAGGGCGAGCGAGGCGACCGTGGCCGGCCCCTGCCCCCGGCCCTCCCCTGACCTGATCCCTGACTCCACCACACCACACCCAACCTGAACCGATCCGACCCCCACCCGCCCTACCTCGGTGTCCCCCCCCGCCGACGCCAGGCCTCCCCAGCGCGAGTCGAGATTCAACCGAGGAGCATGCGCGTCTCATGGATATCCGGAATCGAATCGGCCTCTATGGTTCTTACGGCCTGGGCATGGCCGGCATCGGTTTCACCCTGCCTTACCTGCCGCTCTACCTGGGCGAGAAAGGGCTCTCCGACCGGGCGATCGGGATCGTCTCCACGATCGCCGCGCTATCCGCCCTGGCCCAGTTCCCGATCGGCCTCTGGTCGGATCGGATCGGCTGGCGCAAGCCGTTCATCGTGGTTGCCCTGGCGGCGACGGCCCTCTCGACCATCCTGATCCGGGGGGCCGAGGGGGGCATCGCGCTGGGGATCCTCGTCGTCCTCTTCGCCGAGAACGGGATCGGCCGCGCCGTCGTCGAGAGCCTCTCCGGGGCCGAGGCGGCGGCGCCGGCGCCCAAGGGGGGCGTCGGGGCGGCCCTGGGGATCCTCCGGCTCTGGAAGCCGATCGCCATCGTCGTCGTGGCGCTGGTGGGGAGCTGGATGTCGGAGCGTTACAGCCTCGGCGCGGTCCTCGTGCCGCTGGCCGTCGTGCAATGCCTGGCGGTCGCCGCGGCCTTGCTCATCCACGAGCCGCCAACAAAGAAAGCCGCGTCTGATGAAGAGATCGCGGGAGAGTCGGACAAGCCGAAAGGGGAACCCGCGGGAGGATGGTTCCCCAGGGATGCGGGGCTCTGGTGCTTCGTGGCGGCGATGGTCCTCTATCACGCGGCGAATGCCCCGGGGGGCGTCTACCTCGGCCTCTTCCTCAAGCGCGACCTGCACGCGCCGGACCGGATGCTCGCTTATGCGTTCGTCGTCAGCATGGTGGCCTGGATGCTCGTCGTCTGGCCGGCCGGCTGGCTCGCGGACCGCTGGGGGCGGAAGCCCTTGCTGATCGCCGGTTGGGCGATCATGGCGATCCGGCTCGCCCTGGTCTCGATGATCCACAGCCCCTGGCTCGCCGTGGCGAACCAGGCGCTCGACGGCCTGGGCAACGGCCTCTTCGCCGTGCTCGCCGCCGCCTGGGTGACCGACCGTCTGGCCGACCCGAGGCGGCTCGGGCGAGGCCCAGGTGCTCGTCGGCTCCTGCCTCGTCTTCGGCTCGGCCCTGGGGCCTGCGGCGGCCGGCTGCCTCGTCGGGACGCTCGGCTATCGAGGCCTCTTCATGGCGCTCGCGGGCGTCGGGGCCCTGGCCACGGCCATCGTCGTCTTCCTCGTCCCCGAGACCCTCGCCAAACACAAAGAGATCAGCGACGACGGCTACGTCGACCCGATGGCGACGGCCACCGACCTCTCGACCGTCCCCTGAGCCCTCTTCGCACTCGAACGCAGCTTATACCCTCATTTTTTCATCCGAGGATTCAGAGGAAGACAACGCACGTGGTAACCCATTCGGCCTCAATCCCCCTGGTCTCGACGATCTTCGGCCTGACCTATCTCGCGCTGGCGGTCGGCAAGGTGCCCGGCCTGAAGATCGACCGCGCCGGGATCGCCCTCGTCGGCGCGGCGGCGATGCTCGCGACGGGCGTGCTCTCGATGCGAGACGCGGCCAGGGCCGTCGACTACGAGACGATCGTCCTGCTCTTCGGCATGATGATCGTCGTTTCCTACCTCCGCCTGGCCGGCTTCTTCGCCCTGGCGACGGAGCGGATCGCGGCCAAGTTCTCCGGTCCCTGGTCGCTCCTGGCGGTGACGATCCTGCTCTCGGGGATCCTCTCCGCGTTCCTCGTCAACGACGTCGTCTGCGTGGCCCTGACGCCGCTGGTCCTCCACCTCTGCGAGCGGCTCAAGCGGCCGCCGATCCCTTATCTGGTGGGCCTGGCGACGGCCTCGAACATCGGCTCCGTCGCGACGATCACCGGCAATCCCCAGAACATCATCATCGGTTCGCTGTCTCATATTTCTTATCTGCGGTTCGCCGCGAGGCTCGCCCCGGTGGCGGCCATCGGCCTGCTTTTGAACTTCGCGGTCGTGGCCCTGGTCTACCGCAAAACGCTGATGGAAACGGCGACGCAGCCCCCCCGCGAGGAGGAGACATCGCGGCCCCGCGTCCATCGAGGCCTGCTCATCAAGAGCGTGGCGGTGACGCTGGTGGCGGTCGCGCTCTTCTTCGCCGGCCAGCCGATCGCCCTGGTGGCGCTGGCGGCGGCGGGGATCCTGATGCTCGACCGGGTCCGCCCGGACAAGGTGTATGGCTCGGTCGACTGGCCCCTGCTCGTGATGTTCGCCGGCCTGTTCGTCGTCGTGCACGCGTTCGAGGTCAACGTGGTCCACGGCTGGGGGATGGAACGCTGGCACGCCCTGCTCGAGTCGCCGGTGGTGCTCGTCAGCGGGCTGTCCGTCTTGCTGTCGAACCTCGTCTCGAATGTCCCGGCGGTCCTGCTGTTCAAGCCCCTGATGGAGGTCATGCCGCAGAAGGAGCTCGCCTGGCTCGCGCTGGCGATGTCGAGCACCCTGGCGGGCAACCTCACGGTCCTCGGCTCGGTGGCGAACCTGATCGTGGTCGAGAACGCCCGCAAGGCCGGGACCGAGCTGACCTTCCTCGAATACCTCAAGGTCGGCGTGCCGCTCACGGTGCTGACGACCCTCGTGGGCGTCGCCTGGCTCGCCCTGACTCATTATTGATTCATCTTCATCATTCCTGAGACATGATCATGATGGACTTCGACGTTCCGCCTCTAGGCAAATCACCCCGCAAGCCCAGCCCCACCAGCGTCCGCGCGCTCGACGGCCTGAACTTCTTCCTCGCCGACGTGCGGGACGGCATGGGCCCGTTCCTCGGGACCTTCCTGCGCGAGAGCCATCGCTGGGACGCGGGGCGCGTCGGGATCGCCCTGGCCGCGCTCCAAATCGGCACGGTGCTGGCGCAGACCCCTGCGGGAGGGATCATCGACCGGATCCGCTGGAAGCGCTGGGCGGTCGCGATCGCCGCGGTGGCGGTCGCCGCCGGCTGCCTGGCGCTCTACCTCGCGCCGGTGCTGCCGGTCGTCATGGTCGCCCAGGCGGTCATCGGCGCCGCGGCGGCGGTCTTCCCCCCTGCGGTTGCGGCGATCACCCTGGGATTAGTCGGCCGCGCGGCGATGGCCACGCAGACGGGGCGTAACGAGGCCTTCAACCACGCCGGGAACGTCGTCGCGGCGGCGCTCGCCGGGGCCTCGGCTTACTTCTTCGGCTACGGCGCGATGTTCTGCCTCGTCGCCGCGATGGCGGCGGCGAGCGCGGCCACCGTCCTCATGATCCGCGAGAAGGACATCGACCACGTCCTGGCGCGCGGGGCGGACGACGGCGACGATTCGAGCCACGAGGCCGTCGGGATCGGCACGCTCCTGAGCGACCGCCGGATCGCGATCTTCATCGCCTCGGCGGTCCTCTTCCACTTCGCCAACGCCGCCATGCTGCCGCTGGTCGGCCAGAAATCCGGGGATGGGCTCAAGAGCGGGGCGCCCGTCCTGATGTCGGCCTGCATCATCGTGGCCCAGGTCGTGATGGTGCCGGTCGCGCTCCTGGCCAGTCGGTTCGCGACGTCCTGGGGGAGGAAGCCGGTCTTCCTGATCGGCTTCGCGATCCTGCCGATCCGGGGCGTGCTCTATTGCTTGAGCGTGAATCCGGCCTACCTGATCGCGGTGCAGCTCCTCGACGGCATCGGAGCGGGGATCTTCGGCGTGGTCTCGGTCCTGGTCGTCGCCGACATCACCAGGGGGACCGGCCGGTTCAACCTGACGCAGGGGGTGCTGGCGACCGCCACCGGGATCGGGGCCGGCCTGAGCAACCTCTTGGCCGGGTTCGTCGTCAACGCGGCCGGCTTCGACGCGGGGTTCCTGATGCTGGCGGCGATCGCCGCGGCGGGGGCGATCTTCTTCGCCGTGGCGATGCCCGAGACCGCCGAGACCGGCCAGGGTCAGCCCTTCGACCCCAACGGCGCCGCCCCGGTTTCCCTCGCCACCGCCACATCCTGAGGAGGGGATGCCATGAAAGCTGACGACCCCATCGGCGTTACGTTCGTCGTCCCCGGCGACCTCCACCTCACGGAGCCCGGCCTGGAGAACCATCGCGCGGCCCTCCGGATGGTGGGCGAGGTGAACGAACTGATCCGCCCGGACTTCGTCCAGTTCATCGGCGACAACGTGCAGGACGCCACCATCGAGCAGTTCCGCCTCTTCGAGGATCTGCGAGGCCGGCTCACCGTGCCGCATCAGATCCTCGTCGGCGACCATGACGTCATGCCCGACAACGAGGCGAAGGGGGACCACGCCTACCTCGGCCGGACGTACGGCTCGACCTCCCTCCGGGGCTTCCGCTTCATCAGGCTCGACACCCAGGAGGCAAAGCCCGTCGGCCTGTCCCCCGAACAGATCGACTGGTTCCGGGATGAGGTCGACGAGGCGCTTGCCCACGACGAACGCATCGTGATCTTCCAGCATAATTACCCGTATCAGATCTGGGAGGACTTCGCGGGCCCCGGCATCGACGACTGGCGAGGCATCGTCCAGTCTCGCAGGATCGCAGCGATCTTCTGCGGCCACACGCATTACCTCCAGGTCGCCAACGACGGGCGGAACGTGCTGGTCGCGACGCGGTCGATCGGGGATCCCGAGGGGGGACCTCCCGGCTACCTCATCGGGTACGTTTGCGGCAATGACGTGGCAGCGACCTATCGCTCGGTGCAGGATGAGGGCCCGGTCGTGCTGGTGACGCATCCGAGCGAATCCCTCTTCGCCAGAGGGCCGAAGCAGGTGGTCTCGGGGCCTGACGAGTTCCGGGTCCGCGTCTGGGCGGCCCTGCGGATCGTCGAGGTTCGCGGGTGTCTCGACGGCGCGGGCTGGATCGCGCTCGAGCCGTCCACCACCCCTGGCGAATGGACGGCCCCCCTCCCCGGCGATCGACTGGCGAAGGGGGAGCATGCCTTCGAGGTCGAGGCCACCGACGCCGACGGCAGGCGGGGGATCCAGCGGATAACCTTCATGGTCGACCCGACGGGACGCTACACGCCGGTCCCTCGCACCCACCCGTCCGTCGCGGAGACGGCCTTCTGCTGAACGACCGCGACTCCCCAAAACCCCGGCAGCCGTCCTCCGGAAAGTCCCGGGGGACGGCTGCTGCTTTTTGCGCGGGGATGGCATACCCTATCAACCGGCCATCTCGTATTCGACGCCCGATGGCCCCTGCCCGAATTCTCGCCCCAAGACTTGAACACCCAAGAACCTTTACAGCCGAGGACGCCCATGCCCTCTCCCAAGCGCATCCTCCTCTCGATCGGACTGGCCCTGAGCCTGGTGCGGCTCGCGCACGCCGAAGGCCCCGGGCCGATGACCCTGCCGCCGGAGACGCTGAAGGTGCCCAAGACCTGGGAGGCTCCAGGGTTCAAGGCCGAGGGGATGGAGGCCCTCTTCTACGAGGGGATGCCCTACAAGGGCAAGCCGACGCGCGTCTTCGCCTGGATCGGCATCCCCGAAGTCAAGCCGGGGACGAAGATGCCCGGGATCGTGCTCGTGCATGGCGGGGGCGGGACCGCGTTCGAGGACTGGGTCAAGCTCTGGGTCGGCCGCGGCTATGCGGCGATCGCGATGGATACGTGCGGCACCGTCCCCAAGGGCACGTACGGCAAGTGGGAACCCCACGAGCACTCGGGCCCTCGCGGCAACTCCTTCGACGGCTCGAACGAGGCGAAGGAGGACCAGTGGCCCTATCATGCCGTCTCCGACGTCATCCTGGCGCATTCGCTGCTGCGGAGCCGCCCCGAGGTCGACGCCGACCGGATCGGCCTGACGGGCATCTCCTGGGGAGGCTACCTGACTTGCATCAGCTCGGGCCTGGATGAGCGGTTCAAGTTCGCCGTGCCGGTGTACGGCTGCGGGTTTCTCGGCGACAACTCGGCGTGGAAGGCGGAGCTGGACAAGCTCGGCGAGCGTGGCCAGCGTTGGCTGGCGATGTGGGATCCGTCGCACTACCTGCCCGCCGGGAAGATGCCCAAGCTCTGGGTCAACGGCACCAACGACTTCGCCTACCCGATGGACTCGCACCTCAAGTCGGTCCGCGTCGCGGGGGGCGAGTCGACCCTCTGCATCCGGATCCGGATGCCCCACGGGCACGGGGGCGCGGGCGAGAACCCCGACGAGATCCGCGTCTTCGCCGACTCCATCGTGAAGGGTGGCCACCCGCTCGCCCGCGTCACGGAGACGGGCACCGAAGGCTCCTCGACCTGGGCGAAGTTCAAGGCCGTCGACCCCATCGTCAAGGCCGAGTTGATCCTCACCAAGGACCGAAAGCCCTGGGTCGATCGCGACTGGTCGAGTCTCCCGGCGAAGGTCGAGGCCGACGGCTCGACCGCCAGGGCCGAGATCCCGGCCGGAACGACCGCCTACTACCTCAACCTGCTCGACGCCGAGGGGCACGTCGTTAGCACCGAGTTCAAGGCGATTGACTGACGGGATCAGAAGGGAACGCCGTCCTCGCCGCCGTCGTGATCCGAGGCATGCTTGCCGTTGCCATTCCCATTCCCGTTGCCATTCCCATTGCTGGAGGCTCGGCGGCGGCGGGTCGTCTGGGCCACGCCGTTGCCGGGCTCTTCGGGGCGGCGGGCCTCGGCGGCCTCCTCGTCCTGGTCGAAGTACTGGGCCAGGGTCGTCTGCACGGCGTCGAGCCGGTCCTTACAGATCTTGTACGCCTTCATCGCCTTCTCGACCTTGGGGACGAGCTGGTCGATGTCCGGCTCCTTCTGGCCCGAGAGCCAGTCGGCGGTCTCCCTGAGGATCCGGTAGTTCTTGTTGAAGCTGCTGCTATCGAGTTCGTCAAGCATCGCGGTCCCCTCCCTGGTCTTCGCGATTCGATACGGGCAGGCGCCCGTCCTGGAATTCCACCTCGAATGTCGGCAACCTCGCGGCGGCCTTGCGCGTCGCCAGCGGCCGGCCCTTGCCATCTCGCGCGATGGCGAAGCCGCGACGGAGCGTCGCCTGGGGGCCGAGCCCGACGACCATCCTGGTCCCCGCCTCGACCTCCTGGCGTGCCTGCTCGAGGACGTTGCCGGCCTCTTCGAGCAAGGCACCTCTCTCGCAGTTCAGGTCATCCTGCGCCTTCGTGATCGCCCGGGTCGCGTCGACCTCGGACTGGCTCCGGAGCCGGTCCAGGGCGTCGGCGAACGTCTTCATGCTCCCCTGGGCCTTGAGGGTCACGGCTTGGGCGACCCGCCTGAGCCATGACTCCTGCACCCCGATCTGGAGTTGGGCCCGGCTCGCGACCGCCTCCGACATCCTCGCGAGCCCGAGTTCCGTCTCGCCGAGCATGCTCTCGGATTTGCCAAGGACCTTCTCTCGGTCGTTCTCGATCGCCTGCGAAGCCTCCCTGACCCTGTACCCGGCCGCGGCGCGGATCGCGGCGGCCTGGTTCGCCTGCTCGCTCGAGGCACGCTCCAGGCTCGAACTCAGGCCAACCTTGACGCGGTCGGCCTGCGCCTGCACCGAGGTCCGCTCCCTCGCAAGGATCCCCTCCACCTGGGCCTGGATCCGGCCAAGGTCCGCAAGCGCGGCGAACGCGTTGTCCTTGATCGTCGCGGCGATGTGCAGGGCGACCTTGGATGGGGTGTCGAACCGGCGATGGGCGATCTCGTCGAGGATCGTGCTGTCGCGCTCGTGCCCGATCCCCGTCAGCACCGGGATCGGCGCCTGGCAGAGCAAGAGGGCCAGTTCCAGGTCGTTGAGCCAGGCCAGGTCGGTGACGGAGCCGCCGCCGCGGATGACCACCAGGGCGTCGAACGGCCGGCGACGATGCGAAGCAAGAGCCTCGTTGATGGCCGTCCGGATCGACGAGGGGGCGTCGAGCCCCTGGAAGGTCGCCGGGTAGAATCGGAAGTCGCAGAGGCGGGCGAGCTGGAGCCGGTCCGTCTCGCGCCGGAAGTCCCCCAGGCCCGCCGACGACGACGGGCTCACCACGGCGATCCTCACGAACTCGAGCGGGGCGGCCAGTCCCCGGTTCCGCTCGTAGAGGGCGTCGCGATGGAGCTTCTCGCGGATCCGGGCCAGCTTCGCCGCGAGGTCGCCGAGCGTGTACGACGGGTCCACGTCCTCGATGATGAGCGAGAACCCGTAGAGCACGTCGAACCGGACCCGGACGAGGCAGAGGATCTTGATGTTGTCCCGGAGCCCTTCCCCGGTCGCCGCCTCGAACTTGGCCACGATATCCGCGGCGCGGCTCTTCCAGATCACCGCCTGGGCCTGGGCGAGCACGTCCCCCCGGTCGTTGCGCTCGGCCAGCTCGAGGTAATAATGCCCGTTCTTGCCCCGGAGTTCGCTGATCTCGGCGCGGACCCAGACGAGCTCCGCCATCTGGCGCTCGACGACCCCTCGCACCCGGGCGAGCAGGTCCATGAGGGCCATCCCTGACTCGGCGGTGGCCTCGGCGTCGGAGTCGGGAACCGCGACGGTCGCGATGCCGCCGGTGCCGGACATGGTCGGCGTAAAGCCCTGGGGTAGCCAGCGGTTGAAGGAGGTCAGGTCCATGCCCGGGGGCGCGAACCAGACCTTGCGGTTCTGGTCCCAGCGGGCCCCGAGGGCCTTGGCGTCCTCCTTCTCGACGTAGGGGACGTTGAGGTCGACGCGGTCGTTGACGGTCATCGGCCTCGCTCTTCCTTGAACTCGCTCGCTCGCGACGTGCTCCGCCATCCTGGCTCGGCCGACATCCAAGCACAGCCCCGGCGATGCGTCAACGTTGATTGGTCGACGAGCGTGCACAACCCGCACCGTCAAGGTTGAACCGATTGACGACGAAGCCCCCTTGCGGCACAACAGTTTCAGGCCCCCCTCGAGACCGAACCGGAGATCGCGAGACGCCGTCATGTTGACGAGAACACACAAACTGGCGTTCATCTGGCTGCTACTGGTCTTCTGCGAGGCCCTCCCACCCTTCGCCGAGGCCCAGGAGCCTGCGGAGGAGAAGCCGGCAGGCAAGGCGTCGGAGCTGCGTCGGTTCAAAGCTCATGCCGACTGGGTCAGCCTCCCCGACAGGTTGCTCGGCGAGTCCGACGCCCCGGCCCCTCCCGCCGCGAAGGCCAAGCGAAAGCGGCGCTGAGGCGAACCTTGCACGCACCCGGACGCTCAAAGCAGGAATGGGAGAGCCTGACATGCCGGAGAATCCGAACTACACCCCGGGCTATTCGCGGAACGCCGTGCAGTTCATGGCCAGGCGCACGGTCGACACGCACGCCCGGTTCTTCACCCACCTGCTCCGCCCCGGGATGAGCGTGCTCGACTGCGGCTGCGGGCCCGGCAGCATCACGAGGGGCCTGGCGGAGGTCGTCGCGCCCGGCGAGGTCGTCGGCCTGGATGCCGGGCCAAGCCAGGTGGAGACGGCCAGGCGCGACAACCAGGGGGTCGCCAACCTCCGATTCGAGGTGGTCGAGGGGCAGAAGATCCCCTTCCCCGACGCCAGCTTCGACGCCGTCTTCGCCCATGCCCTCCTAGAGCACGTCCCAGACGCCGGCGCGACGGTCCGGGAGTTCTCCCGCGTCCTCAGACCGGGCGGCGTGATCGGGCTCCGCAGCCCCGACTGGGGCGGCTTCGTCCTCGGCCCGCCCGACCCCGCCGTCGAGAAGGCTCTGACCTTCTACGAGCAACTTCAGAAGGCCAACGGCGGGGATACACAGGTCGGCCGCAAGCTCGGGCTTCTGCTTGAGCTCGCCGGCCTCCAGGGCATCGAGATGGATGCCGAGTACGAGTGCTACGCCGACCGTTCCCTGATCGTCGACTACCTCGCCCTCCGGCTCGAGGAGGCCGGGCTCGACGACGGGACGATCGACGCGTTCCGACGCTGGTCGCGAGTGCCGGGGGGCCTCTTCGCCCAGACCTGGGTCAGCGCGACGGCCCGAAAGGGCTCGACGGCCCACTGACGACACCACTTTATCGCTGAGAAAACAAGCCGGCCGGCTTAGGCATCCCCCGATGGATCACGTCCTCGGAGTTGCCGACGATGGCCGGTGCGTGATCGCTGGCGAAGGCGCCTCGGGCCAGACAATCGCGAGAATCAACGTTTCCCAGGCCTCTCGTTCAACTGTTGCGAGCCGAAAACACGATATATCCGTCAAGAACACAACAAACGCGAATACGTCGGTATCACGATTTCGGAGCGGCTCGTCGATGTCGAAGCTCGGTCTTCCCCCGCTAATCCTCCTCATCGCGATCGCATCCGCCGAATACACATCGTCTCAGGAGCCGGACCCTTCGCCCCCGCGGCCGGCAAATCCGGCCGGCGCGGCCGCCGGCTCGTCGGAGCCGCCGCGCCTCGGAGCCACCCATTCCAACAGCCCCGGCGGCGAGGCAGCCAGGCGGACCGTCGGCCCCATCTCCGGCGGCCCCTTCAACGAGCCCGCCCGGCGAATCCGAGGAGAGCGGGGCTCGTCGAGGGCTCGGGGGCCTCGTGCCGCTGCCCATCCCCTCGGGCCGTTCGGCCCCTCCCGGTTCGCCCTCGAGGTTGGGCCGCCCTCGCCCCGGTGGCATGTTCGATCCGGGGGCGACCGGCCCGGGGATCAGCCAGCGGGAGCAGAACTTCCTGGACGGGGCGCTCGACCCCGACACCGGCTGGCCCTTCGTCTTCCTCGACCACTTCACCCCGAGGCCGGAACGGGTCGAGCGATTCTGGGTCGTGGACACCCGCGAATGCCCCCAGGAGATGGGGACCGACCCCTGGCCCCGGCTACGGGTCCGACACTTCGACGCCCAGGGTGACCTGGTCGAAACCGACCCGGCGATCATGTTCTCCCAGGCCGCGGGATCGCCGGTCCTGATCCAGGTGCAGGGGAGCCTGACGACGCCCGATATCGCGCTCGGGGGCCTGCTCTGGACCCACAGTTGGCTCGAACGCCACCGGGCGATCCTCCCCGGCACCGTGGTCATCGCGTTCGATTGGCCGAGCCAGCGGGTCTATCCCAATGACATGCGCGACATCAACGAGAAAGGCCGACGGGCGTATATCGCCGGCTATCACCTCGCGCGTTTCGTCCAGGCGTTCCCGCCCCAGAGCCGGATCTGCCTGCTGGGCCAGAGCTATGGCGGGCGTGTCGTCCCCTCGGCGGTCCACTTACTGGGAGGCGGCCGGTTGAACAGCCAGGACCACGACCCGGAGGTCGGCCTCCCGACGCTGCGCCCGGACCTCTTCATCCATGCGGTGGTCCTGGCCGGCGCCAGCGACCACACCTGGCTCAACCCCTGCGCCAGGCTCGATCGAGCGTTGCTCGGCTGCCAGGCGTTCCTGAACCTGTACAACCGACGGGACGAGGCCCTCCGCTTCTATCCTTTGCTCAGGCGGAGCGACCACCACCACGCCCTGGGAAAGGTCGGGCTCACCAACCACGACCTGGGGAAACTCGGCCCGATGGCCGCCCGCTACTCCGAGCACGACCTCCACGAACTGCTCGGCAGCGAACACAGCCTCCTGGATGCCGTGGCCAACCCGCAAGTCGCCAGGTGGATCGCCCCCTATGTCTGGGCGCCCGACCCCGGCCCTTCCGAACCCTGGGACAACACGGAGCGTCGGCTCGACTCGCGAGGGAATCGCCTCCTCCGAGGGGCCTTCCGCTGGCGAGGCTCGAGCAACTGAGCGAATCGCCGGCGAGCGAGAAGGCCGCGACGGGCCCGGCAATCCCGGTCCCGCGCGGCCCTCATGAAGATCAACAATTCAAAATAAACTGTTCACACTCGAATCACTTGATCTCATCGAGCGGGATCGGGCCGAAGACGGGGACGGCCATGTCGAGGGCGTCGGTCAGGTTGCAGTAGGGGTTCAGCCCGTGGCCGTACCAGAGGAACGCCTTCTCGGGGAGGTCGCCGACCAGCTTGAGCTCGACGGTGTCGTTGGACTTGCCGACGCCGGCGTCGAAGATGATCGGGATCTCGGTCCCGTCCTCCTTGCGGATCGAGAAGCCGGCGATATGCCTCGCGGGCTGGAGCCCCTTCAGGCCGCCGTTGGACGCGGGCAAACCAGCCCCCGGATTCGCCACGTTACCCCGAATCCTCCCGCCCTGCGGGTTCAGCCCCGCGGGGGTGCCCGGGGCGCGGTTGACCCCCTTGAACTTGAGGACGAGGGTGTGGTCGGCCCGCTTGCTCACGCGGTCGAGCGTGGGGGTGGTGGCGCCCACGTCGTTGAAGAGCTCGCGCTGGGCGATGAGGGAGAGCCTCTGGCCGAGGCGCTTCAGGCCGGGGGTCCCGACGTGGATCAGGTCGTCGAGTTCGAGATCGATCGCCGCGACGACGGCCGTGTTCGGCACGCGGTCGGGCAGCAGGCGCTGGGCATCCTGCACGGCGTTCCAGCCCTTCGGATCCGACGTGTGGACGAAGCGGCCGATCTGCACGAAGTAGAAGGGCAGTTCGGGCTGGCCGAGATCCTTGCGAAGGGCGGCGATGAAGTCGGCGAAGACCTTGGGGTAGATCTTATACGCGTCCCCCATGGCGTCCGACTCCCCCTGATACCAGAGGACGCCGCGGACCTTGCCGCCGGCGAGTTCGAGCTGACGGAACATCGAGCCGTAGAGGCTGTTCCCCCCCTCACCTTTCTTGGCCGGATCCCACTGAGCCATGCTCGTGCCGCCGTGGGCGGTGATCACCAGGCCGATGGGGATGCCCGTCTTGGCCGCCAGGCTCGCGGCGAAAGGCAGGCCCAGGCCGGCCCCCTTGACGCGGGTCTTGTGCTGGGCCTCGGAGCGGGCCGCGCGGTCCTTCGGGTCGCCGGAGTGCACTGGGTCGGGGGAGTCGACCAGCCAGTGGAGCGGCTCCTCGGCCTTGACCCACTTGCCGTCCATCCCCAGGGCGAAGACCCGATCGGACGGGGGCGTCACGTCGGTCAGGTTCCCGACCCCTTCCATGTTCGACTGTCCCGCCAGGACCCAGAGGTCGCCGACGTAGACCGACGGGATCTGGATGACTCCCCCAGTGATCCCCGGATGAGGGGCATTCGGGTCCGCTACGACGACGGTGATCGTATACGGGCCACCGGCCGGGACCTTGAGCAACTTGCCGTCGCGATAGGCCACGTTTATCTGAGTGTTTTGCCCACTCAGGGTAACGCTACGCACCGTTTCAGAAGTCCCCTCCGCATCCACCACGATGGGGATGTCGGCGAAACCATCCTCATTGCGCTGAAAGACCTGCATCGCCACGGGTGATTTGACGGTGACCGGCTTGGGCTTCGCCTCCTCTTTCTTCTCCTCGTGCGCCCCCTCAGCCTTGGTCGGCGCCAATCCCTCAGTCGCCTTGGCCGGCTCCTGGGCCTGCACCGCAAGGGCCGGGGCCAGCATCAGGCCGAGGGCCATCAGGAGACGGGACGCCAGCATGCCTCGCATCAACGAAATGAGCATTGCGGATTGATCCTCGAGTGTTCCAACGATCCGCCGATCTTTTGCGGCGAGTGGGAGCGGATCCTGCACGACCAGGGATCCCCACCTTACCTTGGCGGTCGCTCGGTTCGAACGAGGTCCCGGCCCCGATCCTCGCGATCGCCGGGACGACCCGGCGGGGCGAGACGGGACCACGGCCCGAGCCGAGGGCTTGCGCACGGACCTCAGGCGATTTCGCGGCCGACGACCACGATGTGCTGGCCTCGGGGGACGGGGGCCACCCAGGCCTGCGCCAGGACCACCCCGTCGACGCCCGCGGCGGCCGGCCAGGGCTCCATGTCGATGTGGTCGAAGTCGTGGAGGTAGCCGACGACATCCCCTTTGCGCACCCGGGTGCCGCACTCGACGATCGGCTCGTAATGGCCGTCGAAGGGGGCGACGACGAAGCAGGCGCGATCGACCATCTCAAGCTTGCGCTGAGTGCCGTCGCGATGGTGGTCGATCGGCTCGATCGTCCCGCGCAGCAGGTCATTGTGGATCGCGGCAGCGAGCACCCCCTGCCGCCCATAGCGGACGCCGTCGACGTTCACGGCCTTGCCCCAGCCGAGCTCCGTCCCCACGGTGATCTTGCCCAGGCGCTCGGCCTCGCTCGGAAGGAGGCCCGGGGTCACATTCTGGTAGACCATCAGGCAAGGTGTCCCGAACCAGCGGGCCGTCTCCTCGATCTTGCGGGCGAGTTCGGGCTCGTCGACGTGGTGGTAGTTCGCGCAGATCGCGAAGCGGGCGACCTCGCCTCCGGAGTGGAGGTCGAGCACAATGTGCACCCTCGGCCAGATCAACTGGCGCACGAAGGCGGCGACCCGGTGCGTGATCCCCGCCAGCGACGGCGTGACCCCGGCCCCGTCGACGAACGCGCGGTTCAGGTTGACCCCGTCGTCGAGGCGGCTCTCGCGCGTCCCCGAGCGGAAGGCCGACGGGTTCAAGACCGGGATGAAGATGATCCGGCCCCGGACGTCCTCCAGCTTGATCTCGCGGAGGAGCTTCTTCAGGGCCACGGGGCCTTCGTATTCGTTCCCGTGGTTGGAGCCGAACGCCACGAGCCCCTTGTCGGGCGCGGCCTCGGGCCCCACCCAGACCGTCAGCGGGAGGAGATGATCGCCCCAGATGCTGTCGTGCTCGAGCGCCACCCAGTAGTCGCGACGGCCGGGGGAATCGAGGTCGAGATCCTGGGGACGGGCCACAACTCGGTTCATATCAGCACATCTCTCGCCTGATCGGCAAGGCCGCGTCGACCAGGGCGTCGATCCGCCCGAACGCGCGGGCAGAGCCGATCCCGGTCGCACCCGGTGGGGGAAACGTGCCACCCGGTCGTCGCGAAGCCCCACCTTGTGAATTTTCGCGGATTGTAGGGGATCGGCGAGGTGTTGTCCACAACCCGCCGTCCGCCTAGCGGTTTCGCTCGCAGGGCCGGCAGCGAGACGACTTTGACATCCAGGGGTCGTCGTCATCCATCAGTAAGTCGAATCATGCTTCGGCGTGATGTCGCGAGGGGCTCGGCCCGATAATGATCGCCGAGGTGGGGAGGTCAGGCAAGGAGGCGGCCCCTCCGGGGATCCGGAGGAGCCTCGGGAAGGTGGGCGTCTGAGGTTTACTTGAGGGCGGTCTTGAGGTCGAACTGGAGGCCGGTATCCCCCTTCGCGGAGACCTCGTGGTTCAGGGGAGTCGACGTGGCGTCGCCGTAGGGCCACGCCTTCTCGGCCTTCTTGCCCCCCGGGCCGCCACGCGCCGCGTCCAGGGCCATGCCCGCCATGTAGGGGCTCTTGGTGATGTCGTCCGGCAGCGCGCCGGCCTTGCTGCTCCCGCCGCCCGACCTGGGCTGGCCGACGACGACCTTGTAGCTCCCCGGCGCGAGGCCCGGGCGATTGCGGTACTTGGCGGAGAACGAGCCCCCCGAGCCGCTGACGTCGCCCCCGTCGGTCGCCGGCTTGTTCGAGATCGACGGGATGAATGTCACCGTCGCCCCCTCCAGCGGCTTGCCGTCGAGCATGACCGTCCCCGAGACGGGCACCAGCACGAACGAATCTTCCTCGTTGCCACCGCAACCCGCGACCAACAGCAGGCAGGAGAAGGCCGCGATCCAACGGCTATTCATGTTCGAAAGCTCTCGCATGTTGGCTGTCGATCCTTTTGGGAAGGTATCGCGAGCCCCACACCGCCCGCGACGGGGCCGACGCGAGGGCTCGCGGCCGGGAGACGCGACGCACTCAGTAGGAGTCGGAGCTCAGGATCTCGCCCCCCTTGATGGTCGCGAGCGCCCACCAGGTGGTCGTGCTGATCGAATTCTTGATGAAGCGGACACTCCCGTCGGCCATCGCCACGTTGATCCCGCCGGGGTGGTAGCTGGAGAAGACCCAGGCGTAAGGGAGCCCCTTCGGGTTGCAGGCCATGATGTTGCCCGGGCAGTCGCGGTCGCCCCACGAGGCGTTGGGCAGGTAGTAGCGGGCGTCCGTGCTGCTCGGGTAGATCACGCGCCCGTGTGTCGACGTGTGCGTGCCCGAACCCCAGTAGGGGCCGAAGACGTCATAGATGTTGATCTGGCGAGACTCGCCGATCAGCAGCGTGTTGCTCGTGCCGTCGCGGAAGTCGCTGATCGAGGTCGAGATGTCGTTGAAGAAGGCCCCCTGGTAGGCCGAGTCCGGCGTGTAGCCGCAATCATAATCCGTATACACCGACGTGGATAGAAGATAATTGCTGCGCCTGGCGTTGTTGCGCGAGTAGGCCGAGCTGGGCGTCGTGGGGTCGGCCGTCACGGTGACCGGAGCCTGGTCCGACGGGCAGGCAAAGGTGGCGACGAGCGTGCCGACGACTGTGGAGTTCGACATCGCGTCGCCGACGACCTTGATGTTCATGCCGCCGCCGCCGCCCCAGGCCGAATCGCTCGAGGCCTGGCTGAAGTTGTAGGCGTTGTACAGGGCGGTCTGCTCCAGGAAGCCCAGGATCATCGTGAAGCCGGTGGTGTTCAAGACGAACCCCTTGCCGCCGTTGGAGGTACCGGAGCAACTGCCCGAGAAGATCTTCGCGGGGGGGAAGGCGCCATTGGTGCCGACGTAGTTGTGCATCGCCAGCCCCATCTGCTTGAGGTTGTTCGTGCACTGGGACCGTCGCGCGGCCTCGCGGGCGGCCTGCACCGCGGGGAGCAAGAGCGCAATCAATACGGCGATGATGGCGATGACGACGAGGAGCTCGATCAGGGTGAAACCCCGTGGCGATCGATTTCGCATCCAGATGACTCCGTCAGTACAGAACGAGGAAGATTGGGAGAATCGCGAGGCGCAGCGTGACACGAGCGGTCACACCGTCGCGATGACCGGGATAGAGCTTCCGGCGAGGAGATCAGGGAGGATCGCCTTGCGGCGACTGTGGCCCTTCTGGTCACGAGACCCGGGGAGGGGTCGGGGAGAGGTTGAAGACCAGTGGAGCCAGCATCTTTTCAGGATAAATATCTTTCGGGACGCACCAGGGTCTCTGCGACCAGGCCGCCCGAATCGATCCAGAAACATCCTCTCAACCACGAGAAGTCGGATGACCTCGAGATGCGATTGAGCGAATCAAAACCTTCGTATTATCGGTTGACGATCGATCCGGCTCTCGTCCGGGCGTGAATACCCCTACAACCGGGATCGACGGCCAAGTTGATTTGCCTCCTCTCGAAGATGAAGCCGAGGACTCGTATCTTCGACGATTTGCCCGATGTAACTGCGTTCGAAGCACCTCGAAGGCGAATCCGATTCTATACAGAGTTCGGAGTGATTTCTATGAGATTTTCATAGACTCTATCAAATCCCCATGGCGTGAAAATGATCGCACCGCAAGAAGTTTGCACGGCACCACTTCTGCCAATCCCGAGAAGCAAGCTGTGATCATTTTCTGAGTACACGGGACTCAAAAAATGAGATCAGATGCCTCCAAGGGGTGGGAATTCCGCTCATGGATGCGGCCTTCTCGCATGTCGAATCGAGGCAGGGATTGCGATCCGATCGTCGGGTGGTCGGGAGTAACGAATCATCGCCATCCCTCTCACCCTCCCAGGCTTTCCCGTCTTCCATCCACATTTCGAGGAAGCGTCGGACTCCGCGATCTTTAGGCCGGCGTGAATTGCTCGGGGTGGGAATTGGTACCCTCAGGTAGGTTAAGCGACAAACGCTCGAAGCCTGGTCCTTCCCGGCAGGTTGATTTTAAGAATCATGCCCCCGTTGCTCACAGCCGGGATGACTTTACCATCAAGAGATTTTGCTGTTTTCTTCATTCATATCGTCCCGCGACGACTCAATCGTTGGCCCACACTTTTATAATTTCACTCAGATATTCACTTGAGGAAATTCATGTGATCTGGAACCGGGCGTGGGTTCGAGGCAATGCCAACCTCCGACGCGATCCGCATTCGCCACGTCACCGGATCACTTTGCGCAGACGCTCCCGCATGCCCAAGGGGCCACGCAAACGCGGCCCCGGACATCATCAACAAACAATGATTTGATTCAATTTGCTTGAGAAATCGAGGATGGAGTCGGATCGTGGCCCGCCCGGCTCTCTCCTCCGCGGAGAGGCGTCAGTGGCTCGCGGCCCCGACGAGCTTGGCGTCGGCGCCGGCGGAATGGGCGCCTTGATCGACGACCGAGAAGTCGGCCGGCTGGGGGGTGTCGGGGAGGCTGGAGGGGTCGGTCATGAACTTCAAGGGGGGAGGAGCGGGATCGTCCTCGGCGCCGAGGCTCGACCAGGAGGCGAGGTCGATCGGGCCGTCGGGGAGTTCCTTGCCGGGCTCGGTCCTCGAGGTCACCACCCAGGACTTGCCCCGGACGTCGTACTGGTTGCCCTTGCCCGTCCAGAGCAGGGCCTTGTTGTCGAGCAGCGTGCCGGGGGCCGAAGGCTCCCAGGCCAGGAGGCAGGTCTCGGCAAGGACCGCCGAGTTCTTGATGCCGACCTTGAGGGGAGACTGCGCCGAGAACCCGACGAGGTCGAGGAACCCCTTGCCCTGGAAGGTGCAATGATCCAGGGTCAGGCTCCTCGGGTTCTTGCCCGAGCCCGACATCATCCGCACGCGGACACCCCAGCCGCTCGGAGTGCCGCCGGGCTTGCCGTGGATGAACATGCTCTGTGCGATCGACGCGGGCGAACCGCCGATCGAGGCGACGTCGAGCGCCGTGTCGAAGCCCTGGAAGAGGCAGCCGTTCACGACGACCCTCCCCCCCTCGACGACGACGGCGCGACTGCCGGCGACGGCGCCCGTCGCCCGAAAGACGCAGCGATCGAGCCGGACATGCCCCGGGGCCTCGATGATCGGCGCGGGGGCCTTGGCCTCGCTGCCGTAGTGGGCGACGATCGTCACCCCTTCGATCGTGATCGGCGTCTCCGCACCGGGGGTGATGAAGGCATCCGACCCCTTGAGGTCGAGCTCCAGGACCGGATTCGCCCCCTTGGCGGCGCGGATGTAGAGCGGCCCGCCCGAGATCCGGAGCGCCGCGGCCGGACCCGAGAGTCGGATCGGCTCTTTGTTGTTGAGCAGGACGTGCCCCTTGCTGCCGATCGCGCGCTGCATGGCGCTCTTGAAGTCGGGCTCGACGGCCACGGTGCCGTCGGGGGCCTTGACGGCGATGGGCTCTCCCTTGGGGACCTCGGGGGCCGCCTTGGTCGGGGTCGCCGGCGGGGTGACGATCGCCACCTTCTTCTCTGGGGTCTCGGACGCCCCTTCTTTCGACTCGGGAGGGGCCACCTTGGCCACGACCGGCTCGGCCTTCGTCTTGGGCGTGGTCTTGCCGCCCTGTCCCCCGCCGAGGATGCCCGAAGCGTAAAGGCCTCCCGCCACGGCGATCAGCAGGACGGCCGCGGCCACCCCGAGGATCGGGCGCAGGTCGGCTTTGGAGCCTGATTTCTTCTTCGGTGTCGCGGCGGGGACAGTCTCGGCGGGGGCGGCAGACGGGGTCGGAACTGCGACGGCCGCCGGGCCCTTGGGAGCGGGCTTCGGCTTGCTGGAACCTCCCGACAACGCCGGCGCGGGCCCGAGGTCGAGCCCGAGGTTGAAGCCCGCGGAATCGGCTGCGGGCGCATCGGCCCCGCCGATCTTCGAGAAATCCGGCAGGGGCTCGGCCGGCGGCTTCGGGGCCTTCGGCTTCGCGGGCGCCGGGGGAGTCGGCGTGGGAGTCGCGGCGGCAGGGGTCGGCTCGGGGGCGGCTTTCGGCTTCGGCGGCTCCGCGAGCTTCCTGGGCGGAGCCGGCTCCGCGGCGAAGTTGAGGCCGAGATCCAGGCCGAGCGGCTCGTCGGCAGGCACATCGGCCCCGCCGATCCTGGAGAAGTCGGGCAAGGGTTCGGCCGGAGGCTTCGGGGCTTTGGGCTTCGCGGGCGGCGGGGTCGCCGCGGCGGCATGCGTCGGTTCGGCCCTGGGCTTCGGCGGCTCCGAGTGCTTCTTGACGGGCGGCGGCTGGGGCGGAGTCGGCTCGGGGCCGAAGTTCAGGCCGAGGTCGAAGCCGGCAGGCTCGTCGGCGGGGGTGGCCTCGCCGATCTTCGAGAAGTCGGGCAAGGGCTCCGAGGCCGGCTTCGGGGCGGGGCTCGGCGGCTTGGGCTTCGCCGCCGGAGTCGACGCGGCCGGCGCGGGGGCGGCGGCCGGTGGGGGCAGCGGTTCGGGCGAGGGTCGAGCCTTCGCGGGCTCCGGAGCCCTGGGCGGCCGGGCGGGGGCGGCGGGAGCCGTGGGCTCGGGGCCGAAGTTCAGGCCGAGGTCGATCCCCTCGGGTTCGGCGGCCTCGCCGATCCTGGCGAAGTCGGGCAAGGGGTCCGAGGCCGGTGGCTTCGGGGCCCTGGGCTTCGTCTCAGGGACCGGGGCAGGTTCGGGTTCGGGGGCCTTCGCCTTCGCGGGCTCTGGGGCCTTCGCCCTCGGCCGTGGCGTTTCCTCGGTCGGCGCGGGTTTGGACTTCGAGGTCGGGGACTCGCCGAGGTCGATCGACAGGCCGAGGCCGGAGAAGTCCTCGGCCTGGGGCTTCGGCTCCTCGCCGATCTTCGAGAAGTCGGGGAAGTCGCCGAGGGGCGACGGGGCCTGCCGGCTCGCGGGGGCCGGGGACGACTCTCGCGGGCGCTTGGCCTGCGGCGGAGTCTCGAACTTCGGCGACGGCTCCGGGGTCGACCTGACGGCCCCGGCCCCGGGGGGCGTTTGCGGCGGGGCGGGCGGCGTCGAGGGGGGCTCCGGGTTCAGGTTCAGGTTGAGGAACGCGAAAACCCCGGAGGGGGGCGTCTTATCCGTCTCGGCGATCATCGCCAGTTCCGGGGGCAGGCCGGAAGCTGGCGGAGTTGGCGGCTCGTCGGCCGAGGCCACGGGCATGATCGACGGGTTGGGGACGTATGCGGGCTGGGCGGGGGCGATCTGCGTCCTCGACGAGAGGACGGGGGTCTCGCGCGTGTCCTGGCCGGGGTTGGCGACGGGCGTCCCCTCCTGGAACGACGATGGTTGCTCGCCCGTGAACGGCTCGAGCTCCTGCGCCACGTCCAGCGGGGTCCCGTAGCGGTCCTCGGGCTGCTTGGCCATCATCTTGCGGACGATGTCGCCGAGCGCCTTGGGGACGGCCGGCGCGATCGATTCGACCGCCTCGGGCTCGACCGCCTGGTGGCCGAAGAGCTTCTCGGGCAGGCTCGGGCTCGGGAAGGGGACCTGGCCGGCGAGGATGTGGTAGAAGGTGCAGCCCAGCGAATAGATGTCGCTGCGCGTGTCGACCGAGCGCGAATGCCTCGCCTGCTCTGGCGAGACGTAGTCGAACGTCCCCACGGTGGCGCCGTCGCGGGTGACCTGCTCTTCCTCGGCCAGGTCGATGGCGAGGCCGAGGTCCGTCAGCTTGGCCGTCCCGTCGCGCGTGACCAGGATGTTGAACGGGTTGACGTCGCGGTGGATCAGCCCCTTCTGCTGGGCGTGCTCGAGCCCGAGCGCCACCTGGCGGACCAGCCTCGCGGCGGTGCTCGGTGGCATCGGGCCGTCCTCGGCGACGATCGTCCCGAGGTTCTTGCCCTCGATGAACTCCATCACGAGGTAGCACTTGCCGTTCGATTCCCCCTCGTCGTAGATCCGGACGAGGTTCTCGTGCTGGAGCTGGGCGCCGACCCTCGCCTCGCGCTGGAAGCGCGCGATGGCCCGCGGGTTATTGACGCGCTCGGGCGAGAGGATCTTGATGGCGACCCGCCGGTTCAGCCTCGAATCCTTGGCGAGGTAGACCCGGCCCATCCCCCCCTGCCCGATCATCTCGAGCAGGACGTAGCGGTCGATCTTGAAGCCGGACGACCTCCCCGCCAGGAGCTGCTGCGCCTGCCAGAGCGTGAGCAGCTTCGCCTGGACGGCTTGCCTGGCCAGCCGGCGGTCGAGCTGATCGGCCACGCGCTTCTCGGGAGGAAGCGCCTCGAAGCAGGCCGTCAGCCCCTCGAGGCTGATCAGGCCGCTCTGGAGCGACGCTTGCCAGAACCGTGACGCCTGCGGATCCACCATAAGCGAGCTTCCTCGAGGCCCGGCGCCAAGCGTCCGGTCGGATGCGTTGCGATCAAGGCGAAGTCGATGTCAATGGACCGATCGAGAAACGGAAGGGCAAGGTCATCGCCCACTCTAACACGCGCGTCGAGCGCCCAACAACCCCCTCAACTCATTGAGGGCAAACCATGTTAGGAAGACGGCAGCCGAGCCCCTGGCGGCCTCGCCGGGGACGACGACCTTCTTAGGAGTCGATTCCAAAAACGTCGATACGTCGACCTACCCCTAGTGAGGATTCTAGCTCCGGTTTCGACAGCCCGGTCGGGCCGATGCCGATGACTTGCGTTGCCCGGCAGAGGGTTTTGGGCGACAATTCCCCCTCAGGATGAGGGTCGATCATCGAGGCCAAGCAGGGAGGAGCCGAGGCGTGCCTTACTTCGTCGTCGCCAAGATCCTGGAACCGATCGAGCCCGCCGAGCGTTGCGACCGCTATGAAGACCCGCTCGAGGCCGTCCTCGAGGGCAAGGGGCTCGGATCCGTCAGCGGCGGCGGGACCCAGTACTCCCTCGAGTACGAGATCGAGCACGTGGATCTCGACGTGGAGCTGACCGTCGAGGCCGAGGGGCTCGACGAGGCCCTGCACGTGATCAAGACCGTCCTGGAGATGGGCGGGGCCCCCGTCGGCTCGGAGCTCCGCTACGAGAAGGACGGCCGGGAGGCCGTGATCCCCTTCGGCACGAACGAAGGGCTCGCCATCTACCTCGACGGCCTGGACCTGCCCCCGGAGGTCTACGAGAACTCGGGCATCAACGCCCTCGCGGACGAGATCAATGCGGCCCTCGAGCCCGACCTCGGCTCGATCCGAGGCTCTTGGGCCGGCCCCACCGAGACGGCCGTCTACGTCTACGGGACGGATGCCAAGGCTATTTACGCGAAGCTCGACGCCCTACTCCATTGGTATCCGCTCTGCCAGAACGCCCGGGTCGTCTTCCCCTACCAGCATCCGACCAAGGAGCCTCGGGCCGTGCGGATCCCTAGATTCGAGCCATGAGCCCTTCGCGGGGCTCGGGCATCGCGGACGAGATCGGCAGGTCGATGACGACGCGAAGGCCGGGCGAGGCGTTCTGGGCGGAGACCCGCCCCTGATGCAGCTCGATCGCCCGCCTGGCGATGGAGAGGCCCAGGCCGACCCCGCCGCTCGAACGGCTCCGATCCGTCCCCACGCGGAAGAAGGGGTCGAAGATCGACTCCAGGGCGGCCTCGGGGACGCCGGGGCCGTAGTCGCGGATCGAGACCCGGGCGACCCCGCCTTCGTGGGTGAGGTCGAGCTCGATGAGGGTCTCGTCGGGCGCGTGCCGGATGGCGTTGCGGAGGACGTTCTCGAGGGCCCGATGCAAGAGCTCGCGGTCGCCGACGAGCGCGGCGGCGTCGTTCATGCGGAGGGCGATCCGGCAGCCCTTGGCCTCGGCCTCGACCGAGGCGTCGTCCACGAGCGATCGCAGCATCTCGTCGAGCCGGACCTCCTCGTGATGCCTCGAGGACGGATCCCCTTCGGCGCAGGTCAGCTCGAGCAGCTCGTTGACGAGCCGGGAGAGGCGCTCGAAATCCTTCTTCACGCGGTCGAGCGCGAGGTCGCGGTCGTCCCCCATCCTCGCCAGCTCGAGGTTGAAGCCGACCCTAGCCAGCGGCGACCGAAGCTCGTGCGAGACGTCCTGGAGGAGCCTGCGCTCGGCGTTGAGGAGGGTCTGGATCTGGCCGGCCATCTCGTCGAAGGCCCTGGAGAGCTCGCCGAACTCGTCCTGCCGGGTCGAACCGGTGCGGACGTCCAGATCCCCCTTCCCGAACCGGGCCACGACCAGGCGCAGGCTCCGCAAGGGGGCCGCGAAGTGCACGGCCAGCATGTAGCCGAGCAGGGCGATCACCAGCACCACCGCCGCGTAGTATGGCAGGATGCCGCGAGGATCGAACCGGCCATGCGTGATCCGGATCAAAAGATAGTAGCGCCCCTTGCGCAGGGGATGGCCAATGAGTACCCGGCCGCGATCGGGCCGGGGGGGCTTCGGGTGGATGTCGGCCTGCTTCAGGAGATCCGACCGGTCGTGGCCGTCGACCAGGTCGCGCCCCTCGGCGTCGACCAGGTAGTGTTCGGCGTTGTAGTAGAGGTTGAGGCGCACGAGGAACGGGCCGAGGCGCTCCTTACCCCCTTCCTCGTAGGCGCGGAGGACCTCGTCGTCCATCCAGGCGATCGTGCGGTGGAAGAAGTCGCCGGGCCCGGGGCGCCGCCCGTCCATGTAGAACGAGACCGCGCCGAAGGCGACCAGCGAGAAGGCGATCGTGACGACCGACCAGAGCAGGATTTTGACGTAGATCGACCTCATGCTAGGAATCCCCGCCCCCGCCCCCGCCCTCGTCCGGGTCGATGCGGAAGAGGTAGCCCGCCCCCCTCACCGTGGCGATGAGGCCGCCACTCTGGCCGAGCTTCTTGCGCAGGTTGCAGACGTGCATGTCGATCGCCCGATCGGTGGGGGAAGCCCGGCGGTGATAGAGCGCGGCCGTCAGCTCGTCCCGGGTCACGATCCGGCCGGCGGATCGGATCAGGAGCTCGAGGATGTCGAACTCGATCGAGGTGACGGTGGCGGGCATGCCGTCGCAGCGAACCTCGCGGGCCGAGGGGACGAGCCTGATCCCGTTGACGTCGAAGACCTCGACCGTCTTGGGGACCTGCGACGTCCTCCGCAGCACGGCACGGATCCTGGCGAGGAGCTCCTCGGGGCCGAACGGCTTGGGCAGGTAGTCGTCGGCGCCGGCGTCGAGCCCGGCGACCCGGTCGACCTGTCGGGTCCTCGCCGTCAGCATGATGATCGGGACCTGGCTCTGCCGGCGCGCCAGCCTGAGCAGCTCGAACCCGTCCAGGCCGGGCATCATGACGTCGAGCAGCACGAGGTCGTGCTCGCCGCTCAGGGTCCTCGCCAGGCCCCGGCGGCCGTCGTCCACGGTCTCGAGCTTGATCTGCCGCCGCGCGAAGTATTCGCGCATCGCCGTGCAGAGCTCGGTGTCGTCATCGACCAGCAGGATCGAGAGCGAGGGGGCGGCCGTCGAGGTCGCCGACTCGCCCGAGTTCATGACGTTTTCCATTGGTCGCACGCCCAAGGGGAAGACATGGATACGGATGAGGGCACCCCGACTCTTCCTCGTCTGCCGATCTCTTCGAGCTTAACGGGCCCCGGGCCGGGTGCCAACCGGATCGGCGCCCCTTGAGGTCAGACCTCCACGGCGACCCCCGCCGGCTCCTGCTTCTTCTTGCGGGCGATCGTCGGCCCGAAGAGCCAGACCAGCGGAGTATGCCGCACGAGGGCCTCGTAGAGCAGGAGCGCGGCCCCCGCGCTCAGGGTTGTGACGAGCAACGGCTGCATCCACCAGTTGAGCTTGAGCGGACGCACCAGGGCCAGGCCGATGAGGACCAGGGGCTGGTGGATCAGGTAGACCCACAGAGCCGTGTCGGCCAGGTAGCGCCAGGTCCGGCTCGGCCAGTCGAGGTAGCGGAGGAAGACGCCCAGGAAGGCGAAGGCGGTCAGGGACGAGCCCAGGCAGTAGATGGCATAGGCCCCGACCCGGATGAGCCCGTAGTTGGGGGCGGCCGGGGTCCTCGCGTACCTGGTGCTGAGGACGGTGGCCACCGCGAACGCGACCAGGCCGAGCAGCAGGTCGAGCAGCCAGGTCTGCGCGAGGCTCGGCAGGACCTCACGCTCCCGATGCAGGAGCCACCCCGCCAGGAAATAGACGAAGTAGAAGGCCATGTCCCAGTCGAAGTGCAGCAGGAAGTCGGGGAACCCCCGGAAGATGGCAGGCGCCAGGCCGAGGTACCACCCGAACGGGCTCGAGGTCATCAGGAGCGCGGGCGTCCCCAGCAAGGCCAGGGCGAACGGGGCCAGGCCCCATCGCGTGAGCGTCCGGATCCGGGCGTCGGCTGAGCCCCTCGAGAAGACGAGCGAGAATCCGTTCGCGACCCAGGGGCCGACGGTGGCGAAGACCAGGAGGTACCAGAGGAACCAGAGGTGGTGGAGCTCGAAGTAACGCGCCGAGGAGCCGAAGACCTTGCCGGCCAGGGCGTTCTCGCCCCCGCCGAATGGCCCGGGCGGGCCCCCGGGCCGGAACCCGCCCGGCCCCGGTCGGGGTCCGCGCCCGGGGGGGCCGCCCAGTTCCCTGGTGGCTTCCTCCCACTCCTGATCGCTGAGCTCGCCGTCGTGGTTCTTGTCGAACGGCTCGAGCGGGGGGGGCACGATCCCCTGGGGCGGACGCGTCATCGCCTGCATGCCGGGGGGCATCCCGGGAGGAGGGCCCCCGGGACCCGGCGCCCGCATCGAGCCGGGGCCGGGCCCGGGGCCTCCCCCACGCGAGGTCAGATCTCGCGTGAGGATGTAGAGCGGGCAGAACGTGAACATCCCCACGAGCAAGGGGACGCCGATCCGAGCCCACCTGCGCCGGAAGTAGTTGCGCATGCCGTACTTGTCGAGCATCATCCGGCAAAAGAAGCCGGAGATCAGGAAGAAGAGGGGCATCCGGAAGCTGTGCAGCCAGTCGCCGACCAGCCGCGAAGGGTCGGGGCCGCCCCCGCCTCCGGGACCGCCGGGGCCGCCCCCGGGAGGGCCCCCGCCGGCGAAGCCCGCGAAGAGGATCGAGTGGTAGAAGACCCCCAGGAGCATCGCCGTGGCGCGTGCGCTGTCGAGGGCGTGGAACCGATTCGAGGCGACGGGCACGGCATCGAAGGCCGAGGCACTTGGGACTTCAGCAGATCGGTTCGCCGACAAGTTGGGCCTCCTTCCGCTCGCTGACGGGAATCGACTCGAGCTGACCCTGAGCCTGGGGACGTGCCGCGATCACCACACTCCGCGTCGGGGGCGTGACGACGGGGGCCATGTTCAGGAGATCGGCCAGGACGTAGAGCGGGCGGCCCTTCGACTCCTCGTAGATCCTCGCCACGTAGTCGCCCACGAGCCCGACCGCCGTCAGGGTCGCGCCCGAGAAGAGGATCTGGAGGCAGACGATCGAGCTCCAGCCCCGCACCGTCGTCCGCAGCACGAAGGTCTCGTACAGGACGTAGATCGAGTAGGCGACCCCGACCATCGTCATCAGGAAGCCCGCGAAGAGGCTCAGCTTCAGCGGGAGCGCCGAGAAGGACGAGATGGCCGTCCAGGCGAACTTCATCATCTTCCAGGCGGGGTACTTGGTCGTGCCGGCGATGCGAGCCGGGCGCCGGAAGGGGACGATCGCCTCCTTCAGGCCGAGCCAGGCGACCAGGCCCCGGAGGAACCGATGCTGCTCGCGGAAGCCCCGGAGCGCGGCCACGGCCCCCCTGCTGAAGAGGCGGAAGTCGCCGACCTGGGCCTGGAGCCGCTCGTCGACCGCGCGCTTCATCAGGCCGTAGAAGAGGGCGGCGGTGCCTCGCTTGAACAGCCCTTCCCCCTCGCGCCCCACGCGCTGGGCGGAGACGACGTCATAGCCTTGCTCGTAGAGCGAGACCATCTGCGGGAGGAGTTCGGGCGGATCCTGGAGGTCGGCGTCCATGACGACCACGGCGTCTCCCGAGGCGAAGTCGAGCCCCGCGGTGATCGCCGCCTGGTGGCCGAAGTTGCGGCTGAAGCCGAGCACCTTGACCCGAGGGTCGGACGCGGCGAGGTCGGACAGGATCCGGGCGGAGCCGTCGCGGCTGCCGTCGTTCACGAAGACGATCTCGTGGTCGCACCCCATCGCGTCCAGGACCGATCGGAGTGCCTTGAGGAGGCTCGGGAGGGCCTCCTCCTCGTTGTAGATCGGGATCACCAGGGAGAGCAGCATCGCACCGACTCCTCGAAGGCCATGTCCAGTTCCGGGACCTTTGTCGACACGCGACATCAAGGGGCCGACTGGGAGGCGATCCCCAGCTCCGGCCGGCAGTCGTAGAGCTGCGTCATCCCTCTCATCCTGCGGAAGAATCCACGCGCCGAGGCCCCGGCGTCATCCTTCTTGGCCTCATCCGTTACTTTTGTCTTGGTGTCCTTGTCGGCGTCGTCCTTGCGAGGCTCCTCGGGTTCCTCGAGCCTCCAGAGCTTGGCATCGACGGCCTTGCCATTCTTGCGCACCCATTCGATGATCTCGCCATTGCCCATGCCTCGACCCGGCCCGCCGGGGCCTCCGATGCCGGGGCCACCAGGGCCACCGCCGGGGCCGCCGGGTCCTCCGGGACCACCTGGGCCTCCGCCGCCGGGGCCGGGGCCGCCGAGCATGAAGAACCGGAGCCGGCCGTCCTTCACTCTGGCGACGAACTCATCCTTCGTGAGCGCCGGGTCCATACCCATGAATCCGCCGATGGAGACGGCCGTCTCGCCTTCGGCGATGATCCCGGAGACTTCCATGCTCCCAGGCGCGGCCACCAGGATCTCCTCGCCGTGCCGGTTCGCCACGAGGAAGTCCACGAGCTTCTTGGTCGCCTTCGGGTTCGAGCCGAACGGCCCTCCCGGACCGCCGGGGCCACCTGGACCGCCCGGAGGACCGCCGGGGCCACCCGGGCCACCCGGGAACGGGAATGGGTTCGGCTGCGGGTCGCTCCGGCTCCCCACGAGGGAGGGGCCGGCCGTGGGCATGACGGGGTTCCCCTTGGCGAGGACGGTGGTGATCGACCAGGCGGTCGGGCTGATCAGGATCGTGGCGAGCCCGACCCCCGCGGCCAGCTCCGCCCAGGCGAGCGAGCGCCGCCAGGAGGCCAGCCGACGCGAGCCGAGGAGCCCCACGACGCTCAGGGCGATGCCCGTCGCCAGGATCGGCAGGAGCCAACGCTTCCAGTCCGGATAGTGCCGGATGATCGCCGCCTGCACGAGCGCCGTGGCGATCAGGGTGGCGGGGAGCAGGAGGGAACGCCAGCCCCCGAGGCGAGACTCCTTCCACAAGGCGACGGTCCCGATGCCGACCATCGCGGCGATCGCGGGGCCCATCACCGTGGTGTAATACTCATGAAAGATCCCTTGCGCGAAGCTGAAGACGACCCAGTGGGTGGCGAACCAGCCGGCCCAGATCCAGATCGCCAGGCCTTCCGCCCCGATCGGGATCGCCCGCCTCTGGCGGAGTGCGGCGGCCAGGGTGCCGATGATCGCCAGCGGGATGAGCCAGATGATCAGCCCCGACATCTCCCGCGTCGTGAACCGCAGGAACCCGGGAGGACCGCCGAAGCCGGGAGGGCCTCCGCGTCGCCCGCCAAACCCCCTGCCCCCGGGACCATCGGGAGGACCGCCGGGACTATCGGGACCGCCGGTAGGCGGCGTAGCGGCCCCAACCCCAGGGGGTTCGGGATCGTCCGCCTTGGCGAGGGCGGTCGGCTCGGTCTTGCTCGGGTCGTCCTTGGCCTTCGCCTTCGCGTCGCCCGCGCCGTCGGGCCCGGGGAAACCGCCGGGGCCACCAGGACCGCCGGGGCCGGGGAAGCCACCGCCCATGCCGAGGACGCGGGCGAGGCCGTTGTAGCCGAGGGCGAGGCCGAGCGCCGAGTTATTCGTAGACCCGCCGATGTAGGGGCGTTTGGATTTCGGGGTCAGCTCGACGGCGATCGGCCAGGAGAGGGAAACGGCCACGAGGACGGCCGTCGCCGAGGCGAGATGGATGAACTTGGTACGCCAGGTCGTGGGGGACGCGAGCAGATAGCCCGCATAGAAGGTGGGCAGGACCACGAACGCGGCGAGCATCTTGATGTTGAAGCCGATCCCGACGAGCGCGGCGGCCAGCAGGAGCCGCCCCAAGCGGCCGGTCTCCGCCGCAGAGCTCAACGCCCAGGTCGCCAGGAGCAGGACCAGCACGAGCGCCGTGTCGGGCAGGTTGTCGCGGTCGATCGCCACGCAGATCGGCGTGACGGCCAGCACCAGCGCGGCCAGCAAGCCGGCCCCCGCGCCGAAGACGCGGCGGACCAGGTGGTAGATCAGGGCGACCGAGGCCACGCCCATCAGGGCCTGCGGCATCAAGAGGCTCAGCGAGTTGTAGCCGAAGATCCTGGCGCTCAGGGCCTGGATCCAGAGGGCCACCGGCGGCTTGTCGACGGTCACGATGCCGAGCGGGTCGAGCGAGCCGAAGAAGAAGTTGCTCCAGCTCGCGAGCATGCTCCGGACGGTCGCCGCATAGTACAGGTTGCCGAGCCCGTTCTGGTCGAGCCGCCAGAGGCGGAGCCAGGCGGCGAGGGCGAGCACCGCTCCCAGCACGAGCTTCTCCCGTCGCCACTCCGCCGCCGGACTCACCCCCGGCTCGATCGCGACCGACGTGTCGGCCGCCTCCGCTGAAACGACGTCGAGCATCAGCCCCTAGCCTCCCGCCCAAAAAGTCACTTGCCCCGGAGACGCCTCAGGGGGTCGCGACGCCCGTGCCGACGCAGCATCGAGCCAGCACGGACGTCGCGTGGACCACCCCAACCGACTCCCGGATTGTAAACGGGGCGGTTCGATGTCAGCGCAAAGGACTGTCAATGGGCGAGGTGGAGGGGCCGTCAAGTGTGGCGGGACAGCGGGGGGAGGGGAAACTAAGGATAATCCGAAAATTTATAGATCCAAGGACATGAAAAAATCAAACCTATGATGAAACAACAATTCCGTACTTCAACTCACCCCTGGCAGATCCGCAGGCGGCTCACGGTTGATACGCGAGCCACCCACGAAGAGCGCCGTTACTTGCGGATATCCCAGACTTCATGCAGGGTCTCGAAGCCGACGGGGTCGTGCTTCTTCAGCTCGGCGCGGACGAACGGGTAGAAGTCGTTCGTGCCGAAATAGGCCTCGGAGGCCTCGGCGAAGTACTCTTGCTCATTCGAGAGCGCGTAGGCGCGATCCATCCTGCCGTTGCATCGGAGCACCGACTCATAACCCTTCGAGGCGACGGCCTTGTGGAAGGCATCCTGGACGCCGCGATGGTGGAACCCGAGCACCTGGTCGTGGTAGGCATGGCTCAGTTCGTGGAGGATCATGGACGGCTGGTCGTGCGACCATTGCACGAAGTTCTCGGCGTTGCCGATCTCGACCCCCTTGGCCTTGTCCGGGTTGTACCCGTTCTCGATCAGCCACTCGCGATTCGGATGATACTCCGCGCAGGGGGCATGGCCGTCGTCGACGCCGAGCCAGATCGGGACCTTCACCAGCGACGCCAGCGCGGCGGGCGGGACGCTGCGGCGGATCTCGAACAGCTTGTTCTCCAGGAGTCGGAGCGCCCTGTCTCCCAGCTCCTTCCGGCCCCCCAGCAAATCCTTGTTAACGTAAACAACCCAGCCCTCCACCGACTTCTTGACGTAGTGATCCGTCGGCACGAATGGCTTCCTGGCCTCCGGCTTCTTCTCCGGATTCTCCTGGCCCAAGGCGTGGCACTCCGCGGCGAAGGCCATCGCGAGCAGCATGATCAGCGCGTGTTTCATCGTCCTGGGGAATCCAACCGGGGTGTCGAGTCCAAGGCCGCCCGAGGGCACGCCTACGCGGGCCGATTCATTCTACGGCTCCTGACGCCGCAGGGAATGAGGACCCGGGCCGAATCGACGGGTCATCAATCGAGTGGTTGGCGATGGAATTGGGAAGGCGAAGGGAGGAGAGAGGGATTCAGGAGGCGGGAAGGGAGAGAGGGGCAGGCGGGATCATCGCGGGGAGGTTCGACCAGAGGGGCGAGGCCAACGCCGGAGGCGGGCCGCCGCCCCTCGAGTCGATGGGGCAGAGCCCGATCGTGGAGGCGAGCGGGGAGGGAGTGCGCGACAAACTTGCCTGGCTCGCCCCATGCTACGCTTCGAGTGTCGACGATAGCCCGGGGCAACCCGGACTTGCTGTCGACCGGGACGGTTGAACCGTCCCATCGAGGCGCCGCTCGGAGCACGGACCGCCGCGACCAGGTCGTGCGACCAGCCTCCTCGCCAGGATGACGAAGACGCGCCGGATGAAGGGAGGGACGGCATTGGATCGGGCAGGACGTCCGGCTGTTGCCGGTCCTCCTCAAGCCCACCGGCGAAGGCATTGGAGTCGGCCTCGGCCTCGATGTCGGACTCGGCTGCGTAGGCTTCGGATGCGTTATCCTTATCCCACGCAACCTCATCGTACTCATCGAGGTCTCGGGACTCCGCCTCCGCCTCGTAAGGCGTGGGGAAGTTGTCCGCCGGATCGGCCGCGCCGCCAGCATCCTCGAGCGTCTCGACTCCAGGGTCGTAGGCCGACCACGTCCCGTGGGCGGCGTCAGCAGCACTGCGATCATCGTGGTGCGACTCAAAGGTGAGGGACGGATCGACGTACGCCGTCTCTTCGACGTCGTCGGCAAACTCGGCCTCTCCGCCTTCCTCGTACTGGTACGTGGCCGAAGCCTCGTCCCAGGCCGTCGCGGGCGGGTCGTACGAAACGGGCTCCTCGAACTCCGCTCCTTCCGGGTTGTCGAAGGCCGGCTCGGCGTTCGCCTCGATGAGCTCGTCCACGCTCGAAGGGGAGACCTCCTTGAGATCGTCCGCATCGTCGTGGGCGGGTTCATTGAGCTCGTCCACCCTCGACGCAGAGACCTCGGAGAGATCTCCGGCGTCGTCATAGACTGGCTCGTCGAGTTCGTCCACGCTCGGCGAGGAGACCTCGGAAAGGTCTCCTGCCTCGTCGTAGACGGACTCGTTGAACTCGCCCACGCTCGACGAGGAGAACTCATGATTGAGATCACCTTCGGGAGCGTTGACCAGCTCGTTGAGGTCCTCGACGGGCCCTTCGGGGGCAACGGCCGTGAATTCCAAGGGGTCGGCGATCGCTTCAACGCCTTCGCAATTGACGCTGAGGCTCTCGACCGGCTCGATGGACTCCTCGACGATTGTTGCTCCCGGGGGCGCGTCGATCGCCTCGTTGAGGCTCTCGACCGACTCGGCGACTTCGACGGGGAGGTCGAAGGTCGGGGTCGACTCGATTCGGACGTCATCGGCCGACGAGGTCGGCACGATGGGCAAGGTTGCCGGCTCGGTCTCGGAACCGGCTTCCGTCGTCGCGAGGGACGACTCGGCGGCCGTCGGGCCATCGGCCCTGACGAACTTCCCGGGTCCCACCCGGATCCAGGTGGCTCCTTCGGGCGGTTCGATGACCGCGGCCGCCTTGGCCTTCCGCCCTCGCCCCTTCCCTCGCTTGGCGGTCTTCACCGCGGCGGGTTCGGGGGCCTTCTCCGTCTGAACGGCCTCGGGATCCGTGTCCATCGCCGGGACCGGCAAGTCCGCCCCGGGAGGAGATCGTAGGTCGATCTCGGCCGGGGTCGGCTCGGGTCGCTCGAGCGTGGCTGATCCCTCGGCGGACGCCTCACCCTCGGAACACGCCGGCGCGGTTTCGCGCGGGCTGCGCCCGGGGTAGAGGAGCCACACCATCATCAGGAAATAGGGCGGAACCAACCATTGCGAGACCGAGGCCACCGCAAGGCTGGTCGAGACCATCAGGATCACGAGGGCCAGCATCCAACCCCACGCGAGCGTGGCGGAGGATGCCCGCACGTCGGGATCCGACGATGGGCAGGAGGTTGTGTCGGTCGGGTTATCGTGCCGCACGCGGAACCGCTCCGGTCGGGCGGGGCTACCCACAAAGGAAGGACGGCGTGGCCGCCAAGTCGCCCCAGGTGTCTTATCGGAGTCGCCTCGCGGCCGTCTGAGGTTTTCGGAGCCATACCCGGGCATCCCCCGCGGGGAGAAACGACACCGTCGGACTAACCGCCATGACACGACGCATCACCAATATATGAGCGTACACCAATCGAACCAAATCCGGGGGAACCCTCATCTCCTCGCCGCGTCCGGGCCGATACAAAGGCCCCTCCCGAGGGCGGGCCAGGCCGCAAGGTCGGGCCATTTCCCGTCAATCGCAACCTTTCGCCGATCGGCACACCTTCGCGCGGAAGGCCCCTTCTCAAGCCCGAGCACTTTAGGGGAATCGGCCGCGATCCGGCGAAATGACGAAGATCATCGCATCCACATCTTTTCAATTTCACATAGATTCATTCGTAGTCCAACCTCCCCTCTAACGCGAATATTTGAATCCGGCCATTGACACGCACCTCAACCTACGCAACAATCCGTACGTGATCTTGTGTAGGACAGACCGAGGAGGGCGCGAATGGCCGGACGCAAGGTACTGGCGATCACGGAGAGGCAATTTGCCGTGCTGCGCGTGCTCTGGGAGCAGGGCCCGCAGACGGTCCGGGGGCTGATGGAGCACCTCCCTCGCGGCGAGGAGCAGCCGTACACGACGACCCTGGGCCTGGTCCAGAGCATGGAGAAGGCCGGGCTCCTGGCCCACGAGAAGGAAGGCCTGAGCCACAGGTATCGCGCGACCGTCTCGCAGCGCGAGGCGACGGGGAGCCTGCTCTCCGACTTCCTCGCGCGCTTCTTCCACGGCTCGGCCGAGCAGTTGATCCTCGGCCTGGTCGACGCGGAGAAGCTCGCGCCCGACGAGCTTCGCGCGATCGAGGACCGCCTCTCGACCCTGGAAAACACGCCGAATCGGAGCGAAGAACCGGACGAATCCACATCTCTGCCCAAACCGACGCCCAAGCGCGGGAGGAAGAAGCCATGACGACGGATCTGGCGGAACGCCTGTCGGTGCCCTGGTTGATGTTCCTGGCCGAATGGTCCCTCCGCTGGGGGATCCTGATCGCCCTCCTGGCCGCCGGATTCCGGCTCTGGCCACCCCGTAGCGCCGCGACTCGCCACCGACTCTGCCTCCTCGTCCTGGCCACGGGCCTCTTCCTCCCGCTCGCCCCGCGCTGGGGCAACCTGCCGATCCCCTGGTTCGGCCCTCCCAGCAAATCCGCAGCTTCCGTCATCGAGCCGACGACGAACCCCCTGCCCCGGATCAAGGCTGAGCCCACGACCCAGGCGCGAGTCCCGCAAGATGCTCCTGCTCTCGCGCATCAAGTCGTCCCGGCGAAAGTCGCGCCGATCCCGAAGAAGGAGGCCGCGGCGGCCTCGACGGCCCTCGGCTTCCGGGGATGGGCGGCGGTAGCGGCCTCGGCCCTCTGGGGATCGGTGGTCCTCGTCCTGCTGGTGCGATGGATCGGCGGCCTCCTCTTCGTGGCCGGATTGAGGCGGGGCGCGATGGAAGTCGACGGTTCCGCGCGACGGCTCCTGAACGACTGCCGGACGGCGCTGAACGTCCGCCGGCGCGTCTCACTGGCAACGCATTCCAAGGTCAGCTCGCCGGTCACGCTGGGGGGTCGGCATCCGTTCATCCTCGTGCCCGAAGGCTGGGGCGAGTGGCCCGCGGCCAGCCGACGCGCCAGCCTCCTGCACGAGCTCGCCCACGTCGCCAATCTCGACGACTGGTCCAAGCTCGTCCAGGAACTCGCCCGGATCCCGCTCTTCTTCCACCCGCTGGTCGCCTGGCTGCTCGGGCGGCTCGACCTCGAGCGTGAGCTGCTCTGCGACGAGGCGGCGGTCGCCCTCGGTTCCGACCCGGTCCCCTATGCCCGGCTGCTCGTCGACCTCGCGCGACGCCCCGGCCGGCTCTCGCCCACGGGCCCCTCGCTCCGCCCCGGCTGGCTCCCCTTCCTCGATCGCAGGACGCTCGCCTCCAGGATCGAGCGGCTCCTCGAGGACGACGCCGCGAGCACCATGGCCGTCCCCCGGCGCAGGCCCTCGATCGCCCTGGGGGCCGTCGCCATCGCGCTGGGCCTCGGTCTCGGCGGCCTCGGGATCCGGGCGGTGGCCCTCGAGCCTGCTCTGCCCGCGACCAAGGAGAGCCCGAAATCCGAGCCGGCAGCAGCCCAGGCCCTTCCCGCTCCTGCGCGAATCCTCCAAGGCCAGCTCCTGAATTTGAACAACGAGCCGATCGCCGATGCCGACGTGGTCGCGGGCATCAACTACACGGGATTCCCCAACCATCAGGCCTTCCGCACGGATCGCGAGGGGCGTTTCGCGTACCCCGTTCCCCAGGGGGACCAATCCCTCTATGTCATCGCGCACAAGGCTGGCCTGTCGCCGACGATCTGGTCGGACTGGGTCCCCGCCGAGGCCCCGAAGGAAGTCGTGTTGAAGCTCGGCCCGGCATCGTCGTTCTCGGGCAAGCTCATGGACGCCGACGGGAATCCCCTGCAGGGCGCGAAGATTCAGATGGAGATGAGGGCGATCTGCAGGGCCTATCCCAGGAACAAAGACAACCCCGCAGCCGGCAATACCGTCGAGACTTTTTACGAAGACCTACCTGCAGATATCCTCACGGATAGCCCCTTGCAGGGCATCATCGAGTCACAGACCGATGCGAATGGAGACTTCACCTTCCCCGAAGTCCCTGGCAAACGTTGGTTCCAGCTCAGGGTCACGGATCCGACCCGGGGCGAGATGCGGGTCCGGGAGGAGACCTCGAGCGAGGAAGTGGTCGCAGCCAGCATGACGGAAGTGGGATTCGTCGAAGGCAACCCGAAGGGGCGTGCCCGGCTGGTCGCCATCCCCGCCGCCAGGGTCGTGGGCCGGGTCATGACCAGGGTGCCGGGCGCCAATGTGTCGGGCCTCGAAATCCAGTATCAGGGAAGCAACCCGACGAAGTCGCATGTCCCGAATAAGAACTTCAAAGGCCGACCCGTGAGGACCGACGCCGAAGGCCGGTTCGTCATCGACGGCCTTTACGACGGCACCATCAACATCTTCGTGAAGGGTCCTGGCCTGGGAGAAGCCTGGACATACCGCGCCGCCAGGGATGTGACCCTGACTTCCGGAGTCACCTCCGAGGTCACGATCGACCTGATCCCGCCGGTCGCCGTCGAGGGCAAGGTCGTCAACAAAGATACGGGCGAGCCGGTGGCGGGAGTGGTCATCGGGATCCACGGCCCGGCCCGACCCAGGAGTAGCACGTCCATCTCCTCGACCGCGACCGATAAGCAAGGCCTGTTCCACATCAAGCTGCCGCCGGGCGAGACCATCTTCCATGCCCGGGGGTCCGGGCATGCAGAGGAGGAGGCCCTCAAAGAAGGCTCGGCCCAGATCGTGACCATCCCCGAGGACGCCCGGGAGTTCAAAGACATCACCCTGAAGGTCCCGAAGCTGGCCACGCAGGAGTGACGCGCCTCGGCCTCGCGTTTGCATCCTGGTTTATCCCAAGGAACTGCTAACGTGAGGTGTCAACATGGCCGCTCGAAAACGAACAATCGAATCGGTCGAAGCCACGCCCGAGGGGGTCGTCCTCGAAGAACGGCCCTCTTCGGAGTCACAGTTCGACGTCGCGGAGGCCATCCGCCGGATCCGCAAGGCGGTGGAGCCATTCCCCAAGGCGGCCCTCTTCGAGCTGGCCGCCGAGGGGTTCGACTCCACATTCGAGCAGCTCATCGCCTGCATCATCTCGATCCGGACGTTCGACGAGGTCACCCTACCCACAGCGCGTCGGCTCTTCGCCGAGGCGAAGACCCCCGAGGCCGTCGCGAACCTATCGGCCGACGAGATCGACCGGCTGATCGGAACCTGCACGTTCCACGAAGCCAAGGCCGGCCAGATCCGGGAGATCGCCAGCCGGGTCGTCGCCGAGCACGACGGCCAGCTCCCCTGCGACGAGGAACTCCTGCTCTCGTTCCGGGGCGTGGGCCCGAAGTGCGCCAACCTCGCGCTCGGCATCGCCTGCGGCCGGCCGGGCATCTCGGTCGACATCCACGTCCACCGCGTCGTCAACCGCTGGGGCTTCGTGCAGGCCTCGACCCCCGAGAAGACGATGCTGGCGCTCCAGGAAAACCTCCCCAAGCGCTACTGGATCGAACTGAACCGCCTGCTCGTCCCGTTCGGCAAACACATCTGCACGGGTCGACTCCCCAAGTGCTCCACCTGCCCCGTCGCCGAAATGTGTCGGCGCGTCGACGTCACGACCCATCGCTAAGCCGGTCTCGAATCCTGCAGGCCACCACCTCCCCATCTTCCACCGTCCCCGCAAACCGGCTCTCCGAAGCGCGAAACGGAGGCGGAACGCCCTCGCACGTCGCGAGCAATTGTGTCGGGGCCCCGCGTCGTGCAGACTCGCGCACGCGGGCATAGGACGAAGCTAGGCGGGCGAACCAGCCCGCTCGATCCCAGGCCGACGAGAGAAAGCATCAATGGCCACGATAAACGCGGATACACCCCATCCGTTGCCCCGGGCGTTGGCTGGTGCGTTCGTCGGCAGCGGGGCCTGGGGCTCGCTGAAGGGATGGTCAGGGTCAACGACGAAGGCTGGCTCACGCGATTGGGGCCCCCCTGGAGTTGCTTCGGCCTGTTCGTGGCGATCGGGGCCATCACGGGGGGCGTGATCGGCCTGCTCTCGCGAAGGCGCGGGCGAATCTACCGCCGGGACGTGGAGGAGGAAGGCCGAACGCGAGGCTTCATCTTCCAGGCCAGGGCCGACGACTTCCTCGCCGCATACCCGGGCACCTCGGCCATGCCCGTCCTTGCGCTCGGCGGCAGCGTCCTCGGCGGTTTGGTCGGAGCCATCCTGGGGGGTCGGCTCCTCCCCATCGCTGTCGCCTCCCCGGCTGCCTCACCCCGGCCGTCATCCCCCTCCGGCGTCTGGCCGACGTTCGGTCTGTTCGCGGGGTTCCTGCTCGGAGCGTGCCTCGGTATGGTCGGGGTATCGTTGATCCCCTTCAATACCAACCGACCCTGGCTCGTCCCCCTCCTCTTCCTCAAGCGTCTGCGGGGCCGGGGCCGGCCTCGGGTTCATCCTCGGTGGACTCTTCGCCACTCGGCGTCGACATCGAGGGCGCCCCGACTCATCACCACCGACCTGATGCGTCCGACGCCAGCCCCGAGATGTTCGCGAGCGAATCAGCGACGCCCGAGGCCTTCTCTCGCCCAACGTTGCCCTAAAGCCTCGTAAAGACGGTCGATATACCGGAAACTAATGCCCTCGGAAAACTTCGGGTACCGCCTCCCGGCAAATGACGCACAAGTGGAGAACGAGGCCGGTCATCCGATGGCCGAATCGAAGGTCGAAACACACCGGTAGCAGCCTGCCTTACCCAACCCTTGACTAACCAAGGGCGTATGAGCACGCCAGTGCTCCGAAGAATTTAGGTAAACCGAGGGTTTTCATCTCCAACTCCGCGTGTCGTACGTCCGTCGTACTGCTACCGAATATGGGAGGAACGGCGGGCCCGGCTCGATGACGAAGACCTTTTCGTGACTTGGGTTTCCGACGAAGCGACGGGGCTCGAATCTTGGAAACTACGGAGTTCCGGAATAAAATCCCCTCCCTCGGGGGAAAATCGTGGAAGGAATCGAGGGCCCCAGGGCAGTAGTGATACGAATACGCGACGAGGTGGACGAGGGTTGCTGATGTCGATCCGATTTCCCAAAGCTGCGATGGATGGCATTAACACCCTCTTCCAGTTCGGGGCGATGAGTGGATGGAGTGACGATCAGCTCGTGGCGCAGTTCCTCTCGGGACACGATGGGAGCGAGGCCGCCTTCCGGACCGTCCTCCAGCGACACGGGCCCATGGTCCTCGGCGTCTGCCGCCGCGTCCTGGGAGATGCGCACGCGGCAGAAGATGCCTTCCAGGCGACGTTCCTCGTCTTCGTGAAGAAGGCGGCCACGCTCCGCGACCGCGACCTTCTGACGAACTGGCTCTACGGCGTCGCCCTCCGCGTCGCCGGCAAGGCCAAGGCCAATGCGGCCCGTCGCCAGGTGGTCGAGAGCCGCGCGACCGCCACGACCTCGAAACGCAAGGAACACGACCCCGAACATGCCGAACTCCGCTCGGTGATCGACGAGGAGATCCGCAAGTTGCCGGAGCGGTTCCGGGTCCCCCTGGTGCTCAGCTACATGGAGGGTCTCCATCATCAGGAGATCGCCCAAAGGCTCGGCTGCCCGATCGGGACCGTCGAGAGCCGCCTGTCCCGGGCCCGGGATCAGTTGCGATCGCGCCTGGCCCGACGAGGGCTCTCGCCGGCAGGTGCGGTGGTGATCGCCCTGCTGGCCCCGCAGGACGTCTCCGCGGCCTCCCCCACGCTCATCGACGCGACGATCCAGACCGCCAGCGGCTTCTGGACCGGCAACGCGATCGAGATGGCGGGCTCGGTGGCCACGCTCGTGAAGCAGGTGGCCAAGCCGGCGGTTTTCTCGCTCGGCGGGATCTCGCTCACGACGGCCGCCGCGTGCGGAGGCCTGGTCGTCGCCGGGCTGGGGTACTACCTCCACACCGAAGGGAACCTCGTCCCCGCCCTGGCGGCCGCGAAGCCTCCCCAGGCGGAGGCCAACGCCGAGCCGAAGGCCCAGCCTCCGCCGACGCCGGCCACGAAGCCCGAGACGAACACGCCCGACGGCCAGGCCAAGGCGGACCCGAACAACCTGCTCGCCTCCCGGAACGTCGAGGCGCCCCTGACCAAGACACTGAATGGCGGGAAGATCGTGCCTTTGGTCATGCCGGAGTTGCCGGCACTCGACCCGAAGCAGGCCGCGAAGAATCCCCCGCGCGACCTCCCCAGGGCGGTGGCCGCCCCCTTGAGCGGGATCGTCATCGACGGCGACCTCAAGGACTGGCCCGAGCTGCCCCAGAACTCGATCCAGACGCTCCTGACGAGCAACAACGCCTACGACGCGAATCCCAAGAATGCGCCCCGGGACCCGGCCGCGACATTCATGGTCGGCTACGACCCCAAAACCCAGTTGATCTATCTCGGCGTGACCGTGCCCGACAGTGACGTCGTCGCGACAAAGGGAGACGCCTGGCACACCGACGCGCTCGAGGTCTACGTCGACGGCAACCCCGACGCCCACCGGCTCCCCTGGTTCCAGGGCTGGGACCTGAGCGCGGAGAAGATGCCCGTGCTCCAGTACGTCGCCATCCCGAGCAAGGAGGCGGCCTACCTCGACCCCCGGGGCCAGAATCCCTCGCTGGTTTACGGCAATATCCAGAGGACCGCGACGAAGATACAATATAAGCGTGCCGACGGTTTCATTACTTACGAATGTGCGATTCAAGCATTTGATCACTACCCCGACAGGCCGACGCGTCTCGGGCCGGGCAAGCACCTGGGGCTGGACGTGGCCATAGTCGACCGTGATCGCAACAGGACCCGCCCCGCCTGGATGAGCTGGGGGCCAGCCCCCTCGTTCTTCAAGGGCGTCGAACCGGAGAACCTCGGCGAAATCATCCTCGGCGACGGTGCGACGTCCCGGGGGTCCTTCCAAGGTCGTGACGGCGAGTCGAGGTAAGCCCCCCGGGTCAGCCCTCGTCCGCAGTCCGTGCTGCCAGTAGCCAGGCCCCTTGGCCTGTTGTCTGTCCTTCGTTCACGCAGGCGGCTCCCCCGCGGGGCCCGCCCACGGACATCGTGCCTCCAGATTTGGACGCCCACCTCGACGGTGGGGCGCTGATTCCCTGTTTCGATCTTTTCCACGACGAGAAAGTGGGGATGTTAGGATGTTGAATCGAGGAGCATCGCTCGCGATCGTCGGTCGAGTCGGGGCCCTGCTGCTCGGGGGCGCGTTCCTCTGGCAGGTCGCCGAGCGCGTCGGGCCGACCCGTTGCGAGGCCGTCGTCCACGTCCCCGAATCCAACGTGGATGTGATGATCGACAGCTCGGCCTACCGGATCGGCGAGGTGCGCGACGAGCCGATCGTCTGCGAGCTCACCCCCGGCGAGCACCACCTGGCGATGTACCGCTCGGGCCAGTTGCTCTTCGAGCAGGGGTTCTCGGTCAAGCCGGGCGAGGACGTGGTCCTGACCGCCTGGGATCAGAACCGGGCGATGGACCTCGCCCCGGAGGACACCCGGATCGCGTCGACCATGCCGGAGGTCGACGCCTTCCAGGCGGGTCACTCGGAGCGTTGGCTCCGCAGCAGGCGCTCGGCCCCCTGACTCCGGAGTTCCTCGGCGACCCGGCGACCGAGCTCGCCGGGGTCCACCCTCGGCCCGACGAGCGACGCGACGACGCGTTCGCGGCCATCCGGATCGTAGACCATCGCCTCGAGGCTGAGGAGCCCCTCGGCCGTGTCATGGGCCCAGGCGGCCATCGGGATCATGCATCCCCCCTCCAGCTCCGCCAGGGCCTCGCGTTCGGCGACCACCGCCCGGTGCGTCGCCGCGTCGTCGAGCGGGGCCAGTAGCGCCAGGGTCGCCTCGTCGTCGATCCGGCACTCGATGCCGAGCGCCCCCTGCCCGACCGCGGGCAGGAACGACGGCGGGCCGAGCCGCTCGGTGACGTGCGAGTCGAGCCCGAGCCGACGCAGGCCGGCCTCGGCGAGCAGGACGGCGTCGACCTTCCCCTCCGTCGCCTGACGGAGCCTGGTCTCGACGTTCCCCCGGATCTGGACGATCTGGAGGTTCGGGCGGATGTGCAGCAGTTGCGCCCTTCGCCTGAGCGAGCCCGTGCCGACCGTCGCATTTGCAGGCAGCTCGGCGAGCGTCTTGTAATTCGGGGCGATCAGGGCGTCGGCCACATCCTCGCGCGAGGGGACGGCCCCGAGGGTCAGTTCGGAAGGCCCCCGGGTCGGTAGGTCCTTGAGGCTATGCACGGCGACGTCGACGGTGCAGTCGAGCAAGGCACGCTGGATCTCCTTGGTGAACAGGCCGAGGCCGCCGATCGCCGCGAGGGGCGAGTTGCGGTCCCGGTCCCCCTGCGTCTTGATCTCGATGAGCTCGACGACGAGGCCGGGGTGGAGCGCCCGGAGCGAGTCGGCCACCCACTCCGCCTGCCAGCGCGCGAGCTGGCTGCCTCGGGTGCCGATGCGCAAGGTGCCCGGCATGCCCTGGGGGACCGATTCCTTAGCCTCGTTCGTCGTCACGTCAGACCTTCCCTTCCGCCCGAGCGATCACCACGACCACCACGCGTTTGGCCCCGGCCCGCTTCAAGGCGCGGGCGGCGGCGCCACACGTCGCGCCCGTCGTAAGGATATCATCCACGAGGAGCACCGTGCGTCCTTTGAGCGCCAGGGCCGCCCTCGACTTGATCCGGAAGGCGTTGCGCATGAGCTTCGCCCGCTCGGCCCGGCCGGACTTCTTCAGCGGCGGCGTGGCCAGGCTCCGCTTCAGCGGGTGGACCCTGCGGAGCGAGAGGCTTTTGGCAAGGCTCTCCGCGAGCGCATCGGCCTGGTTGTATCCCCGCTTCCAGCGCCTCCGCCAGTGCAGCGGGATCGAGACGACCCACGCATCCTTCGGTATTTCCTGCAACTCGCGACGGGCGTCGACCAGGGCATCGACCAGCCAGGGGGCGAGCCAGGCGTCTCGCTCCTGCTTGAGCCGACGGCAGAGCTTCCCCGCCGGCCCGTCGTAGAGCCCGAGCGCGATCGCCGCGTCGTACCCGAGCGATCGCCCCCGGCATTCCCAGCAGCCCTTCTCCTGGCTCCCGAACGGCCCCAGGGGCATCGCGCAGCGCCAGCAGGACGTGCCCGGCTCCGAGGCAAGCTCCCCTTTGCACACGTCGCAGAAGGGTGAATCGGCCGCGTCACCGCCGCAGAGGGCGCATTCCCAGGGGAAGACCAGGGCATCGATCGCCCGGCAGCCCTCGACCAGCCAACGCCCCAGCCGGCTGCCTTCGCGCACGGTTCGTCAGGCCCCTCGCTGCCCCGTCTTGAGGTACGGCTCGAGTTGCTCGCGCAGGTGATTGCGGGCCCTGGCCAGCAGCGACTTGATCGCCGCCTCCGAGCGCCCCATCACATCGGCGATCTCGGAATAGCTCATGTCTTCAAACTTATTCAGGAGCACGGCCATCTTCTGGTCCTCGCCGAGGATGTCGAGCGCGTCGCGCACGACCTCGGAGAGCTCCACCTGGCGCATCTGCGCCGAGGGGGTCCCTTCGCGGGCCAGGGCGCGCTCCTGCGAGCTCGAGCCGTCGCCGCCGGGGGTCGTGGATGGGTTCCGCCCCTTGCCCCGGAGGTGATTGAGGGCCAGATTGTTGGCGATCGTGAATAGCCAGGTCGAGAACTTCGCGCGGGGGCGATATCCCTTGCGGGCGCGATAGATCCGCAGGAAGACTTCCTGGGTCAGGTCCTCGGCCTCTTCCTTGCGCCCGACGAGGTGCCCGAGAATCCCGACGAGCCGGTGCTGATAGCGCTCGACGAGGACTTCGAACGCCCCCTGCACGTCGTCGCGGACCTGGATCATGAGCCGGACGTCAGGGTCGCGGGCCTCCAACTGCTGTTCCAGAAGCTCGCTGCTCACGACTCGATCCCTCCCCGACGGCTGCGGACATAGGAGCCGGCTTGATCTTCCGCCTCGAGCGAGGGCCGTCGTCGCAGACGGCTCGCTACGAGCGGCTTGGCGCGGGGACGCGGTCTTCGAGGCGACGACGGAGCTGGCCGCAGGCCGCGTCGATCTCCCGCCCCTTCGTCTTCCGGACGCTGACGCTGACCCCGCCACTCTTGACGATCTCGACGAAACGCCGGATCGCCTCGGGCGTCGGCCGCTCGAACGGCAAACCTTCCACCGGGTTATAGGGGATCAGGTTCACGTGCGCCTTACGCGCATCGAGCAGGTCGGCCAGGGCCCTCGCGTCCTCGGTCCGGTCGTTGATTCCACGCAGCAGGACGTACTCAAAAGTAACCTGACGCCCGGTCTTTTGGAAATAGGCGTCGGCCGCCTCGACCACGGCGGCCAGGCCGACCTTCTCATTGATCGGCACCAGCTCGTTCCGCAGCGCCTCCGTCGGCGCATGCAGCGAGACGGCCAGGTGATATTGCCTGTCCCTGGCCGCCAATGCCAGCATTTTCTCGGGAAGTCCCACCGTCGAGATCGTCACCCGGCGCTGGCCGAAGTTCAGGCCCTCCGTCGAGCAGACGCGATCGAGCGCCGCGAGGAGGTTCTCGAGGTTTGCGAGGCTCTCCCCCATCCCCATCACCACAAGGTTCGTGATCGTCTCATCGAGCGGCAGGAGGTTGCGGAGCCGCAGGATCTGCTCGACGATCTCGCCGCGCGTGAGGTTCCGCTCGACCCCCTTCAAACCGCTGGCGCAGAAGACGCAGCCCATCCCACACCCGACCTGCGTGCTGATGCAGATCGTGCGGCGGTCGTCTTCCGCCATCAAAACACATTCAATCTTCCGACCGTCGTGACAGCCGAGCAGGAGCTTATCGGTCCCGTCGGGCGAGAGGTGGTGATGGGAGATCTCGGTGCTGAAGACGGACCATTCCTCCTCCAGTTGAAGTCGCAAGGACTTCGGGAGGTCCGACATCGACTCGAACCGCTCGGCGCGCTGGCGGAAGATCCAGCGCAGCACCTGGCGTGCGTGGAACTTGGGATGACCTCGCTCCACCATCCAGGCGGCAAGCTCATCGGTGGTGACTTCCAGGATCGGTCGCTTCGGCACGGTCCACTCGTCCTCAAAAGACGTGATCGCGTCTCTATCCAAAATTCTAGCAAGCCACGCCGCGAAAATCGAACATGGATCGCGTTATGAAGGGTCGTGAATATTTCTAAACCCATCACGGGCCCTAGAGGATCGGGCTCGGAGGATGCTCGGAAGACCCCAAAAGATCACTTTTACGAGCACGAACGTTCATCAAATTTCAAAATAAACTTGTATAGAGAGACTCTCAAATCGGCAGATTGTAAATAAAAAAAGCCGCCCCGGGTCACCTTTGGGGGTGACCGGGGCGGCTTGTGGGATTCCGGCGATGACCGACTTTCGCGCCAAGGGCACTATCATGGGCCTGACGGGCTTAACGGCCGTGTTCGGGATGGGAACGGGTGGGACCCCGTCAGTATGGTCGCCGGAAATTCGTCCGCCGGGCGTTGAGGCCCGGCGGACGCGACTTCGGTGGATCGGGTCACGCGTCGAATGGACCGCGGCTGGCGGGCACACCCGAGGACCTCGACGACGGCGGATCCCGTGGGATCGGATCGTCACATGGCCCGGGTGATGTGTGAACCACACCTCGGATCTCATCCTTCGCCATCGGCTTCATGCGAAGCCGGGGGAGGCGGACGGATCGGGGTGGTCAAGCGATTGGCTGTTAGGACCGGTCGGCTGCGGCGATCGCTCGCCGTGCACTCCCGGCCTATCGACCTGGTCGTCTTCCAGGAGCCTTCGCACTTTCGTGCCGGAAACCTCGTCTTGGAGGGGGCTTCGCGCTTAGATGCCTTCAGCGCTTATCCGGTCCCGACCTGGCTACCCGGCGATGCCCCGAGCGGGACAGCCGGCACACCAGAGGTCGGTCCTCCCCAATCCTCTCGTACTAGGGGAGACGCTCCGCAAGTTTCCTACGCCCACGGCAGATAGGGACCGACCTGTCTCACGACGGTCTGAACCCAGCTCGCGTACCGCTTTCATTGGCGAACAGCCAAACCCTTGGGACCTTCTCCAGCCCCAGGATGCGATGAGCCGACATCGAGGTGCCAAACCTCCCCGCCGCTAGGGACGCTCGGGGGAGATCAGCCTGTTATCCCCGGAGTACCTTTTATCTGTTGAGCGACGGCCTTTCCATCCAGCACCGCCGGATCACTAACGCCGACTTTCGTCCCTGCTCGACTGATGGGTCTCGCAGTCAGGCACCCTTCTACGTTTGCGCTCGCGTTGCCCGATTGCCGACCGGGCCGAGGGTACCATTGCACTCCTCCGTTACTCTTTGGGAGGAGACCGCCCCAGTCAAACTGCCCGATGAGCATGGTCCCGGCCCGGGCTACGGACCGGTGAGGATCAGGGTCATTTCAGGGTGGTATTTCACCGATGGCTCACCGACGGCTGGCGCCGCCGTGTCGCAGCCTCCCACCTATGCTACACAGAAAGGACACTGACCCAATGCCAACCTGCAGTAAAGGTTCACGGGGTCTTTCCGTCTGACCGCGGGTACGTGGCATCTTCACCACGGCTACAGTTTCACCGGGTCCCTCGTGGAGACAGTGCTCCAGTCGTTACGCCATTCATGCAGGTCGGAACTTACCCGACAAGGAACTTCGCTACCTTAGGACCGTCATAGTTACGGCCGCCGTTTATCGGGGCTTCGGTCGGCAGCTTCGCTCGCGCTGACCGCCTTCCTCAACCTACCGACACCGAGCAGGCGTCAGACTCTATACGTCCTCTTGCGAGTTGGCAGAGTCCTGTGTTTTTGATAAACAGTCGCTAGAGCCGATTCTCTGCGGCTCACCTTGCGGTGAGCACCCCTTATACCGAAGGTACGGGGTCATTTTGCCGAGTTCCTTCACGAGGGTTCTCCCGAACGCCTTCGGATGCTCGCCTAGCACACCTGTGTCGGATTGCGGTACGGGCCGGTCATGTCGTCCCCGCGGGGCTTTTCGTGGCCGGGAATTCAAAGAGCTTCCAGATCGAATGCTGTCGGCCTTGCGGCACGGGGGTATCTAGCGCCCCGACTCTCCTCGTCCCGGCGTCCTCCGCGGCTCAACCTTCATGACGGGTGGCGGAATATTAACCGCCTGTCCATCGGCTACGCCCTTGGGCCTCGCCTTAGGTCCCGACTGACCCTGGGCGGATTGACCTTCCCCAGGAAACCTTGTGCTTTCGGCGGATGGGCTTCCCACCCATCTTATCGTTACTCGTTCCGGCATTCGCACTTGCCCGCGCTCCACCGGTCGTTTCCATCCGGCTTCGCGGCGGCGGGCAACGCTCTCCTACCATCGTTTCCGATCCGCGACTGCGGCGCGACGCTTAGTCCCCGTCATTTTCGGCGCGGGATGGCTCGACCGGTAAGCTGTTACGCACTTTTGAAATGGTGGCTGCTTCTAAGCCAACATCCCGGCTGTCACCGCGATCCCACTTCCTTTGCCACTGAGCGTCGACTTGGGGGCCTTGGTCGGCGGTCTGGGTTGTTTCCCTCTCGAACGTGAAGCTTATCCCCCACGTTCTGACTCCCGGGGTCCGCCCTGCGGTATTCGGAGTTGGGTTTCGGCGGGTAGGCGGGAAGCCCCCCGACCGAATTCCGTCGCTCTACCCCCGCAGGGTATGTCCCGAGGCTGGCCCTAAAGCCATTTCGGAGAGAACGAGCTATCTCCAGGTTTGATAAGACTTTGACTCCTCCCCACGGGTCCTCCCCCAGTTTTTCAACACTGGTGGGTTCGGTCCTCCACGGCCGGTTAGGGCCGCTTCAACCTGCCCATGGGTAGTTCACCTGGTTTCGCGTCTACTGCACTCGACTATGGCGCCCGATGAAGACTCGCTTTCGCTGCGGCTCCTCCCCTGAAGGGATTAACCTGGGGCCGAATACAGTAACTCGCCGGATCATTATGCAAAAGGCACGCGGTCAGGCTGGCCTAAGCCAATGCCCTCCCACCGCTCGTAGGCACGGGGTTTCAGGTTCAGTCTCCTCCCCTCATCGGGGTTCTTCCCACCGTTCGGTCGCCCTACTGGGTTCGCTATCGGTCGTCATCGAGTGCTTAGCCTTGCGGGATGGTCCCCGCCGATTCAGGCCGGGTTTCACGTGCCCGACCCTACTCGGGTACCGGATAGGGGAACTCGCATCGTCGCCTACGGGACTCTCACCCGCTACGGTGTCCAGTTCCAAGGAACTTCGGCTGACGCTCATTCATCCCACGACTCCGGCCCCACGACCCCGGGTGGTGTCCCACCCGGTTTAGGCTGGTCCCCGTTCGCTCGCCGCTACTGAGGGAGTCTCGGTTGATTTCCTTTCCTCCGGGTACTGAGATGTTTCAGTTCCCCGGGTCTCCTCGGGCATTCCGGGATCGACGCTCGTTCGGCAGCTCCCCCGGACATTTCGCAGCCTTCCACGCCCGAATCTCTGATGACGCCTAGGCATCCCCCCCGTGCCCTTAGGAGCTTGACCACGCCGATCCGGCCGCCGCACGGGTGCGACAGTCGATCCGGCATGGGTCACGTTCCCGCTTGGTGAGTCGGCGTCTCGCGACGCGGCTTCACCACCGTGTAACGATACTTGCGAGACCTGTCCGCCTCTCGGCGTGTCAGTCTCGCGATCCGTAAGGGTTCCACTGTTGTGGAGATACTTGGTATGCCACTACCATTGCTACGGTATTCTTGCGTGACCAAATCACCGAATTGTCAAGGAGCGATCGGCGCCCGGCAACCCGGGGCCTACCTGGCCGCTGGCCAGGGGGCGAAGCTGTCTGATGACAGCACCGCCCCGCACCCAGCGGGACTTCGAATAAGCGATAGAGCAGAGGTGGGATGATCGCTCATCCCACCGTCACCCCATCAGATTTTCATCTGAGACGGTCGATCGTTCGTGGTGTTGCGTTACGGACCCGCGTGGGAAGCCGGCGTCAAGCGTCGAGAACTAGGGACGGTGCCGATGCGGCCTTTCCGACCGGACGACGCGAGATAACTCGCACCGCTTTGGCCCGGTCTCGGGCCGAGATTTTCCAAGGAAATCCTTAGAAAGGAGGTGATCCAACCGCAGGTTCCCCTACGGTTACCTTGTTACGACTTAGTCCCCATCACGGGTTTCATCTTCGGCGCCTGCCTTGCGGCTCCGGCGACTTCGGATGCCCCCCGCTTTGGTGGCTTGACGGGCGGTGTGTACAAGGCTCAGGAACACATTCACCGCGGCATGCTGATCCGCGATTACTAGCGATTCCAGCTTCATGCGGGCGGGTTGCAGCCCGCAATCCGAACTGAGGGGCGGTTTTTGCGATTAGCTTGTCCTTGCGAACTTGCGACGCTCTGTCCGCCCCATTGTAGTACGTGTGCAGCCCCAAGCATAAGGGCCATGAGGACTTGACGTCATCCCCGCCTTCCTCCGGCTTAACGCCGGCGGTCTGTCTAGAGTTCCCGCCATGACGCGCTGGCAACTAGACACAGGGGTTTCGCTCGTTAGGGGACTTAACCCAACACCTCACGGCACGAGCTGACGACAGCCATGCAGCACCTGTGCACGTTGTACCTTGCGGCCTCACCGGCGTTTCCGCCGGCTAATCCGTGCATGTCAAGCCTGGGATAAGGTTTTGCGCGTAGCCTCGAATTAAGCCACATACTCCACCGCTTGTGTGAGCCCCCGTCAATTCCTTTGAGTTTCAGCCTTGCGACCATACTCCCCAGGCGGGGCACTTCACGGTTTCCCTACGGCAGGGAGCCCATCGGCGAGCCCCCTACCCAGTGCCCATCGTTTACGGCCAGGACTACCGGGGTATCTAATCCCGTTCGCTCCCCTGGCTTTCGCGTCTCAGCGTCAGTAAACGTCCAGGACCTCGCTTTCGCCACGGGCGTTCCTTCCGATCTCAACGCATTTCACCGCTCCACCGGAAGTTCCAGGTCCCCCTACGTTCCTCCAGAAGAGTCGTATCCGCGCCCGTTCCACGGTTGAGCCGTGGGATTTCAGCGACGGACGTGCCCTCCCGCCTACACGCGGCTTTAAGCCCAGTGATTCCGAATAACGTTCGCACGGTTCGTCTTACCGCGGCTGCTGGCACGAACTTAGCCCGTGCTTCCTCCAGGGTTCAGTCAACCTTTCGGCTTCTTCCCCCTCGACAGGAGTTTACAACCCGAAGGCCTTCGTCCTCCACGCGGCGTCGCTCGGTCAGGCTTGCGCCCATTGCCGAAGATTCTCGACTGCAGCCTCCCGTAGGAGTCTGGGCAGTGTCTCAGTCCCAGTGTGCCGGGCCACGCTCGCACGCCCGGTAGGCATCGCAGGCTTGGTGGGCCGTTACCCCGCCAACTACCTAATACCACGACGGCCCGTCCCGGAACGCCGGAGCTTTGGCGAGGCCTCGATGCCGAGTCCTCGCGTCGCTGGGGATTACCCGCAGTTTCCCGCGGCTATACCCATTTCCGGGGTTGGTTACCGTCGCCTTACTCACCCTTGCGCCACTGGCCTTGCGGCCCGTACGACTTGCATGCCTAATCCACGCCGCCAACGTTCATTCTGAGCCAGGATCAAACCCTTCAAAATTGGTCCGACTCACCATCCGAAGATGACTCGCCGATCCTCTCCCTCTGGGTCGAGGAAATAACTGACTGGTCGCAGACGATTTTCATTGGGATTTGCATCCCGGAATCGTATGCCGGTTGGTGCTGCCGTCCCTGCCGCCATCCTCCCCAACCGGGAGGGGACGACCCCGACGGCTTCACGCCGGCTTCCCTCGAGGGTCCACAACGATCCACCACGATCGACCGAATTGTCAAAGAGAGCCCCCGACGATGTCAGCGGCCGGAGCGACCTGCCTCTTGGGGCGAGTCATTCCGGCCGAACACCAACGCAGGGATACGCGACCCACAGTTCAGTATCGGTTGTCCGTTATCGTCCTGTCGGCCGGTCGTCGTCACCCGTGTTGTCACAGGCGACAGGGGTAATAATATCCGGAAATCGCCCGACGTCAACAAGCTGGTCCCGGATTCTTCGTTTTTTCTTCTCGGGGCCCTCCCCTGCTCTCCGCAAAAGCTCTCGGGCTGGAGATCATGGAACTCCGCATTCCCTGCCACTTCTACTACAGGGATCAGCTCCGCAGTTGGTGCGGGTCGGGGGCTCTCTACCTACTCTCTATAGAGGGAGGCGTTGCTCCTCCTCTATGACATGAAGAGCGGGTGAGGGAAAGGCAAGGGTTCCGGCCTTGATCGTCTGGAGTCCGGATCGACCGGCCGACGATATGTAGAGACGGGCGAGGATCAGTAGAGCCTCGACTCGCGGCCTGTCCGCTGGTGGCGGTGATGGTTTACCGGCCAGCCCAGGTCATGCCCCCTGCCCTTCCGGCTCCTGCCGAGGGTCATCAAGGGAAGGCACGCGTCGAGGCCCTCCGCGAAAGCACCCGTTGGCCGACGTTTTGGCGTCAAGCGAACGAGGCTTCGTGGGCAGGTCCGCCCCCAAGGATGATCCGGTATGCTCACAACTCGACGAAGTGCTCAGCGAGCGGTCGTTCGCGAACGGGGGATTTCCCATCCCAGAGGAGCCGTCGTGTCCGTCGCCATGCCCATTCAAGCCGACTGGGTCAAGAGCGTGCTCTTCGACCGGGGATACCTCGCCAGGATCAAGGGCGAGTCGATCAAAGTCTATCTGACCATGCTCGAGATGTGCGGGGGAATCCCCGACAAGAGCGTGACCGTCAGCCTCAACCAACTCATGAAACGGACCCAACTCTCGTGCCCGACGGTGATCGAGAGCCTCCTCAAACTTGAGGATCTCGGGCTCGTCGTCTCGACGACGCATGAGCGGGGCAAGGTCAAAACGTACTACATCTCCGACCCTCCGGCGGCCGTCTCGAGGTCAGAGGACCTCTCGGACTAAGCGTCCCCCGGTTCGTAATTCGACCTCTCCCGCTACTGCATGACGGCATCAAGGAGGATGACCGCAGGTCATGGTCCCCTACTTCTTCCGCGTCGAGCACGACCTCCTCCGGTCCGAGTCATTCAAGCTGCTCGGCGGTTCGGCGATCAAAGTGTACCTCGTGATCGGGCTCTATTCCGACTTCGGTTCGGACTGGGCCTATCCGAGCATCCGCACGATCGCCCAGCAGGCCGGCTTGAGCCGACAGACGGTGCTCGCCGCCATCGCCGAACTCACGAAGAACGGCCTGCTCGCCACGAGCAAGTCGAAGGGGCGGTCCACTGCCTACAAGATCATGCGCCAGGCCCCGCCGGTCCGCCCCCCGGGCAAAGGGGTCAAGGCGGTCCAGAAAGCGCTCGAAACCGGTCCAGAATTTTTAGAAGGCCCCCTCCCGACTGTCCCAAAATCTTTCAGGGTACCCCAGGAAACTGGTCTAAATCCTTTCGAGGATCTGGCCCAATTCATCGGCCCCGCAGGCCCCGCCGGTGGGCCCAATCAAGAGACAAGAACGAGAGAAGACACTACAAGCATCCCGATTCCGGGAACACCCTTCCGACTTTCCGCCGACGGGAGGCTCCTTGTTGCTGTTGATCTTCAGGAACTGTTGACGAATCAGGGGATTCCCAAACAGCTCGCGGCGCGCATCGCCGCCCAGAAAGCACCCGAAGACGTGGCGAAGGTGCTTTTGAATGCGTTCTACCTGCAAAGCCAGGGTAAGCTCCAGAACGGACCCGGCTACATCCGCGCAGGTCTTGAAGACAATTACGAGCTCTTGCCCCAGGTCGCCACTCGACTGGAAAGCCGACGCCGGGAACTCGAAGATCGGCTTCGCACGGTGGAAGCCAAGCGCGAGCAGGAGCGCAAGCAGAGTGCGCAAGAGGCCGAGGAAGCCGCAATCAACCTCGTGATCGAAAGCCTTGATTCGCAAGAGCTTCAGGAAATGATCGACCGGGCCATCGACTCCCTGCCCGAGCCGCTCGTGCGCCGCAACCCCACCCTCTCCAACCCCTTCGTCCGGAGCCGGGTCTACGAGCTGGCCTGCGGCGAACCCCTCTCCTAATCCTCTTCCTCAGCTCGGTTTGCGGCCGACGAGCAGGTCTCGGACCTGCCCGAGCATGCGCCCTTCGGTCCGGGCCCGTCGCACATGCTGGGGGAGATAGGCTCCATCCATGGGGCAGGTGATCCGGCGCTCGGGGAGGAACCCCGCCGCGGTCATGGCGGCATAGCCATAGAAGGCGTGGTCGAGATAGCCGTACCCAGCCGGGAGATCCTTCTCGGTCTGGTTTGCGAGCAGGAGTGCGAGGTAGCCGCCAGGCTTCAAGGTGGCGAAAGATCCCTTCGCGAACGCTTCCAGGAACGCAATCCACTCCGAGAGCGGTGCCGTATCCACACCATCGCGGATATAACGTCTGGCGAGCATCGTGTGATAGGGCGGATCGCAGAAGACAAGGTTGCATCCCGCCGTTTCGCTTGGAAATCCCTGATTTACGTCGTTCTGCAGGATCTCTGGACGTACAGGCGAGAGATCATACGCGAGACAGCGGCGTCCCATGGAATTGCAGACGTCCAGGGTTGTGCCGCCGCCGGCCATCGGGTCGACGACGAGGTCTCCCGGGCTGGTGAAGTAGTGGAGCGTGTGGGCGACGATCGCCGGGGGGATCGAGCCGGGGTGGGGGATGCCGAAGGCCCGGTCGTGCTTGAACGACCAGACATCGTAGGGGGTCGGGCGGAATCCGGCCGAGAAGCGGTCGCGACGCCTCAGGTCTTTATAAGCGGCATGGACAGTCTTGGTTCCGGCGTCGAGCTGTTCGATTCCGTTGCGCGCCCGGGCGTCGCCCGATTGCGCCGTCTTCCAGATGGCGCGGGCCTGGCGGTAGAGATCCTTGCCGCCGATTCCAAGAGTCTTGGCGATCTTGATGTCGCTGCGACCGCCCCGATCGTCGGAATTCCGACGATCGGCAGATTCGTCCTGAAACTGGCGTAGGTTGGCGTTTCGACGCCCCTTGGCCTCCTGCTCTTCCCACTCTTCGAGCGAGTCGGCCTCGCGCATCAATTGACTGAAGGTTTTGACACGCTGGCGGTTATATTCGAGAACGGCCATCCGGCGTTCATCGGCCGACCGTAATTTTCTGACCTCGCAGGGGACCTCGACCAGTTCCAGGACGCGGGCGCAGGCGAGGCGGCGGTGGCCGGAGATGACCTCCCACGAGCCGGAGCTTGGGGTTACGACGAGGGGGACGAGGATCCCGTGTTCCCTGACGCTCTCGAGGAGGCCCCCGGTCTCGAGGCTCGGGTCGCCATAAATCGAGATGCTAAATGAATTTGCCTTCAAGTTTTCGGTGGGAATCGGACGAACGGATGGGAGTGCGGGCAGTGTGGAAGGCATGGCCGGGGCGTCCTTGTCCTCAGCGGGTCGTCATCAAGGTTGTGGCTTGGTCCGCCGCCCACGGAGTCTCGCGCGGGGCTGCTTGCGTCGATCTCCGGTCTTTGGAGGCGGAGGCTAGCAGAGGTCCGGATGTCTGTCCAGGACGGTTTCGCCGGTCTTGACGACTGCGGGCGACCATAAGGGTGATACCGACCTTTGGGATGGACGGCGATTTCGAGAGTGATGACAATGCGACCTCGTCAGTCGGGCCCATCGAGCGGTTCAATCCCTCGGAGGTCCTCGACGCTGAGGGCTGGTGCAGGGAGGCATCCAACCTATGTCATCGATGAGACAAGATCGGTCCCATCGGCTGGGGCCGGCGGTCCGGTCGCGAGCCCAGCGTGTGGGGGAGTTTGCGCCGGCGGACCTGGATGAGGCGCGACGCCTCTCGGTCGTGGTCCCGGCCAAGAACGAGTCGGCGAGCCTGCCGCAACTCGTGCAGGAGATTGCCCAGGCCCTGCGGCCCTTGTGTTCTCAGGGGCGCATGGCGGGCTTCGAGATCGTCGTGGTGGATGACGGCTCGACCGACGAGACGCCCGCCGTCCTGCGTCGGCTCATGGTCGACTACCCCGAGCTGAAGCCGCTGACCTTGGCGAGCAACGTGGGGCAATCGGGGGCCACCGCCGCCGGCTTCCGCGCGGTGACCGGCGAATGGGTCGCCACGCTGGATGCCGACCTCCAGAACAACCCGGCCGACCTCGTCCTGCTCTGGGACGCCCTGCCCGGTCACGAGGTGGCCCTCGGCTGGCGGACGAAGCGCGAGGACGTCTGGTCGAAGCGGGTGATCAGCCGCTGGGCGAACCGGGTCCGCAACGCCGCGCTCGGGCAGTCGATCAGGGATACGGGGTGCTCGGTCCGGATCTTCCCCCGGGAGATGGCGCTCCGGCTGCCGATGTTCCACGGTGCACACCGGTTCCTCGGGCCGCTCCTGATCCGCGAGGGGTGCCGGATCGTGCAGGTGCCGGTGACGCATCGTCCCCGCCCGCATGGGACCTCGCACTACAACATCTGGAACCGGTCGATCCGGGTCGTCGTCGACCTGTTGGGCGTCTGCTGGCTCCTGCGACGGCCGGTCCGATACCAGGTAGCCATGCCGGGAGATGCGGAGCAGCTCCCCTACCCTTCGCCTTCGAGCCCCGTCTCGAAGGGCGTCAGCCAGGAGGCCTGATCGATGTCGGACTTCGGAGTACTGATGTCGGACGTTTGGCACATGCTTTCGCATATGTCGATCTGGGTCAAGATCGGCTTCCTGGGCCAGGCGGTCTTCACCGCCAGGTTCGTCGTGCAGTGGGTGGCCTCGGAGAAGAAGCGCGACTCGGTCATGCCCGTCGCCTTCTGGTGGCTCAGCCTCTCCGGCGGCCTGATCCTGCTCTCGTATGCGATCCACCGCAAGGACCCGGTGATCATCCTCGGGCAAGCGATGGGATTGGTCGTCTACGTCAGGAACCTGATGCTCGTCGCGAAGGCCCAACGGCGGGGCACCAGGCGCACGAAGAAGGCCCCGGCGACGACCACAGCCGCAGTCGCCGCGACCCCCAAGCCCCACCGCTTCGACACGCCGGCCGCGAAGGAAGTCCCCTGGGCCTGAGCCCAGAAGCTTCCCCGCGGCCAATCTCCCGCAATCGATTTCAAGGACCGAGCTGCCGTTGAAGACCCCTCAGCGACGGAGGTCGGCGATCGGGCAGCCGATCGCGGCGACCTTCGGGTTGGGGATGGTTCGACCCGCGAGCAAGGCGTCGATGGCGTCGCGGAGGTCGTTCTGGCTCGGGGCGGGACGCTGCCGGCCGAGCTTGCCGAAGCGGTCGTCGATCCGTCCGCAGTAGACGACCTCAGCTTCGGGGGAGATTATAGCGGCTTCCGGGGTCACCTTCGCGCCGGTCTTGGCGACGAGGTCGTGCTTGGGGTCGAGGAGGATCGGCAGGTCGAGGCCGTATTCCTTGGCGTGCTCCCTGGCGGAGTCGGCCGAGGTTTCCGGGTCGACGTGGACGACCAGGAACGAGATCCCCTTGCCGGCGTAGTCGCGGGCGATCCGGCCGATCTCCTGGGTGTACTGGTTGGCGACTGGACAGTCTCGGGTCACGAAGACGAGGACGTTGGCCTTGGTTCCCGCCTCGGGTTGCAGGGGAGTCCAGGTTCTGCCCTGGACGTCGGTCATACGAGGGCCTCGGTCAACCTTCGGGTCGGAAGGCTCCATGCGAGACTGGACGCCTTTGGCCAACCGCTGGAGGAGCCTGGTCCGCCGAGGCGTGGCGTCAGACATCGGCTTCGCTCCGGGGGTCTTCTCCTCATCTGATGCCGGGCGGAGGGCTTCGATCTCAGGGCGATCGAGTGCGCCGTCGCCGTTGCTGTCGATCCGTCCCATGAACGGCTGGAGCCGGTCGGGGATTTCTTCACCTTCGAGCTTCCCGTTCTTGTCGGCGTCGAGCACGTCGAAGATGGCCAGGAGTCGCTCCGGGCCGGCGTTCTGGAGCATGCCGTTCCTGAGCAGAGCCCCTCGACCACCGGCTCCGAGCCGGCCACCCGTGTCGCCGCCGCTGAACGTGGCGGGGCCTCGGTACGAGGCGATATCCGACTCGTTCACGGCGACGAAGGCCAGGCCGACGGCTCCCATCTCGTCCGTCGAGCCCTCGCCCCAGCGTACGTGGACCGGCGGATTCGACGGGTTGCGGGGGTTGTCGGCCGAGTTGTCGTAGACGAGGGTCGTGCGGACGATTGCCCCCTTCGGCAGGCGGACGGGCTCGGCGTAGTTGTATCGCCCTTGCCAGTTGAAGTCCCAATCATCGATGGCGAAGAGCTTGAGCTCCTTGCCGTCGGGCAGCTCGGCGATGGCCTTCATCTTCGTGCAGATGTAGTGGGCATGGCCGCCGGCCGAGACGACGTCGATGTCGAAGGGGACCTTCCATTCGCCTCGGATCGTGAAGTCCTTCTCGCCCGGCTTGATGCCTTTAGTCCGAAGCTCGGTCCCGATGCCGAAGAGTTGAGGGGCCTGCATCCCCAGGAGCTTCTTCTTCGGGGCCTTCTTCGCGAAGTAGAGGCCGAAGGAGGTCTGCTCGCGCTCGGCTTTGCCGGAGGGGTGGAAGTGTATCTGCACGACGAGGTCGGACTGCTTGGGGAGTGGATAGGCGAGGTCCATCGGCAGGTGCCTCGGGGTCGCCCCGACGGCCCAGCCGCCGAGCGAGCCGGTGCGGGGGAACCCCATCCGGCTGAAGCCTTGGCCGGGGTCGGCCTCGTCGAGCTTGCGGGACGCCCCGGTGCTGTCGAGGAAGTAGATCGCGTGGTGGACCACCGACCGCGCGGTGGGCCGGATCTCGACGGCCGTCACCCACTTGTCCTCATCGAGGTTGAGCGGCAGGACGAACATCCGGTAGATGTCGCGGCCGTCGGCCGGGATCTCGAAAGGCTCGGGGAGCGTCACGACCATATCGGGCTTGCCGAGGCTCCAGCCGCCGGGGGCGAAGGTGGGCAGCGGCGGCAGCTTGTCGGCCGGGCCTTCGGGCATGCCGGCCTCGACCCAGCGGTCGATCAGGGCGATCTCGTCCTTCGAGAGCCGACGCTCGTCCTGGAAGTGGCCCCATCCCTCGGCGGGGGGCCAGGGGGGCATATAGCCATCGCCGATCACGTCGCGGATGAGATGCCCACGTTTCTTCACGTCGGAATACGAGGTGAGCGTGAAGGGTGTCCCCTCCCCCGGGCGGTGGCACGAGGTGCAGTTCTTGAAGACGACCGCAGCGACATTCTCGGTGAAAGTGACCGGGGCATCGTCCGCGGCGACGGCCCGGCCGACCGTGGGCCAGATCAAAGCCAGGATGGCGAGTACCAGGCTCGCGGGTCGAATGGGTCGGCTTCGGCCGATGTCGGCGGAAGTATCTGCGTCGAGACGTCCACGCATGTCATTCTCCCAACAGGAGTGAACCGAAAAAACGGATGAGCTCACGGCGCCTCCGGAGGGGTTGGTCCGGGCCGTAGGTGAGGTGTTCGGGATCCAGGTGCCCCGAGAGACGATAGGCCTGCTCGGGCTGGGAGGCGGTTTGGTCGAAGGTGAAGGAGACCTGGGCGATCGCCCGGCCGAGGTGCATCCTGGCCAGGACGACGCGCCGGACTCGCTTGGTTTCGTTGTCGATCTCGACCTCGACGCTCCGGAACCGGCGCGGGGGGCGGCTCGGCTTGAGTGTGCCGCGGATCCGCGTGATGCCGGCCGACGCATCCGTGTCGTCGTCGACGATGTTCGAATCGAAATCGGTCAGGAGCAGGTCGAGGACGGTCTCGAGGTCGAGGCTGCAGAGTTCGAGGGCGAGGGCGAGGGGCATCGGCGCCTCCTCGGTGACGAAGAAGAGGCCCGTCTCTCGGTTCGGGGCGATCCAGGGCTGTCCCCTCTCGTCACGCCCGCAGGCCCAGGTCCAGTCGGCGCGCCTGGCCTCGATCCAGAAACGGTCGGCGCGGGTCCAGAGCCGGCAGTCGAGGGGCGCGAGGGCCGCGAGGAACGGGAACCGCTCGGCCACCCCATGGGATAAGTTGATCTGGATCCGATACATGTAGTCGGATCTTGGTTCGAGGGCTGCCTTGGCGACGCGGACGAGGTTGATGGCGTCGGCCCGGACCGAGGCCCGGTGCTGGTTCCAGGCGAAGATCATCACCAGGCAGGCGGCGGCGACCCCCATGCTCCACCGTGCAGAGGCGGTCGGGATGCGGGGTGGACGGCGAGTCTTCGGGGCCTCAGGGGTGGTCGCGTTCTTCGCGCGGACTCCGGCGAGGATCCGTTCTGCGTCGACGGTTCGTTCTTGCTCTTGCAGGAAGGCGCGAACCAGGGAATCCACGCGTTGTTCGGGAACGGGGCTCGTGCGGCGGGCCTGATGGTCCATGGTTCAGGGCCTTCCTAAGTAGGGGGCCAGGTTCGTCTCCATCGCCGAGCGGGCTCGGTGGACGAGCACGCCGGCGTTGCTGGGGCTGACCTCGAGGATCTCGGCGATCTCCTGCAGGGTGTGCCCCTGGCTCTTCAACTCGAGTGCGGCCCTCTGGGGGACGGGCAGCCGCGCGAGGCCTTGGTCGATGGCCGAGGCCAGTTCCTGGTCGAGGAGCCTCCGGCTCGGGTCGGGGGCAGAACGATCCGCGATCCAGGAGGCTTGGTCCCGCTCACCTGCCCGGCTCCCGAAGAGCGAGATCGTGGGCCGTCGACGGGTCTTGAAGTTGATGCAGGCGTTGCTGACGGACCTGAGCAGCAACTTCAGCCCGTCCCGGGCCAGGTCGTAGTCATGCACTTTGGCCAGGAGGCGGCAGTAGCATTCCTGGACGACATCCTCGGCCCGCTCGCGGTCGCGGAGCAGGGAGGTCGCATAGGCTACCGCACTGGGGGCCGTGGCCAGGATCCAGGCGGACTGATCGTCCAGATCCACCGGCGCAACGAGCGTGCCGACGATCGTGGGGGCCTCACTCGGCTTCAGATCTTGCCCGCGTTCGTGCGATGGGTCGGTCATCGGAGAATGAACCGGAGGACTCAAGGTCGTTCGCCCGATGATACCGCGGGCCCCTACTCACTACGCGGATTCCGCTTACGACGCAATTCTCCCCGTCCCCTTCGCGAAAGTCCGGGGCCATCGGCGTCCTGGCCAGAGTGCGGCTCGGGCCGGCTCTAAAGCTAGAAAACACGCAGGGACCTGGTTTCTTACAAGAGTTCCACGCGTTTCCGGGGATTTCCCTTAAAGGCCTCTCTTCATCGAGAGGATGCAGGCATACACGCCGCTTGCGAAGGTCGGTCACGGTTGCGTGAGCCATCGCAGCATCTCAGGGCCTTCGCCTTACATAACCAAGATACATATGACGTCGAGCGAGAGTCGATACCCCTCCAGGCGTGTCGATCCAGATTGAGCAAATCGGGTCTCTGATTTGCAGGGATATGAGCCCGACAAGATGAGCCTGTTCATCCTACGAGGAGATCATCATGACTCAGGCGGAATTCGTGGACTACGGCGTCGAGCCCCGGCAACATGAAGAAGGATATTTGACGAAGCGGATCGAGCACTTCACGAGCCAGATCCCGTCGGGGACGTATCTGACGGTGGCCATCGGGGCGGTGGGTGTCTCGGCCGGCCTGTATCTCGCGGGGCGCAAGTCGGCGGCGACGTTCGTGGGGCACTGGGCCCCGACGATCCTGCTGCTGGGGTTGTACAACAAGGTGGTGAAGCTGCAAGGCTCGAACTGAATGATGCGTTCGAGCCCGCGATTTGCTTCACATCAACTCGCCGTGGCGGCATCCGTACGACGCGGGGTGGTGTCGCCGCGGTGGGCGAGTTCTCCGGGCTCGGCGACGGGCTTGGTCGGGGGGAGGTGGGCCAGGCGTCGCAGGCGTTCGGGGGCCCGGTGACGCCAGATGCGGCGATATCGGTCGCCCAGGATGAGGAAGCCCACCCTGCTCCACCAGTTCGGGAAGTCGCCGAGGCGCCAGTTGGCCTGGATCCGGAAATCGACACTGCCGGTCGTGTGATCCTTCGTCAGCAGGAACCACTCGAAGCCCTGCTCGATGTGCCCCTGGAGGGTGTCGTAGCGGAAGCCGAAGAGGGTGGTGTCATGCTCGACCTCCTCGCGGACGTCCATCACCCGGACGCCCCCGAGGAAGCGGAAGCCGAGGACCTTCAACTCCAGGAGCATCACCCGGCCTTTCAGGGGCCTGTCCGGGTCATAATGCCCCATGACGATGGACGGGTCGGAGAAGTCGTAGTTCATGATCGCCTGGCGGGCCCGTGCGAATGGGCCGTCGTTCAGGGGGGGCCCCGCGGGCTCGGTGGCGAGGTTGGCGTCGTCCCCGTCGATGGTCCAGCCGTGGTCTGCGGTCATCTCCTGGATCGGGACGTCGAAATTGACCGGCCGATCCTCCAGGAGGTTGAGGTAGTCCTTGAGCTGGGCCTCGGTCCAACCGCGTCCGAACCGCCACTTCGCCATATCAGGAATCCTTGCAGATGATGGTGGGGGACTCGAGGACGCCTCGATCGGCCTCGGTCTCTTCCACGGTGGTCGTGCAGACCCGGATCCGGCCCTCGATGGTCCCGCCGCAGGCCTTGGCGGTCCTGTCGATGAAGCGGATCCAGCACCTCGACTGCATCTGCTTGCCGATCAGGAAGAAGCCGAGGTAACTCGCGACCCCGCTGGCTCGCGTGCGGCTGACGATGCGGAAGACGAGCCGGCCTTCGGGATCCTTGGATGCGCCGAAGGTGATGCGGCCGGCCTCGGGGTGCCCCTTCACCGTGCCCAGCGTGATGCTGCGGTCGTCCACATGGATCACGCGCACCTTGGCCATGCCGAAGAGCGCGATGCGGATCTCCAGTACGTCGCCGACTTCCAGGCCTTCGTGATCGCCTCGGTTGTTGGCGAGCCGGAATGCAGCCGTTTCCTGGGGCGCGAGGGAGATGAACTTCTCCCGCACCAGCTTCATGAGGTCTTCGGGACTGCACGAGCCGTCGGTGATGACGGCCGAATAATTCCTCTCGAAGAGGGAACCTATGCCTTGCGAGGCGCTAACGACGCAGACGTCTTCCGCCTCGGCTTTGGCCTCGGCGGGTTTCAGTTGGGCTTGAGCCATGGAAGCGCGACTCCGGTTGAAGCTCCTCGGGTGGATACGCATGGTCTTACCGGACTAGGTATGCAATCCCGGAGCCATTTCCCGGCAATCTCCGATCCATTCGCCCGACATCGTCCCGGCGTGTCCCCGAGCGAGGTCGCGACTCCCCCGAGGGCTGTCGGCACTTTCAATAAGGATCTTGACGGATTTTTCGGAAAGAAATAGTGTTCGCGAGCCCAAGGGATGGGGTGACGCCAGGTACCAACGGAGGGTCTCGGCGATGAAGCGATCCGCGCTTGCGGCCTGCCTGGCGATCGGGTTCCTCGGCTCGACCGCGATGCTCACGGCGAAGGAGCCGGCTCCCGGCATCAACGCCAAAGGGGCATTCGCCAGGCTGAAGACCCTGGCGGGCGACTGGCGCATGGACTTGGGCGGCGGCCCTGCCATGAAGGCCGGCTCCCGCATCACGTCCGGCGGCAGCGTCGTGATGGAGACCCTCTTCGCCGGCACCGATCACGAGATGATCTCGATGTGTCATCTCGACGGCGACGACCTGCTGATGACCCACCACTGCGCGGCCGGGAACCAGCCCCGGCTCAAGCTCGACCGCGAGGCGTCGAAGCCCGACCGGCTCTCGTGTGCTTTCGTCAACGGCACGAACTTCGATCCGTCCAGAGATACGTATATGCACTCGGGACGGATGGCCTTCCTCGGAGGAGGGCGCATCGAGTCGGAGTGGGCCGCATACAAAGACGGCAAGAAAGCGGGCGAGCACAAGTTCGCGATGAGCCGGCCATGAGCCTCGCCGACGCGACGCCTTTCGACGCCGCGCCGGCGGACTTCAATGCGAACGAGCCTCGCTCAGGGCGCGAGGAGGATCTGGCGCAGGAGGCGGATGGGGACGCCCCCCTGGGCGAGGAAGGCGTCGTGGAACTGGCGGACGGTCGAGCCCGGCTTCTTCGCCAGGTACTCGGCGCGGAGGTCGAGGATCTGGAGTTTGCCGAGCGTGTAGTAGAGATATGTGGGGTTGTAGGCGCCTCGGCGAGCCTCTTCGAAGGCGTTGGCGGGCTCCTGGAAGCCCTTCTCGACGAAGAGCTTGGCCCCTTGCTCGACGGTCCAGCCTTCGGTGTGGAGCTTGATGCCCGAGACGTAGCGGCAGTCGCGCAGGAGGGCCTCTTGGAGCTGGGCGAGCCGGATCTTGGGGTCGCCCCCGCCGAAGCCCTCGTCGACCATCATCTGCTCGCAGTAATGGGCCCAGCCCTCGACGTTGGTGCCGCAGAAGACCAGCTTACGCGTCTTGGTGGGGAACTTCGGGGCATAGAGGAACTGGATGTAATGGCCGGGGAAGGCCTCGTGAACGTTGATCATCGCGACGACCGGCGGGTTGTACAGCCGGAGGTGTTCCTCGGCGTGCTCCGGGGTCCAGTCCTTCTCGACGGGGGTGACGTAGTAGAAGGCCTCGGTCGCCTTCGTCTCGTAGGGGCCGGGCGTGTCCATCGACGCGAAGCTGCCCGAGCGGGCGTAGGGCGGGGTCTCCTCGATCCTCGGGCGGACCTCGGAGGGGATCGTCACGATCCCCTTCTCCACCAGATAGACGCGCGAGGCCTCGACCGATCGGCGCACGGAGGGGATCAGGTCATCGGCCGTGGGGTGGTCCTTCGAGAGCGAGGTCATGACCTCGGCCGGGGTCTTCGCGGGGTCGATCAACTTGGCCGTGGCGACGAACGCCGCGTAGTCCTTGGCGAGCTGCGCCTCCCCCTTGGCGAGGAGCTCGGGGAGCGGCAGGTCGACGAGTTCCTCATACTTCATCTTGGCCAGGAAGTGCTCGGCGCCGATGGCGTAGCGCCCGTCCGATCGCGGCTTGAGGTCCGACTCGAGCCAGGCGGCGAAGTCCTTGATCGACGCGATGACCTTGCCGTTGGCCTCCTCGAACTCCTTGAACAGCCCGGCGTCCCCGGCGGCGGCCGTCTTCGCCCAGGTCGCCACCGATCCCTGGAAGAAGCCGACCGAGCCCTTGGTCATGCGGATTGCCAGGTCGGTGAACTCCTTCGGTGGGTTCTTCAGGTTGGCGCGGGCGGCCGCGTGGATCGCTGGGACGGCTCGCTCGCGGGCGATCACCGAACGCAGGCGGTCGGCGGCCGGGGCGAAGTCGCGCTTGATCAGGGAGTCGATGGCCCCGCCGGGCAGGCCGGCGTAGGACATCGGGTTGACCTCCCAGAGTCGCAGGGTTTCCAGGTCCAGCAACTCGGCTCGGATCTGGCCGTCGAGGATGCCGGCGTCGATGGCGTCATCACGGTTGAGCATCGCGCGGTCGATCGCCTCGAGCCGGGCGAGTTGCTTGTGCAGCGTGACGATCCTGGCCTCGATCTTGGCCTTCGAGAGATCCTCGAGAGCCTTGTCGTACTGGTGCAGGCCGACGCCCGTCCCCTCGCTCGGGCGCTCGTCGAACCTCGAGGTGAAGTAGTCGTCGGCGAAGCTGGCAAACTCGGCGGAGGCGGGGGCGGCCTGGGCGTTGGCCTCGACGGCGGCCGAGGACAGGGAGATAGAGGCGAGCGCGACGGCCGTCGCGATCCTCGAGCGATGTGGCGCGAGCAAAGGATGGATCTCCGGACAGGACGAAGATCGGGACCGTTGCGGGGCGAGCCGGCCTCCGCCTGCATACCCGATCGTTGGATCCCAAAATATGCGACAACACGCCCGGGTCAAACCCTTGACGGCGAGATCGGGCGCGAGTCATCGAAGGACGTCATCTCAGGAGTTCGACAATTTTTCGAGGAGGCATGTGTCGCGGGGTTGGGCGGAATTACGACTGCCCAGCGAGTGTTCGCCGCATGATGCCATGATGCCCGCCGGTTCTCCCCAATCATCGGGGGCCGGACGTGGGACCGAACCCTATCTTCGGGCTTCCCTTCGCATTGCTGGCGCGGTTCTCCCCTACGGTCCTCCTCCCCGGGTCATGACGACCCGAGGCGAGCCCGACTCCGCGCAGATGCCCCCTCGATGGATGCGTTGAGTTGAAGAGTTGAGGACACCCATGAAGCGCAAGTCGTCCCAGCGGAAATCGCCCAAGGCGCCCGTCGCGCCGCCGAAAGAGCCGATGCTCGCCACGATCGGATATCGCTTCCACGAGATCCGCACGGCGAAGCGGTACGCCCAGACCAGCCTGGCCAGGGGCTGGGAGCCTCGCGTGATATTGGCGCGTGCGCTCCAGCTCTGCCGGAGCACCTACGCCAAGCTCCCCGAGTCGGAGCAGACGCTGATGACCGACGTCGTGATGTCGGCCATCTCCTGCGTCATCGCCGACTGGAAATCCTCGCCCGACCCCTCGCTCTCGCGGATCAACGACTGGATCGACCGGACGGTCGCCAGCAACCGGAATTTCATCACCGTGGGCGTCACCGGCGGCCGTCGCTGAGGCGTGGGAAGTTGGGAATGTGTTCGCTTTACAAAAATTGACATTTGATTGAGAGTTCTTTGCGCCGTTGCGGTGGAACACGAAGGTCGCCCTCGCGACGAGAGGGTGGCCTTCGTTCGTTGTCCCTCCGAGCCCTCGCGGTTCCTCATCACGATCGTCGGCTTCGTTGACGCCCCGCAAACCCGCCCGGTCGCCACTTCCCTTCCCGATGCCATGAAATAGGCATAGTCAAGGCTTTCGTCGCATTCGTGAGCCCAGCTCACGAATGCGACCGGGGGCTTGCTATTGTCAATGCATTCATAGATCATTTCAGCCGTGCCGAGGCAGAGGTAACCACCTCATTAGCACAGCATATACCGGGATCCTGTGCGGATCGGATGGCGTCCGCCGGACCCGCCTGGGATTGTCAATCATTGAGGCCGAGGGTCGTCTCGGTGCCTGCACCGGGCTGCGTGAACGACAGCGCGAGCATAAGTTTCGATGCCGGTCAGGTTTCGAATCGAGCGGTCGCAACGTAAACGCAACAGCATGTCAGTAAAACTAAGATTCGCGTCCATGACGCCGGGTCCGGGCGGCCGGGAGGTCGTGCGCGCCGAAGCAACGCATCCTCGCAATTCCCCCCCTTCGTTCCGTGAGCGAGTGTCGAGTCGAGGTCAGCAACACGAGAGGACATCGCATGTCGACCATCACAGGTTGGAAGGTGCTGCGCAGGGGTATTTTCGGATCGAGTCGCCGAGGCCGTCGTCGGCCTGGGTCGTTCTCGCCCGGGCTGAGCGTTTTGGAAGGGCGCATCGTGCTGAGCACGCTCGTCGTCACCGATGCGAACGATAGCGGGCCTGGGTCGTTCCGTCAGGCCATCATCGATGCCCACGGCGGCGACACAATCACGTTCGCGAACAGCCTTCGCGGCCAGACCATCACCCTGACGAGCGGCGAGCTGGCGATCAACAAGGACCTTGATATCGAAGGCCCTGGCGCGGGCTTCCTGACCGTCAGCGGCAACGACGCCAGTCGGGTCTTCAACGTCTCGGCCGGCGTGAATGCGACGATCGCGGGCTTGACGATCACCGACGGCAGGTCGGGCGACGGCGGCGGCATCATCAACCGCGGCAACCTGTCGCTCCAGAAGAGTACCGTCACGGCGAACGAGGCGGACGGCACCCTCGACATCAGTGGCTGGGCCCAGGGCGGCGGCATCACGAACAAGGCCGGCGGAACCTTGACGATTTCCCAGAGCACGATCTCCGGGAACAAGTCCATCGGGGAGGACGATAGCTTCATCGCCGGGTTGGGCTTCGGCGGCGGGGTTATGAATGAGAGCCTGCTGACGATCATCAGTACGACGATCAGCGGCAACCAGGCCATCGGAGGGGCGAGCAGCCATGTTTCAGGCGCCGGCATCGGGGGCGGCATCGGCAGCATTACGGTAACCGTCAACAACTATCAGTATCCCCAGTCTCTGCAGATCGTGAACAGTACCCTGATCAATAACCAAGCGATCGGCACGGACGTCCCCAGCGACTTCAGCTCGGTTGCCGGAAATGCGTCGGGTGGCGCGATCGCGCTCGGAGCCGGGCCGACGACCATCACGGGCACGTCCTTCATCGGCAATCGGGCGATCGGAGGAGATGGAGGCGCAGGGTTCGCGAGCGGAGGCGCCATCACGGGCGGGGGAGGTGTCGTGTCGATCTCCAACAGCTCGTTCACGGGCAATGAGGCCATCGCCGGGGATGGCGACGATGCGACCGGCGCCCTATTCGATGAGGGAGCGAGCGCCGATGGCGGTGCCATCTCGATTGGGACGAACCAGATGACGATCATCGGCTCGACGTTCACGGCCAACAAGGCCATCGGAGGTGATGCCGGGACGCCCAGCCTATTCAGCGCCGGCGGGGGCGCCAGCGGCGGGGCCATCAGCTTCTCGCAATCCGGCGGCACGTCGACCGTGACCATCGGCGGCGATAGCTCCGCCACCCCGCCACCGACCAGCACTTCCTCGCCCGGCGCCACCATCATCGGATCCGAGTTCACGGACAATCAGGTCATCGGAGGCCGAGGCAACGGCGGGCAGGGAGGCCAGGCGACCGGCGCCGCCATCGCCATGTCCGGCAGTTATGCCGCCTCCCCCGATTTCACGAGCGTCACGGTCTCTCCCTCGAAGATGACGATCATCGGGACCACGATCACGGGGAATGTCGCCCAGGCTGGCCCCGGCGCCACTGGCGGGGCAGCTACCGGCGGCGGGATCTGCACGACGATCGGCAGTCTCGCGATCACCGGCTCGAATCTGAGCGGCAACCTGGCGCTCGGCGGAGCCGGCCTGCAAGGAGGTGCCGGAGGAACTGCCCAGGGTGGCGGGCTCCTGACGACGGATAGCACCGTCACGCTAACCGGGACGCTGGTCACCAATAATCAGGCCATCGGCGGCGCCGGCGGCGACGGAACTTCGGGGGACGCCGGCGGCGCTGGCGGCAATGCCCAGGGAGGCGGCCTCGCCACGGCGGTCGGCGGCCTCGACTACCTCGGTATCATCCTCGGCGTATTCCCGGCCCCCTCGACCCTGACGGTCAACGGCGGTGCCTTGACCGGGAACCTGGCCGAAGGCGGTGTCGGCGGTCAAGGCGACGGCTCGGGCGCTGGCGGTGTCGGAGGCTCGGCGAGCGGCGGTGCGGCGATCAACTCCGCGAATACCGTCCTGACGTTCAAGAGCAGCCTGCTCTCGGGCAACGTGGCCCTCGGCGGCATCGGAGCCCAGGGGGCGGCCAGGGGCAATGCCCTCGGCGGTGCCGTATTCGACGCCGGGCCGATGCCGTACCTGCTCCTCCCCGCGGGGGTCCTCAACATGACGGATACCCTGGTAGTCGGGAACCTCGCCGACGGGGCCCAGGGCTTTGGCGGGGGGATTTACTTCGACGCTGGCAGCGTCTCGAACCTGACCCGGACGCTCGTCCTCGGCAACCGGGCCGCGACGGCGGGCAACAACACGTACAACGCCTGATCACAGGGCTTGTACGACAAAATAAGGGCCCCGCGCCCGTCCCTTGGGGGCGTGGCGTCGGGGCCCTTCGTACATCGCCGGGAGGTCATGCCCTGATGGCCGCATGACAGACCTCCACTTTCCCCGGGGCGAGCAGATTGTCACAATGAGCCCCTGCCGGATGAGCAAGAAGACGGCCGGGCCGGTCCGGGCCGTCGCGGAACGAGAGCGAGGGGATGTGCCATGTCGGAGATCACGGAGGGGGAAGTGGCCGCGTATGGGGTCGAGCTGCTTTTCGAAGAAGCCCCCGAGCTGGACAAGGCCAAACTCTTCCAGGCGATCAAGGCGCATTGCCCCAACGTGGAGCTGATGGAACCGAGCCCCGATGAGCTGACCCTGGCGCTCGTCCACACCGATCACATGATCGAACTCGAGGACGGGGCCCTGCCCGCCCAGTCTCTGGTGATGGCGGGGGACCGGCCGCACGAGCCGAGTGAGGACCTGACGGAGGCACTCGAGCAGTCGTGGACGTTCGAGGGGGTGAAGGAGGTTGTCGCCCGCTGCAAGGGCTCGATGCTCATCACCGACCTGATGGCCGCCGGGCTGCCCTATCCGGAACGCATCGCCCTCTTCCAGCGCGTCCTGGCGGGCGTGCTCGACGTGGTCTCGCCGCTGGCGATCCACTGGGTGCCCTCGGGGCAGGTCATCTCGCCTGATCGGTTTCGCGAGGCGTACAAGGAAGGGGGCTCGAGCCTCCTCTTCGCCGGCACGATCAACGTCCGCTTCTTCAACGTCGATGGGTCATCCACCGACATGATCATGGATACGCTGGGGCTCTCGGCCCTCGGGCTGCCGGACCTCCAGTGCCACTTCCACACGATGGATCCCAACGAGGTCGCCGCCCTGCTCTACAACACGGGCAACTACCTCTTCGGCCACGGGGACATCATCGAGGACGGGCACTCGCTCGCCGGCATCAGCGACGAGAGCCGCTGGCGTTGCGAACACAAGCCCGCGCTCGCCCCGCCCGCCCGGACCGTGCTCGACCTCGATCCTGGTCCCCTCTTCTCGGCCGGCGAGCGGGATTACGGCACCCCCTCATAACGAGGGTGAACCCTTCGAGTCATTTGCCCGCGATCGGAGCCGCCGCGGTCCTCGCGTAGAGGGTCGCCGAGAGGCCCAGCCCCGAGAGCGCGCACGCGGCGAGCACGGCCGCGAACGGGATCGAGGTCTCGTTGAAGAAGTAGCTGACCATCATGCTCGAGACCGCCCCGCAGGCATATTGCAGCGAGCCCATCAGCGCGGAGGCTGCGCCCGCCTTCTTGGGATGGGGCTCGAGCGAGAGCATCGACGTGATCGGGCCGATCAACCCCTGGCAGCTCACGCAGAAGAAGAGGCAGACGGCGATCGTCGTCACGGCGTCGAAGTGGAGGATCGTGCTCGCCAGCAAGGTCAGGGCCGCCAGGGATTGCGCCGTCGTGGCGAGCAGGATCAGGCGGATCGCGCCGAAACGTCGGATCATGAAAACATTGGTCTGGGCCGAGCCGATCAGGCCGATCGCGTTGAGGGCGAAGAGCAGGCTGTAGATCTTGTTCGAGACGTGGTGCAGCGTCAGGTAGACGAACGGTGAGCCCGCGAGGTAGGCGAAGACCACGGCCTGAGAGAACCCTCCCACGAGTGCCGTCACGACGAAGCGGCGGTCGACCAGGAGCGAGCCGTAGTTGCGGAAGGCCAGGCCCACCCCGCCGTCCGAACGCCGCTCGGGCGGGTTCGTCTCCTCGAGCAGGAAGACGATCAGGACCAGGCAACTGACCCCGAAGGCGGTCAGGAACCAGAAGGTCGCCTGCCAGGGCAAGCCCCAGTCGAGCAGCAGGCTGCCGAGCAAGGGGGCGAGGATCGGCGAGACCCCAAGCACCAGCAGCATCAGGGCGAAGAGCCTTGCGGCGTCCTCGCCGCTGCGGAGGTCGCGCACGATGGCACGCGGTATCACCATCCCCGCGCAGGCCCCGATCCCCTGCAAGAACCGCATCGCGATCAGGACGTCGATGCTCGGGGCGAGCGCGCAGCCGGCCGAGGCGAGGATGAAGAGCGTGAAGCCGAAGAGCAGCGGCAGGCGTCGGCCGATGTGGTCGGAGGCCGGCCCGTAGAACATCTGCCCCAGCGCCAGGGCCACGAAGTAACTGACCAGGCTGAACTGGACCTTCCCCTCGTCGACGCCGAAGCTCTCGGCGATTGCCGGGAAGGCCGGCAGGTACATGTCGATGCCGAGGGCACCGAGCGCGATGAGGGTGCCGAGTACCATCGCGTGTCGGAACGTCGAGCCGCGAGGGACCGGCCGGTGCGGCGAGCCTTCGTCGATCTCCTTCAGCTCAAAGGGGGCGATCGACGTCTCATCCAGCGCCGCATCGAGGCGTTCGTGGCTCATTCCCTGGTTTTCCCGGTGGCCTGTCGTCTCGGTCCGCAAGATCCGTGAAGACATTATAGTGAATTCATTTTGAAACGCATGGCGGCTCGGCCCGCGAATTCGGGGGCGGTCGGGAGATATCGGAGCAAGTTCGCATCACATGCAGAAAAGATGATCGTTCCGGTCGGGAGGTTCGCATCCGGTCGGGGCTTCGGGGGAGGTCGGCGGGGGCATCCGACCCGGGTTCTGCCGAAGTGCCGAGATTCCCGGTAACGTTCCGCGAGGGATTCCGGAATAGGGAGTGGGGCGATCCGCGCCTTTCGAGAAATCGGCGGGAATTGCGCCGGGGTGCGGACTTTGCCACACTCCTCTGGCATTATAGCGCCGGAGCCTATCCCTCGAAGGACGCACGCAACCGTCTGTTGAGAACGACGCACTCCCGAGTGGCACCAAACGGTTCGGTTGACGAACGTTTCGCCGCAATGACGATCAAGAGCGGATGACGACGCGCCCATCCCGGATGTCAGATCCACGGCTTCACCCCCGCGGTTGGAGCCGCCTCGATGCCGAAGGCCTTCACAAAACGAGGAGATGCGAGTCATGTCTCACGACCCGAATGCAATGACGGATCGCCGTAGCTTCCTCCAGGCCGGGGCCCTGTCCACGGCCGCCGCTCTCAGCCTTGCCCCAGGCGCCAGGGCCGCCGATGCGCCCGCCGCAGCCGCCCCGAAGGTCGAAGCCGTCCCCAGGCGCAAGCTCGGGAAGACGGGCGTCGACGTCACGATCCTGAACCAGGGGACCTGGCGGGCCTCGGGCGTCGACCGCCTCATCAGGCTCTCCTACGCCAACGGCGTCCGCACGTTCGACACGGCTGCATCCTATGGATCGGAGCCGAACTTCAAGCGCTGGTTCGCCGAGAGGCCGGAGGTCCGCGACACGATCTTCCTCGTGAGCAAGACCGGCGCCAGGAGCGTCGATCAGTTCGTTGCGGACATCGACAAGCGGCTGGAGGCGTGCGGGACTGACCGCCTCGACCTCTACTTCTGGCACGCGATGGGCGATCACGGCGAGGCCGTCGACTTCCCCAAGAGCCGCGAGTTCGGCCAGGCCATCGAGAAGATCAAGAAGTCGGGCAAGGCCAAGTACGTAGGCTTCTCGACCCACCACCGCACCCGCGCGGAGCTCATCCAGTCGGCCGCCGATGGCGGGTTCGTCGACGCGATCATGCTCCAGTACAGCCCGTTCCTCATCAAGGATACGCCGCTGAACAAGTCGCTCGACGCCGCCTACAAGGCGGGCATTGGCCTGATCTCGATGAAGCAGACGGCCGGCCAGTTCGGCGGCGGGGCCAAGCGATCGGCGATGGACGAGACGGCCCACCGCCTCGCCCCGATGCTCAAGGACAAGAAGCTGAACCCGTTCCAGGGCCTGCTGCAGGCAATCTGGACCGACGAGCGCATGGCGACCATCTGCGTCACCATGAACAACACCGACCAGATCCGCGAGAATGTCGACGCGGCCAAGCGGTTCGAGCCGTTCAACGCGAATGAGCTGCAGCAGCTCCAGGCCGCCGCCCTGTCGTCCAACCCCACCTTCTGCGCCGACTGCGAAGGCAAGTGCGCGGAGGCCGGTGGCACGCAGGCCCGCCTCGGCGACCTCGTCCGCTACCTGACCTACCACGAGCACCACGGCTATCGCAGCGAGGCTCGTCGTTACTACCAGGAGCTCACCGAGGTCGAACGCAACTGGGCCGGGGTCGACCTCGAGGCCGCCCGCGAAGCCTGCCCGAGCAAGCTCAACTTCGCCAAGCTACTCCCCGAAGTCGACAAGCTCCTCTCCTGAGCCCGAGCCGACTTCAGACCGTCAACGACGCGGGCCGGGGTTCCCAAGGAACCCCGGCCCGTTTTGATTTCTTTCAGGCTTCGATGGGGCGTCTCAAGACGCGCCAACGGCGGCTTCCATCTCGGGAGAAGGAGCCGGCTTCGCCGTCGCGGGGCGCGAGGTGGCGAGCCTGGCGAAGATCTGGTCGGCGCTGAAGGGTAGGCTGAAGTAGCGGACCCCCGTGGCGTCGGCGATCGCGTTGCCCATCGCCGGGGCGATGGGGACGATCGGGGCCTCTCCCACCGGCTTCGCGCCCAGGGGCCCGTAGCGGTCGCGGGTCTCGGGGAAGAAGACCTCGGATCTGGGGATGTCGGCGAACGCGGGGATCCGGTAGTTCCGGAAGGTCGAGTTCACGAGGGTGCCCGAGGCGTCGAAGACCATGCGCTCGAACATGGTCGTCCCGATCCCCTGCGCGATCCCCCCCTCGACCTGCCCCTTCGCCTGCATGGGGTTGATGATCGTGCCGGCGTCGAAGGCCTGGACGCTCTGGAGGATCCGGATCTCGCCCGTGACCCGGTGTACGGCGATCCGGAAGCCGTGCGCCATGAACGCCGTCGAGCGCGGCGACCCGTAGGCCTTGCGCGAGGCGTGGAGCTTGCCGGGCTGAGGCGCGGTCTCGAAGAGCTCCTTCAGCGGGAGCGTGCGGTCGCCGCAGCGGACGTGCCCGTCGCCGAGGACGCAATCCCCGACGGGCGCGCCGGTGAGCTTGCTGGCGACTTCCAGGAGGTTCTCCCGCAGGGCCTCGGCCGCCTTCTGCACGCCCAGGGTGGCGATGCTGATGCCCGTGCTGGCGAACGTCCCCGTGTCATAGGGGGTCTTGTCCGTGTCGGCGAAGTCCATGGCGACGGAACCGGCCTTCGCGTTCAGCACCGAGGCCGCGACCTGCCTCTGCGCATTGCGGATGCCGTTGCCGAATTCGGCCGATCCGACCCCGAGGTGGAACGTGCCGTCGGGGAGCAAGGACAGGTGAGACTCCGAGCGGTGCTCCGTCGGCGGGGCGCAGTCCTGCGCGTGGATGGCGGCGCCTCGGCCTTCGAGCCAGTCGTCCCCCTCGGGCTTCGGCTCGCCCCGGCCGCTGGCCAGGGCCTCCTCGACGAAGTCAAGGCACTGGTCCAGGGCGTAGCTGCCGATCACGCTGTCGTGCGGCGACGGCCATATGCTGTGGATCGGGTCGTCTTCCCGGATCATGTTCTCGCGGCGGAACGTGAAGGGATCGATCTCGAGCTTCCTGGCGAGCTCGTCGATGGCGGACTCGATGGCGAAGGCCGGCTGCGAGGCCCCGTAGCCGCGGAAGGCGCCCGCGGGGACGATGTTGGTGTAGACCGCGAAGCCGGTCCCCTTCTTGTTCGGGCAGCGGTAGGTGGCCATCGCCGACCCGAGCGACGAGGCGAGCACCTCGCCGGCGTGGTTGCCATACGCCCCGGTGTTGGAGACGGTATGGATCTGCATGGCGGTGAGCGTGCCGTCGCGCTTCCCGCCGAGCTTGATCGTGATCTTCATCGGGTGGCGGGAGACCGTCGCGGTGAACTCCTCGGTGCGGGTGAACTCCCACTTCACAGGGCGGCCGAGGTCCAGGGCGGCATGCACGCAGAGGTCCTCGGTCAGCATCTCCTGCTTGCCGCCGAAGCCGCCGCCGACGTGCTCGGAGAAGACGCGGATCTGCTCCGGGCTCTTCACGAACAGGTGCGCGAGCTTGAGCTTGATGAGGTGGGGCGTCTGGGTGCTGGTGCGGACGTGGATGCGGTCGTCGGCCGTGACCCAGGCGATCGTGCCGTGCGTCTCCATGTGCGCGTGCTGGATCTTCGGCATCGAGAACGTGCCTTCGTAGATGGCATCGGCCTCGGCGAAGCCGCTGGCCGTGTCGCCGGCCTCGGCCTCGATCTTCTTGAAGATATTGTGCTCGGCGTCCTCGATCCGGGACTCGACCCCCTTGCCGCCGTGGATCTTCGGGGCGCCCGGGAGCATGGCCTCCTCGGGGTCGAAGACGGCGGGGAGGACCTCGTAGTCGATCTCCACGAGCCGGCAGGCGGCCTCGGCGGCGGCCTCCGTCTCGGCGACGACCGCCGCGACCCGCTGCCCGATGAACCGGGCGACGTTGTCGAGCAGGTACGTGTCGTCGGGGTCGACGTGGAAGTCGTCGTGCGCGGCGGTCGTGAAGGCACGCCTCGGCACGTCCTCGAAGCAGTAGACGGCGTGGACCCCCGGCATGGCCAGCGCCTTGTCCTTGCGGACGGCCCGGATCCGGGCGTGGGCGTGGGGAGAGCGGACGACCTTGAGGTGGAGCATCCCCTCCATCTCGACGTCCATCGTGTAGCAGGCGTTGCCCGTGACGATCCGCTCGGCCAGCGGGTTGGGGAGGCTCGACCCGCAGGCGTGCCCCGCCCTGTCCTCGTCGACCGACGCGACGCCGCGCACGGCGTCCTCGATCGCGCGATAGCCGGTGCAGCGGCAGAGGTTGCCCTTGAGGTGGAACGGGAGGTCCTGCTTCTGCTCCTCGGAGAGGCTCGCGGAGGTCATCACCATGCCCGCCGCGCAGAAGCCGCACTGGAAGGCCTGGGCGTTGAGGAAGGCCTTCTGCATCGGGTGGAGCTCACCGTTGCAGGCCAGCCCCTGGAGCGTCGTGACCTCGCGCCCCTCGGCCCGGAACGCGGGGACGAGGCAACTGTGGACCGGCTTGCCGTCGAGCCAGACCGTGCAGGCGCCGCAGTCTCCGGCGTCGCAGCCCTTCTTCACGCCGAACCACCCGAGGCTCCGCAGGAAGGTGCGCAGGCACTGGCCGGGACGAGGCTCCGCCGCGAAGGCCTTGCCGTTGATCTGAAAGTTCATGGCAGTTCCCCGGGTCGAGGTGGTCCCGATCAGGCGAGACGGGAGGAGAGTTCCGAGCGGATCTGTTCGGCGAAGTAATACGTCAGGTGCTTGCGGTGGGCGGGCGAGCCGTGGACGTCGTCGAGGTACAGGTCGAAGGGCACCGCGTCGTCGATCGCACGCTTAAGCTCGGCCGCCGTGGGGAGGCTCTCGAAGCGGAGCTGGATCGGCATGAGTGTGGCGGCGGTGATCGTGAGCAGGAGATCCCCATGCTCGGTCGACTGCGTGCCGACGAGCAGTACCTCGGATCGTCCGAGGTGGGTGAGCGTGAACCGGCGGAAGACGTACCGCTTGCGGAGCGCGAAGGCGGGGAGGTAGATCGACCGCAGGAGTTCGCCGGGGGCGAGGACGTTCTGGTGGTTGCCCGTGACGAACTCGGCGACCGGGACGTAACGGGGCTTGCCCCCCCTCGGCCAGAGGGTGCAGACCCCCTCGAGCGCGGCGGTCAGGGAGATCATCGGCCCCGCCGGCAGCGACATGCAGACGTTGCCCCCGACCGTTGCCTCGTTCCAGATCTTGAACGAGGAGAGGAACGACCGGCAGCAGTCGCGGAGCAAGGGCGCCGCCGTCCAGTCGGCCGGGGCCCGCTCCGCGAATTGGTCGAGCTCCACGACCTTGCACGTCGACGCGACCTCGAGCCCGGCCTCAGAGGCCTCGAGCGAGGCCCAGCCGAGCGACTCGAGGTCGATCAGCGTGTGCGTGTTGACCTGGGGCTCCGAGAAGAGCCAGGTCCCCCCGGCGAGCCAGGCGTATCCGGCCTCCCACGAGGCGATCTCCTCCGCCCGCGCGGGGCGGCGGACTCGATTGATGGTGTGCAGATCCATGGGATAGCCGCCGGAAGAGGGGAGGAGACTCGTGACACTGAGGGGGCAACCCCTGCACGACCTGCCCTACTATACTCCCCCGGCATGGGGCAAGGGAAGTGCCCGAATACGTCGGAATCGGACACGAACAGATCTAGGCCGAAAAAACCGGAGAATATCGAGCACACGATGCTGGCTCTACATGCTCAAAACGAAAGGCACAAGCGATCGTCGACGACATTTTTGGCTTTCCCATCCCTGGAGATCGCCGGATGCTTGAACCCGCCGCGCGGTTGCACTATCACAAGGTCTGTTCTTGATGCGTCCATGTGTCCGACGTGAGCCTGGCGGCTCGGGGTCGAGCCGGCCCCCCGCGTTCGCGCCGGCCTCGGCAATGCCTTCGTAAGTCCGAAAGGCATCGTTGCGACTCGCGGATAGGTAACGAAGGGAGGGCGGTGACCTGAGCGACTCAACGAATCTCGAGACGAGGCCGAAGGTCCGGCGCGGGCTCACGATCGGCGATGTGATGATCCTGACCGCCGCCACGGCCGCGGGGCTGGCCCTGGCGCGTTCGAAGGGCATCGACCTGACGATGCTCCCGGCGACCGGGAAGTTGAAGATCATCAACGACGTGCTGTTGGGGAACCTGACGGCCGTGCCCGTCCTCCTCTGCTGGACGGCGGCCCTCTTCCTCCTGCGCACGCTGTCGTCGGGGGTTCGCCCGCGGAGGCACTGGCAGCAGCCGGGGGCGGTCGCCTGTGCCTCGGGGACCCTGGTGATCGTGCTGCAGTTGATCCCGCTCGTCATCCTGGCGACGACCGTCGGCCTCGAGGACGCGTCGTCGAGGGGTTTCGCCGCCCGGATCAATGCGTTGATCCCGACCATCGCGCAGAATGTCCCCTGGGCCGTCGAGGGGACCTGGATCGCGCTCTTCCTGGGAGCCGGCTGGAGGCGCAGCGGCGACTGGCTCGATCGGCTCGGCGTGATCGTGGGGATCGGCTGGATCCTCAGCCAGCTCGTCGAGCAGACCTGCATCCTCGTCGTCGCCCTGCGGTGGATCTGATCGGGGCGGGGTTCGACGAGAAACATCGGCAGACTTGGAAGCGGGGTGACTCATGAATTATGTACGACTCGGCAGGACCGGCCTGCGGATCTCCCAACTGACCCTCGGCTGCATGAGCTACGGGGTGCCCGAGCGGGGGGCACACCTCTGGTCCCTCACCGAGGAGCAGAGCCGCCCGTTCATCCGGCGGGCGCTCGACCTGGGGATCAATTTCTTCGACACGGCCAACTCCTACTCCGACGGCACGAGCGAGGAAATTGTCGGCCGCGCCCTCCGCGACATGGCCAAACGCGACGAGGTCGTGATCGCGACGAAGGTCTACCACGCGATGCGGAAGGATCCGAACGGCCGGGGCCTCTCGCGAAAGGCGATCCTGTCGGAGGTCGACAATAGCCTGCGGCGACTGGGCACCGATTACATCGACCTCTATCAGATCCACCGCTGGGACAGGGAGAGCCCGATCGAGGAGACGCTCGAGGCGCTCCACGACGTGGTGAAGGCGGGCAAGGTCCGCTACATCGGGGCCTCGTCCATGCACGCCTGGCAGTTCTGCAAGGCGCTCTACCTGGCCGACCTCCACGGCTGGACGCGGTTCGTCTCGATGCAGAACCATTACAACCTGCTCTATCGCGAAGAAGAGCGGGAGATGATGGGCCTCTGCCAGGCCGAGGGGATCGGCGTCATCCCCTGGAGCCCCCTGGCCCGAGGCCGATTGGCTCGCGCCTGGGAGGAACGCTCGAGCACCGAGCGAGCCGGCACCGACGAGTTCGGCAAGACCCTCTACGCCAGGACCGAGGAGACCGATCACGCGGTCATCGACCGGGTGGGAGAAGTCGCCGCGGCGCGGGGGATCCCGCGCTCGCAGGTCGCGCTGGCCTGGCTGATCGGCAAGCCCGGCGTGACCTCGCCGATCATCGGCGCGACCAAGCCCCACCACCTTGAGGACGCCATCGCCGCGCTCGGGGTCAGGCTCACACCCGAGGAAGTGGCCCGCCTCGAAGAGCCGTACGCGCCGCATCCGGTCCTCGGGTTCGCCTGAGGTTGTATGGGTATTTGAGTGTATGTCGTTTCTGTTGTCTCGTTGGGTTCGCTCTTGGCGCGGTCGGGCCCACCTTTCGTCGGCCCGACCGCGGTGGCACAATGACCGGCTGCTTCGTCTCGCGGGGATCCCTCTTGCCCCACTGCGGAAGCCGGTCGTCACGCAGAACCAGCGGAGAAGGATACACATGGCTGATCAACTGACTCGACGTGGATTCATGGGAACGACGGGCGTCGCCGCCGCGTCGTACTCGCTCGGTTTGGCGGCGGTCGGGGCCAGGTCGGCTCGGGCCGAAGACCCGCCGCAATCGGCGGCCAAGGCCCCCGTCATCGGCCTCATCGGCGCGGGGGGCATGGGCCGGCACAACATGGGCGTCTTCATGGATCAGAAGATCCCGGTCGCCGCCGTCTGCGACGTGGACGAGTCGCACGCCCGCGAGGCCGCCGATCAGGTCGAGAAGAAGCAGGGCAAGCGGCCCGAGATCTTCAAGGACTTCCGCAAGCTCCTCGAGCGGAAGGACATCGACGCCGTCATCATCGGCACCCCCGACCACTGGCACGCCCTCGCCTCGATCCACGCGAGCGATGCCGGCAAGGACGCCTACTGCGAGAAGCCGATCAGCCACAACATCACCGAAGGCCGCGCGATGGTCGACGCGGCCACGAGGCACAAGCGGGTCGTCCAGGTCGGCACCTGGCAGCGCAGCACCCGCGAGTTCGCAGACGCCGTGGCGTACATCCGCAGCGGCAAGCTCGGCAAGATCACCACCTGCCGCGCCTGGAAGTCGGACAACAACCAGCTCGGCCACAACGCCGCCACGAACCCGCCCCAGGGGCTCGACTACGACTTCTGGGTCGGCCCTGCGGAGATGGTGCCGTACACCGAGAAGAACTGCCATTACAACTGGCGCTGGTTCTTCAACACGGCGGCGGGCATGACCGGCGACTGGGGCGTTCATATGATGGACATCGCCCTGCTCGGCATGAGCCCCGACACCGACCTTGTGATGCCGGAGGAGGTGACCTCTTACGGCGGGAGCCTCGCGTATCCGGGGGATGACCGCACGACGCCCGACACGCAGCTCGCCCTGATGAAGTTCCCCGGCTTCGTCCTGCACTGGGAGACCGGCCGGAAGAGCCTCGACGGCGGCCCCGACCACGGCACCGAGTTCATCGCCGCCGACGGCAGCTCGCTGATGGTCTGGCGAGGCGGCTGGACGATCAAGGGGCCGGACGGCAAGGAGCGCGAGAAGCCCAAGATCGAGGGGGAGTACAACGGCCTGACCAGCCACGTGCAGGACTTCCTCAGGTGCATCGAGACCCGCGACCGCCCCAGATCGAACCTCCCCTCGATGTACCAGACGACTGCCGTTTGCCACCTCGCCAACGTCTCGCTCCTGGCCGGCAAGACGGTGCGCTGGGATAAGCAGAAGAATGACCTCGTCGGCGAGGCCGGGCGCGACACGCTCGCCTATCGCCGGGAGTACCGCAAGCCCTGGACCTTGCCGTACGCCTGAGGTCGTCCACGCCTCGGCGGGAGGGAGCCGAGCCGGCCATCGGGCCGCGCGGCCCCTCCCCGTCTGCATGCCCGGTCGACCTGGTCCCGGAAAACGGGATGACTGGCACGCGAATTGTCGTGGCAAGTCTCCCGGCGTTCGGCTCCAATGAATCTCCCGTGCGATGGCATTCGGGCCGAGGGTGAGTCCTTCAGGGAACCCCCCCATGAAATCCAAGGCGGAACAGGACACCGGCGAGTTCATCGCGTTCGACCAGCAAGTCTCTCAGTTCTATGAGAGCGAGCCGAAGATCCGGGTGAAGGTCGACGTCTGCGGGAAGTCGCACCCGGGGAACAAGCGTCCCAACAACGAGGACCAGTTCCTCGTGGTCAAACGCTATCGAGGCCGCGAGGTCCTCGCCTCGAGCCTGCCGCAGGAGATCCTCGAGTCCAACGAGGACTACGCCTATACCTTGACGGTCGCCGACGGACTGGGGGGGCAGAACTTCGGCGAGCTCGCCAGCCTGCTCGCCCTGCGGACCGGCTGGGAGCTCGGCGGCGACGAGATCAAGTGGACCGTCAGGGTGAACGAGCAGGAGACGGAAGACCTTCGGCACAAGGCCGAGGTCCTCTTCCGCCTGATTGATCAGACCTTGCACGCCGAGGCCCGCGAGAACCCCAGGCTGACGGGCATGGCGACGACGATGACGGTCTGCTACTCGACCGGGCCGAAGCTCTTCGTCATGCACGTGGGCGACTCCCGGGCTTATATCTACAGCGGCGGGACCCTGCGGCGCCTGACGAAGGACCACAACCTCGGGCAGGTCCTGATCGACTCGGGGGTCGTCCCCCCCGACTCGCCCAAGGCCAAGAAGCTCCAGCACGTCCTGACCAACGTTCTGGGGGGTAATGACAAGTCGGTGGAGGTCGACGTGGATTCGTGCGTCCTCTCCGACGGAGACCGCGTGCTCCTCTGCAGCGACGGCCTCTACAGCGAGCTCAGCGACGAGGAGATCAGTCAGGTCCTGGAGCAGCACCCCGAGCCGGACGACGCCTGTCAGGCGCTGATCGATATGACCCTCAGCCGCCCGGCCAGGGACAACGTCACCGTCGTCGTCGCCCGCTATCAGTTCCTTTGATTCGAACGCGGTCGGAGTCTTGCGGACCCCGGCAAACTCGCCGGGGGATCGGCCCGGTCTGGGCGTTCAACGTGAAGACGACGGACTCGGCTGTGATCCGCCGGGGCTTCGGCGTCGCTCGAGGCTCGCGCGTCCTGGAGCTGGGATTCTTCCATCGCCGCGATGAGGTCAAGTACGAGCTCACCGCCGCCCGGTATGACAAGGAGGCCCGCTCCGCTCCCTCGAAGACGCTCTGGATGCCGAAGGAGGAGGTCGAAGCCCTGCGTCCCCGGGCCATCGCCGAGCTGAACCGACGATCGGGCGAGGCCCGCGACGGCGCGAGGCTCGCGAGCCTGCTCGACAATGGCCTGACGCAGGAGACGCGGGCGAACTGGCAGAACGCCGTGGTCCTCCTCGCCTGGCTCTCGATCTTCGCCACGGCCTGGGCGGGCTTCGGGCTGGGTCGGCCAGGTAAGGCCGAGAAATCGACAGAGGTGATGCACCAAGACGTCGCGTGAAAGATCACGCGGCATGCTCGACGCAAATGTGCCTTGCGAAAGCCCCGGGCATCGGCCATGATCCGACCTGGCGGGACGCTCCGCCCTGATGCTGGGGTCAGCCTTGTCGGATCCTTTGGGCGAGGCATGCGGCATGAGCACGTACGTGATTCGAGGCGGGCGCGACGGCGATGCGCGTCTGAAGACCCTCGCGAGGGTCATGCGGCCCGGCACCGGGCGCCTGCTCGACGAGGTCGGCGTAAAGTCCGGCTGGCGCTGCCTCGACGTCGGCTGCGGCGGGGGGCAGGTCACGCTGGAACTGAGCCGCCGCGTGGGGCCGAGCGGCGAGGTCGTCGGGCTCGACTCCGACGGCACGATCCTGGGCCTCGTGCATGCCTACGCCGAGGCCGCGGGGGCCGCCAACGTGCGCTGCGTGCAGGGGGACGCGCTGACCCTGTGGCCCGAGGAGAGCTTCGACCTCACCTACGCCCGGTTCCTGCTCAGCCACGTCGCCAACCCCAAAGCCGTGCTCGACGGGATGGCCCTGGCGACGCGTCAAGGAGGCGTGGTCGTCGCGGAGGATGTCGAGTTCGCCGGGCACCTCTGCTATCCCCGTTCCGCCCCCTTCGACCGCTATGTCGAACTCTACCGCGAGGTCGTCCGCCGTCGCGGGGGCGATGCCGAGATCGGGCCGAGGCTCGCCTCGCTCTTCCACGAGGTGGGGATCGAGGATGTCCGGGTCCACCTCATCCAACCCGCAGCTCTGTCGGGCGACGTGAAGGAGATGGCCCCGATCACCATGAAGCTGATCGGCGACAGCGTGGTCGCCGAGGGCCTGGCCTCGGAGGATGAGGTGGCCTCGCTCGTCGCCGACCTGACGGAGCAGGCCTACGACCCGGCGGCGCTGACGACCCTCCCTCGCGTCTTCCAGGTCTGGGGCGTCAAGACGTGACGCCCATCCCCCTGCTCTGATTCAATTCCAGGCCAGCTTCGCCCGCGTCTCCCAGTATTCGTTTGCAGGCTCGGCGAATCCGGCGAACTGCTGGCGCAGGCTCGCATCCCAGGTTACGCCCAAAGCCTTGAGGTTGGCCCGGAGTTGGTTGACGGTGGCGGCCCCGCTCAGGACGACGTCGACCCAGCCTTGATCCAGCACGGCGGAGAGCGCGAGGGCGTCGATGGTCACGCCAAGCTCGGCCGATGCTTTCTCGAGCCGGCTCCGCTTGTCCGCGAAGGCCGGCTTGGCGTTGCGATCGGTGAGCCGGCCGTTGGCCAGACCTTCCTTGATGATGACCCCCACCCCTGCCTTGCGGGCTTCCGCAAGGGCCTCGCTGGCCGAGGTTTCCAGCAGGTTCCAGGTGGCCTGGACGCAGTCGAAGACCCGGCCTCGCGCGGCGTTCACCTCGATCGCCCGGCGGATCACCTCGGCTTGGCGAGGCCCTGAGACGGACAGCCCCACCTTGAGGCCCCCTTCGCGGAGGCGGGCCAGCTCGTCGAGGACTTCGCCGTTCTCGAGCACGCCGCTCTCGAGCGTGGCCGAGTGGATCTGGTAGAGGTCGAGATAAGACCCGAGCAGTTCGCGGCTCTCGACGACCTGGCGCCTCAAGGTCGCAAGCGAGTGGTCCTTGACCTCATGCTTCTCGGCCTCGACCTTCCATCCCGCCGTGTAGGTATAACCCCACTTCGATCCGACGGTGACCGACCCCGGCTCAATGCCTCGGCTTTCGAGCCATCGGCCGAGGAAGGCCTCGGCCCTGCCGTACGAGCGGGCGGCGTCGAGGTAGCGGACCCCGGCCTCGCGGGCGGCGTCGAGGACCTCGAAGGCACCTGCCTCCATCGTCTCGACCTCGAGGTCTCCGTGGAGGTCGGCCGCGTGCCCGAGGTTGATGTACCCGGGGCGTCCCAGCGCCGCCAGGCCGATCCCCATCCGCGAGACGGCGAGCCCGGTCTCTCCGAGCGTTGTCAGTTGCATCGAGCGTCACTCCAGGATACGTCGAGAGTCTTGGATCGGTCGGACGTCCCGTCGCCCCGATCCTTTCGGCCAGGGAGCAAGGATATCCGAAGTGAGGCCCGCGCCCCGAGCCCTTCTCGCCGCGAGCGTGCCCGCCGCGTGCTAGAATTGCCCGACGGAATGGGGAGGCGACCACCGAGGGTCAATCGCGACACCCTGGTCAGGCGCCACCGAACCGTCATGATTTCCCTTGCCACACTCCTCGCGGCCTCGATCCTGGGTCAGGCGGGACCTGACCTCAGCGCCAAGATCGTCGTGAAGGGGGGCGACCATGCCCCCGGGATCCTCGTCAATTACACGGCCGGCGCCCGCCCGTTCGATCCGATCAACCCGAGCCTCCCCACGGTGGCCGTGACCCACGGCCTCAACCCCTATCACCCGGTCCTGCACTTCGCCATGGCCGAGCGCTACGCCGAGTCCATCGGCCGGAAGTATGGCGCGGGGGTCAACGTCGTGGGCTGGGACTGGAACGCGGCGACGATGCCGAGCGTCCGGCCTTCCGTCATCCGGCAGAACGCCATCGCCCAGGGCCATGCGTTCGGGAATGCCCTGCTGAACGCGGGCGTCGACCCGGCGAGCGTCCACCTCGTCGGCCAGAGCTCGGGCTGCCTCACGATCGCCGCCGCCGCCCGGTTCTTGCTCCAGCACACGGGGCGTCGCGTCGGCCGGATCTCCGTCCTCGACCCGTCCATCGCCGAGCATCCCTTGCTCTTCGACGAACTCGACGTCGTCTCGACAACGAACTACCTCGAGCACATCTGGGTCCCGGGTGCCAGCGGGTTCAGTTGCCAGGTCGACCGCCCGGGGGTCAACAACCTCTGCGTCCCCGGCCCTAGGGGAGTCCGCGGCCTCTTCAACCCGCTCCACCTCGACCACCTCTACGCCATCGGCTGGCACGCCCGCGAACTCGGGCGCTGAGCGCCGCCGTTTCGCGACCGCGAAGAGAACTCGTGCTTTGAGCCGAATCGCCTATAATCGGCCCACGCCCAGGATCGCAAGGTCGCGGTCGAGGCGCGTTGCGCAGCAGGTCGGAACTACGGAGGGCCGAGACATGGCGATCGTCGTCCGGGAGAACTTCCTGTCCCCCCAGGAATGCGCGGACATCATCCAGTGCGCCAAGACCCTGACCACCTGGGATACCCGGGCCCAGGGCTACTGGAATTCGCGGATCGCCCACGCCACCGAGTTCCTCAACCCGGCCGCCAGGGATCAGCTCGTCGAGATCCGCAAGCGCGTGGGCCGGGAGATCCGCCAGTCGTACGGCCTGACCCAGCCGATCACCGCCGACACCTTGCAGATCGTCCGCTGGCCCGAAGGGTTCGACCAGGCCCCCCACGCCGACGCCGAGAACCCCAACGGCGCCCCGCACCCCTACGCCTGGCGAGCCTTCGCGTCATTGATCTACGTGAACAATGATTACGAAGGGGGGCAGATCTTCTTCCCCAACCAGCGCCTGGCCCCCAAGATCACGCCCGGCATGCTCGTCTTCTTCCCCGGCACGCTCGAGTACCTGCACGGCGTCACCAAGGTCACGCAAGGCGTCCGCTACACGGTCGCCTCGTTCTGGACCTTCGACCTCAGCAAGGGGGACGGCCTGCCGGTGGAGTGACACTACCGCTACTTCGTTGCGGTGATGGTCGTGGGCGGAACGCCAAGCAGAAAATTGGAGCCCTTCGGTGCGTGGTCGATGAGCCGGGAGGGAGATTGAAACAGGATGACGTTACCGGCGGCCGTCTTCCCCAACGTCAAATCCGCCCCTTTGGGGAACGGACGGGTGCTGAGGGTCAGCATGTTTCGCGACCCAAAGACCGTCGCGCCGGTCGCCGTCTCGATCTTCTGGCAGTCCATGAACGCGGAGATTCGGTTGTCGGCGGGCGCGGCATCCTCGGCGGCTCCGATCTGGATGTGGTCGTTGCAAAGATGGATGTTGACCTCTTCAATCGTGTTCCGCGAGACTCCGCCGGTGAGTTTCAGGCCGGAGCCGCATCCGACGGTCTCCACCACCGTGATCTTGTTGGCATCGATCGAGCCGTTGGAGCCATCTAGCCAGAGGCCGGTCCCGACCCAGCGTCTCGAGCGGTCGAGTTCCGAGTTGTGTGCTTCCCCACCAGGCCAGGCGCCTCCGCCCCCGACCAGGGCGTTGAAGACGAACTCGCAGGCGGTCACGACGCGGAAGCCGTCGGGCCCCTTGCTCTTCGGGGCGATCCGGACGACGGCCCCATCCGCATTCGAGACGATCAGGCCGAAGCGATAATAGCCGCTCATCTGGCTATCGAAGACGACGGCATCGCCGGTCTTCGGGGTGTAATTCAGGACCGCATGCCCGCTGTCGACCCGGGCGTTCTGCATCCAGGGGATATGCAGCGTTTCTTGCAAGTTATAGACGACGGCGGAGGTCTTCCCTTCGGTCCAGTTTCCACCGGAGATTTCCAGGTCCATTCCGCGCAGCTTGGCGGCATCGAACGCTTCTTGCAGTCCCGAGGTTTTCGTACCGGGCGTGCGCGGTCCAAAGTCGCCACCATCGAGCGGACCATTGGGAGAAACGATCAGCCGGTTCGATGGCCGCGGCCTGGGCACGTCCTCGCCGAGCGCACAGCTTGCAGCCATCCCGATCAATCCTGCGAGCAACGCTTTCACGCGAGTGGACAGGCCGAGCGTCATGGCGGGGACTCCAGAGGTTCGAGGGCGGGGTAGTTCGGCGGGTAAGGTGGGAACGAGAAACTATCTGACGCGATAACCGCAAGCAAGGGCCGCGTCGAACACTGCCCCGGCCAGAAAAATCGGAAAAACCTGTATCTCTCGACCCCTCTCCGGACAATAGACCGTGGAACGGAGACGATTCCACGATCTCAAAGGAGAGGCCGACTCATGTCGAGCAGCATGCGTTCCGGCGCAGTTTGGAAGCAGATCCGGCAGGTCTTCGGCCTGGGGACCCTCTCGGGCTTGAGCGAGCGTGAGCTGCTCCGCCGGTTCCGGGAGCGTCGCGACGAGGCAGCCTTCGCCGCGCTCGTGGCCCTGCACGGCTCGATGGTCGTCGGTGTCTGCCGCAGGCTCCTTGACGATCCCGAGGACGTGGAAGACGCCTTCCAGGCCGCGTTCCTGGTCCTGGCCCGGCGGGCCCACATCTTGCGGCCCCGGGCGGCGATCGGCCCCTGGCTGCATGGGGTCGCCTATCGCGTCGCCCTGAAGGCCAGGACTCAGGCCTTGCGCCGTCGCAATCGGGAACGGGTCGTCGCCTGGTCGGAAGACTCCGCGCCCGCGGCGGCCGAGGAATTCGTCGCCTCCGCTCACCGGGACGACCTCGCCAGGGTGCTCGACGAGGAGATCGGCCGGCTCCCCGGCTCGTACCGTGCGGTGATGGTCCTCTGCTATCTGGAGGGGCGAACGCACGAGCAGGCGGCCGAGCGGCTCCGCTGGCCTCTCGGGACGGTCAAAGGGCGGCTCTCTCGAGCCAGGGAGATGCTCAAGGGGCGGATCGCTCGCCGCGGGTTGGCCCCCGCGCTCGTGGCCTTCGAGGCAATCGCGACGCAGGATGCCTCGGCGATGGTCCCCGAATCCTGGATCGCCACGGCCGCCGAGGCGGCGATGGAAGCCTCGATCGCAACCGGCGGAATGACCACAGCCCTGGTCTCGGCCAATGCGGCGATTCTCGCGGAGGAGACCCTGGCCCTGCTCTTCCGGGATCAGGCGAAGGCCGCGATCCTCGTCCTGGTCGCCGTAGCCGCGTCGGCCGCAGGTGCCGGGACGTTGCTGAGGGGTGATCGAGACGCCAAACCAGCACTCGGCCAGGCGGCTCCCGAACCTGCCCCTGCCCTTCCCGTGGGCCCTGCACCGGCCGCCGCCCCCGCGCCGAAGACCCGCGAGGCCGAGGCGGCGATGGCCCTGCGCGTCGAGGCCAAACCTCAGCTTGAGAAGGCGGAGATGAGCCCCTTCCGCGACGCGGTGAAGGCCGATAATCCCGTCTTCGCCCGCGGGTATCAGCTCGCCTTCAAGGCCTTCCGCGAGGGGAACGCCGATATTGAGGCGGTCCACCTCTGGTCGCGCCGCCTGGCCGAAGGGGACCTCGTCTCGGGCAACGCCGATCGCAAGGCCAGGGCCCTGGAGAAGCATCGGGAGCGGATGGATCAGGTCCAACTCGTGGCCAAGGATCGGAACCAGCGCCGGCCGAGCGACCTCGGCCTCCTGGAACATCTCTCGGCCCAGTTATACCGCGACGAGGCCGAGACCCTCGCGAACGCCCCGATCGTCGCCGCGATCGCCGCTCCCCGGGCTCCGGCGGATCCCACCCCTCGGGCCGCGGCGAGCCAGGGGAAGTCGCTGGCGATCCTCAAGACCCTGGATCAGCAGGTCGCCATGAACTTCGCCGAGGCGACGCCGCTGGACGCGGTCCTGAAGCACGTCAAGGCGTCGACCCGGTCGCCCGAGTTCCCCAGGGGGATCGACATCTACGTCGACCCGATCGGTCTCAAGGAGGTGGCGCAATCCCTGGACGCCCGGGTCACGATCGACCTCGCCGGCGTGCCGCTCCGCCGGACCCTCACGCTGATCCTGGGCCAACTCGGCCTTCGCTATCAGGTCCGGGAGGACATGATCCTGATCACCAACGCCGCCAGGCCCAATTTCGACTTGTTGGAGCCGGATCCCGAGGGGGAGTCGCGGCTCGTCCGGACGGATTGATTTTCTCCGGGAGCCGCCGCCTCGAAAAAATTATTCGAGGGTCGTGTCCGGCCGTCGTCCGCTTCCTGATAACCCTTGCGAGAAGGCCGTGGGACGGCCTCGAAAGGGACACACGAGCGAAACGGGACACACGACGATGAACACGATCATGGCGAAGTTGGCGGTGGCGGGCCTGGCGGTGGTGGCGATGACCTCGGTGGCGAAGGCCGACACGCGATCCTGGGGCTACCCGCAGAGCCAGGGCCAGGGTCGTCCCGGGTCGTCCTCTTACAACCCCGGCAACGGCTACCCGATGCCTCCCCAGAACGGCGGATACTGCCCCCCGCCCTGCAACATGCCCAGCAACAACGGCCCCGTCTGGGGTCAGTCCGGTGGCGGCTATCCCCGGCCGACCGGCGGCTGCTGGACCCCCCGCCCGACCGGCGGTTGCTATCCGCAGCAGGGTAATCATGGCCCGGTCTGGGCCCAGTCGGGCGGCTACCCGAACAACGGCGGCCACGGCTACCCCTCGAACGGCGGCGGCTACCCCTCAAATAACAACGGCCCGGTCTGGGGTCAGCAAGGTGGCGGCCGCCCGAGCACGGGTGGATACGGTGGGAATGGCGGCGGGTACGGCGGGAACGGCGGCGGGTACGGCGGGAACGGTGGTTACAGCCTGATGCGGCGTTGAAAGACTTCCGTACACCGCTATACGCCCCGGGAAACGTCCCGGGGCGTTTGCATTTCGAAGCACGCGACGGGATCAGGCCTTCGCGGTCGTTTCGCTCGCGGTCGCCTCAACGGCGGGTTCCTCGGGCGAGAGGCCCAGGAGGCGCTCGACGGCCAGGCCGATATCGGGGGCCCGCATCAGGGTCTCGCCGACGAGGATGGCCGAGACTCCCGCCGCTTCGAGCCGCTCGACGTCGGCCCGCGTGCGGATCCCGCTCTCGCTGACGAGGAGGACCTCGGGGGGGACCTTGTCGCGGAGCCGGAGGGTCAAATCAAGGTCGGTGACGAACCGGCGGAGGTCCCGGTTGTTGATCCCGACGAGGTCGGCACCGCAGGCGAGCACGCGGGGAAGGTTCGCTTCCTCGTGGAACTCGACGAGCGCCGCCATCCCGAGGCTGCGGGCGCGGGCGAGGAGGCGGGCCATCGTCGCGTCGTCGAGGATCTCGGCGATCAGCAGGATGGCGTCGGCGCCGGCGAGCCGGGCCTCGACCACCTGGTATTCGTCGATGATGAAGTCCTTGCGCAGGAGCGGGATCGCGACCGAGGCCCGGATGCGGGCCAGGTACGAGAGGTGTCCCTGGAAGTAGGGGGCGTCGGTCAGGACGCTGAGGCAGGCCGCGCCGTGGGCCTGGTAGGTCCTGGCGATGGAGATCGGCTCGAAGTCGGCCCGGATGACCTTGGCCGAGGGGCTGGCCTTCTTCACCTCGGCGATGAGCTGGATCGGCCCGGGGCCGGCGAGGGCCGCGCGGAAGTCGCGGACGGGCGGGGCCGACGCCGACATGGCCTGGTCTTCCATCTCTTCCAGCGGCATCCGGTGCCGCGCGGCGGCCACCTCCCGCTGCTTCGATGCCACGATTTCGTCGAGGATCGTCGCCATGCCTCTGTCCCTGCCTCTCGCCCAACCCTTGTCGATCGCCGTTTCGCCCCCGCAAGTCGGGCCCTCGCATCTTAACCGACCGCCCCGGCCTTTGAAAAATGGACTTCGGCTGATATCAGAGATGGGCCCTCGGCGTCAGCGTGGGCCTGGCGTCGGTTGTTCCCAGATCAGGCGCAGGCCGGGGAAATCGACGGTCGTCTGCCGATCCCTGCTCTCGACGAGGAACCTGGGCAATGCCGTCAGCGGGCGCTCCGCCTGACGCTCGTGCGCATACCAGACCCGGCTCGCCCCGATCTCGGGCCGGACGTCGATCTTCTCCGGGGGCGGCAGGACTGTCCGCTCGGCGCCGAGATAATACCGGGCGGCGTCGACCCTGGCGTTGAGCACGACGACGGCCGCGGTCGGGTCGTGTTGCTTCAAGTACGCCGCGGCGCTTCTCCAGTCGGCCTTGATCCCCGGCGCATAGGCCATCGACTGGAGCAGGCTGATGGCGACGGCCAGGAGTCCTCCGGCCACGACGATGCGAGCCTGCCACGGGAGCCGACCCACGCCACGCGCCAGCAGCAGGAGGTACGCCGGCCCGACGAACAGCGTGTAGCGCGCCGGGCCGAAGATCGGATGCGTGCTCCAGGAATAGCCGTAGAGTAAGAGTGGCGAGACGGCGAACCAGATCAGCAGCGACCGCGTGATCGCCGCCTGCGGACCAGGCTCCCCCTCACTTTCCCCCTCGACCCGGCTCCTGTGGTCCTTCCAGAGGCCGAACCCAATCACCGCCGAGCAGGCCGCCAGCACCCGGAAATCCCCCCCCACGAACCCGATCGGCAGCCCGAACAGGAACCGGATGGGAAGCCTCCCCACGATGTACGACGGCGGGTGATCCAGGTATTTTGGGATCCAACCCAGCACGAGCAACCCGGCGGCCCCATGCAGGAGCAGCCACCCCTTGAGCGTGAGCCCGTACGCCCTGCGATCGATGAGCGACGCCAGCCCCAGCGCCGCCACCATCAGGAGCCCGAGCGGGTGCGAGAGGATCAGGGCCACCAGGCCCAGCACATAGGCCACTCGCGGCCAGATGCCCCCCTTCGGGCCCCGAAGCGCGTCCGAGAATGTGAAGAGGAGCCACCAGCAGGCCGAGGTCAGGAAGACCATCCAGGCGTACATCCTCGCCTCGCGCGAGTACATCACCAGGAGCGGGCTCCAGGCGCAGAACCAGGCGGCCCAGAGCCCTGTCCCGGCGTCGAACGCCTTCCGGCCGATGGCAAAGGCGAGCAAAACCGTCCCCACCCCGCAAACTACGCTGAACGCCCGCCCGGAGGCATCCGAAGGTCCGAAGGCGGAGATCCACCCCTGGAGCAGGAGCGGATGCAGCGGGGCCCGTGTCGCGTCGATCTGATCCAGGAGCGAGATCAGCGCCTTCGGCCCGTCCGCGCGGGCCAGCCGCATGGTGACGACCTCATCGAACCAGAGGCTCTCCCGCCCCAACTGGACGAATCGAAGGACCGTGGCCCCGGCCAGGATCGCGAGAAGGAAGACGGCCTGATTGCGGGTAAACGCCCTCGCCGGCCTGATGTGGTGATCCGGAGTCGAAGTGATGTCGGTTGCCATGTTTCGCGCGTTCGGCCCGTCATTGAATACCCGAGGCTTAGGCCCGTCCCGGGAACGTTTCTATCAGAGAGGCGGGGCCGGCCGCAAATGACGAGAGGCCCGGGGGATGCCCCGGGCCTCGATCGATCGATGACGCGAACTTGCCGACGGAGGGTGAACCTCTAGGTCTTGAGGTTGCCGTGCAGCGAGAGCTCGGAGGAGGCGACCACCTCGACGAGGCTCACCACGGTCATCTCGGGCTCGACCGTGTCGGTTTCCTCCCCATGTTTGGTGCGGTCATAGAGGCGTTTCAGGATGTCGTAACCTTCGGGGGTGCTCGCCAGGGCCCGTAGCTCGGCCTTTCTTCTGCGCTGCGTGTTCGAAGTGGGGTGCATAAAGGCCTCCTTCCATCCGCAGTCTCCTGCGGTTGTCGAGAATCATGCAGAAACCGCCATGACATTCCGGACCGATATCGAGGATTGAATGAACGTCGTATGTGGTGATGAAAGAGACGAGGGACGGAGACACGCTACCCTGTGCGATGGGGCTGATAGATCTGCTCCTCGATCTGCAAATGCTCCGTCATCTCGGCTCGCGCGATGAGCTCGATCGCGGCGGGCAAGGAGATCTGGTCGAAGGTGATGCAGAACTGGAGGCTCTCGAAGATCAGGCAAATCGCCTCCTCGCCATCGAGCGAACGTGCAATTTCCCACAGGTCGCGTTTCCGTTTCAGTAGATCCATGCACGCGTCTCCAGGCGTTTCGACGTCCTCGGCTCGGTCGATCGGAGAGATGTTGCAAATGCGAAGCCGATGTCCAACCTCCCACCGAATCCTCATCGACCCGCCGACCGAAATCCCAGGTGACAAATCCAGGGGCGGATGTGAGCCTTGGTACCTGCCTTAGATCGAGCTGGCTTGGCTTTTTATGGCTGAACGCCTGACTCTCTCGACCCTGCCAGACATGAAGTGCGTCATCATCTTGTCGTCATATCGAGGGGAATTATAGTCCTGTTGCCAGGCCTTGCGTCGGATGTTCCCAATAGGAAACACGTTCCGCGAACCGGACGCAAATGGGCATTCGGATTGAGGAGGTGTTTTCCGTCACGAGACCCGGGAAATCTCCATCAAAAGCATTATCGCGTGCTTGGATGGAGTGGTTTTGTGAGGGGGCTGTGATCAGAGGATTTGAGAAGGGTCTCTCGCCCTTTTTTAAGGATCAGGCGAGTCACTCTTCAGGCGTGATGCGGACAGGCTGCGATCGGTCGATGAGCCGGTCTGCCAGGGGATGGATGGGGGGCGTCAGGAATTCGACCCTCCGCCGCCTGCGGAGTGCCAGGCGGCGGAGGATCCAGGGCAGATCAGAACGACTCGAGCACGACCTTGCCCTTGGCCTTGCCGCTTTCGAGCAGGGCGTGGGCCCGCTTCAGGTTCTCGGCGTTGATCTTGCCGAAGTGGTCGCTGATCGTGGTGCGGATGATGCCCGTGTCGACGAGGTCGGCGACCTCGTTGAGGAGCTGGTGCTGCGCGATGATGTCCGGTGTATCGAAGAGCGATCGTGTGAACATCAATTCCCAGTGAACCGAGAGGCTCTTCCGCTTGAAGGCGGTGATGTCGATCCCCTGCGGGTCGTCGATGAGCCCGAGCTTACCTTGCGGCGCGAGCGACTCGATGATCTGGGCCAGGTGTGTATCCGTCTGCGTCAGGCTGGCGACGTGCGTGACGTGCGGCAGGCCGATCCGCTTGAGCTCCTCCGAAAGGGGCTTCGTGTGGTCGATGACGTGATCGGCGCCGAGCGACCGGACCCACTCCGAGGTCTCGGGCCGCGAGGCCGTGCCGATGACGGTCAGGCTCGTGAGCCGTTTGGCGATCTGCGTGAGGATCGAGCCGACCCCTCCCCCCGCCCCGATGATCAACAGGGACTGATCGGTGGGCCGCTTGCCGGGGGCGACCTCCAGGCGGTCGAAGAGGAGTTCCCAGGCGGTGATCGCCGTGAGCGGCAGGGCCGCGGCGTGGGCGAAGTCGAGCGAGCGCGGCTTCTTGCCGACGATCCGCTCGTCGACGAGGTGCAGCTCCGAGTTCGTCCCCTGACGGGCGATCGAGCCGGCGTACCAGACCTCGTCCCCGGTCTTGAACAGAGTCGCCTCGGGGCCCGTGGCGACCACGACGCCGGCGGCGTCGTAGCCGAGGACCTTCACGCCCCCCGGCTCCGGCTCGGCACGCTTGCGCACCTTGCTGTCGACGGGGTTCACCGAGATGGCCCGGACCCGGACCAGGAGGTCGCGGCCGGAAGGCGTCGGATCGGGCAGCTCCACGTCGAGGAGCGATTCGGGTTCGGTGATCGGCAGCGACTTGCGGTATCCGACGGCCTTCATGGTTCCTCCCGAGGGGCCGGGCAACAGCTCGTGCCCGGCCCCTTTTTATCTGAAAAGTATTGCTATTTGGAAATCAAAAGGATAATCGCAGCTTGCTCAGACCGTGACGACGACCTTGCCGATCTGCTCGTTCGACTCGAGGTAGCGGTGGGCCTCGACGATCTGCTCGAGCGGGAAGGTCTTCGCGATCAGGGGCTTGAGCTTGCCGCTGGCGAGCCCTTCCACGACGAACGCCTTGGTCCGCTCCAGTGTGACGGGGTTCGTGGTGAACTCCATCACGATGTAGCCCCGGATCGTGAGCCACTTGGCGAGGACCTGGAAGAGCGGCAGAGGGGTCGGCTCGGTGCTGAGGACCCCGTACAGGAAGAGGATACCCGACCGGCACATCGCCTCGCAGAGCTTATCCACGGTCGGGCCGCCGACGGGGTCGAAGACGACCCTCGCCCCCTTGCCGCCGGTGAGCTTGAGCGTCTCGGCGACGAGGTCCTGCTCTTCGGTGGCGATGATGTGGGTGGCCCCGGCCTTCTCGAGCTGTGCCCGCTTGGCGCTCGTGCGGGTCAGGGCGACGGGCGTGGCCCCGACCATGTGGGCGATCTGGATGGCGGCGATCCCCACGCTGCTCGAGGCCGCCGGGATCAGGACCGTGTCCCCCGCCTTCAGGTCGGCGATCTCGATGAGGGCGCCATAGGCCGTGGCGTACTGCATCCACGTGGCCGCGGCCTCTTCCCACGAGATCGACGCGGGGTGCTTCGCCAGGGCCGTCACCGGCACGATGGCGGCGTCGCCATAGACGCCATATTTCAGCAACGAGAAGTTCGGGACCACGCTGACGGCGTCGCCGACCTCGTACCCCGCCACCCCCGGCCCGACTGATTCGATGATGCCGGAGGCCTCGTAACCGAGCTTGGCGGGGAAGACGGGATCCTCGAGGTACTGGCCCCGGCGATACATCGACTCGGCCCGGTTGAGCCCGATCGCCTTGATGCCGAGCTTGACCTCGCCGGGGCCGGGCGGAGGCAGCTCGATCTCCTCGATCTTGAGGACCTCGGGGTCTCCCGTCTCATGAAATCGCACGACACGCGCCATGGCGAACACCTTCCCCTCGAGCAGGTTGTGTCTCGATCGCACCGATGTCGGACGGCCATTGCCGTCGCCCCGACCTCGACGGCCGGTGCCGGCCCGTCCCGCGACGTGCGTATTCTGGGTCTTGGTCCCCCCGAAGACAAGAACGTACAATCTTGTGGCCTAGTATCAAAAATGTTCCTGTCGAGGACGTGCCGTGATGAAGTCAAGGAAGTACACGCTCGACCCGGCGGGCTGCCCCGTGGAGGCGACCCTCGATGCAATCGGCGGGAAGTACAAGGGGATGATCCTGTATCATCTTCTTGATGGTACCAAGCGGTTTGGCGAGCTGCGCTGCATGATGCCCTTCGTGACGCAGCGGGTGATGACCCTCCAGCTCCGCGAGCTCGAAGCGGTCGGCCTTGTCCATCGCGAGGTCTACGCGGTCGTCCCGCCCAAGGTGGAATACTCGCTGACGGAGCTCGGCCTCACCCTGGGCCCGATCCTGCGGATGATGCAGGAGTGGGGCGTCTGCCACATGGGGCACGTCGAGCAGGCCATCCGCGACGACCGCGAGGCGAAGGCCCAGCCTTCCAACCGGCAGGAATGACATGGAAAAGGCCGACCCCTCGTCGCGACGGAGGGCCGGCCTTGGCTTGAGTTCGAGCGGTCGAGCCTTCTCGGCCGTCACTTCGCTTTGGCTCGATTCGCGGCCGAGGCGATGGCCTCGGCGAGCGTTCTGGAGAGGGCGACGGGGAGGTCGTGCCCCATGCCTGGGATGATGATGAGCTCCGCGCCCGGGATGTTGGCGGCGGTGTCCTTGCCCCCGTCGACCGAGATCAAGGGGTCCTCGGCGCCGTGGACGACGACGGTCGGCACCTTGATCGTCTTGAGCTTCGCGCGTCGATCCTCGAAGAAGCCGATGGCCACCGCGGCGTTCTGGCGGGCGAGGCTGGCGCGGTCGTCGATTCCTCGCTTCATGGAACGGCGGATGACCTCGCGGAGTCGGGTCTCGTCGGGGGGATAGCCCGAGCCGCCGAGGACCTTGGAGAGGGTCATCGCGTATTCGAGGGCCACCTCGGGGTTCGTGTCCTCGTCGCGAGGGGGCTTGGGGATCTTCGAGAAGACTTCGGGCTTCGCCGGCAGCTTGATGTTCGGGGTCCCGGAGGTCGACATGATCGAGGTGAGCGAGAGCGTGCGGTCGGGATAGTCGGTCGCGAGGATCTGGGCGATGATCCCCCCCATCGAGACCCCCACGACGTGGGCCTTCTTGATGCCGAGGGCGTCGAGGAGCCCCAACGAATCCTTGGCCATGTCCTCGAGGGTGTACGGCAGCTTCACGGGCCGGCCCGTGAGCCTGGCGAGCATGAGCGCGTTCACGTCGGGCTTTCCCCCCGCCTTCAGCTTGGTGGAGAGGCCGATGTCGCGGTTGTCGAAGATGATGACGCGGTAGCCCCGCTTCGCCAGGTCGTCGCAGAGCTCGACCGGCCAGGCCGTGAGCTGGCTGGCGAAGCCCATGATGAGGAGCATCGGCTCGCCATCTTGCGGGCCATACGTCTCGTAGGCGATCTCGATGCCGTTGGCCTGGGCCTTCCCCTGGCTCGTCGGCTTCGGGCCGGGATCCGGCGGCTCGTCCCCCCCGGCGATCGAGCCCGACGCGGCGAGGACCGAGCCGAGCACGGCCAGGGCCGCGAGCAAGGAGGTGGGGATCCGAAGCGATGCCGGGCGGGTCGAGGCCATCGTGCTTGATCTCTCTCGGGCGTTTCGTGGCTCGGGTCGAGGCCCTCTCGGGCCATCCGGATCTTACGCCACACCGCCCGTTGGATCGAGCGAGCGAGCGGTGCGGCGTCGGGCCGGGCCTTCAACTCAACCCTGGGGATTCATAAGCCGGCCGAGGAACAGGATGCTCCCCGTCGCGTTGTCCCGGATCAGGTAGATGAAGGGGTGGTCGGCGCGGAAGGGGATCGGCGGTGCGGTGATGGCGGCGGCCCGGGCCCCGACGGCGATCGCCGTGGCGGCCGCGGCCTCCGTCCCTTCCTCTGTGACGTCCACGAACGCCTGGTGGATCGCGTCGCTGATGAAGAGGTCATGCTTGCCGTTGATTCCCGAGAAGTCGGCCTTATCCGGTTCGAAGGCGTCGGATATCCCCAGGGCCTTCGCGGGGGCGATCAGGTCCACATGGCTCGTCGACTTGAATCGGGGGAACGCGAGCGCGACGCGCCTGGGCTGCAGGCCCGAGATCCAGCGATTGAGGTTCTCGGAGGTCAGCCTGGCCTCGAGCGCGGTCAGGCCATCGACCTCGTCGGGCAGGAGCACGATCATCGACATCGCCCCCGACTTGTAGCCGATCTCGAGCGCCTTGATGCCGTCGCCGGAGCCGACTTTGTACGTCCCAGTCCGGTGCATCAGCTTCGCATCGACGTCTTCGCCGCCGCCGAGGTGGAACTTATCGTCGCGGGTCGACGAGGCGTTGAACGGGTCGGCCCAGGCCGCCTTGAAGTAGACGGCATCGGTGAGGACGAGCCTGGTGTTGGTGCTGAGGGGGCTCGGGATCAGGTTCTTGATCTTGCCCTCGGTCTGATCGGCCACCCAGGCGTTGATCGTGCGCTGGGAGCCTTCCGGATCCTTCTCGAACTCGAGCTGGGCGAGCTCGGCGTCGTACTCGTCGCGGGTCAGGGCGAGGAAGTCCGGCAGGAACTCGTAGCCGCGCTGGCCCCAGAGGCGGTCGGCGATGCCGAGGCGATATCCGGCGTCCTTGCCCCGCGACTTGAGGTCCTTGAGGAGGGATCCGAAGGCACGATGCAACTCCCCTCGGGGAAGGTCGAGGTGGAGGGCCTTGAGCATCTGGGCCTCGGTCGTCCCCTTCGCCCCGGCGACGGTCATCGCCAGCGCCGAGGAGATGCTCTGGGGGGAGAAGAAGAGGTTCCCCTTCGAGCCCCCTCGCAGCTTCGCATAGAGGTCGATCGCGAACGCCGTGTTACCGCTGACGACTGGGTTCATGGGTTTATCCTGCCGAGCCTCGGCGGCGAGTGCCGTACTGCCGACCACGACCAGCATGAAGCACGAGTATAACCGTCGGATCATCGTTCCGTCTCCGGGGGGGGAATTGAAGTGGGCCCGGTAGATCCACGACCAGGGGATGAATTTATTAGAGCCGAACAGAGCCCCCCTGCCCATCGGCTTCCGGATTCGGGCGCAACCCTCATCCATGTTTCGCCTTTCGAAGAACGATTTATTTGCGAACGCGGATTGTCCCCGATCGATCGGCGGCAACACCGAAACATGGATCCGAGTGATGGTCCGGAGAATGGGCTCGGCGAGGATCATCGGTGGAACGATCATTGGTCCAGCTTATGCCAATCACGACCCTTAAGGGTTCTCCCAGGAGTTCGATGCCGATGGGCCGGGTGAGATCGTCCAGCCTACCAATGGAAAAGATTCAAAATAAGATCAAAAAATACGATTGAGAGTTTGAAGAAGGCTCGATGAAAGCGATCTGGGCGAGGAGCGACACTGCAATGAGCGATCATTGTGGTCGAGCGGTGTCGGTGCAATCGCCATCCACGGCCCGGGTTACTGCATGTCCTGGCCTCTTCCCGAGGGCGTGCCCTTCATGGCAATGAGCCGGGCCGAGACGGGGCATCGCACGCCTGACGAAGCCCAGTTTCCCGGCATGTGGATTGCGGGACGTTGGTCCGCCGATTTCCATTCATCCTTCAACATCAGACACGAAGACGAATTTCTCCCGTATGTTAAGGGGCGATCAGCCCCGATGCGGACTTCGACGAGCATGATGCTCCCCTCACCCTCTCCATGCCGAGACAACGCCATGACGAACAGGGAGCCTCTCCTTCTTGCGCGCGGGCTGGTCACCAGGGTTTTCGGGAACGGGCGAGATCGTGGATTCCGGGCGTCAGGCCGCGGGGATCTGCGGTTGCGGCTCGAGCCGTTGGAGTCTCGCCTGACGCCGACGACCTTGCCTTCGGGGTTCGGCGAGGCCGTCGCCGCGACGGGGCTGACCGAGCCGACGTCGATGGAGTTCTCGCCCGACGGGCGCCTCTTCGTGCTCGAGCAGACGGGCAACGTCGAGCTCGTCCGCGACGACGGCACGACCTGGACTGCGCTTCACCTCAACGTCGACTCGCAGGGAGAGCGCGGGCTGCTCGGGATCGCGTTCGACCCCAACTACGCCTCGAACCACTACGTCTATCTCTATTACACCAACCCGAATGCCGGCGCGGCCTCCTGGTCGACGGGGGAGCACAACCAGCTCAGCCGGTTCACCGTGAACGACTCGAACCCGCAGCAGCCCGTCTTCACCAACGAGGCCCCGATCCTCGACTGGAACTCGCTGAGCTCGGCGACGAACCATAACGGGGGGGCGATCCTCTTCGGGGCCGACGGCATGCTCTACGCCGGGGCCGGGGATAACCTGCAGACGTTCACCCAGGGCGGAAACACCTATCGGGCCTCGCAGACCCTGGGCAATCTGCTGGGCAAGCAGCTTCGCATCGATGTGTCGGCATTCAACTCCGGTGAGGCCACGCGCGACGACACGACGGTTGGGCATCTGATCCCGAGCGACAACCCGTTCGTGGGTTCGGCGACGGGCATCAACCAACTCATTTACGCGATCGGGCTCCGCAACCCGTACACATTCGCGGTCCAGCCTGGCACGGGAAAGATCTTCATCAACGATGTGGGCGAGGTGACCTGGGAGGAGATCAATCTGAGCGTCGCCGGGGCCAACTACGGCTGGAGCGGCGGCAACACCGACGGCTTCGGCCAGTCCCCTCCGGGCCCCGGGGTCTATCACAACCCCCTGCTCGCCTACAACCATTCCGGCGGCCCGGCGAACGGCGGGAGCGCGATCACCGGGGGGACCTTCTACAACCCGAGCACGGCCCAGTTCCCCGGCAGCTACGTCGGCAAGTACTTCTATGGGGACATCGGGGGCAACTGGATCCGGGTCTTCGACCCGGCGCACCCCGGGACGGCCTCGAACCCCGACACCTCGGCCTCCTTCGCGACCGGCATCACGGGCGGGGTCGTCGACGTCGCCGTCGATTCGAGCGGCCACCTCTTCTACCTGACGTACGACGGCAAGGTCACCGAGGTCTCGTACAACGCCCCTAAGATCCTGACGCAGCCGACCTCATTGACGGTCAATCAGGGAGACGCCGCGACCTTCCAAATCTCTGCCTCGGGTGCCTCGCTGACGTACCAGTGGCAGCATCTCGTCGGGGCCAACTGGGTCGACGTCGGCACGAACTCGCCCCGGCTCACGATCGTCGACGCGACCTCGGCGAACGCCGGCGCCTATCGCGCCATCGCCGCCAACGCCTTCGGCGCGGCCATCAGCGCCAACGCGACGCTGACGGTCCAGGTCCCCACCACCCCGACCTTGCTGCAAGGGTTGAAGGGAGAATACTTCGACTTCACCACGAGGCTCCGGAGCCTGCCCGACCTGACCGGCCGCACGCCCGACCTGACGCGGGTCGAGTCGTCCCTCAACTTCTTCCCGAGCCGGCTCGCCTGGGCGGGGCTCGACGCCCGCTTCAACACCAACTTCGCCGCGAGGTTCACCGGGTTCCTGAAGGTCGACACCCCCGGGCGCTACACGCTGGCCCTGAATTCCAACGACGGCTCGAGGGTCTGGATCGACGGCAACCTCGTCATCAACAACAACGGCATCCACGGGATGGTCAGGCGCACCAGGGCAATCACGCTGGACGCCGGCCTGCACTCGATCCAGGTCGACTACTTCCAGAACCGAGGCCCCGCCGGCCTGATCCTGTCGTGGTCGGGCCCTGGGGTCGCCCGCCAGGCCATCCCGGCGAGCCAGCTCTTCCACGCCTCCGACTCGACCCAGGCCCGGTCCGTCATCACCGCACAGTCGACCTCGACCGAGGACCGACCGCAGGTCGTTGGCTCCCCGTGGGCGGAGCTGGCACAGCGTCGGCGGTTCGCGAAGTGGAACGGCTGACCGGTCGCTTCATTCCAGGAAGGCCGCCTCCACCATCAGCCCGGGGCCGAAGGCCAACGCCACGCAAGGCCGAGGCGCCCGGGCCCGGTAGAGGCGGTCGAGGATGAACAGGATCGTGGGGGACGACATATTGCCGCACTCGGCCAGGACGCGCTGAGAGACCTCGAGCGCGGAGCGGTCGAGCCCCGTCGCCTCATGGACCGCCGAGAGGATACGAGGCCCTCCCGGGTGAATTGCCCAGGAACCGATCGTGGCGAGGCTCTGGCCGTACTTCGCGAGCCAGGGCTCGAGCCACGGAAGCAGATGCCGGCCGATCAACTCGGGCACGCGAGGGGAGAGCGTCATCTCGAACCCGTGATTGCCGATGCGCCAGGACATCGCGTCTTCCGAGTCTTCGATGAGCGTCGAGCCGGTCCCGACCACGCGGTAAGGGGCCGGCGACCGCTCGTTCAGGCCTGATGGCGAAGCGACCGCGACGAGCGCCGCGGAGCCGTCGGCGAAGAGGGAGTTGGCCACGATCTTGTCGGGGTTCCAGCCGTATTGATGGTGCAGGCTGCAGAGCTCGACCGCCGAGACGAGCACGCAGGCCGAGGGATCGGCGTCCAGGAACGACTTCGCCACCCTGAGCGCGTTGAGCAGTCCGTGACATCCCATGAACCCGACCTGGGTGCGGGCGACCTCCGGGCTGAGTGGCAGTTGCTTGATCAGGCTGATGTCGAATCCGGGGGAATAGAACCCGGTGCAGGTCACGGTGATCAGGTGGGTGACCCGGCCGGGGTCGATCCCCGCGTCGTCGAGCGCGACCTTCGCGGCGGAGACGGCGAGGTGCCCTGCCTCGGCCTCGTACTTGCGCATCCGGTCGAAGGTGGTCGGGTCCTGCCCTTGGTTGAAGAACGACTGGCGGCCCGCCAGGTCCCCCTCCGAGGCGTCGAGCACCACGCAATGCCGGCCCTCGACCCCCGCCTTGCGATACATCGCCTGGAAGAGACGCTCCTGGGCGGGGGTCTCGCAGGAGAACTGCTGGGCGATCTCGGCGGCGTCCGCCTGAGCGATCCGATGCTGCGGCAGGGCGGTGCCGATGCCGGCGATCCAGGTGGGCATAGTCGTCAACTCGCTTACAGTGAGACCGGTGGTGAATTGACCCTTTGGATCAGGCCCCGGGTCATGACCGGGGCCCTCGTGGCCGTCTCGAACACGAGGCGAGACAACCAGGGGCGTCGCAAGACCGCAGCAAACCCCCGGCAGATGGCCTGGCGGCGCCCGACCAGCCGGCCATGGAGCCGAGACCACTCCCCGATGAGCCCGGGCTCCCACTCCCCGATCGCTCGCAGCGCGAGCGGGGCGATCGCCCGCCCGGAGGCCATGGCCCAGGCCATCCCTTCCCCGGTGAAGGGCTCGACATAGCCCGTGGCGTCTCCGAGGAGGAAGAGACGACTGGCGGCGATCGGCCGGGTCTGTCGCGTCAAGGGCGGGGTCCCCTGCCACTGGCTCGACTCGAGCGCGGGGACGGGCATGGCTCCCGCCTCGTATAAAATAGCGGCGGCCGCCTCGCCGGGGCTCCCCGCGCGTCTGAGCATCTCCTTGGCGACGGCGGCGGCCACGTTGAGCCGCCCGTCCTCATCCCGGACGATACCGACGTAGCCATCGCGAGCGACGGCCATGCTGATCCTCGGCTCGCGATAGGCCGGAGGGCACTCGTCGACGACCGTCCCGAGGCCCACTCGCGATGCAACGGCGACCCGCGTCCTCAACGGCTCCGCATGATGGTCGAGGCATGTGTTGCCGATCCCCGCGGCGACGATCACCAGCCTCGCCTCGGCGAGCGCCGAGCGATCCGGACGAGTCAGCCTGACGCGGCGCACGTCCCCTTCCGCTCGTTCGACGACCGCCGAGGTCTCCTGGATGAAGTCGGCTCCTGCTGCGATCGCCGCCTCGACCAGCGCGGCATCGAGCCGGGCCCGTGAGAGGACGCGGCCCTCGGGCAGCGGGAACCGGGCCGAGCGGTGACGGAACGTCACCTGGAGCTGTTCGGGTTCGACCGCCCCTAACCGATCGATCAGGGATTCGAGCCCGATCGATCGCAGGACGGCGAGCGCCTGGCCATTCAGGCAGGCGCCGCAGACCTTGGTGCGGGGGAAGGCCTTCTTGTCGACGAGCAGGACGCGTGCGCCGGCCCACGCGATCTGGCGGGCGGCCAGGGTCCCGGCCGGCCCCGCGCCGATCACCACGGCGTCCCAACGGCGAGTCGTGGCGGCCTCGAGGCTCAGGGTATCGACCATCGAGCCGGAGGTCATCCGCCGCGCCTCCAGCTCAGGAGGAATCGCTGGGGCCAGTGCCTTGTAATCGTGGTTCCGCTCAAACCCGCACGCTCGGCGAGGCCTCGGGCTTCCTCGACCGTGAACGCCCCGGCCACCGACGCAGGCCCGTCGTAATGGACGACCGGCGAGCGGGACAGCAGGCGGCACCCGAACTTGGCGAGCCAGTAGCCGAAGCGGCCCCGGACGAGGTCGTTGACGAGCACGAGCTGCCCGGCGGCCTCAGCCATGCGCCGGAGCAACTCGATGGCCGCAGCTTCATCGAGGTGATGGAGGAAGAGCGAGCAGGCGATGACGTCGTAATCATCGCGGGGGGGCGTGTCGGCCAGGGCGTCGCTTTCGAAGAATCGCACGTCGATGCCTCGATGTCTGGCTCGATCTCGGGCGAACTCGACGGCCTGGGAGCTGATGTCGCACCCCTCGACGTCCAGTTCCAGCCCTTCACCCTTGGCCCTTCGGGCCAGGGCAATGGCCACGTCCCCGCCGCCGCTCGCCAGGTCGAGCACGCGCAAAGGGGGATCGCCCGGCCCGCGTCCTCGGGCCAGGGCCGCGATCGACGGCCAGAGGATCGCCGCGCTCCGGCTGAAGGAGTTGATCCTCCCGAGTCCTCGGAGGGCCGAGGCATGCATTTCGGGCGTCAGGCCCGGTTGATCCATGATCTCGGGCACCCGATGCCTCTGTCGCAGATCGGGGCTCGCTTTATTTGGCATGTTTACCGCGTTGATGAATCTCTGAGGCAAATCAGCAGGCCTCATGGCGATTCATTATGCAGCGAAACGCGCGCCGAGATACAACCGGCCCGCCCCGATTTGCTCCGGCAGCCGGAGAGTCGCCCGATCAAATGATGCAAATCCAATTGATGACGATTTGTGCTTTTCTGAACGCTCAAAGGGTGGTGCGAGTGGCCGGGTGATATCCGGGTCGGTTCGGGCGGTGCGGGGTGGGTAAGTTCAGGCTTCGATCGCGGTCCTCGTCCTGACCAGGACGCGGTCTTTCTCGACCGGGTCGAGGCGCTCGCGAGCCGCCGCGGGCGAGCCTACAACTTGTGGGCTCTCGAAGAGGCGGCGAAAGAGTTCGGCGAGGAGGAGGCAGGAGGGCGAGACGATCAGGATCAGGGCGGCCAGCCTCGCGTCACTCCCCCAGCCCTGGGCCCTCAGCGCGAGGTTCGCGAGGGCGAGGATCGGGTAATGCGTGAGGTAGAGGCTATACGAGAGCCTGCCGGACGCGACCATGAATCGGCCTTCGAAGCAGCGGAGCACGCGCGGGCGATTTGCCCAGGGTTGGGCGTCGGCCTTCATCGAGAGGTACGACCAGCGGACCGCCAGTGCCGTGATCGCCAGGCCGCACGCGAGGTCGCCGACCATCATCCGCGTCTCGTCCGCCGGGCCGATCGTCCACCAGGCCAGCCCCGTGCTCAGGAACACGAGTGCGACGAGAGCCCGGTCGAGCCCGGTATGAGCCCGCAGGGCCTGGAAGATCCGGGCCTGTCGCGTCAGGACGGCCCCGGCCATCCCCATCGCCAGGAGCCCCAGATACCAGGGGCAGAGCACCCGGAGCGCGGGCCGTTGCAGCGGGACGGAGAGCGCGGCGATGGCCTCTCCGGCGATCACGGCCGAGGCGACGGCCGCCGTGATTCCCCAGCGTCGTCGGGCCGCGAGCAAGGCCGGGAAGAGGAGGAACGCCTGCCATTCCGTGGCCAGGCTCCAGAACGGGGGCGCGACCCGGAAGATCCACTGCCCGTCCAGGTTATGGATCAGGAGCAGGTGCGCGACGATGGACCCGGTCGAAAACGCCGGCAAGGCCCGGTCCCAGGGCGTCAGGCCCGGCTCCCCCAGCGCTGGGATCAGGGCGATCAGCAGCCAGGTGAGCCCAAGGGCCGCGTAATAGGGGGGTAAGATCCGCCTGGCTCGACGCAGCACGTACGCGAGCGTGCCCCCTGGCAATCGATCGCCGCCGTCGACCAGTACGCGCTGCATCAGGCCGAAGCCGGAGAGGACCACGAACAGGGAGACGGCGTAGTGCCCGTGTCGGAGCAGGTATCGGACAACCTGGGCCGTCCCCGACAGGCCAGCAGGCGCGACCATGAGCGCAGCATGGTGCAGGACCACGTAGATGGCCGCCAGCCCTCGCAATCCGTCGAGAAAGCCGATCCGAGGTCTGGCCCCGGCCCGGTCCGCTCGCGCAACAAGGCCCATCGATCCACCTCCATGTGGACCCCGGCCTCGACGTTGAGCCTGCCGCCACCCAACGCCGAATCCATACCTGCTTCGTTCGAGAGACGGAATCGGGCGAGACTATACCCGGAGTGCCCCCGGGTGTCGTCCCCAACTCTGGGGACGCCCATCCCTCATCACATGAGTTCGTCGATCGCCCGCGGCTTGGGCTTCCCCACAGCCCTGCGAAACCTCGGCAGGGTCGCGAGCAGAGGCGACATCATGTAGGCCAGGCCCAGGGCATACAGCCACGCGCCGCGCACGATCAGGGACACGAGGGGCAAGACGCAGCAGACGGCCACGACCCCGATGATGAACCGTCGAGGAATCGCTCGTCCCATCCAGAGTCGGTTCCCGAGCCAGGTCGCCACCCAGACGATGGGCAATCCCATCCCCGCCACCAGCAGTATCGGCCACTTCCCGGAGATCAGGGCCCCCAGCGTTCCGAGGGCCGTCGGGATCCCGATGGCCGCGGCCAGCACGAACAGGATGACGGCGAGCACCCTCGGCAAGGTCTCGGGGCGGTCGGCGAGTTCGTCAGTCATCATCGACGCTTCCTCCGCCTGCAGATATTACGGGAATTCAGGCATGGGGACACCCTCAGAATTCGTCGGCCGAGAGGATCTCGCCCTGGTCTCTCGATCCGAGCTTCCAGACCGTTTGCGGGCTCATGCTCGACCTGAGGAATCGGACGGAGCCATCGCACATGGCGACGTTGGCCCCGCCGCTGTGATAGCTGCTCATCCCATACATACCGGGGGCGTCAAAATCGGCCTGCCCGGAGGTGCTGATCTCGCAGTTCGGATACGCCGGGTTCGGCGGCAGGAGCGTGTTCCCCAGGCTCTCCCCGAAGTAGCCGAAGCTCCACGACTCCCCGACCCAAGAGCGGTTGTTGGTCGCGCCGGCCTTGGCGGCACAGGCGTCGAGCCAGGCCGAGAAGCCCGAGGCCCCAGCCGGCATGTTCATCCTCGCGTCGTCCGCCTCCGTGGCGCCGCCCGGGAAGACCCCCGAAACCACGACTACGTCCTGCGGGATCGAGACCCTCGAACCGTCGAAATCCCCCGTCCGCCACTCGCCGAAGGCGATCGTGTGGCTCGTCCCATCCCGCACGTCCTGGAGCCTGACCACCTTCCCCCACATGAACGCACCGCCGGGAGACGCATGATCGAGGTGGCCGTCGAGGTTGAGGCTCGGCCCGACGGACGCGAAGTAATTGTTACCCGAGGCCGGGATGTCCCACCCGTTGACGGTCGCCTCGGGTTTTGAGTCCGAAGGGCATAGGAAGGGATCGATCCGCATCATGACGGCGGTCGAGTTGATCCGCTGCGTGATAGGGTCGCTAATGTTGCAGACATGAAAATTGATGGTGTTGTAGATCGGAACCTGTTCCAGGTACGGCAGGACTCGCGATTGCTCGCTCCAGCTCCCCAACCCACCGCAATTGAAGGGCATGGCCACCCGCCGAGAGGATGCGAGGCCTCCCGGCGGCAGGCATTCGTTCGTGCCCTGGTAATTCTGGATCGCGAGCCCGAGCTGTTTCAGATTATTCACGCATCGAGCCCGCCGGGCCATTTCTCGGGCCGACTGCACGGCCGGCAGCAAGAGCGCACAGAGCAGCGCAATGATAAGGATCACCACCAGCAATTCGATCAGGGTGAACCCTCGACCGAAACGTCCCCGCGATCGCGCCGGCAGCATGAGATTGCCCCACGAGAGTGCGAGAATGGGTATCTCCGACAAATGTAATTTTTTGTAAGCTGGTCTTCAAGTCCTTTGAGACAGGCCTGGCCGACTTCTCGAGGAGCCGGCGTGATTCTCTCGTGCCGGGCGTCAGTTCAAGACCTCGGCGTGTCGATCATGTTTGGCGTGGTTGGATTGATTCTTTGTGTCAGCGTGGATTCGTGGATTGAGACGATGAGGGGCTTGCGCGGGCGTGCTTGGGGTAACGAACTTGCTAGCGACGGAATTGTTGACATAATGTTTGAGGATGGTCGAACTCCGTGGGATGCGTGGCATTAACGTCGAGGGCTGAGGCATGCTGACACTTTCGGGTCCCTCGAGGAAGTATTGCGACGGGGTTTCGCGGCGGTCGTTCCTCAAGCTCGGCGGGCTGGTGATGGGGGGGCTCGGGCTTCCCGAACTGCTGCGGGCCGAGGCCCAGGCGGGGCGAGGGAAGTCGCACAAGTCGGTCATCATGGTCTACCTCACCGGGGGCCTGCCGCACCAGGACACGTTCGACCTCAAGCCGAATGCACCCGACGGGATCCGCGGCGAGTTCAAGCCGATCGCGACGAAGATCCCGGGGATCGAGGTCGGCGAGCTGCTCCCCAGGACGGCGGCGACCCTCGACAAGATGGCCGTGATCCGCTCGCTGGTCGGGCTCCGGGATGAGCACTCGAGCTTCCAGAACATCACCGGCTACCCGATGGGCGTCAGCCAGCGCGAGGGGAAGCCGCATTTCGGCTCGGTGATCTCGAGGGTCCAGGGACCGCATGACCCGGTCGTCCCGCCGTTCATCGACCTCTTCCCGACGATGCAGCACCGGCCCTATAACACGCCGGGGCCCGGGCTCCTGGGGATGACGCATCGCCCCGCGCGGATGGATGGCGACGACCTCGCGTTGCTGAAGGGCGGGAGCGTCCCCCCCGACCGCTTCGAAGGCCGAAAGCATCTCCTCAGCCAGTTCGACCAGTTCCGCCGTCAGGTCGACTCGACCGAGGTCGGCGGTATGGACGGGATGTACCGCCGGGCGTTCGAGGTGCTTGCCTCCGACAAGGTCGCGAAGGCCCTCGACGTCACGCGGGAAGACCCTCGGGTGCGCGAGAAGTACGGCATCGGCTCGTCGACCCACCTCGGCGACGGCGGCCCGATGTGGAACGACCAGTTCCTGATCGCCCGCCGCCTGGTCGAGGCCGGCGCCCGCTGCGTGACCGTGGCCTATGGCTTCTGGGACACGCACAGCAACAACTTCCCCTGGCTCAAGGAACGCCTCCCCCTGTTCGATCAGGGGGTCTCGGCCCTCGTCGACGACATCTACGCCCGAGGCCTCGACCAGGACGTGACGGTCGTTGTCTGGGGCGAGTTCGGCCGATCCCCCCGGATCAACAAGGACGGCGGTCGCGACCACTGGGCGCCCGTCAATAGCGCCATCCTGGCCGGCGGAGGCATGCGCGTGGGCCAGGTCATCGGCTCGACCGACCGCCTCGGCGGCTCCGCCGCGAGCCATCCGATCCACTACCTCGATGTGCTGGCGACCGTCTACCACAACCTCGGCATCGACCCGCATTCGTTCGTCAACGACATCGCCGGCCGCCCCGTCCCCATCCTGCCGAGCACCTCGCGCCCCATCGAAGAGCTCATCTGACGAGTTGGTTCGGGCGGCGTCATTCAGGGTAAACCATCTATAGAAAGCCCGGCTCGCTTGAGCCGGGCTTTCGTCCGTCTCTACCCCGAGAATCCCGTGGTCCCGCCGCCTCTTTTGCGATTGAGGCTATGGGCCCCTCGCGCATTGGCCTTGTGCGAACCGGGGAATTTCGTGAATTTTCGGCGATTTGCCAAATTTATGCTGGCATTCCTGCCGAGATTTGCTAAGTACGGTTACTGTACGTTTGAATATTGATCGGGAGGCGTGGTAACCGAGTTCTTGGGAATCCGAATCATGGACGTGCAAACGGTCGGGGATGTGAGTCGGGTGGTGGATGCCGTCTATCGCTCGGAGTCGCGGCGGGTCTTCGCGACATTGATCCGCCTGCTCGGCGACTTCGACCTGGCCGAGGAGGCCTTGCACGAGGCGTTCACGGCGGCGCTCGAGCAGTGGGCCCGCGACGGCGTGCCGACGAACCCGAGGGCCTGGCTGGTCTCGGCGGGGCGCTTCAAGGCGCTCGATGTCGTCAGGCGCCGGATCCGCTTCGACTCCTCGCTCGCCGAACTGGCCTCGCGGCTCGACCAGAATGCCTCGGCGTTCGAGGCGAAGGAAGATGGCGAGGTCGAGGACGACCGCCTCCGCCTGATCTTCACCTGCTGCCACCCCGCGCTGCCGGCGAGCACCCAGATCGCCCTGACCTTGCGTGAGGTCTGCGACCTGAAGACCGAGGAGATCGCCAGCGCCTTCCTGACCTCCCCCTCGACGATCGCCCAGCGCATCGTGCGAGGGAAGGCGAAGATCCGCGACGCGGCGATCCCCTATCAGGTCCCCTCGCGTGCCGACATCCCGGCGCGGCTCGATTCGGTCCTCTCGGTCATCTACCTCGTCTTCACCGAGGGCTACTCGGCCTCGTCGGGCGAGACGGTCACGCGCCCCGACGTCTCGGGCGAGGCGATTCGCCTGGGCCGCTTGCTCCAGGAGCTCTTGCCCGACCCGGAGGTCACAGGCCTGCTCGCCCTCATGCTCCTCCAGGAGTCGAGGCGCACCGCACGCTCGGCCCCTAATGGTGACGTGATCCTGCTCGAAGACCAGGATCGGTCCCTCTGGGATGCCCAGCAGATCGCGGAAGGCAAGACGCTCGTCGGCCGGGCCCTCTCGTCGCGGTCGTTCGGGGCCTACACGATTCAGGCGGCGATCGCGGCGGTCCACGCCGACGCTCCCAGCACCGCGTCGACCGACTGGGCCCAGATCGTGGCCCTCTACGACATCCTCGCCAGGGCCGAGCCCTCCCCCATCATCGAGCTGAACCGGGCCGTGGCGGTCGCGATGCGCGACGACCCCTCGGCCGGCCTGCAACTCATCGACGCCATCCTGGATCGGGGCGAACTCGGCGACTACCACCTGGCGCACGCCGCCCGTGCCGACCTCTGCCGGCGATCAGGACGATTTGACGAGGCACGAGAATCGTACCGGCGTGCCCTCGAACTCGCGCGCCAGGAGCCCGAGCGTCGATTCCTCGAAGGCCGCCTGCGCGAGCTGAGCTGAGCTGATTGAACCGGCCCCGGCCGCCGTTGATATGGGCTCGGGGCCCGTGATGCGGTATATCTTGCCGGGCCGGCAGGATTCCCAGGTGGTTGCCGACCGGTCATGAGCGGGCGTCAGCTTGGAAACATTTTTCGGGCGGATGTCGAATCTGGGTTCCCCGGGTCGACTACTCGGCGACGGAACCCATCGTGCTCCGTGCCCTGTCCCGAACGGACGTGTGCGGGCCTTCGCGGGCACGCGGGCTCGTTTCCATAGCCTCCTACCCCCCCGGGGAGAGACGCCATGCACGCCGAACCGCAAAAAGAACACAAGTGGCTCGAGAAGATCGTCGGCGAGTGGACCTGCGTGATCGAGAGCCAGATGGGCCCCGATCAGCCCAAGGAGACGGTCGAGGGCGTGGAGGAATCCCGCTCGCTCGGCGGCCTCTGGGTCATCTCCGAAGGTCGAATGAATTTGCCGGGAGGCACTCCGGGCATTTCGATCATGTCGCTCGGCTATGACCCGGAGTCGGGCAAGTTCCGCGGGACGTTCATCGCCTCGATGATGACCTACCTCTGGACCTACGAAGGCTCGCTCGACGCCGACGAGAAGATCCTGACCCTGGACGCCGAGGGCCCGGACTTCACCAGCCAGAAGCTTGTCAAGTATCAAGATATCACCGAATTCATCGGCGACGACCACAGGACCCTCTCGTCGCAGATCCTGGACGACGACGGGAATTGGAATCGATTCATGACGGCCCATTATCAACGTAAGAAGTGATCTGGCGTTGGTGTGATCCGTCGCAACGGGGGCATTCCGATGAAGTACATGCTGCTGATCTATGGCGATGAGAACGCGTGGACCGAATCCGAGCGAGTGGAATGCTACGAGGAGTCGGTCCGCCTGACCCAGCAGCTGCACGCCAAGGGGCAATACCTGGGCGCCTCGCCGTTGCACCCCGTGGCGACGGCCACCAGCGTCCGCGTGCGGGACGGCAAGCGGATCACCACCGACGGCCCCTTCGCGGAAACGCGTGAACAACTCGGCGGCTACTTTCTGGTCGAGGCCAAGGATTTGAACGAGGCCATCGACATTGCCGGCCAGATCCCGGGCGCCCGCCTGGGCACCGTCGAGGTCCGCCCGATCGTGGAGCTCGGCGGCCTCCCGAACTGATCGTGGCCTCCTTCGACCCAAGTGGCGGGCCCTTGACCCCCAGACAAGACGGGACTTCCTCGCATGAGTATCGACCTGCAATCCCTCGCCCCATCGAAGCCGGCCCTCTGGGTCGGCCGGATCCTGGCGGCCCTCTCCGTGCTGTTCCTGCTCTTCGACGCGGGGGCCAAGATTGCGCAAGTGGACGAGGTCATGAAGGTTTGCGCGGAGATGGGAATTCCTGCGCGGATCGTCCCCGGCCTCGGGATCACCCTGCTCGTCTCGACCATCATCTTCGTGATCCCGGCGACCGCGCCCCTCGGCGCGATCCTGATCACCGGCTATCTCGGTGGCGCCGTCTGGACCCACGTCCAGAGGGGCGACCCGATCTTCCCCATCGTCTTCCCGGTGATCTTCGGCGCCATGGTCTGGGGCAGCCTCTACTTCCGAGACCCCCGCGTGCGGCAACTCCTCCCGTTCCGCCGCCCTGCCCTGGCGCCTCGTGCGGTCGAGGAACCCGCCCAGGCCGTCGCCTGACCACGAAGGTTCATCTCCACCATCGACCGAGGACCTGATCGCAGCGATGTCGATCAGGTCTCCTGCATTTCTTGATTCTCGAGACGCGATTGGCTTTAGCGCTCCCACTCTCTTCGCAGGCGAGTGGCCTCGGCCTTGAGGTCTCTGGGGATGTAGTAGTGGATGCGGTCCGTGGAGAGTTCGGTCAGGGGTTTGAGGCGGGTGCGGAGCTCGGAGACCTCGACGGGCTTGGGTTCGCCCTCGACGCGGATTCGGATCGCGTTGCGGACGCTCTGCTCGTCGCTCTCCTTCTCGGGGAAATAGGGCTGGTTGTACTTGGCCTTCACCGTGTCGCGCAGGCAGTACATCTCGGCCGGCCGGTATTCGACGCGGCTCCGCACGAGGTCGGTCAGGGCCTCTTCCCAGTCTTCGAGGTCAGGGGCGAGCGGGTTCGCGAAGTTCGGGGCCTCGATCATGGTCAGGCGGTCTCGCTCGAGGAAGCGCCGGGCCAGGTCGGCCAGGGCGCGGTCGGGGTGGCCCGTCCAGGCCTGGATCTGCGAGAGGACGGTGTATTCCTCGATGGCGAGGTACTGCCTCACCGAGGGGCCGTCGGCGGTGCGCAGGGCATCCCAGAAATCCCGGATGGCCGGGACGAGCGAGGCGTCTCGGCCGTCGTCGTGGAGCGACCTCGCGTGCTTCCACATCGTCTCCAGCAGACGCTCGAAGCCCCGGGTCGTCTTGTGGAGATAGACGTTCTGATACATGTGGTAGCGAGAGTAGATATATTCCTCGATGGCGAGGAGCGACTTCTCGGCCCAGACGATGTCCCGGTTCGCGTCCTCGTCCTCGTAGATCTCGAACGTGTTCAGGATCCGGAACCAGTCGAACTCGCCGTAGCTGGCGCCGGTGAAGAGGCTGTCCCTGCGGAGGTAGTCGACCCGGTCCATGTCGAGCTGGCTCGAGAGGAGATACTTCTGCCAGGCCGGCTGGTCGTGGTTGTTCGGGTCGATCAGGTCGGCGACCTTGCGGGGGAAGGGGTCGCCGAAGTGACTTTTGAGGACGTGGTGGACCTTCGTCTCGTCGCTCAGAATGATCGCCCGCGACCAGTCCTCGTGCTTGACGCCGAGGCAGGGTTCGAAGACGTGCGAGAAAGGGCCGTGGCCGACGTCGTGGATCATCGCCGAGGCCATCACGGGGGGCCGCCCCTGGCTCGTCTGGGGGTCGTCGTCGGAGATACGGGCGAGGTGCTGGAGCGCCTGATTCGTGAGGTGGACGACGCCGAGGCTGTGGGCGAGGCGGTTGTGATCGGCCCCGGGATAGGTCAGATAGCTGACCCCGAGCTGATGGATGCGCCGGAGGCGCTGGATCTCCGGAGTGTCGAGGAGCTCGAGCAGCCAGCGGTCGTGCTTGCGATCGATGCTGATGTAGTTATAGAGCGGATCTCGGATGATCTTCGACGACATATCCGTGCCTCGCCCTCATCCTTCATCCTCGGCCCCGGTCTCGATCAGCCGGCGACCTGCCTGGCCAGGACCTCGGCGCGTTCGGCGACGCCGCTCCCCGCCGTCAGGCGCTTGAACCGGCACATCTTCTCGACGGCCTCGAGCCAGTCGTGGCCACGCTCGCGGAAGAAGACGATCGTCGAGGCATACTCCAAATCTTTCAAGTCGACCAGGAAGAGCCGGCGAGCCTGCTCCTCGAAGGGCGCCAGCACCGAGCAGGTGGTCGCGCCCCTGGGGGACGACTCGAAGTCGGCGAGCTTCACGCGGGCGACCTCGTCGAGCTGATAGGAGAACTGTTGCCCGACCGGGTTGGCCCCGGCCCTCTCCACGAGGATCTTGGCCTGCACCATCGCGTCGGTGAGCAGGGCGACTTCCTGCGAGTAGGGCCCGTAGTGGTGGAGCGCATACTCGGCCTCGAGCGGGCACCCGGCGACCTGGAGGAGGTAGACGACCTTCTGCATCCGCTTGCGCGTATCCAGCGTCCCCGCCCAGTCCACGATCTTCGCCAGTTGATAACGGGTCATCCCCAGTCTCCCCCAACGTCACCGGCGAGGAGGACGCCCCTCCGCACTTCCGTTCGAGCCGGAATGTTGCGAGGACGCCAGACTCATGGCCCTGATCATCTTAGGGTGAGAGGTCGCTATACCCTTGGTGTTGTCTCGCGGCGGCGATGCGCCTGCATAACCCTGAATCAATGTCTGGAAGGTTACCCGATGAAAGGCCCCTGTCAAGGAAACCGCCGGGGATCATGATCGCGTTCATCCGAATAGAAGTCTTGAACGCTTCGATCGTTTTTAATCGCCGATTCATCTGGCCGGACGGAACCTGCATCAGGTCGAACGTCGTTGTTGTGAGCCGTTTCATATCATTGCTTGATTTTGGATTGATGTGACTGGATTCTCGAGATTGCCTCCCTGACCGCGAACCGCACGGTCTCGTAGGGTTCGCTCCTTGCGACTCGTTCCAGGTCGGGCAAGACGCACGAGGCGGCCTGCGCCGATTCTCCCAGGGCCTCCGCCGCCTTCAGGCGGACGAGGAGGGCGTCGTCCTCCAGGGCCGCGGTCAACTTCTCGCAGACCGTGGCCGTCGACAATGGGCGGATCTTGCCGAGGGCCTCGCACGCGGCGGCGCGGATCCGCTGGCGGGGATCTCTCAAACCCTGGATCAGCACCGCCTCGACGTTCTCGTCGCCGCGGCCGACTTGACCCAGCGCCGTGATTGCCAGGACTCGAAGCGTCGGATCAGCCTTCCGGGCAAGCTCGATCAGGACCGGGCTCGCATCGCTTGCCTTCGCTCCCAGGCCGGCGACGACGCGCAAGGCGGCCTCCTGCAAGTCGCTGTCACCGTCCTTGAGGGTCTTCATCAAGACGGGTAAGGCGGGGTCTCCGATCCGGATCAATGCCTGGACGGCCGTATCTGATTCGACTCTCGTCGCCTCCAGGAGTTCGGGGACGGCCGGATTCGCCGCCGGCCCGATACTCCCGAGCGTCTGGATCAACTCGCGATGCAGAGACGGGGCGGCCCCTGAATGTTGCAGGGCCTCGATCAGGTACGGGACAGCATCCGAGGCGCCAGGGCCGATTTTGCCCAGGGCCGCGATCGCATTGATGCAAGCGATTGTGCCAGCCTTGTCGTCCGCGAGGATGCCGATCAGGTTCGGGACGACGTCTCTTCCGATCTGCCCCAGCACGCCCGCGACGTCTTCAGATGCAGACAATTCGGCACGCAGCAGATCCAACAGGATGGACGCGGCCTCGATGGCACTCTTTCGATCCAGGCCGATTTTCCGAAGCGCACGGACGATCGCGGTCGTGTCGTCATGATCCAGGCCTTCGACGTTCAACGCCTCGATCAACGGGGGTACGGCCGCCTGAGCCGGTGGTCCGATGTCGCCCAGCATGCCGATCGCCAGTTGGCGCACGAGCGGGTCGGTGTCTCTGATCGCAGTCATGAGGAGAGGCACGCTACGCGAGTCGAAAAGTCGGAGCGCCCTGATGGCGTCGAACCGCTCTCGCCATTCCTCGTGACTCAGCCTGGATTCAAGTGTTTTGAGGGCCTCGCCAACGACCTCATGCGAAGGGCTGATTTTCGCCAGCGCCGCGGCGGCATGATAGGACTCTTCCTGTTTTGCCGCGGTCGCCAGCGCCGGGATCGCACCGCCGGCAAGAGGGGCCAGGCGGCCGAGCGCATCGGCCGATTCGTCACGTAGGCGAGGCTGACTCAATCCTCCGACGAGCACCTGAATCAGGGCGTCGGGCACGTCGGCTCCGATTCGCGTCAGGACGATGGCGGCTCGAATGCGTATCGACTGCGAGAGGTCCTGGTCTTTCACGGCGTCGACGAGCATGGGGGCGGCGCGTGGACCGAGCTTGACCATGAGATCCGCGATGTCGCCGCCGATCGTCCTCGAGTCGGCCGGCCCGCGCATGAATTCCGTCCCGTCATCGAGGGCCTTGATCAACCCAGGAACTGCGCTCGCCAGTTCCGGCCCCAACCGTCCAAGCGCATCGACGGCGCCGATCCGGAGATTGGCCTCGGGAGTCCCGAGGGCCTGAACCAGCGACGGAATCGCCTTCGGCCCAATCGCGACGAGGGCCTCGATGTACGACTGATGATGCTTGGTCGACTCTTCCACCCTCATGGCTTCAATGAGCCCGGGTATGGCGTCGGCCGCGTCCTTGCCGATCGAGGCGAGGGCTCCTGCAGCGGCTTCACGGACCGCCGGGCCGGCTTCATAGTAGCGATGCATGTAAATGGATTGGTGAGATCTGTTGCCATGTGGACGCGGAATCTCGCCCCGGTCGGAAAGGGCGGCGGTTAACCGAGGCACGGCGTCACTTGCCTCGGGACCGATCGCAGCGAGAGCCTTGCAAGCCGCGATACGCACGGTGATCATGGTGTCGGCGAGGGAGGCGACGAGCGCCTTCACGGCCATCCGAGCCTCGGGTCCGAGTTTCGCGATATCCTCCGCCGCCCGAATCTTCTCGGCTGCATCTAGGCCCGGCCTGAGGAGCGACTCGGACGAGTTCCGCACGGCCCTGGCAGCTTCCGATTCCGCGGGTCTGGCGTTATCCCCTCGTGGCCTGGCGATCCCGTGCCTTTCGCCGTCACCTGGCTGGCACGATGATGCAATGGCGACGAGCAAGCCGGTTGCGCCGACGAGGAGAGGAGGCATGGCCCACCGCATCGTGATACGCTTCCTTACGCTTATGGATATTTAAGTGAGCTTGGAATATTATTGTGTAGATTCGCTGCGAGAGAGTTGGCGGGGAACCGCGACGCTCATCTCCCCGTCTGATCGCTTCTCTCTCGAAGTAGACGACCACTCCCCGCGGATATTCGGTTTGCAGTTTATCCGGCATCAGTCTTGCTTGGGTGGAAGGGGGTGCTTTCAGGGGCGACGGCCTGGTTGGGCCCTGGAAAGCAAGACGTTCGCTCGCCCCTGCGGTCGGCCACTTTCCGACGGGGGCTTTCCGATCGTCCACCGCTCCAGCATGATGGCTTCCCCCCCCTTCCCGGAATAAATCTCCACTGCGGCCCGAGCGGGATGGTTGTTTTCATGGCAACTTCTCAGGCGTTCCCCGCAGGCAAGCCGAACGGTCGGCGCCTGCTCCCCTGCCTCGGATCCGGACGAGACTCCGGCTTGTGCCATATTCGGCGAGGTGGCATCAGCCGGGGTGTACTCGTCGTGGCCGGCGCCTGTTTGCTGGTGTTGGCAGCCGGGGGTTGCCATCGCAAGCCGCCCATGGCGGCCCCGGCCGAGCTGCCGGTGAGCCCGGTGAGCCAGCCCGTCCGGCGTGAGGTGACGGATCACGTCGACTTCACGGGGCGGACCGAGGCGATCCAGTCGGTCGATATCCGGCCCCGGGTCACCGGGTATCTCGTGAAGATCCCGTTCAAGGAGGGGGCGTCGGTCAAGGCGGGGGACCTGCTTTTCGAGATCGACCCCCGGCCCTATCAGGCCCAGCTCGACTCGGCGCAGGGGCAGGTCAGCCTTTACGAGGCCCAGCTCAAGCTCGCGAAGATCACGCTCGCCCGTGACCTCGCGCTGAATAGCAGGGTGCCGAACTCGGTGAGCCAGCAGGAGCTCGATCAGGTCCGCGCGACGGTCGAGGAGGCCGAGTCCCGCGTGAAGGCCTCTCAGAAAAACATGGAGGTGTATCAGCTCAATCATGAGTTCACGAAAGTTACCTCCCCCATCGACGGCCAGGTCAGCCGCTATTATTTGACCCTGGGCAACCTCGTCAACCAGGACCAGACCCTGCTGACGACGGTCGTCTCGCTCGACCCCCTCTACGTCTACTTCGAGATTGACGAGCCGACCCTGCTGAGGATCCGCAAGGCGGTCAACGAGGGGAGGGTCAAGCGGCATCCGCAAGGGACCGAGATCCCCGTCATGATGGGGCTGCAGGGGGAGGAAGGGTATCCCCATCAGGGAACAATTAATTTCGTGAACAACCAGGTGGATCCCACGACGGGGAGCATCCTGGCCCGCGGTGTCTTCGCGAACCCCGAGCCCCCGGGCGGGATCCGGGTCCTCTCGCCGGGGATGTTCGTGCGGATCCGGCTGCCGATCGGATTACCGCACTCCTCGCTCCTGGTGATCGACCGCGCGATCGGGTCGGACCAGGGGTTGAAGTATGTTTATGTGCTCGATGACAAGGACAAGGTCCAGTATCGGCGGGTGAAGACCAGGGCCTTGCAGCCCGACGGCCTCCGCGTGGTGGAAGACGGGCTGAAGCCCGACGACTGGGTCATCGTCGGCGGCCTGCCCCAGCTCCATCCCCGGATGCAGGTCCGGCCCGAGAAGATCCCCATGCCGGTCCTCGGCCAGCCCGAGGGGGATGAGGCTTCCGACTCCGAGACCCCGCAGGAGAAGGGGGCCGACACCAAGGCCCAGCCGAAGGGAGCCGACGCGAGGGACCAGGCCAAGGCCTCCGAGACGAAGGCCCAAGCGAAGGACGCCGAAGGGCGTCGCCCATGATCGCGCCGTTCTTCATTAACCGCCCGATCTTCGCGGCGGTCCTCTCAATCGTGATCACGCTGATCGGCGGGATTGCGCTCTACTCGCTGCCGATCGCGCAGTACCCGCGTATCACGCCCCCCGGCGTGCAGGTGTCGATCGCCTACCCGGGGGCCAGCGCGCCCGTGGTGGCCGACACGGTGGCGGCCCCGATCGAGCAGCAGGTCAACGGCGTCGAGGGCATGCTCTACATGTCCTCGCAGATGGGCAACGACGGCTCGTACACCCTGACCGTCACCTTCGACCTCGACACCGACCTGAACACGGCGCTCGTGATGGTGCAGAACCGCGTGGCGTTGGCCATGCCCCAACTGCCGACCGCCGTGCAGAATCAGGGGATCACGATCCGGAAGAAGACCCCCGACATCCTCATGATCGTCAACTTCTTCTCGCCCGACGATCGCTACGACGACATCTACCTGAGCAACTTCGCCACCATCAACATCCGCGACGAACTCTTGCGCGTGCAGGGGGTCTCCGACGTCAACTATCTCGGCCAGCGCGACTACAGCATCCGCGCCTGGCTCGACCCCCAGGAACTCGCCTCGCGCGACATGACGGCCATGGACGTGGCCAACGCCATCCGGACCCAGAACCTCGACGCCCCCGCGGGCCAGCTCGGCCAGGCGCCCATCTCGCAAGATCAGGCGTTCCAGCTTCCGATCGACACCCTCGGGCGGCTCACCGACCCCGAGCAGTTCGGCGAGATCGTCGTCAAGGTCGGCAAGGCCCACGGCTCGACCCGCAACGAGGGGCTGCTCGGGTTCTCGTCCTCGGGGGGCTCGAGCTCGAAGGACTCGAGCACCAACGCCCCGCTCCAGGGGAGCCAATCCACGAGCGCCGACCCGACCACCCCCGCGGGCGCGACGACCGGCACGTCGACGACGAGCGGCGGTGCCGGCGGGTCTTCGGGCAGCACCAGCACCGCTTCGAGCTTTCCCGGCGGGATGAGCAGCGACCCGTCGAGCAGCCAGACGCCCGTCTCGAACAGCCTGATGACGACGTCGAACAGCGTGATCTCCGGGTTCGAGCGGCTCCCGGGCTCCACGTTCGGCAAGGGGGTGACGGGCGGGATCGTCGGCGGGGGCAGCTCGACCGGGGGCGGCAGCACCTCCGGCGGCGGGAGTTCCGCGGGCGGAGGCGCATCGAGTGGCGGCGGGAACGCAACCGGGGGCCTGATGAGCGGCCTCATGATCAATCAGAGCCAGGGCAGCAAGTCGTCGAGCGCGAACCAGGGGGTCGGTAGCGAGTCATTGGCGCTCCCCCCGACCCCGCCGGCTCCCAGCATCGTCCGCCTCCGCCACGTCGCCCGCGTGGAACTCGGGGCGCAGAACTACAACCAGGCCTGCACCTTCGACGGCCATCCGTCCGTTGGCCTGTCCGTCTACCAACTCCCGGGGACGAACGCCCTCGACGTCGCGGATCGCGTGCGGGCGAAGATGCAGGAGCTGAAGTCGCGGTTCCCGGACGGTATCGAATATGACATCGCTTATGATACGACCCCGTTCATCCGCGAGTCGGTGAGCGACGTCGTGCGGACCTTGCTCGAGGCCGTGGTGCTCGTCGGCATCGTCGTCCTGGTCTTTCTCCAGAACTGGCGGGCCGCGCTCATCCCGCTCGTGGCCGTGCCGGTCGCGATCGTGGGGACGTTCGCCGTCATGGCGCTCCTCGGGTTCAGCCTCAACAACATCTCGCTGTTCGGCCTGGTGCTGGCGATCGGGATCGTGGTAGACGACGCCATCGTCGTGGTCGAGAACGTGGAACGCTTCCTCGAGCATGGCCTCGACCCGCACGAGGCCACGCGCAAGGCCATGGAGGAGGTGACGGGCCCGATCATCGCGGTGGCGTTGGTGCTCTGCGCGGTGTTCGTGCCTTGCGCGTTCATCAGCGGGATCACCGGGCAGTTCTTCCGGCAGTTCGCCGTGACCATCGCCGTCTCGACGGTCTTCTCCGCCTTCAACTCCTTGACGCTCAGCCCGGCCCTGGCCGCGATCCTGCTGAAGCGCCGTGGGGGAAAGCGTGACCCTCTGACCTGGCTGTTGGACATGGTGCTCGGCATCGTCTTCCGGCTCTTCAACAAGGGCTTCGAGGCCGGCACGGCCGCTTATGCCTGGATGATCGGGAGGCTTTTGCGCCTGAGCTTCCTCGTCCTGATCGGCTACGGCGGCCTGCTCGTGCTGACGTACTTCGTCTTCACCAAGGCCCCCATCGGCTTCGTGCCGCAGCAGGATCAGGGGCGCCTGATCGTCAACGTGCAGGTGCCAGACTCGTCGTCGCTCCAGCGCACTCAAGCCGCACTCGCGGCGGTGGACAAGATCGCCCGCAAGACTCCCGGGGTGGCCCACACGGTCGTCATCGCGGGGCTCTCGTTCCTGCAGTCGGCGACGAGCTCCAACTTCGGATCCATGTTCATCGTCCTGGAGCCGTTCGAGAAGCGGCGCGGGGCCGACCGGAGCGCCGACGCGATCATGGCGAAGCTCCGCAAGGCGTATACGAAGGAGGTTCGCGACGCCCAGGTCACGGTCTTCGGCGCGCCTCCGATCCCCGGCCTGAGCGTCGCCGGCGGATTCAAGCTCATGGTCGAGGACCGCGGCGGTCTCGGGCTCACGAACCTCCAGCGCCAGGCGGACGCCCTGACGCGGAGCCTCCAGCGCCAGCAAGGGTTCTCGGGCGTCTCGATGCAGTTCCGCTCGAACACGCCGCAGCTCTTCTTCGACATCGACCGGTCCAAGGCCGAGAGCCTGGGGGTCTCGTTCACCGACGTGAACCAGACGCTCTCGATGTACCTGGGCTCGCTTTACGTCAACAGTTTCAACGAGTTCGGCCGGCACTGGCAGGTGACCGTGCAGGCCGAGGGGCGGTTCCGCAACGAGGTCGAGGATATCAACCTGCTCCAGATCCGCAACAAGTGGGGCCGGATGGTCCCGCTGGGGACGCTGGTAACGCCCAAGGAGATCGGCGGGCCCGTCTTCGTCACGCGCTACAACCTCGCCGCGACGGCCGCCATCAACGGGAACCTCGGGTCGGGGGTCAGCACGGGGCAGGCCATCGAGACGATCGACCGCCTCTCCGCCAAGACCCTGCCCCTCTCGATGAAGACCGAGTGGACCGAGTTGATGTTCATGCAGATCCGCGCGGGCAACACGGCGATGTACGTGTTCGGCCTGGCCGTCGTCTGCGTATTCCTCGCCCTCTCGGCGCTCTACGAGAGCTGGTCGTTGCCGATGGCGGTCATCCTGGTGGTGCCGCTCTGCCTGCTCTGCTCGGTGGCCGGCGTCTTGTATACGGATCGAGACGTGAATATTTTCGTGCAGATCGGGCTGGTGGTGCTGGTCGGGCTCGCCTGCAAGAACTCGATCCTGATCGTCGAGTTCGCCAGGCAGTTGCACGAGGAGGGGAAGCCGGTCTTCGAAGCGACGCAGGAGGCCTGCCGGCTCCGGCTGCGGCCGATCCTGATGACCTCGTTCGCGTTCATCTTCGGGGTCTTCCCGCTGGTCGTGGCCGTCGGTGCGGGGGCCGAGATGCGGCGGTCGCTGGGGGTCGCGGTGTTCAGCGGGATGCTCGGCGTCACGCTCTTCGGGATCTTCCTCACGCCGGTCTTCTTCTTCGTGATCCAGGGGGTCGGCGAGACGAAGCTCTTCTCGGCCGCGAGGACGCGATGGCTGGGCTCGATCCTGCTGGGGACCTCCCTCGGGCTCGTGGTCGGCTACCTGTTCGGGAGGCTCGGGGTGGTGAGGCCGGCCTGGGGCCTCGGCATCGGCGCCTGCGTGGGCCTGCTGGTCGGGCTGGCCTTGCAGGGGCTCCACGGCAAGATCTGGCCCAGGTCGCCGGCGAAGCATGAGCGCCAAGGAGTGGAGACGAGCCCCCCTGCCCAACCGATTGCCGGACCATCCGGCGGAGATCCGCACCCGTGATTTCACGATTCTTCATCGATCGTCCGATCTTCGCCGTGGTCCTCTCCATCGTCTTCGTGCTGGCGGGGGGGGTCGCCGTCTTCACCCTGCCGGTGGCGCAGTACCCCGACGTCACGCCGCCGACCGTGCAGGTCACCGCGCTCTATCCGGGGGCCAATGCGCTCACCGTCAGGGACACGGTCGCGGCCCCGATCGAGGAGCAGGTCAGCGGCGTCGAGGGCATGACGTACATGTCCTCGCAATGCACGAACGACGGGGCCTACACGCTCACCGTGACCTTCCGGCTCGGCATGGACACGGACATGGCCCAGGTCCTGGTGCAGAACCGCGTCTCGCTGGCGCTCCCGGTCATCCCCCCGCTCGTCCAGAACGAGGGGATCAGCGTCAAGAAGATGACCCCGAACACGCTGATGATCGTCAACCTCATCTCCCCCGACGAGCGTTACGACAGCACCTTCTTGAGTAATTACGCGACGATCTACCTCAAGGACGAGCTGGGGCGGCTCGACGGCATCGCCAACATCACGTACCTCGGCCAGCGCGACTACAGCCTGCGGGCCTGGCTCGACCCCGACAAGCTCGCGGCCCTGAACCTGAGCGCGACGGACGTCGTCAACGCCATCACCCAGCAGAACATCCAGGTCGCCGCCGGGCAGATCGGCCAGCAGCCGGTCCCCAGTGGGCAGCAGTTCCAGCTCACCATCAACACCCTCGGGCGGCTCACCGACCCCGAGCAGTTCGGCGAGATCATCCTCAAGGCGGGCCAACGCTCGACGCAGACGTCTCAATCGTCGCAGGGCAGTTCCTCGGGAGGGCAGTCGGGCTCGACCCAGCCGGCGCAAGGGGGTTCGTCCAACGACCAGTACACCACGATCCCGGACGTGCCCGGCATCGTCCGCCTGCGTGACGTGGCTCGCGTTGAGCTGGGCTCCCGGCAGTACGAGCAGTCTTGCACCTTGAACGGCAAGCCTTCGGTGGCAATGTCCATCTTCCAGCTCCCCGGCTCGAACGCGCTCAGCACGGCGAGCGGGGTCTACGCCAAGATGGAGGAGCTCAAGTCACGCTTCCCGGAAGGGCTCGACTACAAGATCGTCTACGACACCACGCCCTTCATCAACGAGTCGGTCAATGAGGTCTTCAAGACCTTACGCGATGCGGTGATCCTCGTCGGCATCGTCGTGCTCCTGTTCCTCCAGGACTGGAAGGCGATGATCCTGCCGATGATCGACGTGCCGGTCTCGCTGATCGGCACCTTCGCGGTCATGGCGGCGCTCGGGTTCAGCCTGAATAACCTGACGCTGTTCGGCCTGGTGCTGGCGATCGGGATCGTGGTCGATGACGCCATCGTCGTCCTAGAGAACATCGAACGTCTGATCGCGACGGGCCTGGATGCGAGGACCGCGACGATCAAGGCGATGGAGGAGATCACCGGGCCCGTCCTGGCGATCACGCTGGTGCTCAGCTCGGTCTTCATCCCCTGCTGCTTCCTGGGGGGGATCTCGGGGCAGTTCTTCCGGCAGTTCGCCGTGACGATCGCCGCGTCGACGATCATCTCGGCCGTCAATGCGTTGACGATGACCCCTTCCCGCGCGGTGATGATCTTCAAGACCGAGCAAGGGGGCGAGGGGCACGTCCACAAGCGCGAGGCCCTGCCCTGGTGGTTCTTCGGCCTGCTGGGGGGCATCCTCACCGCCTGGCTGGGGCAGGACCTGCTCATCGGCCACGGCAAGACGTCAGTGGGCCTGGGGCGGGTGGTTGCGGGCTGGCCTCCGTGGGCGGTGACGGCCGCCCTGACGGTGCCAGGAATCCTGATCGGCGGGCTCGTCGGCTGGTTCATCATCGGGCCGGTGAACGCTGGGCTCGGCTGGCTCTTCCAGGGGTTCAACCGCCTCTTCGATCGCGTGACAGCCTTCTACGGCGCGACGATGGCCAGGGTCCTGCGCCTGAGCGTGATCGTGCTGATCGCCTACGGCGGGTTGCTCGGCCTGACGTACTACGTCTTCGACAGCGCCCCGACGGGCTTCGTGCCGCAGCAGGACAAGGGGTACTTGCTGCTCAACGTCCAGCTCCCCGACTCCGCGTCGGTCGAGCGGACCCAGAAGGCGATGGCCCATATCGAGGAGCTGGCCCACAAGATCCCCGGGGTCGAGCACACGGTCGGCGTCTCGGGGCAGTCGCTCATCCTGAACGCCAACGCGCCGAACCTCGGCTCGATGTACGTCCTGCTCCAGGAGTTCTCGCAGCGTCGAGGTAAGACGCTCTCCGCCGACGCCATCGCCGCGGAGTTGCAGGCGCGCTGTCAGAAGGAGGTCCGCGGGGCCATCGTCTCGGCCTTCGGCGCACCGCCGATCGACGGCCTGGGGACGACGGGCGGCTTCAAGCTCATCATCGAGGATCGCGGGAACCTCGGCCTGGGAGACCTCCAGCGCCTCAGCGACCAGATCGTCGCCCGGGGCAACAAGTCGTCGGGGCTCCAGGGGCTCTTCAACAGCTCGCGAGCCAACACCCCCTGGCTCTACCTCGACATCGACCGCACGAAGGCCAACGCCCTCGGGGTCTCGGTCAGCGAGCTCTTCAACACGCTCCAGGTTTACCTGGGGTCGTACTATGTGAATAACTTCAATGAATTCGGGCGCACCTGGCAGGTGAACGTCCAGGCCGATCCCAAGTTCCGGGGCCAGGTCCCGAACATCCGGCAGCTCCAGGTCCGCAACGACCAGGGGCGGATGATGCGGCTCGCGACCCTGATGGACATACGCGGGGCGAGCGGGCCGGTGATGGTCTTGCGCTATAATATGTACACGGCCGCCGCCATCACGGGCAACGCGGCGCCGGGGACGAGCTCCGGCCAGGCGATGTCCCTCATGCAGGAGATCGCCAGGGAGCAGTTGCCGAACTCGATGGCGTACGACTGGACCGAGCTCGCCTACATGCAACTCCAGGCGGGGAGCACGGCGATCGGGGTCTTCGGGCTGGCGGTCGTGTTCGTCTTCCTGGTCCTGGCCGCGCAGTATGAGAGCTGGAAGCTGCCGATGGCCGTCATCCTGGTCGTGCCGATGTGCCTGCTCTGCTCGGTCGTCGGCGTCGAGCTGGCCGGCATGGACGTGACGCTGTTCACGCAGATCGGCTTCGTGGTGCTGGTCGGCCTGGCGAGCAAGAACGCCATCCTGATCGTCGAGTTCGCCAAGCAGCAGCAGGAGGCCGGCGCCTCGCCGCGCGAGGCCGTCCTCGAGGCCGCGCGTCTCCGGCTGCGGCCGATCCTGATGACCTCGTTCGCGTTCATCTTCGGCGTCCTCCCCCTGGTCATCGCCGAGGGGGCCGGCTCCGAGATGCGTCAGTCGCTGGGGACGGCCGTCTTCAGCGGGATGCTGGGCGTCACCCTCTTCGGCATCATCCTGACCCCGGTCTTCTACGACGTGATCCAGGGCTTTGGCTACAAGAAGGCCAAGGAGTCGAAACCCGCTGAGCCCGAGGCCCAACCCGCGGAACCGGACGCGAAGAGCCCGCCGGCGCACTAGCAAGGCGTGCTGATCTTGCCGGTCTCGGCATCGCGAGCCCATCGAAAAGAAAGACTCCTGGCGAACCGTCCGCAATCGCGGTCAGAGTTCGGCAGGAGTCTTGATCGTCGCAGGGGATGGCGTGGGCCTGGCGAAGGATCGTCCGTGACGATCTCAAGGCGAGAGGGCGTTCATCCTGCAGGCAGCTCGGGGACGAATGCGTGAGACGAGGGCCTGACCCCGGACGACACCCAATGGATCACAACGCCGGAGAATTGCCGGAGCGACGACGCCTGAGCCCCAGCAGGGCACCCGTCAGGCCAATCCCGAGCAGGGCGAACGAGGTCGGCTCGGGAACGAGGGCCGCGGCGGCGGGGACCTTGTTGCTCTGGCCGTTCGCCAGGCCCCTGAAACGGACCAGGAAGCCGGGGTCGGACGAGGTGCCGATGAGGGCGGTCTTGAACATGTCTTCGGTCAGGCCCGTACCGGAGAAGTCGTAGGTGAACGTCGCGGAGTTGGTCCCCGCGGCCGACCACGCGATGCCATCATTGGGGCTGCCGCCCCCGGTCCAACTTCCACCCAGGGCGGCACCCAGATCCTGGCTCGGGAAGGGCTGGGTCGAGACCGGCGCCGTGAGGAGCGAGAAGTCGCTGTTCGTCGTCTGGTAAGAACCCGACACATACGTCGCGCCGGTCGGGGTGCTGAACGCGAAGCCCGTGATGTATCCGCCGACCGCGCTCGAGGTCGTGGTGTTGACCAGTTTGATCGTCAACTCATAGTTCCCATTGGTCAACGAACTGAGCGAGACGTCCGCCGAAAAGGTCGTGTTGTTAGGTTCCGTCGCTCCCGACAGATCGCTGACGAGCCTGATGTCTGCATTCGCCTGGCCCGCCAGGACGCACGCGAGGGCCATGGAATAGGCGAAGGATTTAATTAGGAAGCGTGGGGATAGGTGCGTGGCCCGTGACTTCATCGCTCAAACCTCTTGGAATTGATGGTGTCGGTGCGCGCACAACGACTTGACGTCACCCATCACCGGGGACGCTCTCGAATCGTGTGTCGGAACATCCCGACGAATGAGGCGGGCTGGTTGAAAACTCGGCGCCCGGCTCATCGCGCTATCCAAGAGACTCCGGACGATTCATATGACAGAATTCATCCGAGGCACATCTTGAGTCCATGGGCTGTGACTTCACCTCAATTACAGTGCATCGTCAACGTTGTGTCTAAGTTTGTTTCAAAAAAACAACGACTCTCGGGCCATGCCTCGCACTTCTGCGATGCCTCCCTCCTCAACCCCGGCCATCTTCATTGACCTCCGTCCAACGAAAGCCCTGGGCGTAACGCCAGGAACCCAGGACTCGCATGGGTGAGTCCTGGGTTCCTGGTTTGAATCGACCTGTTCGCGACGACCTCGGGGAGTCGCGTTCGCTCACTTGCCCTTATAAGACTCGTCGTTGTAGTGCTTGAGCCAGGGCTTGGCGACCGGGTTGTTATAGCCGGTGCTGGGGTCTCGGTAGGCTCCGGCGGTCTTCTCGGTGTCGGCTTCTTCCTTGTCCCGGAAGTCGAGGAACGAGAAGAGTCGCTTGATCCGCGAGGGCTTGCGGGGCGGCGTGGGCGGGCTGGACGACGTCCAGTACTGGCTGCCGGGCCCGCTCGGAGGCGTCGGCATCGCGCCGGCGCCGACCCCGGGGTGCTGGTTGTGGACAGGGGCATAGCCGGGGTCATTGCTCGGCGCACCCATGCCGACGTTGGCCACCGCGGGGGGCGCCACGGCCGGGATGGCCGGCATGTTCAGGCTGGCTCGGCTTGCACCCGTCATGGCCTGGCTGGGGGCCGCGGTCGCATAAGAAGCCGTGGCACCGTTGGGGCCGGCCTGGCCGGCGAACGAGGCCGGATACGTGCCCGAGGGGGCGTAAGTCGGCGTACCGTTCGCCGCAGACGGAGTATACGCGGCCGGCCTTGCGGCGGGGCTGGCCGTGTTCGGGTAGGCGTAATTGGTCCGGGGGATCGCCGTGGCCCCATTCGTCGTGGGGGCGAAGTCCCGGCGCGAGGCCAGAGGAGGGGCCGAGGATGTCGCCGGCAGCTCCGGCAGGTCGTCCATGCTGAGGGCCGTCGCGTCGGCGCCCCGGGCGGGGGCAGCCGCGGCCGAGGCCGGGCTCGACGTGGGGGCGAACAACTCGGGGGCCGATGCGGCCGGGCCCGCGCCGATCTGCGCGAAGGCCGACGGCGATCCCATCCCGAGCATCCCGCCCAGCGCCAGGGCACCCGCCATCGCGGCCGCCTTCGAGGTCGTATGCATCGGTCATCCTCCTTTGATTGCGGCAGAGCCGCCGTGTACACAGCGGCTCGCACCTCGCGGGCCGCGGTCGAGTCCCTGGCTGGGGACGTTCTATCCAAGTCGTGACCCGGCCCTTCCGAAATTGATCGGTTCGGAGCCAGTGTCGACCCGGGTCCGACCTCGCCCTCGTGACAAGGGCGATCGAACCGAAAGGTTCCTATTGGAAGTTTTGTCGGCGATGCGCCGGTTAGTTCTTAAGGGAGGATTGTGCGGATTGCGTGGTTTTGTCGAATTGTGTCGACTTGTGTGAGCCCGGGTCGCCGAAGTGGCGACCCGGGTCATGTCGGGTTTCGGGCGGGATGGGGCCTCAGTCGATCGCGACGGTCCGCAGCCGCAAAGCGTTGAGGATGACCGAGATCGAACTCATCGTCATGGCCGCACTCGCGATCATCGGGCTGAGGAGCAGGCCGAGGACGGGATACAGCAGGCCGGCGGCGATCGGGATGCCCAGGGTGTTGTAGAGGAAGGCGAAGAGCAGGTTCTGGCGGATGTTCCGCATCGTCGCCCGGCTCAGGCCTCGGGCTCGCACGAGGCCCCCCAGGTCCCCTTTCACCAGGGTGATCCCCGCGCTCTCGAGGGCTACGTCCGTCCCGGTCCCCATCGCGATCCCCACCTGGGCCTGCGCCAGGGCGGGGGCGTCGTTGATGCCGTCGCCGGCCATCGCCACGACCCGCCCCTCGGCTTGCAATGCCTTGATCGCGTCCCCCTTCTGTTCGGGGAGGACCTCCGCGCGGATGTCGTCGATCCCGAGGCTGCGGGCGACCGCCCGGGCCGTGCTCAGGCTATCGCCCGTGAGCATGACGACGCGAAGGCCCTCGCCCTTGAGCTTCCGGACCGCGTCGGCGGCCGATGCCTTGATCGGGTCGGCGATGCCGAGCAGGCCCGCCACGCGCTTCCCCTCGGCGATGAAGACGACCGTCTGCCCCTCCCGGCGCAACCCCTCAGCCCGGTCGACGAGGATGCCGGCGTCGATGCCCAATTCGTCGAGCAGGGCGAGGTTGCCGATGGCGACTTCACGTCCCCCGACGCTCCCGCGGATCCCCTTGCCGATCGTCGCGTGGAAGCCCTCGGCCTGATCAGGCTTGATCTCTCTCGCCCTGGCTTCGGCCAGGATCGCGGAGGCCAGCGGATGCTCGCTCCCCTGCTCCAGGCTCGCGGCCAGGTGGAGGAGCGTCGCCTCGTCATACCCCGGGGCGGCCACGACGGCGACGAGCCTGGGCTTCCCTTCGGTGAGCGTGCCGGTCTTGTCGACGACCAGGGTATCGACGCGTTCGAAGGTCTCGAGGGCCTCGGCGTTCTTGATCAGGATGCCCGACGAGGCGCCCCGGCCCGTGCCGACGACGATCGACATCGGCGTGGCCAGCCCGAGGGCGCACGGGCAGGCGATGATCAGGACGGAGATGGCATTCATCAGGGCGGACGCCAGCCTCGGCTCGGGGCCGAAGGCCATCCAGCCCGCGAAGGTGAGGACGGCGACGACCAGCACCGCCGGCACGAAATAGCCGGAGACCCTGTCGGCCAGGCGCTGGATGGGGGCCCTGGTGCGCTGGGCCTCGCCGACCATGCGAACGATCTGGGCGAGCAAGGTCTCGGAGCCGACGCGCTCGGCCCGCATCACGACGCTCCCCCGGCCGTTGACCGTCCCGCCGACGAGCCGGCTCCCCTTCTCTTTTTCCACAGGAATCGGCTCGCCGGTGACCATCGACTCATCCACGGCCGTCGTTCCGTCGAGGACCACACCGTCGACCGGGACCTTCTCGCCCGGCCGGATCCGCAGGCGGTCGCCGACCTGGACCTGATCCAGGGCGACGTCCCCCTCGCTCCCATCGTCCTCGATCCGCCTCGCTGTCTTGGGGGCCAGGCCCAGCAGGGCCTTGATCGCCCCGCTGGTCTGTCCACGGGCCCGGAGTTCGAGGACCTGTCCGAGCAGCACCAACGTCGTGATGACCGCCGAGGCCTCGAAGTAGACCGGCACGTCGCCGTGGTGGCGGAACGACTCCGGGAAGATCCCCGGCATCGCGACCGCGACCAGGCTCTCGAGGAAGGCCGTCCCCGTGCCGATGGCGATCAGCGTGAACATGTTCAGATGCCCGCTGACGACCGACTGCCAGCCTCGGGCGAAGAACGGGAATCCTCCCCAGAGCACGACGGGGGCCGCCAGGGCCAGCTCGATCAGGAGCCGAGTTCGAACGGGGATCAGGCCCGCGAATGGCTTGCCGGGGATCATCTCCAGCATGGCCAGGAGGAAGAGGGGCACGGTCAGGATCGCGGAGACCCAGAACCGCCTTTGCATGTCGATCAATTCGGGGTTCACCGCGTCGTCGGCCGAGGCGACCATCGGCTCGAGCGCCATGCCGCAGATCGGGCAGGTGCCCGGGCCGTCGCGGACGATCTCCGGGTCCATCGGGCAGGTGTACTGGGTCGCCCCGGGGACCTCGTGCAGGGCCATCGACATGGGCTCGCGCGGGTCGCGGTTCAGGAACGAGGCCGGGTCGGCGTCGAATCTTCGCTTGCAGGAGGGGGAGCAGAAGTAATGGGTGTGGCCCTCGTGCTCGCTCCGCCCCGCCGCCCTGGCGGGGTCGACCGTCATGCCGCAGACCGGGTCGATCGGCAAGGGGTTCGAGGCAGTCGTTGCCGTCATCAAATTCGGCGAGAGCACGACCAGGCCGGGGAGCTTCGACGAGGGGCGAGGAGCCTCCTCGGGAACCCCCTCGGGGTATCCGGCGTCCGCCAGGGCCGCGGTGAGGTCCTGGCGCATGGCCGGCTCGTCATGCTCGACGACGACGGTCTTGGATGGGATGTCGACCTGGACGTCGCGGACCCCTTCGACCGAACTCAGGGCCTTCTTGATCGTCTCGGCGCAGCCGCCGCAGACGATGTTGGGAGCCTGGATCTTGGATTTCATGGCGGATCTCCCGTCTCGATCCTTATCTGCTATTTCAGGAATCGCGAGAGCACGGTCTGGATCTCGGCCAGCAACTCCTCCTGCGACATCGGGGCGGCCCGCTCGTGCTCCGAGCCGGAACCGTGGCCGACGACGCACGACTCGATGTGCCTCGATAGGACCTCGACCCCCAGCGCATCGAGCGCCGAACGCACCGCGGCGATCTGGTTGAGGATGTCGACGCAGTAGCGATCGCCCTCGACCATGCGCTGAATCCCGGCGACCTGCCCGACGATCCGATTGACCCTCGCACGGATCTTCTTGTTCGACGCCTCGTCCTTCATGGCAATAGCCTCGACTCGCGATCATACCCCGCCAGGGTATTGGGATCACGAGGGTATTATACCCAAGGGGGGTATGAGGTCAACCTGCTGCGATCAGGCTTGAGGGGCTTCGGCGGCGGGGTGAACCGTCGGGGCCGGCTCCTGAGGACGCACGGGGCGGCCGACCCATTCGTCGAAGCGGTCGAGCGTCCGCCGGGTGTAGGAGTAGGCGGCGAGGCCGGTCAGGATCATGACGGCGGAGCCGGAGATCAGCACGCCCGCGACCGCGTAATGGCCGAGGCTCGCGACCCGGGCGATCCAGCCTGGCGAGGCGAGCAAGGCCGCGAGGAGGGTCGCGTGCAGCAGGATGAAGAGCATCGTGGTCAGCGAGGCCCGAGACGCGGCGGCTCCGGGGGATCCGGGGCGGATTCCCAGGAAGAGCCCCAGTGCGACGGACCCCCAGGAGACGATCAGCAGGTCGAGCCCCGCGAAGATCGCGCCGATCGGCGAGATGACGCCGCAGGCGATCCCCAGGACCCAGAGGATCGGGACCGGCCAGGCCGCCTGCCAGATGCCGCTCGCCGCGACCCTCGCCTTGGACTCGAGGATGTCCCTCCCTTCCAGCGGCGTCGTCAGGAAGATGTCCCACGTCTTCTTGCTGCGCTCGAGGGCGATGCGGTCGACGATGGTGGAGATCAGGCCGGCCGTGGGGAAGAGGGCGAGCATGGCCGTCGCCCCCAGGATCATGTAATGGAATTGGTCACGCGCCGAGTTCGGGCCGTTGCCGCCGTAGCCGAACTGCCAGAGCTCCCGGAAGGCTGCCCCCCCGTAATAGATCGTCGCGACCACGAGCCCGATGGGGATGGCCAGCGTGAGCAAGTTCGCGAGCAACATGAGGAGGTTCATCAAAAGCGCACGGATGAGGATCACGAGGTAGCGCAGGCGAATCACGAGCAGGGAGGCACCCCCCTTTCGCATCGGGAGCTCGTACTCGCGCCAGTAGATCGGATCATCGCCGCAGGCGGGGCGATGGCCCCGCGTGGGATCGGTCCAGTTCGGGTTCCGCTCCCTCGTCTTCAGGTAGGTCGAGGCATAGACCAGCAAGACCAGGCCGCCCACGGCTTGCAGCCCGATCATCAAGGCCATCCTCGCTTCCAGGGGCATCGTCGGGCTCCCGGAGCGCCAGCCGTGGTCGAACGCGATCGTGAGCGGGCTCGAGGGGGATACGAGCTTGCAGAGCTCCTTCAGTTCGAGCAGGAGGTCGCCCCAGAAGGACCCGGAACTCGCGGGCAAGTAGGGGAGCACGGGAATGAACAGCCATCCGAAGATCCAGGCCGTCGCCTGCGCCTTTGCAGTCCCCTCCCGCTCGCGCTGCGCCGAGGCCGTGATGGAGAGCACGGCCATGAACGCCGAGGTCGAGAGGAGTCCCAGCAGGGCCGGGATCGCCAGGCGTTCAAGCCCCGCGATCGCCGCCGTCACCGCCAGGATCGGCAGCGCGGGGAGGATCATGTGCGTCACGGGGAGCCAGCACGCCAACGCCTTGGTCAGCACGATCTCGATCGGCGTCAGTCGCGTGAGGAGGAGCTGGGAGAGCGTGTCCTGCTCCCGCTCCCTGGCGATGGCGTCGCCCACGAGGTTCGGGGTGAAGAACGCGAGCAGGATGACCTGGCTCCCGTACGTCACGGCGAGCGCGACGAGGCCGAAGAGGCGGAGGCGGTACGCGTCGACCGGCTCTCCCGCGATCCAGCGGCCCCTGGTGAAGACGGCCAGGCCCGTCAGCACCGCGACCGCGCCGAAGGTCAACGCGAGCGACGTGCGGAACACGAAGGGCTTCCGCCTTCGAGTCGCCATCCGCCACTCCCAACGAAACATCGGACCGGAGAACATGAGCGGGCCTCGGCGTCGTCGCGGAAGGAAGTGGGATGACCAGCAAGGGCAGGACCCGTGCGACTCGCAGAGTCTCGCCGATTCGAAAGCACGCCGCCAGGACGAGGACGCATTCGGGAGGCCATGACATCCGAGTTCATCAGAAAGTCTGCCAACCCATCATGTGGTCCGGCGAGAAATGCCATCCTGAATACCGATGATCGGTGGTCCCCGGCATTCTCCGGCAAGGTGGCCTTGCGGAATTCGGTTACCTCTGATACGACCCTCGCCTCGCCTTTGCAGGATGCTGTGATGTTGCACACGAGAACGGAGTGAGTGCGCATGCTTAATCTAGCTTTGCCTCTTTTGATAGGCGCGATGGCCTTCGGCGACGGCGGGTCTACGTCGTCAGACGCGGAGATCGAGCGGGATCACGAGCTCTTCGCGGGCTCCTGGAAGATCCAGTCGGTGATCGACAACGGCGAGGACCTCGGGACGAGGCTCGTCGCGCTCAAGCTGGCGAAAGGCGGGCAGCTCGACGTCAAGGGGCGGTCGATGTCGATCATCAGCCCCGAGACGGGCGAGACGCGGTCGGCGACGTTCCTCGTCGACCCGGGCAAGACCCCCCGGCAGATCGACGTGATCACGAAGAATGACCACATCATCCGCGGCATCTATCTCTTTCATGACGACGGCCTGACCCTCTGCCTCCAGACCCACAAGGACAAGGAGCGCCCGGCCGAATTCGCGGCCCCCGAGGGCTCGGGCCAGATGCTGGTCAAGCTCAAGCTGGCCGCCCAGCCGATCACGGTCGCCGCCGCCAAGGTGGCGAAGAAGGATCAGGACATCCTGCCGCTGGGCGATGAGCCGGTCCTCGAGAAGCCGGTGGTCCGCGATAACGGGCCGACGGAGGCCGAACTGCGTCGCGCCCACGAGATGCTGGCGGGCTCCTGGGACATCCTCGGCATCGTCGACGATGGCGAGTCTCTCGGCGCCGACCTCGTCCGGGCCAAGTTCGCCGAGAATGGTCGGATCCGCATCGGCACCCACACGATGAGCCTGATCTCGCCCAAGACCGACGAGAGGCGCGTCTCCGGGTTCCACATCGACCCCTCGAAGTCCCCCAGCGAGATCGACATCACCACCCACTTCGACGAGGTCCTGAAGGGGATCTACCGGTTCTCCGACGACCAGCTTTGGCTTTGTTTGGCGAAGCGGGGTGATGAGGACCGCCCCACCGACTTCGAGTCCAACAGCGGCTCCGGCCGCGTGCTCATGCGGCTCAAGATGGTGAAGCCGGCCGTCCCCGAGACGGTCCAGCCGGTCGAGCACAAGCCGAGCTTCGCCGAGCGCGTCCGCGAGCGCGACGAGCAGATCCGCAGCAAGCTCGTCGGCTCCTGGGTCTATTACGACACCAAGGGGCGGCTCACGATCGTCCTCCAGGCCGACGGCAACTTCGTCGCGACCCGGACGTGGTCCAAGGGGCTCAAGCGGCTCTTCGAAGGGGACACGACGACCTCGATGGGCCACTGGTCCTATCAGAACGGGATCCTCGACGCCCGCGTCTCGTCCACGCAAGACCCGAGGCTCCTGAACAGGCTCTACTCGATGTGGCTCCAGTCGGTCGGCGACGACACCCTCGTCATCAAGAACATCTTCGGCCAGCTCAAGACGGCCCAGCGACTCCGCTGAGCGGGTTGACTGCCGACCCGACGCACCGACGACCCGCCGGCCCCCGAAATCAGAGGGGGCCGGCGGGTCGCGTCATTGCCAGGTCGAAGATATCTCGAAGATATGTTCGATTGCGATTTTTACATGGATGTTGTCGTGCGGGTTGCACGCCTAATAATGGCCTAGAGATGGGCCGTCTCGAAGGCCGTCGGATCCGGGTCGAGCCGGATCGAGGCCGAGCGGGCGCGCCAGGCGAATATCAGGCGGATCCCGGCGACGACGAGCCCCAGAGAGAGGCCGATCCAGAGCCCGATGATCCCTACTCCGGCGTAGAAGGCGAGGACGTAGCCGAGCGGCAGGCCCATCAGCCAGTGGGCGACGAAGTTGGTGTACATCGCGGTGTGCGTGTCTCCCAGGCCCCGGAGCGCCCCGGTGATGACCCCCTGGAGACCGTCGAAGAGCTGGAAGCCGGCCGCGATCCGGAGGAGCATCACCCCGCGGTCGACGACGGCCGAATCCGGCGTGAAGGCGCCGAGGATCGTGCGGGGGATCAGCAGGAAGACGACCCCCGAGGCCGTCATGAAGATCGCGCCCAGCATGATCGCCGAGTCGCCGGCCCTGGCGGCCCGGTCGGGATGGCGGCGGCCGAGCGCCTGTCCCACCTGGACCGCGGCCGCCGACGAGAGCCCGAGCGGGATCATGAACGTCAGGCTCGCCATCTGGAGCGCGATCTGGTGCGCCGCGAGCGAGGCCGGGTCGAACCGCCCGGCCAGGGCCGTCGCCGTCGCGAAGACCCCCACCTCCAGCGACAGGTGTCCGGCCGCCGGCAGCCCCAGCACCACGAGACGCCTCAGGATCGCCGGGTCCGGCCTCGGGATCGTCCAGGATCTTTTTGGCAATTGTTGAACATCCTCTCGGAGGACGGCCACGACGAGCACGCCGGCCATGTAGATCCTGGCCAGGGTGGTGGCCCATCCCGAGCCGGGCACTCCCAAAGCTGGGAGTCCCCCATAACCGAAAATGAGAATCCAGTTGGCGAGGGCGTTGATGAGGTTGGCGCTGAGGAGGGCGAAGACGATGGGTCTAGTCCGGTTCACCGCCTGCAAATAGCGCCGGAATGCGGCATAAATCAGGAGCGGCCCCAGGCTCCAGGCGGTGGCCTCGATGTAGGGGACGGCGAGGCGGACGACCGCCGGCTGGACCCCGAAGGCGTGGAGGATCGGGCGGCTCGCGAACACGACCGCGGTCAGGGGGGGCGTCAGGGCGAGTGCGAGGTACACTCCCTGCCAGAGAGCCCGCCGGCAGTCCTCCCCCCGCCCCGCCCCAAATGCTTGCGAAACCAGGGTATCGAGCCCCAGGAGCATCCCCATCCCGAACACGGTTACGGCGAAGAAGAGGACACCGCCGATGGCCACGGCGCCGATGGCCTCGGCCCCGAGCCGGCCCACGATCATCGTATCGACGATTCCCATTCCCATCCATCCGACCTCGGCCAGCACGACCGGCCCGGCCAGGGCCAGGATCGGGCCGAGTTCGCGCCGCCAACGACCCCGCTCTACGACTCTCAAAACAGCTCCCCCTTGATTTTCGGGCCGGGGCAGGTCAACATCCCCACATGGCCTCGACGAGCCCCTCCTGTCGACGGCATCGATTTTGCTGCTTCTACGCAGGTCCGACAATCAGAACATCAGACTGACACCTTTTGATCTATTGACTTGACAGGCCGTCGGGGCCCCATCCGGGAGGCTCGGGTGGGCCCTTGTTGGCATGTGGGCCGAGCGGTTCCGGCCCGGCCAGGATCGCTGGAAGGGACATTCACGGTGCAGGTTTTTCCTTCGAGCACGAACACGTTAGCCCGTGTCAGCATCTTCGGGGCGATCTTCTTCGCCGCCGGGGTGCTCGGCGTGGTGTTTCTGATCTTCAGGTCGCCTTACGTGACCTCGGTCGATGTGGTGCGAGATCAGCCGATCCCGTTTAGCCACGAACACCACGTGACCGCGCTTGGGATCGATTGCCGCTACTGTCATACCTCGGTGGAGACCTCATCCTTCGCGGGGATTCCCGCGACCGAGACATGCATGTCGTGTCATTCCCAAATCTGGTTAGACAGTCCGATGCTCGAGCCGGTTCGGGTGAGCATGCGGAACAACGAGCCGATCCGCTGGACTCGGGTGCACGAGCTGCCCGACTACGCCTATTTCAACCACTCGATCCACGTCAACAAGGGCGTGGGCTGCGTGAGCTGTCACGGGCGGGTCGACGAGATGCCCCTGATGAAGAAGGCCGAGCCGATGACCATGGAGTGGTGCCTCTCCTGCCACCGTGCGCCCGAGAAACACCTCAGGCCGCGTGACCAAGTCTTCAACATGAGCTGGAAAGCGCCGGAGGGAGATCAGCTGGCGCTGGGACGGGAACTGGTCAAGAAGAACCATATCCCGGTCGATCGGCTCACTAACTGCTACGTGTGCCACCGATGACGATGACCACCATTCATAGCCGCAAGACCGACGGACTCGACCTGTCTGCGCTCCGGGATCGCCTGGCCGGCCAGAACGGCACGCGCTACTGGCGGAGCCTGGAAGACCTGGCCGACACGGACGAGTTCCGCGCCTTCGTCGCCCGCGAGTTCCCCACGGGAGCCGATGAGTGGCACGACCTGGCGAGCCGCCGGACGTTTTTGAAGCTGATGGGTGCGTCGATCGCCCTGGCAGGCGTCAGCGGTTGTACGCATCGCCCGGCCGAGAAGATCGTCCCCTACGTCAAGCTCCCCGAGCAGCTCGTCCCGGGCAAGCCCCTCTACTACGCCACCGCCATCACCCGCGGTAGCGAGGCCGTCGGCGTCCTGGCCGAGAGCCACACCGGCCGGCCCACGATGGTCGAGGGGAACGAGAAGCACCCGGACAGCCTCGGAGGTATCGACACCTTCACCCAGGCGTCGATGCTCACCCTCTACGATCCCGACCGCTCTCAGGTCGTCCTCAAGCGGGACGGCATGATCAGCACCTGGGACAAGTTCCTCACCGAGGCCATCTCGACCCTCGACGCCCGCCGGGCCACCAAGGGCAAGGGCGTGAGGATCCTCACCGAGACGGTGAACTCGCCGAGCCTCAGCCGGCAGCTCCAGGCCTTCCTCGAGGACTTCCCCGAGGCGAAGTGGCATCAGTACGAGCCGGCGAACCGCGACGGTGTCCGCGCCGGGGCCAAGCTCGCCTTCGGCCAGGACGTCTCCACCCGCTACCACGTCGAGAAGGCCGACGTCATCCTCTCGATCGACGCCGACTTCTGCTCGACCGGCCCGGGGCACCTGCGGTACGCCCGCGAGTTCGGCAACCGTCGCGAGACGCTCGAGGCGATGAACCGCCTCTACGTCGTCGAGCCGACGCCGAGCGTCACCGGCACCGCCGCCGACCACCGGCTGCCGCTGGCCGACCACTCGCTCCCCGCCTTCGCCGCCCTGGTGGCCAAGGAAGTGGGCGTGAAGCTCTCGGGCGCCTCGGAGGAGACCCTCCCCGGCCCCGCCGCCGAATGGGCGAAGGTCGTCGCTCGCGACCTCGGCAAGAACCGGGGCAAGAGCCTCGTCATCGCCGGCGAGCACCAGCCGGCCACAGTCCACGCCCTGGTCCACGCGATCAACAAGGCGCTGGGCAACGTCGGCACGACCGTCACCTACAGCGACTCCGTCGAGTCCAGGCCCGTCGATCAGCTCGCGTCCCTCCGCGAGTTGGTCCACGACATGGAAGTCGGCGCGGTCGACGTGCTCTTCATCGTGGGCGGCAACCCCGCCTACAACACGCCGGTCGACCTCGCCTTCGGCGAGAAGCTGGCCAAGGTCGCCTTCAGCGTCCACCTCGGCCTCTACCACGACGAGACCGCCGCGCTCTGCCTCTGGCACCTGCCGGGCACGCACGAGCTCGAGGCCTGGGGCGACGTCCTGGCGTCCGACGGCTCGGCGACGATCCAGCAGCCCTTGATCGCCCCGCTCTACGACGGGCACTCGGCGATCGAGTTGGTCGCGGGCGTCCTCCGCAACACGACTCGCTCGGGCTACGAGATCGTCCGCGAGACCTGGACCCCCAAGGCCGGCGGCAAGGATTTCGAGACCTTCTGGCGGACCGCCGTCCACGACGGCGTCGTCGCCGGCTCGGCCCTGCCCGCCAAGGAAGTGACGCTCAAGGATGACCTCGCCGTCCCCCCGGCCCCCAAGGTGCCGCAAGGGGAAGAGCTCGAGATCATCTTCCGCCCCGACCTCACGATCGGCGATGGGCGCGTCTCCAACAACGGCTGGCTCCAGGAGCTGCCCAAGCCGCTCACCAAGCTGACCTGGGACAACGTCGCCCTGATCAGCCCGAAGATGGCCGAACGGCTCAAGGTGGCGACCGCCGACCTGATCGTCCTCGACTACCGAGGCCGCAAGGTCGAGGCCCCTGCCTGGATCATGCCCGGCCAGGCCGAAGGCACGATCACGGTCTTCCTCGGCTACGGCCGGACCCGAGCGGGGCGCGTCGGCACCGGCGTCGGCTACAACGCCTACAAGCTCCGCACGTCGGAGGCCCCCTGGTCCGACACCGGGCTCACGCTCAAGAAGGTGGGGCGCGTCTACGAGCTGGCGACGACCGAGTCGCACCGCTACGTCGAGACCCGCGCCCTGGCCAACGTCGAGCCGAGCAAGGCGGCGGAAGAGCGCGAGCTGATCCGCGTCGCCACCATCGCCGAGTATCGCAAGAACCCGAATTTCGCGACCGAGCATAAAGAAGAAGAGAATCCGAAGCCGAGCAACTCGCTCTTCACCGAGATCCAGGGCTCGACCAACCGGATCGATCGCGAGCGCGAGAACAAGGCTGAAGAGGATCACGACCACCCTCATCCCCATCCGCATGTGGAGAGCACTGCCCCGAAGCAGGCCTCCAAGGATGAGACGGGCGACCCCGGCTACGCCTGGGGTATGGCCATCAACCTGAATGTCTGCCTCGGGTGTAGCGCCTGCGTGGTCGCCTGCCAGGCCGAGAACAACATCCCGATCGTGGGCAAGGAGCAGGTCAGCGTCGGCCGCGAAATGCAGTGGATCGACATCGACCGCTACTACTACGGCGGGCTCGATAATCCGCAGACCTACCACCAGCCTCGTACGTGCATGCACTGCGAGAATGCCCCCTGCGAGGTCGTCTGCCCGGTCGCCGCGACCGTGCACGACGCGGAGGGGATCAACAACATGGTCTACAACCGCTGCGTCGGCACCCGGTACTGCGGCAACAATTGCCCGTACAAGGTCCGGCACTTCAACTTCTTCAACTACACGAAGGGGACGGCTCCGAGCCTGGAGATCCTCAACAACCCCGACGTGACCGTCCGTGCCCGCGGCGTCATGGAGAAGTGCACCTACTGCATCCAGCGCATCAACGCCGCGCGATACCCGGCCGAGATCGAGGGGCGCAAGATCCGGGACGGCGAGATCGTCACGGCCTGCCAGGCCGCCTGCCCGACTCGGGCGATCTCCTTCGGTGACATCAACGACCCGAACAGCAAGGTCTCTCGGGCCAAGGCCGACCCGAGGAGCTATGGGCTCCTCACCGAGTTGAACACCCACCCGCGAACGACCTACCTGGCCCGGCTGCGGAACCCGAACCCCGAGCTCGAGACGGAGCGGAAAGATGGCGTCTGAGTCCGCGAGGCAACTGAATTCGACCGGGGATCACGGCGAGCGCCTGCTCGGGCCGGGGCACAGCTATGCGTCGGTGACCGACAAGATCGGCTCGATCGTGCTGAACCACCCCAGGCCCCTCGGCTGGGCGGCCGGCTTCGCCATCTCCTTCGGCCTGATGATGCTCCTCCTGGCGTCGATCGCCTGGGTCTTGACCCAGGGCGTCGGCGTCTGGGGTATCCGACGCCCCAACATGTGGGGCTTCGACATCGTCAACTTCGTCTGGTGGGTCGGCATCGGCCACGCCGGCACCCTGATCTCGGCCGTCTTGCTCCTGCTCAAGCAGGAGTGGCGGACCTCGATCAACCGGTTCGCCGAGGCGATGACCCTCTTCGCCGTGGCTTGCGCCGGCCTCTTCCCGCTCTTACACATGGGCCGGCCCTGGTACTTCTACTGGCTGATGCCGTACCCGAATACGATGGCCCTCTGGCCCCAGTGGCGTAGCCCCTTGGTCTGGGACGTCTTCGCCGTCTCGACATACGCCACGGTCTCCCTCCTGTTCTGGTACGTCGGCCTGATCCCCGACCTCGCGACGCTCCGCGACCGCTCGAAGAACAAGCTCGCGAGGATCGCCTACGGCGTGCTGGCCCTCGGCTGGCGCGGCTCGGCGATCCACTGGCACCGGTACAAGACGGCCTACCTGCTCCTGGCCGGCCTGGCAACCCCGCTGGTCGTCTCGGTGCACTCGGTCGTGTCCCTCGACTTCTCGGGCGGCGTCATCCCCGGGTGGCACGCCACGATCTTCCCCCCCTACTTCGTCGCGGGTGCCATCTTCTCGGGCTTCGCGATGGTGATGACCCTGGCCATCCCCCTGAGGTACTTCTACGGCCTGGGCGACTTCATCACCAACAAGCACCTCGACAACATGTCCAAGGTGTTGCTCGCCACCGGCCTGATCGTGACGTACGGCTACGCCATGGAAGCCTTCATGGCCTGGTACAGCGCGAACAAGTATGAGTCGTTCCTGATGCACAACCGGGTCTTCGGCCCGTACGGCCACACGTACTGGCTCTTGATCCTCTGCAACTGCACCTCGATCCAGATCCTCTGGTTCAAGCCGGTGCGGACGAACGTCTGGATCTTGTTCCTGCTCTCGATCGTCGTGAACATCGGCATGTGGCTGGAACGCTACGTGATCGTCGTCTCCAGCCTCCACCGCGACTTCATCCCGGGGGCCTGGGGCATCTATCACGGGACGAAGTGGGACTACGCGACCTACTACGGGACGATTGGCCTCTTCATGACGTTGCTCTTCATCTTCATCCGCGTCTTGCCGGCGATCTCCATCGCCGAAATGCGGGAGATGGTGGCTGAGTCGCACGAACCGGCCGAGGACGGGGCTTCGCACGGGCCTTCGCACGACCTCGCGGCCTCCTCCGGATGATGATGGGGTGATCGAGCTATGGAAACCACGAAGACTACCGCACCGATCTTCGGCCTGATGGCCGAATACCGAGACCCGGACCTCCTCGTCGCCGCGGCCGAACGGGCCTACGAGGAAGGATACCGCAAGATGGACGCCTACGCCCCCTACCCCGTGGAAGGGCTGGCCGAGGCGATCGGATTCAAGCGCAACGCGCTCCCGCTGCTCGTCCTCACCGGCGGCATCACGGGGTGCCTGACCGGCCTGGCGATGATGGGCTACACGGCGGTCGTCGACTACCCGCTGAACGTGGGCGGTCGTCCCCTGTTCAGTTGGCCGTCGTTCATCCCGATCATGTTCGAGATGACGATCCTCTTCGCCTCGCTGACCGCGGTCTTCGGCATGCTCCTGCTGAACGGGTTGCCCATGCCGCATCACCCGGTCTTCAACGTCCGCAACTTCGCCCTGGCGTCGCGGAATCGTTTCTTCCTGTGCATCCAAGCGGACGACCCCAAGTTCGACCGCGAATCGACGAAACAGTTCCTCGAAGGCCTGGGGCCGAAGTTGGTCTCGGAAATCGAGGACGACCGTTGAGTCCAATCCGGAGGGTGGGGCTTACCCACCCGACCCCGGCCCTTGCAAGGGTCGGCGGGGGTGTCCACCTTTTGGAAGTCTCATGAGAGTATCGAGGATGCGAGTCCGGCCCGTGCTAAAGATCCCCAAAAACTCCCCGACCCGACCTCGTGCGTGGTGGCTGGTCGCCGGGCTCGTCCTGCTCGCCGGCTGCGCCGAGAATGAGATGGACAAGCAGCCGAAGATCCAGCGCCCCTACCAGGTGAGCAGCTTCTTCTCCGACGGGCGCTCGGCCCGCCCCCTGGTGGCCGGCACGGTGGCTCGCGGCCAGCTCCGGACCGACACGGCGTACTACGCCGGGAAGTCGGGCGAGCAGTTCATCGACGAGATCCCGCGCAAGGTCGACGCGAGCGTGCTCGCCTTCGGCCGCGAGCGATTCAACATCTACTGCGCCCCCTGCCATAGCCGGACCGGCGACGGCCAGGGCATGATCGTCAAACGAGGCTTTTCGCCTCCCCCCTCGCTCCACCTGGAGCGGCTTCGCGACGCCCCCGCGGGCCATTTTTATAACGTGATCACCAACGGCTACGGCGCCATGTACTCCTACGCCTCCCGCATCCCCGTGGACGACCGGTGGGCGATCGTCGCCTACATTCGCGCGCTGCAACTCAGCCAGAACGCTCGCATCGACGACGTCCCGGCCGAGAAACGTACGGAACTGGAGGCCGCCGCGCGATGAACGCCCACGCCACCGAGCATGCCCCCGCCGCGGTCGGACTGCCGCCGGGGTTCGAACACGCCAGGCACCTCGCCTGGAGGGTCGCCATCATCGGCGGCCTCGTCAGCCTGCTGCCGCTCGTCTTCAGCACCACGCGATTCGCCCAGTCGTACCTCGTGGCGTTCCTCTTCTGGTTCGGGATCTCGGCGGCCAGCCTGGGTGCCGTGCTGTTGAGCCACCTGGTCGGCGGCCTCTGGGGCTTCCTCATCCGCCGGCCCGCCGAGGCGGCCGCGAGGAACTTCCCGCTGCTGGTCCTCCTGTTCATCCCGATCGCCTTGACCCTTGGGTACCTCTACCCCTGGGCCAACTCGGATTACATGGAGCACCATCACCATGTCCAGCAGAAGGCGGCCTACCTCAACAAGACCTTCTGGCTGGGCCGGATGGCCTTCTACTTCCTGCTCTGGTCGGGCCTGACCGCCTTCCTCGTCCGCTTGGCGGACGCGCAGGACCGGACGACCGACCCGAAGCCGACCCGCACGCGGCAGTTCTTCAGCGGACCGGGCCTCGGTCTGTTCTTCCTGACGTTCACGTTCGCGGCGATGGACCTCGGCATGTCGCTCGAGCCCGACTGGTACTCGACGATCTACGGCGTGATGGTCCTGGTCGGCTCCGTGCTGGCGACCCTCTCGTTCATGGTGATCCTGACGTCGAAGTTGGCCGATCGCGAGCCCTTGAAGGAAGTCGCGACCAAGACCGGCTTCCACGACCTCGGCAACATGATGCTGGGGTTCACGATGCTCTGGGCGTACATGTCGTTCTCCCAGTACCTGATCACCTATAGCGGCAACCTCACCGAAGAAATCATCTGGTACCTGCACCGATCGGTCGGGATCTGGCGGGTCATCGCCGTCTGCCTCATCGTCTTCCACTTCTTCGTGCCGTTCTTCCTGCTCCTGTCGCGCGACCGCAAGCGCAACGCCCAGGCCCTCGCCAAGGTGGGCCTGGCGATCCTCGTGATGCGGTTCGTCGACCTGACCTGGCTGGTCGTGCCGTCGCAGGCGGTCACATCGACCGTCGAGTGGATCATGCTGCTGATCGCGCTCCCCGCCACGATGGCCGCCGTGGGCGGCGTCTGGCTGGGCTCGTTCCTCGGCAAGCTCGAGGCCAGGCCGCTATTGCCGAGCCGGAACGACCCGCTCTTGCTGGCCACGCTCGAGCACCACGAGCACAAGAACAAGCACACGGGGGGAGGACACTAACCGATGGGCCACTCCGATCACGCGACGCCGGCCGACGTCAACCTCGGACCCGGCTACGAAACTCGAGACGCCAACTCTCGCGCGATCTTTTACTTCGGGATCATGCTGGTCCTCTTCCTGGTCGCCGTGATCCTCGCCATGCTCGGTGTCTTCGACCAGATGGCCAAGGACACGGCCCCGAAGGAGAAGCACGCGATCTTCGAGGACGACATGTACAAGCAGCTCCGGCTCCTCCGCGAGTCGGAAGACAAGCGTCTCGAAAGCTACGACTGGGTCGACCGCAAATCCGGCGTCGTCCGCATCCCGATCGAACGTGCCTTCGAGCTGGCTCTCCAGCGCGGCCTCCCCAAGGGGAAAGGCCCGCAGACCGAGGTCCAGATCAATAGTCGCGAGACGAAATGAAATCCCTCTTGCCGCTGACAACCCTGATTCTGGCCCTCGGCGTGGCGGGCGATCTCCGCGCGCAAGAGGACTCGACGACCGGGATGATGAAGCGTGTCGGGTTCGACCAGAATCTGAACGCCCAGGTCCCGCTTGACCTCCCCTTGCGCAACGAGAAGGGCGACCTTATCAAGCTGGGGGACGTGCTCGGCAAGAAGCCGGCGATCCTGAACCTCGTCTACTACGAGTGCCCCATGCTCTGCAACGAGGTGCTGAACTCCCTCTTGCGGAGTCTGAATGCCCTCAGCTTCGACGTGGGCAAGGAATTTGACGTCATCACGGTGAGCATCGACCCCAAGGAGACCCACACGGCCGCCTCGCGCAAGAAGGCCCTGTACCTCTCGCGATACGGCCGGGAGGGGGCCGCCAAGGGGTGGCACTTCCTCACCGGCGAGGGGGACTCGGTCGCCCGGCTGGCCAAGATCGTGGGCTTCCGCTACGAGTACGACGCCAAGAGCGGCCAGTATGCCCACCCGGCCGGCGTGATGATCCTCACGCCGCAGGGCAAGCTCTCTCGCTACATCTACGGGATCAGCTACCCCGCGCGTGACCTCCGGCTCGGCCTGATGGACGCCGCGATGCAGAAGATCGGCTCGCCGATCGACCAGCTCCTCCTGCTCTGCTACCACTACGATCCCCGGACGGGGAAGTATAACCTGGCCGCCATGAACGTGATCCGCCTGCTGGGGGCGGCCACGGTCGGCAGCCTGGGAGCGTTCATGGGCCTGATGCTCCTGAGGGAACGTCGGAAGCCGGCCCTGGACGTCGTGTCCGACCTTCCGCCCCATTGATTCGATCCTTGTTGCAGGGGTCTCCGAGGAACCTGTCGAGATATGTGGGACTTTCCTCTATTTCCTGAAACAGCGACTGAGCTCGCCGGAAAAGTAGACGCGGTCTATTTCGGCGAGCTCGCCGTCTGCGTCGCGTTTACCGCTCTGATTTGCATCTTGATCCTCTTCTATGCGATCAAGTACCGCAAAGGATCGACCGCGAACCGCGAGAACGCGGTGACCCACCATCTCGTGCTCGAGATCGTGTGGATCGTGATCCCGCTGTTTATTTCGATGGGGATCTTCGCGGCGGCCACGATGGTCTACCTCGAGATGTTCCGCGCGCCTTCGAATGCCTCGGAGGTCTACATCCTCGGCCGCCAGTGGATGTGGCAGATCCAGCATCCGAACGGCAAGCGCGAGATCAACGAGTTGCACATCCCGATCGGCCAGCCGGTCAAGCTGATGATGACCTCGCAAGACGTGATCCACTCGTTCTACATCCCGGCCTTCCGCGCCAAGCAAGACGTGCTGCCGGGTCGGTATACGTCGATGTGGTTCCAGCCGAACAAGGCGGGCAAGTACCACCTGTTCTGCGCCGAGTATTGCGGGACCAGCCACTCGCAGATGATCGGTTCCATCTACGTGATGGAGCCGGCCGATTACGAACGCTGGCTCTCCAGCGGAACCCAGACGCAGACTTTGGCGACGTCGGGCTCGCAGCTCTTCAAGTCGTACGGCTGCTCGGGGTGCCACGGTCTGAATGCGACGGTGCGGGCACCGTTGCTCGAAGGTGTGTACGGCCATCCGGTCCCGCTCGAAGGGGGCTCCGTCGTCACCGCCGACGAGAAATACATCCGAGATTCGATCCTCCTGCCGATGTCGCAGGTCGTGGCCGGGTACAAGCCGGTCATGCCCACCTATCAGGGACGTATCAGCGAGGACGAGTTGCTCAAGATCATCGCCTACATCAAGGCGCTGGGCAGGAATGAGAGGTCCGGGCAATGAACGCGTATGGGGCGACCCCAGGCGAGGACCAGCCGAGTTATCTGACGGCCGGCCAGACCATCAAGTCTTGGTTATTGACGGTCGACCACAAGCGGATCGGCCTGCTGTATATGGTGTCGATCACCCTCTTCTTCTTCATCGGCGGCGCCGCGGCCACGATCCTGCGGCTCGAGCTGATGACCCCGAAGGGAGACGTGGTCCAGATCGACAGCTATAACAAAATGTTCACCGCGCACGGCGTGGTGATGGTCTTCTTCTTCCTGATCCCCTCGATCCCGGCCGTGCTGGGGAACTTCCTCGTCCCGCTCATGATCGGTGCGCGTGACCTGGCGTTCCCCAAGCTCAACCTGGCGAGCTGGTACATCTACATGCTCGGCGGGGCCTTCACCCTCTGGGCCCTGCTGAACGGCGGCGTGGACACGGGCTGGACCTTCTACACGCCGTATAGCAGCATGTTCTCGAACACGCAGGTGATGGCCGCCGCCGTCGGCGTCTTCATCGTCGGGTTCTCGTCGATCTTCACCGGCCTGAATTTTATCGTCACCATCCACAAGATGCGTGCCCCGGGGATGACCTGGCGCAAGCTCCCCTTGTTCGTCTGGGCGATGTACGCCACCAGCGTCATTCAGATCCTGGGGACGCCGGTGCTCGCCGTGACGATCGGCCTGGTCGGGCTCGAGCGGATCTGCGGCGTCGGCATCTTCGACCCCAAGCTGGGCGGCGACCCGATCCTCTTCCAGCACCTCTTCTGGTTCTACTCGCACCCGGCCGTCTACATCATGCTGCTGCCCTCGTTCGGGGTGATCAACGAGATCGTCCCGTGCTTCTCGAGGCGGCCGGTCTTCGGCTACAACGCCATGGCCACCGCCATGATGGGCATCGCCGTCCTCGGCTTCGTCGTCTGGGGGCACCACATGCTCGTCAGCGGCCAGTCGATGTACGCCGGCATGGTGTTCTCGGTGCTCAGCTACCTCGTGGCCATCCCCTCGGGCGTGAAGGTCTTCAACTGGACCGCCACGCTGTACAAGGGGTCCGTCTCGGGCGATACGCCGATGCTCTACGCCCTCGGCTTCATCGGCCTGTTCACGATCGGCGGCCTGACGGGCCTCGTTCTCGCCTCGCTGGCGGTCGACGTCCACGTCCACGACACCTACTTCGTCGTCGCCCACTTCCACTACATCATGGTCGGTGGCGCGGTGATGGCGTATCTCGGCGGCATCCACTTCTGGTGGCCGAAGATCACGGGCCGCATGTATCCCGAGATCTGGGGCAAGCTCGCCGCCCTGACGATCTTCATCGGGTTCAACCTGACGTTCTTCCCGCAGTTCGTGCTCGGGTACCTCGGCATGCCGAGGCGCTACTACGAGTACCCGCCGGAGTTCCAGGTCCTGAACGTGATGTCGACCGCCGGCGCATCGATCCTCGCCGTGGGCTACCTGCTCCCGTTGGGATATCTGCTTCTGTCCCTCTATACCGGTCCGGTCGCCAGTCGCAACCCCTGGAACGCGGCCGGCCTGGAATGGCAGCTCCCCTCGCCGCCGACCACGCATAACTTCGACGAGATTCCAGTGGCGGTGGAGCGACCCTACGATTACCCGCTTCGGGAGCACGAACGTGTCGATAGCTGAGCCGCACGTAGACCAGCACCATTCCCCGCACCTGGCTCACCACTTTGAAGACCTGGGCCAGCAGCACGATAGCGCGAACCTCGGGATGTGGACGTTCCTGGCCACCGAAGTCATGTTCTTCGGTGGTCTCATCGGGGCCTTCTGCGTCTACCGGTTCACCGACTCGGCGGCATTCGCGGCGGGGGCTCACCACCTCAGCGTCCTCTGGGGGACGATCAACACGGTCGTCCTGCTGACCAGCAGCCTCACGATGGCCCTCGCCATCCACGCTGGCCAGACGGGCGAGCCGAAGAAGCAGGTGCGCTTCCTCCTCCTCACGATGCTCATGGCCACCATGTTCCTCGGGATCAAGGCCAGCGAGTATTACGAGGATTACAAGGAACACCTCATCCCCGGCCCGTCGTTCAGCACGAGCCTTGAGCACCTGGGGCTGCCGGAGGGTACGTCCGAGCTCACGGTGAAGCACACGCAGATGTTCTTCGTCTTCTACTTCTTCATGACGGGCTTGCACGCCTTCCACATGGTCATCGGCCTGGGGGTCATGGCGTGGATGGTCTGGTTGGCCAGGAAGGGCAAGTTCACCAAGGAGTACTACACCCCGCTGGAGTGTACCGGACTCTACTGGCACTTCGTCGACCTGGTGTGGGTCTTCCTCTTCCCGCTCCTTTACCTCATCGACCTCCACAAATGAGCAAGAATACCGACCATACCGCGTTACATGACCATGTCTTGCCGTTGTCGACCTACTTCAAGGTCTACATCTGGCTGATGGTCTTCCTGCTCGTCACGGTGGGCGCGGCCTACGTCGACCTCGGCCCGCTCAATTTCTCGGTCTGCATGATCATCGCCACCATCAAAGGGGTGATGATCATGCTGATCTTCATGCACGTGAAGTACAGCAACAAGCTGGTCTGGGTCTTCGCCGGCGCGTCGTTCCTCTGGCTGATCCTCCTGATCGTCTTCAGCCTGAACGACTACTTCACTCGCGACATGCTCCACATCCCGGGCAAGTGACGCACGAAACCTCGTGCCGCCCGCGGGAGTAACGTAGGGTGGGTACGGCCCACCGATCTCCGTGGCCCTTCGGGGTCACTCCGGATCGGTCGGCGGTATCCACCCTGCGTCCGTTTTCGGGCCGGTCGATCGATCGGCGAACCGCGGAGTGGCGACGATGTCGAAGCTTTCGTTCCTGTCGACCAAACGCTCGAAGCGCTTGGGACTGCTCGCCCTCGTGGTCCTCGGATCTGCCCTCTGGATGCTGCGCGGGACCCTGGCGCACGCCACGGCCTTGCGTGTCTTCCAGATCCCGTCCGGCTCGATGGCCCCGACCTTGAAGGCCGGCGACCGCATCTTCGTCGACACGCTCCGCGACGCTACGCCCGCTCGCGGTGAACTCTGGCTCTTCACGGCGCCGGCCAGCTCCATCTTCGTCAAGCGGGTCATCGGTCTGCCCGGCGAAACGGTCGAGGTCGTTCGGGGCCAGGTCATGATCGACGGCAAGCCCCTGTCCGAGCCTTATCTCGCCAGTCCCGTGGCGTACGACATGCCCCCGCTCACGCTCAAGGCGGAGGAATACTTCATGCTGGGCGACTCCCGGGCCGCCAGCAACGACAGCCACATCTGGGGTCCTGTTCCCCTCAAGGAGTTCGTCGGCAGGGCCACCTACCGGTGTTGGCCTCCCGCCCGTGTCGGGGGCCTCCCCCTACCCACCGCCCTTTCAAAGCTCGTCCCGCTCCAACCGCCGCAAGGACGTTGAAGGCCAAGGCTTTCGCGTACCCGATCGATCAAAGCTCCTGGATCGAGTCGACCCGACTGGGATAGAAGGCGAGATAATCCTTGATCGCCGAGACGGCGTCATAGGGATGCTCATAGGTCCACACCGCATTTGTCGCGTTTGGCCCACCGCTGGGGATGCTGTAGTAGGCGCACTCTCCCTTGTAGGGGCAATACGTGGCATGGGCCGTGCGTTCCAGCAAGGCCATGTCGACATCCTTGCGCGGGATGTACTGCACCGGCGGGTAGGCCGCCTCGGCGAGCGTCAGCGCCTCGCGCGTGTCGGCGACCACTCGGCCACCGATCGAGACCACGACGCGGGACGGGTTCGGTCGGATCGCTATGGGATGGTCCGGTCCGGGAATTCTCCTAAGCAGCTGGACGTAGTTCTTTTTGATTTCTCGATCGGAGCCTCCGGCCATAGTTGTTGAAGCCGGCTTCGACGGCCTCCCTCAAACCGATCCGCGTCGTATAGCTCCGCTGAGGGATCTCCTGATGCTTGACCTGGCGGAAGACCGGCTCGATCCGGTTCAGCTCCGGCGAGTACGGCGGCAGGTAGTAAAGATAGATCCCGCGGTCGGCCAGGCCCTTGCGCGCCGCCCGCACCACCTTGCTGGTGTGGAAGCTGGCGTTGTCCAGGACCACCACGCGCGGGGCCCTCGACCACGGCAGGGCCTTGAGGAATCCCAGCAGGTCGTACGAGTCCCAAGTCCTCTCGGCGGTGAAGACGTCCAGGCGGGGGCACCGGCCGATGGGGCGATAGGCGGCCAGGGCGTTGACCCTGCGGCCTTGCGGGGCCTCATAACGGACGAACTTCCGCAGGCCCTCCAGGGCCCAGCTGTATCCCACCGGCAGCGTCGGCGAGAAGCCGCACTCGTCGAGGTAGTACAGCACGATCGAGCCGGACGCCGCCTTCGCCTTGAGGTTGGCCAGGACCTCGCGGGCTCGTCGGGCCTCGGCCGGGTCCTGCTTATGCCCGAGCGTGGTGGCGGTGCGGCGGTATCGGGCCTTCATCCGCTTCAGATGCCTGCGCACCTGACGCGGCCCGATCCCGATGCCGCGGGCGGCGAGGGCCTCGGCGAGCTGGCGGCTGGTCCAGGTCCGGTCCTCGGCCAGGAGGCCCTTCAACGCCGCGGCCACGCGCTCGCGCCGGGCTGCGTCGGGCGGCGGGCCGGTGCGGCGGGGGTAGAGCGCGTCGGTCCCCCGATCGAGGAAGTCCTTGAGCAGGTCGCGGACGGCCTGGCCGCAGCGGCCGAGGTGGGCGGCGATCCTTGGCGCCGACCACCCGGCGTCGGCGAGGGTGAGCATCTCGATGCGGTCGCGGACCTTGGGTGGCAACGCCTTGCGTCGCAGCGCCCGGAGCTCGTCGCGGGTGCGGTCTTCGAGGTGTATGCGGATCATAACGGAATTATAGGGAAACCGAGTCCACGTGCTTAGGTTTCTCGCTCATCGCGCCATGCTCCTATCCTCGGCGGGCCGTTCACGCTCATAGTCCAGGCTACGATCATACCGCGATCGCCAGGGGGATGCCGCCCCCGATTACTTCGCGGCTTTGGTTAGCTCGGGCTGGGATCTCGCCTCCTTGGGCTTGGGTTCGGCCTCGGGAGCTCCGGCGAAGAGGTCCGTGTCGGGATGCGCCTGTTTCCATTTCGCCCAGGTGGTTCGCTCATATTTATAGGTTGAGTATGGGATTTTCGCGGGGCGGGAGTCCTCCTTGACGGCATCGCCGGTGGACTGGACGTACTCGACGCCGTCGATGTCGACGACCATCTCGCCGTTGAGGAGGCCGGCCAGGTTGATCGGTAATGGCTTGTCCCCGGGTTCGCCGGTGAAGACGCGGCAGCAGTCGGTGATGTCACAATAAAGGACGGATAGCGGCCGATCGCCGAACTGGTCGTTGATGATATGCTGATCGATGCCACGAAGGACGCCGAGTTGATAGGCCCGGGCCTTGCCTTGGAACTCGACGCCGATCACCTCGGCCCCATCACGCAAGGACGCCTGGGCCGCCGGGACCTTGGGCGGGGTGACGACGCCCGGGCTCTCGTGCGGCCACCACGAATAGCCCGGGCCGAACGACTTCACGACCTCCGAGCCATGCTCATTGGCCTTGAGCGTGATTCGTTCGGATAGGTAAAAATAGGCGATGACGACGATCTCGATGCCGACGACTATGGCGACGACTCGAGCGGCGGGCGACCGAAACTTTCGGCCCAACGGGAGCGGAAGGGATTTCGCCAAGCGGAGGAAGTTCGGCACGGATGATCTCCGAAAGCTCTTACTTCAACCCGGCCCGGATGTAATTGAACGATTGAAAAAGCTTGGCCTGGAAGATTGATTCGTTCTTGATCGGACCCATCGGGCCAAGGGCGTGGTTTGAATGAATGGTTCTTTGTGGATTATATGATTTGGCTTGCTGTAATTGTTGGCCAATAGTATCGGTCTATTGTAATCATTGCCGAAGTTGAAGCTGGCTGTCATTCCGATGCTGCAGCTCAATGAAAACGGGGATGGCGATGGTTCGCCATCCCCGATCGATTCGGGCCGTCGGCCGTCTCGGGCGATGAAATTGCGGAGGTCGTCGCGGTGCCGCGAGGCACGCGACGGCCCCAACGCGATCAATCAATAGGCATCGGAGGAGATCGTCTCGGCCCCTTCCCTCGTGCCTAGCGACCACCAGGTGACCGGGTTGATCGAGTCCTTGATGAAGTGGACGCTGCCGTCGGCGAAGGCAACGTTGACGCCGCCCGAGTGGGAGCTGGTGGCGACCTGGTAATCGCTGAAGTCGACGCCGCAACCCGTGCAGTCGGTGCGGCAGGCGGACCAGGGGTACTTGGTCGAATTCGGGGTCACGACGCAGTTGAAGAGCGACAGGCCGGGCGAGCTCGCACCCCAACGCCAGCCGCGATTCCAGGTGGTGGTGCCGGCCGTGTAAGCCGCGTTGCACGCCTGGAGGGCCGTCACGGCAGCGGGCTGCAGGGTCATCTGACCGTTGATCACGGTGATCGGGTTGAGGGCTCGGGCACCGTTCTGGCCGGTGATGCTGACGCCGCTACGACTCTTGATCGTGGCGGGCTGGTCGTAGCCTACGAGGGCTTCGGCGAAGGCGATGGTGTTGGACGTACCATCTTTGATGTTCGCCATTTCATAGGCGATCTTGTTGGCGAAGATGCCCGTCGAGCTGGCTGCCCAGGGATCGGTCGAGACGCCGAGGCTGCCGTGGTAGTTGTTCAGCATTGGCTCGCCCCAGGAGCTCTGCTTGGTGCCGTCCGAGGGGCAGATGAAGACGTTGAGCTTGGTGCTGAACGCCGTCGAATTGGCATATCCGCCGTAGGCCCAACCCGTCCAGCAGGTCAGGCTGAAGTTCATCGCGTTGAAGACGGCATTCTGCTCGAGGTACGGGGTCATCATGGCCTGGGCGCTCCAGGTGCCCCAACTCGTCTGGCCTTGCGAGGGCGTGTCGGCGTTGTAGGCCGTGGCGCTGCCGAGCGGGAATGAGCCGGTCGCGCTATGGTAGTTCTGCGCGGCCAGGCCGAGCTGCTTGAGGTTGTTGACGCACTGCGAGCGGCGGGCCGCCTCACGCGCGGCCTGGACGGCCGGCAGGAGTAGGGCGATCAACACGGCGATGATGGCGATGACCACCAGCAGCTCGATCAGGGTGAAACCCCGACGCGGGGTGGCGGGACGCGCCTGCGAATCCTCAGGCTGAAGATAAGCTGAATGAAGACGAATCATGCAAACACTCCTTGTCGTGTGAGTGACAGGAAAGAACACGATGAGGCGATGGGAATAACCGACGAACAATCACTGGGAGGGAATGATTTCATCACCCTCGCATCGGCCGACCTCGGTCAGGAGATCGCATCGGGGAAGCTCGAAATCGTTAGGTCGTATACCAGGAAAGGCCCGCATCGCTCGACCGAAGCCGCGCTTCTTTCCGGGAGAGCTCGGGAATAATGTCGGGCCAAACAACCTATCAATCGACCTGGGATACGATGCACTGCAAATGCAGGAGAAAAATTACTTGTGCACGATAGGTGTCGATGCATGTCGGGCCTGACCGGGGTAGTTGATCCCCCACCCCTTGCAATAAGGCCGACCTTCGCACGAAGCCGATCACGATAGTAGCGATATTGCGGGGCGGCCGGGCCGTCTTGAGGACGACCATCGCGAAGTCGTCGCGATTATCGTTTCTTAGACTTCTTCTGCATGGAATCCATCATACCTTTACGCATCTCGTCGAGTTTCTGTTGGGAGACTTCCTTCGAAGCCTCCGTCTGGGGCGCCTCCGACGAGCATCCGGTCAGGAATACCGTGGTGCTGAGGATGAATGCGCAAATCAACAAATGCAAGATCGACACGCTTTGACGCATGGAATGCAGGGCTCCCGAGGGAATTGTCATAACACTATGAATTGCCGGCGTACAACGATCGTCCGCCCGAGGCCAGGCGGCCTCGTCGGTTCGATCCTCGCTTGTTATTGCACGCCCGCCGCGACCCAGACTTACGGTTCCTCAGTGGTAATGACTTCCGACCAAGAAGTCCGACCCACCACTGCCCTGACACATCTGATCCCTTCAGGTAAACTCCCCAACCCGAGGGAATTCTCCCAGGATCATTCCGTCATCCGACTGATTTCGGACGTTGAGAAATACGATTTTAATATTGGTTGGAATACGTGATTTTTTAGGGTGACATGGGTTTGGTCGAATGTCAAGAGACCTCAAAAGTAATTGCTCTCAGATATGGCTTGGACATGGATGACTCCTAATTCGAACGGGGTCGATCTTCGGGAGATATTGCGATCCGTCAGAGCTTTAGTCATCCCGTATTCGTTCGGGGACGGAAGAGTTGAAGCTCGAATCGCTTCAGGTTCATCGAGCCAAATAAAGATCCGCCCGAGAACGCATTCGCTTGCAAATATTTGAAGGGTATTTTGAGAATCTCGATTGGACAAACAGGGATTGGTCCGAGATATGTCATTTTTCGGTTTACGAAGTAGGCGACGCGAAGTTGCAGCAGTATGGCTTGCCCCGAGCTCCTTCATTGCTCGGGCTCGCGAGGATGCCTCGAAGATGGGCCTGACTTGCTTTGAACCGAGAATCGGGTAGGCTTGGTGCGGGTCGAATCTGGTGAATGAATTGTGAACTCGGGGACGCGACGTGTGTCGTTACGTCGCATCGCCGGAGTATACCCACGCTTCGTCTCGCAATAAACGGGCTATTCGGCGTCGTGGAAGATGACGCCGAGCGTAAAGCGGCGTCCGGAGCGGATAGTGCTCACGCCGTGGCGGACGTTGTTGCGCGCCCAGCCTTTGATTCGGGCGACGGGGCGATGGTGGGTGGCGAAGATGATGGCCTCGCCTTGCTCGAGTGTGATGGCTTCGCCCCGGGACTGGGCCCGGGGACGCTGCTCGACGAGGAGGAACTCGCCCCCCTTGAAGTCCTGACCGGGTCGGCTCAGCAGGAAGACCACCTGGAGTGGGAATGCCACGGCGCCGTAGAGGTCCTGGTGGAGGCAGTTGAAGCCCCCTTCGTCGTAGCGAAGGATCAGGGGGGTCGGCTTCCCCTGCCCTTGCTCGTGGCAGCGTTCGAGGTAGCCGGCGTGGTCGGGCGGGTAGGTCGTCGCCTCGCCGAGCCGCTCGGCCCAGCGGTTGGCGACGTCGGCCAGCGGGGCATAGAGACTCGTGCGGAGGTCGGTGACGAGGTCCGGGAGCGGGTGGTCGAAGTACTTGTACTCCCCTTCCCCGTAGCCGTGTCGCCCCATGTCGACCTTCTTGCGGAAGCGCTCATGGTCGTAAAGCCCGGCCAGTGCCTCGCATTCCTCCGCCGAGAGGATCGGAGGGGTCTGCGACCATCCTCGGTCGTCGAGATCCCGGCCGAGGCGGTCCCAGTCGAGCCCTTGAATGCGTTGGGGGACGGTCATTGGGGATCCCTCGAGGGGTTCTTGGTGGAGGCTCTTTGAGCGTGCGGATCGGGGCGATCCGCACGCAAGATACCCTCGGGTCGTCAACGTGGCGAGCTGGCGAGCCTCACGTCGGGACGCTCGGCCCGATCGAAGGGGGATCTCGTTGACTCTGAGACGACGTCGGCCCGTTCCAGGGCCAGGAGCGTCCGTTTACGCTCGAGGCCCCCGGCGAAGCCGGTGAGGCTGCCGGTCGAGCCGATGACACGATGGCAGGGGACGATGATTGAGATCGGGTTCCGGCCCACGGCCGCGCCCACGGCGCGCACCGCCTTCTCGGAGCCGATCTCCTTGGCGAGCTTGCCGTAGGTCGTCGTGCAGCCGTAGGGTATCTCCAGGAGAGCCCGCCAGACCCGCCGCTGGAAGTCGGTGCCTTGCAGGAGCAAGGGGAGGTCGAAAGCTTGGCTGGAGCCGTCGAAGTAGGCCGCGAGCTGATCGCGGGCCCGGGCGAGGCCGGAGTCGTCGCGCCGCCAAGTCGAGGTCGGCGTGGGGCCTCGCTTGTGCGCCTCCATGTAGAGGCCGGTCAGCGAGGGGCCCTCCCAGGTGAGGAGGAGGTCGCCGATGGGGCTCGAGACGGTCGAATAATGCGTGGTCATGCCAGGGGACTCCTCGGCTGGGGTTGGGGCTTGGTTTGCTGCGGTTGCGGTTCGGCGGTCGCGTGGGCCGGGTGGGCGTTCCAGGCGTACATCGCCGCGTAGGATCGCCAGGGGCGCCAGGCTTCGGCCAGGGCGCGGAGCCTGGCCGGCGAGGCGACGCCGAGGCTCTGGAGCAGGCCGAGGTCGGCGTCGGGGAAGGCGTCGGGCCAGGCCAGGGATCGCATGGCGATCACCTGGGCGGTCCACTCGCCGATCCCCTGGAACTCCTTGAGCCGGGCCATCGTCGCGTCGGGGTCGGCGCCCGGCTCGAGTCGGAGCTTGCCGTCGGCGATGGCACGCGCCAGGGCCTGGATGCTCCGGGCGCGGAGCGGGCCCATGCCGGTCGAGGCGAGCTGGTCGAGGCCGGCGTCGGCGAGCTGCTCGGGGCTGGGAGAGAGTCGGTCGAGCTCGGGGAACGGGGTCTCGATCGGCTCCCCGAAGAGGGTCGTGAGCCGTCGGGCCACGGTCGTCGCCGCGCGGACCGAGATCCGCTGGCCGAGGATCGCCCGCCAGGCCTGGTCGAAGCCGCTGAACGAGCCGGGGACGCGGAGCCCCGGATTCTTGAGCAACGAAGGGCCGAGCACGGGGTCGGATCCCAGGTGCTCGGCGATGACGTCGGGCCTGGCGTTGAGGTCGAAGAGGTGCCGCACCTTCGCCAGCAAGGGGGCGAGGGCCGGGGTCAGCGACTCCGAGAATTCGACCTCGAGCGCGTCCTTGCCGGAGATGGGAGCGACGGCGAACCAGCCTCGATGCGGGCCGATGGCGACCGTCCTGGCGTAGGAGTCTCCCGAAACTCGCTCCACGCCGTCGAGCGACCGCCCGGCGAAGAAGCGCATGAGGTGGTCCCACGCCAGGGGGGCGCGATAGCCGAGGCGGAGTCGGAGCGGCTCCCCCTCGGAGACCGGCTCCGCCTCGCGCCTGAACCGGGTGGGGGGCATCCGGTAATGCTCGAGGAAAAGCGCGTTGAAGCGTCGGAGGCTCTCGAAGCCGCTGGCGAAGGCGACCTTGATGATCGGCAGCCGCGTCTCGGTGAGGAGCTGCTTGGCGAGGAGCAAGCGGTGCGTCTGGGCCAATCGCACGGGGGAGACGCCGAGCTCGCTCTGCACGACCCGGCGCAGTTGCCTCGACGAGAGGCCGAACTCCTCGGCGAGGTCCTCGAGGCTCCCGCCTTGATTCAAGGCCCCGGCCTCGATGCGGGCGGCGGCGGCTCGCGCCACGCGGCCGACGGAGTCGATCGGCGAGTGGCCGGGGGCGAGCTCGGGCCGGCAGCGCAGGCAGGGGCGGAAGCCGGCGTGCTCGGCGGCGGCGGCGCTCGCGTAGAACTGACAGCGATCGCTCCGGGGCGTCCGCGCCGAACAGACGGGACGGCAGTAGATCCCCGTCGTGGTCACGCCGACGAAGAAGAGTCCGTCGAAGCGTGCGTCACGCGTGGAGAGGGCCCGGTAGCAGCGTTCATGATCAAGTTCCATGCCCGAATTGTAGCGGCCCGCGCGGGGGCTTCTCGCCGTTTTCGGACACGGGAGCCGGGAATCTTTTCGAAGGGATGAGGGGCTCTTTTCAGACGCGGAACGAGACGTAGATCAGGGTGATCAACTGCGAGAAGATCATCAGGGCCGCGGCCTTCGGGGCCCAGGCGAAGGCCAGGATGGCCATGAAGAGGTAGAGCATCGCCAGCGCCATGAAGGCGGGCAGGAGCATCGCGCCGAGCTTCCAGCGGCCCCCCTGGATGGGGAGCCACCAGAGCAGACCGCCGAGCAGGACCAGGGTCGCCGAGAACCCGAAGGTGGGGAGTGCATCGGTCGGCTGGGAACCCGCGAGCGGGAGGGCGGCGATCGCCACGAGGACCATGAGGTCCCCGATCTTCGGCGACGATCGCCGGGTCGTCAGGTCGGGAAAGGCCATGCGTCCATCCCTCCGGCCGCGAAGTCGATCCGATATCAGCCTATCCTAATCACTTGCCGCTGTGTGCCTTCTTCTCGACAAGCTCGCGGAACTGTTTCCAGGTGATGACCTCGATGCCGAGATTCTTGATCTCGGCGACGACTTCGGGGTCGGTGAAGACGCGGCGGTCGCTGTCGCGACGCTCGGCGCTGTTGGTGACGGCGCGGAGCTCGTCGCCGTCGACGCCGCAGTGGATGATGAGCTGGCTCACGCCCACCGGCAGCTTGCGCAGGGTCTTGAGGTAGTTTTCCCGGCGCTCCTCATGCGTGCCGCCGCTGTAGAACTGGATCAGGTTGTCGAGGACCGGGAGCTTCCTGGCGTCGAGGGCCGCGAGCCATTCCTTGCCGCGGACCTTCAGGGCCGGGTATTCCTCCCCCACGGGCCCATCGATCTGTCGGAGGAAGAGGACGGGCAGGTTGTACTTGAGCCCGACGTTGACATAGGCCTGGATCAGGTCGGGCCGGGTCACCACCGCGCCCATGTGGGTGTCGAGGTGGGTGAGGGGGATGCCGAGGGCCTTGGCCTTCTCGACCTGGGCCGTCAGCTCGACCTCGACCTCATCGGCCTTGGCGAACTTGGCGACCTTGTCGACGCCCGAGTAGAGGTAGCCGTCCCCATCGACGAGGCTGGGCACCTTGTCCTTGCCGGCGACCGGGCCCCAGCGGTAGACGGACCACTCCGAGTTGAGTGTGAGGTGGACGCCGTAGTCGCGCGTCGGGTTCGCCTTGGCGTATTCGGCGAACTCCTTCACCCAGGGGCAAGGGACCATGATGCTGCACGAGGAGACGATCCCCTTCTCCATCGACTCGACGGTCCCCTGATTCGCCGAGTGGCACATCCCCGCGTCGTCGGCGTGGATGATCAGGTACTTCTTCCCGGTCTCCGGCTCGGCCGCCCCGAGGCCGGGGGTGGCGAAGAGGCAGGCGGCGGCCAGGGCGGAGAGGATCGTGGCGCGGTCCATTGGCATGAATGTCGAATCCCAAAGTGTGAGTGGCTGGAGAGTCTGGTTCCGGTTCTTGTGTCGATCTCACGATGAGGTGCGGGGGCCGGATTCGCAAGCCCGGACTTCGGCCCTCGCCGATCATTCGTTGATGGGACGATCACCGTGGTACGGTTGTACCGGATCTTGGTGAAGGTTTCATGGGTTGCCGCCGCGGACATAGACCGGATTGGCGTAGATCCAGGGGCGCTTCTCGCCGTCGATCTCGACCCAGGCCTCGACCCGGTAGACGCCGGGCTCCGAGATCTCCTGATCGAGTTGATCGCCCGATGTCTCGGCGACGACCTTGCCGCCGTTCAGGACCCGGATCTGGCAAGGGATCGGGAACTGCGCGACCAGGCGCTTCCCGGGCGAGAAGGGAGCCTCGTCACCCATGAGGATTCCGGGGCCGGAGCCGGCTACGAGCTCGACGCGGAAGTTGGTCGGGTCGCAGATCCAGTCGTGGCTGACGAAGGCGTGCCCCGCGCGGAGGGCGTCTCGGATCGCCGGCTCGGTCAGCTCGGGGGCGAGGACGTGGGTGCTCACGCTCTGGAAGGAGCGGTGATAAGGGTCGAGGTCCACGGTGGCGAGCACGTCGCCCGGCTGGTGCCCTTTGGTGAGCTGGCGGATGCCGGGGAGGAGCTTGGCCGATAGCGAACGCATCCCGTCGTCTTTATCCACATTCGTGCCGACCTTGATGGTCTCGGCGTCGACCATCTTCACGACGAGGATGTTGTTGTGGTGGCAGTCATTGGCGGCGACGCCCGTCAGGCGTCTGGTCTTGGTCTCGGCGTCCCATTTGGCCAGGTAGTCGTCCGGGTACGTCATGTGGAAGGCGAAGGTCTCCTGGGGATAGAGCCGGACGCTCTCCTGCAACTCGGCGATCGTCGAGGGGCTGGCGAGCTTGAGCATCAAGGCCGCCATGCCGGCCTTGTCCTTCTTGGCGTCGGCGTGCCGGTTGTAGATCTCCAGGCCGTCGAGCCCGACCATCGAGTGCTCGGGCCGCTCCTCGATGTGCGAGAGGAAGATCAGGCCGCCGTCTTTGCGTACGGTCTCGATGAAGGCGGGCGTCGGCTCCTTCATCCGGTCCAGGATCGAGTGCGTCGGGTAGAGCAGGAACCCGCGATCCTCGGAGCCGGGGATGAAGAGGACACCATCGTGCAGGCCTCGCCAGCTCTGGGTGATGAAGTCCTTGGGGGGGCGGTGGTGGTCGGTGAGCAGGATCGCGGAGATGCCCGCCTTCTTGGCGTCGGCCAGCATCTCGGGGCGAGTCCCGCCGGTGTGGGCCGAGTCCTCGGCGTGGGCATGCAGGATGGCCCGATAGTCGTTGAGCCCCGGCAAGGCCGGCAGAGCCTTGCGGGCCTTCTGGATGCGCAGCACGTCTTCGTGCGCGGCCTTCAGGCGCTCCGGCGAAAGTCGCTGGACCGTCGACCACTTGGTCGCGGGGGCCTGGGGCTCCGCGGCCTTCGAGGCCCCTGCCCCTACGGCGATGGCCCCGAGGATGAGGGGCAATCGGCAGGATTTGATCATCAATGAGAGGACAGGCCGCATATTCCCCTCGCGCGTCATTCGAACCATGGCGTCTCTCGTTCGTGGTCCCTGGTGCGGAAAGCCCCGACATCATGAGAGGTCGGCGGCGTTGGTGCAAGGACGCTCGCAGGGTGCTTGGGATGGAGCATGGTCCCGGGGGATTGCCAAAAATCGACACCGACGCATGTGTATGGCGGGTCTCCCTTTGGGGTAGCCGTTCACAGCCTGGGATTGTTGTTTCCGAATGGCGTGACTATCTTTCCAGCATGGCCCCAACGCCTCCGCTTCCAGAATCGTTGTGGGAAACGGCTTCGCCAGAGGTCCAAGCGGCGGTCCTCGCGCTCGCCGCGTTCTATGACGAACGCCTCGCCCAACTGGAAGCGCGCGTCAAGGATCTTGAAAATCGGCTGAAGCTCAACTCGACCAATTCGTCCAAACCTCCCTCCTCTGATCCGATCGGGATGAAGCGCAAGCCTCCCACTCCCTCCACGGGGAAGAAACGGGGCGGCCAATCGGGACATCGCAAGGCTCACCGCGCGTTGGCCCCGCCCGAGCTGATTCGCGCGACGACTGAGTGCAAGCCGACCGTCTGCCGCCGATGCGGTGAAGGGCTCTCGGGCGATGACCCCGAGCCCCTGATTCATCAAGTCGCGGAATTACCCAAGATCGAGCCGCTCGTCGACGAGTATCGGCTCCATCGCTTGATCTGCCTCGGTTGCGGCGAGACGACGTGTGGCACCTTGCCCGCGGGGGTCCCTGCCGGTTGCTTCGGCCCCTACCTCCAAGCCGTGCTGGCCGTACTCGCCGGGGCCTATCGCCTCAGCAAGCGACAGATCCAGCAGATGGTCAGGGATCTGTTCACCCTGTCGATCTCCACCGGCATGATCTCCAAGCTGGAACGGCAGTCGACCGTGGCCCTGGAGGCCCCATACAACGAACTGGCGACTTCGGTCCACGATGCCGACGTGGTGAACATCGACGAGACGTCGTGGCGTCAGGGTCGTGTCAAGGTCTGGTTGTGGGCGACGGTGACCTCGTCCTGCACCGCCTTCACCATCGCCAAGAACCGCAGCGGCGAGGTCGCCCGTGCCCTCTTGGGGAGCCAGGGCGACAAGGCGGTCGGGAGCGACCGCTACAGCGCGTATGAATGGATCAAGGCATTCGGGCGACAGGCCTGCTGGGCCCATCTGCGGCGCGACTTCCAGGCCATGATCGACCGAGGCGGCGATGATGAGCGGATCGGGAGGCCGTTGCTCTCGTTGTCGGACCGGTTGTTTCACCATTGGCACCGAGTGCGCGATGGGACCGTGCCTTGGGGGCAATTCCATGAGCGAATGCGACGGTTGCGGCGCGAGGTCAAGGAGGCCCTTGAGAAGGGATCGCGGTGCTCGTGCGCGAAGACCGCGGCGACCTGCTTCGAGATCCTGAAGGTGGAAGAAGGCCTGTGGACGTTCGCGCGAGTCAGGGGAGTCGAGCCGACGAACAACGTGGTCGAGCGGGCGTTGCGACACGCGGTGATCTGGCGACGGATCAGTGGCGGGACCGACAGCGTAGACGGGAGTCGGTTCGTGGAGCGGATGCTGACGGTCGTGGCGACCTGTCGTCAGCAGGGTCGCAACGTGCTGGATTACCTGACGACCTGCTTTGAAGCGGACCGTCGCGGCCAAGCGCCCCCCTCCCTCTTGCCGATCCACACGCCTGAATCGAACGTCCCCTGATTTCACCTATCCCACCCTGTGAACGGCTACCCTTTGGGGGAAAATCCGTTGGCGCTGGAGATTTCCTGACACGGGCGAGTGCCCCTTTGCGGATTAAGAGCGTAGGATAATAAGAGTAAGGAGTATTCGGAGGCGTGGCGCGACAGTGCGAGCTCGGCTCCCCGCTCTCAACCGTCCTGTCGGAGCTCGATTGCGTACAAGGGAGGTCACGATGACTCGGCACCTCGGATTGGCAGCGGCACTCCTGATGTTGGCGAGCCCCTCGCTCCGCGCGGGTGAGCTCGACTCGGAATTCGGCTCGAAGGGCCAGCCCTCGCCCAAGGCGGCGGCCACGGCCGCTTCGAAAGAAAAGAAGGCTGATCGGACGAGCGTCGCCATGGCGAGCGAGCTCGACGCCGAGAAGCCCACCCAGGCCTGGCACGGTGGCGGCTTTCATGGCGGTGGATTCCATGGCGGCGGCTTCCACGGCGGTGGGTGGGGCGGCGGATTCCATCATGGCGGTTGGGGTGGCTATGGCGGCGGTTGGGGCCGTGGCTACGGCTGGGGTGGCTATGGCGGCGGTTGGGGCCGGGGCTATGGTTATGGCCTCGGTTACGGCGGCTTCGGCTACGGCCTCGGCCTCGGTTATGGCCTGGGCTACGGGCTCAGCTATGCCAGCCTCGGCTACGGCGGCCTCGGCTATGGCTATGGCGGTTACGGCGGCTATGGCTATGGCGGCTACGGTGGCTACGGCTACAGCGGCCTCGGGTATGGCTACGGCGGGTATGGGCTCGGCTACGGCGGGATCAGCTACGTCTCGTACGTGCCCAGCTACGGATACGGATACGGCTGCTACCGGGGCTACTGGTGAGCATCGAGTCGAGAGTCTTCGAAAGGAGTCCCGGGGCGTCGCCAAGCGACGGCCTGGGGCTCCTTCTTTTGTTTGCGAAGCCGTCCCCCGCATGGGGTAGGCGCCTTTGGCGGGAGGGGCTCATGCGGCGGGGAATGGTTGCCTTCTTGATCGCGCAGCTCATCATCCTCTTGATCGCCAGGGTCGGCGAGGCCCAGACGCCGAAGGCCGACCCGTTGCGGTCGCTCGCCAACTTCGGCCTTTCCCCACGCACGGGGGGAGCCGCCCGCCTGGCCGACGCCCAGGCGGTGAGGACTCGCCTCGGGCTCGACCCCGAGTATCGCGACGTCCCCGGCCTGGCCTCGATCAAGGTGGCCGTGCTCGACTACGGCTTCGATGGGATGGGACAGGGGCGTCCCTACCTGCCGCAGAACGCGGTGATGGTCGAGCACTACGACCCCGAATTCATCAAACGCTATGGGCTCGGAGATCCTTCCTATCGGAAGGGGTTCGAGCCGGGGAATCGCCACGGCCGGATCATGGCGCAGATTGCCTGGGCGGTGACCGGCTCTCGCCCCGAGGGTCCCCGGTTCTACCTGCTCAACGCCAACGGCCCGACGATGCTCCGGCGTGCAGTCCGCTTCGCGATCGACCAGAAGGTGGACGTGATCCTCTTCAGCGGCTCGTTCGAAGGGGGCGGCAACGGCGATGGCCGGGGCCCGATCAATCGGATTGTGGGAGAGGCCCTGAGCGCGGGGATCCTCTGGGTCAACGCCTCGGGCAACTACGGGCGCTCTGTCTATAACGGGCCGGTGAAGGTCCTCAAGGATGGATATCTCCGGCTCCGCGACGGCAAGGACGTGGCCTCGCTGCGGTTCCGTAACCGGCTCGACGAGAACAGCGTCACGATCACGCTCACCTGGAACGACTACCGCGAGGACGAGGACGCGGGGACGGACAAGGACCTCGACCTCTACGTCGAGGACTGGGCGGGTCGGCAGATCGGCGCCGGGGACAAGAAGCAGGTCTCCGGCCAGCGCCAGGCCGGGTCCGACGAGAGCCGCAACCCTCGCGAGCGCATCGTGCTCGCCAACCTCGCCGCGAACCCGGACGTCCCTTCCGACCCCGACTACACGTACCGGATCCGGGTCAAGTCCAGGCGAGGCCAGTTCCGCCCGAGCGACCGCATCCGTATCCTCCTGACCGCGAGTCGCGACGTCTACATCCCCCCCAACGGCGGGAGCCCCGAGCCGGCCGTCGAGTTCCTCGACGCCAGCAGCGAGGAGGAGATCTATCCCCCGGCCGACCACCCGCTCGTCCTGACGGTGGGTGACTCGTCCCCTGCTTCCTCGATCGGCCCCACGGCCGACCGCCGCATCAAGCCGGACGTGATCCTCGAGGACTCGCGGGCCTTCTTCACCGACGGCCAGGTCTCGGGAGGCTCGTCCGATGCGGCGGCGTACGTCGCCGGGGTCGTGGCGGTCCTGAAGGCCGCACAGCCCTCTCTCAGGCCGCAGGATCTGATCCGCATCGCCCAGCAAGGGCAGCTCGTCTCCGAGGTCATGAAGGGGCGTTCGCAACCTGCCGCGACGAGCACCGCGACGCCGACGAGGACGGTGGTTGCCTCGAACGGCACGATCCGGATCCCGACCACTCGCAGCAACGCGGGCGTCCCACAGCCTCCCCTGCCTCGCTTCCCCGGCACGGGCTCCACGCCAATCCCGAGGACGAACTCCACGGCCTCGACGAAAAGTGCGGTCCCCTCCCCTCCCCCTCCGAGCACGTTGAGCTTGCAGAGCCTCCGGATCTGGAAGACGCCGACGCGAGCCAAGCTCGCCGAAATCCTCCGCTCCGGGCGATGAAAAGGATGTCCGCCCCGCGCCTCCTCCGGGCAGTACAGTAGGAGAGAGGCGTTGAGGAAGGACATGCGCATGAGAGACGTGGGGGCGAGGACGAGTCCCGGTCCCGATTCCTGGCGAACCTTGATCGGGGCGGGGACGGTGGCGGGACTTTCGGATGGGATGCTGCTCGAGCGCTTCGCGGCTCGCCGCGACGACGCCTCGGAGGCCGCATTCGCCGCGCTCGTGGCGCGGCACGGGCCGATGGTCCGCAAGGTCTGTCGCCGGCTGCTCGACGCGTCGCCCGACGCGGACGATGCTTTCCAGGCGACCTTCCTCATCCTGGCGAGGAAGGCCGGGGCCATCCGGAGCCCGGAACGATTGGCGAACTGGCTCTACGGCACGGCGTATCAGGCCTCGCGAAAGCTCAGGGTCCGATCGGCGCGCCGGCGGAAGCACGAGGCCTCGGCCGCGCTGGCGGTCTCGGATGCTGTGCTCGAGCCATCATATGATCGCGACGGCGAGGTCATCCTCGAGGAGGTCTCGCGCCTCCCGGAGATCTGCCGCCTCGTCGTCGTGCTCTGCGCCTTCGAGGGGCTCTCGCAGGAGGACGCCGCGCAAAGGCTCGGCTGCTCCGACCGCACGCTCCGGCGTCACTGGGCAAGGGCTCGCGACCTGCTCCGGGAGCGGCTGACCCGTCGAGGGCTGGCTCCCGCGGTCGTCGCGTTTGGCGCATCGCTCGCGCCCGAGGCCGCCCCGGCGGCCTTGCCCGAGGCCCTCGTTGCGGCGGTCGCCCGCGCCGCGTTGACGTTCGCAACCGGCGGCTCTCTCCCCAGGGCCGGGGCCGTGTCGGCCTCGGCGATCGCCTTGGCGGAAGGAGTCATTCAGGCCATGCTGTGGACGAAGATCAAAGGGCTGATGATCGCGGCGACGGTGCTACTGACCCTGAGTGTGGGCGCCGGCCTTGGCGTCGGCGGCGTGCTTGCCTCTTCTTCCAGTGGAGAGGCCCGGACAACAACGAGCGAGGACGAGGATAAGGTGAGCCCCGAGGAATTGCCGCCGGCTGAGCAGTATCGCGCGTTGGTCAAGCGGTACGACGACGCGATCAAGGTTTACCAGGAGGCTGCGAGCAAGGCCAAGTCTCCAGAGGAAGTCTCCAAGCTCTATGAGCGCCTCGGGCCATTTCCCAAAGACTATACGCCGCTGTTCGTCGCCTTGGCGGAGCGATACCCTCGAGATCCGGTGGCGGCCGATTCCTTGTTCTGGGTCCTCGACAAGAGCCTGGGCGCCTGGGACTCCGAGGAACACCCCTTCGGCGATACCGTCAACCGGGCGCTTCTGGCGGTCCGCCGCGATCACGGGGACGACCCGAGGCTCGGGCCATTGTGCCTCCAATTCGTGCTGAGCCCATCGCTCCGCCGTGAAGCCCTCCTGCGGGAACTGGCCGCGGAAGGTTCCAACCGTGTCGTCAGGGGACAGGCAACCCTGGCCCTCGCCGAGTCGCTCCGGATGAAGGCCCTGATGGCGACGATGATCCAGAAGCCGCATGTCCCCCTCGACCTGGATGAACTCCCGCTCATGCCCGAGCCCTTCCGCCGCGAGTTCGCCAAGGTCAATCATGATGACTCCGGGACCTTCCGCCGCGACGTGGAAAAGAACTACGCCAAACGCTCGCCGAAGTATCTCGAGGAACTGCGGACGGTCGACGTCGCGAAGCTCCGGCAGGAGTCGCGACAGCTCGGGGACCGGATCCTCGCCGAGTATGCCGACGTCCCCTATGTGCGGATCGACAAGCAGCCGACGCGCGAGACCCTCCGCGACATCGTCCTCCAGGGGCGACGGCCGGGGCCCTTGAAGTTCGGCGCCGAGGGGCGTTTCAAGGAACTCTCCGAGGGCTTCCGCGCCCAGCAGAAGAAGGCGGACGCCGCCATGAGCGCGGTCGGCACGAACGCCGAGGGGTTCAAGGCCTACGTCGCCGCCGCGCCGAAATGGGCCGATTACGGGCCGGGCATGTGGGAGATCGCGGAGTCGGCGCCCAACAGCCCGGCGGGGATGGACGCCCTCTTCTGGCTGCTCCGCAACCACATACCCTTCTTCGACGCCCGCGAGGAGCGCGCGGAGATGGTCGGGAAAGTGGTTGATGTCTTGATCCAAGATCACCTCGACTGGATCGGCGAGAACCTCGCGTCGAGGAGGGTCGCCGAGGGGTTCGGCTCCGGCGGATCGATGCCCTCGCCCCACATCGACCGGCTCTTGCGAACCCTCTACGAGCGGGCGCAATCAAGGGAGGCTCGGGGTCGCTCGGGGCTCGCGCTGGCGCGTCACCTCAAGGCCCAGGCCGACCTCGCCGAGGGGTTCGCCGCGAGCGGGGCGGACCCGGCGAAGCGGCCCGAGGTGCTGATGTGGGCCCCCTCGTTTCTTGCCTGGCTCGAGCGGAAAGGGCCGCGTGAACTCGATCGAGAGGCCGAGGCGATCCTCGAGAAGGTCAAGGCGGAGTACGGTGACGTGAAGCAACTCAACGGCATGGTCGTGAGCGACGAGACGATCGCCACCGTGGCCGATCGAGAGCTTGAGGACATCCGCAGCCTCGGAGTCGGCGAGGTCGCCCCAGAGATCGAGGGGGAGGACGTCGAGGGCCGGCGCATGACCCTCTCGGAGTTCCGGGGCAAGGTCGTGCTGCTCGACTTCGGCAGCCACGAGCATTGCGGCGGATGCCGGGTCCTCTACCCTCGCCTGCGCGAGATCGTCGACCAGTATCGGGGGAGGCCGTTCGTGGTCCTCGGCGTGAACACGAGCGACAAACGCGATGTGCTCAAGGACCTGCACGCCAAGAGAGAAATCACCTGGCGTTCCTGGTGGGATGGCGACGACCCCGACGACGCCGGCCCGATCACCCTGCGCTGGAATATCCCGGGATATCCCACGTTCGTGGTCCTCGACCATCGCGGCCGGATCCGCTTCAAGGACCTCCATCCCCAGGACGGGCCGAGGTTCGCCGAGGCGATCGAGGGGCTCCTGAAGGAAGCCGATGGCGAGGCCGCCCGCCCCTGACACAATACGGCTCAACGCCCGAGGATCTGCCTTCGAAACGCGACACGCTCCCCCCGAAGATCTCGGGAAGGAGCGTGTCGTTGTTTCGTGACCGGAGAAGTCGGCGGTGTTGAGGCTCAGGACCCGCTGGGGGTGCTGGCCTTGGCGGCCTCGGCGGCGCTGGCCGTCTCGAGGTGCTTCTTGCCGGCCGTTGAGATCAGGTGGTGATATGTGCCTTTTTCTTTGTTCTTCGACCCCTTCTTGACGAGCTTGCGCTCGAGCAGGGCGTCGATGGTCTTCTGCTCGGCCTTCTTCTCGGCGACGTAGCCGGGCTCCGTGGTGCCGCCGATCTTCTTGAGGAGTTCGGTCTGGCTGGCGGACAGCTTGATCGGCTTGGGTGCCGCCTTCTTCACGGTCGCCTTGGGTGCGGCGGCGGCCTTGGGTGCCGCGGGGGCCTTCGGGGTTGCAGCGGCCTTGGGTGCCGCCTTCGGGGCGGCTGCCTTCGGGGCGGCTGCCGTGGTCGACTTCTTGGGCGCCGTCTCCTTCTTCGCCGCGCTCTTCACCGCGCCGGCCTTCGCCTTGGTCGCCGGCGCCTCCTGTTTCTTGCTCCCACCCGCAGCTTTCTTCACGGCCATGGTGTCAGACCCTTTGCCAAAAAGGAAACCTCGACGATCGGTCCAGGACTACCGATCTTGCGCGGTGTCTCCAGTCAATATATCAAACAACACGTGGCGAAAAAGAGGTATGCGTGTGCGATTCCTCGATTCGTCCGGCAGGACCCGTCGAAGCGTTTCATCCTGACTCCCCACGGCATCGAAATCGACGCGCGACTCCGATTGAAGCACATGAAGAAACGTTTCCACCCTAGAGCTTACCATACGAATGGGTGGGCATGCGTGATTCGCGGAGGGTCTCGCACCCCTTATTTCGTCGGGAAAACCGAGGCATGAGGGGGGACATTGCTTTCGTCGCCATGAGTCCCCTTGCTTCGTTGAAGCCTCGAACCAGGGAAAACCAAGGGATTTGAGGGTTCGAAGGGCGTTGCCCTTCAGTCCTTGAGGCGCCTCAGCGCACGCTCGATGTCGAGGCCCACGAGCTCGAAATAAGCCCTCGCGAGCCTTTCGCGTCGAGCCTTATCGGTCTCCTTCTCGTAGGCCCGCGCGATCTCCAACGAGTAGGGTTTGGCGATGAGTCTCCAGCGCTTCAGCCTTGTCGCTGCGGCCTGGACCGAGGCATCCGTCGTGCCTACGAGCACCTCGCGAATCCCGGCTCGAGCGACGACGATGCCCTTAGCCTGGATGATGCCCAGCGGCACGACGATCAGGGTCACGGGCCCGAGCATCGCGAGCAGGAGCCTTGCCCTTCGCATCCGCCGGCTCGCCGCCTGCCCTGCCAATCGCGCGTTCCTCAGATAAATGGACGCCGTGATGAAAGGATACAGGGCAACCACGGCCAGTTCCTGCGCGATGAACCCGGCCGAGCTCGTCTCGTGGCTCGGTCCCTCTTCGGGCCGAGTGTCTGCCGCCCGGACGAAGGTCCTGTTGATGAGCTTGCCAATCCAGTGAGTCGGCAGGTAAACGAGCAGCAACGGGGATGCGAGCACCGCGACGAAGAGGAAGAAAACGAGGAAGACGGGGACGGTGACGAGCGAGATCATGAACGCGGTCAGGGCCCCCGCATACATCATGCCGGAAACCGCGGCGCACCAGACGCCGAGGCCCTCGCGCTTCCAGAACCAGAGCCCGTAACTGCCCATCGCAATCGCGATCACGAGGTCGGAGGACGCGGCGTAGTGCCCCAGCAAGCCGGGCTCTACCCCGGACAAGGACTTGAAGATGATGGGGTCGAGCAAGAGGAAAAGGATCGGCATCACCGTCGCCAGCATGACCTCTTCGCCGACCGGCATCGGGCGCTCGGACGAGCCGAAGAGCCGAACACGGAAGCGGCCGAGCCACTCCATCCATCGCCTCGGGCGCGGGGCTTCGAGCGTGTCGGGCATCGTCGTCGACATGAGCGCACCCTCGCTTGAGGCCGGAGATCATGGAACCGGATGCGAAGGCCTCCTCTGCAAGCTTATCGGATCGGCTTAGTCGCCGAAAAGCGCCCGCGCGAGTCCCACGAATCCTATTCGCCAGGAATTCAAGATGTGAAGAAGACTGAGTATGGCATCTGGTGGCGAGAGGTTCGAACTCTGCGCCGCAGGGGTCATCTCTACATGCTGGGGAGTTCGGGCCCGGCCTCGTGAAAGGGCGGCGCGGTTGCTCGACGCCGCCGAGGGGGATACACTCGGCCCTCGCGTGAGTCGGTCCCGGCACTGTGGGTCGCCCTGTAAGGGTTCGGTCGGGGGCCGGCGAACGTGCCGATGCCGGGCGGGTTCGAGGCCCGTCGAGGTCGGTCGGGTCGAGGGGACGAGGCATCGGCGCCGGGGTTGAAGCCGGGCGGTCGCCGACGGACTTCGTCGAGGCACCGTCGCGGAAGTCGCCAACGTTGAGGCGTGGCCAAGAGGCCTCAATCAAGGAGTAGGGTCGATGAACGAGTCTCAGGCGTCGCGGAATTTCCGCGTGGCTCTCACCGCGGATTTCTACGGGCCCGACGGGGCGCCGCGGTATGAGGATCTGGGGCTGGGCGTCTTTCAGGCCGAGGGCCGCATCACGCACTCCCCCTTCGCCGAGCACCTGCCGGCCATCGCGCCCGAGCAGATCCAGGGGACGCAGGGGGTGATCGTGCTGACCCCCGCCGTGACGACGAAGACCGTCTCGAACGCCGCCGACCTGCTGGCGATCGGCCGGTTCGGCGTCGGGTACGACGCCGTCGACGTCGCGGCCTGCACCGAGGCCGACGTCCTCGTTTTCATCACCGCCGGGGCCGTCGACTACTCGGTCGCCGAGGCGACGATCACCTGGATGCTCGCGCTCTCGCATCGCGTGCGGGCCAAGGACATCCTCGTCCGCGAAGGGCGCTGGAACGACCGCTCGCAGTTCATGGGGAGCGAGCTGCGCGACCGGACCCTCGGCGTGATCGGCCTGGGGGGGATCGGCAAGAAGCTCGTGGAGCTGGTGGCGAGCTTCGGCATGGCGCGCCCGCTGGCCTTCGACCCTTTCCTCGACCCGGCTGTCGCGCAGAGGCTGGGGATCGAGCTCGTCGGGCTCGACGAGTTGCTCACGCGCTCCGACTTCGTCTCGGTCAACTGCCCCCTGACCGAGAAGACTCGCAACCTGATCGGCATCCGGGAACTCTCGCTGATGAAACCCGGAGCCTACTTGATCAACACGGCCCGAGGGGGCATCGTGGACGAAGTTGCCCTGATGGACGTCTTGCGGAGCGAGAAGATCGCCGGGGCCGGGATCGACGTCTTCGCCGAGGAGCCGGTGATCCGCCCGCATCCACTCGGCGAGTTCGACAACGTCCTGCTCGCGCCCCACTGCATCGCCTGGACCCAGGAGCTCTTCCGGGACATCGGCCTGGCCGCCTGCAGGGGGATGCTCGACCTCGCCCAGGGGCGGCTGCCCCGTGGCGTGGTCAACCCGCAGGTGCTCGAGCGCCCCGGGTTCCGCAGCAAGTGGGAGCGGCTCCGCCTCCCCGACCCCTCCTGACCGCGACCGGTCCCACGACGCGTTGCACCCCTTTGGTCGATTCGGAGATCCGTGAACGATGAAGAGCCCATCGCATCGGCGAGACTTCGGCAAGTCGACTCTGAAGGCGGCACTGGCGGGGGGCGCTCTGACGGCCGCCTCCCGCGAGAGCCGGGTCCTCGGCGCCAACGAGCGCGTGAGGGTCGGGTGCATCGGCGTGGGGAACCGGGGCTGTCAGGTCCTGCAAGGGTTCCGCGAGCAGAAGGATGCCGAGATCGTGGCCCTCTGCGACGTGTATGAGCCCTACCTCAACAACAGGTATGACCAGGTCGACCCACGCTTCAAGGCGCTCGGCGGCAGGATCCCCGCCAAGCAGCCCGACTGGGAACGCCCCCCTGCCCTCCACAAGGATTTCCGCGAGCTGCTCGACCGCAAGGACCTCGACGCGGTCATCGTCGCGACCCCCGACCACTGGCATGCCATCCAGACGATCATGGCCTGCGACGCCGGTAAAGATGTTTATGTCGAGAAGCCCTTGTCGATCGCGATCGCCGAGGGGCGCAGGATGATCGAGGCCGCGAGGCGGAACAACCGCGTGGTGCAGGTCGGGCTCCATCGGCGATCGTCGCGGAACTTTGCGCAGATCGCCGAGGTGGTGCGGTCGGGCAAGATCGGCAAGGTCACGGCCGCCCGCGCGTATCGGACCGTGAACATGGATCCGGACGGGATCGGCCTCGCCCCCGACTCGGCCCCGCCCGAGGGGCTCGACTGGCAGATGTGGCTCGGGCCTCGCCCCGACCGCCCGTTCAACCCGAACATCATGCCGTACAAGTTCCGCTGGTGGCACCTCTACTCATCGCAGATCGCGAACTGGGGGGTCCACTACTTCGACGCCATGCGTTGGGCGACGGGGGACCAGGCCCCGACGAGCCTCTCGGCCCACGGCGGCGTCTACGCCGTGCGCGACTCGAGGACGATCCCGGATACGGCCGAGGTCATCTTCGAGATGCCCTCGGGGATGCTCATGACCTTCAGCATCTACGAGGCCAGCGGCGTCCCCGCGTTGCGCCGCGGTGAGATCGAATTGCGAGGCACGCTCGGCACCCTCTACGCCGACGAGAAGGGGTACGAGATCGTGGGCGACCGCGGCGGCGGATTCCAGGGGTCGGGCCGCACGCCGAAGATGAAGTCGGCGACGGTCGCCTCCGACGACGGCAGCCTCGACGCCCAGCACGCCAGGAACTTCCTCGACTGCGTCAAGTCGCGGGCCCTGCCCAACTGCGATATCGAGGAAGGCCACCGCTCGACCACCTTCGCCCTTCTCGCCAACATCTCGCTGGCCACGAAGTCGAGGCTCGACTGGGACGCCAAGTCGGAGCGGATCACCAACAACGAGCAGGCCAACGAGCTACTCGACTACACCTACCGGAAGCCCTGGGGCCACGCCTGAGCCCGAGAGATGTGGATGAGATGCTGAGGAAACGAAACGGCCGCGGCGGGAGATGTATCCCGCCGCGGCCGTGTTGTTGCACCGCGCCTTTGATCACTTCGAGGCGGGGGCGATCCCGCGCATCTTGAGGGCGGCCTCGGTGATCCGGGACTCGTCCAGCTTGATGAGCTTGCGGTCGTAGGTCATGAGGCCGTTGACCTCGACCTCGACGTCGGTCGTCTGGGTGTAGATCGCCGCCGAGAGGCCGGGCGAGTCGATCAGGGGGGTGACCTTGGACAGGAGGTCGACGTAGGCGTCGGTCAGCTCCTTCGAGTTGCCGAAGCTCCGGTAGCCCCAGTTCCCCTTCTCGAGCCAGGTGTGGCCTTCGAGCGGCAGGCCGAGGCCGCCGAACTCGCCGAGGACCGCCGCACGCGTGGGCTCGGGTTGGGGCGAGCGCGGCCCTGGGTAGACGTGGATGTCATGCACGTCTCCAACCGGGAAGTCGTTGCCGCCGCTGGAGCAGTTGACCAGCCGGGTCGGGTCGTACTCCTTGGTCCATTTGGTGACGGCGACGGTGTCGAACTGCCCCCAGCCTTCGTTGAACGGGACCCACATGACGATCGACGGGAAGTGGCGGAGCGCGTCGATGATCGACCGCCACTCGCGGCGATAGTTGTCGGCCGAGGCCTGGTCGCGGGTCCCCTCGGTGCCGTCGAACTTGCCATTCGGATCCCAGCGGGCATCGGCGCCGCCGCTCGGCATGTCCTGCCAGACGAGCAGGCCGAGGCGGTCGCACCAGGCGTACCAGCGCGCGGGCTCGACCTTCACGTGCTTCCGCACCATGTTGAAGCCGAGCTTCTTGGTGATCTCGAGGTCGTACTTGAGGGCCTCATCCGTGGGCGCCGTGTAGAGGCCGTCGGGCCAGAACCCCTGATCGAGCGGGCCGTACTGGAAGACGAACGTGTTGTTGAGCAGGATCCGCGTCACCCCCTTCGCGTCCTTGCCCAGCGAGATCTTGCGCAGGCCGAAGTACGACTCGACCTCGTCGGCCAGGGCGCCGTCATCCCCCTCGAGCTTGAGTTTCACCGAGTAGAGGGCGGGAGAGTCGGGCGACCAGAGCTTCGGCTCCTTGATCGCGATCTCGGCCCCCTGCTTGAGGTCGACCGTGTGCGAGACGGCCTGGTGCGACTCGGGGTCGGTGATGGTGACGATCGCTCGCGCGTTGCTGGTCACGTCGCCCGAGATGCGGACGAGGCTGCGGTCGACGTCGGGCTTGAAGCTGAGCGACGCCACGTGGGCTTTTGCCACAGGCTCGAGCCAGACGGTCTGCCAGATGCCGGTGGTGGGGGTGTAATAAATCCCCCCCGGCTTGACCACCTGCTTGCCGCGAGGCTGGGGGCCGTCACTGCTCGGATCCCAGGCCGAGACGACCAGCTCTTGTTCGCCTCGACCGCCATCCTTGAGCGCGTCGGTGACGTCGAACCCGAAGGGGTCGTAACCCCCCTTGTGGCTGCCGATTTCCTTACCATTCACGGCGACGGTCGACTCCCAATCGACGGCCCCGAAGTGGAGCAGGACGCGCTTGTCCTTCCAGGCCTCGGGGATCGTGAACGTGCGGCGATACCAGAGCTTGTCGCTCGCCCCGATCCGCTTGCCGACGCCGGAGAGCGACGACTCGACCGGGAACGGCACGAGGATCTGGCCATCCACCTTCTTGAACTCCGAGGAGGTCTCGCTCTTGGGGCGGATCGCATACTCCCAGAGCCCGTTGAGGCTCGACCAGTCCTTGCGGACGAGCTGGGGCCTCGGGTAGTCGGGCAGCACCTTCTCGGGCGAGACGTCCTTGGCCCATCGCGTCGACAGCGGCGCGTTCGCCGGCTTCCAGGGCTCGGCCCCCCGGGCGTTCGGGGCGATCCCCAAAGTCATGATGGCGAGCGCGAGGGACGCGGCCTCGCGGCGACGGCAGACCCATGAAGAGGGCATTTCTTGACGACTCCTTTGAAATTCGGGGGAGTACTTCGCGACGAGTCTTTACCGATTCAGGCGGGCCCCGAGGCCTTATCCGCGGCTCCGGCCTTTTTGCGTCGGCCGAGGGCGAACATTACGCCGCCGAAGGCGAGCATGGCCAGGCCCCACCAGAGGTTGACGTTGATGTTGAGCGAGCGTTTGTAGATCGCCGGGTCGCTTGCCAGGCCGTAGCCCGTGAGCAGCACGCCGAGCACGAGGAAGAGGAGGCCGATCGGCAGGCGGATATCCAGGCTCATGATTGTCTTGGCCTCTCAACGGAAGAGGAGGTTGAGGACGACCGCACCGATCAGGACCGCCGCGCCCAGGACCGGCGGCCGCTGATACCAGGGGAGGTCTTCCTTGGCCGAGTGCGGCGTGAGGGAGTAGACGAGCCCGACCAGCTCCGATTCGGGGTGGGGCTTCGTTACCAGGCTGACGGCCAACGTCGCCACGAAGCAGGTCGACCAGGCGAAGATCGCCGCCCAGAAGTTCTGGGCCATCTCGCTCGGGTAGGTGTGGACCAGCGTGATCCACCCCCCTTTGATGCCGGCGACCGACCCGGCGGGGATCGTCAGGCCGTGGTGGATCGCCGCGGCGCCGATGCCCGAGAGCAGGCCGAAGAAGGCGCCGTCCCCCGTCGCCCGCTTCCAGAACATGCCGAGGAGGAACGTCGCGAAGAGGGGGGCGTTGACGAAGGCGAAGACGAGCTGGAGCAGGTCCATGATGTTGTTGAAGTGGGTCGCCAGATACGCCGCGGCGATCGAGACCGCCGTGCCGAAGAGCGTGGCGAACTGCCCCATCCACATATAGTGCCGGTCGCTGGCCTCGGGCTTGATGTAGGCCTGGTAGATGTCGAAGGTCCAGACGGTGTTGAAGGCCGTGATGTTGCCGGCCATCCCCGACATGAAGCTCGCCAGCAGCGCGGTGAGGCCGAGGCCGAGCATGCCGCTGGGGAAGTAGTGCAGGAGCATGTTCGGGATCGCGAGGTCGTAGTCGAGCTCGGGCTTGCCGTTGTGGTCCAGGACCGGCTTGCCGGTCTCGACATCGAGCTTGACCGGGATCAGCCCCTTGCCCGAGGAGGCGGCCTCCGGGCCCCCCGGCGCGACGGCCGGCAGGGCGATCGCGATGAGGCCGGGAAGGATCACCAGGAACGGGAAGAACATCTTGGGGATCGCGGCGATCAGCGGGGTCTTCCTCGCGGCGTGCATCGAGTCGGCCGCCATCGCGCGCTGGATTACGAGGAAGTCGGTGCACCAGTAGCCGAACGAGAGGACGAAGCCGAGCCCCATCGTCAGGCCGAACCACTCGACCCCCAGCGGGCTCGTCGACGCGTGGCTCATCCCCGCCCAGGCGTGCGTGAACTTGGGGTCGATCTTCGAGGAGAGGCCGCTCCATCCCCCCACGTCCTTGAGGCCGAGCAGCACCAGCGGGGTGAACCCCGCGACGATGAAGAAGAACTGGAGCACCTCATTATAGATGGCGCTCGTGAGGCCCCCGAGGTAGACGTACCCCAGCACGATCAGGGCCGAGACGATGATGCTGACGTCGAAGATCCGGGTGAGCGGGATCCCCATGCGGACGAAGAGGGCGTCGAAGATGTGCAGGGTCTGGATCAGCTTGGCCATCGCGTACATCGAGATGCCCGACGACATGATCGTCATGACCGCGAACGTGATCGCGTTCAGCCCTCGCGTCTTCTCGTCGAACCTGAGGCGGAGGTACTCGGGGACGGATCGCGCCTTCGAACCATAGTAGAAGGGCATCATGAAGATGCCGACGAAGACCATCGCGGGGATGGCGCCGATCCAGTAGAAGTGGCTGGTGGCGATGCCATACTTGGCCCCCGACGCCGCCATGCCGATCACCTCCTGGGCCCCGAGGTTGGCCGAGATGAACGCCAGGCCGCAGACCCAGGCGGGGATCGATCGGCCCGAGAGGAAGAAGTCCGAGCTGGTCTTCATAAAGCGCTTGAGCGCGAAGCCGATCCCCAGCACGAAGGCGAAGTAGATCAGCATGATCAGGTAGTCGACCCAGGCGAGCGTCGGGTGCATCATCGATCCGCCTTCCGTCCTCTCCCTTTGGTGGTCCGCCACGGCCCTCGGCCGAGGCGCGCGACGGCCCTCGCCGACAGGCAGGCCGCCCCGGGTCGTGCGGGAGGAGGGGCGCGCCCTCCCCCTCATTTTGAATGGGTTTCGATCGCCCCGAAGCTCATCGACGGCGAGGGTTGCCTGCCCGCCGTCGCACTTCGAGGGTTCGACCCGCCCGCCCTTACCGGCCGTCCGGCGACCCACCGGCATTCGCCGAGGGCGGGGAGGTCGTCATCGCTTCAGCTTCGCGGCGCCCGAAAGGCCGCGGCTCAGCTCAGCGCGCCAGGAACCGATAGACCGTCGTCTGCGTGTAGGTTTCTCCGGGCTTGAGGACCGTCGAGGGGAAGTTCGGCTGATTGATCGAGTCGGGGAAGTGCTGGGCCTCGAGGCAGAAGGCCTGATGCTTCTTGTAGACGACCCCGCCCTTGCCCTTGAGCGTCCCGTCGAGGAAGTTGCCCGTGTAGAACTGGATGCCAGGCTCGGTGGTCAGGACCTCGAGGATCCGGCCGCTCTCGGGGTCGTGGACGCGGGCGGCCAGGGTCGGCTCCTTGCCGCCGGCCGGCAGGACGTAGTTGAGGTCGTAGCCGATCGGGTCGTCCTTGAGCTGCGAGAAGCGGGCCCCGATGGGGGTCGACGACGTGAAGTCGAATGGCGTACCCTGCACCGGCTTGATCTCGCCGGTCGGGATCAAGTTGGCGTCGGCCGGGGTGTACTTGTCGGCCGTCAGGAAGAGCTCGTGCCCGAGGATGTTGCCCGACGCCGGCCCGCCGAGGTTGAAGTAGCTGTGGTTCGTAAGGTTGATCGGCGTCGCCTTGTCGGTGGTCGCCGAGTAGTCGATCCGGAGGGCGTCGTCCTCCGTCACGGTGTAGGTGACGGTCGCGGTGAGGTTGCCGGGGTAGCCTTCCTCGCCGTCCTTGCTGACGTACGTGAGCTTGAGCGAAGGCCCGGCCGGGTTGGCGACTTCCTCGGCCTTCCAGACGACCTTGTCGAAGCCCTTCAGGCCGCCGTGCAGGGAGTTCGCGCCGTTGTTGACGGCCAGCGAGTATTCCTTGCCGTCGAGGGTGAACTTCCCCTTGGCGACCCGGTTGGCCACGCGGCCGACCGCCGCGCCGAAGTAGGGGTGCCCGGCCAGGTAGCCCTCGAGGTGGTCGAAGCCGAGCACGACGTCCGTCGTCTTGCCCTTGGCGTCCGGCACATGGAGCTCGGTGATGATGGCGCCATAGGTGATCACCTTGGCGGTCATCTTGCCGTTCTTCAGCACGTATAACTCGACGGGAGTCCCGTCCGCCGTCTTCCCGAAATCCATCTTATCGATCCTCCGCGGTCCCTTGGCGTCCCCGTCCGCACCCTCGCTGTATCCGGCCGAGGCCCAGAGTAAGGGAACCACCATGGCGATCAACGCGACACGCTTAGGCATGAAGATCCTCTTGTAAGTAAGTCGCACATCGATGCTGGGGCCATCCCCGGAGACCGAAGGGGGGAGAGGATCCCATCGGTCGAGAGGCGAGGCACCGCTCCCGGCCCTTGCCTGGTCTCATCAAGTCGTCGAAACCAGCATGTGCGGCACGAGGGCATTGCACGACCGCTTGTCGCGTCCGTCGAAGGTTCGCACCCCTCTTAAGCACCCCTCGTGCCAAGTCCCACGCAATCGCCCGGCCGGGCCCGGCGCGGTTCCGATCGCCGCCTGAACATTTCCCAAAACCTCGAGGTGCCCGAGCGGACGGGATGTCGCCAAGCATATCCGCTCCTCGCGACGAAAGCCCGGAAAACCCGGAGGTTCCCGGCCCTTTCCCCTCCAGATCGGGGCTCGAACTGATCGGCCCATCCCCGCCGGAGACCGGCGCTCCAAACCACCCCGCCGGACCGTCTCGGCCCTGCCTCGAATCCGACGAGTTGACGGAATATTCTGTGGGCGACTGTAACCTGTTTGTGTCGCCGAGGAAACAAACTTGTAACGAAGAACCGGGGCAATATCATGGACCTTGCGACGGGCGAGGTGCCGGCGTGTCGACCTTGATAAGGTCGTCAGCCCTCGACGAATGACATCCTCGGTTTGGTACTTCCTTTCATCGTCGTTCGCATGTTGAAATAGGCGAACCTGGCCCACTCCCGTCGGATGGTGCCGCGTCCCCTTGGAGCCTTGCCAGAGAACCGCATGATCGTCTTGCATGGGGCATTCAGGGATGGCGAGCTGATCGTCTGGGGAGAGTCGGGGGATGGAGGTCCCCTCAATCGTCGCGAGAAGCCGGCCGGGTTCGGCCCGGCCGCCAGGGAGCACCCGTTCGCGACCAATGGCGCCGAACTGATCCGCATATTATCAAGTGCGACCTCCTTCGCGTTCCGGCCGGGCGACGCCTCGGCCTGGGTCGCCTGGGTGCCGGCGACCGATGCCGGACCGGTCCCGTCGAACCCGCTCGTGGGGGAACTCCCGCGTGACGTCGCCCGCGCCCGGATCGCCCCCTGGAAGGTCGAAGGGGTCGGGCTCGGTGTGGATCGCGCCATCGACTTTCTCGTCGCCTGCGCCGGCAGGGCCACGCTGGCGCCCGGGGTTGTCGTGGGGAGGGACCTGGAATTCTGGGTCAAGGTGCTCCGGTTCGCCGGGGCGCTCGTGACCCGGCAGCAGTTCCTGCCCGGCCTGATCCGCCAGGGAGCCTCGTATCGGGCCCTCTGGGAGCCGGTCCTCACCGGCCCCGACCCCAGGCGTTCGAGCGAGCTGGCCAGAGCGATGCCCTCGGCCTGTCGAGCCCTGAGCAAGGAGGCCTTCGGCGGGGCCCCGACGTCGGCCGCGGCCGTCGTCCTCTCCGAGTTCCTGGGCGAGGTCGTCGACCACCTGGTCAGGACCTCGACCGACGCCGGCCTCCAGGTCTCGGGCGGTTCGAAGGCCGGGGGGAGGCCCAAGACCCGGCCGAGGAAGGCTTCGCAGTTCCAGAGCCTGCACGACTACTGGCTCTACGCGCTCAAGGCCCGGGACGGCCTGATGGACGGGAACGAGGCGGAGATCGAGCGCCTGCTCGAACAGATCCGCCAGTGGCGTCGGCCGATCGACGTGGCGGCGGAGTCCCCCTTCCGCCTCGGCTTCCGGCTCGAGGAGCCCGACGCCGATGGCCGGCCCATTGACGACAAGGGGACCTGGCACGTCAGCTACCTCCTCCAGGCCATCAACGACCCGAGCCTGCTCGTGCCGGTCGGCGACGCCTGGAACCCGCGGGGGAAGCAGGCGGCCCTGCTCCGGAGCGCCGGGTTCCGCCCTCGCGAGTCATTGCTGACGGCCCTCGGCGGCGCTTCGAAGTTGAGCCCCCGGATCGAGGAGAGCTTACGCGAGCAGGCCCCCGATGGCTTCGACCTGGACGGGACCGGGGCCCATACCTTCCTGACCGAGACGGCCTGGCAGCTCGAGCAGGCCGGTTTCGGGGTCTTCCTGCCGGCCTGGTGGAGCCGCAAGGGGACGAAGCTCCGGCTCTCGGCGAAGGCGATGGTCAAGTCCCCCAAGATGAAGAGCAAGTCGGGCCTTTCGCTCGAGGAGCTCCTCAAGTTCGAGTGGAAGATTGCGCTGGGGGATCAGACGCTCACGCTCAAGGAGCTGCAGGCCCTGGCCAAGCTGAAGTCGCCGCTGGTGCGCATCAGGGGCCAGTGGGTCCAGCTCAGCGCGGAGGAGATCCAGGCGGCGATCGCCTTCTGGAAGTCGAAGGGGGAGACGATGTCCGCGCGCCAGGCGGTCCGCATGGCGCTCGGCCAGGCGGCTCCTGCCGGCGGTCTCGCGTTCGAAGGGGTCGAGGCCGAGGGCTGGTTCGCCGACCTGTTGGAGCAACTCGAAGGACGCGAGGGGTTCGAGACGCTCGAGGTCGCCGAGGGGTTCCGGGGCACCTTGCGGCCCTACCAGCATCGCGGGTTCTCATGGCTCGGCTTCCTGAGGCGCTGGGGCTTCGGCGCCTGCTTGGCCGACGATATGGGCCTGGGCAAGACGGTGCAGACCCTGGCGATGATAGGGCGTGAGTGGGAGTCGGCCAAGCCCGCCGAGCGCCGGCCGACGCTCCTGGTCTGCCCGATGTCGGTCGTCGGCAACTGGCAGAAGGAGGCCTCGAAGTTCATGCCGGGCCTGCCGGTGATGGTCCACCACGGGCAGTCGCGGGTGAAGGGGGCGACCTTCAAGAAGGAGGCGAGCAAGCACGCCCTGGTGCTTTCCAGCTATGCCCTGCTCCATCGCGACTTCGCGATGCTCGAGGGCGTCCCCTGGGGCGGGATCGTCCTGGACGAGGCGCAGAATATCAAGAACCCGCAGACGAAGCAGTCGCAGGCCGCCCGTGCGCTCCGCGGCGAGTTCCGGATCGCCCTGACCGGCACGCCGGTGGAGAACCACGTCGGCGACCTCTGGTCGATCATGGAGTTCCTGAACCCCGGGTTCCTCGGCACTCAGGCCGAGTTCAAGCGCAGCTTCCACATCCCGATCCAGGTGAACCGCGACCCGGAGGCCTCGAAACAACTCCAGCGCCTGACCGGCCCCTTCATCCTCCGTCGGCTCAAGACCGACAAGTCGATCATCTCCGACCTGCCGGACAAGCTCGAGATGAAGGTGTACAGCACCCTGACCAAGGAGCAGGCCTCGCTTTATGAGGCGGTCGTCCGCGAGGCCGCCGAGGATATCGAGTCTTCCGAAGGCATCCGGCGCAAGGGGGTCGTGCTGGCGACCCTCTCGAAGCTCAAGCAGGTCTGCAACCACCCCGCGCAGTTCCTCGGCGACAACTCGGCGGTCGCCGGCCGATCGGCCAAGCTCACGAGGCTCACCGAGATGCTCGAGGAGGCCCTCGAGGCCGGCGACCGCGCCCTCATCTTCACGCAGTTCTTCGAGATGGGCGCGATCATCCGTCGCCACCTCCAGGAGACGTTCGGCCGCGAGGTCCTCTTCCTCCACGGGGCGACGACCAAGAAGCAGCGCGACCTCATGGTCGAGCGGTTCCAGCAGCAAGGGGACGGCCCGGAGATCCCCCGCCTGTTCATCCTCTCCTTGAAGGCCGGCGGCACCGGCCTGAATCTCACCGCGGCCAACCACGTCTTCCACTTCGACCGCTGGTGGAACCCGGCCGTCGAGAACCAGGCGACCGACCGCGCCTTCCGGATCGGCCAGACCCGCAAGGTGCAGGTCCACAAGTTCGTCTGCGTCGGGACGCTCGAGGAGAGGATCGACGAGATGATCGAGCAGAAGCAGGAGATCGCCGGCTCCGTCGTCGGCAGCGGCGAGGACTGGCTCACCAAGCTCTCGACCTCCGAGCTCAAGGCCATCTTCGCGCTCCGGAGCGACGCCTTGGAAGGCTCATGATGACGCCTCGGTATCAGTGTCTCGGCTTGCTTCAGACCCGTAGAATTGGGCGGACTTCGGAAGGAGGGTGCGGTCGATGTGGGAACCCTGGGATAACAAGCCGTCGAGGCCGAGGGAAGCGAAGGGCGGGATCAAGTCCAGGTCCAAGCGCGGGGAGTTCGCCGAGAGCTGGTGGGCCAAGCGCTGGATCGAGGTGCTCGAAGGGTTCGACATCGGCTCCAGGCTCGGCCGGGGTCGTTCCTACGCCCGCAAGGGGCAGGTGCTGACGATCGACGTCGACCCGGGTTGGGTCCGCGCGACCGTCCAGGGTTCGCGGCCCAAGCCCTATGAGCTCGCGATCCAGTGCAAGACACTCTCGGCCGCCGACTGGTCGAAGCTGGCGGACGTTCTCTCGAAGCAGGCGCTCCACGTCGCCAAGCTCCTGGCTGGCGAGATGCCGCAAGACATCGAGGACGTCTTCCAGGAGGCCGGGCTCTCCCTCTTCCCGAGCCGGCTCGGCGACCTCTCGACCAAGTGCACCTGCCCCGACTGGTCGAACCCCTGCAAGCACATCGCGGCCGTCTACTATCTTTTAGGCGAGGAGTTCGACCGCGACCCGTTCCTGATCTTCGAACTCCGGGGCATGAAGCGCGATGCCTTCTTCACGCTCCTCGACAGCGTCGGCGGGGTCGAGGTGCCGAGCCAGCCCCTTGGGCTTCCTTCTCACACTGTTGCTCTCGCGGAACCGCTGGTCACCGATCTCGCCACCTTCTGGGGAGGCCGGCCGATCCCGGCCGACGAGGCCTCGGCCGCCGTGGAGGTCCCGCCGATGACGGCCCCCCTGCTCCATCGCCTGAGCGGGTTCCCCTTCTGGCGAGGCGAGTCGCCGTTGCTCGAACTCGTCGAGCCGACATATGCCCTCGCCTCCACCCGAGGCCTGGAGCTGGTCGTCAACCAGGACTCGTCCTCATCCGCCGCCCCCGCAGCGACCTCCGCCAAACCCCCCGCCTCGAGTTGAGCCCCCTTCCGCCGCTTTTTGAAGCCGCCGGATGACCCGCCATCGCTTTTTCTTGAAGAAGCGCGGGCGGGCCGTCAGATAAATAGGAAAGGCGTTCCCCTCTCGTCCCGCTGCCGATCCGTCGAGGTCGGCCCTCCCCGCGCGGGCCAAGTATCACGGCAAACCTGCGTCTCGTCGAACCATGACGACGTCGGACTCCCTTCGCAGCAAGACACGCGGTCGCGGCCGGACCTGGCTCTTTCGCGCGATCGCGGTGCTCCTGGGCCTATCCCCCCTTCCTGGCGGCCGAGGTTCTCCTCCGCGCCATCGACGTAGGGCGCCTCGACCCTTGCGACCACCCCTTCGTCGGCTTCAGCGAGGTCTGGCCCCTCTTCGTCCTCGACCCGACGGGGGCGAATTATGAGATCCTCCCGTCCCACTTCAAGTTCTTCCGCCCCGCCCCGCCTCGTTCCCGGCGGTCAAGCCCCCCGGCGAGTTCCGGGTCTTCTGCCTCGGCGGCTCGACCGTCCAGGGCAGCCCCATCGCCGCCGAGACCGCGTTTTCGAAAAGGCTCGAGATCAGTCTCAAGGCCCACGCCCCGGGCCGGCCCTGGCGGGTGATCAATTGTGGGGGAATCTCCTATGCGAGTTATCGGCTCGCGTCGGTCCTCAAAGAGCTTTTACATTATCAACCCGATCTGTTGATCATCTGCGAGGGGCACAACGAGTTCCTGGAGGATCGCAGTTACGCCGCAGTCAAGCAGATCCCCGGTTTCGTCAAGATGCCGCTCGAAATCGCCTCCCGGCTCCGGACCTATCAGGTCCTCCAGTCGAGCCTCCTCGGCGCCATGGGAGCAGCCCGCAAGACCACTCCGCCCCGGACGACCCTCGGCCCCGAGGTCCAGGCCTTCCTCGACTTTCGTGGGGGCCTCGAGGCCTATCACCGCGATGCAGGTTGGCGAGGGTCGTTGATCTCCCACTTCGACTACAACCTGCGCCGGATGGTCGGTATGGCGAGCGAGGCTGGCGTCCACGTCATGCTGGTGAGCCCGGTGGTGAACCTCGACATCCCGCCGTTCAAGTCGCAGCACCGGGCCGACCTCACCCCTGAGCAACTCGACCGCTGGACCTCGCTCTACGACGGGGCTCGCTCCCATTACGCAGGGAACCTACCGGCGGCGATCGACCTCCTCGAGCAGGCCCTTTGCATCGACGACCAGCACGCCGGTATCCACTACGGCCTCGCCAAGTGCTACCAACGCCTCGGCCTCTGGAATGAGGCGAAGCTCGCGTTCCTCCGAGCCAAGGATGAAGACGTCTGCCCCCTTCGGATCCTCGAGCCGATGCGCGGGATCATCCGTGACGTCGCCCGGGAGTCGGGAACTCCCCCACTCGACGCCGACGCCCTCTTCGCCTCCCGAAGCCCCGGCAACATCGTCGGCTCCGACTGGCTCGTCGACCACGTCCACCCCTCGATCGTCGGGCATCAGTTATTAGCCAACGCCCTGACCGAGAGCATGGCCTCGCAAGGCGTCCTCAACCTCAACCCGCACGCCGCCCCTGATCGCGATCGCATGTACCGCGAGCATTTCTCAACCCTGGATGACGCCTACTTCTTGATGGGCCAGAAACGCCTTGGCAACCAGCGTCTCTGGTCCGAAGGCCGCGGCAATCAAGTCTGGAATCCCTCCCCCCAAGCCGTCGAAGGCCCCATGTACAGCGTCCCCACCCAGGCCGAAGCTACTCCCCTCGGCGTGCCCGACCAGACTTCTCTCTGAAGTCAAAGTCGCCCCCGACCTCTCGGCAGCAGCCTCGACCACAGCCCACTCCCGGGCCATCGGTTCAACCTCCTCGTCATGGTTGAATTCGTTCATTCTCCCGCGGAGACGACACGGGCGACACTCCTGCGACATGTGTCGTCGTTCTGCCCTCGCATAGGTGGAGGTGATTGGTGTAGTCAATGCATGTTCGCGGTTGCGAGATCTCTATGGGGATCGTATGAATATTTGAGGGATGGGGCTAGTTTGAGAATCTTTGCTGGTTATACTGAGTGGCTGAATCGTTTAGATAAACGGATACGAGATGTGCTGATCGAATTGCATCCGGGATGCGGGGCATAGGACATACTCTGGATTGAACCGCCGCGCCGATGATGGCTACAACTTTGGAGGTTTCCAGATATGGGACGGTCGTCGAGGTTAAGTTCGTTCGCATTCCTGCTGCCGGTCCTGGTGGCCGGGGCGCTGGCCACGCCGGCGCTCGCCGGGCCGGCCCATTACGATAAAGATTCCAAGTCGTTCCGGTTCACATACACATTCGCCGTATTGCCGGGAGGCGGCGGAGACCCCCAACTCGGCCAGGTCCAGAAGCCTACCGCGGATCAGGAGAAGGTCGTCAACGATTTGGTCGGTCGGGTCAGCCTTCTCCTATCCACCGTCACGAATGGTCGGGCCAAGATCGGCACCCTCGATTACGTCGACAACATCAAGAATGCGGACCTCGTGGTCTCGCTCACGGGGGCACCCGCCAGCGCCGGCTTCGCCAATCTCAGGGCCATCGAAGGGCAACCGGGACAGATCGTCCTCTATTATCAGACCCTCGTCCCGATGATCTCGCAAGACGTGGTCCTGACGGCGACCCATGAACTTTGCCACTATATCTTCGGCCTGACCGACGAATATACCTTCCCTCGTGGTTGCCCCGTGCGTGCCGGCTCCGCCTGCCTCATGGACAACTACTTCTCGTCGGTGCGCGGATTCATGGGCCGATTCTGCACCTCCGCGGACCATGATTCCGAGCCCGCCCAGCAAGCTTCCTGCCAGGATATTGTCGACCAGTTCTTCAACAAGCTGGGAGTCGAGGCGGGGACGCCCGATACCACGACGGATGCGACGGCGGCGGCATCGGCTGCGACGGACCCGCGAACCGCGATCGTCGCCTCGGCGATCGGCAAGGTCCGAGCCCAGCATCTGGAGAACGTCAGCAACGGCAAGAAGATATCGAACCTCAAGTCTTTCGCCGAGAAGACGCTCAAGGCGCTCATCGAGCAGTTCAATCAGGATAATTCGAATCCGCTGATCCTGTCGAAAACCGGATTGGGACAAATCCTGGACTCGGTCGTCAGCGCGGGGCAGTTGATTCCGGTCCTCCAGCCCGAGTTGCTCGGGGCGAAGGCCTTCGCCCTGATCATGCAGGAGGCCAAGCGTCTCGGCGAATCCGTGAAGGACGTGAAAACCGAGGGGTCGCGGCTCTCGAAGATCAAGTCAGGGTTGAATTCATACGTTCAGGAGCTCGTGAAGGCCAAGCGAATCGATCCCAAGGCTTTCGCGCCCGCCCAGCAGAAAGCCCTGATCGATCAGGTCGCCCGCAATGCCGCCCGCGACCCGAGCCTCCAGACGCTCGATCGCCTGGTCGGTATCAATGAGATCTCGGCCCAGCTCGATGTGGCGATGGCGCAGGACATCATCACTGCGCTCGACGAGCTCAACGTACCCGGCACCCGCCAAAGGCTCGACTTCGTCCAATCCCTCCGGAGCAAGCTCGAATCCGCCTATTCAATCCCGGGTCGGACCTTCAGCCGATTCGGCACCAGGCGCACACGGATCATCACCCCGGACGCTAAGCCGGAATACGAGTATGTGCTGACGCAGAGCGGCGTGTATCCCTACAGGTCCATCCGCGACCGCTCGGTCGTCCAGTTCTCTCGCCTCGTCAACCGGTCGGGAAACCTTCAGCTCGTCAGCCCAGCGGCCCAGACAGGGGGATTCCAGCCCTTGACGGCGCGGATTAGCCGCCCGTTCAAGGATATCCCGTCCGAGGATGCATCGTCGAGCACGGGCGGGGTGAACATCCAGGAAGTTATCAGTGATACGATCGATCAGTTGCAACGTAATCGCCTGGAGAACCTCGCCGTCCTCATCCCGCCCGGCGGCCTGCCGATCGACCTGGGGGCTCAGGTCCCCAAGATTCGCGACCAACTTCCCAAGGATGCGGATGTTCGACTCGACCTGGTCTTGGTCGGCCCGGCGAAACTGGACACCGAGGTTCGCGACCTCGCCCTCTCGACCCGCGGTTCGGTCCTGACGGTCACCGATATCGACGAGATCGGCGCCATCGCCCAACGCCTCAAGAATGAGCAGTCGTCAGGCAATTGGGTCATCATCCCCCAGCAGGCAACCCTGGGGAAGCAGACCAATGGCAACGACGCGCATGATGCGAATCCAGGTCTAGACGTATGCAATGCGAATGTGAAAGCCATTCGGTTCGCCCCGCAGACGGGCGATGCGGCGAAAGATGCCGAGGCCCTGAAAAACTGGAAGGGGCCCAAAACCGTTGGCGACATTTCGAAACGGCTCGGAAGCGCTTTGGATAGGCTCAACTCCCTCCTTGATAAGGATGAAAAGACGAACGCAACTCAGCTTGAGGAGGGGAATCGGAGGGCCGCCCAGGATGCGTCGCGAGCGTTGCGGTGGCTCAGGGATGCAACCGCTCCCCGGAGCGTGAAGAATGCCGCTGATAGCAAGAAGGAAGGGAATCTCGAGAGCTCTTGGACATTCGACCTCGCCTCCTCGCCAATGGAGGACAAGAAAAAGATCGACAATAAGGCCTTTTTCGAATTCCTCGGGCGAGCTCGCGAGCAATTGAGCCGCTTGCGAAGCTCGGTCAATCAGATGCGCACGCCGTCGAGTGGATTCGCCAACCCCGAACTGATGGCGTTCGCCAAGCAGCTTACGCAGGAGTCGGAAGATAAGCCGCTCGGTGCAACAACGTCAGCGACCGGCGAGCCTGAGTCGCAACCCGAGGGCGATACGGCCAAGGGTTCGGTTTCAACCCTTGGCGTGAACCTGCGATATCTGGACGCCATCATGCGGGCCTATGAGCACCTCTTCGAGGCTTCGCTGATCGACCAGCAAGGCGAAGTGCCGATCTATAAGCGCATCGATCGGATCAACATGGAAAAGACGCGGCGGGCTGTTGAAGAGGCGAGACGACAGCAGACGCTCGGGCTGGCCGGCAACCCGCCCTCGCTGGAAGGAGAGAATCGGGCCAGGCTCGCCCGATTCTATGCCGAGGGGCAGGCCGAGTTCGAGTTGATCGTTGGCCTTACGCAAGAATTGCCCAATCGGCCTAGCGTGGAAGGTGATAAGCGATTTCGCATGGAATTAGTCTCGGACCTCGGTGTCCGCACCGCCGACGATGCCAAGGTCAAGTTCGATTCCAACGCTTCCACGCCCTCGCTGCTCGTCTTCCGGGCTTCGACTCCTCAACCGCTGCGGCCGGGTTGGTATACCCCGGTGCTCGTCTTCAAGGACCCGAGCGACTTTGCATTCCTGGCGGGAGCCGAGACGAACTTCACTTTCTCCGTCGGCTCGGACCGTCCGAACATCCAACTCATCACCGGGTTGATTCAGGAGCCAGGGACGAAGAGTAAAGGCACAGTAAGGCGGGCTGAAGAGTACGCCGCGGTCGAGGTCCAGGTCTCGGCCCCGAATTCGGTCCTCAATGCGCGTGTCATGGGCTATTACCAGATGATCACCGAGGGATTCGAGTCGATCGATCCTCGAGAGGTGGAGTTCCGGGACGACGGGACGGATGCCAAGGGGCTCTCGCAGGGCCAGGTGGGCTTCGATCAGGCGAAGTGCGACAGGTCCGCGAACGATGGGATTTACACCGCATTCTTCCCCCTGACCGACGTCGAAAAATCCACGGAGTTTCGCATCTTCATCCAGGCCGACACGACCGACGGCCAGGCTCGGTACATCGGGCTGGATAACCCCCATAGTGGCGGTGCCTCGGACGACGATGATGATTCCCCCACTGCCGGGACCAAGTCCAAGGACAAGAGGACCCTGGTTCGTCAGGCCGAGGCGACCAAGGCCGCCGAGGGTAGTGTGCTGAAGTTCCAGCGTGCCACCACGTTCCATTTCCACGCCGACCTTTGATTTCCGAAGCCGCTAGCCTCTATCGGGAGCCCGCCAGGTGTGGGGGCTCCCCTTTCACTCGCGATCGGCAACGTTGCCGATCGCAGGCGATACGAAGTCGTGCGCTAGCCGATCCCCCTCTTGGTTAGGAGAACCTTGATGCTGCCCCTCCGCAATTCATTTGCCAGCGTCGTCGGGCTCGGCCTGGTCGGTCTGGCCGCCCATGGGACTTGCGTACAGGCGACGGAGTCTAAGAGCCATGGCAAGGTCGTGATTAATGACCTGAGCCCCGTTGCCCCGTCCGAACGATTCGTAGGGCGATCGCCGTTGCATGAAGTTTATCGGATAAAAATGCACGTACCAGATGCGACGGGTCACGATTGGCTGTTGCTCGAAGATTGGGAGGGGAACGAACGAGGCTATGTTCCTTCTGAGTATCTTAAAACTTATGATGAAGCCTTTGATTTTTATACCCAAAAGATTCGCACAAATCCCAATCAGGCCGAACCTTATTTGAGACGAGGGTATTTGTGGTTTGATCGGAACGAGTACTCGATTGCCTTGATGGATTTCGAGAAAGCCCTCGAACTTCAGCCTGGTTACCCCGAAGCATATCAGGCGCGAGGGTATCTCCATTATCAACAAGGCAGCCCCAGGATTGCCGACGACGACTACGCGATGGCACTTCGATTCGGGGGGTCGAATGCGCGACTCCATGCGGGGATCGGTGATGCGCGGCTCGCCATCGCCAAGACATCGAAGGTCGCGAGTGATTTGGACCTGGCGATACAGCAATTCACCATTGCTCTTCAACTCGACTCGAACTTGACTCGGGCCTACCTCGGTCGAGCTAAGGCCTATCTCGAAAGAGATCACGTCGACGATGTCATGAAGGCGAAGGAAGATCTCGACAAGGCCATTCGCAGTAACGACAAATGGGCGCCGGCTTATGCCGCACGTGGCCTCTACTTTCTTCGCCTCAAGGATTATGCCCATGCTGAGGTGGATGCCTTGAAGGCGAAGGAGCTAAACCCTAAGAATTCATTGGCTCTCCGCCTCCTGGGGGCCGTTCAGGCCAAGAAGGATCATGCGTGGGCGCTGAAAAGCCTCGACGAAGCCGTCAAGCTCGATCCGAAGGATGCCGAAGCCTATCTCGATCGAGGTCGGGTCCATGCATCGCAGGGCAAGTTGGATCTGGCGGTGAAGGACTTTGAGAAAGCGGCCTATTATGATCGGTTGAACCCCGCCCCACTCGTAGAACTCGGTTCGGCGCATTTCCTCAAGGCCATGAGTCAGCAGAAGCCGCCGAAAAAGGATCCCGGCAATAACGCGAAATCTGATCCGAAGCCCGACTTTTCGTCCGTCGAGCTCCATTTTGCTCAGGCGCTTCGACTCGATCCGCAATTCGCCCCGGCTTTCGTTGGTCGTGGCAAGCTCCGCGAGGCCCAGGACCGTCCTGAAGAAGCATTGAACGACCTGACCACGGCGGTCTGGCTCGATCCTAAACTAGGGGAGGCCTATCTCGCTCGCGCCTTGTTGCTGGCCAATTGCTCGGAGGAAAAATTCCGCAATCCGAAGCTTGCACTGGCGATGGCCCAACGCGGCGAGGAGCTCATCGGCAAGGACGACCCGAGGGTCATGCAGACGCTGGCCGAGGCCTATTTCTCAGTCGACGACTACGCCAATGCCGTGAATTATCAGAAGGAATATATTGCGACGTCGGTCGGTGCGAAGGACCCCGGTGCGCAGGACCGTCTCAAGGTATTTGAGGCGAAGTTGCCCAAGTCATAATTGGCGCTACTGTTCCCACTAAGACTTCGAATCCAGCCACACCCGATGGCTTCCGAACGCTTTCTAACCCTTCCGACGAACCAGCGGGATCGTACGAACACGGGGCGATGTTGCCCCGGGCGTCCGCTCCCCGGCCTCTCGGCCTTCCGCGCGAAGGCCGGGAGGATTGACTCGCGAGTGGTCGCGCCCTCCGAAGGAAGATTCCATGGCCCATCTCTCGGCAGCGGAAGTTATCCTAAAAGAGCTTGTTGAGGTGCGACTGCGGCGTGAGCAGTTCATCAACCCTAAGGAGCCGTCGAAACTATCCGGGGTTCAGGACTACGACAAACTCGACGTTAAAGTCGAAGCGCGTCGCAAGGATCTCGAGAAAGACCAGGAGGAGCGTCGTAAGGAGCGCGAGAAGGACCTGAAGAAGCGTCTCAAGGAATACGAGGACAGGAAGGCGGAGCAACTCAGACTTTCCAACCCGCCAGGAACGCCATCTAACGCCGAGTCACCAGGAACGCCGCTCAACGCCGAGTCACCGGGAACGCCGCTCAACGCCGATTTTCAGCTGACGATTTCCAGGCTCGAGGCGCTCGAGCTACACACCGTGGGGCTCTCCATCTCAGGGGGTGGGATCCGTAGCGGCACGTTCGCCGTCGGATTTCTCCAAGGATTGGCACAACTCCGCCTGTTGAGCCGCATCGACTATCTCTCGACGGTCTCGGGTGGCGGCTATGCCGGAGCCTGGTTGGCCGCCTGGTTGAAGCGCGAGGGGAACGTCCTCGACGTCGAGCGGCAGCTCGATCCGAGTCGAGTCCGGAACGCCAAGGCCGATCGAGTCCTGCTTCAAGGATCTCAGGTCGTCGACGAAGAACCCGAGCCGTTGCATCACCTGAGGGAGTATAGCAGTTATCTCACGCCCAGGCCCGGGATCATGACGACCGACACCTGGACGATCCTCTCGATCTGGCTCAGGAATGTCGCCATCAACATGCTTGTCTTGTTGCCGATGGCGCTGATGCTTGTTCTCCTCGCCAGGATCGTCGTCAAGCTCTACATTTTGTTCAATCCTCCCTCGCTCGATGCCGACCCCATCTCCAACTGGTTCTCCATGGGGATGGCAGGGTTCGGGCTTCTGCTCGTTATCTGGGCCTTTATCGGGAGTAGCCGCGCCCTCTCGGAATTCCGAGAGGGGGAGAAGAACGCCGTCGGCACCCCGGAGGGCCATGCTCGTGATCGTCCCTCTTCGATCAAGAAGAAGGCCGTTCGGTGGGTGTTGTGTCTGATGTTCGGCATGCTCCTGGTGACGATACCGCTGAGGCATGTCATGTGGAGCATAGGCTCGTACTTCGAAGGGGCAACCGGCGGGGAGCGCTGGACGACGAACTTCCTGGTCAACTCGATTACGGATTACATCTCCGCGAACCTGGGCCTCTTGAGCCTCCCGACCGTCTTGGCGCACAGCCTGGTGTTCGGCGTGCTCATGGCCACAGTGGCCTGCCTTCGATATCACAAATGGATCACTCTCCTCGTGCTCGTGGGGGCGGCAGCCGTGGCGACGAGCCTGGCCCTGGCCCGCCCCGATGGCCTCCCTCCTGGTCTTGCGATCGCGGCCGTCTTCGTCGGGCTCCTCCTCCTGGTCACGCTCGCTATTTTCTTCACGTGTGTCGTCCTGAAGCTGAATCGGCCGTTTGGCGCCTACGTCCATGCGGCCTTCTGGGCCGGCCTCACGGGGGGAGCCTTGATCTGCTGCCTCGCGTATCTGCTCAGGATACTGGAGTCTCAGGCTTATCACGGTTTGACGGCGACGATCGTCCCTCCCCTGGGCGTATTGATCTACGTCGTTTCCATCATGGTCGAAGTCGCGTTGCTGAGCCGTTATGTCAACGAGGCCGAACGGGAGTGGTGGGCGAGACTGAGCGCCATGCTGATGATCGGCTCATTCTCCTGGCTCGGGGTGATGGCCGCGATCCTCTACGTGCCGGCCTTGTTCCTCTGGGCGGGGCCCGTCGTCAAGGCCCTGCTCGCCTCGGGATGGGTCGTGACCACGATCATCGGGGTCATCTCCGGCCGCAGGGCCACGTTGCAAAAGCCCGACGATAAGGGAGGCGTTAGCCTGACCTTGATCGCGTTGGTCATGCCGCCAATCTTCCTCGCCGGCCTCCTCGGCTTGATCTCGCTGGTGGTGGCCTATGTGGTCAACATGCCGCCGCTGGCGATGCCCGCCGAGGGCGACAATTGGTCCGCCCTCGATCGTTACATGGTGGGGGTCGCGGGGTCGTCCCTCTTCCTCATGGTCAGTTATCTTGTGGCGTCGGCGATCTTCTATTTGATCGCTAACGCCACGATCGACGTCAATCTATTCTCGCTCCATGCGATGTACGCCAACCGCTTGGTCCGTTGCTACATCGGTGCCTCTCGCCCGAAATCGCGTTGGCAGGCGAGGTGGGGTGGGAACCACACACCGGAGATGGGCGGAGGGGCCCCCGCCCTCCGGAAGAGTGAGGGATCTGCCGCGAAGGGGGGTAATCCCGACCCCTTGCAGAAGGAAAGCGACCCGCCCCCTGGCGAGACCGGATCGCATCGGCGACGTCGTGTGAGGGGTGAGATCGCAGATCTCCATGCGCGGCAAGTTCGCTTGACGAAGTCGATCAGTTCATTGAGGAAGAAGATCGAGGATCTCAATGAACAAAGGACGGCCACGCCGAGCTTGGATGCCACGCTCGGCCGGCAGGTCGAGGAGTCGGCGAGGCAACTCTACTGGCAGACGACCAATTTGCTGGAAGTCCTTGATCGGCTTTCGGCGAGGTTGGAACCCGGCCCCGAGCAAGATCGGGTCGAGTTCGAACGACGCAAGAGAGAGGCCGACCTCATCTCCTCTCAAGTCCAACAGCCGCCGAGTAACCCGAACCCCGTCACGGGTTTCGACCCCAGGGACGACATCTCCCTCTATGACCTCAGGATCGGCAGGCGTAGCAAGAATGCGTCGGTTTACTGGGGGCCGCATCTCTTGATCAATGGGGCCATGAATCTCGTGGCCGGTCAGGAATTGGCCTGGCAGGATCGCAAGTCCGAGTCGTTCGTCATGACGCCGCTGCACTGCGGGTCGAAGGGCGTCGGTTATGCCGACGTGACCGAGGCGACCACGAGCAACCTGACGCTGGGCCGGGCCATCACGATCTCGGGCGCGGCGATCGACCCGAATATGAGCTTCTACCAGTCCTCGGGCCTGACCGCCCTACTGACGATCTTCAACGCCAGGCTCGGCTACTGGATGCAGAACCCTCGATTCGCCGGCTGGACCGCCGAGGGCCCTCGATTCGGCGACAGGCTCTCCGCCGAACTCCTCGGGCAGACGAGCGACAGAGACCAGTATGTGCATCTTTCCGACGGGGGCCACTTCGAGAATCTGGGGATCTACGAGCTGATCCGCCGCCGATGCCGGTACATCATCGCGGTCGACTCCGGCGAGGACGTCGACGCGGCGAGCGACAACCTGGCGAACCTCGTCCGCCTCTGTCGCATCGACTTCGGGATCAGGGTCGAGCTTGACACCGACCCGCTCAAGGCCCAGGGGCCCGACAGGCTGAGCCGGACCCACCTCGTGATCGGCCGGGTCCATTACGAGGACGTCGACAACGGCCAGGTCCCCGGGATCATCGTCTATATCAAGATCTCGCTCACGGGGGATGAGCCCTCCGACGTCGAGAAATACGCGAGCAAGGCCCCGCGATTCCCCCACCAGCCGACCGACTTCCGGCAGTCGTTCACCGAGGAGCAATTCGAGAGCTATCGCGCCTTGGGCGACCACATCGCCCGCGACGTCTTCTCGGACGCCGTGGCCCGGCTCCGCGAGTCGGATGAGCCGGATTTCAAGACGGAGTGGTTGAAGCCAGAAGACGAGAACATGTACATAAGGGGTAATCAGCGTTTCTTCTCGGCCCTCCGCGGCCGCTGGGCGTCGCCCCCGGCCGATCATGGCGAGCTCTACCTCACATCGACCAGCGAATGGTCTCGACTCCAGACCCAGCTCCGCACGGAGCCGGACCTCGCCGGCTTGAGCCGGGACCTCTACCCGGAGCTGAACCTGGAAGCGGCCGTGGTGCCTCGGCCGCAAGCCGGCGACGGCGACCGGCTGCGGGCCGAGCTGCATGCCGTCGCGCAGATGCTCCAGATCATGGAGAACGCCTGGGTGGGCCTAGGCCTGAAGGGGCATTATGACATGCCGATCGACCGGGGCTGGATGAACGTCTTCCGGCGCTGGAGCGCGACGAAGGCGTTCCTCCGCTCATGGCCGATCCTCCGTCCCGAATTCAACCCCGACTTTGTAATCTTCTGCGAGTCCCAACTCCACCTCAGCACTGGTCGGTGGCCCTGGCTCATTAGCCTCGACCGGGAAACCGACAAGGACGCGATGAGCTTCAACACGAGATCCGTCGCCTGGCTCTCGGAAGAGTTCAGGAGGGAGTGGCCCGATGAGGCCTGGAACCAAGTGCGGAATGCCAGGCGAGATCTCCCGGCCTTGATCGATCGGACCCGCGACTCGCATGACAATCCGGTCGAATCGTCGGCCGACTTCATCTCGAGTTCGTTGATCGTCCAGGGGCCCGCGGGCGAGAAGCCGGCAATAGCCTCGGACGACAGATTCGCCTGCGGGATCGTCGTGGTCTGTCACTCGCCGGAAATCATCCCGACGCAGCTTCGGGGGCTCAACCCATCCGACCTCCTCGAGCTCTTCGTCTGGATCCGGCGCGCCCATCGTTCGATCGGCCTCGGGTCGAGGTGCATTCGTCAGATCCTGGGCAAACTCGACAAACTCGGCTCGACCAAGACGTTGATGGTCCGATATCCGAAGCCCGACCGGAAGACGGACCGCGACCTCGAGATGGCGATGTGGAAGAGCTTCTATTCGCTCTACGACTTCAAGCCCCTATCTCCCGCCAAGGATGAGACGAAAGTTCCCCCGGAGGAGGAGAATCAGACCATCCTGTACCGCAAGATCGGTGGCAAATCCCAAGGGGGGACGAAATGATCCTGACGCGTTGGCGGAAGACACTCCTCGGAATGGCCATCGTGGCTGCGGTGCTCGGCCTGGGCCTCTTTGCCCTTGCCAAGCTGGATGTCCTGAGCGGCGTCTCGCCCCCTCGCCCTCCCAAGGTCGAAGAGGGCAACTTCGTCAGGCTGGCAGAAAAACAAGGTTGGAAGACCAGCCAGGCAGATTGGTACCACCACGCCAGCCAGGGGACGCGAATCCTTCCCCTGGATTGGTTCATGAACCTCGAGCAACCTGCTCTCCTCTGGCCCGCCGGCAAACTCAGCGATTCGGATTATCTCGAGCGTTTCGGCTTCTTGCCGAGTAAGAAGCTTTCCGAACTGAATCCGGGAACGCTGCCGATAGGATTTGCGATCGAAGAGAATTTCGACGCTCCTTATGCGGTCCCGCCATCGAACGGGAAGGAGAAGGTCGTCGGCCTGACCTGTGCCGCCTGTCACACGGGCCTGATCAGTTACCAACAGGGGAGCACGATCAAGTCCGTCTTGATCGAGGGCGGTTCGGCCATGATCAATCTGGCGGCATTTCAGGAGGCTGTCGGTCGGTCACTTGATCTGACCCTGAGATCGAGCTCACGCTTCGAGCGCTTCGCCCGTGCTGTTTTGAAAGATAAGGCAGATCAGAAAGGCAAGGACGAACTGAGGGATAGTCTCCAACAGTACCTGGTCGTCGGGATGAACAACAGGGAGTATGCGCGGGTTCATAAGCTCAACGGGACGGAGGGAGGATTCGGGCGGACCGATGCATTGGGTTTGATCGGGAACCGCGTCTTCGGTACCACGAAGGTCGACAATCAAGTCGTGCCCGATGCGCCGGTCAATATCCCGCACATCTGGACGGCCCCTTGGTTCGACTGGGTGCAATACAACGGGTCGATCCGCATGCCCCTGGTCCGCAACATCGGCGAGGCCCTCGGCGTCGGGGCGCCCGTGAAGCTGGAATCGTTGAACCCCAAAGATAAATCACCTTTATACCAATCCACGATCAATCTGAAGAACCTCGCCGCCTTGGAGGATCAGCTCGGGGGCGAGACCGCATCGTGCGGCCTGCAAGCGCCGAAGTGGGCGGATACAGGGCTGAAACCCATCGATGAACCTCAGAGGGTTCGGGGTGCTGGGCTTTACCATCAGTACTGCAAGAGTTGCCATCTCCGCCCCATCAAGGAGATTCTAAAGGACTATGCCGCGGAGGAGTGGTGCAGCGATTCCGGCAAATCTATCCTCAAGCTCAAGAAAAGCGACCTCTTCGTGATCGGCACCGATCCGAATCAGGCGATGAATCTTTACCGTCGAGTTGCCGTCCTCGACGGGAAGACGATATCTGCCGCGAAGGGGCTCTTCGTGGTGACCGAACTCGCCCGAAGGCGTAAGCTTCAAGATTTCGAAGCTGCCAATGAGGACGTCAGCGAGATTAATTTCAATCGAGACAGGTCTTCGGGCGTTTGCGATTTGGATGAGAATGAGTTGCTGTCAACTGATTTGATCAATCAGGTGATCCTGCCCAATTTGTATTACAAGGCCCGCCCATTGAATGGCATCTGGGCGACTCCTCCGTATCTGCATAATGGCTCGGTGCCGAATCTCTACCAGTTGCTTGTCCCTTGGGACCGTCGAGATAAGGTTTTCTACACCGGATCAACCATGTTCGACGAGAAATACGTCGGATATGAGAAGGATGCAACCTCGGGCTCTTTTCGTTTCGATACGTCCTTGCCCGGCAATGGGAATGGAGGGCATGAGTTCCGTAACCTGTCCATGCAGGAATTGGAACTCAGTCAGAAACGCCAGGGTGAGGTCGCTAAATATGATCCTCAGGAACGTGAGGCCAAGGCTCTCGAAGTCTCTGTCGACGAGTTCAGGACTTTTACGCCCCAGAAGATCAGGGAAAGCTATCGGAAGGCTACCGAGAAGGTGCTAGGTACAAGCGAAGCACCGAAGGCCCATCCGTTCAAGGGGATCATTGGTCCAGAGTTCACGGACGATGAGCGTTGGGCACTTGTCGAGTATCTGAAGAGCCTTTGATCCAGACTTTGGTTGCTGGAGGCGAATCGCCGTCGCCATCGTCATGAGATGGGCGGCGATTCGCTGGCGCGAGGCCCGTACCAGGAGGAAGGCGGCGAGGGCGTGGGCGGCGGTGGCGGTTAGCATGATGGATAGGACGATGAGGGCCTTTGGGTCGTGGTGGATGGCCGAGACGAACTGATGGAACCGCATCGGCGAGACGGAGATTTCTTCGACGATGAGGGGCGTGCAGGTGGTCAGCATGCCGGCCATGGTGAAGCTCCCGAGATATGGGGAGAGGAGCGCGGCCGGGATGAGGTTGATCGCAAGGAGCGTCGTGACGGTGTAGGCGATGGCTCGCCAGACGTCGCTCACGCGGACGGAGACGTAGAGACCGAGCGCGACCCCGAACCATTGGTATGAGGCGATGGCGGCCAGGCCGAGGACGAAGCCGACGGGGTGCATCATCGTCGAGATGAGGGCCGCTACATACAGGAAGACGATCATGGCGAGGGGAGCGCGGACTGCCCAGATCGCGCCTTGCATCTTGGCCCGGAGGATTTCGGTAGGTTCGAGCGGTGTGCTGATCAGGCTCAGCCAGGTGCCTCGTGAGCGCTCGCCGGCGACGCTCGAGGCGGCCATGATCGACGAGGCGGCCAGCGCGGCGACGTAGAGGATCGAGGCCTTTTCGCAGAGGCGGTATTTGATGCCATTCCGGAAGGCCCCGTGGGATCCCCAGGGGCCGGGGTCGAGGCCGTGGCGGAAGAGTTCGTCGAAGGCGTGGTAGGCCCCCGTCGAGTCGTACCGGAGTTCCACAGCCGTCGAGTAGGTCACCAGGACGACGGCGCACAGGATCAGGAGCCGGGCCAGTCGCCTGGACTCGGGAGAGTGCCGCTCCTTCCATCGCAGGGCGTTGTCGCCGCATGGGGGGAGATACCCGGCCTCTCTCAGCCCGAGCCAGCGCAATGGTACGGAGAATCGCGTGCTTGTGCGGCGATCAGCTTGCTGGAGGTAGAGCGGCTTCAGCCTCAGGGCCGCGAGCAGGATTAGCAGAGAGCCCAGGATGATCTGTCGGACGATCAGGCCGAAGAGGATGTCCTGGAATCCCAGCGGTCTTCGTGCGGTAGAGCGCCAGAATGTCGGCTCGGAGAAGGTCGACTGAGGGCTCGACCTCGCCAACTCGTCGAGGCATGCCTGGATCAGACTCCAGGCCAGCGTCGGGGTCTGAGACCTGACGTAATCCGAGAGCCAGATCGGGACGAAGAGCCAGGCCCAGACCGCGAGCAACGATGCGATCACGGCCGTCGGCATCGACCTGGCATGGACGGAGACGAGCGCGGCGATCGATGCCGCCGTCCACCCGGCGGTCAATGTCTCAAGATAGAGCCCGGTGACACGCTCCGGCTCGATGCCGCCGAAGAGGCTGATGATCGCCAGGATCGGGAGGCCGGCCAGCATCGTGGTGAGCAGGACGAGCATCCGCGAGGCGAGCTTGCCCAGGATGATCTCGGCCGGCGAGAGCCGGGTCGTCAGGAGCAGGCCGAGCGTGCCCCTGGCCTTCTCCTCGGCGACGATCCCGGCGGTCCACAGCGGGGCCAGCAAGAGCATCGCGGCGCCCTGGGTGATGACGAAGCTGCCGAATGCGACCTTCCCCATCGTGGACAGTTCGCCGAGGGAGAGCGTGGCACCTCGCCAGGCCTCCGTCGTGGCCCCGACGCTCAGGCCGAGCGAGAGAGCGATCACCGTCGCCGTCACGACCCGGACGAGGAAGAGCCTCGGGTTCCGCGAGGCGCCCCGCCACTCCTTGACGATGAGGGAGCCGATCGCCATGGAGGGTCGTCCTTCCCCTGGATCGATGCCGCAAGGCCGCAATAACATCGAAGAGAAGCATCAAGGTGCGAAGTGATGCGTTCTTACGAATGTCAGATCTTGACGAATGAAAAAGCCTCGAGCCGTGAGGATCGAGGCGGTGGGCCGAGGGAGATTTCCCTCGGTCCTTGAACCAGCGTCGTCGAGCTTTCGCTCAGGCGATCGACTTGGGGACGGTGAAGGGCTCGCGGTACTCGCGGGTGAGGAGCTTGTCGGCCTCGGGGGCGTTGACGAACGACTCGGTCTTGGCATTTACCTGGAGCTTGGGGCCGACGCGGTAGGTCAGCTCGTCGAGCTTGAGGCCGTTGTCCTTCGAGAGGTGCTCTTCCATCCGGCCGAGGGTCTCGTACGCTTCCTTGTTGTCGCCGAACGACTTGGAGGCGGAGTTGAACGGGACGTTCTCACCGAGGCGGTACGAGATGTTGGCCAGGTGGCAGAGGGCGCTGGAGTAGTGGCCTTCGAGGATGTCGGCGTGGAGCTCCGACGACTTGCGGCTGCGGACGGCGTCGATGAAGTTGGCGAAGTGGTTCGTCTGGCCCTTGTCGGCGTTCTCGGGCTTGGGCAACGGCTCGCGGTCGCCCCCCTTCTTGGGATAGAAGAAGTTGCCGGCGATGGTGCCCTCTTCGAGGTGGGCGATGTTGCCGACCGACTGGTCGAAGTAGCCCTTGGTCTCGAGGCCGCGGACCTCGAAGATGAGCTGGGTGTCGCCGTAGTCGAAGACGGCGATCTGGGTGTTCGCGGTCTCCCCCTGGTCCTGGTAGCCGAACCGGCCGCCCAGGCTGATGACGCTCTTGGGTAGAGTTGCACCCGGGATCAGCCAGCGGGCCTTGTCGATCTCGTGGACCCCCTGGTTGCCGATGTCGCCGTTGCCGAAGTCCCAGAACCAGTGCCAGTTGTAATGCACGAGGTTGGTGTTGAAGGCGTGCTCGGCGGCCGGGCCGGTCCAGAGGTTGAAGTCGAGGCCCTCGGGCGTGGCCGTGGTCGGCTGGGTCCCGATGCTCTTGCGCCTCTTGTAGCAGAGGCCCCTGGAGACGAGCAGCTTGCCGTACTTGCCCGACTTGACGAGCTCGGCGACATTGATCCAGTAGGGGTTCGAGCGGTTCTGGGTGCCGTGCTGGACGATGCGGTCGAACTTGCGTGCGGCCTCGACGGCAACGCGGCCCTCGTGGACGTTGTGGCTGCAGGGCTTCTCGACGTAGACGTCCTTGCCGGCCTGGCAGCCCCAGATCGTGAGCAGGGAGTGCCAGTGATTGGGCGTGGCGACCGAGATCGCGTCGAGTTCCTTGTCGTCGAGGGCCTGCCTGACGTCCTGCACCGTCTTGGGCTTGGCCCCCTTCCCGAGGGTCTCGAGCGCGTAGAGGGCGGTGGCGGGGGCGTAGGTCCTGGTGTCGGGGTCGATCAGGTAGGTGATCTCGACCCCCTTCATCCGGGCGAACTCATGGATGTGCTCACGACCTCGGCCGTGGATGCCGGCGACGCCGATGCGGATCGTGTCGTTAGCGCCGATGACCCGGCCCGACGACTTGGTCCCGCCGATGGCGAACCCCGCCGAGATGCCCGCGGCGGCCATCGAACGACTCAGGAACCGACGGCGACTCAGGTGAGACATCGGCTTTCTCCGGACGGTGGGGATGAGCTTTGGGCCGGTCTCGGCCCGGTTCATCCCGGGATTATGGCCGATCCGGCGCGCGATTCCCAAGGAAATTTCGGGCCTTTTGCCGCGTGGATCGCTTCATGATGTCTTTTGATGAGGCTTCGAAAATGCGAATCGCCCCCCGAGGCCATGCTCGAGGGGCGATGATGTGTCAGATCGGACTACTTGGCGGGAGTCGCTCTAACCTTCTGATCTTCAGGTTCGAGGCGTATGGCCCTCGGGGTGATGATGATCAGCCGCTGGATGTCTTTGGTATTGGCATCCGCGACGCCCGCCTTGTCCCCAGCTTGCGGTTCGACCTTGATGACGACGCTGGAGCCGTCGGGGACCTCGCAGGAGAGATGGCCTTTGCTCACGACAAAGGGCGGCTCGGGCTTCTTGAGCACGATGGTCGTCGGCTTGGAGGTGTCGAAGTGATCGAAGGCTGAATAAGGAGGCAGCGATACGTTATGGTACTTGGCCTTGAAGCTCACCCCCTCGGGAGTGAAGGACCCAGAAGCCAATACAGTCGCCTGGGTCACGGCCTGGAATTTCTCTTGATTGGGTGGAGAAAGTTGATCGGTTAAGCGAACGGATAAATGACGAGAAGTCGAAATAAGGGCTTGCATGCCTTCGAACATTGTTACTTTGGGGGCTTGCACGACGGTTCTCTCAGGTCCGCTCGCGAGGACGGTTCGGAGGAGTTGGGCAAGGTCCTTTTGATCGAGGAGCCAGGAGGTTGCCTGTTCTCCTCCCGAGGTATTGGCCTGTCGCCCATTCAGGAATTCTTTCCAGGCTTTGGCGTCGATGGATGCAAATCGGACTTCTTGACTGACCTGATTGTCACTCATCGGCTTGGGGAACTCTAGAGGAGTTGCGACCTGTCCCCGTCGACCTTCCTGGAAGGCTTTCATCTGAGCCTTATTCCACTCCGGTTGCATATCCATATCCGGATCAGGAGCCAAGAGGATGACATCTTCAATGCCGTGAGTGCCGGGGAAAACAGGGGTGCTCTTGATCGTCACGCCGGGGCTGTCTGCCTTGGTTTCGCCGCTTGACGAGGCCTCGGGCTTGTCCTGCGGCTCCTGGCTCGCGCCGGCCGAGGCGGCGGTGATGGCGAACAGGGCGGCGAGGGGCAACGCGGCGAAGGGCCAGAGCGGGCGTCGGGCCTGGGGATTCGAGGGCGTCATGCCGATGAGCTCCTGAATGCGAGGGAGGAGGGACGGGGTTTCGCCGGCCAGGACCGCCCCGAGCGGGAGCGGTGCCGAGGGCCTCTGTCGAAGTCGGGCGACCGATTCCAGGGCCCTGGCCAGGGCCATCGGGTTGCGGGTGATCCGGATGGCCAGAGCATCGGCGCAATACTCGCGCTGATGCCGCAACGAGCGCGAGAGCCAGTGGACGGCCGGGTGGAAGAAGAAGGCGAGCTCCAGCAGGCGCTGGGCCAGGTTGATGACGTGGTCGCCCCGGCGGGCATGGGCCAGCTCGTGGGCGAGGACGGCCTCGACCTGCTCGCCCGAACTCGCGACGAGCCAGCGGTCGGGCAGGAAGATCAGCGGGCGGACGAGGCCGCAGAGGCAAGGCTCGGAGACCCTCGGGTGGACCAGCAGCAGCGGCGCCTTCCTGAGGTTGAGCCGGCGAGAGAGTCGACGAATCCTCGCCTGTTCATGTCCCGGTGCCGGGATCGACTCGCGCCGGAGCCGACGCAGCTCGCTCGCCCCGATCGCCGGGATGACGCCGAGCCCGATGATCCCCAGGATCCAGGCCACGAGGCCGATCGGCCGGACGGCTCGCAAGAGATTCACCGCATCGTTGATGTAGTTGCGGTTGATGGCATTCCACCATGAGGCGGCAGTTGGCGGCGTGGGCATCGGAGCCTTCAAAGGCTCCTCGAGCTTTCGCGTTGTAGGTGCGACGCCCGTCCCGATGACCACGGTCGAGACGCTCGTCGTCGCCACTCTCGGCCCGATCGCGGGGGACGCGACCTGCCAGCCGGCCAGGAGGATCGGCGCGATGGCGACGAAGGCCAGGGAGCCCAGCAGGATCGCGTGGCGGGTTCGGTGCGAGAGTCCCGCCCTACCCTGCACGATTAAGGCGACCGCCGAGGCGACGGCGGCTCCGATCCAGAGGCCGTGCAGGAGCGCGAGCCAGAGCAGTCGGGCGCTCAGCCCCTGGAACGCTTCGGGCGCGAGGGAGGGCATGGGCGGTCTCCTTCCTTGGGTTCGGCGGCCTGGCGGTCCTGGTACGCGTCGAGCAATGAGCGGATCTGGTCGAGCTCGGCCCCCGAGGGCTTCGACTGGTCGAGCAGGTGGGCGACGAGCAGGCTCGCCGAGCCGCTGTAGACGCGCTTGAGCGTCTCCCCCAGCAGCGAGCTCAGGGTCGTTTCCCGGGGCGCCGCGGGTTCATAGATGAACGCCCGCCCCTGCGGCTCGCGGCGCAGCAGGCCCTTGTCGGCCATGACGTTCATGAGGCTCATGACCGACGTGTAAGCCCGGGGCGACTCCGCCTCCCGGTTCACCACCTCCGCCACGTCGCGCACCGTCGCGGGCTCTCCCCGGTCCCAGAGGACCTTGAGGATCTCGAGCTCGGCGGGGGTCGGCTGTTCGTGTCGAGGACGCACCATGCCCGGCTGACCTCCTTGTCGTTCGATTCGTTCGTTGGGGATCTCTCGCCGTCGCAGAGGATCTTACGGGTTTTGCCGTAGATGTCAACGGGGTAACCCGTAGATGGGGCCGGGCTCTTCAGGGGGGAAAATCTCCGCGGGCCGGTTAAGTCGGGCGCGACCTTACGGTTCTCCACGTAGGCCTGAATGGGATCGGTTCATTGCAAGATGTCTGGTCGAGGGCAGATCGCGATGCATGACGTGGCGATTATCGGAGGCGGGATCGCGGGGATGGCCACGGCGGCGCGGCTCCAGGCGCGTGGGTTCTCGACGGTCGTCCTGGAGGCCCACGGGCAGCCCGGCGGCTGTGCGGGGTTCTATCGACGCAAGGGGTTCTCGTTCGACGTCGGGGCCACGACCCTGGTCGACTTCGGCCCCGGGGGCGTCGGCGGCGAACTGCTCGAGGCCATCGGAGCCGAGCCGCTCGACGGCGAGGCCCTGCCGGGTTACGTGGGCTGGCTCCCCGATCGAACTGTTGCGCTGCATCGCGACCCGGCGGAATGGGATCGGGAGCGGCTCCGTGCCTTCGGCGAAACCCCGGCCCATCGCGGGTTCTGGCAACTGCTCGACCGGCTATCGTCCGTTTTCTGGGGGGTGAGCCGACGCGGGGTCAAGCTGCCGATCCAGAGCCTCGGCGATGCGATCGGTGCGGCGCGGGCCCTCGGCTGGGAGGACGGCCTGCTCGCCAGATATGTGCGATGGACCGTCGCCGACGCCCTGCAGGCCTACGGACTATCCGGCGAGGATGCCCTCAAGGGGTTGCTCGCGATGATCGTGGAAGACACCGTGCATAGCTCCCTGGATAAGGCCCCTTTGATCGATGCGGCGCTCGGCGTCACGATCCGGGGGGCCGGGCTCCATCGGGCCCGCGGCGGCATGCGAGGGTTCTGGCGAGGGTTCGTGGATCATTACCGATCGCTGGGGGGCGAGCTTCGCGTCGGCTGCGCGGTGGATCGCATCGAGGGCCAGGCGGGGGCTTTTCGCGTCATCACGCGCCGAGGGGTCTTCGGTGCGGCGCGGGTGGTGTCGGCCTTGCCCGCGGGCCTGACGGCCAGGCTCGGGCCGGCCCCCGTGGCGAGGAAGCTGGAGCCGTATCTCCGTCGCGATGCCGCAGCCCAGGGAGGCGCGATCGTCGTCTTCCTCGGGGTGCCGGAGGATGAGGTCGACGGGCAGGCCTGGACCCACCATCAACTCTTGCAGGATTACGCCAGGCCGCTCGGCGATGGGAACAACATGTTCGTCTCCGTCTCGGCCGACAGCGACCTCGAGAGCGCCCCGCCCGGCCATCGCGCGGTCATGATCTCGACCCACTGCGAGCTTGGTCCCTGGGAGGGACTTGGTAACGAAGAGTACGAGGCCCGCAAGCGCGAGGCGGGCGAGCGTCTCCTCGGGTGCGCGAGGCGCGTCTACCCGGAACTGGGCCGTCGGGCGGTCATCTGCGAGGTCGCCACGCCCAGGACCTTCGAGCGGTTCACCAGGCGTCCTCGAGGCGCGGTGGGCGGGGTGAAGCAGAGCCTGAGCAATGCGAACCAGAACGCCCTGCCGCACGATGTCGGCATCCCCGGCTTCTGGCTCGTCGGCGACAGCACCTGGCCGGGCCTGGGGACCGTGGCCTGCTGCCTCGGCAGCCGGCTCGTCGCCGAGGGGATCCTAGCGAGCACGTCGCGACCGAAATGGATTTGCGGGCGTCGGGCACGTTCGCAGCCCGCGAATCATCCGGTCCCTGAATACAGCATGTGATGCCGTCGTCAGGTGATTGCGGGTTGCTTGCTCTGGAAGGAGGCTTCCAGGCGGCGCAGGCCCTCGTCGATGGAGACGGCCGGCTCGTAGCCGAGGTCGCGGCGGGCGGCGTCGATGTTGAACCAGTGGGCGGTCGAGAGCTGATGGGCGAGGAACCGCGTCATCGGCGGCTCGCCCGAGATCCCGAACGTGCGGTAGATGGTCTCGAGCAGGCTGCCGGCGGCGAGCGCGAAGCCCATCGGCACGGAGCGCGTGACGGGCGGGGCCCCTGCTGCGCGGAGGATCCGGTTGATCAGATCCCAGAGGGGCACCGGCTCCCCTTGCGAGAGGAAGTAGGCCTTGCCGGCGATGGGAGAGCCGGGGGCGAGGCGGTCGGCTGCGAGCAGATGGGCCTGGGCGGCGTTGTCGATGTAGATGGTGTCGACGAGATGATCCTCGCGGCCGATCTTGCGGAGCCGCCCGGCCTTGGCCTTGGCGATGACGCGGGGGATCAGGTGGTTGTCGCCGGGGCCCCAGATCAGGTGCGGGCGGAGCGCGACCGTCGCGAGCTTCTCGTCGTTCGCAGCCAGGACGAGGCGCTCGGCCTCGGCCTTCGTCGCCGAGTAGAACGACTCGTGGTGCGCGGGGTACGGGGCCGATTCGTCGACCCCCGCCATGTCCTTGCCGTCGAAGACGACGCTGGGGGAACTCGTGAAGACGAGCCGGCGGACTCCCAGGGCGCGGCAGGCGTCGATGATGTGGCGGGTCCCCTCGACGTTGGCGCGACGATACTCCTCGAAGGGGCCCCAGATGCCGGCCTTGGCCGCGACGTGGAAGACGACGTCGCAGCCTTCGACGGCCCGACGCACGGCGGTCGCGTCGGCGAGGTCGCCCCGGATCGTGGCCACGCCGCGTTCCTTGAGTCGGGGATATTCGCCCCGGGCCAGGGTGCGGACCGAGGCCCCCCGGGCGAGTAGGAGGTCGACGATGGCGCCGCCGAGGAAGCCGCCACCGCCCGTAACCAGCGCGTTCATTTCAGTTTCCTCGCCGCCCAGACGGCCAGCTTCTCGCGGAAGATCTTGGCGTTGTGGCGGATGTCGACGGGGAAGGCGGGATGATAGAGAATCATGTCGATATCACGAGTATGCGGATATTTTCGGCCGACCTCGAGTAGCTCGCGGCGGATCGAATCGAGGTCGATCCTGACGCGCTCGCCGTTGGCGGGACGGTTCAACTCGACGCAGAGGACGGGTCGCATCCGGCCGGGCACTCCGACGCCGACGAGCGCGGTGCGGAAGACGGCGGGATGCGTATTGAAGACGGCCTCGCAGGGGATGGTGAAGAGCGGGCCCCGCTCGGTCACGACCCGGTGGGCCTTGCGCCCGCAGAACCAGATCCGCCCCCGGTCGTCACGATAGCCGAGGTCCCCCATGCGGTGATAGAACCTCCCCGGCTCCGCCTCGATTTTGGCTAGGGCGGTCGACTCGGGGCGATGGAAATACTCGCGGGTGACGTTGGTCCCCTGCACCACGATCTCGCCGATCTCGCCGTCGGGCACGAGCAGCGAGTCGTCCCAACTTGCGATGGGCTCGTCGCTGATCTTGATGATTCGGACGGTCACGCCGTCGACGGGAGTCCCGACGCAGACCCCCGCCCCCTCGTCCGTGCGCTGACGCGTCTCCCCTAGTATCAGAGCGCTCGAGATCGAGCAGACGGGGAGGGCCTCGGTCGCGCCGTAGGGGGTGTGGATCAACGCGGAGGGCTCGAGGATGCCGGCGAAGGTCGCCAGGACCTCGGCCGGCACGGGGGCCCCGGCGGAGATCGCCCGGCGGAGCGTCGACAGGCGTGCGCCGTGGGCCGCGCCATACTCGCCCACGCGGCGGATCAGGGCCGGCGACCCGAACATATTGGTGACTTTAAACTCTTCGATGGCCCCGAGGATCCTGGTCGGGTCCACCTGCGCGGGGCGGGTCGCGTCCATCTCGGGGATGATCGAGGTCATCCCCAGCGCCGGGCCGAAGAGGGCGAAGAGTGGGAAGGTGCAGAGGTCGACCTCGCCCGGCTCGATCCCGTAGAGGCCGCGGAGCAACTCGACCTGGCGGTTGAAGATCGCGTGCGAGTAGACGACCCCCTTGGGGATCCCCGTGCTCCCGCTCGTGAACAGGATCGCGGCCGTCTCGCCGGTTTCCGGGCGGGCCATGACCGGCTCGTCACCCTTTTGCGATGCCCCCACGCGGGTGAGCTGGGCGAGGGTCGGCCCGCCCCCCGGCCAGCGTCGCCCGGCCGTCACGAGCTTCGTCAGCGTCTCCTTGCCCCAGCCCAGGACCTGCCGAGCCGCCTGGGCCTTGGGGATGCCGATGAAGGCCTCTGGGGCGGCCTCGCGGATGCACTGCTTCAGGTTCTTGAACCCCATGCCGGGGTCGATTAGGACGGGCACCGCGCCGAGCTTGAAGAGGGCGAAGGTCAGGGCGAAGAAGTCGACGCTCGGCTTGACCATCACGACCGTGCGGACTCCTCGATCGATCCCGATCGTCCTCAGGCCTCGCGCCATGCGGTCGCTGAGCGCATCGAGCTCGAGGAAGGTCAGGCGCTCGCCGCGCGCGGGCCAGATCACGGCCAGGGCGTCGCCGCGGCGGCGGGCCATGTCCGGCAGGCTCGCGGCGATGTTGCTGGAGCTGGAATCGGTGTCGATCAAGTTCGGGACATCCTGAGGCAAGGGTCGGAGTCAAATGCAGGGCGCAACCCCAAAGGAAAGAGCATACCGGATAACTCGCGATCGGACGAACGGTTCGAGGTCGTCGGATGGGTGGAGGCCCAGAAAATTCGGCGTCGGTTCGTCCGCTACGCCTCCGGAGCCTGATAACCCCGGCGGAGGAGGCCTGAGTAGTCCTCCTCATCACCCATGTCTATGGAGGAATGCGATGAGGCTCCTGGGGTTCATCGGGGTGGTCATGCTGGCCATCGCCGCCGTCACCCTCGTGCGGGTCGGCCTCGGTTGGGACCACTTCACCTCGAGGGATATGCCCTGGACGGTCCTGGCCGGCACGGTGGGCGGGTTCGCCTCCTGGCTCGTGGACCGCCGGAAGTCGAGGCGTCTGGCGGCCCGTTAATCGAGAAAAATGAAAAAGCGAAGGAATGTGAACTCGTAACGGATGGATTCGACTCATCGTCCCCAACGTATAGGCGACTCGTAACGAGTCAGGGTATGCCGATTCGGCGTGATGCCCTGCCAACGGGAGAATGCACAAACATGTTCTCGAAGCTATTGAAGTCGGATCATCGGCGCGTCTCATCCTCGTCACCGTCCCCGGCCCGCTCTCGCAAGCGTAAGCCGGCGCTGGAGTCGCTCGAGGGGCGACAGCTGATGTCGGTCGGCCCGGAGTTCTATGCCCCGGTGAATACGACGACCCGCAATGCGCAGTATGACAGTGATAATGCCACGTCGAACAACGGGACCTCGGTCGTCGTCTGGACCGATACTTATAGCAACACCGACCACGACATCCGGGCCCAGCGGATGGACCGCTACGGCAATAAGGTCGGGCCGGAGATCGTCGTCAGCTATAGCAGCCTCGACGAGGGGACGCCCTCGGTGGCGATCGACGCCTTCGGCGACTTCGTCGTGGCCTGGCGGCAGACCCAGACCAGCGGCGATACCAACGTCGTGGCGCAACGATTCAACGCGAACGGCGCGGCCGTCGGCGGCGTGATCCAGGTCGGGGCGGGGACGTTCAAGGAGTCCGACCCGGAGGTGGGGATGGATGCCTGGGGCGACTTCGTCGTCGCCTACACTCGGAATACCAACAATAATAACCCCGACATCTTCGCCAAGAGGTACGACAGCTACGGCAACCTGACCCAGGTGGTCAACGTCGCCACCACCGCCAAGGCCGAGACCAATGCGAGCGTATCCATGGCGGCCGACGGGCAGTTCGCCGTGGCCTGGGAGGAGGCGTACAGCTCGTCCGACCACGACATCAAGATGAACCGCTACAACGCCTACGGCGGGCTGGCCGGCTCGAGCTATATCGCGTCGAGCACCTCCTGGGATGAGCTGCCGAGCGTCGCGATCGACAGCTCGGGCAACACGGTGGTCGCCTGGGATCGCAACGGCACCGACATCAAGGCGAGGCGCGTCAGCAACACCGGCGTCATGGGCGCCGAGATCAACATCTCCAGTTCCTCGACCATCCAGGGCAGCGCGTCGGTTGCCTTGAAGCCGAGCGGCGGCGGGTTCGTGGTCGCCTACCAGAGCTTCTCCAACATCTTCCGCAACAAGGTCGCCGAGGTCTCGGCCTCCAACCAGGTCACGACGATCGACGCCGGCGCCGGCGGGCATGCGGTGGTCAGCATGAACATCTATGGCGATTACATCCTCACCTACACGTCCTCCGACGCGGGCGACGCCAACATCCGCGGCCGTCGCGGGCACCTGTCCTGATCCTCTCCCCTCTTCACGCCCCGAGTCCTTCCGCCGATTCGAGGCGTGAAAGGGCCCTCGCGATGAAAGTCGCGAGGGCCTTTTTTCTCGGCATTCATTCCTCGATATATCGGGTCGGCGTCGCCACAACCTTTGGATGTCGTTCGGTTATAATATGAAGTGATTTAAATTGGTATTGAATTTGTTTGATAAAATTAGTACACAATTGTATTTGGCGTAGGCGTGCTTTTCCGGGTTGAGTGCTCGATGAAGAGCCATAGGCGAGCCGCTCGATTTGGTCTTGACTCGGAGGATGTTTCGGGGGCGTTGCTTCATAATTGTATTGATAGTATTTTAGAAAATAAGGATAGCCCTTGAAGTGACCGATCGGGATGTGATAGGTTCGGGCCGAGTGTTCGTGAGGCCCGTTGCGCCACTCTGCAGATTGGCGGAGAGGGCAAGGCCGGATCTCGAGACCATCTCGGTGGATCCGCGACTCGGGCAATCATCGACGGAATTCCCGTCATGGCCTGGAGATGGCGGCGCAAGCGAGAGCCTCGCTCCATCGAGACGATGTCGCTTTCTCGCCGAGGTTGGGCCAGCCCGTTCCGGGCCCGATCCATTTGCATAAAGCCTTGCCCTGTGTGCCGTTTGGCGTGGAGATTGGCCGCGTCGTCAGGCCCCCCCTTTGCCTTCGATCGGAATCGTCTTGCGCCGCTGGCTCGTGACCTCGGAGTGCGAATATCATGCCCCGAGAGGGAACGTCACGCGAAGGACCGAGCGACGTTTCGACAGCACAAGGAGGTGCGGAGTGACCAACGAGTATCAAGGCGATTCCCCGGCGCCTCCGGGGCCCTCGCGAAACATTCGGAAATTCGCGTTCATCGATTCGTTGCGTGGCTGGGCCTTCCTCGGCGTCTTCCTCTGCCACGTCGGGCAAGAGGTCCGTCAGATCCCCGCGCCGATCGGCCGGGTGCTGACTCAGGGGGCGTTCGGCGTCCAGCTCTTCTTCATCCTGAGCGCCCTGACGCTTTTCCTCTCGCTCGAGTCACGTCGGGGGACCGAGGCCCGGCCGCTCCGGAATTTCTTCCTCCGGCGCTACTTCCGGATCGCCCCGCTCTTCTACGCGGCGGCCCTGTTCTATGCGTGCTGGCCGGTGACTCGAAGTTTCAACGCGGACCTCTATGGCGTGATCGACTGGCGAGGGCTCGTGGCGACCTTCACCTTCGTTCACGGCTGGAGCCCCTTCTGGATCAACCTGGTCGTGCCGGGGGGATGGTCGATCGCCGTCGAGATGACGTTCTACCTGTTTGTCCCCCTGCTCTTCCGCGTCGTCAGGCGCGCCGACCAGGCGGCCTGGGGCTGGTTCCTCAGCCTGCTGGCGGGCTCGATACTCTCGGTGGTGCTGGAGCGGTATCTGCACGCCGCATACGGCGGCCGATATCAGGCCAACGCGTACCTGTTCGGCCTCTGGTGGTTCCCCGCGCAGTTGCCCATCTTCTTCGTCGGGATCATGGCATACTTCCTGATGCGCGACACGCTCGACGCGACGAAGCCCGGGAATTACGGCGTCTCGCTGCTGATGCTGCTGGCGTCCTGCTACCTGTATGTCGCGCTCAGCGTGGGAGGGCCGCTCTCGTTCCGGGGGCTGCCGAATACGCTCTATGGCCTGGTCATCCTGCTCTTCGTCTGGTCGACGGCCATGCACCCGCATCGCCTGATCGTGAACCGGTTTCTCTCATACCTGGGGACGGTCAGCTTCAGCGCCTATATCACGCACTTCGCGGCACTGGCTGTGACCCGCGGCCTCCTCATTCGCGTCTGGCCCGGCCTGGAGGCGCAGCCCTGGCCGATCGTCCTGGCGACGTGGGGCGTGCTGGCGTTCGCGATGACCCTGGGGCTGTCGACCCTCACCTACCGCTATATCGAGATCCCCGGCCAGACCCTCGGCAAGCGAGTCATCGCCTGGCTCGAAGGCCAGAAGCGCGAGGAACGGGCGACCGCGGGTACGCCGCGCGGCCGCGACGGCTGGAACCCCGCCGAGGCCGTCTATTCGCGTTGAAGCGTCGGCGCCTCGATGTCAGGTGGCGACATCCTCGGTCCGGCTCGCGTCCGACACGGGATGCTTTTGCAGGAAGGCCTGCACGAGCGGCACGACCTCCGCGACCTCGTCCTCGAGGATGTAGTGGCCGGCCTCGGGGAACTTGTGGACCTCGGCCTTCGGGAACCGGCGGATCCACTCCGCGAGGAAGTGGCGGTCGAAGACGAAGTCCTTCATGCCCCAGGCAATGAACATGGGGACATGAGAGAGCATCTCGAGCCGGCCCTCGACCTCGCTGATCAGGTCGAACCCGCGGTCGCCGGGGCGGAGCGGGATGTCCTGGACGAAGCGATGGATGGCGATCCGGTTCGCCCAGGAATCATAAGGGGCGAGGTAGGCCTCGCGGACGACGGCGGGCATCTTGTAGTGCTTGCAGCCGATCGTGGCCGTCCCCCGGCAGAACGCGTTCAGGCCGCGGACCATCAGGGCCCCGACCGGCGAGTCGCGGCAGACCCAGAGGGCCCACGGGAACGACTTGGTCGGCGGCAGGTGGAAGGCGGCCGTGTTGAGGATGACGAGCCGGGCGATGCGCTCCGGGTGCCGGGCGGCATAGGTCATGCCGATCATCCCGCCCCAGTCGTGGACGACGAGCGTGATGTTGCGGTCGATCCCCAGGTGATCGAGCAGGGCCTCGAGGTCGTCGACCCGACGCGAGAGCGTGTACGTATATCTGGAGTCGTCGGGCTTGTCAGAGAGGCCGCAGCCGATGTGGTCGGGGACCACGGTGCGATACGAGCCGGAGAGCGCCTCGACGAGGTTCCGGTAGTAGTACGACCAGGAGGGGTTGCCGTGGACCATCACGACCGGATCCCCCTGCCCCTCGTCGAGGTAGTGGTAGCGCAGGCCGTTCAGGTCGAGGTCGCGACCGGGGTGGAGCCGCCGGAAATCGTCGAAGCTTTCGGTCATTGCGAGGAACCTGGGTCGTTGGCGAACGGGCGTGTGCGCTGCGATCGGGGGCGCCTCACCACTCGAGCCCGAGCATCAGGCAGTTGAGGCCGCTGCCGATGCCGAGGAAGGCCACGCGGTCGCCGGGGCGGAGGAAGTCGCGATCCTCGGCCAGCGCGGCGGTCAGCAGCAGGGAGACGGTGCCGATGTTGCCGAGATACGTGTATGTGGAGAAGTCTTTATCCAGGGAGATCCCCAGTGTCTGGAAGATCGTGTCGCGGTGGCCCGAGCCGACCTGGTGGCAGATCACCTTGTCGATCTGGTCTTTCATCCAGCCGAGCTTGCGGAGGAAGGCCGCCCAGGTGCGGGTGCCGAGCTCGACGCCGTGCTTGAGGACGGCGATCGAGTCGGTGGCCATGAACTGGGAGAAGCCGAAGGGGCGGATCGCCTCGATCCCCCAGCGGCAGAGGGCGTGGAACTGTGGCGCGGTCTGCGTGACGCCGCCGAGGAGCTTGCGCCGCTTCTCGGGCGAGAACGAGCCGTCCGTCAGCAGCACGGCGACGGCGCCCGAGCCTCCCGTGAGGGTCGCCAGCGACTCCTTGAACGTCTCCATCGTGCCGGAGGTGAGCATCCGGTCGATCATGATGTCGTTGATCTCGCGTGCGGTCTCGCACGAGACGACCATGCCCGCGCGGATCTGGCCGAGCTCGATCCGGTTGGCGATGTCGATCATGCCGTTGAGCACGCCGAGGCAGGCGTTGCTGATGTCGTAGACGGCCGCGTCGCCCGAGACCCCCACGCCCGCGGCGACCCGGCAGGCCGTGGCCGGCTCGAACAGCTCGCGGCAGACCCCCGCGTAGATCAGGACGTCGAGGTCCTCGGGCTCGACCTTCGAGTTCGCCAAGGCCTGCTTGGCTGCGGCGGTCGCCCCTTCGGAGACGGGATAGCCCTCGTCCCACCATCGCCTCTCGACGATCCCGGTCAGGGCCTCGATCTGTCCCGGGGGGATGCGCAAGGCGTCGTAGAACTGCTTGAGCCGCCCCTCGAGCTCCGCCGAGGTGACGACGATGGGGGGCAGTTCGTATCCGATCGCGTCGATATAAACCCGCGAGTATCTCATCGAGTCTCCGCTTCGAGGCCGTCGCCCGGCGTCTCGTCGTCGCAGGGCGATGCCCCTTGCTGCGAAGGGCCGAGTGCGCCCCGGCCCTCTCTCTGCTCAATCTTCGTCCCCGTCCGCGTCAATCCACCCCGAGCGTGAAGTCGTTCATCTGGAAGATCGTGCGCCCGTCCACCGTGAGGAACCCGTCGGCCTTGAGGCGGCGGGTCCGGTCGTCGATCTCGGTGATGGTCGCCTGGACGACCACGCGGCGGTCGGTCGGCAGCACCTGGCCGCGGTACATCCAGCGATGCGGCAGGCTGGACTCGAAGCGGAAGACCGACTCGGGGCCGACCCCCCAGCGCTCGGAGGCTTTGACTTTAAGCAGTTGCAGGAATGATTCCAACCCCAACGAGCCGGGGCAGACGGGATCCTGGTAGAAGTGGGCCTGGAAATACCAGGTCCCGGGGTCGACCGGCTGCGACCCCTCGATGAACCCGAGCCCGTGCGGCCCGCCGTCGGGGATGAACACGTCGACCTGGTCGATCATCCGCAGGCGGTCGTCGGGGAACGGCGCCTCGCGCGGGTAGGCGAACGACTGGGCCCGCGCCAGCTCTTCCGGATTCGGCCGATAGAGCGCCGCGTCCCTGATGCCGATCTGGTTGGCCAGGGCCTCGGCGAGGAAGAAGCCGAAATACGTGTCGCCCTTGTAGATCGTGCGCCCCTGGGCCTGAACTTCCATGTCGAAGTTCTGGATGATCATGCCCGCCGAGCGCGAGACCTTCGTGATCTTGATCTTCGTGACGAGGGTCCCGGTCTCCGGCGTCACCGGCTCGAGCGCGACGGCCGAGCCGCCGAGGTTGCGGAACTTCAGGTCGGCGTCGCTGGTCAGGGCCGAGCCGAGGTAGGCCGCGAGCCAGCCGCAAGGCTGCAGGGCGGCCTCGAGCAGCACGGCGAAGGGCATGTGCCGGTCCTGCTCGGCGGCGAAGTACCAGGCATCGGCCGGCACGTCGTAGCGGGCCTCGATCTCGCCCCCGGCTGCGAGCTTCCAGGGCTCGGCCTGGATCGCGGTGATGCGGTCGAGGAACTGGAACGGAGGCCCGGGGAGTCGAGCGATGACCCGCCCCGAGTCGAAGATCCGATAGGGCTCTCCGAAGGCGTCGGAGGGGTTGCCCACGGCGAAGGCCAGGATCCGGTTGAAGTCGTACAGCGCGGGGGGCTCGACGTCGCGAGTCGCGAGGGCCGAGCCGGCCTGAGGCTGGCGACCGGCCCAGGTCCTTTGCAGGGCCTCTCGAGAGAGCCCCGTCATGCGCAAGGACATGTCGCTGATTTCGACGACCGGCTTGCCGTCGGCGTACATCAGGGCGTCGACGATCGCGTAGGGCTCGGGGCCGTAGCCGAGCTCCTTGATCGTGACCTCGTACGTGACCTTCCGGGTCGACTCGATGACCTGCCCGCGGCACTTCAGGCGGCTGGCGACGCCCGGGATCGGCTCGCAGGCGATCTCGTCGTGCTCGCCGACCCAGCCGAGCCGCATGAGGTGGATCCGGAGCGTGTGCAGGCAGCACTCGAACATGAGCGTGCCGGGCATCACGCGGTCGTCGACGAAGTGGCAGGTCATGAACCAGGCTTCGGGGTCGATGTCCGCCTCGGCGCGGATCCGGCCGAGCCCGAACTTGCCGCCGTGCGGATCGAGTTCGAGGACCCGATGCACCAGTGTCATCAGGCCCCCCGGCAGTCGGACCGGGTCGCGGAGCGCGAGGCCGGCGAACTGCGGGCCGAAGGCGGCTTCCAGGTCCCCTCGGCGCAGGGCCTCGACCTGATGGTCGTCATACGACTCGACCCCCACGCTGACGAAGTCTTCCCAGTCGTCGGGCCTGCCGCCGGTGCGGGTCTGGCGTTCGAGGCGAGGCGCGACGATCCCCTGCCCGGCCGCGAGGGCCTCTGCGGTGAAGAACCCGGCGCAGCCGTCCTGCATCGACATCAGCGGCTCGCCGCCCACGGTCGCCTCGAAGTGGAACCGGAAGAGGTACGTCTCCCCCTGCCGGAAGAAGTGGTCGATGTGGATGTCGTAATGGATCACGTCGCCCGGGACCGGCAGCGAGCGGTGGAAGGTCACCACCGCGTCGAGCAGCCGATAGACGGCCAGCCCCTTGGTGATGAAGTCGATCCCGAGGTAGCCCGAGAGGAAGAGGTCGGCCTGCCCCGACTCCACCGCGATGCAGGTCGGGATCCGGCCCCCGTCGAGATACCAGGCCCCCCGCAGGACGTCGTGCTCGGTGACGACCCGGCCCCCTTGCATCGAGCGCGGCTCGCCCTCGATCGAGAGGATCCGGTCGACCAGCATCAAGGGCTCATCCGGCAGCCGGACCCGGGTCGGGTGGGCGTCGATCTCGGCGAACTCGGGACCGAGCACCGCGCCGATCGAGCCGATGGCGAACTCGAGGCACTGGTTCCGATCGAGCGCGACGGGGACGGCGGGCGCCTCGAGAGCGGGGACGGGTGCTTCGAGAGTCGGCTCAGGTGCGTGTTCCTCGACCTGGATCGGCGTCGCGTGGGCATGGGCCGAGGCGACGCCAGCCGGGTCGTCGAGCAGGGCCTCGATGAGCGCCATCTGGAAGGCGAGCTGGTTGGCCAGCGTCTGGCTCAGGTCGCTCGAGATCTTCAGGAACGCCTCGTGCGCCTCGGCCCGGGCGCTCTCGGAGTCGGCGACTTGCCGGTTCAGGGGTTGGCTGTCGGTCGTCGGGAGCATGGCGAGGTTCGGCACTTGAGGAGGCACCTGTCCGCTGTTCCGGCTGATGTCCGGCGTCTCGGTTGGTTGGACAAAGCGAGGCTCGCTCGCGACGTGTGGGATGGCGGGCGGCCTCGGGGGCGCGATCGGCTCCGCGTCGAAGCGGCTCACGGGCTCGTGCGACGGCGGCAGGCTCGGCGGGCGAGTCGGGCGACGCCCTTGCGTCGGCGGCTTGGGTATCCGATAGGGCTGCCCGCCGACCTCGACCTTGATGACTCGGGACGGCTTGCCGCCCCCCTGACTGGGGGTCTTCGCGGCCAACTCCTTCGGGCCGTAGAGCGGGGTCAGGTCGACCGGCACACGCTCGGCGATGAGCCGGGCGAGGAGGTCGAGGACCGTCGTCAGCTGGTCGTGGCCGGGGAGGCAGGCCGAGAGCGCCACGTGCGGCCGCCCTTCGAGGATCTTGCCGATCATCCGCGTGCAGGAGCCGCCGGGGCCCGCCTCGATGAAGAAGCGCACGCCGTCGGCGTAGGCCCGCTCGATCACCGCCGGGTAGTCGATGCCGTGGATCGCCTGGGCGAGCACGGCGTCGGCGGCCGACTCCCGATCGGGGATGAACGGCAGGGACGAGGCCCCGCTATAGAACCGGATGCCCGGCGGGGGCGTCGTCTCCAGCAGATGCAACTCCCGGTACGCGGGCTCCACCTCGCGGGCGACCTCGCAATGGATCGTGCTGACGAGCGGGAGTGGGAAGAACCGGCCCCCGAGGGCCTGGACCGCACGCTCGACCGCCCGGCGATCGCCGCCGATGACCGTCTCGCTCGCCGTGTTCACGATCAGGATGTAGACAAGCTCTTGCCCCGCGATTGCCTTGCGGACCGCCTCGGCCGGGTACGGCAGGATCCCCGCCACCCACTCGACCGGCTCCCCTTGCGGGATCCCCCAGGCGCGTCGGGCGGCATCGCAGGGGCCGGCGAGTTCGGTTCGGAAGAGTGGCGATTCGTTGATCCGATGGAGCATCGCGTCGCGCTCGGTCCAGGCCCGGAGCGCGAACAATGCGGCCGACTCGCCGAGGCTGTACCCGATTGCTGCGCACGGCTTGAGGCCGAAGGCGAGCAGCATGTCGGAGACGAGGCAGCCGAGCGTGACCTGGCCGAGGATCGGCGGCCGGTGGTCGGCGAACCCGTCCGTCGGATCCTCGTTCCAGAAAGTCCCGGGGGCGAGCTGGCCCCGGAGTCGGCCGTTCTCGGCGTCTTGCGCACGGAAGACCTCGGGCCAGAGCGACGACAGCGCCCGCCCCATGCCGCTGAACTGGTTGCCCAGGCCGGGGAAGACGAAGGCGACCTCGGAGCCCGGCGGGAACTGCCCGCTGGTGAGGAAGGCGCGGTCGTCGGTGCGCCTCCTGGCGTGGCGGTTGGCATCGGTCGTGCCCAGGCGTTGCCGGGCCTCGGCCGTCAGCTCGAAGAGGGCGTCGGTGACCGATCGGCCGGCGGCCAGGATCGGCCGGAACTTCGCCTCGTGCGCGACGAGGGCCAGGCCCAGCCGCTTCGAAGGGTCGACCCCGTGGAGCTGCCACCAGCGCCTGGCCAGGGCTTCGAGGCTCGAGAACGACTCGCGGACCACTAGGGCGTCCAGCTCGTCGAGCCCGCGTCGCAGACCCTCATCGTCGTCGGCCTCGATCGCGAAGAGCACCGAGCCCCGATGCCCGAGGGGCTGGAACCGGTCGGGGTAGGCGATGCTCGCCTGGGGTTCGTAGGCCTCGAGCAGGGCGTGGAGGATGTTGCCGTCGCTGCCGAGCGAGCTGACCGCCGCGCGTCTCGGGCCGCTGGCGCGGTCGCGGAGCCAGTATTGCGGCCCTCTCGGCGCGATGAACGGCGAGCGCTCGGGGCCCAGCTCGGCCAGGACCTCGTCGTCCCCGCGCAAGGGGGGGATCATCTGCTGATACAGGCAGAGCGAGGCCTTGATGAGCGAGGCGAGCCCGGAGGCCGCGCCGGCGTGGCCGACGTCCCCCTTGGCCGATCCCAACGCGCACTTAGACGACGATGGCCAGAGGCGGCCGAACTCGGCGAGCGCCGAGGCCTCGAGCAGGTCCTCGGCCGGTCGCCCGCTGCCGTTGGCCTCGAGGTATTCCACGCTGGCCGGCTCGACGTCGGCCTCGTTGTAGCAGCGGTCGAGGGCGGAAAGGTAGGCCGAGGGGTCGACCCCCGTCGCCGCGCCCAGCCCCTTGACCACGGCGTAGATCCGGTCGCCGTCGCGCTCGGCGTCCTCGAGCCGCTTGAGGATGACCGCCCCCGCGCCGTCGCCGGGGACCGTGCCGTCGGCCCCGCGGCCCAGCGGCCGGACTGTCCCCGAGTTCGAGAAGGGCTGGATCTGCTGGGTGCAGAGCACCGCGCGGAAGTCGCAGGCGAGGTCGACGGCGCCGACGATCGCCTCGTCGATCTCCCGGTTCTCGAGCAGGCGCATGGCGACCTCGAGGGCCCGGAGCCCCGACGTCTCCTCGCCCGAGACCGTGAAGCTCGGCCCGCCGATGCGGAACTCGCGGGCGATCCGGCTCGCGACGAGGCCCCCCAGGGCGCCCATCGTGCGGTTCGCCGAGAGCGCGGGGCCGGAGGCGTCGCGGAGGGCGGCGACCCACTCCGCCAGTTGCTCCTCGGTGAGGCCCCAGCCCTCGTCGCGGTTCCAGGCCCTGGCCTTCTCGAGCAAGGACCAGCGATGGTTGAAGTTCGTCGTATTCAGGTCGAGCCCGATCCCGACGAAGACGCCGGCCTCGAGCCTTGGCCGATCGTCCCAGCCGGCGTCGGCGATCGCTTCGGCCGCCGCCAGCAAGGCCAGCGACTGCTGCGGCAGCATCTCCTCGAGCTCGCGCGGAGGGATCCGGAACCGATCGGACTGGAGCGTGAGGTCCTTGATGGCGTAGCCGAGCGGCTTGAGCTGGCCGAAACCCTCGTTGCGGAACCAGGAGCTTTGCGAGAGCCCCCAACAGTTCCGGAGCACGGCCGGGCCGCCCGGGATGTCGCCGCCCAGCACCCGTTCCTGGAAGGCACACAGCCCTCGGAATGGGCCGAAGTGGGCCGACATCCCCACGATGGCGAACGAGCCGCCGCCGGGGCTGGACCGGGTATGCAAGGCGGGAGCTTGCTCGCCCCGCGCCGGGGCCGTTGGCGGGATCCATTCTTCGATCAAGGCATGAGCATTGATGCCGCCGAAGCCGAAGCCGCTGATCGCCGCGCGTCGGGCCTGCCCGGCTTTGCGGGGCGACCACGGGCGGGACTCGCTCAGGACCCGGAAGGGGCCGGGCTCGTAGTCGAGTTTGGGCGACGGGCTCTCGAAGTTTGCGGTCGGGGGCAAGGTGTCGTGCTTGAGCGCGAGCAGGAGCTTGAGCAGGCCCGCCGAGCCTGCGGCCGTCAGGGCGTGGCCGATGTTCGACTTCACCGAGCCGATCACACACTGACCCGCCGACCAGCCCTCGCCGCCCCAGAGGTCGCGGAGGCTCTTGAACTCGACGGCGTCCCCGACGGGTGTGCCGGTCGCGTGGCACTCGATGAGGTCGATCTCGCGCGGATCCCAGCCGGCCTGCTTGTAGGCCGAGGTCATCGCGCGGAGCTGCCCCTCGGAGCTCGGGGCGAGCAACCCGCCGTCAACGTCGTTCGAGAGGCCGACCGCCGCGATGACGCCGTAGATCTTATCTCCCTGGCGGACGGCGTCCCCGAGCCGCTTGAGGACGAAGACGCCCGCCCCCTCGCCGACGACCAGTCCGTCGCCCCGCTCGTCGAACGGGCTCGGCTTGCCCGAGGCCGCGAGGGCCCGCAGTTGCGAGAACCCCATCTGCGTGTAGAGGGGATCCGGCCTGGAGAGCCCCCCGGCGAGCATCGCGTCGGCCCTGCCAGCGAGCAGCGTGTCACACGCGAGCTTCAGGGCGTATAGCGACGAAGCGCAGGCGGCGTCGAGCGTATAGCTCCCCCCGCCGAGCCCGAGCGCCTGGGCGAGCAGCCCGGCCGGGAGCCCCGCGACGTACGCGTTCCAGGGGTCGGTCGAGTCCCCCCGCCGGCTCGTGGTCCCGACGCCGACGAGCTCCTCGAAGGTCCGCCCGAGCGTGTCGCGGGCGATCGCCGAGGCCGACTCGGTGGGCAAGACGATGTGCCCGAGGACGACGCCGACGCGACTGCGGTCGAGCGACGCGATCTTGGCGTCGCGCCAGGCCTGGTGGCCGGCGTGGAGCCCCAGGAGCACGGAGGGGTCGAGCCGGTCGAGGAAGTCCGGGTCGATGTCGAGCCCATCGGCGTCGAACGCGAAGTCCTCGATGAAGCCGCCCCGCGTCGAGTAGACGTGGTCGGCGAGGCCGACGCGCGGGTCGTAGGCGTCGTCCGCGTCGAGCAGCCAGCGCCCGGCCGGCACCTCTCGCGTGGAGTCGACCCCGCCCGCGACGTTGGACCAAAACCGCTCGAGGTCGGGGGCGCCGGGGAAGATCCCCCCGATCCCGATGATCGCCACCCGCTCGGCCTGTTGCATGATCTTGTTGGTGATGGAGGGCCGATCCGCAGATCAAGTCGATGGTACGAAGGTCGATAGACGCAGGAACAAACCATCCGAAGGAATGGGTGTCGGTCGACGCCCGGTGGATGGCGTCCACGACGGATCAGACCGGCTCCGGACCCCTGTGCGGGCCGATCCGCATCATCATTATCATTGCGAGGCCATCGTGATCCGGTTGCGCCGGAAGGCCTGATTGAGCGAGGCGTCGACCACGCATTCGTAGTCGTTCATCTGAGCGATCAGGGTGCCGTCGAGGTCGAGGATCTCGACATCGGCCCGGGCACGATGGGGGCCGGTCTGGGTGATCCTGGCGACGATCCGGACCTCGGTCTGGGGGAACTGGCTGCGGAACTGGCGGTACTGGCCGACGAAGGTCGGCAGCGAGGCGGCACCCAGGTGCTCGACGCTCCAGACGATCAGCATCTGGAAGGCACAGTCGACCGACAGCGGGTCGGACAGCCAGCTCTGGCGGAGCGGCCGGTCGATCCAGTGCGAGGGGGCCGGCGTCGTCGCCGCCAGGGCGATGATCCCCGACTCGTCGCAGCCCTCGATCTGGTCGAGCCCTTGGAGGTCGGGCCCGTGGAAGAGGACGTCGCGATAGATCTCGGCCGTCCCCGAGGCCAGCGGGGGCAGGTCGCGATCCTCGATGGCCCTCTGGCCGGGGACCAGGCGATCGGCCAGGAGGATCTCGGCGCGGGCGTGAAGCGTGTCACGATCCGAGCCCTCGAGCTTGCCGCGGAGCTCGACCGGCACGCGGTAGACGCCATTCTCGCGGACGGCCTTCGCCGCCAGGATCCGGATCGTCTCCGGACGGTCGGCGCGGAGCACGACCCCCTTGTAGAGTCGCAGCTCATCGACGCCCCCGAAGGCGAGGCCGGGGTGGCGTTGCAGGGCCCCCTGCGCGAGCCATTCCATGATCAGGGCCATCGGTAGGACGGGTCGGCCGTCGATGATGTGCGACCGCAGGATCGGGGTCGAGGCCACGTCCAGGGTCCGCTCGAAGACGGTCGTCAGCGTCGGGTTCGCCGCGGCGGCGGGCTGGGTCTCGGTCGTCGGCTTCGGCTCGGGCGGGGTCGTCCCGTCGGCTCCCAGGATCACGATCTCGGCGGGGCGGTCCCTCTGCGTCGCGAGTTCCTCGACGAGGTAGCGGGCACCGTCGCGGAGCGGGATCAAGGGGATCCCTTCCGACTCGAAGAGGGGGCGGAGGGACGGCGTGACCATGCCGCCGGCCCAGGGGCCCCAGTTGACGGCCACGACCCGGCAGTTGGGGCGGGACTTGGCCTCGCGCTGGGCGTACTTGTTCATGACCTCATTGGCCGCCGCGTAGGCGACCTGCCCCTTGCGGCCGAACCTCGCGGTCGACGAGGAGAAGAGGACGAGGATCCGCAGGTCGTCGCCGGCCGTCGCGTCGAGCAGGCCGCGGAGCCCGAGGACCTTGGTCTCGTACACCGAAGTGAACTGGTCGTCGCTCTGGTCGACGATCAGGCGGTCGGCGAGCACCCCCGCGCCGTGGACGAGGCCGGCGATCGGCCCGACCTCGGCTCGGATCGCGGCGAGGGCCTGCCGCATGGCGGCCGGGTCGCGGACGTCGACCGAGCGGTAGATCGCCTTGGCCCCGGCCGACTCGATACGCCCGAGGGTCGAGAGGATCTCGCGGTTGGCCGAGAGGTCGCGGTACTGGTTGCCGATCACCTGGGGCGTCGCGTGGCCGTTGGCCCGTGCCACCAGCGCCCGCTTGATCTCGCTCTCCTGCTCGAGCGGCGCGAGCCAGGCCGGCTCGGGCGTCGGCTCGGGGCTGCGGCCGAGCAGCACGATCGTGGGCTGCGATGCTTCGGCGAGCGCGACGGCGACTTCCGCCGTGACCCCGCGGGCTCCGCCCGTGATCACGACGACATCGCCTCGTCCGATGGGCAGGGTCGAGTTGTGGCCGTCGAGCGGGATCGAGCCGATCTCGAGCGTCGAGCGCCCCTCGCGAGTCAGGCCGACTTCACCCGGCCCCTGGCGGAGGATTTCAGTCGCCAGGCGCTCGGCGGCCATCGCCGGATCGCGGAACTGCGAGTCGAGGTCGATCGCCTTGCAGGCGACCCCCTTCCACTCGTGGCCGGCGGTCTTGGCCAGGCCGGCGAGTCCTCCCGCCGTGGGGTCGACCCCTTCGGCCATCGCATGAAAACCGAAATACCCGTCGATCCGGCTCACGGTGGCGAGCAGCGCGGAGCCGGCACCCTGCTCTGCGGCCTTATTGAGTCCCGCGCCGCAGGCCCGCATCAGGCGGAAACTGTCGAGGATCAGTGCATCTCGATCCGTCTGGCCGCCGTCGAGGATGACGAGGCCGTCCAGGTTCGCTGGGGCCGTCAGCTTGCCCGCGTCGGCCCAGGAAATCAGGCGAGCCTTGTATCCCTGGCCTTCGAGCCGCCCGGCCAGGGCCTTCGCCACGCCCGCGGTGTCCTCGGTGATCCAGATCTCGCCCCCCTTGCGGATGGCGAGCGGAGTGCCTTTGCCCGAGTCGTCGAGGGCCACGCTCTTCACCACGAGCCGCTGCACGGCGGGCCGGGCCGACGGGGTCGGCGTGGCTTCGCGAGCCACCGGGGCCTTCGTCGTCGCATGGCCGTTCAGGGCCGGTGCCACTTCGACGGGTTTGGCCGGGGCTTCATCCGACGAGCCGCAGAGGAACTCGACGATCTGGCCGAGGGTTCGGAGCGTGCCGAGGTGCTCCGGCTTCACAACCGGGGCTTCGGGGAGTCGTTCCTGGATGGCGGAGAGGATCTCGACGCGCTTGATGGAGTCGATCCCAAGATCCGCGTCGAGGAGCATATCCGGCTCGAGCATCTCCGACGGGTAGCCGGTCTTATCGGCGACCACCTCGACGAGCACGGAGTTGATGAGCGACGCGGAGGCCGCGGCGGGTGCCGCCGGGGCTGCGGCTGTTGCTGCAGCGACGGGAGCCGCGTCGGCCTGGCCCTGTGCGAGGAAGTCGACGATCTGGCCGAGCGTCCTCAAAGTGCCCAGGTGCTCGGGCTTGACGACGGGCGCGTCTGGCAATCGTTCCTGGATAGCGGAGAGGATCTCGACGCGCTTGATGGAGTCGATGCCGAGGTCGGCGTCGAGCTGCATCTCGGGCTCGAGCATCTCGGCCGGATAGCCCGTCTTGTCAGCCACGACTTCGACGAGCACCGAGTGAATCACCGAGACCGAAGCGGCAGGCGCTGCGGCAGCAACCGGAGCGGCGACGGCAACCGGAGCCGCGTCGGCCTGGCCTTGTGCGAGGAAGTCGACGATATGGCCGAGGGTTCGGAGCGTGCCCAGGTGCTCGGGCTTGACGACGGGCGCGTCTGGCAGTCGTTCCTGGATGGCGGAGAGGATCTCGACGCGCTTGATGGAGTCGATGCCGAGGTCGGCGTCAAGCTGCATCTCTGGCTCGAGCATCTCGGCCGGATACCCGGTCTTGTCGGCGACCACTTCAATCAGGGCCGTCTGCACGGCCGAACGGCCGGGAGTCGCTGCGGCGGGAGCCGGAGCCTGAACCACCACGGGAGCCGGGGCCGCGACGGGCTCGGGGCGAGCGGGTGCGACCGGCTTGGGGGCCTCGCGACGAGCGGCCGGCTGAGGCTGGGGCTGAGCCTGCGGCCGTGGCGCCTGGAACCGGGGCGCCGCGGGGGCCGCGAGCGGTGCCGGGGCCGGTGCGGGCCGCTGCACGACCTGCTCGGGCTCGGCGAGCCTCGCGGAATACTCGGGGCGAGGAGCGGCGGGCGTGTGCGAAGGGGCCGGGGCGTGGGTGCCGAGGCCGAGCGAGGCGAGCGTCAATCGTTGCTGCTGCTCGAGCAGGCTCTGAAAGTTGCGCTGGGCCTTGTCCTGCCCTTCGAGGTACTGGCGATGGAGCTGCGAGGTCTGCTCCCCCATCTTCTGGAGGGCGACGAAGTTCGCCTGGGCGTCTCGGAGCGCCTGCGTCACCAGGGTCGGGTCGCTCGACCCGAGGGACGGAATGGGCTGCGGCTGGCTCGCTGCGGCGGTCGGCTGGGCCTTGTCTCGCGTCGCGGAGGGGACCATCGCGTGGGTGCCGTTCGTTGGTTTCATGGGTTGACCGGGGTGCGTTCCATTGCGTCCATGATGTGCGGTCCCTTCGCCGTTCTGCGCGGAGGCCATCGGCGACGGGGCTGGCGAAGGACGGAGCCTGGCAGGTGCCGCGGGAGAAGGAGGAGCAGGAAGGGCGTGCGTCTCGGCCGCCGTCGGTGCCGTGGTGGCGACGGGCGTCTTCTTCAACGCCTCGGGCTTCGGCGCGGCCGGCTTCTGGGGCTTCGCCTTGGGCTTGGCCGCGAAGTTCGCCCCCGAGACCTTCACCGTCAGCGTCGGCTTGCGGCCTTCCTTGGGGCGAGGGACGTGCGTGCCGTCCCAGGCGCCCAGGGCGACCGGATACCCGAGCGCGGCGAGCCGGGCGAGGGCCCTGGCGAGGTCATGCAACTCGCCGTCACGCCCTCGCGAGGCGTCGACGGAGAAGGCCGAGTGCTCCCGCCCTTCCAGGATCGCACCCACCAGGCCGCTCAGTTTGTTGTCCGGCCCGACCTCGAGGAAGGTGCGGATGCCGGAGGCATACATCGCCTCGATCTGCGCGACGAACTCGACGGGATTCGCGAGCTGGCCACCCAGGAGTTCCCTCGCGGCGTTGGGGTCGTCGGGATAGGTCGAGGCCGTCGTGTTGGCGAAGACCGGGATCTTCGCCGGGGCGAACGGCACGTCGCGGAGGGCTTCCAGGAACGGCACGCGCGCCTTGGCGACGAACCGGCTGTGGAAGGCCGCGGAGACGGGCAGGGTCCGCGTCGTGATCTTGCGGGCCTCGAACATCGCGGCCGCCTTCGCGATCTCGCCGCTCGGGCCCGAGACCACCGCCTGCTTCGGGGCGTTCTTGTTGGCGACGACGAGGTCGATCCCCTCCGAGCGGAGCAGCGACTCGACCTGCTCGATCGGCGCGAAGACCGCCATCATCGAGCCCCGCTCGCCCGTCGACGAGCCGGCACCATTGGCCATCAACTCGCCGCGCTTCCTGGCCAGGCGGTCGAACGCGTGTGCGTCGATGCGACCCGAGGCACAGAGCGCCGTCAGCTCGCCGAAGCTATGCCCCGCCGCGGCGTCGGGCTTGACGCCGAAGTGCTCGAGGATGCGATGGAGCCCGAGGCTCACCGCGCCAAGCGCCGGCTGGGCCACGTCCGTGGATCGGAGCGCCGTGTCCTGCTCGCCCCTGGCGTTGTCGTCGAAGGCGGGGTGGGGATAGATCAGGTCGCCCAGCCGCCGACCCCCCTTGAGCGGCGAATCGTCGGCCGCGGCGAGGGCGTCGTGCATCTGGGGGAATCGGCATGCGAGTGACCGCAACATGCCGACATATTGGGATCCTTGCCCCGGGAAGAGGGCCGCCAGGCCCCCCTTCGGTGCGCCGGTCTCGAGGAAGATGCCGTCGCGATTCGCGCCGGGCTTGCTCTTCCCCGTGCCGTTGCGGCCTTCCTGGAGGTGGGCGACGGCCGCCTTGGCCTTCTCGAGCTTCGCCGCGAGGTCGTCGGCCGCGCGGTCGACGACGAGGGTGAGCCGATAGGTCGCCGCCGGCCGGAACTTCGCCCGGGAGCGGGACGCCTCGTCACGCAACTCCGACCACGAGGCCGTCGCCGGCAGGGCGTCGAGGGCCTCGCGGAGGTCGGCGAGGCGGTCGGCCGAGAAGGCCAGGATCTGTGTGTCGCCGTCCCAGTCGATCTCCGCCTTGGGGGCGTCGAACTCCTCGAGGACGCAGTGGAAGTTGCTGCCGCCGAAGCCGAAGGCGCTCACCGCCGCGCGTCGGGGTGAGCCGGTCCTGGGGAGCCAGGGGCGGGCGTCAGTGTTGACGTAGAAGGGGGACTTGCCCGGGGCGACGCCGTCGAGCGGCCGGGTCACCTTGGCCGTGGGGGGCAGCACCTTGTGGTGCAAGGCCAGCGCCGCCTTCATCAGGCCGGCGGCCCCCGCCGCGGCCTTCGTGTGGCCGATCTGCGATTTCACCGAGCCGAGGGCGCACCAGGTCCCGTCGGCCTTGGCACCGCGGTAGACCGCGTTGAGCGCGTCGAGTTCGGTCGCGTCCCCGACCTTCGTCCCGGTGCCGTGGGCCTCGACCAGCTCGATCGAGTCGGGGGTGACGCCGGCCAGGTCGTACGCCTGCTTCAGGGCCTTCATCTGCCCGGGGGCGCTCGGGGCGTAGACGGCGTTGCCCTTGCCGTCGCTCGACGAGCCGACCGAGCGGATCACCGCGTAGATCCGGTCGCCGTCGCGCTCGGCGTCGTCGAGCCGCTTCAGGGCCAGGACCCCGAGCCCCTCGCCGAGGATCGTGCCGTCGCAGCCGGCGTCGAACGGCCGGGCGTCGCCGGTCGGCGACAGCGCGGGGGTCTTGCTGAAGCACATGTACATGAAAATATCATTGAACGTATCGAGCCCGCCGGTCAGGACCATGTCGCTGCGGCGGCTGGAGAGCTCGAGCACGGCGAGATGCACGGCGCCGAGCGAGCTGGCGCAGGCGGCGTCGATCACGCAGTTGGTGCCGCCGAGGTCGAGGCGGTTGGCGATCCGCCCCGCGGCGACGTTGCCGAGCAGGCCGGGGAACGAGTTCTCCTGCCAGCCGACGTAGGAGTCGGAGATCCCCTGCACCACCTCTTCGGCCTTGGCGTCGTCGATCCCGGCTTCCTTGAGGGCCTTGCGCCAGATCGGGTGGCCGAGCCGGGCGCCGAGGGGGATGACGAGCTCGAGGGCCCCGGTCACTCCGAGGATGACGCTGGTCTTGTCGCGGTTGAACTCGCGCCCCTGCCCGGCTCCATAGCCGGCGTCGTCGAGGGCCGCGCGGGCGACCATCAGGCCGAGGAGCTGGGTCGTATCCGTCGCCTCGAGGTTGTTGGGGGCGATGCCGAATTCGAGCGAGGGGAAGTCGACGGGGTCGAGGAAGCCCCCGCGCCTGGCGTACGTGCGGTCGGGGGACTTGGGGTCGCCGTCGAAGTAGTCGTCGGGGCGCCAGTGCGTGGAGGGGACCTCCGCGATGGCATCGACCCGGTCGCGGATGTTGGCCCAGTAGCGGGCGATGCCATCCGCCTTGGGAAACAGGCAGCCCATTCCGATGATCGCCACCGGCACCGGGTGGGTTGAATCGACCGACGAATTCAAGTGACGTCCCCTTTGCAGCGCCGAGTCTTATTGTCGGGTCGGAGGTTCGTGGCGAGGTCCGACCGCTCAGCCTCATCCATTCGGTTGCGAAGCGAAAACCGCGGGTATCGGGCCGGCTCGTCGCGAGCAGGCCGGTCGATCCGACGCCCATCCCCTGGACCATCATCCTGGGCGGGAAAGGCCCCGCCGCGACGGCCGGCCGGGAGGGGCGGGGCGTCGTCGGCGGCCTCCCCCGCGGCGGGCGCGGGAGCGTGAGTCACGCCTTCTCTCGTACGTGGGTCATGTTCAAGCGATCTGCGAGCTCCGCGGGTTCGAGGGGGGCGAGTCGGGGGATGCCTGGAGGGAGGGGCACGCCCTGGGCCGCGAGGCCGCGGGCCCTCGCCAGCACGGCCGAACCCAGGAGGATGTTCCCGGCGACCGTCACCACGCGACGCTCCTCGGGCCGTTCCAGGTAGGAGCCGCGGACCCATTCGTTGAAGGCGGCCATGGCCGGCCCGCACCAGATCTGGTAGTCGACCGCGCGGGTCGGCTCGCCCGCGTTCGCCCAGTGCGATGACTGTCCCAGATACCAGCGGAAGATCAAGGCCATCTTATGCTTGGCGTCGCGCGAGGCCCGGTCGATCTGCCCGGGGTCTCGCGACTGGAAGTAGCTCCGGGTCTGGTCCCAGATCGTCTCGAGCGGGGCGCGGAAGAAGTTCTTCTCGAGCATCGCACGCTCGGCGGCGGGGATCTGCTCGACGGAATCGTAGGCGCGGTAGGTCTCGAAGAGCTTGCCGGCCCGCATGGCGAACATCGTGCCCCGCTTGAGCACCTGGACCTTGACCCCCATCTCGAACATGTCGGCGGCGGGGGCCATGGCGATATCCGCCTGCCTGGCGTCGGCGAGCATCTTGCGGACGGTGTCGGAGGTCCCCGCCTCGACGCACCCCTGGTTCACCGAGCCGGTGACGATGTAGGCCGCCCCCATCGCGAACGCCGCCGCCGCCGCCCACGGGGTCGAGATCCCCCCCGCCGCGCCGATCCTGAGCGGCCGCTCGTATCCGTACTCCGCCTGGAGCCGGTCGCGCAGGGCCAGGAGCGTCGGCAGGAGCACGATCGCCGGCTGGTTATCGGTATGCCCGCCCGAGTCGGCCTCGGCCGTCACGTCGTCGGCCATCGGGATCTTCGAGGCCAGGGTCGCCTGATCGCCCGTGATCTCGCCCAGGGCCACCAGCTCTCGCAAGAACTTCGCCGGCGGGGGCGCGAGGAACTTCGAGGCGACCTCGACCCGCGACACCTTGGCGATGATCCGATTGGGGACGACGATGTTCCCTTCGCCATCGACCCGGATCCCATGGACCCGGTAGCACACCACCGGCAGCGTCAGGTCGAGATAGGCGGAGGCCTCGACCAGCTTGATCCCCCGGCGCAGGTACAGGTCCGCCACCGCCGCCTCGAGCTCCGGCTCGTTCGGGCTGTGGATCAGGTTGAACCCGTACGGCACCGACGGGCCGAGCGTCCGGCCGAGGCGGTCGATCGCGGCCTCGACCGCCTTCAGGGGCAGTCCCGCCGCGCCGAACATCCCGAGCATCCCGGCGCGGCCCATCTCCTCGACGATCTCGGCCGAGGCGATCCCGTTGGCCATCGCACCCGCGACGTACGGGAACTGCAGACGATGCTCCCTGCAAAACGAGCGGTCCCCCTGCTGCTCGGGCCGGCAAGGGGGCAAGACGCCGATGATCCGTTCCCCGTCGATGGGCTCGGAGGCCGAGGGCTCCCACTCCAACAGCGCAGGCCCACCCTCCCGTTCCACAATCAGGAACGAGTCGTGGACCCGTTGGATCGCGCGCTCGAAAGTCTCTTCGTAGGTTGTGGGAACCACCACGATGCCGCTCCGCCCCCCTCTTTAGAAAACGAAAGTGACGATCTTACCAAGCATGATCGTCGGGCGACGACCCTTTTCCGGAAACACCCGATCTCGTTCGGAAAGTGGAGGTTACGAGACGCTAGCGAGGCGTTGTGTCATTTCGTCAACATGCGGATTCCGACTTCCGGGGCAAATTGGAAGTCCGGACTCGTCAATAGACGGCGAAACGAGGTCGTCTCGCCTCGATGCTGGAAAATCTTGCCAGGCGCAATTCTGTGCATCAAGTTCTCGCCGTGGCAGCAAGGATTGAGCCACGGGAGTCCTGAAATCACTCCTTTTTACAAAAAATCTTGCGTGGAGAAAACTCCCTGGTCTTTCACAGCCAGCGATTCACTCGAATCGTCGAGTGTTTAACAACTCGTCGCATTCGATCGGGAATGTTCACAATGCGGCGGATGGCGACGGAACTTCGATACCGCAGGTCCTCTCGGGTTTGGGGCAGAGCCGACCAGGCGGGCTGAGCCTTTGTCTTAATGCATGGCTGATGGCAAGCTTGGATGGCACTGCTCCTAGCACGGCCGAGTCCACGACCGGTCTCTTGAAAGTGCGAGGTGGCTCACTCGGGTCGAGGCGGAGCCGTGTCATGCCTCGTTCAAAGGGACGTAGAAATCCCGAAGGTCCTGGAGATCGGGATCGAAAGGAGTTGCAGACCCAGTTGTTCGGTATCTTGGCTTGGATTGTCACGTTTTGCAGATTGTGCGTTGATGAAATTAAGAAATTTCACGAAACTTGATTCGATTTGATTGTCTCTGTCGACATCCGCTCCCTCAGGTCAAGCGTTCTCGGCGTTGATCCCGCCTCGATTTCATGAACGCCGTCTTGACCGAAAATTCATCAAATCATTACGTGTCACGCCCCATCCATTAAGTCTTCCGTGCGGCACGAATGGCCCGCGTTCGTGGGCGTCGGCGTGATGCTGCGCCGCGTGTCCGTGCCTGGGAATTCGATATAAAGCCACGCCATCGCGACGCCTTCGATGGGTTGTTCACAAGGGCTGAGCAACATTCAAGAAGGCTTCATGGAACGCTAATCGTCTCTACGATGCGAGGTCGTATAGTACGAATCGCGAGGCTCCCAAGGGGTTGACGGTAGCCTCCAGCGGCCATGACGGCCGGGGTCATCGAAGCCGCTTCCCCGGCGGCGTGTGCAGATATATCAGTCGGGCGGGGCCACCCGGCCCCCGGTCTCGAGGTCCGGCCCCTAGGGACGAAGGGAACCGAAGTGTTCAAGGTTTCGCTACTGGATTCGAAGCGTGTGTTCGCGGTTGCATTCTTTGTATCGGCCCTTGTGTTGCCGGCCTGCCAGGACTCGGCCCCGCAGCAGGAGCCGCCGCGCAAGGTCGACACGGCGGCCGTGGACTCGAACCCCGACCTCTTCCTGAAGATCAAGGGGGATTTCGACCGCATCATCGCCGAGGCCTCGGAGCACTATCATCCCCTCGTCTACCACTTCGACGAGGACCTCCTCAACAAGATGGACCGGGAGGAGAAGAAGCTCCAGGGGGGCACCGTCGAGGCCGCGCGCCTGATCCCCGAGATCGAAGCCAAGGAAGAGGATGACCACTTCCGCGAGACGATCCGCCGCTGGGCCGAGAAGTCGGGCAAGGACTTCCGGGCGTCGCTGGACGGGCTGGCCAAGGCCCGGGCCCAGGTCGACCCCAAGAAGCCGTTCCACCCCGAGTTCCACAAGGAATTCGCCGAAGTCTTCGACGACTTCATCGCCATCGAAGTGGCCGAGATGCGGGAGCGTCGGAACCGCGTGATCCACGACCGGCTCCGCGAGACGCTCGACCCGCATCGGGCCCGGTATCCCAAGATCGCCGAGCACTTCGAGTCGCTCGTGGCGGTCCCGCCCTACCAGCTTCCCGAGGCCGCGACCGCGAAGGCCGAACGCTGAGATCGAGGACGAGAGCTCGAGGTCGCGTCCGGCTTTCAAAAGAGAATCAACCGTCGATGGCGGCTCCGCGAGCGAGTCGACCAAGCCTGGGCATCGTGGCGGCAAGGCCCGCCCCGGCGCCTACCACTCCCCTCCCGAGAAGTGAGAACATGAAAGGTCTGTCCATGAGCACCATGCCCGGCCGGCTCCGACGAGGGTTCACCCTCATCGAGCTCCTGGTGGTCATCTCGATCATCGCCGTCCTCATCGCCCTGCTCTTGCCCGCCGTCCAGTCCGCCCGCGAGGCGGCCCGCCGCGCCCAGTGCGTCAACAACCTGAAGCAGTTCGGCATCGCGCTGCACAACTACCATGACGTCGTCGGTGCGTTCCCCAGCTCGTTCTGGCGGAATTCCAAGGGGGCCAATGGCGTCGAGCGTCATAGCTGGATGACCATGCTCCTGCCCTACCTCGAGCAGAGCACGACCTACAACGCCGTCAACTTCATGGTCGGCATCCGCGCCGCGGGGGGCCAGACGCTCGCGCCCGGCGACCCGAACGTCGTCGGCCGGATCAACGCCACGGCCCTGATGACGGCCATCAACGTGTTTATGTGCCCCTCCGACCCGGGCCCGATCTACTCGGACATCCCCCGCCAGGACGCGGGCGTCGGCGTCACGGGCAACTCCGGGCCGAAGCTCAGCTACCAGGGGAGCTGGGGCGACAACTACTACACCGACGAGAACACCAACGCCTTCTCGTGGCCGAACCAGCCCTACCTCCGCGGCGCCAACTACGGCAGCGGCGGAACGCTGACCGGCTTCATGAACCGCTACGGCGACACCACCTCGATCCGCGACGCCACCGACGGCCTCAGCAACTCGTTCATCGTCGGCGAGTCGCTCTACGAGTCGTGCGACTTCTTCACCTGGGCCAACCCGAACGGCACGGTCTCGGGCAGCATGGTCCCCATCAACTGGAAGATCACCGACCACAAGAGTGTCGACGACGGCACGGCGGTCGACCCCTCGTACTTCCACAGCAGCGGCAACTGGCTCGTCTGCTTCGGTTTCCGGAGCGCCCACCCCGGCATCGTGAACATGCTCTTCGCCGACGGCCACGTCGCGGGGATCAAGGACACGATCAATCGCGTGACCTGGCGTAACCTGAGCACGCGCAACCAGGGCGAAGTCATCAGCTCCGACGCGTATTGATCCGCGAGGATACCCGTCCGACATCCTCCCCTTCGCGAAGGTCGCCCGCCTCCCCATTCATCGGGGGGCGGTCGGCCTCGGGGGGGCCTTCTCCATTGAGCGAGGTTCGAGTTTCGATGCCTAAAGTCTATCCCCCCTCGCCGCGACTCCGCGTCGTGGCCATCCTGGCCCTGGTCACGCTCGGCGGTTGCGGCGGCCGCGACAACCTCCCGCCGATGGGCCAGGTCTCCGGCAAGGTGACGTACAAGGGGAAGCCCCTGGCCACCGGGATGGTCGTCTTCAGCCCGCTGATGGGCTCCGAAGGGCAGACCGGCCAGCTCGCGACCGGCATGCTCGGCAAGGACGGCTCGTATGAGCTGTCGACCTTCGACGACGGCGACGGCGCCGTGCTCGGCGAGCACCTCATCACGGTCAAGGCCGTCGAGAAAGTCAGGACGGAGAAGCCGAATCCCAAGGATACCGAGCAGATCCGCACCCCGGGCCCCGACGGGAAACTGTCTTATGTGTTCATGAAGTCCCTCGTCCCGAACAAGTACGCCAACCCGAATATGAGCCCGCTCCGCTTCAAGGTCGCGCCCGGGCAGAACCAGCACGACATCGAACTGACGGACTGAGCCGATGCCGTTGAGCCGCCGCCGACCCTTGATGTTGATCGCCATCGCTTCCCCCCTGCTGCTCGGCGCGGTCGGCTGGTGGTGGCGGTCGCGGACGGCCCCCGAGCGGCATCTGGCCGAGGCCCTTCGCCTGCTCGATACCGACGCACCCGGCGAAGCCGAGGCCTGGCTCCCCCTGCCCGAATCCGACCCATCCACGCGGGATCGGGCGATGATTGGTCGCGCGAGGCTCGCCCTGGCGCGGCAGAGACCCGAGCAGGCCATCGCCCCGCTCGATGCGGTCTCGGCCGATGGGGCTTCGTCCATTGATGCTGCCTACTGGAAGGGGCGGACCCTCATCGCCCTGAAAAGCGCGAAGCTGGCGATCGCCTGGTTCCATCGCGTCCTCGAACAACGCCCCGACGACCTGGAAGCCCGCCGATGGCTGGCGGCCGCTTCCTACGACCTCGGTGATTGGCCCGCCGCGGTCAACGCGATCGAGGGGCTCCTCCGCCGGAAGCCGGACGATGCGCGGGCCTGGCGGACGCTGGGAGCCCTCTTCAAGGAAGAAGGGGAACTCGCGCGGTCGGTGGACGCGTACAGGACTACGCTTCGCCATGACGGTCGGCAGTTCGAGGCCCGGTTCGAACTGGCCCAGGTCCTACTCAAGCTGGGGCGGTACGACGAGGCCAAGCAGGAACTCGACCAATGCCGGGGGCACGTCGCCGAGGCCGACCGCCTCGATTTGCTGGTCCAGTGCCTCCGGGCCCGAGGGGAACGAGACGAGGCCAAAGCCCTGCTCGACAAGGCATTGCCCGTCTTCCCTGGCCATCACGGCCTGCTCGCCCAGGCTGCTTTGCTCGACCAGGCCGATGGGGATTACGCCCGGGCGCTCGACTCCTTCAATCAGGCGCTCGAGGTCGAGCCCGACAATCCCCAGTACCTCTACCAGCGAGGGCGCCTGCTGCGACTGCTCGATCGCGGCGAGGAATCGGAGCGTGACCTGGCTCGCGCCTCATCGTTGAATCGGGACATGGCCAGGATGGCGGAGTTGAACTCGAAGGCGATCGAACATCCGGACGACCCCGAGGTCCGCTGCCGCCTGGGGGAACTTTGCGTCCGCCTCTGCATGCCGGAACTGGCCGGCTACTGGTATCGCGCGGCCCTGGCCTGCGACCCCGACTCGAAGGCCGCCCGCGAGGGATTGCAGGGGTTGAGGCTCCGCTGAGTCGTCCTGCCTGTAGAGCCCGTCTGATCGTCCTTTCCGGTCTTCAGTGCCTATCCGTTTCAATGAGTCGAGGTGCGGCACGCATTATGCTTCCTGAAATCAGCGATACGTGGAATTGGTCGACCCCAATCCGCTGATCCTGAATTAAGAGGAAGACACGATGCGCGGACGCGATAAGGTGCTGCTCGGGGCTTTGGCGGGCGCCGGGGCGATCTGGGGGACGCGAGCCTACCTGCGGTACCGTCGCCGGATCGGCCTGGCGGATCGCGTCGTAATCATCACCGGGGCGTCGAGCGGGCACGGGCTGCTCGTGGCGAGGGAGGCGGCCGAGAAGGGCGCTCACCTGGTCCTGGCAGCTCGCAAGGCCGAGGATTTGAAGCAGGCGGAAGCGGAACTGCTGCGACTCGGGGCCCGAAGCGTCCTGTCCGTCCCCACGGACGTCACCAAGCCCGACGAGGCGAAGAACCTCATCGACCGCGCGATCGAGCGTCACGGCCGGATCGACATCCTGATCAATAACGCGGGGATCATCACGGTTGGGCCCGTGGAGTCGATGACCCTCGACGACTTCCATCAGGCAATGGCCACGAATTTCTGGGGCGTCGTCCACACCACGATGGCCGTCCTGCCGCAGATGAAGGCCCAGCAGTTCGGCCGGATCGGCAACGTCGTGTCGGTCGGCGGCCTGCGGGCGGTCCCGCACATGCTCCCCTACACCGCCAGCAAGTTCGCGCTGAGCGGGTTCACCGATGGCCTGCGGTCGGAACTGGCCCGCGACAACATCCTCGTCACCGGGATCTATCCGAGCACGATGCGCACCGGCGGGCACACGCACGCCTGGTTCAAGGGGAAACAGGAAGACGAATTCACCTGGTTCGCGCTCGGGGACTCGCTCCCTTTGCTGTCGACCTCGGCCGAGCAGGTGGCGCACCGGCTCTGGCAGGCGGTCTGCGACGGAGAGCCCTCGGTCGTCGTCGGTTGGCCGGCCCGCGCGCTCGTCCTGCTTCAGAACCTCCTGCCCAACGAGATCGCCGAGGTTATTGCACTCGCGGACCGGTACGTGCTTCCGGCCTCCGAGAACCTCGACGCCCCCGCGAAGCAAGGGCAGGACCTCGAAGGGACCGTCCCCAACCTCCTCAACCGCGCCGTGCCGGCCAAGGCTCGTCCCGGCACGGCCTGATCCAGGCGAACACGCGTCGGGGCGAGCGCTGATCTCGCCCCGGGGTTCCGGTTCAGGACCTGGGCTCGAACGACAGGACCTCGCCGAAGAACCGCAGGAAGTTGCCGTGCATGATCGCCCGGATATCCGCCTCGGAGTAGCCGCGCTTGAGCAGGAGTTCGGGAAACTTCTGGAGGTCGGCGATCGTGTCGAGGTTGGCGGGGGTCTGCTCCTTGCCGTAGCCTCCGTCGAGGTCGCTGCCGATCCCGACGTTGCGGGCGCTGCCGGCGAGCTGGCAGATGTAATCGATGTTGTCGACGGCCCGCTCGAGCGTGACCTCCGGCTTGGAGAGCCCGCGCACCCAGCCCGGCTGGAGCATCACCGCGTCGAGCGCGATCCCGAGGACGCCGTCGCGCTCGATCACGAACTTGATCTGGGCGTCGCTGAACTGGCGCTGCCAGTCGCAGAAGGCGCGGGCGTTCTGGTGGCTCGCCAGGACCCGGCCGCCGAAGATGCCGGTCACCTGATCGAAGGCCCGGTCAGAGAGGTGCGTCATGTCGAGCGCGATGCCAAGGGCCTCGATGTTCTTGAGGAGCGGCAGGGCCTCGGCCGCGAGGCCGGCCTCGGAGCGGGTGCCGCCGCCGTAGCGGTTCGGGCCGTAGTGCGTGATGCCGATCGCCCGCAGGCCGTCCGCGTGCCACTCGAAGATCTGCTCGGGGTCGAGGACCGGGTCGGCGCACTCCATGCTCAGGATGTAGCCGAACGGGACCGACGCGGGATTGGCTTTGTACGCCTCGACGTGGGCGTCGAGCTGCCCCTTCGTCTTGATCATCTTCATCGCCCCGGCCCGCTCCATGCCCTTGTAGTAGGCGAGGTGGGCCATGGCGTAAGCGTAGCAGGCCTCTGGCGTGGTGTGGCCAAACGGGTGGTTGATCGGGGTCTCGATGCGGGCGAGGACCGTGGCCACGCCGACGCCGACGCCCGCCTTGCGCAGCTCGGGGAAGGAGACGGTGTTCGTCGTCCGCCCGGGGTCGGTCATCCCCAGGGCCTTCTCTTGCGCCCGGATCTCGGCGACGTCCATCCTCAGGTCGCGGTTCCAGTCGACGCCGTTGAGGCCGAGGTCGAGGTGGGCGTCGAAGATCAGCATGGGAGGCTTGTTCATGGATAGGGTCGTCCCGATGCGGGCTGAGGGATCGGCTTGAGGGGTGGGCGAGACGGGCATCTGACGGCGATGCGCGGCGCCTCGGGCCTAGCGAGAGGTTCGCGGACCATCTTAACGACCCAACGCCGGGCTTTGAACAGGTTGGATGCGAACGAGGCCGGTGCGCATCGGAATTCCAGTCAGTTCTGGCGACTTGGCGGTGACATCCGCATCGGTTACTCTGGCCCGATCGTTGATCCATTCTCTCCAGGTATATCAGCCGACCATGCCGACCGTCTTGATCAGCCCCGAGCCGTTGCGTCATCAACCCGGTCCATTCCGCGAGGTCCTGGAGGCGGCCGGGTTCGAGTGTATCGAAGTCCCGCCCGGTCCGACGACGACCGAGGCCCAGCTCCGCGAGTTCCTGCCCAGGGTCGACGCGATGCTCGCCGGCAGCGAGCTGCTCACGGCCGAGCTGTTCGACCTGGCCCCCCGGCTCAGGGTGATCGCGAGGACCGGCGTCGGTTATGACGCGGTGGATGTCGCCGCGGCCTCGGCCCGGCGGATCGCCGTGACCATCACTCCGGGCGCGAACCAGGAGAGCGTCGCCGAGCAGATGTTCTCGCTGCTCCTCGCCCTCTCTCGCAACATCGTCAACAACGACCGCACGGTCCGCGAAGGCGGCTGGAACCGCATCATGGTGCAGCCGCTCCGCGGCAAGACATTGGGGCTCGTCGGTTTAGGGCGGATCGGGCGGGCCGTCGCCACCCGCGCGGTGGCCTTCGGCATGCACGTCATCGCCTATGACCCGGTCTTCTCCCCCGAGCTCGACACCCAGCTTGGCATTAGCCGACGCGGCTTCGATGAGCTGCTGGCCGAGTCGGATGTCGTCAGCCTGCACCTGCCGCTCGTCCCCGATACGAAGGGCCTTATCAACCGCGCGACCCTCGCGAAGATGAAGCCGGGGGCTTACCTGATCAACACCTCGCGCGGAGGGCTCGTGGTCGAGGCCGACCTCGCCGAGAGCCTGGCCTCGGGGCACCTCGGAGGCGCGGGACTCGACGTCTTCAACGTGGAGCCGCCCGAGCCGGGGAACCCACTGCTCTCGCTGCCCAATGCCGTCTTCAGCCCGCACCTCGGCGGAATCGACCTCAAGGGGATGGCGGATATGGGGGAGATGGCCGCGCGCTGCATCGTCACCCTGTATCAAGGGAGCTGGCCCGAGGGGTGCGTCGTCAACCAGGAGATCGCCGCCGGCTGGGCCTGGTGAGATCGATCCGATCGGTCGAAGGATGCGTAAAAAAACGAAGGCCCGGGTCTCCTGTTCTGGGAGACCCGGGCCTTCGATGTTCGGAGCGAATAGGCGAGGGTGGATCGCTCCACGCTCGTCTCGGCGATCAGACCTGGAACGAGCTGCCGCAGCCGCAGGACTTGACCACGTTCGGGTTGTTGAAGACGAACCCGCGCTTCTCGAGGCCGTCGTAGAAGTCGACGACGGTACCGTCGAGGTACGGGTCGAACTTCTTGTCGACGGCGAGCTTGACGCCGTGCAGCTCGATGATGCGGTCGCGCTCGGAGGTCGCGGTGTCGAAGTTCAGGCTGTACGAGAAGCCGCTGCAACCGCCGCCCTGGACACCAACGCGGAGAACCGTCTCTTCGGGCAGGTTCTGCTCGGTGATGATCTTCTTGACTTCGGTGGCGGCCTTTTCACTCAGGGTCACACCCATGGACGTGCTCTCCTATTCGCTGGCGGTAGGTCCCGGGACGACTAAGTCGCCGGAGATAATCTTATCATAACGCCCTGTCAATTCCCAAGTCATCTCAGACGTTGGAATTCCAGGCGGCGCTGAGCGGTCGAAGTTTGGCGACGGCCTTCGAGACGACCTCGATGGTGAAGTCGATCTCCTCGATCGTCGTGAATCGGCCCAGGCCGAACCGGAGGCTGGCCCGGGCCATATCTTCGTCGATGCCCATCGCTATTAATACGTGGCTCGGTTCGGGGTCGGCGGCGGTACACGCGGATCCGGAACTCACGGCGACGTCTCGCATCGCCATCATCAGGGCCTCGCCGTCGACGTAAGCGAAGCTCAGGTTGAGATTTGCGGGGAGGCGAAGGCTGGGATGCCCGTTGAGCTGGATGGCCGGGACCTTCTCGGAAATTCCGGTGTAGAGGCGTTCCCTGAGCGCGAGCAGTCGCGCCGACTCCTCAACGCGTTCGCTCTCCGCCAGTTCGGCCGCGTATCCCATACCGACGACGAGGGGCACGGCGATCGTCCCGCTGCGGAACCCACGCTCATGTCCTCCCCCGTCGAAGAGGGGAGACAGCCGCACCTGGGGATCGCGGCGGCGGACGTAGAGGGCCCCGACCCCCTTGGGGCCATAGAACTTGTGGGCGGAGAGGCTGAGGAGGTCGATGTGGTCGTCGATGACGTTAAGGGGGATCTTGCCGAAGGCCTGCGTGGCGTCGGTGTGGAAGAGGATCCCCCGATCGTGGCAGAGCTTGCCGATCTCGCGGATCGGATTCAGGGTCCCCACCTCATTATTCGCGGCCATGACCGAGACGAGGACCGTCTGCTCCGTCAGCGCCGCCTCGATCGCCTCGACGCTCACGAGGCCATGAGGGTCGGAGTTGACGATGGAGAGGTCCCACCCTTCGCGCGCCAGCCGCTTCAGAGGGTCCAGCACCGCCTTGTGCTCGGTGGCGGCCGTGACGAGGTGGTTGCCCTTGCGTTTGAGATAGGAAAGGGGTCCTTTGAGGGCCAGATTGTTCGATTCGGTCGCGCCCGAAGTGACGATAATCTCTCGGGGCTCGGCGCCGATGACGGCGGCGACCTGCTCCCGTCCCCTGTCGACGGCCTCCGACGCATCCCAGCCGAACTTGTGGGAGATGCTCGCCGCGTTCCCGTAAATCGTCGTGAAATATGGCAGCATCGCCTCGACAACCCGTGGATCGACGCGAGTCGTGGCGTGGTTGTCCAGGTAGACGGGGATATTGAGCACGGCTGGATAGGTCTCGCGGTGGCAAGGTGGAGGATCTGGGGAGTCGCTTGTCCCACGATTCCCGGTCGAACCGCCACTTTTTTATCGTAGTTGGAATTCCCTAAGGTGGCAACCCAGGGCACAATGACGCCGAGCTGCGCCCCGGATCAATAATCCAAGGGGGCGTGACCTCGGGAAAGTCGAAGCCCGGCTCTCCGGCAACGAGGCTTGAGAGCGATCGCGTGAGGCGGAAGGAGCGGGGGACAGGATTCCCCCCGGACACATAACTCGACCGACAACGGCAGGGAGGCTCCATGGCGTACGAGCGCGACCAGGCGACGCACGAATTCATCCGCTGGAGCGAGAGCTACGATCGTTCGATACTCCAGTGGCTCTTGTTCGGCCCCTCGCACCGGGCCCTGATCAGGCGCATCGGCGCCGTCATCGGCGACCGCCCCGCACGAATCCTCGACGTGGGATGCGGCACGGGGGTCTTCGCCGGCCGGATCCGAGAATCCTTGCCCCAGGCCCAGGTCTGGGGGATTGACCTCGTCTCCGACATGCTGACCAAGGGCGAGGAACGCTGGCGTCGCCACGCCGGGAACGTCCAGCCAGTGCAGGGGGACAGCGAACGCCTGCCGTTCGCCTCCGGCAGCTTCGACATCGTCACCTGCGCCAACAGCTTCCACCACTATCCCCACCAGGATCGTGCGGTCGCCGAGATGCATCGTGTGCTCCGCCCCGGCGGCCGCCTGATGATCATCGACGGCTATCGCGACGGCCTCTGGGGCTGGTTCATCTATGATGTTTGCGTCGCCGGGGTCGAGGGCGAAGTGCACCACGCCTCGTCGCTCCGCTTCCGAGAGCTCTTCACCCAGTCCGGCCTCCGCGCCGTGGCCCAGACCGTCCACCGGGGAGCCGCCCCCTTCCTGCTCACCGAGGCGGTCGCCACCGAGGCCTACTCGGCCCTGAACCCCCCGCACTTCCACTCAACCGCGACCTCGCGGACTCGCGATGCGGCCCGGACGAGCGGCGCCTGATCCCGCCTTCGGCACGAAGCCAGAACCTCGGGCGAGCCGGGCGGTCCTCCACCGTTTTGCGTTCGCCCGGGTGACTTCGATCAACCTCGACGATGGGGAGGAGCCTCGGGTTCTTCCCCGCCTTCTCCGCTTCCCGCCCGAACGCCTGCCCCTCCTCATCCCGGCTCCGCTTGGCTGTAAAGCCCTCTCCATCCGGGGGCCTGGCGAATTCCTTGCGCTTATCGCATGATCGGATACCGAGATCGTTCGACGATCCTCAGTCCGGTTGCGTCGGTTGCTGTCTCACGTCCTGCACCGATGCGCCCGCGGATGGTTCGACATGGCGGTTGCCGCCCCCACGAGTGGGCTCCCTTTTCTTTTTCGGATTTCTGTATCCGAACTCCGTCTTCCCTGTAGTACCTCGCTGAGCAGGCAACGATCGGAGGGGGCAATCCATGGCGGCAGTGCAGGTCAGCGGCGTCGTTCGGCAACTCGAGCGGCTCTTCGGCGCAGGCTCCGTCACGGGGATGAACGAGGGACAGTTGCTCGATCGGTTCGTGGCCAGGCGTGACGAGGCCGCCTTCGAGGCGCTCGTGGCGCGGCACGGGCCGATGGTGATGGGCGTCTGCCGCCAGTTCCTGCGCGACCCCAACGACGTGGAAGACGCGTTCCAGGCCACGTTCCTGGTCCTGGTCCGCAAGGCGGGCACGCTCCGCGACACCAACTTGCTGGGCAACTGGCTCTACGGCGTTGCCTACAAGGTGGCCGTCCGTGCGCGTGCCGCAGCGGCTCGCCGCCATGCCAAGGAGACGTCGGGGGTCGAGGACCTCGCCCTCGACCGCGAGATGACGAGCCAGGAGCGCCAACCCTGGCTCCACGAGGAGATCCAGCGGCTGCCGGACAAGTACCGGGTTCCGCTGGTCCTCTGCTACCTCGAAGGGCTGACCCACGAAGAGGCCGCCGACCACCTCCAATGGCCGGTCGGCACCGTCAAGGGGCGGCTTTCTCGGGCGAGGGATCTCCTCCGTTCTCGCCTGACCCGCAAGGGGTTGGCCCTCCCGGTCGGCGTCCTGCTCATCTCTGGCCAGGTCGGGACTGCTTCTGTGGTCGCATCGGCGGTCCCGGTTCCACTCGTCGCATCCACCATCAAGGCCGCGATCGCCGTCGCGGCGGGCCGGCCAGGCGCCGCGGTTTTGATCTCGGCGCAGGCCGTGGCCCTCTCGGAAGGGGTCTTATTCGCCATGTCGATGACCAAGTTGAAGGGAATCGCCGCGACTCTCACCCTCGCCCTGGCGTTCGTCGCCACCGGCGCGGGGGTCTACGCCCGCCAGGCACCCGCCGAAAAGAATGCCGAAGCCCCGGCCGCGAAGCCGGCGGAGGTTGCTGAGGAAGGTCCTGAGCCTCCAAAACCGGCCCCGGTCGCGACCCCGGCCTCCAAGCCGGCGCCTGCCGCTCCCTCCGCCCCTGCGCCAGGGCCGGCGCCCGGTGCCGTGAAGTCGGATGCCCCGTCACATAGGCGCGCCTTGAAGAAAGACGAGGCAAGGCTCTCCAATCCGCCGGCGATGATGGGGATGGGTGGGGGTATGCGGATGGGGCAAAACAACGCTGCGATCCTGGCTGCCCGAGAGCACGAAACACGGGTCGATATCGCAAAGATGATGGCTCAGTTAGAGGCTGATGATGCGTCGCCGAAAACGGCCGCAGTCCTGAAGAAGCTGGAACAGCCCATTAGTATGACCTTCCCGAACGAGACACCCCTCGAGGACGTGCTGAAGTACCTGAAGTCGGCGACGATGAGCGGCAATGAACCCGGAGTCGCGGTCTATGTCGATCCCATCGGATTGAAGGAGGTCGACGCTTCGATGACGAGCGTCGTCACCCTGGATCTCGAAGGCATCCCGGTGAAGACCTCCTTGAGGCTCCTGCTCAAGCAACTCAGGCTGGCCTACTGCGTCAAGGACGGGGTCCTCATCATCAGCTCCGTCAATGGAATCATGCAAGAGCTCGAGGAAGCCGGGATCGATGTACCCGTGAAGAACGGCGGATTTCAATGATTGGCTTATAAGCACGGGTCAATTGAAAAGGGGTCGGAGACACCGCTCGCGCCTCCAACCCCTTTGTTATTGAGATGGAATCACTTCTTGTCGATGCTCGCGGTGGGATTGGCGAAGACCTTGACGTTGGGATGCATGGTGTAGAGCCGATTGCCCTTCGGCGTGGGGACGAGCACGGCGCTCGAGCAGTTGTTCTGGATGATCGGGTTGCCCGGATACTTCTCCCAGTGGACGAGATCCTTGGACCGGGCGATGTTCGTGGTCCAGTCCTTCCAGGGGCGGTTGGCGTTGGCGTGGTAGAGGGCGTAATAGACGCCGTCACGCTTGAAGATCTGGTTGATGGCGACGGCCGTCTTGTCGTAGGCCTCGGGGCCCATCGCGAGCACCGGGGTATCCTGGACGTTGGTCCAGACCTTGCGGTCCTTCGAGGTCGCGAGCCAGACCCCCTGATCGCCCCGCTCATAATAGAGGTACCAGGTGCCGTCCTCGAACCAGACGGCGGGGGTGCCGTAGGAACCCTTGCTGATTGGCGTGCCGTCGACCTTGCGAATGTCGAGCGAGCCGAGGTCATCCCACTTGACCCCATCGCGCGAGGTCAACTGGTGGGCGATGTCGTTCTTCCCCTCCGCGAACATGATGTATTCGCCGTCCTTGGGGATCACGCAGACGTCCTCGACCCAGTCCTTGGAGAAGATGGGATTGGCCGGGTCGCGGTCCCAGTGGATCCCGTCGGCCGACGTCGCATGCCCGAGGAACCGCGTCGGCGAGAGGTCGTCGTTATAGCCGGTGTACCAGAGGTGGTACGTCCCGTCCTTCATCAAGATATACCCGCGCTCGCGGATCTTGCGGTCCCACGAGCTGCCCCCCGTCCCGTCGAAGACCGGCTTGTCGGCCAGCGGCGACCACGCCACCAGATCCTTGGGGAACTCGTCCGCGAGGGAAACGCCGGCCCCATTGAAGGCGGAGCCGATGAGCAGCAAGGCCGAGCCGGCGAAGTGACGGAATCGCATGGCGATGGATCTCTCGAGTGTCGAGGCAAGTCTCTCGGACCGGAGTCGGCCCCGGTCCGGCTACTATGATAGCGAAGATATCAAGTGGGACCGCCCACGCCTGTACCTTCCGAGATATTGATGCAGATCAAGAGTGGAAGGTATGTGCGCGCGATGAAGTTGAGGCTCCGCTGTGATCGTTGGAAGCTTTCGCATGGAACCATCATCGCCGAAGGATCGTCTGGAGTCGGCCATCGCGACGACGACGCCCGGGGAGGCCTTGCTGGAACTCGCCGAGGAGTCGCGGGACGGCGGGATGCCCCGGGAGGAACTTCTGGCATTCTTTCGATGCCGCCCGCGATCGCCATGGCCGCGACACCGACGAGGTCGGCCATAACGCCATACTGGACGTGATGGATCTCAGCGTCGGGTATTGCTCACCGTCGCGGGCCCTCTACCCCAGGTCTGACTGAATCAAGTCAAAGACTGATGGATCTTGATGACCAATCGATTGTTTAAATGTTCATTAAGTCTCGGGGTTAAGTGAGCTTGTGACCTGGTCGAGCACCGGGATCAGGTCCGCGACGGATTCGACGACGAAGTGGGCACCGGCGCGTTTCAGATCAGCGGTCGCGGCGGCAAGGCGCTCTGCACGTTCGCGGGGGGCGAGGCGCTCGACCTCCTCAAGCGACAGGCCCAGGCCGTTGCCGGTGCGAGTCACCCCCACGGCCCAGGCGCCGGCGTTGCGGGCGGCCTCGACGCCGACCGGGGTGTCGTCGACGGCGACGACCCGCGACATCGGGTAGACGCCGAGCCGCTCGGAGGCGCGGAAGAGCATCCAGGGAGCCGGGCGGCCCGCAGGGACGTCGTCGGAGCAAATCGACGCGTCGGGTGCATATCCGTTGGCGCGAGCGATCGGCTCGAGCACGCCCATCAAGGCGCGGGTGTAGCCCGTCGTGCCCCCGATCTTGAGGCCGCGGCGTCGGCACTCGGCGACCACCTCGGGCACGCCCGGGATCACGTCGGCGTGATCCGCCAAAACGCCCGACTGCACGGGCAGGAAGTCCTCGTACAGACGGTCGATGTCGGCCTCGCCGGGCCGATTGCCGTGTCGATCTTCCCAGGCGGCCGAGACCCTGGGCAGGGCGAGGACCGAGGCGATATGCTCGCGCTTGGCCTTCCCCATCGGGCCGCGGGCCTCGGCCTCGGTGATCGGGACGTCGGCCCGCTCGAAGATCTCGACGAAGACCCGGACCGGGGCGCGACTGCCGTGGTCGACGGTCGTCCCGGCCCAGTCGAAGATGACGGCCCGCAGGCGATCCTGTTGGGCGCTCATGACTCGCTCTCCCGAGGGGGATGATCCCCGCCGTCGCCGAGAATCCGCGTCGAGCCTCGGCGATATCGTAGCATCCACATCAGTTCTTCACGCCGGCGGGGTAGAGTCGGCCGACCAGGGTTTCACTCGGATCGCGGCCGCCACGAGATTCTTGCATGACCCGGACCTTGCAGCAACCGATGACCTCGGCATTCCTCGCCCGCTCGCCGCTCGCTTCCTCGTGCTGGGCGGTTGTCGCGGCCTTCGGCGCCTATTTCTGCACGTACGCCTTCCGCAAGCCCTGGACGGCGGCAGTCTTCGTCGATGGGACCGTCTGGGGCGTCGCCGAGAAGAACATGCTGGTGGCGTCGCAGATCCTCGGCTACATGCTGGCGAAGTTCGCCGGCATCCGCGTGGTCGCCGAGATGCCACCGGAACGCCGGGCCCTCTGGATCGTGGCGCTCCTCGCCGCTGCTGAGGTTGCGCTCGTCCTGTTCGGCGCGGCTCCGTCGCCCTTGCATGTCGCGGCGCTGTTCTTCAACGGGCTCGCGCTGGGGATCGTCTTCGGCCTCGTGGTCGGGTTCCTCGAAGGGCGTCGCCACACCGAGGCCCTCACCGCCGGTCTCTGCGCCAGCTTCATCCTGGCCGACGGCCTCTGCAAGTCGGTCGGGACCTGGCTGCTCGGCCTGGGAGTCTCCGAGCGTTGGATGCCCGCCGCCGCGGGCCTGATCTTCGCGTTTCCGAGCCTTCTGTTCGTGTGGATGCTCGGCAAGATCCCGCCTCCCGACGAGGCGGACCTCGCTCATCGCAGCGAACGCCTGCCGATGACCCGTGCCGATCGCCTGGCGATGCTGCGTCGGCACGGATTCGGGATCATGGCGGTCGTCGCGGCCTATCTCTGGGTTACGATCGCCAGGGGCATCCGGGCCGATTTCGCGCCCGAGATCTGGAAGGCGATGAGGGTGCACGTGGTGCCCGCGACCTTCGCGAAATCCGAGATCTTCGTGGCCCTCGGCGTCCTGCTCGCCAACGGCCTGAGCATCCTGATCGTCGACAACCGCCGCGCGTTCTTCGGCGCGATCGGCGTGGGGCTGGCGGGGAGCCTCCTGATGATCGCCGCCCTCGCGGGTCGGCAGGCGGGCCTGATCGCCCCGTTCCCGTTCATGGTATTGCTCGGCCTCGGGTTATATTTGCCTTACGTGGCCATCCACACGACCATCTTCGAGCGGCTGATCGCCATGACTCGCGACCGCAGCAACCTGGGCTTTTTGCTCTACGTCGCCGATGCCGCCGGTTACATGGCGTATGCCTCGCTCGTGCTGGCGAAGGGCTGGCTGCCGGTGCGGGCGAATCCTCTGCATTTCTTCATGAACGCCTGGTGGGTGATCGGACTGATGACGCTCCTTAGCCTAATCGTCGGCTGGGCCTACTTCGCCTCGCCCTCGCGTCGGCCAGCCGCAGAGGAGGCGTTGGCATGAACGCCAGGGGCGCGGTCTTCCGGGGCGTGGGTCGGCCTTTTGACTTCGTGGAATGGCCCCTGCCCTCCCCTCGAGAGACGGAGATCCTCGTCGAGGTGATCGCCTGCACGCTCTGCGGCAGCGACCTCCACAGCATCCACGGGCGACGCTCTGTGCCCGTCCCCACGATCCTCGGGCATGAGATCCTCGGCCGGGTCATCGCCTTCGGGCCGGAGGCTTCGCGCATCGACGAGGCCGGCCTGCCTCTCCGTGAAGGCGACCGCGTCACCTGGGCCATCGTCGCGAGCTGCGGCGACTGCTACTATTGCCATCGCGACCTGCCCCAGAAATGCGAGCGTGGCTTCAAGTACGGCCACGAGCCGCTCCGCCCCGGCAGGGAACTGGCGGGGGGACTCGCCGACCACTGCCTGCTCGCGCCCGGCACGGCCATCTATCGCGTCCCCGACGAGATCCCCGACGAGGTCGCCTGCCCTTCGAGCTGCGCCACCGCGACGATCGCCGCCGCGCTCGAGGCCGCGGGGCCGATCGCCGGCCGGACCGTGCTGGTGCTCGGCGCAGGCATGCTCGGCGTGACCGCCTCCGCCTGGTCGCGCGAGTCGGGGGCTCGCGAGACGATCGTCTGCGACCGGGACGAAGCGAGGCTGGCCGTCGCCGTTGGGTTTGGTGCGACGCGGACCTGCACGCCCACGCAATTTGCCTTGACCATCGCCGAGGCCACCGGCCGTCGAGGCATCGACGTCGTCCTCGAACTCTCGGGCGACCCGCGGGCGATCGAGGGGGCCCTACCCTTGCTCGCGACCGGGGGCACTCTCGTGCTGGTCGGCTCGGTCTTCCCGACGGATCCGGTCCCTATCCACCCCGAGAAGCTCGTCCGCGGCTGTCTCACATTAAGGGGCGTTCACAACTACGCGCCGAGGCATCTGCACGCGGCGCTCAACTTCCTCGCGGCGAATCATCGCAAGTATCCGCTCGCCAGCCTCGTCTCGGCCTGGCAGCCGCTCGACGCACTCGATGCCCTCGTCGCCTCGCCCGCCGGAGCCCTCCGCTACGGAATCCGGCCGTGAGCCGTCCCGCCTGATCGCGTGGAATGCCTTCATATCTCAACCCGCCGATCGTGCAGGGTGCGAGTCCCATCGGGCAACTTGCATGGGGAACCATCCCCAGACCTCTTTCGCCCCTTGCGCGTTAATCCCGTAGTGCAAGGGTCTTAGGACGTCCCGCGCCCCGCTGGCATTCTCAGTGCATTGTCCTCGCCTCAACGAGAGCGAGCCCGGTCCTCCATCGGCGTCGTCCTTCATGAGGGGCGACGCCGAGGGCCGGTCGGTCTGCGAACTCACGAGGCGCTCTCGACGGCCAAGGCCCTCGCATTCGGCAAGGAAAGACGATGCACGCCCGCGACCTCCTCTTCGCGATCCCCACGTACCGCCTCCGCGACGTGGGCGAGACGGTCACCGAGTACGACGAGCATTTCTGGCGGAACGGGCACACGCCCGACATCATCATCTTCGACGACTCGAGCCCCGCGGCGCAGGAGAAGTATTTCCCCCTGCTCGAACAGACCAAGACCCACTCCGAACTCTTCTACGTCGGCCCGAGTGAGAAGGAGCAATTCCTCGGCTATCTGAACCAACGCCTGCGCGACAAGCGGCTCGAATCCCTCGTGAAGAACCTCTTCCGCCCGAGCTACGGCGGGAACCGCAACTTCACCCTGATGTACACGCTCGGCTCGTTCATGGTCAGCTCCGACGACGACATGCGGCCTTATGCCTTGATGGAGCACAGCCTCGAGTCCTTGGCCGAGGGCGAGGTCTGCCGGGGCCGCCTGCATCGGTCGGGGCAGAACGGCTACGGGCGCAAGTCGTTCGACATCCTCGGCTCGTTCCTCGACGTCCTCGGCAAGCGCGTGGCCGACGTGCCCGATTACTACGAGAAGGGGGAGATGCTCGTCGACACCGCCATGGAGCTGGAGACGAATGTCTCCAAGGGGCTCGCCAGGGAGAACTCGGTCCTCGTCGAACGCGGGGCCGTCGCCGACGACGAGGTCATCAAGATGGCCCAGACGTTCCGCTCGGGCACGAACGACATCGACGCCCTCGACTTCGCCGAGCTCTTCCTCTCCAACGACGAGCAACTCGACCCCGACGACCTCAACGAGCTTTACGTCCTGGTGAACTTCCGCCCGGCGGTCACGAGCAAGAACTGGCGGATGGATTGCGGCGTCGCCGCGTATGACAACACGTTCGGCCTGCCGCCGTTCTTCCCCACCCGGCTTCGATTTGAAGATTACATCTATCGACTCTGGATCCAGCAGCCGGGGATCGCCGCCGCGCACGTCGATGCCGCCCAGAACCACACAAAAAGTAATTACATGCGGAATCCGGTGGCCTCCGAGATCTTCAACGAGGAGGTCTCGAACCTCCTCAAGCGCAAGATCAAGGGGTCGCTGACGCGCGTGGACGAGTTGGGGATCGCCTTCGACTACGACGGCACCGTCACGGCCGACGACGCCAACGAGATCCTCGACAAGGTCGCGACCATGCACCGGCGGGCCCTCGAGGCCGCCCAGACCGCGACCACCTCCGAACGGGCCGAGGCCCTCCGGGTCTTCGCCGCCAACCTCCAGAAGTCGTTCTACGGCTTCGAGCCCGACTTCTTCCATCAGAACCTGCTGCGGATCGTCGACGATGTCGTGACCGTCATCAAGGGCTCGATCGAGCTCTGGCCGACCCTCGTCGAGATCTGCTACTTCCAGAAGGACCGCGCCGGCCTGCCGAGGACACGTGTCCGCAACCCCCGCAAGTCTTGAGCTGATTGGGATAGTGCTAGTTGTGTTGATGAAATCATTGAGCGGCACCGAGGTCGATGCACCCTCCTTGATCGGGCCCCGAGAGGCCGAGGAGATCGCATGAGGATTGCCCAGGTGGCCCCGCTCTTCGAGAGCGTCCCCCCGACCCTGTATGGCGGGACGGAGCGGGTGATTTCGTACTTGATCGAGGAACTGGTCCAGCAAGGGCACGAGGTCACGCTGTTCGGCAGCGGCGACTCGCAGACGAGCGCCCGGCTCGTCCCCGGCTGCCCGCGGGCCCTTTGGGGCGAACCGTCCTGCCGCGAGACCCTGCCGCATCACGTGCGGCTCCTGGAGCTGGTGGCGCGCGAATCTTCGAGGTTCGACGTGATCCACTTCCACCTCGACTACCTCCACTTTCCGATCGTGGGCCGGCTCTCGTGCCCCACTGTGACGACGCTGCATGGCCGCCTCCACGAGCCGGATCAGCGGCCCTTGTTCGAGGCCTATCCCGAGGTCCCGCTCGTCTCGATCTCCGACGACCAGCGGCGGCCTATCCCGGGGGCGAACTGGCAAGGCACCGTCTACCACGGCCTGCCCCGCGACCTCTTCACGTTCCGCGAAACCCCGGGCGACTACCTCGCGTTCCTCGGCCGGCTCTCGCCCGAGAAGGGGGTCGAGCAGGCCGTCGAGATCGCCGAACGCGCCGGCATGCCCTTGCGCGTGGCCGCGAAGATCTACCCCGAGGAACGCCCCTACTTCGAGCAGGTCCTCGAGCCTCTTTTTCGGGCCTCGCCCTGGGTCGAGTTCGTCGGCGAGGTCGGCGGCCGGACCAAGGACGACTTCCTCGGGAACGCCCGGGCCCTGCTCTTCCCGATCCGCTGGGACGAACCCTTCGGCCTGGTGATGATCGAGGCGATGGCCTGCGGCACCCCCGTCGTCGCCTTCCGCCGTGGCTCGGTCCCCGAGGTGATGTCGGACGGCCTGACGGGCTTCGTCGTCGACGACGCAGACCAGGCGGTGAATGCGTTGGAGCGGGTCGATAGCCTGGATCGTCGAGCCTGCCGCGAGGTCTTCCTCCAACGATTCGAGGCCGCGCGGATGGCCCGCGACTACCTCGAGATCTATCGCCGGGGGATCGCCGGCGCTGAGGTCGAAGGGCATGTCGCGCGCCCATCGTTGCGACTCGTCCCGACCCCCTCGGATCATCGCTCGTTCGGCCTGCTCGGGCCGGTCACCCGGAGGCAGAACGCCCGTGGCCGATAACTTCAAGGGATTGACACCTCCGCAGGCGACGCATCCTTCCCAGGGGGATCCGCACCACGTCCTCGCCGCCTCGGGCGCGGCAGACGAGCGGACGAGAGTCCTCAAACATGCCGATACGTTCGCCGTCTTCGACCACTTCGGCCAGATCAAGCCGGCCGGTCTGGGCGAGGAGGGCCTCTACCACGAAGGCACGCGTTATCTCTCGCGCCTGGAGCTCGAACTCGATGGCCGCCGCCCGTTCTGCCTGGGGTCGACCGTTCGCGACGAGAACGACCTGCTGTCCGTCTCGCTCACGAACCCGGATGAGGTCCGCGACGGCCGGATCGAGGTGCCGCTCGGCACGCTCTACCTGGGGCTCAAGGTCTTCCTGTGGAATGGGAGCGGTTTCTGGCGGCTCTGGGTCAAGAACCACGGGCTCGAGCCGGTGGTGGCGACCCTGCAATGGCGGTTCCTCGCCGACTTCGCCGACATCTTCGAGGTCCGCGGCATGGCCCGCAAGGCCCGAGGCCGCGACCTGCCCCCCGAGGTCCTCGACGACTCGGTAATCCTCGGCTACGAGGGGCTCGACGGCGTCGAGCGTCGAACCCTGATACGGTTCGCCCCTCGCTCCGTCCGGGTCACGGCCGACTCCGCCCGCATGGACCTGGAACTCGACTCGGGGAGCGAGACCACCGTCGAACTGACCGTCGCCTGCTGGCGAGGCTCCGACCGCCCCGAGCCCCCCAGCTTCAACGAGGCTCGCAAGGCCGCCGAGGCGAGCCTCATGACCCAGAAGCTCGGAGCCTGTCGCCTGAAATCCTCCGACGGCCGGTTCGACGCCTGGGTGAGTCGCGCCGACTCCGACCTCCAGATGCTCACGACCGAGATGCCCACGGGCCCTTATCCGTACGCAGGGGTCCCTTGGTTCAACACGCCCTTCGGGCGCGACGGGATCATCACGGCGTTGGAATGTCTCTGGTGGCGCCCGGAGTTTGCCCGGGGCGTCCTCGCCTACCTCGCCGCCACGCAGGCGACCGAGCGGATCCCCGATCAGGACGCCGAGCCCGGCAAGATCCTCCACGAGACCCGCAACGGCGAGATGGCCGTGCTCAAGGAGATGCCCTTCGGGCGCTACTACGGCAGCGTCGACGCCACGCCCCTGTTCATCCTCCTGGCCGGAGCCTACTACGAGCGGAGCGGCGACCTCCCGTTCATCAAAACTCTCTGGCCTCACGTCGAGGCCGCCCTGAATTGGATCGACGCCCATGGCGACCTCGACGGCGATGGCTTCGTCGAGTACCAGCGAGCCGCCGTCGACGGCCTGATCCACCAGGGCTGGAAGGACTCGGACGACGCGATCTGCCACGACGACGGCAGCCTCGCCCTGGGCCCGATCGCCCTCTGCGAGGTCCAGGGCTACGTCTACTCCGCCAAACGCGCGGGCTCCGTCCTCGCCGAGGCCCTCGGCCAGCAGGATCGGGCCTCCCTGCTCTTCCAGCAGGCGGAGCTGCTCCAGCACCGCTTCGAGGAGCAGTTCTGGTGCGAGGACCTCGGCACCTACGCGCTCGCCCTCGACGGCGACAAGCGGCCGTGCCGGGTCCGCTCATCGAACGTCGGCCACTGCCTCTTCGCCGGCATCGTCGACCCCGACCGAGCCTTGCGCGTGGCGTCCGGCCTGATGGCCCCCGACCTCTTCTCCGGCTGGGGCATCCGAACGCTCTCATCCCGCGAGGTGCGCTACAACCCGATGGCCTACCACACGGGCTCGATCTGGCCGCACGACAACGCCCTGATCGCTTATGGCTTCTCGCGTTACGGCCTGCAAGACCTGGCCGTCCGCGTCCTGACCGCCCAGTTCGAGGCCGGCACCTACTTCGACCTGAACCGGATGCCCGAGCTCTTCTGCGGCTTCCCCCGCGTCCCGATGGAAGGCCCGACCCCCTACCCCGTCGCCTGCGCCCCGCAAGCCTGGTCGGCCGGCTCGATCTTCCTGCTCCTGCAAGCCTGCCTCGGCCTCCGCATCCAGGCCGGTGAGTCCCAAGTCTGGTTCACCCAGCCGCAGCTCCCGACCTTCCTGAGCCGGGTCGAGATCCGCAACCTCTCCGTCGCGGGCACGTCGGTCGACCTCCGCCTTGACCGCCGCTCCGACGACGTGAGCGTGAGCGTCCTCCGCCGCGAAGGCCCCGTCGACATCCTCGTCACCAAGTAGTTGCGCCCGAAATCGTCGAGAAAGCTGCCACATCACCTTGCGTCACGACGCATGGGAAGTTAATCTGTGACCATTCGAACGAAAGGGGCGGTAGCTCAATTGGGAGAGCGTCGCGTTCGCAATGCGAAGGTTGCCGGTTCGATCCCGGTCCGCTCCACTGACGCATTGGCCTCGCAAACCGATGTGTCGCCCTGCTTTACGATCATTGACCTACCCTCCGGGGCATGGTATAATGCTGTTCAGTAGGGATCGCACCGCTGATCTTTGGCCGGCCGTCGGGAGCTTTGGTAGAGACCCCGACGGCCGGTTTTTTCATGCGCGTCGCATGCTCGTTCACGAATGACGTGAACACGGCCCCCGGCTTCTCGCACGTCCCGCTCATGGCCCGCTTCAACGCCGATATGAGCGTCTTCGGCTTCAACTCACCGCTCGCGGCCCGCGAGCAAAAACCTCGATAGAGCCCCAGCGAATGCTCGTCATCGAGCTTCGTCGCGAGGCGACGCGCGGCCTCCTCCACCGCCTCCGGCCCGGTCGGCGAGTCCAGGCGCCGGAGCAGGTCCACCGTCTCGACGTGTCGCGGCGCCACGGACGGCCGCGCGACCGGCGCGGGGCCACGACCCTGCGGGGCGGCGGGGGCGTCATCGGCTCCGCGAGCATCTTGAGGTGCCAGCTCGCGATCCTGCCATCCCGCCCGCCCCGTTTGACCGCGGCCTCGAGCGCGGCGACCTCCTCGGGCGTCGGGCCGGGGGCCGGCTCCGGCGCCGCCGGGGGGTCCGCCTCGGGCGTCCGAATGTCTTCGGTTTTCACGGGCGGAGCCAACGTTAACGTTTCTCCTTCTGAATTCATTGAATTGAATTCAGACGCGCGCCCGCCCGTGCGCTCAATAGGAGGCGATGGGTGAAAGTCATCTTCACCCATGGGTGAAGATGACTTGCGCCCATGGGTGAAAGTCACCTTCACCCATGGGTGAAAGTCACCTTCACCCTTTTCTGACTCTTGTAGCAGGGTGGCGTGAGTCGTTTCCGACTCCTGTACGAGGAAAGGGAATCGGATGCGTCGGCGGCTCTTGGTCGACTTGTGTTTCACCCGCTCGATGAGCCCGAACTTGGCCTCGAGCTGGTCGAGGTGGAGGTAGAGCGAACGCTCGGTGCCCCCCACCTCCAGGAGGATCATCGCGTTGGTCGCGAGGGTGCTTTGTTGTCCCCGGGAGAGAACGGCAAGGGCCTTCATGATCGCCAGCTTCGCAGGGTGGCGTCGCAGGACCTCGAACGCCTCCGGCCAGCTTCGCGGCGGCGAAGCGTCCTCGAGCCCCGGGAGGTATGGGGCGATGGTCGTCACCGCTTGCCCCCTTCCGGCCGGTCGATGCGGAAGACGCGACGGCGTCGGTCCCCGAGCTCGAGAGGGGTTTCGGTCCGGACCGTGACGAGCCCGGAGCGAACGAGGGCGCCCATGATCGCGGCCTTCTGGTCGCCGGTGAACCGGCCGAGCACATAGCCGTGGAGCTCGCCGGCCGTGACCTCCCGGCCGCACTCGATCATGTAATCGAGCACCTGCATCTGGGCGGCGATGAACCGCTTGACCGTCAACGGGGGTAGCTTGCGATACGAGGGGAGCGCGAGTTCCGCCTCGGTGGGTTCGCACGGCTTGAAGGGGATTTGAGGCGCCGTCGGCTTGACGTGCGGGCCAAGATCTGGGTAGGATTGGCGACGTGGTGAACGCCCGTTCGCAGGCGTATCTTCCACGCCAGAGCCAGAGGCCCTTGACGCTGGTCGGGTTGTCATGGACATTCTGATCTTTGGTTCGGCCGATCGCGGGCAGCTTTTGGTAGAGACACCCGTGAAAGGCAATCAGTAGGGTTGTAAATCTCGGGTCGCGTGATTCGCGGTCGCGCTTCCCGAACCTCTCGAAAGATACACTTCCGCCATCTTCGGCACAAGTCCACGGGCTTTCCCCACCCGATTCCCTCCCTCACGCCGGGCGGCTTTCGAAGAACACAAAACCGGCTCAACCCTCGCCTTGCGACCTGGGCTCGTGCCGGCCCAGCGTGCGCAACTGCTTTCCATGCAACCTAGTTCCTCTCGGATTCAAGACGCCGGAAAACCCTCTGGGCATCCCTCGCCAACTGGCGGCGGGTCAGGCCCGGGGCGTCCTCCGCGGATCCCCCGAGCTGCTCGCTGGTGGAGCCGACCGCCAGGCGGATGGCACATTCGATGTGGAGGCCGATCGGGCGGAGGTCCGCCCTGCGGGCCCGGATCAAGTCGCCCCGTGTGATCGGCTCCCCGCAGTGCAGGCAGTTTGGGTAAGCTGTCCTAGATTCTGGGCCAGTGTCGCGGCTCAATTTCGGAGTGCCTCTTCATAGGGTGACTCTTGGGACTCGGGATGCTCAAGCCGGTACACGGCCTTGTAATACGCCTCCTCGACCTGGGCGTAATTCCAGTCGATCATGCGGCCCGGGTACCGCATACCCTTGGCCCACTGGTTCAGGAACTTGAGTAGCCCGAGGTTGAACTTCTTGTCCTGGTCGCAGACCCAGGCGTAAAGCGCCTTGCCGTCGGGCGGGCAATTGCCGTTCGGCTGAGGTTGGGGCGGCTGCTGGGGTTGCGGCGGGCGGGGGCCGGGATGCTGACCTCGAGGTTTCCCGCCCTGGTGGCCGTTGGGGTTGCGTTCGACCTGCGCCGGCCTTGGCGGAGTGCTCGGGGCCGGCCCGTAGACGGTGACGCCGTCGCCGTAGAGATGGCGACCGATCCCGAACTTCACGGCGGCGCGCTTGAAGGCGTCGCTCATGCCGGACTTCTCGTCGTCGCCGGCGTCGGACATGCCCGCGTACCCCCCGGCGTCCGACTTCGTGATGGTCGACCCGTCCGGCAGGCGGATCGTCAGCTCGCAAATGACCGAGTTCTGGCCGGGGCGGTAGGCATCCCACCAATTCTCGGGCCCGAGCACGGCATCTAGCCGGTTCATGACCGTGCGAGCCGTGATATATGAGAGCGTGCGGCTGCCTTGTTTGGACTGGGGACGTTCCTTCACTTCCTTGCCGACGAACGGGACGGTCAAGGCGGCGAACAGCTCGGCGAATTGCGTGGGCATCGTGATCTCCTATCAGGCAGTGAGGACGGCTTCGAGTGTCCGGACGGCCCGGGCCCGGGCGGCACGCCGCTCGAGCTCGGCCGTGTACATGCGGATGACGGTCAGGAGCCAGGCGTCGTCGGCCCGATGGAACTCGGGCGCGACGTCGGCGAGCTGGGTCATGAGAGCGGCCCGGAGCTGGGCGAGGTGGTCGACCAGGTCGTGGTCCGCGAGCAGGGCAACCGCCGCCGGGTTCGTGTTCATGCGGTCCCGATCTTCATGGCCTCCCAGGCCTTGACCCGCAGGGCCTCGGCCCGGGCCTTGGCGGTCCGTTCTTCCTTCAACGCCTTCCGATAAGCGGCGTGGGCCAGGGCCCGGGCCTGGCTCTTGACGTGGACATCCGAGTCCGCGTTGAGGTAGTCGGCCAGGAGCGACGTCGGCTTGGTTTCCGGGAAGGGACGCACGGGATCTCTCCTCTCAGAACCAGGGCGTCATGGAGCACTCGGCCGAGTAGTACCCTTCCGCCCGCAGCTCGTCCGCCGTCCACTCCTCGAGCTGGAGCTGGCGGTCGTCGAACTCCGCCGGGCACGACGCCGAGAGCCTGCGGGCCTCGTCCGCCAGCTCGTCGATCCGGCCGGCGAGCCATTCGGAAGCGGACCCGCCGCGGTTGCGGATGCGGCCGGCCTCGATCCGGAGCCACTCCTGGAATGTGATGAGGCCCTCGACGGGCGGGTCGCCGTCGTGGCCCGAATGGTTGATGCTCGACCAGGGCTCGTCGAGCCCGGCCTCTCCGTCGTCTTTGACCTCGTCGAGAAATGCTGTTAAAGTGGACACTGCTTGCAATCTCCGGTTAGATCACTGGCCCCGTGGGTGTTTGGCGACACCCACGGGGTTTTTCATTGGCTGGCCGAGAAGATGTCGTCCAGTGAGTTTCAGTTTAACCAAAACTAACTTCAATGTCAAACTTGATTTTCAAGTTAACCGGGAATATCCTGAATGGTGAACAATGTGTCTCTTCTTTAGCCGGTGACTTCAGCCGTTATACTTGGGTCTCACGAAGGTCCAGAAGGAGGTGGGGATGCTGTCGACAATGACCGAGCCCAAGAGACGCAGGGGAGCCGGCGGTAGGCCCAAGAGTACAGGACCGCTGAAAGAAATGATCGCTGCCTTCAAGGCAACGCCAGCATTCTCACAGTGGTTCTTGGGGCTGGTCGATCATTGCCGTCGGAAGTTCGGATTCCCTGGCATCTCAAAAACGGATGTCATCATCCGGGCCCTGAAGGCGTTCGCTAAAGAGGTGGACTATCGGGAGGAGCCGCCAGAGGAGTGACGAGACAGCCTGGTACTACGTTGCCCGCGCCTTGTTGAGCGGATACCGTATCCACGCGGTATCCAACTTGACATAAGGTGAGGTGCGTGATGCGAATACGTTTGTACGCATGCCTGGGCATCTGCACGCTGGCAATCCTATCGTCTGGCTTCGATGGTAAAGCAAAGAAGGGTGGGGAAGAAAAGGACAAGACTGCGACCAAAGAATCGTTCCTGTCAGACGAGGAGAGACTCAAGCTCAAACAGTTAAAGATTTGGCATGACCTCATGGTTGCCGACCAACTCTCGCTTTGGCAAACGAAACACGTCTTCGACCTGCGTTCTAAAACGGAAGCGGCAGCGAGCATCGTCTATCGACTTAAGACTTTAGAAGAGCTTGAACAAACCATAGCCAGGGACCATAAGACTTCGCTCCAAGAGGTGAAGGTTGTCTTCGCGAAGGGCTTGGCCGAGAAGTGGGCAGAGCCAAAGTATCCCGCCTTCGACGAGAAGAAGGCAGCTAAGAATCTCGATTGCACGGTCTATGCTAGGTTGGGCGGGCGGATGTATCACCGGGCCAAATGCGAACTGCTCGAGGGCGACGACGACGATGACGAGGATATCCCTGTCGTCTCTGTTACGTTGTACAAAGCCTTGACGACGAAGGGCAGTCGTGCATGTGCGACCTGCAAGCCGTGAGGCGGCGGAAACGCCCCGAGCTCGATCACCTGTGGGATTTCTGCCCCCGGCACGACGAGTATGCGACGGGCCGGGAATATAACTTCGGCCGGGCCAAGTTGATGACCTACGTCTGCGGCTGCGCCATCGTGCTCCGCCCCGGCGTCGAGCCGATGATCTTCCGCAGCTACTTCGCTGCCGCATACTACCTCCGCAGGATCGATGCCCCGCCGGCCAGGCCTGGGCTATGGTCGAGACTGATCGCCGTTTTACGATCTGGTCACAAGTGGAATTGACACGGGTGAACACTACTGATAGAGTGTCCCCGCTTCAGGAATATCGATAGCCGTTGATGGCCCCGCAGGTCGATCGTCAGCCCGGTCTGCGGGGCCATTTCAAGCGCAGTGGAAGCCGGATCATGAAGTGCCTGATCGAGCTCGTGCGCGGGCCGGCCGATGGGATGCTGATCGACCTGGTCGACGAGGTTGAATGGCCGGAACGCTTCAAGTACGTCATGGCGGTCGATGAGCCCGGGACGGGCGCGGGTGAGCCGGCTGCGAATTTGAGGTTTCGCGGCTACGTGTATCGAATGACCACCCGGCCCGGAGCCCGGGGCCGTCGCCTCTACGAATGGGACGGCATTCCGCCTACCCCGCTGACATCTTGAGGCAGGCCTCGTCTACCTCCTTGACCAGCTCGGGTTCCGATTCGTAGCGGGCCTCGAACTCGCGGGCCAGGGCCATCGCGCACGCCGGCGGGAGCGAACCGTCATGGGTCGATAGCTCGTGCTCGATCGCCCCGTCGGAGCCGAGCAGCCGGACGCCGAGAACGCGGAGGATCTCCAGCGAGGTCACCGCACCCCCCTCCGCCGGCGAGCTGCGGTCGGGCGATACGTGCCTCCGGGCAGGTTCGGGCGGGTCGGCTTCGAACTCCAGCTCCAGGTGGAGCGACCGCCGCGCGGCCGGGTCATGGTGGGTGTACATGCTTCTCATCGCGGGATCCCGTTACGTGTGCATAATGGCAGTGACGGATGAATTGTAGGACAAAAGGCCTGGACGAAGGATCCGAGCTTCGCTAGAACACGGCCGTTCGCCCGATCAGTGCGGGATATCCTCGGAAAGCCGGCCCCTCGGAGGGGCCGGCTTTTCCATGCGCCGTGGTGGTAAGGGTTGTCGATTTGTCGGATTTGCGCGAACGGTTAAACCTCCGGGATCCCCGGTCCGATGAAAGGTGTACCCCCACCCACCAGGGCTTGTTTGAACAGTGAGGTGTCCCGTGCGCGCAGTCGTCCTCAACGTCCTCTTGGCTCTCGGGGTCGTGGCCCCGGCCGCATCGGCGCAGTCCCCCCCGACGCCGAGCCCGCAAGCCCCGACCGAGGCCGATACCGCGGCGCCGCCGCCGCCTGCCTTGCCCCTCGTCGCGAAGCCGGTCGAGCAGACCGTGACGCTCAAGGTGACCCCCCAGCAGCCGGTTGCCCCCCAGCCGGTCCAGCTCAAGGTCCAGGCGGTGGCCGAGCCCGTCGCCCCCCAGCCCCAGACGATCACCCTGCAGGTGACCCCGACCGTGGCGGCGACTCCGGTCGCGGCGGCACCCGCCGCCGACCCGACCCCGGCCGCGACGACGGTCACCGCGAAGGTGCATCACCCGGGCCTGTTCCGCCGGGCCATCGGCCGGGCCGGCGATGCGATCAGCCTGCTCGGTCAGGATCGCATCTACATCCCCCGGCCGCAGGTCGCGACGACCCAGGCTGTGGTGGCGATCGCCCCGGCCGTGCAGCAGGTGCAGTACGTTGTGCAGCAGCCGGCCGCCGCAGTCGTCGCGGCCCCGGTGAAGGTCCAGCCAGCCGCAGTCTATGCGACCCCGCAGACCAGTGCCCCCCGGCTCAAGCTGGGGATCTTCGGCAACCGGTGAGTGGTGGGGTTTGGCGACGCTTCTCAGTTTCTCGATTGCGAGCTAGGTGGCCCGGGGTTCTGACCCCCGGGCCGGGTTTTTGCTTTTGTTCGCCCCTCGTACTCGCCGTGGAATAATCAACCCGTGAGATGTCCCGCCGGATCCCGCTAGCCCGGGTTCGGCGGGATCGGGCGATTGTCGAGATTGTCGGGCGAGCTATCTCTCATGAATTGAATGATCTGCAAGGTTAGCTGTTCTACGCGAGCGAAGTCCCCGGTCGATGGCATCTCTTTATTGACCGCCGCCATGGCGAAGAACCTGGCCAGCGATTCCAGAAATTCCGGATATAGCCCGCACCATCTTTTGATCAGTGCAAATGTCACGCGACTTTCCTCTTGCACTATCTGATTAAGTACGTTTTCGAGATCGTTCATTTTCCTCATCCTCTCCTGGGTGACTTACTTTGAGGCCAAACGTCAAGTTGCATCCCCAACTCACTTCTGAACTTATCGACTTCTATGCTGGGGTGTTCGTCGAGAGAATCTCGGCAGGTCGTCCGACTAAGGGACTGAGTCCATCCGGGCCCTACTACGTTCGGACTACCTCCCCGTTCCCGGCGGCGGCTGAGATTCCGGAATTTCGGAATTCTTAGTTCCGCCTAGCCGGATAGCTGAGCTTGAGCCCCAGGTGGGGGGCCAGCTTGTCGATGGTGTCGAGCGTGAGACTCCTCTCGCCCTCGACGAAGTCGCAGACGACCGAGCGGCTGACGCCGGCGAGCTGGCCGAGCGCGTACCCGCTCAACCCGCTGGCCTCGATCGCCGCGCGGACCTGTTCACTGACCGACGCTTGCCGTGGTTGCTTGGGCTTGGGTTTCCTGACCTTGGCTGACATGGGCTCTCCAGTGGTCGGCGGATCGGATGATCGAGTCGACCGAGCTATGGGTCCATCGACCCGACCAGCGCTCGCCACTGCGGCCGCGCTTCGTAGGAATATTTAGGACATTCAATTCGGTCGCGATCTTCCGGAGCGACCATCCTTCCGCCCGCCAGGTCTCGATCCGCTCGAGGATGGCTTGTTCTTCGGGGTTCTTGCGCACGAAGAGGGGCCGGCCTTTCTCGTTCATGGGGCCGGCCTCGTTGGGATCCCAGCCGTAGGGGGCCTGGCCCACGCAACGGCCGCGGGCCCGCTTGGAAGCATGCGCCTGCTTCGTGCGCACCGACGCCAGCGCCTTCTCGTACTCGGCGAACGCGTCGACGATCCGCCGCATGAGGACGTCGGCCGGCCCGTCCTCCTCGGTACCCTCGCCGGCGGCGGAGACGATGCGGACCTTCTTCTTCTTGCACACCGCCTCGATCATCGCCATGACCAGGGGGTCGCGTGCCAGGCGGTCGCGTTTGGCGACCAGGAGCACGCCGCCGGCCTTCAGGCTGGAGATCGCCTCGATGAGCTTGGGGCGTCGGTCGAGCCCCATCCCGCCCGACACACCCTCGTCTTCGAAGAACGTCCCGACGACCTTCCACCCGTTCTTCTCGGCGTGTCGCATGCATGCATCGAGTTGTGCCGCCTCGCCGGCCCCGCTCTCCTTCTGGTGGTTCGTGGAGACGCGTCCCGCTATCGAGCATTCGATCATGAGATCCCTTCCCGGACGCTGGATCCTGGAGAACCGTGCGCAAGATTGGACGTCCTATTCTGCGCTCGGGACGTGCGCAAGTGCGCACGAAATCGGGCCCGACCATAAACATCGGCGGGCAAGCTGTCCACCACCGAACGGTGCCGTACGGATTCGGCCCCTAATTTCGGTGCATTGGCGTACACTGCATTCACATCCCCATGATACATTAGGTAGGATAGGACGCCTGCACGCATTGCCCCGGTCCTGGGGACTTCCACCATGATTCGCACCCTCGACGACACACCCGTGTTCCGCGCGCTGGTCGACTCTCGCGCCCCGTGGCAATCCCCCGCGGAGCTGGCGGCGGCGATCGGCGTTGACGTGTGTATAATCATGGATGAGTTGAAGGCCCTGGAATCGGAAGAGTATCTTGATATCTGGTTGAATAGTGCGGCGGGCCCGATCGTCACGTTCTCGGCCTGGGGCTCCGACCGCCTCGGGCTATCGCTCGCCGAAGCCGGCGGGGGGGACGCATTCAGATGGGTTGAAACGAGTTCGACCCCGAACCCGAAGTGTCGCCGGCGACCGAAGGAAGGCAAGGAAGGATCGATCATCGACAACGCAGTCGATCAGCGACCGGGCCCGGCCGACCAGGCCGAGCAGAACGAGCTGGACGAGATCCGCACCGAGCAACGTCGCCGGCGACGGGAACAGAGGGGCCTTGCACTCCGACCGCAGGACGTCCCGCGTCCTACAATCCAGTATGCACGCGTCTCCCCCTGGGCGGAAGCCCGGGCGAAACGCGAGGAGCGACCGGCGCGAACGTGCGCCCACTGCAGCAAAGGTAACGGCCGGAGGAAGGTGCTTAAGATTCGATGCCAGCATTGCGGGCGGGGCTGCAGGCCCCGGCCCGAATCGCAACGACGCGAGTGCTGCCCGAATCGTCCGCTGACGACCAGCGAGATCTGCCTATCCTGCGGGCGTTGGGGTTGGGACGAACACTTCGCCGCCAAACATTCACAGGTATCCGCCGATGACGACGGGTCAGATGCGACGAGATCGCCGCAACGAGAGGTTGCTCACGTTTCGTAAGGCCGGCCTATCGGTCCGGTCGATTGCCGATATCTCGGGCCTATCGCCCTCGCGTGTCCAGGAACTCCTGAAAGACATGGGTGCGCCAGTGCCCCGAAAAACCGAGCGCAAAAAGATTTCCCGAAGTCCCAAGCCGTCATTGAATTAGACGCATTCACATCCCTAAAAACCGAGCGCTTCATGCAGCCTGCCTTTCAGAGGCAGTAATTGCGGAGCGCTCATCATGACCGCCAAGTCGGCCCGCCCCAGGCCGGACCGGGCCCTCGTACCCCACCCGTGCAACACGGACCGGGCATATGAGGACGACGAACGCGAGTTCATCGCCGCGATGGCGGATTACCAGGCTCGGACCGGCAAGCGATTCCCGACCTTGTCGGAGACGCTCGCCGTCCTCAAGTCGCTGGGATACCGGCGATGAGGCGGCACGCGTACGCCCTGGTCATGTGCCCGTATCCGTGGATCGCGCTCGTGATCTATGCATTTGTGCTGCTGTATCGAAACGTCGAACCCTGGGGAGACTGACCATGGACGGATGCATTCGCTGCAATCAACCCGACACTTTGGCCCTTTCGGCCAGCGAAGCGAAATGGGGCAATGCCTCACTCTCGTACTTCCTCAACATCGTGTATCCGGGCGTTGATTCAAGCCGAATCGCATTCAACTACCGCAAGGCAGCCTCGCAACTCGAGGCTGTCTGCGGGGTCAGGTTCACCGAGGTTGCTTCGTCGGCGCAGGCCAACATCGTCGCCGTCAGCGGCATGATCGACGGGCCCTGGAACGTGCTCGCCCTCTCGCAGCTGCCGAACAGCTCGAGCTACGCCGGCGTGTTGAACCAGACCTTCGACCAGGCCGAGCAGCTGAGCGACGACCTGATGGTCGCGATGATGTGCCACGAGCTGGGCCACATCCTGGGGCTGGGGCACCTCGGTACCGGCAACCTGATGGCCCCGATCCTCGACGCGAGGATCACCAAGCCGCAGGCCGGCGACATCGCCGAGCTGGTGTCACGCTACGGCCTCCCGTTGCCCCAGACGACGCCGGTCGTTAGCACCGCGTCGTTCACCGCCGCGAACACCGGGGTCATCAGCCTGACCATCTCCGGACTCCCCGTGCAAGCTGGCGTCACGTACGACGTCAGCATCACCCCCGCTTCGCAGTAGAGGGAACCATGCTATCGATCATCGCGTCTCTCGCCCCCAAGGCCGCCACGTACCTGCCCGCCGTAGGGCTGCTCGGGCTCGCCGCCTATCAAGCCATCAACCAACACAACTTCACCGAGGCTTGGCAGTCCGTGATGGGTGCCGCCGCGGTCGTCGGCATCGGCCACGTCGCGACCCAGGCAGCCGCGTCGAAGTAACCCGCCACCATAGTACTACCGCCTGGTACTACCACTCTCCGAAGGGAGGCCGTCGCAATGGAAGCGACCTCGCACCACGTCACAGGATCGTTCGCCACCGTCGGCGGTGTCTCCCTTTGGACTGCCTTCAACCTGCTCCAGCAGTATGGCCCGAGCTGGTCCGTCGTTCCCCCATTGCTCGCCGCCCTGGCCAGCCTCTACGGGGTCCTCAACGAACGCAAGCGGCTCCGCATCCGCGAGGCCGAGCTGAAGCCACCGGCCTGGTTCCACAAGATGGTCGAATCCGATGGCAAGCCACCCGGCTGGTTCCAGCAGTACACCGAGAACGCGGGGAAAGGTTGATGGGCGTATTTGATGTTTTCGAGTGGATTGACAGCATGCCGGAAGTGCTCCGCAACGATTGTGTTTTGCATCCCCTCCCGTTACTTAACGAATTGGAACCCATGGCGAACAGCACGCAAAACTCAGCCTGTGCCGCTCCGACCGAGGATTCAAAAAAGCCCCTCCGCTACGGCACCTGCGACCTGCGAGAGAAGCCGGCGGAGATCCTCGATCGCGTCACGTTCGATGATCGCACGGTGCTCGTGCATTCGGGCCGGCGCTATGACGGTTACGTCCCCGGGCCTCCGGTCGCTGTCATCCTCCCGTACGCCGAGTACGCGAAGCTGAAGGAGTTCAAGGCCTTCGTGTCGAAGCTCCTCGAAGAGATTGCAACGGCCGCTCAGTCCTGAGAAGGAGGGCATGATGCCGAGCTCTCGTGACCGGGCCTCGAACTGGTACTCCCCCATCGTCAGCGGCATGGTCTGCGGGGCGGTGTTCGAGACCGTTCGAGAAATCTTGGTTCTACTTCTAAGCTAGTAGGGGTGATTGATGCTACCGCAGCTCGTGTTGCTCGTCTTGCTGGCACTCCGGGTGGGAGCATTGGCCGGCATCCACGGCAAGTCGTTCGAGGCCGGCAAGGTCAACGTCAGGCCGAGCATCGGCCGGTACGCGATCTTCATCGGGCTCCTCTACTGGGGCGGATTCTTCTCGAACGTGCTCGAACAGCTATACAAGTAAGCGCCTGAAAAATGCGTGAATGGACCACGGACTTCCTGGCTTCGCTCGAGAGCACGCCCAACGTGAGCGAGGCGTGCCGCGTCGCGCTCATCACCCGGAAGACCGCGTACGACCTCCGCAAGTCCGACCCCGAGTTCCGCCAGGCTTGGGATGACGCACTCGCCACGTCGGTCGACGACCTGGTCGGCGAGTGCTACAAACGCGCGAAGGCGGGCAGCGACACGCTGGCGATCTTCCTGCTCAAGTCACACCGACGCGAGGTCTACGGCGACAAGGTGCAGACGGACCTGACCACGGACGGCAAGCCGCTCGCCGTCCAGATCTACATCCCCTCCAATGGCCGAGACGACCGCAGTAAAGACGATCCGGCCCAACTCGATCCCCCAAGAGACCTTCCTCAGCTCGGCGGCTGACATCGCCATATACGGCGGGTCGGCCGGCGGCGGGAAGACATGGGCGGAGCTGATCGAGTGCGTGCGTCACATCGACAACCCCGAGTTTGGGGCGGTCGTGTTCCGGCGCGTCTCGCCGCAGATCACGAACGAGGGCGGGCTCTGGGACGAGGCGGGCAAGATCTACCCGCTGATCGGCGGCGTGCCCCGGATCGGCGACCTGCAGTGGGTGTTCCCTTCTGGCGCTCGCGTCAGCTTCCACCACCTTCAGCACGAGGCGACGAAGTACGCCTGGCAGGGGTCGCAGATCCCGCTGATCTGCTTCGACGAGCTGACCCACTTCAGCGAGTCGCAGTTCTGGTACCTGGCCAGCCGCAACCGATCGACGTGCGGCGTCCGGCCCTACATCCGGGGCACCTGCAACGCGGACGGCTCGAGCTGGGTCAAGCGGCTGTGTGCCCCGTGGGTCGATCGCAAGTTCCCGGACCCGGCCGCGAGCGGCGAGATCCGTTGGCTCGTCCGCAAGGACGGCCTGTACCACTGGGCCCGCACCCGCCAGGAGCTCGAGCAGCAGTACCCGGGCGTTGTCCCGAAGTCGGTGACGTTCGTCCGTGCGACCCTGTACGACAACGTCGACCTGATGCGGAAAGACCCCGATTACCTGGGGAACCTTCAGGCCCAGTCGCCCGTCGAGCAGGCCCGGTTGCTCCACGGCGATTGGGACGTCGTCAACGACGGCCTGGTGTACCCCGAGTTCGGCTCGTGCGTCGTCGAGCCGGAGGACTGGCCGAGCGGCCTGGACGGCGAGCAGAGCGGCGGCATCGACTGGGGTTTCAACAACCCCTTCGCCGCCCTGAACGGCGTCTTCGACGGCGACGACGTGCTGTGGATCTGGGGCGAGCGGTACGGCAGCAAGGTCACGCTGGGGGAGCACTCGAAGGCGATGCCTCGGATCCCGGGCCGCTGGTGGGGCGACCCGGCCGGGGCGGACCAGATCGCCGAGGTGCGTGCCGCAGGACACGACGTCGTGCCCTGCGTGCATCTCGGCCAGAACTCCCTCGAGAACGGCATCGGCATGGTCACGGAGCGCATCCGGACCGGCCGGCTCAAGGTTCTCGGAACCTGCGGCAACACGATCGAAGAGGCGGGAAAGTACCGCTACGACCCGAAGACCGGGAAGCCGATCGACAAGGACAACCACGCCCTCGCCGCCCTGCGGTACCTGATCGTCGGGCACGACCGTGGCCGCTCGATCGACCCCGGCGGCAAGCAGGCCTTGGAACGCGAACGCGACCGCGTCGCCCTGCAGGGCGGCAAGCGAGCCCAGGAGCGCGAACGCCTCGCACTCGAGCTGCAGCGGACCCAGGAGCGGGAGCGGGAGGAAGCCGCCGAGCGCGAGAGACGACTCGCCGAGTGGCTCGACCCTGAAAACGATTTCTTCTTCGGAGGTTGACTTGTATGTCGCCGGATCACTCGCAACCCACCCATGCCCAGGCCTCTACACGCCGGTCGTCGTCGTCGACGCGGATGGGAATGCTCATCTCCGCCCTCACGCTGGGTGCCATACCCCTTGCCTCGTCTCGGGGCCCGGTAGCAGTGACGAGGCGGAGGGTGAACGGCCAGTGGATCGAAGTCCAGCGGTACAACCGCCCGGAAGCGGGCCCGCCCCGCGAGAAGATGACCGCCGACCTCCCGCCGATCCCGGCCTGAAAGTAAGTAGCGACTCACCGCGTCCCCGGACCGAGGCGAGGGCCCGTTCGCCCCCGCCGCCACCTGTCGGGCCCAAGGCCCACGGGCCCGATCGCTCTTGACCCGCATCGGGTAAGACCGAGAGGGCCCGACGTCCTCCACCTCTCGAAAGGCACCCATGCCCGAACCCAAGAAATCCAAGGCCGAATTGCTCCTCGAAGCGGCCCCCGATCTCTACCCGGAGCTGTCCGACTTCAAGCACAACGGGTCGGAGATCGTCGCGAAGAACGGCGCAGGCCAGACCGTGTTCATCCACGAAGACATCGTCATGGCGGCCGTCCAGAACGTCCGCGTCAACGCCACTCCCAAGCCGTGAGATTGAACCTTGGGCATCCGCGACACGGAACATGCTGAGGTGTACAAGTTCCTAGCCGCCATTGAGGACGGCTTGGGTCGCGCTGCGCCTACAGGCGTCGGCATGGGGGCGATGGGCGGGTACTCGGGCGGGCCGGCGTGGCTCGACGTGAACCACACCAAGCGGCCCCCGCTCTCCCTGGAGCTGATCGACGCGTACAAGTCCGTGGCGTATGCCTGCATACGGCTCAACTCGACGGGCGGGGCCCGCGTGCCGCTGCGGCTGTTCGTGAAGACGGGCCCGAAGGATCGCCGGCCACGCCGCGCGGTCCGGTCCATCTCCCGCTCGATGGAGCGGCGACTGCGGTTCGACCCGGGCCTGGAGTACGTCAGCCGGAACCTCGGTGCGGACGACACGGTCGAGGAGGTCATGGAGCACCAGCTGCTCGAGACCCTCAACCGGCCGAACCCGTACTTCTCCGGGCACCTGTTCAAGCTGTTCCTGTTCGTCAGCCTCGACGTCATCGGGATGACGTACATCTACCCGACTCGGGTCGACCCGTCGTACGCCGCCACCGAGCTCTGGCCCCTGCAGAGCCAGTACGTCCTGCCGATCAAGGGGACCGGCGCGAACGTCATCGACGGGTATTCGTACTTCACCGACCGGTACCGATTCGACGAGCTGGTCCGCATCCGGGACCTGTCGCTGCGAGACCCCTACACGTCGGGGTATCCTCCGCTTCACGCTTGCTTCGAGCAGGTGGGGCTGGGCGATTACTACGTCGCTTCGTGCGAGTCGATCCTCAAGAACGGGGCCAAGCCGGCCGCGATCCTGAGCCCGAAGGATCCCATCTTCAAGCCGGGCGAGCCCGAGCGTCGCCGGCTCGAGACCGACATCAACCACCAGTTCGCCCGGGCCGGCCAGGGCCGCATCTGGGTGACCGACGGCCAGTTCGAGCTGAGCTCGCTGAACGGCTCCCCGATCGACCTGGGGACGCTCGAGATCACGAAGAACATGCGGCTGCAGATCGCCAACTGCTTCGACGTGCCCATCTCGCTCCTGCAGTCGGAGGACTCGAACCGGGCGGTCGCGAGCGAGGGGACGCACCAGCACCAGTACTACGCGATCGAGCCCCGATGCTGCCTGATCGGCGAAGACCTGACCCACTCCCTCGCCGCCCCCGTCAACCCCCGCATGTTCTTCGCGTTCGACAACGCGGTCATCCGGGACGAGGAGAAGCGGGCGACGATCTTCGACATGAAGTTGAAGAACGGCTCGATGGTCATCAACGACGTCCTGGCCGAAGACGGTCTGGACCCCGTGCCCTGGGGATACGAGCCCTGGTTGCCCAGCACGCTCACTCAGCCTTCCATCGCCGCGCAGCAACGCGAGCAGGCCCAGGCCAACGCGGAGGCGGCGGCCAAGCAGCTCGGCCAGGCCAAGCCCGGGCAGCAGGACGACGACCAGGAAGATGACGAGGACGACGATGAAGGGGAAGCCAAGCGGTCGCTCTACAGCCGGCTCGGTCGCGTCCTCGAGCAGCTCGAGCGGAGTGCTGGAGCTGGGGATCGCGGTGGCGACCCTTGGGCTCACTATCCTGCGGTCCCAGCCGTCGGACGACGGGACGAGCCAGCACGAGGACAACACGTTCGGGCTTCCGGCTGGGGAGCCGATGCGGCGGACCCTGCAGGAGTGGTTCCAGCTTCAGGGCAAGGAGATCCTGGGGTCGATCCCGCAGGGGGAGCCGATCCCGGAGAAGCTGCCGGACCTGTCGACGTACGACGGTCGGATGACGGAAGCGATGACCCCGCTTTTGTCACTCTACTGGGACGAGGCGGGGAAGACGACCCGGGCGAACCTGGGGCTGGATCCGGACGAGTGGAGGGTGACGGACCCGAACACGAAGAAGGCGATCAATGAAGCCGCCTTCGCGTTCTGCGCCTCGACCAACGCCTCGACGAACCAGACGCTGGACCGGGCCCTCGCCGACCTGCGGGCCCAGCTCGTCGCCGGCATCGTCGACGAGGGGGAGGCGTACGGCAAGCTGACGGCCCGGGTGAAGTCCGTGTTCGGCGGGCTCGAGGACTGGAAGGCGAGGATGATCGCCGAGACCGAGACGTCTCGGGCGGTCCACGCTGCGAGCCTCATGTCCGCGAAGGAATCGGGGGTCGTCGCCGGCAAGCGTTGGCTCCTCAGCTCCGACGCCTGCATGCGGTGCCACGGGGTCGCCGGCAACGATCGCGTCCTGGACCTGGACGCCGCCTTCGACCACCGGGAGGGGGGCAACCCGGCGTACTCCACGACGCCCAATCCGCCGCTCCACCCGCATTGCCAGTGCTCGATCACATACGAGCTGACCCACGAGTACAAGAAGCTGCTCGAGGAGGAAGGCCCGCCGGTACCCGACACGTTCAAGCCGGGCCCTATGGGGCCGGACGACAGCACGACGCCGAAGCCGAAGCCCCGGCCCCCGAAGCCGCCGGTACCGCCGCCCGTGGTCAAACCGCCGGTGTTACCGCCTCCGCCTCCCCCGGCCCCGAAGCCGCCGCCGCCGATCGTGTTACCGCCGCCTCCGCCTCCGCCTCCCGTTCCGCCGGCCCCGAAGCCCGTGGCTCCGCCTCCGCCTCCGCCTCCGAAGCCCGTGCCCGTGATCCCGCCTCAGACGGTCCTGCCTCCGCCGCCTCCGCCGAAGCCGACCCACCCGCCCGGCACCCCGATCATGCCGGGCAAGCCGATCGCCGATCGGATCAAGGGGTACAAGGAAGGCGATGCGAAGCTCAAGGCGATCACCGATCAGTTGGCGGGCCACGCGGAGGAAAGTCGGAGGCTCGAGGCCAGGGTCAGGGACCTCGACAATCAGATGTCCGGCACGCTGAGCAAGTTCGAGGCCATCCTCAAGCGGAACGGCGGGGTGCCGACCGACCCGGACGAACGCCGGAACATGCTCATCCTGAAGGCGGAGTTCGACCAGCGACAGCTGGCCCTGGACGCCGCCAAGGCGGACGTCAAGGCCTTCGAACGCCGGACGGCCTCGAAGCTGCACGACATCCTGAAGGTCAAGGACGGGGTCAGTTTCAGCACGCCCCCGGCCGGGAGGGTCGGCGGACATCGCGTGGTCGGCCTCGACAAGGACAACGCCGACGGCGTCAATCACATCAGCAATTGGCTGGGCGGGGTCTACGCCCGCGGCCCGGGACGCGGCCCGGGCGAGGCCATCGAGATCGGGCAGATCGCCCCGACGAACGAGCAGCGCAGCTACGCGTCGGCCGGGAAGATCGCGATCAAGAAGGGGTGCGAGGAGAAGGTCATCCTGCACGAGATGGGGCACATCATCGAAGACCGGCACGCCAAATCCGTGGCCTTCGAATTCCTCCGCCATCGCGTCGGGAAGGAGCCACTCGCCGGCCTCGACAAGCTGTTCCCGGGTCTCGGCTACGACGCCGCCGAGACCGGCCGCAAGGATCGCTTCGACCAGGCCTGGGGCCCCGGGGTGGAAGCCTACTACGTGGGCAAGCACTACTCGCATGCCACCGAGATCATTTCGATGGGCATGGAGAAGCTCTATAATGACCCGCTCACCTTCGCGACCAAAGACCCGGAGTTCTGCAAGTTCATCCTGGGGATCCTCGACGGGAGTTTAAGGTGACGATCAGCCTTGGCACGGTGACCCTGAACCTCGACGGCGACGTCGCGATCGCCGACTTCTCGGTCGACGGGACGTGGACATTCCACGGCGAGGAGTGGGTTGCCGACCTGCTCAAGATGCACGCCGCCCTGGTCGACACCCGGGACCGATCCCCCTCGCTCGGGCCCTACGGCCCTTCGATCCTGAACGAGCTGGCCCGCAGGTGCGGCGGCACGGCCCACCACGCGAAGCTCCCCGGGCCTCCCCCGGGCACCGTCTACTAAGCCCCTCCCCGGACCATCCCCCGAACCTCGCTACGACGCCGCTGGCCGTCGCCGGGACCGTTGCATCATGGACCAACCCTTCGACCCCCACATCTCGCGGGCCTACACGGCCAAGATCGACGACGTGAAGCCGGGCGAGCGCTCGGTGGTCGCCGTCATCAACACGAACGCGGTCGATCGGTTCAAGACCGTCATCGACCCCTTCGGCGTGAAGACGGCCAACTTCGACAAGTCCCGCCTCGTCCTGTGGGAGCACGGCAAGGATCCGCGAAGGGGCAAGCTGCCCGTCGCCCGGTGTGCCTGGCTGAAGGTCGACCGTGGCACGAAGTCGATCATCGCCAAGTCCATCTTCCGACAGGACGAATTCGCCGATCAACTCTTCAGCATGTACCAGGACGAGACGCTGAGGGGCTTCAGCATCGACGGCCTGGCCGACCCGAAGACGTGCGGCCCGCCGACGATCGAGGAGATCAAGAAGCGGCCCGAGCTGGCCGAGTGCAAGTGCATCTATCGGACCCTCGAGCTGGTCGAGTACTCCGCCGTCGGGATCGGCGGCAACCCCGACGCCCTCGCCCTGGCCGTCTCTCGCGGGCTCTGGCTGCCCGACGAGCGGAAGGCCGTGCTGCCCCCGCTGACCCCGAAGACTCCAGTCCTGCCCCCGCTGCGGGGCCGCACGCTGGAAGACGTCACCGAAGCCGCGGTCCGGCGTGCGATGAACGCCGCCGGCCCCATGATCCGCGAAGCCCTCCAAGACGCCCGCGACCTCGCTCGCGGAGACATCTGAGCTCCTACCCCCGAGACGAGTAGCTAGGGACGCATGCGTGGAGCCTCCTGCGAGGACGGCAGCGCTACGCGCCTGGAAGTTCACCGCTCGTGGTTCGCCGGTTCCCTCCAATCAAACCACGGGATTCCTCAAATGTGGATTCAACTGACCAAAGACGTTGCCGAGCACAAGGCCGGCAAATACCTCGACGTCGAAGAGAGCGTCGCCCGATCGTACATCGCCGCGGACCTCGCGGTCGACGGCAAGGACGGCCCCGATACCGCCATCGTCCAGCGGGCGGTCGAGACCTTCCGCGCCGAGCTGGCCAAGTTCGTCACGGGCACCGCCGATGCGATGCAAGAGGTGACCAGGTCGCTCGCCGATCGTCGCCCCAACATCATCACCCCGGGCGAGCAGGAAGCCGACCGCACCAAGGGCATCGGCGACTTCACCAGGCAGGTCATCCTCAGCCGCTCCGGCGACATGGACACCATGCAGTCGGCCAGCGAGCGGCTGACGAAGGTCTATGAAGTCAAGCGCGTGATGACCGAGGGCAGCGGCGGGAGCTTCGGCTACACGACCCCGGTCGTGTACGAGAACCAGATCCTGCAGGTCGCCGGCGAGGACATGGTGTACCTCCGCGGCGCGACCGAGGTCCCCCTCTCCGCCCGCGAGACGGAGTGGGCCGCGCTCGACCAGTACCAGGCCCCGGTCGCCGGTCAGTCGGCGATGTACGGCGGCGTGAAGGTCTACCGCAAGGGCGAGACGGCCCAGCGGACGTCGAGCGAGCCGAAGTCGAAGAAGGTCCGCCTCGTCCCTACCGACCTGACCGCGTACTTCGAGCTGAGCCGGGACCTGATCCAGGACTCGACGGCCGCGCTCGACTCGATGATCCCCAAGCTGGGCGGCGACGCCATCGGCTGGCGGATCGACTGGGAAGGCCTGTTCGGCAACGGGGCCGGCCAGTTCCTCGGGATGCTCAACTCGCCGGCGACCCTCATGGTCACCCGGAACACGTCCGGTCGCGTCAAGTATCAGGACGTGTTCTCGATGCGCGTGAAGGCGATGCCGAGCGCGAAGAACCTGCGCTGGATCGCCCACCCGTACGTCTTCAGCGACATCATGCAGCTGCAGGATCCCAGCGGGCGGTTCATCTTCCTGCCCAACTGGCCCGCCTCGAAGGATGGCCCGATCGCGCAGGCCCCGGGCGGCTCGCTGCTCGGCATCCCGCTCGAGTTCAGCGAGAAGGCCCCGGCCCCCGGCAGCACGGGGGACCTGATGCTGATCGACAGCTCGAAGTACCTGCACGGCAAGCGGAGCGGGCTCGAGATCAGCCTGAGCGAGCACTTCCGCTTCGACCAGGACGAGCTGGCGATCCGGCTCAAGATCCGCAACGACGGCCAGCCCTGGCAGCGCGGCCCGATCTACCTCGCCGACGGTTCCCAGTCGAACCAGGTCAGCGCGTTCATCGCCCTGCAGTAATCGACCCGTCAGCCGCGTGAGGGGCCGGACCCGTCCGGCCCCGACCCTTCCCACGAACCACTCCCATCCCGCAAGGGGATCGACCCATGTTCAATGAGAATATGAGCGAGGGCCTGGCCGTCATGGGCTGGCTCGCTCCCGCCAGCCAGACGGTCGGCACGAAGACCGTCGGCCCGTTCAACACCCAGCTCATGCGGCGCGTGATCTTCTTCGTCGAGTGCGGCGCGCTCGGCGGGACCGTCGACTTCAAGGTCCAGGCGTCGGCCACCCAGGGCGGCACCTACGCCGACGTGAGCGGCACCACGGTCACCCAGGTCACGACCGGGGCGACCAACCTGCTCATCGTCGAGGTCTCCGAGACGGCGCTCATGAGCGTCGGCCAGGGCCCTTGGCTCAAGGGCGTTCTCACGATCGGCACGGGCGCGAGCCAGGGGAGCGTCCTCGCCCTGGGCGGGAGCCCGCGGTACTCGCCGGCGTCGGACTACAGCAACGTCGCCGCGACGCAAACCCTGGTCGCCAACTAAACCTCCCCCTCGCTCGCCGGCGTGCCTGCGAACACGCCGGCGAGTCCCGCCCCCCAACCGAGGCCGATCGACCCATGAAGACGCTCCGCCGCTTCCTGCCCGCGTTCCTCGTGGCCGGGTTCGCCATGGCCATGTCCTCGCTCGCGCCGCACCCGCGCACGGCGGAGGCCGGCGGACCTCCGATCCCCCCGGAGATCTCGAAGACCAAGGCGCAGGCGTCGACCTTCGTCATCGGGAAGAATTACACCGTCGTCGAGAGCGACACGGACCTGTCGCGAATCGGCGATGGTGTCACACCGGGCGGGCGTTACTACGGCTTGACGCCGAAGCGGATGCTCCTGGACCGTCTACGCCGGGCGGCATCGAGAGCGGCCAACAACAACGTCATCGACAATCTGCCCATGACGTCGCCGCCCACGGTGACGTCGGCCTCGGGCGATTCGCAGACGAACTCGTACTACCTGGCGAACGGCGGCGTCCTGCAGAACCAGGACAAGATCATCGTCGTCGGGGGCGTAGTCTTCGCCAACACCAGCGGCGCGTTGGCCGGCAACTACATCAACGTCAAGTCGGTCTCGACCACGTCGGGTTCCAACGTCGGCGGGGTCGTCGGCAATCAGAACGGCTGGTACATCGAGACGATGACGGACTCGCCGAACATCTCGTTCGGCTACTTCCGCACGGCCGAGGGCGGCGTGATGGTCGCGGTCTCCGAGAACGGGGGCCCGATGCAGTACGTCTCGACCACGCCGACGACGATGTACAACAACGGCAACCCGTGTGGGTCGAACCCCGGCTCGGTGACCGTCGCCTTCGGCTCGTCCAAGGTCCGCCGCGTCCGGCTCGAGCTGGGCAACCAGCAGACGGACGAGACCTGCGGCGGGGCCGGCGGCGTGGCTTTCCTCCGGCGGATCGCCGTCGACCCGAGCTACACGATCTGGAAGCCCAAGGACACGGACGTCATCAACGCCGCGTTCGTAGGCGACAGCTACACGGCCGGGTCGCCAAGGGACACCGGCATGCAGTCGGTGAACTGGGCGCGGACCGTCGCGGCCAAGCTCGGCTGGCGACCCACCTGCATGGCGCTCGGGAGCACGGGCTATTCCAAGGCCAGCGGCGCCTTGCCCCCCGCGAGCGACCCCGTTCGGATCGCCGACCTCTCGGCGCAGGCCTACGACGTGTACGTGTTCGCCCTGGGCACGAACGACGTGAACGGCAACGACAACACGGCGACGGCCCTCCCGGACCTCCAGGCCAAGGCCCTCACCTGCTTCCAGGCGGCCCGGGCGGCCAACCCCATCGCCCCGATCATCGTGGTGAGCCCTTGGCCCCGGACGACGTTCCCTCTCCAGACTCAAGCGGACCTCGCCGCGGCCGTCCAGGCTGCGTTCAACCAATTCGCCGACTCGAACAGCCTGTACATCCCGATCTATGACGACCCGTCCGGCAACTGGATGACCGGCACGTCCTACCAGGGCCAGCTCAACAACAGCAACGACATCTCGTTTCGGTATATCTGGACGGACCGCATCCATCCCGTCAAGACCGGCCACTACTACTACGGCGACCGCATCGCGCAGGCCATCCGCGATTGGCTGATGGCCACCAGCGTCACGATCCGCATGCCCGCGCGGAGGCCTGACGAGGGCCTGGTGTTCCGGATGCCGGAACGGCCCGTCGCCCCGCCACCTTACCGCTATCGGCTGGACAAGGCCGCTTAACACGGAGCCCGTTCCCCCATGCGTCGCTTCCTGACCTCCGCGTTCCTGCTCGTCGCCCTGGTCGCCGGCCAGCTCGCCGGCGCGGCGACGGTCACCAGGCCGTTCAACTTCACCCTGGGGTCCGCCTACTCGGGCCTCGCCTCGACGGTCAGCTATCAGATCGTCCTGGTCGACGGCTCGAGCCCGATCGGGCCGATCACGGGGACCGGCATCACCGAGGGCTCGTTCGGGGCGGTCACCGCGACCGGCTCGTACGACGTCAACATCGCCAACTTCGACACGAGCTGGGCCGGCCGCATCAAGTGGCTGGAGAGCACGAGCGGGCTCGTTTACGAGGAGACGTTCGGCGTCAGCCAGAGCGCGGACAACGCCGCCGGCATCGCCGCGGTGAAGGCGAAGACGGACAACCTGCCCGCCTCGTCCGTCATCCGCAGCGGCACGGCGCAGGGGGGCTCGGCCACGACGATCGTGCTCGACGCCGGGGCCAGCCCGGTGGACGGGACGTACGTCGGGCAGCTCGTCACGCTGACCGGCGGCACGGGTGCCCAGCAGTCGCAGATCATCTCGGGGTACGCCGGATCCACCCGGACCGCCACGATCACCCGGAGCTGGTCGACCACGCCGGACAACACGTCGACATTCGAGATCGCCCCGCAGGGGGCCGTCCTGGTCGGCCAGTTCGCCCCGGCCGCTCGCGTGGTCGACCAGACGTTCCTGGGCAAGGACTCGAACGGGGTCGGGAACCTCACCATCTACAGCCAGGCGGGCACGCCGCAGGCCGGCCTGTGGGTGACGTTCTATGCGGCCCTCCCGTTCTCGTCGAACCCCTCGACGGCGAACGCCGTGGCGCAGACCCAGACCGACGCGTCGGGGAACTGGTCGGTGTCCGTCTCCCCGGGCGACTACGTCGCCACGGTGACCAGCTCGTCGGCGAAACTCTCCCGGGCAATGTTCACCTTCAACCTCACGGTGCCCTGATGCCACTCATCGCCGGCGGGCCTCAAGTCGTCGCCGGTACCGGCGACCCGATCGACCTGGTGACCCTGCAGTACGCGACGGCCGCGCTGGCTTCGGCGGGGCTCTCCCCCGCCGAAGTGGCGCAGCTCCCGGCACAGATCACCGCCGCGAGCAGGCTGTTCTCGAAGACGCTCAACCGCACGTTCCAGCGTCAGATCTATGACGGCCTGTACACGGCGAGCCAGCCGGGCAATTCGATCCTGGCCCGGAACTTCCCGGTCAATCGCATCCTGAAGCTGGCGACCAACGCGACCACCGTCCTGTCCGTCTGCAACACGCAGACGTCGGCGAACCAAGATGCGACGATCGAGCTGGCCACCGAGGGATCGTTCACGTTGCCGGACCTCCCGCCGCGAGTGACCGGCCTGACCCTCGAGCGCGAGGCCTCGGGAGTGCTCAGCTCGGCCTTCCTGGACTTCGGCCTGTACGTCACTGTCCAGGCCCTGGCCGACGCGATCAACGCCCTGGGGAACGGCTGGACGGCCACGGTAGCCACGTCCTACGGGCAATGGGGCACGAGCCACTTCCGGGCCGTGCAGGGCGCGATCCCGGCCCTGGGCCGGGACTCGCCGGCGACCCTCAAGATCCACGTCGACCGGGTGCCGTTCACGCTCGAGCCCGAAGAGGGGGAGATCGCATTCGTCGACGAGGGGACCGACGCCTTCAATTCGATCCGCTTCGGCCCGTACCTGTCGACCTCGTACGGCGACCTGGACGTCGGCGGCGAGAGGAACGGGCTCCGGCTGATCTATGACGCCGGCTTCGACGTCATCCCCCAGGACGTGCAGCAGGCGGCGATCGAGCAGATCCTGTTCCAGTTCGCCACGCTGAAGAACGACCAGTCCCTCAAGTCGGAACGCATCGGCGGGCACTCGTACGAGCTGAACACCGAACAGTCGGAAATGCCCCGGTCGGTCATGGGCAAGATCTACAAATACATGAACAGGCGGGCCTGACATGCGAAGCCCATCCGCACGCCTCCGCACGGGGACCGTCGACCTGTACCGCTACAGGCCCGACTTCGACGCCGACTCCGGGGCGGTCGCCGACATCTCCAGCCTCATCGCCAAGGGGGTCGCCTGCTCGGTCCAGCCGATCAGCGTCGAGCAGGTCACCCAGAACAAGCGGACGACGCAGGTCACGAAATACGACCTGTGGTTCTTCGACGATCACCAGCTCGCGATCAAAGACCTGGTCGTGTGGGTCGACGCCGCCGGCGTGAGCCACAACCTTTTCGTCTTCGGCCAGCTCCCGCAGATCGGCTCGGGCCTCGTCCTGAAGGTGACCGCCCAAGAGGTGCGATGATGCGGAACGTGAAGTGGTACGGCGAGGCGGCGAAGTCGGCGATCAAGGCCCACGTCCGCCAGAACATCCGGGCCGCGTGCATCGCCCTGGTGAACCGCGTGAAGGAGAAGCTCTCGGTACCGGGCACGGGCCTGGCCCCCAAATCGAGGAAGGCGACCGCCAAGCGGAAGGCCGTCCGCAAGGGGCAACGCAGGTACAACGTCGCGCCGTCGGCCCCGGGCGAACCCCCGCGAAAGCAGAAGGGGCGGCTTCGAGGGTCGATCGCGTGGGAGCTGGTCGACCTGGCCGGGCGCGTCGGCACGAACCTGATCTACGGCCGGGCGCTCGAGAAGGGGAACAGGAAAGGCAACCTCAAGCCACGCCCCTTCCTGCTCAAGACCCTGTACGAGATGAAGTCGACGATCCGCAGGATCCTCTCCCGGCCCATGCCCTGACTCACCTCCTCGAGGGATGCACGGGGACGTTCCCCTCGTACCGCAGCCGCTCGGCACACTCCGCCGCCGCCTTCGCGATCTCCCTCGCACGCTCCGGGGTCATCTGCTGACGCGCCAGCGCCTGGGCCCTGCAGCACGGGCACATAGGGTCATGGTCGGGCGGGATGATCCTCGCGACCGCCGGCTTCAGGTCCGCCTTCTCCGACGGGCCGAGCAGCCACACCGCGAGCACGATCGCCGCCAGGATCGGCAGCACGGACAGCAGCGGGATTCGCCTCTCGATTCGCGACCATTCGGGGATCACGGCATCTCCAATGCAAACCAAAGATGTTCTAAAGTGAACATCAAAAATATACGCACATAGCACCTGTGCATTATATGGTGGGCCCCCCGCGTGGCAATCGACGGATTCTTGAATTTCGAGACGGGCGACCTGGCCGAGTGCTACGCGTCGGCGGGGGCGGTGTCCGCCAGCGCGACGGGCGCGCACTCCGGGGCGTACTGCCTCCGCGCGAACCCGGTCGGCTCCGGGGTCGCGTCCGTCACGCTCGGGCAGTACGCGATCACCTTCCCGGCGGCGAAGACGTGCGAGCTGGTGAAGGCCACGTTCTCGGCCGGGACCACGGTGAAGTTCCGTTTCTGGATCTACGTCGCGGCCCTCCCATCGGCGAAGGAGCGGGTCTTCACGACGCTGGCTTCCGGGACGCCCGTGTGGGCGATCTCGATCGACAGCTCCTCGAACCTCTCCCTCGAATACGGCGGGGTCTTCCAGTACCAGTTCGCCGGGGTCACGACCGGGGCCTGGCACCTCGTCGAGTTGAGCATCCTGAGCACTTCGAGCAGCGGGTCGGCCCCCTGGAACTTCACCCTCGACGGCGTGTCCCAGGGCAGCAGCTCGGCGCAGACGGCGATCGGCGCGATCGACCAGGTCGCGTTCGGGAAGTACTACGACTCGAGCGGCTCGGGCTATGACGTCCTCTTCGACGACATCGCCTGGTCGACCGGCACGGCCCCGGCGTCGGTCGGCTCCCAGGGTTGCGTGCTCGTGCCCGCGGGGGCCGGCTCGAACAGCCAGTGGACCGGGTCATACGCCGACGTCGACGAGGTCCCCTCCGACGGGGCGACCACCGCCATCGTGGCCACGAACCCGAATCGGGTCCAGGACTTCACGCTTACGGACCCGGCGACCGTCGGGATCACCCCGGGCAGCACGATCAACGCGGTGAAGCTCGTGATCTTCGCCGAGTCGGGCGCGACGAACACGGTCTATTTCGATTACCTGATATCCGGGACCGCTTACGGGAGAGGGAACCCGACGCTCCCGATCGGGAGCTATCCCCCCTTCGGCATCTTCGCCGCCACGAACCCGGCGACCGGCGTCGCGTGGACGACGAGCGACCTCGCATCGCTGCAGGTCCGCTGCCGGACCTCCGACTTCGGCGACACGCAGATCAGCACGGTGTACGTGCTGGTCGACTTCATCCCGGCAGCCCCGATCGTCACCCCGCTCCCTCGCGTCCTCTCCGTGCCCCGCGGGCCGGCGAGGAGGCTGCCCACGCCGGCGTTCCTCGCACGGAGCTGCAACCCTCCGAACGTCCGGCACGACCCGCTCTCGAGGACGGCGATCACCGTCGTCCCGATCCCCCCGTTCCACTACCTGAATCGCGACTGATTTCCTCTTCTCCTGGCCAGTCCAGAAAGGTGTTTCCCATGGCAGGTTTGATCGGCAGCTTCAAGGTCGGCCCCGTCGCCATCACCGGCGGAACCCCCCAGACCCTCTTGCAGATCGTCGCCCCGGCGAATCAGCGGCTGAAGGTGATCGGGTACGAGATCTCGTTCGACGGCACGAACAGCGCCAACACCCCGTGCGCCGTGCAGATCGTCCGGCAGACCACGGCCGGCACGGCGACCAACACGGCCGTCGCCCCGACCAAGATCAACGAGCCGGGCGGCGTGTCCGAGACGCTGCAGGCCAGCTCGCAGAACACGTACACGGTGGAGCCCACCGCCGGCGACCTCCTCGAGTCGTACACCGTCCCCGTGTTCGGCGGGCTGTACGCGTACAGCTTCCCCCCGGGCCAGGAGATCATGATCCCCGGCGGCACCCGGCTCGGCTTCAAGGTGAGCTGCCCGCAGGGCGTGAACGCTTACCTGACCGCCAAGTACGAGGAGTAATCGGCGGGCGGCGTTGGCGAAAGCGGCGCGAAATATACACGGTTCTATACAGGCCCTCCCGCCGTGAATATCCAGGTCATCAACCGGAAGCGACGGATCCAGATCGCGTCGACCCAGGTCGTCGTGGTCGTCTCCGCGACGGTGCCTTACCAGACGCCCGTCGTCTGCGAGGCACCGATCCGCGTCCTCGGTGCGCGCTGGCCCCGGCCCGTCGCCACCAGGACGCCGCTGCCGACGTCGGCGACCAACATGCGCTGCCCGCGTCCCGTCGTCAGCCCTCCGCCCCGGAGGCCCCGGCCCACGCCGCAGGCCTCCGCCATCCAGACGCCGACGGCGACCGGCCGGCCCTCCCGGATCGTGGTCCACACGCCGCCGATCCGGAAGCGGCTCGTCGTCAAGCCGGTCGTCACCCACCGCGCGATCTACCGCCCGCCGCCGATCCCCAAGGTCTACGTCGTCGGCACCGCGCCGATCCAGGGCGGAGGCCGGCAAGGCAGGCCGCTCGGCCGGCCGGCGGTCGTGCTGCGGACCCCGACCCAGATCATGCCGATCGTCCCGCCGAAGCCCCGCCACGCCGCGCTCACGCTGCGGCCCCGGGCCGGCCGGCCGGCGATCGTGCTGCGGACCCCCGGCCAGCTCGGGGCCCCCGCGAAACCGAACAGCCCCGTCATCGGGCGGCGTCAGCCGTCGAGGCCGCAGGCCCGGCCCGCCGTCGTCGTGAGGCCCCCCACGCTCCGCCCCGCGGGCCCGCGGGCCCCGGTCGTGTCCCAGGCGGTCCGGCAGCGGACGCCCGCCAGGAAGGCAACCAGGGCCCTCCATTCGCCCGTCTCTCAGTTCCCCAAGATCTTCCAGCCGGTGGTTTGTCGCTACGCGACCAGACGACGCAACCCGCCGGCGGCGATCGTCGGCATGAGCCGGGCCCAGCCCACGGCATTGCCTCCGAGGCCGATCATCGTCAGGCCCGCGGCCCGACGCCCGATCCCCCCCCGGTCGACCTGCCTTCGGACGCCGGCCCAGCTCCGGGCGATCACGCCGACGTTGCCGATCGTCCCCCCCAGGCCCGCAGCTCGCCGGCTGCCGCCGAAGCCGTCGATCCTGTCGTCGACCGGGTCGCTCCCGATCACCCGGCCGATCCCGACGGTCTTCCGCCCCGTGCAACCGAGACGCCTGCCCCCGCCGGCCCGGGTCGTGAAGGCCCCGTTCGTCCGGCCCTCGCGCGTGCAGCCCCCGATCGTGGCGGCGTGGCCACCCCGGGCGAAGCGGCCCCCGGTCCCGCCGGCGATCGTCCGCATGACGAGGCCCGCGGCGATCCGGCATCGGCCCCCGATCGTGGTCGCAGCCCCCAGGCTCCGCAGGCCTGCGACGATCCAGCTCGCGATCCGCCCCCAGATCAAGTCGGCGATCGTCACGACCCAGCCGCCCCGGCCGATCGTGGTCCGCCCCCCGCTCCGCAGGCTCCCGCCGGCCGCGAGATGGCACCTGGTGCGGACCCCCTGGACCGCCGCCGGCCTCCCGCCCGACATGCCCGCCGCCGCCATGCGATGGCTGCGGAACTACCCGGGCGTCGCGGCGGCGTTCGGCGACGACCCCGGCTCGCCGGCGACGACCAAGTTCCAGGCCGACCAGGCGGAGGGCCTGCCCGGGCTCCCCTACGCGGTCTACGAGGAGATCGCCGAAGACCTCGAGCGCGAGGGCGAGGACGCCGACGGCTCCTCCGTCTCGTACGGCGACGGCATGTTCCAGATCAGGATCGTCGCCGCCGGGAAGCGACAGGCCCGGGACCTCGGGCGGCTCGTGGCCAAGACCCTGAAGGATGCGCCGCTCACGTTCCAGGACGGCGTGCTCGAGTACCTCCGGCTCGGGAACCACTACTGGGATGACGAGGACGCCGGCGACATCGGGCCCGGCTCCGCGACCCAATATGAATACGTGCTTGAGTTCAAGTATATCGTCGTTCGCGTAGATTATTGAAAGGAGCGGACATGGCAAACCCCAACGGCAAGCTCACCGGCAAGGCGAGTTTCTTCATCCTCGCCGGCGACCGCGTCTATCTGACGAAGTACAGCCCCAGCGTCGACAAGACGCTCGCCGACACCACCGACGGCGCGGATTACGACCCGGCGTCGAGGCTCATCCACGCCACGCAGCAGGCGGTCAAGGTCGCCCAGACGCTGGACGTGGAGGGCGTCTTCGACGTCAACCGAGTCCCGCAGAAGGTCATAGCGCTGCTCTATTCCAACGTCGACGCGGTCCCCGTCCAGCTCGGCCTGGATGCGGGAATCCTGTTCGGCAGCGGCCTCTTCGACATCGAGAACTTCTCGTGCGACGTCCCCATCGACGACAAGGTCACCTGGAAGGCCTCGTTCAAATCCAACGGCATCTTCACCCCCGGCGGCACCCTCTAAGCCATGAACGACCTATCGAGCCTCACGGGCCAGGCCAAGCGCCTCACGGTCGGGGGGGAGGTCTTCGACCTCCACCCCCTGACGATCGACGACTTCGGCAAGCTGCAGGAGTGGGTCGACCGGCAGTACCCCGACCCGTTCGACCTGGTGAACAAGCAGATCTCCGCCGGCCGCGTCACCCTCGACGACGACGGGAAGGAGAAGCGCGAAGAGTACAACGTGACCCAGCAGCAGTTCCTGTTCAGGATCGCGATGGAGCAATCCTCGAACTGCAAGCACCTGATCGGCCGGCCCGACGCGGACGCGCTGCTGAGCACGCTCGAGGGGGTCAAGCAGCTCCTGCTCCTGAGCATCCGGAAGTCCCGCCCGGACTTCACGGACGAGGACGCCGACCGCCTCTATCGCAGGATGACCATCGGCGACGTGGCCCGGGTCTATCAGGCGACGAATGCCGACATGGTCATGGGCAGCGAACGCCCAAAAGCCCCGACGCCGAGTGGGAAACAGGACCGTCCGAAGCGAAGCCGAAAGACCAATGGGACTGGTGGGCGTTCATCCACTCGGCGTTGAAGCACAAGGAATGGGCCCCCGCCCAAGTCTTCTCCCTCACCATCCCGCAGATCCTCTGCCTCATCTCCGAGAAGCCCCCCGGGCGGCGCACCCTCGCCAACGTCGAGGAGTACCGGCGCATGCTCGAGGAGCGCGAACGCGCCGTCGCGGCGTGGCTGGAGTAGACCGTGGCCTTCAAACTCGCCGAACTCTTCGTCGACATCACGGGCAGGGACAAGCCCCTGCAGGGCACGCTGGGACGCGTGAAGAACGGGCTGCTCGGCATCGGCGGCATGGCCGCCGGCGCGACGCTCGGGCTCGGCGGCGTCACGGTGGCGCTGGCCGGGGTCGCCGCCGGCACCACCGCCGCCGTGAAGATGGGGGCGGACCTGGAGAAGCAGTACTCCGCGATCCGCAAGACGACCGGCCTGGCCGGCGAGGACTTCGAACGCCTCAAGCGCGGGCTGCAGTCCATCGGCACGACGATGGCCGGCGTGTCCAACGAGGAGATCAACGAAATCGCCGGCATGGCGGGCCGGCTCGGCATCCAGGGCGTCGAGGGGATCCTCGCCTACACCAAGGCGATCGCGCAAATCAAGATCGCCCTGGATGACATCCCGGCGGAGGAGGCGGCGACCTCGATCGCCCGCATTCTGAACCAATTCAAGCTGGGCCCGGAGTACGCGTTATCATTCGCCAGCGCCTTGAACAAGCTGGACGACAGCAGCACGGCCACGGGCCGCGACATCCTGGATGTGTCGAATCGGCTCGCGGGCACGGCGGCGACCCTGGGCCTCTCGCCGCAGAAACTCCTCGCGCTATCGTCCGCCGCCAAGGACGCGGGCCTCGAGAACGAGGTCGCCGGTTCGACGTTCAGCCAGATCTTCGGGAAGATGGCGTCCGAGGTCGATAAGTTCGCCAAGGTCGCCGGCGTGAGCACGAAGCAGTTCGCCGACGCCGTCAGGTCCGACCCCATCGAAGCCCTGAAGCTGCTGCTCAAGGGCGTCAACAGCCTGGAAAAGCTGGAGAAGTTCAAGGCCCTGAGTGGCCTGAAGATGGACGGCGTGAAAGCCTCCGGGGCGATCCTCCAGCTCAATCAGGTGGCCGAGAAACTGGACGAGGCGATCAAGACTTCCAACGACGAATGGAAGTCCCAGGCGTCCATCCAGAAAGAAGTGGAGATCCAGGGGCAGAACACGTGGGCCCAGCTCCAACTGCTCTGGAATCAGGTCCAGCTCACCGGGGCGGCGATCGGCGATTACCTCCTGCCCGTGGTCAAGGCCCTGTCCGGCGTCTTCGGCGAGGTGGCGCAGTCGATCCGCGGCACCGTCGAATCCGCGCGGGGCACCGTCGGCCCGTGGGTCCAGTGGATGGTCGACGTGATCGACGTCCTCTCTGTCACCTTCCGGAACTGGTCCGACATCGTCGCGCTCACGGTGCTCGATGTTGCCCAGTCGATCGACGGCGTGCAGAGCTACATGGGCCAGTTCGCGTCGTGGCTCAGCGGGCAGTTCGTGAACATATTCCTCGACTCGATCCAGTACATCGGGCTCGCCTTCTCGCAGCAGTTCCTCGACATCGGGAACATGGTGCTCAAGTTCTGGGAGGCGATCGGCATGGAGGTGCCCGAGTCGATGAAGGGCATCGCCGACGCGGTGAAGGTGAACCTGTTCGAGAAGGTCGGGTTCCGCACCGAGGGGTTCGAGTTCAAGGAGGACGAAGGCAAAGCGGCGGGATACGCCGCCGAGCGCCAGGCGATCATGGACCGCATGGCCGGCCGCGAGCAGAAGCGGCTGGACGACAAGGCCGCGCTCGCCGCCGACATGGCGAAGAAGCAGGAGCTGAAAGACCCCGAGAAGGCCAAGGAAGGGACGGGCGAGGCCCCCGACCTGGGTAAGAAGAAGAAGGGCAAGCAGGAGCAGGCCAAGCATCAGGACTTGGATTCTTACGTCAAAAACATCCAAGAGAGTTTCTTCGAGAAGAAGGACGACAAGCTGCTCAAGGTCAACCAGGAGCAGCTCAAGACCCAGAAGCAGCTGCTCGACGCCCAGAAGAACGCGAAACCCAACGCGGCCGTCGCCGCAGGACCGGCGTGATGTCGAACGGGTATTACTTCTACCTCAACGGCGTGGCCTGCTCGTACGACCTCACGAGCGCCGACGGGAGCGAGGCGTACGGCGAATCCGTGTCGCTGGAGTCGGGCGTGTCGGCGGAGGTCATCATCAAGTGCCCGTGGGCCTCCCGCTTCAAGCTGATACGCGGGCTCATGGGGGGCGTCACCCTGAACGGCACGTACATGACGTTCCTCAAGCCGGCGATGCTGCCGGACTACCCCAAGGCCCTCTGCACGGGGATCGGCGGGATCAAGGGGTTGCTGCCGGCCACCCGGCGCGACGGCTGGCCGACGTACAAGTTCGCCCTCGTCACGGCCCAGTTCACCGTTCCCCCCTGGATCCAGGACGAGTCGTACCCGCCCTTCACGACGCTCAACATCACGACGGCCCCGGAGGTGTTCACGCCGCCCGGGGGGGCCTTCTACATGCCCGCCCTCAGCGGCGCGCCGGTGGCGGAGAACTCGCTGGGGATCATCCGGGCCCACTCGGAGGTGACGATCACCAGGGAGTTCATCCCCTATCCCCCGGTCGCCGCCTGCATGAAGCTCGCGGGCACCATCAACTCCGACGACATCACCATCAGCGACAGGACGTTCCCGCGCGGCTGCCTGATGTTCGTCGGCATGGGCGAGGCGACCCCGATGGCCGACCCCATGACGGGCTATCAGGCGTACAAGGTCTCTTACAAGTTCATGGGCAACGACGACACCGAGTTCAACAAGTTCCTGGGACGCGACGGGGAATACCACACGGTCAACAGCCAGAAGGACGGATCGGGCCGGGCCCCGTTCGAATACGCGAGCCACAGCTGGTTCTTCGGCAATGACCTCGCGTCCCCCTGACGAACCGAGGTGAGGCATGCTGGGCGGCGGCAAGGATCTCGGGAGGCAGCGGCCGGGCCATGTGATCCGGGCCCGGACCATCAACCGGCCGAACGAGCAGATCGAGCGCCTGACGCGGCGGACGGTCGGCCCCGGCCTGGCCGGCGGCACGGCGGCGGGCGTCCCCTTCGAATACGCGACGACCAGGCTCGGCTTCCACGCGAAGCTCACGGGCGGGGGACGCTACGGCAAGTACGACTGGCAGGCCGTCTACATGGACAAGGATGACCCGACCCAGTACCTGGACATCGAAGGCTGGTCGGGCACGGCGGACGCCGACCCGGCGATCGAGCAGAACTTCGGCGACAAGCTGCCGACGGACGGGACGACGGTCGTCTGGCTCGAGCGGGATTACTACTCGGGCTTCCTGATCTTCCAGACGGACAACTGCGGATGAAGCCAATCGACGTCGGTAGGCAGCGGCCGGGCCGGGCGATCCAGACCCGGCTCCTCAACGATCGGGCCCGCGCGGCGGAGCTGCTCTCCCGGGGGCAGACGCTCGACGCGTTCGGCCCGTCGATGGACTCGCGGGCCCTCCGCGAGCTGCCGTTCTACGCACGGCTCTCGAGCGACGAGGACGGGGGCGGCGTGCCCTACAGCTTCACCGAGGTGTACGCGCAGCCCGGCGAATCCAACCACGAGCCGATCACCTGGGCGGAGCTGCCGGGCGGGCGGACGGGCACCAAGGCGTACCCTCTCCGCCAGACGGCCGACATGAGCGGCCGGGTCGTGAAGCTCCGCAAGTCCGCCGACGACGACTCGTATTGGTTCGATTACAAGCGGCTCGGGAGGAAGACGCCGGAAGGCGGAGGCCCCTGCAGCGGATGCGGCACGGTCCCCAGCCAAATTGATGTGCTGCAGGCGGGCCGGCCCTGGCGGACGTTCACGTATCAGCGGACTCCGGCCGACCTGGACGGGAAGACGGTGTGCATCTACCAGGGCGTCCAGGACGTCGGACCGAATCCGGCCTACTTCAAGTTCGCCGACTTCGGTTGGTTCTCGGGGCCGACCCCCATCCGGGTGGGGGATGCGATCCGGCTGAACTACGATTACGCCTACGTGGCGCAGTGCCGGCTGATCATCGCCCTCAACGTCATCGTGGCACCGAGCGGCAATTACTTCGGCATCAACGATTGCCAGGTCGCGTTCCCGACCTCCTATTCGGTGTCCTCGTTCCTGTCCCAGCCATTCCCTCCCCCGCCGAAGGAAGACGGTCCCCCGCCCGATCCCGACGCGGACACCTGCGACCCCTTCGTCATCCGCCACTGGTTCATCCAGCTCCCGGGCGTCGGCGTGCTCGAGGAGCTTCCCCTGGGCTCGTACCTCGCGAGCGGGAGCGGCGAACGCATCACGCTCGATCAGTCCGGCAGCGCCGGGGGGTTGAAGCTGAGATGAGCCGTCCCCCCTTCTGCCCGGGCTGCCCGCACTACCCGACGTTCTGCGCGGGCATCGTCGCGCCCGCCCTTTGCAAGGCGAACTGCGGGGCCGAGCGCGTGAGCGACCCGGCCCCGAGCGAGGCGGAGAAGCTCCTGGTCGTCGCCGGCTGCGAGCACGCGAGGTTGCCCGGCTGCGGATGCGGCGGGATCGAGTGCGCGGGCGGGGCCCGCGACGGGCAGCGGGTCTCGATCAAGACATGCAAAGCATGCCCGTTGTTTTTGCGCAACATAGGTTGACGTGTAGCGGTCGTGCCGGTTAGGCTGTGTCCACTGACTCGCGAGTAGGCCCCCTCCCACGAAGGATTGTGGGAGGGGGTTTTTTCATGCGCTCTTCTTCTGCTTCTTCGGGAGCATCTCCCCCATCGTCTGGCGGGCGGTGTCCGTCATCGTCTCCCACCGCTCGTCGCCCTCGCGACACCAGTACACCGCGTTCTCCATGTCGCTCGCCTTGCACTCGCTGGCGAGGCGGGGCTTATTCCCCTCGAGCATCACCCAGAGGGGACGAGTCGAGGGGAGCGTCATGAGGCCACCTTGACGCCGGCGGCGATCGACTTCACGCGGCAGCGCAAGGCGTCCGCGTGGGTGGCGTGGTGGAAATGGCCGTCGACCCCGCAGAGCCAGGGCGGGGCCAGCTCCCCCTCGACGAACCTGAACCGCATGCCCGGCTCGCTTTCCGAGTCGGGCAAGGTTTCGCGCTGCGACCAGGTCGTCAGCTTCGGATAGGTACTCATGAGTTGGACTCCGGGAACTTTCCTTCGGCCGGGATTATCGCGTGGCTGCAGAAGTGATCGCGGCCGGGGCGGGCCACGGACCAAGACTGATCGCCGACGAGCGGCATTAGGAAGGCGTCTCTCGGCACGATCGCGCGGACCAGTTCCAGCCATTCGATGTGCAGGTCGATCGCGATTTTGTAATTCTTCGGCCCCTTCACCTTGACCAAGCAACGGCACCTCATGCAGCTCGCCACTCCCTCGAGCACGACGGCAACCCTGACGAGGATCTGATTTTCGAGAGGCGGGATCGGCTCGGGCTCGGCGATCTTCGCGAGTGCTTTCTGGATCTTCGGTCGCTTCTCGCTCATGACCTCCCCCTCGCCGGCGCGGCCGGTTCGTCGCGGTCGACGGTGCGGAATCGGAAGTTCGTGCCGTCCTTGACGCACTTGAAGACCGTGTCCCCCTGCTGGTGGGCCTCCCAGATCTTCGCGATCAGGCTAGCCAGGTCGGGATGGCCGTGGGACAGGCAGCGGTGACTCAGCTCGCGGAAGTGGCGGCCGAGTCGGTGTTCTTCGAGGCGATGCCGGTATACGGCCTGCACGCCGCGGATGAAGTGATAGATGTTGCGCATGCTGATCTCCGCCGGTTAGAACGCGAATGCCGCTTGGACGGTCGCCGGCCTGGCGGGCCTTTCGGCCTGGCGTTCGCCGGCCGGCGACTTGGACGTCAGCTCGAACTGGATCCCGTACCGCAGCTCGTCCGCGTCGGCGGGGATCAAGGCGGCATACGCCTTCATCCCCAGGCCGACGGTGATATGCTCCGGGTCCAGGCCCGACGCCCGGATCCAGTCCTCGGGCCCGCTCCGATCGGGCCAGCTCTCGATCTCGTCGAGGGCTATGGTCGATCTGACGCGCCGGCCCCCGCGCGCCAGGAAGCTCATGAAGCGGCCGGGGCTGAAGCTGAAGGCGACCCCCCACCGCTCGGCCGGGTCTGCCGGTGCCGTCGGCTCCTCGACTCGGCCGACGACCTGGTCGACGACAACGGGCGGCTCCGCGCGTTCGATCGCCGGCGAGGCGTCGACGAAACCGAACAGCCGCTCGCCCTTCTCGGCGAGGTGGTAGCAGCTCGTCGCGTCGAGGCCCCACGGGCTGAAGTGGGTCCGCAGGAATAGCCCGTCGTCCGTCAGCTTCGATCCGTGCGGGACCTTGAGCGTGAGGGGGTGCGACCCGTTGCGGACCATCGCGAACGCGCCGGTGTGCGACGTCCTCGACGCCCAGGTCGGGTGGAAGGAGTACTCCTTCCACCCGGCGATCTGGACGCCGCTCCGAAGCTGGACGATCGAGACGTGGGTGATGTGGACGACGATCGTCACTCGGAAACCCCCGCCTGCTCGGCCCACGCCTTCGCCTTGCGGAGCTTCCTCTGGCAATCCTCGAGCTCGGCGTTCGCGAACTCGACCGAGACCTCGAGCACGTCGATCAGCCACTTGATGGCCTCGACACGGGTGCGGAAGTAGGACGAGCGTTCCCCGAACTTGTGCTGGAAGTGCTCCCCGTCAAGAGTGACGATCATCAGGATGTGATCGTTGTGTTCGATGGCATCGACGGTATCGATCATCAGCGGGCTGAGCATCGCCCGGTGCCAGGTCGTCATCTCCCTCATGACGCAACCTCCGCCAGTTCGCCGGCGTCTTCGGTCTCGGGAGAGTCGTCGGGTTCGGACGGGCCCATCTCGACCCTGAACTGGGCCCGGCGATCGTCGTCGTCGAGGAGCCTCGCCAGCTCGCGATCGCCCTTCGCCTTCGATGCCTCAAGCTTCGAGGCCTTCTCCGCGTCGGTCAGCTTCCGGGCGGGTTGCTTGCTGGTGACAACTGTCAACTCCTGGGACTTGTGCCCCATGACGTATTCATGGCTCTTGTAATTCAGCACGATCCCGTACCATCCGGCCTCCGGGGTCGGATGCCTCTCCTTGCTCAGCGGGCCTCCCCATGTCATGCGGTGTTGGACGGGGACGAGCTTGAACGTCCTTCCCTTCTCCGATCGGGAGACCGACGTGACGGCATAGCGACGCAGGCCGACGTCGACGAACCCTGAGACGTGCGGGGGAGCGCCGTTCATGATCCGGATGAGCTTGCGTTCCATCGCGTCAGGGGTCACGAGCGACGGGATCGAGCTCGCTTCGTACGTGCCAGACTCCTGGCAGTTCGGGAGGAGATAAACATCGTCGGTCGGGGCGACCGGCGGGGCCGGCTCGTCATCGGGGGACGAACCGCCCTCCTGGCTCGTCTCCGGGGCGTCCGTCTCCGACCCGGACGATTTGTCATCCGACTCCGACGACGCGTCCTGTGGCGGTATAGGGCCTCCCGTGTGCAGGGCGTGGATGACCTTGGCCGCTGGGGAGCCCGGGGCGATCGCAGGGGCTTTGCTCCGCCTGCCTTTCTTGTCGGGCTTGCCGTTCGTCCGGGGCGTGCCGTCCGGCTTCTCGTACAGCGGGTAGCGGTCCCGGCCGGCGGCATCGTCGCGGCCGGCGACGATCTTTATCTCGCCGATCAGGATCTTCCCCCGGATCTTCCCGAGGTTAGCCAGGTCGGACGTCATGCCCGTTACCGTGGTATCGAGGCTCGCGTGATCGACGTAGGCGGCGACCCCCTGGACGCGGGCGATGAGCTTGGCCAGCTCGCCCGTGATCGACAGGACTTCATTGGCCAGACGCCGGGGCGTCATGAGCGCGGGTTCGCACGTATCGTCGGGAGGGATCCCCTCCCCTTTCGTCGGGCGCATGCTGGGTCTCTCCGGTGTCAGGCGGGGGGCCGTCGCAGGCGCAGCCCCCTCGCCCGTGGCGATTCGGATTCGACTGGACGAATTGACAGATGAACGAAAGGTCGATCAGTCGGCGGACCGATCAGGGTGGGGAGTGGCAAGCCGACGCGCGGTTGCGTCGACTCGTCGACTCATTCAACGGGAGGACGATGGGATGGAGCCTGCCAAGAAGACAGGTCGAAGGGGCCCCGAGCAGGAGGGCGTTCAGGAAGAACAGCCGACGGTTCAACCCGTCAACGATTCCATTGATAAGCCGGCGGAGAAGGTGACGAGGGGGCAGAAGGAAGCCAAGGTCAAGGTGACCTATAGCCTGCCCGTCTGGATGGTCAGCCTGATCGACGTCTGCGCCTCGGAGCTGCGTATGGAGTCGTGCGACCTCGTCGTCGCGCTGCTGGGTCCGAAGCTCAGGGGTTGCCGCCGCCCCACCGTCTCCGACGAGGTGCGGAGCGCCGTCGCTCAGAATGGTAGATCGGCAGCCTAGGCAAGCGTGATAAGAAATTCCGGCGAGAGTTTTCCGGTTGGCGAAACCTCGCACCCCTTCCCGCGAAATCGCGAGGGGGCCCCGACCGGGGGAGGGGAGTGGGAACCCCCACGAATCCCCTCCCCCGCACCCGGGGCGGTTGGCTACCTGGCGATGCGATAGTTGATCACGCTGGCCCGCTCGATCAGCGGCTCGGGCGAGTCGATCCGCAGGTAACGCTGCGTCGTCCGCGAATCCGTGTGCCGCATGAACCGCTGGACGGCCCAGAGCTCGATCTTGAAGTGCACCAGGGCGTGCGTCCCGAAAGTGTGACGCAGGCCGTGCATCGTCAGCTTCTCGATGCCCGCCTCCCTGGCCGCCGACTGCAGCTGGTCGAGCGCCTTGTTGCCCGCCTGCCCGTCGGTCCAAGGGCCCTTGCGGCGCACGCCCGGGAACAGCCATTTCGACTTCGAGCGCGGCATCCACTCGCGCAAGATCTCCCCGAGCAGCGGCGGGATGGGCACCCACTTCTCCGACTCGACCGTCTTGAAGCGGGCGTCCCGCACGACCAGGTCGAGCTTGGATTCGCCCAGCTTCACGTCCCGGATGTGGGCCCGGAGCGCCTCCTGTCGCCGCACGCCGGTCATCAGCAGCACGGCGTAGAGGGCGAAGAGCCGATGCCCCTCCCAGTCGATCGATCGCCGATACAGCAGGTCGAACAGCCGCTCCGCCTGCTCGACGGAGATGGGGACGTTGATCTTCGTCGGCTCCTCGCGGATCCGCATCCGCCGCCAGGCCGGCGCGCGGTCCAGGTAGCCCTGCTCGATGGCGTAGGTGCAGATCGTCTTGAGGTAGGCGATGTCCCCCCGGACCGTGTTCCGGGCCAGCCCCGCGCCCAGCCGCCGCTTGATGAACCTCGCCATGTTCGCCGTCGTCAGGTCCCGCGTCGACGAGGGCCTCGGGTGCCCGTCCTCCTCGGGCAACTCCCCGAGCAGCCTGAGCATCTGGCGCACCTTCGTGAGCGTCTTCTTGGCGTGATTCCCGGTGGAATAGATCGTCTCTAACTCTTCGTATAAATCCGCAAGATCGACAGGAGTCATGCAAATCAATCCGTTTACGTGCAGTGACGGGGAGATCAGGGATCCCGAGTGTAGGATCCGACGCCCCGCCACGATGCCGGAAAAACCCCGAAAAAAGTCTGCGGGCCGGCGCGAATCCGAGGGTCCGGGAAAGGCGGCAAACGAAGCAAATGCGGAAAACTAGATGAAATATGAAAGAATTTTGACCCTCGCTTCGCAATGCGAAGGTTGCCGGTTCGATCCCGGTCCGCTCCACTCTTTCGTAAGTCCTTGGAAGAACTGAGTTTGTCTGAATAAACCCTTCTTATCAAAGACAGCCGACTCTTTGACGCGGTTCCGACCATGAAGGACAGGCCTTGGCCTGTCCTTTTGCATTTCGAACGGGATATCATGAAGAAAGTGGTCCCGGCGGTCGCCGGAATTTTGGTGACTCCGAGTCTTGAGTCCCAGGTATCTTGGTCGGATTTTGTTGGCTGTGGCGAATTGGTGGATTGACGGCATCGCGGAAACCCCGCAGACGATACCCTTTGGTGGAGTGGAAGCGATTAGCCTTATGATGCGGCAAGGGCTGGCGACCACAGTTTCATTTGAAGGGTAGTCGCGGTTGGGATGACCGGAATCGCCCAACGGCATGCGCCCAATTGCGGTTTGCTCGGCCGATTCGCGGTCGCCCGTATCCCAAATTACTCGAGATCGCGACGGCCTTCGCAACCGATCGAGGCTCGTGGCCCAGTCCGCTCACGTCCATTCGATGCGATTGCGATAACATCCGCCTCACCCACCTCGTCGCCTTTCCCCGCGATGTGCGGTGACGACTTTCTACTCACCAGGTCCTTGGAATAGAACGCTCTCCCTGGCCTTCAACTCGGCCGGGACGGCCGCGGTCTGCAGCACCTCGACGTGAAATCTTAGATGGATCAGATGGAGCAGATCTTTGTGATGGCCGTCGCGAGAAGCGAATGACCCATGAGGTCGTAAGAGCGAGGGCCGAGGTACCAGTCTGTGAGGGGGAGTAGCCACACCAGTTTTTGGCCTGTCACGTCGGGATTGAAAAGGTTACAAAGCCGATCGGCGGATGCCTGGATATTGAGGTTACGGCTTCGAAGGATTTACCGATGTCTCGCATACGATTTGCGATTTTAGCCTCTCTAATCGCATTCTGCCCTGGATGCATCCTCTTCTCTGTCGAGCCATTGGCGACTCCTGGAAACTCCGCTGAAGATACCAGGCTCCTCGGAACGTGGGAAAAGATCAGTGGGAAATTTGCTGATAACGGTCGTTTTGTATATGATGTAGCTTTTGCCAACGAGGTATGGACTATTTCCAAGCAAGGTAAGGAGCCCGGCTCACCTCTCAACATAAAAACTGGTAGTAGCAGTAGTGCGAAGTTGGAGACCGCAAGGCTATCATTTATCGGTGATTGGCTCTATCTGGATTTCATGGTTGAAATCGAAGAGGGGGTTAAGAAACGTAAGCTCTACCTCTTCGCCCGTGCGGAATTCCATGGAAATTATGTGATCTTGCAGCATCTGGATTCTGAGAAACTGCAGAAGTTGTTGAAGGAGAAACCAAATGTCTTGAAAGGATACGATCAGCATGAGACTTCTGACGGAACGCTGAAATCAAGCACGAAAGATCTCCGAGAGTTCTTCCGCGAGTATGGTGATTCCGTTTTCATCCGAAGCGTGGTGCTAAAACGAGTCGTATACGGGTCGCCTCAACAACCATGAACTGTTGTAGTACTACATGGTTTTAGATTTTGATTAAATGATCTCGGGTTGCCTGGGAAAGCCGATCCCGTTGCAGGGATCCGGTTCGAGACGGCCGTGGATTAGTCTTCCGATAGGATTAGCTAGCATATCTCAAGAAGTTCCCGAGTGTTGCCGTTACGAATGCTTCTCATTCCATCCCTCAATTCAGCGGCGAGTGGTCTCCAGAAGCCCGAACCAACACTGAATGACACGGGCGGCGGTGGGTACCATCGTGGCGCTTGTGATTCTTGCGCAAGCACCCATTCCGCGATCAGGCCAATCTCATTCTCGGTCATTCGATCAGGACGCAGGCGCATTGCTAGAATTAGCAATGCCAGTGAGTAGAAGACCGGATCGTAGAGTTGGATGCACCTGGCGTCATCACCTTCCTCAAGAGAAGAGAGTTGCCACGTCAGGAAACGTGCGAGCGCCTCGCCCAACTCATTGCCGAGAACCTTGGCACTGACGAGACACTTTCCCAACGTGGACTTGTCATTAGAGTCAAGGAACCCGTGCTGCGGATCTGCGTGCATGCGAAGGAGTAGTGCGCACGCGAACAGTCGGGCTTGATGACCAGACTGTACTTTCCGTGAGAATGTATATGTCATGCTGCCAGGCTGAGCAGCCTGGCAGCGACGGCCTGAATCTCCTCCTCGGTGGCCCCCGGGCGTAGAACCGCGCGGATTTCCTCGCCCAGCAGCGCATGACGCCACGCCCGGCGGCTTATCCGCGTGGCTCGGGCGACGCGACGGGCTGTCCCACGGCGAGGCCGAGCGGTCTACCAACTCCCCATCCTCCCTCGACCACGCCCACGCCTCGGTCAGGGTGAACGTCCACAGGCAGATGTGGAACGACCCGACGTTCGCACGGATCAACCGCACCTGCTGTTGCCCGGCCCCGACGACCTGCTTGCAGTCGCGGAAGGCGATCTCCAGGCTGAAGCGATCGGCCACCATCCCCAGGATCTCCGCCACGCTCGCCCGCGTGTCGGTGCAGAAGTACGCCCTCCATCCCTTCGGCTCGTCCACCAGGACCACCCGGATCGCGCCCCCGGCCGGCCTCCAGGTCGCCGTGAACGTCTTGTAGCGCTTGACCACATCTTCCCCGTAGAGCTCGAACGTGCCGGTGGACCAGCCACGACGCTGGCCGGCCCGCTTGGCCAGGTCGATCGCATCCGGGCCGTAGGTCGGGGCCGGGCCGCGTCGGCCCGGCGGCTTCGGCCCGGGCAGGGTCCGCAGGGCCGCATCCCTGCGGAGCCGGCTCACGACCGTCATACCCAGGGACTTCGCCGGCTTGAGGAACCCCCTCTTGGCATAGGCTCCGTCGGCAACCACCCAGATCGGCAGGCCCAGCAGGTCGAGCCAGGACTGGGCCCATCGGAGCAGCTCGACGGCCATCTGCAGCTTGGTGCGGAACTCGGGCCGGTGCCGGGGGTCGATGGCCGGCAGGTCCGCCTTGCGGACGTAGAGTCGGGACAGCAGGGGCAGGGCCACGACGCCCCTGGCCGGGTGCGTCGCCAGGAGCCCGAGTACGACGAAGACGTGGCCGTAGACGTAGGGGGAGCCGGCCGGGCCGGGGTGGGGTTGTGATGGACGCCGGCCCCCTGGACGTGCGGGCCGTGCCGCTTCGTCGGGGTGTCATCCAGGGCGAGGACCAGCCGGGTGGACCCCCGGAGCAGCGGCCTGACCGCCGCGATGAGCAGGCGTGCGGCGATGCGATCGGCCTCCTTGCCGGCGGCGGCCGCGGCGGTGTAGCAGGAGCGGAACTCGTCGCCGAGGCCGGCGGCGCGGATCCAGGCGGTGACGGTGCGTCGGCCGCGGGCGAGGACGGCGCCGAGGAGCAGGAGCGCGAGCCTCGGTGCGGTCCGGCGATCGAGGACGTCGGCGAGCCATGCGAACCACTGGCAAGGGGCGGGCGTCGGATGCGAGGATGTCATGGGGGCCGGCTCCGCTCGGGGTGTCAGGCAGTGTGGTAACCGCCATCGTCCCGCCCGGGCCGGCCCCCGTCTACTCGCCACATCTCAACCCTACGCATACTTCAAGTCGCGGAAAGTACAGGACCAGAGTAACCGTGAGGGGCGTAAGCGTAAGGATCAGGCTTGCTAAAGGGGGTGTGATCGTCGGGCTCCGAATATCGAGTTAGCGTAAGGACCTCGAACAATTGACCGCTGACCTCGGCAGTAACAGATCCATTGTCGCGAATGATTCGAAGCTCCTGCATCGTTGACTTGGCTTTCATCCCATAGTCTGCCTCGGCGATAACCATGAGCACCGCATCGTCGGTTTGCTGACTCGCCCGACCGAGCACGAAGTCCCGCGAGGGAGGGAAGCAAGCAACAGAGGAGGGAGTCCAATCATGGCTCTATGTCCGAGGAGTTCCAGAGCCTGTGCCACCGGAATTCAAGAAGCGATGGCGGATACTTTGGAGTTAAAGACCGACTTCGTGCCAGTCTTCAATGACATCCTCGCATCCGAAGCGGTTCGAAACGAGTTTTGAGCGAACCTCAGGCCGGCTCCGGGTCCCCGCCGCGATCCGGCTCGAGACGTCCCCGAGTTAGTGCGGCTCGACCAGCCTCAACCCCAGGGCATCGCGTGCATCTCCGCTCGCGGGGAACCCGGCCAGGAGGCGATCGACGATTAACCAGTTCAAGCCTGCGTGTTGAGCGGGGGCGTCGCTGGAGCCGCACATTCTTGACTTTTGCGAGGGTGTCCTCATAAAATAGATTTGTGAGTCGCCCCTCATGTTTCGGGGCCTACGAGGCTCGCGGCGATTGCCTTGATAGCAAGGAGGTTCCGGCGATGAAACTCGATCCTCGCACGACGGCGCTGGTGATGATCGATCTGCAGAAGGGGGTGCTGAGGCGGGACGTGGCGCCGTATTCGGGGGCGGAGGTTCTTGGGAGGGCGACCGAACTGGCGGGGCGTTTTCGGGATGCGGGGGCGATGGTGGTCTGGGTCCGGGCCTGCTGGTCGAGGGATCTCGGCGATGCGCTGCGGCCGCCGGCGGATAAGCCGATGCCGATACCTGAGGGCGGATTCCCGGAGGATTTCGCGACGCTGCCCGAAGGGCTGCAGCAGCCGGGCGACTTCCTCATCACCAAGCGACAATGGGGGGCGTTCTACGGCACGGAGCTTGATTTGCAACTCCGACGCAGGGGCGTGCAAACGATTGTCCTGGGGGGGATCGCGACGAACCTGGGCGTCGAGTCGACGGCCCGGGCTGCGTGGGAACACGGGTATCGGCTCGTCATCGTCGAGGATACGACCTCGAGCTTCACCGCCGAGATGCATGATTTTGCGATCCAGCAGATCATGCCCCGAATCGCGATCGTCACGACCTCGGCCGCTCTCTCATTCAAGGATGAATAGATGCGAGACACGACCATCGCGGAGGCGAAGGCGAGGGGGCGAGAGAGCCTCTCGGCCGCGGTCGCGTTGCGACAATGGGGGCTCCTTGTCGTAGGGTCGGCGGGGCTCATCCTGATCATGCTCCGCGCGGGGCTCCCGGGGGCGTGGCTGCTCGGGCCGATGGTGGCCGGGATCGTCGTGGGCATGAACGGGGGTTCGATCCGGGTTTCGCCCCGGTTGCTGGTCGGGGCCCAGGCGATCATGGGGTGCATGGTCGCCGGCCTGGTCACAAGGTCGGTCCTGGCGATGTTCGCCCGGCAATGGCCGATGTTTTTGGCCGTGACGTTCTCGACGCTCCTTGCCAGTAGCGCGATCGGCTGGCTCCTGCACCGTCGTCGGCTCTTGCCGGGGACGACGGCGATCTGGGGGCTCTCGCCCGGGGCGTCATCCGCGATGATGCTCATGGCTGAATCTCACGGTGGCGACCCCCGGCTCGTCGCCTTCATGCAATATATCCGGGTCATCTGCGTGGCGTTCCTGGCCTCGTTGATCGCACGCTTCTGGATCGGGAGCACCGGGGCCATCCGGCACGAGCCGGTCTATTTCCCGGCCTTGCGACTGATCCCGTTCGTCGAGACCCTGGCGATCGGCGGGGGCGGAGTGTTGCTCGCGCGTTGGCTCAAGATCCCCTCGGGCGTCCTGATCGTGCCGATGGTGGGCGGGGCGATCCTCCATGGGGCGGGCGCCGTGGAGATCGAACTGCCCCCTTGGCTCCTGCTGGGGACGTTCGCGTTGCTGGGCTGGAGCGTCGGCCTCCAGTTCACGAGGAGCGGCCTAGTCCACGCTGTCCGATCCCTCCCGACGATGCTCGTCGCGATCGCCGCTCTCATCGCCTTCTGCGGCGGGTCCGCCCTGCTCTTGCACCGAGTCGCCGGCACCGAACTCCTCACCGCGTACCTCGCCACGAGCCCCGGCGGCGTCGACGCCGCGGCCGTGATCGCGGCCTCCACCGACGTCGACCTTCCGTTCGTCATGGGATTGCAGACCGTCCGACTGATCGTCGTCCTTTGCTTTGGACCAACGCTTGCGAAGTTTGTCGCCGCACGTTCGATGATCGACGATGTCGGATCATGATGCTGGTTATGCCATAATATAGATTGGCATTTGGTGTATACGCCGGTTACTTATCATCCATGATGCCGTGAGCTGCTTCGCGTTATCTCAGAGAGCGGCCGAACCCGCACTCTCTTGACTCCACGGTCCGAGCCGCGGAACATGCGGTTTCGTCGCAGCACCGGGACTCAAGAGAGAGTGGGATGACGATGATCGGATTCGCGAGGGCTTGCCTGCTGGCGTTGGGTATCGCCGGGGCGTTCGTATCGGGTGCGAGGGCGGACGACGGCTTCCGGGTCGGGGCCGGCGAGCGGGACATCACGCCGCCGAGCGGGGTGCCGATGTGGGGGTACAGCGCCCGGCACGACTCCCCCGCCGAAGGGGCGCTCGACCCGCTGAGGGCCAAGGCGATCGTCATCGCGGCGGGGGCCGACAAGGTGGCCCTCGTGGGGATCGACCTCGGGCGCGGGCCGACCGCCGCCATGATGAAGGAGATCCGCAAGGAGATCGCCGGGAAGGCCGGGATCCGCCACGTCCTGATCTCGGGGAGCCACACCCACCACGGCCCCGTCCTCGAACTCACCGACGAGGAAGGCCTCGGCAAGGGCAAGTTCGACGTGGCCTTGGCGTATACCAGGAAACTCCCGGGCCTGCTGGTCGAGGCGATCCTCGAGGCCGACGCGCATCTGAAACCGGCGAAGATCGGCGTGGGTTCGGAGTCCCTGAATCTGAACCGGAACCGCCAGAGCAAGCGAGAGCCCAAGCCCACCGACCCCAATCTCGGCGTCATCCGGTTCGACGACCTCGAGGGCAAGCCGATCGCGGTCCTCGTAAACTTCGCCGCGCACCCGGTCATGACGGATACGAAAATCCTCAAGTATTCGGCCGATTATCCCGGGTTCCTCAAGGATAAGGTGGAGGCGGAACTCGCCGCGAAGTGCGTCTTCATGCAAGGGGCGGCGGGTGACATGAGCACGAACGTCGGCGACGGGCCAACCGGTCCCAAGGGCTTCGGCGAGACGCTGGCCGGCCACGTCATTTCCCTGGCCCGCTCGATCAAGACCGAGATCCCCAAGACTCCCTCGTTGAAGGGTATGGTCGACGAGTTCAAGTTCGCCACGCGAATCGACCTTCACGATCCGAAGGTCTCCGGCACCTATGAACGGGCCTTCTTCCCCGAGCTCAGCCGCAACTATGTCAAGCAATTCGGCGAAGGCCTCACGGCCGAACTCGATACGGTTCTCATCAACGGCGACCTCGCCCTCGTGGGCGCTTCGGGCGAGTTCTTCTGCAACCACGCGAATCGGCTGAAGGCCCGTTCGTACGTGAAGAACACCTTGTTCTTCGGCTACTGCAACGGCCACAGCATGTACTTCCCGACCATCGAGGCCGCGTCGGAAGGAGGCTACGGCGCCGATCCGGGTGTCTCCTTCGCCGAGGTCGGGGCGGGCGAGCAGATGATGGATCGGGCGCTCATCAACCTCTACAAACTCCAGGGGAAGTTCGCCGGCGAGTCGCGTTGAGCCGGTTACTCCCGGAAAAGGAAATTGATCCGTCATGGAAGGAACGTCTATGATTGTGTCGATCCCTTTGACTGTACTTTCCGTGAGAATGTATATGTCATGCTGCCAGGCTGAGCAGCCTGGCAGCGACGGCCTGAATCTCCTCCTCGGTGGCCCCCGGGCGTAGAACCGCGCGGATTTCCTCGCCCAGCAGCGCATGACGCCACGCCCGGCGCTTATCCGCGTGGCTCGGGCGACGCGACGGGCTGTCCCACGGCGAGGCCGAGCGGTCTACCAACTCCCCATCCTCCCTCGACCACGCCCACGCCTCGGTCAGGGTGAACGTCCACAGGCAGATGTGGAACGACCCGACGTTCGCACGGATCAACCGCACCTGCTGTTGCCCGGCCCCGACGACCTGCTTGCAGTCGCGGAAGGCGATCTCCAGGCTGAAGCGATCGGCCACCATCCCCAGGATCTCCGCCACGCTCGCCCGCGTGTCGGTGCAGAAGTACGCCCTCCATCCCTTCGGCTCGTCCACCAGGACCACCCGGATCGCGCCCCGGCCGGCCTCCAGGTCGCCGTGAACGTCTTGTAGCGGCTTGACCACATCTTCCCCGTAGAGCTCGAACGTGCCGGTGGACCAGCCACGACGCTGGCCGGCCCGCTTGGCCAGGTCGATCGCATCCGGGCCGTAGGTCGGGGCCGGGCCGCGTCGGCCCGGCGGCTTCGGCCCGGGCAGGGTCCGCAGGGCCGCATCCCTGCGGAGCCGGCTCACGACCGTCATACCCAGGGACTTCGCCGGCTTGAGGAACCCCTCTTGGCATAGGCTCCGTCGGCAACCACCCAGATCGGCAGGCCCAGCAGGTCGAGCCAGGACTGGGCCCATCGGAGCAGCTCGACGGCCATCTGCAGCTTGGTGCGGAACTCGGGCCGGTGCCGGGGGTCGATGGCCGGCAGGTCCGCCTTGCGGACGTAGAGTCGGGACAGCAGGGGCAGGGCCACGACGCCCCTGGCCGGGTGCGTCGCCAGGAGCCCGAGTACGACGAAGACGTGGCCGTAGACGTAGGGGAGCCGGCCGGGCCGGGGGTGGGGTTGTGATGGACGCCGGCCCCCTGGACGTGCGGGCCGTGCCGCTTCGTCGGGGTGTCATCCAGGGCGAGGACCAGCCGGGTGGACCCCGGAGCAGCGGCCTGACCGCCGCGATGAGCAGGCGTGCGGCGATGCGATCGGCCTCCTTGCCGGCGGCGGCCGCGGCGGTGTAGCAGGAGCGGAACTCGTCGCCGAGGCCGGCGGCGCGGATCCAGGCGGTGACGGTGCGTCGGCCGCGGGCGAGGACGGCGCCGAGGAGCAGGAGCGCGAGCCTCGGTGCGGTCCGGCGATCGAGGACGTCGGCGAGCCATGCGAACCACTGGCAAGGGGCGGGCGTCGGATGCGAGGATGTCATGGGGGCCGGCTCCGCTCGGGGTGTCAGGCAGTGTGGTAACCGCCATCGTCCCGCCCGGGCCGGCCCCCGTCTACTCGCCACATCTCAACCCTACGCATACTTCAAGTCGCGGAAAGTACAGCTTTGAGCATCTCCGGGAGGATCGGCCATGTCTTCATTGGCTCGCGGACTCTCGACGGCGCGACGATCGACCTGGGCCCTGGCGCTCTGCCTGACCGCTGGGGCGTTCGCGTCCGGGGCTGAACCCGAACCACAAACCGGGCCTCAGGATCCGGTCGGGGAGATCCTCCGGCGGGCCACCGAGTCGGTCCAGCGAATCACGACACCGGTCGAACAGGCCGACGCCTGGTTGCGGATTGGCCAGGCTCGGGCGAGGCGGCGTGAGAAGCAGGCCGCGAGCGAGGCCTTCGCCGCCGCGGCCGATGCCGCGGCGCAGGTCAAGGTCCGGGACATCGTCCTGAGCCGGAAGCCTCATCCGATCATCCAGGTCGCCGAGGCCCAGGCCGCGGCGGGCGAGCGTGAGGCCGCACACAAAACCTTCCTCCGCGGGGTCGACCTGCTCGCCGCCCCCGACTTCGGCCAGAGGCCCTGGGATTGGGGGAAGATCGTCCTGGCCCAGATCCGCACCCAGGGGCTTGATGCTTCGGCCTCGACGATCTGGCGATATCGCAAGTACGCCGAGGAAGGCCGCGCCAAGGATCGCGAGATCCTCAGGAGCCAGGTCCTCCAGGCCCGCGGCGACTTCTTCCAGATTACGTATCTCATGGCCTGGTGCGGCGACTATAAGGGAGCCGTCCATGACGTCCTGACCAGCGAGGACTTTCAAGGCCCCCTCACCGATCCCGAGGCCGTGCGCAGGGGATTCCTGGTCGAGCTGCTCAAGACCGTCCCGCGAAAGGACGGCGAGGCCGCGCGACCCCTCTTCGACGCCGCCCGCAAGGCCGTCGACGACGCGGGACTGCCCGGTCGCCCCGTGACGGGTGAGACGTACTGGTCGCGAGCCGATGATTACGGCACGATCGCCGAGGCCCTTGCGAGGATGGGCCGCTTCAAGGAAGCCCTCGAGACAATCTCCCAGGCTCCCAAGATCAAGGATCCGCCTCATCCCTTGGGAACGAGACGTGCGACGATCGCCCTCGCCTACATCCACATCGCCGACCTCCAGCGCGAGGCGGGCGACCTCGCCGGCGCGATCGCCTCGGTCGACATGGCCGTCCCCTTCTGCAGTGAGCGAGGCGGGCGAGTGCAGCCCTGGCCGGCTCATCTCGGTGTCGACGTCCTGGTGCGGGCGAAGGCTCTCGACAAGGCTCGAGACCTCACCGAGGTCATCTTCCCCGCCGACAAATCACCCGAAGTCGCCGATGTCATGAAGGCCGACCTCCTCGAGGAGATGGCTATAGCCGAGGCCGTCCCACATGGTCCCCAGGCCTCCCGCGTGACCTTCGACGCCGCCTTCCGCGAGGCCAACGCCTGCCTGGCCGCGGCCTTGCGCATCCCCGAGGAGCGTCGCCGCTACTGGACCAAGCCCGAGCCCGCCACGCACTCGGCGACGACCGCCGCCCGCATCCGGACACGCCTCGGCGACAAGGACGGGGCCCTTCGCGTCATCGAATCCCTGCCCAACGCCGAGATGCGCGACGAAGTGCGAAGAGGCCTCGCCATCGCCCGCGCCGAGGCAGGTCAATGGAACGAGGCCTTCGCGATCATCGGTTCCATCGAGGCCGACGCGATCCGGGATCGAGCCTGGATTGACGTCGGCGCCGAAGTTCCGGTCAGGGGCCCGGATGGTGGATCAAGATAGACGGGAGTGCCCCGGGATCACTTGCGGAGGTTGATCCGATAGGTGAGGCCGAGCTTGGCGATGCCGTTCGGCGGCGGGCTGAACAGGATCGAGGCCTCGGCGGTCTGGCGATAATCGAACTTACGTCCCGTGATCGGATCATTGGGGAGTGGGACGACGTCGACCTCGTCGAGCGACTTCGGCAGTCGCCCCGCGACGGCCCCGTGCAGGCGGAGGGCCTCCACCACGCGGAGAGCGGCGATTCTTCGGTCGGCGATGGCCTCGGAGGAGTGCCCGGTCTCCACGTTGGCGATGAGGCTGGAGAACAGCCGGAGCGGTCCCTGTTTCACGGCACGGAGCTGGCTCTTGCCCTGAGTGTAGACTTTCTGGGCCTCATGAATGGGGAGATATGTGGCCTTATACACCTCGTCATAAAGGTCGCGATATCTCATTCCATAGAACATCAGGATCATCTGATCGTCGTGGAGCCCGTCGAGCTTGCCGAGCTTCGACTTGAGGTCGTCGCGGGACTCGGGCAAGACCCACTCGCGGAACTTGTCCAGTTCCTTGGGGGTCGCATCGTCCTCGATCTGATACGCGGCGACCGTCTTGAGGATCCGCCCGTGGAACCTGGCCAGCCGCGCCGTCCACTCCGCCCCGGTGCGGGGCCGGTCGAGGTCGGTCATCTCGGGGAGAAGCCATTCGCACATCTTGTATTCATAGGTGACGGCCCGGCGTATGGGGATCAGGGGGGACGGCAAGGCGGTCAGGGTCCAGTAGAGGTTCGGTGCCCCGGGGCGCTCGACCAGCTCCTCGATCCGGTCGAGCATCATCGAGGCGGACGCGATGCCGACCAGGGTGTTGATCAGGAAGGGGCCTTCGCCGAGGTGTCGGCTGAGGGCCAGGCCGGTTTGGATCGTCCGCAATGCTTCGTCATGCTTTCCTTCGGCGATCTCCACGCGGGCCTTCAGGGCGACGAGGCGGGCCCAGTTCCGCAGGCTTTGTGCATCAGGGAGGAGGATGTCGATGACATGTTCACGCTCTTCGGGAATGGTGTAATTCCAGTTGCAGGTCTGCCGATGTGCGCCATATTCGATCTGCGCGAGCCTGACTCGCCATTGGTCGACGAGCTTCCGGGCCTCGGTCGTCGGGAATTGATCGAACGGTAAGGCGAGCAAGGCGTGGGGCTTCTCCGCCAGGATCTTGAGGCCCTCGGGGGAGTTCTCGGCGTTCAGCCGCAGGTAAATCGGGGCGGCATCGCCGGGGTTCAACTCGGCTTCGAGCGGCAGGAGCCGATGGCGGAGCGCCGGGACCGGGGCCGGCGAAGGGCTGAGGGCCAGAGACTTGACGGGCACCTCGTCGGCCGGCGCTCGGGACCCAACAAATAGCACGGCCAGGGCCTGGAAGCAGGCGAGGCGGATTCGGAGCGATAGTTGCATGGGTGATTCCTTGTTTATTCGTCTCTGGGACCATGACGGACGGGGGACGTCCATGCCTCGCCGCATGCGCTACGCCCCCGGCTTCCTGCGGGGAAAATCAGGTTTCGCGGCGGTCGAGGTTCAGAACTCGAAGGGGGCTTGCGCGTCCCTCACGCGGATAGGGATCGTCGGAGTCGATCCGGCCGTGCGCTCCGCACCGAGGATCTCTGCCAGGGGGCTCGGGTCATCCAGTCCCTCGGGGCGGACGTGGCGGCTCAGGGCGAGGTAGCTGGTCGTGGAGGCTTCGAAGGTCGGGCTGGGATCCGGCAAGGTCGGCGTCGGGCTGCGTTCTTGCTCGCGATCTCGGGCCGTCAGGCCAATCTCCAGGGCCTGGCGTCGGGACCGTTCATTGACGAAAAGCCCGGCCAGCCCAATCACCCCGACCAGTAGCAAGGCCGACGCCGCGAGGAGGAGCCGCTGGAGGCCCTCGCCCCGCGCCGAGGCCCTGCCCGCCTCGAAGAGCATCCGCTCGCGGTCGAGCGTGCCCGCGACGGGTTGGAGCCCCAGGAGTGGCCGTTCCAGGTCGTTCAACGCTCGCTCGGGGCCGGGGCCTGCTGTATCCATTGCCTTTCCAGCCTTTCGTTCAATCGGGCCAGCCCGGCCTGGTATCGCCGGTGGGCCGTCGTGACGGAGCAGTTCTGCAGCTTTGCGATTTCCTCGAACTTCAGCCCGCCCCAGAATCGCGCCACGATGACCTCACGCGTCTCCAGGTCGAGCTCGGCCAGGGATCGCGATGCGTCGAGGGCGTCGATGCGTTCGTCATCCGAGGTGAACCAGGCCCGATCTCCCGCCGGCGAGGAGGCCTCATGCTTCTGCCTGCGCCGGCGGTCCCTCGACGCGTTGATGGCCGTATTCCGCACCACGCGAAAGAGCCAGGGCACGACCCGATCGGGCGAAAGCCGCTGCCGGGCCAGCTTCACGAATGCGTCCTGGACCACGTCCTCGGGCGTATCGCACCACTGCCTGGCATAGAGCACGAGCGCGGGGCCATGCTCGTCAAACAGCCTCCCCAACCTCCCAGGCTCGATCCCTGCCATGCCCCCTCCGCCGTTACTCCCGCCGTCGAATCACATTCTCCGCCTTAACGACACCGCCGCCGCCGATTTTTTCCGCGGGCTCGAGGTTTCTCCCGCTCGTGGGGAATTCCGTGACGCCAGATTGGCATCAACCTGGGGGGGAAGGCTATATGGCCCGCCTTGACGCGAGCCAGGATGCCCTGGCGAAGTCAACGGCGAACGACTTCGGCTTCCCGATCCGCCACCAAGGGGTATGTGAAAACCTGGATTTTTGCCATTGCCCGAAGGGTGTGCCTTGCTATTGCAGCCTCTGGATTTCATGCATGCACTGGATTCGCGAGATATTCGATGAATGGGTATTAACTGGTAAGAATCCTTTCGGGAACGTGCCGGTGCCGATGGTGGAGCGGGGCCGAGATCATGGCGGGATGATACATCTGACATTCAGCGGATGAGTTGATAGTGATGGTTCTTGTCAGATGGTTTCCCGCAAGTGTTTCGCGGGACGGAGGACATATGGCGCGATTCTGGCGACGTTTTGGGGCCAATGCCCTTTTCATTTCGTGAAGTTCTCAAGTTTAGGATATCGCTGGTCGAATTAGGCCATTGCCCGAGGTACGGTCGCCGCTGACTGTGATCCCATTGGAGGGGAAATAATATGCAGTCAAACTCCAAGAGACGCAGGATTTATGCGCTGAGCGCCGCACTCTGCGTCGGCTCCGCATGGGCCGGCTATGCATGGGCGATTCAGGATGAAGTCGCTCCTGGGGAATTGCAGAAGTCCGACCTGGTCCCCGCGAGCCTCGCCCTCGACTCGAGTGGCAAATTAAGTCCCACGACACCAACAGGTTCACGCCTCCTCGAGGCGCCGCCGACCACGCCCGTCCCCCTTGAGGGCTCGTCCCTGAGGGCGGTGGCGCGGTTTGAAGGTAGCCCTAATCCCGGGCAGACGATCTGGCTCAAGGCCGATCGCTCGGAGGGAAATTGCGCGGGCTTTCGCTGGATACAGACCGCAGGTAAGAAAGTAAAACTGTCGAAGCCAGACCAAATGGCGGCCTCGTTCGTGATGCCGCACGACGAGCCCAGCCTCAGATTCCTCCTCGTGGTCTCGGGCCCCCAGGGGTCGGATACCACCGAGGTGGTCGTCGCCTCGGTGGGGGCGACGGCACCGAGTGGGCTGCATGCCGACGCCGGGGATGACCAACTCGCGCTCGTGGGCCGACAGGTCACACTGAATGGGTCGCGGAGCGAGTCGGACGGGCAGATCGGCTATCGATGGATTCAGACGGGTGGGCCGACGGTCCGATTCAAGCTGGAGGAGCAGTCGATCTTCGCCTTCACGCCGACCGTGCCCGGTATCTATCGCTTCGCCCTCGTCGTCGCCTCGGGCTCCGAGATTTCTCAGCCTGACGAGGTGATCGTGACGGTCGGCGCCGGGAACAGGATCGGTTCCTCGGCCGTCGATGCCGTCGCCGGGGAGCCGCAGGCGCAGGAACCGATGCCGACGCAAGAGATTGCGAGGTCGGCCCTCCTGTCGCTCCGAGGTGGCACCGAGGCCGCCGACCCGCTCGCCAGCATCTTCGAGGCGAGCGCGGACCGGATGAACCTCTATCGGTCGTATAGCGACGCGTTCAGCGAGATGTCACGCCGGCTGGATGACGTTTTGCCGAGCGACCCGTCGCACAAGAATCTCTGGATTGAGCGAGTCTTCAATCCGTTGACCGCGCAGACCGTCGAGGTCATGCGGGCCGAGGGGATCGACCTGCGGATGCCGGATTCCCGGAGCATGCCGCTGAGCCCCTCGCAGAAAGCCGCGCTCGCCGAGGAGTTCCGTCTCATCGCCGAAGGATTTCGGTCGTCAAATCGCGCTCGCTGAGCCTGAATTTCGACACGCATCGTCAGCCAGAGGGGTGACGATCCTCCCACCTAATATTCCGTGATGGAAAGGTTTGTCGATGCGATTCTTATGGCGCATGAGTTCAACGAGTTGGGCGATAGCCGCGGCGTGCGGGATGGCGTTGTCGGCCATCTCGGCCACGAACGCTCTCGCTCAGGCGTCGCAGGGTCAGGCCCCCGGCATCTGGACTCCCACCGCCCAAGCGATCCGGGAGACCGTGGATCGGGGTATTCCGACCATTTTGATCGTCACCTCTCGCACGTCGGCTAATTCCGTAGCGTTCTGCCGGCTCCTGGAGAAGACTCCCGAGGTCGCCGGCGTACTGCGATCGGTGCGCTTCGCGATAATGCCGGCCGAGACGTACGCGAGCCAGATAACGAAGCTCGGTATCAAGACCTTCCCGACGGTTATCGTTTATGCCAAGGGCAAGCAAGGCGCCCAGATCGCGGGGATGAAGGGGGGCTTCGCCGACGTTCGCGGGCTCTTCGAGTGGTTGGGCACCGTGAATATGGGAGGGACGCCCCCGAGCGCCCCCGCCGCCACGGCGGCAGACGCCGGGCGCGACCCGTCGGTCACGCGGACGGCCCACGATTATGACGGGCCATCGGCCCAGTCGTACCCGTCAGAGCAGGGATACAACCCTCCCTACGCGCCGCCGAAGCAGCCCCCGATGGCCCCGCCGGTGGCGCCTCCGCAACCGCCGCCCTATGTGCCGCCCCCCCAGCAGCCCGTTTATCAGGCCCAACCCCCGTCTCAATATGTCCCGGCCCCGGCGCCGTATTATGTGCAAACTCAGACGCCTGCCATGGTCGTCCAGCAGGCTCCTCAGCAGATCGTGTTGGCCCCGCCGCCGCCTCCGCAAGTGACGTTCGCGATGGCCCCGGCGCCCGTCTCTTATGCCCCCGCTCCCGCGCCCGCCCCGGCGCCCAATCTCTTCACCCAGCCGGCGCAAGCCCCGGCTCCGGCCCCTGCACCAGCGCCTGCTCCGGCCCCGGCGCCCGCCCCGGCTCCCATGTTCGCCCCTGCTCCGGCCTTCGCCCCAGCCCCAGCCCCGTCGTTCGCTCCCGCGCCGCAACCGATGCAAGCACCGGTTGCACAGGCCCCTGTCGCTCAGGCACCGGCCCCGACGGCGATGGTTCTGCAGGCACCCGGGTTGGTCGACAGCGTGCTGGGCTCGATCGGTGAGCACCTGGCCAGGCGGAAGAATCCCCGCCTGCAGATGGCTCCGGTGCCGATGCTCGCCCAGGCCTCCGTCGCGAATGCTCCGATTGGGCTGGCTCCCGCGGGATACGGCCAGGCTCCTGGCGCCTATGCCCAGGTGACGGGTTATGCTCCTTATGGCCCGCCGATCCCCGTCACGCCCGAGGGCACGTCATTCGCCCCGTGCAATACATTCCGGGCCCCGTGCAAGTATCACGGCGGGCCGTGCCCCGGGGCGAACGGATATACCCCGCCACCGCCCGACTATCCGACCGGATCTCCGCAGGATGCGCCCAGCCAGGGGCATGGGCAGAACCCTTTCCACTGGTTCCGCCGGAAGTGAGCCTGCAGGACACTCGGGCCTTCGCCGCAGGCCGCTCTCGGGTCATGGTTCGGGAGCGGCCTGATGTCGGTAAGGTTTGAACTGGCCTGAAGGCTGCTGAGCCTGCGGCATGCGACGCCGTGGGACTCGCGGCACGATCTTGGCGACGGTATCCATCAAATGCGTGTTGGAATTTGGGGAAATAAGTTGGGAAAATTTGAAGATAAATAAGTTTGTGGATGTTGATTTTTAACGTATGTTCTTCTGGCAGTCGTCTTACGTAAATTGATTAATTGACGTCGATGGTTTTGGATATCGTGAGTTCGAGTCTCCGCCCATATCCTACGAATCGAGGCGCAATCGAACGTGGGAGCGGGTATAATATCTGCGTTCCGTCGAAAGATCGGAACCCCGCTTTGAGTGTATAGGGACGACTTCAAACAACGGGGCTGGATTGGCTTCGCAAAAATAGACCGAACGGATTCAAGTCGGCAGCCGCGGAGGTCAATTCGATGGCGATGCATTCTCGATCGGTTGCAGTGAAGTCCTTATCTAGCCTCTTTGCCGTGTCTCTCGGGTTTGTCGGCTCGCCCGCTCTTGCTGGTGGTAAGCATAAGGCCCAGGGCGTGATTTACCTCGCGCCGCAAGCTCCCGTTGCGGGCACCTACGCCGCCGCCCCGGCCGCGGTCTACGCCGCCCCGGCCGTTGCAACCTACGCCCAGGCCCCGGTGGCCTATTCCGGCTACGCCCAGGCCCCGGTGGCCTATCCCGGCTACGCCCCGACCTACGCGGCCCCCACCTATACGGCCGTGAGCACGACGTCGGTCGCGACGGTTGCCAGTGCGCCTGTTGCTGGTAGTACTGTTGCAGCCGGAAATGCCCCGGCGGCTGTCGCCGGCTCCCGTCTCAAGGCGGTGGACCGTAGCGATATCGTGGAGGAGCTAAGGACCGAAATGAAGGAGAATGGCACTGGATCTACCCGGGATCGTCGCAAGTCTCTGCGGGATAGTGCCAGGACCAAATTTGCCGATTCGATCGGCGTCGAAGAGAATGAGTTGAATACGTTTGAAGAGCAAGATCTCGATGCAGTCACGAATTCGTTGATCGACTCATGGAATGTTGGTTCCGCTCCGGGATACTACATGCAGTCGGCCCCCGTCGCGGCCGCGTATCCCGTGAGCTATGCTCCCGCCCCGGCTCCGGTCTACTATCAGCAGGCCCCGACGGCCTACATCCAGCCTGTCGTCCCCGTCCCTCTCTTCGTGCCGGTCCAGCCGAAGCATCACCTCTTCAAGTGAGCTGACCGCCGGAAAGACACCAGGGCTCGTGGGCGATCGCCGGATCGTCCGCGAGCCTTTTTTGTTGGCCGGCAACCTGGACGCTTTGTGGGTTCGCGTCGACTGCTGCAACTCTTGGGACGACCTATCTTCGATTCCGGTAAGAAGTGGACTTGGGGCGTCTTGCGGCTATTTTGGATGGTCGAAAAGACGCGGCTCGGGGTCGCGGACGTGGATAGACCCTGGGCCGACGCTTCGGCGGATTCCCCCCATTGTTGACTTCCGGCGCCAGGCCAGGCCAGGCGCGGAGCGGAGCGTTTTTGATGAAGCTGAACTGGTTGCTGGTGTTCATGCCCATCGGGCTCGGTCTGGACTGGTTCGGCGCCAATCCCATCGTGGTGTTCCTGACGTCGGCCCTGGCGATTGTGCCGATGGCCAAGTTGATGGGAGATGCGACCGAGGTGCTCGCCGAGTACCTCGGGCCGACGATCGGGAGCCTGCTCAACGCCACGCTCGGGAATGCCCCCGAGATCATCATCGCTTCGTTCGCCCTCCGCGCGGGGCTCGTGGACATCGTGAAGTCGTCGCTCACGGGGTCGATCCTCGGGAACCTGCTGCTGGGGCTCGGGATCTCGTTCTTCCTGGGCGGGGTCAAGCACCGCAGGAATCAGGTGTTCGACTCCAAGGCGGCTCGGATGAGCACTGCCTTGATGACCTTGGCCTCGTTCGGCCTGATCATCCCGGCCGAGTCGCAATTCAACCCGGCGGCAACCCGGTCGATCAGCTTCGAGAGCGCGATCGTCCTGTTCGTGGTCTACCTGGCGAGCCTCGTCGCGATCTTCTGGAGCCAGAGGCCGCTGATCGGCAAGGACGGGGTCAAGGCGAACCTCAAGGAGGAGGCCGTCCGGCCGGATGAGGTGGCCGAGCATCCCGAGGTCGGCTGGAGCCGGAACCAGGCCATCGGGGTTCTTGCTGCCGTGACAATCGGCCTGGCAATCATGAGTGAGGTGTTGACCGGGGCCATCGAGCCCGCTTCGGAGAGCCTCAGGCTCAACCCGAGGTTCACCGGCGTCTTCATGCTCGCGCTCGTCGGCAACGCGGCCGAGCTCTTCAACGCCATCCGGTTCGCCCGCAAGGATCAGATGGACCTCTGCATCGGCATCACCGTCGGGGCGAGCGTCCAGGTGGGCCTGCTCGTGGCCCCGGTGCTCGTCTTCATGGGGGCGATCATGGGGAAGGACATGGACCTCGTCTTCTCCCCGCTCGAGCTGATCGCCATCGTCATGAGCGTCTACGTGACGCGGATCATGATCAACGACGGCGAGTCGACCTGGCTCGAAGGGCTGATCCTCATCGGCGTCTATCTCCTCTTCGCGATCGCCTTCCTGAACCACCCGTTCACCGAGACCCCCCACCCGAGCACCTTCCCCGCCGGGCCGCCCTCGGCCTCGGCGGAACCCGCAGCCTTCTTGCAAGATGAGGGAGCTTCCTGGGATCTCTCGAGGCCGGTTTTCGCCGACGCGTCATGGGCCCGCGACCCTCTGGCGGTCGGGCTGGGCTGAGTCCGAGACTGGTCCCGCCGGGCGGAGGGGCGTATGATGGATTCAAGAGACAATCGATCCCTCAAGTCCCTCCGAGCCCGGTACGTGCCATGTCGAGCGAGACGAGCGAGCCCCCGATCTGCAAGGTCTACCATTGCGGGCTGGAGGCCGCCCTCGCCGTGATCGGGGGCAAGTGGAAGCCCTTGATCCTCTGGGCCCTCAGCTCCGGCCCGCGCCGCTTCGGCGAGCTCCGCCGGCTCGTGGTCGGGATCAGCGAGAAGATGCTCATCCAGCAACTCCGCGAGCTGGAGATGGATGGGATCGTCCTGCGAAAGGACTTCCAGGAAGTCCCTCCGAAGGTGGAATACTCGCTGACGAACTTCGGCGTCACCCTCCTCCGCGCCCTCGGCCCACTCTGCGAGTGGGGATCCGAGCACATGACCCGGATCGGCCAGTTGAAGGCCGAGACCCTCAGCGGTTGAGTTCCTGCCAGCGCCGGTAGACCTCGATGGCCTCCGGATCCGGCTCGTGGGCCATCGGCATGGACCGCTCCTGCCAGGGCTTGCAGACCTCGCCGTAGAGGCTGGCGAGGCTGAAGTACTTGCGGTCGTCGACGTAGAACTGCGAGTAGTCCTCGCGCGTCGTGATGAAGACGACGCGGTCGGGGCTGCAGTAATACATCGCGCTCAGGCACATCGGGCAAGGGTGGGCGAGGATGTAAAACTCGCACCCGGTGAAGTGCTCGGTCTCGAGCTTGGCCGAGGCCTCGCGGATCGCGCAGATCTCGGCATGCGCCGTCGGGTCGTGCGTCTGCGCGACGAGATTGACGGCCTCGGCGATGATCTCGCCGTCCCTCGCGATGATACACGCAAAGGGACGCCCCCCCTGCTCGACATTCTTCCTGGCGAGTTCGATCGTGCGCCGGATGAGATCCATGGAGCCCCCTCTGGCCTCGTGACCCTGACGCCGCGTTATTGGGTAGAATGTCCCCAATCTAACCCGGGTTGGGCCCCCTTCTCCGCTCTTTCCCGACCCGCCATCCCGAGAAAATCTCGATCATCCGGGAATCAAACGCCCCCGACCGGGCAATATCAGGGCGGATTCCGGGTTCGAGGGATTGCGAATGGCTGCCATGCGAACTGGATCGACACGCGAGGTCTCGGGGCACCTGCAAGAACTCCTCGATCGCGGGGCAAGCGGCAACCTCACCGACGCCCAACTGCTCGCCCGCTTCAACGCGCGTCGGGACGAGGCGGCCTTCGCGGTCCTGGTCGATCGCCACGGCGGGATGGTCCTGCGCGTCTGTCGGTCGGTCCTCAGGGACGAGCACGACGCCCAGGACGCTTTCCAGGCCACGTTCCTGGTTTTGGCCAGGAGGTCGCATGCCGTTGCCGGGGCCGTCTCGGTGGGGCCATGGCTGTTCGGAGTCTGCCAGCGGATCGCCGTCAGGGCCAGGGCCGACGCCCTGAGACGTCGGGCACGCGAGCAGGAGCATGCCGAGACAACCCGTCGTGACGAGGCCCAGGAGTATCCGCCGGAGCCCGAGGCCTGGCCCGAAGTCTATGCCGAACTCGCCCGGCTTCCCGAGAAGTTCCGGGCTCCCGTCGTGCTCTGCTACCTGGAAGGCCAGACGGCCGAGCAGGTCGCCGAACGTCTGGGATGTGCCCGGGGCACCGTCCTCTCCCGGCTGGCTCGGGCACGCGAGCGGTTGCGATCGCGTCTCGCCTCGCGAGCCTTGATCCTGCCTCTTGGTGTGCTCGGTGCTTCGACCACGACGCAAGCGGCAAGGACCACCATCCCGACGCGACTCGCCGGCGCCGCCGTCCGGCAGGCGATTGATGTTGTGGCGTCCGGCTCCATTCCCACGAACGTCGCCAATTTGGCGGGAAGGATGATGCGTTCCATGAGGATCGCTCAATTGAAGCCCGTGGCCTCGGGCATGCTGACCATCGGATTGGCCACGGGTGCGATTGTCCTGGCCCAGCAAGACACACCGGCGCCGAAGCAGGAACCGGCGCAAGCAGCCTCTCCCTCTCCCGCACCAACCGGTCATGATCGCATTCAGCCGGGGACCATCTGGACCCCCATGCGGAGTGACAACCTGATCTTGAAGGGGCATACTCAGGCGGCCTTCTGCGTCGCGTACTCGCCCGATGGCGACCTCGTGGCCTCGGGCGGGGCCGATCGCGATGTGAGGATCTGGGATGCGATCACCGGCAAGGAGCGTGGGACGATCCACATCGCCCCTCATACCGGGAAGCACGCCGCGGTCATGAGCGTCTCGTTCAGCCCTGATGGCTCTCGCCTGGCGACGGCCACCGATGACATGACGATCCGGATTTACGAAGTGGCGTCGGGCGTCGAGCATCTGAAGATCCCGGTCCGCTGCTTCGCCAACGTCGTGGCCTTGTGCCCTGACGGTAAGACGCTGGCCTGGGGAGGGACGAACCCCGCCGCCGATGGCGAAGCGGGTGGCTGGAAGACGATCACCCTCTGGGATCTGGAGGCGGGGAAAGAACGGGCCGTCTTGCGCGGGCATTCGGAAGGGATCAGCTCCCTTTCCTGCACCGCCGATGGGTCGAGGCTAGCATCAGGGAGTTACGATCAGACGGTCAGGCTCTGGAATGTTGCGTCGGGCGAGCCGCGAAAGGTCTTCCAGTCGGAGCAGCCGGTTCACGGCGTGGCCCTTTCCCCGGATGGGAGCAAGCTGGCGGCGGCCTCGGGCCAGCGATACTCCAGCGACGATGACAAGACGACGGCCGAGCCCGGGTATGTTCAGGTCTGGGATGTCGCCGTGGGTAAGGCCCGCAACCCTATCGTGGCCCATGCGAGCGCGGCCCGAACTGTCGCCTTCCATCGGGACGGTGAATTTCTCATCTCCGGAGGCCAGGATGGCCAGATCAAGCTTTGGGATGTCGCAACACTGGAACTGAAGGCGATGATCACCGGCCACAAGGGCTATGTCTTTTCCCTGGCCTTCGCACCGAAGCAATATGCGGTCGCCTCCGCAGGCATGGATCACACCGTCAGGATTTGGGAATTGAGAAGTGTGATCCCAATCAGTCTTGAACCCATAAGGCCATCGAATTTGCAGGCTCCAGAGGATATGTAAGGCGACAAATATTCTAATTTAAGAAGATAAATAATAATTTATATAAGCAATAAATGAAAGGGCGTCGACCTCTTTGGTCATGGCGGCCTCACGTGCGGGAAGCTCGGCGAGCCGTCCCCCATGAGAATTTATAACGGCCCCGGCCTTCGCGTGTTGCGAAGGCCGGGGCCGTGTCGCATGGAGCAACGGCCTTGGAGCACGAGGCTCAGCCTCGAGCCTGCTTGACCAGCGGCATGACCTCTCTCATAAGGAAACGCAGGCTGTCGCAGATCATGTCGTGCGAGAGCCCCGCCCAGCGCAGTTCGAGGTTGGCGACGTCGAAGGGGGCCTGTTCGTGCAGCTCGAGCAGGCGGTTCGCCACCGTCTCGGGGCCGCCGACGATGAAGTTGATCGGGTGGTCGCAGAGGTCCTCGGGGCGCGTGGGCTCGGGGGTCGCGGCGGGGATCTTTCCCTCGTCGCGGAAGCGTCTCCAGAGGGTCCGCAAGGCGGCCTCGGCGAGCTCGAATGCGGACCGGTCGTCCTTGCCGATGAAGACCGGGCGATTGGCGGCGACGAGGCCCGTGCCGCCGACCTCGCGATAGGCGGCGCGATATTGCCGGTACTGCTCCGGGGTCCGGAGATGCGAGAACATCATGTTGAACCCCATCAGGCCCGCGATCCTTGCCGAGCCGACGCTGTTGACGGCGACCCAGCAGCGGTCGGCGAGGTCGGCCGCTGGGACCGGCAGCGAGCGATGCGGCGGGACGGCGAAGGAGCGAGGGGCAACCCCAGGCCAGTTGCCGCTCCAGGCCGATCGGATGACGCCGAGCGCCTCTTCGAACCGGGCCTGACGGCCGCGGTCGTCCATCATGGGTGAGCCGAAAAGCTCGGATTCCTCGGGCGTGCTCCCGCTGCCGAAGCCGACCGCCATGCGACCCTGCGTCAGCACGTCCGCCACCGCGACCTGCTCGGCCACGTCGAGCGGGTGATGCAGGTTCAGGCAGATGATCGCCGTCCCCAGCGCGATCTGCCGGGTCTGGCCGGCGAGATGCAATGCGAGCAGCAAAGGGGTGGGCAGGTGCCCCTTGTGGGCGTGGGCGTGGTGCTCGGAGAACCAGGCATAGCGCACGCCGAGCTCGTCGCCGAGGCGGACGAGGTCGGAGACCTCGTCGAAGATGATCGACGAGGGCTGGTCCGGCGGCCCTTCGAGATGGTCGGTCAGCCCGATCGTGAACATGCGCCGGCGTCTCCTCGAAGGTGTTTGGGGGTCGGGCGGTTCGATGCCGATCCTCGGTCGATCATGCGAGCTCCTCCGTCGTCGAGGAGGTCGCGAGCTTGTCCTTGGGCGGGTGGAAGAAGATCGCGAGCAGGATCGCCGTGAAGAGCGAGATGCCGAACGGGACGAGGAAGAGTCGGTGGTAGTCGATGACCTTCACCACGCGCCCGCCGACGGTCGCGGTCGTCCCGAAGAGATCCCCCACCCAGCTCCAGAGGAACCCGGAGGCGAACTGCGCGATCCCCAGGATCATGAGGTTGAAGAGGCTCTGGGCGCTCGTGCGGATGTCCTTGGGGAAATGCTCGTCCACGTAGATGAACAGCGTGGCGAAGAAGCAGGCATAGGCAAACCCGTGCACGACATTCACGAGGATCACCGGCCAGAGCAGGTCGCGGTCCCCCATCGCGTAGACGCCGAATCGGATCGACTGGCTGAGGACGCCGAAGATCAGGGTCTTGCGCCAGCCGAGCCGCTTGATGATGGAGCCGAGCATCGCCATGGCGATCACCTCCATCGTCTGCCCGATGCTCATCGCGGGCGCGATCCAGTTCTCCGGCAGCCCGATCGACTGCAGGAAGCGGCTGGTCCAGAAGTAATAGGCGTTGTGGATCAAGGAGTCGAAGAAGGTCGCGATGAAGAGGACGAGGATGCTCGGCTTGGCGAGCAGCTTGATCGCCTCGAACGGGGCGAAGGGCTTCCCCTGGCGCGAGGCCGGCGGCGTGTGCGGCAGCCTGAGGCAGAAGGCCGCCAGGATCAGCGAGGCGATGGCCGAGACGTAATACGTGCCGGTCAGGGCCGCCTCCATCGGTGCGCCGGTCTTCGGCGTCGAGAGGGCCTTCCCCAGCCAGGCGAAGAACCCGCCCGCCTCCGCCATCGAGGGGACCCTTGCCCAGTCGATCGGGATGAAGACGAGCGGCCATGCGGCGGTCACCCAGCCGACGCTGCCCCAGAGCCTCAGCAGCCCGAAATCCTTGCGAGGGTCCTTGGCATGGGCGAACGCGATGGCGTTGGCGATCGAGAGCGACGGCACGTAGAAGAGGCAGTGGACCAGGATCAGGCCGAAGAAGGGCCAGAAGGTCTTGACCTGCGCGAGCCCCAGCATCGTCAGGGCGCCGACGAGGTGGCTGAAGGCCAGGAGCCGCTCCTGCGAGACGAGGCGGTCGGCGAGCTGCCCGCCGAGGAACATCCCCGTCACCGAGGCGATGGCGAAGGAGTTGAAGATCCACGCTTGCTGGATGCTGCTGAAGTTGAGATAACGGCTCCCCATGTAGAGCCCGAGCAGCGGGAACCAGGCCCCCTTGATGAAATATTCAAGGAAGAACATCAGGCAGAACTTGGATCGGTCGGCCACCAGCATCGGCAGGGCTCTCCATTCGTGGGGGCGAAGGCGTGGGCGAGTGCGGCCGCCTGGCTTTTGGCATGGCCCCGAACGGACGACCCCCGGCCCGCACGCGGTTCGATTCCGCGGGCGGATGGAGAGCCGGGTCATCCGCGGTGACTGCCGGGCCAACGACGGCGAGGGCTCGGGAGGATCATCGTCGCGTGCCGGGCAGAGACGGCGGCCGGTCCACGCTCGACGACGCTCCGAGCCAGCCATCTTACCGGACCGGTCGGCATAAGGAAGCTCACAGCCGCCCGGCTATCCTCCCAACCGCCAGCGAGCTAGAATTTCTTCATGCGAAAAATCACCCCTCTCCTGCTCTCGTGCGTGCTGCTTCCGCCCGGCTGCGGGCCCGTGTCGCCCCCCATCGAGGTCCCCGTGACCAAGGTGGAGGAGCGTGACGATCCGGCTGTCGAGGAACTCCTCGGCCTCATGCGGAAGCGGCTCGACGTCATGCACGACGTGGCCCGCTGGAAGTGGGCCGCCAAGGCCCCGATCGAGGATCCGAAGCGCGAGGCCGCCTCGCTCGATGACGTCGCCGAGCGTGCCAAGGGCCTCGGCCTCGATCCGGCCGTCGCCCGCACCTTCTTCGCCGCGCAGATCGAGGCGGCGAAGGTCGTCCAGCGTGCCGACTTCCGCCGCTGGGAGGCCGACAAGCATGGGCCCGAAGGGAAGGCGCCCGACCTCGCCGGGGTCTTGCGGCCGAAGATCGACGGCCTGAACCGTGATCTCCTCGCCGCCCTGCCGGGCGTGCTGTCTCTCCTCCGCGACGACGATGGCTTCAGGCTCTGGATCACGATCCGGGCCGAAACCATCCTCGCCGGGGAGGGGATCGATGACGATGCACGTTCCGCGGCGATCCGGCCGCTTGTCGAGGCCCCCGCTCCCGGCGCCCGGATAAGGAGCCAATCAACCCCGGCCAAGCCGAAGTGACGCGAGCCCTATTCAAAGAAGCCCCCGATGGCTCTCACTCCAATCCATCGGAGGGAGCCCTCGGGGGCACTTTGCGTTTCAAAAGGGTGGCGGTCGCTCAGGGGACGGCGACGTTGATCGGCTTGTCGCCATCCTCGACGAAGACTTCCATCACGTTGGCCTTGAGCGAACCCTTGGGGCCGGCCTTGGGCGCCGAGGTTGTGCCTCGGGCGAACTGCGGGGGGACCGCTTTGGTCCTCGGGGCCGACTTCGTGACCTGGGGCTTGGGCGGGGCGACGTCGGGCTTGAGGTCGGGGGCCCAGACCGAGACCTTATTCTCGCCGTAGAGGGTCGTGAGCGTGTACGAGCCGTCGGCGCCGATCGCGGCCGACTTGCTGCTGACGAACTTGCGGTAGACGTTCGACGGGTCGAAGATCACCTCGCCCGAGGTGGCCGGCTTGCCGTTGATGGTCACGGTCCCCTTCACCGTGACCTCCTGGGTCGACGAGGAGACATTCGGGGCCCCCGAGCCGCAGCCCGCGACGGGGACGATGGAGGCGGCGGCCAGCAGGATGGCCGCCCGGCTCAGACGCGTCATGGTTCTCGTTCGCTCCGCGACGGCCCGACCTGGGCAGGAGCCGTCGTTTCGAAGGTAGATCATGTTCTCAGGTTGAGAGCATGTGTTGAGCTTTGAATCGTCTTCGGATCTCTGGGCGCCCGAGGGCCGTGTGCGGCGACCCCACGATCGTCGCAAACGGCGAACTCGGGCAGATCGGCTCAGTAGGCGTCGGCCGAGACGACCTCGCCGGCGGCCTTCGAGGCGATGGCCCACCAGACGGACGTATTCACGGAGTTCTTGACGCTGCGGGTCGAGCCGTCGGCGAAGAGCACGTTCACCACGCCCGGGTGGCGGCTGCTGGCCGTGGCGGCGAAGCCGTTGTTGGCATAGACGCAGCTCCAGGTGTTCGGCGGCATGACGTGGCAGTAGGAGCCGACCATCTCGGCTCCGGCGTACCACTGGTAGCCGTGGCTCCAGATCTGCGGGGTCGAGGTGGCCGAGGGTTTGCTCTTGAGGCAAGCCTGGTAGTCGGCATTGGGGTTCGGCGGGAAGGCCGGGTAGGTGCTCGAGGCGTCGCCGTTGGCCGAGGTGGGGAGGACCGGATCCCAGGGGGCCGTGTCGTCATTGCCGATCCCCTTGACCATCTCGCTGAAGGCGGCCGTGTTCGATGTGCCGTCGGTGATCGAGCTCAGCTTCACGGGCGGGTAGCTCTGCGGCATGTAATAGCTCGCATAAGAGATCCCGACGCCGGTCAGGGCCTGGGGCACGTTGGCGTTGTTCGTGTTGTAGTAGTAGAACTCGTCGGCGGTGGCCCCCGCACACATCATGTAGTTCGAGTGGCCGTCGGCGTTGGCCAGGCGGTCCATGTCGGACGGGCACTGGAAGACGTTCATGGAGATCCGCATCATCGTCGTGTTGACGGGGTTGCCGCTCCACATCGCCGCCCCTGTGTTGGCGAAGTTGGTGGCGTTGAAGACGGCCTGTTGCTCGATGTAGGGGAGCAGCATCACGTGCGCCGACCAGCCGTTGTAGGGCCCGGGGCCCTGCGCCCAGGGGAAGGCCTCGGTGTTGACCGAGGCGTAGTTGTGCAGCCCGAGGCCGAGTTGCTTGAAGTTGTTGGTGCACTGGGCGCGCCTGGCCGCTTCGCGGGCGGCCTGCACGGCGGGCAAGAGCAGGCCGATGAGTACGGCGATGATGGCGATGACGACCAGGAGTTCGATGAGCGTGAAACCGCGGCGAGTTCGGCGATCAGGCATGGCTGGCTCCTTTGTGGCGAGAATGCGGGGCCCGGTCCGGACCGTCCTGAGACTTCCGATGAGGGACCGATCGATGACGTGAGATGACGGCGTGGGTGGGCAGTTTCGGTCGCACCGAACCTCGCGGGGTATTGGGGAGAGGAGCCCCCCGCGGCCGTTCGAGACGTCCCCCGTGATCGGCTCACGCGGCCGAGGAGGGAGTGAGTGCGCCGAGGCGAGGCGAGGAGCCTCGCATCCAAACGCCCTGGCGTCAGTTCATCAAACCTTCTCGACGACGATCCCACAATCGGTAGTTCTACCGACGTCGTCCTACCGACTACCGACGCCCCGCCTTGGCCACCGCCTGGGCCCTCGATCGCACATGGAGCTTCTTGTAGATGCGCTCGACGTGCGTGCGCACGGTCGCGTAGCTGATATCCAAGGCGGCCGCGATCTCCTTGTAGAGGCTACCGCCGGCGAGGAGGCCGAGGATCTCCAGCTCCCTGGGCGTGAGCTGAGAGGCCTCCGGCTTGACGCTCGGGCTGGCGGGGGCCTTGAACGACTCGACGACCTTGCGGGCGATGTGGCTCGACATCGGCGAGCCCCCTTGCTTGATCTCGAGGATCGCCTCCATGATCCTCGCGGGCGTCGCCCGCTTGAGCAGGTAGCCGGTCGCCCCCGCCTGCAGGGCCTTGAAGATGGTCTCGGTGTCCTCGTAGACGGTCAGCATCAGGATCTGCACGTCGGGCAGGACCTCCTTGATCCTCGACGCGCACTCGATCCCCGAGGCGTTGGGCAGGTTGATGTCCATGAGGATGACCTCGGGCGTCTCGGCCGGGATGCCGTCGAGTGCGCCCTCCGCGCTCTTATATGATCCGGTGACCACGAACCGGGTCCCGTCGTCGAGGAACTTGACGAGCTCCTGGCGAAACGACGCGTTGTCCTCGACGATCGCGATCCTGGTGGCGATGGGGGGCGGGGTCGTCATCGCGGGTCCTCCTGCCGACGGCCGGCGGTTCCGATCGGGAGCCTGAGCGCGACGCGGGTGCCGGTCCCCGGGCCGCCGGTAATCTCGCAGGTGCCGCCGACGTCGGCCATCCGGCGCCTCATGTTCTCGAGCCCGTTCCCCTGCTCCGCGAGGCCCGGGTCGCAGCCCCGGCCCTGATCCTCGATCACGACCACGAGCATCCCCTCTCCTTCGCCCTTGGCCCGGAGCCAGACCTCCTCGGTGCCGGAGTGTTTCACGACGTTGTTGAGCGCCTCCTTGGCGGCGAGGAAGAGGTGGTGCCGGCGGTCGGCCGACAGCCAGGCCTCGGGCAGCTCGGCGGCGATATCCTTGCGGCAGACGATCGGCGTATCCGCCAGGAATTCGTCGGCGTACTGGCTGAGGTAGGTCACGAGCGAGCCGACCGTGTCGTTCCTGGGGTTGATGGCCCAGACCGTCGCGTCGAGCGATCGCACGAGCTCCAGAGAGTGATTGTGGATCTTGACCGCCTGCTCGCGGATCTCGCCCGGAGAGGCCGCCTCCTCGGCCGCCAGGGCGCTCCAGAAGCCGATCTGGGTCAGGCTCGCGCCGAGGTCGTCGTGGATGTCCCTCGCGATCCTGGCCCGCTCCCGCTCAAGGTCGCGCTGATGCTCGATCTCGGCGAGTTGCTGCATGTATCGACGCCGGAGGATGAACCGGATCAGGGCCATGAGACCCAGCGTGCCGATGAGGAGCATCCCGCCGCTGAAGGCCCAGGTCTCCCAGAAATGGGGCTCGACGCGGAGCGTCAGCGAGGCCGCGTCCTCGGTCCAGAGGCCCACGCGGTTGCAGGCGGTCACGTCGAACTGATAACGCCCGGCCGGCAGATAGCTGTAGATCGCCGAGCGCTGGGTGCCGACGTCGACCCAGTCCTGATCGAGGCCGTTGAGCTTCACGCGGAACTGCGACTTCTCGGAGGACGGACCGAGGAGGTTCGAGTAGCGGAACTCGATCCGGCGCTCGTTGGGCGAGAGCGAAAAGACGGCTCCTCGATCCGACGGCGAGGTGGAGAGTTCTCGCGAGCGGCCGTTGACCAGCACCTCCTCGATCACCACGCGCGGAGGCTTATCCGGAGGGAAGGCGACGGCTGGATCGACCAGCGCCAGGCCGCTGAGCGTCGCGAAGGCGAGCTCCCCCGAATGGAGCCGGACGGGAGGCCCTTCGGAGCATTCATCGGACGGGAGTCCGTCGATCCGATCCAGGATCAGGGGGTAGACCTTGGACCGTTGCCGGGCGGCCAGGTCCTCGAGGTCGACCTTCGACAGCCGGGCGATCCCCCGGTTCGTGCCGATCCAGATATGGCCGTTGCCGTCGTCGAGGATCTGTCTCACGGTGTCGTCGGGCATCCCTTCCTGGCGGGTGAAGAAGGCGAGCTTCCCCTGCTTGAGCCGGCCCAGGCCGCCGCCGACCGAGCCGATCCAGAGGGTGTCCTCGGGGTCGACGAGCAAGGCCCCGACCTCCTCGCTGGCGAACTGCTCGCTGCCGTAATACCGCTCGGTCGTCCCCTTGCGGAACCGGAGGAGGCCCCCTCCCCTCGTCCCGACCCAGATCATGCCATCCCTGGTCTGCGCCAGGCTGAGCACGGCATGGCCGCTCGTGCTGATCCCCGAGTCGCGGAATCTCCCATCGAGATATCGCCAGATCTTCCCCGACGACATTCCCACCCAGAGGCCCGCCTGCCGGTCCTCGATCATCGCGAGCACGGAGTCCCCCTCGAAGATCGAGACGAACTCGTCCCCGGCGATGCGCTCGCCGCCCCGGAACTGGTGGAGGCCGTTGCCCATGCCAACCCAGCAGGTGCCGTCCCTTACGGGTAAAATGGTGTTGATGTAGGTCGTATCCGGCGACAGCTTGAGCGGCAGGACGTTGCGGAACCGCCCGGCGTCGAGCTGATACAACCCCGCGCCTCGCGTCCCGACCCAGAGGACGCCGGGAGACGGCTCCCCCACGGTCTGCACCGAGAGGGCCGCGAGCCCCTCATCCTGGCCCAAGCTCGTGATCCTCGGAGGCGAGAGCCGGTAGAGGCCCGTGCTCTGCGTGCCGACCCAGACGCCCCCCTCGGGGTCGGGGAGGACGCAGGTGACGAGAGGAGTCCCCTCCATCAGCTTGTACGTCTCGGCCTCGCGGCGATCGCCCCGGAAGTAGTTCAACTCGCCGTGGGGGAGGACGCACCAGACGAGGCCGGCGGAGTCCTCGGCGATGCGCTGGACGAACGTCAGCGAGGCCTCGAGCTGGACCTTGCATTCGGCCCAGCCGTCCTCGTCGCGGCGCAGGACGGTCTCGTGGTCGGTTGCCACCCAGAGCCGGCCCTCGTGGTCTTCCATCAGGGCCTGGCTCGTCCTCTGGAGCCCGAGCCGGCTCGCGTCGATGGGCGCGGTCCACTTGCCCTTGTCGAAGGTCAGGACGCCCGCGAAGTACGAGGCGACGGAGACGGAGCCGTCGCGCGAGACGAGGATCGCGTCGATCCCCCGCCCCTGGAACTGGTCGACGCCGTCCCCTTGCGAGATCCGGCCGTCGTCCCAGATCGCCAGCCCCTTGTTTGTGCCGACCCAGAGACGCCCGCGGTGGTCCTCGGCGAGTGCGGTCACGGTGTCGGACGGGAGCCCGTCGCGCATCCCGAGGCTGACGAATCGGCCTTGCTCGAAGCGAGCGAGTCCGCCCCCTGCCAGCCCTGCCCAGAGCCTCCCGCGGCTGTCCTCATAGATGACGTGGACGCGCCCCGTGCGGAGGCCGTCGCCGAGGCCGAACGTCCGGAACCGCATGCCGTCGAATCGGGCGAGGCCCACGCTGGTGCCGACCCAGAGATACCCCTGGCGGCTCCTGGCCATGCAGGTCACGTGGTTCTGCGGCAGGCCGTCTTCCGATCGCCAGTTCCGGATCACGAACCGAGGCCCCTTCTCTTCCACGATCGGACCGAGCAGCAGCGGGATGAGGCAGGCCAGGGAATGGAGCATCACCCCCGTCCCTCCCGCGGGCGGAATCCGCCCTTTGATGATCGGCCATCAGCGAGGTCTCGAGCGGAGGTCAACCTGTCCGCCATCGTTGGAGCACTCCCGAGAAAGCGTCGCACGTCGCGATTCACCCCGAAGATCGCGACGCCCCGACTCTCGACACCTCAATCATACGGGAGCTTCTCCAAGAAACGGCAGGACGGCCGTAGCCCCGGCGCGAAGTCCGATCGGTACCTCGATGTATGCTTGTTATTTTCTAAGGAATTCGCTGCCGGAGAAACAGTCGGTAGTTCTACCGACCGCTTTCGTTCACATCGCGGTTGGGCCGATGGAATGCCTTGAAGGGGCGAGATGTCTGAAAGAGTTGAGAGGGCTCAATCAACGCAAAGATCCGGGCCGACGCCATGCGTCGGCCCGGATCCTGGGATGTTTTGATGGAGGTCGAGGGGACGCGTTACTTCGAGTCCTCGCACGCCGCGCATTCGGCGTCCTCGACCTTGGTGGCGCCGGTCTTCTCCACCTTCTTGGCCTCGCCCTTGGGGAGGTTGGGCACGAGGTTGGGGTCGTAGGTCGAGCCGGCCGAGACCTGGATCATGGTGATCCGCATCTTGGTGGGGAAGTATTTCTCGTGGTCGGCGCGACGATGGGCGTGGCCCCGGCCGCCGCTGTCATCCTTGATCACGAGGTCCATCTGCTTGATGCCTTCCGACCAGATGATCGAGTCGTTCTCCCAGAACGACTTCATGGAGACGTCCTTCTCGTAGACGCCCTTCTCGCGATAGATGATCGTGCCGGTGCAGCCGTAGCCGTTGCCCTTCCCCTTGTTCGGGATGTAGCAGAGGGTCCAGGTCGTCGGGGCGCCTCCTGCGGGCTTCTCGATGACCTCGGCGCGGATATGCACGGTGCCGTTGCGGTAGTCGACCGGCGCCGTCCAGTCCTTGGGGCGGTCCGGGTTGATGTCCTTGCCCTTGACGTAATAGTGCGACTTGCTCGGCTTGGAATTGTCCGCGTCGGCCTTCGTGTAGTCGAAGGTGACGTCGAAGAGGACGAACTGCTCCGCGTGGCCCGTCGCGGGGGCGAGGAGCCAAGACCAGGCCCCCACCAGCAACGAGATGCCACCAACCCTGAACGCTCGGAGAACACCGATCTGCATCATGGCCTGTCGACTCCAGAAATGGCCGCCTTGAGCGAGGCTGACGAGGGATTCGGATGTGCGGAATCCGTCGTTCTCTCCGGCTCGGTGCGTCTCTGGAAGACGGTAAAAGGGCCCGATGGCAGCGTCAATGACCTTCTCCGAAGGAATCTTCGCGACGTCGATCGGACGAGACGAACCTCCCGCCGATCGGGCGTGTCACCGGAGTCGGAGCGGAGACGATTCGGCCCGCGTCACTTCGCCGATGCCCGTCGAAGGAGCGACTCATGTCTCATCCGATGGGATCACGCAGGCCGACCATCCTCGCCCATCACGAAGATCGGCACGAATCGAGTCCTGGGGGCGATGGCCCTGACGCCCAGCCCGCCGCTCACGGCGCCGATGAGCAGGGTGATGGAATCGTTCCGAGGGAACCCCATCAAGCTGTATACGGACCCCGCCACGAAAAGGGCGGCGATATGCAGGAAGATCAGGGGCCGGATATTCATGACGTCATTCCTGGAGGTTCGGAAGAATCGGGCGGGGCCGGCGTTTGGCCCTGCACACCGACTTATCCGAAAGGATGGGTCGAACGGACACCGGCCGGATCCGTTTCCACTCCCACCCTTGACGGCGGAAATCGTGTCGCCGTCGAGCCTTCGTCACCGACTAATCTATTACCTGTCACGTCGGAAATCGAACCCTTCGCAATCGGCAAGAGGATGCCCTTCACCTCCTGATCAAGGAGTCTCACATGTCATTCGACAACAACTACCCGCATCGCAAGGATTGGCGAAAGCCGTATCTGAAGTCGAAGCGATTCGACCGCTCGTGCCGACCCCACGGCAACTGCGGCTACTGCGAGCAAGACCGGCTCTTCACGAACATGCAGCGAGTGCCCCTCCTCGACGAGGACGCCGAGGCCAGGCTGACGGACCATATACGCAGTCGCATCGCGTCCTGACCGTTGAATGACGGACCGCGGCGATGATTCGCGTCGAGGGCTTCTACGCTGAAACGGCGTGACAGGCGGCATCTTCCGGTGATGGCTCGGACGTCATCCCCTCACGCGAACCGCCGCGGTCCAGATCGTTTTACTTTGTATCGAGATAATAACGTGTATTTAGTGTAAATGTGTGGTATTTTGTTTTTTTGTAAAAATGGCCGCGAACTCGCCCGTCAATCCAACCCTTCATTCCTCGGTCCGATCAGCGGCGGTGATCCCGCTCCTGCACCCTCGTCGCAGACGACATCATCTCGCACCTGATGAACGTTCTGGACCCCGGGTTCGATGATCCTCTGCATCGCCACGAAGCCATTGCCCGTACCACCGCTCGGCTTCTTGTGGATGTAGTAGATATGTCCGCGCTCTTCCAATCGCAGCGCGAGCCGATGCAGGCCATACAGGGCCGCAATCCCTCCGATGGCCGTCAGCAGGTAGAGAATGGCTCCATCGCTCATGGCGATCCCCTTGCCTCGCGTGTCGAACTCTTTCACGAGGACAGGACGAGTCGGTGGGCGGCGATCGCTCAGATTCTTCGAGCGTCAGGCGTTGCCGGGTCCCCGGGACTCACGAGCGAGTCTTGAGCCGGCGGCATTCGTCGGCGAGGATTCCACCAAGGATCCGAGGCGCCGGCTTCCAACCACCCAGCGCATCCGAGGTCAGGATCGGCAACGCGGAGGTCACGCCGCCGATCATCGGGGTCTCGATGCCGTAGACGACCATGGCGATTCCCGACTGCCGGATCACGTAGGAGCACATCAGGCAGGGTTCGGCCGTGCTGTAGAGCACCGCGTCGGCCAGGTGGCGAGTGCCCAGCGCCTTGATGGCCTCCTGGCAGGCGATGATCTCCGCGTGCCCCGTCGGGTCGTTGCCTGCGGGAAGCCGCTCGGCCCCTTCGCCGATGATCTTGCCGGCGAGCACGACGACGCTGCCGACGGGCGTGTTGCCCTGCCCTCGCGCCTGGATGGCGAGCTCGAGACAGCGATGCATGTAGATGTGATGCGTCTTGGCGCTTTCCGTCATGAAGGGCTCGGGCATTCCTGCGGTCGCCGAGGTTCGAGAATATTGCGGCGAGGGGTTTCGGTTCGATGTCGAATGCGTGTGATTCTATGACGACGAGGCAAGACGCTGGAACCCCCGAGTGTCTCTTCGGGCGAATCCGCGTCTTGGCCTCGGCTCGGTCGGAGTTGTCTCGCGTGAGTTTATCGCATGGAGATCCCGACCCCGAGTTAGGATCATCCTCGGCCCTTGAGTCGGGCCGATTTTGAGTGGTAAGGCCGGTTGTCAGGATCATTGCCCGAGCGAAGCAACCGCCCCGGGCAAGGAAGGAAGAATGAGGGTCGACATCAGGTAAGCCGCAGGGACGGGGCGGGCGTGGCCGGATCTCGGCCCGTCCGCCGGTGTGCGAGGGCATCAGCGACGAGCCGAGCGGAAGGCCCCGCCGTACCCGCCACCATAGCCGCCGCCGTATCCCCCTCCGTAGCCACCACCATACCCGCCGCCGTAGCCACCTCCGTATCCCCCGCCATACCCGCCGCCGTAACCCCCACCATACCCACCACCGTATCCCCCGCCGTACCCGCCGCAGTTACCGCCGGGATAGGGGTAAGGACGCGGCCAGCACCCGCCACCGTAGGGAGGAGTCCAGCACCCGCGGCCCCCGCCGTACCCGCCGCCATATCCCCCGCCGTATCCTCCGCCGTGCCCGCCACGTCCGCCGTTCGCATGGGCGGGGGCCGCGGCGATCATCAGCCCGGCCAGGGCCAGGGCCCCGGTGAAGAACAGGCTCTTCAGCACGCTTCGCTTCGACTTCAATCCCGACGCCACCTTCTGGATGCTCAGCTTCATCGGAACTCTCCTTAACTTCTCAGGCCGTCTTTCGTTGGGTGTAAGGCACGTTTCCGAACGTCCCTTCACGAGAGTTATCAACATCCGGCGGCCGGGCGGACAAAGTGCGTGACGTCTTTGGTGCGATTTCATCGCATGAAGTGGTAGAGGCGATTTGGGCCCAAGGAATCAGCACGTTGAAACGTCATACCTCCCGCAGGGCATGGCGCAGGATGGGTTGCATGTTTGACGGATGTCTGTTCTTCTTGGCCGGGATGAGTGCCTCGGTCCGAACCTCGATTCGAAGGCGGGAGTCAGGGGTGGATGACGACTCATAGCGGGCACGCCAGACTCCGAGCCGCGCCGGTCGGGAATCTCGAAAGGGGCCTGGCCGGGTTCGCGGGCGTTTCGCGATCGTTATCTTAAAGAGAGAAGATTTTGAGAGGTTGCGCGCGGACGGAGCCCCGCGCCTGTCAAAGGCCCTTGCGATTCATGTCGGTTTTGGGCGAGTATGGGCCTCGTACGGCGAAAGCCGGTTCAGTCGCGGAAGGAACCACTCACGAGGAACTGAGAAGGCCAATGGCATCGGCATGGAGAAATCTCTTCGAGCGTGCCTCGAAGGGCCACGATGTCGTATCGCGGTCCTCACCGCGCCGACGGCTCCTGAAACTGGAGTCGCTGGAGCCGCGCCTCCTCCTCGCCGCCGACGAGGTGACCCTCGACGACCCGACCGTGGTCGTGCCGACCGAGTTCTCGCTGGTCCTGCCGCCGTCGAGCGCGACGGCCCTCACCGTCCCCTTGCCGGAGTTCTCGGATCCGACCGAGGTCTCTCAGGTCGACCTGCCGCTCGGCAAGTTGGGGCTCGTCGACCTCGCCACCCAGTCCGATATCTCGGGCCTCTTGCCGGCGGAAGGCTCCGCGATTCTCTACAGGACGACGGTCCCCGACCCTGCGATTGCCTCGTCGATCCAGATCTCCTTGACCTGGGATAACGCCAATCCGCCGGCCGACGCCAGGCTCTGGCTGCTCGACGAGAACGGCCAGGTCCTCGCCTCGATCTCCGCGGCGAGGGACCTCATCTGGCAGATCGACGGCTTCACACTCGCGCCGGGTTCGGATCTGTACGTCGGGGTCTCGGGCAGCTCGAATGAGGCGAGCCCCTATCATCTCGAGTATCTCGAGCCCTCCGACCTGGGCGGCCTGGGCGGGGGCACCCCCGCGGCACCCGACACGGGGGGAGGCGGTTTCGCCGACGACCGCGAGATCGTCATGACGACTCTCGTTGGCGGCGACGACGATGCCGCCAAGGGCGAGCCTACGCTCTCCAATAACTTCACGCCCGCGCCACTGCCCTCGCCCGCCCTCGCGATGGGGAGGCAGGTCGGCCCGATGTCCGGGACCCCTGCCCCGAGCCTCTATGCGCTCCCGACGGCCTCTCTGCCGCCGGTCGCGGGCAAGCTCGCCCATCCCGTGCAGGTTGCGCCCGCCGGGTCGCGCGAGGGAGTGAACGTCGACCTGAACATGGTTGCCAGATCCATGGTCCCGCAGTCATCCACGACGTCGGCCTCGCTGATCGGGTCGAGTGCCACGTCGTCACTGGCGAATTCGGTCGGGGCCTCGCAGTCCTCGTCCCTCGGCCAGGGGGGGAGCCTCTGGCTGCCCCGGGTCGAGATCCCGAACGGTGCGACCCCGACGTTCTCCGCCCGATTCGCAGGCCTGCCGCATCTGGGCGCGGGGCGAGGCGAGCCGGTGGACGCCCTGAAGGATCGCCGAGGGCGATCCAGCCTGGCGGTCCTGCCTCCGCTCCTGGCGATGGAGCCGAGCCAGTCGGGCCGCGGCGAGATCCCCGAGGCCCTCGCGGCGGCCGATGCCAAGCGGCTCGAGGACGGCCCGGGCTCAAGAGAGACGGGACGCACCCTGGCGAGGAGCACCGGCACGCTCGCCGCGCTCAGCGTCTCCGCCCACCTGCTGATCGGGGTCTTCTACCCCGATCTCATCGAATTCCGGCGACGGGCCCGGGACCTGGGAAGGGTGAAGCGGCGAAGATCGCGTTGATCCAGGGGGGGCACAGGCGGCGCGCCAGGCCGAGGAGCCTGGGCGATCGCTCGGGCCTGTGGCCGACGCAGTCGGCATAGACGATCGCGATCCGACCGATCAGGCCGGGGCGGTCGTCGGCCCAGTCGGCCGCTCGTTCCAGATCGGCGAGGGCGTGGTCCCAGAGCCCCAATCCTGCGAAGGACCGGGCTCGTTCGAGGAAGGCCGGGGCCTCTTCGGGGTCACGGTTCACCACCTGCGTCCAGGCCTCCACCGACTCCTGGTAGCGGTCGAGCGCGAAGAGGGCGCGGGCCCGCAAGGCCGAGGCTTCCTCGGAGGCCCCAGCCTGAGCGGCGAGGTCCCCGTCGTTGAGCGCCGAGGCGGGGTTCCCCTCCTCCATCGCCAGGTTCCCGCGGAGGATCAGCAAGGCCTGGTCATCAGGCTCGAGCTGGAGCCCTCGTTCAAGGTCGGCGCGGGCCCCGACACGATCCCCCTTGCGATAACGCACGCGGGCCCGGAGCAAGTAGGCGGAGGCCGAGAACGGCGCGGCGGCCAGGGCGCGATCGGCCTCGGCCTCGGCGGCATCGTGGCGATCCAGGGCGCTCAGCAGGACCACCCGGCTCCGCAGGGCGATGAACGCGGCGACGTCGTGGCCGCGAGACTGCCCGTCGAGGCGGTCGGCGGCGGCGAGTCCCTTGCGCATGACCTTGCCGGGGGCCGGCCATCGGGTCAGCTCGTCGGGTGAGATGGTCGAGAGGTCGATCTCTCGGCCCGACGCGAGCCTGGCCCCGGAGACGAGCCTCTGGCGGCTCGGGCGCGGGTCGAGCTGGTACGCCGCCTCGGCGTCATCGGCCGCCGCGGCGAATTGCCCGAGGGCGAGCCGGGCGAGGGCGCGATAGGAGAGGTAGAGGGCCTGTTCGCTCGCGTCGCGACCATCGCCGATCAGGACGTTGAGGTCGGCCTCGGCGAGATCCAGGCGCTGGGCCCGGAAGGCGAGCAAGGCACGGCCGAGCCGCGCGAGGCCGTCGCTTGGATCCTCGGTGAGCAGCAGGTTGTATTCGGACCAGGCCCTTCCCGAGGCTCCGGCGTCGGCGTCGAGCTTGGCCCGGTTGAGCCGGGCGACCCGCCCCGCCTGGGTGTTCGGGCCCAGCGCCAGCACGCGGCCGTAGTCGCGGTAGGCCCCGATGTGATCCCCTACACGCTGGAGGACGTGGCCGCGCTCCAGGAGGATCGCGGTCATATCCCCTTCGGAGGCGAGGGCCATCGCCTCCTCGAGATCGCGCAAGGCCCGGTCCCAGGCGCCCCGCTGCGACCAGTAGAGATGGGCCCGGTTCAGCAGAACCCAGGGGTTCCGGGGCCGGAGCGCCAGCGCCGCGCCGTAATGCACCAATGCCGATTCGACCCGGCCGCCCAGCTCGTGGTGATAGGCCAGGTAGAACTCATACCAGTAATCGTCCGGCTGAAGTTCCACCGCGCGTTCGAGCCAGCCGAGGGATGTCGCCGGCTCGTTGCGGAGCTGCGAGAGCAGGCTCCACTGGAAGCAGGCCCGTGCGGAGGTCTCGCGTGCCGGGTTTTGCGGGAATCGGGTGGTGAACTGGACGGGGTTGTTCCCGACTCCCCGGCAATGGTCTCTGAGCGCCAACCAGGGATCCTTGGGCTCGACGAAGCCGAGGGCCCGGTCGCAATAAGCCAAGGCCCTCGCGGCCATCTCGGTGTCGTCGGGCCAGTCGGAGACGACGATCTTGATCCAGAGGAAGAGCAGCTCGTTCACCTCGTTCAAGAGCCGCTTCTGACGCTCGGGATCGAGGTCGCGGAGGCCCGCCCGGCTCGTCCAGGACGGATCCTGGAGGACGCCGAAGGGCTCGAGCTCGGCCTGGAGCTGTCGCGAGGCCTCCCTCAGGTCGACGCCCAGGCCGATGAGGGCGAACCGAAGGGCCTCGCCCCGGAGCAGGAAGCGGTCGACGAGGTCCCGGTGCTCCTGGATCTCGAGGGCCCGCCGCCGTCTTTCTCGCACCTGATCGCGAAGGGCCTGGAGCCCGCGACGGTCGCGGATCTCGTCGCTCGCGCGGGCGTATTGCTCGGCGGCCAGGGTAAATTCGCCATTGGCCTCGGAGCGCTCGGCCTGTTGGAAGTGGTCGTTGTATCGGGCGTCCTCGCGGCCCCGTTCCGCCTGGGCCCGCCCCCAGGCCACGATCATCAGCACGAGCAGGAGCACCATCGGCGCGGCCAGGGCGATCCGCCAGCGGTTCCTCCGGAGCGAGCGGACCATGCGGCTGGCCCAGGGCTCGCGAGCGTGGCGGAGCGGCTCGTCCTCGGCGACGGCCCGGAGGTCCACGGCCAGGTCCCCGGCGCTCTCATATCGGTCATCGGGGTCGGGGGCGAGACAGCGCCGGATCACCGTCTCGAAGGCCGGCGAGACGCCGAACTCGGTCGACTTGAGCCGGGGGGGGCCCGAGCGTCGGCTGGCGAGCGCGTTGCGAAGCCGCTCGGAGAGGTTCGCGCCATCGACCGTGAAGGGGTCGCCGCCGAGGGCTTCGTACAGGACGACGCCGAGGGCGAAGATATCCGCGCGGCAGTCGACGGCCGCGACTCCTCCCGATATCAGAGCTTCCAGATGCTCGGGGGCCATGTAGGCCATCGTCCCGCCGAACCGGCTGGGCTTGTCCTCGTCGCCGTCGGGGGGGGAGTTGGCGAGGTTGAAGTCCAGGAGCAAGGGCATCCCGTCGCTGGTGACGAGGATGTTGCTCGGCTTGATGTCGAGGTGGAGGATCCCGCGTTCATGGGCGAACTGCAGGGCCTCGGCCAGGTTGGCCCCCCACCCCGCCATCGCCCTTGCGTACGACCGCCCTGCCAGGATGGCGCGCCCCGGCGTCGCCGCGACGGCGGCCTCGGGCGGGTCGAGCTCGTCGAGGGCCGAGACCAGGGCCGAGCCCGTCCTCGGAGCCGAGGCATCGAGCGCGGAGAGAAGGTGGGCCAGGGTCACGTGCCCGAGATAAGGCATGCAGAGCAGGTGCAGTCCGGTCGCAGGGTCGGTCCGGTACGAGTGGATCGGGACGATGTTCGTATGCTGGAGCCTGGCGAGGGTCTGGGGCTCGCGCGACCCCGTCCTCGCGATCTTGAGGGCCACCGGCCGGTCGGCCAGTTGCCGCTCCTCGGCGCGGAAGACCCTGGCGAACGAGCCCCGGCCCAGCTCCTCGACGAGGAAGAAGCCGGCGATGGTCTGCCCGGCCTCCGGGAACCGCACCGCGGGGGAGAGCGTCGCGCCGGTGAAGTCCACCGACATCGTCGCGCCGGCTTCCTCGACCACGAACCGATGGATGTCCAGCGTCTCGCGGATCATCGTCGCGATCTCGGGGAACCGAAGCTCGCAGGCGGCCGGGTCGGGCTGGGTGCCGGCCTCTTCGCGGAGGCAGAATTCCTCGTAAACGAGGGCCACCTTGGCTTCGGAGGAGAGCTCGGGATAGCGCCTGAAGTAATCCTCGATCGCCGAGGGCTCCCCCGCGCGCAGGCGGAGGGCCAGGTCGACGCGGAGGAGTGAGAGGAGCGCCGAGGGGCGGTCGGAGGCTCGGCCGGGGAGGTAGTGCTCGGGGTCGGGCCGGGTGGTTTCCTTGGCGGCTTGCCAGTCGGCCTCGAAGCAGCGCGCGCGGTGCTCGGCCTCGGTGTTGGAGCCGAGATCCCAGGTTGGACTCAGTCCGGAGGGACTCATCCCGGAACTTCCCCTTCGTCGATCGCCTGGCGTTGGAGCAACTCGAGCACCCGCCGGACGGTCCGCTCGCTGATCCCGAGCCGCTCGGCGATGATCGGGGTCGTGTGCCCCTCGGCGCGGAGCTCGAGGATCGCGCGACGCCCCTCGGGCAGCAGTTCGCGGAGCCTGCCGAACATCTCCCTGGCCTCGGCCACCTGGCTCGCCGTGTCGTCCTTGGCGATCACGTCGCGGGGCCGCGTCCCTTCGAGGCAGAGCGGCTCTTCCCGCCGCACGTCCGCCTTGCGGCTGGCCGCCCGGCGATGCTTGTCGATGACCTTGTTCCGCGCCGTCTTCGCCAGGAAGACGATGAGATGCCGGGGATCCTCGAACTCGGCCGTCCCCGCGCGGATCCTCTGGAAGAAGCTCCCCCAGACGCTCTGCAGGAAGTCGAGCGAGTCGAACCTCGAGCGCAGGAGCCTGGGCAACTGGCGGCGGACCACCATCCGCACCTGCGACTCGTACTTCGTGAGCAGCTCGCGCGCAGCATCCTCGTCCCCGTCCCGGATCCGATCCAGGACGGACCTCAGGCTGCTACTCCCCTGCCCGTCAGCAGATGGCTCGCTCATGGTCATCGGCGAGAATCCAACACCCTGGCAATGGCTGTATCCCCTCGGTTCCATTGTCATCGTTGTGAACGCCCTTGGGAAGGCAACGCCGGATCGGCTCTACCCTCCTCGTCAGGCTCGACACGCATCCTCGGGCCCTATTCTTTTAATCGAAAATCGCGGTTTCGACGGCCAGGAGCTCCGGCCCCTCCCCTACTCGTCCAGTCCCGGGAGGGGCCGGGAGCCTGGCGATCTAGCTTCATTTCTTGGAAGTTGCCCCCGGCCCCGCCTTGATCGAGGAGGCCACCTGGGCGACGGCCGTCAGGCGGTCCTCGGTCGATTTGATGGTCTCGGCGAGGGCCAGGGCCTCGAGGATCCGACCCCGTTCGGCAACTCCCATCGCGAGGCCCCTCAGGGCGTCCTCTCGCCGCTCTCGGGGCAGGTTCTGCACCGAGGCGACAGCCCCCGGGGCATCTCCGAGCCTCGCATGGAGGCTCATCGACATGCTGGTCAAAATCTGCTGGTAGATTTTTTCGTCGAATTCCATATCGGGGTCGATGAACGTATCCGCCGTGATCGTCGCGGGTACGACTTTCGGACGATCCGCGGCGGTTCGGGAGCCCTTGGCTTCGAGGCAGGCCAGCGACTGGCGGAAGAACGACCGCGCGGCTTCAGGGTCGCCGGCCTTCTCATGCCAGTCGGCCAGGGCTTCCAGGAGGCCCAGTTTCTCGAGGCAAGGGAAGGCTCGCAGGGCCTCGGCTGTTTTCGAGGCGCCTTTGATCTCGTCGGCCTGGATCTGGATCCTGGCGAGAGTTGCCAGGGACCTCGAACGCCGGGGCTCGGGCTGCCCGAGGGCGAGCGCGATCGCGTCGTCGATGATCGGCCGGGCGTCCGCCTTCTCGCCGGCCTCGACCCGCTCTTTCGCGATGACGATCCGGGCGATGATCCGCTCGAAGTCGTCGGTGACCCCCCTGGTGAGTGCGAGGGCACGCTCGAACGTCACGCCCGCCTCGGCCTTCTCGCCGGCCTGGGATCGGAGCCGGGCGATCAGCGCGAAGGTCGCTGGCCTGATCGCGTCATAGAAGCCGTCGCTCGGGCCGGGATAGTCCGCCCGACTCAGGGCAGGGATGGTCTCGGCCGTTGCGAGCGCCCCGGCAAAGTCGCCGGCCTTCGCCTGGAGGTGCGAGAGGGCCGAGAGGAACCTCGCCTGGTCGAGGGGGCCCAGCGTCTTGCGGGCGGCCTCGGCGATTTTGGGCAGCCCGAACCTCGCCCCGGCGACGGACTCGGCCTTGATCTCCAGGGAATCGGCGCCGATGGTGATCTTGATGCCGCCCAGGCTCACCATCGGGCGATTCGACGCCTCATCGGCGAAGGCCCTGAGCACCTTGTGGAAGCCCTGGGCCCGGGCGTCTTCGCCCGGGAGAGACCGGACCAGTTCGATGGCCCCGTCCAGGTCGCCGAGCTCGGTCAACTCGCTCGCGACGTAGCCGAGGCACCGGTGACGATCCTGCAGGTCGTCGAGTTTGAGCGCGGACTGACGAGCCAGCTCGATGACCTGCCGGGCCCGGGGGGCGTCGCCGCTCCTGGCGATGAGGAGCCCGATCGGGCCGAGAAGGAACGGCTTGAGGGAGCTACGCTCGCCCTCGAGCTCGATGACCGCGCGGTCGCAGAGGCGGCGGGCCTCCTGGATGTCCTTCAGGGCGATACGCTCCATGGCGATGCCGAGGAGCAGGGCCGCCCTGCCGGCCATGCCGCTCCACTCTCGGATCCGGCTCAGGTCCTTATGGGGGTGGTCGACCTTCGACGGCGCCTCGGGATCGACGGGGATCGACTCGACCCGTTTCGCGAGGCGGTCGAGCGTCGAGCGGGCGCCGTCGAGGTCGCCGGTTGCCTCCCGCTGGGTCTGCGCGACCCGGACGAGGTATTCCAGGTCCTCGAGCCCTGCCCTGGGGTCGAACTCGATGGTGTCGATGCCGGAGCAGGCGAGCTTGAGGGTGGAGCGTGCCGAGTCCCGGTCCTCGATCTTGATCTGGGCCTCGGCGATGGCGGCGAGGGTTGCACCTTTCAACCAACGGTGATCCGGGGCGTCCTCCTTCAGGCCCGAAACCTCCGTGACGGCCTTCCGCAAGGCGGCCCGGAGCGCGTCTCGCGACTCCTGGCCACCTCGGGGCGCGGCGGCGTGGCCGCTGAGGATCAGGCCCAGGCCGACGATCGCGGCACCGAGCACGCCGAGTCCTTCCGGCAGTGTCCATCTCATGGAACGGTCCTCGAGGTTAAGGATGCGACGGATGCGGGTCATGACCTGGCGGTCGGCCATCGCGAGCGCGGGCCGGCCCCTCTCGTGGCCCGACCCGGAAAGGGCCACGAGCATCTCCACATAAGCACACGGTCGGCCCGTCCGCGCCACGACCAGGCGATCGCAGCAGCTCTCCCGTTCGAGCCGGATCCAGGCCGAAAGCCACCAGACCGCGGGATGGAAAAACAGGAACGATTCGATCAGCCTCTGCACGAGGTTCACGACGTTATCCCGCCGTCGGAGGTGGGCCAGCTCGTGGAGCAGGACCATCTCGAGTTGCTCGACGCTCCACCGCGTCGCGGCGTCGGGCGGCAGCAGGATCAGGGGGCGGAAGATCCCGATCAGCAGCGGGACGGCCAGCCGATCGCACACCCCGACGCCGATCGATCCCGCCAGGTCGAGCGCCTGGGCCAAGGCTCTGCAACGCTCGGCGATCGGCCCCGAGTCGATGGGCCGGCTCGAGCGTCGCAGCCCGCCCAGGCCGATCAGGCCCGTGCCGAGCAGCGAGAGCGACAGCGTCGAGCCGACGAGCCAAATCCAGGGTAGCGTCCGCAGCAGCAGATTGAGCCTCCCGGTCGACCCGGGTACTGGCAATGGGCTGCCGCTGGAAGCGTTGAGTTTGAGCCGATCGGTCGATTCGAGTCGCGTTCGTGCGGCCTCCGCCCGGAAGGCGCCCGTCGGTGAGCCGTTGTCGAGCGCCATCGTCGACAGGGCTATGGCCCGAGGCGGAGGCTCGAAGACCTGGGCGAAAATCGGGACGGGCGAGGCGGCGAGCGCGAACAGGCATGCCAGGGCGAATCCATAACGCGTCTCGGGGGACGCGGATCGTAACCGCTTTCGACCCAGCAAGGCGATCACGCCGACCAGGGCCCCGACCCAGGCCAGATGCAGCATCGTCCAGCCGAGGGCCGTCCATACGGCGGAGATCCATGCAGCCGTCGGGCTCATCGATCACCTCCTTCGGTTTCCCTCTGCTGGGATGGAGCGGGCGAATCCCCGGCGGGCTGGGCCTTGAGCATCTCGAGGATCTCGGCCCGTTCGCGGTCGTCGAGCTGGCCATCCTGGATGAGGTGGGCGACCAACCTCCGCGCCGAGCCGTCGAAGACGTGCTGGACGACCTTGCCGATCAGCCCCGAAGCGGCGGCCTGCCGGCTCACCTTCGCCGACCAGAGCTGGCCGCGCGTGCCCTCTTCCCGCACCACCAGTTCCTTCCCGAGCATCATCTTGAGCATCGTCGCCACCGTCGTCAGGGCCACGGGCCGCTTCTCCTGAAGCGCCCCATGGACCTTCCCCAGGCCGGTCGGGCCGATATCCCAGAGGATCTTGAGGATCTCCAACTCGCCATCCGTCGGTTGCTTGCTCGCCGTCCGCGCCATCGCTGCATCTCTCCGGGGAGGGTGAACGAGGAGTTATGTAATGATAAAATGTTGATATGTGGACAATCAGGCATGCCGGGCGCCTCTCGGGCATCCCGGTATGCCAGCTGATCCGCCAAGGCCAAACCTGAGCGACATGTTGTTTCTATAGAAATAGAATGATCTCGTCTACTGCACTTTTCCTTAGTTTTGGTCGCTGAGGCACTCGGGGCTTCACGTGAAACTGCAAAAGGTGGGGTATTTAAACGTGAAGTCCCAGCTTGATTGCGATTGTCAGCGTTGATGTGGGCTGATGTCATGAGGTGTCTGATTCGACACAACTCACCGAGCACCAGTCATTTGGTAAGTGTATCCAGAATCGCTGCCCGGTTTTTGTGCGGCCTTGCTTTTTTGTTGCGCGATCGTCAGAATCTTTGTCGCCGGATCAAAAAACGTCGAGATCGTAAATCCTTGGTAATTTGAAATTTGTATCGAAAATCGATTTATAAATATTTGTATATGGAATAGATTTTGCTCTTTAGCTCGCTCCATACCTTGATCGATTGCCAATGATGCGGGTGAGGACCCTTTGACGAGGGCCTGCCGGCAAATATTGGCGGATCGGTCCCTTCCTCAGGTACGCCGGTGGTCGTCCGGCGATTCCCAACTCAGCGAACGAAGAGAGGACAGCGATGCGGATTCGATTGCGCGCATGGCTTTTCGGGGCGTTGGCGGCAGCGCTGACGTTCACGGCCATCCCGGCGGTTGTATGGGCCGAGGAACCGGCCGCGGCCGCGGCGACCCCCGCCGCGACTCCGGCGCCGACGGTGAATCCGGCCGATACGGCGTTCATGCTGGTCTGCGCGGCGCTCGTGATGCTGATGACCCCGGGCCTCGGCCTCTTCTATGCCGGCATGGTCCGCCGCAAGAACGTGCTGGGGACCTTCCAGCAGAGCTTCATCATGCTGGGCGTGATCTCGCTCCAGTGGGTGCTCTTCGGCTACAGCCTGGCCTTCGGCCCGAACAAGCTCTACGGCTTCATCGGCGGGCTCGAGTGGTTCGGCCTCCGGGGCGTCGGCTTCGAGCCGAATGCCGACTATGCGGCGACGATCCCGCATCAGTTGTTCATGGTCTACCAGCTCATGTTCGCGATCATCACGCCGGCCCTGATCTCGGGCGCCTTCGCCGAGCGGATGAAGTTCTCGGCCTACCTCGTCTTCTCTCTCCTCTGGGCCACGTTCGTCTATGACCCCGTCGCCCACTGGGTCTGGGGGACCGGCGGCCTCATCAAGCAGAACCTCGGCGCCCTCGACTTCGCCGGCGGCCTCGTCGTCCACCTGATCTCGGGCGTCGCCGCCCTCTGCTGCGTGCTCGTGATGGGCAAGCGTAAGGGGCTCGGCCAGGAAGAGATGCACCCCCACAACCTGATGATGACCGCCCTGGGCACCGGCCTCCTCTGGTTCGGCTGGTTCGGCTTCAACGCCGGCAGCGCCCTCGCGGCGAACGGCTCGGCCGTCGCGGCCTTCGTGAACACGAACACGGCCGCGGGCGTCGCCACCCTGACCTGGATGGTGATCGAGTGGATCCACAAGGGCAAGGGGACGGTCCTGGGCGCCTGCACGGGTGCCGTCGCGGGCCTCGTGGCGATCACGCCGGCCGCCGGCTTCGTCACGCCGATGGGCTCGATCGCGATGGGCGTGGGCGTCTGCGTGATCTGCTACGGTGCGGTCCTGCTCAAGGGCAAGCTCGGCTATGACGACTCGCTCGACGTCTTCGGCGTCCACGGCGTCGGCGGTGCCTTCGGCGCGCTGGCCGTCGGGATCCTCGCCAAGGCCGGAATCAGCGGCGACGTCAACGGCCTGCTCTACGGCAACGCCATGCAGCTCGGCTACCAGGCCCTCTCGCTGGTGATCGCGGGCACGTACAGCTTCGTCGTCACCTTCATCCTGCTCAAGATCGTGGACGTGCTCATCGGCCTCCGCGTGACCACCGACGAGGAAGAAGTCGGCCTCGACCTGGCGCAGCACGGCGAGCGTGGCTATATCATGGGAGTGGGCGAGTTGATGGGGGGACACGCCTCCGAGGCCCCCTCGAACGGCCACTACTATCCGTCCGCCTCGCCCGAGCCGATCGAGGAAGCGGAAGTCGAGCGGGTCGGCTACTGAGGCCGGTGCGTCTCGGGGTGAAGAGTGCGATCGGTGGATAAGTCCTTGGATAACCGATGATCGGGGTCGTCATGCACCGAGAGACCGTCGTCCTTTGCTCGAAGCCCGGTTGTGGTGCTCACGCGACGCACAAGATCGCCTCCCCCTGGAGCGACGGGCGATTCTCGGAGCTGAAGACCTACGGCTTCGCCTGTCCCGACCACGTCGGTGACGTCCTCCGGAGTGCCGAGACCCGCTGGCTCAACTACGAGCCCGTCCCCGGCGAAGCCGTCCACGACATAGGCATCTACCGGGCGAGCACCGGCAAGCAGGCCCCGCGCTGGGAGCGCGACCCGGACATGGAGGAAACCTACCTCCTCTGATCGCGACGATCCCAGCGGATCGGAACCATCCCAAGGCCCCGAGGACCCACCAGTCCTCGGGGCCTTTTTCTGTCCCAAGGCCCTGTACTCACGTCGCGCCGGCGTTCAATCCCGATCGAGCAATCCCGAGAGCCAGTGCATGATGTTCAGCGCGAACTGGCGATTTTCGGTGCCGGGGACGTTCATGCCCATCTGTTGGACCGCCGGCGCTGCGCCGAAGATCTGGGCGGAGAGCTGGGCCGCCTCGCCGAGCACGACCACGCGCCCCTTGCCCAACCTCAGCGCAAGCCCCTGGCATCTCCCCGCGGCGGAAACGGCCTGGCCGCTCCTCGACTGATCCTGCGCCGAGTCGGAGAGCTTGAGCAGCGGGACGCTCCCTTCCGGGCCCTTGAGCGACTGCCCGGTGAAGGTCATCACCTTGCTGATCCGCTCCGAATCGTCGCGTCCTTTCATGATCGCGTGATCGCCCACGAGCCCCTTCTCGCGGGCGAAGATGAGGCATGACGGGCTGCGCTTTTCCGAGTTCAGGCGATCGATCGCCGTATTCTTGCCCATCTCCACGCCGAACTGCTTCGCCAGGGCCTCGGCGGCAGGACCCATCGGCCGGTGGTCGGTGATGAGGAGCAGCGAGCCCCCCGCCTCCACCCACTTGCGGACCGCCTGGCATTCGTCGTCGCTGAAGGCCGACCGATCGGCCCCCTCCTGCCCCATCCCCTCCGCGCCCAATGCATTGGCGATGACGAGGACGTCCCCACCCTTGAGGACCTCCTCCGAGAACTTCGACTGGTTGGGTATGACGCGGTAGCCGTCATGGGTGATCAGGTCTGCAAACGGCTTGTATCGGCCCCCCGCCGTGTGGAAGTTGTGGTGGGCCTCGTCGAACAGGACCCTGGGATGGGAGTCGGCGTAGGCTGGCTTCGCGACGCTCGTGTCGAAATCGGGATCCGACCGCTGGCCCGTCTGAGCCTGTTTCGGCGTCGCCTGCTGCGCGATGAGCCGAGGGGCCTTCGTCGGTCGGGAAGGTTGCCCGTCCCCGTCGAACGGCGATGAACCCACCGCCTGCGACCCCGCCGCGGTCGCCGCCAACACCCCGAGCGTGATACTCCGCACGATCTTGCGAATCCTGGCCATGAGGAACCTCCTACGAGGGAGAGTCGGGAGCGGGCCTCCGATGACTCGGGCGCGGCCGAGGGGGAGTCGCGTATTTCATCGAAGGGTGACGAAAAGGTTGAGACCATGTCGAGCCCGGCATTTTGCCGGTTCGAGACAAATGTCAGAGTGTATCGCGGGCCATCTCGCTTTCAATGCATGGCTTCGGAGATATGCGAGAGGGAGGCCGGTTGCCAGGCGTCATGGCCCTACTTCCAAGGCGGGGCGGGGTGACTATACTAGGGGTGAGATTTCCCTGGCCTCGAAGGGTGGAACCTTGTCGACCGAAGAAGAACCGTCGTCGCAACCGCAGCCGGAAACGCCGCTCGGCATCGACCCCGTCGCATCGCGTCGGATATTCCTGGGGATGCTGGGGCTCCTGGTGGGGGGCGTGATCGCTTACAACGTCTTCAAGACGCCGCCGGCCCCTCCGCCCGTGGATATCGCCAAGGATCCGCTCCTCGTCCAGGGGCGCGAGATCTACCAGGCCCGCTGCGCGAGCTGTCACGGCCCCGAGGGCAAGGGCGACGGCGCGATCGCCAAGAACCTTCCGGGGCCTAAGGTGCGGAACTTCGCCGCCGAGCCCTGGAAGTACGGCGAGAAGCCCGACGACGTCATCGGCGTGATCGCCAAGGGATCCAAGGACACGGCGATGTCGGCCTGGGGCGGCGTGCTCGATCCCCCCGAGATCAAGGCCGTCGCGGCCTATGTCTATCACCTCGGCGGCAAGCCGGTGCCGGAAGACCTGCGCAAGCCCTGAGCGAGCCCGTCTCGAGAGTGAAACAAGCAGAGGCTAACCCGGGATATGCCCTGGCCAACCTCTGTTGATTTCCTGATTTGAGCAGGCGTGCCGAAGGCTTTGCGTTGCCGGCTCAGCCGCGGAGGACGATCGCGTCGGCCTCGACCTCGACGAGGGCAGCATCGTCGATGAGGCGGGTGATCTCGACCATCGTGGTGGCCGGCCGGATCTCGGCGAAGACCTCGCCGTGGGCCTCGCCGACTTCCTTCCAGCGCGAGATGTCGGTGACGTAGATCCTCGTGCGGATGACGTCGCTCATCTCGCCGCCGAGGGCCTCGATCGCCGCCTTGATGATCGCCAGGGCGCGAGAGGTCTGGGCCTTCAGGGTGGTGGCGAAGGTCCCGTCCGGCTCGATCCCCACGGTGCCGGTGACGGAGATCGTGTCGCCCGTGCGCACGGCGCGGGAGTAGCCGATCACGGGCTCCCAGGCCGAGCCGGTCGAGGCGTACTTGCGGCCGTTGCGCTCCGTCACGGTGACGTTGATGGATTTGGACATGAGTCTATTCCTTTCGATGTATGGATCGAGGAAGGTCTTCCCATCGACGAATGTCGAGGTCGACCCTGGGCGGTTTCGATGGCCCTCGACGATGAGGGCCCAGGGTAGCCATCGGGCGGGGACTTGGCAATCAGGCGGCCCCTCGGGAATCGGCTCCGGGTTGATCGGCCCTGGATTTGAGGGGTAACATGTGGGGGAGTTGCCGGGGCGGGGTCGTGACTTTGCAGGCAAGCCCCCGGCGTTATCCTCGTTCCCCACCGCAGAACCTCCGAGAAGGAAGGGTTACTCCCAATGGCCGACTTCACCACGCAGATCAAGGAACTGAAAGTCGGCGAAGGCGTCGAGGCCAAGGCGGGCGACACCGTCTCCGTCCACTACACCGGCAAGCTCACCGACGGCACCAAGTTCGACAGCTCGGTCGACCGCGGCCAGCCGTTCACGTTCGGCCTGGGCCAGGGCCGGGTCATCCGCGGCTGGGATGTCGGCGTCGCCGGCATGAAGGTCGGCGGCCGTCGCGAACTGACCATCCCGCCCGAAGAAGGCTATGGCGCCCGCGGTGCCGGCGGGGTCATCCCCCCCAACGCGACGCTCGTCTTCGAGGTCGAGATGATCAAGATCGGCTGAGCTTCAGCGTGCCGAGCGAATCTCATGGACGATTGGCGGGCGGCGAAATCGTCGCCCACCGTCGCGCCTGGGGTGGATTCGGACATGAGAATGCGCGGGCCTCGATGATCCCTGGATCGGAACCGATCGACATGATGACGGCGGGATCCTCGCAAGACGACGCCAAGGGGAGGCTCCGGGCCCTCCTGCTCGGCGTCGGCGCCCGCGCGGCGGGGTACTGGTGGCTCGACGGGGATCGGCTCGTGCAAAGGGCCTTCGTGGGATGCGACTCGCTCCCCGAGGAGGTCGCCACCGGCTTCGCGGCCGCCACGAAGTCGGTGCCGCTCGATCGCCACGATCTGGGGATCGTCAAGGCGGCTTATGCGGAGGCCTTCGCCGCCTCCTACGCGAAGGGACTCCCGCCCGAGGCCGGCTCCGGATACTGGCTGCGAGCCTTCGGCGCCGATCGTTCGATTGCCGTGCCGATCCGCGATGACGAGGGGGTCGTCCGCGCAGTCGTCTCGCTCGCCCTGGCGGATGGCCCGCTGAGCGATGCCGAGGTCTCCGAGCGTATCGTCGCCGCCGCACGCCCCTGGATCTCCGCATCAACGGCATAGACCCATCCGCCTGGACGCGGCGGATCCCGCCGATAATGCCGGCCCGATCGGACAACTTTCCGAGAGCCAGGCCGCCGTTTCGCTGGACTCCGGGCGGAACCGCCGCGAAAATAGTTCCAGAGGCTCGTGAACATTCGCGACGAGACGAGGGGATACGCGGCGGACGATGGTTGCCGACTATTATGCGATGCTCAACGTCGACCCGTCGTCAGGACGGGAGGCGCTCGAAGCAGCCCTGGCCCGTTGCCAACCGGCGTGGTCGTCAGGGACGCGTAACCCCAAGAACAAGCATACGTTCCAGTCCTACCTCGACCAGATCCCCGCGATCCGCCAGGCGCTCCTGGGGACCTCCGAGGCCCGCGCCGCGTATGACGCTGAACTCGCCGCCGTCCGCCGCGTCGAGCGCGATCGCAAGCTCGACGCCCTGCAACGCCTGCTCAGGCTCCGCGCGGCCAAGGGGGGCCTGACGGTTGCAGATAGAACCCTGCTCCGCGAACAGGCGGTGAAGCTCGGCCTGACGCATGAGGACCTCGACCGGCTCGCCGAATCGATACCTCCCAAGGTCGAACTCGCGGGCGAGGAAGACAGGCCGGATCCCCCCGTCGACGTCCTCGACCCGGCCATGCGGCGCCAGATCTCCGTGGCCCTCGAGCACCTCAGGCGACGCAATCTCTACGACGTGCTCGGCCTCGAGCGCGACGCCCCCACCGCCGAGATCGTGACCAGGGCCGACGCCGAGCGTCGCCGATGGATGCAGAAGGCTCAGGTGACGGCCGAGAAGACGGCCTGGCTCGAGCTGATCTCTCACGCGCAGTCGCACCTGACCAATCCGGCCGCCAGGGCTCGCTACGACCGGACCCTCGTGATCGAGGCCGAGGAGAACCTGGGCGAGTCGATCACGTTCGCACTCAAGGGGGTCTTGCAACTCGACCCGGGCACGCGCTCGGCGCTGGTCGACGAGGCCGCGACACTGGGGATCGCCCCCGACAGGGCCGAGCGCCTGATCCTCCGCGCCTGCCGTGCGCAAGGAGTGGCCCGCGACACCGGCGCGTCGTTCGCCTCTCTGGCGAAGGCGGCTCGCCTCTTGCGCTGCCGGGCCTGCTCGGGGGTGACTGACTTTAGCGAGGTGGCCCGCCAGCCGAGGCCCGAGTGCCGCCATTGCCACGAGCCCTTGCGCTGGGATTGCCCGGTCTGCCAGAAGACGCGATGGGTCGACGAGCCGAAGTGTGTCTGCGGGTTCCGGCTCGAGTGGAAGGAGCCCCTGCACCACCACTTCGAGGCCGCGCGGTTGGCCTTCCGAGAACGCCAGGTCGAGATCTCGAAGCTGCACCTCCAGCGGATCCTCGAGTTCGCCCCGACGCACGCCAGCACGCTCAAGGCGCTGGAGAAGCTGAGCGAGCGGCAGGAGCAGATCGAGCGGGCCCGCGCCGCCTGGGAATCCGCGAGGGCCGCCGGCCAGTGGTTCGCCGCGCGCAAGGCGGCGGATGCCTGGTCGATCCTGGTCCCCGTCGACCATCCGGGGGCCCGCGCCGCACGTGACAAGGCGGATCAGGTGGTCCGCCAGGCGAAGGCCCTCGCCGCTCGAGCCAAGGCCATCGCCCAGGCCGACCCCAAGGCCGCGCGTGAGCTCTATCGCCAGAGCCTTGGCCTCGCCTCCGACCTGCCCGAGGCGATCAGCGGCCTGCTCCGCTGCCCCCCCGAGCATCCCACGAACCTGACGGCGGACTATGAACGCGGGCGCGTGCGGCTCCGCTGGGTCGCCCCCAACCCCGACGGCCACGGCTCGTTCTCGTACGTGATCGTCCGCAAGTCGGGGGCGCCAATCATCAACCTGGCCGACGGGACGAGGATCGCCGAGGTCCAGGCGACCGAATACGAGGATCTCGACGTCGTCGCCGGCGAGTCGGTCAGCTACGCCATCCTGACCCGCCGAGGCGCCTCGGAGTCGATCGCCGCGACGGCCATCGGGCCGGTCCTCCTGCTCGGCGAGGTCGTCGACGTGCGGGTCGAGGAGGGGGATCGTGAAGTCACGCTCTCGTGGTCGCTGCCCGAGCGGGCCTCGGGGGTCCGCGTCATGCGCAAGCTCGGCTCGCCCCCCAGCAACCCGCAGGACGGCGAGCGGGTCGAGACCCTCCGCGACCGGGTGCAGGACAGGAACCTCATCAACGACCGGGTCTATCACTATGGCCTCTTCGCCGCCTACAAGACGGCCGACGGCCCCATGCTCGCGGCCCGGGGGGTCTTCGTCTCGGCCCAGCCCCATCCGCCGACCGAGATCCTCGAAGCCCCGACGATCGCGCAGGAGGCCGACGGCCGGATCAGGCTCGACTGGATCGAGCCGGCCCGCGGTCGGGTCCGCTTCCTGAGGACGCTGGCCCCCCTGTCCCGAGGCCCGGGCTCGCGGCTCACGCTCGCCGAGGCCGACCTCCTCGGCGGGATCTGGATCGATCCCATCTCCTCCAACCGGGCCTATGACCCGGAACCGCTCGCCTTCGGGGTCTGCCACTACACGCCACTCTTGAGCGCGGCGGGGATGCTGACGGTCGGGCACGCCTCGACGTTCTCCTGCGTGCGAGACCCGTCCGAGCTCCGGGCCAATCGCGTGGCGGGGGGCAAGATCCTGCTCCGCTGGCGCTGGAGCGCCCAGGGGCACGAGTGCTGGGTCATCGCGAAGGCCGGGAGTCTGCCCACCGGCCCGAACGACCCCGACGCCATCCGCACGACGGTCCACGAGGTCGAATACAGCCGGGTCGGGCATCACGCCCTGCTCCTGCCGACCGGGCGGGACGGGCCCTGGCACATCCAGGTCTTCACCGTGGCGAAGATCGGCGACGAGGTCGTGGTCTCTCCCGGCCTCGAGCCCAGCGCCCGGATCGTCGTCACCGGGCCTCACCCCGAGATCACGATCTCGTACGACCTTCGCAAGCCGAGCTTCCCGGGGCGTGCCTGGTCCTTGACGTTCCGGACCGAGCCGGCCGGCTCCGAGGTCCCCCCCACCGCGCTCGTGGCCCATCCCCGCACGGTGCCCCTCTCCGTCGACGACGGCGAGATCGTGGCCCAGTTCCCGGCCGCCCGCGACGGCACGACCTTCTCGATCCCTAACAAGCTCAACCTCGCCAAGGGCCGCGCACGCGTCTTCGCCGACCCCCACGCCGATCCCGACTCGCTCCCCCCGATCCGCCTCCGACATCCCGAGACGGGGGTGGCTAGGGTCTGACCCTCGCATCGGAGGTCTGTTCGATCTTCATAAGTCGAGGTTTTGGCATCCTCTTTGCTTTGAGCTATAGTGCTGTTCTCCTTGGCCGGAATCCCGTCGCGTGGGGCCAAGCCACGCGACGGGATTTTTTCATGCGCCGGGGCATCCACCACGCCTCTCGCCGTTTCCCCACGCTTGAAAAAAACGGAAAACCTGGGCTCAGTTTGAGTCGAGGTTTACAAGCCTCGCGGCGGCCTGCCCGGCCACTGGCTCCATCTTTTCGGGCCGATGTTCCGTCGAGATGGGGATGATGGGTCGTATCATCCGCACGGCCTATAGCGAGATGCGGAGAGGGCGTGGGCCGTATCAATGTGAGGCGATATGCGGACGTTTCCGTCAGGCGTTTTGCTTCAGGGCGAGCCGGCCCGTTTCCCTCGCGATCATGAGTTCCTCGCGCGTGTGCAGGATCAAAACGCGGATCGACGCTCCGGGCTGGGCGATGTCCGCGTCGGGACGGGCCTCGGCGTTGAGCTGCGGGTCGAGCTCGATCCCGAGGAACCGCAGGCCTTCGCAGACCGAGGTCCGCAGGCGGGCGGAATTCTCGCCCACGCCCGCGGTGAAGACGAGCGCGTCGAGGCCTCCGAGCGTGGCGGAGAGGGCGCCGATGGCCGACCTGATGCGTGCGGCGTAGATCTCCAGGGCGAGCCGGGCCCGGTCGTTCCCCTCCAGGCTGGCGGCCTCGACCTTGCGGAAGTCGGACGAAACGCCGGAGACTCCCAGGAGCCCCGACTGGTGGTTCAGCGCGTGGTCGAGCTCCTGCGCGGTGAACCCCTCGCGCTGCTGGAGGTGGAGCAGGATCCCGGGGTCGACGGCCCCTGCCCTCGTCCCCATCATCAGGCCGTCGAGCGGGGTGTAGCCCATCGTCGTGTCGACGGCCCGGCCGTCTCGCACGGCCGCCGCCGAGCAGCCGTTGCCCAGGTGGCAGATCACCAGACGCAGGCCTTCGGGAGTACGCCCCAGCACCTCGGCGGCGCGCCCCGCGCAGTACGAGTGGCTGATGCCGTGGAAGCCGAACCGGCGGATCCCCCGCTCCTTGTACCACTCGAACGGGACCGGGAAGACGGCCGAGGAACGCGGCAATCCGGCGAAGAACGAGGTGTCGAAGACGGCGACGTGCGGCAGGCCCGGCAGCGACGCCGTGGCCGTCTCGAGCACCGCCACGGCCTGCGGGTTGTGCAGGGGGGCGAGGTCCGACAGGCTCGCGATCGCCTTCGCCACATCGGGGGTGACGAGCACGCTTTCCACGAAGGCCTGGCCGCCGTGGACGATCCGATGTCCCACCGCCCTGATTGGCGAAGATCCCCTGCCCGGCTCGGACAGGGCCTTGATGACGAGGCTCGCGGCCGACCGATGGTCGGTGGCCTCGCAAGGCTGGCGACGCTCGGGCTCGCCCAGCGATCGGACGATCAACTCGGCGGACTGGGCCGGGCCGTCCCAATCGACGTTCCCGGCGACCTGGGGCTCGCGGGCTCCCGGTTCGAAGAGCCCGAACTTCAGGGTACTGGACCCGGCGTTTAGAACGAGGATGCTCAAGGTGCCTCTCCCTGCTAGCCAGCTTTGGCGGCGCCGGGGCCCGTCCTCGGGCCGGCCCGCGAGACCTTTAGCAGAAAGGCTTTCTCGGCGGACTGCAAGCCCGAGGTGTTCGGTTCCGAGGAGAAGGGGGCCTCGAAGGCCGGCGTCAGTGGCGTTCCTTTGAGGGCCCGGCACTGACGCGGTCGATCGGCTCGAGCGCGGCGCGGAAGCTGTCGAGATCCGGCTGCGCCTCGGGCTTGCCGGCGAGGTTGTTCAACTCGCCCGAGTCGCGGTCGAGGTCGAACAGCTCCTCATGGCCGTCGCGGGCCCTGATATACAGCTTCTCGTCGATCACGAGCGAGCGAGGCAGGTACTTGTCGGTCTTCGACCCCACCTCGCGCTCGAGGATCTCGGTGAGGACCGGCTCCTCCGGCTCGTCGTCCGCCGCCGATTCCGGGCCCGACGGGGACCAGCAGCGTGAGAGCGACTGCCCCGGGAAGGGGGATTCCTTCTCCATGTCCAGGATGTCGACGACCGTGGCGGGGAGGTCGCGGAGGCTGACCGACTGGTTGACGACCTGGTTCGCGGGGATCTTCGCGGGCGCCGAGATGACCAGCGGTACGCGGATCACCTCGCCGTGGAGGGTCTGCCCGTGGCCGTAGCCGCCGTGCTCCCGGAACTCCTCGCCGTGGTCGGAGGTCACGATCACGACGGTGTTATCCAGCAGCCCCCGCTGGTCGAGCGAGTTGAAGAGACGGCCGAGGTGCCCGTCGAGCTCCGCGATGCAGTCGTCGTAGCAGTCGCGGGCGAGCGCGACCTCGCGATCGGACCGCTTGCTGACGTCCGAGCGATGCCAGTCCCGCAAGACGGCCTGGTCGGCCGTCGAGGCCGGCCGCATCCCGCAGGGGTGATCGGGCTCGTCGGAGGTCATGTAGGGATCGTGGGCGTCGTAGTAGTTCAGGAAGAGGAAGAACGGCTGGTCCTTCGGGCGCTGGTCGAGCCAGGCCAGGGTCTCGCGATTAATCGCCGCGCCGTCCTTCCGTCCGAAGCGTGCGGTGGGGCGGTCGTGCGAGTTCGGGGCCAACTGCTGGGCGAGGCGCCTGCCGATCGTCGTGCTCCGCAGGACCTCGAGCGGCGTGACCGCGACGTCCTCGTAGTGGGTGAAGCCCCGGTTCAGGCCGTACCAGGCGTTGCAGAAGAACGTGTTGGCCACGAACCCGGCCGTGGCGTATCCGCGGTCACGGAGGTACTCGGCGAGCGTCGGGAAGGCCCCGTCCAGCGGCTGGTCGAGCCTCGTCGAGAGCTCGTGCGGCCATCGGCCCGTGAACATGCTCGCGTGCGAGGGGAGCGTCCACGAGGCGCTGGCGCGGGCGCGATCGAAGCGGACGCCCGAGCTGGCGAGCTTCGCCAGCTCGGGGGACGTGTTCCGGGAGTAGCCGTAGGCACTGAGGCTCTGGGCCCTGACCGTGTCGAGCACGATGAGGAGGACGTTGGGGGCGCCCGCCTTGACGGGGGCCTGCCCGGCGATGGCCCGATGCTCGCTCCAGAGCTCGTGGGCCGTCTCCAGGCTGATGAGGCCCGTCAGGGCGATGCCGAGCCCCCCCAGGCTGAGCAGCACCGAACGTCGGAAGCTCCCCCAGTGCGCCAGGATCCAACGCGCCGAGCCGGCCGCGAGGCCGCCTGAGAGCGCGAGGTAGGCGACCGTCGCGAGCCCCTGGAAGTTCGAGAGCACGGCCAGGGCCGCGAGCAAACAGCAGGTATACGTCGCGACCCTGGCGGCGAAGGCCGGCAGCCGCCAGGCGACGAGCGCGAGGAGGATGCCGAAGAGCGTGAAGACCGTGACCTCCGAGACCGGGATCATCCAGATCGCGTGGCGATTCATCTGGAGCATCCCGAGCGCGGCCGCGTTGGTGAACTGCTTGCGGAAGAAGAGGATCGCCACCTCGAGCAGGCCCGTGCTGATCCCGAACCAGGACGCGAAGGCGAGCGCCTCGAACGGCCCGATCCGGGGCGCGACCGGCCCCGTCTCCTGGCTAGCGGGCAGCCATCGGCGAAGGCGAGGCCGCTTGGCTCCGCGCGTGTCGTTCGGCGTGATCAGTCGAGGCTTCACGTGTCGATGCTCCCGCCCTGTCGCTCCATCGAGCGGCCCGCGACCCGGTAAGAGGCGCCCGCACCCTTGCGTCCCTTCGCGTCGAAGTGCGGCCGGCCCACGGCGACCATCCGCCTCGAGCGGAGGAACGCGACCTTGCCGCAACGCATGGCGAAGCGGATCGAGTTCTTGCCGCACATCAGGGCGACGCCCGCCACCGTGGCGATCACCGACGTGATCGGCAGGATGGTCTCCGGCCCGAAATAGGCGAACAAGATTGTATGAGTGAGCATTTTTGTGAAACTTTCTTTTTATGCTGAAAACAACGAGCTGAGGCCGGGTGTCCGCACCGCGATCGGCCGGCGGCTTGCGGCGTCTCGTCGTCGTTTATCAGGGAACCGAAGGGCCGAGGTCTCTTGGGGGAACGTGCGAGCCAACCACCTTCGGAGTGCGAGACTCGGACGATGGCCGGCCGATACGCGGCTTTCGCCTCGATCGATCGGACGAGGATCCGAAGGGCCCGACTCGCCGCGAAAACATGCGGGATCGACGAGATGCGTGGCGCGAGCGACGGAGGCCAAGGGGGAGCTTCGGATCAAGCTCACGTTGCGGCCAACGAACCCGGTGGCGTGACCCAGGACCGGGGCGAGTGGCTCGACAACGTCGGGACAATGCGGGACGGGAACTTCGATTGGAAGGGGCGCCAACGTCAGCAGATCAACCGGCAGAGAGATAAGGGCGTTCGATGTTCGGGCTCGGACTGGGCGAGGGCCTGCTCCCTGGAGTCGGGGCAAGGCTGCCGGGCCGCGTCGCTCGCCCCGCGCCGGGGCGGTGCGGGGCGGTGCCGGGGAGGCCCTCCCGGGTGCCGATACTGGAGCGAGGACGAGCCCGATCGGCAGAGGATGCAGGTCTCGTCGATCGGGTCCTCCTCCACATCCTCGGCGGGGGGGAGGGAGATCCGTGAGCACTCGGCCTCGTCCCCGATGTGAAGGGCCCGCTTGCCCCGTAGCAGGCCGACGACCCTGGGCGATGACCCGTCATCCTGGTTCAGGAGCTGCGAGAAAGCGGCCGGCGAGAAGTCCGTGCTGTCGGGCGTCACCACCTGGGTCGCGAGCACGACCAGGAGGAGCTTGCAGCCGATCGACCTGGGCTTCCGTCCCTGGCCCGAATTCATTCGCATCATCCTTAGATATCACGGGATAAGGTCCCGACGCTGCTCGGGGTTATCAGGATTATCGGCAAACTCGGCGATTGTCAGGAGGCGATCTCATGGCGATTCGCCTGGAAATTAAGGGAAGTTTACATTGCGACGCTCACAAACCAGGGGGTATCTTCGCGTCGAGGATACGCTGATTGGCCTCGTCGTCGGCGATGACCTGGACGTGGCAGCCGAGCATCTCGTCGGTGCTCCCCTCGCCGAAGAGCACCCGGCGCGGGGGATGGTTGGGGTTGGCCGGGTTCTCGGCCGAGTTGTCGTAATAGGCGACAACGTCGAGCCGCGTCCCTTTGGGCAGGGCCATCGGCCTGGCGAAGTGGTACTGCCCCTGCCAGTTGAAGTCCCAGTCGTTGACCCAGAGCATCGGGACGACCTGGCCCGACGGCAGGATCGCCGTGAGGCTGATCTCCCGCATCAAGAAGTGACCGTGGGGCATCACCGAGTACGCGTGGGAGTCGGCCGGGAGCTTCGTCGTCAGCGCGATCCTGTGCCGCTTCTCACCCGGGGGGATGTCGATCTTGGCGGTCGTCAGCGAGATGTGCGTGATCGACCGCTTCGGGGGCGTCTTGCAGAAGAAGATACCGAGGCTCGACCGGTCGACCTCTTTCTTGCCGGTCCCGTGGTAGTGGATCATGAGGATGAGGTCGGACCCCTTGCGGACGATCTTGCCCACGTCAGGCGGCGGCAGTTGCGGGGTCGCTCCGGGAACCCAGGCGCCCAGCCCCGGCTTGGCGATGTCGGCGCCGCCCAGGGTCGGGAATCCGGGCAAGGGGTCGGCCTCGTCGCGGCGTCGGCAGTCGTTGGCAGGGTCGGAGTAGAACCGGGCGTGATGGACGACCTTGTGGTTGTCGGGCCGGAACTCCATCGCGGCGATGGCCACATCCTGGTCGAACGGCGATGGGATGACGAAGGCCCGGTAATAGTCGCCCGCGTCGGCCGGCACCTCGAAGGGCTCCGGCATCGTTACGACGAGGTCGGGTGCGCCGAGCTGCCAGCCCTCGGGGAATTTCGGCGGGGCCTTCGCCAGGCTCGGCTCCCCCTCCGGCGCCCCCTGCTCCGCCCAACGCGCGAGGGTGGCGAGCTCTCGACGGCTGAGCCGCCCCTCATCCAGGAAGCTGCCGTATCCGTGCTGGGCTTTCCACGGGGGCATCCGGCGCTCGGCGGCGATCTCGCTCAGGAAGGCCGCACGCTTGGCGGCATCCTTGTACGTCAGCAGGGGAAACGGGCCGACCTCGCCGGGGCGGTGGCAGGACGCACAATGTTTCCAGACGATCGGCGCCACATGCTCGTGGTACGTGATCTTCGCATCAGCGGCGAGGATCGGGGCGGCAGCAGGCAGGGGGCGGCCTTGCGTCTGCGTATCGGGCGCCTTCGAAACCGGGTCGCCTTTGACGGCCGCGACGATTGCCCCCTCGGCGTGGCCATCCGTATTGAGGGCCCCTCGATAGAGGACGTGTCCCTGGTTGTCGAGCACCGCGACGGCCGGCGTCGTCTTCACGCCGAGGTCCCCCGTCAGTTCCTGCGCCGGGTCCAGCAGCGTCGGGAAAGCAAACCCCTTGGCGAATCCGGCGTCCGTTTCCGGGTTCAGGGCGAAGAAGAAGGCCCCTCCCTTGCTGTGTCGCTGGTGGAGCCGCTGCATCTCGGCGTTCTGCGCCTCAGAGGTCGAGCCCTCGCGGCCGACCACGAACAGGACGATCGCCTTCGCCCCGGCCCAGTCGGAGAGGGCGTGTTCCTTGCCTGTCGCATCCTTGAGCACGAACGGCTCGACCGTCGCGGGGAGGACGGGGTCCTTCGGCTTGTGCTTCGAGAAGAGCCCGCCCGCGTAGGCGCCGATGCCGAGGGCGACCAGGGCGAGGGCCACGACGAGGCCTCGACGCCGCCGCCTGCGGGGCGTTGCCGGGACATCCGCCGATTGGAAGCGCTGCGAGAGTCGCTCGTTGTCGGCGGTCTTCGGCTCGACGTGTGGCTCGCTCATCCCTGAACTCTCCTCAGCCTCAAGCCCTCCGGGGGCCAGGTCGCGTCCCGCCTACCTCATTTGGGTTTCGCGGTCGCCAGCGCGTTTGCTCGGGCCGGTTCCGTCGCCTTGGGCCCTCGAGCATCGTACATGAATCGATCCTTGAGCCGCAGGCAAGGTTCCTCGATCCATCGCCAGGAGGCGACCGCCATGACGTACGAGAGACCCATGAGCGCCAGGTCGGTCATCGGCGATCGGCCTCGGCCGCGGACGATCGTCAAGATGTCGGCGCCGAGCATCAGGGCGATGAAGTGGTAGAGATATAACCCGTAGCTGATCGTCCCGATGCCCACGAGCCTCGGGCGCCTCAGCCAGGCGAGCGCGGGCCTGCCGGCGTGGGCGACGATCAGGCCGACGACCCCCAGGAAGGCCACGTTGATGGCGAGCACCGAGAAGGCGGCCCCCTTGGGAGGCTTGCCGAAGGTCGGGAGCCAGCCCCGGGCGACCACGTACGCGACGAATGCCAGGGAGCACGCGATCGCGACCGAGAAGCCCCGGCGATAGGCCGGCCGATTTTCGGCCGTCACCGGCCGGTCGGCGAGGATCGCGGCGAGCAGACCGCCCATCGCGAAGCCGTCGGCCCTCGCCAGCAGGAGCCAGCTATCGTAGTTCCGGGACCGGGCCCAGACCGAGACGCCCGCCAGGGCCAGCGACAGGGGAATCACCGACCGCTTGCCCAGCGCACAAACGAGCAAGGGCCAGATGATGTAGAACTGCTCCTCGTTGGCCAGGGTCCACAGGTGGGCGGCGTACGGGCTGAACTTCGGCAGCGCGCCCGACCAGTAGAGGGGCGTGTTCTGCGTGTAGGTCAGGTAGTAGAGCAAGCCATCCCAGCTTGTGACGGCGGGGAGGAACGGGCCCAGGGCAACCAGCGCCAGGACCGTCAGGTAATAGATGGGCCAGATGCGCAGACCTCTCCGGATGTAGAAATTCCGGAGCAGGTGGGTACTCCCTTGATACCGGATCAGGATCGATGTGATCAGGTAGCCGGAGAGGACGAAGAAGAGGTCCACCGACGCCCAGCCGAACGGCACGATCGTCGTCTTCGCGTGATAGACCAGGATCGTCAGGCAGGCGAGCCCGCGGAGGGCATCGAGTTCGGGGATGCGTGCCTGCGGCGCCTGGGATGCGCCCGGCTGTCCGGGGTCGACGCGGTAAGGGCGTTCGGTCCCCGCCTGGAGGCTCGACGCGCTCGCCTCGTTGCGGGATCTCCGGCGCCTGAGTCGGCCGAAGACCCCTTCGCTCTGGTGCGGGTCGCCCATCCCCTACCCTCCTTGGTCTCGCGACGCCCCGCCATCCTTGGCACGAGCGGCTCGATTCGTACGGCTTTGCTCACAATGACTTCAAACTTATCGACGGTTGGAGAAAAGTCCTTCAGGAGTCCGTGAGCCGCTTCGCCGGATGTCGACCCGGGGAGCCCGGGGTCGCCGCCGCCTCTCGCGGTCGTCACCCCATGCAATCCCTACTCGGTCGTTAGCGATTTCGATGCGTTATCTGTGCCCGGAAACTCGCGGCTGGCTCCTCGATTCCTCCCCAATTCCTCGCACAATATCTACCAGGTCAAGTCTGTTAATTGTTAAATCGTAATGGTTTGCGGCAAGGTCGGTCGCGGTGATTTGGTCCTAGGGAAATCGTTGGAAAAATCCTCGGTTTTTTTATGTAATTAAGAATGTGAACAGATTTGTTGTCGAGCTGGGCATCATTCCGACAGCCCAGATCATTGAAATGCAACGGCTGAGCCCGCCTTTGGTTCCGGGCCACGAATCGCGAAATCAACGTCCTCCCTTCCCTCCGTTCACAGATTTCGTTCGAGAATTTGCCTATCTAACCTGGCTTTCGCCAACACGGCGCAGCATCCACGCATGGGGGATGGGTGCCCGAAATGTTGAAAGAGATGAGCTCGGGACGGCGGAGAGGACTTAACCTGAAAGCTCGCCAGTTATTGCGTCGATCTTGAGTGGCCCGGTGAGGGGCCGGGAACGTCCCCGGAATCGGTTTGAGGATCGCTAATTTGACGGATGCGTCAAGGCGACTTGCATAGCTTTCATTCCGCCTTAAGTCGAGGTCTGGTAAAATCATCGTTTCGGGCCGATCAGGACCAACGCTTCCTCCCACTCCCACGGCCCGGGGGGTCAGGTGGAGGGAGGAGCCTCCAGGATCAGACGGATGAATCGTTACATCTGCGATGCGGATGATTTTTATATTAATATGCATCTCAATACCGAGATGGAGCTCCCGACGAGCCGGGATACGGTCCTGCACTACTTCGAGCAGATGAAGAAGGCCTTCCCCGACATGCGGAACTTCTACACCAGGGAGAGCGGGGACCTGGTGCTGGAGGGGGACAAGGAGCAGGACTCCTACCGCTGGCTGGCGATCGAGTCGAAGCGGCTCTGCTCGGGGCACGTCAACCCCGAGAACTCGGAGGACGCCTACCGCCAGCACGAGCTGGTGCTCGAGGTCGCCCCGCATCTGCTGACGATCAGCCTCCTCGACTGCGAGGCGCTCGACATCATGTATGGCTTCGACTTCACCTTCGAGGGGAACCACGACGAGGTCGTGGTCGAGGCCCTGGGGCTCGGCCAGGGGCTGGAAGGCCTGCTCGAGGTCCCCGGCGGGCGCGTGCTCAACTACGAGCCGTCGGTCACCATGGCGCTCGACGAGAACTGCCGGCTCCAGTGCCGCCTCTCGATCGAGACCCGGACCGACCCGTACCAGGTCCGCACGGGGGATTTTTCGGACGATCAGATCAGCATCTATTTCACCGTCAGGCAATACTGGGGGACGGGCCCCGACTCGAGCTATCTCGAGTCGTTCCGCCGCCAGCGCGAGATCGGCGAGGAGATCATCCAGAGCAAGATCCTACCCAGGATCGTCCGGCCGCTCGCCCAGGCGATCGCGTCGCGCTGAGCCCGGCTCGAGGGCGCCCGCACGGGCCGGCGGATCCCCTCGGTGTTGAATCCTGACGGGGCGTGGCTAGGGATGACAGGCCTTCACGGATCCACTCTTATAAGGTTCGTCCATCAGCAACCTCCGCTCCGTGTCAAGACGGGGCGGAGGCCTGTCGGACGCTCCGTTCGATCGGTCCGCAAGGAATCAGAAGACCCCATCGGCTCCTACGTCCGCCGCAATCGCGGTCTATCGTCGAGGAAATCAATGATCAGGCTCAGCTCGCTGGCTCGCAACCTGACGGCGGAGACGGCGTTCACCGTCCTGGCCCTGGCACGCTCGTACAAGGCAAAGGGCAAGGATGTCGTCGAGCTCGAGATCGGCGACAGCCCGTTCCCGAGCCCTCCCCACGCCAAGGCGGCCGGCATCAAGGCGATCGAGGAGAACCAGACGGGCTACGGCCCCAGCCTCGGCCTGCTCGACTTCCGCGAGGCGGCCGCCCGCTTCGTGAACGCCGAGTTCGGGTTCGACGTCACGGCCAACCACGTCGTCGTCGCCTCGGGGGCGAAGCCGTTCGAGCAGTACTTCGCCGAGGCCCTGCTCGATCCCGGCGACGGCGTCCTGATCTTCAGCCCCCATTTCCCGACCTACATCCCCAACCTCGAGCGACGAGGGGCCCGCGCGGTCCTGACTCCCTTGCGAGCTGAGGACCAGTTCCGGCCGCGAGCGAGCGCCGTCGCCGAGTTCCTGGCCAATGACCCGAAGCCCCGCGCGATCTTCCTGAACTCGCCGCACAACCCGACCGGCGGCGTCGCCACGCGCGACGACCTCAAGGCCATCGCCGACGTCGTGCGCGGGACCGACGTGATGGTCTTCTCCGACGAGCCGTACTGCCACATGGTCTGGCAGGGGCGCCACGAGTCGATCGGCTCCCTGCCGGGGATGCTCGACCACACGGTCGCCGCCTACACGTTCAGCAAGTCGTACAGCATGAGCGGCTGGCGGATGGGCTTTGCCGTGGCGCATCCGGACGTCGTCGACGCCATGGGCAAGCTCATCAACACCACGGCCTCGTGTAGCCCGGCCTTCGTCCAGCGCGGGGCGCTCGCGGCGCTCGAGCAGGACGAGGCCACGCGGACCGACTATATGGAGCGGTTCCGCCGCAAGGTGGAGAGCCTCGCGTCGGGCCTGGCGAAGATCGAAGGGTTCCACGTCGCCCCGCCGGTCGGCACCTTCTACGTCTTCCCCGACGTCCGCCAGCTCTGCAACATGCACGGGATCACCTCGCACGGCCTGGCCCTCTACCTGCTGGAAGGGGCCGACGACGACTTCGGCGTGGCCTGCCTCGGCGGCGAATGCTTCGGCCAGGCGGGCCAGGGGTTCCTCCGCTTCAGTTGCGCCGAGGCCGACGAGCGGATCGACCAGGCCCTCGCCTTCCTCCCCAAGGCCCTCTCCAGGCCCGAGCCGATCGCGAAGTTCCTCGAGCGAAATCCGCAATTTTTGTTGACCACCCCCTACCCTCTGCAGTCTAACTCGTAAGGCGGCTCGATCGTCGCCGCCGACGGGCCAGAGAGCCCCGAGGTGGCGACCCCACCGCCCGTATCGCCGATGGCAAGTCCGTTCAGACCTGAGGGTTGAGCGGACCTCCATCGGCCCACGCGCCTTGCAACCCCTTGGCGCCGAGACAACCCCCACCCCACAACGCCCGCGACGGCAAGCGAGCCCGCATTGAACTTCGACCTGATCATCAAGAACGGCTGGGTCATCGATGGAACGGGCGGGCCGGCTTACCGGGCCGAGATTGGGCTCCTGGACTCGATGATCGCCGACATGGGGCGGCTCGACGGGGCGACGGCCACGCGGGAGCTCGACGCCGAAGGCAAGTACGTGATCCCCGGGTTCATCGACACCCACGTCCACGGCGACCTGATGCTCCTGACCGACCCGATCCACCTGCCGGCCCTCCGGCAAGGGGTGACGACCTACATCATCGGCCAGGATGGCAGCTCGTTCGCGCCGGCGTCCCCGGCCACGCTCGACTACATGAGGCGCTACACGGCCGGGTTCAACGGCAACCCGCCCGACCTCGAGTACTTCTGGTCGACGATCCCCGAGTACCTCGCCCGGTTCGATCGCACCACGGCGCTCAACGTGGCCTACCTGATCCCCAACGGCAACGTCCGGATGGAGGTGATGGGCCTCGACCCTCGCCCCGCGACCGACGCCGAGATCAAGGCGATGCAGGCCATCGTCCGCGAGGGGATGGAGGCCGGGGCCGTCGGGCTCTCGACGGGGCTCGAGTACATCCCGAGCCGCTACGCCGACACCCGCGAGATCAGCGCCCTCTGCGAGGCCATCGCGCCGATGGACGGCGTCTATGTCACGCACATGCGGGCGTACGGGCTCGATGCGGCCGTCGGCATGCACGAGGTCTACGAGATCTCCAAGGCCACGGGGGTCGCCTCGCACATCTCGCACTACAACGGCCCGGCCAACCTGCTGCTCCCCCTGATCGACGAGGGGCGGGCGCTCGGGCTCGACCTGACGTACGACACCTACCCTTACCTGAAGGGGAGCACGATCCTGGGGATGATCGCCCTGCCCCCCTGGGTGCAGGAAGGGGGGATCGAGGCGACGGTCGAGCGGCTCTCGGATAAGGCGGTCCGCTCTCGTCTGAACCAGGAGTGGTTCTCGAAGCCCACCCCCTACCCGCTCGAGACCACCACGATCACGATGACCGCGAACCCCGACTGGCGCTGGGCCGAGGGGATGACGGTCACGGACGCCGCCAGGCGAGCCGGCATGGCCCCGGGCGACTTCGTGTGTGAGAGCCTGATCGCCTCGGGCATGGCCGTCGGCATCTTCGGCTTCCGCGCCGGGGTCCGGACGGACGAGGACGTCCGGGCCATCCTGCGGCACCCCGCCCACATGGCCGGCTCCGACGGGATCTTCTGTGGCTCGTCCCCCCACCCGCGTGGCTGGGGCGCCTACGCCCGGTTCCTGGGCCACCACACGCGCGAGCTCGGCGACTACAACTGGCCCGAGGCGATCACCCACCTCGCCACCCACGCCGCCAGGCGCTATCGGCTGACGGACCGAGGCATCCTCCGCCCCGGCTTCGTCGCCGACATCGCCATCTTCGACCCCGCCACCGTCATCGATAAATCCACGTATGCCCACGGCCGGACCCTGGCCGAGGGCGTCGACCACGTCCTCGTCAACGGTACCCTCGTCCTCCACAACGGCGAGCCCACCGGCGCCACCCCGGGCCGGGCCCTGCGACGGGGTTGAGCCCGAGCAGGCATTATCGAGGGGTCCCTCGAGATTCGATGCGCCTTGGCACGAGATCCGCTTGCCCTGATGACCTCAGGCGCAGGCGGTTCGCGGCCATGCGCGCCTCGACGGTCAGGATCCGCCACAAAATTGCGGTTGCTCAGGCCAAAAACATCTTGAGGTCTGGTGCAATCTGCATCGAGCATTCATCTTGCAAGGGGCCTGAACGTGCGCAGTGGGCATCCTCGGGATATTCGTGTGGGATGTGCGGGGTGGTCGATCCCGAAGGAGCACGCCGCCGCATTCGACAAGGAAGGGAGCCATCTCGAGCGATACGCCCGGATGCTCCCGGCTGTGGAGATCAACTCGTCGTTCTACCGCCCGCATCGACCTTCGACCTACGCGAAGTGGGCGGAGGAGACGCCCGCCGATTTCCGGTTTTCAGCCAAGGTGCCGAGGGAAGTCACGCATACGCGACGCCTCGTCGACGCAGACGAACCGCTCGGGCTATTCCTGGACGAGACCGCCGAGCTCGGCGAGAAGCGAGGCCCGCTCCTGGTGCAGTTGCCGCCGAGCCTGCGGTTTGAGCCGAAGGTCGTCGACACCTTCTTCGCCTCCTTGCGAGGGCGGTTCGACGGTCTCCTCGCTTGCGAGCCGAGGCATAAGACCTGGTTCTCGCCCGAGGCCGAGGAATTGCTCGCGAGCTACGAGGTGGCGAGGGTGGCGGCGGACCCCGCCGTCGTCCCCTCCGCCGCGGAGCCCGGTGGCTGGCCCGGCCTGCTCTATTTTCGGCTCCACGGTTCGCCCGAGATGTACTACTCGCCCTACGAGCCCGAGGCGCTCGAAGCGATGTCGAAGCGGCTCGCCGAGGCGTCCACCTCGACTCCATGCTGGTGCATCTTCGACAACACGGCCCTTGGCGCCGCAACGGTCGACGCGTTGACCGTCTGGGATCGCCTGCAGGCCTCGGGTCGGCGGGCCCGTTCCTGACGAATGAAGTTCCAGGTTTGGAGGATCGCGACGAATTCGCGGAAATGGTCGAGAGGGTTTGCGGGTTGGCTCCCTTATTCTTGGTAGACACTCCGCAACCCGAGGGGCGAGGACCATGGCGAATTCGGCGCTGGGCGTGACCTTGCGGCAGATTCAGCGGCTCTATGACGGCGAGGCCGTCGCGAGCCTCCCCGACGCTCGCCTGCTGGAGCGGTTCGCCGCCTCCTGCGACGAGGCGTCGTTCGAGGCCCTCGTCGCCCGGCACGGGCCGATGGTGCTGGGCGTCTGCCGCTCGGTACTGAAGGACGAGCACGACGCCGAAGATGCCTTCCAGGCCACCTTCCTGACGCTCGCCCGCAAGGCCCGGTCGATCCGGGTCGAGAACTCGCTGGGGGGCTGGCTCTACCGGGTCGCCTATCGCGTCGCCGTCCAGGCGAATCTCGAGTCGGACCGCCGTCGGCTCCGCGAGATCAAGGCCGGCTCGAGGGTTGCCGAGGCCTTTGACTTTGGGCACGAGTCTCGCCGCAGCGACGACCTCGCCACGCTGCACGAGGAGATCGAGCGCCTCCCCGATCAGCAGCGGGCCCCGGTCGTCCTCTGCTACCTCGAAGGCACGACTTACGAGGAGGCCGCCCGATCCCTCTGCTGGACCGAGCCGACCCTGCGCAGCCGCCTCACCAAGGCCCGCGAGCGGCTTAAAAGCGGCCTGACCCGCCGTGGTATCACCGGCGCCGTCGCGATCGTCGGCGCCTTCTCCTCCTCCGAGCCCGCGGCCCTCGCGGCCGCTTCGCCTGCCCTTTTGCGCGTAGCCGTGGAAGTCGCCTCTCGGCGTGCGACCGCCTCGGCCAGTGCGATGCTTCTGGCCGGCCGGCTACGCTGGGCCTGGAACCTGTCGAGGCTCAAACTCGCCTTCCCCGCCCTCGCCCTGGCCTGCGCCGTGTCGTTCGCGATCGCTAATGGCGGCGACAAGCCCCCTGCCGAATCGCCCGAGGCTGCGCCGAAGCCGGCTCGTGTTTCGGCTCCTGCCCAGCCCACTGCCGAGAAGCCGGCAGAGACTGTTGAACTCCGCGGCGGTGTCCTGGCCCCCGACGGCAAGCCCGTTGTCGGGGCCACGATCCGCCTGGCTCACTTCATGGGGTACATCGTCAAGCGTGATGATGAGCCGATATCCACGAGCGGGGCCGATGGCCGATTCTCCTTGCGGGCACCCCGGGATCTGGTCGAACAACTTTCCAGCGGGAGAAACCGATTCGCTCCCGAACTCATCGCGATGGCCCCAGGTTTCGGCCCGGGGAGGGCTGCGGTCGGGAATTACTCCGGCGCGATCCGGGATGTCGTCGTCCGGTTGGTCAAGGATGATCTTCCGATCGAGGGACGAATCATCGACCTCGAAGGGAAGCCGGTCGAAGGAGCGGTGATCCGCACATCCGATATTTTCGACGCTCCCGCGGGGGATCTGACCCCCTGGATCGAGGGTATGAAGGCGGATCCCACAGGACCACATCAGGGCGGCCTTCACGAAATGCCCTTCAAGCAAGAACGAACGACCGGGCCCGATGGTCGATTTCGCCTCGACGGGGTCGGCCGTGAACGGGTCGTTATGTTTGTGGTCTCCGGACAGACGATCGTCACGACGCGGACCTTTGCGATGACCAAGGATGTACCGCCGCTATGGTCGGCGCGAACGCAAATCATCGGCCCAGAAACGATGATTTTCAACGGACCTCGGTTCGATTTCGCCGTCGCCCCTTGCAAGCCAGTGACAGGGGTTATCCGGGACCTTGATTCAGGAGAGCCCCTGTCCGGAATACGTATCAACGGAAATGAATCTGGAGGTCGCAGCGGCCTTTACTACGATGAAAACAGCGTGACTACCGACGAGAATGGTCGTTACCATCTGACGGGATTGGCCCGTGGCGATCGCTACCAGATCTTTGTCTTCAACGGGAAAGATCAACCCTATTTTGCAGGGTCATTCGTCGAGGCGTCGAACTCGCCTGGACTGGCCCCCGCGAGGATCGACCTTCGACTCAAGCGAGGCGTCCTGGTCCGGGGCCGCGTGGTGGATAAACGTTCGGGCTCGCCGCTCAAGTCTGTCAGGATCGAGTCATATGCCCTGAGCAATAATCCCCACATCAAGGATTATCCCGGGTTTCGAGATAGTACGTATCCGACATATACATTTTCTGATGAGTCGGGGCGATTCGCCATCGCCGCCGTGCCGGGCCAGGGATTCCTCGGGGTGCGTGCCAACTCGGATCAGTACCTCCTGGGCGTTGGCAAGGAACTGATCCAGCCCAAGGATACCAACACATCCTTGCCGGCTTACCCTGCCTTTCCGTTTGCCGACAATTTCCACCTGCTCGTCCCTTATGATCTCCAGGTCGGGGCCTCGCAGGCTCCGCTGGAACTCCAACTTGATCCGGGGCGAACGGCCTCGGCCTCGATCGTCGAATCCGACGGCAAGCCCGTCGTCGGTTGCGTCGTCTTTGGCAGGGAACCGTACAGGCTTTGGGCGAGGAGCCCGCTGGATTCCGCGACATTCGAGATTGTGGGACTCGACCCGCGCACGCCTCGCCTCGTGATGGCCTTGCACGAGGGTCGAAAGCTCTCGGGGTGGGCCCTGATCACCGCGGACGCCACCGGCCCGGCGACCCTGACCCTCCGCCCTTCGGCCAGCATTACCGGCCGGATTGTTGATGAAGAGGGAAACCCCAGGACGAGGCTTGAAATCGCCAGCTATGGATCTTCGGAGAAGCCTGATCCCCTGGCCGGTTCGTTCCAAACCCCGTGTGCCGTCGACCAGCATGGGCGGTTCCGGATCGACCTTGTTCCCGGGGCCATTTTTTCGGCCTCTGCCCTAGGGAGAAACGGCGGTACTCAAGGCGAACTCTTCGCAAATATCAAGCTCGAACCGGGCGAGGTCCGCGACCTGGGCGATATCGTGGTGAAGTCGCCAAAATGAGGTTGTGCTGATGTCAGAAAGTAAATCCGGGACAGCTCCTCGTTCTCGCTGAGCGTGGTTGTTTCGAATCAATAATGTCTGATGTATTGATTGCAGTAAGCCAGTCGCGTTACGTCGGGGCGTCTCTCTATCATCCACCTCTCCTCACCCGAGCCTCCCCGCTTCGATAAAATTGCCAGACGCCGGGAGGGATCACGCCGCCCGGGGTGTTCCCCCGGTCCATCGCGGATCGAAAAAAGTCGCAACCCTCGCCGATTGCCGTCACATTACTGGTGTCGACGCGCCCGAAGGCAAGACGGACCGAGGATCAGACTCGTGGCGATACACAGGGAAAACGCCTGCCGGCGTGAGTTGAATACGCTGTTTCTCGTCGGGGCGACCCGCGAACTCACCGACGGCCAGTTGCTGGAGCGGTTCGCGACCGGACATGGCAAGGTGGCCGAGCTCGCGTTCGCGGCCCTGGTCGATCGCCACGGGGCGATGGTCGAGCGCGTCTGTCGGGCTCAACTCGGCGACTCGCACGACGCGCAGGATGCGTTTCAGGCGACGTTCCTGATCCTGGTCAGGAAGGCCCGCACGCTCTGGGTCCGCGACTCGCTGGGCCCCTGGCTGCATCAGGTGGCGTATCGGACCTCGTCCTGTGCGCGGGCGAATCACCTGAGACGCCAGAGGCACGAGCGTCGGGTCGCCGAGAGGTTCAACGAGGCCGTCGAGCACGAGATCGAGGCCGACCCGGAATGGGGCCGGGTGCTGCACGCGGAGATCCTGCGTTTGCCCGACCGCTTTCGGATCCCCATCGTGCTGTGCGACCTCGAAGGGCGGACCTCCGAGGAGGCCGCACGCGAGATGAACTGCCCCGTCGGGACGGTCAAGAGCTGGCGGTCGCGGGGCCGGGCCCGACTACGCCAGCGCCTGATCCGTGCGGGGCTGTCGTCGACGGCCGCGGCTCGAGGTCGCCCTCATGGCCGACGCGGCCAGGGCGGGGATCGTCGAGCGGGCCGCGGAAATCACCGTCAGGGCGGCGGTACGGAGCCTGTCCCCCGGGACGGCGGCCGTCGAGGTTTCGGAGAGCGTACGCAGACTCATCCAGGGAGGATTGAGGCCGATGCTTCTGAATTCGTTGAGGAATGTGGCGACCGTGGGCCTGGCCGTCGCGCTGGTCGCGGCCGGCGTCGTTGCCGTCGCCCGCGTCGAACCCACCGACCCGGGCCCGAAGGCCGAAGCCCCTCGCCCCGAGCCCGTGGCCGTTGCTGCCCCCAAGGCCTCGCCGGCCCCGGCTCCCAGGGGGGAGATCTGGAAGTTGACGCTCCGCGATGCGATCGGGATCGCGCTGGATAACAATGAAACCGTACGCGTGCTGGCCGTTAACAGGCTGAACTCCTCAGTTGGGCGCCCGAATGGGGGGCTCGCCCCGGAACCCTCTCACGCCACGCGGCGACCGGTCGGTCCCATCTACAGGATAGGCCCTAGCGAATCGGCTACTCTCTCTCCTCGATTCAAAGCCGAGGTCATGGGCTACCTCTTCTCCGTCGAGCAACAGTATTGGGAACTGGCACAGGTCATTGAAATGTGTTCGGCCAGCGAGAAAGCCATCGCGTTGGCGGAAGAGATTCATCGCGCCACCGAGGCTGATCTGGCAACGGGGAGCGGCACCGTTGCTGACGTCGCGGAGACCCGGCAGAGACTCGAGCAGTTTCGGCTCGACCTTATCACTAAGACTTCAGACCGAATCACGGTCGAACGACAGCTTCGCAAGGTCCTTGGGCTACCCCAGAGCGATAACCGCCGGATCGTCGCAGTCACCCCGCCGGTCGAAGCCAAGGTGTCACCAGACTGGGACAAATCCCTGTCGAAAATGCTGGCCAATCACCCCATGCTCGTGTCGGAGGTGAGCATCGAGGAAGTGCGGAATGCCCTCCTCGCGTTACGAATCAACGAGTCTCCATCGGATCTTCCACCAGCCGTTCGAACCGGCTTCGATGCGCTGACATCCGATCAGAAGGAGTTGATCGATCAGTCGACGCATATACTGGCGCGTTGCTTCCTCGAAGTCGATGCGGGCTACAAGCAACTCGAGGCGGCCAAGAATCTCCGATCTGCGGCCGACGATCGTCTCAAATCTCAGCACACGTTATATGATCAAAGAAAAGTTTCGATCGACCGCTATCATGACGCCGTGAGTCAGTACGCCAACGCCCTTGCGACGGAAGCCAGGTTCAAGGCGACCTACACGCTCTCCCTCGCCGCCCTGGAAGAGGCCCAGGGGACTTTGCTCGAATATGACGGGATCGAGGTGATCACGGGCCGACTGGGTCGCAGGGGCATGGCAACGATGCCGCCGACTGGAGATCAAACAGGATTGCCCGCACCTGCGGCCCCGCCGGAACTGCAGAAGACCCCGGCCGCGAATCCGCTCCCCCAGACGAAAGAGATCGAGAGGGTGTCTGATATGAGGGGAGGCAAAGGCTACTCGTTCCAACTCTCCATCAAGATCGGCTCTCTGCCGATCGAGATCCGCGGGTCGCTGAAGCCGGATCGCAATAATGATCCGGTCGTGATGCCGCCAATCAGAGAAGGCGAGGCCACCGGCGTTCAGGCACCGCCGCCCCTCGCGGCGCCGAGCAGGAACTGATCGGCGATCCAGTCGGCGAGGTCGTCGGGCCAGGGGCGAGGGGTCGAGATCATCACCCGGTGCATCATCCCCAGGAGGGCCAACGCCGACCGGCCCGGGTGGGGTGCGGCGAACTCGCCCGAGGCGTGGCCCTCACGCAAGAGGCCCTCGATCAGGTCGAAGAGACGCTCCCGCCGGCTGCGGATGGCCGAGTCCTCCCCGCGCGGCGGGTTGCCGTCCAGATGATGGATCGTCTCGAGGTAGTGGGGATACTCGCCCGAGAACCGCACCGCGTCCTGGATCAAAGCCCGCAACTGCTCGCCAGAGCCCGAGACTCCCGCCATCCTGGCCTGGACCTCGTCGAGCCGACGGCCCGAGACCTCCGCCACCATCGCGCGGAAGAGGGCCTCCTTGTCCTTGAAATGCAGGTAGAGCGTCCCCTTGGCCACCCCCGCCCCCTCGGCGATGTCCCCCATGCGGACCTCGGCGAAAGGACGCTCCGCGAAGAGCCTGGCGGCGGCGGCGAGGATGCGAGGCAGCTTCTCGGGGTCGGCGATTCGCACGGATGTCCCTCGGGTTCGACGGCGCCCGGCCAATGCCCGAGACGCCCGGCTGCATGCTAAGTCCTGCCCGCCCCCGACCACAACCCCATGCCCCAACCCTTGACTTCCTACTCCCGCGACACAATGATCTTTATTAATGACCCTCGGTCAGTTATGGGCCGATCGGGCCCGGGTTGAGGGGGAGGGATTCGCGGCGCTCGCGGGATTCCGGGGCGTGGAGACATGGAACGCAGCGATATTTCGGCCCTGGAACTCCTCAAGGGGCGTTTGCGTGGGGCCTCCGGCAAGCTCGGCTCGAAGAAGGCGCCGACGTCTGCGGGGTCGCCCCTGTCGGCCCGGCGGCTCGACGAGGCCCCGCCGTTCTCCGCCCACCATGCCAAAGGGTTGGATCGGCTCTACGAGTCGTCCGAATTCGGGCTCCTGCCCCCCTTCACCGGCCTCGCCCGGCCGATCCTCCGCGAGGTCTTCGGCAGGACGGGCGTCGAACTCATGTTCATCCGGGTCGATCCCGGCGATGCGACTCCCTTCGCGATGCGACACCGCAAGGACGAGGTCGTCTACATCGTCACCTCGGGGCGTGGTCAGTTCCTGATGGACGGCCAGGCAGTCGAGGTCGCCGAAGGATCCGTTCTGCGCGTGAGTCCGGCCACGGTGCGAGCCTGGCGGAACACGGCGTCGGAGGATCTCTGCCTGCTCGTCATCCAGGCGAGGGCCAGGCGCTTCGGCTTGAGGATGAGGTCGGACGCCGTCGGATTGCCGGGACGCATCGCGTGGCCGACCTCGATTGTTTGATGCGTCGGTTCGAATCGTGGCGAGGTGATGCGTTGTACAAGAACCAACGGGACTGGTCCCGAGGCGATGGGCCTCGGGACCAGTCCCGATTTGCGTTCGCGAAAGGGCCGGCGTTCGAGCCTCAGTTGAGGATCTCGAGCTTGGGCATCTTGGGCGTCTTGATGTTCTGGATGCTGATCTGCGCGGCGAGCTGTTCGACGACGCCGAGGAGGTAGGGACGCGAAGGCGAACCGGGGGCCAGGGCCTCCTTGAAGTTACCCTCGTCGCCGCGCTCGCGGACGTTGATGTTGAGGGGAACTTCGCCGAGGAACGGGACGCCGAGGTACTCGGCCTTGCGGCGAGCCCCGCCCTTGCCGAAGAGGTAGGCCCGCTCGTCGCCGGGGTTCTCGAAGAGCCCCTGGCTCTGGAGCAAGGCCTGGGCCTTGGGGCCGCCGCGCTCCTGGAGGTAGGCCTGGACGTCGAAGAAGCTCATGTTCTCGATCATGCCCAGGATGGGAACCTTGAGCTGGCGGAACATCGAGACCGCGCGGACGGCGTCGAGCAGGGCCACCTCCTGCGGCGTGCAGACGACGACGGCCCCGGTCAGCGGCAAGGCCTGGGAGAGCGTCAGGGGGATGTCCCCCGTGCCCGGCGGCAGGTCGATGACGAGGTAGTCGAGCGTCCCCCAGTCCACCTGGTGGAGGAACTGAGTCATGATCCCGTGGAGCATCGGCCCGCGCATGATCACGGCGCGTTCGGGCTCGAGCAGGAAGCCCATCGACATCAGGCGGAGGCCGCCGGCCTCGATCGGCTGGATCCGCTCCCCCTTGGCCATCGGGCGGCCGGTCGCCCCGACGAGGTGCGGGATGGACGGGCCGTAGACGTCGGCATCCATCAGGCCGACTTTGGCGCCGAAGGCCTGGAGCCCGAAGGCGATGGCCGTGGCCATCGTCGACTTGCCCACCCCTCCCTTGCCCGAGCCGACGGCGATGACGTTCTTGACGCCCGGGATGTCCCCCTTCTCGGCGACCCCCTTGCCCCGGACCTCGGCCGTCATCGTCACGTTGAAGGTCCAGTCGCTCCCCAGGCGCGAGGTGAGGGCCTGGCGGACGTCGGCCTCGATCTTGGCCTTCATCGGGCAGGCGGGGGTCGTCAGCTTGACCGTCAGGCCGAGCGTGCCCTCGCCGATGACGATGTCCTTGATCATGCCGAGGTCGACGAGGTCGCGATGAAGGTCGGGATCCTTCACCCCTTTCAAGGCGCCGAGAACGTCCTGCTCGGTGAGGGTCGGGGTTTTCTTGCCGAACATCGAATGAATATCCTCTCTAAGCGTTTCTGGGCCTTACCTTGCGGGGTGGGATGGACCGACGGACCTTCGGCAACGATTCGATCGCGGGGGTCTGATGATTCGGGCGGAGCCACCTGGGCATGGGCCGGTCAGGGCCGCGGGTTACGGGCCGCGGTGGGCGTGAGGTAAGGGGCCAGCCAGTTCCAGGGTTCCGGTTCGGGTGAGGGCTTGCGGGCGCTCGACCAGCCGTCTTGCTCGGTGCGACGCAGGGCGATCGGGATCCAACGTTCGATCAAGCGGGCGACGGCCGGGGGGGTGAACGGGCCGGAGAGCACGTGGGTCGCGCCCAGTTCCCGGGCCAGGATCTCGACCCCGTCGTGGGCCTCGGCGTCGAGCACGAGCACCATGGCCTGGGAGGAGGCCTGGAGGGCGTGGTCGAGGGCCTCGAGGCCGGGCTTCAACTGCCTGGCCAGGTCGATCACGACGATCGGGCAGGCCGTGCCGCCGAGCACATCGAGCAGGTCGGCCGTCGACCGCGACTCGACGAGGCGGACCGGCCAGGCGGCGAGCCGGGGGCGAAGCTGCCGGGCCCAGTTCCCCAACCGCTCGTGTACGACCAGCGGTAGATTCACCACGAGGTTGCGACCGTCCCCGTTATCGTTCGCCCGGCCGAAAGACCCACCTCGAAGCCGCGACCGGTGCCGTCCTTTGCGTCCCGCCCGCTCATTCGAGCCCACTCGATTCTATCAGTTCGGGCTAGAGTCGGCGAGTGGCGCATCGGTATCGTCGGGATCGATGGGGCGGGAAGGGCGCTCCAGGAGCTTGCGGAGGTCGTTCAGGTCGACCGGCTTGACGAGGTGCACGTCGAAGCCGGCGTCTCTGGAGCGGCGCTGGTCGTCGTCCTGCCCGTAGCCGGTGAGGGCGACCAGGGTGAGCGGGCCTACTCCGGGATCGTCTCGCAGGTGCTCGGCCACCTGGTATCCGTCCATGCCGGGCAGGCCGATGTCGAGCAGTACGATGTCGAATCGATCGGCCGCCGCCGCGTCCAGGGCGGCTGGGCCGTCGTGGGCGACTGTCACCTTGTGGCCCCAGAGCCGCAGGACCCGGGCGAGGCTCATCGCCGCGTCGTGGTGGTCGTCGACCAGGAGGAGGTTCTTGGTCGAGGCTCGAGGCTTGGGGGGCGGGGTCGCCTCGGCCCTGGCCGAGGGCTCGGCCGTCGTCAGGATGGGGAGCCGGACGACGAACTGGCTGCCGTGGCCCAACCCCTGGCTCCGGGCGACCACGGTCCCCCCGTGCAGTTCCACCAGGCTATGCACGAGCGTCAGGCCGATGCCGAGCCCCCCTTGCGAGCGGTCGAGCGAGAGGTCTGCCTGCGAGAAGAGGTCGAAGACGCGCGGGAGCATTTCGGGAGAGAGCCCGATCCCCTGGTCCTCGACTTGGATCGCCACCTCGTCCCCTTCGCGTCCGACGGAGAGGGTGATCCTGCCCCCGGCCTCGCTATACTTCGCCGCGTTGTTCAGGAGGTTGGACAGCACCTGCTCGAGCCTGGTAGCGTCGCCGTCCACCCATATCGCCTCGGCGGGCTGGTGTACGACCAGCTGGTGCTGGCTCGACACGATGATCGGCCCGGAAGTCTCCAGGGCATGGGCCACGATGTCGCCGAGCTGGACCGGCGCCTTGCGGAGCTGGACCTTCCCGCTGGTGATCCTGGAGACGTCGAGCAGGTCTTCGAGCAGGCGGGACATGTGGCGGACCTGCCGCCCCGCCACGTCCACCGCCTGTTCGATGGCCGGATCTCCCGCCGAGTTGAGCTGGATCTCCTCGAGCGAGTTCCGGATCGGTGCCAGGGGATTGCGCAGCTCATGCGCGAGCATCGCCAGGAATTCGTTCTTGCGACGGTCGGCCGCGGCGAGCTCCTCGGCGCGTTGCCGGAGCTCCTCCTCCATCAGGCGCCTGTCGGTGATGTCGGAGATGATGCAGAGGGCCCCCTTGACGGTCCCCTCGGCGGTCCGGATCGGGTCGATGGCCAGGCTGATCCAGCGCGAGCCCCTGCGGATCTCGGCCGCCTCGCGGCGGCGCGAGTCGAGCATGCGGAGGAACGGCGAGTCGTCGGGGTTCTCGGCGATGGAGAGGAAGCCGTGGACGTCCTTGCCGACGACGTGGTTCCAGGAGATGCTCAGGATCCGCTCGACCGACTTGTTGATCTGGACGACCTTGGCGTCCTGGTCGAGCAGGAGGACGCCATCGCCGATCGCGTCGAAGGTGACCTGCCACTGCTTGGCGGTGAGCTGCGCGGCCTCCTCGGCCTTGCGCGCCCGCAGCAGGGCGTTCACCGTGGCGAGCAGTTCGAGGGGCTCGAGGACGTCGGTGAGGTAGCCGTCGGCGCCCCCTTCGAGCCCCTGGACCTTGTCCTCGATGTCCACGAACGTCGTCGAGATGTGGAGCACGGGGATGGTGGCCATGACCGGGTCGGACTTGATCCGGCGGCAGACCTCGAACCCGCTCATGTCCGGCAGCTTGACGTCGAGGATCACGAGCTCGGGCTTCAGGTCCGCGGCGAGCTGCAGGGCCTCGGCGCCGGTGGTCGCCTCGCGAGTCTGGTAGTTCGCGCGGCCGAGGATCTTGGCGATGGAGTAGCGCTTGCCGTCGTCGTCGTCGACGAGCAGGATCGTTGCGGATCTGGGCGAATCAGCCATGGGCAAAGCCCTCTCGAGGGGCCGCGGGTTCGAGGCCGGCCTTGATGAGCACTTCGCGTACCCGGACGGCCCCTTCCTCGCGGGTCTCGGCCCGTTTGGGGAGGATCGCCGCCGTATTCGGGGTGAGACGCCCCAGGTCATCATCGTCGATCAGCTTGGACGTGTTGACGATGACCGGGATCGCCTTCGTCGCGGGGTCGGCCTTGAGGTGCTCGAGCACTTCGAATCCGGACATCCCCTTCATCATCAGGTCGAGGAAGATCACGCTGGGCCGGGTGTCCCGGGCCCGTTCGAGCCCTTCTTCGCCGTCTTCCGCCTCGATGAAGGCGAAACGCCCCTGGAGCGAGAGGATCTCCTTGAGAAGGTAGCGATAGCTCTCCTCGTTGTCGATGATCAGGACCTTCTCGATCTCCCCCGCATGCTTCAGCGACCTCAACGTCTCCTGGAGCCACGACTGGTTGATTGGCTTGACCTGGAACTCGTGGGCCCCGAACGCCATGGCCTGCTCCCGGTCCTTGACGACCGTGAGCACGAGCACGGGGATGTCCCTCGTGGCGTCGTCCTTCTTGAGCTCGTCGAGGAGCGTCCAGCCGCTCTCCGACTCGATGACGATGTCGAGGATCACGGCGACCGGCCTGACCTTGCGCAGGGCCCGACGCGCCTCGAAGAGGTTGCGCGCGGGGAGGATCTGGAACTCCGACCCCTCGAGGAATTTCTCGTAGAGCAGGAGGTCCATCGGGTCGTCCTCGACCACGAGCACCGGGAACCTCGGGCCCGAGGGCTTCGACCGCCCATCGGCGTTCGCCTGCTGCTCGTCCTTCGCGACGTAGCGCGTGGGTATCATGGCGAAGAAGGTCGAGCCGACGCCCAGCTCGCTCCGGACCGAGACGGTCCCTCCCAGGAGCTCGGCGAGCTTCCTCGACAGCGGCAGGCCCAGGCCCGTCCCCTTTACCTTGGCCTGGACGGGGCTCTCGACCTGGCCGAACTCTTCGAAGATCCGGCCGCGGTCCTTCATGGCGATCCCGATGCCCGTGTCGGTCACCGAGAAGATGATCATCCCGCCGGGGCCGGCCGAGGCGAAGACGCGGATCTCCCCCTGCTCCGTGAACTTGATGGCGTTCGACATGAAGTTGCGGAGGATCTGCAGGACCTTCCCCTCATCGGTGTAGAGGTTGGGGAGGCCGGTCGGGGCCTCGAACACCAGCTCGACCGCCTTCTGGCCGAGCAGGGGCTTCGTCGATTCCTGCAAGGTCTCGAAGAGGTCGGCGATCGAGAACGACTGCGCCCGGACGACCGCCTTGCCCGCCTCGACCTTGGCGAGGTCGAGCAGGTCGTTGACCAGGCCCGAGAGCCCCTCGGCCGCCTTGCGGATGAAGTTGACCTGCTTCTCCTGCTCGGGCGTGATCTCGCCGTCGGTGCGCTCGAGGAGGAAGCCGGAGAGGGTCAGGATCGTGTTCAGCGGCGAGCGGAACTCGTGGCTCATATTCGAGAGGAAGCGCGACTTCAGGTCCGAGATCCGCTGGATGGCGTTGGCGTTCTCCTCGAGCTCGGCATAGAGGGCCACGACCCCTCGGTTCGTCTCCTCCAGCTCCCTCGTGTGCAACTGCGCGATCTCGGCCTGGCGATCGCGCAGCTCCTGGAGCGTCTGGAGCAGCTCCTGGTTCTGCTGCTGGATCTCCTCGATCAGGTTCCTGGGCGCCTGCCGGGCCAGCTCATAGGTGAGCTTGGAGATCTCCTGCATGCTGAAAGGGGTCTTGCGTTTGGGCAGGACCTTGACCATCGAAACGATCACGCCGGGGCCGGGGCCGGGCTCGACCTGGAACTGGTCCATGATCGGGCTGGTGCCGAGGCTGCTGAGCGGCCGGCCGCCGGGCGAGGCGGGCTGCCCCTCGAGGAGGGCCCGGAATTCGGGCAGCCCGGTGCCGCGCTCGTGGATCCGGATGCGCAGGCCGGGCAAGTCCTGGCTCTCGATCAGGAACTCGACCTTCCCCCCCCCGCCGTGCTCGAGCGCATTGCGGGCGACCTCGGAGGTGACCGTGGCGATCCGCGTCTGGTCGAGGGGGGGGAATCCCAGCAACCCCGCGATCTGGCGGGCACGCTGGCGGGCCAGGACGATGTCCAGCTCCAGGCGGATTTGCAGGGAGAGTAAGGGCGTGTTCATGGGCGGCTCGCGCTGATCTCTCGGGCCACCAGGACGGTGACGTCGTCACGGCCCCGCTTGTAATCTCGGTAGAGGAGTCCCGCGATGAGGCTCGGCGATTTCGCCGAGGCCCCCGGATACCGGTCGAGGCTCCACTGCGAGCCGAGGCCGTCGGAGTGCATGACCAAGAGGTCGACGCCGTTCCAGGGATAGGTATATTCCCGGACCTTGCGGACCGTGTGCCCGACGATCCCGTTCTGCGAGACCATGCCGACGCGCCTCGACTCGGCGGCCGAGCTGACGAAGCCGCCGATGTTGCCCACGCCCGCGAAGCGGACTTCGCCCCGTTCGCGATCCATCTGGGCGACCGCCATCGCGGCGCCCCTGGTGCTCTTCAATGCGGCGTGGGCGGCCTCGAGGATGCCGACGGGGCCCAGGCGGATCTGCTCATGGAAGGCCGCGACCGCCGCGCGGGCGGCCTCGGCGGCGAGCGGCCCATGCCCCAGGCCGTCGGCGATCATGGCGAGGCTCGTGTTCGAATCCTCATGCCTGGCCAGGCCCCAGGCGTCTCCGCAGACCTCTTCCCCGACGGCGGGAGAGGCCACCACGCCGTAGTCGACCGGGGGGGACTCTGGCCGTTCGCGGCGGAGGCGCCAGAGTCGGGCCATGAGCACGGTCCCCTCGCCGGGGATCGAGTAGATGTCGAATTCGGTCGCGAGGCGTCTCAACGCGCCCAGGCCGTTGCCGGGCGTGCCGGTGGTGGAGAAGCCGTCGTCGAGGCAGCGGGACACGTCGCTCATCCCGGGGCCGCGGTCGAGCGCCAGGACCTCGAGCCCGACGCCGTCCTCGCGGTCGAGGATGTTGAAGATCAGGTCCCCCCGCCCCGCGTGCTTGAGCAGGTTGGAGGCGGCCTCGGAGGCGATGAGCGCGGCCTTGCCCTGCTCCGTCTCGTCGAAGCCGAGGGCCCTCGTCAAGGTCGTGGCGCTCCTCCGGGCCTCCCCGATCTTCGAGGGGTCGTCGATCTCGAAGCGGATGGGCTGGTCGGGGAGGTTGGTCACTTCCACCTCGTGATGGTGACGCGGGTCCCTTCGCCCACGCGCGATTCGATCTCGAATTCATTGACGAGGCGCTTCGAGCCGCTCAGCCCCATCCCGAGTCCCGAGCCGCTGGTATAGCCGTCGGTGAGCGCCAGCTCCATGTCGGCAATTCCCGGGCCATGATCTTCGAAGCAGAGCCGGAGCCCCTTGCGGATGCCATTGGTCAGCATCTCCATCCGCATGGTCCCCCCCTTGCCGTAGTCGATCGTGTTCCTCGCGAGCTCGCTGGCGGCGGTGACCATCTTGGTCTGGTCGACCAGGCTGAAGCCGAGCTCGATCGCCCAGGTGCGGACGGCCTGCCGGGCGAGGACGACGTCGGTGGAGGAGCGGATCTCGAGCGTGTCAGTCTTCGACACGACCATCGTCATCACCCTCCGTCAGTCGCCCCTTCACCGCCGAGCGCAGGAGGGCCATCCCCTTGTCGATATCGAGCGCCGTGCGCACGCCCGAGAGGGTGAGGCCGAGCTCGACCAGTGTGATCGCGACCGCCGGCTGCATGCCCACGACCACGGTCTCGGCGTCGAGCACGCGCGACATGCCGGCGATGTTGCTGATCATGCGGCCGATGAAGGAGTCGACCATGTCGAGCGTCGAGATGTCGATGAGGACCCCGTGGGCGCCCGTCTCCGAGATCCGGTTCGTCAGGTCGTCCTGGAGGGACATGGCGAGGCGGTCGTGCATGTCAACCTGGATGCTCACGACCAGGAATTCGCCCATCCTGAGTATAGGGATGCGTTCCAAGGCAGGGTCCTTCTTAGGCTTGGGCGCGATTCTGGATGCGGGTGACCATCCGGCCCGAGCGGTGCAGAGCCATGGCGAAGGCGTCGGCCAGGGTCGCCTTCGTGGCCACGTCCCCGAGGTCGACGCCGAGGTGGACGATCGTCTGGGCGATCTGGGGGCGGATCCCGCTGATGATGCACTCGGCCCCCATCAGGCGGGCGGCCGTGACCGTCTTGAGCAGGTGCTGCGCGGTGAGGGTGTCGACCATCGGGACGCCGGTGATGTCGATGATCGCGATGGCCGATCCGGTCTCGACGATCTTCTGGAGCAGGCTCTCCATCACCACCTGCGTCCGGCTGCTGTCGAGCGTGCCGATCATGGGGAGGGCGAGGATCCCCTCCCAGAGCTTGACGACGGGCGTCGACAGTTCCAGCATCTCTTGCTGCTGCCGGATGATGACCTCTTCCCGGGTCTTCTGGTAGGCCTCGGTCGTGAAGAGGCCGAGCTTGTCCAGGAGGTCCGAAGACCACTGGGTCTCGTCGGCGATCGCCTGCGGCTCCTTGGCCAGCTCCTTGCGGAGGAGCGTGAAGATGGGCTTCTTGGCCGAGAAGATGAACGAGGCCGTCTCGCTAGGGCTGTAGCCCTGGAGGCCCCAGGACCTCGAGAGGTCGTTGAGGAATCCGCGGACCGAGGCCCAGGCCGCTGCCTGGATGTCGTCGGACTCGGCGGACTGCATCGCCTCGAGCAGGAGGTTGAGGAACTCCTTGCACTGGCCGCGGAGCTCGGACTCCTTCAAGACCGACATCCCCTTGCGGACCAGTTGCGCCTTTTGCTCGCTCTGCCAGTTGGCCAGGAGATCCGTTTCGTTCCTGATCAGGATCTCGGAGAGTCGGCTCTTCCCAGATTGGCTCATCGCTCTCAACTCCTCTTTGACTCTCGGCGCGCCAAGGTTGGCTTGTCGGTAGGCTCGAACTGGTGGCGCTGGGAAACCTGGAATCGGGGCGTGGCGGAATCCGACGCGTCGGGCCGATCTCGATCGCTCGGCGGGCGGCGTCGTCGTCGGCAAGCCGTCGCCCCGTCGAGGGGCGACGCACCGCCGTCGAAGGGCGGGACTGGCCGTTGAAAACGCGCGTGGTAACCACTTCGGCGGATCTTGCACGAACGCTTTCGAAAGCCTTCCATTCGGGATACCCACGACTGGGCCGCATCGCCTGCCGCCCCCGGTCTTGTCATAAACCGTCGAAGTTTGGCAGTTACGGGGGCCTTGGTGTCTTGAGAACGCACACGGCTTCTTGATTCAAGAAGGTGATGTCCCGCATCCAAGGGTGGGCACGCAATTGTAATAGATCAGGGGAGTTCATACCAGGCAATCAGGCAGAATCCATTGTTCCTACGCCTGGAATCCATGGCTTTTGCGAATCCTCGCGAGCCGCCACCGGCGGCGGACCGGAAGGTTGATTAAATGTTGGATCTCCGCGGGCCGCCGGGGGCGACCTCTCGCCGCCGGGCCGGCGGACGCATCCGGGAGGAGTCCGGGCTTTCGATTCGCTTGAATCGCGGGGTCATCCGGTTAAAATTGAGTTCGTCCCCGCGTGATTCCGGTTTTCGTCTATCGGCGATCCCCGCTTCGTCTGCTCGAGAGGCCCATCGCGCCCATGGCCCAGCGTGACTATTACGAGACACTCGGCGTGGCCCGCGATGCGACGGCCGACGCGATCAAGAAGGCCTATCGCGGGCTGGCGCGGAAGCATCACCCGGACGTGAACCCCGGCGACAAGAAGGCCGAGGCCAAGTTCAAGGAAGTGCAGCAGGCCTACGACATCCTGTCCGACCCCGAGAAACGCGCCCTGTTCGACAAGTACGGGATGGCGGCCTTCGAGGGGATGGCGGCCGCCGGCCCTCGCGCCGGGGCCTCGGAATGGTCGGCGAGGCAGGCCGGTCCCACGGGCTACGAGAACATCGACTTCAGCGAGTTCTTCGGGAAAGGTGCCTCGCCGGGGGGCTCGGCCGAGGAGGCCGACCTCGGCGGCGGGATCTTCGAGGAACTTCTCGGGCGGATGCGCGGGGGCAAGACCCGGCAGCAACGGCCGAGCGGCCCCAGGCCTGGCGCGAACACCGAGGCCAGCCTGACCATCCCGTTCCTCACGGCGATCAAGGGGGGCGAGACCAAGATCGACCTCGAGCGGGGGGGCCAGCAGCACGAGTCGCTCGTCGTGAAGATCCCGCCGGGGATCGAGTCGGGGGCCAAGCTCCGGCTCCGCGGCCAGGGAGAGCCGAGCCATCAGCCGGGCGGGCCTCGCGGCGACCTGACCATCGTCGTCGACGTCGAGCCCCATCCCTATTTCACCAGGGACGGCCGGAACCTCTCCGTCGAGATCCCGATCTCGGTCTCCGAGGCGATCCTCGGCGCCAAGGTCGACGTGCCCACCCTCGACGGCTCGAAGCGATCGCTGCCGATCCCGGCGGGGACGTCGTCGGGCCAGAAGCTCCGGCTCCGGGGCCAGGGGGTGCCCGCCTCGGGGGACAAGCCGGAGGGGGACCTCTTCCTCGTGATCAAGATCGTGGCGCCCAAGTCGGTCGACGAGGCCAGCCGCAAGCTCATCGCCGACTTCGCGGAGCGGAACCCGCAGAGCCCGCGCGATGGGCTCTGGTGAGGCCCCGGGCCTCGACGCCCGGGGTCGCAAGGGGCCGTCCGCCCGCGTCGGCGAGCGTCCTTCGATAACAAAGAGAACAGATCGTCGAGATGAGGCAACCGAGGTCGTTGTCCCACAATGAGCGAATCGATCATTTCTCGAGATGAGGTCGCCGCAAAGCTGCGGGTCACCCCACAGGTCCTCATCCGATACGAGGCCCGTGGCCTCGTGCAGGTGGTCCGCGAAGGCCGGATCGAAGGCTACGCGCCCGCCGAGATCCGCCGGATCTGGACCATCGTGAGCTGTCAGCGCGACCTTGGGATCAACCTTGCGGGCGTCGAAGCGATCCTCAAACTGCGCGATCACATGGGAGAGGTCCACCGCCAGCTCGACGGACTCGCCAGGGAACTGCGCGAGCTCACCGAGGCCGGAGGAGCGGATCCGGATCACGATGCCTGAACGCGAACCCCCCCCGACCGGCCTGCGTCAGATCCTGCAACGCCCGGGCGCACGCAAGCGGGTGGGGTCGGCCGTCGCCAGCCTGATGGGCGCCGGCCTGGTCGCGATCCTGGCGATCGGCGTGCTGGTCATCTGGCATGCGATTCGCCGAGCCAACCTCGTACGCGAACGCCTCGGGCCGCCCCGGATCGCGGGCCTCCTCGAGTTCGAGGACCGGCCGGCCATGACCGAGTCCGACGCACCTTCTCCCGAGCCTCGAAAGTCCGAGCCTTCATGACTCCTCCGGCGACCTTCCGCCCCCACGAACGGATCAATGACCCCAAGGACTTCCGACGCGCCTTCGAACGCAAGCGGTCGGCCTCCGACGCGGCGATGGTGGTCTATGGCGCCGAGAACGGCCTCGGGTACCCCCGGCTCGGCATCTCCGTCGGCCGCAAGAAGATCCGGTCGGCCGCCGCGCGCAACCGCGTCAAGCGCCTGCTCCGCGAGGCCTTCCGCCTCGGCAAGGAAGAGCTGCCGGCCGGCATCGACCTCATCATCGTCCCGAGGGGGGCCCGCCTGACCTTCCAGGAGGCCAGGGCTTCTTTGCCCGCGCTGGCCCAGGCCGTCGCGCGTCGGCTTGGAGCCAGGACTTCGAAGGCCCCGACATGACGTACCGCGCCTTGCTCCGCTGGCCGGAGCAAGCCCTCATCGGCCTGCTGATCCTCGCGATCCGGGTCTATCAGAAGACCCTGGGGCCTTTGCTCTCGGCCAGCGGCCCCGTCTGCCGCTTCGAGCCCAGTTGCAGCCGATATACCATCGAGGCCTTGAAGAAGTACGGCCTGATCCGAGGCGCGACCAAGGGCCTTTTGCGCTTCCTGAGCTGCCACCCCTGGCATCCCGGCGGGTATGATCCACCCTGACATCAGCGATCGATCGGGCCACTCAAGCCGCCGGCACAGGAAGACTCCCTTGAAACGACAGAGACGCCGCATCGTCGTCGCCGCCTCGGCCTTCCTCCTCGCCGCACTCCTGGCGACCCCCGGCCGTTCGGCCGAGCCTGTCGCCGACGAGTCCTGGCTCAAGCCCCCTGCCCTACGGCCGGGCGACACGATCATGCTCGTGGCCCCCGCTGGGCCCTCGGATGAAACCCGGGTCCGTGCGTTCGCGCGACAGTTGGAGAAACAAGGGTATCATGTCATCATCCCCGCGAACCTCTTCAGGCGTCGCGCCTACCTCGCGGGGAGCGACGACGAACGCGCCGACGAATTGAACGCCGCCATCAAGGATCCCAAGGTCGACGCCATCTTCCCCTGCCGGGGCGGCTACGGCCTGATGCGGACCCTCGACCGCATCGACTACGCGGCCCTGCGTGCCCATCCGAAGATGATCATCGGTTTCTCCGACCTCACTGCGCTCCACCTCGCGGTCGCCCGGAAGGCCCACGTCATCACGTTCCACTCCCCGATGCCCGAGGCCAGTCTCGCGAAGAGCGGCCCCGGCATCGACTACGCCAACGACCTCTTCTGGAAGTCGGTGCGCTCCGACGGCTTCGCCGCCAGTCCGACGCCCGGCTACATCATCCCCCCGCCCCCCGGCGAGCCGAAGCCGACGACGCTGGTGCCCGGCAAGGCCCGCGGACGGCTCGTGGGTGGGAACCTCACGCTGATCAACTCCACCCTGGCGACCCCCTACGCCATCGAGGCCTCCGGCAAGATCCTCTTCATCGAGGACACGGGCGAGGCCCCCTACCGGATCGACCGCTACCTCACGCAACTGCGCCTCGCCGGGATCCTCGACTCCGTCGCGGGCATCGTGGTCGGCCACTTCAGCGAGAGTGACGTCGTCGACACCGAGCGCGTCCTGCGCGAGGCCCTCTCCGGGCTCAAGGTCCCGGTCATCCTCAACTTCCCCGTCGGCCACGTCCCGATCAACGCCACCCTCCCCCACGGCGCCCTCGCCGAACTCGACGCCGATCAGGGAACTCTGCGGATCCTCGAATCCCCCCTGACGACCGAGCCCTCCGCTCGCTGATCGGCCCGACCCCGACGCGGTAAGGAATTGGTTTGCCCAAATCCGGCCCCGCCGGTAAGCTGCTGAAACAATTGTTAAACGCCAGGGAGAGACGCGACCACCCGACCTCGAAGCGAGAAACAGATGCGGGCCTTCCTCGTCGCGACGATCTTGGGGACGCTGGGGACCTCGGCGACCGCTTTCGCGGGCGAAGCCGGCTCCGAGCGTTTCGAGAAGAAGGTGAGGCCCCTCCTCGCCGAGCGCTGCTGGCGTTGCCACGGGGCCGAGCAGGCCAAGGGGGGCTTGCGGCTCGACACGGCCGATGCGCTTCTCGCCGGCGGAGAGTCGGGACCGGCCGTCGTGCCCGGCAAGCCGGATGAGAGCCCGCTGATCGCGGCGGTTCGCTACTCCGACGGGCTCAGAATGCCCCCGAAGGGGAAGCTGAGCGACGCCGAGGTCCTCGAACTGACGGAATGGGTCCGCGCCGGGGCCATCTGGCCGGGCGGAGCTTCGGCTCCCGCGAGTCCTTCACCCGAGCCCACCAAGAAAGCCGGACCCCCCTCGCTCGAGGACGGCAAGTCGTTCTGGGCCTTCCAACCCCCGCGCGACCCCTCGCCCCCAGCGGTGAGGGATGCGGCCTGGGTGCGATCGCCGATCGACCGGTTCATCCTCGCCGCCCTCGAAGAGAAGGGGCTCGCCCCGGCCTCCGAGGCCGACAAACGCTCCCTGATCCGCCGTGCCACGTTCGACCTCACGGGTCTGCCCCCCACGCCCGAGGAGGTCGAGGCCTTTTTGGCAGACCAAGGCCCCGATGCGTTCGCGAGGGTGGTGGACCGACTCCTCGCCTCGTCGCGATACGGCGAGCGCTGGGGGAGGCACTGGCTCGACCTCGCGCGGTTCGCCGATTCGAACGGCATGGATGAGAATGTCGCCTATGCGAATGCATTCCGCTATCGCGACTACGTGATCCGAGCCTTCAACGCCGACACCCCCTACACGCAGTTCATCAGGGAGCAACTCGCCGGTGACCTGCTCCCTCGCTCGGAAGACGAAGCCGCGAACCGCAACCGGATGATCGCGACGGGGTTCCTCGTCCTCGGACCGAAGATGCTCGCCGAGGATGATCCGTTGAAGATGGAAATGGACATCATCGACGAGCAGGTCGACACCGTCGGCAAGGTCTTCATGGGCCTGACGCTCGGCTGCGCCCGCTGCCACGACCACAAGTTCGACCCGATCCCCACCGCCGACTATTACTCCCTCGCCGGGATCTTCAAGTCGACGAAGTCGATGTTCAACCACACGGTCGTTGCCATGTGGAACGAGCGGTCTCTTGCGACCGCCGACGAGCGAGCCGCCATCGACGCTCATACCAAGGAAGTCGCCCGGCGCAACGACGAGATCAAGGCCCGCGTCGAGGCGGCGAAGGCCGAGGTCGTTCGCGAGCTTCGCACGAGGCTCGCCGACTACCTCCCCGCCGCCTGGCAGATCGAGCAGGTGAACCGGCTCCAGCAACCTCCCCTCGCCGAGTCGAAAGCCGGCCAGCCGGGCACCCTGATCCGCGAGGCCGAGTCCTTCGACAAGGGCAACGTCCTGGTCGACACGACCGGGCACGGCCTTGGCATCGGCGTGATCCTCAACAAGGGCGAGGTGCCTAATTTCGCCGAGTACAATTTCGACATTCCAGCCGCGGGCGTCTACCAGTTGGAGCTGCGCTATGCGTCGGCCGAGCCGAGGCCCGTGCGGATCGTGGTCAACGGCCTGCTTCGCCCGGCGATGGCCGCCGGCTCGGTGACCGGCTCCTTCGGGCCCGAGAAGCAGGCCTGGACCGTCGAGGGGGTCTTGCCCCTGAAGGCAGGACGCAACACGATCCGCGTCGAGCGCGACGGGGCGATCCCTCATATCGACAAGCTCGCACTCGTTGCCCTGCCCCTGCCCGACGGCCTCAAAGTAGAGGAACTCAGGTCGGCCGAGGAATGGTGCCGGGACTGCCATCTGAATCCTCGACTGCTGGAACGCTGGCGGGGCATCCTCGCCCGAGCCGGGGCGGAGGCCGGCTCCATCTTCCGGGCCTGGAACCGCGACCAGACTATTGCCGATGTTTCGCTGCAAGCCGCCATCATCCAGGAGCCAAGGCCGCAGACTCCCCTCGAACTGGCCCGACGCTACCAGCAGCTCGTGGATAAGGCACTCTCTGGCGACCCGGCCAAGCTAGAGCCTGCTCCGGCCGCGTTGCGTCGCGTCATCGACGCCCCCGATGGTCCCTTCGCCCCCTCGAAGGAGCCGGAGACTGACTTCGCCCCCGAGATGGCCGACCTCCTCCGCCGCAACCGCGAAGAGCTCGTCGCGCTCGAGGCCAAGCCCCCGTTCGATCCCAGGGCGATGGCGGTCGAGGAGCAGAAGGCGACCAACCTCCGCGTCCACATCCGCGGCAACCACATGACGCTCGGGGACGAAACCCCCAGGCAGTTCCTGCGCGTGATCGCGGGCGAGTCGCAAAGCCCGATCGACGGCAGCCGCAGCGGCCGGCTCGAACTCGCCGACTGGCTCGCGAGCCCCGACCATCCGTTGACGGCCCGGGTGATGGTCAACCGGCTCTGGCTCTGGCACTTCGGCGAGGCCATCGTGCGATCGCCCGACAACTTCGGCCAGCTCGGCGACCGTCCCGCGCATCTCGACCTGCTCGACTGGCTCTCCCGGCGGTTCGTCGAGGCGGGTTGGTCGGTCAAATCCATGCATCGGGCGATCATGCTCTCGGCCACGTATCGGATGGGGACACGGCACGATGCCAAGGCGGCGCTGGCCGATCCCGAGAACCGGCTCCACTGGCGGATGAACCGCCGCCGGCTCGAGGCCGAGGCCATCCGCGACGCTCTCCTGTTCGTCGGCGGCCAGCTCGACCCGACGATGGGGGGGACACTCATCACGTACAAGTCGCACCAGTACGTCTCGCCCACCGGCGGGCCGACCCAGGCGGCCTACGAGCGGGACCGCCGCTCGGTGTACCTGCCCGTGATCCGGAGCGCCCTCTACGACGTCTTCCAGGCCCTCGACTTCGCCGACCCGAGCAGCTCGAACGGCCAGCGGGTCTCCACGACCGTTGCGCCCCAGGCCCTCTTCATGATGAACGACCGGATCGTCCTCCGCGCCTCGGAGGCCCTGGCGAAGGAGCTGCAAGGTCGCTCGGATCTGGATGAGCCTGGTCGCATCCGCCTCGCCTACGCGAAGGCCTTCGGCCGCCCGCCGACGGATAAGGAGATCGCCCGCGTCCAGGCCTACCTGCGGCGCTTCGAGGCCGAGTTCGAGTCGCAAGGGGTCGTGCCGGGTGACCGTCCCGCGAAGGCCTGGCAGGCCGCTTGCCAGTCGCTCCTCTCCGCGAGCGAGTTCATCTACCTCAACTGACGGGGAGTCGCCATGAACGCCCACTGGAACGGAACGACCGATCTCCCGTGCTCCCGGCGCGAGCTGCTCCGCCGGAGCGGCGGCGGGTTCGCGGCCTTGGCCCTGGCGGGGCTCCTGGGCAACGAGTCGCGTGCGGCCTGGCAGGCCCCCGATCCACGCGATCCCCTCGCCCCGCGACCACCCCTCTTCCCCGCGAGGGCCTCGCGCGTGATCTTCCTGTTCATGCACGGCGGGCCCTCGCAGGTCGACACCTTCGACCACAAGCCTCTGCTGACGCGGGACCACGGCAAGCCCTTGCCGTTCGCCAAGCCGAGGGTCGTCTCGGGGCCGACCGGCAACCTGCTCGGCTCCCCGTTCAAGTTCTCCAGACATGGCGAGAGCGGCATCGCCGTTAGCGAGCTCTTCCCGGAGGTAGCCCGGCACGTCGACGACCTCTGCATCCTGAACGGGATGCACGGGTCGAACTCGAGGCACGGCGGGGCCCTGCTGGAGTTGCACACCGGCAGCGATACGTTCATCAGGCCGAGCATGGGCTCCTGGATCACGTACGGGCTCGGGACCGAGAACCAGAACCTCCCCGGGTTCATCACCGTCTGCCCGGCGCTCAGCCATGGCGGCGTCAACAACTGGAGCTCGGCCTTCCTGCCGGCCGTCTACCAGGGGACCCCCATCGGCTCGGTCGGCATCCCCTCCGACCGGGCGAAGATTCCGTTCATCGAGTCGACGACCCCGCGCAAGCTCCAGCGCCTCGAGCTGGACATGGTCGCCGAGATGAACCGCGACCACCTCGACGCCGCCGGCCCCGACCAGGCCCTCGAGGGGCGGATCGCCTCGTTCGAGCTCGCCTATCGGATGCAGGCCGCCGCCCCCGAGATCCAGGACATCTCCAGCGAGTCGGCCGAGACCTTGAAGCTTTATGGGCTCGACCAGGAGCCGACGCAGAACTTCGGCCGCCAGTGCCTGATGGCCCGCCGGTTCGCCGAGCGCGGGGTGCGGTTCGTGCAGGTCTCGCACAGCTACAAGTGGGACCAGCACGACGGCCTCAAGCGGGACATCGTCCGCAACGCGCTCGAGATCGACCGGCCGATCGCCGGGCTTTTGAAGGACCTCAAGGCCCGCGGACTGCTCGACGACACCCTCGTGCTCTGGGGGGGCGAGTTCGGCCGCACGCCGACCTCGCAAGGCAACGACGGCCGCGACCACAACCCGCACGGCTACACCATGTGGATGGCCGGGGCCGGGGTGAAGCCCGGCTGCGTCCACGGCAGCACCGACGACTACGGCTATTACGCCGTCGAAAACAAGGTCCACATCCACGACCTCCACGCCACGATCCTCCACCTCCTCGGCCTCGACCACACGAAGCTCACCTATCGTTACGCCGGCCGCGACTTCCGCCTGACCGACGTCCACGGCGAGGTCGTCAAGGAGATCCTCGCCTGAGCCGATCGTTCGTCAGGCATGGTCGCGATCGTGTGGGCGGGCGACGATCCTGCTCGCGCCGATCGTTCGGTCTACCTTGCCGTGGAGCGTCGCCATCGACTCCCAGCACGGGTAAGATCGAGCGAGCTCGTCTCAGGCTCTGATTTTGTCAGGGCAAGAAATCGCCGTCGGTGGCGATTTCTTGGCCGGAGGTCGGCCGGTCCTCGCGCAATCGCGCTCGCGAGGGGCTTGCCCACTCATGTGTTGCATCAATCAAGGGGGGCGGGCGCGAGGTTTGCTTCCTTCGCCGACGCAAGACGGACCGCGAAGGCCGCGGTCCGTGCCGCCTCGCCGCCTCATCTTTCGAAACGGGTCGGCTTGTCTTCCAGGAAATGCTCATAGGGGGAACCATCTCATGTCAGACTTGCACCGCAGGGCGTTTCTCCAACGCGGGCTGGGGGCGGCGGGCCTGATCGGCCTGACCGCGAGGCTGGGCCTGTCGGCGGAAGGGGACGGGCCCGACGTCTCGGCGATGACGGAGAAGGCGGTCGGCTTCCTCCGGCCTCGCCAGGGGGCTGACGGGAGCTGGTCGGCCGACCGCAAGGAGCCGGGGATCACGGCCCTGGTCGTCACGGGCCTCCTGCGCTCGGGCCGCGTGACCGCCTCCGAGCCGGTGATCACCAAGGGGCTGGCCTATCTCGAGAAGTTCATCGGGGCCAAGGGCGGCCTTTCCGAGGCTCCTCACTCGGTCTACGCCACCTCGGTCGCTCTCATGGCCTATCAGGAAGCGAACCAGGACGGCCGCTACACGAGCATCATCAAGGGGAGCCAGGACTATCTCAAGGGGGCCCAGATCGATGAGACCGAGGGGAAGAGCCGCGACGACGCCTCTTACGGCGGCCTCGGCTACGGCGGCGGCAACAGCCGTCCCGACCTCTCGAACACATCGTTCTTCATGGAGGCGCTCCACGACAGCGGCCTCCCCGCCGACGACCCCGCGCTCCAGAAGGCCCTGATCTTCGTCTCGAGGTCGCAGAACCTCAAGAGCGAGTTCAACGACCAACCCTGGGCCGGCAAGGTCAACGATGGCGGCTTCGTCTACGTGCCGCCGACCCGAGGCGGCCCGGGCAAGGGTGCGGCGAAGCCGGCCGACGCCCCCCTGCGATCGGCCGCGGGCATGACGTATGCCGGGCTCAAGAGCATGATCTACGCCGGCCTCAAGCCGGACGACGTCCGGGTCAAGGCCGCGCTCGAGTACATCAAGAAGAACTACACCCTCGACGAGAACCCGGGCCAGGGCGAGCGGGGGCTCTATTACTACTACCAGACGTTCGCCAAGGCCTTCGCCGCCCTGGGCAAGCCGACGATCGTCGACGCCGAGGGCAAGGAGCACGACTGGCGCAAGGAACTCGTCGCCGCCCTCGCCAAGCGCCAGGCCGAGAACGGGAGCTGGGCCAACCATGCCGATAGCTTCATGGAAGGCGATGCCAACATCGTGACCTCGTTCGCCCTGCTTGCACTCGCCTCGGCGAAGAGCGTGAAGGGTTGATCGTCGTCCGCATCAAATCCGGCAGACTTGGATTGATGATGGCCGCCTTATGAGACTCGGCCGAGAGTTTTCCTCAATCGGGATTTGTAAGGCGGCCTTCGATGGGATAGCCTGGTTGCCGGATCGAATCGGCACCCGGGAGTCTCATCGACATGGACACGAATCGGAGAGCCTGGATCAAAGGTGCGGCCCTCGCGGGGGCTGCCGGCGTCTGGCAAGGTGCGGGCCCCTTGGCGACGGCGAGCGCGGCCGCCGCCGAGCCCGTCGAGTCGGCGCCCCCGTCGCGCCCGAACCCGATCGGCGTCTCGACCTACTCGTTCTGGCAGTTCCGCGGCGAACGCCTCGGCATCGACGCCTGCATCGATAAGGCGGCGGCGATGGGATTCGACGGCGTCGAGGTCCTCCACGTCCAGATGCGCGACGAGTCGAACGCGACCCTCCAGAAGATCAAGCGGCAGGCGCACTCGCTCGGCCTGGCCCTCATGGGCTTCTCCACGCACCAGGGGTTCGTCAGCCCGGATGTCGACCTGCGGCGGACGAACATCCAGAAGACGCTCTACCAGATCGACGTCGCCTACCGCCTGGGCATCCCCACCATGCGCATCAACACCGGGCGCTGGGGGACGACCAAGTCGTTCGACGAGCTCATGGCCAACAAGGGCATCGAGCCCAGGCTCGAGGGGCACACCGACGACGAGGCCTTCGGCTGGGTCCAGTCCGCGATTGAGGCGTTGCTGCCTCGCGCGGAGGAATGCGGCGTGGTGCTCGGCCTCGAGAACCACTGGGGCCTCGGGCGCACGGCGGAAGGGGTCCTGCGGATCGTCGAGTCGATTAACTCCCCCTGGCTCCAGATGACGCTCGACACCGGCAATTTCCTCGAGAACTCGTACGCGCAGATGGAGGCGATGGCCTCGAGCAAGGTGCCCATCGCCCTCGTGCAGGCGAAGACGTACTTCGGCGGCGGGCGCTGGTATCAGCTCGACCTCGACTACGCGAAGATCGCGTCGATCCTCAAGAAACGCCCCTACTGCGGCTGGATCTCGCTCGAGTTCGAGGGCAACGAGGAGGCCGAGACCGCCGTCCCCAAGGGCCTCGCCTTACTCCGCAAGAACTTCGCCTGAGGTTCATCCTTGCGACGAGTCGTAGGCGTCGAGCAGCTTCTTCGGGGCGCTCCGACGCCACGACTCCTGCAGCAACTCGCGCAGGTCTTCCTCGTCCACAGTCGCGAGCCGCACGAGTATGTACGGATGGTCGAGGTAGTGGTCGGTGATGTAATAGGTCTCGGGATCGACCTTCATCCGCATCGCCCGTTCATCCATGTCGATCTTGATGACGAGCGACTCGCCGTCCTGATGCTGCCGGACGAAGAGCACCTTGCGGACTTTGAACGCGGGCGTGCCGTAGGAGGTTCCCTCCTCGACTTCCGGTAATTCGAGGGCGAGCCGACGCACGGTCTCCCAGGTGGCCGGTGTCGGCTTATTTGCTGACTTCGTGGTGCGGGCCATCCCTCGCCCCTCGATGGATGAAGTGGAGATGTCTGACTGAGTCGAAGTTTGTGTAATGACCCGAGGAGGGCGGCAGAGCCTTGAATGGTGCCGCCCTCTCGGCTTTGAGACGAGGCTCAGACGATCGCCCGCACGATCCCGCCGTCGACGCGGAGCGCGGCGCCGTTGGTCGCCGAGGCGAGCGGGCTCGAGACGTAGACGATCATGTTGGCCACTTCCTCGACCGTGGCGAATCGCTTCAGGAGCGACGTGGGCCGGGCCTTCTCGAAGAACTCGGCCTCGATCGCGGCCGGCTCGACGCCCCCTTGCTTGGCGAGGTCGGCGACGAAGGTCTCGACCCCTTCCGAGCCCGTCGGGCCGGGGAGGATCGAGTTCACCGTGACGTTGGTGCCGGCCACCGACTCGGCGATCCCTCGGGCGACCGCGAGCTGCGCCGTCTTGGTCATCCCGTAGTGGATCATCTCGACGGGGATCTGCACCCCAGACTCGCTGGAGATGAAGAGGATCCGGCCCCAGTTCCTTGCCGTCATGCCGGGCAGGTAGTGGCGGGAGAGGCGGACGCCGCTCAACACGTTGGTCTCGAAGAAGCGGAGCCAGTCGGCGTCGGGGATCTCGAGGAAGGGCTTGGGCTCGAAGATGCCCATGTTGTTGACGAGGATGTCGACGTCGGGCACCTGGGCCACGAGCGACGCCGCGCCTTCGGCCGTCGCCAGGTCGGCGGCCACGCCCGAGACCTTCCCGCTGCCGCCGCCCGCCTGGATCTTCTTGACCGCCTCATCCACGCGCTGCGGGGTACGCCCGTTGACGATGACGGTGGCCCCTTCCCGGTACAGCCCCTGGGCCGCCGCGAAGCCGATCCCCGCCGTCGACCCCGTGACGAGCGCCTTCTTTCCCGCGAGTTGCAGATCCATGAAATGCTCCCTATCCTGGTTCCCGAATTCGAGTCCGCATACCATACCGGTTTACGCGCCGGGAAGAATAGTCATTCGACGACATGGCCTCGGTTGGCCCCAAGGCCGAACGACGAGGGACCTCGATCATGCTGGCCGGACTGTTGAGCCTCATCCTCGCCTCGACCGCCTTCGCCCCGCCCGAGAGCCCGTTCGCCCAGCGCGGCTATTACATCACGTTCATGCGGATGCCGACGTATGATCTCGGCGACTGGAAGACCATCCTGGACGGCATCGCCGACGACGGCGGCAACACGCTCGTCCTCTGGACCGCCGGGGCCTTCCGCTCGAAGCAATACCCCATCACCTGGAAATATAATCAGGAGCACGTCAATGTCCGCGACGACTTCGCCTCTCGCCTGATCGACCACGCCCACGCGAGAGGCATCAAGGTACTGCTCGGGTTTACGCCGTTCGGTTATGATGGCGTGAATCAATATGCGCTGGAACATCCCGAGCTGAAGGCCGTTGGCCAGGATGGCAAGCCGGTCGAGCCGTTCGGGATCGGTTGCTGGGGGTATAACCTCTGCCCGTCCCGCCCGGAATCGCAGCGATTCCAGCTCGACTATGCCCGCGAGATGGCGTTCGACTTTTACCCCAACGCCGACGGCCTGTTCATCGAGTCGTCCGACTACGCGATCTGCCACTGCAAGGATTGCGGCCCGCGGTTCTTCGAGCGGGAATTCGGCTTCGTCCGGCAGATCTCGGAGGAAGCCTGGAGGCGCAAACCGGACGCGACGATCGCCGTCTATCCCCATTACTTCTCCGGCTCCGAGGTCCCCGGCTTCGGCGTGAAGGCGGCGAAGCTGCCGTTCGACCCGCGCTGGACGCTCGTCTTCACGCCCCACAGCGCCCATCCCGAACCCGACCTGATCGCCCGGGCCAAGGGGAGCCTCTGGTCGGATGACTCCCCGGCCCTCCGCCGTCCTCAGGAAATCCAGGCCAATGCCCGGCGCGCCCGAGACGCGAAGATGACCGGGTACGTCCCCTCTCTGGAGGCCTTCACCTTCGTCGCAACTGTCGCCGAGGAGGGGCAGACCTGGCTCAAGGGGCGACGCCAGATCCCGCTTGGCTTCGGCTGGCTCGAACCCGACGATCCCCCTTATGGCGAGTTGCCCATGCGGGTCAACCGGATCGCCTACCGGGAATTCAGCCGCAACCCCGACCTCGACTTCGAAGAGTACAGGCGGATCCTCGGGCGAGAGCTCTTTGGTGCGTCAGCGAACAGCCAGGCGGTCGACGACGTGCTGGAACTCCAGGCTGCCTTGAACCGGGATCGAACCTGGTGCCAGCCCTCTCCCCTCACCAACCCCGAGCGAGTCCATGCGATGGACGACCGCGGCCAGCTATCCCCTGCGAAGCGGGCCGAGTACCTCGCCGCGCTCGAACGTCTGAAGGCCCTGGAATCTCGCCATCAGTCTCCCGCTTCGGGCGGAGAGCGAGAGCTTCGCCGGATCGCCCGATGGCTCCTCGACCGTTGGAGCGACCAGGACATCGATCGCCTGCAGGTCGCCCCGTAGTGGCTTGGGGGCGGTCGGGTTCCGCAAATCATCGCCCATACACATGAGTCAATTCATTTGGCAATAGAGTGAAGGGCCGCCGCCTCGTCCCCGGACTGCCCGGCTCGATGGCCTGGTTCGGGCCCTAGGGGGCCTCCACGGAAATCCGGCCGAAACGGGAGGAGACTCCTGGTTTCTTCCCTGCCGCCTGGCTGTCACGAGCCATTTTTGATAAAGTTTTCTGACTTGAAAACTTTGGTTGCTATATGTCGACTCGAAATGTGTTCTCGGGAGCTGCTATGAGCGTTGACAAGCGTCTGTATCACACCCTCGATGCGATGCGGGGCGTCGCCGCGATCATGATCGTCCTCTGGCACGCCAGGCACATGTCTGCCCCGATCGTCCTCCCGAGCTCGTACCTGGCGGTCGACCTGTTCTTCGTCCTGAGCGGCTTCGTCCTCGCCTTCGCCTATGATGGCCGGCTCGAACACGGGATGGGAACGGGCCGCTTCTTCATAACCCGCGTCATCCGCCTCTACCCGCTTTACATCTGCGGCACCCTGATCGGGATCTTCAGCGGGCTGGTGGCCTACAAGCTGGGCGCGGGTGAGCTCAACGCGACTGGCCTGGTCCTGGCCATCGTGGCGGGGCTGCTGATGCTGCCGTCGCCGACCTTCCGCCAGACCCCGGACGTCTTCGTCCTGAACGGCCCGGCCTGGTCGCTCTTCTTCGAGTTGTTCATCAACCTGGTCTTCGCGTTGTTCTGGAAGAAGCTCACGAGAACAGGTCTCATCGCCATCATCGCGGTGTCGGGTCTATTGATGATCGCGTCTACAATCGCTGAGGGGCATTGCGACCTCGGCCACAAGTGGACCAACTTCATCTACGGGTTCCCGCGGGTCACCTTCTCGTTCTTCGTCGGGGTCCTGATCCACCGCCTGTTCAAGGAGCGGCGGGAGTCGACGTGGATCGGGCTCGTCTTGCCTTTCGTGCTGATCCCGATCTTCGCATTCGGACCGACGGGGACGCTGAGAATCGCTTATGACTTGCTGTGCGTCATGGTCGTCTTCCCGCTCCTGATCATCGCGGGGGCCGCGTACGATCCGCCGCCGTTGGGCGTCGGTATCAGCCGCTTCCTCGGGCTCATCTCGTATCCCCTCTACGCGATCCACGTCCCCATCATCGAGTTGACGCGCCGCACGGTCCGAGTGGCCCATTTCGAGACGCTCGATCTGGCCCCGGCGCTCGGGATCGCCCTGACGACCGTCCTGGTCCTCGTCAGTTGGCCGCTCGTGAAATACTACGATGAGCCCGTGCGCCGTGCCCTGACGCAGCGGTTCGCGAAGCGGCGAGAGCTTGCCCCGGCACAAACGACGTGACGGGTCATTCTCAGCTTGGATCGTCGGGATTCCGAGGACGTGCTGTCGTCGAAAGGGGCGGATCAATCTCGAGGGATCGCGAATCCCATGCGGTTGCCGCCCCTGTCGCCTCATTGCAGAGGGTTTTCGGGTCGACACGATGCGCTCCCGGCCGGCGGCGCCAAACCGGAAATCGCACTCCTACCCCAGCTCCAGCACGGTTACGAGCCTCCTCCCAAGGCCGCACTCCCCGCCTCAACTCGATTCCCGCTTCGAAACGGCGAGATGTGTGTATTGATTCCAGTGATGGTTGTGCGTTTGTTCTTGAATGTCGTAATTCTTGTTCGAGCTGATCACGCGTAGCATCTGCTGTCGGCTCGAAATACGAGAAACCGACTAGCCCTGGTAATCGATCATGAGCCTCGACATTAAGCCGAAGGCCGGGGCGGGCTGCGCCCGTTGATCGGCTGGAAAGTCGGGTCGACTTCAAGTCGACAAATTCAATTGGATTACAGAAATTAATGTTGACTTAGTCGACAGAAAACGTGATGATGCCCCTCCTCACCCTGGTGTAAACCTTCCAGGATTGCTGTGAATTGTTCTGGTTTGGGTCGTTGTCCCCCCCCGAGGACCCTTTGAGATGCTGCGCGTCCAGCTTGCGGACGCGGGAAATCCCCGCCGTTTCGCCACTTCGCGGTCTGCGGCCCTGAGCGGCCGGTTCACTTCGCTGATCATCCTGGCCGCCCTGCTCGCCGGTTGCGGCGGGAACGGTGATCGGGTCCCCGTCTATCCCGTGAAGGGCAAGGTCACCGTCTTCGGCGAAGTGCCCGAAGGAGCCCTGGTGATCCTGAACCCGGTGAAGGACGGCGGCGAGACGGAGATCCGGCCCTCGGGGAAGGTCCGGAGCGACGGCACGTTCAGCGTCACGACCTATGACGCGGACGACGGTGCACCCGCCGGCGAGTACCTCGGCACGATCCAGTGGAACAAGCTCGTCCAGAATGGGCGGGACTGGAAGGCGGGTCCGAACGTCGTGCCCAAGGACTACGCGAGCCGGCAGACCTCGCCCTGGAAGATCACGGTCGAAGCTGCGCCGAAAGAGCTCGAACCCCTCGCCATCGCGAAGTGATTTTCGCCATTGTCGTCGACGTCGACGGCAGGTTTCCCCCCCCTCCCTCCCAAAGTCTCGAGGTCGTCATGAGGAATCGCACGCGTCAAGGATTTACCCTGATCGAATTGCTCGTGGTCATCGCGATCATCGCGGTCCTGATCTCTCTACTCCTGCCCGCCGTGCAGGCCGCGCGCGAGGCTGCGCGTCGGACCCAGTGCGTCAATAACCTGAAGCAGATCGGCATCTCGGTCCATAACTTCCACGACGTGAACACCAACTTCCCGTCGAGCGACCGGCCGGGCGGCGTCACCACCGCGCCTCGTATCGCGGCCCTGACCTACATGCTGCCCTATTTCGAGCAGAACAACCTCTTCAACGCCTACAATCAGACGGTGAACTGGAGCTCGCCGCTGAATTCGACGGTCGTCACCACCAAGATCAACATGCTGCTCTGCCCGTCGGCCCAGAACAACGATGCGCTGGATGGCGACCCCCAACCCCCGATGACCTGGGCGGCGAACGTGGCGGCCGTGACCGACTACTCGCCGACGATCGGCGTCGACACCCGCCTCGGCACCCCCGGCCTTGGCCTGACGGGCGCGGCCGGCGACACCACGACGCTCGGCGCCTGGACGGGCCTGTTGCCCAAGAACACGAAGTCGCGGATGGCCAATGCCACCGACGGGCTCTCGAACACGGTCGCCTTCGCCGAGTCGGCCGGTCGCCCCTACGTCTACCGCAAGGGGGGGCGCCAGTTCAGCGGGGACACGCTCAACCATCGCGTCAATGCGGGAGGCTGGAGCCGACCGGCCAGCGACTTCAGCATCGACGGCTCGAGCCTCGACGGCAGCATCATCCCCGGCCCCTGCCCGATCAATTGCACCAACGGCGAGAATATCGGCGGGCAGACCTTCCCCTACCCGTATTACGGGTCGGAGGGGACAGGCGAGGCTTACGCTTTCCACCCCGGAGGAGCGAACTTCCTCTTTGGCGATGGGTCGGTTAAATTCCTGAAGGAGACCATCAGCATGCGCATCTTCGGAGCGCTGATCACGAGAGCTGGAGGTGAGGTCATCAGTTCCGACCAGTATTGATCGGAATCCTCCAAGCGGCAATGTTTCCGTCGACGGGCCGAGGGCATAAGCTGCGGCCCGTATCTCTCCCCGGCGGATTCCCCCCCCATTCCTGCCAACGAGGAGGGACACTCCCAAATGAGGTTGTCCGCGCGCATCGAGTACGCCTGCCTTGCGCTCGTCGCACTGGCCCGGCACGGGACTTCGGAGAAACTTGTCCACGCCCGTGTGATCGCAGAGGATTACCAGATCCCCGAGAACTACCTGGCGCAGATCCTGCTCCAGTTGAAGGCGGCCGGGCTGATCTACAGCACCCGGGGGACCCTGGGAGGTTATCGCCTGGCCCGACCGGCCGACGCGATCTCGCTCCACGAGGTCTTCTCCGCCATCGAAGGGCCCGAGGTCCAGCCTCGAGACCCCCAGGGGCTTGGTGCGAGCATCCTCGCCCCCGTCGTCGAACACCTCCGCGCCGCCGAGCGCACCGCCCTCCGCCAGGTCAACATGGCCCAACTCGCCGAGCGCGCCGCGCCTCGAGAATGGGTGATCTAGCGATAAGGCTGACGAACCCGACTGCCAACGATCCAGGATCCCCGCGTGAGATAGAACGCAACGCGTCAATCCCGAGGCATGGGCCAGGTTGCCGATGCCAACTCTCGTGCGTGAAGCCGATCGTCGACCGGGCCGGGGGGACCTGGTTGGATGATCCGGCTTTTCGTCGTCATGGAGGCTGGCGAAATTTCCTCGCCCCTGGCGTGCTAGAATAGTCCGATGATCAGGGGGATGGAGAATAAGATTATGAAGGTCCCGACCGAGGCCCAGAGGACTCGCCACCCCAGCCAGGCCATGAAAGCCCCGAACATCCCGTACATGACCCCGCCTATTCCCTGGTAATCGTCGACGCCCGGCCCGATCGCGCAGCCGAAGGCGGCGTACATGAGGAGCCCGACGGTGACCCGATGGATCCACCCTCGGGATGCGCCGAGCCCGAGCACAGCCCCCAAGCACGTCCCCAGCGAGGCGCCGAGGACGGTCTGCCCCGTATGCAGGCCGACACCCGCGAGTAGCAGGCCGCCGATCCCTGCCCCGGCAATCGCCGACAAGACTGGGCCCTTCGCGAAGGTCATGGCGCAGGCCTCGATTTGTTGGCTCAGAGCCGCTGGATCCACTCGGACGACGGGACGACCTCGCTGAGGAGCATCTGCTGGGCGCAGAGGATCGCGCGATGAAGTTCCTCGGCCGTGACCTCGCCCGCCGAGTTGGAGAGCGGCAGGGTGCCGGTGGCGTCGCTCAGGAACTCGACCTTGAAGCCGCGGTGGACCGCCTGCCTCGCGGTGGTGTCGCAGCACATGTGCGTCATGTAGCCGGCGACCGTGACGGTGTCGATCCCGCGTTCGCGAAGCCAGGCTTCGAGCGGCGTATTCGTGAAGCTCCCCGGCAGGGTCTTCTCGACGAGCAGGTCATTGGGACGGCCGGCGACCTCGGGGTGGAGCTGCCACTCGTGCGTCCCCCGCTTGAAGATCGGCATATCCGTGCTGTGGTGCTGGATGACCACCGTCGGGATCTTCCCCCGGGCGGAGTCCATCACGTGCAGGATCTGCTCGAGATGCCCCGCCGGGTGCGTGATCGGCAACGCCCCGGTGAAATACTCATTCTGCACGTCGATGACGAGTAGCGCCCGGCTCATGATCGGGGATCTCGAGTTGGATATGGATCGGGGAAGTTACGCCCGATCTTAGCCGATCGAGGGCCCCGACGCACGCATCAGCGGGCAGGAGCGGGAATGGGAGACGGAGCCGGGTTCTTGGCCGCAGGCTGGTCTTTCGCCTTCGCCACCTTGGTGGGCCTGGGGTTTGGGTCGATCGGGAAATACTTCGAGGTCGCCCACGAGAGGAGGCCCAGGAGCGAGACGCCCAGCACCAAGCTCACGACGATGAGCCACTTCTCGGCCGGCAGGAGCGGCTCGTAGGGGATCGCCGAGAGCTCCTGCGCGAGGGTCCGCGTCGCGCCCGTGGAGTTCGGATTCGAAGGTGTGTCGAGATTGGGGCCGCTCAACTCAGGGACCTCCGGAGATGATCGGCGGGTGGGCTCCGTGGAAGAATAGCCACGAGATCGCCAGCCCGATCCAGATGATGAAGCCGAAGAGGCTGATGATGTACACGAGGGCGAGCTTGCCGATCCCCTCGGCCCAGAGCCGCTTGAGGTCGGAGGCCATGCCGATCGTGAAGAAGGTCATCGCGAAGAAGACGCCGCGGAGCGGGTCGGTCTGGGCGGTCGCCGCCGCGAATCCCACCTTCATCGAAGGCCACGCGAGCGTCATGCCGAGGAAGGCGAGGAAGAGCGCGAAGTATCCCAGCACGAAGGCCGGGAACCGTTTCAGGACCTCGCGTATCGGGGGCTTCTCCCCGGATTCGCGCTGGATGCCGTAGGCCCAGACGAGCGAGAGGATCATCGCCCAGACGCCGATGAAGAGGTCGATGAAGACCTTCACCGTGGTCGTGGTCGTCAGCATCCACTCGGCCTCGTAGTTGATCCCGTTCTCGAGCGCCTTGGCGTGGATCAGGGACTCGGTGATGGCGCCGCTGGCCAGGGCCGAGCCGTCGGTCTTGACGGCGAGGCCCATCCAGGCGGCCGCGACCATCGGCTCCTTCCAGAGGAACTCGCGGGCCGCGATCGGCAGGGCGACCAACTCCACGACCGAGAAGATGACCACGAGCGACGAGACCATGATCGGCACCACCGGGCGGGCCCGGATGGCCGCCCCCGTGGTGATCGCGGCCGAGACGCCGCAGATCGAGATCCCCGAGGCCAAGGGTGCCGCCCACTCCCGGCTGAACTTGAAGAACCGCCGGGCGATGAAATAGACGATCGACCAGTAGATCAGGTAGGCCTCGATGATCGCCGCGAGGCCCCGGAACATGATCGACGTGACCAGGCTCGACGATGCCGCGGCCTTCACCCCCAGCCCCGCCCCCAGCAAGACGATCGCCGTCTTGATGAACCACTCGGCCCTCGCCGCCGGCTGCAGCCTGGCCGCGACCCCCGGCAGGACGTTGCCGACGAAGAGCCCCGCCAGCAAGGCCACTAGGAACCCCGCCTCGCCCGTCAGCCCCAGGGACCAACTGATCCCGAGCGCCGCCCGCTTGTTGGGCGTCTCCGCGATGTAGGCGTAGTGGCCGAGGAGCCAGCAGCCCACGCTCAGCCAGTAGATCACGGCGAAGCCGGGCAGGAAGGATCGGAGCGGGATCCTGCGGATCGCCGCGCAGATGCCCAGGAGCGTGAACAGCAGCAGGAACGTGAAGAGGAGGCTGGCCGTCCCCGAGACCCCCGCGTACTTCGCCGAGACCGGCTTGACCGCATTCTCGAGCACGAGCCAGACCTTCGGAGAGGCGACCCACCCCAGCAGATCGAAACCCATCCCGGTCGGCAAGGCAATCAGGACGATGGCGAGTCCGAGCCAGACGGCAAACCAATCTTCCGAGGCAAACCAGGATCGCACGGAACCACGCCCCCGGGGGTTGAGCATCGAGCAAGGTCGGTAAGGGGACGCTATTTGACCGGCTCAGCCCGACTCCCGTCAAGGACAATCGCTCGAAACCCATCCGTCAAGGATACATCAGAATCTTGACTTGACAAATTATTTATAAACATTTTGATTATTTGTCTTGAAGCCTCCGTCAGCCCGGCCGCCATGGCGGGAGATCGTTCTCGCCATCGGCCGGCCTCGTCCTTGATCCGCAGGGTCCGGACGCGCCAGCAGAAGTTGTAGCCGTACATGGTCAGGTATGTCATCGCCTCGTGGGCTTCCCAATCCTTGCTGAACCGGTAGGTCTTCCTCGCCTTCCTCGCGTTGAATCCGCGGTTGGTCCCGTGCTGACGCTCGACGAAAGACGTGTTCACCCGATGACTGACCTTCGATCCGCCCAACGACTCCTCCAGCCGGGCCGACGACCCGAAGATCAGGCGTTATTCCACGGCGATCACGCGGTTGCCCTCGCGCGTCTTGTGGACCGTCGCGTAGACGAATCCCTCCGGCAACCGGCGTCGGGGGAGCAGCCGCGGTCGCCCCGGCCCGCGTGCCCGCGGCTCGGCCTCTCCGAAGACGCCCTCGATCGCCGCCTCGTAGGGCGCATATTCATCGCCGGTCATCAGGGCCGGGGCCCGGCCTCCGAGCCGGCCCCGCACCTCGGCGACGATCGCCTCGGCGTTCTCGGCCGTACGCGCCCCGGGGACGACCGCCAGGACCAGGCGATGCTCGGGGTCGTACGCGACGTGGTCCCAGTAGTCACCGCGATGCGCGTCGTCGGGCTCCGCCAGGTCGCAGTTCCTCTGCTTCTTGCCCACGAACGCCCACTTCTCGTCGAGCTGGACCTCGCGGGTCGCGGGGGGAAAAGGCCACCAACTCGTCGTGGGCGGCTTGGGCGTGCCGGCCGGCCAGCGTGGCCAGGCGGCCGACCGTGTCCTTACTGACGCCCACCAGCCGCGCCGTCAGGCGGATGCCACATCCCTCGGCCAGGTGCTCCAGGATCGCGATGGCCTTCTCGTGCGTGATCTTGGAATTGAACAGCGGGGTCCCCTTGAACTCGGAGAAGCGGGCCTTGCACGCGTTGCAGTAGAGGAGGCGGTGGACTCCCCTGGCGAAGCGGTCGCAGACGGACAGGTTGCCGGCCCCGCGCTCGCCGTGGCGAGGGCAATCCGGGTTCTGGCAACAGAAGCGGCTGAGGTCGTCCGCGGGCATGATTCACCCCGGCGTGGTCCATCTGGATGGTCGGTTCCTGGACGACAGCCTACCCATCAGTAGAATCCCGTGCAACCGTTATCGGACACCACCGCAACCGTCAATGAGAATCATAGGGATGTAACCCTAGGCTGGCTGGGCAAAGACGGCCGCCCTTGGGCATGTTGAATAAGTCACATGCGGAATTGTTCCGGCGGATCTCGTGAAGAATTCGGGAAGGGGTGCTCGGCGTCTATCGCGCAAGATCAAGATGTGAGGGCTTGATCGATCTGGTGCCAGAGGTCGTCGGGGTGTTCGAGGCCGACGGAGAGGCGGACGAGGCCGGGGGTGATCCCCTGCCGCGCCCATTGCTCGGCCGACTGGCCGCGGTGGCTGGTGGTGGCGGGATGACTGAGTGTGGTGGCGACGTCGCCGAGGCTCGGGGCGAACGGGATCTCGCGGGCGTTCCGGATGAAGGCGTCGGCCTGTTCGCGGCCCCCGAGGTCGATCGTCAGGATGGTCCCGAAGCCGCCGCGGAGCACGCGCGACGCCCGCTCGTGGTCGGGGTGGGACGGCAGCCCCGGATAGTGGACGGCCCCGACGCGTTTGTCGCCGGCCAGGTGCCCGGCCAGCGTCAAGGCGGTGGCACAGGCCCGCGCCGAGCGCACGGGGAGGGTCGCCGAGCCCCTGAGGGCGAGCCAACTCTCGAACGGGTTGCCGGCGAGCCCGAAGGTCGACGCCACCGTTGCGACGCGGGCCATGCGCTCGCGCGAGGTGGCGACCAGCCCGAGGGTCAGGTCGCTATGCCCGCCGATGAGCTTGGTGGCCGAATGGACGACGAAGTCGGCCCCGAGTTCGAGCGGGCGGCAGAGCAGAGGCGCGAACGTGTGATCGATCGCGAACGGGACCCCCGCGGCGCGGCCGATGTCGGCGAGCCCGGCGATGTCGGCGAGCCTCACCAAGGGGTTCGAGAGCGTCTCGGCGAAAATGACCTTCGTCGCGGGCGTCAGGGCCTTGCGGAGCGTCTCCGGGCGGGTCGAGTCGAAGAGGCGATGCTTGATCCCGAACCGGGGCAGTTCCCGGCCCACCAGGGCCACCGTCCGCCCGTAGAGCCCTTCGGACAGGGCGACCTCCCCCCCCTGCTCCAGTAAGGCGAGGAATACGGCGGCCTCGGCCGCCATACCCGAGGCGCAGACGAGCCCGGCCTCGGCCCCCTCGATCGTGGCGATCTTCTCGCCGAGCTGGGCGGCATTGGGGTGGCCGTCTCGCGCGTAGATGAACCCGGAGTCTCGCCCTTCGTACAGGGCGTCGACGTGGTCGAGGCCGTCGATTTTATAGACGACGCTGAGGTGGATCGGCGGCGTCAGCGGGGTCGTGGAGAGTTCGACGTCAGCAGGAGGTCGCGCACAGGATGTGGCGATGTCGGGGCGACGAGGCGAGGAATTCATGGCCCGACCGATCCCATCCATCCGAGGTGTGAGTTAGACCATCTGGCTCTTGCGCTGGAAGCGGGCGGCCACGCCGAGCAGGACCAGCATCTCGCCCAGGTTCTTCAGGGCGGCCCGGAGGTTGCCGGCGGCCCGGGCTTCACCTTCGAGGCGACGATAATGGGCGAACTGGGTCCAGTCAAGGGACCAGGCCTGCTCGATGGCGTGCCCCTGGGCGCGTCGGATCAGATCCGAGATCCGATCGACCAGCTCGAGCGTGATCGGGCATTCGGCCGAGCGATAGGGGTGATCCTCGACGACTTCGGCCTCCCCTTTCTTCTTCCCGCCGCTGAAGAGGCTGGTGAGGCTGAATTTCTTCTTCTCGGCCTTGCCGCCGTTGCTCGAAGGCTGCGCGGCGGAGTCGGCCGGCATGTCCTCGGCCGTGTCGGGCTCGACCCAGTTGCCCACCCGGAGGATGACGACGGTGATGTTGTCGTGCCCGCCCCGGAGGTTGGCCAGGTTGATGAGGAACCGGCAGGCGTCCTTGGGGTGGAAGTTGGCCGCGAATGCGCCGATCTCGGGGTCGTTGATGGGGCCGGAGAGCCCGTCGGAGCAGAGCAAGTAGACGTCGTTGGGGGCGACGGCGAGCGGCCCTTCGATGTCGACCTCGACGCTCGGGTCGGGCCCGAGGCTCCGCGTGATCACATTCTTGGGGACGGCGACGTTGGCATTCTCGGGGGACAGATGCTTGCGCTTGACCAACTCCCAGACGAGGCTGTGGTCGAACGAGAGCTGATCGATCCGCCCCTCGCGGATCCGATAGACGCGCGAGTCGCCGACGTGGGCGATGAGGGCCCCTTGCGGGAGCAGCAGCAGGGTCGAGCAGGTCGTGCCCATCCCCTGGAAGTCGCGATTGGCCGTGGCCCGGCTGTGGATCAGTGTACCGACCTCGCGATACGCCTTGGTGATGGCGTCGGACGAGGGGGCCGACTTGGCCTTATTGTAATTATGGGGGATGTTGTCGCAGGCCATCTTGCTGGCGAGCTCGCCGACGGCATGGGCCCCCATCCCGTCGGCCACCATGAAGAGATGCCCGCGCTGCCGCCAGGTCTCCGGATTGGACGCGCGGACGATCGAATAGCTATCTTGATTATTCGAACGGCGCATCCCTGTATCGGTCGCCGCGGCATCGATGATGATGTCGTCCCAGTTCACGACCCGACCTTATCTAGAATCCGTCGCCGGCCGCACCCGAGCCCTTGGCGATCCGTGACGCCGGCAAGAGGGGACGAAGCCAACTCGGGAAGAGTGCAGAGATCCTCGCCTCTCGGGAACGGACCCTTCGAACCGAACCGACCCGGTCGATCGGATGCGATGGCCGCCGTCCCTCCTCAAAGCGAGCCTTCCCAAACGAAGCGCCGCCGGCGGGCCGGCGAGACTTCTTGATGGGGGCATTGTATCGCTCGTTGGAAGGTCGGGAAGAGAAAAAACTCGCATGCGCGCCCATGTTTCGTCAAGCATCAAAGCCGGCGAAGTCCCGGGGACGGCTAATCTCTTCCCAATCGGACCATTCCCGGGTGGATAGGCATGAAACTTTACTTGCGGTATCGTAAGTTTGTGACCAAGAATCTTTGCCGACCTCCGAGAACGTTCGTCGCCCCATGACATGGCCCCTCCTCTTCCCCGAATTCCCGTTTACAAAGACCACGCTCGCCAACGGACTTGACGTCATCATCAGGCGCCAAGGGCCCCTGCCCCTGGTGGCCGTGAACCTCTGGTATCACGTCGGATCCAAGAACGAAGAGCGGCGTCAGCGCGGTTTTGCGCACCTGTTCGAACACCTCATGTTCGAAGGCTCCGAGCACTATCCCGGCGACTTCTTTAAGCCGCTTCAGCGCCTCGGGGCGAGCATCAACGGCTCCACCTCCGCCGACAGGACGAATTATTTCGTCGACCTCCCCGCCGCCCATCTCGAGCGGGCCCTGGCGATGGAGTCGGATCGGATGGGGCACTTCCTCCCGGCCCTGACCGAGGAGAAGTTGCGGATCCAGAAGGACGTGGTCAAGAACGAGTATCGGCAGAACTACGGGAACCGCCCGTATGGGATGGTCGGCCGGATCCTGGCCGAGTCACTGTATCCACCCGACCACCCCTATAACTGGCTCACGATCGGCCTGATGGAAGAGGTCGAGGCGGCCACGCGCGAGGACGTCGAGGCTTTCTTCCTCCGTTATTACGTGCCGAGCAACGCGAGCCTCTGCCTCGTCGGCGATCTCGACGAGGATAAGGCCCTCGCATTGGCCGAGCGCTACTTCGGTCCGATCGCCGGGGGATCCAAGTCCCTGCGGATCTGGGCGCCAACGGTTGAGCTGACGCAAGGTCAAGAGATCGTTCTCAATGACCGCGTCGAATTAGATCGATATTATGAAGTATGGCCGACGGTCGCCCATTTCGGGGACGACGACGCCCCGTTGACGCTCCTGGCCGACATCCTGGCCCGGGGCAAGTCGAGCCGGCTCTATCGCAAGCTCGTTGTGGATAAGGGTCTGGCCCAGGACGTGACGGTCTCGCAGTCGGCCCGGGAGCTCGCCGGGACCTTCGGCGTCGTGGTGACGCTCCGCCCCGGGGAGTCCTGGGAAGAGGCCCGCGCCCTGGTCCTGTCGGAGCTGGCCGAGGTCGCCGAGCGCGGGGTCGAGGCGGATGAGCTCGAGCGGGTCAAGAATGGGCGGACGGCCGGGTTCATCTACGCGATGGACAACATCGGCGGGTTCGGCGGCGTGGCCGATCGCCTCAATGCCTACAATACGTATCGAGGCGACCCGGGCTGGTTCCGGCAGGACCTCGAGCGATACCTGGCGGTCCGAGGCGAGGAGATGCAGGCGGCGGCCAGACGCCACCTGATCGGTCGGAATTCGATCCGGCTTCTGGTCCAGGGGAAGAAGCCGGCGACCACCCTGCCGCCGCTCGATCGCTCGGTCGTCCCCTCGAGCGCCCCGGCCGTGCCATTCAGCGCCCCTCGCCCCGAGACGGTGACGCTCGCCTGCGGGATCCCGCTCTGGGTGCTCCCGCGCAGGGACCTGCCGATCATCGCGGCGACCGTGGCGCTCGGCGGGGGTGGAGCCGGGACCCAGGCCCCCGGGGTCTACGGCCTGGCGCAACTCACCGCGTCGATGATGGACGAGGGGACGACCACGCGGTCGTCGCTCGACCTCGCCCGCGCGGCCGAGTCCATGGGCTCGAGTCTCTCGACGAGCTGCGGCTGGGATGGCGCCTACGTCAGCCTCCAGAGCCTCTCGCCGCACTGGCAATCGAGCCTCGACCTGGCCGTCGACGTGCTCCGGAACCCGACCTTCCCCGAGGCGGAGTGGAACCGGATCCACGCCCAGACCATGGCCGGGCTCAAGGCCGAGCGCGACCGCGCCGAGTCCAGGGCCCATCGCGCCCTGCTCCACGCCCTCTACCCGGCCAACCACCCGTTTTCCTCGCCCGTCGATGGCGAGGAAGCGATCGTCGCGAAGCTGACCCTCGACGACGCCCGCCGGTTCCATGCCGAGCATCACGGCCCGTTCAACGCGGCCTGCGTGGTGGCCGGCGACGTCGACATCGACCGGGTCGCGAAGGAGCTGGACGAGAGGCTCGCCGGTTGGGTCGGGCCGGAGACGACCAGGCCCGCCCTGCAAGCCCCCGCCCTGCCCACGCAAAGACGACTGCTCCTGCTTGACCGCCCGGGGGCACCCCAGGCGGTGGTGCATGCGGGGCACGTCGGGGTCCATCGGCTCGACCCCGACTACACCGACCTGCTCGTCCTGAACCAGATCCTCGGCGGTCAGTTCTCCTCAAGGCTCAACGCGAAGCTCCGCGAGGAAAAAGGGTTCACCTACGGGATCCGCAGCAGCTTCGACGTGCGCCGGAGTGCCGGGCCTTTCGTCGTCGCCGCGAGCCTCCAGAGCGACCGGCTTGCCGAGGCGATTGAGGACCTGCGCGGGGAGGTCGAGGCCCTGCTGACCGATCGTCCGCCGACCGAATCGGAACTGGATGATGCCCGGCGATCGTTGATCGAGGGGCAGGCCCGGCAGTTCGAGACCCCGTCGTCGCTGGTCGCGCGTTATGCCGGGCTGTTCATCCACGGCCTGCCGACCGACTACCACGCGCAGTTCGCCGGGCGGCTGGCCTCGATCAGCGTCGACTCGATGAGGGCCGCGGGCTCGCGCCGGATCCACCCGGAGTCGCTGACCTTCGTCGTGGTCGCGGACGCCTCGAAGGTGCTCGGCCCGCTCCAAGGGTTGGGCTGGGCCGAGGTCGAAGTCGTCTCGGAGTAAGCCTCGCGTCGACGCGGGGGTTGTATCGAAACATACAAACCTTTGCGCGAAACGGGGGCCGGATTCTCGGCGAAACCCTTAGCGGCGCGGGCACGGACGAATACAATGTCATGGACATTCAGGATGGCCCTTTCCCCAATGACGGACGGGTTCCCCGATGCCGCCCACGAAGCGCCCCCGTCTCACGCGTCTCGCACGCATCCAGTTTCGCCGATTGGTGCGTCGGCTCGACCGGCTGGCACCCCTGATCCTGCTCTGGCTCCCTTCGTGGGGGACCAGCCTGCTGCTCCACGCGATCGCGATCCTGCTCCTGGCCCTCTACTTCTACACCCACACCGGCGCCCGTAAGGAGGCGGTGATCCAGGCGAGCCTCCCCTCGCAGCTATCCGACGACGTGACCTCGCTAGTGCCCGCCAAGATCGCGGGGGATCCGTTCACGACCCTGAAGAATGAAGAATCCCCCTCCCTGGCGCTCAAGCCCTCGCCGCTCGATGCCGAGGAGATCGTCCAGCCGAAGATGCCCGACCTCACGGAGTTCGCCCCCGAGCTCGCGGCGCCCGAGATGCCCATGGAGACGGCGCCCGGCCCAGAGCCCAAGGGGGCGAGGGCCAGGGGCGGAAGGGGAGGCTCGGGTCGAGGCCTGCCGTACGCCCTGCACGCCGAGAGCCTGATCGCCCCGTTCTCCGGCAGGCAGGGGGAATCGAAGGCGAAGCTCGTGCGTCGCGAAGGGGGGACGGCGCGGTCGGAGAAGGCCGTCGAGGACGGCATTGACTGGCTGATCCGGCACCAGCGCGAGGACGGCGGCTGGAGCCTCAACTTCCACGGCCAATGCCGGGACGGCGACGGTTGCCCCGAGCAGGTCGCCATGGAGTCCGACACCGCAGCGACCGGCCTGGCACTCTTGCCGCTCCTGGGCGCGGGGCACATCCACACCGCCAAGAGCCGATATCAGGGGAACGTCCGCAAGGGGCTCGAGTGGCTGGTCGAGCGTCAGCAGGACACGGGCGACTTCTTCATCGGTGGCAGCAACAGCGCCCGGATGTATAGCCACGCGATCGCCACCATGGCCGTCTGCGAGGCCTACGGATTGTCCCAGGACCAGACCCTGCGGGGCCCCGCCCAGAAGGCGATCAACTTCATCATCGAGTCGCAGAACAGCGCGGACGGCGGCTGGCGGTATTTCCCGACCCAGCCCGGCGACACGTCGGTCTTCGGCTGGCAGATGTTCGCCCTGAGGAGCGCCCGGCTCTCGGGCCTGAAGATCCCCATCAATGCGCTCAAGGGATGCAAGACCTACCTCGACCTGGCCGCGACCGACGCGAGCAAGACGATGTATGGCTATCAGCCCGGCCGGGATGTCTCCCCCGTCATGACGGCCGAGGCCCTGTTGAGCCGCCAGTACCTCGGCTGGCCGCGCAACTTCCCCCCGCTGGTCAAGGGGGCCTCGCAGGTCGCGAACCACCTGATGAACTCCCAGGATCGCAACATCTATTACTGGTATTACGCGACCCAGCTCCTGCACAACATGCAGAACAAGGACTGGAAGCGCTGGAATGTGCAGGTGCGCGAGGGCCTGATCGTGATGCAGATTGCGGGCAAAGGCTGCGACCGCGGGAGCTGGGACCCTCGCCTGCCCCAGCCCGACCGCTGGGGGGCCTCGGGCGGCCGGCTCTTCCTGACGGCCCTCTCCCTGCTCACCCTCGAGGTCTATTACCGCTACCTGCCGCTCTACCAGCCGAGCGACGCCGACTCCGCCCCGCTTGACGCCGACGCGCCCGCCGAGCCCAAGAAGCCGATCGTCAAGCCGAACGAACCGGCCGCCCTGAATCTCAAGGCCGGGCTCGCGCCGGGAGCCTGAGGCGAAAAAGAAGAGCGGCCCCGATGGCTGGTGGGCCATCGAGGCCGTTCTCTCAATCTCAATCGGATTCCGGCTGGCTCGCTCGGCTTGACTTAATACGTCATAAATCCACGGCCTCTGGCCGTGCGACCCGAAGAGCTTCGAGCGATCCGACGTGCAATGAAATAGGCTCCTCCTTCCAGGAAGGCCCCGAGGGGCAGGAAGGAGGAGCCTATGCACGAATGGCAGAGCCTTTCCCATGTCCGGTGGGAATGCAAGTACCACGTCGTGATCATACCGAAGTACCGCCGCAAAGTCTTCTACGGAAGGCTTCGGCATCAGATCGGCCCGATCCTTCGGGAATTGTGCCGTCAACGCGGGATCGATCTGTTGGAAGGGCACGCGATGCCCGACCACATCCACCTGTGCTTGAGCATACCGCCCAAGTATAGCGTGGCGAACACGATCGGGTTCCTGAAGGGCAAGAGCGCCGTCCGGATCCATCGTGAGCTGTTGAAGGAGTCGCCGGATGACGGGCCTGCATTTCTGGGCGACGGGTTATTGCGTGAGCACGGTGGGCCTTGATGAGGCCCGGGTGCGGCAGTACATCCGCGAGCAGGATGAGCTGGATCGTCGGCAGGGCGAGTTGAACCTGGAGTAACCCCGTAGGCCCCGAGGGGGCCTTCCTGGCCTTACGCCCCCCGCGGGGGCTACCGCATGTACCGGGCTCCGACGGAGCGACTCAAGTCATCGCCCCCAACGGGGGCTTCCTCACGTATCGGGCCCCCTCGGGGGGCCTTCCTGATACCTCGGCCTCCGGCCGAGGAGCCTCATTCGGCGACGAACCGGCTGCGGGGGATTTTCTTGTAGACGACGAGCTGGTTGAGGACCAGGCTCTTCGGGTTCAGGTCGACCGGGGTGAGGAAGACAATATCCCCCTTCTCGGCGAACGACTGGGTCCCGCGGGTGACCTGGGTCATCGTGAACGAACCCGAGGCGTCCGGGACGATCGTGGCGACGTTGTTGCCCGGAGTCCCGACGCGGAGCGGATCCAGGCCGAGGGCGTTGCCCACGACGTACAACTGCCCCGGGATCCCGTTCGTGCCGGGATCGATCGGGTAGGCCCAGCCGTAGAGCGTGTTCTGTCCGGCGATGTCGAACGCGTTCATGAACCGGTTGAACGTCGGGTCGATCGTGGTGACCACCGAGTTGGTTGGTAGCACGCTCTTGTTCGTCGCCGTCACCAGGGTCTGGTCGGTCCCTTCATAGACGTCGAGGTGATCGGTCCGGACCGTGTTCGAGCCGAGGTCGAGGCCGATGGCCTCGATCAACGAGCGGTTCGTGAGGGCGGCGGCGTTCGTCGGCCAGCGGACGAGGTACTGGCTGACCGACTCCCATGAGATCGGGAACTGCTGTCCTTCATGATTCTGCACGACCAACCACTTGGAGTTGGACATGATCACTTCGCCCCAGGCCCCCTTGGGGGGCGGCGGGGGTAGCGGGGTCAGTCCCCCCGCGGTCAGGTTCACATACGGCCCGGGATACGCCTGCGACCAGGCCCTCGAGCCCGGGATCGTGGCCAGGGCCAGGAGCGCCAGGCCGACTCGCGTCCACGAACCCACACCGATCTTCATGGCCCGTCCCTCCATCCAGAGCAACGTGACTGCACGGATCGCCGCCTTGCCGATACGTTCAAGCGACGACGACACTACCGATACTATTCTATCGGTCGTGGGGAATCGAGAGGACGAGATTTCGGGCGGGCCCTGATTCGATGATCACGCAGGGGTATGAATCCTTGATGAACTCGCGGAAGAACGCGTCATGCGAGCCGGCTTTGATGAATCGGTCGTAGACCAGGGTCACCACGGCCCGATACAGCCGGGCCCGCCCGGACGAGAATCCGATCTCCAGGGTGAAGGTCGTGTCGCTGTGCCGAATCGACTGGATCGATGTCGAGGCTCGAGTCTGGGGCATGGGGCGCTCCCTTGCTCCCCGCTCGAGTGCGGGCCGGCAAGCAGCTTTCTTTCGAGTCCTTGAAGGCCGGATTAAGCGGTGAGAGACGATCGATGTCACGCGGATGAGTCGGCGCGAAGCGGGGAGTGTCGAGCGAGGCGGGCGTCAGTTGAGGCGTTTGGCCAGGATTGGGAGGAGGTCGGCGAAGTCGACCGGCTTGCTGAAGTAGTAGTCGAACCCCGCCTTCCGGGCGGCGTCGGGATGCATGTAGGGGGCGTAGGCCGAGATCCCGATGATGACCACCGACTTCAGGTCGGGGTCTTCTCGGATCAATTCGGCGGCCTTGAACCCGTCGAGGCCCGGCAGGCGGATGTCCATCAGGATGAAATGGGGCCGGAAGGTGAGGGCGGTCGGATAGACAAGTGCCCCATTCAGGACCTCCTTGACCTCGAATCCGTAGTGGCCCAGGAGCAGCGACGTGACCGTGGCGAGGTCGCCATAGTCCTCGGCGATGAGGATGCGAAGTCGGACCGTCTTCGACGGTGACATCGCCATCTGGAGGAGATCGGAAAACCAGTGCATGGACGGCCCCGGGAGCCCGGCGCGGCGGTTGTACATAAGGACCATACCGGGCCGCGGGGCGCATCCCTCTCCATTGAGGAGGATGGAATGTCCCGCCGCCGGGCCTTCATCCGGATCCAAGCAAATGAGGGGCCTGAGTTACGCCTCGACGAGACATTTGCCGGGAACCAGCCGAGGGCCGGCCCCTCCAACCAGGGGGCATGCACTCCGAGGACCGGACAGGTCTCGACGCCGGTGAGCGTCGGGATTCCCAAAAGATTCGTTGGTTACCAAACACCGGCCCGAGACGACTACGGGCGATTGGTTTCTGATCGGGATGTGATGGGAAATTAAAGCTAAAGGATGCAGGACAAAAAATGTGACCTATGGTTTTATTACGGGCTGGCGTCGATCTCTCCATTCGATTCCGGTTCGACGCCGGGAACCCCCGGGACACCCAGCCCGAGTTTCTAGGCGGGGAGGCCGCTTTCTTTGCGCAGAAATTGGCCCATGGCGGACCCGTCGCCGACTCCCATTCCGCGTGTCGGCGGTTTGCGAAGGCAGACGGAGGAATTCCACCCTGCCCCTTTGCCTTGATTCTCAAGCCTTAATTGTAGGGACGAAGCTGTCCCGAAGGCGACGACCATCGGTGCGGTGCATTCATCCCCGAGACCGGGGAGCGACCATGGCGGTCAAACTTGATGCCCACGGCGGGATCGATAGAATCTTATGAGTCGACTTACGCGAACCGTGCTCATCATCGCGGGCCACACCGGCACGAGGCGGGCCCTGGACCTCATCTTCCGACAGGCCGGCTGGAGGACACTCACGGCCTTGACGACCCTCGAAGGCTTCGGCCACCTGCACCTGGGGCCGAGTTGCGTTCTGCTCGACCTGCCTGACTCGGGCCGCGAGGGGGAGATGATGATCGACCGGGTCGAGGCGCTGGGGCTCCAATCCCGGGTGGTCGTGATCTCGGGGACCGAGGACGTGTCGGGCCCGAGGGCCGGCGACGACGGCTCCCCGCACGTCTACCTCGCCAAGCCGGTCAACCTCTCGAGGCTCTTCTCCCTCTTCGACCCCGAGGATCTGGCCTGGGGCGAGGTCAAGTCCATGTCGAGGCGGTTCGGTCCGCCGCCGGTCCGTCGCGGCCCGGCGAGCCTTCCGTCGGGCCAAGGCATTTCCTCGCTGCGATCGGTCAGTTAGCCCCGATGACCTCCAGCAGCTTCGCATGCGCGACGCGGTAGTCGGCCTCGGCGTGCAGTTGCTCGAGCTCGGCCTTCGAGGTGGCGACCTTCGCGTCCTGGAGCGCGGCGGGGGCCTTGATCGTCTTCTCGGAGTCCCTGCGTGCCCCGACCATCTCGTTGGCGAGGCCCAGAGCCTCGGTAGCCTGCTCGAACGCGGCGTACGCCTTCCTGGCCTCGAGAGCGACCTTGTCGATGGTCACCTGGATGTTCTGCTGGGCCTGGGAGACCTGGAAGAGACGCTGGTGCTTGACGTGCCGGCGCTTTCCCCAATCGACGAACGTGTATGATGCCGTGACCCCGAAGGCCCCGAAATTGTCCTGGATGACCGGGGCCGCGGTCTGGTTGAAGTACGAGCCGAAGATGTTGACGTCGGGCAGGAACTCGGACTTCGCCACCTGGAGCGCGGCGTCGGCCTTCTGGGACGTGGCCATCGCCTCCTGGATCTGCGGGTTGCAGGCGATCGCGAGGCTCGCCGCCTCATCGGCCGAGTGGACCGGGGGCGCCGGGGGCATCGGCTCGACGAGCACGAGGATCGTCCCGGCTGGGAGTCCGACCAGGCTGTTGAGCACTTCGGCGATGTCGGCCGCCTGGCCGTGGACCTGGTTCAACGCCTGCTTCGCCTCGATGGCTGCGATGCGGACCTCCGGCGAGGGTTTGACCCGGGAGAGCTGCTCGGCATATCCGACCTGGAGACGCAGGGCCCCCTCGATCTTCTGCGCCCCGTGCAGGCCATAGAAAGCCTGGGCGACGCCCGAGAGCAGGTCTCGCGTCCCCTTGGCGTACTGCGCCTTCGCGATCTCCTCGTCCGCCTTCGCGATCTTGACCGCAGCGTTCACCGCGATCAGCTTCGTGATCGGCTGCGCGAGCGTGATGGCGGCGAAGCTGCTGTCCTGGTTGAGGGCGTTGACGGCCACGGTGCGCGTGCCGGGGGGGAGGATGCCGAGTCGGCCCGTTCTGACCGTGTTGACCGTGCCTAGGTCGGTGTTGAAGTGCAGGTAGGTCACGTTGCCCAGGAGCTTGGGCAGGTAGTCGGTCTTGGCCGCCGCCGTGGCCTCGGCCTTCTCGCGGACCCCGAGGTCGGCGAGCCCGAGTTCCTTGTTCATGGTCAGGGCCCGCTGCTTCGCGTCCTCGAGCGTCAGGTGATAGACCCCTTGCGGGGGCACGGGGACCGACGCACCGGGGATGAGGGCATCCTGCGCCCGCGCTTCGAGACCGATCGCGAGTAACGCAAGGACGACCAGCTTGCGCACGGGTAGCATGTCAGACTCCTCCTCCTTGAGGCGAGCCCTCGCGGAGGGGGATTCCGCGTGGAGACTCTGAACCGGCCTTCCTCGGCCGTCACAAGGAACGGTATCGACACAAGGAGGGTAAAGTGGGCAATCAAAATCCCGGATTCGTCGAACCTTCTCGACATGGGGGCGAGATCTGAACGGATCTGGATCTGGGGGGATCGTCGTTCGATCTCAGAGGTTTCCGCCGTGGAGTTCGCCGAAGTGTTTGGCGAGCATCAGGCCGATGAGCAACGCCCCGACGACCAGCGCGGCCGCATGGGCCGTGCGCCTGAGGTCGAATCGCCCGACCTTCAATGTCAGCCCGTAGGCCACAATCAGGTTGAACATCCCCCAGAGCGTGTTCACCGTCGACGACGAGAGCCCCCTCCCCGAGGGCGTCGCGAAGGGGCTCTGGAAGGGCTCGCCCGAGAGTCCCTTGACCAGGTGGGGGATCGCATTGGTGAGGAAGATGCCGCCGAAGACGTAGGCGATGAGGTGATACCATCGCGTCGTCTTCACCGGTTCCAACGTCGTCGCATGGGCTTCGTGATCCATCTTGGGAATCAACCTCCGGCCGTATCGCGTTACCAATAAAACCTCCCGAGCGCACCGACGCCGCTCGGGGGACGTGCGAGGCCGACCCGCATCTGATAACATGAGGTAAGCCTCGCAAACAGATTTATGAGGATATCCTCGCAAATGTCAAGTCCCAGGGAGAGAATTACGGCTCGCGCCCCTCAGCGAGAGCGCGGCAAGCGCAGGGTTGCCTCCCTCATGGAAGCCGCCCTTTCCCTCTTCGCGGAGAAGAGTTACGACGCCGTCACCATGACCGAGGTGGCGGCGCGGGCGGGCGCCCCGATCGGGTCGCTCTACCAGTTCTTCCCGAGCAAGGAATCGCTGGCCGAGGCGCTCCTCGAGCGATTCGGCGAGCAGGTCGTGGTCGCGCTGGGCGCGATCGAGGAGCGGGCGGCCGCGATCTCCCTCCCCGAACTGGCGGAACTCTTGCTCAGAGTCCTGCCCGGCATGCAGCAGGAGCGGGCCGTGGTGTCGACCCTGCTGGAGTCGCGTCAGGACGCCTCGGCTCGGGCCCTGGAGCTGAGGCTGCTCCTCCGACGATATGTCACCCGGATCCTCCGCGTCAGGGCCCCGGAACTGCCCCTCGAGCGTGTTGAGGCCGCCGCCCTGCTCGTCATCCAGCTCATGAAGGCCGCCGCGAGGGTCGACGCCGAGAACGAGGCCGGCGTCCGTGAGGTCGTCCTCGGGGAGTTGAAGGAGGTGATGGTCCTCTACCTCAATGAGAGGCTGGGAGCCGGTCCGGGCGTCGACGGGTCGAGCGATTGAGAGGCGAGCTTCGGCAACCTCCGGTGGCACTCCGACCTCGCTCGACCTTGGCGTTGCGAGAGGTTGTGAGAGTCATTATTGTGGTAGGTTCGCGATCCGCTGTACATGGGAACGGACCAGGCCATGTTCGATGACCTTCAGAAACGCCTCTCGACCGCATTTGGACGCTTCCGCGCGCGTGGAGTCCTGACGGAGGCCAATATCCAGGAAGGCCTCCGCGAGGTCCGCACCGCCTTGCTCGAGGCGGACGTCCACTATCAGGTGGTCCAGGAATTCATGGCCAAGGTGGGCGAGAAGGCCGTCGGCCAACTCCTCATCAAGAGCGTCCGCCCCGAGCAGCAGATCGTCAAGATCGTCCACGACGAGCTCGTCGAGCTGATGGGCCCCGTCGATCCGTCGATCCGGATCGAGAAGTCGGGCCTGACCGTCATCATGCTCTGCGGCCTCCAGGGTTCGGGCAAGACGACGACCTGCGGCAAGCTCGCACGGTTGCTGGCCTCGCAAGGTCGCAAGCCGCTCCTCGTCGCCGCCGACCTCCAGCGCCCCGCGGCCATCGAGCAGCTCAAGGTCATCGGCCAGCAGTTGCAGGTCCCCGTCTACAGCGAGGCGAGCTCGAACCCGGTGAAGGTCTGCCAGGACGCCCTCCTGGAGGCGAACCGCCAGGGACGCGACACCGTCATCCTCGACACCGCCGGCCGGCTCCACGTCGACGACGAGCTGATGGCCGAGCTCCAGCAGATCGAGAAGAAGGTCAAGCCGCATCAGGTCTTCTTCGTCTGCGACGCCCTGACCGGCCAGGACGCGGTCTCGTCCGCGGGCGCGTTCAACAAGGCGCTCGAACTCGACGGCGTGATCCTCACCAAGCTCGACGGCGACGCCCGCGGCGGCGCGGCGCTCTCGGTCCGCAAGGTGACGGGGGTCCCGGTCAAGTTCGTCGGCAAGGGGGAGAAGCTCGACAAGCTCGAGGCGTTCGAGCCCGAGCGGCTCGTCGGCCAGATGCTCGGCATGGGCGACATCGTGGGCCTGGTCTCGGCCGCCCAGTCGGTGATGGACGAGGAGGAAGCTGCCCGGCAGCAGGAGAAGCTGTCCAAGGGCAAGTTCGACCTCAACGACTTCCGCCAGCAGATCTCGCAGATGAAGAAGATGGGGTCGCTTCGCGACCTCGTCGGCCTGATCCCCGGCATGAGCCAGATGCCGGTGAACCTCGACGAGCTCGACGCCGACGGCGAGGTGAAGCGGATCCAGGGCATCATCGATAGCATGACACCCGCCGAGCGCAGCAACCCGCACATGATCGACATCTCGCGTCGCCGCCGGATCGCGGCCGGTGCGGGCGTCGAGCCTTCCGACATCTCGGGGCTGGTCAAACAGTTCGACGCCATGGCGGCCGTCGTCAAGAAGATGTCGCAGATGAGCATGCTCGACAGGCTCCGCACCATGGCCGGCCTGGGCCAGGCCGGGGCCTTCAACCCGGGTGCGAAGCTCATGGCCCCCAAGTCCGGCGGCGGCAAGCGGCTCACTCCCAAGGAACGGGAAAAGGCCCGCAAACAACGCGAGAAGGACGAGCGCAAGAAGCGCCGCGAGGAGAAGAACAACCGGGAAGGTTGACCGCTGAGGAGCGAAGGGCCCCACTGCGGCCGATTATCCCGGAAAAGCCGATCAGTCCGTCTCGGAGGAAAAATCCGGCCGCATCCGTGTTCCCAACGCGGATGCGACCTGGTTACAATCTCCCTTTCCCTCCCGACAGGGGTGGCGAATTTCGAGGACCGTTCACGGAAGGGTCCCGGGGAGGATGTCCCCCTTTTGTTTCCGTTTTGATCCGATCGATAGGGGATGGAGCGGGAGAGCAATTCTCGCCGCGACGCAAGGCCGCCGTTGGCTCGGGACCGGCCTTGTCCTTTTGAGGAAGTGTGAAGGGTTCCCGAAGGTCTTGCCATGCGTCCGAGCCGGCTGGTTCTTGCAGGAGTTTTCGAGTGGTCCGTATCCGCATGAAATCGTTCGGCCGTCGTCATCGCCCGTTCTTCCGCATCTGTGCGATGGACGCCCGCAGCCCCCGAGATGGGCGTGCGATCGAGGAACTCGGGCACCACGACCCGATGGTCCGCAACGTCGATGCCCGCACCGTCCTCAACGTCAACCGGATCCGCTACTGGCTGTCGGTCGGCGCCCAGCCGAGCGAGAAGGTTCAGGCCCTGCTGACCCGTTACGGGGTCACCAAGCCCGCGCCCGGCGAGGACTGGAAGCTTCCGGAGCCCCCCGCCGCCGCTGCCGCTGAGCCGGCCGCGACCCCGGCCGCCCCGGCCGCCTCGTAACGAACGTTGGCCCGACGATGTCCGCCCCCTTGGTTCGCTTCGACCTCCTGACGCTCTTCCCCGCGCTCTTTGACGGATTCCTCAATGAGAGCATCCTCAAACGCGCGATCCAGAAAGAGCTCGTCGCCGTCCATCGCTGGGATATCCGCGACTGGGCGGAGGGGAAGCACAAGCAGGTGGATGACCGGCCGTTCGGAGGAGGCCCCGGGATGGTCCTCATGGCCCCGCCCACCGTGGCGGCGGTCGAGGCCGTCAGAGCCTCCGCGGAGCCGCCCGGACGCCTGATCGCCCTGACGCCGCAAGGCCGCAGGCTCGACCAGGACCACGTCCGAGAGCTGGCCAGGGAACCGAGGCTGATCCTCCTCTGCGGGCGGTACGAAGGGTTCGACGAGCGGATCCTCGAGACGTTGGAGCCGGAACGACTTTCCATCGGAGACTTCGTGCTCTCGGGCGGTGAGGTGGCGGCCATGGTCGTCGTCGACGCCGTCATGCGGCTGATACCGGGCGTCCTGGGGGACGCCGAGAGCGCTGTGGACGAGTCGTTCGGGCCTGATGGCGGGCTCGAGTATCCCCACTACACCCGCCCCCGCGAGTTCCGCGGGCGCGAGGTCCCCGAAATCCTCCTGGGTGGCGATCACGCCGCCATCGCACGTTGGCGTCGAGAACATCGACGATGATGATGATTCATCGGGGGTAGGCAGGAGAAGGGAGCCGAGGAGACAACCGCTGCAGGAAGGCCCGGGGGCCGCCCCGAGTTTCGCCCGACCGCCGCGAGGTCTCGTCTCCTCCGGACGCACCTGTCTCCCGAAATATCCGCCTGCTCATCTGCGGAGACGAAGGGTTCAGTCATGCAAAATCACCTGATGGAATTGATCGAGCAATCGAGCATGAAAAGCTCGATTCCGAAGTTCGAGATCGGCGACACGGTCGACGTGCACGTCCGAATTCTCGAAGGCGAAAAAGAACGTATTCAGATCTTCAACGGCGTCGTGATCGCCCGCTCGGGCACCAAGACCCGCGAGATGTTCGTGGTCCGCCGCATCGTGCAGGGCGAGGGCGTCGAGCGTAAGTTCCCGGTCCACTCGCCGCGGATCGCCGACATCGTCGTGAAGCGTTCGGGCAAGGTCCGTCGCGCCAAGCTCTACTACCTCCGCGAGCGTTCGGGCAAGGCCGTCCGCCTCAAGGAGCGCTTCCCGACCAGCAAGGTCACCCCCGCCGAGGCCAAGGCCGCCAAGGCCGAGCGTCGCGCCACCAAGATCGCGGCCAAGCAGGCCAAGGCCGAGGCCGCTGCCGCCGCCAAGGCCCAGAAGGCCGCCGAGACGACCGAATCGGCCGAGTAAGGCCGTTCGAGCGAGTCCGCGAAATCCAAGCGTCGAGCCCTACTCGGACGGCCGGGGGGCTCGACGCTTTCATTTCGAAGCCGGACGTTCTTGAGCTCACTGATGATGATCCGAGTGCGCCTCGCCCGCGTCGCAGCCCTCCACCTCGACCTGGATCGTGGAATGGGTGACGCCGAAGGACTGGCGCAGGGCCTCGGCGACGTTGCGGAGCACGTCCTGGCCGCCACGCGTGCTCTGGTCGGCGACGACGATGTGGCAACTGCACGCGATCACCCCCGAGGCGATCGTCCAGACGTGGAGGTCGTGGGTCTCCAGCACCCCCGGCACATCCTTGATCGCCTTCGCGAGCGCCTGCATGTCGATATGCCGAGGTGCGGCCTCCATCAGCACGTTCACCGACTCGGCGAGGATATCCCAGGAACTCCAGAGGATCAGGCCGCCGATCAGGAGCGAGACGATCGGATCGGCGATCGAGGCCCCCGTCACCGCGACGATGATCCCCGCGATCACCACGCCGAAGGCCGACGCGGCGTCTCCGAGCATGTGCAGGTAGGCGCTCCGGATATTGAGATCATTCCTGGCCTCGGCCCTGAGCCAGAGGCTGATGATCCCATTGAGGATCATCGCCACGAGCGCGACCACGATCATCGGCCCGGCCTCGACGGGCTCCGGCGCCCGCAAGAGCCCGATGGCCTCCCAGACGATGACGAGGGCCAGCACGACGAGCGAGACCGCGTTGACCAGCGCCGCGAGGATGCCGACCCGTAGATATCCATAAGTCCTGGCCTCATCCGCCGGCCTCCTCGCAACGCGGATCGCGTACCACGAGAGGATCAGCGCCAGGGCGTCGGCGAAATTATGCCCCGCGTCCGACATCAGCGCCAGGCTGTGGGCAAAGTAGCCCGCGACGGCCTCGGCCGCCACGAATCCGAGCGTCAGGGCGATGGAGAGGCCGAGCTTGCGGCCGGTGACCGGGGCATGCACCGCGTGATCGTGTGCCATCTTGGTTCTTGCCTCTCCCTTGTGAAAACCCGGCGCCTCAGGCGGTGAACGCCGAGGATTCAGTCGCCCTCAATCCATGCGGGCCGGGGACTTCGCTCGCATTATCGAGGATTTCGGCGCTAGCCTCGATGGTCGGCCCGCGCCCGAAGAGGAGGTAGAGCACGGGCAAGGCGAGCATCGTCAGGAGCGTGTCGCAGGCCATGCCGAAGACGACCACCGTCGCCAGCGGGCGCTGGACCTCGGCGCCGATGCCGTTGGAGAGCATCATCGGCACGAAGCCGAGCGCGGCGACGGTCCCCGTCATCAGCACCGGCCGGAGCCTCGCCAGCCGGGCTTGCTCGATCGCCTCGCGTTTGGGGACCCCCTTCGCCATCCGGTCCCGGATCGCGCTGACGAGCACGAGCCCCTCGAGCATCGACGCCCCCGCCAGGGCCACGAAGCCGACCCCCGCCGAGATCGTGAACGGCAGGCCCCGGATCCAGAGCCCGAAGATGCCGCCGACCCTCGCGAAGAGCACCCCGCTGAAGATCATCAGCGCATCCCTGAGCGAGTTGAACGTGATGTAGAGCAGGCTCAGGATCAGGGCCAGCGCGACTGGCACCACGATCAGGAGTCTTCGCTCGGCCCGGCGCATGTTCTCGAACTGGCCCCCCCACTCGATTGAGTAGCCCGTCGGCAGGGTGACCTCCTTCTCGATCCTTTCCTTCGCCTCCTCCACGAACGAGCCGAGGTCGCGGCCCCTGACGTTCGCCTGCACGACGATCCTGCGCTGGCCCCACTCGCGGAGGATCGTCGACGGCCCGGTCGTCTCGATCACCCTCGTCAGTCGGGTGAGGGGGAGCCGCTGCCCCGAGGCCGTCGGGATCAGGATCTTCTCCAGGGCCTTGGGGTCGTCGCGGTAGGAGACCGGCAGGCGGACCACCAGTGGGAACCTCCGGCTCGGCTCGAGGATCTCGCCGACCGAGATCCCCCCCATCGCGTTGACGGCGTCGAGCACCTGCCGCCCCGAGATCCCGTAACGGGCCACGGCGTCGCGATCGAGCTCGACGCGGAGGACGGGCTGGCCGGTGATCTGCTCGGTGCTGACATCCGCCGCGCCCCGGACCTGCTTGATGACCTTCTCGATCTCGGCCGCCTTGTCCTTGAGGATGTCCAGATCCTCGCCGAAGAGCTTGATGCCGAGGTCGGACCGGATCCCGGCGACCATCTCGTTGATCCGCATCTCGATCGGCTGCGTGTAGACGGCCCGCATCCCCGGCAGGTCCTTGGTGACCTTGGCCATCTCGTCGACGAGCTCGTCCTGCGTCTTCGCCTTCTTCCAGCGCTCGCGGGGCTTGAGTGTCACGAAGACGTCGCTCAGCTCGAAGCCCATGGGGTCGGTGGCGACCTCGGCGGTCCCGGTCCGGCTCCAGATCTGGTCGACCTCGTCGGGGAACTCCTCCTTCAAGAGGGCCTCGATCCGCGTCCCGTACTCGAGCGACTCTTCCAGGCTCACGCTCGCCAGCCGCACGGTGTTGAGGACGATCGTCCCCTCGCCGAGCCTGGGGACGAACTCCGATCCCAGCGTGAGCCCCAGGATCGTGGCGGCGATCGTGATCGTCCCCACGAATGTCAAAGTCAGCTTCGGGAACCGCAGGGCGAGGTGCAAGGTTGGCTGGAAGATGAAGTGGGCCAGGCGATCGACGATCGTCTCCTTATCCTTGACCTTCCGGCCCAGGCCGAGCGAGGCGAGCGCCGGCATCAAGGTGAGCGAGAGGACCATCGACGCCGCCAGGGCGAAGACGACCGTCAGGGCCATCGGCCGGAAGAGCTTGCCCTCGACCCCTTCCAGCGTGAGGATCGGCAAGTAAACAATCATGATGATGAGCTCGCCGAACATCGTCGGCTTGCGCACCTCGACGGCCGCCTCGCGGATGATCTCGATCCTGGGGCGCCCGGAGCGGTCGCTCGCGAGCCTCCTGACGCAGTTCTCGATCATCACGACCGAGCTGTCGACGACCAGGCCGAAGTCGATGGCCCCGAGACTCATCAAGGAGCCGGCGATCCCCACGCGCTCCATCATCGTCACGGCGAAGAGCATCGACAGCGGGATCGCCGAGGCCACGATCAGGCCGGCGCGGATGTTCCCGAGGAAGGCGAAGAGGACGGCGATAACCAGCAAGGCCCCCTCGAACAGGTTCCGCTCGACGGTGGCGAGTACGCGGTCGACCAGATGGGTCCGCTCGTAGACGGGGGTGATGATCACGCCGGGCGGCAGCGACTTCCGGACCTCGTCCAGCGCACGGTCTAGGGCCATCGTCACGTTCCGCGAGTTCTCCCCCATCCGCATGAAGGCCAGGCCGAGCACGACCTCCCCCTGCCCGTTCGCGGTGGCCGCCCCTCGGCGGATCTCGAACCCCTCGCCGACCTCCGCCACGTCTCCGACCCGGATCGGCACGCCATCGATCGCCTTGACCACGACCTTGGCGAGCTCGGCGGTGGTCCTGGCGCGGCCGATCCCCTGCACCAGGCTCGACTCGCCCGCGCGTTCGACGTATCCCCCGCCCACGTTCTTGTTGTTCTCGCGGAGGGCCAGGATCACGTCGTCGAGCGTGAGCCCGTACATGGCGAGCTTGATGGGGTCGACCCTGGCCTCGAACTGCCTGGCGAGCCCCCCCCAGGGATTGACCTCGGCCACCCCCGGCACCCGCCGCAGGCGTGGCCGCACGACCCAGTCCTGGATCGAACGCAGTTCGGCGAGATCATATTCGGGGTTCTCGCTGGTGATGATGTAATGATAGACCTCGCCCAGGCCGGTCGCCACCGGGCCCATCGTCGGGTCTTTAATCCCCTCGGGGAGCTGAACCTCGCCGAGGCGCTCGTTGATCTGCTGCCTGGCGAAGTAGATGTCGGTGCCGTCGTCGAAGATGGCCACAACCTGCGAGAGCCCGAACTTCGAGACCGAGCGGACCTCCGCGAGCCCCTTCAAACCGCCGAGGGCCTGCTCCACCGGGAACGTGATCTGACGCTCGACCTCCTCGGGCCCGAGCTCGGGGGCCACCGTGTTGACCTGGACCTGCACCGGCGTCGTGTCGGGGAAGGCGTCCAGCGGCAGTCGTATCGCCGCGCGCACCCCCAGGGCGATCAGGATCCCCCCAAGCAGGAGCACGACGAACCGATTTTTGAGGCTCAGATCGATCAAGGCGTTGAGCATGTATCCGCGTCCGTAAGGTGGGACTCGCCCACTTTGTATCTCGATATGTTGGGTCGGAGCCGGGCTCCGAGGAAGGGCCGCGAGCCTGCCGAGGCCCCCTCATGGCCTTCGAGGCTGGCTGTCTGCCGATCCTGCGCCCGGAGCTTCCGTAGGCTTTGATGAAAATGTCGACGCCTGTGACTGATGGAATCTTGGCCCCACCGTCATCGTCTCGCCTCGTCGGAGGGGCGGGCCTTATTCGCAGCAGCCGGCGCCGATGGAGCCCTTCATGATCTCGGTCTTGAGCAGGAAGGCCCCTCGGGTGACGACGCGCTGGCCGGGCTTGAGGCCCCAGGTCACCTCGACGACGTCGCCGTGATCGGTCGGCTTGGTGACGATCCGCTGGGCGCGATAGCGACCCGGCTCGTCCTCGGGCAGGAAGACGAGGTCGGTCCCGTCCTTGCGCTGGACGGCCATCTTGGGGACGACCACTGCCTTGTGCTCGGGGTCGATCTGAATCTCGGCGCGGCCGAACTGGTTCGCGCGGAGCCGGCCGTCGGGGTTGTGCAACTCGGCCCGGACGCGGGTGGTGCGGGTCTTGTCGTTGACCTCGGATCCGACCCAGTTCACCTTCCCCAGGAACGAGAGGTCGCCCCCCTTCGGGTCGGAGCCGTTGATCGTGAACGAGACGGGCTGGCCGGGGCTGATCTTCGTGATGTCCCCCTCGTAGACGTCGATCCAGAGCCACATCCGCGAGGTGTCGGCGACGACGAAGAGCCGGCTGGCCGCGTCGACGGCCTCGCCCAGCACGGCGTGGCGGATGACGATCGAGCCATCGATGGGCGCGTTCACGTCGAGCAGGTTCTTCGTGTCCTTGGCCTTGAGGAACTGGTTGAGCGCCTCGTCGTCGAACCCGAGGTTCCGCAGCTTCTGCTCGGCGTCCATCGCGCTGGCTTTCGCCTGATTGAGCGCGGTCATCACCTCGAGTTCGGCCTTACCCGGCACCGCGCCCGAGCGGGTCAGGGCCTGGACCCGATCCGCGGTGACCTGTGCGAGGTTGACGGCCGCATGTGACGTGAGGAGCTGAGTCTTCCCCGCGCTGACCTCGGAGGAGTCGACCACCGCGAGCACCTCTCCCCTGCGGACGACCTTGCCGAGGTCGACGCGGATCTCGCGGAGGAACCCCGTGACGCGAGGGCTGACCTCGGCGTAGCGGTTGGCGTCGTAGGCGGTCTCGGCGTTGGCGACGAGCCGGTGCGCGTGGACCTCTTCGGTCACGGCCGCCGTCTGGATCCCGATGCGGCCGGCCAGCTTCGCCGAGGCCAGGCGCACGATCGGCAGCGGTTGGCGGCAGACCTTGGCCTTGGCGGCTGCCGAGGCTTTCGCCTCGGCACCCCCTTTCGTCTCCTTCTCGGCCGCAGCCTCCTTGAGGCATTCCACGCATCCTGCCTCGGGCTGGTTGTGCGTCGCGCACCAGCCGTCATCGGGGAGCGCGGCCGACGCGGAAGGCGCCTTGCCGCACTTGTCGCAGAATTCGCGCGGGAGGCCATGCCCCTTGGGGCACATCTCGAGCTTGTACTTGCGCTCGACCTCCGGGTGGCAGAGCGTGCAGATGTCTTCGGGCAAGCCGCCGTGCTCGTCGCAGAGTTGGAGCGTCTTCTTCAACTCCTCGTGGCAGAGCGTGCAGAATTTCTCGGGGACGCCGTGCTCCTTGCAGTAGAGCCCGCCGTCGTCCTCCGCCTTCTTCTCCCCCGCGAAGGCGAGGAGGGGTCGCACAATGTGGTTGCGGATCAAGTCGGGCTTCGCGACCGCAACCGCCACGCCGGCCAGCACGATCACGCCCGGCACCGCCAGGGCGAGGATGTACTTAAGTTTCATGGGACGTCTTCCCTGCGTAAAGGATCGCGGATCATCACCGCCCGCCGGCGAGCGTACGCTCGAACCGCGCAGGGGTGGACTCAACGCCGGTTTTCAATGGCCCGATCCGTCGATCGAGGAGACGGGCCGAAGGAAAGGACACGTCGAGCGAAGGCGATCTCAGCAGAGAAAGCACTGGAGCCACGCCCGCAAGACCCGGGCGTCATGCCAGCCCGTGGAGGCTGCAGCTCCCCTCTCTTCGGCGAGCGAGGCAACCGTGAGCCGGGGGATGGCCAGGTCGATCACGAAGTGGTGTGGCAGGAACGGCAGGTCGCTCGCATCGGCCGAATGATCCGCGACGCGGACCTCGACCGACCTCACGGCCCCCTGGCAGATGCAGTTATCGCCGTCCTCCGGGCAGGATTCCGGTTCCCCCGCATGCTCGCGCGAATCCGTCGACGTGCCATGCCCCCCCGGCCCGTGGCCGATCTCCGCCGCCCCGCAGATGACGGGGCAGAGCAGGAGCAGGCCAATCAGGACCAGCGAGGCGAGTTTCCGCACGTTTCGTCAGCTCGCACATCAGTTCGGAACGGAACCGGACCCATTCTCTTAAGCATAGGCCCTCCCCCGTTCCCGTCAAGCCGGTTTGCGAGCCGTGTTCGACCTCCGGGTCCATGTCTGCTGAACTGTACTGCTCATGCGGCCACGACCCGGCCTGCAAACCTCAACCTACTACATCCTGATATTGCCGTGGATGAGCGTCGGCAGGTCGTTCCGATCGACGAGGAGGCATCCCACCTTCGCGGCCAGTTCCTTGCACTTCCTCGTGAAGGTCGAGTTCGTGATGACGACCGCGACGTGGCAATGGTGATAGGATTTCCCCGTGTGGACCTCCTGGACCGCCCCGTTGCCGACGGTCGAGTTCGGATACCCCTTGGCCTGGACCGCGATGCGGCGGCCGTCCTTGATCACGATCAGATCGACGCCCTGATCCCCGGTCACCGGGGTGGTTTCGATCTGGTAATTCCAGAATCGGAAGACATCCGCCAGGAAGTCCTCGAATTCGATTCCCGTCAAGCCTCTCCATCGCTGGCTTGAAAGGTCGGCCCTGGCCAATCTGCGCTCGAGTTCAAGCGCGGCCTGCTCGGCGGCGAGCCTGCGAGCGAGTTCGAGCGCCGCTTGGTCTGCCCGATATGTCGATTCGATCCTGAGGTAATCGGCGTGTCGTGCCTCGACGTGGCTCTGGGCGATCCTAAGGTCGCTTTCCGCTCGGGGTAGCTCCGACCTGGCGACCTCCAGCACGGCCAATGCGTCGCGTGATTTCGCCACCAGGATTCGGTCACGCGGGAAATAGAGCAATCCGCCCAGGCCACCTCCGGTCGAGTGCCTATCAAGTAATGACGTGATTTCTTATAAATGCCAGTGGGCCAATTATGGTAAACCCTCCATGGTTGCCCTGATGGCAATCGTGCGATCTACGACATGTTCGCGGTACTTCCCCCGTGGTTCAGCTTTCGCGAGGCGCTCAGGGGTGATACAGCCTTGGTCGATGCCCACCAAGCCATGGAGACTGAAGTATGCGACAGCGAACACATCGGAGGAAACATGAAAAATCGGCGGAGTTCGATGGCGGGGGCGCCACGCGGGATGCCGCGGCATCCAGTGAGTCGGAATTCACCGGGCGAGAATCCGCACAAGGGCCTTGTGGACCACAATGGCGAGCCGTCGGATGCCAGGTGTTGGAGCGGGAATAGCCTACCCTTCACGGCCATCGCCGGCATGGGGTAGCAGTGGAATGGGGAGGAGGCCGAACGCGGGCGGCTCATCCGCACCCTGTTGGAGTCGGGACTGCTCACCCGGAAGGACCCCCGTCCACAAATGCGGAAATGTGGACGAACGCTAACTCGTCCGTAATTGTTAATAGGTTTGTTTTAATTTGATATTCTTTTAAATTCTCAGTACAATAAATTTTGACATTACTTATTAAAAAGATTGTGATCCCAGGAGTCTTCTTCAATGTCGCCAATTCGTCGGAACCGGGGTCGAATCCGCCAAGCGGCCAGAGCGTTGGAACAGTGTGAAGCCCGAATCCTCATGGCTACTATACCCCCGTTGGGTACAGCGGAGGATTTCGCGATCCTCGCTGGTACGACTGTTACCAACACCGGCGCGACTGCCATCGTCGGAAGTATTGGTGTCAGCCCGGGTAATGCGATTACCGGATTTCCCCCGGGGGTCATCACGGGGGGAACGATTCATACCGGGGATGCAGTGGCAGCTCAGGCTGAAAATGATCTTACTACGGCGTACAATGTCCTCGTGGGAGAGGCCGCCGACCAAGACTTGACCGGTCAAGATCTTGGGGGGAAAATCCTGACTCCGGGCGTCTATCATTTCGCGTCGTCAGCCCAGCTGACGGGGCCATTGACGCTCGACGCTCAAGGCGACCCCGACGCGGTCTTCGTAATTCAGATCGGGAGCAGCCTGACGACAGCAACGGACTCGTCCGTTCTTCTGATCAATGGCGCCGACGCTTGCAATGTATTCTGGCAGGTGGGGAGCTCAGCGACACTCGGGACACGCACCGCGTTCGAAGGGAATATCTTAGCGCATACGAGCATCACTCTCGAGACCGGTGCCACCATCGCATCAGGTAGGGCCTTGGCGCAAACCGGTGCGGTAACGCTGGATACCAACGCTCTCTCCAATGTATGTTTGACCCCCACACCGACTCCGACCCCCACACCGACGCCGACACCGACCCCCACACCGACGCCGACCCCGACTCCGACACCGACCCCCACACCGACGCCGACGCCGACGCCGACGCCGACGCCGACCCCGACGCCGACTCCCACACCGACGCCGACCCCGACCCCGACGCCGACACCGACCCCGACGCCGACGCCGACTCCCACACCGACGCCGACGCCGACCCCCACACCAACGCCGACCCCGACTCCGACACCGACCCCCACACCGACGCCGACTCCCACACCGACGCCGACCCCGACCCCGACTCCGACCCCGACCCCGACGCCGACCCCGACCCCGACTCCGACCCCGACCCCGACTCCGACCCCGACACCGACCCCGACTCCGACCCCGACACCGACGCCGACTCCCACACCGACGCCGACCCCAACACCCACTCCGACTCCGACGCCGACTCCCGTCGTGAAGCGATACGGCTTCCATGCTCAGCCCACGGTTCTCGTACTCTCCTTTCGCTCTCAGCTAAACCAGGCACGAGCTGAGGACGTCAAGAACTATCGGATCATAACGCTCGGAAGACTAGGACGGGGTGGATTACTCCACCAGCGTTCAATTGCCGTCCGCACCGCGAAATATGACCCGGCTACCGACACGGTCACGCTTTACCCAGCTCGTCGGCTCGACGCCCACTACCACTATCTGTTGACCATTAACATGGCTGGGTTGGGCGGAGAGACCCACGCGGCAGGCGAGTCGCTCAGTGGAAGTTTCTCGACGGTGATTTCGCCACATCTGTTGGCCGGATCGGCATCGAAGTCGTTCAATATCCGCCCCTTCCAGCGGCCGAGCCTTCTCCGATAGAGTCTTCATAACGTCGCCTGGCGTTGAAAACGTCATGGCCACAACGGTGGATTGACTGACCTCAATCCTTCGTTGTGGGCGACGTCATCGAACCTATATCGGTATCCACGAGAGTGCGGATACCATTGATCAGGGCCGTCCTCGAATTTTGGTCCAGGCGTTATGAGAATATGGGTTTCGGGGTCGTCACGTCCTCGGCCGAGGAGAGCAAAGTGACCCCCTCCCCCGAGAATTAGGCAACTTGCGGGCCTATCTGACCACCTGCATCAAGATCTGCCGGGCCGTCCACAGACTCCATGCAACGGGCCTGGCGCACTCGGACCTCTCTTTTCGAAACGTCCTGGTGGATCCCGCTGGGGGCAACGCCAGCATCATCGACATCGATGGACTCGTCGTCCCCGGCAAGATCCCCCCGACGTGATCGGGACGGCCGACTTCATCTCCACCTCGAAACTTTTCCTTCTGCATCAGCCGCAACGGTAGTCGAGGATCGGGGCGCGATGGCGCCTGCGGACGTGGAGTTCGTCGACGGCGCAGCGTGGGCGGGCGAGCCCTCCGGAAGTGGAGCTAGGCGCGGAGTGTGTCGAAGCAGACGTCGTCCATCGGGCCGAGGATGCGCAAATCCATGGCAACCTCCGCACGGCCGGGGTGAGAGCTTCCCCCCATTTCAACCATGAGCCGCGTCATTACGTTAGGCCCCACCAGTTACCCGGTATGAGCCTCGCCAACCTACATCCTGATATTGCCGTGGATGAGCGTCGGCAGGTCGTTCCGATCGACGAGGAGGCATCCCACCTTCGCGGCCAGTTCCTTGCACTTCCTCGTGAAGGTCGAGTTCGTGATGACGACCGCGACGTGGCAATGGTGATAGGATTTCCCCGTGTGGACCTCCTGGACCGCCCCGTTGCCGACGGTCGAGTTCGGATACCCCTTGGCCTGGACCGCGATGCGGCGGCCGTCCTTGATCACGATCAGATCGACGCCCTGATCCCCGGTCACCGGGGTGGTTTCGATCTGGTAATTCCAGAATCGGAAGACATCCGCCAGGAAGTCCTCGAATTCGATTCCCGTCAAGCCTCTCCATCGCTGGCTTGAAAGGTCGGCCCTGGCCAATCTGCGCTCGAGTTCAAGCGCGGCCTGCTCGGCGGCGAGCCTGCGAGCGAGTTCGAGCGCCGCTTGGTCTGCCCGATATGTCGATTCGATCCTGAGGTAATCGGCGTGTCGTGCCTCGACGTGGCTCTGGGCGATCCTAAGGTCGCTTTCCGCTCGGGGTAGCTCCGACCTGGCGACCTCCAGCACGGCCAATGCGTCGCGTGATTTCGCCACCAGGATTCGGTCACGCGGGAAATAGAGCAATCCGCCAAGCGCTCCACCGGCCAGTACGCAGACGAAGAAGACGAATGCGAAGGCGCCGGAGTCGAGCGAAGCCGCCGCGCGGATTGCGATGGCCAAGACAACGCTGATGACCAGGAGGTTGGCGAGTACCCCGCCTCGCGTCATCGTACGATCCGACCAGGACCTCGCCCAGAGGAGAGGTCGCAGGTGGGAGAGCTCTCGCTCCGCGAGGCTCACAGGTTCGCGAACGCTCGCCGCATAACGCAAGCGTCGCTCCAGGATATCCTTTGCTTCAGCAAGTTCCGCAGAGGCGCGAGACAGTTCCGCATGAGTCACGGGCATCGTCGACCGATTCTCCGAGATCGAAATGTCAAGGCTTCTCGAGCATTGAGTTGTACGTGATCCCACCTCATTTCTGGATCAAAGGTGGGATCACAAGCCAGTTTCAGACGATCCAGTCGTATCTTAACGCTTCTTCCTTGGTTTTATCAAATTTGGTGTAGGGCGTTGAAGGCCAACTTCATAAAGTGTCTTCAAACTTGAACAGCGAGATTACAATTTTGGACATTACACTTGAATTTTCAGATCGATTTCTGATATCTCAAAGCATGTGGTAATCGACGTATGTGAACTATGTGTTTCGCGGTGATATTCAGCGGATCGATTGGGGAATTGCAATGGCGATCAATCTACAAAAGGGACAGCGCGTCGATCTGGGTCTGAGCCGGGCGGGAATCGGGCTCGGCTGGGATCCGAATGAGGGGACCGGCGCCGCTTATGACTTGGACGCATCGGTCTTCATGATCGGAGCCGATGGCAAGATCCCCGAAGATCGGTTCTTCGTGTTCTATAACAACCTGGAATCGTTCGATAAGGCGGTGGTCTCCTCGGGCGACGATACGACCGGCGGGAATAGCGAAGGTGACGACGAGACCTTGACCGTCGACTTCGCGAAACTCGACCCCCGCATCAACGAAATGATCGTGGTCGTCACGATTCACGAGGCCGCCAAGCGAAAGCAGAACTTCGGGCAGATCCGCAACTCCTTCATCCGGATCTACGACGCCTCGTCGAACGAAGAAATTTGTAAGTACGAACTCGAGGAGGATTTCTCGATCGAGACCGCCGTTGAGTTTGGCCGGCTGTACAAGAAGAGCGGCAAGTGGAAGTTCGAGGCCGTGGGGAAGGGATACGCGGGCGGACTTCAACACTTCGTCGATAAATACACCGGATGAGTCGACCCACTTCAACTGCACAGGTCGCGTCTCGGTCGTGCTCGATTCAAGGCTTTCCTGGTCTGGAGCGATAGGCGATGGCGATCTCACTGATAAAAGGCCAGACGATCAACCTCGATAAGGAAAAGAACGACTTATCATCCATCACGGTCGGCCTCGGCTGGAAGGTGAAGGAGAAGGACTTCCTCTCCAAGCTCTCCGCCGACGGTGAATTCGACCTCGATGCCGTCGCCTTCCTCCTGGATGAGAGTGGCAAGGTCAGCAACGTTGGGGACGATCGACTCGAGGGCGGGGATGTCGTCTTCTTCAATAACCTTAAGCATCGCTCGGGCGCGATCGTGCATTCCGGCGACAACCTCGTCGGCGGCGAAGGGGTCGAAGACGATGAACAGATCGTCGTCAAGCTCAACGACCTGCGTCCGGAATACCATCGCATCCTGTTCCTCGTCTCGATCTACCGAGGGAAGAGTAAGGATCAGCACTTCGGCGATATCGAACAGGCCTTCATGCGGGCCGTTGATAACAAAGGGGTCGAGATCGCTCGCTATAACCTCTCCGACGACGAGTCGCGTCAGGACACACGTACCCTGGTCTTCGGCGAGGTGTATCGCAGGGGCGATGGCTGGAAGTTTCGGGCGTTGGGAGAAGGGTACGAGACCGACTCCTTCGTCAGTCTCTTGAAGAAGAAGTACATTTAAGTGGGTTCAAGAAATCGGCTCGACAGGATCGATGCAGGCCGTTTTCAATCATTTTGAGTCGTCAGCCGGGTCGAGCACGAAGGGATAAATCATGCGGCGGTTGCCAATCTACCTTGTCCTGGATACTTCCGGCTCGATGATCGGGGAGCCGATCGAGCAGGTGAAATATGGACTCCAGATGCTCGTCTCGGCCCTGAGGCAGGACCCTCAGGCTTTGGAGACGGCTTATCTGAGTGTCATCACCTTTGATAGCTCCGCTCGCCAGCTGGTGCCGCTGACGGATCTGGCTTCGTTCCAGCCGCCCGAGATCAAGGCCTCCGGCTCCACGAACATGGGAGATGCGCTGAAGGTCGTATCCGAGTGCCGCGACCGCGAGGTCGTCAAGGCCGGCGCGGGGGTCCAGGCCGACTGGAAACCGATGGTCTTCCTGATGACGGATGGCTCTCCCGACAGCGGTTGGGAGAAGGGATTGGACATCTTCCAGAAGCAGTCCTGGGGCATCGTCGTCGGATGCGCCGTAGGGGCGGGCAACACGGCCGTCCTGCAGAAGATCGCGGGGGAGTCGGTCGTGAGCCTTGCTTCCACAGACTCGAGCGCGATTGCGGCGTTCTTCAAGTGGGTCTCGGCCTCGATCATCGTGGGTAGCCAGAGGGTGGAGTCTTCGCGGAAGGAAGTCGGTGGCCTGAACGAACTCCCGCCCCCGCCGCCCGAGATCAACGTCGTGGTCTGAGGCACTCACCCTCCCCGCCCAAACCGTGAAGAGACATATGCGACGACTCCCGGTCTATCTGCTGTTGGACACCTCCGGCTCGATGCGCGGCGAGCCGATTGAATCGGTCAAGGTCGGCCTGCAGGCGATGATATCCTCGCTGCGCCGCGACCCGCAGGCCCTCGAGTCGGTCCACATCTCGGTGATCACCTTCGATCGGGATGTGAATGTCGTCGTCCCCTTGACGGCGCTCGAGGATTTCAACCTCCCTCAACTGGTGACCCCCGACTCGGGCCCGACTCACCTGGGCTTGGCCCTCGAGGAACTCTGCCGGCGAGTTGACAGCGAAGTCGTGAAGAACACCGGCGCGGTCAAGGGCGACTGGAAGCCGATGCTGTTTGTGATGACCGACGGCAGCCCATCGGATGCGCTCAAGTATAAAGAGATGATCCCCGAGGTCCGCCAGCGTAACTTCGCGGTCATCGTGGCCTGCGCCGCGGGCCCGAAGGCGAGGAAGGAGGACCTCATCCCTCTGGCCGATCACGTCCTCAGCCTGGATGCGACCGACAGCTCGACCTTCGCCGCGTTCTTCCAGTACGTCTCCGACGCCGTGAGCGTCGGCGGTACGAGCATGGGCGTGGTCGCCACCCCGCCGCTCCCGCCGCCTCCGCCCGAGGTCCATGTCGTCTTCTGAGGACGGACTCAAGCCGAGGGCGTCTGGCAGTCTCGTGCAGGTATTCTCCATACCCATGCGTGAAGGATGAGGTCGTGATCAATCGCGAAGGCGAGCTGATTGAGGACGGGAAGGATCCGCATGGCGGCGACGAAGCCCCGGCAGAACTCCAGGTCGGTGCATCCGCGGCGGCGCACTCCGATGTCGGCCCGAGTGGGGATCTCCTCGCGTCGACCGAAGCCACCCACGACTCGGTGGGGGCCAGCCCTTCGGATCAGGCTCCGGCGAGTCCCTCTGCACCGACCGAGGCGGAGACTCATCCGAGGTCGGTTGCCGAGCCCTCCACCCCACCTTCCTTACCGACGGCGCCCTCTGTGGAAAAGAAGCCGCCCGGGCCGCCCAAGCAGGCGACACCCTCGCTCAACATCCAGTTCCAGATTCCCAATGGGATGGTCGGCAAGGCGTATAACGCCATCGCTTCTGCGGGCGTGCATAAGTCTTCGGAACTCCCCCGAGGCTATCGACCTGAAGACGTCTCGGTTCGCCCTCTGCGGGTCGACGGGTTGGAACCGCTCGGGCTGCATGAGGAGCCGGATGGCCAGGAGTTGCGGATCGTCGGCGAGCCCAAAGTGGCCGGTGATCACCCGATCGTCGTCCACTTCTCCGTCTTGCTCAGGGGTGAGGTCTGGGTCAGGGCGCAGAAGCAGGTCGTTTTGACGATCAACCCCGACCCACGCTCGCTCTGGAAGGACATCGAGCCTGACCCTAACTCGCCCTTCCGCCGTCCTCACGTACATCATTTCCGTGTGGAGGCCGAGGCGGTCCTCCTCGGAGCCAGCAGGCGAGGCCGGTCTCACGCGAACAAGGGCGAGCATCGCGACGACGATTTTCGAATCGCTCATGCGAGAGGGTTGGGCTGGTATGCCTTGGCCGTTGCGGATGGAGCCGGCTCGGCACCGGTCTCGCGACGCGGGGCCGAGATCGCCTGCAAGTCCTCAGTGGACTCGCTCAAGACGCATCTGACGACAACGTTCGACGAGTCGTTCCAGAAGTTGGTGGAATCGTATGCAGGGGGAGACGAAGCGTCGCGCGAAGCACTCCATGATGCCCTGCTCCGGAGCCTTGGCGACGGGGGACGAGGCGCCTATCAGGCTGTCCTTGCCGAGGCGATGCAGCACGGTCGGCCGATCGAGCATTTCGCCACGACTCTGATCCTGACGATCGCGCGTCGCTATCCTTGCGGTTGGTTCATCGCGACCATCGCCGTCGGGGACGGAGCGGCCGGCGCCTATCGGGCGAACGGCGAGGTCGTGGTCCTCAACCGCCCGGATACCGGAGAGTTCGCCGGCCAGACGCGATTCCTCACCATGCCGAAGATCTGGGCCGACGACAGCGAGGTCCGCAGCCGGATCCGGTTCGCGGTCGTCCCCGACCTTGTCGGGATCGTCGCCATGACGGACGGCGTTTCCGACCCCAAATTCCCGACCGATCGGGATCTCGCCGACCCGGCCCGCTGGCAGGCTTTCTGGGGGGAGATCTCCGGCGCCGTCGGGCTCAACAAGACCAACACTCAGGCCGCATCGGAACTCCTGGATTGGCTGGGGTTCTGGGCCGTGGGCAATCACGATGACCGGACCATTGCACTCCTCCTGCCCTGACCTTCAACCGAGGCCTCACCGATGAAGGACATCGTCACGGTCCAGGCCACCGACGGCTCGACCGTCCAGTTCGTCGACGAGATCATCGGCGCGGGGGGGATGAAGGACGTCTACTTCTCGCCCGATCGATCCTACGTCGTGGCCCTTTTCCGGGAGCCGCAGAACGCGACGAGCCGCGACCGCCTTGAGACCATCGTCGGCCGCTATCGCAAGCAGATCTTCGAGGAGGCGGGGGGCGATTACTGGAAGGATCTCTTCTGCTGGCCCACCAAGATCGTCGAGGTCAAGGGTAAGCTCGGGATCGTCGCGCCGACTTATAAGCCCGAGTTCTTCTTCCAGTATGGATCGAGGAACAACGATTTCCTGGGCATTAAGGGGAAAGAGAAGCAAGGCAAGTGGTTCGCCTCGGCGAACAACCGCTCGAAATTCCTCGACCCCCGAGAGTTGGGCAACTGGCGGACCTACCTGACGACCTGCATCAAGATTTGCCGGGCCGTTCATAGGCTTCACGCAACCGGCCTGGCGCATTCGGATCTCTCCTACAGGAACGTCCTGGTAGATCCCGCGGGGGGCAACGCCTGCATCATCGACATCGATGGACTCGTCGTCCCCGGCAAATATCCCCCCGACGTGATCGGGACGGCCGATTTCATCGCGCCCGAGGTCATCTCCACCTCGAAACTGGCGAGGGACGACCCCAAGCGGTGCCTGCCCAGGATCGAGACCGACCGCCATGCGCTTGCGGTCTTGATTTACATGTACCTGCTTTATCGGCATCCGCTCAACGGCGGAAAGATCCACGACCCAGACCCGGCACGCGACGAGGAGTTGTCGAAGGGGGTGAACGCCCTGTTCGTCGAACATCCCTCCGACCTCTCGAATCGCCCGATGGTCGCGTCCGCCAAGCCGAGCGAACTGCCCTGGCTCGACGTGTCGAAGCGGCCCTACTCCATCGCCGGGCCTTATCTCAAGGAACTGTTCGACCAGGCATTCATCACCGGATTGCACGACCCGTCTCGGCGGCCGTCGGCGAATGACTGGCTCCACGCCCTCGTCAAGACCGTCGACCTGATCCAGCCGTGCTCGAACCCCGCGTGCGAGCAGAAGTGGTATGTATTCGACAACTCGACGAAGCCGGTCTGCCCCTTCTGCGACACCCGCTATTCCGGCGACCTGCCGATCCTCAACCTCTACTCGACCAGGGGTAAGGGAACCTTCCGATCGGATAATCATCGCGTGATGGTCTATCACGACCAGTACCTCTATCAATGGCACGCCGACCGTACCGTCTTCCCGAGCGAGAGGCTCACCGCCGATCAGAAGAAGCCGGTCGGATACTTCAAAATTCACGGGAATAAGTGGGTGTTTGTTAATCAAACCCTCCCGGATATGAAGGAGCTCATCGAGGGAAAGCCCGCCGCCGATGGGATCTCCATCCCGATCAACTCGATGGTTGAACTAACCGACGGCAAGAAGCTGTTGCTATCGCCGGCCGACGGGGGCCGCCTCATTCATGTCCAGATGGTTCGGGGCTAATAAACGAGTTGTCCCGGGCTGCCGGGCATTGAAGGAGCTAAAATATGAGCTTGCGACGACTTCCCGTCTATCTGCTCCTGGACTGCTCGGAATCGATGATCGGCGACGCGATCGAGGCCGTCCAGCGCGGCGTGGATCTATTGATCCGCCAGCTCCGCTCCGACCCTCATGCGCTGGAAACGGTCTATGTTAGCATCATCACCTACCACGCGACGGCCCAGCAGGTCTTGCCCCTGACCGAGCTCTCCGAAGTCCAGCCGCCGGCGTTGAGCGTCCGGCCGGGGACCTCGCTCGGGGCGGCGCTCAACCTCCTGCGCGAATGCATCAATCGCGAGGTGCGCAAGACGACGACGTCGCAGAAGGGGGATTATCGGCCGATCGTCTTCCTCCTGACCGACGGCCAGCCCACCGACGACTGGGAGTCGGTCCAGCAGATGACTTATCGCCTAACGCATCCCAAGATCGCGAATCTGTACGCGATCGGCTGCGGCGATGACGTCGACTTCGAGACCCTCCATCGCGCGAGCGACATCGTCTTCAAGCTCCAGGACATGACGCCCCAGACCCTCGGCAAGTTGTTCCTCTGGCTCACCGGCTCGGTCCAGGGAGCGAGCCAGGGTCTCGGCGCGGGGGATCAGGCCGGGATCGACCTGACCAAGAAGCCCGAGGATGTTCGCGAGGTCCAACCCGGCTCCGAGCCGACCTACCACGGCCCTGCCCGGCAGGTGTTTTTGAAGCTCTACTGCAGCAAGGTCCGTCGCCCGTATCTGGTGCGGTATCGCCTCGATGAGGAAGTCGAGGGCTACATGCCGGTCGCCGCACACGTCCTGGAGTCGACGATCGACGAAGGCAAAGGGTTCGAGGTCCCTCCCATCAACTCTTCGCTACTCCTGGGCTCTTTCCCTTGCCCCTATTGTTCGAATCCGCACGCCGGGATGTGCAGTTGCCGGGCGCTCTTCTGCTTGCCCGACGAGGTCAATCCGTCCGTCACGTGCCCGCGATGTCTCAGCCGCATCACGTTGGGGCAGACGGGCGAGGATTTCGCGATCAATCAGTCGGCGGGCTGATCGGGTGGCGGGCCCAGCGGCCGGCGAGGATGCCGCAGACGACGAGCTGGAGGGGGTGGTAGATCATGATCGGCAGGAGGATCAGGCTCAGGCCGGGGTGGTTGCCGAACATGAGCTGGGCCATCGGGACGCCCGAGGCTAGCGTCTTCTTCGAGCCGCAGAAGACCACCGCGGCGCGGTCGCCGGGGACGATCTTGAGGGCGTCGCAGGCGAGGATCGTGCCGGTGAGGACGATCGCGAAGAGGACCATGACGCCGATGACCGTCGCCAGCACTGTGCCCAGGCCGTTGCCCGTCCAGACGCCCTCGACGACCGAGTCGCAGAAGGACGTGTAGACGAGGACGAGGATCGTGACGCGGTCCACGACGTTCACCCTCGACTTGTGCCTCGCGATCCAAGAGCCGAGCCAGGGGCGGCAGAGCTGGCCGACGGCGAGGGGGACGAGGAGCCAGAGGCAGAGGTCCAGGACGACCTTGCCGAGCGGGAGCGGATGGCCGCCGCTGTCGGCGACGGTCCCCATCCAGAAGGGGGTGAGGAGGACGCCGAGGAGGCTCGAGAGGGTCGCGTTGAAGACGGCGACCGGCACGTTCCCGCGCGCGGCGGCCGTCATTGCGACGGAGGAGGAGACCGTCGACGGCAGCGCACATAGGTAGAAGAAGCCGAGCCGGAGGTCGGGTGCCAGCCAGCGGCCGGCGAGCCAGAGCATCCCCAGGCCGAGGATCGGGAAGAAGAGGAACGTGCAGCCCTGAACCAGGAGATGCAGCGGCCAGCGCAGCGTCCCCGCCTTGAGGGCGTCGAACGAGAGCGCGACGCCGTGGAGGAAGAAGATCAGGGCCACCCCGGCCTTGTTGAGGATCTCGGGGTGCAGGAACCCCCCATGAGCCCCGGGGCCGGGGACGACGCAGGCGAGGCCCACCGCCACGAGCATGCCGATCAGGAACCAGTCGGATTTCCACTTCATGTCGTGACGATCTCGAGGGCGGGTTCAAGGGGAGGCCGGGCGCCGATCACGAGCCGGGGCGGGCGTGGAGCGCCACCAGCGAGCGGGCCGTCCTCAGGCCGTCGACCGCGGCGCTGACGATGCCGCCGGCATAGCCGGCGCCCTCGCCGCAGGGGTAGAGGCCGGCGACTGCGGGGCTCTGCCTCGAGATCGGATCGCGCGGGATGCGGACGGGCGAACTGCCCCGCGACTCGGGGCCGGAGAGCGTGGCGCCTCGGAGGAAGAGCCCCTGGAAGCGGCGATCCATGATCGGCAGGCCGCGCTCGAGGACTTGCAGCACGATCGGTGGCAGGATCGCGCCGAGGTCGATGGGCACGGTGCCGCGCGGGTAGCTGCTCGGGAGCTTGCCCCGGCTCGGGCGATCGGCGAGGAAGTCGCGGGCGTACTGGATCGGCGCGGCGTAGCTGCGGCCGCCGACGAGGTACGCCAGACGCTCGGAACGCTGCTGGAAATGGACGCCGGCCAGGGGGTGGCGGCTCCCCGTGTCCTCCGGAGAGATGGTCACGACGAGTCCGCTGTTGGCGAAGGGGGAGTCGTGTCGGCTCTCGCTCATCCCGTTCGTGCAGAAGTAGCCGGGCTCGCTCACGCTGGGCATCACATAACCGCCGGCGCACATACAGAAGGTGAAGAGGTCTTTATCCCCCGCCCTCGCGACGAGGTTGTAGTCGGCCGCGCCCAGGGCCGGGTGCTCGGCGTTGGCACCGTAGCGGGCGACGTTGACCTGCTCCTGCGGCTGCTCGATCCGGACGCCGAGCTGGAAGGGCTTGGCCTCGAGCGGGACCCCGCGGCGCAGGAGCATCCCGTACGTGTCTCGGGCGCTGTGGCCGACGGCGAGGATTGCCACGTCGGCCCTGATGTAGCCGGAGCTGGTGCCGAGGCCCCGGAGGCGGCCGTCGACGATGTCGAGGTCCTCGACCCGGCAGGAGAATTTGACTTCGCCGCCGAGCTGCTCGAGCTTGCGACGCAGGGTCCGGACCACGAGCGGGAGCCGGTTCGAGCCGAGGTGGGGCCGCTGCTCGTAGACGATCGAGGGCTTGCCGTGGCAGTCGGCCAGGATTTCGAGCACGCGCTGGATGTCGGGGCCGGTGTTGCGGCTGGTGAGCTTGCCGTCGCTAAAGGTGCCCGCCCCGCCTTCGCCGAAGAGGTAGTTGCTCTCGGGGTCGAGCGCCCCGCCGGAGTCGAAGCGGCGGACGTCGGCCACGCGGTCCTTGACCTCGCGGCCTCGCTCGAGGACGAGCGGGCGATAGCCGTCGAGCGCGAGCAGGTATCCGGCGAAGAGGCCGGCGGGGCCCGCGCCGATGACGACCGGGCGATGTTCCATCGGGGCCGAGCCCGGCTCCGGCCAATCGAACCGCTCGGGCTCGAACCGCTCGACCCCCGAGCCATGCTGGCCGGCGATCCGGCCGTCTTCCTGCTCGGGCAGCTCGACCTCGGCCGCGTAGATGAAGTGCAGATCGTCATGCCGACGCGCATCGAGGCTCTTGCGGAGGATCCGCCAGCGCCTGATGTCCTCGCGGCCGACACCCAGCCGGGCCGAGAGCTTCTCCGGGAGGGCCTCTTCGGTCTCGTTCAACTCGAGCCGGACGTTGGAAATCTTCAGGGTCATGGAAGGAGGTCGAAGCTTTCAGTCAGGGTGCTGGCGGCGGTCGCACGAGATCGGTCGGGAAGGTCCATCGGAGGACGCCTTTTCCCGTCATTATACCTACGCGCGTCGAGGATCACGACGCACGTCGCGGCCGGGGAACGGGAACGGCTCAGGGCTTGGTCGGGCCGAAGCAGATGAGGGTGATGTCGTCGGCCTGGGCGTGCCCGGCCGAATACTCGCGGATTTCCTGGAGGATGGCCCTGCCGACGGCCTCGGCCCCGCCCGTCGACTCGGTGAGCCTCTTGAGGAGCCGGCGGTTGTCGCGGGAGTCGTATAGCTCCTCGCGCATGTTGCGCGAGTCGGTGACGCCGTCGGAGTAGACCACGGCGATGTCGCCGGGTGCGAGCACGATCTCGGCCTGCTTGTAGTCGGAGCGGTCGATGATGCCGAGCGGGAAGCCGGCGATGTCCTCGCCCACTTCTTCCACCACGCCGTTGGCCCGGCGGACCAGGATCGGCAGGTGCCCGGCCGAGGCGAACGTGAGCCGGCCGGTCGTCTGGTCGAGGACGCTCAGACTCAAAGTGATGAATTTCTCCTCGATCCCCGCCGCGTAGAGGAGCCGGTTCAGCTCATTGGCCGCGGTCGCCACCGAGTCCTGGGTGAGGATGCAGAAGCGGGTGTCGCCCGAGAACTTGGCCATCATCAGGGCGGCCGCGACCCCCTTGCCCGAGACGTCGCCGAGGGCGATCGCCAGGCGCGTGTCGGAGAGCTTGACGAAGTCGTAGTAGTCGCCGCCGACCTCGTACGCCGGGTGGTAGTGGGCGAAGAACTCGTACCCGGGGACCTTGGGCACGGACTGGGGCAGGAACCGCTTCTGGACCTGCTCGGCAAGCTTCAGGTCGCGCTCCATCCGCTCGCGCTCGATCAGGGTCTCGTGCATCGCCGCGTTCTGGATCGCGACGGCCGCCTGGCTGGCGACGGCCGCTAGGACGTCGAGGTCTTCCTGGAGGAACTGCTTGCGGTCGCTCGTGTCGAGTTGGAGGATGCCGAGTGCCTGGCCGTCCGGGGCGAGGAGCGGCACGCACATGACCGACCGGATCTTCAAATCCGCGATGGAGGCGCTGGTGGGGAGGTTCTTGTCGTTGCCGGCGTCCTGGCTGAGCACGGCCTTCTTCTGGCCGAGCACGTAGTTGACGATCGACCGGCTGATGCTCATCGGGATCTCGTCTTCCGGCACGGAGGCGAAGGACGAGGTCTTGCGGCTCGGGCGGAACTTGAACGCCTTGCGGACGAGCCGGTTCGTCGCCGGATCGTTGAGGATCAGGAAGAGCCGCTCGGCCTGGGGGAAGAGCTCGAGCAGCGAGTCGAGGATCTTCGGGGCGACGGCGTCGATCTTCAGCTCGGTCGAGAGGTTGCGGGTGATCTCGAGGATCGCCTTGAGCTTCACCTCCGGGCGCACGGCGCTGGCCATCGCGCTGCTGCGCGAGGCGTCGAAGGTGTGCATGTTCGGGTCGTCGGCGTCGTCCCCCTCGGTGACGAGCATGATGTCCCCGTCGCCCCGGCTCGACCCTTCCTTCGGCGGTGCGTTGAAGTAGATGAACTCCACGTCGCAGATGTTGATGCGGTCGCCGGGGCTGAGGTGGTGATCCTTCCCCGGCTCGACGCGCGTGTTGTTGACCTTGGTCAGGTTGCGGGAGTGGAGGTCGGCGAGGAAGAACTTCTCGCCGACGCGCCTGATCTCCGCGTGTCTCCGGCTGACGCCGTTGGGGTCGAGCACGATGTGACACTCGGGAGAACGGCCGATGACGGTCAGGTCCCCCTTCAACTCGATGATCTGACCGGCGGCGTGGCCGGTAACCCGTTTCAAGATCGCCATGGAATCAGCTCCGTGACGCGACGGTCCGCGGAAGGGATGACCGGGATGATGACTTCGCTCTCGATCGGTTCGATCGCTGGCACTCACTCGTATGTTACTTCGTCCGCCGCGGGGCCGTCGGGCCCATCGGATCGCGGAAGTCCTGATTCAGGTTCTTCCGGATGATCTGATCCCGGGTCGCCTGGAACTTGCGCTGGAGGACGGTCGAATTCGCCTTCCTCGCCGCGACGAGCGCCTCGTCGGCGACGGCCAGGGCGAGGTCGAACAGGCCGGCATCGGTGAGGGCGGCGACGCCATATTCCTTGTTCTCGAACTGGACGGGCACCCCGTCGAGGTCATCGTCGACCGCGCTCAGGGCGGCCTGGACCAGGACGGCGAGCTCCTCGCCGAGCGTCTTGCCCGCCTTCCAGCCGCCGATCTCGGGGGCGAGGGAGCGCAGGCGTTCGACATCGTGTTGTTTCAGCAGTTCCCTGGTGAGCTGGATGTAGGCCTTCGTGCAATAGTCGCGATCTTCGGGGTAGTACCCGGGGACGGCCAGCCAGGCCGCGACGCGGTCGCCGTGGTTGCCGATGAGCTGGGCGTGGTGGTACTGCGCCTCGGCGTCGGGCTGCTTCTCCACCAGCGACGACCATTCGGGGACCATCCAGAGCCCCGGCATGCCCGTCGACGTCGGCGCCGTCTTGGCGAGGAGGTCCGGCGGCCTCGTGAACCAGCCCCAGGCGAGCCCGGCGATCAGCGCGATCGTCGCCAGGGCAATGCCATGCCGGCTCCCGAACGAGGGTCGAGGGGCCCCGTCGACCTCGGTGGCCTGTATGGCCGGAGGCGCCGTCCTGATCACGCCCGACGGAGGGGCCGCGGGCGTGACGGCGGTGGAACCGTGGGGGACGACGCTCATGCTGGGCGACGTGATCGCGATCTCGGGCTCGCCGACCGCCATCGAGACGGTCTGCATGGTCTCGCGGATCTTGTTCAGGTCGCGGAGCAGCTCGGCGGCCGACTGATAGCGCTGGTCGGGCCTCTTGGCCATCAGCTTCATGACCAGGTGGTCGAGCTCGACCGGGATGTCGGGCCGATGCACGATCAGGCGGACGGGCGTGTCCTTGACGTGCTTCATCGCGACCGCAATCGCCGACTCGGCCCGGAACGGCGGGGCGCCGGCGATCATGTGGTAGCTGGTCACGCCCAGCGAGTAGAGGTCGCTGCGGTGGTCGAGCGAATGCCCCTGCGCCTGCTCGGGGCTCATGTAGATGGGGGTACCCATCGTCACGCCCGGCTGGGTCAGGTGCAGGTGGTCGGAGTCCTGGTCGCGGCAGAGGCCGAAGTCGGCGACCTTGACCTGCCCCTTGCGCGTCAGCAGGAGGTTCTCGGGCTTGATGTCGCGGTGGACCAGGCCGATCTCGCCGGCGGCGCCGATGGCCACGGCCGCCTGCTTCATGATCCCGAGGGCCTGCGAGAGTTCGAGCGCCCCCTTCTTCTGGAGGTACTCACGCAGGTTCGTCCCCTGCACGTACTCCATGGCGATGAACCGATAGCCGTCGACCGAGCCGAGCGTGTAGACGTGGACGATGTTCGGATGGTTGAGCTTGGCCACCATGGTGGCCTCGGCCTCGAACCGGCCGATGTAGTTCGGCTTGGAGAGGAGGTCCGGGCGCAGGACCTTCAGGGCGACGGGCCGGCTCAGGCTGAGCTGGCGGGCGAGGTAGACCTCCCCCATCCCTCCGCGACCGAGCAGGCGCTCCACCTGGAAGTCCCCGAGGACCATCCCGGTCAGGTCGCGCGCCTCTTCGGTGGCGACTTTGAGCGTTGGTGGGTGAGGCTTCTCCGACTCGCTCATGACCCCCCCGGCATCGGTGGGAACATCGCATCCCCCCATCATCAAGACTCTTCGCGCACGCCCTTCCAGTGTACGTCAAGGCCGGCGAGCGCGCAAAGTCAGAAGCCAGCCCCGAGTGCGGCGATCCTCAACCCGACTTCCCGGGTCAAGATATCTGGAAGGGACGGGTTGCCCCCTTCCTCGTCGGAACTTTGCGACTGCTACGCTGGAAGCCTCGATTTCGTTCGGATCATACCGACTTTCTCCGCCTCGTTCCCAGACGTTCGCCCTCCGGGTTAACGCCTCTCCGTCGAAAAACTTTGGAGGAGACAATCTTAAACGAATATCGAGCCCCGACACTCCCCGATCCGCGCGTCGAGACGCCATCCAACTCCGACGCCCCGATTCTGCTCAAGTGCATCGATGCGTTCGTGTTTGGATGAGATTCGCACGCGTCAGGCCTTTGGAGCTGGGCGGGAGTTGAGAGCCGCCGCCCTCGTTTGCATTGACCGGGTAATGATGGTATGGAAGGAGACTCATGCGACACCCCTTCAGGACGTCTCCCTTGCAATCGCCACAACTCGCCCACGTGAAGGATCGCGGCGTGAGGTCTCGCGACCGATCCTCGACATCGAACCGGCTCGAGAACCTCTCCCATGGCTGATCGGAGCGAGTCGTCTCGCGACCTCCTCTTCGGCATGATCGCCCTGGAGGGGGGATACCTCGACCAGGCTCAGCTCGTGGCGGGGTTCCGGGCCTGGAAGGCCGACCCGAAGCGTTCGCTGGCGTCGATCCTGGCCGAACAGGGGACGCTGTCGGAGTCGACGCGCACGGTCGTCGAGGGGCTCCTCACCGAGCACCTCGCACCCCGGCCCCGTCGAGGCTCGAAGCGGAAGGCCAAGACTCTCGACGAGCCCATGCCGACCGTCACCCACGAGGGCCCGGCCTTATCGAAGACCGGCGAGGTCGCGACCGGCCTGGAGTCTCCGGCCGAGGCCTGGAGCGGGCGGTTTCGCGTCTTGCGACCGCATGCTCGCGGAGGGCTGGGCGAGGTCTTCCTGGCGCTCGACCCGGAGCTGAACCGGACCGTGGCCCTCAAGGAGTTGCAGGCGGAGCGGGCCTTCGACCCCGGCAGCCAGGCCCGGTTCTTGCTCGAGGCCGAACTCACGGGTCGGCTCGAACACCCGGGGATCGTCCCCGTCTACGGGCTCGGTCGCTACGCCGACGGCCGCCCCTACTACGCGATGCGATTCATCGAAGGGGAGACCTTGCGGGCGGCGATCGAGCGGTTCCACCAGGGGAAGGACCGCAAGGCCGCCGCGAATAGCATCGAGCGGGAGCTCGCGTTCCGCCGGCTCCTCGGGAGCCTCATCGACGCCTGCAACGCCGTGGCCTTCGCCCACAGCCGGGGCGTGGTGCATCGCGACCTCAAGCCCGAGAACATCATGCTCGGGCGATTCGGCGAGACCCTCGTCGTCGACTGGGGGATCGCCAAGCCGCTCCAGCAAGAACGCGCGGGGGGCGAGGACGCGAGAGACTGGCCGACCCTGGAGAGCCGCGCGGGGGAGGCCTCGCTCACCAGGCCCGGCGCCATCGTGGGGACCCCTCGCTACATGAGCCCCGAGCAGGCCGCCGGGGACCACGACCGGGTCGGAACCGCCAGCGACATCTATAGCCTGGGTGCCACCCTCTTCTGTCTGCTGACGGGCAAGCCCCCCTTCACCGACAACGACGTCAAGCGCGTCCTGCACAAGGTCAGTCACGGTATTTTCCCCGCGCCGAGGCGCCTGAAGCGCGACCTCGACCCCGCGCTCGAGGCGACCTGCCTGCGTGCCATGTCGTTGAAGCCCGAGGAACGCCACGCCTCGGCGCTCGACCTCGCCCGTGAGCTCGAGGCCTGGCTGGCCGACGTCCGCTATCGAGGGGAGCAGGAGCAGGCCCTGAGCCAGATGAAAGGGTCGCTGGCCCGTCTCTGCCTCGAACGCGCCTATGCCCTCTTCCAGCGAGAGATGCAGGCCGAGGGGATGCTCTGGCTGGCGAGGGCGCTCGAGCATGCCCCGCCCGAACTTGAGCGTCCCGTGCGCACGGGTCTGTACGGCTGGCACTCCGGCGAGAAGTTGCTGGAGCGATCGCTGAAGCATGGCAGCGGGGCCATCCACCACCTCACCTTCTGCATCGAAGGCAGGCGCCTGGCCACGGCCGGGATCGACGGCAAGGCCCAGCTCTGGGACGTCGCCACCGGCACCCTCCTCTTCGCCCCCCTCGAGCATCGAGGCCCGGTCCGCTCGGTCGCCTTCCACCCCGACGGCAAGCGCCTCGCGACGGCCAGCGAGGACGGGACGATCCGGCAATGGAGCCTCTCGAGCGGCGAGCCCGAGGGGGCCCCGCTTGTCCTCAAAGCCCCCGTGACCCTGATCGCCTACAGCGCCGACGGTTCGACCCTGGCGACGGCCTGCGACGTCGTCGGCACGTTCCTCTGGGAGACCGAGACCGGCCGGCCCATCTCCCCGGTCGCGAAGCACGGGAGCCCTCTGCGGACGTTCGCTTTCGCCCCCGACGGCGCGACGCTGGCCGTCCCGAAGGATGATCGGGGCGTGGCCCTCTACGAGACCGCGACGGGTCGCCTGATCGACCTGCCGATCCCTCACGAGGCCGAGGTCACGGCCCTGAAGTTCAGCCCCGACGGCCGCAGCCTCCTGACGGGGGGCCTCGATGGCAAGGCGCGGCTCTGGGACCTCGAAGGGGGCGTCGCCCGGGTGACGATCGACCACCGTTCGCCGCTCGCCTTCCTCGACTTCGACCCCGACGGCACGGTCATCGCCGCCGCCGGGGACGACTCGCACGCACGCCTCTGGAACGCGGCGACCGGCCGTCCGATCGGCGAACCCTTGACGCACGAGCTCCCCGTGAGCTGCCTGTCGTTCACCCCCGACGGCTCGACCCTGGCGACCGGCAGCCAGGACGGAACCGTGCGGCTCTGGGACGCCGCCACGGCCCTCCCGATCTCCCCCGCCCTGCTCCACCGCGGGGCCATCACCGCCCTCTCCTTCACCCTCGACGGCCGTCGGCTCGCGACCGCCTGCGCCGACGGCTTCGCCCGCTGCTGGCAGATCCCTATCCCGCTCGAAGGCCCCGTCGAGCGGATCAGTTGCTGGGTTGGCGTGACGGGCGACCTCGAGTTCGACGAGGGGGACGCTATCCGCCGCATGGACGGCGCCACGAGCTGGACCATGCGCCGACGCCTCGTCGAACTGGGCGGCCCGCCGGTCCGGGACGTCACTCGCTGAGGTCGCAACCTTGGCGAGAACCCGGCTCATGCCAGGCTGTCATCAAGACTTGGCCTTCTCTTCATCCTCGTCCGCGTCGTCGTCGTCTGCCTTCTTTTCTGAGGCCTTCGGCTTCTTCGGCTCCTCAACCTTGACTTTGGAGAGGAAGCTGACGACCCGCAGCTTCTTGGGGTCGGGCTTCAGGATGCCGAGCTCGATCTTGAACCGCCAGGACGGGAGGGAGATCAGGCCGGTGACCTTCTCGTCGGAGGTCGTGATCACGGTGCCGGGGATCTGCGGGCCGTTGGGGCTTTGCTGGATCGTGGCCCCCTTCTCGAACTGGATCGCCTTGACCTTCTCGGGCTTGATCTCGTACTCGCCGATATCCCCCTCGACCATGATGTTGTAGAGCGAGAGCGACCCCGAGACGACGCGGTCGCCGTCGAGCTCGGCCTTGATGTTCCACTCCTCGGGGGGCGTCTGGGGTACCATGCGGCCGTTCCTGGCCATCATGCCTCCCATGCCCATCCCCATGCCCATGCCTCCCATGCCCTGACCTCCACCCATCCCCCCGCCCATGCCTCCCATGCCGCCGAACTGGGCGTGGGCCGAGGTGGAGCCAAGCAAGACGACGACCAGGGCGAACAGGCTCGATCGCGACATAGTCAGAGATCCTTTTCCTGGAACGTGGGGACGCACAAGTCCGCTCGAAACGACGAGGACCCCGAGGGCGTCCATAACGGCAACGATGCGGACCCGCCGATCGGAGGACGACCACGAGGACGAGTTTCCCATGTCGGAGCCTCGTCCACGAGTCGGCTCTCACCCCTCGGGCCGCTTTGTCATGGAGGAGTGGTCGTTCAAGCGAGAGTTATTTCATCTTTTCCCGGGAACCGTTTCCGTCACTCCCTCGAAGCTTGGCAATGCTGACGCGTCCGGCACTCCCGAGACTCATGAGATCTACCCTGAAATTCTACACCGAATTCTCTCGTTGAATCCGAACCTTTCCGCCTCGTAGAACCTCTGTCGGAGAATAATCGTCCCCGCGAGGCTCGATTTGCCGAACGATGTTCCTTACATAATCGAAAATCGCGAACGATGAGATTGACTTTGAGTGCCGTCCTGACAAAGATTCTCCCGTGCGAGGAGAATCCAGAATGATCGACGAGATCGACCGTCAGTTGCTGAACTTCCTTCAGGCGGATGCCCGGATATCGAACGCCGAGCTGGCTCGCCGGGTGGGGATGGCCCCGTCCGGCGTTTTGGAGCGGGTCAAGAAGCTGGAGGAGCGTGGGCTCATCCGGGGCTTCGAGGCCAGGCTCGATGCCAGGAAGCTCGGATCGGGGCTCGTCGCCTTCGCGTTCGTGAAGTCGGACGACCGCGTGGGGGGCATCGAGTCGGCGCAGGCCCTGGCCGCGATCCCCGAGGTGCAGGAAGTGCACCACATCGCGGGCGAGGACTGCTATCTGATCAAGATCCGCGTGTCGGATGTCGAGGCGTTGGGCCGCCTGCTGCGCGAGAAGGTCGGGGTCATCCCGACCATCCGCTCGACGCGCACGACCATCGTCATGGAGACGCTCAAGGAGACGGCGACGGTGCAGATCCCGGGGTCGGGGTCGCCTGAAGGGGGCAGCGATGCAGTTTAGTCGACGAGAGTGGCTCACCATCGCGGCGTTTGCGGTGGTGTACCTGGTTTGGGGTTCAACGTATCTGGCAATCCGGATCGGCCTGGAGACCATGCCGCCGATGCTCATGGCCGGGGTCAGGTTCCTGATCGCCGGGACCATCCTCTGCAGTTGGGCATTGGCGAGGGGGGCGAAGTGGCCCACCCGGGGCCAGTGGCTGCGGTCCGCGCTGGCCGGCTTCCTCATGCTCGTACTGGGCAACGGCGGCGTGACCTGGGCCGAGCAGTACGTTCCTTCCGGCATCGCCGCGTTGCTGGTCGCCTCCGAGCCCTTCTCGCTGGTCTTGCTCTCCTGGGGCTTCTTCGGCGGGCGACGCCCTGGACTGAGGACGACGGCGGGCCTGATGATCGGCCTGCTCGGGGTCGCCTTGCTCATCATGCCGGAAGTGGGCGACGCCAAGACGGGGGGCCTGATGCTCGCAGGCTCGATCGCGATCATCCTCGCGGCCGTGGCCTGGGCGGCCGGTTCGCTCTACCTGCGCAAGGCGGACCTGCCCGAGTCCTCCACCCTCTCGACCGGCATGCAGATGCTGATCGCCGGGGCGATGCTCGGCTCCTTCGGCCTGTCCCGGGGCGAGGGGAACGCCTTCGACCCCGCGAAGTTCTCCACCCACTCGCTGCTGGCGTTCGGCTACCTGATCTGCTTCGGCTCGATCCTGGCCTTTTCCGCCTATAGCTGGCTGATCACGGCGACGACCCCCGCGCGGTTGAGCACCTACGCCTACGTCAACCCGGTGATCGCCGTGCTGCTCGGCAGCGTGGTCGCCCACGAGCCCATCGCCCCGCTGGCCTGGGTGGCGATGTTCGTCATCGTGGCGTCGGTGGCCCTGGTCACGACGGGCGAGGTCGAGGATCTTCAGGAAGGCCACGAGGATGAAGTCGTGGTCCTGCCGGGCACCCTGGGCGAGCAGACCTGATCGCCCGGGGCATGATCCCTTCAGCCCGATATCAAGAGCCGGAGACGAGCCCCGGGGATCCCGCGAGATCCTTGGGGTCGACTCTGACCTGCTGCGACTGGGCCCGACGCTGGATGGAGTCGGAGATCCGCCGTCCGAGGAGCCGTCCCGGCTGCTCGACGATGATGGACAGGATCCGCGCCGCAGTTATGGTCAAAGCGCAGGTGACGACCAGCGAGACAACCGAGACGAAGGGGTTGCCCGAGTATGAGGTGATCTTCTTCTCGACCAGGTTGAGCACCAGGAACTGGATCAGGTACATGCCGTAGGAGAGCCGGCCGATGGCGACGAGGGTCGGCCTTTGCAGCGTGCGCTGGATGGGGCCGTTCTCCATCAGGATGACCACCATCGTCACGGCGACCATGAAGCTGTAGACGAATCGCAGGCCGTGGTTCCAGGGGTCGGGGATCCGGCCGATGCCCATCTGGAAGAGCAGGAAAGCCGCCACGAACGCGATCGCCACGCGAGGCCGCCCAAGCCAGGCCAGGCGGTTGTACGTCGCCCGGTCCTCCAGCAGGAAGGCCGTGGCGCAGCCGATCAGGATGTGCGCGTAGGGCTGGATGAAGTACCCGAGCTTCGAGCTGACGAGCGCCGAGGCGATCGTCAGTCCCGTCAGCACGACGGTCCCCAGGAACCGAATCTTGCCGAGCCCCTTCAGCATGACGAACGCGAAGAGGGGCCAGACCAGGTAGAACTTCTCCTCGATCCCGAGCGTCCACGTGTGGCCGAACGGGGCGAGGCGGCCCGTCTCATAGAGCCCCTGGAAGAAGGGCCATTCCTGGAAGTAGATCAGGTAGTACGGGAGCGAGGAAGCCAGCAGCCCTCGCTTCTCGGGCGCGATGCCCAGCCCCAGGATCAGGACGCAATAGAGGGCCAGGACGAAATAATAGAGCGGGAAGAGGCGGAAAAAGCGGCGGATATAAAAGGCCTTGAGGTTGACCGCCCCCCTGGCCCGCTCCTCGCGGATGGCCAGCATCGTGATCAGGTACCCACTGAGCACGAAGAAGATATTCACGCCCAGCTCGCCGGAGAGCCATCCCCAGATCCCGCTCTTGATATGGAAGGCCACCACCATGAGCACCGAGATCGCCCGAATCCCGTCGAGTTCGGGGAAGTACGACCGGCGCTGATAGGCGTCGAAGCCGGAGGTGGGATTGGCGAGGCTATCGAAGGGCCCGCCCTCGACCGGTTGGGTATCAGCCTGCATTACGTCACCAGCACCTGTGCGGGGAGCCAAGTCGGGAGGCCGCGTAATTGGTGATTTCATTGATAGGTGGCCAAAGGGGATCCTGTCAAGATAGGCGGAGGGCGTCGAGCGTTATCGGGGCAAGAGTTAGCGGTGTGTTGTCTGATCTCACCGTGTGTTGACAGAACGCATTGATTGAAAATCATTTACTTGAATGCGCCAGGACTGCCGATGTGCGGATGCCGCCGCTCGATTTCGCCGTCGGTTTCCGGGGGGGAAGGGATAGCGTGTGTGCCCGAACCGGGGTGGTTCGGCACGGCCCCGGCGCCTCCTTCGGGACGGTTCACGGTCCTTGAGGGATCCTTTCCGATCTCTTACGATGGCGCCCACTCATAAAGCACTCTAGAACGCGGTTCGTGCAGAGGGGCGGCGACGTGATCAGATTTTCGAACGGGGCCTGTCTGGCCGGCCTGCTCCTCCTGCTGGGATCGGCGAGCACATGCCTGGCCCGCGACGGGGGCGGATCCGGCGTCTCAACCGACCAGTATCCGACGATCCAGGCGGCGCTCGACGCCAACCCGGGCAAGGTGATCGAGGTCTCCCCCGGCGTTCACGAGATCAAGGAGGCTCTCCGAATCTCGACCCCCGGCGGCGGCCTCGTTGGCTCGGCGACGATCGTCCAGACCGACCCCGCGCATAGTCTCGTGCGCATCGACCACGCCCAGGGTGCCATCCTCAAGGGCCTGACCCTGACTCGCCCCGAGGGACGCAGAGAGACCAAGGTCGAGGCCGTGGTCGCCCTCGACTCGCGCGACGTCTCCCTCGTCGACCTCCGCGTCATCGACAACCAGACGAGGGCCTCGGCGATCGAACTGCGGAACTGCGTCGACAGCCAGATCCGCGACTGCCTGGTGCAGAACTATCAGCGCGTGGATATCGACGACCGCACGGATACCCCCGACCAGGGCTATGCCTTCCGCTGCGTCATCGGCACGGGGATCCTGATCCGGGAGTGCCAGGGGATCCTGATCCAGGGGAACAAGGTCCGCGAGGATCGGCTCGTCGCCACGCCCGAGGTGAAGAAGGAATTCAGCCTGGGCAAGTACACCAAGAAGAACCCGGCCCGGGGCCGGATCACGAACGCCCGCGACTGGGAGCGAGGCGAGACGGACAACTGGATGCAGGGGACGGCCATCCACATCGGCTCCCCCGAGGTCACCGACGGCGTCCAGGTGATCGGAAACCTCGTGGAGCGCGCCGGCCAGGGGTTCGACATCCACGCCGACCACGTGACCCTCTCGCAGAACATCGTCAACGACGCCCTGATCGGCATGAAGGCGATGCACGGGTCGAAGCACGTGATCGTGATGGGCAATCAGTTCATCAAGAACACGCTCTGGAGCATCGGCATGATGCCGGGCGCGGCGTCGCTCCCCGCGAAGGCCGCCGAGGGGGGCAAGCCCGCCCGACCGGCGAACGTCGACGGCGGCTCGATCATCGCGAACAACATCATCACCGACTTCGGCCTCGGCCAGACGCGCTGGGTCTGGGGCGACGACAACCTCGGCTGCCCGATCCGGTTCGACCACGCCCAGGTCCCGGAGAACCCTCCCCTGACCGACGTGATCATCATGGGCAACGTCGTGTATGACACCGGCCGAGACACCATCATCAAGGACGGCAAGCCCGAGATCGTCCCCCCTCGCTACCGCTACGCCGTCCTGGTCGAACCCGGCCAGAGTGCCCCGCTCGGCCTCCACTTCTCGAACAACGTCTTCCACCCCGGCACGCAGGGGATCTCCAACGTCGACCTGGAACCTTGACGCCGGCTCCTTCGATCGATCGGGGCTCAGGCGTCGAGAGCCTGATCGCAATTCTCGCGCTGCCCGCAGTGGCGACATTGAGTCGCCCTCGGGCGGACCGGGATCGGCTCCTCGATCGCCGCCCTCGCCCGGCGGATCTCGTCGACCATCCTGAGCACCCAGGCCCGCAGGCTAGCGTCATTGTCGATCCGATGTCGCGACCCGTCGCCGCAGACGATGAACCCATGCGAGGGCCTCGACCTCATCTGCTCCTCGACGAGCAGGAAGTACACCCCCATCTGCGCCCTGTGCGAGTCCTGCACCCGGAGCGACGACTTCCACTCCTCGATGATGATCTCGCCGCCGAACCTGACGATCCGATCCGGCCGCCCCGTCAGCCCGTGCCGGTGAGACGTGAGCGTGACCCGATCGAGCGAGACCGTCCTCCCCTGCCCCAGCCCTCGACGACGGCGCAGCCGTCGCCCCCTGGCCCTCAGCAGAATACCCAGAACCGCCAGCGCGAAGGTGAGGCCGACCAACCATTCGGTCGGCAACTCCGGCTTGTTTATCGCCATGAGAGCACCAGCAGTCCCAACACGCCCAGGGCGATCAGCAACCCTCCCAGCGCGATCAGCAGCTGTGCCAGCCGCTCCACGCCGGCCTTGCGTCCATGATGCCTACGCCCTGCTTCCCGAGCCGCCCGATTGCTTGCGGGCAGCCCGAGCCCGAATTCGAGCCGCCACTGCTCGGGGCAATAGACGTAAGCCGCCACTTCCGTGGCCGAGATCAGATCCTTGGGGCGTCGTCGTCCTTGCGATCGCATGGGCATGCTCCTCAGGCCGAGGAGAATGCCCGATTTTTGCCAGTCTGTCCACCCATACATCAGATGGGATCGTCAGACCTGGATCGCATGCGAAGGAGAGGATATGCTGTTCGCAACGGTCAATTGATGGTGGCAACGTGACGACTGCGGGGACCGCCTGAGGAGTAAGATTTCATAGCTTGATGGGGATCTCAATGGGCGACATAGGATTCAGGAACGCTACCCTCACGGACGCGGAGCTGCTTTTCGCATGGAGGAACGACCCGGAGACGCGGGAGCATAGCCACAACACGGGGCTACTCGAGTTCGAGAAGCACGTGGCTTGGCTCGAAGCAACCCTGGCCAATCCTCGCCGGGATCTCAGGATTGCGGAATGGAAAGGGATTCCCGTAGGAACCGTTCGGATCGATCTGCTGGATGATGGCTGCGAATTGTCCTGGACGGTCGCTCCAGAATCGCGGGGGAAAGGTATTGGCAAGCAGATGATCAAATCTGCCGTGGAAGGTCTTTCGGGGGCAGTCTTTGCAGAGATCAAGGCGGGAAATATCGCTTCCAGCCGCATGGCGGAATACGCGGGGATGGAACTGATCAGCGAAAAGGACGGAGTTTTAACCTATCGCTCGTTGAAATGAGCTGGTGGCCATGCCGCCCGATGATTCGCGGGCACTCCCGGGGCTGAGATCAGGCCATTGGGGCGTCGTCGCATGGGCATGCTCCTCCGGCCGAGGAGCATGCCCGATTTTCGCGAATCTGTCTACTTGTACAGATAGCTGGCGTCAGACCTGGGCGGTGCCGCCGTCGACGAAGAGCTCGCTGCCGGTGACGAAGCTGGAGTCGCTCGAGGCGAGGAAGAGTGCGGCGGTCGCGATCTCCTCGGGGCGGCCCATGGTGCCTCGGGGGATCATCTTCACGAACTCGGCGAGGGCGTCCTTGGGCACGCCCTCGAGGATCGGGGTGTCGATGGTGCCGGGGCTGAGGACGTTCACGCGGATGTTGCGGTGCTTCAGGTCGAGGGTCCAGGTCCTGGCGAACGAGCGGAGCGCGGCCTTGCTCGCGCTGTAGACGCCGAAGGCGGGGAAGCCCATCGAGCCGGCGATCGAGCCGTTCATGATGATCGAGCCGCCGTCGTTGAAGAGCGGCAGGGCCTTCTGCACGGTGAAGAGCGTCCCCTTCACGTTCAGGCCGAACGTCTTCTCGTACTGCTCCTCGGTGATCTCGCCGATGGGGGCGAATTCGCCCGTCCCCGCGCTGGCGAAGAGGACGTCGATCTTGCCCTTTTCCGCCTTCACCGTTTCATAGAGCCGGTCGAGGTCGGCGAGGTTGCTGGCGTCGCTGCGTACGCCGGTGACGTTGCGGCCGATCGCCTTCACCGCGTCGTCGAGATTCTGCTGCCGACGCCCCGTGATGAAGACGTAGGCTCCTTCCTCGACGAAGAGCTTCGCCGTGGCCAGCGCCATCCCGGACGTCGCGCCGGTGATGACGGCGACCTTGCCTTCGAGCTTGCCCATGAGTCTCGGCCTCCTGTTGGTTGAGCCTTCTGCGGGTCTGGATCTCGGTCTCTGGCTGATATCGTTCTCGGCGATCGGGCCGGTCAGCGGCCGTGGAGGGTCAGACCTGCGCCATGCCGCCGTCCACCGTCAGCTCGATCCCTGTGATGAAGCTGCTGTCATTGGAGGCGAGGAAGAGTGCTGGCTTGGCGATCTCATCGACGTGGCCGATCCGGCCCAGCGGAACCACCTGCGAGAAGTTGGACTTGAACCCTTCAACCTGCTCCTCGCTCATGCCCGTCTTGCCGAAGATCGGGGTGTCGATCGGCCCGGGGGAGATGACGTTGACGCGGATCTTCCTGGCCTTGAGGTCGGCCGTCCACGTGCGGGCGAACGATCGGATCGCCGCCTTCGTGGCCGAGTAGACGCTGAAGGCCTCGACCCCCTTATAGCCGGCGATCGAGCCGTTCATGATGATCGAGCCCCCGTCGGGGACCAGCGGCAGGAGCTTCTGAACCGTGAAGAAGGTCCCCTTCACGTTGACGTCGAAGGTCAGGTCGTACTCCTCCTCCGTCACCTGCCCGAACGGCTTGACGACACCGAGCCCCGCATTCGCGAAGATGATGTCGAGCTTGCCGTGCTTGCTCCGGATGTGGTCGTGGAGCCGGTCGAGGTCGGCGAACTTGGAGATGTCCCCCTGCACCCCCTCGGCACCCTCGCCGATGCTCTTGACCGCGTCGTCCAAATCCTTCTGACGCCGGCCCGTGATGATGACCTTCGCCCCTTCCTGGGCGAAGAGACGCGCCGTCGCGAGGCCCATGCCGCTGTTGCCGCCCGTGACCAGGGCGACCTTCCCCGAGAGTTTTGACATCGCAATGCTCCCCCCAAGACGCCGGCGAAATCTTTTAGTTCCGAACTCCCGAACTTTAGGATTGATGGACTATAGGGTCAAGCGTCCCTACACTTTTTTCATGCGACCGCTCTATCATCCGCCCCTCTCCGAGATCACCGTGCGGGGGCTGCTCCATGCCCTGTCGGACCCGGTGCGCGTCTGCATCTACAGGCGGCTTTCGGGCGCGGATCGCGTCAGGAATTGCGTGACATTTGCGCATGTTGGGGACAAGCTGCTGCCCAAGTCGTCGCTTTCACAGCACTTCAAAGTCTTGCGCGAGGCCGGGCTCATCCGTAGCGAGCGCAAGGGGGTCGAGCTGCACAACCAATCGAGGGGCGACGAGCTCAAGGAGAAGTTCGGCCGGATGATCGACGCGATCCTCGAGGCCTACGAAGACGAGGCGGGCGCTTCGAAGACGTGAGCCGTCGCCTGCTGCCCTCGACTTCAATTCCCTGGCGCGTCCCAGGGGGGGGCCGCGAAGGTCGGGGGCGCGGGGGCGGGAGTTGGTGTCGGATCGGCCTCGTCCGACTCTCGGGTCCGGGGTTCGAAGTAGGCCGTGACGACCCCGCCGACGTAACCGAGCAGGAGCGTCAGGAGCATGTGGCCGATCCGCGTCGTCGCGACGACCTCGTGGCTCGACAGGCTCCCCTCGGTCGGCCTCCCGAAGTAGAACCAGACGGCGAGGTCGTCGAGGGCCCGCGACGTGATCAGGTTCTCACCCCTGCCGAGGTTGGCGAGCAGGAAATAACCCCAGCCGACGACGGCGAAGCCGAACCAGAAGGCCCCGCGACTCCTCGCGGCGATCGTGGAGACGATCAGGCTCGCCGCCACGATCGAATAGAGCCCCTGGTAATAGAGGAAATACGTGCTGTACCCATCATGGATCGATCGGACCGAGGCCAGCGCCAGCCCGATCGGGATCTGGGAGATCGTGAAGGCTCGGACGAAACGATTCGGTCCATTCATGGGCCATCCGACTCCCTGCTTATTAAATCCTCGTGGGGACCCCGATCGGAGAAGATCCCGAGAGATCGGCTTCGCGTGGGTTGTCGCTTCGAGTTCTGCTTTCCTATAACTTATAGGCGAACCCTGACGCACGGTGACACCGGAGTTATCGCGGGGCTCGATTTGGTGAGCCCTACTCACATTCCTGGCGATCGGGGGGCGTCATTTCGGGGGCTGGACCTTCTCGCTGCTGAAGACGACATAACGGCCGCCGGGCGAGAAGATGGGGTCGGAGAGGGCGATTCCGTATCCCTTCCTCTCGTACGGCCTGGGTTTCTCCGACCGTCCTGGGTGGAACGAGTAGAGCGTGCCCGCAGGGTCGTGCGATCGGGGCCGCCCGATGAAGATGCACAGATCGGTCTCGGGCGAGTAGATCGGATACACGGGCCTGGTCTCGAGCTCCGGGCCCCGCTTCCAGAGGACCTTCTTGATTTTGGCCTCCTCGGGCTTGGAGATGTCGACGAGCGCGATCGAGTCGGACTCGGCGTCGCCGACGGCCGCGATGAGGGTGTCGCTCCCGGTCCCGTACCAGGTGGGCGTGGTGTAGATCTTCGGCTCGGCGAGCGAGACCTGATGCGGCTCCCCCGTCTTGATGTCGATGAGCGAAAGCTGCGTCGGGTCGGCGAAGCTGACGATCAGGAGCCGCTTGCCGTCGGGCGAGATCTTGGGCCGGCCGAACTCGCAGAGGAACCGTCGGTTCTGCCCGGTCGCTTGCATGATCCAGGTCCCCGGCTCGGCGTTGGCCACGGCGCCCGGGTTCAGCAGGAAGATGACGCGGTCCCCTTCCGGCGTCAGCCCAGGGCAGTTGCCCGGCCCGAGGTCGCTGAGCTCCGGCGTCTTCTGGCCGGCCTCGAAGAGTTGCAGTCGCGACTTGTCGAAGGCATTGCCGGGGGCCGGGGTGACGTCGAAGAGGAGCCGCGTGCCGTCCTGGGACCACTCGGGGGACCCGCCGTAGACCAGGCCCTCGTCGGGCTCGTCGACGATGAGCGTGGCGTCGCCGGTCTCGGCGTCGAGCAGGTAGAGGACCCGCCCCTCCTTCGCCTTGGACGGGACCGCGGGGTGCGCCTTGAACTGCCCGGCGAGCTTCTCCACGGCCGCGGCTACGGCCTTGTTCTCCCCGATCGGCGCCGCCTTCACGCCCGGCGATTGTGGAGGTTCCGCCTCCAGGGCGGCGGCGAAACCATTCAATGCCAACGCGAGTCCCATCAGCGTTCCGACATGGACCTTGACGCGCATGGTGGATTTCCCCTGCAATGACCGGGTGGCCTCGACGGCTCGGCACCCGGCCTCGGTTTCTTCGCGGCGACGACCCTTTTTCAGGTGGGATCAAGAGATCCCGTTGAGATCATCGAGGATCGTCGAGTGAGTTGCAATCATCCCCTTGCGCGTGCCATCCTGCCCGGGGACGTTCGAGCCCAGGGGCCTTTCCTGCGGTTCAGGTGTCGAGGATGGGGTCGTGCAGGGGGTGTTCGGGCGAGCGGTGCCTTTCCCCCTTCTCCCCGGACACCCAGCCGAAGAGCTCCAGCTTCTGCGAGCGGGCCATGTCCTGCCAATGGCGGAGGTCGTGGGCGGCCCTCTCCCAGGTGATCCCGCGGATCTCCCGATATCGTCTTGTGGCCTCGAGCTGCTTTCCCGAGAGGATCAGGAGGTCGAGCTCGGCGATCCGCCCGGAGGCTTCCCTGACCTTGGGGTGATCGGGCAGGCCGTCTTCGGGGGGGATCCAGCCGAAGCGAGCCAGCTTCTGCGACCGCTCGAGGTTCTGCCAGCCCCGCATGGCGGCGACGGCCTCGTCCCAGGTGGATTTGCTGAGTTCCCGATAGCGCCGAGTGGCCTCGGCCTGCTTGTCCGCGAGGACCAGGCGGTCGACCTCGTAGACGTGCCTGGCCGCTTCCTTCGCCCTGGGGTGGTCCGGGAGGTCGTACTCGGGCCCTTCACTGAAGATGATCCACTGCTGCCTGGCGAGCTCGGTGCCGTGGTCCACGATCAGCTTGCCGAGCGCCGCCGGATCCATCTTCCCCCAGACATGGCCGCACGATGCGCAGGCCTGGACCCCCCGAATCGTGACGCCGATCCCCTGCTGCAGCAGGGGTAACTGGCGGTGGGGGAAGAAGTTATTGGGCCCCTGGCCGTTGGCCATCGAGCCGACATGCCCCGCGACGAGGTTCTCCGAATTGCAGGCCGGACAGCGAAGGTCTTCCACGGCGGTTCCGCCCCTCGGGTTCTCAGGTTCGTGTGGATGATGGCAGGTTCGATGTGACGACACCTGCCGGTCGCGAAGGGATTCGCCGGCCGAGCCCCCGCATTCGAACCCCGTCCCCGAGGTTTTCACCACAAGTACTCCCTCGGGAGCTCCGAATTGTTCCCGAAAAGTTTCTGAACGTATTGTCAAAAATCGACGGCACGTCAAAATTGATTCGAGGTTGGTTCGGATCGTCTCGTGAAGTAGGCGAGGATATCCGGATGCTGGATCTCCCGGGCCAGTCGGTCTTGCCGATCGGCTTGGCGTGTCTAGGCTTGTGGATTGACCTGGCGGCGAGTAGGTTCATGGTGCCTCGCAATGCTCATGTCACCTCTCGTCGCCTTGCGTTAATAGCGAATGCGCGATGAGCTCGGCGGCCCGGCGGCGATGGAGGGTGAACCCTTCGCGACCTTCGGGACTCGGCCCGACCGTCCGGATTTCTGAGATAGATCACGAAGGGGATAGCGCCGGCCCATGAACTCGAAGAATCGCCGACCATATCGAGCCCTCTGGAATCTGGCCGCCTGCCTGACTTCGGCCGTCGCCATGCTGGCCCTGGCCGGCTGCCAGAAGCCGCAAGCCGTGGCCACCCCACCCCCCCCGACCGTCGGCGTGATCGACTCGATCCGGAAGACGGTCCCGATCCTGGCCACGCCCAACGGGACGACCCGGGCGCTCGAGGACGTCACCATCCGGGCCCGGGTGCGCGGGTTCCTGCGGGAGCGGCACTTCCAGGAGGGGACGCTCGTCAAGAAAGGCCAGCTCCTCCTGGTCATCGACGAGGAGCCGTATCAAGTCGCGCTGAAGTCGGCCCAGGCCAAGCAGGCGGAGGCCGAGGCCTCCGTGAAGAAGGCCGAGCAGTCCAAGGGACGCGAGGTCAGCGGGGCCCAGCTCGCCCTCGACAAGGCCCAGCTCTTCCTGAACACGGTCGAGGAGAAGCGCAGCCGGGCGCTCCTCGTCCGCAACGCGGGGACCCGCGAGGACCTGGACAAGGCCGAGGCCGAGCGCAAGAAATTCGAGGCGCAGGTCGAGGCCGACAAGGCCAACCTCGACCAGGCAAACGCCGACTACGAGGTGGGGATCCTCAGCGCAAAGGCCCAGCTCGATGCCGCCAAGGCCGCCGTCCTCAACGCCGAGCTCGACCTCGGGTATTGCCGGATGTTCGCGCCGATCGACGGGCGCATCGGCGAGGCGATGGTCAAGGTCGGGAACCTCGTGGGGCCCGATTCGGGCGGCGGCGGCAGCTTCTCGGAGCTGGCCACGATCCAGCAGCTCGACCCGATGGGCGTCGACATCCGGATCAGCTCCCGATACCTCGACCGAGCCACGGAGCTCACCGGCAAGGGGCTCACCGCCCGCTTGATCCGCCCGGGGCTCGTGGGGGACCAGGAGCACCCGTTCGAGGGGCGATGCTACTTCATTGATAACAAGATCGATGAGACGACCTCGACCTTCCTCGCGAAGGCGACGGTGCCGAACCCGACCGGGAGCCTCCTGCCGGGCGAGTACGTCAAGCTCCGGCTCGTCGTCGACCGCCTGGACAACGCCGTCGTCGTGCCGACGCCGGCCGTGATGGAGACCGACGCGGGCGCGGTCGTCTACATCGTCGACAAGGACGGCAAGGTCGCAATCCAGCGGGTCGACGCCGCGCAGACGTACGAGGGCTATCGGGTCATCACCAAGGGGCTGGACGCGGGCGTGCCCGTGATCGTCGAGGGCCTGCAAATGATCCGCCCGGGCATACCCGTGAAGACTGAAGCGGCCGTGCTGCCCAGGCAGACCCAGGACGCGTCGAAGCGAGACACGCCGAGGCCGACGAGCGAAGAAGGGGCGTCCTCGGCCTCAAGGCCGGCGCCCGACAACCAGCCGGCGTCCCCCCCGACCCCGGGCGGCCCCCGCTCCGCCGTCGAGGAGGCCCGGCGCACCGATCGGCCCGCCGCGACGACCCCCGCCCAACCCCCGGGCGAGAACAAGCCGCCCCAGGAGTGACCGACGGCCCTCGACGCTCCGAGCCTCGACACGGAACCATCCCCAAAGTAAAGTGCCGCGAGCCCAACGCCCCCATGGTTAACTTCTTCATCCGCCGGCCGATCTTCGCCACGGTCCTGGCCCTGCTCATGCTGCTGATCGGCGGCATCAGCGCGATGACGCTCCCCATCGCGCAGTACCCGCAGATCGCCCCGCCTCAGGTCCAGGTGACGACGACCTACACCGGTGCCGACGCCCTGAGCGTGGCGAGGACCGTCACCACGCCGATCGAGCAGCAGATCAACGGCACGAAGGGGATGATCTATTACAGCTCCGACTCTACGAGCAATGGCGTCTCGAACATCGTCGCCACGTTCGACGTCGGATTCTCGCAGGACCTCGCCGCCGTCGACATCCAGAACAAGGTCCAGACGGCCGAGCCCCAGCTCCCCCCCGAGGTGAAGCAGTACGGCGTGACGATCAAGAAGACGTCGACCGACATGGTCTGCGTCGTGAACCTGATCTCGCCCGACGGCCGGTTCGACGCCACCTTCCTCGACAACTACGGCCAGATCTACATCTCCGACGTCCTCAAGCGCATCCCCGGCGTGAGCGACGTCAGCGTCTTCGGGCGCAAGTATGCCATGCGGATCTGGATGGACCCCGATCGCCTGGCGAACATGAAGATCGCCCCGACCGAGGTGATCCAGGCGGTGCAGCAGGAGAACGTCCAGGCCGCCGCCGGCAAGATCGGCGGCCAGCCCGTGCCGACCGGCCAGGACTTCGAGTTCCCGATCACCGTCAAGGGGCGGCTCGAGAAGGCGGCCGAGTTCGAGGAGATCATCGTCAGGCGTAATAACGACGGCTCGATCGTCCGGCTCCGCGACGTGGCCCGCGTCGAGCTCTCCTCGGAGAACTACGAGACCGCCGGCTACCTCGACGGCAAGCCCGCCGGCGCCATGCCCGTCTACCAGTACGCCGACGCGAATGCCCTCGCGATCGTCGCCCAGGTCAAGTCGCAGATGGACCGGCTCAGGAAGAGCTTCCCGGAAGGGCTCGACTATCAGATCGCCTATAACACGACCGAATATGTTCGCGAGAACATCGACGAGGTCGAGCACACGCTGATCGAGGCGTTCGCGCTCGTCATGATCGTCGTGTTCATCTTCCTCCAAGGGTTTCGCGCGACGATCATCCCGATGCTGGCGATCCCGGTGTCATTGATCGCGACGTTCGCGGCGATGTCGGTGTTCGGATTCTCGCTCAACTCGCTGACGCTCTGCGGCCTGGTGCTGGCGATCGGCCTGGTGGTCGACGACGCGATCATCGTGGTCGAGAACGTGGACAAGTTCCTCGAGCGCGGGATGCGGCCGATCGAGGCCGCGAGGGCGGCGATGGCCGAGATCACGACGCCGATCGTGACCATCACGCTCGTGCTGGCGGCGGTGTTCGTCCCCGTCGCATTCATCCCCGGGATGACGGGCCGGCTCTACAACCAGTTCGCCCTCACGATCGTCTTCTCGTTCGTCTTCTCGGCCTTCAACTCGCTGACGTTCACCCCGGCGATGTCGCGCCTCTTCCTCAAGGCCAAGCACGGCGAGACGAAGTTCTTCCTCTTCCGCTGGTTCAACGCGGGGCTCAAGTGGATCGAGGACTCGTACGACTCCTTCCTCGACTTCACCGCGCACCACTGGTGGACGATCGTCATCCCCTCGGCCGGCCTGCTCGCCCTGACCGGCTGGATGCTGGTGGAGCGGCCGAAGGCGTTCATCCCGACCGAGGACCAGGGGTACGTCATCATCGCGATCCAGACCCCCGACGGCACCAGCCGCGAGGCCACGGCGAGGGTCGTCAAGAGGATCGAGGAGATCGCCCGGAAGGAGAAGGGGGTCTTGCACACCGTCACGCTCGACGGCCTCAACGTCATCAGCTCGACGAACCAGAGCAATAGCGCGGTGGTCTTCGCCACTCTCGAGGAATGGTCGGAGCGTCGCGAACCCGAGCTCCGCGCCCAGGGGGTCGTCAGCAAGCTCCAGCGGATCATGTCACAGCAGATCCGCAACGCGATGGTCCTCGTCATCCAGCCGCCGCCGATCCGAGGTCTGAGCCAGACCGGCGGTTTCGAACTGATGATCGAGGACCGCTCGGGCAAGGGCGTCGAGTCCCTCCAGCGCGTGGTCGACCAGTTCCAGAACGAGGCGAGGAAGCGGCCCGAACTGGCCGGCGTCTTCAGCACCTTCACCGCGCGAGTGCCCCAGCTCAAGTTCGACCTCGACCGCACCAAGGCCCGCCGCCTGGATGTGCCGATCTCCGACGTCTTCGCCACGCTCCAGACGAACCTCGGCTCTTACTACATCAATGACTTCGACCTCTACGGCAAGGTCTGGAAGGTCATGCTCCAGGCCGAGGGGGACGTCCGGACGAAGCCCGAGGATATCCTGAACCTCTACGTACTGAATCGGCAGGGGAATCGCGTCCCGCTCAGCTCGCTGGGCGAGGTCCGCTACGCCCTCGGGCCGATCGACGTGCCGCACTACAACCTCTATGCGTCGGCCAAGATCAACGGCGGCCCGGCCCCCGGCTATAGCTCGGGCCAGGCGCTCACCGCGATGGAAGACGTCGCCGCCAAGGTCCTGCCGGAAGGCTTCGGGTTCGAGTGGACCGGCACCACCTTCCAGGAGCAGAAGACCGGGAACCAGGCGACCTCCATCTTCGCCCTCTCGATCCTTTGCGTCTTCCTGTTCATGGCCGCGTTGTATGAGAGCTGGGTGCGGCCGATGGTCATCATTCTGACCGTGCCCCTCGCCATGTTCGGCGCGGTCGTCGGGCTCTGGTTCTATAACATGCCGCTCGACGTCTTCGGGCAGATCGGCCTCGTCATGCTGATCGGCCTGGAGACGAAGAACGCGATCCTGATCGTGGAGTTCGGCATCGAGCTCCGAGAGAAGCGCGGGATGAGCATCATCGACTCGGCCAAGGAGGCCTCGCGCCAGCGACTGCGGCCGATCCTGATGACTTCATTTGCGTTCGTCATGGGCGTCTTGCCGATGGCCAGGGCCACGGGCGCCGGGGCGTATAGCCGGAACTCGCTCGGCATCGTGATCGCGTTCGGCATCGCCGTCAGCACGATCCTGGGCCGGTTCGTGATCCCGATCTATTACGTCCTGGGCGAGCAGATCATCGACTTCTTCGGCCGACTCCGCGGCATCGACAACGAGCCCGAAGGCAATGAGCATGGGCTCGAAGGTGATGACGATACCCCGCCCGGACTTCCGTCCGCGGAACCGACCCACGCCTGATCTCTGAGGGCGGGGCGCTCTGCCCCGCCCGCTTCATCCCGGAGCGTGCGGGCCTTCGGGGAATTCGGGTCAACCCTCACATCCCATGCGGCTCAGGCGATGAGTTCGCGGCGGAAGGACTTGAGCCAGGAGACGACCGGCTTGGGGGTGTGGTTGGTGCGGAAGAGGCCGGCGTGCGGGAAGAGGTGGGGCGGGTTATCGCTGGCCTGGGCCCACGTCACCGAGCGGACGAACGGCTTGGCCACGGCGAGGGCCACCCACTTGGACGCCCAGTGGGCCTGGGTCGCCTCGTCGGGCGGGGTCGGCCACTGCGATGTCTCAACCCGCACGGTCGGATCCGCCTTCGGGTCGGGCGTGCTGGCCGACGGGATCGCCATCGTGATGTAGAGCGGCAGGTTCAACAGCGCGTAGAGGTCGAGCAGCTTCGAGAAGTCGAAGAGGTCCCGGATGTGGCTCCCCGGGCTCGAGTAGCCCGGGGCGATCTCGAGCATGATCCCGGCCACGCCGATGTCGGCCCTGACGAGGTAGTCGGCCAGGTGCAAGGGACCGAGCTGGAAGGGGCTCGAGCCCATCCATTCCGCCCAGGGGCGCTCGACGCCGATCGTGAATTGGGCCGAGGGGTCGGCCTGGCGGGCCACCTGCACGGCGCGGGCGGTCAGTCGGATCTGCTCTTCCTCGGAGAGCCCGAGGAATTCGGTGCTGGCCGGGCGATGGACCAGGTGCCAGACCGGGACCTTCCCCCGGTATCGCGAGACCGTCTGGCGGACGAGGTCGACGACCAGGCCGAGGATCGTGTCGAAGTCCCCTTCCCAGAGCCAGATCCAATCCGGAACGGCGCTCGCGTGGAATTCGAGGAGCGGGCCGGCCTGCGGGGCGAGCCTCTGCTTGCGACACCAGGCAAGCTGGGCGTCGAACTCATCCCAGCGGAACTGCCCTTCGGTGGGTGCCAGCGACTTCCAGGTGCAGCGGGCCTGCGCCGAGCTGAACGTGCCGGCCAGCTCCGAGGCCCAGGGGGCCTGCTTGGGGTCGCCGTCGAGCACGCCGCCGAGCCAGGTCGGCAGCTTGGCCGAGCCGGCGAGCCTCGTGTGCAGGACCTGGCTTGTGTACGTGTCCACCAGCAGGTTGCCCGCCTCCCAGACGGTGGCGAGGCAGCTCTGCGCGGCGACGTAAGACGCGGCGAGGTCGGTCCCCGAGGTGGCCGCCTTCACGAACGAGCGGTGGGCCTTCGCCAGCAGGGCGGAGAGCTCTTGCGGCACGCGCAGGCCCATCTGCTGCCAGTCGGCCAGCTGGTTCCGGACCTCGTTGAGCTTGCCGCGGGCCAGCTCGACGGCCAGGTTATACGCGTCGACGCGCTCGGCCAGGGTCGCCGTGCCGACGATGGGGGCGCCGAAGCCGTCGATGGCCCAGGGGACGAAGAGCCGTCCGCTCTCGTTGCTGTCGCGGTGACAGGTGAGGATCCCGTTGCGGACCTCGGTGCTGAGCCGGCTCGGCGTCCGGTCCAGCCCCGTCACGTACGCCTTGCGCAGCTCTGCGGCCCGCGTCGCCGGCATGGGCGATGTCAGTCGAAACTTGAGCACGCCCATGCACCTTGCCCCGGTCCGCCACGGAAGAGTTATCTCAGCACATGATCGGCGAACTCAGGCCGATCCCTCAAGTCAGATCCCCGCTCCGGCCGCAAACTCGAGGAAACATTTGGCGAGGTCGGGTCGGAGAAGGCTACTCTGGCTCTGGGCCGCGAGGCGGATTCTCCGGTTTTGATGCCCTCGACGGTTCAGGCCCCTCGACGTGTCCGCGATCCACCCTGGGTGATCCGCCTTCGCCGGTCAGACTTCGCTCAGCCCTTCCAGGCCTCGGGATTGACGAGGTTGGGGGGACGCTTGCCCTGGAGCGCCGCCACCAGGTTCTCCCCCGCGATTCTCGACATAGCCGCCCGCGTCGCGACGGTGGCGCTGCCGAGGTGGGGCAGGAGCATGGTGTTGGAGCAATCGGCGAGTCCCTCTGCCATTTTCGGCTCGTCTTCGTAAACGTCGAGCCCCGCGCCCGCAATTTGGCCGGATTTGAGGGCCTTGACGAGCGCCTTCTCGTCGACGACCGGGCCCCTGGCCGTGTTGATCAGGTAGGCCGTGGGCTTCATCTTCGAGAGCGCCCGGGCGTCGATCAGGTGTTTGGTCTCGGGGGTGAGGGGGACGTGCAGGCTGACGAAGTCGCTCTCGGCAAGGAGCTCGTCGAGCGGGACCTGCCTGGCCCCCAGGGCGTCGAGTTCCGGGTTCGGCCGCCTGCCGTGATAGAGGAGCGGCATCCGGAATCCCTTGGCACGCTCGGCCACCGCAGTGGCGATCCGGCCGGGGCCGACGAGCCCCAGGGTCCGCCCGCTGACGTCGCCGCCGAGCATGTACATCGGCCCCCAGCCTGGGAACCGGCCCGCCCGCATCTCGACATCGCCTTCGGCCGCGCGCCTGGCGACGCCGAGGATCAGGGTCCACGCGATGTCGGCGGTCGCCTCCGTGAGCACGCCCGGAGTGTTCGTCACGAGGATCCCGCGCTTCGTGGCCGCGGCGACGTCGACGTTGTTGTACCCGACCGCCATGTTGGCGAAGACCTTGCAGCCCTCGGCGGCTTCGAGCACCGACTCATTGATCGGGTCGGTCAGGAGGCAGAGGACCGCGTCGCGGCCGGCGACCTTCGTGCGTAACTCCTCCGCCGAGAGGATGCGATCGTCCGGGTTCTGCTCGACGAGCTCGGCGACTTCCTTCACCAAGCTCGGTCCCGGCTCGGGAATCGGCTGGGTGATGTACACACGTCCGGGCACTGCGCGGCCTTTCTGCAGATCAACTCTGCCGGGGAAGCGTTCCAGATGGAACGTTGAGCATAACGGCGGCTCAACACGTTGCCTAGTGTCCAACTTCGCGGCCCGGGCCCTGTTCAAGTCGTCGGGCACGACCGATTGACGACGATCGTCGTCGCGAGGGCCCGTCGCGGTCGCCATGCGCGACCGCGACGAGGTCTCTCTCCGGGCTCAGTCCTGGACTTCGAAGATGGCCTCGATCTCGACGGCGATGCCGCCAGGGAGGGCGCCCATGCCGACGGCGCTGCGGGCGCCGCGGCCGGCCTCGCCGAAGACCTCGACCATGAGGTCGGAGAAGCCGTTGATGACCTTGGGATGATCGAGGAAGTCGGGGGTGCTGTTGACCATGCCCAGCACCTTGATGATCCGCACGACCTTGTCGAGCGAGCCGAGGTGGCTCTTCAAGGTCGACAGGATCGCGAGCCCGGTCTGCTTGGCGGCGGCCTGGCCGGCGGGGATGTCGAAGTTCGCGCCCAGGCGGCCGATGATCAGCGAGCCGTCAGACTGGAGCGGGCCGTGGCCCGAGACGTACAGCAGGTTCCCCTGACGGACCGCCGTCAGGTACGTGGCCACGGGCTTCGGGGCGGGCGGCAATTCCAGCTTCAATTCGGCGATGCGGGCTTCAGCACCCATGGGACGTATCCTAGCTCGTGTGGTTTCGATGTGACGATTGGCGGAGCGCGAACGCGGCCCGAACTTCCAGGAAGGCTAACGTTTGGCCTGCCGTGAATCAACCGTCTCGCCCGCACGCGGCCACGGCTCTCCGCATTCCTTAAGCGATTCGCACTTCCATCGGCCAGGCCCCTTGACCGTCGCCGCTCTGATGAAATACATTGGCTGTCTGTTGAGACTGAATCTCAATTTCAGAGGTTTCCCCATCGATCCCGTCCTGGTCCGACCGGGTCGAGACCTCCTGCCGCGGGATCTTGCCGCAATGACCTGAGCCTTGAGCCTGGTCCTTCAACTGAGGCCCTGGCTTCGTCGATCCCTTTCCATTTCGGGCGATTCGAGGCGTCGAGATCGGGCCAACCCCCCCCGGCCCGGTCGTCGGCCGCGACGGATACCCCTCTTCAATGATGCCGAGCGATAGGCGATCAAGGCCGCGTGCCGGCGCGGTCTTAGTCGAATCAGTGATTATCAGCCGAGCGAGGGTTCTCTCAATGTCAGACGTGGAAACGGCCTTGCCGGAGGCCCGCGAAGAAAGCCGGACCGTGACGAAGCGCTCGGCGAGTTCCCGGGCTCGCTTCAACCGCGTCATGAAGTGGGTGCGGCGGGCTCACCTCTATGCCGGCCTCTTCATGACCCCCTGGGTCTTCCTCTACGGGGTCACCGCCCTGCTCTTCAACCACCCGGATGCCTTCCCAGACGCCGACTTCGTCCGGTTCGGACGAGCCCAGACGGTCGGCACGGTGTTCGAGAAGGCCCCGCGTCCCAACGAGTTGGCGGCGAAGGTCGTCGATGCGCTGAACCAGCCAGGCCCGAACGGGGCCAAGGCCCCGGCCTATCGGCTCGTCCGGCCCGTGGAGGCCCGCTACGCCCGAGAATACTTCGCGTCGCTCAAGGGGGACGGCCAAGAGCAACTGCTCCGGATCGACCTGGAGAACGGAGAAGGCTCGATCCGGACGCAGGTCAAGACCACGGAGAAGCCCGCACCGTTCGTCCGCAAAGGAGGGCTCAAGCTGACCCCGCCGCCGATGGAGACCCTGACCAAGGGGCTGCCGGCGGCCATCGAAAAGCTTGGCGCCGGCAAGGATCAGGTGGTGGAGCGGACCCTCGCCCCCGACCTCTCCTTCCTGATGGAAGGGGAAGGCCGCACCTGGCGCGTGACCTACAACGGACAGACCGGGCTGATCTCCGGCCGCTCCGAGGCCGAGCGCAATCCCCTCTCGACCCGCGGCTATTTGCTCCGCCTACACGTCGCCCACCAGTATCCCTCCGAACTGAACTCGAGGTGGTTCTGGGCGCTGGCGGTCGACGCGATGTTCGTCTCGATGGTCGGCTGGGGGATCACCGGCCTGCTCATGTGGTGGCAGATGAAGAACGTTCGCAAGATCGGGATCGTCGTCCTGATCTTCAGCGTCATCGCCGCGACGGCGGTTGCGTTCGGCATGCACCGAGCCCTGACGGCCTGACCCTTTCCCTTCGCCCTCATCTCCGACGGCACGACACCCGGCCCGGCCGTCGGAGCCTCTCACCCTACCGGTTCAGCGATGCTGACCCTTCATGAAGGTGCTCAGTTGCTGCTGGGCGGGTTCCCACTGCCCTTCCCTGGCCTTGGCGATGACGGCGTCGAGGGTGCCCGAGGCCCCCTCCGAAAGCTTGCCCGAGCCCTTCAAGGCCTTGAGCCTGGCGCTGCAGTCCTCGACTTTCGGCAGTTCCCTGAGGCTGACGGCTGTGTAGAGGGCCTCGACGGTCTTGTATGATTCCTTGTCGTCGCCGATCTGATGCTCGCCGCATCCCGAGAGGCCGAGCAGGATGACCAGCGTCGCGACGAGGGTTGAGCCACTGGCCCGCTTGCCGACCCTCGCAGGCCGAGGATCGGCCGGATTCATACTTTTCATGTGCTGACGTGCTCGCCTCATCAATAGTCGCCGCTGATGACTTCGCCCTTGTTCCGCGTCGAGAGGGCGACCCAGGTCCAGGGGTAGATCGACTCCTTGATCCACTTCACCGAGCCGTCGCCGAAGAGGATGTTGCAGCCGTTGCCGTCCTCGGAGTACATCTCGTCGGTGTGGCGGAACGGGTGATTCGGGGCGTGGATGATGACCTGGGGATGGTCGTGCATGTCGGGCCCGCTGTGGGCACCCACGAGGTCGCCGCCGCTATTCGGGTCGGAGGGCAGCCCCGGCTTGGGCACGACGATCGAATAAGGCACGACGCCGACCCAGGTGTTGTCGGAGACGCACGACGAACGCTCGCCGATGAACACGGTGTTGGAGAGCCCGTCCGTGACCATCGAAACGGTGGTGTGCGAGTTCTTGTAGAAGGGCCCGTCGATGATGAGCGGGGGCAGGCCCGGAATCGGCTCGGCGATGTCCATGTTGTACGAGTATTGCTTGGGCCGACCCCAGGGCTGATTGATGCCGGCGTTCGTCACGTAGTGGCTGTGGGCGAACTTGATGGCGGGGTCGAACGGGCCTCCGTCATTGGGGGCCTGGGCGTCGCCGTTCGTGTACTTATGAAGGTTGAAACCGTCGCTCCCCCCCGTGGCCGAGGGGCACAGGAAGATGGACAGCTTCGTGCGGGCCGAAGTGCTGTTGTCGGGGGCCCAGCAGGCGACGTTCGTGTTGAAGCTGGCATAGAGCGGGGACTGCTCGACGAACGGGAGGATCAAGGTCCCCCAGGCGAAGCCGGGGAGCGTGTTGATCCCATCATCCGGGTAGCTGATCCCGAAGGCCGAGCCGACCGCCTTGGGATCGGCCACGTACGCCGGAGGATACACGCCGAGCGCCGACTCGTAGTTCGCCAGCCCCAGCCCGATCTGCTTCAGGTTATTCACGCACTGCATGCGCCTCGCCGAGATCCGGGCCGCCTGCACGGCCGGCAAGAGCAGCCCGATCAGCACGGCGATGATGGCGATGACGACCAGCAGTTCGATCAACGTAAAACCACGCCTCGCGGGTGTTCCCTGCGACTCCACGGCGTTTCTCCCCATGCAAGGTTGAGTTTTTGGTCTTCCTAAAACTGTCTTTGGGAGTGTATCGAGCCGTGTTGGGAAGATCAATCAGATTTTTTGGTGAATAGAAAAATTGGTCGTGGTTTGGCAAGAGACGGGTTTGGTGGAATCGAATGGATTTGCAAAACCATGAGGAGTCGGATTTTAGATCCGGGTCTTGGAAGACTTGAGGTTTGGGCCGGGCACGGGGCGATTTGCCGCTCAGGAACGTGTGGATATCGCCATCGCCTCCTCGAACGAAGTGCCGCCCGCCCGCTCGAGGTTCCCTTCGTCGGGTCGATCACGGCGCCTGGCGAGAAGGTTGTGAATCGCTGCGTTGCGGCGGATGTGAGGATTTCGGGGATCCGGCAAAGAAAGAACCCCAGGCTTGCAGCAAGCCTGGGGCGGGCAACGAACCAGTAGTGAGGAGGCTCGTTCGAGCGCGAGCGTGGGTTTACGGCTTCGCTTCGAGGAGTTTCGCGGCCGATTTGAGGGCTTCCTCGAAGGTCCCGACAAAGGCGACATTCCCCTGGCGGTCGAGGACCGCGGCGCTGGGGATGGAGTTGACGCCGAAGGCCTCGAACGTCGCCCCGAAGCTGACGTCATCGGCGGAGGCCCGGTCGATGGCGAGGGGATACTCGATCTTGTGCTCGCGGGCGAACTTCGCCACCGCGTCGGGCGTGCCGCTGCTGTCGTGGAGCCCGAGGAAGACGAGGCCCTTGTCGCGGAAGTAGTCGAACGCCTCGCGGACCCGAGGCACCTGTGCGACGCAAGGCCCGCAGCCGACCCCCCAGAAGTCGATGAGGACGACCTTGCCCGCGAGTTCCAGCGGCTTGGTCTCCCCTCGAGCATCGAGCCACGAGGCGGGTGCGATCGCCGGCGCGGGGACTCCCGTCTCGATCAAGGGGCGCCGCGGCGTCTTCGTCTCGCGGCGACGATCGGCGTAGGCCACCACGTCACCGACCTGAGCCGTCAGGAACCCTGCATAAGAGTCTGGGGATTTGGCTTCATTCCGATGATCCAGAACCATGGTTCCTGCCGGGGCTGCGAAGACGAAGGTCTCGGGGGGGATCGGTGAGTCGAAGTCGATGCGATCGATGCGACGGATCTCGAAGATATCGATCGACCCTTCAAGTTCTCTCCACTCCAGGGTGACGCTCGGAAGGATCAGACCATGCGGATCGGCTTTGGGGCCGAACTGCCAATTCTCCGAGTGCACACCACCGGGAACTTGTCGATGTGAGTAGCAGTAGATGAATCCCGTCTTCTCGTCCGCCAGAGTATGCTGCGTGTGGTGATAGTCCACCCCGCCGATGGTGTTGATGATCTCCATCGATGCGTCAATACGCCCCTCATGGTGTTTCACATTAACGGTTTCGTTCGTTCCGCCGTGGCGAGGCGGGTCGAACGGTGCCAAACAGTAAGTGGCCAGGGACATCTCCCCGAAGTGGAGACCGTCGTAGATATCAGCCTGGCAATTGCTATCGCCGTAATGGACCGCTTCTTGGGCGTTGAAGAACATTCGGGATCTGTCGTGGCCCGAAGGTTTAAGTTCGTCGGTTCTCGATTGGAAGCTTCGATTCCCATCGATTGCATGCACATAGGATGTAGTGGACAGGAGTAGTTTCCCTGGGAAGCGCGCCTCGAGGAGCGCCGGGAGGTCGTGATCCCGTTCCGGGTCAAGCGACCCGAGGAATCGACGCACCTCGTCGAGATCGATCTCCGGCATATACGAGCTGAACTTGCGGCCCTGGAACTGACAATGCCTGCTAAGACGGTCGTGGAGGCGTCGGCGATCCTGGGCTTGCTGTTTCGACGGATCGGCCTTCGAGTCGTCCTTCATTGCCTCTTTAGATTTCTCGAGGACGAACCGGACCGGGGTCGCGGTGCCGGCGGCCAGCGCCAACATCGGGGTCATCTGCTCGCTGTGTTGATAGGTTCGTGACGGATCCTTGATGCTGAACCGCGTCGGCCCGGGCGGCAGCACGGCGCGAATGACGCCTCGCCCATCGGTCGCCACATGATCCACGAATCCGACCTGGCTTTGCAGCTCGCGTGGTTTGCGGTCTGACGCGGTGACGTAGGAGATCCGAACCCCTTCGACTCCTGCCTGGGTCTCGCGGTCGATGGCCTTGATCTCGACGATCGCCCCTGGATCGACCTGAGTATTCAGGATCTGCTCCATGGGAGCCTCAGCGACCGTGAGGTTCTGCTCTTTCTGGAGCGAGCACATCCCAAACGGAGGTTCGAGCCTGAGCTGATACTCGGCGGGGACAAGGCGGAGCGTCGCCTTGCCCTCGTCGTCGGTCGTGGCGATGGCTCCGGCCATCCGCAGTTTTTGGCTGAAGGCACGGACCGTTACACCAGCGGCCGGGGCTCCGGATTCGGCATGATCCACCTTCAAGCGGACCAGGCGAGGGGCCTTGAACGTGTGGTCGAAGGTGCCGTCGGTGGCCAGGCTCAGTGCTCTGGCGACGGGCCGCGTCGAGGTAACGATGGTCTCGCTGATTAGGTCGTAGGTCGGATCGGGCGTCGCCTGGAAAATGAAAAGGGCTTCGCGAGGCAGGCTGTCGAGTCGGTAGGACCCATCTTCGGCGGTCGTCGTGCTTCGGATTTCTTCGGGCAATTCCTGGATGCCGTTGAAATCAGCTCCACGACTCCCATCGGGATTGAGCGCGATGCATTCATACATACCGGAACCCTCCGGTCTCCGTGGATCAATCACGTACCCGGCCTGGACCTTGACCCCGGCCATGGCCCGGCCGGTGTCGTCGACGAGCTTCCCGTGGATTGAGGCGGGAGGCCCGAAGCGCAGGTCTTGCTCGATGGGCTCGCCGAGGTAGGAGAGAGTCCCCGTTTCGATGGTCGGGGCCTTCATCGGGCGTTCGGCCGGGCGGTAGGTGTGGGTTGTCCGCCAGGTGAAGCCGAAGCCATCGGCGGTGCCGGAGACCTGGAAGATGCCTTCGTCCCCCTTCGGCACGGGATCTTCGGGGAACGACCAGACGGGAAGCGGCATCTCCTGCAGGCGGAATTTCCCCTCGGCGTCGGTCTTGGTGGTGCCCAGGAGGCGCGTGGGGCCCCTCCAGGTTCGATTTGCATCGGTGACGCGGATCACGGCCCCGGCGACCGGGCGACCGGCCTCGTCGAGGGCCCTGCCATGGATGGTGATGGGCACGAGCCGCCGATCGTCGGGGCGGCGTTTCCGGGCGGGCTTGGCCTTCGGTTCAGGCGAGGCCGGCTTCGAGGCGGGCGGGTCGGCCGCGGCGATCAAGGTGGGCTTGGCGAGAGGTTGCCGGGGCGTCGGCTCCTCGCCGCGGCGCTGCCCCAGGGCCGTCGTCAGGCCGAGCCCGAGGACGAGCGTACCGATCAAGGCCAGCGCGACGACCCGCAGGTGCGAGAACGCCAGCGACTTCATCACCCCTCGCGCCAGCAAGGCCACGGTGCCCGACTTGAGCGTTGTCTGCCGGGCGAACGTGGTGGCCGAGGCTACGAGAGCCTCGGGAAGCGAGACTCGGGCCGCGCCCAGCGAGATGCCCCAGCCGCTCGAGAGCGTGACGCCCCGCCTCGTGAGGCCGAGCCTCAGACGCTCGCGGGCCCGGGAGAGCCGGCTGTGGATCGTCCCGACGGCGCAGTCGAGCCGGCTGGCCGCCTCCTCGGCGTCGAGCCCTTCGAGGTAGCAGAGGACGATGGGAACCCGGAACTTCTCCGGCAGGCGGCCGATCTCCTCGTAAAGCTCGGGCCAGGGCTCGTCGCGAGCTTCTTCGAAGCTCGTCGAGGCGGCCTCGGCCCGCTGCCGTTCGTGGAGCCGGCGCCTGGCTTCTCCCCCCTTGAGATTGCTGGCAACGCGCTGGGCGACCCCGAAGAGCCAGCTCCCCAGGGCGTCGGGCTTCCTGATGGCGTGGGCCCGGCAGGCGAGGACGAGGAAGGTGGCCTGGAAGGCGTCGTCGGCCTCGTGGACGTCGTCGAGCACGCCCCGGCAGACCCGGAAGACCATCGGCCCGTGCCGACGCACGAGGGCCTCGAATCCCAGCTCCGAGGCCCTCCCCCCTTTGCTGGCGAAGGCGTCGAGGAGCTGCCGATCCGACATCCCCGCCGTCGACCCCGCCGCGAAGAGGGTTCGGATGTGTTCCTGAGACTGACAGGCCGGCTCGCTCGACATTGGTCCCGCCCCTCGACGAAGATCCGCGTTGCGTCCCCTCCACCTCAAGTAGTGTGACGACCCCCTCCGCGGCTTCCCGGAATTTGCGAGGACATCGGCCGATCGCCGCAAGCTCGCTACGAGGCAGCCAGTTCGGGCCGACGCCCGGCGCGGAAGGGCTGGAGCTTCCAGTACGTCAGGGATCGCCAGAGCCACTCGGCCGGGCCGAAGCGGAAGTGCCGGAGCCAGATGGGGCTCATCCAGAGCTGGAACGACCAGATCGCCACGACGATCGCGTAGAGCGCCGGGCGCCCGAGCGTGCCGAAGAGGTCGAACCCGTAGCCGTAGAAGATCGTCGTGCAGACGATCGAGTCGAACAGGTAGTTGGAAAGCGCCATCCGTCCCGCCGCGGCGAGGCGCCGGGTCAGCCAGCCCAGGGCTCCCGATTGATAAATCAGCATCACCGCGCCGATGTGGCCGAAGACGATCGGCATGCTGCCGTAGAGCGTCAGGAGTGGCCACCCCTCCATCGCGTGAGAGAGGCGATGATTGAGAAAGAACCGGTTCTGGATCTCGTGATAGGCGTCGAAGGCCAGAAGCGGCAGCCCGATGCCGTAGCCGAGCACCGCCATCCAGAGATACGTGCGCCTCGAGAGCGACGCGGAGAAGACCCCGAGCTTCATGAGCCCCATGCCCAGCAGCATCCGCCCCCCGGCGAACCAGAGCCCGCCGAAGACGAAGCCGAGGGTCTGCCCGATGAACAGGTCCTGGGCGCGATGGCGGACGATCTCGACATAGGTCGAGCGGTAGGCGGCGATCTCCTTGAGGAAGTCCTCTCGCTTGTTCTCATCTTCCTTCTTAAGTTCCACCCAGATCTCACTCGTCGCCTGCTCCCACCAGGGGGGCGTACGGCCGGCCTTGGTCTCGGCCTCGACGTGCGCGGTGGCCCGCTTCATATACGGGACGGCGTAGAGGTTCCCGAGGACGATGATCGGCACCAGGATCAGGTTCAGCGCAATCCCCAGCACGATCAACTTCCAGGGAGACGCGTGCCGGAACGGATAGAGGAAGAACCCGCATGAGGCGTAGAGCACCAGCACGTCGCCGTCCCAGATCAGGTACGAGTGGATGAGGCCGATGACGAGGAGCCAGAAGATCCGGCGATAGAAGAAACCCCGGATCCCGGCCTTGCGCCCGTCCGCCCTGTCGGACATCAGCACGAGCCCCGCGCCGAAGAGCATGGAGAAGAGCGTCATCATCTTCGTGTCGAAGACGAGGTGGTTGAATGCCCAGAGCGCCGTGTCGGCATGGCCCGCGTTGGGGTCGAGGATCGGGATCTCGTAGACCCCCCACGGCCAGGCGAAGCCGACGATGTTCATCGCGAGGATCCCCATCAGGGCGACCCCCCGGATCAGGTCGACCGACGCCACGCGCTCCGCGGCTTCCACCGGCTTTGCGGTTGTCGTTGGTGTCAGTGCCGTGCTTGCCGGGTCGTCGGTCATGAGCGGGAACCCATCGACGCTCGCGGGCGTCGCCATCGTCGTCGATGGTGAGGGGCTCGCGGCCGTCGGCTCTTGGTGCGACATCAACGCCTTCCTTTGCGGCTTGGCTCTGGGATGGGGAGAGTGCTGGCTTCCAGACGCGAACACCTGACCCCGGGTTCAGGGCTTCGCGGCCGGCTTGAGGATCTTCTGGTCGCGGAGCCAGTCTTCGCAGCGGCTCGTCCAGGCCGAGACGGGGTGTTCCCCCTTCCGCATGCCGAAGCCGTGCCCGCCCGTGGCGAAGACATGCAACTCGGCCGGGACTCCCGCACGCTTCAGCGCGAGGTAATAGGCCACGCTGTTCTCGGGGGTGTGGCGGTCGTCGCCGGCATGCGCCAGGAAGGTTGGCGGGGTCTTCGCGGAGACCCGGATCTCCTTTGCGAGCTCGCTCGTCCCCTTCGCCAGCAGATACGCAGGGTAGATCAGGGCGGCGAAGTCGGGGCGGCTGTTGACCTTGTCGATGTCGTCGATGGGCTCATAGCCGCGACGCTCATAGTTCGTCGAGAGCCAGGCGCCGAGGTGACCTCCCGCCGAGAACCCGAGGATCCCGACCTTCGCGGCGTCGATCCCCCATTCGCCCGCCTTGCTGCGGACGAGGCTCAGGGCCCGCTGCGCATCGGCGAGGGCCTGGGGAGGCGGCTCGTCCTTGGCGGTCGACCCCCTCCGAGGAATGCGATATTTGAGCACGATCCCCGTCACGCCGAGGGTGTTGAGCCACTTCGCGACCTGCTCCCCTTCATGGGCCCAGGCCAGGGAGTTGTAGCCGCCTCCCGGGAAGATGATCAAGGCGACCCCGCTGTTCGTTTCCGGGGCCGGACGGAAGACCTTGATCGTCGGCTTCGTCACGTTCGAATAGCGAACGATCGTCGCGGGGTCGGCGGCCTTGGTCTCGACCTTCTCCTCCCCTATGGATCCATCGTCGCCGGGCGCGGATCCCGGCCAGATGTCGAGCGTCAAAGGCTCGTCGGCCCGGCTCGCGCCGGCGAAGGCGATTGTGAAGATGATGAAGGTCGCCAGACTGCGCATGCGGGTGTCTCCCATGGGCTGGATTCAGGTCGGCCCGACGGCGGGGCTCGTCGGCTCGTCGGCCTGCGCGCGAGGGCTCGAACGAATAAGCCGTCGGAGCCCGAAGGCCGCGACCGCCGCCAGCGCGTACAACTCGAGCCCATCGACCCTCGGCAAGCGGTAAGGCCGCTGGGCTCGTTCATTGAGGACCTCGCGGATCATCCCACGGCCTCGAGTCTCGACAGGTCCGGCGGCTTCCGCATCAATGCGAAGGCGAGGGCCGAGAGCGAAACCAGGATCAGCAACGACCGGATTCGAAGGCCTGTCATGGTTTGGAACTCCTCGGGTGATGCCGCTTTGATCGGCTCTGCCTCGCATGTCGACGGCCCCGATCTTACTGCAAAGGGGCCCGCCGATCCCAGGGATCGACGCCGGGTCGCGGGGTCTTGACCTCTCTGATAGGATGGAAAACGTCGCCGAAGTGACTACCTGAAGGGGTTTACAGGGGGATGTTCGCACGATGAGTCGACCCGCTCGACCATTCACGATCGCGTTGGTGCAGATGCGGTGCTCGACAGATCCCGATGACAACTTGCGCCGGGCCTGCGAGATGCTGCGCGAGGCCGCCGCGAAGGGGGCGCAGGTCACCTGCCTGCCCGAACTTTTCCGCTCGCAGTACTTCTGCCAGGTCGAGGACTCCAAGCTGTTCGACCTCGCCGAGCCGATCCCGGGGCCGACCACCGAGGCCCTCGCGAAGGTCGCGAAGGAGACGAAGACGGTCGTCGTCGGCTCGGTCTTCGAGCGCCGGACGGCCGGGGTCTACCACAACACCGCGGTCGTCTTCGACGCCGACGGCTCGACCCGGGGCATGTATCGGAAGATGCACATCCCCGACGACCCCCTCTATTACGAGAAGTATTACTTCACCCCCGGCGACCTCGGTTTCCAGGCGATTGAAACTTCGGTGGCCAGGGTGGGCACGCTCGTCTGCTGGGATCAGTGGTATCCAGAGGCCGCGCGCCTGACCGCCCTCAAGGGGGCCGAGGTCCTCTTCTACCCGACCGCCATCGGCTGGCACCCCGCCGAGAAGGCGGAGTACGGCGAGGCCCAGGCCTCGGCCTGGGAGACGATGCAGCGCGCCCACGCGATCAGCAACGGCCTCTTCGTCGCCGCCGTGAATCGGATCGGCCACGAGGGGCCGAGCGAGGGGGGCCTCGAGTTCTGGGGCGGCTCATTCGTCGCCGACCCCTTCGGCCGGATCCTCGCCCGCACCAGCCAGGATAAGGAAGAGGTCCTGGTGGTGAAGTGCGACCCTCGCCTGATCGAAGAAACCAGGCGAAACTGGCCCTTCCTCCGCGACCGCCGGATCGACGCCTACGGCCCGATCACGCAACGCTTCCTGGATCCGACCTCATGAGCCAGCCCCCCGTCGAAACCCCCGCGTCGCTCGGATACCGGATGCCAGCCGAGTGGGAGCCGCATGAGGCTACCTGGATTGCCTGGCCGCACAACCGCGAGGACTGGCCCGGCAAGTTCGCGCCGGTCCCCTGGGTGTATGTCGAGATCGTCCGCCTGCTGACCAAGGGCGAGCGGGTCAACATCGTCATCAAGGGGCGGAAGCGTCGCGAGCGCGTGGCCGAGCAGCTCGACGCCCACGGCGTCGACATGGAGCGAGTCACGTTCTTCAAGGCGGCCACGGACCGGGTCTGGCTTCGCGACTCCGGTCCGACCTTCCTCGTCAATGACAGGGCCGAGGCCGACCGCGTCGCCCTGCTCGACTGGAAGTTCAACGCCTGGGCCAAGTACGACAACCACCTGCACGACGACAGGATCCCGTCGAAGGTGGCGGATAAGCTGGCCCTGAAGCGCTGGGAGCCTTATTTCGAGGTCGAGGGCCGGCCGGTTCGCGTCGTCCTGGAAGGGGGCGCGATCGACGTCAACGGCAAGGGGACGTTACTCACCACCGAGGAATGCTTGCTCAGCGAGATCCAGGCGCGCAACCCGCTCCTCGACCGCACCGACATGGAGCGTGTCTTCGCCGACTACCTCGGCGCCCGGCACGTCATCTGGCTCGACCGCGGCATCGACGGCGACGACACGCATGGGCATGTCGATGACCTGGCGCGTTTCGTGGATCCGACCACGGTCGTCACGGTGGTCGAGCACCGCGAATCCGACCCGAACTACGAACCGCTCCAGGACAACCTCAGGCGCCTGCAAGCGGCCCACGACCAGGACGGCCAATCGCTCCGCGTCGTGACCCTGCCGATGCCGTCGCCCGTCGTCTTCGAGGGGTTCCGGCTCCCGGCGAGCTATGCGAATTTCTACATCGCCAACGGCGTGGTCATCGTCCCCACCTTCAACGACCCCGCCGACCGCCTGGCGTTGAACACCCTCGCCGACCTCTTCCCCGGCCGCGAGGTCGTGGGCATCCACGCCGTCGACCTCGTCCTGGGCCTCGGAACCCTGCACTGCCTCTCCCAGCAGCAACCCGCTCCGCCCCCGCCGGTCGCCTGACCGACCGTGGCGGTTCTCGGTTTGAAGGCCGGCGGCTTACTTGTCGCCGGCCTTTTCCTTTGTCGGCTCGTCCAGCTTGCCTTCGCCCTTCTTCGCCTTCGCATAGGCCTCCCACGCTTTGTACTCGGGCGAGGCGACGAAGCCGGCGTATTCGGGGACGGTGGACAGGTCCTTGAAGACGATGCCGAATTGCTCGCGAAGGATCTTCAAGGAGCTGAGGGTGCTGTCGTACTTCTTGAGGGCGAGCGAGAGGTCGAGCTGGGCCTCATAGGCCTGGAAGAGGGTCGGTTCGCGCTTCATGGCTCGGGTGACGTCCTGCCAGGCGACATCGAGCTTGTTCTCGGTGCGGTGGAGGCCGACGCGAAGTACGTCAAGATAGGGGTCGCCTCCCAGCTCCTTGTCGACTCGATCGATGCAGGTCATGCACTTGTCAAATTCTTTGTTCAAGAGGAAATAATCGATCGAGAAGATGTCGACGCACGGGTCTTTGGGGTGCATGATACGGAAGGTCTGCAGCGACTCATGATAGACCTTGTCGTCGTTCGCCCCCTGGGCGGCCTGGATGCGCAATAGCAGCATGTACTTGTCTTTCCGGAGGCTGGGCGGCAGCTCGAAATAGGCGTCGAGGGTATCCTGGAACTTGCGCTCGTTGATGCCGTGAGTCATCTTCTTGACCGTGTCGAAGGACTTCACGAGGTCCTTCTCGGGGCCGCTGAACTTCGAGAACGGATTCTGCGGCACGCTGGCGGCGACTGGGAGGTAGAACCGACGCAGGGTCTGGCTCATGGTCTCGCCGGACAGGTAGACGTAGAGATCGGTCGCATGGACGCCTCCGTCGGGTTTCCTGGCGAGGTAGTACTCGTGATAGTTCACGCCCGACTCTTCCGGCAGGATCATCCGGAACAGGGCCGTCTTGCGCTGATCGCGCGAGTGGAGGCGGAGGAACGTGTAACTCCCCCCCCGGCTCACTTGCTCGGCGATGCGCTCGAAGATTCCCTGGTCCCCCTGGAGGCTTTTCAGACTTCTCTTGTGGAAGTCCTCGCGGAACTCATCGGTGGTGGGTATCCCATCGCTCATGGCCTCGAGCATGGCGTTGAAATCGAAGACTCGGTTGAAATCTTCGAAATCCTTGGCACCAATCGCCTCCGAGATCTTAGAGGCGAGTTCGAGGCACTCGGCATCCTCCAGCGGCTTGACCTTGCCCCCCTTCGGGGCGGTCACCTGCTTGATCTTCGAGTTGCCCGGCGACGCCTTGGTTTCCTGGCCCAGGGCGGGCCCGGAGGCCGTCGCGAGGACGACCGCGGCGAGGAGGGGGAACGCGTTGAGTCGAACTCTGCTCATGGGAACCTCCGTGATCGGCCCATACCTGATCAATCAGATCTCTCTGAGTTTGATTGACGCGGACTCAAGCCATGACCCGTCCAGGCCTTTCCGTATCGTATCGGACGTGCTTCCCTGGATCCTGAATCGTGGAGCTTGGCCGGGATCCTCTGCACGAAAGGGATGATTGCCCCAGAAAACGTACTTCAGGTGTCGGAACGATGCCAGGGCCCGTTGATTCGAGCGTTCTGCACTGCCTTGCGGCAGACGTGTGTTGAGATCGGGAAACATGGAGCATGGACGATCGACGAATACACCGCGTCGAACCAGGAGGCTCGAAATGTCATCGTATGGACACTTGAATGCGGGCTACCGCTTCTCGTTCGGAGTGTGGGTGTTCTCCGTCGACTCTCGCTGGCGAGTGCCCAGGAATTCATGAAGTCCCGCCTCCGCTGCGAACCGCTGGGGTCTGGACAGAGGGTTGGGCGGACGGCTAGGATGTGGAATTCAAGGAACGCCGGACTGGCGTTCGTCTTTTTTGCGCGGACCGCAAGGGTCCGAGCTCGGCTTGCTCTTAAGGATCGAGATTCTCATGGCCAATCGTCGTCCTCCGCACGGGGAGGGACAAAGACGCGGCCCCGCTCGTCGCCAAAGCCCGGCGGGCCCGCCCCGACCGGCTCAGTCGTCGTCGTCCAAACCCAGGCCCAAGGCCAAGCCTCGCAATGCCGAGGCCGATGGCGGGTTGGACCGGCTCCAGAAAGTGCTGGCCCATGCCGGGGTCGGCTCGAGACGCGCGTGCGAGGAACTCATCCTCCAAGGGCGGGTCACGGTGGATAATCAGGTGGTCCGCGAGCTCGGGACTCGCGTGGACCCCGAGAAATCGAAGATCGCCCTCGACGGCCAGCGGATCCAGCCCGAGCGGATGGTCTACTTCGCCGTTTCGAAGCCCAAGGGCTACGTCTCGACGAACAACGACCCCTCGGGCCGCCCCCGCGTCGTCGACCTGCTCCCCGAGATCCCCCAGCGCGTCTACACGGTGGGCCGGCTCGACGAGATGAGCATGGGCCTCATCCTCCTGACCAATGACGGCGAACTCGCCAACAAGCTGGCGCATCCGAAGTTCGGCGTCGAGAAGCTGTATCGCGCGGTGGTGGCCGGCACGCCCGAGCGCGAGGTGCTCAACAAGCTGACCGAAGGGGTCTGGCTCGCCGAAGGCAAGGTGAAGGCCAAGCGGGTCAAGGTCGTCGGCAAGAGGGGCCAGGCGACCATCCTCGAGATGGTCCTCGCCGAGGGCAAGAACCGCGAAGTGCGCCGGATGCTGGCGAAGCTCGGGCACAAGGTGATGTCGCTGACCCGCATCGCCGTGGGGCCGATCACCTTGAAGGGGCTCGCCCCCGGCGAACACCGTTCCCTCTCCCGCCTCGAGATCGAGCTCCTGCAGAAGGTCGCCGCCGGCATCGCCGTCGCGCCGCTGCGATTCTCGAACGCCCGGCCGACCCGGACGCCGACGAATCGGCCGCGTCCCGGTGCGGGTGCCGGCGAAGGCGGGCCCCGGAGCCGCGAAGGGGCCGAGCCTCGCTATGGTCACGACCGACCCGGTCCCAACGCGGGTCCGCCCAGGAACCGCGCGGGGGCCTCGAACGCGGGCAGGAGCCGTCGCCCCGGCGGTCCTTACGCGGGCGGGCCGGCGCGTCGGCCGAACGGCCCCGGTGCCCCTCAGGACCGAAGGCCTCGCCCCGCCCGGACGCCGTCGGGCCAGCCCTATCAAATGGACGAGATGGACGATGGGCCGCAGAAGCGAGTCCCCGTGACCCGACCCAGGGAACTGCCGCCGTCGCAGCGTCGAGCCGTAGCCGGTTCCGGCCCCGCCCCGCGACCCGGTTCCGGTCCTCGACCTGGCACTGGTCCCGGCCCGCGACCCGGCCCTGGAACTGGCTCGCGACCCGGCCCCGCCCAGAGACCGGGCGGTGAAGGCTCGCAGGGCCGTCCTCCGGTGCCTCGCCCTTCGGGCCCGCCCCCGTCGCAGCGACGACCCCAGCCCCAGTCGGGGCCGGCGTCGAAGCGTCCCAAGCCCCCAATCGACGAGCCCCCCACGCGGCGAATCATCGGGCTCGACACGGGCTCGGGTCCGCGTCGTCCCCGCCCCGAAGGGCGTCGCCCCATGCCGAAGGGGCGTTTCCCGAGGGCCTCGCTCGGCCCGAGGCGCCCGCGCCCCGCGGACGACGGCGACCAGTAAGATCCCTGAGCCTTCGCGTCGCGATCCAACCCGACCTGGCCTCGCCTCCTGGCAGGGCCGGTCGGGACCCTGGATTCGCCCCCTGCGGAACCCTCGCAACACCCCGGCGGATACCGTCCGGACGCCTTTGAGGGAATCCGATCGCCCTTATCTAGCTAGCCGAGGGAATCGAGCGTGGAAGCGGTTGCCCCTGCGTGCGTGGCCCAGCGGAGTGTGACGGTCCTCGAGAACGTCGAGGTCGCCCGCGACACCTACCGGATCCGGCTCGATGATCCCGAGATGGCCAGGTCCATCCTCCCCGGCCAGTTCCTCATGATCCGGCCGACCGAAGAGACCTCGCCCCTGCTGGGGAGGCCCTTTGCGGTCTACGACGTGGCCCGGGATTCGAACGGGGATCCCTGCGCGGTCGACGTCGTCTACCTCGTGATCGGCAAGGGGACGTCGGCCCTGGCCAAACGTCGGCACGGCGATCGGGTGACGACCTGGGGACCCCTCGGCCATGGCTTCGGCGCCCCGCCTCAGGGGGATGTCGTCTTCGTGGCGGGCGGGATCGGCCAGACCCCTTTCCTGGCGCTCGGCCGCTGGTGGCTCGGAGCCGCCGAGTATGGCGTGAGCCTGCCCGACACGCCTCGCGGCGGTCCCTATGCGACGTCGACCACCCTACTCTACGGCGTCCGCACCGCGGCGCTCGCCGCCGGGGTCACCGATTTCGAGGCTGCCGGGATTGCCGTCGAACTCGCGACCGATGACGGCTCGGCCGGGCATCACGGCTTCGTCACGCAGCTCTTGCAGGCGAAGCTCGAGCGAGGAGCGCGGCCGGCGATGGTCGTCGGTTGCGGCCCGCCCCCGATGCTCGCGGCGCTGACGAGGCTCGTCGAACAGTACGGCGTCCCTTGCCTGCTCTCGCTCGAGAACCACATGGCCTGCGGCTTCGGCGCCTGCTTCAGTTGCGTCGCGCCGATCCGTCAGGAGGATGGTTCGGTCGACCTCCGCCGCGTCTGTGTCGAGGGGCCGATTTTCCCCGCCGCCAGCGTCGCCTGGCCCGCTTGAGGTTGGAATCCGAAGGGCCCGAGCCTCAGCGTCGGGCCCTGGCTCGGATCTGGTCGCGGAGCTTGGCGGCGCGCTCGTAGTCCTCGTCGGCCACGGCCTCGTCGAGCTGCTCTTTGAGCGTCTTCTGGACCGAGAAGTTCTTGCGGATGTCTTGCTCGAGGATCCGGAGCTGCTCGATGAGCGGTTGATTGGGGGACTCCCCCGATTCCGCCTCGTCCTCGTCCTCATCCTCATCGGCGTCGTGCCTGGGCGGGGTCGTGAGCCGGTCGATCCCCTCGCGGACGATGTCGACGGCCTCTTCGGGCTTGCGCCGTTCGAGAGCGAGCGCGGCCAGGGCCTGGGTGCGGTGGAAGAGGACGAGGGGCCTCAATCGCTCGTGCGAGGCGATGTACTCCGCGTCGTTGCTGTGTTCCGCGATGAAGTCCATCATCGCAAGCGTGTGTTCGGCGTCGAGGAGCGCCTTGTCGTAGCGCTGCAGGGTCAGCCAGGCGAGCCGGCGATGGTGGAACTGCATCAGCTCGCGGTCGGCGGCCGTGCAGTGTTCGGTGGACATCGTCCACGCCGAGGCCCGGCTCGACTTGGCGTTCCCCTTCCCGGCGGCCCGATAGCGCAGGTATTCGAGGTAGGTGGCGAATCCGTGCGGCTTGAGGCCGTCCGGACGGCCGCCGATCTCCATCTGGAGCACGCCCAGCTCGACCCGGACCTGGATCACGGTCCGGCCGTCTCGCGCACGGACCTCGCGAGCGATGACCTCACCTGGCTCGGGTTCGTAGGGCCAACCCTGTAGCGTGTCGTCCAAGTCCCGGCGCATCGCCTTTTGACTCTCAGGGTGAGCTGAACCTGGAGAATTCCAATCCCCTTCACTCGCTTTGATTATATCAAGCCGACCCGGTCGAGCCTATTGGCATCTCGTATTCCTTCATACTGCCGGCCTGCGGAAGCATGACCTTCCCCTCGTGTTTTGGGTCGTTTCATCGCTCAATGAAAACCTTCGAAAAGTCCGGGACTAGGGTCTTGTAATTTGGCCTCCGCCGGCTGATAATGTTCTCTCTGGCTACGACAGTCAGTCGCCTCCCTAGCTCAATTGGCAGAGCAGCTGACTCTTAATCAGCGGGTTGTAGGTTCGAGTCCTACGGGGGGCACTAGCGCAGGGCCACGCGGGCCGGCGCAAAGCCCCGCAAGCCAACCTCTTGCGGCGAGAATCCCGAAAGTTATGAGAAAGTGTTGGTGGTGTGTAAGTCCACACTATCACACAGGTTTGCGATCATTTCTTGTCTCAGCAATATCAGTCGACGGATAAGGGCCGGGTCATCCCGGCCTTTCGTCGTTCATTGGTTCATTGGCGTCGCAGCCTCTCTTCTCCCCTGAAATCCATTGCCCCTCGATGCGAATGATTGGGACTGCAAACGCCTCGTTTGTACGGGGCGAGTGCGGCCGTGTCGTTGTTATCGGACTTTCATTTTGACATTTAGTTGAAATAGAGAAGTAAAGCTCTGAGAGGCCAGATCTCATTGGCCTGAGAGGCTACGAGGAACCTCGTGTCACCAGATGTGGCAAGGACGCGTGGGGCGTGGATTACCAGGCGGAGCCGGTCGAACGAGGTAGTCACGGCGTGGCTTGCTCGGCGGGTTGCTCGTTCCCCCCTCCCGGTTCGGTGATTGCCTCGCTGCCGACGGGCGGCTCGACGGGTGAGTCGTGCTCGGGCGCAGGGGGCGCGGCTTCGTGATGGAGTCGGAGTCCGTCATCGAAGGCGGCGAGGAACTCGGCGTAGAGCTTGGGCCCGATATCGGGGCCGTAGCGGATGATCAACTCGTCCTTGACCGGCCGCAGGATCAGGCGATCCAATTCGGAGGGGCACATCGCCAGCTCATCCACCAGTCCGCCCAGCGATTCGGCCCTCGCGATCATCTCACATTTGACTCGAGGGTTCTCCGTGTCGCGGCGATAGCAAATCATGATGGAGACGCCCCGGGCGATCACCGCCCGGATCTGCTGATCATTGTACATGCCGTGCATCCCCAGGGCGGATCGGAGGACTACGGGATGTCTTCCCTCAAGGAACTTGACGATATCGCTATGGCTAGCGAATTCGGGAAATCACCTAGACAGAAATTCGACAAGCTTTATATAAGTCTATAGGGTGTTGAGAATTTATAGTCGGATTGCCTTCGCTAAGGCAAGAGGACTTCGCCTTGCGAGCCACTCCCGAGGCGGATTCGCCGCATCATCGACGATGAGCTGGATCGTCCGACTGCCCGCACGCGAGATGAATGGGGCGTCGATCATGGCCGATCGGGGAGAAATTGGAAGGAGAAAGACTCTCTGCGGCCGAGGGATGGAATAGGCCCGGAATGCGTCATGTTATGAGTGGTAAAAATTATTATTTTTCATATTTTTTATACTTGTAAAGTTATGGTCGCGGCTTCATGGAGTCGCAACTTCGAACGGTGTGGATCTCGTCCATGCTGCCTTTCTCCCGCCCGTAATCAGGATTTATGATGACGACGTGAGCCGGGCCCCGCCCCTTGCGTTACGTCGACCGGCGTTGGATCATGACGGCGGTCCTGTTCGCCGGAGTGGAAAGTGGGTCACGTGCGGGGCGGGCCGTTTCGGCCTACCCGGTCCCCGATGCGTCGAATCTGGCCAGACTTGCCCTCGGGCTCGCGAGCGATCCTCGCGGCGCGAGGGGTATGACTTCCGGCGGGATATGATCCACGTGCATCATCCAAGAGGCCTGGCGCCTGGAATGGGAAAGGGGACGACATCGTGCGATCCGGTTCGACCTTGAGGACGGCTGCGGCGATCGCGGCGGGGGCGTTGTTCGGCTGGCTCGCGGCCAACGGGCAGCCGAGGTTCATCCGAGGCTCCGAGACCACCCCGAAGGCGACCCGCGTGGCCGTCGCCCCCGCGCCGGTGGAGGCGGAGGAGACGCCGCCCCAGCAGTGCTCCACGGCCTCGCGCCGGGAGATCCTCCTGGCCTCGGCCGCCGCGCAGCAAGGGCCATCGGCGGCTCCCAGGGCCGAGGGTGGCTCGAAGAAGCCGAACATCCTCGTCATCTTCGGCGACGACATCGGCACGACGAACATCAGCGCCTACAGCGACGGCCTGATGGGGTTCGAGACGCCGAATATCGATCGGATCGCCAACGAGGGGCTCCGATTCCTCCACTACTATGGCGAGCAGTCATGCACCGCGGGGCGTGCGGCCTTCCTCACGGGGCAGCACGGCATCCGCACGGGGCTCACGAAGGTCGGGTTCCCGGGCGCCCCGATGGGGATGAGTCAGCTCGATCCGTCCATCGGCGGCCTGCTCAAGAACCTCGGCTATGCCACGGGGCAGTTCGGCAAGAACCACGTCGGCGATCGCAACGAGACCCTGCCGACCGTCAACGGCTTCGACGAATTCTTCGGCAACCTCTACCACCTGAACGCCGAGGAGGAGCCCGAGCTGCCCGACTATCCCAAGGACCCGGCCTATCGCGCCAAGTTCGGCCCTCGAGGCGTGCTCAAGTGCAAGGCCAGCGACAAGGACGACCCCACGGTCGACCCTCGCTTCGGCAAGGTCGGCAAGCAGGTCATCGTGGATAGCGGCCCGCTCACGAAGAAGCGGATGGAGACGATCGACGACGAGACCTCCGCCGCCGCCATCGACTACATGAAGCGCCAGCACTCGGCGAACAAGCCCTTCTTCTGCTGGTTTAACGCGACCCGGATGCACCTGCGTACGCATGTCCGCCCCGAGCATCGCGGCCGATACCAACACGGCAACAGCGAGTACGTCGACGGCATGATCGAGCACGACGAGACCATCGGCTCGATCCTAAAATCCCTGGATGAGATGGGGATCGCCGACGACACGATCGTCGTCTACACGACCGATAACGGGCCGCACATGAACACCTGGCCTGACGGAGCGATGACGCCGTTCCGCTCGGAGAAGAACACCAACTGGGAGGGGGCCTTCCGCGTCCCTTGCATGGTCCGCTGGCCGGGGGTGATCAAGCCGGGGACCGTGACGAACGAGATGATGAGCCACAACGACTGGATCCCCACGCTCTGCTCCATCGCGGGCGAGCCGGAGATCGCCAGCAAGCTGGCGGAAGGGTACGCGGCCAACGGCATCAACTACAAGGTGCATCTCGATGGCTACGACCAGTCGAAGTTCCTCCGCTCTGTGACAGGCACGGCGGCGAACAACAACGGGGCCAAGAGCGCCCGCAACAGGTTCTTCTACGCCGACGACGACGGCCTGCTCGTGGGCCTGCGGATGGGCGACATGAAGTACGTCTTCGCCGAGCAGCGCCTCCAGGGGACGCTGGGCGTCTGGGCCGAGCCGTTCACCAAGCTCCGCCTCCAGAAGATCTTCAACCTCTACCAGGACCCGTTCGAGCGGGCGGACATCACGTCCAACACCTACTGGGATTGGCTGCTCAACCAGATCGGCGGCGTCTACGGGACGATGGAAGAGGTCGTGAAATTCGCATCGACGTTCAAGCAGTTCCCGCCTCGTTCGATCCCGCCGAGCTTCTCCGCCTACACGATCCTGGAGGAGACCTTGAAGGAGATCAAGGAGGCCAAGGAGCGGGCCGCCGAGAAGGTGAAGTGACGACCCGATCGCGTCCGCGTCGCCCAGGGTGGAGCGGACGCTTCGACTTGTCCCGCAGGCTCAACGACCGACGGGCAGCGTGAGGAATGGCCCGCCCGGTTGCTGGCGGGCGAAGTCGAGGCGGCTGAGCGACAGCGCCAGGGCGAACGTCGCCTTGCTCTGCTGATCGCGGTCGTCGATGTAATACCAGTAGTCGCGGTATTTCACGGCGACGAAGGCCGTCGGCGGCGGCTTGTGTCCCCGGCAGGCGTGAACGGTGAAGAGGTCCTCGGTGACGGCCCTCTCATCGAAGGGGAGCCCGTCCGGGCCCGTCGGGAGTCTCACGAGCCCCGCGTCGAGGTGGTCGCAGGGGACCTCGACGCCGTTGGCCAGGTAGAAGTAGACCTGCGCCGTCGACCGCAGGCTGACCTGGCATTGGTTCGAGGGAGGAGTCGGGACCCGGAGCGGGTCCGGCATGTTCCCTCGCACGACGACGACCTCGTAGCGGGTCCGGCCCGGCTGGAGATTCAGCAGGCCGACCATCTCCTCGATGACTGGGTGGCCGAGGGCGTGGGGATGCAGTTCGATGACGAGCCGGCGCTCCTTGCGGAGGAGGGACCAGGTCGTCCCGTCGCCGCGAGGTCGATATTCGAGGCTGTTCTTCGCCGCCTCGACGGCCGCCGTGGCGACCATGGCCGATTGCGGCAAGGGGCCTCCGACCTCGGCGAGGTGTTCCTCGGGTTTCACCTCGGCGAGGCCCAGGTCGTAGGACGCCTGGATCAATTCCGTCACGCGGCGGAATCGCGCGAAATCGGGGACGATGTCGCGCTGGGGGCCGCTGGCGGTGACTGCGTTCGGCAGGCCGTTGACCCGCTCGACCCAGAGGCGCAGGATCGTCGCCGCCGGCCAGCTCGTCTGCTGGAGCAGGATGAACGTCTCGATCGAGATCGGCGTGAGGAACTTCTCGACGGCCGCCCCGTTGTCCGACGGGAGCAGGGTCACGGTCGGCCGGTTGGCCCCGCTGACGTTGATGTCGGGAAGGATCGACGTGAAGGACCGGAATGTGCTGCCCGAGGGATTGGGGGCCTCGAAGAAGGGCCTCGCCTCGGCACCGCCCGCGAGCTCATACTGCGCGGCGATCGACGAGACGTTGAGGTTGAGCGGCACCTCGTTGTAGCGCATGTGGACGAGGTTGCGCAGGAGCTGCTCCTCTTCGACCTTCCGGACGGCCTCGTTGTATCGGCCGTGCGAGCGCTCCAACGCGAACGGCCCGAAGGCGCAGCCCGAGCAGGCGAGCGCGATACTCATCGCGATCGCGGCGGAGAGACGCGGGATGGTCCTCGGTCCTGGATGGAACACATCCCGATCCTTGGTCCGAGGCGTCACCGGCCGCGACTCGATCCATCGAGAGGCGTAGACCCCGGCGCCTGGGCATTGTCGGGAAACCGCCGGGGTCGTCAAGGCGAATCGGCCGCCTCGCGGCTCGACCTCTGCCGTCGGGCCTCGATCCCTCGTCAGATCGTCCTCAAGTCAGGCCTTGATGCTCCATTCGAGGGTCCCGCCCGCCCACATCGGGATCACGTTGCCGTAGGAGCTGGGGATGGCGAACGGCTCCCTCACGAGCCTGACGGTGCGTTTGGGCGGGGTGATGCCGTAGATCCGGCGGGCGTTGTCGCTGAGGAAGGCCTGGAGCATGTTCTCCTTGCCCGCACTCGCGAAGACCTGGGCATAGAGCTGGATGGCGATCGGCGCGGAGAAGACGCCGGCACAGCCGCAGGCCACCTTGCGGTCCTCGGTGTGCGGGGCCGAGTCGGTCCCGGCCATGATCTTCGCGGGGTGATCCGAGAAGCACGCCTGCAGGAGGGCGTCGCGATCCTCGGGCCGCTTGACGCAGGGCATGCAATACAGGTGCGGGTTGAACGGCGGGCCGAACCAGTCGTTGCCGGTCGTCATCAGGTGTTGCGGCGTGATCGTGGCGTGGACGTTCGGGAGGTCGAGCAAGGCGACGCTGTGGCGGTCGGAGAGGTGCTCGAGGATGACCTTCAGCTTCGGGAACCGGCGGACCCAGTCGCGGACGAACTTGCCGAAGAGCTCCTCGCGGTCGTGGTAATAGCCCTCGGCCTCCGGGTGGACGGAGAGGGGGATCCCGAGTTCCTCCATACTGGCGAGCACATCGTAGACGCCCGGGTCGGCCGGGTCGCAACCGTGGCTCGAGTTCGTCGTCATCCCCCGCGGGTAGAACTTGATCGAGAGGATGTGCGGCTTCGCGTCCGCCAGGAAATCCCGGGTATAGTGCGTCTGGAAGTAGAGGGTCGTATAGGCCTCGAATGGCTCGTCCGAGCCTTCCTTCGCCGCCTCGAGGATCGCCGCGCGGTAGGCGACCGCCGCGGCCGGGGAGTCGACGATGGGGGAGAGGTTCGGCATCGCCATCACGCCGGCCCACGACCGCGACGTGAGGGGCGCGACGAGGCGGAGCATCTCGTCTTGCCGGAGATGCGCGTGCATGTCGAGGGGGCTATCGATGACGATTTCGTCGACCATGTCTTCCTCGGGAGATTGCCACGGGGCGGGCCGCGATGGACGACCTTGCCTCGGCCTCGGCATCGCCGGGCGGCCGACTCGGCCCGAACTGACAATCGTGTCACGTTCCGCCCCGCGTTTCCACCTCAAGTCGACGCCGAGACCGCCCCGGATTTGATCGTCGCCAGATTCATGCGGGCGGCGTGAAGGCGTCCGGCCAGGAGTTCATCCAGCCCGCGAAGTCGGTGGGCGGGATCGGGCGGCTGAAGAAAAAGCCCTGGGCTCCGTCGCAGCCCATCGACGTGAGGAGGTCGGCGGTCTCCTGGTCCTCGATGCCCTCGGCGATGACGCTCAGGCCGAGGCCGTGGCCCAGCTCGATCACCGATTGCACGATGTGGGCGGTCTTGGCGTTGGTCGTGATGTTCTTCACGAAGGAGCGGTCGACCTTCACCTCGTCGACGGGGAGATCCTTGAGGTAGGCGAGGGAGGAGTAGCCGGTGCCGAAGTCGTCGATCGCGATCCGGACTCCCATCGCGTGGATCTGGCTCAGGACCTCCATCGCCCTCGACGGCTCCTCGATCATGGCGCTCTCGGTGATCTCGACCGTCAGCCAGGCCGGATCCGCCTCGGCGCCGCGGAGGATCCGGGCGATCGTGGGCAGGAGGTCGTGGTCCTGGAGGCTCACCGCGGCCAGGTTGACGGCGACGTTGAGCCCCATCCCCCTTCCCTGCCAGTCGCGGCACTGGCGGAGTGCGGCGTCCAGGGCCCAGAAGTCGAGGGGGCGGATCAGGCCCGTCTGCTCGGCCAGGGGGATGAAGGCGTCGGGAGGCATCAGGCCTTCGCGAGGGTGCGACCAGCGGATCAGGGCCTCCGCCCCGAACGGCTGCATCGTGCAGAGGTCGACCTTGGGCTGATAGTGCAGCAGGAGCTGGTCCCGCTCGACGGCCCGACGCAGCTCGGAGATCAGGGGGAGCCGCCCCGGATTGTACGGGGAAAGCTCGGGCGAGAAGACGGCGAGGCCGCGATGGGCCCGCTTGGCCGCGTACCTCGCCACGTCGGCCCGCCTTACGAGCGTGATCGAATCCCTGCCATGCCCCGGGAAGAGGGCGATCCCGATGCTGCCGCTGACCTCGAGGCTCTGGTCGTGCACCTCGATGGGGGGGACCAGGCATTCCAGCAGCTTCCTGGCGACCTCCAAGGCGCCCGCCTCGTCGGCGTCGGGGAGCAGGATCCCGAACTCATCGCCCCCGAGCCTGGCGATGGTATCGGCCCGCCGCAGCACCTGCCGGAAGCGCGGGTGGAGCTGCTGGAGCGCGAGGTCGCCGTAATGATGCCCGAAGGTGTCGTTGATCTCCCGGAATCGGTCCAGGTCGATCAGGAGCAAGGCGAGGGTCTGCTCGGGCTCGGTGGCGTTCCTGATCGCCTGCTCGATCCTGCGCTGGAGGAGCATCCGGTTGGGTAGGCCCGTGAGGGCATCGTGGTTGGCCTCGTGCCGCAGCCGCGTCTGGGCCTCGAGGCGCTGGACCTCGGCCATTGCGACGCTCACCAGCACGTTGCGCAGCGACGCCGCGGCCTCGACCTCGCGGGCCGACCACGGCAGCGACTGCCCCTGGAGGAGCTGCTTCCAAGCCTCGAACGACTTCCTCGGGCCGATCCGGGTCGATCCGTTCTCGACCGTCGTCGACCTGGTCGGGTCGCCCCCCCAGGTCACCGTGCGGACGACCTCGGGGCGGAACCAGAGGACGTGTCCCCGCTTCTCGCGGACGACCTCCACGGCCAGGAGGCCGCAGGCGAGGTCCTTCCACAACTCCGCGGGCGCGTAAACGGATGGGAGAGAGTGGGAGTGGAAGATCGGGGCCTCGGGACCGGCCATGAGCCACTGGCGGAGGGCCTCGAGCGCGTTGCGATCGGGGGTCGCCCCGGCGACCGCGCAGCGGTCCTCGAAGAGCACCGCGACCCCGGCCGCCTCGACGTAGTCGAGCAGGTTCGGGGCCGCCCCTGTCAGCGTGTCGCCGAAATGGTCGCCCGAGGCGATCGCTTCGAGGAACTTCGACTGGAGCGCCGTGCGTTCGTCCCGATACCGGGAGAGATCGGCGGCCTCCCTGGCCTCGATCTGCGCCGAGACGAGCCGGCCGAGCAGCTCGCAATTCTGGCGGGTCGAGTAGGCGAGGTACCTCGGGGCGTAATGATGGCAGGCGACCAGGGCCCACAACTGCCCCTCGCGGACGAGCGAGAGGCTCATCGAGGCCGCCACGCCCATGTTCCGCATGTATTCCAGATGGACCGGCGATACGCTGCGGAGCACGCAAGGGCTCATGTCGAGCTTATCGTCGCCGCCGAGGACCGCCGCGGGCTCGTAGGCCGCGTCGGGGATGATGCGTACGTAATTGTGAATGTAGAGCTGCCTGGCCTGCGGCGGGATGTCGCCGGCCGGGAAGTGGTGGCCCAGGAACGTCGCGACCGCCTCGTTCCTGGCCTCGGCGATCACCTGGCCGTTCCAGTCGGCGTCGAACCGATAGATCATGACCCGGTCGAAGCCGGTGAGCCGGCGGACCTCGTCGACCGTCGTCTGGCAGAGGGCCTCGAGACTCGCGGCCGCCTGGACCCGAGCGAGGGACCCCCGGAGGGTCGCCAGCGACGCCGCCTCTCGTTCCCGAAGGTCGAGCGACCGCGGCTCCAGCTCGAGGATGGTCTCATCTCCCCCGACGTGGAGGATCGCGTCGAAGTCACTCTGCGGGGAGGCGAGGAACCTGGCGACGGCGGGGTTGATCTCATTCGCGTCGCCCTGCCGCAGGGCCTCGACGAGGCGGCCGATCAGGCCTTCCTCGACGAATTCGGCCAGGGGCCGGCCGATGAGCCGATCGGCGTCGATGCCCAGGAACCCGGGCAGATTGGCGCTGACGCGAAGGATCGTCAGGTCGTCCGACCTCAACGTCAGGAGGAAACCATGCGGCTGGATCGCGCCGGGAATGTGGATCGGCTCCCGGTCGCATCTCGTCAGCTTGAGGTCAACGCGAGCGAATCCCGCATCCGACATGGAACGCATGCCCCCTCAGAAGATTCCAAGACACCGCTTGGCTTGCGTCTCCCTCGATACTCCTGTTCCGTCTTTCCAGGATTGCCATAATTGCAAAAAGCACCCCAGATTGCCAGAAGCACTTGCTCGTTTGACTGGAATTTCATGAGACCGGGGATCGAGGCTTTTGATATATCGACCCGGGTGACGATACATTGGCGTTTTTGGCTTTTCAAGGCATGAATGCCTTGCGAAGAGGCGAGAGGTGGGGTCGGTCGAGCCGAAAATGGCGAAAACCGAGCGGTCGGTCACGCCTGGGACCGACCGCTCGGTTTCTTGTTGGGAGGCTTCGGGATCCTGCTCGGATGCTTCGGATCAGGCGATGATGTCGTGGACGACGTTCCCTTTCACGTCGGTGAGGCGATAGTCGCGGCCGGCGTGGCGGTAGGTCAGGCGGGTGTGGTCGATCCCGAGGAGGTGCAGGATCGTCGCGTGGAAGTCGTGGACGTGGACGGGGTTCTCGGCGACTCTGGCCCCGAGCTCGTCGGTGCAGCCGTAGGTGTAGCCCCCCTTCACCCCGCCGCCGGCGAGCCATGATGAGAAGCAGGCGCTGTGGTGCCCGCGCCCCTTGGTGCCGTCGATGCCGGGGGTGCGGCCGAACTCGGTCGTCCAGACGACGAGCGTGTCGTCGAGCATCCCCAGCCGCTTGAGATCTTTCAGGAGCCCGGCGATAGGCTGGTCGATGGCCTTAGCCCTCGGGCCGTGGTCGGCCATGTCGCCGTGCGAGTCCCAGTTGGCGCTCGAACTGCCGTCGATCAGCTCGACGAAGCGGACCCCTCGCTCGACGAGGCGTCTGGCCACGAGGCACTGCCAGCCGAAGCTATCGGTCTGGCCTCGCTTGAGCCCGTAGAGGTCGAGGACCTTGTCGGATTCCTGGTTGATCTCGAAGGCGTCCTTCGCCTCGGTCTGCATGTGGAAGGCGGTCTCGAACGTCCGGATCCGGGCGGCGAGCTCCATGTCATTGCCGTGGCGCTCGCGATGGCGGCGGTTGAATGCCTCGGCCAGGCCCAGCTCCATCTCCTGGATCTTGGCCTGGGGCGTCCTGCGGTCGAGGTTCGCGATCGGCGTGGGGCCGGGGACGATCCGGACCCCCTGGTGGTAGGCCGGCAGGAAGTCATTGGCATACACCTGCGTCCCGGCGTAAGGCAGGTGGGGAGCCAGGACCATGAACGACGGCAGATTCTGGTTCATCGTCCCCAGGCCGTAGCTGACCCACGACCCGATGCTAGGCCTGGAGAAGAAGAACGAGCCGGTGTGGATCGCCAGGGTGGCCTGGTAGTGCTCGTTGTCGTCCGACTTCATCGAGCGGATCAGGCTGATGTCGTCCATGCAGTCCCGGATATGCGGGAAGAGGTCGCTGACCTTCGTGCCGCTCTTGCCCCCCGGCTGGTACTTCCACAGGGGCTTGAGCAGGACGCGCTGCTCGTTCGAGAGCCCGCCGCCGACGCCCGTCATCTTGCCGTCGGCGGCAAACAGCTTGGGCTTCTCGTCGAACGTGTCCATGTGCGACACGCCGCCGGTCGAGAAGAGGAAGATCACCCGCTTGGCCTTGGCCGCGAAGTGCGGCGACTTCGGGGAAAGCGGGTCGAGGGGCCCCGCGCCTGCGGCTCCTTGCGGGACCGACTCGGCGAGGAGCTGCGAGACGAGGCCCGGCAGCAGCAAGGAGCCGCCGACCATGCTCCGCAAGACCTCGCGACGTGGGAGATTCGGTTGCCGGTCTCGCATCGGGTTCCCTTCTTTCTTTCTCGCCTCGATTGATCGGAGTCTTATGTGAAACCGGTTGGAAATCAGTCGATGTAGACGAACTCATTCAGGCGGAAGAGGGCCCTGGCGAAGGCATGCCAGGCCTGCGGCTCGACCTGATCGGCGGCGGTGCCCGCGGAGTTCAGCTCCTGGCGGACCGACCGGAGGAAGGCCAGGCTCGTCTCCGCCTCCTCCGGCTCCGGCTTCCGCCCCAGGGCCAGGAGGTAGGCCCGCTCGAGGCGTGCGTGGTCGTCCCCCTTGATGTTCAGGAGTCGCGAGGCGAACTTGCGGGACTGCTCGTGGACGAACGGGTCATTGAGCAGGTAGAGGGCCTGGAGCGGGGTCGTGCTGGTGATCCGCTGGGGGGTGCTGACGCTGGGGTCGGCGCCGTCGAAGATCGCCAGGTACGGATGGCGCTGGATCCGCTGGGTCATCAGGTAGACGCTGCGGCGGTTCGTCTCATAGATGGCCTTGAACGGGTTGTGCTGGGTGTACTTCCACTGCGACTGCGGCGGGAACGGATGCGGGCCGCCGGGGCCCGGCTCGAGCCCCTCGGCGAGGGTCAGCAGCGTGTCCCGGATCGCCTCGGCGTCGAGCCTCCGCCTGGGGAATTCGCCCAGCAGTTCGGGCTTGGCCGGGGGCTCGTCCGGCTTCGCCTCGTGGTGGCTGGCGAGCCGGTACGTCCTCGAGAGCATGATCGTCCGGTGCATCTCCTTGACCGACCAGCCCGAGGCCACGAACTGATTGGCGAGCCAGTCGAGCAACTCGGGATGCGTCGGGGCCCTCCCCTGGCGGCCGAAGTCGTTGGGGGTCGGCACGATCCCCTTGCCGAAGTGGTAGAGCCAGAGGCGGTTGACGACCACCCTGGCCGTTAGCGGGTTCTTCGGGTCGGCGATCCACTCGGCCAGCTTGAGCCGGCCGCTCGTGCGGTCGTCGTCGGGCAGCTTGGCGCCGCCGAGGATCGTCGGGAAGTGACGGGGGACGAGCGCCCCCTTCTTGTTCGGATCCCCCTTGATCTGCACGAACGTGTTCTCGGCCGCGCCCGTCTCGGAGACGGCGTAGGCCTGGTCGAAGGGCAAGGCGTCCTTCTCGAACTCCTCGGCCTTCGCCTTGGCCTTCCTCAAGGCCTTGTCGAGCTTGTTGCGGGCGTCCCCCCTGGCGGCGTCGCGATCCTTCTCGACCCGATGGACCTCGGCGTCGAGCTCCTTCTGGCGAACCTTCTTCGCGGCGATGGCGGCGTCGACCTCGGCGGGCGGGACGAGCGGCACGAGGTCGCGCTGGGACTGCTCCAGCTCGATCCCCGGCCAGGGATAGCGCGTGTTCTGGAAGAAGCCGTAGAGGGCGTAATAGTCCTCGGTGCCCAGCGGGTCGAACTTATGGTCGTGGCAGCGGGCGCAGTTGATCGTGAGCCCGAGGAAGGCGCGGCCGACGTTGTCGATCGTGTCCTCGATCGTCAGGTGCTGCGGGTAGTCGGAGACCCTCGAGCCGAACCGCCGGGCGTTGGCGATGTAGCCCGTGGCGATGGTCTGCTCGTTCTTCTGCGCCCGGTCTGCCGCGGGCAGGAGGTCGCCGGCAAGCTGCTCTTTCACGAATCGGTCGTACGGCAGGTTCCGGTTGAAGGCAGCGATGACCCAGTCGCGATACTTGACCATCTGGGGGATCGGGAAGTCGGAGTTATCCCCGGCCGTGTCGGCGTAGCGCACGACGTCGAGCCAGTACCTCCCCCAGCGCTCACCATACCTGGGCGAGGCCAGCAGTCGATCCACCACGCGGGCGAAGGCGTCGGGGGCCTTGTCGTTGACGAAGGCCTCGATCTCCTCGGGTGTGGGGGGCAGGCCGGTGAGGTCGTAGGTTGCCCTGCGCATCAAGGTCGGGCGATCGGCCTCGCCGACGGGGTTCCTCCCCTCGCTTTCGAGTTTGGCCAGGATGAAGTGGTCGATCGCGTTGGCCGGCCAGTCCTGCTGGCGGACGGCCGGCGGCTGGGGCGGGCTGACCGGCTTGAACGACCAGAACTCGCGGGCCTTGGCCCAGTCGATCGCGTACTTCGACTTCTCCTTCTCCGTGGGCGCGGCGACCTCGGTCCTGGGGTCGGGAGCCCCCATCTTGATCCAGGCCTCGACGTCGGCGATCTCATTGGGAGAGAGCTTGGATTTGGGCGGCATCCGCAGGCCGGGGTCGGTCTGGCGGATGGCCGTCATCAGGAGGCTTGCCTCAGTGTCGTAGGGGACGATGGCGGGCTCGGTGTCGCCCCCCCGCTCCAGCGCCGGTCGCGAGTCGACCTGCAGGTTCCCGCCGATCTTCTTCGAGCCCGCGCTGTGGCACGAGTAGCAGTGCTGGACCAGCATCGGGCGGATCCTGGATTCGAAGAATTGCAACTGCTCGGGCGTCGCCGAGGAACTGGCTGATGTCCTGGGTACTTCCCCCTGCCCCGTCCAGACCTCGAGCCCCGACAGGTTCGCGTCCCCGCCCCTGGCCGAGAGCTTGATCCGACCCTTGCCCTGGGTGACGTCGACCTTCCAGGGGCCGAGCCTGGCCCAGATCCCCTCGCCGCGGCTGTTGTACGAGTCGACGACCGGCCTGTCGTTCACGAGGATTTGGAACCGGGTCGGGTCGTTGTCCTCCCAGACGTAGAGGAAGACCTGATAGATCCCGTCGGGGACATCCGTCAATTCCACGTCGATGTTATTCCCCCAGCGGCTGCTCCGGATCATCCGGGCGTGTTCGGGGTCGCAGTTCGGCTTGAGGCCGACCTTCTGATTCTCGAACGACTGGCCGTTGCAGAGATAGTGCTGGGCGTCCTTCCCCTCCCAAGCGTGCCCGTCGATGACGAGTCCCGGCCCGTTCAGGCAGATGCCGCGGTAGAACTTCGCCGCCCCGACCTCGTTCTCGGCCGCGTCGCCGGTCGACGGTAGGAGCGCCGTCAGCAGCAGGATGAACCACCAAACCCGGTGGAGACGCCTCGAAGTCATCGGAATGAGTCCCCGGTCTTTACCGCCGCTGGAATGGTCGTTGAGAGTCGTCGGCGGGGTTTCCAGGATCAATTCAACGTTTGACCACCCTCTGCCGCCATGCCAGAATGCGCAAATCTCTTGTCGATTTGCGACACGCCCTCGTGATGCCCCGGGTCGACTCATGCCCTCCGAAAGCATTCGTGTTGGCCTTGTGATGGCGCATACCCTGGCCTTCTACCGCGAGATCCTGCGCGGGATTAAATCGTTCGCCGAGGAGCGGAGCGACTGGATCCTGACCCCGATCGCCCCCGAGAAGCGGGCGATCGGCCTGGCGAAGTCGCTACGGTGTGATGGCTACATCGGGCACCTCTTCAACTCGCCGATCGCCGAGGCGGTCCTCGCGCTGGGGAAGCCGGTGGTCAACGTCTCCGGGGTCCTGCCGGGGTTGCCGATGCCTCGCGTGGTCGTCGACCACGAGGAGGTCGGCCGGATGGCGGCTCGCCACCTGATCGAGCGCGGGGTGCGGACCTTCGGGTTCGTCGGCTACCCCGAGCACGATTTCTCGCTCGGCCGCGAGCGCGGCCTGATCGAGATCGCGGAGGCTGCCGGGTTCACGGTCTCGGTCTTCCACGATGATGTCCATCGCATTCAGGATCCGACGGGGATGTGGTTCTGGAACCGCCCCCTGCTGCAATGGCTGACCTCCTTGACGAAGCCGGTCGGCCTCCTGACCAGCCACGACACGCAAGGCGCCCAGGTCTCGGAATACTGCCGACAACTCGGCTTCTCCGTCCCCGACGACGTGGCGATCGTCGGGGTCGACAACGACGACCTGCTCTGCGAGATGAGCCGGCCCTCCCTCTCCAGCGTCGCCCTCCCCGCCCAGCGGATCGGCTACGAGGCCGCGACATTGCTTGACCAGCGCATGCGGGGTCAGACCCCATCAACCTCAGTCGTCGTGCTCCCGCCCGTCGGCCTGGTCGTCCGGCAGTCCTCGGATCTGATCGCCGTCGCCGACCCCGACGTCAGCGACGCCGTCCGGTTCATCCAGGAGCATGCTCACCAGCCGATCCGGGTCCCCGACGTGCTCGAGGCCGTCCCCGTCGCGCGGAGGTCGCTCGAGCGCCGGTTCCGCAAGTGGCTGCAGCGGAGCATCTCCGAGGAGATCTGCCGGGTCCACATCGAGCGCGGGCGGGACCTGCTGATGAAGACGAACCTGTCGATGTCGGCCATCGCGGAGCTCTCCGGATTCACCGACGGCCGCCAACTGTCGATCGCCTTCCGCCGCGAGACCGGCATGACCCCCTCCGACTATCGCCGACGCTTCCGTCTGCGCCCCTGAGCCTCCCGACCTGCGATGGAATGCAAACGGCCGACGGCCCTTTTATAATGCCAGGCGAGGCCGCGGCGACATCGCCCGTAACCCAAGGGTCGTGCCCGGGCACCGCACGCGCGAGGTCGGCCTCCTATTCATTCACGAAGCATTTCGAGGGATCATCATGGGATTCATCGATATTTTTGAGCATCCGCCGATCGAACCCGTCCCCGGCTGCCGGATGAGGACGCCGTACGGCAAGAACCTCATGCTCTCCTACCTCGAGATGGACGAAGGGGCCGAGATCCCGTCGCACTCGCACCCCCACGAGCAGGGCGGGATGCTCATCAAGGGGGTCGTCGACCTCACCATCGGCGACGAGACCCGCCGCGTCTCGCCGGGCGCGATGTTCCTGATCCCCTCGGGGGTCCCCCACCGCGTCATCGTCGTCGAGGGGCCCGTCGTCATCCTCGACACCTTCAGCCCCATCCGCGAGGACTACGCCGAGCTCGCGAACCGATACATCCCCAACCGCCCGTGAGCGGCCCCTCCAGGCCCTGGCGGTCGCTTGATAGTTTTGAATGAAACTATTTGACTTCGGAAGTTCCTCGGCTTACCATTCGCCGAGGACAGTGATGGACGACCTTTGCGGGACATTCGGGCGGCTCTGGCGTCTGATGGGCCTGATCATGGAGGAGGCCGAGCCGGGCCTCGATGCGTTGGGCCTCCAGCCCAAGGCGTTTCTCCTGCTGGCCGCGGTCGAGGAGTCGCCGTATCCCGCAGAACTGGCCAGGATCTTGGGCCTGCCGCCCCCGACGGTCACGTATCTCGTGAAGCCGTTGGAGGCGAAGAACTACCTGCTCCGGACGAAGGAACCGGGGGACCTCCGCCGGTTCCGGCTCGCCCTGACGGACGAGGGCCGCGAGGCCGTGCGCCTCGGGACGGCGGCGATCCACGCGGCCTTCGAGGAGCGCCAGCGCCGGCTCCGCCCTGGGGAGATCCGGGTCTTCGACCGACTCGTGCAACGCCTGGCCTCGACGGATTCGGGGTCGGCCTGAATCAGGGTACGTATCGAGATATCTTCGAAACATGGAGTGAAGGGTAAAACATGCGATATCAGCTCCTGGGTCGGTCGGGCCTGCGCGTCTCCGAGCTCTGCCTGGGGACCATGACATTCGGCGAGGAGTGGGGCTGGGGGTCGGCCAAAGACGAGAGCCGCAAGATCCTCGACACCTTCTTCGAGGCCGGCGGCAACTTCATCGATACGGCCAACGTTTATACGAACGGCACCAGCGAGACCCAACTCGGCGAGTTCCTCGAGGGGAACCGCGACCGCGCGGTGCTCGCGACCAAGTACACCAACGCGATGCCCTCGCCCGACAACCACGTCAACTCGGCCGGCAACCAGCGCAAGAGCATGATGCAGTCGGTCGAGGCCAGCCTCAAGCGGCTCCGGACCGACTACATCGACCTCTACTGGGTCCACATCTGGGACCGGATCACGCCGATCGACGAGGTGATGCGCGGGCTCGACGACCTCGTGCGGCAGGGGAAGATCCTCTATGCGGGGATCTCCGACATGCCCGCCTGGCTGATCGCCCGGGCCAACACGCTGGCCGAGCTGCGCGGCTGGACCTCGTTCGTCGGGCTCCAGATCGAATACAGCCTCGTCGAGCGCACCGTCGAGCGCGAGCTCCTGCCCATGGCGCAGGCCCTCGGCATCGGCGTGACGGCCTGGTCGCCCCTGGCCGGCGGGCTCCTGACGGGCAAGTACCTCAAGGAGCGCGCGGAGGGGGCGGAAGGCCGCTTCGGCACCGACATGATGAAGCCCATGCTCCGGACGTCGGAGCAGGTCGACGCCACCGTCCGCGAGGTCCTCGCCGTCGCCAACGAGTGCGGCCGATCCCCCGCGCAAGTGGCCCTGGCCTGGCTCCGCCAGCGTTCGCAGCCGATCATCCCGATCGTCGGCGCCCGTCGGCTCGACCAGTTCAAGGACAACCTCGCGAGCCTCGAATTGAAGCTCGATCCCGCCCAGGTTGAGCGGCTCGACAAGGTGAGCCGCGTCGAACTCGGGTTCCCGCACGACTTCTACGATCGCGACATGGTCAACCAGATCGTCTACGGCGGCTTCCGCGACAAACTCGACGTTTGATGGTATGAGCCTGGGTTCCCCCCGGCGTTGCAACCGCCGGGGGACCGATCAGGCCTTCCCTCCTCCGCCCCGATCGGTTGGAATGCGGAGAATCCCCATTCGAGTTGATTGGACGCCTGCGCGAACTCGCGAGGCGTCGGGTGCGTTCTTTGCTCATCGCAAGGGCTGTAGGTCGTTCGATGGGGACGAGGAGGCTTCGCGTTGGGTTCATCGAGGCAGGAAGCGAACTGGAACGCCCTGAGGAGGTCGCCGGGCCTGGATCTCGAGGCCTGGACCTCGTCATGGACCTCGCACGCCCAGACGCGGCACACGCACAATCAGGTCCAGCTCAGCCTGACGCGCGAGGGCTCCGGCTCGTTCTGGATCGGCGAGAGCCGCACGGAATCCCCGCCCGGACACCTCGTCATCATCCCGCCCGGCCAGGTCCATTCCCTCTCCCCGGCAGCTTGCGAGGCCTGGCGGTTCGACACCGTCTATCTGCCCGAGGCCTCATTCGCGGAAGTCGCTCCCGGCACTCGCGCCGACCCGGCCCTGGCGAAGACGTTCCTCCGGGTCCATGACGCGATCGCCCGGGACACCTCGCGCCTGATGCTGGAGGTCGAGATCCTCGACCTCGTGGAGTCGCTGGTTCGCGGAATCCATGAGCGTAGCCTCATCGCCCCGAGGTTGCCCGAGCGCGGCCATGCCTCGCTCGAGCGCGTCCGTGACTATCTCGAAAGCTGCCCCTATGACGGCGTCGACCTGGCCCAACTCGCCGCGATCGCCGGCCTGAGCCCCTACCATTTCTCGCGGTCGTTCCGACGCGCCTTCGGCATGCCCCCGCACGCCTATCTCCTGCAGGCCCGAGTCTCCCGGGCTCGCGTCCTCTTGAGACAAGGGGAGCCCGTCTGCGAGGTCGCCGCCCGGCTTGGCTTCGCCGACCAGGCGCATCTGACCCGGCATTTCCGGCGTCTCACCGGGGTCACGCCGGGGCGTTATCGCGACGCCAGCAAGAACGTTCAAGACGGTCGCGTGGTCCCTTCCTAAACTTGGGCGATCCCACGAATCGGCCGGGCGACGGCGGGCAGTCCGTCCGCCGCAACGGGCCATTCCTCCGACCGCCAGGGCACGCGCATGAACGCCGAAACCCAACGCCGCCTGATCCTCGAGCAATTCACCAGGCAGGCCGTCCCGTTCAAGGAATTCCCGGCCCACTCCAACGAGTCGTCCCTCGAGCACGTCCTGCGGGCCTCCGCCGTGCAGCCGACCGACGCCGTGCTCGATGTCGCCTGCGGCCCCGGCCTCGTCGCGACCGCCTTCGCCAAGTTCGCCCAGCATGTAACGGGCATCGACCTGACACCCGCCATGATCGAGCAGGCAAGGGAACTCCAGGCCTCGCGCGGCCTGACCAACGTGGACTGGCGCGTCGGCGACGTCACCGCCCTGCCCTTCGAGGACGCCGCCTTCGACCTCGTCTTCACGCGCTATTCGTTCCATCATATGCTCGAGCCCCGCCGCGTGCTCGACGAGATGGTCCGCGTCGGCAAGCCCGGCGGCCGCGTGGTCGTGGTGGACGTCTACTCGCGAGATCCCGAGCAGGGAGAAGCCTACGACCGCGTCGAGACGCTCCGCGACCCCTCCCACGTCCGCGCCCTGGGCCTCGGCGAGTTCGCGGACCTCTTCCGCGACGCCGGCCTCGTCGACGTGGAGGTCGGCTTCTACGGCCTCGAGGTCGTCCTCGAAGACCTCCTCGCCGGCTGCTTCCCCAACCCGGGCGACGACGACAAGGTCCGGCAAATCTTCGCCGACGACATCGGCCACGACCGCCTGGGCGTCGGGGCCTATCGTAAGGATGGGCAGATCCGCTTCAGCTTCCCGATCGTCGTGCTCGTCGGCCGCAAGCCGGAGTAATCCCCCACGCCCCGACTCATTCGCCGGACCGAGCCCTCCAGACCGGAGGCTCGGTTCGCTCCCTTCGAAAATTCGACGATGCCGCCCCCTTCCCTCCTTGATCTTCCCGCCGATCTCCCTAAAATAGACAGACCTGTATGTATGGAGGGTCAATGAAGCGATCGTCGAAGCGGGATGAACTTGTCGAGACGGCGCGGGGACTCTTCTACGAGAAGGGGATCCTCGCCACCGGCATCGACACGATCCTGGCCGAGAGCGGCGTCGCGAAGATGACCCTCTACAAGCACTTCAGGTCCAAGGATGACCTGATCCTCGCCGTCCTCCGCGACAACGAGGCGAGGTGGCGGGAATGGTTCCGCACGGAGGTCGAGCGCCGGGCGAGCACGCCCAAGGAGCAGTTGATCGCCGTCTTCGAAGTCCTGGCCGCGTGGGTCAACGGCAAGGATTTCCGCGGCTGTCTGCTGTTCAATGCGGTCGCCGAATGTCGGGGCCTGGATCTTCGGATCCAGGGGGTCGAGCTCGAGTTGCGACAGGGCCGACGCCTCTTCCTCGAGAGCCTCGCCGCGGCCGCCGGTGTGCAAGATCCGACGCTTCTCGTCTCGCAACTGTCCCTGCTGATCGAGGGGACGATCTCGATGACCCTGATCCATCGCGATCCCCAGCATGCCGCGACGGCCTGCACGACCGCCGCGCTCCTCATCCGTGACGCCACGGCCCGGCCGAAGCGTCGCCCGACGAAATCCGCTTGAGATTCGCATGTCGGCGAATCTCAACCTGGCCTCAGTCAGTCCGTCAGAAGGTTTCCACTGCCGACGTTCTGGACAGACTTGTCTGTCAATTCGGGAGCTATCCATGCCGACCGCGAAAGATGCCATCCGAGCCTCGATGGGGATGGGCGAGTATCTGCTCAAGCTCTACTTCCAGGACCTCACCGACGAAGAACTCGCGGCCGTGCCGGTCTCGGGGATGAACCCCGCGGCCTGGCAGATCGGCCACGTGATCGCGGTCGAGCACGGGGCCATCGAGAAGGTCCGCCCCGGCTTCTGCCCGCCGCTCCCAGAGGGGTTCAAGGAGGCCCACGCCAAGGAAGTCATGCAGAGCGGAGCCTTCAAGCCCGCCCTCAGCAAGGAGGAATACCTCGACCTCTGGGCGAAGACCCGCGCCGGGTCTTACCGGGCCCTCGACGACTTGACCGATGAGGATATGAACGCGGAGACCGGGTCGAAGTTCGTCCCGACCGTCCTCGCGCTCATGAGCCTCGTCGGGACCCATGCGAGCCTCCACGCCGGCCAGATGGTCGCCGTGCGCCGGAAGCTCGGCAAGCCGGTCTTGCTCTGATCTTGCCGTTCTTGAGCCTCGCGTTTTCCCCGCAGGACGTGCCGCGCCGGCGAGTGCGGCCCGTCCTCTTTGCGTGTTCGAATCGTCGGTTCGATCCCGACGCAACTCGCCAAAGGGTGAGGATGTTTGGTGGATCCTGTTCCGAGCCCCTGGAGAAAAATTGCGACCTCCTCCTCATGACTCGGCCCCTCGAGCGTTAACGAGATAGCGACGATGCGGGCCATGACCGATTTCTGCGAACCCGGAACTTCGCCGCGACTCGGCACGTCCAAGGGAACGAGTCGCTTCGATGCTGGTGCCCGCGCTCCCGTCCTTCGAGGAGGTGGTCCGATGTTCAAGCGGTTTGCGATGCTGGCCCTGGCGGCCCTGGCGGTGCTGAGCATCGTCTGGGAGTCTTGCCGTTCCGTCGTCTCGGTGGCTCTCGCCGATGAGCCTCCCCCCGCTCAGAAGGAAGTCGGCGAGGCGAAGGCCGACCCAGCCCCCACGGTCTGGACCACGGCTGTCCCGCCCAAGGCCCTGAGCGATCACGTGGCGAAAGGCCTGGCCTGGCTGGTCGAACACCAGCACCCCAACGGCGGCTGGAGCCAGGGGGAAGAGGCGGCGACCATGCACCCCGGCGGCGGCAAGCAGTTCACCGACACCCCCAACGTCGCCGACACCTGCATCGCCGCGCTCGCCTTGCTCCGAGCCGGCCACACGCCGGAGAGCGGCACCTACAAGGAGGCCGTTGCCAGGGCGGTCAAATACGTGCGGTCCCAGGTCGACGCCTCGGCCCCCGACTCGCTGGACGTCTCAAACGTCAAGGGGACCCGCGTCCAGATGAAACTGGGTCCAAATATCGACACATTCCTCGCCTCGTTATTCCTCGCCGAGGTCAAGGGCCGCATGCGTGACGAGCAGGCCAACCGTGAGGTCAACCAGTCGCTCGACAAGGTCCTGGCCAAGATCAAGAAGCACCAGAAGGCCGACGGCACCTGGGATAACGCGACCGGCTGGGCCCCGATCCTCGCGCAATCGGTCGGCGGCAAAGGGCTGAACCGAGCCGCGCAGGCCGGTGCGAACGTCCCGGCCGAGGTCCTCGCGAAGACCGAGAGCTTCGCCGTGGCCCAGTCGAACGCCGCCTCCGCGAAGCCGGCCACGGCCGCCGCTCCCCCGGTCGAGACCGTGGCGCTGCTGGAATCCGCCCCCGGCGAGACCGCAGGTACCAGGACCGCCGGTCGGGCCAAAGTCTCCGGCATGTCCAGGGCGGGAGGCATGGGCATGGCGGGCATGATGGGAGGCGGCCGCGGCTTCGCCATGGACGGAGCCGCCGGCGTCGAGCTCTACGCACGGGCCTCGAACCTGAGCACCCTGCAGGACTCGGTCAACACCAACGAGGCGGCGGAAGCCAAGTTCCGCATGATGTACGACACCGCCAAGAACGACAAGGATCGCAGCTTCGCCAAACGCGGCCTGGACCGCGTCGAGAATACTCGCAAGGCCCATCAGGAATCGCAGAAAGCCCTGCTCGGCCGCCTCGACGACGCCGGCTTCGTCGCCGGCTTCGGCTCCAACGGCGGCGAGGAATTCCTCAGCTACATGAACATCAGTGAGAGCCTGGTTCTCAAGGGCGGCCATGACTGGAAGCGCTGGGACGACGCGATGGCCAGCAACCTCGACCGCATCCAGAACCAGGACGGTAGCTGGTCGGGCCACCACTGCATCACCGGCAAGACCTTCTGCACCTCCACCGCGCTGCTCGTCCTGATGGCCGATCGCACGCCCGTCCCCGTGAAGGCAAAGCCGGCCGCCGAAGCGAAAGAGTCGGTGCATTGAGCCTGTGCAGAAATCCGTTGAAAAATAGCCAAGAGTTAAGAAAATAGATAAGTAAATAAGTCGCCGTGTGAGGTGCTGGCAAATTTCGCTCAGCACCTCACGCGTTCCCAACTCCGTGGCGTGATCGGAATCTCATCATGGCAACGGGGTCAATGTATGAAGAGACCGTGCCCTCTTGTCGTCATTCCCTTCCCAAAGCATCGATCAGCCGTCGTCTCGCCCTCTCGATGATCTCGATGGGCCTTGGCGTGTCGGGTTGCAAGGCCCGCCGCAGGACGCTGCTCGAGGAGATGGACGCCGCCCTCGCCTCGGGCCTTCGAGCCCTCATTGGAGCTCAATCAAGCAATGGCTCCTGGTGTTCGAAGACCTATGGAGCCCTGAAGGACGGCCTCTCGCTGACGGGCCCCGTGCTCAAGGCGATCCTTTATGGCCCAAGCGTGCCAGGATCCGAACGAGCCAGGCGGCTCGGCGCCGAGTACCTCGCTCGCCGCGTTCGTCAGGACGGCTCGATCGACTACGGCCCGTTCGGCGCGATCTATCCCGTCTACTCGGCATCGACGGCTGCCATCGTCCTCAGCCGATACGACACGGGCAGTGGCACACGTCCGCGCGACGCCTGGCTCGCCGACCTGCAATCGAGGCAGCTCACCGAGGACCTCGGCTGGACCCCGGACGACCCGGCCTACGGCGCCTGGGGCTACGCGACCTTCCCGACGAGCAAACAATCCATCGATGCGAACGCAGGATCACCGGCCGACGCCGACCTCTCCTCCACCCTCTTCGCCCTCGGGGCCCTCGGGATCTCCGGTTCATCGAACGATACCCCGGCCATCCAGAAGGCCCTACAATTCGTGCAGCGCTGCCAGAACTTCGACGAGCACCATTCTCGCTTCGCCGACGGCGGCTTCTTCCTCTCCCCCACCGACCCCGTGCGGAACAAGGCGGGCGTGGCTGGGGTCGACTCAGATGGTCGCGAGCGTTACCACTCCTACGGCGGCCCGACCGCCGATGGCCTTCGCGCCCTCCTGCGCTGCGGGCTCTCGGCCAAACATCCACGCGTCATCGCCGCGCGAGCCTGGCTCGAGAACCACTTCGACCCCAGTCGCAACCCGGGGACCTTCGAACCAATACGCGAGGTCGAGCGCGACGCCACCTATTACTACACGGCCTGGTCGACCGCCCATGCCTTCCGGGCCCTCGGCACCTCTCACTTCCGCTCCCAGGGCCGCGATGTACCCTGGACCGAAGAACTCGCGAAGGCCCTCATCGAGCGCCAGAGGCCCGACGGCTTCTGGTCGAATCGCTGGCAAGCGTCCAAGGAAGACGACCCGCTCATCGCAACCCCACTGGCCCTCGGCGCCCTTGGGATTTGCCGGATGCTGACACCAACACATCCTTGATCAATAAGTATCGGATCGTGTGCAGGGCTCTCATAACGTGGTCGTGCGAATTGCCTTTCGCGAGCGTTGACGGTTGTGGGAGTCATGCCCGATGATGGCTGCCCGTGAAGGTGAGCACTCGTGGCATCGACCGCCTCGCGACCCCGATACCTTCGGATGCCGGACCAAAGCGATGGAGTTGTTACCGGCGATGAGACGACGTTTCGCGGTCGTGATGTACGCCCTCGCGGCGTGGTCCCTTGTCGAAGGGCCCGCGGAGGCTGGGATGCCTTCGCCGTTCGCGACGCTGGAGGATCTCGCCAGGCTTCGCCTCCAGAGCATCTCGTTCTTCCTCGCGACCTTCCTGGTGTGTGCCTGGCTGTTCCAGCGGATCTGGAATGGCCTGACCGGCGATTTCCCGAGACTGCCTCGGCTCTCCTTCCGCAGGGCGATCGGCGTCATGACCCTCTGGGGCCTGCTGTTCCTGATCGTTCTGACCATGATTTCCGGCGCCCGTGAGTTGTTGACGCCGGGAGCCTGGCGCAAGGACGGGCTCACCTACAAGCTTGATGAGGCCAAGACGAAACCGGCTCCAAACCCGGACCCTGCGAAGCTCTCCCTTCGGCGCCAGAAGTTGGAGAGCCTGGGGCTCCTCCTCTCGCATTACGCCGAGAGTCACGGCGGGCAATTCCCTCCCGACGCCCAGGTCGCCGAGATCCCCGAGAAGGCCTGGGTGGTCCCCGACCCGTCCGAGATGAAATATCGATATATCCAGGGGCAACGCCAGGGCGGCGATGAACGTCCCCTGGCCATCGAGCCTGCGATTTTCGATAAGCATCCCCTCGTGCTCTTCACGAGCCTGGCGGTCAGGCCGATGACGTTCGAGCAGATCAAGAACCTCCTGGCATCGGGAGGGAAGTGATGTCGAGACTCACCTTGATCATCATCGCCTTCGTCGTATCCATGCTCCTGATCTGCATGGGGATCATCCTCCCGTTCGACCTGGCCCTCAACCTCGCATTCGGCTGGGCTCCCTTCCTCTACCGCGTCATCCCCCAATTGACGCTGAATGTCGGCAGCGTCCTCGCGGCGACCGCGGCGGTGGTCGCGTTTGCGCTAGGCCTGCACGGGTTCCTGACCTGGCTCGTGCCCCGGTTGGCCGAGGCCGGTTCGAACTCGCAATGGCGTTGGAGGAAGCGCTGGACGGCCGCGGTCGTGGGAGGCGTGGTCATCCTGTTCGCCTCGGGCGTGGCGACGGTCGGGGTCGTCCATCAACTCGGCTGGCTGCTGGCGTCGAAGGACCGGCTCCTCACATTCGGAGGGTCGCCCGCCGTGAGCCGGGTTAGGTCGGTGAATAACCTCAAGCAGATAGGGTTGGCCTTCTACAACTACAATCAATCAATCGGCACGTTCCCGCCCGGCTCTACGTTCGACCGCACGGGGAGGCCCCTCCATAGCTGGCAGTCGCTCTTGCTGCCCTTCATGGAAGAGACCGCCCTCGCCGAGCAGATTGACTTCCTGTCGCCCTGGGATGAGCCTGTGAACGCGAGGGCATTCCAGACGCCGCTTCGAGGGCTCCTGAACCCCGAGTTCGGCTCCCCCGAGGAGAAGGATGCGGCGGGATATGCCCTCACGCACTACACGGCAAACGTAAGGGTGCTCGGGAATGACAAGGCATTGCGGATCGAGGACTTCAAGGATGGCACGAGCCAGACCCTGATGGCGGGCGAGGTTGCCGAGGGCTTCAAGCCCTGGGGCGATCCGATGAACCGGCGTGATCCCGGTTTGGGGATCAATCAATCGCCCGAAGGGTTCGGGAGTCCCCAGAAGACCGGCGCCCTGTTCCTCTTATCCGACGGCTCGGTCCGCTTCATCAGGACGGGCGTCAAGCCGAGCCACCTGAAGGCATTGAGCACCCCCGCCTCGGGCGAGGTGATCCGACCCGAGGACGAGTTCTGAATCAAATGATGTGATCAGTTCGTCATTAACGCCGTTTCCTGATCGAGCCGACATCGCAGGCGCCGGGCCTGCGATGTCGACGCGAGGCAAAGTCAGTCCTTGAGCCAGGCCTTGCGATGTGCCTTGGCTGGGTCGCCGGCGTCGGGGTCGATCTCCCACTTCCACGCCGTGACCGGCTCCTTACCGAACGTGGTCGCGATCCGCATGAGGCGGCCCCGGCGGGCGATGAGGATGGAGACGCGATCTTGCGGCCGGAATTGCTCCATGCGCCGGGACCACTGCTCGGGCAGGATGCGTTCTTCGTCGATGCCGACGATCTCGTCCCCCACGTTGAACCCGAGGGCGTGCCCCGGGGTCTCGCGCTTGACCCCCGTCACCATGAGCTTGCCCCCTTCGGGTTTGGTGACGAGGCCGAGCCAGGCCTTCTCGGGAGCCTTGTCGTTCACCTTGCCCTTGCTGCCCTTGCCGAAGCGGAGGCCGTACCAGCCGGAGGCCTGGGAGTAATCAAGCTCCTCGGTGGTCTCGAGGGCGAGGCGGAACCACTCCTTCAGATCGACGCCGGCGACTTCCTGGGCGGCGGCCCGGAACTCCTGCGGCGTGTACCCCTTCTCGCCCGAGTAGCGGGAGTAGACGAGCCGCATGACGTCGTCGAGGCTCTTCGCCCCATCGGTCGCCTGGCGGATCTTGGCGTCGAGCAGGAGCCCGACGACGGCCCCCTTGGTGTAGTAGCTGATCGCCGTGTTCGGCGTGTTCTCGTCGCGGCGGTAGTACTTGATCCAGGCGTCGAACGAGGCCGTTTCAAGCGGCTGCACAAGCCTCCCGGGCGTCTCCTGGAGCTTCTCGATGTCGCCCTTGGGCTGGTCGGAGTCAGAACCAGGCGGCGGCTGGTCCCCGGTCAAATACTCCTCGACCGTGCTGAGCCCGGCCCGACGCACCGTAAGGCGGTCGTAATAGCTGGTGATCCCCTCGGCGATCCAGAGGCTCCTGGTGAGGACTTCCCCCTCGTAGTCGAACGGCCCCAGCTCGACGGGGCGCATGCGCTTGACATTCCAGGTATGAAAAAATTCATGCGCGACCAGGTTCAGCCATGAAAGATAATCGGCGCGCCGACGAGTGGCCCAGCGGCTGGCCATCAGGAGCGTTGAGTTCTTGTGCTCGAGGCCGCCGGAGCCCTCGACCAGCATATTGAAGAAGACGTACTTGTCGTAAGGCAGGTGGCCCCAGAGGTCGCGCTCGGTCCGGACGATCGCCTCGACGTCCTTGGCCGACTTGGGCCCGTCCCAGATGCCCCCTTCCCCTTCGTTGACGAGGAAGTGCTTCTTGCCGTCGACCTCAAACTCATAGATCGCAGGGTTACCGGCGTAGATTGGGGAGTCGACCAGCGTGTCGAAGTCCGCGGCGACGTAGCGGTGGCCGGGAGGACCGGGGATGTCGGGCAGTCCCGTGACCGATCGCTTCCAGTTCGGCGGCAGGACGAGCGAGACCTCGTGCGGCCGGACGGTCGACCCGGCCAGGGTCAGGAACGTCGCCGCGCCGTTGAGCATGGTGAAGGATTCGTCGATCCAGTTCGACTGCACCGTCATCTCGCGGCCATAGACGCGATAGAAGACGCTGATCCGTTCGGCGTCGGGCGTCCCGATCTTCCAGCGGTTCTTGCGGGTCTTCTCGATGGTCAGGCTCTTGCCTTCGGGGGTCTTCGCCGAGAGGCCTTCGACGTTCCTGGCGTACTCGCGGACGAGGTACGACCCGGGCGTCCAGACGGCCATCATCAACTCGACCTCGGGCTTGCCGTCGGTGGGGACGGTGGCCTCGACCTCGACGTAATGCGTCTGGGGGGCGGGGAAACGAAGGGTATAGCGGATCGGCTCGGCGGAGAAACTCGGGCTCGAATGCAGGAAGAGGACCGCCAGGAGTGGGGCGAGGAGGTAGGCGAAACGCTGGGGCATCGGAACCTCAAAATCCCAGTTGATGAGTGTCTTTTGACGCCCGGAGAAGGCGAATCGGGCCCCGGGCGGGGAGGGCTTGCCCGGATTCGAGGCCGTTCGCCCGGGAGAGCCCCGGGACCTCGCCTTCTCGAACGACCACATGATACACGGTGATATCGCCGCGGGAATCGGGTCGGCCTGAATTCGGACTGGAGAGACAAGCCAATGCCGGGAGCGGAGATCGAGCGTGATCGAGCCGGATTTGGCGAGGACCTGCGAAGGCGGTCACGTTTCAGCCCATTCATACGTAGCAGAACAGGACACATTTGGTTCGGTGAGTGCGAACCCGGACCAAACTCGCCTCGTATGAGCAGGTAGAAGAACACGTTAAGAGCCTCTCGAATGAGGCGGGGATTCGCGGTCGGGGCGCAAGGGGGAGCACTCCGCCGAGGGCCGAGCTCGGTGCACAATCGGTGCCGTCGAATGCTCGCCCGCGGGGGTGGAAGGGGACTTCGTCGAGGGAGAGTGCCGGGGTCGGAGAAAGAAGAGATCAGGATCCTTGCAAACGTTGGCGAAAGATCGCCCCTCTCGCAAGTCGCGATAGCGAGGCACGGACAGTCGATCGGGAATTGGTCCGGGCGGAAGCGTGTTCCGGAGGATTCCGGCGGAACGCCGGCGAAGACCGGTCGGGAATCAGGGTGAATACGCGACCCATCAAACGACCAATATTCTCCCCCACGTCGTAGAAAGACCGAACGGACGCTCGACCGAAGTTATGGCGAGGCCTGGGCGTCTCCAATGAAAGATCAACTTCAGGGAGCCTGGCAATGCTAGTCCGATCGATGCTCTTGGCGGCAGTGGTGGCGGTCGCATCCGTAACTCCCTCGTTCGCTCGAGGCGGCGGCGGCCATGGCGGCGGCGGAGGCCACATGGGTGGCGGTCACGTGGGTGGTGGCCATGTCGGCGGTTATCACGGCGGCGGGGGTTATTACCACGGTGGTGGCGGCTACTACCATGGCGGTGGCGGCTATTATCGCGGCGGCGGCTATGGTTACCGCAGTGGCTACGGCGGCCTGGGTTACTACCCGTTCTATGGGCTCGGCTACGGCTTGGGCTATGGCGGGTATGGTGGATACGGCTACGGTTCTGGCTACGGGTACGGCAACAGCGGGTACTATTCCGGCTACTCGTCCCCGAGCTACAACTACTCAAGCGGCTACAGCGGCTATGGCACGACCGCCGGTGCCCCCTACTTCACGGGCCAGTATTACACCGTGAATGGCTACCAGTATCCCGTGTACTACAATCCGGCGAACGGGACGTATATCTACTATCCCTGACGTTCGCCAGTCCGACGGTTCTCACCGTCCATAGCGGCGACAAGCCCCGCCCGGTTCCCCGGTATGATACCGGGGAATCGGGCGTCTTTGTTTGCTCTGGGAAGCGCAAGAACGAGTGGATCGTGAAGTGTTGGAAGATGCTAAGCGGAAGCTCGAGAACAAAAAAAGCCGCCCCGGGTCACCTTTGGGGGTGACCGGGGCGGCTTGTGGGATTCCGGCGATGACCGACTTTCGCGCCAAGGGCACTATCATGGGCCTGACGGGCTTAACGGCCGTGTTCGGGATGGGAACGGGTGGGACCCCGTCAGTATGGTCGCCGGAAATTCGTCCGCCGGGCGTTGAGGCCCGGCGGACGCGTTTCGGTGGATCCGGTCACGCGTCGAATGGACCGCGGCGGGCGGGCACACCCGAGGACCTCGACGACAGCAGATCCTTATAGATCCGTATGTCACATGGTCCGGGTGATGTGTGAACCACACTCCGGATCTCATCCTTCGCCATCGGCTTCATGCGAAGCCGGTGGAGGCGGACGGATCGGGGTGGTCAAGCGGTCGGCTGTTAGGACCGGTCGGCTGCGGCGATCGCTCGCCGTGCACTCCCGGCCTATCGACCTGGTCGTCTTCCAGGAGCCTTCGCACTTTCGTGCCGGAAACCTCGTCTTGGAGGGGCTTCGCGCTAGATGCCTTCAGCGCTTATCCGGTCCCGACCTGGCTACCCGGCGATGCCCCGAGCGGGACAGCCGGCACACCAGAGGTCGGTCCTCCCCAATCCTCTCGTACTAGGGGAGACGCTCCGCAAGTTTCCTACGCCCACGGCAGATAGGGACCGACCTGTCTCACGACGGTCTGAACCCAGCTCGCGTACCGCTTTCATTGGCGAACAGCCAAACCCTTGGGACCTTCTCCAGCCCCAGGATGCGATGAGCCGACATCGAGGTGCCAAACCTCCCCGCCGCTAGGGACGCTCGGGGGAGATCAGCCTGTTATCCCCGGAGTACCTTTTATCTGTTGAGCGACGGCCTTTCCATCCAGCACCGCCGGATCACTAACGCCGACTTTCGTCCCTGCTCGACTGATGGGTCTCGCAGTCAGGCACCCTTCTACGTTTGCGGCTCGCGTTGCCCGATTGCCGACCGGGCCGAGGGTACCATTGCACTCCTCCGTTACTCTTTGGGAGGAGACCGCCCCAGTCAAACTGCCCGATGAGCATGGTCCCGGCCCGGGCTACGGACCGGTGAGGATCAGGGTCATTTCAGGGTGGTATTTCACCGATGGCTCACCGACGGCTGGCGCCGCCGTGTCGCAGCCTCCCACCTATGCTACACAGAAAGGACACTGACCCAATGCCAACCTGCAGTAAAGGTTCACGGGGTCTTTCCGTCTGACCGCGGGTACGTGGCATCTTCACCACGGCTACAGTTTCACCGGGTCCCTCGTGGAGACAGTGCTCCAGTCGTTACGCCATTCATGCAGGTCGGAACTTACCCGACAAGGAACTTCGCTACCTTAGGACCGTCATAGTTACGGCCGCCGTTTATCGGGGCTTCGGTCGGCAGCTTCGCTCGCGCTGACCGCCTTCCTCAACCTACCGACACCGAGCAGGCGTCAGACTCTATACGTCCTCTTGCGAGTTGGCAGAGTCCTGTGTTTTTGATAAACAGTCGCTAGAGCCGATTCTCTGCGGCTCACCTTGCGGTGAGCACCCCTTATACCGAAGGTACGGGGTCATTTTGCCGAGTTCCTTCACGAGGGTTCTCCCGAACGCCTTCGGATGCTCGCCTAGCACACCTGTGTCGGATTGCGGTACGGGCCGGTCATGTCGTCCCCGCGGGGCTTTTCGTGGCCGGGAATTCAAAGAGCTTCCAGATCGAATGCTGTCGGCCTTGCGGCACGGGGGTATCTAGCGCCCCGACTCTCCTCGTCCCGGCGTCCTCCGCGGCTCAACCTTCATGACGGGTGGCGGAATATTAACCGCCTGTCCATCGGCTACGCCCTTGGGCCTCGCCTTAGGTCCCGACTGACCCTGGGCGGATTGACCTTCCCCAGGAAACCTTGTGCTTTCGGCGGATGGGCTTCCCACCCATCTTATCGTTACTCGTTCCGGCATTCGCACTTGCCCGCGCTCCACCGGTCGTTTCCATCCGGCTTCGCGGCGGCGGGCAACGCTCTCCTACCATCGTTTCCGATCCGCGACTGCGGCGCGACGCTTAGTCCCCGTCATTTTCGGCGCGGGATGGCTCGACCGGTAAGCTGTTACGCACTTTTGAAATGGTGGCTGCTTCTAAGCCAACATCCCGGCTGTCACCGCGATCCCACTTCCTTTGCCACTGAGCGTCGACTTGGGGGCCTTGGTCGGCGGTCTGGGTTGTTTCCCTCTCGAACGTGAAGCTTATCCCCCACGTTCTGACTCCCGGGGTCCGCCCTGCGGTATTCGGAGTTGGGTTTCGGCGGGTAGGCGGGAAGCCCCCCGACCGAATTCCGTCGCTCTACCCCCGCAGGGTATGTCCCGAGGCTGGCCCTAAAGCCATTTCGGAGAGAACGAGCTATCTCCAGGTTTGATAAGACTTTGACTCCTCCCCACGGGTCCTCCCCCAGTTTTTCAACACTGGTGGGTTCGGTCCTCCACGGCCGGTTAGGGCCGCTTCAACCTGCCCATGGGTAGTTCACCTGGTTTCGCGTCTACTGCACTCGACTATGGCGCCCGATGAAGACTCGCTTTCGCTGCGGCTCCTCCCTGAAGGGATTAACCTGGGGCCGAATACAGTAACTCGCCGGATCATTATGCAAAAGGCACGCGGTCAGGCTGGCCGAGGCCAATGCCCTCCCACCGCTCGTAGGCACGGGGTTTCAGGTTCAGTCTCCTCCCCTCATCGGGGTTCTTCCCACCGTTCGGTCGCCCTACTGGGTTCGCTATCGGTCGTCATCGAGTGCTTAGCCTTGCGGGATGGTCCCCGCCGATTCAGGCCGGGTTTCACGTGCCCGACCCTACTCGGGTACCGGATAGGGGAACTCGCATCGTCGCCTACGGGACTCTCACCCGCTACGGTGTCCAGTTCCAAGGAACTTCGGCTGACGCTCATTCATCCCACGACTCCGGCCCCACGACCCCGGGTGGTGTCCCACCCGGTTTAGGCTGGTCCCCGTTCGCTCGCCGCTACTGAGGGAGTCTCGGTTGATTTCCTTTCCTCCGGGTACTGAGATGTTTCAGTTCCCCGGGTCTCCTCGGGCATTCCGGGATCGACGCTCGTTCGGCAGCTCCCCCGGACATTTCGCAGCCTTCCACGCCCGAATCTCTGATGACGCCTAGGCATCCCCCCCGTGCCCTTAGGAGCTTGACCACGCCGATCCGGCCGCCGCACGGGTGCGACAGTCGATCCGGCATGGGTCACGTTCCCGCTTGGTGAGTCGGCGTCTCGCGACGCGGCTTCACCACCGTGTAACGATACTTGCGAGACCTGTCCGCCTCTCGGCGTGTCAGTCTCGCGATCCGTAAGGGTTCCACTGTTGTGGAGATACTTGGTATGCCACTACCATTGCTACGGTATTCTTGCGTGACCAAATCACCGAATTGTCAAGGAGCGATCGGCGCCCGGCAACCCGGGGCCTACCTGGCCGCTGGCCAGGGGGCGAAGCTGTCTGATGACAGCACCGCCCCGCACCCAGCGGGACTTCGAATAAGCGATAGAGCAGAGGTGGGATGATCGCTCATCCCACCGTCACCCCATCAGATTTTCATCTGAGACGGTCGATCGTTCGTGGTGTTGCGTTACGGACCCGCGTGGGAAGCCGGCGTCAAGCGTCGAGAACTAGGGACGGTGCCGATGCGGCCTTTCCGACCGGACGACGCGAGATAACTCGCACCGCTTTGGCCCGGTCTCGGGCCGAGATTTTCCAAGGAAATCCTTAGAAAGGAGGTGATCCAACCGCAGGTTCCCCTACGGTTACCTTGTTACGACTTAGTCCCCATCACGGGTTTCATCTTCGGCGCCTGCCTTGCGGCTCCGGCGACTTCGGATGCCCCCGCTTTGGTGGCTTGACGGGCGGTGTGTACAAGGCTCAGGAACACATTCACCGCGGCATGCTGATCCGCGATTACTAGCGATTCCAGCTTCATGCGGGCGGGTTGCAGCCCGCAATCCGAACTGAGGGGCGGTTTTTGCGATTAGCTTGTCCTTGCGAACTTGCGACGCTCTGTCCGCCCCATTGTAGTACGTGTGCAGCCCCAAGCATAAGGGCCATGAGGACTTGACGTCATCCCCGCCTTCCTCCGGCTTAACGCCGGCGGTCTGTCTAGAGTTCCCGCCATGACGCGCTGGCAACTAGACACAGGGGTTTCGCTCGTTAGGGGACTTAACCCAACACCTCACGGCACGAGCTGACGACAGCCATGCAGCACCTGTGCACGTTGTACCTTGCGGCCTCACCGGCGTTTCCGCCGGCTAATCCGTGCATGTCAAGCCTGGGATAAGGTTTTGCGCGTAGCCTCGAATTAAGCCACATACTCCACCGCTTGTGTGAGCCCCCGTCAATTCCTTTGAGTTTCAGCCTTGCGACCATACTCCCCAGGCGGGGCACTTCACGGTTTCCCTACGGCAGGGAGCCCATCGGCGAGCCCCCTACCCAGTGCCCATCGTTTACGGCCAGGACTACCGGGGTATCTAATCCCGTTCGCTCCCCTGGCTTTCGCGTCTCAGCGTCAGTAAACGTCCAGGACCTCGCTTTCGCCACGGGCGTTCCTTCCGATCTCAACGCATTTCACCGCTCCACCGGAAGTTCCAGGTCCCCCTACGTTCCTCCAGAAGAGTCGTATCCGCGCCCGTTCCACGGTTGAGCCGTGGGATTTCAGCGACGGACGTGCCCTCCCGCCTACACGCGCTCTAAGCCCAGTGATTCCGAATAACGTTCGCACGGTTCGTCTTACCGCGGCTGCTGGCACGAACTTAGCCCGTGCTTCCTCCAGGGTTCAGTCAACCTTTCGGCTTCTTCCCCCTCGACAGGAGTTTACAACCCGAAGGCCTTCGTCCTCCACGCGGCGTCGCTCGGTCAGGCTTGCGCCCATTGCCGAAGATTCTCGACTGCAGCCTCCCGTAGGAGTCTGGGCAGTGTCTCAGTCCCAGTGTGCCGGGCCACGCTCGCACGCCCGGTAGGCATCGCAGGCTTGGTGGGCCGTTACCCCGCCAACTACCTAATACCACGACGGCCCGTCCCGGAACGCCGGAGCTTTGGCGAGGCCTCGATGCCGAGTCCTCGCGTCGCTGGGGATTACCCGCAGTTTCCCGCGGCTATACCCATTTCCGGGGTTGGTTACCGTCGCCTTACTCACCCTTGCGCCACTGGCCTTGCGGCCCGTACGACTTGCATGCCTAATCCACGCCGCCAACGTTCATTCTGAGCCAGGATCAAACCCTTCAAAATTGGTCCGACTCACCATCCGAAGATGACTCGCCGATCCTCTCCCTCTGGGTCGAGGAAATAACTGACTGGTCGCAGACGATTTTCATTGGGATTTGCATCCCGGAATCGTATGCCGGTTGGTGCTGCCGTCCCTGCCGCCATCCTCCCCAACCGGGAGGGGACGACCCCGACGGCTTCACGCCGGCTTCCCTCGAGGGTCCACAACGATCCACCACGATCGACCGAATTGTCAAAGAGAGCCCCCGACGATGTCAGCGGCCGGAGCGACCTGCCTCTTGGGGCGAGTCATTCCGGCCGAACACCAACGCAGGGATACGCGACCCACAGTTCAGTATCGGTTGTCCGTTACCGTCCTGTCGGCCGGTGGTCGTCACCCGCGTTGTCACAGGCGACAGGGATAATAATACCTGGGAATTCCCGGACGTCAACATGCCGGTCCCGAATTCTTCGTTTTTTCTTCTCGGGGCCCTCCCCTTCCCTGCTGGGAGCTTGGTGACCCCCTTCCCCGTGAGTCACTTTTTCCCCTCCTCAGGGGTCGCATTCCCGAGGAGCGGGCGGATCGCGTTGCGGAGGGAATCCTCGAGGTGCGGGCCTCCGCCGACGAAGAGACGCGAGATGGTCCCATCTTTGGCGATGACGACGGTCTGCGGTATGGCCGTGGCTGCGTACTTCTCGGCGACGGCTCCTGTCTTGTCCAGGGCGACCGTCACCTTGAGCTTGTGCCGCTCGAGCATCGACGTGATGGCCTTCGCATCTTCCTGGAGATTCACCGCAACGAGCTGGACCCCCTGATCCTCGAACTCGTGCGCGACTTTCTCCACCTGGGGCATGGCCTGGAGACAGGGGCCGCACCAGGTGGCCCAGAAGTCGAGGACGACGACCTTCCCCTTGGCCTCGGCCAGATGGAATTTCTTGCCTTCGAGGAGGTCGAGCGTGAAGTCGGGGGCGGGCTTGCCGACGAGGGGCGACTCAGTGCCGCCGTTCTCCCCTCCCGAGGATGAGCCACCGTCGTCCTTCACGAACTTCGGCTCGGGGGCATTGCGGAGCTTCCATTGCTGATAGGCGAGATGGGAGACCTCCTTGTCGATGGCCGAGCCGATCAGCAACTGGTCGACTTCATCCAGGCCGATCTTGCAAAGCCCTAGCACGTCGCTCTGGCCGCTGAGAGTCTTCCCTTCCACCTGTTTGGGATGGAAAGTCATCCGGGTGCCGTCGTTGCGGACGGCCTGAACCAGGGTGTTCTTGGGCGAGGGCTTGGCGTCGTCGGGCTTTTTCGCCCCTTCGATCTCGTCGGGGTGGAGCCAGATAATTCGGGCCACGCGATTGCGGGGGACCTGCTTCGTTTCCAGCCGGACCTCCAACTCGATATTCTCGTCGTCCATCTTCACGACGCGCCCGCGGAGGTAGTCGCCGTTCTTGGATCGAATCAGCTGGAGGGGCGGGCTCTCCTTCTGCATCCGGGGGAGCGTGAGGAGGCGATCACGTTTGGATCGGGTTAATTTGACGACGCTCACCGACTCGGGGGCGAGCTCGGCGGCCTTGATCTTGTCGTGGGGGACCAGGGCACTCTCGGAGACGGGCGTGCGGATCGAGACGCCGGTCTCGTCGATCTTGAGGACCTCGCAGGGGATGACATCGCCGGTGCGGAGGTGGAGCGCCCTGGGCTTCGTGCCCCCCTGCCGACCGAGCTGATTCCCCGAGTAGGCGGAGAGGAACCCCTGGAGGGCCCCCACTTGGGCTTGCCGCTGGATGACCACGTTCGGGTTGGCGTCGGGCTTGGGTGCGGGGGGCGGAGGTTCCTTGTAGATGATCCGGGCCGAGGCCCCCGCCTTGAGGGGGCTGCCCGTGGCGCTCGCCAGCGGATGCCAGACCAGGCAGGTCGCCCCCCCCTGCTCCCGACCATCCTCGAGTTTCCCGCTGATCCGCGTCCCCTCGGTTTCCAGGCGGGCTGGCGGCTTATTCTCTGCGTCCTTGTCGGTAGGGGTGGGCTGGGATCGGAGGACGACGAGCGAGCCGACGTCCTTCAAGGGGCGACCGACCTTCTCCTCGATCCCCGGCACCGAGAGCCAGAGCTTGCCGTCTTCCACCTTGTTGAGGTCTCCGCTCAGGCGGGTGCCGTCGCGGAACGAGGCGACGACGGCCCTTGCGGGCTGATCGGCCGGGAACGAGAGGAAGACGCTGCCGATCTCGTCGGCCTTGATCCGAGACTCTGCGGTGTCCTGGCGGACGACGAACTCCCTGGTCGAGGGATCATATTTCGAGATCTGACCATAAATCGTCGAGCCGTCGTTGCGGTGGACGCGGGCCTGATCGGCCTTGGTGTCGCGAGGGGCCTCGCCGTTCCAGCGGCCGATCTGGAGCCGTTCGAGCCGGACGTCCCCACGGATGTTGCCCAGGTAGATGCCGGGGAGGGTCATTGGCTTGGCGGGGGCGACCTTCATGTCGGCCAAGCGTGCGCCGCTGGGCGAGTAGACGACGAGCCGGCTCTTCTCCTGGTCGAGGTAGGTGACGAGGTGGATCCGCCCGGCGCCGTTCTCGACCTGACCGACGGAGACGACGTCGGCCTCGTCCTCGGCCTCGCGGTGGACGACGATGTCCTTGCCCCAGGCTTCGAAGCGGAAGGCCCGCGCGAGGTTCTTCTCGTCGCCATCGACCCCCAGCGCGAGGAGGAAGTCCGGCTTGTCCTTCCACGAGAGCTCGAACTCGATCGTGGCTCGCGAGGGCAAACCCAGATCCTTGCGGATGGACGTGCCCGGGGTGCTGGTGACGATCTGCCCGGTCTCCTCGCGCCAGGAATTGGCGGCGGGAGACGCCTGCCAGCCTTCGAGCCCGTTCGGCCCGAGGTAGATGAGGTCGGCGTTCAGGTTCCACCGCTGAATGCGATTGATCTGCGACCGCTCGACGTGCAACTGGCCGAGGTTGGGGATCTCGAGCACCGCGACCTTGTCGTCGAGGCCGGCGAGCGACCCGTAGAGGACGCCCCCTCCCGCCAGTTCGAAGCAGTAGTCGCCGGTCGGCTTGGGCGACTCTCCCCCCGAGGGAAATGCCAGGGACTGGACCGACTTGAGGTCGAATTCGAAGGGGGCGACGAAGGCGTCGGCCTGCCAGCGCACGACGTTGGCCTTATCGCTGTCCTTGATCTCGCCGGCGACGAATCCGCCGTCCGAGAGGTTAAGCACGGCCGATTTGGGGGCTGGAGCCGGCTCGCCGGGGGCCGCCGCGATCGAGCAGGCAGCCAGCAGGGCGAGGCCCGCGCCCCCTCGCCGGAAGACGCGGGTTCCCAGGATCAACAACACGCGTTGGTTTCGCATGGGGACTCCACGTTCTAGCGTTCGTAAATCGGGAGGAATCGGAAGTTGAGCGCCAGTGCCAGCAGGGACATCGAGGTGCCCAAGCCCGTGCCGTACTGGCCGGGGAAGCTGCCGTCGGCTTGCTGGGCCTGCTTCAACTGGCGGACGAGGAGCTTGTTCCATTTCTCCCAGGAGTCGAGGTCTCCCTGGAAGAGGGCCTGCGCCTCGTAGTAGCGGGTGTACTCGGGCCACTGAGGTGCCACCTGGTCGAGCTTCCCCTTGAGGTAGCCGAGCGTGGCGCGAAACTCGGGCATATCCTTACGCCTGGCGATCGCGTAGACGAGCGTTCCGATGGAGATGCGTGCGATCGATTCGTCGAATCCGCCGATGCCCCCGGCGTAAGCCACCTGCCCCGAGCTCGCGGTCATCTGCTTATAAAAGGCGATGGCCTTATCAATACAATCATCCGGGACCTCGATCCCCGCGTTCCGTGCTGCAAGCAGGCCCATCAGGACCGAGCCGCTGACCGAGGTGTCGGCGTCGGTCGACTCGGGGGAGTATCGCCAGGCCCCCGTCGGGTTCTTCTTCTGCGAGGTGATCGCCGCGCGGACGGCGAGTTCCAAAGCCTGCCCGACGGTGCGCTGGTTGGACTTCGGGTCGGGCCAGAGATTGCGGTCGTCGACGGTGCCATAGGCCTCGGCCAGGGCGAGCATGGCGAAGCCATGGTGGTACATGCTCTGGCCGATGTACCCGGTGCCGGCGTTCTGCGACATGATGATGCTGCGGAGGGCCTTGCGGACGTGGTTGCTGTAGAGGCCGAAGTTCGGGTCCTCGCCCGAGGCCAGCAGCGCCATCAGGCAGAGCCCTGTGATGCCGGGTCCGTTCTCCCCCTGCTGCCCGGCCCAATCGCCGTTGTCCGTCTGGGCGGTGGCGAGGTACTGGACACCGCGGTCGTACATCTCGCGGACGTCGCGCGGGACGACCTCGCCGTATCGGACGTTGGGGGCCTGGGCGTTCGCGTCACTCCCGACGACCAGGCCGATGAGGGCAAGTAGGAGGCCGGCCCGGGACAAGTTCCGGGGGAAGGTGAGCCTGCGTATCTGTCCCGACTTCATGGCAAAGACTCCGCTCCGCATGGGGGGCGATTCGGCCCTTCGTTCGCATGGACGACATCCCGCCCTGCCGGTCGCAGGATCACTGCGGGGTCGACTCCCTTCTCCGTGAGCATCTCGAGCCCGGGGCCGCCGCCTCCGTAGTTTTCCCGAGTTTGCCGCCGGAAGTGCTCCATCAAGTGCCACTGCTCGTCGTCGAGGATCGCCTTGACGGAGGCCTCGGGGAGCCGCCAGGCCTGCGAGACCAGGCTCATCGGATCCTTGAAATCAACATCGACTTGCTTGAGCTGATCGGCATGCTTGCGGAAGAGCGAGAGGAACTGGCCTCGCTGCTCGTCGTCGAGCCCGATGGCCGCGTCGAGGACGGAGATGGCCTGCTCCAGGGCCGCGCGGATCTGGAACTCCTCGCGGGCCTTGAGGCCCTCTTCATAGCGGCGGTATTGCTCGGGCGAGAGGATCGCCTTCGTCGTCTTGCCGAAGATCGACTTCGCGTCGAAGACTTCCAGGGGGGATCGATAGGTCAAAGCCTGGAGGTCCGAGGTGATCTGCGAGCGTTTCGCCTCATCCTTCAAAAATCGCCGGAAGAGGACCTTCTTCTCCTCGACGAGCTTGAAGTGGCGCTCAATGTCCCCCCTGCCGGAGAGCTCGAGCTTTCGCTTCTGGGCGGGCGAGATCCCGCAGGTCTGCTCGATGTAGTTGACCCGAAGGGCGAGCCCCTGCTCGAGTTGCCTTCGCAGGATCGGGGCCGAGGACTCGATCATCCGCATCCAGTAGTTGAAGACGCCCTCGGCCTGGTTGATCTCGGCGTCGACTTCGGGTTTGGCCGGGGCCTCGCCGTCGTCGGCCTCGAGGTCCGGATCATTCCCCGGTTTCCCCTCCGGATTCGCCGGTGCGGCCGCCTCGATCACGTCCTCAACCTCGATCGGTAGCTCCTGTTGGGCGAGGGCGGTACCCGTCGTCATCGAGAGCAGGAGCAGGATCGCGGCGAGGCCTGCCGGGCAGGCGCGGCCTGGCCCGTTCGAGCGAGAGGCTCGGAGGCGGACGCGCGGCTCGCGGCGTTTGAGGGGCCTCACGGGGTCACGTCCTGACCTGGCTGGGGTTCAAGTGCGGGGGGGGCCGGAGCCTGGACCGGCTTCGCCGGCTTGCCGACGTGGAGGTCCGACATGATCGCGACGACCTCGTCGTAGGGGCCGCCCAGTCCGTTTTGGAACAGGTTGAACTCGGGGTCGTCCCAGACGGCCTTCTGGGCCTGCGTGAGGAAGGGGAGGATATGTTTGTCCGGGATCTCCCAGGCCTTCTCATCCCCCTCCATCGCGGCGAAGAGGCTCGGCCACCAGGGTTCGGTCATATGACCGGAGAGTTCTTTCTCGATCGCCGCATGTTGCGCCTGGCCCAGGAAGAGCCGCTGATCGAGCTCCGCCAGGATCATGCGGAGGACCACTCGCCGATGGGACGCATCTCGCCTGTCCTTCTCGGCCGCATAAAGTCGACGCTGGTCGTCCGTGAGAATGGGGATGACATGCTTGAGGATATGATCCTGGATAGACTTCCGGTAATTCGGCCCGGGCGCCGCTTGCCCTTCGAGCTCCACCTTCTCCGCGGTGGGCTTCTGATGCTGATATTCTCCCAGGAGCGCGATCATGATCGCGGCGGCTGCCCGGTCGATCGACGCTTGCTGCTCCTTCGGAGGCTTGCAGGCCTGGCGGATCACGTTCAACTCGGCGAGGAGGACCGGGCGAATCCTCCCGAGGAAGATCTGCTCCTCGTCCTCAAGGATTTCCTGAATGGCCGGCGGCGGAACTTCGACCTCCACCTGGGGGGCGTCGGGCATGGGCGGCGGTTCCTCGGGATCCTGGGCCGAGGCCCACGCGAAGGGCGAGAGCATCAGCCCGAACGCGACGTTGCGAGCGATGTTGGCAAGCCTCCCCTCCGTCATGGCGTTGATCCTTCTCCAAGCCGTCGAGGTCGCCGCGATTGCGGCCCTTGCATCGAGTCGATTCGAGTAGGGGAGTTGCGAGGCGCCCGCCCTACTTCTTATTGACGTTCGCGACGAAGCCGCCATTCTGTAGAAATGGTCCCATTCCTCGAGCTTGCTGGATTTGGGCGCTGAGGATGCGCCACTGCACGGGGTCGAAGAGGGGGCGGAGCTTGTCTTCGGGGATCCTCGACGCCTGGTAGAGCACGGCGTAATAGTCCCACTGGCCGAACTTCAGCGGGGGCTCGACCTCGTCGGAGAGCAGCTTGATGAATTGGGTGCGTTGCTCGGCGGTCAGCCCGATCGCCGCGTCGAGCGTGCCGACCACGAGGTCGACCTTGGCCTTGTAGCGGAACCATCGGCGTTCCCGCATCAGTTTCTCGAACTGCTTGGCCTGGTCGCCGCTGAGCGTGTTGCCGACGGTCTTGGCGAAGATCGAGCCTTCGCCGAAGATGCCGGACTTGAAGGACATCTGCAGAGGCTGGATCTCCTGGAAGACCTCGCCCAGCTTGTTCTGATCCCCCTTGATCGCGTTGAAGTGCTCGCGAGACTTCTCGTAGCGGTCGAAGAAACGCTTTAGGTCCCCTTCTCCGGCGAGGTGCAGCTTCTCGCGCTGCTCGGGCGTGAGGGTGCAGACTCGCTCGAGATATCCCATCTGCAGCTTCAGGCCGGCGTCGATGTGCTTGCGTCCCTCATTGATCCCGCCGGTGTTGCCGAAGACCCATTGGTTGAACATGTGCTCGGTATAAATCGGCCGGTGGATGACGAAGGCGTTGTTCGCCCCCTGGGCCTGCGCCTGTTCGTCCTCGACGATGTCGTCGTCCTGGGCGTGAGCCGGCAGGCTCCCGCCGATGAGGAGGAAGGCCAGGAGGGCAGCCATCGAGCCGAGGGGCGTGGTTCGGATCATGCGAGTCTCTCAGTCGAGGAGGATCGGCCGGGCGATCCGATGTTGCCGCGCCGGGGATTACCTGGCCCCATTCGGGCTGGGCGGCTTGACATCGGAGTCTTCCTCCTGGAAGGCCGTCTCGGCGACCTGGATCTGCCTGGGATTGCCGATGCCGAGGAAGATGCGCTGATTCTTCGGGATCTTGTGATAGAGGACTTTCTGCATGTCGTCGAGATGCGACGAGACGAACCGATCGGGGATGTCGGGGAAGTAGCGGTCGAAGTACTGGATGTAATCCAGGGACTGGCACCAGTTGTCTTTCCAGTTCGCCGTGAGCTCGGCCGTGATCTTCTCGCGCTGCTCGACCGTGAGGATGAGGTCCTGGTCGAGCCTCGCCACGAGGTTACTGACGGCGATGGTCTTGAGGTTCTCTTTCCGCTTGGTGATCTCGTCGCGATAGCGGGCGAGCTGGGCCTCGGTCAACGCCGGCTTGAGCATCTCGAGGAAGATCTCCTCGATCACGGTCCGGGGGTCGGGGATGACCCCGGGCATCTGGCCCATGTTCATCTGCTGTTGGAGCTTGCCGAAGCGGGTGGCGAGCTCCTTGAGGGCGGGTTCCCCCTTCTCGGCCAGGATCTTGCGCTGGTCGGCGTCGGGCTCGCAGACCTTGCGGATGAAGTGCTGCTCAGAGAGCATCACCGTCTTGAACTGCTGGGTGAACTGCGCGATGAAGGGATCGAGGTTCTGGCCATTCACGATCCTGGCCCTACGCCCGACCACCACGTTGTTGAGCTGGATCTGCGCCCTCTTCATGGCGACGGCCGCTTCGGCAGGCTGGGCATTGACCGGACGGCCGGGGTTCGGCTTCGGATCACGGTCGGCGACGACCGCCTTGATCGGCGCGAGGAGCGCCTCCATCGCCTGATTGGCCCGTTCTTTATCATCGAGGTCGCGCGGGCGGGACAGGTCGAAGGCCCGCACAGGCCGGGCGGCTACCGCGCGGACGGCCTCCGTGCGTATCTCGATCATCTGTACTGGCGCGGGCACTTCCATCTTCTGCACTTGGGTGATGAGCGTGATCTGCCCCGAGGCCTGCGGCACCACGAGGTTCGATCCGAGGCCGAGGGCCAACGTCCCGAGGCAGACCGGGATTCGTGAGGGAAGTCTCATGATAAGGAACTCCCGACTTCGTCAACGGATCCGAGGAGATGAGCTCGCAAGATCCGACCGCCGGGCCGAGGCATCAGCCCGACGGTCCTGATCCGAACGGAACTCACTGGCCTCCCGGCGCACGATCGAGGCGGTTGAAGTATTCATCCAGGCCGGCCCGGAACTCCTCGGGCAGCGAAGCCCCCGAGTCCCCGGTGGCCTGGGAGATGCCGTGGTCCTCGCGGACTTCCTTCTGGTTGGTCCCGGTGCCGACGAGGGTCAGGGCCGAGTCCTTGGTGTCCCCGGTTCCGCCGCCGCCGGGGCTGGCACCGCCACCGCCGCCCCCCTTGGGGTTGATCCGACGCGACTGGAGGAGCAACTCGATCGCCTCGGTCTCGGCCGCGATCGCCGGGCCGCTCGTGTTGGGCTGGGCGAGGATCCCCTGGGCGTCCTTCATGACCATCGCCACCTGGCCGAGGAGCTGGATCTCCTTGGGGAACTCCTTCTCGCCGTCGGGCAACTCGCGAATGCGCTGGGTGACCTTCTCGGTACGGTCGCGGAGGCTGTCCTGGGTCGTAGAGAGCCCGTTCGCCTGCTTGCCGTACTCCTCGGAAGTGACCGCCGCGCGGGCCTGCTCGGTGACTCGGGTCTCCTCGCGGAGGTTGATTTCCGACTCGAGGATCTGGAGCACCTCGAGGACGACCGACGGCGGCAGGCTGGCCTTCGACTTGGAGCCCGGGCAGGCCCCGCAGTTCGACGGGTCGACGAGGTCCTCGGCCCAGCGGTCGAGCGTGTCCGACCAGTACTCGCACTGGGAGATGGCCAGGCCGTTCTCTCGCTTGAGGTCGTCGCCGAGCAGGCGGAGGTTGCCGATCACGTCCTGCGCCTTCATCTCGTCGAGCACCGACTTGAACTTCTGGAACCGGCGACGCTCGAAGTAGGCGTGCATGTCGTCCATGATGATCGAGACGTCATGGCTCCCCTTGGCCTCCTGCTGGGCCATCTCGCCGAGGGTCTTCAAGGGCTTCTCGGCGTGTCGTGACGAGGGGAGGCCGAACGTGCCGTCGACGTGGTCGGAGATCTTGCCGGCGATGTTGGCCTGGAGCCGAGAGGCTGCCTTCAGCCGCTTGACCAGGGTGCTCCCTTCGAGGTTGGCGAGAACCTTGTTCAGCTCCTCGGAGATCTTCTCGAACTCGGCGAGCAGATCCTGCTGCTTCTTGACCGCCTCCTCCATATCGGGGTTGGCGGGGGGAGTCGGCAGCTCCTCGCCCGGCTTGCTTTTGCCGGCCAGGGTGGTCGTCGGGAGCCGCAGGCTCGGGCTCGACGGCTTCTTTTTGCTAGCGGCCTTCGGATCCTCATTCTTGTCGGGGGGCTGCTGCGACGACTCGCCGTCGGCGATCAGGGGGATCTTCGTCTCGGGCTTCTTGGGGTCGGGAAGCGTTTCCGAGGGCTTGCCAGCGGGGTTCGATCGCGACTGCCCGGCCATCGGCCCTGTTTTGCTCTTGGCGTTGGCCGCCATCTGCTGGGGCGGGGCCTGGGCGGCCTGCTTGAGCAGGTCGGCGACGGAGGGCATGCGGTTGCCCGAGATGTCCTTGAGGACCTGGAGCATCTCGGCCCAGCGCTCGAGGTGCCCGACGCCGAACTCGGGGTTGCGCATGGCCTGCTTGACCAGATCCTCGCCCGAGACGACGAGGCCCGACAGCCGACGCCCGTTGGCCCGCTCGGCCGCGGATTGGGACTCGATCTTGCGGCGGGTGTCCGGCCGGTCGAGCTCCTCGGCGGAGAGGTCACGCAGTTGCTTGTTCGTTTCGAAGAGTTGCATCTCGCGGTCGCGGACTTCCAGCGACTGGCGATGCCACTTGCTCAGTTGCTCGGTGAGCCAGACGGCGTGCTGCTCGGCGTTGAGGACGTAGAGCATGTAGGCCGCCGAGTAGACGCGTCCCCGGCCGGGGAGATAGTCTTCGGTGAAGACCCGGACGTTGACCGGCTGGGGCTCGATGCCGAGTGCCTTGGCCGAGAACGTGCCGTCGACCTCGAGGTTCTCCTTGTCATTGCCACCGGCGGCGAGGGCTCGTTCCCCCTCGGCGGGCGCCGAGACGACTGCCCCCTCGACCCCCTGCCAGGAGATGCCGACCCGCTTGATGCCGAAGTCATCCTGAGCGCGGACCTTGAAGCCGAGCTGCTCGGTGTCGAGGACGACCTTCTGCCGGGGCAGGCCCTCGACGATCAGCGAGGGGGCCTCGTCGTCCCGGCCGGTGATGGTCAGCACGAACGGCTCTTTCCCCTCGAGCCCGAACTCGTCCTGCCAGCGGAACTCGATCTTCTTGGAACCGTCGACGTGCGCAGGGGGGCTCGTCACGCTGGCTCCCTCGGGCTGGACCTTCTTGCCATCGACCTGGCCGCTCGCGAGTTCCCGGCTCGCCGTGATCGAGATCCGGGCCTGGCTCCCCTTCACCAGGGAGATGGAGCCGCCTCGCACGTCCTTGCTCTGCGGCTGGGGTCGGCCGAGGTACTTGGGCAACGTCACGTCGGCGGCGACCGAGGTCAGTTCCGGCCGGAGCTTCGGCTCGACGCGGACCTTATGGACCGAGTCGCCGATCCGGACGACCATGTTGCTGGCCTGGAGCTGTGAGGGGAGATCGAACGTGTAGCGGCCATCACGTAAGGTGCCCACGACCGGATGCTGCTGGCCGATTTCGGCCAACCCTTGCTTCGGCTTCCAGGCTGTTTTCGAGGTGAGCTTCGCCGTGAAGGCGAAGGGCTCGCCGTGGGCGACATACAGCTCCTTGGGGATCGGCTGGAGCGCGGCGAACGTGTACCGGGCGGTGGCCTGCCAGGGGGCGATGAACCGGACCCAGGCGTTGGCCGCGGCGTCGGGGACGAACGAGAAGAGGGCCATGACCAGCGCGGTGGGCGCGGCGACGACCCAGGCCCAGGTCCGATGCCTCGGGTTCGGCACGGCGTTGCGGAAGTCGCGATGCTGGGCATCCTCGGCAACCTGCCGGATCGCCGCCTCGCAGAGGGCACGCGACCGGGCTTGCTCCGAGTCGTCGCGGACGAGCTCGATGATGCCGAGGAGCTGGTCGCCGACGTTCGGGTGCTTGCGGCTCAAGAGGCGGGCGAGCTGCTCGAGGTGCCGGTTCCGCCAGACCCAGCGGTAGGCCGCGATCGGCACGAGGGTGCATCCCAGGACGCCGATCGCGAAGAGCGCGAGGCGAGGCCAGTCCGGCGTATCCCAGACCCGGTCCAGGCCGAACATCACGAGATAAGATATGAGGACGACGAAGGCGGCCGCCGCCACGGCCTCGAGCATCTTGACCGACCAGACACGCTTGCGGAACCCGAGTAACTGGGCTTCCAGCGACTCCGGCAACTTCAGCCGATCATGCGATGGAGCGAGGCTCATGTCGACCTCACGATCTGATTTAAGTTAAGGGGGCGTCGCGACTTCCCTACAAAGTTCGTTCGACTTAAGGGGACCCGAGTGGGTCATTTGAGCGGGACGACGAGTGTCGTCGTGGAATTCAAGGGCCCTTCGAGACGTCCTTCCGCATTAAGCTGACTCGAATCGGGCCGCCAGTCATTGTGACCAGCCCGCCCCGATTCTGCGAGCCAAATCGAACGGAGTCGGATTCGAGGCTTCCGTTAGATCAGGCCGATCACTTTGCGGCCGACCCAGAAGACGCCGAGCAGGACGACGAGCCCGGCTGCGAACGCCGGGTGGCTCCACAACTGCACCCGGCGCACCGACGGGGGCGGGTCGGGCAGTTCGGCCAGGAGCCGGACGATCTCGTCGAGCTTGCTCAGTTCGACGACCTTCCCCTTCGAGACCCGGGCGAGTTCCTCGAGCACTTCCGGCCGCGCCGGCTTGCCGACTCGCTCGGCCGCGGCCCCCTGGACGAAGAAGTTGGCCTCCAAGGTGGCGTTGGTCTGCTTGCAGACGAGGGTGACCTGGTGCTTGCCCGGCTCGGTCGCGTCGTACTGGCCGCTGAAGACCCCCCACTCGTCGCCCCCCGACTGGAGCCGGATCGTCTCGGTGTTGCCCGAGGGGGCCTTGATCCGCGCCGAGACGTCGCCGCCATGAAGCGGCTCGCCGCCGCGGTCCATGACGTTGGCGTGGAAGGTCAGGGTCTGGTTCATCTTGGGCTGGTCGGGGACGTAATACAGCCGCATCGTCTCCCCCTTGGCCATGTTGCGCTGATAGGCCATCCAACGCACCACCTGCCCCCAGAACCGGTAGTGGTACTTGTCCTCGACCCCCTTGCGCCAGCGCCAGGCGCCGTCGGTCCCCATGAACAGGACCTTGCCCGCCCCGAACGTCCTGGTGACGAGCAAGGGCAAGCGCCCGTATTCATTAGTCGCTGACTCGTGGACGCAGAGGATGTCGCTCCCCGCCTTGGCCCGGAGCACCGGGGCATACCACTGGAATCCCGGCAGGCCTTCCCAGACCTCGGCGTTATCATCCTGGGTGTCGGCGAGCTTGGTGAGCAGGCTCTTACGCCCCAGTTCGGTCAACTCGAAATGGTTCGGAGTCCGCGATCCCCAGCCGCCCGGCTGCGACGTGTCGAACATGACGGGGCAGAGATCCCCAAGCTCGGTCTCCATGAGCGAGGATTCCCTCCCCTGCAACCCCGGCATGAAGACGAGGCCGCTCGCCTGGTGCTCGACGAGACCTTTGATCAGGCGGCATTGCTCGGCGGTGAGCTGGCCGTCGTCGAGGCCCACGTCGCCGAGAAACACGACGTCATATTTGGAGAGCTCGTCGAGCCCCGCCGGGAACTGCTTGATGTAGTCCTTGTTCCCGCCGCCCCCCTTGCTCAGTCCTGGGTGGAAGAGGAGGCAGGAGACCTCGATCCCTGGGTCACGCGAGAGGGCGTTGCGGAGGTAGCGGTACTCCCAGCGCGGGGTGGATTCGATCACCAGCACCCGGAGCTTCTCCTCGCGGATGGCGATGGGCGCGTTGATCTGGTTGTTATCCACCAGGGCTTCGTCGGCATGCTTGGGGACGTTGAGACTCAAGGTGAAGTCGCCGGTCGCCTTGGGCTTCCAGACGACCCAGTCGCTAGTCCGTCCCATCGGGGCGATGCGGATCTCTTTGGAGACCTCGTCGCCATCCGATGTACGCAAGGTCACGGTGGTCGTGTATTCGCGAGGCAGCGAGCTCTCGATGGTGAACGGGATCCGCACTGCCTTGCCGGCCACGCCGAACGTCGGCGCATCGAGGCTCAGTAGTTCGATATCCGGCAAGCGCGTCGGGCTGCCGACGGGGACCGTGAAGACGGGAACCCCCTTCAAGCGAAGCTGGGCCGCCGCCTGCACCGGGGGCTGGCCATCGTTCCAGTCGCCGTCGCTCGCGAGCACGACCCCTCGCAGGTTGCGGATCTTCTCGGGCGCCGAGGCGAGGGGATCGAAGAGGTCCGTTCCCCGGCCGGGCTGGGGGGCCGAGATCGGCTGGATGACGACGTTCATCCGCTCCTGGAGCTTCTTCCAGGAGCCCGGATCGGTGAAGGGTCGGAGGGCCTCGGCCCGGGTGAGTGCACTGGAGCCCCCCTGGTCGTTGCGGAGGACGTCGCGCGTGTCCATGCTGCTGGAGGCGTCGAAGAGGACGGCGATCGCCGGCTTCTCCTCGGGGCGGAACTCCTCGATCCACTCGGGCTGGTTCAGCATGACGGCCGCGAGTGCGACGATCCCGACGCGCAGGAGCTCGAGGAACCCCATCGCCGGGCGATATCCGCTCCGACGCCAGGCGACGAACGCGAAGCCGGAGGCGACGAGCACCATCAGGATCGACAGGCCGATCGACCAGGGGGTCCAGAGGAACGTGAGCGACCGCGACACGTTCATGACGCGACTCCCGGGGCCCGGACCGGCTTGGGCAGGCAGAGCCCGGCCTCGACCAGCATGGCCAGCATCGTGGCTATCAAGAACAAGCGCCAGACCTCCTGGATCAGGGAGCTGATATTCCCCGCCTTATCGTCGACGCGGGCGAATTCGAGCCCCCGGAAGAGGCCGTTGATCCGGTCGTCGGCCAGGATGCGGGCCCCGTCCTCCGCCGCCGGCCGATTCACCGCGAGCAGGCGATCGCCCGAAGCATAGACGCCGCCGTGGAGCACATAGTCGGTCGAAAGGGCGTCGTCGGCCCCGGCGAGCCGTTTCCAGCGGGCCGGGTCTTCTCCCGAGGCATCCCCCGCGACGAGCCGACGCGTGCTACCGAGGACCTCGGATCCCAGCGCCGAGGCTCGCTGGACGAGGACATAAAGCACCACCCCCCCCGTCGCCATCGACGAGTCGGCCGGGGCCGGGGTCGTCGCGCAGAAGTAGGCTCCCCCCCGGTTCGTCGCCACTCGGGCGAGGAGCGGGCTCCCCCCGCGCAGGCCGGCCAGCGGTGTGAACTCGCCGGTCAGGCCGCAGTAGCGACGCACCTGGAGCTGGCCGACGGGCAAGGCCGTGCCGCTTTGCGTGTTCGCGAGCAAGTCCTGATCCCCTCGCCAGCTCTCGACCGCGACCTCCTTGCCGTCGTCCTTCCAGCCCGACCAGCGCACGCCGAGGAACTCGGCCTGCCCCGGCTGCTTCGGCGGGAAGAAGAGGACGTAGCCACCGCGGTCGATGAAGGCCTTGATCTGCTTGGCCGCGTCCCCTTCGGGCAGAGGCGCCTGCCAGAGGATCAAGGAAAGCTTCTCCCACTCGACGGTGGGGAGCTGCTCCGTCGCGATGATCTCCGAGGCGGTCTGCACGGTCGGATCGGGCGCGATCGCCGCGGCCAGTTCGAGCGGGCGGGCCGCCTGCGGATCCTCGGCCACGACGATCGCCTTGCGCGGGGAGGGCTGGTCGAAGACGAACCAGGCGTCGTTGTCGCCGGGGTTCGCGTCGGCGGAGATCGAGACGCGCCCCCAGCCTTTTTCCTGGGTCCGCTCCAGCGGGATGCGGTGATCCTTCAGCTCGAAGTGCGGGCTGGCCATCTCGACCGTGACCTCGGAGCGGGCCCCGCCGATGTCGAAGTGGAGCGGCACCGAGAGTCGGTCGTTGCTCCCCCCTTCCCGGTTCAGTCTCACCGTCAGGAGCAATTCGGAGCCGTCGGCCGTCTTCTGGCGGCGCACGTTATCGACGCGTACCGAGAGGTTCCCGGGGTCGGACTGGGGATAGGCCAGGAGGTGGAATCGGATCGCCTGAGCCTGCTCGAGGAAGCTATCACGCAGGGCCTGCCAGTGTCCGCTCTCGGCGTTCCAGTCATTCTCGCGGATGTCGGAGCAGATCCAGACCTCGGTCTGCCCCGACTTGTTGGCCCGGATGTAGTCGCGGGCCGACTGGAGCATGGCCGGGAGGTCGGACGATGCGCTCGTCGCCTCGCTGCTGGGCGATTCCAGGATAGCGTCGATCTTCTCGATCTCGCGCGGCTTGTTCGTGGAGCTCTCGATCAAAACCCAGCGCGACGAGCCGACGGTCTTCAACGTCTCGACGAGTTGCCTGCGCCCGGTCTCGAGCTTGGACCCCCCTCCCCCGAGGCTCCGTTGCGTCATGCTCGGCGAGCGGTCGAGTAGGATGATCGTGGTGTCGACCCGGCCCCCGGCCGTGACCCCGAGCCAGCCGCCGGCGAGGGGCCGGCTGATCGCGAAGATCAAGGTCGCAATCACGAGCATGCGGAAGGCCATGATGAGCCACTGGCGGAGCCTCGCGTAGCCGCGCGACATCCGGTTCGCCGCCAGCAGGAACATCATCGCGGCCCAGGGCATGGTCTGGTAGCGGCGCTGATTGATCAGGTGGATGACGATCGGCAGCGCGATGAGCGGGAGCGCGGCCAGGAGCATCGGCTGGAGGAAACTCATCGCACCCCTTTCGCCCGCGTCCGGCCGACGAGGAACCTCATGAGGACCTGCTCATAATCTTCGTCGATGGTGACCCGGTGGTAATCCACGGCCGACTCGAGCACGACCTGACGCAGCGACTCGAGGTAGCCCCCCAGCGCTTTTTGATAGCGGTCGGCGATCTCGTTCGGCTCGGCGAAGATCGCCGGGCCCCCTTCCATGTCGAGGAACCGGATCGGCCTGCGGAACTGGAAGCGGATCTCCTGCGGGTCGAGCAGGTGGAAGACCGCCACGTCGTGGCGCCTGAAGCGGAGGTGCTGGAAGCAGCTTCGGAGCAGCTCCGGCTCGACGAAGAGGTCGGAGATGATCACGATCAAGGCCCGCTGGCGGATCGTCTCGGCGAGCTCGTGCAGGACGGGGACGATCTGGGTCTCCCCTTGCGGCTTGACCTGCTCGAGGATGTCGAACAGGCTCATCAGGTGCGCGGGGTTGCGCCGAGGGGGGATGTTGCGGACGAGCCCCTTGGCCACGCAGGAGAGCCCGACGGCGTCCCCCTGCTGCAGGGCGAGGTGCCCGAGCGCCGCGGCGATCTTGCGGGCGTACTCGATCTTGGATCGTCCCTCGGAGCCGAAGGCCATCGAGCCGCTGGTGTCGAGCACGACGCAGCAGCGCAGGTTCGTGTCGGCCTCGAACTCCTTGACGTAGAAGCGGTCGGAGCGGCCGAAGGCGCGCCAGTCGAGCCGCCTCAGATCGTCGCCGGGGACATATTTGCGATATTCGGCGAATTCGACGCTCGAGCCCCGGTGCGGGCTCGGGTGCCGGCCCGAGACGTTCCCCTGCATCGGCTTGCGCGCGAAGAGGGGTATGCTCGCCAGGCGAGAGAGGACCATCGGGTCGAGGAAGCTGCGGGGTCGACGGTCGGGGAACATCGTTGGGCTGGTTCCACCAGGAGGGCTTGGGCTGATCGGGCCGTTACGCCGGGCTCCTCGTCGCGTCTTCTATCTTCGTCGTCGCCGCCCGGTTCGTTCGATCCTCGCGAACCGAAACGGCTCCGCCCGACACCCCCGGATCAGCGGGGAGGTCGGGCGGATGTACTTTAGCCGGTCTGCTCGGCGAGTGTCTCCTCGACGAGCCGGCGGACGATGGCCTTGGCGTCGATCGCCTCGGCCTGGGCCGCGAACGTCGTGATCACGCGATGCGTGAGGACGGGGATCGCGACCTGCTGCACGTCCTCGAGCCGCACCATGTAGCTGCCGAGCAGGGCCGCGCGGGCCTTGGCCCCGAGGATCAGATACTGCACGGCGCGGGGCCCGGCGCCCCACGAGACCAAGGGCTTGAGCCAGGCCGGCGCGGTCGACCCGCCGGGCCGAGTCTTGCGGACCAGGCGAGCGGCATATGTATAAATGTGGTCGGGAACCGGGACGCGGCGGACCAGTTGCTGGAACTGGATGATGTCCGTCGGCGTCAGCAGGTGGTCGAGCTTCGGCAGCGGCGCCCCCGTCGTGGTCCGGGCGATCTGGATCTCCTCGGCCTCGGACGGGTAGTCGAGCTCGATGAGGAACATGAACCGGTCGAGCTGGGCCTCGGGGAGCGGGTAGGTCCCTTCCTGCTCGACGGGGTTCTGCGTGGCCAGCACGAGGAACGGGGGCTCGAGCGGGAAGCCCTTCCCCAGCACGGTCACGTGGTGTTCCTGCATGGCCTCGAGCATCGCCGCCTGCGTCTTCGGTGGGGCGCGGTTGATCTCGTCGGCTAGGACGATGTTGGCGAAGACGGGGCCGTAGATGAACTGGAACTCGCGGCGGCCGTCGGCCGTGTCCTGCAGGATGTCCGTCCCCGTGATGTCCATCGGCATCAGGTCGGGGGTGAACTGGATCCGGCTGTATTTCAGGGACATCGTCTCGGCGACCTTGCTGACCAGCAGGGTCTTGGCGAGGCCGGGCACTCCCATCAGCAGGGCGTGGCCGCGGGCGAAGAGGCAGATCGACAGGCGTTCGATCACATCCTTCTGGCCGACGATCACTCGGCCCAGCTCATTCTTCAGGCGAGCATAAGCCTCGCGCAATTGATCGATGGCCTGTACGTCGTTATCGCTGAGCGGCTCGTGCGGCGTCGAGGCCGGGGGTTGCGACATGAAATCGCTCCAGGGTTACGATCGAGGGCACCGTACCTTGCGGGGATCGTGTCGGCCGGGTTCATCCCCAAGAGGTTTGGGCCGGTCTATCCCAGGGCGTATCGAGACATTCCATGCTTCGACACGTATCATCGCTTCGCAAAGACTTTCGCGATTCAGGAGAGGCACGCCGATTATCAGTGATCCTTTGAAAGATTGCTAGCGTGGGGCTCCGAAATCTCTAACACCGGCGCGAGCGAGTCTCCCCATCGTGAATGCCAGGAGCCCGAGCCCGGGAGAGCCGGAGGCTTACTCCGGCTCTCCCGTTAGACGCGGCTCACTCTAGAGAGTTGCCGCCGTTGACCGAAATCTTTTGCCCGGTGATGAATTTTGCCCCCTCGGTGGCGAGGAAGGCCACGGTCTCGACGATATCCGCGGGCTCTCCCATGTGCCTCATGGGGACGGCGGCGGCGTAGGCGTCCTTCATCTTCTGCGAGTCGTCGACGTGCCGCTCGGTCGGGATCCAGCCGGGCGCGACGAGGTTGACGGTGATGCCCCACTCGGCGAACTCCCTCGACCACGAGCGGGTCAGGCCGAGCTGCGCCCCCTTGGCCGAGACGTAGTTCGAGAATTTGGGAACGCCCATCTCGAGCACCTCGGAGCCGATCTGGATGATCCGCCCGTAGCGCCGTTCCTTCATCGAGCCGATCACGGCCTTGGTGAGAAGCACCGGGCTCTTGACGAAAAACTCGAGCTGATCGAGGCAGTCTCGCCAGGTGAGATCCTCGATGGGGATGAACGGCTGCGGGCCGGTCGCGTTGATGACCAGGATGTCGATCGGCCCGAAGCGGGAGACGACGTTGGCCGCGAGCTTCTCGACCTCCGCCTCGTCGCGGACGTCGGCCTTGAAGATGTCGGCCTCGCCGCCGCTCTTGCGGACGGCCTCGGCGACGGCCTTCGCCTTCTCCGGGCTGCCGAAGTAGTTCACCGCGACCTTCGCCCCGCGCTCGCCGAGCGAGCGGGCCATGGCCTCGCCGAGACCACGAGAGGCGCCGGTGACGAGCGCGACTTTTCCTGACAGGACTCCTGGCATGGCGTCTCCCCCCTTCGATTCGATCTGATCCGATGGCTGATTGGTATAAACTACGTAAGCACGGGGAAACCCCCGCCAGGCCGGGGCGAAACGTCCGGGTCGGTCGAATACCAAAGACTACGGACGTCGTCGCTCAGGCGTCCAACGGAATCCCGAGCAATCCCGCGATTTCCGGGACCGACGCGGTGCCGGTCGTGCCGAGCTGATGCACGACGATCGAGGCCCCCGCCATGGCGATCTCCATCGCCTCGCGGAGGTCCGCCCCCCCGGCCAGCGCCGCGGCGAGGTTCGCCGTCACCGAGTCTCCGGCCCCGACGATGTCGATCGGCCCGCGAACCGGGTGCGACGCCACGTGCTCGGCGCCCTTGCCCGACAAGGCGCCCACGATCCCGCGCTCCGCCAGGGTCACGAAGACCGGCTGCCCGTTGCGCCCGGCGAGCGTGGCGGCCTGGGCCCGCACGTCGGCCAGGTCCGTCACCTGTGAGCCGAGCATCTGGCCGAGCTCGTTGGCGTTCATCTTGAAGCCGAGCGGCGGGTAATCCTTCACCCCCCTGCGGCTGTCGGCGAGGACGATGAGGTCCTTGCGGTCGCGGAGGGCCTGGAGCGCGGCCTCGCAGACGAGCGAGGTCACGACGCCGCTCTCGGGGATGTCCACCTGATCCATCAGGATCAGGACGTCGACCACCTTCGAGAGCGAGATGACGCGGGCGGCCAGCTCGCGCTGAAGCTCGATCGGCGTCGGGGTCCAGTTCTTGGAGTCGAACCGGTTCAGCTCGCGAGGGGGCTGTCCGGGCTCCATGACCAGGGGCTTGCAGTAGACCGGGGTGCGGCGGAGGTCGGACTTGATAAAGTGCTCGGAGTTCACGCCGGCCCTGGCGGCCAGGGCCCGGCGCAGCTCATAACCTTCGCCGTCGTCGCCGCAGAAGCCGACGGGGAAGATCTCGCCGATGCCGAGGGCGACCAGGTTATTCAGGATCGTCCCGGCGGCACCTGGGTTGGCCCGCACGGCCTCGACGTTGTACACGGGGAGGCCCGTCTCGATCGAGATCTCCCCCTTGGCGGGGTCGATCTCGAGGTAGCGGTCCAGGAAGAAGTCGCCCACGACGCCGATGCGGAGCGACGGATAACGCGCCGTGATGGCGGAGAAACGATCGCCGGTCATAGACGGTCCAACTCGCGATACAGATGGTGGACGAAGGTGGCGTTGTCGCACTGGGCGTAGTGCATGGCCCCTCCCATCCGGGAGTAGCTCTTGCAGAAGCGGAGGTAATAGGCCGGGTTCGTCTTGGGAGGCTCCCCCTGGGTCCAGTCCCAGCCGCCGCCGTCCTGCAGATCCACGATGTAGAAGGAGTGGCCTTTGACGACATCCTGCCCCGCCTGGAGCCTCAGGTTATTCACGCAGCTCAGGCTCTTCTCGAAAACCTGCGGGCCCATGATGGCCGAGCCGATCGAGAGCACGACCCCCCCCTCGAGGTTCGCCACCGAGCCGCCGAAGAGCTTGAAATCGAGCTCCGCCGCGCGGCCGATCGCCGACCCGCTGAAGACCGGGTGATTGGCGATGATGTCGTAGCCGATCCCCGGATGTACCGTCATCGGCACTTTATGTTTGTACGCCTGGGCCAGGATCGATGAGGTCTTGCGGCGATGCTCGATGTGGAGTGGACCCGAGGGCCAGCCCTGTTCGCCCATGGCCTTGAGCAAATCAACGCGGGCGCCCGTGAGGGGATGCCTCGGATCCTGGGCGATCGCCGCGGTTAGCTCATCTTCGGTCGGGACCGTGCCGCCGTCCTGGAGGATGTAGCGGCCGAGTGCCTGGCCGTATCCGAGGCCGTCGAGGGCCCCGATCATCAGGGCCCGGTGGATGTTGGTCGCCGTCTCGTCCCAGGTGCCGAAGTTGCCGCCGGCCACGCCATTCTCGACGCTCTCGGTCGAGGCGCCGAACCAGGAATATTCCCAGTCGTGGATCGTCCCGGCGCCGTTGGTGGCGAGGTGGGTGAGCCAGTCGCGGCCCATCATCCGCTCGAGCAAGAGTGCCGTGCCGTTGCGGAGCAGGTGCGCCCCGTAGATCAGCATCACCGTCGCCCCTCGCTTGCGGGCGCCGGCGATCGCCTCGGCGCACCCCTTGATGTGCCGCGCGGCCTCGTCGGAGCAAGGCTTCGGGGCCGAGTCGGGGTCGATCAGGATCTCGTCGGCCTTCGTCAAGCTCCGTCGCTCGGCGAGGGGGAAGACCTTCAGCTTCTTGAGGTCGAGGGGCTGCACGTTCACGGAACCTCATCCTCGCGGGCAATCATAATATCTGAATGTGGTTCAGCTTTGCCGGATGCGAGCATGACGGAGGCGCGAGCCCCGGATCCCTGGTTTCCCGAGGCATCCGGGGCTCGCTCTTCATGTGCCCGCCTGCTCGCCCGATCAGCGGCCGAGCAGGTAGTCGACGAACGCCGGTGTGTCGCGATAGTCGGGGATGACGGCGTCGGCGCCGACGCCCATCAGGCGCTGTCGCTTCCACTCGTCGATCTGACCGGAACCGTTGTTCGCCTCGTCGCTGGCGACGGCCACGGCGAGCCCGCCGACCTGCTTGGTGTTCTCGATCTCGACGTATCCGTCGCCGAACGAGAGGAGCTGGCGGCCGGTGATCGAATGCTCCTTCAAGATCCGGTCGATGACCATCTTCTTGGAGAAGTTCTTGTAGTCGTCCTGGGCGCCATAGATGTGCGGCCCGAAGAATTCGGTGATCCCGAGGAGTTCGGCCTCGTACTTGACGAACTGCTCGTCGGTGCCGCTGGCGAGGTAGAGCTGGAGCCCGCGATCACGCAGGTGGCTGAGCAAGGCCCTGGAACCGTGGACGAGGTACTCCTCGGCGAGGATCGAGCCCCCTTTGAGGCCGGTCGTGCGGGCCCCGATGTGGGAGTCGAGCCGGCGGAGGTACTCATGCTTGTACGCGAGGGGCTCGAGCGGCTCGCCGCCACGCTCGCGGATCCGGTCGGCGAGCTGGATCATCTGGTAGATGGTCTGCTTGCCGTTGAGCCGCATGATGTCGTCGAGCACGAGCTGCCTGGCGGCATCCTCGGTCTCCCCTTCGAGTCGAGGCAGGACCTCGATGAACATGGGGACCATGACCTCGGGCCACCCCTGGCGGATCAGGGAGAGGGTGCCGTCGAAGTCGAAGAGGACGTGGCTGATCTCGGGCCTGGGCTCGACGTGGGCCGGCAGTTCGATGCTAGGCCAGCGTCGCGCCCCCTTGGGCTCGGCGATCGAGTCTTGTGCTCCGCTCATGACCGGGCTCCCAGGACGTCCGCCTTTTCCATGAATGCGTAGGCCAGCATGTGGCAGATCGTCATCTGGGCGTCTTCGACGCGGCCGTAGTGGGTGTCTTCGATCACCAGGACGTGCTCGGCGATCTCCGCCAGGGCGCCCCGCTTGGCCCCGACGAGGGCGATGGTGGAGAGCCCTTGCTCCTTGGCCCACTTCGTGGCCTTCACCAGGTTCGGCGAATTGCCGCTGACGCTCATGCAGAGCGCCACGTCGCCCGGGTTGGCGTAGTTCTGGAGCTGCCGGAGGAAGACGTCCTCATACGAGTAGTCGTTGCCGATGGCGGTCATCCAGGCCGTGTTGTCGTTGAGGGTCAGGATGCGGAACCGGGTCCCGAGCTTGTCGGACGAGCCCTTGCCGACGTCGGTCACGAAGTGCGAGGCGTTCGCCGCGCTGCCGCCGTTGCCGAAGACGAAGACCTGGGCCTTGCGGCTCCAGGCCGAGTGCAGCACCTCGATGATCCCGGCGATCTGGTCGAGGGGCAAGGCGGCGTAGACCTCCGTCTGCTTCTTCGTGTAATCCGACAACCAACTCGTCAGCTCTTGCATGTGACTATCCACGTCTCTCGACGTCTCATCGTTCCTGGGGAAAGGCCTGTTGATCGAAGCTCCTGGCGGAGCGTTCCGGTCGAGGCGGGTGATCGATCGGGCCGACCGGGGGCGGAACGGCTTCGAGGGCCGTCTCATCCCCGATCGGCATCATGTCAAAAGGTGATTATCTGTTTAGAATTATCGGCCGCCTCGGGCTCAGACCTTCTCGGGGACGACGAACGGCTTGCGATACTCGCGGGTCAGCATCTTGTTCGCCTGCTCGTCGCCGACGAAGGTCTCGGCCGAGGGGTCGAACTTGAGCCGGCGGCCGAGCCGGTACGAGATGTTGCCGAGGTGGGCCAGGGCCGAGCTCGTGTGCGCGGTCTCGACAGGCCCGCGGAGGATCGACGGGTCGCGTCGGCGCACCGCGTCGATGAAGTTCGCGAAGTGCTTGCCGACCGGATCCCCGTCCTTGCCTTTCGGCCCGGGCTCGCCCTTGGGGCCGAGGTAGATGTCGTAGTTCGAGTAACCCTTGATGACCAGGTAGCCTTCGGAGCCGTAGAAGATGTTGCCGACGCCGGCCCCCCCCTCGGTATTCGTGTACCAGGGGCGGACCTCGAACTCGATCATCTGCTTCTGCTCGGGGAAGAGGTAGCTGCTGGTGAGCACCTCGGGGGTTTCCTTGTCGTCATCCCAGAGGAACTTGCCCCCCATGGCGACGACCTCGCTCGGCAGGGTCTCGAGCCCGAGGCCCCAGAGACACATATCCGTCTCGTGGACCCCCTGGTTGCCGACGTCGCCATTGCCGTAATCCCAGTGCCAGTGCCAGTTGTAATGCACGAGCCTCGTGGAGAAGGCACGCTCGGCCGCGGGACCTTGCCAGAGGTTCCAGTCCAGCGTGCCCGGCGCGGTGTCCGGGTCCTTGGCGTGGCCGATCGAGGGCCGGGAGCGGAAGACGAGACCGCGGGCCATGTAGACCTTGCCGATCGTGCCCTTCCGCAGGTGGTCGACGGCCTCGCGGATCGCGTCGGAGCTGCGGAGCTGGACGCCGTGCTGGACGATCCGGTTGTACTTGTGGGCCGCCTCGACCATCTTCCGGCCTTCGAAGATGTTGTGGCTGCCCGGCTTCTCGACGTAGACGTCCTTGCCGGCCTGGCAGGCCCAGATGGTGGCCAGCGAGTGCCAGTGGTTCGGCGTGGCGACGCTGACGACGTCGACGTCCTTGCGGTCGAAGACCTTGCGGAGGTCGGTCTCGGTCTCGACCTTGTAGCCGTACTCGCTCTCGAACTCCTTGGCCCGCTTCGCGAGGAGCTGGGCGTCGGGGTCGCAGAGGACGACGACCTTGACCCCTTCGGTCTTCATGAAGGCCTTGACGTGGGCACCCCACCCCCGGCCGTTGATGCCGAGGACGGCCGCCCGGATGGTGTCATTGGCCCCGCCGGCGGAGGCCCTCGCCGCCAGGCTCGCGGTGGCCACGGCCCCCGCACTCGTGCTGAAGAACGTCCTGCGGCTCAACTCGGACATGATGGCAACCTCGTATGGCCTTGCGACTCGTGACCGGAAGTCGTTGAACGCATTCTCCAGCGGTCCTCGGCATTGAACTGAATGTCGAGGAGGAAGGTGGCGATCGGCGTTAGTCCTGCGGAGGGCCCTGGATGCCCCAAAGACATCGCTTCGGTGGGAAAGCGGAGGTTCCCCGCGTTCGTCTCGCTGGCTCTCTTGAGAAATCGCGATCCTGTTCCTGGGAGATTCGACGGCCCATCGTTGGCCCCCTCAGTCTAGAGCCTCGGGCCTCCCGGGACAACAGGGCACCGGAGCCTCGCCAGCCTCCCCAAAGCTTCACAAAGTCCGCCTGGCAACTTCGGAAGGAATTCGTTCATCATCCCAGTCATGGGACCGAGATTCGTCGATCTAAAACATGTCTGGTATAGAAATACGCGGAATTCGGCCGACGGCGGGGCTCCGGCGTAGCTATTGCGATGGATCGTAACGGATGTGTGGGATGTGTTGTCGCAGGGCTCCGTCCAATCGAGGCAACGACATCCTGCCGGGGCCTTGGGCCGCCTCTCGGGTCGATTTCGCGGCCGCCATCCCGCGACCGATTCGAGATCAAACGCCGGATTGGCACAGGCTGTGCTGTCAACAATGCTGCGGTTTTGGAGGGGAGCGTTTCGCGATCTTACGCCGGAGTCCAGGGAGCGATGAAAGTTTTCCACTGTGGTCATTGCGACCAACTTGTCTTCTTCGAGAACACTACGTGCGTCAACTGTGACCACATCCTGGCCTTCCTCCCCGACGTGGCTGAGATGGGGGCCCTCGAGCCCGAAGATGCGAGCAAGGGCCTCTGGCGCCTGATCTCTTCGGATTCCAAGCCGCGCTCGTACCGGCTCTGCCAGAACTACAGCCAGGAGAACGTCTGCAACTGGGCGGTGCCCGCGGACGACCCGAATGCCTTCTGCCGATCCTGCCGGCTGACGCGCACCATCCCGATTATCCAAGGCCCCTCCGACCGAGAGAACTGGGCTCGGGTCGAGACGGCGAAGAGGCGTATGATTTATAGCCTCCTGCGCCTGAATCTGCCGGTGCTCACGAAGGCCGAAGACCCTGAGCATGGCCTCGCCTTCGACCTCCTCAGCGAGGTGCCGGGCGGGCCCCCCGTGATGACCGGGCACGATAACGGCGTCATCACCCTCAACATGGCCGAGGGCAACGACGCCGAACGCGAGCGCCGCCGCCTCCAGATGAACGAGCCTTACCGCACGCTCCTGGGCCACTTCCGCCACGAGATCGGCCACTACTACTGGAACGTGCTCATCGACGGCACCGATTGGATCGATCAGTATCGATCCCTCTTCGGCGACGAGCGAGAAGACTACGGCGAGGCCCTCAAGCGGCACCACGCGAACGGTGCCCCGGCCGACTGGGTGAACTCCTACGTCTCCGCCTATGCCAGTGCCCATTCGTGGGAAGACTGGGCCGAGACCTGGGCCCACTACATGCACATCTCCGACACGCTCGAGACCGCCGTGGCGTCGGGCCTGTCCCTCCGCCCTCGTCGCTCGGACGAGCCGGCGCTCAAGCCGAACATCAAGGTCGTCGGCAAGTGGTCCGCCTCGTTCGACGAGCTCATCGAACGCTGGTTCCCGCTGACCTACGCCCTCAACAACCTGAGCCGAGGGATGGGCCTCCAGGACATCTACCCGTTCGTCCTATCGCCCCCCGCCATCGACAAGCTCCGATTCGTCCACGAAGTCATCACGGAGACCGCCTCCACGGCGCGACCCGCTGCGCTGGCGACCGCCGCGAGCTGATTTGAAGTCGAACAGTGGCAACCAGCGGGCGTCGCATCTCGGTCTTCGGGCCGGGGCGTGACGCTCGGTTCGTTGAAGGCCTTCGTCAGACCGGCATACTCGTGAGGAGCCCCTTGATCGTCTCAGGGTCGACGGGCTTGACGAGGTGGTGGTCGAACCCGGCCTCGCGGGAACGGAGCCGGTCCGACTCCTGCCCCCAGCCGGTGAGCGCGACGAACATGGTCCCCTGCGCCTCGGGGGTCGGCCGGAGCTGGCGGACGACCTCGTATCCGTCCATGCCCGGCATCCCGATGTCGAGCAGGACGAGCTCCGGGCGGAAGTCCCTGGCCGTTTCCAGGGCCGACATGCCGTCGTAAGCGACCCGCACCTCCTGGCCGTGGAGCCGGGAGAGGAGCCGCGCCAGGGTCCTCGCCGCGTCCTCGTTGTCATCTACGACCAGGATCCGGCGGCAAGGCAAGGCCGAAACAGGATTTGCGACCTCGGTCTTTCGATCCGGCGCGGGAGCCGGGGTCGGGTCCTGACGCGGTGCGTCGATCGACGGGTCGTAGGGCAAGGCCGGCAGCCTGAACTCGAAGAGACTCCCTTGTCCCGGACCATCGCTCCGGGCCGTCACCACGCCGCCGTGGAGTTCGACGAGGGTCTTCACCAGCCCCAGTCCGATGCCGAGGCCCCCCTGGGCACGGCTCCCTCGCTTGCCGGCCTGGACGAACATCCCGAAGATATCCGCGAGCATCTCGGGTTCGATGCCGATGCCCGAGTCGCGGACACGGACGAGGGCATCGCCACGGTCACGCTCGGCGGAGATCCAGATCTTGCCGCCGACCTCGGTGTACTTGATCGCGTTGCTCAGGAGGTTGTCGAGCACCTGTTCCAGGCGGGTCGGGTCGGCCTCGAGCCGAATCCGCTCGCGAGGTAAGTCGACGGTCAGCTCCAGCTTGCGCTCGGAGAGGCTCCCTCGGCTCGCCTCGATGGCCTGGTTCAGGATGGTGCCGAGGTCCACGGTCTCCTTGCGGAGCTCGATTTTCCCCTGACTGATCCGGGAGACGTCCATGAGGTCGTCGACGAGCCGCGCGAGATGCACGACCTGGCGCTCGGCCATCGACCGCTCGGCCTCGAAGTCGCTTGGGTTCGCGAACGGCTGCTTCATCAGGTGGAGCGCGGTGCGGACGGGGGCCAGGGGATTCCGCAACTCGTGGGCGAGGACCGCGAGGAAGTCATCCTTGCGCAGGTCCGCTTCCCGCAGTGCCGCCTCGGCCCGCTTGCGCTCGACGATCTCGCGCTCGAGTTGCACCTGCTTCTCGCGGGCCTCCTCGGCGCTATCCTCGGCCCGGCGTCTGGCGGACCACATGAACCCGCCGAGGGTGGATATGGCCAGGCCGACGATCATGTACACCCAGAGCCCGACCTCGGAGGCGGGGTCCATCACCCAGAATGAGCCCATCGGCTTGAGGATCAGGAATCGCAGGGCCAGGCCGCTCATCGCGAGCGCCGCCAGCCCCGGCCCGAGGCCCCCCGTCCCGGCGCTGAAGACCAGGGCGATGAAGTAGAAGATGTACGGGAAGCGTTCGCCGAGGATGGGATTGAGGCTGACGCGGATCACTGTCGCCAGCGCCACGCTCGCCAATCCGGTCGCGTATCGGGAGAAGGCCGAACGCTTCGCCATCGCCATAAAGGTCTCTGTGGGAGTGGCCTGCATCGAGCGAGACTGCTTCGACCTCCGAAAGACCCCGGGAGATCGAGAGGGGGATCGCGAATCGTTTCGATTCGATTCTAGCAGGAAGAGGCAATCGCTGGATGGGCTGGGGGGCTTGAATTTCTACGTGTTTCGATCAGTCATCATGGACTCGGCTTGCGTCCATCGAAAGCCGAGCGAACTCTGACGCCTCCGCGGGAAAAGTCAAACAAAGTTTGGCTTGCCGATTCCTTTTTTCACCGGGTTCGGGTAGGAGGATACTTACCGGGTCATTATTTCGATGGGTCCACAATACCCCAGGGATGGCAAATCCTTGCGAGGAGATGGTCCATGGATCGCTATCGACGTCGAGAGTTTCTCGCGGACGTGGGGCGAGGCATGCTGGTCGCCAGTGTGGGTTCGGTCCTCGCGCAAGACCTGGGCCTGGCGCCTGCTGCCCTGGCCGACACGGAAACCGGCCGTCTGAGCTTCGGCACGCTCGAGCCGCTCGTCTCCTTGATGCAGGAGACCCCCGCCGACAAGCTCCTGCCCGCCGTTTTGGAGCGGATCAAGCACGGGACGGAGCTCCGCGAACTGGTCGCCGCCGCCGCCCTGGCGAATGCGCGGACCTTCGGCGGGCAAGACTATGATGGATATCATGCGTTCATGGCGCTGGCCCCGGCCTTCCACATGTCGCATGAGATGCCCGAGTCGGAACGGGCCCTCCCCGTCATGAAGGTCCTCTATCGCAATACCAACCACATCCAGAAGATGGGTGGCTGCGAGCACGAGGTCTTGCACGTCGAGAACGCGTCGGCCAAGCCCGGCGAGCAGTCCGCCGCCGAGACACTCCGCGACGCCGTGCGCCGGAAGGACATGGAAGGGGCCGAGCGGACTTTCGCCGCCCTCGCGCGAGGGCCCCTGAACGACGCCTACGACGACCTGCAATATATCGTGCAGGACGACGCCAACGTCCACCGGGTCGTCCTCGCCTGGCGGGCGTGGGCCCTGCTCGACCTCACCGGCAAGGAATATGCCCATACGATGCTGCGGCAGTCGGTCCGGTTCTGCGTGAACGAGGAATCCTCGGCCCGCCGCAACAGGATCGCCGAGCCGCTTCGAGAGCTGCTGCCCAAGCTACTAGACCGCTACGGCCTGGTCGGCAAGTCGGTCGGGGATCGCAAGCCGGACGACCAGTGGGTCGACCACCTCGCCCGGACGATCTACGCCGGGAACCGGGAGCAGGCGGCCGACACCATGGCGCAGGCTCTGGCCGAAGGGATCGCCCTCGAGTCGGTGGGCGAGGCCCTCTCGCTCGCCGCCAACCTGCTCGTGCTGCACGACCCCGGCCGGAAGAAGGAGGAGCCCGGCGGGAAGCCGGTCGGCAGCGTCCATGGGGCCTCGGTCGGCGTCCACGCCTCCGACGCCGCGAACGCCTGGAGGAACATCGCCCGCGTGAGCAACCATCGCAACTCGCTCGCCAGCCTCATCGTCGGTGCCTATCACACCGCCGGCCAGGCCGGATCGCTCAACCCCAAGGCGTACCCGCTCGAGGAGCATCGCGAGGCCGTCAAGGATGTCTCGCCCGACGCCCTGCTCTCGGAGGCCGAGGCCGCCATCAAGGCCAAGGATCAGGCTCGCGTCTGTGCCCTGATCCACCGCTACGGCGAACTCGACCGCCCGGCACGCCCGGCGTTCGACCTCATGCTCCGCTACGCGATCAGCGAGGACGGGGCCCTGCACGCCGAGAAGTATTACCGCACGGTGACCGAGGAATTCGCCTCGAGCCGCCCGTCCTTCCGCTGGAGGCACCTCACCGCCCTGGGCCGCGTGACCGCCAGCGAATACGGCTTCGCCGCCCCGGGCGTGGCCGACGCCCGCCGCCTCCTCGGGATCTGAACCGATCCGGCAACAAAACGAGGCCTCGCGACCCTGGTGGGGTCGCGAGGCCTCGTGATGATCCCGAGTTGCGTCGAAGGGCTCAGGGCTGCGCCGGGGCTTCGGCGGCGGCCTCGTCCTTGGTATCCTCGCCATTCTGCGGCCGGATCAGCTCGAAGTAGCGGCGGATCGTCTGGCGATGGCCGAGGGGGATCGGCTCGCTGTCGAGCACGGCCTCGGACATCTTGCGATACTTCTGATACGAGTCGCGATAGCCGCGGGCGGCGGTCTGCCGGCCCTCGGCGGAGTGGGTCGTCTCGACCTCCGACGGGCCGTCATCGCCGGGCTGTCCGGTCGTCTCCTTGATGTCGCGCTTCGAGGCGAGGTTCGTCTTGTCCCCGTCGATGTTCCCGCTGATGCCGAGGCCGGCACTCTGGTTGGGAGCGTTCGACTTCTGCTTCAGTCGCAGGCGGGCGGTGTTCTGGCAGTTGCCTTTGCACTCGCTGAGCTTGTCGATTTCCTTGGCGAGTACTTCAAACATCTTCTTCCGCTTGCCCTGCCCCTTGGCGAGCTTGGCGATCCCCTTGGCCCCCTTGCCGATCTTGCTGTTCTGGCCGTCCTTGATCCCCTCGGCCATCTCCGAGGCGGCCTCGCCGAGTTCACCCAGGCCGACCTCGCCCATCTGCTTGGCGGCTTCCGACAGCTTCTCCTCGACCGCCTTGGCTTCCTTGCGGTCGAGCTCGGGGTTCTCGAGCTCTTGCAGGGCCTTCGCGGCCTGCTCATATTTCCCGTCCTGGAGGGCCTTGCCGGCGGCCTCGAGGGCCTGGGCCGAGACCATGGCATCGCCCAGCGACTTGAGCTGGCCGTCGACGATCCCCACGTTGTACTGGGCCTGCTGGGCGGCGATCGCCGCCTGCATTTCGGAGAGCTTGGCCAGGGCCTCCTTGGTGTCGACGCCCGGCTCCTTCATCTCCTGGGCCTTCTGGCGGAGCTCCTTGATCAACTCCTTCAGGGCCGGGTCTTCTTCCTTCTTCGCCATCTCGTCGAGGGCCTTGAGATCCTCTTCAATCTTCACGGCCTCGAGCACGATGTGCTCGGGGGCCGGCGAGATGCTGGCGCGTGCGGGCTTGGGGGCGAGCGGCCAGGCGAGCAGGCCTACGGCGATCGCCAGGAGCCCCACCGCATACGGCACGACCCTGGGCATGCGGAACGGCACGACCGCGCGGGGCTCGATCCCTTCGAGGTGTTCCTCGGCGTCGGCGACCTGGAGCCGGTGCAGTTCGCCGGACTTCGCCCCCGTCAAGAAGGCGAGCGCGGTGACCGTACGATCCTTGAGACGATGATGGGCGTCGACCGAGGCCGCGGCCTGTCGCCAGCTACCGAAGCGGAGGGCGGCGACGAGCATCCCCAGGATAGGACCCAGGGCGAAGACCCCTGCGATGACCGACGGGGCGATCGGGCGACCGGTGATCCATTTGGCCAGGCCGAGCGCGACGCCGGCGGCCGAGGCGGCGAGCAACCCGAAGGCCGCTCCCCTCAATAGCAAGACCCCACGCTGGCGAAGCACGACGGGACGTAACCGCTCATGAATCCGCTGACGCATGGAAGGAGCCTCTTACTTAAATGGAAGCCTCGTCCGCAAAGATTGGCGGACGCCGATCATTCTCCCCGAGAGGTCGGGACAATTGTACGATCAGCCGCGGGCCGCGCGAAGGGGAGATCGGCCGGGGACCCGGCCGAAAACCAGGGTGAAATCAATACGCCGGAGTGCGACGTCGATCACAAAGATGAGCAAAGCTGCCACCAGCAGATAAGGCCAGAGCGGGACGGCTCGCAGGGCCGAGCGATCCGAAGGGGCGAAGACCTCCTCCGGCTTCGGGTCGTGCCGTCCCTGCGACACCTTCGAGACGGACTTGAGCAGGTCGACGTTCGTGGGCCTGAGCCGGAGCTCGTCCGGGTATCCCACGGAGAGCCCGCGCGACTGCTGGTAGAGCAACTGCCCTCGGTACTTCTGGGCGAACTCCAGGTGGTAGGAACCGGCCAGCGGCGTGTCGAACTCGGCCTGATACCGGCCGGGAGCCGTCTGGGCCATCGGCAGCTTGAGCTTGCCGAGTTGGGCGTCGATGACCGTGAGCTCGGTCTCGGCGTCGTTGAGGTATCGTCCCGAGGGGTCGATGGCATCGAGCGTCACCGCGGCGTGGCGGTTCTTGTGATCCACCTGGACCACGACCCCCTTGGCGTCCGACTTCCGCATCGCGTGGCGGATCACCTGGGCCCAGAACCGGCCGTAGCCGGGCCAGGGCAGCCACTCCGCCGCCCAGCGCGGCTTGGCGTCGGAGGTGAACGCGACGCTCATCCCCAGGCCGTAACGCCACCAGGTGAGCAGCGGGTCGCCCGCCTCGCTGGCGAGGATCAGTTCGCTCGTCGGCTTCGGCCGCGTGACGACGTAGCCGAGCAGCGGCGGGGCCGCGCCGAAGTCGAGCTCGGCGAGGGTCTGCGTCGGGCGGATCACCTGCGGGTTGAACGGGATCTCGTTGATGGCCGACTTGCTGGCCGCGACAGTCTCCTTGGCGAAGATCTGGGGGACCGAGGCTGGGTCGTCGGTGAAGTAATAGCGGCCGTTGCCGATCCGGGCGATCTCCTCGAGCAGGTTCTGGTCGGCCCCCTCCCCCACGCCGACGGTGGTGATGGTGATGTGGGCCGAGGCCATCGACGCGGCGACCCCTTCGAAGTCGCCGGGGGTCGAGATTCCGTCGGTGAGCAGGATCACATGCTTGAGCTTGGCGGGGACGCGCTGGAGGGCGTCGAAGGCCTCTTCCATCGCCGGATGCATGTTCGTGCCGCCGCCGGCCTCGATCGTGGCGACGCGGTCGATGACGAAGCCTTTATCCGTGCAGGGGTGCAGCTCGCTGATGAGGAAGGGCTCGCCGTCGAAGGCGATGACCCCGACCTTGTCGTTGGGCCCGAGCAGCTCGATCGCTCCCTTGGCGGCGTCCTTGACGAGCTCGATCTTGTCGCCACCCATCGAGCCCGACTTGTCGATGACGATCATCATCGCCAGGCTCGGCTTCTCCTTCTCCTTCTCGAAGTCGCTCCGCACCGGGAGGATCTCTTCGAGGGCCGTCTTGTAGTACCCGCCTAGCCCGAACGACTGGTCGCCGCCGAGCATGATCAGGCCGCCGCCGAGGTCGCGGACGTAGGTGCGGGCCAGGTCCATCTGCCGGGTCGTCAAGGACGTGGCCGGCACGTTGGAGATCATCAGGAGCTCATAATTCTGGAGGTCGGCCAGCGAGTCGGGCATCCCCTGCGGGGGCCGGACGTCGACCTGGATCTCCTGCTCCTCGAGGGCCCAGGTCAGGTCCTTGGCATCCTTGGGCTCGCTCTCGATCAGGAGCACGCGCGGCTTGCCCGAGGCGAAGACGAGGCCCGACTCCGAGTTGTTATCCTGCTGCTCGTCGCGGAAGTTGCGGGCGCGGGCGGTGTAGGTCGCGAGCCGATCCTGCTCGATCGACTGCTGGAACCGGAACCGGTTCTCCCCCTTCTTGATCTTCTTCCGCTCCGAGGCGACCTTGATCGCCCCCTTGTAGACCTCGATATCCCCCTCGTCGTCGTGGTTCGCGTCGACCACGACCTCGACGTAGAAGGGCTCGCCTTGCAGCACCTGCGCCGGGACCTTGACGGCGGAGACCTGGACCTCGGGCTCTTGTCGGGTCTTGAGCGGCACGGTGTCGATGGGCACGCCGGCTCGGAGCGCGGCCTTGACCGCGTCGCCGGCCGTCTGGTTGCCGTCCGTCACGAGGACGATCCTGGGGACGTGGAACGGCGGGCAGGCGGCCGTGGCCACCTCGATGGCGGCGGCCAGGTCCGTCCCCTTCGGCTCGGCCACGGGGTTCTTCTTCGTCGGGTCGTCGCTCACCACGCCGGGCGAGGCCGCGAACGGCACGACCGCCGCCTTGTGCCGCCCCTGGCTTTCCAGGGCCTTGCCGATGAACTTGTCCGCGTCTTTGCGCGAGTCGTCGCCGACGCTCAGGCTCTGGTCGACCGCGAAGACGACGAACTGGTCCTTCGTCGGGCTCAGGAGCGTCAGGCCCGCCAGCGACAGGACCAGCAGCGCGGCGATCAAGACACGCAAGGCCAGTGAGATCAGGCGCTGGCGCGTGGCGAAGTCGACGAGGCTGTGTCGGAAATAGTAATACAGGATCGGCAAGGCCAGCAGGCCGAGCAGCCAACCGGGGCGGATCAGTTCGAGTTGATATCCGAGGGCACCCATATTTAGCTAATCCAGCGCCTTTGATAGCAGACCCATTCCCCGGTCGCCAGGATCCAGGCCAGCACGATCATGGCGAACCAGATCGGCCACCCGCCGAAACCCGCCTGGGCGACATCCGCCTTCGCCTTCAAGCCTTCGGGGGCACGCAGGTCGCTCTCCCTCGCGTTGGCGAGGTTGCACGCGACCTCGAGCACCGATTTCTCAGCCTCACCCTTCTTGGCGTCAACCTTCGACTTGTCCGCATTCTCGCCGGGCTTCCGGACGAGGCTCCAGATCCCGCAATGGTCGAGCGGTCCGATCGTGGCCTTCTGTCCGTCCATGGGGACCGGCTGGCTGACGCCATCCGGTGCGCGGAGGGCGATCGTCCCTTGGCTATCCACCACGCCGGGCTGTGAAGGCAACTCCAACTCGGCCACCGCGCCCGTGGATCGAGCCTCGAGCAATTCCCCCTTCGTCCCCGCGAACCACCCGAGGGCGTTGGCGACGAGGATCGGGAAGGCCGTCTGCAGTGGTAGGTCCCCCTTGTCGAGGTTGACCGAGAGGACCAGCACCTTCCCCTCGGGCCGCTCGAAGGTGCACAGCAAGGGATCCCCCTCGACCGAGACCGCCAGCAGCTTGGCCGTCCCCTTGGGCGTGAGCTTGCGGGCTTCCGGCATCAAGACGTTGTCGAGCCGGACGTTCGCCATCAGCGGCGAGTCCTTGTCCTGCTTCGTCACGATCGGGTTCAGGAGCGTCTCGCCGAGATCCCAGAGGTCGCACGAGCCGGCCGGCTCGATGACGAGGACCGGGCCGCTCGGCAACTTCTCCGGCACCTTCTTGTGCAGGACGGTGATGGCCCCGACCGAGATGGACTTCGGCAGGTCCTTGCTCGTGTCGAGCTTCACCAGCGGGTTGGCCTCGAGCACCTTCTCGACGAAGAGGTTCCCGTCGGTCACGAGCTCGACCTGCTTGATCTCGCGTTTGGGAAGCAAGGCGGTTGCCTGGTTATCGGTCGCCAGCGCATCCTTGTGGTCGAGCTTGACGAGGAGCTTGCCCCCCTCCGTCGACGTCTTCTCGAACGTCTGGCTCCATTTGCCGTTCGGCGCAAGTTTCAAGGGGACGACGTCGATGATCTCCTGCTCGAGCGAGACTTCGAGGCGGCACTGCACTTCCTGATCGGACGAATTCGTGACCTCCGCCAGGATCTGATAGCCGACGGGGTCGAGCAGGCTCCGCCTGGCCTGGAGTCGGGTGATCCCGACGTTCCCGGCCTTCGTCCCGATCGAGACGATCTCCACGTCCTGATCCTTGGAGAGCCCTGTCGCGTCATCGAAGGCGGCGTCGCTGAGGATGACCACCTTGCGGTTCTTGTGGTCGGCAAGGAGCCTCCTCGCCAGGGCCACGGCCTCCTTGACGTGCGTCGGCCCATCGGTGGGCTGGATCGCGTCCACGGAGGTCCGCAACGTGCGCTGATGGCCCGTCAGGCCGCAGTAAACCCGGGGCTCCGAGCCGGCCGAGACGATCGCGACCTCGTCCATGAACCGCAGGTCGTCGATGATCGTCTTCGCCTCGGCCTTGGCCTTGGCCAGACGCGTCGGCGCGACGTCCGTCGCGTTCATGCTCGCCGAGTTATCCACGACGAGGACGAGGCGCCTGGCCTGCCTCAATTCCCAGCGGAAGAAGGGCTCGCAGAGGGCGAAGACCAGGAGCATCAGGAAGGCGAGCTGCACCAGCAGCGAGACGAGGTGCCTGAGCCGCTGCCAGATCGAGCGAGGGCGCTTCTCCTCGAAGATCTGCTCCCAGAAGAGGATCGTCGAGACCGGGACGCGGCGCAGCCGGATCTTCAGGATGTAGAAGATCACGATCGGGATCGCCAGGGCGGCCCAGGCCAGTGCGAGCGGATGAGTCAGGTTCATAATCGCGTCATCACGTCATTCGCCACGAAAATTGAAGGTTACTGGACGGCGCCCGCGGTGCGCATCATCTTCAGGATCAGATCGTCGAACGGGATCTCGGTCGAGCTCTGCGTGCACCCGAGCCCATACGTATGCCCATAATCGCGCACTGATGTCAGGAACTTGCCGAAGATCTCGCGGTACAGTCTAAGGCTCCGCTCGGTCACGGTCACCTTCCGCACCCCGCCCCCTTCGACATCGAGCAACTCGAGCTCCCCCTTCAGCTTCGGGTCGGCCTCGGCCTGGTCGTAGACCTGGACCAGATGCGGCTCATACCTGTGATGCCGGAGGAGATCGAGCCCGCGATGATAGCCGGAGGGGTCGAAGAGATCGCTGACGATCACCGCCAGCCCGTGCCTCTGGTTGCGATGCACGAAGCCCGAGATAACTCGGTTGAGGTCCGTGACCTCCCCTTGCGAAGAGAGCCCCTCGAGGAACTTGAGCAGCGACAGGATCCGCGACTTGCCTCGCATCAACGGCAGGTCGGCCACGATGTCCCCCGCGAAGGCGACGATCGCCACCCTGTCGAGATCCGCCAGCGCGATGTACGCCAGCGCCGCGGCGATCTGGCGGGCGAAGTTGAACTTGGGCGGGTCGCCGAAGTCCATGCTTTTTGAACAATCGAGCAAGATATAGACGTGAAGGTCTTCCTCTTCCTGGAAGCGTTTCAGGAGCAGCTCGTCGTGCCGGGCGTAGACGTTCCAGTCGAGGTAGCGAAAGTCGTCGCCGGGGGCGTACTCGCGGTGGTCGGCGAACTCGATCCCGCCGCCGAGCTGGCGGGTCCGCCGCTGGGCCAGGATCGAGCCGCGGAAGACCCGCTTGGAGACGAGCGAGAGGTACTCGAGCTTCTTGAGAAACTCGGAGTCGAACAGGGGCGCATCGGCTGGCGCCGTCTTCGTCGGGGCGGTCGAGCGAGCCACCGGACCTCCTGATTCCTCGCGTCTGTGCGGGCTACGCCAAATGGGGACGCCGCGTCATCTTGTTCGGATCGGCGCGGATGGGCTGATCCGAAATCGGCTCAGACGAGGGCCGGCGACTCGATCGAGTCGAGCGCGTCTTCGATGATGTCGTCCGCCTGGATGCTCTCGGCCTGCCCCTCGAAGTTGAGGATGAGGCGATGGCGGAGGGCCGAGGGGGCCACCGCGCGGATGTCCTCGCGGGCGACGTGGTAGCGGCCGTCGAGGATCGCCCGGATCTTGGCGGCGAGGATGAGAGCCTGGGCACCTCGGGGGCTCGATCCGTAGCGCACGTAACGCTTGGCCATCTCGGTGGCCTGCTCGTTCTCGGGATGGGTGGCGAGGACCAGGGCGATCCCGTAGCGGCGGAGTTCGTCGGCGATCGGGATCTGCCGGGCGAGCCGGTTCATCGCGAGGATCTTCTCGCCGTCGAAGACGGGCTCGGCGTGGGGGTCGACGGCCTCGGTCGTGCGGTCGAGGATCTTCTCGATCTCCTCGGCGCTCGGGAACTTGACCAGCAGCTTGAAGAAGAATCGGTCGAGCTGCGCCTCGGGGAGCGGATACGTCCCTTCCATTTCGAGCGGGTTCTGCGTGGCGAGGACGAAGAAGGGGCGTTGCAGTTGGAACGTCTTGCCGGCGACGGTCACCGAGCGTTCCTGCATCGCCTCGAGCATCGCCGACTGTGTCTTGGGCGTGGCGCGATTGATCTCGTCGGCCAGCACGAGGTTGGCGAAGATCGGCCCCTGCTGGAACTCGAACTTCCGGCCCCCTTCGGGGGTCTCGAGCACGACGTTGGTGCCGATGACGTCGGCCGGCATGAGGTCGGGGGTGAACTGGATGCGCTGGAACTTGAGGTGGAGGGCCTCGGCGAGCGTCCTCACGAGCATCGTCTTGCCGAGCCCGGGGACCCCTTCCAGCAGCACGTGCCCGCCGGCAATGAGCGCCGTGAGGGTCCCCTCGATGATCTCCCGCTGGCCGACGATGACCTTGCCGATCTCGTCTCGCAGCCGGTTGAATCCCGAGCGGAACTCCTCGACCTGCGCCTTGACCTCGTCCACATCCGCCATCGTCGACCCTCCTGACCTCGGGTTCGTTACCCCTGGGATTCCGACCGCTTCGGAGGCTCGGCCCGGTCCGCGACCTCATTTTTATGAGAGGTCTGGTCTCAAGCCGTGTTGAATTTTCCTTCGCGTTCCCATGTGGATTTTTTCGGAAGTTATCCCGAACGAATTCGTGAGTCAAACAAATTCAACTTCTGACGGACAATTTTTCTGACAGTCGTCAGAGGTCGGTTTTCGTAACCTCCTTGTGCGGCTCATCTCGAGCGTTCTGGAGATGTCTAATCCCGAATCCTTGCCCGTTCGGCGCATCGCCCTGACACCTTCGGCGTTTGCGAGGAAAGCCTATCCGAAGCCGTGCGGATTTGACTGGGATCATGGAGTGAGAGAGACAGATATGTGATGCTGTGGCGATTGGGCTATGGATGATCAGGCTTGTGCCCGATGTGGATGCATCTCCGGTCCGAACCACCGGGTTAGCGCCTCCGGCAATCCCTCCGCCGTCCCATCGTTCGAAGAACGGATCCAGGCGGCGTGTCCATCGGGACGGATCAGGACGCTCCCGATCCCCCGCCATTCCATCGGAGCCGCCTGGACGAACGCGACACGATCCGACCAATTCGAGGCGATGTCGCACAACTCGGGCTTTCCCCCGAGATCGAGCAGGACGCCGCGGCCGGGATGGAGCAGACTCGAGAGCTTCCGCGGCCCTTGGGCTGTCTCCAGCGTGACATTCGGCGCGAGTCGGCCGAGCATGGGGTGGGCATCGGCGTCCGGTACTCCCATGTCGTAGCGAGTGCCAACGCCCGTCACCATCTCGGCGAGGTGGCGTCGGACGGGCGCCAACGCGGCCAGTTCCGACATCAGCGCCCGGAGCGGGTCGAGCCGGTCCTGCGGCTCGGCGAGGGCGACCTGGGCCCTCGTATTGAGGAGCAACTTCGCCCCGACAGCATGACGCTCGGTGTGGTACGACTCCAGCAATTCGCGAGGGGCCTTGCCCTGGACGTTGGCGGCCAGCTTCCAGCCCAGGTTGAAGGCGTCTTGCAGGCCGATATTCAATCCCTGGGCCCCTGCGGGCGGGTGAATATGGGCGGCGTCGCCGGCCAGCATGATCCGGCTCGAGACGTACCGCTCCGCCTGCCTTGCGGCGTCCCCGAATCGCGTGAGCCACCTCGGTTCGACGAACTCAACCTCACGCCCGAGGGCCTGGCAAACGGCTTCGCGGAATTCGTCGAGCGTGACGGTCGCGTCGCGGTGCTTGGGCATCGTTCGCTCGGCCGTGATGACGCGGACGTAGCCCGGCCGGGGGATGACGACGACCGACCCATGCTCCGTGCGGTGCGAACCGACCGTGAGGCTCGTCGGGTCGGCCACCACCACGTCGCCCAGCAGCCAGGTCGTGGTCGCGTCCGTCCCCGGGAAGCCGATGCCCGCCCCCTTTCTCACCGTGCTCCGGCCGCCGTCGCAACCGGCGAGATATGATGCACGCAGCGCGTAGATGCCCTCGGGGCCGCGGACCTCGATCGACACTCCGCCGTCATCCTGCTCGGCTCCGATCAACTCGTGGCCCCTGCGGACCGGCACGCCGAGTTCGATGGCGTGGGCCTCGAGCAGTTGCTCGGTGCGTGTCTGCGGGATGCCGAGTGTATAAGGATGGTCGGTGTCGAGGGTTGCCAGGTTCAAGGGGGCCTCGAGCCCGGCGAAGCTCGCGATCGGCACGCGGTACCCCTCGGCCAGGAACCGATCCGCGAGCCCCCGGCGGTCGAGCAACTCCAGGCTCCGCGCATTCAGGGTGAAGCCCCGGCAGTAGGGAGGTTGCTCGGCATGGCGCTCGAGCAGGACGGCGCGGACGCCCGCGAGGGCCAACTCGCACGCGAGCGTCAGACCCGTCGGCCCGCCCCCCGCGATGGCGACGTCGAACGTTTCAACCCTTCGATCGTCGTTCATGACTTCCTCCCTGGCTTCGGCTTGCGTTGAGTCTGAGACTCCTTCTTCGGCGACGCTTCGTCTCCCGGGCCGTCGCCCGCCGTATCTCGGGCGGATGATGGGGTCTCGGGCGTTGGTAGGTCGTCGATGGCGCGTTCGGACTCCTCATGCCAGCGCAGCTCCGCCTCGATCTGCATCTCGCGGCGGCGGAACATGAGGCTATCCAGCGGCCCAATCTTCCCCTCGAGCCGGAGTCGGGACCCCTCGGCGCGGATGCCGGCGAGGGCCCCGGCGAGCTTCGACCTGCGCTCGGCGAGGAGTCTCAGCAACTCGGCCTTCGCCCAGGTCCGGCCGAAGATCAGGGCCACGCCGAACGCGTCGGGCCCGAACTGGAGTTCGCGGATCGCCTCCTCTCGAAGGAGGCCCAGGTTTCGAAGCCCCGCGTCGGTGATCCGATAGACGGTGCGGGTCGGCCTCAGCCCCACCTGCTCCGTCCGGACCGGCTCGACCAGCCCCTCTTCCGCCATGCGCCCAATTTCGCGATACAGAGCCCCGACGCTGACCCCGCCCCAGTTGGAGACATTCGTCTGCTCGGCCTCGCGTCGGATCTGGTGCCCGTGCCGGGGCCCCTGGCTCGCGAGCAGTCCCAGCACCATCAGTCGTGAGAGATTCATGAAATTAGTATCGGGAGACTAATCTCGTATGTCAATCGCTGCCGTCAAGGTTTGAGACGGGTTGAATCGGTGTCGATCGGGGTGGTCGAACCCAAGGCGGAGGCCCCCAAAAACCGTTCACAAGCGTCGCCGGTGTGTCCCGGGGAGTTATGGCCGATACGAAGGCGTCTAGTGCGAGCGAAGATCGTCCTTATCGTCAAGGATCGCCGTGCCTTGGGGAGCGTAACGGCGTCCGGAGAGTCACGGTGGAAATCCAGTCTGTGGAAATGAACAATGCGAATGAAATTGAGAAACGAGCATCTCTTGAAAATGCTCGGATGGGGTCGTTCTCGACAATTGACAGGGTTAGTTCAGGGGTTTACCTTGCAGTGACGAGGTATTGCGAGAACTGTCTTTAACGGTTTTACAATTCTTCAAGGAAGGTGACCTCCATGTCGCATCGACCCTGGCACATCTTAATTCTGCTGGCATGGTTGCTAATAAGTATGCCGTCAATTGCCTCGGCCCAGAGGCCCAGGAAAGAGGCCGAGCCGAGTGCGGAGATATCGGCCGAAGAGACGCGTGAGCGTACGATCATTGACCGGTTCGTCACGCTGCTGGAGAAGAACCCGAGGCGCGGCACGGCCCTCGACCGGATCTATGGCTATCACGTCGAACGCGGCTCGATCGACGCGTTCCTCAAGCCCTATCAGGATCGCGTGGCCAAGGATCCCGAAGACGGCGCCGCCTGGCTGATCCTGGGCCTGTTCGAGTCCCAGCGCGGGCGAGACGCCGCCGCCGTGGCCGCCTTCAAGCAGGCCGAGGCGAAGAGGGCGGCCGACCCCCTGCCCTGCTACTACCTGGGCCAGGCCCTCATCCTCACCGGTCAGCCGGAGGCCGCCGCCGAGGCGCTCGAGCGGGCCATCGCCCGCAAGCCGACCCGCGCGGACATGCTCGAGATCTACCAGGCCCTGGGGCGGTCGTATCAGCGGACCCGGCAGAATGAGAAGGCCCTGGCCGTCTGGAACCGGCTCGAGGCCCAGTTCCCCAACGACCTCCGGGTCAAGGAGCAGGTCGCCGACGCCCTGGCCGAGGAAGCCCAGCCTGCGCAGGCGTTGACCCGATACGAGGCGCTGGCCAAGGCCGTCAAGGACAAGTATCGCCAGGTCCGGTTCCAGATGGAGGCCGCCGAGCTGAAGGTCCGGCTCGCCAGGTCGGCCGAGGCCCTTGATGACTTCGAGCGCATGCTCGGCCAGCTCAATCCCGATAGCTGGCTCTATCGCGAGGTCCGCCGCAAAATCGAGGAAGTCTTCCTCCGCAACGACGACCTCGCCGGGCTCGCCGCTTATTACGAGCGCTGGATCAAGAAGACCCCGGACGACGTCGAGGCCTTCTCCCGACTCGGCAAGACGCTGGCGAACCAGGGGCGCACGGCCGATGCCCTCGTCTGGTTCGAGAAGGCCGTCAAGCTCGCCCCTTCCCGGAGAGAACTCCGCAAGGCCCTCATCGATCAGTTGATCCAGGACGGAAAATATGCGGATGCATCCAAGCAATATGAGGAGATCCACAAGGCCGACCCCAAGAACCTCGACGTGGTCCGCGAGTGGGGCCAGGTGCTCCTGAAGGACGAGACGAAGCCGGAGGCCGCGCGCAAGCAGACGGCCTCGGAGATCTGGATCAAGCTGACCGAGGGCAAGGAGCCCGACCCGCTGATCGTCTCCCAGGTCGCCGACCTCTTCCGCCAGGCCGAGATGCCCGACCAGGCGATCAACCTCTACAAGAAGGCGATCGCGCTGGCCCCCGAGGCCACGCAGTATCGCGAGTATCTCGGCGAGTTCCTCCACACCTTGAAGCGTCCCGACGAGGCCAAGGCCGTCTGGGGCGAGATCGCCGCCGGGTCCCGACACAACGCCAAGAACCTCGCTCGGCTCGGCGAGGTCCTCGCCGGGTTCGGCTATCGCAAGGAGGCCGTCGACGCCTTCGCCGAGGCCTGCAAGCTCGACGACAACGAGTACGACCTCCGGGTCAAGTATGCCGATGCCCTGTTCCAGCTCGATCGCCACGACGACACGCTCGCCCAGCTCGACGCCGCCGACAAGCTCGCGACCGACCCCGAGCAGTCGGAGGCCGTGCTGGAGCGTCGGATCAAGACGTACCAGGCCGCCAATGCCCTACTGGCCCAGGCCGATGCCTTGCAGAAAGAGCTCGACGGCGGCAAGGAACCGACGGCGACGCGATGGCTCCGGCTGGCTCGCTACCTCGAGGCCGAGCAGAAGCCGGCGGAGGCCTCGAGCGCGATCAAGAAGGCCATGCAGGCCGATCCGAAATCGGTCCCGGTGCGCACGGCCGCCTCGCGGATCTTCGAGATGGGCGGGGACCTCGGCGCGGCCACGGAGGTCCTCAAGGAGTTGACCAGGCTCGATCGTCGAGGACGATCGGGCTACTTCGCCAGCCTCGCCAAGCTCGAGGCCAGGCTCGGCCGTCGCGAGGCCGCGCTCGCCGCGGGACGCGAACTCCTGGCCGCCTCGCCCGGGAACCCGGAAACGTATCAAGATTATTCCGACCTTTGCTTCCAACTCGGCGAGGTCGAGGAAGGGCTCGACGCCCTCCGTCGCTCGGTGAGGGCCAACCCCTCCGACCCCAAGGTCGCCCTGACGTTGGCCGAGGCACTCGCCCGGCAATTCCGCACGGATGAAGCCATCGAGCTTTTCTGGCGAGCCTTCGAGAAGTCGGCCGAGCTCGACGCCAAGGTGGGCGTCATCGCGAGGCTCACCGAGCTCTACCTCCTGCGCAACCAGTTCGACCGCCTCGTCTCCAGGCTCGAGCGTCTCCAGGCCGAGCCCGACAAGCAGCGCGAGATGAGCCTTTGCCTGGCCCAGGCGTATGCCTCGGCGGGGGACCTCGGCACCGCCCGCCAGGAGCTCGAACGGCTCCTCGCGACGAACGCGCGTGACGCCCAGATCCTCGGCCAGCTCTCGACGCTGAGCGAGAGCGAGAGTGACCTGGCCGCCGCCGTCAAGTTCCAGAAGCAGCTCGTCGAGATCACGCCCACCGAGGACGCGCAGCTCCGCCTGGCCCAGCTCCACCTCCAGGCGGGCGAAGGGGCGGAGGCCGAGGCCATCTGGTCGCGACTCGCGGCCAGCGACAAGGATTCGGCCCGCTCGCTTCAGGCGGTCGATAGCCTCCTCGGGGCCAACAAACGCGAGGCCGTGCTCACGCTGACCGATCGACTGATCCGCCGGAAGCCCGACGACTGGGAGGCCCTCTTCCGCGAGGGGCTCGCCCTCTCGGGCCTGAACCGGGACGAGGAGGCGGCCCGCCGCTTCCGCTCGATCCTCGAGCTCCACACGAACGACGACGAGATCGGGGCGCTCGCGAAGTCGCGCATGAGGAACAATTCGAATCGCCCCGCGGGAGCCTTGCCCACGACTGCGGCGGCGGCCATGCGTATCCGCACGATCCCGCTGCAGGACCGGGTCTATAGCGCCAGTCAGGCCCGGATGGCGGTCGGCCTGGATAATCGGTACTCGTATGGGCTCTCGAGCAATTACGTCTGGTCTCCCTTCGATTACGGGCAGGCCCGGATGGCGGCGCTGGCCTGGCTCTATCACCAGGCGGAGAAGAGCAAGGCGCAGGACAATTACCTGAAAGAACAACTCGCCGCCCGCGACAAGAACCCCGGCGACCCTCGGCTTGCCTGGGATTGGTATCTGCTCCAGCTCGTCCTCCAGGATCAGACCCAGACGTATGACGCCGCCAAGGAACTCGCTCATCGGTTCCCGAGCGACCCGTCGGCACTCTGGGTCTACCTCAACTCGCTCTCGTCGCGCACCTCCGGCACCGGCGTGAACGTGCGGATGGCCGCTCGCGCGGGTTCGGCGTCCGACCCGACCCCCGCCCTGTCCGCCGAGGAACTCGACCAGGTCGTCTCGGCGTTCCAGGGGCTGCGAAAGCGTCGGCCGGACTGGATCCAGGGGACCGTGCTCCCCAACGTCCTCGTGGAATTGAAGCGGGCCAAGCGCACCGAGCAGGAGACGGCGGTCTATCGCGAGGAGCTCGACACGGCGCAGGATCCGGGGACCATCGCCTCGCTGATCCAGGCCGCCGGGACCCGCGGGGATGTCGACGCCCTGATTGCCCTGATCGACAGGTCGGAGAAGCTCCAGGCCAATCGCACGAGTTCCTCGATGATGTATTACTCACCGACGAGCCATCTCGCGGCGATCTCGCAGACGATCTCCGCCCGGGGCGATGCCAAGTCGTACGCCGACATCCCCAGGTTGATCGATCAGCAATTGCTCATCGCCCGCAGGGCTCGACAATCTGGCAAGCGCAATCGGACGGCCGCGAGGAGTTCGGCCAATGTCGCCATCAGTTCGCGGATCGTGATCTATCAGGCGAACGGCCAGGCCCGGAGCATGCAGGTCGACTATCCCACACCGAACGCCTATCTCGACCAGAGCGGGATCAGTACGCTCCGCAATGCCTTCGATATCTACAAACGTGACGACCTTCTGAGCGACCTGCTGGGCTATTACCGCAAGCGGGCCGAGAAGGCCGAGTCGGCCCAGGACCGCCTCGACGCCTCGCTCGTCCTGAGCGCCCTGGACTGGTGGGACGAGAACAAGGATACCGCCGTCGCCGACCTCAAGAAGGCGGTCGAGTTCTCGGGCGGAGACAACGAGCTTGCGCTCGCCCTTGCCGCCCTCTACGAGCGGCAAGGGGAGCCGGATGAGGCGATGGCGACCCTCGACGGCATCGAGGCGCTCGACAACACCACGGTGCAGAACCGCGAGCTCGCCGCGCTCCGGCTCGCCGTCTCGACGGGCAACCTCGACCGCGCCCGGCTCGCCTGCGACCGCCTGTTCGGCCTCCGGCTCGACGCGGCGACGCAGACGATGCTGGCCGGGCAGATGCACCAGCTCGGCATGCACGACCAGGCCGAGTCGGTCCTGGCCAGGGCCCAGCGCAGGGCCGGGCAGCAGACCTCGACCCTGGTCGTGCTCATGTCCGAGTATCAGCGGCAGGACAAGGCCGACCAGGCGACGCAGATCGCCAGCCAGATCCTCCGCCGGGGGAACCGACGCACGCTCCCCCCCGGCTATTACAACGAGGAGGAATCGGCCCGCGACGAGGCCATCCGCGTGCTGGGGCGCTCGGGCAAGCTCAAGGAGCTGATCGCCAGGCTCGAGGCCCAGGCCGAGCGCTCGCCGAAGTCGTTGCAGATCCTCCAGAGCCTCGCCGATTATTACAGGGCCGCCAACGACCGCGCGAAGGAAAAGGCGACCTATGATCGTATCATCAAGATCAAGCCCGATGATGCAAAACTGCGATTCCAGCTCGCCACCCAGCTCTCGCAGACGGGGGACTTCGCCGCGGCGGTCGAGCACATCCGCGAGGCGGTGAAGCAGGAGCCGATGCTACTGGCCAACAACGGCTTCGACTCGGTGATGAGCATCTACCGCCAGGCGAGGAAGATGGAGGAGCTGGCCACGCTCCTCGATTCGATCGACCTGAAGTCGATCAGCCAGCCCTATTACGTCGGCCAGATCCTCCAGGGCCTGCTGGCGGATCCGAAGACCAAGGATCAGGGCCGGAAGCTCCTCAAGAAGGCCTGGGATGTTTTCGCCGATCAACGTTCCCAGATCATGGCGTATCTGGATAACAATGAATCCTGGTGGAACGAGCCCGAGGCCTACGAGATGTGCGTCTCGGCGCTGATCCCCAACGCCGCGAAGGTCCGGCGCGATCCCTGGACGGGGCTCTATGAGATCTCGATGTACCAGGGGGACGGCCGGATCGTCGGCATGCTGACCCGGGTCATCTCGGCGGCGAAGCGGCTCAACAAGCTCGATGAACTCGGCCGGCAGGTCGACGAGAGCCTCAAGCAGTTCCCCCAGTGGTCGGGCGGGAAGGCCATGTCCGCCATCCTGCTGGCCCACTCGAATCGCGTCGCCGAGGCCCGCGCACGCCTCAAGGATCTCCTCGACGAGGAAAACAAGGGCGTGCCGACCCAGATGCGCTGGGTCGTGGCCCAGGAGCTGGAGGACGTCCCCTCGCTGCAAGAGGACGTGGTCAAGCTCTACGAGCGCGAGATCAAGGATTCGCTGACCTCGAATAACCGGAGCAATGGGCTGCAGTACAACACCCCGATCCTCCGCCTGATCGCGATCTACAAGCAGACGGGGAGGTCCGAGCAGGCTCGGAACTGGCTGCGGAAACTGTCGGAGGTCAAGCCCGACTACTCGGGCTATCCGATCCAGTACCTTGCCAGCCAGAAGGCCAACGATCTGAACGAACTCGCGGCGCAGATGCTCCAGCTCGACGCGACGATCGACGCCGTGCGGCTCTACGGCGAGATGTTCGAGGCCGCCGCCAACATCCCCGCCGACTCGAACTATTACCCCAGCCGCGAGAACGCCACGAACATGGCCCAGCAGGGGCTCGAGCAGGCGTTCAACTCGATCAAGGCCGACGCCCTGGGCGCCTGCTTCGCGGGGTTGCTCGAGCCGAAGCCGAACCCCAAGCCCGGCGAGCCGCAGCTGAACCTGATGCTCGGCGTCAGGCCTCGGGCGCTGGATCGGGCCGCGGTCTTCAGCTTGGCCGATGTCCTGATCGCGGCGACGACCACTCGACCGGAGGCCCGCGCGGCGGTCCAGGCCTCGCTGGCGAAGGCCGCCGAACGGGCCCCGGATGACATCTCGGTCCAGGTCGGGCTCGCGCTCGTCGCCTTCGCCTCCGGCTCGGCCGAGGGCATCGACCAGTCGACCAAGAACCTGGCCGACCTGATGGCGAAGACTCCCCTGGAAAACCTGCCCGCAGGAACCCGGGCCAACGCCCGGCAACGCGAGGAGGCCGCGAGGCAGATGGGCCTCTGGCTCGTGGCCCGGGCCTGCTGGACGGTGGATTCGGTCCGGGATCGCGGCGACGTCTTCGCGACCCGGGCCTTCGAAGCCGCGCAACGCCAGGTCGACACGTACCCGGCCCTGGCCATGCTCCGGGAGTGGGGACAGGTGGCGCTCGACCGCGGCGACCGCCCCACGGCCGAGGCCCGCTGGTCCAGGATGCTCGCCATGATCACCGTCAAACCCACCCCCGCGAAGTCGGCCAGGAAGCCGGCGAGGCCCGACGGGGTGCCCGTGCCTGCGCCGGCACCGGCTCCGGCGGCCCCCGCGCCGGCGCGACCGACGGTCGGGGTCAAGAAGGTGAGTCAGCTCGTCGTCACGACGCCCGCCGCGCCGCAGGCCGCGCCTTCCTCGATCTCGTCGCTGACCTCCGAACGGTTCGAGCAGGCCGCCCAACTCGCCAAGCTCGCCGCCGAGAAGGGGATGAATGACCTCTCGCTCCGCGCCGTCCGCGAGGCGATCAAGAGCGGTCCACCCATGAACCCGACCTTGCCCGACGCGTCGATGAGCATGTCCGTCCGATCCAGGAGGGGCATGGCGACGACGAGTGCGAATGCGGCCGACCCCCTGGTCGAGCGCCAGCTCACGACGCTCGTCCCCTTGTGGAAGCGGTCGGGCGTGACACCGGCGCAGATCTACGAGATCCTGCGCGACGCGGTCCTGCCCGAGTCGCGCCCGCAGGAAGTCTTCCTCTATGCCCAGCCGCTCGCGAATCCGGAGTCTTACGGCAACACGTCGCTGCCCGAACCGAGGAATCTCGGGTCCCTCCTGGTCCAGGCCGCGATCGACGCGAAACAGACGGACGACCTCCGGAAGGTGCTCGAGCCGCGACGGGGCCAACTCCTCGCCGAGCCTTCCGCCTCGGTGCTCCTGTCGCTCCTGGGGATCGGCCTGGAGGATGATGCGTTGGCGGGGCCGGCGCTCGATGCCCTGGTGACGCGGCTCCAGCGCGATTCGCTCCTGAACTCGGCGACGCTGGCTTGCCAGGTGGCGATCCCGGCGCTGGGCCGTCAGGGCCTCGCCCCTCGCGGCGAGGCCCTGCTCGAGGCCGTCCTGAAGCACCTGGGCACTCAGCCCGAGGAGGAGCCGCGCAACTCGTTGCAAAGGCTCCTGGCCCGCCACTGGTTCGCGAAGAAGGAGCTGGAGAAAGGCCGGAGGCTCCTCGAGCAGTCTCTCTCGGCGACCGAAGGGGGGCTGGCGGCCTCGCGGAACAACGTTGATTATGTGTTCTACCGACGCAAGATGATCTTTGCCAACTTCGCCGACGAATATGCCCGCGCCGGGCAAGTCGATGATGCCCTGGACCTCCTGGGTCGCTATAGCGACCTGCCGCAGAGCCGGTATAACTACGGCGACTCGCGAAGCCTGGGCGTCACGCTCGTCCGCCAGATCTCCCAACTCCCCGCCGCGGAACGATACGAGAGGCTCAAGGTTTGGACCCTGCCCACCGCGTCACGGACCACCGTGCGGCTGCTGGGAGAGTCGATGGCATACGAGCCACTCCCGGCCATCTTCACCCCCCAGCCGATCCCATCCGCCTGCTTTTCGGATTCGCTCAGTACGGCCGACCTGCTCCTCGAAGCGGCGAAGGAGGCCGGCAAGCTCGACGACCTCGACGCGGAGTTGCAGAAGGCCGTCGAGAAGAAGCAGGACGGGGCCGAGATGCTCTGGCTCCTGACGAGGATCGCCCGGGGGCAGGCCGACACGGTCGCCGACCGCCTCACTCGCCTGGCCGACGAGTACCGGACGAAGCTCGCCGAGAAGCCCGCCCCCGACGAAACGAACCGGTACAGCCCATCGCGGCCGACCTACGAATGGCCCGCTTACCTCGTCGCGAAGGCCTGCCTGGCCGACCCCAAACTCGCCGAAATCGGCGAACGCATGGGAAAGGACCTGGTCAAGCTCGCCTTCCCGCCAGCCCAGTTCGATGCCAACCTCGCGCAGTTCCTGCAACTCGACCTCGCCGAAAGCGCCTGGCAACGAGCCGCGGGCCAGGGGTCGAAGCTGGATCGCGACCCCGGGCTCTTGCACTGGCCGAACGATCATTTGTCGAATTCGACGCAGGGGGGATGGGCCTTGCAGGATGGGCTCCTCTCGTCCTTCGGGGGGACCCCGACGACGCTCCGGCTCGGATTCCCGGTGGCGGGGACGTTCACGTTCTCGTTCGACGCATTCCTGGATGACGATCATGGCGCCGGCATCGCCTATGGAGGGTTGAACGTCGGCGTCCAGGGCAAGGTGAAGAAGGTCCCCGTCCAGGGTGAGGCCCCCAGCGTGAGGCAGTGGGTGAGGCCCGGGGCATTCAACCGCATCACGATCGCCGCCGAGCCGGAGAAGGTCCGGGCCTTGGTGAACGGACACGTCATCCAGGAGACCAACCGGTCGGCCGACTCGGCCCCCTGGCTGGGCTTCCTACATTCGCCTAAAGCCGTCTACCGGAATCCGGAGTTCTCCGGCAGCCCGGAGATCCCGCGATCGGTCAGCCTCTTGAGCAAGGATTGGACGTCCTACTGGCATTCCCTGAGCTATCGCGACACGATCGCCCCCCAGGCCGAGAAGAACCCGTCGCTCCTGAAGCTGCCCGCCCCGCCGGTTCGCTCCGAGGATTACGACTGGGCGCTCGTCGGCGACGAGATCGTGGGCCGCAAGGTCGAGAGCCTCTCGGGCGTCCGCAAGGTTGTGCAGAGTGCCCTCGCCTACATCCGACCGTTCCAGGATGGCGAGACCCTGAAATACCAGTTCTACTACGAACCGGGGCAGGTCGCCGTGCATCCGGCCATCGGCCGTCTCGCTTTCCTGCTCGAGCCCGAGGGCGTGCGGCTCCACTGGATTACCAAGGAGGGAACCGACGACTGGACGGGGATCGAGCCCAATAACGCGGTCGACGTGCCGGGCGATCGGCGAGGCCCGTCTCCCCTGCCCCTGAAGGCCAAGGAATGGAACGCCATCAAGCTCGCCCTGGCCGATGGCAAGATCTCCATCACGCTCAATGATGCCCTGATCTATGAGCGACCCCTCGAACCCGAGAACTCTCGGACGTTCGCGTTCTATCACGAGAAGGATCGGACCCAGGTGCGCGTCCGCGGCATCGTCCGCGAGGGCGCCTGGCCGGAATTCATCCCCGCCGAGCTGTTCGCGCGGAAGGGCGAGGACGGTCCTCCCGAGCTCCGTCGGGCTCGCCTGGCCGTGATCGGCGAGGAGGCCCTCGTCAAGCAGGCCGATCAGGTCCTGAAGCGAGCCGCCGCGAAGTCCCCCGCCGAGCGTTATGAGATGCTGGCGGCCTGGGTCTTGCCCGGCGAGGATCACGCGACCTTCCGGCTCCAGGGGGATCTCACGCCCGCCGATCCTGCCCCGCCCGTCGCATCCGGCAAGGTCGCGGGGGGCTCGGTCGTCGCCCCGGCCCTCGAACTCGTCGCCGAGGCCAAGGCCCTCGGCAAGCTCCCGGAACTGCTCGAGCGGGCTCGAGGCTTCGGGGCGAAATCCGACCAGGACCGTCGCGGGCAACTCGCGATCGAGGCCCTGATCCTCGCGGCGCAGGGGAACGATGCCGCGGCCTCGGCCACGCTCGAGAGGCTCAACCCGCTCCTGGCGAAGGTCCCGGCCGACGCCCCCGAATGGCAACGTTGGCCCGAGATCGTCGCGGTCGCCGGCCTGCCCGAGTCGCTTCGCCAGGGGAAGGCCGCCTTGGCCCTGCTCGACGCCCTGGCCGACGCCCCTCTGAAGCTGGAGAAGGATGCGATCCCGCCGCGCTGGCTCCGGCATGCGAGGCATGAGCGGGCCCTGGTCCAGGCGGTGAAGCCCGGGGGCTCTCGCGAGATCACCGGCTGGCTCGCCGTGGCTCCAGGGTCGGCCGAGGCTCGCGGCAGTGGGCTCGCCGCACCGTTCTGGACGGCACGCGAAGGGCTCTGGACCCGCTCCCCCGGCGAGGCCGACGACAGCCTCATCTTCCGCACGCCCCTGAAGCCCCCCTTCGTGCTGGCCGCCGAGCTTCGCGCTTCGGATCAAGGGCAGACGATGCTCTCCTACGGTGGGATGCAACTTGGCCTCAACGCCAAGGGGACGGCCCTGCTGGCCTCGTTCGGCAGCGCGTCCTTGCCCGACGTGACCCTGCCGGAAGCGGCGAAGGGGAGCGAGGGCTGGCGGGCGATCCGGATCGAGGCGAAGGACGCCAAGCTGATCGTGTCGGTCGACGGAGCCAGGGTCTGCGAGCAAGCTTTGACCGGCTCCTCCGACCCCTGGCTGGCGATCGCGACCAGGGAACGCGGCTCGGCCTCGATCCGCAACGTGGCGATCTCGGGCGAGCCGACGGTGCCCGAGTCTATCGACCTCGGCGACTCGCTGAACCTCGCCGGCTGGTCGGCCCGCTATTACGACGAGGCCACGGCGGGGCCCCCAACAGCCTGGGAGAAGCGGGGCGACGAGATCCTCGGTGCCCGCCTCAAGCCGCCGCCCGATCAATCGAACGAGGCCATGCGATATTCCAGGAGTCAGGCCGCGGTACGTCCCGAACGCCATGCCGTGGTCGGGAGCCGTAGTGAGAGCCTCGTGCGTTACCACACGCCGCTCCGCGAGGACGGCTCCATCGAGTGTGAGTTCTTTTATGAACCCGGCCAGACCCTGGTCCACCCCGCTCTCGGGCGTCTCGCCTTCATCCTCGCCCCCAAGGGGGTGAGCCTCCACTGGCTGACCGATGGCGAATACGACCGCACGGGCCTCGCACCCGGCAATGAAACGCCAGACCCCTCGGGGCGTCGCGGCCCCGAGCAGCTCCCCCTCAAGGCGGGCGACTGGAACCGCCTGAAGCTGACGGTCGAAGGGAACAAGGTCGGCCTGATCCTCAACGACGTACCGATCTACGAGCGCGAGCTGGAGGCCGACAACTCGCGCCTCTTCGGCTTCTTCCACTATGCCGAGGAGACCGACTGCCGCATCCGCAATGTCCAGCGGCGAGGCAACTGGCCCCGCTCGCTGGGCAAGCCGGGCAAGGCCGCCCGTTGATCCGACCGGGAAACAAAGACGGCCCGGGCCGGCGAGTTTGATCCTCGCGCGACCCGGGCCGTCGTTTCATTTCAACACTTCAACAAGGTGCTCAGGCCAGGAGCTGCTTGACGACCTTGCCGTGGACGTCTGTCAGGCGGAAGTCGCGCCCCTGGAACTTGTAGGTCAGCTTCGTGTGGTCGATGCCGAGGAGGTGCAGGATCGTAGCGTTGAGGTCGTAGACCTCGACCGGGTCCTTCACGATGTTGTACGAGAAGTCGTCGGTTTCGCCCAGCGTGAGGCCCGGCTTGATGCCGCCGCCGGCCAGCCAGATGCTATAGCAGCGCGGGTGGTGATCGCGGCCGTAGTCGGTCGCCGTGAGCGCCCCCTGGGAATACACCGTGCGGCCGAACTCGCCGCCCCAGACGACCAGCGTGTCTTCGAGCAGGCCGCGCTGCTTGAGGTCGGTGATGAGAGCGGCGGAGGCCTGGTCGGTATCGCGGCACTGGCTCCGAATCCCGTTGGGTAGGTCGCCGTGCTGGTCCCAGCCCATGTGATAGAGCTGGATGAAACGGACCCCGCGCTCGGCCAGGCGGCGGGCCAGGAGGCAATTCGCCGCGTAGCTGCCCGGCTTGGTCACGTCGGGCCCGTACATATCCAGGACCGACTTCGGCTCGGCCGACATATCCGTCAGGTCGGGGACGGACGACTGCATCCGGTAGGCCAGCTCGTACTGGGCGACCCGGGTGAGGATCTCGGGGTCGCCGGTCTGGGTGTGGTGCAGGTTGTTGAGCTCGCCGAGGTCGTCGAGCATCTGACGGCGGGTCGCGGGGGAGCAGCCGGCCGGGTTGGCCAGGTACAGCACCGGCTCCTTGCCGCCGCGGAGCTTGACCCCTTGATATCGCGTGGGGAGGAAGCCGCTGCCCCAGAGGCGGTCATAGAGGGGCTGGTCCGTCCGCCCTCGGGAGAGGAGCACGACGAACGAGGGCAGGTCCTGGTTCATGCTACCGAGGCCGTAGGCCACCCACGAGCCCATGCTCGGGCGTCCCGCGAGCTGCGAGCCCGTCTGGACGAAGGTGACGGCCGGGTCGTGGTTGATCGCCTCGGTCTGCATGGACCTGACGATGGTGATATCGTCGGCGATCTTCGAAGTGTGCGGCAGGAGCTCGCTGAGCCAGGCCCCGCTCTGTCCGTGCTGCGCAAACTTGAAGATCGACGGGGCGACGGGGAAGTTCTTCTGCCCCGACGTCATCGTCGTGATCCGCTGCCCCATCCGGACCGAATCCGGCAGCTCGATCCCGCGCTTGTCGGCCAGGTGCGGCTTGTGGTCGAACAGCTCCATCTGCGACGGGGCGCCCGACTGGAAGAGGTAAATCACCCGCTTCGCCTTGGGGGCGAAATGCGGCAAGCCCGGCAGGTTGCCGATCGCCGCCTCGGGCGAGGCCCCGGCCGAGGGGCTCGCGCCACGGGCCTGGTCCTGGCCCAGGAGCGAGCCGAGCGCCATGCTGCCGAGGCCCACACCGGAGCGAGCCAGGAAGAGTCGTCGATTGAAGGCTTGCGCGGCCTTGAGCTCGTCCATGGTCGTCACTCCAGTGTGATGGTTTCGTCGAGGTTGAGGATGACGCTGGCGGTGGCGGAATAGGCCGCGAGGTCCTTGGCATCGATCCCCGGTATCAAGGGGCTGTCGCCGTGGCCGACGAACTTCGCCGCCGCGTCCGCGTCGGTCTCGTAGGTTTTCCGGTAGCGCTCGAAGCCTCGCTTGAGGACCTCGAGCTCGCGCGCCGTCGGGGGCCGGGAGATCGCCCGTCGGAATGCATACGCAATCCGGTCGTCGATGGTTTGGCCCCCCTCCGTCAGCATGAGCCGGGCGAGCTGCCGCGCCGCCTCGACGTAAGTCACGTCGTTGAGCAGCTCGAGCGCCTGGAGCGGCGTGTTGGTCCGGGGCCGCTTGACCTGGCAGACCTCGCGGCTCGGCGCGTCGAACGTCGACATCGTGGGGTGCGGGACCGTCCGCTTGCGATAGATGTAGAGGCTTCGGCGATAGAGGTTCGGCCCCTTGTCCTGCACATAAGGGGCTTCCCCCGCGCCTCCCGCCAGCTCTTCCCAGAGTCCCGCAGGCTGATAGGGCTTGATCGAGGGGCCGCCGAGCTTCTCGGTCAGCAGGTCGCCGATCGCCAGGGCGTTGTCGCGGACGACCTCGGCCGGGAGCCGGAACCGAGGCCCGTGGGCCAGGAGTCGATTCTCGGGGTCGCGCTGGGTCAGCTCGGCGCTGGCCTGCGACCCCTGGCGATACGTCGCGCTCGTCACGATCAGTCGATGCAGGGCCTTCACGTCCCAGCCGCTGCGGATGAACTGGATGGAGAGCCAGTCGAGCAACTCGCGGTGCGACGGCGGCTCGCTCTGGAGCCCGAAGTTCTCGGCCGTCTTCACCAGGCCGTTGCCGAAGTGCTGCTGCCAGAAGCGGTTGACCGTCACGCGGGACGTCAGCGGGTTCTCGGGCGCGACGAGCCAGCGGGCCAGCGCGAGCCGGTCGCGGCGGGCGTCGGAGGGGAGCGGCGGCAGGCAGTCGGGCACCCCCGGCTGGAGCTTCTCGGTCGTGTCCGGCATCTCGTACCGGCCACGCTTGAGCAGGAACGTGTCGCGAGGCTGGGGCTGGTCTTCCATCACCATGACGGTGGCCACCTGGCCTTCGAGCGCGGTCCGCTCCTGCCGGACCTTGGCCAGGGCGGCGTCGGCGGCCACCAACTCGGGCGAGAGCCGCTCTCTGGCGAACTTCGCCAGCCGAGCCTGTTGCGTCGGGGTCCGCTCATTGGCCGGTGTCCGGGCGAGCTGATAGGCCGGGGCATCGATCAGGGTCAGGACTTCCTCCCGGCTCAGCGTGCGTCGGTAGATCCGCACGTCGGCGATCTCGCCGTTGAAGGGAGAGCTCGCCGACCTCTTGCCGAGCCGGAGCGGCTGCGCGGTGACGATCGTATCCTTGAGGGTATCGGCCTCGACCGCGAGCTTGGCGGGCACGCCGTTGACGTAGACGACCACGCCCGCGGCCTTGCTCGAGCCGTCGTACGTGACGAGGACGTGCGACCAGGCATCCCTCGGGAGCGGCGTCTCGGTCGTGACCTTGATGGCGTTCTGCGGCCAGGCGTTGACGAGGTGGACGGCGAGCTTCGCGTCGCCGACCATCACGTCGATCCCTCGATAACCCCCCGCCTCATCCATCTTGCTCAGGATGGTCCCGTCGCCGACGGGCTTCACCCAGGCGCCGTACGAGAAGCGGCTCGTCCGCTCGAGGTCCACAACCTGGCCCGCGTCGACGAACGAGGTTGGCTGGCCGTCGAACTTCACGCCCTTGCCGGCAGGTCCTTCGACCCAGTTCGGCTGGCCGGCTCCCGCAAACGAGGGGTCGGCCGGATTGCCGACAGACGAGAGGGCCTGGAGCGAGCCGTCGAGGGGAATCCGCAGGGCCCAGTCCTTCGGGTCGGGGGAGTTCGGCGCGACGCGTTGCTCATAGATCCAGCGAGCCAGGCGGGCGGCCATCCCGGCCTCGTGCTGCTTGACCAACTGCTCCGCGGCGGTGATCGCCGACGCGAGTTGAGCCAGGCGAGCCTCTTCCTCGGCGCTGGGGACCTGGAGCATGGGCGGGACGTTCCCGCGGGTCTCTGTGTAGACCCCCTTCTCGTTGACACTGTTGAAGAAGCCGAGGAACTGATAGAACTCTTTCTGCGTGACCGGGTCGTACTTGTGGTCGTGGCAGCGGGCACACCCCAGGGTGAGGCCCATGAAGACCGTCGCCGTGGTCTCGACCCGGTCGACGGCGTTCTCGATCCGCCACTCTTCCTCGATCGAGCCGGCCTCGGTCACGGTCCGGTTGTTGCGGTTGAAGCCGGTCGCGATCCTCTGGGCCCGGGTCGCGTTGGGCAGGAGGTCGCCGGCGAGTTGCTCGATCGCGAACTGGTCGAAGCGCTGATTGCTGTTGAACGCGTTGATGACCCAGTCACGCCAGGGCCACATCGACCTCGCGAAGTCATTCTGATACCCGTTGGTGTCGGCGAACCTCGCCTGGTCGAGCCATTCCATCGCCTGGCGCTCGCCATAGCGGCTCGATTCGAGCAGCCGATCGACGAGCCGGTCGTAGGCGTCGGCCCTCGTGTCGGCGAGGAAGGCGTCGACCTCCTTGGGGGTCGGCGGCAGGCCGGTCAGGTCGAGCGAGACGCGGCGAATCAACGTGACCTTGTCGGCCTCGGGCGTCGGCCGGAGGTTCTCGGCCTCGAGCTTGTGCAGCACGAACTGATCGATGGGGTTCCTCGGCCAGGCCGCGTCCTTGACCTTGGGGGGCTCGGCGGCCCGGGGTGTTTCCAGGGCCCAGTGCTTGCCCCACTTCGCCCCCTGGTCGACCCAGCGCTTGAGGGCCTCGACCTGCTGGATGGTCAAAGTATGTCCGGACTTCGGAGGAGGCATGACCTCTTCCGGGTCTTTGCTGATGATGCGGTGGATGAACTCGCTCTCCCCGCTCTTGCCCGGCAAGATGACCGCGTCCTGAGTGCGCAAGGCCCCTTCCCTGACGTCGAGCCGGAGGTCGGCCTGGCGCGTCTTGGGGTCGGGACCGTGGCAGAGGAAGCAGTTGTCGGAGAGGATGGGCAGCACGTCTCGGCTGAAGTCGACGGAGCCTGAATCCTCAGCTCTGGAAGGAGTTACGGCTGCAAGCCAGGCGAAAGTCGCCAGGAATAGGGCGATCCATCGACGGCGATCGATTGAGAGTTCCGTTCGCATGACTTCCTTCGGAAGATTCACGAGGGCGGGGGCACGATCGGGGAGGAGCTTCGCCCCTTATTATCGTCGCAAGTGGGACTTCTCCACAACAGGGAAACATCCTTCGAATGAGGACTACTGCCGTCGTGGGTTTCGCGTCCCCGAAGGACTCGAGGACGCGTCGACGGGCCCGATTGAAGTCGAGGGAATTACGCGAATGCTCGACCGCTATGGTCTGTCTCCGTCTATGACAGAGAAAGGGTGGACCACTTTAAAAGTGGTACTATGTTATAGTGCTGATTTTCTAATGCTGATATCGCCGCGGATCCGGAGGATTATATCTCTCGAAGGGGAGAACCTCATGGATCAAGCGGGTGGAGGACGTAGGGTGGGGCGAAGCAGTGTAAGTCTCTGATGGGCGAGGTCGCGGGGTGTGGAGTTATGCCAGCGAGCGTGTTGTGGAGTCTCGTGGTTCGAGTCTGGTTGGGCGGGGTGGAGGCGGGGCGATTGGGACTTGCCTCGAGAGTCGGGCTCGAGCCCTATCACCGAAGGGGGTGGTCACCGGTGTGTGGCCCGAGGCAAGGGGAGAGGTCGCGTGGCATGACGTCAGACTTCCAGGGTGCGGCCGATCATCCGTCGGACGCGACGCAGGGCGTCTTCGATCTCGACGAGCCCGCCGACCTGGATCAGGGAGAAGATGATGCGGTCGATCTCGCCCTCGGCCTTCATCAGGATTCGATCTCGCTCGGACGTCCGCGACGGCTTCACCTTCGAGTGGTTGGTGTGGACGCCATTCGAAGACGCCAAGGACTTGGAGGCCGCGGGCGCGGCCGTCGAGGCTTCCTTGGTTGCGGAGGCGGAAGACCTGGTTGACTTCGACTTCTTCTCTCCGGAGGTGCCCTTCGTCCGAGAGCGGAGGTTCCCCGCGAGGCCGAGCTCGGCGCGAATCTTGTGGACGAGGGTCCCGCTGATGGAGCCCTCGTGCCCCGCATCCTTCCAGGCCTGATTGACGAAGACGGGGTTGGCCTTGGGGTTCTTCTGCAGCACGTCGACGACGAAGGCTGTCTTGTTGGTGCCGTTATTTGTTGCCGCGACCATGGATTCCTCTCCACAGGTTTCATGACAGGCCGACGAGAGCGACGAGTGTAGCATAGCTCACGCGGATAATTACACCGAAGTCTCCCTCAAAATATCAGAATCTGCCGTAAGTTTATTTATGGTCGTGTCATTTCGTTGAGATTAAAACGAGCGATGGTGCCTCCCTCTCCGACCGCCCATCCTAACGAATGTGAGCTTCGGAAGTCCGCCGCGTGAAAACCGCGTAAATTCAGCGGAATCCAGGTCTCCCCATCGTCCCGAGAGACCTCCCCTCCCTCTGGCCCGACTGTAACCCACGCGAAGGGGCCCGCGCCCGGCAGCGACACGATCGCGGAGCGAAAGCTAAGCCCAGGTTCCTTCGCGATCAAACTCCACGTCCGCCCGCCATCGATCGTCTTAATCAAATTGGGGGCCGGTTGTACAGCATTACGATAGTCGCCCCCCACGGCAATTCCATGGTCGGCGTCGCGAAAGGCGAGCGAGAAGATCCCTTTCGATGGAGAATTGGCCGGCAGTGGTGTTTCATGGACGGTCCATGTCCGCCCTCCATCGACCGAGCGGAAGACGCGAGACGTGGCAGCCCCGCCGGTGCCGAACCAGGCGTTGCGATCCCCCTGCACCGCGAGGCACGTCCCGCTCGCCGCGAAGGCCCCTTCCTTCGCCAGTGCCAGGGGCATCCCCTCAGGCGCGATCGGAGCCCAACTCTTCCCGGCGTCGTCGGTCCTGAGGATCATGAACCGGCCATCGACGGGGTCGCCCATGGCGATACCGTGCCGGTCATCCCAGAAGGCGATGGCGTCGAGGAAACCGCGGGGATCCCGGTTGATGAAGGACGCAACCCACGACCGGCCGCCGTCCGTTGTCGCGTAGATCCTCGACTGTTCGCCGGGGCCGATGGAGAGCAGGCAAGCATGATCCGCCGTGAAAGCATGAACATCACGGAAGTCGAGCCTGGACCCGTCGGGGACTTGCAGCCGCTCCCAGTGGTCCCCTCCATCGACGGTCCTGAGGCACGTCCCGTCCGCCCCGCTCGCCCAGGCCACCGACGGCCCGACCATGCACAAACCTCGGAGTCGGCTCGTCGTCCCGCTGGATTGGAGCGACCAGGGAGGCTCGGCCCCGGAACTCGTTGTGCTCACAACACATGCGATAGCCAGGAGGCACGCGGACCAACGCGAGGTGTATTGGAACTGGAGCATAATCAACCTCGGAGCGGACTCGGGATGCAGGATGCCGACGATCCTCGACGAAATGCCACCGTAGAGCAAGGAGGCATCCGTCAGTGACTCCACAGGATCACTGGTAAATCGGCAGGATGGCGAGAGGTTGGTGTGATGTTAATGAGATATGTGTTTTTAAATGTGTGTCGTATTCAGCGGGGGGATCATCATGATGGAAATATCATGAGCGATGATGTTCGGATTGCCTCATCGTCGTGATAGGCCGGATCGCGCCGGTTTCTCCGGGCTCGGCTCCGATCGCCGGCAGGCTACTCTTCCTCGAACCGGATCGAGGCTTCATACCGGGATCTCGTCGCCCTGCGATAGGCCCAACGCAGGATGATCAGCATCACGAAGAACAGGCAGACCACGGCGAAGACGGGGAGCAACACGGCGAAGATGGTGACGAAGATCGAGGCGAAGAACTCGAAGACGGACAGGACCGGGTTGGCCAGACCTCCGGTCGTTGCGGTGCTGGCCCCTCGGCCAAGCGCCAACGAAGACCTCATGGCCGCCGCGGTCCCGCCTCCCGCGATGATGGCGAGCGTGTACCGGGCGAAGGGATCGAGTTCGGCGATCGCCCCGGCCGTGAGGACGGTCCCCGCAACCGCCGAGGCCGGAAGGGCCATCGCGTCGAGCGCGTGGTCGACCATCGGGATCAAGTAGCCCAGGAACTCGACCGCGGTCGCGACCGAGAGCACGACCAAGGCTGGCGTCGAGCCCACCCACCGGAAGCTCTCATGCGGGCTGATGTAGCCGAGGTGCATCCCCAAGCTCATGATCAGCAACGGCACAAACACGCGGAACCCGCTGGCGGCGCTGAGGCCGATCCCCATCGAAAGGCCGATGATCGTTTCCATGACATCTCTATGGGTTTGGCGTCAAGCTTCATGCGTATGTCAAACTTTCAAAACTCAAGACTAACCATGGTCTTGATTCCCGTCCACTTCGTATTGATTGAAAGAAACCCAAACCATGCAAATGGTTGAGTTTGCCCTGAGTTGGCTCCAGCCCCTTTTGTCAGGGGTTTTGTGTTCCATGGACCTCAAAGAACTGATCTCTGAATGCTCTTTTCTATTTTCTTCCAATGAGGTTGTGCCAGCCGTAAGCGGAGATAACTCCACGATGCTTGTTGCACACTGTTGTAGCAGCCTTTGATTTCGCTCGCAGAAGCCTAAGTCGTGAAATCGGAATAACCTGCGATGTTCAGCCCGCTCGAGTTCGTGGAGAAAGACTGCGTGTTGCACGCATAGAGAATTGCCCTGGGAATTCTTGAGTCGCGCCTGCACATCAGATCGAGGACAATTGTATAAAATGGGCAAGTGCGGCCGAATGAGGGTGGGAATGTCGTCTAAGTTGGAGGCGAATCGTGATCGTCAAATGGCAAGTCCAATCAGAACTGGACGGGCTCACAGCAAGAGGTGCTGAGCGGCATAACCGTGAACGAACCTTGAGCTATATAGAGGATCAGGCGTCGTGTGGATCACGAAAGTAGAAATGATCAATCTTTTAATGAATTGGATTTGAAATTGAATTGTGGGTTGTGTGCTATGGCTTGCGAGCGTTCGGGGTCCGCAGGATGCGTTCGGGCAAAAAGGATGGGGTGGCCTGTCGCTTCGGAGACATTCCCGGCTCGTTTGGGATAGAATCGAACCTAAACCAATCGAATGAAGAAGGAGTCCGCGTGCGAGCGGACGCGGGAGTGGTACTGATGACGACGAAAGACGAGATCGTGAAGGATTGGTTGCCTCGATACACCGGGCGCCCGCTGGATTCCTTCGGGCGTTACATCCTGCTGAGCAACTTCTCCCACTACGTCGAGCTGTTCGCGGAGCGATTCGGGGTCGAGATCCTGGGGCGTGACCGGCCGATGCAGACGGCGACCGCCAGGGACATCACCATCATGAACTTCGGGATGGGGAGCGCCATGGCGGCGACGGTCATGGACCTTCTCTCGGCCATTTCGCCGCTGGGGGTGCTCTTCCTCGGCAAGTGCGGCGGCTTGAAGAAGGCCAAGGTCGGCGACTTCATCATGCCGATCGCGGCCATCCGGGGCGAGGGGACGAGCAACGACTACCTGCCCCCCGAGATCCCCGCCCTGCCCTCGTTCCGGCTCCAGAAGTCCGTCTCGGCGATGCTCGTCAAGCACGGCCACGACTACTGGAGCGGCACGGTCTATACCACCAATCGCCGCGTCTGGGAGCACGACGACAAGTTCAAGGAATACCTCCGTACCAGCCGCGCCTCGGCCATCGATATGGAGACGGCCACGATCTTCGTCGTCGGCTTCGTCAACCGCATCCCCAAGGGGGCCCTGCTCCTCGTCTCGGATAACCCGATGGTGCCGGAAGGGGTCAAGACCTCCCGCAGTGACATCGGCGTGACCGAGAAATACGTCAAGACGCACCTCGAGATCGGCGTCGATTCCCTGATCGAACTGCGCGACTCGGGCGAGTCGGTGGAGCATCTCCGCCTCGAGTGACCTGAACGACTCTTACCGCCGCGAGGCCCGCTTCTTCACGAACGTCGTCACGTCCTTTCGACCCGCGGGCGTCGCGAGGTAGCCGCCGAGATAGCCGGCCAGACCGACGCCGACGCCCGCCACGAGGAGGATCAACCGCTCGACCTTCGACGCCGACGAACTGGGGGAAGGGATCAAGAGCGAGCCGAGCCCGGTCGTCGCGAACAGGAGCGCCATGCCCATCAACGGGGGGAGTAGTGTGCGCCTGAGGTAGGTCGAGACGCGGATGTCGAGCGTGCGGAAGAGGTAGATCCCCGGGATCAGGAGGTTGGAGATGAGGGTCGTCGACACCGTGCCCCAGATCACCCCGACCACCCCGAGCCGGAGCGTCAGGTAGTAGCTCAGCGGGAAGTTGACGAGCGAGCCGATCAGCGGCGAGATCGACACCACTCGCATTTTGCCCACGCCGAGCGCCATCTGGGAATGCACCGAAAGCGCCAGCGGCAAGGTCGCGATGAGGAAGAGCCGGAGCCAGGGGGCGTACGGGGCATAGCGAGGGCCGACCCATAGCTCGAGGAAAGGCCTGGCGAAGATCCCCGCCAGCAGCGTGATCGGCAGCAGGAGCCCGATCAGGAGCCGAGGGGCGTCGTACTTCACCCGGTCGAGGCCCTTGAGGTCCCCCGCGGCCTCGAGGCTCGCGACGGCCGGTAGCACGAGATAGGCCAGGGTCCAGCCGAGCTGGCGGATCTGGATGAAGGGCTTGCTGATGTTCTGGTAGATCGTCAGCGACGGACCGGTATCCGCGTCCGGGAGCGCGTAGCCGAGGATCGTCGTGTCGAGCTTGTCGGCGAAGACGACGCTCAACTGCATCAGGAACATGTAGAAGCCGACATGGAACAGGGCGCCGAACTCGGCCGAGGTCGCCCCGCCGAAATGGGGCCTGTAGCCGAGCTCCCGGGTCATCACCCGCAAGCTGGGCCCGAGGGTCAGCGCGACCTGGACTATGGCGTGCGTGGCGATGATCCAGACGAAGTCGACGCCCAGCCTCAGCCCGACCAGCAGGATGAGGAACCGGAGCGCGAGGAAGAGGAGCTCGAGCCTGGGGAGGTACTCATAGCGCCTGGCGGCCTGGAGCACGCTCGACGTGACCGTGATCAGGCCGTACATCGGGGCGGATAGCGCCTGGACCCAGAGCAAGCCCACGATGATCCTGCGAGGCTCCCCCTGGAACTTGAGCGGCAGCCCGAAGTAAGCGACCGAGAGCAGGATCGCCACCTGGACCATCGTCACGGCCATGTAGAAGGTCGTCCCGCAGGCGATCAGCCGGTTGACGCGGTCGCGATCGTTGCGGGTCCAGGCCGCGGTCATCTCGCGCTGGAGGGCGGAGTTCATGCCGAACTCGAGCAGGAGCTGGACGAACCCGAACCCCGACGCGAAGACGAAGGCGTCGTTGGCCGGGAGCCCGATCGAGTTCTGGACGAGCGGGATACTCCAGAACGAGGTGACGATCAGCAGCGGGGTCTTGAGCGCGAGCCAGAACGTGCCGTGCAGGAGCTTCCGCAGGACCGGCGGAGGAGCGGATTGAGAAGGCGGGGACGCTGGAACTGTCATGTCGGCTCGGATCTCTTGCGGGGCGGAGGCACGGCGACTCCTGGACTTGTTTCGCGAGATGATATCCGCGACCGACCGTCGTCAGGCGCGTCGAATTCCTTCGGCGACGGCGATCAGATAATACGGCTTCTCGCCCCCCCAGACCGATCGGCGGCGGACCCGATAAGGGTCGAAGAGCCTGGCCGAGGGGGATTCCGCCGCGAGGATGCTCGCCCCGGCCGAGTCGCGCGCCTCCTTCGAGAGCTCGCTGCGCTTCGCCGGACAGAACCACGTCGATAATCGCCAGAACCCCTTGATCCGGAGCCAGGCCGATTGCTCGGCCGCGATCGACCTTAGGCTCCACCAACCGGCCGATTTGGGGAACTGCGTGAAGAGCTCGATCGTCTCGAAGTATTTCGAGAGCAGGACGACGAATTCGGCCTCGTCCAGCTCGTTCTCGTGGAAGGGGTTGTGCTTCCCCTGGTCGCTATAGACCGGGCGGTTGGGCGTGGAGACGATGAGCCGGCCCCCCGTGGCGAGGATCCGGACGCACTCGGCGAGGAACGCGGGCGGGTCGTTGAGGTGCTCGAGCGTCTCGAACGAGACGATGAGGTCGACCGACGCGTCGGGGAGCGGGATGGCCTCGGCGTTGCCCTGCCTGGCGTCGATCCCGTACTTGCGGTGCGCGTGCAGGCAAGCCTCTTCCGCGATGTCGACCCCGATGACGGAGGAGGCACCGGCCTGCGCGAGGGCTGCGGCCCCGTAGCCTTCGCCGCAGGCGATGTCGAGGACGCGCCGGCCTTTGGCATAGTCCCTGGCGAAGCGATAGCGGCCGACATGCTCCCAGAAGGTCCGGGCGCTCGCCCGCTCGGGGACCATCCGTTCGCCCGTGTAGTCCATCGCCGAGGCGTCGTCGTGCATGCGAAATCAGCCAGGAGCGTGACGATTCGTGGCAACCCGCGTCGAGATATGCCACGGGAACGAGGCCCTTCGGCGGGCGCATCATAAAGTAGAATAACACCCTGCGACAATGGGAGCCCTCGGAGAATCCTCGCCGAGCGTCGTCGCCGGCCGATCTGTGCCTCGATTGCCACAACGGTTAGAATCTGCCGGGAAGCTCGGAGGCTTCTCCCCAGGGAAGGCGCGATCCTCGACGATCCTCTCGGAAGGAAATCAAAGTGGTCCCCTCCTTCGACCAGATCCAGCGCGCGGCGTATCTACGCTGGGAGCGGCGGTCTTATCAGCATGGCCAGCACACGGAAGATTGGCTTGCTGCCGAACAGGATCTCCTGTTCAGCCTGAATTACGAAGTCTTCGCCTATTATCCGATCGCCGACGGCGAGAAACGCCTGATCGGCAACAAGGCCCGCCCGGTCTGCCGCTTCTGCGAGCGGACTGCGCCCGGCGTCTCGTTTCGTAATGATGCCCTCGCCCTGCCCCAGTTCCTCGGGAACACCTCCCTCTTCACGACCGAAGAGTGCGAGGAATGCCAGGGCCTCTTCGCCGAGGAGGTCGAGGGGGAACTCCAGGCCTTCCTCTCCCGTTTCCGCGCGGGCTCGTCGGCGGGGGCTCGCGAGCGTTCGCGCCTGCCCGTCCCCATCGCGGCGCTCAAGGGCCTCACCAAGCTCGGCCTCTCGATCCTGCCCCGGCGGGAGCTCCAGGGATTCGAGGGGGCGATCGAGTGGGTCAGTAACTCCGACCATGACTTCGACTCGAACCTCTTCACCGAGGCCCACGGGTTCTTCCACGTCCTGAACCAGCCGATCTCGCAGCCCTGGGTGGCGCTCGCCAGGCGGACCGATGCCGACGCCCCCATGCCCGCGATCTTCTTCTTCCTCGGCACGGGGCACCTCGTCGCGCAGGTGGCCTTGCCCCTGAACGACCAGGACGAGGAGCTCGACGGCATGGAGATCTCGGTGCCCACGGTCAGCTCGCCGCTGGGTCCGGATCGGATGGAAGGCATGGTCGCGCGGGTGTCATTGCCCATCGCGCTGGCGGGTGCACGCCCCGTCGCGTTCTCCCGCTAGATTTCGCATGTGGTCGCCTCCGAATCCCGCGAATCCCTTGTGAGGGCGAATCCCGCCGATCGACTTCAACTCGCCGTCGTGGTACCAAGGTAGGGCATCGAAAAGATGCGAGGCCCGAAAGGCCTCCCCACGTAGTCGAGGCTGACCGCGATTCCCACGCGGAACCGTGCGGTCGTCGGAATTCGAGCCCCCGAGGGAGACGGCCGATGCCGATGTTGGAGTATCCGAGGCTGTACTGGGCCCTGGCGATCGGCCTGGCCATCTTCTCCGCACGCGCGACGCTGGCGGCTTCCGGCGAGGAGGCGAAGTCCCCGGGCGTCATCAAGTCCGAGTTCCTCTACGAGAAGGCGTCATTCCCCTCCTGCCACGCCTCCACCATCGCCGAGTCGCACGGAGGCCTCGTGGCGGCCTATTTCGGCGGCACGGATGAAGGCAAGCCGGACGTCGGCATCTGGGTGTCTCGCCTCGGGCCCGAAGGGTGGTCGCAGCCGGTCGAGGTCGTCAACGGCAAGCAGGCGGACGGCAAGCAATTCCCCTGCTGGAATCCCGTGCTCGTGCCGATGCCCGACGGCCGCCTCGTGCTCTACTACAAGGTCGGGAAGACGGTCCCGGTCTGGTGGGGGATGCGGACCACCTCCACCGACGGCGGCAAGACCTGGGGCACGCCCGAACGCCTCCCCGAAGGGATCCTCGGGCCGATCAAGAACAAGCCGATCTTCCTCCGCGACGGGACCCTGCTCAGCCCCTCGAGCACCGAGCACGCGGGCTTCCAGATCCACGTCGAGCGCAGCCAGGACGCCGGGGCCACCTGGACCCGCACGGCCTCGCTGAATGACGGCAAAACCTCGGGCCTGATCCAGCCGACGTTCCTCACCTACCCCGACGGCCGCATCCAGCTCCTCTGCCGGAGCGAGCAAGGCCGGATCTACGAAGCCTGGTCCAGCGACCAGGGGGTCACCTGGACCCCGCCCGAGCCCACCAAGCTGCCGAACCCGGACAGCGGCATCGACGCCCTCACCCTCAAGGACGGCCGGTCGATCCTGATCTACAACGATACGCCCAAGGCGCGATCCCCCCTCAACGTCGCGACCTCCAGGGACGGCAAGACCTGGACCCCGGGGCCGGTCCTCGAGAACGTTCCGGGCGAATACTCCTACCCCGCCGTCATACAGACGGCCGACGGCCTCGTGCACGTCACGTACACCTGGAAGCGCAAGCGGATCAGGCACGTGGTCATCGATCCTGCCTTGATCAAGTCAGTGGAATGATAGGTTAATGCCGGGGCTGGAAGAGGCCTCGGCACCTTCAGCATCAGGTGAGTCAGCAGGGAGACGACAGATGAAAGCGAAAGTATTGTTCCTGGGGGCCGTCCTGGTCTCGGGCCTGGTCTCGCCCGCCCTGGCGCAGGATCAGCCGAAGGATGAGCGTATCTTCACCCGCATTCATGACGTGATCTACGGGCGGAAGTTCGGCACGGCGCTGACCCTCGACGTCTTCACGCCGAAGGCCGGGACGAACGGGCTGGCGATCATCTGGGTTGTCAGCGGCGGCTGGTTCTCGGCCCACGAGTCGATCACGCCCGGGTTCATCGATGAGTACCTGAAGCGGGGCTACACCGTCTTCGCCGTCGTCCACGGCAGCCAGCCCAAGTTCACGATCCCCGAGGCCATCGCCGACATGAAGCGGGCGGTCCGATACATCCGCGCGAACGCGAAGGAGTATCACATCGACCCCGACCACATCGGCGTGACCGGCGGCTCGGCGGGAGGCCACCTCTCCTGCATGCTCGGGACCGACAGCGATCCCGGCGATCCGAATGCGAAAGACCCCGTCGACCGCGTCTCGAGTCGGGTCCAGGCGGTCGCCTGCTTCTTCCCCCCCACCGACTTCCTCAACTACGGCAAGACCGGCGAGGACGCCATCGGCCGGGGCATTCTCGCCGGCTTCCACGCACCGTTCGACTTCCACGAGTTCGACCAGAAGACCAAGTCGTTCGTCACCATCACGGACGATGCCAAGATCCGCGAGCTCGGCAAGCAGATCTCGCCCATCGAGCATGTCACGTCCGACGACGCCCCCACGCTCATCATCCACGGCGACGAGGACAAGCTCGTCCCGATCCAGCAGGCCGAGACCTTCATCGCCAAGCTCAAGAAGGAAGGCGTCGACGAGAAGCTCATCGTCAAGGCGGGCGCCCAGCACGGCTGGCCCAACCTCCTGGGCGACATCCCGACCCTCGCCGACTGGTTCGACGACCACCTGAAGCCCAAGAAGGCGGCCCCGGAAACCGCCCCGAAATGACGTGAGCCTCTGCCCTCGGCTTCTTCGCCGAGGCTGGTGATGCACCGAGCGAATCGAGCGGGCCGCCGGGGCGATCATGCCGTCCCGGCGGCCCGTTCGTCGCGATGGCGCCGTTTTGAAGGGCTGCCAGGCGGGCTCCGTCCAGTTCCGCTCAAGGGCGGTGCCGGGCCCTGCCGACGTTCACGATAGCGAATTCACCTCGAAACACATCGCGATTCCTTTTGCCCTCGACGCAGCGAAAGGAACCGCTTTTTTTTACGCCTTCAGATTTGGATGGGTCGGATCCTTCTGGCGAGAGTCGGCCTATTTGCCTGGTTATCGAGGCTCCGCAGGTTGGGGAAGATCTTGGCGCGCGGAGTGCGAGCAATAAGTCCGTGGCCCGCGAGGGCCTTCGGGGATTCCCGGGGACGAGACGATTTGCTCGATTTCCGGATGACGAAGGAACCGAATTCCGTCGGACGCCGTAACAAAGGATAGGGAAGCCGGGGTCAGCCCCGTCACGTCGGCAGGTCGAGAGAGGGTCCGCTCTCGAGGTATGGGTCCGCCCGGAGGGCGAATCATCTCATCGTCCCGCAGCGACTTGCGAGCCGCAAGCGACGGCCCGGGCGTGGGGACTGCGTACCCGGCGATCGAAGTCCCCTCATTTCCGCGGGGGAAACCCCGAAACATCCGCGCCGAGCGCCGACGCCGATATTTCGGATGTCAGCATCGGGATTCGGCCTGGTCGAGGCTATCCATGAACCTCCTGAACCTGCGAGAGCCGGTCAGTGCGCTGACTCACGGGGCCTGGTTCCTGATGATCGTGCCGGCCGCCGTGCTCCTCTGCCGACGGGTCGCTGGCAACCCGGCCCGCTGGGCTTCCATGGTCGTATACACCGCCTGCCTCGCCTTCTGCGCCCTGGCGAGTACGCTCTATCACGCGGTCGTCGTGACCAGGGATCAGATCCCTTATTATCTTCTGCTTGATCATGTGGGGATATTTTTGTTGATTGCCGGCACCTTCACGCCGATCGCGGCGGCCATGCTGCATGGCCCCTGGAGGCGCTGGAGTCTGGTGGTGACTTGGGTGGTCGCGGCCCTCGGGATCTGCCTCAGGCTCTTCATGATGACCCTGCCGAACTGGCTGACCACGTCGATCTACCTGGCGATGGGCTGGGGGTCGCTGATCTGTTACCTGGAGCTGACGCGGCATTACTCCCAATGGACGTTGTGCCCGATCCCCATCGGCGGCCTCATCTACAGCATCGGCGCGGTCTTCCATGTGTTCCACTGGCCGGTCATATGGCCTGGATATGTGGGGGCCCACGACCTTTTTCACGTCTTGGTCATGGCCGCGAGTGCGGTGCATTTCGCCTTCATCCTCCGGGTCGTGGCGAATCTCGAGAGCGTGCCCGACCTTGCGGTCCCCGCTACTCCCGCCGAGGCCCCGGCGACTCGCCCCTTGGTGGCGGCGGAGGGGAACGCCTTCGTCATCGAGGTGCCGCGCCGATCCGGCGTCGAGAGGCCGCACGTCCACTTCCCCAACATGTTGCGGTCCAGGCGTCGACCCGGCCAGGCCGGTTGATCGAGCCGGTGAGCCCGGGGACGAACGAGCCGGACGTCAAATCAAGGAGGACGCCGACAGTTGCCTTGCGGCGGCCGTCGGCGTCCTCCTCGTTGCTGAAACGATCACGTTTTGGGATCGCGATGGGAGCGATCCGGCGATGCGAAGGAATCCCCTCCGTTTACTTGGCCGCGAGCGACAACTCTTCCATGGGGGCCGCTTCCGAGAGGGCGTTGGTGTCCTGGTCGGTCCGGCGCTTCATGAGCCAGTGGCCGCAAGGGACGAGCACGGGTCGGACGAGGATCGCGTCGATGGCGATCCCGACGACCAGGGCGAAGCCGAGTTGCCGGATCGACCCCAAGGGGCTGAGCATGAACGAGGCGAAGCTGCAGGCCGTGATCGCCGCGGCCGAGCTGATCAGGCCCCCCGTCGAGGCGATCGCCTGGGTGATCCCCTTGCGCAGGCCGAGCCCGCGGGTCTCTTCCTGGAGCCTTGACATGAGGAAGACGTTGTAGTCGACGCCGACGGCCACGAGCAGCACGAAGAGGAAATACGGGACCTTCCAGTCGAGCCCTTCATCCCCCAGCCCCGTCACGAAGACGAGGTGCGTGATCCCGAGTGCGAATGCGTAGGTCAGGAGCATCGTCGCCACGAGGTTGATGCAGGCCCAGGGATCCCGGAGCGCGAGCAGGAGGATCAGGAAGACCCCCGCGGGGACGATCAGCCAGGTCTGTTGCTGGTCGCGGCGGGTGAGCGAGCGGATGTCGGCTGACTCGGCATTGGCTCCGGCGATCCCCGCCTCGACGCGGAGCCAGGGAGACTCCTCGAGGTACTCGCTGAGCCGCCTGCGGAGCGTCAGGACCTGGTTCATCGCCGCCTCGGAGTTCATGCGCTCGCCCGGGATGACGTCGATCCGGGAGACGCGGCCGTCGGGCGAGATGTAGGCGTCGAAGCTCTTCTTGAGGTCGGGGTGCTCGCGCACTGTCTCGGGTGTGATCAGGAGCCGGTCGAGGGCGTGACGGCCCACGGGGTCGCTGAGGATCGCCGAGATCTCGTGGAGGGCCCGCCGGGATCCCGCTGCGATCTGCCCGGCTCCGTCGGCCGCGCGGGCGAGTTCGTTGAGCACGACCTGGCGTCGATCGCCTTCCTTGCCGGCTTTCTCGGGCTCCTTGGGGGCGAGCTTGTCGAGCCGTTGCCGGGTGCTCGAGAGGGCGGAGTCGGTCCACTTCACCACCGACGAGAGCGGGTTCGACGAGGCCGTCGTCGGCGGCGCTGCGGCTTTCGCTTGCGGCTGCGTCGAGAAGAATCCTCCGGGCAGGTTCCGGCCCAGGAATGACTCGAAGATCAGGCCCGTCTTGAACTTCTGGACCCCCTTGACGAGGCCGTCGTGGAGCTGGTCGGCCCCGTCGACCATCTTGGAGAAGCCTTCATTGACCGCTCCGAGCCTCGAACCGATCCGCGCCGGGTTGAGCAAGTCGGTGCTCCCCAGCGGCTGGGTCGCCGAGCGGACCTCGACGAGCTTGCGGTTGTGGCTGAGGAATCGGCTGGCGTCGTCGATCAGGGCGAGCCCGCGCGATTCCCGGAAGTTGGCGTCGGTCGCCTTGGGATGGGCCGAGATGACCACGGTGAGCGGGGAGAGGAACCCGCTGCCGAACTTGTCCGAGACCACCCGCAGGCTCTTCACCGACTCGGTGGAGGCCGGCATCTCGGTGAAGAGGTCCTGGGTATACTGGGTCTTGAGCCCGAGGATCGCGGCCGGGGTCATCAAGAGCAGCGTCAGCACCCAGGTCGTCAGCGGACGCTTCAGGACCCGATTCCCGACCTTGTGCCAGAAGCTCGAGTCGGGCCGGACCAGGGCATGGAAGGCCTTCGGGCGGTACCTGGCGAGCAGGAGCAGGAGCGCCGGGGTGAGCGTGAGCGTCGCCGAGACCGTCAGCGCGAGGCCAAGTGCGACGCTCGGCCCCGTGCTCGAGAAGAGCTTGAAGCGGGTCGTCCCCATCAGGGAGAGCCCGGCGATGACCGTCCCGGCGCTCGTGAGCAAGGCCCCGATGACCCCCCGGAGCGTGGCGTTCATGGCCCCCCTGAGGTCGCACTCGTCCCAGTGCTCGCCGAAACGCCAGGCCAGGAAGAGGCAGAAGTCCGTCCCGCTGCCGAACAGTACGACGACGAGGAAGAGCTCCACCAGCGGCGAGACCGCCCAGCCCTGCGTCGCGAGCCAGGCCAGCATCCCTCGCGCGATCGTCAGGCTGATCCCGATCGTCACCAGCGGGACCAGGGCCAGCAGGATCGACCGGTAGACGAAGAAGAGTACGACCAGCAGGAGGACCACCGTCGCGACCGCCGCGCGGTCGAGCGACTTCTGGACGTCGTCCATGTAGTCGCCGCCGATCACGGCGTCTCCGGTCCATGAGACCTCGAGCCCCGCCGGGCGGCTCGCCTTCACCGACTCCATCTGCTCCCGGAGCCAGTCGACCGCGTCGTGGGCGGCCGGGCTCACGAACGAGATCGAGAGCGGCACGGCGACGAGCTGGAGGGTGCCGTCGCCGCTGATGAGCCGCTTGGCGACGTCCGGATTCGCGTGCGGCCCCATGATCCGCAGGATCGACTTCGGCCGGCCGCCTGCCTCGAAAGCCTGGGCGAGCTTCGAGCCGTAGGCCTTGTCTTGCTCGGTCAACCCCTCGGGCCGATGGAGGACGGCGACGGCCATCGACTCATACGACTGATCCGGCCAGGACTTGGCGACGGCCCTGGCCATCCGTGCGCTCTCGGAATTGCTCGGCAAGAGGTTGGCTTGCCCCTCGGCGGCGAGCTTCGTGAGGTCGGGGGCCATTGTCGCCACGAAGACGGCGAGGAGGCACCAGGCCAGGACCACCATGCTCGGATGACGGATCACGACGCGGCGTATTGCCCCGAACCGCATGATAGTCACTCTCCTTCAGTCGACGAATCTGCGTTTCTACCTGGTGTCGACCGTCAAGTCCGTGCCTACTGGCAAGTTCCTGCTCTATCCAGTCTCTGGAGGGATCGTCGAAACGCCGGGAAAACATCAACGATCTGTCTTGCCCGCGTTCAACTTTCGACCACGAAGCTTATGGTCATCCGCGCTGGATTACAGAGGCGGAAAGCAAACGCCGACGGCAGGTTCTCGGTCGGATGCAACCGGCTGCGCGGATCGGCAATCTCGCGCACATTCAGTCGGTAGTTATCTTTCCCGCCGACTCACCCACTGCTTCCAATGATTTGGCCGAACCGTTAGTCATCCGCAATTCCTCTCGCGAGCCGCTCACCTTGGGGCAAGGAAATTCTGGCGAATCCAGGTTTCCAGATGGAACTCAAGCTGAGACATAGATTTGCAGTGGGATTCCCGTTGAGGTGGGCATCTCGAGACTCACGCTTCTGCAAGCAGGTCGTATGCCAAGCCGTCCTTGGTGGCGAATCGCAGTAACCCCTTCACTTGACATGAGTTAAGATGATGTAATTAGGGTGATTAGGTTGTTTGTATAGATTAGGTGGAATGCGGCGATCGTCTCGTGTTTTTCGGATGCCCTTCAGCCGGCATGCCTGGCCCGTTGGAATGGGCGGTCTTAGATTCAACGTCCTTACGTGGAATTTGCGTGACTCGTGAGCCAGGATCTTATCGATCGTTGGGATGAGGGGTTCATAGTCGTTCGGAAAAGATGTGTGCTAATCGCCCCTAACCTGATATGAGGTCATTGAATAAGGCTGAATCTGCGGCTGATTTTTGCGGGATTGCGGGAATCACGCGTGAGATTTCGAGGTCGGGCGGACATTAGACTGATGAACTGCCATGGACCAACATTCCGACGAGTTCATCACATTGCTGACAGCCTCGCAGGCTTCCCTCTACGGCTGCATTCTGGCGCTTTTGCCGGATCGCACGGCGGCGCATGACGTTTTGCAGGAAGTGAACCTCACGCTTTGGCACAAGGCGGGGGAGTTCGAGCCGGGGACGCAGTTCCTGGCCTGGGCGAGCCGGATTGCCCACTTCCACGTCCTGAACTACCGCCGCCGGGTCCAGCGCGATCGCCTGGTCTTCGACGAGAAACTCCTCACGCTGCTCGCCGACCGCCAGTTTCAGCGGGCCAGCCAGGAGAGCGGGCGCGAGGAAGCCTTGCGCCGCTGCCTCGACGAACTCCCCGAAGGCCACCGCGAGTTGATCGCGGGCCGATATGCCCCGGGGGCCTCCGTCCAGCAACTCGCCGAGGAGCATAGCAAGTCCGTCGGGGCGATCTCGCAGATGCTCTGTCGGCTACGCGAGGCCCTCCTGCGCTGCATCGAATCGAAGCTCCGCACGGAGCCTGGGACATGAGCAAACCTCAGCCACCCGTTCGCGATCGAGACGAGTTGCATCGGCTGTTTTCCAGCCTTTGCGACGGCACGTTCTCCGATCACGACGCTGCCAGACTGCCCGAGATGTTGAAGAGCGACCCGGTCGCGCTCGAGATATATCTTGATCATATGACCCTCGAAGCACACCTCCAATATGAGTTTGGAGGAGGAGCAGGCCCAGTTGCGTCGGCGCAGGCGGAAGAGGTGGGTGTTACGTTTTCGAGGGCGGAAGCGTCGAGGTTTACGCGGCAGCCGCGTCTGCGAGGGCTTGGCCGGGGCCTTGCCGTCGCGGCCTGCATCCTCATTGGGTTTCTGGGCGTCTATCAGGTCTGGCGGGTTTCCCGTGCGGAGCCGGCGGCGAGGATCCTGAACAGTGCGGGGGCGGAGTATGGCGAGCCGGGCATGGAGATCGCAGCGGGTTCTCCGATCCCCGAGGGCGAGGTCATCCTGACGCGAGGAGCGATCGCCCTGGAGACGAGCCGGAAGGCTCGGGTCGTGCTGGAGGCCCCGGCGACGTTCCGGTTCGCGTCGAGTCAGAGGCTCGTGCTCAGTCGGGGCCGGATGTCGGCGGAGATCCCGCCGGCCGCCAAGGGGTTCACGGTCGAGACGCCTTCGAGCGAGGTCATCGACATCGGCACGAACTTCGGCGTCGACGTGGCGGCGGGGGGCGTCTCGGAGGTCCATGTGTTCAAGGGGGAGGTCCTCGCCCGCGCGGGGCGTTCGGCGGATCGCCACAGCCTCCGCCAGGACCAGGCGTTGACCTTGAAGGCGGATCGCGCGACGCCTCGCGACGTGCGGGGCACGGCGTTCATCCAGTCGGATGAGTTTCAGCGCCTTGCCGCCGGCCTGCGGCCGGGTCGGGTCACCGGCTGGGCGAGGTCCCTGGCGACGCTCCGGAGTGAGCCGACGCTCTTCGCCCTGCCCGACCTCGCCGAGGTCTCCGGCGGCTCCTTCCGTCGCGTGCAAGGTCGCTGGCCCGGCTCAACGGCGATCGAATTCACCCAGCCGGGCGATTTCCTCCCCCTGCCCCTCGAGGGGACGTCGGATGCTCTGACCCTCGCGGCCTGGGTGCGGCTCGACCGTGTTCCTCATACCATCAACTCGCTGCTGCACGTCGACGGCTGGGGCCGGACCGGCCAGGTCCACTGGATGGTCGCCGAGAATCAGCGGATGCGCCTGGCCGTCTATGACGTGCCCCGAGTGAATCCGCCGACGGAGCAGCGTTATCCCGAATCGGAGCGTCCGGTGCTGGCCGCGACGGGGCGCTGGACCCACCTGGCGGTCGTGTACGATGCCCCGCGGCGTTCGGTCCGGTTCTATCTCGATGGGCATCTCGATAATGAGGTCGAGGTCGCCATGTCGGTCCCCGTGGTGCTCGGACCTGCTCGGGTGGGGAACTGGAATCAGGTCGACCGCATGTTCTCGGGGCGGCTCGATGAGCTGGTCGTGCTCGGCCGCGCCCTTTCCGATGCCGAGGTCCAGTCGCTCTATCGCGCCGGCAACCCGTACGGCCCCGTGGCCGAGAGCCCAATCCAATCCGCGTCCCGCTGGTGAGGCGAATCGCTATGCTCGGATTCCTGTTGCTGATGTCGACGGCCGCGGCCGATCTGCCTCCCGCCTCGCCACGCGCGGTCGATTTCGTCAAGGACGTCCGGCCGATCCTGGCCCAATCCTGCTTCAAGTGCCACGGCCCCGACAAGCAGCGAGGGGGGCTCCGGCTCGACGTCAAGGCTCTGGCATTGAAGGGGGGCGACAACTTCACCCCGGCGATCGTGCCCGGCAAGGGGGAAGAGAGCCCGCTGGTTCAGTTCGTCGCCGGCCTCGACCCCGACCAGAAGATGCCGCCGCAAGGGGAGCCCCTCTCGGCCGAGCAGGTCGGGATCCTCCGGGCCTGGATCGACCAGGGCGCAAGCTGGCCCGAGGCCGCCAGCGCGAAGGTCGAGGACCGCCCCGAGACGCACTACGCCTTCCAGCCTGTGCGACGCCCCGAGATCCCGAAGCCTTCCCATAAGGGTACGTTGGTTCGAAATCCGATCGACGCCTTCATCGCCGCGAAGCTGGATGCGTCGGGCCTGATGATGTCCCCCGAAGCCGATAAACGCACGCTCGTGAGGCGGCTCTACCTCGTGCTCCACGGCCTGCCGCCGACGCCCGAGCAGGTCGCCCGCTTCGTCGCCGACGAGCGGCCCGAGGCCTTCGAGGAACTCGTGGACGAACTGCTCGATTCCCCTCGCTATGGCGAGCGCTGGGGACGGCACTGGCTCGACGTGATTGCGTTCGGCGAGACACACGGCTTCGAGGTGAACACCCCGCGCGAGAACGCCTGGCCCTATCGCGACTACGTGATCGAGGCCTTCAACAAGGACATCCCCTACCCCCGCTTCATCCTCGAGCAGATCGCCGGCGACACGCTCGGCGAGGACCGAGCGACCGGCTTCCTCGTGGCGAGTGCGGCCCTCCTGCCCGGCCAGATCGGCCGCGACGAAGAGTCAAAGCTCAAGGCGAGGCAGGACGAGCTGAACGACATGGTCGCCGGCGCCGGAAGCGCCTTCCTTGGTCTGACCCTCCACTGTGCCCGCTGCCACGACCACAAGTTCGACCCCGTCAAGCAGTCGGATTACTACGCGATGCAGGCGATCTTCGCCGGCACTCGCCACGGCGAGCGCGAGCTTCGCCCCGCCGACTGGGACGCTCGGCTCAAGAAGATCCCCGAGCTCCGGGCGAAGATCGACGCCCTCTCGCATCGCCTGCTCACCTTCGAGCCCCTCGCCGACCCGAAGATGAACGCCGAACCTCGGCGCGTTCCCATCCACCCCCGCAAGAATGTGGACCATTTCCCACCGGTCCGCACGTCGAAGGTCCGGTTCAGCGTTCAGAAGACGACGTTCGACCGCTATGAGCCCTGCCTCGACGAGCTCGAGATCTACACCGCAGGGCCCGAGAGCCGCAACGTCGCACTGGCAAGTGCCGGCGCGAAGACCAGCGCCTCGGGCACGATCGAAGGCTCGACGATCCATCGCCTCGAGCATCTCAACGATGGCCGCTACGGCAATGAGCGGAGCTGGATCGGCACCGAGGTCGGCAAGGGCTGGGTGATAGTCGAGCTGGCCGAGCCGGCCGAGATCAACACCGTCGTCTGGGGTCGCGACCGCAACGGCGTCTACCGCGACCGCCTCGCCCAGCAGTATACCCTGGAGGTCGCCGACGAGGCCGGGGCCTGGAAGCTCGTCGCGGCCTCGAACGATCGCGAGTCCTGGCCGGGCGAGGAGGCCGCGCCCCGGGGCGTGGACCCATCTCGCTTGACGCCCGAGCAGGCCGGTGAGTACGCGGCGCTCTCGGCGCAGCTCTCCGGCCTGGAAAAAGAATTACGTGAGCTCTCGGCGATGCCCAGGGTCTACGCGGGCACCTTCACGGAACCCGGGCCCACGCATCGGCTGCAGCGGGGCGATCCCATGCAGGCTCGCGAGCAAGTCGCGCCGGCCGCGGTGGCATCTATTGGTAGCCCTCTGCAACTCCCCGCGGATGCCCCCGAACGCGAGCGCCGGATCGCCCTGGCGAAATGGCTGGGGGATCCCGCCAACCCCCTGCCCAGCCGCGTCCTCGTGAATCGGCTCTGGCAGCACCATTTTGGCTCGGGGCTCGTCCGCACCCCCAGTGACTTCGGCAAGAACGGCGCAAGGCCGACGCACCCCGAATTGCTCGACTGGCTCGCCTCCGAGTTCGTCGAGCGGGGCTGGAGCATCAAGGCCATGCAACGCCTGATCGTCACGAGCGCGACCTGGCGGCAGTCGAGCAAGCCGAGGCCTGAGGCCCTGGCGAAGGACGCCGCCACGCAGAACCTCTGGCGCTTCCCGCCTCGACGACTCGAGGCCGAGGCCATCCGCGACTCGATGCTCGCCGTCTCCGGCACGCTCGACCTCCGCATGGGAGGCCCCGGATTCCTCGCCTTCGCTCCCAACAACAACTACGTCCGTGTTTATGACCCCAAGACCGAGTACGGCCCGGCCGACTGGCGGCGGATGATCTACCAGACCAAGGTCCGCATGGCCCAGGACTCGACCTTCGGCGCCTTCGACTGCCCCGACGCCGGCCAGCGTCAGCCGGAACGGCCACGATCCACCACGCCCCTCCAGGCGCTCAACCTCTTCAACAGCCAGTTCGTCTCGCAGCAGGCCGGCCTCTTCGCCGAGCGGCTCGGCCGCGAGGCCGGCAAGGACGTCGACGCGGAGATCCGTCTCGCCTATCAACTGACGATGGGACGACTCCCCGACAAGCAGGAACTGCAGCTCTGCCGCGACCTCGTTCAGTCGCACGACATGACCGCGCTCTGCCGCGTCCTCCTGAACGCCAACGAGTTCCTCTTTGTGCCTTGAGCATCGCCAGTCAAAAGCGCGATCCAACCGTATCTATTTTCATTCACCGAGATAGACGGAACTTCCCCAATGCCGGACCCCACGCTCTCGCATGCCGGACGCCAGCTCCTCAGCCGTCGCCAGTTCCTTGAGCAGGCGAGCACGGGGCTCGGCGGCATTGCGCTCGCGAGCCTGCTGGCTAACCAGGGGCTCCTTGCTGCGGAGTCGGCTCCGGGCAAGACGCCGATCCGCCCGGATATCCGGCCCGAGAGCCCATTAGCACCGAGGGCCCCGCACTTCCCTGCCAGGGCGAAGCGGGTGCTCGTCATCTTCTGCTCGGGGGCCTGCAGCCAGCTCGAGTCATGGGATTACAAGCCCGAACTCGCCAGGATGGACGGGAAGCCGCTGCCGGGGTCGAAGAAGGATTTCCTCACGTTTCAGGGGGAGAACGGCAACCTCGTCCGCCCTCTCTATGACTTCAAGCCGAGGGGCGAGAGCGGCAAGATGGTCTCCGACCTCTTTCCCCACCTGGCGGAGCTGACGGACGACCTCTGCTTCATCCACTCGATGACGGCCAAGAGCAACACGCACGGGCCGGCCGAGAACCAGATGAGCACCGGCTTCACGCTCGACGGCTTCCCGAGCATGGGCTCGTGGGCCTCGTACGCCCTCGGCTCGGAGGCCGACGACCTCCCCGCGTTCGTCGCGATCCCCGACCCCCGGGGCGTCCCGCAGGCCGGCGTCAACAACTGGGCCAACGGCTTCCTCCCGGCCGTCTTCCAGGGGACCGCCTTCAACGCCCAGAAGCCGATCTACAATCTGGCGACCCCCGCCGGTGTCTCCACCTCGCGCGACAACGCCTCGCGCGACCTCCTCAAGAGGCTCAATGAGAAGCACCTCGAGCAATACCCCGGCGACTTCGAACTCGCCGCGCGGATCGCGAGCTACGAGCTCGCCGCCAAGATGCAACTCTCCGTGCCGGAGGTCGGCGATCTCTCCAGAGAGCCCGCCTCGACTTTGAAGGAATATGGGGCCGACGACCCCGACCCGGTCCGCAGCGGCTTCGCCAAGAACTGCATCCTGGCCAGGCGTCTGCTCGAGCGCGGGGTGCGCTTCGTCGAGGTCTTCAACGGCTCGTACGCGATGGGCGAGGGCGTGGGCAACTGGGACGGGCATCGCAAGCTGAAGGAGCAGTACGACATCCACGCCCCGATCCTCGACCGCCCCGCCGCCGCCCTGATCCGGGACTTGAAGCGTCGCGGTCTCCTCGAAGACACGCTCGTCGTCTGGACCACCGAGTTCGGTCGCATGCCCACCTTCCAGAAGGGGGCGAGCGGCCGCGACCACAACCCCGACGGCTTCACCGTCTGGCTCACCGGCGCGGGCGTCAAGAAGGCCTTCAGCCACGGCGCGACGGATGAGCTCGGGCACAAGGCCGTTCAGGACGTCGCCACGATCTATGACTTCCACGCGACCCTTCTGCACCTCCTCGGCCTCGATCACGAACGCCTGAGCTACTACCACAACGGCATCGAACGCCGCCTGACCGACGTACACGGCAAGGTCATCACCGAGATCCTCGCCTGAGCCCCGAGTCCATTCTTCAAGCCGCGCTGGCTGAACCGCAAAGTTGGCTCGTCGTCGAGCCGAACCGTGGAGACTTTCGAAGTATGTGGATCAAGCGACCTCATCTCCCGGGCGTTGCAAGCCTCGCGGCCATCCTGGTCATGGCGTGCTTTTCGCTCGCGAGCCCCGCGCACGCCTCGAGCTGGGATCCGACGGCCCAGGACTATTCGGGCCGAGTGGGCACGACGCTTTATGTGTCAAAGCGAGGGGATAACACGGATGGGCGGAGCTGGCGGACCGCCTTCCGCACGATCCAGGCCGCCCTCGACGCCGTGCCCGACGACAAGGGGGGACACCGGGTCATCGTCGCGCCCGACACATACGTCGAGGCCAACCTGGCCCCATCACGGAAGGGGGCGGCGGGCGCATACAACGCCCTGATCTGCGACTTCGACGGCCGGATCGGCTCGGGGGCGAAGGGATGGGTCGTGGTCGATTCCGGGGATCCGCAGAAGGGGTTCAAGAGCTGGGATTGGTGGAGCACCATCCGGGCGTCCGATAAGCATTGGCCCACGGGCAATAACGAGAAGACCTTCTCCAGCGTCGTCTGGGATCGCTGGCTTTTGCGACAGCTCTATGTCACCGGGAGCGACGCTGGTCTCTTCTGGGACCTGACCAACAAGAGCGGCGAGGGCTTCACGGTCGTCGTCGAGGACTGCGTTGGGATCGGCCGCGCGTTCGGCGGCGGGGTCGTCTATCCGACCGTGCGAGAAGGGGAGCCGAGCGTCTTCCGCCGGTGCTACTTCCTCGCCCTCGACTGGGTCGGCGACACGGCGGCCGTCTTGATGGGGGGCTGGGAAGACGCGATGCCGTCGCAGCCCCATGCCATCTTCGAGGATTGCACCCTGGTCCACTCCGACAACGCCGTGGCGATGTCGTACGCCAGCAAGGCCGCCCGGGCCAGGTTCGTCGGCTGCCGGATGATCGTGCTCAACTTCACCCAGCCGGAGATGGGGGGCAAGTCGACGGGGATCCTCTGCACTCAGGGGCATTCACCCAAAGGACGGCTCCACGTCGACCTCGAGGATTGCACGCTCGCCGGCTACAGCGTCCTCACGCCCGGCGACGACGCCAAGGCGATCAGCCTCGGCCTCAAGGGGAAGGTGCAGGCCTATGTCCAGTTCAAGCAACCCGTGCCCGCCGGCTTCGAACGCATCGGGGTCTGGCCGGCCGAGCTTTTTGCTCGCATGGCCCCGCCCTCGATCAACGGTTCTAACCAGGATGGGACGAAAGCAAGGCCCCGGCTGGTGAAGCTCCCCTTCGCGATGGCCCAGGCGATGGAGAACTCGCCGGTGGTCTTCCGCGGCCGTCCGTTGCTGGTGCTCAACCACCGCAACGACAAGACGGCACATACCGAGGCCTATTCCAAGAATATGCACCTCTACATCCGCGACCTGACCACGGGTGAGGAGATCGCCAGGTTCGGCGAGGGGCATTCGTTCGCCAATGCGATCGTCGCGGGGGATCAGCTCAACGTCTTCGCCAGCGAGGGGAACAAGGACTGGTTCCACAACATCTACCGCTTCTCGTCGACCGACCTGAAGGACTGGAAGCGCGAGCTGGTGCTGGAGAAGGAGCCGGGCGAGGCCCTGCTGAACGTCTCGGTCTGCAAGGACGACCAGGGCTATCTCATGGCCTATGAGTCGAACAAGCCGGTGAGCTTCTGCTTCAAGTTCGCTCGGTCGAAGGACCTCGCCCGCTGGGAGAAGCTCCCCGGCCTGGTCTTCACCGGGGTCAACAACGAGTACAGCGCCTGCCCCGTGATCCGCTACATCGAGGGCTATTACTACGTCATCTATCTCCACCAGGCGATACCCGGCCACAAGGGCTGGATCTCGTTCCTCGCTCGCTCCAAGAACCTGGAAAACTGGGAGCTGAGCCCATTGAACCCGATCTTGGAGGCGTCTGAAGGCGAGGGGGTCAACAACTCCGACGTCGACCTCATGGAGTGGGAGGGCAAGACCTATCTCTATTACGCCACGGGAGACCAGGCGACCTGGGGGGCGGTCCGCGTGGCCCAGTTCGACGGGACGATGAAGGAGTTCTTCACGGGGGCCTTCCCGTCTGATAAGCCGACGATCCAGGTCAGCGCCAAGCCTCGTTGATTTGCTTGTTTTGAAGATGTAATGCTCTGAAAGCAAGTAGGGCCTGACCGCTCGGTATAAGCGGCCAGGCCCTTCATCGTTGAAGATCGGGAGATCGCCGGGCGTGATTACTTGGTCGCGCCGGCCGGCGGGTCCTGGTTCTGGGCCCCGAGGTATTCGATCAGGTCGACGAACTCGGAGGGGGCCAGGGTGGACGCCGTGCCTTCGGGCATGCTGCTCTGGGCCCGCTGGGCTCGCTCCTCAATCCGGCTGAGGGGGATCTTGGTCGCGGCCTTGCCGTCGTAGATCTCGATCTCCTCGGGGGTCTCCTTGACGAGGAGCCCGGCGATCACCGCGCCGTCGGTCGTGATGACGACGGTCGAGCGATACTTGGGATCGACGTCGGCGTTGGGATCGATCAGCGACTGCACGATCTTGGCCCGCGGGGAACGCTTGGCGACCCCGGCGAGGTTCGGCCCGAAGTCGCGGCCTTCGCCGTTGCCGACGCGGTGGCACGAAGTGCAGTTGCGGACGAAGACCTCGCGGCCTCGATTGCCGTTCCCCTTCAGCATCGAAAGGCCGGTCATCGCCTTGTTCCGTTCTTCCTCCGGCCTCGGCTCCTGGCTGAGGAGCGTCTGGAGGAACGGCAGGGCGGCGGAACCCGACTTGGAGGCCGACATGATCTGCGTGACCATGTCCTTGGCGCGAGGGGGAGTCGGCAGGCGGCCGGTGAGGTAGTCGGTCCGCCAGACGCTCTCATTGGCGCCGAGGGCCTGCTGGATGGTGTAGTCGCACCAGTAATCGGCGGGCGCCTCGGTCATGGTCGTGAGGGCCTTGGCCGCGTCGGGGTGCGGGAAGAAGCTGAGGCCTCGGGCGGCCTCGGTCCTCACCTGCGGGTGGGCGTCCTTCGAGGCCGACGTCAGGAGCTCGAGGGCCTGGGGGATCGACTCTCGCTCGTCGGCCACGATTCTAGCCGCCGCCGCGCGGGCCTCGAACGGCTTCGCACCTTTGAGGACCTCGGCGAGTAAGGCCTGGTCGAGCTGGTGGTGCGACTGGAGGATCCAGAGGGCCTCGCAGCGGAGCCGTTCGAAGTCGGGGTCGTCGGCCTTGAGGCCCGCGAGCCAGGCCTTGACGGCCGCCACGACCTCGCCGGTCGGGCGGTCGCGGAGCTCGCGGCGGGCCCGGTAACGGGTGCGCCACTCGTAGATCCGCAACTGCTCGAGCAGCTCGGGGATGGGCTTGCCGAACTGGGTGATGGGGGTCGTGAAGGGGCGTTCGGGGTAGGTCAGGCGGTAGATCCGGCCCCGGACGTGGTCCCGGTTCGGGTCGCGCTGGCTGTACTGCATGTGGCCGATCAGGGCGTTGGCCCAGTCGCCGAACCAGAGGGCTCCGTCAGGTCCGATCTGCGGGTCGGCCGGGCGGAAGTGCTTGTCGCTCGACTGGATCAGGTCATCAGGGGCGCCGTCGGCGAGCTTGAGGCGATGGCCGGAGTAGCCGCCGCCGTCGTTTTTCAGCTCGAAACGGGGGAAGCCGTTCATGTTGATGACGCAGGCATAAGTGAACTGCCCCTGGACGCTGTCGGGGAAGTGCCGCGAGATGAGGAACTCGTTGCCGAGGGCGGGGCGCATGCCTTCGTTGTTGAAGACCATGTTGAGCCCGGTCCGGCCGCGGAACTGGGCGCCCGAGAGGGGCGTATCCCAGGCCTGGTTGGCCGTCGTGCCGTCGCCGACGATCCCCTGCCCCCAGTCATTGAAGACGTAGCACCACGAGTTGTACTGGCCGGGCAAAGCGAACTGGTTGATCTTGAACGAGCGGGGGTCCATCACGTAGGTCCCGCCCGTGCCGAGGCTCCGGTGCGGTCCCCAGGGGGTCTCGAGGGTGGTGCTGGTGGCGATCCCCTCGAGCATGTGGAGCTTGCCGCCGTGGCCCCACTCGAACGCGTTGCAGGTGTGGTGGGTGTCGTCGGTCGCCCAGCCGTCGAGCAGGTGGACCACCTGATCCGCCTTGTCGTCGCCGTCGGTGTCCTTGAGCCAGATCAGACGAGGCTGGTCGACGACGAGGACGCCGCCGTTCCAGAACTCGAAGCCGACCGGGCAATGGAGCTGGTCGTAGAAGACCTTCGACTTGTCGGCGTGGCCGTCGCCGTCGGTGTCCTCGAGGATGACGAGCTTGTCATTCGGCTTGGGGTCGCCCGGCTTCCACTGGGGGTAAGTCGGCATGCATGAGACCCAGAGCCGCCCCTTATTGTCGAAGTTGAGCTGCACCGGCTTGGCGATCTCCGGGAACTTCGACTCGTCGGCGAACGGGACGATCGCAAAGCCCGGCGGGACCTTCGTGGCCTTCACCAGTTCGTCGGGGCTCAGATAACGGAGGGTGTCGGCCTCGGAGTATTTCTGGCGGGGCTCGCCGAACCGGGTGGCGGGGACGAACGGCTCGCCGGTCTCGGAGTCGTCCACGCGATCGGCCACTTTCTTCTTCTGGGCGATGTCCCAGATGTAGCGGTCGCGCTTTTCGGCCATCTTGCGGATCTTCACGAACTCGCGGGGGAAGGTCTCGGTGTCCCAGGTGCGCCGGCCGCCGTAGACGTACCAGCCGTTGAGCATCCGATAATCTTGCAGGTGGACCCACGACTTGTCGTTGATCGCGGCGCGGAGCTTCTCATAAGACTCGCTCCCCACGCTGGCGGACGACGGCTCGGCGAACATGGCGTCGTCGAGCATGCGGGCGACCTCGCGGTCCCCGCGCTCGTTCAGGTGGCAGCCGTTGATGGTGAGCTGCAAGCCGGGGTCGACCGTCATCGATTCGAGCGACTTGCCCAGGACGTCGACGAAGGCGATCTGCCGCTTGGCCGCGACCTCGGCGGTGGCCTGAGAGTAGAGCTTGATCCGCTCGTTCTCGGCCTTGCCCTCGGGGAGGAGCGGGTCGCCGGTCGGCTCGAAGGCGATGGGAGAGGCCAGCACGAAGCGCGGGGGGGACTTGGCGTCGTCGCGCGGGTACTGCTCGGTGATTCGGTTGAGGAAGTTCTCATATTCGGCCTTGTACGCGTCCACGCCCGGGGCGCCGGCGTACGACTCGTTGAAGCCGAAGAAGCAGAAGTAGGTGTCGGCGCCGAAGGCGGCCAGGGGGTCGTCGAGGGCCGTGTAGTCGGCCGAGCGTTGCTGGATGGCGACCTCGTCGGCCGGCCTCGCGAAGTTGCGGATCACGAGCTCCTTGTCGGGGAACCGCAGGTGGAGCATCGTCTCGAAGTGGCCGAACAGGTTCATCCGCTCGGCGGTCGAGTTGCCGACGAACGCGATCCGCTCCCCCTTCAGGAATTCGAGGGGAAGCTTGCTCGGCGGGAGCGCCTGTCGCTTGGGACGCGGCGGGATGGCGAGGAGCTTCTTGGCGAGTTCCTTGGACGGTTCCTGGGCGTTGGCCGCGGGGGGAGGAGACGTCTCGAACAGCAGGCCGCCGAGTAGTAGAAGGATGACGCGCTTCGAGTGCTTCATGAGTCGAGAACCCTGGCGTGGTTCGCAATGATGGAAGGAGGGGCGGGCGTTCTGCGGCGAGATCGCCATTTCCGCGTCGCGCGGATTTCCGCCTCGTGCGGTTCCTTCGGGCGTGGGCCCGCAAAGAGCGACTGCCAGGTTATACGATAAGCGGTCGGAACGCCGCGCTCAATCAACCGCGCGTCCTGACTTCGTCGCCGCCGGACCACCAGACCCTTGGCGATCACACCCCGCAATGAATCAAGGCGTTTCGAGTGGACAATGCGCCGCGGAGGATCGGTTTTGGGCTCGGGAAATCTTGCCGCGAGGGGATTTGCAGGAGGCCGTATCTTGACCTGCCGTGCCGCCCAGGAATCGGGCGTGTGTGCGAGGAGGGGCGAGGCGTCGTTTTGGAGGGGCGAAGGATGGTCTCGGCCGGTAGTCGTCGGGCCGGATTGGGGGACGGTCGTGGCGAGGAGGTTCGGAGTCCGGAGTCTTGCGGGGGGATACAGACTTCGGACGCTCAGGCCAGCACGCCTTCGCGGTGGTTCGACTCGCGGAGATCGCACATTCCGGTCATCTGTTCGTAACGATAGGCGAGGTAGGCGAGTTGCCGGAAGTACTCGAGCTCCCCCGTGCGCTTCCTGTCCAGGATGAACAGTCGGTCCAGGATCTCGATCGCCAGACGATACGTCGCGTCGTCGTGGATCGACATCAGTGGGAATTCGGACACCAGTTCCTGATAGCGGACATCCTTCGAGACGCCGTCAAAACGCATGAATGGAACCCTCCGCTGGATTGATCTTGGAAGGATCGGGGCAGATCATGAACCTGTTGTCGCGGCGCTGGATGAGCAGATGATCGTGATGTCGCCTGAAGGCTGCGGAGACGTTGACGGCGATTCGGTTGCCGGCGTGGAGTGCGAGGGGCAGGAGTGACAGAGAGGCACTCCAGATCACGAGTTCCATCACGGTTCCACCCTCCCGACTGAGACGCCGCCGGGCCTCCGCCCGGTGATCATCCCGCCCTATCGGCACGCTCCGCCGTGCTTTCCTTGACCGTTCGCAAATACCCCGCGAATAATAGTGTCGAAACCCTTCATCATTTTTCGGAGGCCCGATGCAGCCCAAGGCGCGTCCCGAATTGACGCTCATCCTGGAACGCGCGCGGGCCGGTGACGATGGCGCTCGTGACGAAGTTATCTCGCGGATGTACCACGAGTTACGACTCGTCGCGGGCCGGATGATGCAGCGGGAGCGGGCGAGCCACACCCTCTCGCCCACGGCGGTCGTGCATGAGGCCGTGATGCGGATGCTGGGCGAAGAGGTCTTCGACCGGGCCCCCGACCGCAACTACCTTTTTGCCGCCGCGGCCCGCGCAATGCGAGAGATCTTGGTCGAGCACGCGAGGCGGAGGGCGGCCGGGCGACGGGGGGGGAAGTGGGAGCGGGTACCCCTGGACTCGCTCGTGGATTACTTCGAGTCTCAGGACCTTGACGTCTTCGCCGTCCACGAGGCCCTCACGCGGCTGACCGCGATGAACGAACGTCAGGGGCAGGCGATGACCCTGCGTTACTTCGGAGGCCTGACAGTCGCCGAGATCGCCGCGGCGCTCGGTATATCAGTGGTGACCGTCGAGAGAGACTGTCGTCTCGCGCGTGCTTGGCTACATGGACAGCTTCGGGACGGGAGATGCGAGTGAACCCCGAACGTTGGAGTCAAATCGACAACCTGTTCGATGCGTCGTTGCGGATCCCCCCCTCCGAACGTGATGAATGGCTCAAGGCCGCCTGCCACGGCGACCACCAGCTCCAATCCGACGTGCAATACCTGCTCAGCCAGGAGTCGGAGGCCAATCGCAGCGGCTTCCTGACCGAGCCCACCGCCATCAACCCTCGCCTCGACGTGACGGCGGAGTGGCATTCGTCGAACGGCGAGACCTCGGTCAAGGACAGCGAGGCCCGCAACACCCGGGAGTCCCTCGGGTCGAGCCAGAGCAAGAGCCAGAACCGAGGCGACGGCGGCTTCTCTCCCAAGGCGGTCATCGCCTCGGGACTTGGGAGTCGCTCGTCCGACGAAACACGGTCAGTCATCCAGTCACGCCTGCGTGAATTGCCGCTGATTCACGTGCTCATCTTCGGCGTGATGCTGTTCCTCAGGCCGATCGTCCTCGGCGTCAGCCCGTCGTCGATCCTGACCCCGTTCGTGATCGTGGCGCTGAGCCTGGTCGGCGTCTGCGTCCTGCTCACGACCCGGAGCTTCACCCTGGAGCGGCTCCGCATCATCGAGTTCGGCGTGATCGCCGCGCTCGCCTTCCTGCTGGTCACCTACGAGGCCCGCGCGCTGACGGACCCTTCGTTGCAGCTCAAGGATCGGATGTACGTTCAGTTGATCATGAAGAACGTCGTCCTGCTCACCTCGGTCTTGATGCTGACCGACGGCATCTACGTCCCCAAGGGCTGGAAACGGGCGGCCTGCGTGGCGGGGATGCTCGCCCTCCTGCCGATCGGCACCCTCTTCGGCGTGTCCCTGTTCCATCCCGAGTCGGTCCACTGGGTGGTCGAGCTGCGGAGCGACGGCCGGATGCCGCTGGTCGTCTTCTGCCTCGACGCCCTCTTTCTCGTCTCGCTGGCCGCGATCTCGTCCTTCGCCGCGCACACGATCTCCAGGCTCCGGCTGGAGGTCGTCGAGGCGAGGCAGTTCGGCCAGTATCGCCTGGGCCGCCTGATCGGGACCGGCGGCATGGGGGACGTCTACCTCGCCGAGCACCAGTTGCTCAAGCGAGACTGCGCCGTCAAGCTGATCCGCCCCGATGTCGTCCTGCGGGCGGGGACCCTCGAGCGTTTCGAGCGCGAGGTCCGGATCAACGCCACCCTCTCCCACCCCAACACCGTCGAGATCTTCGACTACGGCCGGACGGAAGACGGCACTTATTATTATGTGATGGAATTCTTGCCCGGGATGAGCCTCGCGGAGCTGGTGGAGCGCCACGGCCCCCTGCCCCCCGAACGCGCGGTGTACCTGCTGCGGCAGGTGGCGATGGCCCTGCACGAGGCGCACGGCGCCGGCCTGATCCACCGCGACATCAAGCCATCGAACATCTTCGCGGCCAAGCGAGGGGGCATGGACGACGTCGCCAAGCTGCTCGACTTCGGCCTGGTCTCGGCCTCGGCGATGACCGCGAATGCATCGCAGCCGAGCGACGAGGGGCAGATCCTCGGGACCCCGCTCTACATGTCCCCCGAGCAGGCTTCGGGCTCGCGCAAGCTCGACGCCAGGAGCGACATCTACTCGCTGGGCGCGGTCGCCTATTACCTCCTGACCGGACATCCTCCTTTCGAGGAGGCGACGGCCATCGAGGCGATCGTCGCGCATGTGCGCTACCCGGTCGTTCCCCCCTCGCAGGTCCGCGAAGGCTTGCCCGATGACCTGGAGCGGGTCGTCCTGCGCTGCCTGGCCAAGAACAAGCACGACCGCTTCGAAGACGCCGAGAGCCTCGAGCTGGCGATGGCGAGCTGCGAGTGCGCCTCGGGCTGGGACAAGCACCGGGCCGCCGACTGGTGGCGAGCGATCGCCCAGGAGCGCGACGAGTCGCAGAAGTCGGCCAACCCGTCGAAGTGGACCCCGTTCCAGACCACTTCGCACCATTCCCCGGCGCGGCGAGCCTGAGCGTGGTATTCAGGGCGTTCAGAGCTGTTCCGGGTGTTCGCCCACGTCGATGATGCTGCACGCCTGGATGACGTTGAGCCCGAGTTCCTCGGCCTTCCGGACGAGCTCGGGCGACTCCGATCCCGGATTCAGCCAGACCTCGTCGACCCGCTTGCGGGCGATCTGATCGAGCAGCTTGAGCCCGACGCCCGGCGGCACGTAGAGGCTCACTCGCTCGAGGTGCTCGTGGGGGAGGTCGTCCAGGCTTGGGAACGCTTGCAGGCCCTCAATCTCTTCAAGCTTGGGGTTGATCGGGAAGACCTCATAACCGGCGTTGCGGAAGGCCCGCACGGCCTTGTTGCCGAACTTACTGCGATCGGCGCTTGCGCCGATGACCGCGACCCGCGGTTTGCTCGGTACTGGATCTTCCATCGTCGTCGCTCCCTCGCCTTGGATCTTCGCTGCAAACTGGCCGGGCCTCATGACCTTTCTCAAGGCGTGTCGGGCGCGGCTATCGTGGCTTCGGGATCTTGCTTGTAGTAGGTCTTCAGCTCCTCGTAGAGCTCGGGGTGCTTGCGCTTGAGCTGAACGGGCTTTTCGAAGAAGCACTCGGTGGCGACGGCGAAGAATTCCGCCGGATTGGTCGCGCCGTAAGTGTCGAGGACGGTCTTGCGGTGGTGCTGCTCGTCGTCGCGGAGCTGATCGTATTCCGCCTGGAGCACGCGTGCCCAGGGGATGTACAGGCTCCGGCGCTCGAGGATCGGAGCCCCGTCGGCCGAGCCGTCTTCCTGGTCGAGTTGGTGGGCGAACTCGTGCAGGACGACGTTGTGCCCGTCGTGGATGTCGGCCGCTCCCCCGAGCACGTCGTCCCACGAGAGGACGACGACGCCGTCTTGCCAGGCCTCGCCGAGTCGCGCCTGCTCGCCTTCGAGGATCAGGCCCCCACCAATCGGCTCGATCCCCTTGGCGACGTAGGCACTCGGGTAGACGAGGATCGTGATGAGGCGCTTGTAGTCGTCGGTCTCCCGGTGCAGGAGCAGCAGGCAGGCCTGCGCGGCGATGGTGAGCTGGATCTCCTCCGTCATCTCCAGGCCGCCGCAGCCCTCGAAGGTCTTCTCGGCGAGGAAGACGTGGATCAGGCCGTGCAGCTCGTTGCGATCGTCCTGCGACAGCTTCAGATAATAAGGGACGTTCTTCTCGATGATCGCGACCCAGGCATCCGGGAACGGCAGGGCCCGCAGTTCTTCCCGCTTCTTATTTCGCAAGAATCCAAACATGAGCGATTTACCTTGGCTGTCTCGTCGATCGTCTTTCAGTAGAGCCGGCTCGTCGGGTAGTAGCGGCGGATGACCACGTCGCGGAGCTTCATCAGGAGGATCAGATTGACAAGCTTGAGCCAGATGAGCCAGGAGTCGAGGGCCGTCGATTCGCGGAAATCGCTGAATCCAAATGCGAGGAAAACCAAGGAGTAAGCGTATTCAAGTTTGGAACGATGGTGGATCAGGCTACGTCGCAGCACCAGGCACGCCAGGACGACCCAGGTGGCGCCTTCGAAGAGGTTGAACCCGTGATAGACGGCCTCGACCCATGAGGCCGTCTTCGGATCGTAGCGCCACCAGGATCGCAGCACCAGGAGATCCACCACATTCATCATACGGCGGATCTCCAGGCGATGTGCAAGCGGGGGTCAGCTCTTCTTCTCGGCCTCGGCCTTCTTGGCTTCCTCAGCCTTCTTCGCCTCTTCAGCTTTCTTGGCTTCCTCGGCCTTCTTGGCCTCTTCCTCGGCCTTCATCTTGGCCTCGGCTTCGGCCTTCTTCTTCTCTTCCTCAGCCTTCTTTTTGGCTTCTTCCTCGGCCTTTTTCTTTTCTTCCTCGGCCTTCTTCTTGGCCTCGGCCTCGGCCTTCATCTTGGCCTCTTCGGCCTTCTTCTTCTCTTCCTCGACCTTGCGGGCCTCGTCCTCGGCGATCTTGGCGGCGAGGTCGACCCGGGTCTTGGGCAGGGCTTCCTTGAGCTTCTTGGCCCCGTCGTTGCTGAACTTGGTGCCGAGGATGTAGACGTTCTGGAGGTTGGGGAGTTCCTTGTACTGGTCGATCCCGGCGTCGCTCACCTGGGTCCCGGCCAGGCTGAGGATCTCCAGGCCCTTGAGCCCCTTGAGGTGCTCGAGCGCGGCGTCGGTCAGTTTGGTGTCGACGAGATAGAGCTTCTTGAGCTCGGTCAGGCCCTTGATGTGGACGAGGCCGGCGTCGGTGATCGGGGTCCCGTTGAGCGAGAGCCGCCTGAGCTTCGTCAGCTTCTCGAGGTTGACGAGATCCGCGTCGGAGACCTTGGTGATCGCCAGGCTGACGTTGATGACGGGCTTGTCCGACGCCTTGTCGTCGCGCTCGACCTTGCCGCCGAGCTTCTGGATCTCGGCCACGGCCTTTTCCTGATCCGCGTTGTCGTCGCCGAAGGCGGGCACGACGGCGAAGGTGAACAGCAGGGGCATGAGGCGGGTCGCCAATCGAGGCAGGCTCATCTTGGATCTCTCCCTGGGGGGCATCGGCTTGGATGGACGGTCGCCGGGTGCCCGGTCGATCGTTCGGTAGGTACGTTCGCACTCGTCCCGGGCGTACGGCGGCGTGGACGATATTCCAAGATCATGCCCTGGCAACGACCCCACAATCCAGAGGTTTCTCCGGCGGGATGGACCCGACGCGCTGGACAGCCCGGCATCAACATGGTTTCGTACGGCTGAAGGAACCAACCGAACTCGACCCGTTTCGACCGTCCAGGACCCCACTTCAATGCAGCGCATCCCTCGCGAACAGGCCCGACTCTTCGCGTTCGATTGGCGGCACGAGCCCCTGCTCCGCGTGGCGCCGGGCGAGTCGTTCGAGATCGAGACGTTCGACGCCGGCCAGGGATATTTCAAGACGACCGCCGACAAGGCCATCCCCTCGCTCCGCCCCGGGTTCGACAAGTTCCCCCCCGAGGCCAACCCCATCGCCGGGCCGGTCTGGGTCGAGGGGGCCGAGCGCGGGGATACCCTTGTCGTCACGATCGAGGAGATCGAGGTCGACAGCTATTCCTGGACGGCCGTCGGCCCCAAGCGCGGTCCCCTGGGCGAGTCGACGCGCTGGCCGGAGCTCTCCGGCGAGTACACGACGATGATCTTCCCGCACCTGCCGGGCCCGAGCGGCACGACCCGGGACGGGACCCTCAAGTTCAACGACCGAATCTCCTGGCCGATCACCCCGTTCGTCGGCACGCTTGGCGTCGCCCCAGACCGCGAGGTCGCCACTAGCCTCGACGGCCAGGGGGAATGGGGCGGGAACCTCGACATCCGCGACGTGGCCCCCGGCAACCGCATCTTCGTCCCCATCTACCACCCCGGTGCCCTCTTTTATCTCGGCGACGTCCACGCGAGCCAGGGGGACACCGAGTTCACCGGCACCGCCGCCGAGACCAAGTCGACGGTCCGGCTCCACCTCGACCTTATCAAGAAGAAACGCGTCCCGTACATGCGGATCGAGAAGCCGGACTCGATCGTCGCGATTCACGCGGCGAGGCCGCTGGAACTGGCCGTCGAGACCGCCACGACCCACATGATGGACTGGCTCATCACCGAGCACGGCTACACCCCCACCGAGGCGTATTGCCTGGTGAGTACTTGCCCCGACTTCCGCATCAACGTCTACCAGATGTGCAAGATCGGCAAGCTCAGCTTCGTGGCCGGGGCCGAGATCCCCAGGACGTACCTCTCCGCTCGTTGAACCCTTCGCCGGGCGGACGATGACGGAGCCGGACTCGAACCCATAAAGCCATCGATCGAGGTCAGCCTTGCCCTTCCTGTTCGCCCTGACGTTGTGCCTCGGAGCGCTCCTGCTGTTCTCGGTGCAGCCGATGATCGCCAAGATGGTCCTGCCGCTGCTGGGGGGCTCCCCGTCGGTCTGGACCACCTGCATGCTCTTCTTCCAGGTCTCGCTATTGGCGGGCTACGCCTATGCGCACCTCGGCGCGACCTGGCTGGGAGTCCGTCGCCACGCGATCCTCCACGCGGTCGTCGTGACCCTCGTGCTGGCAACCTTGCCATTCGGCATCGACGAGGCAACGGCCAGCCGACTGACGACGGGCGGAAATCCCGTCCTCGCGATGCTGGGCGTGCTGACGCTGGTGGTCGGCCTCCCCTTCTTCGCCTTGGCGACGACGGCCCCCCTGCTCCAGCGCTGGTTCGCGCTCTCAGGACACCGAACCGCCGGCGACCCGTATTTCCTCTACGGCGCAAGCAACGCGGGCAGCCTCATCGCCCTGCTCGGCTACCCGATCGTCGTCGAGCCCTTAATGCCGCTCGCCCAGCAGACGCGCGTCTGGGCCTGGGGCTACTGGATCCTCGTCGCCCTGGTCTTCGCCTGCGGCCTGGTGACGCTCCCGCGCCGTGACCTGAAGGTGGAGGAACAGATCGCCGAACCTCGAGGGTCCATCCCGCTGCGGACCTGGGCACGCTGGATCGGCCTGGCGTTCATCCCTTCGAGCCTGATGCTGGGCGTCACGACCTACCTGTCCACCGATATCGCGCCGGTCCCGCTGCTCTGGGTGGTGCCGTTGGCGCTGTACTTGCTGACGTTCATCCTCGGATTCAGTTATGCGTCGAATGCGATGATGGCCGTGATGGTCCGCACCTTCCCGCCGGCGCTGATGCTCCTGGCGTTCGTCCTGGGGCTTGGCCTGGTGCAGCCGTTCTGGGTCCCGCTGCATCTGCTTGTGTTCTTCCTGGCGGCGATGCTCTGTCATGGCGAACTCGCCCGGAGCCGGCCCGAGGTCGGACATCTCACCAGCTTCTATCTCGCGATGGCCGTCGGGGGGGCGCTCGGTGGGATCTTCAACGGCCTGGCCGCGCCTCATCTCTTCGACCGCATCGCCGAGTACCCATTAGCCCTCGTGCTGGCCTGCCTGGCCCTGCCGGCGAGGCCGGGCAAGCTGGGGTCGCCGAGGGCCGAACGGATCAAGGCTCTCTTCTTCCCGGCGATCATCTTTGTAGGCGGCGCGGGGCTGGTGACGGGACGGATCGGGGATACGGGGACGGGCCCTGGCGTCTTCGCGTCGATGCTGGTCTCCGGCCTGCTCATGCTCGTCTGCTGGACCCATCGGAGCCGGCCCGTCCGGTTCGGGCTGGGGCTCGGGGCGATCCTGCTGGCGAGCGGGCTGTCGGCGGGGCTGAACGGCCGGGTCCTCTTCCAGACGCGGAACTTCTTCGGCGTCTCCCAGGTCACCGACGACGAGAAGAGCCGGAGCCATCGCCTCTTCCACGGGCGCACGCTCCACGGCCAGCAGAGCCTCGACCCCGCCTTGCGGCGCGAACCGATGAGCTACTTCGAGAAGAGCGGGCCGATCGGTCAGGTCTTCGAGGTCTTCCATGCCGATCACAAGGAGCCGAAAATCGCGATCGTCGGCCTCGGGATCGGGACCCTCGCCTCGTATGCCCAGCCCGGAGAGCGCTGGACGTTCTATGAGATCGACCCGGAGATCGTGCGGATCGCGTCCGAGCCCCGCTACTTCACGTTCCTGGCCGACTGTCGCGCCGACGCCTTGAAGACGGTCGTGGGGGACGCCCGGATCCGGCTCCGCGAGGCGAATGATGCGAACCACGGCCTGATCGTCCTCGACGCCTTCAGCGCCGACGCCGTGCCAGTCCATCTGCTGACTCGCGAGGCCTTGCAGCTCTACCTCTCCAGGCTGGCGCCCGGGGGCCTGCTCGCCTTCCAGATCACGAACCGTTACGTGGACCTGGATCCGGTCCTGGGGGCGCTGGCACGCGACGCCGGCCTGACGTGTCGGGTCCGATACGACCTCAAACTCAGTCAGGACGAGGCCAAGCAGGGCAAGCAGCGTTCGATCTGGGCGATCATGGCCAGGAGCGAGGCCGACCTCGGCCCGATCGCGAGCGACTCGCGCTGGCAGGTGCCGAGACGCGGCCAGGACGATGTCTGGCGAGACGATTTCTCCGACCTCGCCCGACACCTCCTGCTGAAGCCTCGCTGATCGTCGATCGGCCCCGATTGGTCAGATGGAGCAGCTCGTGCGGCCCCGCTTCACCAGGTATTGCTGGTGATATTCCTCGGCCCGATAGAAGTGAGAGGTCGGGGTGATCTCGGTGACGATTGGCCTGCGGAAATGGCCGCTGGCGTCCATCGCGGCCTTCGAAGCCTCGGCCTCGGCCTTCTGCTCGTCGTCGTGGTAGAAGACGGCCGAGCGGTACTGGGTGCCGTAGTCGGGCCCCTGCCGGTTCAAGGTCGTGGGGTCGTGGATCTTCCAGAAGAGGTCGAGCAGTTGCCCGTAGGAGACCTGCGCGGGGTCATACTGGACCTGCACGACCTCGGCATGGCCGGTCGTGTCGGAGCAGACGTCCCTGTAGGTCGGGTTCTCCATGGTCCCGCCGAGATAGCCTACGGCCGTCTCGCTGACCCCTTCGACCTTGCGGAAGGCCTCTTCAATCCCCCAGAAACAACCCGCGGCGAACGTAGCCGTCTTCATGACTTCGCTCCTCACGTACGTCTAGGGATCCTGGTCGCGTCTCAGGGCGATTCGCCGGCTCGTCCGTTGTCCCCGGGGGACTTCGACCCGACCACCCTGGCCTTGGGCTTCGACCGAAGGCACGTCGACTTCGGGGCCCGCGGCGAAACGATGCTCGCCGGGCCTCATCTCACGGAGTTGACGTGCGTCGAATCGCGACCCGTACCTCCGAGGTTACCACGTCCGGCGCCCGTTCGACAGTGCGGGACCGGAGACGCCCTCGTGACGATGCCCAACCTCGACATCTCCGGTCGTGCGATTTGCGGGCCGACCCCGCGAGGCGTCATGCAGCCTGCACGGGGAACCCCGCGCATCGCCGAGACCGCCCGACGCCGTGCCCCTCGTTAAATCCTTGGGGGCATTGCCATTGAGGTCAATCCCTCCCGTTCGGGCACGCGGCTTGCGATTCGATGGATGGTTCTCCATTCGAGGAACGGGTTGATTGTATGATTGAAACTGCAACCGTCTTGGTCGTGGGGCGTGACCCGCTGGCGTTGAGCCTCTATCGCGAGGGCCTGGAAGTCGGCGGACACACGATCGTCGCCGCGAGGGACGACGAAGAGGCCCTGCTCTGGCTCCACGGGAGCGAGCCCGGCCTGATCCTGCTGGATGTCGACTCGGCCGAACTGGGCCTGCTGGAAATGCTGCGGGAATCCGGGTTCGACGTGCCGGTCATCGTGCTGACCGACGAAGGTCGGGTGCGTGACGCCGTGGCGGCGATGAAGCTCGGGGCGGTCGACGTGCTGGCGAAGCCGCTGCCGTCGTCGCGCTTGAGAACGGCGGTGGCCGAGGCCCTCGCCCGTCGGGGAGCTGAAGATCCGCGAACGGACAAGGAGGCCGCCGTCACGACCGGGTCGGAGTTCCTCGCGAAGTTCAGACGGGCCAGGCTGGCGTTCCGCGACGGGGCCTTCGGCGAGGCCGAGGTCTTCCTCCGGCAGGCCCTGGCGGTGCAAGCCGACTCGGCCGAGGCCCACAACCTGCTCGGAGTCCTGCTCGAGAGTCGCAACCAACCGCGGGGCGCCTGGCGGCAGTATCGCGCGGCCCTGAAGGTCGACCCTCGCTATCGCCCCGCGCGGAACAACCTCAGGCGGATCACGCGGTTCGCCCTCTTCGGCGGCCGGCCCGGTCCGTTCGACACGGGGGAACTTCGGTGCGACCGAGCGGATTGAAACAAGCAGAGGATGAAACGCTCCTTGGCTCCAGATGTGGTCGCTTGATGCCGGTCGCATCCGTTACCAGGATTATGCGGGGCCTCGCGACGGAGTCGGCCTCCGTCGCGGCCCCGCTGCCAGCGTCAGGAACGTGGGCCGAGCCGGTTTTTCCAGTTCCCGAAGCTTTTGGGTTCGCGATTTACAACGTGCCTCGGGAGCGGCTATTGTTAAGGGGTCGTATAATAGCGGCGTGAGGGATGATCGTGTCGCGAAGTCGTGGAAACACGGCGGAGCGATCGGCCTCTCGAACATGCGTGTCGGTGCGTGGCACGACCGGAGAGGTCAACCCCCCTGCCGCCTGCCTGGTCTGGCCGGCACCGATGGACTAGGCTCCGGACGTTTCTTGGCGATGGTTCTTGAACGTCCAAGTGGCCGTCCCTGCCAGCTTCGTTGCTGGGGATGGATCAGGCTCGTGTCATGCACGTCACGGTCCAGTGCGTCCACTGCGGTCGACCGCTCAAGGCCCCGGTGGAAATGGCCGGCAGGGCGGTCCGTTGCGCCAACTGCGGCGGCCAGTTCATCCTGCCCGAAGACCTCGAGCACCCCTCGGGTGCCCTGGATCTCCGTTCTCCGTCCGCCATCGCCCGGCGCGAAGAGACGCTGAGCCGCTCGATGCTGATGGCCAGCCCCGGGCAGATCAATCCGTCCGCCTCCGGCGTGATGATCTGTCGACTCGAGCCCGAGACCCTGCGCTGGCTCGAGGCCTCCGAGTCGCTCCGCGACTTCCTCGGCTGTTCCATCGAGCAACTCCGCGGCCAGACCTTCCTCGGCCGGCTCCACCACGACGACCGGGCTCTCGCCGAGGACGAGTTCCACCAGGCGGCCGAGTTGGGGGAGCGTCACGACTTCGTCCTGCGCGTCGAGGCCCGCTCGGGCCAGTGGCACTACATGCGGGTTCACACCCAGGCCCGCTACGAACGCGACGGCCGGGTCAACCACTTCCGCTGCAACCTCAAGGATGTCACCGACCGCGTCCGCGCGGAGCAGGAGCTTCGCCGGCGTACCGATCAGTTGACCGCCGCCAACGAGCGGCTCCGCCAGGCGAACCAGAAGCTCAAGGAGGCGCAGAGCCAGCTCGTCCACTCCGAGAAGCTCGCGGCCCTCGGCACGCTGGCGGCGGGCATGGCGCACGAGATCAACAACCCGCTTGCCTTCGCCTCCAACAACGTCGCCGTCCTCGAGCGCGAGCTCGGCTCGATCCTGACCCTGATCGCCCGCTATCAGGACGGCCTGGGCTCACTCCAGACCGTCGACCCGGCGCTCGCCGGCGCGATCGTGGAGTATCAGGATCAGCTCGACCTGCCCTACCTTCAGCAGAACCTCGTCGGCATCGTCCAGTCGACGCGCAAGGGCCTGAAGCGGGTCGCCCAGATTGTCCAGAACCTCCGCGGATTCGCCCAGCTCGACCGCGCCGAGATCGGCGAGATCGATGTGAATGACTCGATCGACGTGACCCTCGGCATGCTCAGCGACCTCCTGGCGCGGCAGCAGATCAGCGTCGTCCGCGACTTCGGCGATCTCCCGCTCCTCGAGTGCGCACCCGCGCACATCAATCAGGTTCTCCTGAACCTCCTGATGAACGGCATGCAGGCCATCGAGGCCACGGGCAAGGCCTTCGGCAAGATCGAGATCTCGACCTGCCGCAACAACGATGAGATCATCATCAACATCGCGGACGATGGATGCGGCATCCCGCCCGAGATCCTCTCAAAGATCTTCGACCCGTTCTTCACCACCAAGCCTGTCGGGCGCGGGACGGGCCTGGGGCTGAGCCTCACCCACGGCATCATCGCCGAGCACGGCGGCCGCATCGAGGTCGAGAGCACCGTCGGCGTCGGCACGCGCTTCCGGATCCTCATGCCCAGCCGCCGCAATGCGAACCGACCCCGCAACCCGGCCGATGCCTGAGTTCGTCCCTCACGCGGGGATATCCGCTCGGAATGAGCGCGTCGCCCGGGTGAAGATGTCCGAAATCCAATATGAGATGACATCCGGATGCGTTGGGCCCGAGCGAGGGGCTCAACGCATCCGGGTGGCCTATTTGATCGAGAAGAGAAACCTTGGCCTCGATGCGGGATGGGCGACCCATCCCGCATCGAGGTAGTCCGTCAGGACTTCCAGAAGGCCCAACCGGACTTCTTGTCGTCCCCGCCAAAGGATCGGCCCTTGGCGATGGCCCTGAGGCCGGTGTCGATCGCGTTGAGGATCTTCAAGGTGTCCTTGTCAATCCGGATGCCTTGCGACCACGCCTGCTTCAGGTCGGCCAGGAGTTGCTCGAGTCGGCTCGAAGCCTTGGCGAACTGGCCCAGAAGGTTCAGTTTCTCGATCAGCAACTCCAGTCGGATCATCCAGTCGGGGTTGTTGCGGAAGTAGTCTCCCTGGTCCCTGCCCGCCGGGACTCGCCAGACGCCGGCCAACTCACCGGCAAGGTTGCGAGCTTCGTCCACGGGATCGATATCATCAGCCTCGATATCCGAAAGCATATCAAGATCTTCTGCACCAGCCGCCGGCCCCCTAGCGAGGGTAGAACCTCCCTGCCCTTGGGAATGTTGGCACCAAGCATCGAAGAGCTCTTCCCTCTCGGGCGGGCTGTAAGAGCTTGGCGGTGAACCATCGGAGCGATTCATCTTGAGAAATCGCTTTCTTCCCGGCACCGCTGAAAGCGGAGGAACCGGGGCCGCACAGGCGGCTGGCATGGCAATTTCAGCCCAGCCGCTGGGCATCTCGACAGGCTGGATGACCCGATGCAGTTCTCCGCTCCCCTCGATGACCTCGGCCCGGTCGACCGCGAGATACGCCGTGAATCGGCTCAAGACCTGGAATTGCTCCGAGAGGCCGACGATCTGCTTTTCCAGGGTCTCCTTCTGATCGCGCCCGTCGATGATATATTCGTCCTCGAGCATGCGTATCTTGCCGCGGGCCCAGACGGAGCCGATCGCCGGGTTCTCCCTCACCTGGGCCTCGACCTCGTTACCCCATGCGCCGGTCGGGCCTTCGCTCGCCTTCAATTTGAAGCGCGTCGGGGTCTTGCCCTGGTAGCGGCCCAGGACGAGAACCGGCACCCCCGCGAAGAGATCCGGGATCCGGCCGGGGACGATCGAGCCAGGAGCGATGGAGGTCCCTTCCCCCTCGACCTCGAGGCTCAGGTTCGTCAGCACGGGAGCCCCGATCCGACGCTGGATCGCGACCATCACGTCGTCGAGCCGATCCTCCGATTCGACGCACTCGCTCCAGCTTCGAGGCCCCCCCAACTCCGACAGCCGGCGCAGGAAGGTCTCGTTGACCGCTTGGTCGATCCCCACCGTGACGATGTGGATCCCCTTCGCCTTCTTGCCGAGCGTCTTGAGGAGTTGCCCCTCGTTCCCGACCTGCCCATCTGTCACAAGGACGATGACTCGCTCGCGGCCGGGCATGGGCTCGGCGAGGGTCGCCATCGCCTCGTTGAGCGGGGCTTCCATCTCCGTCCCGCCGCGAGAGTCGACTTTGGCCAGGTACTCGACCGCGCGGAACCGGAGCCGGTCGGTCGCCTCGACGAGCCTCGCGGTCGGGAAACCCTCCGGGCGTTCCAGCTCCGTGTCGAAGATGATGACGTTGAACCGATCGGCGGCCACGAGCGAGTCCACCATCCGGGCGATGGCGCGTCGGGCCGCGACCATCTTCCAGCCGGTCATGCTTCCCGAACGGTCGAGCACGAAGACGACGTCGCGTGGCGGGGGCGGAGCGGCCTCGACGGTCGGCGGGATGATCGTGACCGCGAAGGTCCCCTCCCCTTCGGCTCCTGGATGGACCGAGGCCGCCGTCGCGATCGAGTTGTCCCCGAGCCTGTACCTCAGGATGAAGTCCCGATCGAGCCTCTCACCGGGTGTCAGCGCGATGCGCCTGATGCCAGGGCGGGACTCGTCCAGCACCGCGTGGAGGCTGGACTTCACGCCGTCGACCGCGGCGAGCGTCTCGCGGATCTCGACGGCCAAAGACAGGCGGACGGGGTTAGGGAACCCGGGGAGCAGCACCGGCGGCGAGATCCGAGAGGCGTCGGGCACGGCGTCGGTATCGAACGCGACGCCATCGCCGACGCCGGGCCTCTCGACCGGGTTGCCCGGGATGTATCTGGGCGCGACGACCAGGGGGAACCGAAAGGTGACCTCCCCATCCGCGAACGGCAGCGTGCCGCAGAGGGTCAACTCGATCGTGGCCTGCTCGCCGGGCGGGAGGTTGCCGACCCGGAGCGTAAAGACCCCCGGGCGCTCCTCCTCGGCGATCCCCGCGCGATGGCCGTCCGATATGGCCTGGTCGTACTCCCGGCGAGCCTTGCCCCGCTCCTTGACGGTGCCATCCACCACGCGCCCGGCGACCTCCATGCGGAAGGCCGAGACCGCGGCGCGGTCGGGAAGCGGGAAGATGTACGTGGCCTCCAGCGGCACGTCCCAGGTGTTCACGAAGGTCTGGCGGATCGAGACGAGGGAGAGCAGGCCCTCGAGCCTGGCCTGGACGTCCAGGGCCCTGAGCGGCAGGACACCCTTGCTCGTCTCGAGGGCGCCGAAGCCGGATTCGCCCTCGGTAGACTCCCGGCCGTCGCGTTCGAAGATGGTGATGGCTCGCGTCATTCGTGAACTCCTTCGCGCCTGGTGAGCAAACCGCGTTTCCGTAGGGTTTCCATCAAGGGGCCCGCCGCCCGCCGGATGGCTTCGAGGTCGTCCTCGTCGAGGGGCCGCGCCGCGTTCAGCAGCAGCGAGATCCCCTCCTCGAGCTGGATACCCTGGAGGAGTGACAGCGCCGAGGTCGGCGGCGGTTCCCTCCCCGGCTCCGCCCGCGATTTCGAGCTCGGGACAACATTCGAGACCGGGACTTCACGCGACGTGGGTTCGGGAGCCTCCTTCCAGAATTCGACCGATGACGCCCTGGGTTTCTTCTCGGCAGGAGCCGCCTTCACAGGCGCTTCGGGGGTACCGTCGGAGATGACGTCGGGCAAGGCCGCGAGCCGGCCGAGGGCGTCCTCGGGCAAGCCGACGAGCGAACGCTGGACTTCCGCCAGGCTCAGTCCTTGCGCCTGGAGCCGCTTGATCGCCACCAACTGCATGAGATGCCGGGTCGAATAGTACGCCGTCCGCCCTCGCATCTCCGCCGGGCGATCGATCAGGCCGAGTGTCGTGTAGTAGCGGACCGTGCGCAAGTCGGGGATGTCGCGGACCCTTCCGTTCGACGCCCCCCGGTAGCTCGCCGCCAGCACGCTCGCCACCCGGGCCGTCAGCTCATCGATCGTCCAGAGATCCTGGCCTTGCTGTCTCATAACACTGTTATATGGGGTCTATGTAACACTGTCAAATAGGGTGCAGGTTTTTTTTGAGCGAAGCCTTCTTCGTGCGGCTCATGTCCAGCAGGAGGGACCGACTCTCAAGGCTGGCGTTTCCTCGCTGGCGTGAGTATCCCCTGGAAGATCAGGGCGTCGTAGGCTCGGGCGGGCACGACGTTGCGATTGGCGAAAATGCCCTCGACATGGACGCCATGCATCCAGTTGCGCAGGGGGCCGGGTTCGCGGATCTGTCGGAGGTCGGCCAGGTAGAGGGGGATGCCGGCGGAGCCTGCCAGGTCCTTGAGGCTGCCGCGGGTAGGCGGGGCGACCCGAGTGCGAAACTCGGCGGGCCAGCCCTCGTACTCGCCGCACTGCGAGCCGAGCACGACGAGTTCGTCGCCGAGCATCGAGCGGAGGTTGGTGCCGAGCGGGAATCCCCCCTCCATGGCTGCCGAGGCCTCGCCGGAGTCATTGGATTTCGGCTGCTGCGAGGACTGGACGTGATAGTTATGGGCATACAGGAACATCTTGCCCTTGGGGCCTTCGCGATCCAGGATCCAGGCGACGTTCTCGGCCATGGTTGCATCGCGCTGGTTCATCGCCGCGTCCCAACCGACGAAGCCGCCCCCCTTCGTCTTGCCGAGGCCGAAGTCGCGGGGGAGGGCCCGCTGGAAGGCGGAATCCTGCACCGAGGCGACGGACTGTCGCAAGGCCCACTCGTAGTCGTCGCGCGAGCTGGCGGCAACGTATCCCACGCGGTTCCTCCGGATCAGGGCCGAGAGGTCCACAAGCTTCGCCGCGACCCGGTCCTGCTCGGGCTGGGAGAGCTTGAGGAATGCAGTCGTGTCCACCTTCCCCTGGATTGCGGCGTAATCGGCACGGATCGTCGGGGCCTCCTTCGACGCGACGCGATCGAGGTAGGCGAGGACGGCATCGAGCGAGCGGTGCGCATTATCGAAGTACGAGCCGGCGAGGTCAAAGCCGTAGAGCCGCACTCGCCGCTCCGGTGCGACGCCCGCGTTGTACTCCCTGAGCCAGCGCACCAGCGCATGGTTCTCCTCGAAGGCTCCGAATCCATACGTGAACGCCGAGGTGATCTCTTCCGGGGTCGCCTCGATGCGCCCGAGGACGTGGTCGTAGAGGGTCTTCGACTGGGAGAGGCCCGCCTCCAGCGCGACCGTCGTGAAGTGGCATTCGGTCACGAGATAGCGGATGAATCGGTTCCGGAGCGCCATCTCCTCGTGGGCGCCGTGGATGGTCTCGCCCATGGCCACCACGCGGGCGGGACCGATCAGCTTGCCCAGGGGGGCGAGGTCCGACTGGTCGTCGCGAGACTCGACCGTCGCGAGGCGCCTGGCGTTCGCGCCCGCCCACACGCGGAACTCATCGCGAGCTGATAGGGAATCGTCGGCCTCGGCAAACGCCGACGCGAAGGAGATGGTCGCGCAGAGGTTGATGACGATCGCACGGATCATGAGTGTGTCTTCCCGAGGTCGTCTTCGGCCCAAGGCGTTTTGTTGGCGATTGAGACTCATTCTCAAAAAGTTTAGCGGTACTGATGTTGTCTGACACGTGAGAATGAGACGAAGATCGTCGCGAAACGGACAGGCCCTCGATTTCGCAAGGAATTGCGGCCGATTTGATGGCCCTCGAGTCTCGCGGCAGTGGGTCGAGCGGCGGGGATGATTGAGGGCGGTCGGAGCAACTTCACATGCAACGCGATGGCCGCGAAGGGAACCACCTCGGACGAGTTGGTCAGGGCCGTGTCGATGACCTGCTTCGCGATCGAGGCGACGTCGGGCTCGAACATGCTGGAGTTATGGAACAAGGGTCCCAGGGCATTAATCGCCGACGACTTGATTCTCGGCCTGGGGCCACTCCTCGCCGCCGCGAGCGTATCGATGATCTTCCGGTTCAAGGACGTATCGCCCGACCTGATGTCGGCCTCCAGGCAGACCTTGAGGGACACCATGGACTGGGCGGCGACCTCGGCGTGAGAGCGGCGATCAGCGCCGTGGTCGCGACCAGAAGGTCTGCGTCTAGGAGCTTGGCGAGTTCCGCAGCCGCCTGCCGACGCTCGTCGATCTCCCCCTTTTGCAAGACCCACGCCCAATGCTTGACCGGGGCGATGATCTCCCTGACCGTGCGCACCGACCAGAGGATGCCGCCGCAGGCCGTGACGATCACCATGAGGCCTCGCACGCCGACGATTCCTCTCCCTTTCCCACATTGCCCGGCGCGACCGCCGTCCCGCCCTCAGCGTTCAGGGCGGAGGTCCTTCGAGGGGAGAGCCATCCGCGGGTGAATCTCCTCGTTGATCCCTCAGTCGGCGATGACTCTCGCTCGGAGAAATGAAGACGTGTCGATTCCGAATGTTCCACTCGTGGGGTCAGATTGTGGTTGAGTTGGAGAGGAAATACAAGTTTCGGATTCGAGCTGGCATGGATGGCCTTGCGTCGCGTGGGGATCAAAAAAACCGGCCGACGCAATGATGCGAGGCCGGTCGGTTCGATGCGGGATGGAGATGGAAGCCCGAGGGATTCGAGGTCATTGCGACGAGGACGAATTTCCGCCGCCGGTCAGGTGGTCCCAGCTCAGGCTGTTGAAGAACGAGGAGGCGGCGTTCCCCACCTTGCTCGCGGCCGACTCAGCCGAGCTGACGACGCCGCCGGCGCCTCGCTCGACGTTCTGCGCCACGCCCGAGAGCGGGCCGTTCACGGCGTCGGCCAGGGTCGGGTAGAGCTGCATGTAGATCTGCCGCTGGCGGAACGACTTGGCCGGCGCGAAGCGGAGGTTGAAGGCCTGCATGAACGCGAGGAGGTCGCCCACGGTGGACCCCTGGTACTTCTCGAGCTCCGCGAGGATCTGGTCCACGTTCGTGCTGTGCAGCATCTTCGTCAGGCCGGCCAGCGACTTGATGTAGTCGCGCGCCGGGATGTAGTCGTCGCTATTGGTCGGGACGGCCTTCTCGAAGTGGACGCGGAGCATCTTGACCGCGTCGCCGATGGCCTGGATCGACCTGGGATGCAGGTCCCCCTGCTTGTCCTCTTCGAGGGCGGCGTTGATCGCCTTCTTGACCGCGTCGCGATCCTTGGCGAAGTCGTCGGTGTTGAGGGCGAGGGGCCAGCCCTCCTTGGTCGTGATCCGATCGAGGCAGATCGTCATGCCCTCGGAGGCGAACTCGAAGGGGATGTCCTGGATGACCTCGCGCGGCAAGGGGGTGCGGGTCTGCTTATACGCCGTGCGGAAGACCTCGGGGTGCTGGAGGATGTCGAGCAGGACGTTGAGAGAGTCGCCGTCCTGGATGTCGCGCGTCTCGGGGTGGTTGCGGAGCCGGTCGTAGATCTCGGCCTGGGCCTTGTCGTTGGTGGCCTGCCGCTGCTGCCTCATGAGGTAGTTCGAGACGTTGAGGGCGTGCTGCGATTCCCAGACGGCCTGGTTCCAGCGCATGACGCTGTCGGTATTGATCGACGCCGCCTGGGCATTCTCCAGGTTCCCCTGGCCGACCCCCGCACTGAAGGCGCCGAGGCCCCGGCCGATATCCCCCTGCACCGTCGAGCCTCCCCAGCCTCCCCAGCCGTAGCCATACTGGGCCGAGGCATCGCGGGGCGTGCCGATGGCGGCGAGGGCGATACCGAATCCAATGAGCAGATGTTGTCGCATTATGGATTTCCCTGCTTGGAGAGCGATCGCGGGCCGAGAGGTTCCGCGCGAGATCGAGCCCGGCCCGCGGTGGTCGTCGAACCTATCCACTCATCGTACCCCGACCGCTCTCCAACCGGGAATGCTCCGCCTTCGCACCCATGGCGATTTCGCGACGACCGATCAGGAGTCGCACGACTCAAAAATCGTCGCGACCCCCTGCCCCTGGCCGACGCACATCGTGGCAAGGCCGAACCTGGCCCCCTCGTCGCGCATCCGGTGGAGCAAGGTCGTGGCGATCCTCGCGCCGCTGGCTCCCAGGGGGTGGCCGATGGCGATGGCGCCTCCTCGCGTATTGACCTTCGACTCGTCGATGCCGAGGAGCTTGAGCACGCTGAGCACCTGCACGGCGAAGGCCTCGTTCAATTCGATGCAGCCGATGTCGTCGAGCGAGAGCCCGGCCTTCGCCAGGGCCTTCTTGACGGCCGGGACCGGGCCGATGCCCATCTCGGCGGGATCGACGCCCGCCACGCCTACCGACCGGATCTTCGCCAGGGGCTTCATGCCAAGCTCGCGGCAGGTCTCCTCCGACATGATCAGCAGCGCCGAGGCCCCCACGTTCGTCGGCGAGCTATTTCCCGCCGTCACCGAGCCGCCGGCCGGGTTGAAGGCCGGAGGGAGCGCGGCGAGGGCCTCCGAGGTCGTGTCGCGCCGGATGCACTGGTCCTCGACGATGAGGGCCTTGCGACCTTGGTCGTCGCGGCCCCAGGTGGGGATGACCTCCGACTTGAAGTCTCCTCGATCCGTCGCGGCGGCGGCGAGCTGGTGACTTCGAAGAGCGTAGTCATCCTGGGGCTGGCGGGGGATCCGATACTTGGCCGCCAGATATTCGGCGGTCAACCCCATGTTCATGACGCCCTCGGTGTGGAGTCGCGAGATGCCGGCATAGGGGTTGTAGTCCTTGCTCATCGGCACGTGATCCATGTGCTCGACGCCCCCGGCGATCTGCACGTCGGCGAAGTCGGCGGCGATGCTCATGGCCGCGTCGTTGATCGCCTGCAGGCTCGAGGCGCAGTTGCGGTTGATCGTCACGCCCGCGGTCTCGACGGGTAGGCCCGCCGCGAGCGCCGCGATCCGGGCGATGTCGAACCCCTGCTCCCCCTGCTGCTGCACGCATCCCCAGCGCACGTCTTCGATCCTGGCCGGGTCGATCCCGGTCCGTTCCACCAGGCTCCTGATCAGATCGGCGGAGAGATCCTCGGAGCGGACGTCGCGGAAGATCCCCTTGTCCGCCGAGGCCCGGCCCACGGGTGTCCGCACGGCATCAACGACGACCGCGTGTCTCATCGGAATCATCTCCTCTATGGACTCACGACCCACTAGACGGCGAAGCGATCGACCTCGGTCGGTCTACCTTCATGGATGTCCATACGCGGGAAATGGCGCGGGAGCCCGGAATCCGAGGGAAAGAACCTCAGGATCCGGTCCTCTTACTGTTAGCCGAACCCCGCGACGATCCAGCCTCTTTCGACGTGATACCGACCGATCGTCGGAGAAAACGAACGTGATCCCCTCTCCTGCAATGCTATGCCTTGAGGGGGCCCGGGACAACATTCCCGGGCCGCGAACGGCCGCAGGGACGGCCTCGCCTACACTCCTACGTCGCCGGAGTCGCTTATGGTACGGGGCGCGTCGCGAAATGTTGATGGGAAGGGTTCGATTGTATCGAACATGAGGGGCTGCGGGCTTGGTCGAGAGGACGAGTTCGCGGCGGAATCGAGCCCCTCGTCGTGGGCGCGAGTCCCGAATCCCCACGCCGCCGATGCGATGGGGGCTGTTCGGGATCCTCAGCCGGCCGTCTGGGCCGTCTGCTTGCCGTTGAGTCGCCAACGGCTGCCTTCGAGCGTCCAGTGCATGATGAGTTCGAGGGGTTGGATCGAGGAGCCATCGGAAGCCGCGCCGCTCGAGTCCGTCGTCGGGGCGGGCGTTGCGGGGCCCGGATAGACGAAGGCCCGGGATTCGCCGACCCGTTTCTCGTCGTCCTGGGACATGACGACCACCGTCAGGTGGGTGGTGTTCGTCTTCCAACGCTCGCGGGCCTTGACGAGCCTGGGATGGACGGCTTCATACCATCGTGCGACGTCCTCGGCGGTGCCTGACGACGCGACGGCCTTGACGGAGTCGAGGTCATCCGCGGTGAACTGGGTCGCGGCGAGATTCGTGACATCGGTCAGGTTCTCGGGCGCGGCGTTCATCAGGGTCCAGCCGATGCCGAGGACGACGATGACGGCCGCCGCGATGCCCAGTTGCTTGGGCGAGGCCGTCTTCAGGATCTCCCGAAAACCATCGAGCCCGCCGGTCAGGTTGTCCGCCAGATTCTCGATGCCCTCGGACGCGGAGGCGCGACGTTCCTCCTCGACGGGCTTCGGATTGACCTTAAGCACGTCGCCGAGGGGTTCCCCGAGGACGGTCCGCTCGGCGGGGGTCATGTGGAAGACCACGCGGCACTTCTTGCAGACGAGGCGCGTGTTGACCTTCTGCTTCGGGATCGTCCCGCCCCGGCCGCAACTGGGACATGCCAGTTCAAGCATCGACATACGAGCACCTTGGAGCTTGCCTACTCGTGATTCATACGCCCTGGGGCGATCTCGCACCCGGCGGAAGATAGCGGCTGAGTCTTAAGACTTTCTGAAGATACTGCGGAGGATTGGCTCAGACCTGGAAAGCAAGGCTATTCATGAATTTGCGATGAGCGAGATCGAAGTGAGATATGAAGCGACAAGTCGAGATCCGAGCGATCGGTCGGATTTTTCTCTCGATTTGTGGGCGGGTCGTTTAATAACCTAGGATTGCGTGCCTCGAAGGCGAGACGTTAAGGAGAGATTCGATGCGAAGTCGCGTCATCAGCAATATCCTGGGCTTGATCGGCGCGGTGATCGGCGGGATCGCGGGCGTCTTCGTCTTCAGATGGCTCCTCGGCCAGGGGCTCTACGGGCTGATGATCCCTGGGGCCCTTGTGGGCCTGGGGTGCAGCCAGCTCTCGCTCCATCGCTCGGTCCCACGGGGGGTTGTGTGCGGCCTGGGTGCGATCGGCCTCGCCCTGTTCTGCGAGTGGAAGCACTTCCCCTTCGTGGACAACAAGGAATTCGGATACTTCCTCGGCCATCTCAATGACCTGAAGGTTCCCACGCAGTTGATGGTGGTCCTCGGCGGTGTCTTCGCGTTCTGGTTCGCGAAGGATTCGAGCCCCTGGCTGGGGCGCTTGCTCCCCCACCCCGCCCCGGCGGCGCGTGAGGGAACGAAGGTTGAACCGCCCGCCGAATGAGGGGCCGCCCGGCTCCACGTTTCCTTTCGAAGCGGCGGCGCGCTAAGATTGGGGTAGAGCAGCCCTCCGAACATCCCCGGCCGATCGGTGCGACGATCGGTCCTCTCGTTGTGGAGGCCGTCATGTCCACGTCCGCCGCCGATCGCGCATCGTCTGCCGCCGCACAGCAAGACCTCGAACGGGCCAAGCAGGTCCGCCAGGCCGAGGAGCTACTCTTCTCCGGGCCGAAGGTCGAGGCCGGGTTCGCCAAGGCCTTATTCCGCGGCGAGTTCCGCGGCGACGTCCTCTTCCCCTATCCCGAGCTCAGTTCGGCCGACCAGGCCCGCGTCGACGAGGCCGTGACGAAGCTCCGCGCCTTCGCCAGGACGGGCATCGACGCCGCGGCCATCGACCGCGAGGCGGATATCCCGCCGAGCGTGATCCAGGGGCTCGGCGAGCTCGGGGTCCTCGGGATGACGGCCCCCGAGGAGTTCGGTGGCCGCGGGTTCTCGCAGTCGGCCTATTGCCGGATCATGGAGGTGATCGGGGGGCATTGTTCCTCCACGGCGGTCTTCGTCAACGCCCACCACTCCATCGGCATCAGGGCCCTGCTCCTGTTCGGGACCGCCGAGCAGAAACAGCGCTGGCTGCCGTCGTTGACGCGAGGCGAGAAGCTCGCGGCCTTCGCCCTCACCGAGGCCGAGGCCGGCTCCGACGCCAGCAACGTCCAGACGCAGGCCATCCCCTCCGAAGATGGTCAGACCTATCGCCTGACCGGCACCAAGCGGTACATCACCAACGGGGGGATTGCCGACGTCCTCACGGTCATGGCCCGCACCCCGGATCCCAAGGGGGGCGAGTCCAAGGTCACGGCCTTCCTCGTCACGCCCGACATGCCCGGCTTCGAGGTCGTCGAGGCCCGGATGCCCAAGTGCGGGATTCGAGGCACGGCGACGGCCAGGCTCGCCTTCCACGACATGCCCGTGCCCGCCTCGAACATTCTCGGGCCTTTGGGCAAGGGATTGAAGGTCGCGCTGACGGTCCTCGACTTCGGCCGCACGACCTTCGGCGCGAGCTGCACCGGCGCGGCCAAGACTTGCCTCGAGGCCGCCACCAGGCATGCGGCCAAGCGTCGCCAGTTCGGCCGGCCGCTCGCGGACCTGGAACTGATCAAGAAGAAGCTGGCCTACCTCGCGGCCACCGTGTATGCGATGGAGGCGACCACCTACGAGACGGCCGCCCTGATCGACCGGGGCGCCGAGGATTACATGCTCGAGACGGCCATCCTCAAGGTCTTCTCGACCGAGATGCTCTGGCAAGGCGTGTATGAAACCCTCCAGGTCCACGGCGGCCAGGGTTACTTCAGCGACGAGCCCTATGAGCGGATGATGCGCGATGCCCGCATCAACACGATCGGCGAGGGGGCCAACGAGGTCCTCAAGGCCTTCATCGCCCTCGTCGGCATGCGCGACGTCGGCGAGGGGTTCAAGGGGACGCTCGAAGGGCTCAAGTCGCCGACCCGGTTCGTTCCCACGCTCTGGAAATTCGGGCGAGAGCGCTTCGCGAGGATGGTCCGCCCGGCGACGATCCCGGTGGCCTCGAGCATGCTGCGTCCCCAGGCCGCTGCCATCGCCAGGCGTGTGAGCCGCTTCAACGCGGCGATCGAGCATTCCCTGATCAAGTACCGCGAATCGATCCTCGATCGCCAATATGTGCAGGAGCGAATCGCGGATGGGGCCATCGCGCTGGTGACGGCCGCGTGTACCCTCGCACGGCTCGACCGTTCGCTCGTCCGCGACGATGCGATCCCCGCCGAACGCGAGGCCGCCGAGCTCTACTTGCGCATGGCCAATCGCCGGTTCGACCAGGCCCTGCGCGACCTCGCGGATAACGACGATCACCAGACGAACCAGACCGCCAACCTCGTCCTGCGACAACAGGTGTCGCGGGGTTTTTGAGGTCTCGACCATCGGGAGGGATCGAAGGGTTCGCCGAGATGGACTCTTGACCGACGCTCCGGGACGTGGCGGAATCTCCACTGGCGTCCCGTTTGTGATGTCCGTCACGAGTCCGTCGAGGTTTGCATGAGAACCACCGCCTTCGCGATTGCGGCCGCAGCGTTGATCCTGGGCTCCTCGAGCCAGGCCGGGCAGATCGTCCTGGTCGCGGGGGGCGGGACGGGTGGAGATGGGTCGCCGGCCGACAAGGTCCAACTCACCAGCCCGTTCGGCGTCGGGTTCGACGGCGAGGGGTCGATGTACATCGTCGAGATGCTCGGCAACCGCATTCGCAAACTCGGGCCCGACGGTAAAGTGACGACGGTCGCGGGGACCGGCAAGAAGGGGGACGGCGGCGACGACGGCCCGGCGACCTCGGCCGAGTTCAACGGGATGCACCACCTCGTCGTCGCCAGGAACGGCGACGTTTACATCGCGGACACGTGGAACAACCGCATCCGCAAGCTCGACCCCCGCACGGGCCGCGTCACCGCGTTCGCCGGGACGGGCAAGAAAGGCTTCTCCGGCGACGGCGGCCCCGCGCTCAAGGCCGAGTTCGGCGGGGTCTACTGCCTGGCCCTCGACGACGCCAACAAGACGCTCTATCTCGCCGACCTCGACAACCGCCGCATCCGGGCTATCGACATGGCCTCGGGCATCGTCTCGACCGTCGCCGGCACGGGAAAGAAAGGGGTTCCCAAGGACGGAGCCGAGGCCACGGCTTCTCCGCTCGTCGACCCCCGCGCCGTGGCCGTCGATGGTAAAGGCTATGTCTACATCCTCGAGCGTAGCGGCAATGCCCTCCGCGTCGTCGACCCGCAAGGCAAGATCCGCACCGTGGCCGGCACGGGCAAGAAGGGGCACGACGGCGACGGTGGGCCTGCGCTCGAGGCCACCTTCGACGGCCCCAAGCACCTCTGCACCGACGCGCACAGTAACGTCCTGATCGCCGACACCGAGAACCATCGCATCCGCGTCTACCACGCGGCGACTGGCAAGCTCACGAACCTTGCCGGCACCGGGAAGAACGGGGCTTCAGGCCTCGGCAAATCCCCCGAGGAGGCCGATCTGAGCCAACCCCATGGCGTCACCTTCGGCCCCGATGGCCTGATCTATCTCTCAGACAGCAGCAATGACCGGGTCCTCAAGCTCATCCCCTGAGGACGGCCGTCGAGTCGACCTTGGAAAGAGCGGTGGCCTCCGAAGCCAAAGGTTACAGGTTGGCGTGCAGGCTCCATACAGGCGATGCGGCGGCGATCGTTGCGCGATAGAATGGCCGGGGATGACGGTCGATGAGGACCGGATCGCCGCCCGTTGACACGCCGAGATGCAGACATGATTAAGAATGTGCGGATCGCCGCCATCGCCGTCGACACCCAGCCGGGCAGGCTCGCGGAGAACCTCGAGAAGATCTCCGCATGGACCCGAAAGGCGGTCGAGGCCGGGGCCCAGTTGGTCCTCTTCCAGGAGCTTTCCCTCACCGGCTTCATCCCGAATCATCCCGTCGGGGATCACAACGCCTGGCTTCGCGAGGCGCTCTCGCTGGGCCAGGAGATGGCGGAGAGCCTCGACGGCAACGCGGTGCGGCAGCTCTCGAAGATCGCCGCCGAGCACGACACGATGATCTCGGCCGGCATGTTGGAAGATGCCGGGAACGTGCTGCACAACACGCAGGTTCTCGTGGGGCGTGCCGGGCTGATCGGGCACTGGCGGAAGATGCACGTCCCGATGTATGAGATGCCCTTCTATTGCGGCGGCGGCGTCCCCGACGTGGTCGAGACCCCGCTCGGCCGGATCGGCGCGAACATCTGCTTCGATTCCCTGATGCCCGAGTCGACGCGACTCCTCGCCGTCAAGAACGCCGAGATCGTCCTCTTCCCGTTCGCCTCCGACCCGCCCCCCGTCACGCCGCAAGGCTGGGCCGACTGGGCGGGGAATGCGTTGCGGTCTCGTTGCATCGAGAACGGCGTCTACGGCGTGGCCTGCAACTATGTCGGCAAGGTGTCGTGTGCGTCGGTCAGTCAGTTCTTCCCAGGCGGCGGGATGGCCCTCGACCCTCGAGGGAAGGTCATCAAGGAGTGGGAAGCTCCCACCGGAGAGCCCGGGATGATGCTCGTCGACCTCTCCGCGGAGACCCTCCGCCAGGCGAGGGCCGAGCCGGAATACCTCTTCCGCTTCCGTCGCCCTGAGCTTTATGGGTCGCTCGCCAGCATCCGTTGATATCTCCTCGGGCTCGAGGCCGCGGTCGCGGTTGACCGCGGTGGCGAGTTCCTCTAAGATCCCGCGCGCACCTCTCCATCCATCGAATCCTCACCCGAGGAGCAGGCCGCCCGTCACGAACCTCCTGGCAAGGATGTCAGTAACCATGCGCAAGGCCATCGGATTCGGACTCATCGCGACCGGACTGGCGACTCTCTCGGTCCTGCCCGCCCGGGCGCAGGCCCCGGCCATCCCGCCGCCTTCGCCGGCCGCGAATGCCAAGCCGGCCGCCACGCAGGCGGCACCGTCGGGCCCGATGATCGGATATGAGATCCGCTGGGTGTCGACCACGAGCCCGGATTGGCGCGGGAAGTTCGATGATCGGCTCAAGGTCCTGGCCAGGAAGTCGGGATCCACGGTCTGGGCGGTGGATCGGGCGGGCCTGAAGGCTGTGCTGGACGGCTTCCAGCAAGACACTCAGTGCAACATCCTCCAGTCGCCCAAGGTCACGACGCCCGTCGATCAGACGGCCCGCGTCGAGAACATGGAGTCGATCAACTACGTCGCCCACGTGAACCAGGTCCCGGCCAATCCCCAGGACCCCGCCTCCAAGCCGGCGTTCGACCCCGAGGTCGACAAGGTTCAGGACGGCATCCGGCTCCAACTCTCCTCCGGGAAGCTGACGCCCGACGAGGGGATCCGCGTCCATATCGCGCTGGAAGAGGCGAGGCTGGTCCGGATGCATACGACGAGGGTTGCCCGCCCGGCCGAGGCCAAGTCGGGGGAATCCGCCAGTGCGAGCGAGTCGCGGATCACCAAGCTCTTCCGAAATGAGGGGGCCCAGTCGGTGACCGCGACCATCCAGGTCCCCGAGGTCGCCTGGAACCTGATCGACGGGGACTGGACGATCCCCGAACGAGGGGCCCTGGTCATGAGTGCCGGGCCTCGCACGGTCACGGGCAAGAGGGGCAAGGAAGGCTACGCCGAGCGGGTCGTCTTCATCAGCTACGAACTCGTCGGGGCGTCGGAGAACTCCCAGGCCTCCACAACCGCCCCTCGCCTGCCCTAAGGCATCTGCCCGCCTCGTTTTTCCAGACCGATCGAAGTTGGAGCTGAGTCGCCCCGGGCGGCTCGGCTCGACTTTTTTTATCGGGATGGGATGGATCCGTTGCTTGACCGGGTCTGCCTGCGCTCCGATACTGATTCGCAAAAAATGCGGAGTGGGCTGATCCGAGGGCGAGACATGGTCGTGGTGTGCGTGATCCTGGTGGCCGGCTTCGCGCTTATGGGGGTCGCCGCGTACCGCTGGGGCCGTACGCTGGCCGAGATCGAGAGGGGCGTGAACGCCCTGCTCGACGGGAAGCCCACGCGGCCGATCTTGTCTCGTTCCATCGGCCCTGCGGGCCGCCTGGCACGGCGGTTCGATGCCGTGGCGCCGCAGCTCGAGGCCAGGATCGCCCTGCTCGAGCAGGACCGGCAGCAGCTCCGCGCCGTCCTCAGTGGGATGGCCGAGGGGGTCATCGCCATCGACGCCAGGCGACGCCTGGTCTTCGCCAACGCGACGGCGAACCGCCTCTTCTCGCTCGATGCCGTCTCCGTCGGCCGCCTGATCCCCGAACTGATCCGGAGCCCGCAGGTGCAGGAAGCCGTCGAGGCGACCCTCGGAGGCCCCGGCCCGTATCAGGGGGAGATCTCCTTGGCGACCCGAGAGACCCTCTTGCGCGTCCATTCTCGCGTGCTGGCCGTCTACGGGGCCCCCTTCCCCGGCCCGCCGCCGGGGGCCGTCCTCGTCTTCCATGACGTGACCGAGCTCCGTCGGCTCGAGCGGATGCGGCAGGACTTCGTCGCCAACGTCTCCCACGAGCTCAAGACGCCCCTCGCCTCGATCAAGGCGTACACGGAGACCCTGCTCGACTGGGCCCTGAACGACGAGAACGTCAACGTCCGGTTCCTCAATCGCATCGAGGAGCAGGCCGAGCGCCTCAACCAGCTCATCCTCGACCTCCTGAGCCTGGCCCGCATCGAGTCGGGGCAGGAAGTCTACGAGCACGTCCCCCTGGCCCTCGCGCCGATGATCACGTCCTGCGTCGGGTCGCACCGGGATCGTGCGGACGCCAAGGGGCTCTCCCTCGACCTCGACCTCGGGCCTGTGGACGACCAGATTCAGGTCATGGCCGACGAGGAGGCCATCCGCCAGATCTTTGACAACCTCATCGACAACGCGATCAAGTACACGCCCGAAGGGGGCTCCGTCCGGGTCCACGGCCAGCTCGGCCCCGATGGGGTCGTCGTCGAGGTCGCGGACACGGGCATCGGCATCCCCCGCGACGACCTCCCTCGCGTCTTCGAACGCTTCTACAGGGTCGACAAGGCGAGGAGCCGGGAACTCGGAGGCACCGGGCTCGGCCTCTCGATCGTCAAGCACCTCGTCCAGTCGATCGGCGGGCAGATCACCGTCTCCAGTCGCGTCGGGGCCGGAACTCAGTTCACTCTAACCCTTCCCCTATTCGTGCAACATAATGTCCGTAACTGATTACCGGCGACAGTATCGCTGGTGGATTCACTGATTCTTCACAAATTCTTCATGATTGTTCGGTAGAATTGGCCGGATAACACGCGATATCAATTGCGACTGAGCTGATAACGGGGTGAGGGAGGTTGGCCTCCCGGCTCGATGAAGATCTCGTCATTGCACGGGCCCCGAGCGCTGGACATCGTTAGAGGATACAAAGGGCATGCGTATCTCCGGGCGAAAGGGACTTTCGGCGACGCTGATCGCTCTGGCAATGGCCGGTTGCGGCGAAACGGGGGATGATCGGCCTGGGGCTCCGGCCGCGTCTTCGGCGGCCAAGACCGTCGAGGTCGATGGCTCCAGCACCGTCTTCCAGATCAGCCAGGCGGCGCGCGAGGCCTACGAGAAGGTCAAGCCCGATGTCAATGTCGTGGTCGACAGCCACGGCACCGGCGGCGGCTTCGCCAGCTACCTCAAGGGCGAGGTCGACATCGTCGACGCCTCTCGGCCCGCCAAGGCCGACGAGGAGTCGAAGGCCAAGGAACAGGGGCTCGAGTGGACCCGGTTCCTGGTCGGTTACGACGGAATCACCGTGGTCGTCAACCCGAAGAATACGTTCGCCAAGGGCTTCACCGTCGAGCAGTTGAAGAAGATCTGGGAACCCGGCAGCAAGGTGAAGACCTGGAAGGACGTCGACCCCTCCTGGCCCGACAAGGCGATCGTGCTCTACTGCCCGGACACCAAGTCGGGGACGTTCGAGTACTTCACCGAGGCCATCGTCGGCAAGGCCAAGTCCCAGCGCGAGGACGTCCAGGCCAGCTCCGACGACAACACCCTGGTCAACGGGGTCGCCGGCGACGACAACGGCCTCGGCTATTTCGGCTTCGCCTACTTCATCGAGAACAAGGATAAGCTCCGCGCCGTGCCGATCCAGAAGGGGGCCGACGCCCCTGCGGTGACGCCGACCCACGAGACGATCCTGGACAAGACTTATGCCCCGCTCTCGCGTCCCCTCTACATCTTCGCGAAGAATTCCGCACTCCGTCGGCCCGAAGTCCACGGGTTCGTGAAGTTCTATCTCGAGAACATCGAGGACCTGGCCAAGAAGGGCGGCTACGTCCCCCCGACCGCCCAGGATCGCGAGGCCAACGCGAAGGCCCTTCCCGCAGGTGGTGAGCCGGAGGCCCCGGCTGCCAAGGCGGCCCTGTGATCGAGCCCATCTCGGCCGCGAACGGACAGAATGGCGAGCAAGGTCCCGACCCCTGGTCGGGACCGTCGCACCTGCGGGCGATTCAAGAGTCCGCCGTGACACTCTTCCTGTTGCTCTGCGCCTCGATCACCGTGCTGACGACGGCGGGCATCATCCTCGTGCTCGGCTTCGAGTCCCTGGCCTTCTTCCGGATGTCGGGGATCAGCCTCTTCGACTTCCTCGCCGGCAGTGAGCTCCGGCCTGATGCGGAGCCCCCCACGTTCGGGATCCTCCCCTTGATCTGGGGGACCTTCGTGGTCGCGGGGGGGGCGGCCCTGATCGCCCTTCCGATCGGCCTTTTGAGCGCGATCTACCTCAGCGAATATGCCCACCGCGGCGTCCGCGCGGTGCTCAAGCCGGCGCTCGAACTCCTCGCGGGCATCCCTTCGATCGTCTACGGCTACCTGGCGTTCATGCTCGTCACCCCGATCCTCAAGTGGATCTTCGGGCATTGGGACATCAGCGTCGAGCCGCTCAACGCCCTCAGCGCCTGCATCGTCGTGGGTGTGATGATCATCCCCATGGTCTCGTCGCTCAGCGAGGACGTCTTCTCGGCGGTGCCGCGAGGCCTTCGCGAGGCCGGGTATGGCCTGGGCGCGACCAAGTTCGAGGTCTCGACGAGGATCGTGCTCCCCGCGGGGCTCTCCGGCGTTGTCGCCTCGTTCATCCTCGCCCTGAGCCGGGCCATCGGCGAGACGATGGCGGTCGTCCTCGCGGCGGGGATGCGGCCCCAGATCACGCTCAACCCCTTGACCTCGATCGAGACGATGACCACGTACATCGTGGCGGTGACCAACGGCGACGCGTCGTATGGGACCCCCAACTATCTCTCTCTCTTCGCGGTCGGGATCACGCTCTTTGGCATGACCTTGACACTCAACGTTTTATCGGGCTTGGTCTTGCGTCGTTATCGCGAGGTCTACCAATGAGCCAGGCGGTTCGAGGGACCTACGCGCCGCATCGCCGCTCCCGGCTGATCCTGGGCCCGCTCTTCGGCGTCGCCTGCTTCATGGCCACGCTCACCGGGGTCGTGGTGCTCTCGGTCCTCCTGGGATCGGTGCTCGCCGCCGCGCTTCAGAAGCCGGGCGGTGCCCCCTGGTACCACGTCGGCACCAATGCGAGCGAGTTGTTCCAGTTCCTGAAGTCGTTGCTGTCCAAGTCCCAGTCGATCGATCCGACCCGCGCCGGTTTCAAGGCGGGGATCGTGGGGAGTCTCTGGCTCCTGGCCATGGTCACGATCTTCGCGATCCCGACGGGGGTCGGCGCGGCCGTCTTCCTGGAAGAGTTCGTTCGTCCGGGACGCCTCCGGCGGATCATCCAGACGAATATCGCCAACCTCGCGGGCGTGCCGTCGATCGTTTACGGTATCCTCGGGCTCACCCTGTTCGTCCGGGGCTTCGGCTTCAAGTCGTTCGCCCTCGGGCGTTCGCTCTGGGCGGGGAGCCTGACCCTGAGCTTGCTGGTCCTCCCCGTGATCGTGATCGCCACGCAGGAGGCCCTCCGGACCGTGCCGCAATCGCTCCGGCAGGCGGCCCTGGCGCTGGGGGCGACGCGCTGGCAGATGATCCGCGACCACGTGATCCCTTCGGCGATGCCCGGCATCCTGACGGGGACGATCCTGAGCCTCTCGCGGGCGATCGGCGAGACGGCACCTTTGCTGATGGTAGGCGCGGCGGGCTCGATCGGCTTCCTGCCCAAGGGGCCGGCCGACCGATACACGGTCTTGCCCGTCGAGATCTATAACTATGCCAAGCATTCCAAGGTCGCGTTCCACACGGTCGCGGCGGGGGGCATCCTGATCCTGCTGGCCCTCCTGCTGTCCATGAACGCCACGGCGATTATCATCCGGAATCGATACGGCAGCTCTGCCCGAGGCTGATGCAATGAGCCTTCCCGATAGCCATGTCGCCTCGGTCGTCCCCGAGGGTTCCCCCGCCAACCCGGCGGTCGACCCCATCGTCATGGCTGCGCGGCAGCTCAACGTCTGGTACGGGAGCTCGCTCGCGCTCAAGAATGTCGACATCCAGATCCCCCGGCATCAGATCACGGCGCTGATCGGGCCGTCGGGCTGCGGTAAGAGCACCCTGCTCCGCTGCTTCAACCGCATGAACGACCTGGTCACGGGCGCGAGGATGGAGGGGGAAGTCCTCGTCGACGGCGTGAACATCAACGAGCCGGGGACCGACCCCGTCGCGTTGCGGCGCCGGATCGGCATGGTCTTCCAGAAGCCGAACCCGTTCCCCAAGAGCGTCTATCAGAACGTCGCCTGGGGGGCCCGCATCAATGGCTATCGCGGCGACATGGACGAGCTCGTCGAGCGCTCGCTCCGCCGCGCCGCGCTCTGGGATGAGGTCAAGAACAAGCTGCACCGCTCCGGCTTCGAGCTGTCGGGCGGCCAGCAACAAAGGCTCTGCATCGCCAGGACCCTGGCGGTCGAGCCGGAAGTCATCCTCATGGACGAACCTTGCTCGGCCCTCGACCCGATCTCGACGGCCAGGGTCGAGGACCTCATGGACGACCTCAAGAGTGAGTACACGATCGTCATCGTGACTCACAATATGCAGCAGGCCCGCCGGGTCAGCGACATGACGGCCTGCCTCATGCTGGATGAAGCGGCCAAGGACGGGCATCGAACGGGGGTCATCGCCGAGTTCACCTCGACGGACATCCTGTTTACTAACCCCAAAGACAGCCGGACCGAGGCCTATATCACGGGCCGGATCGGCTGACGTTTTTCGCGGTAACATCGATTCTTCACACGAACATCATCTTCCGTACTTGGGAGATCCGATGATGAGTATCGCCACAGCCCGTCCTAATGCCGAGATCACGCGAACCGCGCCACCCATGTCTAAACCCAAGATCCTGATCGTCGAGGATGAGCGCGCCCTCGTCGAAGTCCTGGCCGTCAACCTCGAGCGAGAAGGCTTCGACGTCCTCATGGCCCACGACGGCCAGGACGGCTTGCGCCAGGCGCAACTGAAGCTGCCCGACCTGATCGTCCTGGACCTGATGCTCCCGGTGAAGCCGGGCCTCGAGGTCTGCCGCGAGCTCCGCAACGGGGCGCGGACCCGGGAAATCCCGATCATCATGGTCACCGCCAAGGCCGAGGAGACCGACGAGCTCGTCGGCTTCGCCGTCGGCGCCGATGACTACGTCACCAAGCCCTACAGCGTGAAGATCCTGATCGAGCGGATCAAGAAGGAGCTTCGCCGCAAGCAGGCCCAGGAAGAGCCGGCGACCGGCGCCGTGATCGAGAGCCAGGGGGTCGTCATCGACCGCCACAGCCACCGGGCCCTCTATCGGGGCGAGGAGCTGCCGCTCACCCCGACCGAGTTCCGTCTCCTCGAGGTCCTGCTCCGCCAGGCCGGCCGCGCCTTCACCCGCTACGAGCTGATGGATGCCGCGATCGGCGAGGATGCCGTGGTCCTCGAGCGGACGATCGACGTCCACATCAAGAGCCTCCGCAAGAAGCTCGGGGATGCCGCCGATCTGATCGAGACGGTCCGGGGCGTTGGCTACCGGTTCCACGAGTCCCGCCTCGTCGAGTCTTGACCTGAGCCGATCCCGATATTAAAACCTCGACCCGATTTGAAACCCGCCACGACGCAGAGTTGGGGCGGGTTTTTTCGTCGACGCAGTGAGGAATTGGGCCGACCGATCTGGTGCGATCGGCGTCATTTGCGGCGGTCGGCGCTGGACAAGAGGACGATTTTTGGCAGGATGCTACTAATATTCTCCAGTAGGGTCTTCGCATTCGCTACGGAAGATCTGCTTTCGTCTCCGTTCGCATGCCAGGTGAGGGAACGATGTCCCATTCCGCCGTCCTTGTTATCGGATCCGGGTCGGCCGGATTGACCGCCGCGCTTTACTCCGCGCGTGCCAATCTGGCCCCCATCGTGTTGGAAGGTCATGAGCCCGGTGGACAATTGACCTGGACGACGGCGGTGGAGAACTTCCCCGGATTCCCCGAAGGAGTCCTCGGGCCCGACCTCATGGATAACATGCGGAAGCAGGCCCAGCGCTTCGGGGCCGACTGCCGCTACCAGACCGTGACCGAGGTCGACCTCTCTCAGCGCCCGTTCAAGGTGAAGGCCTCGGCCGATGCCCACGACCCCGACGCCGAAACCTTCGAGTACACGGCCGACGCCATCATCGTGGCGACGGGCGCCTCGGCCAGGACGCTCGGGCTCGATAAAGAGAAGCACTACATGGGTTACGGGCTCGGCACTTGCGCCACCTGCGACGGTGCGCTCTACCGAGGCCGCAAGGTCGCCATGGTCGGCGGCGGCGACTCGGCCGTAGAGGAAGCCACCTTCCTGACCCGCTACGCGTCGCAGGTCACCCTGATCCACCGCCGAGACTCCTTGCGGGCCTCGAAAATCATGCAGAAGCGGATCTTCGACAACAAGAAGATCGACTACATCTGGAACGCCAGCGTCGCCGAGTACCTCGGCGTCGACGAACCGCACCGCGCCCTGACGGGACTCCGCCTGAAAATGGCCGACGGCTCGACCCGCGACGTCAACTACGACGGCGTCTTCCTGGCGATCGGCCACTCGCCGAACACGTCGGTCTTCAAGGGCAAGCTGGCCCTGACGCCGGAAGGCTACGTCCTGACTCGCACCGCCTTGGCCTGGGACGGCATCGAAGCCCCCGCCGGCCTGCGAGACTCGATGGCGAACTACGGTTCCGCCACGAGCGTGGAAGGGGTCTTCGCGGCGGGCGACGTTGTTGACACCCACTATCGTCAGGCGATCACGGCCGCCGGCTCGGGTTGCGCCGCGGCGATCGACTGCGAGAAGTGGCTCGAGGCTCAGCACGCCCACGCCTGAGCGGGGTTGTCAGCCATCATCCCGGAGGCGGGTCGCGAGGCTCAAACCTCGATGATCTCCGGCGGGGAGGGCGCCTGGCGCGGACGCCGGCACCGATTCCTCCGCTGTTGCGTTGCAGGACGCGGATTTCCCACTCTTTCGGGCCGCGGCCGTCCCGGGTTGCTTGAGGGTGAGACCTCGCTTCAAGGTCCGATCGTTTCCCGAGGGGATTCACCCCTCGGTGGGAACGCGCCATGGTGGGGTGAGGGCCCCCGAGGATAGAATCGAGGGGAAAGACGCATCGTTTTGCCGATTGTGCCTCGCCTATCGATTGCCCCTGAATTTTTGGAGGGATTCGGCTACACTGGATTTTTCGGCGGCATTCGGGTGCCGAGGTGGATTGCCGCATCGAATCCTCTAAGGACGGTTTCTTTCTAGGGAATCAAGATCGTATGGAGAGTCGACCGCCGCAAGAATCCCCCCGCCGTCCTTCGGGCACGCGTAAGACCAACGGTTCCGGCGGGTCGCCTACGCCCCCATGGCTCTGGCTCCTGCTGATCGTCGGCTTCGCGCTGATCTTCTGGAATTTCTCGTTCAAGGGCGAGACCATGGTGGCGTACAGCCCCTGGTTCCTCGACCAAGTCGACAACCACAATATCAAGAGCCTCTCGATCCAGGAGAGCGAAGGCCGAGGCGAACTCCGCGAGCGCAAGCTCTACCCGACGCAGTCGTCCGGCGGAAGCTCCGCGGCGGCCTCGCCGATGGTCACGAAGTTCGTCACGTACTTCCCCTCCAAGGAATCGATCGACGCTGTTGTCAAGAAGCTGCGAGAAGAGAAGCTGGACGAAAAGGAGATCAAGAAAGGCATGGAGCCGGTCCGGATCGAGATCCAGCCGCCGAACACGGCGAATGGCCTCGTCTGGATTACCCTGCTCTTGCCGACCTTCGTGATCCTCGGCCTGATCTACTTCATGATGCGCCGGGCCCGAGACCAGTTCGACGGCGGCATCCTGGGCAGCTTCGTCAAGAGCCCCGCCAAGCGGCATGATAAGTCGAAGCAGCGCACGACCTTCGATGAAGTCGCCGGCCTCGAGAACGCCAAGAGCGAGCTCCAGGAGATCGTCGAGTTCCTCAAGAATCCCGAGAAGTTCCAGCGCCTCGGCGGCCGGATCCCGAAGGGGGTCCTGCTGATCGGGCCGCCGGGCTCGGGCAAGACGCTGCTCGCCAGGGCCGTGGCCGGCGAGGCGGGCGTCCCCTTCTTCTCGATCTCGGGCTCCGAGTTCATCCAGATGTTCGTCGGCGTCGGTGCCAGCCGCGTCCGCGACATGTTCAAGACGGCCAAGGAAAACAGCCCCTGCATCCTGTTCATCGATGAAATCGACGCCGTCGGCCGGGTCCGAGGCGCCGGTCTCGGCGGCGGGCATGACGAGCGGGAGCAGACCCTCAACCAGATCCTCACGGAGATGGACGGCTTCTCGCCGAACGAGAGCGTCATCGTCCTAGCCGCGACGAACCGCCCCGACGTGCTCGACCCCGCCCTCCTCCGTCCGGGCCGCTTCGACCGTCACGTCACGGTCGATCGCCCGACCAAGAAGGGTCGACTCGAGATACTCAAGGTCCACACGCGGAATATCCCGCTGGACCCGGACGTCGACCTCGAAGGGATCGCCCGCGGGACCGTCGGGATGAGCGGTGCCGACCTGGCAAACCTCGTCAACGAGGCCGCCCTGCTCGCGACCCGCGAGGACAAGAACCAGGTCGACATGGCCGACTTCGACGCGGCCCGCGACAAGATCATCATGGGGGCCAAGCGCGAGGAGTTCATCACCGAGAAGGACAAGCGTGCGACCGCCTACCACGAGGTCGGCCACGCCCTGGTCGGCTGGCTCAGCCCGCACACCGACCCCGTCCACAAGGTGACGATCATCCCCCGAGGCCGGGCGCTGGGCATCACCCAGTTCCTGCCCGACGAGGATCGGCTCAGCTACAGCGAGAGCCAGATCACCGGCAAGCTCGCCGTCCTCCTGGGAGGACGAGCCGCCGAACGCCTGATCTACGACGACCTGACCACCGGCGCGGCCGAGGACCTGAAGCAGGCCACGCGGCTCTCGCGGATGATGGTCACGCAGTGGGGCATGAGCGAGCGAGTCGGCCCGGTCTTCTTCCGGGCCTCCGAGGAGCACCCGTTCCTCGGCCGCGAGATGAGCGAGACCCGCGACCACTCCGAGCACACCGCCCAGGTGATCGACGAGGAAGTCGCCCGGATCCTTCGCGAGGCCGACAAGCGGGCCATCCAGTTGCTCGAAGAGCACCGCGAGGACCTCGAACGCCTCACCGAGGCCCTCATCGAGCGCGAAGTCCTGACCGTCTCCGAGATCGAGGAACTCATCGGCAAGCGAGCGGCCAAGAGCTACAAGGTCGACGGCGACGAGGTCGCCGCCAGCCTCGACAACCCCGTCTGACGGACGCAGGTTGGCCTCGCCCTTGATTTCCCCGGAAAACTCACGACCCCCGCCCGACCCGATCGGCGGGGGTCGTTTCATTTCAAGAACCCTGTGATTCGTCCCTCATGCGAGTTGGTGATCACCTCAAACTATCTGATTCCGGGCGATGTCGCCCGGCTTGGCGGAGCGTCCAACCTGGGGTGATGGACAGATAGGAGGGCGAGAGCGGGCGGGCGAGGCGTAAGTTGGCATGTTCGGAGTTGTCGCGGCCGGGTAATTTGGGTGATTATATCCTTCCCAAACGTAGTGATTGTTGCCGACGAGGGTCCGGAGCGTTCTCCTGGGAGAACCCACTCCTCAAGACTGAGACACCGAGCTGTCTCCAGCTTCAGGAACACGCGGACGAACTGCCGCCACGAACCTCGCCCGCGTTACCCACGTTCCCGCATGCCCCAAGATGGGGGAGTTTGAGACGATGTCCATGAGCGCGAGTCCGGTCGTGTGCGCTGGGGTGGTGGTCGCCGACCACCTTTGTACGCCGATCTCCCACCTGCCCGTCGCCGGAGAGCTGGTCAAGGCCGATGAACTGGTCCTGCACATCGGCGGCTGCGCTTCGAACGCCGCCGTCGTGCTCTCCAAGTTAGGAATCAAGGCGTCCGTCTGCGGCAAGGTCGGCGACGACGTCTTCGGCCAGTTCGTCGCCGAGACGCTGAGGAGCCACGGGCTCGACACCGGGACGCTGTTCATCGACAAGGAACGCGCCACGAGCCAGACCCTGATCATCAACGTCAAGGGCCAGGACCGTCGCTTCGTCCACTCCTTCGGCGCCAACGCCGGCCTCGTCGCCGAGGACCTCGACGCCGTCCTCGAGACCCCCCCGCGGATCCTCTACCTCGGCGGCTACCTGATCCTCCCCGGCCTCGACCCGGAAGGCCTCGCCCGACGCTTCGCCGCCGCCCGCAAGGCGGGGGTGACGACCGTCCTCGACGTGGCCGTCCCGGGCCCCGGCGACCACCTCGACAAGCTCCGCCCCGTCCTGGCCGAGACCGACGTCTTCCTCCCCAACACGGATGAGGCGGCCGTGATCCTCGGCGAGAGCGACGCCGTCCTCCAGGCCAAGGCCTTCCGAGAGCTCGGCGCCCGGCACGTCGTCATCACCCGCGGCGATAAAGGCGCCATCGCCCTCTCCGAGACGCTCCAGGTCGAGCTCGGCACCTACCCGATCACCTTCATCGACGGCTCGGGCGGCGGCGACGCCTTCGACGCCGGCTACATCGCCGGGCTCCTCGAAGGCCGCTCCGAGATCGAATGCCTCAAGCTCGCCAGCGCCATCGGCGCCAGCTGCGTCCGGGCGATCGGCACGACCGCCGGCATCTTCAACCGCGACGAGGCCACGGCATTCATGGCCCAGCACGATCTCGCGATCAAGGCGATCTGACGCCTTTCCCGCACGCCTCGGGTCGTCACCGGCGGCAATCTCGCACGCCGGTGAGGGCCCTCCCTGCCCCGCCTCCTCGCCTCAGATATCGAGGATCATCTCGGCGACCCAGTCGGCTCCATCCCGATCGATCTTCAGGGCGTGGCGCGTGACGGCCTTCACCTCGTGGTCGAGCACGTGCCGATCCCGGTCGATCGTCTCGCCGTCGATGATGGCCTCGAGCTTCCGGCCCTCGTCGAGGACCTTGACGTCGAACTCCGAGTAGAGCCGGTGCTGGGTCTCGCTCCGGAAGATCAGCTCGTTGAGCCAGAGCGCGAGGAGGTCGCCGGAATCTTCTCCTTCGAGCGCGAAGGATTCCCGCTCGCTCGCCTTCACGTCGCCTCGGTTGACGACGATGTAGTCGAACATGCCCTCGGCCGCCGTGCGGAAGAGGTCGTCCAGGTCCAAGGCGCGGATCCGGAGGCCGACGTCGGCGGTGTGGTCGAAGGTCTCGATGCTTCCCATGGGCCTTTCGCTCCCCGAGGCGTGTCGCGTTCTCTTGCTTTGAGACGTCCCCCGATGCGAGGGTTCGCAGGTCTTCGCCTTTACCTGCCTCGCCATCGAGCCTAGAACAAGGAGTCCTTGCCACGAGGGATTCGTGGGGGCGTACTCGAAGCTTGATGGAGGATCGCGCGATGTTGGAAATCGGTCAGCCCGCCCCGGACTTCACGCTGGACGACCAGCATGGTAACCCGGTCAGCCTGTCGGAGCTCCGGGGGAAGCCGGTCGTCCTCTATTTCTACCCCAAGGATGACACCCCGGGCTGCACCAAGGAAGCCTGCGCCTTCCGCGACGCCCGCGCCGACTACGAGGCGGCCGGGGCCCACGTCGTCGGCGTCAGCCCCGACACCGTCGCCTCGCACAAGAAGTTTGTCGACAAGTACGAGCTGCCGTTCACGCTCGTCGCCGACACCGACCACCAGCTCTGCGAGCAGTATGGCGTCTGGAAGGAGAAGAACATGTACGGCAAGAAGTCGATGGGGGTCGAGCGGACGACCTTCATCATCGACGCGGCGGGGAACGTGGCGAAGGTCTTCCCCAGGGTCAAGGTCGACGGCCACTCCGAGGCCGTCCTGGAAACGATCCGCTCTCTGACCTGACCGTGACGGCCTCTGCATCCTTCCCTAGAAAGGCGCAAGCTGAGGGCGGCCGAGGGGAGGTCCGCCGGTCGGCAGGATTCTCCTCGGTCACCCCTGATGGTTCACATCGAAGTCGGCAGTCCGATCAACCGACCAGGCGGGTCTCTTCGAGCTGAGTCGCCTCGGTCTCGTCGCGTCCCAGGTCCAGCTCGTCGCGACGGCTGGCCAGGTGGCGTTCGAGCTTGCGGAGGGCCTTATACTTCTCGTCGCTGACCCTGGCGACGGGCAGGTTCATCACCGAGCTGATCTCGGGGACGGTCCAGCCTCGGGTCCAGAGCTCGACGATGCGGTCCTGCCGTGCGGTCAGGACCGCCTGGCGGGCGTTCTCGAGGATCTCGCCGAGCTCTTGCCGCTCGCGCTGGCGCTGGTCGAGATCGGGACCGGGGGTCAGATGGTCGTCGAGGGCCTGATAACGCTTGGAGCGCTGGACGCGCTTGCGGACCATGTCGATGGCCCGAACGAGCTCGCGACGCTCGAGGGTGTCCTCGGCGAGCACGAGGTTCAGATCGAGCTGCCCGGCGCGGGCCTTGCCCAGCAGTCGGCAGCACACCTCCTGCGTGCAATCGTCCCAGAGGCCCGGGTCGAGCCGGGCGTTCTTCCAGCAGACCGTGCAGTAGCGCTGGATATCGCGGACGAGGTCGGATTCGGACGCGTGCGCCGTGAGCGCGGCCAGGCCGATGACCAGGGCCATCGCTGTCGGGCCGGCCCGCAGGGCTCGCTGCCCTTTCGGGGAAACCAGTGTGTCTTGCGGCATAATCAACGACTCCCGCAACTCAACCGTACCAGCCCGAAGCTCGTCGCTAAGTCCGACTGCAACACCGACACTCAACGATTGGACAACTCCGCCCCCGAAACTCGCTCGGAGGCGTGAAACAACCCGGTGATGCGGGCTTCGGAGCGATGAAGAGAGATCACCGAAGCCTCTTCCTTGAGGATCCGATCCAAATGCAGGGCAAGGCGCCCTTTACGTCGCACTTCGCGGAGTGGAGACGCGCGGTCGCTGGGGTCGTACGATATACCAACCCCGCTCCCGGGCGAGTCGATGGAGCTTGCGGTGAGGATGGACCACAACGGCTCTGCCCGCTCGCTGCAAAAGGGCGCGGTCGCTCCAATTATCCGCATAGGCCACCGAATCGTCCATCGAGATTTCGTGCGCTTCGGCCCACTTCTCGGCCCAGTAGAGCTTCCCCTCGCCGTAACATGGTGGGCCGGAACCGATTCCGATGAGTCGCTCGCGTTCGATGATCACCGGCGTCGTGATCGTGTCGCTGCATCCGAGGAACAAGGCCAGCGGCCGGATCACGATCCCCGGGGACGAGGAGACGAGCACGACCTGCGTCCCTGCCCCGCGCAACGCGTTGAAATGCTCGACGACCCCTTCATAGAGCCGGGGCCGCACGAACTCGACGAAGTTGTCGTAGGCGATCCGCTCCAACTCCACGACCGGGATCCGGCTGATGCTCCTGAGTCCGAAGGCGATCAGTCGGCCGTAATCGAGCCGCCCAAATCGGTGCTGCAAACCGTGATACATCGCGCGGAGGACGAACGACCGCTTGATCAGGCCCTTCCGCCTGAGGATCCGGGCGAAGAGGAACGTGGTCGTCTGCGCCAGCAAGGTCCCATCCACGTCGACGAAGGCGACCGACGGGGCCTTTTCGAAGGTCGGCCAGCTCATGTCGCGTCTCCCGAAGTGACCCAGCGGCCGATCTGCGAGGCCAGCTCACGCGACACGGTGGGATCGGCCGACTCGGCGATGACTCTGACGATCGGCTCGGTGTTGCTGGCCCGGACGTGGACCCAGCGATCCGACCAGTCGAGGCGGAGGCCGTCGCGGCGATCGGCCTTGGCCTCCGGATGAGCGGCCTCGAGCTTGTCCCAGAGCGCGGCGACCGACGCGGGCCCGCCGCCCGCCTTGAGCGGGTACTGATCCTTGATCATCGCGTACTTGGGCAGGCGTTCGACGATCTGCGAGAGCGGGTCGTCCGAGGTGGCGAGCAGGTCGAGCACCAGGGCCATCCCGACGAAGCTGTCGCGGACGAACCCGACGCGAGGGTCGATGACCCCGCCGTTCCCCTCGCCGCCCAGCATCGCTTTCTCGGCGAGCATGCGTTCCACGACGTGAATCTCGCCGACCGGCGTGCGATAGACGGGGCAGCCGGCCTGGACCGCCAGGTCTTCCGTCACCCGCGATGTGGAGAGGTTCAGGATCACGGGCCCCTTGGCCTGCCGGAGCCTTCGCGTGGCGGCGAGGGCCAGCGTCAGCTCCTCGCCGATATACCGACCCGTTTCATCGACGAGCGCCAGGCGGTCGGCGTCGGGATCCTGGGCGAAGCCCACGACGGCCCCGGTCGCCGGCACGATGGCTGAGAAGGCTTGCAGGTTCGCCTCGGTCGGCTCGGGAGGATGGTCGTAGCGGCCGTCGGGCGTCCCGCCGAGGACGACCGCGTTCACGCCGAGGGCTCGCAGCAGGGCAGTCCCGAGACGACCCCCCGCCCCGTGGCAGGCGTCGAGTACGACCGTATACTTGCGCTTGCGGATCGCGGCCACGTCCACGAGCTTGAGCACCTGGTTCAGGTGGGCATTGTCCGGGTCTTCGAGGGACCGGACCCGCCCCAGCGAATCCCAGTTGGCCCAACCGAACTCCTTGCGTTCGAGCCGCTCGAGGATCTCACGCCCCTTGGCGGCGGAGAGGACCATACCTTCGGGCTGAAAGAACTTCAAACCGTTGTATTGCGGGGGGTTATGTGAGGCCGAGATCTGGATCCCGCCCGCCGCCCCCTGGTCTCGCACGAGCCGGCCGAGCGTTGGAGTGGCGGTCGCCCCGACTTGCAGGGCGTCTCGACCCGTTGCCGTGACCCCCGCCAGCACTGCCGGCATGAACACCGGCGCGGTGACCCGGCCGTCGTGTCCGACGATGATCGGACCGGGGGCACAGCCCGCGGCATACGCCGCCGCAAACTCCACCACGATCGCCGGGTCGAGCCCGTTGCCGACGATCCCTCGAAGCCCCGACACGCTCGCAATTCGCGTCCCGCTCACGACACTCCCCAGTCCCGGCTTCGGGAACATGGAACCTGATTCGATGGTGCGTCTTCCGACCGACCGACGGATGGATTCGCAAGGATCGAGATCATCGCCCACGGCAGCCAGCCCATGCGATACGATGCGCACAGGCCTTCACCGTTGGCAATCCTCCCGTCCTTTCCCTGAGCAATGGCCCGGCTCTCGCGCCATCGCCACGCGAAATCCGCCCTTACCGCCTACCTGACCTCATGATGCCGACTCTATCGTGACCCGGCGCCTGGATGACACCCGCCCGACCGGAGCCGGGACCTGGATTTCCTCATGCCATCCACCATCAACTTAGAGAACCCACCGCCCAAACGGCAAGGATGAACCGGCGGCTTACGCGTTTCCCTGGAGATTTCCTTAAACTCTGGAAAATAGGGGAAATGCGTCCTTGTGTGATTTGTGTGACTTGGACGCGATAAACCTCTTTCAGAGGTAGGCATTCAATCTCTGCGAGATTCGGTATCGAAGGGAGAAATCTCCAGACCCCTCCGACGAGGACCTTTCAACGCGCGTCCTCCCCGCATATCATATTTTGGGAAGAGATGACACCGGCATCGGAGTTCTTTCGACCCGGCCTCATCCATTGTCAGGCTCCAAAGTAACGACCATGACCTGACCCCAAGCTGCTCAGCCAGAAACCGCACCAGAACCCGGCGTCGAACGTGCGCGCCGGCTCTCTGGAGGTGGTTTCCTTCGTTTCCCGGAAAGGAAAACGAGCATGAGCGGCAAGAATCATGACCGTCGCGAACGCGTGGCCGACCTCGAGGCCGGCTCGGGCTGGATCTCTCGGGCCGAGGCCCGAGAGATCCTCGGCGTCAGCGAGTTGGAGCTGCGCGAGCTGTCCCAGGGCTTCGACCTGAGCCGCAGGACGGTCTCGCTCTATCTGAGGTCGGAGATCCGGGCCCTCGCCGAGGCCGCCAGGAGGCTCCGCTGACGGCTTTCTCGCGGCCCGCCCGCGGTGGGCGGGCCATCTATCTCAGCCCGATCTGCCCTTTCCCGCTCGTTCCGTCCGGCCACGAAATCGGAACACTTGACCCGGCAAGGCTTACCGTTTAGTATAGCCCGGAATTGTATCTCAGGTGTATCTGTGAGGCCGGTCGGAGTGTTCCCTCCGATTGATATCTCGATCAACGGGCGGGAATCCATCACGTTACCGGACCCACGACGAATCCTCCATAGTCCAACCCACTCGACGCTTTGTATGATGTCGGGGAATTGGACACCCAAGGAGGGGAGAATCCTCGTCGTATTCCGAGACAAGCGGTGATCCCGGATACGGATTGAGTGGCTTCTCCTCATTTGAAGACTGTTCGAGACGACGACACGGCCGTCCGGTCGTTCGCGAGGTTGCGTGTCCCCTGGACGCCTCGCACCGACGGCGCGACGCGGCTCGAACCAAGAGGTAACGGAAATGGCAGTACCGAAGAGGCGGAAATCGAAGTCGGCTAAGGGAATGCGTCGCGCCCACGATTTCCTCACGCCCATCAACTTGACCATCTGCCCGGTGTGCAAGCAGTCGGTCCCGACCCACAGGGTCCACAAGGAATGCCTCATGGAGCACCTGAAGAGCGGGACCCCGGGACGGATGCCCCACTGATCCTGTCTCACCCATCAGCAATCAATCTCCGGCGCCAGCCGCGATCTCGACGATCCCTGGCGCCTTGATTTTTCCCCCCTTCCGATCGATGTCTCTCGAAAGCGTCTCGCCGACACGGCCGCAAGGTCGCCCCTCTCGCTCTCTCACGAGCGGATCTCCTTCCATCGTCAAATGTGTCTGGCTTGCACCTGTTGTCGCCACGGGGTAGGCTTTGCCGTTCGCTTTTGCAATCGACCGATCCTATGCGCTTCAACGGCCCCGAGTTGGGGAATGTCGAAGTCGTCGTCGGGTTGATCGCGGAGACGCCTGATCGCCTGGGATCTGTCGGAGCCCGGACCCTGGCCGTTCGCAGCTCCAAGGACGTCGGCATGGAGTCGGATCGGCGACAATATCACACCCTCGACGGCATGCGCGGGCTCGGCGCGATCGCCGTCATGATGCGGCACGCGGATACGATCTGCGAGCCGATCGTCATGCCGAGTTCGTACCTCGCCGTGGACGTCTTCTTCGTCCTGAGCGGGTTCGTCATCGCGTATGCCTATGACCCCAGGTTCGAACGGGGGATGTCAACCCGCTCGTTCATCGTCGGGCGGTTCATCCGACTCTATCCGCTCTATTTCCTGGGCACGCTGCTCGCGATCTTCAGCATGGCCGTGGCCCACGTCATCGGCGCGGGGGTGCTCAATGGCCAGGGGGTGATGCTGGCCTGCCTCGCAGGGCTGCTGATCCTACCCTCGCCGACGATCTCGCAGGCGGATCACGCGTTCATCGTGAATCGGCCCGGCTGGTCACTCTTCTTCGAACTCGTAATCAACCTCGCCTTCGGGCTCGTCTGGCGATGGCTCACCCGGCCTGTGCTGGCCGGGTTGGTCGTGTTATCGGGCATACTGCTCGGCGTCTCGGTCTTCAAGGCCGGGAGTTGCGACGTGGGTCCGGACTGGTCGAACATCCTCTTCGGCTTCCCGAGAGTGGCGTTCTCCTTCTTCGCGGGCGTCCTCATCGAGAGGACGCTCAAGAAGCCGCATCAGACGTCCTGGGTCGGCTGGCTGATCCCGGCGCTCATGATTCCGATCTTCGCCGTCGACGTTTCGAAGGATCTGCGGCCGTTCTACGACCTGGCGTGCGTCCTGGTCATCTTCCCCGCCCTGATCGTCTGGGGGGCGAGCTACGACCCGCCGCCGCTCGGGGCGAAGGCCTTCCGGTTCCTGGGCCTGATCTCGTATCCGCTCTACGCCGTCCACTTCCCCATGACCGAACTGGCCCGTCGCGCTTTGCGGATCCTCCACATGGATCCGACCCGCTACGCCCCCTGGCTCGGCCTGACGCTCACCGCCGCACTCGCCCTGGCGAGCTGGCCACTGGCCCGGCTCTATGACGAGCCGGTCCGTCGCGCCATCGCCTCCCGGATGAGGAGAAAGGGCCATGTCCCCTCGCCCGGCGTGCTGACTCCGGACTGATATCAAAGTCCCGGTACCGTTCCCAACGCCAATGAAAAAGGACTCGGAGCAGGCCAGGTCTTTGGCCTGCTCCGAGTCTTTGGTTTGGGCCTCAACATCACGGGCGAATCAAGGCTCAGAACGAGTCGGAGCTGATGACCTCGCCGCCGGCGACGCTCCCGAGCGACCGCCAGGTCACGCCGTTGACGCTGCTCTTGATGAAGTGGACGGAGCCGTCGCCGAAGAGCGAGTTGACGCCGCCGGGGTGATAGCTCCGGGAGATGATCGCGGCGTAGGTGGGGCCGCCCGACTTCTCCCCCTTGCTGATCAGGTCGACCTCGATCGCGGGCGTGCCCCCCATGATGACCTTGTTGGGGGGCCAGGCCGTGGTGAAGCCGGTCTCGGTCGAGGCGCCGTCAACCCATTCGGCGTGCCCGGTTGTCTTCAAGGTGCAGCTGCCCGAGTTGTATTCGGGGACGGCGGTGTACGGGTCGGCCGTGGGGGCGGGGATCGAGCCGGGCTCGGTCACCGAGGCCAGGGTGCAGTTCGTGAGGAAGCCCTGGTAGGTCTTCACCTCCGAGGCCATCACCGTGTTGCTCAGGCCGTCGGTGAACGCGGCCAGCCTGCGGCTCATGTTCGGGCCGAAGGCGCCTCGGCCCTGGGCCGAGCCGACCCCGCCGAAGACGTACCAGTCGCCCACATTCATGTTGTAGTTGGACACGCCAAAGCGACTCGTGGTCGAGACCTTGGGCTCGGGCTTGATCTCGCTCGGGCAGATCAGCGTTGAGATCGTGAGGGCCGGGACCGTGGTGTTCTCGGGCTTGGAGTAGGACAACGTGAAGTTGATCGAGTTGAAGGCGTTGTTCTGCTCGAAGTAGGGGAGCAGGCGAGCCTGGGCACTCCAGCCGTTCGACCAGAACGTCGAGCCGCTCTGCGCGACCACCACGGTGATGGGGAGGACCCCCTGGCTCGACTCGTAATTCGCCAGCGCCAGGCCCATCTGCTTCAGGTTATTCGTGCACTGGATCCGCCTCGCCGCCTCGCGCGCGGCCTGCACGGCGGGCAGGAGCAACGCGATCAGGACGGCGATGATCGCGATCACCACCAGTAATTCGATCAGGGTAAATCCGCGCGCAATCTTGCGTGGCATGGGGGGCTCGCGCTCCGAGGCGGGAGAAACTAGGGGGAGATTCCAGGTCGATCGAGGATCACCTGGAATTGAGACTCAGTCTCGGCGATGTGAGCAGTATTGCGACCGGATCGATACCATGTCAAGTGGCCGACTCGGAATAGGCGCAAGCCTCGGCGCAGGGCGATTCGGCCCTGCAGCGTAGGTTTTCGGCTTCGCATTACCCCTTCCGGTGGAGAGCGATTATCGGCAGAAGGGATGGGAATGGATCTCGATCTCAAGGGCCGAGGTCTTCGATGGATGCAGGGTGATCGGTCGGATTGTCGGAGTGGGGATTGGGGAAGTCGCCCACGACTTCTTGCCAGAGGGCCCGGGCCGATCGCTTCTCGTGTCGGGCCTGCTTCTCAAGCCGTTCGCGCTCGTGGAGGATCAGGCGGGTCAAATAGGTCCGCGCGTCGTTGACGTGGCTGACGAAGCCGGAGATGAGCTCCTCTCCTTCGAGGTCCCCCTCGGCGAACTTCTCAAGGGCCTCGCTCTTGAGCTCGCTGAGCGCGGTCTGGAGGTGGAGGAGCTCCTTGAGGTCGAGCCTCGCGCCGATCTCGAGCTCGAGGGCCCTGCGCTCGATCGAGGTGACCTTGAGCATATACGCCTCGAAGCCGAGCTCCTGCTTGCGGCGGTAGCGCTGCTTCCACCACTGCCAGAGGAAGAAGAGGCCGCCGAGGAGGGCGCCGACCAGGCTCGTCCCCTTCTCCATGAAGTCGACGATGTCCCCGGCGATGAGCGGCTTGTTGTGCTCGAGGTACTGCAAGCTCCCCTGGTGCCACTCGAACTCGGGGGGCTGGTCCATGAGCTTGATGTCGAGCGGCGGCCGCGCGAGCTGGGCGAAGGCCGGCGAGAAGACCGTCTCGATGATCCGCTCGACCGCGTTCGGATCCGCGTCCTCGCGGGCGACGAGCAGGAGCCTCGTGCCGAGGGTCGGCGTGGCGTTCGGGGGCACCGCGGGCATGATGCTGTACGTGAACGCGGGGATCTCGGTCATGGTGACGTGGGCCTTCTCCACGTCGTGATTCTCGGCGGCCGAGTCGAAGCCCGGGATCGCGTCGTGGAGCACGTCGAGCGTGAATGCCTCGCCGAACGAGAGGGGGACGAGCCGGTAATGGTGCCGGGCGATCAGGCTCCGGGCTACCGGCGACGGCAGGGCCGAGACCATGAAGATGGCGTCTGGCAGCTTGCCCTCATCCCGGATCGCCTCGAGCTCGCGATATGTGAGGGTGGAGATGAGGTAATCTCCATCTCCGCCATCGACCCGAGGGCTCAGGCCGGCGAACTTCAGGACCTCGCTGGAGAGGCTATACGTGCCGCTGCCGGGGTCGCTGAGGTTCACCGTCTTGCCCCGGAGGGCCTCGAGGCTCCTGGTGACGGCCTCGTACAGCTCCTCCTTCACGAGGAGGTGGAGCGGCTCGACGTGGAGCGTGGCGACCTGCCGGACGTGGCGGCGCCGGGTCGTGGCCAGGCCCCCCTGCACCAGCCCGAGGTCGATGAGCCCGGCCTCGACCCGGTCGAGGGTCTCCGACGACCCCGACGTGCCGACCACCTTGAGCCTGAGCCCTCGCCGGAGGGCGTCGGAGGCGAGCCGCTCGGCGATCTGATGCCGGAGCCCCTGGACGCTCCCCGCGCTGATCGAGAGGCGAGCGGCCCTGGGCCGGCTCTCGTTGAAGTAGACGCCGACCGCGATCGCCAGCGCCGTGACCCCGAGCGTGGCCGCCAGCCATTCGCGGCCGATTTTCCGGAGTCGTTTCTTCACAACCATCGGCAAACGCCCTCGAGGCCGTCCGGGCGTCGGGAAATGCCGGACGTCGGCAACCCCGCGCATCCGCTCAATCCCACTCACACCATCTCGCCCAGTCTATTCGAGGCGGAACCTGTGAGCGAGTCTGCGAGGTGATTCGTCGCCGAGCGACCGAAATTTACGATTCGAAGGCCCCGGACCGCCCGCAAGCGAGCCGACATAAGTCTTTTCGTAGCTATGGACAAACGTGGATTTTCGGGGCCGTCGTGGCGGCTCGGTTCGGTGCCCCTCTTGACCACTTGACCAACCGGTCTACTATGTTCGCATGAGCGCAGAACGAGTCGCCCGAGCTTCTGTGACGACGCGGACCGACCTCCTGGCGGCCGGCGTCTCCCTCATCCTGGAGAAGGGCTACAACCAATGCGGGATTGACGAGATCCTCAAGTCGGTGGGAGTTCATAAAGGTTCGTTTTACCACTTCTTCAAGAGCAAGGAAGATTTCGGGCTCCAGGTCGTCGATTACTATGCCGAGTACCGGCTGACGAATTTGGCCGATCATCTGAATGACGAGGATTACCCCCCCCTCGAACGGCTCCGCCGCTTCTTCGAAGAGGCCTGCCGCCGGCATCAATCGCTCGGGTATCGCAAGGGCTGCCTCTTCGGCAACCTCGGTCAGGAGCTGGCCGACCAGAGCGAGGCCTTCCGCATGCGGCTCGAAGAGGTGCTGGTCGAATACCGCAGGAAGATCGCGTGCTGCCTGCGCGAGGCACAGAAGGCGGGCGGCCTGCGGGCCGACTTCGACGCCGATCGCCTGGCCGGCTTCTGCCTGAATAGCTGGGAAGGCGCCGTGCTTCGCATGAAAGTTGCCAAGAATTTTGAACCGTTGGAAGACTTCCTGTTCCTGATGTTCGAGACCGTCTTGAAAACCTCTCCCACCGACGCTGCCTCCCTGCCAGAGCCTTGCCCTCGGCGTTGAGCCGAACCGAATCGTGTCGACAAGTCTCCATGTAAGGCGTGACGTACGCGGGCGGTCCCCCCATTGCCGCCGGTGCCGATCACCCAGAGGAAGGTCTGCAAAACCCCCATGTGGATCGTCAAGCTAGCACTGCGCCGGCCGTATACGTTCGTGGTGATGTCGATGCTGATCGTCGTGCTCTGCGGCGTGACGCTCACCCGCATGCCGGTCGACATCTTCCCGGAGATCAACATCCCGGTCGTCGCGGTGGTATGGACCTACCCCGGCATGTCGCCGGACGAGATGGAGAAGCGGATCGTCACGATCCACGAGCGGGCGATGACCACGACGGTCAACGACATCGAGCACATCGAGTCCCAGTCGCTCGTCGGCGTGAGCGTCATCAAGGTCTTCTTCCAGCCGGGGGCGAAGATCGAGGCGGGGGTGGCGCAGGTCAACGCGATCAGCAACGCCGTGTTGCGAGTCCTCCCGCCGGGCATCACGCCGCCGTTCATCGTGCGGTTCAGCGCTTCGAACGTGCCGATCTTGCAGATGGGCATCGGCGGCGAGGGGATCTCCGAGCAACAGTCCTACGACCTCGCCCAGAACTTCATCCGGACCCAGCTCGCGACCGTGCAAGGGGCCCAGGTCCCCCTGCCGCTCGGCGGCAAGCCGCGTCAGGTGATGGTCGACCTCGACCCCGAGGCCCTCTACGCCAACAATTTATCCCCATCCGACGTCTCGCTCGCCATCAACGCCCAGAACCTGATCTTGCCGGCGGGCTCGGCGAAGATCGGCCCCCGCGATTATCAGGTGCAGATCAATAGCTCCCCCGATGTGATCGAGGCCCTCAACGACCTGCCGATCAAGCACGTCGGGAGCGCGACGATCCATATACGCGACGTCGCCCACGTACGAGACGGTGCGGCGGTGCAGACGAACATCGTGAACAAGGACGGCAAGCGTGGCAGCCTGCTGACGATCCTGAAGTCGGGGGCGGCGTCGACGATCGACGTGGTCGCCCGCGTCAAGGCGGCGATGCCCCTGATTCGAGGGAGCTTGCCCGACGCCTTGCAGACCGACTTCCTCTTCGACCAGTCGGTCTTCGTGGAGTCGTCGATCGAGGGGGTGCTGCACGAGGCCGCCATCGCCGCCTTCCTGACGGGGTTGATGATCCTCCTCTTCCTGGGGAGTTGGCGGAGCACCCTGATCGTCACGATCTCGATCCCGCTGTCGATCATGATCTCGATCCTGATCCTGGCGGCCCTCGGGCACACGATCAACACGATGACCCTGGGCGGCATGGCCCTGGCGGTCGGCATCCTCGTCGATGACGCGACGGTCGAGATCGAGAACATCCACCGGAACCTCGCGATGGGCAAGCCGCTCAAGCGGGCGATCCTCGACGGTGCCGAGCAGATCGCCGTGCCGGCGTTCGTCTCGACGCTCGCCATCTGCATCGTGTTCATCCCCGTCTCGTTCCTCTCGGGTGCGGCCCAGTCGCTGTTCACGCCGCTCGGCATGGCGGTCGTCTTCGCGATGATGGCCTCGTACTTCCTCTCCCGTACGCTCGTGCCGACGATGATCAACTACCTCCTCGGCAAGGAGGTCGAGCTGTATCGCCAGAACGCCCACGAGCTCGAGGAGGAAGGGATCCACGTCGACTACGAGCCGGAGCTCGACGAGAACGGCCTGCCGAAGCCCCCGGCCAAGGGGGACATCTTCTGGCGGATCCACCGGGCCTTCAATCATCAGTTCGAGAAGTTCCGGAACGTCTATACCTGGATGCTCTCCTGGGCCCTCGAGAATCGCGGTTTCGTCTGCCTGGCGTTCGCGATCTTCGTCGGCGGGACGTCGCTGCTCTTCAAGGAGCTCGGCCAGGACTTCTTCCCGACGGTCGACGCCGGCCAGATCCGGATGCACGTGCGGGCCCCGTCGGGCACGCGGCTCGAGGAGACCGAACGCCTCTTCGCGAGGATCGAGTCGATCGTCCGCGAGGTCATCCCCAAGGACGAGGTGAAGACGATCCTCAACAACATCGGGCTGCCGTCCAACGGCATCAACCTCGCGTATGGCGACTCGTCGACCATCGGGGCGGCCGACGGCGAGATGCTCATCGCCCTGACGAAGGAACATCACCCGACGCCCGAATACGTGGACAAGCTCCGCAAGACGCTGACGCACGACCTGCCCGAGGCCTCGTTCGCCTTCCAGCCGGCCGACATCGTCGGGCAGATCCTCAACTTCGGCCTGGCGGCCCCGATCGACGTCCAGATCAGCGGCAACCGCCGGGACGAGAACTACAAGATCGCCCGCCGGATCGAGAAGGAAGTCGCCAAGATCCCCGGGGCCGTCGACGTCCGGGTCCACCAGATCGTCGACTCGCCCAAGCTCCAGATCAACGTGGACCGGACCCGGGCCGAGCGCGTCGGGATGACCCAGCGCGACGTGGCGAACAGCCTCCTCGTCTCGCTCAGCTCGAGCGGCCAGGCGGCTCCCAACTACTGGATCGACCCCCGCAACGGCGTGAACTACCCGGTGGCCGTGCAGACGCCTCAGCACCTCATCGACTCGGTCGAGGCCCTGAGGAACACGCCGATCATCGCCCCGAACGCGTCGATGGACTCGGCGCAGCTCCTGACGAACGTGGCGGACGTCGAGCGCGGGCAGTCGCCGGCGAGCGTGAGCCACTACAACGTCCAGCCCGTCTACGACGTCTTCGCGGGCGTCCAGGGGCGCGACCTCGGAGCCGTGGCGAATGACCTCTACAAGGTGATCGACGAGATCGCCGGGCCCGTCGACCCCGCGACCGGCCTGCGGACCAAGCTACCCAAGGGCTCGAAGCTGACGGTCCGCGGCCAGGTGGAGAGCATGCAGTCGTCGTTCCGAGGCCTGGCCTTCGGCCTGGTCTTCGCGGTGATGCTGGTTTATCTCTTGATGGTCGTGAACTTCCAGTCGTGGCTCGACCCGTTCATCATCCTCTGGGCCTTGCCGGGGGCGATCTCGGGCATCATCTGGATGCTCTTCGTGACGCAGACGACGTTGAGCGTCCCCTCGCTGATGGGGGCGATCATGTGCATCGGCGTCGCGACGGCGAACAGCATCTTGATGGTGACGTTCGCCAATAGCCGACGGCTCGTGGGTGACGACGCCCTGACGGCGGCGCTCGCCGCGGGCAGGACCCGGCTCCGCCCCGTCGTGATGACGGCCCTCGCCATGATCATCGGCATGCTGCCCATGTCGCTGGGCGTGGGCGAGGGCGGCGAGCAGAATGCCCCCCTCGGCCGCGCGGTGATCGGCGGCCTGACCGTGGCGACCTTCGCCACCCTGTTCTTCGTCCCCGTCATCTACAGCCTACTTCGGCGGACGCCGCCGAAATTCCAGTCGGAGGAGGATTGATCCCGTGACCACGGCGAATCTCGTCTCGGAATCCGAGCACAAAGGACACCGCGTCCTCGTCGAGCAGCCTGCGCCCGCTCGCAGGAAGGCCCGAGTCCTGCCCGCCCTGGCCGTCATCCTCCTCGGCGGCTCCTCGATGGCGGGACTCTATTACCTGGGCATCACGCCCAAACGTGAGCAGCGCGCGTCGCTGTTCGCGGAGACGACCAAGGCCATGGAGAGCCGGCCCCGCGTGAACGTGGCGATCCCGTTCCACCGCGACAAGCCGGCCGACCTGACCCTGCCGGCCGACATCAAGCCGTTCCAGGAGACGGATATCTTCGCCCGAACCGACGGATACCTGAAGAAGTACCTCGTGGACATCGGCGACAAGGTCGAAGCGGGCGCCCTGCTCGCCGAGATCGACACCCCCGAGCTCGATCAGGAGCTGAAGCAGGCCCAGGCCACCTTGCTGCAGTCGAAGGCCAATCGCGACCTCGCCCTCTCCCGGCTCGACCTGGCCCGGATCACCCTCCGCCGCACCCAGATGCTCATGGCACGCGGGGCCGAGACCCAGCAGGTGCTCGACCAGAACTCCGCCGAGTACAAGTTCGCCGAGGCGAGCGTCGCGACGGCCGAGGCCGACATCGCCGCCAAGGAAGCGAGCTCCCACCGGCTGGCCGAGCTCCAGAAGTTCCAGAAGATCTACGCGCCTTATAGCGGGACGATCACCGCGAGGAACATCTATCTCGGCGACCTCATCAGCGTCGGGATGGCCCGGCCCCTGTTCCGGATCTCACAGACCGACCGCCTGAAGGTCTACGCCAGCGTGCCCCAGGCGAACGTCACGCACATCAAGACCGGGCAGACGGTCGAGGTGCTCGTCCGCGAGTATCCCAACCGCGTGTTCGTCGGCAAGGTCGAGCGCACCGCGGGGGCCATCGACACGGCGTCGAGGACGCTCCTGACCGAGATCCTCCTGCCCAATCCCGACGGGGCCTTGTACTCGGGCATGTACGTGAAGGTGCGCTTCGACGACGCCGGCGGACGCCCCCTGCTCGTCCCCGCGACGACCCTCGTCATCAACACTCTGGGCACGCGCGTCGCGGTCGTCGATCAGACCGAGTCGCTGCGTTATCAGAACGTGCAGCTCGGCCGCGACTACGGCAAGGAAGTGGAGATCCTCCAGGGCCTCTCCGGCAACGAGCGTCTCATCCTCAATCCCACCGAGAACCTCGCCGAGGGCGTGAAGGTCGAGGCCACGCCGATGCCCGCGGCCCCAGCTCAGGGCTGAGCCTCGCCCGGGGAACGATCGCGTACAGGGAGAGCGGCTTTCGCCCCGAGACTCCATCTCGGGGCGATGGTCCGACTCTCCCTTTCGTGTTTCAATATGACAATAGCCGTGAATTGTGATCCCGCGTGAATCGTAATCGTGCGCGGACACGATTCACGCTAGCAGGTGATCGTCTGGAGATGTCCCGGGGTATGCCGCTGGCGAGGGGGTCAGCGGCTCGAAGCCTCTTTGGGCCGCTTGAGGTGGTTGCGGGCGTCGTCGAGGAGCCCGAGCTTGATCGGGAAGTGAGGGCGGCCGAGGGCCGAGCGGGCGAGGTCGTTGCGGACGGCTCGACGGCGACGGAACGAGGGGACCTCGCGAATGGCGTCGAGCTTGCCCATCAGGAACGGTTTGGCCCGGCCGCGGAGGAGTCGCCACAAGCCCTGGGCCGACACGAAGGCCAGGTGCGGCAGCATCGCCGCGCAGAGCCATCTGAGCGGCAGGTCGGTCCAGAAGAGGATCTCGGCGTTCCGCGACATCCGGCGCTGGAGCGCGGGGCGGCCGTGGTCATAGCTGGCCGAGACCTCGTGCAGGATCCGCGAGGTCGGTGCGTAGACGCACGAGTACCCCGCCCATCGCAGGCGAAAGGCGAGGTCGACGTCTTCATAATACGACCCGAATGATGGGTCATAGGCGCCGACGGCGCGAAGCACGTCGGCCCGGTAGAAGGCGCTCGAGCCGCTGGCGCCGAAGACGGGTCCGGAGGGATGCTCTTCCCAGAGGCTCGAAGGCTCGCCGTGCCCTCGCTTGCTCGGCCAGCCGACGATCGCGTAGCTGTCGCCGGCGGAGTCGACGCGGGAGGGGTCGGAACGGACCAGCACTAAAGGCGCGACCGAGCCGACCTGCGGGTCGGAGAACGGGGCGAGCCCCGCCTCGATCCAGCCTGCGGTCACCTCGGTGTCATTGTTCAGGAGCTGGATGAATTCGCCTCGCGCGGCCGCGATCCCGGCATTGGACGACGCGCAGAAGCCGCCGTTTTGCTCGAGGCGGACGTACCGCACCCAGGGGTGAGTGTCGGCGATCCACTGGGCGGTGCCGTCGGTCGAGGCGTCGTCGGCGACGACGACCTCGACGGCTAGGTCTCTCGGCAGATGTCGCTGGATGCTGGCGAGGCAGATTTCCAGCAGCGCCCGCCCGTTATAGGTCGGGATGACGACCGAGCAGACCGGGTGCGTCATCGAGCCGACTCCGGCCTTCGTGCCGGGGCCGCCCCTTTCCAGGAGATCTTGCCCCAGGCGACGTGCTGGATCGTCATCAGCAGGATCCGGAAGTCGAGCAGGAACGACCAACGCTGGATGTAGTCGAGGTCGTACTGGATCCGCTTGCGGAGCGACGTGCGGCCTCGCCAGCCGTGGACCTGGGCCCAGCCGGTCATGCCGCCGGGGACGGCGTGGCGGAGGTCGTAGTCGGGCACGGTCTCGCGGAACTGCTCGACGAAGACCGGGCGCTCGGGGCGGGGCCCGACGAGGCTCATCTCCCCCTTGAGCACGTTGAAAAGCTGGGGAAGCTCGTCGATATTGGTTCGCCGCAGCCATGCGCCGACCTTGGTGCAGCGGGCGTCGTGGTTGGAGGCCCAGATGGGGCCCGTGTTCCCCTCGGCGTCGCGCCTCATGCTCCGAAACTTGAACATGCCGAACGTCTGACCGCCCTTGCCCACGCGGACCTGCCGATAGAAGATCGGCCTGCCGGCGCTGATCAGGATGGCGATCGACACGACCGCGAAGAGCGGCGAGAGCAGGAACAGGCCGATGCCCGCGCCGACGACGTCGGAGGCTCGCTTGGCGAGCCGGTCCCACTGGATCGGCCAGGCGGGGGCCGGCCCTGCGAGCGTGCTGTCGTTCTGGAGGACGTCGACGCCGCCGGCGTCCCGGTTGATCCAGTGGACGGCCACGTCGGGGTTGTTGAGGAGGGCGATCCGCCGTCGCAGGCGAGAGGCGGGGCGTCCGGAGAGGGCGATGACCACGTGCGTGGCGCGGGAGCGGTCGACGAGCTCGTCGAGCCGGTCGATGCCGCCGAGCACGGGGACGGGGTTGTTCTGGGAGTGGACGGCGAGCTGGCGGCCGCGCCCGATCCCCCCGGAGTCGCGCGTGTGCCCGGCGTCGATGAAACCGACGACCGGTAGGCCCGCCCAGGGGCCTTGCCCCAGGCTCCGAGCCAGGCGGCGACTGTCCCGACGAGCCCCCACGATCAAGACGCGTCCGGTCGCAGGACGGCTCAGGCGCCGTACCCTTCCGGTGAGTTCAAGAGGATTGTTCATGGGTTCCCAACCGATCCCTCGGTCTCGGGACCAGGGACGCGAGCCAATCCGGGCCCGAGCCCGGCACGCCCCCAATCGGTCTCCCGGAGTCATCTGGCCTTCCATGGCAGGCTTCCCCGAGAAATGACTCAAGCTCTTCCATCGACCGAACCGACGCATTGTTTGAGTATTTTCGATAAACTTATCGAAGCTCTTCCGCATCCAGATACCGGTGGGGTCGATTGCGTGGATTCGAACGGGCACACGATCGAGGCCCCTCATGCCGGGGGAAAACCGTGGGTGACGGTCGTCATCGTCAACTACAACAGTTGGCCAGACGTCCGCCGCCTCGTGCTCGGACTGGCCGAGACTCCCGAGGTGGCCCGGGGTGACTGCGAGGTCGTCGTCGTCGACAATGCCTCCAGGGGCGAGGTCCCTCCCGAACTGCCGCGGCTCGAACCGAGGGTCCGCCTCGTCCTGAGGCCGGATAACGGCGGCTTTTCCGTCGGGGTCAACGCGGGCTGGAAGGCTTCGAACAGCCCCTGGATCCTCGTCCTGAACCCGGACATCGTGATCCCCGAAGGACGCCTCGGCCCGATCGTGGCCAGGGCGCGACACTTCGCGGAGAATCCCCGGGACGCGCCCGGGATCATCGGGTTCGGACTTAGAAACTCGGACGGCAGCCCCCAGCCCTCGGTCGGAGCCTTCCCCAACCTGGTCCGGACGGTCTGGGAGCAGTTGATACCCCGATCCCGGAGGAATTACCAGCCCGGTTGGCGAATCCAGGCCGGACCGGTCGATTGGTTGACCGGGGCCTGCGTCCTGATGAACGGTCGGATGCTGGAGTCGGTCGGCGGGATGGATGAAGACTTCTTCCTCTATTACGAAGAAGTGGCCCTCTGTCGCGCCTCGAAGAACCTGGGATGGCGGGTCGAATACGACCCGAGCGTGGAGGTGATCCACCTACATCCCTTGCAAAATCGGGCGATTTCCTCCAAGATGCGGGTCATCACCAGGCACAGCAAGCTGCTTTATTTCCGCAAACACTTGCCAGAATGGCAATTTCGCACGCTCGCCGGGGTCGTCAAGGCCGAGGCGGCGGTGCGAGCCTTGACGTGTCGGATGCTAGGGAAGGCCGAAGAACTCAGAGCGTGGCGGATGATCGCGCGGGTGGCCCAGGCCATCCTCGCCGGCGTCGAGCCCCGGGGTCGCGAAGTGTTGATGCTGGCCGAGTCCATCTCGGAGCCCGACAGCGAACCCGAATCGGAGCCTGCAACGAAACCGGCGACGATCATCTCGGCAGGGACGCGGCGTGGGCGCTAATGATTCGGCGTCTGCCCACCAACCACGAAAGGACGGACCGGCGTGTCGCTGATTCAACACGGGATTCGCGTCGGGCTCTTGATGGCCGGCGCGACGTTCCTGTTTACGTGGTTGAACTATCACTCCGAAGTGACGTTCGCCGACGGCCTCCGCTATATCAAGCAGGCCGAACGGATCGAGAAGGGGGCGTGGTCGGAAGGCCTGGTACGGTCGGTCGACCACCCGGTCCACCCGATCGCGATCGCCACCGTCCACCGGATCTTCGGCGGCGAGGGCCCGGTCTCGTGGCAGCGCGCCGCCCAGGTCGTCGCCATCGCGAGCTGCGTCCTGCTGGTGATTCCCCTTTATATGCTCGGCCTGGAGATGTTCGGGCCGACGGCCGCCTGGCTCGGGACGCTCTTATTCATCGCGAACCCGATACTCGCGTTCGTGGTGATCAACGTCCTGAGCGAGTCGACGTTCCTCTTCTTCTGGACCATGGGCCTCTGGGCGGCCCTGCGCTTCCTGCGTGAGGGCAAGTTCCTCTGGCTCCCACTCACGATCGCCTTCGGCGCAGTCGCCTACCTCGCGAGGCCGGAAGGGCTCCTGCTCCCCCTGACGCTGGTGGTTACCCTGCTGCTGCTCCCCCTGCACTGGAGTACCCGGATCCATTGGCCTCGCTGGTGGGCGGCGGTCGGGTTCATGGTCATCGGCCCCTTGCTCCTGGTCGGGCCTTACATCGCTTCAAAGGGAGGCCTCGGGACGAAGCCCTCGATCGCCAGGCTGATCGGGACCACGCCCGCCTCGGCCCCGCAGGCGCTCGAGCGTGAGCGCCCCCTCTCGGCCGATCAGACGGTCCTGGAGACATATCGCCAGTCGACGCGCCGGATGTGGAAGGTCGTGCGCACGTCGGTCTCGACCCCCTTGCTGGCGGCGGCCGTGCTCGGGATCTTCGCGGTACGGCCCTGGTCGTCGCGCGCCCAGGTCTGGCTCTTCCTGACGATCATGCTCGCGGCCTCGGCGGTTGGGCTGATCCGCCTGCACGCGACCGGCGGTTATTGCACGGTCAGGCATGCGATGATCCCCTGCCTGCTGCTGACGATGGCCGCGGCCAACGGGCTGAGCTGGCTGATGCAATCGGTCGTGATCCCGGGCAAGTGGTTCGGGCGCGGCGAGGAGCGGTTCAAGCTCGGGCCGGCGGTCTGGGCGGTCGTGCTGGCGGCCCTCGTGGTGACGCCCCACGTCAAGGCGATGACGCCGTTCGGCGGCAGCTTCGCCGCCTATCGCGACGCGGGAGACTGGCTCGCGCAGGAGACGGCGGACAAGCCCGGCAAGGTCCTCGACCTGACGAACTGGGCCCTCTACTTCAGCGACAAGCCCGGCCTGCAATTCGCCGACATCCACGACGCCCGCTGGGATCCGAACACCCGATGGGTCGTCGTCCGGGGGGCCCACCTCCGCGGCCGATGGAACTACATCCCCCTCGTCAAGGAACTGATCGGCAATCGCGAGCCGATCATGGTCATCCCCCCGCACGCCGCGCCGAAGCAGATCCAGCTCCGGATCTACGACCGCTCGATGCCCAAACCCGAGGCGGTCGCCGCCAAGCCGGCCCCGCCGACCAGGGCCGGTGGACCGTCCGAGCCCTTGAAGCGCTAAAACGTTGACAAGAAGTGCGGCGACGCACTTGTGAATTCGAGGGAGATCCTCATCGCGGGGTCTCCCTCGAGCGATCGAAGCCCGGCCGGTCTTCCCCAAGGATGGGGTCTGCGACACCGGCGGGGCTGCGAGACGATGCCCGGGGCCAGGCCCCGGATGCGTCGACTCGCAACAAGGAGGTAGATCGCCGATGCGCATTGCCTGGTTCTCGCATCGCTATTATCCCTGCATCGGGGGCTCCGAGAACTATGGCCGGGCCATGGTTCGTCGGTTCGTGGAGACGGGGCATGAGGCCGACGTCTTCACCACGAATGCGCACGACCTCTGGTACTTCACCGACCCGACGCGCAAGCAGGTCGACGCCCCCCGCGTCTCCAGGGTCGATGGTGCCCGCGTCGAGCGGCTCCCCGTGCGCCACTTCCCGCTCCAGCGCTATTTCGGCAAGCTCGCGAGCTACGCCCCGCACTGGCCGACGCGATGCCGCACGGCCTCTTATATGCCGATATTGCCGAGCCTGAATGAGATCAGGGGGGAGTATGACGCCGTCTTCGCCGTCGCCTTCCCCTACACGGTCTTCTCTTACGCCGCGCTCAGGCTGGCGAGATCCTCCGGGGCCCCCCTGATCCTGACCCCCTTCCTCCACCTGTCGACCCCCGGCGACCCCGTGAATCGGGGCTACACCAAGTCGCACCAGAGGCGACTTCTGCGCGAGGCGGACCTCGTGGTCGTCCCGACCGAGCGTGAGGCGAGCGTCATCAACGGCTGGAAAGTGCCGAGGGACCGGATCCTCACCATGGGCATGGCCGTCGAGCACGAGGCCGTGACCGGCGGCGATCGCGAAGGGTTCCGCAACCGGCTCTCGATCCCGGCCGACGCCAGGGTCGTCGGCCACCTGGCCACGCTCGACCCCAACAAGGGGAGCATCGACCTCGTCCACGCGGTCGCGCGTTTGAACGAGACCCGCGCGGATCAGCCGATCCGGCTCGTCATGGCCGGGGCCAGCTCGCCGCACTTCGAGCAGTTCCTGGCCGAGTACCCCGGCGGCATCCCGAGCTGGCTGATCGTGACGGGCACGCTGAGTACCGAAGACCGAGCAAATCTTTTCGCGGCGATGGACGTCTTCTCGATGCCCTCTCGCACAGACTCCTACGGGATCGTCTTCCTCGAGGCCTGGGCCAACGGCCTGCCCGTGGTCGCCGCCGACGCGGGGGGCGTCCCCGAGGTCGTCAAGCATGAGCAGAATGGCCTGCTCGTCCCGTTCGGAGCCGTCGACGAGCTGTCTCAAGCCCTGGCTCGCTACGTCGACGACCCCGAGCACGCGAGGACCGTGGGTGAAGCCGGCAGGGAGGGGATCGCCCGGGGATTCACCTGGGATGATCGCTTCCGCACCCTCTACGCCCAGACGCAACTGGCCATCAGCCGTCGTCGGAGGCGGGCGCCGGGGATGAAGGACGTCGCATAGCCCCATCCCGGCGCGGGGTGTTCTATCGGCCGCCAGGCGCCGATCAGGCGCTCTGGCGGAATCGGCGGAACTTGAGGATCAGGTTCTTCCAGGGCTTTCCGGAACCCTCGATCGGCTTGACCGCGGCCTGTGGCCTCGAGGCGTGGAACCAGCCCGCGATCGTGGGGATGTGCGGGCAAGGGATCGTCTCGACGTCGAAGCCCGACTCTCTCAGCTTGGCCGCGATGTCCTCGTGGATGTAGCGGTCGTGCCCTTCTACCTTCGCGTGCTCGGGCATCTTGTGGAAGAAGTGGTCTTCGCCCGGACCGTAGTCGTAGTTGTCCGCGAAGTTGTGATATTCGCCCGTGATGCTATCGATCAGGTGAAGGGTCTTCGACGTGAAGAGGATCGGGAACTCCGACCCCTCGCAGTCGATCTTCATCAGCCTTATCCGCTTCTTGCCGTTCTCGGTGAGCCGGAGCACGACCTCGTCGAAGGAGACCGCCTCGACGGGCTCGCCGCGATTGGCGTCGATCACGTGCCCCGCCGACTCATTCTCGCCTTCGAATGACGTGAATGAGAGGGTCTTCACGACCCGGTCGGATCGCCAGACCGCCTGATTATAGAGGGTGACGCGCCCTTGGTAACTGGCGAGGTTCTGACTCGCGCAGTCATAATTTTTCGAGAATGGCTCGAAGCCGTGGACGTGGTTGGCGCCCCGCTCGAGTGCCGCGAAGCAGAAGCTGCCGATATGTGCACCGATGTCGAGGACGATGTCGTCGGGCCCGAACGCGTCGGGCAGGCGGTATTCGTTGCCGTAGATGACCCCGCCGAAGACTTGCTCGTCGGTCGAACCCGGCCGGAAAACGAAGGGATGACTCATCAGACCTCCTTGTCTGACCAATCTCGACTTGGTTCGGAAGGATCGGATTCCCCCGAGTCGGAAAAACGATACAGGTTTCTTCAATCCTCCGGAAGCCCAGTAGGCCATGCTTCCGGCTTTGTTCTTCGGCCGGAAATCCAGGAATGACCGGACCATTCGACGATCGGCCTTGGGTTCGACCCGAGTTTGGGGAACGTGTGCGGACGGGATTCGCCGATCCCACCTTGGGGCGTCGAGTCTCGAGGTTATCTCGAGATCGGTAAGACATTTGCAGCCTCGCGATAGCGCGGCCACGACATTCGTCACGTTGGCGCGTTGGGAGGGACCACGCAACATGCGATTACCATCCAGGTCGAAGCTTGCGAAGCTCGCGGGGATCGGGCTCGCCCTGATCGCCGTGGCGCTGGGCTGCGTCTACTTCTGGGTGATCCCCGCGGTGATCGTCCAGGAGATCCAATCGAGGCTCGATGGCAAGGTCACGATCCGTGGCTGGTGGCTCAACGGCACGTCGGCCGGCGTGCGCGGGCTGACCCTCCACGAGGGGGCCGCGCTCGACTCCCCGGTCTGGCTCACGGTCGAGAAAGTCGGCACCGACTTGACCCTCGGCGGCCTGCTCCGCGGCCGGTTCACGCCGGGCAAGGTGAAGGTGACGGCCCCTCGCGTGACCTTCCGGCTCGATCGCGAGGGGCACTTCCTCAACCTGCCGAAGGTCAAGGGGGATGGCGGCGTCTCGGGCACGCTCCCGAGCATCGAGACCTCCCAGGCCCGGATCACCTTCCGCCGCGAGGATCGCCCCGTCGACATGGTCGTCTCGGGCGTCGAGGCCACCCTCGCCCCCGACGCCGACGGCAAGACCCTCAAGCTCGTCGGCGAGGCGCGCGACCCCTACTGGGGGAACTGGAACTCGACCGGCGACATCGAGCTCTCCGCCTCGACGCAGGGCAAGATCATCTTCACCGGCAAGCGCATCATCACCGACCCGGAGCGGATGACCCGCGTCGTCTTCATCCCTAAGGAAGCCTTCGAGCACGTCGCGCCGCAGGGCTCGGTCGACCTCTCGGTGGAACTCGATTGGGAGACGAACCCGGTCCCCGTGCTGCATACGAAGACGGTCGTCAAGCTCCTCGAATCGTCCGCGAAGTTCCCGAGCATGGACCTCGAGACGACGCAGACCCAGGGGACGATCCGCGTCGACGACGGCGTGCTCCGCCTCGAGTCGGCCCGAGGCCAGGCCCTCGGCGGCCAGGTCGAGGCGAATGGCTCGCTCGACTTCGGCAAGACTCCGCCGCAGGTGGCGCTCGACCTGACCATGATCGGCATCGACGTCGTCAAGACGCCCCCGTCCTGGCAACTGAAAGAGGCGGAGATCACCGGCAAGCTGACGGGCAAGGTGGCGCTCCGGGCCTCGCTCGACCCGGCGGGCGTCGACCTCTCCGGATCCTCGGGAGAGGCCGTCGTCGAGGGGGGCACCGTGCAGGGCATCCCGGTGAAGTCCCTCAAGCTCGCCATGCACGCCGAGGGCTCCGACCTCCAGTTCGACGCCAAGAATCCGGGGACCTCGAGCGATCGCCGGCCCTCGCGCGACGATTCGATCGCGTCGGTGTCGTCCGCAGGCCCGGCTATCACAGGAGCCGTCCAGGTGATCCGCACGGCCTTCATCGCCGAGGCCCAGGATCCGCCGCAGCAGGCCCGACCGCAGCCCGAGCCTCCGCAGTCACAGCCCCAGCCTGAGGCCAAGACGGATGAACCCGCGCCCAAGGCGTCCAAGCCCAAATTCGGGGGCTTCCACCTGCCGAAGTCGATCTCCACGCAGATCGAGCTCGAGGACGTGGATGTCCAGCAACTGATCGTCAAGGCGCAAGCCCTCGTCGGACTCCCCTTGCCGATCCCGATCACGGGCAAGCTCTCCATCAAGGCCGACGCGACAGTCCCCCTGGGGACGATCAGGGACGTGAAGACATATGCATTTCATGGAGACTTGACGCTCAAGGGGGCGTCGATCGACAAGGTCGACTTCGGGCTCCTGACCGCCCGGATCGACCTCACGGAAGGGGTCCTCGAGCTGAAGAAGCTCCGGGGCGTGCTGGTCGACCGCCCCGACGGCGGGCCCGACAACCCCCCGCCGCCGACCCAGGCCGCGGCGATCCCGACCGAAGGCCCCCTGCCCTCCGGCGGCTTCCGCTGCGACCTCCGCGCCGAGGTCGCCCCGCTGGGCAAGCTGACGGTCGCCGTCGAGGGGAATGAGCTGCCAGTCGGCGAGCTGGCCGCCCCCGTCCTGCCGAGGCCCACGCCGGCCTCCGGCAAGCTGACCCTCCAGCTCTCGGCCGACACGAACCTGAGCACCGCGACCGACCCGGCCTCGTGGTCGGCATCGGGCAAGGCCGAGAGCGTCAGGCTCACCTATCAGGCGACGTCGCTGGATCGCGTCTCGTTCGACTTCGGGCTCAAGGATTCGCGCCTGAGCGTCCCGAGGCTCGAGGCCAGGCTCGCCGACAAGCCCTTGAACGGGAAGGCCGAGATCGGGCTGGCGGCTCCTTATGCGTACAACGGCAACCTCGACGTCGCCGGCTGGGACCTCGCGAAGCTGAGCGGCCTGCTCCCCGCGCTCTCGGTGCCGACGTCCGTCTCGGGCGTCCTCACCGTCCACGCCGAGGCCAAGGGGACGATGAATCCGTCGGTGCTCGAGACACTGGGACAGGGGCAAGTCGCCGACTTCCAGGTCGGCGCGATCCCCCTCTCCTCGGTCCCCTTCCGCTGGAAGACCGAGGACAACGCGATCGTGATCTCCGACGTGAGCGCGAAGCCCTTCGGCGGCCAGATCACCGCCGAGGCCAGGGTGCCGATCTCGCTCGACAAGCCGGTCGAGGGCTCGGTGACGATCGCGGGGGTCGACACGGCCAAGCTGACGGAGGCCGCGCCCAGCCTCGACCTGAAGCTCTCGGGCAAGGCGGACGGCCGCATCGGCTTCGTCCTCCAGCCGCAGGCGAAGAAGCTCGACGCCGACGTCAAACTCAACTCCCCCGACCTGACGGTCCAGGGCCTCTCCGCCGAGAAGCTGAACGTCGTCGTCAAGGTCCAGGAGAACGTAGTCAAGTATGAGGTCACCGCCGACAGCCTCGGCGGCAAGGTGAAGTTCTTCGGCGACTTCCCGCTGAACTTCTCGCAGGACGGGGCCGCGCAGATCGCCCCCACCGGCGAGCTTCGATTCGTCGGCTTCCACCTCCAGCCGATCTGGAAGCTCCTGGGGACGGCCGGCGCCTTCGATCCGCTCTCGGGCCGAGGCGCCCTCAACGCCAACATCCGCCAGGTGTTCTCGGGCGCGGACAAGGGGCTCTGGGCCAGGGGCATCGTCGAGTTCCGCGACCTGGCCTGGGCTCGCAAGCTGGGTCTGGGGCAGCTCCGCGGGATCGTCGACATCTCGCCCTCGAGCGTGCGCGTCGATCCGATCAGCGGGGCGGTCCTGGGGGGGGCGGCGAGCGGCGTCGCCTGGGGGACGTATAATCCCACCGAGGCCCCTCGCGGCGGGTTTCGCGTGCGGATCGATCGGGCCGTGCTCCGCCAGCTCCTCGCCCCCTGGCCCGAACTGGCCCAGAACGCGACGGGGATCGCCACCATCCGGCTCAGCGGCGGGCTCGAGAAGGCTTTCTCAGCCTCGGGGGACGTCCAGCTCACCGACGCCAGGCTCGCGGGGGTGCCCGTCAGCAACCTGCATATCCCGGCCGAGCTCTCCTATGCTCCCGACGCCAGCCTGGGGACCGTCCACATCCGACAGGCCTCGGTCCGGCTCGCGGGGGGGCAGATCCGCGGCGAGGCGAATTTCCGGATCGGTCGCGACAGGACGTTCCAGGGCCAGGTCCAGCTCAACGGCGTCGACCTGCAGACCCTCGCCAGGATCAACTCCGACGCGGCCAAGGCCTCCTCGGGTCGGATCAACGGCCGGATCACGCTCTCGGGGCCCGATCCCACCGCCCCCCATCGCTATCGAGGCAAGGTTGACCTCGACCTCGACGACGCGTCGTTGCTGAACATCCCGGTCTTCCGCGAGATCGACCGCTTCCTGGGCGCGGCGAAGGGGGGGCTGTTCGAGGACGGCGACCTCTCCGGCACCATCGCGAACGGCCAGCTCATCGTCGAGTCGCTCTCGCTCCAGGGTCGGCTCGTGCAACTGCACGCCACGGGGACCGTGGGCTTCGACCAGCAGTTGAATCTCGAAGTGTTGATCAACACCAACCAGATCATCCCGGAGACCGGCCAGGCCCTCGTCTCGCTGATCCCCGGCCTGCGCGACACCATCGGCCGTCGCGACCAGGCGAGCCTCCAGGTGGCCAATTACCTCTCGAACCGCCTGCTCAAGCTCCGCGTCTCGGGGACGGTCAAGAACCCCACGGCGGCGCTCGATTCGTCGGTCCCCGTCGCCAACGCGGCCGTCGGATTCTTCTCCGGCGTCCTGAAGCTGCCCCTCGGATTCGTCAAGTAAGAGGGGGCCTCGCCGGCTCCATTTCAACAACCGGACGATCGCGTCGGCGCGGGACGATATGCGGATCGGTTAGTGCTTGCCGTGGGCGCCCGCCGCGCGCTGGGCGAGCATCCGAGGCGTGACCACCACGGGGCCAGGCCCTCGATCCTTCAGGCTGAGGGGCACCTGGACCACGAGCGTCTTGCCGCTCCAGCCGTCGTTGTCCTTGGCGGCGACGTTGATGTAATAACGGCGACCCGCCGCGAACTGCTCGCTCCGGCTCGCCTGGAGATTGATCGTGAATGAGTAGCTGAAGACGCCCCCGCCCTCGTTCTTCAGGTGGATCGGGCCGCTCGGCTCGTCCTTGTGGTACTCGTCCACGACGTTGAAGCTCGCCTGCTTGGGCCCCGGCAGGAGCGTGAAGACCGGCTTGTCGTTGACGAGCGCGAACTCGCGGAACGTGCCCGAGACGACCACGGGCACGTAGCCGCCATTGGGCGGCCAGAGCGTGGATGGCACGGCCGTGGCCACGGCGGGGGAGAAGTAGAGGAGCTGTCGGCTCTCGAGAGGCGCGAGTTGGGGCTCCAGGCGTCGCCGTCCCCGGCGGGCCTTGTTCCCTTGCGGATCCAGTCCCAACCCTCGAAACAGACGATTCAACATGGCCATGGCCGGGCGGAGAGTCGGGTGCATCCCTGCCTCCCTTCCTGAGGACGTGCGCTGGCTTCCCTTCCCTGGGATGAGCACCGTCCCGTCCGAGCGGGAACCATCGCGGCAGATGACATGTGGCTCCGCGTTTGACGCGAAGGCCGGCGCCGCGGGATCCGACTTCGATCATGAGGCCGGGCATTATAGCGGCAGACGCCAGGGATAGAACCCCGACTTTGCCGGTTGTCGCGGTCTTGTCGGTGGTAGGGTCAAGTTGCGGATCGGAAGATCCGATCTCAACAATAGCGGCGAAGGATCGACGCCCTGTCGAGGCCGTGACTTCGCGGTTGAGATGGATGCCCGAAGTCGGGCGAGGATTGGGAGCGGAGATCGAGCGTGGGAACGGGCTTCAAGGCGAGTCGTGCGGGGTCTGGCGAAGTCAAATCCTCTTCGCGCCATCGCCGAAATCCTGGGGCGATGCCCACGAGCCTGGAGGCCCATTCCCATCGTCGAATGTCGAGGCGGGTCGATCAGCGGCGTTTCACGTTAGGGTCGGTGTTCTCGACCATTGTCGGGCGTCCTGTGAAGGCGCCCGGCTTGCGAGTCTGGATCACGACGTCTCGGAATCGCGTGCGAGTCTCGAGGTTGATCGCTTCCTGCTTGCCGGTGACCTGGCAGGCCCAGTTGGGATACATCGCGACGAGGCGTCCCATCAGGGAGACGAACCAGCCGGCCTCGCGGACCTGGTCCTCCAGCAGTTTCTCGATCAGGGGGCGAACCGTCCTGGCGACGGCCTTCCACCCCTTGGAATCCACCTTCACGTACGCTTCCACGTCGTGCTGGACCCAGTGCTCGCCGCTGGCCTCCCGGAAATATCCCGTGTGGACGACCAGGACCACCCGGCCTTGCAGGTGCGCGGCACCCCTGGGGCTGGTGTAGTCGAGGTTGCACAGGAGCACGTTGAGCTTGGGCGAACGGTAGACGAACTCCCAGGTCGCCGAGGCTCCCGCCCCGTCGCTCCCCTGGTATCGATTGGGCGCGATCTGCTGCAGCCGCACGGGGGAGGTGCTGAGGTCCTGCCAGAGCGACAGCGTGATGCCCGGTTCGTTCAGCAGGAAGAGGTAGACTCGAGGGTTGCAGGGGAACGTCTCGGGAGCACCCTTGCGATGGAAAGTGTGTTCACGAATGACTTCGGAAACACTTTCCCTATTTTCAGGCGCAATCTGGTCGATGGGGACCACCTGCGCGGGATCGACTGTGCGTGTGGCGCTGTAACCGAGGTGGTTCGGCTCCCAGAAGAGGCCGCAGCATAAGACGGCCAACCCGAGGATCCTCGTTGCCAGCCTTCGACCGACCACGGGGGAATTCATGGCAACTCCGTTGAGGCGAATAGGCGACAAACGGCGAAGCAGATTGCTCGGGGGCTCCGCCCCGCAACCCCTTCGTTTCTCCTTTCCAAAGATCGGTCGAATCGCTCCGTTTCCTGATCGGTGATCCTCGATTGGGGCAATTATTAGGGTTATTGGGAAGAAGGGTGTTCTGGGTAGTTTGATCTTTTCGTCCCGGAGAAGCGGATCAAGTGATCTTGCCGGGAATCGGAATCGAACTAAGATCTGCCGCCAGTTGGACCAGGAGGTGTCTGTATTGCACGGAGGCTCCCCATGGCAGGGCGACAGGGACGAAGGATCTGGATTGCCGGTGTGCTCGGAGTGGTGGTCGTAGGCGGCCTGGTTGTGGGCGTCACACGCCCCGGGCGCCGGAGTGCGGCCCCCGCCGCGCCGGTGAATTTCGACGAGCGGACGCCGCTGTCCGTCTTGACCCCGGCGCTTCGCGATAGCGACGCCCGAGCCCTCTCGGCGCTGGAGCGGCGGGTCATCCCCAAGGACAACGCCCCTCTGACGGCGATCCCGGACGCGGAATCGAAGGAGTGGCTGGACGTCATCACCGGCCTTCGCGCGGGCTATCCTCAGTTCTCGGGACAGGGGCGTAGCGTGGCCCTGACCTTGGCGACGAAGATCTTCGATCGCTTCGCCAAGGATCCGGCCCCGACGAACTGGCCGGAAGTCCTCCAACCGCTCCGCGAGCTCCTGGTCGCCGGCCTGGTCGACGCGGACATGAATGCCCGCGTCACGGCGCTCACCGAGATCGGCCGCCTCTGGGTCTGGATCCCCGGCAACACCCCCGAGCCCGTGACCGAAGAGGCGCTGGTGGCCTGGAAGTCCGGCCTGCACGGGCCGGTCGTCCGCTGCCTGACGCACAAGGTGCCGCAGGTCCGGGCAGCCGCGGTCGCCTGCCTCGGCTATCTCCCGATCGACGACGCCGCCGCGCCGGCGATCCCCTACCTCGATGACATGGGCCAGGGCGCGGGCATCGTCCGCAGCCAGGTCCTGGTCTCGTTCGCCCGGAACCCCCGGCTGTTGACCGAGGACGCCATCCTCAAGCACCTCTACGACCCCGAGCCGGGCGTCCCCGAGATGGCCGAGTTCGTCCTCAAGACGAGGGGCTTGAACCAGGAGCAGATCAGCCTCGGCCGGATGATCTTCCACCCCAAGGCCGAGCTTCGCGCCTCGGTGATCCCGCTCCTCGTCGGCCGCACGGACATCGACCCGGTCATCTGGCTGCTCCACCTCTCGCGTGACGCCGAGGAATCCGTCCGCGCCAGCGCGGTCGAGGCCCTGGTGAGCCGCCCGACCCCCGAGGTCCGCCGTCGCCTCGAGGAGATGGCCAGGGACGACAAGTCGGCCACCGTCCGCCAGGCCGCCAGCAAGTTCGTCCCGACCGACTCGGAGAAGACCGCCGCCCTGCCCCCCCTGCCCGGCTCGCCGAGCCTCAATCCCAAGGCGAATTGAGCCGAGCAACGGATCGAGCCGAGATGATCCGAGTCAAAGGCTCGGATCGAAATGTCCTGCTTCAACTTCCTGTTTGAGGCAGGGTCGAGGGTCAGACCGAACGCCGAGGCCTGGCGGCAAGACGCCGCTCAAGCCTCGGCGTTCTCGCGTTTCCGGGGCGGTCGTCCGGCGAGGATGGAGTCGTTCAAGCCGCGTCGCAGTCGGGATCACCGCGCTCGCGACTCGGTCGGCCTCTTCAGGAATACGGGGATGATGGCGAGTCCCGAGGGATTTCGAGGAGGGGAGCCGCGGGGATAACCCCGGTGAGCATTGGCGAGTTCGGTAAGACTACAAACGCCAAAAACGCCCCGGGCTCGGTCGAGCCCGGGGCGTTAAGAGTCGCGGGAAGCTGGTCGAAGGGGTTAGGTCGACCGGTGTCGGGGAAGGATCAGGCCCGGCCAGGTACGGGCACGGCCGGACCTTTCTTCTTGACCTTCGGCATGTCTTTGGCCGAGATCGGCTTGGCTTCGAGCGTCGGGGCGACGCCCTTGAATTCGCCGGCGGGCATCCCGGCCTCGAGTTCGCCATTGTCGCTGCAGCCCATGACGCCACCCGCCACGAGCACCGCACCGATCCAGAGTCGGATGCATTTCATTGGAATCGTTAGCCTCGTCTTCTATGCGAATGCCGCGAGATTTTCGTAATCAGTTCGAACGCGAAGGCCCGTCGCTGCCGGCCTTGCGAACTGGATCGCGAAGGCCGGCCGTCGATGGGTTTCGGGATCGGCTCAGTACGCGTCGGAGCTGATCACTTCGCCCTGGTTCCTGGTGCCGAGCGCCCACCACGTCTGGGTGTTGACCGAATCCTTGATGAACTTGACCGAGCCGTCGGTCATGCAGACGTTGACGCCGCCGGAGTGGTTGCTGTTCGGCGGGATGTACTGGGTCCGGCCACCCCAGGCGGGATCGTAGGAGGCGGACGCCGTGCTGTTGCCGATGCAGGTCATGGAGTTCGGCACGCCGAAGTGGCTATAGCTGTTGACGACGAGGTGCCAGGGGAAGGTCATCGACCAGTAGGCGCCGGGGAGGTTGGAGTTATCCGACGCCTTGGTCGACGGCACCGCCTTGCAGTTGGCGATCATCTGGAGCGCGTTCGCGGCGCTTCCTGAGTTCGGCGGGGTGCTGGTGACGTCGATGATCCAGATCCCTCGCTTCATGTTCTGCCCGCCGGGGTAGACGGCCGGGCTGCCGGGCAGGCCGAGGAGCCGCTCGCTGAAGAGGCCCGTGTTCGAAGTGCCGTCGGTCACGCTCTCGAAGCCGAACGTCGCCATGTTGGCCTCCTGACCCCACCAGCCGTTGTAGGGCGGGTACGGGCAGGTCCCGTAGGCGGGGACGATCGTGCCGGACCAGTTCTGGACCACGCCCGGGCCGCCGACGTTCGCCATGTAGCTGATCGCGCCCCAGGGGGCCTGCGGGCGCTGCTTGACGCTCTCGGACGGGCAGAGATATCCCGCCAACTGGTTGTAAGAGACGGTCGTATTCTGGGCCTGGTCCGGGCCCTGGCTGAAGTTGAACGCATTGAACAGCGCCTGCTGCTCGATGTGCGGGATGATCGACAGCGACCAGCCCGGAGACCAGCCACCTAGACATGTATTCGCAAGGTACCAGCACTGAGCCGGAAGACAGTTATTCACGGAATGATAGTTGTGGACGGCCAGGCCGAGCTGCTTGAGGTTGTTGACGCACTGGGCGCGGCGGGCGGCCTCGCGCGCCGCCTGAACGGCGGGCAATAACAGGGCGATGAGGACGGCGATGATCGCGATCACCACCAGCAGTTCGATGAGCGTGAATCCCGAACGACGCGGCTTCATGGGCGACTCTCCTTCAAGAACAGGATGAAGCGAAGAGAAAGGACGGACGGCGAGCCGGCTCCTCGCGGCGAATCCCGGCGCGCAAGGCGAACGGGATCGCTGCGGGGCGATCGACGCGACAAACAAGGCGATTGCGTCTCCACAACGCAATAAAGAATGCTTGAAAAGGACGAAATATCACGTCATTTGGTCAAGAGACCCATAGGACGCGACAACCTTGCGTGCCACTCCGGGCCGATCGAGAGATCGGCGTCGCGACGACACCTCGGGGCGCACCCCTGCCGGCTTCGACGAGGGACCCCCTCGAATACGAGACGATCGATGATCGTGACCTTGCGTGAACCCAAGCCAGAGTGATGCCTCACCATGGCCGGTGGGCACGGGGGCGTACCCCCGTGCGCAGGCACCGTAGTCCATCACAAAACGGGATCAAACGTGCTGATTTGCCTGGACAATAACAAGGAGACGAGGCGGACGGTCGAGGGGCGATGCAACGTCCCGGGGGGAAACCCTCTCGGAATGAGTCTGGGGTTCGAACGACTCGGGATCGGCCCCCGAGTCGGGGAAGAGGCAGGCCCAGTGATCGACCTGGCGGTCGTCCTGCGACGGCGCCAGGGGAATCGTCGGCGTCTCCGAGCAGGAGAGTCCGAAGCAAGGAGAGCGTCGCTCCTCGGACCCCCGCGAGCGATCGGTCGTGACGCCCGTGATCGAGTCGATGGCGAACGACGTCAGGCTGGCGAACGCCCTGGAGGTATCGGAGTCCGCGACGACGCGACCGTGACACCCCGCTTGGGCAGCGCCCGGCCCGATCAGGCCGAACCCCGCAATTGCGAGGAGCGTACCGGCATGGAGTCGGATTGATCGCCAATGAATCGAGAAATTCATCGCCGTCACGTGATCTCCGGATGACCCGATCCGGACTATTCGTCGCAAGACAAGACAGGGGGAACAGCCGCACGACGAATTCCCTATGTATGACGATAGCGTGCATATGTGCGTATCGCAATAGAGTTGTCGCCGAAAAATTACATATTGTATCAGAATTACAGGTCGTCCTTCAGGGCTTTGTTATCGGGGTTGTCCGCGGCCTGGCCTGGTCATCGCGGTTGTTGATTCCAAAAAGTGTTCAATGAAAAGATAGACGTTGCTATTCGATTTGTGACGGTCATCAAGCTCGGGCCGAAGGCCGCGAGGCCGCCCCTCCGATGCTTCCCCTTCGGCTCAAACCCAGTAAGCTCGAGCCGAGCCGAGCCGAGCCGAGTCGAGTCGATTCCAAGGGGTAAAACGAAGGGACCTCGGGAGGATCGTGGCTCGTCCACGATCCTCCCGAGGTCCTGGGGTCCAGGTTGCCCGAGGAGGCAAACCAGATCCGGTATGTCACGCGAGCCTGGTTACTGGGCCCGTCCGCTTCGAGGCAGCCCGATCAGTGGGCGGGGCCGGCGATGGGATTCGCGTCGGTCGCAGGCAGTTGGTCCTTGGGCAGGTGCCTTGAGGCGATGGCGAAGAAGATGAAACCCAGGAAGAGGATCGGCACGACCGAGAGCATCCCGACAGTGAGGTTGTTGTCGCCGACGGGGCCCGCGCCGATGGATCGGACCAGGGCACCGATGGGGGACTGCGTGATGACGGTCTTTCCGAAGAGGTCGGAGAGGTAGCCGATCACGATCGGCGAGCTGATGTCGCCGAACAGATGGATCAGGAAGATGTTGACCGCATAACCGGCCGCGCGACGGTGGGGCGGCACGACGTTGGCCGTGATCGCGTTCGCCGGTCCGAGCACCATCGCCAGCAGGACCATGGCGACGAAGAGGATCCCCAGCGAGACGCTCACGCGAGGCTCCAGCATGCCCATGACCCCGAACGGCATCGCGGCCAGCACGGCCCAGGAGGCCATGAGCAAGTAGGCTCGCTTCGTGAACCTGAGCAAGAAGTCCGCCAGGGTGGTCCCCAGCGTGATCCCGACCAGGCCCGCGACGGCGGTGAGGACCCCGATGGTCAGGCCCGCCTTCTCGACCGACATGTGGCGAACCGTCTGATAGAAGGTCGAGCCCCAGACGGCATATCCCCCCGAGGCGTACGTCACGGCGGCCATGCCCGCCGTGTTGTAGAGGAACGTGCGAGAGCGGAAGAGCGCGAGGTAGTCGCCAAGGCCTCGACGCTGCGGTACCTCCGGCGCATGGCCTTCGGAGGCCCCGCGGCCGGGGTCGCGCATCAGGAGGCCGGCGAATGCGACGAGGAGCCCGGGCAGGCCGACCACCAGGAAGGCCGTCCGCCAGTGGAAGTTGCCGGCGACCCAGCCCCCGATCCCGTATCCGAGGGCGCCGCCAAGGGGCAGTGCCAGGAAATAGACGCCCATGACCCGGCCGCGGACCCTGGGCGGGAAGAGGTCTGCCAGCAGGGCGGGGGCGATGACGCCGTACGTGGCCTCGCCGATCCCCAGGAGGGAACGCCAGAAGAACATCTGTTCGAACGTATTGGAAAAGGCCGTGCCGACCGTCGCCAGGCTCCAGAGCCCGACGCCGAACGCGAGCATCCAGCGCCTGCTGTAGCGATCGCCGAACCAGCCCACGAATGGGGTGACGATCGTGTAGACGATCATGAAGGAGGAGCTCAGGAACCCGAGGCGGGTGTCCTGGATCTTGAGGGCCTCCTTGATGTGTGTCGCGACGGCGTAGAACGAATAACGGTCGACATAGTTCAGCAAGTTCATGCTGAACAGGACCGCCAGGGCGAAGTAACTGCCGCCCATCGAGGGGAGCACGCCGGATTTTCGCGGGGAGGCTAACGCCGGACCAGACGAAGGGGACTGCATGATGACGCGGTTGCCTCGGGAGGATTCAGGCGAATAGGCGAACGTCTTCGTTATACCGCCATTCCCGCCGACTGACGAGCCGTATGGTCGTCAGCGGGCTCCCCGGAGGCAAAGGCGCGGCGTCTCCACGCTCGGATTCACGGGCGCAAGCCGTCGCGAATCGTTATTTCAGGAGCGAGTGGGCTTTGCGTCTTCGAGGAACGCTCACGCCCCGGCCGGATCGAGGTGCCTCGACCCGGTCATTCGATCTGTCGGTTCCGACGGGTGCGAGGTCGGCTGGCCGTCTCGTCGCTCTCGGAGTTCTCGAGGTCGGCGTCCGGCTCGGCCTCCGCGCGGCTGCGACGCGGCTTGGGCTTGGTCGAGATGGCCTCGGCGTCGAGATCCTCTTCCTCGTCGTTGCGACGGGGCTTCGGCCGGCTGGCGGTCTCTTCCTTGACGATCTCGGCATCGATGAAGACGAGGAGTTCGGTCTCGGTCGGGGTCGTGCCGGGGATCCTCAGGTTCATGAACCCGTTCTTGGACTGGAGGATGCCCGGCTGGATGCCGGCCGAGATCAGGACGGTCTCGCCGAGCTTCCACCCTTTGACCGTGGTGTTGAGGCTGGTCTCGACGACCTCGGGGACGTCGACCCACATCTCGCTCGACCCGATCTCTCGGGGAGCGATGACCTTCACGCGGTGGAGGTACTTGACCGTGTTGGCGGTCAGGCGGACGGCCGCGTCGATCATGTCGCCGTCGAAGGTCAGCAGCGGGCTCAGCTCGAGGGTCACTCCTTCGCTGAGCTTGTCGGCCCTGGGCTGATAGCCCATGCCCGCCGCCGCCTCGCGCTGGAGGCCGCCGGTGAAGCCGCGCGTCTCCGCGGTCTCGATCTTCAGGGTCTGGCCGTTGATCATCTCCACCTTCTGCTCGGCCAGCATCTTATAGCCTTGGTGGACCTGCATCTGGGCCCGGACGGCGTGGGATTCTTCCGTGCTCATCGTCCAGATCTGCTGCCCTTGCGGCCCCGACCCCTTGGCCTTCAGGTGCGAAAAGACCGCGTAGCGCCAGCGAGGATTCACGGCGGCGACGTACTGGACGCGGATCGCGAGGCGGTTGCTGACCGCCTGGGTGAAGCGCTCGACGACCTCGTCCACCTGCTTGATGATCTTGGCGTCGTTCAGGACGTGGAGCTGGGTCCGGGAGGCGCTGAGGATGGCGAGCTTGTCGCCGTGCCAGGGGGCCGTCCCCGTGCGCCGGAAGATCCACTCGACGAGGGCGCTCTGCGGGTTGTTCGACTTCTGGCTGAGCCCCACGTAGTCGCCGATGTCGTACTTCTTCCAGATCTGCCCATCCTGGATGGGGATGCTCGAAGGGGAGACATCCACTTCCTTGGCGGTCTCGGTCGAGTCGCGAGGGGTCAGGTCGTCCTCGTCGCCGGAGCTGCGGACCGGCTGAAGGGCGATCCGTTTCGTGGATCCTTTCTTGCCCGAGCTTCGGCCCGAGGTTTGCGCGCGGAGACCGCGGGGAATCAATCCGCCCAACATCATCGTCAGGAACATAGCCGTGCGGCGGTCCATCCCAGGGGCCTCCTTGCCGTGCTGGCGACGGTCGAATATTCGATTAGGGTGTGCGGCGATCGAGGCGGATGGGATGCGGCACGGCATTTCCATCCTGGGTTATACGGGGCGCATTCCTGGCGCGCCGGAAACTTAGCAGAGGTGGCGAATAGGCTCAAGGCCAAAGCAACCTGGGTCGACGTTGCCGGTTCCCGCCCGGGTGGCCCGCCGACGCCCGTGCGCAGACAGGTGCTTGTTCTGGGGCCCTCGTCTCCGCCACAATCAATGAGTTGAGGATTTCGTATTCAGGGAGGGGAGCATGGGGGCGAAGTTCAAGATCCCGTTGACGCTGCTGGTCGGCGTCCTGGCCGCGGGTGGGGCGAGGGCCGACGACCCGACCGGGGCGGTGACGATCCGCTGGGTCCGCCCCGACGTCCAGCTCGAGAGGGCGATCGCCCTCTTTCAGGGGACGCGCGCCGCCAACCCGGCCGCGGCGCTCGCGGCCTGGCGGTTCGCGACGCAGGACGTCCGCGGGCTCGGCAAGCCGCTCGAGGCCCTGATATCGCTCTTCAACCCCGAGATGGTTCGCGAGTTCAAGTCACTCGATCAGGCCAAGGTCGGCATCGGGATCGACTCGGAGACGGGGAACATCCGCTGGTATGCCGTGGCCCCCAACGATGACGGCAACCTCGCCGCCCTCGTCACCGCCCTGATCCTGACCGACGGCGGCGACTCGGCCCCCTTCGACGGAATCGGCGTGGACCGACTCGGTCCCGAAGGCTCGGCGCTCGTGGCTCGCGTGCCGGGCGTACTGACCCTCGCCGGCTCGCGAGCCGACCTGCCCGAGGCGATCCGCCAGGCCGGGGCCGACATCGTCGGCCATCCCGAGGTCGACTCGGGGATGCTGATCCGGCTCGATCCTCGAAGGCTCGTGGCTAAAGGCTCCATCACCCAGCGCCGGGTCGTCGAGGCGCTCCGAGGGCTTGGGGTCGACGTCAGCGAAGGCTTGCTCACGGTCAAGGGGGACACCCTGACGCTCAACCTCGACTCGCAGCTCGAGTGGGATCCGCCCCAGGGGAAAGGCCTCGACCCGGCCTGGCTCGAATGGCTCCCGACCGAGAAGGCCCAGGCGGTCTTCGCGATGGAGGTCGAGCCGGACGCCGAGTCGCTGGCCTCGGCGTTCGCCTGGGCCGATCGGATCGAGCGAGCGGATCCGGCCAGGGCCCAGGTGGCGCCGCTCCGCGTCCGGCTCAATCTGCTCGCTGCCACGGCCTCCGTGCGGCCCGAGGTCGACCTCTGGCCGAAGCTGCGCGGGGTCTCGGGCTATGTCCGGACCGAAGTGGAAGGGAATGCCTCGGGGGGCATCCTGGCGCTGCACCTCGTCGACGAGGTGTCGGCCGGGCGGCTCGCGACCCAGTTCCTCCCGAAGGTGATGAGTCGACTGGATCGTGGTCATCCCAAGGAGGGCGCTGCTCTCGGGTCGCTGCCGTCGGATGCCCGGTGGCTCGGCAATGTCTCCGGGAAGCCGGTCAGCGTGCTTCGCCAGGGGGCGACGGTCCTGGTCGGCTGGGGCGACGGCCTGCTCGCGGCGTCCTTGGAGGCGAAGGCCCATCCCGGGCGCTCGGCGGCCTCGATCCTGAAGGCCCCCACCGACGCCACTTCCCCCAGGCGAGCCTTCGCGTTCTGGCCGGGCGAACTCGGGCCGTCGAAGCTCGCCGATGCGCCCCCGATCCGCTGGTGGGGATGGGACGACAAAAAGTCGACGCACGACCTCGTCCTCTGGGAGGGGCTCCACGGCATGATCGCCCGATACCTGGATCGACTCCCCCTCCAGCCCCCGGCCGACCATTAGGCCGGGCCGACTCCGGCGAGTAGACTCTTCCCGAGGTGGCGCCTGGGGCCACCCCATCGCCAAAATTCATCGAGGACGGATCGCGGAATGCCTGGCTCGTTGCGACTGATCGACCTGCACACCGACTGGCTCTTGCAGTACACCCCGGAGACGACGGTCTACGACCCTTCCCTGTACGAAGGGGTCTCGGCCCGCCTGCCTCAGGCGGATGGATATCTCCAGGGGACTCGGGCGGCCATCCTTTCCTGCTACCGGAGGGCCGACGACTGGGCGAAGCAGGCGGACCCATGGGCCGCGCTCGCCGCCCTGATCACGCGGATCGAGGCCGAGTTCCCCGGCCGGCTCCTGGCCGACCGCGACGATTACATCCGGTTCCTCGACGATCCCGACGGCCTCTGCTGGGGCGTGATCGGCATCGAGGGGTTCGATGCGCTCGTGCGCAGCTCAGCGGACCTCGAACGGCTCCCCCAACTCTTCCGCCGAGGCGTCCGGCTCTTCCAGCCGAGCTACATGCCCAGCGGAGGCCTGGCCGGCTGCTCGCAACCCGGCGACGATCGGGGCCTGACCGACCTCGGGCGGGCCTTCCTCGAGGCGCTCGCCGACATCGGCTCCGTCCCCGAGGCCCCGCGCCCGATCCTCGACCTGGCCCACCTCAACCCCCGATCCATCTCCGAGGTGCTCGACTGGTTCGAGGCCGACGAGGCCCGGCCCGGACGCCTGCTCCCGGCCTACAGCCACGGCACCCCCTGGCATGAGGGCTTCGACTCGCCGAGGGCCATCACGCTCGATAGCCTCAGGCGCCTCCGGGCCCTGGGAGGCTGCATCGGCATGGGGGTCAGCCCTCCCTTCTTCCAGTCGAGGGATCAGGTCAAGGCGGCGATCGAGCAGGCGGCGAGCCTGCCGTTCCTGGGCCAGCCCGGCTATGAGGGGATCGCGATCGGCACCGACTTCCTGGGCGTCGATCAGGTCCTCGACGGCCTCGGCGACGTCCCGGCGATCCTCGCCTGGCTCGAGGCCTCATTCCCGGCCGAGGTCGCCGCGCTTCTCATCGAAGGCAACGCACGCAAGCTCTTGACAGATATGCTGCGTGTTTAAATTTGCTCGGGCCGGTTCGCGGGCCTTCTTGGGCCTGCATCCTCCGGGGCCGGGCGAGATTCCCGGCTTCGGAGAAAATTCATCATTCACACATTCAAACCAAAGAACGAAAGGGGATCATTCCGGCGAACATTCCCGGGGGTGGCCGATCTTCGTCCGCGCCCGTCATGCCTCGCCTTGCCTCGCTTACACTACCAGGAGATCCCGCCGTGCTAGTCCAACCGCGACGCCGCGTGTCGAGCCCGGGTTTCACGCTCATCGAGCTGCTGGTCGTCATCGCCATCATCGCCGTCTTGATCGCCTTGCTGCTGCCCGCCGTGCAGGCCGCCCGCGAGGCCGCCCGCCGGACCCAGTGCATCAACAACATGAAGCAGATCGGCCTGGCCTTCCACAACTTCGAGGGGACCAAGGGGATCTTCGCCCCGTCGTGGGTCATCTCCCACGGGCTCCTCGCCCCGCCGAGCCAGCCGATCGACCTGACCACCTTGCCGACGACCGACCCGAACTACATCCCCCCCTGCCCGGTCCAGATCAACGAAGTTTGCGACCAGCAGCTCGACGTCCAGACCTGGACGACCCTGCTGCTCCCTTATTTCGAACAGTCGCAGATGTATGGTGCTTACAACATTTCGCAGCCGTTCCCCGCGCCCGTCAACACGACGGTCACGCGCGTCCAGCTCAACGTGATGTACTGCCCGTCGGCCCCGCCGTATCGGACCCAGGACTACTCCGACGGCATCACCCAGGCCCTCTACGGCGGGGGCTACAAGGCGACCCTCGCCGCGGGCGACTACTCGGTCGACGACGGCATCAACGACTCCTGGCTGACGGCCAATAACATCCCGCACGCCGCCGGCGTGGATTCGCTGGGCCTCTTGAAGGGCAACAAGGCGCGTCGGATCGCGGAGGTGACCGACGGCACGTCGAACACCATCCTGATGTCGGAAGACGCCGGCCGGCCTTACTTCTTCCTCAACGGCAAGCAGTACAACGTCGGCGACCGCATCCCGGGCTACCGAGGCGGCAACCCCGTCGGCTCCGACGTGGGCTCGGGCGCCGGCTGGGCCGACTACAATAGCGAGTATTACACCGACGGCGACGGCGGCCGCGAGCACACCAACTGGAGCAACAACAACGAGGTCTATGCGTTCCACCCAGGCGGGGCCAACCACGTCTTCGCCGACGGCTCCGTCCACTTCGTCAAGCGCTCCACAAGCCCCGCCGTCTTCGCCGGCCTCATCACCTACAACGGCGGCGAGGTCCTCTCGTCCGACTCGTATTGATCCCCCGCCCCGCCCGAATCCTGCCAAGGCCCCTCTGATCCGCCAGCCCCTCCCGGGTTGATGCGGGTCGAGGGGCACCCCAATCCGAATGGCCTCCGCTCAAAGGTCCCTCGGGAGGGTCGACGACGTGGTCGGCCCTCCCGAGGGATTCTGCGTCGCATTCGAACCGATCGACATCCTCTCAGTGTGCGAGGAACATGATGTGTGCATTTGATTTGTGTCGCCGGGCCGCGTTGCTGCTTCTCCTCGTGGCCGCGACCTCGATGTTCTCCGGCTGTGGCGGGACCCCCGAAGGGCAGGTCCCGGTCTATCCCGTCAGCGGCCAGATCCAGTATCAGGGCAAGCCGCTCTCCGGCGCGGTGGTGACGTTCCACCCCGAGGACGAATCCAAGGTCGCCAAGGATACGCCCCGGCCGATGGGGAGGACCGACGAGCAAGGGAAATTCGAGCTGACCACCTATGGCCTCTCGGACGGAGCCCCGGCCGGCTCATACCTCGTGGCGATCTCGACCCTCCCCCCGCCCCGGACCGAGACCGGCCTCTTCGCCAGCAAATCGCCGCTGGCTGTCGACACCCTCAAGGGGCGGTTCCTCGACCACAAGAAGGCGGGGCTCAAGGCCGAGGTGAAGGAAGTGACGAACCAGATCCCCGCGTTCGACCTGAAATAAGGCGGCCTCGGGGCCGGACCGGCGAAGTCATCCCTCCTTCGTAGCTTCGCGCCGACCTGCCGGGAACTGCCAGAATGGCGGTCAACCCTGCGGGACGTGCCCATAGCGGCAGAGTCAATTTCAAGGCGATGATCGGGTGATGTTGGCGTAAGTCTTTGGCCTTAGGGGAATTGAGAGTCGGATTGGGGTCTGGCGCATCGCTTGCATATTCACGGCGACGATGAATTTGCGCCTGCATCCGCGAAGACGAGGCGGATGTATTTGAAGATGGCCCGGGATCGAGGGCATTCCCGGGCCGAGTTGAGAAGGCGCAAGTTGTACAGCAAGGAGACCGGGTCGATGAATCTCAAGCCGTTGGGCGATCGCGTGGTGGTCGAGCGGGAAGAGGCGAAGGCAACGACCGCCGGAGGGATCGTTTTGCCCGACACCGCCAAGGACAAGCCGCAAAAGGGGAAGGTCCTGGCTGTTGGCGAAGGGCGGCTTACCAAGGATGGCAAGCGTCGCGAGCTGCAGGTGAAGGTGGGCGATTCGGTCCTCTTCACCTCCTACGCCGGGGACGAGTTCAAGCTCCCGGACGACAAGAAGGTGCTCCTCATGCGTGAGGACGACATCCTGGCCGTGCTCGACTGAGCGAGCTGAGCTACCGGACGCTACGCTACCGACCATCCACCTCCACCCGACATCGAACCGTATCCATATTGAAGAGGGAGTGACGGATCCATGGCTGCCAAGATGATCGCCTTCGATCAGGAAGCCCGCCAAGCGATGCAGCGCGGCGTCAGCAAGCTGGCCCGCGCGGTCAAAGTGACGCTCGGCCCCCGCGGCCGCAACGTGATCATCCAGAAGTCGTTCGGCTCGCCCACGGTCACCAAGGACGGCGTGACCGTCGCCAAGGAGATCGAGCTCGAAGACAAGTATGAGGACATGGGCGCCAAGATGGTCAAGGAGGTCGCCAGCAAGACCTCCGACGTCGCCGGCGACGGCACGACGACCGCGACCGTCATGGCCGAGGCGATCTACAACGAAGGCCTTCGGGCCGTCGTCGCCGGCGTGAACCCGACCCTGCTGAAGCGCGGGATCGACAGGGCGGTCTCCGACATCGTCGCCGAGCTGCACAAGCTCAGCACCAAGGTGTCGAACACCAAGGAGACCGAGCAGGTCGCCACCGTCGCGTCGAACTTCGACTCCGAAGTCGGCAAGATGATCGCCGAGGCCACCGAGAAGGTCGGCAAGGACGGCGTGATCACGGTCGAAGAGGGCAAGTCGCTCAAGACCGAGGTCGAGTGGGTCGAGGGCATGCAGTTCGACCGCGGCTACCTCTCCCCCTACTTCGTCACCGACCCGACCTCGATGGAAGCCGTCCTCGAGGACGCCTACATCCTGATCTACGAGAAGAAGATCTCGTCGGTGAAGGACCTGGTCCCGGTGCTCGAGAAGGTCGCCCAGACGGGCAAGCCGCTCTTGATCATCGCCGAGGAAGTCGAGGGCGAGGCCCTGGCGACCCTGGTCATCAACAAGCTCCGCGGCACCTTCCGCTGCGTCTCGGTCAAGGCCCCCGGCTACGGTGACCGCCGCAAGGCCATGCTCGAAGACATCGCCGTCCTGACCGGCGGTAAGCCGATCTTCGAGGCCCTCGGCATCGAGCTCGAGAACGTCGCCCTGACGGACCTCGGCCAGGCCAAGAAGGTCATCGTCGACAAGGATAACTCGACGATCATCGAAGGCGCCGGCAAGACCGACGCGATCAAGGGCCGGATCGAGGCGATCCGCCGCGAGATCGCCGAGACCAAGAGCGACTACGACCGCGAGAAGCTGGAAGAGCGTTTGGCGAAGCTCGCCGGCGGCGTGGCCAAGATCAACGTCGGGGCCGCGACCGAGAGCGAGATGAAGGAGAAGAAGGCCCGCGTCGAGGACGCCCTGCACGCCACGCGTGCCGCCCTCGAAGAAGGCATCCTCCCCGGCGGCGGCGTCGCCCTGCTCCGCGCGGCGAAGACCGTCAAGCCGACCGGCCTGACGCACGACGAGGAAGCCGGCTACCAGATCATCGTCCGCGCCTGCTCGGCCCCGATCCACCAGATCGCCGAGAACGCCGGCCAGGACGGCGGCGTGGTCGTCTCCAAGGTGTCTGAAGGCACCGGCAACTTCGGCTACGACGCGCTGAAGGACGAGTACACCGACATGGTCAAGGCCGGCGTCATCGACCCGACCAAGGTGACCCGCTCGGCCCTCCAGAACGCCGCCAGCGTCAGCACCCTGCTGCTGACCTCCGACGCCCTGATCGCCGATATGCCCAAGGACGAGAAGCCCGCCGCGGGCGGCGGCCACGGCGGCGGCTACGACGACATGTATTGAGATCGACCCGATTCGTCCCCGACGAATCAGGCTAGAACTCCGAACGCGAGGCCCGGATGCAAATCTGGGCCTCGCGTTTTTTCGTTGATGGGTCCATCCAAAACTTTCGGAAGAAAGCGGGATAAAAAGCCCTCCAGGCCGCATAGTAGGGCAGGAAACGCGGCAAGGAGACCCAACGGGATGGCGGGCAGCACGAGGGGCGCGTCGGATTACATGCGAGGGCTCGGCTCGCTCTTCGAGTCGGGAGGCTCGGTGGGCCTGACCGATCGCGAGTTGCTCGAGCGATTCGCCCAAGGGGCCGGAGCCTCCGCCGAGGCCGCCTTCGCGACCCTGGTCCTGCGCCACGGGCCGATGGTCCTCGGAGTCTGCCGCCGAGTCCTGGCCGATCCCCATGACGTCGACGATGCCTTCCAGGCCTCGTTCCTGGTCCTGGTGCGCAAGGCGGGGTCGATCCGGGTCGACGACTCGCTGGGAGGTTGGCTCCACGGCGTGAGCCTTAAGGTGGCGAACCGGGCCCGATCACAGGCACTCAAGCGTCCCCATCAGGCCGGCGAGTCGGCCGAGTCGTGGGAAGCCCCGTCGAGCCTCCCCGACGAACTCGGCCCGATCCTGGACGCGGAGATTTCCAGGCTGCCCGGGCCTTATCGCGAGGCCCTCCGCCTCTGCTATCTGGAAGGGCTCGCGCTGAAGGACGCGGCCGCGGAACTGGGCTGCCCCATCGGCACGGTGGGGAGCCGCCTGGCGCGGGCGAAGGACCTCCTGCGCTCGCGGCTGGTCCGCCGCGGCCTCTCCCGATCCGCCCTGCTCCTCCCGGCTTATCTGGCTCCGAGTCGACTCCGGGCCGCCGCCGTGTCAGAAGCCCTCTTCGAGGCGGCCACCCGTTGCGCGACGAAAGGTGCGGCCGGGACGGTCCCGGCGACCGTCGTCGCCCTTGCTTCCTTCGCGTTGAGGAATGTTCCCATGTCGAAAGGACTCTTCATGGCTGCCGCCGTGCTCGTGGGCCTGGGATGCTTCGGGACCGGCACCGTCGTCTTCGGCCGCAGGGATGAGCCGAAGCAGGAAGCCCCGCCGGCGGTGAAGGTCGAACCGTCGCCGAAGCCGAAGGCCGTCGAGCCGTCTGTGGCCGACCGGTTCAAGCAGATCCGGGCCGAGTTCAAGGCCGAGCAGAGGAAAGTCGCCGAGGCCGCCGAGGCGGCCAAGACCGATTTCGAGAGGTGGAACATCTATGGGGATAGGGCCCCCGACGATGCCGCGTATTCCCGGAGGATGGTCGACCTCGCGTTGACGGCTCCGAAAGATCCGGCCTCCCGCGATGCCCTCGTCTGGGTCCTGGACAAGACGTATCGGACCGACGAAGGCCCTTACGGCATCCAGTTCGCCCGTGCCGCCGAGGCGCTGGTCAACCAGCATGCCGACGACCCCGAGGCGGTTCGGGTCGCCCTCCAGTTAGACAACCTCGTCTCCCGCCATCGCGATGCCCTAATGGAGGGCCTGTATGCCGGGGCCAAGGGGCGCGAGGCGAAGGGGCTGGCTCGGTTGGCCCTGGCCCAGTATCTCGAGGTCAAGGCTCTTTTTGTCAAGGGCGCTCGAGTTTCCAAGGAACCAAGACCCATCCAGTTCCAAACCTATGACGCCGCCGGGAAGTTGGTGAATAAGTCCGTGCTCCCATCGAACGATGCCGAGGGCTACCGCGTCGGCCTCCGCCTACTCGACCCCGAGGCCGTCCTCGTCGAGGCGGAACGACTCTACCGGGAGGTCATCTCCGACTATGGCGACCTCCCCCACATCACGACGAGGCTCCGCGAGCTGGAAGCCCTGCTGAAAGAGCCCGTCCCGAAATGGGACGACAAGCCGTTGACGGCCGAGGAGATCGAGCAAGCCCGTGCCATGACGACCCGGCAAAAGACGCTGGCGCAGGTCGCCGAGGGACATCTCGACGAGATGCATCACATCAAGGTGGGCCAGCCCGCCCCCGAGATTGAAGGGACGGACCTCGACGGCAAGACCCTGAAATTGTCCGACTTTCGGGGCAAGGTGGTCGTGCTGGTCTTCTGGGGTTCCTGGTGCGGGCCCTGCATGAGGGAAGTCCCGCACGAACGGGAACTCGTCGAGAGATACAAGGGGAAGCCGTTCGCCCTCCTGGGGGTCAATTGCAGGGAGAAGGCGGAGGCCGCGAAGAAAACCGTCGAATCCGAGAAGATGGCCTGGCCGCACTGGCACGACGGTGACGTGGACGGTGGGCCGATCGTCGAGAAATTCCACGTGCGGCAATATCCGACGATCTTCGTGATCGACGCCAAGGGGATCATCTGCCACAAGGACGCGATCGGCGAAAGTCTGGACAAGGCGGTCGAGTCGCTGATGCGTCAGATGTAAGGACAGGACTCTGACGAAACGATGGTGGCGGTGTTCAACGCGTCTTCCATCTCTCGAAGCCAGCCCCGGGCAGACGCTCGGGGCTGGCTTCGTGCGATGTCGTGAGGTTGTCACTCCGCATCGGGTCCGGACGTTTCGAGTCACCTGAAACGCAAGCGCCCCGGGGATGGTATTTCCGATGGCTCCTTCGGGAAGCTCGGCGGGACCTGGTTCGTCGAGGGCGAGAGCCAACAACGTTAGTCGGCCTTGAAAAATAGGAGAATCGAAGACGTCTGCATAAAAATCGAGGCGAGGTGGTCCGGATCGATCGGGATGGGGTTCAATGCTTCGCCTGAGGTCGGGGCGAGATCGTGATGGTTGGGATTCTGACCTGGGCACACAAAAGACAAAAGAGTGTCATGGATGGTCGGAAGAGGATAAGATGGTGACTGGAGAGCCGGCGGCGTGATTTAGCCGACGAAGTGACGAGATTGATCAGGCCGGCTCGAGGGTAGGGTCCGAGTTTCAAGGTGGTGTGCCGCCCCTTGGCGAAGTCGCCGTTGAAGTCGACGCCAGAGGGGCATCCTGCGGAAGGGGCAATCCGCAGAGGTCTTCGGCCCGCCGAGTTGGGTCCGTGCGGGTTCGTCAACTAGGTTTGGCATCTTTGGGTTGGGCCTGGAGGATTTGATGTCTCCTCTGCGCCGGTCTGGGTCTGAGAGACTTCGGCCTCGTCGGGGCGGGAAGGAGCCCGGCCGTCGGGCGCGACCGTGCGGGCCTCGACCCCTGCGATGGGAGTGGCTCGAGGCCAGGACGCTGCTGACGACCCTCACGGTGACGGACGTCAACGACGACGTCCACGACATCGGGTCGCTGCGAGGGGCCATCGCCGCGGCCCCCGACGGCGCGACGATCGTCTTCGCGCCGAGCGTCTCGTGGAAGACGATCACGCTCGACGACGGGGAACTCGTCCTCGGCAAGAACCTGACGATCGTCGGCCCTGGCGCCGACAAGCTCAAGATCAGCGGGAACGCGCTGAGCCGGGTCTTCGAGGTCGTCGCGGGGGCGAACGTCACGCTCACGGGGCTGACCATCATGTCGGGGAACGCCAAGGGGGGGAACGGCGGGAACATCGCGAACGCAGGGACGCTGACCATCAACGCCTGCGCCATCCTCTCCGGGAACGCCTACCTCGGCGGCGGCATCGACAGCACCGCCAACGCGAGCCTGCTCGTCAACGCGTCGACCTTCAGCGGGAACAACGCGTTCGATGGCGGCGGGATCTCGAGCGCGGGGAATGCGTCGATCACCAACAGCACCTTCCGGGGAAACATCGCCACCAACCTCGGCGGAGGGATCTTCAACCGGATCGACGCGACCCAAGGGCCGGCGTCGAGGCGGATGGTCCTGGTCAACGACACCATCTCGAACAACAAGGCCGGCAACACCTACGTCAACGACGGCGGCGGCCTCTACCAGGACGGGACCGGCCCCGGCGGGTCGACCTTGTTCGCGAACACGATCGTCGCCGCGAACATCGGCGGGGACGTGCTGAACATCTCGGGGGCCTGGATTTCGTCCCTGGGGCACAACCTGATCGGCACGGCCGACGGCAGCGCCGGCTGGTCGGCGTCGGACCTCTTGGGGACCACCCAGTCTCCGCTCGACCCGGGGCTCGGCCCGCTCCTGGCGAACGGCGGTCCCACGCAGACGATGGCCCTGCTCCCCGGGAGCCCCGCCCTCAACGCGGGCAGCAACGCCCTGGCCCCCGCAGGCGGGACCGATGAGCGGGGCGTCCCCCGGATCTCGCAGGGGATCGTCGACATCGGCGCGTACGAGTACAACCCGCCCCTGACCGCCTCGGGCATGCCCCTGAACTACGTGCGCGGGCAGTCCTCCAAGCAGAGCCTGGCCCGGTTCGTGGACGGCGACGCCAACGCGCCTGCCGGCGCCTACACCGCCACGATCTCCTGGGGGGACGGCACCAACACCAATGCCTCGGCGAGCCAGGGGACGATCGTGTTCGACGGCTCGGGCGGGTTCCTCGTCACCGCCGGGCACGCCTACCAGAAGGCCGGCTCCTACAGCATCAAGGTCACGATACGGGACGACGGCGGCAACTCGACGACGGCCCTCGGGGTCGCGAATGTCATCAACGCGGAGGCTTCGGGGCCGAATCCGTCGGACCTGACGGTGCAGGACGCATCGGCCTCGGTCGGCGTCCCGTTCAATGGCCTGGTCGCGTCCTTCGGCTCGTCGATCACGGACGCCTCGCCGGGGGATTTCGCCGCCACGATCCTTTGGGGGGACGGCAACGTCTCGTCGGGGACGATTACGACTGACGGCTCCGGCCAGTTCCGCGTCTCGGGCTCCAATACGTACCGCAAGGCCGGGACGAACCCGGTGACGGTGCAGGTCCAGGGGCTCGGGACGTATTCCATCTCGGCCCAGGGGAGCCTCGTCGTCTCGGCGGCGACCCTGGCCGATTCCTCGACCCCGACCACTTTCAGCGTCCGGCAGGAGGCCAACACGGGGACGCGGGTCCTCGCCACCTTCACCTCCTCGAATCCGCTGGCGAACCTGGCCGACTTCAACGCCAAGGTGGACTGGGGCGGGAGCCTGGCCGGCGTGCCCTTCGTCTCCATCGTGCCGGTGGGGACCTCCGGCGGGGTCTCGACCTGGCGGGTCATGGGGAACGCCATCTACAGCGAGGTCGGGACGTACCCGATCTCGGTCTCGGTCGTGGACTCCGATGGCGGCCAACTGACATCGAAGCAGACGACCGCCAAGGTGACGTCGAACCTGGGGAACGCGCCGCTGATACCCGTCCGCTCGATCCTGACCGGCTCCCTCGTGGTCACGGTGACGGCGGCCTCGAACGTGTCGCAGGCGCTGGGGTTCCAGATCTTCCTCGGCGACGGAAAGCAACTGCTCGGCGCGATCTCGCCGACGACCTCGGCGGCGGGTGCGGTCCAGAGCTTGACGATCCCGGTGGTCTCGGGCGAGAACCTCGTGATCCAGGTCATGGGGCAAGGCACGTACGAGTTCAACCTGCGCGTCACCTACCTGGACCCCTTCCAGACGCCCAACATCCGGACCCTCTTCATCCCCACCCAGAGCGACCCGAACTCGATCGCCGTCGGGGACCTCAACGGCGGCGGCCCGGACGTGATGATCTCGAGCACGACCGATTCCGACGCGGTCGATGTCCTGCTGAACCTCGGGAATGGCGTCTTCGGAGCCCCCAGGTCTTATGACGCGGGGCCTGGGATTAACGGCAGCCTCTCCCCGGCCGGCCGCGACATCACCCAGACCGACCTCACCGGCGATGGGACCCCCGATATCGTCCTCCCCAACGCCCTCTCGGGCGACGTCTCCGTCCTGGTCGGCAACGGCGACGGCACCTTCCAGCCCGAGCGTCGCTTCGATGCCCTGCGGAACGCGGGGGTCCTGGTGGCGGGGGACCTCCGGAATCAAGGACGATCCGACCTGATCGTCCTCCAGGATCAGCCCTCCACGCCGGGGGCTCGGATCCAGTTCGCCGTCCTGATCGGGCGCGGCGACGGCACCTTCCTGCCGCCGGTCATCTACACGACCCAGTTCGCGCAGGGCGTCGGGCCGATGGTCGTCGGCGACTTCGACGGCGATGGCAGGGCCGACCTCATCGTCTTCGGCGAAGATGATCCCCAGGCGCAGCTCTTCCTCGGCAACGGCGACGGGACGTTTCAGGCGGGCACGAGCTTCTCTCTGAATGAGGGGGTCTCCGTCGCCAGGGCGATCGACCTCAACGGGGACGGCCGGCTCGACCTCGTCACGGGGGGGGCGACCTCGGGGATCGTCTCCGTCCTCCTCGGCAATGGCGACGGGACCTTCCAGGCTCCGCAGGCCTTCCGGGCGACGATGCCGGGCTCCTCGTTAGGCGGAGGGGTGATCATCGGAGGCCTGGCGCTCGTGGATTACGGCAGCCCGGGGTCGGGCTCGCTCGGCGACCCGGACGGCCACCTCGACATCGTGGTGACGACCGAGTCGGCCGATGGCCTGGGCCCTGCCCGCGTGATCCTGCTGCCGGGTCTCGTCGATGGGGCCGGCAAGTACGCGGGCTTCGGCGCGGGGGCGACGCTCGCGAACGTCGGGAAGGCCGGCCAGATCGCCGTGATCCAGGCGGGCGGCGAGCGGGATTCGACCGACCTCATCGTGACGGACGCCGGGGGCGTGACCCTGATCTTCGGCAAGCCGCTGACGTTCCCCTCGAACTCGACCCCGCAGACCGCCAGGGACCTCGGCGGCGACGACCATATCGTCACGCCCCCTCAGGTCATCGCGCCCAGCCATCCGGCGTCCTACTTCACGTACACGGTCCCGACCGAGGTCGTGGCCGGCAGCGGCGACCAGGTCGTCGACGTCTCCGCGCTCTTCTTCAACCAGAAGGGGCCCGGCCTCCAGGTCGAGGTGCTCGACACCGCCGGGAACGTGCTCGGCTCCGGGAGCCGGTTCCGGCTCGTGGCGCAGCAAGGCGAGGTGCTGACGATCCGCGTCTTCGGCCTGGATGCCTCGAGCTTCGGGATCTACACGCTCAACATCGCCGTCCTGCCGCAACTCGTCTCGGTCCAGGCCCTGTCGCCCTTGCCCGGCGGGCCCGCGACGAGCCTGGTGCTGACCTTCCAGGGAGATCGCCTCGATCGGGCCTCCGCCGAGGACGTCGGGAATTATACGGTGACCTGGTACTCGCCCGACGGGCAGACCTTCCGCGTGATCCCCATCGGCGTCGCCGGCGCGAAGTCGGTCATCTACACTCCCCATGCCGAGGTCGGGGTCAGGGCCGGCTACTACTTCCCGACGGTCACGCGACAGACCGTCACGCTCCTGTTCGACCAGGTCCTCCCCGCGGGGACGTACGTGGTCGCCCTCGCCCCGGGCCTCCGCGCGGCGGATTACCTCGCGGGCGTGGGAGACCTCCTGGCCGGGACCGGGGTCTACGGCGGCCGCTCGATCGTCTCGCTCGGCCAGGGGGACAAGGCGCCGATCGCCAATGGTGCGGTCTCGGTCTGGCGTGACCTCGTCGTCCAGCCGACGTCACTGGGGGACCTCTCGGCCGTCTCCTCGGGGACCCCGTTCCTGGTCCAGTTGCAGGACGACCTGACGTCGATCATCAACCTCTTGCGATCGCTGGGGGTCAGCACGTCGGAGATCACGGACGAGGTCAACCGGCAAATCCAGGCGAGATTCGCCCCCACAATGGCCCTCGCGGCGGCCGGCATGCCTCTGGCATTCACGATCATCTGGTTCGACCCGGTGTCGTTCGACCTCGAGACGCCCCGCGGAGACGAGGTCGCTTACGACCAGAAGACGGGGGCGTACAATAACAGTCTCGGCCAAACTTACGTCTCGGTCGGCGGCAATGTCGAGGTTGTGGTGCTCGCCAACGTCTCCGGGAGCTTCCAGCTTGGCGTAAGTGATATCTCGCAGAATGCTGGAGGAGGAGCGGTGCTCCTGAGCCCAGGGTCGAGCCAGACGCTCAATTTCACCGACGGCTTCCTCAGCCAGCCTCAGGGCATCAGCTTCGCCCTGACCCTGCCCGGGCCCGGCGGCTCGGGTCAGGGCGGAGGCGGGCAGCCGATCAACCCGAATGGCGGGGGTGGAGGAGGATCGAACTCGGGGGGCGAGCCCGGCGAGGCCACCTCCGACTTCGCCGCGGGGCCCGGCAACCTCGCGTCGGGGGGGCGACAGGCGACGCCGACCTCGCCGCGGCGCAGGGCCTCGGCCTGGGGCAGCAACTGGCCCTGGCGATTTCGACCTCGCTCTCGGTCGTCTCCACGTCGACCGGCAACTCGACGGGGACGGCGGGCGGCGGCGTTACCCAGGCGCTCATCGCCAACATGAGCCGCGTGATCCGAGGCGCCGGGCTGGGGCTCCCGGGCAACAAGGGGAGCCGCTTCCGACGGCTCCTGGCCAGCGTGGTCAGGGGGCTGGATGAGTGGTTGGGCGAGGATCAGGGGGGCCTGGTCCCCTCGGCGAGGTCGACCCTCCGGCTGATGTCCGGCCTGGGGGCACTCCGGAGGGCCTTGGCCCGGGGCGGGCCGATGGAGCAGCTCCTCTGGGATCAGGTTGTCGGGGCCCTGAACGATCCCGAGCCGCAGCAGGCGGTCGGCGCCCGAGGACCGAACAGGGTCGACCGTATCGGCCGGGGGATGCCGTCGCGACGCCCGATCCCGGCCGCCAACCAGGCCCCCGCCCCGAGCCCGATCGCCGTCGGCGACGCGGCGTTCCTCTGGGATGAAGGGCTCGGCCGGGTCTTCGAAGAAGCGGCCGACGACGCCTCGGGCGGGTCCAAGGCCTATGCCTCCGCGCTGGTGCTCGCCGTCGCGCTTGTCGGGCAGCAGCATCGCCAACGTCGCCGCTCTCGGGTCGAATCGACGGCCGGGGAACGTTCGCCCGAGGTCCCATCGGCCTGATTCTCGAGACGAGGTGTGGACATGCCGGCGGACTCCTCGCCAACACAGTCGACCGATGAGACGCTCCGGGGCGAGTCCGAAACCTTCGGCCCCCGGTCCCCCCTACCGGCTCGGACCGAGCTCTCGGAGGGCGGTGCCCGGCCCGACGAACTGCCGAGGACCGAGGGGGGCGTCGCCGAGACCCTGGCCGATGGGCGCACCCGGGGCGACCTGCCCACCGTCGCCATGCCCGGGTGCTGGGACGAGACGATCGCGGACGCCGAAGGCCCCGAGGGATCCGCTCGCCTGGCCGAGACCGAGGTCTATTCCTCGGAGGCTGGGGGCGGCGACACGGGAGGGAACCAGACCGCGGCCGCCACGTCCCTGCAATCGGGAGAGGATGGTCCGACGGTGCGCGTCGGCCCCCCAGGGCGAGTGTCGTCGGACCGAGGAGGGAGACAGGGCGACGCCTCCCATTGCGGACGCTTCGTCTTGAAGCGATTCCATGCACGCGGCGGGATGGGGGAGATCTGGCTCGCCGAGGACCCGACGATCGGCCGCGAGGTTGCGCTCAAGCGGATGCTCGGCGGCCGTTCGGAGCAGGTCCAGCGCTTCGAGGTCGAGGCCCAGGTCACCGGCCAGCTCGAGCATCCCGGCATCGTCCCCGTCCACGAGATGGGCTACACCGACGATGGTCAGCCCTTCTACGTCATGAAGTTCCTCCAGGGCCGCACCCTGCGCAAGGTGATCCAGGACTATCACGCCGAGAAGTCGGCGAACGGGCATCAGCGGGAGGTCGAGCAGTTCCGCCTGCTCCAGATCTTCGTCTCCCTCTGCCAGACCGTCGCCTATGCCCACAGCCGTGGCGTCGTGCATCGCGACCTGAAGCCGGACAACGTGATGCAGGGGCAGTACGGCGAGACGATCCTGCTCGACTGGGGCATCGCCAAGGTCCTGGGCGAGCCGGAGACAGCGTCCGGAGGGCTCTCCTCGTCCTATGTCCGCCTGACGGAGAGCGCGGCCTCGCAGGAAACCCGCGCGGGGACGATCCTGGGCACCCCCGTCTACATGGCCCCCGAGGTCGCCACCGGGCACAACGAGGAGGTCGACCACCGCAGCGACGTCTACCTGCTCGGGGCGATCCTCTACGAGATCCTGACCGGCCAGCAGCCCCGGAGCCTCAAGACGGCGTATGAGCTCGTCCACTACGCCAGGGCGGTCCCGATCGTCCCCCCCCTGTCCGTCTGCCCCGACGTGGCGAAGCCGCTCGACGCCATCTGCCGCAAGGCGATGGCCCTTGCCAAGGCGGATCGCTACCAGTCCGCGATGGAAGTGGCGGAGGAGGTCCAGCGCTTCCTGGCCGGCGAGCCCGTCCTCGCCTATCCCGAGAAATTCCCGATGCGAGCCTGGCGCTGGGCGAAGCGGCATCGCAAGGCCATGGTGAGGTCGGCGACGGCCGCCCTGGTCGTCGGGGTGGTTTTCTTCGCCGGGGCCCGGATCCGGCAGGCGGAGATCGAATCGCAGAGGCTCCAGGTCCGGGAGTCCGCCCGTAGAGACGTCGCCGAGTTCCGTCGCCTGGCGGACGAGGCCCGCTTCTATGCCGCGACCACGGATTCGATCGCCGAGCACGCCCCCTACTTCGACCCTCGGCGTGGAGACGCCGCCGCGACGGCCGCCCTCGGGATTGCCTCCCGCTGGGGAACCGACTGGGGCCGATTGCCGCTCGACGACCTCCGCGACGGCCTGAAAGTCGACTCCAGGGAGTTGCACGCCCTTCAATCCAAGCTCGAACCCTCGCAAGAGCCGAGGACGGCGCTCGACCATTTCTTGCTCGCCGAGGGGTATCGCAAGGCGTCGAATGCCGCCGCCGCGAGGCAGGCGGGGGAGGCCGGGCGTAAGGACTGGGAGGCGGATCCCGCCCGGCTTGATCGGGCGATCGGCCACTATCGCCAGGCCCTGACGCTCAGGCCCGACGACTACTGGAGCCACTACCAACTCGGGCGTTGCTACCTCCGCCTCGGCCGCTTCGCCGAGGGGGTCGAGGCCCTCGGGGTCTGCATCGCGCTCCGCCCGGGGGCTCCCTGGGGATACAGCGCCAGGGGGCTCGCACTTGCCCTCCAGGGGGACCACGGCCGCGCCGGGCTCGACCTCGACCAGGCACTTCGGCTCGACCCGGACTTCAGGCCGGCGCGGCTGAATCGGGGGGTGAGCCTTTGGCTCCGGGGGAAGCCCGACGAGGCTTTGCGCGACTTCGAGGCTGTCCTGGCTCCCCCCGTCGAGAGCCAGCTCATCGAGGCCGCCTACTACCGGGGCCAGATCCGCCTCCAGCGCGGCGAGGTCGACGCGGCGCTCGCCGACTTCGACCGGGTGGCGGAGGCGAACCCGGCCTTCGCGCAGGTCTACCGCCATCGGGCCCGCATCCACCTGGCGCGAGGCAACAAGGACCTCGGGCTCCGGGACATCGACCGTTATGCGAGGTCGCTCGGCGGCGGCTCGGAGGAGCCCGAGACCTGGCGATCCCACGCAAGTCGCGGCCGGACCCTGCGCCAGATGCACGCGGAGATGTCGAAGCGGATGAAGGACGAGCCCACCGGCCGCGAACTCGCGAGGCTGGCCCTCGACGAATTGAACGAGGCGGTGACCCTCGGCGGCAAGGAGGCGGCTCTGTTCGATGACCTCGGGGCCATGCTCGAGCTCAACGGCGAGGCCGAGAAGGCCGTCGAGGCCTATTCGAAGGGATTGGAGCTCGCCGCCGACGACGTCAGGCTCCTGAACAAGCGGGGCTGGGCGAATCAAGTCCTGGGCCGTTGGGACGAGTCGCTCTCCGATTTCCATCATGTCACCAGGGTGTCGCCCGAGAACGCCGAGGCCCACTCGGGGCTCGGCTACGTGAGCGCGCTCCGCAAGCGGCCCTCCGACGCCCAGCGCGAGGCGGACCTCGCCCTGCTGTACGGCGGCGACGACTCCAAGGTCCTGCACAACGTCGCCTGCATCTACGCCTCGCTCTCCGAGATTGCCCTGCGGCAAGCTCCCGTGTACCAGGACGTCGCCATCTCCCTGCTCAAGCGGGCCGTTGATCGCTGGAAACAGGGGAAGACCCCGCCGAGCGAGTTCGACCTGATGGCGCAGGAACCCGCCTTCCGATCGTTGCGGAGTCGGCCCGAGTTCCGGGCGATCCTCGAAGACGCCGAGGCTACCCGATAGGAGCCTTGGCGAGCCATCCCCTCGCCGTCGGCTCCTGAGTGGTTCGAGCGAGTGCGATCAGGGCTGCATGGTTCGCAGGTGACTACCCGTCGTTCGGGTGGTCGAGCTCGAGTCAGCTCGCGTTTGAAGGCCATCTTTCCTCAGCGTGGGCGAGGTGCTCCACGAGCAGAGCGTTGACCCGGTCGGCCCACTGAATCGGAAGGCCGTGGGAGGCGTCGCCGTACTCGACGTAGCGGGCACCTGCAATCTTTTCCGCCAGCATCCGGCCCGCCCGCGGCGGTGCGATCGGGTCGTGGGTTCCGGTTACGACCAGCGTCGGCACGTCCTTCAGTTCGCCCAGCCGATCCGTCATGTCGCTCGCCCGCATCGCCTTGAGTTGTGCATCGACGACTGCCGGTTGGTCGGCCAGGTCGTGACCGAACAGCGGGGCAAGTCGCTCGGCCATTGCGTCTTCGTCTTCACCGATCAGGGTTTCCGCAGGCATGATGAGCCTGAGGAAACCACGTCGACGCATCTTCCTCGTCCCGATTCGGGTTCGACTCCCCGCCCAGATCATCCTGAGCGTGAGCGGCGCCGCGGCTCGGCCGCCTGGGAACGTGCAGAGAAGCGACAGGCTCCGAACCCGCTCAGGCTTCGAGAGGGCGAATCCCAACGCGACGAGTCCGCCGAGCGAATGACCGACGATGTGTGCCGAAGAGAAGCCGGCCGCGGTGAGAACCGCCAGCGAATCGTCGATCATGCGATCCACGGTGAGGTTTGAGTCCGCAGGCTGACTCCTCCCCATGCCCCGGTTGTCGAAGGTGATGCATGTCAAGCGCGAAGAGAGAGGCTCAACCTGGGGAAGCCATCCGTCCCCGTGGACCCCGACGCCCTGGATGAATAGGATCGGAGGACCCTCTCCTCGAACATCGTAGGCGAGCCTCGAGCCTTCGTGCTCGACCACCTTCCGGGTGACATCCATTCTGCCTCGTGAGTTCGAGATACCGGAAGCGGCTGAGGGCAACGGCCATCACCCCACTGCCTCGCGTCACTATTCCCCGTCGGCTTCAATTCATACCACGCCCACGTAGCATCGGGTATAGCAAAGACCGGGGGATAGCATGCCCCATCGTTCCACCATCGATATCTCGCGGCTCCTCAGGTCGACTCCGCGTCCGCCCCGTGTTCGCAAGCTTTTGGTTGGCCCGTTCCTGACCGCCGGGACAACTCCTCGCAGGGATTATCGGAACATATGGAAAATTATATCAATAATATGCTCGTTTGTTTTCCTTGATACATGGGTCAGGTCCAATCTGCGGCGAGGTCAGTTCCAGGCCCGATCGCGGTGGACTTCTCGAGTTCATGGGTGGATCGGTGTTCAAGCGGTGCAGTTCTGCGGGCTTTTCGGTAGATTGGCGTCTTAAAAGGTCTAATGCTTAATGTTGGATGTTTAAATGGGGGGGGTGCTGTGAAGTAAGGCTTGATCGCGATTCCGAACTTAGGCGGGAATTCGGAGTGGTGGAGGGGAGTGTAATTCGGGTGGAGTTGTGTTGCGGGAGTGGATTGGTGCGTTGCCGAAGTACAACGTGCTTAAGTCGCATGTTTATTGTACGGAACATGCCGTTCTGGCGTTGTCCGGCGATTCCCCGCACGTATCTCTCGAAAATTCGGGAATATGTGACGAATAGGGGGCGGGAGAGGCTTTTTTTTACGGGTCTTGCGCGTCGAAGTTTGTTGACTTTTTTTCTACTTACTTTTGACATGGGGTGGAAACCATCCTAACATTTCGCTGTAGATTCGCCCTCGACATTTTGCTGGAATGGTAGTGCTGAGACGCTGACTTAAACGGCTCCAGTGTCGAGGACGAATTAAACATGACCTCCCCCAGCTACCTTCTTCAACTTCGAAATCCCGACCACTCAATGCCGGATGAAGCCGAGACGGCGATTCGTCTCGGGTAGCGGGGCCCGACGAGATCGCGGCTCCCCTTTCCATGACCTGACCGCGATGGCGCGGGTGTGGACGACGTGCGATGTCTCGCGCGTTATCGGGATGGAGCAACGACACGATGGCGGATGCCTCGTCGAGATCGTCTGGAGCGGACCGGTTCCGGTTCGAGGAGAGTGTCGAATCCCGGCCCGATTATTCGGGGACGGGGGATTCGGTTCATTTCTCGTTCGGCTCCGGCCTCGCCGACGACCTCGAGGGGACGGCCCGGTCGTATCTGCGATTTCGGCTTGATCACGACGCGTCGGAGGGCCCGGCTGCCCGGGCGGCGGTCGAGGATTGGGGGCGCTCGGTGGGGGCGGACTCGATATCGGTCCGGATCTTCTGCGATCTCCATCTGTCGGATCCCACGGGCGCGCTTGGCCTGGCGAAGGCGGTCTCCACCTTGCCGGACCCCGGGGATGAGTTCCTCGGGTTCCGCGTCATCGAGGAGCTGGGGCGAGGCGCCTTCGGGCGTGTCTACCTCGCGCTCCAGGGAGACTTGGCCGACCGGCCCGTGGCGCTGAAGGTCTCGGCGAGCCTGCCGGGCGAGTCGCAGACGCTGGCCCAGCTCCAGCACACGAACATCGTCCCGATCTTCTCCGAGCATCGGTCGGCCCCCTTCTACGCCGTCTGCATGCCCTACTTCGGCGCGACCACGCTCTCCGACCTCGTGCAGAGCCTGGGGCGGCGCAAGGACATCCCCGACTCGGGGACCGCGTTGCTGACGACCCTCGCCTCTCGCCCGAAACCGTCGGGGCTGGAAGGCGCCTCGCGGGCGCACCCGTCCGGCGCGGCCAGGGCGAGCATCAAGGTCGGCGACGGCGGGCCCCGTCGAGCCGACACTCTGGGCGACTCCGACGAGATGCCGACCCCGCTCAGCTTGCTGACCTCCGCCTCCGAGACGCTTCGGATGCTCGGGGGGCTCTCGTATGTCGAGGCGGTCCTCTGGTTGGTCGCGCGGCTGGCCGACGGGCTGGATCACGCCCACGGGCGTGGGATCCTCCACCGCGACCTGAAGCCGGCGAACATCCTGCTGACCGACGACGGCCAGCCGATGCTCCTCGACTTCAACCTCTCGATCGACACGAAGCTCCCGGCGGCCGCGGCCGCCTCGGTCGGCGGCACCCTCCCCTATATGGCGCCCGAGCATGTCCGGGCTTTCCTGGGAGAGGACGAGGAGGTCGACGGCAGGTGCGACCTCTACTCGCTCGGCGTCATCATGTTCGAGCTTCTCACCGGACGGCACCCGTTCGCGGACGAGCGGACGCCCTCGATCGAGGCGACCGCACATGTCATCGCCAGGCGACAAACCTCCGCCCCGGCGCTCCGGACTTATAACCACCAGGTCTCCCCGGCGGTCCAGTCGATCGTCTGCCGCCTTCTCGAGCCCGACCCCGCCCGGCGCTACCTCTCGGCGAGGGCCCTCCGCGAGGACATCGATCGCCACCTGGCCCATCGCCCCCTGCTCCACGCCCCCGAGCCCTGGGGGCCTGAGCGGTTCAAGAAGTGGGTCCGACGCCACCCTCGACTCGCCCCCACGATCGCCCTGGCGGCCTCGCTCCTGGTGACGACGGCACTCGCCGCGGGCTTCCTCGTCCGCGGTCGGCGCATGGCTTTGCACGAGGCCAGGCTCAATCGCGACGGCTTTAACGCGGAACTCGACGGGCTCCGGACCAGGATCGATGCCGACGACCCCACGCCGCAGCGCCGTCGAGAGGGCCGCGACCTTGGCCTGAAGGCTCTCGACCGCTACGCCGTCCTCAAGGATCCGGACGGCTGGAAGCGCCGACGGGATGTCGCCCTGCTCGACCCCTCGTCTCGCGACGAACTCGGCGGCGACATCGGCGAGACCTTGCTCCTCCTCGCCCTGGCCACGACGCCCAAGACGGACCCCAACGGGGCCCTGAAGAAGGACGAGGCCGCCGCGGCGAAGGAGGCCCTGAACTACACGCGCCTCGCCGAGTCGTACTTCCCGCCAGGCCGCCTGCCCCCGACCTACTGGGAGCAGCGGGCCAAGCTCGTGAAGCTGCTCGGTCGCGACGAAGAGGCGTTGGCCCTCCGGGTCCAGGCCTCGGCGGCGCGCCCGAGGACCGCGCGCGACTATTACCTCTCCGCGATCTCGCAGGTCCAGCGCGGCGATTACGAGCGGGCGTTGCCACTCGCCGAGCGCGCGACCCAGCTCAGCCCGCAGGACTTCTGGGCCTGGTTCTGGGCGGGGCACTGTTACGACAACCTCGGGCGCGACTCCGACGCGATGGCCTGCTTCACCACCTGCGTCGCCTTGCGTCCCGACTACGCCTTCGCCTGGTACAACCGCGGGACCGCCGAACTCCGTCGCCGCAAGCCCGAGCGGGCCCGCTACGACTTCGGCCGGGCCATCGAGCTCAACCCGAACTGGTACGAGCCGTACCTGAACCGCGCCGAGGCCCTGACGGAACTCGGCAAGCCGGCCGAGGCCGCCGAGGACCTCACCCGGGCCCTGGAGCACGAAGGCCCCGAGGTCCGGCTCCTCTTCATGCGCTCGAATGCCAGGAAAGAGGCGGGGGACCTCGACGGTTCGAAGCGCGACTTCGAAGCCGCGATGGCCAAGGAGCCGACCGACGACATGGGCTACGTCGCCCGCGCCTCGGCCCGCTATCCCGACGACCCGAAGGCGGCCCTGGCCGACCTCGAGAAGGCCGAGGCCCTCAACCCGAAGTCGCTCTCGGCGCTCCAGAACCACGCGTCGATCCTCTCGGACATGCCCGAACGGATCGACGAGGCGATCGCCCTCCATACCAAGATCCTGGGGCTCTTCCCCGACGCGGTCGAGGTCCGCAGCGGCCGTGGGGTGCTCTTCGCCCGCAAGGGGAAGCGGGATGAAGCCTTGAGAGACGCCCAGCAAGCCCTGCTCCGCGACACCAGGCCCGTCATCCTCTACCAGGTGGCCGGCATCTACGCGACGACCTCCAAACAGGTCCCCGACGACCGCTTCGAGGCCTTCCGCCTCCTGAACAGGGCGCTCCGGGAAGGCTTCGGATTCGAATACCTCGACATCGACCCCGAGCTCGACGCCGTGCGCGACGTGCCCGAATTCCGGGCCCTGGTGGCCGCCGCCAGGGAACGCGCGGGGATCAAGGCCCCTCCGGCCGACACCATCGGTCGCGAGTGAGCGTCGAAGTTTCTTTCAAATTGATACGTGACAAGGCGATTGCGATGAACACCAAGGGTTGCGGTAAGCCTTCTCGAGTCGCCTCGACGGGTTCCTAGGGCCGATCGGGCGGCCAGCCGATGATGATGGCCGTTATCGAGGTCCGGGAGAGTCGAAACTAACTGAGGATTACAGGGGAGGAAGTGTGCAGCAGACCATCTCCGGCGTCAGGAGCCAGGCCACCAAGGCGGTGGGAGATTCCGTCGTAGCCGACATCGATGAGAGGCAAGATCCCTGGGAGGCGCTCGAGCGCTTCGTCGAGCGCCTGCGCAGCTCGGAGCAGGAGTCGAGGCAGCGTCGCTACGCCCTGGAACTGGTGGTCGAGGGGGGGGCGGCCGAGACGGCCTGCGTCTTCGCCGAGGACGCCATCCACGAGCTCGCCGGCGCCGAGGTCTGCTCGGCCGAGGAATGCCTGGCGATCGCCCTCTCCCTCAAGGATCGGCTCCCGGGCCCCGGCGAGCCCCCGCTCGTCGACAAGATCACGGTCGATCCCGACCGGCCCGACCGCGGGTCGGTCAGCGTCGTGATGGCCCGCCTCGGCCGGTCGCGACCGTCCTGGATCCTCGCGCTGCGGCGTGACCGGGGGCTGCCGCTGGGCCCTTCCGACGCCCGCCTGATCGACCTGGCGGCCCGGATGCTCGCCGATCGCCAGCACCACGCCAGGACTTACGACCGCCTGAAGGACACGCTCCTCGGACTGATCCGCTGCCTGACCGCCGCGATCGACGCCAAGGACCCGTACACCTGCGGGCACAGCGAGCGCGTCGCCCGGATCGCGACCCGGATCGGGAAGCAGATGAAGCTCCCCTCGTCGGATATCTCCGATCTCTACGTCGCCGGCCTCCTCCACGACGTCGGCAAGATCGGCATCCGCGACGACGTCCTCTGCAAGCCGACGGCGCTCACCGCCGAGGAATTCGCCCACATCCAGGAGCACCCCGGGATCGGCGACCGGATCATCTCCGAGATCCGCCAGTTCGCCTACCTTCGCCCGGCCGTCCGCGGGCACCACGAGCGCTGGGATGGCCGAGGGTACCCCGACGGGCTCGCGGGCGAAGGGATCCCGGCGATGGCCCGAATCCTCGCGGTGGCCGACTCTTGCGACGCGATGATGTCCGCCCGCCGCTACCGCACGGCCATGCCCCGCGAGCGGATCGAGGCGATCCTCAGGGAGGGTGCGGGGACGCAGTGGGATCCCAAGGTCATCGAGCACTTCATGGCATGCCGCGAGGACATTTACCCGATCTGCCAGATCGGGCTGGGCGACTCGCTCGCCGCCGCCATCGAGCGGGCCGCGGGCCAGAAAGACATCCCAAATCTGCTGACACAAGCCCTCAGCCCGAATTCATACGGCACCGGCCCCTTACAAGCTTCGTGACGTCAGGTTCCTCGCGCAAAGATTATGGCGGTCGTGACGGAAAAATATGTTCTATGGTTGGATAAAACAGAGATATTTGCGAAATCCATCGAATCCAATTTGTGTACGGGTGTTACCTTGAGAAAACTCCGACGAAACGCCTTCTTGAAGCTCGAGCGGCTCGAAGAGCGTACCGTACTCTCCACGTACGGAGTGGCCTGGCCCGATCCGCAGCACCTGACCATCAGCTTCGTTCCGGATGGCACCCAGGACGGAGGTTCCACGAGCAGCCTCTACCAGACCCTCGGGGCGACGAACGCCGACGCCTGGCAGTTGACGGTCCTGCGGGCCTTCCAGACCTGGACGAACTACGCCAACCTCAACATCAGCGTCACGGGCGACAGCGGCCTGCCCTTCGGCACTCCGGGCTCGCTCCAGGAAGACACCCGGTTCGGGGACATCCGCGTCGGCGCCGTCCCGCAGTCGGACAGCACGGCCGCCCTGACTCAGGAGTTCCAGTACGGGGCCGGCACCTGGGCGGGCGACGTCAACCTGAACAGCCTCGACAACTTCACGCTCGACCCGGCCGGAAATCCCGGCTCGTATGACCTGTTCAGCGTCGCCTTGCACGAGGCCGGGCACGCCCTCGGCCTGCCCGACAACGATGACCCGACGTCGATCATGTACACCAATTACAACGGTGTGACGTCGGGCCTCTCCGCCTCGGACATCAAGGCGATCCAGGACATCTACGGGCCAAGGACCCCCAACGGGTTCAACGGCGCGACCGGGAACAACTCGCAGTCGACCGCCGCCGCGATCACGCCGGTGAACCTGCTGGGCACCAATGGCACCCTGCCCAACGTGACGGTCGGCGCCGCGATCACCTCGCCCCAGACTGTGAACTATTACAAGGTCACCGTCCCCGGGCTCATCCCCTACGCCATCCAGCTCAACACCTCGGGCCTCAGCTCGCTCCTGGCCAAGATGTCGGTGAAGAGCGCCTCGGGCCAGACGATCGCCACGGTTTCCGCGACCGACCCCCGGAACGGCAACCTCTCGGTGACCCTGCCCCTGACCCTCTTCCCCACGACGTATTACATCGCCGTGCAAGGGGCGTCGTCGGACGTCTTCGGGGTCGGCAGCTATCAGCTCCGCGCCTCGACCCCGACGGCCCTGGTGTCGAACCTGCTGACCTGGACTAGCGACCAGGTTATCAACGGCTACCTCAACATCGACCTCGGCCTGAACAGCACGCCCGCCACGGCGACGAATCTGCTGAAGGCCGGGACCCAGAGCGGGCCGACGACCTACACGATTCGGGGGAGCGTCAGCTTCCCGGGGAACATCCACGACTACTCGGTGGTCGTCCCCACCACGTCCTCGTCGGCGCCCGTCACGATGACGGCCTCGGTCTGGGGCGTGACGCTCAACCCGGTCGACGCCGTGGTCAAGGTCTACGACTCGTCGGGCCAGCAGGTCCAGGGCAACGTCATCCAGCACTCCGGCAACACATACGTCGTCCAGATCCCCAACGCGACCCCGGGCGCCCGCTACGACCTCGTCGTCGGGGCGTATCAGCCGACCGACCTGACGCTCCTGGGCAACTACCAGCTCGCGGTCAACTTCGGCACCGTCGCCGAGTCCCAGGCCACGCTGTCGAGCGGGACCTTCGCGAACACGGGGGGGAGCTACGCCGATGCCCCGGGCTCGACGATCTCGCTGACCTTCGACCACGACACGCTCTACAACTTCGTGCTCTCGGCCGCCACGGCGGGGTACGACCCGAGCGCGTCCGTGATCATGACCATCACGAACGAGTTCGGTAAAGTGGTGGGCCGCCTGGTGACCCGGGCGAACCAGGTGCAGAGCCTCGCGATCTGGCTTGCCCAGGGGACGTATACGGTCTCGGTCCAGGGGGCCGATCGCGGTCGCTATCCGGATTACCCGCTCTCCTGGTCCCTCGTCGGCGAATCGCTCAGCGACCCGATCAGCACCCTCAAGAAGGGCAACAGCAGCCCCACGACCTCGAAGACCAACTGACGGCTTCGAGCCTCCATGAGACTGGAGCCTTTTCGCCCGGTCGGGCCCCTCCTACGGGTTCCGATCGGGCGGAGGCTCACCCATCCATCAGGCCCCAAGTCTTTTGATCATGGATGGCCTTCTCGACCCAGAACTCGGCGTAGCTTTCGAAGGTATACCCGCGCCGAGGATCATAATACTCGGCCGCCTTGATCACGCCGCAGTTGGCGAAACGGATCGCCTCCGGGTCGCTGCCAGCGATGGTCTCGGCCATCCGCCTCGCGAAATCCCCGAACGAGGCGACAAGCTCCGCACGCACCGCGTCGATCCGGCGCAGTTCGTCCGCGATCGCGTCTTCCAACGCGATGAAATCGCGGAGTCGGAGCCTCAGCAGGGATTCGAGCCTGTCGATCTCCTCGCTCGACCCCACTTCTTCTGATAGTTGCCTGGCCTGGTCCAGCAGCGGCTTGTCCGGCTGGCGAACGAGGCGTTCGTAGCTGCGTAGGGTGAACCGGAACTTGAGAAAGAGCCCCGCGAGTTTATCCTGCTCGCGCGCGTACTCGTCCTCATCGAACCACAATCCGCCCGGCTCCCAGAGCGAGGCGCACCGGATATCCTGGGCTCTCGTCCGTTTATTGAGCTCAGGGAGATCGGCAAGGTATGCGGCGGCCTGATCGTCATCGTCGAAGGGGATGACCAGGCTGTTCGACTCGAAGGGATCGGGCTTGTCGAGCAGCCCGAATGCCTTGCCGACATGCAGACGCGCCGCCATCCCCATGCGGAAGACGGCGTCGCGGATCCTCTCCTGGGCCTGCTCGATCTCGAACCAGCGGGGGTCTTGCGGGGTTTCGTCCACGATCCGGGTCCTCGTCGAGGCGTCGCGGTCGGCCTAGGGATTGGATCGGAGGTCGGCGAGCATCGCCTCGGCTCCCTGGTATCGATCCTCCGGCCGCAGGCTCATGGCGCGAAGGCAGATCGCCTCGAGCGGCGCGGGAACGTCCGGCTGGAGAGAGCTCGGCCTCGCGGGGTTGCCGGCGAGGATCCGCTCGCGGAGCTCGGCCGGGGTCGGGGCTTCGAAGGGGCGACGGCCGGCCAGCAGCTCGTACAGAACGACCCCGAGGGCGTAGAGGTCGACCCGGCTGTCGATGCTCGGATCCCGGGCGAGGAGCTCCGGCGCCATGTACGGCAAGGTCCCGGCGTGGCCGTCATCCCCGCTCAGTTCCTCCTCGAGCCCGGCGATGCCGAAGTCGGTCAAGTACGCCTGGCCCGTCGTGTCGATCAGGATGTTCGCCGGCTTGACGTCGCGATGGACATATCCACGCGCATGGGCATATTGCAGGGCGTCGGCGATCTCGGCGACGATCCGCCCGGCCTCGGCGGGGGGGATCGTCCCCGACTTGAGGCGGCTCGCCAGGTTCTCGCCGTCGATCCACTCGGAGACGATGAAGCAGCTCGCGCCGTCGCGGCCGACGTCGTGGACGGGGACGATGTGCGGGTGCCGCAGCTTCGCGACCTTCTTGGCCTCGAGGCGGCACTGGTCGACCTCCTCTCCCGTCACGGGGCGGTCGATCCTGGGGATCTTCACGGCCACCGGCCGCTCGAGCCAGACGTCGAACCCCTGATAGACCCAGGCGAAGCCACCCATGCCGACGAACGTCTCGAGCCGGTAGCGGCTCCCGAGGACGCGCGGGAGGTCGATGGGGGGATGGCCCTTGGCGTCGAACGGGGGGGCCGAGGCATTCGTGGCCGTGATGACCTCGTCGAGCCAGGCCGCGTGCCCGAGGGTCTCGAGGTGTTTGCGCAGCTCGTCGAGCCGCTCTGGGCAGGCCTGGCAGATCTCCTCCAGATCGGGGGATTGCCCCCGCCCCCTGGCCTCTTCCCAGCGGACGATCAGGTCGAGCATCTCTTCGCGGCTGCTGGTCATCGTCACCTCACCTCGATTCGATCAATCCAGTACGGGCTTTTCCCCGCGAAAGGCCTCGGCCATCAGGAGCTTCGCCGAGACCCACCGGCGCTGGATCGTCTTGGTGGCGACCCCCAGGGCCTCGGCCGCCTGAGCATGTGAGAGTCCTTGATACCAGAGCAGGTGGAACACCTCGCCTTCTTCCGGAGGCAGGCGCCCGACCGCCTCGTGGAAGGCCGCCCAGTCCTCCAGGGTCTCGGGGCGACCCGAAGTCGAACCCGAGCCCTCGGCGACCTGGGCGAGTCGCGCGTCGGGGCTCGTGCCGTCGGTGTGGTGGTTCGCCCCGAGCCCTTCGGGGCCGTGGTAGCTCCGCGCCAGGTCGATCAACTCGCGGCGGATCTGGCTGGCGACGAGGTTGTCGAAGTGGCGGACGCTCTCCGGCTTCACGTCCTCGAGCCCCCGGTTCAGGCGGAGCAAGGCGGCGTTCATGAGGTCGTCGGTCTGCTCCCATCGCCTGACGTGCGGATAACGCCTGAGCATCGCACGCGCCAGGGCCGTGAACCGCACCTGCGCCAGCCTGATCAGGTCCTGCCGGGCCGACGCGTCCCCCTTGCGGTGGCGGTTGAGCAGCCCTTCCGCCTCGTTGGTCTCGCTCATCAACGGCCCGCTCGCCCGAGGCTGGATGGAGTTGGGAGATATCGGGAACGCCCCGCTCCCCAATCTTAGCGAATTGTGCAACGGGCGATGTCCACCTCGGGGCCTGGCTCTCGCATTATCCTCCGTGACGAGTCGGCCCGAGTCCCAATGCCCGTCGAGGCAACGAACCCGGGCCGCTGACCTTCCATCAACTCACGAAAGGACGTGCGTCGTGGCCAAAGTCATTCAGCCGACCGAGTGGGATAGCGAAGTCGTTCAGTCCGAAGTCCCCGTCTTGGTCGACGTCTTCGGGACGTATTGCGCCCCTTGCCGGGCCCTCGCCCCGACGATCGACAAGCTCGCGACGGAATTCGAAGGCCGGGCCAAGGTCGTCAAGCTCGACGTTGAGGCCGACCGCGAACTCGCCGGCAAGCTGCATCTCTCCGCCGTGCCGACGGTCCTCGCCTTCCGAGACGGCAAGGAAGTGGGCCGGATCGTCGGTTTGAGGTCCGAAGGGGCCTATCGCGAACTTCTGGGCGTCTGATCCAACCTCGGATCGGAGCCAATCTAAAGACGTGCGGATTCGGATCCTCGCAAGGCAAAGCCGCCTTGCGAGGATACCGGCGTTTCAGGAGAGGGGCGAGGTGGGAAACTCCTCCGTGGGCTCGAGCGAATGCCTGGGGTTGGCGGAGGACGGCTCGGACGGTACGGGGCTGGACATCGGGTGGAAATAGCCGACCGTTGGCGGGCTCGTGATCCCGCCGGAGAGGATCGCCTGTATGGTCTGGTTGACTGTCCAGTTCAGGTCGGTGACCTCCTCCTCGGGCACGAAGAGAGTGAAGCCGGCGGGGGGGACCACGCCCGTCAGCACGCAGACGGTGAGGATGGTGCGCCCGGTCTTCTCGTCCCGGAGTGAGTTGGTCACGAAGGCGAGCGCCCGCATCCCCGGGTGGGGGAACTCGACGAGGACGACCCGCTTGAACTTCTGGGGCAATCCCTGGTTGCTCAACGACTGTGCGACGTTGCGCAGGCTCTTGTAGATGATCGTGACGATCGGCACCCGCAGCAAAATCCAGTCGACCGCGCGGAGCAACGACGAGCGGACGAAGAGGCCGAGGAAGTAGAGGAAGGACAGGGCGAGGAAGATCGCGATGAGCGGCGCCGCGAATCGTTCCCACAGGGGGGTCGGCCTGATGCCCATGAGTTGCTGATAGAGCCAGGTCATCGGGGTGAGGACGAGGCCCAGCAACGTCGAATAGAGCCAGTAGATGATCCAGAAGGTGAGCACGATCGGGAGGGCGAGCAGGAGCCCGCCGATGATCCGCGTGCGGATGGCTCCCGCGACCGTATGGAGGAAGCTCACGTCCTCGGCGTCGGCGGTGAGGTCTTGATGCGGCGAGGGCTTGGGCTCCATCAGTCTTTGATTCCGGATGAAAGGGACGATGGGATGGCGACGTGACCCTAAGTTATTCCGCGATCCGGCCATTGGCAATCGCCCAACCGCCCCGGCCGGGCTCCTGGTTTATAAGAGGGGCCGCCGAGAACTCCCCGAAACGCCTCCGGCCCGGTAGACTGGAGGAGCAACGGGTAGCCTCCAGCGCGGGGCTCGATCGAGAAAGGCCGCCAAGGCCGAGCCGGACACCGAAGCGAGACGCGATGTCAAGCACGACCAAGACGGTGGAACTGGGGGGAGTGACCCTCCACCTCAGCAGCCCCGATACGACCGAGCAAGGGTGGATCGGCCAGGACGAGATCTTGCGGCAACTCCTGGCCTGCTGGCTGGTGGTCGACCCGCGCGACCGTCCCCTCTCCCCCAGGCTCATCGGCCCCCCCGGGATCGGCAAGACGACCCTCGCCATGGCCGCCGCAGGGCTCCGCAAGCAGGCCCTCTATATCAATCAGTGCACGGCCGACACCCGGCCCGAAGACCTGATCGTGACCCCCGTGCTCGCCGAGAGCGGCAAGATCACGTATCACGCCTCGCCGCTCGTCTCGGCCATGCTCACGGGCTCCGTCTGCGTGCTCGACGAGGGCAACCGGATGAACGAGAAGTCGTGGGCGAGCCTCGCCCCCCTGCTCGACCATCGCCGCTACGTCGAGAGCGTCGTCGCCGGCGTCTCGATCCCCGCGCACCCCGACTTCCGCGTCTGCGTCACCATGAACGAGGACGAGTCGACCTACGAGGTCCCCGACTACATCCTATCGCGGCTCCAACCGACCCTGGCCCTCGGCTTCCCCGACCGCGACGACGAGATGGAGATCCTCAAGTACCACCTCCCGTTCGCCAAGGAAGAGCTCCTGGCGATCACGGTGGACTTCCTCCAGCAGGCCCACGCCCTCAAGCTCGACTTCTCCCCCCGCGACGGCATCAACCTGCTCCGGTTCGCCATCAAGCGAATGAGCCAGGACCCCGAGCACCCGCTCGGCCGCGACGAAGCCTGGCGCGAGGCCCTCTTCTGCGTCCTCGGCGAGGAAGCGGCCGACCTCGAAGATCTTGCCCGCCGCAAGCGACGCGCCATGGGCGGCCAGCACGCGCCGATGGGCCTCGGCGACCTCTTCTTCACCCACGGCGACCCGCTCCACCCCGACGCCGAAGATCTGGACGTTGACGACGAGGACGAAGAGGAAGACGACGACGATATCTGAGCGAGCCTCCCTCGAGTTGAGAGAGCCCCATCTCGCGTGAGCGAGCCTCGCGTCAACCGAGTCCGAACCCGGCAGAGCCCCCATGAGCAGCCAACCCCGCCCCACCGCCGACGACTTCCTGACGATCGGGCCCAGGATCCGGGTCCTGCCCATCATCCACGGCTCGGGGGATTTCGCGATCCGGGTCCGGGAGGAGCTGCTCTCTCGCCCGTACGACTGCCTGGCCGTCCCCCTGCCTCCGTCATTCCAGGATGACGTCGAGGAGGCGATCGAGCGGCTCCCCGAGATCTCGGTCGTGGCCCAGCTCGACGCCGACCCGGACGACATGACGCACGGCTTCAGCTACGTCCCCATCGACCCCTGCCAGGGGGTCATCGCCGGCCTCCGCGTGGCGATGGGCGAGCGGATGGCCCGCGAGTTCATCGACCTGGAAACGCCCAAATTCGAAGGGAACCTCGGCGTCTTCCCGGATCCGTACGCCCTCAAGAAGGTGAGCCCCGAAGGGTTCGCCGCGGCCGTGCTGCCCGCGATCCCGCCCCCCACTGAAGGGCAGCACGCCGACCGGATCGCCTGGATGGCCTCCCGGCTCAAGGAGATCGAGACGAAACATCGCTCGATCCTCCTCGTCTGCTCGCTCCTCGACTGGCCCTGGATCCGCGACGCCTACATGCGAGGGACGCAGGCCCCCGAGCCCGAGACCTTCTTCGCGCCGATCCTGTCCTTCAACGTCGAGCCGAGCACGCTCCTCTTCCTCCTCGGCGAACTGCCGTATCTCACCGGCCTCTATGAGCGGGGTCGGAGGGAGCTGACCCCCGACGACAACCTCTCCGTCGACGGCGTCAAGGAGATGGTGCTCCAGGCCCGGGACCGCCTGAAGAAGGACCTGCCGCGGGTCGCCAGGCGCGTGACGCCGCACCTGCTCTCGGTCTTCTTCCGTTACGTCCGCAACCTCTCCTTGATGGAGAGCCGACTCACCCCCGACCTGTACTCCTTGGTGATCGCGGCCAAGCAGACGGCCGGCGACGACTTCGCGCTGGCCATCGCAGAGACGGCGCGGACGTATCCCTACGCCGGGATCAACAAGGACAACCGGGAAAACGACCCCTTCGGGGAGCCGGATGCGCCCCTGCGCATGGGGCTAGATAAGGCGGACGTGCCCGGCTGGGGAACCGCCAGGATGGTGAGCCGGCTCTCGGGCCAGGCCATCTCCTGGCGCTCCTGCGAGTTGAAGCCGAGGCCCGCCGAGCGCGACAAGCAGACCTGGAAGCAGCGCTGGAATCCGCTCGGCATGTGCTCCTGGCCCCCCGAGGACGACCGCATCGAGAGCTTCCATCGCCACGTCCGCGACCAGGCCAAGGCCATGATCGGCGCCGACCTCGCCCGATCCGAGAAGTTCACCACCAGCGTGATGGACGGCATCGACATCCGCGAGACGTTGCGGAACTGGCACAAGGGGGACCTCTACGTGAAGGTCATCCCCCCGAGCCGGGGGACGATCGAGGTCGTCGTCTTCCTCTTCGACGTGCCGGCCGACCCCCGCCTCTACACGAACCGGGCCACCTGGTACGCCGAGCACTCCGAGGAGTCGACGCTCGCCTTCTACGCCACCGACCACATGAAGAACCTGATCGGCCCCGGCATCGCCCAGGCCGACTACGGCGGGGCCTTCTTCCTCTTCCCGCCCCGCTCGATCCCCGAGATCTGGACCGACCCCCGCCTCGACTTCGCCGACACGCTCGAGGAGCGCCTGCTGGCCGCCGCCTTCATGCACAGCAAGGAGCGGCACGTTGCTGTCGTGAGCCCCAAGGCCCCGGCCGCCTCCTGGCGACGGCTCGCCCGCCGGTTCGACCGCAAGATCGTCCACCTGCCGCTGCACCGGTTCGGTGGCCAGCTCGTCGAGCAGCTCCGTCGGTTCCACGTCCTCAACGGCCGCGTCGTCCGTTCGTATGCGTCCGACTTCATCCGCGACAGTTGATCAACCGCCCCGCCTCGCCCCGACCCGAGCAGGAGGAAACGCCCCGATGACCCCCTTCGCCACGCTCCTCCCCTTGGTCCTCCTGGCCCTCGACGCGCCGGCGGATCCCGCCCCTGCACCGGCTCCCGCACCCGAGGCCGAGGTCGTCCCCTTCGAGGCCCCCAAGTTCGGCGTGAAGGTCTCTCTGCCGAAGGAGTGGCCGATCGCCGTGCGCGAGGAAGAAGATCGGGTCTTCGTGGCGATGATCAAGCAGAAGGATCCCGACCGCCCCGGCGTCATCGCCTGCGAGCTTGGGCTCGCCCCCGAGAACCTCGACGAGTACCGGACGCGGATCGAGGGCAACGCCAAGCGTGGGAATCGACGGGGCGGGACGCTCACGAAGAACGAGGTCGTCAAAGGCCCCAAGGGAGAGCGGCTCGAGACGAGCTGGGAATTCCGCCCGCCCACGGGCGTCCTCTGGCACGAGCTGATCGTCCGCCTGATCGCCAACCGGCAGATGTACACATTCACGCTCAACGTCGATGACGACTCGTATCCGGTGGCCCGAACTCGTTTCGACGCCCTGATCGCCTCGGCCGAGTTCTCGGCGCCGAACACCGGCGCGGACCTCCTGACGAAGGCGAACAACCGCTGGGTCCAGCGCGAGTTCAAGTTCGCGCTCGACCTGCCTCAGGACTGGCAGCCGGTCCTCGCCCCCTCGGAGGTCGCCCTGCTCTTCGCCAACGCGCCCGCCACCGGGATCTGGTCCGACAACGTACTCGTGCTGGCAAACCCGCACCGGGAATTGGACCTGAAGGGCCTCGCCGAGAGCCTGCCCGACCAGCTCCGCAAGGTCGAGCCGAACTGCGAGGTCCTCGTGTGCGAGGTCGTCAAGCAGGGGAAGACCGAGGCCCTCGAGACTGTCGTCCGCACCCAGCGCGGGCCGTTCTCGATGACGATCCTCGAGCGTCGCTTCCGCGGCGAGCGCTTCGATTATGAGGTGAAATACACCATCGAGTCCAAGCGCTTCGATGAGCTGGCCCCCGCCTTGCGCAAGAGCCTCGATGGCTTCGAAGAGTTGCCCGGCACCGTCCCTGGCGCCGCGGGCAAGGCGGCCTGAGAGGGGGCCGCCCCGCTTCGGTCGATGATCAATCAATCGGCCAGGTCGATGTCGATCTGATTGTCGCCCGGGACGACCTTGCGCGTGATTGGGGTGGTCGTCGGATCGGAGTAGACCTTGGGCACGAGCATCTTGAACTTGGCGGCCGCGGGCTTGGGGGCCGGCGGGGCGTTCGGATCCGCGACCTTCGCGGCCTTCGCCGCCTTGGAGGCCTCGGCCTTGGTCGGCTTGGCCTCCTCGCTGCCGTCGATGGAGACGACGACGACCTTGTGCTCGCCGATGATTGCCCCTGCATCTGCCTCCGACTTCAGCTCGTAACTCCCGTCGGGCTGGATCGAGCCCGAGGCGGGCTGCATCACCCCGTCCTTGGGGGGCTCGACGGGGACGAACAGGACCGACCCCAGGGTGACGGGCTTGCCCTTGTACGTCACCTTGCCATGAACCTTCGCATGTTCATACTGGGATCCCGATCCGCAGCCGGCCACTCCCAATCCCGCCATGACCGCGACGACCAACGCTCGACGAGGGGAAAGCCTCGCCCACCGACTCCTGCTCATGAGAGTCTCGCCCCTGTCCAGAGAGATCTCGGCGGCACCCGGCCGCCTCGACCGATGTTGTCTGCTGATATTTTAGGGTGTTTGTTGAAAAGGGGCGGCCTCCGTCGCGAGGCCGCCCGGGGGGGGGCGAATTCGTGATTACAACGCGTCGGCCGAGAAGACCTCGCCGTTGGCGATGGTGCCCACCGCCCACCAGGTGAGGTAGTTGATCGAGTTCTTCACGAACTTGACCGAGCCGTCGGAGAAGAGGCAGTTCACGCCCCCCGGGTGGCGGCTGCTGGCGGTCAACAGGGCCCCATTCATGTCGGAGTTGTTCGTCACGCAGCTCCATGTGTTCGGGGTCATGATGTTGGTATAAATGCCACCGGTCCGGCCGAGGCCCAGGTGCCAGTAGCTCCCCATCGAGCTATCGGTGTTCGCCGGCGTCCCCGAGAGGGAGAGGTCCGCCAGGTTCGAGGCCGTGGGGGGGAGCGTCATGCACGAGAGGTAGTCGACCATCGGGCTCGCGTTCGGGTACCAGTTGCTCGTGTTCGAGACGCTCGAGGTCGGCTTCAGCGGATCGAGGCCCGAGTCGACCCCCTTGACCCGCTCGCTGAAGCAGACGGTGTTGCTCGTCCCGTCCTGGATGTCCCGGATGCCGATCTTGCCGCCGGCGCCCCCCTGCTGCCCCAGGTCGATGCCGACGCCGCGGAAGTTGTCGCCATACTTCATCGTGTATGCTTCCGACCCTGCACACATCGCGTAGTTGTTGTGACCCGTCCCGTTGGACAAGCGGTCGATGTCCGACGGGCAGATGAGTGCCGCGAGCTTGGTGTTGAAGACGGTCTGATTCTGCGGCGTGATCGGGATCGCGAAGCCCGTGGTGAAGTTCGTCGCGTTGAAGAGCGGCGTCTGCTCCAACTGGGAGAGCATCATCACCGGGGCCGACCAGTCGTTCCAGTTGTACCCGACGTGGGCGGGGGGGAGGCACTGGTTCGCGCTCTCGTAGTTCGCGACGGCCAGGCCGAGCTGCTTCAGATTGTTCACGCACTGGGCACGCCGGGCCGCCTCGCGGGCCGACTGCACTGCAGGGAGGAGTAATGCGATCAAGACTGCGATGATGGCGATGACCACGAGCAATTCGATCAGGGTGAAGGCACGATTCGCTTGGCGCATGAAGGCACTCCGGCGGCCCCGGGGGGGGGAGCCGATACTAGAAGGTTATTCGTCAGTCCCGTCCGTCAAAAAACCAATAGAAAATGCAGATGAATAGAAGTTCGCGATGCTGGACGAACTCGATGTCCTGGTCGTTCGCGAGGATCGGGGGCAATCAGCAAGATCCGACTCGGCGGTCCCGCCGAATCGGACGCATCCGTACGCTCGCCAACGACATGTCGTTGCGGATTTGCCCTGTCGTTCGACGAAATCGCCGCCAACGTTGGCATCATCAGACGTTTGAGACGATATATCGAGATGAACTAGATTCTAGGGATCTTTCGCGACGTAGCTTCCCAATCGGAGGCCAGACGACGCAGCCCTGATATGCCGTTTCATGGTCGCACTATGGAAACCAGACCCGTCTCTTTTGTATCTGGTGAATCAGATTGGTGTCAACTAGGTATTCTCTTAAATTAGCGAGTTTTTGAGCGAAAGTCGGGCCTCGGCCACCGGGATTTGATCAAATCATGGCGAGGACTCGAGATTGTTGGACAATCGTTCTCGCGGAAACTCGAGGATTGGCCTGCGTAGTTATCTGGATGTAGGAGTGTAAACGCCTTTCTCCATGAATCCGCGGTCGATATATCCGGAGAGTCGCTGACCCTTATCGGCGGGTTGTAAGTGCAATCGCATTTAGCAGGATGGGACGATCACCCCTCGCCCTCAATCGGGTATGGTTCATGACTCGAGATGACGGTAGCCGGTCGAATTATATAAAATCATAGGCTGCGATGTTTGTGCGTCCATGCATGTTTGATTAGGCGAATTGCCTCGATATGAAGTACTAATGTGTTAGTTGTGCGTTGGGTATATTGCGACCATGCATTGTTCGCTTGTTCGGTTGCGGCGAAACCGGTGGGATCCCTCTTGGAATTCGGGAACACGACGACACCTGGCTGGCTTTACTGTCATGAGATGATGATGGTCCAGGAGAGATTGACGTGGCTCCATTGCATGACGAGGCGGGATTGCGCGACCTCCGAACCCTGCTCTCCGCGGGGAACGTCGAGGGCTTGTCGGATCGACAGCTTCTGGAGCGTTATGTCTCGGGCTCGGGGGACGTCGCCGAACGTGCCTTCGCGAGCCTGGTGGAGCGTCACGGGCCGCTCGTCCTGCGGACCTGCCGCGGCGTGCTGGGCGAGGTCCACGAGGCCGAGGACGCGTTCCAGGCGACCTTCCTGATCCTCTCGCGTCGGGCCGGTTCCCTCTGGATTCGGGAGTCGCTGGGCCCCTGGCTGCATCGCGTCGCCACGAGGGTGGCCTTGCGCGCCAGGTCGAGGATGGAGCGTCGGCGCAAGGTCGAGCTGCGATCCATCGATCGGCCCTGGCGAGAGCCCGAGTCGCAGGGGACGGCCGATCGCGAGGTCGAGCTCGTCCTGCATCAGGAGCTCGATCGCCTGCCGGAATGCTATCGCGCGCCGATCCTGCTGTTCGACCTCGAAGGTTCCACGTATGAAGAGGTCGCCCGCCGTTTGTGCTGCCCCGTCGGCACGGTGAAGAGCCGGCTGGCTCGAGGACGCGAGCGCCTCAAGGCTCGCCTGCTCCGCCGAGGCCTGGCACCGGGGGCCATCGTCCCGGCCTCGCTCCTGGATGCCGGGGCACAGGTCGTCGTCCCCGGGTCGCTCGTCGGCCGGACCGTGGGGGCGGCCCTGAATTGGGGGAAGGCGGTGCCGGGAGGTTTCTCGCCACTCGTCGTCGAACTCGTCGAGGGGATGCTCGGGGGGATGTCTCTGGCTCGATTCAAGGTGCTGCTGATTGCACCAATCGCCCTCGCGACGCTCTGGGGAGGCCTCTCGCTCGGCCGCGATTCGGAGCCGCAACCGGCCACGCCTGGGGCTCAGAAGGCGAGGCCCGAGCCCGCGAAGCCGGCGGCTCCAACGCTCGAGGTCGCCAAGGCCCCGGCGGCCACGTGGTCATGGCGAAGCTTAGAGCCTTACGAGCCCCCCGATTACGCCCGGTTCTTCCCCGACGACTCCGAGGCCGGTAAGCGTCTCGACGCCCTGTGGAAGGCTCCCGACCGCGAGCAGAAGCCGGATGCCGAGATCCTCGCCACCACGCGACAGGGGTTGAGACGCACCCAGGTCCGCGCGGAAATCGTCCGCTGGATCGGTCAGAAGTATGTCTGGGGCAGGTCGCCCCAGAATCCTGACGCCGTCGAGATCATGTACCACGCCTCGGATTTCCTGGACGATGAACCGACCGAGCATGAGACCCGCGGGTGGGCCGTCTACTTCGGGCTCACCGTGGTTGAGCCCAAGCCGCCGGCAATCCTCCACGCCCTGGCCGACTTCTGCATGCGAGGCGACGACCCCAACGACCTCGGTCGGATCGGCTGGGGGACTAGCTCTCAGAACGCCGAGATCATGGCCTATTTGAAGCCGTATCTGGAGTCGGCTCAGCCTCGCACGAGGGAGAAGGGCCAGGACGTCGCCAGGATCCTCTCGGGGGAACTCGACGCGTTCGAGTGGGCCGCCGGGGAGCGGAAGCGTCGCGCCCGGGAGCACTTCGCCGGGCAGCTTCCCAGAATCAAGAAGGTGCTCGTTGATGGGAATTCGGCCGAGCGGACCGAGGCCCTCCGCCGGATCCAGGCCGAGTCGATCGCCCTGATCATGGACGCGTCGTTCGTCCCCGCGTTCGCCTCATGCGCCAGGGACGACGATCCCGGCGTGCGACGGCTGGTCGCCCAGGTCTTCCCCGGCCTGATCGCCGAGGCCGATGCGAAGACGAGCGAGGCCCTCGATCTCGTCGTCGCGCTCGCGAACGACAAGGTCCACGAGGTCCGCTACGACATGATCTATTATGGGGTTTCGTGGATGGGTGGGAAGCTCCGCGACGATGTCGTCGGCTCGCTCGTCGCCTTCGTGCTCTCGAACGGCTATCTGGACATGCAGGCCCGCATCGTCCAACGCCTCAAGGAGAATCAGGCCGCGGCGTTGCCGCTCGTCGAGAAAGCCTTGCAAGAGGGCAACCCCGCACAGATCAAGATCGTCCGGCAGGTCTTCCGCGACCTCACCGGCCAGGCACCCCCCGGCGAGGAGGGCCGCCCCGGCGCGAAGCGTGAGTATGAAGAGGCTTTGATTGATTTGCATGAGCACCTTGGCCGCGTCTATCCCAATTTCAGTCTCAAGGGGATCGACTGGGCGGCCGTGGGGCGGGAACTCATCCCGAGGGTCGCGATGGTCGGCGACGACCAGCAGTTTGGGCTGCTCGTGGAGGAGATGGTGGCTCGGCTCGAGGATACGCACGCCCAGGTCATCGAGGGCAAGGCCAGGCCCCCTGCCCCGAAGCTCCCCGAGTGGGATCCGGGGTTCGCCTGCCTGATCGACGCTCGCGGTCGGCCCGTCGTCTACTCGATCCTCCGAGGCTCCCCCGCCGAGAAGGCAGGGATTCGAGTCGGCATGGCGGTCGTCTCGGCGAATGAGGTCCCGGCCGAAACCTTATTGAATGAAGGAATGAGCCGATTAAAACGCTATTTTGGTTACTCGAGTGATCGATCCCTCAAATATGACGCCGTGCGGGGCCTCGTGCGGCAGGAGCCGTTTGGTTCGAAGGTTGCCCTCGTCCTGGAGGATCCTCGGGGGCAACGCGAGACCGTCGAGGTCGCCGCCGAGTGCGGGCCTCGCTACCTGCCCAGGATGCCTGTGCCGAGGAAAGGGGTCGACGACTCGGCCAACGTCTCGTGGGCCCGCCTGTCCGATGGGATCGGCTACCTCTACGTGAGGCGGATTCAGAATGGCCTCGAGGCTGCCCTCGAACTGGCCCTCAAGGGGCTCGGGGACATCCGAGGCCTGGTCATCGACGTACGCGGCAACAGCGGCGGGGGATTCGACGTGAGGACCGCGTTCCGGAACTTCGATCCGGCCGCCAAGGATGAATCGTCATTGACGCGCTACAAGGGGCCGATCGCCCTCCTTGTCGATGAGCGGACGACCAGCGCCGGCGAGGGCTGGGCCTCTTGGTTCATCGCCAGGAAGCGGGCCAGAGTGTTCGGCACCACTACGGCCGGGGCCTCGGCACGCAAGGAGGTGTACACGATGCGTCACGGCCTGTATCGGGTGGTCGTGCCCGTGAAGGCGTATGCAGGGTTCCTCGACCGCCCGATCGAGCGTCGAGGGCTCGAGCCCGACGTGCCGGTCGTATGCAACGCGGAGGATCTCGAGAAGGGCGTGGATACCGTCGTGACCGCCGCGGTTGACTGGTTGCGAAGCCCCCAGGAGGACAACCCCAACTCTCCCGCGAAGTGAGACCGCACGCATCACGCCGAACCTGGCTACCCGGCAAGGACTTACGGACGCGGGATTGACCACCCCGAGGCAAGACGGCGATAATGAATCCCGTCGGTCGCAGGCCCATGAGGGGGTGGGCGCTGCACAAGCCCCTGTGAGGGTGGAGAATAGGGTCGGTGATCACGCTCGAGAATTTTGCGGAGGTCGGCGCGCAGTTCCAGGGCGCTTACCTCGCCGTGGGTAACTTCGACGGCGTGCATCGCGGTCATTCGCACCTGATCGGGCGGCTCCGCAAGATGGCGGATGCGGCCGGGGCGATCGCGCTGACCCTGACGTTCGACCCGCACCCCGTCCAGCTCCTCAGGCCTGACCGCGCACCCGTGCCCCTCGTCTGGACCGAGCGTAAGGTGGCCCTGCTCAAGGAGGCGGGGGCCCACGAGGTCGGCGTCTTCCGCACGGGCCCCTGGCTCCTCGGCCTGACTGCGCGGGAGTTCTTCGAACGCGTGATCGTCGGCCAGTTCCGCGCCAGGGGGATGGTCGAAGGGCCGAACTTCGCCTTCGGGCGCGACCGAGGGGGCGACGCCAACCTCCTCGCCTCCTGGTGTCGCGACTCGGGGCTCGACTTCGAGATCGTCGAACCAACCGACATCGGCGGCCAACTCATCTCATCGACCCGGATCCGCCAGTGTCTCAGCGACGGACTGGCCGAGGAGGCGGCGCGGCTGCTCGGCCGTCCCCATCGGATCCGAGGGATCGTGACCCACGGCGCAGGCCGAGGCGCGGGGCTTGGGTTCCCGACCGCGAACCTGGATGAGGTCGACACCCTGATCCCGGCCGACGGCGTCTATGCCGCTCGGGCCTACATCGAGGGCGAAGGGCCCGGCATCGCGACGGCCTGCCACGTCGGGCCGAACGTGACTTTCGGAGAGCAGATCCGCAAGGTCGAGGCCCACCTGCTCGACTTCGACGGGGACCTCTACGGCCGCAACGTCGAGCTCGAATTCCTCACGAGGCTCCGGACCTCTCGCCCGTTCGCCAGCCTCGACGACCTGCTCGATCAGATCCGGTTCGACGTCGAGCAGACGCGGGCCCTCTGCGCACGCTGAGGGACGCGGGGCCGCATTCGCCGTGGATCTCGGCGGAGGACGACCCCGGCGATCGTCGGCTCAGGTCGAGGACTCGAGCCCCTGGAGTTCATCCGTGGTGCCGATCTCGGCGATGCCCGGTCGTTTCCCGAGCAGGCCGAAGAGGTTGCTCTCGATGTTGGCGCAGATGCCGTCCAGCGGCAGGTGGCCGATGTTCTGGGGGCCGAACGGATTCTGCAACTCCGCGCCGATGTCGTCGAGCGACAGGATCGGGTAGGCGATGAGGATGGTCACGATCGGCGTCAGCCAGCCGATCTTGTCCAGGAGCGCGAATGGCAGGGATGCGAGGAAGAGGAAGATGAAGCGGCGGATGTTGATGGCGTAGGCTCGCGGCAGGGGTGTCTTGAGGATCCGCTCGCAGGCGCCGTAGTGGTCGACGAGCAGGCCGCGGGCCATCTCGCTCTGGAGGAAGGCGAGCCGATCGATGGTCGGCCTGTCGAGGGCCTCGCGGAAGATCTCGGCGAGCCGGAGGGCGACGTAGCTCGGCATGTGCTCGGCGCCGGCGACGATGGCCGTCTGCTCATCGCCGAGGACGGCCTTCACGCGGGGCATGTTCCGTTCCCCGCGCAGACTATGGCGGATGACGTGGGGGAAGGCCGCGGCCCACCTCACGACCCGTTCGCGCCAGTCGGGATCCTCGGGGCCGTAGGCGAGGGCGCTGATGACGAGGTTGCGCGACTGGTTGACGATCGCTCCCCAGAGCTTGCGGCCTTCCCACCAGCGGTCGTAGCCGGCGTTGGTCCGGAGCACCAGGAGGGCACCGAGGGCCGCACCGGCCACTTCATAGGGGGCGACCTCGATCCCGAGCGTGATGTGGACACTGAGCTCATTGATCGCGGTCACGATCAGGGCGATCATGCCGAAGGTCAGGACCCGGCGCGAGACCCGGCCCGTCACCGAGCCCCTGATGGCGAACGCGTCGGTCCAGAATTTCCGCGAACCGTCTTCACGCGAGATGTCAGCGACTTGGGCGCTCAAAACTTCAGCACTCCGTCTCGTGGTAGGAAGTCGTCAAGCATCGCGGCAAGCTCCTGGGAGTTGGGGATCTCCTTGAATCGGAGCACGGGACCCGACAACTCCTTGATCTCCTCCTCGTCGACCTTGAGGCGGTCGGAGATCGCCAGGATGTAACGCTTCGGGCCGTGCTTGGGCAGGAGCCGGAGCAAGCGCTCGAGGCTGGTCCTCTTCCAGAACCCGACGACCTCGACGAGGACGTCGATCCCGCTCGCGCGATGCACGAAACGATAATCGGGAACCCAGACGCCTTCGCGACCAAGTTCAATCACTTCCGTCGATTCGGTCACGTCCCAGCCGGGGGCCACCTGCCGGAACCGGTCCAGGAAAGCGTTCACCTCGGGAGGAGTATACACACCGGTGTCGGCCAGGTGGGAGACGAGGCCATCGCTCGACTCCAGGTGGAAACTCCTCGGCTCTCGCTTCGGGCCCCAACGCAGCTCGGCGTCGAGGATGAAGTCGGAGCAGAGCAAGAGCGTCGGCAGGAAGAGGGCCATCTGGAGCCCGTACTTGTTCGTGGCGCTGAAGAGGCTGAGCGGGCCGTCGATCTGCAGCGTGTACCCGTCGCGCATGCTCCCCTCGACCTTGTAGAGCAGGCGGTGGAATTTGAGCTGGCGGAAGAGCTGGCGATATCGGGCCGGCTTCTCGTTGCGAAGCTGCACCGTGATGTGGACCGAGCGCAGCAGGACGGACTGGGCCAGGGCCACATTGTAGCGGTCGACCAGGCGCTGGGCCGAGAGGTCCTCGAACGAGAGCATCCGGTTCTCGTCCTTGAGGTCGGCGAAGAGCGCCGCCACGACCTGATCGGCCGAGACCCCGAACTCGGCGGCGACGGTGCCGAGCACCTTGTCTCTCTCGAAGTGCTCGCGGAGGCCGAACCCCTGGCCCTTCAACGTTTGACGGTACTCGGCGGCCGCCGAAAAGACTTTCTCGCGGAGGACTTCGGGCGCGATGTCCGACACGACGGCGAACTCGGTCCGATCTTCGAGGACCTTGGCCAGGCCGCGATGGGCGAGCGTGGCGATGCCTTCTCCCAGGAGCTCGTTGATCTCCGCCTCGACCTCCCCGCGGGTCATCCCGACCCCTTCCCGGAAGATCATGAGGAGGCTCTCCGCCACCTCGAGCCATTGCGGGAGCTCGCGCTGGGGGAGATAGAGGGGCATGATCCGCCCCTTGGAGTTCGTCTTCACGCGCACTAGGTTGCCGGTCAGCATGGTCACTCGGAAGGATCGGCGCGGCGGCTCGGCATTCGTCCGTCTCGGCGATCGTGAAATGCCACGATCACGATTCGGCGAACATACATTTCGAAAACGTGTTCCAGGGTTATTCTAGCGGATCTTCGGAAGGATTATCGAAGAGATCCCAGCGGCACCCTGTCAAGACGCCATGATCTTCTTCAAGATCAGCATCAGTAACGAGATATGGCAAGAAGCACCGGCAACAAGATGTGAGTGGAGCCAGTCCTGCGGCTCGCGAGCACGCCGGGTCGAGGGGAACGGGCGTGAAATGACCGTCGAGGCGAGCCTCTTTTCTCGGCCGAGGCATTCAAGAGGTCCTGATTTTCAGTGATCCCGATCGATTCTTCCGCGATCGAATGGTCGAGTGCTCAGGAGAGTCGCCACCAGCGTTTCCGGGGGCTTCGATTCTCATCCGTGAGTCGAAAGTTGATGATCCGAAGCGTGGCAGCATAGCGATTCGACGGCTTTTCGGACATCAACGTGTCGGTTTGGCGAACAGGAACCGGCAACGTCGTCCGTTCCAACTTCCCTTTGTCGGCGTGACTCATCGTGTCTCGCAGTAGAAGAGGCAGAGCGGCAGAGGGTTGGATGACAAGTGCGAGTCGAAGGATGGCTTGTCGCGATCGGCCTCGATGACGTCCCGGGTGGACTAGCTATGTCCATACGCGCTGTGCTGTCGGCGACGGTTCGAGGTGAACTCCTCGACGGTCCCTCGACTCACCACCTCATAAAGGTGGGCCTCCTTGTCACCCGACTTGCGGAGGATGCGTCCCAATCGTTGAACGTGCTCGCGCACCGACCCCGACCCGGAGAGGATGATCGCCACGTTCGCTTCGGGGACGTTGACCCCTTCGTTGAGGACTCTGGACGTTGCGACGATCGGGTATGACCCCGAATTGAACCGCTGCAAGATCTCCCGACGCTCCTTGGTGCTCGTCTGATGGGTGATGACGGGGACCAGGAATTGTCGGGCGATCCGGTAAACTGTGGCGTTGTCGTGGGTGAAAATCAAGACGCGATCCCCGTTATGACGCTCGAGCAGGCGGCCGAGCAGGCTCAGCTTCGCGGGGGCGGCCAGCGCGAGCTCGCGCTGGCGTCGATGGGCGAGGAACGCCTGGCGTCCTTCCGGCGACCGATGCGCCTGGATCAGGAACTGCCGCCAGGCGTTGGGACGCCTCATGTCGATCCCCTGGTTCTGCAGGAACGTCCGATACAACTCGCGTGCCGACTCGTATTCGTTGCGCTGTTGTTCGGTGAGGTCGACGTGGACCGTCTCGACCCGATACTCGGCGAGGAACTCGCCCCGGAGCTGGGTGATCTCCCGGCGATAGACGATCGGCCCGATCAGGTAGTCGAGCTGCGTGTGGGCGTTGTCCGAGCGTTCGGGAGTGGCCGTCAGGCCGAGCCGGAAAGGGGCGATCGACTCGATGGCCGCCATCCCGTAGGTCGGACCCGGCAGGTGGTGGCACTCGTCGAAGACGAGCAGGCCGAACTTGTTGCCGAGCCTGGCCATGTTCTGGTAGGCCGAGTCGTAGGTGGTCACCGTCAGCGGCTCGAGGTCGTAATAGCCGCCACCCAGCAGGCCGACCTCGGTCTCGAAGGCGAGGCTGAGCTCGTCGTACCACTGGTTCATCAGGTCGATCGTGGGCGTGACCACCAGGGTCGGTCGCCCCGCCTTGGCGATCGCGAGGTTGGCGAGGTGCGTCTTGCCCGTCCCGGTCGGCAGGACGACCACACCCCTCCTCCCCGCGGCGCCCCAGGCTTCCAACCCCTCGAGCTGATGCGGGAAGGCCTGCTTCTCGATTCGGAGGCGCCAGGGCTTGGCCTCATAGGAGCGGGCCTGGTCCGAATAGGGGATCTTGCGCTCGATGAGGGCCTCGACGATGCCTCGATACGAGATCGCCGGGGCGCGGAAGGCCTGGATCCGGCGGTCGAACTCGACGCCGGGGAGTCCCCAGGTATCCCCCTCGGGCAGCCCCTCGATCAGGAGGCTCCCTTCCTCGTAGCCGATCCGGATCTTGCGCGAGTCGTCCTGGACGGGTGCGGTAACGTCGGCCTGGCTCATGGACGGTCGACCCCCGCCTCGCCCTGCCCGTTCGTCCGGAACGACCCGGCTGCCGAGGTCTGACGCACGAACCTGGGGCCTTGCGGCGATCTGAGGGGTGGGATGTCCATCGACAGGTTCCTTTCCGACGACTGGATGACCCCTCGATTCCCTGCCGCGAGGCTGCCGGTCGCCCCGATCGGGAGGTCGCTTGCGCGTTTCGGTGTACTCCAGTTTACACGATGGCGGGGCGAGACTCCACGCGGGATGGTCGGGCCCGCCGAGGAATCTCCGAAGGCTCGAGTCTCAGACCTTGAGGGAGGCTCGCTCCTCGCGGGTCAGTTCGGTCCAGGCGCCGGGGGCGAGGTCGCCCAGTTCGACCGGGCCCATCGCCACGCGGACGAGCCGTAAGGTCGGGAAGCCGACGGCCGCGGTCATGCGACGGACCTGACGATTGCGGCCTTCGCGGATTTCGAGCCGAATCCAGGCGGTCGGGACGTTCTTGCGGAACCGGATCGGGACGGGCCGCTCCGGCAATCCGGGATCCTCGTCCAGGAGCTCGGCTCGAGCTGGCCGGGTCCGGCCATCCTTGAGGGTGACGCCTCGTCGGAGGGCCTCGAGGGCCGGCTCGTCGGGGATCCGCTCGACCTGCACGAGGTATGTCTTGGGGTGCTCGAAGCGAGGGTCGGTGAGCCGGTGGGCCAGCCTGCCGTCGTCGGTCAGGAGCAAGAGCCCTTCGCTGTCGCGGTCGAGCCGCCCGACCGAGTAGACCCCCGGCAGCGGGATGTAGTCCTTGAGCGTCGCCCGGCCGGCCTCATCCGTGAACTGGGTCAGAACGTCGAAGGGCTTGAAGAACTTCAGGTATTTCATCAAAGCATCGGAACGGGTTGTCTGAGTCAGGATCCGGGCCGTCGGGGTCGCCTGGGCCATCTCATCCGGGGACCCCGACTCGCCCGGTCAAGGGTATCCGATTCGGCGGGGCCGTTGAAGCCGGAGTCGAGGGGGGATCGAGCCGAGCCGGCTCCCGAAGTCATGGCTCCGTGCCCAAGTGGCATCGGGTCAACCCGCAAAACCCTCGCAACGGCCCCAGGGTGCCCCATCGGGCCGGGGCCACATCAACATTGAAAACAAAATGGAATGTCACGATGTGGCCGATCGACGACTCATCAAGGTGTTTCGGAAAACCCTGGTGAAATCGTATTCCTTAGATGTGCTGAACTACCTCAGAGACATGCGTGTGCGGAATCGAGACGCAACCGTGACGTGGTGCATGTTCGCGTGCGGGGTGCGTTGAAAGGGCCTTCCCGAATCGAGGTGGGGCGGAGGTCGAGGAAGGGGTGCGTCTACTTTGGCGGGCGAGACCTTGGCGTCGGCGAGTGGGCCAGTATGCCACGAAGGAATTCGCATATCGGTCCGAAAGAACTCGCTCGGAATTTCTAATGAAAATTCCTTGACGATAGTTCGGACAGCTCTTTAGAATCAGCAACGCTTCAAATCACGATGTCAGGGACACCACCACTCTCCGTCCGCTGGCAATGTGTACCTGGCCGATTCTCGAGTTAAGGTACGGATTAACGATCTCCCTCGGACCGCCCCCTAATCATCTCAATAGTCGGGGTGAGTCCACACGCCGTTGCACGCCTTCGCCCAATCGCGGGCGAGGCCACCTAGCCCTGAATTCGTTCGTAATCAGGTTCTCCTGGGTGTTTCGCCTTGCGCCTCGGGGGCGATGACTGCCCTCCTCGAGTACGCCGTACGTATCGATCGATTCGTCATCATTCTGGAAGGTGATTTCATGCACACGTCTACCGTTCGCGGCAGAAAGCGTGGCTTCACGCTGATCGAGTTGCTGGTGGTGATCGCGATCATCGCCGTGCTGATCGCCCTGCTCTTGCCGGCCGTGCAGGCGGCCCGCGAGGCGGCCCGCCGCATCCAGTGCACCAACAACATGAAGCAGATCGGGCTGGCCATCGCGAATTACTCCGACCTCTACGGCACCTATCCCCCGGGCGGGATCACCAAGAATGGCGACCCCTGGGCGTCCGGTGCGAACTCGCTGAACTGGAGGGCGATGGTCCTTCCCCTCATGGAAGGGACGAACATCTACAACTCCCTTAACTTCAGCGTCAACGCGAACGATGGTGGCGCCTCCGCCGCCGCATTTTTCACGGCGTACTCGACGACCATGAATAGCTGGCTCTGCCCCTCCGACGGCGAGAACGGCGGCGGCAAGCTGCCGAACGGCCAGGTCGGCTCGGGCAACCCGAAGGGCCAGTACTGCAACCAGGTCATCGACCCGACGACCGGCTCGGCCACGACGTGGTGTCCCGTCTCGAACTACGCCGGTAGCTTCGGAGACAACTACTGCGGCGGCGTCCTCTGCAACAACCTGCCCTGGGAGACCCCCTGGAACGGCTCCCCGCCCGCCGGCCGCCCCCGGATCGGCTGGAACGGCTACTGGGGCACGACCTTCGGCCTCCCCGACGGCTTCACCAAGGGCGCCGGGGTCATGCGAGGCTTCTTCGATTACCGCCTGACCACCGGCCCCGCCAGCCTGGCGAGCGTGACCGACGGCACGAGCAACACCGTCGTGGTCGGCGAGATGATGCCGAGCCGCGCGGCCGACAGCAACTTCTGGTTCCAGAATGGCGGACTGGCCGGCATGACCGTGCCGCTTGGCTGGAACTCGAACACCGTCGACGCGAACAGTTCCTCTTGCGCCGGGCAGTGGCAGAGCGCCTCGGCCCCGCTCGGTTGCCGGTTCGGCGCCGCGGCCAAGGGCTTCGTCAGCCTGCACCCGGGCGGCGGCAACTTCCTCTTCGCCGACGGCTCCGTGCACTTCCTCAAGGCCAGCATCAGCCAGGCTACCTACTGCGCCCTCGGCAGCCGGAACGGCGGCGAAGTGCTGAGTGCCGACTCGTTCTGACCTCGAGTTGAATCGAGATCGGTCGAGACGGTCGCATCGAGATCGTAGTCGTGTGTCGAGGATCCGTGGAACCAACACACCTGGACCGGGGCCCTCGGGCGGTTTACTACCCCCCGAGGCCCTGGTCCGTTCCATCATCGGGAGACGATTTCCACCTATGAACGGGATCAGGATAGCAGCACGAGCAAGGCATGGGGCGTTTTGCGCATCGGCCCTGGCCATCCTCCTCGCGGCCTCCGGTTGCGGCGACGGCACGGGCCTGCCGAAACGCTACCCCGTCTCCGGGACGGTGAAATACAAGGGGGCGCCGGTGGAGAACGGCAAGATCAGCTTCATCCCGGACGATCCGGAAGGCCGGACCGCGTCGGGCAATATCGAGAAGGGGAGCTTCTACCTCACGACGCTCGTCGAGAGCGACGGTGCGCTGCCGGGGAAATACAAGGTGACGATCGAGTCCCGGGTCATCGACGACACCGAGTTGAAGGCGGTTGCCAAGGGCGGGCAGTTCCATCACGATAAGGCCTTCGCCAAGTCCGTGAAGACGGCCAAGATCATGGTGCCGACCAAGTATTCCTTGCCGGATACCTCCATGCTCACGGCCGATGTGAAGCCGCAGTCGAACAGCTTCCCCTACGATTTGTCCGACTGACGACCCGGCGGGGAGCCCGCAAAGGCCGGGGCCTCGTGGATGGCCCGCGCGTCTTCCGCTTTAACGATCGACTCAAACGTCATGATGGTCCGGTCGCCGATGAGAATCAGGCTGCGGTGGTGGGTCCTGCTCTTTCTCCCGATTGGTTGCACCGTCGAGACCGAAGTGCCTCGCGCCTTCTTCCCGGTCACGGGCGACGTGAGTTATCAGGGGTCGCCCGTCAAACGCGGGACGATCAACTTCATACCCGAGGCCCCCCCGCCCCAGGGGGTGCCGGCCACGGGCGAGATCGTCGACGGTGCCATCAGGAACGTGACGAGTCGGACGCAGGGGGACGGGGTCAAGCTGGGTAAATATCGGGTCACGGTCATCGCCTACGACGAAGCCTACGTCAAGGATGCCGCCTTGCGCGGTCCCGAAGGCCCCGACCCGGCCAATGTGAAGGAACTCGCCGCCACCACCAAGGCGCTGATCCCGCTTCGCTACGGCAACGCCCGGGACTCGGGGCTGACCGCCGTCGTGTCGCCCGATGGCAACGACTTCAAGTTCAAGCTGGTAGATTGAGGCCGGCATCGATCGGCCTGGACAATCCGTGCTCAACCGAAGGGGGAGTTCCTCGAATTGAGGAAGTCCCCCTTCGCACTTCCGGCGGCCGTCTCCTGTCGATGTGCCGCTGGAGCCACGCGGCCGGAATCGACCGGGCCAAGAGATGGGAAAACGAAAGCGGCCGGGGCGTCGCAAGGGGACGCCCCGGCCTCCGGGATGTTGATTGATCGCAACGCAACGCCGAGGTCCGTCAAACCTCAGCCGTGACCGTAGCCGCGGTCGAAGGCCTCGAGGTCGCGTAGATAAGCGGTGTACGTCGTCCGGAAGGTATCGGCGTCGACCGACCAGCGAGGGGAGTCCTCGGTATGCCGGTGGCAGTGCTCTTCCAGGAGTCGGTGCAGGAACTTGAAGAGTTGCCGGGGAGTCCGGAGGTTCCCGAGCGAATCCTTGAGGGAGTCGTCGCTGATCGTCTCGTCGATGAGTTGGCGGAGTCTCGGGCCGCCGCCATTGGCGGAGGGTTCGGAGGCGCAAGCGCGGAGGCGGTCGCCGGCGAGGTCGTACAAGGACGGCCCCGTCCAGCGCAGCGGCTTGATCATATTGAGCTTGTCGGGGCGGGCACGTTCGTAGAAGTCTTTATCTTCCTTCTCGAGGTAGTACGCCAGCTCGATCGGGAGCAGGAGCTTGACGCCGATGCCCTTGTGTCGCAGGAACTTGTGGTCGAGCAGCGGCCAGATCAAGGCCCGCATCTTGCGAGGATCGCCCTCGATGAGCTGGGGCTCGTCGACCCGGTCGATGAGGACGATGATGCCCGAGTAGCCGAGCTGGTTTAAAACCACTTGGAACTTGCGGAGCAGCTCGTAGCGTTCCTCGCCCCCGGTCTGGGAGGCGGTGGGGGTCGGCTGACCTCCCAGTTCGCTCGGCTTGAACCAGAGGAGTTCCCAGCGGAGCGCGGCCGGATCCCGGCTCAGGACGCGGAGCCCCTTGCGGATGTCCCGTGCGAACCACTCGGCCCGGGCGAGCCGCCAGCCCCAGTAGAGCCAGCTCAGGAGGATGGGGACGAGGAGCCAGGGGAGCAGGCTCCAGGTCCGGAGCCAAGGGAAGGCGGCGATCAGGAGCCCGACGATCAGGGTCGTGCCGAAGCCGACCTGGAGGTCGCGTCGACTCCAGAGAGGACGGAACCCTGAGCGTCGGCGGAGTCGGCTCCAGCGACGTTCGATGGGCTCGCCCGTGGACTGGTCGTAGAGCGCGGCCAGGAGGAGGAGGTCGCGCCTCTGGTCGACGGTCAGGGCCGAGAGGTCGACCCGATCCGCCGAGAGGCTGTCGATGAGCTGCGTGACCCCCTGGGCCAGGATGGCATCCATGTGATCCTGGAGCCGCCAGCGCGAGAGCGCCTGGGCCGCGTCCTTGGCCTTGACCGCCGCGCGGAAGTGGTCGAGGTAGGGGTTGAAGTCGTCATACGAGATGACGAAGACACGTTCGTTGGGGTGCTGCTGGTTGTATTTTTCGAGCTCGGTGGTGACCTGGAGCCGTAGCGCGGTTTTGCCGCTCCCCTTCTCGCCGAAGACGAGTGCCGTCGACGGGTCGGCGGGGTTCCCGAAGAACTTGTTCCAGGCGGGATGATGGATGGTGGAGAGGCAGCGCTGCTTGAAGACCGTGTCGGTCTGCGCGTCTTCCTCACTGAACGGGTTGCCAGCAATCCCGTGATGACTCAGAAACTGTTCGGTCTTCATCGTTCCTTCGATTCCCCGTATCGTGCGACGTAGGATCGATCCTTGCCGCCGTTTTGAAGTCTTACCCGATTGGGTGCCTCCACCGCAATCGCATGCGGTTGCCGGGACCGATCCTGTGCGCAGGCCCTTGACGCCAGGCATACCTTCGCCTGCCGCCGACGGGTCGAGTGCATACCAAGGACCAGGCCAGCCTGGGGACGATCGACGACGCGATGAATCCGAAACCCTGATCCCCCAAAGACTCTTCGGCGAAATGGGGTCGGTATTTCGGCTGCTCGGATGGATGTCGGCCCGATTCCTGGCCACGCTCATCGGACAGGAGCCTTCTCCGGCACCTCGACGAGCCGAATCGCTCCTCATAATTAATGATCGACCCGAGACCCGGGCCGAACTCAGGCGACGCGAGCACGACCGCGCATCACATCCCGGACGTGATGCTGCAAACCTCGCGCATTCGAGGCCGGTTCTTCATCGAAGAATCCGCCGGCGACGAGACGCGAGGGACCTCGCGGCGCGATCCCATGGAGATGTGCCGGGAATGAACGAGTCCGCCTGGTCGACGTTTCGTGCTGACGTATGGGCGAACACTGACGGCTACTCGTCCCCACCCGACGATCGTTCACGCTTCAGGACCCGCGAAACCTGCATCGCCTTCCACTGATGTCCGCGCCTGGTGAGATGGCCGGCCTCGTTAAGCCGGTCGGCGATTTCCTGGAGTGTGAAACCCGCGTTGCGCAACTCGGCGATCATCGGGACGATTTCCCGGTACGCCTCATTAGCTTGCTCGCGACGAACCTGGCTCGCCCGCTCGACGCCACGGCTCCGCGCCTCGGCCGTGAGCGTGGAACTTCCGGGTCGTGCGGCACCGAGCTTCCCGCCTCGCGCCTTGTAGGCCGCCAGGGCCAGCTTCATCCGATTGGAGGCAACATCCGACTCGTATTCGGCGAGCGCGGCCAGGACTTCGATCGTCCGTTCGTTGGCGTGGGGGAAGTCGCACGCGAGGAACGGGATGTGCGACCGGTGGAGCGTTTGTAGGAAGCGGACATCCTTCGACAGCCCCGAGAGACTCGCCACGATGAGCGACGCATCGAGTTCCTTGACCGAAGCAATGGCCTGGAGGAACTTCGGCCGCTGGGTTTTCCCGAGGTTCTCATCCTCGCGAAAGGACTGGACCACGGCCCCGCCCGCCTCGCGGACGTGCTCTTCGACGCAGTGCTCCTGCTCCTCGAGTGGGACGCCATCAACCCGGAAGTATGCAACGAAATTTCGCCCCTGATTCATTGCCTCGCGCCTCGTGGAACGTATCTTGCTGTTGGTGTTATATCCTTGAGCGAGCAAAGTTAGACGAGGGGCAGGTTTCGCCCCTGCGTGTAAGGAACCGCAATCTCAATGCCGGAGCGAGTCTCGTGACGGCGCGACCTTAATATCAAGGGTAGTTAGACGCGATGACGTCCGAGAACTCCGATAAAGATGACCCCTTCGAAAGCATCTCGACCGGCGTCCCGGGGCTGGACCACATCCTCGGAGGCGGCCTCCTGGCGCACCAGCTCTACATCGTCGAGGGGGACTCGGGGGCCGGTAAGACGACCCTGGCACTCCAGTTCCTCCTCGAAGGAATGCGACGTGGCGAGAAGACGATCTGGTGCACCCTCTCCGAGACCGAGAGCCAGCTTCTGACCACCGCCCGGTCGCATGGCTGGGACCTGACCGGGATCGAGATCTGCAACCTCGCCATGACGGAGGCCAGCCTCAAGGCGGACTCCCAGTACAGCTTCTTCTCGCCGGGAGACATCGAGCTCGACGACGTGACGAAGGCCGTGACCTCGCTCGTCGAGCGAATCAACCCGTCGCGCGTGGTCTTCGACCCGTTCTCCGACGTCCGGCTCCTGGCGCAGGACCCGCTCCGATATCGCCGGCAGGTCCTCTCGTTGCGAGAATTCTTCGCCGGGCGGCGCTGCACGGTGCTGCTCGTGCAGGAGTTGCCCCGCGGAGCCCTCACCTCCGACGACAATTCGGCCGAGGGGGTGGTCCAGGGGGTGATCTCCCTGCACCAGTCGGTCCCGGACTACGGGCGGAAGAGGCGTCGGCTCAACGTCCACAAGCTCCGCGGGGTCCGCTTCCGCGACGGGTTCCACGACTTCTCGATCGAGACAGGGGGCCTGCGGGTCTACCCCCGTCTCGTCGCCTCGGAACACTTCGACTCGTTCACGAATGAAACGATCTCGAGCGGCGTCCCGGAGCTCGATGCCCTGCTCGGCGGCGGTCTGAACCGGGGGACGAGCCTCCTCGCGATGGGGCCGGCCGGCGTGGGCAAGAGCACCCTCGCGGGCCAATTCGCCGCGGCGGCGCTCCGCCGGGGCGAGCGCGCCGCCTTCTTCCTCTTCGACGAGACGTCACGAGCTTTTGTGGCCCGCAGCGAGGGGCTCGGCATGGGCCTCTACCAGTATATCAAGGCGGGTCAGGCGACCCTGCGCCAGGTCGACCCGGCCGAGTTCACCCCGGGCGAGTTCGCCCACCTCGTCCGCCGGGTCGTCGAGCAGGACGACACGAAGCTCGTCGTCATCGACAGCCTGAGCGGCTACCTGAACGGCATGCCCGACGAGCGATTCCTCAGCATGCACCTGCACGAGTTGCTCACTTACCTGAGTTATCGCAACACGCTGACGATCCTCACCGCGAATGAGCATGGCATCGTCGGCGAAGGGCTCCACGGGGCGGTCGACGTCAGTTATCTCGCCGACGCAGCCCTGATGTTGCGCTACTTCGAGGCCTTCGGGGGCGTCCGCCGCGCAATTTCGGCGGTGAAGCGACGCATGGGGCCTCACGAGACCCTGATCCGCGAGCTGACGATCGCGCCCCCGGGGATCAAGATCGGCGGCCCCTTGAAGGACTTCCACGGGGTCCTCACGGGCCAGCCGGCCTTTATCGGCAGCTCGCAACACCTGGGCGCGAACGAGGCCGGGGTCGGCGAGGTGGGTCGTGGGTAACCCACAGCCGATCGAGCCGGTCAGGCTCCTCGCGAGCGGCCGAGATGCGTCGCTCACCTGCGAGGTCCTCGCCAGGGTGGAAATCGCCTGCGAGGTCACCAGGACCGTCGAGGATCTCTGCCGAGGGCTGGAGGACGTCCAGGTCCTCATCCTCGCCGAGGAGTGCCTCACGCAGCCTCGCGTCGCGGCGATCGCCGAATGCATAAAGGCGCAACCCGCGTGGTCGGATCTGCCGGTCATCGTCGTCGCGAAACCGGGCGGGCGCGGAGGCCGTGTGATGGGTGCGATGGGCGTCCTGGGCAACGTCACCGTGCTGGGCCGGCCCCTCAGCGTCGACGAGCTCATCACCGCGGTCCGCGCCGGGATGCGGGCGAGGCGCCGGCAGTTCGAGGTCCGGGACCTCCTCCTCGACCGCGAGGACGCCGACCGTCGCAAGGATGAGTTCCTGGCGATGCTCGCCCACGAGCTGAGGAACCCCCTCGCCCCGATCCGGAACGCCGTCGGCATCATGCATATGCTCGACGTGAACAACCCCGACTTCGACGACGTCCGGGACGTCCTCGAGCGGCAGGTCCGGCACATGTCCCGCCTGACCGACGACCTGCTGGACGTCGCCCGGATCACGAGGGGGAAGATCGGGCTGCGCACGCGGGTCGTCGACATCGTCGAGATCGCGAAGGATGCGGCCAGGATCGCCGCCCCGACGATGAAGGCCCGAGGCCACCGCTTCGACCGCGAATGGCCCGAGGCCCCGATCCGCATCGAGGCCGACCCGACGCGGATCGAGCAGGTTATTTCCAATCTCCTATCGAATGCCGCGAAATACACCAAGCCCGGCGGGCTCGTGAGGCTCGTCGTCGAAACGCAGCCGCCGCACGTCGTCATCAGGGTCGAGGATGATGGCGTCGGCATCGATTCTCGGACGCTGCCGCACGTCTTCGACCTCTTCGCGCAGTCCGATCGGCCCCTGGACCGAACTCAAGGAGGGCTGGGGATCGGGCTGACGATGGTCAAGAAGCTCGTCGACTTGCACGGCGGCCTCGTCGAAATCCAGAGCGAGGGCGAAGGCCTGGGCACCGAGGTCGTGGTCCGCCTGCCCCTGAGCCGCAAGGCCGCGTCCGACCGCCGAGACGCCGAACCCCGCGAGGCGTCGACGAGGCAAGCCCTGCGCGTGCTCGTCGTCGAGGATAATCGCGATGCGGCTGATATGCTCGCCTGTTTGCTCCGATGTCGCGGATACGAGGTCCGGGTCGCCTACGACGGCCCCGAGGGGGTCGCAACGGCCCGGGGATTCCAGCCCCAGGTCGTGATCAGCGACATCGGCCTGCCGGGGATGGACGGCTACGAGCTGGCCAGGCGGCTCAGGGAGGATCCGGCCCTCGGCCACACCCTGCTGGTGGCCGTCAGCGGCTACGGGGCCGACGACGACGTGTCGCGGGCTCTCTCCGCCGGCTTCGACCACCACTTCGTCAAGCCCGTGGATCCCGACTCACTCACGACGCTCATCGGCCGGGCCGGCGGGGGCGATCCGCATGCCATCGAGGTGAGGAACGCCTCGTGAACGACGGATCCGTGCCGGGACCGGGCTTACTCCGCGAGAAGCCTGGAGAAGTGCTTTCGTTTGCCTGAACTTGGGTGTAACGTAGGCATCTCCGAGAACCGGAACGCGTGCGGAATTTGAAGAGGGGGGCGAGGGTGCCTGGCATCCGATGGACGAGGTCCATCCCCTCTCCCCGAGCGTCGATCCGGTGGCATCTTCCCCCCGTTCTTCCCCAACAGGCTCGCTTCGCGGTGCGACATGATACGATTGGCCTCCGAAGTCGGGGTGATTTCGCGGTTCTGTGCGGTCTTCCTACTCCTGGCGATCGGGTGTGATGGGACCAAGGCCCCTGCCCCGGCGCCGACTCCTGGCGTCGCCGAGAAGGCGCCGGCTGATGCACCGCCACTTCAACTCGCCGCCGCCAGCGACCTTCAGAAGGCCCTCTCGGCCGTGGCCAAGAAGTTCACGAGCGACACGCTGATCGAGGTGAACATCACCTTCGGCGCCTCGGGCAACCTCGCCGAGCAGATCCGGGCGGGGGCCCCCTTCGACATCTTCTTCTCGGCCAACATGAAATTCGTCGAGAAGCTCGCAGAGGAGGGGAAGATCCTGAAGGACTCCGTCGAGCCCTACGCCCGGGGCAAGCTCGTGCTGGGCGTCCGCAAGTCGTCGGCCGACGCGATCCACGAACTCGCGGACATCACCAGGCCCGAGATCAAGAAGATCGCCCTGGCCAACCCGGCGACCGCCCCGTATGGCACCGCAGGCAAGCAGGCGCTCGAGCGTGCCGGGCTCTGGGAGAAGGTCGCCCCCAAGATCGTCCAGGCGGACACCGTCCGGCAGGCTATGCAGTTCGTCGAGTCGGGCAACGCCGAGGCCGGCATGGTCAGCCTCGCGAGCGGGGGCGACGCCGAGATCGCGATCGTCGACCTCGACCCGAAGCTCTACGATCCGATCATCCAGGGGCTTGGGATCCTCTCCGAGAGCAAGTCGCAAGACGCCCAGGCGTTCATCAAGTTCGTGCAGGGGGACGCCGGCCAGGCGATCCTCGCGGAGTACGGCTTCACCAGGCCCGAGCCCCGCGAGGCCGCGCCCGAGGCGACCGTGCCCGAGAAGTAAGCCCCGTGACACAACGTTTCGAGGGATGATATGAAGATGTTGCTCGGTCTGAGTGGGATAGCGTCGGCCTCCCGTCGTCGCGGCGCGGTCGGGTGCGAGGCCTTGCTCGCGCTCGTCGCGGCCTTCATCCTCGTGTCGGCGACCGCCGACGACAAGGCGGTCGTGCGACCGGCCGCGGAGGCGAAGGATCACCTCGATGAGGAGGGGACCTACGAGCTCGTCGTCCGAACGACCAAGAACGCGGAACCGCGCAAGGTCTACTACCTCGACTCCGAGGAAGACTTCCACGACGAGAAGAACCTGGCCATCGTCATCACCTACGCCGACGCCGAGAAGTTCGAGAAGCTCGGCATCAAGGATCCGTCGACCCACTACAAGGGGAAGACGATCCGGGTGAAGGGCAAGGTCATCAACGAGTCGTCGCAGACCCGGATCCACGTGACCGAGCCCTCCCAGATCGAAGTGGTCGAGGCTGCCAAGCCTGCGAAGACCCCCTGACGCCGACGGGCCCGACGCACGTGCTCCCCTCGATACCCAGCCCCCTCCTGCTCTCGCTCAAGGTGGCGTCGATCGCGACGCTCTTCATCGTCGTCGTCGGCGTCCCCCTGGCCCTGATCCTCGCCCGGGGCCGCTTCCCGGGCCGGGAACTCCTGGGGGGCCTCGTCACCCTGCCCCTGGTGCTGCCCCCCACGGTGCTCGGTTATTACCTGCTCCAGTTGCTCGGCCGCGAGACCTGGTTCGGTAGCTGGCTCGAGCGGACCTGGGGCTTCACCATCGTCTTCCACTGGTCGGGTGCGGTCGTCGCCGCGGCGGTCGCCGCCTTCCCGCTCTTCCTGCTCCCCGCCCGAGGCGCCCTCGAAGGGGTCGACCCGGCGCTCGAAAACGCGGCGAGGCTCCTGGGCCGGGGCGAGCTTTCTGTTTTCTTCTCGATCACCATCCCCCTCGCCTGGCGAGGCCTCGCCGCCGGCGCGATGCTCGCCTTCGCCCGGGCGCTCGGCGATTTCGGCACGACGATGATGGTGGCCGGCAACATCCCCGGCGTGACTCAGACGGCCTCCCTGGCGATCTACTACGCCAATGACGTCCGCGACACGAGGACGGCCCTGATCCTCACGCTCTGGCTCTCCTCAATTGCGATCGCCGTGCTCTGGGTCGTCCATCATGGCCTGCCATCGAGGGGAGTGAGGCCTTGAGCCCCGCCGAGCCTCGCTTGCTGGTGGAGGTCTCCCGGCGCGTCCACGCGAAGCTGACCCTCGACGCGAGCCTGAGTCTGGGATCCGAATGCGGGGTCCTCTTCGGTTCCTCGGGGGCCGGCAAGACGACGCTCCTGCGCCTGATCGCCGGGCTCGAGACCCCGGACCGTGGCCGCATCCGACTCGGCGACGACGTCCTCTACGACTCCGACGCGAAGCTCGATCGCCCGCTCCGTCGTCGCGGGATCGGCATGATCTTCCAGGATGACCTCCTCTTCCCGCACATGAACGTCGCGGCTAACATCCGCTATGGCCTCAAGGGTCGGGGCCGGGCCGAGGCTGACGCGAGGCTCGCGGAGATCGCCTCGCTCTGCGGGGTCGAGGCGCTCCTGGATCGCCAGCCGATGACCCTCTCGGGGGGCGAACGCCAGCGCGTCGGCCTGGCGAGGGCCCTGGCCCCTCGCCCTCGGCTCCTGCTCTGCGACGAGCCCTTCTCGGCCCTCGACGTCATGAACCGGCACATCCTCGTCGAGCGGCTGAAGACCATCCAGCAAGTCGAGGCGGTCCCCATCCTCTACGTCACGCACAGCCCTGCGGAGGCGGTTGCGCTCGGCACCCAGCTCTTCTGGGTTAGCGAGGGTCGCATCGTGGCTCGAGGCAATCCGCTCGACGTCCTCGCGTCCTCCCACGTCAAGGGGACGACCCGTCTCAACGGGATCAGGAACCTCATCCGAGGCAGGCTCGAACCCCCCGATCAGGCGGGCGAGAGCCGGTTGCGGCTCAGTCTCGACGAGCAAACGGTTCTCGTCATTCCGGCCGTCTCCGATCATCCCCCCGGCGCCGAGCTGACAGTCGAGGTGCGGGCCGATGACATCCTGCTGGGGTGTCGAGCCGTGTCTGGACTGAGCGCCCGGAACGTGATCCCGGGCGTGGTCGAACGGCTGGTGCCGCATGGGGACGAGACGGAAGTGCTGGTTCAGACAGGCTCGGTGACCTGGATCTCCAGCGTCGTGAATTCGGCGGTTGACCTGCTCGGGCTCGAGCCGGGGACCGCCGTGAATATGATCATCAAGGCCAGGAGTTGCCGGGTCCTGGATGCCGGCTCGGTCGAGGAATAAGCGGAACTCTCATGGAAACGCTGGACGCGACGATACACTTGGCCTTCGCCTTCGACATCGGCTATGAGATCGACCTCGAGCACGCGCGGACCGTCCTACCGGGCGAGTCCGGCCGACTCGTCCGGCGCCGCAGGACGCCCGAGTCGATCCAGTACCGCCCTGCCCCTTTGCGCATGGCGGTCGACGCGAGCGGGATCCAGCTCCCCAGGACGGCCGCCGCCTTCTCGCCATTCGCCCCTCGTGCGGAGCTGACCGTCTTCGACTTCGGCGCGATCTCGCTGGCCGTGCAATTCCCCGTGCGTCTGACGGCGGGCGAGCTGCTCGAACTCGCCGGCGAACTGGCCGAGACCGCCACGCTGAACGCGTCGGCCAGGCAGGTGGTGACCCCCTGGATCGACCGCCTGCGCCCGGCCGTGACCGACTTCGAGTTCAGCGACATCAGCGAGGAATACATCCTCTTCCAGCTCGGGAAAGTCGGCCCGGACTGGTTCGAGCAGCATAAGCATTGGATCGCCGGATTGGTCCGGCTCGAGTCGGAGCCCCTCAGCAAGGGGGAGATCGCCGAGGCCACGCGATTGAGCCTCTCCTACACGCCCAACGACCTCCTGACGCTCGACTGGGCCGCCGGATTCGTCGCCGACCCCGACTGCGCCGACACGCTTCAAGTCATCGAGTTCGCCAACGTCCAGCTCCTGGAATTCCGCCACATCGACGACCGTTTGGACGACCGCCTCGAGGCCGCCTACCGGCAGATCGTCCCCGAGCGCCGGGACCGCAAACGCCACGCCTTCTGGCGCTCCCACAACGACGCCATCCGCAGCGTCCGCGAGCTCGAGATCGAGGCCACGAGCCTCTTCGAGCGTGCCGACAACACCCTCAAGCTGATCGGCGACCAGTACCTCTCGCGCGCCTTCGACCTCGCCTCGACCCGGTTCCACCTTCGGGACTGGGAGCAATCCATCCGTCGCAAGCTCGACACCGTGGGCAACGTCTACGACCTGCTCGTGCAGCAGTCGGGCGGGCACCGCATGGAGGTCCTGGAACTGATCGTGGTCGTCCTGATTACCCTCGAGATCGTGCTGGCCCTGTTCCGCCACTGAGCGACAAGGGCCGACTCTTGGAGTCGTGGGCGGAATTGCCCTCGGCCCGACGATCCGCTAAGGTACACGGATGATACGCCTGGGACTCTGCTGCATCTTTCGCGACGAGCCGATCAAGTTCCGGAACACGACGGCCACGTCCCTGGCTCGCAAGCCAAGAGCCGACCAACTGGCCCAGCTCGGCCAGTTGTGCCTGACGAATGCCGACGCACTCCTCGCCGCCCTGCGGTTCTGCGACTCCAACGGCATCGGCTGCTTCAGGGTCAACAGCCAGATCCTCCCGTTGAAGACGCATCCCGTCGTCGGATACACCGTCGAGGAATTACCGGGGGCCGACCTGATCCTCGAGCGCTTTCGCCTCTGCGGCAGCTTCGCGAGGGAGAAAGCCCTGCGAGTCTGCTTCCACCCGGATCAGTTCGTCGTCCTGAATTCGCCGAGACAGGAGGTCGTCGAAGCCTCGGTCCGCGAACTCGAGTATCAGGCCGAGGTCTCGGAGTGGGTCGGGGCCGACGTCGTGAACATCCACGGCGGCGGGAGCTATGGCGATAAGGCCAAGGCCCTCGAAACCTTCGCCCGCAACCTCGGGCTCCTGAGCGACCGGGCCCGGAGTCGCCTGACCGTGGAGAACGACGACAAGACGTACACGCCGATGGACCTCCTGCCCGTTTGCAAGGCCGAGGGGATCCCGCTCGTCTACGACGTCCACCATCATCGCTGCTGCCGCGACGGGCTGACGGATGCCGAGGCCACCGAGGCCGCCGTCTCCACCTGGGATCGCGAGCCCCTCTTCCACATCTCGAGCCCGATCGAGGGGTGGGATGGGCCCGGGCCTTCGAGGCACAGCGACTTCATCGACATCAAGGATTTCCCGGCCTGCTGGCTGGGCATGGACCTCACGGTCGAGGTCGAGGCCAAGGCGAAGGAACTGGCCGTCATCCAGCTCGCGCAGGCGCTCCCGAGCCTGGGCTAATTGTATAAGCAAGTCGTATTGAATGGACCTCCTCCCGACTCTCCCAGAGGAGTTAGAAAATGCTCATTCGTGCCCGTGATCTTTTCGTTTGCGCCCTCGTCATCCTCGCGAGCCTCGCGATGCGAACCGCGAGCGCAGAGTCGTTGCCCTGGATTCGGGTCTCCGAGGATCACCGGGGCTTCGTCCAGGAGGGTTCGGGCAAGGCGTTCCGGCCTTTGGGGTTCAACTATGATCACGACCCGACGGGCTGCTTGATCGAGGATTACTGGGACCAGGAGTGGCGCGCCGTCGAGGCCAGCTTCCGCCGGATGAAGCAGTTCGGGGCCAACGTCATCCGCATTCACCTCCAGTTCGGCAAGTTCATGAAGGATGAGACCACGCCCAACCAGGCGTCACTCGACCGACTCTCGCAGCTCCTCAAGCTGGCGGAGGATTGCTCGCTCTATATCGACCTGACCGGCCTCGGGTGCTACCACAAGAAGGACGTACCCTCCTGGTACGACAAGCTCGACGAGGCGAAGCGCTGGAATGCCCAGGCCTACTTCTGGCGGGCGGTCGCGAGCACCTGCGCCAAAAGCCCGGCGATCTTCTGCTACGACCTCATGAATGAGCCCGTCGTCCCCGGCGGTCGTCGCGAGGACGGCGACTGGCTCGGGCCCGACTTCGTCGGCAAGCACTTCGTCCAGTTCGTCACGCTCGACCAGCGCGATCGGCCCCGGCCCGAGGTCGCGAAGCTCTGGATCCACCGGCTCGTCTCCGAGATTAAACAGGTCGATACCAAGCACATGATCACGGTCGGGCTCGTGGACTGGAGCCTCGACCGCCCCGGTCTGTCCTCGGGGTTCGTGCCGGAGAAGGTCGCATCGGAGCTCGACTTCGTCTGCGTCCACCTCTATCCCCAGAAGGGGAAGGTTGACGAGGCGTTGAAGGTGCTGGAGGGCTTCGCGGTCGGCAAGCCGGTCCTGATCGAGGAGACGTTCCCCCTGGCATGCCCCCGCGAAGACTTCGAGGCATTCGTCGACCAGGCCGGCAAGGTCGCGGCCGGCTGGATCAGCTTCTATTGGGGCAAGCCCCCAGAGGAACTCAAAAAGTCGTCCGACATCGGCGAGATCCTCCTGCTCCAGGAGCTGGAGATCTTCGAGAAGCACGCGAAGGCTCTTGCCCATTGATGCGCTGTGTTTCGAAGGTGTGATCCCAGAATCGAGCGAACCCCTGGAGTCGCTTTCCGGTTAGAATGGGGCGGAATCGAGGGCCGCGCCGTCCCCATTCGTGAGTGATCGGTCGTGCCGAGCGGCGGCGGGCGACTCGAGGATCGAGGAGTGATTGGACGTGGCGACCGACGATCCCGGATCGGTGACGCGCTGGATCGGCGACCTGAAGGCGGGCGACGACGCCGCGGCCCAGCCCCTGTGGGAGCGTTACTTCGAGCGGCTCGTCCAGTTGGCTCGCGCCAAGCTGCGGGCCACGCGCAGGCCGGGGGCGGTCGAGGACGAGGAAGACGCCGCCTTGAGTGCCTTCAATAGCTTCTGCACGGGGGCCGCCCGCGGCTCGTTCCCCCTGCTGAGCGACCGGGACGACCTCTGGCGGCTCCTGGTCGTGATCACCGCCCGCAAGGCCTGCGCGCAGGTCCAGCGGCGCACCCGGAAGAAGCGTGGCGGCGGCCAGCACGTCCTCGACGAGCGGGCGCTCGCAGGCGCCGAGCCCGACGCCAACGCGAACGCCCTCGACCTCGTCATCGGCGACGAGCCGACCCCCGAGTTCGCCGCGATGGTCGCCGAGGAATACCGCCGACTCCTCGAGGCCCTCGACGACGACACCCTGCGCCGGGTCGCGCTCGACCGCATGGAGGGGTACACCACCGACGAGATCGCCGAGCGCCTCGGATGCGCGAGGAGGACCGTGGCCCGTCGGCTCGACCTCATCCGTAAGATCTGGACGACGCCGGAGGAGGAGACTCCGTGAGCCCCGCCGAGCCGACCCCCTCGACCGATCCCATGACCCTCTCGAAGGCGCGTCGGATCAACGCGAGCTGCGAGCGCTTCGAGCGGGCCTGGCGCGCGGGGGCTGGAGTAAGGATCGAGGAATTCCTGGCGGAGTCCTCCGCCTGCGATCGCGCCGACCTTTTGCGCGAGTTGCTCCTCCTGGAACTCGACCTCCTCGCCGAGGCCGGCAAGGCGGCGGAATTCGACGACTACCGCGATCGATTCCCGGAAGACGTTTTGCTCGTTCAGGAGGCCTTCGCGCGATCGGTCGCGGAGCCGACGATCGGGCCTGGCGCCAAGGGGGGCCTGGAGTCGACGATCTTCCTGCCGCGCGAGGCCTCATCTCCCTCGGGGACCTCGGGCCCGGTGATCTCCAGGTTCGGCGACTATGACCTGATCGAGGAACTGGCGAGAGGCGGCATGGGGGTCGTCTACAAGGCCCGGCAGCGGAGCCTCAAGAGGACGGTCGCGCTGAAGATGATCCTCTCCGGCCAGTTCGCTTCGCCCGGCGAGCGCGAGCGGTTCCACCAGGAGGCGGAACTGGCGGCCAACCTCGACCATCCCCACATCGTCCCGATCTTCGAGGTGGGGGAGCAGGACGGGCATCATTACTTCAGCATGAAATTGATCGAGGGGGGCAACCTCGCACGCCGGATCGGCCAGTTCACGAGCGACGCCAGGGCCGGCGCCCGTCTCCTGGCCACGGTGGCCCGCGCGGTGCATCACGCCCACGAGCAGGGGTTCCTGCACTGCGACCTGAAGCCGGCGAACATCCTCCTGGATGCGCAGGGATCGCCCCACGTCACCGACTTCGGCCTGGCGAAGCGGGTCCAGGACGATAGCGCCCTCACGGCCACCGGCGCGATCATGGGGACGCTGAGCTACATGGCCCCCGAGCAAGCCCTCGGCCGGCGTCGCGAGCTGACCCCCGCCGCCGATGTCTACGCGCTCGGTGCCATCCTCTACGAGCTGCTGACCTCGCGCCCGCCGTTCCGGGCCCCGACCGAGATGGAGACCGTGGCCCAGGTGCTCTACAACGAGCCGACTCCCCCCGGCCAGGTCCGCCCCGGTGTCGCCGCCAACCTCGAGAAGATCTGCCTCAAGTGCCTGGAGAAGTCGCCCAGCGACCGCTACCCGTCGGCCGCCGCGCTCGCCGAGAACCTCGACCGCTACCTGCGGGGCGAGGACGTCGAGGGGACCGGGCTAGGTCAGCGAATGCGGCGATGGACCCGGCGCGAGCCCGAGCTCGTCGCGAGGTTGGGGGGCCTGGCCCTGATCGCGGGGCTCACCCAGTTCAACTATCACTTCACCTTACGTCCGCACCGGCCGACGCATCTGAACGTCATGATGGTCCTGGGCCTCTGGGCGGTGCTGGTCTTCGCGTTCCAGCAGGCCTTGAGGCGAGGCTGGCAGGCCGCCGCGATCCGCTACCTCTGGGCCGCGACCGACATCCTGCTCCTGACCCTCCTGCTCAAGATCCTCAACGGGTTCGAGAACTCGCTGCTGGTCGGCTACCCCCTGCTGATCGCGGCCTCGGGGCTCTGGTATCAGGTGCGCCTGGTCTGGTACACGACGCTGCTGGCCGAGCTCGGTTACGGCTATCTCTTCATCGACCGGTTCCTGATCCATCGGCCGACGGTCGGGCCCGTGCAGTATCCGAACATCTTCATGGCGGCCCTGCTCGTGACAGGCTTCGTCGTCGCCCGGCAGGTCAAGCGGATCTGGGCGCTCAGCAGTTATTATGAGCATCGACCCGTGGTTTGATGCGTCGGGTGTGTCGCCAAATCGCGCACGGGCGGCCCGCGTCCTTGACGCTGCGGGGCGTCGGCCGCTACAGTCCCTAAGACCGTCGACGCCGATCGTCGGACGAGGTCGAGACGCGACCGTCGCGGGCGGGTTCCCCGCTCCACTCATCTCTCCGCCGCCCGAAGACGAATCGCATCGAATTCGGATTCAAATTCAGACTCGTTAAAATGTTGAGGTTTGGCATGGGGCGCGACGCAACGCTGAAGCGGATCCTGGATGGTGGCATCGTCGCCGTGGTCCGCGCCGAGTCGGGAGAGTCGCTGGTCAAGGTCGTGAAGGCCCTGGCCGAGGGGGGCGTCACGGCCGCCGAGATCACGTTCACCGTGCCCGACGCCGTCGAGGTCATCAAGCAGGTCCGCAAGGAGATCGGCGACGAGATCGTCCTCGGCGCGGGGACGGTGCTCGACACCGAGACCGCCCGCGTGGCGCTCCTGGCGGGGGCCGAGTACATCGTCTCGCCGATCGTCAATCTCGACGTGATCCGCCTCTGCCGTCGCTACGACAAGGTCATCATGCCCGGCGCGTTCACGCCGACCGAGGTCGTCGCGGCCTGGGAAGCCGGGGCTGACATCATCAAGGTCTTCCCGGCCGATATCGGCGGCCCCCCTTACCTCAAGGCCCTGCGCGGTCCCCTGCCCCAGATCCGCCTGATGCCGACCGGCGGCGTAGACCTCGACACCGCCGAGAATTTCCTCAAGGCCGGCGCCTGCTGCCTCGGCGTGGGTAGCTCGCTCGTCGAGCCCAAGGCCGTGGCGTCCGGCGACTTCGCCCGGCTCCGCGACCTGGCCTCGCAGTACGCCGCCATCTACAAGAAATTCCGAGCGGCAACCGCCTGATCCCCTTCAAGGCGTCGCCTCGGGCGATCCAGACGAAACTCTCTCCGCCATCTCCCCTTCATCCCTCGTCTCCGCTTGGCGAGCCCACTCGGCTCGCCAGGCTCTTCTCGGCGGTCGTCCCCTCCACATCTGCGACGACCCGACGATTGAATCCTCCACCACTACTTCCCCGTTCTCCTATCCTTGAATGGGGTCGCGGTCTGGGATCGTCGTGCTCGTCCTCGGGAAACCCAGAACGTCGTCACCATAGTGGTTCTCGATCCGCAAATTGGGAGCTTCAGGACTGCGGCGATCGTCCTGGGTCTTCTGGGAAAATGGTTATTCTTGGTGAATTGAAGAGACCTGGAGGTATTCGAGGTTTGTGAATCCTCGGCGAGGTGGTGATCTGTCGAATCTTAGCCTTGGTCCATTTCGTCTTCGCCGACTATGCTCGGCACGAAGGGGAGAAGCCAGTTCATGGTCAACGCCAAGGCTTAATGAGATGCCATCCGGGCTGCCTGCTGTCAGATAACTGGCTTGAGTCGATTCCGAGTTTTTCTGACAGCCTTTGCGAGGCAATCGCTGGATGTCTCGGCTTGACGGAACTGGGTAGGTGTCAGCCGGGTGAGGTTGCGGGCGATCGCCGGAACGCCCCATTGAGCTGGATGAGGCGACCTATTTCGTTCCCTTTGCGATGATACAAGTCTAAGCAGTCCAAAGATATGTGTACCGAATTTCTCGGTGATGCCGAATCGGGAACGGGTCCCATCGAGTGGACACGATCGCGCCCTTCGTCTGATTAGCCGTTATAACCCGAATCCTCCTTCGATTCATTTCAAGGCGACCGCCGCTTGGGACCGATAACACCCGCATAAGCCTCTTGGCGCGCCGAGGGTTCGGGGACGAGGGCCTCGACGGGAGGCCCCAAAAGGGGCCGGTGAGGGGCGGAACGATCCTGATTCTGGGAGGGAGTCGGTCGGAAAAGAGCCCTTTCGCGGAGCGATTGGCCGGTGAGTGCGAGGCCGCGTTTTCGTGGCAATCTCGACGCGAGACCCGGACGGCAGGAGATGGCTTTGCGGATCGCGTGACTTCGGGCGGATCGGCCGCAACACTGGACGACGCTTGAAGTTCCGCGAGACCTTGAGGACGCCTGGATTCCGTTGGCGAGTCGGAGGGAGTGGTTGTGATCGATAGCGTCACGCTCTGGATCAGTAACCTGATGCTGGGAATGGGAGGACGACTGCTGGGGGATCCCGAGATCCTCGACGCGGTCGTCCGCGCCGTTCGCGCCGGCCGAAGTGTGCCGAGGGTCGTCCCGGTCACGAATGCGGTGGGCTCCGGGATCGTCCCGGCCAACCCCATGGCGCGTCAGCTTGCGGACGTCCACGGGATGGCCCACCGGCGACTCGCGCCCGAGAGCGACGCGGTTCATCTCCGCGTGGCAGGTCTGTCGATCCGGATCAAGTGACCGGGCGGATCTGGAACCTCTTGGGTTCGGTCCGGGGATACGCCGTCGGTTAGGCTCGAGGTCAAGGACCCTCGAGTCGAGGAGGAAGCACGTGATATTGCGGGAGTTTCGGGCAAGATTGGCGATCGTCGGCCTGGGGATGACCCTGGCCCTCGGTGCCATTGCGCCTGGAGCCCTCGCGGCGCCGAAGACCGGCGGCATGCGGTCTTCGCAGCCTCGCCTGATCTACCACAAGAGCCGGTCGTTCCGGGTCCCCTTCAACGTCGACCACGAGGACCAGGCCCGGCTCAAGGAAGTCCAGCTCTGGTATTCCGAGGACAAGGGAGACTCGTGGAAGCAAGGGCCGACGGCCACGCCCGACCGGCCCTCGTTCACCTTCAAAGCCCCTCGCGACGCCGAGTACTGGTTCACCGTGCGGACCCTCGACATCAAGGGCAAGCTCTACCCGGGCGACGATGACGAGGTCGAGCCCAAGATGAAGGTGGTCGTCGACTCCACGCCGCCGATCCTCCGGCTCGACTCCCACGGGCGCAAGGGGACGAAGGCCTCGGTGCGCTGGGAGGTCAAGGACCGGAACCTCGACCAGAGCACGTTGGTGATCGAGTACCAGCCCGAGGGCATCCACGAGTGGCGGCGGATCCCCAAGGTGAACTTCGCGCTCCTGGGGAGCGTCGAGTGGGATGCCGGGACCGCCGAGGCCCTCCACGTCCGCGCCAGCATCTCCGACCGCGCCGGCAACACGACCGAGGAGAACGTGGACCTGCCGGAAGGGAGTTCCTCGAATCCCGGCGTGATCACCAACGACCTTGCCGGTGGCGAGCCTCCCCCGATCAGCCAGATCTCCTCCAGCTCGAGCTTCCCGCCTGTTGAGGAAAATCCGGCCCCCGCCGAACGTCAGCAAGATCCGTTCCCGCCGGCCGCCGAGGCGCAGCCGGCCAACGTCGCGGGCGGGGCGGGCGACGCTGGGCAAGATGCCTTCGGTGACCCAGGCTCATCGGAAGGCGGGGCGCCCGACGCCGGTGGCGCACCGGCCGGCAACGGCGGGTCGCGCTCGCTCCTGGTATCGAGCCCTCGCTTCCCGTTGGCCTACGACGTCGAGGACGCCGGCCCCAATGGACCAAGCTCGGTGGAGCTCTGGGTGACGCAGGACCGGGGCCGGACCTGGACGCTTCAAGGGAAGGATCCCGATCGTAGCACTCCCTTCCCCGTCGACCTTGGCGGTGAGGGGACGTTCGGCCTCTGCCTGGTCGCCCGCTCGGCCTCCGGCCTGGGCGACAACCCGCCCCAGCCCGGCGACCCCCCGCAATTCTGGGTCGAGGTCGACCAGACTCCGCCTGCCGTGGAACTGATCAGGACCCAGGTCGGGACCGGCAAGCATATGGGCAAGATCGCCATCTACTGGCGTGCGACCGACATCCACCTGAGGGCCAAGCCCGTGCAGATCGCCTGGCGTGCCGACCAGCAGGGGAGCCGCTGGAACGTCGTCACCACCCAGGGACCGATCGAGAATACGGGCTCATTCGTGTGGACGGTCCCGGCCAACGTGCCGCCGAAGTTCCATCTCCGGATCGAAGCTGTGGATGATGCCGGGAACAGAGGCGTGGCTGAGACTTCCGAATCCGCTCCAGTCATCGTCGACCGCACTCGTCCCAAGAGCCGGATCCTCGGCCTCCATCCGAGCGCCAACGCCGCCGGTAACCAGCCGAGGTCCACGCGGTAGACGGAGTGACCGCTCTTGCTGAACCCCAACAAGCGAGCGAGGCCGGCGAGCCTCGCCCGTCGGGGCAAAGCTCACCGGCCTCGCAAGTCTTGGCTTACGACCGATCCCGTCAGGCGGCGGGGCCGAGCAGATCCTTGACGGCATCGCGCTCGTCCTGGAGCTCCTTGGCGGAGGCGTCGAGGCGGGCGCGGGCGTCGTCGTCGATGGGAAGGTTCTGGACGATCGACCAGCTCTTGCCGTCGGTCGAGGTCAGCGGGAAGCTGTAGATCAGGCCGGCGGGGATGCCGTAGCTGCCGTCGGAGACGACTCCCGCGCTGAACCAGTCGCCCGATTTGGTCGGGAACGAGGCCGAGCGGACGCTATCGAGGGCGGCGTTGGCGGCCGACGCGGCGGACGAGGCGCCTCGGGCCTTGATCACCGCCGAGCCACGCTTGGCGACGGTCGGCACGAACGTATCGGAGAGCCAGGTCGGGTCGTTGATGACCGAGGTCGCCGGCTTGCCGCCGATCAGGGCGTTCTTGTAGTCGGGGTACTGCGTGTCGCTGTGGTTGCCCCAGATGGTGAGCTGGGTCACTTCGCCCACTCCGACGCCCGCCTTGATCGCGAGCTGGGCGGCCGCCCGGTTCTGGTCCAGCCGGGTCATGGCGAACCAGCGCTCGGCCGGGACCTTCGGGGCGTGCGAGCGGGCGATCAGGGCGTTCGTGTTGCACGGGTTGGCGACGGTCAGGACGCGAACGTCCGGGCCCGCGGCCTCGTTGATGGCCTTCCCTTGGCCCGTGAAGATCGGGCCGTTGGCGCGGATCAGGTCGGCCCGGCTCATGCCTTCCTTGCGCGGCAGGCCGCCGACGAGGATGACCCAGTCGGCCCCATCGAAGGCCGTCGTGGTCTGGTCGGTCGCCACCACATCCTTCAAGAGCGGGAAGGCGCAGTCGTCCAGCTCCATGAGCGTGCCGTTGAGGCTCGGGAGCGCCGGGGTGATTTCCAGGAGCCGGAGCGAGACCGGCTGGTCGGGACCGAACAATCCCCCCGAGGCGATCCGGAAGATCAAAGCGTAGCCGATCTGGCCTCCGGCTCCCGTAACGGCGATGCGGATAGGTGCGCTCATTGCTCGATGGATTCCTACGAAAACAAGACTCTCGCACAAAGACTCACGGCGGGGGGTGACCCAAGACCCCCATTCTAACGGCATTCGACCCACCGAAACACCCTGATGCGACGGGAGCCGGGCTCAACGCCGGTTCACAGCTCCGACGGCAGGCCGGGGTCGGGTTTTGACGTCTTGGGGGCCGCGCGGAGCTTGGCGTGCATCAGGGCCATCTCACGAGGCAGGTGCCTCGCTCCCGCGATGAGCACGATCGCCGACAGCAGCAGCGCGGGCACGACGATCAGCAGGGCGGCCACGATGTTCTCGGGAGGATGCCCCGACACCTGGGTCGGCACCGCGCCGATCGACTTGAGGATCTTCCCGTAAGAGCTCGCCATGGTGAGAGGATCCCCCAGCCAGTCGGCGGCCCTCCCGATCAAGGCGGGCGACCAGATGTCGCCGAGGAAGTGGATCGCGAAGACCGAGATCGCGTAGGCGGCCGCCCGCAGGTTCGGCTGCACCACGTTGGCGATGATCGCGTTGCAAGGCCCCGTGTTGATGAACATGAGGGTCTCGGCCGCGAGGATCGCGCCGAAGATGACTCTCTCCGAGGTCGAGAAGAGCGCGATCAGCACGAACGGGATCGACAGGAACATCGCGATACCGGGTACGAGGAAGAGGGCCTGCGGCTTCGTCTTCGCCATCTTGTCGGAGAGCCAGCCGCCGGCCGACATCCCGATGACCGAGGCGGCGAGGGTGACCAGGCCGAGGATCGTCATGGCCCGGTTCTGTTCGATCTGCCGGGTGTTGAAGAGGTAGATCGGCACCCAGACGAGCAACCCGCCGATGGCGAAGGTGTACATCGCCATGCCGAAGACCGAGTAGGTGTAGGACGAGTTGACCATCAGGTCGATGTAGTCTTCCTTCGTCGCTCCCGCCTTCTCGTGCGCCTTGAGCCGATCCTCGGCGATCCCCTCGCTCGCGCCCCGGACGGGCTCGGGAAGGAAGAACGCGAAGATGGCGGCGAAGAGACTCGGCAGCCCGACGACGTAGAAAGCCTGGTGCCAGTGGTGAGTCGTCGCCATGTAGGCCCCGACCTTCATCCCCATCGCCGTGCCGATCGGCATGGCCAGGTAGAACGTCGACATGAGCCGGGACCGGCTATTCTTGGAGAAGAGATCGAGCAGGATCGTCGGCGCGATCACGCCGTAAGTGGCCTCGCCGATGCCGAGGAAGCTCCGGGCCCAGACGAGGTGGCCGTAATCCGTCGCCAGCCCGCTCCCCAGGGTCGCCAGGCTCCAGACGCCCACCCCGATCCCCAGCAGCCGGTTCCGCCGGTAGCGGTCCCCCAGCCACCCCATGATCGGGCTCACGACCGAGTAGCTGATCAGGAAGACCGTCGTCAGCAGGCCCCATTGGGTATTGTTGATGTGGAACTCGTCCCTGATCTGCGGCTGCATCGACGTCAGGACGCTACGATCCAGATAGTCGAGCAGGTTCATCGTAAATAGAACGACAAATGTCGTCTTGGCCCAGGCCACCTTCGTGGGCGACTCCTTCGCCTCCATCACCTCATCCCCCGCATGCAACATCGCGTCCGCTCCCCTTCGCCGTTCGACCCTCGGGAACTTGCCGATGCTACGCCACTTCCCCGGGCGCCGTCCAGTAGGCACAGGCCGGCGATGAGAACCTTCGACGCCGGGACGCCCTGAGGAGCCGGATCATGGCGGTTCGATGCTCGATGCGATGTCGGCCGTGATTGGAGTTGAGTTAACACTGAAAATATTAAGAAATGTAAATGTGAAATTGCTAATGAATTTCATGTGCCATGCCGGGAGCCGGCCTTTCCCTGGACCTCTCTTGACAGGCAAGTGTCCAGGTTTATAGTAAAGCCTGATTGGTGTACGTGTGTATCGTTTTGGCTGGCCCGCTTGTCGAAAGGACCCTGGGATGGTCGTCCCGATCTACGCAGACCCTGCCGGCGGGTTGCATCTGGTCCCTCCCCCGCATCATCGGCTCGTGGCCTATGTCCAGGCTCCCGAGGGGAGCCGGATCTCGGAGGCCCGTGGCATCGGCTGGCACCTGGCGGTCCCGGCGGCATCGGATGGGTCGCAGCATCGAGCCTGGGCGGCGTCGCTTGTCCTCAGCGCCGCTCACGAGCTGAGCCAGGGCTTCCGCCTGGTCTGAAGGCGGGTCGATTGACGAGCCGAAGTGCGAGGCGGAGGTTGAAGGGCGATTTGGCGAGGTCGAATATGGCGGCCGAGGCGATGGGATTTCTTCGAGGCCCAGGTCAGTCGCTGAAGCTTGGCTGGATCTCGAGCGAGACGCGGTGGCCAGCCACGTTGATGCTGAGTTCCCTGGCCTGGTCCACGGGCTCACCCTTGTGCATGTATCGCACGACGGTATAGCGGTCCTGGGCCCCGCCGCGGCGGGTGGCCACGATGGTCGTGACCGTCCGCAGGAGCGAATATTCGTTGCCGAAGGGATCGACGGCGACGACTTCGTCCGTAACTTCCTCGCTCACCGGTGTGAAGAATGAGGAAATGGTCATCTTATCCCTAAGAATTAGGTTAGAAGCCCTTATGTTATTCAAGCGTGCGTTCGCCCTAAGATGCCGGCAGTGAGCGAACGATTGCTCTCTCATGAGAGGGTTATTTCAACGGCCCGAATCGCTATCGGCGATTCGGGCCGTCACCACACCCATAACTCGAGAATTCGGTCCCCCACTCAAGGTGCTGGAAGTTTGGAGATTGCTTCGAGCTTGGGTTCATTCATGAACGACCGCCATCTTGGCCCGAGAGCCTGCACGGCTCTTGTCGAGGCCTTGGGGCTTGCCAGGCCTAAGTTGGTGTCAAAGAAAAGGCGTACTTAATTTGTTCATGGCTTATCTGTAAGTCTAAAGGGCAACTGAGGTGCCGTCTATGAGGCAGATTGTGAAAATGGTTGAATGGTATCGATTGTGAGAGGTTGTTTGGTGGAGCGGGTCGTGTTTTCTTAGGGGCCAGGTGGGCGTTATCTTTTCATGCTCGCCCGGAAGGATGCTTTATCGAACGGTCTGGCTCCGGCGGGCTCTCTTTTGGTGAGCAGATGGGCTCAATTGATTTATGGTGTGTATTTGCGTAATTATGTAAAATCTTCTCCTATTGTTGTCGCAAGTTATATTGCTGCAGAATGATGTGACGTCTGGGCTTCGGCCAGGATCGAGCTGATCGGGAGGATATCCGTGTTGTTGCGGCAGCCTCGGCGCGGGGTCTACCTTGCAGGCCATCATGAATGAAGGCGATGACGTCGAGGGTATCTCCCTCGACGTCATCGCCTCTTTCCCTGGAGCAGGTGATGTGTCGTCGTCGCGGGTCGCGTACCCGAGGCGACAAAGTCGGCAGTGACTTACAACAGATCCGGGTCGTCAATTTCATCATCCGACTCCGTCCGGATGCGGACGAGGAGCCGGAACGCCTGGATGAATCGCTCGAAGCTCTCGGGCGAGATGGACTCCGGCGTGCGGAGCCGGATCGTCTTCCCCGCGTCGCTACCCCAAAGGGTCAGGTCGAGGCGAACCCCTCGTTCCTGCGCGTATGAGGGAGCCCGGGGAGCGGCGATGGGCGGGGCCTGGACAGGGATCTCGGCGCGCACAGGCTGGGGCTCGGCAGGGGCGACGGGTGCCGCTGCGGCGGCGGGGCCGTTGCCGATCCGGAGGATCTGGTCCGGGCCGAGGACGCCCGCGAAACGGGCGGACTCGCAGAAGGCCTCGGCGGCCGTGCGCTTGGCCGAGGACGTAATCTGATGGTTGTGGTAGAGGATATTGCCGAGGATCTCGATCTCCGGCACGCGCTTGTTCGTGAAGCGGTCGACGAGCTCGGAATAGAGCGGCGGCTTCACGAGGGCCTGGCGATGCAGCCTGGGGATCTCGGCGAGGTCCACCGGGTGGAGGATCTCCCTCGCGAGCGACGTCAGCTCGTAGCCGGCCGACGTCAGGTTCAGCAGCCCGAACTGCCTGGCGGCGCTCAGGCTGGCGGAGAACGTGTTGGTCTTGATGTTCTTGTAGCCGAGAGCCGAGGCGATCTCGGGCGCGGAGAGGCCGTCGAGCCCCTTGGTGTCCATCGACTCGCAGAGCTTGAGGCTTTCCGCCAGGCTCATGCCGGGATAGCGCATGCTGCGCTCGCGTTTCTGGCGATGGGATGCGGAGGCCTGCGCGGAGTCGTCGTCGGGCAGAGACATGCTGACGTTATTCCTCGAGCCTGGGATGAGCCAAGGCGAAACGAGTCAGGTTGGGGATCCGGGAGGGGATCCCCCGCTCTTATGTCAAATGGTCGTCTCAAGTTTAGCAGAAAAGACGAAGACTGATCGGGATATTGCAATTCGAGTACCGAGGCCCGGGAGGTCGATCGAGGCCGTCCTCCCGGGAGCCATGATTCATCGACGGGTCCGGCGTCTCGCTCGTCATGACGCGATGCCGACGGAACCGGAACTCAGCGAGTCTCGCCGGAGGGCTTCGCGTTCGGATCCTTGAGGGTCTCAAGATACCCGATGAGGTCGGCGAAGTCCTGGGGGGTGAGCCCCTGGGCCAGGCCCGAGGGCATCAGTGAGACGTCGCTCCGCTTGCGTTCCTCGATCTCGTCCTTGGGGATCCGGATCCGCTTGGCGTCGGCGTCCTCGATCTCGAGGGAGTCGCCGTCCGTCTTGACGATGCCGGTCAGGACCCGGCCGTCGGTCGTCGCGACCACGATCGGCTCGTAGCCGGACGAGATCTTGGCCGACGGGTTCAGCACCGAGTCGATCAGCTCCTCGCGAGGATACTTGGCCCCCACGCTCGAGAGTTCCGGCCCGACCTTGCCCCCCTCGCTCCCGACCGCGTGGCACTTGATGCAGGCGAGGCCCTTCAGGTCGTTGAAGATCGCCCGACCGTGCTCGACGTTGCCCTTCCCCTTCTGCGAGAGCTGCTCGATGGCGAACTTGCGGAACTTCTCGGGGTCGTAGCCTTCGCCGCTCGGCTTGGCCTTGAGGAAGGCGTAATCCTTCGAGGTCGTCGCCGCCACCGAGAATTGCCAGAAGGCGCTTCCGTTGCCGCACTTGATCAGGATCCGGTTCGTCCCTGAGTTCAACTGGGCCTGGAAACGCTCCTTGCCCGCCTCGAAGCCTCGGCGGTCCTGGAAGTCATAGACCTGCTTGCCGTTGAGCCAGACGGTCAGGGTGTCGTCCGAGCCGACGGCGAACTCGGCCGTGCGCTCGTCCTGGCTGTTGAGCTCGGCATAGCCGAAGACCGACGCCCCTTCGAGCGTCATGTAGATCTTGCCCAGGTCGATCTGGCCGTTGGCATCGATCGCCTTGGCCCGCTTCCATCGCACCGACTCGTCCTTGCGGCCGGTGTACTTCGCCTTGAGGTCGACGGGCCCGGCCACGTCGAACGGAGGCTTGGCATCCATGGCGAAGGGGCCGAGGAGCTGCCAGTCCATGATCGGCTCGAGGGTGGCGTAGATTTTCTTGAGTTCCGGTATCAAGGTCGATGACAGCTCGTGACGCTCGGCGAGCTGGTCGAGCAAAGGCGCGGCCTCGCCTCGGATCTTGGCGATCGCCTCGCCCGAGGCCTTGCGGAGATCCGGGCTCACATCCCCGAGGCCGCGGAGGTAGACCTGCAGGGCCTTGAGATCCGGCATCGCCGCCAGGGCCTTGATGGCCTCGAACCGGGTCTCGTCCGAGTTGCTGGCCTGCATCAGGGCCGGGATCGACTCGCGATCGGCGAGGGCGCCGAGGGCCGCGATCGCGGCCTTCCTGGCGTTGGGGGACGAGTCGGCCAGGAGTGCCCGCAGGGAGGCGGCATACTTCTCGGGCCGGCCGATCTTCCCGAGGGCTTCCGCGGCCGAGGCGCGAACCGAGGCGGACGGGGATGCCAGTTGCTTCACCAGCGGGGCGATCGCCGGTTCGGCCTTGGATCGACCGAGCGCCGCGATCAGGTGGATCTGACGCGGTTCGCCCAGGTTCCCGGCTTCCAGCAACGCGATCAGGCCTCGGATCGCCTCGTCGCCGCCGATCTTCTCGACGGCCGCGAGCGCCGCGTCGCGGACGCCGTCGGAGGACTTGGGCTCGCGGAGGGCCGCGACGAGTTCGGGCACGGCCTGCTTGTCCTCGAGCTCGCCGAGGGCCTTGGCGATGCTGATCTTCACCTCGGAATGATCCTCGGCGCCGAACCGGGTGCGGAGGGCCGGCAGCGATTCCAGGTCGCGCGTCTCCTTCACGGCGGTGATTGCCTCGAGCCGGATCAGGGTGTCGGGGTCGTTCAGGCGGCCTCGGATCGCGTCCAGGACGACGGTCGTCCCTTGCCAGTCGTCGACCTTCTCGGGAGGCTTGCCATCAGCAGGGCGGGTGCCCCACCACTTGCCGTCCCAGGGCTTCGCCTTGCGGTGGACCTGGCTCAGGTAGAGGATCGCCCGGGCCCGCTCGGCGGCGGGACGGGAGGGATCCGACGCGTATTGCGCGAGGACCCCGGCGGCGTCGGCGTCGTATTCGAGCTCGAGGGCGGCCAGGATCGCCAGGCGGGTCTTCGAATCCTCGCTGCTGAGTTCCTTCGCCGTCGCCTTCCAGTCGCCGATCCGACGCAGGGCCTGGCGGGCGCTGAAGGCGATGAACGCATCCTTCTCGGTGAGGTGGGCGACGAGCGAGGGGATGGCCTTCGGATCACCGATCCGGCCGAGCGCGATGGCCGTCTGGAGGCGGACCGTCGGGTCGCCCGACTTCTGCAGGACGGCGACCAGGGGCCCGACCGCCGGCTCGAACTGCCTCTCGCCGGTAGCCCTGGCGGCCTGGGCGACGACGTCGGCCGGGAAGTCGATCGGTTGGGGGACGATGCCGCGGGCCTCAACCTCGGTCCCTTCATAGGGCTTCGGGTCGCCGGCGTGAGACTTCAGGATCGCCAGGAGCGGGAGCAGGCCTTGGGGCTTCGAGCCCGCGATGCCGTCGAGGGTCCAGACGAGGTGCCGCTTCGCCAGCTCGGGGGTCTCGGGCGTGAAGAGCGCCTTGAGGACGGAGCCGTAGGCCTCGGCCCCCTTGTGGATCAGGGCCGTCTGGGCCCGCATGCGCTCCTGGAAGGCGGGGTGTTCGAGCTGCTTGATCTGGGCGTCGACCGGGTCGGAGTCGCTGCCGAGGGGCGGGACCTTCGCCTCCTCCTTGCAGGTGATCGCGTAGACGCGACCGACCTTCTCGGTCTTGCTGCCCCAGCCCCCCATGCCCCAGTCGGCGACGTACATGGTCTTGCCGTCGAAGGAGATGGCCAGGTCGATCGGGCGGAAGTTGTCGACCCCGTTGGGGGCGGCGAAGTCGATCTCTTCGACGACCTTGAAGGTCGAGCCGTCGGGGGCGAACTTGAAGGCGTGGACCTTCCCCTTGCCCCACTCGGCCCAGAAGCCGACCCCTCGGTATTTCTCGGGCCAGGCGGCCTCCTTATAGACGACGGCGCCGCAAGGGGAGCCGCCGCCGTACTCGGCCATCCTCGGGAGGTGGCGATCGGGGCGAGGGTGGTAGTCGTACGGATAACCATAATAGCCGCCGTCGATCTGGTGGGTCACGCGGGTCCACCAGCCGAGGCCGTCATCCGTGTTGTCATACGTCAGGATGTTGTCCTGCGCGTCGAGGTTGGCCTCGAGGTGGTTGCGGGTCCCGGTCGAGACGACCTCGAGCCCCGTGCCATCCGGTCGGCAGCGGCAGGTCCCCCCGCCTTTGATCTGGATCGAGCGGCCGTCGGGGCCGGTCGCCTTGGGGATCCCTTTGTCGCCGACGGAGATATAGATGAAGCCGTCCATGCCGAACTGGATGCCCGAGACGATGTGGTCGTTCAGGCCCTGATTGGCGGTCGGGCCGAGGTCCTTGAAGAGGTCCTTGCGTTCCTCGGCCTTGCCGTCGCCGTCCTTGTCGGCGATGACGGTGAGGAAGGGCATGTGCGAGACGTAGAGCGAGCCGTCGTGCCAGGCCATGCCCTGGATGGCGCGGAAGCCCTCGGCGTAGACGACCGGCTCCTTGCCTTCGAGGAAGAGGAGGATGCGGCCGTTGTTGGATTCGTAGGGGCCGACCTGGTCCATCGGGTCTTCGGCGACGAAGAGGGCCCCGCCGGGGCCGGTGGCCACCTGGCACGGGTAGAGGACGGCCGGCACGGTCGCCACCAGTCGAGCCTCGAATCCTTCGGGGACCTTCGGCAAGGCGGCCTGGGCCGTCGCGGACGAGCCCAGGATCAGCAGAAACAGCGTCGCGGGCCAGACCCGGCGAGGGTGAGCGAGCTTCATGCGTGAGAGTCCCGATTCTCGAATGAGGATGAATGGGGGGGCCGCCAGGGCAGGTTTCACGAAGCACGAAAGTGCATCCGCTGCAAGGGCTTCGTGAACAATGGGAGGGATTGTAGCCCGACACCTTTTGGCGTTTCAATGCGGTAGATCCGGCGCACGCGACCGAGTCCGGTCTTGCGAAAGGCGGGGTTATCTCCGCCGTCGAGCCCCGCCGACGCGGACGTATGTCAAATCCTTGGCCGGACGCCGTTCGATCCGCCGGGGTCGGCCCGACCTTGGAAACGCCCTGACCGAGCAAGATTAGGCGTGCGATGTTTCCGGGTTTCGGCAATCCTCTGCGCGTGCTATTCCCTCGCTTGACAGTTGTCTCCCGGTGAACCCATACTTACGAGGCAGAGTCCCCTGGCCTAGAAAGCATCGGGCTCACGTCCTGATTGGCAGAGAGCGTCTCGCGTCAGTTCGGCCTCTTACGTGTGCATGGAAGAGATTGACGCGACCTTTGCCAACCGATGGCAACGCCGTTGTTGCGAAGAGGGATTGTCATGCGAGAGCCCGCCATGCTGGCGGATCACCTCGATCAGCAGAGCGACGCGATCCTCGGCGTCTGGCGCAAGACCGTCGAGCGCGTCGGGGACATCTCCGAAGTCGAACGACTCTCCTACGGCGAATTCCTCGACCACATCCCTCAACTGCTCGATCGCCTGGCCGAACGGCTCAGGGGCGGGCATTCGGATGCGATCGCCGAGGGCAGGAAGCACGGCCAGATCCGCTGGCAGCAGGGCTACGACATCGCCGAGCTCGTCAGCGAGTTCGGCCACCTCCGAAGCGCCCTCGTGCTCTCGACGACCGACTTCGCGCGGCAGCATCGCTGGGATATCACGATGCTGGAGCAGACCTACGCGGTCATCAATGACGTCATTGATGAGGCCACGGCCGAGTCCGTCAAGCAGTTCCAGGAAGACAGCCGGGCCGAGACCGCCAAGGCGCTCGCCGAGGTCAAGAAGCGGCAAAATGCCATCGAGGAGGCCTGGGTCACGGCCAACCTCGAGAAGTCGAAGCTGCGGACGATCCTCAGCAGCCTCCCCGTGGCCGTCTGGGTCGTCGATGCCGATGGGCGGCTCATCGGCGTCAACGATGAGGCCGTCAGGCTGCGCGGGCTCTCGAACAAGGACGAGTTCGACAGGATCGACGTGCACGAGCTCGGGAACGAATACCAGACCCTCCGTCTCGACGGCAGCCCCTACCCGCTCGAACAGATGCCCATCCTCCGGGCCCTCGGCGGCGAGGTCGTCGACCCCGACGAGATGCTCTGGGTCAAGGATGGCCAGTCGCAGATCGTCTCGATCAACGCGGCCCCGCTGACCGACAACGCCGGCGCGATCGTCGGTGCGGTCGCCGTGATCCAGGACATCACGCGCCGGAAGCAGGTCGAGGCCCAACTCCGTCGCGAGCGAGACTTCTCCAGGGCCATCACCGACACCCTCGGCGAGGGCCTCTGCACGATCGACACGCAGGGGCGGCTCACCTTCATCAACCCCGCCGCGCAGGCGATCCTGGGCTGGCCCGAGGCCGAGATCCTCGGGCGCGACATCCACGCCACGATCCACTACGAGAAGCCGGACGGGAGCCCCTACCCCCGTGAGGAATGCCCGATACTGGGCGTCTTCCAGACGGGGGAGACCATCCACGGCGACGAGATGTTCATCCGCAAGGATGGCACCCGGATCTTCGTGGCCTACACGGCGTCGGCCATCACGAGCGACGGGCAGATCGTCGCCGTGGCCAAGGCCTTCCGCGATATCACCGAGCGCAAGCGGCTCGAGGCCCAGCTGGCGGCCTCCGAGGCGCAGTTCCGCTCGATCGCCGAGAAGTCGCCGGTGATGATCTGGCGCGTGGACGTCGACGGCTTCCTCGACTATGCCAACCAGACCTGGCTCGACTTCCGAGGCCGCCCCAGCATGCCGGGCGCCGCGTTGGGGGAGAGCTGGGCCGAGGGGATCCATCCCGAGGACCGCCACCGCTGCCTCGCCCACTTCCACGAGGCCTTCGCCAAACGCGAGCCGTTCGAGCTGACCTTCCGGCTGCTCCGGTTCGACGGCCAGTATCGCTGGATCAGCGACCGCGGCACCCCTTATGAAGGCTCGAAAGGCCGATTCTTGGGCTACCTCGGCTCGAGCCTCGACATCACCGAGCGGATCGAGCTGGAGACCGCCCTAGAGCAGCAGCGGGTGTTCGCCGAGGAGGCGTCGAGGCATAAGACCCAGCTCGTCTCGGCCCTCTCGCACGACGCCAGGACGCCGCTCAATGCCGTCGTCCTGGCCGCGCAACTACTCGAGCTCCACTTCAACGACGACGTGGACGGCGAGGTCGAGAACTGCCTGCGGACCATCCGGCACTCCGTCAAGAACGTGCTGGACTTGCTGGGCGACCTCCTCGACCTGAGCAAGATCGACGCGGGGGCGGTCCCGGCCGAGCTCTCAATGTTCCCCATCGACCTCGTGCTCAAGGAATGCCTCGCGAGCATCGAGCCCCAGGCGAGGGTCAAGCATATCGAGATCCGCTATGAGCCGGGCCCCTTGAGTGACAAGAGCCTGGAGACGGATCGTTCCAAGCTCAAGCAGATCCTCAGCAACCTGCTCTCCAACGCGCTCCGATATACCGAGACGGGCTTCATCAGGCTCTTCGGGGAGCTGACCGAGGACCAGCTCCGGATCGGCGTCCAGGACTCGGGCATCGGCATCGCGGCCCAGGATCAGGGGCGGATCTTCAACGAATTCGCCATGATCGACCATACCGAGCGTCCCGAAGGGGGCACCGGCCTGGGCCTCGCGATCTGCAGGCGCCTGGCGACGCTGCTCAACGGCCAGATCATGCTCGAGAGCGAGCCAGGCCTCGGCAGCACGTTCAGCCTGGTCCTGCCGGCCTCCGTGGTGACCCGCACCCTGCCCCCCCGGAAGGAAGCGGCCATCGAGGCGAGTAACGCCGAGCTCGGCACGATCTTAATCGCCGAGGACCACCTGGATAGCCGCCAGACCCTGGCGAGGGTCCTCAAACGCATGGGCTATCGGGTCATCGAGGCGAGTAACGGTCGGGACGTCCTGACGGTCGCCGCCCAGGAAGACCTCATGGCCGTCCTCATGGACGTGAACATGCCGCTCATGGACGGCATCGAGGCGACGCTCACGCTCCGGGCCGATCCCAGGTTCGCGCACCTGCCGATCTTCGCCCTGACCGGCGACGTCACGCTCGTGAATCAGCATCGGATCGGCGAGGCCGGCGTCAACGGCTACCTGGAAAAGCCTGTTACCTGGGATGCGCTCCGCCAGGCCCTCGGTACCCTCGGAGCCCGTCGCGAAAGCTGATCCGGCTTTACGTCAGGACCTTGACGATTCCGGCGATGATGGCGAGCGTCACCAGGGCCAGAAGGATCGGCCTCCAGGGCCGCAGCCGCAGGCTCTGAGCGACGATCGTCTTGAGGATCCTCGCGCCGTCGCGGAAGGCATTCAGCTTGCTCGTGGTCCCTGCAATTCGAGGGCGATAGGGGACGGGAAACTCGCGGGTCGGGAGCTTGAGCGCCACGGCCTCGCTGGCGAGTTCCGTCTCGATCTCGAACCCCTCGGAGCGGAGAGAGACGGCCGAGAGGAAGCGTCGGCTGAAGACGCGATAGCCCGAGAGTAGGTCGCCCGCGCTCTTGCCGATGAGGACGCGGAAGGCCCCGCGGATCAGGACGTTGCCGAGGCCTCGGAGTGCCGTCATGGCCCCCGCCTCCTCCGTCGGTCGACGCGCCCCGACCGCCATGTCGATCGAGCCGTCAAGGACGGCGGCGAGCATCGGCCCGATTTCATCGGCCGGATAGGTGCCGTCGCCATCGACCAGGATTACGGCGTCGCGGTCGACGAGCTCGGAGAAGATGGAACGGACCGCGTGCCCTTTCCCTTGCAGGGGGACCTCGACCACGCGTGCGCCGGCCTCCCTGGCGATGGAGCCGGTGCCGTCGCGCGAGTTGTTGTCGAAGACGACGACCTCGGCCTCGGGGAGGACCTCACGCCAGGACGCGACGACGGTGGCGATCGCCGCCGCCTCGTTGTAGCAAGGGATTGCCACGGAGACACGCGGTTTGGGGTCGGCGGCGAGGTCGGACAACGGCGTCGTTCTCGGTGGAAGAATGTTCGGGTCGAATGCGCCGCCCAATGGATTCGGGCCCCACAAGTCTATCCCACGCCCGGCCCGGCGACAAAGCGACGGCGATCTTCATCCCGGAACTGAGGGGCTCCGCCCGCGATAACGAACGAGGCACGGTTCCGGCGCTGGGCCGGAACCGTGCCTCGTCGTCGTGGGATCGTCGGGGCCTTTAGCGCGAGGCGCTCTTGGCCTCGTCGCCGCTGAACTCCAGGGGGCGTTCGGCCACCAAGGTGGTCACGATGGAGCTATTCGGACCGCCCGGGATGCGGACGAGCAGCTCGCTCTTGCCCTTCGGGACGTGGACGGTCACGGTCCGGGGCTCGCCCTCGCGGTGCGCCGGCAAGGACAGCTCGGACCCGCGGAACCAGGCCTTGATGTCGGCCTTGGAGTCGAAGACGACCCTGGCATCCTGCTCGGTGGCCGAATGGATCGGCACCCAGACGTAACCGGCCGCCTTGTCGTCGGCTCCGAGAATGTTGGCGAGGTCGGCCCGCCCCTCGGCATTCGCGTCGAGCCGACGCCAGGAGAGCTTCTGGCCGGAGGCCCCCGCGACGGTCGAGGTGATATCGACCCCCTTGCTCGTGTCGATCGCCGTCGAGCCGTTGGACTCGGTCACCGGGCCGATGGCCTGGTACTGACCGACGACGCTCACCGGCTGGCGGAGGGTCGTGAGGAAGGCGAGCAGGTCGACGATGTCCTGGTCGCTCATCGTCTCGGCGAGCCCTTCGGGCATGAGCGAGACATCGCTATTCGCCCGCTCCTCGATGTCGGCCGGCCGGACGGTGACGCGCTGGCCGTCGGCCGTCTTGAGGACGAGGCGATCCGGGGAGTCCTCGACGGGCAGGCCCGTGAAGACCTGGCCATCCTTCAGTCCCACGATCAGCGAGCGATAGTTGTAGCCGATCGCCGCGCTCGGATTCAGGATCGAGCGGAGCAGCTCATCCTTGCCGTACTTGGTGCCGATCGTGGAGAGGTCGGGGCCGATCCACTCCCCCTGCCCCTGGACCCGGTGACACGAGCCGCAACGGAGCTGGCTCGACGCCTCGGCCTGCTTGGGTCCGGCGGCGAAGAAGATCTCGCGGCCATGATCGGCGTTGCCGTCGCGGCGGATCAACTCGCCGAACGGAGGCAGAGGACGGCCCCCCTTCGTCTTCGGGAGCGGCAGGACCTGCGCCGCCTCGTCGCGGACCTTGCGGTCGGGGGTGGCGTTGAGGACCGACGTCGCCTCGGTCTTGAGGTCGGCCGGCAGGGTCCCGGCCTTGGCCAGGTCGAGGACCTTCTGGCCCCCTCCGCTCAATCGCGTGAGGGTCCGCAATGCCTCGCGACGGAGCCCGAGGGGCTGTTCGTCGGCCGTGATGAGGGCCAGCAGTCGGCCCCCCGACTCGCCCGTCCGCGGCAGGGTCCGGATCGCGGCCTCGGCGAGGCTATTGGAGTGGTTCTTCCCCTTGGTCTCGTCGATGAGCCGATTCAGAACGCCGGCCGAATCGCTCGATGGAATACGCCCCAGGGCCTCGACCGCGGCCACCCGGACCTCTTCGGGGGCCTTGGCGTCACCAATCCGATCCCGGAGCGCCTTGAGGAACCGGGGATCGCCCGTCGCCGCCGCGGCCTCGATGCCGGGGAGCTGTGTCTCGGGGTCGTTCAGGGCCTCGTCGATCGCGTCGACGACCTTGCGATTCCCCTTGGCACCCTGCCAGGCCCCATCGAGCTTGCGTGAGAGGAAGCTGAGGGCCTTCCGGCGTCGCGCCGGGTCCTGCCCCTTCGCGGCCCAGCCGGCGAGGACCTCGGCGGCTGCCGGCTCGCTGACCTGGGCGATGATGTCGTCGGCCGCCTGCTGGAGATCGGGCGTGCTGAGGTGAGGGGTCACCTTGGCAAGCCAGGGGAGCACCTCGGCGCGATGGATGCGCCAGGCCAGGCCCAGCGACTTGCTCAACGCCGAGGCGGGCATGTCGGGCGTCCCGACGACGATGTATGCCTCGTTGCGATCGACCGGGAAGTACGGCGGCAGGGCCACTTCTCGGCCCTCATCGACCTTCTCGAGGTCGCCGTACAGGGTCCCGTCGAAGAGTTCGGCCAGGAAGGCCGGCTCGCGAGTCTCGATCGCGAGGCCGAGGGCCTCGAGGTACCAGCGGTCGACGCCGTCCCACGACTTCGCCAGGGCCTTGAGGGCGCCGCCCACCTTGTCGGTGGGGATCATCCGCAGGGCCAGGATCAGCTCGCGGCGGACGCCGGCATCGGGGTCGGCCGCCATCGGGAGCAAGACCCCGAGATGAGCCAGGGCGGGAGCCGGATGCTTCGCCGTGGCGTCCTTGTATTCGACGTGTCCGTTCTCGCGGGCATCGCGCCCGAGGATGCGGACGGCCTGCTCACGGATGCGGGGATCTTCATGCTTGAGGGCGGCCTTCGCGGCCTCGTCCCCCTGGATGGCATGGATGACCCAGAGGGCCCGGGCCTTCTGGATCGGCTCTCCCGTCTCGTACATCACGCGAAGCTGGTCGAGGATGGTCGAGTTCGCGTCATGCGCCCGCTCGATGATAGCCCGACGCGCGGCGTCCTGCGTGGCGACGACCGGCGAAGACAGGCCCGCGATCAGGCCTCCGTCGCTGGCGAAGTCATGCTTGCCGGAGACGGGCTTCGCCCCCTTGGGGACGACCCGATAGATCCGACCGTTATCCTGGCCCGAGAAGGCGTGCCCGCCGACGCCCGCGTCGTACCAGTCGGCGACGAACACCGCGCCATCGGGTGCGGCGGTCATGTCGACGGGTCGGAACCAGGGGTCGTCGCTGGCCAGGAAGACCTTGTAGTCGGTCCGGAACGAGGCGCCATGCCGGGTGATCGGGAAGTGGTTGATCTGGCGGCTGCCGGCATCGGCCTCGAGCACGGCCCCCTGGTAGGCCTCGGGGAAGAGCTTGCCTTCGTAGACCATGATCCCGCAGGGGCTGCCGTTGCCGGTCCCGACGAGCTTGGGGACGTTGCCCGGGACCTCTTCGCCCCAGTGCCTCGGGCTGCCGGGCGTGCGATAGCCATAGTGGCCGCCGTCCATGATCCAGATGACCCGGCTGCCGCGGTTACCGTCGTCGTCGTTGTCGCTGGTGAAGACGTTGCCGAAGGCGTTCAGGCTCGTCTCGTAATTGTTGCGCTGGCGGTCGGCGAGGATCTCGAACTCGGTGCCGTCGCGGTTGACCCGCATCGTGTTCGCGAGCTGGTCGCTCCAGACGTGCCGGCCTCCCTTGTCGACGACGTCGAAGTTCTGCACCTTCTCGGAATGGTCGTGCTGGACCGAGCAGCAGCCGTCGCCGTGGGTGAAGTAGAGCTTGCCGTCGAGCCCGAGCGCGACGCCGTGGACGCCGTGGTCTGAGTCGACGCCGCCGAAGCCGGTCAGTAGCGGGTATCGCTTGTCCGCCTTGTCGTCGCCGTCGGTGTCCTCGAGCACGAGCAGGTCGGGGCTATTCCCCACGTAAACCTTGCACCCGACGTATTTGCCTTCTTTGTTGTATCGCTCCTCGACGGCGATCCCCATCGGGACGGGGAAGATGTGGTCGGCGAAGACCGTCATCTTGTCCGCCAAGCCGTCGTTGTTCGTGTCCTCGAGGATCTTGATGCGGTCGCCGACCACATCCCTGGGGAACCGCTTGTTCCCGCCCCGGCTGAGGCGATAGTTGAGCCCCTCGGTGATCCAGACGCGACCCCGGGAGTCGACATCCATCGTGGTCGGGTTCTGGACCATCGGCTCCGAGGCCCAGAGCGTGGCCTCGAGCCCCGCGGCCGGCTTGAGCTTGCGGGCCGACTCTTCGGGCTTGAGCTGAGCGTTCGCCGGCGGCGGGCTGGAGAGAAGCAGGCCGCCGAGGATGAGCGCCATCCCGGCGAGGCGAGGCCTCGGCTTGTCTGAGCGTTGCGACATGGGCGGGACCCTTCTGTCCATGGTCGTGGATCGTCGGAGGAAGGGGCAAGGCCGTCGGCCATGCCATCCTCGAGCCGGCGCGTCGTTCGCGCGAGGCCTGTTTGTCTCGTAATAGACGAGGCGATGGGTTGTATTGTGTCGCGAGGGTAACACCCCGTCCAGACGGTCGCGCCGCACCGAATCCACACCCTTCGATCCCGTTCGGCATCGCGGATGCTCCGAGAAAGTGGGGCGTGGGATTTGACTTGGGGCGAGGGCCCCTCATCGCCCCGGCCGGAATTCGGTAAGATGAGGTGGTTGGGATACGGCCATGAAGGTCCCAAGCGCGAGAAACCTGGACCTGCCCGGCGGGTTGGGTTGGAACGCCTGGAATTGTTGAGGAATTGGTGCGATGTCGACCTGGAAGACGATCTCCGCGCATCTGCTGACGGCGGCGGCCACGTTCATGCTCTTCCTCTCGCTCTTCGGCGCGAGACTTGGCCTGCTGCGCCAACCTCCGCTGGCCCAACTCCCCCGCCCGGGCCGCCCCCAGGCTGCGGCCCCGACCCAGGGGGATTACAAACTCCCCGCGGTGGCCCCTCCCACGCTCTCGGCGGAGCTGACCAAGGGATTGGACGTCGAGGAACAGATCAACGTCCACGTCTATGCGGCTGTGAACAGGAGTGTCGTCAATATCACGACGGCCTCTCAGGCGAGCGGGTTCTACGGTGAGGAGACCAGCAGCGGCACGGGCTCCGGCTTCGTGATCGACCGCCAGGGGCATATCCTGACCAACTACCACGTCGTCGAAGATGCCGAATCGGTCCAGGTGACCCTCTTCGACGGCACCACGCACGAGGCTCGCGTCGTCGGGCATGACGCCTCGAATGACGTGGCCATCGTCCAGGTCAAGTCCCCGGCCGAACTCCTCTTCCCCGTCGCCCTTGGCGATTCCTCTCGCCTCCTGGTCGGGCAGAAGATCCTGGCTTTGGGAAACCCGTTCGGCCTCGAGCGAACGCTCACGACCGGGATCGTCAGCAGCCTCGATCGCTCCTTGCGAGCCAAGAACGGCCGGATGATCAAGGGGATCATCCAGACCGACGCGGCGATCAACCCCGGCAACTCGGGCGGGCCGCTGCTGAACTCTCGCGGCGAGGTGATCGGCATGAACACCGCCATCATCAGCCAGGTGGGGCAGTCGGCGGGCATCAGCTTCGCCGTGCCGATCAGCGCGATCAAGCGGATCATCAAGCCCCTGATCGAGCATGGCCGCGTCATCCGCGCCGACCTGGGGATCACACGAGTCTTCAGCACCAACGACGGCCTGGTCGTGCTCGGCGTGTCGGAGAACGGACCGGCCGAGCAGGCGGGCGTCCAGCCGATCCAGATGAAGATTGTGCGATGGGGATCGGCCTTCGTGAGGCGCCTCGACCCCGAGTCGGCCGACATCATCGTTGCAGTCGACGGCAAGCGCGTCCACAACGTCGACGAACTCCTGACCGAGGTCGAGTCGCACGCCCCCGGCGAGGTTGTGAAGCTCAACGTCGTCCGCAACGGCCGCAAGGTCGACATCCCGGTCAAGCTTGGGCAGTCCTGATCGCCGTCGGTCAATGGCTCCGCGAGAGTGTCTCGAGCCTCGGCTCGGCATCGAACGGAGCCCCGACCGGCTCGACCAGGCTATTGTCGTGGACCAGGACGCCACGCTCGCCGACGAAGAAGCACTGGCCGCTGGCGACCTCGAGGTTGAAGACCGGCTGGACCGGCTCGTTCCCGATCGACGTGACCTCGGCGATCCCGTCCAGGGCGCGGAGTTGGTCGCCGGGCTTGAGGTCGCGAGCCATCACCCACCCCGCGCCGGCCTTCCAGAAGCGGTGGATCGGCGTCGAGACGATGGATTCATCCCCCGCCTTGACGTTCAGCGTGGGGCTCGGCTTGTTGTGATAGACGGCCAGGACCGCCTGGTAGCTGAGGGCGCCCGTCTGCGTGTCCTGGGTCAGCAGCTGATCGCCCACGCGGATTTTCTCGATCGGGCGCAGGCCCTCGAGCGTGAGGACCGGGGTGCCGGCCTTGAAACAGTTGTGGCCGATGCCCGTCGAAGTGGTGACTGTCGTGGTAGGGTTGCCGGCCTGCTGGGCCTGGGCGGGCGGCGCGAGCACCCCCTGGGGTACGTAGGCGAGCGGGACGTCTTCCACGAATGTCGGCCTGTCTTGCGGCGTGTCGTTATAAGCATAACCTTGCTGGTCGACCCACCACTTCATCCAGCCCTTCTGATCCGGGCCGAGATCCTGCCCGGTGACTTCTCCCAAAACTCGCAAGACACGCTCGTTTGATTGCTTTGCAAAGGCGTTATAGTCGTCGATCTGCCTCGCATCGTCGATGAGTTGCTGGGATGCTGCCATCGCCGACATCTGGTACTGAAGATAGATCTGACCGATCGGTATCTGGATCGTGTGCTCGATCGGGGTACGCGTGGTCTCGGTCGTGGTCGTCGTCCGGGTCCATCGGAAGCGAGCCAGGGCGTTGGTGCCGTATGGGCCGAGGTCCTGGCTTTGGGATGTGGTCTTGATTCGGACATCCTCGGTGATCCCGAGGAACCTCGAGACGACCGGCAGGCCCCAGGCGTCGAACGTCACCGGCTCGCCCGGATAGAGGCGGAAATCGGGGAGCGGCGGAGGAGAATAGAGTCGTTGGACGTTGAATTGCTTCCCTTCGACGAAGAGCGCCCCGGGTGAGCCGGGTCCGCCCACCGGCCGGACCTCATACTTGATCGGATCCCGGATCATCGAGATCAGGAGCGAGACGAATTCTCGGGGGTCGCGTCGTTTCAGGGTCTCGGTCGCCGTGCGCCGGACCTCGGGGTCGTCGTTGAACACGGCGAGCATCGCCAGGGCCCGTGACGAGGACGGCGAGTCGATCTGGCCGAACAATCGCACGGCGATCTTCTGTTGCGCCGGCTTCCCCTCGGCGAAGATCGACCAGATCGAGCTTACCGCGCGAGGGTCTTCGACCTCGGCGAGTGCGGCCTCGGCCTCCGCTCGTTTATCCTTCTGGCTCAGCCATTGGCTCCACTTCTGCAACAAGGGACGCCAGGACTTCTCGGCCTGCTTGCGGGCCTCGACCTCGGCCTTCTCCTCGGCGATCTGCTCTACGGTCATCCAGCGGCCGTTGTGCTTCTTGCAGCCGAGACGCTTCCAGGCGGCCTCGCGGCCTGGATCGAGCCGGACGACCGAGGTGTAATGCGCCATGGCCTCGGGTTTCAGCCCGCGCTCGTCGCACCAGATGGCCAGTCGCCAGTGGGCCTCGGCCGTGTTGGGGAGTCGCGTACGTCGGACGTTGTACTCGGCAGACGCCGCCGCTCGCTGCTCGTCCTTCCGGAGTTGGTCAGTGAGGAGGTCGGGGCGCTGCCAGCGGCCGTCGAAGTTCACCAGCCCCATCAGGCCTCGGGCCGTGGCGTGCGAGGGGTTTCTGAGCACGGCGAGGGCCAGATGCTTGAGCCGCTCGGCGGGTAGGCAGTGGGCCTCGCACCAGAGGGCGAGCTTGACGTGGGCGTCGGGGTCGCCGCCGACGTTCTTCCCTGCCGCCTCGTACTCCGCAAGGATCCGGGCCTGATCCGCCCGGGCCTGCGGGCCTGCGGCCGTCTCCGAGAGAAGCCCCGTGCAGGCGAGGAGGATGAGAGGATACATCGCCGGACTCCCAGGGAGAGGAGGAGGCCGTTGTCCAATCGCAACGGCCGAGCGTCCAGGATCGGCAGGTGATGAGCCGACCCCTTCGTTGTCGAAATTCATTGTACGGAGGCCGGCCACGATTCGACGTGAGCCCTACTCACGATCCACCCCGGCCGGTTCGAGTACCCTCGAAAATGGCCCGGCGGGATGTCGCTCGCGGAGGAAGGTCGCCTTGGCGGTCAACGTCTTCAACCAATCGGCCCGATTCGCCGTCCAGCCCGACCCAACCGGGTTCTTCCGCTGGCTCTTCCCGGGCCTGGAACCGACCCTGTCGTTCCAGGGCTGGCTCGATACCCGGACCCTCCCCTTCCCGGGCGAACCCGACCGCATCTGCGACACTGTGGCCCACCTCGCCGTCGACCCGGCCAAAGGACCCTCCTGGGCGGTTGTCACCGAATTCCAGACGGATCCAGAGCCGGATATGCTCGACCGGCTGCTCGAGTATCTGGCCCGGCTTCGTCGAGGGCTTCGCCAGGGGACGGAGCGTCGAGATCCGTTCGTCGTGGTCGCCGCCCTGGTGAGCCTGAGGGGCGGTCCCCAACCGGGGACGCTCGAGATGGCATTGCCGAACCTCGCTGTCCCTTCCCTCGCCTTCTCCGCGGCGGTGCGTACCTTACGCGAGGATGATGCCGCGGCGACGCTCGACGGGATCGCCGCCGGCTTGATCTCGCGCTCGATCCTCTCATGGATAACGCTGATGCGAGGGGCCGACGATCGAGGTATCATTCAACGTTGGAAAGAGCTTGCCGACGCCGAGCCCGATCCCAGGAATCAAGCGTGTTACGCCACCGTGGCACTCGTCTTCGCCGAACTCAACGACCGTGCCGATCTCTGGCGGACCGAATTGGAGGGATGGAACATGCGCGAATCGACCCTCGTAAATGAGTGGAAATCCGAGGCCAAGCTCGAAGGCCGGCTTGAGGGGAAACGTGAAGGGAAGTTAGAAGGTGAGCGAGAGGCTTTGCTCCGCGTCCTCAGCCTCAAGTATCCCGGGGCGGTCCCCGCAGAGATTACTGCGGCCATCGCTGCCATCGATGACCTTAGCGATTTCGCGGTCTGGTTCGATAAGGTCATCCGGTCGAGCACGCTCGAAGAGGTTCTCGCCTGGGTCTCGTCATCAAAGCCGAATTCTCGCCCTCGATGAATTCTCGCCAAAAGGACGTGAGCCGCCCGAGTGCCTGGGGTTGGCTCACGCTTTTCCTCCTCGCCGTGGTTCAAGCCGCATACGCCGAGGCTCCGCCGAAACCTTCGATCGTCTTCGAGGAATGCGCCGAGGCCCGCGGCGTCCTGTTCCGATTCGATGCCGGCTCGCGTGGGAAGCATGACCTGCCCGAGGTGATGGGGGGCGGGGTCGCCTGGATCGATGGCGACGGTGATGGCTGGCTCGACCTCTACCTCTGCAACGGCGGGCCCATCCTCGCCGATCCCGCCAGGCACGATACGCCGTGCCGTTACTTCCGCAACGACGGCCGCGGCCACTTTATCGACGAGACCGAGAAAGCCCATGCCCCGGGGCCTGGTTACGCGATGGGAGCCGCCGTCGGGGATTACGATGGCGACGGCCGGGACGACCTCTTCGTCACAGGCTGGCGCGATCAAAGGCTCTACCGCAACGAGGGCCGCGGCGTCTTCCGGGATGTCACCGAACGGGCGGGGCTGAACTCCAAAGCGTGGAGCACCTCCGCCGCCTTTGCCGACCTCGATGGCGACGGCGACCTGGATTTGTACGTCGCCAACTACCTCGACTTCGACCCGAATAAGACCCCCTATTGCGCGGCCCCCGATGGGAAGCGAGACTACTGCGGCCCCGAGGAATTCTCGGCCCAGCCGGATCGCCTCTACCGCAACAACGGGGATGGCACCTTCACTGATGTCGCTGAAGTGGCCGGGGTCATAGACCGCGATGGCCGGGGCCTCGGCGTCCTGATCGCCGACCTCGTGGGCGATCGAGGCCTCGACATCTTCGTGGCCAATGACGGGACGAACTGCTACCTGTTCGAGAACAAGGGTGGGCTGCGATTCGAGGAAGTTGGACTGCGGGCCGGGGTCGCATTCGACGGCCAGGGCCAGGCGTTGGCCGCGATGGGAGTGACGTTGGGCGACATCGACGCCGATGGCCATTCGGATCTCATCGTCAGCAACTTCCTTGGCCGCTCGACGATCGCCTTTCGATCACTGGGGGATGGCCGCTATGCGGATGCCTCGGCCGAATGGGGGCTGCCGCGAGCGACCCGGGATGTGCTCGGCTTCGGTCTGGCGCTGGAAGACTTCGACGGCGACGGCCGCCTCGATCTCGTCCAGGCCAATGGCCACGTGGTCGATCGAGCCAGGCTGGGAGTCCCGTTCGCGATGCGGCCTTCGCTGCTGCGAAATGACGGAAACAAACTCGTCGACGTCGGCACGACAACCAGCCCCTGGTTCCAGAGCCCTATCCTGGCCCGGGGCGTGGCCGTGGCGGACTTCGATCACGACGGTCGGCCCGATGTCGCGGTGAATGTCCTCGACGGCCCTGCTGCGATCCTGCGCAACACGTCGTCGAGTGGGAACTGGCTCTCGCTTGATCTCATCGGAAAGCCAGGCTCCAACCCGGTCGGTATCCGAGTGCAGGCGACCATTGGTCGGCGAACCTTCGTGCGTCAGGTCGTCGGCGGCGGTAGCTATCTCTCGGCCTCGGATCGTCGAATCCACCTCGGGATTGGCTCCGCGACGCAGGTTGAGGAAATGAAAATCTCCTGGCCGTCGGGTCGGACGGAAGTCTGGAAGGGCCTGGAGAGCGGCCGGCCGCATCGCCTCGTGGAGGGCAAAGGCCTGACGCCCCGCTGAGATCACGCCATCGACGAATTTCGACGCGACGACACCATGCGAACATGCGTCGGTCGGGTTATACTGGTCCGAGAACATGGGCAACGTCAGAGCGGGCTCTCGCCTCGCGAAGTCGAAGTCAAACGGATATTCAGAGACGCGGAGGTCAATCGCTCGTGTCCACGCATGTCGAACCGAGGCCTCAGCCGTCTCCAACGGGCTCTCACAAACGCTCCGGTCTCTGGATCCCGCTCCTGATCGCCGCGATCGTGGCGGCGGGCTTCTACTGGCGGAATCGAGCCTCGAGCCCCTCCGCTGAAACGAACGCGAGCCCTTCGGCGACCGAGGCGAACTCGGCTCCGGACGCCGTGCGCGTCGAGGTCGTCACCCCGCAGCGAGGCGGCCTGACGCGGACCTCGACCCAGATCGGCTCGGTCCACGCGTTCGAGCACGCCGACCTCTACGCCAAGGTGAGCGGGTATCTCAAGACGCAGGAAGTCGACATCGGCAGCCGGGTCAAGAAGGGCCAGGTCCTCGCCACCATCGACGATCCCGAAGTGGTCAAGGACGCCGACCGTGCCGCGGCGGCACTCGAGCAGGCCAAGACCGTCGTCATGCAGGCCCAGGCCCGGATCGAGACGGCGCAGGCGGATGAGCAGGCCGAAATCGCCGCGGTCTCCAAGGCGGAGGCCGACGTCGCCGGGTTTGTCGCCAAGCGGAAGTATCGCCAGAAGGAGCTGACCCGCTATCGCGAGCTCCTCACGCGGCAGGCCGTGCCCCAGCAGATCGTCGACGAGTATGAGGACAACTACGACTCGGCCCTCGCCGACGAGCGATCCGCCGAGGCTGCGGTCGCGTCGGCCAAGGCCCAGTTGAACGCCGCCCGCGCCAGGATCGATCAGGCGAAGGCGGACCTCGCCCAGTCTAAGGCCAGCGTCGACGTCAACACCGAGACCCTCGCCAGGGACCGGGTCCTCGTCGACTACACCAGCATCAAGTCCCCATATGACGGCGTCGTGACCGACCGCGTCTATCACATCGGGGCCTTCATCCGATCCGCGGCCGAGGGGGGTACCGACCAGCCCCTCTTGAAGGTCGCCCGGACCGACAAGATGCGCGTGGTGACCTACGTGCCCGACCGGGATGTCCCCTTCACCGACGTCGGCGATAAGGCGATCATCACCCTCGACGCCCTGCCCGATCAGAAGTTCGAGGGCACCGTCTCGCGGTTCTCCTACACGGAAGTCTCGGAGAGCCGCACGATGCGCACCGAGGTGGACCTCGAGAATCCCAAGGGGACCCTCCGCGAGGGGATGTACGGCATCGCCACCATCATCCTCGAGCAGGATACGTCGAGCCTGACGATTCCCACCGGTGCCCTGACCACCAAGTCCATCGGCGGGACGGCGACCGTCTTCGTGGTGCGGGACGGACGAGCCAAGGAAGTCCCCGTCACGACCGGGACTGACAGTGGTATCCGCGTCGAGATCCTCAAGGGACTCAAGGTCGAGGACCAGGTGATCACGTCTCGATCCGGCGTCGCCGATGGGGTTGCCGTGACGATCGGCACATCCAAAGCCGGGTGATCGTCGGGGTCGAGTTGCATGCAGACATTCGAAGGGGATCGCGCCTGGCGCGATCCCTTCGCGTTTTCTCGACGGTTACTTGAGCGTCGAGCCGGATGCGGCGTAACTGAGCCAGTAGATCGGATAGGCCATGATGGTCTGCTGGCCATACCCGTCGATCGCCATGAACTGGTAGCTGTTGATGCCTCGGGTGAGCGAGACGTTGACGGAGAAGTTGCCATGGGCATCGGCCGGGAGGGCGGCACCGGTGAAGGTGTAAGTGCCCTCCGTGCCGTCCATAAAGACCATCGCCCCGGGCGTGGTGTGGCCCAGGATCGTCACGTCCTTGAACCGGGTCTTGCCGCCCGAATTCTTGGGGGTCGAGCCCCTGGCGGCGTCCTGGGGGGCGAGCGCGAAGGTGATCGTCAGGGGGATCTTCGGAGTCGGCAGCTGGAGGTTGCGCAGTAGGAGTTGCGCATCGCCGATGCCGACCTGGCCGTTGTGGTTGGCGTCGGCCGCGGGGTTGTAATTCGCGTCCTTGGTCGTGCTGTTGTAGGCCTTCGCGAAGGCCACCTCATCGGCGAGCGTGACCTGGCCGTCGCCGTTCACGTCGCCGGGGAGCGTGGCACCGACCTGGAACGAGCCGGTCGAATCGTCTTGCCCCGTGACTCCCGTCGTGACGGTGCCGGGGTTCCCGGCCCTGATGAAGACGGCCGCCGCCTCGTGACGGCCTGGCACGAATGGGGCGCCTCGGCGGATGGCGAGCGCCCTGCCGTTGGTCCCCGTCGCCCCAGTCACCGCCGGCTTCAGGCTGCTTTCCTCGCCGGGCGACACGAGCTCCGAGAGGATCGCCGAGCGTCGGCCGCTGAGATTACGCTCGCTCAGGGGGACCGAGGCGTGCGCGATCGCCCGGGGGCTTTGCACCACGCCGGTCGCCACGGCCAGGGTATTGGCCGGCACAGCCGCGCTCGGCACGATTCGGACCTCGAAGACGTCGAAGGTCGGTTTGTATCGCATCTTCAACGAGGACACGTGAGGATCTCCTGAAGTCGGGTGCCTCGGCCTTCGCCGGGCCTGGGCCGTGTCGAGCCAGCGTCATCACCGATGGGCACGCTCAAGGCACGGGAGGAAGCGAAACCTGGATCGGGTTCGGCGGCGGCCCGGGCACCCCGGCGGGGATGGCGGGGTTCGCCATGCCAGGCGGCAGGGGTAACGGTGGATAGGCGATGGGCGCCGGGGGCAGCGGGTCGGTGGCGGGACGCTCCAGAGGCGGGGGAGAGCCGAGCGACACGAAGAGCTGCAACTGGGCGCGATTATAGTCGAGGATCGCGGCAAGGTGGTCCTGCCGAGCCTGCGAGAGCAACTCGAGGCTATTCGTCAGCTCGATCGGCCGCCCCACCGTGTTCTTGAGCCGGTCCAGGTCTTCCTTGAAGCCCTGGGTCGCCGTGTCGAGCTGGCGGGCCGTCGCCACGACCCGACCTTGAGCCGCCCCGGCCCTCGCGAGCGAGGCCGCGACCTCGCGACGGATCGTGGTGATCGTCCGCGAACGATCCCCCATCGCCTGGCCGACCTGCGCTCGCTGCCGGCGCTGGATCGCGAGATTGCCCAGGCCCAGGTTCTGCAAGGTCCAATAGGCCATGACGTCGATGTCGGTACGTCCGCCGACATTGCCCACCAACGGCGGCGCGATGTTGCTGCCGCCGCCGAAGGCACCGCCGCTGACGCCGAGCCATAGCGTCGGCAGCCAGGGGCGGGCGAGCTCCTTCTTTAGCCGGGCCTCGGCCGTCTCGATCGCGGCGGTCCGGGCACCGATCTCGGGGCGACGAACCATCGCGGTCTGGATCAGGCCTTCCACCGGGCTTCGCGGGTCGATCAGCTCGATGGGGGCGATCCCGGGCACCTGTGGATGGACCCGCACGACCGGGTCGAGGTGCAGCCTTCGCGAGAGCCGGGCCGACGCGACGGCCGCGTCTTCCTCGGCCCGTTCGACCTGCCTCCTCACGAGCTGGTGCAAGGTCGCCGCACGATTGGCGTCGGAGCGGAACCCTTGCCCCGTGATGGCGTACGACTGGGTCAGCTTGGCCGCCTTGAGGATGTCGGCTTCGGTCTCTCGCCTGAGCATCAACGAGGTCTCGGCCGCGGCCAGCTCGTAATAGGCCGTGGCGGCGTCGAGCAGGACGGAGTTCGCCGTCGCGATGGCCTCGAACTCGCTGCGCTTCACGTTCTGCTTGGCCGCGAGCGGCTCGAACAGGGCATCGGTGAGGGGCGTCGAGATGTTCAGGCCAGGAACCGCCACGGTCGTCTGGCCGACGGCGAAAGCACCGCCGCCCATATAGATCGACTGGTTCGAGACGCTGTAGATCTGACCCGTCGACCGCTGATAGACGCCGGTGTGGCCGTGGTATGTCACCCCCGCGTTCACGTTGGGGACGAGGAGCACTCGGGCAGATTGCTGGAGCCCCAACGCCTCGACGATCCGCTGGCGGGCCTCGGCGATTTGCGGGTTCTCGACCTCGGCCAGTCGGAGCGCCGTGGTGAGGTCGATCGGATAGTCGGAGGCCGCGGGGGGTACGACGGGCGCGTTCGACGTCTCGAGCAACTCCACGGGCTTGGTGGCGTTCGGCTCGACGGCGATCTCACCGGGCTTCGAGCCGGGAGTTGCCGATGGATCGGGGCCCGGCTGGAGGTTGGTACGGGTCCGCTCGACGCCGGGATCCCTGGCGGTCTCGGTGCCGGGCGTCGTCGGGGCCGTGACCATTCGGGGAAGCTCGGGGGGCGCCGTCACGCTCGTCGTTGAGGCGTTCGCCTGGATCTGGTCGGTCGGCGGGATGACGCCGGCGTACTGATGGGCCGAGTGCTGGGTCGCGCATCCCGCCAGGTCTGTCGCGAGCAGGGCCATGATCGCCCAGCTCCGCCAGCGCCGCGGCGGGCAGCCGCTTCGAATTCGAGGGAGCCTCGGGGATGTCATCCTGATTCCTCCGTGCCGTTCCATGGCTTATCGCACCGCCCGACGCGGGTTCGACGCCGCGATCGGCCTGCTGCTCAACGCCGCCGCGGCGGCTGCCGGGGCTGCGGGGCGGACATTGGGAGCGGCGGGGCCGTTGCTGGTGGCGCGCTGACCCGGCGCCGTCACGCCGGCCGTCGGCACGGGGCGGGCGAGCATGGCCGCGGGGGGCTGCCCCAGCGCGACGTAGAGGGCGAACTGGGCCTCGTTGTAGTCGACGATCGCATCGAGATATTCCTGCCTGGCTCTCGCGAGGAGTCGCATGCTGTCGAGCAGCTCGATCGGCAGGCCGACCGTGTTCTCGAGGCGGGCGACGTCCTCATTGAAGCCGTCGGTCCCGGTCCGCACGGCCCGCTCGGTGGTGCCGATCTGGGCGTAGCGTGCATGAGTCCTGGCGTAGGCTTCGGCCACCTCGACGCGCACGCGGTCGAGCACGGCGATCTCCTGGAACTGGGCGACGCCCAGCCGGCTCCTCGCCACCCGGATCAGCGCGGCGTTGCCCACGCCCAGATTCTGGAGGGTCCAGTAGGCGTAGACGTCAATGTCGGACCGGCCGCTGAAGTTGCCGAAGATCGGACGGACGAGGTTGCTGCCGCCGCCGAATCCGCCCGCGCTCAGGCCGAGGAGGACCGTCGGGGAGAACGGCAGGACCTTGCTCCCCTCGAGTGCCAGCATCGCCTCCTTGATGGCGGCCCGGCGCTCGGCGAGCTCGGGGCGTTGCATCAGGGCGATGGCGATCAGCTCATAGACGGGCATCGGGTCGGGGACGATCGGCCGGGGGACGACCCAGGCGTCGGTCGGATGGAGCCGGATTGACGGGTCGAGGTTGAGCACCTCGCAGAGCCGGGCCGAGGCCGTCAGCACGAGCCCTTCGGTCGCCTGGAAGTCGGCCTCGCGCTTGGCGAGTTCGGTCGCCGCGCGGTCGGCGTCGGACTTGCGCCCCTGGCCTGTCTCGGCGTAGGCGGCCGTCAGCTTGGCGACGAGGCGGGCGTCGTCGCGGACCTGCATGGCAATGGCCCGCGAGCCTTCCGCCCGGAGCAGTCCGCAATAGGCGAGCGTCGTCTGGAGGAAGGCTTGGTTGCGGATGGCCACGGTTGCGAACTGGCGCTGGGCCTCGACCTGTCGGGAGACGAGGTAAGCGTAGACGCCCGTCGCCACGTTGCCGGTGAGGATGAGCCCGGGGATGTTGACCGAGCCGCCGCCGATGCCGAACGCACCTCCGCCGACATAGACCGAGCTGCGATTCACCGAGAGGATGTTGCCGCTCGACTGCTGCAGATTGCCGGTGTGCGTGTCGAATGTGACGCCGAGGTTGATGGACGGCAGGATCATCGCCGCCGCCTGCTGCTTCAACGCCGTCGCCTCGGCCACCCGCTGCTGGGCGATCAATAGCTCCGGATTCTGGACCCCGGCCAGGTGCAGCGCGACGTTCAGGTCGAGCGGCTGCACCGTGGGATCCAGGATCGAGGGCGAGACCGGCAGCAGGGACGTGGAGGAGGCCTTGAGTTTGGGTGAGCCGGGATCGGACGGCAGGGCCGTCGGATCCGGGACGGCATCGGGACCGGGGCTTGCCGGGGCATCGAGGGGAGATGGCAACTCCCCGGGGGTGGCAGCTCGGTCGGGCGAGTTAGGTCCCGGCGCGGAGACCGGATCCTGGCTCCCGCCCGCCTCGCTCGGCCTCGGGCACGTTGCAAAAGCGACAACCAGGCCCATGGCCGTGAGCCACCAGCGTTTCCGTCTGACAAGGATGCCGATGGTCCCCATCGCGTCCTCCGATACCGAGTCGTGAAACGACAAGGATGTTCATGTGCAGGACACAGCCATCCTGGCCGCGCAGTGGCTTCCGGGCATCTCTCCGGCAGGCGCAATCCGCCGCCCGACCGAGAGACGTCCGACGATGGGCCGGGCACCGATGACTCACCGACGAAGCGACCCACGCTCCGTCGCCTCGAACCCGAGGACTTCGAGCATGGAGTGGGCGTTTCGTCGGGTCGGCTCGCGAGGTGAGGCGGATCACACGCAGGTGATCGCCCGAACCCGCAAACCTACGAAGTCAAGCCGTGCCGGCCTTCTTCACCAGAAATATCGACCGCCATCGAATTCCTACTCGATTCAAAATGGGGATCAGCAGCAAAAGCGGCAATTTGTGTATGACTGGGTAAATTGGACTTTACCCACGCCTCATAAACGAGGCTCAAACCCAACTCTCGCCGAGATTTGTGATCGTTTAGGATAGGGTGGCTCGTACCTCAACGAGTGCGACATCATCGAACACGGGGAAGACAGGAGGTGGATCATGGCGGAGGAGGGAAAGCCGGTCGCACCGATGGCGAAGACGACGAAATGGACGAGCGACCACCTCGCCAACGAGCGGACGTTCCTGGCCTGGGTCCGCACGTCGCTGGCCCTGATCGGGCTGGGGTTTGTGTTGGCCCGGATGGGGCTCTTCCTGGGGCAGATCGTCGCGCTGCGGGCACCGGGCAACGACCGCCTGACCTCGGGGGGGCACGAGTTCATCCTGGCGGGGATCGTCTTCCTGATCCTGGGGGTGGGCTGCGCCGCCTGGTCGGGGTGGGGATATGATCGGGTACGCAGGTCGATCGACGCCGGGAGTTACGAGCCGGCCTCGCGGGCGGTCCTGCTGATGACCTCGATCGTGGTGGCCGGAGGATTCGCGATCGTCGTCCTCGTCGTCTGGCGGACATCCGGCCTCTGGCGATAGCGCCGGGGTTCGATAGGAGGGGCGGGCTCGCCGGTTCGGCCCCCGGATCAGAAGAAGAGCTGGAGGCGTGCGATGAAGGAGTTGTTCGAGAGGGACCGCTTCCCCGGGGCGTACTGCACGGGATTGTTGAAGTCGGCGTGCTCCCACATGAACATGAACTTCAGATACTGAGTCAAGTGCCAGTTGAAGCCGAGGTCGGCGAGGGAGACCCGGTTCGCCCACGAGTTGGGGTCGGCCAGGCCGTGGGTGAAGACCTCGTTGCCCAGGTCGAGGTACTGATAGCGGCTGGTGAGTTCCCAGGCGCCCGTGCCGAACTTGCCCTTGCGGAGGTCGAAGGGGCGTTTCGGCTTCACGATGCCGAGGCTGCTCCGGGTCTCGCCCGTGAGCAGGTAGCCCCCCTCGACATAGAAGCTGTTGATGGGCAGGTGGGTGCGGTTGCCGACGTTCGTGGAGAGGGCGTAGTCCTGGAAGCCGCTGCCCCATTCCCCGGTGATCGCCAACTGCTTGTAGAAATAGGCGGCGTGCAGGTCCCACAAGGCCACCGGGCCGGTCTCGCGGACGTTGTTGTTGAAGTTCAGGAACGGGACGCCCGCCACCGAGTTGCCCGTCGTCGGCACGATCGTGCGGAGCGTCTGCGGCACGGGGTTGATCGAGTTGTTGTTGCCCGTGAAGACCGAGCCGCCGAAGGCGAAATTCTCGAGGATCGAGCCCTCCGCGTTCCCGAACGGCTTCCAGCTCACCAGGGCGGAGAAGAACTTGTCGTCGCCGTTGGCCACATACCCGTTGCGTGTGCCGTTGAAGATGCCCGCCGCGTAATCGAAGTGCTTGAACAGGCGGCCGTAGGTCATGACGCCCAGGTCGCGGTTCTGGCCGAAGTTGTTGAAGAAGACCGAACGCTCGGGCATGACGAGCCCCTGGATCGGCTTCACCAGGAACTCATACGTGAACGGTGTCTTGAACCGGCCGATGCGGAGCTGCAACCTCGGGTCGTAGTTGAAGTCCACGAACACGTCGAGCAGCGAGAGGGAGTCGAAGCCGTTGGCGAACGACAGGAAGTAGCCGACCGGCTTCGTGATCCGCCCGCTGAACATCCACCACTGACGGGGGAAGGCGAAGGTGTCGTGGATCGGGTTCTGATTGTTGGGGATGTATCCGCGATAGTCGAACTGGGTCAGGTTGTGGAACTGGAGGAAGAACTCGTCGTCGTCCGTCTTGATCTCGAAGCCCGGCCCGAACTTCACCTTCCCCGGTCGATTATCCAGCGTGGCGGGGGAGTCGAAGCGGAGCGACGGCGGCGGGTTCGGCGGGAACGACTGTCCTGGAGCCGCGGCGCCGCCCGACTGCGAGGGTGTGGCGTTTGCCGCCGCCGTGGCGGTGTCGCCGGAACCGGCCGAACGCGGGGCGTCCGGGTCAGTCGCTGTTGACCCTGGCGCGTCTCCGCCCGCATCGGTGCCGGCCGGGGCCGAACCGGCGGGAGCCGCCCCCGGTGCCGACATCGCCTGTACCTGGGTCGAGAGCTGCTGGACCATCGACTCAAGCTGCTGGATCCTGGCCTCAAGCTGGGCTTCCCGGGTCGCCGGCGGGGATGCCGCGCCCGAGGGATCACCCGCCGCGGGTACGCCGGGTGCGGGGAGCGGCGGGCTCGCTGCAGACGCCGGATCTGGCGCAGGGGCTGGCGGGGCCGTCTGGGCGAATGCGCCCATTCCCGCCAGCGAAGCCCAGGCGGTGATCCCGAGGAGGAACCACCGGGCCCTCTGCCCTGGATTGACGAACTGCATAGTTTCTTGCCCCCACCCCTCGGCCGGCGCGACGACCATCGCCGCCGAGATCATGCTTTGATCAGACTCGAAATCTGTTATCGACCGTCATCCGACGCGAGCTGTAGCGGAAGTGGCGAATCTTCGGATTAAGCTCGATAATAGGGGTTATAGCGATTGGTGTGGCGATCTCTCCGATTCCTTGCCGTGTCGTCGCGAGCATCTCGACTTCCGAACTGGAAGGGATTGCGAACGGGGTTGCCCGCGTGGGTCTAACGAGGCATCCTGGCGGGGAGAAAGGCGGAATCGCTCTGCGCTCGGGTGCGCGAGGAACTCTCCACAAGATCGACGCCGAACCCGGCGGCCGGGATGGTCTCGCCCGCAGGGGCTGCCCGGAAATCATGCCCGAGGGTGGAGGATGACTCCCCGCTTCTCGGGAAATGACGACGGAGTGATGATCCGGAGCGTTCCTGCGACGCACACCCCCCAACTCCCAGGATCAAGGAGAGGACGAGGCCCGCATTCGCGTGCCAGGTCGCCGAGGTTCGTTGCCCGTTCAAGCTCATCCTGACCTCCGCTCCGCAAGAGTCCAAGGCGAGGCGATCGCCATCGGCAGGGGCGAGGTTCCTGCCTCGACATGCCTCCGCATCCTCATGCTTTCGACATCCGAGACGGGCGACTGGAGGTTCCTTCCGTCCAGGGGGTTCGGAGGTTGATCCTGCTCCTCGACCGAGATGGGCGCCTTCGTTGACTGGATGATATGGCACGATATGATGGATTACGCCGTCGTCCGACCCGGTGCCAGTCGAGCGAACCTCCGAGCCAGATTGTCATTAGGTCGCATGCCTTGATTTTCGAGAACGACAAACGTTGATGCTCGAGACCTGATGATGACGTGGTCTCGAGCCTCGCGGGGTCGATTTTCGACGTCCGCCCACGTCATGCCCGATCGGACGTTGACGCGTTGCGTCGCCTCCTGGGTCGGCCGGGCTTTGCCTCGCATCGCGTGCCTCCCCTGCCCCTCCGATACCAGGAACCCGTCGGGCCATGAATGGAATAATTCGCGCGTCCCTGAAGAATCCGTATGCGGTCACGGTGCTCTGCCTGACCCTGGTCCTGCTGGGGACGGTGTCGATCTCGCTGATACCCATCGACATCCTGCCGGTCTTCAAGAGCCCGGCCGTCCAGGTGCTGACCTTCTATGGCGGCATGCCGGCGGGGAGCGTCGAGAAGGACATCTCGAACCCGATGGAACGCTGGGTCGGCCAGGCCTCCGGCACCTCGCGGCAGGAGTCGCGCTCGATTGTCGGGGCGAGCATCGTCCGCGACTACTTCCAGAGCAACATCGACCCCAACGGCGCCCTGACTCAGGTCAACTCGCTGGCGCTGGCGTCGTTCCCCACCCTGCCCCCGGGGACCTTGCCGCCGGTTGTCCTCCCCTTCGACCCGACGAGCACGACCCCCGTGGGGATCGTCGCCGTCGACAGCCCCGACGGCTCGCAGAACGAGTCGATCCTCTACGACGTCGGCCGCTTCGAAGTCCGCAACATGCTGATGAGCGTCAACGGCGCGGTGGCGCCGGTGGTCTACGGCGGCAAGATCCGCGCGGTGCTCGCCTACCTCGACCGCCAGCGGATGCAGGCCCGAGGGCTCTCGCCGCTCGACGTGATGGACGCCCTCGACAACTACAACGTCTTCCTGCCGACCGGCGACATCAAGATCGGCAATACCGACTACGCCATCGACTCCAACTCATTGTTCAACTTCGCGGATGAGATGGGGACGATCCCGCTCCGCTCGCAGCTCGGCAACACCGCCTTCCTCCGCGACGTGGCCACCCCCGCGGATGCCTCCTTCATCCAGACGAACATCGTCCGGATCAATGGCAAGAAGGAAGTGTATGTTCCGGTCTTCCGCCAGCTCGGCGCCAGCACCCTGAGCGTGGTCAACACCATCAAGAACTCGCTCGAGGAGTTCACCGGCCGGCTCACCCGCCCCGGCATCAACCTCCGCTTGGTGATGGACCAATCGGTCTATGTGCGGCAGTCGATCTCGAGCCTGGTACAGGAAGGGGTCATGGGGGCGGTCCTCTGCTCGATGACGATCCTGCTCTTCCTCGGCCAGTGGCGGATGACGGCGATCGCGGTGATGACGCTGCCGATCTCCGTCCTCTCGGCGATCATAGGCCTCTACGCGGCCGGGCAGACGATCAACGTCATGACGCTCGCAGGCCTCACGATGGCGATCGGCCCGATGGTCGATAGCGCGGTGATCTGCCTCGAGAACACGCACCGGCATCTCGGCCTCGGTGCCGAGCCGTCGGAGGCCGCCTACCTCGGCGCGAGCGAGGTGGCCCTGCCCGAGCTCGTCTCGACCCTCTGCACCTTCCTCGTCCTCTCGCCCCTGGCGTTGATGCCGGGGATGGGCGAGTTCCTCTTCCGGCCTCTGACGTATGCCGTCGCCTTCGCGATGTGCTCGTCGTACATCCTCTCCCGAACCCTCGTCCCCTCCTGCTGCTCGCACTGGCTCAAGCCGCACGGCGAACATTCGGAAGGCGAGCATGGGAACGGCGGCAAGGGCCTCTTCGCCCGGATCTATAGCGGATGGATGCGGGGGATCGACGGATTCTTCGAGGGCTATGCCCGGCTCCTCGACGTGGTCCTGCGGTTCCGGGTCCTGGTCGTCGCGGTCGGGTTCGGCCTGCTCGCGGGGACGATTATCCTCATGTGGCCGATCATGCGTCGCGACTTCTACCCCGAGGTCGACGCCGGCGCGTTCGACCTCCTCGCGCGGGCGCCGAGCGGCACACGGATCGAGGTGACAGAGCAGCGCGTCGCGGGGATCGAGAAGCTCATCCGGAAGCTCGTGCCCAAGTCGGACCTCGAGCTGATCATCTCCGAGCTGGGGGTCAACGCCGACTGGTCGGCGGCTTATACGCCGAACGCGGGGCCGATGGACGCGGTCATCAAGGTTCAGCTCACCGCCGAGCGCACCAGATCGGCGCAGGAGTACGTACACGTGCTCCGGACCGAGCTGCTCAAGGATCATCAATATGACGACATGGACTTCAGCTTCGATGCCGGCGGCCTGATCCGGGGCGCCATGAACGAAGGGAAGTCGACGCCGCTCAACGTCAAGATCACCGGCAGGGATCTGCCGATCGCCCGCTCGATCGCCGAGTCGATCCAGGCGAAGGTCATGCGGGTCGAGGGGGTCGTCGACGCCCGGATCACCCAGCGGCTCGACTATCCGGAATATGTCATCAATGTCGACCGCGCCAAGGCCGCCGACCTCGGCCTGACCCAGATCGACGTCATGAAGAACGTGGTCGCCGTCTTCAATTCGAGCATCCAGTTCAACAAGCGCAACTTCTGGATCGACCCCATCGGCGGCAACCAGTATTTCGTCGGCGTCCAGTACCCCGAGAAGGACATCCAGTCGATCGACACCCTCATGAATGTGCCGATCACCGGCAAGGACTCGAACCGGACGGTCGTGCCTCTCAGCAACCTCGTCACCCTCCAGCGCACGACGGTCCCCACCGAGGTCACGCACAACAACATCCAGCCGACGATCGACCTCACCATGGGCGTCCACGGCCGAGACCTCGGGCACGTCTCCGACGACGTGACGAAGATCGTCGCGGCCTACGGCCAGCGGATCTCGACGGAGGATGCGAGCTGGCTCCCCTTCGACCTGCGTTCGAGCAAGAAGGAGATCCTGAAGGGTTCGAAGATCGTGCTGAGCGGCGAGTACGCCAAGATGCAGGAGACCTTCCGCGACCTCGGCTTCGGCCTGATCGGCGCGTCGGTCCTCATCTACTTTCTGATGGTGGCACTCGACAAGTCGTGGATCGTGCCGCTGACCGTCATGATGGTGGTGCCGATCTGCCTCGTCGGCATCTTCCCGATGCTCTACCTGACCGGCACGGCGATCAACATCCAGTCCCTCCTCGGATTCATCTTCATCGTGGGCATCAAGGTGGCGAATACGGTCTTGATGACCGACTTCGCGCAGGAGTTGCGGCACCTCGAAGGCCTGACGCCGATGCAGGCGATCCGCAAGTCGGCCTCGATCCGCGTCCGCCCCGTGACCATGACCGCCATCGCCGCCTTCTTCGCCATGATCCCGGGTGCCCTGGCCCTCGAACGAGGCAGCGAGGCGAACGCCCCCCTGGCCCGCGCGATCCTGGGCGGCCTCCTTGCGGGCGAACCGGCGACGCTCTTTGTCCTCCCCTGCCTCTACTCGCTGCTCGTCCGGGATCCCAAGGGCTCCGCCGCCGAAAATGGTCTCATCGAGAACGAGGTCGAGAACGCACCCGAGGCCGAAGGGCCGACGGAAGGCTGAGGAAGCCACTCGCACCCGGCCCGCGAATCGAGCGACTCGGTTCGCGGTCGATCGGCGGCCCCCACGCCATTCCCAGTGACGTCAATCTCGAGAGTTCCAGTCTGCTTCGAAACACAAAGAGGAGTGCCCCGGGCGAATCTTCCGGGCACTCCTCTTTGACTTTAGCTCAGGGCTTTCGCGATCGAATCGCTCAGGCGCCGGGGCGGCGGAACTCGGGCTTGTAGTCGAAGGGCTCGCCGGTCAGTTCCTTCCAGGCCTTCTTCTGGTCGTCGGTGAGGAGGGCGGTGGCCTTCTCGAACGATTCCTTGCGGAGGGCGGTCATCTTCTTCATGGCCCCTTCGCGGTCGTCCTGGAAGGAGGAGCGGAGGTCCTGCATCGAGGAGCGGACGTCCTCGCCGATCTCCTTGATCTTGGACTTCTGGTCGTCGGTCAGCTTGAGCTTCGACACGACCTGCTCATCGCTGAAGGCCTCGAGGCCGCGCGTCTGGATGGAGATCTGCTCGAGGCGGGTGAGCTGCTCGGGGCTGAGGATGCCCTTGAGAGCGGCCTTCGTCTCGTCGTTGATCTCCTTGGCGATGGCCATGCCCTTCTCGCGGCGCTCGTCCTGCGAGAGGTCCTGGAACTTCTCCATCATCTTCTTGCCCATGTCATCGGCGAGCGTCTTGACCTTTTCCGTCGCCTCGTCGCTCAGCTTCAGCTCTTTCTGGACCCCCGAGTTGCGGATGAGGTTGGCCGTCCCCTGGCCGAAGCCCATGCCCATGCCACGACCACGACCCGGACCCTGGGCATCCGCCGTCGTTGCCGCGAAGACGACCGCGAGGAATGCCACGGACAGACTGCCGAACTGGCGCATCGCACGCTCCTGGTTCTGAGGAAGCAAGGAATCTTGGGAGGACGGTGTGGGCAATATCTTCGCTCACGACCTGGCGTGAGCACTGCCTGGACCCCGGGGCCGCCCGCAAAGCTGGTTGCGAGTCGGCCCCTCTCTGTTAGCGTCGTTTTGACGGGCAGCGGCACGGGAACGCTAAGAAAGCGGGTAAAGTTTCGTCACCATTGTGACGACGGGGCCGCCGAAGGAGGCTCGAGGTTTTCAGGCGGCAGGCCAGATGCGCTGAATCGCTGAGGCGATCTCGATGTAGATCGGGATTCCGACCGTCACGTTCCAGGAGAAGGTGAGCCCGAGCGAGGCAGCCAGAGGGAGTGTCGGGCTGGCCTCGGGGATTGCCAGGCGCTGCACCGCGGGGACAGCTATGTAGGAAGCGGCGCCGCAGAGAACGGCGAAGAGCACGTAGGTCCCCGGCTGGAAATGGGTCCCGGTCAGCATGCTGTACGTGTGGGCGATGACGATCCCCAGGGGTGCGAACAGGTTCGGCGCCACAAGGCCGAAGATGATGTACCCGAGGCCCGCCGCCTTCAGGTCCTTGAGCTTGCGCGAGGCCGTCATGCCCATCTCGAGCAGGAAGAGGCAGAGGATCCCCTGGAAGAGGTCGACGAACAGCAAGTCGTCGTCCTTGGTGACCTTCCCTCCCTGGAGCCCGCTGATGAAGCCGATGGTGATCCCGCCGAAGAGGAGGTAGAGCCCCGAGTTCAAGAAGACCTCGTGCAGCAGTTGCTTGCTGAGGATGCTCTTCTTCTTGAGCTGCTTCACCGGGATTTCATCGTCGGGCGCGTTCTCGAGCGACAGCTTCCGGACCTCTTCGAGCTCATGGTCGTGATGGCCGTGTGCGCCGATTCTGGCCGAGGGGATGGCCCTGGGGTTATAGCCAGGCTCGCCCGGCATGTTGCCGAGAGGATCCATCCCGTTGTGCCGCAACTTCGAGACGAGGTAAAGAGCGACGAGGCAGCCGGGGATCTCCATCACCGCCAGCATGACAGGCATGTAAGCGTCGAACTTGATGAGGCTGATCGTCAGCACCCCCTGGCAGATCGCGAAAGTCCCCGCCGAATCCGAGCCGTAGTATCCCGCGACCGTCGCCTTATCGATCTTGCGCATCCGGGTCAGCAGGCTCAGCAGCCAGTACGCGATGATCCCCACGAAGAAGTTCGTGACGAACCCCGTGAGCATGAAGCCGAGCACGGGCCCGAGCACGTGCGCCTCGAGGTGGGCGAGCTCCTCTCCTCCCTTCCATCCGATCGCCAGGAGGAGGTAGATCACCAGGGCCTGGTAGACCGTATAGGGGAACTCGAGCTGCACCTTGAGGATGGGCACCAGGAAGCCCATCGCGAAGAAGAGGAGGAGCGGCTTGAAGAGGTTATGCGTGAAGTTATACCAGAACTTTTGCAGTGGAGATTTCTCGGGTCCGGTGGGGATTGTTACCGCGTCGGCCTCCCTGGGCACGATCCCATCCCCCTCCTTCTCCAACGCCGCGGCGCTCGGCGCTTCCTTCTTGGTCGACGTCGCCTCGGCGTCCGGAGCCGCCGCACCATCGGCCGGCTTGGTGGCCGATGATGGCTCCTCGGCGAGTACGGTCGAGGCGGCGGCGAATATCGCCATCCATCCGCCGACCACCATCAAGAGAGCGTAGCGTCTGATCCTCATTCCTCGTCACTCCTCGATATTCCTCAAACGCCGTCTGCGTCGCGGCTCAACCAAAGTAAGAACCGGGCAAGGCCCATGGGACCGGCAAACCTGGATCGGCAGGCCTCCATCGATGGGGCTTCGCCATGAGCCAGCGGCCCCGGGCTCGGATGGGCGGAGAGGATGATCCCCGCCTATCCGCTCGCACGGTGGCATCAACGACGGTTTCGATTTTCAAATCTCGACCCAGCGACGCCGTCTACGACTCCGCGTCGTATCGCCTCGTCTGTGCTCGGCCCGAAGCGGCATCGCCCAGGCGGATCGATCTCGATCGAACCATCCCCCCCCTCCTCGCCGAAGCCGGACGCCGGGTGCTTTGATAGCCCGTGGTCCGTGGCATCCAGGAATGACCGAGCGGTCACGTCGCGCAATCCGAGCCAGGGCACGATCCTGTGCTTCGAATCTTGAGACCCGCCGAGGATGGTTCGAAACTCGTTGCGCCATCGTGGGGGGCTCGAGGATTCCCGAAAGGCCGGCCGGCACGCAAGGGGGGGCGAAACCGTGAGAGTCAGTCTCGACTTGCGGCAAGCTCAGAATTTCGGAACCCGAAACGGGCGCTCGTCGTCGTTAACTTATCGGCGTCGGTTATGCATCGCAAGGTGGAGCCCTTGCGGTGACACCGGGCACGCAACCTGCGCACCGTCAGGGAGCGAGCCGATGACGCTCGATCACACGAGTCGATGCCGGATCCGTCCGCCGCCGATTGCGATGGGGATAGTCGTCGGGAAATGAGAGGGGGAATGGGGGGGAATGGAGTTGTCTGACGTGAGACTTCGAGGTGTCGGTCGGGCATCTCGCTCGTTGTGCTCGTTCCAAAAGCCTTATTCGGTTAGCCAGGAACGAACGCGGTTAGTCGTGCCGGGAATGGATGTGAAAGAGTCTCAAACCGTCTTGCGTGATTGCAGGGCGTGTGGATGAGGGACTTGGTTGTGACGCCCGTGTCGCATCCGCCCGAAGATCCGGCCTATCTCAGTCCCTTGGCCTCCGCACATCGGATCGACCCAGTTGTCCTTCGAGCGATGATCCTCGATGGCTGCGGAGAACCTCTTCGAGGCGTCGCCGTCGGTTGGTTCCTGCCCTGCGTCGAGGAGCGTTTGGCGTTCCTCGGTCGCCCCCAGGTGGAGGGCGGAGAGCGAGCGGTGCAGGATGAGGCGCGAGGTTCTCATTGCCCTGGTGGTGCCGGTTTCCAAGATAATGCCTCCTGGGTGAGCTGAGCTGTCGAGGCTCCGATTCGTCTTTCGACCTCCGGTCGCGACCACCCTCGGCCCCGCGGGGGGACCGAGGATGTAACTCCCAGCAGTTAGATCGGCCGTCGCGACCGGGAGGCTTCGACTTCGTCGCCGACTGTCAGATCGCCGGCGGCGAAGTCGTTTTCTTCGCCATTATCAGTTGCCGCCGCGGCTGCCGCGTTGGCCGAACTGACTGTTCCCGACCCCTCGGAGCGTGCTGGCACCCGGGGTGATCGTTGTGCTGCGGTTCGAACCGAGGCCCATCCTGGGAAGGGAAAAGCTTCGAGTCTGGCCTCCGGCGTTGGTCGAGTGGCCAGCGGCCGACACCCCAACCTGCCCGCCGGTCGCGCGGCTTCCCATTCGCCCGTTGAGGACGAAGTTGTTGAGGCCCTGGATGCCGGACAGGCCCGCTCCCGTGGTGGATAGGCCTCGATGAGTGGCCTTCACGGTCGTCGCAACGGAGGCCTGGCCGGGGGTCACGGTGCTGGGGGTGGAGTTGAATTGGCCGTTCGTCGGGATGGGGGCACTGGTGGTGCTGAAGGTCGGGGCGTTCGTCGGGATGGGCGTCGCCGTTGTGCTGGATGTGGTCAGGACGGGCGTCGCCGTTGTGCTGGATGTGGTCGGGACGGGCGTCGCCGTGGTGGGGTGCGTCGTCGGGGCACCGCTGGCGTTGGCGAGAATGGACGACGGATCCACCGTGCCGCCCGGCCCGCCAGATCCGTCCGGCCCGCCGCGGAAGAGCGAGGCCTGATCCGTCGGCCCGCCCGAGTCGGCCCCGAACGGCATCGCCTGGGCCATCATGGGAACGCCACCGAAGCCGAATCCGCCCATCGACATGCCCGTTTCTGGACCGAAGATGAGGGAGAACGGGTTGTTCGAAGGATCGAGCGTGGCCTCGTCGCTGCTGGTGCTGGTGCTGTCGCTCCCATCGCCGGGGTTGCCGAGCGCGGTCTGGATCGCCGCGTGATCGGCCGCGATCGTCGTCAGGTCGTCGTTGGTGACGTTGGAGTCCGTGACGATCGTCTCGAGGTCCGTGATCGTCTGGTTGATCAGGTCCTGGTCGGTGATCCCCGCGCTGTTGAGGACGGCCGTGAAGTCGCTCTTGAGCTGCGTGGCCTGGTCTGCGGTCGGCAACTGCCCCTTGAGGGCGTTGATGTCGTTGATCAGCGTGTTCACTTTGTTGGTGTCCGGCGCGGAGGTCGCGGCGTCCTGGAGCTTCTGGACATCCTTGCGGACGGCGGCGAGCGCGGCGGGCGTCACCTCGGACTTGTCATTGATCGCCTGCATGTCGGTCTGGAGCTTGTCGAAAGCTGCCTGGGTCGAATCTCCGGAGCTCGAGGAGGAGTTGCCTGGATCGGACGTGGGATTCGACGGGTCGGTCGAGGACTTATCGCCCGAGTAGAGCCAGCCGAAGATCCCGCTCTGCTGCGGGACGAACGAGGTCGCGACCAGGTTCGACGTGGCGGCCATCCGGTCCTGGGGGCCGCCATCCCACCCTTGCCAGTTGCCCGGGACCACGCCTCCGTCGGGGGGAGTGGTGGGCGCCATGGCGGTCGTGGACACGTCGGCCGGCAAGGTCGTCGCGGTGACGTCAGTCTGAGAGGGGCTGGCCGTCGAGAGGAGTTGGCGAGTTTCGAGCATCTCGCAAATGGGAGCAGTCGTGACCGTCCGGTGACGGATGGTGCCTTCGACCTTGGTTCCCACCGCGAGCTTGACCAACTTTTGCAACGACGATTCCATTCTGAACCTCATCCTGAGCTTGGACCTCGGGACCCCTGCATCGGCCGCCTGCCGAATTCACGGAGATCCTCGTCATCGAGTCGTGGTGCCGGGTCCTGCGGATGTGATCTCGACGTTCCTGTTATTGGCTTTTCGTTCGGTTCACTCTGTTAAGATTCGTGAGTTAATGTCAATTATCACGACTTTGAGGACGAGATGCTCCTCGCGCGAGGCTTTGTGGTTGATTGCATTAAAGTTTGGCTATTCCTATCCAATGCGCCCGGCTCCTTCATTTTCTCGAGGTCCCCAGGCCCTTTAGTATGGGACAATCAATAATAAACGGATACGTTTAGTAGAAAAAAAGATCGCAATTTAGGGAGTCGGATAGATTAGGATTTTCTTTTGTAATTGCTGCATTCGGCACTTCCGGTCGCAATGCAAATTGATTAGCCTCATTCGCGTGAGGCCGTCCGCCTCGAAGCGAACCATGCTGGTTTATGGGGCGTGAAAGCACTTGGAGGCGTCGATTTCGCCCCTCTCGGGCTCGCCCGATGGCGATCGACATCTCGGCTGCATTCGATGCCGACTCGCGACCGGTCCTCCACCGAGGACCCTATGGGGACAGAACCCGAATCGGGGTCGGGGCGTGAGGCATTGCACGGCCAGCACGAGGCCATGAGCCTTCGCGCTTGGTGTGCAACCCAGGGATCGGGGACCCTGTTTCGCGTGATTCCCAGGCGGATTCGACATCCCATGCCGGCAGTGGCGATCCGCCGTTGCGGGATCGGCTTCTCGCCAAGGGACGCTGGCTCAGGCGACTGAGCCTGCATCCTCGCGGTTCGGCGAGCCTCGAACGAGAGTCGGATTCGCGCACGACCGCCAGGCCGCCGGGCTCCCAAGACTCGAAGTTTGAGTCGCCGGGCCTGACGAGAAGAATGCGAGAGAGGCTTTCGCCCGCGATGAGGCCCAAAGCTCGGTGAGAGAGGGCCGAGAAGTATGTTCAGGAAAGGGTAGCTGCCAACAACTGATTTAGGCGATGGTGCCGCTCGGCTTGATGAGGAGGATTCAAAAATTCTGGCACCCGTTTGTATCGAGCTGTCCGCATAAAATATCCAGATACTGTGGTTGCCGAAAGCCGCAAGGTTTACCGGGGCGCAGTCTGTCCCCAGGTTTGCCACGATGCGTGAGATTCCTTGAAGCCCGCATCAACTTTGGTTGGTGAAAGTTTCGACATCCTTTGCGATCGCCTGTCTCGAAGGTTGAGTCGATGCAGTCTTCCATGGGACAGCCCTTGGGAGCGAGCCTTCAAGATTCGCTCCTGTTAATAACCCAGATGTGAGAATAACTGGAAAAGAATGACACAAAGTCGTCGGGCCGACGTAGTCCTGGGAAGATCCCCTCGACACGGTCGGACAGACGCTTGACAACTCACACTTTCAAAGGAGGAAAATGTGCCGACCTGCTTGAATGGTTAAATAGTCTTGGAGACAAAAGGTAATTTCACGAAATTGGCGAAATCCGCGGCCCTTGCCGAGGCATTTATTTCTAACCCTGGTAAGACCTTCTGTTCCGACGTCGGACTAAGACAGCCTCGCCGCCCCTTGACTCGAGGCGGACACTTCGGGAGACCGGATGCGTTATTCGCCCGCTATCAAAAGCCCACTTGCCGAGCTGGCTTGGCAAGAACGGAAATCGAGGACGAATCCTTGAGGCCTGGGTATTTACATCAATCTGCAAAAAGACCCTTGGATATTCGTTCGCAATGACCCGGATGGCCTAAATTTGTATGGCCTCATTCGTGAGGATGCTTTTACGAATCCGTGTCGAGTGGACTTCGAGGACTCAGGACCCAGTCACGGAAAGGCGGGACCTTGCATGCGTGGAAATGGCCGAATTTGTCGATCGATTCGCGAGGAATCGTGAGGCGTATCTGAAATCGGCGACGGGGTGTGGACCGACGACGTTCCCAGACTCAGTTCAGGCCAGGGAGCCCTAAACCCGTTCCACCCCCTCGAAATGATCCCGACATGCGGGCTCGCCTCGCGGCGGGATTCCAACTGCCCCCACCGATCCGATGTCCGAGTCACCCTCTCCGGAAAAATCGACGGCGAGGTTTTCCAAAAGAACGCGTCAAGATCGAGGCTCTTTCGGGAATATTGATCGTCGTTAAGTTCTACTGAGTAAGGAGTTGCGAGTGAAATTCTGGATCCGGAAAAAAGAATGTCGCGATCGCCTCTCGATCACGGTTCCTAAGGGTGGCGTGAGGTGATACCGAAGTTCACGGTGCGACCTTCGCCAGGACGAGGTGAACGTGTTCGCAACCCAAACGGCCATCGAGAGTCTGGCAAGTCGAATCCAGCAGGCGTATGCCCTGCGGCAGCCCGGCTGGTATTCGGGATGTTCGGCACCGGGAGTTTGGACCGCCGCGGCGACGACGCTGTATCGGATCCATCGCGAGGATCCTTCGATCCCGCTCGATCCGGAGTTGTACGTGGCGTCGCAGTCGGTCGCCGCGACCTTGCCCGACCCCTGGGCCGAGATCGCCCAGATGTCGGCCGGGCGTCGCTACCGGAAACAGGTCCGACGAATCATCGGCACCCTGCGTTGCGAACTACGTTCGGAGATCCGCCTCGCCAAGAAAAAAATACACCGCGGTGAGAATATCGCGAAGGTCCTGCTCTCCAGGAGCGAGGTGCTCTCGCCGCTCAGTCGATTCATCGTCGCCAGGAAGGCCGGCCGAGATGACCTGGCCGAGCGATTGAGGCCGGAAGCCATCGATCAGCACTGGATCTGTCCGCTCTACCGGCAGGCCAGCCGCGGTCTCGTGCCCTCCGCCTTCTATCCGGTCGCCGACCGGGATGACGACGAGATCCTCCTGGATCTGATGACCGACCCCGTTGATTCGCACTACCTCTGGAATTGATGAGGGTGGGAGATCCGACGCGACGAGCGAGGACGTGAGGGTCATCTCACGTCGGATAGGAAAGCCTCTCGTCGCGGATTGAGGTCAAGGAAGAGGCCCTGTTCGTCAGATGAATGAGGACGGACCGTCGGCGTAACGTCTGCGTCGAGGGTACGCACCTCTCGTGCGGGCTCGATGTTCGAGCTCACAACCTCAGCAAGTGCCGACCATCACCGGCGCACCGTGCCCCTGCGCCCATCGCGAGCCGCGAGGCCGACGTTTGGGCAGGTGTTGATCCGGAATTCGTAAATCACCTGGAATCGAAGCGACAAGATAAAGGAGTTTGCTCGTGCGAAGCCGACGTTTCCGCCCCACTCTGGATGTGCTCTCCAGCCGTATTGCCCCCTCGGGCGTCGGTGCCCTCGACGCCGGCACCAGCACCCCGCCCCCCGCGGTCAGCACCAACTCGGGCGGCTTGACCGACCCGCCGCCGATCGCCGTCCCCGCCCCGCCCGTCCCCCCGCCCCAATGAGAACCATGCTCCGGACGACATCGTTGAAGACCGACCCAGAGGTCATGTGGACCGAAAACTCCTCACGGTTCTCCTCCACATGACCCTGACGAGGCCGACTGCCAAGTTTTCACGATGTTTTTTTTCGACAACGACACACGTTCTGAGGTCGCCAGTTTCGGCTGCTTTTTGTTTAATTAGCTAAGTAAAGTAAGCTGGGAAGCTGTTTTCTGGCCTCTCATGCGGTCTGCCCTTCCTCTTATACATCTCTGCACACACTCCCCACTCGCCCTTCATTAATTTGGCGCGATCGGAGACTTTCTCCGCCCTCTCCCTTGGGATACAATATTTCTCGTGGTGGGAGATAGGGTGCCGGTTGCTAGAGCTTCCTTCTGCACTCGAAGGAGTGTTCGCTCGCTCGATCTTCCCCATCTGCACATTGGGGAGGTTCGTTGCGATGACACCGCCACCCCTCGACCCAAGTACACTCTTGGCCCGAGCCAAAGCGGGGGATGAGGAAGCCTGGGAAGAACTCTTCCATACGTTCTATCCCAAAGTCGTCCGGGTCGTGCGCCGAAAGCTCGACCGTCCCCTCCGCTCGCTCTACGACTCCACCGATTTCGCCAGCGATGTGATGAAGAGTCTTGCCGCCAATCTGGAACGACTCGACTTCCCATCCATCCATTCGCTCATGGCGTTTCTCGCCCAGGCCGCCGAGCAGAAGGTGATCGACGAGTATCGCAAGCGTCACACCCTCAAGCGTGATATCACTCGCGAGAGGACCCTGGTCGGCTCCGACAGCGAAGGCGATGCGAAAGCGGTCGAGGTGGCTTCGGGAGATCCAACCGCCAGCGAGATCGTGGTGGCCGATGAAGTCCGGGAAGGGTTACTGGCCCGTCGAGACGAAGAAGAGCGCAAGATCATCGACCTGAAGCATCAAGGTTATTCCAACAACGAGATCGCCGAGCAGATCGGTTGGAATATCAGGAAGGTCCAGCGCTTCTTCAAGGACCTCGAGGATCGCATGCGCGACATGGGGAGCCCGCAATGATGACCGGCCTCGCCTCGGTCCGCGAGGCGCGAAGCATCCGACAAGGGGCGACGACTGCCCGCTCGTTCGAAGACGAATGGCGGTATGGCGAACCCTCGCTCGAGCGCTTCTGGGAAGACGCTCGCGCTTCGGGCTCGGCGACGATCTCCGTCCTCGTGGAATTGGTCAAGGTCGACCTCTCGTGCCGTTACGCCCGCGGCCAGAAGCCCCAGGTGGCCGATTACCTCAGACGCTTCCCAGAACTCGAAGCCCAGGACGATCGGGTCCTCAGCCTCATCTATGAGGAATTCTGCCTCCGCGAGGAGTCGGGAGACACCCCCGACGCCGATCAGTTCTGCGATCAGTACGAGCCCTGGCGAGAATCCTTGGTCTCGCAACTCCGCTATCACCGGCTCCTGAGCCAGGTCGTCAGCCCGCAGAAGCCGGCCCCTCGCTTCCCAGAGCCCGGCGAGGACTTCGAGGAATTCCACCTCGAGTCGCTCCTCGGGCAGGGTGGTGCGGGACGCGTCTACCTCGCCCGCGATAACTCGCTCGCGGGGCGACGGGTCGCGCTCAAGGTCTCGCTCGACACGGGGCATGAGCCCTCGATCCTCGCCAGGCTCGAGCATGACCACATCGTGCCGGTGCATTCGGTGGTCTTCCAGAGCGAGACCTCGCTCCGAGGCCTCTGTATGCCCTACCGCCCGGGGCTGCCGCTCGACCAGGTCATCCGCAAGTTGAGCCTGAAAGGCTTCCCGAATCAGGCTACCGCGCTCCTCGAGGTCGTCTCCGAGACCGAGGCTTCGAAGGGGAACTCGGTCGCCAATCGACCCGGATGGCAAGGGTTTCCGATCCAGGGGACTTATGTCGACGGCGTCGCCTGGTTGGTGGGGACCCTCGCCAGGGCGCTCTCGTACGCCCACGACCAGGGTGTGCTCCACCGCGACGTCAAGCCGGCCAACGTGCTGCTGACTTTGCGAGAAGGACCCCAGGTCCTCGACTTCAACCTCGCCCACGACCCCAATGCGCCCGACCAGGCGGAGTCGGCCCTCCGGGGCGGCACCTTGCCTTACATGGCGCCCGAGCAACTCGAGGCCTTCCTCGACCCGGAAGCCTGGGGGAAGGTCGGCGCCTCGGCCGATCTCTACTCGCTCGGCCTGGTCATGCACGAGTTGTTGACCGGGGAAGCCCCCCAGATCGCCGACCAGAACCTCCCCCTGCCCCGGACGATCCGGGCGCTCCTCGACCAGCGCATGATGGATCCGGTCTCGCTGAGCCGGGCCCTGAACCCGAACGTACCTCACGCGCTCGAGGCGATCACCGCCAGGTGCCTCGCGGCCTTGCCTCAGAACCGATACGCGAGTGCGCTCGAACTCGCTGAAGACCTCGAATGCTTCCTCAAGCGTCAGCCATTGCGACACGCGAAGAACCCGTCCGCCCGCGAACGGGTCACGAACTGGAGCCGCCGGAATCGGACCCGGGTCATCGGGTTCGCCGCCATCCTTCTCGTCTCCAGCGTCGTCCTGGCCCGGCCGATCGCGAGCACGCTCGTCCCGGTCGAGCGCCGCGAGGCCTTCCTGACGGCCGTGAAAGGCGTGGATTCGGATCGGTCACGCGAGGCCATCCCGCAGCTCGAGTCATTCGTCAAGGATTCGCCCACGTCGCCGTTGCCCCATTTCTATCTCGCTGTCGCCCTGCGATCCAGGGGCGATGACGACGGGGCGAGCCAGGAGTTCGCGCAGGTCTTCCTCAACGCCGGCGAGCCGAAGCTCCTGGAATGGGGCCGGAAGAACCAGCACGTCGCCGAACACCTCGAGGCACTCGGCCTCGCCTTCCTCGAGAAGAACCAGTTCCCGATCGCCGAGAAGGCCTTCTCGGTCGCCCTGAAACTCAGCCCGGACTCGACGGCGGCCCGCGGTGGAATGGTCAAGGTTCATGTCTTCAAGAGAGAGTATGAACCGGCTTATGAGATCCTCGCGGGGTTGGTGAAGGAGGCGGAGGCCAGGGATTCGAAGCAGGATCGGAACGTGATCGTCGACTGGTACACCGAGCGTGCGCAGGTCGCCGTGCTCTGGATGTCCGAGCTGCTCCAGCGCGATCCCAAGAACGGGGCGGCGACGGCCAGGGTTCGCTACGCCGAGGCCCTCGCGGACCTGGATCGCGTCGACGCCAGGCTGAATCCGCTCGACCTCGAGCGCATCTTCCTGGCGAAGGCGACACGGGGCGAGACGCTCATCGCGCTCGGGAACCTCGACATGGCGGACAAGCGCACCAAGGATTCGTCCGACCACCTGATCGCAGCCCGGACCCTGATCGAGGAGGGGCTCGAGCCGCAAAGCGTGAAGGAACGACAGGACCGACTCCGCCTGCGCCAGCGGCTCGAGGACGCGATCGGCCGGCTCAAGGGCCTCGCCGTCCGAGACACTTTGCAAGACAAGAACCTCGCGCCCAGCGCGAATTGAGGACACGCCGAGATCGCTCCGATCCCTACGCCTTCGGCTCGGTAGGCGCCGACCTCGGGTGGAACTGGGAGTGGACCTTGCGGAGTCGGCTGAGCTCGACGCGGGTGTAAATCTGGGTCGTCGCGATGGAGGCGTGGCCCAGCATCTCCTGCACGGCGCGGAGGTCTGCGCCTCCGGCGAGGAGATGGGTCGCGAAGCTGTGGCGGAGCGTGTGCGGGCTGACGTCGGCGTGCAGGCCGGCCGCCAGCGCGTGGTTCTTCACGATCTGCCAGAGCCCGATGCGTGAGAGCGGTCGGCCCGACCTCGAGACGAAGACTTCGGCCGTCTCGGGCCTTCGCGCGATCATCGTCGGCCGATCCCTGGTGATGAAGTCCTCGAGGGCCTCGCGGGCGCGGACCCCGAGCGGGACGATCCGCTCCTTGTCCCCCTTGCCGATGCAACGCGCGATCCCGTCCTTGAGGTCAATGTCCGAAGGACGGAGCCCGACGACCTCGGACGCTCGGCATCCGGTGGCATAGAGCGTCTCGAGCGCGGCGCGGTCGCGACGGCCGAGCCGTGTTTCGCTACTCGGAGCCGCGAGAAGCCTGTCCACCGCGGTGGGCCCGAGGACCGTCGGCAGCCGATCCCAGACCGCCGGGGCGATCAGGAGCTTCGCCCGGTTCTCCGTGAGCATGCCGTCGAAGATCAAGAAGCGAAAGAATGTGGACAAGCTCGCGAGATGTCGCCCGACGCTGGTCGGGGCGAGGCCTTCATTGGTGAGGTACTCGACGTATCCGGTGAGGTCGGCGATCTCGAGGTCGGCTAGCGGTCGAGGCGCCGACTGCTTTCGCCAGCGGATGAACCGGCTGATGTCCGACCGATACGCGGCCAGCGTGTGCGGCGAGACCCCGCACTCGGCCATCAGGTAATGGAGGAACGGGCCGAGCGGGTCGCTGGGGGGCGAAGGTCGAGATGCGGCCGGCATGGTGTCAAAGCCTCAACGGACGCGACTTCGTTTCCGTCGCGACGGCGACGTCCTTCTTTTCCCATCGGCCGATCCTTCGACGCCGCTTGATCGCGAGCCGCCCGCGACCCTCGGGCGCACCGGCAAGGTCGGATAAAGCGTTGCTCTCGTCAGACTCTGGCTCGCGACTCCGGGCTCCGACTCGCCCGGTTTGGGGAATCTTGCCGGCGAGGTCCCCTTGGAGCCGACCGCCCGAGTCTGGTAGGTTGTGCCCCTTGGGAAACCGGCCGCGACAGGCCGAACTTGGTTGACGTCTGGGGAGATGAGACAGCGATGAGTGATGCGTTCGATCGGGCCCGTTTGATCGAGCTCCTGAAACGAGACAGCCTGAAGCTCGGGACGTTCACCCTCGCGAGCGGCCGCCAATCTCACTACTACGTCGACGGTCGCAAGGTGACCCTTTCGGCCGAAGGGGCCGCCGTCATCGGCGCCGGGGTGCTCGACCAACTCGCCGACCTCCCCGACGTCGTCGCCGTGGGGGGCCTGACCATGGGGGCCGACCCGATCGTGGGGGCGACGCTCGCCGTCGCGGGGGCCAGGGGGCACGGCCAGTTGCGTGGGTTCCTCGTGCGCAAGGAGGCGAAGGCCCACGGGACCGGCCAGCTCGTGGAAGGGCCGGTTGAGCGCGGCTCGGACGTCGTCATCGTCGACGACGTCGCCACCACCGGCGGCTCCTCGCTGCAGGCGGTCGCGGCCGTCGAGGCACTCGGCTGCACGGTGAAGCGCGTGATCGTGGTCCTCGACCGGCTCGAAGGGGCCGCCGCCGCGTTCTCGGCGAAAGGCCTCGATTTCCGCTCGCTGGTGACGATCCGCGACCTGGGAGTCGAGCCCCTGTCCTGATCGGATCGAGCGGAATCGGATCGGCCCGAGGTGCGCGTCGATGATGCGACGGTTCCAAGGTTTCGTGACAACCCTCACAGGGAGGCGGGGCGTGGAGACGAGCCTGCATCGCGAGTTGAAGGAGCGATACGCCGAGAGCAACGGGGGCCGATCCGAGGTGGTGCTCAAGGGGTTCCGCGTCGATGCCCTGAGCGCCGACGGAACGGTGGTCGAGGTGCAATGCGGGGCCCTCGGCCCGCTCCGGCCGAAGCTGAGAAGCCTGCTTTCGGATCACGTCGTCCAGGTCGTCAAGCCCGTCGTGGTCGCGCGACGGGTGGTCCGCCGGGCTCGTCGCGACGGCGCCGACGTCTCGGCTCGGTTCAGCCCGAAACGGGGCCAGATCTCCGACGTTTTCGAGGATCTTGTCGGACTCATCCGTTTATTCCCGCATCCGAACCTGCGGCTGGACGTGCTGGCCGTCGAGATCGACGAGGTGAGGGTCCCAAGGCGTCGATGGCCGGGGTACCTCGTCGTCGATCGCTCCCTACGCGTGGTTTGTGAGACTAAGACGCTGCGTGCGCCGGAGGACCTGCTCGGCCTCCTGCCCGATGGCCTGCCCGATCCATTCACCACGCTGGACCTGGCCGAGCACCTCGAGAGGTCCGTTCCCTTCGCCCAGCGCGTCGCCTACTGTCTACGGCTGGCAGGTGCGGTGGAATCCATAGGAAAGATCAAGAACCGCCACATCTATGGTCGGCCGAGCCCGGCTACAGATGATCGCGCCCTTCAAGCCACGGCACGCTAAGAATCGCCTTGCTTCATCCGACCCGTCCCCGCACGCGGTTCTTTCAATCTCGGCCGCGAATCCAGCAAGCAACGAGAGATCTCTTAGATCCTGGGGAGGCCTCGAGAGCCAAATTAGTCGAAGCTTGTAGATGTTTGCGATAACTCGGATGTCGGTCATCTCCTGTCAAACTAGCTATTCTTAAGCCACTTCCCTCGCTCACTCCGGGGACTCCTGCCGGCCGATCGGGTCAACAACGCATCCGGCGCGAGCTGGAGGGGGGAAGCCCCCTGCTCTCCTATCTAAGCTCTCGGTTGCCGGTCCACGCTGAGTCATAAACGGTCATTGGCTGCACTTACCGGCGTACTTTTCCGGCGGGAGGGTGCACTGCATGAGGTAAGTGACGACCCGAGAGTATCTCGGTCGTTGTGGGATTCCCTCTGGCGAACGTCAGGCGTTGCCCGACGAAATCGAGTCCTGAGGGCATTCCCCCACTCAACGATAATTCTTGGGGTCCATTGGGAAATTTGCTGCGACTGCAGTGCATGAGCAACCACGGTTTCACTTGATGTTTTACTTGCGCGGTATTCCTACCCCAATTTGGACACTCCGTTTCGCGAGACGGAAAGCTCTGAAATGTAGGGAAATTCCTGATAGCTGCTGAAAAATCCGATAGATTTGTTGCTATTTTGAAACATTTCGACTTCTTTAATCGGGAATTTCCCGACAAGATTGTCTCTTGGAATTTCACCTCAAGCCCTCAATTTTCGTAATTTCGAGAATTCGACCTGCTTATCTTGATCGTGTTAAAACAACATTTGGCCAGAGTCTAGATGGATGAATTTGGGGACGAGTTGAACGATTTTTAGAGAGGATGAGCAGATGAGTTCCTGAGTAACTTCTGTGTTTCCTTGTGATCGGATTTGAATCTTTATTCAGATATGAGGGGCTTGAATCGCGTCATGAAGCCCATTCTGCATGCATCCAAACACGGATTCGTGATGCCCTCGGTTAACCAGGTCCTGACCCTAGTGTCGATGCCTAAGTCCTTGTCTCAACCTGGGTACTTTCTCCTAAGGAAATCGCCGACTCTGCGTACTTAAGAATCTGCCAACCGACCGGCAGGCATCGATCCGTTCAGCACGATGCCTGTCCGTAGTGGAGGTGGTTGGACGCGGGTTTGGCCCATGATGTGGCCCTGTGGAGCCTTAGACAGCAAAACAATTGACAAGATTCGTGTCATCAAACGTGAGAACGTTTGTGTAAACAAATAAAATGCATGTTCAGTCTTAGTAGAAAAGAAAGCGGACCTATTAAGGAAATTTTAGGCTAAATCTCAACTCATTCATAAGAAAACCCGCTCTGCCCATTTCGAGAGAATTCGGGGCATTGGCAGTCGTTCTTGTCCAAGAAAAATCGCTTTAGAGTGGTGGTCAAATAACAAAATCATCGTAAATAATAGGTGGTCGGAGGTCGAGGCCTTACGACTCGCAAACATGTTGTTGAAATCGACGAGTGTTGTCGCAAAAGAGAAACCTCGACAAATTTTTAGGATGGAATGTTCGTCATATGGGGTGTATCCTGACGAAGGGTTAAGCAGTTTTTGTTGGCGATGGAACATAGGGTCGGGTTAGAACTCGGATTGGCGTTAGAGTGGGTCGCAATTCTTAATCATCGACTAATAAGTTCCGGTCTCGCGTCTCTGATCTGGCCCCGTGGGTCGGGGATACATGACACGGTCGGTTGGCCTGCTTTTCTGGCCCAGCCCAACTATTAAGACTCGGGCGGGTCTCGTCTCCGCCATAATCTATCTAGAGGGGGCAACCTCGATGTCGGATTCATCGACGATTGCAGACTATTCTATTGCCGCCGTATCCAAGCTCACGGGAGTGAGCTGTCACGCTCTCCGCGTCTGGGAGCGTCGATATCAATTCCCGGTGCCGCATCGCTCGTCCTCGGGGCACCGCCGATATTCTCGCGACCAGGTCCAGGTCCTGCGCCGGGTGTCGGAATTGTCCAAGGCGGGTCACACGGTGGGGGACCTGCTGGTCGCCGCCCGCGACGGCCGCATCCGGGTCGATCCCCAGCGCCAGGCGGATTCGACCACGGTCGCCGATCCGGCCGTGGGCGAGCTCGTCGATCGCCTGATCTCGGGGGATCTCGTCGGGGGCGAGGTCTGCTACGAGACCCTCTCCGCCAGATATTCGGTCGCCGAAACCGTGGTGCACGTGATCGTGCCGGCCATGGTCGACGCGGGCGAGCGATGGTATCGGCACGAATGCGAGATCCACCAGGACGCCCTGGTCACGGGATTCCTCAGGCGCAAGCTGGACGTCCTGATCGACGAGGCCCGCCGCCTCAACACGAGGCCCTCCCGCACCATCATCATCGGCACGGTGGAGGGTGACCGGCATGAGGGAGGCGCCATGATCTTGCAGCTCTATCTCGAGTTGGCGGGATGGCGTGTGTTGAACATGGGGGTCGACATCCCGGTCGTCGAATACCAGAAGGCGGTCGAGCTACGCCGTCCCGACGCCCTGGCGCTCTCGTTCGTCCTCTCGCGCAACATCAACAAGCGGTTCCGGGAGCTCGCGAGGATCAAGGACATACCGGTCTTCGTCGGCGGGCGGAGCATCCTGAACTACCAGCGACTGGCGCGGAAGAATGGGTTGATCCCGGTCGCCGGCCCCATCACCAAGGGCGTCGATCAGCTCCTCGAGGCCTACGAGGTCTGGGCGACAACCCGACGAGTTCCCAGCACCCTGAACTGAGCCGGGTGCCGGCAACTCAAGGACGAGATCGGCTCGAGATAGATCGGCGTCCCCCAACAAAATAGTGTGCGTCGCCGCGGCGGCCAGCGTTGTGACGCTCCGCTGCGGACGGCGTGCGCCCCGACCTAACGGGCTGCCGCATCCAATCGATTAAGGCAGAACTTGTTGTGAAAAGTGAAAATGTTTGGTGGGTTCTTGGAAATTTATGCTTGGGGCCGGAGTATTCTCCAATCCTCGCCGCCTGTTCGAAGTGGTGGGGGACCGTCGTCTTGGAGATTGCGGATTGAAGACTTGTTTCTGGATTCCTATCTCGCATCCCTGATCCGGCCCCGCGGGTCGGGGCCGGCCATAAATACTCGGGCGGCGCGGCTCCGCCACTAATCATCGGACGAGAGCCGACGGGTCCAGGGGAGCCATCCTTGCGAACGGGTTCGAAATGGAAAGGGCGGCGTCCCCCGAAACCGGGGGACGCCGCCCATTTTAGCGTTGGGGGATGAGCCGCCGGCAAGGCCGGGCGGCTCGATCAACGCGAAGCTAGATCAATACTGCGGGGCCGCCTTGACGGGGGCCTGGGGGGCCGGGGCGATGTACGGAGCGGCCTTCGCCGGGGCCTGGGGAGCCGGCAGGACCTTGGTCGGGGCCGGGGCGACCTTCGTGGGGGCCTGGGGGGCCGGCAGGACCTTCGAGGGGGCCGGGGCGACCTTCGTGGGGGCCTGGGGAGCCGGCAGGACCTTGGTCGGGGCCGGGGCGACCTTCGTGGGGGCCTGGGGAGCCGGCAGGACCTTGGTCGGGGCCGGGATCACCTTCGTGGGGGCCTGGGGAGCCGGCAGGACCTTGGAAGGAGCCGGGGCGACCTTCGTAGGGGCCTGGGGAGCCGGCAGGACCTTGGTCGGGGCCGGGATCACCTTCGTGGGGGCCTGGGGAGCCGGCAGGACCTTGGAAGGAGCCGGGGCGACCTTCGTGGGGGCCTGGGGGGCCGGCAGGACCTTCGAGGGGACTTGGGCCGAGGCGTAGGTCGAGTGATGGCCCAGGCCAGTGGCGCTCAAGGCAAGGATCAAAACCGCACTGGTCATCTTGATATCCTCAAGTTCTAGTGTGAGGTTGTCGGTCGACAGTCTCGATCGAGTCGGTAAACAGACAATCCCCTGATGGCTCGGCACGGTCGATGCTTGACAGCGTCCGAACGCCAACACCACCATCCATGTCGGGTACCTGCCTCGTGCTCCGAATCAGTTCTTCACACGAGGCGAGGCTTGTCCCCAAACCCGCGAACGGGGACGCTTCTCTCGATGGCCTCAGGACAGTGGCGGAAGCCTGAAGCCGGGCTTTCTGGTCCGGCTTTCGCTCTCCACCCCAGGGGTGGCCAGGCATGGTTATCGGCAACTCCGGCGGCGGCATTTACTTCTTTGGTAAGTTCGAGAAGATACCGCTTTGGCGAACTATAGGGCCTCTGCCGAGTTTCAAGCCTCTTGGTCGCGACACTTCCGGAATTCGCTCCTCGACCCTTCGAGAGGATGCCGAACCAACTTGGGTATCGAGCAGATGGTGATATTCCTCAGGATTTCGCGCCGGCCTTGGCCGCCGGTCGTTGAGAATGAGGGAGTCAGCGGGACGTACTCTACCGGTATTCGGGAGGCAGCATGCGTATCGGCAACAGGCTTGGCGGCTCGATCGTCTGGTCGCTCTTCGTGATTGCCACGGCGCCCGCATCCTTATGTGCGGCGCAAGCCACCAAGCAGGTTCAACCAGTCCCCATCGGCGGCTCGCTGACCGACCAGTCGGGAGATCGCTCCTACGGCGTCTACATCCCGACCCGGTTCGGCGGTGACCTGACGATCAAGACTTCGAAGGGCACCCTGGGCAACATCGTCGGGCCCGACGGAAAGACGCGCGATAACGGCGGTGAGATCGGGATGAACCAGCAGGGCTGGTACACCTTCACGGTCTCCGGCGCCACCGAGCCTTATACGGTGGAGACCTCATTCGTCCAGGTCGGGCAGAGCACTCGGAAGCCCTGGAACTACTACTACTGGCCGACCAAGTCGGACGCCATCCACGAGCCCTGGGCCGGCGGCAACGGCCGCGTCGACACGGTCCGCCCCTACGGCGACGACCTGATGGTGGCCGGCTACGGATCGCCGATCGCCCCCGGCCAGGACATCGTCCGCGCCGGCCCGAACGGGATCCTCGAGACCCCCGTCCCCGCGGGTGACGACTCGACCTGGTTCCCCAACCTCTATGACGACCTGACCTTCCGGGGCGCGAACGGTACGATGTACCAGACCCCCTCCCCGATGCTCAAGTACGACCAGCTCTTCAACAGCTCGGCCCGTGCCTGGGAAGCCGCGAACAGCCAGAACCAGGATATCAGCCGATGGCCCGGCCACTGCCTCGGCGGCGCGGTCTCCTCGATCCTGCTGAATGAACCCGTCCCCGCCCCCGGCTCCGGCCTGACGCAGGACGAACTCAAGGCCCTCTGGGCCGAGCTCGGCGAGAACCACTACAACCACCAGATCGGCGACTTCGCCAACGAGATTCCCGCCGGCCCGCCGCGTCCCGGATACGACGTCACCGACGCCTCGGTCCCCCGCTTCCACAACATGCTCGAGAAGCACATCCGCGGCGACAAGATCGCGCTGCTGGCGAACCTGCGGGCCTTCCCGCCCCGTGGCACCCCCAACGAGGTCTGGAACCACGGCGTCGGCAAGTATACGGCCGAGTTCCACTCGATCCCGGGCAAGGGCGAACGCGCCGTCCTCTTGAAGGTGACGGTTGAAGGCAACTCGGGCTCGTGCCTCAATGGCCAGGACAGCAAGCCCCGCCTCGTCAACTATGAGTACACGCTCGTCTACGGCCTCGACGGCAACGTCGACCAGACGAACACCAACGGTTCCGACTGGATCTCGGTCGGCGGCGAGGCGATGTACGCCCCCCTGAACCTCCTCCAGGTTGTCCAGTCGCGTTGGGCGGGCCACAACCCGTATATCAGCGAGTCGAACATCCGGTCGGTCGACCTCGCCAACGGTGGCTCCCGCACCGCCTTCTCGGGCGCCCCTCCGCAGTTCCGCCCGGTCGGCAACTATGAGTCGGGACGCCCGGCCATGTTCAGCCGTCGCGACGGCGACACCACGAACGGAGCCCAGCCGCCGCGCCGCGGCGGCCTCCTCCGCTTCTTCAGTGGACGATAAGAAGATCCTGCCTGCTCGAAGTCGCCCGGTAGAGTGAGTGACCATGCCCCGACTCCTGACCCAGCGAAAACCTGGTCGTCTCGAGAGGGGCATGGTCGTTTCAGACGGGGACGAGGGGTGGCCGGAGAGAGTCCCGAGACCACCAACTCTCCGATTTCGGTATTTTCGTCACGGCCGTTCAAGTTTCCCGGAATGCCTAGTCGATACCTTGCCTGTAAGGACAAGTCCGCCGTTTTTCGCCAGCCAGGGCGATCGGTGTGACAGTTCTAATCCCTCGAACTTGACACGCTTAATCGATAGACGACCGTGGGGGACATTTCCAATGACCCGAGAACAAGGTCTTCAAGCTTGGCCAAGCATCCGCCCCACGCGGTTTGACGCGTCGAACTCGGTCCCCGTCCTGATCCAGGTCCCGACGATTGGTTCGGGCCCTCATCGCGCTCCGAGTTCCCCTCACCGCGGGAAGGTCCGCCGAACCACCCGACGTCGAAGACTCCGTCGTGAGGTCCGCTGGACTGCCTATACGCTACTTGCCACGACGCCGCTGACCCTGGCCTTCCTCCTGTTCGGAGGGGCCCCGCCGGCCGTCTCGATGGCCTCGTCCCCGTCCCCGAAGGTTCCGGTCGTGGCCTCGGCCGCGCCCGAGTGTGACGGCTGTTCGGAGATGCACAGGCCTCCGTCGATCTCGATCACGATCGAGCCGGCCCCCGCCGCGACTCCCGCGATCGTCGATGTTGAAGCGCCCGTCGTCTTCCCCGGATATCTGCTGCCAGACGACGAACGCGAGGAGAACCCCCATGCGGGAAGTTGACCAGGCGCTCGCCCGCGTCTACGCGCAGCGGACGAACGCCGAGCATGGCGGGGTCCCCCCTGCTCCTCACCTCTCGCCTCGCCCTGCTGAAGCCAAGGTCGCGAACGTCGAGACGGATTCGCACGAGCCGGAGGCCTCGACGTCGGCGGCCCGTTTCGTCGAGGCGTCCGAACTCCAGTGGCCGGCCACCGTGAGGACTCTGGAACGCCAGTACGGCGACCGCTTCTCGCACATGGCCGACGCCCTGATCCAGGCTCGCGACCAGAAGGCCCTGAAGGTCTTGCTCTTCACGAGCTGCCACCGAGCCGAAGGTCGGACGACTTTGGTGCTCACTGTTGCGCGAGCACTTGCGCGAAGACCCGGGCGAACCCTGCTCGTCGACGCCGATCTCGCGGGTCCCATGCTGGCCCGACAACTCGGCCTTCGGCCCAAAGTCGGGCTCGAAGACGTCGTCGAGGATGGGATTGCCCTGTCCGAAGCCTTGATCGACGCCCCCGATGACCATCTCACGATCCTGCCGATCCGGGCTCCGATTGCCCGTCCGAAGGATTTCCTAGCGAATCCCGCCTGGTCGTGCGTCCTCGCCCGCTTGCGGCGCGAGTTCGACCTCGTCCTGCTGGATGGCAGTCCCCTGTTCGCCGGCCTGAGCGCCACGGTGCTGCATCGCTCGATCGACGCCGCCGTGCTCGTCCATAATAGCTCCTTGACCGGCGAACGCGGCCTGCTTCGCGCTCGCGAGGTCCTCGACTCGGGCGGGATCCCGCTCCTCGGCCTCGCCGAGACGTTCGTCTGATTTGATTGCGGTCCTAGAACATCGGGTCAGTGACTCCGTCCAGGATGGGCGGAAGGGTTCCGGCAGCAGGGAGGCCGAACGTTGTACGAATCTCACTTCGGCCTCGAGCGTCGTCCCTTCTCAGAGACGGTCCATCCGTCGGCCTACATCCCGATCACGAGTCGAGAGTCCGTCGTTCGCCGCGTCCGCTATGGTCTGGAACAGGGCCAGGGGCCCGTCTTGATATTCGGGCCGCCTGGTTCGGGAAAGACCCTGATCTCGCGGGTCATCTCGCAAGAGTTGGGGGGGGCGTCGGCCCACGTCACATTCCCGGCCTTGCCCCCCCTCGAGCTGCTCAAACTGCTCGCCCAGGAACTCGGCGTCGAGATCGGCGATGATGCGTCACCCGCGTCAGCCCTCCGCCGCCTGCGCGACTGGCTTTCGGGGTGTTCCGCTCGAGGGATCCGCCCGCTCCTGGTGGTCGATGAAGCCCATCTGATCGAGGACGTCATGGCGTTCGAGACGCTGCGGCTCCTCCTCAACTTCGCGACTCAGGGGCCTTCGGACCTCGCCCTCTTGCTCGTCGGCGGGGCCGAGGCCCTCCTCCGGATGCCTCCCAGCCTGATGGACCGGCTTTCGGCTCGATGCCTGCTTGGCGCCTTCACGGAGTCCGAGTCGGCCTCCTATGTCATGGGGCAACTCGAGGCCGCCGGCGCGACGTCTCCGCTGTTCGATTCCGAGAGCCTCGCGATCCTCCACCGGGCCGCCGACGGCCTCCCGCGCCGGCTCAATCGGCTGGCCGACCTCGCCTTGCTGATCGCATACGCCGAAGGTCATTCCGTCGCCGACGGCCATGCCGTCGCCATCGCGAGCCGCGAATTCGAGCTCGACCCGATGATCGCCTGAGCGATCCCTCGTTCGATGGCGTGAACTCGACAATAATGGTCGAATTCGTGAGGCATCCCCGAGCCCTGCGCCGGGACGCCCATCGGAATGCCCCTTGCAAGTTGACTTGCTGGCAGGGGTAGACCAACCTCTACAATGCCACCCGGAGCCGGATCGTCACGATCCGCCTACGGACGGGCTCCGATTTCCGCTCAGGGCACGCGACGAGACCTGCACCGATGAACGACCCCCTCGCCGAGAATGGCCGACAGAGCCTCGTCGATCTCCCCGAGACGACGGATCTCGCCCGACGCTATCGGGACGTCCGGCGACAGACCGAGGACCTCTGCTCGACGCTCGAGGTCGAGGACTACGTCGTCCAGTCGATGCCCGACGCCAGCCCGGTCAAGTGGCACCTGGCCCACACGACCTGGTTCTTCGAGACGTTCATCCTCAAGGCGATCTCGAAGCACGATACCGAGGTCCTGAGCCGATCAAATTATCTATTCAATTCCTATTATAATGCTTTGGGCGAGCGGATCGCTCGCGGCGAGCGCGGCCTTCTGACGCGCCCCACCGTCGCCGAGGTCTACAAATATCGCGCGGCGGTCGACGAACGCATCCTCGACTTCCTCCAACTGAGAAACGGCGACGCCGACCTGATCGAGACGATGGCCCCGCTGATCGAGATCGGCCTGAACCATGAGCAGCAGCATCAGGAACTCCTCCTGACCGACCTCAAGCATGCCTTCTCCCGCAACCCGCTCCGCCCCGTCTATCGCCAGCGTGACGAGGTAGCGAGTCGCGAGGTCCCTCGCCTCGGCTGGGCCGGCTACCAAGGCGGCCTGCGTCAGATCGGCTTCGAGGGGGCCGGCTTCGCGTTCGACAACGAGTCGCCCCGGCACTCCGTCTACGTCGAGCCGTTCGAACTCGGGGATCGACTCGTGACGAACGCCGAGTACCTCGCGTTCATCGAAGATGGCGGATATGAACAGCCGCGATTCTGGCTCTCCGACGGCTGGAACACCCGCGTCGCCCGGGGCTGGAGCTCCCCCCTCTACTGGGAGAAGGGCTCGAACGGCTGGAGCCTGATGACGCTCGCCGGGATGCTCGAGGTCGATCCGGCCGAGCCGGTCTGCCACGTCAGCTTCTACGAGGCCGACGCCTACGCGAGCTGGGCCGGGGCCAGGCTGCCGGGCGAGGCCGAATGGGAAATTGCGGCCGAATCGATCCGCCCCGCCGGGAACTTCGTCGAGAGCGGACGGCACCACCCGGCGCCTCTCGTCGGTTCGGCCGACGAGGGCACGCCCCGCCAGCTCTTCGGCGACGTCTGGGAATGGACCCGGAGCCCTTACTCCCCCTACCCCGGATTCAAGCCGGCCGCCGGTGCGCTCGGGGAGTACAACGGCAAGTTCATGTGCAACCAACTCGTCCTGCGCGGGGGCTCTTGCGCCACGCCCGCCTCGCACATCCGGGCGACCTATCGCAACTTCTTCCCGCCCGACGCCCGTTGGCAATTCTCCGGCATCCGGCTTGCCAGGGACGTTTGAGGGTCGATTCGCCCTCGCTCGACGTTGAAGGTGGGACACATGGCCATGATTCGCCATGGTACACCTGGACATCTCCTGGTAGTATGGTCTACGACAATGGTAACGGCTTTCCAGGATGTCTGACGCCCCTCGGCGCAAGCAGGTCGGGGCGTTCGAGTGAGGAGGAGGGGCGGGAGCCGCCTCGATCGAGCTCGGATGCAGAACCTCTCCACGGAAGCAAACGCCGCGCTCGACTCGCTCTCGGGCCCGGTCCGCGACTGGTTCGCCGCCACCTTCCCCGGCGGCCCGACCCCCGCACAGCAACTCGCCTGGCCTGCGATCGCCGCGAGGGACAACGTGGTGCTCGTCTCCCCCACCGGCTCGGGCAAGACGCTGGCGGCCTTCCTCGCGGTGCTGGACCGGCTCTATCGCGAATGGATGGCCGGCGACCTCGCCCCCGGCCTGCGCGGCGTGTATGTGTCGCCGCTGCGGAGCCTTGGCTATGACATCGAGCGCAACCTGTCGTTGCCCCTGGATGCGATCCGGCAATCGCTCAAACTCGACCGGAGCCCGATCACGATCGGGGTCCGCACCGGGGATACCTCGGCCTACCAGCGCCGGAAGCTCCGCGATGACCCGCCCCACCTCCTGATCACGACCCCCGAAAGCCTTTCGCTCATGCTCAGCCAGTCGACCTGGCAGGAGAAGTGGAGCGGGGTCGAGCAGATCATCGTGGACGAGGTCCACTCCCTCGTGCCGACCAAGCGCGGGGCAGACCTCGCCGTTTCTCTCGAACGCCTGGCGGCACAGGCGAAGGTCGACCCGAGTCGCATGGGGCTCTCGGCGACTTGCCGACCCGCCGAGCCGGTCGCGCGGTTCCTCGTCGGGCCGAGCCGGCCTTGCCGGGTCCTCGAGGCAGAGCCCCCCAGCGGCTCGCAACCCCTTGAATTGAATGTGGAGTCGCTCATCAAGTCGGACGAGGCCCCGCATCGAGGCCTCACGTACCGCAGGCTGGTGCGCCGGCTCGAGCGGGCGATGGAGCAAGAGCGGACGACCGTCATTTTCGCGAACACCAGGGCTCTGACCGAGAAGATCACCCACGACTTGCGCGGGGAGAAGGTCGAAGGGGCCGAGCGCGTCGCCGCGCACCACTCGGCCCTGGACGCGGCCCGCCGGCGTGAGGTCGAGGCGGCCCTCAAGGCGGGGGACCTGCAGGCGGTCGTGACGAGCACGAGCCTCGAGCTCGGCGTGGATATCGGCACGGCCGACCTCGCCGTTCAGGTGGGCCTGCCCGGCGGCGTCTCGCGCTGTTTGCAGCGCGTCGGGCGCTCGGGGCACCGGGTGGGCGTCGCGTCCCGAGGGCTCCTGCTCGCCGCCACGCCGGCCGAGCTGGCGGGGCTGGTGGTCACGGCCCAAGAGGCCCGCGCGGGGAACGTCGAGCCGCTGGACGCCGTCGCCGCGCCGCTGGACGTGCTCTGTCAGCAACTCATCGGCATGGCCTGCGCGGGCGAATGCTCGAGCCAGTCGGCCTTCGACCTGATCCGCAAGGCCGGTCCCATGGCCGAGCTCTCGCGTGATGACTTCAACGCGTGCCTCGCCTTCCTCGCCGGGGAGCTCGCATCCCCCGCCGGGGCTTACGAGCCTGAGCCGGGTTCGACCCCGAAGTGGACGTCGCCCCGGATCTGGAAGAAGTCGGGGTTCTTCGGCATCAGGAACCGCCGCGTCATGCGGTGGTTCTGGGGGAACGTCGGCACGATCACTTCGGAGGAGTCGGTCCGGGTGCTGGCCGACGGCGTCGATATCGGAACGCTCGAAGGCTCCTATGCCGACAGACTCCAGGCGGGGGATCGGTTCATCCTCGACGGTCGGGCTTTGGAGTTCGTCAGGCTCGATGGGCTGGTCGCCATCGCGAGGTCGTCGGGGGGCGAGTCTGCCCTGCCGCGTTGGACGAGCGATCGTCAGGGGCTCTCGGCGAAGCTGGCGGCGGCATTGACCCTCTTCCGGGAGCACGCCGCGGGTCTGCTGCTCGAAGGGCCCGAGGTCCTCACGCGTTGGCTCCGCGGGTCGCATCAACTCGGCAACGAGGCTGCCGAGGTCCTCGCGCAGCTCTTCGAGTCCCAGGCGCAGATCAGCGAGATCCCCTCCGCCGAGACGATACTCATCGAGGAGTCGCCCCACGACGAGGGCTGGTCGTACACCTTCCACACCCCCTTGAGCCGATCGGCCTGCGAGGCGCTCGGGCGGGCCGTCGCCGCGAGGCTCGGCCGCAAGCATCGCCGCGACCTCGCGATGGAGGTGGCGGACCTCGGCTTCGCGATCCGCTTGCCCGAAGAGGCCCGGCTGTCGCGCCACGACTTCGAGGGGATCCTCGCGATCGACCAGTTCCTCGACGACGTCATGGAAGGCCTGGATCGCGGCGAACTGGCTGCGCGTCGATTCCGCCACATCGCCGGGACCGCCATGATGATCCTGAGGAACCCCGAGAACGGCCGACGCCGGGTCGGCGGCTCGCTCTGGGTCAGCACGCGGCTCTATCCGCTCATCAAGGCGGCCTGTCCCCAACACCCCTTACTCAAGGAGACTCGGCGGGAAATCCTCGAAGACCTCCTCGATACGCGTCAGGCCCTGGCCTGGATGCGGAAGAAGCCCGAGGTCCGGTTCCGGGAGCTGAATCGCCCATCGCCGTTCTCCCTCGCCTGGGTCGATCCCGCGCAGTCCGAGTCGCTCCAGTTCGAGTCGCCGACCGACGCCCTGCGGCGGCTCCACGCCCGACTCATGTCCGCCTCGACGCCGCAGGCCAAGCCAGGATAATGATTGTTGGTTCATATGAGATTGATAAGATCGCACTGAACTGCATGTAGTTTCGTGAAGATGGCGGAATTAAACAGCGCGAGTCGTCAGGGAGGCCATCCATGAGCCCGGCACCGAAGCGGAAAGCCTCGTCCAAATCGGGGGCGGCGAAGACAGTCGCCGGCTCGGGCCGAGGCTTCCAGCAAGGGCCGATGTACTCGTGGGACGGTTGGCTCCTCACGCCCGAGGGGGCGGCCGTGCACGAGCGGGAGGAACTCGCCGTCATCGCCGACGTCCACCTCGGCTACGAGTGGGCCCGGGGCGAAGGGGGCGACTGCGTGCCCGAGCACTCCTTGCGTGAGACGATCGCGAAACTCTCGACGATGCTGACGCGGGCGACCATCCGACGCCTGGTCGTGGCGGGAGACCTTGTCGAATCGCATCGTCCCTGCCCCCGGACCGCCAAGGATGTGCGAGGTCTGAGGGACTGGCTGGCCGAGCGCGGCGTCACCATCTCGCTCGTGGCCGGCAACCATGACCGAGCCTGGAGCAAGGGGATGCCCAGGACGTTCGAGGTCGACGGCTGGACCATCGCCCACGGCCACGAGCCGGTCTCCGCGCCGAAGACCATTACCGGGCATATCCACCCGGTGCTGAGGGCCTCGGGCCTGACGGCTCCCTGCTTCCTCGTGGGCCCGACCCGGATCGTGCTGCCGGCCTTCTCGCTCAATGCGGCGGGCTGGAACGTGGTCAACGCCGCCCTGCCCTCCGCCCTGAAGGCCGACCCTCTGCGATGCGTGGCGGGCGTGGGGATGGAATTGCTCGACTTCGGGCCCGTCGCTGCCCTCGGGCAGGCCCTCGCCGGTGCCTGAGCCCACTCCATCGAGCGTGAAGTCGGCGCGAAAACGCGGATCGTGGCGAAAATGGCGGTCGTGCGGCCTTGGGTTGGCCGATAACTCTAATGTGTCGAGCGAGGTGCCGGAGGTAGGCCCTCTCGCCACGGAGGAGAGTCGGATCCCATGAGCAAGCCTTACCCTTGCGGCGGCCTGGGCCGTCGTGCGTTCCTGGCGGGAGCGGCCTCGCTCCCGATCCTCGCCGGGCTTCACGTCTCCGCCTCGGAGCCGGTCAAGCCCGCCGACGCCGCCAAGCCGGACGCGACGAAGCCCGACGCCGCCAAGGCCGACACCAAAAAGGCGGCCGCCAAGAAGAAGGCCAAGGCCCCTCGCAAGCCCGAGGAGAAGCTCGGCATCCCCGGCCCCTACCCCGGCCGCGTCATCGAGGTCCACAACCCGGCGATGGTCGTCCAAGGCGTGAAGAATCGCGCGGCGATCAAGGCATCGGTCGCGCGGGGGATGAAGGAACTGACAGGCGCCGACGATGTCGTCGAGGCCTGGCGCTCCTTCTTCGAGCCGGGGGACGTGGTCGGGATCAAGATGAACCCGGTGGGCAACCCGCTCGCCAACAGTTCGGTCGAGCTGATGCTCGAGGTCATCGACGGCCTCAGGATGGCGGGCGTCAAGCTCAACGACATGTTCGTGTTCGAGCGATATAAGCAGGAGTTCATCGCCGCCGGGATGCACAAGGCGGTCCCTGACGGCGTCCACTGGGGCGGCCTTACCCCCGAGGATGAGCCCTCACAGCTCCAGGTCCTCTGGCCGGGCAACGACCCGGTCGCCGGCTACGACCCTGACGAATACATGACGATGGAGTTGATGGGCAACGGCGCCGACCCCAAGGACGACCGCAACGTTCGCTCGCACCTGGGCCTGCTGGTGACGCGCCGGGTGAACAAGATCGTCCTCCTGCCGGTTCTGAAAGACCACGGCTCGGCCGGCGTGACGGGCGCGCTCAAGAACATGAGCCACGGGCTCGTGAACAACGTCGCGCGTTCGCACAGTACGCCGAACAGCAACGTCTGCAACCAGTTCATCCCCCAGGTGGTGAACCACCCGGTCATCCGCAAGAAGTGCGTGCTCCAGATCCTCGACGGCATCAACGGCGTCTATCAGCTCGGGCCCTTCGGCCGGAACCCGAAGTTCGTCTGGGAATACAACTCGCTCCTCTTTGCGACCGACCCGGTGGCCCTCGACCATGTCGAGTGGAACATCATCGACGCCAAGCGCAAGGAGGAGAAGCTGCCCCCGGTCGCCGCGACGGGCAAGACGGCCCTCGACCCGCTCGGGACCGAAGGGTTCGACATCCGCCAGCCCCAGCACATCGTCCTCGCCTCGCACCTGGGCCTCGGTAACTTCGACTTCAAGTCGCCGCTCGGCTCGCGCTTCTCGATCGACCACAGGATGATCAAGCTCGGCTGATCGACCGCGAGCTTCGCGGATTCGAAATAGCGAACGGCGGAGTCCAGGGTGATGGACTCCGCCGTTCGTGTTGGCCGTGATCCGGAGATTCGGCTCGGATTTTATCGGAGTCCCGATCAGGGGCAGGTCAAGCAGGCGGGGACCGCCACGGGGACCATCGTGCACTGCTGGACGGCCACCTGTCGGGGCACGACTCGGGCGACGCAACGATTGACGGTGACGGGAACCTGTTCGGGGACGAGCACCGGCACTTGTCGGCTGGCCGTCTCGGCGACCATGCGGCAGGTGGTGACGGGCACCGTCTCCGTCCGCTCCTCGGCGACCATCTGGCATGTCGTGACGGGGATGTTCTCGACGTGCTCCTCGGCGACCATGCGGCAGGTGCGGACCTCGTAGGGCTGGACCCGCTCCTCGGCGACCATGCGGCAGGTGGTGACGGGGACGTTCTCGACCCGCTCCTCGCAGACCATGCGGCAGGTCCGCACTTCATACGGCTGGACCCGCTCCTCGGCGACCATCTGGCATGTCGTGACGGGGATGTTCTCGACGCGTTCCTCGCAGACCATGCGGCAGGTGCGGACCTCGTAGGGCTGGACCCGCTCCTCGGCGACCATGCGGCAGGTGGTGACGGGGACGTTCTCGACCCGCTCCTCGGCGACCATCGTGCAGGTCTGGACCGGCACCTGGCGGACCTGGGTCTCGCGGACGTATCGCGTCTCGCTCACGTTACGCACGACCTGCCGGGGGACGTAGACCGTCCGGCAAACCGTCCGGGGCGGGGTCTGCACGGCGACCGTGGCGACCGTCGCGTACTTCTTGCGGTGCAGGCAGCCGAAGAGCTTCTTCGGCTTCTCGCAGCCGCAGCCCGGATCGATCGGGGCCACGACCGGCTGCTCGATCACCGGGCCGGGCACGGAGACGGCCTGGGTCTCGTAGTAGCCGCATTCCTGGACGACCTGGCGGACCGTGGTGACCGGGCGGCAGACCGTGTACGGCTCCTCGACCATGCTCGTCTGGACCACCGGCTTCATGACGGTGTAGCGGCGCTGGGTGTTGACGGTCTCGTAGACCGGCTTCATGACGGTGTAGCGTCGCTCCATGGCCTTGGTCTCGTAGACCGGCTTCGAGACCGTGTAGCGGCGCTGGGTGGTCGACGTCTGATACACCGGCTTCATGACGGTGTAGCGTCGCTCCATGGCCTTGGTCTCGTAGACCGGCTTCGAGACCGTGTAGCGGCGCTGGGTGTTGACGGTCTCGTAGACCGGCTTCATGACGGTGTAGCGTCGCTCCATGGCCTTGGTCTCGTAGACCGGCTTCATGACGCTGTAACGGCGCTGGGTGGTCGACGTCTGGTAGACCGGCTTCATCACCGTGTACTTGCGGGCGACCTGGGTGGTCTCCTGCACGGGGCGCATGACCGTGTAGTTCTCGGTCCGGTACCCTTGGCGATAGCGGGTCTCCATGACCGTGTACGGCTGGCTCTCGTAGACCGTCTCATAGACGGTCTGCATCACGGTCTGGACCTGCGGGACCAGCGAGACCACGTTGACCTGCGTCTGCATCACGGGTGCCGGCGCGCAGCTCGTACAGGCGCCACCGCCGTAGCTAGCCCAGGCGGGGCTCGCGAGCCCCCACACGGCCAGGGCCGCGCCCGCTATCGGGCGCATCAGTTTCAAGGACTCCGACATGCGTGTCTCCTCGACAGTAAACGGGCATCCGTGATGGTTGCGTCAAGTGGTGTGTGTCAAGCGGCCCGAAGGAGAGCTGTCTCATCCCTGAGAAATCCTTCCCGCTACTCAAGATCTACCTAGATTGCCCCAAATGTGTCTGCCAAGGTGCTCCTTCTGAGCAACCAGCACGAAACAACCCTTCAGACACTGCTAATATAACATGGGTAAACTAGGTGCTTAGCGGGAAAACGAAAAAATCCCAATGTCCTGCGACCTCGATGCCGATAAGATCCGTTTTGGTTCCACTATGTTAGCTTGCCAGGGTCGCATCTAACCCAATGGCAACGCGTGTGCCGATCGCATTTTACCCCCCGCACATCCCCCTCCTCGCGGGCTGAGACAGGATGAAACGTCGCGAGGTTCAGCCCATTCTCTTTGAGAAAACTAGGTGGGTCAGCTCGATGTGGTCGCGGCCGATTTGGACCCAGTCCTCCAGTAAAACGCTTGCTGGATAGGGGTTTAGAGGCAGATGGTTTGGTTGAAATTCAAACTTGTTTTGCACGAGATGTCATTAAATATAGCCCTGGTTGGGCGGACCGAGAGCCTCGTCAGTTGTCAGGAGGATTCGCGCAAACGTCATCTTTCCTGAATCCAGATCTTTGAAGTGGGCTTGGCTGGGTTTTGTAAACTTTTCATCGAGTGGTTGTCGGTTTGCCATCGGGCTGTCGTTTGCCCGGGTATCGGAACCTCAGCCCTATGAAGTCGGCCGAGTCTGACCAGGTGGTCCGAGCCCTTTGTCATCCCTCCTGCCCCGATACATTGGGAGACGCTCGCGCTCGCACGCTCGATCTACTGCCGGTTGAGGACATCGTGATATCACCGTCAGGTGGTTGTTTTTTACCGCGGTTCCGGTCCAATCTAGCCACGATACGTTTCAACAAACCGTAAGTGAGGAGCTAACCATCGTGACCGGGCACACGGACCGCAGGGATTTCCTGAAGCGGATGGGCGGGAGCGTGGCGGCGATGGCGGCCGCGAGTCCACGGGCGTTCGGGGCGAATGAGCGCATGGTCGTGGCCGTGATCGGCTGCGGAGGGATGGGGAGCAACCACCTGAAGCTCCTCTCGCGCAGGGATGACGTGGACCTCGCGTACGTCTGCGACGTGGACAGGTCGCACCTCGCCGAGGCCGGCAAGAAGGCGGAAAGCGCCGGGCGGAATCCGAAGCTGGTGCAGGACCTCCGCAAGGTGCTCGACGACAAGGCCGTCGACGCCGTCTGGGTCGCCACGCCCGACCACTGGCACGGGCCGGCCGCCATCCTCGCCTGCGAAGCCGGCAAGCACGTCTACGTCGAGAAGCCCTGCTCGCATAACATCCGCGAGGGCCGCCTGATGGTCGAGGCGTCCCGCAAGCATAAGCGGGTGATTCAGGTCGGCATGCAGAGCCGGAGCACCGACTTCATCCGCGAAGGGATTCAGCGCCTCCGCGAAGGGGAGATCGGCGAGGTCCTCGTCGCCAAGGCCTGGAACAGCCAGAAGCGGTCGAACATCGGCCACGCCCAGCCTTCCGAGGCTCCTCCGGAACTCGATTACGACCTCTGGACCGGCCCGGCCCCGATGGTCCCGTACCAGTCGAATCGGTCGCATTACAATTGGCACTGGTGGTACGCCTTCGGCACGGGCGACATGGGGAACGACGGGGTCCATGAGCTCGACATCGCACGCTGGGGCCTGGGCGTCGACACGCCGCCCGCGAAGGTCGCGGCCATCGGCGGCAAGTACGGCTTTGACGACGACCAGCAGTTCCCCGACACCCAGTACGTCGTCTTCGACTTCCCCGGCGACGGCCAGGTCGGGCACAAGAAGCAACTCGTCTTCGAGCAGCGGATCTGGTCCCCCTACCCCGAGCACGGGGCCGAGAACGGCAACGCCTTCTACGGCACCAAGGGGATGATGATCCTCGCCAAGAATGAAGGCTGGACGATCCTCAAAGGGAAGTCGCGCAAGGGCTCCGTCTCGGTGCCCGACCACCATCAGAACTTCCTCGACAGCATCCGCGACGGCACGAAGCCGAACGGCGACATCGAGCACGGCCACCGCTCCGCCTCGCTCTGCCACCTGGGCAACCTCGCCGCCCGCCTCGGCCGCACGCTCGAGTACGACGGCAAGGCCGAGGCCGTCACCTCGGAACCCGACGGCGCTCGCCTCGTCAGCCGCGAGTATCGCGAGGGGCACTGGGCGATCCCCAAGGGAGTTTGAGCTCTACCTTGCAACAGCACGAACCCGGGCCGGCCGCGGCCCCGGTTCGGCTTGACCCCGAAGGATGATCGCCAATGATTCGAAATTGTAATTTTGAGCACGTGATGACTTGGTTTGATGTTGGGATTGGGACTTCGCCCACGGATGACAAATCGGCTGGCGATTGACTATGGTATTGGGAGATTTTCAACCGTGCACGGGATCGACGTCCGATCTCGGGCCGCGCCGATCGGACGTGATGACTCGCGAGACCTTTGATGAATGAATCGGCCCGCCTCCGCCGGAGACAGGTCCTGACCGTGGCCCTCGTGGTCGCGGGATATTCGGGCTACTACCTCTGCCGGTCGAACCTCTCGGTCGCCATCCCGGAGATCATCAAGGAGCTGGCGGCCCGGGGCTGGGATCCCGGCCGCGCGAAGGAAGCCCTGGGGGCGATCGTCTCGATGGGCATCCTCGCCTATGCTATCGGGAAGCCTTTCGCCGGGGCCCTGGCCGACTTCCTGGGGGGGCGCTTCAACTACTTCGGCGGCATGCTGGGGGCGATCCTGATGACGGCCCTCTTCGCGATGGGGGGAGGGATGCCGATCTTCGCGACGGCCTGGTTCGGCAATCGCCTGCTCCAGTCGTTCGGCTGGGGAGGGATCATCAAGATCACCTCGCGCTGGTTCGGCTTCTCGACGTATGGCACGGTGATGGGTGTCATCAGCCTCAGCTATCTCTTCGGCGACGCGGCCGCGCGGGGCTTCATGGGACTGCTCTTCGCTCGCGGCTTGAGCTGGCGTGCTGTCTTCATGGTCGATGCCGCCGTCTTGCTCCTCTTCTTCGCGATCAACGCGTGGCTCCTGGTCGAGGATCCGACCCACCTGGGGTTCAAGGAACCCGACGTGAACCCGGATAACGTCTACGGCGAAGGGGGGCAGGACGCCGTCCCCGCCAACCTCAGGTCACTCCTGGGGCCGCTGTTGAGGCGTCCGGCGTTCTGGATCGTCTGCCTGCTGTCGGTCGGTCTGACCTTCCTGCGAGAGGCCTTCAACAACTGGACCCCCACCTACTTCGTGGACAGCGTGGGGCTCAGCCAGGCCCAGGCGACCTCCGCCAGCGCGCTCTTCCCACTCGTCGGCGGCGTCTCGGTGATCCTCTCGGGGTATCTGAGCGATAAGCTCGGCCGCGGAGGGCGCTCGACGATCATCCTGGTCGGGCTCTGTCTGGCGGGGAGCGTCCTGACCACGCTGGGGGTGGTGAACTTCGCGGGCTCGACCCGGTGGCCGATCATCCTGGTGACGAGCGTCGCTTTCTTCCTGCTGGGCCCGTATTCTTACCTCGCCGGCGCGGTCTCTCTCGACCTCGGCGGCAAGCAAGGGGGTGCGACGGCCTCGGGGTTGATCGACCTCGCCGGGTACTTCGGGAGCATCGTGGCCGGTTGGGGTATCGCCCGTGCCTCGATCATCTTCGGCTGGCGCGGCGTCTTCCTGATCCTGGCGGGGATCGCCTGGGTCTCGAGCGTCGTCGCCGCCATCTATTACTGGGAGCAGCATCGCCGCCCGGCCTCGGGCGACGTGGTCGAGGTGAACGCATGATCGAACCGAAGTATGAAGAGATCGCCAGGCTTTTCGAGACCCAGGGGCACTCCGCCTACTTCGGCGAGGCCGTCTCACAGACCGAGCACGCCCTGCAGGCCGCCGACCTCGCCGAGCGCGAAGGGGCGTCGCCCGCGCTGATCGTGGCGGCGCTCCTGCACGACGTCGGCCACCTGCTGGGCGAGTCCGACATCGACCCGGCCGATCATGGGCAGGACGGCCAGCACGAGGAACTCGGCGTCGCCTGGCTGAACCGTAGCTTCGGCCCCGAGGTCACCGAGCCGATCCGCCTCCACGTCGTCGCCAAGCGTTACCTTTGCCGGGTCGAGCCGGGTTACTTCGACGACCTCTCCCCCGCCTCGAAGCGCAGCCTGACACTCCAGGGGGGGATCTTCTCCGCCGAGGAGGCGAAGGCCTTCGAGTCGAACCCGCACTTCGAGGCGGCGATCCGCCTGCGACACTGGGACGACGAGGCCAAGGTACCCGGCCTCGTCGTCCCCGGGGTGGAACATTACCGCGATCGGATCGAGGCCACCCGGCTCAATCCTTGAGCCCGTTCGTCCGCGGTTATTCCAGGGGATCAACGGTCGCGGGCGACTTCCGGAGGGCGAACTGCCAGAGGTAATAGACGGGGATCCCCGCCACGATCGTGAGCAGCGTATAGGTCGAGACCCGCGCCCGCTGGCTGAAGGCCGCCAGGGTGAGCAAGGCCGTGAAGATGAGGAAGATCGCCGGCGTGACGGGATAGCCGGGGGTCCTGAAGGGGCGAGGCAGGTCCGGCCGGCGGATTCGGAGCACGTAGATGGCGCTGATGGTCAGCATCGAGAAGATCGCCAGCCCGACGCTCGCGTAAACGAGCAGGCCCTCGAAAGACCCGCTCCAGAGCACGGCCAGGCTTACGGAGACCTGTAAAGCCGTTGCGACGGCCGGCGTCCCGCTCTTCTTCGTGAGCCGGCCGGCGAAGGCGGGGAACTGGCCCGCCTGCGCCATCGCGTATACGACCCTCGGGCCGGTGAGGACGTAAGCACTCATCGACGAGAGGAGCATCAGGCCGATGGCGACGGATAAGGGGTTCGCCCACCTCGCGCCGTAGAGCTTGAGCGCCGCCAACTGGGAGATCGGGGCGACGACGTCGGGCGGGAAGGCTTCGCGGTTGGTCGGAGCGTCCACGATCGCCTTGACGTCGGCCGCCGACAGAGCCAGGGCGTAGACAACGTTCAGGCTCACGTAGAGCACGACGACGATCGCGGTCCCGATGAGGATCGCCAGCGGGAGCTTGCGTCTGGGGTCGACCACCTCCCCCGCGAGGTACGAGGACGCGTTCCAGCCGACGTAAGCGTAGCTGATATAAACGAGCGAGAACATCATCGGCAGGAACGACATGTCGGCGATCGGCGGCCGATCGTCGAGATGGCCATGGTTCCGCCAGCCCGCGGTCAAGCCCGCGATGACGAATCCGGTCAGCAGGACGAGCTTGAGTGTGGTGATCCAGACCTGCACCCGCGCGGTCCTCGACCGGCTCGACGTGTGGATCGCGGCGAAGAGGAGCAAGAGCAAGGTCGCGAGACCTCGTTGCGCGATGTCCCTGGTATCCCCCTCGAACCGGATCGGGGCGAGGAGGAACTTCGAGGCGCCGAAGGCCGAGGCCGCCGCGGGGGTGGCGAACCCGATGAAGAACGAGACCCACCCGGAGAGGAAGGCGACCACCGGTCCGTAGGCCTCGTACAGGTAGACGTAGTCGCCGCCGGTCCTCGGGAGCGCCGCGGTCAACTCGCAGAGCGTCAGGGCCCCGCAGGCCGCGACGATGCCTCCGACCACCCAGAGGCCGAGCATGAGCTGGTTGCTCCCGACGGCGTAGACCGTATAGCCGGAGGTCGTCAGGACCCCGGTGCCGACCATGCTCGCCACGATGATGAATATGGCGGTCGCCAGGCCGAACTCGGCGGGCATCGCCTCGGGCTTGGCAGTCACGGCGCCCGGTTGCGGCTCGGTGGTGGACATCAGCGTCTCCAAGGTGCCCTGCTGGGGGATCGAACGTGCCCTAGTGATCGCCGAGCGGGGGGCGAAATTCAAGATGTGAATGCTCCGGCCTGGGTTCGCATCCAGCGCGATGGGCGACAACATGGCCGTTCGAAATACGGCGACGGCCGGCGCGGAGCCCTTTCGGGACCGTTCCGACCGTCGTTTGAGCGAATCGGTTTCTTCGAAACTTAGAGGCTCAGTTCCGGAAGCCGGGCTCGTTCGCGGGTTCGGGAGGCGGGGGCGTGCTCTCGATCGGGGCGGCTCGGCTGGAGCCGGCAGCCCTGGCCTGTACGGGGACCTCGCGGGGGAGGCGAGACAGCGAGGCGGCGGCGGCGTCGCGGACGGCCTGCTTCTTGTCGTAAACCGTGGCACGCTCGAGGTAGACGGCCACCTGCGGGTCGCCGATCTCGCCGAGGGCGTTCGCGGCGGCGACGCGGACGTCGGTGTAGTTGTCGTACTTGAGCCGCTCGAGGAGCGCGGGGATGGCGCGGGGGTCACGCATCCGGCCGAGGTTGTTGCAGGCGTCGCGACGGGTCGAGCTGTGGTAACTCTGCAGCCGCTTGACCTCGTCGTTGACGAGGTCCACCACGACGGTCGGCGGCGGGGGCGGGGTCGCCGAGTACGGCTGCGGCTGGTTCACGACGACGACCGGCGGCTGGGCCGGCACGGCGTAGACGGGGGCCGGGGCCGGGGCCGACATCGCCGAGCCGGCGACCATGCCGAGCCCGAAGAGGCCGGCGCCGCCGAGGATCGCGGCCCCGGGGCTGATGCCGTTGTTCACCTCGACCACGGCCGGACGCGGTCCCCAGCCTCGCCAGGCGGGCCCGGGGCCGAAGGCCGGGCCGGGGCGGAAGCCTGGGGGCGGGCCCATCGGCCGGGGCCCAGCCCGGTGAGCGAAGACGTCGCTATGCATCGACCCGCCGGGTCGCGTGATGTTCACCTGGCGCTCGACGAAGCCGGGGCCTCGCTCGGTCGTGATGCTCCGCTCGATCGTCCGTCCTCGGGGGCCCGTGATCGTGACGTCACGCTGGCGCTCCACGACTTGTGCCCAGCTCGTTGTACTTCCTGCGCCCAAGGCAATCAACAAACCGGCGCCAATCCATCGCTTCATGCCATAGACTCCTTCAAGTCCGTCGTCGGAGTGCTTGCGCTGGTCTAACCCGCCAGACGGCTCCGTCAGCGGGCGGGAATTGTCATGGCCCCTGCCTTTTTTGTGAAGGCCAATCACCCTGGCGGCCGATATTGACGGGTTGCTGTCAACCCTCGCCGTAATTGGGGCCACTCCCAGTACGTTAGATCGCCCGCGTTGAGCGAATGCGAAAGTTTGCGCATCCGTTTTCTTGTTTTCGGCATTTAGCGCTTGCGACGTTTCTTCTTTTTGTCGTCCCCCTTCAGAGGATTCGCGACCCCCTTGCGGGCCGGCTTCTTGGGGCCTCGGGGGACCGGCCTCGGTGCTCGGGGCCTCATCGGTTCCGCCCCGGCCTCGATGGGCGGGGCATCCGGCTTGACCAGCGCGAGGTCGAGGATCCGGCGGTCGACGTCGATGTGCGCGATCCTGACCTCGACCTTGTCCCCGAGCCGATACCTGCGCCCGCCCCGGCGACCGATCAGCGTATGCGTCTCCGACTCGAGGTAGTAATAGTCGTCGTCGAGGTTCGTGATGTGGATGAGCCCCTCGACGGGGAGCTCGACGAGCCTGCCGAAGAAGCCGAAGTCCTCGACGCCGATCACGACCGCCTGGAAGGTCTCACCGATCCGCGTCTCGAGATAGGTCAAGAGCTTGATCTTGATCAGCTCGCGCTCGGCCGTCTCGGCCCGGCGCTCGGTCTTCGTGCAGTGCTCGGCGAGGACGACCAGTTCGTCGTGGTTGCTCTTGGGCTTCTTGCCGGCGATCAGGGTCGTGAGCTGGCGGTGGACCTGGAGGTCGGGATAGCGTCGGATCGGCGAGGTGAAGTGGCAGTAATCCTCGCTCGCCAGGGCGAAGTGCCCTTCGGGCTCCGGCGTGTACACGGCCTGCTTGAGGCTGCGGAGGAGACCGTAGTGGACGGCGTGCTCCTCCGGCTTGCCGGTGGTCTCGGAGAGGACGCGCTGGAGTTCGAACCGGCTCTGAGGCTTGTCGATCTTGATCCCGAGGCTGCCGACGAACTCGGCGAACTCGCGGAGCTTGAGCGGGTCGGGGTCGGCGTGGCCTCGACGCAGGAATCCGACGTGGTTCGCCGTCAGGTGCGAGGCCACGGCCTCGTTGGCGGCGAGCATGAACTCCTCGATGACCTGGTGGCTCTCGTCGTGCGAGGCCAGGTGTGCGCCGACGACTTGTCCCTGGTCGCCGAGATCGATCTCGACCTCGGGCATGCTCAGCTCGAGGGCGCCTCGATCGAACCGGCGACGACGCATGATCATCGCCAGCTCGAGCATCTGGCTCACCATCTTGGCGACTTCGGGGGTGACCCCTTCGTGGGCCTCGTCGGGGGCCTTCATCACCGCGAAGGCTTCCTCGTAGGAGAACCGATGGTCGACCCTGATCGCCGACCGGGCGAAGCTCATCCCGGTGCGGACTCCCTCGGCGTTGAACTCGAGCAGGGCGCTCACCGTGTAGCGGACGTGCCCGGCCTGGAGGCTCGCGAGGCTGTTCGAGATGATCTCGGGGAGCATCGGGATCACGCGGTCGGGGAGATACACGCTCGTCCCCCGGCGCTTGGCCGACTGGTCGAGCTCCGATCCGCTCTCGACGAAGTGGGAGACGTCGGCGATATGGACCCCGAGGCTCCAGTAACCGCGCTCGTCGCGTTCGAGGGTGATCGCGTCGTCGAAGTCGCGGGCCGTGGCCGGGTCGATCGTGACCGTGAGCACCTCGCGGAGGTCGAGCCGCTCGCCGATCTCGTCCTGCTTGAAGAGCTTCGCCTGCCGCCTGGCCTCGTCGAGCACGACGTCGTCGAAGACATCCGGGATGTTCAGGGCGCGGATGACGGCGAGGGTGTCGACGCCTGGGGCGCCTCGGGGGCCGAGGATCTCGGTGATGACCCCTTCCCCGTCGACGTAGGGGCTCGGGTAGCGGACCATCTCGAGGGCGACCTTGTCCCCCGGCTTGGCCCCCTTGGCGCCGGGGTCGCCGACGTAGATCGGGTCGTTGAAGGTGGTGCCGTCGATGCGGACGAAGCCGGCGCCCGACTGCTCGAAGTAGGTGCCGACGAAGGCCCCCGAGGCGCGGGCGAGGACCTGCACGATCCGCCCTTCCGGGTTCATGCCCGGCCCCTTGGGCTTCTTGACGATCCGGACGGCGACCTCGTCGCCGCTCGAGGCGTCGCGGCCGGCGTCGGGGGGGATGAAGATCTGGTCGGTCCGCTCGGTCGTGCCGTGCGGCTTGACGAAGCCGAACCCCTTGGCGTTTCGCCGGTAGATCCCGGTCACCGTCCCCTTGGTGTTGGGCTTGCTGAGTCGCTTGTCCTTGGCGATCTCGAGCTGCCCGTCCTTGATGAGCCACTTGGCCGTGCTGCGGAACTCGGGATAGGCATCCGCGTCGACGCCCATGAATCGGCCGAGCGCCTTGAGCGTGAGCGGCTTGTAGTCGGGCTGGGAGACGGCCTTGAGGATCCGTGTTTCGAAGTCTGTCTGGCTCATGGGTTGTTCCTCGGCGCGGGGCGTGCTTCCGTCGCTCGTGCCGCCGACTCGCCCCTGGCGGCGAAGACCCTTGCGACGAGGCCTCCGAGCTGGGCGAGGACGAGGACCAGAAACAGGCGGGCGATCTGTACCAGGTTGCCGACCTTCACGCTCCGCTCGGCGAGGAGGTTGGAACTGACGTAGGTCTTGGGGACGGGCCCGGCGGTATTCATAGGACCCGTCGGCACGACGGCGGGTTCGGTGAGGGCCTTCTCGGCGAGGTCGAAGAGCCCGCTCGTGAGGTCGGAGCTGAATTGACCGGCGATCCAGGAGCCGTTGATCAGCAAGAGCGAGACCCAGCCGAACAGGGCGAAGCCGCCCCAGTAGATGCGATCCCCCCCCTTGCCGAAGAGGAGCCCGGCGAGGCCGGTCAGCAGGAGGGCCAGGACGACGATCGATGAGACGTTGGTGAGGAGGACCGTGGGAGCCCTGACCGCGGCCAGGGCCATCGCGGCGACGAAGACGAGCCCCATCAAGCTCGAGATCGAGACGTATCGAGGGTTCATCGGCCTCTCCCCGCCCTCGACGAGGGCGCGCCCGTCCGCGTCACCGACCTCCGAGATTTGCCGCCGATGTAGAGAGATGTTCGCGTGAAATCCTGAAACGTCAGGGTCCATCCCCGACGTTCAAGTCTATCACGCCCCTTGCGGTCGTGCGGAAGTCGCCCGGAGGAACCCGGGAACGATGAGCCTGAACAGGTTGGCCCGGCCATCGACGACCGCCGGGCCCTCGGATGGGTCAGGCTTCCGTCCCCTCGTCCCCGACCGTCCCCCCATTCGGGCCACCCTTGAAGAGCCTCCGGCCGAGGTTCTGGTGGAAGGGGGTCCAGGCCGACTCCCGGGAGGGATCGTCGCGGATTTCGCGCCCGAAGGTGTGGATCTTGGCGTCGAGGTTGTCGAGGTAGTGGAGCGCGATCGCCTCGAGCGTCATGGGCAGCTTGGGGCTGCCGAACTCGTGCGTGCCGTGGTGGCTGACGATCATGTGCTTGAGCCGGAGCGAGAGCTCGTTGGGGAACGGCTCGCCGGTGAGGTCCGACGTGCGCTCGACCTTGTCGCGGAGCATCTCCACGCCCATGACGAGGTGGCCGACGAGCTGCCCTTCGTCCGTGTAGCCGAAGGCGCGGTCGTAGCTAAGCTCGTCGATCTTGCCGATATCGTGGAGGAAGATGCCGGTCAGCAGGAGGTCGCGGTCGAGCTCCGGGTAGAGGTCGGCGATCCGATCCGCGGCCGTCAGCAGGGTGACGACGTGCTCAAGTAGACCCGAGTGATAGGCGTGATGGTTCTTGATCCCGGCCGGGGCCGTGGTGAACTTCCGCACGAACTCGTCGTCGATCAGGAAGCACTCTGCCAACGCACGCAGGTGCGGGTTGGTCATCGAGAAGAGGATCTCTCGGAGCCTGGCGGAGAGCCGCGCGACGTTCTGCGTGCTCTGCGGCAGGAAATCCTCGGGCTCGATCCGGGAAGGATCGACGACCTCGAGGTGCGAGAGGATGAGCTGCAGGGCGCCCTGGAAGACCTGGGTCTTGCCTTTGACGTGGAGGTAGTCGCCCGCCTCGAAGGTGCGGGCGAGTCCCTCGCTCGCGTTCCACAGCCGCGCGCCGACGCTACCCGTCTTATCACGCAATTCGAGATGGAGGTAGAGATTGCCTTGACGATTCGCCCGGAGCTGCTTGTCTGCGACCAGGAACGATTCGTCGACGGAATCTCCGTTGCTCAACTGATTGACATAACGACGGGTCATGCGGAAATTTCGACCGTGGGTGCGGAACCTTCGCGAGGTGGGCCAGGGATCCGGGTACGAGACGGGGAGCGGTATCGAGAGCAGGGCCGTCGCCGGCCCATGAGTCAGGGAGGAAGACGTATCGATCGGAACCGGGTTGGGCCCGCATCTTACTCCGCGACATCTCCCGGGTTGTCCTGCGACCCCGGGCATCTCAACCACTCCTGACCCGTTTGGGGGCGAATACCTGACTCGACGGACGAGGTTCGATTAGTGATCAGGCGAGTCCGACGCTGAAGGCGTGATTGTAGGAGGGGAAAGCGCCCCCGGTCAAGGGACCGGAACCCCGCCCCGCCTTCAGCGACAACCAAGGACGATGCGGCCCGCCATCCGGCCCAAAAAAAAGGGGCCGCGGCGATCTGCCGCGGCCCCTCGTCGCGAGCGATTGCGATGGCATCCCGGGGGATTTCCCCGGACTGGAGAGCATGGCCCGCTCGCGGGCGAGGCCGAGGTCGGGAATCCTCGGCCTGGGGATCGGCCCCCTGCCCTCGAGGCCGGCATCCTTCGGGACGGACGGCGGGCGTCGACGGAGGGGCCGAATGAGATCATAGCGGAGCGGATCAGTCGGTCGTCGTATTGTTCGAGTAGCCGACCGTGGTCGTGGTCGCCGGGTAAGGGAACGGCAGGTTGGTCGGGCTGGTGGTCGCCACGCCCGCCGGGGGCAGCCCTGAGTCGACCGGGCCGACCTGGTGGATCAGGCTGAACGCGCCGATGGAGGACCGCACCCTGCCGATCCGGCCGAGTTGCTTGATCTGGTTGTTGGGGTCGATGACCACGCCCAGGTAATACTTCCCAGGCCGCGTCGGCAGCGTCACGGGCGAGCCGCTGATCGTGACGATGTTGTTCGGCTGGTTGATATTCTGGGAGTTGTCGAGCGAGTCGCTCTTCGAGGGGGCGGTGGAGATCGCGGGGATGTTCGCGACCTGGTAGAGCCCGACGATCGAGCTGCCCGGCCCGAACTTGCGATCGACCGACGCGACGAGGGCGACGGTCACCGGCCCCTGGATGCTGGTCGCGGTCGTGCCTACGTTGGCGACCTGGATCGTGGGGTCGATCGTGTCGCCCGGCTGCATCACCGGCGGCACGTCGAGGCTGACCGCCTGGAGCTGCGGCAGCGGGGCCTCGATCCTGACGCGCGTCGAGGCCGCGGTCGTATTGTTCTTATAATTCACCTCGGTGAACGCCAGGTCGGGGTTCACCTGGAAGCGCAGGAAGATCGCCCCGCCGTCGCCCGCGAATCCGCGCGGCTGGGTCGGCAGGCTGATCGTCGAGCTCACCTGCTGGAACGTATTCTGGCGCGTCATGGGGATGTCGAATGTCCCCACCAGCACCTGGCCTCGGCTCGAATTCGCACGGGGGCTGGCGTAGACCGCCACCGTGGTCGCCGGCGCGTCGGCCGAGCTGACGTCGCCCGGCGCCTGGGCGAACGGCTCGGGCAGGGTGCTGGCCCCGGTGTTTCTCACCGTGACCGACACGTCAACCGACCCGCCCCAGGACGCGGTGGGGGCGGCATAGCCGGTGATCGACAGGTCGGGGAGCGAGTACCCCAGGGGGGTATACGCCATCAGCTCCCGTTTTTCCAATCCCTCGAGCCCCTCGAGCGAGGTGAGGGTTGGGCGGCGTCGGGCTCGATTGTTTTGGCGCTCGCGCCTGGAATCCCATGGCAACACCGATCACCTCCCTGCGGCCGGAGTCTCCGGCATCCCTCACCGATCGAGGAATGCTGAAGCTACTCAACAACCATCATCAACAATGTTGACTCTCGGCGAGACGACTCCATCCGCGAGGCCCAGAGCCCGAACGACCAACGACATCCTTTGGTGTTATTTTGTCGTCGCGACTTCCCCCGGAAATTGCGGCGATTTCGAGTCCCGGGAGGGTTTCCAATCCTCGCAGGAGCGACGTAACGCCCGCATGGGACGTCGGGCCTGGCGCGGCTGTTCCTGTCGGCGCGGTCCCGCCGTCGGGTCCGCGTTCCGTCGATGGGGCCCTTTGTGGTAGATTACTCGCCTCCGCCCTCGGGGCGGGGAGTCCGGATACGGGCGCAAGGCGGAACCTCGAGGGGTTGCCGCGTGTCTCGATGACCGGACCCGGGACGCGAAATGGCCCCGGCCCCCCTCCCGGGCTCGTACTCGTATTCGTTCCGATCACATCCGCGAATCTCGACCGGGCCGCTGTTGGCGGGTACCCGGTCCCGAAGGCCCAAGCAGGAGTGCCCCCGTGCGTTGGTCGAAAGCGCTGATTCCGACCCTCAAGGAAACCCCGGCGGATGCGGTGGCACCGAGCCACGTCCTGCTGCTCCGCGCCGGGATGATCCGACAGCTTGGCGCGGGGGCGTACACCTATCTCCCACTGGGCCTGCGCGTCCTGAACAAGGCGATCCGCGTCATCCGCGCGGAGATGGACGCCGCCGGGGCCCAGGAACTCCTGATGCCCGCCCTCCAGCCGGTCGAGCTCTGGAAGGAGTCGGGCCGCTACTCCACCTTCGGCGACCTGCTGATGCAGCTCACCGTCGGCGGCAACCAGACGATGGCCCTCGGGCCGACGCATGAGGAAGTGATCACCGACATCGTCCGCGCACTCGTGCGGTCATACCGGCAGCTCCCGGTTACCCTCTACCAGATCCAGACCAAGTTCCGCGACGAGCCGCGCCCCCGGTTCGGCATCCTGCGGACCCGCGAGTTCCTGATGAAGGATGCGTACAGCTTCGACGCCGACGTCGAGCAGTTGAACGCCAGCTATGACGCGATGTACGAGGCCTATTGCCGGATCTTCGACGGCTGCGGCATCCCCTACGTCGTCGTCGAGGCCGAGAGCGGACCCATCGGCGGCGACAGCTCGCACGAGTTCATGGTCCCCTCCTCCACCGGCGAAGACACGATCATCCAGTGCCTCAAGTGTGGATACGCCGCCAACCGCGAACGCGCCGAGATCGGGCCGATCACGGCCAAGACCGCGCCGGACGCGTCGGCCCCGCCCTACGAGAGCGTCTCGACCCCGAATTGCCGGACGATCGAGGAAGTCTGCAAGTTCCTCAAGGTCCCCGAGACCGAGTCGGCCAAGCTGCTCGTCTTCCTCGCCGATGACAAGCCCGTCGCGGCGTTGATCCGAGGTGACCATGAGGCCAACGAGGCGAAGGTCCGCCGGGCCTTCGGTGCCTCGACGCTCGTCCCGGCCGACACGGCGACCCTCGAGAAGGCCACGGGCGCCCCGATCGGCTTCCTCGGCCCCGTCGCGATCAAGATCCCGCTCGTCGTCGACTCGTCGGTGGCGGTCATGCCGAAGGTCGTGGTCGGCGGCAACGCGGTCGACGTCCACCTGACCGGCGTCGTCCCGGGCCGCGACTTCTCGCTCGACAAGGTGCTGGACCTGCGCAACGCCGACGAGGGGGATCCTTGCCCCCGCTGCGGCGAGTCGATGGCGGTCAAGCAGGGGATCGAGATCGGCCACGTCTTCAAGCTCGGCACGAAGTATTCCAAGGCGATGGGGGCGACCTACCTCGACGAGAAGGGGGCCGAGATCCCGATCATCATGGGTTGCTACGGGATCGGCGTGAACCGGATCGTCGCCGCGGCGGTCGAGGCCGGCCACGACGCCAACGGGATCATCTGGCCCCTGCCCCTCGCACCGTATGAGGTCCTGATCGTCCCGCTCCAGACCCAGAGCGCCGATGTGATGGCCGCCGCCGAGTCGCTCGAGCGTCAGTTCGAGGCGGCGGGCCTCGACGTCCTCTTCGACGACCGCGAACAGCGCCCCGGCGTGAAGTTCAAGGACGCCGATCTGATCGGCATCCCCCTCCGCGTCGTCATCGGCGAGCGTGGCCTCAAGGAAGGGAACATCGAGGTCAAGTGGCGGACCGATGAGGCCGCCCACACCGTCCCGGCCGCGACCGCCGGCGAGGCGATCCTGGCCGAGGTCGAGGCGGCCCGCCAGAAGCACCGAGAGCTCGGTGCCGAGCGTCGCAAGGCCCGCAGCGAGGCCAAAGGGCGATGAGCGGCAACCGCCCCCCGAAGCTCCCCCTGGTCCTGCTCGGATTGATGACGATCCTCACTCTCGCGGGGCCGATCGCCATCACCCTGGTCATCCGAGGGGGTCAGCACCGAAGCTGGCCCCCGGATCGGCCGATCGAGTGGGCCACCCTCCTGGTCGTCGTCGCCGTCTTCGTGGTCCTGATGTCCCTCTGCCTGGGTATGGGGATTGCGCACTGGAGACGGCTCGTCGCCGCCCAGCCGGCCAAGCCGACGAACGACCTGCCCGCGTCGTAAGGAGAGATAGCGACGGCCAATCCGCCTCGGCCGTCGCACGAGACCGGGAGGGAGCATGGGCTCCCCCGGTTGCCGAATCCTTCAATTCTGGCTAAAATGACTGCAATGATGGGGCTGTCGGTGCGGGCGACGTTCGCATCGACTTTCCCGAGTTGACGTTGAGTCGAATTTGCTTCACGGAGAGAGGTAGGGTTCGCAATATGCCGACCGAGGCGTCCCGCTTGGAAGCGATCCGGGAGAAGGTCGAAGCTGGCCAGCGGTTGAGCTTCGAGGACGGCCTCGCGCTCGAGGAGTCGAACGACCTGTTCGCCATCGGGACGATGGCCAACATGGTCCGCGAGCGCTACAACGGCAACTTCGGCTACTATAACGTCAATACACACATCAATCCGACTAATGTTTGTGTGTACAAGTGCGACTTCTGCGCCTTCCGGGCCGACCTGGACTCGGAGCGGGCGTACGTCATGGACCGCAACCAGATCGTCGAGCGGGCCAAGCAGGCCCACGAGCGCGGGGCGACCGAACTGCACATCGTCGGCGGGCTCCACCACAAGCTGCCGTTCGACTACTACGTGGATCTCGTGCGCTGGATCAAGGAAGCGTACCCCGAGATCCACATCAAGGCCTACACGGCCGTCGAGATCGAGTTCTTCGCCAAGATCGCCAGGACGGACATCAAAGATGTGCTCGTCCGCCTTATCGACGCGGGGCTCGGCAGTCTACCCGGCGGCGGGGCCGAGATCTTCCACCCCGAGGTCCGCAAGGAGATCTGCGGGGCCAAGGCCTCGACCGAGACCTGGCTCGAGGTCCACCGCACGGCGCACCAGCTCGGCCTGAACTCGAACGCGACGATGCTCTACGGTCACATCGACAAGGCGAAGCACCGGATCGACCACATGATTCGGCTACGCGAGCTGCAGGACGAGACCGGCGGCTTCCAGACGTTCATCCCCCTGGCCTTCCACCCCGATAACTCGAGGATGGACGAGCTGCCCAAGCCCTCGGGCGTGATGGACCTCAAGACGATGGCCATCAGCCGCCTGATGCTCGACAACTTCCCGCACATCAAGGCCTACTGGGTCATGCTCGGGATCAAGACGGCCCAGGTCGCCCTCTCCTTCGGCGCCGACGACATCGACGGCACCGTCGTGCACGAGAAGATTTACCACGAGGCCGGGGCCGATACCCCGCAGGAGACGACGGTCGCGGAGATCGAGCGCCTGATCCGCGAGGCCGGCCGCATCCCGGTCGAGCGCGACACGCTCTACCACCGCGTCCAGCGTGAAGGGGGCCGGTGGAGCTCGGGCAGCCACATCGACGTGGTCGCCATCGCCGGGGCCGGCACGGGCGCACGGGACTGATCAAGGGGATTGCCGAGCTTGGATTGACCGATTTCAGGACTTGTCCTAAGATCCGGCCCTCGGTCTCAGTCCCTCGACGGCGAAGGTTCGATCCTCGGGGGACTCCGACGAAACTCGAGACTCTTGGCGAACAGCTCAAGGAGGAGCTCCGCGATGAGAGACCATAACAAGGCGTTTTGCCGGCTCGTTTCCGAGACGTTCGACTGCCCGAAGCCGGTCATCGAGTTCGGCTCGTACCAGGTCGAAGGCCAGGTCGAGTACGCCGACCTCCGCAGCCTCTTCAAGGGCAAGGACTACGTCGGCTGCGACATGCGCCCTGGCCCCGGCGTCGACCGCGTCGAGGACGTGAGCGCGATGACCTTCGAGGATGGGGTCGCGGGGACCGTCCTCTGCATCGAGACGTTCGAGCACGTCTTCGAGGTCCGCAGGGCGTTCGACGAGGTCTACCGGATCCTCAAGCCGGGCGGGATGTTCGTCATCACGTCGCCGCTCAACTTCCGGATCCACGGCTACCCCGACGACTACTGGCGGATGACGCCGAACTGCCTTCGTCGGATGCTGACCCCCTACGGGGCCCGCCTGACCGGTTACCAGGGCTATCACAAGTTCCCGCACTCGGTGATGGCGATCGCCGTCAAGGGGCCGGTGCCCGAAGGCTGGGTCGCCAAGGCCGACAAGCTCGCGCTCGACTACCGGGCCTGGCTCCGCGAGACGGAAGCCAGCATCCCCCTCGCGCAGAAGGTTCGGCGCGGGATCTCGCAGGTCTATCGCTCCAAGGGCGAGCGGCAGCACCTCTCGGCCTACTACTCGGCCGAGTTCACGCTCGACGTCGCCTCGGCGAATCCGCTCGCGAACGCGAGCTGAGCGGCACCTCGCCCGAAGCGTGTAGTCTTGTCGAGAAACCTGGGATCCATCGCTCAGCTCAAGGGATGAGGACCGGCCCGATGCCGACGACTCTCGAACGACTGGTCATACTCGGTCTTGATGGCGCGACCTGGAACGTCCTCGACCCGATGCGGCGTCGAGGGTGGATGCCCAACCTCGACGCGCTCCTGTCGAAGTCGGCCCGAGGCACCCTCCGCTCGATCATCCCCCCGGTGACGACCGCCGCCTGGACGTCGATGATGACAGGCTGCGGCCCGGCCAAGCACGGGGTCTTCGACCACCGCTACTTCGACGTGGCGGCCGGCCAGATGAAGGTCAACCACTCGGGCCGGGCCCGGGTCCCGACCTTCTGGCACATGCTCTCGCAGGCCGGGCGATCGGTCGTCAGCCTCAACCTGCCGGGGACGTTCCCGCCGCTCGACGTGCGCGGGGTCGTCGTCTCCGGGATGGATGCTCCCCACCTCGAGGCCGCGCTCTCGGGCTCGCCCGCGTTCGCAGAGCGGCTCAAGGCCGAGGTCCCGAACTACAGCCTCCGCTATTTTTGGAAGCGCGTGCCGGAGACCCTGGCCGAGCTCACCGAGAATGCCAGGCTGACCGCCGAGAGCTTCAAAGGCCGTGCACAAGGCGGCCTGCTCGCCGACCAGATGGTCCCCGACTGGACCACCCTCATGGTCCAGTTCCAGAACCTCGACCCGTTCCAGCACCGGGCCTGGCGGTTCCTGAACGTCGACGAGACCGGCCTCGACGACCCCGCCTGGAATAACGCGGCGGGGGACGTGATCCGAGGCCTCGACGTCGCCATCGGCCTGCTCGCGGAGCTGGCCGACAAGCGGGGCGCGGGGGTGCTCGTCGTGAGCGACCACGGCTTCGGCCCTTGCCTGGGCCGGATCCACGTGAACCGGATCCTGATCGAGGCCGGCGTCGCCAGCGTCCCCGGCCTGGGCGGGAAGATCAAGCGACGGACCAAGCAGGCGGCCGAGAATATCAAGCTCTGGGGGGCCAAGCGGGGCAATCCCGAGGCCCGATCGTCCTCGTTCGACACGTCGGTCGAGGCCCAGTTCCCGTTCGACTGGAAGCGGACGCTGGCCTTCGCCCCGCACCAGGACACGGCGGCCATGGTGTACCTGAACTCGGCCGACCGCCGGGCGGGTGCCCCGCTGACCACGCCTCGCGAGGTGGACGACGCCCGCAAGTCGGCCGTGCAGGCGCTTGCCGCCGCGCGTCATCCCGAGACCGGCGTCGCGCTCTTCCCCAAGATCATCGAGACGGCGGAAGCCTACCAGCTCGACCCCGCGAAGGAAGGCTATCCGGACCTGATCGCCCTGCCCGAGGAGTCGTACTGGGTCCGGACGAAGCTCACGGCCGGCAAGGCCTGGGTCGAGGCCGATGCGAACCTCCCCGGCACGCACAGGCCCGAAGGGGTCGTCGCCCTGGCAGGCGCCGGGATCGTCGCCGGGACCCAGATCGACGCCGACCTGATCGACGTCACCCCCACGGTCCTCAAGCTCCTGGCCATGCCGATCCCGTCGCACATCGAGGGCAAGCCCTTGGCATGCCTCTCCGAACTGCCGACGACCCGACTCGACCCGCCGACCGAGGCCGTCTCCGGACCTCATCATTCCCAGTTCGAGTACACCGCCGAAGAGCAGGCGATCATCGAACAGCGCCTGGCCGATCTCGGCTACCTCGAATGAGATCCTGCGGATAACAAACAAAGAGACCCCTGGAGTCGGCCAACGCCGGTTCCAGGGGTCTTTGTGTTTCAAGATCGAAGCGTCGACGGCACAGTTCAGATCAGGTCGAGCCGTCGTCGGGGGCTGCGGGCTCGCGAGCATGACGAGCAGACGCCCGTGATCACGAAGCGGTGCCCCGCCGCGCGGAAGCCGTGCTCCATGCTGATGGCCTCGCGGACCCGGCGGATCTCGTCGTTCCGGAATTCGACGACCGCGTTGCACTCGGTGCAGTGCATGTGGTCGTGCGACGGATAGCCGTAGTCGTGCTCGTAGGCCGTGCGGTTGGTGAGCCGGAGCTCGCGCAGGAGGCCCGCCTCGACCAGGAGCCGCAAGGTCCGGTAGACGGTCGATCGGCTCACGCGACGATTGGCGTTGTGCAGGTCGAGGATCAACTCGTCGGCATCGAAATGCTTGTGCGAGTCGAAGATGTGCCGGACCAGCACGCGACGCGGCTCCGTGAGTTTCTCTCCTCGGATCTCGAGAAACTCACGGAACTTATCTTCCGGGCTCCCGGAGACGGTCAGCGGAGTGAGCGGCGAGGTGTCAGACACGGGTGAATCCCTTGAACGACGCGCCGGCCGCGGCCGAAACTCCCGGCGGGACAAGCGTGCTTCGAATCAAGAATGATTCTTAATTGTAGCCTGTTCGTCGCCGGGGTCCACTCATGCTGACGGGAAAAGACGTTAGTTGATGGGCGTCAAGGAGATGGTCGGGCCGGTCGGGTTGACGGCAGCGGGGGCCGCCGGGGTTCCATTGGGGAATGCCGGGCCCGCCGTGGCCTGCGAGGGGGCTGCCATCCGCGAGAACTTACCTTGGAGATTGTCGAGCGCGGCGTGGAGATGCTTCACCGTGTGGTCGCACCCCTGGGTGTTCCCCGAATAGGAGAACGAATTGGCTCGGAGCCGGCCGAGGCTGCGCTCGTAGACGACGACGTGGACCTGCTCGACGAAGTCCGTCGCGGGGGAGCCGCAATGGCCTTTCGTCCGATAGAGTTCCGACGCGGCCAGGGCGTCGGTGAGCGGTTTCATGTCGGCGTCGCTGGCGTGATGCACGCCGTCGCTGTCGATGACGGTGCCGTCGGCATAGACCTGCAGGAACATGCCGAACTGGTTGCCGTCATTCGATCGTGCCAGCGAGATGCGGGTGACGATCGGATCCGACTCGGTCGCCGAGCGACTGACCCGGGGCTGGGGGACGAGTCGAGGGCCCGCCGGGCTGGCGTTCGAGGCGGTCGGCGCAGGGAACCCATTGGCCTCGGGGCCGACGGGGTGAGGCTCCGAGAATTCGGTGCCGAGTCCGCCGGGGGCCGTCGATCCGGGGTTCGAAGCGGGAGCGGGCGTCGGGGTCGACGTCGGTGCGGAGGAGGAAGACGAGGAGCTCCCGCCGAATCGGAAGAGCCTGGCCAGGCGGCTCGGCTCTTCCCCGAAGCTCGAGTTCCATCCCAGTGCGATCGTGATGACGCCGGGAGCGACGAGGGTCGCCCCCAGCAGGGTCTTGGTTCCGGGACGCATGCCGACCTCCTTGCCGGTTAGCTCTCGGCGACGGCATGCCTCGGTGGCTCACATCGAGACGACGCGATAAGCCTCCTCCACCGTGGTCACGCCCTGGAGGATTTTATCGACCGCGCTCTGCTTCAACGTTTGCATTCCCAGGTCGATTGCCACGCGTCTGAGGATCTCCTTGGGTATCTGCTGGAAGATCAAGTCGCGGAGCTCGTCCTTGATCTCCATGATCTCGTAGATGCCCGCACGGCCGAGATACCCCGTGTGGAAGCAGGCGTGGCAGCCGAGCCCGCGGTGCAGGACAAGGCGTTCGTGCTCGCTCGGGTCGAGGTCCAGCGAGGCCAGGATCTTGGCGTCGGCGGAATATGAGACGCGGCAATACGGGCAGATCTTGCGGATCAGGCGCTGGGAGACGATCCCGAGGAGGCTGTTCGAGAGCAGGTAGCCCGGGATCCCGAAGTTGTAGAGATTGCCGATGGTCGAGGCCGAGTCGGAGCCGTGGATCGAGCTGAACACGAGCACGCCCGTCAACGCCGCACGGATGCCGATCTTGGCAGTCTCGTCATCCCGGATCTCGCCGATCATGATGACGTCGGGATCCTGGCGGAGCATGGCACGCAGGCCGTCGCTGAACCTGAGCTCGCGGTCGACCTGGGTCTGGTTGGCCCCGGGGATCCGGTTCTCGATCGGATCCTCGATCGTCATGACGTTGCGCGAGGGGGAATTCACCTTCGCGAGGCAGGTGTAGAGCGTCGTCGTCTTACCCGAACCGACGGGCCCGGCGACGAGCGTCGCGCCGTAGGGCTGCGCGACCAGGCGCTCGAGCTGCGCGACCTGCACCGAGGTCATGCCGAGTGAGTCGAACCCCTGGGTCGGATCCATGATCTCATGAATCCGCACCACGATCTTCTCGCCCCAGGCGGTCGGGCAGGTCGAGATGCGGAGGTCTCGCGATCTGCCGCCATGCTGGATGCTGATATGCCCGTCCTGGGAATGGCGGCGATCGACGATATTCAGGTTCGAGAGGATCTTGAGCCGGCTGATGACGGGGGTGGCCACCTCGTTGTCGAGCTCGAGGATGCTCTGCAGTTGCCCGTCGACCCGGAACCGGACGCGCACGCCGTCTTCGTGCGGGTCGAAGTGGATGTCCGTCGCGTGCAACTCGCAGCCGGATTCGAGGATCTGGGCGACGAGGATGGGCAGCGGTGCCGTCGTCACCATGCCCGCGAGCATGTTGCGGATGTCGAGCTGATGCTTGGCACGATCCGGCGAGATCAAGGTCGCCACGGGGCCCTGTGTCTGGGCCGCTTGCGAATCCAGATATACGCCGCCGGGATTGGCGAGGAGCGTCAGGCGCTCGAAGGCGAGCATGTTCAGGCGTTCGGGCGAGATCAGGCTGAGTTCCAGGATCGACTGCCGGAGGTCGAGTTGATTCTTCTCGGCGTAGAGCCGTGCCGTCGTGATTTGGTGATCGGTGAGCAGCCCGCTCGAGATCAGGGCGGTCACCAGGCTTTGATCGCCGGGGCTCAGCTTCGCGTCGATGCCATTCGTTTTCGAGGGGTCCGGCCAGGGATGCTGATGATTAGCCGGAGATCCAGTGGTCCGCGTCTGCGTCGTCGTGGGTTCCACGCTTGGCCTCCAGACGGGGCCAGTCCCTGTAACCGCCAAACGTGTTATAAATAATAGGCTCGAAGGGAACGGACGGACCGATTAGGACGGTCTGGCTGACAGCGGGCGGGCCGCGGGACTGGTCGTCGAGGTGTCATTCTTCACTGGCGTGACGCGAGTTTCCAGTGAATTTTTCGCGAGTTGCGTGGAAACATCGTAAAAAAAAGGACTGGCGACCGATCGGGCGATGTGACGGGCATCGAAGCAGTCGATGCCGTTCATCAGCCGATCGGTCGCCAGGACCAAGGCCGGGCGGAACCTAGCCGGGATTACCAGCCCTGGAGCTCGTCGATCAGGCGATCGAGAGCGAGTTCCAACTTCGCGGGGGTCTCATAGGAGCCTGCGGCGATCTGACGCCGGATCTCCTCGACCTTCTCGTGACGAATCTCGGGAAGCCGGCTGATCCCGTCGAGCATCTGGCCGAGCGGCGAGATTTCGACCTGATCGCGAGGCGAACCCGCGTGCACGGTCTGGCCGGCGTCCACACTAAAAGCGGCCAGCCGCGGATAGATGGGTTGGGGACCTTGCATTCCCCCAGCGCCGTAGACTTCCATGTGTGCCTCCCCTGTTGATGCTCTGGCCGGCGGCTCCACCGTCGGCACGCCCGGACTTACTGTTCTTTCCCCACGAAGGCCATCGTTTTGAGGTCGGGCCGGCAGATTGAGGTCCGCCGGTGTGTCCTTCCCTCAGTCCTTCGCGGTGGTGCCCAATGGTCTCGGGCGTCCACACCTATAGTATCGGCCGGAAGATGGAACGGATTTAACCAAAGGCACGAAAATCGGGCCATCATTCTGAGTTATTGTTGGCGGGCATTTCGCATGCCCCTCGCCGCGGTCCTCTGGGCGGGCTTCAGGGCTTCCGCCAGCGATCCGGCCGTCGCCCCTAACCGATTCGTCACCTCATTGATGCTCTGGTGGAGCTGGGCGATTTGCTTGCGCTGCTCGGGTGTCGATGCGTTGGCGGACATGGCATCGAGCGTCTTCACCAGGTCCGTCAGCTCCTGGGCGCCTTTGGTGAAGACCTGGGCCGTATCATACGCGGTCGAGGCCCGCAGGTCTTCAGGACCTGGCTTGTACAAGGGGCTCAGGTAGAACGGATTCGCGTAGATCTTCTGAACGAGCTTGCTCGCCCAGTCGGTGGCGTCGCGGACGTTCGCGACGGTCCGTTCCAGGTCGGCCCGGTTCCTCGTGACGATCTGGAGCCCCTGCCCCGCGAGCTGGTCGGCCTGATAGAGGAGCCGCTCGGCACGACCTCGGATGTTGTTCAGGCCGTCGACGACGGCCTCGACCTTCGCCCGGTTCTTGGCGGCCACGTCCTGCGCGGTGGCCGTGAGGTCCCGCACGCTGGCGACGGTCGCCTTGATGTTCGGTCGGTTCTCGGAGAGGACCCCTTCGGCCACCTCGGTGATCGTGTCGAGCCGCTTGAGGGCGGACTCGACGCCGGGCCCGGCCGCTGCGATCCGCTTCGAGAGTTCCTGGATGTTCCCGGCGGTCGACTCGACGGCTGGGCGGATCGTGTCCGCCGCCTCGCGGAGGCCGGCCGCCGTGTCCTGGAAGGTCCCCATGATCAGCTTGATCCGGGGGCCGACGGAGTCGATGGTCTCGCGCACCTCGGCGATCGTGTGGCTGATGTGGCTCCGCTCGACGGGCCCCATGCCGACCTGCTCGAGGATCGGGTCGAAGAAGTTCGACTCCACCCCCTGGATGACCTGCCCGGGGACGAGGGCCACGGCCGACTTGCCCGACGAGACGATGTTGACCCGGCTCGAGCCGGCGAGGCTCTCCTGGATCGTGATCTTCACGTCCTGCCGCAGCTTCTTGGCCAGGCGGACCGGCAAGGAGATCTTGAGCTTGGCCCTGAGCGTGCCGTCGATCTCGGTCAGGTCGATGTCGCTGACGCGGCCGGCGTCGATGCCCGCGATTCTCACGGCGCTGCCGACCCGGATCCCCTGCCCGTCATTGAAGATGACGTCGATCGTCCGGTTCGAGGATAGATAGCCGGGGCCGCTGCTGGCCATCCCGAGCAGGCCGAGTAGCCCCGCGATCGCCGCGACGATGAAAAGTCCGACCGCGACCTCGCGGAACGAGGAACGATTTGGCATCGGGGTTCCCTCCCCAAGGAGACGAGGCACGGTCCACCTTCCCGCCGTCAAACCGACGGAGGATTCAACAACGTGGGGCCGAACGGCGGCCCGGCGTGATAAACGAGCAGGAACCAGCCGCTGTTGACGATCAGCATCGCCAGCGTGGCGAGGCAGGCCGCCCGGAAGGCCGAGAAGACGACCCCCTCGAAGCTGGTATCCGGGGATTCCCTGAGCCCTTCATGGCAGGCGAACGCCGCGGCGAAGAGGGCGTAGGCCATCCCCTTGAAGACCACGCCGATCACGTCGCGCACCCAGAGCATTTCCGTGAACATGTGGAAATAGGAGTGCGTCGAGACGCCCAGCAGCTCCTGCGCGACCTGCCAGCCCACGACCGTCCCCACCACGATCGCCCAGAGGCAGAGGATAGGGCCCGCCACAAGCGCGGCGATGAGGCGAACGGCGGCCAGGCGCGCCGCCGAGGGGCTCGAACCTTCCTCCCCCTCAAGGCCGGGGACGATGCCCCGATCCGGGATCCGCACGCGCCGGACTCGCGATTCCCAGGTGGCCCGACCGCGCAGCTCAGAGGTCAGGAGCGGGGCCAGGACCCCTGCGAGGATCAGGCCGGTGACGAGGGGCGCCACGTTGCGGACGAGCCCCACGCCGACCACCGCGCCCGTGCCGTCGACGAACGTGCCGCCGTAGTAGGCCTGCATCGAGAGGAACGAGCCCATCCCGACGTGGGCCAGGCCGACCAGGGGGATCCCCAGGAAGAGATAGGTCCAGGTCTGCCTCAGGCAGGAGGAGATCAGCGGGGTGTCTTCCTCGCCCCGGCGGAAGGCCGAGCCGAAGGCCGACAGGCTGAGGGTGCCGACGCCACCGAGGTAGCTCAGGCTCCCCAAGGCTCCTCGGCCGATGAATCCCAGGGGGGATAGCACGGAGGCTTCGAAGAGCGAACTGGATGCCATGGCGTCGGTCCTCCATGACCGGTCGCGAGCGTGCGAAATCGAGCCTTGCGGCTTCACTGGTGCGACACTTTAAGGATTTTGTCGATTCCTGGCCAGAGCGGGTTTCTGGTCGCCCCACCACTGCTTCCAGCGGGCCACGGCCTGGTTCCGCTCCCCGAGTTCGCCCCAGGGGACGTAACCGAAATCCTGGCCGGTCCGCTTCTTCAGCTCCTCGTGCGCGGAGAGGCGCACGACCGGGTCGGTGTCGCTCAGGCGGTCGATCAAGGCCGGGATGACGCGAGCATTGGGCAGGTTATTGCCGAGGCCGACGGACCTCGCGCGGGTGATCGCCGCCGGGTTGTTCAGCGACTTGAAGCCCTTAGGGGCGATCCCGCAGCCGTCCGCCAGCAGCAGGAGCGCCAGGACGAGCCAGACCGGTACGCGGGTCTTGACCCGGCCGATGAAATGCCGGTCCCGTCGTCCCCCGGTGCCGGGGGCCGCTGTTTCTCGGAATGCGGGCTGTTGATCCGTTTGTTCGATCATGGCAGGGCCCGCCTTGGCCCGACCGAAAAGGCTGCGACGCGCCGGACTGCCTCGCCATCAAGGGCGTGGATGCGACTCGTCGCCGTTGTAAAAAGGAGTCATCAACTGGATGCGCGGTGCGGACCCTACTCCAAGTCGGAAAATCGAGCAATGCCAGTTCCTTCACTCGAAATGACGGGGCGGGCCTGCTCGTAAAATGCCCCGCCGGCCATCGGGATGCGTCGGGGCGGCTCCGGAGGAGTGTCAACGCAATGTCGCGCCGAGCTTGCGGATCTGGCCGACGGCAAATTCGGCCGACTCGCGAGAGACGTCGAGATGGGTACACATCCGCACGACCTGGGGGCCGAGGGCCGAGACGAGCACGCCGACTTCGCGGAGCCTCGCGACGACATCGGCGGCGCTGCCGAGCCTGGGGTCGACCGTGACCCAGACGAGGTTGGTCTCGACGGGGCCCGATTCCAGGCTCAGACCGGGGGTCTCCTCGACCGCGTCGGCGAGGATCTTCGCGTTCGCGTGGTCCTCGGCCAGTCGCTCGACGTTGTGCTCGATCGCGTAGAGCGCCCCCGCCGCGATGATGCCCGCCTGCCTCATCCCGCCGCCGAAGACCTTGCGGATCCGGTGAGCCTTCGCGATCTGCTCGCGAGTCCCCACGAGCGCCGAGCCGACGGGGGCACCCAGGCCTTTCGAAAAGCAGATGGAGATCGTGTCGAAGTGGCTGCACCACTCGCGAGCGGAGATCCCCGAGGCGACCACGGCGTTCATGAGCCTGGCACCGTCGAGGTGCATGGCGAGGCCATTGGAGCGGGCCCAGGACGAGATCGCGGCGATGCTCTCGATCGGGTGGACCTTGCCGCCGCCTCGGTTGTGCGTGTTCTCGAGGGAGACGAAGCGGGTCTGGGCGTAGTGGCCATCGTCGGGGCGGATCTTGTCCTTGAGGTCATCGAGCCCGAGGATGCCCGAACGCCCCGGCAAGGTCCTCGCGGTGACGCCCGAGAGCCTGGCGATTCCGCCCCCCTCCCAGACGTAGAGATGCGCGGTGGTCTCGCAGAGCACCTCGTCCCCCGGGTTCGCGTGGACGGCCACGGCGATCTGGTTGGTCATCGTGCCCGACGGGGCGAAGAGGGCCGCTTCTTTGCCGAGAAGTTCGGCCGTCTTCCGCTCGAGTTCGAGGACGGTCGGATCTTCGCCGTAGACGTCGTCGCCGACCTCGGCCTCGGCCATGGCGCGTCGCATCGCGGGGGTCGGCCGGGTGACGGTGTCGGAGCGGAGGTCGATTGGGGGTCGGCTCATCGGGCGGGACTCCGGAAGGAGGCGGGAGGATTCTGGTCGACCGCCTCGGGCGGCGCTGAGGGGTCCTATTCTACTCGGCCCGAGGACTTCGCGGTCAACCGGCTCCGCGTCGGGTTTCGACTCGCATTGAGGAGGGCTTGGAGGTCGGCGGCGAAAAAGTGGAGGCGAGCGGCCGACGCGCGGGATAGAATGATCGCGTCCGACTTCAGGGAGAACTCCGTTCCGATGGCAACGACGCTCAACATCAGCAGGATCGATTGCGCCAGTGACGACGCGCGCGAAGCAATCCTCGAATTACGCAGGCAGCTCAGCCCCAAGGGTAATGTCGTCAGCCCTCAGGGGCGTGCCCGGACCATGGAGGTGTTCGGCGAGCCGCTGACCCCGCAGGAGGTCGTCGAGCGGATCTGCGCCGACGTCCGCGACCGGGGCCTCGAAGCCGTGCTCGAGTACACCGCCAAGCTCGACGGTGCCAAGCTCGACGCCGTCTCCGCGCGCGTCTCGCGCGACGAGCTCCGCGCGGCCCACAAGGCGGCGGATCCGGAATACCTCAAGACGATCAGCCGGGTCCGCGAAAACATCCTGGCCTTCCAGCTCGGGATCTTGAACCGGGACGCCGTGCTGAGGCGCGGGGTCGATACCGAGCTTCGGCTCCGCTATCGCCCCTTGCAGCGGGTGGGCGTCTGCATCCCGGGAGGCGCGGCGGCCTATCCGTCGTCGCTCCTGATGACGGTCGTGCCCGCGCAGGCCGCCGGCGTGGAAGAGATCGCCGTCGTCGTGCCGCCGACGCCGTTCGGTGGCTATAACACCGACCTGCTCGCCGCCTGTTATGCTCTCGGCGTCACCGAGGTCCACCGGATCGGCGGGGCCCAGGCGATCGCCGCGCTGGCGTATGGCGTCGAGGGGATCCCGGCCGTCGACAAGATCGTCGGCCCCGGCAACCTCTTCGTCGCCCTCGCGAAGCGCTTCGTCTACGGCGAGGTCGACATCGACAGCATCGCCGGCCCGAGCGAGGTCGTCCTGATCGCCGACTGGACGGCCGATCCCCGCTTCGTGGCGGCCGACCTCATCAGCCAGGCCGAACATTCCCCGGGCGCCAGTGTCATGATCACCTGGGAGCCCGACCTGATCGACCGCGTCGCCGACGCGCTCGCCCAGCAGCTCTCCCAGTTGAGCCGCGGCGACCTCGCTCGGGACAGCCTCGAGCGGTTCGGCGCCCTGATCCTGGTCCGTGACGAGGACGAGGCTGTGACCCTCACGAACCTGATCGCCCCCGAGCACCTGCACGTCTCGACCTCCGACCCGGAACGCCTGGCCGAGCGGCTCACCAACGCCGGGGCCATCTTCCTAGGTCACGAGACGCCGGTGGCCGTGGGCGACTACGCCGCGGGGCCGTCGCACGTCCTCCCCACCGGGGGCACGGCGCGCTGGGCCTCCGGCCTCTGCTCCAACGACTTCCTCAAGCGCACGAGCCTGATCTTCGTGAGCCGCGAAGGCCTCGCGCAGATCGCGCCCGACGTGCGGCTCCTCGCCGACAAGGAAGGGCTCACCGCCCACCGCTACAGCGTCGACGTCCGGCTCGAGGATGACCAGAGGGCCTGAGCTGTCGCGACCCCAGGATGCGTCCGAGGCCATGACGGCGCGGGGCGTTTGCCGCCCCGCGGCCCATCCTTCCATCGATCCATGCCGTTTCATCCCTAAAATTTCAGGAAGTGTGCGTTTGCACGCTTGATGCTGCATGACCGCGACCATCCGCCCCTGTCGCGCCGAGGACGCCGAAACGCTCGTCCGCATGGTGTTCGAACTCGCCGAGTACGAGAAGCTTGAGGAGTATGCGCAGGCGACCCCCGAGTCGTTCCGCACGCACCTGTTCGGGCCCAGGCCGTCGGCCGAGGCGATCCTCGCCGAGGTGGACGGGGAGTCGGTCGGCTTCGCCCTCTATTTCTCGACCTTCTCGACCTTCCGGGGCCAGGCGGGCCTCTACCTCGAGGATGTCTACGTCCGCGAGACCCATCGCGGCCGGGGGATCGGCAAGGCCCTGCTGGCGAGCGTCGCCAGGGTGGCCGTCGACCGCGGCTGCGGCCGGCTCGAGTGGTCGGTGCTCGACTGGAATGCACCCTCGATCGGCTTTTATCGATCCCTGGGCGCACGCCCGATGGACGAGTGGACGGTCTACCGGATCGACGACGAGGCCCTCGCCAACCTGGCGGCCTCGACCTCCCCTAACTCGAAGTGATCGCCGCATGAGCCGCTCGTATTTCCTCCCGCACATCGACCGCATGGCAGGCTACGTGCCGGGCGAGCAGCCCCGGGACGGCGTCTACATCAAGCTGAACACGAATGAGAATCCGTATCCCCCCTCCCCTCGCGTCGCCCCGGCGCTCGCGGGGGCCATCGACGACCGTCTCCGGCTCTACCCCGACCCGATGGGCACGGCCTTCCGCGAGGCGGCGGCCAGGAAGCACGGCGTCGACCCTGGGATGATCCTCGCCGGCAACGGCTCCGACGACATCCTCACGATCATTACCCGCGCCTTCGCCGGCCCGGGGGACCTGATCGCGTATCCGACCCCCAGCTACATCCTCTACAAGACCCTCGCCGAGCTGCAGGACGCCCGCGTCGTCGAGGTCCCCTTCCGCGACAACTGGGAACTCTCGGCGGACGACTTCGCCGTGCCCGGCGCGAAGCTCACATTCCTGGCGAACCCGAACAGCCCCTCGGGGACCTCGCTCAGCCCGGCGCAGGTCGGCGAGCTCGCCCGCAAGATCGACGGCCCACTCGTCGTTGATGAGGCCTATGCCGACTTCGCCGAGAGCGATTGCGTCGGGCTCGTCGCCGAGCATCCGAACGTGATCGTCACGCGGAGCTTCAGCAAGGGGTACAGCCTGGCCGGGATGCGGCTCGGCTACCTGATCGCCCAGCGCCCGATGGTCGAGGGCCTGGCGAAGGTCAAGGACTCGTACAACTGCGACAAGCTCAGCCTGGCCGCGGGCGTCGCCGCGATCGAGGATCAGGAGTATCTCGCCGAGACCCGCGCCAAGATCCTGGCGACCCGTACCAGGCTCACGAAGGCCGCCCGCGACCTCGGTTATCACGTCCCCGAGAGTCAGGCCAACTTCGTCTGGTGTACCGGGGGCCCTCCGGCCAGTGAGATTTACCAGGCCCTCAAAGAGCGAAAGATCCTGGTCAGGCTCATGCGCTACCCGGGCCTGCCCGATGGCCTCCGGATCACCGTCGGCACCGACTCGGAGATCGATAAACTCCTCGAGAACCTCGTCCCGCTGGTGAAGGGTTGACCCCGATCACTCAGGGGAAGAAGGTGGGGAGCGTCAGCAACTGCCCGCCCGGGTACATGCCCGGGTAGGAGTCTCCCTTGGAGCGCGAGACGGCGTGGCCGTCGAGGTAGAGGGCGTTCGCGTTGCCGTGCCGGTTCCAGGCGACCCAGGTGTCGAGGGTCTGGGTCCCCATCCAGATATCGTAGTCGTCCTGCCTCGGCTCGGCGTTGGGGTCGATGTCCATCTGCTTGCCGTCGCGCTCGTTGAAGGCCACGAAGTTCGAGGTGCCGATCTCGTTCTGGAACCTGGGGAACGACCAGCGCCCGTAGCGCCTCGTCTTGTGGCTCAAGAGCGAGTTCATCAGGTAACTCGTGCGGTTGGCGATGCCGGCGGGCTTGTTCGTGTCGGGGTCGATGTAAGGCTCGATCCTCGAGATATCCGACATGCAGCGGAAGATCTTCTCGTCGGCGACCTGCGTCCCCCCCTTCGCGATCGCCTCGTTGGCGTAGAGCGGGTTGACGTATGGCATGATCTTGTCTTCCCAGTAGATCTCGGCGAACGACTCGGCCGCATCGACCTGAGAGCTGACGTCGGCGTCGAACGGATGGTGCAGGAAGAACTGGCCGTTCCAGTCGTCGAAGTACTGCATGACTCCAAGGCCGATCTGGTGGAGATGGCTCTGACAGTCCATCCGACGCGCGGCCTCCCGGGCCCCCTGGACCGCCGGCAGCAGCAATCCCACGAGCACGCCGATGATCGCGATCACCACCAGCAGTTCGATCAGCGTGAAGCCGGGTCGGCCTGGACGCTTCATGGCAGTCTGCCTCGCTCGCGAGCTCGGGGGGGAACTCAGCCTTATTACGATTTTTCGAAAAGTAATATTACCGGAGTTCCCTTGCAAGTGGCTGGCGGTCGTCTCGAGGAATCTTTTCGGGGGGGGCGTCGCTCACGATGACGGTCGGTCGGAGAGACTCGCGCGGTCGCGGCCGAATTCTGCTAGAGTGATGGGCCTTGAAACTCCTCGAACGAGCGTGGTCGGGTCGAGGCCGAAGCGAAACCGCCGGGAAGTGAGCCGAACGCCGTGGCGAACCGTACAGCCGAGATCGTGCGCAAGACGCGAGAGACCGACATCCGACTCACCCTCGACCTCGACGGCCGCGGGCAATGCCAGGTCGCGACCGGCGTCGGGTTCCTCGACCACATGCTCGAGCTCTACGCGCGGCATTCGCTGATGGACCTCACGGTCACCTGCAACGGCGACCTGCACGTCGACGACCACCACACGACCGAGGACATCGGGATCTGCCTGGGGCAGGCGCTCGACCGGGCCCTGGGAGATCGCGCGGGGATCAGGCGCTACGGCCACGTCGTCCTGCCGATGGACGAGACGCTGGTGACGTGCGCGGTGGACCTCGGTGGCCGGCCTTACTGGGCCTGGAACGCCCCGTTCCCCTCGCCCAAGATCGGCACCTTCGACACCGAGCTCGTGGCCGACTTCTGGCAGGCGTTCTCGACCCAGGGGCGGATGAACCTGCACGTCCTGCTGCACTACGGGCGGAACAGCCACCACATCAGCGAGGCGATCTTCAAGGGGCTGGCCAGGACGCTCCGCATGGCCACCGAGCGCGACCCCCGCAACGACGGGGTCCCGTCGACCAAGGGCTCCCTCTGACCCCGATCGCGGACCGCGCGGATCCATACCGACCCGAGTGAGGCCGTCCCCCAATGTCGAAACCGAAGAATCCGCAACGATCCCTGCTGATCAACGCATTGCTGCTCGTCATCGCGTTCGGCCTGCTCGGCCTGGTCATCTACAAGAACCGGGGGCCGATCCGGGACGTCTTCAGCCGGGACCTCGACCCCAAGCTGATCGCGCTCGCGTTCGGGATCTACCTCGCCAGCCTCTTCCTGACGTTCGTGCGATGGAACTGGCTCGTGCGGGTGATCGAGCCGAGCTTCCGGCTCCGCGACGCCCTGCTGCTCGGGTACGTCGGCAACGTGTACAACATCGTGATCCCGGGCGCCGTCGGGGGCGACCTCATCAAGGCGGCCTTCCTCGCCAAGATGAAGATCAACACGACGAAGGGGATCGCGTCGATGGTCCTCGACCGCATCCTCGGCCTGCTCGGCCTGTTCATCCTGGCGGGCGTCGCGGGGATCTTCGCCTGGTCATTCGCCCCTCCGGTCGTCCAGCGCCTGATCCTGATCGTCTGGGCCTTCCTCGCCGCCGGCTTCCTCGGCCTCGCATCGATCTTCACGCAGGCCCTCTTCCGGCTCTTCCCCCCGCCTGCCCCGGGCGTCGACGGCCAGCCCCACCCCCACAGCAAGCTCGCATTCCTGTTGAATGAGCTGCGGATGATCTCCGAGACCTATCGAGGCCGCCTCGGCGTCGTCTTCGGATCGTTCCTGCTGTCGGCGGTCTGTCACGGGCTGAACGTCCTGGCCTTCTACACGATCAGCCGGACGATGTTCCCCGTGGGGCTCCCGTCGATCGCGGACCACTTCCTGATGGTCCCGCTCACCCTTTTCACGACGGCCGTCCCCCTCCCCTTCGGCGCGATCGGCCTCACGGAAGGGGTCAGCGACCAGCTCTTCAAGCTCGTCTCGCACCCGTCGGGCGCGCTCGCCATGATGGGTTTCCGCGTGCTGATGTACGCGGGCGCCCTCGTCAGCCTCTGCGTCTATCTCTCGAACCTCGGCCTCGTCCGCAGCCTCACCGAGACGGCCGAGCACCTCGAGGAAGAGTTGATCGAGGATTGAGCCAGAGGATTGAAAGACAAGGCCGACATCCGGGCGAGAAAGCTCACTCGCCCGGATGTCGGCCTTTGCGTTAACGGATCAGATGGTGAGCACGCGGTCCCTTGCGGTGACTTCCCACTCGGCCACGACTTCGCCGTTGTCGATGACGTAGGCCTTGCGATGGAGGGCGAAGGTCGGGCAGATGTGCATCGGGATCGCGAGGACGGGCGTGCCGGGGGGGAACGCATCGGCATGGGGCGTCGTCACGACGAGGTGCTCCTCGTTCTGCTTGCCGAGCGTCGCGTCGGGGACGCCGAGCAGCGCGACGCGAGGCCCCGCGGGGTCGGCCGCGACGGCCTTGTGCCCGAGGTCGAGGCAGATGCTGTCCGGCCCCGGCCGGCTGATCACGCGGGTCAGGACGACCGCGGCCGGCGTGTACGGGAGATCCGGGAATTTGGTCGCGTAGCTGACGTCGTGGAAGGCGGACGTGCCCGGCGAGAGCTCGACCCCCGGGGCGTCGAGCGTGGCGTGGACGGGGAAGCTCGGCGTCCCCCCCATCACGAGCCGATTGACCGGGATCCCCTTGGCCTCGATCCGGTCGCGGAGCTTGAGCGTCCGCTCGACCCCTGCTTTGACGAGCCGCCGACGCTCTTCCAGGTCGGTCTCGTGGATGTGGCCGTCGTAGGCGTGCAGGCCGTCGAACTCGAGGTTGGGCAGGCTCGTGACGAGCTCGACCAGCTCGAGCGCAGCTTCGGGCGCGATACCGGTGCGTCCCATGCCGACCTCGAGATCAATCAGGATGGGGATCGGCTTCTCGACCCCTTCGAGCCCGGCGGAGAGGGCCTTGGCCGACTCGGGGTGATCGACGAGGGTGCGGAAAGTCGTCAGCGGATAGGCCTTCGCCAGCTTCGCAAGGCGCTTGACGTTGGGGCCGACGAGCGGGTAGGCGATGAGGACGTCGTTGCCCCCGGCCGCGGCGATCATCTCGGCCTCGGCGATTGTGGCGCACTTATGCTTGTGGATCCCCATCTCTTCGCTCAGGCGCACGACCTCGGCCATCTTGTGCGTCTTCACGTGCGGCCGGAGCCGCTCGGCACCGCCGGCCATGCCGATCATCGCCTCGAGGTTCTTCACGAGGATCGGGCGGAAGATCAGCAGCGAGGGGCTGAGCAGCGCGGAGGGGTCATTCAAGACATAAGGCGATGACATCGTCGAGGATTTCTCCGTTCGCGATCCGGGGCCGAGGCAGATGTGAGGGTCGAGTGGTCGTCCGACGGCCCGTCGAGGACGGCGCCATCGGACTCGTTGTCGAGATGACGTGATCCGCGGCGTCGATTACTCGAAGCCCATCTGCTTGTTGTAGGCGATCGCCTTGGCGTGCTCGGCCTCAGGGATCTTGCCGCAGCGCTGATAGATGACGGAGAGGGCGGTGTAGCTGAAGGTGTCTTCGGGCTCGAGCTCGACCACCTTCTTGGCGTGGGCGATGGCCTCGTCAATCTCGGCGACGTCGGCATAGAGCTTGGCCAGCATGCCGTGGCCGATGACGAAGGCGGGGTCGGCCGCGACGGCTTCCTCGAGGATGGCGATGGCGCCCGGCTTGTCGCCCTTGTCGCGGAGGTCTACGGCCTGGTCGTAAAGTTCGTTGGGGGTCGGCATGGGTCGGATCCGCTGCGTGTGGCAAAAGGCGTTCGATGAGTCGGGGATATTGTAGGTAAGTCGAGGGGGCCTCGGCCAGTCCGACCGGCTCGAGCCCCCTCCGCGCGTCTCCGTCGGGACGTCAACGACCGCCGGCGTTCTCGGACCGCAGGCTCTCCTGCGCCGTGCGGCTGCCGAGGAATGCGAGCAGGTCGGCGAGCTCGTTGAAGGAGAGATGACCCACGACGCCGGCGGGCATGAGGCTCGTCTTGTCGGGGCCCTTCTCGTCGACCTCGGCCGCCGGGATCTTCACCTCGCGGCCCTGGGCGTCCTTGAGGACGACGGCCTCGTCGGTGTCGCTCAGGAGCAGGCCGGAGATGACCCGGCCGTCCTTCGTGGCGACCTTGAAGGTGCCGAAGCCCTCCTTGATCTCCTTCGACGGATCCAGGATCGACTCCACCCGCTTGTCAAACGAGAGGGTCTCGTAGATCCGGGTCAGGTCGGGGCCGACCGCGCCGCCGAGCCCTTCGAGGCGGTGGCAGGTCGTGCAGTTCGTCTTCTTGGTATCGAGATATAAGGCCTTGCCCCGGCTGGGGTCGCCTCGCCTCTCGACGTAGTTTCGCAGCCTCGCCGCTTCCTGGCCGGTCGGTGCGGCGAGGACCGTCTTCTTGAGGAGCGTCTCCATCGCCGCCTGGATCTCCGGGGTGGCGTGGGGCCGGACGGCCTCGATCACCCGGGAGAGGTCCTCGGAGGGGAGCTTGCCCCGGTTGAATTGCTCGGCCACGGCGAGCGCGGTCTCGGGCTTCTGGCCGAGGACGGAGATCGCTTCCTGGCGGAGCTTCTCGTCCTTCTCCAGGAGCAGTGCCTTCGCCCGGGTCGCCGCCGACGGAAAGTCGAGCGCGGCGAGGGTCTGGAGCAGCTCAATGCGGAATGGGGTGTCGTCGCTCGTGGCGAAGAGCTCGCCGAAGAGGGGGACGAGGCCGCGATCCTCGTAGGAACGGAGCGCGGTGATCGCCAGGCGACGCTCCTCGGCCGAGCGATCACCGGCCTTCGCCAGCGCCACGAGGGCTTCCTTCACGGCACCGGAGCGGATCTCGCTCGCGAGGACGAGCGCGGCCCGACGGACCGCCGGGTCGCCGTCGAGCACGAGCCCCTTGAGGATCGGGGCGACGGCCAGGGCGGCCTTCTGGTGCATGGCGGTCAGGACATGGATCGCCTCGGCGCGGGCGGCTCCGTCGGCCTTGGGCGTGTCGCGGAGCCATTCCGCGATGCGATCGGGGTGGACGAGCGTGACCTGCTCGCGGAGGGCCCGGAAGAGGCCGACGCGGGCGCCGGCCGGGATGTCCTCGTGGCTGGTCGCGAGGCGGACGAGGGTCGCGATCCCCTGCGAGCCCCGCCACCCTTGCACGGCGAAGAGCGCGGCGGCCCGGAGCTTGGGGTCCTCGCTCGTGATCGTCTGGGAGAGGGTCTCGGAGATGTCCGGGTCGCTCAGCTCGAGGGCCCGGGTGAATGCGTCGCGGAGGAAGGCATCGGCCTCGAGGTTCTCAGCGGCCAGGGCGAGCAGGATGTAGTCGTTGATCCCCTTGGTGAACTCGGCGGCGAGCTTGTCGATGGGCGAGTTCGAGGCCTTGGCGATGGCCAGCGTCTTGTCATGGGCACGCTCGGCGCCGATGTACATAACGAGCGCCCGCAGGACGGCGGGGTCGATCTTCGCGAGCTTCTGGAGGGCGTCGGCCCCCTGGAAGTCGGCGAAGAAGGGAAGCAGGTCGACGGTCGGGGTCTTGCCGTTCGCCGATCGGGCCGCGTTCTCGAGGGCCAGCCGCTTGAGGTCGTTGTCGCTTCCCTTGATGATCGCGTCATAGACGGGATAGGCCTGGATCGGATCCACGGCCGCAACAACAGCCAGGGCATGACGCCTCGCCGAAGGGGCCGCCTTCTCGTCCTTCGCAAGGTCGGAGAGCTTCGCGAGGTTCGCGGGCTTGCGGCGGATCAGCTCGAGCCCCGTCCTCCGGCGCAGGACCTCGTCGTTCGAAGCGAGGTTCTTCAGGAGGCTCTCCTCATCGGCCTTCGTCAAGCCGACGAAGCGGTCGCGAGGCAAGGTGGCGACGGCCGGCTCGGCGTCGGTGCCCGCCCAGGTCATCCGGTAGATCCGGCCCGTCTGTCCATTGCCGGAGAGCCGCCCGGCACCGCCCGAGTCGGTCCGCCAGTCGAGGATGTAGAGTGCGCCTTCGGGTCCGACCTCGGCGTCGGTCGGGCGGAAGAGGCCTTCGTCGGAGGCGAGCAACTCGAACTCACGGTCGAGCTCGAAGGTCGCGCCGGCCGGCTTGACCTTGTAGGCCCGGACGAGTTTGCGGAAGACGTCGGGGTAGACGAGCAGGTTCTGCGTGCTCGCCGGGAAGGCGGCCGAGTTCAGGACGCAGAGCCCGGCGGGAGCCCCGCGCCCGGTCTCGGTGACCCAGCCGAGGCGGCCGGGCCTGCCGCCGTTCCAGGTGGCCCGCTCGAAGTCGGGGGCGCAGCAGCGGGCCCCTTCGCGGAGCCTCCAGCCGTAGTCGCCGCTGTTGACGGCATGCAGGATCCGGCAGCCGGTGAAGCCGGGGGAGCCTTCGTTGTCGTTATCCGTGTGGAAGACGCGGAAGGCGTCGTCGAAGGCGACGTTGCCCCAGGGGTTCCGCATCCCATAGGCGAAGTTCTCCATCTTTGAGCCGTCGGGCCTGCAGCGGAAGACGCCGCCGCAGCGCAGGACGGTGGCGGTCGAGCCGTCGGAGCCCTTGGCGTGGGCGTCGCTATCGCCCGTCGTCAGGTAGAGCCATCCGTCGGGGCCCATCGACATGCCCGAGACCCGGTGGTGAGAGTTGTCGTTGCCGAATCCCGAGGCGATCACCTCGCGTGTCTCGAACTTGCCGTCGCCGTCCTTGTCCTTGAGGCGCACGACGTCGTGCTCGAGGGTGAGATACGTCCAGCCGTCCCAGAAAAGGATGCCGGCGGGGAGGTCGAGATGGTCCATGTACATCTCGGCCTTGTCGAACGTGCCGTTGCCGTCGGTGTCGGTCAGGACCTTGATGTGGTCGTTGAACTCGCGCCCTTCTTTCCACTCGATGACGTAGAGCCGGCCGTCGTCGCCGAAGGTCATGGTCACCGGGTTGACGACCAGGGGTTCGGCCGCGGCGATCTCGACCTTCCACCCCGGCGGGGTTCGGTAGCCGGCGAGCCTCGGGTCGGCCTCGGCCCCGAGGGCGGGGCCCATGAGGGACGCACAGGCCGCGATCAGCCCGAAGGCTGCGAGCGAGAGGGTGCGAGACCTCGGTCTCGGGTTCGTTGGTTGCTGCGTCGCAATCACTGCCTGGACCTCCGGCGTCATTTGTCGGCCAACTTCGGGAGCAATGCGAAAGGCCATCCCGAACCCGGGGGTCGGCACACGCCTTGGAATTCCGGGACGGCACACCCTTTGCCCGTTGGGTCTGTGTTGAGGCTCAACTATGATGAAGCCGCGGGGGATTCTCAAGGCTCGAGATCGGTCACAGCAAGACTCGCACCCCCGGCCAGGCGCCTTTCGTGTCGAACCGGTCGGCGTCCGCGATGGCGGGCCTGGCCTTCGGCGTCTCATCTCGACGAGCGAGTCGACGCGACACCCTGGAGGAAGTTGCCATGCTACTGGCTTACGATGACCACGGGCCCGGGCCCGTGGTGGTATTGCTGCATGGTTTTCCGCTGAATCGGACGATGTGGGCAAAGCAGTTGTCCGACGTCGGCTCCATGTACCGGATCATCGCGCCCGACCTCCGCGGCCACGGCAAGTCCGCCGCGCCCGACGGCGTCTACACGATGGACGAGATGGCCGACGACGTCATCGAGCTGCTCGACGCCCTCCAACTGACCGAGCCGGTCGTGCTCGGCGGCCTCTCGATGGGGGGATACGTCGCCTTCTCCCTGATCGCGCGATACCCCGAGCGCGTGCGAGGCCTCATGCTCCTCGACACGCGTGCGAAGAACGACTCACCCGAGGCCGCCGCCAATCGTGAGCAACTTGCGCAGAAGGTCGAGGCGAGTCACAGCACCGAGCCCGTGATCGAGGCGATGCTCCCCAAGCTCCTGGGAGAGTCGAGCCGCGAGGCGCATCCGGATCTCGCCGCGAAGGTCCAGAGAATGATCGAGAAGACCCCGACCCGCACGATCGCCGGGACCTTGCGCGGCATGGCGATCCGCCCCGACCGGACGCCCGAGCTCGGCAAGATCGACGTCCCCACGCTCGTGGTCGTCGGCGAGCAAGACGCCATCACGCCCCCCGACGAGATGCGATCGATGGCCGACCAGATCCCCCGATCCCGGTTCATCACGATCCCCGATGCGGGGCACCTCGCGCCCATGGAGAACCCCGGCGCGACTAACGACGTTATACTCGAGTTCCTCTCGCTGGCGACGAACTCCCTGGCGGGCGTGGGCGGCTGAGCCGAGCCAATCACCACGGGAATGTAAAAATTCGGGCATGAGCATGCGTCCGAAAACTTGCCGGAGTGTTTACTTCTTGCAACGTGCTCGCGCAGGCTGGATAATCTTCGTTACGACGTAATTCGTTCGAAGCTTTGATCCGAGCCCGTGAGGCACCATAAGGTCGATGGCGGATGTGGATGCAGGAGATTTCATCGCGACTGCGGCCGGCCTGGACGAGCTGGTCGCAGATCTCCGCGCAGCGGGCCGATTCGCCTTCGATACGGAGTTCGTCTCGGAGGAGACGTTCGAGCCGGTCCTCTGCCTGATCCAGGTCGCCACGCGAGACCGCCTCGCGATCGTCGACCCGCTGGCGATTCGCGACCTCTCGGCCTTCTGGGAGGTCGTGAACGACCCTTCCATCGAAGTCGTGATGCACGCCGCGCGAGAGGACCTGCGGATCTGCAAGTACAAGACGGGCAAGGTCCCGAGCCGGGTCTATGACGTCCAACTCGTGGCCGGCCTCGTCGGCTACGGGTATCCCCTCTCGCTCGTGAATCTGATCGGCCAGGCCCTCCGGGTCTCGGTTTCGGGGGGCGAGACGCGGACCGACTGGCGTCGCCGGCCACTCTCGCCGGCCCAGATGCGGTACGCCCTCGACGATGTCCGCTACCTGCTCGAACTCGCCGACCTCCTCGCGGCCCAATCCGCCCGCTGGAAGCGTACCGAGTGGGTCGAGGCGGAGTTCGCCGACTTCGTCGGGGAGATCCAGAACCTCGCCGAGGAAGAGCGCTGGAGACGCCTGCCCGGGCTCCATCAGTTGAATCGCCGGAGCCTGGAGGTCGCCAGGCGGCTCGCCGAGTGGCGGCACGACGAGGCCAGGCGGGCCAATCGCCCGCTCCGCCAGTTGCTCCGTGACGACCTGCTCGTCGCCATCGCCAAGCGGCAGCCGGCGAATCGGAAAGACCTGGAAGCCCTCCGCGACTTCAATCGGCCTCACCTGCTGAACAAGTCCCACGAGATCCTCGCGGTGATCGCCGAGGCCCAACTCGTCCCCCACGATGATCTGCCCGAGCCCCCCGATCGCCACGAGGACGGACCAGGGCTCACCATGGTCGTCAACCTGCTCGCCGCCGCGCTCGCTCAGTGCTGCACCCAGCACAAGGTTGCATCGGGGTTGGTCGGCGCCTCGCACGACCTCAAGGAACTGATCCGCTGGCATGCCCACGGCTGCCCGGAAGAACACAGGCCCGACCTCGTCCGCGGCTGGCGTGCCGAGGTCTGCGGCAGCGCCTTGACCGACGTCCTTTCGGGGCGCTGCACCCTCCGCGTCGTGAACCCGCTGGCCGACGTCCCCGTCGTGCTCGAGCCGTGGTCGGGGCCGGGATCTATGCGGGTGGCCTCTTCGAAGTCCCAGCCCCCCGCCGAAGCGGAGATCGAATCTTGAAGTCGACGATCAGTTGCTACACGAACAACTACGGCCCTTCGGGCGTCTGGGTCGCCGTCGAGCAGATCAATGCCGCGGGGATCGACCACCTCGAACTGGCCCTCCGCGGCCATAACTTCGGCGGCCTCGTGATCCCCGAGTCGGTCGTCGTGACCGAGAAGGCCGATGACGCCACCGCGCAGTCGTTCGTCGATCATCTCGCCAAGCACAATGTGAAGGTCAGCGGCTGCAACGTCGGGGGCGCGGATATGCGGACGCGCGAGGGGGCCGACCTCACCGCCCGCCGCATGGACTTCGCCGCCCGCTGGTTCGGCGTTCCCGTCGTCGTTTCCGGCGCCGGCCAGCCCGTCGACGATCACGAACGCGAGAAAGTCGTTGCGCATCTGCGCGAGCTGGGCGACCGTGCCGAGGGGCTCGACCTCGTCATTGCCCTCGAGACCCACAAGGGCCCGACTCAGAACGCCGACGCGATGCTCAGGCTGATGGACGAAGTCGACCACCCCCGCGTACGTCTTAACTTCGACACGGGCAACATCGCGTACTACAACGAGGGACTCGACCCGGTCTCGGAGCTTGCCAGGGTCAAGGATTACGTCAAGAACGTCCACGTGAAGGACAACCGTGGCGGCCTCGAGGACTGGTACTTCCCCGCCATCGGCGAGGGGGGGGCCGTCGACTTCGTGAGGATCCGCGAGGTCCTCGAGAGCATCAACTACCACGGGGCCTGCACGATCGAGATCGAGGGGATCGGCGGGGAGGAAGAGCCGGGGCTCGAGGCGAGGCAAGGCCGGGTCGCCCGCAGTGTTGTACACTTGCGTCGGTGCGGATTCTGACCCACGGCGACGGGATGTCGAATATCGGTCTCTCTCGGCCTGGGGCCTGCAACGCGCCCGCGGACGCCGCCATCATCGAGCGTCCACGACGGTCTCCCCACGAGAGAAAGAGCCACCCCCATGAAACGGGTGTTCGTCATAGCAGCCTTCGGGATCGCGGCGCAGGCCGCCCCCTGCCTGGCGCAGGCCCCTGCGCCGGTCCTGATCGAATCCGGGACGTCCCTCCTGATCGCCCCGGATGAGTTCACCCCGCCCAATCCGCCGATCTTCGGGCCCGATCTCCGGATCGTCCCCGCCCATCGCCTGGCCATGATCGAGGCGAATCGCCCGCTGCCGGCTTCGGATCCGCTCGTCATCGCGACCGCGGAACGGCTCGAACGCCTGACCGCCACGTACTTCGAGGACGCCCCGAGGATCGTCGAACTGACCGCTCAGGCGGTGAAGTCGATCCGAAGCACGAATCAGACGGCAAGCCCGTTCGAGGTCTTCGACGCCGCCCTGACCTGGAAGCCATCCGTTCGCATCGGCTCGAACTACCCTCGCCGGTTCTCGCGGTTCCTCGCCGAGTACCGTCGCCTGCGGATCGACGAGAAGAAGAGCCACGCCGACACCTTGAAGGCTCTCGAAGTGAAGGCCTCCCGCTAAACTCGGTGTCTCAGGGCCAGCCCCGCGCGACCTTCGCCATTCACGGTTGAGGGTCGTTCGGGGCCAGTCGGATCGCGTTCACACCCGCCCCCCGGATCACCCCCATCACCTTCTGAACGGCCTGGAATGGTTCGGCCGCGTCCACATCGAGGATGGCTGAGGTCGCCGGGTTGGCCGCGACGAGTTTTTTGAGGGATTCCGCCAGCGAGTCCTCGGTAACGGCCTGGCCGTCGAGCTTGAGACTCCCCTGGGCCAGCGAGATCACGTGCTGGCCCGTCTTGGGAGCGGCGTCGAGCGGGATCTCTTCCCCCTGGGGGGCGAACTTGCCCCCCTCGCGGATGGCGAAGAAGCCGTAAGAGCGGTCGAGCATCCGCAAGGTGCCCGCCATCGCCCCCTTGCCCTCGGTCCACAGGTGTCCGTCGAACTCCTGGCGGCTCCGGGGGAATCGGATCGTGAACTCGGCCCTGGGAGGAATCTCGCGGGCGACCTGACCGTCGACCTCGTACGAGGTCCCGTTGAGATCGGAACGGAACCAGCCCGAGATCGCCCCCTGTGGGTCGACCTTGAGGTCGAGCGTCCCCGACCATTGCCCATTGGCATAGAGCCGGAACCGGCCTGCATAGTCGGTGGCGAGGACCGTCCTGCCTGTCGAAGGCCCTCCAGCAGCCTCCCCCTTCGTCGTCACCGGGGCCCGCTTGAGCGTGCTGATCTCTACGCTGCCGAGGGCGACGAGACTGGGGCTTCCGTTCGCGGCCTCGAACTTGAGGTCTCCCCCCTGGCCTTCCGGGACGACCTGGCCGCTGTCCAGGTCGAACTGGAACCCATCGAACAGGAGCAACTCCTTGCCGTGGGCGAGCCGCGTGCTCAGGTTGCCCGACTCGAACGTGTCGAAGCGTTCCAGCATCAGGACGGGGAGCGGCTTCGCCTGGTTCCCGGGCTGCTTGCGAAACGCGGGGGACACAAGCAGGCGGGCGAGGTTGCCCTGGTCTGTCTTCACGATTAGGAAGGCCGAACGGACGTCGGCGAGGGCCGTCGGCAGGGCGTCGAGGTCGACGATGCTGAGACGCTTGTGCGAGGCGACGTCGCCCGATTTCCGCAAGGAGGCCAGCGCCTCCCCTTCGAGTCGGTCGAATTCGTCCGCTCGGCTCGGACCTTGACCGGATCCCAGCACGAGGCCAACGAGAACCGCGACGAGCCTCTGATAACGCATGCGAACTGTCCCCGAACCAGCCTGAGTGTGTTGCGAATCGGTTCGAGGCCCATTGTCTCGCGGAGGATGCCCGCGGCCAAGGGCTCGACGCCCGCAATCAGTCATGGACCGGGGCAACGGGTTCGGGCCATCGTCACTTCAAGTCGAAGTTTTGCGGCCTGGGCTGTTCCCCAACCGTGGCATCGAGTCCGGAGGACTCGAAAGTCGTGTACTTTTTCGGGATCAATTCCCTGGCCGGCCTGTAGTTGGGAGAGCCGGGCATGACGGTGGGATCTTCGTCCGAGGAACTCACCGAGACGCGATGATGCCCGATGATGGCCCCGTCATCCTTCTCGAATGTGCTCAGGGTGTAGCTGCCGTCCGGCTGGATGTCGCCAAGCGCCGGCCTGCCGTCGTCTGGGCGGAAGGTGATGGTCCCCCTGGTCAGGGGTCGGCCCTGATAGGAAACCTTCCCCTTCACTTCCACCGTCTTGGGATGGGGTTCGGCGGGCGGAGTGCAGCCCGAGATGCCCAGGAGTGGCACGAGTGAGATGAGGCCGATGGCGAGGGGGGCCGTTTTCATCAGGCGATCAATATAGGTCGGAGCTGACCGACTCGCCCCCTTCGCGCGAGCTCGCCGCCATATAAACGGCATAATTCACCGTATCCCTGATGAAGCGGACGGAACCGTCGATGTAGGCGAAGTTTGCGCCGCCGTAATGCTTACTCTGGAATCCCCAGCAGGTAGAATACCGCCTGGGGTCGGTGTTGAGCTTCGTGTTCAGCGGGATCGAAGTCACCGCCACGGCATGGTTGCTCTGTCCCCAGCTATTCCAGCGGCACTGGTCAGGCAAGGCCTCGCCCGCCAGGAATGTATTGCTGGCCCCATCCCCCACGGCGGCGATCGACACGACCTGGGTGGCCCGCCAGAAGATCCCGCGGGCTTCCGAGACGTCCCCCAGGAACGGATACGGGGTGGGGAAGGCATTGCCGGGCGGGTTGTCGCCGAGGTTCCCCTTGTAGCAGGTCACGCCGACCGCCCAGTCGCGTTGGGGGAACGGAAGCGTGCTGAAATCCGCCTGGCCGGCGAGTTTTGCCTGGCCGGGATAGCTCGGGCAGAGATAGGCGTTGACCGGCGTCATCAACACGGTCGCGTTGCTGTCGGAGCACCAGGGGACGCCGTGCATCGGCCCGATGCTGTTCCAGAAGTTGTAGGCGTTGAAGAGTTTGGGCTGTTCGAGCTGGGGCAGGATCTGAACCATCCAGCTCACCCGGTGGTCCTGCTGCGTGTTCCAGGCCGGGTAGTAACCAATCTGCGGCGGGAAGACGAGATTGGTATCGTGATAACTCTGGACGGCGAGCGCAATCTGGCGGAGGTTATTGACGCAGGTCGATCGCCTCGCCGCTTCGCGGGCGGCCTGGACAGCGGGCAGCAAAAGGGCGACCAGGAGCCCGATGATCGCCACGACCACCAGGAGCTCGATCAGAGTGAAACCCGGCCGAGACCATCGCGACCGCATGAATGACTCTCCTCTCGCTGCGTTGCGATCCGGGATCATACGGCGTGCAAGTCAGCTAACGCGAAACTGGGGGATTGCGCCAACGCCGGCGCAGTAGCATGGCGACGGAATTATAGCGATACGATAAAAAATATCGGATCCACAATCGATCCAAAAAATATCGATTTTCTCGGGGATACTGGCGACTCGGCGTGGAGCTGGGTGCCCGAATACCTTGGGAGATGCGGATTGGAGTCAGATCTTCCACGCTGCCGGCACTCGGACGCCTGCAAGCATTGTAGCATAGACGTCCAGGGGGCGTGTGAACGTTCTTTGGGATTCCGGGAAGGATGAAGTTGGCGTGACGACCGGAAGCGACACGAGTCGGCTCTTGCCCGGCCGCGACCCCCGCTATCGCCTGCTCGACGCCTGGCGAGGGCTCGCCTGCTTGATGGTCGTCCTCCATCACGCAGGCTTCTCCGTAATCCTGGATTCGACCGCGACGATCGGCCTCGAGTCCTGGCTGCGCTGGGGGGCGGCGACGTTCTTCTGGCGGATGAATCTGGGCGTCCCCCTCTTCTTCGTCATCAGCGGGTATTGCATCGCGGCGAGCGTCGATGCCGCCAGCCGGCGAGGCCTCGGGGCCCTGCGGTTCCTGGGCCGGCGGCTCTGGCGGATTTATCCCCCCTACTGGGCCGCCCTGCTCTGGTTCGTCGCCGTCACGGCGGGCCTGGACGCTCTAGGATTGGCTCGCTACCACACGGGGCTGCATGCCCTGCAACTCGACTCGCCGGGTGACCTCGATGCGACGCAATGGGTGGGGAACCTGACGCTGACCGAGGAGTGGCGCCCGCTCGTCTGGAAGCCCCCGGTGGCGAAGGTCTTCACGCGAGTCGCCTGGTCGCTCTGCTACGAGGAGCAGTTCTACTCCGTCTGCTTCCTCGCCCTGCTCCTCGCCCCGCGACGGTTAATTGGCGTGCTTGCTGCGGTGACGGGGTCGGCTTTCCTCATTCGGATTGCTGCGGCCGACATCGGGCGGATCGAGTCGATCCAGGGCTCTTTCCTCTACCTCTGGCATGAGTTCGCGATCGGCCTGGCGGTCTACTGGCGCCTGAATTGCCCAGGATCGTCGACCGTGCGGCGGGTCGTCGAGGGGATCTTGGTCCTCCTCGGGCTCTCGGGTCTTTTCGGGAACCTCACCAGCCCGGCCGCCTATTCCATCACGATGGCGAGTCTTTTCGGGCTCATCCTGATCGGTTCCAAAAGATGGGATGCCGCCAGCGAAGGTTGGGCCTGGCTCCGCCCGTTCCGGGCCTGCGGGCGTCGATGCTATAGCATCTACCTCGTCCACCTGCCCGTCTGCACGGCGGGGAATAACTGGCTCTATGAGATGGGTCTCACGAGTTTCTGGACCCGCGTGCTGGTGATGGTCCCCCTGGTCTCGAGCCTCGCCGTCGCGGTGAGCTGGGCCTTCTTCTGGGGCGTCGAGCGGCACTTCCTCAACCTGCCGGTCGTCTCCGGCAAGAATCAGGCGGGGATGCCACCAACGTCGAGCCCGCTTGCCGGCGAGGCTGCACCTGCCTCGACCTGAGCCTCGATTTCGGGTTGAGACGAACTCGCGACTCCCTGCGTGCTACCATAGAATAAAGAGAGTGCGAGACGAACTCGCCCCCCGCCAGGCTGGCCCGCTCGTAGTAAGGCAAGAAATCGTCGAGAGAAGAGCGAATAGGCTCAAGATCGCCACCAGGTGCGGCCGATGAAATCGATACGGCTGCGTCAATTTGGTCGACAAGAACCGGCCCCGGCCGACGAATAGTCGAAAAACGATTCGCCGAATTTGCAACTGAGAGAAGGGGCGCGAATATGGGATTAGACCTGGCTCTGGGTGGGCTGGTGCTGATCATGGCCATCCGAGGCTACCTCAAAGGGTTTGTCCTCCAAGCGATCCGCCTGGTGGGCCTGGTCTGCTCCGTCTATGCTGCCGACCCGATCCGTAACTACGCTAAACCCCACATCCTGCCGTCGCTCCCATCCTTGCAGCCCGACCTCCTCGAGCGCGGACTCTGGTGGGGCTCGGCTATCATCACCTATCTTGTCCTGGTCGGGCTTTGCACGTTGGCCGTCAAGCTCTATCGACGCCAGTCGACCGGCGTCGAGGAATCCAACCGCAACGACCAGATGGCCGGCGCATTGCTGGGGCTCGCCAAAGGGCTGATCGTCGCGGCCTTCGTCGCCAACGGGTTCCAGACCCATGCGATCGAACACATCAAGAATATCCCCTGGGCCTTGAGCCAGGCGGAGAAGTCGAAGGTCCTGGTTTGGAACGAGAAGTATAAGCCGGCCCCCAAGATCTGGGCCTCGCCGCCGGTGAAGATGTTCGTCGCCCACATCAAGAAGATGGGCTTCGGCAACCACGGCGAGCCCGCCGAAGACAAGCCCGCCGTCCAGACGGCCAGCCGCACCCCGCAGCTTCAGTGGTCGGCGGGCAAGGCCGAGGGGGCGGACAATGGCGACCTCGACTCCGAACTGACCGAGGCCGTCAAGTCGGTGGAAGAGGCCTTGCGGACCTCCAGGGCCGACGCCTCGAAGTGAGGTTGACCCGCCAGCAGACCTCCGGCACACTCTCGCTCGCCCGGGCCCGGATGCCTCGGATGCAGGAGTGTGCGGGAGGACCAGGATGGCGCGTTCCCTGCCCCGAGGATGGGGCTTCTTCTTGATCCTCGGCTTCTTCCTGACCCTCCGCGGCTATCACAGCCGCGACGGTGACCAGGCCTATCGCCTGCCCCTCCTGCTCCGCCAGCAAGACCCGAGCCTCTTCGAGCACGACCCCTTCGTCCGCGCCTTCGACGCCTTCAACCCCCACCGCGGCTATCTGAAGCTGCTCGAGGTCGCGAGCCTGCCTCTCGGGCTCTCCGCGGGGCTCGCTCTCCTCTTCGTCGCGACCTTCGCGCTGACCTGGCTGGGGCTGACCCGCCTGGCCCGCGCCTGCTGGCCCGAATACGGAGGGGCCGCGGCCGTGCTGACGGTCGTTCTCGTCCTCGCGGCCAAGGCGGGGAACATCGGGACGAACCACTTGTTCGAAGCCATGCTGCTCGATCGGCTCATCGGGTTTGCGCTCGGTTGGGTCGCTTTGGCGTTTGCGGTGGCGAGGCCGTCGCGGGGTTGGTGGGCGTCTCCCCTGGCTCTTGGTACGGCGGCGTTGGTTCATCCGAGCGTGGGCCTGCAACTTGGTCTGATACTCGGCGGGAGTTGGGTCGTCTGGGCCTGCCTCTCGAGGCGGGCCGGCGTGGATTGGAAGACGGCCCTGTTCGCCCTGCCGACCCTGGGCGTTGCGCTCATCCCCGGGGTGCTCTTGAATCTGGGTAGCCAGGAGCGTTTGCTGTCGGGTCTGCCGCTGGACGAGTTCCGGCTCCTGAGCCTGGAAGTCCAGGGGCCGCAGCACATGCTCCCGCACCTCTGGCGATTCCCGCAGTGGATTGCCTGGGCCTGTTTCCCCGCCTTGGGGCTTCTCTCGCTGCGTTGGACCGAGGCGGCGGAGGTTGAAGCGGCTGAGGACACGATCGACCCTTCGAAGGCTCGGTTCCGCCTAGGAGTTACCCTCGTCGTCACCCTGGTCGGCCTGGGCATGGCCTGGGTCGGGGTCGAGGTGCTCCAGGATTTGCGGATCACGCTCTTTCAGCCGTTCCGGATGGCGACGGTCTTCCGGGGCCTGGTGCTGGTGGCGTTGTCTGGGCGGTTGCTGACGCTCTGGCGCTCGGGGAGTTACCTGGATCGTTGCCGCGCGATGCTCCTGGGCGTCGGCCTGGTGGGGGATCGCGCCTTCGTCGTTGCGACCTTGTTCGACGTCTTGATCGAGGCGCTGGATCGCGTCGGAGTGGCGAATCGGACCCGGGTCGTTGCCGCAGGGATGTTCCTCGTCGTGGCACTGCGATTCCTGTCGAGGCATGACACGGAATCCGGCCACATCCCGCTGCTCGCGGGCCTTGTGTGCCTGGTGCTCGTGACCCTAGTCCAGAGGCGATGGACCCCCGCCTGGAACCGCCGCCGCGTGGCCTTTGCGCTCGTCACGGCCTGGTTTGTGCCGGTCGCAGCCCTGGTGGCGGGGGCGTTGGGAGATACGAAGAGCGCCTTGGTTTGCGGCCTGGTCGAGCGCTGCAGGTTCGGCGAGGTCGCCACGGATGACGTGGAGCGGCTGGCCGTCTGGTGCCGCGAGAATACGCCGGAATCAGCGAGGTTCATCGGACCGCCGGGGCCGAAGACGTTCCGCCTCTGGTCCAGGCGTAGCCTGGCCTTCAACCGCGCGGCGAGCCCCTATCACGCGGCCGGTTTGGCGGATTGGTCGGCTCGGTTCCGCGATCACGTCGGGTTCGATGGCTCGACGACGGAGTTCGTCCGCGCCTATCAGGTGGATCGGCACGGGTTGGAGAAGCGCTATCAAGGGATGGGGGACGTTGAGCGTGCCCGGCTCGCCTTGCGAGAAGGAGCCGACCACGTCATCTCTGCCGCCCCCGCGCATGGCGAGGACGTCGCACGCGAGGGGCCGCTGGAGTTGCTGCACGTCGAGGGGCGTTACGCCGTCTACCGGGTTCGCCAGGACGAGGCCCTGGCGAACCGTGATAAGTCAGATCGGCGCAACTGAGAAGAATCCTGCTCAAGAGGCCGAGGTCGCCACGGCGTCGGCCGGGACGGGGTAGTCGCGGGCGAACTCGCGGATCTCGCCCCGGACGCGATTGGTGACGGCCTGGTTGTCGGGGTCGGCGAGAACCTCTACCATCCAGGCCGCGACCTGGCGGATGGCGTCTTCCTTCAGGCCGCGCGAGGTCAGCGCGGGGGTACCGACGCGGACGCCGCTCGGGTCCATCGGCTTGCGCTTATCGAACGGGATCAGGTTTTTGTTCACCGTGATCCCCGCGCGGCCGAGCGTGGCCTCGCCGATCTTGCCGGTGAGCCCGCGCGAGGTCATGTCGATCAGGACGAGGTGGTTGTCCGTCCCGCCCGAGACGAGCCGGAAGCCGGCGCGGGTCAATTCCTCCGCCATCACCTGGGCGTTGGCCACGACCTGCTTGGCGTAATCCTTGAAGTCCGGTCGCAGGGCCTCGCCGAAGCAGACCGCCTTGCCCGCGATGACGTGCATGAGCGGGCCGCCCTGCAGGCCGGGGAAGACGGCCGAGTCCAGCTTCTTGCCCCACCCTTGCTTGCACATGACGACGCCGCCACGGGGCCCGCGCAGAGTCTTGTGCGTGGTGGTCGAGACGAAGTCGGCAACGGGCACGGGGTTCGGATGCAGGCCCCCCGCGACGAGCCCGGCGATGTGCGCCATGTCGACGAAGAAGGTCGCCCCGACCTCCTTGGCGATCTCGGCGATGCGGTCGAAGTCGATGATCCGCGAGTAGGCGCTCGCCCCCGCGAGGATCAGCTTCGGCTTGTGCTCGCGGGCCAGCGCGGCGAGGTTGTCGAGGTCGATCCGCTCGGTCTTGGGATCGACGCCGTAGCCGATCGTCGGGTACCAGCGGCCCGAGAAATTCAGCTTCATGCCGTGCGTGAGGTGGCCCCCCTGGGCCAGGTCCATCGCCAGCACCTTGTCGCCGATCTCGAGCGAGGCGAAGAAGACCGACTGGTTGGCCGAGGCCCCAGAGTGCGGCTGCACGTTGGCGTGCTCGGCGCCGAAGAGCTGCTTGAGGCGGTCGATCGCGAGCTGCTCGACCTTGTCGACGAACTCGCAGCCGCCGTAGTAACGCTTGCCCGGCAGGCCCTCGGCGTACTTGTTGGTCAGGACCGAGCCGACGGCCTCCATCACCGCGGCGCTCGTGTAGTTCTCCGAGGCGATGAGCTCGAGCTCGTCGCGCTGGCGTTCTTCCTCAGAACGGATGGCGTCGTAGACGTCTTTGTCGTTCTGCTTCAGGAGATCCATCGATCAACCTCTGTAAGGCGAAAACATGGAGAGGTATGTTCAAAAATCGTGTTTCTGGCCGCCCCGCGTCTGCTCCCCCCGGTCAGCCCCGCGGCGACCAGCGCCAGCGGTAGGGGAGGCGTTGGGTCGCCGTGGCCGCGTCGATCCGGGCGAGGGCCTGGACCCGGAGCCCTCGGCGGCCGGCCTCGGCGAGCGAGGTCTGGCAGGGCTCGCCCGGGAGGAACTCGAGCCGGCCCGCGCCGAGCACGTTCCCCCCGAAGATCACCCGTGACTCGTCGGCGTCGACGATCGCCCCGGTCCCTAGCGGGACGAGGTACGTCGCGGCGAAGGCCGAGATCGGCCCCCGGCAGCGGTCGGCGGTGTCGAACTCCACCTCGACGAGCCCGGACGGCTCGCGGCGGACCGTGAGGACCGCCGAGAAGTGGTGCGGCGTCGACTGGCCCGTCAGCAGGAGCCGGGCACCTTCGTCCATCGGCTGGACGTGGATCTCTTGATAGGCGGGGCTGACGACCCGGGTCGGGTCGCCCCCCGCGATCTCGCCTTCCATCGACTGCGCCACCTCGCGGAATCCCCCCTCGGAGGCGGGATCCGCGACTTCCAAGGTGTGGACCCAGCGCTCGCCCGACTTCAGGAAGGTCAGGCGGAGGACCGCGGCGTCGATGACGATGCGGCCCTCTTCCTGCTGGAGCCGGATGGGGGTCTCCGGGGTAGCGGGCTGTCCCTCTCCGGTCATTTACTTCTCACCCGAAGCGGCCAGCTTCATCCGGAGATAGGCTTCGATGAAACCGTCGAGGCCCCCGTCGAGGACGGCCCTCGGGTTCCCGACCTCGTGGCTCGTCCGCAGGTCCTTCACGAGCTGGTACGGTTGGAGCACGTACGAGCGGATCTGACTGCCGAAGCTGATCTCGCCCTTCTCGTCGTACTTCTTGGCGAAGTCGGCCTCGCGCTTCTCTTCCTCCATGCGGATGAGCTTGGCCTTGAGCTGGGCCAGCGCGTTGGCGTCGTTCTTGTGCTGCGACCGTTCGCTGCGGGACTCGGCCGCGATGCCGGTCGGCAGGTGAGTGTAGCGCACGCCCGACTCGGTCTTGTTCTGGTGCTGGCCACCAGGACCGCCGGACCGGAACGTGTCCCGCTTCAACTCGTCGTCGCGCAAGACGATGTCGATCGTATCGTCGATCTCGGGGAGGACGTCGACCGAGGCGAAGGACGTCTGCCGACGACCCGCCGAGTCGTACGGGCTGATCCGCACGAGACGATGTACGCCCGTCTCGCACTTCAGGTAGCCGTAGGCGTACTCGCCCTTGATGTGGATCGTCGCCACCTGGATGCCGGCGGCGCCCCCTTCTTCGCGGTCGGTGATCTGCGTCGAGAAGCCCTTCGATTCCGCCCACATGAGGTACATGCGGAGGACCATCTCGGCCCAGTCGCAGGCCTCGGTCCCGCCGGCACCGGCGTGGATCGTGATGAACGCGTTGCAGTGGTCGTTGGGGCCCCCGAGCATCGAGCGCAGCTCGAACGCCTCGAAATCCGCCTGGGCCTTCTTGGCGGCCGCACGGATCTCGTCGTCGAACTCGTCGTCCTCCGCCTCTTCGGCGAACTCGACGAGCGTCTCGAGGTCGTCGGATTGCCGAAGGAGCTCTTCGAAGGGCTTCAAGACGGCGTTGAGCGTCTTGAGCTCCTGGATGATTTCCTTGGCCTTATCCTGATCGTTCCAGAACGCAGGACCGCCCATCTCCTGCTCGAGCTCGTCGCGGCGATCTTTTTTGTCGCCCAAGTCAAAGAGAGTCTCGTAAATGGACGATCCGCTCGATCACGCTCTTCGCGCTTCGCTTCAACTCCATATCCACGACGAAAGACTCCCGAGACTAGGGCTGTCGTTGGCGGTAAAATGGGCCGCAGCCCGGCAAACAAATTGCCGCGGCCTCGCAACGAACCATTAGACCCAATCGCCCCTGCGGCGACCAGACGAACCTCCGACTCTTGGACCGAACCGACCCGCATCACCGACACCGTCCGGCGAGAGGACGCCTGGCCCCATCCCCGACCGGCGGCCTGCATCTCGGGCATGCGCGGACCTTTCTCGCGGCCTGGCTGGCGGCGCGGGCGTCTGGCGGCTCGCTGCTCATCCGGATCGAGGACCTCGACGCCTCGCGCACCCGCGGCGAGGCCAAGGCGGGCTGTCTGATTGATCTGAGCTGGCTCGGGCTCGACTGGGACGAAGGGCCCGACATCGGCGGCCCTTCCGCGCCTTATGTCCAGTCGGAACGCCTGGCGACGTACGCCGATGCGCTCGAGCGGCTCAAGGAGCGGGAGTGCGTCTACCCCTGCACCTGCACGCGAGCCGACATCGCCCGGGCTGCCTCGGCGCCTCATCTCGAGGATGAGGGGCCTGTCTATCCCGGAACCTGCGCCAGTCGATCAGCCGCGGATGCTGAGTCCCTCGGAGACCGCCCCTTCGCCTGGCGGTTCCGTGTGCCGGCCGAACCCATCGGCTGGGACGATCTTGTCATCGGTCCGACTTCAATCGACCTCTCGCGGGCGGGGGGCGACTTCATCGTGGCCCGCTCGTCGGGTCCATTCGCCTACCAACTCGCCGTGGTCGTGGACGACGCCGCGATGGGCGTGACCCAGGTGATCCGGGGCGATGACCTCGTGGCGAGCACCCCTCGCCAGATCCTGCTCTTCGAGGCGTTCGGGTTACCTCGTCCGGAGTTCGGCCACGTCCCGCTCGTGTTCGGGGCCGACGGCCGTCGCCTCGCCAAACGCGACGGCTCGATCAAGCTCGGGACACTCCGTGAGTCCGGCCTCGATCCGAGACGCCTCATCGGCTGGCTCGCCAAATCCTGGGGGCTGGCCGAGGAGGTCATCCCCTCGACACCCGGCGATTGGGTGTCGAGATTCTCGCTCGCCCGCCTGTCCAGGGAGCCCTGGACCGTGAGCGCCGAGGCATGGCAGGAACTCCTCGGGCCGGGAGTCATCGGTCCTCCTCAGGCCGGCTGACCCCTCACGCCAGGTCGTCCGCTGCGATAGGGCTTGCCGGCTTACCGAACTTGGTGTGGCGGCGGCTGTAGGCGAGGTAGATCACCAGGCCGACGGCCAGCCATACGATGAGCCGGATCCAGTTGTCCCGGCCGAGCATGAACATCAGGCCGCCATTCACGGCGATGCCCAGGCCCGCCACGAGCGGCAAGGCGGGGACGCGGAACGGTCGCTTGATGTCGGGGTTGGTGTAGCGAAGGATCAGCACCGCCACGCACACGATGACGAAGGCGAAGAGCGTCCCCACGCTGACGAGGTCGGCGAGGAAGTTCAGCGGGATGAGCGAGGCCCCCAGCGCCACGATGACGCCGACCAGGATCGTCGATTTCCAGGGGGTCTTGTACTTCGGATGGACGTCCCCGAAGAAGCTCTCGGGGAGCATGCCGTCGCGGGCCATGGCCATGAGGATCCGAGGCTGGCTGAGGTTGGCGACCAGCAACGAGCTCGTCAGGCCCGCGAGGATCCCGACCGAGATCAGGCCGTTGGCGAACGTCAGGCCCTTGTGCCGGAACGCGGCGGCCAGCGGCGCCTTCACGTCGATCGACCCGTAAGGGACCATCCCGGTGATGACGGCCGAGACCCCAATATAGAGCGTCGTGCAGATGAGCAGGGCGGCGATGATGCCGAGGGCCAGGTCGCGTTGGGGATTCCTCGCCTCCTCGGCATGCGTCGATATGGAGTCGAAGCCGATGTAGGCGAAGAAGACGCGCGAGGCCCCTTCGAACACACCGCGCCAGCCCTTCTCTTCGTGAACGAACGGCTTCCAGTTGGACGGGTCGACGTAGGCCGCGCCCACGCCGATGATCGTGAGGATGATGCCCACGTTCAGGATGACCATCGCCGCGTTGAAGCCCGCGCTCTCCCGGATCCCCACGACGAGGATCCAGGTCACGAGGACCGTGATCAGCACCGCCGGGAGGTTGAACCAGGCATTCACGATCTCGCCCGAGGCGAGCTGGACCCGGTTCCACGAGGCCCCCGTCTGGAAGCTGAAATCCCAGGGGGCCGCCAGGAGCCTGGGATCGATCTCGATGTGGAGGAGGTGTCGCGTGAACTCGACGAAGTAGTTCGACCAGCCGTTCGCGACCGCCGCCGAGCCTATCGCGTACTCGAGCACGAGGTCCCAGCCGATGATCCAGGCGAACAGCTCGCCCAGCGTTGCATAAGCATACGTATAGGCGCTGCCCGCCACGGGCACCATGCTCGCCATCTCGGAATAGCAGAGCGCCGCGAGCCCGCAGCCGATCCCGGCGAAGAGGAACGAGAGGATGATCGCGGGGCCGGCGAAGTTGCGGGCCACCTCGCCGGTCAGGACGTAGATCCCCGCCCCGATCGTCGCCCCGACGCCGAGCGAGGTGAGGCTTATCGGGCCGAGGGCCCTGTGCAGCCGCTCCTCACCCGACATCTCGTGGATCAGCGTGTCGATCGGCTTCTTCGTGAAGAACGATGACATCATCCGTTTCATCGATCGAATTCCTTGTCGAAAGCCTGCGAGAGCCGCCAACGCGCCGGGCCTGGGCCAACGGCACGATGCGACGGAATGGAGGACGGATGACTCATCGGGTCAGCAGCAGCGAGGGCCGATCCCCGGATATGTCGGCGGTGGGATCGGTGCCTGGCTTGAGATCCATCGAAAAGAAGAGACCCGGGGCCAGCCTGTCTTGTCAATGGGAAACCAGAAAGCATGATCGCTTAATAGGATTTGAAAAATATTATGAGATTGCGAGCGATCGGGTTTGTCTGCTTGAGCAAGCGAGGGCCGAGAAGGCGAGCGGCCCCGGCGATCGTTGATGCGATCCGGGGCCACTCGGCCTGGTTTTCCAGGTATCCTACGGTACGTTATTCGCTCGACTTGGCGACCGACTCGAGCAGCCGGAGGACCTCGGCGCGGATCTTCGGCTCGGCTTCGATCTCGAGGCAGCTCGAGCGGGCACGCCAGGTCTCATAGCCCCCCATCGCGTGCCGCTCGGGAGGCGGAAGGTATCCGTTGTAGCCGTTGGCCAGCTCGATGGTGAAGGTGGGCTTGAGCGGGCTACCCTTCTTGATCGCGAGTCCCGTCTCGGAGAACACCTCGCAGGGGATGGCGGCGATGCCGAGGTCGCCCAGCTTCAGCGCCTGGAGCTTGAACTCGACCTCGGGGGGCCCTTCGCTCAGGAGGACCGATTCTCGCGCGTAGATCTCGTTATAGTCCCGGAGCACCCTGCCCTGGGCCTTGCTGAGGACTTCCTTCGCGCGAGCCACCTCGTCGGCTGAGGGGAGCCGCAGCTTGAGTCGCATCTTGACCTCCTGCATGACGAATTTCACGTCGTCGCGGAAGGAGAGCGACTTGTAGACGTCGAGGGCCGTCCCGGCGACGCTCTCGGCGACCGTGTCGATCGTCACCGGCTTCTTGGGCTGGCTGTAGTCGTAGCAGTGCATGTTCGCGGCCGTGCCGTTGGAGAGCATCCCGACGAACGGGGGGTCGACCGACTCGGCGCCGACGAGTGTCTTGATCCGCTCGGAGAAGCGGCCGAAGTAGTCGGCCGAGGCCGAGGCGGCGGGGATCCCGTAGCCCGCGTAGTGCATCGAGTAGTTGGCGAGGACGGAGATGGGACGTCCCGAGGACGACTTCACGGCGAGGATCGAGACGTCGGCATCGACGGGCGAGGTCGGCTTGATGGCGTTCGGGTTCTGGTAGCCCGGGTGCATCTGGACCTGGTCGTTGGTCGTCCCGCCGAAGGGGTTCGTCTGGGCCGTATTCGGCTTCATGATCCAGTCGCGGCAGAAGACCTGAGAGGTGTTCTGGCCGACGCCCCAGGCGACCTGCGCGGGCTCGAGCTGCTTGTAGGCACGCTCGACCCCCTCGACGATCTTGTCGGTGAGGAAGGCGACGTACTCCTTGTCGGGCTCCGTCTGGAAGGCCCCCGTGACGGCGGGTGCCGTGTGGGTATGCGTCGCGGACATCATCATCCGATCGGTCCGGATCCCGGTCGACTTCTGGATGCGTTCCTTGGCCGCGTCGAAGATGGCCCGCGAGACCACGCAGCTATCCACGACGACGAACGCGATGGGGGCCTTGCCGTCGTCGAGCACGAGGCAGCGGGCGTGGAGCTTGTCGAACGCCGACATGGCGCGCTGATCGACCATCTGCCCGTTCATGGAGATGGGGAACTTCTGCGGGGTGATATCCGCCGCGTATGCCCCGGCGCGGAAGCCTTCGGCGGCCCTCACGTCCGATCCAGCCAGCGAGGCGAGGACGAAGGTGCCGAGCGCGACGCCGAAGATCGACCGAAGGCCCGCGTGCGCCCGGCCTTCTCTGCCTCTTGATTCATGCCATCCAGTCATCGATCCCTGGTCTCCCCTGTCGAGGCGTTCCATGAGTGGGAGTCGTCCGAGACGACGGTTCGGAACCAGGGTAGCCGGTCCCTTCACCGGATCCTAATGGTTTTCTGGCCTGGTTTTGGTCCTGGAGTCGTCCCATCCATCCCGGGGCCGCAGGGCGGACTTGAAGGCTGATAGTCTGATATGCAAGTCGACTTGAATTTCGTGTCGGGAAGTGCAAACGCCCGCCGACGCGGCGTCGGCGGGCGTTTCGGAGGATCAGGTCGGGTCGAACGACTTCGTTCGATGACCCCCTTCGGCGCTCATTTGAGGGATTGGAGCGTCTCGCGTTCGAGCACCTGCCGGGGCTGAGGAAGCTCAGCATAGAGCTTCGCGAAGTGCTCGCGGTTCTCCGGGCTCGCGGCGACGTACGTCCTCAGGCCGCGGATGACGTCGGCCTTTTCGACCTCGGGGCGGTCGAGGTGTTTGAGCCTGGAGGGCAGGAATTCCTTGCCAGCGTAGCGATCCATCAGGCGGCCGAGCTTGGCCGGTGTGAGCTGTCCTCTGGCGATCGCGCCCGTCGAGACTCGCTTGTAGAAGTCGTTGCGGGTCAGCAGGAGCTCGTACTTCCGATGGTCGACGCTCGGCGTGGGAGCCCCCTCGTCGATGATGGTGATCGACCAGGGTTTACTCTGGCTCAAGGGGAGTTCGGCCACCTTGGCCGTGCCGGTGCTGCCCGGCACGTTGCGGACCAAGGTTCCTTCGGGCACGGGGAGCTTGAAGAGTTCGTAGTCCTCCTTGTGGAGGGCCTCCAGCAGGGTGAGGCGCCCGTCCTGGCTCTTCATCAGCTTGGACGGGTCCATCGTGAATTCGGGCGGGAACTGCGAGGGGTCGAAGGGTCGGACCCACGACTTCCCGATCTGGTCGATGGGGACCAGGACGTCGGCCGTCGACCAGTAGACCGAAACCGGGCAGGTGATCGTGGAAACCTGGGCCACGGGGGAGTCGGCGAACCAGGTGGGGTCGTCGTAGTCGCCGCCGTAGACTGAGAGACTCGGCGTTAACATGCTCGCGACGGCGAACAACGCCGGGACCTTCGCGGGCGCCTCGCCATGCGGCCCGGCCATGGCAAGCTGCTTGAAGGCATAAGCACCATTGTATCCCCAGTTGACGGGGGGCACGTCTGGCGCGGCGCCCGCGAGCGGGAAGGTCTCGGCCGCCAGGAGCAGCGTCATCCAGCCCCCGGCGCTCCCCCCCGCGATCATCACCCGGCTGTCGTCGACCCAGGGCATGGCGCGGGCGATGTGCAGGAAGGCGACGTCGGGGTTCATGGTGCGGATCAGGGGGTTGGTTTCCAACTCCCTGGCCGAGGCGACGATCCAGCCTCGGTTGATGTAATCCTGCTCGGCCCCTTCGGGCAACTCATAACCGGCGATGAATAGGAGCGGTAGCTTCCTCGATTTGTCGGTTCGCAAGGACTCGGGGAAGAAGAGCTTGACCTTCGACTCCTTCTCCTTGCCATTGGGGTCGAGGTAGTTCAGAGTCGCGAGTACCTTGCCGGGCGCCGGGCTCGCGGCCGTCGAGATCGCGTCGCCGGTGACCTTGAGCCGCTTCGGGAAGAGGTTCTGAAGCTCCCGCCCGAGGGCCTTGACCCACGGCGGGCTCTGGAAAGCAACGCCCCCGTCGTCCTTGACGTTCGAGGCGAGCCGCAAGGTCCCCCACTCCCCGGGTTGGTCGAGCCGAGGCCCGTAGAGGCCCCCCATCCGGGTCTTGGTGATCGGCACCTGGAAGCCGTCGAAGTAGCCGACGTTGAACCGGATTGCGTCGCCGGGCTTCGCTCGCAGGTCGTTGGAGTCCCCGGCGTCGAGCCGCAAGGCCCACTCGAACGAGCAGATTCCATTGTTGCGCGACATGGCCCCGAGCCCGTCCTGCTTCGGGTCATCGCCGTCGTCCTTGCCTGGGGCGACGATGAACTTGTCGCGGTAGAAGCCCTGGGCGATCAGCTTGCGATCGTCCCCGGCGAGGACCTTGTCCCCCTTCGCGAAGGCGAGGATCGCCGCGTCGAGCATCAAGGGGGAGACCGACTTGTCGATGGTCGCGTCGGGGACCTTGAGCGCGATGTAGAGGGCGTTGGCCGAGTTCATCGCCCGCAATTCCGCGCGTCGAGACTCGTTGCCGGGCGGCTCGAGGCGGATCAGGCTCATGTCGAACTCGAGCTTCCCGGCGGCAGCCCACTCGTCATCGTGGATGATGCCGTCGATCGTCGGGGCGGCCTGGCAGTTCCCCGCCTCGATGACCTTGGGCACCCCTGCTCTGGAGAGATTCACGAACAGGACGAACACGAGCAGACCCGCACCCAGGGCAAGCGGCGACTTCTTCAACGTCATGTGACGACCTCGGAGTCGAGAGGGGGCCTCGCCGAAGCGCGAGGCCCCATTTTCCGAGGATCTTACCCTCACAGACACGCGATGGTTTCAGCGAAATGTGACCCATCACCCACGCTCGCGTCGACGAGGGGTATCCGCCGGGTCGCTCGCGTGCCCGACGCCTCAGCGAGATCCGGGCGTGTTGATCTCGGTCAGGGTGACGGTCGTCGTCAGGCCGCCGGCGGGGACGCGGGTCTCCGACTTGAGGATCTTCTGGGGGACCTCGTCGGAGTACCAGGTCCGGGTGAACGTCTCGCCGACCTCGACGCGCCCCTTCGTGTCGTACCAGCGGGCCTTGAAGTCGCGGTCGGCCACGCGGATCGTCTCCTCCCCTTCCTTCAGGATCCCGGCCGGCTTGCCGACCGACTCCTTCTTCACGCCGGGGAGCAGGAAGAACTCGCGCTTGATCTCGCGCCGGCTCGGGGCCGACTCGACCTTCGCCCCGGTCGCGTCGCTGATGGTCGAGGTCTCGACCACCGCCTTGTCCTTGGTCAGATCCAGAAGCTTGTACCTGGTGATGGTCTCGAGCGTCTTGCCCCGGGCTTCGGTCACCGAGACGTGCGTGATCGACGTCCCGACGGGGTGCCCTGCCCAGCTTTTGTAGACGGGGCTGTCGATGGACTCGCCGGCCGCGAGCGTGGCGAGTTGCGTCGTTGCGAGGATCGCGAGGATGGCGAAGGAAGGAGCACGCAGCATCGGATTCGACTCCGAGAGGGGGGACTCATCGGGCGTCGCACGACGACCGACGGCGAAGTAAACGGATGCTCGCCCATGAGCGGGGCCGCCATCATATCAACCGGTTTCGCTGATTCAAATGGTTCATCAAACATTCATGATTACGGATTCAAAATCGGATTTGCCTTGGACATGCCGATTCCTCGTGGGCATGATTCATCCTCCAAATCATGCATTGATATCAACGAGATTTTCTAAATTTTCATTTGGCGCTCGCTCAGGCTTAATGTGGCGAGATTAGATTCTCCATCGCATGAGCCTCCGTCATCTTTCCGGATATGAGAAGTAATGAGGAAATCTCCCCCCATGCGTCTCAAGCGATGCTCCGCGCCCCTTCGAAGCGGCTTCACCCTGATCGAGCTGCTGGTCGTCATCTCCATCATCGCAGTGCTGATCGCCTTGCTCCTGCCCGCGGTCCAGTCGGCCCGAGAGGCCGCCCGCCGCGCGCAGTGCACGAACAACCTGAAGCAGATCGGCCTGGGGATGATGAACTTCGAGAGCACCTACAACGAGTTCCCCAAGGGCCCGTTCGACGGCCACCCCCATGCGGTGGACGCCTCGGGCAACCCCGACCCCACGGGCTCGAATTATGACGAGCCCCCCGGAAGCCCCGAGGGCTCCACGACCTGCTGCAACGCCGCCAACCCCGACGGCTACAACCAGTTCTTCAAGATCCTGCCTTACATGGAGCAGCAGGTTGTTTACAACCTGGCCAACTTCGCGATCCCGCCGATCCAGTCGGGCCTGCGGCCGAGCGGCACGGTGAACTACGGCGGCGAGGACGACATCGCCCGCGTGGCCATCGCCGCCTACTATTGCCCGACGCGCCGGGCGGTGCAGACCTACGGCACCGACCCGGTCACGGCGAAGTCGAAGATCGACTATGCGGGTTGCGCCGGCTTCTTCCAGGGGATGACGTACACCTGCACCAGCAGCCCCACCGACTCGACCTGGACCCCCGCCCCGCCCAACGGCCTCCTGCCGAACAGCGACGAGCGATCGACCGTGAACCTGGGGAACACCGGCGGGCGCAAGGGCGCGATGGTGCACGGGGCCCGGTACGTCAGGCGCCTGGCGGACTTCACCGACGGCACCTCCAATTCGATCGTCGCCGGCGAGAAGAGCCTCCCGCCCGACCGCCATGGTGCGGACGGCGGCGACAACGAACGCTGGCAGAATTCGGGCTGGGACGAGGACAACCTCCGCTGGCACTTCGTGCCGGTCCCCGACGCCCTCGCCCCTTCGCTCACCGGCTTCTGCCAGACTCCCCCGAGCCCGAAGACCGGCGGCAACCTCTGGAGGCGCATGTTCGGCAGCTCGCACCCGGGCGGAATCAACGTCGTGCTCGGCGACGGCTCGGTCCGCTTCATCAAGTTCAGCGTGAACGCCAGCACGTTCCGCCGCCTGGCGGTCATCGACGACGGCGAGCCAATCAGCGCCGAATCGTATTGATTGATCCTCTCCCGTGTTGCCGTCACACCGAGGCCATCGAACATGAGAACGAACCTTTACGCAGGGATCCTGCTTGGGCTCGGCCTGGCCGGCTGCGGCGGCGGGAATGACGCGATCACCGACCCGTCCAAGCTGACCCCGCTCACCGCCGAGCACGCGGCGGCGATCCGCGCCGAGGACAAGCAGGTCGAGGACGAGGAGGGTCGGAACACCCCTCCTCCCGGCACGACGACGAAGGGACGCAGGCGCAAGTCGGGGAGTTGAGCACACGCTCGAAACGACCCGAGGGCAATACAAATAAGGCAATAGGGGGCGGTTCGGCCGTCTCCTATTGCCTTTCTCGTTTCAGGAATCGCTAACCTGCCGATGGACGAGACATGGTCACTCGACTGGGTTGTCCCGGTGGAAAGCTATGCCTTCAGCAGGCCGGCTCGGCCTTGGCCCGGAATGACTCGAACCGGTCGAGGTCCCCGGTGTCCCGGAAGATCGACATCGCCTTCTGCAGGCAGCAGCGGCAGGGGACGTCGCTCGGGTCGACGTCGCGGACGAGGTCGTAGGCGTCGCCGCTCCAGCCGAGCGAGTCGAGCAGGACCGCCAGGGTGATCCTGTACAGCGAGACCTCGGGGGCCAACTCGTGGGCCCGGATCACGGAGGGCAGGATCGCGTGCGGCGAGTCGCCTAGGCGCCTGCGATAGAAGGCGACGCCGAAATGGGCCTGGTGATGGTCGGGGTCGCGTCGGATGACCTCGCGGCAGGCCTCGAGGGCCGCCTGATACTCGCCCAGGCTCCCGAGCCCCGTCGCCACGGCGGGGAGGAGGTCCTTCGGGAAGCCGGAGTCGGCCAGGATCTCCTGGAAGAGTTCCGAGGCACGCTCGGTACAGCCGGTCCTCGCATAGCACTCGGCCAGGACGCAGCGGGGCGCCGGGCCGAGCGGAGCCAGGAGAGCCGCCGATTCGAGCGCGGTTCGCGCGCCGAGGAAGTCTCCCAGGCGGTGACGGAGCAGGCCCTGCAATTGCCGGAGCCTGCCATCCTCGGAATAACTCTGCACCGCGTCGTCGGCGAGAGCCTCCGCCGCGGCCAGGCGGTCCATGCCCGAGGAGACGAAACAATCATCCAGAACGTCTTGGGGCAGAATCATCCCGGGTCCCTCATCCCCCAATGACACCCTAAAGGATCGGCTCGAATATCGCCATATGGCGACGGCGGGACCACGCCTCGAGTCGATCCTCTTCCCGATGTCGAACTCGCTGCACCTCGCGACGGGAGGGGCTCGAGTGGATTGTTGACATTGAGATTCAATCTCAGTAAACGAGAGTCTATGAGGCGAGCCTGAATCTGTCAAGTGACGGGCGGCCCGGGAGTGGTTTCGACGTCATTTGCCCTCGGAGGCCCATTTCTTCATCAGGGCGATGTTCTGGCGCAGGAGGTCGGCCTGTTCCCCTTTCTGCTCGCGGAGGTAGAGGCCGAGGTCGCTGTCGAACATGGCCTGCCGCTCGGGCTCGCGACCGCGATCGCCGGTCGCCTCCTCCCATCGCCGGAGTTGGCTTCGGAGGGATTCTAGGGTCTTCTGATGCTGGGGTTCCGCCGACAGGTTCTTCAATTCTTGTGGGTCGGCCTTGAGGTCGTAGAGTTCTTCCGAGGGGCGTTTCGGGGCGAAGAGCAAGGCTTCCTGGAGCGGGTCGAGCTTCCCTTCGGCGTGGAGCTCTCGCAGCCGCTTCACGATCGGCTTGTTGTCTTTATAGCGGTTCGGCTGGAGGTGTGGGCGCTCGGGGAGGTAGTTGCGGATATACTTGAATTCGGCCGTGCGGACGCTCCGGATGTGGTCCACGGTCTCGTCGCAACGGTCCCGCGCCGAGAAGACGGCGGTCCTGGGCTGATAGGATGACGCGAGGATATCTTTGCCCTGCATCTTGGCCGGGATGGGGATCCCGGCGAGCGCCAGCGAGGTCGCCGCGAGGTCGATGTGCTCGACGAGGTCGGCTCGCAGCTTCCCCGCCGCGATCCCGGGGCCTCTGACGACGAGCGGGACGTGGATCCCCTCGTCATAGAGGAACTGCTTGCCCCGGGCGTGGCTGATCCCGTGGTCGGTCATGAAGAAGACGATTGTGTTGTCGAGTAGCCCTTCCCTCTTGAGCCGCTCGAGCACGTCGCCGACCTGCTTGTCCGTGTAGCGTACGGCGTCGAGGTAGCTGGCCCAGTCGTTGATGAGGACGGGGTCGTTCGGGTAATAGGGCGGGAGCTTGACCTTCGCCGGATCGGTGGGCTCACCGAGTTCCTTGCGGACGGTCGCCTCCCAGTTCTTTCCCTCGCGATATTTGCCGCCGTGGAGTTGGACCTGCATGAAGAAGGGCTGCCCCGGCTTCCGGCCCGACCAGTCGTTGCCGTCGTAGATCGCGCGGTCCCAGTCGAAGTTGTAGTCGGTCTTGGCGAGTTGCCTACCCTTCGCGAGCGGCCCGCCGATGCAGGTGTAATAGCCCTCGCTCTTGAAGATGGCGGGGACCGGCTCGACTCCTTCGGGCAGGCGGATCCGCTCGTCGCCGCGTCCGCTCCGGTGGTTATGCGCCCCGATCGACGTCTGATACATCCCGGTGATCAGGGCCGAACGGCAAGGCGAGCAAACCGGAGCCGTCACGAAGGCCTTCGAGAACCTGGTCCCCTCCCGGGCGATTCGATCGACGTTCGGCGTCCGGATCGCGGCCTCACCATAGCAGGAGAAATTCGCCGACATGTCGTCGACGATGATCCAGACGATATTCGGACGAGTCTCTGCGCCCTTGCTCGGAGCCGTCGACCCGAGCGCGAACGCCGATGTCGCGAGGAGCGTAAGGACGGGAATCAACCTGTGTCTCTTTGCATTCATGAGTGTGCCGTTGGCTCGAGGATGGAGAGATGTCCGCTCGGCTCTCTTCGGGAGAATCGTCGGGCGTCGGGCCTCGACGAAGGATGCGTGGATTGAGGGGATTTCCTGTGGCAGGCGGCCTGTCAATCGTGTGGGCGAAGCCTTTGCGGTCTGGTTCCCCGTTGTCCGCGCCTGTAGAATTTATGTTTTGCCGTGGGTTGGTGCTTGCGGCAGTTTGGCCGGATCAGTTCCACCACACAAGGATCTCGGATGAAGTTTTTCATGGTCGCCGCGGCCGGGCTTGGCGTTCTCGCGGCTTCGGCCATCGCTGGCGTGGGCGAGGAGCCCAAGGCGAGCGGGCCGCTCAAGGATCTGAAGCAGAAGTTCAGCTACAGCATCGGAAACCGGATCGGCAAGCAGATCAAGCTCCAGGGCGCCGAGGTCGATCCCGACGTCTTCCTCCAGGGCCTCAAGGATGCGCTGGCCGACAAGAGCCTGCTGAGCGAAGAGGAAAGCGCGGCCGTCCAATCCGAGTATCAGAAGAGCCTGTTCGCCAAGACCTTCGGCAAGAACAAGAAGGCCAGCGAAGACTTCCTCGCGGCCAACAAGAAGAAGGCGAACGTCAAGACGACCGCCAGCGGCCTCCAGTATGAGGTCGTCCGCGAGGGCAACGGCAAGTCCCCGAAGGTGACGGACACCGTGACCGTCAACTACGAGGGCAAGCTCGTCGACGGCACCGTCTTCGACAGCTCTTACAAGCGAGGCGAGCCCGCCAGCTTCCAGGTGAACCAGGTCATCAAGGGTTGGACTGAAGCCCTCCAGCTTATGAAGACCGGCGCCAAGTGGCGTCTGTTCATCCCGAGCGAGCTGGCCTACGGCGAGAACCCCCGTCCGGGCGGACCGATCCGTCCGTTCGACGCCCTGGTCTTCGAGGTCGAGCTGATCAGCATCGACTGAGCCTGATCCTGAGCCCGGCCCCTTTCGCCGGTTTTCAGACATCCTCGGGCTCGATTGGAACGATCGGGACGGCCTCCCAGGCGCGATGCCTCGGGGGCCGTCCGCCGCCCTGTGGAACCCGTCGGAGCCTGTGCGGCCTGTCGGATCACGAGCGTCCTCGAAGCAGGAGACGTTCTCGATGGCACGCGCGAATCTGTCGATCCCGGCCCCGACCCGACGCGCCCGATCACCGCACCCGGACATACCCTCCTGCCTGCCGACCCTATCAGCCTTTGGCCACGACAGCCGCCAGGGCTGCACCCGCCCACCTTCGCGTAGTGCCTCGCATCCGTTTCGCGAAGCTCGTCTAGACGCTCTTCGGCTCGAGGGCCGACCCGAGGCCGCACCGCGACGACGCGTGCGCCCGATCGCCCCACACCCGAGCCGCTCGCCCCAGAGCCCAGGAAGGATTGCCCTCATGAAGTGTGGCCATCAGCTTCCCCCGACCGATCCCCGCTCGGCTCGAGTCGAACCCCCTCCTGAAATCGCCGTCGCATTGACTTGCGAGGATCGGAGAACGGTCCCGAGTCGTCGGTCGTCTCCGGCACGTTGGTCTCTCAGGGGCGTGCTGGCGTTGCTCGTCGGGGCGATAGGCCTGTCGGGCGGCGTGCGGCTCCATGCCGAGGAGACCGCGGCTCCCGAAAACAAGGGGGCCGATCCGGCGGCGATCGAGTTCTTCGAGAAGGAGGTCCGCCCCCTGCTCGTCTCGCGTTGCCAGCAGTGCCATGGCGACCAGAAGCAGAAGGGAGAACTCCGGCTCGACACGAGGGAGTCGGCCCTGGCCGGCGGCAGCACCGGCCCGGCCGTCGTGCCCGGGAAGCCGCAGGAGAGCCTGCTCGTCGAGGCGATCAACTACGGCGACGCTTATCAGATGCCGCCGAAATCGAAGCTGCCCGAGAAGGAGATCGCCACGCTGACGCGCTGGGTCGAGCTCGGAGCTCCCTGGCCTCAGCATGGCCCGACCTCGGGCGGGGCCAAGGTCCTGCCGTTCGACATCAAGGAACGCTCCAAGCACTGGAGCCTCCAGCCGGTGAAGCCGAGCACACCCCCCGAGGTCCGCGAGAAGGCCTGGCCAAGCTCCCCGATCGACGCCTATCTCCTCGCCGCGCTCGAGGCCAAGGGGCTTAAGCCGGCGGCCGAGGCCGACAAGCAGACGCTGATCCGACGCGTCACGTTCGACCTCACCGGCGTGCCGCCGACCCCCGCCGAGGTCGAGGGCTTCCTGGCCGATCATGCTCCCGACGCCTACGGCCGGCTGGTCGAGCGCCTGCTCTCGTCGCCCCGCTACGGCGAGCGCTGGGGGCGGCACTGGCTCGACCTCGTCCGCTACGCGGAGACGTCCGGCCACGAGTTCGACTACGACGTGCCCGACGCCTTCCGCTATCGCGACTACGTGGTGAGGGCCTTCAACGCCGACCTCCCCTACGACCAACTCGTCCGCGAGCACTTCGCGGGCGACCAACTCAACCCGCCCCGCCGCAACCCGGCCGAAGGGTTCAACGAGTCGATCATGGGGACCGGCTTCTTCTTCCTGGGCGAAGGGACGCACTCGCCGGTCGACCTGCTCGACGACGAGGCCACGCGCGTCGACAACCAGATCGACGTCCTCTCCAAGGCCTTCCTCGGGCTGACGATCGCCTGCGCCCGCTGCCACGACCACAAGTTCGACGCGATCTCGACCAAGGATTATTACGCCCTCTACGGCTACTTCCAGAGCTCGCGACATCAGCACGCGTTCATCGATCCTCCCTCGCGAATCGCCGACAAGGCCGCGGCCCTCGCCACGCTCAAGGAGTCGATCCGCAAGGAGGTCGACATCCCGAAGGCGGCGCAGGCCGCTCCCAGGCCGAACGACTCCTCGATCCTCTTCGAGGATTTCGGGGCCGAGACCTTCCGCGATTGGGTCGCGACCGGCGACGCCTTCGGCACGGCCCCGACCCGATCCGGTGACTTCCTCCTGAAGCTGACGCCGACGAGTGCCCAGGCCGTGCCGGTTGCCTCGGGCCAGGCCCATAGCGGCCTGGTCTCGGACCGGCTCCAGGGGGTCCTGCGATCGAAAACGTTCCCGATCGAGCGTCGGTTCATCCATTACCTGGCCTCGGGCCGGGGCGGGCGGATCAACCTGGTGGTCGACGGCTTCGAGAAGATCCGCAGCCCGATCTACGGCGGGCTCACCACCCCCGTCGGCGACGACCGCCCGCGCTGGTACACACAAGACGTGAGCATGTGGCACGGTCATCGCGCGGCGATCGAGCTCTCCGACGGCGCGACGGTCGACTATACCGGGGCGCGGAGCCGCTACAACGACGGCTCGGGCTACCTGGCTGTCGACGAGATCCGGTTCTCCGACGAGGCGATCCCGGGGCCACTGCCCGAGCCCGAACGCCCCATCGACCTGCCGCACGACGGCAAACCCGCGCTGGCCGCGGCGGTCGACGAGTACCGCAAGCTCGAAGCCTCGATCCCCGCGCCCAACCTCTCGCTGGCGATCGCCGACGGATCCCCCGAGGACGAGTCGGTCCACATCCGCGGAAGTTCCAAGATGCTCGGCGACAAGGTGCCTCGCCGGTTCCTCGAGGCCCTCTCGGGCCCCGAAGCCGGAGCCTACGAGTCGGGCAGCGGCCGGCTCGAGCTGGCGGAGCGGCTGGTCGACCCCGCAAACCCGCTCCTGGCCCGGGTCATGGTCAACCGGATCTGGAAGCACCACTTCGGGCGAGGCCTCGTGTCTACGCTCGACGACTTCGGCAAGATGGGGGAGACCCCGTCGCACCCCGAGCTCCTCGACTACCTCGCCGCCAGGTTCATCACCGATGGCTGGTCGATCAAGGGGATGCATCGGCTCTTGCTCCTGTCGAGCGCCTATCGGATGAGCAGCAAGCCTGACGCCGAGGCCGATCGCGTCGATCCGGCCAACGTCCTGCTCCACCGGATGAACGTCCGGCGGCTTGAGGCGGAGTCGATCCGCGACACGTTGCTCGCTGTCTCAGGCCGGATCGATTCGAATATGTTCGGGCCGAGCGTGCCGACCTATCTCTCAGCCTTCATGGAAGGCCGCGGGCGGCCCGATGCCTCGGGGCCTCTGGACGGTGCCGGGCGTCGGAGCCTCTATCTCGGCGTGCGACGGAACTTCCTGAACCCGATGTTCCTCGCCTTCGACTTCCCTTCGCCTTTCTCGACGATGGGGCGTCGCAACGTCTCCAACGTCCCGGCCCAGGCCCTGACCCTGCTCAACGACCCGTTCGTCCTTGGCCAGGCGAAGATCTGGGCCGAGCGGCTCACGGCCGAGCAGAAGGGGAAGCCGGCCCGTGAGGTCGTCCAGGGGGTCTACCTGACCGCCTTCGGCCGACCCCCGACGGATGAGGAGGCGATGGAGGCGATCGGCTTTCTCGACGAGCAGGCGAAGCTCTACGGCCAGGCCGGCGACGCGAATGCAAAGGCCTGGGCCGATCTCTGCCATGTGCTGATGAACGTCAAGGAGTTCATTTACGTGAACTGATCCTCGCGAGGCCGGGCGTCGGCCGTGTCGACGCCCCTCGCCGTGGCGGTTCCCCTCACTCCCTCGAACACCCCGGGTACAGGTTGGCCATGCACTGCAATCAATTCGGCCACGCTCCCCTCTCTCGCCGCGAAATGCTGACCCGTTGCGCCAACGGCTTCGGCGCGATGGCATTGACGTCGCTCCTGGGCGACCGCGCGTTCGGCGAGGTGATCACGTCCGGCTCGAAGGATCCGCTGGCCCCTCGCACGCCCCACTTCGCGGCGAAGGCCAAGAGCGTGATCTTCCTGTTCATGGACGGCGGTCCGTCGCAGATGGACACGTTCGACCCCAAGCCGAGGCTCGACCGCGAGCACGGCCACCCCATCAAGGTGAAGACGCAGCCGACGCAGTTCAACGACGTCGGCAACGTCCTCAAGTGCCCCTGGCCGTTCCGGCAATATGGCGAGAGCGGGATCCCCGTCAGCGACCTCTTCAAGAACGTCGCGGAGTGCGTCGACGACCTGGCGATCATCCGATCGATGGTCTCGAACTTCTCCGAGCACACGGCCGCCAATTACTTCATGCACACGGGGAGCGGCCTCCAGGGTCGTCCCAGCCACGGCGCCTGGACGACGTACGGGCTCGGCAGCGAATGCCAGGATCTCCCCGGCTTCGTCGTCCTGAATGGCGGCCTGATCCCCCCCGGCGGGCTCGACTGCTTCAATAGCGGGTTCCTCCCCGCGAGCTACCAGGGGTCGATCTTCAAGGCCTCGGGCGAGGCCGTCGCGAACATCAAATCGCCCGACGCCTCGCCGGAGCTCCAGCGCCGCAAGCTCTCGCTGATGCGGACGCTTGATAAGGGCGTCCTCGGGCGGATGGGGAACCACGACAGCCTCGAGACCTCAATCGCCAACTACGAGCTGGCCTTCCGCATGCAGTCGGCCGTGCCCGACTTGCTGAGCCTCCATGGTGAGTCCGACGCGACGAAGGCCCTGTACGGCTTCGACGACCCGTATGTACCCACGCAGATTTATGCGAGGCAGTGCCTGCTCGCCCGCCGGCTCGTCGAGCGCGGGGTCCGGTTCATCGAGTTGCTCTGTCCGAACGTCGGCGGGGACCGCTGGGACCAGCACTCCGACCTCAAGAACGGGCATGAGAAGAACGCCCGCGCCGTGGACAAGCCGATTGCGGGCCTGCTCAAGGATCTCAAGGCCCACGGCCTGCTCGACTCGACGCTGGTCATCTGGGGGGGCGAGTTCGGCCGGACGCCGATGGCCCAGGGGAGTGACGGTCGCGATCACAACCCTTATGGATTCACCATTTGGATGGCGGGCGGCGGCATCAAGGGCGGGACCATTCACGGCGCCACCGACGACTACGGCTATCACGCCATCGAGGACAAGGTCGAGATCCACGACCTCCACGCCACGATGCTCCACCTCCTCGGCATGGATCACACGAAGTTGACCGCCCGCTTCGGCGGCCGCGACATGCGGCTGACAGACGTCCACGGCGAGATCATCAAGCCGATCCTCGCCTGAACGGATGAAGACGGCCCAGTGTGCGGATCGGGTTTAGCGGCTCGATCCACACTCGTCAGGCGCGACGGACGGTGAGCTCGAAGCCGTTGCCGACGGGGACGTGGCAGCTCGTGACGCCGGGCAACTCGCGGAGCCTGGCGACGAACCCGGCGAGCTCCTCGGCGTGCGTGGTGGTGTTGTCGGTCACGATCACGTACGAGGGGGCCAGCTTCGGTATCAAGAGGTCGAGATAGTCGAATGACTGGCTCTTGTCGGCGTCGATGAAGGCGAAGTCGAAGGGGGTCGGGGGCGAAATCGACTTCAGGAGCTCGAGCGCGTCCCCCTGGTAGAGCGAGACCGAGTCGACGAGTCCGGCATCGGTGAGGTGCCGGGTCGCGGCGGCGAACTTCTTGGGGTTCCTGTCCAGCGAGTGGACGTGCCCGCCGTGCTCGCGCGTGGCGGCGGCGAGGTGGAGCGTCGAGAAGCCGTAGCTCGTGCCGATCTCGCAGATCGAGACGCAGCGCCCGGCCTTCACGATCTGGGCGAGGAGAGCCGCCTCGTCGCGAGGGATCTGGTAATGGTCGTCGACCTCGTCGCGGAGCCGATCCACCGCGTCGATCACTCGCTTGACCTTGGGGCTGAACATCGTCGGGAGCCCTCGCCTGGATGGGGCCTGCTCGTGGCCCGGGAGCTATTCGACGACCCGGACGTGCTGCACCTTCTTGTCCTGGAGCCAGCCCAGGAAGTTCTCCTGCTCCTCGCTGATCTCGACCTCCGTCATGTTCGCCGTGTCGAGGGGCGAGACGAGGTAGATGACCCCGTCATCCAGCACTTTCGCCACTTCCGCCTCGGCGAACCAGTATTCGTTCTCGGCCAGCGGGGGGATCCCCGGCGCGCCCGGCGTGCTCATGAAGTAGACGAGCTGGGAGCGGAGGCGCGGAGAGATCGGCCTCGGGCCAACCTCGGGACGATCCAGAGGGACGAGTTGAGGTAGAGACATTGTTACCGCATTCGAGTAGGAGTCGCACGTCCAGGAACGACCGAAATTTTCGCCCCCGAGGCCGGGGCCGTCAAGGGCTCGCCCCGAGGTGTTCGGCCCGCTAGATCGAGAGGGGATCGGCGAGCGGGTCGCGCAGGTTGAGGTAGGTAACCCTGGGCAGGCCCCCGACCTCGATGCAGAAATGCGGGTCGACGACCCCGAGCCTGGCGGCCGCGTGGCGGTCGCTGCCTTTTGGCAATGGGGTGCTCTTGAGCATGACGAGTTCGGACGCGTGGAGGTAGTCGGCCAGCCTCGCGGCGATCGAGTCGGAGGTCACATCCCACGACGCGGGGAGCGGCGAAAGGTCGAGGACGTCGACCTCTTCGAGGAACCGGCGCGGGGCGAGGATCGGCAGCAGGTTGTCTTCCCAGCAGGGGGCAAGATCCTCGATCCGGTCGATGACCCGCGTGTGGGAGATGATCGCGGCGAACAGGTGGGCCGTCAGGTCGAGCGCACGGAGCGCGAGCCGATGCGCGACATCGTCGCCCACATGATGCGCCCAGTCGAGGACGCGGACGGCATCCGCCGCCCTGCCCCCGCCCACGACGGTCAGCGGCTTCCGCCCGGCGTACTGCGCGAGGAAGGCTCGGAACCGATCGGGGAGATCGGGCCAGTCGAGCAGGCTGCCGCCGACCTTGATGACGACGGGTCTGTTCACGAATCGACGCTCTCCGAGTCCGTTTCCGAGTCGGGGTCGAAGCGCTCGCGGGCCAGTGCGAGCAAGGCATAGGCGCAACCGGCGACGGAGGCGACGGCGCCCCAGGCCTCGCGTAGGCCGATGATTGTACCCCCAGGCTCGAGGATCCTGCGAGCGAGATCCCTGGCCAGGAACTCCCCGGAGCCGGAGACCACGGCCGACCTCGGACGCCCGACCGTGCCCAGGCAGGCCCTGTCTACGGCGGCCTGGAGCCGGCTCAGCAGACACTCGTCGGCCGCCCGCGAGAAAGCGAGGGCATCGGCCTCCGAAAAGCCGTCGTTGTCGGCCCCGACCATCCTCGCCAGGCGATGCCTCGCGGCCGCCAGGGTGGCGGGCCGACCGTCGGCCGTGGCGGAGTCCTTGGGGTCGGGAGGGATCGAGCCGAGCGTCAGGTAGACATCCTGCGTCGTCGCGAAGAATTCGGCCGCGAGGCCCGTGGGCTTGCCGCGGTGGGGAAGCTCGGTCGCCAGGGCGCAGACGGGGGTGCGCCGGATCCCGGCGTAGACGAGCTCCCCGGTCTGGAGCCGGTCGGTGTCGGTCCGTCCTCGCGCGGCGGGTCGGCCGTCACTCAGGGGGATCAGGTCCGTGGTCGTCGTCCCCACGTCGATGAGGATCCCCGGGCCTTCGGGGACGAGCCTGGCGGCGTACGTCGCCAGCGCGACCCAGTTCGAGGCCGCCGCGATCAAGGGGGTCCGCTTGACCGAGGCGTGGTCGTGAAAGGCTCCGTCGATGCCCCAGACCTCGATCGGGAGGTCGGGGAACGCCTCCTTGACCGCGTCGAGAACTGCGATCACGCCGAACGACTTGGTGGGATAGCAATCGCAGAGCTCCGCCGTCATCGTCAACGCGACGCGATCGACCCGGGGGAAGGTCCCCGCGAGGTTGGCGAGGATCTGCCCGAGGTCATCGGGGCGCTTCCAGAGCTCGAACGGGAGCGTCCTGGCCGCGCTCGACGAGTGGGCCGCCTTGATGTTGGCGCCGCCGATATCGAGGGCGATCCATGCGGGATCGTCGGGGGTCACGACTCGACTCCTCCAGGCTCAGGGGTGATCGTCCCGTCGGCGCGGAAACGGATCGGCGGGCGGGAGTGGACGACCACCGCGAGCCCCCCCGACTCGGGGCCGATTTCTCCGGTGATCGCATCGAGCCATGCTCGGGCGAGCATGCCCGCGGGCAGGATGTGGGATAATCCCACGTAGGAGGTCGTCGGGCGCGGGTTCACCTCCACGATCGTCGCCTCCGCTTTGGCCTCGTCCCAGAGGTAATCGACGCCGACGAAGCCGGCAAGCCCCGGGATCGCGTCGACCGCCGCCAGGACGTTCGCATCGATCGCGCGTGGGTCGGCCGGGAGTCGGCCCCCGCTGTAGGCGAATCGCCCCGCGCGGATCGACACGTCCTGACGCCCGAGGGCGATCAGCACCGCGCCGTCCTTCCCCACGAGGAGGCTGGCGCTCATGGGGATGCCGTCGATCAACGGTTGGATCAAGGCTGCCGATCCCGTGAATGTCCCGCCTGACGACCACGAGGCGTCGGAGACCAGGAACGTGTCGACGGATCCAGCTCCGTCGATGGGCTTCAACACCGCTGGATAGGGGAAGTCGTCGGGCAATCCTAAAGCGGGCTCTACCCTTTGACTACGGGGTGTCGGGATCTGGCGTTGGTTCAAAAGCTCGCTCACGCGGAGTTTGTCCCCCGCGACCGCGATGGCCTCGGGCGTCGAGCCGAGCGATTTCGCCCCGATTTTCGCGAGGAGGGCCGCCCGTTCCTCGAGGAGCCCACTGCTTTCCGGGGCGATCACTGCGGTAAAATCCGACCTCGAAGCGAGCTGCCTGAGCTGCTCCCATTCCTCGCCGGGGCCGATCCGGATCGTCTCCCAGGGCCCTGGCTCGTCGGGCAGGCCCGCGTCCAGGGTCATGAGAACCCGGATGCCCGGGATGAGTGAGAAATCCCGGCAGATCGCGCGACGCATGGCCCCGCCCTCGGCCGCCCATGAGGCCGGGAGCATCTGCCCGGCGAGCCCGCCGCCCGTCACCCATTCGTGGATGAGGATGGTTCGCATTTCCCTCGGAGTCGTCGTCTTGGCCATGTCCTTGCAGATCCTCCCCGTGCTCGACATCAAGGGCGGGATTGCCGTCCATGCCGTCGCCGGTCGTCGGGAAGATTATCGGCCGCTGCGGAGCCGATTCCACCCCGAATCGGACCCGGTTGGCCTCGCCCGGGGATTCGTCGAGATTTTGAATCTTCGCGGCCTCTACCTCGCCGACCTCGACGCGATTGGCGGGGCACCTCCTAGCCTGAGTCTCTACCAAAGCTTGCAGGCTCTGGGGCTCAATTTATGGGTCGATGCCGGGATTCGATCGGTCGCGGACGTCCCACCTCTACTAGAGGCAGGGGTTGCGACGATCGTCGTGGGCCTCGAATCCGTCTCGGGCCCCGAGGAACTGGCGAGGATCCTGGAACTGGCCGGTCGCGATCGAGTCATCCTGAGCCTCGATCTTCGCGAAGGCCAGGTGGTGACGGCCCTCGGGTCGAATTGGGGCTCGACGACTCCGCGGGAGGTCGCCGCCTCAGCGATCGTCGCTGGCCTGCGACGGCTCCTGATCCTGGACCTTGCCCGCGTCGGCACCGGGCGAGGCACCGGCACCGGCCCGTTGCTCGGAGAGCTTTCTCGCGATCGCCCCGAACTGGCGCTGGCCGTCGGCGGTGGAATCGCCGGGATCGGTGATGTCATCGGCCTCGAGCGAGCCGGGGCGACAACCATCCTGCTAGGCTCGACGCTCCACGATGGGCGCATCGGCCCTCGAGAACTCGCCGAATTGACGGGGCCCCGCTGAGCCTCACGAATGCCGTTCGACCTGACCGATCTGGCCGAAGCTCTCCTCGACCTCGACTCGCAGGATACGGGGAGCCTTCAGGCCCCGGGCTTCAAACGCCTTGAAGAGTCGGTCGGCGATGTAATTGGCGAGGAGTTCGGCCGTGGTGTTGGCGATCGGCAGGAGGACGCATTCCTCGCGGGGGAAGCTCCAGTAGCGGTCGCCGTAGGTGACCTTCCAGTTGGAGCCGTCCTCGTGCAGCTTGATGAACCTGTTCTCGGTCGGCAGGAGCATCCGGTGGTCGAGCTCGTCGACGATCTCCTTGGTGAGATCCTTGAGCGCGATGAAGTCGAAGACGTAGTGATTCTCGTCGAGGTCGTCCTCGACCTCCACGGCGGTCCGGTAGTTATGCCCGTGGATCCGCTCGCACTGATCGCCGAGGTAGGTGATGAAGTGGCCGGAGCTGAAGACCAGGTAATCCTTGATGACGCGGACCTGATAGCGCGTGGCGGGCACGGTCGCGAGACTCCTCGAAGTGTGGCGATTCTCGGGGTTGGTTTGAACGGATCGGAGGCCTGTTCCCGCGGTGGAATTCAGGCGTCCGCGAACCCCGACTTGTCATCCGAGGCCGCACGAGACCAGGATGACGGGCCCAGCGTCCTGGGCATGCTGATTGTCCCATCCATGAGCGCCACGAACAAGGCGGCCGACACGAGATCGGCCGATGTCCCCGGGTTCCTCGAGTGCCCCTCGGTTCGCAACCAGGCGTCGAATTCGCGGAGGAGCCTCGGCCCTGCCGTCGAGTCGGGCCATCCTCCCGCAAGGACTTCGGAGGCCTTTCGCGACGCCTCCTCAGCCTCGGCGAGCCCTCGTTTCCTGGCGATCAGGCTGTCGGGATATTTTGCGAGCAAGGCGAGGAAGCAGGAGGTGATGGCCGTCTCGAGCGGGTGGCCGGCTTCGAGCGAGCGTCGCAGAGCCGGGCATGCCAGATCGAAGATATCGACATAATCGAGGGCGTATTGCCGTGCGATCAGGTCGCGATCGGCGGCCAGTCGCATGGCCTCGACGAGCGTGACGGTGGGCTCGTCGGCCACATCCTGCTCGCTGGCTGTTTGTAATCCGCCGGGCTGGGCCAGGCGGATCGCCTTGTAGACGAGGGAGGCGTCGGCCAGGGTCGTGCCCGCGAGGATTCGGCCCACCCCTTCGCGAAGCGGCTCTCCTTCGGGCACCGCCGCGAGCGGCGCAAGCAGGAGGATCATCCCCAGGTTCGTGTTCGACGCGACGACCCGGCGCGTGGCCCGGACAGCTTCGAAGATGGAGGCTCCGACCCCCTGCTCCCTCGCGAGGTCGAGCGGGTTCGCGATCGCCGAGGCGCTCAGCAAGAAATCGAGGAAGTCGATATCCTCGAATGCCCGCCCGGGGTGAACGTTCCCCGGTTTGCGCGCGGAGACTTCGAGGATGCAAGCGATCTGGGCGACCTGCCCCGGACTCAGCCCCTTCGTTGTCATCGCTTGCAACCTTTGAGATACGTGAGGATTTCCGAGGCCACATCGACCCCCGTCGCCTGCGCCAGGGCCCGCCAGCCGGGGACGGCGTTGACCTCGACGACGACGAGCCCACCCCGGTCGAGGTCAGGCAGCAGGTCGACCCCGGCAAGGGGCGCGCCCACGGCAGTCGCGGCCTGCAGGGCTAGCTCCTCGATATCGCGTTCAAGTGAAAAAGCCTCGGCCCGCCCGCCAACAGCGATGTTCGTCCGCCAATCCCCTTCCGGAGCGTGGCGTCTGATGACCCCCAGCACCCGGCCGCCGAGCACGAAGACGCGGAGGTCGTAGCCGGGATGCCGGACCATCTTCTGGACGTAGAGTACCGAACCGAGCCGCTCGAGCGTGGAGAAGGCCCTTCGCGCCAGCTCGCGATCCGAGACTCGCAGTAGGCCCCGACCCTCCGAGCCGAAAATCGGCTTGATCACCACGTCGCGTCCGAGCTCGTCGAAGGCCGCGAGGGCCTCCTCGGCCGACTCTCCGGTCCAGGTCTCGGGCACGGGCAGGCCCGCGGCCTCGAGCTGCGCCAGCGCAAGGTATTTATCGACCGCGACCTCGACCGCCCGCGCCGGATTGAGGACGGGGACGCCCAGAGCCCCAAGCCGGTGCAGCGCGTCCATCCGGAAGACGACCTGCTCGAGGGTCCCCGGCGGCATCATCCGCACGAGGATGCCATCGGCATGGGTCAGGTCGATGCCGCCCGCCTCGATCCGAGCGTGGCCCGACCGCACGCGCCCGACCACGCTCGGGAATGGCAGGGCGTCGAGCTGGACGTCGACGAGTCGGCTGGCACGTTGCAGGTCTTCCACATGCCAGCCGAAGCCGGAGACCAGGGCAATCAACCTCGGGCGCACGTGGGGAAGGCTCCGGTCCGGGCGGCTCGAGGGTCAACCGAAGAAGGAGCGTGCCAGCACGTCCGGGGCGAGCTGCCCGAACGAGTGGACGCGGCCGGTCTCCACGTTCTGGAAGACGATCTCGGCCGGGCTGAACAGGTGCGGGTCGACGTCATAGAAATTGTTGTTGTAGCGTGCGAAGATCGCGGCGAAGGGCTCGCCGTGGTCGTGGGAGGAGGTCGACGGGACCTTGGGCCCGACCTCCTCAATGCTCGCGTCGTCGCCGGTGACGTAGAGCACGACACGCGCACCGTAGAGGATCGCGTCATTGGTCCGGCCGATGGCCGCGAGGTCATTGGCCGCGACGGGGGGCAGCGGCGCCGTGCCGTGGGCCGACAGGATCCGGTCGAGGTCGAAGCCGAGCTCGTGCAGCTTGTGGAGGGACGTCTCGACCGAGCGGGCGACGATCTGCACGCTCCCCGCCAGGCTCGCCGTCGGCGCGACGAGGAGCGTGACGGCCGAGGGGGCGATGCGGCAGGCCGAGGCGATCATGGCGATGACCTCGGGGGTCGGCTTCTTGCGGGCCTCGAGCACGCCGACGACGCATTCGGCCTCCTCGATCCCCCCAAGCTTCTCGAAGATCGGCTCCCCGCCCCGGGCCGCCCGCATGGGGCCCGATCCCATCGCGAAGTATTTCCCCTCGCTGATGGCCCAGCCCGCGTACTGGCTGGCCAGGCAGGCCTGCACGGGGTGGTCGGTCACCACCTGCACATGCGGGCAAGACTTGCCGGCCACCTCGCCGGGTACGATCGAGACGTCGGCGAGGTCGGCGAGGCAGACCCTGGCCAGCTCGATCCCCGTCGCCAGCCCGCCCCGCACTTCGATCCCGCAGTCGACGAATCGCCCGCCGCGCTCGATCGGATGCTCGACGACCTTCCGCTCCTCGGCGCGAGCCAGGAGAGCCTCGACAACCCAGAGCGACCGCTTATTCAGATTCATCAACGCCTCACCCATCGGCATCAGATCGCGGCCAGGATTTCCCCCTGACCTCCCTCGACCAGATCCCCATTGTACCGTTGCAGCCTGCCGGAGAAAGTGGCCTCAGGCACGGGGAAGCCCCATTCCATCAGCCGCTTCAGGTATAGGTTGAGGAACGGCGGCCTGAGATGCCCGCTCGGCACGAACGTGGGCAGCAAGCTCTCTTCAATCTTCGTCCCGGCCCCGAACAATGCGAGCGTCCCCCGCTTCATCCCGGCCCCGAGCCGTCTCCCGACCTCGCCAAACGTGAAGATCGACCCGGCGACCATCCCCCGCCCGAGCCCATCCCCGCTCCGTCCTCCGACTGCGATCATCCCTCGCCGCATGATGTGCCCGACGTCCACCCCGGCGTCCCCCTCCACGAGGATCACCCCGTCGCGCATCCCGAGGCGACTCCCCGGAAAGGCCGAGCCGAGGTAATCCCCCGCATTCCCCTTGATGCGGATCAGACCCCCCCGCATCTCCGCCCCGGCCCAATGCCCCACATTTCCTGCAATCGTGAGCATCCCGCCCGTCATCTCCGCCCCGGCCTCGGTCCCGACGTCCCCTTTGACGGTCAGCGTCCCCGAGGCCATCTTGCGGCCGATCCGCCTGACGTTCTGCAGGTCCCCTTCCAGGACGAGGTGGCCGTCCGCGAGATCCCCTTCGACGACGAACAACTCTCCGATTTCAGCTTTTCCATTACCGATCGGCAACGCGAGGCTGGAAATCTCCGAGCTCGAGAGCCCGGCCAGATTTTCAGGGACGAGCCCTGTGGCGTCGATCGTCAGCCTGGTCGTCGCACGCCAGCGGAGGGTCAAGGGCATGAGGTCGTGTCCCCGCGTTCACTCGTACGCTTCGTAGATTCTGGTTCGCACATCTTAACCGACCGCATCGAAGCAGGAAATCCAGGTCAGGTTCGCTCGTCGTGCCGGAATGATATCGATTCGCAAGGATTCAAGTTGCTGGTCGTGTATTCCATGAAAATAGCAATGAATGTAAAAAAAAGAACGCGAGTAGTTGAAGCCGCTCGCGTTCAAATCGGACAGTGAACCATGAATTCACATCATTCGGAATGGTCACTTCGGCTTTTCCGCCGCACCATCTCGGTGCTGGATGTGGTGGACGGCGTCGGCCGAGATCATGGCGTTGCGCATCTGTGAGGTCAGGTCGGTGAGGCTGCCGGGGGAGTGGGGGATCAGGATCGTGTTGGTGACGGAGGAGGCCCCGACTTCCTTGAGCGTGTCGAAATACTGGGTCATCAGGACGAGGTTCATGACGTCCTGGGCGGTGGCGCCCTGGACGCTCTTCTGGAACTCGTCGACCGACTCGCGGAGGCCGTCGACGATGGCGCGACGCTGGTCGGCGATGCCCTTACCTTGCAGGGCCTTGCTCTGGGCCTCGGCCTCGGCGGCCTTGACCTTGAGGATCCGGTCGGCCTCCCCCTTCTCGGTGGCGGCGATCCGCATGCGCTGGGCGGCGTTGATCGCGTTCATCGCTTCCTTCACCGTGGCGTCGGGGTCGATGTCGGTGACGAGCGCCTTGACAATCCCGTAGCCGAAGTCGTACATGACGTGCGACAGTTCGTTCTTCACGGCGTCGGCGATCTCGTCCTTCTTCTCGAAGAGGTCGTCGAGCTTGATGCGGGGGACCCGTGCCCGGACGACGTCGAAGACGAACGCGGTGATCTGGGTGTTGGCGTTAGCGAGCCGATAGAAGGCGTCATAGACCTTCTCGGGCAGCACGTGATATTGCACGGCGACGATGACATGGACGAAGACGTTGTCTTCCGTCTTGGTGTCCACCCTCACGTCAAGCTGCTGGACCCGGAGGTTGAGCCTCCCCGCGATCGTCTCGATCAGGGGGATCCGGAAGTTGAGGCCCGGCTCGGCGACCCTCGAGAATTTGCCGAATCGCTGCACGATCGCGGCCGACTGCTGGTTCACCGTGAATAACGGCCCGAACGCCATGAAGATCACGCCGAGGATCACGATTATGACCAGGAAGCCCAAAAACCCTGAAAGCACGGCGATTCTCCCAAGAAAACACGTAATCTCAAGTTGAAGAGGCATTCGCCTCCTCAAAGAGAATATTGCGCGTGGTCGAATCCGAGCGCATTAATAACGGTTCAGGACATCATGCGGGCGGATGAGGAAGGGGCCGAGCTTCCCGCCGTAGTTACCCGACGTGATCGCGACGACCCCCGGCAAGGCCCCCGCGCGGATGCCGACGGCCGTGGCCCGCTCGACCGACTCGAGCGTGAGACCGTCGATCACGATCTCATACACGCACTCGACCTCGGGTGGGAGGGTCGACTCCACGAGGCCGCGTAGTGTCGGGGCGAAGGCCGTGTTCGTGCTCGCCCGCAGCGCCTTGTACTTGCTGCCGACCTTCGAGCCCGACCTCGCGATCCCCCCGGGGAACGGCAGGATGATATCCGGGCATTCCCGCATGGCCCTCACGGCGACTTCCGTCGCCTCCAGGGCCCGGGTCGGGTCGTCGCCGAGCAGGATGATGTTGCCGCCGGCGACCCCCTTCGTCGTGCCGAAGGTCTCCTCGCAGGTGAACTCCCCGTCCATGACCGGGATCCGCCAGTATCGTCTCCCTTCGAGCCGCTTGGAGATCTGCCAGCCGTCGCCGAAGTAGCGGAGCTTACTGCCGACACCGATCGTCTTGTCGGTGAGCGGCAGGCCGTTGTAACAGGCCGTCGTGGGGCAGGTCATGATGCATTGGCCGACCCGGTTCGACAGGGCCTTTTCCAGGGCGTCGCGGCTGAAGGCGAAGACCAGGATGCTGACGCCAGGGCGGCCGTCGGGGGTCTCGTCGGGGGGTAAGACGCGCTCGATGGATGCCTCGGCGTCGCAGGCGATGACGCTGGTGGCGTAGCCGGTCATGGTCCGCCCGGCGATCTCCGCCCAACCCGGGGTCGCCGCCGTGATGATCGCCCGCGCGGCGGTCATCGGGAACGCCTCGGCGAACGTGTCCTCGATCGTGACGCCTTGGATCTGCATCAGGGGATCTCGATTCCGGTCATGGACGTTGAGGGCCTCTGCCCGGCCGTTGGGCGATCGGTCTGCTTCTTCTCGAAGGCTACTCGCCCAGGTTTTCCGCCGAGTCGATCTCCTCGTCACCGACGAGGAAATTGGCGTACTGGATCGAATACTCGCGGGCGAATTCTTCCCGGATCTTCGGGATGATGTCCTGGTCGAAGTCGGGGGCCGAGTGCAGTGTGAGGCCCTGGGGCGACAGGCGCAACTCGCCGTCGTCGAGGATGATCTCGCCCGCCTTGAGGACGTATCGCGGCATCGAGAACATGCGGCGCTTGTCGTCGTTAGGGGCGTAGATCGCGACGTCCCCATCGGCCCCAACGCCGAGGTGCCCCTTGTTGGCGAGGCCGAGCATCCGGGCGGGGGCCGCGCGAGTGATGATGGCGATCTCCGAGAGGGAATACTCGCGGCCGAGGTCTCCGAGACCCGACCTGGCTCGCACACGGTCGGGCAACGCCTGGAGCATCTCCGCGCGGAGGCCGCGGTCCATCAGCAGGGCGATGATCTGGGGATAGGCCAGGAACGAGCCGCCATTGGGGTGGTCGGTGCTCATGGCGACGCGCCAGGGGTCATCGACGCGCAAATACCACTCGAGTCCGATCGCCCACTGGAGGGCGTGGACGAAGTTCTTGTCCTCGTACGTGATCGGGACGACGCCGCAGCCGGTCTCCACCTCGACATCGTGGCTGATCCACTTCCGGCCGGTCACCTTGTGGAGGAACTGCCCGACCGCGCCGTCGGCGGTCATGCTCGTCGTGTCGCCGAAGAGGACCTGGCCGACGTCGACCGTCAGGTTTTCATGCGTGTTGATGTAATCGGTGAGCGCGGGGACCTGCGAGTCGAATGCGCCGGTGTCGTCGGTTGAGCCGCCGTAGCTGTGGAACTGGATGTGAGCCAGGTGGGCCCGGTGTCCATCCAGCGTGCGGAGGGTCTCCAGGGTCGTGGCGGCGTTCCCCGGCAGGCCGAGGTTCATCGTATGCAGGTGGATCGGGTGGGGCAGGCCGAGGTCATCCGCCGCCCTCGCGAGCTCGACCATGATCTGGCGAGGGGTCACGTCGAAGTGGGCCACGCGGTCGTCGAGCCGGGAGATGTTGCCATGCCCTTGCTTCCAGTTCTCGACCCCACCCGGGTTGACGACCTTGATGCCGTAACCCTTGGTCGCCCCGAGGAGCCACGCGACCTGGTCGCGGAGTCCGGCCCGGTCCCCGGCATGGATCAAGTCCATGATCGTATGATTATTGCCCGCCAGGATCAGGATCGCCTTATCGATGATGGGGGTATCCCTGAGCTCGTGGTGGGCGTGGCGGGCGCCGAGCGGGGGGATCGCTGCGTCGACCGCCGACGTGTAGCCGAGCCCCGCGTAGCGATAGCCGGTGGTGAAGCTCGAGGGGACGCTGCCCAGCGTCCCCGAGCGGAGCCGGGCGGTCCGCTCGACGGCGGCCTCGCGCCTCTCCTCGGGGCGGAGCATGCGGGCCGAGTTCACCTTGGAGCCGGCGATGTGGCAATGGACGTCGACGCCGCCGGGCATCACCACGTAGCCGCGAGCGTCGATGGTGCGATCGGCCCTGGCGTCGGGATCGGTGGGCGGGCCGGAGACCTTGCCGTCGGTGATCCAGATGTCGCGGACCTCATCGTCGATGCCGTTGGCGGGGTCGACGACCCGTCCTCCCGCGATTCGGAGCGTCGTCATGCCGGGAAGACCCCATGGCCGCGAACGAGAATGGATCCCTTCGAGACCGGATGAAATGCCCACCTGATGGAATGAGTCATCAATTCCATGTTCACGTCGCGAGCCTGCCTTCGATCTCGGCCAACCAATGGGACACGGTGGGTCGCCCCTCGTCGATGGAGGCGCGGAGCGGGAGGCTCACGCCATCGACCCGGGTCACCGAACCCCCTGCCCCGATGCCATAGGTCGCGGCGTCGAGGGAGACGGTCGCGTCGGGCATCGCCGTCGTGGCCCTGGGCCCGATCATGACGGTCTTGAGCGGCGATCCCCCGGCAACTCGAAGCTTGGCCAAGAGTGCCTCGGATGGCGGCTCGCCGAGGATCACCACGGCGTCGAAGGCTTCCCGCTCGAGGAGGACCGGCGCTGAGGTGGCTCCAGGCAAGGATTCGGGCGAACCGCCCGCGAGGCTGAGGCTCGTGGCGAAACCCGTCTGCCAGGTCTGCACCGCCGAGGCCCCCGCGGGGTTGCCGCGCGAGCCGAGGTCGAGGATGACGAATCGAGTGAAGCTGTTGAGGTCCCTCACCAGCGACAACGCCGCTTCGGAGGCGGCCGAACCGCCTCCTTCGCGCACCAATCGCGAATCCACGAACATCGCGCCGTACTTCGCCCGCTTGAGGCGTTCGGCCAGGGCCTGCAAGGTTTCGAGCGAGAGGCCTGTGGTAGATTCGACGCGAGCCGGGTCGAGTTTGAGGCCCCGGAGGAGGCCCCGGAGGACCCAGAGCGTTTCGAACCACGTTTGCGGTGGTAGCGAGAGGAAATCGTCGGCTCTCTCGGCGGTCTTGGTCCGATGGTCGTCGACGACGATGACGTGGCGACCGGCTCGACCCTCGGGCACGAACCGACCTTTCGGCTCGACCGAGTAGCGGCTCCAGTGCCTCGAGTGCGTCACGACGGGGTCGACGCCCCAGAAGAGGACGAGGTCCGCGCGGTTCTTGACCTCGCCGAGCGTCGAGGAGACCCTCCCCACCCGCTGGACGGCCCGGACGTATTGCTCCGGTTCGGGGCTCCAGGACGAGTCGACGACCGCACCCACACGATCGGCCAGGGCCAGTGCCGAGGCCACGGCCTCGTTGCTGACCTGGGAGAGGCCCAAGATCAGGGGAGCTCGCGACGTGCGCAGGATCTCGGCGACGCGGTCGAGGGCGGCTTCCGATGAGGCGGGCGTTCCATCGACGGTCGCGACGGGCACATCGTCCCGCGAGCGATCGGCCAGGAACCAGGCTCGGCCGGTCGCGCAGGCGTTCTCGACCTCGCGCACCTTGCCGGCCTCGACCGAGACCGTGAGGTCGTCGCAGAGGCAGCCGCACTGGAGGCAGGTGACGTCGGAGACGCGTTTCACGGGCCCCGCATCGCTCGCGAGGGCGAGGCCTGATTGCGGCGGGTTGGACATCGCGCGACGTTCGCTCCCTGACTGGATCGTGGGGGCCGACACCCTGGGCCCGCCTGGATTCTCCCAGAGGCCCCCCGCAGTGTCAAACCGCCGACTGGACAGGCCTCGTTCTGTTCGTCCGGATGATCGCGTCGCGACAAACCTGACGGCGCCATCGTGACATCGGCTTCTCGGGGTTGGCCCGCGGTTTTCGGACGTGTGCGGAGCCTTGACGGCATGTCGAACCTTGAGAAAAGGGGGAAATCCGGCTACAAAGTAAGGGAACCCGACGTGACACAAGTGGCCTCCCCAAAGACTCCCTCGGCGCGAATTCGGATGTCAGATTCCCCGCAGCATTCACCATCGTGGCGAGGCCTTCGAGCGGTCGTCCTGGGCTCGACGTCGGGCATCGGCCGCGCGGTCGCCCTGGCCCTCGCGGATGCGGGGGCCGACGTGATCATCCACGGCCATACTTCGAAGGACGCCGCCGAGGAGGTCGCCAACGAGGTGGCCGATCGCGGTGGGCGATCCCACGTCATGCTGGCAGACCTTGCGGATCTCGGGGTCTGCGACCAGCTGGCCGAGCGGGCCTGGAACTACTGGGGAGGGCTCGATGCCTGGCTCCAGATCGCCGGGGCCGACACGCTCACGGGCGAAGGCGCGAAGCTCGGGTTCGACGAGAAGCTCGACCTCCTCTGGAAGGTCGACGTCCGCGCGACCATGCGCCTGACCCGCGCGATAGGCCAACGGATGAAGCAGCAGGGGCACGGCTCGATCGTCACGATGGGCTGGGATCAGGCCGAGACCGGGATGGAAGGGGACTCGGGCGAGATCTTCACCGCGACCAAGGGGGCGATCATGGCCTTCACGCGGAGTCTGGCCCTGAGCCTCGCTCCCGAGGTCCGCGTCAATGCCCTGGCCCCGGGTTGGATCAAGACGGCCTGGGGGGACTCGGCATCATCCACCTGGCAGGATCGCGTGCTCCGCGAGACCCCCCTGTCGCGCTGGGGGAAGCCGGAGGACGTCGCCCAGGTCGCCAAATTCCTCGTCGGCCCCGACTCGACCTTTGTGACCGGGCAAATCGTCCGCATCAATGGCGGGGCGGTCCGGGGTTGATCGCGACGGCGGATCGTGCGTGAAGGCTGGATGGGGTCGGTTCGAAGTGGAATGGGGGATGGTGCCGTGGGTGAAGACGTCGGGTCGGATCGGCCTCGACTGCTCTTCGTGACCGGGCGCCTCGCCGAGTTCTCGCTCCGGCAGGTGCTCGACGAACTCGCACCACGCGCGGGGTTCCACCCCGAGATCGCCGTGCTCCCGATTACGGTCGCCGCGCTGATGCCGCCGAAGTGGGTGGCCAGGCACCTGGAAGTCCCCCCCGGCATCGAAAAGGTGATCCTGCCGGGATTCTGTCGAGGCGACCTGAGCATGGTCATCGAGAAGGCCGGCGTCCCCGTCGAGCGCGGCCCGGAAGACCTCCGCGACCTGCCCCGCCACTTCGGCCAGGCCGACACCCGCATGGAAGGCTACGGCGCGTTCGACATCGAGATCCTGGCGGAGATCAACCACGTCCCCCGCCTCTCCCCGGCCGAACTGGCCGCGGCGGCCAGCAGATTCATGGAAGAAGGGGCGGACCGGATTGACGTCGGCTGCGACCCGGGCGGACCCTGGGCGGGCATCGGCGACGCAGTCAAGCTCCTGGTCGACCTCGGGTGTCGCGTCTCCGTCGATAGCTTCGACCCCGTCGAGGTGGCGCAAGGCGTGGCGGCGGGGGCCGACCTCGTGCTCAGCGTCAACAATACGAACCGCGAACATGCCGCCGACTGGGGCGTCGAGGTCGTCGCCATCCCAGACAAGCCGGGCACGCTCGACGGCCTCGACGAGACGATGGAACTGCTCCAGCACCGGGGCGTTTCTTTCCGGGTCGACCCGATCCTCGAGCCGATCGGCTTCGGCTTCGCCGCGTCGCTGGGCCGGTATCTCGACTGCCGCAGGCGGTATCCCGAGGTCCCCTTGATGATGGGGATAGGGAACCTGACGGAGCTGACCGACGTCGACTCGGCGGGCATCAACACGCTCCTCATCGGGTTCTGCCAGGAGCTTTCGGTCGGGAGCGTCCTGACCACGGCGGTGATCAACTGGGCACGGTCGTCGGTCCGCGAGATCGACCTGGCCCGCCGGCTCAGCTATCATTCGGTGAAGAAACGGATGCTACCCAAGCACCTGGAGCCGCGCCTGGTCATGCTCCGCGACCCCAAGGAGCCGCGTCACGGCCCGGAGGTCCTGGAGGAACTGTCGCGCCGGATCAAGGATCCGAACTGGCGGATCTTCGCCGAGGATGGGATGATTCATGCGATGAACGGCACGGCCTACCTCCGCGACCCGGATCCGTTCGTGCTGTTCGACCAGATGCAAGTCGCCGACCCCTCCCATGCGTTCTACCTCGGGGTCGAGCTGATGAAGGCGAAGACTGCGCTCACGCTGAACAAGGCTTACCGCCAGGACCAGGCCCTCGACTGGGGCTTCCTGACCGAGCCGGAAGTGAGCCACCACGAACGCAAGAAACGTCGGGAAGGCGAGGCGGGTCCGTGATCCTCGAAGGCATCGTCACCACGCTGAACCGCCAGAAGGCCCTGAACATCGCCCCCATGGGGCCGATCGTCGAGCCCGACATGCGTCGGTTCGTCTTCCGGCCATTCAGGACCTCGACGACGTATGCGAATTTGAAAGAGACGGGCGTCGGCGTCCTGCACGTCACGGATGATGTCCTCCTGCTCGCCCGCGCGGCGATCGGCGAGCCGGTCTCCCCCGCGACCCGGCCGGCCGAGGTCGTCGAAGGGGCAATCCTCCGGGATGCCTGCCGCTACTTCGAGTTCCGGGTCGTCGAGTCCGACCTCAGTAACGATCGCGCCACGTTCGTGGCCGAATGCGTCGCCGAAGGGCGCCTCCGCGACTTCTTCGGCCTGAACCGCGCGAAGTTCGCCGTCGTCGAGGCGGCGATCCTGGCGACCCGCGTCGGGATCCTGCCGTCCCAGCAGATCCTCGACGACTTCCGGCGCCTCGTCCCCCTCGTCGAGAAGACCGGCGGAGACGCCGAGCGCGAGGCCTTCGAGCTGCTGAGCCGATACGTCCAGGACGCGCGGCCGGCCGCCGCGAATTGATCGGCGTATGATGAAGTTTTCGTGCTTTTGGTTTTTAGCTTGAATTCGCACCGCCTGATTTCCAAACCGGATCCGCCCCGCTAATGACTCGACTTCGCATCAAGACTCCCAGCCGTCTCCACTTCGGACTCCTGGGCTGGGGTCCGCACTCGACGCGACAGTTCGGCGGGTTGGGCTTGATGATCGACGAGCCGGGGATCGAGCTGGAGGCCGAGTCCTCGGCGAGCTGGCAGGCCGAAGGTCCGCTCGCGTCGAGGGCGCTCGAGGTGGCCGAGCGGATCTCGGACCGACTGGCCGACGCGGGGACGCCGCCTCCCGCGGCAAGGCTCGTCATTCGTAGTGCCCCGGACGAGCACATCGGCCTCGGCGTCGGGACGCAGCTCAGTCTGGCCGTGACACGGGTGCTGTGGGCGCTGGCCGGCAGGGACGAGCCGCCGATCCGCGAGCTCGCCAATCTCTCCGGGCGAGGGCTCCGCTCGGGGATCGGGCTCCACGGCTTCGAACGCGGCGGCCTGATCGTCGACGGAGGTCGCGGGCCGTCCGGCTCGCCCCCTCCCCTGCTCGCCCATTATGATTTCCCCGAGAAGTGGGGGATTCTGGTCGTCATGCCCAGCCGACTCGCCGGGCTGCACGGCAGCGAGGAGATCCAGGCCTTCTCGACCCTGCCCCCGATCCCCGAGGCGACGACCGACCGCCTTTGCTCCCTGCTCCTGCTCGGCCTCCTGCCGGCGCTCATCGACCGCGACATCGCGAGCTTCGGCGTCGCCTTGGCGGAGATTCAGCGTCGGGTCGGCGAGTGTTTTGCTCCGGCCCAGGGGGGGATCTTCGCCAATCCCGAGGTTGCCGCGATCGTCGACGAGTTGCAGCAGCAAGGATTGCACGGGGTCGGCCAGAGTTCTTGGGGGCCGACGCTCTACGGCTTCAGCGCCGAGCCCGAGGCTCGCCGCGACGAAATCGTCGACCGCCTCCGGGCGCGCCTCGGCCTCGACGCCGCCTCCCTCTTCTGGACCAGGGCGAACCGTAGCGGAGCTATGTTGGAGTGGATCGAGACATAGGACTGGCTCCTCCCGCATCCCTGGGAGGGCCGTACCCGGTCCGGCAGGCCATCCTTCTCATATCAAGGTCGGGGACGTCCACGATGACCGTGCGAAGGCCATTGCGAATCGCCCTGGGATGGCTGTCCCTGGCCATTGCGTCGTCATCGAACGCCCAGCAAATTGGCCCATCGGATCAACTCCAGGAGCGTCGGGGGCGGTTCGAGTTCGAACTTTCGAAGCCGGCACTCACGAGTGCGGGGATCTTCGACGCCAAGGGGCGGCTCGTCTGCTCGCTATGGTCGCTCAAGACCCTCGAGGCGGGCAAGCACTCGGGTCAGTGGTTCTACCGAGACCAGTTCGACCGGCCGGTACCGGGGACCGGGTACGAACTCCGGGTCATCGCCAATCGCGGGAGCTACGAGAACGTCGCGATCATCGGGAACACCGGCAACGACCGCCCGACGCATACGCCGGGGTACATGCAGTCGGTGGCCGTCGACGCCGAGGGCTCCATCTATACCGCGAATTACTGGGACGAGGCCGGGGCCGACTTCAAGAAGTGGGATTGGCAGGGCAAGAGCGTCTACGACGCCGACTTCCAGATTCGCAACGGCGACCCTAATGGCGGACCCTACGCGATCGCCGTCGATGATACCTTTCTCTACTGCAGCGTCGGAGGTTGGGACCGTCCCCCCTACAACTCTCGCCAGCAAATCCAGCGCTTCCGACTCCGGGACGGCAAGCCCGAGCCGTTCACCGAAGCCGCCGAGAACCAGGGGCACATCCAGCTCCACGAATGGCCCGAGAAGCGGCTCCCCCGAGGGGTGCAGGCGAAGGACGCGGAGTTGATGAAGATGCCGCTGAGGGCCCTGGCCGTCGGCGGCGAGAGGCTCTACGTCTGCGATGCGCTCGAGGGCAAGATCCGGATCTTCCACAAAGGGACGGGCAAACCCCTCGGTGAATTCCGCGTCCCCTTGCCGACGGCGATCGCCGTCGGCCCCGACGGCCGGGTCTGGGTCGGGCACGAGCACCGGAAGGTCACGGCCTTCGACGCCGACGGCGGCAAAGGCTCCTTGATGATCGAGGACCTTTCGGACGTCGGCTCGCTCGCCATCGGGCCCGAGGGACGTCTCTACGTGGCCGACACCGGGGATGCCCGCGTCAAGATCTACGAGACCGACGACGGCGGGGCCCGGATCGTCGATTTCTTCGGACAGAAGGCCAAACCTGGGGACTCGGAAGCCGATCACTTCCACTCGCTGCTAGGTGTCGCCGTCGACTCCAAGGGGAACCTCGCCACGATCCAGAAACTGCCGATGGGGGGAGCCTGCCTGGCGCACTGGTCGCCCGACTTCAAGCTCCAATGGGAGCATCGCGGGCTCGAGTTCGTCTCGCTCGGGACCTATTCCAGGGAGAGCCCCGACGACTTCATCTCGCTGACCTATCATCGCTATCACCTGAATCGTTCGGCGAGCCCTCCCAGGGCCGAGTACCGTGGCTGTCTGCTCTCGGAAGACTCGAAGTACAAGGCCGACGTGCATGGGGTCCCCCGTCTGGTCAAGCTCGGTGACGCTACGTTCTATTACACGGCCCAGGGGGACGGGATGCAGGTCTTCCGGCTCGAGGGCAAGGCCTTCCGTCCCGCCGCGATGGTCGGGGGCCGGGCCCCGTCACCCGAAGGCAAGGTCGACCTCAAGGGGCCGCTGGGGCAATGGGCCTGGAGCGACCGCAACCGCGACGGGAAGGTCCAGGCCGGCGAAGTCGTCTGGTTCCGAAAGCCGGGCCAGGGGAAATACAGCGTCTTCGGCATCAACGTCGACGAGCGCGGGAATTTGATCCTGTGCGACCAGGAGACGCGATCGATCAAGGAACTCCCCATGCTGGGGCTCGATGAGCACGGCAACCCACGCTACGACTGGCGATCGGAACGCGTGATCGTCCCTCGCGACTCCTCCATGGCGAGGCTGACCCCGCTCATGGCCGTCCGGGCCGACGACGGCCGGCTCTATGCCTTCTGCCGGAGCGAGACCTGGCCCCAGCCCAAGGACGGCGAGGGGGCCTGGATGGCGGGGTGGGTCGTGAGCAGCTACTCTCGAGTCGGAGAGCTGCTCTGGGCCACCCCCTTGCCCCAGATGTGCGTCGGCCTTGACTATGTGCCGGGGGGGGGCGTCCTCCTCGGTTGGTATGAGAAGGCACATGTCTACCACTATAACGCCGACGGCCTCCTGATCGGCACCGCAGTCCCCGGCGCGGTTGCGGGGGGGACGACCGGCTACCTTGACAACACCGCCGCCCTCGCCGCTAATCGCGACCCGCGCGATCACCTCATCGACGTCTTCACGTCGGACAACTACCTGTACCGGATCCTCTGGTATCGCCTCGACGACCGCAAGATCGAGACCATCCGCGGCGCGATCGTCGACGCAGGGCCCTCGGCCAATCGTTGAAACGGATTCGTTATTTCGGGCGGGCGAGCCTTCCCTGGCCGGATGAAGCGGAGAGCAGGGAAAGGAAGTGACCTCCCCGGCGTGTCCCGACGCCGGGTCACGCTTTGCGTACGAGATGCCGGGGAGGCGATGGGGCGGGTCCGAATCAGAGCTTCCACGAGTGTACGATTCGAGTCGTGAACAAAAATGCGATGATTGAAGTCGGTTGGTTCGGAGTGCGCGGCGCGGACCACGAACGTCCGGATAGGCCCATCGGCCTCGCCGCGATTGCGCCCCGATCCCTGAGGCAGCCGGTATTTCGGATCAAAGATTGAATTGAAGATGTGCGTCTATTGAACGCGTGTCATCCTTCGGCTTGCCTGGAGATGGTTGGCCATGGTTGCTCCGGAAAAGCGATCGTTGTTGAGGACGAGTGACATCATTCTGCGAAACAGCTTCCGAGTCAAGTCTGATTTTCATCATTCCGATCAAATTGATCGAGATTGATGCTGCGCGCCATTTCCGACTCGAATCGATGATGACGCCTCTCGCCTAAAACTCATCTCCGATTGCACTAAAATTTCTTGACTAAAACGGTCGACAAAAGCAAGATAGGCGACGCGTGGAAGGGCATCTCTTCGAAAAGAAGTGTCGACGTGTCCGCACTGGACGATTGGCATGAGTATTACGATCGACGGAGTCAAGAAACGCTTCGGTTCTTACGTCGCGTTGGATGGCGTTTCGTTCTCGGCGCCGGCCGGCAAGCTCGTGGCGATCCTGGGCCCCTCCGGCTCGGGCAAGAGCACGATCCTGAGGGTGATCGCCGGGCTGGATGCTCCCGACGAGGGCCGCGTCTTACTGGACGGCGAAGATGTCAGCAAGCGACCGACTCGCGAGCGCGGCGTGGGCTTCGTCTTCCAGCACTATGCTTTGTTCCGCCGGATGACGATGCGTCAGAACATCGCGTTCGGACTCGAGGTGAGGAAGCTCCCGAGGGCCGAGGTCCGCACCCGGGTCGAGTCGCTGATCGACCTCGTCCAGCTCGAAGGCCTGGCGGATCGCTACCCCGGCCAGCTCTCGGGGGGCCAGCGTCAGCGAGTCGCGTTGGCGAGGGCCCTGGCACCCCGGCCTCGCCTGCTCCTGCTCGACGAACCGTTCGGCGCCCTCGACGCCAAGGTGCGGGTGGAGCTGCGTTCGTGGCTCCGGGAGCTCCACAACGAGTTCCCCGTCACGACGCTCTTCGTGACCCACGACCAGGAAGACGCGACGGAGGTCGCCGACCGGATCGTCGTCGTGAACCGAGGGGTCGTCGAGCAGTCCGGGCCCCCTGGAGAACTCTACGACAACCCATCATCGCCGTTCGTGACCGAGTTCCTCGGGCAAGTGAACGTGCTCCGGGGCCAGACCGTCGGCGGCATTGCGATCCTTGGCCAGGGGATGCTGATCCCGACGAGCGCCGATGTCCCCGACGGGCCCGTCTCCATCTATGTCCGGGCCCATGATTTCGACATTCGGCGCGAGCAGAACGGGCATCACTCCTGGCCCGCCGCCGTCCGCCGGCTGACCCCGATCGGTGGCGCCGTCCGTCTTGAACTCGAGCTGCGCAACGGTTCGAGCCTCGATGCCGTCATCACCCGAGGCCGGAGGCAGGATCTCGACCTCGTGCAAGGTGACGACGTCTTCGTCGCCCCCAGGAATATCCAGGTGTTTCAAGACGTCGCGGCTCCCGCGATGACGGGCGTGGCCTTGGCCTGAGCGACGCATGCCAGGAGAGCACCCGCCGCCGTTCTTCTGATCAGCATGAAACTCGATGGGTGAGACGTTGCTGATGAAACGTCGCAAACCATTGTTCAACGGTTGGATCTGACGAGAGCCTAATTCATGGTCGCGAGGAAAAGGAGGCCGACGATGTCGAGAACGGGATCTGGCCTGGCCGTGGCGACGCTCAAGCAGCAAGTCGAGATCATCGACAGCGGGACGATCAGCCTCGATAGCCTCTGGCGGGCGGCCGGGCAACCGGCCGGCAAGGACCCGAGGGCCTGGGCGAGCCTGGCCTCTCCCCTGGTCGCGAGCCTGGCCGACTACCTGGCCACGGTCTCGCGAGGGAAGACGACCAGGAAGGGCGAGCCCGCGCCCATCATCTGGGAGTGGCAGGCGGCCGACAGCGACCCCTGGCATAAGGGGGACCTGATGAGCGTCCCCTACGTCGCGCAGATCTACGCAGCCTTCCTCGACTCATAACCCTCTCGACCGACAGGAGCTTCGCCCGGTCTGCCGCCCAACCCGAAGGGGGAACCGAGTCGCCGCTAGAGGTTTGACAGGGCCTTTTGGCACCGCCAAACTGGGCCGGTCGTGACCTACCCTCAACGGCAGGCTGAAGGCGAGGCAACTCCATGCAGATGATCCTGGGATCCTTGTTCGTCCTGGCCCTGGCGGCCTCGACCCTGTCGGCGGCCGAGATGCCGAAGACATTACCGCTCTGGCCCGAAGGGGCGCCCGGCGCCCTCGGCAAGGAGACCGGCGACGAGTTCCACGCGGGCGACATTCCCACGCTGACCGTCTATAAACCCGAGGCGGAGAAGGCGACGGGCGCGTCTGTGGTGGTCTGCCCCGGCGGGGGCTATGGCTTCCTGGCGACCGAGCACGAAGGCAAACACGTCGCCGACTGGCTCAACTCGCTGGGCGTCACGGCCGTCGTCCTGAAATACCGCCTCGCGCCGAAATATCATCACCCGGCGATGATCGAAGACGCCCAGCGGGCGATCCGCACGGTCAGGGCGAACGCCAAGGAGTGGAAGCTCGACCCCAAGCGCGTCGGGATCCTCGGCTTCTCTGCCGGCGGGCACCTGGCCTCGACCGCCGCGACCCACTTTGATAAGGGGAAGGCCGATGCGAAGGATCCGATCGACCGCGAGAGTTCCCGGCCCGATCTAGCCATCCTCGTCTACCCCGTCATTGCCCTGGCCACCCCTTATGGCCATGCCGGCTCGCTCAAGAACCTTCTGGGCGACTCCCCATCCAAGGAATTGGTCGAGAGCCTCTCCAACGAGACACAGGTTACCAAAGAGACGCCGCCGACCTTCCTCGCTCACACGAACGAGGATTCCGCCGTGCCTCCCGAGAACAGCCTACTGTACGCGCTGGCCATGCGCAAGGCCGGCGTGCCCGTCGAGCTCCACGTCTTCGAAAAGGGGCAACACGGCCTCGGCATCGGGATTGGCTGGCCGAGCCACAACATCGCCCCGGACGAGGCCTTTCAGGCCTGGCCCAAGCTTTGCGCAACCTGGCTGAAGCACCGGGGCTTCCTGGCTCGCCAGGGTCTGTGATTTTAACAGATCCGCGATAGTTTCAGGTTGAACCCTCGGAGTGATGTCTTCGTTCGCCCCGGAACGAGGACGTTTCCCTCCGAGGTTTTCCTTCTCTCTCCTCGCAAATTGCATCCTGCAGTTACGCCACTTTTCGCTTCTTTTGCCCGGATATCGCATTCGGACATTCTTATGCCTTTCCGAAAGAACCTCTCTCCCCTCCCGACTTTGGGACAAGAACGAGAGCGGACTTGCCACCTGACGTCGGCTCATCCGCCTTCATCGAATCGAGATGCTTCGAACGATCAATCCGCTTGAGGTCGGACCCTCGGAGCGATTATCCTGTGGAAGGTGCGACCTGGCCTATGTGCCGGAGCGTGTCATTTCTCCGTCCGTCCTTACGTTCACCTGGCGGATTCCCGGTTAGCTCGATGCGATTCGAGCGATTTTCCCCTCATGCGGATCGGGATCTGGCCAGTCGAGGACGAGCAGCGGTCTTGTCGCCTTCTCCCTGCTCAAATCCGTTTCGGGATGATCCCCATGTTCGCCCGGATCGAGACTGACCCCGATGGTTCTCGCCATCTTTCCGGTGGCTCGCCATCTTGGGCACATAAATTGCCCCTGTGTTCGCCCGAGTCGGATTGCCCACACGAACCTCCCGAGCGACGTCGCAGTTGCCTCGCCCGGGCGGTTTCCCGCCAACGCCCTTGACTCGTGATCTCCACTCCGAGTTTTATCGTTGCGATCCTCCATTGAGTGAACAGATAGCGAGCGCGTGGGCTCGGCCTCAGACTACGCCCGTGCTGGATATGTTTCCGGAGCTGTCGGGCTCCGGATCGATCGGGTACGGGTCCGAATTCGCCCTGGGAGATTGAGAACGGGATGAGTATTTCTTTCGCCGCGCAGGCTCCCGCCGACTCGTCGGCGGGCGGGACGTTGGCCCAATTGTTGGTGGATCCCCTGGGGCGAGATCCGATCCGAGCAGAGCTCCTCGGCCAGGAAGGCCTCGATGCCCAGGCCAGGCAACTGGCGGAAGTCTGCGAGTTGGAAGAGCCGAAGCTGGCGAACAGCCCCCTCCTGCGGCGTTTCGAAGAGAATGCGAAGCTGCTCCATCAGGCGCTCACGCAGGTCTCGGCCACGGACAAGAAGAATCAACGGCGGAGCCTCGATGCCGAATGGCTCGCCGATAATTTCTATATCGTCGAGGACGTCCTGCGCGAGGTGCGCCGGGACTTCCCGCAGGGCTACGACCGCGAACTCCCCAAGCTCAATGACAATCCCGTCCGCGGCTATCCTCGCGTCCATGCGATGGCCCTCTCGCTCGTCGCCCACACGGATGCCGAGCTCGACGAGGCCAGGATCACGCGCTACATCCAGGTCTTCCAGGAAGTCAGGCCGCTGACGATCGGCGAGATCTGGGCCTTGCCCACGATGTTCCGCCTGGTCCTCGTCGAGAACCTGCGGAGGCTCTCCGACCAGATGATCTGGGGCTGGGCCGAGCGAGCCCGCGCCGAGGCCCTGGCGCCCGCCTCCGCCCCGGATAAGGCGGTCGCGAAGGAGCTGAGCTCCCTGTCCGACCCGTTCGCCGTCCGCCTGCTCCAGTTACTCCGAGATCGAGGCCCGGCGGGCTCCGCCGCCTTGCAGTTGCTCGAAAAGACGCTCGCCTCCCAGGGGGGCGAGGCGAATGAGGTCATCCGTCGCGAGCACGGCAGACAGGCCGCCAACCAGATCTCGATCGGCAACTGTGTCATCAGCCTGCGCCTCCTGTCCGCTATGGACTGGAATGCGGTCTTCGAGAAGGTCAGCGTCGTCGAGCACCTCCTGCGAGAGGATCCGGCCGGGGTCTACCTCGCCCAGGACTTCGGGACGCGCGACCGCTATCGCCGCTCTGTGGAGAAGATCTCGCGAGCCTCGGGAGAAGACGAGCGCGACGTAGCCCGGCGTGCGCTGACCCTCGCGCAAGAGTCTAATGGTCAAAATACCGCCAGGAACCACGTCGGCTACTACCTGATCGATGAAGGCTTGCCGACGCTCAAGTCTTCGTTCTCGAACTACAAGGAGCCCTTCCGCGAGCGGCTCCTGAGGATGGTCCTTGAACACCCTCGCGCGGTCTACTTCGGTTCGATCGGCCTGCTCTTCGCGATTCTGGTCGGCATTTTCTTGCCCAAGGGCGGCACGGCCGCTTCCTTAACTTTGGAAATGTGGGCGATCCTGATCCTTGTACTACTCCTCCCGGTGAGCGAGCTGGCCGTCGGGATCGTGAACCACGTCCTCACGTTGGTCCTTCCCCCTCGGGTGCTCCCCAAGCTGGAGTTCAAGGAAGGGATCCCGGCCGACTGCTCGACGTTCGTCGTGATGCCGAGCATGCTGATCGGGCCCAGGAGCGCGGCCAACCTTCTGGAGCGGCTCGAGATCCACTACCTGGCGAACCCCGACGCCCAGCTCAGGTTCGCCCTGCTCACGGACTTCGCCGACTCGCCGCAGGAGCATGCGCCGGAGGACGAAGGGTACATCCAGGACGCCCTGGCCCGCGTCCGAGAGCTCAATGAACGCCACTCGCCGAACGGCCCCGACCTCTTCTTCATCTTCCATCGCCGTCGCGGTTGGAACCCGGCGCAGGGTTGCTGGATGGGCTGGGAGCGGAAGCGAGGCAAGCTCCAGGAGTTCAACCGGCTCCTGCGCGGGGACCGACGAACCGGCTATGCCTACGTGAGTTGCGACCTCGCCGACCTGCCTCGGGCCCGTTTCGTGATCACGCTCGACGCTGACACACAGATGCCGCGCGACACGGCCCGACGCCTGGTCGGGACCCTGGCCCACCCGCTCAACATCCCGAGGATGGACGCGTACAATCATCGCGTGCTGGAAGGGCACGGGGTCTTGCAGCCGAGAGTGAGCTTCCACCTCACGGCGGCGACGCACTCCCGGTTCGCCGCCGTGCTCGCGGCCTCCGGAGGGATCGATCCCTACTCGTCGGCGGCCTCCGACAGCTACATGGACCTCTTCGGCGTCGGCAGCTTCACCGGTAAGGGTATCTACGACGTCGACGCATTCGAAGCGGCCACGGGGGAGGTCTTCCCCGAGAACCGCATCCTGAGCCACGACCTGATCGAGGGGAACTTCGCCCGCTGCGGGCTCACGACCGACACGGAGTTCTTCGACGACTTCCCCGCGCGTTATCACGCCTATGCTCGCCGCGAGCATCGCTGGATCCGGGGTGATTGGCAGCTCCTCCCATGGCTTGGGAGCCAGATGCCGACCCCTTATGGGATGCGTCGAAACCCGCTGCCGATCCTCGAGCGCTGGAAGCTCTTCGATAACCTGCGGCGCAGCCTTGTGCCGCCTGCGTTGGTCCTCTTCCTGATTCTGGCCTGGACCGTCCTGCCCGGCTCGGCCTGGCGCTGGACGGCGATCGCCCTCACGATCCCCGCCCTGCCCTTGCTCCAGACGGTGTTCGCCACCCTCGTGAGCTGCGGGCGCAGCGGCTCGCTGTCGGGGCTCCTGAGGCTCCGAGATAGCGTCCCCGCTTTGATGGCTCAGGTGCTGTTCTCGATCACGTTCCTGGCGAACCAGGCGAGGATCTCGCTCGACGCGATGATCCGGACGCTGGTCCGCCTCTTCGTGACCCACCGGAACCTCCTCGAGTGGGAGACGGCCGCGTCGACCGAGCGCCGCCTCGGCTCGGGGATCGCCAACTTCGCCCTCACGATGTGGCAGGCACCCGCACTGGCGATCATGATCGCCGGCCTGATCCTGGCCGTTAACCCGGGAGCGATGTGGGCCGCGTCCCCCTTGCTGCTCGCCTGGTTGCTCTCCCCCCTCGTGGCATATTGGGTCAGCCAGCCGAAGCCGATCGCCGAGTCTCCCCTGACGACCGAAGATCGTCGAGAGCTGCGCCGAGTCGCCAGGAGGACGTGGCACTTCTTCGAACGGTTCGTCGGCGACGAGGACAACTGGCTCCCTCCCGACAACTTCCAGGAGATCCCCGACGGCCGGATCGCCCACCGGACGTCCCCGACCAATCAAGGTTTGCTACTGCTCTCGACCCTGGCCGCCCACGACCTAGGCTACCTCGGGTTCCGCAACCTCGTCGAGCGGCTGGAGAAGACCTTCGACACGTTCGAGAAGATGCAGAAACACTGGGGGCACTTCTACAACTGGTATGACACCAAGACCCTGGAACCGCTCGCCCCGCAGTACGTCTCGACGGTCGATAGCGGCAACCTGCTCGGCTGCCTCGTCGCGCTCCGGGCGGGCCTGAAGGAAAAGGCAAACGGCCCCCTCCTTGGAGCCGAGGTGGCCGACGGTTTCCGGGACATCCTGGGCCTAGCCTTCGAGGCCTTCCGCTCGATCCGGACTCCGTCTGGCTCCGAGGCCGCCGCGACATATAAGGCCATTGAGGAGGGCTTCCGCCGGCTCGAGGCCCAGCTCGACGTGATCCCCGCTGACCTGCTCGGCTGGGATGAGTGGCTTGGGCAGTTCGATTGGGCCGTGAGCGCACTCCTCGGCCAGTTGAAGACGCTCGCGGCCGAGTCGGGCATCCCCGCCGGCGCGATCACCGCGGTCGACGAGCCCAAGCCCGGACGGCTCGCCACGGCCGATACCGAGCAGCTCTCACGAGACCACTCCGACAGCCTGGTGAAGTCGCTCGAACGAGCCGAATACTGGTCGCGGAAGACCCTGTCCACGGTCCACGAGCGTCGGGCGGAACTCGCCTCGCTCGCGCCGTGGGTCGGCTCGTTGCGGGATTGGCTCGAGAAGGCGAAGGCCGATCCGTCGAGCCTGGATCATCGCCAGGCGGCCCGCGAGATTCTCGCGCGTCTGAATTCCCTGAAGGCGGTCTCGACGCTTCCCGAAGACGTCGTGAGCCGGTTTGAGGCCTTGACGCAGGATGGGCAGGCCGGTTCGGGGCTGTCCAAGGTCGTCGCAGAATTGCGGGAGTCGAGTGGGGGCGATCTGCTCGCTCGCATCGACTCCTTGATCGCTCGGTCCTCGGCGCTTGCCGCCGGGATGGACTTCCGCCCCTTGTACAAGCCGGAGCGTCACCTCTTCGCGATCGGCTGCAACCTCGTACAAGGTCGGCTCGACGGGGCCTGCTATGACCTGCTCGCCTCCGAGTCGTGCCTGACCAGCTTCCTGACGGTGGCCCGCGGCGAGGCTCCTCGTCGGCACTGGTTCCAGCTCGGCCGGCCTTACATCCGCGCGGCGGCCAAACTCGGCCTGGTCTCGTGGGGCGGCACGATGTTCGAGTACCTGATGCCCCGCCTCATGCTCAAGAGCCTACCGGGGACCCTGCTCTCCCAGGCCTGCGAGACGGCCGTCGGTCGCCAGATCGAGTACGGCAAGGAGCACGGCATCCCCTGGGGCAATTCGGAATCGGCCTACAATGCGCAGGCGGCCGAGGGGGACTACCACTACCAATCGTTCGGCACCCCGGGCCTCGGCCTGAAGCGGGGCCTCGACAAGGACCTGGTCGTCGCCCCCTACGCCACCGCGTTGGCGACGATGGTCGCCCCTCGCGAGGCGCTGGAGAACCTGAGACGCCTGGCCAATGAGGGGGCACTCGGGTCTTACGGCTACTACGAGGCCCTCGACTTCACCAGGGAACGCGTCCCCCGCGGCAGGCACTACGCCGTCGTGCGGTCGTACATGGCGCATCACCAAGGGATGAGCCTGGTCGCCCTGACCAACACCGTCCTCGACGAGCCGATGCCGCGACGGTTCCATTCCGACCCGATGGTCAAGGCCGTCGATTTGCTGCTCCAGGAACGCGTCCCCCGCGATGCGCCCGTGATCGAGACGGAGGAGCCGGAAGCGGCGGCACCGCTGGCGCACGAGGAGGAGGAGAAGGTCGGGAGGCCGCCGCTCCTGAGCCGGCGGCTCACCAGCCCGATGACCCCCTCGCCCCGCACGCACCTGCTCTCGAACTCTCAGTACCACGTCATGCTCACGAACGCCGGGTCGGGCTACAGCACCTGCCGCGGCTTCGACGTGTCGCGCTGGCGGGAGGACGCCACCCGCGACGCCTACGGTCAGTTCTATTATGTTCATGACCTCACGGGTGGCTCCGTCTGGTCGGCGGGCTACACGCCGATCGCCAGGCCGGCCGACGACTATGAGGTGACGTTCTCGTCGGACAAGGCGGTTTTCCGGCGCCTGGACGGCAAGATCGAGACGATGATGGAGGTCGCCGTCTCGACCGAGCGTTGCGCGGAGGTCCGACGGATCACCATCGCGAACCACGACGGCCAGCCGCACGAGATCGAGCTGACGAGCTACGTCGAGCTCGTCGCCGGCCCACGCGCGGCCGACCGGGCCCACCCGGCGTTCGGCAAGCTCTTCCTCGAGACCGAGTGGATCCCCGGCTCCGAGGCCCTCTTCTGCCATCGCCGGCCCCGATCGGCCGAGGAACGCCCCGTCTTCCTCGTCCACGTCGCGGCGGCCGAGGCCAAGCTCCAGGGGACGACCCAGTTCGAGACTGACCGCGCCCGCTTCATCGGTCGCGGTCGGACGACCGCAGACCCCGAGGCGATCAACAAGGGCCTCTCCCTCTCGGGGACGACCGGCCCGGTCCTCGACCCGATCTTCAGCCTCCGGCATCGGTTCCGGATCGCCCCGGGCGAGTCAGCGATCCTCGCCTATGCGACGGCCTTCGTCGACACCCGCGAGGAGGCGCTGAGCCTCGCGGACCACTTCCACCAGTCGACGGCATCGATTCGCGTGTTCGAGCTCTGCTGGGCGCAGAGCCAGGTCGAGCATCGCCATCGCGGCTGGTCGTCCGATGACGAGCCGCTCTATCAGAGGCTGGCGTCGCACATCCTCTTCGCCGCGCAGACGCTCAGGGCCGCGCCCTCGGTGATCGCCGCCAATCGGCTCGATCAGACGGGCCTCTGGCGGTATGGGATCTCCGGCGACCTGCCGATCGTCCTGGTCCGGATCGCGAACACGGCGGAGATCGGCCTGGCCCGAGACCTCCTCCTGGCCCACTCGTTCCTCAAACTCAAGGGCCTCGATTTCGACCTCGTCTTGCTCAACGAGGATACGTCGGTCTACTTCAACGAGGGCAACCAGCAGTTGCTCGATCTCGTCCGCTCGAGCGATTCCCGCGACCTGGTCGACAAGCCTGGCGGTATCTTCCTGCGGAGCGGCTCGCAACTGACGCCCGAGGGGGTCAACCTCGTCGAGGCCGTCGCCCGCGTCGTCTTCATCGGCGAGCGCGGCCCGCTCGTCACGCAGCTCGACCGCATCGAGCGGATGCCGACGCTGCCGGACCCTTTGAATCCGACGCGAGAGCCGAAGGGGGACCTCGGCATCGAGATCCCGATGCCGGCCGACCTGCAGTTCGGCAACGGCCTCGGCGGCTTCAGCGCCGATGGGCGTGAATACGTGCTGAACGTCCGAGGATCGGGGAATACCTATGTGCGTCGGAACGGCAAGCCCCGATCCGAGCCGAACCCGCACCCGGTCCTCCCTCCCGCCCCCTGGATCAACGTCGTCTCGAACCCGCAGTTCGGCTTCATCGTCTCCGAAGGGGGGGCGGGCTATACCTGGGCGGGCAACAGTCAGCAGAACCGGCTCACCCCCTGGAGCAACGACCCCGTCGTCGACCCCGCGGGCGAGGTCGTCTACCTGCGTGACCTCGACACGGGCGAGGTCTGGTCCCCCACGCCCCTGCCGATCGCCTCGGCCTCGAACACGCTGGTCCGTCACGGCCAGGGGTACACGTCCTTCGAGCGGCTCTGCGGCGGGATCCACTCCGAGCTGACCCTCTTCGTCGCCAACGAAGATCCGGTCAAGCTCGTCCGGCTCAAGCTGAACAACACGTCGGGCGAAGAGCGGCGGCTCGATGCCACCTTCTACGTCGAGTGGGTCCTGGGGACGAACCGCGACATGACCGCGTCGCAGGTCGTCACCGAGCTCGACCCGGAGACCGACTCGCTCCTCGCCAGCAATGCGTTCCGGACCGACTTCTCCGAACGCGTGGCGTTCGTCGGCTCGAGCGTGGTGACGACCTCGGCGACAGGCGATCGCGGTGAGTTCCTCGGGCGCTACGGCTCGACCGCCGCGCCGGCCGCCTTGCGTCGCGAGGGGCTATCGGGTCGCGTCGGCGCCGCACTCGACCCCTGCGGTGCGATCCAGGCGAAGTTCACGCTCGCGCCGGGCGAGGAGAAAGTCCTCGTCTTCTTCCTGGGCGAGGCGTCGAACCGGGGCGAGGCCCTCGACTTCGTCCGTCGCTATCGGGACGCCCAGCGTACCGAGGACGAATGGGGCAAGGTGCAGGGGCACTGGGATTCGTTCCTCGGGACGGTCCAGGTCGAGACGCCCGACGCGGCGATGAACCTGCTGCTCAATCGCTGGCTCCCATATCAGGTGTTGAGCTGCCGCGTCTGGGGACGCTCGGCCTTCTACCAGTCGGGCGGGGCCTACGGGTTTCGCGACCAACTCCAGGACGCGATGGCCCTGGTCTACGGGGCACCCGACGAGGCCCGAGCCCAGATCAAGCGTTCCGCCGCCCGCCAGTTTCTCGAGGGGGACGTCCAGCACTGGTGGCATCCCCCCGTCGGTCGCGGCGTCCGGACGCGGATTTCCGACGACTACCTCTGGCTCCCGTTCGTCGTGGCCCACTACGTCACGACGACTGGCGACGCGAGCGTCCTCGACGAGTCCATCACGTACCTCAAGGCCCCCCTGCTCGCCGAAGGGCAGGAAGAGTCGTACGAGGCGCCCCCGACCTCCGAGGTCTCGGAGCCGGTCTACGACCATTGCGTCCGTGCCATCAAGAATGGGATGAAGACGGGCGTCCACGGGCTCCCCTTGATCGGCACAGGCGACTGGAACGACGGAATGAACCGGGTCGGCAACCACGGCCGTGGAGAGAGCGTCTGGAATGCCTGGTTCCAGATCGCCGTCCTGACGCGGTTCGCGGTCCTGGCCGATTCGCGAGGGGACGCGGGCACGGCCCGTCTCTGCCGCGACCATGCCGAGGCCTTGCGGGCGGCCGTCGAGAAGGAAGCCTGGGACGGCTCCTGGTATCGACGCGCCTACTTCGACGACGGCACGCCCCTCGGCTCGTCCGAGAACGACGAGTGCAAGATCGACGCGATCGCGCAGGCCTGGGCCGTCATCTCGGGTGCGGGGGATCCTCGGAGGGCGAGCCAGGCCATGGCCGCCGTCGAAGAATCGCTTGTGCGCCAAAATGATAACTTGATCCTGCTGCTGAATCCGCCCTTCGATACCGGCACGCTCAAGCCGGGGTATATCAAGGGGTACGTCCCGGGGATCCGGGAAAACGGCGGGCAATACACGCACGCAGCAACCTGGGTTGTGTATGCGACCGCACTCCAAGGCGACGGGCGACGGGCCTTCGAGCTCTTCCGGATGCTGAACCCCATCACGCATTCGGGCGACGCGGAGTCGGTGGCTCGCTACAAGGTCGAGCCTTACGTGGTCGCCGCCGATGTGTACGGCCAGGCCCCTCACACGGGGCGAGGAGGCTGGACCTGGTACACCGGCTCGGCCGCCTGGTTCTACCGGGTCGGGCTCGAGGCAATCCTCGGCTTCCAGATCCACGGCGATCGCCTGGAACTGGATCCGAAGATCCCCGGCGACTGGTCGAGCTTCACCCTCAGCTACCGCAAAGGAAGCGCTCGCTATCGAATCGTCGTCACGAACCCCGAGGGCATCGGCCGGGGCGTGAGCAAAGTGACGCTCGACAATGAACCTTTAACCGGCAAAGTCATCCCGCTCGTCGACGACGGACGCGAGCATAACGTTGAGGTCGTCCTTGGGGAAAGCAAGGACTGACCCTGTCGGTCGCCGTCGGAGAACACCCCACGCGCATGGTATAAGGGGCCTGAGACGTAAGTCCAGGTCCCTACCCTTGCGCGCCTCGGGTTATCTCCGACTGAACATTGGAACAATTCTCAATGAATTGCCGGAAATTGTACTTTTTATTGCAAAAGTGAATGTATGGGGAGACACATCACCGAGGTGGACTGCTTTCCCTCGCCTTACTTGGGCGATATGGGCGAGGGATCGGGCAGACAGTCGCGGGGGAATGTGAGAAGTTGAGTTCCGAAAGGATTTCGGATCTCGGAAGAACGGGAAGCAAGCCCCTCATCGGCTCCGGAGCATGCCGCGCATCTGAAGGTGGCTAACCGGCAACGTGGCCTCCTTAAGCCGGGAGGAGAGCTTGTTTTCCACGGTCTGCGCCGGTCGGACGCCCGTCCGATCGTCGACAATCAGGGTTTCCTCGAACGCGAAGGTTGCGTTCAGCGTATTGAACGAGAGCCGGTCTCCACCTTTGCTAACTTCGCCAATCCCTGCGGTTCCAGTGGCGACGGGGGAGGCAGCAGGAGTCGTAGACGATTTGACAAGTTCACTATTCATCATCAGATTTCCCTCCTTAACAAGCAAGGCGGAGAGTTGCATCGTACGCCATGTGGAGGAGCAAATGGCATGCCCCTCGATTACCTGGACACGATTAACGTCTGAAAGCAGGACATCTTGATCGAATGTTTAACGGACGTTGGCAAAGCCGTCATGGAAGAGCTAGCGGTGCAGCATCTCGTTTAACATGACTTTGCGGAGGTGCCGTGCGAGAGAGTGGCGAATTTGAAGAGTCGCAGGCCGTCGAGCCTTGAGAATGGCAGAGGAGTCGGAGCGTGGTTCATGGAGATCGGTGATTTCGTCGGAAAGGCTCAGAGAGATTTTGGACGCAGACTAGTACGTAAAGTTGATTGGGAGCCGCTAACTGGAAGTTACAGAATTCTCGATTTCGGCCCAACCTCGGCCGCTCTCGCGGCCTTTGTATGCATGCATGTTCTGCTTTTGGTACGCCCCATGAGAGCGAGTGTGGGGCACCATTGCCCAGAGTCGCTACAGTTTGTCAGCCCAGTCCGTAAGGTTGGATATTCCTCCAACACGTGATCGAGATTGCGAGCGGGCTGGCGTCACTCTCATCATAATAATGCGGCTCGACGACTTCGATTCTATGGTGACAGACTGTTGATAAGGCCAGATGAAGGATCTCGGAATATTCCGTAGAAATCCAAAAACGACTTCGCATCCCACCCCCACTCCTGCGTAGAAGTACGGAGTGGGCAGGGCAAGCTTTTCCCGCCGGGCAGCCTTGAGCGCCGGCGAAGAAGAGACCCCCTCACGTCGCCTCGAAACCCGTCGCCAGAATTTTGAATCGGAATATGATATTTTATTGTCTCGGCCCCAGGTCGACTTTTGCCTAGAAAATGGGCACATCGCCGTGGAAACCGACTTGCCGAATTTTGGGTGCACGTTAGCATTTTGAGACTCTTGTTCCTGTGTGCCCTCAACGATTCATAAAGTAGGACGTAAAGCCCTTTCTCGGGACCTTTCAAGGTGAAGGCTTGTGAAGAAATGTTTAGTCCGAGCACTCGGCACGGGCATTGCCTTCTGTTCCAGGGCGTAAGCGGCAACTCCCTTCTTCAACCGCTTACTTTTCCCCCGCGATCCAACCCGGCCTGATGGGCCCGGTTGAGGGGATAATTCCTCTCTCTTCCGCCGACTGAACCCCGAAGTTACCTCCGTTCGATCGACTCGACCCGACGTAGTTTCCACATCCGCCGACACTTCCCGATTCGACCAGGTGATATGACGATGGCTCAGCGACTGTACATGCCGCTCAAAGGCTTTTGGCGCGAACTCCGCACCATCGCCCATAGAGGACGCGAGGTATGGCGCTTGGTCGCCTGGCGGCAGCGGCTCGCATTGGCCGCCGCCGTCGTGGTGATGAGCGGGACCAGCGCGGCCTGGACGGCGATCCCGCTGTTCCTCGGCAAGCTCGTCGACGCGGTCAACCCCGAGTCGCAGCAAGCGTTGGGGCCGGGGGGCATCCGCAGCGTCGCGGCGTACTACCTCGCGCTGATCGGATGCGCTTATATCTTGCGTGAAGGGCTCAACGTCCTCCGCCGCTATCTCGTCGAAAAGACTTGCACCCGGATCGACCGCGATATGTGCGTGAAGCTGGTCTCGCACCTGATGACGGTCGAGCTGGCCTCGATCTCCCAGGATCAAGTGGGGTCTCTCCACGGCCGGATCACGCGGAGCGTCGAGGGCTTCGTCCGCTTCCTGCGGATCAGCTTCCTCGACTTCTTTCCGGCGATCCTGACGGGGACCTTCGCCCTCACGGCCGCGGTCTCCAAGCAGCCCAGGATCGCCCTGGCGATGGCCGGCGTGATCCCGGTCTCGGTCGGCCTGACGATCTGGCAACTCCTCACCCAGAAGGGCGTGCGGCTTGGCCTGCTGCGGAGCCGCGAGGAGATGGACGGTACGGTCGTCGAGCAACTCACGGGCATCGACTACGTCCGAGCCGCCCACACCCACGTCCAGGAGATCGGCCGCGTCGAGCGGGCCGCCGAGCGTCGACGGTCGAAGGAGTTGCGGCACCACTTCGAGATGTCGCTCTTCGGCTGCGGCAAGGCGCTCAACGAAGGCTTCTTCCACCTGCTCGTCATCGCCTTCGCCGTGACCCTGTTCGTCCAAGGCGGCATCCGCTATGGCGACATCCTGACGTTCTCGGTCCTCTTCCTGAACGTGATGGCGCCGCTGAATGAGATCCACCGATTCATCGACGAGGCCCACGAGAGCAGCCTTCGCGTGGGGGACCTCGTCGACATCCTGAATCAGCCGTCCGACCGATCGTTCAGCCCGCTCAACCCGCAGGAGCCTCGGCTCGAGGTCGGCGCACCGCTGTTCGCCTGCCACGACCTGACCGTCGACTATCGGACGCCGGACGGGACGCTCAGGCGGGCGCTGAACGGCGTCTCCCTGACGGTCCGCCATGGCGAGACGATCGGCGTCGCCGGTCGTTCGGGCTGCGGCAAGTCGACCTGGCTCCGGGTCATGATGCGGCTGACGCACCCCAGCGGCGGCAGCGCCGAGATCGGCGGAGTCCCGCTCGAGTCGGTCTCACGCGAATCGATCGGCCGCCTGATCGGCTACGTCGGGCAGAACCCGTTCGTCTTCTCCGGCACCATCGCCGAGAACATCGCGTACGGCTATGAAGGGGAGGCGACGCTCGACCAGATCCGTCGTGCGGCCCGCCTGGCTTGCATCCACGACGAGATCATGGCGACGCCCGGCGGTTACAACGCCCGCGTCACCGAGCGTGGCCAGAACCTCTCGGGCGGCCAGCGTCAGCGGCTCGCCTTGGCCCGGGTCTTCCTCAAGAATCCGCCGGTCCTGATCCTCGACGAGGGGACCTCGGCGCTCGACAACATCAGCGAGCGGAGCGTGCAGCAGGCGATCCTCCGGGCACGCCAGGACCGCACGGTGATCCTGGTCGCACACCGGCTGACGACCCTTCTCGACGCCGACCGCATCTTCGTCTTCAACGAAGGTCAGGTGGTCGAGAGCGGTACATATGAGGAACTCGAACTTCGAGGCGGCGTCTTCAACGACCTGATTCGCTCGGCCTCCGAAGGGGTCCCCGTCGGCGAGGCGGCCGCGTCGCTCGAACTTGTCATGGAAGAACTGAAGCTGATCGCCTGACGCCCAATCAGCGCGGGGCGGCTTCTTCCGAGGCCATCCAGCGCCGGATCGCGTCGAACAACTCCCGGCTCCTGGCGAAGAACAGGAAATGGTCTTCGCCGGGAAAGACCGAATACGTGACCCGGCATCCTTGCTCTCGGAGCAAGTCGATCGCCGGGTCCACGCTTTTCTTGGGGACGTTCCAGTCGCGATCCCCCTGGAAAACCAGGACCGGCCGCCCCGCCCAGCCTCGGCTGAATGCGTCGGAGCCTAACTCATCCCGTCGCATCGTCGGGGAGAAATAGATCAGGCCTCGATACGCATGGGGATACCTCCGGCCCGTCCGCGTGACCCCATTGCCCCCGTCCGAGATCCCTCCCAGGTAGACGCGGTCATGGTCGATCGGGAAATGCTCGAGCGCATCGCGGCGCACGCGCTCGACGGCCGCGGCCCCTTTCTCCCCCCAGAAGCCGAAGCCATAGGTCGGGCAGATGATAGCGAAGCGTGCCTCTTCGGCGAAGGCTCGCCAGGCCCAGGCGAACAGCTTGAGGTTGCCGCCGTTGCCGTGCAGGAACACGATGGCCCCGAGCTTTTCCCCGGCTCGTGGTTTCGGAATATATGCATAGTAATGGCCAGCGTCGAAGGATCTGCCTATGAGTTCGTCGACGGCCAGATATGACACCGACCCGAGCTCGCGCTGATCCGGTTGCATCTCGGCCTCGAGGGCCAGCCGCGTGGCGATCTGCCTGAGCCGGCTCGCATGATCCCGCTTCATCCAGGGGACCAGGCGCGACATCAAGGTCACGGCGAGCTTCACCTGATCCACTTCCGGGATGAGATTCAAGGGGCTGTGGCGCCTGAGATTCCCCTCGCCGAGGAATCGGGACTGGAGGACGCCGTACTCCGACGAGGAGCGTCCCGGCGGAGCATTTACGATCGCCTGCCAGCCGAGCCACGCCCATAGACCTGCGAGGATGACGAGGCCAACCGCCCACGGCCAGGGGCGTTGTGATCGAAAGGCAGCCATGCTCAGGACCAGCATCCCGAGCGTCGCGAGGGCCCAGAATCCCGCGAGCCGACCACCCCTGGTCTCGGCGATTACCGTGAGCAGGGCGAGCGGGCCCAGGGCGACAATCGCCCCGATCGCGAAGAGTGGCCAGAGTAAGCGGCCAAGCTGGCGGAAGCGCCGAGGCGGGGGTTGAGATCCAACCTCCTCGAGTTGTTCGCTCATCCCTGGATCTTCAACGGCGTGGGTTCGAGGTCGAGCGTCTCCTCGATCACGCGGCACGAGCGAGCGAGAGAGTTCCGAGGTCGGAGCAACTCGGCGTATTTCCGGGCCTGGGCATGCACGAGCGGGGACTCGATGAGTTCCTTGAGTCGGCTCGCCACAGCGGGGGCCTTGAACTTCGGCACCTCGAGCGACCTGGCGACCCCGAGCCGTTCGAGACGATAGGCGTTGTCGTGCTGGTCGTGGGCCAGAGGCATGATGAGTTGCGGCACGCCAGCGGCCAGCCCCTGCGCCGAGGTCCCGATGCCCCCGTGATGCACGACGGCCGCGGCCCGGGGGAAGATCTGGCTGAACGGGACGCGATCGAAGTTCCGGATGCTGTCGGGGAGGTCGGCAGGGATCTGGTCGCGGAAGGGGGATAGCAGCACCCCTCGCTTGCCCAGGCGACGACAGGCGTCGACGGCCTCGCGGAAGAAGTCGCCGCCGAACCGCATGGCGGAGCCGGGGGTGAAGACGATGGGGGCCGCCCCCGCGTTCAGGAAGGCGTCGACCTCGGGAGCGAGCGGGGCGAGGTCGCTCTCGTCATACAGGGGGAAGTCGGTGAGCTTGAGGTGTTTCGGCCAGTCCTCGGGAGTCTGCGCGTACCACTCGGGGAAGAGCCCGAGGATCCGGGTCGGCGAGGTGTTCCATTCCTTGAAGAGTCGTTTCCTGGGGGCGAGCCCGAACTCGGCGCGGAAGGCGTTGACCTGCGGGGCGATCAGGCGATCGATGATCGCGACGTCGGCGACCCAGAACATCCAGCGGTTCCAGAGCTTCGGCATCTTGTTCGAGGCGGGGAACCCCGCGATCCGGGGCGGGTCGATGAAGCTGCGCAGGATGGACGGTTGCAGCAGGACGGTGACCAGCGGGATGCCGAGGGCCTCATGGGCCACTCTCGCGCCGACGGCGGTGATCGGAGCAGCCACGACGGTCTCGCCCGGCACGTTCAACTCGCGGATGATGTCGAAGGTCGGTCGCATCGGCCGGACCATGGCCCACTCGACGACGAACTTGAACCCCCGCGCCGGGTCCCAGACTTCGGGACGCTCGATGACCCTGTCGTAATCCTCGGCGGTGCCGAGCTCGACGAGGTCGAGGCCGACGCGCTCGGCCAGGGGGCGGAAGTGGCCGTTGGTGATCAGGGTGACGCGATGGCCCCTGGCCTGGAGCCCCAGGCCGAGCGACACGACGGGATGCACGTCCCCCGCGCTTCCGATGGCGATGAGCAGGATATTCACGTCCGTTTCCCCGAGTCAGGTCGATTCAAGCCGGGTCCGAGCGGAGGCTTGAACCGTCGGCTCCCGCATTTCTTACAACGATGGTCGTCGGCCCATTGCCCCTCGACGCCGGCCGTGCATGGCCCCTCCGAGAGGGCTCCGTCGAAGGATTTGTCCTGCAAAGCTTTTGTGCCGAGAACCGGGCCTGGTAAGATATCCCTTGACGAGGACCTCCAAGTCTTGGCATCGGCTTCGCGAGTTAAGAGTGACGGCGCTCGACTAGCGAGCCGTGATTCCGGTATGCGATCCTGGGGTCGTCCCGCGCCAATTCGTCCGGTTCCGATCGATCATCGTGTCGTTACACCCCACGGCCAGCCCGATTATACACGGTCATAGGTCGTGTTTGCTCGACACGTTGCGACCGGGAGTGTTCGGCACGAGGGCGGGCGTCTCGTCGGATTTTGTCCGTTCTCATGTCTCTCAGCTCATAATAAATAAGAGAGATTTTCTTGCCGAGGAATGGTCGGCCTGGAGGAATTCTCCCAATGGCGACGGTGCAACCAGGAGAGGGGCCGATCCGGACGCCGACGCACCTCCATTGGAACGGAGGCGCCATCGATGCGCTCCTGGCGGGCTCGCCCGACCTCGTCTATGTGTGCGACCGGACCGGCACGATCTTCTACACCAACCCCGCCGGCTCGCGCTACCTGCACAAGGATCGCTCCGAGATCGTCGGCCTGACCTGGGACGAACTGGGCCTCCCCTGCGACCGCGCGGCCGAGCTGTCGTCGCAGGTCCGCCAGGTCTTCGAGTCCGGCCGGGCACTCCTCGGCGAGTTGTCCGTGCCGATCGCGACCGGAATCGACACGTGGGAGACCCTCCTCTCCCCGATCCAGGGCCCCCAGGGCCAGGTCGAGGTTGTCGTGGTCGTCCTGCGCGACAATTCGAAGCGACGGCGGGCCGAGCAGGCCTTGCGGGAGAGCGAGGAGAAGTATCGGCTGCTCGCCGAAAACTCCACCGACGTCATCTCGCGGCACGATCCGTCGGGTCGCTACCTGTACGTCTCGCCGGCCAGCCTGGCCCTCACCGGCCACGAACCCGAGGAACTCCTCGGCCACCTCCCCTGGGAGATTATCCACGAGGACGACCTGCCCCTCGTCCACGAGGCTCATAGAGCGATCCTGAATACGTCGGACACCTCCACCGTGACCTGCCGGCTGCTCCACAAGGGCGGCGGATACGTCTGGGTCGAGACGAAGACCCGCACGATCCGAGACCCGGCGACGAACGAGGTCCTGGAGATCCAGTGCAACACCCGCGACGTGGCGGCGCGTCGCGAGGCCGAGGATCAGCTCCGCAGCCAGAACGCCCTCCTGCGCGAGACGATCCGCTCCGAGCGCGAGACGCACGAGGCGCTCAAGCGTGCCGAGGCCCAGCTTGTCCAGGCCGAGAAGCTCAGCGCCCTCGGGCAGATGGTGGCGGGGGTCGCGCATGAGATCAACAACCCGCTCGCCGTCGTGACCAGCGATGTGACGGTGCTCCGCCGCGAGGTCGGCTATCTCCGCGACCTCCTCGGGTTCTGGCACGAGGCCGAGGACCTTGTCGGGGCACAACGTCCCGAACTCCTCGCCAAGATCAATGACCGCGCCGAGCAGGTCGACCTGCCGTTCCTGCTCGAGAACCTCGACCGCTTGATGGATCGGTCGAATGAGGGGCTACGCAGGATCCGTCAGATCGTCCGCGATCTTCGCGACTTCGCGAGGTTGGACGAGGGGGATCTGAAGGAGGCGGACATCAACGAGGGGATCGCCTCGACCGTCAACCTGATCAACGGCCGGGCCAAGACCCAGGACGTCAAGCTCGAGACCGACCTCCAGCCTTTGCCGAAGTTGACCTGCTACCCCGGCAAGATCAATCAGGTCGTCCTGAACCTGCTCTCCAACGCGCTCGACGCCTGCCCGAGCGGCGGCAAGGTGACCGTAGCCTCGTCCTGCGTGCCGGGGGGGGTCGAGCTGCACGTCAAGGACACCGGCCAGGGCATCCCGCAGGCGATCCAGGACAAGATCTTCGACCCGTTCTTCACGACCAAGCCGATCGGCCAGGGCACGGGCCTTGGGCTCTCGATCAGTTACGGGATCGTCCAGGCCCACGGCGGGACCATCAGCGTGGAGTCCAAGCCGGGCGACGGGACGGACTTCATCGTCAGACTACCCCTCGAGATGCCGAAGACGCCGCCCCCCTCGTCGTGATCACGCGAGTGATCGCCATTGATTGTGCGACCTCGGATTCAACTTGCTCGTCGGCACGTTTCAGGAGACACGATGTCCCGCTTGATCGAATTCTACCGAGGCGAGGCCGAGGACCACGAAGGCAGGAAACTCCAGGATTACTGGGCCTTCTCGGACGACGATATCGAGATGACGCACAACTTCATCTCGTGGATGTTTCCCCTCCGGAAGCGGAGCCTCTTCAGCTACGAGGCACCGACCGTCGACGACGATGACACGGCCGCCTTCGGGGCCGAGTACCAGATCCGGAAGAACCTCATCACGTCGCTCGACCGCTTCCTGGCATTCCTCGGCCTGGAGAGGGTCGAGGGCCAGGTCGTGAAGGGGGCCGACTTCGAGGCCAAGAAGGTCATCTGGGCCGGGCCCGACCACAACTGGCTGAGGATCGAGCGGGTCCTGCAATGCCTCCGCCTCTTCAGCTTCGAGCAGGAGGCGCTCGCCCTCTTCGACCGGCTGGGCCGGCTCCGGGGGGAGGTCGGAGCCGGCATCACGCCGGAAGCCTATGCACGCTGGCGGGCCGCCGCGATGGAGGAAGACCCGAGCTGGCTGGCCGCCGCGCAGAAGTTTGACGAGGCGCAGGAGTGAACCAGCCTCGGCTCGCTCAAGGCCGCTGCTTCGGGGCTGTCGTCCGAGGGATCTGGGTGTTCGGGACGGTGGGGATCACCTGGGTATTCGGCCCCATGGGGATCGCCGTGCGGCCGATCGACCGGGAGCCCCGGATGATGGCGTTCTCGGAGAGGGCGCTCTGCACGCCCAGGGGCGAGAGTCCCTGCCCGAAGAGCGGGTTGGCATAGCCCTGGCCCGGGTAGAAGTATTGCTGCACCCCTGCATACCCGGGGGCATAGCCGGGCGTGATGCCGGAATAGCCATAGCCTAGTCCGGCCGCTGGATAAGCGAAGTTGGGATACCCGTAGCCATAACCGCCCGGCCCGGCATAGCCCCCGCCGTAGGCCGGGAAGCCGTACCCATAGCCCATGCCGCCATATCCGTAGCCATACATGGGATAGCCGAGGCCCGCGGGGAATGGGCCGATCTGGGCCTTCGCGAACGATGCCGGCGCCAGGAGGAGGACGCCTGCGAGCAGCATCGTGCGGAGGGGGCGGGGCAAGCCTCGTCTGGGCCGATTCATCGTCGGGCTCCTCTCGTGGGGTCGGGCCAACGTGCACACGCATTGACCAATCCGTTCTGTAAGCCTACCTCATTCATTGTCTCTCGGGCTCGAGACGCGCGTAAAGGGGGGCGTGCGGACCCGACGAGTCAGCCTTTGGTCCGTCCGCTCGGTGAGACGCACGCTCGCGAGCGGCTTGGCCCTTGCGAAGCAGGGTCACTTCTTGGCAGGAGTGGCGGTCTTGGTGGCGGCCTTCGAGGGGTCGACCGCCTTGGAGACCGGCGGTGCCGTGATGCCCCCCACCTGGCTCCGCACGGGCTTCGTCGGGGTGACATAGCGGGTGGCGGGGGCGGCCAGCCTGGGGGCCGTGATGCTCTCGACGCCCATCGAGGCCAGGCCCGGGACGATCAGCAGCGTCAGAATCCCAAGCGAGGCGGCGTGGGTCGGGTGGAACTGGAGGATCAGGGTAAAGACCCCGAACCAGACGATCGCCTGGAGCGCGGTCTTGGCGATGTCGGCGGTGTACATGGTGTCGTAGGTCGGATGCAGCCAGGTCGCGAACGCGGCGAGGATCAGCGAACCGCTCGCCACCTTGAGCCCGGCGCGGGGCGTGACCTCATCGTAGAACTGGTCCTGGGCCACCTCGACGACGGTGAAACAGGCTACGAAGAGAACCAGCCAGTATATCAACAGCGGCAAAAGGATTGCGCCCATGCGTGATCATCCTTCCTGAACGATTTATGGAATGAAGCTGGCGTCCCAGATCGGCTCGACCCGCCGTCGTCGGTGCCAGCCCGACGCCATGCTCGACCATGGTGCCGCGACTGCATTGTTCTCCCGACGAATTGCGACACCGTATTGACTCATGCTAACCCGCCGGTGCCCGCTTGGCCACACCGCGAGGTGGCGGTTTCGCGGCCGAGCGTCTACCATGTGGGGCCTTGGAACGGACCCCCGCGCCCCTGTCTCCGGGAACGCCCGAAATGATTCGCCTCAGCGCCTTTGCGGACGAGATCTCCAAGGACCCGCTCGAGCAACTCGAGATCCTCCAGCGCCACGGGATCCGCCACATCGAGTTCCGGTCCATCTTCGGCGTCAACGTCCTCGACCTGAGCGAGGCCCAGCACGTCGAGTTCCGCGACTTGCTGCATCGGCGCGGGTTCGGCCTGAGCGCGATCGGGTCTCCCCTCGGCAAGATCAAGATCACCGAGCCGTTCGAACCGCACATGGAGCGGATCGAGCTGGCGATGAACCTCGCCGACTTCTACGCGACGCCTCGGATCCGGATCTTCAGCTACTACATGCCTCCCGGCGAAGACCCGGTCCTCTACCGCGAAGAGACCGTCAGGCGAATGACCTACATCGCCGAGCAGGCCTCCGCCAGGGGCATCCAGCTCCTGCTCGAGAATGAGAAGGGGATCTACGGCGACACCGCAGCCCGGGTCCTCGATCTGGTCGAGACGGTCAACTCCCCGAGCCTCTCCCACGCGTTCGACCCGGCCAATTACGTGGAAGTCGGCCAGCCGATCGACGAGGCCTGGTCGGCCCTGAAATCACGAGTGACGCACTTCCACGTCAAGGACTACGACGCCAAGCTCCATCGCAACGTCCCGGCCGGCTCCGGCGATGGGAAGATCCCGGAGCTCATCGCCGACGCCTTTGCGAGCGGCTACGACGGCTTCTGCGTCCTGGAACCCCACCTGGTGATCGCCGAGCTCTCCTACGGCTTCACCGGCCCCGAACGCTTCGGCGACGCCGCCCGGGCGCTCCAGGGGATCCTTGACGAACGGGAGATCCCTTACGCCTGATTGCCGACCTCGCGATCAAATTGAACCCCTTCCGTTCGACGGCCACGCCGATTCGGCCGTAAGGATTCGGGAGGAGCCTCGACGCCCGGGGAACACGCTCGCCGGCCCGAGGGTCTCGGGAATGAATTCCTGCTGGATTCTGCAAGTCTGCATGGGTGTCCATACGGTGCCTTCGCGTCGATGCGTCCATCCTTCGCGTCCAGGGCCGGATGGACGCAGCCTCGGCCCATCAATGAGGTTGCGAAGGCGGCCGAGGCAGTTGACCGGGGGGATACCGCCTCTATAGACTGCGTGTCTGCCTGTGCCAAAACAGGCCGAATCCCCTTGCTTTGGGAGATGCCTTGCGATGACCGAATCCTCCATCTCGCGACGGATGTTCGTTCGAGGCGCCCTGGTCGGCGGCGCCGCCGCCTTGGGTCTGGGATCGAGGCCCACCTGGGCCGCGGACGTCACCGGGCAGCCCCCCGCCGGAAAGATCGGCGACTTCAAGATCTCGCTCGCCCAGTGGTCGCTGCACAACGCGCTCTTCAAGAAGGAAATCGATAACCTCGACTTCCCCAAGATCGCCCGCGAAAAATTCGAGATCGACGGGGTCGAGTTCGTCAATCAGTTCTTCAAGACCAAGGCCCACGACTCGGCCTACCTGAAGGACCTCAAGACGCGGGCCAAGGATCACGGCGTCACCTGCGTCCTCATCATGATCGACGGCGAAGGCGACCTCAGCTCTCCGTCGAAGGCGGAGCGCGACAAGGCCGTTGAGAATCACAAGGCCTGGGTCGACGCCGCCGCCGCGCTTGGCTGCCACTCGATCCGCGTCAACACCGGCGGCCACTACAGCCCCACCGACGTCGGCGCGGTGGCCGAGGCCTGCTCGGCCCTGACCGAGTACGGCGATAAGAATCAGATCAACATCATTTGCGAGAACCACGGCGGGCCGTCGAGCGACCCCGACGCGCTCCTCGCCCTGATGAAGGCCGTGAACAAGCCCCGGTTCGGCACCCTGCCCGACTTCGGCAACTTCCCCAAGGATCGCCGAGGGAAATACACGATCGACATCTATGATGCGATCGCCCGCATGATGCCCTACGCCAAGGGGGTCTCGGCCAAGAGCTACGACTTCCGCGAGGGGCAGGAGATCGCCCTCGACTACGCCCGGATCATGAAGATCGTGACCGACAGCGGCTACAACGGCTTCGTCGGCATCGAGTACGAAGGCAGCCGCCTGAAGGAGCACGAGGGCATCGTGGCGACCAAGAAGCTGCTCGACTCGCTCAAGGGTGCCACGTACACCCCGGCGGTCTGAGTCGGCTTCACGGAGTCAGTTCCGAGATCGACGGCAGCCTCGGCCCGCAAGGGTTCGAGGCTGCTTTCGTTCCGCTTTGGATTGGCCCGGCGAGCGGGAAAGGGCCTGCTCGATGGGTGAGGCTCATTTCACCCCGCGCAGGCGCAACCCCGGCTTGACCGAATCCGGGTGGCACCGTATCGTACCGGCGATTTCATGCCGGACTGCGCAGGGACGCGCGTTATATGCCCTAAGGGATGGATCCCGTGGTGGTCGACCGCACGCACATCCTGGTGCTGAACTACAACGGGCGAGGGCTCTTGGCCGAGTGCCTCCCCTCGATCGTGGCGGCCGCCGAGCGTGCCTCGGTCCCCTGCTCCGTCTCCGTTATCGACAACAGCTCGACCGATGATTCAATCGAATTCCTCCGACAGGCCTGGCCGAGCGTCGGCCTGATCTCGGAGCCGAATCGAGGTCTCGCCTCGTTCAACCACGTCCTCGCCAGGCTGGACGAGCCGGTCGTCTTCCTGCTCAACAACGACGTGAAGCTCGAGCCCAACGCGATCGATCCGCTGCTCGCCGCCTTCGCCGAGCACGACGACGTTCTGTTCTCGGCCCCCCAGTGCTGGACATTCGACGGCCTCGAATACGAGGGGATGCGGACGCGCATCCGGAGCCGGTTCGGCATCGTCCAGGGGATGTGCCGCGTCCCCGGCCACGAGGCGAAGGTGGACCTGCCCGACCTCACGGCCTCGGCGGGCCCGATCCTGGCCGTCGATCGCCAACGTTTCCTGGATCTCGGCGGCTATGATCCCATCTTCTTCCCCGGGCGGATCGAGGACCTGGATCTTGGTTTCCGGGGCTGGATGGCCGGCTGGAAGGGGTACTACGTCCCCGGCTCGAAGACCTATCACCAGGGTTTCGGCTCGTTCGGGCCCGCGCACGGCCAGGCCGGTTGCGACCGGCTCGCCGCGAGGAACAGCCTGATCTTCGCCTGGAAGAACCTGAGCGGTCTGAGGCTCGCCCGGCACCTCGCCTGGCTGCCGATCCGCCTGATCCACACGCTGGGGACCTTCCGCCCGACCTTCGCGGTCGCCTTCGCGGAGGCCCTGGCGCGACTTGGGGAGGTGCTCTCCGCTCGAAGGGCCCAGGAGGTCGGTGAGGCAGGCTGGGTGGCCCGCCAGGAGGCCTATTTCCGACAATTCCGCTGGTGATTGGCTGTCCCGTTCGCGTCAAGTCGCAAGGAGGCGACCGATGTCCCGTCAGTCCGTCCAACTCGTGATCGACGCCCGCCCGAGGGGTCCCGTCGGGCCGCTCGCCGGCGAATTGATTCAGGGACGGTCCGTGCTGGCGCATCTCGTCGAGCTTGCCCTGACGTTCGACACCAACGCGGTCCAGATCCATGCAAGGCTCGAGGATCACCCACGGCTCGAGTCGCTCCTTTCGGATCGTCAGTCGGGCCGATTCGCCTTCTCGACCGGCCCCCCCAACGAGGGTGCTGTGGTGCTGAGGACGGACAGGCTCTACGACCTGACGAAGCTCCGCCGGGTGGTGCGCCGGGGCGGCGACCCTGAGTCGGCCGTCATCTGGCGGCTCGATCAGCCTCACGGGCTCAGCGGCGCCGACGCCGAACTGAGCCGCCGACAGACCTATCAGCCGCTCGGCCGCTACTGGGCGTTGATGCCCGCGAAACGGCTGGCGCGGTCCCTCTGCCAGACCCGCGTGCGCCCCAACTGGCTGACGCTGGGTTCGGCCTCGTTGGTCCTCGGCACGGCGGCGCTGACGGCCTTCGCACCGCCCTGGACGCTCGTCTGCATCGCGTCGGCGGTCGCCCTGGCCGTGGCCCTGGTCCTCGACACGGCCGACGGCCACCTGGCTAGGCTCCAGGGGACATCGTCCGACTTCGGCCGCTGGCTCGACGGGAGCCTGGACGAGGTCGGCGACATGGCCCTGCACGCCGCGATCGCCTGGGGGACGTACGCCCAGACTGGGCACGTCGCCTGGCTGCTCCTGGGCATGCTCTATGGTATGAGCAAATACCTCTTCTTTGCGATCACCAGCTCGTCCCCCGAAGAACCCAAGCCGGGCTTGCCGAGCCAGCCCCACGTGGCCTCGTCGACGAACCTCAAGCCGGTGGCCATGCCTGCGCCCCGAACGACTCGCCTGGTCCGCCTGATCGGGCATGCCGATGTCCGCTGGCACCTCTGGATTGTGCTGGCCGCCGTCGGGCGCCTGGACCTGGCGCTCGTGGCCTACAGCCTCTATTTCCCCCTGCGGACCTCGGCGGCGGCGGCCAGGAGGGTGCTACACCATGCCTGACGCTCGCGTCTCCGCGCTCATCCTCGCCAAGAACGAGGCCGAGAACCTGCCCGACTGCATCGCCTCGGTGCGCTGGGCCGACGAGGTCATCGTCGTCGTCGACGCCGCCAGCCACGACGAGACCGAGGCGATCGCCAGGAAACTTGCCGATCGCGCGATCGTCCGCCCCTTCGACGACTTCGCCAGCCAGCGCAACGCCGCGCTGGATCTTGCGTCAGGTGATTGGGTCTTCGCCATCGACGCCGACGAGCGGGCCACCCCCGAGCTCGAGGCCGAGGCCCGTCGCAAGCTCAATGACTCCTCCGCAGGCCTGGCCGGCTACCGCGTGCCGATCCGGAGCGTGATCCTGGGCCGATCCTTCTCCTACTCGGGGACGCAATACGACTTGCCGCTCCGACTTTTCCGCCGAGGGCTCGGTCGCTGGGTGGGCGCGGTCCACGAGACGGTCGACCTGCAAGGCGATGCCGGTCAGCTCGAACAAGCGTTGAAGCATCGGACGATCCCGGATATGCAGACGTTCCTCAGGAAAATCAATGAATATACGACGCTCGAAGCCATCAAGTTCGAGCGTGAGGGCCGTCGTCCGCACCCGGTCGACCTGACGCTCCGCCCGGCCTGGACGTTCGCCAAGCTCTATCTCGGCAAACAAGGCTTCCGCGACGGCGTCGAGGGCCTGGCCTTCTGCGCCCTCTCCGGCTTCTCGGTGGCGGTTCGGCACTGGAAGCATCGCGAGCGCCTTCGACTGCGGGGGGCCTCATGACGACCTCCATCGCCCACGAATATGAGGCCGAAGTCGCCGCGCGGTTCGACGAGCTCCAGGCCCGGTTCAAGCGGGTCGTGCCCGACGACGATGCCCGGCTGCGGGCACTCGTCTCGACCCTGGAGCCGCTGCGGGGCAAGCGGATCCTCGACCTCGGTTGCGGCAAGGGGCGATTCGCGTCGAGGCTGGCCGAAGGCGGGGCCGAGGTCGTCGGGATTGACCTTTCGGCCGGGATGCTTGAAGAAGCCGAGGGCCTCAATCGCGTGCGATGCTCGGCGAGTCGGCTCCCGTTTGCGTCGGCATCCTTTGATGCGGTGGTGGCGGTCGAGGTCTTCGAGCACCTGGAGGCGATCGACCCCGCCTTATCCGAGGCGCGTCGGGTCCTCCGCGATGGCGGGATCCTCGCGATCGTCGACAAGAACGCGGCGTCGCTCAACGCGCACCGCCCCTGGCTGCCGAGCCTGGCGGTGAAGTGGATCGACCAGCGCCGAGGCCGCTGGATGTACCGCCACGACGAGCGGGTCCGCGAGCGCTGGTTCTGGCCCCGGCGATTGAGCATACGATTGAGGCGAGACTTCGAAGACGTCTCCGTCCGCTACCTGCTCTCGCCCAATGAGGCCGATCGCTGGGTCTTCCGGCAGTTCCCGGCCGCTCGCCTGATGACGGTCTGGTCGGCAAAGGTTGCCGTTGCCGGGAGGGCCGCATGAACCCGCTCACACTGTCGGGCCTGCCCCCCCTGCCGCTCCTGCTCTGGGAGACCCCGCCGGGCCTGGAGCTGATCCTCGGGCAGGAAGGGATTGCTTGCGTCCGGGCCAAGGAGACTCATCCCCTCGCATTTCGAGGTGGCCGATTCGTCCTCTACGACGGCCGCAAGGTCTCCGCGGCGAAGCTCCGATCGGCCCTCAGCCCCGAGCACGTCGCGCTCGATATCGACCTGCTCCGACGTGAGGATGGCCGCGACCCGTTCGAGGCGCTCGTCGACACGAAGGGGACCCGCGTCTCCTGGAAGGTGGACGAGGGGATCGTCACCGAACGCGTCTCGCGAGTCGCCAAGGCGGCGATCCGCCATCGCCTGATCCGCAGGCTGCGGCATGCCGTGAACCAGGCCGGTGGCGTCTGGGCGAGGCTTGCGCCGTTCCCGTTCCCCTATCGCTCGGCCTTCAACTTCCGCGCGGACCTCGACGAGTCGGTCGTGGAGGATTACGCCAGGTACGCCAGGGCGCGTCGGCCGCTCGACGATTGCTGCACGCACTTCGTCAGCACGCACGCCTATGGCCGCGAGCCCGAGGTGCTGGAGGACCTGCTGCGTTGCGACACGCAGTCGCATGGGCACTACCACTTCATCTATCGCGACCCCGAGGCCAACCGTTGGAATCTCCGCAGGGCCCGCCGGATCCTCGAGGATGCGGGGTTCGCCTCGGTCGGGTTCGCCGCCCCGCACGGACGCTGGAACCCGGGGCTGGACGCGGAGCTCGAGGATTTCGGATATCTTTATTCGTCTGACTTCCAGCTCGGCTACGACGACTTGCCCTTCTTCCCCTGGCGTGGCGACCGCTTCTCGAAGGTCCTGCAGATCCCGATCCACCCAATTTGTGAGGGGATCTTCAACGAGGCGGGGATCGACGACGGCCGGGTTGTTGCCGAACACCTCGCCCGCACGGTGATCGCCAAGATCGAGGCGGGGGAGCCGGCGTTCGTCTACGGCCACCCGGAGCGTCGGCTGGCCCGCTATCCCGAGGTCCTCGCCACGCTCGCGAGGACGATCGCGAACGAGCCGCTTCTCTGGCGTGTCACGCTCAGCGACTTCGCCAAATGGTGGCACTGGCGCCACGCCAGGCGATGGTCACTCGTGCCCAAGACCGAGGATCGGCTCGAGCTCCAGTTCGAGGAGTGGAGTGTCGAGTACCCCCTGGCGCTCGAGGTGGCCCGAGGCCAGCACGTCGCTCTGGTGCCCGTCACCGGGCCCCGGATGCTTTTGAGGCTGGAAGACCTCGCCTATGAGCGTCGCGAGCCTTCGATCAACCACATGCCGTCGACCGTCGCCTCCCCCCGGTCGGCGAGCCTGAAGGCCGCGGTGCGTGCGGCCCTCGACTGGGAGACCGTCACCCCCGTGGACGACCTCCCCACGAACCTGTTCACCGATCGCGTCAAGAAGCGGTTGCGGCAATGGCGAGGACCGCTGGGCGTGGAGGCTGCTCGATGAAGACGTCCCCGATTTACGCCTGGGCCGCGGCAAGATCCCAGGGCGCGATGCTCCCCGGCTCGATCCTCTATCACGCCCCTTCGGTCGTCTTCCAGGCGCCCGGCGGCGGCGAGAACCAGCTCGTCCAGACCGGCCGGCACCTCGAAGACCTGGGCCTGAGCATCCGCCTCTTCTCCCCCTGGCTCGACCGCATCGAGGACGCCCGGCTGCTCCACCTCTTCGGGATGTCCCGCGAGGGGCTCGAGCTGGCGAAGGTGGCCAAGGCCCGCAAAGTCCCGATCGCGCTCTCGCCGATCTGCTGGTTCGAACCCAGGGCCATCGCCGCCCTCGCGACCGACCCGATCCGTCGGGCCTGCGACCTCGCCAGGTGGGGTGTGAAGCGGCTGGCTCCGAAGGTTCCCGGCTGGCGACGCTCGCTGCTCGAACTCGCCGACGTCGTCCTGCCCAACTCCGAGGCCGAGGCGCACCAGTTGAACCGGCTCTTCGGCACGAGCCTCGCCAGGATCCGCGTGGTGCCGAACGGCGTGTCGTCGACCTTCGCCTACGCCTCGGCGACCACCTTCCGCGAGGAGTATGGCGCGGGGGACTTCGTGCTCTACACCGGGCGGATCGAGCCCCGCAAGAACGTGCTGGGGCTGATCGAGGCGGTCGCGGCACTCGGGCTTCGCCTGGTGGTGATCGGCACGGTGCCCCCAGGTCGTGAAGCTTACGCCGAGGCCTGCCGACGCGCCGGGGATGGCCTGGTCCGCTGGATGGGGACGATGGAGCACGACGACCCGAGGCTGGCCTCGGCCTTCGCGGCGGCCCGCGTTTTCGCGCTGCCGAGCTGGTTCGAGACCCCCGGCCTCGCCGCGCTCGAGGCCGCCCTGGCCGGCTGCCCGGTCGTGGTCACGCCCTACGGATGCACACGCGAATATTTCGGCGATCGGGTCGAGTATGCTCGCCCCGACCGCCCCTCGGAGATCGCCCGGGCGCTGATCCGCGCTTGGGAGCAAGGGGCCGACCCCCGCCTCGCGGCGCACGTCGGCTCGCGATATCTCTGGTCGGACGTCGCCCAGCGAACGGCGGAGGTTTATGACCAAATTGCCGGCTGAACCCAAGCCCGTTCCGATCCGACGCTACCGCTACAGCAAGCTGCGGTGGCGGGTCATGGTCCATGTCCTCGACGCCTTCGGCTCGATGGGTATGTGGCTCTGGCGCCGCTTTCGCGAGGCACCCAGGCCGGGCACCCCTCGGCGGATCCTCGTCGTGCAGCTCGACCACCTGGGCGACGCCGTCCTGACCAGCCCCATGTTGGCCAGGCTCCGCGATGCCTATCCCGAGGCCACAATCGACGTGCTCGCCTCGCCCAGCAACCTCGAGGTCTTCGAGGCCGACCCCAACGTCGACCACGTACGGCTCGCCGCCCGCAACTGGTTCGAACGCCAGTCGGGTCGCTGGGCTCTGGGCTCGGCCGTCTGGGAACTCGGGAGACGACTCCGGGGCACCGCCTACGACCTCGGCATCGACGTCCGCGGCGACATCCTCACCGTCCTCGTCCTGACCCTGGCGGGCATCCCCCGCCGCGTCGGCTGGACGATGGGGGGCGGCGGCTTCCTCCTGACGGAAGCGGCCGAGTGGATCCCCGGCCGCCACGAGGTCGAGTCGCGACTCGCGCTCCTCGACCGCCTCGGTGTCCCGGCCGAAGGCCCACCTCGCGTCGTTGTCCACGCCACCGATCGCGACCGGATCGAGGTCGGGCAATGGCTTCGCGAGGCCTGGCCCCTGCGTGAGGCCCGAGTGGCCACGCAGTCGGTGAAGGCCAGGCGTGAGTCGGGCTCGGCTCGACGCGCCAAGAGCCTGGTCGCCCCCGTCGCTACCTCGACCAGGCTCGAAGGGGACGAGGCCGACTGGCTGCACGCCGGCCGGTTCGGCTCCGAGGCGCCCCTGCTCGCCGTCCACCCCGGCGCGGGGACCTCGGCCAAGCGCTGGCCCGCGCAATACTGGCAGGCTCTGATCGGCCGCTTCCTCCAGGACGGTTGGCGTGTCATCGTGGTCGGGGGCCAGGTCGACGTGGCCGTGGCCGACTCGCTCGCGAGGCACCCGAACCTGAGGAACTGGACCGGCCGCATGACGGTCCGGCAGACGACGGCCTTCCTCGAGCGCGCGGACCTCTTCATCGGGGCCGACTCGGGGCCGGCGCACCTGGCCGCCTCGGCGGGGATCGCCTCGGTGGTGCTCTTCAGCGGCACGAACCGCTCGGCGCAATGGCGCCCCTGGTCACGACGCTCTCTGGTGCTGCGCAAGGAGGTCCCCTGCCGACCTTGCCACCACAAGACCTGCCCGCTCGCCGACCACCCTTGCATGACCGGGCTCAAGCCCGAGCGAGTGTATAAGGCGTCGAAGAGGTGGTGGGCACGCCTGCACCGCGAGGAGTCGCCCCATGCCCCGATCTGAGGACACAGGCCGGCGGATCGACTGGCGAGGCTGGCTGATGCTCGCCTGGGTCCTCTGGTTCGGCGGCCTCTATGCGAAGATGATTGTCGAGCGACGCGGGGCGAAGTTCCGGGCGATCGTCGGGGCGTCGAGCAAGGACTCAGGGATCAAGAGCGATCGTCGACCCGATACTTCTCCAGGGCCTCGCGGTTGAGCGTGTAACCGAGGCCCGGCTTGGTGGGCAACTCGAGCTGTCCGTCCACGATGCGGAAGTCCTCGACGAGCAACTCGCGGCGGAGCGGCGACTCGGCCAGTTCGCTCGGCATGAACTCGATGTAGGGGCAGTTCTCGGCGACCGCGGCCATGTGGGCGCTGGCGGCGATGCCGAGGCCGGTCTTCCAGCAGTGCGGGACGACCGAAAGGCCTCGCTCGGCGGCGAGCTTGCAGACGCGCATCGCCTCGGTGAAGCCGCCGACCCGCCCGAGGTCGGGCTGGAGGACGTCGACCTTCCCCTGGTCGGCGAGGTCGAGGAACTCGAAGTGGGTGTTCTGCCACTCCCCGGCGGCGATCGGGATCGGCGAGCGCTCGTGCAGGAAGGCATGCCCCTTCAAGTCGTCGATGTCGATGGGGGTCTCGATGAAGGCGAGATCGTAAGGGGCGAGCCGCTCGATCACGCCCAGCGCCGTCTCGGCGTCGGGCCAGGCGTAGGCGACGTCGACCATCATCACGAGGTCGGGGCCGACCGCCTTGCGACATTCGGCGACGACCTCGACGATCGCCTCGTTCGGCTCCTGCAGGCCGTTGTGGCTGTACGGGCCGTTGAGGCAGACCTCGAGCTTGGCCGCGCGGAAGCCCAGCTCCTTCGTCTTCCTCACCTTGGCGACGAGGGAGTCGGTGTATTCCTGGAGGGTCCAGCCCGTCGGCAGGAGTGACGCATAGGGCGTCACGGGTCGGGGGCCTTCGCCGAGGAGCTTCCAGATCGGCACGCCGAGGGCCTGCGCCTTGATGTCCCAGAGGGCGATGTCGATGGCGCCGAGGGCGCAGATCAGTGCCCCGCGCCGGCCGGTCATCTTGGAGCCGCTGTAGAGGGTCTCCCAGACCTTCTCGGGCTCCATCGGGTCGGCGCCCAGCAGCATTTCCTGGAGGCCTCGCCCCATGCAGTGGGTGCCCCGGGCCTTGATGCACTCGCGGGCCACCCAGGGGTTCGTGTCAGTCTCGCCCACGCCGACGATCCCCTCGTCGGTGTGGACCTCCACGATCAGGTCGTCCTGGGCCGACGAGCAGGCCTCGGAGCTGTAGTCGGGGGCGAGTAGGATGTGGAGGTCGATTCCCGTGATCTTCATGTCGGTCGCCTGGAGCCATCTCGATCGGTGCGGGCGGGACGCGAGTCGAGACGAATGTAGCGGCCGGGCCCGGCGAATGCCAGGATCAAGCCGGGCCCGGATCCTGGCGACGACGTGAGGTGCGGATCAGCGCGAGCGGGCGAGCGTCGGGGCCGGGGCGGGCTTGTCGATGATGAGCCGGTCGACCTCGCGGCCTTCGAGATCCCAGGTGCGGTAGGTCAACCGATTCTGGGTCGCGTCGATGTCGATGGTCTGATAGGTCGAGACCTGACTGAAGCTGGTCGCGGTGTAGTCCCTTGGGTCCACGTCGCAGTACTTCTCGCCCGAGACGGAGACGACGTACGTGGTCCCCAGGGCGTTCGACTCCACCGGGCGATTGCCGTGCATCGGGTAGGTGCGGAGGTACGCGTGGTCGTGCCCCTGGAAGACCATGTCGACGTGGTGCTTGTCGATGACCGGCACCCAGGCCTCGCGGAGCGCCGGGTTCTGCCGGGTCGGGTGCGAGGCGTAGATCGGGTGGTGGAACATCACGAACTTCCAGGTGGCCCGCGTCCGGGCGAGGATCGTGTCGAGCCAGTCCGCCTGGGCCTGGGCGGCGTCGGCGTCGAAGACGGCCCTCGTGCTGTCGAGCACCGCGATCAGGCTGTCGCCATACTCGAACGAGTAGACGAGCTTGGGGTCGGAGTTCGCCGGGCCGTTGCGGGGCAGGTCGAAGTTGGTGGAGTAGAGCCAGGGGCCGCGGTCGAGGTACTCGTGGTTCCCCACGCAGGGCATGAGCGGGAGCCTGTCGAAGACCCCCTCGGCCCGCAGGAAGAAGTGGTCCCAGTTCGTCCGCTCGTTGCCCCGGTCCACGAGGTCGCCGGCCAGCAGCAGGAAGCCGGCGTCGGGATTCCGCTCGCGGGCCTTGTGCAGGAGTTTGCCCCAGCCTTCGAGGCCGCACTGGGCGTCGCCCATGTAGAGAAATCGGTAGTCGCGGACCTGCACAGGGGCGGTCCTCACCGCTTGCCAGCGGGTCCAGCCTTCAGCCGAGCCGTCACCGACTGCGTAGAGGTAACGCCGATCCGGCTCGAGCCCGTCGACCGTGACGCGGTGGCGCCGGACGACGGGGTCGTTGAGGAGTTCCCGGATCTCGACGCGGGTCGAGTCGCCGCAAAGGGTGCGGATCGAGAGCGAGTCGTGGGGTTCGGACTCCATGCCAACGGCCGGGGCGATCCGGAGCGCCGTGTGCTTCACGGCCTCGCTCGTGCGCCAGGTCCAGGACAGGCTCCGGGCCGGGTCGTTGCCGAAGGCGATGGCGACCTGATCGGGGGCCGAGCCGGAGACGACGTGCGTCTTCCAGACCCGCCCCTTCGCCAGGACGGTGGAGTTCCTCGCGTCATGCGGGGTCCGCAGAAGGCTCGCGCCCCGGAGCATCTCCGGCAGCCTCTCGATCCTGGTCTCGTGCCCCGAGGTCGTGCTGACCCCTTTACCCGCTGTTGCGACGGAGACGGCCTCGGGCGAGAGCTTCGTGATCGAGAGCGTTCCCCCCGTCGCAGGTCGCACAAAGGCGACGTAGTGCGAAGGGGATGCCCGGTCGAGCCCGTTCACCCCCAGGCCGATCCAGCCGGGCTCGAACCGCTTGCGGAAGATGGGCCAGTCCTCTCCCTCGATCCGCAACGTCTCCGAGACCCTGACGTATTTCTGGTCGGCCAGCCAGAAGGGGATCGCCGAGGGGCTGGCGGCGATCTCGACGATGGCCGGGCGATCCACCTCGAAGCGGAGGTAGCCGCGGCCGAGTGCATCGCGCTCCTCGTCGTTGAGCGCATTCAGGACCATCGCGCCATGAGGCGCGAGTTTCGAGAGCTCGGCCGCCGATCTCGTCTCGCTCAGGCGCTTGCCGATCGAGCTGAGCGTCTCGTCGGCCGAGGGAAGTTGATCGACGGGGATCTTACCTCCGCAGGCGGGCAGCATGAGGGCTGCGAGCAGGATCGGCACCAAGCATCGGACTGTGCACGAGCGTTCCATGCTCGAACCCCTTCCCTGGGCGCTGGAGGACGAGGACTTACCGAACACGTACATAACGGAATTCGTCCCGGCCTCAAAGAGCGAATTCCTTGAGTTTTCCGGGCTTTCCTCGCATTCGATCGCCAAAGCTTCGATTGACGATAGGCCTTCCTGGCTCAGGCCCCGATGGCATCTAAACTGGGGGTCCAGATCGCGCGTTTGAGCAATGGTTTTCTCGATGACGGCTTGGCCGTGATCGATCGAAGTTCCTGGCTCAACACTCGGATCTCATTCGAGGCCTGGATCGCTCGCAAGGGTTGTAGGGGTACAGCGGCCTGCGAGGCTCTCGCGGAGTGGGCCGTTTTGCGGCGAACTCCGGATTTGCATGCCACAATTGTCCATGTTCCGACCTGTGCCGATGGCGTCAGGTGGTCCCTTTCGGCCGGATGATCGGGGATCGGCGGCGACGGGATGGCTCCGCACCCGAAGTCCGTGACAGGGATGTGTCGTCGGGCGCGCGGATTGCTGTTCCCACTCCCAATTTTGTCATTGCATCTGAATAAAGAATTGCTGAGAGGCCCCATGCCCAAGATCTCGAACTTGCTCCAAGGCGATCCCGAACCGCTCGGCTCGACGGTGACGCCCGAGGGGATCAACTTTGCTTTCCAATCCGCCTCCGCGACCCGGCTCGAACTCCTCTTGTTTGATAATATCGCCGATCAACGACCGAGCCAGGTGATCCCGCTCTCGCCCGAGACCAACCGGACCGGCGATATTTGGCACATCTTCGTCGAGGGATTGCCGAACAAGACCCTGTACAATATCCGGGTCGACGGCCCCTACAACCCGGCCTCGAACGGGACGCGCTGCAACGTCGCCAAGACGCTGCTCGATCCCTATGCTGTGGCCGTGACTGGGGACTTCTACTGGCAGCCGGGCGATGCCCTCGGGTACGACAACACCGATCCCGAGGATCCGGACCGTCACCTCCGCCCCAGCCATGTGGATAATGTGGCGGGAGCCCCGCGCTGCGTGGCCTATCGGAGCGACTTCGACTGGGAGGAGGACCGTCACCCGGACATCCCCATCGAAGAGTCGATTATCTACGAGGTCAACGTCCGCGGCTTCACCCGGCACCATTCGTCCGAGAGCGACCTGGCCGGCACCTATCGCGGGTTCATCGAGAAGATCCCGTATCTCAAGGAGCTGGGGGTCACGGCGGTCGAGCTGCTGCCGATCATGGAGTTCGACCAGTTCGACGGCCCCTTCCGCGACCCCGAGACGGGCGAGCGATTGGCGAACGCCTGGGGCTACAACACGGTCGCCTTCTTCGCCCCCGAGTCGCATTACAGCTACTACGGCAAGCTCGGCCAGCAGGTCGACGAGTTCAAGATGCTCGTCCGCGAGCTGCACAAGAACAACATCGAGGTGATCCTCGACGTGGTGTTCAACCACACGCGCGAGGGGAATCACTACGGCCCGACGGTCAGCTTCAAGGGCCTGGACAACAACATCTACTACATGCTGGCCCCGAAGCCGGAGTTCTACAACGACTTCACCGGCTGCGGCAACACGCTGAACTGCAATCACCCGGTCGTCCGGAAGTTCATCCTCGATTGCCTCCGTTACTGGGTCACGGAGATGCACGTCGACGGCTTCCGCTTCGACCTCGCGGCGGTCTTCGCCGTCGACGTGGATCAGCAGGAGAAGGGCAAGACGCCAATCATCCACGAGATCGAGACCGACCCGGTCCTTTCCCGGATCAAGCTGATCGCCGAGCCCTGGAGCATCCGCCAGTATCGGCTCGGCAGTTTCTCCGACCGGCGCTGGGCCGAGTGGAACGGCAAGTTCCGCGACACGGTCCGCAAGTTCGTGAAGGGGGATGCGGGCGTTACCGGCGAGCTCGCCACGCGGATCGCCGGCTCGTACGACCTCTTCTCGCCGAGCCCCGACTCGGAACGCTCGCCGTTCCATAGCATTAACTTCGTCTCCTGCCACGACGGCTTCACGCTCAACGACCTCGTCTCCTACAACGAGAAGCACAACCATCGCAACGGCGAGGGCAACCGCGACGGGGCCAACGACAACGAGAGCTGGAACTGCGGCTACGAGGGGGAACTCGCGAATGCAGACCTCCCCGAGGAGGAGAAGGCCGCCATCGACCAGCTCCGTCGCCAGCAGATCAAGAACTTCCTGTCCCTCCTCTTCCTCTCGCAGGGCACGCCCATGCTGCTCTACGGGGACGAGATGAGGCGCACTTCGGAAGGCAACAATAACGTCGTCTTCCAGGACAACTCCCTGAACTGGATCAACTGGGAGTTCGCCAAGAAGCACTCCGAGATCCTCCGGTTCACGAAGCTCATCATCGCCTTCCGCAAGCGACACCAGATCGTCCGCCGCTGGCGATACCTCACGGGCGACGAGGTCGAGACGCCGATCCTCCGCAACATCAACTGGCACGGCGTCCGGCCCGCCGAGGCCGACTTTTCCGAGTCGTCGCGATTCCTGGCATGGGAGCTCGAGGCCTTCCAGACCGACCAGCGCTCGGACGTCCCCATCTACGTCGCGGCGAACTCGTTCTGGGAGCCCTTGACGGTGGAGCTTCCCCCGATCGAGGGCCGCCGCTGGTATAGAGTGGTCGACACCTCCCTGCCCCCCGGCGAGGATATCGTCCCCGAGGAAGAAGCCTTCTTCCTGCCCGAGACGAGCTATACCGTGCGGCCCCGCTCTACCATCGTGCTGGTCGCAAAGTGATGATGTGCTGATATCATGAAGCGAACGAGGCGGGATAATCAGTCCCGCCTCGTTCGCTTTGTTTCGTCGATTGGCGACAGGATTCGTCATCAATCGATGTAGATGAACTCGTTGGTGTTGAGTAATGCCAGGCAGAGGTGGGACCACGACGGGTCCTGAGCCAGGAAGGCACGGCCGAGTTCGAGCTCGAAGGCGTCGGGCTCCCGGCTGAACGCCAGGAGATACGCGAGCCGGAGGCGGGCCTCGATGTCGTGGGGGAAAGCGTGTTCGAGCCGTGCGGCCATGCCCTGGGCCGATTCGCTGGCGAACTCGCTATTCAGGAGGGATAGGGCCTGGGGCGCGATTGTCGTCACGGCGCGTTGCGGGCAGCTCGCGTTGGTGTCGGGGCGGTCGAAGGCCTCGAAGAAGGGATATCTGAGGTTGCGCCGGACGAAGACGTAGAGGCTGCGACGGTCGCGTTGATGTTCATCTGCCGAGACGGGCCAGACGGCGCCCTTGCTGCTCAACTTCGTCAGTTCGGCGGGGAGCTTGGGGAAGACCGGCGGCCCTCCCATCCCCGCTTGAAGCTGACCCGAGGCGGCGAGGAGGCTGTCGCGGATCGCCTCGCCATCCAGGCGTTGTCGTCGATAGCGCCAGAGCTGCTGGCCTTCGGGATCGACGGCGAGCCCCTTCGCCTGCGGGCGCGAGGACTGGCGATATGTCGCGCTCGTGACGAGGAGCCGGTGCATCGCCTTGAGGCTCCAACCCCGCTCGACGAATTCCGAGGCGAGCCAGTCGAGCAACTCGGGATGCGACGGCTCGGCCCCCATGATGCCGAAGTCACTCGGCGTCGCGACAAGTCCGCGGCCAAAATGATGCTGCCAGAGCCGGTTGACCAGGACGCGAGACGTTAGCGGGTGGTCCGGCTTCGCAAGCCAATCGGCCAGCGTCGACCGTCGCCCGCTGGATTTGGGGAATGTCGGGATCGTCGGCTCCGGTCCCGGCTCGATGGCGGGTGGAAACCCGGGGGTGACCTCCGGCCCCTTCATGTTGAAATCGCCTCGCTTCAACAGATACGTGGGCGAAGGCTTCGCGCCGTCCTCATCGATTCCCCGGGCGATCGGGAGCCGCGCAGGGGGCGACTTCTGGCGGCGATCGACTTCGGCCAGGAGCAACTGCCGGATCCGGGCCGTGGTCGGGTCGAATGCCAGAGTCCAGGCGCGGGGTCGGATGCGACGGTCGTGGCGCAGCGCGTCGAAGACCATCGCGACGTCATGCGCGTTCCGCTCATTCTCGGGCTTCTGGAAGGCGGCGACCACGTCGTCATTGAGTCCCCTGGGGACTCCCGCCGCGAAGATGCGGCGCACCTGAGATTCGAGGCCGATCAGGCTTTTTTGCAGGTCGGCGGTTTCGCGCAACCAGCGCTCAAGGCCTTGCTCGTGCTCGATCCGCTCGGCGCGAGAGGCCACGGGGTAGTCGTCGCGGAATCGCGCGGGGCCGAAGAACGATTGGAGCCGATAGAAGTCGACCTGACGGATCGGGTCGGTCTTGTGGTCGTGGCAGCGGGCGCAGCCGATCGTCAGGCCGAGGAAGGCCAGGCCCGTCGTCTCGGTGATGTCGTTGAGCGCGTTCTGCCGCCGGAGGCCCTGGTCGTTGAGGTCGACCATGTCGGGATAGCAGCGGTTGAATCCCGTGGCGATGAAGGCCGAAGGGTCGTCGGGGGCGGCCTCGTCCCCGGCGAGTTGCAGGCGCATGAAGGCGTCGTAAGGGAGGTCGCGGTTCAGGGCGGCGACGACCCAGTCGCGATAGCGCCAGGCATCGTCGCGGGCCTGGTCGAACTCGAAGCCGTCGGTGTCGGCGTAGCGAGCCAGGTCGAGCCAGTGCTGGGCCCAGCGCTCGCCGTATCGAGGGCTCGCCAGCATGCGGTCGACGGCTTTCTCATAAGCATCGGCCGAGCGGTCGGTGAGGAACCGTTTCAAGTCCTCGACATCGGGGGGCAGCCCGGTCAGGTCGAACGCGAGTCTCCGCAGCAAGGTGGCGCGGTCGGCCTCGGGCGAGGGTTCCAGCCCTTCCTCCTCGAGGCGGGCGAGGATAAAGGCGTCGATCGGGTTCCGAGCCCAGCCGCGATGCTCGACCTCCGGCAAGGGGGGGCGCTTCGGGGGCACAAAGGCCCAGTGCGTCTCATCTTTACCCGCCGAGGCCTTCTCTTCGGCGAATGAGAGAACACCGACGAGCGACGCACCCAGCAGGGCGAGACTTCGAAGGCTCCATCTCAAGGCAAAGGAGTCGTCCTGGCCAGTCATCGATGAGCCCCCGAGGTCAGGCGAGAATTCCCTGGACGACCTTGCCGGCCGTGTCGGTGAGGCGTTCTTCCCGGCCGTTGACCGGGTAGGTGAGCCGGGTGTGGTCGAGCCCCATCAGGTGCAGGATCGTGGCATGGAGGTCGTGGACGTGGACGCGGTCGACCTCGGCGCGGAGGCCTACGGCATCGGTCTCGCCGAAGACGGTCCCCCCCTTGATGCCCGCGCCCGCGAACCAGTACGCGAACCCGTGCGGGTTGTGGTCGCGGCCCTTCCCCTGCTCCGACATCGGCATCCGGCCGAACTCGCCGCCCCAGACGACGAGCGTGGAGTCGAGCAGCCCTCGGCTCTTGAGATCGGTCAGGAGCCCGGCGACAGGGCGATCGGTCCTCGCGGCCATTGCCAGATGATTGGCCTCGACGTCATAGTGGGCGTCCCAGCCGTTGACGTCTCCCGAGTAGAGCTGCACGAAGCGGACCCCGCGCTCGACGAGCCGCCGAGCCAGGAGGCAACGCGTGCCGAAGTCCTCGGTCGTGCGATCGTCGAGCCCGTAGAGTGAGCGAGTCGCGGCCGACTCCCGGCTCAGGTCCACGGCCTCGGGCGCCGCGCTCTGCATGCGGTAGGCGAGTTCGTACGACTCGATCCGGGCGGTCAGCTCGGCGTCGTCTCCGACGCGCTCGAGGTGATGAGTGTTGAGGCCCCTGGCCAGGTCGAGCATGCCCCGTTGTTCCTGCCTCGAGACGGTCTGATGCGGGCGGAGGTCGAGGATCGGACTCGCGCCGCCTCGCATGATGGTCCCCTGATGGCTCGCGGGCAGGAAGCCGGCGCCATATGCGGGAGGTCCTCCCTTGATGCCACCCCTCGGGTCGGGCAGGACCACGAAGGCGGGGAGGTCCTGGTTCTCGGTCCCGAGCCCGTAACTGACCCAACTGCCGAGGCTTGCCTTCCCCATCAGGGTCGAGCCGGTGTTGATCTGGTAGACGGCCTGCGGGTGGTTGACGCTGTCCGCCCAGCACGAGCGGACCACCGCGAGGTCGTCGGCGCAGTGGTGCAGGTGCGGGAAGAGGTCGGAGATCTCGAGCCCGCTCTCCCCGCAACGAGCAAAGGTCCGCCGAGTGGCGAGCAGCGGATTGGCCGCGACCTTCCGGCGTGTGGCCACCATCCCGAAACTAGCGGGTAGAGGCTGGCCGGCGAGTCGCTGCAATTCCGGCTTGGGATCGAAGGTCTCGAGGTGGCTGGGGCCGCCGTGCATGAACAGGAAGATGACCCGCTTCGCTTTGGGCGGGAAATGCGGCACCTGCGGTGTGCTCGGGGATTCAGCGGCGCGAGCCAGGTCGTTCTGCAGCAGCCACGACAGGGCGAGCGAGCCGAACCCCGCGCCGGCTTCTTTCAGGAAGGAACGTCGCGAGTTCGTGGAAGAATCCTCGTGATCGCTTAACTGTGGCCGCATGCGTGCCTCGCGTTGGTCACGATGGCTCCGGTCCAGACGGATCAACCTTCGTCCGATACACTACCACGAAGTCGGCAAGCTCGCACGAGTCATGCGATTCTTGCGGATCTGGTGTCGTGGCAGAAGGGTTCGAGCCGTGTCGCTTCGTGTTGTCGCCTGGACGGTGGGGGCTGGTCTGGGGGCCCTCGCCTGGACCGTGTTGGAAAAGACCCCCTGGGCGTCCCTCGGCGGTATGGTCGCGCTGGCTTGCCTCGTGATGTCGGGGATGGTCGGAGAACTTGCTTCCTCGATTCGATCGATGCGGCGAGACACTCGGGCCGCCGGATCCGAGGGGCGTCGTATGCCCGATGGCGTCGTGGACGTCGCCGAACTCAGCGGGCTGATCGGCAAGGTCAACGAGGTCGACCCGCGGTTCGAGGCGTTCGTGCGGGTCGACGCGACGCCGGAGGTAAGATCCGAGTATTATCATTCAAGTCGGCGTCGCGAACTGCCGAACCTGCTGGGTCGCGTGCTGATCACCTCGGTCTTCATCGGCCGAGACGGCCGGGCCTGGTCGGATGAGGAGACCGCCGAGTCGCACACCGCCCTGCTCCGAGCCGGGCGCTGGCTCGAGAACCAGGCGATACGCTACGACGTCCCCTTGAACGTGAGCCTGGCGAAGACTTACTTCGTCGCCGAACTGGAGGATGACGACGATGAGGAGGTCGAGGTGACGTTCATGCCCAGGGGGATCGGCGAGGGCCCCATCGAGGCCCATTCCGTCACCAAGGCCCTGGTCGACATGAGTCGCGCGGCGTCGCAACTCGGTTTCGAGAACGCACAAACATGGCTCGCCGGGATCAATCCCCGGGTCGAGGCTGATGCCTATGTCTGGATCCTCCATCCGCTCCGGATGGGACGATCGTTCGCGATCCCGGCCGACGTCAGCGAACTCGACGGGGTGAGCCTCGCCATCAGCTACGCCCGGGAAGCCAACTTTCCCGAGCCGTTGCTCGGACTCCCTCGCACCGACCCGGCCACGATCGTGCACGAGTTGATGCATCTCTTCGGCGCGATGGACAAGTACGGCGTCCCGCTCTCTTCATTCCCGAGACATCAGGTCACTTCGCAGGACGTGATGCGGCTGAGCCAGTCGCGGCTCTCGCAGTTGCGGGTCGATCCTCTCACAGCCTTCGAGGTCGGGTGGGGTTCGGGTCGAGGGGCGACGGTCATGCCCTTCGATCGGCGAGATTGAGGTGGAGGAGGAGATGCAGGGAATGAAAACAAGCCGGCCTCCGCGGATCGATGATCCGCGGAGGCCGGTTGGTTAATAGTTAGCCATAGGAAAGAGGTGACCCGACGGAATCACAAGACCTCAGTTGGCTTCAACCGAGGGGCGCGATTTCGCAAGTTGGTTGACGAGGTTCGCCGCGTCGGATGCACGACGTGCATCCGCGTACTTGGCCAATGGAGCCGAACACGTCTCGTCGCCGTAAACTCCGACGACGGTAAATAAACCGTGTAGCTCGCCTGTCTCGGCCCTCGAAAACAAGCCCGACCGGATCAGCGAAGCGAGGTTCTGCTGCCACAGTTGGGTATCGGCCAATTTCGTCAGCATGGCGAGCCCCTTGAGCTAATGAGTAGAGGACCTGGTCCTTGGCCATTCACGCGATCTGTCAACCGCTCCACTTCTATTCTAGACGCTCAAACTGCCGGAGTTGTTTTCGTCGCCTGGATTTTTTCGATCTTTTTTTACAGGGCCACTCTTCCCGGAGGATTTTCTTCCATGTCGCGATTATGCTCGTTTTGCCTCTAACCGTATAGAGAACCTGACTCACAATCAGGTTCGCATCGGGATCAAAACGCCTAAAGTTATCCCCGTGAAGACGTTGTGATAGACAGTTGCGGTTGCGATGGGAGATGTATTGCCGGCCTCTCGACCGTCTCCTCGACGCGAAACACTAACGTAAGCAAACCACGGGCCAGACTTCTACGAGAAGATTCGAAGTTGTGTCCATACGGGCCTTGACCCGAGAGTTATTTCGCGATCGGGGTGTCAAGTTTTCCGATTTTTCTCGGAAATAGGGACGAGTTGCCCCGCAACCGGAAAAATTCATGTCCAGGCAGGACAATTTTGTTGTCGGCGAGAATTTCCCAGATTGATCCTGGCCTCGATCGTCCTGAAACACTCTCTCATCCTGAGAACTGAGCGAGACTGCAATTAAGTTGAGCAATGACGGCGCGAAGGTTGAACATTTGAAGTCGGACACCTGATGCGATCTCCACGAAACCGATTGTGTTCGTGAAGTTGAAGCCATTCGTGAATGCTTTGGCTTATGTTTTGGTGGAATCACGCTGAAGAATTGCGCATAGTGTCGATTGCAAGGGCAAGGGCCCCGTGGACCACGACTTCTTCGCCGAGTTTGGCCGGCACAATGTCATAAGTCCCTCGGAATGGGGGGAAGACGTTGAGATCGAGCTGGCTCCGGATCGGCTCGAACCAGAGTTCTTCGCCCATTAGGGAGACGCCCCCGCCGAGGATGATCCGCCGCGGAGCGATGAGGGTGATGGCCTGGTTGAGCGCGTGGGCCATGGCGTGAACCGCCTTGCCGATGATGAATTTGGCCTCGGGGTCGCCGAGCCTGGCGGCCTCGGCGACGAGGGCGCCGGTGACTTTCTCGGGCTGCCCGCCGGCCATCCTGAGGATCATCCCGTGCTCGAGGTTCTTGGCGACCTGACGCTCGGCGTCGAGGCGGGCGGCCTGGCCGATGGCCCAGCCGGAGGCGACGTCCTCGAGCGTCTGGACCCCCATATCGCAGTTGTTGCGGTCGATGACCCAGAGGTGGCCGATCTCGAGGGCCCCCGCCCCGGCCCCCCGGAAGATCTTGCCGTCGAGGATCAGGCCCCCCCCGATCCCGCTCCCGATCGTCACGTAGAGCAAGGGGGAATGGTTCTCGCCGGCTCCGTAGCGGGCCTCGGCGAGCCCGGCGGTGTCCGCGTCGTTCTGCACCGTGACGAGCGGGATGCCGAGTCGCTCCCGGATCCAGGCGGCCAGCGGGAACCGGTCCCACCCTTCGATCTGGTGCGACTTGATGACGAGCCCCTTCTCGGCGTCGACCGGCCCTCCGAAGCCGATGCCGGCGGCGGCGACCGCTCCCGACTTCGTCGAGAGGCCCTGGGACTCGAGCAGGCGGGCGTAGGCCTCCTCGACCTGGGCGAGGATGCCCTGGGCACCTCGGGCCGGCTCGACCGTCCGGCGCTCGAGTGCGAGGATCTGGCCGTCGCCCCGGCCGAGGCCGAGCTGAAGCTTCGTGCCGCCGAACTCGATGCCCAACAAGAGAGGTTCAGTCGTCGCCATCGCCGACTCCTGGCGAAAGCGAGCCCGGTGCAGACGCGACGATCCTCGAAGGTGAGAGACTCACCCGTCGAGGATCTGGATGCCTCCCGGTGCTCGCTTCCCGGTGATTTCTCAAACGGGGAGAGGGAAAGCCATCAGCCGCCTTTCTATCACAACGGGCAGCCTGGCGAGAAGATCGCAGGCCCGTCGAACTTCGACCGCCCACAGGATCGGAGATCGGGCCGACGCAAGGTAGAATGCGAGGCTCTGACGACATTCGAAGCGACCCGGGATCTGGAGCCTTGGGAATGGGCCTGCTGGCAACGCTCTTGCTGAACTCCGCCCTGGGGCTGGCCGCCTACGGGGTGGCGAGGCACGGTTTCCGGCAGCCGCCGGGCCTGACTCGCACGCTCGCCGCCATCGTCCTGGCCTGGACCTGGGCGACGGTCGGCATGGAGCTGCTCGGTTCCCTCGGCTGGATGAGCCTGGGGACGCTGTTGCTCTGGGTGGGCCTCGGGCTGGTCATCGCGTTCGCGGTCCGCTCGGCCGATCGCCTGCGAGCCGAGGCGACGATCCCCGACGAGACGCGGGAACGCTGGGGCTGGTCGGGGACCCTCGCGATCGGCCTCGTGCTCTGGGTGACGATCCTGCTGGGGATCCCGGCCCTGTTCCTGCCGGTGAAGGTCGTGAGCGACGGCCCGATCTACCACCTCTACTTCGCCGCCCGCTGGTGGAAGGAAGGGCGACTCTCGCTGATCGCCGCCCCATTCGGGGAGAATGCCGCCTCCTATTTTCCGGCCGTGGGGGACCTCTGGTTCACCTGGCTGATGACCTCATGGGGGGGCGAGCGGCTCGCGAAGGTCGGGCAGATTCCGTTCTTGCTGACCTCGGCGCTGGCCTCGTTCGCGATCGCCCGCCGATTGGGGGCGTCATGCTCATCGGCCGTAGTGGCCGTCGCCTGGTTCGTCACGTCGAGCCCCCTGCTCCTCTTCTCGTTCGAGTCCAACGTCGACACCATCTTCACGGCCGGATACCTGCTGGCCGCGTTCTTCTTCCTGCGGTACGCACTGGACGATCCGAGCCGGTCGACCCTGGCGCTCGGCGGCCTGGCAGCGGGCGGTGCGCTCGGGTCGAAGGCGATCGGCGTGGTCTTCATCCCGATCCTGATCGCGCTGGCGTCGGCCTTGATTTTCATCAAGAATCGTCGAAGTCTGGTCCGGGTCCAACACCTGATCGTGCTCGGGATCACCCCGATGGTGATGGCGGGGTTCTGGTACGGCAGGAATCTCTGGCTGACCGGGAATCCGCTCTATCCGCTCCACGTAGCGCCGGGGGGGCACGTCCTGCTCTCGGGCTGGTACGACTCCTCGGTGATGAAATCGAGCCCCTATTACATCCCCCTGGGCGAGTGGCGGGCCATGCTCGACACCTTCCTGGCCGTGATGGATCCGAGGCTCGTCCCCTTCTGGGGCCTCGCCCTGCTCGGCGCCTGGTCGTGGGGCCGGTCGCGACGGGCGGATGCACGCCCCTCCTGGGTCTGGGCCTGCTCGGCGCTCGCCGTGCTCAATTTCGCACTCTACTGGGTGTTGATCCCATACCGGACGCAGCAGCGATTCATGCTCCACGCGATCGGCCTGGCGGCGGTGCCCCTGGCCCTGCTCCTGGATCGGAGCCGGATCCTGCGGGGGCTCGCGGTCGCCTTGCTGGCCATCCACCTGGGGACTTCGCAGGGGTGGCCCTTCTCCGGCCAGGCCCGGGAACCGCACTGGGACCTGAGCGCCTACATCCCGAACCGCATCCCCGGCCTAATCCCGCTTGAGTCGCTCCTGGAACCTTTCCTGTCGGGCGGCGACGTTGCGCGGCCGGTTCGCGGGGGCAATGTTGCCGCTCAGAAGACCGCCGCGATGCTCTCGGCCCTCGTGACTCTCTCGCTGGCGCTGGGGGCCCTGGTTGCCGCCTGGCTCTGGAGTCGGGTGCAGACGCTTCGACAATCGAGCCGCTTGCTCGTCGCGGTGGGTTTCACGTTTGGGTTGATCGCGGGGGCCTGGGCGTACCTCGTCCCGATGAGTGCCGATAGTCGGCTGCTCTTCTACCCACCATTTCGGGACTATTACCTCGGCTGGCTCGATCTCGAATCGCGTGCGGGGGCGTCGGGGACTCGCATCGCCTACTCGGGGACCGACCTCCCGTTCTACCTCCTCGGCGTCGGGCTCCGGAATGAGGTGCGCTACGTCAACGTCGACGCCCACCGCGGCTGGTTGCTGCACGACTACCATCGCGAGGCGGTCGCCCGCAAGGAGGGGACCTGGCCTAACTCGAGGCCGGGCTGGGATCGCATCCATCCCGACTACGACGCCTGGCTTGAGAACCTCAAGGCCGAGCAGATCCGGCTCCTTGTCGTCACCCAGGCCAACCCCGCGGAAGGTTCCCACAACATCGCCGATCAGGAGGGATTTCCGATCGAGCGGGTCTGGGCCGACGCGCACCCCGAGGTCTTCGAGCCCGTCTACGGCGTCGCCGAACGCGATCCCAAGATGCGGATCTATCGTCTCCGATCAGGCTTGCGTAACTCTTTATCCAAGAAGTCTTTCGGTCGAAATTGCTTGGTCTTAATCGCAACCCCGAGGAAATTCTCGGAGGAAAACCTACGGATCGTCGCGGGTTTCTCCACTAACAAGGTGTGGACGTGGGCCCGAAGTGAGTCGCCGCGGAGCCCGTGACGTGGGGTTCTCGGGCGGCTCGGGTTCCAGGTTCGACCTGGGGGATCAGGCGATGCGTCTGACGTTGCGTACGCTCCTGGCCTGGCTCGATGACACGCTGCCTCCTTCGGAGGTCCGCGAGATCGGCCGGCAAGTCGGTGAAAGTCCCTTCGCGAAGGATCTGGTCGAGCGTGTCCATCGCGTGACGCGCCAGCGTCGTCTGACGGTGCCGAGCCGGACTGGCCCCGATGCGACCGATCCCAACCTCGTCGCCAGCTACCTCGACAACGAACTTGCGGCCGAGAGGGTGGCCGAGTTCGAGAAGCAGTGCCTCACGTCCGACGTCCACCTGGCGGAAGTCGCGAGCGTCCACCAGATCCTCAGCCTGATCGGCCAGAAGGCCAAGGTGCCCAACGAGGCCAGGCACCGGATGTATCAGCTCGTGAAGGGGCGAGAGTCGGTCTCCCACAAGACCCCCCGGGCCTCGCAGCCCGAGGCCCCCGCGCCGATCTCCGAGCCGATCCAGCCGTGGGTCACGCCCGAGCCCCCGCGTCGTCCCTGGATCGAGCGCTTCGGGCCCGTCGCGGCGGTGCTCGCCCTGATTCTCGTCCTGTGCCTCTCGGCCTGGCAGAGTCTCTCGCCGCCGTCGCGGAGCAGCAACGCCCCGACTCCCGCCGAGACGGCCCTTGCCCCCGTGGATCAGGGGGCCGAGAAGAAAAAAGTCGCCGAGGCCGAGGCCGACAAGGTTGCCAAGAAGAAGGACGCCAAGACGCCCGACGCGGCCATCATCGCCAAGGCCGAGGCCGATGCGGCGACCCCCGAGGGGCCTCCCAAACCGGTCGGGGGCAACGAGGGGGAGGCCGAAGCCAAGGCCAAGGAAGACGCCGCCAGTAAGGCCGATATGGAGGCCATCGCGTCGGCCCTGCCGCCGGGGTTCGTAGGCCGGGCGGAGAAGCCCTCGGGCCTCCTACTACGCTACAACTCGGAGAAGCGTGATTGGGAACGGCTCGAGGCCGAGACCCCCTTGAAGCATCAGGATCGGCTCCTCAGCCTCAATCCGTATCGCTCCACCGTCGAACTCGGCTCGTCAAAGATCGAACTGGTGGGTGAGACCGAGGTCTGGGTCCTCTCCGCGACGCCGAATGAGGCCGGGCGACTGAGCGTGATCCAGGGGCGCGTCATCCTGCACGGGCCCGAGGCTCGAGCCCCCTTCAACATCCAGTTCGCCAAGAAGACGGTCCTGATCACCCCCCCCAGTCAAGGTATCGTCGGGATCGAGCGGATCAATCGTCGCGAGTCGGGCTCACCCGTCGCGAGCGACCCGTTCCTCAAGGTCTTCTCCCCGGCGGGAGAGGTCGCGCTCGAGGCGGGGGACGCGAAGGAGACCTTGTCGGGCCCCGGCACTCTCACCTACGAACCCCGGGGTGCCTGGACGAACCCGGACACCAAGGCGGCCCCGGCCTGGGTCGTCGACGCCAAGCCGACGCCTTATGACCAGGAACTCGGCGAGCAGTTCCTCGGCTTCTTCTCCGATCCCAAGCGTCCGATCCTGACCGTGCTGGTGTCGTCCCTGGACGACGATCGCAAGGACGTCCGCCGGCTGGCGATCTCCGCCCTCCGCGCCGTCGAGGGCATCACCTTCGTCGTCGCATTGTTGCGGAAGCCCGAGGATCCCGTCTCGCGCCGGGCCTCGATCGGCGTCCTTCGCTCGTTCCTGGGTCAGGGTGCAGACGCCTCGCGCGACCTGCAGTCGCAACTCCAGAATGACTTTGGTGAGGAACTGTCGGGGACCGTGGCGAAGCTCCTGATCGGCTACACCGCCAAGGAGGCTCGCGACCCCGCGACCTACTCCAGGCTCGTCGAATACCTCAGCTCGCCGGAGGTCGCCGTCCGCGAATTGGCGATCGACAATCTCCAGTCGCTCACCGGCCGCGACGAGCTTGGGTATGACCCCGACCAGCCGCAAGGCAAGGGCCTGCGTGCGTGGAAGGAGCTCGACCACAACCACGAATTGGTCCCCCGAAATGCGGCGAAACCGGCCGCCACCGAGGCCGAGCCCAAGGTCGAGCCTTGATGAGGTTCGCCCTCGTGGACGGAGTCCGAGCGACGCCCCCGTTGACCCGGTCAGCGGCGGGCGTCGCTCTTTTGATGGGGTGGTCTGCAGGGTGGGCCGTCAGACCTGTGCCAATGCCGCCGACCGCGAAAGGCGGGTCCCCGGGCTCTTCAGGAAGCCGCCGAGGATCTCCCGCGAACGCTTGGCCGCGGTGGCGTACGCTTCCGTCAGCGTCGGGCCGCTCACCTCGAGAGAATATCCGAGGCGTTGCATGTGGACGAAATAAGTCGGACCATAGTTGTCCGTCGTCGAGGTGTGCCAGAGGTCCCAGCCGTCCGTTCGAAGACGGGCGGACACCAACTCCCAAACGAACATGGTGTAATCTCCCGTTGCGAGTCACACAATAGGCCCGCATGCAGCCTTATTGCCTCAGGGTGGCCGGCGTCACTCCTGACAGGTGAACTATGGCTAACGCAGGAGACCTGGGCAAATTCTTTTGTGTATTTTCTCTGGATTAACAGGCAAGGAGTTGACGGTTGGACCAGGATTATCGTCCATTTCAGGTCGTGGCGGAGAAGCTGGCACTCGAGGCCGGTACTCTGTTGCGAGAGGCATATGGCCGGGTCTCTGCCCGAGAGAAGGCCCCCGGCGATCTGGTCACGGACGCCGATTTCGCCAGCCAAGCCCTCATCGCCGAAGGCGTCTCCCTCGCATTCCCCGAGCACACGTTCCTGGGGGAGGAGCAAGGGGCCGACTTCGACCCGACCCGCCCCTGGCGCTGGATCGTCGACCCCCTCGACGGCACGATCAACTTTGCCCACGGCTTCCCGTTCTGGGCGGTCTCAATCGCGCTCGAGCATGAGGGGAAGCTCGTCGTCGGGGTCGTGCATAATCCGCTCTCGTCCGAGACCTTCAGCGCCCGGCTCGGCGGGGGAGCGACCCGGAATGGCCAGCCGATTTCGGTGAGCCGCGCCGCGAACCTTCGCGACTGCCTGATCAGCACGGCCCTCCCGACGGATTTCCACCGCGATGCCGATCGCCTGATGGCGTACATGCGTCGCTTCTCGACCGGGACTCACTCCGTGCGCAGGACCGGTTCATCGGCCTTGAACCTGGCGCACATCGCCGTCGGCGGGTTCGACGTCTGCTACGCGACCTGGATGAACTCCTGGGATGCCGCGGCGGGGGTCTTGCTGGTCCAGGAGGCCGGCGGGCGCATCACCAAACTGGACGGCGGGCCCTACGACCTGTACGGCGGCGAAATCCTCGCGACGAACGGCCGCGTGCACGACGAGTCCCTCCGCGTACTCGCCGAGGCACCGGGGACCGCCTGAATCGGCAGGCAGGATTGTCCCGATGCTATGATCTTCCATCATGATTGGTTGTATCTTCATTATTTGAATGATTGTCGATGGGCCGTTGTGTTGGTGGACGCGGCGGGGATTCGGGGCGAGATGGTTTCTTCCTCGATCCTTCATCACGCGTTCTCGGGCGGCGGTTCCAATGGATCCGCAACCTGCGACACGACCACGGAGTCGGTAGACCGCCATGCGCGGTCCTGGGCGATCCTCGCCGGCGGCTCGGGCGGGTCGAGGGGCACGGCTCCCGTCGTGCGCTCGCAGGCGATGAGCTTCGGCCTCGGGATGTCCCGGGTACCGAGGCGCTCTACCCGGCAACTTGGAGGATCTCCATGCTCGTCCGACGGCTCTTGGCCCTGGTTCTCTCGGTCTCGGCGATGGGGGCGTGCGCGACTGCCGCGGACGCGGAGGCGCCTCGACTCAACCAGATCCAGGTGATCGGTTCGCACAACTCGTATCACATCGCCCCGCACCCCAGCGTCCTCGCGTTGATCGCGGCGGGCGGGAAGAATCACGCGACGGGCCTCGACTACTCGCATCGAAAGCTCGCCGAGCAGTTCTCGGAGCTCAAGATCCGCCAGATCGAGCTGGACGTTTTCTCCGATCCCCAGGGGGGACGCTACGCCAACCCGACGGCCCGCAAGGTCTTGAAGGGGCTGGGGAAAGACCCCGGTCCCGACCCCGACGAGGGGGGAGCCCTCCGCAAGCCCGGGTTCAAGGTCTTCCACGTCCAGGACATCGACTACCTGACGACGGCCACCACGCTTGTCGATGCGTTGAAGCAGGTGCGGGCCTGGTCCCAGGCGCACCCGCGTCATGTCCCGATCATGATCCTGCTCGAGCTCAAGGTCGAGAAGTTCACCGCCCTGCCCACGCATCCGGCGGCCTTCACGAAGACCGAGTTGGATGGGGTCGATGCCGAGGTCCTCTCCGTCTTCAAGCGGGACGAGATCCTGACCCCGGACGATGTCCGCGGGGAATACTCGACCCTGCCCGAGGCCATCCAGAAGCGAGGCTGGCCGAAGCTCTCCGACGTTCGCGGCAAGGTCATGTTCGCGCTCGACAACGAGGGCGAGGAGCGCACCCGATACCTGGAAGGCCACGAGGCCCTCAAGGGTCGCCTGATGTTCGTCAGCGTCCCCGCCAATCATCCGGCCGCGGCCTGGATGAAGATCAATGACGTGTTTGCCGACTACGACCGCATCGTCGAGGCCGTCCGCGCCGGGTTCATGGTGCGGACGCGCGCCGACGCCGATACCGCCGAGTCGCGCAAGAACGACACGACCCGCCGTGATAAGGCTCTTTCGAGCGGCGCTCAGTACATCAGCACCGATTACGCCGAGTCCCGGCCCGATTTCTCCCCCTATCACGTCCGCTTGCCCAAGGGCATCGCCGCCCGGACCAACCCCATCAGCGGCGATCCCGCCCAGGCCGACCTCGATCTGGAAGGCCCCGTCGAGGCCAACTCGGGTCGTTGATCCCTCCCTGGCAAGGACTTGTAATCAACTCACTCGCCTTTGGGTGAGCGGTAATCTTTGAAAAGGGCCCCCTCCGTCGAACAGAACGGAGAGGGGCCCGTATTGCTTTTGAGGCCTTTGGAACTCGGAGAGGCTTCTCCGGGACCGATCGGCCTCGAGTCGATGCGCGCTGCCTGGGGATTGATCGCCACGTCTTCCGCATCAGGTCAGTCTTTGCACGCGAGTCGTCAGCCCATCGGGCACCTGCGCCAATACGTCCGTCGAGTGAGGTTTTGGCGGATTTTGATGGATTGTCCGAAATCATCGGTTGTAGTTCGAGGAAGGGGTGGGGGCATTTTGTCGGGCGTCGGTCGAGCGTCCGAGGCCCGATTGGGTCCACATCTGCGAACCCTGAGAACGTCCCGAGGATCTTGTCCGCATTCGGGTTAGCGATCGGCTGGGCGACTTTGTGGCCTGGGTAATTGCGGTCGTGGCGGCAAGGCATTCCGGGTGTTATACTCGAGTAGAGATTGGCACGACGCAACGATTGGAAAACGGACGCCTTCTCAGAAGAGTTTTCGCGACGAGGGCGTCGCCGAAGGTCCGGGCCCCGGGTCATTTCTCAACGGGGATTGATCCTCGATTTTTCCTCCTGAAGGTCCACCGAATTGCAACGGCTCACGTGGCTGCTGTTGGGGAGTGCGCTCGCCTTGGGGGTTGTGTCGCCAGCACGAACCTGCAAGGCCGTCGAGCCTCCCGACTCGTCCGCGAAAACGGAAGCGAACCCGGTGGCCCCGACTCACGCCCCGGCCTCGGCTCCCGAATCGACTCCGGCTCCTGCCGCGGCCCCGGTCGCCGCACCGGCTCTCGCCAATCCGGCCGAGCAACCCCCCGTCAACATCCTGCTGAAGTCGCCGGCCGACTTCGGCGAGTTCTTGAAGTCGCTGCAACGCCCCGACTTCATCCTGATGTCGGGGGAGGAGCTCAAGAATCGCCTCGAGCGTGCCAGGGAGGGGGGCAAGCCCTCCGACCCCTGGGCGGTCGTGATTCGCTCGGTGGCCGTCCGCGGTGAAGTCGTTGCCGACCTGGCGAACCTCTCACTCGAGCTGAACGCCGTCCTCTCCTCTCCCGACGCGGCCTGGGTGCCGATCCGCCTCGACAATCTGACCGTGATCGAGGCCCGCGAAGGCTCTAAGGTGCTCCCGCTCAAGGTGGCCCAGGGGGGCGGCTGGCAGGTTGAGCTGAGGGGGGCAGGCGAGCACAAGTTGCAGGTCGACCTCAAGGTCCGGCTCCGCTCGAGCACCGAGGGGCAGCACCTCGACCTGGCGATCCCCGAGGCGGCGTCGACCGAGGTCCGCTTCGACGTGGATCAGGTCCTCAAAGATGCGACGGCCACGTCCAGCGAGTCGCTGGAGCTGACCCCCATCCGCGAAGGGAACGGCACGAGGGTCTCGGCGCACCTCTCACCCCGGTCTCGACTCGATGTTTCCTGGCGGGTCGAATCCGATCCCGCGGCGCAGCTACCCCCGCTCCTGACGATGCAGGGGGAGATCGCCATCGACCTCGATCCGGGTTCGTTCCGAACCCGATCCTCGTGGGTCGTGAGGTCGGTCCGAGGGGCCTCTCGGAGCCTCGAATTCCGGCTCGACCCCGACGACGAAGTCCTCGAACTTTCTCTGGATGGCCAGCCCGTGCCGGCGGGGCTCGAACGGGTCGAGAATGGCACGCGCCTGACGATCCAACTGACGGAGCCCTTGCGTCCTGGGCCGACGAAGCGGCTCGTCATGGCCACGCGACGGAACCTCTCGCTCCAGTCGGCGGAGCGGATCACGTTCGGCGGCTTCTCCCTGGCCAACGCGAAGGAGCAGAACGGCGCCATCGGGATCGCGCAGGGGGGGAACCTCTTCATCAGCGGCACAACGGGTCGCGGGCTCCGCCAGATCGACCCCAGGACTGGCCTCCCGGACGACCTCCGGACGAGGCCTTCCACCGTCCTGGCCTACCAGTTCGTCGACCAGCCGTTCGAGCTGACCTTGCGTGTCGACGCCTCGCCCCCGCTGGTGCGGACCGACGCCCGGACCAACGTGAAGCTCGACGCCGGCCAGGCCCGAGTCGACACCTGGCTGAAGTACGAAGCGGCCAACGGACGCCTTTTCGACCTCCACGTGCGTCTCCCTCGAGGGCTCGAGCTCGAGTCGGTCGGCCCCAAGGAGATGGTCGAGTCGTCGCAGCTCATCCCCGACGCCGAGGGGAGCCGGATGCTGACGATCCGCCTGGCCTCCCGGCCCCAGGAACGGAGCAGCATCGAGATCCACGTCACCGGGCATCAGGCGATCGACGCATCCAAACCCGTGGATATTGCGCTCTTCCAGCCGAGGGAGTCGGCCTCGGGGGGGGGCCGCGTGGCCGTGGTCGCCGAGCGAAACTTGACGGTGGATCTCGTCGACGACGAGGCATCGAACGTCCCCCTAGCCTCGTTCCGTCCCGCCCGCCAGGAGATCCCGATCGACTGGCCGTTGTCGCAAGGGGAGCCGTTGCGGGTCTCCCCCGCCCTCTGGCTCAACTACGACGGCAACCCGGCCGCTATGCCCCTGAAGATCGCGGTACATCCGAGGTCGGTCTCCGCCACCACGAACCTCTTCGTCGACGTCTCGCGACGGGGGATCGAGACGAGGCAGGAGACCGAGTGCTCCGTGCAGTTCGGCACGCTCGACCACCTCGACATCGAGATCCCGCACGCCCTCGTCCGGCGCTGGGAGCTCGAGAGCGACGACGTCGCCAGCCCCATCGACCTGGGGATGAACTCCTCGGGGGGGCGACTCGTCCGGCTCAAGTTCGCCGAGCCCGTGACGGACAAGGTCATGCTCGTCTTCCGGTTCAGGCTGCCCCGGAGCCTGCCCCTCTCGTCGGGCAAGCCGGTGGACTTGCTCCTCGACTGGCTGCGGATCCGATCGAGCAACACGAACGTCCGCATGACCGCCATGCCCGAGTCGGGGATCCGGCTCCAGTCCCGTTCCGTGGAGTGGAGCCCGGTCGAGGACGAGGACCCCGCGTTGGAGGACGGCCCGGCGCTGTCGGCTCGCCTCTCCCTGGCGACCACGGACGTCGACGGCACTCGCGATCCGATGGTGATGTCGGCCTCGGCACTGACCCTGACCACCCTGCCCAACGTCGTGGCCCATCACCTCTGGCTGAGGACCATCCGGGGCCTGGACCAGGAGCTGAGGACGACCGCCCGCTACCGGCTCGAGACTCAGTCTTCGAACGTCTCGATCGCCCTGCCGAACAAGTCGGTGCTGATCCAGGCCAGGGTCGGTGGCGAGACGATCTCCCAGATCGAGCAACTCCCGCAGGCGTCGAGCTACCGGTTCCAACTCCCCGAGCGTTTCCGCAATGGCCCGATCGCCTTCGAGGTCGAGTACGTCTCGCCGCGCCCGGAAGGGACGCAGGCGACCTGGCAGCCTCCGCAACTGCTGGATGGGGGGATCGTGCAGCAGACCTTCTGGGAGATCCGCCTGCCGTCGAGCCATGCGCTCGTGGGGGTGCCGGAAGGCTGGACCGACGAAAACCACTGGTACTGGGATCGCTACGTCTGGAAGCGGAAGCCCTGGGTCTCGGCCGCCACGCTGGCCTCCTGGATCGGCATCACGTCGCCGACTTCGAAGTCCACCGAGGATCTGGTCGAGGACGGTCGCGAAGGCTATCACAATTACATGTTCGGGCGCCCCGGCGCACCTTCGGAGTTCCGCCCGTTGATCTTCTCGAGGGCGGGGCTCGTCGGCCTCTGGTCCGGCTCCGCGCTCGCCATCGGGGTGATCGTCCTCTACCTGGGGTCCTGGCTGAGGATCGTGGTCCTCGCCATCCTGGCCCTGGGCCTGTCGATCTGCCTGGCACTGCTGCCGAGCGCGACGATCCTCGCCCTGCAATCGGCGGCCATCGGGTTTGTATTTACGCTGGTCGCGGCGGTGATGAAGCGTCAGATCGAGCGGCCGAGGCCGCTGGCGTCGACTCTCTTCGGCGAGCCGGCTCCGCCGTCTGCGACCTCCGCCCTGCCCGGCTCCTCGATTCGGTCGATGGGGGTTGTCGGCTCCGACGAGTCGACCGCGATCCGAGTGCGGCCGGCCTCAACGGTGGATCATCTCCCCAACGTCGCCTCGATAAGTTCCGAGGCGAGTTCGGGCTCGGGGCGCACCGGCGTCGGCGACGATGATTGACGCAGGCGCACGAAATCTCTCCCGTACCAAGGACCAGGTGATGGGATCCAAAGCGGGCGACCGGGTCTTGCCTGCCGGTCCGGCCAATGACCGTACTCGCGCGGATGGGGCGAAGCCGCGGCTCCTGGCGTTGCTGGCGTACGTCCTCGCGTCTACGCTCGCGGCGGCCCCGCCCGACGTGATTTCCGTCCAGGTGCCAGCGTCGAAGGTGGACACCGTCTTCCCGGTCGGGACGCAGTTGCGCGGGACCACGGCCGCAGAGCTGGATACCCTCGTCACCAAGGCTCGCGAGGGGAGCCGGCAGGAGTCGCGCGAGACGCCCCCGCGACTCCTGCGTGCGAAGCACACCGCCCGCTGGGATCAGGGGGCACTCATCGGCCGATCCGAGCTGATCGTCGCCAACGAGGCCGGCCGGCCGGCCGTGCTGACGCTCTCCCCCTGGTCGCCGGCGATCACCCGCTCGGACGAGAAGGCGAATCGGCTCCGGATGAGCGACGGCGGGCAGACGGCGGTCCTCGTCGACCCCACGGATTCGACGATCACCCTGGGCTGGCAACTGCAGGCCAGGCCCAACTCGTCGGGCAAGGGGTTCTCGCTCGGCCTGCCGGAGAGCGTGACGACCAGCCTCGAGCTCGAATTGCCCGCGGGCTGGGTGCCCGAAGGGGTCGAGGGGATCTGGCAAGGCCCTCGCGAGGCCGGCGATGCCTCGCGCAAGCTCTGGCAGTTCGACGGCAGGGGGGGGCAACTCAACCTGAGAATCTCGGACCGCAACGTCCGGGGGATCGCCCCGACCGACATGGGGGTCTGGGTCTCGGGGCCGACGAGGGTCGAGCTGGCGGAGGCCTCGGCGAACTGGACGACCGACTGGGAGGTGCAGCTCGCCCCTCGGGGGACGCGGCGGATCCAGGTCGAGCTGGACCCTGGCCTCGAGTTCCTCGACGCGACCGGGCCGGGAGTCGAGTCGTCGAGCGCCGAGATCGTGGAGAACCGCACGCGCGTCTCGGTCCAGTTCTCGGCCAAGCTCACGGGCTCGACCCACGTGAAGTTCCGGGCGTTCACGAGGGTCCCGAGCGAGGGCCCCTGGGCGATCCCGGCGATCCGCCCGATCGACGCCCTCTGGACGGGGGGCCGGACGAGCCTCAAGCTCGACGCGAGCCGGATCATCTCCGCTTGCCGTGAGCAGGCCGGGCGGCGGGTCGCCCCCGAGCCGAAGGAGGTCTCCGAAGGGAATCTCGTCGTTTTCGAGGCGAACGAGCCGAAGTCGGTCGCGGTCCTCGACTTCTCGCGCCCGAAGGTGGAGGCGTCGGTCGAGGTCCAGGGGCAGCTGCAACTCGGCAACTCGGCCCCGAGGCTCGAGGCCCGCTGCACCTGGCGTCTCCAGCGAGGGGTCTTGCTCGGCCTGGACGTCGACCTGCCCCCCGCCTGGGTCCCCGAGCTCGTCCAGTTCGAAGGCATCAGCGCCGCGCCCGCCTGGCACTCCGAGTCGAGGCCCGGCGGCGAGGTCCGCGTCCACGTCATGCCCCCGTCGGGGGACTTCAGCCGGAACGACCTCGTCCTCGTCGTGGCCGCGACCGCCACGTTCCCGGGGGGCCGGGGCCCGATGTCGCTGCCTCGCGTCAGGCCGGTCGGCGTGCGGGTCAGCGATGAGCGCTGGGTCGCGAAGACCGAGGCCGGGCTCTCATTGCAGCCGACGGCTGCCAAGGGGCTGGCCTGGATTGACCCCAAGCTCATCGCGAGCACGCCCGAGCGCGAGAAGTCGGGCTCGGCCTTCCGCGAGGCCCTCGCATGGCGCTGGCTCACCGACAGGGCCGAGGCCCGCGTGGAGCGCGAGCGGGTCGAGTCGGAGGCGACGGGGTCGGTCGTGCTCGTCGCCAACCTGACGCGGGATCGGCTCTCGCTCGACTGGACGATCCGCGTGCCTCGACCGCAAGGGGCGCAACGCACCTTGCTCCTGGCGGTGACCGACCCGGTCGCCCCCTTAAAGTCCTGGCGTTTCACCGAAGAAGGGAGCGGACTCGACGTCCCGTTCCAGTCCGTCAACCCGGCGAAGCATCCCTCGCTGATCTTGCCGGAGAACTCCGAGGCCTGGGAACTTCGCCTCCCGTCGCCGGCGAGGGGGCCGTTCACGATCCGAGGCCGCCTCGACCTGCCCTGGAAGGGTCGCGGGCAGGTCCCGCTCTTGACCCTGGCCGACCGCGTGCAGTGTCGCAATGTCGTCCTGGTCCAGGAATCGCGTGAGGTCCGCTCGAAGGTCGAGAGCGACGGGCTCGAGAGGCTCGACCCCTCGGTCACGGCCGAGGCACTCGAGCTAATCTCCGAGACCTCGGGGGACGCGGGCGATCTCATGGGGACTCGCCGACGCGCCGTGCATGCCTTCAGCTACCTTCGTCGAGGGGGCCGACTCGCCCTGACGACCGAGCGTCTGGATCCGGCCCAGAGCGAAGGGGTCATCGACCGCGCGGTGCTGACGACGTTCGTCGACCCGGCCGGGCCGTCGCGTCATTGCCTGGCCTTGCGGGTCGCCAGCAACGGCGCCCGCTCCCTGACGATCGGGCTCCCCGCGGGTGCCACCCTGCTCCGCGCCCGTCGCGATGGCCAGCCGCTGGTCCCGATCGAGACCGATGGCGGGTTCTCTCTCCCGCTGAATGGCCTGGTCTCGTCGCGAGGGATCAGCACGATTGCCCTCGATTACCTGACCCCCATGCGCGACGCGGGGGCCGACCGCGTCCTCAGGCCGGAGCGCCCGGCGTCGTCCATGCCGTTCCTCGCCTTCCGCTGGGAGATCGTCGCGCCCAAGGCCTGGCGCATCGACCAGGTCCGGGGGAGCCTCACCAAGGCCGACCCGGATCCCGCCGAGTCGTGGATCGGCGACGTCCTCGGGGGGCTTTCCTCGAGCTGGGATCCGCGACGGTCCCTGACGAATCTCACCCGCAAGGAGATCTTCGATTCGTTCGACCGGCGAGGGCTCGGGGCGAAGCACCAGGAGATCACCCTGGGCGAGCTGCTCACTCGGTTCGACGTGGGCCCCTGGCCGATCGTGGTCGATGCCATGGCGCTCGAGGCCGCGGGCCTGGGTCCGAAGTCCAAGACCACTTTGGCGGAGCCCGCCGCCAATACTGCGGGTGCCAGCTCCGCGAGGATGGTCCTCGGCTCGATGGGGGTGATGCTCGTCCCCATCGGCGACATGATCCTGGCGACGACGCGCGCCGAGTCTCCCGAGCGGGCAGGAGGCGCCTTCCAGGAGCCTGGCGGGCGTGACGGCTGGATCGTGCCGATGCGGGCGGCCACAGCCTGGGGCTCCGACGGCTCGGATCGGCTCCAGTCGGTGCCCCGTTGGCTGGGCGAGGTCACGCCAAGGTCTCGCGTCAGCGGGGAGCTCGTCGACTTCGAGACCCTCCGCGAAGGCTGGCGGATCTGGCGGTTCTCGGCTCTGGGCTGGCCCGAGCAGGGGATCAGCGTGCGGCTCGTGAATACGCGGGTCCACCAGGCCTGGCGCTGGGGCTGCATGGTCGCCATGATCCTGGCGGGGGTCGCCGCGCGTAACCTGCCCCGGCGGGTCCGGAGCCTCGGGTTGGCGACGCTCGTGGCCATCGGGATCTTGATCTCGAGCACCCCTTTGCAAGGGCGGTTCGAGTCGGTTGTGACGGGAATCCTCGTCGGGGCCTTGGCGGTCCTCTTCTACTGGCTCGGCAGGGCCTGGAAGCCCGGCGATCGTCCTCGAATGCGGACGGCACCCAACTCCTCGCTGGTCCGGGTTCCCGCAGGCGTGGCCTTGCTGCTGGCCGTCGCCCTCGGCAGCGGCCTGCTGACCATCTGGGATCGCCCCGCGCGGGCCCAGGCCGAGGCCGCCCGCACGATTCTCATCGCCTTCCCGTTCGAGGGCCAGGCCGACCCCGCTCGAAAACCCGATCGGGCGATCCTCCGACTGGACGACTACGAATACCTGAAATCGTTGGCCGAGCGGGCCGCCCCCGCGACGCTCCCCGGCGTCTCGGCGCTCGGCGTGACGCATCGGGTGACCTCCAAATCGGAACGGCAATGGGTCGTCGAGTCCGAGTATGAGCTCGTCGCCGACGGATCCTCTCCAGCGACCTGGAGCGTGCCCGTCGGCGCCGCACGCGACCTCGTGGCGACGCTCGACGGTGCCCTCGCGCCGTTGCAGATCAGCGACGCCGGGCGTGTGGCGATGATCGCGGTCTCTGGCCCGGGGACGCATCATCTCTCGATCAAGCGAACAATCGTCGCCCAGCAGTCCGAGGCAGGGGAAAACCTCCTCCTCCCGATCAACCCGCTCGCGGCGGCCCGCGTCGTCGTGCAGCAAGGGCCCGAGTCGGCAACCCTCGAAATCCCCGGCGCCCGCGGCAAGGTCGCGGCGCGAGGTTCGAACATCGAGGGGGACCTCGGGCCGATCGACCAGCTCGAATTGCGATGGCTGTCCAAGCGAAAGATTCCGCGCACGGTCCAGTCGGGGACCGTCGACGGCCTGATCCTCTGGGACGCCGAGCCGGCCGGGGACCGTGTCCGGGCGAGGCTCACCTACCGCAACCCAGGCGGTAGCTCGCGAATCAGGCTCCAGCTCCAGCCCGGCCTGATCATCCGGCCCGTGAGCCTCCCCGGGCTGCTCGACGCCACATGGCAAGGAACTCCCGAGAGGCCGGAATGGGTCGCGAGCGTCGAGCCCCCCCTGCCCGATGGCGCGGCCATCCTGCTCGAGTTCTGGAGGCCTCGCGACCCGTCGAATGCGGCCAATGCCGCCGCGCGACGGCTCCCGGTCGTCGAGCCGGTCGGGGTCGAGCGCTACTCCGGCGCGATAGGCTTCCGGAGGCCCGCCGACTGGACGGGGCGGCTCGCGACACTCAGCGGCCTCGATTCGATCACCGAGGAGGCCTTCGTCCGCGCCTGGGGCACCCTGCCCGCCGAGCCCCTGACGCTCTCCGGGGCCATGCGGTTCACGAGGGCGCCGGAGCTCAGCATCGCGACGGGCCCGCCCCGAGACCGACCGTCCGTGCAGCCTCGCGTCCGCCTCACGATCGGCCCCGGGCGGCTCGGGTTCGACATGAGGATCGACCTCCGCGACCCGTCGGGGACCACGAATCAGCTCGCCTTCGAGGTTTCCAGGGGTCTTCGGATCGTCCAGGTCGACGGGGACGGCCTCACGGATTGGGGACGCGACGGGGATACGCTCCGACTCCGCTTCGATGGGGCCTCGGCCAAGCGGCGGCAGATCCGGGTCCAGGGCTGGGAGGCCGTGATTTCGGATCCGCTCTCGACGATTGCCACGAGCCAGGACATGAGCGTACCCTGGCCGGATTGGGTCGAGGCGGAGGCCCGTCCGGGGATGCTTTCGATCGACAGCCCGACCCCGTTCCAGCTCGCCACCAACACGGGCGTCGCCCCGCTTGAGGCGGTCCAGGCGGAACCCGACGCCTCGGCGGCCTTGCCCCATCGGAGGTCGTTCCAGGTGACGACGGCGGAAGGCCTTGGCAAGCTGCGCTGGGAGGTCGAGCCGGCTCGGATCAACGTCGCGATACGGAGTCATGTCACGATCCATCCCGACTGGGCGGAGTGGGTTGCCGTGGTCCGCTACGAGGTCTCGGGAGGTGCCTGCGACGCGGTGCATCTCCGCCTGCCGAGCACCTGGGCCTCGACGGCCGAGGTCGCAATCGCCGGGGATACCCACCAACTGACGTCGGAGGCCCGCGACGCGACGACCTTCTGGGCGATCCGCCCCGAGCGGCCCTTCTGGGGCTCGCAGCAGTTGATCGTCCGCGCGACGAGGCCGATCAGCGCCGGAGAAACCCTGGCCTTCCCCGACCTTAACCCGCTCGGCAAAGGCTCGGTTGATACGTACCTGGCGATCACCAATGCGTCGGGCCGGGAGCTCGCCACCGAGGGCTCGCCGGGCGTCCAGCAGATCGACGACCGGAACCAATTTCTCGATGATGTATTCACCTTGTTACCAGGATTTCGTGAGAGCGTCTTCCACGTGAGGTCGACATCCTGGTCGCTGAAGGTGATCCCGTCCAGGGGGGCACGCCTGACCGGGGCCGACGCCAGGCCGGCGCGCGTCGCCCTCGCCGACCTCGGCTGCGAGGTGATGGGGGACGGCTCGGTGCTGGGGCTCGCCCGCTATGAGGTCGAGCCACACTCGGGGACTTTCCTTCCACTCGAGTTGCCGGCCGGGGCCGAGCTGCTCTGGACCTCGGTCAATAACCTCGCCGAGCGGGCCCTCAAGTCGGTCTCGGGGCAGTGGGTCATCCCGATCGACGACGAGGCGGTCAGCCACGTCTCCCTGATCTGGCGAGGGGGGCCGGTCGCGCCGGAGCCGCTGAAAGGGCAGCCGGTCTCTCTCCCGACCCTGACGCAAGCCAAGGTGACGACGCTCCTCACCGTGCGGGCTCCCGCCACGGTCAAGCTCGTGCCCACCGACCGCCGCCTCGTCGCCGTCCCGAGGGATCGGATCGAGACCGAGAAGGCGGAGTGGCTGAAACGCTCGATCCAGGACGAACTCGTCAAGATCGACCGCAGCTCCTTGCGCGATCGTTCCCGGCTCATGTCGGCATTACTCCGCTTCGAGCTCGTCCTGCGCTCGGCCGACCGCTCGGCGGCCTGGGATCCGTCGTCGTTGAACACGCAAGGGTCGTGGGTGGATAGCCTGCGGCATCGGCTCCGTGTGCTCCGCTCGTCGCTACTCGAGCCGATCGAGATGGCGGGGCTTGAGGAGCTGCCGCGCAGGGTCCAGGCCCACATGGGGCAGGTCCCTGAGAATGCGGAGGATGCCTCGATCGAGGTCCCGGAACCCCTCGCCCCCGTCCGACTCCAGCATTCTGGGCAGCCGCACCATTACCTCATCGAAGACACGACCATCGGCGAGTCGAAGCCGACCTCGCTCCTGAATGCGGAACTGGCCCCGAAATCCGCCCGTAACGCCGACGAGCAACCCGGCCTCGTGCTCACGGCCATGTTCGCTCCGGTCGTCGTCTGCGGCCTCCTGAGCGAGCGCGTGCGGACCAGGCGAGTCGGTGCCCTGGCATCGGTGGTGGCCTTGTTCGTCCTGGGCGTCATCGCCGGGCCGCTCGTCTTCGTGGCGGCGATCGCCTTGGTGCTGGTCGGGCGCTACGGTTGAGCGTTCGGAAACGATCCCGCGGGGCGCAAACGACGAACGCCGCCGTCGAGCCTCGACGGCGGCGTTCGGGAAGGCTCAACGGGTGATCCAGGCCTTGGAGGTCAGATCAACTCGGCGATCGGCTTGCCGGCGTCGACGAGCTTGATCGGACGGCCGCGGGGGGTGGTCCACTGGGTGGCGAGGTCGAGGCCCATCGCCTTGGTCATGGTGGCGATGACGTCCATCGGGCCGACGGGCTTGTCGACGATGTCGACGCCGTCCTTGTCGGTCGCGCCCACGGCCTGGCCGCCCTTGATGCCCCCGCCGCCGAGCACTACCGACCAGCTCCGCGGCCAGTGGTCGCGGCCGGCGTCCTGGTTGATCCTCGGGGTCCGACCGAAGTCGCCCATCCAGGCGATGACCGTGTCGTCGAGCAAGCCGCGCTGTTCGAGGTCGGCGACGAGGGCGCCCATCCCTTTGTCGAGCTCGGGGAGGAGCCGCTTGGACAGCGTGTCGAAGGCGTTGGCGTGGGTGTCCCAGCCGCCGAGGCTGACCTCGACGAAGGTGACGCCCATCTCGACGAGCTTGCGGGCCATGAGGCAGCCGGCGCCGAACGAGCCGCGGCCGTAGGCGTCGCGGACTTCGGCGGGCTCGCTGTCGAGGCTCAGGGCGGCCCGGGTCGAGCCGGATTGCATCATCTTCACGGTCTTGGCGTAGACGGCGTGGTGGTCGGTCGCCCCCTGCCCCCGGCGCTGGGAGATGAAGTTGCGCTCGACGAGGTTGAGCATCTGGAGCCGACGCTCCATGCGTTCGTCGCCGATGCCGTCCGGCGGGCTCAGGTTCGCGACCTTGCCGTTGGGGTTGTTGACGACGAACGGCGAGTGGGCCATGCCCAGGAAGCCCGCGCCGACGCCCGGCCCGTTGATCGAGATGGCGTGGGGCAAGGCGAGCTCATTGTTCCTCGAGCCGAGCTCATAGGCGAAGGCCGAGCCGAAGCTGGAATGCACCACGGTCGGGTTGGGGGCATACCCCGTGTGCATCATGTACGTGCCGCGGTCGTGGTTCCCCTCTTTCGAGTTGAGGGACCGGACGACGCTCAGGTGCTTCATCTGCTTGGCGACGTTCGGCAGGTGCTCCGAGATCATGACGCCGTTGGCCGAGGTCTCGATCGGCTTGAACGGGCCGCCGTTCTTCTCGCTCTCGGGCTTGAGATCCCACGTATCCATGTGGCTGGGACCGCCGCCCATCCACAGCAGGATGCAGCTCTTCGTCTTCTTGCCGCGGGTCTGCTGGGCGTTCGCCTCGAGCGACCCGAGGAATTGCACGGCCGGGACGGCCATGGCGCTCGCCGCCATGTGGCCGAAGAAGTGTCTGCGGGACATCCCGCTAGGAAGGATCAGGCGGTCTGACATCGGTCGAAAACCCCCTTGAGCCCCGGATTCCGAGGCGTTTTCGGGATGACGCGTTCCGGGCAGGCCCAACCTGCCCGGAGACACTCGGTTCAATGGTTCAGGACGAACTCGTTGGAATTGAGCAGGGACCAGAAGAGGTCCTCAAGGACGTAGACCGTGTCGGGGTTCGACCCCAGGTAGCTTCTGGCCATGTTCATCTCGCCGCGTGAGGGGGCACGGCTCAAGGCGGCCAGGAAGAGGTTATTGACCATGTACAGCTCGGGGGCGACCTTCCCTTGTCGGAGGGCCCTCGTCTTGAGGTCCTCGAGGAAGCTGCCCGACTTACCGCCGACGGCCTTCGCCATCAGCTCGCCGTTCATCATCATGAGGGCCTGGGGGATCGTGCCGTTGAAGGTGGTCGTCTCCCCTTCCTCGTCGTTGGCGAAGGCGAAGACGAACTGGCCCAGCCAGGCGTCACGCTGCTTGTCCATGTTGTTCGCCCCTCCGGCCTTGTGGGCGGCCGTTGCCGTGAGGAGCGAGTCGAAGAGTTGCTCGGGAGAAAAGGGCTTCAGCGCCATGTGGCTGAAGAGGGTCTCGTCCTTGTCGTTGGACTTCGTCATCGCGCTGGACAGGTTGTACGCCTGGCTGTTCATGATCCAGCGGATCAGGGACTTCACGTCGTAGTTGCTGGCCTGGAATTCCTTGGCCAGGGCATCGAGCAACTCGGGGTGGCTCGCGGGGTTGTGGGCCCCGAAGTCGTCGACCGGGTTCACGAAGCCCCTGCCGAAGAAGTAGCCCCACATCCGGTTCACGAAGGCCTTGGCGAAGTCGTCATTCTTGGGGTCGGTGATGAGCTTGCCGAGCTCGACACGGCGGTCGACGTCGGTCCCCTGGCTGATCTTGCGGCCATCGAGGAACCGGGGGAAGGCGATGCCCATCAGGCCGTTGCGCTTGTCGAAGCTGGCGTAGGCGTCGGTCGGCTCGTCGGTCATCTCGGTGTGGTCATACACCTCGGCGCCGGTGGCGTCTTCCTTGCGGACCTCCTCGGCCTTCACCCCCTTGTAGAAGGCGTTGATGCCCCAGAAGTCCGCCTGCTTCCAGTCGTTGGAGGGGTGGTCATGGCATTGGGTGCACTGGATCTGCTGGCCGAGGAAGACGCGAGTCGTCACCGAGGTCAGCGGCACGGCCCCCATGTCCAGGTGGGACAACGGGAAGTTCACCGCGCCGTTTTCTTTGTTCGAGCCCTTGGCAGTAATCAGATCGAAGGCGACTTCATTCCAGGGGCGGTCGGCGTTGAACTGCTTCCGGAGCCAGGCGGAGAGCGCGGCGCGGTCGACCATCCGATCCTGCTGCTTCCGACCGATCAGGACGACCGTGAAGACGTTGCCGAAGTTTTTGGCGAAATCCTCGTGCTTGAGCAGGTATTCGACCAGCTTCGCCCGCTTCCCCTTCTCTTTGGAGTGGAGGAACGCGGAAGCCTCTTCGATATTGGGGATCCGGCCGAGGACGTCGAGATAGGCCCGACGCAGATACTCCTCGTCGGTGCATTCCTTCGAGGGCTTGATTTTGGCCTCGTCCCACGACTCCTTGATCATCCTATCCAGGAAGTCGGGTTTGAGCTTCCCGGGCGTCGCATTCGACTCCGAGGCCCCCTTGGAATCGGTGGCGACAGTCGGCTTGGCGTCGGCGGCCTTTGGGCTGGGCTTGCTGGTGTCGCCCGCGTGCGAGAACTGCACCCCTGCCAGGATCATGGGGATCGCAACGACCGTCGTGCGCGAGAGCGCTCGCCAGATAGGACACGTTCTCATCGTCCCACTCCTGATAGAGGCCGAGGCCCTACAGATCGGAACCTGCGCGTGAGTTGATTCCCGAACTCTGATTTGACCGGTTGAGTCTCAGACTACGTCAAAGTATCAGGATTGGTCAAAGAGAATCTGCAGGGAAGCAAGGAATTCTGCGTGGTTGACCACATCGTCGAATGCATTGACCATTGCATGACACGTACGGAGCGTGACGGCGTGCGTGACACCGCTTTGTGACAAATTTTGGGAGCGACATTCTGGACGGTCGAAAAGAAACAAGGCCCTGCGCCGGGTGGAGTTCGGCGCGGGCCTTGATCTGTTAGATTTCGATCCCGAATGAGAGCGAGTCGAAGGCTCAGGCGCTCTCGCGGTGGAAGTGGATCTCGTGCAGTCGGCGGTAGAGAGGCGAGTTGCGGCGCAGCTCGCTGTCTGTGCCGACGGCCTCGATGCGGCCGGCGTTCATCAGGACGATCCGGTCGGCGAACTGGAGCGAGCCGAGGCTATGGGTGATGAGGAAGGTCGTCCGGTTCCGGGCGAATTCCTCGATCGCCTTGCGGATCAGGGCCTCGTCCTGGATGTCGACGGCGCTCGTGGCCTCGTCGAGGATCAGGATCGCCGGGTCGCGGAGCATGGCACGGGCCAGGGCGATCCTCTGCCGCTGACCGCCCGAGAGACCCAGGCCCCGCTCGCCGATGACCGTGTCGTAGCCGTTGGGCAGCGACATGATGAATTGGTGGGCGTACGACCGCTTGGCGACCGCTATGATCGCCTCGCGAGAGGCCCCGCGCTGGCCGTAAGCGATGTTGTTGGCGATCGTGTCCTCGAAGAGGACCGTCTCCTGGATCACGATGCCGATCTGCTCGCGAAGGCTGCGGAGCTGGATGTCGCGAAGGTCGTGGCCGTCGATCCGGATCGAGCCCGACTGCACCTCCCAGAACCGCGGGATGAGGTTCATCAGGGTCGACTTGCCGCAGCCGTTGGGTCCGACGAGCGCGATCATCTCGCCGTGGCGGACGGTGAGATTGATGCCGCGGAGGACGGGGTCGCGGCCGTTATAGCCGAAGACGACCTGGTCGAACTCGACGGTGTGGCTATGTCGCGGGAGTCGCTTGACGCCGGCGCGGTCGGCCACCTGCGGCTGGCGATCCATCAGGGCACAGATGCGGTCGGCGGCCGCCGCGGCTCGCTGGATTCGCGAGTGGACGTTCGCCAGCTTGCGGACGGGGTCGGAGATACCGGCGAGCACCGCGTAGAGGGCGAGAAGATCTTCGATGGCCATGCGCTGGGAGGCCAGCTGGAGCTTGAACCGGCCCAGTGACAGGAAGATGGTGTCATTGAGCACCAGGTACGACCCGGACAGCAAGGCGATGAAGACCGTCGTCAAGGCGAGGAACTCGAGGACCGGATCCGAGAGGGCGTCGATCGTGGCGACCTTGACGCTCTTCTTGTAGAGGCTCTTGGTCTCGAGGAAGAAGCGACGGCGTTCGCGACGCTCCATCGTGTAGGCCTTGACGACGACGATCCCCTGGAAGGATTCCTGGAGGATCTTGTAGATCGTCGACATGCTCTCGAGCGACCGGCGGACGGCACGCTTCATGATCTGGCCGGCCCGCTTGGCGGTCATGGCCGAGACCGGGACCAGCACCAATGCGAGGAAGGTGAGACGCCAGTTGAGATAAATGGCGATCGACAAACAGCTGATGATCCGGAGCGGCTCGCGGATCACCTTGCTGAAGAGTGTATTGAGCCCCTGGCCCACCGAGTCCATGTCGTTGGTGAACCGCGAGATCAACTCGGCCGACCCCTGCTCGCCGAAGCTCGAGAGGTCCAGGGCCATCGTCCTGCGATAGAAGTGATTTCGCAGGTCGAAGAGCGTGAGCTGCATCACGTCGGCGACGAGCACTTCCTGGAGGAAGAGGAAGATGCCCTTGAGCGTCACGCCGACCATGACCACGCCGAGCAGCAAGACCAGCGTCTGGAACCCATGATCCGGCAGGTACTTGTTGACCGTCGGCTGGATCCAGAGGTAGCGCTTGTGCCACCAGGTCGCCTTGCTCTTTTCCGCGGCCAGGGAGGCGCGTCGGGCCTCGATCGTGACCGGGAGCTGCTTGTGCTCGATGTCCTCGAAGAGGATCTTCAGCTCGTCGCAGCGGGCCTGGGCGATCGCCTCGTCTCGCCTCGCCAGGGGGAGGTCGAACTGGTCCTTCACCTTGGCCTTGTCGGCGCCGTTGAGGAGCGGAATATCCACCTTCTGGGCGATGCTCTCCGCGAACCTGTGCTTCTCCTCGGCCGCCTCGTGGACGTCGACGAATCGGCTCTTGAGCCGCTCATCGCGAGGGTTGCCCACCTTGTCGACGAAGTCGACCTCACCGAGGCGGGCGTCGCACTTGCGTATGATCAAGTCCTGGGATGCGATCTCGACCGCGACCCATTTCTTGCAGTTCTCGTTGTAGAAGAGGATCTTGAGGAGCGGCAGGACCGTGGCGATGTCGCCGGCGTAGAGCAGCGCGACCAGGAGGGCGCAGCAGAGAGAGAGCCCGAACCGAAGCCGATAAGGCCAGGCGAACCGCACGAGACGGGCAAAGTTCTTCATGGTTGGCGAGCGCCCAAGACGTGTTTACCCAAAAGCGTCCTTGCCATTCCCCAGGCGCCTCGACGACGCACCGAGAGATTGGGCTCGCGAGGATGTACCACGAGTCCAAAACCTTGGCAATGCGAGTCTGGGAACACGTCGAGCGTTGGTTCCTTCAAAATATTCGGGCTTGGAAAACCCGTGAATCGGGGCTAAGATCCCGTTCGCGATGGTCTCGGAATACTCCGGACGACCGATTCAACCGTCAGGGAGGACGGGATGAAGGTACTCGCGCTCGTCGATGCGCCCGACCACGTATGCTGTCGTTACCGAATCCGAGCGTTCGAGCCCGCCCTCGACCAAGCTGGATGCCAGTTGGCCCTGCGCGGCCTGGCACGCGGTGCCTGGGCCAGGTGGTCGCAGTTCCGCCAGGCCTCTGAATACGATGCGGTGATCCTTCAGCGTAAGCTGCTGCCGGGGTGGCAGCTCAGTGCGCTGCGGAAACGAGCCCGCCATCTAGTTTTCGACTTCGACGACGCCGTCCTTTACCGCGATTCTTATGACAGCCGGGGTCCGCACTTCCCCCGGAGGACTCGCCGGTTCGCCCAGACGGTCCAGATGGTCGACACGGTGATCGCCGGGAACGACTTCCTGGCGGACCGCGCCCTCCGCGCGGGGGCGAGGCTCGAGCAGGTCCGGGTCATTCCAACCTGTGTCGATGCCACGAGATATGTCTCGCGATCGGGCCCCGGCTCGAATCCAGGGGGCCTGGATCTGGTCTGGATCGGCTCGTCGAGCACGCTGCAAGGGCTCGAACAGCGCAGGACCCTCTGGGAACGGATTGGCCGGGAGCTTCCGGGCGTCCGACTTCGCCTCATCTGCGACCGATTCCCCGAATTCGGTTCGCTGCCCATCGTCCCCGTCCCCTGGGAAGAGCGGACGGAGGCGGAGGCCCTCGCCTCGGGGGATGTCGGGGTGAGTTGGATCCCCGACGACCTCTGGAGCCGGGGCAAGTGTGGGCTCAAGGTCGTGCAGTACCAGGCGGCGGGACTGCCGGTCCTCACCAACCCGGTCGGCGTCCACGTGCAGATGGTCGTACCCGGGAGGACGGGCTTCCTCGCCGAGACGGACGACGAGTGGGTGGCCGCGATCCGGTCGTTGCTCGAGGATCCGGGCGCTCGACAGCGGATGGGGATTGAGGCGAGGGCCTCGTTCGAGGCGAGTTATTCGGTCGATGCCTGGTCGGCACGGTTCGTAGAGACGGTCAAGGGTGATGGGCTCTGGTCCAGGGCCCGGAAAGACGTCGGGGCGGGGTCAGGCTCGGCGCATCCCCACGAGCGGGATCGTGGGAAGCGGCCATCCTCCCCTATCTCAGGTTGATCTTCGGATTCCGAGACGCGACGGACACCCTCGTCGGGCGGATCGGGAATCAGCGGCTTCGTCAAGGCGGACGAATGAGTTGGCTCTTTAAGAAGATTGCACAACCCGATACGTCTGAGCGACTCTTCGAGGCCCCGCACTGGACCTGGAGCCAGGCCGGTGACGTGGGCTGGTGGGTGCGCGCGGAGTGGGGGCAGACCCTCGTCGGGCCGAGGGGCCTGCGCCTCGACGAGTGGCGGCGGAATGGCCAGCTCACGGTCGTGAAGACGGGGCCGCACCGGATCGTCTATCGCGCCGAGCTCCCCGAAGGGGCGATCTTCGTCAAGCACTTCCTCGTCCCCGGCCTGCGGTCCAAGATCCGCCAGTGGTTCCGCCGCGGCAAAGGGCGCAACGAGGGCCGGCGGACTCGCTACCTCGACCAGATCGGCGTCCCCACGATCACGCCGATCGCCCTGGGAGAGCAGCGCAAGCGGTTCTTCCTGCTCGAGAACTACCTCGTCACGCATGCGATCCCCGAGACGATCCCCCTCGACGAGTTCGTCGAGCGCCGGCTCGCCGACTGGCCGCTCGAGCGGCAGGCCCGGATCCGCCAGTCACTGGCCGAGGCCCTCGGCGTGATGACGGCCCGGCTGCACAACGCGGGCTTCGTGCATCAGGACTTCCACCCCGGGAATATCCTGGTGCGGATGGCCGCCGGCGATCGCCCCGAGCTTGCGATGATCGACCTCGACGCCCTCCGCGTCTGCCGGCCGTTGAGCTGGTCCGAGGCGCAACTCAATCTCGCGCTCTTGAATCATTACTTCTGGTTGCGTTGCGGCCGGTCGGATCGCCACCGCTTCCTCAAGACGTACCTCGACGCGAGGGACGGCACGACCCCCGAACCGGGCAAGTTCGCCCGAGGCATCGAGTCGGCCACCCGTGCCTGGGCCGAGCGGCTCTGGAGGCGATGGGGGCGTCGCTGCCGAGGGAGCAACAAGTACTTCGAGCGCTATCGACGGGCCCGATCCTGGTCGGTCGCCTCGAGGGACCTCGACGCTTCGGTGATGGCCAGGCTCCTCGCCGATCCGGATGCCCCCTTCAACGACGAGGGGACGGTCATGCTTAAGCAGTCTCGGACGACGACGGTCGCCGAGACGACATTGATGGTCAAGGGTGTGCCGACGCGCGTGATCTACAAGCGGTTCAATCGCCGGGCCTGGATCGACCCGCTGCTGACCTGGTTCCGCCCCTCGCGAGCCTGGCAGTCGTGGCAGGCTGGTCAGCACCTGGCGAGCCGGGCGATCCCCACGCCCCGCAACCTGGCGTTCATCGCACGCTTGCGGCCGTTCCTGCGCGATCCGCTCTTCTGGTACCTGCCCCACGAGACGTACCTGATCACGGTCAAAGAAACGCAGGCGATGACGCTGAGCGACTACGTCCACGGGTATCTGACCGGGCTCGACCCCGAGACGCGCCGGGCCCGGATCCGCTACCTCACGCTGGCCCTGGCCCGGTTCCTGCGGGTGCTCCACGATCGCTCGCTCTCGGACCGCGACCTCAAGGCCTCGAACCTCCTGGTCCTGGGCGATCCCGACTCGGACGACTTGCAGTTGAGCGTGATCGACCTGGTCGGCGTCCGGCTCATCCACCCACTGCCGCAACATCGCCGGATCCAGAACCTCTCGCGCTTGAATTTGAGCCTGGCGGATGTCCCGGGGCGGACCCGGACTGACGCCCTCCAGTTCCTCCGTACGTATCTCACCTGGGGGCTGTCGCCCCGCAACGACTGGAAAGGGCTCTGGCGTAAGATCGCCGAGACGAGCCGGACCAAGCGCGAGAAGAATCAGCGCAGGGGACGTGCCTTGAGTTGACCCTGAGCCGTTATCGCGACGACACCCTTGGAATTCACCCGAACCGACCCAATCGCCGAGGCCCCGATGATGCAGGAGACACGACCAGACCGACTCCTCCGGATCGTCACCCTCTGCCTCGTGTTGCCCCTGGCGACCCTGGGGATCGGCGGGTGTGCGACCATCGGCGGCGAACAAGGGCAGGCCCTCGTCCCCACCAAGTACCGGACCCAGACGGGCCCCTACGCGGTCTACTCCAACTTCCCGATCCCCAGCGACGCCCCCGCGATCCGGAGCCTGCAATCGCTCGAGAGCGACATCGCCTCTCGCCTGGGGATTCATGTCGAGTCCGAGCAGCCGCCGGTCGAGGTCTACATCCTCAACGACCGCCAGAGTTTTGCTCATTTCCTCCAATTCTATTATCCCGACCTGCCTCCCCGTCGAGCCTTCTTCATCGCGCAGGGGACGCAACGGGTTGTGTTCACATTCATGGGCGAGCGACTCGAGGAAGACCTGCGTCACGAGGCGACCCACGCCCTCCTGAACGTCGTCTACGGCGACCTGCCGCTCTGGCTCGACGAAGGGCTGGCGGAATACTTCGAGGGGCCGACCGGACGCCAGGGGGTGAATGCCGAGCACCTGGCCAAGCTGCCGCATGACCTCGCCGCCGGCTGGAGCCCGAACCTCGCGAACCTCGAGTCGCTCAAGACCGTTCGCGAGATGACCCCCAGGGACTATCGCGAGTCCTGGGCCTGGGTCCACTACCTACTGAACGACTCGAAGCCCGGCAGCAAGGCGCTCTTCGCGTACCTCAACGACCTCTCCCGCGACCCGAACGCGGCCCCCCTGTCTTCCCGGCTCAAGGGCGTGGAGCCGACCTCGCCTCGGAGCCTGGTCGCGCACATCGATCAGGTCCGAGCCCAGCCGCTGGTCGCGACCCCCGCGACACCCAGGGCGAGGACGGTCAGCGCGGATTCGACCGTGCGGCTCCAGGATAACAACACCCTGGAGCCGTCGCGGACGGTGGCCCCTCGCCGAGGGCTTGTCGCCTGGTTCAAGGGGATCTTCGGCCAGTGAGAGCGGCCCCTCGCGATCAACCCTTGGTCTTGATGGGGAGTTGATTGATCTTGGATGCGAGGATGAAGTCGTTTTCCGAGAGCCCGCCGATGGCGTGCGTGCTGATCTCGACCGTGACTTTGCGGTAGCCTTCGAGGTGAAGGTCGGGGTGGTGCCCTTCCTTCTCGGCGAGCTCGGCGATCGCGTTAAAGAACTCGATCGCGGCGACGAAGTTCTTCGCCGTCCACTTGCGTCGGATGCTGCGGCCCTCGTCGGCGAGCTCCCAGCCCTCGACGCTCGCGAGCAAGGCGTTGGCCCGATCGCTCGAGAGCTGTTCGACCCCGCCCTCGCAGGGGACGCAGTGCTTCCGGACCAGTTCTTCGGCGGTCGGGGTGCTGCTCATGGTGTCCTCCTCCGGCCCGGCCTCGCGGGTCGGGTCGGCTAGTGGAAGCTCTCTTGTTCGTTCGGGAATGCGCCCGAGGCGACGTCGGAGACGTACTGCGAGGCGGCCTTCCGCACGGCGTCGCCGAGGTCGGCGTAGCGCCTGACGAACTTGGGCCGGAACCCCTGGAAGAGGCCGAGCAGGTCGGGCGTGACGAGGACCTGGCCGTCGCAGTGCGGCCCGGCCCCGATGCCGATCGTCACGATCGAGAGCTCCTTGGTGATCCGCTCGGCGACCTCCGTGGGGATGCACTCGAGCACGAGGGCGAAGGCCCCCGCGTCGGCCACGGCATGGGCGTCGGCGATGATCTCGTCGATGTCTCGCTGGACCTTGAAGCCGCCGAGACGCCTGACCGATTGGGGCGTGAGCCCGACGTGCCCCACGACCGGGACGTCGGCCTCGACGAGGGCGCGGATGGTCGCGGCCGAGCGCCTGCCCCCTTCGAGCTTGACCGCGCGGCACTCCGTCTCCTTGAGGAACCGGCCGGCCGAGAGGATCGCCTGCTCGGTCGATGCCTGGTAGCTCAGATAAGGCATGTCGGCGACGACCATGGCACGCTGGGCCGCCCTGGCGACCATCTCGACGTGATAGACCATCTGGTCCATCGTCACGCCCAGGGTCGTGCTGCGCCCCTGCACGACCATGCCGAGGGTGTCCCCCACCAGCAGGCAATCGACGCCGGACTCGTCCAGAAGGCGGGCGGTCGGGTAGTCGTAGGCGGTCAGCATGCTGACCTTGCGACCTTCGTGCTTCCAGCGGGCGAAGTCGGGGGGAGTGACGGGAGTCTCAACGCGTGCCATCCGGCGCTTCCTCGGTAACGGCCAGATCCGCCAGCAAAACGCCTGGTCGGTCTACTAGAACTTTGTATCGCCCCATGATCGCATCGTGCAACCCCCGACGGGCGGGGTCATCCGGCCTGACATCCCCGAAGTACCTGGCCCCCTTGCTCTTGTAGAACGCGACGAGCTCCAAGGGATCGCGCCGATCGAGCGTCCCGCCCCACTCGCCGGCCGCGCGCCAGGCTGCCTCTCCCGTGAGTTCGAGCCGGCATCCTCGGCGGTCGGCCTCGAAGAGAAGGGCTTCGGGGGCGACGACCAGCGCATCCTCGGGGACGTGTTCCTGGATAACCCGGGCGGCCTCGCGGATCGACGTCCACTCGGGGGGCGTCCGCCATGTCGAGCGTGCCTGGAAGATCGAGAAGAGGAGGAAGGTGAGCCCCGCCGCGATTCCCAGGCACCGTTGCCAACGGCCCAAGGCGACGATCGAACGGCCGATGACCACCGCCATGACGGGGGCGAGCATCATCCAGTAGTATTCGTGGTGGAGCTTCGCGGCCAGGATTCCCAGGGTGAGCAGAACCGCCGCCGTCCAGGCCCGCCAGAACGGGTCGAGCCCCCTGACAATCACGACCCCGGCCGCTCCCAGGAGGAACCCGACCGGCGTGAAGGCGCGGAGACATAAGAACCTGGCGATGAGGTTCCAGGTCGAGGCTTCGAAGAGGGCCGTCGGGATCAGCACGCGCATCCAGATGGCTCGATTATCGGCCGAGGCCCGCGAGCCTCCCCCCTGCCCGATCGCGAAGGCCACGTAGCCATACCAGAGCAAGGCGGGGATGAGCAGGAGGCCGAGTGCGGCCAGTTTGCCCAGTATGGGCCATGCGGTTCTTGCTTGAGTCTGCTCCCCAGCCTCGGGGGATGCTACCGTGTCATGTCCTCGCAGGAAAAGCAGAGGAATCAGCATCGCCGCCCAGACGACCTTGAGCGAGAGACCGAGCGCCAGCAGGATCGCCGCCGGGATGATCCAGGCCCGGCCTTCCCCGTGCTCTCGATGATCCCAGCAGCGGAAGCCGGCCAGGAAGCATCCGACCATGAGGGCGTCGGGCTGGAACGACCTCCCGTAGCGCAGGTTCAGCGGGAAGATCGCGAACGCCGCCAGGGCCACTAAGGCGACCAGGTCGCCGTCGCGTCGACGCGCGAGCCCGAAAAGTCCCCAGGCCCCCAGCGTCATGGCGAGGGCTGAGACGAGGCGCCCCGCGGGCTCGAGTGGCAATCCCATGAGTCGTCGAAAGGCGACGACGGCCTGCGCGTAGATGGGGGGCTCGACCCAGAAGTGATTCGGGAACGGAGCCGTGTCGAGCCGGGGGTTCAGGAATCCCGAGCCTCGATCCAGGTTCCTCGCCACCATCGCCGTGGGGATCTGCCGACCGACGTAGTTCTCCACGATCGGCTGCCCCCAGCCGAGGGCGCGTAGACCGAAGGTCGCCAGCAGCAGGAGTGAGAGCCAGAGCCAGGCCGGGAAAAATCTCAGAGGTTACCTCCTGACCCCTTCGCGAAGACGTCGCCCGGAATACCGTCCCTGAAACGGCGACGAGAGCCGCTGAATCGTAACGACCGGCTCCGACGGGGGTCAAGATCACGCTAGTGACGCGGATTGGGGGAAAGAATACTCCTCCGGGGGTGGCGTCGGATGCGGGATTCGGGGGGGCGGTTGAGTTCGCGGGCCCCTCATATCATCATCTGCTCCGCCCGATCCGGCAGGATTGCACTCATCATGAATTCCTAAAGATATCGAATTGGGTTTTTGGGAAAAGTATCCAAAAAACCTTTGCCTTGGATGCGGGGGGATGTCAGGATTCGTTGGTCCGTCATTTCTGCACGACGATTCCGTTCTTTCTTCTTTTCGGCCCCCGAGCATCGCGCCAACGCTGGGCCCGGCATCCGCCCCGGCCTGCGCGGTCAACGCGGGCGTGGGAGACATCAAGATGCACGTCAGAGATGTCCTCAGATCGAAATCCGGCGGAGTGATCGTCATCGAGGCCAATGCGCTTGTGAAGGAGGCCATGAAACGCCTCGTCCAGCACAACATCGGATCTTTACCCGTGATCGATGACTATGGCCGAATGGTCGGCATCCTGAGCGAACGCGACATTTTACGCGGCCTGCACACCTGCGGCGAAGAGTATCGGCAGATCCTCGTCAGTGAGGTGATGACCCCCGCGCCGGTCTGCTGCAACCTGGAAGACGACGTCGACGACGTGATGGGGCACATGAGCGAGAACCGGATCGCCAAGGTCCCCGTCCTCGACGGCACCGAACTCGTCGGAATCGTCTCCGTGGGCGATGTGATCAAATTGATGTACGAGCGAGTGAATCTGGAAAATCAGCACTTGATGACCTATATCCACGGCTCACTCTGAACGAGGGGCACGCCCGAGGTTCGAGGAATCTCCGTGAGCGTGCCTCGAACGGACGAACCCCGGCCAGCGACACCTCGCAGGCCGGGGTTCGATCAACGTCACTTCGACGAGTGCTAGAGAATTGCGTCAAGGCTGCCGGAGGAACTCCAGCAGGTCGGCGATCCCCTGCTGCCCCATGGTCTGCTCGAGCCCTTCGGGCATCAGTGAGCGGCCACTGGAGCGGAAGTCCTCGATCTCCGAGCGGAGCACGGTTTCATCCGTCCCCTCGGCGCGTCGGAGTTTGAGGCTCGAGGTCGTTTCTTCGGCCAGGAGTCCGGTGAGAACCTGGCCTTTCGTCGTCACGAGCAAGTACCCGACGTAGTCGGGGGCGACATCCTTGTTGGGGTCGAGGATGTCGTTAAGTAGGGCCGAAGGTGGGCGGCCGGCGATCCCCGAGAGGTCGGGGCCGACTCGGTTCCCCTTCCCTCGCCGCTGGTGGCAGGTCTGGCAGTTCTTGGCGAAGAGGTCCTCGCCCCGCTTGGCGTCCCCCTTCATCTCGAGCACCGGCAGGTAGCTCTGGACGACGGCTTTGCGGTCCGAGGCGATCGACTTCTCCAGCAGCACCTCGGCTCGCTTGCGAACGGAGGCATCCTTGATCCGGCGGAGCCCTTCGCGGCTCGATGCGTCGAGCTCAGTCAGGGCGATCGTGTCCTGCTCGATCGCATCGACGAGCTGGGCTGCGAGGGCCTCGGAACCGACCATTCCCGCGAGGATTTCGCGGCGGGTCCCCGTGCCCAGTTCCTTCCAACTTCCCAGAATCTGGGCGCCGAGCTCGGGGGTGCCGACCGATGCCAGCACTCGCGCGGCGGCGAGCTGGACGGGGGCCGGTTGATCCGACTGGAGCAAGGCCGGGATCAACGCGGCGGTCTCCTGCGGCCGGCAGCTGGCGAGGAGCTGCACGGCCTGCACGCGGCCGTCGGCGCGGGCGTCGCGGTCGCCGGCCAGCTTCTCGATCTGATGCAGCAGCGCGTTGACCGAGGCCGTCAGCGGCTGGAGGTCGGCAGAGGGGTTGAAGAGCAGGTCGTGGAGCGATGGGCCGGAGCGAGATAGCCCATCGGCCAGGCCGGCCAGGAGAGCGATCCGCCCCAGGACGGCATTGTCGTCGTGGCCTGGGGTCAGGAATGAGGCGAGGGCCTTGATCTCCTCGGGCTTGCGGCGGACGCCCAGGATCGAGGCGGTCTGCGAGAGCAACCGCCCTTGCTCGGGCGTCGGGGTGGCGAGCCAGTCGGGGTGCTGCGCGAGGAGGTCTTCGAGGAACCGGCCGGCGATGTCTCGGAGGCCGCTCAGGACGGCGATGCGGACCCAGTCATCCGAGGCGTCACGCGCCGCGATCTTTGCTAGTGCCTTTGCGGCCTGGTCTCCGCCGATGTCGCCGAGGACGATGGCGGCCTGGAAGCGGACTCGGACCTCGGGGTCGTCGGCCAGGGTGATGAGGTCATCGACGAGCTTGGGCCGGCCGGAGGCCAGACGCGCGGCGGCCTCGCGGATGCGGGGTTCGGCGTCGTGGAAAGCCGATCGGATCTGGGTGTCATTGAGGTCGCCGAGGCCATTGAGGGTCCAGATCGCGTGCAGCCGGGCCAGAGAATTCGCGGAAGTCTTGAGCGTCTCCGAGAGGGCGGGGACGGTGGCCAGGTCGTGTCGCTCGACGATCAGGCGCTGGGCGGTGTCGCGCCACCAGGCGTTCGGATGGGCGAGGTCGGCGACGAGCTCCTGGGAGGTCGCGCGGCCGAGGTGGGGATGATCGCCCGTCCTCGGCTTGTCCTTCGAGCTGATCCGCCAGATCCGGCCGCGGTCGTGCCAGCGACGGAAGTCGACCGCCTTGCGGAGGTCTTCGGGGACGAACTGGGGGTGCTCTACCATCTCGCGATAGAAGTCGACGAGGTAAAGGGCCCCGTCGGGTCCATTCGCCATGTTGACCGGGCGGAAGCAGAGGTCGGTCGAGGAGAGGAATTCCTTGCCCTGCTCGACCCGCCTGGCCAAGTACGTCGGCCCTTTGGCGACGATGTCGCGGCGATGGACGAGGTTCAACAGCGACTCGCAGACGAAGGCATCCCCCTGATAGTCCTTGCCCAGGGCCGTCCCGCGATAGATCGTCGACCCACAGCTCGCATTGAAGAAGGCGACCGACTCGCGATTGAAGCGGGCCTGGGTCGGGCTGACCGAGAAGACACGGTTCGGGTCGGCAGGGTCTAGGATCGACTCGACCGACGAGGATTCGGCGAGATAGGGGTTGCGGCCCAGAGTCTTCTCTTCGAGGACGACGTGGCGGAAGGGGATCGTGTTCCAGGAGGGGTAGCGATCGCCCCAATCGTCGCGAGGCAGGCCGAACTGGCTGAAGCCGGTGACGGCCTCGACCTCGCCCGTGTCGGGGCGGAAGCGGAAGTCATGGTGCCGGAGCGCCAGGGCCTTGGCCGGGGGATCCTCGGGGCGGCGGATGTCGCCGTCGCTGCGGCCGTTGGCTCCGTAGACCCAGTTGTCGAGCCCCCAGGTAAGGCCGTTGACGCGGAGCTGCGTGTTCCCCTCGCCGAAGCCGGTCAGGATGACCTTGCGTTCCTCGGCGCGTCCGTCCCCGTCATGGTCCTTGAAGAACCAGATGTTGGGTGCGGCTGTGACGAGGACCCCGCCCTTGTACGGGAGGACGCTCGTCGGATAGGGCAAGCCTTCGGCGAAGATCGAGATATGGTCGAACTTGCCGTCGTGGTCGCGGTCCTCGAGCTTGCGGATCCGGCCGCCGGTGGGGCCCGACGGGTAGTCGATCATCTCCGCCACGTACATGCGTCCGTCTTCATCCCAGGCCACGGCCACGGGGCTGATGACGTCGGGTTCGGACGCGACCAGTTCGATCGCGAGGTCCGGGTCGGCGAACTGGAACTTGGCTTTTTCTTCGGCCGGCGATAGGGGCGTCGGTCCCGACTCCTCGGCGAAGCCGGCTCGACCTCCCATGAGCGTGAGGCCGGCGAGCAAGAGTAATCGGAGGCGGGATAAGGATGATTTCATATGGACGTTCCCCTGGTCGGGCCGGAGAGAGCTGAGCGGGGCTGGCGAATCGTTGGAAGAGTGCGAGGGCTGGACGGGTCGCTCCAACGTCCTGGTCAGTCGTCTCTCGAGCGTGCGTGATCCTGGAAGGAGGCCTGGAATCGGTCTCGGGCCAGTGGTCGGGCCCAGGATGGGGACGGCCTGGCCGGTCCCCATCCGTTCGAGCCCTTGGCCCGAGGAATTACTTCGCGGTGTCCTCGGCGTGGAGCTGCTCGAGGAGCTTGACGGCCTCGTCGACGATCGCCTCGCCGGCGCCTCGCTCGAGGTGGCTATGCAGGCCGGTCCAGGTCTGGTAGCCGCCACGATCCATCCCGAGCTTGTCGGGGATGTAGCCGATGTAGTCGTTGGCCAGCTCGAAGACGTAGGTGTAACGGAACGGCGAACGGCGCTTGATGTCCTCGCCGAGGACCGTGAAGAACTCGCCCGGCACGCCCACGACGGCGGTGTCGCCGATCTGGATGGCCTGGATCCAGGTCTTGCGCTCCTGGCCCTGGACCGGGGCGAGCTGCTTGCGCATGTCGCGGAAGATATCGACCACGAACTGGGCGACCTTCGGGTCCTTGATCATCTTGGCCTCGTAGTCGACGACGGCCTTGTCATCCTTCGCCTCGTCGAACTTGCGGACCTTGTAGCTGAACTCGCTGCGGATTCCCTTCACCTTGTGGACATTGTGCGGTTTGGCGGCGCCGAGGGCGTCCTTGACGGCCTGGGTAATCCGCAAGGTGGCTTCCGCGTTGGTCAGGCCGAGGTTGTGGGTCGAGCCCGAGGCGCCTTCGAAGAAGATGAACGTGCCCCCCTTCTCCTTCTCGAGCCCCTGTGCGGTCAGGCCATAGAAGGACGGGGAGCGGACGTTGCCATTCGACGTGCCGATCGTGTGCGTCGAGTGGTTGAAGAGAACGGCCTCGTACGAGCCGTCGGCGCGCTGGAAGGCCCAGACGGGGAGCTCGGGGTCGAATGGGCCGGTGGGCCGGACCACATCATCCATCGAGCCCGTCCAGAAGATCATGCCGTTGGAGAGCAGGAGCCGGCTGTTCTTGCCGACCGACGACTCCTCGCCGAGGCGGAATGACATCGTCACCGGCACGAGCTTCTTGGAGGCGGCGATGGCGGCTTCGACGATTTTCTCCTCGAGCTGGAGCGTGAAGGCCTCTTCGCGCACGTACCCGTGGATCGAGCAGGTGGTCGGGGCGTGGTGGGTGTGCGTGGCGTTGATGAGGATATTGCTGAAGGGGATCCCGGTCTCCTTCTCGATCTTCTTCGCGGCGCGGTCGAGGATGTCGCGATTGACCATGAGGACGTCGCACGCGACCAGGCAGACCTTCTGCCCCTTCGGATCCTCGACGACGATGGCCGAGGCCCGCAGCTCTCCCTCCTGCCCCATGACTTTGTGGGGGCCGATGCCGCCGCCGATGACCAGCGAGTCGTCGGCGGTCAGGTTCTTCGCCGCGGCCCCGGCCTTCACCTCGGCCGCCTGGACTGCCGCGCCGATCGACGTCGCGACGACGAGGGAAGCGAGGCTCAACTTGAAGATGTTCATGAAATCAGGTCCTAGCTAAATCGTTGGAAGCGCCATGAAGCAAAGACTCTGCGCCCGGTCGGCGAGATGGTCCCTATGCCCTCGGTCCGTGCGAATCCTCAAGGGGGAAGGTCCAGGGGCGTGGGGACTCGGCCCCGCCCGCGTCGAGGGCGGGCAGGACTTCGATGACATCCGAATCCTTCCTTCTCCACGTCGCGTTCATCCCTCGAGTCGCACGCCCGAGGTTCGAGGAGGAGAGGCGAGTCTGGCAGGCCTGGCTGTCGCCCGCCGTCGGTTCTGGATCAAGGCACGACCGGACGCAAACGGGGGGATGAATCTGAGCTGAGCGATCTCAACCGGCTACAATCAAGGCTTGGCAGCGCCGCTCGGGATTTCGTCGAGGCTGCGGATCTCGACGTCCTTGAAGAAGATCTCGGCCGCCTCGATCTCGAGGGCGATGCGGCCCTTGAGGACCGGTTCGGGCTTGCCGGGCTTGGCCGGGTCGACCAGGCGGACGTTGAGGCCGCGGTTGACCACCTGTCCGTTCAGGATATGCGTGGTCGTGTCACCCTTGACGATGATCTCGGCCGTGTTCCAGCCGTCCTTCTCGAACTCGCCGGGGAGCCGACGGAGGTAGGCGATGCCCGCGCCACCGAGGACGAACGGCTCGCCCCCCTTGTCCGCCTCGCGATAGATGGGGCCGAGCTGCTCCCCCTTCGTCTTGGGGTCGATCCAGCTATCCGCCTGAAGGCCTAGCAGCGCGATCAGGTCGCCGACGTCGGTCTGCTGGACCTGGAACTGGAGGGCCCGGGGCCAGATGAGGTCTTCGCCGAGGATGTGGTAGTACAGCCCCGCGTCGCGCTTCAGGGCGTAGCGCGGCTGGAACTTCTTCTTGCCCCAGCGGTACTTCACGCGGAAGTGGTAGTTGCCGTACTCCTTCTCGGTGGAGATGTACCCCATCACCACGTTGCTGCCTTCTTCGGCGTCCTTGTACAGGTGGATCGCGCCATCCTCGATGGTGATCACGCGGTCTGGATCTTTATCCTTGCCGTGCTTCTGGAGGAAGGTGTACCACCCCTTCAGGTCCTTGCCGTTGAAGAGCTTTTCGAATGATCCGCCCGAGGGGGCCTTGGGCTCGTCGCCGAAAAGGGAGGGGGCGGCCACCACGACCGAAGTCATGATGAAGATCCACACGAGTGATCGGGGTGCCATGCAAACAGCTCCGGAGAGGGAAGGAATGGGTAGCTTCGCACGAGTTGACAGCTTGTGTCGTCGGCGGGCGTTCGGCAAGGGCCGAGCCCGGCCCCCCGTGCGATTTCAAAGGACGGCGTGGACGCGAATGAGTTGCATCCACGCCGCGGCCAAAGGGGCAATTCGGCCGGCGATCAGACGCCGGGCTTTGGCGGGAGCGAGTACGCCTTGCCGGAGCTCGGCCTGTGTCGATTCTTCGACTTCAAGACCGAGTTCATCTGATCCCGGTCGGCGGCGAGCTTGGGGGGCGTGGGGATCGGGATCGGCCCCGAGGCCGTCTCAGACAGGCGATTCTCGCCGCAACCGGCCAGGGCACTCACGCCGAGAAGCAGGACCACGGGAAGTCGGTTCCATCGCATCGAGGTTTCTCAGCCTTTCGCAAGAAGCCGGTCAGACCTTGCGGGTCCAGAATGCTGGTCAATGGCGGGTTGCCAATCGGTGATCCACGGGATCTCGGCCCTTCGGGCGGGTGCGTTGACATCGCCCGGAGGGCCTTCGCAAATTCCGGCGACGGGGGGCGATCCTCTCGGATTCGAGCCGTGGGGAGCCACTCGATGGAGGATCGCCGGGCCCCGTCACGCTGACCGACGACGAACCGGACGAGAGCGTATCATGCCGGGATCAATACGCGTCGGAGCTGATCACTTCGCCCAAGGCGCGGCTGCCGAGGGCCCACCAGGTCTGCAGGTTGACCGAATCCTTGATGAACTTGACCGAGCCGTCGGTGAAGGCCACGTTCACGCCGCCCGAATGGTTGCTGCTGGCCGCGGCCGCGCCGGCGGGGCCGACGAACTGGATATAGGAGATGTCGGCCGGGTTGCCGCAATGCACGCTGTTCGGGGCGGTCACGTGCATGTAGTTCATCAGGGCGACGTGCGTCGGGTAGCCGAGGAGCCAGGAGTACCCGATCCAGGTCGTGTCGCTCGACGGCGCCGTCGGCGGGATCGACTTGCAACCCTGGGCGAACGCGAGGGCGCCGGCCGCTCCCGTGTTGATGCCCGAGTTGTTCGTCCCCTGGAAGATGGCACGCTTGCCGTTGACCGAGCTCGCGGTGACCTGGATCTCGCCGGGGAGGCCGAGCAGGTGCTCGCTGAAGAGGGCGGTGTTCGAGGTGCCGTCGGTGACGCCCTGGATGCCGACCGAGCCGGACGTGCCGCCCCACCCCGCCGTGCCGATGCCGCCGTTCAGTGCCAGGTCCTGGAGCGGGACGATGGTGCCGCTATAGGCCTGGATCTGGCCGGGTCCGCCATAGTTGCCCACGTAGCTCGACGTCCCCCAGGGGAACCCGGGGCGCTGGCCGACGCTCTCCGACGGGCAGAGCAGCGAGGCGAGCTGGACGTAGCCCACCGTGCTCGCGTTGTTCGAGAGGTTGCCGAGGGAGAAGTTCACCGCGTTGTAGAGGGCCTGCTGCTCCATCTGCGCCAGGAGGGAGACGGTCCACGCCCACGAGAATCCCGAATCCTGAGTCGCCGAGGTCGGGTAGTTGCACTGCGGCGGGAGGACGTTGTAGGTGGAGATGTAGTTGTGAGTCGCCAGCCCGAGTTGCTTGAGGTTGTTGACGCACTGGGCGCGTCGGGCGGCCTCGCGGGCCGACTGGACGGCCGGGAGCAGCAGCGCGATCAAAACGGCGATGATCGCGATCACCACCAGGAGCTCGATCAGCGTGAAACCTTTGCGACGCCTCATGGAGACACTCTCCTTCGCAAGACCGAAAGCATGATTGAAAATGATAGGCGTTGCATAGCTTGATGCACCGCCACGCCGGCCAGGACAGGAGAGGAAGGCCGGATTCGACCAGGGTAGGTTCCGGTCGTGCAAACCGTCCATGAGATAATGGGGCTTTTTTCCTGAGATTTTGAGTCGCGCATCGATCCGACCCCATCAAGGCCCGCGGAAGGCGCAAGCCTTCTCATGCGGCGGGCCGCCGATGGGCGTCGCGGGAGCCCCAAGGTTCAAGATTGACGCATGCGATTACGATATTCGGTCGGCGTGCATTGGCGGATCCGGCGGAAGAGCCGGTTGAAGAACGAGAGCTGAGAGAAGCCGCAGGACTGGGCGATCTCCAGCACGGGACGGTCGGTCTCGGCAAGGTCCCGGCAGGCCGCCTCGAGCCTCACCTGCGAGACGAAGTCGCTGAACGTCTTGCCCGAGTGGCGTTTGAACTGCCGAGTGAAGGTCGGCTTGCTCATTTCCGTGAGGTCGAGCACCTCTTCCAGGCGGATCTCGTCGCGGAAGTTCGCGAGCAAGTAGCGCACAGCCTCGGCGATGGCCTGCTGGTGCTCGGACGTATTCGGCAGGGCGAACGAATGCTCCGAGAGCGTCGCGCATTCCGACTTCCCGGCCGCGGCGAGGCGGGCGAGGAGCCGCAGCAAGAGGCCGAGCTGATCGGCGCCGCTCGTGTGCAGGAGCTCGTGCAGGCCGCTGGAAACCGTCTGCGCGGCCCCGCCCGAAAATCTCAATCCCCTGGCGGAATTCTTGAAAAGGGATCCGAGGGAGCCGGTCTCGGGGAAGGCCCAGAACGGGTGGCCCGGGGAGAACTCCCACTGGACCGAGATCCCGGTGGAGGATCCGTGCGTGTGCCAGTGGTGGGGGAGCTTCTCGCCGAGCAGGACGAGGTCGCCCGACGAGAACCGGCCGATGTGGTCGCCGACGAACCGGGTTCCCTCCCCTGCGGTGAAGAGCGTGAGCTCCATCGCGACGTGATAGTGCCAGTGCTCCCCCTCGCCGTGGATGGGGACGCGCTGGCCGGGCCCGATGACCACATCGACCTCGCGCAGCGTCTTCCCCCACCGCAGGACCCGGAACGAATGCCCGCTGGGGGGATGGATCGGCTCGCGGTGACCTCTCATGTCGCGAAGGCTTCGCATGTCGAATTATTACGGTTTTGGTGATCCTGGAAAACACAAATTGAGACAATAGTCTCAGGAAAAGAGCCTTTAAGCGTAGAGAGATCGGCGACGACTTGCGAGAATCAGGCCCAACGTCGATCTCTATCGCGTTCTTCAATTAGGGTCGTGTGCCATGAGTGCTCCCGTCACATATCGTTTCTCGTTCGGTCCCTGGAACATCAGCGAAGGGGCTGACCCGTTCGGGCCGGATGCTCGCGCGGCCTTCCCGCACGAGAAGAAGTTCGCCCTCTATCGTGGCCTCGGCTTCGAAGGCGTGCAGTTCCACGACGATGACGTCGTCCCGGGGCTCGATGGTCTGAGCCCGGACCAGATCATGAAGAAGGCCGATGAAGTCGGCCGGATGCTCAAGGACCAGGGGCTCACCCCCGAGTTCGTCGCCCCCCGCCTCTGGTTCGCCGACCAGACCGTGGACGGCGGTTACACGGCCAATAGCGCCGAAGACCGCGCCTACGCCTGGGACCGGACCCGCAAGTGCATCGACATCGCCAACGCGATCGGCAGCAAGGCCATCGTGCTCTGGCTGGCCCGCGAAGGCTCGTACATCCGCGAAGCCAAGGACGCGAAGCTCGCCTACAACCGCATCCTCGACACCATCAACCAGATCCTCGACTACGACAAGCAAACCGAGGTCTGGATCGAGCCCAAGCCGAACGAGCCGACCGACCAGGCCTACGTCCCGACGATCGGCCACACGATCGCCCTCTCGTTCGCCTCGAAGGATCACAGCCGCGTCAAGGGCCTGATCGAGAGCGCCCACGCCCTGCTCGCCGGCCTCGACCCGAGCGATGAGATGGCCTTCGCCCTGGCCTTCGACAAGCTGGCCAGCGTCCACCTCAACGACCAGAACGGCCTGAAGTACGACCAGGACAAGAACTTCGGCGGGGCCAACATCCGCGTCGGGTTCAACCAGGTCCGCGTCCTCGAAGAGGCCGGCTACGGTAGCCGTGGCGAGTTCATCGGTCTCGACGTCAAGGCGATGCGAACCCAGCGCGGTTGCCCGGTCACCGAGCACCTGAAGAACAGCCGCACGATCTTCCTGCACCTCGTCGAGAAGGTCCGCACGCTCGACAACACGCTGGTCAAGCAGTACCGCGACGCACGGGATTATGAAGCCCTCGAGCTTTATATCCTGAACCATCTCATGGGCGTCAAATAATCGAGACGTTCCCCGGGCCGGTGCCCTCGACCGGCTCTTGCTCTCGCCTTTCGCCTCATTGAGGCCCGGTCTCGGATTCGATCAGGTCAGAGCCGGGCCAGTCTTGACTCCCCCTCGCTCGGTATGCGGTTCGCATAGATCCTAGTCGGATAAATATTCAGGCTCGAGGCCTTCGAGTCCGCGGCACATCTAAATTCGACGACTGATAATCGATCAATCCGTTGGAATCGTCCCCCGATGGGAGGGGGCTGAACGAGAGACCCAGGCCGTCGAGGCGCATCCGCGCCCATCCGGCCTTCCCGACCTAGATAGCTCCACCCAAGAGGGCGAGTGATCAACGAAAGTTGCGGGAAGAAATGGGGTTATCCATCGTTTCACTTTCCGCTTGGAGTGGAGCTATCTAGGTCGGGAAGGTCATTCCGACTGCCGAGCTAGCCCGTCCAGCATCCTCCTGCTCTGCGCACGACTCGGCCGACATCAATGGATTCGCCGGCCCTATCTAGGTATTTATCCGAGAACTCGCCTTCGGCAAGGACCAAGTTGGTCCACGCTACGATTTGTGTTTCTTGCGGTAAACACCCGGCGAGGTCCCGGTTGACTTCCGGAACCAGGTGCTGAGGTACTCGACCGACGAGAACCCCGTGCGTTCGGCGATGTCCGGAAGCGCAAGGTCCGTCTCGTTCAGCAGTTGCTTGGCCCGCTGCAGTCGGACTAACGTGATCGCGGAGTGGATCGAACGCCCCAGCCCCGCCCGGAACCGGCGCTGGAGCACGCTGCGCGAGGTGGAGACGTGTTCCAGTACGTCCTCGACCTGGATCCCGGCGCAGGCGCGTCGGCGGATGAAGTGCATCGCCTCGGCCAGTAGCGGGTCGGAGATTGCCGTGATGTCGGTCGACTGCCTCGTCACGATCCCGTAAGGGGGGACCTCGGGATGCTCAGCGTGGACGGGTTCCTTCCTCATGATGCGGTCGAGCATGGCCGCCGCCTCGTAGCCGATGCGTCGGCAGTCGGGCACCACGCTCGATAAGGGCGGGTAGGCGAGCTCACATGCCAGGATGTCGTTGTCGACTCCGATGACGGCCACCTCCTCCGGCACGGCGATCCCGGCATGTCGGCAGGCGCCCAGGAGCTGGATGCCCCGGTAATCGTTGCAGGCCATCAGGCCGAGCGGCTTGGGGAACCGCGCGATCCAGTGGGCGAGCGCATGAATCTCGGTCTCCCAGGCCGCTTGCTGGTGTCCCCAGGTCACCGGCTGGGTCTCGAGATACTCGTCGCAGGCGAAGCCGGCCGCCCTGACCTTCCCCTCGAATCCGAGCCATCGCCGGCGCGACCATTCGAACTCGGGATAGCCGAGGAATGCGAACCGGGTGAAGCCTCGCTCGAGCAGGTGCTCGGCGGCGAGGGCGCCGATCGCCTCCTGGTGGCTCTGCACGGTCGGGAGCCCGGATATCGGTCGCTGATCGTCGAGGTCGATCGTCGGGATCCCGGTCCCGGCGATCAGGTGGCCGAACTGGGGGAAGAGGGTCGTGATGATCCCATCTCCGTCCCAGTCGGCCAGCCAGGGTGGCGCCGGGTCCTGGAGCGACCGATGTTCGAAGAAGACGGTCCAGGGCCCGTTCTCGCGAAGGTACTGGGCGACGCCGTGGAGGATGTCGCGACCATAGGCCATCGAGGTCTCGATGAGTAGCGCGACCCGGGGCGAACTCGCGCGGTTCGGATCTGGATTCTTGCCGGACACGGCGCCCTCTGGGGCGGATCGGACGGAAGGATTCGCCTGTTGACCGAATATCCCAGGCGATGAGTTAATCCGGAGGGCATGAGCCCTCGTCGAAATGATGTTATTTCGTAGCAGATAAACAATCTAGCGGCGAATTCTGGGCCTGACCCAATATCGAAGAAAATCGCCCGATAATTACATTGTGAGCCGGTCTTCGTGTCCGTATCTTGAACCTGTTCGGTTTCGATCGTTGTTTCGGCAGTCAACCCAGACACTGGATTCTCGAAGAAACACCAACCTTTTGAAGTTCGCGTCGATCTCCAGCATTCGAGCGGACGCCTTCCTCTAACCGGCGTTGTAGATCGCTCGGACTGCCTCGAGATTGGCTCTCGGTATACCTCGTTTCTCGCCGCGACCTCGAACCTGAGTGGTGGATTGGAACGAGGCTCAGCACCTTCCTCCTTCCGGAGCCGTCGACGCCTCGCGACTCGGCTTCTGCCATCGGCATGACGGACAACTGGTCAATCTCCTCTCCATTGACCGCGTAACCGTCGACTGCGAAAGACGTTCGACCACCCGCTCGTGTGTTTCCCGCCTCGCCAACGGGCGAGTCCCCGCGTCAACGCTCCGTCCGCTTGCGCTCTTCTCTTCGAGCGGAGGCGTGGCCGGGTGTTCCTCGCGGATCGCCGGGTTCCCCACGACGCAGGCCCTCATGCGGATCTCGTCACCCATGCGCGACGTGTCTCAGGACAACCAGGCTGGCCCGACGCCGGGGCGCTCTCCCTTGCGGGCGGCTCGGTTCCGGACCGTGCTGGCCTGCGTTGGGCTGGCGGCTTGCCTCCTGGCGCTCGTCGGGGGAGCCTGGTGGTTGATCTCGGATCGCCGTTTCCGCGCGGGGCTCGAACGGGTCCAGGGCCAGGTCGGTGCGGGTCAATTCGAGCCGGCCAGGGTTTGGTTGACGGGCCTGTCGGCTCCCTGGTCGGGCGACCCGGAAACACTCTACTGGCTGGGTGTCTGCGAGCGGGCTCTTGGGAACCGCGATGCCGCACTGACGGCCTGGACGCGGGTTCCTCCGGAGAGCCGACATGGCGAGTGGGCCGAGATTGAGCGGGCTCGCCTCCTGATCGCCGAGTTCGGGCGTTATGCCGAGGCCGAGACGATCCTGGAAAAATCCATGGTCCGGCCGGGCAAGGCCGTCGCAAGGCGCGACGTACGCAAGTCCCTGGCCGAGCTCTACTTCTGGGAAGGGAGGCAGGACGCCCTCCGCCGCCTGATTCAGTCCGGCTGGGAGCAGTCGGAGGATCGCGTCGGAGAGTTGCGTAACCTCTGGATGAACGACAGCGCCCCGGCCCAGCGCGAGAGGATCCGCGAGATCCTCGCCAGGGCCTCCGAGCGAGCCGCCGATGACGACCGCGTCTGGCTGGCGAGGGCGAACCTCGCCCTCTCTGCAGGTTCGCTCGACGAGGTTCGTCGCCTTTCCGACGAGTGCCTGAAGCGTCGAGCCGACGACGAGGCCGTCTGGCGGCTCCGACTCGAGTGGGCCCTCTCCGCCGGACGACCCGACGAGGTGGAATGCTGCCTCTTCCACCTCAGCACGACTGCCTTCTCGCTGGGGGAGCTGCTGGCCCTCGAAGCTCGAGTCGCCGCGATGCGTCTCGACGGCCATGCCGAGCTTGCGGCCCTGGAGAAACTCCTCGAGGGTTCGCCCGGCGATACCTGGGCCCTGGAACGCCTGGCCGTCCTGGTGTGGAACCAGGGGTACAAGGAGAAGGCGCAGGAGCTTCGCGCCCGCAAGGCCGAGGCGGATCGCAATCGCGATCGCTATCGCAGTCTCCTGAAGGGTGAGGTTACGGCCGAGCATTACGTTGAACTCGGCAAGCTCGCCGAGGCCCTTGGCCGTCGTTTCGAGGCACAAGGCTGGTGGACGCTCGCTGCCAAGGCGGAACCCGACAACCAGGCGATCGCCTCCGAACGATCGCGACTCCATGAGGAATTCCGCGCGGTCAGGGCCGTGGCGAATCAGACCCTCGCGGAACGCTTTGGCAAAGGAACGGTGGTTGCGACATCCGAGACCCGCGCGTTTGATTCGCCCCGAGTACCCCGTTTCGTTGATGAGGCCGAGGTTGCGGGCCTGAGATTCCAGTTCGACAGCGGTACGTCCCCTCAGCGTCAGTTGCCCGAGACGATGAGCGGCGGCATAGCCCTGCTGGACTACGACGGTGACAGCCACCTCGACGTCTTCCTTGTCCAGGGCGGGCCCTTCCCTCCTGCCCCGGGTTCCTCAGCGGGGGGGCATGATCGGCTCTTCCGCAATCGCGGCAACGGGACCTTCGAGGACGCGACAGCCTCATCCGGCCTGGCGGCAACGGCGTGCGGTTACGGGCATGGCGCGACGGTCGCCGATTACGACAACGACGGAGACCCTGACCTCTTCGTCACGCGATGGCGGTCCTACTCGCTCTACCAGAACCAGGGCAACGGCCAGTTCATCGATGTCGGCGACAGAGTCGGTCTCGGGGGGGATCGCGACTGGCCGACTTCGGCCGCCTTCGCGGACTTCGACAACGACGGCGACCTCGACCTCTACGTTTGCCACTACCTCGCCTGGGATGAAAAGAATCCGAGGCTTTGCCCCAGGGCCTCCAAAGTCAATGCCACCGGCGATGAGTCGCCCAACGGCTACTGCATGCCCCACCTCTTCGAAGCAAAGAGTGATCATGTCTTCCGTAACGAAGGAGGACGCTTCGTCGACGTGACGGCCGAGGCCGGCATTGCCGATAAGGAGGGGCGTGGGCTCGGCGTCGTCGCCACGGATCTCGACGAGGACGGGAAAATCGACCTCGTCGTGGCCAACGATGCCACGGCCAACGCCTATTACCACAACGTCGGCCATGGAAAGTTCGAGGAGATCGCGGTCCAGACCGGCGTGGCCTGCAATGCCGAGGGGGCCTTCCAGGCGGGCATGGGGATCGTCGCGGCCGACCTCGACGGCGACACCCGCCCCGACCTGGCCGTCACCAACTTCTACGGCGAGTCGACCACCCTCTTCCGGAACCTCGGCCAGGGGGCCTTCGCCGACGAGTCGTCGATCTCCGGGGTCGCCGCGCCGAGCCGGTTCCTGCTCGGATTCGGCATCGCCGCGTTCGACGCCAACAATGACGGCCGGCTCGACCTCGCCACGGCCAATGGCCACGTCACCGACGACCGGCCCCAGTTCCCCTACGCCATGCCCGCACAGTTGTTGCTCGGCTCGCGACAAGGGAAGTTCGTCGAGGCCCGGTCGGAGGCCGGTGATTGCTGGAGCGTGCCTCGTATCGGGCGAGGCCTCGCCGCCGGAGACCTCGATAACGACGGACGCGTCGACCTCCTGATCGTCTCGCAGAACTCGCCTCTGGCGTACCTGCACAACAGGACCGAGGGAACCCACGCCGTCACCCTGCTCCTGGAGGGGGCCGGCTCCAACCGTGACGCCATCGGTGCTCGCGTCACGCTGCGGTCGGGCGACGTCGTTCAGGCCGCGCAACGCAATGGCGGCGGCAGCTATCTCTCCTCGGGCGACCCCCGCCTGCACTTCGGAGTACCCGGCGGCTCTCGCGTCGTCGCGGCCGAGGTTCGATGGCCGTCCGGACGCACTGACTCTTATCGGGAGATCCCGGTCGACGGCGGATATCGCCTCCGGGAGGGAGATCCCACGCCTCGAAGCTTGAACGAATATCGAATAAGTGATCTGAATAAGGCCAACTCGACCGGCGTGTCGGGGCCGACATTCGATGAAAGAGTAATGACGAAGGAAAGTAACGGAGGATATTGATGAAGATAGGTTGCGTCTAGAATCCGATAGGAGCGTTTGCGATGTCGGCAATTGCTCGCAACGAACACGCCTCGGAAGTCTCCTGGGTGCTCGACAAGGGGGCCTGGGGAGGACTCTCGCGAGGCAATGTGTTCTCTACGGCCACCCCGGGCCGTTCCAAGGTTCGTCTCAAGCGCGAGCGGCCGCCGCACGTGGCCTTCATCATGGAAACGTCCATGGCGCATGGGCGGGAGATCCTCCATGGCGTGGCCGAGTACGTGAGGGAGAACGGGCCCTGGACGGTTCACCTCGACCAGCGCTCGCTCGAAGATCCGCCGCCCCCCTGGATCAAGGACTGGCAAGGGGACGGGATCCTGGCCAGGCTCTCCCCGGCGCTCGCCGAGGCGGTGCTCAAGACGGGGATCCCGACGGTCGACCTCGACGACCAGGCCCCGAGCTCCGGCCTGCCGACCGTCCAGTGCGACCACGAGGCCATCGGCAGGCTCGCGGCCGAGCATCTGCTCGAGCGAGGGTTCTCGCGGTTCGCGTTCCTCGGCTATCCCCAGTTCGGCTGGTCGAAGCGCCGCTTCGAAGGCTTCACAGCACGGATCCGCGAGGCCGGCTTCGACTGCGAGGAATATCAGGAGGCGCAGCCGGTCACCTGGGGGCACCAGCTCGTCTCCTGGGAATCGGAGATCGACGCCGTCGCCCGCTGGATCGCCGCGCAGCCGAAGCCGCTCGGCCTGATGAGCTGCAACGATTTCCGGGGGATCCAGGCCCTCGACGCCTGCCGACGCGCCGGGGTCTCCGTCCCCGAAGAGGTCGCGGTCATCGGCGTGGACAATGAGACCCTGGCTTGCGAACTCGCCTATCCGGCCCTCTCCAGCGTGATACCCGATTGCCGACGCATCGGCTATCAGGCGGCCGAGATGCTGGACCGGATGATGCGAGGTGAGCGCCCCGCGGGCCCGAGGCACGACGTTGCGCCCATCGGGGTTGCGGTGCGGGCGTCGACCGATGTCATGGCGATCGCCGATCCGCTCGTCGCCGACGCGATGCGGTTCATCCGCGAAAGGGCCTGCGAGGGGATCAGGGTCGAGGATGTGCTGGATCAGGTCTCCGTCTCGCGGAGCGTCCTCCAGCGCCGGTTCCGCAAGGCCGTCGGCCAGACAGTCCACGACGCCATCGCCAGGGTCCGGCTCCGCCGGGTCAAGGAACTCCTGAGCGAGACGGATCTCTCCCTATCGGCCGTCGCCGATCGCGCCGGCTTCGCCCACGTCGAGTACCTGAGCGCGGCCTTCCGCAAGGCGACCGGCTCCACGCCGGGGACCTATCGCCGCGAACATCGCAGTTGCCGGGCCTGACCCCGCATGGCAAGACTCTGGGAAGCCTGCCTGATTCGCTCAGGCAGGCTTCTCTGAGTCATCATTTTACGTTACTGCGACCACTTCGTCGGCTTGCGATCCCAGCGATGGGCCTTGAGCTGTTCGAGCAGCGTCGGGTCGAGCAGCTTTCCATCGTTGCTGGCAACGTTGGCCTCGACGTTCTTGATCCGTCGCATGCCCGGGATGATCGTGGAGACCGTCGGGTCTGCCAGGATCCAGCGCAGGGCCAACTCGGGCATCGTCATCCCATCGGGCACGAGCGGGCGCAAGGCCTCGGCCCGGTCGACGCTCGCCGAGAGGTTCTCCGGGACGAAGTAGGTGTTCCGCCAGTCCCCTTCCGGCCAGGTCGAATCCTTGGTGAGGGTTCCTGTCAGCGTCCCCTCGTCGAACGGGACGCGGGCCAGGACGCCGATGTTCAATTCGCGGCAGAGCGGGAAGAGCTCGTCCTGGGGCGCCTGGTCGAAGATGTTGTAGATCACCTGGACGGCGTCGACCATGCCGGTCTTCAAGGTGTTGAGGACGTTGTTCGGCTCCCAGCGATTGACGCTCACGCCGACGGCCCGCACCAGGCCCTCGCGCTTGAGGTCGTCCATCGCCCGCTGCCAGCGCTCATCGGAGGCCCAGGCGTCCTCCCAGACGTGGAACTGGAGGAGGTCGATCTTCTCCAGGCCGAGGTTGGCGATGCTCTTCTCCGCGTACTCGCGGATGTGGTCGGGGGGGAAGCAGTCGTCGAGCGTGAACTCACGTCGCGAGGGCCAGATGAAGTTCTTGGGGGGGAGCTTGGTGGCGACGATCAGCCCCTTGTCCGGATTGGCTCGTACAAGCTGGCCGAGGAGCCCTTCCGAGTGCCCCGCCCCGTAGCCCCAGGCCGTGTCGAAGAAATTGCAACCGAGCGAGACCGAGCGATTCAAGGAGTGGAGGGATTCGGAATCATCCGAGCCCGTCCATCCCCCCATGCCCCACATCCCATATCCGATCTCGCTGACCGACCAGCCCGTTCTTCCCAGCTTGCGATACTGCATCGTCGTCTCTTTCCCCCTGGCCGATCAAAACGTGTGTGTCGTTCGATTCCTGCGAAAATCGGCACTTCGATGGGTTGCCCAGGCTCGGGCCATTGGCAAGTCGATGATGTTTGATCTTCAGTTATAGATGTAGGGGATTTTTAGGCCAAATTGCTTGGATCGAATGCGGGCAGGCCGACGGGAGGGCTCGGTCGCCCTCCCGTCGCCGGCGTGAATCAAAGTTCCTTGACGTAGACGTTGCGGAACTCGAGCGGGTTCCCGTGGTGCTGGAGCTCGATCGTGCCCATGGCGGGGATGGGCTTGCTGCGGTCGGTGTAGTTCTCCATCGTGACGTTGTCGGTCACGAGCTCGCCGTTGAGGTAAACGGTGACCTTCTCGCCCTTCATGATGATGTGGAAGGTGTTCCACTCACCGACGGGCTTGTCGGCGACCTTCGTCGGCTTGCTGGGGTTCTTCTGGTTGTTGTAGAGGCCGCCCGAGCCGACGGGGTCGTCCCAGATCTGGACCTGGGGGTTGCTGCGGAGGTAGATGCCCGAGTCCCCCTTGGTGCCGATCTTCCAGTCGACGTAGAGCTCGAAGTCGCCGTAGTCCTTGGCCGACCGGAGGCTATCCCCCTTGCCGTCGTAGTGCAGGATGCCGTCGATGACGCTCCAGTGCTTGGGGGCGTCGTGCTCGTCCGTCTTCCAGTTGGCCAGGTCCTTGCCATTGAAGAGGGCGACGAAACCCGGCGGGGGGGTGTTGAGGGGCTTGGCATCCACGCCGAGCGAGGCGACGACCAGAACGAACGCGAGCAGGGACATGGGGTGGACTCCGAGGGTATGCCTTGGTGGTGCTCAGGGGTGTGAGCGTGCGGCCGTTGCGGTCCGCTTTGCCAGTGCTGGCGCTACCAATAAACCCGAAGTGACGCGCGATGTCACCCCGCCAGTGTCGAATCGCCGTCGGAGTGCGGTGCTCGCGACCCCTCGCCGGGCTTCGGCTCGTCGAGGATGGCCCGAGGGATCGGCCGAACCGCGTTCGGCGGCTCACCATTCCACCGGCTGTAAATCGCCGTGACATCCGCGAGCCTGGCCAGGATCTTGGGGTCGAGCTGCTCGGACTGGAATCGCCAGCTCCAGTTTCCCACGGCCTGGCCGGGGACGTTCATCCTCGCCTCGCTGCCGAGCCCGAGCACGTCCTGGAGCGGGATCACGACGGTGTCGGCCACCGAGCCCATGACGACGCGGATCATGTCCCAGTTGACCTCGCGCGTCGACGTCCCCAGATAGCGCCTGACGTACTTGCGCTCGGCGAGGATTTGCTCGCGGCTCTGCGTGCTCTCGTCCTCAACCGGGTCGAACCATCCGACGCTGGTGTCATTATCGTGCGTGCCGGTGTAGGCGACACAGTGGTTGATGTAGCGATGCGGCAGATGGATCTCACTGCCGGCGTCGCCTCCGAAGCCGAACTGGATCACGCGCATGCCGGGCAGGACGAAACGATCCCGGAGGGCCTCGACCTCGGCCGTGATGTCGCCGAGGTCTTCCGCGATGATCGGCAGGCCGCCGAGCCCTTCGCGGAGAGCCTCGAGGAAGGCGGTTCCCGGCCCGAGCGCCCAGCGGCCCGTGGCGGCGGTCTCTGATCCCGCGGGGACTTCCCAGTAGGCCTCGAAGCCCCGGAAATGGTCGAGCCTGACGAGGTCGACGCGCTCGGTCAAAGCCCTCATGCGGCCGATCCACCAGGCGAAGTCCTCCGCCTGATGTGCCTCCCAGCGATAGAGCGGGTTCCCCCAGAGTTGCCCGGTCTCGCTGAAGTAGTCGGGGGGCACTCCGGCAACGACGGTCGGGTGGCCGAATTCATCGAGCTGGAAGAGTTCGGGCCGAGCCCAGACGTCGGCGCTGTCCTGCGCAACGAAGATCGGCACGTCGCCGATGAGCTGCAGGTCCAGCTTCGCGCAGGTGGCACGCAAGGCCTTCCACTGGCGATCGAAGGCGTATTGGATGAACTGGAAATACTCGATCTCATCGGCCAGGGCCTTGCGCTGGGCGGCGAGGGCCCTGGGGTCGCGACGGACGAGCTCGGGCTCCCACTCATACCAGGCGGCGCCGTCGTGCGAGCGCTTCAGCGCCATGAAGAGTGCGTAGTCGTCGAGCCAGTGGGCATTCTCGATCAGGAACGCCTCGAATCTGAGGTGACTGCGATCGAAGCGGCGGTACGCGAGGCGATGGAGCTTTTCCTTGGCGGCAATGACGGTGTCGAAGTCCACGCGCGTCTCGGGTAACGCGGGATAGTCGTCGCAATCGCGTGACCCGAGCCAGCCGTCCTCGACGAGGATTTCGGGACTGAGCAGCAGCGGGTTCCCGGCATAGGACGAATAGGACTGATACGGGGAGTTGCCGAACCCCGTCGGCCCGATCGGCAGGATCTGCCACCAGCGTTGGCCCGCCTCGGCCAGGGTCTTCGCGAAGGCGATCGCCTGCGGGCCGATGTCGCCGATCCCGAATCGCCCCGGGAGTGAGGTCGGGTGGAGCAGGATGCCGCTGGCGCGGGGAAGCCGCATGTCGACGCTCTCCTCGGGATTCTCTCGGCTCAGGGGACGTGCCCGGCCTCGTTGTCGCCTCCGCCATCGCGGAGGAACGACCCGGCGGGATGGGCGTTGAGGAGGTACCGATCCCCTTCGGAGCGGATGGCCGCGAGCCCGAACATTTCGGTCCGGCTGCGGGCCCCCGTCCAGCGATCGGCGGGTCCCCAACGGATGACCCGGATCAGGCGGCGACCACCATACCGCGCGGCGAGGGCCTCGGCCAAGCCGTTGCACGCCCTCCCCTGGGGATAGATCGGCACCCCTCGCAACTCGCGGCTCCAGCCCGTCAGGTCGAGCCTCCGCCACTCACCCAGAAGCGACGGCAGCACGTGGTCCCTGATGGACTTCGGCCAGAGCGCGACCTCCGACTCGTGGAGGTAGACCTCGGTCCGTTCCACATGGCTCGCATACAAAGCGTGTGCCGGCCAGGTGTCGACCCAGCCCCAACGCTCGCCAAAGGGGAGGGTCAGCACGATGATGAGCAACCCCGCGGCGAGTCGAGTTGGCACTTTCCGCGTGCTGGTTTCGAGCCCCAATCGACGCAGATCCGGCCGGAAGACGAGGTAGACCTCCGCCAGCATCGCCGTGTTCCAGACCAGGACGATCGTGCTGTGATTCAGCCCGAAGGGGCCCAGGATCCCGAGCAACGTGAGGTGCACGAGCATCGCCCCGCCCATCCCAACGAGCCGCGTCTTCGGTATGGCGAGAAGTATCGCGACGATGATCTCCGCCGCGGGCATCGCGAGGATCGCCGCGACGCGAGCCTGATTCGACCACGCCTGCGAGTCGAGCCTCAGAGGACGCATGGCCGTCTGCAGGAAGAGGGATCCCAGCTCATTCACGAATGAGATGTCGAGCTTCGAGAGCCCCGAATGCAGGTAGACGCCGATGAACCACCAGCGGACGAGCCTCAAGCCCGTCGCGCCTGGCGCGAGCACCAGCACGAGGCCAAGCACCCCGAACTGGTAGACCCAGGGCTGGAACCGCTCCTGATCCTGCAAGACGAGGAGCAGGAGCAGTCCAATGGCCATAGAGAGGGAGATGCGCCAGGCAATCCCCCCGGCCGTCGCGATCAAGGTAACGATCAGGCCGGCGAAGACCCCCCACGCAATCGAAGGAGGGAACCCCGGCAACGATGCGAGGAACGGGACGCGAGGAAACTCCGAGCGTTCCACCCAGAGTGGCCACGATAGGCCGACCATCGCAAGCGTTGCCAGCGCGAGGACAGAACGGAGCCGCGATCCGGCCCCAAAGGCCATTCGATCGTCGGCTCCGTCGATATTCATGCTAATCTCGGGCGAGGCCGGCTCAGAGCTCATTGGCCAGCGAGTAGGTCCCACTTGCCTCGCGCTTAAGCTTTCCCTGGGTCACGAGTTCTTCCCAGATCCCCGGGGGGTGTCCGTTGGGGGGAGTGATGCCCGAGATCCGCGACTTCTTGCTCCCCATGCTCAGCCCGGATTCATCGTCGAGTCTCGCGAGCTTGAGCCGTTTCTTGAACGCCTTGTACGCTCGTTTGAGCTCTTCTTCCGTGGCCATAGGATCTCCTACGCTCAGTCTCGGGGATTTATCGGCTCTGCGTCTGCAAAGGGTGGTGATCGCGAAGGATCGTCGGCTCACGCCAGGAAGTCGTGGATGACCTGGCGGAAAACCGTCCCATCTTCGATGTGGGGCAAGTGACCGACCCCTGGCAGGATAGTCATGCGGGCGCCCGGGATCAAGCCGACCAGTTCCTCGGCCACCCGCTTCGGATTGACCAGGTCGTGCTCCCCCGCGAGCACGAGCGTCGGTACCCGGATTTGCCCAAGCCTGGCCCTCGCCTCATGCAAGGCCGCCGCGCTCGCCTGGCGGGCGAAGGCCTCGGGCTCCTGGGGCCAGGCGTTCCGGTCCGCGAACCGGACCAGGCCCTCGACCTGCTGAGGGTTCGAGTAGAAAGGGGCCGCCACGAGATAAGGGAGAGTCGACCGCGTGAAGGTTGCCGGATCCGTGTTCCTCTTAAGCGTCACCCACGACTCGAGCACCGCCCGTCGCCAGGCGTCGGCCCCCGGGTGCGTCGAGGCCAGCACCAGGCTCCGAACCCGCTCAGGATGTCTCAACGCGAGCTCCTGCGCCACGAGCCCCCCCAGCGAGTGCCCCACGATATGAGCTGCCGACAGGTCGAGGGCCTCGAGCCACCCCGCCACGTCGTCGGCCATATCCGCGGTCGAGTACGGCTCCGTAGCCCGATCGCTCTGACCCACGTCCCGGTTATCCAGCGCGAACGCGTGAAACGTCTGACCGAAATGTCGCATCGGCACGCTGAAGGCCCGATGGTCCCCCCCCAGGCCGCTGAGCAAGACTAACGGATCCCCCTGCCCCTTCTGCCCCGCCTCGTCGTAAAAGAGCTGACGTCCATTGGCCAAAATCTTAGGCATTCGCGACTCTCACTCCCACAATCCCAACGAACTCGTGCCGATCTTCATCGTTCCGACTTGACACATCCGGCTTCGACAGGCATTATAGAACCATCTGAAGGCCCCCATCGTCTAGCGGCCTAGGATACTAGGTTCTCAGCCTAGGGACCGGGGTTCGAGTCCCCGTGGGGGTATTGCCAGGTAGCGAAAGGACTTACGTCATTTTTGGCGTAAGTCCTTTCGTCGTTTGTGGAGTTGGAAACCGACAAGGTGCTAACACATGGCATCAATCCACCAGCGGAAGCCGGGCTCAAACTACACGGTTAGCTTCTGGTATCAGGGCAAGCAGTTCACCCGGAAGACGGGAACCAAGCTCAAGCGTGATGCTGAGATCGTCTTGGCCCGAGTCGAGAAAGGCTCAAGACGGATTCCAGGGTGGTGAGGAATTCGTCGTTCCGATTCGCTAGGATCGGGGACCTTAGACGTTCTTAATCGCCCTCGCGATCGATGCCGCGAACCCCCCACTATGGTGAGTTTCCAAAGCCTCTTCGACGACGCCTAGTGTCCCAAGTCGTCCGCGACTTACGATGGCTTTGATGCCTGGCCTGCCCCTTTGCAATCTCGACGTGGAGCACCAGATTTATCCCGGTGCCGAGGATGGCATGCCAGGCAACTTCGCCTTGACGATGTGTCGCGATGGGCAGGCCTCTTGGGGAAATCGACCGGCTGCGTAAAGGGTCCAGAGATAATCACTTGCGGAGGTTGGGCGGCCTGTGAACGACCAGGCAATCTGGTTGATTCCGGGAAGCCCCTTCATTGCGACGATTCGAGATCCCTTTTCTGGGCCCCACGAATTCACGGCGACTGCCAGATTTCTGATTGGCGGGCCGAGCGAGTCCATTACCCGCTTGCTTATCCTCTTGATCCGGACGTTGCCTGGGCCAGACGAATACGATTCGCCGATCGCACTCATGCACCTCGGCTTGCCGCGAGGGTTCGACGCAATCCCTCGTGAAAATCGGTCGTGGGCTGATAGCCGAGAACCTGTCGAGACTTTTCGATGCTGGCTTGTGAGTGCGGGACATCCCCCTCACGGGCGGGCCGAAACTCTGGCTCGATCTGAGTTCCGAGCAGGTCGTTCATGGTGGCGACCAAATCGAGAAGGCTGGTCCGCATTCCTGTCCCGACGTTGAGCACCATCCCTTCGAGCGGGCGTTCGGAGCGGAGCGCCGCAAGGTTGGCCGCCACGACGTTGCTGACGTAGGTGTAGTCGCGAGTCTGAGTCCCATCCCCATAGATCGTCGGCCTGCGACCCTCGGACATGGCCTGCGAGAAGAGCGAGATCACCCCGCTGTACGGGCTCGACGGGTCCTGGCGAGGCCCAAAGATGTTGAAGTAACGGAGGCTGACTCCATCGAGCCCCATCGTCTTGGCGTAGACCGAGACGTAATGTTCGCCGGCGAGCTTCCCGGCCGCGTAAGGGCTCAAGGACCGAGGCAGCATTTCCTCGTGCTGCGGGAGTTCGGCCGACCCCCCGTAAGCGGCACTCGATGCGGCGAAGACCACTCGCTTCACGCCGGCCTGGCGGGCGGCTTCGAGCAAGTTGAGGGTCGCTGTCGGGCCGCTCGTATGCGAGAGTAGCGGCTCGCGGATCGATCTGGGAACGCTGGGGATCGCCGCGTGGTGCAGGATTCCATCGATCTGATGGACCGCCCGCTGGCAGATCTCGAAATCCGCCACATCCCCTTCGATCATCTCGAAGCGGCCTTCGTGCTGCGCCAGATTTGCCCTTCGCCCGGTCGCGAAATTGTCCACGACGCGTACCCGGACGCCATCCTTCAGGAGTGCCTCGACCAGATGTGATCCGATGAAACCGGCACCACCCGTCACCAGAATGTTTTGCAGATTGTTCATCGTCTCACTTCTTAAACGAATAATGTCGTGTAATTAAGCTTGTGTGAATTCATGAGGTTCGACCAACCTTACCCGTGCCGCGGAGAGCCACGTGGCCGATAAGCACCCGGAGAACAGGCGAATGAGCGTCGGCTCATCCTGGAAGATCGTTCCCCTCCCTCAGTTTCGAATGAATATTCTGAATTATGAGGGGATCGGGCGCAGGTTGCTGGCTCGCGTCGGGATTCGCACGGGCAAGGTATTCCCGGTTGAACCAAGCATCATTTCAAAGCTGGGCGAAGTCTGGACCACGACGTTTGCTCGACGTCACACGCCCTCTTCTGGGAGGATCCGCCATCCCGGTACCAAAGACCCAAAGCCAATACCGTGTTGCCGAGTCCCCTTGAAGGGAGATTACCAGGCCATCAATGTCTTACAAATCTATCGATTCCAGGCACGTATTTCCAGCACATGAGTTTTCAATATCCATCTGTACCGCCCGAGGATCTGAGACCTCATCACGAATCTCGATCGCCGGTTCGGCCGTGTAATCTGCCAAAGGACAGGCAGCCTCGCGACTTGAATCCCAGGACAGACCGCCCTGTGTCAGGTGAGGAATTTGGAACGATCCGGCAGCACCGCACTGCGAGCATCCTTGCAACGTAGGAGTCGCAGTAATCGATACGGGACGTTGTCTCGTCCTGTGAACTGGTTGCCAGACTTTTGGTCAGGATCTGGAGGAGGTTCGAGTCTCAGCGACCGAGGGACAGTTGGGCGCTATAGCTGCGAGACTGGCGTAATACTACTGTCTCCATCGCCAGAGCATGCTTCAGGAGCCGACAATGCGCTTATTTGATGAGGATTTACGACATTGGCGATTTGTATATGGTTCGGCGCATACGATTTGGTGACAAGGTCATCCCGTGGGTTAGATCGAGGGCGTTCAGCGGTGGCCATGCCCCGAAGTGGCCAAGCGTCGACCAGGGAATTTGCTGGATTGAGACAGTCGATATTATCAGCGGGTTCCACACGAATGCTAGCGGGCTGAAGACACGCATCAAGGGTTGAATTTTTTCAACATAAATTTGCAGTTCGCGAGTCTTTTTTCAAATTGATTTTAATGAATAGCATAAGACTGTATCCTCTCTCCTGGAGATTGAGTATAGTCCCAAGTTGGGGGACAACTCGCGTCGGCGACGAACCTCTGATCGGCAAGAATTTGCGTTTCGATCGAGGTCCCTTGTTCCTCGGGTTTCTGGCGAGTTTGCTAACATCACGCATTCCATAAAAGAGCGGTATGGAAACCCGCGATGCTTTAAATGCGTAGATTCGGTTCCTGTAACGCCTGGCATGGCGTAAAGAAGTGATGTTACCGCTCTCGTAGACCTTAAGAAAGGAGCGAAATAGATATTTAAGCCGCTTGCCCGCCTTCGAGAAATAGATTGGGGCCGTGCCCTTTTGGTAGATAGGCCGAGTCCAATGAGGTCCCCTATTCGATCGAGGTGAGATCGAATGGTTCGGCGCAGGCCGCCTCTGGATCAATGCATCGCGAAGGCAAGTAGACAGAGGAGAGCCTTCGCCAACGGGAGATAATTTTTACGACCTGCCTTCATGATCCGATACGCTCACGCGAGTGAGCAGGGCAAGTGAATTATCTCCCCCCAAGCCTCCACCGCCGTGCTAATGCACCGAGCGACGTGAATCCGAATCTCGCTGGCGATGTGGAGTCGAGAACAACCTTGAGTCGGTAGGCAGTTGTAAGGTTTTTCCTCTCGCGAACGTGGGGAAGAAATCTGACAAGCGGTGAGAATACGCGCACTCGCGAGGGATCAAGGAGGGCATCATTCATCCGGCGACGACGTGGATACCTAAGAGGCATGAGATCGAAGTGCGAATATTCCATGCGATATGAATGTTACTGATGACGCGCGACTCGGTCTGCCTTGATGAGAGAGGCTCGAGATCCTCGGCGGACGGATGTCCTTGGACCAACCTTCCACCCTTGATGGGGGCATTCGTCACGGATTCGATCGTCGAGAAGATCGGATTTCGTCCCGGGGCGGGCTCCAGGGATCGGAGTCAAGCTACCCAACAACTCATGACTGCCAATGTGAGGATTCCATCATGACATGCGAAGAGTTTAACGGGATCAACGATGGCGAAGGCGACCAGAACCGATCCTCATCCGCTGCCATGACGCGTACTCATGAATGGGGAATCCTGCTCAAGTACTCGATCCGGCGGGTCCACCGGTGGCAGGCCCCGCCGCGCTGGACCGACCGGGACTGGCATGACGAGATCCGGTCGGAGATCATGCTCGCCGCGGTCTTGGCCCAGGAGACGTTCAACGTGTCGCGAGGCGTGCCCTGGGAGGCCTACTTGCGGCAGAAGGTCGTCCACGCGGCCCTGGCGCGCTACCGCCGCGAGTGGTCGTACAGCTTGAGGATCTCGCAGGATTCCGAGGCCGAGATCCAGGTCGGGGCCGAGGAGCCGAATGCCTCGGATATCGCCAGGCAGCGGATCCTCAAGGCGGTTTCGCGGCTCCCCCGCGGCGACACGAGCCTGATCGACGGCCTCTACTGGAAGAGCAAGTCGGAGGCGGAACTGGCCAAGAAGCTCGGGATCAGCCAGCAGGCGGTCAACAAGCGGAAGCACGCGATCCTGCGCCAGCTCCAGCGAGACCTCAACGCCATGGACCTCGAGTCGGACGTGGAGAATTGACCGCGACCTCCGGCGCCGTGTCGATGGCTGTAGGAGAGCCGACGCGGCACCGATGGGACCCGTTCGGATCCGAGGAAACAGGCGCCTTGGCCGGACTGGAGAGAGTCCCATCGGTTGCAGATCAGAGGGGGCAAGCCTCAGCCATTTTCCAGGGTCCATTGGAAGGCTTGACGCGCCAATTCCGTGCCCGACGTGATATTCAGCTTCGACCGAACGCGATCGCGATAGGTCTCCACCGTTTTGTTGCTCAGGCTCATTCGGGTTGCGATTTCGCCGGTGCTTAGGCCGTGGCCGATCAGGCGAAAGACCTCTAGCTCGCGATTCGAGAGGGTCTCGATCGGAGACTTGTGAGGCTTCTCATTCGCATCGCCCACGAGGCGGTTGAGGATCTTCTCGCGGAGCCCGTCGCTCAGGTAGATCTTGCCCGCGATCAACTGGTGGATGGCCTCTATGATCGTGCTCGTCGCCTCGACCTTGTTGATATAGCCCTTCGCCCCGGCGCGCAACGCACGCTCGGCATAGAGCGACTCGTGATACATGGACCAGACCAGGAGGAGGACGGATTCGTCCCGCTCCTTGATCCTCTTGATCAGGTCGAGGCCGTCACCTGCCTTCAGCGAGATGTCGATGACGATGATGTCAGGGGTGTGCGCCTCGAAGAGTTCCAGCGCCTTGGCGACGTCATCCGCCTCGCCGCAGACCGCCATATCGGGTTGCGTCGAGATCCGGATGGCCAAACCTTCTCGCACGGCCGGGTGATCATCGACGATCAAGACTTTGATCGTTCGTCTCCCAGAATCCGAATCGACTTCAGTCATTCGGAGTGACCTTTGAAAAGGGTTCAGTTCGCGAAAATCCCCCGAGTTCCACGGGGCCGATCTTTCAGGTGGTGATGAGGAGTAGGTCCGGCAGAGCAGGAAGTGAAGGCCCAACCCCGAGGCGTCCGCCTTATTATCGCAAACACTAATCCCGTCATCCCCGGGCTCAAGGTGAGGCGTTTCCAGTCCCCTTCCAGGCCCATTCGAATTCGCCGGAACTGCCCATGCGCCAGGCTATGGGTTGCCGGTCTCCGTTGCGATACGACCCTGCTGAATGGCCGTGGTGACGTCATCGATGACCACGGATAAACGCAAGGAAATGATCGCTTGATCGTGGGCGGATAGGAAGTCGGGGCGCCAGCTTTTCGAACGAGGTCCCCAGCCTCGCGAGGCCGATTTGGCGAGCACGAACCCCTGGAAATCGCTCGCATTTTGAACCGTGCCAGCCTTGCGTGTCTGGCCAGCTTGGCCGCGGGTGCGGCTTCGACCGGCAAGCTTTTCCCCGACTTGCAGACCATGATCTCGGAGATGAGCCCCGGCGGTCAACTCCTACACCTGATGATCGTACAAATCTTGTCCGAAACTCCTGTGATCCTGATCGGTGATGCCGAGGATGTCTCGCTCCGGACTTTGAGATTGCCGATTTCCCCCACGAGGACCGCCAATTCGAACGCACCTCTCGAAATATCCTTAATCGGTGCCAATGTCAATGAGTCGTCAAATACAGTACGAGCTTTCCACACTCGGTTCTCCCGATAGGCGTCGCATTTTTGCAGCATTTGCTCGCGGTCAAGAGGTTCGAGAGTTGACTCGGTTGCTCGTGCGGGAAATGAGACGGGAACGGTTTCTCGATGGCGTTTTCGTTCGAATGGCCGACGGATCGTCCGTGGCTCGAGTTCTATTCAGTGAGGGCGTCCTCCCGAGGATCGCATTGTCGCAGGAGACCACGATGACCGCGAACCTACGCATGGTCTCGTGCCCGCCTCGAACGCCGCGTGCTTGCGAATGATCCTGGCGAAGAATCGACTGGACCCATCGCGGACCGCTCTGGCCTCGAGGTGGGAAAGGATCGAAGAGCCGTCTCCTCGCCTGCCCTCAACCTCTCGGCCGTTCTCGACGGGTTCCTGGAGAGACTCGGGTATCGTCCTCGGAAAGTGGAGACGAACCCTTAGAGTAGAACGATACCAAGCAAAGGGAGTGCTGGCCGATCGCCCCTGAGGCCTGAAATTGAAAGGCGGCTCATGTCGTTACTCTGTGAGTCTTCTTCGCCGAGACGCGTTTGAATGAATTCCTCGAACACCCGCTCGATCCTAGCATTGAATACAAAGTAATGTAAGTGTTTCTATGTATTTTGTTGTGTGTCGGGAGGGCCTTGAGAAGTTCCTCAGGACCTCTCTGATACCCTCCGGCGTGATTCGGTGCACCTTTTGGACCTCATCCCATCGGCCTCAAGCGTCTACACGTCGAATCATTGGCTGGACGACGAGCGAACGTCTCGATCGCCGGCCGATCGTAAACCCGCGTACCGTCCGTGTCGTACCTTGGGATCGGCCAACTCGCTCGAAAGGCCTCGCATCTCCGCGCCCCGCCATCAGAAAACCTGGCGATCGTCGGGCGGATCTCACCACTTTGGCACACCACGACCACGCAAATCGGCGACCGATCCATCTCCCTACTCCCATGGCTGGCCACTCGTTGCCGCGCCGTCGAGGAGGTGCTGCGGTGTTGCGCTGGCCACTACTTCTTTTTCCGGATTCTCGAAAGTCTCGTCGCCATCGAGGTCTGTGTCGTCTTGGGGATTGTAGGGACGCCACGCATGAGTCTAACCCTGGAGAGACGATGCCTCTCGGCTCGAGAGACTGCAAGCGATTGTAGCCTGCCTCGCGCGAGAGCCGGACGATCAAGGCGGTTCGTCGGACCTCCGGCAAACGCCGTAGGCACGGTACTTGTGCAGGCGTTGAAGACACTGAGCCGGTGGCCACAGTGATCGTCGCGGATCGGGGCGTGATCCAGTCTGCGGATCTGGGAGCCAACACCGACTCCTCGGCGCAGGCAGACGAGTCTATCCGGGATGAAGCCAGGCAAGGAATTCAGCGAAGCCGACGTCGTCCATCATCAGATCGAAGATGGGAAATCGATCGCAGACTCGTCATGGAATAGTTGGAGGCGCTCTCTGCTTCCATCACGAGGGAAAATGCCGCGATAGGCTCCATTGACCTGCATGAGATCAAGAGGAGTTGGCCCTAATCTGTTTCAATGGGTCGGAGCCTTCATCCAAGTTGATCGGCGACGGTAAAACAAAACATGAGATGAAGGTTAACCTCGATGCTCCTAAGTTAAGAAATTGGCACACACCCAAGGCGAGGCCTCCTCAGCCAAATTTGAGGTGTCCAATCAATTGGCTGAGATCCCAAACAACTGAACAGAGAGTCCTAACAGAGGGTCATTGGGGTTAATCTTCGAGATAATTCGCTTAAGACGCAATCGCTATTCCTTGGCATGAAACATGGATAGAAGTTTGGCATCGCATTTTCTTGACAGAAATCTCCCTACAAGCATTGTTAGCTTCTCCTGACTACCAGCATCATTTAGTTAAGATAATATTGGGCTTAGTGCGAAAGATTCCCCCCTCCGCATCCAGGTGACGAAGAAATCGACTAAGATTTCGACTTTATGTTGTTCAATCGGGCCCCTCGTTCGCCATTCTAGCGATCATCCCCATCCGATCAGAGGGATTGTTAGGAAAAATCGCCAGACGAGATCGAGTCCGTCCAGTCAGCTTAGGTTGGGTGATCCCATGGTAAGTTAGGCATTTGGTGCAAGTGTTAATTCGGATTTTGAGCGATCGAAATCACCATCGGGCCAAGTCAAACGTTCGAAACTAACGAAGCGAGGGTGAAGATCACCATTTCAAATCACAAGAATATGCAATGAATTGATTGAAAAATGGAGTGGTAATGGGTTCTCATGTTTTAGCGGAAGGCTAAAATATGCGTAGATTGTGTATTTTTAAGCGTAGCATAGTATGGTCCAGTTTGTTATAAGTTTCTGCAGGGTAATTATTAAGAGAAATGGGTGGTCGAAGCATTCTTCGGTTCGCCTCCTCGACAAGAACTATCGGAAAGCCGTGAATCATTCGAGGCCTGAGGTTTCTGAGTTCTTGGGTTGTGGAATCGGTCGTCGGTGCAATTTAGAAGACAACGCCCTGTACCAAAGGGGAACCTCAAAGCGACTTGATCCAATCCACTCGAGCGATTCGGGTCGAGACAATCTGTGAGGTTTAACAGTTGGTTCTGGTCCTTCCGACGAATGGGTGCTGACAACCCACCGGCCCGAAGTCTGTGATGTTGAGTCATAGAGGAAAAGTTTAGTAATAAAAAATTGCCAATATAAACACAATTATATTATTTAAGTAAGGAATGAACTGGCTCGTTCTTGGCAGATTCGGGATGAGAGGGAAAGTCCTACAAGAGCAAACGTGCGATGTTGGGACAGGGCCTCAAATTATGAAGTTGATACTCGCGAAGGTGGATCGGAGTCTGGCGGTTCGATTGCCTGGGTAAGATCTGTCGATAATGTGGTGTATGATTTAAGGTGTGTTGAAATTGCAATGTTTAAATTGCTGGATTGATTTGGCCCCGCGTGGTGAGATGGTCGAGCCCACGACGATTAAGTCTCCCGAAACGAAAATCGATCAAAGTTTCACATATTGATGGAATTAAGTTGCCGCTGATCACTTTTAAAGCACAGTTGCTCAATCCGGAACTTCCTCTCCCCTCCCTCCCCCCCGTCGAGAGTGGCTTGGCCGGATGTGCGAGGACAAGACCGAGCCTTAGTTGATCGATCTCGGAGTGACGATCTGCTTGGATAACAGTCCGATTCCTTCTCATGATGTTCTTGAGGCTCATGGAAGGTTGGGAATCGATTTGCTGGAGCGGACTGCGAAGATGCAGGCCGCCACCTAAACGATGTCGTTATTACGGAGCCATGACCCTCGCAAAGCCGATCAAGATGTGGCTCTCAGAGTCCAGTAGGACTTGTCGTGAGGCCAGTACGTTCGTTTAATTGAAGTATTATGGTATATAAGTGATTGAACTAGTTAAAAAGTGTGCATATAATATTAAAATATGATTTCGCATGTTATGTTGGGCGGCCGCAATAGCCATCGATGCTCGATGGAATGAACCGCGATGTGTGTGGACTCGGGAGAGGCTTCTGAAACTTCCGAAAATATCCCTCGAGCCACTAGTCATAGAGCGGGATCTCAGTCAGGTTAACATGGGTGGCTCGGAATCGAGGATAGTCGCGTTTGACCTCGTCCGACGAAGGACATCGGACGCGATGACTTGGGTCGCAGTGCTGCGTTCTATTCCCGCTGAAGTGAAATTCTATGATTGCCCAGCGTGGTAAGAGGATGCACGTGACTTTTCATGTTAGCGATGCTTGCGTAAGTTTGGCGAGATTGAAAATCAACTAAATAATGTTAAGTTGATTTATTGTGTGTAAAGTGGTGTGATACGGAAGATTCGGAGCTGTCAGTCCCAGGCAAGTTTATCTCGCAGTCGATTTCTGAGGCTTTAGTAATCGCCGAAACAAATGATCGCTATTTTGTAGAGTAGAATTGAATTAATGAGAGAACGAGTTTGTTTGACACTTTTGATCCGCCAGTGTTTCCGTTGATGGTTGTGAGTGATCTGCTTCTTGGCGAAACGGGTGATGGGATGCGATTTCTCCGTGATTGATCTGAGCCTGGCCTTGGATCTTCGAAGGAAGCCAGGTTTTGGTGGGGTTGCTTGATGCCGGGAAAGTCGTACTGACTCCTTCGGAATGATCTCACGATATGTAAAGTCAGTTGCCGCGAGAAATAAGTAAGTAGTGAGAATCAATCAGTATAGCAGGTTGATGAGATTATGCGGTGGTTCGTTAATATTAGGATTCTAATTATGCAATGCCGCGAGTCGGATTCGCTTGGCCGAACTGAGTTTGAACTTGGACTGACATGGTCCCCCGACCAGCAATCAGCCGTGGGCTGGGGAGCCTTTCTCAGAGCCGCTCTGAAGAGGATCATGGCCTGGCGAGTGCCTCCCCGCTGGACGACCAGGGATTGGCACGAAGAAATTCACGCAGAGATTGTCCTGGCTGCGCTTCAGGCTCACAGCAACTTCGACGCTTCACGGGGCATTCCCTGGGAGTTCTATCTACGAAAGCGAGTTCTACAGGCAGCCCTTGCACGTTATCGACGTGAGTGGACGTATAGTGTTCGCTTCGCAGCTGGTCCCGGAGAGCCCGTCCACCTAAGAGATCGAGGCGGATCCTCGGAAGCGGCTTGGAAGTCGCTCCTACTCGCCCTTCGTCTCCTTCCGAAACACGATCACGTCCTGATCGAAAGCCTTTTCTGGGGAAGCAGCACCGAGTCGCAGGTGGCCCGCCGGCTCGGCATAACCCAGCAGGCTGTAAACAAGCGGAAACGATTGATCCTGCGAAAGCTTCAACAAGCCCTCGACTCCATGGAATTGGACGCCGAAGTCAACTTATAGTCGCCAGCACTCCTGTGTCACCCTGGACTTTCACCGCTCAACCTCCGAATGTCCGGGCCCAGGGAGTCCGTAGGCATTCCGACGCCCTTGAAATTGAGGTCCCATATCGTCGGGGAGCGAGGAGAGCATCCTAGGTCACACCTCTCACGTGTGACTACAGATGTCGGTGGTGTCTTGCGCAATAATAACATATGAAGACATGAATTGTAAACCGATAATTGTTTAGAGTTCAGGTTTTCCGAAGAAAGTTGGTTCCTCTCGAGCTTTTTGCGGTTGTATATCAGCAAATCAGTGCAATGTATAAAATGATCTTCAGCGATCGATGGTGATATCGCTGAGGCATCTCTAGGATGCCAGGTCCAAAGAGACCGCGACGACAATGATCCGGCCCCCCCTCCCCTGCTTGGGGCTACGAAGTGATATTGTCCGGGTTTCTTGGAGTTATGTGAGTGATTGATGGTCGTCTTCAGCCTTAGGGTACATGGCCACCCACCGGCCCAAAGTTCGCGCTGGGCACACTTTTTATCGTGCTCCCTGAGATTCGTGAAGCGTTGATTGTGCCCGGCAATGGAAATCGAAATGCTTTGGATGACGCAATACATCAAAACGAAAAAGATTAAAGAAGAAGGATATGTATTAAAAGAGAATTGAAAAAATAGACGAGATTTTGCATTTCATGAATTCGGGACGCGGGCTCGATGAGCTCGTCGTTCGCCACGACAACGTGACGTGCTCCAACTGATTCCTGGTCGGAAGTAGGAAGTAGCGAGGTTGGTTATGCCCATTCTACGAGCTGAGCCTGACGTTTATCCACCGAACCTTTGGGATCATGATGGTCCCAAAATCGACGGCGAGCGGCGTTGGTGGTGCTTGCACACCAAGCCCCGGCAGGAGAAGGCGATCGCTCGGCATTTGCTCAGCAAAGGTGTCTTCCATTACCTGCCCCAAGTCCGCCACGAAAGCCGCACTCCCGGGGGCCGAAAGATCCAGTCCCTGCTCCCCCTGTTCCGGGGATACATGTTCCTATTAGGCGATGACGGCGAGAAACTTGAGGCACTTCAAGGCAATCGCGTTGCCAAGATCCTGACCGTGCCCGACCAGCATGATCTCCACGAAGAGCTCCGCCAGGTTTACACTTTGCTCTCCTCGGGACTTCCGATCTCGCAGGAACCCGAACTTGTCATCGGGACTCGAGTGCAGATCATCGTCGGCCCATTGAAGGGGGTTATCGGGACGATCGTCCGTCGAGGTGATCGCGACCGATTCGTGGCCCAGGTCCGCTTCCTCGGGCGAGGGGCCATGGTCGACCTGCTCAACTGGCAGGTCGAGCCGCTTGGAGACTCGCCGTTGTCGTCCCTCTATCCGGAAGACTTCCAAGTGAGCGCGGATAGGACCCCCGTGTTTGAGTTCCCGGGAGCTCGAACCATGGGCCAAGGCCGGATGCCGTAAGTTCGAGTCTCTCGCGAGGTCGAAGGACACTCCCAAAGCGTGACTCAATCATGATCGATCCTAATCCCAACTACGCGGTGACGTCTCGCCTTCAGATCGAAGCGGCTGGACTTCCCGCGACCTTGACTTCTTCTCGGCCGCCGGCTCTCTCGGCCGCGCCCGACGTGACCGGACTTGCGATGGCCTTCCGTCGCTGCTGGAAGCTGGCGATCGTGGCGGGAATTATCCTGGCTGCTCTCGTGGGGGCTTCCGCCTGGTTCATCGTCCCGAAGTCGAAGTATACGGCACGCGCGACGCTCCACGTCTCCAGCAACCCGAAGTACATCATCTTCGACCCCAAGGAGCGACTGACCGACTATCGGACCTATCAGCGAACGCAAGTGGCTTTGGCCAAGAGCCATTATGTCCTCGCGGACGCCCTCAAGGGTCACGAAGTCGAGTCGCTCCCGACGGTCCGAGAGCACGTCGATCCATGCGACTGGCTGTCGCAGCATATCAGCATCGACTTTCCCGATGCTTCCGAAGTCCTTGAGATCTCGCTGAGCGGCGATCGGCCCGATGACCTGGCAAAGCTCGTGAACGCCACCGTCGATTCCTACATGTTGAGGGTTGTCGAGGAGGAGGAGAAGGAGCGTCACGCCCGCCTGGGGAAGCTCAAGTCGCTCTGGAATCGGTATCAGCTCAGCCTCCAATCGAAGCGTGAGCAGTTCCGGAAGCTCACCGATTCCATCGGCGCGAACGATCAGAGGACGCTCTCGGTCACCCATCAGGCCAAGATCCAGCATCGCGACCTCGCCGAGAGCGAGCTGATGCGGATGAAGTTCGAACTCAGGAAGGCGGAGTCTGAACTCGCGGTGGTCGAGGCCCGAGTCGAGGATACGATCGCCCAGGAATCCTCCCAGGAGGCGATTGACGAGAAGCTCGAGTCTCATCCTCACATCCTGGAGTTGCATCGCCAGTATCGCAAGCTCCAGGATCGATACAATCAGGTCACTCGCGTGGCGAGCCGAAAAGACGACCTTTCCGTGGTCGCCGTGCGCAAGCAGATGGAGGCCGTGAGGAGCGACCTCGGCACCACGCGGGCCAAGCTTCGTCCGGTGATCGCCGGCCAGGTCCACTCTCAGGTCGCCCAGGATGACCGCGAGGCCCTGGCCAAGCTGCGTGGCAGGGTCGGTTCGACTCGGATGTACATGGAAGCCATTTCCAAGGATATCGAGCGTGTCCAGGAAGAGTCGAAGGTCATCAATCGAAGCAGCATCGACCTCACGCAGCAGCAGGACGAGATACTGATCGTCAGCGAGACGGCCCGGAAGATCGGGGCCGAAGTCGAGGCGATGGAGGTCGAGTTGGGGGCCCCGCCCCGCATTCGTGTGGTCGACCGGGCCACCATCCCCACCATCAAGGATAAGTTCCGGAAGGTGAAGGCGAGCGGGGCCGCGGCGACCGGGGCGTTGATGCTGGTCATTGTGGGGTTCTCCGTCCGTGAATTCCGAGCCCGTCGCATCAACACGATCGACGAGGTAGCTCAGGGCCTGGGCTTGAGGATCGTCGGGTCACTCCCCCCGCTCTCGGTCCGGTCGCGCGGTTCTAACGAGTTGCTCAGGCAGAGCCTGCTCCTCGAGTCGATCGCCGCCACTCGGACGATGCTCCTCCACGCGTCTCGGACGGGTGGGATCCGTATGGTGATGATCACGAGTGCGATGAAGGGCGAGGGGAAGACGACCCTGTCTTATCACCTGGCCAACAGCCTCGCTCGCATCGGCCGACGGACATTGCTGATCGATGGCGATATCCGCAGCCCCAGGGTGGACCAATTGTTCGGGATTCCTTTGAATCCGGGCCTTTGCGAGGTGCTGCGAGGCGAAGCGACCGCGAGCGACGCCATCTGGACTCCCCGGGAGGGGGGGCCGGACGTCCTCCCGGCCGGGAAAGGCGATCCGCGGGCGATCCGCGCCCTGGCACAGGACGTCATCCGGAATCTCTTCCAGGATCTGAAGGCGCAGTACGACTTCATCATCATCGACTCGTCACCTGTGCTCGCCGTCGCGGATCCACTGCTGATCGCCCAGGTCGTCGACGCCGTCCTTTACTCCGTCCTCCGCGATGTCAGCCGAGTTCCCATGGTCTATGCGGCATACGAGCGGCTCACGGCCCTTGGCATTCAGACCCTTGGGGCCGTCGTCAGCGGCGTCACCGGGGAAACCCAATGCACCGCTTATCCCTATGGTTCGGAGGAGACGACGGACCGAACGGGAGTTGCTTTGGCTCATTGCGAGGACCGGAGCCGGCAGCCGGGACCCTTGCCGATCGGTCGCGAATGATATGACTCGTTACTTTACCCACTGTCTTTTCAAGGATGTCTCGGAATGCTCACTCACCCCGGAACCGACACCGCCATAGGCGTGGATTATGACATCGAAGGGTCTGGTGAAATCAAGCCCTGGGAGACTCCCTCCAGGTATCTCTCGCTCAAGGCCGTCCTCGACGTCGCGGCGGCCTCGGTACTGGCCGTGGTGCTCCTGCCGGTCATCTTAATCTCGATGATCGTCGTCAAGCTAACCTCGCCAGGTCCGTCCATCTATTCGCAGATTCGCCTCGGACGGGACGGCCGCCCGTTCAGGATCTATAAGATCCGTACGATGCGTTGCGACAGCGAGGTCAACACGGGACCTCGCTGGTCGTCAAAGTCCGACCCCTACGTCACGCCCGTGGGGCGATTCCTGCGAAAGAGCCATCTCGACGAGTTGCCCCAACTCTGGAACATCCTCAAGGGGGAGATGAGCCTCGTCGGCCCCAGGCCGGAACGCCCCGAGTTCGTCTCGAATCTGGAGAAGGATGTCCCCCGCTACTGCGAGCGACTCCTCGTTCGCCCAGGAGTCACCGGACTGGCGCAGATCCAACTGCCGCCGGATGTCGACTTGAACAGCGTGCGACGCAAGCTCGTCTGCGACCTCGCCTACATCGAGAGGCTCGGCTTCAGCCTCGATCTCCGGATCCTCCTCTGCACGGCCATGGGCATGATCGGCATCCCTTACGCACGGACTCGCGGAGCCCTGGGAATACCGACCCTCGTGCAGTTCGACGAGGTCGTCTCGCCAGATCCGACTGTCTTGAGTGTGGGCGCCTGAATGGGTCTGGAGTAGGTCAGCTCAATGGGCTTCACGCTCTTCATCCTGGTCAACGCCATCCTCTTCATCAGGCCAGCGGAGCTCGTGCCGGCGATGGCGGGGTTGCCGATCTACAACATCCTGATCTCGGCGAGCCTGGCCGTCTCGTTCTCCAAGGTGACGGGGCAGTTGTCGAGCAACTCGTTGAGGGATAACCCCATCAACGCCTGCGTTCTGGGATTGCTCATCTCGATCATCCTTTCGCATCTGACGCATTTTAGCTTTTCGGCGGCCAAGGAAGGGGGCGTGGAGTTTGCCAAGGTGCTCCTCTACTACCTCCTGCTGGTTTCCGTGGTCGATACGCCGACTCGATTCCTCCGGTTCCTGCGACTCCTCGCGGGTTTCACGGTGGTCCTGACGGTCCTGGCGCTGCTGCAGTACCATGGGGTGATCAACATCCCGTCGCTCCAGTCGATCGCCGACCTGGAAGTTGATGCCTCGGGCAACAATTTCTCCGTCCTCAGACTTTGCAGCACGGGCATCTATAACGATCCCAATGACCTTTGCATGATCCTCCTCGTCGGCATGGCGATCTGCCTCTTCGGGATGGGCGACAAGAAGATCGGGCCGCTCCGATTCTTCTGGGTTTTGCCCCTGATGATGTTCGGATATGCGTTGACCAAGACCCACTCTCGCGGCGGGTTCCTTGCGATGCTCGCCGCCATGATGGTGCTATTCCTCGCACGATTCGGGACTCGCAAGGCGGTTCCCCTGCTCGTGATCGCCCTCCCCGCGGTGTTCGTTGTATTCGCGGGGCGACAGACGAATATCTCGACCGAAGGGGATACGGGGCAGGACCGGATTCAGCTCTGGTCCTCGGGCCTCCTGCTCTTCCGCCAGTCGCCCCTCTTCGGGATCGGGCAGAACCGCTACGCGGACGAAGTGGGATTGGTTGCACATAACTCGTTCGTCCATGCGTTCACCGAACTGGGAATCCTGGGCGGTACGCTATTCACCGGGTTGTTCTATTACTCCCTCGGGACCCTCCACCGCCTCGGCAGTTATCGGAACTGGATTCGGGATCCCGAGATCAGGCGGTTCCGCCCGTACCTCATGGCGATCGTCGCGGCTTATGGCACCGGCCTGCTGACGATCTCGCGCAATTACATCGTGCCGACCTACATGATCTTCGGAATCGTGACCGTCTACCTGCGGCTGGCCACCGACGGTTCGCCCGTTGTGCCTCGCCGATTCGGATCGAATCTCGTGGGTCACTTTGCAATGATCAGCATTGCATTCGTTGTGTCAGCTTATTTGTTTATTCGCATGTTCGCCCGATACGGCTCCTGACTGGCAAGGCACAACACTCGGGTGCATTCGACGGCCGAGGCATCGCAGGACGAATCGCCCTGGCCGGTTCCCATAACTTGAGAGGTTTCCATCCAGAGATGACCCAGACGCAAGCAATCTCCATCCCCGTGTCGGTCGTCGCGGCGCTCGAGGCTGCGGAGCCACTCCCGCGTCTGGTCACGACCATCCGCCCGCGATCGCGCTGGGAGGCGCTCGACCTCGGCGAGTACTGGCGGGCGAGGGAACTCCTCTTCTTCCTCATCTGGCGCGACGTGAAGGTCCGCTACAAGCAGACGGCCCTCGGCGCGGCCTGGGCGATCCTGCAGCCGCTGATGACGATGATCGCGTTCAGCCTCTTCTTCGGCCGGCTTGCGAGAGTGTCGTCCGGCACGCTCCCCTACCCCCTCTTCGCGTTCACGGGCCTGTTGCCCTGGACCTTCTTCGCCAACGCCGTGAGCCAGTCGGGACTGAGCGTCGTGGGGAGCGAGCGGCTGATCACGAAGGTGTATTTCCCGAGGCTCATCATCCCGCTCGCCGCGGTCGGCGCGGGCATCATCGACTTCCTGATCGCCTGCGGGATGCTCGGTGTGCTGATGCTCTATTACGGGGTAATTCCCGGCCTGACCTTCTTGCTGGCTCCCCTGCCCATCCTGGGCCTGGTCCTGGCGGCCTCCGGCATCGGGTCGCTCCTGGCCGCCTTGAATGTCTCCTTTCGCGACTTCCGCTATGTGATCCCGTTCCTCGTCCAGCTCTGGATGTTCGCGACCCCCACGGTCTACATGCAGACCGAGGGGACCATCCCGGTGGTCTGGCGAGCCCTCCTCCCGTTGAATCCGGCCTGCGGCCTGATCTCCAACTTCAGGGCGGCGGTGACCGGCGGTGCGCTTGATCTGTATTCCCTGTCTGTCTCGATGTCGGTCGCGGTGGTCCTGTTCTTTGCAGGCGTCCTCTATTTCCGCCGCGTCGAGCGCGGCTTCGCGGATGTTATTTAACCCTCCGAGGTCGAGATCCATGAGCCAGCTCAAAGTCGGGATCATCGGTGCGGGCTACTGGGGCCCGAACTTGATCCGCAATTTCTCGAATTGCCCCCTCACGGAAGTTGCAGCCGTCCTTGATACGAACCCCGCCCGACTCGAGAAGATCGGGCGGGCGTACAACCACGTCCGCCTGGTCGACAACATCGACCATCTGCTGGACCTGAAGCTCGACGCCGTCGCCATCGCGACCCCCGTGTCGACGCATCACGCCCTGGCCGAGCGCTGCCTTCAGGCGGGGCTGCACGTCCTCGTCGAGAAGCCCCTGGCGGCCAACGTCCAGGAGGCCGAGGCCCTCGTCGAACTCGCGACGCGCCTCGGTCGGATCCTGATGGTCGACCATACTTATCTGTTCAATAGCTCGGTCCGCAAGATCAAGGAGCTGATCGAGTACGGCGAGCTGGGCGACCTGTACTACATCGATAGCGTTCGCATCAACCTGGGGCTCCTCCAGCACGACGTCAACGTGATCTGGGACCTCGCTCCCCACGACCTCTCGATCGCCGACCACGTCGTCGGCTTGCCGGCGCGGAGCATCTCGGCCTGGGGCGCCGCCCACGCCCGCCGAGGCATCGAAGACCTCGCCTACGTCAACGTCGACTACGGCGACCGTATGCTGGCGAACTTCCACGTCAACTGGCTCTCCCCCGTGAAGATCCGGCAGATGATCTTCGCCGGGTCGCGCAAGAGCTTGATCTTCAACGAACTGAACACGACCGAGCCCATCAAGGTCTTCGACCGGGGAATCGAGCTCGGACAGAGCGTTGAAGACCGCACGAAGCTGCTCGTCGATTATCGGGCCGGTGACGTCTGGAGCCCCCACGTCGAGCCGACCGAGGCGCTCCAGGGGACCGTGACGCAGTTCGCGGAGTCGATCAGGGATGGCAAGCCGCCGCTCAGCGATGGCCACCTGGGTTTGCGGATCGTGCAGATGCTGGAAGCGGCGACGCGGAGCATTCGAGCCCAGGGCGGGCGCGTCGTTCTCACTCAAGGGACGTACACCAATGGCCAGACCAAACCATCCCCGAGCGGACTCGACGAACGGAATACGAATCGCGCCGGAGGTGCAACTGGGGCGAGACGTAAGCCTGCATTGCTTCGTTAACCTCTACGGATGCAGCATCGGCGATGAGTCGCGCGTCGGTAGCTTCGTCGAGATCCAGAAGGGCGTGGAGATCGGCGCCCGGTGCAAGATCTCGAGCCACACCTTCATCTGCGAAGGGGTGACGATCGAGGACGAAGTGTTCGTTGGGCACGGGGTCGTCTTCATCAATGACCGTGACCCCCAGGCCACGACCGATGGCCGCCCCTCGACCGAGGCCGATTGGGTGCTGGAACGGACCCATGTCTGCCGACGAGCTTCGATAGGGAGCGGTGCGGTCATCATGTCGGGAGTGACCATCGGCGAAGGTGCCCTGGTCGGTGCAGGAGCCGTGGTGACGAAGAATGTCCCCCCGAAGGCCGTGGTGGCCGGCGTACCGGCCAGGCTGATCCGAAGTCGCGTACATGAGCATGAGGGAGTTGCAGGATGACTTTGATCGCGAGCAAGACCGAGACGCTCGAGACACCGCCCCTCCTCGATGAGCCCCCCGTTCCGTTCCTCGACCTCAAGGCCCAGTACTCGGGCATCCGCGAGGAGATCTTGAGGTCGCTCCAGGAGGTCGCCGACAGCGGGACCTACATCCTGGGCCCGAGGGTCGCGGCATTCGAGGAAGCCTTTGCCGAGAACCTCGGGGCCAAGCATTGCGTCGGGGTCAACAGCGGGACGTCCGCCCTGCACCTCGCCCTCATCACCGCGGGAGTCGAGGCTGGAGACGAGGTCATCACCGTCCCGATGACGTTCGTCGCGACCTCCTGGGCGATCAGCTACGTCGGTGCCAGGCCTGTCTTCGTGGACGTCGACCCCGTCACCTACACGATGGACGCGAGCCAGGTCGAGGCGAAGATCACTCCGAAGACGAAGGCGATCCTCCCCGTCCACCTCTATGGCCAGCCGGCGGACCTCAGGCCGCTGCTCGAGATCGGCTGTAAGCACGGCATCCCCGTCATCGAGGACGCCGCCCAGGCCCACAACGCCACCTACGGAGACCACGGAGCGGGGAGCCTGGGCCATTGCGGTTGCTTCAGCTTCTACCCCGGCAAGAACCTCGGAGCCTACGGCGAGGCCGGTGCCATCGTCACGAATGACGAGAAGGTGGCCGACCGCCTGCGTGCCCTGAGGGACCATGCCCAGGGGCGGCGATATTACCACAATGAGGTCGGCTTCAATTACCGGATGGATGCGTTCCAGGGGGCGATTCTCGGGGTCAAGCTGAAGTCCCTCAAGGCCTGGACGGAAGCCCGGCGCCGGCTCGCCGCCCGCTACATCGAGCATCTCGGAGGGCTGCCGCTCGGCCTGCCCGGCGAGGCCGTGGGGCGTCGATCGGCGTGGCACCTGTTCGTGGTCCTGCATCCCCGGCGCGACGCCCTACGTCGGGAACTCGAGACGAGGGGGATCCAGACCGGCCTGCACTATCCCGTCCCGGTCCACCTCCAGGATGCTTACCGATCGCTCGGACACCGGATCGGGGATTTCCCCGTGTCCGAGCGAGTCGCCAGGGAATGCCTCTCGTTGCCGCTCTTCCCGGAGATGACGGAGCGCCAGCAAGAACGCGTCATCGAGGCCGTTCACGATGCTATGCGCAACTTGGAGGTTGCATGAAAAACTCTCTCGCGGGATCAACCGTCCTCGTCACTGGCGGCATGGGCCTCATCGGTTCCCACATCGTCGATCGGCTGATCGAAGAGGATGTCAAGGAAATCCGCGTCCTTGACAACCTCGTCCGGGGTTGCCAGGAGAACCTGGCCGAGGCGCGGGCCATCTTCCCGGTCGAGGTTCACCACGGTGACATCCGCGACCGCGAGACGGTCAAGGCGGCTATGAACGGATGCGATTACGTCTTCCACCAGGCCGCCATCCGGATCACGCTCTGCGCCGTGCGGCCTCGTGAGTGCATCGAAGTCCTGGTCAACGGCACCTTCAACGTCTTCGAGGCCGCCGTCGAGTGCGGGGTCAAGAAGGTCGTCTACGCCTCCTCCGCGTCGGTCTACGGCGCCGCGGAAGACTTCCCGACTGATGAGCGTCATCACCCCTACAATAACCAGACCATCTACGGTGCCGCGAAGCTGATGAACGAAGGCATCGCTCGCAGCTTCCACCAGATGCAGGGGTTGAACAGCGTCGGCCTCCGCTACTTCAACGTCTACGGCCCCCGGATGGACGTCACAGGCGCCTACACCGAGGTCTTCGCCCGCTGGCTCGATCGCATGGATCAGGGGCAGCCGCCGATGATCCACGGCGATGGATCGGCCTCGATGGATTTCATCTTCGTCGAGGACATCGCCCGGGCCAACATCCTCGCGATGCAGTCGGATCGCGTCTGCGACGTCTATAACGTCGCGAGCGGCGTCGAGACGTCGCTCCTGGGCCTCTGGGAAGCCATGCGAGACGTCACGGGCGCCCACCACCTCAAGCCGGAATTCCATCCCCCGCGGGCCGTCAACCCCGTCCCGCGAAGGCTGGCGGATACCTCGCTCGCCCGGAAAGAACTGGGATTCGAAGCCCAGGTTGACCTCGAGGAAGGCCTGCGACGGCTCTGCGCCTGGCGTCGAGGCCTGGCACTCACTCAGGAGGTATTAAGAATATGAATGCAATGATACGAAAAATCCCGATCATGAAGCCCTCATTGGGAGAGGAAGAGGCCGTCGCGGCGCGCCGGGCCATCCTCTCCGGGTGGGTGACCCAGGGCCCCGAGGTCGCGGCCTTCGAGAAGGAGTTCGCCGAGTACGTCGGAGCACCGCACGCATGTGCGGTCTCCAACTGCACGACGGCATTGCATCTCGCCCTGCACGCCCTCGGTGTCGGGGCCGGCGACGAGGTCGTCACGGTGAGCCATTCGTACATCGCCACGGCGAACGCCGTGCGCTATTGCGGGGCCACGCCGGTCTTCGTCGACATCGACCCTCGGAACTACAACATCGACCCCTCGTTGATCGAGGGGGCTATCACCCCGAGGACGAAGGCGATCATGCCCGTCCACCAGATCGGCCAACCCTGCGACATGAAGTCGATCATGGCCATCGCCCGACGTCGCAACCTGCCCGTCGTCGAAGACGCCGCCTGTGCGATCGGCTGCGAGGTCCTCGTCGACGACCAATGGAAGCGGATCGGCTGGCCGCACGGTACGGTCGCCTGCTTCTCCTTCCATCCTCGCAAGTTGCTCACCACCGGCGACGGGGGGATGCTAACCACGAAGGATCCGGAACTCGACCGCAAGTTCCGACTCCTCCGCCAGCACGGCATGAGCATCCCGGACACGACCCGGCATCATGCCAAGACCGTCGTCTTCGAGGAATACCCGGTCGTCGGCTTCAACTACCGGATGACCGACATCCAGGCCGCCGTGGGGAGGGTCCAACTGGGCCGGATCCCCGACATGCTCGTCCGCAGGTTCGCCCTGGCGGCTCGCTACTCTCACGCCCTGATGGAAATCCCCGGCTTGGAATGCCCGTGCATCGACGAGGACGCACTGCCCAATTTCCAGTCGTATGCCGTGAGGGTCACGTCCGATTTCGGGATGAGCCGCGACGAACTCATGCAGGCACTCCTTGATCGAGGTATAAGCTCGCGCCGGGGGATCATGAACGCCCACCAGGAGCCGGCTTATGCCAACGAGTCGCACGCCCCGCTGCCCCAATCCGAGGCGGCCAGGGACGAAGTCATCCTCTTGCCGCTCTATGACTCCATGTCCGAGGACGATCAGGCTTACGTCATCGAGGCGCTCCATGAAATGAGCTGCCTTACCGAAGCCCGATGAGGGATCTCCATGACCCGAGCTCTTGTGATCCTGGGAACCGGTGGAAGAGCTTATGAAATCCTCGACATCATCGAGGCGATCAATGCCAGGGAACCGAGCTGGAAGGTGCTCGGGTTTTTGGACGATGCCAAGGCCCGCGGCAGCCGCCACCTCGGTTTCGAGGTTCTCGGCAGCCTGGGCGATGCCACGCGGCTCGATCCGTTCATGTGCGTGAATTCGATCGGCAGCGAGAAGAATTACATAGACCTCCCCGAGATCCTGGCCGCGACCAGGCTATTGCCGACCCGGTTCGCCACGCTCGTCCATCCGCTTGCCGCGGTCTCGAGCCGGGCAAGGCTGGGGCATGGTGTCGTGGTCAATCATGGCGTCTCCGTCAGCGGCGGGGTGCGGATCGGGCATCACGTGACGTTGAGCGCGGGCTGCGTGATCGGGCATGACTGCACGATCGAGGACTATTCGATCATGGCGCCTGGCTCGACCATCAGCGGGTTCGTGAATCTTGGGCGAGCGTGCTATCTCGGTGCTGGCTCCGTGGTACGTCAGCGTGTCAACGTCGGCGAGTTCGCTCTCGTCGGCATGGGGTCCGTGGTCCTGAAGTCAGTGAACTCCGGCGAAGTCGTCGTCGGCAATCCCGCACGTTTGTTGAGAAACATCAAGAACATCCGCCTGGCGAGGGAAGCCTAAGATGAGCCGGATCGACGTGATCATACCCTGTTATCAATATGGCCGATTCCTACGCCAATGCGTGGAAAGCGTCCTGTCGCAGTCGCACGAGGACCTGCGTGTCCTGATCATCGACGACGCCTCTAAAGACAAGACGGCCGAGGTTGCGGAAGCGCTAGTCGCCGAGGACCATCGCGTCACCTTCCGGCGGCATACGACCAACATCCGCCACATCGCCACATTCAATGAAGGGCTTGCCTGGGCCACCGGAGAATACACCGTCCTGATCTCGGCCGACGACATGCTGGCCCCCGGCTCGCTTGCCCGATCGGTTCGTTTGCTGGACGCCCACCCCGAGGTGGGTTTCGCCTACGGGCCTGCGATCGTCATCCAGACCGACGAGGATCTGCCGGAGGCGCGATCCTCTTCGAAGGAAGATCCCTGGAACATCCTCTCCGGCCCGGCCTTCATTGAATTGTGCTGCGATGCCGGCTCGAATCTCGTGTCCACCCCGACGGTGATGGTGCGGACGAGCCTCCAGCATCAACTCGGCGGCTACAGGCCGGATCTCCCCCACTCGGCCGACATGGAGATGTGGATGAGGTTCGGGGCGCATGCCGCCGTCGGCCTCATCGACGCCGATCAAGCCTACTACCGGCTTCATGATAAAAACATGAGTCGTGGATATTTTAATGGAATGGATAACGCCCGCTTCGAGCCCGCCATCGCCGACCTGCGACAGCGGAAGGCCGCGTTCGACGTCTTCTTCGAGACCCAGGCCGCGTTCATCGCCGATGTCGAGAGGCTCCGCAAGGATGCGGATCGGGGTTTGGCCTGGGAAGCATTCTGGGGGGCGAGTGCCGTCTTCGAGCAGGGCGGGATCTCCGGCTGCGATGCGATGCTCGAGTTCGCCCTCGAAATCGCCCCCGAGCTCGTGGCTGAGCCCGAGTGGTCCCGGATGCGATTCAAACGACGACTGGGCCCTCGACTCTGGTCGACCCTCCGGCCCGTTGTCGGCTTCCTGCGGCCTCGCTCGAGCACGATGACCCAGTTGACGTAATCGCCCTTTCCCGTCGAATCACCCATTCCACGAAGGTCACCATGGACGCAGCAATTTCCGTCGAAGGAGTGTCCAAGCGATACCGCCTTGGTGCTCGTCGCGATGCCGCTTACGGCACTTTGCGAGAGACGATCGCCAACGCCGTCGCCGGGCCGATCAATAACCTGCGCCGTTCGGCGTCACGCACTCGGACACCGAGCTCCGATACGGCGCAGGAGATCCTCTGGGCACTCAAGGACGTCTCGTTCCAGATCAATCCGGGAGAAGCGGTCGGGATCGTGGGCCGCAACGGCGCGGGCAAGTCGACCTTGCTGAAGATCCTCAGCCGGATCACGGCGCCGACGGAAGGCTGCGTCAAGATACGCGGACGCGTGGGGAGCCTCCTCGAGGTCGGCACCGGGTTCCACCCCGAATTGACCGGCCGCGAAAACGTCTTCCTGAACGGTGCAATCATCGGCATGAGCCGTTATGAGATCCTCCGCAAATTCGAGGAGATCGTCGAGTTTGCCGAGATCGGGCGATTCATCGATACGCCGGTCAAGCGTTATTCGAGCGGCATGTACATTCGCCTTGCGTTCGCGGTCGCGGCCCACATGAAGCCGGATATCCTGCTCGTCGACGAGGTCCTCTCGGTGGGCGACCTCGCCTTCCAGCGCAAGTGCATGGACCACGCCAAACGCCTGCTCGAGGAGAAGGCCACGCTCCTGTTCGTCTCGCACAACATGTTCGCCATCAAGGCCATGTGCGACCGTTCCATCTACCTCTCCAGCGGGGCCGTCGCCCTCGACGGGACCACCGAAGAGGTCACCCGGCTCTACGACCAGGAAGGCCGGCTCGACATGGTCTCCTGGGCGACGGGCATGGTCGGATCGGATCCCACCAAGTGCCCTATCTATATCAAGGAGTTCGAACTTCTGGATGAATCTGGCGGGTCTCGGACCCTCTTCGAGCACGGGGAACGCATGCGGATCCGCTTGCACTACGATGCCCGCGTGCCGCTGACGAACCCCAATTTCAGCCTCGGGATCGTGCGATCCGACAACGTCTCCTGTTGCAACTTCAACACCTCCATGGATGGCTTCTCCACGTCGAAGATCTCCGGCGAAGGGGTCATCGAAGTCCTCCTGCCCCCGATCAGCCTGGTGGCAGATCTCTATTCCATCCAGGTGCTGGTCTGGGACGCCACCTTCCAAAGGCTGCATTGCGCGCAGATGGGTAAGAACTTTCATGTGAGCCATCCGCTCCTGAACACGGAGTTCGGGGTCTTTCACGAGCCGGCGGAGTGGTGTTGGGGCTGAGGGTTCGTGGGGGTGACCCTGCTGCGGACGGGTTGCCGGAATCGAGCGGACTTCCAAATCACCCACTCTGATCGAGGAGTTGCATGATGACCCCCATCTCGATCGCCATCGCCACTTACAATCGGGCCGACGATCTCGCCCGTACGCTCGGCGGGATCGAGGCGCTCGAGTTCGACGACCTCGACGACGTTGAAATCCTGGTCATCGACAACAATTCTTCGGACGCGACGCGGGACGTCTCGGAGCTTTTCGAGCGGCGGTTCCAGGGCCATTTCCGCTACGTCCTCGAATCTCGCCAGGGCCTGAGTCAGGCCCGGAATCGGGCCGTGGCCGAGGCTCGGTTCGGGGTCATCGCCTTCCTCGATGATGACGTCGACCTCGATCCAGGCTGGCTGCGTAACCTCGCCTCGGCCTATGAGAGTGGCGATTACGCGGCCGTGGGGGGCCGGGCCTACCTGAGTTATCCCAGGTCGAGGCCACACTGGCTGGGCGAACGCGACGAGGGTTACCTGACGAAGATTGAGCTGGGCCCTGATAGGCTCCACGCCAACCCCGACGAATTGTTCGGCGTGAACCTGAGCCTCAGGAAGGAATGGATCGAACGAGTCGGAGGGTTCCGGGTCGACCTGGGCCGCATCGGGTCCTGCCTCATCGGCAGCGAAGAGACCGACTTGCTCGAGCGCATCGCCCGGGCGGGCGGAGACCTGCTTTACGAGCCATCGGCTGTCGTCGCGCACCGCGTTCCGCAGAATCGCCTGCGTCGCCGCTGGTTCTGGTCGCGCAGCTATTGGGGACATCGCGGCGAGGCACGCCGATCGCCGTCGCGCGAAGTCTCGCTCTACGAAATGGCGAGGAAGAGCTGGCACGTCACGCTGGCGGCCTGGGGCCTGACTCGGACCCTGGTCCGTCGCAGCCCCTGGGGCGAGGAAGTTTTCCACGAGATCGTCGTACTCTCGGCTCGTATTGGGACATGGGTCGGCCTCGTGATGCGACTGATGTCGCGGCGAGACCAGACGCGAATCATCCTCGACGATGAGGCCGAGGATGATTCATCCGCCGATGCAGGACAGGTGCCCTGCTGCGTCGAATGCTCGGGATCTCAACGATCAATATGTAAGGGTTGAGCGATGTTCAATTGCCTCCGTCAGGACATCTGGCGCTGCGGGGACACGGCGTATGTCCGGGCCCGGGAGATCGCTCTCACCCCCGCGATGTGGGCGGTGATCGGCTATCGATTCCGTCGGTGGCTGTACACGGCCTCGATGCCGAGGCCGATCCGCGTCATTCTCAACGTCCTGGCTGTGCTCGTGCAGACCTCAACCCAGATCGCAACGAACATCGAGTTGCCCAGCTCAACCGAGATCGGGCCCGGTTTGTACCTGCCCCATACGGGTTACATCGTGGTCTCGTCCCGAGCGATCATCGGGAGCAACTGCACGCTGACGCAGGGGGTCACGATCGGCCATGGCGGTGGAGGCCGAGGTTCGCGGCATGGCGTCCCGACGCTAGGTGATCGCGTCTACGTCGGCCCCGGCGCGGCCATCATCGGTCCGGTCACCATAGGCTCCGATGCGCTCATCGGGGCCGGGGCCATCGTCACTCGCTCCATCCCCCCACGTGGCGTGGCGGTGGGGAATCCGGCGAGGGTCATCTCCGATCGCGGGTCATTCGACCTGATCGAATATCCGGGGATGGAGACCGATCCCGATCGCCTCGTCGCCCTCTCGTGTACCCGGTCGGAACCGTCGGGTTGTGCGGCGATCGTGTGAATGGCCAAAAATGTGATCCGTCTTTAAATCAACAAGCAGGAGGGACCACGTGACCAAGCCCCTCGTCAGTGTGATCATCCCGGCGTATCGGGCCGCGGGGACGATTGGCCGGGCCATCGAGAGCCTGCTCGCCCAGACACGACAGCCGGACGAGATCGTCGTTGTCGACGACGGCAGCCCCGACGACATCGCCTTGGCATTAGAGCCCTTTGCCGAGAACGTGCGTCTCATCTGCACGATGAACCAGGGGGCGGCGATGGCCAGGAACGTGGGCATCGAGGCCTCGCGCGGCGATCTCCTGGCCTTCCTCGACGCTGACGATTACTGGGAGCCGCGCAAACTTGAGAGGCAACTGCAGGTGATGAGCGACCACCCCGAGGTCGGGCTCGTCGCGAGTCGTTTCTACTCCCAGCCTCCCGGCGGGGACCGCGTCCTGCGACCCGCAGGCCATGAGCAACTCTATGGGCGTGTGTTGAGTGCCAGGGGATGTGCGGTGTTTGACGTCATGGCGGAGATCTGGACCACCACGGTCCTCGTCCGTCGCGACGTCCTGGGCACGAATCGGTTCCTCGCCGGGTTTGAGCCGGCCGAAGACCGCGACCTCTGGATCCGCCTCGTCGACGAGTCCCCAGTTTATCTCGACCCGGAGCCTGCGGCGACCTGGGTGCTCGAGCCCGACTCACTCTCTCGAGGCAACATCGATCGCGACTGCGGCAACATGCTTCGCGTCGTCCGACGCCATCGTGCCTTGCTCGACCGCGCGGGACTTCGAAGTTGGGAGTCGTACGTTTTCCGTCGATGGGCGGCCGGTCACCTTGGCCAGGGGCATCCCAGGGAAGCCATCCTGCCGGCCTGGGAGCGGCTCCGTCGCCAGCCATCCTCGCTGGAGGCGTGGTGGATCGCCGCGAAGTCTCTCGCCACGTCGATGCGGCCCGCCCAAATCATCGGGCTTGCGGCCGAAGGCTGAGCCCCTTCCAACACCGCTCATAGATTGGGAATCGGCATGACGAAGAACCTGAAAGTCACCCATGTCGTCCTCTCCCTCGAGTGCGGGGGATTGGAGCGAATCGTACTCGACCTGGCACGAACCGGGCCGAAGCTCGGGCAGGAAGTCTCGGTGATTTGCATGGAGCGCCGAGGCAAGCTGGCCGATCAGGTCGAGGAGGCCGGAGCCACCGTCCTCTGCCTGGACAAGCCCCCGGGCCGCGATCCGGAGATGGTCGGGAAGGTCCGCGAGGCGCTCCGACAGCTCAAGCCCAACGTGGTCCACACCCACCAGATCGGCCCCCTGCTCTACGCCGGCCCCGCTGCGCAGGCCGAGAATGTGCCGTTGGTCGTGCATACCGAACATATTAACCAGCTTGCCAAGCATCGGTCGCTCAGTCGGCGATTGCGGTTGCGAATCCTCTGGTGGCTCGCCGGCAGGCGATCCGCCCGATTTTTCTGCGTCTCGGACGACATCGCCGCCGCGGTCCACACTCACGGATTCCTGCCGAAGCGCAAGATCCACGTCGTCCTCAACGGCATCGACACCGCGCAGTTTCGCCGGAAGTCGAGGGAGGCCAATCCGGTGCGGTCCGAGCTTGGGATTCCCCCGGGCGCTCCCCTCCTCGGCACCGTGGGCCGACTCAATGAAGTGAAATGCCAGGACCTGCTCGTTCGTTCATTCCAGCGAATATTGAAGGATGTCCCCGAGGCCCACTTGCTCCTCGTGGGCGATGGACCCATGTGGGCGGAGCTTCATGAGCTGGCCGATCGCCTGGAGATTAGCGACCGTGTGCATTTCGCGGGCTATCAGGCCGAACCTGAGAGATTCCTGAAGGCCATGGACGTCTTCGTCCTCCCAAGCCGTGCCGAGGGCCTCCCCCTCGCGATCCTCGAAGCCTGGGCTGTCGGCCTGCCTGTCATCGCCACGCGTGTCGGGGGCATCCCTCGGCTCCTCGATGAAGGTCGAGACGGGATCCTGATCGATCCAAACGACGAGCAGGCATTGACGTCATCGCTGCTCGCGGTCCTCTCCGACCCTGAGCACGCACGGAAGCTCGGCGAAGCGGGACGACGACGGGCCGAGGCCGACTTCGACACGTGCAGGATGGCGACGGATTACCAGACGCATTACCTCCAACTCCTCACCCCCGGGAACTAGAGCCGCGATGCGAATCCTAGCTCTCACGAACCTGTATCCGAATCCCTATCAGCCGCATCGCGCCTCTTTCAATCGCCAGCACCTGCGACTGCTGGCGGAACGTCATGCGGTCCGGGTCATCGCCCCGATCTCCTGGACGGACGAGTTCGTCGAACGCCGGCGCGTGGGTGACCGCCTCGGCGGGGTTAGGAGCGTGCAGGCCGACGGCATGACCATAGACCATCCCCGATATGTGTTCACGCCCAAGGTGCTGCGAGGCCACTACGGTAAGTTCTACCTCCGATCGGTGCGCCGGGCCTTCGAGCATGCCGTCGACAAATTCAGTCCCGACATCGTCTATACCCCGTGGGCGTACCCCGACGGCTGGGCTGCGGTCGAACTCGGCAGTCGCTTCGGCATCCCGGTCGTCATCAAGGTCCACGGCTCGGACGTGCTACTCCTCGAGCAGAACCCGAGCCGTCGCGAGCCGACCGCCGAGGCCTTACGAGGTGCCAACGCCATCGTGGCTGTGAGCCAGGACCTCGCGAAGAAAGTCGTCGCCCTGAGCCGTTCGCCCGAACGCGTTCACGTCGTCTACGACGGCGCCGATACGCGACTCTTCCAGCCCGGCTCGGCCGAAGACGCCCGGACCCGGCTTGGCCTCGATCCCAAGATGCCGGTCATCCTCTCGGTCGGCAATCTCGTGCCGGTCAAGGGTCAAGACGTGTTGATTGATGCGTGCTCACGCCTGGCCAGGAACGGCGCACGCTTCCACGCGTACCTGATCGGCCAGGGACCCTTGAGGGCCAAGCTGGAGAAGCAGGTGGCCCGACTCGGGATCGGTCACTGCTTCAAGCTGCTGGGAGCCCTGCCCCACGCCCAGTTGCCCGACTGGTTCCGCGCCGCGAGCGTCTTCTGCCTGCCCAGCCACTCCGAAGGGGTCCCGAACGTCCTCCTGGAATCGGCCGCCTGCAAGACCCCATTCGTCGCGAGCCGGGTGGGTGGGATCCCCGAGATCACCGACTTCGACTCGTGCCGTCTGGTCCCGCCGTCGGACTCCGACGCGTTGGCGAAGTCCCTCCGGCCATACCTCACGATCCCCGAGAATCGCAGTCGGTTCGACTCCCTGACCGTTAAAGACATTGCGGATACGGCCTTGGATCTCGAGCAACTCTTCATGCAGACGATCCGGGACCATGAGCGTTTCCTGGTCGGCTCGAACTGAAACGAACCGAACCCGGGGTCGTGGCCATCATCCGACATCATCCGTCGTCTCAGCTACCAAGAGTACCGACATGAAACTTGATTCCGTCCTGGAACCCCCGGACCTCTCGTCGGACTGCCTGCGAGGACGAGACATCATTTGCTTCAGCCACGACTGGACCGGGGACCCCCTGTCGAAGACGCATTTCATGCGCCTGCTCGCGCAGGACAATCGCATCCTGTGGGTGAACTCGATCGGCTACCGGGCGCCGACGGCCTCCAAGGCCGACCTCTCGCGGGCCTTCAAGAAGGTCGCGGCGGCGATGGCGCCGATCAAGGAGGTCGAGCCCAACCTCTTCGTCTTCAACCCGCTAGCCATCCCCGCGTACGGCCGCCCGGCCCTCCGCGATCTGAGCCGTCGACTCTTGCGGGCCCAGATCCTGCGAGCCATGCGGAGACTCGGGTTCAAGAAACCGATCAACTGGGTCTTCAACCCGGCGGCCGGGATCATCGCCGGGACCTTGGATGAAGAATTCCTGATTTACCATTGCGTCGACGAGTACACCGCCTTCACGGGGGTCGCGGCCCAATCCCTGGCCGAGATCGAGAGCCAACTGCTCCGGAAGGCCGACGCCGTCTTCGTCTCCGCGGAGCGGCTCTACCAATCGAAGGCCGCCGTCAACCCCCGGACGTTCCTCGTGCGGCATGGCGTCGACTACGAGCATTTCCGCCAGTCCCTCAACCCCTCGCTCCCGATTCCCGACGAGATCGCACACCTCAAGAAGCCGATCATCGGTTACTTCGGTCTGATCGCCGAAGACTGGGTGGATCTTAGGCTGCTGAAACACATCGCCGACTGCTTCCCCGAGTGTTCGCTCGTGATGCTGGGCAAGACGACGATGGACGTCTCGAGCCTCGCCGCGCGACCGAACGTCCACCTGTTGGGGCGTCGCCACTACGAGGACCTCCCCGCCTACAGCAAGGCCTTCGACGTGGCCCTGATCCCCTTCCCAATCAGCGAGGTCACTCTGAACGCGAACCCGTTGAAGGCGCGTGAATACCTGGCGTCCGGTCTCCCCGTGATCTCCACCGCGATCCCCGAGGTCGAGGTCCTGGGGCAATGCCGGATTGGTCGCGACCATGATGAGGTCGTCCGAGAAATCAGGGCTGCCCTAGCCGAGCCCGGCCCCTGCCCCGCCCGGAGCGAGACGATGCGGAAGGAGAGCTGGACGGCCCGGCTCGAGGAAGTTCGCATGCACCTCGCGGGACTCCCCGAGTTCGAGAAAGTCCGAGCTCCTCGAGTAGGAGCCCGAGGATGATCCGCAAAGATGATCCTCCGTCGCTCTTTCGACTCATCCGCTCCGACCTTCGAGGCAAGGCCCTCTGGTGCTATGAGGGGGAGAGGCCGGTCGACCTGACCAAAGTGCTCCTGACCGACGGGACGATGGCGATGATCTACTATCGCTTGATGCAGTGGTCCAGGCGTCGAAGGCTGGTCCTCCTGGAGATGCTCTTCAACAAGCTGAACACCGTCTTCTGCAACTGCATCATCGGCCGAGGCGCGGAGTTCGGCCCCGGATTCGTCCTGATCCACGCGACGGGTGTCGTCATCAACGGGCAGGTTCGCGGAGGTTCCGGAGTCCTGATCGAGCATCAGGTGACCATCGGAGCCGAACGTCGGCAGAACCCCTTGATCGGCGACGACGTCTTCCTGGGAGCCGGATCGAAGGTCATCGGCTCGGTCACGATCGGGGACGGGGCCAGAATCGGGGCGAACGCCGTGGTCGTCGACGACATCCCGGGCCATTCCACCGCCATCGGGATCCCGGCCCGGGTCGTGCGGAGACGCTCCCCCGCGACAGAGGCGCTCGCACCGGTTGCCGAGCGCGCGTTAATCGAATGAACGTGTGATTCTCTCCGCGTCGTTGTACCTCGAAAGCCAACATCGATGATAACCCTCACGACTCTCGCGGCGATCTGCCTCTGGGGATGCCTGGGGCTGGTGGTTTACGCGTATGCCGGCTATCCGCTGCTCCTCCGGGGCCTCTCCTACGTTTTCGGCCGATCCTCCAAATCTCGGGCCCTCGATGATGCCGAACTCCCCTCGGTCTCGCTCCTGATCGCGGCCCACAACGAAGAGGCCGAGATCGAGCACAGGCTCATGAATGCCCTGGCGATGGACTATCCTCGCGGGAAGCTCCAGATCGTCGTCGGTTCGGACGGCAGCGTCGATGAGACGGCGAGGATCGTGGAGGGTTTCGCGGATCGCGGGGTCGAGCTTTTCGACTATGAGCAGAACCGCGGTAAGGCGACCGTCCTCAACGAGTCGGTGCCGCACCTCAAGGGCGAAATCATCTTATTCTCCGATGCGAATACCTATAACGACCCCATGTCGGCCCGCAATCTCGTGCGATGGTTCCGCGACCCGGCGATCGGCGTCGTCTGCGGCCGTCTCGTCCTGACCGATCCGGTCTCGGGGCGAAACGCCGATGGCCTCTACTGGAAGTATGAGAACTTCCTGAAATACTACGAGAACCGCCTCGGGGCCCTGCTCGGGTCGAATGGCGCGATCTACGCGATGCGGAAGGATCTGTATACGCCGATCGACGGGGCGACCATCGTCGACGACTTCGTGATCCCGCTGCTGGCGAAGGTCAAGTTCGGCTGCTCGATCGTTTACGATTGCGAGGCGATCGCGACCGAGGAGACGCCCGCCAGCGTCGGCGCGGAGTTCCATCGCCGTAGCCGGATCGGCGCGGGGGGATTCCAGAGCATCGGGTTCCTCTGGAAGATCCTCGACCCTCGGCGCGGCTGGGTCGCCTTCAGTTTCCTGTCGCACAAGATCCTGCGCTGGTTCTGTCCCTTCTTCCTAATCGGGGCGCTCGCCAGCAACGCGGTCCTGCTCTCGGGCGGCGAGACCTGCTACCGCTATCTCCTGCTCGCGCAGGTGGCCTTCTATCTCGTCTCGCTCTTGCTGGCGTTCGCCCCGGCGAGTCGTTGGCTGAGGCCCTTCCGCTTGGCGAGCCTGTTCTCGGGCATGAACCTGGCACTGTTCGTGGGTTTCTGCCGCTGGCTCGGGGGCAATCAATGCGGGACATGGAGGCGGACCACTCGCCTCGCTGAGGAGAGGGGGATCGTCCGATGATTGCGTTTGCCCTCGGGCTGGGTCTGATCGGAATTGCGGGAGTCGCCGTGGTCGCTCGCAAGTTGATGCGACGGGGGATTCATTGCTGGATCGTACCTTGCATCCTGCGGTCATTCGGTCGTCGTCGCAACCAACCTGTGCATATGCTCCTCTGCATCGCCGACCACTACGAGCCCGGCCTGAATGACGCCTCGCGGGAACTCGCCGATGCGCGCGTGGCGCTCTGGGTCGAGCAGTATCCCCAGCGCCTGGGCGCCTTCCGCGATAGCGATGGTCGCGTGCCCCAGCATTCCTTCTTCTATCCGATCGACCAGTACGAACCGGCCCATGTCGACGCCATCGCCGGCCTCTGCCGCGCGGGGTTCGGCGAGATTGAGGTCCACCTCCACCACTCCGGCGACAACTCCACGAACCTGAGGTCCACCCTGCTCGCGCACCGGGAGGCCATGTATCAACGGCACGGCGTGGGCGCACGGCATCGCGAGACCGGAGAACTCGTCTATGGCTTCATCCATGGGGACTGGGCCCTCGACAACTCACTGCCGAACGGCCGTTGCTGCGGCGTCAACGACGAGTTGAACATCCTCCGGGAGACGGGATGTTACTGCGACTTCACGCTCCCGTCGTATCCGAGCGCGGCGCAGACTCGAAAGATCAACAGCATCTACTATGCGACCGACGATCCCCGTGAGCCCAAGTCTCACGACACGGGCGTCGATGTGGGGACCGGCGAGGTCCCGCCGAACTCCCTGATGCTGATCCAGGGGCCGCTCGTCCTCAACTGGACGCGCCGCAAATGGGGCCTGCTACCTCGCTTTGAGAATGGCTGCATCCAGGGAAATCAGGCCCCCTCGATTCAACGCCTGGACGCCTGGCTGAACGCTCGCGTGCAGGTTCCAGGCCGACCCGACTGGTACTTCGTTAAGCTCCACACCCACGGCGCCAACGAGGCGAATCACTCCGCCTTGCTGGGAACCGCCGGGATCGAATTCCACCGCGCACTCGCCCAACGAGCCAAAAACGACCCCAACTTCCGCTACCACTACGTCACGGCTCGTGAGATGTACAACCTCGCCAAGGCTGCCGAGGCCGGTTGGAAAGGGTCGGTCGCGGAGGCTCGTGATTACGAGATCCTCTGGGACGGTGTCGCCCCGAAGTTCGCTTCGGATGACATGGCCGTGTCCAATCTGTCCGGCGCGACTCGATCCGGGCCACTTGTTGAGACGGCTTGAGATCCCGTATTCAAGGTCAATCCCTATATCTTGATTGAATGTAACATGAGTTTAAAGGAGAGCCCTCGACGCAAGATCAACTCGCGGCGAGGGCCTTCCGGGCGAAAGGATCAACGGAGGCTGCGAGCTTCGAGTCCGTTCTCGCTCACCGTGCGAACTCCCTGGGATCAATCGTTGGCGAAGATGGAACTTCCCAACGGCTTCGAGTTCGACGTCAGAACGCCCCTCGAGATGCGATTCCAACCGGACGCGGACGACCCGGTCGGATGCTGCGGGTTACCGTAGACCCAGGGCTGCTTCGTTGACCCACTGCTTGTGGCGGAGCCGTTCGAGACGGTCGATCCGCTGACCTGGGTTGGTTGAACCGTGGCGGTGACTGCTGCGGAAGTCGCGGTCGAGGCGCCTGAGCCGGTACCGGACGACGATGTTGTGCTGGCCGCCTTCGTCGCCGCAGAAGAATTCGTCGTGCTGAAGACGACGTCGACCCAGTAGTTCGACGCGTTGTAAGTGCTCGTCGGGAATCCTCCCGAACTCCCGTACTTGTACACTCCCGCATTCGCGGGTGCGTGAAGCGTGGAGTTGTTGAAAGTTGAGGTGAAGTACGAAGAACTCGCCGAGTACCGACCTCGCGGGGCGAAGTAGGAAGCCACATAAGTCGTATTGGCCGAGATCGCGACCGGGGTAGAGAACGTCACCTGCTGCCAGCCCGAGGCCGTCTCGGACGTGAACGTCGCGGTGGCCAGCAGGGTTCCCGTGCTAGTCCAGAGGTGTCCCACATGGGTCCCTGTGTTCAGGGGGCCCTTGTAGAAACGCAAACCGGTGATGTAACCGGCGACGTCGCTCGTGAACTTAACTCCCAACTCGACCGCGTTAGGGTCGCTGTCGGTGATGGTTGACGGGACCGCCGTATTCGGCCAGAGCGAAGACGCCACCGTCACCGGCGCCGCGGTGGTGAAGGTCCAGGTCGCGGGAGCCGCCATGACCTGACCCGCGGCGTCCTTCACCCCCGAGATCGTAACCTTGAAAGTGGTGGAGTTGGCGAGAGCAGCGTTGGGGACCAGTGTGAAGGTGCGGTTGGCGCTGTTGTAGCTCACCGTGGCCGGGACGGCGACACCCGTGGCTACGTTGGTGAGGGTGAAGGTGACGGGGGAAGCAAGGACCGATTCATTGAAGACCGCCGTGACGCTCGAGGTCGTCGAGACCCCGGTGGCGCCTGAGGCCGGGGTCTGACCTGTGACGGTCGGGACGATCGCGGTCGCGGTGGTGAAGGTCCAGGTCGCGGGAACAGCCATGACCTGGCCCGCCGCATCCTTCACACCCGAGATCGACGCCCTGTAGGTCGTTGAACCGGCGAGGGGTGCGGACGGTACCAGCGTGAAGGTTTTGCTGGTGCTGTTGTAGGAGACGGTGGCAGCGACGGCGGCGCCGGTTGCTAGATTGGTGAGGGTGAAGGTGACGGGGGAAGCGAGGACCGATTCGTTGAAGACCGCCGTGACGCTCGAGGTCGTCGAGACCCCGGTGGCGCCTGAGGCCGGCGTCTGACCTGTGACGGTCGGTATGACTGCGGCCGCCGTGGTGAACGTCCAGGTGAAAGGAGCCGCCATGACCTGGCCCGCGGCGTCTTTCACGCCGGAGATCGAGGCCAGGTAAGTCGCCGAGCTGGCGAGGGGTGCGGACGGTACCAGCGTGAAGGTTTTGCTGGTGCTGTTGTAGGAGACGGTGGCAGCGACGGCGCCGCCTGTTGCCTGGTTGGTGAGGGTGAATGTGACGGGGGAGGCGAGCACGGATTCGTTGAAGACGGCGGTCACGCTCGTCGAGATCGCGACGTTGGTGGCGGACGCCGCGGGGGTCTGGCTCGTCACCGTCGGGATGATGGTCATCGCCGTGCCAAACTGATAAGCCCCCAGATCGGAGATGGAACTGCGGGCCTGACTCGATGCCGTGGAGACGTATTGACGATCTACTGGAGCCCACCCGGAGTTCAGTGCGACCCCGCGGCCGATCGCCGATGATCCGGCCGCGAGGTGATAGTCGCCACCGGTCAGGCTGACGAAACCCGGGTCATTCGAGGAGGGGGAGTAGAAGTTCGACGTGCCCGAGATCGTGCCGCTGAAGGTCCCGTTGTCGAGGGACGGCAGCCAGCCCGGGCTCATCCAGTTCACGCCGAAGTTCGCGACGCCGACGGTGTTCATCAACTCGAAGTAGCTCGCCGCCGACCCCGTTGTGGCCGAACCGCTGTAGAAGATGTTGTTGGACGCGTTCACGGTCTGAGAATTGGTGTCCAGCTGGAAGAGGATTGTCCTCCATTGACTGGACTGATTACTCCTGGTGACCACCGTGTTGTCGTAGAAATTGAGGGTTTTTCGATAGATCGACGTGTTCCCGCTGTCGCCGCCAAAGTGGACGAGATATGTCGCGGCATTGGGGCCCGTGTTGTCGAGGATGTTCCCGTAAACCGAGGTCGTCGCATAGCTCGGGTCCGAGGCCACGATCCCGGAATCCTCGGCGTCGACGAGGTCGAGGAGATGGCCGCCGGGGGCGAAGTAATTGTAGCGAATCACCGCGCCGGCCGAGCGATCCTTCAGATTGTTGCCCGCGGAGCCGGAACGCAGGGGACCGAAGTAGTTGTACTGATAGGTGATCCCGACGGCCTCGGAATAAACGTTGTGCTCCAGCCATGAGTTGGGCACGCCATTCCCGTAGATGCTATTCCCCTGCACCAGGATGTTGCGCGACGTGTGGGCCTCATCGCCGTTGGACAGGACGAACAGGCCGATCCCCGAGCTGTCCAGCGTGCTGTTCTGGATCGTGATGTTGTTGGCGCCTTCGATGTAGATGGCGGCCGAGAATTCGGCGTAGTTCTGCGTTGCGCCCGTCGAATCCTGGAAAGTGTAGCTCTCGTAGGCGTTCCGGAATTCGAGGCCGGAGATGTTGATATAATTTGGCTTATAGTCGTAAGCCTGATCCGCCGAACGCTGAATCAGGACGAGCGCATTCGCCTGGAGCGGCGAGTAGTAGTAATGGAACTGGCTGCTGGTCGTTGCGTTCTGGCCGTCGATGATCGGCTCTTGTCCGTTGGGGCCGGGGACCCCGACGATGTTGATGGGCTGGGTCGCCGTCCCACTCTGGGAGATGAGGATCTTCTCGTGATACGGGTTCGGTTGCCAGTTGATGGCGACCGTGTCGCCGGGAGCGAGCTTTGTCCAGGGCACGGAACCGATGGTCGTGTACGCCTGGCCCGGGCCGACGCTGTAGGTCGTGAGCAAGGCGCGTCGCTCAAGCCCCTCCAGGCCAGGCCTGACGGATGAGGGACGGGCCTTGGACCTGCGTCGTGGCTTCGAGGTGGGGTCAATCGGACGGATGAACATCGTGAAGCTCCTTGGCATCGATCCTTGTGGTGGTTTTCGGCTCACAAGGAAGTTTTGTCTGATGGGTGTTTGTCGCCATTGCGGGTAGGACGTCGGACGGGAGGCGCCCACCGATCGGGCGGCGCGCACTCGCCACGCGAGCCCGCACTTTCGAGGCGCGGGACTATAGTCAATAAGGCAATAGGGTTATTAATTTAGAATCGGCGAATAGTTTAGTTAACTATACAGCATCATGGCGTAGTCGCATTGGAATGCGGCTACGTGCACCATCGCCCTGGTTCGTTCGCGAGCATCTCGGGCGGAAAAATGGTCGGTCGACAACCGTCGGGGAGCCGGACAAGAGGCGCCCCGGCGTATGCCCGCCGATCGGGCGACGCGCGGCGCGCACTCGCCACGCGAGCCCGCACTTTCGAGGCGCGGGGCCATCGTCTCGGGAACGAGAGTAATAATATTACTTGAGTTTACTTGGATAGTTGCGTGTAAGTGCTTTTGCTCGGAGCACTATCGTATTGTAATGCGGCTATGGGCACGATCGCCCTGGATCGTTCGCGCGTCTCTCGGGCCGAAATATTAGTGACCGCAGATTCGGGAATATTCTGGACTGTTCGGATGAGGATCAGAGGGCCATTCGCCCGTCTCGAGCAGGATTCAAGAGCCTTCGGCTTCGCGGGAACGGACCGTCGCACCGAGCGGCGGGAACGCCATGCCCGGGAGATGATCGACCTGACTCATTAGTCCAGGAACGGGCCGTCGCCCCGCAAATCCAAAATATATAACAATGAATAATATAAATTAAATTTGTGGTTTTGGTTTGTTTGTTAGCGGTGTGAGTTGGCGATCGATAAAAATTCCAAGCGGTGAATTCAAGTGCCTAGGACCTCCAGAAGCGTGGTAGGCACATTCCTCCCCGGACTGAGCCGCCCTGACGACGTCGTCGTTCTCATACATCGAAGATACCTTTACGGAGAGGATGCTCGTGGAGCGGAGATATCAAGCCAGAGTGAAGCAGGTGCCCGACCAATCCGGCGACGGGGCCGATCTCGCCCAGGACCTCGAGGCACACGTGCGGGAGTTCGTCGCGCCCTACCTGAGTTCGTTGGCCGAGCCCGAGCAGCGACGCCATGTCGTCGAATACATGATAGGCCTGCTATCGAAGCTCGAGCACAAGACCGCCGAGGCCATCGCGTATCTGCTCGACCACACGCGACAGGGGATCCAGAAGTTCATCGGTCGCGCGGTCTGGGACCATGCGCCCATGCTCGAGCGACTCGCCCATCATGTGGCCGGTGAGGTGGGCGACCCTGACGCCGTGATCGTCTTCGCATCTGCGTCTTTCCCCAAGAAGGGCCTGAAATCGGTTGGGGTCGCCAAGCAACTGTCGGGACCCGGGAAGAAAATCGAGAACTGCCAGGTGGCACTCTACATGGCCTACGTCTCCCCGGCGGCCGAGTGCCTCGTCAACACTCGCCTCTACCTGCCGAAAGAATGGACACGGAACCCCGTTCGCAGGGCCGAGGCCAGAATCCCCAAGGCAGTCAGGTACCGCGCTCATCATGAACTCGCGAAGGAAATGCTCCAGGAGCAAGGGATATTCTTGCCTCACTCTTGGGTCGCAATCAGGGACGAAGAGTCCTATCCGGACAGCTTCTGCCAGATGATGAGAGACCGAGGCCAGAGATATCTCGCCCCCGTCTCGCCGGGCACATGGATTCGCAATAATGAAAGCAATGGACGTAAGCATGAGATAACGGAATCACTGTCGAATTCGTTCGTGCGATTGGATCGTCTCGCCGATAGCCTGCCCCAATCGGCATGGAGCATCGTCTCGCCTTCCGGCTGCCATGGGTCATCAGCGTCGATCGAGATCGCTAGCCGTCGTGCGGAGCGCCGCGTCCGAGAAGGCCACCATCCGGTGGAGTTGTTCTTGATCGTGAGGCGACATAATGCGGAGGATCGAGATAAATGCAATTACTTTGCGACCAATGCCGAGGATGCGGTCCCGTTGCAAACCCTGGCTTCTGTCATTCATGCCATGGATCGAGCCGATTCATGCATCCAAAGGGCCAGGGAAGAAGCCGGCCTGGCCGATTACCAGGTGAGAAACTGGCTGGCATGGCATCATCACCAAGTGCTCTCCCTCCTGGCCGCATGGTTCCTCACGCTGGCAAGGCCTAAAGGGCCCAGCGGGACTATCTGTGGCAGGGCCTCGCTCTCCCGCGGTGCGCTCGAAGGTGAATAGCCCGGCAATGGATGGCATCATCGGGGTACACCTTCAATTGCAATCAGGCTCGACTTCGAGCGCGGTAAGGAGGGGCGATGGCCTCGATGGAGTTCGCTAGGTACGCAGGATTCAATCCGTCGGACCAGTATGTTGAATTGGGAGAATGCTTATACTATTTGGAAAAAAGATGAATTCGCAATATAAAACTATTATGAATGCAAGAAGGAGTTGTGGTTGGCAACCGCGGCTACTGCCTCTTCAGTAATCTAACAATAGGTCATAAAATCGGAATAGGCGAGCATTATTTGTCATTTTCTATGTTGGGTGGATTTTCGAGGAGTTTAGCAGCAAATGGCCGTGTTTGCAAAGAGCTACTCTTAGCTTTGATCTCAATAAGAGTCGGGCGATCTTCGGCTCGTCAATGGCCGAAAAGCTTCGATTTTCAGTCAATTGCGATGGAGTTGTAATCGGAGTCGATCGTTAGCATTTCATTCGGGACGTGGCGGTGTTCCGAATCATTGATGCTGGCCAAGAGGTTGCATCATTCGTCGTCTGGATACAGTAGTTCGCGGGACCGATTCCCTTCGATACTGTGTCCAAACCAGGCTCTTTCTCGGCACTGAAGACAGTCGTCGATCCTTTTTCGTGGATCGCCGGTATTACGTATTTCGTGGTTGTTTGTGACGGGCTTCGCAGAAGTTTCTTTTCATGCTCCTCCAAGGTGTGCCGGCGCTGCTGGATCGTTGTTGCTTTGAGTGACATGACGCATCGATGTGTTGATGGTCATGCCTGCAACATGGGCCAGCCCCGTTCTCCTTCTCTACTTATCAATCATGCTCAAGATGAAGTTCGATGGTTCCGGGTTTCGTCGCGGAAGCGATGTCGGGATGCCGAGTGGGCCTGGCACGCTCGCCATGGTGCATTTGTCGGTTCTTTCCGCGAGGCGGGTGCATCCTCTCGCTGGATGATGGCGGGGAACTGCCGATTGGCTTGATGAGCCTGGTTTCACCCGAGATTGGCTCCCGGTTCTTGCCAATGCTCCCTGGTTCCGAGGTGATTCCCGCGGTTTTCGCATGGATGATTTCGAGAGTGTGATGGCGTTGATGTGTTGCATTTCGGGTGCCGGAGGCTATCGGCTGATTATGATTTCCTACTGTATCCGTGGTGCTAGCCTACTGTATCCATCGGCCTTAGTCGGCCGTTCCGTTGGTGGTGGTGTATGGCCTTGGGGAATGGGACCGGGCGCCTTGTTGAGGCGTCACTAATATTATCCACGATCAGGGCGTTTTGAACGAATGCCTGGAGCATCACGTGCAAAGGTAACTCTATTCATCCTGTGAGATCGAAGAGTTGCGTACCGTTGGTATGTGGGGGGCGGACTCGTGGTTGATTTCGTCTTTTCCTTCCCGCACAACTTTGGGGGGCCCTTCCGTCTCTGTCGTCCTTGTCATATCAACGTTGTGCGCCGAGGATCAGAAACTTACTTCCTGGCTGGTCAATTTTTGATTCACGCATTGATGCTGGTTGCCCGCCTTGCCTGACCCGACCTCATCTTGCCTGGGCTGACACGAGTCACATTTCCCCAAGAATCTGCGACTTTCCATGAGATCGATGCACGGTTGCGTACGGCAAGCGGGGTTGGCCGGTAGACGATCGGGGGCCGGCCGCTGGGAATTGTGAACCGAATCGTCAGAGAGGAGTAAAGTAGCGGCATGTCGCGGCGGACCCTGGAAGGCGAAAATCGAAACCGAGGATGACAATCAGGGCGGAGCCGCGAGCTTCTGCCGAGCCGGGCCCGGGTCGTGTAACATTGTGCCATACCAGGGGTCATCAATAGTTGAGCGGGACTGAGCCGGGTGACCGTTGAGGGCTGAGCGACGATGCTGGAGACCCGATCGTGCCGCCGTTGCGGCCTGGAATCGTCGGTGGATGTAGGCGGCGTGGGCCTCTGCCCCTGTTGCCTCCTGCGCCTTGTGGTCGATCGGGAGATGGATTCTCCAGGCGACGATGCACCGGGCCCGAGCTTGCTCGATGATGAGGAAGGGTCGAGTTTCGAGGAGCGGGTCTACCTCGAGTTCGGCCTCGACGTGCTCCGCAAGCTGGGTCAGGGAGGCATGGGCGTCGTCTTCGAGGCCGAGGAGCCGAGGTTGGACCGTCGGGTCGCGCTCAAGGTCCTGAAGGACGAGCACCGCGACTCCCCGGCGATGCGTCGGCGGTTCCTCGACGAGGCCAGGGTCGGCGGGCGTTTGCAGCACCCGGGACTGGTACCGGTCTACAATATAGGCGAGATCGACGGCCTCCCCTTCTTCACGATGAGGCTGATCGGGGGGCAGACCCTCGCCGGCCTGCTCCGGGATCGGCCCGAGCTGACATGGTCTGTCGGCGTCTTCCTTCAGGTGAGCCAGACCCTGGCGTATGCGCACGACCGGGGGGTCGTCCATCGCGACGTGAAGCCGGCCAACATCATGGTGGGGGATTTCGGCGAGGTTCACCTCGTCGACTGGGGGTTGGCTCAACTCATCGGCGGGCATGAGTCGTGGCCGGTCGGTGGGGCCGGGGTCGCGGGTACCCCCGCCTATATGAGCCCCGAGCAGGCCTCGGGGTCTCCGACCGCCCGGGATCAACGCGCCGACGTCTTCGGTCTGGGGGCCACGCTCTGCGAGATCCTCACCGGGCTGCCACCCTACCGGGGGGGCTCGCGTGAAGAGGTGATGAGCAAGGCCAGGGAGTGCAACCTCGCCGGCGCCCTGAAACGGCTCAAGTCCTGCGAGGCCGCCCCCGAGTTGAAAGCCCTCGCCCGGGCCTGCCTCTCGGCAGATCCTGCAGATCGCCCCGCCCATGCCGGGGAGGTCGCCGCGCGGCTCCTCGACTACCAGGCGGGGGTGCAGAAGCGGCTCAAGGAGGCGGAAGAGGCTCGAGTACGAACCGCCATCCGAGCCGTCGAGGAGCGTCGTCGATGGGCGTTGAGCCTCGTGCTCCTGCTCGTCTGCTCGTTCGCCGGTGCGGTTCTCTACTCCGAGCATGAGCGAGCGGCGCGGGCCTCGGCCGAGACGGCTCGATCCGTCGCCGACGCGATCGAAGAGTCCTCGAGGCTCAGGCAGCGGGGTCGGAGCCTCGACGCTCGCTCGGCACACCGCAAGGCCGAGGGCCTGCTCGCCCGGAGCGACCCGGCCGTGAAGGCCCGCTTCTCCCCCGCCCTCGCCGACCTGGCGATGCTCGCCCGGCTCGACGACATCCGTTATTTCCCGTCACAGCTCGGACCTGGCCGCCTGCTCCCGGCCGAGGCCTCGGCTGCCTACGACGCCGCGTTCCAGGCTTACGGCATCAATGTCCCGGCCGGTCCCGACGAACGGACCGCCGGACTCGTCCGATCCAGCCCATTGCGAGTGGAACTGGTCTCGGCGCTCGACGACTGGGGGCGGATCAGCCCCGACCCCGCCGCCAGGAAACGACTGCGGGCCATTTCCGAGGCCGCCGACCCCGACCCCGCCGGTCCCGCCGGCCAACTCCGTCGCGCCCTGGCGAAGCCCGACCGCGAGGCCCTGGGATCGCTGGCCCGCTCGCTCCCGGCCTCGGGACCCCCGGCTCCGGTCCTCGCCTCGCTCGGGGCCGCGCTCCGAGAACATCGTGCGGTGAAGGAATCGGCCGAGGTCCTTCGGGCCGCCCGGCGTTCGCATCCCGACGATTTCTGGATCAACCTCGAACTGGCCGCGACCCTCACCGCGCTCAAACCCGAAGGCTCCGACGAGGGGCGAGCTTACCTGACCGCCGCCCTGTCGATGAGTCGCGACAACCCGGCCGTTCCCTTCTACCTGGCCTCGGCCCTGCAGAATGCCGGACGGCTCGATGCGGCGGTCTCGGCCTACCACGAGGCCATCTCGCTCCGGCCGGACTACCCCGAGGCCTACTGCAACCTCGGCAACACCCTGACCCAGCAGAAGAAGTTGGATGAGGCCGTCGCCTCGTTCCGCAAGGCGATCGAGCTGCGGCCGGGGTACGCGCTCGCTTACTTCAACCTCGGCTTCGCCCTCGATGAACAGGGGAAGTTCGCCGAGGCGTTCGACGCCTACGGCGAGGCGGTGAAGCATCGGGAAGGCTATGTCGAGGCCCACTCCAACCGAGGGCTCGCCGCGTATCGGCTGGGTCGGTTCTCCGACGCGATCCCCGCCTTTGAGGCGGGCCTGGCGAAGATGCCCAACGACCACCCCTTGTGGGCGACCTTCGAGCCGATGTTGAAGATGGCGCGATCTCTCGCGCCGCTGGAGCCCAAGCTTGAAGGTGTGTTGAAGCTCGAGGAGACTTCGAAGGTCCCCGTGGACGACCTGCTCGGCATGGCCAGGCTCTGCGGTTGGCCGGGCCGGAGTCGGCACGCCGAGGCTGCTCGCTTATATGCGGAGGTCTTTGCCCGCAAGCCGGAACTGGCCGAGGACCTTGTGACCGGGGACCGTTACGCCGCGTCGGGGGCGGCGGCGATGGCGGGTGCCGGTGAACCGGCGCGGGCGGCGGATCCGAGCCTCGCCCGATGGAGGAACCTCGCGCTCGGCTGGCTCCGGGCCGACCTGGAGAAGCGCCGGATTCAGCTTGATGAGGCCGGGTCGAACCAGGAGGCACGTCATTACGTGCTGTTGAGGCTGGGCTACTGGAGCCGCGACCCGAGCTTCGCCGGTGTGCGAGGACAAGACGCGATCGCACGCCTCCCGGAAGCGGAAAGGCCAGGCTGGCAAAAGCTTTGGGACGACCTCAAGGGCCTCATTCAGGCCAAGCCCGCTTCGTCCCCGGCGCCGACGCGTTGAAAGAAGGCGACGAGTCCGGAGAGTAGGCGCGGAGCTGGGCGACCTCCGATACAATACGGTCGGAGTGTCACTGGTCGGGCTTGCTCACGTATCGAACTCCGGACGCAACCGAAATCGAATCGGGCGCGTCTTGTTCGAAAGGTGGTGAGGGACCCGAGTGGCGTGGCTGCCCCCGGGCGCCGACGCCGAACCGCACGCCCCCCGGCGCCGGACTTATGCTCGACACGACCGAACACAGCCCCTGGCCCGAGTCGTCGCACTGGAGCGTGATCGCGGCGGCGGGTCGCCCTGACACCGAGGCTGGCCGCCTCGCGCTGGCCGCATTTTGTGACACGTTCCGGGGCCCGGTCTACTCCTACCTCCGTCGCGACGGTTGCAACCAGGACGAGGCGCAGGATCTAACCCAGGAGTTCTTCCTCTATCTTGTGGGAGATTCCCGCCCGCTGGCCGAGTATGATAAGACACGCGGCCGGTTCCGCCCCTACTTCCTCGCCGCCCTGAGGCATTTTCGGGCCAATCGCCGACGATACGACTCCGCCGCACGACGGGGAGGCGGCCGCCATTTGCTCTCCATCGACCACCCTTCGCATGATGCGGGTCAGGTGGCCGATCCCGGCCCCCTGCCGGAGGTCGCGTTCACCCGGGCCTGGGCGGAGGCCCTGCTCGACCGGGTCGTCTCCCGGATCCGCGAGGAGTCGGCCCGATCCGCCCGGATGATACCGCTCGAGTCGCTCCTGGGCCGGCTGATCGACGGCCGCTCCGGCTCTTATCGCGACCTCGCCGACGAGTTGGGCCTCACCCCCGGATCCCTCCGCGTGGCCGCCCACAGGCTTCGCGAGCGGTTCGAAACGCTCTTGCGCGAGGAGATCGCGCGGACCGTCTCGACCTCCGAGGAGGTCGATGAAGAGATTAATGCCATGTTCGAGGCCTTTTCTCTGACCTCACGCCGGTAACATTCTGACGCGTTTCGTTCATTCAGAGGTTAAGGAACTCTCTCTCCTTACCCTCTGGGTCCTGAACGCGAACGCGAGGCAGCGATGAACCGTGGCACCGGTCCGTCTCGGTCGAGGTCTCCCCAGCCATTCAACGCCCGCCCGAAACGGCGTATCGTCCCCCCGGCGACCGAGGCCCTGGAAGCGCGGACGCTGCTCTCGAGGCTGAGCGCCGCCGTGACCGAGCAGGCCGTCCGGCCCTCCGCCCTCGCGGGGAGCTCGGTCGTCCTGCTCACCGTGCCGGGTCAAGCCGGGCAGATGGTGACCGTCACCTTCCACCTGGACGACCGCCAGGCCTCATACCGCAATGAGATGGGAATCTTCCCCGTCCTCAACGCGAACGGCCGCGTCGGCCAGTTCCGCCCCGGTGCCCCCGGCTATCTGAGGGCCGCGTTGACGAGGCCGGGTGCCCGGGTGATCTTCGGTCAGGATGCGCCGAAGGGCTCGTCGGTGACGGTCATGCTGCCCGGAGGTACGTCTTACGGGCTCTACCTCGTCGCCAATGGTTCCACCCAGGAAGCCTTCCACGCCAGGCCCCGCCTCCGCCCCAGGGTTTACGTCTCGATGTCGAGGGGCAATATCGATAGGTTCGCCCACATCCGCGCCGAGGCCGGTGCGACTTTCGCCTGGGAAGACCTCCCGCGCGGGGGGGACCGGGACTTCAATGACATGATCGCGCGCGTCACCTTCGGTAATAACAATAGCGGGGGTAATGGCGGCGGAAACGATGGTGGTAATGGCGGAAACAACGGCGGTGGGAACGGAGGAGGAAGTGGTGGCAACGGAGGGGGCGGCGGAAACGGCGGTTCGAGCGGTCGGGCCCCGGTGGTTACGCTCTCAAGCCAGTCGGGGCGGCTGAGCCGGACGAACATCCTGTTCGCGGGGAATGCCTCCGATGCCGACGGCGATCTCGCCCTTCTTCAATACAAGGTGGACGGCGGGGGGCTGAACAACCTCGCGTTCAATGCGACGACGGGGGCTTTCACTTACCCCACGACGTTCGCCCTCGACGGCACAGCCGACGGCACGCACGAGCTTCAGTTTGTCGCGACCGACCGCGCGGGGCACACCTCGAACGTGGCGACGACGAACTTCATCCTGGACACGAAGGCCCCGGCCGTCGCGTTCGACCTGGCGCCGGAGTCGGATACCGACACGGTTGGCGATCACATGACCGACCTCTCATCGGTCAACCTGCTGGGCAGGACGGAGGCCGGACTCTCGCTCACGCTGGTCGAGACCGGCGCGGTGGCCACGGCCGACGCCTCGGGGAATTTCCGGTTCGACGGGGTCTCGCTCCCCCTGGGTGTGAAGACGTTCCACGTCCGGGCGACCGACGCGGCCGGCAACGTCGGGACGGCCACGCAGTCCTTGATCCATTGCGGCTTCGCCGGCGACCTCTCTGGCTGGAATGTCAGCCAGGACGGGGGCAGCGACCCGGGCAAGGGGACGGTCACCCCCACCGACGGGCATGCCCTGCTCCGCGAAGGCGACTCGTTCCTCGTCAACATTGCCACCGGGTTCACCATCCCCGCCGGCGCCACGAAGTTGCAGTTCGACCTCGATTCGCTCGACTTCGACACCGCGTCCACCGGGTCGGTCCGCGACGCCTTCGAGGTCGCGCTCGTGGATAGCCAGGGGCGGCCGATCGTCCCGACCATCGGCAATGGCCGAGACGCCTTCTACAACCGGACCGAGGGGCTCGACGCGGCGCTCGGCAGCGGGACGACCGTCTCGGGCTCGATCGTCTCGGTCGACCTCTCGGGAGTCGCCGTCGGCACGGCCGCCCGCCTGGTCTTTCGCCTCGTGAACAATGACGAGGACACCGAGACTCACGCCGAGATCGGCTGCGTCGTGGTCGTCGCGGGCGAGGCCTCATTCGTGCCGGGTGCGCCGGGAACCCCCGGCCAGACGACGACGTTCGCGTCCAATGGCTCGGGTGGGGCCTCGAACCTCACAGCACTGCTAGCCGGGGTTTCCTCGTCGACCACCATTCTGCAAAGTGGGTCCAACGGATCCACGACGACTCCGACGACTTCGTTCACATCCAGCAGTTCGAGCAACTCGACCCAGAGCCTGGGGACGTCCAACGCAAACGCATTCACATCCAACGGCAGCCCGACCGCGAATGCCACCACGCTCGTCGGCCCCGCGGTCGACACGAGCAACGTCCCGACCTCGGCCGGGCGCGAGTTCTGGATCGCCTTCTCGGACAACCTCGTCGAGGGGGGGCGCATCCCGGTCAAGACGCTGTTCATCACCGGCGACGTGGCCACGCATGGGACGGTCTCGATCCCGGGCCTGAGCTTTACGCAGGACTTCTCGGTGACGCCGGGGCAGATCACGAGCGTCCCCCTACCGGCCGACGTGCAGGTCACGAGCCTTGCCGAGATCGAGAACAAGGGGGTCCACATCGTCGCGGATGACCCGGTGACGGTCTACGGGCTCAACACGGCCCAGGCCACCACCGACGCCTTCCTCGCGCTCCCGGTCGACTCGCTCGGCACGCGTTATGTGAACATGGCGTACGGGACGACCTCGTATTTGCTCGCGTACCTGCCGAGTTCGCAGATCACGATCGTCGGCGCCCACGACGGCACGAACGTGACGATCACCCCCGGGCCGGGCGTGACGCCGATCAACAACTCCAACGTCGCGATCATCGGGCCGGATGGCCGGGTCGTGGGGTCGGACGGGAATGGCAACGATATCGGGCCGATCTCCCTGGGCCAGTCCGGGGACTTCACGCTCAAGGTCGACTCCCCCTACCCGACCCACGCGGGGACATACTCTTATCGGATCTTGAACCTCGACGCCGACTCCGCCGCGCTGACCCTCAACCAGGATACGAGGCTCTCGCTCCCCACCGGGCAGGAAACCAAGGTCTACAAGTTCCAGGGGACGATCGGTCACCAGATCGTGCTGAACGGCCTCGACCGGAACGGCCAGAACGTCTCGGTCCGCCTGGTCACTCCGAGCCTCCGCGTGGATCTTCAGCAAGGGTCCGAACAGTCGTCCGGCCTCTACACCCTGCCGGAGACGGGCACCTATTACGTGATCGTGTCGGGCCAGAGCAACACGCCCGTCGACACGGGCTTCAAGGTGGTCGACGCGAGCGTGGCCCCCACCCTGATCATTGGCACGCCCGTGACCGGGAGCCTTCCCACCGGCCGCGAGACGGTGGCCTATCGGTTCCAGGGCAATGCGGGCAGGCCCCTGGCGTTCGACGGCCTCTCAGGCCAGGACGGGAACGTCGGCTATCAGATCACCGGCCCGGGTGGGGTGGTCGTCGCGAACTCCTCATTCGGCGCGGATTCCGACCCGTTCACGCTGCCTCTGGACGGCGAGTACAAGGTGATCATCACGGGCAGGACCTCGGCCGCCTATTCGTATGCCTTCCGGTTGATGGATCTCTCCGCCTCGCCGAACCTGGCGATAGGGACGACCGCGACGGCCTTATTCCCGCAGGGTCGGGAGTCGCGCTGGTACAACGTCAACCTGACCGCCGGGCAGATGATCACGTATGACACGCTCGGCGGCGACCAGCCCGGTTCGCAGGCGAGGCTCGTCGACCCGGCCGGCAACGCTCTATTCACGCTGGGCGCGGATCGGAATACGGATCCGGTCCTCATCACCCGTTCGGGCACCTATCGACTCCAGATCCAGGCGACGCAGGGCAACCCGCTCACGATCCCGTTCCGACTGCTCGACGCCAACGCGGGCACCTCTGTGACCGTCGGCTCGACCGTGACGGCCACGCTGCCGACCGGCCGCGAGACGTTGCTCTACCGGTTCAACGCCGATGCCGGCGATGCGTTCATCTATGACGGCCTGGCCGGGACGTTCCAGTCGGTCACAGTTTCGATCTACGACCCGGCCGGCAATCGCCTGACCGACGTGAGCGCCGACGGCGATCGCGGCCCGATGGTCGCGTCGGTCAGCGGCACCTACACCCTGGCCTTCTACGGCGGCTCCGACACCCCCGGCGAGGTCCACTTCCGCGTCCTCAAGATGTCGACGTCACCGACTCTCACGCTCGGGGCGACCGCGACCGCGACGTTGCCGACCGGCGGCGAGACGCTCGCGTACCGGTTCCATGGGACCGCCGGCCAGACCCTCTTCTATGACCCCGAGGACGCATCGACGAATGCCGGCGGTTTCGAACTGTATGGTCCCGGGATGCAGCCCGTCTCGTCGGGCAATGCCCTGGGCGACCGCGGCCCGATCGTGCTCGACGAGGACGGGACGTACACGCTCATCATCCGAGGCGGGTCGGCGACGGCCACCTCGTTCGACTTCCGGCTCCTCGACGCCGCGACGGTCCCGGCCCTTTCGACGAGCACCGCCAACGCCGGCACGCTCGACCCGGCCTCGCGTATGGCCGTCTATCGGTTCAACAGCCCCGGGAACCAGACCCTGGCCGTCGACATGATGGCGCTCTCGAACACGAACGGCGGCTCCTGGTACCTCTTCGGGCCTGATGGACGTGCGGTGATCGGCCGCAACCTCGACCAGAACTGGTCGGCCCCCCTGGCCCGCGCCGGGGCCTATCAACTCGTGCTTTTCGGGAGCGGAGGGGCCTCGCCGCTCACGTACTCCTTCAACGCGTCGCTCGCGACCCAGGCCGCGGTCGCTCCGACGGGCTTCGGCACGAAGAACACCCTCAACATCACCGCGGGTAACACGGCGACTTATACGTTCAATGCCCCGGGCGGGCGCCTGATCTATCTCGACAGCCTGGACGGACAGGGGGAGAACCTCGTCGTCTCGGTGAAGGATCCGAACGGGGCCCTCATCCTGAACACGAACGATACGAGCGACAGCGGTCCCTGGCTCCTGCCGACCTCGGGGACGTATACGTTGGCCCTCGCTGGCAACACCCCGGAGGCCGCGGGCTCGTATGCGTTCCGCATCCTCGACCTCTCGGCGGCCACCGCGATCGACCCGGGCGATGACGTCTCCGGAACCATCGACGACGCGCTCGGTTCCAGGGCCTATCGCATCAATTCGGTCGTCGGCCTGCGCCTGCTCTACGACAGCCCGGAGACCGACTTTGCCAACGTCGCCCTGTCGCTCCTCGACCCGAGCGGCAACTTCATCAGCACCTCGAACGCCGACAATCAGAATCAGTTCGGCCCGCTCACTCAGGGCGGCTCGTACATCCTCCTGATCCAGAACAACACCGCCGCCTCGGCGACGTACCACTTCCGCCTGACCGACCCGGACGCGGCACCTACGCTCGCCCTCAATACCGACGTCAGCGGGACGTTCCCGGATGGCCGGTCGAGCGTCGTCTACCAGTTCGTCGGCACGGCCGGCCAGACGCTCTATTACGACTCGCTGCTCGGCGACTTCCCGAACGCGTCGGTGACGCTGGTCGGCCCGGGTGACGTGAACATCTTCGCGTCGAACCGCGACAACAATAACGGGCCGGTCGTGCTGCCCGAGGACGGGACGTACCGGCTCGTCTTCCGATCCAACACATCGGCGGCGCTTCCTTACGCGTTCAACCTCCGGGATCTCTCCTCCGCCGGCACGCTCGCCGTCGGCAGCACGGCCGCCGCCGACCTCGGCGCCACCGGCAAGGGGTCGGTCGCCTACAAAATCTCGGTCAACGCCGGCCAGACCCTCCTGTTCGACGGCCTCGACGCCGCCACGAACATCGCGGGCTTCCGCCTGATCGACCCCTTCGGTCGGACCGTCGCGGCGCGGAACAATAATGACGATTTCTACCCGATCAACGGGGGCGTGACCGGCGTCTACACGCTCCTGATCGAGGGCTACGCGACGGGCGCGACGACCGTCCATTTCCGCATGCTCGACGCCGCGGCTGGGACGGCGATCACGGCCGGCTCGACCGTCAACGCCACCTTGCCGACCGGGCGAGAGACGGTCGTGTACCGGTTCTCGGCGACGGCCGGGCATAATTACTATTACAACGGGCTTAACGCCGGAGGCGCCCAGGGCACTGTCGAGATCTACGACCGGAACTTCAACTTCATCACGGTGCGCAACCTCGAGGACGACGTCCCATTCACGGCGGCTTTCACGGGCTCGTACTACGTGGTGATCCGTGGCCGGAGCGACACTGCAATCGACCACTCCTTCAAGTTCCTCGACCTCGCGGACGCCACGCCGCTCGCGATCGGGTCGACGGCCTCCGGCACCTTGCCCACCGGCCGCGAGTATGTGGCTTATGCGTTCGACGGGACCGCCGGCCAGACCCTCTTCTACGACGGCCTCGGCTCGACGCCCACGAACAAGGAGGTCCGCATCATCGGCCCCGCTGGCGACCTGATCCGCACGGGGCAGGCGGACGGCAACCTCGGGCCGATCACCCTGACCGCGACCGGGACGTACACCATCCTGATCGCCGGGGCGGATGCGTCGGCCAGCACCTACAAGTTCCGCGTGCTCGACGTGGCCTCGGCCCCTGCCCTGGCCTCGGGGACCCCCGTCAGCGGGACGCTCTCCGACGGCAACGTCGCGGTTTACCGGATCAACGCCGCCGCCGCCGAGGCCCTCCTGCTCCACGCGAGCACCCTCCCCGCCAACACCGACTGGTTCCTCTACGACCCGTCAAACGGCCAGGTCATCGCCAACGGGATCAATGCGGACCTTGCGGTGACCACGCAGAGGACGGGGACTTATATCCTCGTCCTCAACTATCACGGGATCGACCCCGTGAATTACACGATCGTGTCGACCCTGACCCCCGACGCCCCGGTGACGACCTCCGGCTTCGGCGCGGGTACGTTGGAGGTCCCGATCGGCGGCAGCCAGTCGGTCAACTTCTCCGCCCCTGCGGGGGCCCGGCTCTATCTCGACCGCATCGTGAGCCAGTTCACGATCCCGGTGCAGACGATCCACCTCGACGCCGGCCAGACCTATCAGCTCCGGCAGGTGGCCGGCGGCGACATGACCGGGACGCTCGTCACCTCCGACAAGCCGGTGGCCGTCTTCGGCGGCAACCTCGCGGCGTTCGTGCCGGATGGCTATGCCGCCGCCAACCACCTCGTCGAGCAGCTCCCCTCCACCGATAGCTGGGGCCGCGAGTTCCTCACGTATCCGCTGGCCACCCGCCTTCACGGCGACGTCTTCCGGATCGTCGCCCAGGCGGACGACACCGAGATCACGATCAACGGCACCCTCGTCGCCACCATCGACGCCGGCCACTGGTATGAGACGAACCTTGAAGATCCCTCACGCATTCAGACGAACCACGCGGTCCTCGTCGCTCAGTTCTCGCACAGCCTCTCTTTCGACAACGTCTCGGCCGACCCGTTCATGATCATCGTCCCCCCCTTCGAGCAGTTCCTCGACCACTACACGATCACGACTCCTGCAACTGGGTTCCCGACGAACTTCGTGAACGTGGTCGCCCCGGCCTCGGCGGTCGGCTCGATCGAACTGGACGGCGTGCCCCTCGCGGCCGACCTCTTCCACGCGATTGGGGACAGCGGCTATGTCGGGGCCCAGGTCCCGATCGACGTGGGGGCCCATGACTTCGCCGGGGCTGAGCCGTTCGGCGTCTTCGTCTACGGCTATGCCGTGTACGATGGCTACGGCTACCTCGGCGGCCAGTCGCTTGCCCCGGTGGCCCTGGTGGATAGCATCGCCCTGACCCCCGCCAGCGTCGACCGCCAGGTGGGGACCTCGCAGACGTTCACCGCGAGGGTGCTCGACGTCAACGGCAATCCCCTGGTCGGGGTCCGCGTCGACTTCAACTCGGCCGGCTCCAACGTGGCGTCTGGATTCGCGTTCTCCGATGAGAATGGCAACGCCGTGTTCACGCTCGCCGGGGCGAATGCCGGCTCCGACGTGATTGTCGCCTCGGTGGGCGACGTCTCGAAGACGGCCACGATTCGCTGGCGAGGAGCCGTCGAGCCGCCGACGGTCGTGGTCGACACCCCCTCCGACGGCTCCTCCGCGCAGGCCGACACCGACCTGACCCTGACCGGCCTCGCCTCGGCCTCGGTGACGGGCGTCGCGATCGTCGCGGTCACGGTGAATGGCGTGATGGTGGACGTCCTCGACGCGGCCGGGCGGTTCTTCGCCAAGGTCCACGTCCGCTCCGGCTCGAACAGCTATCAGGTCGTCGCCACCGACTCCAACGGCCAGACGGCGCAGGTCAGCCTGACCGTCCAGGGGGTCCAGTCCGCCCCCGGTTCGGTGGACTTCTCGCAGTTCGCCGACGTGACGGGGAGCTTCACCCCGAGCTACGCGAGGACCTCGTACAACGAGGCCGAGGGGATCCTCTACGCCGACTTTGCCGTCAAGAACTCCGGCCAGTACGACGCCAATGCCCCCCTGCTCGTCGGCATCGCCAACATCAGCGACCCGTCGGTCCAGGTCCTGGGCGCGTCGGGCAAGACACCCGATGGCGTCCCCTACTACGACTTCACCGGCCTCGTGACCGGCGGCAAGCTTGCCCCGGATGGGCAGACCGGTTTCCTCAACGCCAGGTTCCTCAACCCGAACCACAGCCAGTTCACGTACAGCCTCGTCTTCCTCGGCAAGCTCAACGAGGCCCCAACGATCACGTCGCTCCCGGCCATCGAGGCGATCGCCGGCAAGACTTACACGTACAATCTCACCGCAACCGACCCCGAGGACGACACGCTCACCTATCGGATCGTGAGCGGTCCCGACGGCCTGACCATCGACAACGCCGGCCACCTGAGCTGGGCCGTCGGGACCTCCGACATCGGCAGCCACGACATCACCGTCGAGGTCGACGACGGCCAGGGGGGCCTCGCGCAGCAGCGGTTCGTCCTCCAGGCGATCGCCGCGCCTCCGAACCGGCCGCCGGTCTTCACATCGGTCCCCGGCGTCCTAGCCCGCGTCGGCTCGCCCTACCAGTACCAGGCGACGGCCACCGACCCCGATGGCGACGACCTGGCCTTCTCACTGGAATCGGGCCCGACGGGTCTCGCCGTGGCTACCAATGGCCTCGTGACCTTGACCCCGACCCCCGACCAGATCGGCCAGGCCGACGTCGTCCTCGCCGTCAGCGACGGCCGGGGCGGTCGCACCCTGCAGTCGTTCCAAATCTGCATCCGGGCCAGCGACGACAACCACGCCCCAGTCTTCGTCACGCTGCCGCAGGCCTTCGCCACGCCCGGCACCTATGCCTCGCAGATCAAGGCACTCGACTCCGACCCTGGCCAGACCCTCACCTACCACCTGATCGACGGCCCCGACGGCCTCACCCTCGATTCCTCGACGGGAGCCCTCGCCTGGTCTCCCACTTCGGCCGACCTCGGTTCGCATCCCGTCACCATCGAGGTTTCCGATGGCGTCGGCGGGACCGACTCCACGACATTCAACCTTGTCGTGAACCAGAACACGGCGCCGACGATCACCACGTCGACCTTGCCGGAGGCCACCATCGGGTCGGCCTACGCTCAGGTCATCACGGCGAGCGATCCTGACTCTGGCAACACGCTGACGTTCTCGCTCGCGAAGGCCCCGGCCGGCATGAGCATCGACCCCGCCTCGGGGCAGATCACCTGGACCCCCGGAAGCAGTGCGTTCGCCAGCACGCCCTTGACGGTGCAGGTCGACGACGATGCCGGGGGCGTGACCCGCGAGGACTTCGTGCTGACGGTCCGCAATGGCCAGACTTCGACCCAGGGGGTCAACCCTCAGTTCGTCTCCGTGCCCCCGACGACAATCCGTGCCGGCGACCTCCTGAACTACCTGGCGAAGGCCTGGACCCCGCTGGCGGCGACCCTGACCTATGACCTGGCCACGGCCCCTGCGGGCATGGTGATCGACCCGGCGACGGGCTCCCTGGCCTGGCGACCCGAGCCCGACGACGTTGGCGGCCAGACCGTTGTGATCCGGGCCCGCGACGGCCTCGGCGGGATCGCCCTGCAGTCGTTCACGCTTAACGTCACCCCGGCGAACACGGCCCCGGTCATCGCCAATAGCCCAGCCTCGCCGGCGACGGTCGGCCTCCCCTGGACCTTCAAGGTCGCCGCGCAGGACGCCGAGAACGACCCGATAACCGTCCGGCTCGTCGACGGGCCGACTGGCATGACGGTCGCCCCCTGGGCCGGCGGAGATTACCTCGCGGCCCTGCGGTGGACCCCGGCCGGACCAGGTTCGTTCCCCGTTACCATCGAGGTGGACGACGGCCAGGGGGGCGTCACGACCCTGGCGTTCACCCTCGAAGTGGTCGCCGCGCCGGGCGAGAACCACGATCCGTCGATCACCTCGTCCCCGCCCTCCCGGGTTTCCCTCGGTGCGACCTGGACCTATCCGATCGCGGCGACCGACCCCGACGGCGATCCCCTCACCTTCTCGCTCGCCTCGGGGCCCGATGGTCTCACGATCGACGCTGCCACGGGGCGACTCACCTACACCCCGACCAATGCCGCGCTCGGCGATCATGGCGTCAGCGTAGTCGTCAGCGACGGCCGCGGCGGCTCGACGACGCAGTCCTTCACCCTGATCGTCACCGCCGACAAGACCAACGGCGCACCGGCGATCGTCTCAACCCCGCCGACCGCCCTCGTGCCCGACGGCCGCACCTTCGACTACGCCCTCCGCGCCATCGACCCGGATGGCGACCCCGTTCAGTGGAGCCTCGACTCGTCGCCCCACGGGGTCTCGATCGATCCTGCCTTCGGCACGCTCGTCTGGACGCCCGATGAGTCGCAGCGAGGGCCGCAGACGATCGTTGTCCGGGTGACGGATCCTTCGGGGGCCTCGGGGACCCAGACGATCCAGCTCCTCGTCGAGTGCGCCGACGCCCCGCCGTCGATCGTCTCCACGCCGAGCACCGATGCGGGGACCGCGACCCCGTACTTCTATGGAGTCCGCGCGGTCGATCCCGAGAACGACAAGCTCACGTACTCGCTCGACCAGGCCCCCGCCGGCATGACGATCGACCCCGACACCGGCCTGATCCGCTGGACGCCGATCGCCGCACAGGTCGGGGCCCAGCAGGTCAGCGTCAAGGTGACGGACGGCTTCGGCGGCGAGGGCATTCAGTCCTTCACCGCGCAGGTCGTGGCCGTGACGCCCGACCGCACGCCGGCGATCATCTCGATCCCGCCGCTCCGGGCCCCCGTCGGTGCGGACTACACCTATCAGGTCCGCGCGGTCGACCCCGAAGGGCAGGCGATCACTTACTCTCTGATATCCCCGCCGACCGGCATGGCCATCGACGCAACGACAGGCCTTATCCACTGGACGCCGACAGTCGCCCAGGCCGGTGCGCCGACGATCACCGTCGCGGCCGATGATCCGGGGGGCCACCGCGCCTATCAGCGTTACACGCTGCTCGTTCGCACGAACGCTCCCCCGGTCATCACCGAGGCCCCGGCGTCGGCGAAAACTGCGGCGGCCGGTGGCGTCTATCGTTACGACGTTCAGGCCCGCGACCCCGAAGGCGATGCCCTCACCTACTCGATCCAGGATGCCCCCGACGGCATGACCATCGACGGCGTCGGCCGGATCCGATGGACGACCAGCGCTGGCGATGCCGGCTCGCACACCTTCACGGTGGTCGTCACCGACGCGCAGGGGGCTTCGGCCTCGCAGCTCGTGAACTTCTCGCTCGTCCCCGACACCAAGGCACCCATCGTCAAGATCGTCTCGGGGGCGAACCCGGCGTCGATCGGCAACCCCGTGGTCGTGGTCGTGCAGGCGACCGATGACATTGGCCTGGCCAACGTCACCCTCACCCTGGACGGCGAGCGCGTGGCCATCAACGCCGATGGCCAGGCCACGCTCACCTTCGCGAGCGGCGGCGTCCATAACCTCGTCGCCACCGGCACCGACGCGGCCGGCAACGTCGGCAGCGCGACCCTGACGCTGCGGGTCATCGATCCGGCCGACACCGACGGCCCCGTCGTGACCGTCACGAGCCCCGCCCCGGGTTCCTCGATCACGGCCCCCACGCCGATCATCGGCACGGTTTCCAGCCCCGACCTCGAGCGCTATCGGGTCGAGTACGCGTTGGCCTCAGACGTGGACGTGAACGACCCGACCGCGGAGAACCCCGCCTATCACTTCATCACCGAGAAGGTCGGCTCGGCCTCGATCACGAACGGGCCCCTCGCGACGTTCGACCCCTCGTTGCTACTCAACGATAGTTACGTGATCAGGGTCCTCGCCTTCGACACCAACGGTAACGCGACCGGGCAGATCATCCCGGTCGACGTGACCGGCCAGCGCTCCGTGGGGCAATACCAGATCACGGTGACCGACCTGGCGATCTCGGTCGTGGGCATCCCCATCACGGTCTCGCGGACTTATGACACGCGGCAGGCGAATACCTCGGGCGATTTCGGCTACGGCTGGAGCCTCGCGGTGCAGGATGCCCGCATCAGCGAGTCGGTCCCCGTCAACCCGCTCGAGGTCGAGGGGCAGTTCTACGCGGCGACTCCGTTCAAGGACGGGACCCGCGTCTACATCAATGCCCCGAACGGGCGTCGCGAAGGGTTCACGTTCAAGGCCGTGCCCCAGTTCAGTTGGTTCGGCGGCGGGTATTATCTCCCAAGCTTCGTCCCCGACCCCGGCGTGCATGACACGCTGAGCGTCGACGCCACGGCGCTCACCAGGCTGACCGACGGCACGTACGCCATGCAGTACATCGGGTTCCCGTACAACCCCTCCATCTACCGGCTCGAGACGACCGACGGGACCACCTATCAGTACAACCAGTTCAAGGGGCTGGAGAGCGTCAACAACCGCGCAGGGAATACCCTCACGTACACGAGCGACGGGATCACCAGTTCGTCGGGGGTCTCCGTCAAGTTCGACCGCGACCCGCAAGGCAGGATCGTCAAGATCGAGGTCCCCGGCGGCGTCGTCCTCACGTATTCGTATGACGCGAATGGCGACCTCATCACCGCCAAGGATCCGACCAACCGGGCCACAACCTACGGCTATCTCGACGACCCAGCGCACCCGCACTTCCTCTCCTCGATCACCGACCCGGCCGGCAATGCCTCCACGGCCCAGTTCGACAGCGACGGCAAGCTCATCGGCCTGGCGGATGCCTCGGGGAATACGACGACGAATACTTATGACACCGTCGGCGGCAGCCAGACGATCGTGGATGCCCTCGGCAACCAGACGACCTTGAACTTTGACGACCGGGGGAACGTCACCAAGACCGTCGACCCGCTCGGCCATACGCGTAACTTCACGTTCGACGACGCCGACAACCTCACGTCCGTCACCGACCCGTCGGGCAACACGGTCAAGATGACGTACGACGCCAACGGCAACGTCACCAGCACAACCGATGCCCTCGGCAACGTGAGCAAGGTCACGTATGATGACCACAACAACATCACATCCGTGACCGACGCCCTCGGCCGGACCGCCACGACCCTCTACGACGAGTTCGGCCGGACGGCGGGCCTGATCAACGCGCTCGGGCAGAAGAGCACGTTCACCCGCGACGCCCAGGGGCGGATCATCACCTTCACCGACAACCTCGGCCAAGTCACTCGCTACGAGTACGAAGGCTCGGCCACTCAGCCGACAAAGACGACCTATGCCGACGGCTCGGTCGCCCTCGCCTCCTACGACGCCCGCGGCCTGCTCACGAAGACAGCCGACACCGCGGGCAATACCTGGAATTACACCTACGACGCCGCGGGGCGCCCCCTGACCAAGACCGACCCGCTCGGCGACAAGACGACGTATGCTTATGACGCGGTGGGGCAACTCGTCAGCGTTACCGATCCCCTGGGCCAGGTCACCCGCTACACCTACGACGAGGCCGGCCGCCGCACCTCGATCATCGACCCGTCGGGCCACCCGATCACCTATGTCTACGACGCCAACAACCGTGTCGTGGAGGAGATCTGCTGCGACGACGGCTCGACCAAGTACGTGTACAGGGCCGACGGGAAGCTCGACCACACGACCGACGCCGATGGCGGAGTGACCTCGTACACGTACGACGCCACGGGTAACGTCCTGACCGTCACCGACGCCCTGGGCCACGTCACCTCGTACACGTACGACGCAATGGGCAAAGAGCTCACGGAGACCGACGCCCTCGGCAACACCTCGTCGTTCGACTACGATGCGGCCGGGAACCTCGTGAGGGCGACCGATGCGCTCGGGAAGACGATCACTTACGCATACGACGGGCTCAATCGTCTCGTCACCACGACCGACCAGGTAGGCCAGACCTTCACCACCACCTACGACGCCGGGGGCCATGCCATCGGCCAGACCGGCCCGGATGGGAACCAGCAGAGCTTCACTTATGATGCTCTGGGCCGGATGACCTCGAGCACCGACGCCAACGGCAAGACGACCTCCTACGGGTATGACTCCGCCGGCCACGTCAGCACGATCACCGACCCGCTCGGGCAGGTCACGCATCGGACTTACGACGCCGCGGGTCGGATGACCTCGCAAACCGACCCCGACGGCCGGACGACCTCGTACGCTTACGACGCCAACAACCAGACGACCTCCATCACTAGCTCCGACGGCACCACCACGCAGATGACGTACGACTCGAGGGGCAACGCCCTCTCGGTCACCGATGCGACGGGCTCGACGACGAAGTACGAGTACGATGACGAGGGGCGCAGGATCGCCACGGTCGACGCCCTCGGCAACCGGACCGAGTTCGAGTACGACTGCCTCGGCCGGCTCGTGAAGCGGACGGACCCCCTCGGCGTTTCGATGTCGTACGAGTATGACGCGGTCGGCAACCTCACCAAGTACACCGATCGCGACGGCCGGGTCCGGACCTACACGTATGACGCCCTGAACCGCCCCGTCTCCGAGAGCTGGCAGCAGGCCTCGGGCACCGCGGTGCTCGACACGTTCCACTACACGTACGACGCGCTCGGCCGGCTCGTCGGGGCCTCCGACGAAAACAGCTCATACACGATGACGTACGACGCGCTGGGAGACCTCGCCAGTGTCGACAACGACGGCACGCCCGGCTTGCCCCACGTCGTCCTGACCTACGAGCGCGACGCCTTCGGCAATGTCACGTCAGTCAAGGACAACTTCGGCCTGACGGTTTCGAACACGTACGACGACACCGGTCATCTCCTCAGTACTCAGTGGCAAGGGGCCGGCGTTGCCGATGCCCGCGCCGACTTGACGTACGACGCGAACGGGCAATTGACGTCGGTGAAGCGGTTCTCCGACCTCGCCGGCACGCAGCTCGTCGGCAGCACGACCAACACCTATTCCAACGCGGGGCTCCTCGACTCGCTCACGATGAAGGACGCGAGCGGCAACGCGCTCGTCAACTACGCCTACACCTACGACGATCGAGGCGAATTGACCGCCGAGACCCATCACGGTCAGAGCTGGGCGTACACGTACGACGACTCGGGCCAGCTCACCTCGGCCACGCTCGCCGGCAACCCCGCCGCGTCGTCGGATTACAGCTACGACGACCAGGGGAACCGGACCAGCGAAGGCGAGACGATCGGCACGGCGAATCAGGTCGCGTCGGACGACACTTATCGCTACACGTATGACGCCGAGGGCAACCTCACGCGACGGACCAGGATCTCCGACGGCTCGACCACCGACTACAGCTTCGACCTTCGCAACCGCCTCGTCGGCGTGACCGATCGCAACGCATCGGGCACGGTCACTCAGGCCGTGAGCTACACCTATGACGTGTTCGACCGCCGGATCGGCAAGACGGTCGACGGCCAGACGACGTACACCGTCTACGACGGCATGGCCCCCTGGGCCGACTTCAACACGTCGGGGGCCGTCACCGCCCGCTACCTCGCGAGCCCCGACATCGACGGGCTCCTCGCCCGCGACCGTCCCGGCAAGGGTACGACCTGGTATCTCGCCGATCGGCTCGGCACCGTCCGCGACCTCACCGACGACACCGGCCAGGTCATCGACCACATCGACTACGACGCCTATGGCCAGGTCACGGGCGAGACGAACCCCTCCGTCGGCGACCGCTTCCGCTACACGGGGCGGGAGTACGACGCGGAGACGGGGCTCTACTACTACCGGGCCCGCTATTACGACGCTTCGCTCGGCCGCTTCATCAGCCAGGATCCGCTCGGCTTCAACGGCGCCGACTCGAACCTCTACCGCTACGTCGGCAACAGCCCGACCAACGCGACCGACCCGACCGGGCTCCAGGCCCTCAGCGAGTACACGGCGCTCCTTCCCGACGTCCTCCTGATCGCCAACACGGCGGTCACGTACGGCGGGGATCAGCCGATGACCTTTGCGGTCGGGGCCAAGAACGGCCAGCCGTTCACGGGGGTTGCCGGGTCGCCGGGGCTGAGCAATAAGTTTTCGTATGAAAATGTTTATTTGAAGGCCGGCCCCGGCTCCACGCCGGAGGTGGGGGTCGAGATCAACGGCTTCAGCGCAAGCTACGCGTCGGGCGACAAGGGGATCAAGTACGGGTACAGCAATAACTACTGGTCCGGCTCGATCGGCACCGACGGCGGCAAGGCGACTTCGGTGGGCATTCAGGCGTTCCCGAATGTTCCGTTGTCCCCGACCTACACCTTCGGAGACCAGGGCACGCCCCTCGCCAACCCGACCGTCCCGGGCGCCGGCGAGTTCGAGTTCCTGGTGGTTTCGACCGCCAAGACCCCCAATGCCGTGGCGAGCTGGGATGTGGCCGTGTATGGCGGCGTCGCGACCGAGCTAGCCCTCATCGCCAAGTATGCATCCACCGACGACTCATCCACCCTCGTGGAGGTCGACTTCCACGAGAAGCGCGACTTCCCCGCGGCCGAGTGGGTCTCGCACGGGTTCGCGACACGGACCCCGAACCCGCCCTTCTCCGGCCCGCTCGGCCCTGGCGGGGGAATTCCGCCCCGAGTGACCACGAGCAACCCTGGCCCGAGCGGCCCCGGCGGCCCTCCCGGCCCTAACGGTCCCCCCGACGATGGCGACAACGGCGGCGGTGGCTCCGGCCCTACCATCGGTTGCAGCTCGGCGCCCGGCCTCTACGGGATCAGGACGATCCAGACCCGCTCCTACCTGGGCACGCCCGCCCTCACGACGATCGCCTCCCGAGACGCCGGCGTCCTTCGGCTCTTGAACCGCGTCATCAGCTTCTGATCGTCGGATGATGTTGGTAATCTTCTTTCGATCGAGAGCCGGGGCCCGCATGCCTTTCATGCGGGCCCCGGCTTTCCCGTTGTCGCCTTCGACTCACGGAGTTGCGGGCTTCGCGAAGTGCGACCAGAGGCAGACGGCCATATAGCCGCGCCAGGGCCGGACTCCATCCAGGTCGAGGCCAGGGTGCGTCTCGAAGGCTCGCTTGATGACGAGGTCGGTGCGGGGGAAGGAGTCGGGATCTCCGAGTGCTCGGAGCCCGATATACTCCGCCGTCCAGGGGCCGATGCCGGCCAGGCCCAGGAGCCGTTCCTTCACCCCCTGGATATCCCGGAAGTCGTCGAGGTCGATTGATCCGGAAACGACCGCACGCGAGAGCTCTTGGATCGCTCGCTTCCTCGCCGGGCTCGTCCTGATGGGGGCCAGATCCGCATGCGCGAGGGTCTCGGCGTCAGGGAACAGATAAGGGATATCCTCCGCGATCGGATTCGCCGAGCGCGTCCCGCAGGCCTCGACGAGCTGGCCGACGAGTGCCCGAGCCTGACGCGTGGAGACCAGTTGCCCGAGGATCGTCAGGACCGCTGTCTCGAATGGATCCCACCCACGCGCGATCCTGAGGCCCGGCCGGGATTCCCAGAGCGGGCCGAGGGTTTCATGCTTTCCGAAGCATTCGCCGATGGCGAGTAAGTCGGAATCGAGGTCGAACATCCGCCTGACGCGCTGGACGACGGTGAAGATGACGGCGGGATCATCCACTTCGATCTCGAGCTTGAGTTGCGGCTTTTTCGGATCGTTCGTGACGCGAAAGAGCCCCTGGGCCTCCCCGATCGTGAAGAATCGCCGGTACGAGACCTCATCCACCGCTTCCAAGCCCCGGATCTGGTGGTAGCGGGCAAAGTTGAGCACGCCTTGCCAGTCGAGCGGTGGCCGATACGGCAGGGTCAGCTCGATGGTAGAGCCGTCCTGGACCCGATCCTTTCGCAAGGTGCCGGGCGATTGGCGGAATCGTCGCTCAAAAGCCTCCTCGAATTCTCGCACCCCCGAGCACGTCGCGAGATCGGCGATCGTTTCGATCGGCAGGTTGGTTTCGACGACAAGCTTGCGAGCGAAGTCGATCCGGCAATGGTCGATGACGGCATCCAGGCTCAGACCTGTTTGCCCTTCAAACCAACGTCGTGCCTCGTCGATCTTCATGTTAAACGTGTGGGCGAAGGACGCCGCCACGTCGTCGGGAGCCTTCCCAGCTCTCGTAAATTCGAGCAAGCGCCGGACGAACTCTAACGGGTTTCCCCCAGGCGTGAGCGGAGCATCCTCCGGCCTGCACTTCGAACAGGGACGTAAGCCCGCGGCCTCGGCCTGCAAGGAGTCGCGGAAGATCTCGACGTTCTCGCCTCTTCGTCCTGTGCAGACGGGCCGGCAGTAAATCCCCGTCGACTTGATCCCAAAGAAGAAGAGCCCATCGAAACGAGGGTCTCGCGCGAGCGTGGCCTCCTTGAAGCGATCGACATCGTCAGGACGTGCGTCATTCGAAGGGAGATCAACCGGCATGGAGTCGGAACCTGATCGTAACAGTGGAATTTGAAAAGAAATATGTCATAAAGTGAATAGTTGATTTTGTGATGGATGCCAACGGTTTCACCGCAACTCAAGCCCTACCGACCAGGCTGGCGCCTAAAATGGTAGATTTGTAGCGTTTGTGCATTGTAGGAGGCTCTGCCTCGAAAAACGAGGGAGGTGGAGATAGAGCGATCCTCGAAGTTGGCGTAAGTCCCTGATTTGATGGGCTCTCAAATCTGCCTGCGCCGGGAATCTTGAGGAGCCTCGAAACGTTCGAAGTGATTGATTGCCAGGGTTTGTTGAGCTGGAGTATGATGGCCCGTCCTTGAGTATCATCTGTTCAAGAATAGGGGCCTGGGGCAGTCGCGAAGAAACTGCAGGGAAGACGACGATCAAACAACTCGACCACAACTCCGATTGTCTAGCTTTCGATGGGCACGGGTGGTTGCGTGGGCGACGGACTTCGATGATTCTGGCTCAGATGGGGATCGACTTGCTGGTCTCGACCGCGAAGGACGCGCGATGAAGCGATGCGGGATGACCCTGATCGAAATGCTGGTCGTGATCTCGGTCGTGGGCGTCCTCGCCGTCCTCGCCATCGGTGCCGTGGGGTCGGCGCGTGAGGAGTCCAGGCGGCTCCAGTGCGTCGCCAATCTGAAGCAACTGGCGATCGCCTTCCACTCCTACGCCTCGCACGCCAGGGTCTTCCCCGCCGCTATGGCGGAGGTTATTACGCCGCCTGGAAACGGGCCTCGGGTCGCGTTCTCGCCGTTCGTACCCATCCTGCCGGACCTCGATCGTCGGCCTCTCTATCATGCGCTGAACCTTCAGGCCGCGTCGTCACTCGCGATCGTCGAGATACGAAACCGGACGGTGGCATCCGCCTCGCTCGCGACGTTCCTGTGCCCCTCCGACGGAGTTGGCGATCCCGGAAGGCTCGGGGCGATGAACTATCGCGCGAACCTCGGCTCGGGCCTGGGCAGGACCGAAGGCGAGGTCGGCGTGAAGAACACAGGGGGATTTAGCGCCTTTGCATGGCTGCGGCCCGCCGACTTCAAGGACGGCCTGGCGGAGACGGCGCTGCTGTCGGAGAAGCTCCGGGGCGATGGCGACGACCTCAATTTCGACCCGAGACGCGACTACTGGCACGCCGGCCTGACCCGCGTGCGCGACATGGCGACGGATGTGGCGGTGGCCCGCTGCTCGCACCTTCGCGATAACCCCCCGCCTCATTTCTCCCGAGGCGGTTCAAGCTGGGTCTTCGCCGACTACTATCAGACGTTTTATAATCATGTGATCCGGCCGAACTCCGTCGTCTTCGACTGCACTGCGGCGGGGCCGGTTACGGGGGCGGAAGGCTTCGTCGACGCGGGAATCTTCGCGTCGCGGAGCAACCATCGCGGCCTCATCAATTTGGCCACGGCCGATGGTGCCGTGCATGCCATCAGCGGCACCATCGAGCTACGGATCTGGCGGTCGCTGGGGACTCGGGCCGGCGGCGAGCCCGTCCATGAATCCTATTGATGATGCATCGCTCGTGGAGCGGTGGTGTTCGGCTCATTTGTCGAACGGGAAGACCTTCTTGAAGTCATTCTTCATGCTCACGACCGTCCAGCCTCGGCGGCCGGCCTCTTCCAGGCCTATGTTGAGCGTGCCGATCTTCGTCTGGCGGTCATAGGCGAATTCGCGCCCGGCGTCGTCGTGATGCAGCAGGAGCATAAGACGAGGGCCCGGGCCCGATCCCGTGTACTGGAGCATGGGGACGTCGCCGTCGGAGTTGCCGAATGCCAGGATCGGCCTGCGACCGATGTGTAGGTTGATGTTGATCGGTTTCCCTGGCCCGTCGTCGAAGCTCCCGAGCTCCGGCTGCTTGACCAGCACGAACGATTCGCCCGACGGCTCGAACTTCATCCGGGAACTGCTGCCGATGACCCGCTCGGGCGGGAAGCCGTAGAGGGGCTCTGCCACGCAACGGACGAACTCGATGCCGCCTCCCGTGACCATGTAGGTCGAGAAGCCTCGGGAACGCAGGTAGGTGAGCAACTCCAACTGCGGCTGATAGACGCACTCGACGAACTTGCGTCGGAACCGAGGGTGTTGCGCCGAGTCAAGCCAGGCCGTGGCCGTCGTCCGGAATTCGTCGGTCGTCATCCCGGAATGCGTCGCCGCGAGTAGCTCGGCCAGTTCCTGGTTCCTGAACTTGGCGATCGCCGCCTTATCGTTGTCGACGATGGCCTTGAACACCGGGTTCGTGCCCAGGCTCGGATCCTTGGCGACGAGGGCCCGCACGCGGTCGAAGACGTAAAACCCCTGGACGTACATGGGATGCTCGCACCAGAGCGTCCCGTCATTGTCGAAGGTCGCGATGCGCTCCGCCGGCGGGACGAAGTCGGGCCCCCCTTCCCTCGTCACCCTCTCGACGAAGTCGAGGATCGAGCGCCTGGCCCGACCTTCCTGCCAGGACGGCAGCGGATCCTTGGCGAACTCCTGTGCCCTCGCCTCGGACGTTCCCCACAATCCTAGGGCGAAAATTAGGATGAGTCCGAAGCAATGGATCAAAGGGTTCAAGGAGCCCCCGGAAAGGAGATCGGATCGAAGATTTCTCATTTCTAGGGAAAATTCTTTCATCTTGAGTCGTGCCCAAAGCTTGGAATTTATAGATGGTTGAGAGCTAAAGCATATTTGGTGGAAATTGAGCTACCCGAAAGGATTGGAAGTGATCTTAGCCCATGCCAGGAGAGGGCTCAAGCACCAAGGAAAAGCCCGGAGTCTGGTCTGACCCACCATTTCAGGGCGGACATCGCAAGCGTAAGACTGGCAGTCCGGTTATTATATGGTAAATTTGGGTGATTTGGGTTGATTAGGTTAAATGCGGTATATCTGGTTCGCATTGTGGAGGTCGGATCGATGGGCAAGCGGATGCGACGCGAATTCTTACCGAATTTGGAAAACTGCGAGTCGAGGCTGGCCGCGACGGCGGGGCTGGCCGGCGCCGCGGCGGCCGTGGCCGAGGTCCAGGCGATGGCGGTCGGGCACCAGCGCGTCGCGCATCACCCGTTCCGCGAGCGGGTCCGCCCGGCCTTCCGCTTCCGGAATCGGGTCCAGCCGGAGACGAGCCCGAACTCGATCCCGAATACCCCGCCCATCATCGATGGCTCGGGAACGTTCCACTTCCGGCTCCCGTCCAACTTCCAGGACTGGGGCGTCGTGACCCTCTGGAACAACACGAACACCCAGGTCACTTTCAGCGTCTCGGCCTCGACCTATCAGAACGGCCGGTTCTCGACATTTATCCTCAACAGCGGCCAGCGGCAGTCGTTCTTCGCGCCGGTGGTCAACGGACAAACACCCGTCTTCCAGGTGAGCTTCGACAAGTTCAACCGGTTCCCGACGACGCTGCCGAACGTGAATATCGTCTTCGAGGCGAACACTTACTCGCCGCAGGCGACCGCGGGATGGCCCTACGCCATCAACCTCGGGCTGAACCAGTATTCCGTGGCGCAGATCTGACGCCGGCCCCCGCTCAGAGCGCCGGGCGATGCTTGGGCGGGGGCACGACCGTGTCGATCCAGTACTGGCGGAGGATGGCCACGAGATCCCGATAGCGCGGGAATTCGGCCGGCTTCTGGATGTAGGAGTTCGCGCCGGCCTGGTAGGTCAGGAGCACGTCCTCGTCGCGCCTGGAGGTGGTCAGCACGACCACGGGGATGATCCGGAGGAGCGGGTCGCTCTTGATCTGCGTGAGGACCTGGCAGCCGTCGATGCCGGGGAGGTTGAGGTCGAGCAGGATCAGGTCGGGCGTGAGGTCGACGGGCGTGTCGGGGTTGCGGAGGCGGGTGAGATATTCGAGGGCATGCCGGCCGTCCTGGATGACGGTGAGCTGGTGCTCGATCCTCCCTTCGAAGAGCGCGCGCTCGATGATCTTGGCATCGGCCCGGCTGTCTTCGATCAGGAGGATATGGAAATTAGGGGGCATGCGTCACTTCGTGTTGCGACGAGTGGGCCAGCGGGGGGGTAGGACGGAGGCTGACGAAGAAGGTCGATCCATTTCCGGGCTCGCTCTCCACCCAGATCTTGCCCTTGTGGGCCTGGACGATCTTATTGCAGATGGCCAGGCCCGCGCCCGTCCCTTCGTATTCTTCTCTGGTATGTAGTCGTCGAAAGAGCTGGAAGATTTTGCTGTGGAACTGGGGTTCGATCCCGATTCCATTGTCGCGGACGAAGAGTGTCACCTCCCCGTCCCTCTCGCCGGGGGTCACGCCGACTTCCACCCAGGGCTCGGCCGACTGATTGTACTTGAGGGCGTTCGTCACGAGGTTGGCGACGAGCTGGCCGATCCTCGCGCGATCCCCCCAGAGCATCGGCAAGGGGGTCACCACCCGGATCTCGGCCCCCTTGCTCCGGATCAACTCGCCGAGGTCGGCTCTGACGACTGTCACCACCTCTTCCAGGTTAACAGCCCCGAAGTCGCCTGTCACCCTGCCTGCACGTGAGAGGTTGAGTAATCCAAGAATTAATGCACGCATGCGACGAGAGGCGTCGACGATGTAGCGGACATATTCCTCGCCGTCGGAGTCGAGCCTGTCCCCGTAGTCGCGGAGCAGGAAGTCGGAGAAGGCGGTGAGGGTCCGGAGGGGTTCCTGGAGGTCGTGTGAGACGACGTAGGTGAACTCGTCCATCTCCTTGTTCTTGCGGGAGATCTCGTCGATCGTGCCGGCGAGCTCCTCATTCTTGACCTTGAGCTCGGCTTCGAGGCGATGTCTCGCGGTGACGTCCTGGGCGACGTGCCTCGACTGGAGGAAGCGACCGTCGTACTTCGCGACGACGGTGCCGGTGATCCAGACGTCGATGAGTTCGCCGCTGGCCTTGAGCCACTGGCCGTCGGCCTCCATCGACCCTTTCTCGAGGAACTCGTCGATTCGCGAAGCGAGGGAAAGCCGTCGCGAGTCGGGCAGGAGCATCTCGATCGATCGCCCGAGCAGATCCTTACGCTCGTAGCCGAGCGTGGTCAACAAGGTGTCGTTGACCTCGATGAACCGCCCCTCGCCGTCGAGGCTGAAGTACATCGCCGGGGCGCTCTGGTAGAGGTCGCGGTAGCGATCCTTGAGGTCCTCGAGCTCGCGGTTGATCTCGCGGAGCTGCTCGTTGACGCGAGTCAGCTCGCGGGTCCGGAGCCTCAGCTCGCGCTCGGCGCGGACCTTGTCGGTGACGTCCGTGATGTGGCAGCGCAGGTGGGCGATCGAGAGGTCGGCCGCGTATCTGACGCTGAGGTTCATCTCGATGGCCTTGGGGATCCCCCTGGCCGTCTTGATGCGGACGATCAGGCCGTGGATCTCGCCTCGGGCGAGGGCCTCGTGGAGCTGCTGCTCGACCCGGACCCGGTCCTCGATATGGACCGGGTCGAGGATGGTCCGCCTGCGGAGCTGTTCGAGGTTCCAGCCGAGGAAGTCCTGGGCGCCGGGGCTGGCCTCGAGCCAGCGGAAGTTCTCGGGGTCGAGGCGACAGACCATGTCCATCGCCGAGTATTCCCCCGACTGGTTCCCGTCGTTGGAGTCGTGAATGCTGAAGTCTGTGGCGAGCATGCCGCTGCGGGTCATCGACTCGTTGATGATCCCGGAGTTCGACCCCGGCCGCGCCGGCGCGTACGCCTGGACCGAGGCCGACTGGACATGCTTGGCCCATTTCCTGAGCGAGCGGACCAGCTCCGCCAGCTCCGAGGCGCAGCGAGGGTCGACCAGCGGCCTGGGATCATCGGCGACTCTCTCGATGTCGTGGGAGAGCTTGCCGAGCGGCGCAGACCAGCGCCTCCACTCGCTCCAACGCCAGCATGCGGCGGTCAGCACCAGGCCCAGGAGGTAGACGGGGAGGAGTGCGATCCCCTGCGCGGTTCCCCCCGCGGCGATCGCCGCCCCGATCATGGCGAGCCCGGAGATGACCAGCGCGAGATAGGGGGCGCATCTCGTGAAGAATGAGGCGAACGGGGCGTGGGGCCTGGGTTTGCTGCGGGCCTTCATGGACGGTCTTACGTCACTTCGAGTTGTGGGTTGGCATCCGGCGCCGTCTCCGTCACGGTCGCCGAGTGGCAGGGTAGCCAGAGCGTGAAGCAAGCCCCCCCCGCCGGGATGTTGCAGACGGTGAGCTTGCCGCGCTGCTCCTTGACGATCTCCGAGGCGAGGTAGAGCCCGTAGCCGCTCCCCGACTCCTTCGTGGTGAAGAAGGGCTCGAAGACGCGGTCGAGGTTGGCGGAGGGGATGCCGGGGCCGTCGTCGGCGATCTCGACCGTGACCCACTCCATACCCTCCTCGCAGGCCGACTTGGAGATCTTGACGGCGATCTTGCCGTCCTTGCGCGCCGAGAGGATCGCCTCGTAGGCGTTGCCGAGGAGGTTCAAGAGGACCTGGATCAGCCGCCCTGCGTCCCCGAGTACGGCGGGGACATCATCGGCGGCGACGTCGAGCACGACTCGCCCCGCGCGGGGGTCGGTCCCCTTGAGGAAGAGGTCGGCCGACTCGCGGACCAAGCCTGGTAGGTCGACCTGGGCCATGACCGCCGAGCCGGTGCGGACGGTGGCCATCAGGTGCTCGAGCCTGATTTGCAAGACCCGGGTGTTGCGCAGGATCGGGTCGACCCACTGGAGATGCGGGTCATCGGCCGAGAGCTGGAACCGCATCAGCTCGGCGCTGCCTCGGATCACGGAGAGGGGGCCGCGGATCTCATGCACGATCCCGGCGACGAGCCGCCCGACCTGGACCAGGTGCTCGTTCAGGATCGTCACGGTCGTCATCTGGCGATACTGGATCAGGCGTCGGATGCGGGCGAGGAAGATCTCGCTCGGCGAGTTCTTGGTGACGTAGTCGTCCGCACCCGCCTCTAGGCCCCGGACGACGTCGGCGTCGTCGTCCCTGGTCGTGAGCATGAGGATCGGGATGCCGGCGATCTCGGGGTCGGCGCGGATGGCTCGACAGACCGAGTGGCCATCGGTGTCCGGCAGGTTCACGTCGAGCACGATGGCATGTGGGCGCACTTCGCGCGCCTTGGCGGTGGCTTCTCGCCCCCGCGCGAGCTCGTGGACCGTGTAGCCGGCGCGGGTCAAGAGCGTCCGGAAGAGGGCGCGATCGGATGGACTGTCGTCGACGATCAGGACCGCGCTCATCGGCTGCAACTCCACTGGGAGTAAGCGTTTGCCACGTCAGAACGGTGCTGTTTGGGGTCGGGCCTCCGCGTCAAGACGGATGAGATCCTGGCGGGCGGGATGGTGGACACGTTCCTCGACGACTTCTCAATGCGTATAATACGGCAAATGCCAAGTGAGCGACACCAACGTGCGTCGATTGCAAGGTTATTGGCCGCGGGCGTGTTGATTCCCGTCTTCCGGGATTGCTTTTCCTTCCAGGGTGGGCTCCTTCTCCGGGGTTGGGAAGACCCTTGCACCCGCTCTCGCAACTTTTCCGCGAACCTTAGGGTACGCTCGCTCGTTGCCGTATTTATACAAAGATGATGCCGACGTCCTCCTTCGATTGATCGCTCCAAAAGGGACCAGTTTCGGGTTCTGGGCCTGATCGATCGGGGTAGGGCCTCCGCCTAGGAAGAATATCGGAACATGGTCAGCGCCGTTGCGACTCGGGTGGAAACCGATCCCCTGCCCTTCGACGACTTCCGCAACCTCTCCAACGACGAGCTGGAGCGCCGGATCCTGGCGGTCAAGGCTCGCCTGGGGGACTCGCTGCTCATCCTCGGCCATCACTATCAGCAGGATGAAGTGATCCAGTTCGCCGACCTCCGCGGCGACAGTTACAAGCTCAGCCAGCTCGCCGCGCAGAGCGAGACTTGCCGCTCCATCGTCTTCTGCGGCGTCCACTTCATGGCCGAGACGGCCGACATCCTGTCTCGCCCCGAAGTCGACGTCTACCTGCCCGACATGGCCGCCGGCTGCAGCATGGCGGATATGGCGGACCTCGACGCAGTCGAGGCAGCCTGGTCCGACCTCGGCGAGTTGATTGATACCTCCGATCTGATGCCGGTCACCTATATCAACTCGACGGCCGACCTTAAGTCCTTCTGCGGTCGGCACGGCGGCGTCGTCTGCACGAGCTCCAACGCGAGGGCCGTCCTCGACTGGTCGTTCGCCCAGCGCAAGCGGGTCCTCTTCTTCCCCGACCAGCACCTCGGCCGGAATACCGCCAGGGCGATGGGCATCCCCCTCTCGAAGATGCACGTCTGGGATCCGAGGCTCCCCCTCGGCGGGAACACGCCCGAGGCGATCCAGGACAGCACGGTCCTGCTCTGGAAGGGGCACTGCTCGGTCCATCAAATGTTCAAGCCGGCCCACGTCGCGCAATTCCGCGAGCGGTTCCCTGGCATCAAGGTGCTTGTCCATCCCGAGTGCATGATGTCGGTTGTCGAGGCGGCGGACCTCGTCGGCTCGACCGAGTTCATCCTCAAGACGATCGCCGACGCCCCCGCCGGGTCGACGTGGGCGGTCGGGACGGAGCTGCACCTCGTCCATCGTCTGGCGAAGGAGCATCCCGACAAGTCGATCCATTTCCTCTCGCCCATGGTCTGCATGTGCGCGACGATGTACCGGATCGACCTGCCCCACCTGGCCTGGACGCTCGAGAACCTCGCCCGGGGGACCCCCGTCAACCGGATCAAGGTCCCCGACGACACGGCCCACTGGGGGCGAGTGGCCCTGCAACGGATGCTCGAAATCCACTGAGACCGTCGCATGGAGGCGGGAATGATGCCTTCCCCGGATCCCGCCCCTGCCGCGCCCGAAGGGGCGTGGCTCTGTTCGACCTGCGGCGTCGCCAACCCGGTCGTGACGTACCCGACGGCTTGCGTCGGGTGCGGCGATCCCAGGGATGAGCCCTCGATCAACACGAAGGGCGTTGATGGGGACGCGTCCACGTCCTCGGCTACGGTCGAGGTCCGCCCGCGGCTCCGCGACTCTCTAGCGAGTGTCATCCTCGGGGCCACCTGGCTCTATGCCGCCGCGATCCTCGTCACCCTCGCCCTGATCCACTGGGTCGGCGAGGCCTGGTGGGGGGTGACGGTTCTCCTGTTCGTCCCGCGTTGGGCCTACCTGGCACCAGTGGTCTTACTGGCCGTTTGCAGCGGGATCCTGGGACGGAGATCGCACTGGCTCAAGCAAGGGACCGTGGCCCTGGTCGTCGCAGGGCCCTTGATGGGGTTCTCGCTCCCCGTCCATCGCCTCTGGACCAAGCCGCCGGAGGGGTTCCGGGTCCGGGTCCTGACCTATAACCGAGGGGCCTTGTCCCTCGACGGCGCCAGCTTCGTCGAGATGCTCGAGCGCGAGCGCATCGACCTCATCTGCTTCCAGGAAGGCTTCACGGATACTCCCGAGGTCGAGAACTTCATGAACAAAGGGGGGTGGCACCGCGACAGCACCGGATTCGTGGCCAGCCGGTTCCCGATCGTCGCCGAGATGCCGGCGCTGCCCGACATCTCGACCACGGAAGAACGCTACTCGTCCCGCCTGACCCGGGTCCGGATCAGGACCGAGGCCGGCCACGAGTTCGTCCTGGCCTCGATTCACCTGCCGACGATCCGGCGCGGGCTCGAGCGGCTCATGCGGCGGAACATCAACGGCCTCGAGCTTCATATCCAGTGGTGGGCCCAGGAGCTCGATCGGATGGTGAAGGGGCTCTCCGAGGCGGGGAACACCCCGTTCATCGTGGCCGGGGACTTCAACATGCCCTCCGATGACTCGTCCATGGCCACGCTCAAGACAGCCATGAGGTTCGGTTTCGAGGAGTCGGGCATCGGCTACGGATACACGAGGCCGACGAAGTACCCCTGGTTCCGGATCGACCACATCCTTTCGAGCCCGGAGTGGGTCTTCACCTCATGCTGGGTCGGCGAAGATTGCGGCTCCGATCACCTCCCCGTCCTTGCCGAATTGGTGCTTCCGGGGGCTTCGGCAAGGGATTCCGGGACGCCTCGCTGAGCAAGAGTTTGCGTCTCGGGCGCGCCGATTGCACCCGGTATTCGGCGGAGTTAAGTTTGTGAGATGAAGGGGAGGGGACGGCCGCCGTCGGCCCCACTTCTAGCTCGCGAATTCCCCGCCCCGGGCCCGAAGCCCTGGGGTCGTGCAAGCTCCCGAATCACCAAATTCCCAGGTTTACCGAACGCGTTGTCCGGGCATTGCCGAGTGTCGCTAATGCGGAAGCTCGCATTTCGAACCCGAATCCCCGCGACCCTTTCCGATAACGCCCTCGTGTCCCACTGAGCCACCCTATGTCTATGCCTGCCATCGTTTCAAAGGCCACCAGCACCTCGGTCGACGACATCAACCTGATCGTCAACGCCGAACACTGGAATCCTTTCTCCGTGCTCGGGCCGCATGAGCTCGAGGCAGGCGGTTCGAAAGTGCGCGTGATTCGGGCATATCTGCCCGAGGCGCGTGACGCCTGGTTGGTCGATCTCGAGAAAAATGCACGCGGAGTCAAAATTCCGATGGAGCGAGTCCATCGGGATGGCTTTTTCGAGGTCCTCGTGCTCGATCGATCGGCTCCGTTTGCCTATCGGTTGGCCGTCGAGGACTATGAGGGGCATTACTGGGAGTTCATCGACCCCTATCAGTACGGGCCGGTCCTGACCGACTTCGACCTCCACCTGCTGGGCGAAGGGACGCACTTCCGCAACTTCGAACGCCTCGGCGCCCACTTCCGCGTGATTGATGGAGTCAAGGGGGTCCACTTCGCCGTCTGGGCCCCGAACGCCCAGCGCGTGAGCGTGGTCGGCAACTTCAATCACTGGAACGGCCGACGCCACCCGATGCGATCCTGCGGCGCCACCGGGGTCTGGGAGATCTTCATCCCCGAGTTGACCCAGGGCGAGGTCTACAAGTTCGAGATCAAGAGCCGACACAACAACTACCAGGTCCAGAAGACCGACCCCTACGGCCTCGCCGCCGAGGTCAGGCCGAGGACGGCGTCCATCATCTGGGATGTGACGAAGTTTGCCTGGAACGACAACGCCTGGATGGCCAATCGCGAGAAGACCCAGGGGCTCAACAGCCCGATCGCAGTCTATGAGGTGCACCTCGGTTCCTGGAAGCGGAAGGTCGAGGACGGCAATCGCTTCATGACCTACCGGGAACTCGCGGACGATCTCGTCGAGTACCTCGGGCAGACGAACTTCACGCACATCGAGTTACTGCCCGTCAACGAGCATCCGTTCGACGGCAGTTGGGGCTACCAGCCCGTCGGCTACTTCGCCCCGACCTCGAGGTTCGGCACGCCGGACGACTTCGCCTACTTCGTCGACAAGTTGCACCAGCACGGCTACGGCGTCATCCTCGACTGGGTCCCCGCGCACTTCCCCAGGGACGTCCACGGCCTCGGCTTCTTCGACGGGACCCACCTCTACGAGCACGAGGACCCGAGGCTCGGCGAGCATCGCGACTGGGGCACGAAAATCTTCAACTACGGGCGCCCCGAGGTCCGCAACTTCCTTCTCGGCAACGCCCTCTTCTGGCTCGAGCGCTATCACATCGACGGCTTGCGGGTCGACGCCGTGGCCTCGATGCTCTACCTCGATTACTCGAGGAAGGAAGGCGAGTGGATCCCCAACGTCTTCGGCGGCAATGAGAACCTCGAGGCCATCGACTTCATCAAGAAGCTCAACGAACTCTGCCACCAGGAACACCCTGGGGTCCTGACAATCGCCGAGGAGTCGACGAGCTGGTCGGGCGTCTCGCGGCCGACCTATCTCGGCGGCCTCGGGTTCAGCCTGAAGTGGAACATGGGCTGGATGAACGACACCCTCGCCTACATGGAGAAGGATCCCGTCTATCGCAAGTATTCGCACGGCGGCCTGACCTTCAGCCTGATCTATGCGTTCAATGAGAACTTCATGCTGCCGCTCTCGCACGACGAGGTCGTGCATGGCAAGAAGTCGCTCCTTGACAAGATGCCGGGGGACCTCTGGCAGAAGTTCGCCAACCTCCGCCTGCTCTACGGCTACATGTACGGCCACCCGGGCAAGAAGCTCCTGTTCATGGGGGATGAGTTCGCGCAGTGGCGGGAATGGACCCACGACCAGAGCCTCGACTGGCACCTGCTCGATTGGCGCGATCACCAGGGGATCAAGAACCTCGTCAGCGACCTGAACGGCCTCTACCGCGAGAACCCGCCTCTCTACGAGGTCGACTTCGACTGGCAAGGGTTCGAGTGGCTCGAGCTGCACGACTGGGAGAACAGCGTCCTGGCGTTCATGCGGCGCGGTCGCGATCCGAACGACTCGATTGTTGTCGTCTGCAACTTCACGCCTGTCGTCCGCGAGGACTATCGGATCGGCGTGCCGAGCGGCGGCTTCTATCGCGAGATCATGAATACCGACTCCGAGCGGTACGGCGGCTCCAACGTCGGCAACGCCGGGGGCGTCTGGGCCCGCCAGGAACCACACGGCGGGCAGCCTTACCAGATCTCGCTCAAGGTCCCTCCGCTGGGCGTCCTCTTCCTGAAGACCCCCGCCGTTTCCTGAGCCGGTTTCGGATAGAATGAGCCATCCAACGCGGGAGCGTACCAGGATCCCCTGGCCTCGCTCCCGCGCTTTATCCACACCCTATCCGAAATCCGCGGGCGAGCCCTGACGACAATGTCGGACGATCCACTCCGACTGTACGACCCGAGGAATGGCGACCTCTCCCTGAGGATCGCGAGCCTCGAGCCCGACGAACTGCCTCTCCATCCGCAACGCTTCAACACCTTCAGCCTCTACTGGATCCAGGGAGGCTCCGGAACCTTCTGGGCCGACGCGACGCAGTATCGCTTCGACCCCGGCGTCATCCTCTTCTTCGTGCCATATCAAGGGGTGCGGATCATCCCCGACGCGGCCGTCGGCGGTCGGGTCATCCAGTTCCATGCCAATTTCCTCTGCATCGAGACCCATCACGAGGAGGTCGGCTGCAACGGCGTCCTTTTCAATGACGTCTACGGCGAGCCGATGGTCCGCGTTGATGAGGGGCACGCGAGGGAGTTCGCCGTCCTGATCGAGAGCATGAGGTCCGAGCTGGAACAGTGCGGGCTCGCCCACGCCGAGATCCTGCTCTCGTACCTCAAGATCCTGCTCGTCAAGGCGACGCGGCTGAAGTGCGAGCAGCAGGTGATCTCATCCGAATCCCCCGCGCGGAGGCCGAAGGCCCTCGACGACCTCCGGCTCCTCATCGAGGATCACTTCCGCGACGAGCACAGCCCGACTTTCTACGCGAATCGGCTCCACCTGGCCACGAAGTCGCTGGCCAAGCTCGTGAAGACGCATCATCACAAGACCCCCACTCAACTGATCCGCGAGCGGGTCATGCGGCAGGCGAAGTGGGACCTCCTGCACACCTTGAAGCCCGTGAAGCAGATCGCCGCCGAGGTCGGGTTCGAGGATGAGCTCTACTTCAGCCGGCTCTTCAAGCAGGCCACGGGATGCTCGCCGACCTTCTTCCGCGAGTTCGAGACAAGGATCCGTGACGGCAAGAACGTCTGGGTTCCCTGACTCGCGACTTTCGTCCATGCCCTGGCGTCTTCCCTCCATTCGTCCTGCCCCGTCGCCTCTCTAGCATAGAGGCATGGCCGAGGTCGAGCGATCTCCGCGAGGGAGTGGCCGAGGCCGGAGGACTCGCAACGAAGGCAGGTGGAAGATGATCACGTCGCTGTTCGAATGGGCCTCGCGTGCCGACCGCCTGGGGATCGCCGCGACCCGCGTGGGCCTGGTCGTCGTCCTGGTCTGGATCGGGAGCCTGAAGGCCGCGCCTTATGAGGCCGACGGGATCGTCCCTTTCGTCGCCAACAGCCCGTTCATGAGCTTCTTCTACGGCCACAAGGCCCCGGAATACAAGCAGCATATGAACAAGGAAGGGGCTGTCGTCCCCGCCAACCACGACTGGCACGTCAAGAATCATACGTACCTGTTCGCGTATAGCCTCGGCTCCGTGATCGTCGCCTACGGCCTGATGATCGCCCTGCACCCCTTGCTCCCCCAGGTCTCGGCGTTCGGAAGCTTCATGGTCGTCGTGATGTCGTTCGTGACCCTCTCCTTCCTGATCACCACGCCGGAGTGCTGGGTCCCTGACCTGGGAGGGCCCAACCACGGTTTCCCCTATCTGGCGGGGCCGGGAAGGCTCGTCATCAAGGACGCGATCATGATGGGGGCCGCGATCGTGACGATGGCGGACTCGGCCAAGGCCTATCTGCGGAAGCGGGCGGCGAAGGGTCTGTGAGTGGCGAGGGAAGGCGTTGAGCTTGCAAGCCAGGCCTGACGTTCCAGGCATTCGGCTTGAGGTGAGAATGGAGCGAGGAGCGGAGGCAGGGCGTCAGCGGCGGTCGTCGGCGAAGTCATCGAGCCTGGGGGAGTTTTTCGAGCCGCCCCCCTTCCCCTTGGCCGCGGGGACCTCGGGCATCCGCATGACCTGGGGGATGACCTCGGCGATGGTGACATCCCACTGCATCTGGCCGATCGCGACGACCGCCGTCTTCTTGCGAGTGTCGATCTTCACGACCCGCCCCGGGCGGTCGTAGCCGAACCTCGGGACGACGACGCGGTCGCCCGGCTGGAGTCTGGCGCGGGCATCCTCGAGCCTCGCGTCGTTCTCGGCCTGGACCTGCAGGTCGGTCAGGCGTTGCTTGAGGACCTCGCGACTGCGTTCGGCCTCGACCTGGGCCGCAAGCGCCGCCTGGCGGGCGTCCTCGGCCTCCTTGCGGACCTTCTGGAGGATCTCGAGCTCGGGGACGTCCTTGCCGCGTCCCTGGGCCAGGTAGCTCGAGGCCCTCGCCACGATGTGCTCGGGCAGGCTCAGACGCCTGGCGATCTGGAGGGCGTTGGACTGGCCGATGTCGCCGATGTGGAGGCGATAGCGCGGCTGCAAGGTCTCGAGGTCGAACTCGACGGCCGCGTTCTCGGCCCTCGGATTCGTGAAGGCGTAGGTCTTGAGGTCGCCGATGTGCGTCGTCACGATCGCGCGACAGCCGATGCTGTCGAGCTCGTCGAGGATCGCTCGCCCGAGCGCCGCGCCCTCGGCGGGGTCGGTGCCGGCACCCATCTCGTCCAGCAAGACGAGCGAGCGCTCGGTGGCCTTCGAGAGGAGTTCCGAGACGCGCCTGATGTGCGACGAGAAGGTCGAGAGCGATTGCTCGAGGCTCTGTTCGTCGCCGATGTCGGCGAAGACGCCGTCGAGAACCGGGAGCTGTGACCCCTGGTGCGCCGGGACGTGCAACCCCGCCTGGGCCATGAGCGCGAGCAGCCCCACCGTCTTGAGGGCCACCGTCTTGCCCCCGGTGTTCGGACCCGTGACGACCATGATCTGGAACCGGAGCCCCAGATGGATGTCGATGGGGACGACCGTCTTCGCGGGCCCGGGCGGTGCCTTCACCGCCGGCTCGGTCGCGACGGCCTCCGTCTCCGAACTCGTGTCCGCCGCGATGACTTCCGGCTCTCGATAGAGCGCAGGATCCTTGCGGAAGAGGGCTTCGAGCAGAGGGTGGCGGGCGCCTCGCAATGCGAGCTTCCCCTCGTCATTGAAGTCGGGGGGCGTCATCCGATAGTCGAGACTGTAGCGACCCCGGGCGTGGATCAGATCGAGATCCGCGCAGGTCTCGAGCGTGCCGAGGAGCGACTCCGCGACCTGGCCGACCTGGGCACTCAGCCAGCGCAGGATGCGCCGGATTTCCTTGGCCTCTCGCGATCGTAGGAACGAGAGCTGGGCCGATTGCTCGGCGATGGCCTGCGGCTCGACGTAGACGGTCTCGTTGCTGGCGCTCGTGCGATGGACCGACCCCTGGATCTCGCCGCGATGCTCCTTGGCGATCGGCAGGACGTAGTGGTGCCCGACCATCGTGAAGTTCGGATAGCGCAGGATGCGCTTGATCTCGTTCGAGCGGAGCATCCTCCGCAGGGTTTCCTGGATCCTCTCCTCGACCTGCTCGATCTCCCGACGGATCGATGAAAGCTTCCGGCTGGCGGTGTCGAGGATCTTGGCCCGGCTATCGAGGCAGGACTCGATCGCGCTGATGACGCCGGAGAATTCGCCGACGCTGCCGCGGAGCCCGCCGAGCCTGGGGAACTCATCCCCGATTCGCGAGAGCCACTGATCGAGGTTGGTGATCGCGCGGAGCGACTCGGCCGCCTCGGCGAGTTCCTCGGCTTCGAGCATCCCGCCGATCTGGGCGCGACGGACGTTGGCGCGGATGTCGCGGAGGCCGCCGAACGGAGGGGCGAGGCCGCTCGAGAGCGCCTCGGCCATTTCGGTGGTGAAGGCCTGGAGGGTCCGGATCTCGGCGGCGTCGCTGCGCGGCTCCATGCGCGAGGCCAGGTCCTTGCCGAGCGAGCAGGCCGCGCGTGCGGCGACCAGCGTCCGGATCTTATTGAACTCCAGGAGCTCTAGCGTATGCGTATCCACGTTCCCCTCGCGTCGGCTTCGAAACTATCGGAACCCGGACGCCCGCGTGCCGGCCGGTTTCCTGGCGACACGGCAACAAGCGTCAAGGTTCGCGTTCGCACGAGGCCATTATGTCACGACGAGGGGCCGGGCGACCACGCCGACTTGGCCATCATCCCTCGACAAGCCGCGAGGTCGACGCATGGGGACGTCGACCTCGATCGGACTGAGCCGCGTCGGGGGAGCTACTCGGGGATCTTCAACCCTTTCGGCTCCTCGAGGAGCGCGGCGGGTACGCGAGGCTTGGGCGGATAGGAGGGCTCTTCGATCGGATGAGTCTGCACGGGGGGCGTGTTCGCGACCGGCAGTTCCGGAGGCGTCTGGAGCTCGGCTGTGAGGGCCTTGCGCCACTCCGCGGGATCGACCCCCGCATTCTTGCGCGTGATCGACTTCAGGGCGTTGACCGAGGCGAGGCGGATCGCCGGGTCGTCGTTTTCCATCCCGCCGATCAGCATCTCGAGGATCCTGGAGTCGTGCGGCTTGAGGTCGCCGAGCCCCTCGATGGCGGCGATCCGGCAGTCTTCCAGGCCGTCCATCGTCATGACCCGGACGAGGATCGTGCCGTCCTCGGGGTTCCCGACCTTGCCCAGCGCCCGGCAGGCCTGGACCCGGACGATCGCGTCATTGTCGCTGATCATCTTGATCAGGATCTCGCGCGACTGCTTATCCTTGAGGTCGCCCAGCGTCCGGCAGATGACCGCTCGCGTGGCGACCGGTTCCTTGCCTTCCTCGAGCTTCTTGACCAGCATGCGGACCGCCGTCGCCTTCTGCTCGCCGTCGTCGTAACAGTTCGGCGAGGCGAGCTTCTGGTAGGCGAGGAAGCGCTCGTTCGGATCCGGGTCGGAATCGATCTGCTTCAGGAACGACTTGGCCGTCGTCCCCTTGAAGCCCGTGCAGCCGGCGAGTGACGAAGCCGCCAGGATAGCCGCGGCCGCCCACATCCGCATCATGCCGCGACGATTTGGAGAACTGTCATCCATGACCGTATCGCCTCATCCCACAATCCTTGTGGGTCTCGTGTCCGACTTTGCGGGAGCATCGAGGTGGATAAGACGCAGCGGCCCGAGTACCCGGAGAGCGATGGGGGAGAGCCTCCGCGTCGATTTATCGCGGCATCTTAGTCGGAACCGCCAACTCGGCCAAGGTCAAGTCAGCCCAACCGCGCGCCTTTCACATGTCGAATGAGTTGGACTCGTGCCAAGGGAAGGTCACTGCGGCAATAGCCGCCGATTGTCGATTTTCCCTCAAGTTTCAGATCAATGACTCCGGCCTCGGCTCCCGACCCTCCGGAGGGCTACTGGCTCCCCTTCCCGATTGAGCCTCGAGAGACGGACATCGCGATTCCTCCTCACCCAATCAAGCCCTCAACCGCCGGCGAGGTTGCGTGACGCAGGGCACCCGTCGACCGGCCTCGGCACGGGAAATCGCAGCAACATCTCTCAACGTGGGAATCCAGGCGTTCGATGCCCGGGCGAATGGCAGGGGCCGGTGATGACCATTATGATGAGGGCCTCGAGGGCGGCCGTCCTGCCCGAGAATTGCTTCAGAGCCCGAAGGAGAGAATGGGATGTCTGAGAACGTCAACCGTCGGACCTTCCTGTCCGTGAGCGCCGCGGCGAGCCTCGGCGCCGCCGCGATGGGAGCCGCGCCTCGGAAGCCGGTGGGGACGGCACGACCCATCGTGGTCTCGAGCTCCAACGGCTTGAAGACCGTCGAGAAGGCGATGGAGCTGATCCGCGCCGGGGCCGACCCGCTCGACGCCGCGATCGAAGGGGTGGCCATCGTCGAGGCCGACCCCGAGGAGCACACCGTCGGCCTTGGCGGCATCCCCAACGAGGACGGGGTCGTCGAGCTCGACGCGGCCGTCATGCACGGGCCGTCGCACGGCGGAGGCGCGGTCGCCTCGCTCCGCAACATCATGCACCCCGCAGCCGTGGCCAGGCTCGTCATGAAGCGGACAGACCACTGCCTGCTCGTCGGCGAAGGGGCCCTGAGGTTTGCCAGGGCTCACGGCGTCCCCGAGACGAACCTCCTCACCGAGGAGGCACGCGAGATCTGGCTGCACTGGAAGGAGACGAACGGCAAGGACAGCGACTGGATCGCGCCCCCGAATGAGGAGCTCTCGCCCGCCGTCCGCAAGTTCTTCGGGATTCGGGAGACCGGCACGATCCACTGCTCGGCGCTCGACACCCATGGGAACCTCGGGTGCGTCACCACTACGTCGGGGCTCTTCTACAAGATTCCCGGGCGCGTTGGTGACTCCCCGATCCTGGGCGCCGGGCTCTTCCTCGACAATGAAGTCGGCTCGGCCGGATCGACGGGCCGAGGGGAGGCGAATTTGCTCAACCTTTCAAGCCACACAATCGTCGAGGCCATGCGACGGGGTCTCAACCCCAAGGACGCGGTCATCGAGGCGTGCAAGCGCATCGCCGCGACCAACCGCAATCCCCGATTGCGCGACGCGAAGGGGAGGCCGAACTTCCAGGTTAAGTTCTACTGCATCTCGAAGGACGGGAAGTACGCGGGCGGCAGCCTCTGGGCTGGTGCCAAGATGGCCTTGCACGACGGCGAGTCGGCTCGCCTCGTGGACTGCACGCCGCTTTATGACGAGGTGCTCCCCGAGTGATCGGGAAGGTTGATAATCGGATCGGGGAACCCGAGGGCAGCCTCGGGTCTCCATCGGATCGAGCGGCTTCGCTCACTTCGCCGCGGGCCCCCGATTCTCGACGAGGCCCGATGCGCCCCGGGTCGGGGCGCCTGCGAGGGGGCGACGGACTCGGCCATTGCTGCGAGACGTGAGTCACGAAGAGATGTGCTTCTCGCCAGCCTTCGAGACGTGGTAGCGGAGGTGTCCGCTCACCTTGTCCTTCGCGCCCTTCTTGATCAGCTTCTTGCCGGCCAGGGCCTCGAGAGCCTTGGCCTCGGCCTTCTTGTCGGCGAGGTAGCCCGTTTCCTTGGTGCCGTGCACGGTCTTCAGCAGCTCGAGCTGACGGTCGGTCAGCTTCACGACGGCGGCCTTCTTCGGCGCGACCTTCTTCGCGGCCGGGGCGGCGGCCTTCGTCTCGGTGCTCTTCGGGGTGCCGGCCTTCGACGTGGTGGCGGGGGCGACGACGGGTGCCGCCGCGGCCTTCTTGGTCGCCTTCGGCGCCGCGACCTTCTTCTCGGCCTTCGGGGCGGCAGCGGCCTTCGGGGCGGCCGTCGCGGCGGGTGCCGCCTTGGCGGCGGTCTTCTTGGGGGTGGCCTTCGCCGGGGCGGCGGCCTTGGTGCTCGTCTTCGTCGCAGCCTTCTTCTTCACCGCCATCGCTTCGAACCCTCGTCTCATGAGAATGAATTGCTGGAGACCGGATTCACTGCCCCCGATCTCGCCCGTCCTTTCATAGCGAAATATAACAGGACCGGGAAGTCGAAGATGTGTCCGCCGGCAGGGGTTTACGGCGATAGCAGCGGCCGATGCCCCCTCGGACGACGACGTCAATATGACGTGAAAGTGTAATCGAATCGATATTTCGGAAATGCGAGCGAATTTTCAATTCGCGATTCCAAGGAAATGATCGCAATTTTTCCGGGGAATTTTCAGGGCGTGCCCTCCGAGGTCGCGAGACCGTCGGTCTTATCCTGACCTCGATGTCTTGAGAGCATCTCTATGGTTCGGGTTGTGATGGCACTTCGAAAAAATTTTTCGCGAGGCTCCCATTTTTTCGTCGCGCGATCACCTGGACGAGCCTTTCGATGAGACGATCGAGGGAGCGCTCGCGCCTCGTGTCGCGCGAGAGGTCATCATCGCGATGCGTGTTCGAGGTCTCCTGCGACGATCGCGAGCGAGCTTCGAACCCCACCCCTCAACACCTTCTCGTGGGCTTCGATGAGGGCTCGTGTCTGACTCGGCTCGCGAGGAGATCAGGGTGCAAAGCTTTCCTCGTCTGGCCAGATTTACGGGCGTTTCGGGCGAAGAGCACCGGCGAGTAAATATGGTGAAGTGCCTGTTTAAAGCATGGGATCGACTCGCCGGCGACGATCAACGAAGGGGGTCGTTCTGATCGCGCGGGCCGGTCTCGCCTGTGCTCGTTCGAAGCCTAACTCAAAGTCGGCGAGGGACGACGAGAAGCTTGAGCGTGGGGGGGGCGAGGTCGCGATGCCTCTTGCCCGCGAAGCCATGAACGAGGTCGCTGCGGCCGCTCCCCCGGGTCTCTCGGACGACGACTAGCGAGGCGAAGCGGTTGCCGTCCTTGTTGAGGAACTCGACGAGCGAGCCGCCATCGATCTCGCGCATTCCCCCTAGCACCCCCTGGGCCACCTCGAAGCTCCCGAGCCTCACGACCTTCTCCGCGACGAGCTCGGCGCCTCCAGGTTGATTGGCGGGGGCGTTCTCCCAGCGGATCGAGCGCTCGTCCCAGTCGTCGAGCGCGTCGTCCTTGATGCCGTACACGCTGAAAGTCGCGTCGGGCACCTCCGACGCGAAGCCGAGGCCCGTCGGCGCGAAGACGAGGCAGAGCTTCGCCTCGACGACCTCGAGGCCTTCGAGCGAGGCGAGGTCGAAGCCGAGATAGGCCTTGCGATTGTAGTTCGGCTGCACCGTGTTCTTCACGAGCAGCAAGGCGTCGGGGCCGTCGCGCATCGGGATCGGGGGGCGGATGTACGCGTCCTTGCCTCGGCCCGTGGCCGTCGAGATCTGCACGAGACTTTGCGTGTCCCCCCCGTTTCGATTCGGGGTCGCGGCGATACCGCTTCGCTCGGCGAGAGGGTCGAACTCGGAGATCCCCTCGGGCGCGAAGCGCAGGTTCACGCCGGTCTTCATCGCCTCCACCCGCCCCGAACCGCGATGGGTCACGTCGACTCTGCCGTCGAAGACCTGGACGTCGGACGAACCCTTCTCGCGCACGTTCACGCCGAACTCGGTACCGAGGTCCTTGATCGAGGCCTCGGGCGTCTCGACGACGAAGCCGACGCCCGTTGCGGGGACCCTGCCGACGAGCCTCCCCGCGTGGAGCACGCAGCGCGAGCCGCTGACGAGTTCGAGGTCGGCGGGGCCTTCGACCGTGATCCGGACACCGCTATCGAAGGTGATCCGCGCGACCCCTTCATTGAGACGGAGTCGCCCCACGGAGAGTCTCGCGCCATCCTCCGTCGGCAGCGAGCCGCTCCCCCACTGACAGCTCGCATTGCCGCTCAACGTCGCCAAGGTTGGTTGAGTCGTCGGGCTCCGCATCCAGAATACGATGCCCAGGCCGAGCAGCAGCATCGCGGCCAATGCAGCCCAACTCACGCGGACGAGGCTTCGACGAATTGGCCTTGCAGCGAGGGCTGCGTCGTCACGAACCTCCCCTTCCCTCGCGGATCCAGGTGCGAGCAGCGAAGGGTCGGCGAGCGACCATCGGAGGATCGCGTGCTGATGAAGCGACTCGACGTAGTAACCGCGAGCGTCGGGGTCGTTGAGCACGAGGACTTCGAGCCTCAGCCGTTGCTCTTCGGTGAGTCGCCCCTCGATCGCGGCCTCGCAGAGTTCGTGCATCTCGGGAGAAAGTCGTCTCATGGGAGGTCCCCCCTCGCGAGGGTCTGGCTTACGCAGTCCTGGAGTGTCTGGCGGACGCGGCTCAAGGCGCGATAGACGGCGTCGATGGATCGGCCGAGGTCGCGGCTCATGGCCTCGATCCCCCTGCCCTCGCTGTAGCGTGAATGGAGGAGGGCTCGGTTTCGATCGGGCAACTTTTCGATGCATCGCGCGAGGATCGCCGCGCGTTCCTCGAGTCGATCCGCGTCCTGCGCCGAGGCCTCGGCGACGGCCTCGAGGAAGGCCTCGCTGAACTGGAGGCGGTCGCGTTGCTGACGCTTGCGCCAGGCGAGGGTCTGGTTCAGGGCGATCCGGCAGGCCCACGCGGCGAAGTTCGTCCCCGGCTCGAAGCGGGGGAATTCTCGCCAGAGGACGAGGTTCGTCTCTTGAATGATCTCTTCCGCGTCATTCCAATCGGGGACGAGGCTCATCACGTAGAGGAACACCCGGCGCTGGTTCTGGCCCAGCAGACGCACGAACGATTCGACCGCCTCGGGGCCGGGCTGCGGTGTCGGCGAGGCCTCTTCGGGCGCATCTAGGTCTTCGCGAATCGTTGGAGGCATCGCCGGGCTCGCGACTCCGGAGGAGATGGCCTTCGAGTTGTTGAGGGACGCTATTAAAAAGAGCCGTACAGCGAATCTTTGGACACCCCGTTTTTTTTTCGCGTCCAATTTCGACTGGATCGGCTCTCTTGAGATGACGCGGTTGCGGATCGGGTCGCGTTGACGACCCTCCTCTTGTAGAGGTCAAAGGCCGATGCGAAATCGGAGTTCACTCGGCTCGTGTCTCGACGTGCTGGCGATCCTCGCCGTCATCCTCTGCCCCTCGATTTCTCGCGGAGGCGAGAGCGATGGCGTCGACTTCTTCGAGAAGAAGATCCGCCCCGTCCTCGTCAAGGAATGCTACGCCTGCCACTCCTCCGAATCCAAGAAATTGAAGGGAGGCCTTCGCCTCGACACCCGCGCGGAGATGCTCGCCGGCGGTGACTCCGGCCCGGCCCTCGTCCCGGGGAAGCCTGAGGAGAGCCTCATCCTCGAGGCGCTCCGCTACGACGGGGTTGAGATGCCCCCGAAGGGAAAACTCTCTGCCGCCGTCGTCGCCGACTTCGAGCACTGGATCAAGGACGGTGCCCAAGACCCTCGAACCGGCCGGACGAGATCCTCACGAGGTGGAATCGACATCGAGGCCGGGCGGAAGTTCTGGGCCTATCAGCCGCCTCGTCACCGCGAGCCGCCTAACGTTGTCGATGTAGCTTGGCCACGGTCCGAGATCGATCGTTTCGTGCTGGCGAAGCTCGAGGCGAAGGGGATCAAGCCGGCACGCGATGCTTCGAAGCGCGATCTGATCCGCCGGCTCTCGTTCGACCTGCTCGGGCTCCCGCCCACCACCGAGGAGGTCGAGGCGTTCGAAAAGGATGAGTCCTCGGATGCGGTCGAGCGACTCGTCGACCGCTGGCTCGGCTCGCCCCACTTCGGCGAGCGATGGGGACGTCACTGGCTGGATGTGGTGAGGTTCGCGGAGTCGCTCACGCTCCGGGGGTTCGTCCTCAAGAATACCTGGAGATATCGAGATTACGTCATCGATGCCTTCAACGCCGATCTTCCCTACGACCAGTTCCTGCGCGAGCAGGTCGCTGGTGACTTGCTCCCTTACGAGGATCTCGAGGATCAACGGAGGAAGCAGATCGCGCCGTACTTCCTCGTCTTGGGGGATACGAATCTCGAGGAGCAGGACAAGCGGCAGCTTAGGATGGACGTCGTCGACGAGCAACTGGATACGATCGGCAAGGCCTTCCTCGCCCAGACGATCGGCTGTGCGCGTTGCCACGACCACAAGTTCGACCCGATCCCCACGCGCGACTATTACGCCCTCGCCGGGATCTTCCGCAACGTCAAGACGCTCGAACATGCCAATGTCTCGATGATCCTCGAGAAGCCCTTACCGGCGTCCCCCGAGGCCGAGGCCGAACTCGTGGAGCAGGAGCGATCCGAGGCGGCCCTGGAGGCGAGGATCAAGGAGGAGAAGGCGAAACCCGGAGCGGTATCGAGCCTGGATCGCCGCGGCCCGATCCTCGCTGGAGACCTGCCCGGGATCGTCGTGGACGACTTGCAGGCCACTCGTGTCGGCACCTGGAAGGCCTCGCAGTTCTCCGGATCGTACATCGGCGACGGCTACCTCCACGACATGAACGAGGGGCGAGGCGAGAAGTCGCTCACCTTCCATCCCGAGCTGCCCGAGGCCGGCCAATACGAAATTTGGCTAGCCTACTCGGCAGGCGACAACCGCGCGAGTGATGTCCCCGTCACGATCCTCAGCGCGGACGGCGAGAAGATCGTCCACCTCGATCAGCGTGGCAGGCCGAGCGTTCACGGCCGCTTCGCCTCGCTCGGCCAGTTCCGGTTCGAGAAGAATGGGCAGGGTTACGTCCTCGTTTCCAACGACGTGAAGCGAGGTCATGTGGTCGTCGATGCCGTGGTCTTCGTTCCAGTCGCGAAGCTCAAGGAAGCCTCGCGGCTGGCGAAGGCGAGCAAGGTCGACGAACTGACCGAGGAGTTGAAGCGGCTGCGTACCTGGGGGCCGAAGCGCGAGCAGATCTTGTCGGTGAAGGAAGAGGCGGAGATCGCCGACTCGCCGATCCACATCCGGGGGAGCGTCCACAACCTAGGCGAGGTCGTCCCTCGAGGGTTCCTCCGCGTGGCGAGCGTCGAGGGCACTCCTGCCTTCGCGAAGGGTGAGAGCGGCCGTCGCGAACTCGCGGATTGGTTGTGTGACCGGGCCAATCCCCTAACGGCACGCGTCATCGTGAATCGCGTCTGGGGCTGGCTCTTCGGCGAAGGTCTGGTGGGTTCGACCGACAATTTCGGGACGACCGGAGATTTGCCGTCGCACCCCGAACTCCTCGACGAACTCGCGGTGAGGTTCATGGAGGATGGCTGGTCGATCAAGACGCTCGTGCGGCGGATCGTCCTCTCCCGCGCTTACCAACTCTCGACCGAGGCCGAGCCGGATGCTCAGGCCTCGGCTCCGGAACCGCGGTTTCTCTCCAGAAGGATGCGACGTCGGCTCGATGCCGAATCGATTCGCGACGCGATCTTGAGCGTGAGCGGTCAGCTCCGATCCGAGATGAAGGGCCCCGGCTATCCTCGCGACCTCGCCGCCGACTATGGCTTCGATAAGGTCGACGCCAGGCGCAGCGTCTATGCCCCCGTCTTGCGCAATGCCTTGCCCGAGCTCTTCGCGACGTTCGATTTCGCCGATCCCGGGATGGTCGTTGGCCGCCGCAACGTCAGTACGGTCGCGCCGCAGGCCCTTTTCCTCCTGAACCACCCCTTCATCGTGGAGCAGTCCGGATTGTCCGCGAGCCGGCTCCTCGAACAAGCCGGCATGGATGACGAGGGGCGACTGACCAGGGCCTTCCGGCTCGCGTTAGGTCGGCCTCCGACGGATCCCGAGCGGCAGCTCGCCCGACGGTTCCTCGGCTCGGAGCCGAAGGTCGGCGACTGGGCCTTGCTCTTCCAGGCCCTCTTCGCGTCGATCGATTTCCGTTATGTGAATTGATGGTTCCGAACCCCGAGCGGAGGCGAGAGACGTGGCCCAACCGATCAGCCGACGGACCCTGTTGCAAAACGCCGCCTGCGGTTTCGGTTCCATCGCGCTGGCCGGCCTCGCCGCCGAGCGAGCCCTGGCCGAGTCGCACGACCCCCTCGCTGCTCGCCCGGGGCACTTCCTCCCGAGAGCCAAGCGGGTCATCTTCCTCTTCATGCAAGGGGGCGTGAGCCAGGTCGACTCGTACGACTACAAGCCCCTGCTCGCCCGGCAAGACGGCAAGCAGATGGACTTCGATGACGCCCGGGCGCTCGCGAACACGGGGAGACGTGGCGGCTCCCAGCGCGTCCTCAATTCCCCCTGGCATTTCCAGCAGCATGGCGAGTGCGGCCGCTGGGGCTCCGACCTCTTCCCCGAGATGAACCGGCACGTCGACGACCTCTGCTTCATTCATTCGATGCACACCGAGGGGGTCGCCCACGGCCCTGCCACGCTCTTCCTCCATTGCGGCGCGAGCAATGCCGTGCGCCCTTCGATCGGCTCGTGGCTCCTCTACGGCCTCGGGACCGAGAACGCGAACCTCCCCGGCTTCGTGACGATCTCGCCGTCATTCGGTAACGGCGGGGCTCGCAATTACGGCAACGCCTTCTTGCCGGCCGTCTACCAGGGGACGCCGCTCGGCAAGGCGGGGGCCTCGGCGTCTCTGGCTCGGATCCGCAACCTCGACAACTCGCGGCAATCCTCGGTTGACCGCCGTCGTCAATTCGAACTCCTCCGCGAGCTCAACGCCGAGCAGATCAAGGCGACCCCCGGCGAGTCCGAACTCGAGGCCGTGATCGCCTCGTACGAGCTCGCCTGGCGGATGCAGTCGCACGCCCCCGAGGTCCTCGAACTCTCGGACGAGAGCGCCGAGACGAAGGCGCTTTATGGCATCGGCGACTCGACCACCGACAACTTCGGGCGGCAATGCTTGCTGGCCCGGCGCCTCTGCGAATCGGGGGTGCGCTTCGTCCAGGTTACCTACGGCGACAACACAGCGAACCCCGCCTGGGATCAGCATTCGAACCTGGAGAAGCACGAGGTCCACGCCCGCGCCGTGGATCGGCCGATCGCGGGCCTGCTCACAGACCTGAAACGCCGAGGCCTGCTCGAGGACACGTTGGTCTGGTGGGGTAGCGAGTTCGGCCGGACCCCTTATGCCGAGCGTAACGGGACCGGTCGCGACCACAACCCGAACGGCTTCACCGTCTGGCTGGCCGGCGCGGGGGTCAAGCCCGGCTTTGCCCTCGGGGCCACGGATGAGTTCGGGCAGATGGCCGTGCAGGACAAGGTCCACATGCACGACCTCCACGCCACGATCCTCCACCTCCTCGGCCTCGACCACGAGGCCCTCACCTACCGCTACAACGGCCGCCCCTTCCGGCTGACCGACGTCTCGGGGACGGTGATCCGCGAAATCTTCTCATAAGCCGGGTCGACTTGTCGAAATCGCTCATACTGATGTGGTGACGTGAAAGCCCCCTGCTCTTTCCCTACCGAAGTGCGCGGGTGAGGCTTGATCCTCCCGCTCGATATATCGCCATCTTAACGAAGGCCCATGTCCTCACGCGTCATCATCGATCGACATGTCGGAAGAATCGGGCGGAGTGAGTTCTTGGACTCGGATCGCTCAGTGAGAGGTCATAGGAGTCCGTAGGCGGCCGCTCGGATCTCCCGGACGGCCAGGCCGAGCACCTCTCGAGATGCCGTCGACCTGAAGCCGACTTCCTCGCTTTCCAACCTCAACAACGACTCCATCGCCTGAACGAGCGGGGTCGGGGCCATGGCTCCTTCCGGGATCTCCTTGGAAGGCGGCAGGGCTTCGAGGAACGGGAGCAGGTCGTTCATCTGACTATTCTGGATCCGATCCAGGAGCGACTCCGTCAGGTCTTCGCAGATTTCCGTGAGAGTGAACTGGGCGTAGTCAAGGGTGCCATCGGCCTTCAAAGGCGGCTTCGTCCCAATCCTGCTCATCCGAAACGGCCTCCTGAATAGCGTCCGACTTCGACGAAAGGTTTTCGCGTTCGAGCGCCATCGTCTCGAACGAATTCCAAATTACCATTTCGGCGGACTTGGAGCTTTAAGCAAAGAGTCTGATTCTGGCGAGAGCCAGGTTTGACTTTCAAATTCGCCCGCCGATCAGAATGTCCCGCTTCGCTAGTACAGGGTCTCTCGTGTACCTGGTGAATGGCTGACTGCCAAATTGGGGTTAGATGGAGAAGTAATTTATGGTGACTGCCGATTTGGCGGTCGCGGTCATGGCATAATTTCTCGCATCGGGATCCTCTAAGTTATTGTAGAAGTTCTATTTAAAGTTCTAATGTCGATTTGGCATTCGGCTTGCTGACTACAGTTTGGACATGAAAGCCACGATGACGACAAACCCGTCAAAGCGAGGCTTTCACGGACGATTATCAATATCCATTGCCGCCATTTTGGCGGAAGACAAGAGCGAGGGAATGACCATGTTTCCAGTGGTACGCAGAAATTGGCAGCCTGTCGTCGATCGGGACGGCCTGAATCGGCTCGCGGATGTGGAGCGGGTCTTCGATCGGTTCTTCGGCACGGATGGCGGGAGCTTGCCCACTTCGCCGACCAGGGCCCCGTTGTCGATCTGGGAGGATGCCGATCGGTTCCACGTCGAGGCGGAGGTGCCCGGAGTCCGGGAGTCGGACCTCGAGGTCACCGTCCATAAGGGTGTGCTCACGATTCATGCCGATCGCAAGCCGGTCGAGGGGCGGACCTACGTCTACAACGGCCGAGGCAACGGCCAGTATGACTGGACCGTGAAGCTGCCCGAGACCGTCGCGGGCGACACCGTCTCGGCGACCCTGTTCCAGGGTGTTCTACACGTCGAGCTGGCCAAGGCCGTCGAGGCGCAGCCGAAGAAGATCGCCGTCCAGGTTCAGTGAGCGTCGCTCCCACGCCTCAAAGCCGGTTCGGCTAGGGGTGGAGAAACATTCGAGTGAGGAGCCAGGTTGGTCTTCATGGGGATTTCATAAAGGGCTGAGGGTCGGCTTTAGATATGCTGTCGATTTGCCTGCGACGGCGACTGTAATGCAAGCGAAACCCTCTGGAACCGCCGGTCCTGGCATCCAGAGGGTTTTGTGTTGGGCCCGCGAGTCGCCCGTCGATGAGCGTCCATTTGGTCGCAATCTTGGGGCATGTTGACGCGAGTGCTTCTCGGTGGACTTGAAGCAGGGTCGAGAATGCCTTAACTTGAGCGGGGCAAATGGTCGGCCGCCAAAGCGTGGTGCGGCGTCCGTTGGTTGTGGCATGCGAAGATACCGGCGCATCCGGCTCGACACGGGTCGAGGGATCGTCGGCTGAGGAGGTAGCAGCGATCACGATGTACGTACCCAAGAAGCTCTTCTTCACCAAAGGGGTAGGAACTCACCGCGAGAAGTTGACCAGCTTCGAACTGGCTCTCCGGGATGCCAATATTGCTTGCTACAACCTGGTCCGCGTCTCCAGCATCTTCCCGCCGCACTGTGACGTCGTCTCGATCGAGGAAGGTCTCACCCACCTGTCTCCCGGCCAGATCGTGCACTGCGTGATGAGCGAGAGCGCCACCGCGGAGCCGAACCGCCTGATCGCTGCCAGCGTCGGCGTCGCCATCCCGCGCGAGCGCAGCCAGTTCGGCTACCTGTCTGAGCACCACTCGTACGGCGAGACCGAGAAAGTCGCGGCGGACTATGCCGAAGACCTCGCCGCCGAGATGCTCGCGACGGTTCTCGGCATCGAGTTCAATCCGGATAGCTCGTGGGATGAGAAGCGCGAGATCTGGAAGCTCGCCGACGTCATCGCCGACTCGCGCGAAGTGACGGCCTCGGCCGTCGGGCACAAGGGTGGCCACTGGACCACCGTCGTCGCCGCCGCCATCCTCCTGCCGTGAGCGCGTTTCGCGGGAATAGTCAGGAGACGCAACGACGATGACCACGAACGACCCCACGAAGCTTACCGTGCTCCAGCAGGTCAGCCAGCATCGGATCGCACCCCCCGCGGTGACGGGCTCGGTGCTGGCGGCCGACCTGATCGACCAGGCGTTCCTCAGCTATAACGGCGGGAGGCTACGCGAGGTCTGCCAGGTCTTCACGCGCAAGCTGCTCGAGCCCGATTGCACGGTCGGCCTCACCATCTCCGGAGCCCTGACACCCGCAGGGCTCGGGATGAGCTCGCTGATTCCGCTGGTGAAGGCCGGCTTCGTCGACTGGATCGTGTCGACCGGGGCCAACCTCTACCACGACACGCATTACGCGCTCGACCTGCCGCTCCACCAGAGCCGGCCGAATCTCGACGACTTTCAGCTCCGCGAAAACGACATCATCCGGATCTACGACATCGTCTTCGACTATGCGACGCTGCTCGACACGGATGCCTTCTATCGCGAGCTGATCCAGAACGAGACCTTCGCCCGTTCGATGGGCACGGCCGAGTTCCACTACGAGGTCGGCCGCTACCTTCATGCCCGGTCCCAGGCCTTGGGCGGCAAGCCCGGCAACAGCCTTCTCGCCGCGGCTTACGAGGCCGGGGTGCCGATCTACACGTCGAGCCCGGGCGACAGCTCGATCGGCATGAACCTCGCCGCCCTGAGCTTGCAGGAAGGCAGGCTCCAGATCGACTCCCTGCGAGACGTCAACGAGACGGCCGCGATCGTCTACGACGCCAAGCAGAAGGGGGGGACGTCGGGGGTCCTGATCCTCGGCGGCGGCAGCCCCAAGAACTTCATCCTCCAGACCGAGCCGCAGATCCAGGAAGTGCTCGGGTTGGCGGAGAGCGGTCACGACTACTTCCTCCAGATCACCGACGCCCGCCCCGACACCGGAGGTCTCTCCGGCGCCACGGCGAGCGAGGCCATGACCTGGGGCAAGGTCGACCCCGACCGACTCCCGGACTCGGTGACCTGCTACACCGATAGCACGATCGCCCTGCCACTCCTGACCGCCTACGCACTGGCCAGGCGCGAGCCGAGGCCCTTGCGGCGGCTGTACGATCGTCGGGTCGAGATGTACGACGCACTCCGCTCGGAATATCTCAAACGGCTCGAGGGTGGAGATCGCCCCGATCCCTCGGCGCGGAAGAAACTGGGCTGAGGCGGCTTCGGCCGCCCTCTTCTCGTGTCATCACGAACCCGCACTCTCGCGATCGATCCCGGATCACCCGATCCTTCGGCCATCACCGAGGCCGCCCGAGTCTTGCGCTCGGGCGGCCTCGTCGCGTTCGCGACAGAGACGGTCTACGGCCTCGGTGCCGACGCCACCAACCCCGAGGCCGTCGCGAGGATCTTCGAAGCCAAAGGCCGACCCAGCTTCAACCCCCTGATCGTGCATGTACACGACCTGGCCCTCGCCCGAGCCTGTGTCACCGAATGGCCGGAGCGGGCCGAGCGACTCGCGAAGAGGTTCTGGCCGGGCCCCCTCACTCTGCTCTTGCCGAGGTCAGCGATCATCCCCGACATCGTCACCGCCGGTCGGGGCACGGTCGGCGTGCGGATGCCCGCCTCACCCTTGGCTTGTGCCCTGATCGAGGCCACGGGCCGCCCCATCGCCGCCCCCAGCGCCAACCGGTCGACCGGCATCTCCCCCACCGAGGCCTGGCACGTTCAAAAGGATCTTGATGGCAAGATCGACATGATCCTCGACGGCGGCAAGACGAACGTGGGGATCGAGTCCACCGTCCTCGACCTCTCGTGCGATCCTCCGCGCGTCCTGAGGCCGGGCTCTGTCACCATCGAGCAGTTGAGCCTGGAACTTGGCGAGGAAGTCCTCGGCCCAGGGCCTGCCGGCGAAAAGCCGATTGCACACTCCAGCCCTGGCCAGATGCTGGTCCACTACGCGCCGACGACCCCGACCTATCGCGTCGAACGCATGGGCTCGCCCCCCCTGCCCTCATCAGGAAACTCTCACTGGGGGCTGATCATGCTCGGCGATCCGCTCGGAGAGGAATCCTCGACGAAAGGGCCGGCGCATCACATCCGTCTGCGAACACCCGCCGAGGCCGAAGCGGGGCTCTATGCCTCGCTCCACGACCTCGACTCGCGTCGGCTCGACTTCCTGATCCTCCTCTTCCCGCCCGACGAGCCTGAATGGCTCGCGATCCGGGATCGGGCCTGGCGTGCTTCCAAGCCCTGGCCCGAGGCGGGCCATCAACTATAGAGGGTACGCCCTTCAGATCCCGTTCATGGGAACAGGAATCGTTGATCGTTGAAGAGCGTGTCGTCACTCTCATCGGGCAAAGGCTCGGAAAGCCCGATGTGGGTGTAGGCCTTGGCGGTGGCGCGACGGCCTCGAGGGGTCCTGACGATGAAGTGCCGGCGGAGGAGGAACGGCTCGACCTCGTCGGTGAGCGTATCGACGGAGAGGCTCATGGTAGCCGCGAGGGCTTCGGCCCCTGTGGGCCCGCCGCCGAAGACGTTGATGAGCGTCTCGAGGTAGCGACGGTCCTGCTTGTCCATGCCCTCGGGGTCGACCTCCTGCATCGTCAGGGCGTCCTGGGCGATCTGCAGGGTGATGTTGCCGTCGGCGCGGGCGGTGGCGAAGTCGCGGACCCAGCGCAGGCGGGCGTTGGCAAGTCGAGGTGTCCCTCGGCTCCGCTGGGCGAGCTCCCAGGCGGCGTCGGGGGTGATCGTCGTCTTGAGCTTCTCGGCGTTGATGGAGACGATCTTGGCGAGCTCGTCGACCTCGTAGAACTCGAGGTGCTCGTGCATGTGGAAGCGATCGCGCAAAGGCCCCGAGAGCATGCCGCTCCGCGTCGTCGCGCCGATGATCGTGAACTTCTTCAGAGGGAGATTGATCGTCCTGGCCGAGATGCCCTCGCCCAGAACGACGTCCACCCGGAAGTCTTCCATCACCGGGTAGATGAACTCCTCGACGGTCTTTGGAAGGCGGTGGATCTCGTCGATGAAGAGGATCGAGCCTTCCGACGCGTTGGTCAGATAGGGCATGACGTCCATCTTCTTGTCGAGCGCGGGGCCGCTCGTCATGTTCAGCTCGACGCCGAGCTCGTTGTGGAGCACGGTGGCGAACGTCGTCTTCCCCAAACCTGGGGGGCCGTCGAAGAGGATGTGCGGCAGCGGTTCGTTGCGCTTCTTCGAGGCCTGGAGGGCGATGGACAGCCGCTCGGCGACGTTGCGCTGGCCGATGATCTCGATGAGCCGCTTGGGCCTCAGTTTTTCATCAAGGGGATCGACCGCGGGCTCTGCCTCGTTCTTGCGGCGAGGCGGGTCGGGTGGTCCTCCCTGCTGTCCGGTGATGATGGGCTCTCGCATTGTGGACTCATCCCTTTGTATGAGTTCGGTCGATCCATCGCCTGGCCTTGGGAGCGCCGGGTCAGTCGGCTTCCCGCGTCTGCTGATAGATGGCGTCGATCATGTCCGCCACCGTCTTGTACTTCTTGCGTCCGGTCAGGACGCGGTCGATCGCCGCCCTGGCCTGGCTCTCCGTGTGGCCGACCGAGAGCAAGGCTGCGTAGGTGTCGCGGATGACGTCGGGCTCGGCGTTCTCGGGCGAGCCGTTGGTCGCCGCCGCGGCCGCTTCCGGCTCCTGCCCGACGATCAGGGCATACCGGCCGACCTTGCGCCTGAGCTTCGCCACGATGCGCTCGGCCGTGGCCTCGCCGATGCCGGGGTAGGTGGCCAGCATCTTCACGTCCTGGTCCTGGATCGTCCTGGCGAGTTCACGGACGGGCCTCACCATCGCACGCAGGGCCTTGCGGACGCCCACGCCGTCGACCGAGCAGAAGATGTCGAAGAACTCGCGATCGACCGCCGAGAGGAACCCGACGAGGCGAGGGGTCATTCTCCCTCCCATCGCATTCCCTTCGATATAGAAGATCGTGTGTAACGAGACGAGCTCTCCGAGCCTCGTCTGCAACTGCCGACGCGTGTGCTCGGGGATCAGGATGGAGATCTCCATCGGATCGACCGCCAGCGTCAGCTCCTCGTCGGTCACCGTGCGGAGAATGCCTCGAATTTGGCTGATCACGAGAAGCACCCTCCTGATGGACTGATCAATCGATCCGTGGATTCTGTCGGTTTGTTCACTATTATGCCGCGTCCCTCGCGCAGCTGCAAGAGCGGGTCTGCCTCGGAGTTTATCGTCAGGCAGCGGGCGTGAGGGGCTCATTTCTTGAGGAATGTATCGACCATTCGGGCATTCTTGGTTGAGGCCGTATCAAGGGCGGGATCTTGGGGTGAGGAGCGGTGTGGTTCCGAGGGAATGTCCTCGACCGTATTTGTTCGTGAATCCTCGACCCCACTGGACTTACGTCGCGCCAGATCAGGCCGGTCGGCCGAAAATCTCGTAGAGATGCCTTGTGTCCGCTTGCTGGATCGATCTTACTTGTACGGGACCCATCGGGTTGTGGACTGCCACGGGGAAGGCGACGGACGATCGCCCTCTGATTGTCACGAGGACCGGGAGGCCCCCCAGGGATACCCGATGTCTCGAATTTTGGTTGTCGAAGATAGCCCGACGCAGGCCCTCGAGATGGAGGCTTTGCTCGAGGATGCGGGCTACAGCGTGTCCGTCGTCGACAACGGCAGCGACGCCCTGAGCAGCGTCCGCTACTCGCCGCCCGACCTCGTGGTGACCGACCTCGAGCTGCCCGGGATGGACGGGCTGACTCTGATCGAGACGTTCAAGAAGGATTATCCGTTCATACCCGTCGTCCTCGTGACCGCGCACGGCAGCGAGGACCTCGTCGTCCGCGCATTGCGTGCCGGGGCGGCCAGCTACGTCCCCAAGCGGCTCCTGACGCGAGACCTGATCCCGACGCTCAAGGACGTGCTGGACATCGCCGTGGGGCGTGTCCGTCGCCAGCAGATCGCCCGCTCGATGACTCGCGTCGAGTCCCGCTTCGTCCTCGACAACGACTCCTCGCTCATCACCCCGCTCGTCCGGCACATCGAGGAAGACCTCGCGGCGATGAAATTCAGCGACCCGACGACATTGACCCGCGTCGGCGTGGCACTCCGCGAGGCCCTCGTCAACGCGATCGAGCACGGCAACCTCGAGCTCGATTCCGAGATGCGGCAGGGCGGCGGCCGGGCGTATCGCGACCTCGCCAATCAGCGCAGGCAGGAATCCCCCTACAACGAGCGAGCGGTCCACTTCACGTCGATCGTCTCGCCGACCGAAGCTATCTTCATCATCAAGGACGACGGCCCGGGCTTCGACCCGACGAGTCTCGTCGACCCCACGGAAACGTCTCAGCTCCTGAGAGAGAGCGGCCGGGGGATTTTCCTCATCAAGGCCTTCATGGACGAGGTCTCGTTCAACGCGGCCGGGAACGAGATCACGATGAAGAAGAAGGCCTCTTCCCGTCCGAGTTGAAGCCTTTCGACGGCTTCCTTGATGCCCTTATTTTTATTCGCCTTGATCGGCATTGATCGGCCTCGTGCCTGCCCCAGACCTCCCGCCTGATAGCTCCCTCAGATAGTTGGCGACGTCGTACCCCCCCCTTCGCCTCGAAGATCGGACGTCGAGTGCCTGCTTCTCCTCGGCACGGCTCTCCGCATGGTGAGTCGGGGCAGTTTCGAGGTTCGTCGACCCGAGGGCTCCATTGATAAGGAATCTCTTCATTGAATTATGATTGCAAAGTTTCTTATCAATCCGAGCTCGCCAACCTGGATATGCCGGTGAGCAAGTCCCTTCGACTCACGTTCGTCGCGGGGAATGGCCCGATAAGCGACAGGCGCACGAGGTCGAGTCCTTGACGTTCCGGTCACTTCCCGGCGATTATGTGACGCCTTGAAGAAATCGGAGATCCCCAGACGAGGCTCTCGCAAGAATTTGGACGTTTTCCCGAGATCTGACCCGATCGAGATGCGACGGCATGTGTCATCGCGGGGCTTCGGATCGCAACGCTCGAATTCGCAAGAGATCGTCGGAAGCTAGAATCTTCGATGATGCAAAGTCGGTATTCAGGTTGACGGAATGTTGATGATCGTTAAAGAACCTGCTTGGACACTCGATTGGCCTTTTGATCGTTTCTTCTCGTGTTCGGACTTGCATTTTGGAATCGAAAGCGCACAAATCTCACGACTCCGCCCGCGCTTGATACCGCGTTCACGAAGGCCTGGTGTTGGTCCCATCTTCGAGTTCGCTCGTCCCTGGCGATGGTTTTTGCATCGGTTCCGGCCCGCCATGCGTCAAGTTTGTTGGTTTCGAGATCCTGGGCCTTTGGCGAGATTGTGCGGGATGCCTGGTTGTCGTGGTGGCGGGAAACCGCCGCACGACACGAGGATGCTGTCGACCTGATTCCCTGCGGAGCGATTGAAGATGTCGCCGGACAAGAGAGATGAACTCAATTTTTGGCGCGGTTTTCTCCTGGCCGTGCCTCTTGGGCTGGCGATCTGGGCCTTCATCATCTGGCTGATTATCTGGCTCATTCGCGGTCACTGATCCCCAATTCCCCGTCATGAGGAGGCCCCGAGGTTCGGTGACCCGGCGATGGTTCGCAAGCGAGGCTGATATATCAAAAGATGGCTGATCGATTAATGTGTCTTGTGCGAAATGTTTTGAAATCGATTTATTTGTCGCGAAGATTGTGCTTGGGATCGAGCTGGAAAAGACGTTTGGCCAGAGGCCAGCGATCGTGGTGAAGGCCGGCGTGTCATCTCCCCGACGCTGGGGAGGTCTCCGGGAATCGACATCCCACGAACACCGGATCGAAGCCCGCTCCGACGTGGCGGATCCGAGCTTCGATCCGGGGTTTACGGCGACGCCGTGGTCGCCTACTGTGTCCATCGGCGGGGCTTGGCTCTCCTTGACGATTCGTGGAACCTGGATTTAGAATCGGGCGGCCATAATCCCTCAAGGCGCAAAGATTTGATCCAGGAGTGCTCGTGACCGGTGATCGCGCCCTCGAGACGTTGAGAGAGGCCATTCGGCTTTCGCCGGACAACGTGCCGCTTCGCCGACACCTCGCCGAGAGCCTGCTGGCCCAGGGCCGGCCGGAACTCGCCGAGACGGAGTTCCGCGAGGCGTTGACGCTCGCCCCCGACAATGCCCTGCTCAAGGTCGGCCTGGCCAACAGCTTCATCCAGCAAGGCAAGAAATCGCTGGCGGTCGTGATCCTCGAGGATGTCGCGAAGCGACCCGACGCTCCCGCCCAGGCTTTCATCCTGTTCGCGAAGGTCCTCTCGCACGCCGGCGAGATCGAAGAAGCCGTGCGGCAGTACCGCAAGGGGGTCGAGGCCAACCCCGAGGTTGCCGACCGCGAGTTCGCGGAGCGACTCGGGATCCGCGTCGAGCCTGAGATGGACGAGGATTCTGATTCCTACGAGGAGGATTTCGACGAGGTCGTCGAGGGCAAGCTTCGCGCCTCCTGGGGAGGGCCGGCCTCCGACCATGTCGGCGAGATCGAGCGCTCGAACTTGAAGTTCGAGGACGTCGGCGGGATGGAATCGGTCAAGGATGAGATCCGGATGAAGATCATTCATCCGATCAACCATCCCGAGATCTACAAGGCCTACGGCAAGTCGACGGGCGGGGGCATCCTGCTCTACGGGCCTCCGGGCTGTGGCAAGACCCACCTGGCGAAGGCGACGGCCGGCGAGATCCAGGCCGGGTTCCTGGCCGTCGGCATCAACGACGTGCTGGAGATGTGGATCGGGAACAGCGAGAAGAATCTGCACGCCCTCTTCGAGCAGGCCCGCGACAACGCCCCGTGCGTCCTCTTCTTCGACGAGGTCGATGCCCTGGCGGCGAGCCGGTCCGACATGAAGGGGAGCGGCGGACGCCAACTCATCAACCAGTTCCTGTCCGAGCTCGATGGCATCGGCCCGAAGAACGATGGCGTCCTGATCCTCGCCGCGACCAACGCCCCCTGGCACCTCGACCCGGCCTTCCGGCGCCCCGGGCGTTTCGACCGGATCCTCTTCGTGCCGCCGCCGGATGCCCCCGCGCGTGCCGCGATCTTGCGGGTCCTCTGCAAGGGGAAGCCGGTCCAGGACATCGACTACGAGCACGTCGCCAAGAAGACCGACTCCCTCTCGGGCGCCGACCTCAAGGCGGTCGTCGACCTGGCCGTCGAGGCCAAGCTTCGCGAGGCTATGAAGTCCGGGGGCCTGCGCCCCTTGACGACCAAAGACCTGCTCACTGCCGCCTCGGGCGTGAAGCCCTCGACGCGCGAGTGGTTCTCCACCGCCAGGAACTACGCGCTCTACTCCAATCAGGGCGGCATCTACGACGACATCCTCAAGCACCTCAAACTCGGATGACAAACGCCCTTCAGCGTGGCCTGATCCTCCTCGAGCAGGGCCGCTATGACCTCGCCGAGCGTGAGTTCCGCGGCGCGATCATCGAGGCGCCCGACGAGCCCGGGCCTCACGCGATGCTCGCGCTCTGCCTGAAGCAGCGCGACCTCTTCCAGGAGGCGTTGCACGAGGCCGATGAGGCGATCCGCCTCGAGCCCGGCTGGGACTTCGGCCACTACGTGCGGGGTCGCGTGCTGCTCGGCATGCGGCGGCTCAAGGAGGCCGAGGCCTCGTTACACGCTGCGATCCAGCTCGACCCGAATCATATCCCGAGTTTCGGCCTGCTCGCCCAGGTTTACTACGCTTCGAATCGCTGGCAGAAGGCTCTCGAGGCCGCCGATCACGGCCTGTCGCTCGACGCCGAGAACGCCCTCTGCGCCAACGTCCGCGCGATGGCCCTGATCCAACTCGGCCGCAAGCAGGAGGCGGCGGAGACCCTCGGCTCGGCGCTCGAAGACGATCCCGAGAACGCATTGACACAGGCGAACCAGGGGTGGACCTGCCTGCATCGGGGAGACCACGTGCAGGCGTTGGTCCACTTCCGCGAAGCCCTCCGCCTCGAGCCCAATCTGGAGTGGGCTCGCGAGGGGATCGTCGAGGCGCTCAAGGCTCGTCACCTGATCTATAGGCTGATGCTCCGCTTCTTCCTCTGGACGGGACGGCAGTCATCCGCCGCCCGGTGGGGACTGATCCTGGGGATCATTTTTGGCCGCAGGCTCTTGGCGGAGATCGGGAGGGCCAGGCCCGAACTCCAGTTCCTGATCACGCCGATCCTGTGCCTCCTCTTTGCGTTCATCACGTTGACATGGATCGCCAGCCCCCTGTTCAACTTCTTCCTCATGTTCAATCGGTTCGGTCGGTTGGCGCTCTCTCGCGAACAAAAGACCGAGGCGAGCTGGATTGGCATTAGCTTCCTGTTTGCTTTCTTCTGCTTACTCTCCTTCTTCGTTTACCCTTTGGCTTACAACCTCGCCGGTATGATCTATTTCGGCCTCCTTCTGTTCCCACTGTCGGTGACGTTCGGGCGTTCGAATCCGACGCACCAACGACTCCTCGGAGTGTACACGGGCGTGCTGGCACTCCTCGGCCTGCCCTTCCTGAGCCTCGGCTTCCTCGGCAGCTTCAGCCCCTGGCGAAATGGAGAGAAAGCTGGCGAGTACCTGGTGTACTTCTTCTTCGGTGCGATCCTCTCGAGCTGGGTGCCGGCGTTGCTCGGGTTGCGTTCCAGTCGCGATTGACGCGGCGAAGACAGCTTCGGCTTCGGGCATGAACCTTCGTGCTGCGCCGTGTTCGCGCGAGGCCTTCACCTTGCCGCTTGGCAGTGTCTCACGCACGATTTGGGACCCTAGGTCCTTCCGGATCCCCACGCTCTCGGTCAAGATTCAGCGTCCGCTGTCGAATAGGCTGTCGACACAGGGACACCGAGGCATTCGTTGACGACGGTGTTACTCCAGGAGGAAGCGAGATGACGAAGTCGAAGTACGCAAAACACAGCCTCTGGGTGCTGTCCGCCTGGCTTCTGGTGGCGACGGCGATGCCGGGCGCGACGAGCATTCGGGCGGATGATAAGCCGGAGAAGGCCGGGGAAGGAGAGGCGAAGAAGGAAGCCAAGCCGAAGGTCGCGGTCTTCCGGCTGAAGGGGAGCGTCAGCGAGGCCCCCGCCGAGGAGTCGCTCTTCCTGGGCTCCGGGCCGAGCGTGTCGCTCAAGGACCTGGTCAGCCGCATCAAGAAGGCCGGCGAGGATAAAGAGGTCAAGGCGATCGTCCTCCTGCACGAAGGAGGATCCCTCGGCGCCGCGCAGGTCGAGGAGATCCGCGACGTCCTCGGCCAGGCGAAGACGCTGGGCAAGGATGTGTATGCCCACGCCGACTCGCTCTCGATGCGAGAGTACGTGCTGCTCTCGGGTGCGACCCGGCTCAGCGTCGTGCCGACCGCCGACCTCTGGATCACCGGCTTCTATGCCGAGAGCCCGTACCTCCGCGGCTTGCTCGACAAGGTCGGGGTCACTCCCGACTTCCTCACCTGCGGCGCCTTCAAGAGTGCCTCCGAGATCTTCATGCGTGAAGGCCCCAGCCACGAGGCCGAGGCGATGCAGAACTGGCTGCTCGACGGCATGTTCGAGGCCGCCGTCAAGCAGATCGCCCAGGGGCGAAAGGTCGATCACGACCAGGCCCGCCGCTGGATCAACGAGGGCCCTTACACGGCCGAGAAGGGCAAGGCGGCCGGCCTGATCGACGCCGTCGAGCAGCGTCAGGAATTCGAAGCGATGCTCAAGTCGAAGTATGGTGAAGACACCGTCTTCGACAAGAAGTACGGCCAGAAGATCCCCCCGAAGGTCGACATGTCGTCCCCCTTCGCCTTCCTCAAGATCTGGAGCGAACTGCTGGGCGAGGGGCAGAAGAAGAAGAGCACTAAGGACGCCGTCGGCATCGTCTACGTCGAAGGGGCCATCACCCTCGGCGGCGGCCAGCCCTCCCCCTTCGAGGCGGAGGCGGCGACGAGCTCGAAGATCCGCAAGGCCCTCGACGAGGCGGCCCGCGATTCTTCGATCAAGGCGGTCGTCCTCCGCGTGAACTCGCCGGGGGGCTCGGCCGTGGCCAGCGACATCATCCTCGACGCCACCAAGCGGGTGAAGGCCAAGAAGCCCTTCATCGTCTCGATGGGAGACGTCGCCGGCAGCGGCGGCTACTACGTCGCCTGCGGCTCGGACCTGATCTTCGCCGACGAATCGACGATCACCGGGTCGATCGGCGTCGTCTCGGGCAAGCTCGCGACCGGCGAATTGTGGAAGAAGACCGGCATCAGCTTCAAGAGCTATCAGCGCGGCGATAACGCGGGGATGCTCGCCTCTTCGCGAGTCTTCTCGCCCGAGGAACGCAAGCGGATGCAGGCCTGGATGGACGACATCTACGGCGTCTTCAAGGGCCACGTCACGAAGGCCCGCGGCAACCGCTTGAAGAAGCCCATCGACGAGCTCGCCGGCGGCCGCGTCTACACGGGCAAGCAGGCCCTCGAACTCGGCCTGGTCGACAAGCTCGCCACGCTCCAGGATGCGATCGCCCACGTCGCCGACGAGGCCAAGATCAAGGACTATGAAGTCCGCGCCGTCCCCGCCGCGAAGAACTTCCTCGAGCAGCTCGTCGAGGAGTCGTCGGGCGAGAGCGACAACCAGCCCGGCCTCCGCTTGATGCCCGGATTCTCGAGGCTCGGGTCTGGGACTTCGATCCTCGACCTCGCCATGCCCTACCTGAAGTCGCTGGATCCGGAGCGGATGACCTCGGTCAAGGCGGCCCTCCAGCGCCTCGAGCTGATCCGCCAGGAAGGGGTCATCATCATGATGCCCGAGATCGCCTTCCCGCGCTGAACGTCGAGTCGGTCGGGCGGCTGAAAACCACGAACCACGTCGGGTCAGGCTCCTAAGGCCAGACCCGGCGTGGTTCTTTTTCTTTGGCGGCCGCGGGAATTCCACGAGTGGCTCATCCGAAATCTGGATTCGGCAGGAGCTTCGAGAGATTTTCGAGCATCTTGTCACCGAATCGCCGCCTCGAGCGTCCTTGATGTCACCCGGGCCCTATCAAGTCGAATGGCCTGGCGAGAGGGGGTCGAGCTGAGATGAACACAGCAGGCAATCCGAACGACGATGGCTTCGAGAGCATTCGTCCGAGGCTGCTCGCTCTCGCATATCGGCTACTGGGGTCCGCGGCCGACGCCGAGGACGCCGTCCAGGATGCGTACCTGCGGCTCCAGCAGGTCGGCGGGGTCGAGTCGCACGAGGGCTGGCTCGTGAAGGCGACGACGAGGCTTTGCATCGACCGGCTCCGGCGGGCGAAGCGTCGGGCCGAGTACGTCGGGCCCTGGCTCCCGGAACCGATCCCCGAGACCTGGGAGCCGGGTAAGCCGGATCAGTTGGAACTGGCCGAGTCGCTGTCGATGGCGTTCCTGATCCTGCTCGAGTCGCTATCCCCCGCCGAGCGGGCGGCCTACGTGCTCCGCGAGGTCTTCGACTACGAGTTCGACGAGATTGCCGAGGTCCTGGACAAGACCGCGGTGAACGTCCGCCAGATCACGGCCAGGGCGAAGAAGCGGCTCGGGCAGAAGGATCAACGCTATAGCCCCGACCCCGGCCTCGCGGAGGACCTCGCCGCTCGGTTCTTCGACGCCTGCCGCTCGGGGGACCTGCACTCGATCGAGTCGATGCTCGCCGAGGATGCGATCTACTACTCCGATGGTGGCGGGAGGGCCCCGGCGGCTCCCAAGCCCCTCGTCGGGACGCACCGGATCGCCAACCTGCTCTCGGTGGTCTTCCGCAAGCGTCAGCTGGCCTGTGATCTGGCCACGACCATCGTCAATGGTCAGCCGGGGGTCGTCTTCTCGATGGCCGGGGCGGTCGTCCAGGTCCTCACGTTCGACTCGGAGTCGGGACGCATCAGCCGGCTCTATAGCGTCCTGAATCCCGCGAAGCTCCGACGCTGGCACACGCCAGGATCTCCTGAACCGGGGATCGAACCCAGGTTCAACGACAACGTCAACGCGAGTGGGCCCATCGAAGGCCCGGAGGAATGAGACGATGGAAGCTCGTTTGAATTTCATGAAGCTGGCTCCGGAAGCTTACCGGGCGCTTTCCGGCCTGGAGATCTACCTCAAGGGGTGTGGGCTCGAGCATCCCCTGCTCGAACTGTTGAAGACGCGGGCCTCGCAGATCAACGGGTGTGCCTTCTGCATCGATGTGCACACGAAGGACGCCCGCGCGGCGGGGGAGACGGAGCAGCGGCTCTACGCCCTGAACGCCTGGCGCGAGACCCCCTTCTTCACCGATCGCGAGCGCGCGGCCCTCGCCTGGATCGAGGCAGTGACCCTCATCCAGGGGGGCGTCCACGACGAGGTCTTCGAGGAAGCCAGCAAGCACTTCTCGGAGAAGGAACTCGTCGACCTGACGTGGGCGGTGGCGTCGATCAACGCCTGGAATCGTCTCGCGATCAGCTTCAGGAGCGTCCCCGGGGCTTACCAGCCTCAGTCCAAGCAAAGGAGCTCGGAATGACACGTACACTCTTCGCGGTTGGTATCGGCGTGGTCCTCGGCGCCGGGGGGCTCTCGCTGGCGAATCATGGCGAAAACCCCAAGCATGAGACGGTGAAGCCGCTCTCCGAGAGGGACATCGTCGAGACCTTGAACGGGAAGAAGGCCAAGGTCACAACCGTCGAGGTTGAGTTCGGCCCCGGCGTCGCCGGCAAGCCGCATCGCCATCCCGGCCCGATCTTCGGCTACGTCCTCGAAGGTGAATTCGAACTCGCTCTCGACGATCAGCCGGTGAAGACCCTCAAGGCCGGCGAGACCTTTTACGAGCCCGGCGGAGCCCTGCACCGGGTCTCGCGAAATCCGAGCACCAAGGAGAAGACCCGAGTCCTCGCCGTGATCCTCCATCCTCGCGATTCCGGCCCGCTCGTGACCCCGGAGGGTCAGGAGGCCCACTGATGGGAGTCGGGAGTGTCTCACTCCCCTCCCGCTTGCGAAACGAGGGGCGGATTGCGGGTGCCCGATGGCATCGCGTAATCCGCCCCGAACGGCCTGCCCTCGCGTTCCCCCGCCCCAGATTGAGTCGATGGAGAGTCGCTGCAAGCCTCGCGACCGGCCTCCACGATCCATCCATACGACTCATTCCCACGTCTTACGAAGCTCCCTCTCGAATTCTGTAGCACACTCTTTTGAGGGTGGCTGCTGCTGCTGCTGCTGGCTTTCAGGGCCAGGCGCGGTGTTGCTGGCCCGTCGACTGTAGCTTCCTCGCGGTCCCGACCCCAGCGATCAATCTTTGCCATTTTGAACATATCAAACGTGCGAAGTGCGGTCCTGAAGTCATCCTCGTCGCCATTCACGTTGCATGAGGAGAGGAGGAACCATACCGAAAACGTCTGTCGGCCCGAGGATCGTGCGAAAGATTCGGCATTCGTTCCGGAGGATCCGATGGCGGAGGTACTCACAAGGCCCGAGGTTGAGTCGGGCTGTCGGCTACTTTTTAGCCATCGAGAGGGGCGATCCGGAGTGGGCGGGATGGGTCTGAGTTTCCCCTTCCCCGCGAGGATGGGGATGGAATCTCTTCGGTCAACCTCGTCGGCGTCTTGAATTCTCATAATGATCCGTCGCTCTCAAAACGAGCCGGACGCGCGACCGACTTTGACCCTGGCTGATCTCGATTCCATCCGAGGGGGGGCCGGATGCGGAGCGAGTTGGGGCCTTGTATACCCTATCCTGGACGGAGCGACGCGTGATTTCGTCACTGCATGAGATAGTAGGCTTGAGCCCGAAGGATTTCATGCCTGACGCAATGGATCTTGATGGGTTTGTCGTCGCACTCCCGGTGGTCGGTCTCATCGTCTCAAGCCGGCTGATTATGGCGTTTCTTCGAGTCGAGAATCTCAATTTGTTGCTTGACACGCCTTCCGCCACACTTTCCATGTTGCCTAAATGCAACATTAGGAGACGTGGTTCTCCACCCAACCATTCCTTGTTTCGAGCCTTGGCATATCTCGATCATTTGTAAGAGACAATCGCCCGAGGGTGGCAAATGCCCATGAAGACTTTCTCCGAGGATTCTATCTAATATCTGAATTTATCTATCTTTAGGGAGAGGCCGCTAAGGCAAAGCTGCCAGGAAACTTGCTCCGATCCCGGATTTCGTGCCCACATTTTGAGCGTTAAGCTGATCCTTATCCTTTTGATTTTCGACCAGTAGGACCGAAGGAAGTCGTTTCCGACGTCGTAACCCATAAATTGACAGTCACTTGCATGCCGTATGAGGTTGCCAAGATGCGTTGGCACGATTTTTGGAAGTCAACTCAACCCACAGCAGGTAACGGTCATTCCCGCCAGACTGCGACTGGGGTCGAAAATCGCTCGATTTGGACTATTGTGGCAACAGGTTCTATGATGATGGCAGGGGTAGGCTTCGCCTGGAACGTAAGATCGGGTCCCGCGCCGGGGATTCGTCCCGCGACAACGTAAGATGGTTCAGTGCATCAATGAATGTGTTGGCGGCTCGTTCCTTGGGGCCGTCTGCGATTCTTGGACTCGTCGGTTGCGTCGAACTCCTGCCACGTGCATCATCTATGGTCAATACGCACCATCCGAAGTCAAAAATGGCAAGTCTCCTGTCTGCAAGCTGCACATGGAACACTGTGGCGAGTCGGGCCTGCCGATCGCTTTTCATGGTCGACCTTTTGTAGCGCACATCGAATCACGCGACGGCCCTCGCGACGCGACGGCTTAAGCCGGGGGATACCCCGGCCCGGGCACCGACGGCGGACACCCGATGGCCTCGGACTTCTCCGGCGTACGGCCGCCGACTCAACGAATGAATTCGTGCTCATAGGATGGGCCTGGCCGCTTGAAACGCATCAAAACTAGATGTGTGCGTGGAGGGTGTCGTCATATCTTTAATTTTTACGGATATATCGAGTGAAAATCTCGGGAAATGAATGAAATTCTGGCGAAAATTCGTGTCCTGATCCGGGGGATCCGCACGGTATTTAGATTGTGGCGGGTTGACCTCCGGTCGGGGCCCGCGAAGGATTCGACGGCGACGAGCGGCAAGACAACGCATGCCGGGGCGGTCATCCGGCGCCGGATAAGCGACGAGGCCTCTTTTTTTCTCCATCAATCGAGGAATAGCGACATGCGACATCTTTCATCTTCATCGTATCGCGGACGGAGACGGGGCTTCACCCTGATCGAGCTGCTGGTGGTCATCGCGATCATCGCCGTGTTGATCGCCCTGCTGCTCCCCGCGGTGCAGGCCGCCCGCGAGGCCGCCCGCCGCGCCCAGTGCATCAACAACCTCAAGCAGATCGGCCTCGGCCTGGCCAATTACGAGAGCACCCACGGCGTCTACCCGATGGGCTCGCTCCGTCAGACCCCTGCCGACCATTGCAACCGCTACTGGGGCTTCACCTGGGCGGACTACATCCTGCCCTACATGGAGCAGACGAATACGCTCAACACCCTGAATTTCTCAGGGACGTATAACAGCGTCCGGAACGCGACGACCTTCAGCATGAAGATCGCCAGCTATGTGTGCCCGTCCGATACGATCGCCGACCCCACGCCGCCCGGCCTGATCACCACGCCGCAGTCGTCCTACGCCGGCGTCGCGGGGCTGACCGAGACGTACCTCTACTGGTGGGGCATCGGCGACGGCCAGCCGAACCAGGATCGTTGCGGCGTCATCGACAGCGAAGGCGTCTTCGGCCAGAGCAACAAGTCGATGAAGATCAGCGAGATCACCGACGGCCTCAGCAACACCGCTTTCGTCGGCGAGGTCTCCCGCTTCACGAACGAGCCTGGCGGATCGAACTTCAACTTCAACTTCGCCGCCGGTTGGTGGGGCGGTCCTCCCTGGGGCGGCACCTCGACCTGGACGAATGACGCCCGGATCTCGGCCCTCGCTTATATGGTCCCGGCCCCGAATTCTCCCGCCAACACGACGAACGCTTCGAACGCCGTCGGCAATATGGGCCCCTTCGCGACGATGATGTACAGTTTTGGCAACACGCCGGGCTGGAACCTCGACCCCGTCTGCGTACGGAACCTCGGCCAGTTCGGGTTCCACAGCCTCCACCCGGGCGGCGTCAACTTCCTCTTCGGCGACGCCTCGGTGAAGTTCGTCAAGCAGTCGGTCAGCCTCACCACCTACAACGCCCTGGGCACGGTCAACATGGGTGAGATCATCAGCGCCGACTCCTACTGATGATGAGTGCGGGACTTGAATTCCCCCCCGACTTCTGTTCCGCTCTGCGAAGGCGATGACCTCGCGATGACACCTTAGAGTTCGATCAACCTGGGAAACCCGATGAAGCGACTTTCGATGCTGGCGATTCTCCTGGGCACGATCCTGGTGGCGGGATGTAACGAGCCCACGAGTACCGCCCCGCCGACGACGACGGATGCCCCCGCCCCGACTGCACCTCCGGCGGCCAAGCCCAAAGGACGAGTCAAGGCCATGGCTCCCGCCGCCAACAAGCCTTCCATGACGCCGGTTGACTGAGGATGCAGGACATCGAGACCTCGCGAGTTACTTTGGAACTCTCGGGAACTTATCGCATCAGTCGAGACTCTTACGATTCCGGCCTCGACAGTTCGTTATCTAATTCGAGCAGGCTTCAAGGTTGACTCTAGGGCATGGCGGGATCGCCACCCTTGAGCAGCCTTGAAGCCTCTTCTCGCATGGCGAGCAGGTCGCCTTCCTGGATGTGATTCTCCTGGATCCACCGGCAGGCCTTCTCGAAATGTCGGCGTGCTTCCGTGCTTTCCCCTCGCTGATGGTCGAGCATGGCGAGGATCAGCCAGTCCGGCGCGTCGGGCGGATGGCGTCGCATCGATTCCTCGAGCGCCGAGCGGGCCTCATCCCAGAGCTTGAGCCTGTAGCAGGCCATGCCCAGCGTGTTCCACGAGCTCGTATGGTTGGGGGCCCTGGCGGTCGCCTGCTCGGCCAGGCCCTTCGCCCTCTCCGGGTCGAAGACCGGGCTCTCCGGGCGGTTCGACAGCAGCCAGGCGAGGTTGTTGAGGGCCTCGGGATCGCCCGGCTTGCGCTCGAGGGCCTTCTCGAAGGCCTTCCTGGCCTCGGGGTAACGAGATAAGGCGCTCAACATCTCGCCCAGGCGCAGCCAGATGGTCGAATCCTTGATCTCACGCCTGGCGACCTCGAGCGCAATCTTCTCCGCCTCGTCATGCCGCCAGGTCAGCAGGAGCAGCTTGCTCCATTCCAGTTGGTAGTAAGACAGGTTCTCGACCAACTCGTCAGACTGATGTGGCCCCTGGAGCAGGCCCTTGCGTATTCTCTCGGACTCTTGAAATAGGGGTTCGGACGCGCGGAGGTCCTGGTTGATCAGGATCGTCCTGGCGAGCTCGAACAGGACCGTCGACTTCATCCAGGAAGCATCGACCGCGTGCTTGCCCCCGAGGATCTCGGCATCGCAGATGGCCAATGATCGTCGAAATGCCCCTTCCACGTCGGCGTTCCGATAATCCTCGACCCTCTTCACATCTCGGAGGAGCCTGAGGACGAAGCCGACCCGGCGATAGCCTTCGGCGGCAAGCATCCGCATCTCGTCGTTCGACTCGTAGTGCGTGGCGAACTGCGTGTAAGCCTCCACGGCCCTGGCGTAGAACCCCTCGGGTTCGCCCCCCTTGGAGGAGTCGGCGAAGGCAATCCGACCCATCGCCTCCATCATGATCTTGTCGGCGGCCTTGAAGACGGAGCTGAGGACCGCCCGCTCTCGCTGGTTCCGATCTTCGAGCTTCTTGAGGGTGGTCTCGAGCTCCTTGTTGGCGTTGAGCGTCTGCTGCCTCTCGCGCCAGAGGAGGCCTGCGCCGATGCTCGTGGAAATCGCGACGCCGATGGTCATCGCGCTGAGGACCATCCGATGCCGCTTCGCCCATTTCGAGGCGCGGTCGAGCCGGGTCGGTCGTCGGGCCAGGACCGGCCGATCGTCGAGGAACCTCTCCAGGTCGTCGGCCATCTCGCGGGCCGTCATGTAGCGGCCCCCCACCTCCTTGGCCAACGCCTTGAGGATGATGGTCTCGAGATCCCGGGGGATGGCCGGGTTCAGTCTCCGGGGTGGGACCGGCTCATCGTGGATGATCTTGGAGAGCAACTCCTGGCGATCCTGCCCTTCGAAGACAGGCCGGAGCGTGGCGAGCTCGTACAGGGTGGCCCCGAGCGAGTAGAGGTCGAGCCTCTGGTCGATCAGGACGCGGCGCCCCAGTGCCTGCTCGGGGCTCATGTACCGCAGGGTGCCGACGATGTCGCCGCTCCGCGTGAGGCTCTCGTCGTCCTGGAATCGGGCCAGGCCGAAGTCCGTGACCCAGAGGTCGCCGTAGAGGTCGATCATCAGGTTCGACGGCTTGATGTCGCGGTGGAGGACGCCGAGGTTGTGGGCATGCTCGAGGGCCTCGGCCGCCTGCACTCCGAGGCGTGCGACGAGCCTGGCGAAGACGCGATCCTTGTGCGACGTCTCGCTCGATGTGCCGAGCCTGGAGGTGCTCCCCCCTTTCTCGGAGGATCTCCCCGAGGAGCCGTTCGTCTGCGAGCCTCGGGAGAAGTTCGACTTCCGCGTTTCCGGCGGCTCGGCGGGCCTCAGGCCGTCTTCCGGATGTTCCGCCTGGCGACGAAGGTCATTGATGACCTCGGCAAGGTTTCGACCCTCGACGTACTGCATCGCGTAGAAGTCGGCCCCGGAGTCGCAGCCTACGGCGAAGATCGGGACGATGTGGGGGTGGTGGAGATGCGCCGCGGCCTGGGCCTCGACCTGGAACCGCTGGCGGGAGTCGCTCGACGCCGCCATTGGCAGGACTTTGAGAGCGACCCTGCGATCGAGCGAGATCTGCACGGCCTCGTAGACGATCCCCATGCCCCCCCTGCCCAACTCGCGGAGGATCTCGAAGTCGCCAAGCCGGCTCCAGGGGGTCTGGGCCTCCGGGGTCCATGAGGTATGCTGGGCCAGCGACGCCGACTGCAGGAGCCGGAGCCCGTCGATGCAGTCGCCGAGGTCCTCGGCGACCTCGGGGTATCGGGCGAGGAATTCGTCCCGACTCGGCTCGAGCCCTGCCTTGCACTCCGCCTGATACTGCTCGAGGGCGTCCGCGAGCCGCGCATCGCCGTCGGACCCCGACCGTTCGCGCGGGTAGTCTTCCGTGGGCTCGTTACGGCCGGGCTGGTACGGGTTCATCGCGGGTCGTCCATCGCTTTCCGCAGTCGGGCCAGGGCACGCGCCCAGACATTCTTGACGCTGTCTTCGGTCCGGCCCATCCTCCGCGAGACCTCCGCGAAGGCGAGGTCCTCGAGGTGCCTGAGGATGATGACCTCGCGGTAGTCGTCGGGCAGCTTGGCGAGGGCATCCGCCAACAGGGTCGACCGCTCTCGGCGGGCCGCATGCTGGCTGGGGGACGTCTGCGAGGCGGCGAGAGCCTGGACGAGCGCCCTCGACGAGCGATCGACGTCGTCGGCGAGTTCTCGCTCCAGGCGGATGTCGCGCCGCTTGGTGCCGAGGTAGTGGCGGATCTGGTTCGCCAGGATCGCCGAGAGGATTTGCCGGAGCCAGGCGACGAACTCCCGCTCGGTCGAGCCCCGGAAGCGCTCGATGTTGCGGTGCGCCTCGAGGAAGGTCTCCTGGAGGAGGTCGGCCGGGTCGACCTTCCCCTGCAATCGCCGCCCGATCTGGACCCTGGCCAGGAGTCGCAGGTAATTGCGATGCAGTTCCAGGAGCTGGCCGAGCGCCGGCGAATCGCCCTTCTTGGCGTCGTCCAGGAGCTGTTCGACGATCAGGCCGTCGGTCGATTCCATAATGGTCGTCTCAGCCGATGGCACCAGCCTGCCTGGAACCTGAGTCGACAACCTGCCTGCAACGGGCAGGCCGCGTCCGAGGTAGGTCGCTATCTTGTTGCCGCAGAGGGTCCCGATCTTACAGTCACCGAGCCCGAAAAAACGCGCCGGGATGCTCGCCGATTTTGCGAGCTGGGCGCAAGCAAGATCCTCGCCATCCACAGATGTGAACGACGAGGATCGGGTGATGACGGAGAATGGAGTGCGAGGAATCGTGCGGGAGCCTCTTCAGATGGTCCAGGAGTCGGTCGGCCAGAGGCGGATGGAGCCGTCGCCGGACCCGGAGGCCAGGAGCTTGCCGTCGGGCGAGAATGCAATCGACTTGATCCAGCCCTTGTCGCTTGGGATGTTTTCGACCCGCTGACCCGAGTCGGTCTTCCAGAGTTGCAGCGTCCCCTCCTCGTCTGCCGAGGCGAGCAAGGTCCCGTCCGGCGAATACGCGAGGACCGTCACGCCCCCCTTCTGGCTCTTGTAGCGAGTCAGCTCGACCTGCGTTTTCCAGTCCCAGAGCTCCACGCTCCGGCGCTCCGAGCAGCCAATCGCCAGGGTCTTGTTGTCGGATGAGAAGGCGAGGCATCGCACCTTTGCCCCCAGCGGCAGCCTGGCGATCTCCCGGTGCGCGGCGACGTCCCAGAGCCTCAGCGTGAGGTCCTGGCTCCCGGTCGCCAGGTACTTGCCGTCTTGCGAGAAGGCGAGGCACGAGATCTGGTCGGTGTGCCCCTTGAGGTCGCAGAGCGCGCGCTTGCTGGCGACGTCCCAGAGCCTGACGTCGACGTCCTTGAGGGACGAGGCCAGGATCTTGCCGTCGGGCGAATACGCCAGGCAACGGATGACCTCGCCGCGGCTCACGAGATCGGAGTGCTTGCCCTGCGCCGTGTCCCAGATGCTGAGTGCGGCGTCTCGGCCCGAGGTCGAGAAGGACTTGCCGTCGGGGGCGACCGCCAAGCCCAGGATGATCGAGTCCTGCCGGGCGACGACCCCCAGGGTCTTACGCCCGGCCACGTCCCACAGACGCACGGTCGAGTCGTAACTCCCCGAGAGCAGGTTCTTGCCGTCGGGGGAGAAGGCGAGGCAGGTCACGATGGAATCGTGGGCGTAGGGCAACATATTGTTATCCCGGGCCTGTCTCGACTTGTCCCTGTCCTGGCCGCAGAGGATCATGACACCGACGATCACCATCGCCACCAGGATCACCAGCGGCGAGGGGATGAAAGCCCACCACCGGCGATGCCCGAATCCCTCATAGCTCCCTTGCTCCGAATCTAAGTCGAAATCATGATACGACCTGTGTTGCAGCGCCATTTTCCGTTTCCCCTTGATGCGTCCCATCCTTATGGAGGCGAAATCCCCGACGCGACCGCGGGTCGGGGTAAGGTTCTCGAAGCACGTCGTGCTTCTCCGAAACGAAAGCTGGAGAGGAGTCGACATCACCGAGATCGTCCCTGATCCATCGAATGACAAATGGGCGCGTGGCAAGGCAGTCTCGAGCTCCCATGGGGGGAGCCGAGATACCCTCGGGTCCGTGACCACGACGTTTCTCCAAGCGAGCTACGGGATCACATCTTCGTGCAACCCCTCGCTCAGGAGGCATTCGACCCTTCGCCTTATTTCTTAAGGGCCTCCCGTCATTTAAGTCGCATTTCGATGCCCGACAGCGCCGCCGGGTCCATCATTTTCTTCGACGGGGGGGAAGTCGAAGGGGGGATTGCGTTGCATCGGATTTGATCAGGGCGAGAGGCGTTCCAGTAGCCAGGAACCTGGCTCGACGCGTCGATAGCGGAAGCGGTCGTGGAGTCGGCTCGCCCGTCCTTGCCAGAACTCGTAGGCGTCGGGTATCAGGCGGAATCCGCCCCAGTTCGGGGGCCTCGGGATCTCGCGATCGGCGAACTTCGCGCGGATCTCTTCGAGTTGGGCCTCGAGGGTCTTGCGGTCGGCGATGACCTCGCTCTGATGCGACGCCCAGGCCCCAAGTTGCGACCCGAGGGGACGCGTCTTGAAATAGGCGTCCGACTCCTCGGCCGTGATCCGCTCCACTCTGCCCTCGACGCGGATCTGACGCTCGAGCGCGGGCCAGAAGACGACGAGCGCGGCGTAGGGGTTCGACGCGAGCTCGCGCCCCTTGCGGCTGTCATAACTCGTGTGGAAGGTGACCCCCTTCTCGCTCACGTCCTTGAACAGGACGATCCGGGCCGAGGGCCGTCCTTCGGGCGTCGAGGTGGCCAGTGTCATTGCATTCACCTCCGCCACCGACGCGGCCACGGCGTCGTCGATCCATCGCCGAAATTGGTCGGCCGGCTCGGGGAGCAATTCCGACTTGTGGAGTTCGTCTCGCCCGTATTCGCTGCGTTCGATCTGTGTCATCGACCGGGATCCTGTTGTCTCGTCGGAATTCGCGTATCTCACGGGCGTCAGCCCGAAGTCCACTCATTGGACACTGGCCACTTGCGATTTGGCCCAAGATCGGCCTTCTCCCGGCGATCATCGCCGGGAGAGGATCGACGAGAGGCAGTATATCGACGGCCCGATCGCCGACGAATGTCGCGAGCCTGCAACTATCCAACCTCGAGGCCATTCCATCGCAATCGCGGGCCGATCTCTCCCGCGATCACGGGGTCGAAATCTACGAGTTGATGATGCGTAATCTCTGGAGAAACCGTCCGAACGGCCCCGAGGGCCGAGGACATTGAACTGATTGAACATGAATACGCCAGGAGTGACTCCATGTGACAGTGAAATCCTCGATGAGTGATTGCAGGCTGGCAAGGGCGGGTTGATAAAGTGTCGTAAGTTCGTGCTGCTGGAACAGGATCGAGGAAGCTGAAAGTGGCTCAATCGATTCCGAAAATCCTCGCAAAGCCTATCCGCAGGCCGGATCTTGTCGCAGAGAAGCACTATTCACAAATGTGGAAAAGTTGGCACAAGTTAACAAAATTGACCTCGTCTCAGGCTAGCTTTCGGGCTCATCTCTTGCGAGAGAGATCCTTGAATAATAATTTTATGAAAATCTGTTGAATAAAAATCGTCAGTGATAGGAGATGGCATGATGGAAGAGCTGGGACTTCGTGGATCGCTCAAGGACTCGCAATACAGGTTCGTAATAGTGTGTGGTTGAGTGGGTGGTTTGTTGTGTGCATTGGGCGGAGGGGGATCGCTATTGCCCCGATCGCCCACCGGTCTGGTTTTCGTCGCGTCGCGACGTTTCCCGAGCCAGGCATCCAAGAAACAACGCTTAAGGAATTGAATGAATGCTTCTCGGCTCTGTTCGCCCGAGGTGATCCGGCGAACCTTGACCGAGGGCTATAATAACTGGCAAAGGCGGGCGAACGACGGACCCCATCAAATGTTGGTTCCCGTTGCCATGAAGATTTTTTCACTCTTCATCGTCTGGTCGATCGCGAGCCTCCCCTGCGGGGCTCATGCGGCGACCGTGCCGGCCCGGTGGGTTGATGGGGGCAGTCAGTCTCGTCAGGTGGTGGTGTCGATCCACAATTCTGCGGATCCTTCCTCGCCATCATCCCAGCTCCCTGGGGACGGCTGTGCCATCGCCTCGTGTCGGGAAGAAGAGGATTCTTTCGAAGAAGACCTTGTGGCCGCAACGACTTTCGGCGGTTGCGAGGATCACTTCCCCGGGCCCTGCGTTTATGTGAGGCCCGCGGTATCGAAGCATCTCTCGCCTTGCACCTTCCTCATGGCGATCCCCCTTCGCTGTTGAGCCGTTAGGGAGGTTTGGGCGGGCCTTTCTGCGGGCCCTCCCTCGAATCGTGAACGCGGTTCGACGAAGCCGAAAGGGCGTGTCGCCGGTGTCTGGGGCGCATTCGCGCCCAAAGGGTCTCCCCGCGCCGTGAGTCCGCGGGGAGAATAGAAGACACCAGCACTTCCAATGGTCCGGCGATCAGCGAACGGCCGGGCATTGGACGATTGTCGTAGGCGAGGCGAGAGGCTCGAATCCGCTCTGAGTGGGGATGGGTCGCCTCTCGTTCTGCGTGGCCGCATGCACGTCTCACGATCCAATGTGCTGTCGAGGAGGCAGATCCATGTTCTTCACTCATCACTTCGCCCATCAGGAAACCCTCACGCGTGCCCATTTCTGGCTGACGCGCCTGGGGTTCAATGAGCACGAAATGCAGGCCCATACCCACGGGACGCCCAGGTTGACGCTCTCCGTGGAATCGCCCCGGTTGCCCGAGGTCCGGCTCCTGATCAATGCCGTGGAGCGCTCGGACCCGGATAGCTTCGCGAGCTTCTGGGTCGAGGCCAAGAAGCACCATCCTTCGGAGGACTTCTCCAACGAGGTCGTCGACGCGACGGGGAGTCAAACGTTACACGCCAACACGATTGGATGGCATCCGCCCGACTGGTCGTTGGCTCATGACAAAGAACTCGGCGCGTTGCGCGAGTTGATGAGCCGATGACGATTTTTCGGAGGTCGGTGATCGGCGTCTTAAGGCTTGGAATGTTCGTGACTTAGGTTGCAAGGCTCCCCGGTCGTTTCACGCGGCCGGGGGGCGAATCCGCAAAACTGGCCTGCCGGATTCGGCGGGTCTTTGATAACCTGGGAGTTACCGCTGGATGAGTGACCTACCTGAATTCACCCACCTAAAACCGAACATTCCCCGGCTTCCGAATGTCTCCGATGGGCGGCGAGATCGAACTCGACCCGCCTTGCCTGACGTGTCCTCGCCGATGAGCGGCGCGAACGGGCTGTTTGAAAGAGAAATTTTGCAATGACGACACAAACACTGAACTCGCATCTCCTCGTGGAGAGCGTTCACGGAATCACTGTGGCCCGGCTGACGGACGAGATGCTCGTCTCCGAAGAGGCGATCTTCGGGGTCGATGGGCAGCTCCTCGGCCTGGTCGAGAGCTCCAAGCCCGAACGGTTCCTGCTCAACTTCAGCGAGGTCCGCGCGATGTCGAGCACGATGCTCGCCGTGCTCCTCAAGATCGGCCGCAAGGTGGCCGCGCAGGGCGGTAGGCTCAAGCTCTGTGGGCTCTCCCCCGACCTCTTCGAGATCTTCAAGATCACCCGCTTCGATCGCATTTTCGAGACCTACTCCGAGGAGTGGGAAGCCCTGGACGCGTTCTGAAGTGAACAGCCTCCGAGTGCTTGATTCGATCGGGCGTACATTCTCGGCGACCCTCGACGACCCCAAAGGTCGTCGACGGTCGCCGTCTTTTTTTCCCGGCCGGGCTCCCGCTCACAAAGGGAGGCGTGTCCCAATTCTCGGATCGTCGCGTAATAGCCGGGTGAGACCTGCATCCCTGTTAGGACGCAACAACTCCGAAAGCTACGTGCACCTGGAACGAGTTATCCAAATTTCTCGAGCGAGGATGTCTCCATCCATTGCTGGATCGGGGTGAGTTGGATTCGAGTGGACGCGTGAGATTGTCACCGTCGCCTGCTGGCTCCGAGCGTCAGCGCCGCGAAATCCCCTTGATCTGAATCGACGAACAGTGTGGAATACGTCCGTCAGTCATGTCTTCGCGTACAACGAATGGTTTGGCACTCGGTTTGCCTGTACGTCAGCCGCCTTTTTGATTACGCCTGTCTGCTCCCATATCGCAATCATTTGAAGCATCGCAAAATCCGGTCGTCACGCTGAACCGAGGGCCGTCAACGGCGCTCGGGTTCCTCCAGGTCACTCCAGACCGTACAGGTTTTGGAAGTCTGGGAGAGCTTCGGGAACTACGCGTCACTCCGCGGACGCGAAGTCTCTACTTTCTGCGGGCTCATGTCACGATTACTGCCCCCGACTCATTCGAGCTGGAGGTGGAATTGTTCGCAGAAGCGAAGACGTGTTCGACGGAAAATGTACAAACTTGAGCAAAATGTACAAGCGGTTGAGTGGCACATAGGCGAAAGGCGCATCGCGAGGGTCTCACGGTTCCTGTGTAAGGGCTACGGTGAGGAGATGCCTGGCCGAGACGATCCCTGAGGAGGTCTAACACCGCCGCCTTGTTGTCAGCGGCATCATCCCGCAAGGGATTGATTAAGGGGGTTCCTGAACATGTCTGTAAAACTCCCGCCCATTGCGTCTTGTCCTCGTTGCGGAACGGTCGTCCTGGAAACTTCGGGCTCCCTGGTCCACCCGACCTCCGGGGAGCGTGATCGATTGCGTGAGGAACTCGGGTTCTACTGGTTCCACCACGCGCGGACCCGATTCGACGGGCGCTATCATCGCTGCCCCGATCAGGAGGAATACGACATCGAGATCAATCGCCGGCCACGCGAGAGGACGGTGGTCGATCGCGCCCATGGTTCGGGGCCACGTCCCAAGCTGCTGCGGCCATCCTGGATCGTCCTGACGGCGACCCTCTGCTTCCTCGCGGGCGGGGTGACCCCAAGCGCCTTCGCCGCGAGGGCGCCCGGGGCTCGGGGAGGCATACCCCTCGAGGATCACAGCATCCTCAGGGTCGCGGCCGAGTCCGAGTCGAACCCGAAGGCCGAGGCCGGGAACGGCCTGCTCACCTCGTGGCTGGGGAGGGAAATCTCGGGAGGCCGTTACCAACTGCTCGAGGTCGCCTCGGAAGGCCCTGCGGGGACGAGCTTCCGGGCCCGCGACCGCAATCTTGATGTCGATGTGCTCATCGAAGTCCCTCACGCCCCGATGACCGAGCGCGCCGCATTCGCGGCGCGCTTCAACGACGGGGTGCGTCGGCTCTCGCTCATGGACCACGCCCACCTTGTCAAGATCGTCGAGGTGGGTAAGTCGGCAGACTGGCCGTATAGCGTCGTGGAGCACCACGACGGGGGGAGCCTGAAATTCCGAAGACCGACCGGCAGCGACGGCCGGCCGATCCCCGCGTCGCCGCAAGGCCTCGCGGGCTGGCTGCCGGAGGTGGCGAAGGTCCTCGACTTCCTCCACGCCCGAGGCCACATCCACCGCGACATCCGGCCCTCGAACATCGTCTTCGACGAGCAAGGGCAGGCTTATCTCGGTGGCCTTGGGATGTCCGAGGCCATCAATGCGGCCTACGAAGCTCGCCCCGCGCAGGCGCAGAACCTGGCGACCCTCACCTTCGGGTCTCCCGGCTACATGGCCCCGGAACTCGCCGCGGGACTCCCCGTCGATGGCCAGGCCGATCAGTATGCCCTCGCGGCGATCGTGTACGAGTTCCTCGTCGGGCGGTTGCCGTTCGAGGGGCACTCGGCGATGGGCGTGCTCGTCCAGCAACTGACGAAGGACCCTTCCGACCTCCACCAGATCTGCCCCGAGGTCTCGAACGAGCTCTCCTCGGCCGTGCTCCGCGGCCTGGCGCGAGACCCTCGCGATCGCTTCCCAGACTGCTCGGCCTTCGCCCAGGGTGTCTTAGCGGCGGCCGTCACCCCCGAGAATCGCGGCATCTCTCATGCCCCGCCGACGCCCCCTTGGACGCGAGGCGCGATAAGTACGAAGCCATTGAACCGCTCGCCTCCCAGACTCCGACTCGCACTGACCTTGACCCGGTGGCAGTCCGCCGCAGTCATGGCGCTGACGGTCGCCTTCAGCCTCCTGCTCCGCTGGTACGCCCGCGCATCGTTCCGTTCCGAGAAGGGTCTCGAAGAGGTCTCCGTCCCTGTCGCGTCCGCTCCGATTGCCCAGGCCTTGCGAGTGTACACGCACGTCGAAATCCAGGATCAAACGTCCACGTCGCTCATGCTTTTACCTATGTATGCCGATTTCTCGACCTCGTCTGTGCCGGCCGTCGAACATCGAGGGAGCCGTATCCGTCGGCTGGTCGTGGGTACGCGTCGGTTCTTGAAGGCCGCGTTGAGATTCGATCGGCTGGAGGATTCTCGGAAGCCCGCCCTGTCGTTGACCGCGACGATGAGCAACCCCACGCCGACCCTGTCGCCGGAAATGTCGAGGAGTCGACCCGAGGGCTTGGGACGAGTTGCCCGTGCCCAGCGCGGGATGACCCGCAAGACCCTGAAGTACCGAGAGCCCTTGCGTCACCGTGCCGGGTGACGGCGAGCCGGAAGCTGAATCGGCTCGTTCTCAGACAATGACGTCGGATTCGGATCCAAGAAGGATTCGCTGAGATTGCCGGAACCCGAAACGCCCGCTTCCGTCCCGTCCTGGGGACTGATGCAGGGAATTCTCCTTCATCAACCGACTCGCGTCCCGATCAGGGGAATCGAGCCAGGTCCGAGGTGTCGCCGGATTCCCTGGGGACGATCTCCAGCCGCAGCAACTCGGCATCGCGCAGGACCGCGATCGGGGTGCGAACTCCGACGCGTTCCTCGACGAGGAGCCTGTGGAGGTCGTCGATGCCCGAGACGTCATGCCCGCCGAAGTTGACGAGCACGTCCCCTTCATAGAGCCTCGCACGCTCGGCCGGTCCGTTCGGCTCGATCGCGACCACGGCCACGCCGCTCTCGACTCGCAGATTTAATCGAGTGGCCAGGCGCTTCAGCAAAGGGACGGTCTGGACAGAGACGCCAATCCGGCTCCGCTTGACCCGGCCGTCCTTGATGAGTCGACCGGCCACATACTTGGCCGTGTTGATGGCGATCGCGAAGCAGATCCCCTGCGCCGGCAGGATCACGGCCGTGTTGACGCCGATGACCAGGCCTCGCGAGGTCACGAGCGGCCCCCCGGAGTTCCCCGGATTCAGGGCGGCATCTATCTGGAGTACGTCGTCGATGAGCCGACCCGACTTGGCTCGGAGCGTCCGCCCGAGGGCGCTGACGACCCCGGCGGTCACCGTGCACTGGAAGCCGTACGGGTGCCCGATTGCGATGGCGACCTGGCCGGCGCGAACGCCTCGCGAGTCTCCCATGGCGACGGCCGGGAGCGAATCCTCATGGATCCGGACGACGGCCAGATCCGTCTCGGGATCGTCGCCGATGAGGTCGGCGTCGTAGGTCCGGCCGTCGCTCAGCGTGACGCCGAGCCGGCTCGCGTCGTGAACGACGTGGCTGTTCGTCAGGATATAGCCGTTGGACGTGAAGATGAATCCCGAGCCGCTGCCTCGGGAGCCGCGAGGCCCGCCCCCACCCTGGTGGGCCACGATGTGAACCACCGAGGGGCTGACCCGCTCCACCGCCTGCGTGACGGCGTTCGAATACGCATCCAGGAGTGCGTCATCGTCGGGGCTCGGAGTTCCCGCCGGGCTGGTCGATGGCGTCTGGCCGATCTCGTCGAAATGCACGGGGTCGATGACGACCGCGTCTGGTCCGAAGCTCATGATTACTCGCCTCCGATACCCTGTCCAGAGAACTGTAGGCAGGGGCATTTCGGAAGACAAGAAGTCCGGTGAACCCGGGCAAGACGATCAGACCTTGTTGATGCTGGCAACCTATTTGCTCAACGATTCCCAGGGTTGAGGGGGTTGCCATTGATGGGGAAGCCGTTCGGGATCCCGCCGAAGTTCCCGGCCGGGCGATTGCCGCCGACCCTACCGGCATTATGGTTCCCCACCAAAGACGAAGGCAGGATGGCGAGGTCGGCCATCGGATACGCTCGCATCTCCATCGGGGTGTCGACCGAGTCGGCCGAGGTGATCGTCAGGAGGCCGTCCTTGACGGTATAGCTCAGCCCGAGTTGCTTGAGGATCAGGCGCAGCGTCGTCTTGAGCGGGACCCCTTCCAGGTCGATGGAGACCGTCGAGGTTAACGTGCGATCGGCCTCCTGGAGTCCCACCGGGTCGACATAGATGGGGATGCCGGCGTCACCTCTGCCCATCGTGGCTGATCGGACGTACTGGAGGATGTCCTGGATGGGAGTGTCGTGGGGGAACCGCATCGTCACGGGCTCCTCGAGCTTGGCCCGAATCCACTCCGACTTGGCGTCGCGCTCCTCGAGCGATGTGCCTCGGGCGTAGCGACGGAGGCGAGGCTCCGATCGTGCTCGCCAGGTGTCGGCATCGATGAAGGTGACCGTTTCCGAGTCGATCGCCGACACTGCGGCCCGGCTCGATTCCTGCAACGACTGGAGTGCTCGGATGTCCTGGAACTGTTCGGTGCCCAAGGACTGGGTGAGGGCGCCGGTCGTCCCCGCCACGAACGAGCCCACGCGAGGCTCCGGACTATCCGGCATGAGCGAGCTCGAGAGTCGGGCCAGGCGCTGCGCGACTTCGAAGTTCGAGGCGATCGTCGTTCCGCTCGAGCCCGACGCCATGCCCTCGCTCATCAGGCGATCGAATTGTCCCATGAGCGATCCGATGGTCTCCTGCTTCCGGGCGAGGGCCGATATCCCACGTTCCACATCGAGCCCTCGGATCTCGCGGCGCATAGCTTCGGCCGCTTGCTGGGCCTCGGTTTCCTCGGCGCGCACCGTCACGAGGATCGCCGCCTGGATGCGTCGATCGAGATTTTCGCGTGCTCCGTCGCCCAACGATGCGTTCCCGCGGATATCGGTTTGCGCCAGCCTGAGCACCTCGAGGGCGGCCGAGGCCCTGTGCTGACTGCGGAGCGAGCGAGCCACGTCCATCCGTTCCGCCACTTTGGAGAGGAAATGCTGCGTCTCCACGGCCTCGATCGCCCTGGCGTCCTCGATGCGATCGGGGCGAGCTGGCGTAGTCGTGGTTGATGAGTTGTGCGGCGGCTCCGCCCAGGCGTTCGCAATCGAGAGGACGGAGCCGACAGCCAGTATCCTGCCTGCCGTTCGAAGAACGTTCCTCATGGCCTGAGGTCTCCCGTGATGTCGAACGAGCAATGAGACTTTGAGATTCGACCCGGGCAATAAGCCTGGATATGAAAGCAAACTGACGATTTGTGAGTTCCCTGACGTTGCACGAACCTGCGAGATTGGGATCTGAAAAGCAGCACGTGTTAGATCGACGCGCACCGACCAAGAGGCTCCGCACGAGATGCGAAGCGTTTTCGAAACCACCAAACTCGTTAGCAACGGAGGACGGGCGAATCTCTAGTCGCAGACGTCCGGGTTCTCCGGATTATTCGATGCCCTGGCTTTCGATTTTCGAGGCCCTCCGATCGGCTCGGGCAATGATGCTCGCGGCAAGCCGATGCGATGCGGCCGAGGGCCTTGAGAAGTGCCCCCGCTTGGGATACAAGGGCATGGCTCGGATCGGTCCCGAAGGGTCGCGGGATCGGCTCCGAGGGGACCGCCCGGGGGAGCTTAGCGATGAGCGGAGATTCCACGACGCGACGCGAATTCCTGGAGACGATGGGGTACCTCGGCGCGGGGGCCTTGTTGACCGCCACCGGGGTCGAGTCGGCCCGCGGCTTCGCGGCCAATGACACGCTCGCGGTCGCCTGCCTCGGCACGGGCGGGCGCTGCCAGACGCTCATGGCCTCGCTCGCGAAGATCCCCAACGTGCGGATCGCCGCGGTCTGCGACATCTATGAGAAGCATCTTGAGGAGGCCCGCAAGCTCGCCGACCCCAAGGCGGTCGTGAGCCGGCACTATCGCGAGATCCTCGAGCGCAAGGACATCGACGCCGTCCTGATCGGCAGCCCCGACCACTGGCACGCGCCGATGACCATCCACGCCTGCGAGGCCGGCAAGGACGTCTACGTCGAGAAGCCGCTCACTCACGACCTCTCCGAAGGCCAGGGCGTGATCGACGCCCAGAACAAGTACAGCAGGATCGTCCAGGTCGGCACCCAGCAGCGCAGCATGCCGCACTTGCAGAAGGCCAAGGAACTCATCCAGCAAGGCAAGGTCGGCAAGGTCTTCAAGGTCCACCTGACCTGGAACCGCAACCAGCCGGGGCGGATCAAACGCGTGCCGATCGGGGTCAAGCCGCAGGATGTCGACTGGAAGTTCTTCCTCGGCAACGCCCCCGACCAGACCTTCGACGAGTACCGCTTTCGCAACTGGCGCTGGTTCTGGGATTTCGGCGGCGGGTTGCTGACGGATTTGATGGTCCACTGGCTCGACGTCGCCCACTGGTTCCTCGACCTCGACCATCCGACGCAGGCCACGGCGATCGGCAACCATTTCTCGAGCGAGGGCGTCTGGGAGACACCGGATACGATCCAGTGCCTCCTCTCGTACCCCGGCGACGTCCAGGTCTACTTCGAGGGGACCTTCTCGAATGCCCGCAACGGGGCGATGGCCGAGTTCATGGGGACGGACGCGACCCTCTACATCGACCGGGGCCGTTACGAACTCCATCCCGAGTCGGATAAGGGGAAATATGAGGAGCTGATCCTGGGGACCGACCTCCACCGCGGGCGGGACTTCTACGACAAGCCCGACGGGGAGCTCCTCCACCTGACGAACTGGGTCGAGTGCGTGCGGTCGAGGGCCAAAAACAATAGTCCGGCCGAGACAGGCGTGAGCGCGGCCTCGGCGGCCCAGTTGGGCAATCAAGCGTATCGGAGCGGACAGGTCGCGACCTGGAAGAAGGCCTGAGTAAGACCTCGGGTCGCCGGCGGCTTTCCGATGGACAAAGGGTAGGATTGTGAAGAACGAATGCTCGCGACGTGATGTGTTGGCCGCGATCCCGACAGCGATCGGCGTCGGGATGGCCGCGGGGCTCCCCTCGACGAAGCAGGCGCACGCTGCGGCCGCCCCGGCCGACGTGCCCTTCAAGTTCTGCTTGAATACGAGCACCTTGATGGGTCACAAGCTGACCATCGAGAAGGAGCTCGAGATCGCCGCCGGCGTCGGATACCAGGCTGTCGAACCTTGGATTCGCGAGCTCGACCAGTACGTGGAGCGGGGCGGAAAGCTCAAGGACCTCGGCAAGAAGATCCGCGACCTCGGCCTGACCGTCGAGAGCTCCATCGGGTTCTTCGACTGGGTCGTCGACGACGAATCCCGGCGCAAAAAGGCCTTGGAAGAGGCCAAGCGGAACATGGACCTCGTCCAGCAGATCGGCGGGCTCCGCCTTGCAGCCCCTCCCGGCGGCGCGACGGACCGATCCGACCTGGACCTCCGCAAGATCGCCGAGCGCTATCGGGCGCTCCTCGAGATCGGCGACGCGGTGGGCGTCGTCCCGCAGGTCGAGGTCTGGGGATTCTCCAAGACCCTCGGCCGGCTCAGCGAGGCCGCCTACGTCGCGATCGGGGCGTCACACCCCAAGGCCTGCATCCTGCCGGACGTCTACCACCTTTACCGGGGCGGCTCCGGCTTCGAGGGGCTCAAGCTCCTCGGGAAGGATGCCATCCACGTCTTCCACCTGAATGACTACCCCGCCAACCCGCCGCAGAATGTCATCACCGACGCCGACCGCGTCTATCCGGGCGACGGCATCGCGCCGCTCAAGGACCTCTTCCAGACCCTGCACGCGATCGGCTTCCACGGCTCGCTCTCGCTGGAGCTCTTCAACCGCGAGTACTGGAGCCAGGACCCGACGGTCGTCGCCAAGACGGGGCTCGAGAAGATGAAAGAGGCCGTGCGGAAGAGCTTCGCCTGATTCGACTCGGCCTAGTACTACAGTTGTATTTGAAAGCCTGGCCCCGTAGGATGTTGCGCACGGAGGCCGAGCTATGCAAGCACAACCTGCGGCCGTGGACATCCGCGGCTGGGCCCGCGAGATGGACTCCATCGGCGGGCGCCTGGCCCGCTTCTTCCCCGTTCCGAGCCCCGTCGCCGCGCCATCGCGTATCTCCGGGGGCTCCTCTCCGACGCCCGGCGCAAGAACGGCTGGCAGCTCGCCGAGGAGGCCGGCGACGAGTCCCCCTATGGCGTCCAGCACCTCCTCGGCCGCGCCGACTGGGACGCCGACCGCGTCCGCGACGACCTGGTCGCCTACGCCCGGGAACATCTGGCCGACCCCCGGGGCGTGCTGATCGTCGACGAGACCGGCTTCCTCAAGAAGGGCACGAAATCCGCGGGCGTGCAGCGGCAGTATTCCGGCACCGCCGGGCGGGTCGAGAACTGCCAGATCGGGGTCTTCCTGGCCTTCGCCGGCCGCCGAGGGCAGGCGCTCATCGACCGCGAGTTGTACCTGCCGAAGGAGTGGGCCGACGACCCCGACCGCCGCAAGGCGGCCCACATCCCGCCCGAGGAGGGATTCGCCACCAAGCCGCGGCTGGCCGAGCGGATGCTCGAGCGGGCGCGGCGGGCCGGGGTGGTGGCGGCCTGGGTGACCGGCGACGCGGTCTACGGCGGCGACGTACGCCTCCGTCGGGCGTTGGAGGCGGCCGGCCAGCCGTACGTGCTGGCGGTCAGGAGCGACCTGAGGCTCTACGACGGCCGGACTCGAGATCGGGTCGACGCGATCGCCGACCGGCTGCCGGCCCGCGCGGCGCCGGGCCAGCGCCGGGGTCGGGTCGAAGGGGCCGCGGTGGTACGACTGGGCGGCCGAGCCGTTCGGCGAGGTCGACGGCCGGGGTTGGCAGCTCCGGCTGCTGGTCCGCAGGAGCCGCGACCGGCCGGAGGAGCGGGCCTACTACCTGTGCCGCGGGCCGGCGGGCACGCCGAGGGCGGAGCTGGCCCGGGTCGCGGGCTCGAGGTGGGCGGTGGAGGAGTGCTTCGAGCGGGCCAAGGGGGATTGCGGGCTGGCCGACTACGAGGTGCGGTCGTGGCCCGGCTGGCATCGGCATGTGACGCTGTCGATGTTCGCGCTGGCGATGCTGGCGGTGATCCGGTCGCGGTCGTCGGCCCGGCCGTCGCCGCGCGAAAAGGGGGCCCGCGGCTGATCCCGCTGACGGTGCCCGAGGTCAGGATCCTCCTGCTCCGGGTGGTGTGGGGCCGGCTGGAACCGGCCGAGCGTGCGCTGGCGTGGTCGGACTGGCGGAGGGCACACCAGCAGCACGCCAAGGAGTGTCACTACAGGAAACGCGGGGCGCGACCTCCGTGATTAAATACAACTGTAGTACTAGCTGACATGACGAACGCTGCCCGGGGCCTCGCAAGAGGCCCCGACGCGTTTGCGGGGCTCTCTTCACACAGAGCCGTCTGGGCGTTTACGTCCCGAGCTCAGCGTGGAGAGCCCCTTGAAAAGGAAGCTGATGACGCCACCGGCGATGGCCCCGACCACGACCCAGAACACGAAGAAACCGGCCGCGAACATCAATCGAAATTCGAGTGAAGTCCTGGGAGGGGCGCGGTTGAACTCGGGAAGGAAGGCCAAAGCGAGGATGAACATCATTCCGAGGAGGCCGCCAAGTCCGCCCCCGACCCTGCCTCCGAACCAGAAAGACTGCAGGATGCCCCGCGGTTTCGGTTGATCCGAGGGGAACAGCGAGGGCCGATCCTTCGGATTCTCGAGCGGTGCGTTCGGGGCCGAATAGAGATTCGGTTCGTCGTAGTCCATGAATCGGCTCCGGGGGGGAAATGACCGACTTTGACGAGACTTCGCCAACGATCACTCCGGGTCGGGCCTGGTCCTGGTCGGCGCCTGGAGGGACCTCACGGCGCCGGCGAGGCCCGTCACGAACGCCCCGACGAGGGCGCAGTAGATGATCCCCAGGAGGATCGGGATGACGCAGCCGGCGATGTAGCGGATGAGGATGAACCTGAGGGAGGGCAGCCCCTGGGTCGGGGCTCGTCCGAATTCATGGGCCCGGATGAAGATCCCGACGAGGACGAGCGTGCTGCAGACGATGCCGCCGGTCTTCCCGCCGAACCAGAGGCCCCGGAAGGTCGCGGTCTTGACTCGCTCCCAGAATGCTCGCAGAGACGCGCGTCCCGATCCGAGCTCTCGAAGAGGAGCCGAAGGCGCGGCGTAGGCATTGAACCACTCCTCGTCGGTCGCTCGATCCATCGGTCCCTCGACTCGCGTCTCGCCTCACGGCCTGAAAATGGGCCGATCAGTCAAACCGTAGTTCGGCCTTGGATGTGCGTGAACTCGACTTCCGTACGATGAGGCGCCATCCCGGGACATACCTACCCCACGTAGTATCCCGGGATTTTTCGAAAGTATCGCCTTGGCCACGGTGCGACAAGGGGAATCGCGAGGCCCTTGCCGACCCCCCCTGATTGAATTCTGGGCGAGTCGGAAGGGTTTTCAGCCCGGTTCTTCGCTTGAGCGTCGAGATGGCCCGGGTATAGAGTGGTGGGAGTCGGATCCTTGGTTCGCCGACTTCGTTGATAGATTTCGGAGCCCCCTGCAATGTCCCATGCCCGTGTTCTCAGCGTCGGCCAGTGCCTCTTCGATCAGCGCAAGATCGCGAACCACTTCCAGCAGCAGTACGACATCCAGGTCAAGACGGCCGACACCTTCGACGAGGCGTTGAGCGAGCTTCGGAACGCGTCGTACGACCTCGTCCTGGTGAACCGGCTCACGGATGCCGACGGCACCCCCGGCGTGGACCTGATCCGCTCGGTCAAGCAGGACCCGGCCCTCTCCGGCGTCCCCCTCATGCTCGTGAGCGCCTTCCCCGAAGCCCAGGCCGAGGCGGTGGAACTCGGCGCCCTGAACGGCTTCGGCAAGGCCGACCTGGCCGCCCCCGAGGTGAACGAGCGCCTTTGCGCCCTGCTCGGCGCCGGCGATCGAACCGCGACCGGCTCCTGAACGAAGGAGACGCAGAGATAAGGCGAGAGAGTCGGGGCGATCGCCAATGTCCCGCAAGTCACCTCGAAGGACCATCAGGGTCGATGTCAACGAGCGATGCAGGGGCCTTGAGCCGTGAGGTGAGCCCGACTCGATGGTGGGTGCGTTGGCGTCCGAACTCCGACGCGCGACTGCGCCTCTTCGGCTTCCCCTACGCGGGCGGGGGGGCCATGATCTACCGGAGTTGGTGCGCGGCGCTCTCGCCGGAGATCGACGTGTTTTCGCTCCAACTCCCCGGCCGCGAGTCGAAGTCCGGGCAACCTCCTTTCCAACGAATCGGCGACCTGATCGAGGCTCTCGCTGCGTCAATGTCCGTCGAGATCGACCGCCCTTACGCCTTCTTCGGCCAGAGCATGGGGGCCCTGATCGCGTTCGAACTCCTCCGCCGGCTCCGTCGCGACGGGCTGCCGGCCCCCGAGTTCTTCGTGGCTTCGGCCCGCGTGGCTCCCCAACTCCCCTTGAGGCGGCAGTCGTTCCACCACCTCCCGGAGCCCGAGTTCCGGGACGAGCTACGCCGGATGGACGGCATACCCGCCGCCCTCTTCGACTATCCGGAGCTGCTCGAGGTCGTTTCGCCCACGCTCCGGGCCGACTTCGCCCTGAGCGACCACTACGACTACAAACCGGAGCCCCCGCTCGACTGCCCCGTCATCGCGATCGGCGGCGACCAGGACGCCTGGGTCCAGCGGGAGGACCTCGAAGGCTGGCGCGAGCAGACGACCGGCGATTTCCGCTGCCACGTCCTCTCCGGAAACCACTTCTTCCTCAAGTCGTCCGAGCCCGAGCTGCTCACGATCGTGCGAGACGCGATGGCGGACGCGGAAAGGCGACGCTGACGTGCCCCTCGGCTCCAACTTCGACGAGGAACGCCCCTCGCCGCGGCGACTCTGGGACGACCTCAACCCGGGCGACGTCCACGTCTGGGCGGCATCGCTGGTCCAGCCGCCGTCGGTGCTCTCGCAGTTGCGGAGGGTGCTGGATGACGACGAGAAGGCCCGCGCCGACCGGTTCAAGTTCGAGCGTGGCCAGCGTCAGTTCACGGTCGGTCGTGGACTTCTCCGGCTCCTCGTCGGATACTACCTCGCGTTGGATCCAACCCGGGTGGCCTTCCGCTACAACGCATATGGCAAACCGGAGCTGGATCTCGAGGGCCGGGGGCTGAAGTTCAACCTCTCGCACTCGGGCGAGCTCGTCTTCTACGCCGTGAGCCTCGACCGCGAGGTCGGCGTCGACGTCGAGACGATACGCCCCGAGTTCGCCTCCGAGGCGATCGCCGAGCGCTTCTTCTCCGCCGCCGAACGCGCCCGGCTCCGCGCACTGGACCTCGATGTGCGTACCCAGGCCTTTTTCACCTGCTGGACGCGTAAGGAAGCCTTCATCAAAGCCCGAGGCAAGGGGATGGCCATCCCCCTCGACGCCTTCGAGGTGACGCTCGAACCCGACCTCCCCCCCGCGATCGTCGCCACCTACGACGATCCCGACGAGGCGAAACGCTGGTCCCTGTACGAGCTGGATCCAGGGGCCGGCTACGTCGCGGCGCTGGCCGCGGCTGGCGAGTCCTGCCGCGTCCATCAGCGCGACCTGCCGCTCTCCGCCTTTCTGAATCTCGACCCGCCGAATGACGCCGTCTGAACGAACAGCCAGGTCCGAAGGGGAAACGAACACCGATGTGCGATACGTGTGCGCAATCGAAGTCGAGGGTCGCCCAGGCGATCGGCCTCGGCTTGCGGCTGGTCGGAGCCCTCATCCTGACCGCCTTGGCCGTCGCAGCGGGATCGGCCCAACTTCAGGCCCAGGAGGCAGTTGCCGCGAGCGGACCTTATGTCGACGCCGCCCGTCAACTCGAGGCCTGGATCGCCCGTGAAGTCGAAGACAAGCGGCTCCCGGCCCTCTCGATTGCGCTCATCGACGATCAGCACGTCGTCTGGGCCAAGGGCTTCGGCCAGGCCGATCGGACCCAGCATCGACCCGCAACCGCCGAGTCGGTCTATCGCGTCGGCTCGGTCTCCAAGCTCTTCACCGACGTCGCCGTGATGCAACTCGTGGAGCAAGGCCTGGTTGACCTCGACGCCCCGGTCCAGAAATACCTGCCGGAGTTCGCCCCCAAGAATCCGTTCCCGAGCGGCAAGGCGATCACCCTACGACAGTTGATGGCCCATCGCTCCGGGCTCGTCCGCGAGCCGCCGGTCGGCCACTACTTCGACTCGACCGAACCTTCGCTCGCGGACACAGTGAAGAGCCTGAACAAGACGGCACTCATCTATGAGCCCGAGACTCGCACCAAGTATTCCAATGCGGCGGTGGCGGTCGTCGGCCTGGTGCTCGAACGGGTCCGCAAGCAGACGTTCTCCCAGGCCTTGAAGTCGGCGGTGCTCGATCCGTTGGGTCTCAAGCATTCGTCGGTGGAGGTGACGCCGGCCCTCGCGCCTCTGTTGGCCAAGGGGGTGATGTGGACTTATGACGGCCGGACCACACCCGCCCCGACGTTCGCGCTCGGCACCGCGCCGGCAGGGAACCTGTACTCGACGGTGCTCGACCTCGGCCGGTTCATGAGCATGGTCTTCGCAGACGGCAAGGGCCCTGGCGGGCCGATCCTCAAGCCCGAGACCCTGCAGAAGATGCTCCAACCCCAGTTCGCCAGGCAGGGGCAGCGAGGAGGCTTTGGCCTCGGCTTCGTCGTGGGCGACGTCGACGGCCATCGATCGGTCGGCCACAACGGGGCCGCCTACGGGTTCGCGACCCAACTGGTGGGCCTGCCCGAGGAGAAGTTGGGAGTGGCTGTGATCGCCAGCCGCGACTGCGCGAATGCCGCCACCGACCACATCGGCGAGATGGCCCTTCGGGTCATGCTCGCGGCCAAGAACGGGCAGAAGGCCCCTGCCCTCGAGTCGACCACGCCCATCCCGACAGACCTCGCCCGACGTCTCGAAGGCAAATATGGCCAGGGCGATCGGAGCTTCGAGCTGACCGCCCGTGCCAACAAGCTTTCCGTGACATTCTCCGCGGGCGGCCCTCGAGGCGAAATCCGGAAGCAGCGAGACTCGTTCATCATCGACGACCCCCTAATGCGAGGCCCTCGCTTCGAGCTGAACGGGGATCAACTCCTCTTCCAGGGCGTGCCGGTATCGAAGGCCCCCGCGGAAAAGCCGAAGCCGGCGCCCGAGCGCTGGATGGGGCTGATCGGCGAATACGGATGGGATCACAACGTCCTCTACATCCTCGAGAGGGACGGGAAGCTCTACGCCTTGATCGAGTGGTTCTTCGCCTACCCGCTCGAGGAGATTTCGCCCGACATCTTCAAGTTCCCCGGGGATGGCCTGTACGAGTCGGAGTCGCTCCGATTCACACGGGATGCTAATGGCCGGGCGACTCAGGTCATCGCGGCCGAGGTCCCGTTTCTGCGTCGCCCGATCCCCGGCGAGGGCGGGGTCACATTCCACATCACCCCGAGGCGTCCGATCGCCGGGCTTCGTCAGGAAGCCCTCGCGGATCACCCGCCTGTTGAACGCGGCGACTTCCGCAAGCCGGACCTGGTGGAGCTCTCGACGCTCGACCCGTCCATCAAGCGAGACATCCGCTACGCCACGACCAACAACTTTATGCAGACGCCCCTCTACTCCCTGGCCCGGGCCTATATGCAACGCTCCGCGGCCGAGGCCCTCAAGCGGGCCCATGAAGGTCTCAAGAAGCAAGGCTACGGGCTCCTGATCCACGACGCCTATCGCCCCTGGTACGTCACCAAGATGTTCTGGGAGGCGACCCCCGACGCCGACCGGATCTTCGTGGCCGACCCCTCCAAGGGCTCGCGTCACAACCGCGGCTGCGCCGTCGACCTTACGCTCTATGACCTCGCTTCCGGACAGCCGGCCGTTATGGTCGGCGGCTACGACGAGTTCTCCTTCCGCTCCTTCCCCGAGTATCCGGGCGGCACCTCACTCCAGCGCTGGCAGCGCGAGGTCTTGCGGCACGCGATGGAAGACGAGGGCTTTGTCGTGAACATCAACGAATGGTGGCACTTCGACTTCAAGGATTGGCGCTCTTATCCCATCCTGAACATCCCCTTCGAAGAGCTCGGCCCGGGTTGATTTTCGGGCGATCGGAAGAATTCCGTATGACTTGCACCCCGATCCTGTAATAGACGAGAGGAGACCAAGCCCGTCCGAAACGAGCCGAGGAGGAACGCGGGATGAATGCCGCCGCCCAGGACTTTCGAACCCTCTTCGGGGTCGGCACGACCGTCGGCCTTTCTGACGGAGCCTTGCTGGAGCGTTTCATCGCCGGGCGTGAGGCCGCCGACTTCGAGGCGATCATGCGGCGGCACGGTCCCATGGTCTGGGGCGTCTGCCGGCGGATTCTCCGCGACCATCATGAGGCCGAGGACGCCTTCCAGGCGACCTTTCTCGTTCTCGCGAAAAGGGCGTCGACGATCGTCCCCCGCGAGAGGGTCGGCCGCTGGCTTTATGGCGTCTCGCGACGGACCGCCCTGAATGCCAGTGAGGCCTCGCGGAAGCGGAGGCTCCGGGAGCGGACGCATTCGGAATCGCGGAAGGCGATCGACCCCGACGCAGCTTACGGCGAGGCCACGGAAAGGCTCGACCTGGAGCTTGGCCGACTCCCGGAAAGGTATCGGCTCCCGATCGTCCTGTGCGAGTTGGAGGGCAAGTCGCACGCCGAGGCTGCGGAGCATCTCGGCTGGCCGGTCGGCACCGTCTCCGGCCGCCTCTCGAGGGGTCGGTCATTGCTGGCAGAGCGGCTCTCGCGTCCCGGTCAGGGGATCTCACCTACCTCGCTGGCGGTGCTCTGGACGGGGCCAGTTCGCCCCACCGTCGTGCTCGATCCCTGGTTCATTTCCTGCTCCCTGGCGGCGAGCCAACTCGCGTCGGGACGAGAACTCGCCTCCCTCGCGGTCACACCTCAAGTCATCGCGCTGGCCAGCAGGGTTCTCGTGGGAATGAGCTTCGGCCCGCTCGGGCGCCTCCTGGCCTCTCTTGTCCTGCTTGGAATCGTCGCGGCGGGGGGAGTCGTCTTCGTCGATCGGACGAACGATAAGCACCGCCGCGCGGCGGCACAGGTGGCGAGTGTCAGGCGGGGCCCGGAGGTCCCGATCATGCGGAGGCTCGAGCATGACGAGCAGATCATGGGTGTGGCCTTCGCACCGGACGGCTCGAGGGTGGCGACGGCCGGCAATGGCTCCGGTGCCAGGGTCAAGCTCTGGTCGCTCGAGGCGGCCAAGGCCCTCGAGACATTCGACGGAGCCTGGGTCGGGTGGCGAGCCATCGCCTTCTCGCCCGACGGCAAGAGCCTGGTCGCCGTCGGCAATGGTCGACTGCCGGCCGAGCAAGGCGGCCATGAACCCTTTCGCCTCTGGGACGCTACGGCAGGTCGCCTGATCTGGACGGCCCCGAGCATCGATCCCCCGACCGAGTTCTTCAGCGTCGCCTTTTCCCCCGATGGAAAGACGCTGGCCGTGGGTGGCCGGAGCGGCGTCTTGAGCCTGGGATATGGCGGCAAGATCGGCATCTTGCGGCTCCACGATCCGGGCACGGGGAACCTGCTCAGGTCGATCAAGGGGCTCGATGACATCTGGGCCATCGCCTTCTCGCCCGATGGAAAGACCATGGCCGTCGCCACGAACACCGATGGCCAGGTCTCGTTCCTGAATACATCGACCTGGAACGTGATCGAGTCGGTTTCCATCAGCCGGCCGACATCCGTGGCCTGGTCTCCCGACGGGCGGACGGTGGCGGTCGGGACCTTGAAGCTGGAGTCGAATGATCCGCTCGAGATCTACCAACCCGTCGGTACGGTGGCCCTCATCGACTTCGCCGCCAAGGGATCCCCGAGGGTCTTCGGAAGGCAACTCGAGTCCGTCCTCTCCGTCGCCTTCTCGCCCGACGGCAAGCATCTCGCGACCGGCGGTTACGACAAGACGGCTCGAGTCTACGACCTGAAGAGCGGCGATCTGGAGCGCACTCGAACCATGATCCGCTGGGCCAACACCGTCGCCTTCTCGCCCGACGGCTCCCTCCTGGCGATCGGCACCAGCCCCGATGCCTACCTCTGGAACTGGGCCGCCGAAAATGCGGGAGAGGACCAGCGAAAGGCCGTTGGGGATTAGCTAAAGGTCGACGAGTCAAAATGAATGCCGATGTTGACGTGGCGAGTTTTCAGCCAGGGTCGGCGCATTCGGTCAGGATCAGAGCCAGGGTCGCCCAGCCGGTGGTCGAGAGCCGCTGGGCGTAGCTCTCGCTCCCCGAGGGACGCGTGGTTTCGGGCCAGCTTCCGTCCTCAGCTTGCTGCGAGATCAGGTAGGCCCGTCCTCGCTCGAGCAGCGGTTTCCACGAGGCCTGGTCCTGGCGTTTCGCGAGAGTGATCAGGACGAGCGCCGTATCGAAGACCTCGGGCGATGAGTTTGTAAACGGACCCCAACCGCCGTTATCGCATTGGGCTCGACGGAGCAATTCGAGACTCGCATCGCGGAGTTTCGGATCGAGGCGTGAGCCGGGCGCAATGTCATCCAGCGTCAGGGCGGCGCAGGCGTCGAGGACGTTCCGAATCGGTCGGGTTCGGAGCCATTGCGAGGCTCGCCGGATCGGCTCGGCGAAACGCTGGCGGTCGCTGGCGGTCAGCACGCGAATGGCCAGGGCCGTGGCGAGCGGCTTGCCATACGTCGCCGGCGATCCGATCAGGGCCTCGTCGTCGATCGGCCAGGAGCCATCGGCTGCCTGATCCTTGATGAGTTGCCGAGTGGCCACCTCCAATAGGGAACGATCGGCGATGACGGCCGTGTCGATGCCGGACGATAGCGCGACCGAGAATTGCAGGCGAGCCAATCGCTTGTCGCTGAAGGCCGCATCGACGCCATTCTTGTCCCAACGATCGGGATGGGACAGGAACATGAGCGTATCGGCGAGGGCAGGATCCGGGACGGCGAAGCCTCGGCGGCGGGCCTCGAACAGGGCGCGAGCGGCGTCGCCGTTGTTATGGCAGGAGAAGCAATGATTCTCCCGCGACCATCGAGGGACCTCCTCGGCGAGATACTTCACGGCCTTCTCGATCTCCGGTACCTTTCTCACCACGGGTGGCGTCTCGCCGCTGGCGCTCCGGATGGCGACCAATACCAGGACGAAAGTCGTTCGAATGGGTAATGATTCAATCATGTGAGATGGCTTTGGTCATCCAGCCGAACACGAGTCCCCGATGCCTCATCCACGGGATTTTCCGCCGTCACGCCTCCGAGGTCAAACGACTGCCGCTTCGAAAGCGAAGAGGCCCGGATCGGGTTGCGATCCGGGCCTTCAATGTGACGACGATGCCTTCGAACCAAGGTTCTCAAGCCGGGATCACCTGTTCGATCCCGCCTCCGGAGTGCGAGGCGGGGTGACGATCGAAGGCAACGGCCGGCTCGCAGCACGATCGGCGGGGTTGGCGAACGCGGGGATCGGCTTGGGGGCCTGGGATTCGGACCCGAGCTTGCCGAGCATGGTCTGCTCGAAGCCCTTGAGGTCGGTCCAGAGCGTGCCGGGGCCCGCGTAGAAGATGCCGAGCCGGAGGTCGTTGGACAGGCCTTCGGCGAAGACGAACTTGTTGTACGCCTCGGGCCCGCCGAGGGCCTGGACGTACTGGCGATAGCGATCCGCCTCGGCCGAGCGAGAGAGCCGGATCTTCTCGGCGTCGGCCTCGCCCAGAACCTTGGTCGACTCGGCCTCGACGGTGGCCGTCTTGGCGTCGACCTCGGCCTTGAGCTTCTCCGTGGTCGCCTCAATCTCCTTCGCGGCCTTCTCGCCTTCGGCCTCGAGCTCGGCGACCTTCTTCTCGGTCTCCGCCTTCGTCCGGCGCTCCTCGAGCGTGACCTTGGCCTTGGCCTCGGTCAGCTCGGCCTGGGCCTTGGCTGTGAGCTGTTCCTGCTCGCGGGTCTTGGTCAGCTCGTTCGCGATCTTGGCCTTCTGGATCGGCTCACGGACCTGCTTGGGCACGTAGATGTGCCGGGTCAGGCCGAAGAGCAAAGAGAGATTCTTGGATGTGAGCACACGCCCGAGCTCCTCGGCGGTCTCGGTCTGGAACTCCTCCCGCGAGTCGCCGACGAGCAGGTCCACCGCGCCCCGCTTCGAGCCGTGGAGCCGGCAGATCGAGCCGACCTGCGGCAGGATCACCTTCTCCTCGACGTCCTTCAAGGTCCCGAACTTCCGGACGACCTCCGGGGCCTGCTCAGGGAGGATGCCCCAGATGGTCGTGAAGTCGAGGTGGATCAGGAAGCCATCGTTCGAAGGGAATTCGATCCCCTTACCTACCATGTACTTGGGGTCGTTCGTCAGGGCCGGCACCGGCGTCGTCTCGGCCCCGTCCTGGTTCTTGGACAGCAGGGAGGACCGGCGGGCTTCCTCGACCTTGAGCGTCGTCTCATTGTAGCCGATGCTGATGATGTCGACGCGTTTCTCCATCGGGTTCAGGAAGTAGATGCCCGGCTGGAGCACCTTGTCCTGGATCCCCTGGACCTGGCCGATCCGGGAGTTCTCCGTCTTGTTCGTGACGACCCCGATGTAGCCGGGAGGGATGAGCTGGGTCTCGCCGGGGCCGCGTGCGACGCGGGTGTTGGGCTCGACGCAGGCATCGACGTCGACGGTCTTGACCTCGTATCCATAGCTATTGAGCCGATAGCGGCCGGGCGTCAGCACCTTGCGCCGGATGCCCTGGTATCCCTCGTCGTCCACGAGGAACGTGCCCGCCGGCAAGGGCTTGCCGACCTTCGAGACGACGATCCCGATTTTGCCGGGCTCGATGATCGTGTCCTTGACGAGCTGGGTCTCGTACTCGAGCGGCGAGTAGAAGTGCCGCCCGGGCCCCGGCATGTTCTCGAGGATCCCGATCTGCTGCGGCCGCCCCGAGGCGTCGGTCTTCACCAGAGTCCCCTCGGGGGCCTTGGCGACCGTGCCGAACGGCCAGGGGCCTCGGTATCTGAGCAGCAGGCTATGACCGGTCGGGACCTCGATCCGGCAGACCATCCACTGCCAGACCCCCAGGTAGGCCACGAGTAAGGCCGCACCCAGCATCAAGAACGACCGGACTCCTCGTAGCGACCGCCGACGATTCTGGTTGGTCATCGGTTCGACTCCTGCGTGGTGACGGTCGGATTCGGGGTTTCGGCCGGATTCGGGGCGGTGGTGTTGGCCGCGGTCGCGGGACTCTTGGGTTGATCCTGACGCGGGGCGGCATGCTCCCTGGTGAACTGGCCGAAGAGCTCCATCAGCGGCCCTTCGGAGTTCGAGAGGATCGTGTGGAAGGCCGGGGCCAGCTTCCCGATAAGGATGTTGCGGGCCATGGAGGAGCCATCGCCGTCGAAGGCGGAGACCCTTGCGGCGAGGCCGGCGACCTCGGCCGCGTTATTGAAGCGGATGACGTCGGCGTCGGCCTTCGCCTTGGACGTGATCGCCGAGGCCTTGTCCTTCGCGGCCTCGAGGCGGGTCTGGGCGACCTTGAACTTCTGCTCGGCGAGCGTCTTCGCGACTTCCTTGTCCTGCTCGGCCTTGGTCGTCTTCTCGACGACCCCCTGCTCGGCCTCGACGAGCCGCTTCTTCTGGTCGGCGAGGATCTCTTGCACGCGGAGCTGGGCCTCGGAGAGCTGCTGGAGCTTCTCCTGCTTGAACTGGGCGAGCTGCTGCTTGGCGACCTCTCGGGCCCGGACCGGCGTGGCGATGTCTTCGGGCGGCTGGATCGACGTGATCGCGACGGCCAGGATCTCGATCCCCTGCTTCTTGCAGTTGTCGGTGAGGCTCTTCACCAGGTCGCGCTGGAATTGCTCGCGGTCGTTGCCGCTGATGAACTGCCCACCCGAGAGCTTCGAGCCCCCAATCCTGCAGAGCGAACGGCTCTCGGGGTTGATGATCTTGGAGATGATCTCCTCGTCGATCTTGTCGCCGTTGGCGTCGTCGTTGTACTTCACGAAGACCTCGGCCACCTTGTCGGGGAGCACCCGGAACTCGACCGCGCCGTCGAGGACGATGGGGAAGCCGTCCGACGAGAGGAAGTCCATCTCGTCCCCCTGCCCGAGGTTGAACCGCTTCGACCGGCAGTCGACCAGGCTCACGCGTCGCTCGAACGGGTTGAAGTAATAAGTCCCCGGCTCGATCGTGTTCGGCTGGACTCCTCGCTCCCCCTCCTCGACCATGAACACGTTCGAGTTCTTGGGCTCGGGGCCGGCGAGCAGCGTGACGACCCCTCTGAAGCCGACCGGGACCGTGACGGGGTCATAGAGCTGAATCGTCTCGGCATAGGGGTTGTAAGGATATCGGCCCGGCTTGAGGACCTCGCGGAGGATCCCCTTCTGCCCCTCCTTGGCGAGCACCTGGCCCAGCTCGAGTTCCTCGCCGTCCAGCGCGATCCGGATGCCGATCTTGTCATTGGGGACGAGGAATTGCGGGCTGAACTCCCACGACCAGTAGAACGGGTTGTAGAAGTAGCGGCCTTCGGTCAATACGCCCCGGTAACGCCCCTCGGTCTGTACCCCCTTGTAATAGCGTCCATCCTTCGTCCTTGGCGGGGCGAGCTCCATGTCCGGCGCGAGGTCGAGCCCAACCTTGCGGACGAGGATCGCCTGCTGGCCGGTCCCCACCTCGATCTTGCACGTCTCGTAGACGACAATCGACATGAACCCGAGCGCCAGCAATCCGATGGCGATGAGCGCCTTCGTGGGCTTCCAGTCCCGGAAAGGAGCCGGCGGCCGTTCGTCCCATGCGTCATCTGCATTCATGTTTCGCCTCCTCGGGCGACACTCGTGGGGGGATTGACTCGGAATCGAGTCTACCTCGCCAACACGGGAGGGTGTTCGCCGTCGACCCCGAAATCTTGTCATTTCGTGATCGCAAAGATTGGAGTACCGGCCATTCCATTTCGCCGCAAATCCAATTGGGATCGGGTGATCCTATGCGTATTGCAATTGGAGAAGCGTCGTATGTGCTTTTCGCAATTTCCGGGAAAAATCGCGGTTGCGTCGAGTTTTTGAGCTCGAGTAAGGACTCGATGGAGGAAAGCCAGGAGATGCTCCCTGCCTGCAAGCGTGAATGAACGATCTTGCAGGACGCGGGATTTTGAGCATTGGGAACTGCAAACAGTCTGGTCCTCAAAACGAAAGAAGCCCGCCCCCGAGTTCGGAGGCGGACTTCTTGAGATTCACGATTGTTTTCTACAACAAGCCCGGACTTTCGCTTATTGCACTGCCTCGAGGGCGAAGTACATCTTGAAGGTGGCTTGAGGAGTGGTCCGCTCGTACATCAAGCCCAGGTACAGCCCCGGAGCCACTTCGCGGATCTCATCGCGATAGGGGCGGTAGAGGCGAGAAGTCTCGGCATAGTCGAGGATGAGCGAAGGGCGGCCGTCGAGCCAGCTCTCGCCCTGGTAGGTCTTCCCCCGGATGATCTTGATCCCGAAGAAGCGGTTGATCGCCGTCGAATCCTCGGGGTTGAAGGTCTTCCCCTGCCACATGAATCGGGCGACCTTCGACGCGGGGACCGTGATCCGGCTGCCCGGGTTGTAGATGACCCGACCCTTGACGCGCCCGGGGGGCACGGTGCCGGGGCCCGCCTGCATGTACAGCGAATCGAGCTGCGGCTGGCTGAGCCGGATGAGCTGATCCATCGTGGAGATGACGACGGCCCCCTCGTCGGAGGCCTGCTTCACCTCGGGGTCGAGCGGCGTGGAACCCACCTGAAAGGCCTCCGCGTGGACGTCGCCGAGCGCGACCAGGAGAACGAGCACGCCCCAACCGATCGCCGAGCTTCGACGCACTCGCAACACCATTCGTCGTGCCTCATTCTGGCGGCCTGGGATCACGCCAGCAAGGCTCGACCCGGCCCGACATTGGGCCGAGACTCTCCCGCCAGGGATGCGCGCTCCCACATCCCGGAGGATCGGCCTCGGATGCACCCCGTCCTGAGTCGAGCCCGGCATGTTCGAGCTCAGGGCGGATGGATGCGACGGTCAGGCCGGAAGGTTGGGTATCGTGGCCTGCAACGTCCGTCGCAGACCTTCCTCGAAGCCGACCACCGGTCGATAGCCCAGGGCTTCCTGAATCCGGGCGAGGCTCGCCTGGGAGTCGCGCACGTCCCCTTCCCGGCTCGGCTGGAAGTCGGGTTCGAGGTCCGTCCCCAGGACACCGTTGATCGCGGCCACGAGATCGAGCAGGCTGATCCTGCTGCCGGTCCCGACGTTGTAGACGGCCCCTCGCAAGGGTCGCTCGGATCGAAGCGCGGCGAAGTTGGCGGCTACGACGTTGCTGACGAACGTGAAGTCGCGGGTCTGCGACCCGTCGCCGAAGATGGTCGGCCGACGCCCCTCGCTCATCCACTTGGAGAAGAGCGAGATGACGCCGCTATACGGGCTCGACGGATCCTGCCTCGGGCCGAAGACGTTAAAGTAGCGAAGGCTGACGCCGTCGAGCCCCATCGTCTGGGCGTAGACCGAGATATACGACTCGCCCGCAAGCTTCCCCGCCGCATAGGGGCTCAGCGGCTGGGGCAGCATCCCCTCGTGCTTGGGGAGTTCCGTCGTCTCGCCGTAGGCGCTGCTCGACGCGGCGAAGATGACCCGCTTCACCCCGGCCTGCCGCGAGGCCTCGAGGACGTTGAGCGTCGCCGTCGGGCCGCTCTCGTGCGAGAGCAAGGGTTCGCGGACCGACCGGGGCACGCTCGGGATCGCCGCCTGGTGGAAGATGTAGTCCGCGCCTTCCACGGCGCGTCGGCAGAACTCGAAGCCGGCGAGATCCCCTTCGAGGAACTCGATGCGGTCGCGGACGTGGTCGAGGTTGTGGGCCCTGCCCGTCGAGAGGTTGTCGGCCACGCGGACCCGGAACCCCTCCTTGAGCAACTCATCCACGAGGTGCGAGCCGATGAACCCCGCGCCACCCGTCACCAGAACCAGGCCCGAAGCATCCACGATCAGGTATCCTCAGTTCCGGAGGCGGGCCCTCCGGGGAAGGCCGGGCGGAGATCAGTCCCGAGTCACGAGGCTCGACTTCCCTTTGGGGGAATGAGGTCGAGCCCGGGGACGTCAGCATTATACGAGCCTGCGTCACTCCGCGAAGTCGCAGAGCCCCTTGACGTACGCGAGGCTCCCGTCGTTCGCCCAGCCGTCGAGCTGCGCGGTGTCCTTGAGCTGTTGGCCCCGGGGGCGATCGACGACGAGGAACGAGCAAGGAAGGTCGGGCAGCGAGGTGAGGTCGCCCCAGAGCTTCTCGAACTGGGCGACGGGGAAGACATCCTCCTGCCCGTGACCCCAGCGTCGCTTGACGTCCTTGATCGTCACGTAAGTCGGCACTCGCGCCGCCATGGCCCGCACGGCCGCCGCCACCTTGGCCTGGTTGTTCCTGAGGTCGTCGCGGGTCAGGGCGAAGGCCTTGAGCAGGCCGTCGATGTCGACCCAGGTCGAGAGCGAGTTGTAATACCGCAGCTTGAACTCGGTGTCCTCGCGGGGCGACGCGAGCCCTTCGAGCAGTCGGATGCGTCCGTTGACCTTGGCAAGCCCACCGCCGCGGTCCTCGATCCGCCTCGACATCACCTCGAAGCTGAGGGTTGAGCCCGACTCCATCACCAGCCCCAGGACCCCCGGGTCGACCGAGACGCCCAGCGTGTCGATGTTGTGGACGAGGAGCCAGCGGAGGTTCGGGAACTTGTCGATGAGTTCGACCAGGACACCGTTGCGCAGGAGATTGGGGACCTCATAGAAGTGCCCCGGCGGCGTGAACCGCTGGATCGGCACGTTATCCGTGTAGTCGGCCCCTTCCCCCTTTGATTTCGCCCAGTTCAGGATCGCCCGGCGCCCGGCCTCGCGGACCTTCTGCTTGTTCTCGTCGAGCGTCTCGTGAGCCCCTTCCTCCCAGAGGAAGGTGAGGTCGCGGGCCATCGGGATGAGTCGCTGACCGATCGACTGGCCTCGCGAGAGGAAGACCGGGCCATCATGCCCGAAGTTCCCCGTCTGTTTCAGGTGCCGATCGATGGCCGAGTGGGTCAGGTAGCTCGTGCTGACGACGTGGGGGATCGTGGTCGAATAGAGCCGCTGGGCCTTGCGGGTCTTCGCGAGGTGGATCTCGAGGAAGCTCCTGTGCCTCCCTGCGATCATCACGAACGGGTTGACCGCCTTGACCACCCCCGCGCCCGACGTCCACCGACTGCCGACGCCCGCGCCGAGGCTCACGACCGCGACCTCGCCGCGACGGATAGCCTCCTCGCCGAGCGCGATCGCGGAGGCTGGGATTGGGGCCTCCATCGGGCTCGCGGCGATAAGGTCGGAAGCATTGACATCCCTGATGTCGGTATCGACCGGGAGACGATTGCGGGCGAGGCCGATCCGGCCGTGCTGCAGATCCTCGCGGAGCTGGGCGTGCTGCACGGGGTCGAACCCGTTCTCGCGCCTGATCTTCTCGGCCGCCTCATCCCAGGACGCGGCGGCCGGATCCGAGGCCGAGCGCGTGACGGGGAAGAGGTTGTTGATCATCGTCCGGAAGACGCGGAGCAGTTCGCCCGTATCGCGCGACTGGTTCGCGAAGTGGTCGACGTCCGCCATCCGGAGCGGGTCGAGCGAGGCTCCCCCCTGGGCGATCATCTGCGGGACTTGCAGGGTGTAATAGCGAGGGGGCATCATCGCGTCGCTGCCCGACTGCAACTCGGCGAAAGTGCCGTGCGGGTTCACCTGGAAGTCGTAGACCACCGGCTCCATCGCGAACGGCAGGGCGTCGTCGAGGCTCCCCTTCACCCTCGACATGATCTCGCCGATGGTCTTGCGGAACCCGGCCTGGCGGTGCGGGGCGACGAAGAAGGCCATGCCGCCCCCCGACATCCCGCCGAGCATCAGGAAGCCCCAGAAGTCCTCGCCGAGCGCGGCCTTGGCCTCGCGGATGATCGACTCGGTGAACTGGCTGCTGACCCAGGGGATGATCTTCTTGAGCGGACCTTCCCAGTTCTTCGTAGTGAGGTCGCCGATGGCGCGGACGTCGGCCGACTTCACCGCCTGCACGATCCCTTCGAAGATCCTCAGGGCCTCGTGCCTGGCCTTCCACTCATCGCTGCTGCGGAGGAGGTACTTGCCGGTCACCATGTTCAGGATCGGTCCGACGTTCTGGGCCATCCCGCCGTGGACCAGGACCATGCTCTTGGCGAGGGCCACCTGGAAGTCCGTCGAACCCGCCCCTTCATCCCCATTCAGGAGTGTGTGGGCCGGGAGCAACCGACCTCGGCTGATGCCCGACTCCGGGTCGGCCTCGCCGGCCGCGACCCCCTGGATCAGCTTGATGCCGGGGAAGACGCCCCCCGAATCCTGCCACCCGCCCCCCGAGCCGCCGATCCATTCGCCCAGGATCGCGCGGGCGACGACGACGCGGGCCTCCTCGGGGATGAGCTCCCCCGTCAGGCTGGCCGTCTGATTCGTGGCCCGCATCAGAAGGCTGATCAGCGAGGCGAGCAGGTTGGTGGAGACCGCGAGCCGGGAGCCCTTGGGGATGTCGTTGACCTTGCTGACGACCTCGAGACCATAGCCTGGCCGCACGATCCTGGCGAGGAGGTCGTCGAGCCGGGTCGCCGTACCTTCGAATGACGGCGGGATCAGGCCCGAGGCGATGACCCCCGCCTTCACGAGGCCGAGATAATCATTCCCGAAGTTGAACAACTCTTCGAGCGTCGCGACGTCCTTGCAGGCGTTGAGGTCGATGCTCGTGAGCCGCAGGATCGGCTCGGGGATGACCCGCACCCTCGTCTCGATTGGGGGCCGGGGATGGTCGTCGCGGCCGTGGACCCCGAGGTCTACCGAAATGTTGAGGACCCTGGCCCCCTCGGGGAAGTCCATGCCGAGGAAGAAGATGTCGGACCAGGCGCTGTGGGAGAGGTCGAGGCGGACGGGGGTCTTCTCGATCAGGATCGGGAAGAGGTCCTGATCCGACTCGCGCTCGAGTAGACGGGGGTGGAGCCGGATCGGATGCTCGTCGGCCTGGCCGACGCGGAACATCCAGCGGTTCCCCTGGCAACTGCGGACCGACCTCCGCACCTGGTCGGCGAGCGTCTGATAGGTGATCTGCTCGTAGGCCTGGGCCAGGGCGCTGGCGATCGTGCCGTTCGGCCCTTCCTTGCGCATCTTGGCCCGGAAGGCCGCGATGGCCTGCTCGAAGCGACGCTCCATGAGGTCGCGGAAGCCGTCGAACGGGACGAGCCCGGTGCCGGGGATCTCGGCCGAGTCCTGCACGGAGTAGCGGTAGATCGCGTGCAGGAACATCGAGGCGCGGACGCGCTCGTAGAGGTTCTCGGCCCCTTGCCGGAACGCCTCGAGGTCGTCGCAGGCCTGGAGGATCTCGGCCGTCGGGGCCCCGTCGACCAGCTCGTGGACCGAGCGGTTGCGGACGGCGGGGTCGGGACTCGTGATGGTATCGATCAGGAGCGTTCCGCGAGGACTCATGGGCCGCCTTGCATCCGAATCAAATCAGTTGGCCGGCCCCGTCGCGGCGTGGTTCTGCTCGATCCGCACGATCGACTCGAGCAGGCCGGAGAGCATCTGCTCCCGGTCGACGCCCGCCAGTGCCAGGGCGATCTGGGCCTCGACGAATCCGAACTTCACACCAAGGTTGTAGCGCGCCCCGCGGGTCTCCAGGGCGAGATATTCCTCGCGACGCGCGAGCGCGTTCAGGGCCGTCGTGAGCTGGATCTGTCCCAACTCCCTCGTGTCGCGGGCGAGCATGTCGTCGAGCAAATCGAACACCGTCGACGTCAGCACGTGCATCCCGAAGAAGCAGAGGTAGTGCCCCGCCCGCAGGCCGGGGACCTGGAGCCGGAGCTCGGCGAGCGTGGGGTTCGGCTTCTCGATGACCTCGTCAATCTTGTAGACGTCGGGCCGGTCCTGGAGCCGCTTCCCGGTCACCGTGCCATACTGGTGGATCAGGTGTTCTCGCGTCGCCTGGACCGCCGACACGGCGCAATCCTCGGCCGCGGCGAGCTCGAGGAGCTGACGCGCACAGCGCCTCGTCTCCTTCGAGATATAGAGGTGATCGCCCAGGAGCAGCAGGAACGGATCGCTACCGACGAAGCTCCGAGAGCACCAGACCGCGTGGCCGTACCCGATCGGCTCGGGCTGGACGGCGAAGCTCAGGCGTTCCTCGAGGTTCAGGAGCCTGCGGGCCTGTTCCTCGGCCCACTCGAACCCCTTCGACGAGGCCCGGAGGCTCTCGGCATAGCGCTGAAATTGACCGCGGTAGACGGCCTCATCGTCGGGCGCGCAGACGACGCAGATCTCTTCGATCCCGCTCTCGATCGCCTCTTCGGCGATGATCTGGAGCACGGGCTTCGTCAGGCCGTCGCGATCGACGAGCGGATACATCGCCTTCTGCACGGTATCGGAGGCCACATGATTCTTGTTGCCCCGCCCCGCCGCCGTGATGACCGCCTTGGTGATCTGCACGTCCCAGCAACTCCCGGGCAAGCCCTCTGAAATCGTCCCGAACCAGTCCCCGAGACGATTCCCCACCCCGCCGAATCTCTGCCTCGGCGACGGCGATTCAGACTACCGGCAAGGAAGGGCACAAACAATCCCCGACCCGGATCGCCTATCCACCTTTCTCGCGGAAGAAACTTCGCACGAAAGACGACTTACGCCCCAGGTGTTTGCCTGTGCCTCCCCGCTGCTCCCCGCCTTCTATTTCATGAGGACACTCGGAGACCCGCCGGGCGAGAAATTGGGGATCTTGTCTGCTGGCTGCTTGACACTCGACCCCGAACCCGCTATTAATAGGACTCTCGCCTGACGCATACGCTGACGACGCGAGGGGATGTAGCTCAATTGGTTAGAGCACCGGCCTGTCACGCCGGAGGTTGCGGGTTCGAGCCCCGTCATCCTCGCTAGCTGAGAAGTCAAATCATCTGGGCTTTGCAGCATTCTCTGATAGCTTGGTTAAGACAATGGCGGTTTGAGATCGAATCTATTGGATTCGCCCTCATCACCGCCATCTTCGTTTGACCAGCAAGAGCAAGGCGTTCAGACTAATGGAAGAGTCGACGCCCAACTACACTCCGCCTCTCACCAACTCAGAGGCCGTACCCACCCCGCGTCGCCTTCGGCCATGGTTCGTCGCGGGCTTCTTCCTCACGATCATCGGGCTCTTGGTTGGCCTTAAGGGGTATGTCCTCCTTCCATCGGGCGTGGGCGTCGCTCGCGTGCCGATTTGGCGGTATTACATCATCGAGGTGAGTCGAGCGATTTCTGGTCCCCACAATCTCGGCCCGGGTTCCGGCGGTTCCTCGGCCCTCATCGAGCATGCCATCGTCCACCTCCTCATTGCGATCGCCGGTGGCCTCCTCACCCTTGGGCTCGGCTGGGTCATTCGCCGGTTCTCGCACCGTTGATGGACTGAGGTTCGACCTCTCGTTACAACGGATCGACCTATCCTGGTTGACGCTCCGACCCCATCGGTCCTCCTGCCCACAACTCAAACCCGACGCCTCGTCCTTGGTCACTTGTCGACCTGAATCGAAGGTCTCGTCCTCGCTTGAGGGTGGCGACATCGACGAGTTTGCGCGTTCCTTTCGTTGGAAACACAGGGTGCCGCATCGCGATTTGCGCGATATGTGGCTATGTTCGAATAGGGTTGAAACTTCGCGAAGAACGGCTCGATCGAGCCCTGATATTTAACGATCGATTCTCCGCCCGTTCCGAGATCTTTGGTGGCCGTCCTCTCGCATCCAGAGACTTAAGGTGTAACTTCATGAGCGATCGCGAACCTGGCGCTACATCCTTCGTCATTCTCGTTTGGTTGGCGTCGGCGGCGAGTTTGCTCGTGCTGGCCTGGTTCTACACGGTCGAAACACCTTTGTGGGATGACTGGGCGAACGTCGCCGTACTGACGGGCGAGCGTCCGTTGACTATGGGATGGCTCTGGTCGCTCCATAACGAACACCGGATTGCTTTGCCCCGGCTCATTTACATCAGCCTGGCGTGGCTGACGGGAGCGAGTTTCCGGGCCCAGGCGCTCCTCAATGCAATTCTGCTGATCGTGGCGACGGGCAGTCTGATCCGTGCGGCGAGGAACCTGCGAGGGTGGACGAGCTATGCCGATGCCTTCCTCCCCTTGATCTTCTGCGGTGTCTCCCACCAGCGCAACGTGCTCTTCGCTTTCCAGATCCAACTCATCCTGTCCACGGTACTTCTTGCCTTTGCGGTTCATGTCGTCTCCCGGCGGCCGAGTGGCCTGGGTACGCCATCGGCGGGATTGATGGCCGTCATGTTGCTCCTCTTGCCACTTTGCGGGGCGAATGGGCTCGGCTTTGTTCCCGCGATCGCCCTGGCGATGATCTACCAGGCCGTCCTCGACTGGCGACAATCGCGGTTGAGGGCGGTTCTGCTCGTCGCAGGTGCGGTGCTCGGAGGGATATTGATCGTCCTGTATTTCCGGAACTATCATTCGCTCGAGCATACCGACGAGCCCGCGTCCCTGATGGAGCGGTTCCGGATCGCCATGCAGTTACTCGCGACCGGCTGGGGTGACTCGGCCTTCCGCACGTGGCCCTGGTCGGGCTGGTTGGAAGGATTGGTTATCGCCGGCGGTGTCGCGGCTTTGCTCGTGAACTGGATCAGGGGTCCGGAGCGTCGCATGAGGACGACCTGGCTCATCGCGCTCTTCGGCGCGGTCGGGTCGCTCGCCATCGGGATCGGGTGGGGGCGTGGCGGGTGGACCGACAGGGCCGGCTTCGAGACTCGGTATGTGACGCTCGCGGCGCCTGCCCTGGCGATCGCCTATCTCGCCTGGTGCGAGGCGGGGTCGATCGCGATGCGGTTCGCTCAGATGACGATGTTCGCACTCGCCTGCATCGCGGTCTGGCCGAACACGGAGGGGGTACTCAAGGCCGTCGCGGAGCATAAGGATAGGTTCGACGCGCTCGCCCGAGACATTGCTGCCGGCTTGCCCCCGTCCCGATTGATCCCCCGCCATCAAGGCTTCCTGCACAACTCGCACGACGACCTGTATCTCGGCATGCCCATGATGAAGAAGGCCAGGCTGGGTCTGTACGCGAGGATGGCAGACGACCCGCCCTTCCGGGAAATCTCACTCTCGAAGGGCCCGACCTCGATGACCGGCATGACCGGTCAGGAGGGACACTTCCGCTCGACGATGGTGGATCCATATCTCAACTATACGTTGCCCGCTCCTCTGCCGGTTGCTGGCGTGAGGCTTCGCTTTCGTCACTCAAATCCGCAGGGCCTGCCCGCTCGCTTCCTCATGCTCTGGAGCAACGACGCCAATCCTGGGCGAACCCCTCCCGGCCGGCACTCGATCTGGAAGCTCGCGACTCGCGAGGACAAGACCATCATCGTCTGGACCGATGCGACCATCGATCACCTTCGCATCCAGCCCGACAACAAGCGGTGCGAGTTCGACGTCGAGGATCTGACCCTACTCATTGCCAACCCGTGATGAGGGGCAATCGACAACGTACCTCCCGCCAGGCCGGGGTCGGCCTGATTCAACTCATCACACACTGATGGTGGGCGAGGCCAGGCTGTTCTTCCCGAGTTAGTCGGCGTGGAGCTTGGTTCCCGGTCGATTGGCCGATTTCGCCTTGAGGGCGATCATCCCGGCCAGGACTTCAAAACCAAGGCAGATGCCAAACCAGAGGCCTTTGCCGAAGTCGGATTTCGGCACGATCGAGGGCATGTATCGTGAGGCGATGAAGAACAGGCTGATCCCGAATAGGCCGATCACCAGGAAGAGGAGCGGGAGCCATTTCTGACGGGTTCGCATGAGCGGAGTTCCATGGATAAATACAGTGAAGCCGAAGCTCGCACGGCTCGATGACAGCACCTCGGCGAGACATCCCTCTTCGCTTGGGATCAAGGAATACGCGAGGCCTCGAGTGCCGAGTCGAGGTCGGCGATCAGGTCATTCACATCCTCGATGCCGCAGGAATAGCGAACGAGCGTCTCGGGAATGCCGAGGGCCGCTCGCTCGCTCGCGGTGAGCTCGACGTGCGAGCCGGTTGCGGGCGGGGCCACGACGGTTTCCACCGCGCCGAGATTCGCGGCTCGATGGGCGTAGCGGAGCCTAGGGAGGAAGTCCTTCACGACCTCGAAGTCGCCGCGCAACTGGAAGCTGAGCACGCCGCCGAAACCGCCTGGCATCTGACGTTTGGCGACATCGTGGTTGGGGTGGCTTTCGAGCCCGGGATAGAAGACATGCTCGACGGCCCGGTGCTGGCTCAGATGCCGCGCGATGGTCAGGGCGTTTGAGTTCTGCCGCTCGACCCTCAGGGAGAGGGTTTTCATGCCGCGAAGCAGGAGGTACGCGGCGTCGGGGTGGAGTGTGGCCCCGGTGATCTCGCGGCGGCGGAAGATCGACTCGATGAGGCCGGAGTCTCCCGCGACGACACCTCCCAGGGCGTCGGCGTGGCCGCCGAGGTACTTGGTCGCGCTGTGGATGACGAGGTGGGCACCGAGTTCCAGCGGGTGCTGATTGATCGGTGTCGCGAAGGTGTTGTCCACCACGACGATTGCGCCTCGGGCACGGGCCCTTGAGGAGAGTCGCTCGAGGTCGAGGACCTTGCACGTGGGATTCGTGGGGCTTTCGAGGTAGAGGACACGCAGGCCTTCGTCGATGGCGGATTCGATGGCCTCCTGGTCGGCGGTCTGGCAGAGCGTGACCTTCACGCCGACCCTGGGGAGGAACTCGCTGAAGAGCCGGTTGGTGCCGCCGTACGTGTCGTTGACCGAGACCACGCGCTGGCCGGGTTCGAGCAGGGTGAAGAGCGTGTCGCTGATGGCGGCCATTCCGGTGGAGAAGCTCGTTGCGGCCTCGGCGCCCTCCAGGATCCGGAGCTTCTCCTCGAAGACGGCGACCGTGGGGTTGGTGTTCCGGCCGTAGATGTGCCCCTGGCTCCGACCCAGGGCGACCGCTTTCCACTCGTCGAGGTCGTCGTAGCCGAAGGAAACGCTATTCACCACGGGGACCTGGGTCGCCCTCTGCATGAAGGTGCCCCCCTCCCCTCCCCACACGCATTGAGTGGAACGGCTCGGCACTTCTCGCGATTGCTTCTGCTGATCTGAATCCGACACGAAGGGATCTCCGCAAGGCAAGAGACGGATAATCTCCCGAGTGTGCCAGGTTCCTCATGCCGACGGCAAGTGGCCACGCGAACTGCCGGAAGGTTTGGAGCCGCACTCGCGAGAATGATGGAAGACCCGTCAATGCGAGCTGTTACTCACGGTGATCGTCCGGGAGAAGTCGCTCGGACGTTGAGCTGCCTCGAAAGAATTAGTAGGGTGGCACAATGGGGCTTTCCTGCCGGTCGGAGTTGAATCGACTTGACCTCGAGGCCCGCAGTCTTACGGAAAGGCGACGACACGTGAGGCGTACGATTGCCGCAATGGTCTACTCGCTGGCCCTGCTGGGGCCTGGCCTCGATGGTTCCCGGATTCATGCACAGGAGTCGCCGAAGGGTGAGAAGCGTTATGCCCCGACGCCCTGGCACCTCGTCGACATCTGGTGGGACCTCGGCGAGGACACGCCATTCCAGAGCTACAGCATCGACGTGACGATCGACCGAGATATCCCGACGTCGACCTCCCTCTATATCGCCCCGTTGGGGCTGGGACAATTCGGGGAGACCTCTTTCTACGGGGGGATTCAGACCCGGACCGATGGGAACACCAAGAAAGACCGGGAGCTTCGTCAACTCGGTCCTGGCTTCCTCTTCTCGATGTGGGGCGAGCGAGGCTATGACGCGATCCGGCCCTCGGCCGGCGGGTTCTGCCAAAGTTCCGGCCATGAAGGGGACTTCGTGAGCGTGCGTTGTCCCTTCCAGTGGAGCAAGGGGACGTACACGTATCGGATCTCCCGAATGGACGAAGAAGAGGTGAACGGTAGACAGTGTACATGGGTTGGTGCCTTCGTCTACTCTCACGAGAAGGATGAGAACGTCTTCGTCGGGGCCCTACGCTTCCCCAGCAAGGATCTCGTCCTGTCCAGGAAGGTCGCCAGCTTTGTCGAGATCTACGGACAGCGGATCCCGGTCGCCGAGATCCCCCAGGCGACGTTGACGTTCGGCAAACTCCGCGTGAACGGCAAGGCCGTGCGGGTCGCCTCGGCCGAGGCCGTCTACCCCGACGGCGTTCCCGACTACGCCGACACTCAGGCGCGAGAGGATCGACTGATCGTCACCCTGGGCAAGCCGATCGAAAACCGAACGGCTCGGTCGGTTCGCTTAATCCCGGCCGATACCAGGAAGCCCTGAATCCTTAATTTAGCGGGTAAGCGAGGTTTTCAACGGTTTTTGAAGTTTGTGTGAACGTAACGTTAGATCTTACGCGAAGGCCGGAATTCCTACGTTCGTCTCTTGGCGGTAGATGGGTTCAGTTTGTCCTCCTCGAAGCTGATGCCGGCGTTAGCCGTCTCAGCCCTGCTCTAATGCGTCGACGAATCGACGCCCTCTCTTTTGGATAGGCTGATAAGCCGACTCTGCGTTGGCGATGGATATCGACCGAAATGCATCACAGCAAGGCTGGGCAGCCCGTTGCCTTTGATAGGCCTCACTTCTTCTCAATGCAAAGCTTCCTGCTTCATCCCGCCCGCTTGTACTTCGCTGCTTAAAGCCGGCTGAACTCGGTGGAGACATACCCAACTCGTTGGGAATCACCGGGCAATCGAGCGATCGGAGGTCTCCAATCTTTGGCGACCTCCAATACGACACGAAGCGGTATCGTCCGCGGAATCTCGTTCAAGGCGAGCCGGAAACAGGACGTCGCTACCATTGGTCCCTCGGCCCACATTCAATAACTAAGCGGTGCGCATGACTGTTTGATTCGTCACTCGCACCGGCGTCAGATCCTCAATGCATGGCAGCTTCGGCCCGGGAATTGCCACTGAAAGTCTTGAACACATCGAAGTTAACGACATTGAGACATCAACCTGACAAGGAGGCTTCGATGTCGAACGAGACGAAGCATAAGGATCAGTTCGGCGAGAACTCCGACGCGACCAAGGGAGGCGGGGCCAGCGCCGATCGCTCGGGCCGAGACGCGGGAATGCCTGGGCCGGCCCGTGACGTGGTGTCGGGCGAGCGTGGCCCCAGGGAAAATTGGCCCGAGATCGATGACGAGGCCGACGAGGCTCCCGGAAATCAACCGGCGGCCAGGAACGATCCCTCATAGTCGAGCCGCGACTGATCCCGACTCGCCCCAATCTCGGCGAGCGTTGCAACTCCGGGTGATTTGGTTCCCCCTTGCTGATCCGATGGGCCGCTTCCCACCAGGACAGTGATAGAGTCAACGACTTGGTTCGCCCATCGTCCAAGCAATAGAGGTCGATGGGTTTCCTGCTTGCCCTTTCGATATGAAGCCAGCCCTGCCGTTGCCGGCAAGAAGCGGCGGTATTTCGGCGGCCACAAGAGGGGCGGGCGCTTCCGTGTTTGTGTTATCAAAGAATATCGGGGAGACGATCGACATGGCCGGACAGCCGGGCAATGCCGCGGAATCGAAGACTCTGACTCGCGAGGAACTCGTCGGCTACTTGAATGAAGACCTTTCTCGCGAATACCAGGCGATCATCGCCTACGTGGTCTATTCGCAGGTCCTCAAGGGGGCTGCGTACATGCAGATCGCCCAGGAACTCGAGGTGCATGCCAAGGAAGAGCTCGATCACGCCCTGACGCTCGCCAAGCAGATCGACTACCTCGGCGGCATGCCGACCGTGACCGCCAAGCCGGTCAAGACCTCGGAGAAGGCCGAGGACATGCTCCGGTTCGACCTCGACAACGAGAACGAGACGATCCGCAACTATCGCGAGCGGGTCCGTCAGTGCGAGGCGCTCGGCGAGTTCGCCCTCGCCGAGCAGATCCGCTCGATCCTGGTCCAGGAGCAGGAGCACCAGATCGACCTGGCCACCGCGCTCGGGGTCAACGTGCCCGATGTGACCAAGCCAGAAGAACGGGCCTGAGTCCTCCGACCCCCTCCAAGAGCCGTCGAGGGCCAGCGATGCTGAGCAAAGCCCAGTTCAAGGGGCATCCGATCCACCCCATGTTGGTCTCGTTCCCGATCGCTTTCCTTTGCGGGGCGCTCGGGTTCGACGCCGCGGCGAAGTTACTGGACTGGCCCGGCGGTCGCGGGCCGGGGGCTTACCTCAGCATCCTGGCCGTCCTCTCGGGCCTGGTCGCGGCGGTCCCCGGGATCATTGATTTCCTGCACGTCGTGCCGCCGAACAGCTCGGGGTACTCGCGTGCCAGGCAGCATATGATCATCAACGGGTCGGCCCTGGTGCTCTTCGCGCTGGGGTGGATCTTCCGAGATTTGTCGACCCTGGCCCCCGGCCTCGGCACGCTTGTGCTGGAGGCGTCGGGGGTCGGCCTCATCACCTGGGGAGGCTGGCTCGGTGGGACGCTTGCCTACCGCAACCAGATCGGCGTCGACCATCGCTACGCGGGGGCGAGCCGCTGGTCGGAAGAGAAGATCGATGCCAAGCCGGGCTCGCCGGTCGTGGTCGCTCGCGAGGGGGATCTGAAGGTTGACCAGATGAAGCTCCTGCGGATCGGGGAGAGGCGGATCGTCCTCGCCCGCACCGACCGAGGCTACGCCGCGTTCGACGACCGCTGCTCGCACAAGGGAGGGCCGCTCTCCGACGGCGCACTGATCTGCGGCACGGTTCAGTGCCCCTGGCACGGGTCGCAGTTCGAGGTCGACACCGGCAAGGTCAAGGCCGGACCGGCCGAGGCCGCGATCGCGACCTATCCTGTCGAGGTGGTCGCCGGGGAGGTCCGCCTGAGCCTGTCATGACCCGGGCCTTTTTGTTTCCGCTGACCTACGCCTCCGCGTCCGTCAGTCGTCGGCGTGGAGGATGACTCCCGGGTTTCCCCGGGAGAAAAGGAGGCTGCGATGAGCAGGACGGCACGTCTCGCCCGCGAGGAACCCCGCACCCACGCCGGTCTCGTCGACCAGGTCGAGGCATTGAGCCGGCCTCTGCAAGACTCACGCGACCTCGACCCCTTGATGGAAGCGATCGGCGACTCCCGATACGTCCTCCTGGGCGAGGCCTCGCACGGCACCTCGGAATATTACACGTGGCGGGCCAGGATCAGCCAACGCCTGATCCTGGAGAAGGGCTTCTCCTTCATCGCGGTCGAGGGGGATTGGCCCGACTGCTATCGCGTCAATCGTTACGTCAAAGGGATGGACGACGTCACGACGTCCTCGCGCGAGGCCCTCCACGCCTTCGAACGCTGGCCGACCTGGATGTGGGCCAACGAAGAGGTCCTGGCCCTGGTCGACTGGTTGCGCGACCACAACGAGGCAAGTCCCCAGGACCAGCGGGTCGGATTATTCGGCCTGGACGTCTACAGCCTCTGGGATTCGCTCTACGCCGTGATGGCCTACCTGCAACGGACTGACCCCTCGGCCCTCGAGACCGCCTGGGAGGCGTTCCACTGCTTCGAACCCTTTGGCGAGGATGCGCAGGAGTATGCCCGCTCGACCCGGTTCGTCTCCAAGGGCTGCGAGGAAGAGGTCGTCGCCCTTCTCCAGGAACTTCGCAGGAAAGCGATCTCGCACGCCCGGCTGGGCGACGGTAGCGAGGCCCACTTCGAGGCCGAGCAGAACGCGTTCGTGCTGAAGAACGCCGAGGCCTATTATCGGGCCATGATCCGCGGAGGCTCGGGATCCTGGAACGTGCGCGACGCCCACATGACGGATACTCTTGACCGCCTGATGAAGCACCACGGCGAGAACGCCAAGGCGATCGTTTGGGAGCATAACACCCACATCGGCGACGCTCGCTATACCGACATGGCCGAACAGGGGGAGTTCAACGTCGGTCAGCTCGTCAGGGAGCGTCACGAGCACGAGGGCGTGGTCCTGGTCGGCCTCGGCTCGTACCAGGGGAGCGTCATCGCCGGCAAGCAGTGGGACGCCCCGATGGAACGGATGCGAGTCCCCCCGGCCCGCGAAGGGAGCTGGGAAGATGTCCTGCACCAGTTGGGCCAGGACGACAAGCTGCTCCTGCTCTACCCCGGCCGTCGGTCACGCGACCTGCTCGAGCCCCGGGGCCATCGGGCCATCGGCGTCGTCTACCGGCCCGAGTACGAGCGCTACGGCAACTATGTCCCCACGATCCTGCCGCATCGCTATGATGCCTTCCTGTATTTCGACTCGACGCATGCCCTCCGGCCGATGCGAGAGGTCAAGCCTCTGCAACGCGAGGAGCTGCCGGAGACGTATCCCACGGGGATGTAACCCCTGGCTCATGAAAGGGCGGGCTGTTCATGGCGAAGAAGACTGCGACGTCGCCCAAGCGACAAATCAAGAACGCCGACGAAACCCCGAAGATCTACGAGCTCGAGGTCTTCATCATCGACGGCCCGCTCTCGCCATCATTCCTCAAGAAGTTTCGCGTGGTCGCAAGGACGATCCTGATCAGGGGCGATCAGACCCTGCAGCATTTGCACGAAGCGATCTTCGACGCCTTTGGGCGTTTCGACGAACATATGTATGAATTTCAGTTCGGAAATGGTCCGATGGATCCGCATGGGACACGCTATGTGCTCTCCGTCGTCGCCGATGATCCAATCGGCGAGGAAGACGGCATGAAGATCGGCGGGGCCGTGGAGCGGACCACGATCGACTCGCTCGGACTCAAAGTTGGCGATCCGTTCGGCTACTGGTTCGACTTCGGCGACGACTGGTGGCACCAGATCAATGTCGAGGGCATCGAGTCGAGGGAACCTGAAGGCAAGTACCCGCGGTTGATCAAACAAGAAGGGGACAATCCGCCCCAATATCCCGACCTTGAAGAGGAAGAGGCCGAAGCCGAGGCACCCAGGCCGAAGCGGAAGCCCAAGACCCCCAGGAAGCCTGCGGCGAACAAGGCTTCCACGCCGACCGAAGCGGCGAGCAACGCTCGGAAAAACGCGGTAGATGCGGAGTCGACTGCCGAGGCGAAAACCTCGGCAAAACCGGAGGTGGCCAAGGCGAGCCCAACGGCGAAGACAACCAAAGGGGCCTCGAAACCGAAGGCGTCTACCACTACCACGAGCGCAAAGAGCAAGACGAGCCCTGGTAAGGCCGCCAAGAAGGCGAAGTGATCGCGAGGTCGATCACTCTCGGCAAACCCCGAATGAGGGTGGGGCCGTAACCCCACCCGATGACCTTCGACATTGGCCGTTTCGCCGCCCAAATTGAGTGGGTCAATCAGAAGAGCGCCGAGGCCAGTTGACGCTGATAACTGCTGACGACGTCCGGGTCGTTCAGGACCTGGAAGATTTCCACCATCGTCTTGCGGGCGGGCTCGCGGAGCCCCTCCTTGTTCCGCTCGACCAGGTCGAGGCAGATATCGAGGGCCTCGGTGTACTCGCCGTGGGCCGCGAGGGCTAGCGCAAGCTTGTACCTGGCCTGCAGATCCTTGGGGTTGGCTTCGACTGCCTGCCGGCAGGACGGGATGTCGCCGGAGGCCTCGGCCTTGGTGCGGAGCGAGAGCTCCGTCTTGAGCCGCTCGCCATCTGGTTCGAGCAACTCGCGGGAGGTGAGGCCATCGACGATCGCGCGGGCCTCGGCGATCGATTCGCGGGCCAGGAGGCGGTGGGCGAGGCCGACCTTCGCCTTGAGGTTGGTCGGCTCGAGGTCGATCGCCTCGCGATACTTGAGCTCGGCCCCGGCCGGGTCAGACTCTTCGAGTTGCTGGGCTTCGGCGAGGAGGGCCTCGGCCTGGCTCGGGAAGAGCCCTTCGACCCAGGCGCGGATCGCCTTTTCGGGGAGGACGCCAACGAACGAGTCGATGATCTTGCCGTCGCGGAAGCCGAAGACGGCCGGGATCGATCGGACCTGGAGGCCCGCCGCGATCTCGGGGGCACGCTCGGTCTCGATCTTCACGAGGGAGAGGCGGTCGCCATGTTCCTCGGCGATCTTGTCGAGGATGGGGCCGAGGATCCGGCAGGGTTGACACCATTCCGCCCAGAAGTCGACGATGACCGGGCGCTGCTTGGAGACCTCGACGACGTCGCGCTCGAAATCAGCCGCATCGAGCGGCATGGATGGGGAGCCGTGTTCACTCATGTTGCGGGGCGCTGCCAGCTCGGGCCGTTGGAGAAATTGAGGACGAGCCACATCGCCGACGCGGAAACCGCTTCGAGGCTTCCGCCAGGCTCGCTCGTCGCCCTTCTATGGGAGCCGCGACGGCGCGGGGTTCCGTCCGTCGCGACCCTATTCCTCCACTGTCGGCTCTCCGAGGCGAATCCGCAAGCTCGGTTCCCGACCTCAGCGGACGGGCGGATAGTAGTAGTGGGCCAGGTCGCGGTAGTACGAGCCGCTCATGTAGGGCCAGGTCCAGGGGTCGTAAGCGTGGCCATAGGGACGGCCGTAGAACGGGAAGTCGTTGGAGCCGTAGCCGGCATAGAGGCGAGCCGGGCCGGCCCAGGCGGCATAGTAGCTGTACGGGGGCGTGGGGGTGGGGGCGTACGTCGTCGACGGGTAAGCATAGTAAGACGAGTAGCTCGTGACGGTGCTGGCGGGGGCGCCATACGTCGTCAGCGGCCCGTAAGTCGCGGCCGAGGACGAAACGGGGCCGCCATAGGTCGTGACGGGAGAGCTATACGTGACATATTCCTGAGCGTCTGAACGCGCGGCGGCGACGAACATCGCGGCCTGGATGAGTAGGACGGCACCGAACATCCGCATGATGGACCTCCTGGTGGCGAATTCAAGCAAGCCCTCGGCACACCGGGCGGGTCGTACCCGTTGACGACCCGAAATAGGATCGAGTTGGACCTCGCGAGGAGGGACCACGAACCACGATTCCCAGATCACCGGTTTTTCGCCGAGGCAAGGTATGCGAATTTTACGCCATTAACCCAGATTATCGAGTTTGCGAATGCGAGCAAGAGGGTTGTCTGTGAAGAATGGGAGGTTTGCGAAGCAAGGGATGATGTTCCGAAGCGGGTTAGCGAGCCGTCATCTTGCCGTTGACGAAATCGAGGACATGCTGGAAGGGGACGCTGCGGAGGGCACCAAAGTGCTCATGCTTGGCGAGTTTGGAGCGGGTCGTCGTGGGGGTGGTCAAGCCGCAGAGGAATCGGGCGAACTGGCGAGGACGTCTGAGGGCCGGATGGTTCTGATCCTGCAAGGATCTGAATAAGGCAGCTTCCTGAGCGCCGAGCTCACGCGGGAGTTGTGGGAGGAGCGACGCCGGGGCCATCCCCAGGCAGTGGGCGCAGTGCCCGCACGGCTTTCGGAGGATTTCGCCGAAGTGGGAAAGCAAGTGCCTGGTGAAGCAAGAGGTGAGGCTGGCGTAGCGCAGGACGTCGTGAACCCGCTCGATGTCGCGTCGTTCCCGTTCCTGGAATCGCACAATGAGAGTGCGTGAAAGCGAGTCGATGTCGTCCTCTCTCGAAGTCCGTCGGTAGCCATGACGGACGCCCGAGAGTTGGAGGAGCAGGTCCCCCTGCTCTTCCAGGTGATTCAGGGCGGCGAGGATCCGCTCTCGGGGCTCGTTGAGGGCCTCGGCCGTCGCCTTGATGCCGAGCGTGAACCAGGTCCTCCCCTTCTGTGCCCGGAGGAAGATCCGCTTGAGGAACTCCGCGCGGTTCTCGTCGAAGCGGGCGAGGATCTCCTTCGAAGGGTGCAGGGGCTGGAATTTGTACTCGTCGAAGAAAGGCCCGGTCGCCTCGATGATGCCTTCGAGCTCCAGGTAAATCAGGAGCGTCTGGACGACGAGCTGGCGGATGTCATGGCGCTGGGAGAGGTCATAGACCGAGACGTCGAAGACGGGGCCGAGCCCAAGGATCTCACGGATGAACCCTTCGATGGCTTCGGGGTCCGGCGTGTCACCATACGTGAAGTTCTCGAGCGGGATCACGTCCTGCTGGCAGACGAAGAGCTCGCAATGGCCCGGGCGGCCGTCGCGCCCGGCGCGGCCGATCTCCTGGACGTAGTTCTCCAGGCTCTTGGGAAGGTTGGCGTGGTAGACGGATCGGATGTTTGACTTGTCGATCCCCATGCCGAAGGCGATCGTCGCCACGACGAGAGACGAGTCGGAGGTCATGAAGCGATCCTGGATCGCGTGCCGGTCCTCATCCTTCAGGCCGGCGTGATAGGCTTCGGCATCGAACCCCTCGTTGCGGAGCCGTTCGGCCAGGTCCTCGGCGGTCTGCTGGAGGGTCACGTAGACGATCGTCGAGCCGGAATCTGCGTACTTCAGGCGCTCGATGAGTCTCTCGCGGCGATCCTCGTCGTCGAGGCAAGGGGTGACGTGGAGTTCCAGGTTCGGGCGATGGAAGCCGGTCAGGACGACGTCATCCTCCTGGATGTCGAAGACCTGGGCGATGTTCCGGGCCACCGAGGGGGTCGCCGTCGCGGTGAGGGCGAGGACCCGGCCGACACCCAGGCGTCGGGCCACCTTCGCGAGCTTGAGGTAGTCGGGCCGGAAGTTGTGACCCCACTCGCTGATGCAGTGCGCCTCGTCGATCGCCAGCAGCGAGATGCGCTGGGCCTGGAGCATCTGCAAGAACCGCTCGCTCCCCAGGCGCTCGGGGGCGACGTAGAGGAGCTTGATCCGGCCCGCCCGCACGTCGGCAAGGACCCGCTGGGCTTCCCCCGCCTCGAGCGTCGAGTCCAGCCGGGCGGCCGGCACCCGGCACCTGGCCAGGAAGTCGATCTGATCTTTCATCAGGGCGATGAGCGGCGAGACCACGACCGTCAGGCCGTCGAACAGGAGCGCGGGCAACTGGTAGCAGAGGCTCTTTCCCCCTCCCGTCGGGAAGATCGCCAGGGCCGATCGCCCGTCGAGCAAGGCGGCGACCACGCGGTCCTGCCCGGGGCGGAAGTCCCGGAACCCGAAGCGATCTCTGAGGGCCTCCAGCGCGCGTTCGGTCTCTTGCATCGATCGATACTCGGCCAGGGCCAGCGTCGAGGGGAATGTCCCTCCGATTTCTCGAAGGTATGAATCGTACCGTCAACCTCCGATCAGGTCACGCGATCTGCCTCGAGACAGCGGGACATCTCGGCGTTTCGCCACCAGGCCGAGGCCGATTCCTGACCCCAGCAGGCCGAGCATTCGCAGTCGCCCAGCGCCAGCTCCAGGAAGTTTGCATTGGCGTAGCGATCGCCCTTATTCTTGGCCAGGCAGCGCATCACGACGCGTTCGAGGTCCGCCGGGATGCCCTCATAGACCTGAGAGGGAGGCACGACCGGATCCCTCGCGTGGGCGATCATGGCCCGGATACCGTCCTCCTCGTCGAAGGGAGGTTGGCCTGTCAGGAGATAATACGCGACCGCTCCCAGCGAGTAGATATCGCTCCGCTCGTCGAGCTCAACGCCCCCCTTCGCCTGCTCGGGGGACATGAAGAGGGGCGTGCCGAGGACCTGGCCTTCGCCGCTCAATTGGGGGATGCCGGCCCTCGCCATCGGGAGGACGAGGCCGAAGTCGAGGAGCTTCGCCACGTCGTGCATGCCGCCCCGCCTCGAGGCGAAGATGTTCGAGGGCTTGATGTCGCGATGGATCAGGCCCGAGGCATGGGCCTCGCGCAAGGCCAGGCAGACCTGCCGGAGCAGGTAAATTGCCCGGCCCGGAGGCAAGGGGCCATGCCGCTCGACGAGGTCGGCCAGGCTCAGGCCGGGCAGGTATTCCATGACATAATAATACGTGCCGTCTTCGGTGCGGCCGTAGTCGTAGATCTCGACCGTGTTCGGGTGCGAGAGAGTGGCGGTCAGCCGGACCTCGCGTTCGAAGCGGGCCAGGGCCCTGGGATCTTCCACGCTTCCGGGGCGGATCAGCTTCAGGGCACAAGGTCGTTTCAGGAGCTGGTGCTCGGCGAGGTAGACCTCGCCCATCCCTCCTGCTCCGATCTGACGTCGGAGGCGATACTGGCCGAGTTCCCTGGCCTCGGCGACCTGCCTGCGGAGTCTGGTGATTGCGTAGGCCCCGAAGGTCGAGCCGATGGCCACGATCCCGAGGATCATCGCGTCGAAGGTGAACAGGAGGAACCGCGACGTCCCGTTGATCCTCCAGGCCTCCCAGAGCCAGCCCATGGCCTCGGGGTGCGTCAGGCAGAGCATCGAGAGCGTCGCGAACGGGAGCGCGGCGAGCGTGACGACCACGGGGGCGACCCGCCGCCAGGTCTTCGGGACGTAGAGCCCATAGGTGATGATCAGGACGCAGGTCACCAGGACGATGTTCTTAACCGACATCTGGGCCATCATCGGCTCGTCGCGCCGGGAGAAAATCAGCACGATCCGATACTGGACGATAGCGACCCGCGTCGCGAGCATCCCGATCATCCCCAACTCCAGCCATCGGAGCCTGGAGATCGAGATCGGCCTCGGGCTCGACACCAGGGCGATGACCCCGGCGAGCGCGGCGATGACGCAGCCGTCGAGGACGTGCAGTACCCGGTCATTGTCCCCGAGCAGGAGGCATCGCCAGGTGGTGGCCATCACCAGGATGAGGATATAGATCAACGGGAGCTCGCGCAGGCGCGCCCGCACGACCGACTCGGTCTCGGAGATCGGTTGCGTCCTGAGCCCCGCCACGATCGCCGCCTTGGAGAAGCCCCCGGGGTCGCCAAGAGGGTCGGTCCCGCTGTCGAATCGGGTCGCGGGCCCGTTTTGCCCGAGCCTTCGCCGACGCCTTGGCCAGCTCTCGGTCTGATCGATCGCCTCCGTGTCTTTCGAAGGCTCGGGGGCCGTCATGAAGCCCTCGGCGGCCGCCTTCTCGTCCTCTTTGAGGAGCTGCTCGACCTCGCGCCGAAGTTCCATGTCGGAGCCACAGACCTTGGCAACCCACTCGGTTTGCTGCGGGGACGGGACCAGGAGGGCGCCCGCGAAGGTCTCCTCGATCTGCTTCCAGCGTTCGGGCGTCATCACTCCTCCTCCCTGAGCTGGCTCCTGAGCCAGGCCCGCGCAAGTCGCCAGTCTCGCTCGACCGTGACCTGAGAGACGCCCAGCGCGGCGGCGACCTCGGCGACAGTGAGTCTGCCGAAGTAGCGCAAAGTCATGACCTGGGCCTGCCGTCCGTTCAGCTCGGCGAGGCGGTCGAGTGCCTCGTGGACCTCGGTGACGTCCAGGCCTTGCTGGTCAAGGTCGTCCAGGACGAGGTCCAGGGGGAGCCTGCGCCATCCTCCGCCTCGACGGCCGGCGGATCGGCGTCGGGCGTGATCGATCAGCACCTCACGCATCGCGCGTGCGGCCGACGCGAAGAGGTATTTGCGATCCGTCGCCTTGTCCTCGAACTCGGAGTCTCCCATCAGGCGGATCACCGCCTCGTGGACCACGGCGGTCGCCGAGAGGGTGTGATCCGATCGCTCCTTCCGCATCAATCTTGAGGCGACCTCACGCAGCTCGCCGTAGACCAACCCGATGAGCTCGTTCCGCGCCTGTTCGTCGCCCGCCTGAGCCTTCCCCAGGATGATCGTCAGTTCTTGCCGTTGCGCGGATGCCATCGCCCCTCCATCGACTGGCCGTTGCTTCTCGATCTCCCTCGACCCTCTCCCGCCCCGGCGCGAGTTCGAACCCGTCATATACGAGACCATGCCTTGCCGGGTGACGATGCTTGTTCGAATTCTTTAGGAAATCGTCCGGAATCCGGTTCGCTCACGTTGATTCGAATACGTCCAGGCCGCCTGTTTTGATCATGACTGCGAGCATCGACAACATTGGCCCGGCGTCTTCGCTCGCCATAGATTGACGTAGCCTTGAATTCGTGTGGTTACGCGGATGCGAGGCATAGCTCGGTCGCAACCTTCTGCCGTGCCGTGAGATCGCCTTCGATGCGGGTCGGTTCTCAACCCGTGCAAGGCTGATCTCCGAGTCATAGACCGCAGTCCTCGGCGACCCTTTCTCGACCCGAATCTCAGATTTCTCAGCGAATTCGCCGGTTCATGGTTTTGCTCGACTCCTCGTGTTCTTCCCGCAACGAGGCTGCATCAGAAAATTGTGGCAATGTTCACTTGTGATTTTGATAAAATCGATGATGCATTGATGAATGCGGCTGGTCGGCTCGTCATGGAATGAAGCGTAACCTCATGGCTCCGCTGAGGACGTCGTATGCGCGTCATCCCGGAGTGGATTGCTATATCAGGCCGTCCTCCCGTACCTTGCGGAATTATTCGCTCGAACAATAGCCAGGGTCAATGATCCCACCTGTGTGCGACCCTTCCGGCCCCTGAAGATTGTGATTGATGATTGAATGAAAAATAGCGATCGCGTCTCAAAGACGTGGTCCCGTGTGTCCAATACTTCGACACGGATGTATCCAGATCGTAGGCCTTGACGTTTCGACGACATCAAGTTGGATGTCCAGGCCCGGCTTGAGCTTCGAATCGTCTCGATGCTGGTCGAGAGGGGTTGCCGCTGTATCCCTGGAGTTTTTTCATCGCGTGGATTTGGAGAGGAATGGCCGCGAAACGTCCTCGATTGCGATGCAGCGTTCGTAGGATCATGGGCGTTATCGCAATCCTCGCCCTGATTTTCGGGATGAGGCAACGATCGAACGCCTACCACGGTCGAGCCGAGGCTTATGACTGGACTGGATGACATTCCACACGCGAAGCATGATCTTGATCGATGGTCGGTTCGTCGATCGTGATCCCGTCGCGAGGGCCCGCGACGCATGGGCGGTGAAGTTGGCCGAGAAATACTGGAGGCTGTCCGACTTCCCCTGGCTCCTCCCCGGCCCCGACACTCCCCCGCCCCCGAAACCCTCCCTGAACTCACCCCGACCCTGTAGCCATGGGGCGACCCATCGGCTCGACGATTCCCGCTAAGGCAGTCGTCCCCTCCCGCCTGGACGTTCTTCTGGGCGTTGAATTCATAAAAACATGATATTGTAATCTAAATTAATGAAAATAAAAAATTATATCAAATAATATTGGAAAAATGTTTGAAATACGGAGTTGGCACTCCTGATGTCACCTCCAGGCATTGCCCTCCTTGGGTATGCGGTCGTTGGCATCGGCCAGGCCCGATAAGACTCCCGCAATTCGGACATCACGGACGGAAAAGTCACGCTCCTTGAGTGCCGTGACACCGACCTGACACTCGAATGGCGAAGTGGGCTGGCCATAAGGGTGGCCTGGCTCTCGCGATATATCCGCGGGCCCAGGACGACTGCGCACCTCCCGACCTGGGTGTCACCGATTCCTATGAAGGTTTTCGCGGACGGTTTCCGCAAGGACGGTAGGGAGTCGGCAGGAGGCTCCATCTCCAGATCGAGATCGCGAGAATGGGTGGAGATACGATTACCTCCTCGGACCTGGCCAGATGCGATAGCTTTCGGGAATTTCGACGTGGCATGTCCGTTCGAATTCACCGATGGCGATCCCCAGTCGGGGGGATTGAGATCCCCTCGAGGTCCCGATGAGGGATTCGAGATCGATTCCAGCCCCGTCGTCGACGGGGCCAGGAAGGAGGGCGTATGCTCACGCGAGATGAGTTTTATGTGCAGAATTACCTGAATCCTCCGCGTCGGGGGCATGCGGTCGTCATCGGCGGGAGCATGGCCGGGTTGATGGCGGCTCGGGTGCTCTCGGGGCATTACGAGCGGGTCACAGTGCTCGAACGCGACGAGCTGCCCGACGAGCCCGCGCCTCGCAAGGGGCTGCCGCAGGCCCGCCATGCCCACGGACTGCTGGAGCGAGGGCGTAGGATCCTCGAATGGTATCTGCCCGGGGTGGGCGAGGAGGTCCTGCAAGCCGGCGGCGAGATGTCGGACGCGACGCGTGACCTCGCCATGTTGTCTCCGGCTGGTTGGTACTTCCAGTGTCCCAGCGACATGGTGATGCTCGCCTCGAGCCGGAACTTGCTCGATTGGGTCGTTCGCGAGCGTGTCCGGTCCATCCCCAACATTCGTATTCGAACGGGCATCGACGTGGTGGGCCTCGTCCGCGGCGAGGGGACTTATGCGGATGTCGGCGGCGTCCGAATTCGAGCTTGATCGGAAAGACGCGGAAGCGAGCCCGACGAGGAGCCTGTGATCGTCGCTGACCTCGTGGTGGTGGCGTCGGGCCGGCATTCCCGGCTTCCCGAGTGGTTGACGGAACTGGGGTTCGCCGCGCCTCGGGAAACGGTTGTGAACTCGTTCCAGGGATATGCGTCCCGCATTTACCAGCCCCCCAAGGAGCGTTGCGTCGGCTGGAAATTCCTGTACATCCAGCAGGCGCCGCCGGACGAGCCTCGAGGAGGCCTCGTCTCCGTCATCGAGGATGGCCGCTGGCTCGTCTCACTCATCGGCGGGGACGGAGATCGGCCGCCAACCGGCGAATCGGGGTTCCTCGCCTTCGCCCGCAGCCTCCGGAGCCCGGCAATTTACGAGGCGATCAGGGACGCTGAGCCGCTTTCGCCGATCTTCGGACACCGCGGCACCGAGAATCGGCTCCGGCATTACGACCGGCTTTGGCGGTTCCCCGAGGGACTCGTGGCACTGGGCGACGCGACCTGCTCATTCAATCCGGTTTATGGCCAGGGGATGACCTGTGCCCTGATCGGCGTCGAGGTACTGGACCGCTGGCTTCGGGAAGGAGCACTCCACCTCAACTCGGCGAGTACCAGCGAATTCCAGCGGAGCCTCGCGAGGGCGACGAAACCGGCCTGGTCATTCGCCACCGGGGCGGACTACGGATTCCGGACCGTCGAGGCCCCCAGGCAGGCTAGAAGTGCCAGGCTCATAGGGTGTTACCTGCGGCTCGTCATGGGGGCGAGCACGAGGCGGCCCTGGCTCCGGGTCCGGTGGGCCGAGGTCCTCCACATGCTCCGACCGCCCCTCGCCCTGGTCTCGCCTCGTGTCGTGGCCACCCTGATCTGGGACTGGCTAGCGACCCGGAAGGCTGAAGGAGCGCGTTCGCGGGCGCCCGGAGCTTCGGGCGAGCCTTCCGCGGTCTTCGGCGGCCGTCGCGACGCGTTGAGATCGGCCTGAGAATCCGGGGGCGGGCCGAAGTCGCGCCGAAAGCGTTGAACCCGCGGGCGAAGACGCGTCGGGTGTTGACGGCCTGGATCTCCTCGCCCCTTCGTCAGGCACGAACCGTAAATCTTGTGCATGCGTTGGTTGTGTCCTGCTTGAGAACACTTGCCAAGAAAGTCTCGAATCGCCTAAAAAGGAGCGGGTCGTGGACGATTTCAGGTTGCTCATCGGCGGCGGGCTTGTGAAGGGGGCGGGGACCCTGGACGTGATTAATCCGGCGACGGGGAAGGTGTTCGCCAGGGCACCTCGGGCGAACCGGGCCCAGCTCGACGAGGCGGTCGCCGTCGCAAAAGGGGCCTATCCAGCGTGGTGCAGCCGCCCGACCCGGGAGCGAGGCGACTTGCTGCTCAGGCTGGCGGAGGCCCTCGAGGCCGAGCAAGGGACGTTCGCCGAACTCCTCACGATGGAGCAAGGCAAGCCCCTTCCGCACGCTCGCGACGAGGTCATGCGGGCGGCGGCGATCCTCCGGTTCTATGCCCGGCTCGACTTGCCGCTGAAGGTGCTGAAGGAGGATGAGCGGCAGCGTGTGGTGCAGCAGAACGCGCCGCTGGGCGTCGTGGCGGCGATCACGCCCTGGAACTTCCCGGTCATCCTGCTGATGTTCAAGGTGGGCCCGGGGCTCTTGGCGGGAAATACGATCGTCGCCAAGCCCGCTCCGACCACGCCGCTCACGACGCTCAGGTTCGGCGAGCTCTGCGCGAGAATCTTGCCGGCGGGCGTGTTCAACGTGGTCGTGGATCAGAACGACCTCGGCTCGGCCCTCACGAGCCATCCCGACGTGGCCAAGGTCGCCTTCACCGGCTCAACCGCGACGGGCAAGAGGGTGATGGAGAGCGTCGCAGGCAGCCTGAAGAGGCTGACCCTCGAACTCGGCGGCAACGACGCGGCGATCGTGCTCGACGACGCCGACCCCGGCGAGGTCGTGCCCCGGCTCTTCGCAGGCGCGATGTTCAACGCGGGCCAGGTCTGCCTCGCCATCAAGCGATTGTATGTCCACGAATCAATGTACGACGCGGTCTGCAACGAGCTGGGCAAGCTCGCCAAGAGCACCGTCGTCGGCGACGGCATGGCTCAGGACACCCAGATGGGGCCGATCCAGAACCGGATGCAGTTCGAGAAGGTCAAGGACTACCTCAGGGATGCCTCGAAGCGCGGCAAGATCGTCGCGGGCGGCCGGGCCGTCGAGGGGGGCGGGTACTTCGTCGAGCCGACGATCGTCCGCGACATCCCGGACGATGCCAGGATCGTCCAGGAGGAGCAGTTCGGCCCGGTGCTCCCGGTCCTGAAATACACGGACCTCGACGACGCCATCGCCCGGGCCAACGACACGAATTACGGCCTCGGAGGCTCGGTCTGGACTTCGGATCCGAATCGGGGTTTCGACGTGGCAGCCAGGATCCAGGCCGGGGTCGTCTGGGTCAACAAGCACCTCGACCTGACGCCGGACGTCCCGCTCGGCGGGGCCAAGCAGTCCGGGATCGGGGTCGAGTCGGGCCGCGAAGGGCTCGAAGAATTCACCCAGGCCACGATCATCAACATGGCTAAATAGCCGGTTGATGATGTTGCCTTTATTGATCGGAAAGTCGAGATGAGGATCGAGATGAAGAGCGTTCTTAAAGCGGTCGTGCCGTCGAGTGGGCTCCTGTTCGTCGCGGCCCTGGCGCTGGGAGGCCTGCCCTCTTGGATGCCCGTGGGCCTGGCCGACTCGAAGACGGTGGGGCCTAGCGAGGGGCAAGGGCGGATCACCCAGGTGTCGGTCATCAACGCGTTGATGATCGGCCGGTATGACGGCGTGATGCCGATGGGCGAACTGCTGCAACTCGGCGACTTCGGGATCGGGACGCTCGACCACCTCGACGGAGAGATGCTCGTCCTCGACGGCCACGCGTATCAGGTCCGCGGCGACGGCAAGGTCCTGGACGTGGGCCCCGACAGGTCGACCCCGTTCGCGGTCATGGCCCGGTTCAAGGAGGACGGAAAGGTCTCTTGCCAGAAGGTCTCGAGCCTCTCCGACCTCGAGGCTCGCCTGGACTCGGGCCTGAAGCGCAGGAACAACTTCCTGGCGGTCCGCGCCGAGGGCCGGTTCTCTTCGATCACGCTGCGGAGCGTCAAGCGGCAAGAGCCCCCTTATCGTCCCCTCGGCGAGGTGGCCAAGACTCAGTCGGTCTGGACGCATGAAAATGTGAGCGGGACTCTCGTCGGGTTCCGCTGCCCGGCCTGGGTCAAGGGGCTCAACGTCCCCGGGTATCACTGGCACTTCCTCTCGGACGACCGGAAGGTCGGCGGACATGTCCTCGACTGCCGGACCGACGAGGCTCGGGTGAAGTACCACATCGGCACCGACTGGCAGATCAAGCTCGACGACTCCGACGCGTTCAACGAGGAAAACCTGGGCGTCGATCTCAGCCGCGACCTTCATCGGGTCGAGAGCCTCCGCGGCGTCGAGCCCGCGACCGAGGCCAAGGACGCCAGGAAAGACGAGCCCAAACGCCCGTAGGGCGATACCCCTCGCCGCACCGGCCCTCATCGTGACCGGACCCGGAGGCGGCGAGGCCTTTTGCAAGACATGTGTTAACGGAGGATGCGATCATGCGACGAATCGGCATCGTCAGCTTCCCTTCGCCAGGCCACTACTACCCTCTCACGGCCCTGGGCCGTCGGCTCCAGTCTCGCGGCCACGAGGTGGTCTACTTCCAGGTCGGCGACGTCGAGGCACCCATCAGGGCGGCAGGCCTGACGTTTCACCAGATAGGCCAGCAGGATTATCCGCCGGGCCGGGTCAAGGAGTTGAACGACGAACTCGGAAAGCTCGATGGATTGGATGGGCTGAGATTCGCGATGTCGCTCCTCGTCCGGACCGCCAAGATGATCTTCCGGGACCTCCCCGGGGCCATCCGGGAGGCCGAGGTCGACTCGCTCATCGTCGATCAGGTCGAGATGTCCGGCGGTACGGTTGCCGAATACCTGGGCTTGCCCTTCGTCAGCGCGGCCGCCGCGTTGCCGATCAACCTCGATTCCACCGTCCCGTTCGTCTCGTTCCCGTGGGCCCACAGTTACAGCCCGCTCGCCCGGCTTCGGAACTTGATGGGCAACGCCTTCTTCAAGCGGATGGGCCGTGTCCATCTGGAGGCCATCAACCGGCAGCGACGAGCCTGGGGTTTGCGGACGGCGCCCGGCATGAACGAGCTCTTCTCGGAGTTGGGGCAGTTCGCCCAACTGCCGGCCGGCCTGGAACTCTCGGGTCGGCGCGTGCCTCCCAACTTCCACTACACCGGCCCCTGGACCGACCCCGAGGCCCGGGCCGCGATCGACTTCCCCTGGTCGCGCATCGACCCGGCACGGCTGTTGATCTACGCCTCGATGGGGACACTACAGAACGGCGTCTTGCGTCCCTACCGGATCATCGCCGAGGCCTGCGCGGGGCTCGACCTGCAACTCGTCATCTCGCTCGGAGGCGGCCAGGATCCGTCCGCGCTCGAGGATTTGCCCGGTGACCCGATCGTTGTGGGGTACGCGCCGCAGCTCGAACTCATCCGACGCTCGGCCATGACGATCTCGCACGGCGGGTTGAACACGGTGCTCGAGTCGCTCGAGAGGGGGATCCCGATGGTCGTGCTGCCCGTCACCAACGACCAGCCAGGAGTGGGGACGCGCGTCGAATGGTCGGGGGTCGGGCGATCGATCCCGGTCGGTCGCCTGACGGCTCCTCGGTTGCGATCGGCCGTCTGCGAGGTGCTCGGCACTCCCGCCTTCCGCGAGCGGGCCGAGGGGCTTCGGACTCGCATCGAGGCCGCCGACGGGCTCAACCGAGCCGCGGCCATGATCGAGACGGCGTTCGGCTCCCGTCCCCGTCAGCCTGCGTCGTCCCTGCGGCAGCGTGCTGGCCTGACGAGGTCTTGAGGCACTGAGTGGTCAATGCGAGCGGCCGATGTCCGGTGCGTGGTGGGCGCACCGGACATCGGCCGCTCAGTTTCGAAGGCGGGCCTTCCGACTCGTCGCGTCGCGAGTTGCGAACGTACCTCGATCCCTGGCGCACGCCTTCGCGAACGCTGCCCGAGGATGGCGACCCGGTTATGTCCGATTGTCGCGTCGTGCTTGTTGCCAGGGCATCCCGTGCCCTTGGAGTGTAGCGGCTCGTTGGGGGAGGTGGAGGGGAAAGCTTGGCTCGGGGGGCGTCTGGGATCGGTATCGAGCCGGACGAAAAGCAGCTTGTTGTCCGGCTCGCAACCGCAAGAGCGAGGAGGTTGAGGGGGGAATCTCGCGCGGAACTCTCGATGATCAATCCCAGGCGTGGCCCTTCTTGGCGAGCCGCTGGCAGACGCCGTCGATCACGTCACGACAGGTCAGGGCGATGCTCGCCTCCTGGGGACGTGACTCGTTCCGGGGAAACTCGACGGGGACCGTCGGCTCCAGCCGCACGGAGGCGTCGACACGAACGATGGGATTGAACAGCGTTTCGACTTGCAGAGACATTGCGCCCTCGCATGAGCTGGATGAATCGTGGGACGAAACCTCGTCCTACAAGAATCCGTGCCGGATTCGGACGCCTCGGCCTCGGGACGGGAAGTCGGCACGAGATTGGAGAGAAACGGACCAGAGGAGCTTCGTCAGAGAGGCATCAGCAGGAAGGTCGTTCGACCAGCGCCGCGCTGCTCGGATCTCGGCGACTTGCGCCTGAGGGGCCGAGCTATTTGACTGTTTGGGGGCCAATTCCGTCGCCCTTAGCATCTCATCGGCTGGACTGACGGCAAGCTTCACCGTCCATCAAGCCTTTCGATTGTCACTGTTATAAGGATACACCCTTCACGAGAAACTAACGCGCGTTTCGTCCCGAAGTGACGCCATACGCCCTCACTTTTTGCCGAATTGTTGCACTTTCGCATCGATACCTCCAGCCGGGCCACCCGAGGCCGAATCGCGGCCCGGTTTTCGGATCGTGACCGCGATCGAAGACGACCTAGGGTAGTCGGAATCGCCGCCGACCGGGCGCAACATATCGACTTCAAACGGCCTGGCCACGCTGTTGCCCGCGAGGTCCTCGAGCTCGGTCGAAAATGCCAGGCGATAATCCCCCTCGCCCCAGGGCTGCTGGGGTGAGAAGCGCCAACGCGAGTCGTCCTGGTCGATCGTGACGCGGCCTTCGACCGGTTCTCCGGAAGGGTCGAGGACGGCGAAGACGCGGTCGAGCATCGCTCGATCCAGCGGTTCCGGGAAGCGCAAGACGAGTTCATCTCGTCCCCCGGCGGCCGGCGCAATGACTTTCCAGGACTTGGGGTCGGGTTGCCGCTCATCCATGGCGTCGACCTTGAAGGTCTTGCGGTGGCCGACTCGCATCGGTTGACCCGAGGCATCGGGCCATTCCTCGTCCACTACCAGTATGTACGTCTTTCCTTCCAGAAAGATCGGTCCTTCCTCGAGCCTGGGACGAAGTCCGCGCTTGATCCGGCCGGGATCGAGCAGGAGCGTGAGCCGGGTCCCGCTCGGATCCCAGAGCTCCTCGCCGATCTCCAGGAATGGCAGCTCGAGCGCCTTGCCTGCTTCATCCAGCAGGCGGACGCGACGATAGGCTTCGCCCCTCGCCATCGGCTGCGAGAAGTGGAGGTAGAACTTGAGGAGGTTCTCGGGAGGATGATCCGTCGAGGGATCGACGCGGGTGATTTCGCTCGGCGGGGCCTTGGCGGATGGCTCGATCAGGATCGCTTCGGAGGTGACGTCGGCGAGTTGCGGCGAGGCCGGGCGAGGCAGGTGTGATGGGCGAAAGCGGGCCCGGAGGCGGAGGCCTGCATCGATGGGGAACCTGGGCTGAAACCGGAGGACGTCGTCAACGACCCGATAGGAACCCAGGATCGGAGGCGGCTCATCGTCTGAACCTTTGGGGGCAAAGACGGCGACCGAGAAGAGCTCGGCCCAGCGTCCCGTCTCTCGCGGTTCGTTCGCGAGGCTTTTGAGGTTGCCGGCGTCGATCCCGAGGACATCGACGCTGGCGGGGGTCTTGGGGGTGGCCCGGTTCCATCGGATGCTCGCGGCGGTCGAGGGCGCCGGACGTTGGGGAACGTCCGGCGCGTCGGCTCCGAGCGAAATCAGGACAACCAGCAGGCCAGGCCAGTGGTGTCCGTGAATCATGGCAGGGCGATGGTCTCGAGGTTCGAGCTGCCGGTCGGGGTCTGGACGAGGATCAGGGCGTGCTCTTTGTCGAGGCTGTCGAGCTGGGTGACGCCCTTCAGCTCCGAGAGGGTGTCGTAAGACAGGCCTTCCTTATCCTTGACGGGGCGGTTGATGCCCTCGGCCTTGTCGACGTTGTCGGGGTTGATCTTCATCACACCCCTGGCGCTGTTGGCGAGGAGTAGGTAGTCCTTGCCGTCCTTCTTGTAGACGATCAGGTCGAGCGGCTTGTTGCGGTTGCCGAGCTCGGCGACGGTCGTCCCCTTGATGTGCTTGCCGTCCTTCAGCGACGCGACCGGGATCTTGACCAGCGGCGTGCAGGTGTAGGCGGCCAGCAGGTACGACTCGCCGTTGACCGAGTACGGGGTGAACGTGCGAACCGGCGACTTGGTCTCGAGCCGGCCGTGGGCCCCGTGGTAGATCTCGACAGTCGAGCCCGTGCCCTTCTCGGCGAACGGGTAGGGAACGGCCAGCAGTCGGGAGGAGAACTCCTCGTTCGAGAGGCCGGCGACGAACACGCGGCCATCGACGAAGGCGACGTCGGTGATCACGTCGCTACGCGAGGTCCTCGGCCCCGTGGCCGTCGATGGGTTCGGGATCTCGGCCTTGGCGAACGGGATGTTCTCGAGCGAGACGACCTCAACTTTGCCCGCGCGGTCGACGCGGACGAGGACCGGAGAGGCTTCCGGGCCGGTTCCACGAGAAACGCTCAGGTAAGCCTTGCCGGAGGCCGGGTTCACGGCGAGGTCGTTGATCGTGATCTTCTTGGCCGTGGTGCCCAGCAACCCCGCGATCTTCTCGTCGATCCCGTCAACCTTGATGGCCGAGCCCGCGGAGTCCGGCTGGCGGTCGCCCGTGTCGATGGCGAAGAGGGCCGCCCCCTGCGTGTCCGCGAGGAAAAGGACGCCTTCCGGCCCGAATGCGATCGGGCCCGCCGACTTCAAGTCGGGAGCCCCCTTGCTCAGGGCCGCACCCCAGGACGTCGAGCCCGCCAGCGCCAGCGCGGCTGCCGCCGCCAGCAACGTTCGCGACTTCCGCATCGTCTCATCCCTCCGGTTGAAGTTTCGCAGATGCCTATGTCGATCAAAATGATCGACAATATCAGGATTATCGCCTGGCCGGATCGAAATGCAAGAGACTTGTCGACGGATGGAGGACGCTTCGCGGCGTTCCGGCCATCGGCTCGAACCAAGGCGTCCCTGGAAATAGCGTCAGCCGTGGTGCCCCCTGCCCCTGTTTCCCGGCCCGACTTCGTACAAAATCACGGCATTGTGAACATGAAAACACTAGTTGTCATCACGGCCGGACGAGCGTTTGTTCCGGCCCATCAGCCACTTGAGGATCATGACGCCCACGAGGAGGAAGACGAACGGGAGGACGGTGATCGCGGTGACCAGGAGGACAAAGAACAGGGTTTCAAGGACCGCGTCCTCGCCCATGGGAGAAGAACCTCCGACAACTCGTCGCCTTCGAGTCGCGTCAACCGAGATTGTTCGTGTTGACCGTCCGCTTCATCGAGTGGGAATCGGTGAGGGGCCGCATGGGAATGAGCCGGCGACTTCGCCCGACTCACCGATCCCTTGAGTTTGGACGATCCCGATATTGGGTCAAGGGTCTACCGAAGACTTGGCCTAGGAATCGAGGAACTCGAGCCTGGCCCGCGAGGGATGGGTCTCCTCGCGATGGGCCAGGCCGGAGACATTCGGGCTTATCGACATGCCCTGAGGAAGGCGATGAGGTCGGCGAGCTCGTCGGAGGAGAGCTGCTGCTCGAGGCCGGCAGGCATGACGGAGACGGTGCCGGGGCGGATGTCCTCGATGTCGTCGCGGGGGATCCGCACCTCTTCATTGGGACCGGTCGCGAGGAGGACTTCCTCCGAAGTATCCTTGCGCGGGATGCCGTTGTGGACCTTGCCGTCCTTGGTGGCGACCGTCAGGGGCTCGAAGCTCCGGACGAAGCTCGCGCTCGGGAAGACGATGGCCTCGAGGAGATCCCGTTCGGTGCGGATCTGGCCGACGCGCGTCAGGTCGGGGCCGACGTGGCCCCCGACATAGCCGATGGCGTGGCAGGTGACGCAGGCCGCCTTGGAGCCGTTGAAGACCTCCTGGCCGCGCCGGACGTCGCCGCCGGTGACGGTCGCGAGCATGCTCTCGAGGCGGGCCGACTGCTTGGCGATGTCGACGTTGATCGTACGGTAGAGCGCCTCGGCCTCGCGCTGGACGGGCTCTCCGAACTTGGCGAGGCGGGGACGCAGGGCGTCGGGGCGGAAGGACGTGAGGCCCGGCGACTCCTTGAGGGCGGCGACCAGTCGGAGCCCGAGGGCCTCGTCGGTCGAGCGCTCGAAGGCGCCGAGGAGTCGATCCAGTTCGAGTGGCCCGGCGGTCTTCACGTCGTCGCAGAGGCTTGCGACCTGCTCGGGGGAGAGTTGACCCTTGGCGAGGACGTCGGCCGCCGTCCTCCGTGTGATGACGGGTCGATCTCCCTGCAACTGCTCGCGGAGGAACGCGAAGAGGGATGGGCTGACCTGTCCGGGGCCTTGCGGCATGGCCGCGAGCGCGTCGAGCCGGACCTCGGCCGGGATGGACGCGTTATCCGCGATCCCGATCAAGGCCTTGCCGACCGCCTCCGCCTTGGCCTCGGCCAGCGGGAGGGCTCGTGCCGTGGCGACCGCGCCACGGATGGTGGGGACGTCGGCGGAGCCCAGGGCTTTCGCCAGGCCCTCGACCCAGCGCGGGGGGACGGCCTTGAGTTTAGAGAGGGCCATCGCCTGGAGGACAGCACCGCGTTGGGCCTCCGTCGTGGAATTCGCGAGGAGGCGGTCGGCGATCAGCTCCTGGATCGGGGGATTCGAGGCGAACCGGGCGAGCAGCCTGGCCGTCTCCTGAGCGACGTCGGGGGGGAGTTCGGGCTGGTCGAGCTTCTTGCCGAGGACGCCGACCAGCGCCGTGCCCCAGTCGGGATGGCGGGCCAGGACCCAGGCGGCGGTCTCCTTGAGTTCGTTCGAACCCCCGCTCAGTTCGCGGACGACCTCCTCGGGCTTGAGCTTGCCGCCGTCCATCTGGTCGATGGCGATCAGGGCACCTCGGCGGACGCTCGGACTCGTGCTGGCGAGCCCGGCCGTGGTCGCGCGAGGGTCGTCGATCTCGATGAGGGCGAAGACGAGCGAGTGGTCGATGATGCGGTCGCTCGGATGTTCGAGGGCCTTCAGGATCGCGGGGACGAAGGACGCGTCCCCCACGCGCCCGAGGGCCTCGGCCGCGGTGCGTCGGACGGCCGGGGTCGAGTCGTTGAGGGCCCGGGCCAGCAAGGGCGCGGCGTCTCGATCGTTGCGGACGCTGATCGAGTGGATCGCGGCGTGACGAACCGAGGCATCGGTCTGGCCGGCAGCTTCGCGGACGAGGGCGCGGGCCTCGGGGCCGTCGATGCGGGTGGCCGTCCAGATTGCGTCGCGCTTGAGCGAGGCCCCTGAGTCGCCTTGGATGATCGGCTCGAGGGCCTTCACGGCCTCGGGGCCCTTGCGCCCGAGCGTCTCGATCGCACGCTTGCGGACGGCCGGACGGGGGTCGGCGAGCAACTTCGCGAGGTCGCCCGCGCTCGACGAATCCCAGGCGATTTTCAGGCCCCTCGGATCCGAGACCGCGGGGGCATCCTTGCGACGGACCCTGTAGATGCCGCCGAGGACGTCGGGTTTGCTAAGCTGCGAGGTGGGGCAGCAGAGCTTGTACCAGCCGCCGGTGTCGATAACGACGAGGCTGCCGTCGGCGTCCTCGAAGACGTCGGTGGGATGGAAGTCGAGGTTGGGCGACACCAGGAAATCTTCATCCTTGCTGCTATACGTCGCACCGCTGGGCGTGAGCGTATGCCTGGTCACCTTTCGCAGGTTGAAGAGGCAGGTGAAGAGGTCATTGCGGTATTCGGGGCCGAACGCCGTGCCGTCGTAGGTCGTCAGGCCGCTCGGGGCCGCGGGGCCGAGGTGGGAGAGGACCGGCATCAGGTCGGGGCTGGTGTGCGGGTGGTTGTCGGTGACGTCGTGGACCTTGCCGTAGAGGCCCCCGTAGATGGCGTGGATCAAACCGTCGCGATGGCCGCCGCCGGGGTTTTGCAGGAACGTGGTCGAGAAGATCCGCTCCCCTTCCGGCGTGAAGACGACGTCGACGGGGTTGTCCATGCCGCCGGTCATCACCGGCTCGATCCCCGTCCCGTCGGGTCGGCATCGGAAGATATGAGCGGCCGTGGTGACGAGGGGCTTCTTGCCGGGCCGAGGATACGTCTGCTCGGCGAAGGCCCCCTTGCACCAGTAGATCCAGCCGTCGAGCCCGAGGTAAGGCCCATGCAGGTCATTGGCGCAGCCGGTGAGGGTCTTCCCCTGGAACCACTCGGTGCGGGTATCGGCCACGCCGTCGCCATCGGCGTCGGTGAGCTTCCAGATGCTCGGGGGGGCGGAGACGTAGAGAGAGCCGGCGTACCAGAGGGCCCCCTCGGGGAACATCATGCGGTCGGCGAAGACGGTCGAGCGGTCGAACTTGCCGTCGCCGTTGCTATCCTCGAGTCGGACGATGCGGTGGGTCCGCTCCTCGACCTGCTGCTTCACCGGCGCATTCGAGCCGGACGAATCCGCGACGTAGAGCCTCCCCTGCTCGTCGAACGAGCCGACGATCGGCCGATCGACGAGCGGGCTGCCGGCGATGCGCTCCACGACGAAGCCGTCGGGAACCGTGAAGGTACGCTCGCCGAGCTTGAATTCGGCGGCCTCGGTCGTCATGAGGGGAGATAGGAGCAAGGCCGCGAGCGGGAGACGCGAGGAGGTCCAACGGCCGAGGCGTCTGAGTCGCTTCATCGTCATGGAGATCCCTAAGGTATGGGTGGCGTCGCGGAAGAAAGAACGGACGGCGTTCAGCCTTCGGCCGAGAGGGGGAAGCGGATGGCCCGACCCTCGCGCTGGGAGCGATAGATGGCCGTGAACATGGCGACGACGTTGCGACCGTCCTGGCCCGTCACCATCGGCGGGCGGCCTGCGAGGACGGCCTGGAGGAATTCGCGAATCTGGAGGGCGTGATAGTGCGTCGTGGCGCGGACGGTGCGGAACCGCTCGCGGTCCTCGGCCTGGAATTCGGCAAGCCGGTGCTCCTCGCCGGGGATGGTCCAGACGTCGTTGAGCGGCGGCTCGGCGATCTCCGAGACCCCCGCGATGAACGTGGCCCCTCGGTCCGTCTCCACGCCGACCGACGCCCCGCTCGTGCCGTGGATGTGGACCTTGGTGTAGAGCCCCGGCCTCTGCGAGAGGCTCGTGACGATCGAGCCGAGCCCGCCCCCTTTGAACCTGACGTTGGCGACGGCGGTGTCGTCGACTTCGATCTCGGGGTGGTTCAGGTTGGCCCAGTTGCCGCTGATCTCCTCGACCTCTCCCATGAACCACTGGAGCAGGTCGAGCTGATGCGGGGACTGGTTGACCAGCACGCCGCCGCCTTCCGTCGCCCACTTCCCGCGCCAGGGGTCGGACTGGTAGTAGGCCCCATCGCGCCAGCTAAACATCGAGAACACGCCGAGGGCCGGCTTGCCGATCTTCCCTGCGTCGATGGCGGCCTTCATCCGGAGCACCGGCTCGAAGAATCTGCGCTGGCTGATGACCCCCAGCGTGATCCCGCCGGCCTTCGCGGCGGCGAGCATCGCGTCGCAGTCGGCCAGGGTCGCCGCCATCGGCTTCTCGATCAGCACGTGCGTCCCATGTTGAGCCGCCTTGGTCGCGGCCTCGGCGTGGAGCGGGTGGGGCGTGCCGACGAGGAGGACCTCGACCCTGGCCTTCTCGAGCATCGTTTCGAGGTCGCCGAATCCTTTGGCGCCGTAGCGAGATGCGAATGCCTCGGCACGATCGGCCGAGGCATCGCAGACGGCGACGAATTCCGACTCCGGCAGCTCGGCCAGGGCCTCGGCGTGGATCTGCCCCACCTTGCCGCAGCCGACGAGGGCCGTTCGGAGGCGTTCCATCTCAAGACCCTCCGAAATACTTGTTTCCCATCAAGCGTAGGAAGGCGAGGGACTCCGCCATCTCCTCCATGCCGTTCATGCCGTCCTCGATGCTGACCCAGCCCTGGTAGCCTTGCTTCGACAGGATGCTGAAGATCGTATCGAAGTCGTTCAGCCCCCGGCCCGTGACACCGTGTCGCAGGTTGGCCGAATAGCCGAGGGTGCCGTCGGTCTGCCGCAACTCGTCGAGCGTGGTCCCCTCGGCGAGGTACCTGTCGCTCGCGTGCATGCTGACGACCCGGTCGGCGACGAGGCGGAGGAGCTCGATGGGATCATCGCCGGCGACGATCGCGTTCGACGGGTCGTATTGCACGCCGAAGTGAGTTCGGTCGGAGATCGCGTTCAGCAGTTCCAGGAAGACATCCTGCTTCTGGGCGAATTCGGGATACTTCCAGAACCCATCCTTGTAGTGATTTTCGAGGCCCAGGACGACGTCGAGCTCGCGGGCGACGGGTAGGACCTGCTCGATGCAGGCGACGACCCACTCGATCCCCTGCTCTCGCTTGACCTCGGGATAGCGCTGGCCCGAGAGGACCCGGCAGACCGAACGCGGGCCGCCGAGCCTCCGCGTGACCCGGATCATCTCGATCTCGCGATCGATGGCGCGTTTCCGGCCGTCGGGGTCGGGGTTCGTGAAGTCGGGCGAGCAGCAGAGCATCGGCATGGCGAAGCCCCCCGATTGGAGGGCCTCGTTCACGCGGTCGAGGTACGAGTCATCGAGGCTGGTGAAGAACCCGTCGTACATCTCGAGGCCGTCGGCGTCGAGCGACTTCGCCATCTCGACCCAGTCGAAAAGGCTCATCGTTCGGCTGCCGGCGATATCCTCGAGGTAGCACTTCGGGAAGGCCGAGATTTTCAGCGGCACCTGTCAATCCTCGTCGTCAAGGGGCGCTGATGGGGATGAACTTCAGGCAGACCGGCATGGGAACCTCAACCGAATGGCCGGTCGGCGTCAGCTTGCCGGTCGACGGGTCGATCTTGAAGACGACGATCGTATCCGAGTCCTGGTTCGCCGCGAGGAGGAACGTCCCGCTCGGGTCGATCCCGAAGTTGCGCGGGGTCTTGCCCTGGGTGGGCTGGTTGCCGATGCTCGTCAGCCCGCCGGTCTCCTGGTTGATGGTGTAGCCGACGATGCTGTCGTGCCCGCGGTTCGAACCGTAGAGGAACTTGCCCGAAGGGTGGACCTGGACCTCGGCCGTCGAGTAGCCGCGCTGCTTGCGTTCGGGCAGCGTCGAGATCGTCTGGACCTCGTCGAGAATGCCCCGCTTGCCGTCATAAGTGAAGGCCGTGACGGTGCAGTGCATCTCGTTGATGACGAAGGCGAGCTTGCCGTTGGGGTGGAAGGCGAAGTGTCGCGGGCCCGCGCCCGGGGCGACCGAGGCCCAGGCCGGCGTGTTGGGCGTGATCGTGCCGTGGTCGGCGTCGAACTTGTAGACGAGCAGCTTGTCGAGGCCGAGGTCGGCCGCCACCGCGAACTGGTTCCCGGCGTCGACGTTGATCGAGTGCCCGTGCGGCCCTTGCTGGCGGCCGCTGTCGGGGCCCGTCCCCTTATGCTGCACGAAGGAGGTCGATTCCTTGACCTTGCCGTCTTCGCCGATCGGGAGGACGGCTACGCTGCCGCTGCCGTAATTCGCCGTGAGGACGTTTTTGCCCGTCTTGTCGACGACCAGGTGGCAGGGGCCGGAGCCCTTCGACGAGGCGTCGTTCAGCCGGGTGAGGCTTCCGTCCTTGGGGTCGATCGAGAAGGCGACGACCGCGCCCCCCTTCTCCTTCGGATAGTCGTCGATTTCGCTGACGGCGTAGAGGAACTTCTTGCTGGGATGGATCGCCAGGAACGATGGGTTCACCGCCTCGCCCACCAGCTTCGGCTTGCTCAACTCGCCGGTCTTGGCGTCGAGCTCGAGGGCATAGATCCCCTGGCTCTTCGAGGGGGCCGTGTACGTCCCGACGTAGACGCGATAGCGCCCGGGGGCGTCTTCCGCCCGCGTGTCGCTGCCGGATGTGACGATGCCGAGGACCAGTGCGAGCTGTCCCGCGAGGTGCCTTTTCATGCGAATCTGCCCTTCAATGACCGTCGCGAAGAGTATTCGAGAACCTTGGCCGTCGAGCCTGGTCGATCGGCCGGACAGGTTCGAAGCGTCTAAGTTACCGCCCCGGTCGACGCTCCGAAATCCTCTACTCCCTCAACCAACACCTTCGAATTTCCGGGAGCTTTAACGTTCGAGCCCTGACGGGCAGCCATCCCGTCTAAGGTCTCGACGCGATTCGAGCATTGAAGGTTGCCTAAATTTTGGTCTCGGTTCCCGGTGCCGTGCTTAACTCGTGGGCTTGCTTCGTAACGCCTTGCCGCGATTCGTTTTCATCTCGAGCAGGCAAACCAGCGTGATCCAGCAAGCCCGCGGAGCATTCGGGAACGCGTCAGACCTCGGGAAAAATGCGGCAAGGGCGTGTTCACGCCGTATCCACGTTGATGCGTCATACGTCGCGTGGCCCGGGCCGTCCCCCGAGCTTCGGGCTCGCGGCATGCTCTCTGCTTTATAAGAAGGGACGCCGTGCTCACCGTCGAAGGTCTCGAGACTTCCATCTTCCCCTCTGTCTACCCGCACGTTTCCCGAGAGTTGAGGTCGTTCTTCAGCATGAAGGCTGGTGACGACCCGAATGTCTGGCTCACCTTCCCGATCCGCAGGAGCGCCAAACGATGACCGCGTTCGCCCAGCCATCGCAGAATCCGCAACTCATAAGCATGGACGAGGTGGCACGCGTCACGTCTCAGAAGGGCCATCCGGCGGAGACGCTGGCGAACCTGGTCGCCCTGATCCAGTCCCGGTTCGCGACCGACGTCTGCTCCGTCTACCTGATCGAGCCAGACCGCGCGAACCTCGTCCTGGCGGCGACGGTCGGGCTCAGGCCCGAGAGCGTGGGCAAGGTGAGGATGGGCCTGGACGAAGGGCTCGCCGGGCTCGTCGCCGAGGAACTCCGGCCGATCATGGTGGAGGACGCCAGCAAGCACCCCCGTTTCAAGTATTTCCGGGAGGCGGGCGAGGATTCCTATCACTCCTTCCTCGGGGTTCCTCTCATCGACGAGGGGATGATCCAGGGGGTCCTGGTCGTCCAGACGATCGAGCCCCGTGCCTTCTCGCGCGAGGAGATGGCGACCCTCGCCGCCACCGCCGCACAGTTCGGTCCGACCGTGAGCGAGGCGAGGACCCTCGAGAAGTTCATCGCCCCGACGTATGAGCGAATCTGGGTGCTCGCGCGGAACCTCTGGTGGAGCTGGGACGCCGAGTCCTCGACCCTTTTCAACGAGCTCGACCCTCTCCGGTGGCGCGAGTTCGACCACAACCCGGTGGCCCTCCTCTCGGGGACGAACCTCGGCCAACTCGAGGAGCGCGCCGCACAGCTCGCGCTTCACAGCCGCCTGAATTACGCCTATCGGAGGATGCAGGAATACCTCCAGTCGAACCGGACCTGGGGCTCGACCCACTGCGGCGTGCTGAAGGCCAGGCCCGTCGCCTATTTCTCGGCCGAGTTCGGACTGCACGAGTCCCTGCCCATCTACTCGGGAGGGCTCGGTGTCCTGGCCGGCGACCACATCAAGAGCGCCTCCGACCTCGGGGTGCCGCTCGTGGGCGTGGGCCTCTTCTACGCCCAGGGATACTTCCGGCAGCGGCTCGACGCCTCGGGGTGGCAGAATGAGGACTACCTTGACGTCGACGTCCGCCAACTGCCGCTCGAACTGCTCATCGGCAAGGATCACCTCCCCGTCACCATCACGGTCGAGACCCGAGGCGCGGCGATCTCGGCGCGGGTCTGGAAGGCGTCGGTCGGGCGCAACACGCTGCTCCTGCTCGACTCCGATGTCGAGGCGAACACCCCCGAGGACCGTCGCCTGACCGCCCGCCTCTACGGCGGCGACCACCGCGTCCGTATCCGCCAGGAGTTGCTCTTGGGGGTCGGGGGCCTCCGGGCGCTCAAGGCCCTCAAGATCCACCCCGGCGTCCTTCATCTCAACGAAGGCCACAGCGCCTTCGCCGGTCTCGAGATGATCCGCCAGCGTATGAAGACGGAGGGACTCGGTTTCCAGGAGGCCATGCGGCGCGTGACGAACCAGACCGTCTTCACCACGCACACGCCCGTCCCTGCCGGCCACGACCGATTCTCGGCCGAGCTACTCGAGGAGCATCTCGGGCCCTTGCGGGATGAGCTCGGCATCTCGCACGACACGCTGATGGGGCTCGGTCGAGTTTCCGTGCACAACGTCGCGGAAGACTTTTGCATGACCGTGCTGGCCCTCAAGAACTCGCGCAAGGCCAACGCGGTCTCGTCGCTGCATGGCGAGGTCTCGCGCGCGATGTGGACCGGGCTCTATCCCAACAAGACGGAGGATGAGGTCCCGATCGGGCACATCACGAACGGCGTCCACGTCCCGACCTGGCTGGCCCCTCAGATGCGCCTGCTCTATGACCGCCACCTCGGGCCCGACTGGTCGCAGCGGAGCGGCGACCCGGGGATCTGGGAGCGGATCGACAACGTCGGCGACGGCGAGCTCTGGGAGACGCACCAGGTCCTGAAGTCTCGCCTGCTCTCATTCGTCCGCCATCGAGCGGCGCGGCAGGCCGAGCGACGCGGGGAGCCGAGGGAGGTCGTCGACCGCTGCCGGAAGGTCTTGAGCCTCGACGCCCTCACGATCGGCTTCGCCCGGCGGTTCGCGACCTACAAGCGTTCGAACCTCGCGTTCCGCGACATCGAGCAGATCGCCAACCTCATCAACGACCCGCAGCATCCCGTCCAGTTCGTCTTCGCCGGCAAGGCGCACCCGCTGGATAGTCCGGGCAAGCAGGTCCTGAAGCAGATCGCCGAGTTCGCGCGCGACCCGCAGTTCGCCGGCAAGGTCGTCTTCATCGAAGACTACGACATGAATGTCGCGCGTCACCTCGTGCAGGGCGTCGACGTCTGGCTCAATAATCCGCGTCGTCCGCTCGAGGCTTCGGGGACGAGCGGTCAAAAAGTCGTGCTCAATGGTGGGCTCAACCTATCCGTGCTCGACGGCTGGTGGGCCGAGGCCTACGACGGCACCAACGGCTTCTCCATCGGCATGGGGGAGACGCACTCCTCGATCGAAGTCCACGACCGGATGGACTCCGAGGGCCTGTATCGCGCGATGGATGAGGAGGTCATCCCGCTCTTCTATGATCGCGACAACGACGGCCTGCCCAGGGGTTGGCTCACACGGATGAAGTCGTCGATCCGCTCGCTCGGCTGGCGGTTCAACTCCGACCGCATGGTCATGGACTACGTGACGAAGTGCTACATCCCCGCCGCCGGGGGGACCTCCAGCGACATGAGCCGGCGATAATCGACCAACTGAGACGCGGTCGTCCGGCGGCCTGTGTAGCTCGGGAACACCTTGATTGAAAGGGGCCCGCTCGATTTCCGACCCTATGAGGTCGGAGCCGAGCGGGCCTTTTCATTGATGCTGCCGAGGTCGAAAACGAAGCTCGTCACATCCAACGTTCGCCAAGGAAGAAACTATTCTCGACGCCCTCGAGACGCACAATACCCTTGTTTTTTGGCTGCGAACCCCGATCCGTGTCGCGATTACGCATTGGCTTAGACGAATGGATTGCCGCGAGATGTCGGCCATAGCACGCCGCGAGGATCCCTGTCCGCATCTCCTGCCGACACCTTCGGACCCGAAAAAACCGCGGATTTTCCGGGGAATTCGCGGAGATTGGCGCTGCGAATGCTCTTTGATTGCTGTAATTATTCTGAAGGCTTGTCGATCCGCACCTACGAGAACATACAAGTCACGCGAGCTTTCGCCGGGCTTTGGGCGGTCGACGTTGTCTCACATCACAGTCGGAAGGAGATCCCAACGACCATGGCCAAGAAAACCGCTGCGAAGCCCGCGACTGGCAAGGCAGCCCCTGCCCCCGCCGCGAAGCCCGAGGCTCCGGCCGCCAAGGCCAAGCCGGCGACAAAGAACGAGGTGTTCACCTCGATCGCCGAGAAGAGCGGCGTCGCACGCAAGGACGTCTCGCGTGTCTTCGAGGCGCTCAGCGAGCTGATCGCGACCGAGCTGGGCAAGAAGGGTCCCGGCCAGTTCGTCGTGCCCGGCCTGCTCAAGCTCAAGGTGGTCCGAAAGCCGGCCACCAAGGCCAAGCAAGGGGTCAACCCCTTCACCAAGGAACCCATGACGATCAAGGCCAAGCCCGCGCGCAACGTCGTGAAGGCCTTGCCCATGAAGGCGCTCAAAGAGCTCGTCTGAGCTGATTCGCCCGCTTCTTGTAATGATGCGAAATCCGGGGCGCCTTCGGGACGCCCCGGATCTGCCTTGCGCGTGGCCTCGATCAGCGAGGCCTGCCGTTGTTCCCTTCCGACTCCCCCTCGGGCTGCACGAGCTTCTCCAGGAGCCCGGCCGCCTTCTTCTTCAGGGCGGACTTGTTCACATTCTTCAGGCTGAGTCGGAGAGCCTGGCTGTCGATCTGGGGCCGCGAGAGAGTCCCGCCGATCGGTATGCCGACCTTCAGGTCGTCGACCAGTTGTTCGAACTCGCCGCTCCCGCCCAGTGCCCCTTTGGCAATCGGCAATCGTGCCTTCAGGGCCAGGGTCTTGTCGAATCCGACCGAGCCTTCCACGACGAGCCGTGCGTTCCGGTTGATCGGCACCGAGAGCCCGCGCTGATAGACTCGACCCCCCGTCACGCGAAGCTCGATCGGCTCGCTCAGGCGGAGCTGGGCGTTCTTATGGCTGCCGGCCATGCTGAGCAACTCGCCCGTGAGTTCCCCGGCGTTGAAGAGGACGTCGTTGAACTTCATCTCGCCGACGACCTCCGCGTTAGACTCGTGCCCGGTCAGCGGGAAGTCGGCGCGATCGACCTGGGCCGAGAACCTGCCTCGGACCTGGCCCGCATCCGCGAGGACGGGGGCGATGTAGGCCAGGAAGTTCTTCGAGACCTCGTCGTTGATCTCGGCGTCCACGATCTGCGAGCCCGCGCCTAGGCCCACGGTGAGCGCCCCCTTCTCATCGAATTTGACCTCGGGGAGGAGCTTCACCTTGCCGTTGTTGAGGCTCGTCTCGATGGGGTCGACCAGGATCCCCTGGGGGCCGCTATGCGCGACGATCGCGACGGGCGCGATCTTCATGCCGAGCATGGTGGCCTCGACCCGGTCGAAGCCGAGTTCCCCTTCGAGGGTCTTGAACGAGTCGACCCAGTTGTTCTGGTCGACGCGGGCCTTGAGGACGAACGGCCTCGGCTCGCAACGGACCCGCGTCGTCGGGTCGATCGCCGCGACGAGGAACTGGTCGACCGCCTCCCAGGTCGGCGTGATCTTGCCCTGGAGCTCGATCTGCTGCTTCTGGTCGAAGGTCCCCAGCGCATCGACCCGGCCGCAGGGGCCGGCGACGATCAGAGGGTCGAACCGCAAAGGGTCCGCCTGCTGATCGCGGAGCAGGCGCAGGCTGATGACCGACGGTCCGAGGGCACGTCTGGCCTTAGAGCCGGCCTTCGAGATCGAGAGGTCCTGGCTCTGCAGGTTGGCACCCAACTCCACCTTGCCAGAGTCGTTGACGAGGGCCCCGCCCTGGAGCGACGCCTTCCCTCGCACGCCGTACGCGGGCTGTCCCGTATAGTTCGCCATCGCGCGGTCGAGCCGGCCGAGGTCGGCGATCACGTTCCACTCGACGCGTTGCTCGGGCGTGCCGATCCCGACGACGCGCAGGCCGTTGCCCGCGAGTGCGAAAGGCTCGGGGCGAGAGACGCCGGCGAGCGGCTGGAGTTCGAAGATCCCGTCCTTCGGATCGAAGCGACCACGCGCCGCGAACTTGATCGCCTCGACGTTCTTGCGAGGCTCCTTGCTCGGCTCGAGCGAGCGGGGAATGTAGGCCGCCCGCAACGAGTCGATCATGAGGGCCGTGCTCGACGCCTTCGAGGCGAGCGAGGCGTCCATGTTGAGGTTGTCCGACTTCACGCCGACCTGGGCGTGGGTCCAGGCCACGGGCAGCCCCCAGTCGATCGTCGTCCCCTTCGAGGTGACGTCGACCCTGAGGAAGTCGTGCGTGATCGGGTCGTCCGTCAGGCCGACGACCTTGAGCCCCTGGAACTCCGCGCTGAGTCGGCTCGCGAAGGTCGCGCCCGAGGCGTGCTTGTAGTCGGCCGCGAGCTGGCCCTTGCCCGCGACGTTGACCCCGCCGAAGTCGACCAGGCTCTTGAGCTCCTGCTGGAGCCGTTCCAGGTCGAAGGAGGCCGAGATGTTGACCCCCTTGTCGAAGTCGCCGCTCCCCTTGGCCTGGAGGAAGGCCGTCTTGAGGGTCAGCTCCTCGACGCCGAAGCCCCCGGCCTTACGGGTGAGCTTCGCCCGGAAGCTGCCCGGCTTGCGGAGCTCGACCACGCGCTCGCCCTCCCGGGCGCGGACGTCGGAGAGCTCGACCTGAACGATCAATTTCCGTACATCCTTGACCGATTCCCCGGCGACGTCGACCGCGAGGGTCGCTTCGCCGCGCTCGACGTCGAGCCCCTCGCGGATCCGCAGCGAGCGAGGCATCTGCCGCATGCACGCCGCGAGGTCGATCTTGCCCTCGATACGCGTCGCCTTGCCGAGTTCCTCGGCCCGGGTCGCCGGATCGACGGCCCGCAAGTTCCCGAGCGGGCTGCGGAAGTCGAGCTTCTTGAAGTCATATCCCTCGGGAGTTTCGGCGAGCTCGTAGGAGGTAATCACCTCGTCGAGTCGCACGCGATCGCCCGACAGGGATGTGCCGGTCACCATGAGGTCGAGCCAGCGGCCGTCGCCGGTGTAGTTCCAGAGCCCGTTCTCCCGCTTCCCGAAGAGGATCCCCTGGAAGCGTCCCTTGCCGCGATTCTGACCCTGGTTGAAGCTCCAAGGCCAGCGGTCGGCCTTGATCGTCGCGCTCATGCTCGGCGGCGTGTCGGCCTTCGCCGACTTCACGTAGTCGCCGCTGATCTCGATCTTCGACTTGTCCCCATCCTCCGGATTGGCCAGGTTGAGCTTGAAGGTCGTGGGGGACTTCGCCCCGCCGAAGACCAGCATCCCTTCGACGCTCTTCGCCGAGATGGGGTCGAGCAACTCGGGGGCGGTGATCTTGATGGAACCGCTGACGATCGAGACGATCCAGGGGGTCTCGGGGAGCCCCAGGTCTTCGGACTTGGAGGAAGGGCGAGGGAGTTCGGGCTCGGGCGTCGGGGCCTTCGCCATCAGCGGCGCGAGGGCGTCTTCAAGGTTCGAGGTCCCCCCCTCGCGCCTGATGTAGTCGAGGTTGACTCCGTAGAGGTCCAGGTTCCGCTGCGTCGAGCGGACGAATGAGAGCAGGCCGCCCGAATGGGTGAGGCGGTCGACCGTCACGATGCTCTTGCCCTCCTTGTCTCGCAAGACCAGCCCAGTGACCTGGTTGGATCCGAGCCAGGAGAGATGGATGGAGGAGGCTTCGAGCTTGGCTGGGGCCAATCGGCGATTGGCCATGGTCAGCATCCCGCGGAGCGCAGGGGGCGTCGAGGCGAGTCTCGGCAAGGCGGCGACCGTCAGGCTCAGGATCGAGAGGACCGTGAGACGTCGCAACCACTTTCGTCGCTTCGGCTGTGGATTCGTGGGGGGCATCGTCCCTGACTCCCCGGGTTCATGTTGGTCCATCAAACAAGGGAAAGGCTCGGCATCAAACTATGAAACGCGAAAAACCGCAACCTCAACATCGGGGCTCATAACGCATGACGCTCCGCTTCCCATTCACCGATCCGGAGTTGATGGCATGCCGAAGCCAGCGGACCAAAGCCGGGGCTGGGCCCCGGATCCCCGGGTTCTGTTATGCTGGGATTCGCGCACCCTTCGCATGACGACGGAAGCGGCAAGGGTCGCGTGAAATCCCGAAGTTTCAGGAACCTTGGCCCAACATGATCGAGAAGCTTGCCCTGCCCGAGATCCGAGAACTGATCGAGGCCAAGGATTTCGGCACGCTGCGCGAGGTCATAAACCGCTGGCTTCCCGCCGACCTCGCCGGGCTCGTGTCGGGGCTTTCCGACGCCCATCAGGTCGAGATCTTCAAGGCCCTCGTCGGCCCCCTCGCCTCCGAGGTCTTCGAGTATCTCGACCTCGCGACGCAGGAGCAGATTCTCGAGGCCCTCCCCGATCTCGAAGGGGCGGCGCTGCTCGAGGAGATGTCGGCCGACGACCGCACGGCCCTCTTCGAGGAGTTGCCCGACGAGGTCGCCGAGCGCTATATCGACCAGCTCTCGCCCGAGCAGCGGGTGGTGGCCCGGGCGCTGCTCCAGTATGGAGAGTCGAGCGTCGGCCGGTTGATGACGCCCGACTTCGTGGCCGTCCGCAAGGAGTGGACGGTCAAGCGGGTCCTCGACCACATCCGGGCCCACGGCAAGGATCGTGAGACCCTGAACGTCATCTACGTCGTGGACGAGGACCACAAGCTCATCGATGACCTCCGGATCAGGGAGCTGCTCGTCGCCCCGTTGCACATCAGCGTGAAGGACCTGTTTGACGGCCAGGTGATCGCCCTCAAGGCGACCGACGACAAGCAGACGGCCGTCGGGGTCTTCCGAAAGTATGACCGCACGGCGCTCCCCGTGACCGATGCCCGCGGCATCCTCGTCGGCATCGTCACCATCGACGATGTCCTCGACGTGGCCGAGGAACGCGCGACGCGCGAGATTCAGCAGTTCGGCGGCGTCGAGGCCCTCGATGAGCCCTACGTCGAGACCCCGTTCTGGTCCCTCGTGCGGAAGCGGGCAAGCTGGCTGATCGTGCTCTTCCTCGGCGAGATGCTCACGGCGACGGCCATGGGGCATTTCGAGGAAGAACTCAAGCGGGCTGTCGTGCTGGCCTTCTTCGTGCCTCTGATCATCTCGAGCGGCGGCAATTCCGGCTCGCAGGCGGCGACCCTGATCATCCGCGCCATCGCCCTGGGTGAGGTCCGGCTCAGGGACTGGCTGATGGTCCTCAGGCGAGAGCTCGCCTCGGGGCTCATGCTCGGCACGATCCTCGGGACGATCGGGTTCGCCCGGATCGCGATCTGGAGCCAGTTCTCCTCGATCTACGGGGCCCACTGGCCGTTGATCGGCCTGACCGTTGCCTTGTCGCTGGTCGGGATCGTCCTCTGGGGCACGCTCTCGGGGGCGATGCTCCCCTTCATCCTGAAGCGGCTGGGACTCGATCCCGCGACCTCCTCGGCGCCGTTCGTCGCGACGCTCGTCGACGTGACAGGGCTGATCATCTACTTCACGGTGGCCTCGGTCGTGCTCCGCGGCGCGTTACTCTGATCGTGCCGGCCCGTTATCTCCTCTAGCGGCCTCTCTCGGCGACTCCTCGCGCAGGGCCCCTTTCCACGCCGCGAAGACCGAGTCGCAAACTCCACCCGCCAGGATCTCGCCCATGAGCCTGCCCGTCGAAGCGAAGCCCGAACCGGCGAAACCCCTCTGGGAGCGAGACGACGTCGACGTGCTGCTCCGCGCGTGGGCGAAGCGGAACTGGGTCGAGATCCTCATGGGCATCGGGATTGCCCTCCGAGTGATCCAGTACCTCGGCGGGCGGACTTACTGGCTCGACGAGGGGAGCCTCGCCGCCAACATCAGACGCGACGGCTGGTCGGCCATATTCGGCCGCCTCACCTCGGCCCAACTGGCACCGCCGGGGTTCCTTCTCGTCGAATCCATCTTTTGCAAGCTCTTCGGCGGCGGACCTTACAGCCTCCGGTTTTTCCCGCTCGTGGGGGGGATTGCGACGCTCTTCCTCATGCGTTGGATCGGCGCGAGGCTCCTGAACCCTGTCGCCGCCGGGATCGCCGTGGGGTTGGCCTGCCTCTCCGATGACCTGATGTATTACTCGTCGGAGCTCAAACAATACTCCACGGACGTGGCCTTCGGCCTGATCTGCTACGGCATCGCGCTCGATGTGCTGGAAGAACCCTTGAGATGGAGGAAGTCGATCCTCCTCGCGCTGGCGGGATCGCTCATCATCTGGTTCTCGCACCCGGCCGTTTTCGTACTCGCGGGACTGGGGTGCACACTCCTCGTCGCCGAGATCCGACGGGGAGATTGGCCGAAGATCTGGCGTCTGGTCTTCATCGGTTCGACGTGGGTCTTGAGCTTCGTGGGGCTCTATTTCGTGGCGATGGAGCAACTCGGCCATCGGCTCGATATGTGGGCCTTCTGGGAGTTCGCTTTTCCTCGCGTTCCCCCTAGGTCGGCCTGGGAGGCATCCTGGCCGTTGCGTCGGGTCATCTTCTACCTCGTGAACCCGCTCAGCTTCCATTCGCCGTTCGGTCCCCTTCCCACCGCACTGCCCGTCTTTGCACTCCTCTTGGTCGGATGCTGGACCCTCCTGAGATCCAATCCGGTGACGCTGGGAATGTTGGTCATGCCCGGTTTCGTGACGCTGCTGGCGTCTTACCTCCAGAAATACCCCTTCCACGGGCGTCTGATCCTGTTCCTCGCGCCTGCCTTCCTGATGCTGATCGCCGAAGGGGCCGATCGCATCAGGAGGGGGGCATCGTCGAAGTTCGTCAGGATCGGAGTGCTCGTCGCCATCTTCCTGCCGCCGGCCTGGGTCTCGACCAACAGTCGCTTATCTCCTCTCTATCGCGAGTACCACAACATGATTGGCGACCGCCGGCCTTTCACCGAGGATCCCGCCAACTTCCCGTTCGACCATCCCCCTCGTCGGTATCCTCGATCGGAGAGGCAGACGAGCCCCTGAACGAATCGTGGATGTGCCCCCGGATTTGGGTGAATCCGGGGGCACATCCAGGTTGGGAGGAGAAGGTGTGATTTGACGATCACGAGATCGAAGCCGAGGCTCCGGTCATCTCATCTCAGTTGCCTTCGCCCGACTTTTCGGACGACGCCGCCTGGCCGTCGATGGGGAAGGCCTCGATGACGTCGGTGGAGCTGCGGCCGCTCGTCCCGCCGACAATCAGCAGGTTGCGTTCGATGCCGGGGAGCAGGCGGTGGGTGAGCCGGGGGATGGCCAGCTTGCCGACGGGCTCCCAGGCCGTGCCGGCCTCATTCAGGCGGGAGACGACGCCGTCGCGACCGCTGACGTAGAGACGGTTCTCGACGCCGAAGGCGGAGGCGGAGAAGCCTTCCATCTTGCTGCCTGGCAGTTCGGGGCCCTGGGCCCAGGACTTGGTCGCCGGGTCGTAGACGTCGACCGCCTTGCTGACCTTGCTCTCGTCGGTGAGCCCGCCGAGGACGTAGACCTTGCCGGCGACCGTCGCCGCGGCCAGGGCCCGGCGATGGAAGGGCTGGGTCGGCAGCGTCTCCCACTTGGCGTCGGGACTCTTGAGGTCGAAGACGAGGGCGTCATCGCAGAAGTCGGTGTTGGCCGAGTCGCCGCCGCCCATCGTCCAGCCGCCGACGACGTAGAGGCGATTGTCGAGCACGACGGCGTCGTGCGTCGAGCGAGGAGCCGGGAGGGGCGGCAGGTCGGTCCAGGTCTTGGTCTCGGGGTCGTACATCGCGAAGTCGGCAACCGAGATCAGGTCGTTCGGCTTGCCGGGCTGGTTGCGGGCGGACATGCCGCCGACGCGGTAGAGCTTGCCGTCGTTGGCGACGAGGGCCACGCCCTGAAGCTGCGGGCCTTGCGGCAGTTCTTCCCAGGTCGTCCGGTCCTTCAGGTTCAGGCGGCGGAAGTGCTTGGACTGGGTGTCGACGTGGTAGTTGTGCATCTTGCCGATGTGGCCGCTGTAGACGTACAGCCAGTCGCCCAGCACGGCCCCACCGAAGCTGTTGACCGGCTCGGGCAGGGTCGCGAAGGTCTTCGAGTTCGCGGCCTTGGCGTCAGGCTTCGCCGTGATCGACCTGGTTCGCGAGGAGACCGCCGCGGAGTCGGCGACCGGGGTGACGGTCAGCGTCGAGTAGTAGCGAGACTCCTGGAACTCCTTGCCATCGGCGGAACCGGCGGTCTTGTCGATGTACTTGCCGAGGAGCCCGACCTTGCCTTCGACGACGCCGACGAGCTCGGCCTTGCCGTCCTTGTCGGTCTTCACGACGACTGGGTCACCCTTCTCGGTGAGCCCCTTGATCTCCACGCCTTCGGTCGGCTTGCTCTGGAAGGTCGCGAGGACGATCGACTTGTCCCCGGCCTTGCCGATCACGCGCAGGCGCAGGTGGTCCTTCAACTCGGCCTCGTCGGCCGAGATCAGGCCCCACTGGATCCGCGCCGTGTAGACGAGTCGAGCGACCGTGTCCTGCCGCTTGGAGACGCCCATGTCGCAGTAGCCGTCGACCGCGGCCGGGCGGGTGGCGGGCAGCGTCACGCGATAGGTGTCGGTGTCCTTGGTCCACTCGAGCGGCTGGCCCGAGGCGGAGATCTTCGAGCTCTGGATGTACTTGAGGAAGTCGGGCGAGTCCGGCGTCGGCGTCTCGCTCAAGAAGGCGCGGACGACCTGGGCATCCTTCTCTTCCTCGGCAGTCAGCCAGAGGAAGTGGGCCTGGGTCAGAGTCGGACAGAGCAGCATCAAGCCCAATGCTGCGGCAACGAAGCGAGCGTAGCGGGGGGAATTCCCGATGCGGGAAGCGATCATTGTGGAACCCATGGACTCGGAAACGTTGGAAATCAACCCTGGGGATGCGACGGCGCGAGCAAGGCGACCCGCGCCCTGCCCTGATCCTCATGTCATGCCGCTCGGTGCGAGGGCCGATCGGCATGCCTCGAGGTCGAGGTGCGAAACGGTGCTCGTGGCTCGAAGGAGTTACCGGCCAGAGCCTGCGGCCTGGCTTGCCCCGCAAAGGGCGTGAGGCGGGAATGGGCCGCGCTGATCGCGCCGGGCTTGCCCGGGTTTTTCGACAGTTCGACGCGAGGAGATGCCATCGCGTGATGGTCCTCTCAGCTAAAGGGGGGGAATGAGCCCGGACATCCCTGGGACCCTGGGACGGCCAGGCGGTTCAAAACGGCAGAGTCTGTCGAGACCCGATCCGGCCCGCTCCTTGCCTCTCGAGGGGTGGGACGGGCCGCGAGTCTCGGTTCGATCAATACGAGTCGGACGAGAGCACTTCACCTCCGTTGAGCGAGCCGAGGGCCCGCCACGTCATCCAGTTGACCGAGTTCTTGATGAAGTGGACGCTGCCGTCGCCGAACAGGGAGTTCACGCCCCCGGGGTGATAACTGCGCGAGGTCACGGAGGCGAAGCTCGGGCCGCCGTCGTCCTCGTCCTCGGAGAGCAGATCGGCGTCGGGGAACGTACCGGCCGGCGACTTCGTGTTCGGGGGGAGCGAGGTCGTCATGCCGTCGTAGATCGAGTTCCCGTTGGCCCAGTGACTGTGCCCTCCGCCGGGCATCCCTGCGGGGGCCGTCAGGACGGGGCACGAGCTGCCGGCGGCGACGCTGGCGAGGACCGTGGTCATGTCGGGGATCACCGTGGCACTCGCGGGACCGGGGGCCGGTGGGGTCGAGCCGCAGTCGTGATAGCCGGGGGTGTACGCCTTCACCTCGGAGCAGAGCAGGGTGTTGCTCAGGCCGTCGGTGAACGCCGAGAACTGCCGGCTCGCGTTGGGCCCGAAGGCGGCTCGGTTCTGGGTGCTGAAGGTCACGCCGCCGAAGGTGTACCAGTCGCCTTCGCACCAGCCGTAGTTCGAGATCCCGTAGGTGGACGTCACGCCGCTGGAATTCGTCGTCACTGAAGGTTGCGAGTTGACCTCGCTCGGGCAGATGAACGCCTTCACCGACTGGGACACCGCGGTGGAGTTCGAGACGTCACTGGCCTTGTTGTTGTAGTTGATGGTGTTGTAGAGGTTCGTGCCCTCGATGTAAGGCAGCAGCCGCGAGGAGACCCCCCAGATCGACTTCCAGGCTACCTTGCCCGCGCTGTTGAACTGGAGCGTCATCTGGGGCGGCAGGACGCTGTTGCTCGACTCGTAGTTGTGCACCGCCAGGCCGAGTTGCTTCAGGTTGTTCACGCACTGCATGCGCCTGGCCGCTTCGCGGGCGGCCTGGACGGCCGGCAGTAAGAGTGCAATCAGCACCGCGATGATGGCGATCACGACGAGCAACTCGATGAGGGTAAACCCTCGCGGGCGTTTCGGGGACATCGCAGACGTTCCTTTCCGGGGCTCATGGCGCCAAAATCGGCGACCGAGGAACCGAGGCCAGAGGATGGAATGAGCAGGCATCGCATCTGGGGGGGAACGAGCGTTGCCGGGAGTCCTGGCGTTCAGGCTGGCAGAAAAGGCATCGCATCCGGGGGGAACGAGCGTTGCCGGTGGTCCTGCTGTTTGGGCTGGTCAAAAACGAGGGTCTAAGGGAAAAATCCTGGCGAGGTCACGATCCAAATCCGTCTTGAGCAAGCACGCCGTCGGGGAGTGGTCCCGCATCCCCTCGGTACGACCGGAGGAATGCTCTCCCCGACGGGTGCCCCGTCACGCTCAGAGAGCGTGGTCGGTTCCGCGTGATTCCTGGTTCTGCGGGCGGGAGTCGTGCAGGCCCTGGGGCTCGCCCCCGGCCTCGCCGCCCCGGTGGAGGATGGCCGACATCCGCTGGAGGCAGCAGCGGCAGGTCACCGACTTGGGGTCGAGGTCGCGGAGCAACTCGCGAGCCTCGTCGTTCCTACCCAGGTGGGAGAACATCGAGGCCAGGGCCACCGTGTAGAGCGGGACGTGCGGGGCCAGCTCCTGGGCCTTCGACGCCGCCGGCAGGGCCACGGCGATCGAGGCTCCCATCCTTCGCAGGTAGAAGGCGATGCCGAAGTGCCCTTCCGGGGAATTCGGCTCTCGGCGGACCAGCGTCCGGCAGACCTCCAGGGCGTACTCATTCTGGCCGAGCGAGCCCAGGCCCGACGCCACCGCTCCCAGCAACTCGAGCGGACACATCATGTCGGCCGCGAGGTCGTTGTAGATGTCGACGGCCAGCTCGCGATAGCCCGTCCTCGCGTAGCAATCGGCCAGGGCACAGCGGGCCGCTGGCTCGAGGGGGACGAGCATGCTCGAGGTCTCAAGGGCCTCGCGGGCCCCCTCCATGTCCCTGGCGCGGTGGCGGAGCAAGCCCAGGAGTTGCCAAAGGTGGCCGTCGTCCTGATCCTGCTGGACGAAGCTCTCGGCGAGCTGCACGGCCTCCTCAAACCGATCTCGCTGGGTGAGTGCCAGGCATTGCTGCACGAGGTCCCGGTGCGGATCCATGGTCATTTTCTCCGTTCTCACCTCGACAGTGACTCGACGCCCTGCGCGAGCCCCGCCGCTGGCCTGCCGGATCGAGGCATTGGTCGCGTCTGCTGCCGCGTCGTTCCGCATGCCCCGGCCGTCTCGAACCGATGCCCTCTCGTGGGGCTGGAAGACTGCTGCGAGGCACCCTTTAATCTCAATCTCAATCTCAATCGCGACGCGACCGGCGATGACTGCCTCGGGTGTCGGGACGCACGTCGCGACAGACTGTTCCGGACGACCCTAAATTCGGGTCGAACTGGCGTTCTCGCAGGTGGCCAATCGACCGGCAATCACGCACCACACACGCAATCCTTCATCATCATGACGTGCTCAAATCCTGGTTCGACAGGGCCTGTCTCTCCATCTGTTACACGCTATGACATTGAGATTCAGTCTCAATTGAGACATAGAATGCCGCCTGGCGTGAAGTTTGTCAACGGGCTGGCGAAAGAAAATTTAGGATGGGGTCTCAATCGCAATAAAATCGTTGCAGGAAGGGCTTTTTGCCGCGTATTGGAGATTCAGGAACGCTTTTCGCACTACCCCTTTACGGCTGAGCTAACATTCGCTAAGAGTGGATCAAGTGAGGGTTGCCGGTTCGGTCCCGACCTGGCCTCTCTCGTCAGGGTCTCTTGCAAAATCGAGAATAGTCATGGCCGATCGAACGGTTCTTATCGAGAAGCTCAACGAAATCTTGCGCTGGGAGTACGCGGGCCTGGTCCAGTACACTCAGTTCAGCTTTGTGGTTCGGGGGCCATTCCGCGAGGTGTACTACGAGTTCTTCCGCGAGAACGGCGAGGAAGCCCTCGGTCACGCACACAAGGTCGGTGATAAGATCGTCGCCCTGGGTGGGATCACGAGCGTGGAGCGGGCCGAGGTCAAGCAGTCGCTCGACCTGACCGAGATGCTCGAGTTCTCCCTCGCCGTCGAGAAGAAGCATGTCGAGCTCTACACCGAGGCTCTCGAGCTGCTGGAGCCGCGTGACGTGGCCCTCCGCAACCTGCTCGAGGACATTTGTGCGGATGAGCAGGCGGGCGTCGACCACCTCGAGAAGATCCTCGAGAAGCGCGACCTGATGCCGGTTGGCCAGCTCCGCGGCCAGCAGAAGACCGGCTGAGCGTGTTCCTTGGCTTCGAAATGACGAAGGAGGATCCCGGAATATTCCGGGATCCTCCGCGTTGGGTCGAGCTGGATCTCAGGCGAAACGACGTTCGCTCACTCCCCTGCCGCGACCCGTCTCGGTTCGGTCCCGACCATGGAGCCGGTGAACGGCAGGGTGAGCGTCAGGTCGTCTTCGGCTTCCCAGGCAGCTTCCTTATTGCCGAAGATCGCCCGCAGTTGTTTGAACTGCCGGACGCTCATCGAGAGCGTCCGCTGGTGATACCAGCCGATGCCCTCGGCATAGTGCTGCTCATGCAGCTCGATCGTCGACCGTGCGCCGCGGGCACGATTGAGGACGACTTGTAGCCGTTGGTGAGGACCGGCACCAGGTAGGACTGCCAGGATCGTTGATGCATCCATGGTAGATCTTGGGTCGCCGCGATTGAGATTCAGTGTCACTGGTTATCAGGATATCGAGGCAGAATGGATCATGCAAGACGAAGCTATGATCTCATTCGATATTTCGAGTCGCTTTTTCGCACCACCAATCCGAAGGCGTGAATTTGAGTCAAACTGTAGTAAGTGTTGTTCGTAAAAGAATTTAAGGAAAACGTGGAGGATTCCCTTGCGGACGGATTAAATGATTAGTTTGAGCTGAGACTGCTTTTCATTTTATCTATTTTAGCTATTGTGTCGATTTGCTGGTTCCCGTTCTTCATACGCATGCGTCAGAAATTGTGCTGGCCATCCGGTGCAAAGTCGAAAAGCTCGCCCTGATCATTCCCAAACGATAAAAAATTGCCCACCCAAAAGCCACGTGTGTTAGCCACAGCGTGAGCTCCGTTCCAGTTTCCATCGCACGGTCGAGTCGTTGCGGGCTCTGAGGCCAGCCGTTTGCGTTGAAACTGGGCCGATCTCAAGGATCTTCCGGGAGATAGGAAGAGATCCGAAAAATCCGTGTGTTGGATCTCGTAGCCCGGGGTTGCGGCGATACGGCAACAGGACTCGGTTTCCAGGCCGGCGAGTCAGGCCGGGCCGGTGGAGGAGGAACGCCGTCGTTCCCTGCGAGCGAGCAAGGCTTTCAGTTGAGCGTCATTCATGGCCCAGAGGCGACGCCGAGGTCCTCCTCTGCGCGAGGCCTGGGCATAACCGAGGGACGTGGTCTCGAACCCCTCATTGCGAATGAGTTCGTTGAGGCTCTTGAGGCTCAGGCCCCCGCAAAGTTCCGCGATCTCCTCGGGCGTGTGAAGCTTCCCTGCCTCGGGAGGTGGGTCGAAATCCGTATCATTCCCCAAAGATAGACTCCTTGCGGAAACCATGAATCATCAGCCTTGGACAAGCGTGAGGAGCGTGTCGAGGACGCCCGAAGAAGATGAGCGTCAAACCCGTCCAATCCGGCACTTTTTGGGGTCCGAAATCTTTCCCAATCCTCGTGATGAGATCATTGCAGTGCCTCAGCCCAAAGACCCCAGGGCCGCTGATTGGAAAGTCCTATGAAATCCGAGTGATTGCAGTAATGCACGTGCCTTGGCGAGTCACACGCCTGGCTCCTGGCCCTCTTCGTCCCGAGACCGAATCGGTACGCATCTGATCTTCGGTCGATTCGCCCCCTGCACCTCGCCTGGGTGGGACAGCCAAGAAGACATGATCGCCAAATGACTGATTGGTAATCAAATTGAGAATTGATTCCTAAAATGAAACCCTGGTCGACGGGCAAACGTGCGATCAAGGTGAAACAGTGACGAATCACGAGGCTCGACAACGGATCGAAGATGTGTTCGCGCCGGCGAAGCTAGATCGAGGCGAGGCTTATGCCCTGAATCGCCCGGCTCGTCGACACATTGCGTCTCGTGAATTCGACGGCCCTTACTTCCACCTCTTCACGCCGTTGGAAGGATCAAATGGCCCGGTTCCACCCGGGTAATGTCCAGGGTTCTCCCCACGATTTGTAGAGCCACCAACACGGGCTCCAGGCCGAGTACGCAACGCGAGCGTGGCCGATCTCATGAAGTTATAAAACTGTCGGTGGGCTCGGATGATCTAGATTGAGGCATGAATTTAAGGCTCGTGCTTGCTCTCAGGCGTAGAATCACAGATACCCAAGTGGGGGACGGCGGCGGACGCAGCGATTCAGGTCGTTGACGGAATGCCAATAAGCGGCATCCGGCTTGCTTTTGTCATGAGGATTGTGAAGGTTCGATGCTGGCGGAATCCCAGTCAGGGCCGCACATGCCTGAATTGAGGAATTTTCTCCCCTGGATTTGTCTAAAGGAGTTCTGAGAGGGAGAGTATGGAGTGGGTCCGATGAATCGGCCCGCGGCCGAACCCTCGATGAGGGCTCAACTTTGCAAAGTGAGCCCCTTTCGCGTGGTCGGTTTCCCGAGATCCGGCTCGTCTCCAGGGCACGCATTGCCGCAGACGGATCTTGTGGATTCGCAAAAACTAACGCGACGAGTTGGCACCTAGGAATTTTGCGAACTGATCCTCGACTCCGGGCGTAAGACGGGGTGGGGCGCTTCGAGAGATGCCTGCGAATTCGAGCGTGCATCGTCCAGCGACGGACGAGATACGACGTCATGGGCCCGAGTCTGGCAGAAATCCTGAGTCGTTTCGTACCCCGGCGAGCCGCCGTCGCTGACCTGGCCTAGACTTGTTTGATTGGCCGTGATCCTTGCAGGTATCCGGAGGACCTGGCCAGGTTCGACCTACCCGGCGGGTCTCGGTTCGGAAGTTTGTCGGCGAAATCCCGGCGATTTCGTGTCCATTGAGACCTCCGCTCCGCTTGAAGTGGACGGATCTGTCCAGGGAATTCAGTGGCTTTTTTACACTCCACCCGTGTCTTTGGTTTTGGGTGACGAGGTGCGGAGTTAAGAAATCGATGGCTTTCGTCGCCTAATGAAATTTTGTCGGTTGTTTAGAAGAGACTCCAAGCGAACAATTGTTGAGAACCTGGGACGGCTTGCGCTGAGGGGGATTCGTCGATGGCGATGATCGAAAAGGGGCTCAAGCGTCTGCTCGAGCAAGGGAGGCGTCGAGGGTTCTTGACGTTCGGTCAGATCAGCGAGCGTTTGCAAGACCAGGGGACTCCACCCGACCCCGACAAGACGGCCGAACTGTTGGAAACCCTGGATGAGCTCGGCATCGACCTCGTGAACGACGAAGAGGCCGAGACGCGACTCCTCGCCACGGGCGAGATCGACGACGATGATGTCGCCGAAGAGGATTTCGACGCGGATGCCGAGGATGAAGACGATGGCGAACTGACGTCCGAGGACCTCGACGAGGTCTCGCGCTGGATCGACGACCCGGTGCGCATGTATCTGACTCAGATGGGCGGCATCCCGCTCCTGAGCCGGGACCAGGAGATCGCGATCGCCAAGCGGATCGAGCTCTCCCGCAATAAGCTCCGCAGGAAGCTGCTGGAATGCCACTTCGTGATGGCCTCGGTCTATGACCTCCTGGAGAAGGTCCAGTCGGGCTCCCTGCCCTTCGACCGGACGATGGTCGTCTCGACCACCGAGAACCACGAGAAGGACCAGGTCCTGGGCCGGATGCCCCAGAACATGGCCACGCTGAAGCACCTGATGGAGTGCAACATCAGGGACTTCCGCACCTACGTAGCCGACCGCAACATCGTCCGGCGTCGCGGCCTGTTGATCGACCTCAGGAACCGCAGGCGCAAGACCGTCAACCTCGTCGAGGAACTGGCGATCCGGACCGAGAAGATCCGCCCGCTCATGGGGCGGCTCGATGAGATCTCCAAGCGGATGACGTTCCTCGTCTCGGCCCTTCGCTCGCTCCGTGGTACGGGCCAGGAAGTCGAGCAGGAGCGGTTGCGGCGCGAGCTCAAGCAGTTGATGCGGATCACGCTCGAGACTCCCCGGAGTCTCCGCCGCCGCGTCGCCTCGATCAATGCCCGGTTCCGCGAGTACGAGCAGGCTCGGCGCGAGCTCTCCGGCGGCAACCTCCGGTTGGTCGTCTCGATTGCTAAGAAGTATCGGAACCGCGGCCTCTCGTTCCTGGACCTGATCCAGGAGGGGAACACCGGCCTGATGCGGGCGGTCGACAAGTACGAATATCGTCGCGGCTTCAAGTTCAGCACGTATGCCACCTGGTGGATCCGCCAGGCGATCACCCGGGCCATCTCCGACCAGGCCCGCACGATCCGCATCCCCGTGCACATGATCGAGACGATGTCCAAGCTGAGGAACATCGCCAAGAAGCTCTATCACGAGCTCGGCCGCGAGCCGACCATCGAGCAGACCGCGCAGGCGGCCGGCATCTCCCTCGAAGAGATGCGCAGGATCATGAAGATCTCCCGCCATCCGATCTCCCTGGACCGGCCGGTCGGCGAGAGCGAGGACAACGAGTTCGGCGACTTCATCGAGGATCAAGGGTTCGAGAGCCCGGTCCTGGCCGCCTCGCGCGTCATGCTCAAGGAGAAGATCGAGCAGGTGCTGCGGTCGCTGACCAAGCGTGAGCGCGAGATCATCAAGCTCCGCTACGGCCTCGACGATGGCTTCACCTACACGCTCGAAGAGGTGGGCCGGATCTTCAAGGTGACGAGGGAGCGGATCCGCCAGATCGAGACCAAGGCCGTCAAGAAGCTCCAGCGCCCCGATCACAGCGGTCAACTCCGCGGGTTCCTGGAGAGCGCCGGGTAAGCCGGGTCGAAGCCAGTCGGCACGAGAGGAGGGGGTTGCCTTCGCGATCGTCGAGCCCTAGTTAATGGACCTTCCGGGCGTCTCGACCGTCGCCGTTGGCAGCGACTCCTACTCCTCGTGTTGGACCTCCGATGCTTCAGTCTCTTCGACCTGGCAGGCCTTGCCGTTGGTTCGGATACCTCTTCGCCTCTTGCTCCATCGTTATCTCCGGCGTATGGAGCGTCCATGCCGCCGATCGCCCGAACATCGTGCTGATCTATGCCGACGACCTGGGATACGGGGATGTCGGCTGTTACGGGGCGACGAAGCTCCAGACCCCCAACCTCGATCGACTGGCCCGGGAAGGCGTGCGCTTCACCGATGCCCACGCGGCCGCGGCGACTTGCACCCCTTCCCGCTTCGCCATGTTGACCGGTCAGTACGCCTGGAGGCGCAAGGGGACGGGCGTCCTGCCTGGTGACGCTCGCCTGATCATCCCGACAGAGACGACGACGCTCGCCTCGATTCTGCATAAGGCGGGTTATGCCACCAGCGTTATCGGCAAGTGGCATCTCGGTCTCGGCAATGGCGAGGTTGACTGGAACACCGAGATCAAGCCCGGGCCCCTCGAACTTGGCTTCGACTCCTCCTACATCATCCCTGCCACGGGAGACCGAGTCCCCTGCGTGTACGTTAAGGATCACAAGGTCGACGGCCTCGACCCCAACGATCCGATCCGGGTCAGCTACGGCAAGCCGATCGGCGATGGTCCCTCGGGCGTGGCGAATCCCGAACTGCTGAAGGTCCACCCGAGTCACGGGCACAACCAGACGATTGTCAATGGCATCAGCCGCATCGGCTACATGACCGGGGGGAACTCGGCTCGCTGGGTCGACGAGGACATGGCCGACGTCCTGACGCGGAAGGCGACGCAGACGATTCGAGAGAGCGCCGACAAGCCCTTCTTCCTTTACTACGCCCTTCACGACGTCCACGTCCCCCGCGTGCCGCACGCTCGCTTTGTCGGGTTGACCGGAATGGGTCCGCGCGGTGATGTCATTGCCGAGCTCGACTGGAGCGTCGGCGAGATCCTCAAGTCGCTCGATGAACTGGGGATCGCAAAAGAGACCCTGGTCATCTTCACGAGTGACAACGGCCCTGTCGTGGATGACGGCTATCAGGACGGGGCGATCGAGAAACTCAACGGGCATCGGCCTTCGGGCCCGCTTCGCGGCGGCAAGTATAGCGCCTTCGAGGCCGGCACTCGCGTTCCGTTCCTCGTGCGTTGGCCTGCCCGCGTGAAGCCGGGCGTTTCCAATGCTCTCGTCTGCCAGATCGACCTCCTCGCGTCTTTCGCCGCTCTGACCGGGCAGAGCCTGAAAGACGGGGATGCACCCGACAGTCAGGATGTGCTCGCTTCCCTGCTCAACGAATCCCCCAAGGGACGAGAATTCCTCATCGAGCAGGCCGGCGTGCTCTCGGTCCGGAGCGGGCCTTGGAAGTACATCGAGCCCGGGAAAGGCCCGCGCAAGAATGCGTCCACGAACACCGAGACGGGCAACGACAGTGTGCCCCAACTCTATAACCTCGACGAGGATCTGAGCGAGACGACGAACCTGGCCGAACGCTTCCCCGAACGAGTTCGAGATCTCCAGAGCCTCCTGGATGGCGTCCGTAAAAAGACCGGGTCCGCTCGCAACGGGAAATGACGAGCCGATTTGTACGCCGCCAGATACTTGGATTTGTTCCGTGTCTTGGCTCGCCGATTGCGTGGTTGAGGTTCGAGGAGACGATGATGAACCCCTGGGTAAGATCCCAGTCACCTGGAGGAACGACCCATGTCGAATCACAACAACACCTCGGGACAGAAGCCCGAGTCGAACTCGAACTTCGACCGCGATCCCCAGAGCGGAATGAGCCGGGATGTCGCCGCCGAGCAACTGCGGGAAGCTGAAGAGAGCCGGCAGGCCCAGAACTCCGGGCCATCCATCCGGGAACGCATGGTCGACATCGGACGCGGCAATCAGCAGTCGGGTCGCCATTGATCCCGGCCGCTAGACTTCGCCACTCGCGATGATTTCACGAACAAGGGCGAGCCCCGAGGTATACCTCGGGGCTCGCCCTTTTGGGTTTCAAGCCCAGTTATCAAGGTCCGTCGGGATTCAAGCCTCTGAAACGAGGATCACGAGCGAGCGGGCCTCGACTTTGTAAGGGTGCAGAACCGGGATGTTCGGCCCTTGATCGGGCTCCATGGCATCTTCGGGCGATGGTAAGGAGGTATCGACGACGCGGTGCCAAATTCGGCCGGTCGGCGAGGCCGGGATCCGGAAGATCAGTGGCTCCCAATAGGCATTGAAGGCGAAGTAGAAATCCCGGTCGATCACGCCCGGGCGATCCACGCGGCGACCATCGAGGGCGAATGCCAGGGCATGGCTATTGTGCGAGAAGTCGGGTTGGCATGGCTCGACTCCGTGCCAGCTAATGTCGGGCAGGCGGCCGAATTTAGCCCCATTGAAGAACGTCTTTCGACGGAGGGCGGGATGGTTTCGTCGGAGGGCGATTAGCTGCCTGACGAATCTGAGAAAGCCTTCGTTCGTCTCGGCCAGTGACCAGTCGACCCAACCCGTGGCGTTGTCCTGACACCAGGCATTGTTGTTGCCGTTCTGAGTGCGGAGGAGTTCGTCACCGCCGAGGAGCATCGGCACACCCTGGGAGACGAGCAAGGTGGCGATCAGGTTGCGTGCCTGGCGGCTCCTCAGAGCGAGGATCTCGGGATCTTTGGTAGGCCCTTCGACGCCGCAGTTCCAACTGTAATTGTCGTTGACACCATCGCGGTTGCTCTCGCCGTTGGCCTCGTTGTGCTTCTCGTTGTAAGAGACGACGTCGCAGAGCGTGAACCCGTCGTGGCAGGTGATGAAGTTGAGGGACATGAGCGGGCTCATGCCCGGGAAGATGTCCTCGCTGCCGCAGACCCGGCTAGCCAGGTCCGGGGTCATTCCCGGGTCTCCGCGCCAGAAGCGTCTGACTTCGTCGCGGAATCGGTTGTTCCAGGCCGACCATCGGGCTCCGCCCGGGAAGTGGCCGAGCTGGTACGTCCCGAGATCCCAGGGTTCGGCGATCAGCTTGGCCCCGGAGAGGAGCGAGTCCTCGGAAATCTGCTCGATCACGGGGGGCTGGATCATGAGATTCCCGCGGCGGTCGCGGCCCAGGACCGAGGCGAGGTCGAAGCGAAAGCCATCCACCCCCCCCTCTGCCAGCCAGTTGCGGAGGCAGGACAGGAGCAACTCGCGGACGATGGGATGGTTGCTGTTGACGCTATTCCCGCATCCGGAAAAGTTGAGGTACTCCCCTCGTTCATTCAGGATGTAATACAGGCTGTTGTCGAGGCCTCGGAAGCTGTAGGTCGGGCCGTTTTCGCCGCTTTCTGCGGTGTGGTTCATGACGATGTCGAGGATGACTTCGATCCCCGCGTTATGAAAGGCCCGGACCATCTGGCGGAACTCGTCCCAGGGCTGCGATCGCTCGGGATTGCTGGAATAGGCCGCCTTGGGTGCGGCGTAGGTGATGGGGTTGTATCCCCAGAAGTTCTTGAGCCTCTCGCCCGTGTATGGATTCACGTAAGGGCAGTCGTTTTCGTCGAACTCGTCGATGGGCATCAATTCCACGGCCGTGATGCCCAGATCCTTCAAATACGGGATCTTCTCGATCAGGCCCGCGAAGGTCCCTGGTCGATGGACTCCCGACGACGGATCGACCGTGAAGCCTCGCACGTGAAGCTCATAGATGATCGAATCCTCGCGGGGAATGCCCGGGTGGCTGTCCCCCTGGAGGTCCATCATTGACCGATTCAGGAGGCTCCGTCGGGGCTGCTTCGAGGGGTCTCCCCAGGGTCGGCCGCAGGAGAGGGAGTGCGAGATCGGGTTGAGGAGGATGTGGCTCGGGTCGTAGCAGTTGCCGTTGCCTTTCGGGCCGTCGACGCGATAGCCGTAACAGAACTCGTTGGGGAGGCCGTCCACCTGGACGTGCCAGTGGTCCCCGGTGCGGTGGTTCCTGGGATCGAGGGGGACCTCCGCCTCGATCTCGCCGCTGCAAGGCTCGGAGAGGACGAGGCTGACGGAAGTCCCATGGCGGCAGACAAGCGAGAAGTTGACCCCGTGCGGGGTCAGGCTCGCCCCCAGGGGCAACGGGTTCCCGCGCACGATCGAGATCGGCTTGTTGCCGAACGCGTAAGGACCGGGCTCGGACGAGCTCGCGACGCTCCTGCCCGAAGCTTGAGTCGCGAAGCTCTCATCCCCGTTTTGCGGGCTCTTCGCGGTGGCTGGGGAAGGGTTCGGACGGGCATCGGGCATCTGGCTCATCAATCCCTCGCGCGGGTTCCGATTCCGAGCGGCGGATTCCCCGGGGCCGTCGACTCGCCGGTGATTCGGCGAGATCCCTGAGGCTGGCTGCGTGGGAGACGGCCGAAGCCAGGCATCGGGCTGAGGATGTGAGGACTTCGGCGGCTCCTTCATCCGATTGCGCCGCTCTCCTAGAACGTCCCATTTCCTCGGCGAACGATCAAGGGTTTTCCGTATTTGGAGGGGACGCGAGGTGCTTGGCGTCTGTGCTTATGCCGTCGATTTGCGCTCCGGCTTCGCTTTGAATCCGGGCGTCTCGCCGCGATCGAGGATGGATTGGGCCGCCTGCTTGCAAGACTCCAGGATCTTGCCCGCAAGTTCTCCATCCTGGACGGACCTCGCGAGGCCGATGCCTCCGACGCAGAGGGCCAGCGTGGCGAGGGCCTGCTCTTCGTTGAAGGCAGGTTGGCCGTCGGGCCCTTGCGTCGTCGCCAGGCGTTGGAAGTCGAGGACCATCGCCTCGAACCCTTTCTTGACCGAGTCGTCCGATCGGCAGACCTCTGAGAGCAAGGCGGCGAGCGGGCAGCCTTCCTCGATCTTCTGGAGGTGGACGTCCCCGAGGTAGCGGGTGACGAATGCATCGAGGTCCTTGCGGACGTCAGTCCTCGTGGCCTGGTCATCGGCTTTGATGTTGAACTGGCCGCGGAAGTACTCGAAGAGCTCGGCGAGCAAGGCCTGCTTCGAGGCGAAGTGGGCGTAGAAGCCCCCCGCGGTCAAGCCCGCCTCCTCCATCACTCCGTCCACGCCCGTCGCGTGATAGCCCTGGCGACGGAAGACTCGCCCCGCCGCCTCGAGGATCTTCTCACGCGTCTTCGCCTTGTGTCCGGGGGGATAACGCATGGGGGCTCCTCGAGCAATCGACGCCGGTTGCGATGGCCTTTTCGTCTAGCTTGAGTTTCTCCGGGCTGGTCCGTCCGTCAAGATGATGCCGGTCGGAAGTTGAGCGGGATGGGGCTTGAACCGTCTCAACGGCCGTCGTAATCGCCCACGATGAGGCAGGAGTTGTGGCCTCCGAAGCCGAAGCTCGTTGAGAGGGCGGTCCTGACCTTCGTCTCGCGGGCGACATTCGGGACGTAGTCGAGGTCGCACGCCGGGTCGGGCGTCTCGTAGTTGATCGTGGGGGGGATAACCCCGCGGCCGATGGCGAGCACGCAGGCGATGAACTCGATCGCGGCGCTGGCGCCGCAGAGGTGGCCCGTCATGCCCTTCGTGCTGCTGACGGAAATCCGATAGGCCTCATCGCCGAAGACCTCTTTAATCGCCCGGGTCTCGACCTCGTCGCCGAGCGATGTACTCGTGGCGTGGGCGTTGATGTAATCGACCTCATCGCGCGGGAGGCCTGCGTCATGCAGGGCATTGCGCATGGCCTGCACCGCGCCTCGGCCGTCGGGATGGGGAGCGGCGATGCCGTAGGCGTCGTTCGTGCGGCCGCAGCCGAGGACCTCGGCGTAGATGCGGGCTCCTCGCTTCCGGGCGTGCTCCAGGTCTTCGAGGACGAGGATCCCGGCCCCTTCGCTGAGGACGAATCCGTCGCGGTCGCGGTCGAACGGGCGGCTCGCCTCCTGGGGCGACTCGTTGCGAGCCGACAGGGCCCGCGCGGCGATGAACCCGCCGAGGCCCATGACCGTGATCGTGGCGTCGGAGCCTCCGGTGAGCATGACGTCGGCCTCGCCCCGCTGCACGGCGCGGAAGGCGTCGGCGATGGCGTCGGCCGCCGAGGCACACGCAGAGGCCACCGCGGCACTCGGCCCCTGGAGGCCGAACTGGATGGCAACGCTGGCCGGCCCGGCGTTGGGCATCATCTTGGGGATGACGAACGGACTGATGCGACGAGGGCCCCCCTTCATGTACGCCTCGTGGCCGTCCTCGAACTCGTTCAGGCCTCCGATGCTGCAACCGAGGATCACCCCGTGGCGGAAGGGGTCGCCCGTCGAGAGGTCGAGGCCGCTGTCCTTGACGGCCTCCACCGCCGCGTGGACTGCGAACTGCGAGAATCGATCCATCCTCCTTGCCGCGCGGGGATCCGGCAATTTCGAGGGGTCGAAGCCTTTCACCTCGCCGGCGATCCGGACGGGGAAGGCGGAGACGTCGAACTGCTCGATCATTCCGATCCCACTGCGCCCGGCCGTGAGCCCATCCCAGAACGCGTGGACGTCGTTGCCGAGCGGGTTGATCGTGCCCAGGCCCGTCACAACCACGCGCCGCCACTCTCTGCCCCTCGAGGCACTCATCCCTGATTCTCCCTGCCTAATGTTTTCCGCTCGTCGGGTCGGGCTGCCTGCTGGAATCGCTCGAGTTCCCGCTCGAGGAGCCCCTTGACCGGGGCCTTCCCCAGCGCAAGGCGGGCGATCATGAACTCGCCCATGAGGAACGACGTGTAACCGGAGAGCGACAGCACCATCTCCCCGAGTGTTCCGAACCGGAAGAGCCCGTCCTCGTCCCAGGCCTCCTCGACTTCCAGGCGAGCGTCGAGTTGCCCTGGCTCGAGCGACTCCGTCGCGTGGATGAGGTCCGTCCTGTGCCTGGCGTAAAGGGAGGGCAAGGATACGTCCCACTCCGCGATGTCCTCGTCATCGCCGATTCCCCAGGGGGCGAAGCGGGCCTCGAACCCATATGGGACCTCGGGCAACTCCCCCGCGTCGAGATGAACGAGCGCGGCCCTGTCCGCCACCGTCACCATCCCGAGCAACCGAGCGACGCTCCGGAACGGCCCGTGCATCGGCCTCAAGAGCTCTCGAGGCGAGAGATCCGCGACCGCCTCGAGCACGAGTTGGCGCGTGAAATCGAGCTCCTTCGACAGCAGGGTGATCGAGGGATCCATCGGGAAAGCCTTCTTTCTGCGGCACGGTTCGCCGACGCTACGTCGCGAATTACCGGCCACTCACATCGACATCCATCAAGAGGATTTGCCGCGGATTTGTCCGAAGCGAGGGTGTTGCATTTCGAGGTGTCGGAGCGTCTCGGGACCGATTCCTGGGCGACTCGAAATTGTATTTCGATCGTAATTTTAATCAAGGGTCGAGGAGCTTCGGCGATCTGATCCGAGGGTCTGGACGGTTTGAACTTGCCATCGCATCGTGCCTGGCTGGGAGGGCTTGTGCCGTTTCTCGACGGTAAACGCTTGACTTCGGAGAGCGGGTGACGAAGCTGAAATCCTCGAATGCCGTTGTGGTCGGAACCAGGGCTGCCCTCGATGACCGAACATCAGCAACTGCTCCAGTTGGCCGCCCTGTTCGATTGCCTGGAAGACGTGCTCGTCTGGGTCAAGGACCGACGCGGGTGTTATTGCTGGGTCAACCGGGCCTTCCTGATCAACTTCGCCCTGGACGATCGCCGCGATCAGGCCCAGGCCCTGGCCGATTCGGCGGAAATCGTGGGGAAGACGGATTACGACCTGTCACCCGCCTTCCTCGCCGACCAGTTCCGGCTCGATGACGAGCAGGTTCACGAAGGCAAAAGGATCGTCAATCGGATCGAACTCGTCGGCCAGCCCGACGGTCACGCAGTCTGGAACGTCACGAACAAGATCCCTCTATACGGACCGGACGGCGAGATCATCGGTACGGCCGGGATCACGAGGCGGCTCAACACGCCGAGGCAGGATATCGTCCCGGGCACCGAGTTCGGCCCGGTGCTCGCGTACATGCGAGACCACTACCACACGCCGATCTCGAACGAGAAGTTGGCGAAGCTGGCGCATATGTCGGTGCGGGCCTTCGAGCGGAAGTTTCACAACAACTTCCACCTCACTCCGCAGAAGTACCTGCGCAAGTTGCAGATGCGCATGGCTAGCCGGGCCCTCGTGTACACGAACGAGCCGCTGGCCGACGTGGCGTTGAGCTGCGGTTTCTCGGATCAGAGCCACTTCACGCGCGAGTTCCGCCGGCACTTCGGCAGGACCCCACGAGATTACCGCGACCACTATGTGCGCGGGATCGTCGACGCCGCTCCTGTCACAAATCCTGCCGCTGTTAAGCAATAATCCGGGCATTTCACGCAGTATCTTGCAGCCGTAGAAATCCCGAAGGGGATAGGCTACGCCGAGTCGTCCACTCCTCACGACCTGTTGAAATCAGGCTTGGCGACCGACCCCTCGTCGCGGCTCACGCTCTCGTTTCGGATCGACATTCGTCGACTCATTCGACAATTCCTGCTGGTCGACGCCCTCTCCCCGGCCGATCGGCGGCGGCACCGCTCTATTCGAAGTTGCAGTTCGTTCAAACGATCTCGCCACAACCATCTGCTGCCGCTTGTTGAATCAACCTCCGAGGAGTACCTCCATGCGGAACGCGAGTGCCATCGTCAGGGTTTGTATGGCCGGCCTCCTCCCGTCGTTCTTGGCGCTCGTCGATGCGTACTCCACGCTCCGCGCCCAGGCGGTCGACCACGCCCAACATGCTGCCAACCACGCAGACAAGACCCCGGCCCGGCATGCCCTGGATTCTCTCGACGCCGATGAGATCCAGGGTGCGGTGAGTATCGTCCGCAAGGGGAAGCAACTCGCCGACACGTATAAGTTCGTGACCGTCACACTGAAAGAGCCGGCGAAGGGGCTCGTCCTCCACCCTCATCAGGGGAATTCGATCGCCCGCGAGGCATTCCTCGTCCTGCTGGACAACGCGACGGGTAAGGGGTACGAGGCGGTCGTCAACCTCGGCACGAAGGCGGTGACAAAGTTCGAGGCCCTGCCCGACGCTGTCCAGCCCTCGATCACGCTCGACGAGTTCTCCGAGTGCGAGGAGGCCGTGCGGAAGTCGCCGGAGTTCCAGGCGGCCCTCAAGAAACGCGGGGTCACGGACATGAGCCTCGTCATGGTCGACGCCTGGTCGGCCGGCCATTACGGCAACGAGCCCGAATCCGACAAGGGGAAGCGCCTCGTCCGATCGCTGAGCTGGGTCCGCTCCGACCCGCAGGATAACGGTTATGCCCGGCCCATCGAAGGGGTCGTGGCGGTCGTGGACCTGAATCGCAAGGAAGTGCTCCGGATCGAGGACCACGGCGTCGTCCCCCTGCCCCCGAAGGCCGGGAACTGGGCCCGTCCCTCGATCCCCACGGTTCGAGGCGACCTCAAGTCGTATGAGGTTTCGCAGCCGGACGGCCCGAGCTTCTCGCAGAATGGCAACGAAATCCAGTGGCAGAAGTGGGCGCTCCGGGTCGGGTTCAACCCTCGCGAGGGACTTGTCCTCTACACCGCCTCTTACGACGGTCGGCCGGTCTTCTATCGTGCCTCGATCGCCGAGATGGTCGTCCCCTACGCCGATCCCAAGGTTTCGGCCTACCGCAAGAATGCCTTCGACCTCGGCGAGTACGGCGTGGGCATGCTGGCCAATTCCCTGGCCCTGGGCTGCGACTGCCTGGGGACGATCCGATACTTCGACGGCCATATGACCGACAGCAAAGGGCGGCTGATCACGATCAAGAACGCGATCTGCCTGCACGAGGAGGATTTCGGGCTCCTCTGGAAGCATACCGACTGGCGTACCAATCAATCGGAGGTGCGGCGCTCGCGCCGGCTGGCTGTGTCGATGATCGCCAACGTCGGCAACTACGACTATGGATTCTACTGGTACTTCTATCAGGATGGCACGATCCAGATGGAAGTGAAGCTCACCGGGATCATGAATACCCAGGCCCTCAAGCCGGGAGAGACCGCCCGGTTCGGCACCGAGGTCGCCCCTCGCCTGAACGCCCCGTTCCATCAGCACTTCTTCAACGCCCGAATCGACCTCGACGTCGACGGCGAGGCCAACACCGTCCAGGAGGTCAACACTCGGAGCGTTCCCTCGGGGCCCGACAATCCTTTCGACAACGCCTTCGACACCGAGACGACCCCGCTGACGAAGGAGGCGAACGCCCAGCGCAACACGAACCTGCTCTCGTCCCGCTTCTGGCGGATCGTCAACAACGCCCGCAAGAACGAGCTGGGCGGCCCCGTCGGCTATCGCCTCTGCCCGACCGAGAACACCCTGCCCTACGCCCGCCCCGGCTCGGCGATCCTCAAGCGGGCGGCCTTCGTCACCAAGAACCTCTGGGTGACCCCCTTCCGCAATGAGGAACGCTACCCGAGCGGCGACTACCCGAACCAGCACCCCGGCGACGACGGCTTGCCCCGTTGGACCAAGGACAACCGCGACATCGCCGACACCGACCTCGTCCTCTGGTACACGTTCGGCCAGACGCACATCCCCCGGATCGAGGACTGGCCGGTGATGCCCGTCAGCTCGGCCGGGTTCCTCCTCCGGCCCGACGGCTTCTTCAACGCCAATCCGTCGCTCGACGTGCCCCCTCCTCCGTCGGGGATGTGAGGTCGAGGCGTGCTTGGCCCTGGATTTCAAGGGATCTGCTGGTCCCATGGGCATGTGGCCTGCCCCAGCCTGACAGCCGGGGCTTTGCCGTTTCTGTCACAAATCCTGCCGCTGGGGAGCAATCTTCGGCCCCAGGGCGCCGGTAGTATTCCGACCATCGCATTCTCGGATGTACGACTCGAGCACTTCGGGAACCCACCCATGTTGAAGCGAAACGCATTGGTCCTTTCGGCGGTCAGCCTCCTCACCGTCTCCCTGGCCTGGGCTGGCGAGGTCGAGACGCCCGAGGGATTCACCCCCCTCTTCAACGGCAAGGATTTCACCGGCTGGAAGGTGCCCGAAGGGGACAACGGCCACTGGAAGGTCGTCGACGGGATCATCGACTACGACGCCCTCAGCGAGGCCAAGGGGGACAAGACCCTCTGGAGCGAGAAGGAATACACCGACTTCGTCCTGAAACTGGACTGGCGGATCAAGGAAGCCCCGTTCATCAACAAGAACATCCCGTACATCCTGCCGAACGGGACCCACGCCAAGGACATCCACGGCAAGGAGCTGAAGCTGGCCCTGCCCGACGCCGACTCCGGCGTCTACCTCCGCGGCGACGGCCACTATCAGGTCAACATCTGGTGCTGGCCGATCGGCTCGGGCGAGATGTACAGCGTCCGCATGGACCCCAAGACCCTGCCCGAAGTCCGCGCGGCGGTGACGCCTAAGTTCCAGGCCGACAAGCCGGTCGGCGAGTGGAATCACTTCGAGATCACCGTCAAAGGCAAGACCGTCAGCGTCGAGCTGAACGGCAAGCTCGTGGTCCCCTCGGCCACCGTCCCCGACCTCCCCGCCATCGGCAAGCTCGCCCTCCAGCACCACGGCGGCAAGAACAAGAAGGGCGAGTGGAGCGGCCCCCCCAGCCTCGTCCAGTTCAAGAATATCTACATCAAGGAATTGAGCAAGTAAGTATCTCGAGTTGGTTCCGCCCTCGAGTTTTGGTGGAGGTCCCCTCGGTCATGAACACGACGGAAAGCCAGAAAGCGACGAGCACGGCTCCGGTCTCCCGGCGAGGCTTCCTCGCCGGTGCGGCGGCGGCCGCGACGTTCACGATCGTGCCGAGTCATGTCCTCGGCCGGGGGGGCGCCGTCGCCGCCAACAGCCGGATCAACGTCGCCTTCCTCGGGGTCGGCTCGCAAGGGTTGCGGGTCATGTTCGACTTCCTGCAACACCCCGACCTCCAGGCGGTGGCGGTCAGCGACCCGGTCAAGTCGGCGGCGAACTACCACCAGTGGAGCCGCAGCGAGTTCTGCAACCACGTCCGCAAGATCATGGGCACGAACTCCGGCTGGGAGTGGCTCAGCCCCAACGCCCCGATGCTGCCCCTCACCCCGACCTTCAGCGCCCCGGCGGGGGTCGCGGGGCGCGAGCCGGCCCAGAAGATCGTCGACGCCTACAACGCCCGCGGCCAGCGTTCAGGCTCGGCCCGAAGCTGCTCGGCCTATGCCGACTATCGCGAACTGCTGGACAAGGAGAAGGACGTCGATGCCGTGGTCGTCGGCACGACCGACGTCCATCACGCCCCCGCCGCCCTCGCGGCGTTGAAGCGAGGGAAGCACGTCTACTGCCAGAAGCCGATGGCCCACTCGCTGCATGCGGCCCGGCTCATGGCGAAGGCCGCCGAACAAGCGAACGTCGCCACGCAGGTCGCCGTGACCCGCCAGGCCTCCGAGGATACCCGGCGCCTCATCGAGTGCATCGACGCGGGAATCATCGGTGACATCACCCGCGTCCTCAACTGGACCAACCGCCCTTCCTGGCCCCAGGGCCTGAACCGGCCCAGCGAGACGGCCCCAGTCCCGGAGGGGATCGATTGGGACCTCTGGCTCGGCCCCTCGCCCGAACGCCCGTTCAACCCCGCTTACCTCCACTTCGTCTGGAGAGGATGGGCCGACTTCGGCTGCGGAGCCTTCGGCGACATGGGCTGCTACAGCCTCGACAGCGTCTATCGCGCCCTCAAGCTCTCAGCCCCGATCGCGGCCGAGAGCGAGACCGATGCCAGGTTCCCGGAGACCTTCCCCAAGGCGTCGGTGATCCATCTCGACTTCGCCGCGCGAGATTCGAAGCCCCCCGTGCGACTGACCTGGTACGACGGCGGCCTCAAGCCCAAGAAGCCCAGGGAGATCGAGGGGGATCGCCGCTTGCCCTCCGAGGGCCTGATCTTCATCGGCTCGAAGGGGACGCTCCTCTGCGACTTCAACGGCGGCAAGATGGAACTCTTCCCGACCGCCAGTCGAAAGACATTCGTCGAGCCTCCCAAGACCCTCCCCCGCTCTCCCGGCAACGAGCGAGAGTGGCTCGACGCCATCCACGACGACAAGCTCCGCACCGGGGCCAACTTCGTCTTCTCGTCGAAGGTCACCGAGGCGCTCCACCTCGGGAACATCTCACTCCGCACGGGCGAACGCGTGGGTTGGGATTCCTCGAGCATGACCCTCACCGGCTCCGACGCGGCGAAGGCCATGGTCCGGCCGGAGTATCGCCCGGGTTGGGGCGTCTGAAACTGCGGCTCGTTGCAAAGCCACCTGGATCGGATGGGGGATCGAGACCAATGATCTCGTGGATGAATCGGACGTTCGGGTTGCTGGGATTGATCGCGGTCGTTGGCGCCTCGACGCCGGCGCAAGCCGCCGAAGGGACGGTTAAGGTCCTCGTCCTGTCGGGCCAGGGTGAGCACGACTGGCGCGAGACGACCCCCTTGGTCCGCCGCATCCTCGGCGAGACCGGGCGGTTCGACGTTCGCGTCTGCGAGGTCCCCTCAGGGCTCTCGGCTCAAAGTCTTGCCGGCATTGATGTGGTAGTGGACGACTCCGGTGTCACGACGGCGGGGGGCGAGGCCGAGAAGGCGATTGCCTCGTTCGTCGAGTCGGGCAAAGGGCTGGTGCTTACGCAATCGGCCCTGCTCTCGAAGCCGAAGTCGGGATCGACTCACGGCCTCCTGCCGGTCTCGGGAGCGAGCCCCACTCTGACGCCGACGCACTTCTTCACCGTCAAGCTCGGCAAGGATGAACATCCGATCGTCAGGGGGCTGAGGCCTGAAATCCAGGTCGCCGACGCTTTCTGCCGGGGCCTGAGCCTCTCGCCCAAAGCCAAGGCTCTTGCTTACGCGGTCGATTCCGCGACGACGGCAGGTGGTGAAGGCGAGCCCGTCCTCATCGCCTCCGAGCTCGGCAAGGGACGCGTCTTCGCCACGGCACTCGGCAAGGGGGCGGCCGGGATGCACGAGAGTGCCTTCAAGACGGTGCTGGCTCGCGGCACGGAATGGGCGGCGACGGGGAACGTCACACTGCCCGTCGACAACCCCGCGCCACCGAAGAGTCCCGACGCCATCAGGGGCATGGTGATCAACGGCGGGCATGACCACGAGACGGCCTTCTACTCGCTCTTCGACGGGTACAAGGACCTGAACTGGCTGCCGGTGATCGCGAGCGCCACGGCCTTCCAGAAGGACCTGCGCGGCAAGTACGACGTGCTCATCATGTATGACTTCACCCGCGACCTCGACGACAACGGAAAGAAGAACCTCCGCGACTTCGTGGAGAGCGGCGGCGGCGTGGTGGTTCTCCATCACGCCCTGCTGAACTACCAGAAGTGGACCTGGTGGTATCAGGACGTCGTCGGCGGGAGCTATCGCCTGGCCCGCGAGGGGACCACGCCGAGCTCCTCCGTCAAGGACGGTGAGCATATGTTCGTCACGCCCAAGGACGAGACGCATCCGATCCTGGCCGGGATCGCCCCCTTCCATATCGTCGACGAGTCGTACGGGAGGATGTACATCTCGCCGAAGGTCCGCCCGCTCCTCACGACCGAGAACCCGAACAGCACGCCCGTCGTCGCCTGGATCGGCCCCGACCCGAAGTTCAAGGTCGTGGCGATCCAGCTCGGGCACGGACACACGGCGTTCGCCAACCCGACCTACCGGAGGCTCGTGCACAACGCCATCCTCTGGGCCTCGGGCAAGAGTCAGTGACCAACGCGTGATCGGCTGAATTCAACGGATTTGGCTTTTTCCAAAAGTGACGCATCACGCCCACCAGACCCCTGGCCGGGCGAGAAAGGAACGATCGATGAAGGTTGGACTCTACAGCATCACCTACCTGGGCCTCTGGTATCGCGGCCAGGAACTTACGCTGCCTCAGATGATCAAGAAGGCCAAGGAATTCGGCTACGACGGGATCGAGATCGACGGCAAGCGTCCCCACGGCAACCCGCTCGACTGGCCCAAGGCCCGCTGCCAGGAACTACGAGCGACCGCCGAGGGCGAAGGGCTCGAGATCTACGCGGTCGCGGCCAACAACGACTTCAGCAACCCGGTCCCCGAGGTCCGCGAGTCGCAGATCTGCTTCACCAAGGAGCTGATCCGCATGACGGCCGACCTCGGCGCCCCGACCTTGCGCGTCTTCCTCGCCTGGTGGGGCGTGACCCGTCATCCCCAGTTGGCCACGTACGACATCGCCGAAGGTTACTGGCCGATCGTCCACGAGAAGTTCTCCACCGAGGAGATCTGGGACTGGTGCCGCGAGGCCCTCATCGAGAGCGCCCGCTACGCCGGCGACGCCGGGATCACCCTCTCCCTGCAGAACCACAAGCCGCTCATCAACGACCACAACGACCTCCTCCGCATGGTCAAGGAGGTCGACTCGCCCCACTTGAAGCTCTGCCTCGACGCCCCGCTCATGCCGGATCGCAGCAGCGCCGGGATCCGCGAAGGAGCCCTGGCGGTCGGTTCGTTGCAGGCACTCACCCACTTCGGCGGCGAGTTCGAGGAACTCTCCGACGGCTCAATCCGCGGCTTCGAGCGGAACGACGGCGTCATCGGTGAGGAGACGAACCAGTACTACCGCGACTTCGTCCGCGCCATGAACGAGATCAACTACAACGGCTACATCGGCTACGAGCTCTGCCACCAGCTCCCCGTCATCAACGGCGAGACGGTCGACATCAGCTACGCCCACGAGCAGGCCCGCCTCGCCGCCCGCTTCATGAAGGAACTGATCGAGGCCGAGACCCTCGTCGGCGCCGCCGCGAAGTAATCCGAGGCTCTGAGAATCTCGAGGTCGCCGTCGGCTTGGCCGGCGGCGGCCACCTAGGAAATCGGCCACATGGCCAACTCGGGTCAGCCCTGCACTGGCCCGCATCTCTCGCAGAAATCCCATCGAATCGAGAGTGCCACTCCCCCTCTTCTCCCGGCACTCATGCGAGGCACTTCCAGGTCAACTCACCCGTGATTTTGGGAGATGGTCCATGAATACGAAATCCACGTTCCGGATCCTCGCCCTGGCCCTGGTCACGTTCTCCGTCCTGAACAACTCGACGCGCGCCGAGGAGAAGAAGCGGAACCTGCTGGTGATCGGCCAGAGCAAGGGGTATCAGCATGAGTCGATTTCGGCCGCGATGGTCACGCTCTACGAGCTCGGGAAGAGCTCGGGGAAGTGGAATACCTACTTCCGCACCGACTGCACCGCGATCACCAAGAAGCCGCTCAAGTGGGAGGCGAAGAACCTCAACGACTTCGACGCCGTCGTCTTCTTCACCGACGGCAACCTCGACATGGATGAGTCGCAGAAGGCGGACCTGCTCTCCTTCATCCATGACGACGGCAAGGGCTTCATCGGGATCCACAGCGCGACGATCACTTTCCTCGGCTGGCCCGACTACGGCCGGATGATCGGCGGCTATTTCGACGGCCACCCTTGGGGGCAATTCGACGCCCCGTTCGTCGTCGAGGACTCGAACTTTCCCGGCATGGGCCACCTGCCGACGCAGTTCCACTTCAAGGACGAGATCTACCAAATGAAGGATTTCTCACGCGACAACGTGCGAGTCCTCCTGAGCCTGGATGCGAGCAAGGTAGACCTGACTAAGAAGGGCGTGAAGCGCAAGGACAGGGATTTTGCCGTGGTCTGGGCGCGCAACTACGGCAAAGGGCGCGTTCTCTATAACGGCCTAGGTCATTGCCTCGAGGTCTGGGACCGCCCCGAGATCCAGAAGATGTGGCTCGAGACGGTGCAATGGTCCATGGGAATGATCCCCGGCGACGCCACGCCTCGCCCCAAGGACCTCAAGGCTGCCCTGGCCCCTTCACCGGCGGAAAGCAAGTAAGGGAACCCATCCAGCCACCCTCTCGTGATAGGGTTGTCATGCTCTGATCGCGAGAGGGTTGAGAGTTCACTCGAGCTCGAATGTGAACTCGTTCACGCCTTCCTTGACCGTCGCCTTGAGGGGCGTTTTGGCGGGGTCGCGGTAGGTCTTGCTCGGCATCGCCGCGCGAGGGGGCGGTTGCGCGGGGCCGTCGGAGTTCTCGACATCCCGGGAAGGCAGGGTCGTCATCACCGTCACGGCGTAGTCGCCGGCTGGGACGCCGTCATCGGCTACGTACGTGCTATGCGAGAACTTGCCTTTCTCGTCGGTCTCGGTCGTGAGCAGCACGGGCAGGCCCGTCTGGCCATCGGGAAGCTGGACCTTCGCCGGGTCGGTCGGGTGGAAACGCACGAAGGCCCTGGGGAGGGGCTTCCCCTTGTAGACGACCTTCCCCACCGCGGGGAAGACCTTGAAGCGGTAGCCGTCCGAATCGTTGCCGCAGGCCGAGAGGCAGAGGCCTGCGATCGCGGCCGACGAGTAGGCAATCCAGCGTCGAAGCATGGTGGATGTCCGTCCGAATGGGGTGATTGCGGAATTGTCCCCGAGTGGAGAACGCGTCCTCGAATGCCTCGATGGCACTGGAGGACGCGGACGTGGGGACGCCCGTTGACGACGATGGGTCTTCGTCGTCAACGAGCGAGGATGTGGATTCGTCAGAACTGGTCGGAGGAGAGGACTTCGCCCATACCTCGGGTGAGAAGCCGCACGTAGATCCGGATGCTCGTCGTGCTCTTGATGAAGCGGACGGAGCCGTCGCCCATCAGGTAGTTGCCGCCGCCGGGGTGGAACGAGTAGTCCTCGTTGCCGTTGTAGCAGCTCGTGAAGCAAGGCCCGGGGTTCTTCGAGCCATCCAGCGTGAAGCTGTGCAGGGTGTACCCGGTGTCGTAGTCGGCCCAGCCCCCCGCGGAGCCTTCGCCAGGGATGACCGAGGTATCCCTGCGACCGCCCGAGCGATAGATGTGCGGCCGGCCGGCGTCCTCGCTCATCATGATCGTGTTCGACAGCCCGTCCGTGACCTGCGAGTGGTAGGTCACGTTGTTGGGCTCGCCCCCCGTCACGTTGCGGAGCATGGAGTACTGGCCGGCGTCCTTGAGGTCGACCATGTCGGTGGCCGCGAGCAGGGCCTCGATACCGTTGCTGATGGCGTAGTCCGAGGTGGCGGTCCGCACGTTCGTGAAGGGGCCGCCGGAGGCCACGGCGTCGCCGTTGGCGTCATCGAACGTGTGGAACTTCTCGCTGTTGGCCGACGACGGGCAGAGGAGCGTCGGGATCAGGGTCACGACGGCCGTGGAGTTCTGCGACTTCCGGAAGTCCTGCTTGACGTTGTAGCTGTTGTAGAGATTCACCTGCTCCATGTAGGGCAGGATGTGGGTGAAGACGTAGCTCGAGGCACGCTGGCCGCTGGGCAGGATCGTCCCATCGGGATTCACGTTGATGTTCATCGGCTGGCAGATGCCGGAACCTCGGATCCCCGACGGGGGGAAGAAGCCGTTGGCGCTCTCGAAGTTGTGGAGGCCGAGACCCACCTGCTTCAGGTTGTTCGTGCACTGGGCACGACGGGCAGCCTCGCGGGCGCTCTGCACTGCGGGCAGAAGCAGGGCGATCAAGACGGCGATGATCGCGATGACGACCAGCAATTCGATGAGGGTAAAAGCGGCACGGGGGGGCATGTCGCGGCGAATCATTCCGTAGCGTCCGGTCCTGATGGGGGGTAATGGATGATCAAGACAGCAAATTCTGTGATCAGTATGCCCATTCAGGTGAGGCTGACGTGAGCGAATCGAGAAGTTTCGATGATGATGGTCGGGATATCGAAATCCGATCACTCCCTCGTTCGTGAATTTTTGGATGTACGGATCGTTGGCGGAGAGTCATCTGAATTTCAGGGGATTTCGTGTTCCACGAGGATGCGTCGGACCTCGTGGATGACCTCCGGATGGTCCTGGCAGAGATGGGCTGCGGTGACGACCCTCTCCGACTCCACGCCTTCGAGGTGGGCGCTCGCGTAGGTGACGAGGCCGTCGGTGGCGTCTGAAGCCTGCTGGCCCTTTCGAACCGCGATGATCGAGTGCGCCTTGACCGTCGCGGCGACGTTCAGGCCGTGCAAGCCCTTGAGGATCGGAGATCCCCACTCGAGCTCGTCGATGCTGGTCGGGAGCCCTTTCCTGAAATGCTCCTTGAAGAACTCCTTGTCGTTGCGGGCGATCAGCCTGTGATGCACGGACCTCAAGGGGTCGGGCAGTCGCACGAGGCGAGTGCCGATCCGTTGCAGAGAGCCGCGATCGACGTGGCTCCCCTGGTGCGGCGTCGCGATGAAGACGACCCTCCGGATCTCGGGACGAGGCCGGAAGATGACCGCCTGCCTGAAGATGTCGCGATCGCTGGCGTCGGCGGACAGTTCCTCGAACTTCCGGTCGCTGATCATGTGCCAGAGCCGATCGCCGCTGTCGACGACCATCATCTTGCTCAGCAGTCCGCCCATGCTGTGGCCCACGATGACCATGCGGGCAAAGGCCGGGTCGGAGTTCTGGGGGTCGAACCTCCGCCTCGCCTCTTCCAGGTTGTGCCTGAGCAGCGAGGCCGAGTACGGGATGGGATCCCCCGTGGCGTAGCCGAAGGTCCAGAACTGATAGCGGCCGTTGAGCTCGTCGTCGGTTTCCAGGGCCTTGATCATGCGGTCCCAGGACCAGGGGCTCGACCACAGCCCGTGCACGAAGACCACCGGGATTTTCCCCGGTGTGTAAGGATGTAATAGCGAGAGCCCGGTGGACTCATATCGAGCCAGGTCGGAGATGGTCGACGCCGTCGCCTTGATCGGTTCGTTCGCGTTCAACGCGGCCGGGGGCGCCTGCGCCCGGGCTGCAGGGGCAGTGACCGTCATGACCATCCACGCAGCAACCCATCGCGAAACCCGATGCCGGCTCATTCGAGCGACTCCATGCCGATCACTCGGCGACCTTGTCGACATGTCAATGGTCGTCCGCCATCATCAAATTTTAGTGACCCGCAAAGGTGAGTGAAGTCCTCACCAACGTCCTCGGCCCATCTCCCGAAGGGAAATTGCGGATCTCCCGGATGGGGCAAGGATGGGATCAAGCCCTGTGTTCGCGGCCCTACACATCTAGGCGAGACGGAGAGTCAGTCCGAGCTCGACCAGTCCGGAACGAACTGCTCCATGTACCAGAACCCGTTGGCCACCCACTGTTCGATGTCTCCTCGCCCCTCGTACGCCATTGCGCAGAGTTCCATGGCGCGGACGAGCCTCGAGAACGACGCTCTCTCCCACTCCAGTTGGACCCTGAGCGTGAGCAGGAACGAGCCCTCGTCTGCCTCGAATTCACGCCGAAGCACCGCCATGAAGTCGTCCATCGTCGCCGGGGCCTCTTCCGTTCCGAGGTTATTCGGTAGCCTGATCGCTTCAGCCAGTTGGGCTCCTTCGCCAAATCCGATTTGTGCCGACGCAGTCCTCGGATAGCCCGAGCGAACCGTCAACCTCAAGACTTTTTCGGCTTCTTGCGGAAGCAACCCGGGGTATGGTCGTTGACGATGCCGGTCGCTTGCATCCAGGCATAAACGATGACCGGGCCGACGAATTTGAAGCCGCGTTTCTTCAACGCACGCGACATTTCTTCGGAGAGCTCCGTCTTCGCCGGGACGATCCCCGTCGTGTTCTCGATCGGAGTTCCGCCGGCTAGCGACCAGACGAACGTCGAGAAGTCGACCCCCTCCTCCGCCATTGCGAGGTAAGAGCGGGCGTTGCCGATCGTCGCCTCGATCTTGGCTCGTGACCGGATGATGCCCGGGTTCTCGAGGAGGCGGTCGACGTCGGCCGGCCCATACCGCGATACGACCTCGGGGTCGAATCCCTGGAACGCTTCGCGGAAGGCCTCGCGCTTCTTCAGGATCGTCAGCCACGAGAGCCCCGCCTGGAAGCCGTCCAGGATGAGCTTCTCCCAGAGTGCACGACTGTCGCGCTCGGGTACGCCCCATTCCTTGTCGTGATAGTCGAGCAGCAGTTCATGGCTCTCGGCCCAGGCACAGCGGCCTAATTCCTTCGGCATGACTCGGCCTCCACCGCGAGATCTGTCTTCGGGCCGTCGTGGCCTTCCGATCGTCGCGACCACGAGAATGATCGAATCGCGGTCAAATCCGTCAAGACGTTTGGGCGGTCAACTCGGTCAAGCCCCGCCCTGCCCTTCGCCGGGTTCATTTCGTCGTTCAGGCTCTGCTAGGGCGAATAGAACGGGTGATCCGGCATGCCACTCGTTGACGAAACTAAGGGACTGGAGCGCCTCGCCGCGGCCCATACGATCCTTCACGAGGGGCCGTTGGCATCTGACAATGTGGTGTCACCGGGGCGTCGTCGACGCGATCTCTACCCTTACCGTGTCGGCAATGCCCTATTTCGTCTCGCCTTGGAATCAGCCAGGAGAAAAGCATGGCGGTTCATCTCGGATGGCAGGAGATTCTGCTGCGGCTCATTCTCACCGCTATTGCGGGCGGTCTGGTGGGATTGAATCGAGGCGAGCATGGACGACCGGCCGGGCTCCGGACGACGATGCTCGTTTGCCTGGCCGCGGCGGTCTCGATGATCCAGGTGAACCTGCTCCTCTCGATGGCAGGAAAGCCCGCCGACTCGTTCGTCTCGCTCGACCTGATGCGTCTTCCCCTGGGCATCCTAACGGGGATGGGATTCATCGGCGGAGGCGCCATCCTCAAGAAAGGCGACGTGGTCCTTGGGGTCACGACCGCGGCGACGCTCTGGTTCGTGACCACCATGGGGCTCTGCTTCGGCGCCGGTCAGATCGGGCTGGGGTGTGTCACGCTCGCCCTCGGGATGCTCGTCCTGACGACCCTCAAACACTTCGAAGCCTGGATCCCGCGCGACCGCAAGGGAACCTTGGTGTTAACCGCGACCTTCGACGGACCCGCCGAAGAGGTCGTCTTTCAGCGGATGCACGACGGTGGCTTTACGGTCTCGTCATCGGCGGTTCGCTACGAGATGACCGAGAAGCGCTGGACCCTCGTTTGCGAGGTCCGCTGGCCATCCCGATCGAAGGATCCTCTCCATCCCCCGGTCATCAAGCAACTTGCCGAACTTCCCGAAGTCCTCAGCCTCGAATGGACACCCGAAGGCCTGGTGGATCATGTGTGCAAGCCCTGAGTATTGGGCCTCGCGAACATATTTGCAGTGAATGATGCGATTCGGTGTTTTACTTGAAGAAGCGAACGTATTTAAAACGAGTTGATCATTGGCGTGACGGCCGATCGGGCGATCAACCCCGGCTCGCCACCGGTTCCGGCTCGACCTGCGTAGGGATCGCCTTACGACGGGCGGCGCGGCGGGCTTCATACAGCTTGGCGTCGACGATGAACCGGAACCAGAAAGTCTGCAGCACGTAGAAAATGAAGCCTTCGGAACCGTCCAGGAATCCGAAGCGGAGGAAGTATCGATAGAAGAAGAGGGCGAACGGGCGGACGAACAGGGGCGTACGGTCGTAGAGCCCACGCAGGTAGCGTTTGCGCTCGACGGGGTTGCCCCAGAAGCTCGCCTGGACTCGCCTGTCCGTCTGCTTCGCGAGGATCTCCTGCACCTCGGCGTCGGCCCAGCGGTTATGCCTCGCGGTCCACTCCGACAGGCTCATCTGGATATCATCAACCATGTGGTTCTTGAGCTGTTGCGTCGGACCATCCGCGTAGAAGTGCTGATCGTAGAGCCGGGCCTCGCAATGCCCCATGCCCGTCTTGAACAGACGCATGTGCCAGGTGGGGAACATCGCCCCGTGCCTGATGGGCTTGTCCATGAAGTGCATCAGGCGCGGGACGTGGTAGCCGACCACACCACCCTCACCGACATTGAGGGCTTTGATCTCCGCGAGCAGGGCGTCCGAAAGTCGTTCGTCGGCGTCGAGGTGGAGTTGCCAGTCGTGCTTGAGCGGCAGGTTTTCGATGGCCCAGTTACGCTGGGCCCCGTAATTCTCGAAAGAATGCTCGGTCACGTTGGCGCCAAACTCGCGTGAGATGTCCAGCGTCCGATCCTTGCTGTAGGAGTCGACGACATGGATGTCGTCGGACAATCCCGCGACGCTCGCAAGTGTCTTCCCGATCGAGGCTTCCGAGTTGAACGTCAGGATGACAACTGAGATCGGCATGTTCCACTCCGCAAGTGCGTCGGGACGTCCTGAATGAGCCCTCGGCCTGCAACCACAACGCAAGCGTTCCGCGGGATCTCAACGCGAGTGATTTATCAACGAACCCCAGTGACCAAGGATTCGCCTCTGTTTGACGGCCGCGTGGTGATTGGGGTTTGGCCTTGCTAATCAGCAGGCGCAAGCAGGCTTCCTTGGGCTGTGACCGCAGCAGGTGTCGGTGGGCCTGGGCTCGTCAGCGGGGATTCCCTGCTTGACGCGAACCGGCAGGCCGGTCGTTTCCCGCCAGACGGTTCCTTGCTGGCTGTCGAAGCTTTCGTGGTAGCTCAGAAGCACGCCGTGAGAGTTCAGCTGCGGGACGAAATCTGGCTGGCTTCGCCACTCCTGGCACTCGCCGCCATTTGTGTTACTCACCGCAAGCGCGCAGTTAAAGCCTGTCTCGCTTCGCAGTCCATTGAGCGTGCGAAGGAAGAGGCTACCCAAAGATTTATGGAGATCCTGCGAAGAGAGGTTGAAGACCTCCTGCCGAGCTCTCCCCTGCCGGCCTCCTGCCATGCTTTCGCTCCAAACTCCTGGTGTTCGATCAGCCAATATATATGACAGGCGGAGGGCAGGATTTCAACGGACTCCCTTGCGACGACCCAGTCGACGACGGTCAAACGAGGTCGTGGAGCCGGCGTTTTCCGACTGGCGGGCAGGACGCGGCGAGGTTCGTTGCAACGATGGCGTGATACTAGGTAAACTGGTGAGCTGTACGAATTTTCTCCTTGAAGCGGTAGGAACAAGCTCTATGAGGTTCGTGGTGACCATCGACGGGCCGGCTGGCTCCGGTAAGAGCACCATCGCCCGTCGTCTCGCCGGTCAACTCGGTTGGCGTCTGCTCGACACCGGGGCGATGTACCGCGCCGTGACCGTGGCAGCCCTGCGGGCTGAGATCGATCTCGAGGATGAAAAGGCGTTAGGTGAACTCGCGGCTCGCACTACCGTGCGTCTGCTCGATGATCGAGTCTTGCTCGATGGCGAGGACGTCACGACCCTAATTCGAAGTGTCGATGTCACTCGTGCCACGAAATATATCGCAGGAAGCCCGAGAGTTCGCACTCAACTCGTGGAATGGCAAAGACTTGCTTCCGAGGATAACCACCTCGTGACCGAAGGTCGCGATCAGGGGACCGTCGTTTTCCCCGAAGCCTTCTGCAAGTTTTATCTCACGGCCAGCCTTGAAGAGCGTGCCCGCCGACGTCATGAAGAATTCACCACGAAGGGCCAGATCGGCTCAATCGAGATCGTGCGGAAGGATCTCAGCGATCGAGACGACGGTGATGCCTCACGCACCATAGCTCCGATGAAGCCCGCGGATGATGCCATCCTAATCGACACGACCGACATGGATCTCGACCAAGTCCTCACACGGATCGAGTCCGAAGTCCGCGCTCGGCTCCAATGTCACAACTCGCCCAGCTGATCCGGCGGCCGGCCAAGAATACTGCACGCGATCTCGAATACAGATCCCGTAGATACCGGATCCTTCGCGAAGTGCTCACGGCGTTTGGTGACTTACGTCATTACTCTAGACAACAATCCGTGTTCATTGCCCAGGCATGTGGTGCCCAAAAGATTTCACCACTGGTCTGGACGCACTGAAGCGGCGAAAGAACTTTGCCGCGAGTTGGCCGTGGTCCAAGAGACGGATCGAATCAAGACGAAGTCCTCTCAACCCAAAAGGCGGACACCGTCAGTGAAGGCATTCTATGGCTTCACTGGCTAGGAGAGCGGCAGAGCCTTCGGAACGACGGAAGATTAACGGAGGATTTCAGTCATAGTGTGGTAGGCAATGCAATTCTAGTGCCATCGTCTGCGATGCAAGAACTAAGCTTGAATGAAAACTCATACAATTCATGCAGGCTAACACTGTTGACATCTTGGACTTAGATCAAGAACTCTGGGCTCGGTTGAGCGAGCTCAACCGAAAGTCGTGGGATTTTAGATGTAAAATCAACGTGGAGGGGATTTGCGGCAATTGAATTTGCAGGGATCGACATTCAGGTTTTTTTGATGACGAATGCATTATTAGGCCTGAGTGATGCGATGAAGATGGTACGCTGCACGCAGGTTTGCGGCCACCACTTCATGTCCACTGATTGACAAAATGCGCCCTTTAAGGTAAACTATCGGTGTTGCGCTCTTGAAATAGGTTGTTCTGTTTCGGCGAGATTTGATAGGGCGAGTTGTCTCAAGCAGGTGTTCAAATCTCCTTCAAGAGGATTAAGTTATCAGGTATTTTGAAAGTTCCTATATGTCTTTATTTTTCTTGTGTCGTGGCAATCTGGGGAGCTTGGCTTTTAAGGTTTGGATGATTCTTAGTCCTTCTCCTGAAATGATTTGCGCTTTTGAAGAGCGGTAGTATTAAGGTGGTTTTGGTTTCGATTGTTTCGCTGTTGAATCTTCGATGTTTGGCGCTTTTGCCTTCTTGATTCTTGTGAATGTGCTTGGCTTGTGATTCACGGATCGCGGTTGACCTGCGGGCAATTTTGAAGAATTAGAAGTCTCTAATTCGCCCGCGGCTCTCAGGAACGAAATCAATTGATTGACTTCAACTCCGAACAAGGCTACTCTGGTCGGAGAAGTTCCGCAGGAGCCTTACCCACCTAAAGGCTTCGATTTTCAGAATTCTTAGCCTCCCGCCACGGATCGGCATTTCTCCCTAACTCCCCCTGTCAGCCGATGCTTTGCGCAAGAACAGGGCGTTTACACGCAGGCTTCTTCTTGCGGTTATCGAGATTCTTTCTCGATGGAACATTACCGGAAGCTCGAACTTCGTGCCTCGTAGGCATCAAGATCACACGACAGATCACAGGTCGTGTTAGGTTCGGGTCGGAAATGGCTCCTCCTTAAGAAGCGTTTGGGAGATTCAGCCAGGATTGTTTCCTAATTGGCTGTGTTAGGTGTCCGATCTTAGGGTGGGAAGAGATTTTCCTGAAGTTGAAACGGGTATTGACCTGAAATCTATGGATGAAGGGTGATTTGGACGGGGCTTTTGAGGTCGTATAAAATAGTCTCGGTTCATCCCGGTGGTCTTGCTGGTGAATCTTTAATGAATTGTTCCTTAGGTTGTGGATGGTGCAGCGAGGGTGGTTTCCTCGAAACCCGAGGAGGCAAGATGGATTTGCTAATTTTGGTATTATGTTTGTTTGAAAAGGCGTGCAGTTGATTTAATTCTACGCTAGTTCATGAGTCGACACTATTCCGACCGGTTTTCGTACGATGCGGGGTTGTTTTCGGATTTCTGCCGTCACATTCGCGGTATGTTACTCTACTGTAGTGAGTATCCTGCTTCATGGGAGTGGTTTCGACCTGGACCGATCCGAGCAGCTTGATGATTCCTGTCCTAGGATTTGGGTATGTTCAATTAGTAACCATCCTTGCCTCGAGGCCTTCCTCTCCCATCCCCTGATTGATCCCCTTCGAGATGAATAAGAAGATTTGTCAGACCCAAGGCTCGATTTGCGTTTCGAGTGTGACAGATCCGGCGATGTATCTCGATACAGAATCGATAACGCTTTAGCGGTAGATACAATCCTGTGGCCAACCCGCTGCCAAAATATTCTAAGAATTACTCCAGCCTCTCTTCCGACAGACTTGTATCCACGGAGATTCCTCAGATGAGTCTGACCAAGAAAATCCTGAGCCTTGCCGTTCTGATCGGGGCGGCCGGACTCGCCGAAGGGTCGACGGCCCAGGCCGCCACCAAGAAAGACAAGTTCGCGGCTTTCCTGGCCCTGCCCACCACGCTTTCCGCCCAGAGCACCGCGACCATGGTGACCGCGCCGACCACGCCGGCCGCCGCCTTCGCCGCTCAGCGCAGCTCGCTCCGCGCCGCCCGTGGCGTGACCGCTGCCGCGACCCCGACCTCGCTGAACCCCTTCCAGCTTCGCCAGTTCATCATCCTGCAGCGTCAGTACCTGCGGTTGATCAATCTGCTCAACCGCGCCGAACTCTCGCAGGAGCGTAGCCTCATGCGACAGCTCATCGCAGGGTTGATCACCCCCACCCAGTTCTCCACCAGCCTCCAGGGCGTCATCGCTCTCTACCAGCTGGCCAAGGACAACGCCACCGCCAACTTCCTCCAGGCCGCGACCAACTTCCAATAAGTCGCCCTAACCTACCGGTTCCTAGGGTCGACGTTCTCACGGAATCGTCGACCCGTAACGTTGTCATCGATTCCTTAAAGATTCGGTGGCAACATTCTTGATGAATCAATTTCCTGTCCAAGAGGCTGGAGTAATCTCTCGGGCAGGGGATTGATTGACGGATCGCTATCGTAAGCCTTTGGATTTGGCAGGTCTAATAGAACCCGATGAGCGAATTGACGATTACAAACCGGATGGTTGGCTTGAAGTGGGCCTCGGAGGCGATCTTGATCTTGATCGCCTGCTTGACCCCTTGGGCTATTGGAGGGGTCGACGCTTGGTCGGGCTTTCTGCTTTCAATTTGTCTCGTGATCCTGGCCATCATCCACACGGTGACCTCTTGGAGCCAGAATTGGTATAAGCGTGTTCTTTGCCTTCCAAGCCTCGCGATTTTTTGTCTTGGTATTTTGGGGATTGTGCAATCGCTTCCCATGACCCCCGAGCGGGTGAAGTCGCTCTCTCCCGCGACCTATAAGACTCGTGCTGACCTGACGGCGAGCGTTCCTCAGCGTACCTTGTTGGACACACAACCCCCCGTCGGGTTGCCCAGATCCACGCTGAGCCTCGACCCTGATTCCACCATTCATGTCGTTGCACAATTGGCGGGCTCGTGGATCCTTTTTCAGGTCGCCCTGGGATTGGGCAGTTTCGCTTCGCTCCGTCGTCTTGGCGTGGCGCTGATGGTCAATTCGACGGCCCTCACGCTCTTCGCCCTCGTCCAGTCTCTTTCCTGGAATGGAAAGATTTATGGAATCCGCCAATCTCCACAAAAAGATGGTTGGTATACGGGCGGGCCTTTCGTCAGTCACAATTCCCTCGCGGCTGCGTTGAATCTTGGCCTGGGGTTTGCTCTGGCTTTCTTCCTGCTTTCCAGTCAAAGACGGCGCTCTTCGACACATTCAAGGTCGCGGAACTACGCCTCTCGCAATAATATCCAATCCATCGCGAACAATTTCGTTAACAACTGGAGTGGCGACTCATTCCTCATCCCGGCTTACGCCGTTGGAATGATCCTCGTTGGAATCCTCGGCTCGCACTCTCGCGGTGGGTTCCTGGCGATGGCTCTGTCGGGACTCGTCACCGCCGCCCTGCTCCGTCCCAAGAATCTTTATTTTAAAGGGATCCTCGCGGTCCTGGCTATTATCCCGGTTCTTCTTGTTGTGCTCGGTACGACGTCACCCTTCGTGAGACTTCTGACCATCTTCGACGTGACGTCGTCCGGCTACACCGGCCGCTTTGACCTCTGGAAGCACGTCATCGCCGTTTGGCAGACCTTTCCAACATGGGGCGTTGGATTGGGAAGCTTCGCGTCGGCCGTCATGCCTTTCCTTGACTTTCGCGTCAATGGCCGCGGGTTTGTCTTTTTCTCCCACGCCGAGGATGAATACCTTCAGCTACTCGTCGAAGGTGGGATTATCGGGGCCGTCTTCGGGATTCTTGCGATTCTCGGTTTCGCATCGCTGATTCGACGAGCATACAAGAATGCGGTGGACTCCCAGGAACGCACCCTCGTGATGGGAGGGTTCTTCGGGTGCCTGGCTTTGGCTTTCCAGAGCTTGAGTGACTTCCCGTTCCATATTCCTGGGATCACCGTCCCCGCCCTGATCTTGCTGGGATATCTCTGCCGTCTCGGCCTCGACCGAAATTCCAGTGAGGCCGAGACAATTCATACACCGCTCACTAAACCCGCCATTGTCTGTTCATTTGCCGTTGGTATAGGAATGGTAGTGCTTGGCGCGTGTGTCGTTATGCACCAGTCGAAGCTGGCACGCGCCGAAGTCCTCATGGTTCGATCCGGCTTGCCGTTCCCGGGTAGCAGGATGCCCTCGGCCGGGATGGAAGATCTGTCCAAGGAAGACCTGGAACTTAGGCGAGCTGCTCTGACCTCTGTTGTTCGCATACGACCGAATTGGTGGGAAGGACATTACCAACTCGGTATGACCTACATGGGTCTCTTCGAAGTGATGGCCACCGAGTGGATTAACGACGCTACGGTGGCTGCTTCCGAGGAAGCCAAGGACAGCAAAGATAGCAAGGACGCTTCTACTCCTCCTTCCACCAAGCCTGCCCAAACTCCTGCCGACACCTCGGCGGATAAGCCTGCCCATTCACCCATGGCGGACCCGAATTGGTTGCACCTCGTTGTCCACTCGACTCCGGCCGACAAACTGGCTGAGGCCGGTGGTGTCCTCGAGCAGGAGCCAATCCAACACTATCTCATTCCCGCAGCGCGTGAGTTCCTCGAAGCGAGGCGGTGCAGCCCAATGTCTGCGACGCCTCATCTTCGACTTGCGACTCTCGATTATTTGATCGAGAAGGGCGAGCCGACCTCCGCCCACGTGGCTCGTGCGCTCGAATTGGCCGGGACGAATACTCCTGTACTCGATACCGCCGCCAAGCTCGCCGCGCAGGCCCAGGACCTCGATCTCGCGGCGAAATGCTGGAAGCAGACGCTGACGATCCGAGGAGGTGCTTGGGATGGCTGGGAAGATGTTGTTGATGCCGCCGGAACCTACCTCCCCCCCGACCTCATCCTCACCGACGTCCTACCCACCGGAGCACTCTACGCCCTCCGGTTCGCCGATCGAATCTACGGCGCCGAAGAGGCCGCGGAGGTCCGCACGAAGTTCCTCAAGGCCGGGCTTGAACGTTTGCCGGAGGAAACACGACTCTCCAAGGTCGAGATGCTCTGGCTCGAGGCTCAACTGAAAGCACGACTCGACGACCGCGATTTTGCTCGTCGGACCATGAAGTCGGTGCTCGAAGAGGAACCCTTCCGGACCGATCGACGGAAGGAATTCGCCGAATGGCTCATGGCCTGGGGCGACCTCGAAGAGGCTCATCGTCAAGCCTTGGTCGGGACCAATCTCGCTCCCAACAATAAGGAGATCCGCGAAACACTGCAAATGGTCAACGAGTTCCTCACGCGCGGCATCAGGGAGCCGGAGGAGCCGACTCAAAACAAAGATTCCCAAACTCTCGAAACATCCTCGCAGAACAATCGGCGACAATGAGGAAATAACAAGAGTTTGCGACGTTGAATTTGTCGTTAACCAAAAGAATTTACGATTCCATGATGGTTGCGTGATGCATGAGCGGAATCAGGCGATTCATCCCTTTCATGCCCGTTGCCATTCATAAAGGATTTTCACGGGATCATTCCCGCCTGCTTTCAGCCGAGGACTTCCACTATGTCGGAATTCACAGGCACGAACACCACGCAACGCTCACAAGTTGATGAATTCACCAAACTCTTGAATGAGTTTCCCAGGATACTCAAGCGGCGTTGGAGGATGGTCGCGGCCTCGGTCGCGATCTGCCTAACGCTCGCCGTGATTTACCTCGCCAAGGCCTCGCCCGTCTACGAAGCGACCGCACAGTTGCTGGTCCTCCAGCAGAGCGGGCGGCCGATCAGCGTGAATAACAATGACACGAGCCGCTTCAACGAGTCGGGCGGCAATGAGGATTACATCCCGACGCACTTGCTCCTCATCACCAGCCCGCTTGTCGTGAAAAACGCGATCGAGCGAGTGGGGGAGTCGCGGCTCCCGACCTTGCAACGCGACGCGAAGCCCGGCGAGACGGTCGTGGAGACCGCGATCGACCACTTCAAGGTGACGCGGCCCGAAAAGAACGCCAAGATTGTCAAGCTGGCGTACCGAGCCTACTCGCCCGAGGAAGCCACCCGATTCCTCGAGGCCCTGACGGAGAGCTACAAGAGCTTCCTCGAAGGGACCTTCCAGAAGACCAACGGCGAGGTGGTCCAGCTCATCACGCGGGCCAAGGATGAAGTCGAGAAGGAGCTGATGGAGGCCGAGAAGGCCTACGTCGATTTCCGCAAGAATTCGCCGATGCTCCTCCTCGATCAGGCGGGCCGCTCTTACATCACTCGTCGGCTCGAGCAGTGGGACATCGCTGCCAACGACATGATGATGAAGACCTCGAACCTGAAGGCCCAACTCGAACTCGTCCAGAAGCTCTCTCGCGAAGGGGTCGAGCTCTGGGCCATCGCCCACGCCTGCAGCCAGCTCGGCGGCGAGTCGACGAGCCTGAGCTCGGCGGTCGGTTCCGAATCCTTGCAGGCCAACTCGACAGATTACGTCCGCCTGTTGACCCAGAAGCAGCAGGAAATGGCGGAGCTGTACGGTCCGAACTACTCGAAGGTCCAGGCCCTCACCAAGCAGATCGCCGACGTCAAGGAACGCTCGCGATCGATGCGAGGGAAGCTCGAGGCCACCGAGGTGAGAGACCTCACCGAGGCGATCAATCAGTCGCTCAAGTCGGCCGAGTTGATCTATCAAGAGCTGATGACCAAGGTTCAGGAACAGCAGGATAAGGCGAAGGAAGTCGAGACCGTCCTGCTCATGGACCTCGACCTCCAGAAGAGCGTCGATCGAAAGCGAGACCTGTTCAACTCGATCGTGGATCAGTTGAAGCAAGCGAGGTTCGCGAGCGACTTCAGTAGCATCATCGCCCAGACGACCCAGCCTCCGAACGCCTTGTCGAAGCCGGTCGCCCCCAAGATCAGCCTGGTCCTGGTCATGGCCCTCATGGTTGGCGGTCTCTGTGGAGCCGGCATGGCATTCCTCTCCGAACGAATGGATCAGCGTATCCACTCGCTCGCCCAACTCCGTCAGATGCTGGATCTCGCCGTGCTCGGTCAGGTTCCCCTGATTAACGAGAAGACGTTCGGCTCGAAGGAAGAGGTGGCGCTGATCACCTCGACGCAACCCCGATCGCTCTGGGCCGAGACGTATCGGACCGTCCGGACGAATCTCGAATTCGTCCGCCGCGCCAAGCCGGCTCAGGTCATCCTGATCACGAGCCCGCACCCTGGCGACGGCAAGACGATGACCACCAGCAACCTCGCCATCAGCCTGGCCCAGACCGGCCGTCGCGTATTGCTGATCGACGGCGACTTGCGTAAGCCTTCCCACCACAAACTTTACGGCGTCAGCAATGATCGCGGCTTCAGCGACTTGCTCACCGGCAAGGCCAGTGTGGTTGATGTTGCCCAGCCCAGTTCGGCGATCAACCTCGACCTGATCACGACTGGCCCCGAGGTTCCGAATCCCGCCGAGTTGCTCGCATCGTCCCAGTTGAGTGACATCCTCAATGAGGCACGCGGCATCTACGACACCATCATCGTCGACTCGTCGCCGATCCTGGCGGTCACCGACCCGGCCATCATCGGCAGCTCGGTGGACGGGATCATCCTGGTCGTCCGCGAAGGCACGCTCAAGCTCAACGAAGCCGACCGGGCGCTCGAGATTCTCAATGCCTCGGGCACTTCGCTGCTGGGTGTCTTGTTCAACGGCATCAGCAAGGAAGGTCAGGCCGGCGGCTACGGTTATGGCTACGGCTACGGCTACGGTTATGGCTATGGCTACGGGACCTACGGCTCGAGCGAGAACTCCTCGAACGGCAATGGCCACGCCAATGGCACCGAGCCTCGCATCCTCAACGGTGAAATGCGAGAAGTCCATCGCAACGGGACGACGGCCAACCACGATTGATGTCCGTCGGTCACCCTCCCCCGAGAGGGGGGAGGGTGACCGTTTTCTCCGCCGTCATACGCACGCTTGGACGAGAGTTCGACACCGCAAGCCCCTCATCTCGTCGAGGGCACCGAATAAATCCTCCTTGTATGAAAATTGGTTTGAGTTCTGTCCTGGAGCCCGAGATGCGCGCCCTCTTGTCAGCCCTTGTCTTTGTGATCCCACTGTCGATGGACCGCGGAATCCTCGCCGACACCAAGGCCGAGGCTCCCGGGGGCCCCGCGCGTCAGGCCGAACAGCGTGTGCCGGAAATCGTCCTTCCGAAATGCGCGATCGATTACGATCGCGTCACGACATTGGGGGCCCACCTCACGGTGGGGACCGCGGGAACTCTGAAGGACCTCCTGGTTCGCCGTGGCGATCGCGTCAAGGCCGGCCAGGTCATCGGGCATCTCTACGACGATGAACTTCGGATCGAGTACAAGCGTCTGAAGGCCATTGCAGAAAGCAATGTGGCGGTCAAGCTGGCCGAGTCGAAAGTCACCATGTGCGATTCGAAACTCAGGCACTCGAAGTCGCTTAGGGTCCGGAATTTGCTCAGTGATGAGGACATGGAACTACACCAGTTCAATTTGACCGAAGCCAGGCTCTCGCTCGAGGCCGCTAAGCAAGAGCAATTGCTCGCCGAGCATGCTCGGGATCGAGTGGGTGCGGATATCTCGGCCAGGGAGTTGGTGAGCCCCCACAATGGTGTGATCGTTGACATTCTCAAGAATCCGGGTGAGTCCCTCCCGCCGAATGAGCCAGTAGTACAACTCGTGGACGTCGATATGCTTCGTGTCACGGGGTTTGTGGACGCTAGCGACTCCTGGCGTGTTCGCGTTGGCGAACGGGTGCAGATTACGCCTGATCTCAACGGTTCTGCCCCGGAAGTGGAACAACAGATTTTTTCGGGTAAGATTGTGTTTGTAGACCGTAGAATTGACCAGACCACACAGACCTGCCGTATTATGGCAGAAGTGCCAAACCGGGATACCCTGCTGCGTTCCGGTCTGGAATGCCGGATGGTCATCTTCCTGGACAAGACGGACTCGATTTCCCGCCCCCAGACCTCCGGGAATGACGCGCTGAAATCGATCGAGAACACGAACGATGCTGCTCCTCTGGTAGCACCCGATGCCTCCTCTTCGGGCACGGCTCCGACATCCCGAACTCCCCATTGAATTTCTTTCTCAAATTTCCGAACGCAGGATGTCCTATAGCTCTCCTAATAGCGTCCTCGTTTCATTGGATTTGAAGTCTTACTACACGGCTCTTGCAACTTACACTGACGATCGACGGCAGATCGTCTCGGATATCTAGTCAGTCCCCGACCGAAATCGCACTGGAGTGCATAATCAGATGAGTAGCGCACCTCAGTCAACGACGATGACTTCCCCGCCTCAGGCCTCGAAGATGAGTGAAGTGATGGACACGGTGTATCTGAGCGTCGACACCAACCGTCGGCCATCGGCTTCGCTTGCGAGGTACGAGTTCGCCAAGCGAATTTTCGACGTTGTTGTTACACTCGGACTTCTCATTTGCTCGGCCCCGGTGATGTTCTTGATCGCTCTGCTTGTCAAGGTGACGAGCCCCGGGCCGATCATCTTCCGGCAGAAGCGAGTGGGCAAGGACGGCCGAGAGTTTTGGTTCTATAAGTTCCGTTCCATGGTCGTGCACAATGAAAATCATAGGGCTGAGCTGTCCGCCTTGAATCAGCACGGACATACCGGCGTGACTTTCAAGATGAAGAACGACCCGCGTATCACCAAGGTGGGTCGTGTGATTCGCAAGACGAGTCTCGACGAACTTCCCCAACTCTGGAACGTCCTGATGGGCGATATGAGCCTGGTTGGCCCCCGCCCTGCCCTGCCTGCGGAAGTCGCCCGTTACACACCCGAACAGCGTCGGCGACTCGCGGTCACCCCGGGGCTTACCTGCTTCTGGCAGATCGCCGGCCGTGCAAATATCCCCTTCGAGGAACAGGTCCGCCTCGATCTGGAATATATCGCCTGCCGGACCCTCTGGGTCGATGCTTCGCTCCTGGTCAAGACGGTCCCAGCCCTGATCTCGGGCAAGGGCGCTTATTGATTCGGGCGGCCCCCTTTCGCCGATCGGTCGGTGTATGGGGTTGGGACGCGGTCGCGTTCGCCGGGGATGGAAGCGTGACATCGATCGTCCATCGTTGACAGCAAAGTAATCAGTACGTTAGCCAAATCAAAATACGACGTGATCACGGTGTGGCTATAGGTTGGCCTCTCTAGGGATGGTTACTACGGTCCATTGCCTCTGCCTGTCCTATAAGAAATCGATCGAAAAATGCGGGCATGACGCTTCCATGTCGATCAGAGCAACTAAGGTTGATCCAAGGCTGGCGGACGGAATCCTTCCCCGGGACCATTAGTATTCGGCCGCATATCGGATGCTTGTAGCGTTTGCAGTTACACAGTTGGGGCCGCCCGGCGATAGCATAGGGAATGGAACGCTTCCTTTTGCTTCCATCGGAGTACGGCCCCTCGGTGATTCTCCCCAAAGAATTTGAGCTGTTGCGCCAGACTTCACATCCCGCTTTATTCCAACTGGCTCCTCTTCAACTCACCTCACGGCTTCGGATTCCAAGGTCATCCTCATAGGATGCCGTAATCTAGCCGACATCGTCGTTCTTACCGTCAACGCGAGCTATGGTGCCAATCCTCGACGCGCTTTCATGGGTGTGAAAGCCGAAGGTCGCATTCTTCTACACTTCCGCAAAGACTCTTCCTGGTGCCATTGTTGGTGTCCTTCGTCGACTTCGATGCGCAGCGAGTCTCTTTTCGCGGCCGCCGCATGTTGCACGATGAGGTTTAGGATGATTGGGTTCTGCCTGGTCCGGCAGAATTCGGTCTGAGTGTTGGCGACGCAACCTTCCAGAAGTCTCTCTCTCAGCGACAATCGTTAGCAATTCGCCTCGTGGATCGTTTCATAGACGGCCTCATGAACGGTGTCGGTCGTGGCTGCGCAGTGTGTGTCACACGTTCTAGTACGGTAGCCGAAGCGTTCGCGGAGTCGATCACCCTGGCTCTCTTGAGATAATGCCAGGGGATCGAACCCTTGAAATCTGATACGATTGGGGGCAAGAAACTGATCACCTAGTGTGCGAGTTCCCATTGTCTTAGATAGCAGCGGTTGAGGGGCCGTAACCGATTCCCCGGAATCTCCCGAGCCGCATCCGGATGTTCCGTTATCGGTCGAGGTCGCCATTTCATTCTTCGCCTGAGAAGAACGCACGGTTTGGGACTTCGAATCTGAACGAGTGTCTCGCCAACGACTTGACGCAATAACGCAGGATCAATCGTGCGTCTTGCTGGATCGGGACGATCTCAAGGACATTGGATTGGGCCGAGGAAACCCCTCGAACGTTATCGAAATTTCCGAGGCGGATGACTGAGGGTCACCGGAATCTTCATGCGGACGATCGTGACTGGCGGGGCAGGTTTCATCGGTTCACATTTGATCGACCGGTTACTCGCTTCGGGATGCGACGTCACTGCAATCGACAACTTCGACGGTTTCTATTCGGAGGCTCGCAAGCGAGCCAATCTCGCCGAGGCATCACGCAATCCCCGCTTCCGGTTGGTCGAGCTCGATATCCGCGACCGTGGCAGCGTCGCTCGCCTCTTTGAAGAGATGAAGCCCGACGTGATCGTGCATCTGGCTGCACGAGCGGGGGTTCGTCCGAGCATTGCAGATCCGGCGCTCTATACCGACGTCAACGTCTCTGGGACCGTCCATATCCTCGAAGCCGCTTGCCGAATCGAGCCGAGACCTCGCTTTGTCTTCGCGTCGAGCTCGAGCGTATACGGCGATCGTCCCACGAGCCCGTTTCGAGAAACGGACCCTGTCGATCTGCCTGTTAGCCCTTACGCGGCGACCAAGAAGGCGTGCGAGCTTCTCGCGTATACGTTCCATCACCTACATGGGCTTCCCGTGACCGGCCTGCGTTTCTTCACGGTGTACGGCCCTCGAATCCGACCGGACCTCGCGATCGCCAAATTCGCGTCGCTCATCGACCAGGGGTTACCCATCCCCGTCTTCGGGGATGGGACGACCAAGCGTGACTATACATACGTCGCCGACATCGTCGATGGGATTGTGCGGGCGGTCGAAAACTGCTCCGGGCATCACCTCTACAACCTAGGTAATTCGAGCCCAGTGGAGCTCTACGCCATGATCACAATGCTCTCCGAGGCCCTCGGGAAGACCCCCCTCATCGATTGGCAACCGCCCCAACCCGGAGACGTGCAACAGACCTTCGCCGACGTTTCGCGGGCCCGAGCGGAGATTGGCTATTCCCCCTCGACCTCCTTCCGCGATGGTCTCGCCGCATTTGTCGAATGGAAGCGAACGCAAGCGTAGGCTCGAGGAGGTTCGATCTCTCGCGCCCAGGCCTGACAGCGTCAATCAGAGCGCATGCATGACGGCTTAGGGCGGTGCTTCAGGGCTGAACCTCGCCCATCGAGGCATCTGGGCCAATCGTCCTTCCACCCGAAATGAGTTACACTGGTGTGCAGACGAGAACGTCAATACCTGCACTCTGGAATTGCAGGGCAAGGTTGCTTTCGCCACTCAACTGGAGAGAATCCGTGCTGATTGGCGAATGGGGAGTTTGCCGAAGGTGGTAAATACATGCTTGAAGACGGTAGTTGCAGCGACTTACAGCTTGTTGCCGGTTCTCCATCGGCTTCCAGTTGGATTCCTGCAATCCACCAACATCGAGCCGTTGAGTCGTTTCTTCGCGGCACCCTAGCCTTACGAGCGGAAGTAATCCAGTTGACAAGGTGTTTCCTGGAGAATAAAGTAATACGGCAGCGAGTGTTGGGTGAGGTTTGAGGTCCACTCGGCACGCAACCATCAAATAACATTCAGCATCGTTTTCAGACTGTTTTTGTCAAGCTTGACCTGCAAAATCCTCCCTGTGATCTCTTTCTGTGGATGTCGTTAGTTCTTTGTGGTTATCGGCTTCGATTGGGATTGGTTTGAAAGCCTAAGTGGTGATGTCACGGTGTCGTGGCATGTCGAGTCGGAAATCCCCGCCCTCCATAAATTCGGCCGACTCCTTCGAGAGACGTTCCTGGTCGAATTGTCACGGCGCTAGATCGTTCTGGTAGGCACGACTAGCCTGGTTCTACCGTGACTCATACTCCCAGCAGAATTCTCCCCGCTTCGCCTCAGGCCATCCCCGCCTTCGTCGTCGATCCCAGGAATTGCGTGTCTCTGGAAAGCGGACATCTCCCGATCTTCGTGCTTTTGTCTCATATAATCCTTCGTATTGGGGAGGCGGGCGGTTTGGGTGGTTGTGTGGATTGCTCTTCGAACTATCGGTAAGCTTGCTCGATTTGGAGAACATCAGGCAGGAGTCGTTAAACCTTCGTTTGATTTTTCCTTTTCAACGCTTTCGCATTCCACTCTCCCTAAATGAGTTCATGATGATAAGAAGCTCCGATATAGGGATGTGTTAAGGACTTGCGACAACCAAGATTTGTGTGCAAATCGATCGGAGTCGCAAGGTCTCAGTCGAACGTACTTCGTGCCGGGGTGCTTGTTCTACCACCCCACTTGTCGCATTTCACTCGGCGGCAGGCCGCCCCGGAGGCCGGGAGTCGCACCTGGCGGATCGAGAAATACCAGGTCGACTCGGCATATTCATGTATTCTTAGTGTTCGTATCATTGCAATTTTAAAATGTTACAATAAATTGATGTGTATGGCGGAAATTCCTTGAAGTCTCGGATGGTCTGCGTCGGGCAGCGGTCGGCATGGCAAGATCGCTATTGTTTTGGCCGGGACGTTACAATTGCATTCGACTCCGGATGTAGTCAATTCTTCGTTCGATTTGATGGCGGGCTGACCAGCGATGGCACTTGAAAAACAGTTGAATATCTTGGGCATCCGGGGAGTGCCGGCCGCTCATGGCGGGTTTGAGACCTTCGCCGCGCAGTTGGCCCCGTTCATGCGAGACGCGGGCTGGCTGGTGAGCGTCTATTGCCAGGGCGAAGAAGGCGTCAAGAAACCGAAGATGTGGATCGACGAGTGGGAAGGCATTCGTCGCATCCATTTCGACACTCGCACGCGCGGCGAACTCGCCACCATGGAGTTCGACCTTCGCTCCACCCTGAACGTCCTGTCCCAGCCGGGGGTCGACCTCGTGCTCGGGTACAATACGGCGATCTTCTGCTTGTTGCAACGGCTCCGCAGGCGTCGCGTCGCCATCAACATGGATGGCATCGAATGGAAGCGGCAGAAGTGGGGTAAACCGCTGAAGGCCTGGTTCTGGGTGAACGAGTGGTTCGGCGCCAAGCTCTGCACGAAGGCGGTCGCCGACCATCCCCAGATCGCTGCCCATCTCGCATCACGCGTCAAGTGCGACTCCGTAGTGATCCCTTACGGGTCGGATACGATCCTCGAGGCCTCGCCCGACCCTCTCGGATCCCTCGGCATCGCCCCGAATGAGTATTTCGTCTCGATCGCACGCATCGAGCCGGAGAACTCCATCCTGGAGATCGTCGAGGCGTTCGCCAGGGCCAAGACGGGTAAGAAGCTCGTCGTCCTCGGTAAGCTACTGCCCGGTCATGCCTACCACGCCCGCGTCAAGGCGGCGGCCGATGAGAACACGATCTTCCCCGGCGCGATCTATGACCCCGCCGTGGTGAGGGCCCTCCGATTCCACTGCCTCGCCTACCTTCACGGCCATCAGGTCGGGGGCACCAACCCCTCCCTCGTCGAGGCCCTTGGGGCCGGCAACGCGGTCATCGCTCGCGACAACAAGTTCAACCGATGGGTCGCGGGCGACGATCAGATCTATTTCTCCGACACCGACACCTGCGTGGCGGCCTTCACTCGAGCCGCGACCGACCCCGATCGGGTCTCCCAGGCTCGTGCGGGCTCGAGGCGGCGGCATGCTGACGCGTTCACTCTCGATAAGATTCATACGACCTATCACGATGAACTGGCCAAGCTGGCCGGAGCCTCGGCCTGAAGTGGCCGGCAGGCGCCTCGCCTTCACGCTACAAATTCTATCATAAGCATTTATTGTCATCATGGAACTAAAGACTCCGCTCATCACGCTCATCGCCACGATGGTCAGCCAGGGGCTGTTCTTCGTCTGCATCTTCTTGATTAACAAACTATTCGGCCCGGCGAGTCTTGGTCAGTTCAATAAGTTGCTCTCGGTTGGCATGTTCGTCGGGACGGTCGCGGCCTTGCGTTACGACCTGGCCTGCGTGAGCACCTCCCCCGGGAAGTCCTTCAACGCGATGGTTCACGTCTTCCCGCTGGGCATCGCGGTGTCGATGCTCCTCGCCTTGGTCCTCTACCCTACCGGGGAGATCCCGTTCGTCGCCTGCCTCTTCGCGATCGGCTTCCTGTCGCAACTCTTGCTGACGAGTTACTACAGCAGCGCGAGGAAGTTCCACTTCGGGAATCTACCGAGGACCGTCGCATCGGCGATCTTCCTGGCCGCATTGCCGTTCCTCATGAGGTCCAAGGCGACGGACGGTAATAGCCTCTTCGTCTACTACACGTTTGCTACCCTCGCCTCGACGGCCCTGTTTGTGATCTTCATCTGGCGTCGCGAGTCGGAGAACTTGGCCCTCGAGACCGACTTCTTCTGGGAACACCGCCGCTTCGCCCTGCTCACGTTGCCCTCGACCCTGTGCAACTCGGTCTTCCACTACGCGTTACCCATCGTCATCCCGGACTGGTTCGGCGACGAAATCGCCGGCCACTTCGCATTCGCATATCGGTTTGGGTTCTTCCCAGTGAGCCTCTGCTCCCAGAGTATCGCGGGCATCATCCGGCGCGAGTCGATGGCGGCGCTCGCGGTGCCGGACGGCGGTACGAAGTTGATGGACTTCGTCTGGTCCTATTTCAAGGCGTTGATTGTCCTCTCGGGTCTTTATGCGTTGGTGGCAGTCGTCGTTGCCGTCGTCGCGCAGCGGGCTTTCGGGCCGAACAAATGGACGGCGTCGGCCGACTATTTGTTGTGCATGGTCCCGATGTTCGTCGGTCAGCTCGTCTTCATGCCCATGTCCCAGACGTTCCTGGTGACCAAGGCACAGCGTACCGACTTCCTCATCCAATTCACCACGGCACTGAGCTTGATCGGGGTCCTGGGTATCAGCCGCTACTTCGCCTTCTCCGCCATCCAGGCAACGCTGGCGTTCTCGCTGGTTGGCGCGGCCATCATGCTCGCCGGTTCCGTGATTGTCATAACCACCCTCAAGGCGTTCCTGAAGACGCCTGCATCGGTTACGTCTTAAGGAGATGCAGTCGATGAAGGATGTCGTTGTCCTTTTGATAGACTCGCTCGATCGCTATCCGTTCATGCTGCGGATCGCCAACGCCCTCCGCGGGAAGTTCGACTTTATCTTCGTCACCACGGAACCGCTGGCCGCGTACTTCCTGAGGCAGAAGGGCGAATCCGTCACCTACCTCAATCGGGGTTACCGCACGATCAAGCCGACCGAGTCGGACTACTCACTATCGAGTCGGGCGATCGAGACGCTGAACGGCGAGATCTCGCCCGAGATGGCTGCCCGCGACCTCGCCGCGCTCAGGGCCGCCTTGACCAGGGTGTATCAAGAGAAAAAGGTGACGCGTTGCGTCGCCTGGAACGGCCAGCAACTGATCGGCCGGGCTTCGAGGGCGGTCTGCAAGGAACTCGGCATCGCGACGGCTTTTATCGAGATCGCCAACCTGCCGGACAAGATGTTCTCCGACCCCCAAGGCGTCAACGCCGAGTCCGACCTCTTCGCCAACGTCGACCAACTCGATGGCTTTGCCGAGGTGTCCGAGGCGGATCATGCTGCCTGGATGCAGGGCTACGAGGCCTACAAGTCGAAGCCCCTGCCTCAGGCGAAGAGCAAGTCGCTCCGTCGCATCATCTCCGCGACGAACCATTTCGCGAAGGCGGCGACGGGCGGACTCTGCCGTCGTCGGATGTCGCAGCTCTCGCTCTCCCGGGGCAAGGCGACCCAGAAACTTACGGAGCATTTGACTGCGGAGGAGGACCTGCCGCAGGATTTCATCTTCCTGCCCCTCCAGGTCACCGCCGATACGCAGCTCAAGCTCCACTCGGAGATCAACAACCTCGGGGCGATCGACCTGGGGATGAAGCTCGCCAAGGAGAGCGGCCTGGCGCTTGTCGTCAAGGTCCACCCCGCGGAAGTCGACGGCGACGCGATCGACACCATCCTCCGGCTCCAGCAGCAGGAAGGTTTCATCCTTACGAATGCTAATACGACAAAATTGATCCGCGGCTCCGCTCGGGTCATCACGATCAACTCGACGGTCGGCCTGGAAGCCCTGATGTACGGCCGGCCTTTGACCGTCCTGGGCCGGGCCCTCTATCGCGATTTCGATCAGGTCAGAGTTCGTAAATACATCCATGGTTTCCTGGTGAGCGACGTCGACTACTTCGGCTCCGCCGAGATCTCGTCGTCCGCCGCCGCTCAACTCATCGGCTGTTGAGGGCCGACTCCAGCCTTTGCTGAAGGGATCAGTCTGTATGAAGCCCACTGTGGACGTCAGTGTTGTCTGCGCCAATTACAACAACAGTAAATACCTCCCGGCATTCTTCGAATCCTTCGAAACCTCGACCGTCTGGCCGCAGGAACTGCTCTTCGTCGACGACGGCTCCAAGGATGACTCCCTGGCTGTTGCCGAGCGTTACACCGGGCGACTGCCGTTCCTGAAGATCATCCCCCTCGGCAAGAATCAGGGATTCGGCAACGCCCTGAATGCCGGGATCGAAGTCGCATCCTCCCCGTATCTGATGCGGATCGACCCCGACGACGTCATGCAGCCCAACCGGATCGAGGTCCAGCACAAGATCCTGGCATCGGGGGCCTGCGACATCGTCGGCTCGAATGCCGAGCTGTTCCACAGCGATACGGGGGCGACGCTGGGCCTGACCAACTTCCCCCTCACGGAAAGCAAGATCTCGACGACGATCGCCGCGGGTGAGCACGGCGTCCTGCACCCGACCGTCATGGGGCGTACCGAGTTCTTCAAGGAACACCGCTATATCCAGGCCCACGTCCCCGCCGAGGATTACGACGTCTTCGCCCGGATGTTCCTCGCGGGCGCCCGATTCCAGAACGTCCCCGACGTCCTGATGCGGTATCGCGTCCACGAGCAGAGCGTCTCGAACGCCCTCCCCTTCTCCACGATCCAGAAGACGTATGTCATCAGGGACACGCTCTTCAACCGGAAGACGCCCAAGCTCTGGGTCGCGACTTACTACGTCCACATGAAGTACTATCGGCGCTACCTGTTCGCGATCCAGCCCGTCAAGAAGAACCTGTATTTGCTGATTTCGTCCGCATTCTATCCGTCGAAGGTCCTGAGACGCGTCCAACGTTCACTGCTCAGCAAGTCGCCTGCAGGGGCCGGCCAAAATGCCTAATCCGAGCGTGCTGGCCCTGATCAAAGAGGATTGGGGGTGCAATTCTCACGCGAAGTCGAAGTTCGTCCTCGCCTTCTATCGTCTCGCCCATGCGAATGGGATGTCTCGATCCAAGGTGGTCAGGACTGCCGGGATTCCGTTCCGCCTTGCCTATCGCGTCATGGTCGACTGGTTCATGGGGATCGACATCCCCTGGAAGACCAGGATCGGTCGTCGCCTGGTGCTTTACCACAGCATGGGCCTTGTCGTCAATGAGGCGGCGACGCTTGGAGATGATTGCATTCTTCGGCATTCCGTGACGATCGGCAACAAGCTCAAGCCGAATGGAGAGACGGCCTCTCCGCGGATCGGCAATCGAGTCGAGTTCGGCGCGGGGTCGATCCTCCTCGGGGACATCACCGTCGGGGACGGGGCCGTCATCGGGGCCGGATCTGTCGTCACCAAGAGCGTTCGATCAGGATCGGTCGTCGTAGGGAACCCATGTCGCGAGATCTCTCATAAATGAGCACTCCTAGAGCTGCAGGCCCGACCTCGTTCTGGAACGACATGCCTTTCTATTTCGCGATCGGCATCTTCAGCCTCGATAGCGTGGCCAATCACTTTTCGAAACTGCCGGTTTTCGTCGGGCTGATGCCCGCGGCGATCATCCTCCTTGTACTTGCAATCCCATCCGGCAAGGCCAAAATCAGGCTCCTGATGCTCGGGGCGTTTCTCTGCACGTCATTCGTCTTGCACAGCGCCGAATCCGGATTCTCCAAGGACAATCTCACGGACTCGCTCTATGTGATGCTTTTTGTATCCAGTATTTTTTATTCGCGATTTATAAACGTTTCCTTGACCTGCATTAAGCTGTGCACGATGGTGATGATGGGGTTATTCCTCCCCACATTCTTTGGTTTTAATAATCACATGGATGCCGATGAGATCTTTAATTCAGGGTCGACGGATTTGGAGTTTTTGCGCGTCTACAATCAAGGCTTCTTCCGCTATCCGCACCTCGCATCATACTTGCTGACGTACGGCAGCCTATTCTGGTTCTACCTCGGCGTGAAGAAGAAATCCTTGGTCAGCATGGGCGTGGCCGCAGGATTCTTCCTCGCGATGATCTACGCCGGTTCTAGGACGCCAGTCGTCGTGATCCTGCTGGGTTTCGTCCTCGCGAAGCTGAAACTCAACGCCGGATCGTTCGCCCTGGTCGCGTGCTTCGTCGGGGGGACGATTTTCATGTTCATGGAAATCGACACGCTCCTCTCGATGACACACGGAACTATCCTTTATCAATATTTGTCGTTCGTGAAAACGGCCTCCAGCGACGCGTCTCGCCTCAGCCGGATCATGATCTGGGGCAACTGGCTCCAGGGGATGGCGGAGATGGATCTGGCTGGTTATTTATTCGGGAAAGGATTCGCAGCATCGATCGTTTACAATTTTCAGAATATCGGTACGCCGATCTGGTTCCACAATGATTTCTTGAGCTTCGCCTTCTCGTATGGAGTGCCATTCTTTTGCATTATGCTGTACATTTATTTTCAAATGTGGCGTGATGCGTATCGGTCGAATTCCGACATGGCCAAGCTGGTCTTCTATTTCATGGCCCTCTCGGCCTTTCTCAACGGGTTCTACAAGTACATGCCCGTCTTCCTGCTTGTTATCTACTCCTTGGTGCTTCGTACTAGTGGCACCGGCGTCGGCGATCCCGTTGCCGATGTGCCGAAAGACCCTAAATATAATGCTTTGCCAGGCTGACGATTCGGACCGTCCTTGCGCCCTGCCGGCGTTGCTCGGCCGGATTTTACGGGATCTCGCAGGTGCGATCGTTCGCCGAATCTATATCTTCTGGACGATGTCGTCGCCTTGCGCGATGCGAGCCCGCCGAACTATTGACCTTGAAGCTTCCTTCTTTCTTACACTCCAGCTTGGCCGACGCTGGGCTGGATTGTCCTCAAACATCCCCCCGTCAACCTCGATGGCTCGCTAGGTGTCTCATGCTAATCGATCTGAACGCCTCCCGGTCTCCCGGGAACTATGCCGAAGGATTTCGAGCGACCTTGAAATTATGATGACGTTGACTAGATCGTTGTGAATCTGCGTTGTGACCCCTAGAAGTTGAGGTCCTATCTCGAGAGGTAGGCACCTCAGGCGACCAGGAGCATCGGAAGTGATGGTCGACATGCTTGTGCAGCGCCAGGATCCAGGGATCCTCGCCTTCAGGAAGCCTGTCACAGTAAGTTCTCGGTATGCAGTATTAGTGAGTGGCCAACCATGTCCGTTTCGACATCGAACTTCATCAAGTGTGGATGGCTAGACTGCACGAATGCTGTTGCGAGGCAATTGTGGCTTGCCAGCGGAATCTGTGCCCGCGGTAAGAAATGGATTGGTGTAGTCCAACGGATTGTGTTGAGTCATCGGACTACGCAGTTTCTGGATAATAGATTGGTCGTGGCGTTTATCGGAGTTTTGCGGTCGAATACTCGCGATCGGTTTGCATGGTCGATTCTTCATGTTGTTGAAGTTCTAATTGGCAAACGTGGATTATTGATTCGGTCTCTCGGTTTGAATGATCGTATGCCTTTATCCGTCGAATGGTTCCTCGGGCATTGATTCTTGGAGCGATTTTTATGCATCTCGAGTCACTGGAAATCTCCGACCTGGTCCTGATCAATCCGAAGCGACATGAAGATGATCGCGGGTGGTTCTCCGAAGTCTTTCGAGAGGACTTCTTCCGGTCGAAGGTGGCCGACGTGAAGTTCGTGCAGCACAACCGATCCCTCTCCAGGCCGAAGGGGACGGTCCGTGGACTGCACTACCAGTTGGAGCCGCGGGCCCAGGGTAAGCTGGTGCAGTGCACGCGGGGACGTGTCCTGGACGTCGCGGTCGACCTGCGCAAGGCCTCGTCGACCTTCGGGCAGCACGTGGCCGTCGAGCTAACCGCCAAGAATGGCCGCCAGCTCTGGATCCCTGTCGGCTTTGCCCACGGCTTCTGCACGCTCGAGGACGATTGCGAGCTTTCCTACATGGTGACTGACTACTATAGCCCGGAGCATGACCGCGGCCTCCGCTGGAATGACCCGGAGCTGGCGATCGAGTGGCCGGTCGAGGAGTCGAGCGCCTTGCTTTCACCCAAGGATATGGGGCAGCCGTTGCTGGCCAGTCTCGGCCAGGTGTTTGCTTAATTTGTATGTTCGATCGTACAAATTCTGATTTGGCAGCTTAACCCTTATCTGGGGATCTGTGATGCGCATCATTGTCACGGGCGGCGCGGGTTTCATCGGCTCCGCCCTGGTAAGGTACCTGGTACTCGAGGAGGGCGCCGAGGTCCTGACCCTCGACAAGCTCACTTACGCCGGCTATCTCGCCAATCTCGCCCCGGTCGAGGGTAAGCCGAACCATCAGTTCCTCCGCGCCGACATCTGCGACGAGGCCGCCGTCACCGAGGCCTTCTCCAGCTTCAAGCCCGAACGCATCTACCACCTCGCGGCCGAGAGCCACGTCGATCGCTCCATCACCGGGGCGGCGGACTTCGTCAACACGAACGTCATCGGCACCTTCACGCTGCTGCAGGCCGCCCGGGCCTACTGGAATGGCCTCTCGGGCGATGCCAAGGATGCGTTCCGCTTCCTGCATGTCTCGACCGACGAGGTCTACGGCTCGCTGGGCGCGACGGGCCTCTTCACCGAGAAGACCCCATACGACCCCTCGTCGCCATACTCGGCCTCCAAGGCTGCTTCCGACCACCTGGCCATCGCCTGGGGTCGCACCTACGGGCTGCCGACGGTCGTGTCCAACTGCTCGAACAACTACGGCCCCTATCACTTCCCCGAAAAGCTGATCCCTCTCATCATCCTGAATGCCCTGCACGGCAAGCCCCTGCCGGTCTACGGCGACGGCTCGAACATCCGCGACTGGCTCTACGTCGACGACCACGCGCGGCGCTGCACCTGATCGCCAGCAAGGGCCGGCTCGGCGAGACATACAACGTCGGCGGTCGCAACGAGCGCAAGAACATCGACGTGGTCCGCTCGGTCTGCTCGATCCTCGATAGGCTGGCCCCGAAGAGCCACCCGCACAGCGACCTCATCACCTACGTCACCGACCGCCCCGGCCACGATGCCCGCTATGCGATCGACGCGACGAAGCTCGAGACTGAGCTGGGCTGGAAGGCCCAGGAGAACTTCGACACCGGGATCGAGAAGACGGTCGCCTGGTATCTCGCCAACGAGGCCTGGTGGCGGCCCCTGCGTGACAAGGTGTATTCGGGCGAACGCCTCGGCGTGCTCGAGACGGTGAAATGACCATGCGTATCGCCGTCACCGGCAAGTCCGGCCAGGTCGTCAGTGCGCTCGTCGAGCGAGGCCCCCTCGTCGGGGTCGAGGTCGTGCCCATCGGCCGGCCGGAATTCGACCTCACCGCCCCCGCCGGGGCGGCCGAGGCGCTTGCCGCGGCCAAGGTCGATGCCGTCGTCTCGGCCGCCGCTTACACGGCGGTCGACAAGGCCGAGAGCGAGCGTGACCTGGCCTTCGCGGTGAATGCCGAAGGGGCCGGGGCCATCGCCAAGGCTGCGGCCGAGCTCGGCATCCCGATCGTCCACATCTCCACGGACTATGTGTTCGATGGCGAGAAGTCCTCGCCCTGGGTGGAGACCGATCCGGTGGCCCCGCTCGGCGTCTACGGTGCCTCGAAGCTGGCCGGCGAAGAGGCCGTGCTCGCATCGGGGGCCCGGGCCGCCGTCTTGCGCGTCGCCTGGGTGTTCTCCCCCTTCGGCGCGAACTTCGTGAAGACGATGCTTCGCCTGGCCGAGAGCCGCGACCAGCTCGGCGTCGTCGCCGACCAAATCGGAGCCCCAACCTCGGCGCTCGACATCGCCGATGGTATCCTGACTGTGGCTCGCAACCTCGTCGACAATCCCGGCGACGAGTGCCTCGCGGGGGTGTTCCACATGGGAGCCGGCGGCCCCGACGCATCCTGGGCCGACTTCGCCGAGGCCATCTTCGCCGGATCCGAGGCGCGAGGCGGCAAGCCGCCCCGTCGTGAACCGGATCGGCACCGCCGACTACCCGACGCCCGCCAGGCGGCCCAAGCAGTCGCGACTCGAATCATCGAAGATTGCGAAGATCCACCATGTGACGCTGAAGGATTGGCGTTCGTCCCTCGAGGTCGTCCTCGATCGGCTCACCGGCCAACCTACTGGCTAACATGTGTTGCATTTTTGATGAGGTTGTGAGGCTATGAAGGGTATCATCCTCGCCGGGGGTGCCGGCACGCGTCTCCACCCGATGACGCTCGTGACGTCGAAGCAGTTGATGCCGATCTATGACAAGCCGATGATCTATTACCCGCTGTCGGTGCTCATGCTCGCCGGCATCCGGGAGATCCTGATCATCTCGACGCCGCAAGACCTGCCCAACTTCGAGCGCCTGCTCGGCGACGGCTCGCGGTGGGGCCTCTCGCTCAGCTACCGGGTCCAGCCCGATCCGGGCGGCCTCGCCCAGGCCTACATCATCGGCGCCGACTTCGTCGCGGGCGGGCCGTCGTGCCTGATCCTCGGCGACAACATCTTCTACGGGCACGGCCTGTCCGAACTCCTGGAACGGGCCACTTCCCGCAAGACGGGGGCATCGGTCTTCGCCTATCACGTCACCGACCCCGAGCGCTACGGCGTCGTCGCGTTCGACAAGTCGATGAAGGCCCTCTCCATCGAGGAGAAGCCGGAGAAGCCGAAGTCGAGCTGGGCCGTGACCGGGCTCTACTTCTATGACGAAAAGGTCGTCGACATCGCCGCCAACATGAAGCCCTCGCCGCGGGGCGAGTTGGAGATCACCGACGTCAATCGTCACTATCTCGAACGCGGCGAGCTCTCCGTCGAGGTCATGGGCCGCGGCTTCGCCTGGCTCGACACCGGCACGCCCGACAGCCTGCTCGAGGCGGCCGAGTTCGTGCGGACCCTCGAGAAGCGGCAAGGGTTCAAGATCGCCTGCCCCGAGGAGATCGCCTACCGCCAGGGGTTCATCGACGCCGCCCAGCTCAAGGACGTCGCCGCCGCGCTCGGGAAGAGCACATACGGCAAGTACCTGCTCAGCGTCATCGACTGAACCTGCGGCGATCGTCCGTTCGCCGAGCCCGCTGCCATCCCCGAACATCAGTCCTTGCGGAGAAGTCCATGTCGGTCGCCATCGTGATCCCCGCCCGCTACGGGTCGGAACGCCTCAAGGGCAAGCCGATGATCGAGATCGCCGGCGTGAGCCTGCTCGAGCGGGTCTGGCGGATCGCCAGGGCCTGCAAGGGCGCGACTCGCGTCGTCATCGCCACCGAGGATCAGCGCGTCGTCGACTTCGCCTCGAGCTTCGGGGCCGAGGCGGTCCTCACATCCGACGACTGCACCAACGGGACGGAGCGGGTGGCCGAGGCGCTCGACGCCGCCTCGATCACGGAGGACGCCGTCATCAACTTCCAGGGGGACGCGGTGCTGACTCCCCCCTGGATCCTCGAGGGCATGATCGAGGAGTTCGCCTCGCCTGCGGGGTTCGACATCGTCACGCCGGCCGTCAAGATGACCGACGAGGCCCTGGCCGAGCTCAAGGCCCACAAGGTGGCCGCCCCATCGAGCGGGACCACCGTCACCTTCGACCTCAACCGCAACGCCCTCTACTTCTCCAAGCAGATCATCCCGTTCGTCCGCAAGGCGGGGTTCTCGAGCGTCTATCGTCATATCGGTATGTATGGCTATAGTTGCGAGAGCCTCCGTCGTTACGTGGCTCTCCCCGCCTCCCCGCTCGAGAAGACCGAGGGGCTGGAGCAGTTGCGGGCGCTCGAGAACGGCATGAAGGTCCGCATCGTCGTGGTTGATTATCGCGGCCGCAGCCACGGTTCGGTCGACACGCCCGAGGACGTCGGCGTCGTCGAGCAGATGATTGCCCGCGAGGGCGAACTTATCCAAATCTGACATCATGGCTATGCAACTCATTCTTGCAAGACACGGCAACACCTTCGGCCCCGGCGACAAGGTCGTCTGGGTCGGGGCCCGTTCCGACATGCCGCTGGTCGAGAAGGGCCTGCAGCAGGCCGAGGCCGTCGCCGCCGGGTTGAAGGCTGCGGGCCTGATCCCCTCGCGGATCTACGCTGGACCCCTCAAGCGCACGGCCGAGACCGCCGCCATCGTCGCCCGCGAGTGCGGCCTGCCCTCGGAATCGATCGTCATCGCGGACGAGCTGCGCGAGATCGACTACGGCACCTGGGAAGCCCGCTCCAACGACGAGATTCGCGGCGAGGTCGGCGGCGGGCCGATCGACGGCTGGCAGAAGCTCAGCATCTGGCCCGAGGGCTTCGGCTGGAAGCCGGGCGAGTCGGACGTGACCGCAGCCTGGAACCGACTCATCGAGGCGATCCGACGAGACAACGCTGACGACGCGGTCTTGCTCATCGTCTCGTCCAACGGCATTTATCGACTGGTCGCCAAGATGCTGGGATTGCCCTCGGCGGAGGCGAAGATGGGGACCGGCACGGTCTCCCGCCTCGTCGTCGACGGATCCAGCGTCCAGATCGCCGGCTGGAATCTCGACCCGTCGAAGCTCGCGGAAGGCCCGGCCTGACGCCCCGGTCGGACGTGCGACATTGCCTCGGGGCCTTCCGGGTTCCATAATCCAATCCAGGTTCAGGTCTTTTTCGATCGTTTCGTCGACATCCGTTGAATCCCCTCCGAGATCAACCCGACCGCGAGGTCCGCACGCGTCTTGCTCCGAGCTGATCGACGACAGGAGGGCAAGGCTTCTCTCATTCACACCGCCGGCAGCCCGGGTGTGATCCTCGTTGAGGTTTCCGACGGCTCCGTTGAAGTCGCGACCAGGCTCGGTATCGAGGGGACTTGCCGAGTGGCAATGCCACGCCAATGCCGGCGTCCGAATTAGCACCTCCCTCCAGAAGGAGAAGTCCTTTGAATCCCGCTTCTACTGTGAACGTCGGCGACGGCCCGAAAAGCGTGACTTTCGCCAATAACGCGCCGCTGGCTCTGATCGCCGGCCCTTGCCAGATGGAGAGCCGCGACCACGCCTTCATGGTCGCCGAGCGTCTCGTCAAGATTTGCGACGATGAAAATATCCGCTTCGTCTACAAGTCGTCCTTCGATAAAGCGAACCGGACGTCGATGTCCGCCGAGCGTGGCATCGGGCTGTCGAAGGCGCTCGAGATCTTCCAGGAGCTGAAGGATCAGTTCGGCTTCCCCGTGCTGACCGACGTCCATACAGAGGAGCAGTGCGCCGAGGTGTCCCCGGTCGTCGACGTGTTGCAGATCCCGGCGTTCCTCTGCCGCCAGACGGATCTCCTCATCGCGGCCGCCAAGACAGGCAGGACCATCAACGTGAAGAAGGGGCAGTTCCTCGCCCCCTCCGACATGAAGCACGTCCAGGCCAAGTTCCTGCAGAGCGGAAACCCCAACGTCCTCCTCTGCGAGCGCGGGACCAGCTTCGGCTACAACACGCTGATCTCGGACATGCGAGGACTGCCGACCATGGCGGCCTTCGGCTCGCCGGTCATCTTCGACGCGACCCACTCGGTCCAGCAGCCCGGAGGCCTCGGCGGGTCGTCCGGAGGCCAGCGACAGTTCGTGGAGACCCTCGCCCGGGCGGCCGTGTCCGTGGGGGTTGCGGGCGTCTTCATCGAGACGCACGAGGACCCCGACCATGCCCCTTCGGATGGCCCGAACATGATCCCCCTCGACAAGCTCCGTACTCTGATCGCCCGGCTCAAGGCCTTCGACGCCGTGGCCAAGAGCCTCAACTGATCGGCCGAAGCATCACGGAGGCCTCGACGAGACCCGGGCTGCCTGGAGTTCTTCGAATGGTTCGCCAGGGGTTTTGTCGGGCCTTTGTCGATGTGAGGTCGTTAATATGATCCTTGCGACCGCTTACGCCTGCCGGCAGCTTGTACCGCGAACGACCTTTAAAACGAAACGATCGAGCTGTCTCCTCTCGACTCGAGACAAACACCATGGCCTCCACGATCCGATCGCATATGGGTACGAGTGTCCAATCGCTCCAAAGGACCCTGCAGACCGCGAGCGACGCCCTCGAGTCAGTCCTAAGCCTCCTGAATGACGACGACGCGTTCGGCAACGCCTTCGAGAAGGCGGTCGAGATGATCGTCGAAGGCAAAGGGCGGCTGATCATCTGCGGTGTCGGGAAGAGCGGTCACATCGGCCGCAAGATCGCGGCGACCATGGCCTCGACCGGCACGCCGGCGTTCTTCGTCCACCCCACCGAGGCCAGCCACGGCGATCTGGGGATGATCGGGCCCGCGGACGTCCTCCTGCTGCTCTCGTGGTCCGGGGAGACGCTCGAACTTGCCAATGTGCTCACCTATGCCAAGCGTTTCGCCATCCCGATCATCGCGATCACCTCGCAGGCGAACAGCGTGCTCGGCAGGAACGCCAACATCGGGCTCTGCCTGCCGAGGGTCGCCGAGGCTTGCCACCTCGGCCTCGCGCCGACGACTTCGACCTTTCTCCAACTGCTGATCGGTGATGCCCTAGCGGTCGCCCTGCTGGAGCGACGCGGATTCACCGCGCAAGATTTCAAGACCTTCCACCCCGGCGGCAAGCTTGGTGCCCAACTTGCGCAGGTCAGCGAGATCGCGCACATCGGCGACGAGGTCCCGATCGTCCCGCTCGGCACGCTGATGAGCGATGCGATTCTGACCATGTCGGCCAAGGGGTTCGGCGTGATCGGCGTGATCGACGGGGATGGGAAGATCACCGGCGTCATCACCGACGGCGACCTGCGTCGCCACATGTCCGGCGAGCTGCTCGCGCAACCTGTCGAGAACGTGATGTCCTCGAACCCGCGGGTGGTCGACTCGACAATGCTCGCCGCGGCGGTGCTGAAGGTCCTGGAAAACTCGCGGATTACGGTTGTGTTCGTCGTCAACGGCGATCAGCGGCCGGTCGGCATCGTCCACATTCACGACCTGCTGCGGGCCGGCGTCGTGTGAGCCGACGATCTATGGCGTCACTACTTCTATCGCAACCGTATTGTTGTCACGCCGGAGTCTGCCCTTTGCGGGTTTCCCGATCAAACGGATCAAGCTGGGATTCGTGAAATCCGCCCTCGCCGCTCGCGGGAAAGTCTGATATGCCCATACCTTGAAGGCGAGATGGATAGTCCCAAGCTCAAGCGGCAAAATCTGTTAGATCGAGAATCAAAGTGTGCTTAAAAAAATTGCCGCAACCCTATGGAACCATGGTTTCAGACCATTTACAATCAAATCCCTACACCTGCCTGGAGGATCCGTTTTGCAAACTCCAATCTTTGGGTTATGTTTGGTTTGTTTTGGATTGTAAAGCCTTGGATTCTGTCTGCTGATCCCCTTGTCACACTTCATGAGGATTTCCGATGGCCCCGAAGTCAGAAACCACGTTGCGCGACGTGTTTCGTAATGTCTTCGACGACGAAGACCTGGAAATCAGCCGAGAGATGACGGCTGATGATATTGAAGGGTGGGATTCCGTGACTCACGTCACGCTGGTCATCAACATCGAGAAGGCGTTTGGGATCAAGTTCAAGAGCTCGGAAGTCGCCGGCCTGAAGAACATCGGCGACCTCGAAGATCTCATCCAGAGCCGGGGGGGAGATCGTTGACCCCCTGATCCCTCTGCAACGCTGACTTCGTCAAATCTCAAATTCTTCGGAAGTCAGTGTTACATGGCATAAACGCCGGCGTTTCGTCAGAGCTTCACGCGATTTTGAATCGACCTTCAATCCTCCCTCCAGCGGTTGAGGTTACCATCATTACTGGTACACCGCCGACCTTCGCTGTGTAACAAGGATCGTGCCGGCCCCCACTCGCCGAAATCATCCTTGCCGGAGAGTTCCTACTGAATGCTGGGTAGAGAGGCCAGGTCGTCAGAACCTCGGTGATTTGAGCCCGGGGAAATCCAGTGACCTGGGCGCGATCTCTCTGCACAGCGTTCGGTAGCCCTGCATCAGCAGCACAAGGCTCCAATGTCAGATCCGACCACCCCTCGACCATTTCTGGACCATGCTCTCCATCGGCACCGGCTTTTGAAGGCCGGGCTGAGGAGGGGCTAGCATAGGGCCCTCTGCCCCACGGGGCGACAACACTTCAGTCAATTCGTGTTTGAATCAACTACGATCACCGTCCAAGGAACATGCTCATGTCATCCCCTTTGAACTTTAAAGAAATTGAAGCGTTGCGGAAGCAAGGGCAAGGCGCGGAGGCGTTGGCCTTGCTCCAGAAGCAGATGCGACCGGCCGTGCTGAGCGCCGAGGAGACTGACAAGGCCGGGCGGTTGATCCGCAAGGTGATCGGCGAAGGGGGTGCGAAGCCGAAGTTTCGCGTGAAAATCCTCGGGCAATGCACGACCTCGTGGCTCACGACCTCGCTGGCGGCGGTGGCCTGGGGGCGGAATGAACTCATCCAAACCAGTGAAGGTGGTTACGATACCATCCTTCAAGATCTAAATACACCCGAGGATCCTCAGAGTCCTTCGGATGTCGTGGTGCTCCTCCCTTGGAGCCAACGTCTCCTCGGGGGCGAAGGGTCGGGCGAAGATCGAATCCAGGCCGAATTGGCTTTCTGGCAACAGGCGTGGGCGGCGGTGGGGAGGCTGGGCGCCCGCGTGTTGCAGGTGGGTTATGACTGGGTGACCCCCGGAGCCGGCGGGTTCCACCTCGGGGGCAAATCTGGCGGCACACTGGATCGGATTCGGCGGATGAACGCCGCGATCCGCGAAGCCCTTCCGGAACACGCATTCTTCCTCGATCTCGAGGCCGTCTCCGGCATGACCGGGCGAGATAGCTTTTATGATATGAGGAGATACTACTGGACGAAGCAGCCCTTCAGCGAGGCCGGCACCAAGGCCCTGGCCGAACATCTCTGGGCGGGAGTTCGTGCGCTGACGATCGGGCCCAAGAAGGTGCTCGTCCTGGACCTGGACAACACCCTCTGGGGCGGGGTCGTCGGCGAACTGGGGGCGCTCGGTGTCGCGCTCGGCGAGAGCGCCGATGGGGAGGCACACCGTGCCTTGCAACGCCTGGCGAAGGACCTCGCCTCGCGTGGCGTCGTCCTCGCGGTCTCGTCCAAGAATAATGCGGCCGACGCCCGCGAGCCGTTCGAGAAGCATCGTGACATGATCCTCGCGCTCGACGACTTCGGGGCGTTCGAAGCGAATTGGGAACCCAAGTCGATCTCGATCACCCGGATCGCGCAGACGCTCAACCTCGGCCTGGACAGCTTCGTCTTCGTCGATGACAACCCGGCCGAGCGGGAGCAGGTGCGCCAGGCCTTGCCGGACGTCGAGGTCCCCGAGATTTCCGAGGATCCCGCCGAGTACGCGCGTCGCCTGCAATCCGGTCTCTGGTTCGAAACGGTCAGCCTGACCGACGCCGATGCGGCGAGGTCGGCCCAGTATGTCGTGGAGCGCAAGCGTCGGGAACTTCAGGAATCGTTCACGAACCTCGATGATTACCTGCGCTCGCTCGAGATGATCGCCGACGTCCGGGCGGTCGACGACGCGGACCTCTCGCGCGTGGTACAGCTGCTCGCCAAGACCAACCAGTTCAACGTGACCACGCGGCGTCACAGCCACGAAGACGTCGTCTCTTTCATGAACACGCCGGGTTCGGTTTGCCTGACCCTTCGATTGAAGGACAAATTCGGCGATCACGGGCTCGTCGCGGTGCTCCTGGCCGTCCCCGATGAGAAATCCGACGGCTCGGTCCTTCGGATCGATACCTGGTTGATGAGCTGCCGGGTTATCGGACGAACTTTTGAACAGTTCAGCCTGAGGACCCTGTACAAGGCGGCGGAAGGCCTCGGCTATCGCTCGATCCTCGGCGAATTCATCCCGACCAAGAAGAACGCCCTGGTCGCCGACCTGTTCGATCGCCTCGGATTCGAGCGACTCCCGTCCGACTCCGAAGGCTCGGTTCTGTACCGGTTGTCCGTCGCGGATTCGACAGTTCTCCCGGAAGCTTTTATCTCCGAGGTCCAATAAGCGATCATGAATGATTTCAACGTGGACCTTTTCACAGTCCGGTTCTGGCTGGTCTTCGGGCTCGCGTTCTTCCTGCTCAACAGCCTCAAGAATGGGACTGCACGCAAGTGGGCGTTCGCCCTCGTGAACCTGGGATTCCTGGGGCTCTATCTGACCTCGGGAGTCCTCGTCGTCATCGTCTTGATCGCGATGTCCTGGGTCGTGATCAAGCTGGCGGCGCAAGAGGGGAAGGTCGCGACTCTCGCCATGTCGCTCGGCGGGTTGGGCCTCTTGTGCCTGTTCCTGATCCACAAGCTGCCCTCCCCGAACTGGACCGTCGGCCACTACCGGATCAACGCGATCTTCACGACGCTGGGCTTCTCCTACGTCGCCCTCCGCTTGGTCGACGTGACGCGGGCCGTCGCCGATAAGCGGTATCCTCCCCCGGATCCGATCGCGCTCGTCAATTACCTCATCCCGTTCCACATGCTCGCCGCGGGGCCGATCCAGTCCTACGACGACTTCGTGAAACAGCCGGCGGTTCCCGAACCGGCGAAGGTCCCCGAAGCGCTCGCCGCCTGGGACTTGATCGCCACGGGGCTCTTCAAGAAATACGTCCTCGCCGACCTCATCGAGCGCATTTTCCTCACCGGATTTCGCGTCGAAGGTCCGTACATGTTCTTCGAAGCCCAGTTGAACTACATCTGGATCTATCTGGACTTCAGCGCGTATAGCGACATCGCCCTGGGCCTGGGCAGCCTGATGGGGGTCGCGACCCCGATCAACTTCAACCGCCCGTACCTGGCGAGGAATGTCATCGATTACTGGGAGCGCTGGCACATCTCGCTCTCTCTGTTCATCCGCCGCCACCTCTTCACGCCGATCCAGCTCTGGCTCATGCGAAGCACGGACGGGCGATTCCCGATCGCGTCGGCGAGCATCGCCTTCTTCGTCTCCTTCCTGCTCTGCGGCCTCTGGCACAGCGTCGGGCCCGTCTGGCTCATCTGGGGCGTCCTGCATGCGTTGGCCCTCATCGTCTGCAACCTCTACAAGAGCTTCCTGCTCAAGCGCTTGGGGCGGAACGGCGTGAAAAATTACCTCGCGAACCCCTGGATTCGCGTCGCTGCCATCTTCCTCACCTTTGAATTCATCGCGGCGGTTTCGGTCGTCGTCACATATCCCATCTCGGAGCTGACCTGGTGGAACGCTTATCCTCGATGACCGCGCCGTACCTGGAAATGCCCCTGGGGCGATTCCTCCTCCAGTCGCTCTGGATTGCCGCCCGCCTGATCCTTGTTTATTACCTGGGGAATTCGGGTGCCCTCTTCTTCTACCAGAACTTTTAATCAAGGATGCACCCATGATAAATATCCGCGGCCTGCGTAACCAAATGATCGCCCTGACAGGGCTGATCGTCGCGGCCATGTTCTGGAGCGTCCTCATCTCCCCGTTGACGAAGCGCTCGTCGTGGCTGGTGAACCGAGACTCCACGATGGACCTCGACACCTATAAGGCTTACGGCAGCCGACTCGCCGGCATCCTCCGCGAGCAAGCCCGGGAGACCAAGGAGAAGGACAAGCGGCTCGGGATCCTCTTGGGCTCGTCGACCCTGCAGGACGGCATCGACCCGACCATCTTGACGGCCGACTCGACGAACTCGATGCAGTGGTTCAGCCTGTTCTGCCACGGGCTTAACATGCTCGACCTGCGCAATGTTTCGGATCTGTTCTTCAAGACCGATCTGAAGCCCGACGTGGTGATCCTGGGCGTCACCCCGGGTATGTTCGCCACGGAGGATAATTATTTCGATGTGATGTGGGAGGAGGCCGGCCTCAGCCAGGTCGCGAAGTACTTCCTGGCGGGGAATCTCGACCTCCTCAACAAGTCGATCAAGAACACGACTCTCATCGCATTCGAACGGATGCTCCCGAATCGCGAATGGATCAACCATTATGCGCGAAGAAATATGAATGATTTCCGCCTTGAATTCTTTCATAAACTCGGATTCGGTGTCGAGTCTCTCTTCGCCCCGCTCGCCGACCCCTATGTCGTCCCCATGCGCATCGGGAGGGGGGGGAATCTCGCGCGTGACCGCATGCAAATCCTCGTCGGCCGGCTCGGGTCCCGACGCTGGTTCGATAAGGACAACTACGACCCGAAAAACAACAGGTGCCAGGCCTACATCGACATCGTGAAGCGGGCCAAGGCCATGGGAGCCAAGGTCTACGTCGTCCTCCTGCCCGAGCCGAAAATCATGAGGGACAACGTCCCCCTCAATTCACTGGCGAGTATCTCCGAGCCCCTCGAACGCGAATTCGGCAAGGACGCCCCCAAGGTCCTGAACTTCCGCGAATCGATGGACGAGAAATACTTCCATGATCATATGCACCTCAATCACGACGGTCGTCCTGTCTTCTCGCATATGCTCTCCGAGGCCTTGAATAAGGAAATCAAGAACTGACCGCCCCCTCACTTCGGTCGGGACGAGCGGTTGCGTCCAGGTAGGAAAACGCGATCAGGCCCTCCATCCGGGCGTTATGGTAGGGATGGCGTTTGAATCGCCCTGCGGGGCGGCAACGCCATCCCTCTCTTACTTTCGCGGACGACGGATGCCAGGGCGTAATTGGCCGACAGGCCCGGCTGTTGCACTGGTGGGCTGCGGGTGCTGGAACGCGATCGAGGTGCGGCCCATCCCGCGAGAGGCCGCGCGGTGCCTTGTACCGGTCTTGGAGCCTAGACGACGTCCCGCGTCGCCAGGACCACTTGCTGAACGATCGCAGCCCGCTGAGACGATGCGCAATACCACATCCGGGGCCGGGTGCATGACTCGCTGAGCTTCCCCGCGCCGAATGATCCGCCGGTCGTTGAGGGAACGGCAGAGGATCACGACCGGCGGGGCCAGACTCAGCCCCGACAGATGTGTCGCCTCACGGTCGTCGACGCTTGCCCTTTGCGTTGTCGATCGCCTGTCGATGGTTGTCGGCCAGGAGATCTGCCGGATGCTCGGCACGCCGTGCGATTATCCTGGCGATACTCGATCACTCCAAATCGCACTCGAGCCCATATCGGTACATCGATCGCAGATGGCAGGGTGACGTTGCGAGCACCCTGCCCCAGTGGCATCGGCCATGGTCCACCTCCTTACGAGGATTGTGGACCATGGCCGTTTCGATGGGTGGCGGCATGCCGGTGTTCAACCATGACAATCAGGGGCAAAGATTGAATAGCCCGCGAGTCAGGGTAGAACGGGAAGCTGAATCCTGGCTCACTCGGTGATGTTCGCCATCGCCGTGTCGACGAGGACGAAGTAATTGGCGTTATCGAGCCCCGTCAGGTAGACGGCGTAGATCGTCACGGTGTGACTCGTCCCGATGAAGGGGTTGTCGAAGTAGCCGATGGCATCGGTCAACACCATCTGCACGTCGTCACCCGGGAAGATCCCGCTCAGGACGGCATGGCTGGTGTCGAGGGCCGCGTTATCCAGGCCGTCGAACGGCTTGTCCAGGGCGATGATGCCGGAGACGGTGGCATACGCCTGGATGATGTTCGCCGAGGTCGTGATGCCCAGCGGAAGGACGTAGTTCCCCGCATCCGCACCCGAGATCGTCAGGCCCGAGACGGTGATGGGCTTGGCGTTGTTGACATTCTTGTCCTCGAACTGGCCCGAGGCGTTGCTCGTGTTAAGGACCACGGTTTCGCCGGGGAGGACGCCTTCGAGCACGGCATGGCTCGCGTCGATCGTCGCGGCCGTCGTGCTGTCATAGGTCTTGTCGGTCGCGGTGATGCCCGAGACGCTCAGGACGATCGGCGTGATGTCGGCCTTGACCGTCGGTTGCACCAGGATGTAGTTGCCGAGGTCGGCGCCGGCGGCGGTGAGCCCGGCGAGGGTCACGACCTTGTCGACGCCGACGTTCTTATCCGCAAACGTCCCCGTGACCTGGCTCGTGTTCAGCGTGACCTGATCCCCGGCGGCCAGGCCCACGAGCTTCGCGTCATGGGTGTCGATCACGGTGGACCTGGTGCCGTCGTAGGTCCTCGAGCCAGCGACGAGCCCGGTGACGGTCAACTGGGCCTTCGCGATGACGAAGGTCCCGCTCGCGCTCCCGACGTAGCCGGGGCTGGTGATCGTCGCCGTCACGTGGTAGGAGCCGGCGTCCGTCGGATTGGCCACCACGTTATTGTTCGAGTCGGTGTACTTCAGATTGACGGCGAGCCCCTGGGGATTCGTCGTGACCGAGACCGACTTGGCCGAACCATCGTAAGTCTGGTTCAGGTTGCCGAGGACCGGGGTGACATGGACGATCGACTGTGCGAGGACCAACGTGCCGGCCGCACTTCCCGTGTAGTTGGGATTGGTGATCGTCGCGAAGACTTTGTAGCTGCCGGGGGCGGTCGGGTTGGGAACCACGTGATTGCTGGAGTCCGTGTAGACCACGACGTTGGCGAGCCCCTGGGGATTCGTCGTGACCGAGACCGACTTGGCCGAGCCGTCGGCGGTCTGGTTCAGGTTGCCGAGGGTCAGCGAGGCCTGGGCGGGATTGATCCTGAGATTGCCGGTCGCCGGAGTGCCCTGATAATCAACATTCGTCACTAGGCGAGCGGTGATCGCGCTGGCATACGTCCCCGCGTTCCATAGCCTCGTGTTCACGCCGGAGAGGTTTGCAACGCCCTGGCCATTCGTCGAGGCGGTCCCGACGCTCTGGCCGTTCAGGAGGAACTGGACGGTCTGGCCGGAGACGGGCGAGCCGTTCGACGTGAGCCTGGCCGTGAAGGTGCTGTCGGTGCTGTAAACGCCGACGCCGGCCACCTGGCTGATGACGGCGGCGAACCGGCTCACGGTCAAGCCACCCCGGGCGCTGCTGGGCCTCGTGGCCTGATCGCCGTTGAAGCTGGCCTGGACCGCATTCGGATAGAAGCCGACGCGGATGCCCCTGATTCCGGCGTTCGCCAGGGTGGCGACCCCATGGGAGTCGGTGATGGCCACGCCGACCGGCCGGCCGGCGACCTGGAATCGCACGACCTTGCCGGCCACCGGGCCCTGGCTGGAGGTCAACGTCGCGGTCAGGTTCGCGAACCCGCCTCGGACACCGACTCCAGAGACCTGAGAGATCGTCGTCCCTTGCCTGCCGGCGCGGAGGGCGTCGGCGGAGATCGCAAATTGCACACCCGAGGGCCGTCCGATGGAGTTCGCCTGGATTGGCGTCCCGTGCTCGGCGCTCGGCACGTGAGGGGTCTTGGAGGCCGTTACGCTCAGGAGTAGGCGATCTTCCATGGCCTCGATGACGAGGGCCTTGCGATTGCGGGGCTGCGGCGCAGACCCTCGGGACTCAACACCTGCCGGCCGATTCTTAGCGGGGAAGATGGCCTGCCAGGCCTGTAACCAACGGTCCGCATTCAGGGGGGATCGCGACATTGAAGAGAGCCTCCTACGGATAACTCCGAACAGGGGGAATGGCTATGATGGACGATGGCCAGCGTTCGGTTCGTCGCCCAGCGGGCGAGTGCGATCGGCTGGATTTCCTGGCGCATTCATCGGGCGATTTCGAAGACGTCTCGCACCCGCTGCTGATGGATCCGCGGTGGTCATCTGAGCGAGGAGGGGTTGTCTACCAGAGTCTGCGCACGCCGCCAAAGCGGAGGGAGGGCCGTCCGACGACCGAGGACAGTAGGCTGAGTCTCAATCGCTAAAGCGTGTTATCAACTGTAATCGCGGAGACCGCGGCGTTTTCGAAGCCTCGGAGCCTCCAAAGGCCAATTTCGCAACTTCTGGTCGAAAGAAATCCCAGAAATTCCGGCACTACAGTTCCTAACATCCTCTAAGATCGAGCTAACTCGCAGAGCCCTCGCACGCTCACAAATCTAGCACAGCGGAAATCAGCCATGCAAGGAACATGTAAGGAATTCGGATTTGATGGGCATGAAGACGTCAGATTCGCCGAAAAGTGCCGGAATTATTCGAGAGTCGATCAGTCATCTTAACGATGATTTTAGGATTCGACGGATGTCCGATTCGTTAATATGGACGTTTGCCGGTATGTTTTCGAATTCGGTAATTTAATTCCATCATCGTTGGCGAATTGAACGAACCTCGCACCGAGGTTGTCAACTCTCGACGCATGCCGGTTCCGCGGGATCCACGTGGGTATTCGGCTCTGAAAGCTTTCCGAGATTATGCCGTGATGACACTTTTGTGACTCACGTGGTCCGAAATCCGCTCGCGTTTTCCTCACCACACCAACCCGATCGTTCATCTCTCAGGACGTACAGTAGAGACTCGGGGCGTGCGCGAAACCACTGAGGTATACTCGGGCATTTCGCCCGGACGTTCCTTGCAGACTCATCGGTCGATACCAAATACGAGCGAATGACGCCGCACGCGCTCTCGCCTCCTCCTCGCTGTCCAGTCGCACACTCGTGCCCGAATCCTTCGCGAACCCGGTGATTACGCATCGCATGGGATTTGTAGACCAGAGACGTCCCACGGGCTCATCACGGGCGCGTCCGTTAGGTCCCTCCAGAAGATTTACCGCGACTGCTCCAAGGAAGGGCACAGGGCGATTTCTCGCCACTCAGGTCAACTAATTCCTTCGGAGGTTGTCTTGGATTCGGGCGGCCGGAGGAAGCGAACGCTGGAAATGGCAGCCGAGTTGACGGATCATGTGTACTGAATCAGGGAGTGGTTGACCTTCCCGCCCCTTCTTCGACTCTATTGCAAGTCCGCAATTCGTCGGGCCAATGCGCAATCGCGCCTTCATTTTCAGATTTTGGAGCGGAGCCCATGCCCTCATCTCGCCGGAGTGGACGTCGATTGTTGGCCGTCCTCTGCTTCCTCCCCTTCCTGCTGCTCGGTTTGATCTTCAATGGTCGGCTTGGTACGTCCGCGGCCGAACCTCGGAAGCCGACCTCTCCCAAATCCGTCAAGGCCGCTCGGACTCCCTGGACGACGTCCAGGCTCGTCGGGTCTCCCGAGCCGCCCCCCGCGTTCAAGGTCGTCCGGGCCTTCCCGAATCTGAAGTTCGACCACCCCGCCCTCATCACTCGCTATCCCGAGGGTGACCGCCTCGTCGTCGGCGAGCAGAACGGCGTGCTGCACACGTTCCCCAATCGGCCCGACGCCAGGGCCGAGCTCTTCCTCGACCTTCCGAAGGAGATCAAGACCCTCTCCCAACTCCCCGGCTCGAAGGACGTCGAGGCAATCTACGGACTCGCGTTCCACCCCGACTTCGCGAAGAACCGCCAGTGCTTCGTCTGCTACACTGTGCGAGGTTCGGACCCTCGCCAGCGCAATCTGCCGGACGGGACCCGAGTTTCTCGCTTCACCGTGACGAAGACGGATCCGCCCCGGATCGACGCGGCGAGCGAGGAGGTCATCATCGCGTTCCTCCAGGGGGGCCATAACGGCGGCGACATCCACTTCGGCAACGACGGGATGCTCTACATCTCCACCGGCGACGCCGGGAACCCGAACCCGCCCGACCCCTTCGACACGGGCCAGGACGTCTCGGACCTGCTCTCCTCCATCCTGCGGATCGACGTCGATCGAAAGGACGAGGGCAAGAATTACGCCGTCCCGAAAGACAACCCCTTCGTCGCGCTGAAAGGGGCCCGCCCCGAGGTCTGGGCCCTGGGCTTCCGCAACCCCTGGCGGATGAGTTTCGACCGCCAGACCGGGGAACTGTTCGTCGGCGACGTCGGCTGGGAGCTTTGGGAGTCGATCCATCGCGTCGAGAAAGGGGGGAACTACGGTTGGTCGGCGATGGAAGGGCCCCAGCCGATCAAGACGGAGAAGGTCGGACCGACGCCGATCCGCCCTGCCCTGATCCCCCTGCCCCACACGATCGCCTGCAGCATCACCGGGGGACTGGTTTATCGCGGCAAGAAGTTCCCCGAGTTGCAAGGGGCCTACATCTTCGGCGACTGGGAGACCAGGCGCCTCTGGGCCGCGCGCTTCAACGGCGACCGGACCACCGAGATGCCCGAGATCGTCCGGCCTTCGCTCCGCATCGCCGCCTTCGGTGCCGACAAGGAGGGCGAGATCTACATCGCCGAATACGACGAGGGAACCCTCTATACGATCGACAGGAACGACACCGGCAGCCGCAACTCTCAGTTCCCGACGAAGCTCTCGCAGACGGGACTCTTCGCCTCGACCAATAATCAGACGCCGGCCGCGGGTGTGGTCCCCTTCAAGGTGACCAGCCGCCAGTGGCAGGACGGTGCCACCGCCGAGTACTGGGTGGCCATGCCCGGCGATGCCCCAGCCACGCTCTATGCCAAAGGGAAGCCGATCCCAGGCCTTGTCGACTGGCACGCGTTCCGCCTCCATTTCCCCAAGGGCTCGGTCCTCGTCCGGACCCTCTCCCTGGCCGGCCGTCGGGTCGAGACGCAGATCCTCCACTACGAAAACGTGGATTGGCGGGCCTATACCTTCGCCTGGCGCGATGACCAGCAGGACGCCGACCTCGTCCCCGGCGAGGGGATGGAGAAGGAACTCCACGTCGGCAAGCAGACGCGCACCTGGCAGTTCCACAGCCGGAGCCAGTGCATGTCGTGCCACAGCAACCACTCGGAGTACGCCCTCGCGTTCTTGCCCGAGCAGTTGAACCGGCCGGGCGCCGACGGTCAGAACCAACTCGTCGCGTTTACCCGGGGGGGCCTGATCCGTCGCGCCGCCGACGACGGCAGCTCGCTTCCTCCATTCGATAAGTCGACGGCCGCGAAGGAACGCAAGCTCGTCGACCCCGCCGACGCGAGCCAGCCGATCGAGTCGAGGGCCCGGAGCTACCTCCACGCCAACTGCGGCCATTGCCACGCCGACGACGGCGGCGGCTCCGTCCCGCTGCGATTGAAGTTCCCGACTCCCATCAGCCGGATGCAGGCCCTCGACGTCAGGCCGACGCGGGGCGACTTTTCGCTCTCGGACGCCTGCATCATCAAGCCGGGCGTACCGTCCTCGAGCACGCTCTACTTCCGCATGTCCAAGTTCGGCCGCGATCGGATGCCCCACATCGGCTCCGAACGCCCCGACGAGGCGGGCCTGAAGATCGTCGAGCAGTGGATCGCCAGCCTCGACCCGAAGGCGAACAAGGCCGACAAGGCATCGCAGGAGGGTTCGCCCGACGCCCTCGTCACCGACCCGAAATCCGCGATGCCCCTCGCCCGCGAGCTGGGCCGTGGTGAGCTGAAGCCGGCGAAGCGCGACGCGATCCTCGCCTCGGCCGCCAAGCTCCCCCCGGGGCCGATCCGCGACCTCTTCGACGGCTATCTCCCCTCCGACAACAAGGGGGGCCGCAAGCTCGGCTCGAACCCCCAGCCTCGCGCGATCCTGGCGATGGCCGGGGACCCCAGCCGGGGCGAGGCCATCTTCTGGTCCAACGCCCTGAACTGCGGGACCTGCCACAAGGTCGGCGACCGCGGCAAGCAGATCGGTCCTGACCTCTCGACGATCGGCAAGCAACGCAGCCGCGAAGACCTCCTCGAGAGCATCCTCGACCCTTCGCGACGGATCGAGCCCAAGTTCGCCGCCTTCCTCGCCCTGACGGCCGACGGCCGTTCGGTGACCGGCCAGCTCGTCAGGCGCGATGACAGCGAGATCGTCCTCCGCGACAGCCAGGATCAGCAGATCGCCCTGCCCGCCAAGGACGTGGAGCAGCTCCAGCCGTCGCTGCGTTCGCTCATGCCCGACCAGCAGATCGCCAGCCTGACGGCCCAGGAAGCCGCGGACCTCCTCGCGTACCTGAGCAGCCTGAAATAGACGCGAGCTGGACGAGAACTTCAGAGACGTCTGCCGACGTAGTCAATGAACGAGCGCCAGGGAGGATCGCTCGAGCGAACTCTCCCTGGCGCTCGTGTTTTGGTTCAGGATTGGAAATCGAACGGTACGACAGCAAACCTCGTTATTACAACTGGCAGAGTGCAGCTGCCCACGATTCAGGGTTCGCGCTATTGCACTCACCTAGGGTATCGACGGATCAACGAGCCGGCTTCGATCGTGGGTTCTTCATGGTATAGAAATGACCATCCTCGGCGCCGCCGAGGAAGTCGGGGATGGAGTCGCCGTCGAAATCGACGACCGTCGGGCTGACGTCGTGGCCCTCGATGTTCACGGGCGAGAGCAACCCCTCGTCGTGGAACTTCCAGAGACCGCCGGGATGCTCGACCTGGCGGAAGAATCTCGCGTTGGCGGCATTGAGCAGGAGGTCGTGGCGGTCGTCGCCGTCCCAGTCGACGATGCTCAACTTGCGGCGTCCGCTCTTGCCTGCCGTCCCGGCGTTGAGCCGCATGGGATGGTTCTCTCCATCGATCAGGGCACGCTTCGGGGCGAGCACGACGAGGCGGTCGTCTCGCTTGGCCCGTTCGAAGAAGGCGAGGAAGCCCTCCTGATCGAGCATGACCAGGTCGACGAGCCCATCCCTGTTCCAGTCGATGGCCGCAGGCGTCGTCCTCCATTGCGTCAGCAACTCCTTTCCGGAGGGTCGGAGCCAGCCCCAGGCCAGGGTCGGTTCGGGGCCCTCCCACTCGACTTCGATCGGAGCTGCGGCGCCGAGCTTTGGCTTAGTCCGCGTGCCGACGTTGCGATACCAGACGACTCGGCCCAGGATCGAGTTCACGACGAGATCCGGCAGCCCGTCCATGTCCCAATCGGCTACGGTCAAGGTGGTGTAGCCCCATTTGGCCTCGGCAGGCCCCTGGATGCTCCCGTTGTGGCCGGCCTGGATCCGGATCACCTTGCCGTCGGCCTCGAGCTTGACGGGCTCGGCCCACTTCGGCCTCTCGACGTTAGGTCCGCTGAGATTTTCGATGAATCCGATGTAGCCGGCCGTGTTGCCGGAGACGATGTCGACGTCTCCATCCCCATCCCAGTCGAAGCCGAACGGGGTCGCGAGAGCCCCGAACTTCAGGTCACCGGCCTCCTGGCGGAAGTAGCGCGGGGCGAGGAAGCCGGGCGAACGATCCTCGCTCAGCTTCCCGGTATTCTCGACGAAGGCGACCCGCCCGTCCTCGTCGCCCACGATCAGGTCGATGTCGCCGTCCTTGTCCCAGTCGATCGCGGTTGGGGTGATCATCTCGAGGTCCATGGCGAGCGGACCTCCGTCGCTGGCCTTCAGGCGACGCCCCTTCGCATACTCGGGCTTCGTCCGGCTCCCGACGTTCTCGAAGTAGGTGAAGCCGTCGAGGAACTCGCCGCAGAGGAGGTCAAGGTCGCCGTCGCCGTCGAAGTCGGCGAAGTTCGGCGAGGGCCAGCCGAAGGTCTCGGCCGGGGCGCCGCCTGCCGCGACCTTGGTCGGTTTCTCGTATTTGGGCAGCTCGTTGGTGCCTGCGTTGCGGATCAGGTAGACGTAGCCACGGAGGGGGCCGCGGGTCCAGTGGCCCTCGCGGTCGTAGGCGTTGTCCCAGCCGTAGTCGGTCCAGTCGTCCACGCCCACGATCACGTCCGTCCTGCCGTCCCCCTCGTAATCCACGTAGCGCCAGAAATTGCCCCTGAGGTTTTTGGGATGCACGTTCATCGGGAGCGGGAGCGGCTTGCCGTCTTTCAGGCCCGAATTGAGGAAGTCGGGGTATTCCATCGCGGGCGAGAGGACCCTCGGCTTGCTGTCGACGTAGCTGACCTGGACATTCTGCAGGCCCAGGCTGATGCGTCGGCCCGCCTTGAACACGGGCATCTTCTGCCTGGCGGTGTCGCCCGAGGTGTTCTCGAAGACGTAGGTCCCGTTCGAGGGCTTGTCGGGGCAGACGACCACGAGGTCGAGGTCGCCGTCTTGGTCGAAGTCCATCGGCAGGGGCCAGGCCCAGAGGCCCACGCCCAGGTCCACCTCGAGGCCGGGGTTGTTGTATCTGAGCCGCTCGAGCCCCGCAGCCGAGGCTGCAGTCGAAGCCAGGAGCACGCAGAGAGTCGCCAGTATGGTTCTCACGCTCGGGTATTCCCCCAGGTTCGAAGGTCGATCGCCCGTGCCTCGGGCCTCGCCGTGATTTCGACTCACGGTAGCCTTGGGCCGCGGCCACGCTCGCGCGCGGATGCTCGCCAGCATAGCGACCCTCGGCGAGTCGCCATACCGTTTCGAGATTCTACCGGATCCTCGAGGCGCCCGACTCGGGCGTCCTCAGTCCCCGGAGGACCCGATGAACATGTAATCTCGCGGTTTCCCGGCCTCGTCGTGGATTGCGAAGTAGACGCCCTGCCACCTGCGGAGATCGTCACCAGGACGTCCATCCCCGCTCGCGAGGACTTGATCGAGCTGGGCCTGTGTGGGAGTCGTCGTGCCGAAGTGCTTCAGGAGCCGGTGCTTCGAGAGCGGAGCTGTCACGCCGAGCTCGATGATGTCTGAAGCATGGGTGATATGCAGGATCGAATGCGTGCCGTTCTCCCCCGCGATGTAGAGCAACTCGTCGACGGATCGCGGAGTGATGCCGCCCCTCGTGAACCAATGGATGTGGATGGCCACCGAGATCGCTGCGATCATCCTGAAGACATACAGGCTGAGTCGGAACTTGATCGGCGTGTCGGGAGATAGGTCGCGGTCGCGGGGAATTCTGAAGAGCCCGCCGCGCGGGAGATAATCGCCCGACTCGAACTCTTCGTCATGGAGACGCCGGAGCGCCAACTCGGGGTCTGGATCGTAAGGCCTGGTGTAGTACCAGCCGCTCGCACCCATCGCTGGTTGGTCCTGATGAGAATTCGGCAAACGCCCGCGGGCTCCGAGCGAGTACCCCGTCGATTGCCATTTACGTTCGCGGATCCAGCTCGCCGGCGATGCGACCAACGCCAGGAACGAACGGGGAACTTACATCGGAATGACGTAAGTTCCCCGAGACGTGTGCTTGGGCGTAACGTTTCAAGCTCGGGCGTTTTCCGCCGGCCTGACGCCGATGCTGCGGGACCGAGCCGAGACGGATACTCGAGATCAACCGAGCAGGCGGTCGACCTTGGGCAGCATGGCGGAGAAGTTGATTTTGTGGTGGCAAGCTTCCTGGGCGGCGGCCAGGTCGGCGTCCTTCCAGTTGCGATCTTCTTCGGCCAGCTCGGCGTAGGACTCGCGGGCGACGCTCCGCATGCCGTGCGACTCGTAGTAGGTGTAGAACCGGGCGAGGTCGCCGAGCTTGGCCTTGGTCCCGCCGGCGACCGAGCAACGGCCGTCGCAGCCGGGGCACATGGTCGGGTTCGACGCGAGCACGGCATCTCGGAGTTCGTCGATCTCCGCCTGCTTGAGGGGCTCGAAGCGGCGGGCGGCGTCGGCGTTCTCGCGGATCTGCTCGGTGTTCCGCAGCGTCACGCACGAGGCCGAGAACCGCTCGTCGGTCCAGATCGCCTGCAGCAACCCCTGGGCGGGGGTCAGCCCCTTCGCCTTGATCGAGGGGACATGCTCGGCGGTGAACTGGGTCTGCCCGCCGAGCTGCTTCATCGACACGAGGCCGATGTTCTTGGCGTGGCAGGCGTCGAGGGCCTTGTTGAGCGGGGCGTTCTTGTCGAGCCAGGGGGTGTACTTGAGCATGATGACGTCGATGAAGCCGCCGACCGCGGCATTCTGGATCTGCTCGGCGATCATCGCGTCGTGGGTCGAGAAGCCGACGAATTTCACCTTGCCGGTCTTCTTGAGGGCCTCTGCGGCCTCCTTGAGTTCCTTGCTCTTCGGCCAGTCGGTCTGGGCGGTGTCGAGCCCGTGGAAGAAGAGGAGGTCGATGTAGTCGGTCTTGAGCGCCGCGAGGCGCTGGTCGAGCTTGTTGAGCATGTCCGACTGGGACTTCACGTGGCTCTTGGTCGCCAGGAAAATCGTCTTGCGGACTTCCGGCATGGCGGTCAGCCAGTCGCCGATGACCTTCTCGGAGTTCTTGTAGCCTTCGGCGGTGTCGAAGTAGCGGACGCCTTCTGCATAGGCGTTGCGGAGCAGACGGCTGAGGCCGGCCGGCTCGCCCACGGTCCCGTGGTTGAGCAGGGTGACTTCAACGCCCGTCTTGCCGAGCAGGCGCGTCGGCAGGACCTTCTTGCCCGCCCCTTCCTTGGCTTCCTGGGCCGAGGCGCCGCCTGCGACCAGGCCGGTCGCCGCGGTTGCCGCGAGGCCCGCCTGGAGGAAACCACGACGATCCAAGGGATTCGAATTCGGTTCGCCCATCTCTCGGTACTCCTCGATTCCACGAACGGAAGTTGTCAAGAAACCCGGCGTCCACCGTCATTCCCGAATCAGTCCCAGCGTGCGCATCGCGACGAGACGGCCCAGGATTTTCCCGTAGGCCTGGTCTGTCTGGTGGGAGCTGCTTGTCCGCCCCCGATGGTATATCGACTGCGCAGCGGGGAAAAGGGGGGAGCCGCTATCATAAACGTTCCGCCCCTGGGATTCATGGGAGATTCGCCAAGATGTTTAACAGCCCGGATCGACGTGATTCACGAACGGGTGAAGTGAGGAAGGCAAGTCTGAGTGACCGCCACGAGAGATTCGCAGCGCATAAAAAAAGGGCCATGTCTTGCGACATGGCCCTTTTATCAAGGTGCCGAAGAGAGGACTTGAACCTCCACGGGCATGGTTAGCCCACTAGGACCTGAACCTAGCGCGTCTGCCAATTCCGCCACTTCGGCTTGGTCGATGTACTCTAGTAAATTCACGAGTCCTTCGTCAACGGCGATTCGCCGAAAATGTTCGTAATCGATAGTCGCTGATGAGTTTGTGGCTCAGGGAGTCCGGATTGTAGGGGTTTCGATGGGGGTCGCGGGCGAGGGCGCCGGGGTAAGTTGCTTCCAGCGACTGGACTCGAAGGTTTGGTCGCCCAGGGGGGTGCGGCGGACGATCATAGCGGCGGTGTTGGGGATCGACTCGACGAGTCGGAGGCCACGTTCGGGGCCGAGGACGTAGACGGCGGTGTCGAGGCTGTCGGCGAGGCCGCCATCGGGGGCGACGACGGTGACGCTGCAACGGTCGATGACGCCGATGCCCGTCCTCGGGTCGACGATGTGGGAGTAACGCTTGCCGTCGATCTCGACGAACTTCTCGGCGTCGCCCGAGGTCGAGACGGCGCCGTTTGCGAGGAGGAAGTGACGCTTGGGGGGACTCGAGGCGTCGAGCGGGGCGACGCCGATCGTCCAGCCGGCGCGGCCAGGGGGAGGGTCGCCCACGGCGATGTCGCCCGAACCGGCGACCAGCGCGATGGGGTAGCCTTCTTTCTTCAGGGTTTCGATCGCCGCGAAGGCGGCGTAGCCCTTGCCTATGCCGCCGGCGTCGAGCCGCATGCCCTTCTTGCGGAGCTGGACCGTCCTCGAGGCCGGGTCGAGCTTCAACTGGTCGGAGCCGACGAGGGCCCTGGCCTGGGCGATGCGGTCGGGGGTGGGGAGCTTGATTTCGCGGCGGGCACGACGCCAGAGGCGGACGACCGGGGCGACCGTGATGTCGAAGGCGCCTTCGGATTGCTCGTACATCGAGACGGAGCGGCTGAGGACATCGAAGAGGTCGGGGCTGACCGGGACGGGGGCCCCCCCTGCCTTCTCGCAGAGCCGCATCAACTCGCTGTCGTTGTTGTAGTCGGAGAGGATATTGTCGAGCTCGGCAATCCTGTCAAATGCCTTGCGCGAGGCGCGTCTGGCGGTTGCCTCGTCGTTGGTGTATAAAACAAGCTTAAACTCACTCCCCATGTGGGGCTCGGCGAACTCGAATCGGGACGGCTTCGGCGCCGGTTCGGCACCCAGTCCCGGACACCCCAACGCGAGGACGATCAGGCATCGGCCCGCAAATTTGATCGACATCGGAGCGACGCTCCCGCAGACTTCGCTGTCGAAGGCTCCCACCGCCCTCGTTTCCGTATTTTCGTGGAGAATACCACAAGTGCGACTGTTCCGGCTCTCTCATTCGCTGATCGTCCTGGCTCTTGCCCCCGCGATCCTGACGGTCCTCACCTCCGCAGTTGACGCCCAGGCGGCCGATGCTCCCGCCGCCCCCGCCCCCGCCGCAACCAAAGACGCCTTCAAGAACTATACCGAGACCATCCCCGGCACCGACGTCAAGTTCGACATGGTGGCGATCCCCGGTGGCAAGTTCCTGATGGGGAGCCCCTCGAGCGAAGAGAAGCGCAACGAGGACGAAGGCCCTCAGCACGAAGTCGAGCTCGCCCCGTTCTGGATGGGGAAATGCGAAGTCACCTGGGATGAGTTCGACGAATTCGCATTCTCGAAGGACATCAAGCGCAAGGAGCGCGAGAAGGTCGACCTCGCCAAGCAACCGGCGAGCGAGACGAACGCCGACGCGATCACCAGGCCGACCCGCCCCTATGCCGATGAGACGCACTCGCTCGGCCGCAAGGGTCAGCCGGCCATCTGCATCACGCACCACGCCGTGATGGAATACTGCCGCTGGCTCTCCACCAAGACCGGCAAGGTCTACCGCCTCCCGACCGAGGCCGAGTGGGAATACGCCTGCCGCGCCGGCTCGAAGACAGCCTACTCGTTCGGCGACGACCCGTCCGAGCTCGGCGACTACGCCTGGAACGTCGACAATACCGAGAAGCCCGAGAAGGTCGGCAAGAAGAAGCCCAACGCCTGGGGCCTTCACGATATGCACGGGAACGTCTCGGAGTGGTGTCTGGACCATTACGAGGCGGACATCTACAGTAAGCTAGCCGGTAAGACCGAGAAGTCGCCCGTCCTCCTGCCCGACGCCAAGGAATACCCCTACGTGGCTCGGGGTGGGTCCTGGGATGACGACGCCGACCGCCTCCGATCCGCCGTGCGTATCTCGTCGAACCTCGAGTGGAGCGTCCGCGATCCCCAGCGCCCCCAGAGCATCTGGTGGCACACGGACGCGACGTTCGTGGGTTTCCGCATCGTCAGGGCCGAGTCCGAGCAGGAAAACCTGAAAGGCCTGAAGTCCCTGGTCGTGAAGAAAAAGGGGACGAAGTAAGCCTGGAAAACGCTCGGTCCAGGGCCGGCCGGCGGGGCGACCTGTCCTGCCGGTCCGCCTTGATCCCTGAATAGATGCGAGCATCCCGGGCGAGGGTCGTCGCCCGGGGACCCTTCACAGGGGTTCGATATTCACCCTCCGTTTCCGTTCCAGCAAGCACCCCTAGGAGTCTGAACATGACCGATCCCGTTGGGGCCAATCGCCGCGAGTTCATCAAGAGTTCCTCGGCCGTTGTCGGCGGCGCGGTCGCCGCACAGCTCGGGCTCTACTCGACGGCGCATGCCGCCGGTACGGACACGATCAAGGTCGGCCTGGTCGGCTGCGGTGGCCGCGGAAACGGCGCCGTGGAGAACCTCTGCGAGGCCGCGAAGGACGACCACAACGTCAAGATCTACGCGCTGGGCGACCTGTTCAGCGACCATATCGAGAATTCGCGGCACGCCCTCAAGGCCAACGAGAAGGTCAGCAGCAAGTTCGACGTCTCCGAGGATCGCTGCTTCACGGGCTTCGACGCCTACCAGAAGGTGCTCGACTCGGGCGTCGACCTCATCATCCTCGCCACCCCGCCGGGCTTCCGCCCGCAGATGATCGAAGCGGCCGTGAAGGCCGGCAAGCACATCTTCACCGAGAAGCCGGTGGGCGTCGACGGGCCGGGCATCCGCAGGGTGCTGGCCGCCGCCGAGGAGGCCAAGGCCAAGAAGCTCTCCGTCGTCGCCGGGACCCAGCGCCGGCACCAGGCCGGCTACATCGAGAGCATGAAGCGGATCCACGGCGGCGAGATCGGCGAAGTTACCGCCGGCCGCTGCTACTGGAACCAGGGGGCTCTCTGGATGAAGCCCCGCGAGTCCGGCTGGAGCGACATGGAGTGGCAGGTCCGCAACTGGCTCTACTTCACCTGGCTCTCGGGCGACCACATCTGCGAGCAGCACGTCCACAACCTGGACGTCATGAACTGGGCCATCGGGACCCACCCGACCAAGGCCTACGGCATGGGCGGGCGTCAGGTCCGCACGAGCCCGGCCTATGGTCATATCTTTGACCACTTCGCGATCGACTACGAGTACCCGAACGGCGTGCATGTCGCCAGCTATGCCCGCCAGATCGAAGGGACCGACGGCAACGTCTCCGAGTCGGTCGCCGGCAGCAAGGGGGGCTGGGAAAGCAACGGGTATCGCTTCACGGGCGCGAAGAAGTCCCGCCTGCGGATCGAAGAGGTCAACCCGTATGTCCAGGAGCACATCGACCTGATCAAGAGCATCAGGACGGGCAACCCGCTCAACGAACTCGTGACGGTCGCCGAGAGCACCCTGACCGCGATCATGGGCCGCATGTCGGCCTACACCGGTAAGGTCGTGACCTGGGAAGAGGCCCTGAACTCGAAGCAGGACCTGTTCCCGCACGAGCTCAAATTCGGCCCCCTGCCCGTCCCGCCGGTCGCTGTCCCCGGCCAGACCGAACTGATCTGAGCCAGGCCCCCTGCCCGGCTCGACCTCGGGCCGACAGCCGACGAACACGAGAACCCGCCCCCATCATCGGGGGCGGGTTTTTTCGATTTTGGGGCACCCGCGAATCGCTTCCGGGCATCCCGCGAGATATCCTGATCGACGAGGTCGCTCGGGTCGTGGTCCGGGATCGCAGAAGATGGAGGGGCGGCCTGCTACCTGTTAGACCCCCTTGCGGGGCCAATCTCGCCCTCGATTTCGCCACGAACCCCGGGCGCCGCGGATACTCACGTTTCGAACATGGACCCATATCGCGTCGAGGATCGTCGCATGAAGAAGTTGCTATCCGGTCTCTTCCTGGCCTTCGGTTTCGCCGGTCTGTTCGCCCCGGCCTGGGCGCTGGCCGCCGACACGAAGATTGTGCTGATCGCCGGCCGACCTAGCCACGCTCCCGGTGAGCACGAGTTCAACGCCGGCACCAAGCTCCTGGTGAAATGCCTCGAAGAGATCCCCGGGATCGACCCCGTCTTCGTCCCCGGCGGCTGGCCCGAGGATGAGAAGGTCTTCGAAGGGGCGAAGTCGGTCGTCTTCTTCATGGACGGCGGTAACAACCACCCCATGATCCAGGGCAACCACCTGGAGACCATGAAGAAGCTGATGGACAAGGGCGTCGGCCTGGTCTGCCTCCACTACGCGGTCGAATTCCCCAAGGGCAAGGTCGGCGACCAACTGCTCGAGTGGCTCGGCGGCTACTACGAGACGGCCTACTCCGACAACCCGCATAACGATGCCCTCGTCGTCACCAAGGAAGGCCACCCGACCACGCAAGGCGTGAAGCCCTTCAAGGCCAACGACGAGTGGTACTACAAGATCCGGTTCCGCAGCGATGACCCCCGCTTCATCCCGATCCTTGTCGCCAAGGAACTCGTCGGCCACGACAAGAAGACCTACAAGGACCAGGTCGTCGGCTGGGCCGTCGAGCGCAAGGACGGCGGGCGCGCCTTCGGATTCACGGGTGGTCATAACCACACGAATTGGGGCAACGCCGACTTCCGCAAGCTGATCCTCAACTCGATCCTCTGGACCGCCAAGGTCGATGTGCCGTCGGAAGGCGTGAAGTCCGATGTCTCCGCCGAGGAACTCAAGAAGAACCTCGACCCGAAGTGACGACCGACGCCCTCTCCGGGAATCCCGCCCCGGCTTTCATTCGAAGTCGGGGCATTCTCGCCCCATCTCCTCTCCCGTCACCTCAAACGCGAAGGACGAACGATCATGGCCGAGAACGAACCCGTCCCCGCCCAGGAACTGACGCTGGAAAGTCTCGCCGAGGGTTTCGGCCGCTCGGTGGCCGGTCGCGCCCTCACGGCCGAGGAAACGGCGGCCCTCGCCTCAATCTTCAACGCGACCGCGCAGGCGCTGAGGCATGGCTTCATCACACGACTCGCCGAGCAGGTAAAAGCCGAGCGTGAGACGGAGAGCGTCGAGGAATTCTTCGGGAACCTCAAGTCGGATTGAACGCGAGACCTGCGGTCCATCCGGGCGCGAACGGATCTGGACGCCGGTGGCCGAGGGTCGACCACCAGCGTCGTCATAGGTTTGGTAGCATCGTCCGTGCACGAGCGGATTCGACTCATTGGAAGATATAATTCTATGAGCCGGTTTGCGTCGCGCACGACACGATCACGCCCGATCAAGTCGGGCCTCGATTGGTGACGTCGGCCGTCAGCGAGGAGCCGACGGCTTTTTGCGCGCAGGATGCGCAGGCGAGACATTCTCTGGCGATCTCGAGGCCTTGGCCTCCGGGATCATCACGCCAGTGGACCTTGCGTTTGTCTCGCTCGAACGTGACGTGCCGGAAGACGGCATGACGAGGCCGATAGGCCTTGGGACGGGTCGATACGACGACGCGACGGCAGGAAACGCCCTTGGGGACAAGGGCACCGCAGAGCTGGCATCGATACAAGGGACGCAGCCAATGAAGATGTCATCCGAGGGGGCTGATGTCTCGGAAGGGTTGGAGGTCGGCCCCGCGAACGTGCAGGGCCGATCCCATCTTGTGCCCGCCTCATTGTCCTGTCAAGGTGACGTCTACCAGGATTGTGTCAACGTGCCCGGCATAACGCGTGCTCGATCGAACACGTCATCACTTCGGGGCACTGGCCGGCGCGATCGGGCCGCCTTGAATGTAGCGGAAGAGGTCGCGGACCTGATCGTCGCGGAGCTTGTCGAGCTGCCCTTCGGGCATCAGCGAGACCTCCGAGGCCCTCTGTTCCTCGATCTGGTCGCGCGGGATGACGGTCTTCTGGCGGTTGCCGTCGATGATCGTCAGCGAGTTCGCCGTCTCCTCGAGGACCAGGCCGTTGATGACGCGGCCGTCGACAAGGGCGATCGCCTGAGCTTGATATTCCTTGCGGATCTCGGCGCTGGGGTCGATGATGCTCGTCAGCAAGAAGTCCAGGTTGCCGCGCTCGACGCCGGTCAGGTCGGGGCCGATGCGTTCGCCGTCCTCGAACAGCCGGTGACAGACGGCGCAGTTCTCCTTGAAGACGGCCTGCCCTCGCGCGGGGAGCCCCTTATCCCCTTCGGGCAAGATCCCGCGAATCTCGGCGATCCGCCGGATCTTCTCGGGCGCACCCGAACGAGGCAAACGCCCCCAGAGCGATTCGAGTCGCTTGGAGAGTCCCGGATCCTGAAATTGGAGGATCTGCTGCACTTGCGCGGTGCGGAGGTCGCTGGACACCACCTTGCCCTGGCTCATGGCGTCGAGCATCAATGAGACCCACGCGGGGCGGCTTGCAAGGGTCGAGAGGACTCGATCCTTGAGAGGACTCGGGAGGCTCGGATAGGCCTTGAGCAGGCTCGAGGCAATCTCGGGCTCGCGATAGCCGCCCAGGGCATTTACGGCGGCGAGCCGGAGCCCGGTTGCACCGTCTTGCGAGACCAGGGCGAGCAGCGGGGGCAGGCTCTCCGGCCGAGCGAGCTGGCCGAGGACCTCGACGAGCGCCACGCGATCGGCTTCAGGAACCTTTGAGTCGGAAATCCGGTCGATGGCGTTCGTCAGCGCCGAGGTGCTGCCGAGTCGCAGGCCGAGGCGCACGAGGGGGACGTTCGCGTCGGAGCGGTTCCAGAGGTTCGCGAGGGCCGTTTCCAGGGTCGCAGGGATCACCTTCGGCTTGCGGCCTTCGAATCCCTTGTCGAAGCCGTCGATCAGGGCCTTCGTCTGTTCGGGACGCGTTGCCGAGGCTAAGAGCTTGGCGGCGGCGTCGAGATCCTGGGTCGAGCCGCGCGAGGTGAGGACCCTCGCCACGCGCTCCAGGAGGATGTTGCCGGTCATCCTGGCGTTCAACGCCTCATCCTTGCTCAGCAACGCCACGACCTCGTCGCGATGTTCTCGCAGTTGATGCTCGATCCCCCACCAGATCATCAGGGGGATGTGCGTGTCGGTGAGGTCCTCGTCGTGCTTTAGCAGTCGGCCCAGGATCGGCAGGGCGTCCTTCGCGTCCCATCGCTGGCAACTCGAGGCGAGTTGGCTGCGTACCAGCGGATCGGCGTCGCTGCGGGCCATCTCCATGAGGCTGGCGTGGAGGCTCGGGCTCATGACGCGGTCGTCGCCCAGGAGGCGCACCGTCCAGCGTCTCACGCCGGCCAGCTCGTGGCCCAGAAGGCCGAGGGCCGTTGACTCGACGAATCCGCCGCTGGCGTGGAGGGCCCAGAGGTCGCGAAGGGCCAACGTCTCGTCATGATCTTCGTTGAGGAACGCCTTCAAGCCTGGAATCACGTTCGGGTCGCGACGCTCGGCCAGGATCCGCCGAGCCTCGTTGGTGTACCAGTCGTTGCGGCTCGTCCGGAGGGCAACGAGCTCTTCGCTCGATCGCTTGGAGAGGTCGAAGGGGGCGACCTTCTGCCCCTGGCCGTAGACGATCTTGTAGATCCGGCCGTTGGTCTTGTCCCAGGTGTCGCGAGGGTCGAGGTGGGAAGCCCTCTTGTCGTACCAGTCGACCACGTTCACCGCGCCGTCGGGACCGACGAGGAGATCGATCGGGCGGAACCAGGGATCCTTGGCGTCGAGCAAGGTGCCGCCAAGGGCCGCCGAGAAGGTGGATCCTTCCTGGGCGAGCTTGTGCCAGTAGACGGTGTTCGACAGCAAGTTCCCGCCGATGAAGGCCCCCTGGTATTCGGTCGGATAGGCGTCGGCCTTGTAGATGATGCCGCCGGGGGTCACGTGGCCGCCGGGCTTCTGGCCGTTATATCTGAGGGCCTCGAAATATCCGAACGTGTTGGGGTTGTGGAGAGGGCCGTGCTTCGCGAACCCTTTCAGGTAGTTGGCCCCCTGGATCATGTGGAAGGCGATGTAGTGGCCATTGCTGCTGCCGAAGGCGTTGCCGCCCCGGTCGAAGTCGAGGCCCCAGGTATTGCCGCCTCCTTCGGCGAAGAGCTCGAACGCCTTGGTCCGGGGATGATAGCGCCAGACCCCTTGCTGGAACTCGGTCCCCCGGATCCTGGCCGTGACCGTGCTCCCCTGCGCCCCGTAGAGCCAGCCGTCGGGGCCCCACTGCATTGAATTGACCGTCGCGTGGGCGTCCTCGATCCCGAAGCCGGAGAGCAAGACCTCAGGGTCGCTATCGGGCCGATCGTCCTGGTCCCGATCGGGGTAGAAGAGGAGATAAGGGGCCTGCCCCACGAAGACGCCGCCATATCCCAGCGTGAGCCCGGTTGCGAGGTTCAGGCCCTCGACGAAGACCTTGGCCTTATCGAATTTGCCGTCGCCGTCGGTGTCCTCGAGGATCTTGATCCGGTCGGCTCCTCTCGGCCCCTTCGGCGGCGGCTCGGGGACTCGGTCGTACTTGGTGCGGAGGTACTGGTCGACGGTGACCGGCTTCAGCCCGGCCGGGACCGGATATTGCAGGTACTCGATGACCCAGAGGCGTCCGCGTTCGTCGTAGCTCGCGGTGATCGGCTGCCGGATCATCGGCTCGCTGGCAACGACCTCGACGTGGAAGCCTTCCGGCACCACCATCCGCCGCGTGGCCTCGCTGGGCGAATAGCCTCCTTCGGCTCGAACATCGGAGGATGTCCCGGCGATCCCGAGGATCCAGAGAAGAGCGATGGCCGTTCCAGTCGTGGACGTGAGGCGGCGGCGCCTGATGGTTGCGATGACCATCGTCTCGAGTTCCTTGTGCGAAGGGGTGGGCCGATGCAATGTTGGCGGATCTCGCCGACGGCGAGTGCTGCAACAAAGTTGTAGCACGTTGCCGCGGCCATTCCCACAACCTCCCTGGGACTGGGAGGTTGCCCAATCCTCGCGCAGGATCTGTCAGAAATCGGTGCCGTACCAGCCCGGCTTGTCCTTCGCACCGAGGCCCTTCGCCAGGAAGAAATCGCGATAGAGCACGGCGACCGTGAGGCTGTAGAGCGGGGCCGTGACGAGCACCCCAACCCCGCAGCAGGCCGCGCCGAGCGAGGCGAGGAAACTGATCACCAGATGGAGCAAGGTCGCCTGGAGCCATTGCCCCTTCAAGGCCTGAAAACTCTGCCCGATCGCCTGCGTAGGCGACAACCCGCCGTCGACGATCAGCGGGAGGGTGAACATCAGCAACCCGGCGATGACCAGTCCGGGCACGACGCAGCAGCCGAGGCCGACCAGGACCGCCAAGCCCGCGAGGATCGAGCCGACGATGAGGTTCGCGAAGACGTCGCTGATATTGAAGAGCTCATCGAACTGGATCGGGATCCCTCGCACCTGTTTGCAGGCGATCCGGATCATCGGGCCGACGAGGAAGCCCGTCACGATCATGACGATGATGGCGTGGAACGGCCTTGCTCCCGGCCGGATGACGAACTTGAAGCCGCCCGGGTTGACCGGCTTCGGGATGCCGAAGATACCGGCGAGTGCGGTGTTGATCAGCGCGTAGGCGACGATGACCACCAGCGCGATCAGAGTCCAGGTGATCCAGGCTTGCTTGTAGAGTTCCCACGCCTCGGAGATCGCGTCGAAGCGGACCTTCGGTACCCGATAAGGGTGGGTATGGAACGAGTCGAATTCTTGATCACCGATCGGCATGTGGCCAAGACTCCTCGATCAAAACGAGAAATGTCAATCGAACCGATGGTGCAGGCGTCGCCGACGCCCTTCCCCTTGGGATTCGCCGGAGACGCCCGACTATTTTGCGGTTCACGGCCCCGGCACGCCAGGATACGATCTCCACGCGACGGGCCAATCGGGCGGATGGATTCGCGGAGGCCCTGGTCTCGAAGGTCGCAAGGAGCGCTCCCTTGGAAGGAACCGAAACGCTGGCCTGTCCTTCGTGCCGCGGACGGCTCGTCGAAGGGCTCGACGCCTGGGCTTGCGATTCCTGCGCCGCCGAATATCGCGGCCTCTGGGGCATACCCGACCTGCGGACGGCCGATGACCTCTACCTCGCGAACCAGGACGACTGGGAGTTCGCCCTCCGGCTCTCCGAGGACTTCGACCGGCTCGATTTCCGGGGCCTGCTCGAGCGCTATTACGACCTCTCGCCCGAGATCCCGCCCGACCTGCGACGTCGCCAGATCGACCACATCATGACGGCCCCCGAGCGCGCGGGGCACTGGCTCGACGCCCTGGGAGGCGTTGACGCGGGACCGCTCCTCGACCTTGGATGCGGGACCGGCTCGTTCCTCTCGGCCGTGGGCGGGCGATTTGAGGAAGCCTGGGGCATCGACATCGCTATGCGATGGCTGCTCGTGGCGAGGAAGCGTCTAGACGAGGAGGGGCTGTCGCATATCCGGCTCGTCTGCGGGTGCTCGGAGCAACTCCCATTCAGTGATGGCTTGTTCTCCGAGGTCGTCGCGGGCGACGTGATCGAGCACGTGGGCGACCAGGCCGCGACCCTCGCCGAGTCGTTTCGAGTACTCCAGGAGGGGGGCGGCCTGTTCATGGCCTCGCCCAACCGGTTCAGCCTTGCCCCCGAGCCGCATGTTGGCGTCTGGGGCGTGGGATTCCTTCCCCGGCCCTGGATGATCCCCTACGTGCGCTGGGCCAAGGATGTGGATTACCGCGCGATCCGGACCCTGGGCCTGGGCGAATGGAACCGGCTCCTGGCGAGCAGCCCCTTCGGCTCCGGGACCCTGTTCGCCCCAGGACTGCCCGAGGCGGACTTCGCCCACTTCGGGCCGGCAAAACGCATCGTAGGGCGAATCTATAATCGCGTGATCACGAGCGGGCTGGGTCAGTTTGGGGCGAAGCGCGTCGGGCCGTTGTTCCACGTCGTCTGTCGCCGGTCGGCCGATCCCTCGGGGCGAAGGCCCAGCCCAGCGACTCGCCCAGGCTCCACGCCGCTAGCAGCAAGCCGATAAGCGGCAGGCTCATGACAAACTGGCCGATGTGCTGCCTCGAAGCCAGCACGGTCTTCGCCAACCGCGCGAGTTGGATCGCAAAGATCGCGGGGCCCATGAGTATCACGACTCTCTGAAGCCGCCGCGAATGTCGACGCGCTCGGAGCCCGCCGAAATCGAGCCCGAACCGGAATCGGTCGCGGACGGCCTCGATGAATCCGAAGCGTCGGACGTGATATGCCAAGGCCGGGATACTGGCCATCGCGTCTGGCCTTCCCAGGAGCGTCAACGCGACCTCGGCCTCATGGATCTCTTCGCCAGCAAGGGGCACGGCACCGACCCTGACGGCGAAGTTGTTCCCGGCAAGGCGCGAAGGCCTGGGACCTTGACCGGCCATGAACGGGGCATACTCGCAGAAGAAAACGCCCCAATCGACGGGTGATATGCCCAACCTGGGTTGGACGTCCCCCGAGCCGGCGAGTAGCTCGGGTGATCGAAATGCCTCGACCCACGCCCAGGCCCAATCGCGCTCGAAGACGCAGGAGTCCTCGGTGAACGCGACCAAGTCGGCTTTCGCCCGCTCCAGGCCGAGCCGACGGAGCCGAGGCACGCCCGTACCTGGCTCGGCGGAGATCCAGTCGCAGCGGAAATCCTGAACATCGACTTCGGCGGCTAGATCCGAAGGCGCGGCCACGATCACCTGGACGGGGAAGCTCGCCGAACCCGCTTGCAGGGATTCGAGCGAACGCCCGATCGCCTCGGGCGAGTCGGTGGCCGCGATGACGACGCTCAGGACAGGGCTATTACTCAACCTTGTCCAGGCTCGAGCCCGGCCCGACGAGGTAGCCGACCATCTCGCCGAACGCCCCGACCGACAGGAACAGGGCGACCAGCGGGGAGACCAGGAGGAAGCGGCCGAGGTGCCGCTTCTTGCCCAGCACAGTCTTCGTCACCCGGGCCATGAGCATGGCTGGCAGGGCCATCGAACCGAAGCCGTAGATCAGGCGTTTCGGCCACGACTGATCGCCCCGACGCATCCCGGCGTACGAACGCGCGAAGTGGAAGCGCTGGACGATGAAGTAGCCGAGCTTGAATGTCTTGATGTGGTGGACGACCACCGAGTTGGTCGAGGCGATTGGGACGCCGTCGGCCCGGAGTCGGTCGTTGATCCACGATTCCCACTTGCCGTCCGCGAGCACGTGGGCGTGCCGCATCAGGTGCGGGCGCTTGTAGGCGATGTTGTTGCCGGGCAGGTCGGCGGCCTCGCCTTCGGCGACGGGCTTCATGTAGGGGGTGTACTCGCAGAAGTAGACCGCCCAGTTCACGAGGCCACGCTTGCCGTTCTCGACCGCGCCGCCGACGGCCGCCCAGGGGCCTTCATGAGCCTTGAGGATCGACTTGGCCCAGTCCTTCCCGACCTGGCCGTGGTCCTCGAGGATGGCGACGAGCTTGCCGCCGGCCTGGCAGACGCCGACGTGGCGGAGCTTGGGGATCGGCTGGCGCTCGGCCTCGATCACCTCGACCGCCGGGGTGTGCGCCCGGAGCCGCTCGCGGACCGCCTCGCCCGTCGCCTCGACGACGATCACCTGCATGTAGGGCCGCTCGGGCTGGGCGTCGAGCGCCTTGAGGGTCGGCTCGAGGACGTCCCAACCATTCACTGACGCGATGACGACCGAGAGGTCGGGGGTTCCGACGCGTTCTTGCTGCGGCTTCGTCGGGCTCTGGACTGGCATCGGGCCTCCGTTCCCATGACAAGCGGTGTCGCATCATACGACTGGGACCAACAGGCGCGGATCGTACCGGGTTGTGCCAAAGAGGACAACGGGAACTCGGGCCCGAGCCCCTTGCGGAAGATCAGCCCTGGGATTTCCGCTTCTGCGACTCGGCGATCGCCGCATTGACCCGATAGATCGACTGCTGTGCCTCCTTGTTGAGCGGGTCGCGGGTGATGACGAGGTTGTACCAGGAACGTGCTTCCGCCAGCCGATGGATTGCCTCGCAGGCGGCGCCCAATTCTTGCAGCAAGGTCGGATTGTTGCGTTCGGTCGGCGTCGAGGCCCGTTGCATCAGCGAGCCGAGCATGTCGTGGTCCTTCGCCAGCTTCCGGTATTTCTCGGCCTCGTCCTTCTCGCCGAGCATGGCGAGGGCCCCGCTCAGGCCAAAAATGGCGTCGCGGTTATCGGGCTCGACGGCCATGGCCAGGCGGAAGTGCTTGAGCGCGGAGGCCGCATCCTTGTGCGCCAGGGCCATTCGGCCGCGGAGCCTGGCGAGTTCGGCGTGGTCGGGGGGGCCGTCGGCGAGGAGGCTCTCGGCCAGCTTATCGTCGCCCCGGTCGAGGGCCAGCCGGACGCGGACGACCCTGGCGTCGGGGTCGCTGTCGGGCAGGTAGCCTAGGACTTTCTCGGCCTCGTCTTTCTTCCCGAGCGTGCGGAGGCATTCCGCGAGGCTGATGCGTGACCAGCGGTCGTCGGGATCGGTCTTGATGAAGTTCTCCATCATCTGGGAGAGCTCGAGCGGCTCCCAGATCGAGTTCCTCGTCAGGCACCAGTGGAAGACATTGTCATAAGTCAGGGGCGTCAGTTCCGCCAGGGCGTGGAACTGCTCGTTGAGCGCCCGGCGCCTGAGCTGGATCCCGTAGATGTAGATCAACTCGCGGTGGGCGGGGACGAGCTTCGGATCCAGTTCCAGAGCGCTGAGCAGGTAATTCTCGGCGTATCGGAGCCGTTTCCGCCTGAGTTCCAACTGCCCCATCATGAGGCGGGCCTGGGCGCCGATCTTGGGATCGTCCTTGATTTGCTTGAGGTCGTCGAGGGCCTCATCCGTCCGGGAACGTGCCATGGCCACCTGCGCCCGGAGTAGCCAGTCGAGGACCGTCGGCTTACGGAGCAACGTGAGTCGTCTCAGGCTCGACTCGGCGGCGTCGATCTGCTCGCTGTGGAGCTGCTCCTGCGCCTGCCCCCAGACGGCATCGGGATCCAGCGGCTTGCCGTGGCGGAGGAGCAGCACGACGCCGCCGAACCCGACGATGATCGCGACGAGGCCGAGGGGCAGCAGCAAATACCGATGCAACCTCTTCGGCGCGGGCTCACACTTTTCGAGGCTCTTGGTGTTCATGGCTGTCGTCGGTTCTGGAGGCGAGGCGTGCCGGCCTTAACCGGGCCGGCACTCGTCACGTTGCCAACACTTCGAGGCCGGGCGATTCACTTCCCGTCGGGCTCGACGATCGAGAGCGTCTGATCGACCTTCACGTGCTCCTGCGTCGAGACCGCGCCCGAGGGCCACTTGACCGTCACCTTGGCGACCTCGGCGAGAGGGCCGACGCCGACCAGGATCCGAGGGTCGTTCGACGATTCCATGCTGCATCCCCCCTTGCGTTGGCGGGCGATGGTCCGGTCGCCGACGACGACCTCGACGAGGGCGCCGATGGCGTCGCGGTTGCTCTTGGTCCCCCTGAGATTGAGCCGCAGCCAGTGGTTGTCGTTCTTGGTGTCGTTCCGAAGCAGGGCGGCCGGCTCGTCCTTGTGGTTGAGCACTATGTCGACGTCGCCATCGTCGTCGAAGTCGCCGAATGCGGCGCCTCGGCCGACGTGCTTCTCATCGAAGTAAGCCCCGGCGTCGCGGGTGGCGAGGCTGAATCGGGACCCCCCCTGGTTCGCGAAGAGCAAGGCGGGCTCCTCGTACCCGACACCCTGACCCAACTCGTGGCGGTTGTTGTCGACGTGGCCGTTGGAGACGAAGTGGTCGGGCCAGCCGTCGTTATCGAAGTCGGAGAGCGAGGTGCCCCAGCCGACCCACGGCATCGTGTCGGACGAGAGGCCGAAGTAGGGGGTCACGTCCATGAAACTCCCCTTCCCAAGGTTCTGATAGAGCGTGTTGTACTCATTGGCGAAGTTGGTCACCAAGATGTCGGGCAGGCCGTCACCGTTGACGTCCTCGGCATCGGTCCCCATCCCCGACTGGGCCTGCCCCTTCTCGTCGTAGGCCGCGCCCGAGGATTCGGTGGCGTCCTCGAACGTGCCGTCCCCCTTGTTCAGGAAGAGGAAGTTCGGGTTCATGTCGTTGGCGACGTAGATGTCGGTCTTGCCGTCGAGGTTGAAGTCGGCCGTGATCACGCCGAACCCGTGGCCGTCCGAGCGGCCGATCTTCGCGGCGTCGGCGGACTCGGTGAAGGTCAGATCCCCGTTGTTCTTGTAAAGGAAGTGCTTCACCGTGCGGACCGACCTGGGGGAGCAATAGAGGCGGACCCCCTTCTCGCGATTGCCGCAATAGACGTCGTCCTTCGGGTAGATCCACTCGCCGTAGTTGCTCACGTAGAGGTCGAGGTCGCCGTCGTTGTCGTAGTCGAGGAAGGCCCCGCTCGAGGACCAGCTCTCGCGGTCGACCCCGGCCGACTTGCTGATGTCCTTGAAGGTCCCGTTGCCGTTGTTCAGGTAGAGGACGTTCGAGCCGTAATTGCAGAGGAAGACGTCGGAGTCGCCGTCGTTGTCGATGTCGCCGACGATGATCCCGTGGCAGAACCCGCGGTAGCCGAGGCCCGAGGCCTCAGTCATGTCCGCAAACTTGCCATCTCCGAGGTTCTTGTAGAGCCGGTTCGGGCCCTTCTGCCCCGTGCCGAGTGGGAGCAAAGTCTGTGTGGCGAAGTAGAGGTCGAGCTTGCCGTCGCCGTCGTAGTCGAACATGGCGACGCCCGAGCCGTTGGCCGTCGGGAAGTGCCGCTCCTTGGTCATCCCCGACTCGTGCACGAAGTCGACCCCGGCCTGCTTGGCGATCTCGGCGAAGCGGAAGGGGCTCGTCTTGGTCTGCTTCGAGAGCGTGATGGGGACGGCCGACGCATTCGCCATGCGGTCCCCCTCGAACGCCCCGCCCTCATGCTGCGGTTTGGTGAGCGATTCGAGGTTTGAAGCATTGGGCTCTGGTGCTTTCGCCGACGACGTCGTCGGCGCCGGCTTCGTCGGGTTGCCCTGGGTATCGCCGCATCCGAGCGGCAGGCTGGAAATCAGGCCGATTGTGAGCAGCCCGAGAAGACGTTCGCGCACAAATCCCATCACGTATACCTCCGAAGAATCGGTCCCCACCGATTCGACGACTCGCGGAAACAATGAGATCGTGGGCGAAAAAGAGGATGACGCCGGACGCCGCGATTATCTCGTCGGGGGGTCAGCCACCGATTGTAGCACGACCCGCCACGAATTGAGGCCTACTCCCACTCCCGTATTTCCGCCCACGCGACGATCTAATGGGCAGCACCCACTCCCCGTAACTCCTCCTCCCGAAAGTCTCGGCGTCAAAACCTCGATGCACCACATCGGAGTCTCCCCTCCTCCGAAGCAGGTGTTACAATGGGTATTTTGGGGAAATTCGGAGTTTTTGATGATTTCGGTAAACAAAGTGATTTCAGAAGTTTGGAGAATATTTGCCGTCAAGGTAGACTGGTGTAGTAGCGATAGATCTTCTAGGGTGAGATCCATCACCACCTGAAGTGCAACTTGTCGGAGGGGTCCATGCGTGCCGCAGGTATCAAGACGGCGATCGTGACATGGATTGGTGTCGCGATCGCGATGGGGGCCGCACCCGCGGCGCCGAGCTATCGCTCGATCGAGCAGAGGATCGAAGAGATCCGCGCGGAATGGTCCAAGCCAGGCGTCCCGGCCTATGCCAACGCCCCGGGTTGGAATCAGTTCTTCGATGCTCTCTCGCGAGAGTTGTCCGCCTTCGCGAAGGCGGGTGATGACAACGCGCAACTCGTCGCGTTGAACCAGATCTACCAGATGTCGAACTCGCTGGGGTCCGTCCCCTGGAAGCCCGCCCTCGAGCTTCGCGAGGAACTCCGGACCTGGCTGCGACCCCGCGTCCGCCTGGCCTGGGCCGGCCGCCGGCTCGTGGACTCGGTCAACGGGCTGCAGCTCACCAGCGATGCCGAGGTCCTGAAGAATCGCCAGCGCTGGATCGAATTCGCCAAGGAAGACGTCGCCGGCGCCTTGCGTCGTTATGACGCCGCCACGACGGTCGCCGGCCGCTTCGACGCCCTCGAGAGGATCTACGGGGTACTGACGACCCTCCAGGGCAAGAACCAGACTCGCCCCTGGGTTCCCTCCCTCGAGCTCCAGAACGCGATCAACGATCACTTCAACCGGACGAACCTCGACGTCTCGGCAGACCTGGCGACGGTGACCCCCTTCCTCTCGAACAACCTCGTCGAGACGGGGCCGATCTATCGCAAGGGCTACGTCTCGCAGGTGACCGCCGGCCCCAAGACGGGCTTCGGACTCTTGCCGAGCGGCGAGGGGATCTCCTTCTACAACAAGCAGATCTCCTTCAGCGAGACCCCGATCACCGACTTCCAGCAGCAGATCGAGGCCGACGAGCAGGGCAAGCGTGCCGCCAAGCTCTACTACTTCACGGCCACGACCCAGGACACATCCGAGATCACAGTCATCGCGGTGATCGGCCCCGATGGGCTGCACCTGAACCCGCAGTACTCGCACAACATCAACGTGATCATCAACTCGTTCCCGCAGGCGAGCGGGGCCCTCGGTCGCTGCATCGCCGCGGCGATCGGCCTGAACCAGGAAAAGATCACGCAGAAGGTGAAGGAAGGGGCCGAGCCCCGGATCAAGGACAACGTGGTGAAGGAAGCGGCCGAGCTCGGCGGCGAGCGCATCGCCGCGGCCCAGGCCCAGAAGAACGTCGAATTCTCCAAGTTCCTGGTCGGTAACAGGACCCTCTCGATCCTCAACTACCAGATCACGGAGCTGAGCCTCCAGTCGCGCCCCGAGGCGGCCTATGTCGGCGGGACCTTCCGCTTCAAGGGGGGCCCGAACCAGGTCGGCGCCTACGCCCCGCAGCCCGCGAGGTTCTCGGTCCCGGCCCCCGGCATCTCCGCGGACCTGCACCTCAGCTCGATCGTGACGAGCCTGCTCCGCGGCTATCTGCAAACGGAACCGGTTCGCGACGTGAAGAACCTGATGGTCGTGACCCGCAAGGTCAGCCCGGATGCACCGCCCGGCGATAAGGTGTCGATCTCGCAGAACATCGACTACCCGACCTTCCTCAAGGCCGTCGTCGAGGCCGAGCAGGCCAACGATCCGAACGTCCTGGCGATCCGGGTCAAGCGGCCCGACCGCAGCCCCGACGTCGACGCCGATGCGGCCGGCCACCTGGTTGTCCTGGTCCACGGCTTCGAGATCGAAGTCCCCGCCCCGCCCCAGGCGGCCCGCGGTGGCCTCTTCGGGCCCAAGGCCAAGGTCTACCGGATCAGCTCCCCCAGCGCCGAGATCGTGATCTCCTTCAAGGTCACGCCGCCCGACGGCACCAACCCGCTCCGCCTCACCGGCCGGATCGAAGGGTTCGAGTTCGACAAGGACGCCAAGGTCTTCTCGCTCAACGACGACGAGACCAAGCCCGTCCCGATGCCGGTCCTGACCCGGAACCTCGTGCTGAACGTGCTCCGCAACAAGATCCAGGGTCAGCCGGTCGACATCCCCTTCAAGAACCTCGAGCTCCGCGGCGTCACCATCAAGGAAGTCTCCTCGCTCGATCCGTCGGGCTGGATCCGGGTGAACCTGCTCCGCACCGGCAACGGGCCACCGCCGTCGCCGACCGCGAATCCTTGATCCTTGACAGTTGAGCTGAGCGTGCTGGCACGCTGACAAGCCAGCCACCGTGATGTAAAATCCCGAGGCCCGGACTGAAAAAGTCCGGGCCTCGCGTCATTTGAGCCCGCCTCGCCGGTCCGCCAAGGAACTGCCCGTGTCCCACGCCGGTCCTCGCCTGCTCGCGATCTTCGATCACGATGGTGTCATGGTCGATTCGCTCGCCTTCCACCAGGACGCGTGGGTCGAGCTCGGCCGTCGCGCCGGCCTGCCGATCACGGCTGAGTTCATCCACGAGACGTTCGGGATGACCAACCCGGCCATTCTCGCCAGGTTGATGGGCGACGCCTACCTCCCCGAGGAGGGAGACCGCCTCGCGGGCCTCAAGGAAGCCTGCTATCGCGACATGGCCCAGGGCAAGATCACGCTCATGGACGGAGTGAACGAGCTCTTCGAGAATCTCGTCTCGGCCGGTGTGCTGCTCGCTATCGGCTCGAGCGCGGTGCGTCCCAACCTCGACCTGACGATCGAGTCGTGCGGCCTCGGCCAGCATTTCACGTCGATCGCCTCGCTCGAGGACATCCAGCGCGGCAAGCCCGACCCGCAGGTCTTCCTCGTCGCCGCCGAGAAGGCGGGCGTCGAGCCGAAGCACGCCGTCGTCTTCGAGGACGCGCTCGTCGGGATCAAGGCGGCGAAGGCTGCGGGCATGCGGGCCGTCGGCGTCACCTCGAGCCACCCGGCCGCGGCCCTCTGGGACGCCGGGGCCGATGATGTCGTCGAGACCCTCGCGGGTTACGACGTGCCGGCCTTGGTCGAGCGACTGCGTCAGCCCTGAGCCTCGACAAATCTAGACACCTCGATCCAGGTCCCAGCGGACTAGCCACCGGTTGGACACCCTCGGAGTGTTGGGGAGCCCCTATGCGACCGCTTCGGATCGTGCTGGTCATGCTCGAACCCCCCCTTCCCTTCGGCAACGCGGCGGCGCGCTGGTTCTATGTCCTGCTCAAGGGGCTCGTGGCTCGGGGCCACTCGGTGACGGCCTATGCCGTCTGCAGCAAGCCCGAAGACATCGCCAAGGCGCGTGACCTCTTCCCCTCGACCCAGTACGACCTGAGGCTCTATCCGTTCCCCGAGCGTTCGGGCCTGCTCTCGAAGCTGGAGACGTTCCGGAAGCCTTATTCGTATATGTTCGGCGACGACATGAAGGCTGATTTCAATCGTCGTCTCGCCGAGGGGTTCGACATCCTCCACCTCGAGCAGCTCTGGGGCGGCTGGCTCGCGCTGGACAACGTCGACAAGGCGCTGGTCAGCGTCCACTATCTCTCCGCGATCGACCTGGGCGAGAGGAAGCCGGACACGCTCTCCGAATCGTTCGGGCAGGCTCTCTTGCTCAGGACCGAGCGACGGCTCATCCGCAAGCTGCGGCACTTCCGCACGGTCTCGTCGCGGCTCGAACCCTTGATCCGCGAGTGGAACCCGAAGGCCGACGTCTCGTCCGTGCCGCTCGGCCTCGATAGCTCGCTCTACCCGTTCATCCCCGAGGATCGACGCTCGACGACCCCCATAGTCACCCTGATCGGGACGATGGGCTGGGCGCCGAGCTACTCGGCGGCAATCCGGATGCTGAAGCGGCTCTGGCCGTCGATCAAGGAGCGCGTGCCCGGGGCGAAGCTCGAGATCGTGGGATGGTCCGCGCGTGCCAAGCTCGCCGAGTACCTCAACCTCACCGACGTCACGATCGAGGAGAACGTCCCGGACATCCAGCCCTACTTCGAGCGGGCGAGCGTGCTTGTCTACGCCCCGAGCCGGGGGAGCGGGATGAAGATCAAGATCCAGGAGGCGATGGCCTTCGGGGTGCCGGTCGTGACGACCAGCGAGGGGGTGGAAGGCCTCGAGGTGCAGGACGGCGTCGAGGTCGGCCTGGCCGAGGACGATGCCGGCCTGATCGATCGCACGGTTGCACTCCTGCGCGACCCCGCGCTCCAGGAGCGGCAGCGTCGGGCGGCCCGCGCCTTGATCGAAGCCCAGTGCGGCCCCGAGGTTACCCTCGAGGGCATGGAACGGGTCTATGCCCGGATCCTGGAACGGAGCGGTGAGAATTTTTCCGTGTCGCCTGCCGCCCGCGACCGGTAGTATTCGTGTCACCGAGACCTGCCCGGACGATGTGTTGAGCCGGGTTCAACGGTCCACTCCGCCGATCAAAGAGGAGCGACATGCCATGGGAATGACTCGCCGCGAGATGCTCTTGGCCGCAGGCGTCGGCCTGCTGGGGACCGGGACCTTGAACCGCGTCCTGGCCGCCGACAAGGGAGCCACGAAGAAAGTCCTCTTCTTCACCAAGAGCTGCACCTTCCAGCACTCGGTCATCGCCCGCGAAGGCGACAAGCTGGCTCACGCCGAGCGGATCCTGACCGAGCTCGGCAAGGAGCACGGCTTCGAGGTCGTCGCCTCGAAGGACGGCCGCCTCTTCGACCCCGACAAGATCGGCGAGTGGGATGCCTTCGCCTTTCAGACGACGGGCGTCCTGACCGAGCCCGGCTCCGATAAGACCCCGCCGATGTCGAAGGACGGCAAGAAGGCCTTGCTCGACGCCATCCGCGACGGCAAAGGCTTTATCGGGATGCACTGCGCCACCGACACCTTCCACAGTGGCCCGGATGGCATCGACCCTTATATCGACATGATCGGCGGCGAGTTCATCATCCACGGCGCCCAGCAGGTCGCCAAGATCGACGTGATCGACCCCGAGTTCCCGGGGGCCAAGGCCTTCGGCACCTCGTTCGAGATCAACGACGAGTGGTACGCGCAGAAGAACCTCGCCGACGACCTACACGTCATCCTCGCCCACGACACCAAGGGGATGACGGGGCTCATGTACGACCGCCCCAATTTCCCCGAAACCTGGGCCCGCGCCTACGGCAAGGGTCGCGTCTTCTACACCTCGATGGGCCACCGCGAAGACGTCTGGGCCAACCCCCTCTACCAGGGCCTTCTCCTCGGCGCCCTCAACTGGGCCACCGGCAAGGTCGAGGTCAACATCGAGCCCAACATCAGCAAGGCGACGCCGGGCTACAAGACGCTCGGCAAGTAAACGGGTCGAGATTAAACATTGCGAAAGCCCCGGCTCGATTCATCGGGCCGGGGCTTTCGTGCTTTTTTGCATACTATTTCACTTCTCGAAAACGACCTCGCCTCCCACGATCGTCATCACGGCCTTGGCCTTGAGCACCTCGAGCGGGCTCACGTTGAAGAGGTCGCGGTCGACGACGGTCAGATCCGCCTGAAACCCGGGCTTCAGGATGCCGACCTCCTTCTCGGTGAACGACGCGTACGAGGCCCCTGCGGTGAAGGCCGTGAGCGTCTCCTCGAGCGACATCTTCTGGTCAGGATGCCAGCCCCCCGAAGGCTGGCCCGACTCGTCCTCGCGGGTCAGTGCGGCATAGATCCCGTAGAAGGGATTCACGACCTCGACCGGGAAATCGGACCCGAAGGCGACCGGCACCTTGCCGTCGAGGAACCATCGCCAGGCATAGGCCCCCTTGACTCGCTCGGGTCCGAGGCGGGCATCGGCCCAGCGCATGTCGTCGATCGCGTGCGAGGGTTGCATCGATGCGATGATCCCCGACTTTGCGAACCGAGCCACATCCTCAGGACGCACGACCTGGGCATGCTCGACCCGGAATCTTGGATCCTTCGCGTTGGGGACCGCCTTGAACGCGGCCTCGAAGGCGTCGAGCACCAGCGCATTCCCGCGGTCACCGATGGCATGAGTCGCGATCTGCCAGCCATGCTTCAGGGCCGCGACCGAGACGTCTTCGAGCTTCTGGGGATCGATCAGGAGCAAACCCTTGTTGCCGGGGTCGTCGCTGTAGTCCTCGTAAAGCAGTCCGCCTCGCGATCCCATCGCACCATCGATGAAAAGCTTGATCGCCCGGAGCTGGAACCTTGCGTTCGGCCTGGGATGAATCGGGCTGTGACTCGCGAGTTTGACTTCCCCCCCTTCGGGGGGCGAGGCCATGCCGTAGACCCGCAGTTTCAAGGTCCCGGCGCGATCCAACTCGCGATAGGCCTCGGCCTTGGTCGCCGAGACCCCTGCGTCGTGGACCCCCGTGACCCCTTCCTTGAAGATGAGAGCTTGCGCCGCCAGGATCTGCCGCTTGAGATCCCCCTTCGAGGTGGGCGGGATTTTCCGGCTGACCATGTCCATCGCGGCATCGATCATGACCCCCGTCGGCTCTCCGTCCTTGCCGAGAAGGATCTGCCCGCCCGAAGGGGCCTTGGCCTCGCGGTTGATGCCGCCTCGCTTCAACGCCTCGGCATTGGCCCAGCCGGCGTGGCCGTCGACCCTCGTGAGCCAGATCGGGCGTGTGGCGGAGATCTTGTCGAGGGGGGCGGAGGTGGGGAACTCACCGCCAGGCCAGAGGCTCTGGTCCCAGTTGCGGCCGATGACCCAGGAATCGCCGGGATGCGCGGCCATCCAGGCCTGGACATGCTCGACGACCTTCTCGACGCTATTCACGCCCCGGAGGTTGATCTCATCGAGTTCGCCGCCGAGGTCCGTGATGTGGCCGTGTGCGTCGATGATCCCCGGCGTGGCGAATGCATCGGGGCGTTCGATGTTCCGCGTGTTGGGGCCGCGGAAGTGCTCGATATCCGCCTTCGAGCCGACCGCCGCGATGACACTCCCACGCGTGGCGATGGCCTCGGCCCAGGGGTTCTCCTTGTCCCCCGTCCAGATCCTCTTGAATGAGAGGATCTGATCGGCCGGGCCGTCGCGATTGAGGCGGAGAGATTTGCCGGGGTAGACCTTCTGCGACTTGCCGTCGGCGATGACGGCCACGCCGTTGACGAACAGATAGGCGACGCCCGTTGCGTACCGCGTCGGATGCTCGAACGTGGCCGCGTCGCGGAAGGTCTTGGGGTCGAAGACGACGAGGTCCGCAACGGCCCCGGGTCGGATCGTCCCGCGATCGGGTAGGTGGAGGATTTCGGCCGGCAGCCCCGAGCAGGATCGCACGGCCTGTTCCAGGCTGATGATCTTGTCGTCGAGTGCGTAGCGGAACTTGCGAGGGAAGGTCCCGTAGGCCCTGGGATGGGGTCGGTCGCCGCCGCCCGGCTGATGGGTTGAGCCGTCGGAGGCGGTCGCGACGAAGTCACTCTTCATGACCTGGCGCACGTCGTCCTCGCTCATCCCGAAACTGATCGCCTGCGCCCCGCCGTGGCGCTGGATGTCGAGGACGACCTCGAGGGGCGTCGTCGCCTCGTTGCGTGCGATGGTGACGAGATCGAGGCCGACGCGATCCGGCCTCTGCTGATAGCGGGCGATCCGGACCGAGGCCCCGCCGTCGCGCTCCTTCAACTCGGCCTCGATCTCGCGACGCAACTCGGCGGCCTTGGCGGGGTCGGCCTCGATGCGGGCGAAGCCCTCCGTGCCCCCCTGCATCGCCCAGTGGGGCACGACCATGGCGCCGAGCTGTGTGCTCGAGGCGACGTAAGGATACTGGTCGGCGGAGACCGCCACGCCCGCCGCGCGGGCCTCGGCGATCTTCTCGCACGCCTGCTTCGTCAGGCCCCAATTGGCTCGCCCCGTCACCTTCAGGTGTGAAATATGCACGGGGACCCCGGCCTCGCGACCGACGGCCAGGGCCTCGTCGATGGAGCCGAGCAAACCGGCACTCTCGTCGCGGATGTGGCTCGCATAAAAGCCACCGTACTTTTTCACGACTCTCGAGAGGGCTGCCAGTTCGTGCACCTGGGCGTATCGGCTCGGGACGTAGATCAGGCCGCTCGAGATCCCCCAGGCTCCGGCCTTCATGCCGCGCTCCACGATCTCGGCCATCCGGTCGAGCTCTTGGGGCGTGGGGATTCGCTCCTCGTTACCCATCACGGCCGAGCGCACGGCGCCGTGGGGGATGAGGTGGATGACGTTCGTGCCCGCGCCATTGGCGTCGATCGCGTCGAGATATTTGGCGACGTCGACGACCCCGCCTCCGCAATTGCCCGTGACGACTGTGGTCACCCCCTGGGCCTGATAGTTCAGATTCCCTTTCAGGGCCGATTTGCTCATGCCGGGGTCGGAGTGGGAATGCAGGTCGATGAAACCGGGGGCGATGACCCATTTTGAGGCGTCGATGACCTTCGCATTCGGGCCCGGCTTGAGGTCGCCGACGGCGACGATCCGATCCCCCTTCAGGGCCACGTCGCCTCGCTTCGAAGGGCCCCCGGTCCCGTCGACGATCAGGCCGTTGTCGAGGAAGACCTCGGCGGGCTCCGACTTCTTGTTCGCCGCCGGCTCGGCCGCGATCAGGGCGCTGAGGAAGCATGCGAGTGTGAAAGCGAGAAGACCTGAGATTCTCATGCTGCGTTCCCTCTCCTCCCTCTTGCCGGGCGAGTTCGATGCTCGATGCTCCAGGGTAACTTGCATGGGGCACAGAGCGTCAGGCTCATGACCCCTGGGTTCGAAAAAATCGAGAACCGAGGGGTCATGCCTTTGATTGCTGGCTTTGGAGGTTCCGTCAGGTCGCTGGCTGCCCAGGTTTGACTTCGGTCACGAGGGGTTGGGGCTTCGCTCCGGTCGACCGACGGGCGCGGAGCCGCTCGCCCAGGGTCAAGCAGGCCGGGAGGAGGATGAGGTTGCCCAACGTACTGCCCGCCGTCGCGATGCCGACCATCGCCCCGAAGTTGGCGAAGGGGGCGAACTCGCTGAACCATAGCGCCGCGAAACCAACAGCGACGGCCAGGCTCGAGAGCAGCACGCCTGGCCCGGTGATCGAGTAGCTGTCGAACAGGCTGACCTCGAATGGCCGTGTGAGCCTCTCCCGGTGGAAGAGCAGCAGGCAATGGAACGTGTCGTCGACGCAGAGCCCGAGCGCGACGCTCGCCACCAGTGCCGTGGCCATATCCAGCTTGATCCCGAGCCAGCCCATCAGGCCCAGCACGAGCGCGACGGCCAGGAGCGTCGGGAAGAGCGCGAGGGCCGCCAGCACCGGCCCCCGGAGCGCGATCGTCAGCATGAGCAGGATGCCCAGCACCGACCACATGAACGTATTCCACTGGGTGACGATGACGGACTCCACCGTCTTCGTCATCAGGTAAGACAGTCCGGTCAGGGACGCCTTGGGCCCGAAGCGCTCCTGGGCCTCGCGCGTGGCGACGTCAAAAATCGCCGCCTTGCGCGGAGCCGGTTGCTGCTCCAGGAGCCGGACGAGCACGCGAGACTCGTGGCTCTCCTCATTCCAGAAGCCTTTCAGCAAGTCCGCCTGAGCCGAGGCGGCGATCAGTTCCAGCTTGGCCTGGAGCGTGCGCGTGGCCGAATCCGGCGGAAGGGCGGCGATCCGGCCGTCGGGGTCGAGCACCGTGGCGAGCGAGATGACGTGCGAGACCCCCTCCTCCTTGGAGACCTCCGTCCCCAGAGACTGGAGCTTCTGGAGGGAACCGACGTCGATCTTCCCTTCGAAGGGCAAGATCAACTCGACGACCCCGATCCCGCCCAGCCGCGATTCCACGCGGTGGTAATCCTTCACGACTCGCGTGTTGGCGCGGAAGAGGTTGATGTAGTTGGACTCATATTTAAGCTTGAAGAGCCCCGCCGAGAGCGGCAGCACGATCACGAAGACGACGGCGATGATGATGCCCGGGTGGCGATACACTCGCTCGATCAGCCGGTTCATCGCGGCGGCGACCCACGAATTCGAGCCGTGGCGGACGGAGATCTCGAGCGGGATGGGCGGGAGCATCGCGATCGGAGAGAGCAGCATCACCAGGACCGCGGCGAGCAGCGTGCACGTGCCGAGGATCGCGCCGAACTGCTTGATCGGTACCACGTCGCTCGTGACGAGCGCCCCGTACCCGATCGCCCCAGTCACCGCGCACCAGAAGATCGGCATCGAGACCGCGGCGAGCGTGCTCCTGGCGGCGCGCCTGGGGTCGGCCTCGTGCCGGCGATCGTCGCGGAAATGGATCGCCAGGTGGCTGGCGGCGGGCATCGTCAGGACGATGATCTGGGCGACGAGCGGTCCCCCCGAGAGCGAGAGTTTGAGGTCGAACGTCGCCAGGGTCGTCTCGGTCGCGAGCCAGACGACCCATCCCGAGAGCATCGGGACGAGTGCCCACCAGAGGCTCCGCACCGCGGAGAGGGTCACGAGGGCGATCAGGATCATCCCCACGACGGCGAGGCGTCGGCCGTCGACCTCGATGCTCGTGAATCCGTCGGCCAGGAGGACGGGCGGGCCGACGAGCGCGGGGCGGCCGAGCTTGTGGCGCTCGCCGAAGGCGTCGGCCTTCTCGCGGAGCAAGGCCACCGTCCGCCTCACGTCATGTTCGGCGGTCTTGGTCAGGCGGACGACGACCGCCGTCGTCGTGCCAGACTCGTCGATCACGGTGCCGCGGAAGAGCGGATGCCGCACGAGGCGAGCCTTGAGGGCTTCGCGCCCCTCAGCGTTGGCTGAGCGGACCGCTCCCCCCACCATCATCGAATTCGAACGGGAGTCGAGGTTCTTGAGGTTACCCCTCGCGGTGCGCAGGGCCAGGTTGCGGGCGATCGATGGCAGGCGGTCGAGCGTCAGGAGGACGTCGTCCACCATCCAGAGAAGCGGCATGGAATCGATCGACTCGACGCGCAGGACGCTGTCAATCTGCTTGGGGCCGACCTCACGGGCCAACTCGGCCACGCGGTCCATGCCCTCCGCGGTGAGGAGCTCGGGATCCTCGTAGGCGACGAAGATGAAGTTGTCGTCGCCGAAGGTCTTCGCCGCGGCCTGGTAGGCCCCCATAACCGGGTCGTCATCCGCGAAGAAGGACTTGATCGACTGCTCGTAGCTGACCCTCTTGCCATAGATGGCCAGGAGGACCAGGGCGCCGACGACGAGTGCGAACGAGATGTAGCGAGCGCGTAGCAAAATTCCGATCACGGTCGATTGATTTCACTCCGTCAAGGGTGCCGCGCACCGGTTCCATCCCCCGGCGTCGGAATCCATTCCGGGCCGATGGGGGACGGGAGGGCCGCCAGGACTCGGTGTCGACCGGGCCGGCGGCCATAAGTGAGAGAGGCCTGGATCGCCCCTCCCCGCTCTGGGATTTCTGTCAGTGAGCGCCGGCGAACGACTTCTTCAAGAGGTCGAACATGCTGTAGCCCGCGACACCACTAATCGCGAAGAACGCGAGCCAGGTCAAGACGTCGCTCAGAAACGCGGGCGCAACCCGCTTGTCCGAGTCACGTTGTTTCAGGTAGAGCGTTGCTCCGGTGATGAGTGGGAGCATCAGCCCTTGCGCCGTCCCGCCGATCTTGATTAGGGCCTGGGGTTCTCGGAAGGCGAAATAGAGGCCGAGAGCCAGCAAGGGGTAGATGACGCAGAAGGCCCTCACGGCGGCCTCACGCTCTTTCGGCGTTTCCTGCCGCCAGAACCCCGTGAGGTTGAGGAAGTCGGCAGTGAGCCGGCTATTCGCGGCCGTGGCGACATAGAGGGTCTTGAACAGCACGGCCCAGGCACCCAGGAGGAAGCCGACGTGCGTCAAGCCTCGCAACGATGCAAGCGAGGTCCCTTCCAGCGGTTGGATGTACATCCGGGAGAGGGTGGGGACCATGTCCGGCCCCTTCGGATCCAGCCCTTGCGGGTGCAGGACCGCCGCGCCGAGGAGATAGAAGGCGACCGTCGCCACGGTGAACACGATCATGCTGAACCAGGCGTCGAGCTGCATCACGCGGATCCAGCCCTTGGCCCGATGGACCCAGGCATCATCCGGGGACCGCTTGCCGGTCGAGCGGGCGTAGCCTTTCTCGATGCACCAATAGGGATAGGCGAAGAGCTCAGAGGCCCCCACGCCGGTGATCCCGAACGCTGAGAAGGCCAGGGCGATCGCCACCGGCGGGACGGCGAAGGTCAGCCCCTTCTCCAGGTCCGCGACCGTGATGTGGAACTTGGTCCACTGCAAGATGACCACGCTGCTGACCGTGAAAGCCGTGACCAGGCCGACCAGGATCGTCGTGATCCGCTCGAGCCGCTTGTAACCGCCCGAGAGCAAGAGGGCGATCGCCGCCACGGTTGTCAGGGTCGCCCAGAAGTATTCCTGCCTCGTGGCGAGGAACGTGTCCCAGCCGGTCCCGAGCTTGCCGGCAGCATGGGCCACGGCGTTCGAGGCATTCGGGAAGGCCATGTGCGCCGCCTGGCCGACCGCCCCTTCCATCGCGGCGATCTGCGCCTGCGTGGCCAGGGTCATGAAGAGCCAGAGCCAGCAGATCCAGGAAGCACCCAGGCGAGGCCCAGGCACCGTGTCGAAGGCGGCCAGCGAGGTCTTGCCGTGGGTGATCGCGTAGCGACCCAGCTCCACCTGAACGAAGACCTTGATCACGCAGCTCAAGAGGATTAGCCAGAGCAGCGTGAAGCCGGCCTTGGCACCGAGGCCGGTTGTATTGATGAGCTCGCCGGTCCCGACGATCGAGGCCGCCAGGATGAGGCCGGGGCCGATCTGCCGGATCGCCTGGAAGAACGTGCGCGGGGGTTCCTTGATCGCGTCGTCTGGCAACGCGTAAGGGTCGTTTTCGGTCGAATTGTTCATGCGCCGCGCGAGTCCGCCTTGGGGAGAGTTACGAGGTCCAAAGCACGAAACCGGACATCGTAAGGGGGGCGAGATCCAGTTTCAAACATCTGGCGCCCGGGACAGGCGGCTTTCCCGGGCGCCTCTCTCCTCCGAATTTGCTCGTCGAGCAAGGTTTATCGCGGCTCGTCGACGCTCGAGGGCCGGGGCAGCGCAACGTGCGGCGCCGGGGGGACCGTGCCGGAACTCGGTCCGTAGAGGACCTCGTTCAGCATCCCCAGGAGCCGCTCCCGGTAGATCGGGAGCGAGAGGCTCTCGGCGCGTTGCCGTGCGACCTCGATGTCATAGGGGCATCCCGCCGCTTCCCAGGCATTCAATGCACCCAGGAGACATTCCGTCGTCTGCTCGGGATAGGTTCGGCCGACCTGGTCGTCGATAGTCTCGGCCACTCCCCCCTGCCCCAACGCGATCACGGGCATCCCGCAGGCGAGGGCCTCGATCGGGACGATGCCGAAATCCTCGTTCCCCGGGAAGATGAGCGCCCGGCATCGTCGATAATGCTCTCGGATCACGTCGTCCGGCTGCCAGCCGAGGAATTTGACCGTCGGCCCGGCGAGGGACTGGAGCCGACGCTCCTCCGTCCCCTTGCCGATGATGATCAACTCCCGGCCCGACTGCGTACAGGCAGCGATCGCCTGCTCGAGCCGCTTGTAGGGCACGAGGGCCGAGACGCAGAGGTAGGCGTTGTTGCGTGGGCCGTCGTCGGGCGTGTAGTAGGCCGTGTCGACGGGCGGGTAGATGACCCGGCTGTCGCGACCGTAGAAGTCGGTGATCCGGCGTTTGATCGTCTCGGAGATCGAGATGAAGTGGCTCACCCGGCTCGACGTCTTCAGATCCCAGCGTCGCATCTGGTTCAGGATGATCCCGGCCGCGGCCCGCTTCAGGGGGCGATCGCGCCAGTCGTCGAGGTAGGCGTCGCGCCCTTGCCAGGCGTAGCGCATGGGGGTGAAGCAGTAGCAGACGTGCGGCACGCCCCGAGGAGGACGCACGGCCTTGGCCACGCAATGGCTCAGGCTGATGACGATGTCCGCGTCCTTGATCTTCCAGCTGCGCGCGGCGAGGGGCATCAGGGGGAGCAGCTTGCGGTAGTGCTGCAGGACCCCGGGGATGCGCTGGAGGTGGGACGTCTTGATCTTCATCGCTTCGATGGTGGGGCTCAAGGCCCCCTTGCGATGGATCAGGGTGTGCAGGGTCGCGTCGGGGAAGGCCTGGCAGAGGACCTCGAGGCACTTCTCGCCGCCGCGCATGCCCGTCAGCCAGTCGTGGACCAACGCGACGCGGAGCCCTGAGAGACGCGAGGATGATGCGCGGACCGACCGTGTGGTAGCACTCTGGACGCTGGCATCCATGCCGGCCTCCTCGTTCGAGTCAGGGGTGGTCCTCCCATCGGATCCCGGAAGGCTTTGCGATCGCTTCCTGCGTCGGCGCGGGGAAGAGTGCGCGCACGATCACCGAGGTTTCATCGGTAGAAAGTCGCCTCCGGGTTCACAAAGGGGGTGCAGATCACGATGGGACGTTGCGAACCCTACCCGAGATCGCCGAATCGGGCAAGTCGGCCTGGCGAGGCCGCCTGCGCCCGGTTTCAGGCCCTCGCGCACAGCAACCGCGGGTGACCCGGAGGCCGGATCCCAGGCGTTTGCATTGGGTGAGTTCAAGGCATGTGTCGGGCTCCGACGTGGCGGTTAGGGCAGGATGGTGATAGGCTAGACGCATCGTCCCCCCAAACATGCCTCGGCTCCTCCCTCGGGTCACAGGTGGAACGGCTCGACTCATGACCAGCGCTTTGACCTCATCCGTCGCCAAGCAATTCCTGACCGAGCTGACCGCCATCGTGGGCGAGGAGAACCTCATCCATCACCACGATGAACTCGTCGTGTACGAGTGCGACGGCTACGTGATCGAGAAGAACATCCCGGACGTTGTCGTCTTCCCGACCTCGACCGAGCATGTCGTCGCCATCGTGAAGATCTGCAACGCCTACAAGATCCCGTTCGTCCCCAGGGGCGCCGGGACGAGCCTGGCGGGGGGGACCCTGGCAGTCGGCGGCGGGGTCATGATCTGCCTGACTCGCATGACAAAAATCCTCGAGATCAACACGAGGGATCGTTATGCGATCGTCGAGCCGGGGGTCGTCAACGTCTGGCTGACGCGGGCGCTGGGGGGTACCGGGTTTCACTACGCCCCCGACCCTTCGAGCCAGGGGGCCTGCACCATCGGCGGGAACGTCGCCACGAACTCGGGCGGGCCGCATACCCTCAAATACGGCGTGACGGTCAACCACGTCCGGGGCGTCGAACTCGTCCTCCCCGACGGCTCGATCGTGAATACGGGTGGCGTCACCGAAGAGAACCCAGGCTACGACCTCACCGGCCTGATCGTCGGGAATGAGGGGACTTTCGGGATCGTGACCAAAGTGACGGTCGGCCTGACCCGCGACCCCGAGGCCGGTCGGACGCTGCTGGGCGTCTTCGACAGCGTCGACTCGGCGACAGAGACGGTCAGCGGCATCATCGCCGCCGGAATCGTGCCCGCGGCTCTCGAGATGCTCGACACGCTCATGATCCAGGCGATCGAGAAGGCATTCCGCTTCGGCTTCCCCACCGACGCCGGGGCGGTCCTGATCATCGAGGTCGACGGCCTCGACGCGGGACTCGATCGCGAGGCCCAGGCGATCGCCGAGATCGTCCACAGCAAGGGGGGCACCGTCGACAAGTCGATCACCTGGCGGACGCGCAAGGAGCCCGAGTACGTCGCCATCTGGAAGAGCCGCAAGTCGGCCTTCGGAGCTATCGGTCGACTCAGCCCGACCTTCTGCACGCAGGACGGTGTCGTGCCCAGGACCAAGCTCCCCCACATCCTCCGCTTCATCACGGCGGTTGGGGAACGCTATAACATCCGGATTGCCAACGTCTTCCACGCAGGGGACGGGAACATCCACCCGATCCTCCTCTTCGACGAGCGCGACCCCGAGCAGGTCGAACGCGTGCTCCAGGCGAGCCACGAGATCCTCGAGGAATGCGTCAACGTCGGCGGGAGCGTGACGGGCGAGCACGGGATCGGCGTCGAGAAGATGGAGTTCATGCCCAAGCTCTTCACGCCGGCCGACCTCGCCGCCATGGTGGCAATCCGCCAGACGTTCAATCCCGAGAACCGCTGCAGCCCCGACAAGATGCTCCCGGTCGGCGGCGGCTGCATCGAGAAGAGCAAGCCGGGCCACCGGGCATCGGCCTGAGCATCGCGCAAATTGGACCTCACGCCAGGCTTGCGGCTGGCACTCGGCTAGCGGTGCCCGCGATTCTCGATTAGCCTGTTGCCTGGGCCGGAGGTCGAACGGCACCGGCCGAGGGCCAGGAGTCGGCCGGGAACGTGCCGCAGCCAAGGCTCCTCGAATCCCCCACCCACCGAACCGACGTCGCCATGACCTCGGTCTCGACCTTGGACCCGCTAGTTGGAGGCGAAGCGCTTTGGCCAAGCGAAACGAACACTCGCGATGGCGGCGACTTCCCCAGGTCTTCCGGTTCGGCGAGCACAAGCTGCCCGACACGAGCCATGAGCCGCAGCGGCTCACCGTGTACTTGCCCTCGTACATCCTCGACGCCGCCGAGATCCAGGCCGCCAAGGCCGAGGTCGACACCGTCCAGGAGTTCTGCGCCAAGCTCCTGTTCGACGCGATCGAGGGGGAGCGGCAACGCGTCGAGGCCTCGGAGATCGCAGCCCGGCAAGGTCTGCTCAAAGGGCTCCAGGCGATCGCAGACGACCCCGAATATCTGGCGGAGTGGAGCGCCCTCGTCGAGACCAAGGGGCGCAACACGCCCGATCAGCCCGCGTTGGAAGAGTCAACGGCCGAAGCCGCCGAAGAGCCCGAGGGTGAGCCCTCCCTGTTCGAGCCCAAGCCGGCTCCCAAGGGGGATCCTGTCGTGCTCACGCCGATTGAAAGATCGAGCGACGCCCTGAGCGAGGCCGAGAGCGTCGTCCTGAGACATGCGGGGCTCGAGTATGACGACCCGCTCGCCTTCCTCCCCTGCCTGCGCCGGGGCCAGTCGGTTTCCGTGAATGAGGTCGCCGACCTTGCCCGTGCCCTGCAACTGCTCGAGGCCGAGTCTCGCGAGGCCTGGACCCTCGACCGCAGGATCATCTTCGCGCTCCATCGGCTCGCGTATGAAGGGCAGATCCTCCATACCGATGCATGGCCGGGTGCCTTCGACCCCTGGACCATCGAGGCCCTCAGGGCCGTGCAGGAGGCCGTCGAACGCATCCTCTCGGGCCAGGACATTCGCTACTCTTCCCCAGACGAATCCAGGGAGAATCCTCGGTGAGTGAGTCTGTGCAACCGGCCGGAACCCGGCTCGGCGATGGCCTGTTCGCCGAGGCCACCGAGCGTCCCGAATCGATCGATGCGCTGAGAGAGGTCGTGACCAGGCGGGCCGCCGAAGGCCGGGCGCTCTATCCCCAGGGCGGAGGCACGGCGCTCGATTATGGCGGGACCCCACGCTCGCCCGGCGTGGCGGTCGACACCCGCGGCCTGAACCGCGTCATCGACTATCCGGCCGCCGACATGACGATCACCTTGGAGGCGGGGATCACCATCGCCAGCCTGAGCCAGGTCCTGCGCGAGCAGCGGCAGCGGCTCCTGATCGACGCCCCTCACCCCGAGCGGGCCACGCTCGGCGGGATCTACGCGACGAACGCCAACGGCTCCAGGCGCTACGGGGCCGGCTCGCCCCGCGATCAGATCATAGGGGTTGGGTTCGTCACGTCTGACGGCGAGGTCGTCAAGGGAGGCGGGCGGGTCGTCAAGAATGTCGCCGGCTACGACTTCCCCAAGCTGATCACCGGCTCGATGGGGACGCTCGGCATCATCAGCCACATGACCCTCGCGGTCCGTCCCATGCCCGAGGCCTCCGCGCTCGTCTGGGCACCGATCCCCTCGCCCGATCGGCTCGAGTCGATCCTCGAGGCCCTGAACACGTCCGGGACGAGGCCGATCGCCCTCGATGTGCTCAACCGGGGCGGGGCGATGCAGGTCGGCGGAGCGCTCGGGATGCCCCAGGGGGATTGCGTGCTCGTCCTCGGTTTCGAGGACAACGACGCGGCGGTTGCCTGGTCGCTGGAACGCCTCAAGGACGAGCTGGTCGGGATCGACTTCGCAACGAAGCGGCAGAACGACTCCGAGTCCCTCTGGTTGGCCCTGACCGCATTCCAGTCGGAGGAACTCGGCCCCGTCAGCTTCGTGGCCAATCTCCGCAGATCCAGCGTCGCCGAGTTCGTCGCGGGCCTCGACCCCGAGCACTGGGCCGTGCAGGCTCACGCCGGCAACGGCATCGTCCGGGCCCACGCCTTGACGAGCCGGGACCGGGAGGCGTTCAAGCGAGACATCGATTATTGGCGTGCCAGGGCCGTCCGAGACGGCGGGAACCTGATCCTGTCACGCTGCCCGGCCGAATGGAAGCCAAGCTTGAAGGTCTGGGGCGAGCCGAGGGGCGACTGGGGCCTGATGGAACGCCTGAAACAGTCCCTCGACCCCAAAGCGATCATGAATCCGGGGCGATTCGTCGGTACAATTTAACACTGTCCTGCCAGACCATTGTTCACCGCCCGATGAGCCGAGGATGCTGAAAGGCGCCGAGCCTCTCCCTTTCGAGGAGGGGTTAGGCGCAGGCCGATCCATCGACGATCATCGGAGAGACTCTTGGGATCTCCTCCTCATGGCCATCGCGACCGCGGCAACAGCGTCGGACAAGGAACAGGCTGACCCCTCGCCGGCACGAATGGTCGACCTGGATTGGCTCTCGAGCAAGATCGAGTATCGCCTCTACCAGGAGTGCGTCCACTGCGGGCTCTGCACGGCGAGCTGTCCCACGTACATCGAGACCCGCAACGAGAACGACAGCCCCCGAGGGCGGATCTACCTGATGCGTGCCGTGGCCGACGGCCGGCTCGGCCTCAGCCCGGAGGTCCGCAACCACCTCGAGCTCTGCCTCGACTGTCGGGCGTGCGAGTCGGCCTGCCCCTCGGGCGTGAAGTATGGCCGGATCATCGAGCCCTTCAAGGTCGCCATGGAACGCTCGGCCAAGGACGTCCCGGGCTCCAAGTCGAGCCTCCTGCAGAAGCTGATCCTCCACCACCTCTTCCCCTACGCGAGCCGGGTCAAGCTCGCCTTGGCCCCTGCCCGCATCCTCCAGCGTTTCGGTCTGATCGACTGGACCGAGAAGGTCGGCCTGACGAAGCTGCTCCCCCCGACCCTGCGGCGGCTCCAGGCCATGCTGCCTCGCCTGAAGGGGACGGGCTTCAGCAAGCTGCCCGAGACCTTGCCGCCGATCGGGCCCAAGCGGGCGAGGGTCGGCCTCTTCCTCGGCTGCGTCGCCGACGCGATGTTCCCTGAGACGAATGCAGCGACCGCCCGCGTCCTCCAGCAGAACGGCTGCGAGGTCGTCATCCCCCGCAGTCAGGCCTGCTGCGGCGCGATCCACTATCACTCGGGAGCCGAGGAGCCCGCGGTCGAACTCGCCCGCAAGAACATGGAGGCGTTCAAGCCCGACGAGTTCGACGCCATCATCGTCAACGCCGCCGGCTGCGGGGCGATGCTCAAGGAATACGGCCACCTGCTGCCCAAGGCCGACCACGAGGCGGGCGAACGGTTCTCGGCCAAGGTCAAGGACATCTCCGAGTTCCTCGTCGCCCTCGGCCCGATCGCGCCGACGAACCCCCTGCCCCAGACGGTGACATATCACGACGCCTGCCACCTCTGCCACGGCCAGCAGATCCGATCGCAGCCGAGGCAGTTGCTCTCCCTGATCCCGGGCCTCGAGCTCAAGCCGCTCGAGGAGAGCGAGATCTGCTGCGGCGCGGCGGGGACGTACAACCTCACGCAGCCCGAGATGTCGCAGCGACTCGGCCGCCGCAAGGCCCAGCATCTGCAAGCGACGGGGGCCGATACGGTCGCCACCGGCAACGTCGGCTGCATCCTCCAGATCGCCCGCCAGCTCAAGGAAGCCGGGAGCCCCATGCAGGTCGCCCACCCCGTCGACCTGCTCGACCAGGCCTATCGCGGCAAGGCCCCCAAGGCCTGATGACTGGCTGCCGCCTCACTCCGAGGAGTCGAGGCGGCGGATGACCCCGTCAATCAGCTTGCCGAGCTTCGGCGTCGCTTCCTTGCCGGCCTCGAGGACTTCCTCGTGGCTGATCGGGTTCTCCGAGATCCCGGCCGCCGCGTTCGTCACGAGCGCGAAGCCGAGCACGTCCATCCCGGCGTGCCGTGCCACGATGGCCTCGGGCACGGTCGACATGCCCACGACGTCGGCCCCCAGGGTCCGCAGCATGCGGATCTCCGAGGGGGTCTCGTAGCTCGGCCCCGGCAGACATGCATAGACGCCCGCCGCCAGGGGGAGTCGCTGGCGGTGGGCCTCGTCGTGCGCGAGGGACTGGAGCTTCGAACAATAGACCGAGGTCATGTCGGGGAACCTGATCCCCAGCTTCGAATCATACGGGCCCCGGAGCGGGTTCACTCCAAGCATGTTGATGTGATCCGAAAGGCAGACGAGCATCCCTGGATAATGCGAGGGGCGGATCCCCCCCGTCGCCGCGGTCAGGATGAGCGTCTTCACGCCGAGGCACTGGAGCACCCGGATCGGGAACGTCACCGATTCGAGCTCGTGCCCCTCGTAGTAGTGGAAACGACCCTGGAGGAAGATCGCTCTGACCTTGGGGGTCGCCACGAAGACCATGTTCCCGGCGTGGCCCTCGACCGTCGGCTTCGGGAAGTGCGGCAGGTCGGCATAAGGGATCGCCAGGCGGTCGGGATAGTCCTCCACGAGCTTGCCGAGGCCGGAGCCGAGCACGACGGCCGTCTTCGGCAGCTCGGGCACCGACTTGCGGATGGCCTCCGCGCATTCGTGGGCCCGCTCGTAGATCGAGGCTTGGTTCGTCATAGAAGGATCCCCGCGATGCAGGCCGAGAGGAAGTTGGCGAGCGTACCGGCCACGAGCGCCCGGAAGCCGAGACGAGCCAGGTCGGCGCGACGTTCGGGGGCCAGCGTACCGATCCCGCCAAGTTGGATGCCGATCGAGCTGAGGTTCGCGAACCCGCACAAGGCATAAGTGGCGATCGTGAACGAGCGCGGGGTGATCTGCGATTTCAAGGTCCCGAGCTCGGTGAAGGCGATCAACTCGTTCAACACCGTCCGCGTGCCGAGCAGGCCGCCGACCTCGGCCGCGTCGGCCCAGGGGACGCCCAGCATGTAGGCCACGGGGGCGAGGACGGTCCCCAGCAACGACTCGAGCGATTGGTGGACCTGCGCCAGGCCGAGGTTGATCAGCGAGATGATGCTGATGAACGCGATGAGCATCGCGCCGATGTTGAGCGCGAGGTGCAGCCCGTCGCGAGTCCCTCTCGAGACGGCATCGAGCAGGTTGGCGTCGGGACGTTCGTCGGTCGTGCTTACCGTGCCGAGGGTCTCGGGCCGTTCGGTCTCGGGGACCATGATCTTCGAGAGCAGGATGGTCCCGGGAGCCGTCATGATGACGGCGGTGAGGATGTGGCGGGGCTCGATCCCGGCCGCGAAGTACGCTACCATCACGCCCCCCGAGACGTGCGCCATGCCCGAGGTCATCACGGTTAGCAGTTCGGAATTCGTCAGCCTGGCGAGATAGGGGCGGATCGTCAAGGGTGCCTCGGTCTGGCCGAGGAAGAGTGAGGCCGCGATGTTCAACGACTCGGCGCCGCTGGTCCCCATGATCCGCACCATGATCCAGCCGATTCCGCGCACGACCCATTGCATGATGCCGATGTGATACAGCGAGGCAAACAAGGCCGCCACGAAGATCACCGCGGGCAGGACGCGGAAGGCGAAGACGAACCCCGCGGGGCCGTCCGACCTCGTGAGCTGGCTGCCGAAGACGAACTCGGCCCCCTTATCGGAGCAGGCCAGTACCCTCTCCACCGCCTTGCCCGTGTGCCTCAGGACCGCCTCGCCCGCCGGGACCCGGAGGACCAGGAGCGCGAAGATCCACTGGAGCACCAGCCCCCAGAAGACGACCCGACGCGAGACCATCTGGGGATGGCTCGACATCGCCCCGGCGATTCCAAGTATGATCAAGATTCCGAACCCGCATCGGACTCGGTCGAAGATACGTTGCGACTGTTCGTCGTCCGGCATCCGTAGCGAGAGTTTCCGACCGCCGAGCTCGAACTCGTAGATCTCGTTGACCTCGATCTTGTCGACCCGCTGAATCTCCACCTGCGGCTTCGGGGACTCCTCACCTTTCGCCGCGCCGGCGGCCCCCGGCTTTTTCGGATCCGCCTGACGCTCGACGGCCGATGGCGCGGGAGTTGGTGCCGCCCCGGCGCTTGCGGGGAACCAGAGGCCCAGGAGGAGCCACAAGATGGGACGTACCGGCCGTTTCATCGCGTGAGGGGCTCCTAGACCTGGAGTCTCGGGGTGCGAGCGAGGGGCGCGATCGTGGAGAGGCCCGGAGAGTGTATCCACGGCCGACGGGGAATTCCCAGGGAGCCCCCTCAGATTCGTTCGACGACGAGCGGCTCGCGCGGGGGCTCGAAGTCGCCGATGAGGTAGGCGTTGCGGATCAGTTCCACGGCGCCTTCCCGGTGCGACTCGTCGTTGATGAGGACCGTGCAGAGAGGCTCCCCCTTCTCCACGACGTCGCCCGTCTTGCGATGGAGGATCACCCCGACGGCCGGGTCGATCACGGAGTCGACGCGGTGCCGGCCGGCCCCCAGCAGCATCGACGCGTGACCGATCGGGCGTGCTTTGAGCGACTGCACGTATCCGGAGCAAGGAGCAGGGATCTGGTGCTTGATCCTGGCCTGGGCCAGGCGTGACGGGTCGTCGATGACGCGAGGATCTCCCCCCTGTACCTCGACGACCTTCCGGAATTTCTCGAGGGCCGAGCCGTCCGCGATCACCTTGCGGCAACGGTGTCTCGCCTCTTCGACATGCCCCGCGAGTTCGGCCATGACCACCATCTCGGCGGCCAACTCGACGGAGAGGTCGACCAGGTCGGCCGGACCCTCTCCTCGGAGGCAGGCCACCGATTCGGTGACCTCCACGGCGTTCCCAACGGCCTTCCCCAGCGGCTGATCCATCCGGGTGATCAGAGCCTGGACACGCTTCCCGAGGTCCCGACCGATGTTGCACATCGTCTGGGCCAGGATCCTGGAGTCCTCCAGGCGTTCGATGTAGGCCCCGTTCCCCGTCTTGACGTCGAGGACCAGGCCGTCGATGCCCTCGGCCAGCTTCTTGGACATGATCGAGGCCGATATCAGGGGGATCGACTCGACCGTCGCCGTGGCGTCTCGGAGGGCATACAGATGCTTGTCCGCCGGCGCAATCTCGGCCGTCTGCCCGATCAGGACGAGGCCGCACTCGTGGAGCACCGAGCGATACTCCGCGAGATCCAGGTTGGTGCGGAAGCCTGGGATCGAATCCAGTTTATCGAGCGTGCCCCCCGCATGCCCGAGGCCCCGGCCGGAGACCATCGGCACCGGCACGCCGACCGCCGCGGCGATCGGAGCCAGGATCAAGGATGTCTTGTCCCCGACGCCCCCGGTGCTGTGCTTGTCGACCTTGAGGCCGGGAGTTTCGGAGAGGTCGACGATCGATCCGGAACGCATCATCGCGTCCGTCAGCGCGACGATCTCCGCCTCGTTCATACCTCGCCAGATGACCGCCATCAGCAGCGCCGACCATTGGTAGTCGGGGATCTCGTGCGTGGCGATCCCCTCGACCATGCGGTCGATCTCGGCCTTCGTGAGCTCCCGCCCTTCACGTTTCTTGCGGATGATATCCACGGCGCGCATGACGCGAGATCTCCCGTTGTCGAGCGGCCATCATCGTCCGGCCGCTCCGCCCAATCCCGACCCAGCCTGATCTTTACCAGGGCTGGCGAACCCTCGCCCTGAAGTTCGAACGAAAACTATCGGCCCCTGATATTACGGTAGCCTATCGAACCGGCGCTGGAAATGGAGGGGACCGGTCAGAATCATGGGTATTCAATGTGATGATTTCGTGAATCGTGCGTCGGTCCCAAGTCCACGGTCCTGATCGAGATTCATAAGCGGTCCTCCGAATCGAGTGATCATTTCATGGAGCGAGGAGACACTTGACGAGGTTAATGTGGGCCAGAGGTCATCCATCACGAGCACGACACGGTGTCTCAACGCGTGGAATTCAAAGCTTCGCGAGGAAACGAAAGCTCAGGACGACGCTCGCCATCATGCCGCCCATCATGACCGCCAGGCAGATCCAGGTGTAGGCGAGCACATTGATGGGAAAGGGATAGAGGATGGTGCAGGTCGCGATCGTCACGACGCCGGTGACCAGGAGACATTTGCCGGCGTACGCGTTGGATTCATACCAGATCGCGCGGTCCGAGAGCGTCTTCTGGACCCTGAAACCGTACAGAGGGTTTGGTGCAACCTTGCGCCGGATCAAGGGGATGGAGAGGGCGACCAGGAGCAGGCCCGAGGCCACGTAGAGGACCAGGATGATCGTCATGAGTTGCTCCACGCGACTCCCCTTCCGGCCAAGGATCCGGCGCAAACCAGTCGGCGTCGCGCGATGAGTCATCAGTGAGACGTGGCGAATTGGCGATCGCCGGCGTCGCCGAGGCCTGGGACGATGTAGCCATGCTCGTTGAGATGGTCGTCGACGGCACCGACGTGGATCGCCACGTCGGGCATGGCGTCGCTCAGGAGCTTGATGCCCTCGGGGGCGGCGATCAGTGAGATCAGCTTGATCCGCGTGATGCCCACCTCCTTGAGGATCTGGCAGGCGTGCAGGGCCGAGCCTCCCGTGGCCAGCATCGGGTCGACGAGCAGGGCGACGCTGATTTTCGAGTTCGAGGGGAGACGGCGATAATACTCCATTGGCTTGAGCGTCTGCTCATCTCGGTAGAGCCCGACGTGCCAGATTTCAGCGTGCGGGATGAGCTCCAGGATCCCGTCGACCATGCCGAGCCCCGCTCGAAGGATCGGCACGATGCCGATGATCTCGGAGACCTTATTTACGGGGCAACTCGCCAGGGGGGTCATCACCTCGGCCTGGCTCGACTTCAGGTCGGCGGTCGCCTCCTGCGCCAGCATCGAGGCCAGGATGCGCACAAGCCTGCGGAATTCAGGGGGCGTCGTGCTCGCATCCCGGAGGGCGGCGGTGTGGTGCTGGACGAGGGGATGCCTGGATGGGAAGACCAGCGACAACGGAAACTCCTCTCGGGAGACGTTTGAGGAACAGACGAGCACTGTTCGGATCCAATCGCCTTATCCGTCACGACTTTACATGAGACGGGTGTCCGATATTTCACAGATCGTACCCGAACCGAGGTGGGTTCCAAGGTTCCTGATCCTGCAATTTTTGCGGAAGATAAGGAACGGAAGGAGAGCCCGTCTTGCCGACACAACTCCACTGACGTACATTGAGTTAGGCTCGAATTGGAATCGAGTCCGGTGATGGGACCCGAGGAAGGTAGGCCGCGATGCCGCTCCAATTCTCCGTTCTCGCCAGCGGCTCGCAGGGGAATTCCTCCCTCGTGCAGGTCGGTGGGACCGGGACGCTGATCGACTTCGGGCTGGGCCCGCGCGCCATCGCGAAGCGACTCGAGAGCGTCGGATCTTCCTGGGAGCGAATCAGTTCAGCCTTCCTGACTCATACCCACGGCGACCACCTTTCCAACGACAGCCTCATGCGGATGGCGAAGGGCAGGATCCCGCTCTATTGCCACGAGGGGCACATCCGGGGCCTTAGCCATCGCTCGGGCTTCCAGGCACTGGCGGAAGCCGGCCTCATCCGGCACTATGATGAGAGGCCACTACTCACCCCGACCGGCCTGCGGGTCGAGCCCGTCGAGCTCCGGCACGACGGCGGCCCGACCTACGGCTTTCGGATCGAGGCGAAGCTCAAACCCAGGACCCGGTCCGTCGCCCTCGGTTACCTCGCCGACACGGGGAGCTGGTCGAGTCAGATGGTGGATACGCTGACGGAGGTCGATCTGCTGGGCGTCGAGTTCAACCACGATGTGGAGATGCAGCTCCGGTCGCCCCGGCACCGCTCGCTGATCGCCCGCAACCTCGGCGATCGAGGGCACCTGTCGAACGAACAGGGGGCCGACTTCATCGAGGCCGTGCTCGACCGATCGGCCCGCAATTCCGTCCGACATGTGGTGCTATTACACCTGAGCCAACAATGTAACGATCCGGATCTGGCCTTGAAGGTGGCGCGTCGGGCCGTGCGGGGCAAAGGGAGCCGCATCACGGTCCACGCGGCTCGCCAGAGTTCGCCCCACCCCAACATCCTGCTCGAGCCCTCGCGTCGGCGGTCGGCGGTGCCGAGTCAGCCCAAGGCCACGTCCCTGCCTCTCTTCGAAGCGTTCACCCTGGGGTTCTGATCTCGTGCCGGCGTACTTTGCCAGTGATGTCCACCTCAGACTCGACCACCCGGAGCGGGCCAGGCGTTTCGCCCGCTGGGTCGATTCGCTCGAGGGCTCGGATTCGCTCACGATCGTGGGCGACCTCTGCGACTTCTGGCTCGCCTCGCGCCAGCTCCGCGAGGCCTCGGAGCGTTGCGAGGGCCTGAAGGCCTTGCGAGACTTCCGCGCCCGAGGCGGCGACCTGACGATCCTGCCGGGCAACCACGACCACTGGCTCGGCCGCTTCTTCCACGAATCCATCGGCGCACGATATATCGAGGAGCCGTATGAGGTCGAAGTCTACGGCCTCCGCCTTCATATCTCGCACGGCCATCGCCTGGTACTAAGCCGGATCTGGAAGCGCTGGATGGAAGGGGCGTCGTTCTACTACGCCTTCAGCCACTGCCCGAGCCTCGTGGCCAACCGACTCGACCACCTACTCGAAGGGTTCAACAACCGGCGGCGAGGCGTCGACAACGAGCGGCTCCTGGCGCTCTTCCGGGGATTTGTCGCCTCGCGAGAGAACACCGACATCGTCATCTTCGGCCATGTTCATCAGACGGTCGACGAGAAGCTCGACTCCACCCGCATGATCGTCCTCGGCGGCTGGCATGAGGGAACCAGCTACCTCAAGATCGACGAGTCTGGCGCGAACCTCATCATCGCCTCCAAGGCCGCGTCCATCCCCTGGTGATGGCGAATTCCCCCCCCCGAAAATCCCTCGCCACCACGAATCGCATCCCGGGCCAATCGCCGCCCCATACCCCGACCCGACCGATCCCCGCACCTTCGCCGACTCCCACGGATGCAGGCCGAGTTGCCCATTATTGACCTCGAGGATTGAGAGACTGAGCCATGCCGAAGTTCGACCATCACCTTCACACCAACCGGCACTCGCCTGACAGCTCGATCGATCCGCTCGACCTCATCGAGCGGGCTTATGAAATCGGCCTCGACGGGGTCGTGATCACCGAGCACGACTACCAGTGGGAAGCCGACGAACTGGCCGAGCTCGCCTCGCAGGCGAAGGGGCTCCACGTCTTCTCCGGCGCCGAGATCTCGGCGCGCGAGGGGCACTTCCTCGTCTACGGCCTCCCCTCACTCAAGGAAGCCCCGGCCGGGATCACGGTGGCTGAACTTGTCGCGGTCGTGAGGCGTCACGGGGCGGCTATCGTCGCGGCGCATCCGTACCGCTGGGATCAGCCCTTCGGCGAAATCGTCGAAAAGGTCGGCCCGGTCTTCGACGCGATCGAGCTGGTCAGCAACAACGTGACACCCGACACACGCGCCAGGGCCGAGGAGCTTCTACAACACAGGCCGATGGGTCGGACGGGCTCGAGCGACGGCCACGAGATCAATGCAGTCGGTTGCTACTACACGGAATTCCCCCAGCCGATCACGACGATGGCCGAGTTTGTCGCCGCCCTGCAATCGCGCCAGGGACGGCCTCGACATCGCGCCGGGGCCTGGCAAACCAGCGGCCCCGTGAGCTGAGAAGACGGCTGCCCGCGAGGCTATCGGCCATCGGCAAGACCGCCCGTGCTCAATTCAGTTTTTGCGTGCGGGTCAGTGCCTCGATCGAGAGCCTGGCCTGCATGGCTTGCGCCACGGCCTTCTTCAAGAGGTTCGACCAGCGGTTGCGGAACTCACGCCAGGTGTCGTTCGTCACCGGGCGATCGAAGAGGTGGGCAACGAGCTCGCGGACGCGCTTGAAGTCGGCCTCGGTCGGCGGACCGGCGAGCTTGGATTTGGTCGAGTCGAGCATCTCCAGGTGCCTGGGGAGCTCGACCGCGTCGTTCCGCCCGAAGTTGGGGTCGGCGATGTTCAGGTAGGGCCAGCCCATTTTCGGCCTTCGATATGGTCCCGGGCCGTCGATTGCGCTGGACCTCGCCTTGCCGTTGGAAACGGCCATGGCCCGCAAGCGGACGACCTGGCTGTAATAGAACTCGACCTGCGCCAGGATCCGCACGGTCTGGTCGGCGGCCTCGAGCTGTCGCTGGGCCGCGAGGATCTTGGCCTGGATGCGATCCTCGACCCGGTTATCCCGGACCTGGGCGATGCCGCTCGAGACCAGGATCAGCCCCGCAAGTATTCCCGTGACGGGGGCGACGAGGCCCTTCATGAGCCTGAGCAGCGGCTGGTGCCCGAGTCCGATGAGCGCACCCATGATCGCGCCCCCGGCGTGGCCCCAGTTGTCGATGATGGGCAGGACGACCCCGAGGAACGCGGTGAAGCCCAGGATGCCGACCATCTGGCTCCGGAGGTAGTCGCCGTTACGGGTCTTCATGCGCCAGCCGACGACCGCCGCGAGCGCGACGAGCCCGAGGACCACCGTCGAGCCGCCCCCCGAGTGCATCATCAGGTTGAGCCCGAGGGCCCGCCGGAAGAGCGCCGAGAGGATATTGCCCCCGCCGCCGATCAGCGCGTAGATGGTCACGAAGAGCCAGGAGCCGTACCACTCCTCGACGAGGCCGCCGAGCTGATACAGGCCGTAGAGATTCAATCCGATGTGCAATAAATTATAATGGACGAACGTGCAAGTGATGGCGCGCCAGATCTCGCCGTGGAAGAGCTCGTACGCGGTGAGGTCGCCGTAGCGATGGGCGGGGGTGAAGTTGCCGTAGAGGATCTGCTTGAACGACGGATGGGGGGTGTTGTAGAGGTAGTCGCCCAGCATGAGGACGAAGACCGCGATCCAGGCGACGCCCAGGGTCGTGCTGGCCGGGAATTCGCGGAATTCGTCGATGATGCGGCGGATGATGTTCTTCATTCGTCAACGGGCAGCGGAGAGGATCGATCGGAGGTGGCTGAGCCTTGCGTCGAACTCGGCGTCCCCCAGGATCGGGATCAGGCCCTCGGCCGCGATGGGCTCCTCGAGGGGTACCCAGGTCTTGCAGCCGAGCTGCTCGGGCGTGACGGCGACCTCCACCGGCTCACGCCTGGCGAACATGCGGACGACCAGCACCCAGAGCCCCGGCTTGCGGTACTGGAACCGCTTGAGGAGCGTCTCGGGCTTCCAGACGTGGAGCCCTTCGAGCGAGTCGAGGTCGGCCTCGCTGGCGATGTAGCCCACGTGCTTGACATCCGCGAATGACTTGATGACCACCGAGTCCGTCGGTCTGCTCTCGGCCTTGGCCTTGCGGGCGGGGGTCAGGAGCCCCTGCTCGGCCTCATGCACGTAGGTCGGATAGAGCCAGAAGCGCCGGTGCTCGGGGACGAACTCCCCCTGCTCCTCTGCGATCCCCCCCTTGCGGAGGATGAAGATCTGATTCCCGGAGTGGAGGGCCTTGCAGACCCCGGCCCACTCCTTGAAAGCGACGTCGCACGCACCCGTCTCGGGCGAATCGGCCGTGTAGGCGGTCATGGGTAGGCCTCATCCTTGGGGACCCGGACCATGAGGTCGGTCACCGCGTCCCTCGGGGGCTTGGCTTCGAAGAGGATCTTGTGGAGCTCCTCGGTGATCGGCATCTCGATCCCGAGCCGCTGGGACTGCTCGTAGACGCTCCGCGTGGTCGGGACCCCCTCGGCGACGTTCACCATCCCGGCGAGGACCTCGTCGAGCGCCTGGCCGCGGCCGACCTTCTCGCCGACGGCCCGGTTCCTGCCGAACGGGCTGAAGCAGGTGGTCACCATGTCGCCGATGCCGGCGAGCCCGTAGAAGGTCGAAGGCCTTGCGCCGTGGGCGACGCCGAAGCGGCTGATCTCCACGAGCCCTCGGGTGAGCAATGAGGCCTTGGCGTTGTCGCCGAACTCGAGTCCGTCGCAGATCCCCGCGGCGATCCCCAGCAGGTTCTTGAGCGCCCCCGCCAACTCCACGCCGATGGCGTCGTCGTTGGAGTAGACGCGGAAGGTCTCCTGGCTCAGCGTGTCCCGGATCTTGACGCAGAGGTCGGCGTCGGGGCCGGCGACGACCACGGAGGCCGGCAGCCCCTTGGCGAGTTCCTCGGCGTGGCTCGGACCGCTGAGGATCGAGACCGCACGCGGGCCGAGGGTGGCCTCGATAATCTGGCTCGGGCGGGCGAACGTCTCGTTCTCGATCCCCTTGACGACGCTCAGCATCGGGATTCCCATCGGGATCCGCTCGGCCTGTTCGTTGAGTGTCGAGCGGAGGTAGGCCGAGGGGATCGCCACGACGATGAGATCGACCCCGCCGGTGGCGTCGCACGCGTTCGGCGTGACGATGACGTTCTCGGGGAGGACGGCGTCGGGGAGATGTTTGGTGTTCTTCCGGCTGGCAGCGATCTCTCGCGCCTGGTCCGGATCCCGGGCCCAGAGGTGCACCGAACGCGCCGTCCTGGCGAACAGCATGGCGAGTGCCGTCCCCATCCCACCGGCACCCAATATGGCGACCCGCTTCATGACCGACCACGCACCAACGGAGCCTCGCCCGGGAGGAGACATGATGTTCGTTCGTCGCTTATTCCCCCGGGCGGTCGAAATTGAATTCTCCCGGATTCGTGCCACTGAAACCAGACCAAAGCCGGCTCAGGGGGTCAAGCGGCCCGATCGTCGCCGATCTACAGCCCGCGACCAAAGTTGCGACCAGGCAGTGGGTCCCTAATCCCCTGCCGAGACCTCGACTTGACGGGAGTCACCGCGATGGCCCCCGGCCCGTACTTCTCGGGCTGGCGATGGTCCGTCCCGGGCCCAGGCGTAGACCGATCTGTTAAATCAGATCGTGCTTGCGGACTTTGAAGGCTCGGGTTAACCTATCGCCGAGCGCGATGTAGATGGAGAACAAGGACGTAATCCTCCTCGAGTTACCATCGTCGTTTGGGATAACGAGCGGGCAACATCTTGTCAGGGACGATCACATCGAGTAGCCGACCCGTCGGGTTGGGGAGATTTGATACGGATGTCACCATTGACCGCATCTAGAGAAACCGAAACGTCCAGCCACGCCCAACTCACCAAGCTCTGCAGTACCATCCGCGGCAAGCTCCAGTTCATGGACTATCTGGTCCGGGCGGCCGTGGCCGACGTCAGCCGGTTCGAGGAAGAACCCGACGCGGGGACTCGCATTTTCATCCGTCAACTGATCGAGATGCACGCCGCGAACCTGAGCGTGGAGTGCGAGAACATGCGCCTGGTCGGCGAGCTCTGCAACCAGCTCGAGTCGATCGTGAACGCCCCCCCGGCTCATGAACGCTCGCATGAGAACGGAGAAGCCGAATGAACGAATCCGCTCATGGGTCGATCGAGGGTGTGACCATGCATGAACATGACGACGAGTCTTCCCCTTCGCCGGAATCCAACTCGGCCCCCGACACCCTGCCAATCGGTCACGCTTCTCCCGAGCTGCGTCGCTCGCTCGCCGAGGTGAAGGGCCAGGCCCAGTTCCTTCTCTATCTCGCCGACCAGATCGAGGAATCCCTCAACCAGCTCGTCCACGAGTCCGACAGCTCTCACGGCGCCTTCCTCTGCAAGGTCCTGGGCATGTACTCGAGCCAGCTCGAGAGCAAGCACCAGGGGCTCGGCGACAAGATCGCGGAGACCTGCCAGGAAGTGTATGTCACGGTCCGCGAGTACGACGTGGTCTGAGGCCCATCCATCGATTCGGATCGTTGCCTGGATCCCCCAAGCCGCTCGATCGTGTCTCCTTCGTCGATCAAAAAAAGACCCCGGTTCCTCTCGCGTATGTCGCGATCGAGGACCCGGGGATTCTTATTGGACCATGCGTGTAGAGGGATTCGCGAGCCGGGTGGTCAGGCGGGGCGACGCGTGCTCGTCCGGCCGAGGATCCTGTCGACGCCGAGCTCGAAGATGATCTTGATGGCCTCGATCGCCTCGCGCTGATTGATCTTGGAGACCCCCGACCGGCGGTTCTCGAACAGGATGGGGGTTTCCCCCATGCGGCAACCGACCGTGCGGCACCAGTAGAGGATCTCTTCCTGGAAGGAGTAGCCCCTGGAACGGATGCGTTCGATGCCGACCTCGCGCAGCTTGGAGACCCGGTAGCAGCGGAAGGCGCCCGAGTTGTCCTTGGTCTTGAGGCCGAGCAGCAGCCTGGCGTACCAGTTGATACCCGTGCTCATGAACTTGCGCTTGAGGTTGAACTCTCCCTCGACTCCGCCCCCCTTGACGTAGCGCGAGCCGATCATGACGTCGTTCTCGAACATCCCCTGGATCAGGGCGGGGATGAAGCGAGGCGGATGGCTGCCGTCGGCGTCGAGGTTCAGGAGGTAGTCGTACTCGTTGTCGATGGCGAACTGCATCGCCTCGAGCATCGCCGTCCCCAGCCCCATCTTGGAGGGGCGGTGGATGACGTGGACTTCCGGGAGGTTCGCGCGGAGGTCGTCGGCGAGGTCTCCGGTTCCATCCGGCGAGTTGTCGTCGATGATGAGGATGCCGGCGTTGGGGACGAATCCCCTGATCTCGTCGACGAGCTGTCTCAGGTTGCCGAATTCGTTGTAGGTAGCCAGCGAGACAAGCAGCCGCCGAGTTTCAAGGCCTCGACTAGGTGCCGTCGATGTCACGTGTCGATCATCCCTGGTAATAGGGTGGAGACATGCGTTCGTGGAGTTCGTCACAGACGTATCATCCATGGAGGTCTGACGAAGCAGGAACCCACCCCATGCGGGGTGTTCACACGCATCTCACCGTTGTAACGCAGCGTACGATCCGCGCCAAGGCGACCAGTCGGGCCGAATGCATGACATTTTCCGACAATGCAGCCGGAGGACGACAACCGCGGCCGATCGGAAGGGTTTTTCAGCCGGAGGTGATGTGCGAAATGAGTGCGGGGGACGGCGGAGGTAGAGTGTGAAAAGCAGGTGCCGCCTGTCGGGGTCGTCCGCTCGCGGATCCGAAGAGCTGCGAGTGAAGGTCGGCCGCCGCTGCTGCCCTCTCCTCGGGAAAAGAGAGGCCACCTGGGAGCACCAGTTGAACGCGCGACGGCACCTGCTTTCAAGGAACGGCGGCGACCCTCGACGACGTTTTGGCGACGAGCGCGGGTCACTAACAGATGCTTTCGGTATGTTGAGAACCGTTTCATCAGTCGATCATCCGCCGGATTTCCGATTTCCAGGTTGGGAAATGGGGCAACCCCGCGGGAATGGATGGGCGAATTCGCGCCGAAACCGGCCGATCCTGCGCCGAAGTCGAGTGTCGAGAAGTCGTTACCGTCCACGCGATCGTGCGAGCCTCGTTGACCGTCGAATCCGGCTATGCGGATCGAGAGATCCGCACGTACTGATGACTTTGCCGGTGCCGCCCTACCCTATCCTGAGCCGGAGCCGGGCTTAGGTCTTGTCCTTGGACGGCTTGAGCCTGGAGAAGAGCTGGCTGTAAGGCGCGAAGCCGTGCTGATGGTCGGCCCAGAAGCCCGAGCCATTCGCCGGAGCCGCATCGTTCACGCCTTCCGACCCGATCGAGAGCGACCGACCTGCGGATGCGGCATAGGGCCGCGTCTCGCCGTTCGGGTCCCGCCCCTGGTTCTTGGCCCACTCGTTCCAGGCCTGGAGGGCGGCGTAGCGGTCGTCGATGGTCTCCTCGCTCGGCTCGACGTTCATCGAGGGCCTCGGGGCCGGAGTCGGGGAGTAAGGCTCGACGTCCTCGATGTCTTCGACGTCCTGCTCGATTTCGTCGAGCTCGGAGAGTTCCGACGAGGGTTCCCAACCGACCTCGATCAGGTTCTCCTCGACGTGCAAGGGGGGCTTGGGGGGGCCGAGCACCGGCGCGTCTCGCATCACTTCGGGCACCTCGCGACGCACGGGCGGCGGCGGGGAAATCGAGAGGCTGGCAGGGATCTCGGCGGGCTTCGAAGGAACCGACGGCATCGGGGCCGGAGCAGGCGGGTGCAGCCGGGACAGGAGATTGAGCAGTCGCCTCGGGTTCCCGAGCGAGTCGCGGTGGAGTTGCTCGACGAGTTCGTGGTCGATCACCGGGGCCTGGCGGCCGTTAGCGGCAATCAAGCGGGCGGCCTCGTCGACATGGAGGGGGCGGAGGTGGACGTGCTCGGTCAACCGCACGGCCAGGGCGGAGTAGCTCGGCGTCACGAGCCGCCTGGCGAGCACGGTATGCCCCACGACCACGAGGGCCGAGAAGCCGTCGCTCATGCCGAGGCGGTTGGCGAGGATGCGGATTTCCTCGAGGACCTCCGGCGAGACGCTCTGGGCCTCGTCGACGACGAGCCCCCAGGCCTCTCCATCCGCGGCCCGTTCCTCGAGGAATTCGGCGACGGAAGTCCGGGTGCCCCGGAAGGCGTCCGAGCCATTGAAGCCCAGGGCGCGGGCGACGGACCGATAGAGGTCGGCGGGCGTGTCGGCCGGGGAGAGATCCACGCCGATCCAGCGCCAGTTCTCGCTCAGCTCGGCGGCGAGGCGACGCCAGAGCCAGGTCTTGCCGACCCCGGCCTCGCCGGTCAGGAGGACGGGCCCCGACTTGCGTAGGACTGCGGATCGAAGGGAGGCGAGCGCATCGCGCCGGCTTCCCAGGACCATGTTGCCGACAAGGTCCTGGCTCGCAGGAGTGCGGAGACCCACTGGGGTGCGTCGATTCGGATCCATCCTGGTTCTCCCTCCGTGGCCGTCAAAATGCAGACTGCGAACCTGCCCTGCCCCGAACCTCGTCAAGTCCGGCGGTCTCTTTACCGGCCGCCGGTATGCATCGATTGTTGTGTTCGTGGCGCAGGCTCAACTCATTATCGGTGCCCGTTGTGGGCGCTCTTGAACGACAAAGCCGTTAGCGAGGACCCCCGCGAAAACGCAGGGTGGAAAAGCCTCACGTCCCACGTATCTTCCGCTGCCGAACGCAGATTCGTCGGGAAGCTGCGAGGACTCCGAGGGCTGGGTTCCGCTTGCTCGATGGGGCAATGCGGAGGGTCGCGAGCATCCGTCCGCCTTTTCTGGCGGAGGGTGGTCGCGCGATCAGGTTCGGATTAGAATCGCCTGGGCGTTTGGGAAAGCCATGCCGGCGAGGCTCGATCGGCGAAGCACCAGGGAACGGCAGACGATGAGCGATTGGGCAATTCTCGTCAAAGACCTTGTCAAGCATTACTCGGGCAGGGATGGCAAGGTCGTCGCCGTCGACGGCATCGACCTGTCGATCCCCCGCGGCGAATGCTTTGGCCTACTCGGACCCAACGGCGCGGGGAAGACGACGACGGTCGAAATCCTCGAAGGGCTGAATCGACCCACCTCCGGCGATGTCGAGATCCTCGGTAGGCGCTGGGATCGCGACGAGCGGGAGATCCGCGAGCGAATCGGCGTCACCCTCCAGGAGACCCGCTTCCCCGAGAAGCAGACCTCGCTCGAACTCCTCCAGCTTTTCCGAAGCTTCTACAGGGATGGGCTCGAGCCGTCGGACGTCCTGGCGAGGGTCTCGCTCGAAGGCAAGGCCAACTCGTACGTGGATCAGCTCTCGGGCGGCCAGCAACAACGCCTCGCCGTGGCGATCGCGCTCGTGGGGGATCCCGAGCTCCTCTTCCTCGACGAGCCGACCACCGGGCTCGACCCTCAGTCGCGTCGGCAACTCTGGGACGTGATCCGCGACCTTCACAACCTGGGTCGGACGACGGTCCTCACCACGCACTACATGGACGAGGCCCAGCGCCTCTGCGATCGCGTGGCAATCGTCGACCACGGCAAGATCATCGCCCAGGGATCTCCCTCGGAGCTGATCGCGCGACTCGGCGGCGAGCACGTCGTCGAATTCGCGATCGCGGGCGAGTCGGCCCCGGCGGCGGCCGAAGCATACGAGTCGCTGCCCACCGTCCTCTCCACGCGCATCGAGGCCGATGGTTATGCCCTGACCGTCGGCGAACCGCACGTGGCGATCCCCGCGCTGCTCGAACGCCTGAACGTCGAGGACAAGCCGCTCGGCAGGCTGACGACAAGGCAGGTGAGCCTCGAAGACGTGTTCGTCTCCCTGACGGGGCGGCACCTGCGCGATAACGAATCCGAGGAAAACGGATCCCCGGCCACGGGGCGCAAGAAGCGCCGGGGCCGCGGCGGTTGATGCTCGTCTCGCGACGCCGCTCCGCTTGAAGGCCCTCGCGTCGGCTTCAGACGTCGATGCGGTCGTGACCGACTCGAAATAGCTCCGGGTGACATCGGTGTGTCACTCGCGGATGATTCACTCTTCCCAGGCGATGGTCCCGAGTGTTATGGCCCGATCACACCCGTTGCGCGAACTTTACATCGCCCGGCTTCGCGAGTTCTATCGCCAGCCCGCCCGGATCTTCTGGGTCTATGGGTTCCCCACCATTATGGCGATCTGCCTGGGCGTGGCCTTCCAGTCCCGGCCCCCCGAGAACATCCAGGTCGACCTAATCGGCTCGCCGAGCACCTCGGCCTCCTCGGCCATCGAGAAGACCCTCAAGGCGCATGACGAGAAAGCCAGAGCTTCGAAGCAGCCTGGCGTGGCCTTGCGGGTCGAGACCGAGGAGGTCGCGACCCAGCGGCTCAAGACGGGCAAGACACCGCTCGTGATCGAGGCGAATGGCTCGGGGGTCCGCTACCGCTACGACCCGACGAGGCCCGAGGCCATCGCGTCGCGAGGCGCGATCGACGACATCCTCCAGGTGGCTCAGGGACGGAAGGACCCTGTGGCGACCGATGACAAGCTCGTCACCGAGCGGGGCTCGCGCTATATCGACTTTCTGATCCCCGGCCTGATCGGCCTGAACACGATGGGGGGCGGGCTCTGGGGGATCGGGTTCCTGCTGGTCAACTTCCGGATCGCCAAGCTCCTGAAATGCTTCGTCGCGACTCCCATGCCCCGTCGCGACTTCCTGCTGGCCCTGCTCGGCTCGCGATTGACGTTCCTGATCCCCGACCTGGCGGTGCTACTGCTGCTCGGGACGCTCGTCTTCCAGATGCCGATCCGGGGGAGCCTGCTGCTCGTCATCCTGATCGACGTCGTGGGCGCCCTGGCTTTTGCAGGCATCGGGCTCCTGATTGGCAGTCGGGCTCAGTCTACCGAATCAGTCAGCGGCCTCATGAATCTGGTCATGCTGCCGATGTGGCTCTTTTCCGGCGTCTTCTTCTCGTCCGACCGCTTCCCCGCCGCAATTCAGCCGTTCATCCAGATCCTCCCGCTGACGCAGCTCCTCAACGGCCTGCGAGGGGTGATCCTGGAAGGGGCCGGTTTCGTGGACGTCATCCCCGCCCTCGCGATCCTCTCCGCCTGGGCTGTCGTCACCTTCGTCATCGCCCTGAAGATCTTCCGCTGGTCGTAATTGCTGCTTGACCAGGATCGGGTGGTTGAAAACCTTGGCGAAGTCGTGCCCGTAAGCCCAGAGGTCCGGCGCCTTGAGCGGAGGGACGTCGACCTCGTCGATCAGGTGGCCGAGGAAGGTCGCCTTGGCGAGGATCTCGACGTCGAGGAACTCCGACGTCGACTGGAACGCGATCGGCTCGAGCTTCTCGAGCCGATGGAGCCTGCAAGGCGAGTGGACGTCGAGTACCGGGACCGCGAAGAGGAATTTCCAGGGCATCCTCGAAAACCAGCGCACGACGCGCCCGGGAATCGAGCGTTTACGCCGGCCGATGACCATGTCGCAGTGATCGATCGCCTTCAGGAGCGGGTCGAGATGCTCGGCCGTCCATCGCTCCTCGGACGAGGTGATGAGGACGAGGGGACACTCCGAGTCGGCGATCGCCCCGTCGAGCGCCTGATTTTCGCCGAGCCCCCGGGCGGAGGCGATCACGCTCTCCGCCTTCCGGTCCCGCTGCGTTAGGAGGTCGAGCAGCGACTGGGCGACTTCCTCCGCCTGCGCCGTCGTGGAACGCGCCATGACGACGACGCGGACCGCCGCATTCGGCAGCGGCGTGCGGCGGAAGTGCTCCTCGAACGGGTCGACCCAATCTTCCGACATCGACTTCGGCCTCAAATCGGCGAGGGAAAGCGGTTGATTACGTTGAACCCTTCGACGTTAACGCCCGGCCTTGTTGAGGGCAAACTTCCCCAGGCCTGGCGAATCAAGGAAGGCCTCATGCCGAACCGTGCATCGCATTCGTGAGTGCTCATCCTGTTTGTGTAGCTGGCTCGGAGACGGTCGCTCGGGCGGGCAGGATCTGGCAGCACCTTGCGAGGAATGGCCGAGGCAGATTTGCCTAATGCCCCAAATTGGCCCGGCCATCCATTTTCGCGGCTTCAAACGGCCTGAGGCGCGAGCCAGTCGACGACCGCCTTGCGATAGAGGGTCTGGAGCCGGCGGACGAGCGGTCCGGGCGCGCCGTCGCCGATCTTCTTGCCGTCGACCTCGGTGATCGCGATGACCTCGGTGGTCGTGCCCGCGAGCAGCACTTCGTCGGCGGCGATCAACTCCTCGAGCGTGACCTTCGCGTCGGAGTATGGGACGCCGTGCTCCTGGGCGAGTTGCACGAGGAACCGGCGGGACGTGCCCGGCAGGATGTCGTGCGTCTCGGGCGTCCCTTGCAGGCAACCGTTGCGGATCCAGAGGATCGACGTATGCGTGGCCTCGGTGACGAGCCCGTCGGGGCCGATGAGGATCGCCTCGAAGCACCCGACTCGCTTGGCCGCGTCATAGGCCATGACATTGGCGAGGAGGTTCGTGGACTTGATGTCGCAGCGTCCCCAGCGCTCGTCGGGTCGGCTGATCGTGGTGACGCCCGACTCCCTGAGCTTCGCGACGGGGGCGTCGTCGAACGGGCGGACGACGATGAACTCGGTGGGGGCGACGGGCGGGTCGGGGAAGGCGTGGGCCCTCGGCGCGACGCCGCGGGTCAAGTGGATGTAGACGGTCCCTTCCTGGATCTCGCTGGCGGCGATGGTGCGATTGTAACGCGCGGCGAGCAGCTCGAGGTCGACCTCGGGGAAGGCGAGCTCGGCCAGGCTCCGCCGGAGCCGGCCCATGTGGGCGTCCTCGAGCCAGCAACGCCCCTGATAGATGCGCATCACTTCATAGACGGCATCGCCGAACAGGAACCCTCGATCCCAGACCGGGACGCGTGCCTGGTCGACCGGAAGAAGCTCGCCATTGAGGCACGCAAGACTCTCCATCGATGCTCCTTCGACATCGGTTCCGCTTCGGCTCGATGCTCTGGTCAAGCCGACCGAGTGACGGTCGGATCGAGCCCGAATTCACACTGACTTCTCCATAAGGATACTCGCTCGCGACCGCCCGGGGCAATGACATGAGGCCGGCAGCTCTTTGCGAGCCGCCGGCCTCATTGGTCTGGTCAAGCTGCCGGATTTCGCGGGGTCACTTGGCCTCGAGCGCGACGCCCGAGGTCTTCGTTCCCACGATCTTCTCGAGCTGCTTCTCGACGTCGGCCGCCGAGCGGATGTTGCGGTTGACGACCTTGCCCTCGCCGTCGACCAGGATCATCGTCGGCCAGACCACGATGCCGAGGTCATTGGCCAGCGGGTTCTTTTCCATCCCGCCGGGGATGAAGATCTGGGGCCAGGGGAGCGGGTGCTCCTTGAGGAAGTCTTCCAGGTCCTTCGACTGCTGGTCGCCGCTCACGCCGACGATCTCGAAGCCGGCGTTGTGGAACTTCTTGTAGACCTTCTCGAGCTCGGGCAGGTCACGCTTGAACAGATCGACCTCGGTCGACCAGAAGGTCAGGAGGACAGGCTTGCCGCGGAGGCGGGCGGTGTCGATCACCTCGTTACTGAGGTTCGGCCCTTTCACCGTGTAGGGCTTGCCGACGAGGTCGAGCCGCTTGATGGCGCCGGCCGCCTTCTTGCCCGGGTCGGAGTTCGGGAAGCGTTGGGCAAGCTGTTCGTAATATTTGCGAGCGTCTTCCTCTTCGGCGTTGTACTCGTTCCCGCTCGCGAGCATGAAGAGGGCGTCGGGCGTCTCGTCGGCCTCGGGGTACTTCTCGCAGAACTCCTTGAGGTCGGCCATCCACTTCTTCTGGATGACGAGGGTGTTGTCGCTGGTGTTCTTCGCGGCGAAGACCGCGTAGATTTTTCGGAAGGCGGCGTACGACGCGATCTTGCTGTTGTCCTTGATGAAGATGTCGAAGTAGTCGAGCCCCTTGGGATAGAAGCCGGTGATGTACGCGGCGGCCAGGCTGTCGACGATCGACTTCTTGTAGACGAGCTTGTCCTCGGGCGTCTTGACGACCTTGACCACTTCCTGGAGGAGCGGGATCCGGCCGACGTGATACTCGGCGACGTCCTTCTCGCTCGAGGCCCCGGCGTTCTTCTCGTCGTAGGCGGCCAGCTTCTTGATCGCGGCCTCGAGGACGGGATCCTGCCCGGCGACTTCCGAGCGACTGTCGCGCCCGAAGATCTCGGCGCGGATGCCCCCTTCGGCGGCGAGGATCGGCTTCTTGGGGTCGACGGCCTTGGGCAGCTCGACGAACTTCCAGGTCTCGCCGATCTTGATGAGCTCGGGGGTCTGGAGGAAGGCCATCTCCTCGGGGTTCGCCTGGCCGCTCGGCGAGCCGGCGAAGATCACGGCGTTCTCATAGAGGACGAGGTCATCCTTCAGGTTCGTCTCGGTCCCGGCGGGGATCAGGTGGGGCATCATGCCGTCGAGCCGGTTCCAGACCGTCGACTTGTTCCAGCCCTTGAGGCTTGCCTGGAGCTCGCCCACCAGCTCTTTGCGCCTCTTGGCCGACTCGACCGACTTGTCGATGATCGACTGCGGCACGCCGAGCTTCTTGAGGTCTTCGGGCGTGGCCATGACCGACTCGAGCAGGTCGCGATCCCCCATGACCAGGCTCTGGACCAGGACCTTCGAGGCCTCTTCGGCCGAGATCCGTGTCCAGTCGAGCTTGAGCTTCCACTCCTTGGGGGCGACCTCGATGTTCGTGACCTTGGCGATCCGGGTCCCGCCGGAGTTCATCCAGCGGCATTCGTCGGAGGTCTTGTCGTCGTTCAGGTCGGACTCGCGGTAGACCTCGAAGCCGTCCTGGTAGTAGCTCCACTGATCGAGCCCGCGCTTGCCGCGGGTGTCCAGGAACTTGCGGAGGAGCTTTCCTTGTTCGTCGCGGAGGGCGTAGCCGATGATCGCGGTCTTGTCGGCGTTGTGGACCGTCTCGACCTTGCACTTGGCGACCGCCTGGGGCGCCGGGACCTCGTACTCGACCCCCTTGAGACTCGGCTCGAGCTTCAAGAGGTTCTCGGGAGAAGGACTCACCTGGGCCCGAGCGACTGTCGCCCCGGCTCCGACGAGAGTGGCTGTGACGACCAAGGTTCGCAAGGACCGCATCGGAGACTCCTTTCTGGCCAGGGCCGTTGGCCCCGATGGATATCCGCACCGAGCTCCACGCGAAAAACGATCGGCAACCTGAATCGATCCGCGATCCGCCGGTTCGCCGTCACGCCGCGAGCTGTTGGTTTGTAAGATTTTCTTGGAAAATCGTTCGAGCATGTCGTTTGACCAAGCCGGTGGAATGTCCACCACGGGCATAATTGCCCCGACCGTTTTCATCGGCATTACCGGCTCTGGGCTCAAGGTGAGAAGCCCAAATCGGCCAAAACTTCCGCCTCAAGTTGTCATCCGAATGAAGCGTGGGTGGGTAAAAGCAAAGATTGTGCCGGTTCTGACGATGAGGGCGGAAAGTAAGAGGGTTGCGGGCCGCTCGCCGCACCGGCAAACTGGCGTTCAGGCCCGCTTTCATCCCGCCTCGGTCTTGAATACGAGACACCTTGCATGAAGGCTCGACGATTCTCCCCATTCCCGTGCTTACTCGGCGTGATCCTGTGCTGCGGCGGACTCGGACGGGCCGCGGACGCCGGGGAGAAGCTCGAGGCCCCGGTCTATCCAGATCACACAAAGCTCCTCGTCGTGCGCGACGCGAGCGGCCAGGAAGCCCCCGTGAAGTCGTCCTCGGACTGGCAGGTACGTCGTGCCCACATCCTGGCGCACCTCCAGGAAGTCATGGGGCCGCTCCCGGGCGGGGAACGTCGAGTCAGGCTCGATCCGAAGGTCGTTGAGACATTTGACGAACCTAAGTACATCCGCAAGAAAATCACCTATGCCAGCGAGCCTGGCGACCGTGTCCCGGCCTGGCTCTTCCTCCCCAAGCAGAACAAGGATTCTCGCAAGGCGCCCGCGGTGCTCTGCCTCCACCAGACGACCGCGATCGGCAAGGACGAGCCGGCGGGCCTGGGTGGGAAGCCGAACCTCCACTACGCCCAAGAGCTGGCCGAGCGCGGCTACGTGGTGCTGGCCCCCGACTATCCCAACTTCGGCGAGTACAAGGTCGACCCCTATGCCCTCGGATATGCGAGCGCCTCGATGAAGGGGATCTGGAACCACATCAGGGGCGTCGATCTCCTCTGTTCGCTCGACGAGGTCGAGCCCGAGCGGATCGGCGTCATCGGCCACTCGCTGGGCGGGCACAATTCGATCTTCGTGGCCCTCTTCGACGAGCGGATCAAGGCCGTCGTCTCCTCCTGCGGGTTCAACCGCTTCCCGAACTATTACGACGGCAACATCGCCGGCTGGTCGCACAAGGGCTATATGCCTCGCTTGAAGGACGTCTACGGGCTCGACCTGGAACGAGTGCCATTCGACTTCCCCGAGCTGATCGCCGCGATCGCCCCGCGCGGGTTCTTCACCAACTCGCCGCTCCACGACGACAATTTTGAGGTCGAGGGGGTCCGACTCTCCATCGCGGCGGCTTCGCCCGTCTACGAACTCCTTGGCGCCAAGGATCGGCTCCAGGCCGTCTACCCCGACGCCCAGCATGACTTCCCGCCCCAAGAGCGGACGCGGGCCTACGAGTTTTTGGATGCGATGCTCAAGCCCGCGCATTGAGCCCTTGAATCGACGAAACTCGTGACGCGTCCAAGGCGTTCCGCACGACGATCGAAATCGTTGCCGGAGTCGCGGAGGTGACTTGCGCTTTCAAGATCGCCTTGACATCCGTCACAATCCGCGTACGCTAACTTGCTTGAGGGATTCTTCCCGCGCTGGCACCAGGCGACATCACTGTTACTCGGTCACCGGCCGGTTCAAAGGAATAGTCTCCCTCCCACCTCAACCTTGGATGAGGGCGCCATGGATCGACGCATCCTTGTGGTGGATGACAGCGAGCTGGTTTGTCAGCAACTTTCGCAACTCCTGGCCACACCAGATCGCCGCATCAAAGTCGCACGCGACGGAACGTCCGCACTCGAATGTTTAGTTGAGAGCAAGTTTTCCCTCGTCCTGACCGACCTCTGGCTCCCCGGGATCAACGGCCTCGACCTGATCCGCGAGATCCGCCAGCGTGACCTCCCGGTCACGGCGATCGTGATGACGGGCAACGCCTCCATCGACTCCGCCGTCTCGGCGATGAAGCTCGGGGCCTACGACTACCTGCTCAAGCCCATCGACTCGATGCGCCTGAACGTGCTCGTGGAGCAGGCCCTCGAGGATCGTCGCCTCCTCGACGAGGTCGAGTCCCTGCGGCAGAGCCTCCAGCAGCGGTACGCCTATTACAACATGGTCGGGACGAGCCCCAGGATGCGCGAGGTCTTCTCGCAGGTCTCCCGGGTCGCCTCCTCGAGGTGTACCGTCCTGATCACCGGCGAGACGGGCACGGGCAAGGAGCTGATCGCCCAGGCGCTCCACTTCTCCGACGCCACCCGCCACGGGCCGCTCGTCGCGGTGAACTGCGCCGCGCTCCCTGAACCTTTGCTCGAGAGCGAGTTCTTCGGGCACGAGCGAGGGGCTTTCACCGGAGCCGACCGGCAGAAGAAAGGGCGATTCGAGCAGGCGAAGGGGGGCACCCTGCTGCTCGACGAGATCGGCGAACTGCCGGTCGGCATGCAGGCCAAGCTCCTCCGGGTGCTCCAGGACGGCACGTTCGAGCGCGTCGGGGGCTCCGAGGTCATCCAGGCGGATTGCCGGATCCTCGCCGCCACCAACGTGAACCTCGCCGAGGCCGTGGCCGCGGGCAAGTTCCGCGAGGATCTGTACTATCGGCTCAACGTCGTCGCGATCGAGTCGCCGCCGCTCCGGGATCGGGTCGACGACATCCCGCTCCTCGTGGATCACTTCATCAAGCGGCTGCAGGAACGGCGATTGCCGTCGAAGGCGGTCGCCCGTGAGACCCTCTCGAGGCTCGCCTGCTACGACTGGCCAGGGAATGTCCGCGAGCTCGAGCACGTCATCGAGCAAACGCTTGTAACAACCCCCGGCCCCGTCATCGAGCCGGAGAACCTGCCGCCCCAGGTCGTCTCGACTCGCGAGGAGCCGTTCAGCCTCGATTTCGACCTCCATCGGCCTCTCCAGTCGATCACGGACGAGCTGACCGAGCGCGTCGAACGGGCCTACCTCCAGCGTGTCCTCGAACGCTTCCGCGGTCGTATCGATCGCTGTGCCGAGCATTGTGGGCTCTCCCGCCGGAGCATCAGCGAGAAGCTCCGTCGTTACAGCATCGACAAGGCCGACTTCAAGGCGAAGGCCTCGCATCGCAAGGAAATGGCCCTGGGCGAGGCCGTCTGAACGATCGGAGACGCACCAACTAGGGGCGAGGCCGGGTGACAATTCACTCGGCCTCGCCCTAGTTCTTTTCGAAACGTTGATGTGTCCGAAGGGCTACGGGGGAGCGTTGCCCTTCGGCATCCTGAAAATCTGCGATCAGAAGGCGTCGGACGAGATCACCTCGCCGAAGTTCTTCGTCGCCATGGCCCGCCAGGGGATGGGGTTGATGCTGCTCTTGAGGAACTTGACCGAGCCGTCGCCGAAGAGGAAGTTGGCGCCGCCGGGGTGCTGGCTCCAGTAGTCCTCGACATGGGCCTCGGGCTGGTTGATGGTGCGGGTGCCGTCCTCAAGCCCCGCCGGGCCGAGCACCTGGGTCCAGCATTCCTCGGGGGACGGGTTGAACTTGTCTGTCCCCCCTTCGACGGTTGACGTCTTGCCGAGCCAGCCGTCGATGGAGCGGGCCGTCCAGGTGACGTAACTCAGGTTGTGGCTCCGCTCGCCGATGGCGATCGTGTTGCTCGTCCCGTCGGTGATCGACGCGATGGTCGTCCGGCTGTTGCGGGAGAAGATACCCGCGGCGGTTCCGATCGACCCCTGGTTCGGCTGGTTCGTCGAGCCCGAGTTGGCGCAGACCTCGCCGATCCCATACATGCCGACATAATTACCTCGGGCCACCGTGTCGTCGATGGCATTGCCGCTGAACGAGCCGGGATTGTTCGGGTCGGGCGGGTCCTTGAAGACCGGGATGAGCGAAGGCCCGGAGTCCGACGGGCAGAGGTAGGCCGAGATCGAGGTCTGGCTGCACGTCTGGTTCGCCGCGAAGGCGACGGACAGGCTGAAGTTGATCGAGTTGTAGAGCGGCTGCTGATCCATCTGGGAGAGGATCATGCTGCCCCAGGCCCAGCCCGAGCCGCGGTCGATCGACGTCTGATTCTCCGAATCCTGGTCGCATGGATCCGGGACGTTCGGCAGAAATGAGCTGACGTAACCCGGCGGGAAGACGTCATTGGAACTGTGATAATTGTGGAGCGCGACGCCCATCTGCTTGAGATTATTGACGCACTGGGCGCGTCGGGCCGCCTCGCGGGCTGCCTGCACGGCGGGCAATAACAGCGCGATCAAGATCGCAATAATCGCAATCACGACAAGGAGTTCGATCAGCGTGAATCCACCCTGGGATTCGCGCCGGACGCGGCGAAACACCATCCCAACCTCCAACCTCGCCTCGGAGCCGCCCGCGGTCTGCGCAGGACGTCTCAGGGCGTGGATAAAGCCACCTCGATTTGAGCCACTCGGGAACGTCTAGGTTGGGGGGGAATGCGCAGCGTGAAGTGCGTGGCACGATCGCCTACGGACTTCGATCAGACGTTCGAGTGGTGTGGAGGTGCGCGGCCGGTCGGCCGCTGGAGGCGAAGGAGCGAAACAGGCAAATTTACCTGTTCCGCCAGGGTTTCTACGCGAGTCAGCCGGAATGAGGGGGAACCGATCAGCCAGTAGTGATGATCGGCCCGGAACTGGCAGGCGAGGCAGTGGTCCTGGACATCGGTCAGGTCGGGCGACCAGTGACCGGAGATGTGCGGCCGAGGGTCGGCGCAGCCGGCTTCGTGCTTTGCAGAGCGTTCCGACTCACTTGCGTGGTCGTGGACGCCGATTGCCAGGGTGCTGGCCAGGAGATATGCCAGCGCTAAGCACGACCGCCAACCTCTCACCGATATCCTCGCTCAGGACGCCTGCGTCCCTCATTCGTCACGAGTGCCATGAACTCGGCTGAAAACGACGTCGATCATCTTGTGATGAATGATTCTCGGATGTCAAGCCGCGAATAATCGCGAACGCCCCAGGCATCTCCCATTCTCCTGGAACTTCACGGACCTCCCGCGAAACTTGGGCGCCTACGGTGGTGTTTCATTCCTCGGCAAGGACGAAAGGGGCCGGCGGATGCTATGAAGGATCACCGTCTACAAACGTTTACTGACGCATAGGATTTTGGATTTTTCGATACTTCATGTCGCGTCATCGGTTAGACTTTATAGTGAGCCGACGGATGATGGCTCCTCGACCATTGCCCCCCCCAACTCTGCCCGGTATCCCGAAAGTCGGTTCCATTCGTTCAGCCCATGACGCAATTCTGCCCCTTCGGGGAGGAGGGAACGATGGCTCGAAACACGCTTATCTTGGCGGTGGCCGTCCTGGTCGCGACCACCTTGGCGTCGGGCACCGCCGAGGCCCGAGGCTATGGCCGTTATGGTGGAGTCGCGAATACGCCGTTTGGAACCATCAACATGAATTCGCCTGAGTGGCGAGCATCCGGCGGCAACATGTTCATGTACCAGCAGCTCATGGAAGAGAAGATGATGCTGCAAGAGCAACAGATGATGATGAAGCAGCAACAGCAGTACATGCAGATGATGCAGAAGCAGGCGAAACAGCAGAAGAATCAGCCCAAGTCCCAGGATACGTCCCCATTCAATAACGTGACGAGCCTGACATCGACCAAGAAGAAGAAGGGCCGCAAGCCGACGAAGAAGCCTGCCATGTCGAGCACCGAGGCGAAGAAGCCGGTACCGAACGACTCGAAGGAAAAACCGGCTGCCGTCGCCGATTCATCCAAGCCGAAAGCCGACGCGAAGTAGTCCGGCCACTCCGCCGTTATCCACGGACGCGGTTGTGAAGGACCAGATCGTGGGGCGATTACTTGCCTAACAAAGTCTCGGCGGACTTCATCTGATCGGCCACGAAAAACGCCATCGACCTCCCGTTTAGGGAGGCCGATGGCGCTTGGTTTTCAAATCAGATCAACCAGGCGGGGCGAACCTTACGCCGTGGCCGGAGTGAAGGTGAACTCCGACCCATCCCACCCGACTTCGACGACCGTACCGGGCTTGGCCGGCTCGCGAAGGAGGGCGGTCGCCATCGGATTGGCGATCCGCTGCTGGAGGATTCGCTTCAGCGGACGGGCCCCGTACGCAGGGTCGAACCCCTCGTCGGCGAGCTGCCGCTTGGCGTCGTCGGTGACCTTGATCGTGACCCCGGCCTCGGCGAGCTGGGCCTGGAGCCGACGAAGCTGAATGTCGACGATCTTGGTTAGCTCCTTCAGGCCGAGCGGGTGGAAGATCGTCGTCTCGTCGATCCGGTTCAGGAACTCGGGCAAGAATTCCGCCTTCAGGACGTCCATGACGGCGCGTCGGATCCGGTCCTCGTCACCGGACTCGGCAAGTCGGGCGATCTCCTGGCTGCCGAGGTTCGACGTCATGATGATCACGGTGTTGCGGAAGTCGACCGTCCTCCCCTGCCCGTCCGTGAGCCGACCATCGTCGAGCACCTGGAGAAGGACGTTGAAGACGTCGCGGTGCGCCTTCTCGACCTCGTCGAGGAGGACGACCGAGTAGGGGCGCCGCCGGACGGCCTCGGTGAGACGGCCGCCTTCCTCGTAACCGACGTAGCCCGGAGGGGCCCCGATCAGGCGGGCGACGTTGTGCCGCTCGCCGAACTCGCTCATGTCGATCCGGATCATGGCCGCTTCGCTGTCGAAGAGGAACTCGGCGAGGGCCTTCGCCAGCTCCGTCTTGCCGACGCCGGTAGGGCCGAGGAACAGGAACGAGCCGATCGGCCGGTTCGGATCCTGGAGCCCCGCTCGGCTGCGGCGGACCGCGTCCGAGACGGCCTTCACGGCGGCGTCCTGGTTGACCATCCTCAGGTGGATCTGATCCTCGAGGTTGATCAGCTTGTCGCGTTCCGTGGTGAGCATCTTGGCGACCGGGATCCCCGTCCACTGGCTGACGACCTCGGCGATCTCCTCGGAGTCGACCTCCTTCTTGAGGAGCCGCTTGCCGTCCTTCGGCTGGGATTCGCCGATGGCCTCGGACTGGGCGATCTTCTGCTCCAGCGTCTTCCGCTCGGCATCCAGGGCCGCGAGAGACTGGAACTGCTTCTCGTGCGGCGGCTCGCCCCGCTGCTGCATGTGGCGGATCTCGTCCCAGGTCCGGTTGTATTCCACCTGGACCGCGGCGAGTCGCTCGCGAACCTTCTGGATGTCCCCGAGCCCCGACTTCTCGAGCTCCCACTGACCGCGGAGATCCTGCAATTCTTTCTCGACGTTCGAGATCTCTTCGAGGACTTCCGCGAGGCGTTCGCGGGCATGCTCCTCGTCCTCGGCGGACAGCATCCGCTGGGCGAGCTGGAGCTGGAGCAACCTACGCTGGAGGACGTCGATCTCGGTCGGGACCGACTGCAATTCCATCGCCAGTCGGCTCGAGGCCTCGTCGACGAGGTCGATGGCCTTGTCGGGCAGGAACCGATCGGTGATGTAACGCGAGGCGAGCTTGGCCGCGGAAACGAGGGCCGAGTCGCGGATCTTCACCTTGTGATGGACCTCGTACCGCTCCTTGAGCCCTCGCAGGATCGCGACGGTGTCTTCCACCGTCGGCTCGCCCACGAAGACCGGCTGGAACCGCCGCTCGAGTGCGGGGTCCTTCTCGATGTTCTCGCGATACTCGTCCAGGGTCGTCGCACCGATGCAGCGCAGCTCGCCGCGAGCGAGCGCCGGCTTCAGGAGGTTGGCCGCATCCATCGACCCTTCGGCCTTGCCCGCCCCGACGACGAGGTGGAGCTCGTCGATGAACAGGATGATGCGTCCTTCCGACTGCGTGACGTCCTTGAGGACCGCCTTGAGCCGCTCCTCGAACTCGCCACGGAACTTGGTCCCGGCGACGAGCGATCCCATGTCGAGCGCGATGACTTTGCGGTTCTGGAGGCTCTCGGGCACGTCGCCCGAGACGATCCGCTGGGCGAGACCCTCGACGATGGCCGTCTTGCCGACGCCCGGCTCGCCGATCAGGACCGGGTTGTTCTTCGTCCGACGGCTCAAGACCTGGACGACGCGACGGATCTCGGAATCGCGGCCGATGACCGGGTCCATCTTCCCTTGACGCGCGATCGCGACGAGGTCGCGTCCGTACTTCTCGAGCGCCTGATACTTGTCGTCCGGATTCTGGTCGACGACGCGCTGGCCCCCGCGGACCTTCTGAAGGGCCTGGAGGATCTCTTTCTCATTCACGCCGACGGCCGCCAGCACGTCCTGGGCACGGCTCTTGACCTTGGTCAGGGCGAGCAAGAGGTGCTCGACGGAGACGTATTGATCCTTCATCCGTTCGGCATCGGCCTGGGCCGTGTCGAAGACGCGGTTGAGGTCAGGGCCGAGGGTCGTCTCGCCGCCGGTCACCTTGGGGAGCGAATTGAGCCCTTCCTCCGCGGCGCGGAGGACCTGGGCCGGGTTCACACCGAGCTGCGAGAGGAGCGCACGCACGACGCTCTGGTCCGGGTCGAGCAGCGCCGCGAGCAGATGCATGGGCTCGAGTCGCTGGTGGCTCCTGTCTCGCGCGAGTTCCTGGGCGTGCTGGACGGCTTCCTGGCTCTTCAGAGTCAGTTGGTCGAATTTGAATGCCATATGTTCACCTCGAGGCGATCGAAAACGCCTGGTGGAGAATCGAAATTCCGATTTGAGTAAGTGATGGTATCACTACGAAGTCGGCTGCTCGTTTGTTCGCCGATTCAGATGTGTCGTAGTGAATTTCACTCATGGGAGGCCGCGAGGCCGCCGCGCGCGTTCCGGGGTCCTGGCCGGTTCCGCGAAGGCTTGTGGAACCGGCGCTCGGCGCAAAGGAACGACCGGGGCGCCCTTGAATGTCGGAAGCACGACCCGGTCGAAAACCCATGATTGGGCCTCGGTTCGAATTCTAGGCGAGGTCGAGTGGTTGCCCGACCCCGGGGAGCCGAAGACGCGGCCTCAGAAGAAGGGGGCCTCGGGCCATTCCGCGTAGTCGCGAGCGGTCTGGAAGGCCTTGAACCAGAAGGTGACGTCGCCGACGGTGGCCTCGCCGCGTTCCACGTATGTATCCCACCAGCCGTCTGACGGGCGCAGGAGGTTGCCGAAATCGCTCCGAGCCTTGGGCTTCTGGATGATCAGGGCGCTCAAGTCGGGCTTCTGGTTCTCCAGGCAGGCGGCCTGGAGGGGCTTCAGGAGCTTGGTGGCGATGGTCCGCGGGGTCTCCTTGACGCCGACTTCCTTGCAACGTTGGCAGAAGTCGTCGTAGGAGATCCAGACGGCCGGCCGGCGCTCCCGAGCTGCCAGCGAGAGATCACGGGCCAAAGACACCAGGATCGGGTACACCGCCCTTGCGTCGTCGAGAGACATAACGTCGGCTCCTGCAGGTCAAGATGTCGCCCTCGGCGACCTCTTGGAGGCAACGGCCCGGATTCGCTCGGTGCCTTCGGGGGTTAATCATCATAGAACGAAGGGGAGCGGACCGAGGTCCGCTCCCCCTCCGGGACGCAATGACTTACTTCTTCTCTTCGAACTCGACGTCGATGACGTCGTCGGCCTTGCCGCCGGCCTGACCGCCGTTGGGCGACTCCGGCCCGGCCGAAGGCCCGCCGGCCGCACCCGGGCCCGCCGCGTTGGCGGCGTAGAGGTGCTCAGCCATGGCCTGGCTCGCCCGCTGCAAGTCCTCGATCGCCTGGTTGATCGCGGCGGGGTCATCCCCCTTCTTGGCCTCATTCACCCGGTCGATCGCGGCCTTGACGGCGGTCTTGTCCGACTCGTTCAGCTTGTCCTTGTTCTCGTCCATCAGCTTCTCGAGCTGGTAGACGCGCTGATCGGCGTTGTTGCGGGCCTCGGCCAGCTCTCGCTTGCGCTTGTCTTCGGCGGCGTGAGAGTCGGCGTCGCGCTGCATCCGCTCGATGTCGTCCTTGGAGAGGCCTCCGGAGGACTCGATCTTGATCGTCTGCTCCTTGCCGGTCCCCTTGTCGCGGGCCGTGACGTTGAGGATCCCGTTGGCGTCGATGTTGAAGGCGACTTCGATCTGCGGCGTACCCATCCGCGCCGGGGGAATCCCCTCGAGGTTGAACTCGCCGAGCAGCCGGTTGTCGGTGGCCATCGGTCGTTCGCCCTGGTACACCTTGATGGTGACCGCGGTCTGGTTGTCGTCGGCCGTCGTGAAGGTCTCCTTCTTCTCCGTCGGGATCGTCGTGTTGCGCTCGACGAGCTTGGTGAAGACGCCCCCCTTGGTCTCGAGGCCCAGCGACAGCGGCGTGACGTCGAGGAGCAGCAGGTCCTTGACCTCGCCGGTCAGGACCGCACCCTGGATCGCGGCGCCGACGGCGACGACCTCGTCGGGGTTCACGCCCTTGTGGGGCTCCTTGCCGAAGATCTCCTTGACGATCTGCTGGACCCGCGGCATGCGGGTCGAGCCGCCGACGAGGACAACCTCATCGATCTCCGAGGCCTTCAGCTTGGCGTCTTCGAGGGCCTTGATCACCGGGGCCTTGCAGCGGTCGAAGAGGCTGTCGGTCAGCCGCTCGAACTGGCTGCGGGTGATCGACATCGTGAGGTGCTTCGGGCCGTTCTGGTCCGCCGTGATGAACGGCAGGTTGATGTCGGCCTGAGACTGGAACGACAGGTCCTTCTTGGCCTTCTCGGCGGCTTCCTTGAGGCGCTGGAGGGCCATCTGATCCTTGATCAGGTCGACCCCCTGCTCCTTCTTGAACTCGCCGGCGATGTACTTGATGAGCGCCTCATCCCAGTCGTCGCCACCGAGGTGGGTGTCGCCGTTGGTCGAGAGCACTTCGACGACGTCGTCGCCGACATCCAGGATCGAGATGTCGAACGTGCCGCCGCCGAGGTCGAAGACGGCGATCTTTTCGTTCTTCTTCTTATCGAGCCCATAGGCGAGGGCGGCGGCGGTCGGCTCGTTGATGATACGAGCGACCTCGAGGCCGGCCACCTGTCCGGCGTCCTTCGTCGCCTGGCGCTGGCTGTCGTTGAAGTAGGCGGGGACCGTGATGACCGCCTTGCGGACCTTGTGTCCCAGGTAGCTCTCGGCCGCTTCCTTCAGCTTGCGGAGCACCAGGGCCGAGATCTCTGGCGGAGTATAGTCCTTCCCGCCGACGCGGACCTTGACGAAGTCGCTCGACCCGCCGACGACCTCGTAGGGGACCATCTTCTCTTCGCCGCGGACCTCGTCGTGACGACGGCCCATGAAGCGCTTGATGGAGTAGACCGTTCCGGTCGGGTTGGTCACGGCCTGGCGCTTGGCCGGCTCGCCGACGAGCGTCTCACCCTTGACGGTGAAGGCCACCACCGATGGGGTGATCCGACTCCCTTCCTGATTGGCGATGACCGTGACATCGCCACCTTCCATGACCGCGACCACGCTATTCGTCGTCCCGAGGTCAATACCGATGATCTTTTCACCTTCAGCCACGATCAATCTCCTTTCCCAGGTTGAGCGTTGGCGAGGTTGCGGGCCGCGGGACCCACCGGACTCTATGCGATCGTTTACAACGCGGGGAGCGACCGAAGCTCAACATTAAGCTGAATCCTTCGGATGCACCACAACTTTCCCGTCCTCGCTTCACGAAGTTTCTTCAGTGATGCAAGGGCGGTGCCATCGTCGTAATTTGACCGCAGAGTCTAACCTTAGTGACGTGTGGTCCAGTACTTGGGTGAAATCGCAATTCGCACTTCGGTCGAACGTTATCGGGATCTGCTGTCAAAATGACAGAGCCCGGCGCAGGCCCACGGACCTGGCTGCCCTTTTGGCAGACGCCAGCGTCTCCCGGGCAGAACGACGGTCCATTGGGAGCAAGAAGCCGAGTCTACCGCAAATGTGAGCGGAGTGGAACAACCGGGGACCTTCAGCTCACATGGGAATTCGCTTGACAGTCTGTCTGACTTTTTGTATCCACTTAGCAGAGATGATGTTACGCACAGAATTACCGGAACTTGAACCGGTCTCTTGCCCCGAGAGGACCGATGCCTCGTAAGCCGTCTTCCGACCCGAACGACGTCTCCAACAAATCCAGCCCGAGCCCGAAACGATCACCGACGCTGGCGAGCCTCCGGTCTGAGATCGACCGCATCGACAAGGAACTCGTCCAGATCCTCAACCGTCGGGCGGAAGTCTCGCTCCAGATCGGCCAGGTCAAGCAGAAGCAAGGACTCCAGGTCTGGTCGGCCGTCCGCGAGGAAGAGGTCATCAAGAAGGTCCTCGCCGCGAGCAAAGGGCCCCTGCCCGAGGACAGCCTGCGGATCATCTATCGCGAGCTCATGAGCAGCTCGCGGTCGCTCCAGCAGAGCATCAGGGTCGCTTATCTCGGCCCGCAATACAGCTACAGCCACCTCGCCTCGGTCGCTAAGTTTGGCGAGTCGGTCGAGCATGATCCCGTCGGCTCCATCGCCGCCGTCTTCGAGGCGGTGAACCGCCGCCACGTCCAGTTCGGCCTCGTGCCGCTCGAGAACTCCACCGACGGACGGATCGCGGATACCCTGGAGATGTTCGTCCGCCTGCCCGGCCTCAAGATTCGGGCCGAGGTCCGGCTCAGGGTCCACCACTGCTTGCTCGGTAAGGGGGACTGGAGCCAGATCGAGCGCGTCTACTCCAAGGCCCAGGCCCTCTCGCAGTGCCGGCACTGGATCGGCAAGAACCTCCCCGACGCCCAGGTCATCGACGTCGTCTCGACGGCCAGGGCAGCCGAGCTGGCAGCCGCCGAGCCGCATTCCGCCGCCGTCGCCAGCCGTTCCGCGGGCGAGGCCCACGGCCTGAGGGTCCTCGCGGCCAACATCGAGGATCAGCTGCACAACATCACCCGGTTCGCCGTGATCTCCGAGCGCTCCGAGGAACGCTCGGGGGACGACAAGACGACCCTACTGCTCCGCCTCTCGAACCGGCCGGGCTCCTTGCCCGAGGCGATCGCCCCGTTCGGCAAGAACGGCGTCAACATGACCTGGATCGAGTCGTTCCCGACCACGATCAATTCCAACGACCGGGATCCCTCGTACCTCTTCTTCCTCGACATCGAGGGTCACGTCGAGGACGAGCCGGTCAAGAAAACGATCGAGGCCGTCCGCAAGAAGTGCGAGCGACTCGAGATCCTCGGCTCCTACCCCCGAGGGGGCTGCTTCGATAGCTGATCGAGGCCGACGCGGTCGATACCAATGAGAAGACCCGGACGAGTATTCGCCCGGGTCTTCGCGTTTTCAGGGTCCGCGTCCGGGAGTGGCCAGGATCAGTGCGACGGGAATCCGTGGGGATCCGACTCAGGCTTGGTCGGACCCTCGATCTCGGTCTCTTCGACCAGAGCCGGCCGGCCGCGTGACAGGACGTCGTTGAACCACTGGATCACGCTGTAGAAGACAGGCGTCAGGAAGATGCCGAAGAGGGTCACGCCGAGCATCCCGCTGAACACCGCCGTGCCGAGCGTCCTGCGCATTTCGGCACCGGCACCGACCGCCAGCACGAGCGGCACCACGCCGAGGATGAACGCGAACGAGGTCATCATGATCGGCCGGAGTCGGAGTTGGCAGGCTTCGAGGGTCGCCTGACGACGCGGGACCCCTTCCTCGCGGCGGGCCTTGGCGAACTCGACGATCAGGATCGCATTCTTGCACGCCAGGCCGACGAGCACGATGAAGCCGACCTGCGTGAAGATGTTGATATCCATCTTCGCGTACAGCACGCCCGCGATCGAGCAGAGCAAGCACATCGGCACGACGAGGATGACCGAGAACGGCAAGGACCAGCTCTCATACTGCGCGGCGAGCACCAGGAAGACGAGGATGACCGCCAGCAGGAAGACGAGCATGGCCGTGCTCCCCGTCTGGAGCTGGAGTAAGGCGAGCTCGGTCCACTCCGACCGCATCGACGGCCCGAGCTCTCCCTGGGCGATGTCCTGCATCTTCGCGATCGCCTGGCCCGAGCTAACCCCGGGCGCCGGGTTCCCGTTGATCGCGGCCGACTGATACATGTTGTACCGCATGATCAGCACGGGGCCGCTCACGTCCCGGACTCCCGCGACGGCACCGAGCGGGACCATGCCGCCCCCTCGCTCGTTGCGGATCTTCAACTGCTTCAGGTCCTCGATCTGCTTCCGGAAGTTCGCGTCGCCCTGGATGTTGACCTGCCAGGTGCGGCCGAATCGGTTGAAGTCATTCACGTAGAGCGAGCCGAGATAGACCTGCAAGGTGTTGAAGACTTCATTCATCGCCAGCCCCATGGTCTTCACCTTCTGGCGATCGATATCCAGGAAGAGCCAGGGTGAATTGGCGCGGAAGCTGGTGAAGAGGTCTTTCAACAATGTGTCGTTGTTCCCCTGCGCGACGACCTTCTCGCTGGTCGACTGGAGTTCCTCGAAGCCCAGGTCGCCGCGGTCCTCGATCACGATCTTGAAGCCGCCGGCCGTGCCGAGACCCTCGACCGGTGGGGCCCCGAAGACGTTGACCAGGCCGTCCTCGATCTCCACTTGCATCGTCTCCTGAAGCCTGGCGGCGATGTGCTCTCCTGAGAGCTCCGGCTTGGCCCGATGGTGGAAGTCGTCGAGCATCACGTACATGGCGCCGAAGTTCGGGGCGTTGGCATTCAGCAGGATCGACTGGCCGGCGATGGCGACGGTGTGCCTGACGCCGGGGATCTTGATCGCCAGGGCCTCGATCTTTTGCATCACCTTCTGGGTGTGCTCCACCGAGGTCGCGTCGGGGAGCTGCACGTTGACGAGCAAGTACCCCTTGTCCTGCGACGGGATGAAGCCCGACGGCGTGTGCGTGAAGCCCTCGTACGTGAGGTATAGCAGGCCACCGTAGACGAACAGAACGATCACGCTCAGCCGCAGCAGGATCCCGACGATGCCGGTGTAGATGTTCGTCGCGAAGTTGAAGGCCGAGTTGAAGATCTTGAAGAACCCGACCAGCAGGCGATCAATCGGCCAGCCGATGATCCAGCCGCCGACGGCCCCGAGGGCCAGGCCGAGGAGCCTCGCATTCATCGGGATCTGGGTAACGATGGCCCCGGCGTGTTCGGCGGGGACCGTCGCCGCCATCGCGAGCTTGGGGGCCAGCAATGGTGCGAGGAACTGCCAGCCGAGCCAGGCGCCGGCCAGGGCATACGCCGGCCGGGGCAAGGCCGTCTGCTTGCCCGCCGTCCTCGGCCTGAGCAGGAGCGCGGCGAGCGCCGGGCTGAGCGTCAGCGAATTGAACGCCGAGATCAGGGTGGATGTGGCGATCGTTAATGCGAATTGTCTGAAGAACTGGCCTATGATCCCGCTGATGAAGGCACAGGGGACGAACACCGCGGTGAGGACCAGGCCGATGGCGATGACCGGCCCGGACACCTCATCCATGGCCTTGGCTGTCGCATCTCTTGGCGACATCCCGTGTTCGATATGGTGTTCCACGGCCTCCACGACGACGATGGCGTCGTCGACCACGATGCCGATGGCGAGCACCAACCCGAAGAGCGTCAGATTATTGAGGCTGAAGCCGAACGCGGCCATGGCGGCGAACGTGCCGACGATGGCCACGGGGACGGCGATCAGTGGGATGACGGCCGAGCGCCAGTTCTGGAGGAAGAGGAGCACCACGACCGCGACGAGGATGACCGCGTCGCGAAGGGTGTTGAAAACCTCATCCACCGACTCGGTGATGAACGGCGTCGTGTCGTAGACGATCGCGTATTCGAGCCCTTCCGGAAACCGGGCCCGAAGCTCGTCCATCTTGGCCCGCACCAGGCGGGCGGTCTCGAGGGCGTTCGATCCCGGCCGCTGGTAGATCGAGAGGGCGACCGACGGCTGACCGTCCAGGGTACACGTCTGGTCGTACGCCTGGGCGCCGAGCTCGATGCGGGCGACGTCGCGGAGGCGGACGACCCGGCCGTCGCTATCCGTCTTGAGGATCATATCCGCGAACTGGTCGGCGTCGGCGAGTCGGCCGAGGGTACTCATCGTGTACTGGAAGACCTGCCCCGTCGGAACTGGAGGCTGGCCGATCTGCCCGGCCGCGACCTGGGCGTTCTGCTGCGTGATGGCCGAGACGACGTCGTTGGCCGTCAGGTTACGGAAGGCCATCTTCCCCGGATCGAGCCAGACACGCATGCTGTAGTCGCGCTGGCCCATGTACGTGATGTCGCCGACGCCCGGCAGGCGGGCGAGCTCGTCGCGGAGCTGGATCGTCGCGTAATTACTCAAGTAGAGGTTGTCGCGACTCTTGTCCGGCGAGAACAGGTTGACGATCATCAGGATGCTTGGCGACTTCTTCTTGACCGTCACGCCGCGCCTCTTGACGAGGTCGGGCAGGATCGGCTCCGCCAGAGAGACCCGGTTCTGCACGAGCACCTGGGCCATGTTCAGGTCGACGCCCAGGCGGAAGGTGATCGTCAGCGTGTAGTTGCCGTCGTTGGTGCATTGCGACGACATGTAGAGCATGTTCTCGACGCCGTTGACCTGCTGCTCGATCGGAGCGGCGACCGTGTCGGCGACGACCTTCGCATTGGCACCCGGATAGAAGGCCGAGACCTCGACGGTCGGGGGTGTGATCTCGGGATACTGGGCGATCGGCAGCGTCCAGACGGCGATGCCGCCGGCGAGCGTGACCACGATCGACAGGACCGAGGCGAAGATCGGACGGTCGATGAAGAAGCGCGAGAACATACTTGGGTATTACCTCTTCTTCGCGGAATCGCCCGGGGTAGTGTTGTGGACGCCATTCGCCGCGGGTTGGCCGGCGTGGTTGCCCAGGGGGAGTTTATGGAGGCCATTCTTCATCGACGCGTCTCCCGACTCGCCGTTCGCGGCGGTCCCGACGACCTCTTCCGAGGTGTCGTGACCATTCGCCCCATTCTTCCCGTTTGCATGGGCGGGGGCGGGCTCGTTGTGACTCGCGCCTTCGGTGTGGATGACTTCGGGCTCGAGGGTCGCGGGCTCGGTCACGGTCGGGAGCGACGGAATCGCGGGCAACGGGGTCGTCACGGTCACCTTCTGACCGCGCCTGAGGATGCGGCGGCCGACGCGCCTCACGAATCGGAGAGCGAAGATGTCGAGCGTGACGGCCCCGATCCCCCGCATCAGCGGTGAGGACATGAATTTGGTCTCGCCGAGCCAGTCGATCACGAAGAAGAAGACGGGCGTCAGGAAGATGCCGAACACCGTCACGCCGAGCATGCCGCTGAACACCGTCGTGCCCAGGATGCGCCTCATCTCGGCACCGGCACCGTGGGTGATCATGAGCGGGACGACGCCGAGGATGAACGCGAGCGAGGTCATCACGATCGGGCGGAGCCGCAGCCGGCAGGCCTCGAGGGTCGCCTGCCTCCGCGTGCTCCCCGACTCTCGGTTCGCCTTGGCGAACTCGACGATGAGGATCGCGTTTTTGCTCGCCAGGCCGACCAGCACGACGAAGCCGATCTGCGTGAAGATGTTGATATCCGTCCCCGAGATGTTCACCCCGGTCACGGCACTCAGGAGGCACATCGGCACGACGAGGATGACGGCCAGTGGCAACGACCAGCTCTCATACTGGGCGGCCAGCACGAGGAAGACCATAACCACCGCGAAGCCGAAGACGACCATGGCGGTATTCCCGGCCTGCAATTCGAGGAAGGCGAGCTCGGTCCACTCGGTCGACATCGACGGCAGCAGTTCCTTCTTCGCCAGGCCTTCCATGATGTTGATTGCCTGGCCCGAGCTGACGCCAGGCGCGGCGTTGCCGTTGATCGACGCGGCCGGATACATGTTGTAACGCGTCAAAATCAGCGGCCCATTCACTTCCCGGACACTCGCCAAGGTCCCGAGCGGGACCATGTCTCCTAGGGCATTGCGGACCTTGAGCCGGTGGACGTCCTCGAGCTTGTTTCGATACTTCGACTCGGCCTGGACGACCACCTGCCAGGTGCGGCCGAACAGGTTGAAGTCATTGACGTAGAGCGAGCCGAGGTATACCTGCAATGTCGAGAAGAGGTCCTGGAGCCGGACCTGCTTCGTCATGCAGGCGGTCCGATCCACGTCGACATAAAGTTGGGGAACGTTGGCCCGGAAGACGGCGAAGTTGCCCATCAAGGTCGGCTGCTGGTTCCCCTTCTCGACCAGATTCTCGGTCTGCCCCTGCAGGAGGTTGGCCCCCTGGTCGCCCCGATCCTCGACCATGATCCGGTACCCGCCGGCACGTCCGACGCCTCGGACGGGGGGAGGCCCGAACACCGTGACCTGCGCGTCGTAGATCTGCGCCCCAAACTTCTTGCGGAGCGTGTTCGCGATGGCCTCGCCGTATTTCTCGGGCTCGAGCCGCTTGGCGAACGGGTCGAGGATGACGAACATCGAGCCGAAGTTGGAGCCGAAGGCACTCAGCAGCAACGACTGCCCCGCCATGCTCTGGGTGTGCGCCACGCCCGGCAGGTCGAGTGCGATCTTCTCGATCTGCGCCATGACCTTGCTCGTCCGCTCGGCCGAGGCCGAGTCGGGGAGCTGCACGTTGACGAGGAGGTATCCCATGTCCTGTGACGGGATGAATCCCCTCGGCGTGTGCGAGAACTCGCGATAGGTCAGGAACATCAGGCCGCCGTACCCGATGAGTACGAACAACGACCCGCGGAGCAGGAGCGAGATCGTCCGCGTGTAAGCGGTCGTCGCGAATCCGAAGACCTTGTTGAACAGGCCGAAGAAGATCACGAGCACGCGGTCGATCAGCTTGCTGATGAGCCAGCCGGCGATCAGCCCCAGGACGATCGCCAGGCTTTCGAGGAACCTCGGGTGATTCAGGACGTTCGTCAACGATTGGTTCGCACCCTGATGGAGCGGCAGCCGCTTCACCAGCGGGGCAAGCTTTGGCAACAGGTATTGCCAAGAGATCAAAGCCCCGGCGACCGCGTACGCGACCCGAGGCAGCGCCGTCGCATCCTTCCCCTGCCCCCGCGGCCTGAGCAAGAGTGCGGCCAGTGCCGGGCTGAGGGTCAAGGAGTTGAAGGCCGAGATCAGGGTCGAGATCGCGATCGTCAAGGCGAATTGTCGGAAGAACTGTCCGACGATCCCGGTGATGAAAGCACAGGGCACGAAGACGGCCGTCAGCACGAGGCCGATGGCGATAACTGGGCCCGAGACTTCGTCCATCGCCCGTATCGTCGCGAGCCTCGGCGATAAGCCGTGCTCGATGTGATGCTCGACGGCCTCGACCACCACGATGGCGTCGTCGACCACGATGCCGATCGCAAGCACCAGGCCGAAGAGCGTCAGGTTATTGATGCTGAAGCCGAAGACCGCGAGCGCGGCGAAGGTGCCGACGATGGCCACCGGCACGGCGATCAGCGGGATGATGGCCGACCGCCAGTTCTGGAGGAAGAGGAGCACGACCACCGCGACGAGGATGATCGCCTCTTGCAGGGTCTTGAAGACCTCCTGGATCGACTCGCGGATGAACGGCGTCGTGTCGTAGCGAATTTGATAGGTGACGCCGTCGGGGAACCCCTGCTTCAGCTCCTCCATCTTGGCCCGGACGAGGTCGGCCGTGTCGAGCGCGTTGGCGTCGGGGAGCTGGAAGATCGCCATGCTCACGGTCGGGCTGCCGTCGAGCCGACTACTGATGTCCTGGTTCTTGGCGCCCAGCTCGACCTTGGCGACGTCCTTGATCTTGGTCACACGGCCGTCGGGGGTCGACTTGACGATGATGTTCTCGAACTGCTCGACGGTGACGAGCCGCCCCAGCGTGCTCAATGGCACCTGGATCTGCTGCCCCTGGGGGATCGGCTCCTGGCCGATCTGCCCCGTGGCCACCTGCAGGTTCTGCTCGCGGATCGCCATGACGACGTCGCTCGCGGCCATGTTGCGCGACGAGAGCTGCTCGGGATCGACCCAGATCCGCATGCTGTAGTCGCGCTGGCCGAGCATGGTGACGTCGCTGATGCCCGGGAGGCGGGCCAGCTCGTCCTTGACGCGGAGTGCGGCGTAGTTGCTGAGATAGAGCTGATCGTAGCGGCCGGAGGGCGAGTTGATGCCGATGGCGAGCAGGATGTCGGGCGACCTCTTGCGCGTCGTCACGCCCGTCTGTTTGAGGACCTCCGGCAGATTCGGGATCGCGAGGCTGACCCGGTTCTGCACGAGGACCTGGGCCATGTTCAGGTCGACGCCGTGCTTGAAGGTGACGGTCAGGTTGTACGACCCGTCATTCGTGCACTGCGAGGACATGTAGAGCATGTTCTCAACGCCGTTGACCTGCTGCTCGATCGGCGTCGCCACGGTCTCAGAAACCACCTGGGCGCTGGCGCCCGGATAGTTGCAATCGACCTGGACCGTGGGGGGGGAGATTTGCGGATACTGCGCGATCGGCAGCGAGAAGATCGCCACCCCCCCCGCCAGCGTGATGACGATCGAGAGGACGGAGGCGAAGATCGGCCGATCGATAAAGAAACGCGAGATCAAGGCCGTTTCTCCCGGAGATCGGCGGGTCGGGGCGAGCGTTGGAGCCGGCCCCACCGCCTCGAGATCGTTGCGGACGCGAGGACCCGCCGAGCTACCTTGCGAGCCGGCCCCGTCGCGACCGAGTCGCACGAGGCCTGGTTTCTCGATCCGGTTCGACCGCGCCACGCACCACAGAGACTCAGCGACGCCCGGCGAGGCCCCGTCCTGATGGAATCCTTGATTGGCTCATTTTCTCAAATAAGAGTCATTGCCGGTTCGGATTCGAGCCGGGGATTTCGCGTGTCGATGCGTGATTGCCTTGGGGCATCACGCATGAGGTTATGAACCGACGAACGGCAATTTATCCCAGGGGATGGACGGCCTTGGCGCTCGGCTCGCCGGCCCTGTCTGCCCCCGGCTTCCCGGCGACGCCCGAACCCTTCTTCTTGGGCTCTTCCTTCGGGGCGCCGTCCTTCTTGGATTCGCCCCCCTTGGCGGAGTCGGTGCCCTTGTCCTTCGCGGCCTCGGCCGGCTTGGGCTCGACCTTCGCGCCGGGCTTGACGCGCTGGAGGCCGCTGACGATCACCTTCTCGCCCCGCTTGAGGCCGTCCTCGATGACCCGCAGTCCCTCGTTGAGCGGGCCGACCTTGACCGGCCGATACACGACCTCGTTCTTGTCGTTAACCACGTAGAGGAACTTACGTCCCTGGTCGGTTCCGAGCGACTGCTCGGCGATCATGAGGGCGTAGTGCGGTGTCCCGATCGGCACGCGCACTCGCATGAAGAGCCCGGGGGAGAGAACGCGAGGGACGTGGTTGTCGATGCTGCCGCGGACGCGAAGGGTGCCCGTGCTGGCGTCGACGCGGTTGTCGCTGAAGTTGATGGTCCCCTCATGCGGGAACCCTTCCTCGTCGGAGAGTGCGGCCTGGATCGGAACCACCGCGCCCGACTCGCGCGACTGGATCTTGCCCTCGCGGATCAGGCGGCGGAACCGGAGCATGGTCCGCTCGTCGATGTCGAAGTAGACATACATGGGGTCGAGCGAGACGATCGTCGTGAGGGCGGTCGAGTCGGCCTGCACGAGGTTGCCCGGGTCGACCAGGCGGCGGCTAATCCGGCCGCTGATCGGGGCGGTCACCTTGGTGTAGCCGACGTTGAGCTTGGCGAGGTCGCGATTCGCCTTGGCGATGCCGACCGACGCGTTCCCTTCGGCGAAGTCGCTCGAGATCCGCTCGAATTCCTCGCGGCTGATCGCGCCTCGGTTGAAGAGGAGGTTGGCACGCCGGTTATCGGCTTCCAGGCGCTTCACCCGTGCCTCGGCCTGGAGGACGGTCGCCTCGGCCCGATCCAGTTCCGCCTGATAGATCCGCGGATCAATCTCGAAGAGGAGATCGCCTTCCTTCACCTCGGCACCGTCCTTGAAGTTCACCTTCTCGAGGTAGCCGGTCACGCGAGCACGAACTTCGACCGAGAAGACCGCGTCGGTGCGCCCGGTGAAGTCCTCGAACTCCGTGATCTCATCGGTCACGGGAGTGCTGACAAGCACGACGGGAGGTTTGGTCGGTGCTATCTTCGGCGGTTCCTGGGTGCAACCCGAGGAAACGAAGTAGCTTACGGCGAAAATCAAGAATGCGTGATGGGATCGCATCGATATCGCTCTCGCCTTCGACAAGATTGGCAGCCTAAAGGAAGGGCTGGGAACGGTATGGCCCCGCGTCGTTGCCGCCGTGCCGGCTGGGCGCCTTGCGGATTCAGCGGCCATCCCGCAGGCCTCTTCGGAATGGCTCGTCCGTCCGGAGAGTTCAAAACTTAGGATGATCGATCCGACTCCCCAGGCTCCGGAGGACCAACTGCAACGTACGTCCGGAGCGCAAACCCAAGCTCCGGGAACCGTTGGCGGCTCCGCCCGGGGGGGATGACGGATGTCTCTTCTGCGTGCACGCTCAAGCATCAGGGCATGATTCGAGTGTGGCATCGCCTGGGCGAGTCACACAAAAATTCTAGCACGGCCTCATAACGGGGCAATTCCTGCCCGAACTGAGATCGGTGGAAATTGTTGTCCATTAAAGAGTTGCGATGTCCTAAAAATTATCGATAAAATGCGGCTTCTTTGTACCAATCACCCAGCTTATCGCGATGAGGGAGCGGATGCATGGCCTTTCAAGGATGTTTGTCGCTCGATTGTGATTCCCTGATCGAGGTGCCCAGAGGTTGGCAGGCTTGTTCCTGGAGCCAGCCCTCCTTGGTTTTCCTCGGTTTAGGCGCAGGGTATGAGCCTGTCAGAGCCTGCGGTACGGAACTTGAAAGGCCGGCGGGATCCATCTTCCCCTGCAACCTTGGTATCGTTAAACTGTTACGTTCACCACTGGAGTAGAGCCGGTCGGCAGCCCCTTACCAACGGGAAGTGCCCGGCCGATGCTGGTCGGGAGAGTCTTGAGGACGACGATGATCATCGTTTTGAAGCCAAACCCCACGCCCGAAGTGGTCAAGCACGTCCTCGAACGCATCGAGGAGATGGGTTTTACGCCACACTTGAGCGAGGGCGTGTCGAGGACGATCATCGGCGTGATCGGCGACGAGGAGAAGCTACGGGCCGAGCCGCTCCAGGCCATCGCCGGGGTCGAGCAGGTCGTCCAGATCCTCAAGCCGTACAAATTGGCGAGCCGCGAGTTCCACGCGGAGCCGTCCGTCTTCGACATCAAGGGGATCAAGGTCGGCGGCGGCCACCTGATGATGATCGCCGGCCCCTGTGCGATCGAGAGCGAGCCCCTGCTCGTCGAGATCGCCGAGGCCGTCCGCAACGCCGGGGCCAACGTCCTCCGCGGCGGAGCCTTCAAGCCCCGCACGTCCCCCTACAGCTTCCAGGGGCTCGGCGAAGACGGGCTCAAGATGCTCAGGGCCACCGGCGACCGCTTCGGCATGCCGATCGTCACCGAGGTGATGGATCCCAGGCAGGTCGACCTCGTCGAGCGCTACACCGACATCTTCCAGGTCGGTGCCCGCAACATGCAGAACTTCGACCTGCTCAAGGAGCTGGGCAAGACGAGGACCCCGGTCCTCCTGAAGCGCGGCATGAGTGCTTCGGTCAAAGACTTGCTCATGTCGGCGGAATACGTCCTGGCCGAGGGCAACCGCCAGGTCATCCTCTGCGAGCGAGGCGTCCGCACCTTCGAGGAGTCGACGCGGAACACGCTCGACCTGTCGATCGTGCCCAACGTCCAGGGGCTCAGCCACCTGCCGATCATCGTGGATCCGAGCCACGCCACGGGTCGGCCCGACCTGATCCCGGCCATGGCCCGGGCGTCGGTCGCCGCCGGCTGCGACGGCGTCCATATCGAGGTCCACTCCTGCCCGGAGAAGGCCCTCTCCGACGGCCCCCAGGCCCTCCGCCCGCCCCAATACACGAAACTGGTCGAGGAGCTGCGGCAACTCGCCGAGGTCCTCGGGAAGACGATCGACGCTTGTGAGGGAGTGACCGTTTGATGCGTCCTCTGTTCATCGCCGGCAACTGGAAGATGAATCCGTCGACCTCCGAGGCCGCCGTGGCCCTGGCGGAGGCGGTCAAGGCAGGCGTCGGCACCTCCGCCGAGGTCCGAGTGGCGGTCTGCCCCCCGTCGGTCTTCCTGCACCATGTGGACGCGGTCCTCTCGGGCTCGCCGATCGGCCTCGGCGCCCAGAACATGCACTGGAAGCCCGATGGTGCCTACACCGGCGAGCTCTCCGGCGCGATGCTCCAGGACATCGGCTGCACGCATGTCATCCTCGGGCACAGCGAGCGGCGTCACGGCCTCCACGAGACCGACGCCCAGATCAACGCCAAGCTGCACGCGGCCATCGGCATCGGCCTGATCCCGATCGTCTGCATCGGCGAGACCCTGGAAGAACGGCAGGCCGACCAGACCAACGACGTGGTCGCCGGCCAGATGACCGGCTCCCTCGCCGGGCTCTCCCCCGAGCAGATGGCGGGCGTCGTCCTCGCCTATGAGCCCGTCTGGGCCATCGGCACCGGCCTCACCGCCACCCCCTCCCAGGCCCAGGCGGTCCACGAGTTCATCCGAGACTGGCTCACCAGCAAGTTCGGCGAAGCGACCGCGCAGCGAGTCGTCGTCCAATATGGTGGGAGCGTCAAGCCGGACAACGCCGCGGAACTCCTCGGCGCACCCGACATCGACGGAGCCCTGGTGGGTGGCGCGAGCCTCAAGGCCGCCGACTTCCTCGGCATCGTGCAGGCGGCGCGGGACGTGACCGCCAAAGGGAAGCCCTGATCCGACGAGGTCCCGCCTCGCCCCCTCGGCTCGCACGCATCGAGGGCCGGCGAGGCGATTTTCGACCTCTTTCATGAACACTCTAGCAAGGACTCTACCGTGGGCATCCTAACCGGTATCTTGAACGCCTTGGCCGTCCTGGCGTCGGTCTTCCTGATCTGCCTGATCCTGATCCAGCGCGGTAAAGGTGGCGGGCTCGCCGGTGCGTTCGGCGGCATGGGTGGCTCGAGCGCCTTCGGGACCAAGGCGGGCGACGTCTTCACCAAGGTCACGATGTGCGTCGCCGCCTTCTGGATTGTCCTGAGCATGTTGATGGTCATCCTGGCCAACCGAGGCGGCGACTCGGCCTGGGGCAACGACCCGACCCCCGCCGCCAGCTCCAAGGTGAGCCGCGACTCGTCCGCCCCGGGCTCCAAGGCGACCAAGGGCCTCGACTCCGGCCCGGCGGGACTCCCCCTGCCCAAGTCGACCTTGCCCGCTCCCGCATCCGCCCCTGCCGATGCCCCGGCGATCCCCGCCGCCAAGTAATTTCGAGCCGCTCCGACCGGAGTCGGACGCCGACGATCGTTTCGCCTGCCGCGATTGTTTGACCACCTTGGTTTCCGCAACGAGGTCGCCGTGCTCCTGAGTATGACCGGATTTGGAGAGGCACGGCACCAGGACGAGCGATGGTCCGTCACCGTCGAAGTGCGGACGGTCAACAACCGGCATCTCAAGCTCAGTGCCAAGATCAGCGACCCTTACGGTCCCCTTGAACCCGAGCTTGAGCGGCTGGTCCGTGAAATCGTCCGACGAGGTACGGTGCAGGTCTCGCTCCGGGTCGAACGGCCTCGACGCGCGGAAGACTATCGCCTCAACACCGTCGCGCTGGCGAGCTATCGGGATCAGTTGACGAGCCTGCAAGGGGATGGTTCCGAGGCGATCCAACTCGGCTCGCTCCTCGTCCTCCCGGGCGTGGTTGAGGAACGCAAGCCTCCGACTGACGACCCTCACGGTGACTGGCCGGTCCTCGCCCGGGTCGTGACCGAGGCCCTCCGCAAGCTGCAAACCGTCCGGGCTGAAGAAGGCCGGATCATGGCGGACGAACTGCTCCAGCTCGGGGCATCCGTCTCCAGCCATCTCGGCAACATCGCCGAACGCGGGCCCCATGTCGTCCTCGCCTATCAGAAGCGACTCATCGAGCGTGTGCAGTCGCTGGTCGAGGGCCAGGGGGTCACGATCGAGCCCAAGGACCTGATCCGGGAAGTGGCCATCCTCGCCGAGCGGGCGGACATCTCCGAGGAGATCGTCCGGCTCCGGGCCCATCTCACGCAGTATGTCGAGGTGATCAACGAGCCGGAAAGCGCCGGCCGTAAGCTCGAGTTCGTGGTACAAGAGATGGGACGCGAGGTCAACACGATCGGTTCGAAGGCGAACGACGTGGAGATCAGCCGCTCCGTGGTCGAGATCAAGGGCCTCCTCGAAAAGATCCGTGAATTGATCCAGAACGTCGAGTGATGGGCCTGTCACTCGCGGTTTGAAGAGCTGTTTGAAATCATTGATTTTGGACGACCTCGACGCGCCGGATGGACGCGGCGGGGTCATCTTTGGGAAACGCGATGGACGATTGGTCGATCTTGCCGGGCCGCCTCATTGTCGTCTCGGGGCCTTCGGGATCCGGGAAGAGTACCCTGGTCCGCCTCGCCCTCGAGCGGCCCGAAGTCCGTGCGCGGTTGTCGGTCTCGGCCACGACCCGCGCCATGCGTCCCGGCGAACATGAGGGGCGGGAATACTACTTCCTCTCGCGCGAGTCGTTCGAGACCCAGCGCGACCTCGGGCACTTCCTCGAGAGCGCCGAGGTCCACGGCAACTTCTACGGCACCCCTGCCGGCCCGGTCCGCTCGGCCCTGGCCGAGGGGCAGTGCGTGATGCTCGAGATCGACGTCCAGGGTGCGCTCCTCGTCCGAGAGAAAGTCCCCTCCGCAGTCCTCATCTTCGTTCAAGTCCCGAGCCTCGAAGAGCTGGAGGCCCGCCTCAGGGCGCGTAAGACCGACTCCGAGGCTACGATCGCCCGCCGACTGACCAACGCCCGCTGGGAACTCGACCAGGCCGGGCTCTACGACCACCAACTAATGAATCGCGAACTCGACCAGGCCGTCGATGACCTGGTGTCCCACTTGATCCGACATGGCTGTGGAGGTTGATGCTCCGATGCTCGAAGAACTGAAGGAAGAATTGATCGTCAACAAGGTTGGCGGTCGGTTCAAACTCTCCACCCTGATCCAGAAGCGGATGATCGCGCTGAACCAGGGCGCCCGCCCCCTCGTCGACATGCGCGGCCCCGACAAGATGACCATCGTTATCCAGGAAATCATGCAAGATAAAATATTCCTGGATCTGTCGGGGAACCTCCAGACGTCGGAAGCGACGGAAGAAGTCGAAGAAGGCGGGACCGTCGATCTTACCCAGCCGTCAGAATAAATTCCTTGATCGCGACCGGCGTCGATCCGCCTGAGGAATGTGCAAGCCCTCCGGCCATCCCGGCCGATCAGATGTTTGCGAGTCCGGTGCCTTGGGGTGACCGCTGATTGACGAGCGAGCCTCCGGACTCGAAACATTGTTGTGGCCGAGGGCTCACTATGATCGACCGCCAGCGACTGGCTCGGAACGGCCCGCCGTCGTTCCTTCTGCTCGCCTCGGTCTTCCTCGCGCTCAGCCTATTGAGCTACGACCCGGCCGATCCTCCCGGCCGGTCGGTTTACCCGCCCAACTCGCCGCCGACCAACCCTTGCGGGCCCGTCGGCGCGGCGCTGGCACACCTCCTGTTCATGACGATGGGGCGAGCCTCCTACGTCGTGCTGCTCGGGGTCTGCTCGATCAACCTGCTCTGGTTCTATCGACGAGCCATGCCGGAGATCGCGACGAGGTTGGTGGGCTTCCTGCTCATGCTGATCGTGACGGCTCCGTTGATCTACAAGATCGCACCGAACTGGGCGCCGTCCCATCCCATCGGGAGCGGTGGATTCCTCGGGTCGCTCGGGGTCCACTTCCTCGAGGGGTTCTTCGGCCTGTACGGGATGTTCCTGATCCTCCTGGCGACGGGCGTGGTCGGGCTGACGCTCTGCTACGACGTCCTCCTCTACTGGCCGGCACAGGAACTCCTGCGCACGGTGCAAGGCCTCATCGGCAGGCGCAAGGGAGCGAGCGAGGAGGAGCCGGACCTCGAGGCCGACCCGATGGTCCCCGCCCCGAGGTTCGAGCTGATCGACTCTTCGCCCGGCCGTATGGCCCCGATCTCGTCGCGTCCGGCCTTGAACCGCCCTGCCCTCCCCGCGGAGGCCGCGGCCTCCGGCGGCGGCCCGGCTCCTCGAAGCTTGCCCCCGCAGGCGTCGCAGCACGATGGCTCGCCCATCCCGGCGCGGGCCGATTCGGGCGTGAGGCCGCCGATGACGGGCACCATGATGCCGTCGTCGGGCAACTTCCAGCTTCCGCCGCTCGACCTCCTGGAACCATCACCCACCTTCCCGGTCCACGAGCACGAGGCGCAGGTCCACGCCAGGGCGATGCTCCTCGAGCGGACTCTGCTCGACTTCGGTTACAAGGTGCGGGTCGTCCAGATCGACACCGGCCCCGTGATCACCCAGTTCGAGATCGAGCTCGAGGCCGGCTTGCGCGTCTCGCGTATCACGAGCCTAACCGACGACCTCGCGATCGCGCTGGCCGTACCGAGCGTCCGCATCGTCGCGCCGATCCCGGGCAAGACGACCGTCGGCATCGAGGTGCCCAACGAACGCCGGGCGATGGTCAAGCTGGCCGACGTGGTCACCGAGGTCCAGACCAAGATCTCGAAGCACAAGATACCCCTGTTCCTGGGCAAGGATGTGAAGGGGGTTCCGCTCGCCTTCGACCTGGCCGACATGCCCCACCTCCTGATCGCCGGTCGTACGGGTACCGGTAAGTCGGTCTGCTTGAACGCGATGATCCTCTCGATCCTGATGACCAAGCGACCGGATGAGGTGAAGCTGATCCTGATCGACCCCAAGATGGTCGAGCTCTCGCAGTTCAAGAAGATCCCGCACCTGATGCACCCGGTCGTCACCGACATGAAGAAGGCGGAGTCGCTGCTCGCCTGGGCCTGCGACAAGATGGACGAGCGCTACGGCTTCCTCGCTCGCGCCGGCGTCCGAAACATCCAGACGTACAACCAGCTCGGGGCCGAGGAGATCTACAACCGGCTCAAGCCCGAGGACGACGAGGATCGAGCTCGGATCCCGACGTACATGTCGTATATCGTCATCATCGCGGACGAGATGGCGGACCTGATGATGACGGCGGCGAAGGAGGTCGAGTCTCACATCGTCCGGCTTGCCCAGAAGGCCCGAGCCGTTGGGATGCACCTGATCGTCGCGACCCAGAAGCCGACCGTCGACGTCATCACCGGCCTCATCAAGGGCAACCTGCCGGCTCGTATCGCGTTCCAGGTGGCGAGCCGCGGCGACTCTCGCGTCGTGCTCGACGAGATGGGGGCGGACAAGCTGCTAGGCAACGGCGACATGCTCTTCCTCTTCCCGGGGACGTCGCACATCGTGCGGGCCCAGGGGACGTACGTCTCCGACAACGAGGTCCACCTCGTCTGCCAGCACCTCGAGCAGTACCCGGCCGAGTACAGCCGAGAATTGGTGCAACTCCAGGTCGGCGGCGGCTCCGCGGGGAAGGACCGAGGTGCGGCGATGAAGGAACGGGACGAGTTGTACGAGGCGGCGATCGAGGTCGTGATCCGCGAGAACCGAGGCTCGACCTCGATGCTCCAGCGGGCCCTCGGGATCGGCTACGGACGCGCCGCACGACTGATCGACTTCATGGCCGAGGACGGCATCGTCGGCGAGTTCAAGAGCGGCTCCGCCCGCGAAGTGCTCTACTCGTGGGATGAGTGGGAGTCGCTCAAGAATGGAGGCGGTAGCAGCTCCGACGACGAAGAGGGCTCCGCCCGGATGAGCGCCTGAGGCGTGCCTCGGGTCATCGAGACGTCGGCGAGTCCGAGCCGGATAGCCGACGCACGCCTCGCTCGGCGGCATACCAACGCGCACCATCCCATCGGAGGTCGTTGATCGCGGTGTTCTCGATCGTGACCGCGTCGAAGTCGCGATGATCGAGCCCTTCGAGCAGCGATGTCAGGAGCACGCGGATCACGACCCCATGGACGACAACGACAATCGTCTCGCCTTGGTGCCGTCTCGCCAGATCGAGGAAGGCCGGGACGACGCGGTCCCGGATTTGGGTGTATGACTCGCCTCCCTCGTGCGTGTGATCCAGCTCCCCCGCCATCCAGCGTTTGGCCGCCTCGGTGTAGATGTGCCAACCCTCGGAATGGAGGGTGCCGCTGAGCGGTCCCATCTTACGCTCGTGCAGCGGCTCGATCACGCCCGCGACGAGGCCCTTTCTCCGTGCGATCGCGTCGGCCGTGAGGCGTGCGCGGAGCATGTTCGAGCTATAAATCGCGTGGATCGCGACGCCCGCGAGGGCTTCGGCCACGTCCTTCGTCTGCTCGACACCGCGTTCGCTCAGACCGATATCCGACTCGGCGCCGTGGAAGAGCTGCGGGGCCGCCGTCTCGGCGTGGCGGAGGAGGAGAATCCTGGTCTCGATCGGGAGCATGGTTACTCGGCGGGAAATTGGCTCGAATAGTCCGTTCGTGGGAGTGCAATACGCCAGCCGCCCGATTCTAGCACACGGGACGCCGGGCCGCTAAGGCTTGGCTCTCCATCGAATATGACCGAAACATCAGGATGTGATCGACTGATCTTGAAAGAGAAGGTGCAAAGAAAAAGGTTGAATCAAGCTTGATACTTCGGATCTGGGAACATCACGTAGATTGGTTGATGAGGTTTTCTCGCACGCAGATGAAGGCGTCAGATGCGCGAAGATGGCTTGGTGTTGAGGAAATCAGGGGTCAATCGGGGCTAATGATGTGAGCGTGTCGGTGAGGCTTCGCACCCGGTAAAACGAACTGAATTGGCCGGCTCCGACGCGAGAGCCACGGGGGTTGCCCCGAAATTACGCATCAGCCAGGGGGCACTCCGCGCGTTTTAACTCGACGCTTGGGAATTATTCGGATTGCCGAGACGGGCTAGTCTACCGATGATATAGGTCGACTTTGTCGGGGCACACCTACAGTCTGGACCCCTCCCCCCTACTCGCGCTGTGAGAGGAACGGCCATGGCCGACCAACCCAAGTATCGTACGATCCTCCTGTTCGGAATGCCGGGTAGCGGCAAGGGGACCCAGGGCGCAGTGCTCGGACAGTTGCCGGGCGTGGTCCACATCTCGATGGGCGACGTGTTCCGCAAGATCCCGAAGTATGGGCATTTCGGCCAGGAAATCGAGCGATATACCTCCATCGGGGCCCTCGTCCCCGACGACCTGACCGTTCGGATCTGGGAACGCCACATCAAGATCCTGGAGATGCAGGAACTGCTCCTCCCCGATCAGCACACCTTGATCCTTGACGGCCTGCCCAGGAACTACTCCCAGGCCGAGCGGCTTGACCACATCCTGGACGTGGTCCAGATCTTCCACCTCAAGATCAACGACAATTTCAAGGCGAGCGAGCGACTCAAGTCCCGAGCTCTCCGAGAGAACCGGCTCGACGACATGAACGAAGAGGTCATCCGCCGTCGGCTCCAGACCTACCACGAGGAGACCTTCCGGACCCTGAGTTTCTACTCGCCGGAAATCGTCTTCGACGTCGAAGCCGGAGGTTCGCCGATCGACGTCCTGCGTGACATCGTGAACCGGATGTCGGAGATTCAGAGTTTTCGCAAAGCCCCTAAAGCCTCCACTTTCGCCGCGTCGACGGCCAAGCTCACCGAAGTCGTCTCCTGAATCTGAGCTCGGACGGGCGTCGGGAAGTTCTCGGGGCGAATGCGTTTGCACAAGGTGCAGGCTGGAAGGTGGAGGCATCCTCCATTAACATTCCAGCCTGCTACTCTTGCGCGCGAACAAGTCGTCTGCCAAGCGACCGACCGAGATGACAACGACCGAGTACAGCAGGACATCCCTTCGCACCACTCGACCTCCGTCGTCTCCGCTCGACTCGCAACTGGCCGTCGAACCCCCTGGACCTGAGGAGGCGAAGTCATGGCGGTGGAGCCCGAGTCGATCGTACCAGGCGTTGGCGGACCTCCAGTGGACTCGCATCGACCCTATGTCTCCAGCCAGGAGAATCCGCCCGAACTGACCTGGTCGGCCGTTTTTCTCGGGGCGATCCTCGGGATCATCTTCGGCGCTTCGTCGCTCTACCTTGTCCTCCGCGTGGGGATGACCGTCTCGGCCTCTATCCCGGTGGCCGTGCTCTCCATCACGGTCTTCCGCGCGTTGTCGAAGATGTTCGGCACCCGCCCGGCGTCGATCCTCCAGAACAACATCGTCCAGACGACGGGGTCGGCCGGCGAGTCGATCGCATTCGGCGTGGGCGTGACGATGCCCGCCCTGCTGATCCTCGGCTACGACATGGAACTCGCCAGGGTCATGCTCGTCGCCTCATTGGGCGGCCTGCTCGGCATCCTGATGATGATCCCGCTCCGCCGGGCCTTCATCGTCAAGAAGCACGGAGAGTTGACCTACCCCGAAGGGACCGCCTGCGCCAAGGTCCTGATCGTCGGCGAACAGGGAGGCTCGAGCGCCAAGACCGTGTTCACCGGGTTTGGCCTGGCCTTCCTCTATCAGGTGCTCATGCAAGGGCTCAAGCTCTGGCAGGAGTACCCGGCGAAGGCGATCAAGGGGTTCACCGGGGCGGTCGTCGCGCTCGAGTCCTCGCCGGTCCTCATGGGCGTCGGTTACATCATCGGGACGCGGATCTCGTGCGTGATGGTGGCGGGCGGCCTGATGGCGGCCTTCGTGCTGACCCCCACCCTGGCCTTCAGCGGCAGCACGTCGGCGAAGGCGATACTCCCGGGCACGAAGCTGATCTCTCAGATGTCGCCCAAGGAGATCCGAGACGCCTATCTCCTCTTCATCGGTGCCGGTGCCGTAGCCACCGGCGGCGTGATCAGCCTGCTCCAGGCGCTCCCCTTGATCGTCTCGTCGATCCGCTCCGGCGTGAGCGACCTGCGCGGCTCGGGGGGCGAGTCGACCAGCAGCCGGACCGAGCGTGACCTCCCGCTCTGGCTCGTCGGCCTTGGCGCGGCGATCCTCGTCATCACGATCGCCGCGACTCACCTGATGCCGACGGACTTGAGCGGCCGCATCGCGGGCGCGGTGATGATCCTGCTTTTCGGCTTCCTGTTCGTCACCGTGAGTTCGCGGCTCACGGGCGAGATCGGCTCGTCTTCGAACCCGATCTCGGGCATGACGGTGGCGACCCTGCTCCTGACCTGCCTCATCTTCGTCCTGATGGGCTGGATCGGGCCTCAGTATCGACTCGCCGCACTCTCGATCGCCGCGATCGTTTGCATCGCCGCGTCGAACGGAGGGACGACCTCGCAGGATCTCAAGACCGGCTATCTCATCGGGGCCACCCCCTGGGCCCAGCAGATCGCGATCCTCGTCGGTGCGCTGACGTCGGCCGTGGTCATCGGGTTCACGCTGCTCGTCCTCAACGACGCCAGCACCGTGATCACCTCGAAGGCCGAGTATCTGCCCACGACCAAGGCCGAGGTCGCCAAGTTGACCGAGACAGCCATGCACGAGGGGAAGACGTACAAGGTCTGGCGCGTCGTCAATCCTCAAGAAGGCGCGCAGCCGGGCAAGTACCTCGTCGACGACACCGGTCAGGCCCGCTTCCTGGTCGACCCCGCCATCAACGGCCGGGTCGACACCCGCGATGACGGCTCGAAGGTCATCAAGTACGACGCCCCCAAGGCGACGCTCATGGCCCTCATCATCGACGGGATCATGACGCAGAAGCTTCCCTGGAACCTCGTGCTGATCGGCGTCTTCATCGCGATCGTGATGCACCTGGCGGGTGTGCCCGCGCTGGCCTTCGCGGTCGGCGTCTACTTGCCGCTGTCGACCTCCATGCCGATCTTCGTCGGGGGCTTGCTGCGAGGCGCGGTGGACCTCATCAAGAAGACGCCCGCCGAGGAGTCGGACTCGAGCCCGGCCGTATTGCTCTCGAGCGGCTACATCGCCGGCGGCGCGATCGCGGGGATTCTGATCGCGGTCCTGGCGGTCATCCCGGGGGCGTCCAACCTGATCGACCTCTCTCGCCTCTTCCCCGCGAGCTGGAACGAGAGCCCGTGGCCGTCGCTCGTCTCCTTCGGGCTGATGACCCTGGTCCTCTTCCTGGTCGGGATCGGCGCCATCCTTCGAGGGGATGATGAGCGGTCGCCGCGACGCAAGATTGAAATGAAGTCGTGAATTTTGATATCCACGTGAGATCAGCCGCTCGGCTGATCATGTGAAGCCATTTCCCAGGAGGGTGCATCATGCGATGGCGTCCGGGATGTCTGGCCGCGCTCGTGCTCGCGGCGGTGTGGGGAGGAGTCGGCGTGCAAGCGGACGAAGGGATGTGGGTGTTCGACAACCTGCCGCTCGAACACCTCAAGCGTACGTATCAGTTCGAACCCTCGGCCGATTGGGTGACGCAGCTTCGCTCCTCGGCCGTCCGGTTCAACAGCGGCGGCTCGGGCTCGTTCGTCTCGGCCGATGGCCTCGTGATGACCAACCATCACGTCGGCGCCGACATGCTGCATAAGATCAGCACGCCGGAGAAGGACTATCATCGCGACGGCTTCCTCGCCAAGTCGTACGCCGATGAGATCAAGGCGCCGGACCTCGAGCTGAACGTCCTGGTCGATATCCAGGACGTGACCGACAAGGTCCTCGCCGGCGTCGTGGCCGGATCCGACGACGCGGCGGCCGGCATCGCCAAGCGGAAGGCCATGGCGACCATCGAGAAGGAGTCGCTCGAAAAGACCGGGCTCCGCAGCGACGTCGTGACCCTCTATCAGGGAGGGAAGTACGCGCTTTATACCTATAAGAAGTATACGGATGTTCGACTGGTATTTGCCCCCGAGTTCGCCATCGCGTTCTTCGGCGGCGACCCTGACAACTTCGAGTATCCCCGCTACGACCTCGACGTCTGCTTCTTCCGGGCCTACGAGGACGGCAAGCCCGCCAAGCCCAAGCATCACCTTAAGTGGAGCAAGGGCGGGAGCAAGGACGGCGAACTGATTTTCGTGGCGGGCCACCCGGGGCGGACGAGCCGGCTCAACACCCTGAGCCACCTCGAATACCTGCGTGACGTCTCGTTCCCGTTCACGCTCGAAGTCCTCCACGACCGGGAGAACTTCCTGCTCGAGTACAGCCGCAAGGGTGCCGAGCAGGAGCGGCAGGCCAAGGACGAACTCTTCGGCTACCAGAACTCCCGCAAGGCCCGCGAAGGCGGCCTGAAGGGGCTCAAAGATGCCGCCCTGATGGGCCGGAAGGCTGATGTCGAGAAGGCCCTAAGGGATCAGGTCGCCGCCGACCCCAAGGCCAAGGCCGCTTATGGCGAGGCCTGGAACAAGATCGCCGCCGCTCAGAAGGTCTCCGAGAAGATCGCCAGGCGGGTCAACTTCCTGGAACGCGGATTCGCGTTCGATTCCGAGCTCTTCCAGATCGCGCGGACCCTGGTGAGACTGGCTCAGGAACGGACGCTGCCGAATCCCGACCGGCTTCGCGAGTTCCGGGAGTCGGGCCTCGACTCGCTCAAGCTCCAGCTCTTCTCGGATGCCCCGGTCTACGCTGACTACGAGAAGGCCAAGCTGGCTCATTCGCTCGCGTTCTGGAAGAAGACGATGGGGGACGACCCGCTCGTCGCCCAGGTCTTCCAGGGACGCTCGGCCGAGGAGGTCGCGAAGGCCTATATCGACGGCTCGAAGCTCGCTGACGTCGCGCTCCGCAAGGAACTGGCCGAGAAGAGTGCCTCAGAACTGGCCGCGGTCAATGACCCGATGCTGAAGCTCGCCGCCTTGGTCGACGCCGACGCCCGCAAGGTCCGCAAGCAGTTCGAGGACGAGGTCGAAGGGGTCCTCTCGGCCCAGTATGGCCTCATCGCCAGGGCGATCTTCGAGACGCGAGGATCCTCGGTCTATCCCGACGCCACCTTCACACTCCGGCTGGCCTTCGGCACGGTCAAGGGCTACGAGGTCGATGGCAAGGCAATCCCCCCGTTCACCGACGTCGCCGGTGCCTTCAAGCACGCCGACGCCCACGGCAACACCGACCCGTACGAGCTGCCCCCGAGCTGGCACAAGGCCCGCAAGGATGGTCGGCTCAAGCTCGACACGCCGATGAATTTCGTCTCGACGGCCGACATCATCGGCGGCAACTCGGGCAGCCCCGTCGTGAACCGTGAGAATGAAGTCGTCGGCCTGATCTTCGACGGCAACATTTACTCACTCGTCCTCGACTTCGCCTACGACGACCGACTCGCGCGGGCGGTCTCGGTCGATTCGAGGGTCATCCTCGAGGCGCTCAAGTCGGTCTACCAAGCCGAGGGGCTCGTCAAGGAATTGACGGCGCACTGAGTTTTCCGACAACCCGGAAACGCCGACGAGATGAGTCGGTCGCGAAGTAACTCGCGCCCGGGCTCATCTCGTTTCGTTTGGGGTGCTCATGTCTTCCGTTCAGGAGACCTTCGAGCGGAGCTCGGCTTCCGCGGCACCGGATGGCTGGCGGACCACCTTGTCGAGGCCCGGGAAGAGGATCGACGAGTGGATCTCGCCTTCGTCTCCGACGACCACCGAGGGGGTCGTTCCGGTGAGGGCGGCGACCTGGTCTTCCAGGGTCCCGAGCCGGCGGACGAGCGCGACGTAGTCCCAGCCGAAGGCCAGGGCCGTCTGCAACTGCTCGGCGTTCTCTTCGTGCTTCTTCGCGAGCTCGGCGTGGCTGGCCTTCAACTGGTCGGAGTCGACCCGGAGGGCGAAGACGGCGTGCTCGTGCCGCTCGACCTTGGGGGCGAGGGTGTCGAGGCCGTCGAGCCGGGCGATCAGGTACTGATAGAGCTCGACCTGGCGGAGGAAGATCGGCCGCAAGATGCGACGCATGATCCTGCGGGCCGAAACCATGAGGATGCGAGGACCTTTGGTGTTCTGGCCACCGGCGTTGTAGAAGGCAAGATCGATCATCGGATCACTCCCTCTCCTGGAGTTTGCTGGTCGCTGTATCGGGGAACGACGTCTATTTCGGTGAACCTTCGTTCGATCGACCGGCCAGAGGAGTAGACCGTGATCGTCGTGGGGCGGCGACAAGCTCATGCTTGGCGGCCCGCTCACGAAGAGATTCTCAAGCGCAGTAGGGTTCTTGGATCAGGACCGAGGCGAGTCGCTCGGCGAGCAGCGCGAGGCGGTAGGCCTCCATGGACGTACCGGCGCCTTCTCTTGTTTGATCGGCTGCTTGCAGCAAGTTTCTCTCGATTTTCGGGATGAGTTGCTGCAAATGGAAATCGTTGCGGACGAGCGAGGACAGCCGTCGGCCCAGCGGCTCGAGGGCGATCTGCCCCTCGATGACCATCTCCCAGGCGTTCGCGAACCCCTGCGCCGACCTCGGCACCTTGAGGCAGTGGACGCCGTGGACGAACCACTCGCTGTTGCCCCCGAGCTGCCCCATGATCGGCACGCAACCGCTGGGGGCCGCCTCGATCGGGGCGAAGGCGCAAGGCTCGCGGTGCCTGGCCGGGAAGGCGAAGACGTCGTAATCCTGATAGGCGGCAATCAGCTCCGATTGCCGCACAGGGCCCCGGAGCTTGACGAAGTCGCAGACTCCCTGGGATTTGATGAGATCGCTGCAGGACGTGTCGTCGATCTTGCCGTAGATGTCGACGGCGAAGTTCTCAATCCCCTTAGATCGCAGGATTGACGCAGCCTTGACGATCAGGTCCATGCCCTTGTCGTAGGTACGGCCGATGTGCGCGGCGGAGGCGACGATCTTGAGCACGTTGCCGGGCTGATAGAAGGTCGACCTGACGGGCGGGATCGGGCCCGCGACCCAGTTCGAGAGGATCTCCACCTCCCCCTGGAGGCGGATCCCCTTGCGTTCGATCTCGTCGACGAGCTGCTGGCTGCACGCGATGAAGGTGCCGCGGAGCTGCTCCTCGAACTGCCGAGCTAGGGCGGGGATGACGCGGTTGCCGACCTTGCAGAGCGAGGCGGGCACGTCGTCCATCAGGTGCCAGACCCAGGGGATGCGCAGGTGATGCAGGCATCCCATCAGCCCGAGTCCGCCGACCCCCGTGAGGGCCCAGACGTAGGCAACGTCCGGGTTGAAGTCCTTGATCGCGGCGAGCAACGCGTGGACATTGAAGGCATTGATCACATGAGACTCGGTCTCGGCGAGTCGCAGCGTGACCGGGGCGCTCCGGAAGTGCGTGTACTCGACCCAGAGGTCGGTGAGCCGGAGCGTCCTGAGGACGTGATCGCTCGAGGCGACCGGAGTCCTGGGCGCGGTGGTCAGGACCATGACTTCGTGACCCCTGCTCCGCAGCAGGTCGACGACCTGGGCACAGCCCATCTCGTAGCCGCCGATGGCGTCTGGGGGGTAGAGATTGCTGATCACCAGGATTTTCACGCGGCCACCTCGTACGTTCGGGCGATCAATCGGTCATAGATCTCGACGAGCCGACCGCCGGCCACGCGATAGTCGTACTCCTGCTCGACCCGACGGCGGGCCCGTTTGCCCATCCACTCGACCAGCCCAGGGTTGGCGGCCAGGAGCCGGAGCGCGGCGGCGAGGTCGTCGGGGTCGTCGAAGACGAAGCCGGTCTCCCCCTCGATGATGAACTCGGGCATGGCCGCGACCCTGGAGCTCATCGCGGGGGTCCCGCACGACATGGCCTCGAGGATCGAGAGGCCCATCAGCTCGGGTTGGGTGTGGAGGTTGCCAAAGCAGTCGAGGTGGACCGAGGGGAGGATGTTGACCCAGGCCCTCCGGTACAGGTCGAGGATGCGCTCGTCGTCGGCGTCGGTGATGAACTCGACACACTTCCCCTTCGCCAGCTTCTGGAGCAGCTCGTAGTAAGGGGCGTCGTAGGCCCGGCCGCAGACGGTGAGCGGCAGTTCCGGGGGCATCGCGGCGATGAGCTTGTCGATCCCCTTATGCGGCAGGAGTCGACCGAGGTAGAGCACTCGATCGCGGACGACGGGCACGGGCGACGGCGTGAATCGAGAGGCGTCGACGCCCCCCTTGATGACCTCGATGGGCGTCGACGTCCGGAAGAAGGACGCGGCGAAGTCGGACTGGGCGATGATCTGATCGGCAAGCTCGAGGATGCCGAGGTGCTCGACGAACGGGCTCGAGGTGCCGCCGTGGTCGGTCACGCAGATCGGCTTGCGGAGCTGCTTGGCGACCAGCATTCCCGCCTCGGAGCAGCGGGTGTAGGCCTGGTGGATGTGGACGAGGTCCACGTCGCTCAGCGCCTCGGGCAGTTCCCAGGAGACCATGTCCAGCGGGTGGAGCGGCTTCCCCGCCGCAGTGAGGACCCGCAGCGAGACGCCCGGGGCCATCGTCTGGCGATGAGGGGCTTCGCCGAATGAGATGAGCTCGACCTCGATGCGCCCGTCGGAGGCCTCGACGACCCCCTTGGCCAAGTTGAGAGGATAGCGCTCTCCCCCGCCCAGGTACGACTTCTCGTCGAAATAGAGCGGCGCCAAATAGGCGATCTTACTCACGGACATCGCCACCTCGACTTTCGCAATCGGTCGCTCATCGCCGCGGGTCAACACGCCTGACCGCGGGTCTCGATCCGGATCACGATCGTTCCAACTTTGTTTCCATTCGGACGGGCACTAGCCGAAGCGAGGGGTGCATCCCTGGAGCGTTGGCCTTCTATCCCAACCCGTAAATCCGGTCAAGGCCAGTCGCTCCGTCGCGGGGATGCGGAAAGGACGGGCTTAAGCAGGTATCGCTTCCTGAATCAGGGCACCGGCGACCTGCTCTGCCATCCTCGCGAGCCGATAGGCATCCTCGTACCCCCCTGCCCCGTTCCGCGGACGCCTCGACGCATTCTCGAGGATCGACTCGATCCGCGGGAGGATGGTGTCGATGTGGAAGTCTCGGAGTGCCGCGGCGGCGCCCCGCCTCGCGATCGACTGCAGGTCGACCTCGCCCCGGATCACCGAGGCGAACGTATCGGCGAAGGCCTCGGGAGTCCTGGCCGACTTCAGGCAGTGGAGCCCATGCACGACCCACTCGGAGACGCCGCAACGCCTCGAAATCACGGGGACGCAGCCCCTCGCCAGCGCCTCGATGGGGACCATGCCGAACGGCTCGCGTTCCAGCGTCGGAAATGCAAACAGATCGTAATCCTTGTATCTCTCCATCAATTCGGGCTGGGGCAGGATCCCGTTGTGCTTGACGTGGTCGACGAGGTCCCGCTCCCGGATCAGTCGGATCAGCGACGGATCGTAGAGGTTCCCATATAGGTCGATCGAAAAGTCGGTGTATCCCCGGTCGCGCAAGAGCGCCGCCGCCTCGATGACGACGTCGACCCCTTTGAAGCGGGCGATCTGGCCGGCGAACATGATCTTGAGGTGGCCGCCATGATAAAGGCGGCTGCGAGGCGCGGAGGGAGGAGCCGTGATCCAGTAGGGCAGCATGTGGACGCGGCCGGAGAGGCGAATCCCCGTCGACTCGATCTCGTTTCGGAGCTGCTCGCTCACGCAGATGAAGTCGCCCAGCATCCGCCTCGAGAACTCCTCGGCGAGGGCCCGGAATGTGTCGAGCCCCGTGCTACAGAGGAGTAGCGGCGCGCAGTCGCCGAGCTGCCAGACCCAGGGGACCTTCAAGAACTCGAGGCAGGCCATGATCCCCAGGCCGCCGAGCCCCAGATTGTTGCAAATGTAAATGACGTCGGGCTCGAACTCCTCTAGCGTCGATGTGAGCACATGGATGTTGTAGGCACTGACCAGCCGCGACTCGGCCTCGTCGAGCCGGTACGACAGGTACTGGTTCCCCATCGCGTTGGGGTTCCACTCGTCGATGAGCTTGAAACGCCGGAGGACGTGCGCGGGCGGCGTACCGACCGGATTGCGAGGGGCGGCGGTGAGGACACGGGCGTCGTGGCCGCGTTCCCTGAGGCCATCGACGACGTGGGCACAGGCCAACTCGTAGCCGCCGATGAAGTCAGGAGGATAGAGGTTGCTCAGGGCCAGGACTTTCACGCCGCCGCCTCCTAGTGTCGAGCGAATTCGAGGTGCGTTCGCCTCGGCCTGATCAATCCAACACGTCGCAAGGATTTACGTCTTCGTGAGCGAGATTTGAGCCGATCATTATGCGAGAGCGCCGTGCGGCCCACGTCGAGCCGAATGATCGCTCAGGCCACGATCGTCTCCTGGATCAAGTTGGCGCCGACCTGCTCGGCGAGCCTCGCCAGCCTGTAGGCTTCCTTCGCCGTCCCTGCGCCCGCCCTCGACTGCAACGAGGCCTGGACAAGCTGCCGCTCGATCGAGGGCAGGATCGAGTCGATGTGGAAGTCGCGCCAGGCCATCACCATGCCCCGACGCCCCATCGCCTCGAGATCCACTTCGCCTCGCATCACGGCGGCGAAGGCCCTGGCGAATGAATGCGCATCGCGCTCGGCCTTGAGCCCGTGGACACCGTGAACGAGGTACTCGGCGATTCCGCACTTCCGGGTCAGGACGGGGACACAACCCCTGGCCATCGCCTCCAGCGGGACGAGACCGAAGGGCTCGCGCAGGATCGTGGGAAACGCGAAGACGTCGTAGTCGCGATAGGCATCGAGGAGCTGCCGATGCGGCAGCACTCCCTTGAAGGAGACGTGTCGCGTCAGACCCAGCTTGCTCGCGAGCAGGACGAGGTCGGGCTGATGGACCCTGCCGTAGAAGTCGATCGAGAAATCGTCGTGGCCGAGCTCTCGGAGGTTCGCGGCCGCCACGATGAGGAGGTCGCTTCCCTTCCAGCGCGCCACCTGCCCCGCGCTCATGATCCTGAGGTGGCCGCCTTTGTAATACGAGCGTTCGACCATCCGACGAGTCCCGGTGATCCAGTTGGGCAGGACCTGGACGCGTCCGTTGAGGTGGATCCCGGCATCCTCGATCTCGCGCCTGAGCTGCTCGCTGACGACGATGTAGTTCCCCCGGATGCGGCTCGAGAAGGCCCGTGCAAGCCCCTCGATGACCGTCTCCCTCGTGCTGCAGAGGTGGAACGGCACCCGGTCGCCGAGTTGCCAGACCCAGGGGATCTTCATGTACTGGAGGCAGGCGACGAGGGCGAAGCCGCCGAGCCCGGTCACGCAGCAGATGTAAACGACATCCGGGGCGAACTCGTCGAGCACGCTCGTCAGGACGTGGACGTTGTGGGCGCTCACCAACCTCGACTCGGCCTCGTCGAGCCGATACGCGAGAGAGGCCGATCCCATCCCGTCCTCGCTCCACTCGTCGACGAGCCGGAAACGCCTGAGGACGTGCTCTGGCGATCTGGGGATCGGCTGTCGAGGTGTCGCGGTCAGGACGCGGACGTCGTGGCCGCGCTCGCGAAAGGCATCGACGACGTGGGCACAGGCCAACTCGTAGCCGCCGATGAAGTCGGGGGGATACAGGTTGCTGAGCGTGAGGATCTTCAAGCGGCCGCCTCCCTCGCCTGCTCGAAGAGCGACCGGTAGAGGTCGTATAGCTTGCGTCCGGCGACCTTCAAGTCGAACTCGGCCTCGACCGCCTGCCGCCCACGCTGGCCCATGGTCTCGACGAGGTCGGGGCTTTCGACGAGGGTCAGGATTCGGTCGGTCAACTGATCCAGACTGTCGTAGATGTAGCCGGTCTCGCCGTCGCGGATGAACTCGGGCATCCCGCCCACGCGAGAACCGATGGCGGGGGTGCCGCAGGCCATCGACTCGAGGAGGGCGAAGCCCATCAACTCAGGCGCGACGTGGCTGGCGCCGAAGCAGTCGTGATAGACCGAGGGGAGCACCGTCACCCAGGCCGATTGATAGAGCTCGCGGAGCGTGGCGTCATCGGCGTCGGTGATGAACTCGACCGGCTTGCCGACGGCCAGGTGATTAATACGCCAGGTGTAGTCCTCGCGGAAGGGGCGACCAACGACCTTGAGCGGCACGCCGGGCGGCAGCGACTCGATCAGGTAGTCGATCCCCTTGTGCGGGAGCAGGCGTCCCACGAAGAGGACGTGCCCGCGCTCCGGCCGGGTATCGGGGAGGCAGAACGTCGAGGCGTCGACGCCCCCCTTGATGGTCTCAATAGGCGTGGTACTTCGATGGAGCGCCGCGCCGAAGTCGGAGTAGGCCACGATTCGGTCGGCGAGATCCAGGCAGCCGAGGTTCAGGCCGATCGTGCTCGAGGCCCCACCGTGGTCGGTCACGCAGATCGGCTTGTGGTCCTGCTTCGCGATGAGTATGCCCAGCTCGCTCGAGCGTGTGTAGGGCACGTGGATGTGGACGAGGTCGGCGTCCGCTAGGGCCGCGGGTAGGTCCCACGAGACGGCGTTGAGGATGTCGTGCGGCCGGTTTGAGACTGGTAGGACTCGCAGAGACACGCCCGGCTTGAGCGAATACCGCGCAGCCCGCTCGCCGAAAGAGATCAACTCGACGGTGCAACGTCCTTCGGCCGCCGCGGCGACCCCCGTCGCCAGGTTCAGCGGGAACCGTTCGCCGCCGCCGAGCCTCGATTTCTCATCGAAGTAGAGTGGGGTGAGATAGGCGACCTTGCGAAGCTCCGGCATTCACCCCTCCTGGGCTTGTGCAGTGCGGTCGACCAAGGCACGACCGGTCGCACGGCAGACTCGCTCGTGGCACGGGAATCCCTTCCGCGGCCAGATCCGAGGAGGCTGTGGACTTCTAACAGAGGTCGGCCGAGGGGTCAAGGTCGGACGAATAAGTCACAAGTCGCTCCCAAGCCGAGATGTTACGGATTGGGAGCGCATGGGAAACCGAGGAGCCTATGGCCCCTCGGATGCGCGGAAACGCGGAATCGAGGTCGACTCAGTGATCTCCGGTTAGGCCATTCAGCGGGGCCTGTTCCTCGCCCTCGAGGAAGATGCCGATGCGGCGGAACTTGTCGTAGCGATTCTGCAGGAGTTGCTCGCGTGGGAGTTCTTTAAGCTCGCGTATGGCGCGGATGAGCATCGACTTGAGGCTGGAGGCGGCCTCTCGATGATCGCGATGGGCCCCGCCTAGCGGCTCCTGAATCACTTCGTCGATGATCTTCATGCGGAGCAGGTCGCGGCTGGTCATCCTGAGCGCCTCGGCCGCTCGGGGGGCATGCTCGTTGGACTTCCAGAGGATCGTGGCACAGCCCTCGGGACTGATGACTGAGTAGTAAGAATGCTCGAGCATGGCCAGGCGATCGCCCACTCCGATACCCAGCGCGCCGCCGGAGCCCCCTTCGCCGATCACGACGCAGACGATCGGTGTCTCGAGCTGGCTCATCGCCATCAAGTTCTCGGCGATGATGGCGGCCTGCCCTCGTTCCTCGGCGGCGATCCCGGGATAGGCCCCCGGGGTGTCGATGAACGTGACGATCGGCAGCCCGAACTTGGCCGCCATCTTCATCTTGTGGAGGGCCTTGCGATACCCTTCCGGGTGCGCGCAGCCGAAGTTGCAGGCCTTGCGCTCGGCGAGGTTCTTGCCCTTCTGGTGGCCGATGAACATGACTTTCTCGTCGCCGAGGTGCGCCATGCCGGTCACGACCGCCATGTCGTCTCCGATGGCCCGGTCTCCGTGGAGCTCGACGAACTGGTCGAAGATCAGGTCGATATAGTCCCGTGTCTGGGGACGGCTCGGCAACCTGGAGACCTGGACCGATTCCCAGGGCTGCAGGTTGGCGTAGATGGTGCGCTTCAGGTTCGCAAGTTCCCGACGGAGCCTGCGGATCTGCTCCGCGATCGAGGTCGAGTCGACACCCGCCCGATTCTTGGCATAGGTGGCCTCCATCTCCGCCAGCCGCGCCTCCATCTCGTAGATGGGGGCTTCGAATGGGAGACGAGACTCTGTAGGGCTAGGCATGGGCGACTCAATCCTTCCGCAAGCGAACGCTCGATCGTGGAGCGATGCGAGCGGGCGGAGTCGGTTCACATGCCGAACCGATCAGCCTGGGGATCAGGGTCGTCCTTGAAGATGCGGATTCGCCCAAACCGGCTCAGAAATTCCTGCAAGGATTCGCAACGGTCTTCCGGACGCTTCGACAGCATGTTCAGGACGAGATCATTATACTCGTTCGTGATCGATTTATTGTGATTCACGAGCGGAATCGGCCGTTCGTGCAGGTGCTTCCTCAACAGCTCGGCCGTCGAGTTGGCGCGAAACGGCGGACGTCCACAAGCCAATTCATAGCAAGTGATTCCGAAGCTGTAAATATCGGAGGCGGGGGTTGGGGACATGCAGCGAATCTGCTCGGGTGACATGTAGCTCGCCGTCCCCTGCCGAGGGGCCTTGCTGCCGAGCAATTTCTTCAGCCCCGAGAACGGCTTCATGGCCAGCGCGTAGTCGATCACGCGGACCTCGCCCGACTTGTTGACGAGAATGTTCTCGGGCTTGACGTCGCGATGGATCCAGTTCTTGTCGTGCATGAACGCCAGGCCGGCGGCGGTCTGCGAGATGATCCGGTGCAACTGCCGTTTGGGCATCGGATAAACCGACGGACGCGCAATCGGCAACTTCAAGTGATAGGACGGGAAGAGGTCCATGATGAAGTAAGGCTGGTGAGGATCCCGGAAATACTCGTGCACGATGACGAGATTCGGATGTCGGAGTAGGATCCCCAGCTTGGCCTCGAACTCGAAGAGCTTGCGCTCGGAGGATTCGACCGCACGCGATTCCTGGAGCTGCTTGAGCGCGAAACGTCGGCCCGTCGCCTCCTGGACCACCTCCATCACCACCGAGGTGGCGCCGGGGTGCAGCGTGCGAACGTATCGGAAACCTCCGATTTTTTCTTCGGTCAGGTGGGCTTCCGTCGACACAGCCATTCCTTCTACTCGATTTTAACGGGGTGATTCGACAAGCTTCATATCCCCATCATAGGTCTTTGTCAGACATTCTGTCAGATTTTGGGGGAATGGGCAACCTGGGCTACCTGTGCTTGTCTAGCTGTCCGTAAATTTACAGAGACGAAGTCGCTGATTGATACGGGCCCACCCAGGTTGCCGTGACGTATAAAAAACAGGCTTCGTAACAAAAGAAGCCTTTAGATGACCGACCTGTCGGGCAGGATCGTGTATTTCGGAATCACGACAACCTTGTCTCTGATCACGTAATGGGGCGCATCGTCGAACTCGGTCACACCGGCCTCGTTCCGGATCCGCACGCCATTTCCGATCCTCGCGTTCTTGTCGATGATCGCATTCTCGATGATGCAATCCGACCCGATCCCGACCCTCGGGCGGGTCGAACGGAGGTTTTCCTGCAAGTGCCGTTCCTGTTCGTACAGGTCGGCTCCCATGATATACGTATTGCGGATCGTTGTGTTCTCGCCAATCTGGGCGCGGACGCCGATCACCGAGTTCTCGATGACCGAACCCCGGCCGATCACGCAGCCGTCGGAGATGAGGCTGTCATTGACCGTCACGCCGGAGAGGCGTGAGCAAGGAAGGTAGCGAGGGCGGGTGAAGATCGGATGGTCGCCGAAGGTGAAGTCGAAAGGCGGATTCTCGCGGGTCAGGTCAATGTTCGCCTTGTGGAAGGCGCCGATGGTCCCGATGTCTTCCCAGTAGCTGTCGAAGAGGTGGGTCTGGACGCGGTGCCCTTCGATGGCCTGGGGGAAGAGTTCCTTGCCGAAGTCGGTCGCCGTCCCCGACGCGAGCATCTGGACGAGGGTCGCTCGGTTGAAGAGGTAGATCCCCATGCTGGCGAGGTACGGCCGGTTGCCGGCGACGATCCCCATCTTCTCCATCCACTCGGGGGACGTATAGACGCGGGCGAGCTTCTCGGGGGTCTTCGGCTTCTCCTCGAAGTCGATGACGCGGCCGGTGGTGTCGATCCGCATGATGCCGCAGGCCTTGGCCTCTTCCTCGGCGACGGGCAAGGCGGCGATGGTCGCCTCGGCCTTGTTCTCGAGGTGGGTCCGGATCATGTCCTGGAAGTCCATCCGGTAGAGCTGGTCGCCGGAGAGGATCAGGACGAGGTCGTAGCGGCTCTCGGTGAAGTAGGGGATATTCCGGCGCACGGCGTCGGCCGTCCCCTGATACCAGCTCTCGTGCTGCATCGTCTGCTGCGCGGCGAGGATCTCGACATAGCCGCCGCTGAACGGGTCGAACTTGTACGTGTTCGAGATATGCCGGTGGAGGCTCACCGAGTTGAACTGGGTGAGGACGAAGATCTGATTCAGGCCCGAGTTGATGCAGTTGGAGATTGGGATGTCGATGAGACGATACTTGCCGCCGATGGGCACGGCGGGCTTGCTTCGCGACTTGGTGAGCGGATAGAGGCGTGTCCCCCGGCCCCCCCCGAGAATCAGACAGATCACCCGCGGCATGACGTACCCCTGACCGGAAAAGGGGAAGGAGCTTCCCCTGGTTGTTGCCGTTGCGGCCCTGTCCAGTTTAACCGCGCCGAGGGTAAGACACCGAGGTCGACCGCCCGCGATCGAGACGGTCCAAGGGCGGGTCCACCCCGAGCCGAGGTCGATGCTCGGCCCGGCGGGGGACTCGCCCTCTTCGACCCATCGGGTCACCTTGTTCGACTCGTTCCCTTGCTGGACCCAGGACACCGCCGATGGAACGTACCGTCGTCGACTCTGCCAAGTCCGTCAAGCCCATTCGATGAGAGTCGCGAGGGTGTCGCCCGGGAGGAACGAAGCCGAGCCTTCGGGGGATGAGGGATGAAACTACCAACCCATCGCCATGTTCGACTCGATCGCCCTGCGGGCGCCATCGAGGTCGGAGCCGGTCTGGTGCATGTAGAGCCTGACGGCGTGGAGCTTATCGCCCTGGGCCTTGGCCAGGCAGTCGCGGGCCGTGGCGCAAGGGTCGGAGCTGCCATTGATGCCGAGCAGAGTTTTGGAAATCACCCAGGCGTCGCGAGGCCGATGACTGATCCGCAAGACCTCCTCGGTGGGATAGTTGGCCGTGGCGAACCCCCGCGCCGCCGACTCGTCATCGACGGACGCGATCATGATGTGCGATGTTGTTTCCACCTCAAACAAGGGCATGGCCGAACCCCTTTCGGTGAAGTGATTGTGCGGGGCCGTGGAAATCGAAGGAGAGCTGATGTGCGGCTCCTATCGGCGATCGTACACCCGAGCCGCACCAGAAGCAAATGGCTCCTCGACATTGTCCTCCGATACCGGGGAATGAGAAGACATATCCCCAGCCTATTCTGATGGGACTCCCGTTGCCACGGTTTTAGCGTCCTCGAAGAGCTGGGACACGATCAGGCTGCCGCTCGTGACGACCTCCTCACCGGGTGACAGCCCTTTGTCCACGACCACGAAGTCGTGGTTTTCCTGCGCCACCACGATCCGACGTCGCTCGAACTTGTCCGGCAGCTTCCCGCCCGGGTGCCCTTTCGCGCTGGGGGGTAAGTCCTCGCGAGGGGACCTGACGAAGACGTAATCGCTGCCGCTGGCCGAGATCATGGCCTGGCGAGGGATGTTGGTCTCCCCAGCCTTGGGCGGGATGTCGAGCTGGGCCTTCACGAGCATGTCGGCCTTGAAGCGGCCTTCCGGGTTCCGGATCGACGCCCTGACGGTGACGGCGTGGGTGTCCTTGGAGATCTCGTTCGCGACGTACTGGACCTTCCCCTGGATCGTCTCCGAGAGGAACGGGAAGTTGATCTCCATGGTCTGGCCGACCTTCACCTTGTCCTGGTCCCGCTCGTAGACGTTCACCTCGACCCAGAGGTGGTCGAGGGGGGCGATGACCATGAGGACGCTCTGGGTCTCGTAGAAGTTCTGCGGGACGACCTCACGCTCGATCACGGTCCCGTCCACGGGCGAGCGAAGGATCATCTTCGCCTTCTCGGCGACGTTGCCGTAGTCGCGGCTCGCCGGGGCGGAATCCCCGAGGGGAGCCAGCAGAGGCTCGATCTCATCCTCGGGGACCTTCAGCTCCTTGAGCTTGTCGCGGGCGAGGTTGTAGTCGAGCCGGCTCTTCTTCTCGTCGTTCTGGGTGTCGACCCAGGTCTGCTTCGAGATGGCGCCGTTTTTGACGAGCTCCTGCCTCAGATGATAGAGGTTCAGGTCGTGCTGCCACTGGACAAACTTGCTCTGGAAGTCGCTCTTGGCGGTCGCCAGGTCGGTGCTGTGGAGCTCGACCAGGGGATCCCCCTTTTTGACTTTCTGCCCCCTGAACGCGAAGACCTTCTCGACCAGGGTGTCGAACCTGGGTCGGATCTTGGTCAAGGTGTCGGGGTCGTACGAGGTCCTCCCGCGGAGTTCGAGCTTGATCGGCCCGTCCTGCGCCATGACCCGGGCGATGCCGAGGCCGAGGGCCTTCTCTTCGTCTTCGGTGAGGGTCACCAGGCCGTCCCAGGGGGCATCTTCCTTGAGCGCCACGGGGATCGACGGGTGATTGGAAGTCATCTCGCCGGCGCCGGCGGACTTCTCGATGTAGTGGAGAGCCTCTTTGAGCTGGGCCTTGGAGACGCCACTGATGTACACGACACCGCTCATGCCGGCTATGAGTACGACCACGAGGGTCATTTTCCAGAACATGGTGCCTCGGCTCCTCCCACACTCCCTCTTTTGCAATTCGAGGGGGTGATGAACTGCATGTGAGCGATCGATAGGGCTCGGTCGGATTCGAGGGCATCGATCGACGTGATGATGCCGCGTTCGACCGGTTCGTCGCATCGCGACGCATCGGGCAATTGGGGGGAGGTGACTGGTCGCCGGTGCTCGCTTTCGGAACGGGTCGTCCCTGATCCTACTTGCAAGTCCGATGCGAAAGCGGAGGATTCAGGGCCTCTGGAGCCTTACGTCTCGGGGCGACTCCGATCGAGTTCGCCGGAAACGTGGTGAATTCCCATCTCAGGCCAGGCAACCTACCTTGGGAAGCAGTTCCTGGCGATGGCTATTCTTCGGCTCGAATGTGAGCATGCCTGGTCGACGGGCGGGAAGATTTCTCAAACCCGCCGGCCTGGCCACTCGGAGGCCCTCGCCGGGTTCATGGGGATCAACACCGAAGCGGGGCGAGTCGGTCTGTCGCGAAGAGTGTGGTCGGATCAGGAGGATGGATCGTCTCTTGCAGGGATGAGTTGCTCATCACCCAGAATGAGGCACCAGGCCCATAGAGTGGGGCGCTGACCATTTCGAGGACGGAGTTGCCCCCCTCCTCTTCTTCATCCTGGTTCCAGGACGACATGACCAGATCGGTCACATCCCTGAGCTTGCGACGATGCCCGTCTTTCTCGACGGCCGAATGCGGGGATTCGACCACGGGCTGCTGGCTCGCCGGTGCCGATTCCCAGTAGGAATCGAGCGCGAAGAGTCCTAAGCTCCATGGGAAAGCCATCAGGAGGGCCAGAACCAGTTGCAGCCCGGTTATGATGGTACGAATTCGGCCCACGTTCGACACTCTCTGGCGAGACGCGGAAGATGTTGAGAGGTTTTTCAACCTCAGATCTTACGCGATACTCTTAACGTTTTGTCACACAATTTCCTAGCACAAGTCGAACTTCTTGGTCCCTCACCACGCAGCGTCTTAAGAGCTGGAGACGTATCGGCTTTTCCGCCACCTGGCGGAAATTCCCAGACTCGTCGACCTGACTCAAGCCGCAAGTCCAGTGATGAATCGTCGGACTCATTCGATCGTCTTCGGGGCAAGGCCCCCGGGATATGATCTAGGCTTTGTTACGACCGGGCCATACAGGCCGGTTCAAATGTTTCTGAAAATTCCTGGGCACAATTTTTGATTTCCACCGTACTATCCGGGTCCATTCACTCGGGCGGACAAGTTTGGCTGTCGCCACACGCTCCTTTCCGCGGTTATTCCAGTTGCAGCAACTCCCCCGATGAAATTTGACCGTTCTGATCTCTGAATTCGTTAGTTTGTCCGGCCGGCACGAGAGTTTGGGGTGCGGATGGTTCTCGGCTCCCGTACTCCAGTTAAGTCGAAGACTCCATCGTGTTCGCAGCCTCCTCGAATCAGTCGGGCCGTTGCGTTCGATTCGCGAAGTTATTTGAGCCGGATCCTGCCCGCCCAGAGATTGTTGGATCGAATTTTGAATCCTTGAGCGGCATGAATGTCGAGATTCCTCCACAGCAAACCTGTCCACACGTTTCCGCGGCTCGACACGGTTGCCGCCGAATCTTAAAAGCTGGACGTTGGTCAAGTTGTGACTGGTACTTCTCGGATCGAGGCGAGAAGATGAAGGTGCTCGGCGGGAATTTCTGACGTGGCTGTTGGGATATTCCTTACTCGGTTGGCTCGACGAACGCGCCAATCATTCTTCCTGATGACCGAGATGAGCGAGGGCGGGCATCCCAGCCCGAATGAGATCAATGCAATTCGTAAATCCCTTGAATTGGTTCGCGGGTAATGGGCGCTACATGTCGCTTTCCCATTGCATGGGACACGACTATTTCTGGATCACGTTGACCGTCGTCCTGGATCTCATCGTCGCCAGCGGTTATGCACTGATCGCCCTGCACTGGCGTCGTCAGGAGGCCACGCTCTCCCAGAGCCCGGCCAAGGATGCGCTCCGCAACATCAAGAATATTTTCGTGTTCTGTGGGATATGTGGTTATATTTTTATTCCTGTGAAGATGTTCTGGCCCGCCTGGCGGCTCTACGATTTCACGCTTGCAGTATTGGCCTATTACACGTGGCGTTATGCGTTGGAGTCGAGGCACCTCAAGGTCGTCTATCAGCAGTTGGGGCGCACGGCACAACTCGTCGAGGACCTGGAGAAATCGCGCGAGGATGCACGACGCAAAAGCTATTTCCTGAACGCAATCAGCCACGACCTCAAGACCCCGCTCAACGGCATGATGCTCCAGATCGAGCTCGCCTCCCTGAGCGTCGACGTGCAAGATCCGGCAATGGCGGAAGCCCTTAGCGAGATCAAGAGTTGCGCCCAGACCACGGCGAATCTGCTCGAACGGTTCCTGGAGATCGGCAAGCTCGACTGGTCGGAGGAGCCCTCGGTCTTCGAGATGATCGAGCTTCCCGACCTGATCCATCGCGTGGGTCATCAGGCGAGGGCGAAGGCCGAGCTGAAGGGGATCGGACTCCACGTCGAATGCCGGGAGCCGATTATCGTCAAGGCTGACTGCGTGAAACTGGAGCGAATCCTCTTCAATTTGGTGGATAACGCGATAAAATTCACGTCCGAGGGGAGCGTGACGGTCAGCGCCCAGCAGAACAGCCGCGGCATCTCCATCTCCGTGGAAGACACCGGTTTAGGCATCGCTCCCGAACACCAAGCCTCGATCTTCGATGATTTCATCCAGGTCAACAATCGCGAGCGTGACAGCCGGAAGGGGTTTGGCCTGGGATTGGGGATTTCAAGGCGCCTGGTTGAGCAAATCGGTGGTAAGCTGTCCCTCGAGAGCGAGATCGGCGATGGCAGCCGATTCACGATTCTCTTCCCGAACCCCGTCGAGCCGCAACGGGTTGTCGGAGGTGGAGCTCACCGAATTGAACCGTTCGTCGCAGGTCAAGCCGCGGTTGCTGGTCGTTGAGGACGATCGCACGACCTCGAGTGCGCTTCGTGCCATCTTTCATCGCAAAGGGTGGGAGGTCTTCACGGCAAGTTCCTTGGCCGAGGCGCTCCCTCTCCTCTCTACGATCCCTTCTCCGGATTACCTGATCCTCGACCTCATGCTGCCGGACGGCGACGGGATGACCTTGCTGGAACGAGTCCGGGGGGAATCGCTCGCGACCCGCGTCGCGGTCACGACTGGCTCGAATGACCAGCATCGCCTCGACGCCGTCGCCCGCCTCCGGCCCGAGGTCTTCCTCAGGAAGCCAATCAGCCTCCAGGAATTGCTGAAGGGCTTCGGAGTCGATTCTTGAAGCGACGCCGAATCTGATCGGTTCCTCTCGCTCGTCCATTACTACTGGCTCGACCTCTCCGCAAGCGAAGGGGCCGAGCCGCGTCTTTTTCAGGGGCTGAGCTTGTCGAGTTCCGAGCGGATGGCATCCATCAGGGGCTTGAGCGTCGCCTCGGTGAAGTCGAAGCGGATGCCCGCCGCCGCGAAGAGTTCCGGCAAGGGACGAGAGCCGCCCAAGGCGAGTCCGCGACGATAGTCGGCGACGGCTCCCGCCCGATCCGTCAGCGCCCGCTTCCAGACCTGCAAGGCGCCGAGTTGCGCGATGCCGTACTCGATGTAGTAGAACGGATAGAGGAAGATGTGGAGCTGGCGGTGCCACGAGCTGGACCTGGCATCCTCGAAACCGGTCCAGTCGACGCTCCCCCCGAAGCGGTCGAGGAGGTTGTTCCAGGCCTGGCTGCGTTCGGCCTGGGTGTGCCCGGGGTGGAAATAGAGCCAGTGCTGGAAGGCGTCGACGGTGGCGATCCAGGGGAGGATCAGCACGATCCCCTCGAGGAGTTGTCGGTACGATCGCTCCGAATCCTCGGGGCTATAGAAGCAATCGAGGTTGCGGGCACCGAGTAGCTCCATCGACATCGAGGCCACCTCGCAGAACTCGATGGGGCTGTCACGATAGGCGGCCAGGGTCTCGCCCCGGCTGGCGAGGGCGTGGAAGGCGTGTCCCCCTTCATGAAGGAGGGTGCGCACGTCGCCGTCGAGCCCGACCGCATTCATGAAGATGAACGGGAGCCGGTCGTCCTCGAGGGTCGTCTGATAGCCGCCGGGGGCCTTCCCCTTGCGATTGGCCAGGTCGAGGAGCCCCGCGTCGCGGAGGTAGGCGAACTGCTGGCCGAGCTCCTGGTCGACGTCCGCGAAGATGCCGACCGAGCCATTCGCGAGCTCTTCGACATCCTTGAAGGGACGAAGCGGCGACCGGCCCAGCGGATCCACCGAGAGGTCCCAGGGACGCAGCGAGTCGACGCCGAGCGTCTTGCGTCGCTCGTCCTGGATCTGGCGCGCCAAGGGGACGACGACGCGCTCGATCGCGTCCTGGAACTCGACGGCCTCGGCGACGCCGTAATCGAAGCGTTCGCGGACCTTGTAAGCGTAGTCGACGAAGTTGTCGAAGCCCGCTTCCTTCGCGATCGCCATGCGGAGCCCGAGCATCTTGTCGAAGAGGGCGTCGAGGGCCTCGCGGTCGACGAGCCGCCGTTTGGCGACGAGTTCCCAGGAGGTCTGCCGCAACTCGCGGTCGCTCTCCTCGAGGAAGGTCGCCATCTGGGCCGGGGTCCGTTCCTGGCCCTGGAAGTTCACCGTCATGGCCCCGATGATCTTCTGATACTGCTGCTCGAGCTCGGCCAGCTCCGTCTCTCGGGCGATGTTGGCCTCGCGATAGAGCGCCCTGCGGTTCTCTTGGGCGCGGTCGAAGACCTGGAACCGGTCGCCGGGCAACTCCGAGCGATGCGGCGAGTCGAGGTACTTGGCCCGGATCGCGTTGAGGACCGGCTTGAGCCTGGGCTCGATCTCGCGGACGAAAGCCAGGTGCGCGGCCTCGCGTTCGGGGTCGTCGGTCTGGCAGGTCATGGCGATATAGCGCTTGACCCCGATCTGCCCGACGGCCCCGTTGAGCTCGCCGACGGCAAGCAACCAGTCTTCCAGCTCAGCTTTGGAGTTGATGGGCTGGTCGATGAGCTTCTGATACCAGGTTTCGATCTGCTCCCAGGTCGAGAGTTCGGCCTCGGCCGGCAACCAGACTCGGGGGAATGCCTGGGGTACGTAGGCGGCGGTCGTCATTGAGATGACTCGAAGTCCTTCCGTTGCGAGGAGCGGGTCAGACCACGGTGGTCTTGACCAGCCAGACGCCGATCCAGAGCCAGGCGCTCATGGCTCCCGTCGCGATGCTGAGGACGATGCCCGTGGCCATGAGGGCCTCGGTATGGGCGACGAGCCCCTTGGCCTCGCCCAGTGCGCCCAGGGTCTGGAAGAGGGCCAAGATCGCCGAGGTCCCCATCACGACCTCTCCGAGGCCGGTGAAGAAGACGATGACGGCCACGCGACCGACCGGGTCGCGGATCAGGCTCAGGATGACCGAGACGAGGATGACGGCAAGCGTCAAATGCCATAGTCGCATCGTCGTCGCACCGGTGCGCCGGGTTTGGATCGATCGTCGAAATCCATCTCCGCAGTCGACACAGGATCGATCGCCGGGCTAGGTCGAGGCTCTCGTCACGGGAGGAGAGGAAAGCCCCTCGGAATCGCCCTGGATCCCCTGCCGAATCCCGGACAATTCTAGAGGTTCTTCGTCCCGATGGCCAACCGGAGCCGATCACGGCGGCCATTTTTGTTCGGGCGAAGTGGATCACCTTCTCGTGGGTTGTCCGAGGGTTTTCGGTTTCGAGGGCGTGGGCAAGAGATCCTCGGACGCACCAAGACCTCATCATGAAGGGCGAGCGCCGAGCTCCCCTGACGCGAATTCAGCCGTCAGGACGCGTCGACGACGAATCCTTAAAGGATTCACACGTGCCCACGCATGTGCATAAGGCTCCAGGATCGTCGCGGGGTGGCCTGGTCCCGTTACCCCCTTCTCGCGGCGTTGGCGTTTGTTATACTAAATGGGCTGACGCCTGCCGAAATCCAGCTTCGATCCTCCCCCCTCCTTCCGAGGGCCTTCTGAGTATTCTCTGCTCGACCTGGGCCGCCGAGGTGTTGAGTGAAGCCTTTCCCTAGACGCGTAAATCGTCGCGACCTGATGCGCCTCCGGCGAATCGGGCAGGGATTGGACCGAACTTCCCCGTCGCCTCAACCTCCTGCATCGAGCGGATCGACCGACCTCCTCCGGGCCAGCCGGCCGGCGATGGGGTCGTACTTCGAGATGAGGCTGGGGGCCCAGACCCCCGGCGGGATCGAGCTGGCCGAGCGTGCGCTCAACATCATCGATGCGCTCGAGTCGCAGCTCACCGTCTATCGCGACGACTCGGAGGTCAGCCGGCTCAACGCCAACGCCCACCTCGGGCCGATCGAGGTCGAGGCCGGGCTTTTCCGCCTGCTCGAGCGTGCCGTGGCCATCGGGACCGCGACCGGCGGGGCCTATGATATCACGGCCGGGGCCCTCTCCGAGGCCTGGGGCTTCTTCCGGGGCCCGAAGCGGGTGCCCGATGCCGAGACCCTCGCCGACGCCCGCGCGAGGACGGGGCAGCACCATCTCCGCCTCGACCCCGAGCATCGGACGGTCGAGTTCGATCTCCCTGGCGTCGTCATCAACCTGGGCAGCATCGGCAAGGGTTACGCGATCGACCGGGCTTCGCAGCTCGTCACACAGCACTGGTGGCCGACCTCGGCCCTGATTCATGGGGGGCGTTCGAGCCTCTATGCCCTGGGTTCGCCTCCGGGGGTGTTCGGGGGTCGCTGGGGGGTGGTCGTCCGGAACCCGTTCGCGCCCGAGAGCCCGCTTGGGACCTTGCGGCTCCGCAACCGAGGGATGGGGACCTCCGGGGCCTCGTTCCAGAACTTCGCCCATGACGGACGCGTCTACGGCCACATCCTCGACCCCAGGACCGGCGAGCCCGCCCTGGGGCCGGCCAGCGTGACGGTGCTGGCCCCCTCGGCCGCCGAGGCCGATGCGCTCTCCACCGCCTTCTACCTGCTCGGGACCGAAGCCACCGCCGCCTTCGTCTCCGACCACCCCGAGATTGGTGCGATCTTCATCGAAGAAGGGCCCAGCGATCGTTCGCCCAGGGTGGTGACGTTCGGTGTGGCCGATGACGAATTTTCGTATGATGCTTAGCTTGAAACGGCGACCTGACCGGGCCTGACTCCTGCCAGCAGCGGGCGGGTCGTCTCACTTCAAGAAAAAGGAGGGTCCCCTGTCTGCCTCGCGACGGTACTATCCCGGATTCTTCGGGGCTTTCTTCCTGATCCTGCTCCGAATCGCCATTGGCTGGCACTTCCTCTACGAGGGACTCGAGAAGGTCGACTCGACGCGGAGGGGCGGCAAGCCGTTCACGGCCGAGCCTTACCTGCGAGCCTCCGCGGGGCCGCTCTCCCCCTACTTCCGCGGGCTCGTCCCCGACGTCAATGGCCTGGCCATGCTCGACGCGGATCGGCGCAAGGCGAGATGGGAGGAGGAGGTCTTGCAACTCTCAACCCACTACAACCTGACCCAGGAGCAGCAGCAGAAGACGAAGCCCCTGCTCGACAAGGCCAACGAAGAGGCCATGATCTGGCATCAGGACAAGGAACAGACCGAGAAGCGGAACCAGTACATCCGCGACCTCGTCCAGGTCCAGAAGACCGAGAAGAAACCCGGGGCCCTCTCGTTCGAACTGGAGCGTGCCTACGCCAAGCGCAAGGACCTTGACGGCGACCGCAAGAAGCTGATCGAGCCCTTCAAGGCGATCGAGGCCCGGCTCGTCGAGGGCGTGACGAACATCGCGAACCCGGATCAGCGCGAAGCCGCGGGGCCGTACAAGGCTCCGAAGACCAGCATCGACTGGGTCAACCTCTCGACGATGTGGGGACTCGTGGCGATGGGGACCTGCCTCATCCTCGGGTTCTTCACGCCGCTGGCCGCCCTCGCGGGCGCGGTCTTCCTCGGCCAGATCTACATGAGCATGCCCCCCTGGCCCGGCATGCCCCCGAACCCCCTCGCCGAGGGGCACTACTTCATCGTCAACAAGAACCTCATCGAGATGCTCGCCTGCCTCTTCATCGCTTGCACGCCGAGCGGGCACTGGATCGGGCTCGACGCCCTGCTCTTCGGCAAGGGCCGTCGACGCCGTGAGCAGGCCCGAGAGGAAGCGGAAGCCGAGGCGTACGCCCAGGCTCGTTGACGAGGCCGAGACGCATGCACGTCGAACCGAACTTCAAACCACATCCGACCGTACTGAACGACGCCTGTCCGAACCCAGGATTTCACGACCCACGAGGGACTCCGCGATGACGAACCTCACTCCCGAACAGCGTGCCCTGGGCCGCGAGAATGCGAACCGGGCCCTCGGCGTGACGCGCCGAGATATGCTCAAGGCCGCCGCCGCCGTGCCGGCCCTGGGCGCCTTCTACTTCGGATACGACAAGCTCGACCGCCCGCCGGTCCGCGCCGCGATCATCGGCACCGGCAACGAAGGCTGCCAGGCGATGATCCGGGACCACAACCGCGATTACCTGACCTTCATCGGGACGTGCGACATCCGTCCCTCGCAGCTCGAGCGCGGGCTCAAGGAATTCGGCGCCCACAAGCAGTACTCCGCGGACGACGTCGCCAAGCTCAAGCGCTACGCCGACTATAAAGAGATGCTGGCCGACCCCGACGTCGAGATGGTCGTCATCGCGCTGCCCCTCTGGCTGCATGCCCCGATCGCCATCGAGGCCATGAAGGCGGGCAAGCATGTCTTCTGCGAGAAGCTGATGGCGCACTCCGTCCAGGAGTGCAAGGAGATGTGCCGGGTCGCTCGCGAGACGAACAAGCTCCTCGCCATCGGCCACCAGCGCCACTACTCGGTCCTCTACGACAACGCCAACTACCTCGTCCAGAACGGCCACCTCGGCGACATCCGCCACATCCGGGCCCTCTGGCACCGCAACAACGCCCAGCCGAGGCTCGCCCGCGACAAGGCCGGCAAGCCGATCTACGATCCCAACACAGGGCTCCCCGAGTACGTCAAGGACGTCGAGGGGAACATCGTGTACGTCGACGGCTGGAAGCCCGACATCGTCGAGGCCGACAAGAAGATCGACTTCGCCAAGTACGGGTACAAGAGCCTGGATGAGCTGATCCGCTGGCGGCTTTACAACCGCACGGGGGCGGGCCTCATGGCCGAGCTCGGCAGTCACCAACTCGACGCCTGCTCGATCTTCCTCGGCAAGAAGCACCCGCTCGCCGTCACGGGCATCGGCGGCACCTTCTTCTACACCGACGGCCGCGAGGTCGACGATCACGTCTTCGTCACGTTCGAGTTCCCCGGCGTCGCGAAGAATGACCACGTCGTGGTCACCTACTCGTCGATCAACACGAACTCATTCGAGAACTACGGCGAGACGATCTACGGCTCCCGCGGCACGATGATCGTCGAGGCCGAGAAGGAAATCCTGCTCTACAAGGAGTCGGGCAACGCCAACCTCTCGAGGACGACCAGCATCGCCGTCGAGAAGAATGGCGGCGGCAAGCCGGTGATCGAGGCCAGCCCGAGCACCGCCGGCCCCTCGGCCGCTTCGTCGCTGGGCGGCCTGGCGACGGCCGATCCCTCGCGAGGCTATCGCGAGGAGCTCGAGCACTTCGCCTTCTGCGTCCGCCACGGCGACGCCTCGAACTATCACGCCGACAAGGACCACCAGCCTCGTTGCCGGGGCGAGGTCGCCCTCGCGGACGCGGTCATCGCCCTCACCAGCAACATCGCCATGCGTGAGAAGCGCCGGATCGAGTTCGACGAGCGCTGGTTCGACTATGCGTCGCCCGAGGTCCCCGAGGGATCGAAGCACGACGTCGCCAAGACGAGCTGAACCGGAGACGAGACAACCCGTCGCCAGTCGTATCTTCTCGCAACAACCCATCTCCCTCAGGGCGGAATTCGCCGCCCTGAGGGAGATTTTTCGTAGTTACGCCTCTCGCGGATTCGGATCATTTCATCGATTCAGTCGGCCTTGCCAAATTTTCCGCGAATGCCGAGAATGACGAGAGTACCCAGGGAGGGGTAGATCGATCGTCGTCGACGGTTCAACCCTTGCCTGGACATTTGCCGAGTAGTCCGTCCTCATCGCGGGGATGGAGTGAGGAGTGTTCCAGGGATGGCCGTCGTCTCGCTCCCTGCGCCCCAGAACGGGTCGAGCCCCACCACTCCCGTCCATCGTGTCGGCGAGCAGGCCTTTGATATCGTCGCCGATATCGGCGACGTCGCCCTCTTCTCCGCCCTGACGCTGGCGTGGCTGGTCCGCCGCCGCACGCGGTGGTCGGTCTTGATCCCCAACTTCTACGCGATCGGCGTCATGAGCGTCCCCGTCGTGGCGATCACCGGGACGTTCATCGGCATGGTCCTCGCGGTCCAGGCCCACAGCCAGTTCGCAATGATGGGCCTGGCCACTCGGCTCGGCTCGGTCATCAATATTTCGCTCGTGAAAGAGTTGGGCCCGGTACTTGCAGCAACCATGCTGGCGGGCCGGGTCGGCTCGGCCATGTCAGCCGAACTTGGCACCATGCGGGTCACGGAGCAGATTGACGCACTCACCGCCTTGGGGACGAACCCGATCCACTACCTGGTGGTCCCTCGTTTCCTGGCCTGTTTCCTCTTGATCCCACTCCTGACACTGATGGCCGACTTCATGGGGGTAATCGGCGGTGCCGTCGTCAGCACCCAGCTGATGATGGTCGACTCATTCGCCTACTGGCAGCACTCGAGGGAGTACGTGGGAGGGCTCGACCTCTTCGCCGGGGTCTTCAAGAGCTTCTTCTTCGGCGCGGCGATCGCGTTGATCAGTTGCCATCGAGGCTTTCACTCCAAGGCCGGTGCCGAAGGGGTGGGCAAGGCGGCGACCGAGGCCTTCGTCTATTCGTTCATCGCGATCCTGTTCCTGGACTTCACCATCGGCATCGCCTGGAACGCCGTGTACAAGGCGATCTGGCCACAGTCGGCGGGCTTGCTATGAGTACCCCTTCGTCGGAAGGCGACCACCTTGAGCACGCCCCCCCGATCATCGAGCTGATCGGCCTGACGATGCGCTTCCGCCATCAGACGGTCCTCCGCGAGCTGACCCTGAGGGTGAAGAAGGGGGAGACCCTCTGCATCATCGGCGAGAGCGGCTGCGGCAAGACCGTGCTCTTGAAGCTGATGATCGGCCTCCTGAACCCGACCATCGGGACCGTCAAGTTCGACAAGCGGGACCTCGCCTCGCTCGACGAGCAAGAGATGACGAGGATGCGGCTCCGGTTCGGCTTCCTCTTCCAGATGGCCGCGCTCTTCGACAGCCTCACCATCTACGACAACGTCGCGTTCGGCCCTCGCGAGCACAACCTGTGCGACGAGGAGGAACTCGAACGCGTGGTCGCCGACCGGCTCCTCGAGGTCGGCCTGCCCGCCGGCCTCGAGCACAAGAAGCCGGCCGAGCTCTCGGGCGGCCAGCGCAAGCGCGTCGGCCTCGCCAGGGCCCTGGCCCTGAACCCCGAGGTCATGCTCTACGACGAGCCGACCACGGGCCTCGACCCGATCATGAGCGACGTCATTAACGAGCTCATCCTCCAGACCAAGCGCACCAAGAGGGCGACCGGGGTCGTGGTGACCCACGACATGAAGACCGTCTACAAGGTCGCCGACCGCGTGGTGATGCTCTATCCCCTCGCCCGCCTTGGCCCGAACGACTCGCAGGTTCTCTATGACGGTCCACCGACAGGGCTCGACGATCACCCCGACGACCGCGTTCGCCAGTTTGTGCGTGGCGAGGCGGGCGAACGCCTCCGAGAGCTGGCCCAAAACCGTGACAGATAGCGGCAAACCGCGAAGAGGAAGGCCATGAACGAACGGGTCATGCAATTTCGGATCGGCATGTTCGTCATCGTGGCGGGCCTGGTCTTGACCATGCTGATCGTCTGGTTCGGCGAGTCCCCCTCGCTGCTGCGCGACCACGTCTTCGTCGTCGTGCACTACCAGGAAGCCCCGGGCGTCAGCGAGGGGATCCCCGTGCGCAAGAGCGGGATCCGCGTGGGCGAGGTCACGTCCATCATCTTCGACGAACGCGCGGATAAGCCCGACGGCATCCTCGTCACCCTCTCCCTCGACAAGAAATACAAGATCCGCGAAGGCTCGATCCCCCAGCTCTCGCGATCGCTGATCGGCGACGTCTCGATCGACCTCCTGCCCGGCAAGGGCCCCGGCCTGATGCCGACGGCCAAGACCGCCAAGGACGCCCCGATCATCGAGGGGACCGTCGCGGCAGACCCTTCGAAGGCCATGGCCGCCGCCACCCAGGCCTTCGAGAAGGCCGGATCGACGCTGGCCTCGATCGACCTCGCGGCCAAGGGGATCGCCGAGGTCTCCAAGAGCGCGGGGAACCTCAACGAGTTCATGGAGACCTGGACGAAGACCGGGCATCGCGTCTCGGCCGCCGCCTCGGGGATCGATCGGTTCATCGCCGCCAACGAGGGGGATTTCCAGCCCGCCGTCACCAACCTGAAAGAGGTGACGAGCAAGGTCAACACCGCCCTCGACGCGGCCACGGTCCAGACGCTCAAGACGGGGCTCGACCGCTTCGCCTCGACCTTCGCCCGCGCCGATTCGAGCCTCGCCGCCGCCGCGCCCCTCTTCCGCGAGCTCGGGGCGAATACCTCCGCCCTCCCCTCGACGGATTTCGGACAGGCGATCCGCCGGCTCAATCTGATCCTCTCCGACATCCACCTGCTTTCGAGGCAGCTCTCCGATGGCCGGGGCAACCTGAATCCCGACGGCAGCATCCAGAAGCTCATCATGAAGTCCGACCTTTACGACAACCTGAATCGGATGTCGATCACGGCCAACGAGGCCCTGGTCGGATTCCGTCCGATCATCACCTCGTTCCGGACCTTCGCCGAGAAGGTCGCCAAGGATCCGTCGGCGATGACCCGAGGTGCCCTCTCGCGTTGATCCTCGCGGCTATCGTCTCGAATCGGCTTCGACTCCGAACATCCCTCGGCCTTCCCAATCTCGCGGAGGGGTCGAGGGCTCGCGTTCGTTCCGGGCCTCGAGAGCCTCGGGAATCCCACGATCTGGGGCCACGACGAGAAAGAGTCATCCTCGAAATCGCGACGTCCCGATCAAAGAGGCATGGTCTTCGCAGGTGGGAATGCTCGGGGTGAGCATTCGTTGTTCCCTGGACACCGATCGTCCGTCCCAACCGTGCCGCCCTCGTTCCGAGAGAGATGGGTGGTAATATGGCCCGGGCCGGCTCGGCCGAGCGATCCTCTTGCGAACGTCCGTTCGTCGAGTGAAGATGGCAGCAGGTGATCGCGGGAGCGTTCCGCGCGATTCGGAGGAGGGAGTAAGCGTGGATCGAATCCCGAAGCAGACCAGCCCCTCCCTGGTCGTCCTCGCCACCCTGGGGGTCATCGCGGCCCTCTATCTGCTCAAGGCGATCCTGATCCCGGTCGCGTTGGCGCTCGTCCTCGCCTGCATGCTGTCGCCGCTGACATCATTCCTCAGGCGGATCCTGCCCGTCGGGCCCACGGGCTCGGCCGTCCTGCTTTTCATGCTGACCGTCCTCTGCGGCCTCTACGCCTCGACCCTCGCGGCCGAGAGCCTGGTCCAGGCTGCCAACTCACTGCCGGCCGACGTGGAGCACCTTTCAGGACAGGCCAGCCGCCTGCTCAATGACCTGATCCGGGACCATCCGTCGTTGCGCGGGATCCTCCCCGAGCCGGGGACCATCGACCTCCTCGGCGACGCGAACCGCACGCTGCTGATCGATAACCTGCGTTACGGGCTCACCGACCTCACGTTCACCGTGGCCCAGGGGCTCTTCATCCTGATCCTGGTGCTCTTCCTGCTCGCCGAGAGCGAGATGCTCACGCCGAAGGTCATCCGCTTCTTCGCCTCGACGCCAGGTGACGCACAGACCGCGGGGCGGACCCTCTCCCGGCTCACGCTCCAGATCCAGTCGTATCTCGTCGCCAGGACGGTCATCAACCTCGGCCTGGGGACGGTCGTCGCGCTGGCGCTCTGGCTCCTCAAGGTGAAGTATCCGTTCGCCCTCGGCCTGATCGCTGCGATCACGAACTTCATTCCTTACGTCGGCCAGATCATCGGCGGCTCGCTCCCGACCCTGGTCGCCCTGGGGCACTCGGGTTCGATGGGGGATGCGCTGATCGTCGCCTCGATCTATCTCGCCGTGGTCTCGGTCGAAGGTTACGTCGTGACCCCGTTCATCCTGGGCCGGTCCCTGGACCTGAACGGAACGACCGTGCTGATCTTCTGCCTCTTCTGGGGCTTCCTCTGGGGACTGGTCGGCCTCGTTTTGGCGATGCCGATCGCGGTGACCATCAAGCTCGTCTTCCAGACGGTGCCCGAGCTGAATCGCTGGGCCGAGCTGATGAGCCGCGACTGGAAGACCCCCGCGTTCTCCAAGGGGAATAACGCCCCCGTCGATGACCCGCCTCCCGACAGCCCCGGCCCGCTCGGGGCCGCCGCGACCGCGGACGGGAACAAGGTGAACATGCCACATGGAGCTAGCACGTTCGGCAGGCCCTGATCGGCAGGAGGAGTCGGCCCTGAACTGTTCCCTACTCGCAACCCTGGAGCGACACCCTTGGTCTGGCACGGATTGACCTTGCTGCTCGCGATCACGGCGACGGATATCGAGCGGGGCGACGCGAAGTTTCGCCCAACCGCGATGGAGAACCAGGTCCCGGAGCGATTCCGACTCCCCGCGGCCACCTTCTCCTTCGAGCGCGAGCCGAAGTATGACAACGGTACATTCCGCGTCTCTCTCGTCCGGTTCCCCTCGCCGATCGAGTCCCCCGATCCGGTCAACAACACGGTGCATGCCGAGTACTTCTGCCCGACCGGACTGGCGCGTCGGCCGGCGGTTGTGGTCCTGCACATCCTCGGCGCCGACTTCGCCCTCTCGCGATACGTCGCCGCACGACTGGCCGAACGCGGGGTCTGCGCCCTGTTCGTGAAATTGCCCTACTACGGCGAGCGTCGTCCCGCGGGGGACGACAAGAAGTTCCTCTCCAGCGACATCGAGCGGTCGGTCCAGTCGATGAGGCAAGGGGTCTGCGACGTCCGACGCGCGGCGGCCTGGCTGGCAAACCAGCCGGAGGTCGACCCCCAGAAGATCGGCGTCGCCGGGATCAGCCTCGGTGGCATCGTCGCCTCGCTGGCGTCCGCGGCAGATCCGGCCATCAATCGCGCGGCGTTTCTGCTCGCGGGTGGCGACCTCGCCCAGATCCTCTGGCAGATGCCCGAGGGGGCCAAGTACAAGACGTTGTGGATCGAGGCCGGGAAGTCTTACGAGGACCTCGTCGCGCTCACGAAGCCGCTCGATCCCCTCACCTACGCCGACAGGCTCGTCGGCAAGCGGATCTTCATGATGGCCGGTAACGTCGACGAGGTGATCCCCCCCGCCTCCGCGAGGGCCCTCTGGTTCGCGGCCGGCAAGCCCCCGATCCGCTGGTACGACTGCGGGCATTACTCGTCCGTCGGCTTCCTCCTCCCCGCGATCCGAGAGACGGTCGACTTCTTCGCGAGCGAGATCCCCAAATAACTCCCGAGCAAACTCCCCCCTCGGGTCGAAGGGGAAGTTGATCGACGCCGAACATGTGTCATGGGTCGAGATGCCCTCAGACTGAACCCGGCTTGCGCAGCCTCATCAAAGCCCCCAGAGGCAGGCGGCTGGGGGCTTTGGTAGCTGGGGAAGTGAGACTCGATTTGGATGACGGGCCACGTTGCGGGAAGCGAGGCTTCGGGGTATCCTCCGGCGCAGAGAGTTCTCGCTCAGGCGACAAGGGGGTTGCGGATGCAGGCCAAGGTTACCAGCGTCTTCCTGTACGTGGACGATGTCCTCAAGTCGCTCGAGTTCTATAACGAGGTCGTCGGAGCCGAGGTCGCCCAGGTCCACGCCGAGAGCGAAGGTGCCCCGATCAGCCTCGCCATCCTCCGGATCGGCGACTTCAGCCTGATGCTCCACCCTCGCGAGAGCCACTCCGCCGAGTTCGCCGACACCAAGCCCGGCGTCGGCATCCACCTACAACTGCGCGTCGAAAACATCGATGCGTTCTACCACCACTGCCTCGATGAAGGGGCGATGCTGAGCGTCTCCGGCGAGCCGACCGACCAGAGCTGGGGCTGGCGCGAATTCGCCCTCAAGGACCCGGATGGCTATGTTTGGTCCATCTACGAGGACCGCTCGGGCGGCCAGTGGACCTGATCGTGCGAAGGCCCGAGGCTCAGCCGTTTGACAGCAGGAGGGTTGCCCCCGCGATCCCGGCTGTCTCGATGCGAAGCAGGGTTTGACCCAGGCTCACGGGAATCCAGCCGCATTCCTTAGCCTCGTCGACTTCGCCATCGGTGAATCCCCCTTCGGGACCGATCGCTAGCGTCGCCGATTCGCCGGCATTGACCGCCGGCCACGATCGGGCCGGGCTCCCGCCGGGGTGAGCGATCAGGCGGGCCGGGTCCTTTGCGGCCTCGAGCCAGCTCCTCCAGGCGATGGGCCGCTCGAGCTCCATGAGCCGGTTCCGGCCGCATTGCTTCGACGCCTCGACGATGGCGCGTCGGAGGCGGTCGAGCTTGGCGCCGCGCGGGTCGACGACGGATCGCTCGGTGATGATCGGCTGGAGCCGCCAGACCCCGAGCTCGGTCAGCTTCTCGATCAGCCAGTCGAACCGATCCCCCTTGGGTACGGCTGTCGCCAGGGTGAGCTTGATCGGGGGCTCGCGGTCGGGCAGTGGAATGCCTTCGGGGCGAAGCTCGACGCGGTCGCGCATCACGGCGATGACCTCTGCCACTGTGGCGAACCCTTTTCCGTCGAAGACCTCGACGCGGTCGCCCACGCCCAGGCGCCGGACCCGGCTGAGGTGCTTCGCCTCGTCGCCCTCCAGAATGATCTGATCGTTCGAAGGCATTGCGGGACAATAGAATCGGTCGGCCACCCAAGCTCCTCCCCGGTTCGACGAAAGCGAGGGGTCGATCTTATCCGATTGTAGGAGATGGAGGCGACCTCAACCCCGCCTGGATGGATCGGGCAGGCGGAGCCCGTCGAGGTCGAGAGACTTCGCCGAGTAACGCTCAAAGCACTCGGCGCCCGAATTCGCAGCTCGTTGGCCCGAGCTTTTCGCCATCCGACGAGGTTGAGCGAATGAGCTGGGCCCTCGCCATCGCATCGACAGGCCGGAGACTTGCAGAACGTGTGGAAACGCCATTGGAAGCTGGCTCGCGAGCCGTTCGTCGACACGGCTTCCCCCTACATCCCGTTGCCGGCCCATGACGAGGCGGTCGCCCGGATCGTGCAGACGATCGAGTCCAGCCAGCGTTTCGCCATGATTTGCGCGGGGGCCGGCCTGGGTAAGTCGTGCGTGCTGGCTCGCGCGCTGGCCGAGGTCAGGTCTCCTTCAAGGCGGATCGCCCTCGCCCGGGCCCCGATCGATGCGACGCTCCTGCTCTCGACTCTGGCCGAATGTCTGGGAGTTCGAGTCCCGAATGGCGCCTCGCGTACGACGGCCTGGAAGGGCCTAGCCGACGGTCTGAGGCTTTGTAGGATGCAGAGGCTCCAGCCGGTGCTGGCCATCGACGACGGCCAGGATCTCCTCCAGGCAGTGGAGCCCTTCAATTTCGAGATGCTCGGTCGGATCGATTCTCATCCGGATTCGCGTCTCACCGTTCTGGTCGTTTCGCGAGGTGGATCCTCGTCGCAGGCCCAGAATCTGGCCTGGTCGCTGGCCATCCGGCTTGTGCCCCTGACCCAGTCGGAGGTCGAGCGCTACCTGGACGGGAAGCTATCGGCCGCCGGTCGGGTCGAGCCGACCTTCACTCCGAGGGCATTGCAGCGGCTCCACATGGTCAGCGAGGGGGTACCGCGAGGGGTCGATAGGCTGGCGACGCTGGCCTTGATGGCGGGGGCGATCAAGGGCCTGGAGATCATCCCGCCCGACCTCATCGACGGCGTCGCGATGGAATGCAATACCGGCGACGATGGGGGCGAGTGTCATCTTCCCGGGGTAGTCGACGGCCAACGCTTCATGCTAAGATGACCCGCGTGGCTGGTCCGCTCGCCAGGGATGTGCCGAGTGATCGGACTCCAGAAACCCTACCGGCTTGTGCGAGATGACCCCAACCTCGATTTCCCTTCGCAATCCCTACAAGGCCGCCCTGCTCGCCTGGCTCTGCCCAGGCCTCGGGCATTTCTATCAGGGGAGGACCGGCAAAGGGATTCTCTATGCCGTCTGCATCCTCAGCCTGTACTTCACGGGCCTCGTCCTCGGCGACGGCAAGATCGTCTACTGGCGGTGGGTACACCCCTTCCAGAACCCCGAGAAGTTCTGCCTCCATTATCTCGGCCAGTTCTTCGTCGGGCTCCCCGCCCTGCCTGCCCTGATCCAGGGGACGCTCTCCTACTACGGCATCACGCCCCTCTTCTGGGGATTCATGGCCGAGCCTCCGCAGAACGTGATCAACGGGCTCCACGCCGGGCTGGGTAAGCTCGTCGAGGTCGGCACGATCTATACGACGATCGCCGGCCTGCTGAATATCCTCGCGATCTACGACGCCTACGAAGGCCCGGCGAATCTCGAACACGATGAGGAAGAGGCCGCGCCGAAGGCAGGCGAGGTCGTGACTTCGGAGCCGGTGAAGCTCGAGGCCGTCAAGCTGGAGGGGTCGGCATGAGCCACATCTTCGTCTACTGGCTGGTGATCCCCCTCGTCGTCGCGATCAGCCTGGTCTATGCCGCATCGCGACATGAATCGTGGCCGAAGATCTGGATGCATGCCGCGCGACTCTGCGGCATGCTCCTCGGCATCATCGTCATCACGACGGCCTTCCTCCTCCTGATCAACACGGCCGTCTAGACCGCGCTGTCGGGAGCCGTTGCCTCGGCTTCGCCCCCGGTCGTGTCCGAGTTCGTATTCGAAGGGCGGAGCCGAACCAGGAGCAAGCCGACCAGCCCGAGCTGGACCACCACGAGTGGGACGAACTGGAGCCACTGCCAGCTCGGCGAGAGTTCCTGGAAGGCGTCCGGCCGGATCAGATCGATGACGGTCCGGTCGAACCTGGTCCCGGGCAAGTTCGCAGGCAGCGGTTCGCCCGCCCAGCGCGGCCAGACGAACTCGCGGAGCGGGTCGAGGATGTCCTGCGGGATCCGGGCCCCGGCTCCCTGGAAGAGGAGGAGGATCGCTCCCCCCGCCATCGAAAGCACGCCCGCGATCGCGACGATGGGCCGCCAGCCCGTCGACAGCAGGCCCGCCACCGGCAGCATGGCGAACGGCAGGAGCGGGACGAGGAGCCTTGGCCCCGTCGACCAGCCCCCCGACCACTCGGGATACGCCAGGTTCACGAGGAAGACGGCGGCACAGACCAGGGCCGACACGATCCCCACGCCATACCAGCGTCGGAGCAGGAGGAAGACCCAGCCGGGGATCGAGAGGAGCAGAATCGGGGCGTAGAAGAGGATCCCGCGGTGCCCTCCCCAGACCAGAGGGAGGGCGTGCGACCAGTTGGGCGCCCCCATGCCCAGCGGGTTCTTCGCCGAATGCACGTCGCGGAAGATCGCCGTCGCGTGGTGGAAGTACCCCATGTCCCAGGGGGAGCCGAAGGCCAGTTGGTTGTAGCCGAGCAGGAGCAGGCTCGGCACCAGGGCCCCCACGGTGAAATCCCCGAGTGTCGAGACCTTCCGTCGCCCGCCGATCACCTGGGCCAGTAAGTAGAGGCCGAGGATCGCCGAAATCGGCCCGACCTGCAACTCGACCACCGACGCATACGCCGCCAGGGAACCCGCCGTCACCATGCGGAGTGTGGTCCTTCGCGTCTCAACACGCCATAACAACGCGAACGACGCGAGCAGGGCGAACGCCGAGGCCTGATGCCCGTAAGCGAGCGTCGCATAAGCATAGGCGGGAGTCGCTAGCCCATAAGCCAGCGCGACGATTGCGGAACGCCTGGGCCCGCAGCCGAGGTCGCGAGCCAGCCCCGCGAGGATGACCCCCGTGAGGGCCGTGATGACGCCCGAGGTCCCGAGTGTTACCCAGTAATCGGCCTTCCAGTAAGCGATCGCCGCCTGTCCCAGAGGATGGCTCGGTAGCTGGAGAATCAGCTTTAGGACGAGGTAGACGGGGGTCGCCAGGATCGGGAAACCCGGCAATTTGTCGCAGTAATAGTGCCCCTTGAAGTGGGCGATGTCCCCCGTCTGCTGGTCGAGCCCGTCGAGGCTGACCGTCCCTCGATCCCCGAGAGCGTACGCAAGCATCAGGCGGCTGGAACTGTTCCAGTCGCGCGAGTGCCAGAAGTAGGCGTAGCTGACGAGGAGGATCAGGAAGACTCCGACATCGACTCGACGGGCGACTGCCACGTTTTCAATCCTCGAGGGCCACGTTTTGCGGCGTGCAGCAGGGCGGCCAGTGGGGCCGCTCCCAGAAGCGCCGACCAGGGTTGGAGCGAGATGAAGTAGCGGTCCCAGGCCAGGGGGAGGTACGACGAGACGACCACGAGGCTCACCAGAGAGATCGCCAACAGCGCCCATCCCGTCGTCGGCTCGCCCTCGCGCCACTGTCGCCGCCCGGCCAGCCAGGCCAGCACGCCGCCGGCCAGTACCCAGGGTAACCAGACGATGGCACCTTTGTCCTGGGCGAAGTCGAACCGACGCGTCGAGTCAGTCTGCTTGGGCCCCATCGGCCCGAACCGGCCGAATCCCTGGACCGCCACCGTCTCGAGCTTCTCGGGTGCGGTTCGCAGCGCATTGTGCGGGAAAGCCTTCTGCTGGCCGCTCGACACATTGGCCCGGAACGTCACCAGGTAGATGGCCCGCTCCCACCACTTCATCTTCTCGAACGCCTGGATCTGGGCGGAGTTCTTCTGCTGAGGGTGCGCGGTCACGAAGGGATTGAACGCGACGAAGGTCGCCAGCGAGACCAGCCCAGCGACGATCCCGGCGGCCACGAACTCGAATCGGCGACCGACGCTCGCGTGCCAGTAGGCGACGGCCATCGCCGAGAGTAGGACGACGTGGATCATCGCAAGGCCCCCGTTGAGTTTGGCCAGCGCCGCGAACCCGCCGAAGACCCCGGCGGCGACGATCGCCGCCCAGCGAGCCATCCGCCCGCCCTGCCCTTCGAGGATGCGCTTCCAGGCCCAGAGCGCGCACAAGACCGAGAGCACGATGAGGGCCTCGGCGATCACGTCCGACATGGCTCGGCGCGCATGCATCCGGTAGAGCGGGTTGATCGCGAGGAGCGCGGCGGCGATGACACCGGTGGTCCGATCGAAGGCGAGGGTGCCGATCCCGAAGAGGGCCACGCAGCCGGCCATGCCGATGATCGCGGATGGGATTCGCGCGGGTCGCAGCATCGCGTGTGGGCCACACTCATACTTGATGTTGTTGTACCACTTCCGCGCGTCGGCCGGGCCCGGGAGCGGATACTGGGCGAGCGAGAGTGCCCCGCCGATCAGGTACTTCGGCAAGGGGGGGAGGTCATAGGCCGGATAATCGAGCCAGGCGGCGTGATCGCGAGAACCGTCGAAAAAGAGAGAAGCGTAATAAGATTGAGAAATGTACGCCCACTCATCGACGAAGGAGGGCTCGGTCTTCAGCCCGATGGCGAAATAGGACCCTGTGACGATTCCCACGATCAGCGCAAGGAGCCAGGTCGAACGGCGGGAAGGGGTCGTTTCGGCGGCCTTGGCACCGGGGTCGGACATGTCCACTCCATCGATACTTGGGAGCTTGGGAAAGCTTTGCGGGATAAGCGGTAGTTGGCCGAAATTTCATTGTAGAAATCAAGCGGAAATTTTGGCAACGGTGCGAATGTCGGCTAAGTTTGCATCGACGATCCTTAGCGTTCGGTCGTCACCCGGAGACCGCACCAGGCACCATGCCCCCGTCGACCGCCTTGGGCCGAAGGGGGCCAATGTTGCCCGCGTCGTTCGGGCGCGATTACGCCCGACGATGAAGACGTCGAGAAGGCGGGAGGGGACCTCCTCTGCCCGTCGCGTCAGGGATTAGTAGCTAACGATTTGAGTTGACACCAACGAGCGTCCCGATGCGAACCGTCTTTCGGATCCGCCGGCGCATGCCCTTCGATCGCGATCTCTCCTCGGTCCCCCGACCGCGGCAGCCTCGCGCCCGATCATGGCCACCGCTTCCGCAGCTGGACGGATCCGAAGCGGACTGGACATCAGAAGGTCGGACTACCCTATCACGGCCGGAAGCCCCGAATCTCCCCGATCGCTCGATCGGCGAGACAAGGGCCGGCGGCCGCCAGGCAGGAGGGGCCGTGACGCGCGTAGCGGTGTCGGAAGACGGGAGATACAGAATATGTTGACGATGCGATGGTTAGGGACCGGTCGCTCCGCGCGAGGGGCACCGGCCGTGCAGGGCGCGTTCCTGCGTCGATCGCTCCCCTTGCTGATGCTCGCGGCGTTCAGCCTCGCCGGCGTCGGCTGCCAGTCCGGCTTATCGGGCGCATGCGGCGGAAGCCCCTGCGGGTCCAGCCCTTGCGGCTCGAGCCCATGCGGCAGCAGCATCGGCTCCGGGATCGGCAGCCACTTCACCCGACTGCGTGAACGGATCTTCAATCGGAGCACGACGACATATTACGGCCCGACCCTCGGTGCCGAGGCTCCTCTCGTGACGAGCCCCGCCATCGTCTCCCCCGACCCTGTCGTCACGCCGGCCCCGATCGTCCCGATGTCTCCGTCCTCACCCGCCGAGACGCCGACCGATCTCTCCCCGCTCGGGCCGAACGAGAAGATGCCCTCGGCGGAGCCCGGCAAGCCGGCCGGCGAGACGGGCGCGGCCAAGTCGGGCAATCGTGCAAACTATGAGGCCACCGGAGCGCGGAACCGACTCGGCCGCGCTCGAGGTGACAGCCTGACCAGGACTTTGGTCACGACCTCCGAGCCGGCCACTGGGTCGGCGCGGAGGTCGGACCCGTTGGCCTCGGCCGCCGAGTCTTCGGACAGCCTCCTCGAGAACCTCCCCCCCGTGGAAGTCCCTCACGAGTGGACCAACGAAGAAGTCCCCGTCGCCGAGACGTCCTCGCCTACACCGAGCAACAGCAAGCCCGAGCCCCTGACCCCCGCTCAGGAAGCGGCACCCGCGAATCCCCACCCTCCCATCGAGAGCGAGCCCGCGAAGGCTGCCGAGACGATCACGACGCCCCCCGCCGAGGTGAGCGCCGCCCCCGGCATTCGCCGGTTCCAGGTCGTCGAGAATCGGCTCGCGGGCGGCAGCCTCCCCACGAACGAAGGCCTCGACTGGTTGGTGGAGAAGGGCTACAAGACGATCCTCGACGTCCGCGACATCAGCGAGATGCAGGCTTCATTCGCCTTCGCCGAAGAAGTGACGAAACGCGGCATGCGATATGTGGTATTGCCGATTGGTCTGAAACAAGTGGATTCTAATCATATATCCCGTTTCAACGAAGAAATCGCCCTGGCCGACGCACGTCCTCTTTACTTTTGCGACAACGACGGCACCCGCGCCGGCGTTCTTTGGTATATTCGCCGCATGACGGTCGACCGAATCGATGCCGCCGCCGCGTCCCGCGAGGCGGAGTCCCTGGGCCTCTCCGACAAGGCCTTCTGGCAGGCCGCGACCAAATACCTCGAGAGCCTCAACCCCTCGACCGCGCCCGCCCAGGCGCCGGCCGCGGCTCCCGCCCCGTCCGCTGCGGCCCCTGCGTCGACGGCTCCTGCTCCGACGGCGGCCACCAATCCGCCGGCCCCGACCCCGGCGTCGTCCGCGAGTGCCGAGGCCCCGAAGACCGAAGAGCCCGCCCCGGCGACCGCAACGAAGCCCGACAACGCGCCGAATGTGGAGAAGGCCAAGGTCGACGCGACGGCCGTCAACACGGATCTGGCCTCGCGTCGCGAGGAAGAGGAGTCGAACGCCACCGCACCCAGCGACTCGACCTCCTGGCACCCCTATGCCGCGCTCGTCGTCACGGGCCTGGGAATGCCCCTGGCATACTGGAGCCGGACGGCCCTTCCTTCGTGGAAAACCTTGACGAAGGCCAGTCTGCCGGCACCGAAGCGACGACTGAAATCGATTCCGGGCGCGTCGGGTGACGGAAAGTGATCGACTGAGCGTGGAGTGCGACCCGCCCTCCCCCATCCGATGCGAGGAGGGTTGAGGTCGCCCCATACTTCCGGTCGCCGACGATCGGGAAGCCACGCTCGGCGAGCTGCACGCGAATCTGGTGGCTCCTCCCCGTGACGGGCCGCACCTCGAGCCAGGTGCGGCCCGCGGTCGTTCCCAGCACGCGATACCCCAGCCCCGCCGGCTTACCCCCGGGAGTCCCCGGCGGGACGATGCTCACGACGTTACGCCGCTCGTCCTTCAGCAGCGTGTCGTGCCATTCTCCCGACTCGCCTTCGAGGTTCCCCTCGACGATCGCCCAGTAGACCTTTTCCACCGAGCCGTCGCGGAACTGAGCGGCGAGGCGGTCGGCCCCCTTGCTTGTCCTGGCCAGGAGGGTCACGCCGGAGGTCGGGCGGTCGAGGCGATGGACCAGGCCGATGAAGACGTTGCCGGGCTTCTGGTACTTCGCCCGGATGTACTCGCGGGCCTCGTCGACGAGCGAGATTTCCCCGGTCTCGTCCCCTTGGGCCAGCAGCCCCGCGGGCTTGTTCACGGCCAGGCAGTGATTGTCTTCGAGCAGGATTTCCAGCATGGGCTTTGAAGCGATCGGTTCGAGGGGCATTCGGATCATTCCGCGGCGTCGGTGACGCGCTTCACCACGAGGGTGGCATACGCCCCCTTGGGAAGTTCGAAGGCGAGTCGGAGCTTCTTCTTTCCCGGCTCCAACTCGTCGATGCTCGACTCGTGCTCGAGGCGGTTGGCGAAGAAGAGTGCGGGCCGGAGCCCCTTCGAGAAGAAGACGTCCTTGAGGTGACGCACTCGCATATCTTCCCAGTTTAATCCGAACTCCTTCAGGACCTCGACGGCGACATCCCGGTCCGGACCTTCGGTGAGATGAGTCCGCGACGAGGGGAGCGGCAACTGGCAGGATTTGAGGATCGCCGCCTGTTCCTCGTCGAGTCCCCGATGGATGGGGAGCGAGGCGACCTTGAAGTCGATGTCCACACGCTGTTCGGGGCGCGTCGTGGAGATGATCTTCCTGCCCAGGATCAGGTTCCAGAGATGGCTCTGGAAGGCGGAGAAGTAGAGCGATCGCAACTCGCGGCGGACGCGGGCGAAGGCGCCGCGGAAGTCGGTCGGGTGGTCGACGAGATAGGTGACGAGGCTCCTCGCGTGGGAGCGATCGAGCCGGGCCTTGGCCTCGGCCCAGTTGCCCCAGCACTCGTTGAGAATCACCTTCTCGGCCTTCGTACCCGGCCGGTCCGACGCGTTCGGCTCGGCCACAGCAAGTTTGAAGGCCCTCTCGTGCTCGCCGACGAGCCAGGCATGGCCGATGAACCCGCCTCCGAATCCGACCGAGCCGAAGCGCTGGTCGTCGAAGTAGTTCGGCAGGCCGTCGCGCGGGAGCTGGCCCACGGCTTTCACGGCCTTCTCGAGCGCCTCGTTGGTCATCGACCGCAGGACGACGACGAACCGGTTCCCCTGGAAATGGGTCGGGGCGTAGGGGAATTCGAGCCGGCCCAGCGGTTCGAGGTCGAAGCTCGCCTCGTGCAAGGGACGCTCGGGGCCTTCGAAGATGGTCAGATACTGGATCGTGACCGCGTGTCGGTCCTTGAGGCCGCCATAGCTCAGGCGACGGCCGGCGATGTTCCAGCGGCGGCAGATCGCCTCGACGGCCTCGAGCGTCCCGAGGCCTCGCTTGGTGAGTCGGTAGAAGACGAACCGGCCTCGGTTCCCCCCCGTGACGAGCGGCAGTTCTTCAACGCGGAAATCCTCGGCCTGGCGCTTGAGCTTCATGACCCTCTCGGACGGAGCAACGACCCGGCAGGGCCCTCGCGACGCGAATCGTCGGCGACGGGCGATCTCCGGCCATGCTACCAGGATCGGCGGCCCTGACGCGAGTTGGCTTCGTCGGCTCAGGCCAGGATGTCCATGATCGGCTTGCCCGACTCGATCAGCTTCATTGTGCGCCCGAGGACTTGGATCTCCATCTTTTTGTGGTCGAGGCCGAGCTGCTGGAGGATCGTGGCGTGGAGGTCGCTGTAGTAGTGCGGGTTCTCGACGGCCTTGTATCCCACGTCGTCGGTCGCGCCGTGGATCGTGCCCCCCTTGACGCCGCCGCCGGCGAGCCACGAGCAATAGCCTCGCGGATTGTGGTCGCGGCCGGTCGTGTTCTGCGACCAGGGGCTGCGGCCGAACTCACTCGTCCAGACAACGAGTGTTGAGTCGAGCAGGCCACGGGCCTTGAGGTCGCGAATCAGGCCGGCGATCGGCTTGTCCGTCGCCCGACAGAGGGGGGCGTGGGTGCGGATGTCGCCGTGGGCATCCCAGGCGCCGTTGCCGCCGCCGGCGTGACAGACCTGGATGAAGCGGACGCCCCGCTCGGCCATCCGCCGGGCCATGAGGAGCTGGCGGCCGAACTCGTCGGTCGGCTCCTCGCCGATCCCGTAGAGGTCCAGGACGTGCTTGGGCTCGTCGGAGATTCCGACCGCCTCGGGGGCCGAGAGCTGCATCCGCGCGGCGAGTTCATAAGCCTTGGTGCGGGCACTGATGTCGGATTCGAGGGCGTAGCGCTCCCGGAAGTCGCGGTTCAGGTCGTCCAGGGCCTTCATCCGAAGCTCGCGGTCGGAGGCGCTCGAGCCCCTCGGCGGCTTCAGATTCGGGATCGGCGTGTCGCCCGCCTGGAAGGGGGTGGCGGAGACCGTCGCGCCGAGGTAGCCCCCGGTCAGTTGCACGGGGGACGAAGGCCGGCCGATGTTCACGAAGGTCGGCATGTTCTGATTGGCGCTGCCGAGGGCGTACGAGACCCAGCTCCCGAACGTCGGGTGGTCGAACGGACGGCCCCGATGCCCCGTGCAGGTCTCGATCACCGCCGGGAAGTGGTTCCCCTCGTGACACCACATCGAGCGGACGAGGGCGATATCGTCGGCGATGCCCCCGACGTGCGGGAACCAGTCGGAGACCGGCATCCCCGACTCGCCGTAGTGCTTGAATTTCCGCTCGCAGTGGATGACCGGGCGCCTCATCTCCGCGTTGTTGTCGCCGAAGCCGATGGCGTCGATGAGCTTGCCGGCCCACTTGTTGTCCTTGGGGTCGAAGGTGTCGATGTGGCTGACACCCCCGCACATGAACAGGAAGATGACCGACTTCGCCTTGGGCTCGAAGTGCGGGCCGTGGAGGGTCCCCTCTTCGATCTCGCCGGCGTCGGTCCAGAGGCCCCCCAGCGCCGCGCCGAGGAAACCGCCGGCGCCTCTGAGGAAGCCGCGTCGGGAGACCCGCCCGCAGGGGTAGAGTGCGTCGAGGCTCATGGTGGTCACCGGACGTAGAGGAATTCGTCGAGGTTGAAGACGAGCCAGGCCAGCCCCTTGAGGCGGGCGGCGTCCCCTTCGAGATAGGCCATCGCCCGCTCTCGCTCCGACGTCGTCGGGCTCCGAGTCAGGGTGATCCGATAGGCGAGGTCCACGGCCGCCTCGAGCTTCCCACCCGCCTCATCCTTGAGGCGATCGGCGAACTTCTGCGTCGCCCGCTCGATCGGCTCGCTGTTCATGAGGAAGAGGGCCTGGGGCGGCGAGACCGTGCGGGTCCGGACCGGGCAAGGGACGCGGCCGTCGTCGACGTCGAACGCCTGGAGGAAGTTGGGCAGGACGTCTCGGTTGGTCGAATAGCCCCGGATCATGAACGCCGCGCGGCGGTTGGGCCTGGATCTGCCGGCATTGGAACCGGGAGTCGATCCGTCACGCTGGCCGCCCCGGCCCCCGCCACCGGCCGAGTCGAAGGACGTGCCGCCTACGCTGCGGTCGAGGTCGCCGGCCGCGGTCCAGATCCCGTCCCAGATCGATTCGGCGTCTAGGCGTCGGAGCGGATAACTCCAGAAATAGGCGTTCGTCGGGTCGATCGCGCTATCGGATCGGGCGACCTCGTTGTTCGTCTCGGAGGATCGCTTGTACGCTTCCGACGTGACCATCAGCCGGTGCATGACCTTCATGCTGAAGCCGCGGTTGGCGAACTCCGAAGCCAGCCAGTCGAGCAAGGGACGGTTCGCCGGTACCCCGCCGAGCTCGCCGAAGTCGCTCGGCGACCGGTGCAGGCCCTCGCCGAAATGCCACTGCCAGAGTCGGTTGACGGCGACTCGGGCGAAGAGTGGGTTCTCGGGGGCGGTCAGCCAGTCGGAGAAGGCCTCGATCCGACCCTCGCGAAACTTTTGCCCCGCCGGGGCGAAGGGCCAGCCGGGTTTGACCGGGCGATCCTTCTCGGGGCGATCGGGTTCGCCGCTGGTGAGGATGTAGCTGGGCTCCTCGGCCCGCCTGGGATCGACCTCCACCGTCCAGAAGGCGGGGAGACCGGGGCCTCGCCTGCCGCCGTTGCTCGCCCCGTTCTGGCGGGACTGGAGTTCGCGGAAACGCGCCTTATCCGCCTCGGGCATGATCTCGAGGATCTTGTCCGTGTCGATCCGGAGGACGGGGAAATAGTCGTCGGCGATCTTCTGCTCGGCGTCGGTTCGCTCCCCTTCGGGTTTGAGGATGATGGCGCGGATGTCGGCCGGGAGCATCGCCACGCGGTCGTCATAGAGGCGTTTCTTGTAAGGGGCGAGCAATTCGTTGATCGGAGCCTCGGCCTGGACCCGCTTACGCTCGGCCTCTTCTATCGCGCGGCCCTCGGCGAGGAGCTCGGCCGGGGAGGCAAGCGTCACCTTGCGGAGGACCAGCGGGTCGAAGAGCGCCTTCATCGCGTAGTAATCACTCTGCTTGATCGGGTCGTACATGTGGTCGTGGCACTTGGCGCAGGCCACGGTCAGGCCCATGAAGGCGGAAGAGACCGTCTCCACGGCGGCGATGGGCAGTTCCCCGCCGTCCTTGCCGTCGCGGAGGACGGCCCCCCTGGCCAGCAGGCCGAGCGCGAACATGTCGTCCGGCCGTGGCTCCTTGCGGGTGCGACGGCCGGTGGCGGTCATCTGGGTCCTATCCGAGCTCCGGAAGCCGGTGAGCTGGGCCCTGACGAACTCGTCGTACGGGGTGTCGTCGTTCAAGGCGCGTATGATCCACTCTCGCCAGAGGTGGATCCCGGGCGCGGCCACCATGCGCTCGTCGACATCGGCGTAGCGGAGGACGTCGAGCCAGTGCCGGCCGAACCGCACGCCATGCTGGTCGCTGGCCAGCAGGCGGTCGACGACCGACTCATAGGCGTTCGCCGACTCGTCCTGGAGGAAGGCATCAAGCTCGGCGGGCGTCGGCGGCAGGCCGGTCAGATCGAGGGTCACGCGCCGGAGCAAGGTCGACTTATCGGCCGTGGCTAGTGGCTCCAGCTTCTTTTCGCGATACTCGGCCGCGAGGAAGGCGTCGATCGGGTTGGGCTGGCCCTTGGCCTCCGTCGGGATCTCGGGGCGGACGACCGGGCTCAGGGACCAGAGTTCGGGCTCGGTGTTTTCGGCACCGGCGGCCGTCGAGACGATCCCCCCCAGCGCCATGGCAATCGCGATCCATCCACGTCTGATTCGCACGGTCCCCCCTCGAGAACGGCCACCGCCTGCAACTCCGGCGATCGAGTCCAGCCGGCTCATCTTACACGAAGGGCCCCGTCGTGTCGCGGGCCCGATAAGCCTCGACGCATGCATCAAATCGTCCGAGTCTGATGGAATTCGTATTGAATCACGGGCGGGGCGAGAGATTCTTAACCTATCCCAATCAAGCGACGAACGCGGAGGGACTTGTCCCCGGACGATCAAACTGCGAAGGTGATTTCGAGAGACGGCGAAGGAATTCGAGGTCGTGGAATCGTCGAAAATCCCGGGAACAGAATGGCAAGCGCATGGAACCTCACATCCGATTCGAAGGGGACGGCAAGTCTTTACCGGTGTTCCCGTCGTTGCCGATCGTCACCCCGGACCCGCCCTCGCGTCGGTCCCAGCAGGAGAAGTACGGCGGGCTCTTCTATTTCGGGATCGCCGGGCTGGTTGCGGTTCTCTCACTGGTGAGCTGGTTCGGCTACGGTGTCTGGTCGATGCGAGACGTCTGGGGGCGAATTTACGTCGTCCATGACGCCAGTAAGACGGAAGTTGAGCGGATTCAGGCGGCATACGCTTTGGGGAAAGATCCGAAGCTGAACCAGGATCAGCGCTGGGAGATGTCCTTGCGGAAGCCCCTGCCGACGCTCGCGAGATACCTCCTGGCAGAGTCGATGAACTCCGAGTTGGTGGCGAGGGATCCCGCGGCTTACGTGAACGCCGTGGCGAAGAGCCCGGGCTGGCCGGATTGGCTCCGGCTCGTGCTGGCACGGCCCCTGGCCCTGGCCGCGATCGACGGGGTCGAGGTCCCCAAGGCTCCGCTCGAGGTCCTGGCCGCGCATCAGGATCCGGAGATCCAGCTCTGGGCCTCGTTCGTGCTGGTTTCCGGCGCGAAGGGAGACCCCGGGGCGGGCCGACGCCTCGATCAGGCTTGCGACACGGCGGGGCCGAATCAGGAGTTAGCCTGTCTTTTGCGTCACGCTCTGAAGAACCAAGGGGATCGCGCTGCCCAGACTAAAATGATCGATGAGGCCACGGCCTGGTGCCGTGACCATCATCCCGAGATTGCTCCGCTCTGGAAGGGCTGGACGGTCGAGGGGGGCCAACTCGTCCACAAGGCGGGTTGATTCAACCGTTCTCCCTGAGGAGATTGAGCCGGACCCAGTTGATCGCCTGCTTGGCCGCGCGCCGCTGGATGGTGTCGCGGGGCTGGTCGGGGCCGATGTCGAGGCGGCGGGTCTGGACGCGGTCGGCCGTCGCGAGGCCGAGATAGACGAGCCCGACCGGCTTCGTGGGCGTGCCCCCCGTCGGCCCTGCGATCCCGGTGACGCTCAGGCCGATCCTGGCGCCGAGGCGTTCACGGACCCCCTTCGCCATCGCGATGGCCACCTCCTCGCTGACGGCCCCGTAGGCTTCGAGCAACTCTCGGGGAACGCCCAGGATCGATTCCTTGACCTCGTTCGCGTACGAGACGACGCCCCCCGGGAAGTATGGGCTAACCCCGGGCAGAGCCGTGATGAGGTGGGCGATGAGGCCCCCGGTGCAGGATTCGGCCACCGCGAGAGTCGAGTTCGTGCGGACGAGCTGGGCGACGAGGGCCTCGGCGACGTCCTCGGTCCCCTCTCCGACGATCAACTCGGCGAATCGCTCGCGGATCAGGGCGATCGTGGGCTCGATGGCGCGGAGGGCTTCTGCTTCAGAGGTGCCTTCGGCCGTGACCCGGAAGCTGATCGTGGCGTCGTGGGCGGTGATGCCGACCTCGGGATGACGGCCCCGGGCGGTCAGGTCCATCGCGTCGGCCTCGAGTTCCGATTCACCCCTGCCGAAGAGGTTGATTTTCCGGTGTACGATCACCCGGCCCTGGCCGCCGATCCCGCGCAGACGAGGGGCGACCTGTTCTTCGAACATGATCCGCATCTCGGAGGGGACGCCCGGCATGCAGCCGAAGGTCGAGTTGCCGACCTTCATCCAGATCCCAGGCGCGGTCCCGACGCGGTTCGGCAGGACTTCGGCTCCTTGCGGGAAGAGGGCCTGGACCCGGTTCCTTTCGGCCATGACGCGGTTGCGTCTGGCGAACATCTCGGCGATCGCCGCGAGCGAGGCGGCGTCCTCGACGAGCGGGACTCCCCCGACGATCGCGAGGGCCTCACGGGTCAGGTCGTCCTGCGTCGGCCCGAGGCCGCCGGTCGACAGCACGAGGTCGGCCCGCCTGGACGCGATCCGGAAGGCCTCGATGTTCTCCTCCAGGTCGTCTCCCAGCGTCGTGTGGAAGTGGACCGGGACGCCGATGGCGGACAGGCCTCGGCTCAGCCACTGGCTATTCGTGTCGAGGCTCTGCCCACTGGTGATCTCCGACCCGATCGAAATAATCTCGGCCTTCATCGACGCGTGCTCCCCGGCGATTCGACGACCCGCGGCTGGCTCCCCTGCCCCCCTTCGCGCGTGAAAGCCTTGTGCGAAGATGGGCAGGGTTTTGAACTGCCTGACATTGTAGAACGACGCGATCAGGTCCGGTTCGCCCGCGCATTGGCGACCGGCGTCCGAATGTAGCCCGAATCCGCGGGGGCTTCATAGTCGATCGTCGCGAGGTCGGGGGTCAGGAGGCGCTGATGGCCCCGGATCCGGCTCTCCAGGGCGACGTCGAGGATGCCGCCGGTGAGCAAGGTTCGCTCGACCGGATACGGGGGCTTCTTGGCCTTGAAGAAGTCCTCGATGCGGAGGACGAGCGGGTTGAAGAAATTCGCGCCGGGGGGGGCGGGGAGATAGACGAGCGTCGAGACGAGGTCGTCGGAGGGCTTGTCCAGCCGGCCGGCGAAGGTGGTGTCGTCGACGTGGCCGTTGAGGATCATGGCCGTCGCCTTGAAGCCGTCGACGTACTCGACGACGAACGCGATCGGCTTTCGGAATTTGGTGATGTGGTCCTTGCCCGCCGGGGGCATGAAGTCGAGGGTGTTCTGACGCATGTCGCCGGGGTTCAGGGTATGGCTCCGCGAGAGGGCCTCGTCGAGGAGCGTGGGGGACCAGACCCCCTGGCTGCCGGCCTCCCAGACGGCGTCCCCTTCGAGGCAGGTCACGGCGGCCACGCCTTGCGGCTTGCCCTTCCGGTCGCGACGCTCGACCATGCACTGGAGCGTCTCCAGGGCGTGGAAGCCGAAGATTTCCAGGTCCCCTCTCGAGGCGACGATCGCCTCCTTCCAGGGCTGCCCGAGGGGTATTTCCAGCTCGGGCAGGCGCCAGGTGACCGGCAAACTCGAGCCGGCCATCAGGGGGACATTCATGGCCTTGGCCTGGTCGTACATCCCCTGCGCTTCTTTCCGGTTGTAGGAAAGGTGCTTATCGATGAAGACTGGGACGGACTGGCCTGAGGCCTTGAAGACGTCGAGGACTTCGCGGAAGTAACGCCCGCGCGGGTAGAGCTTCTGGAACTTGTCGTTATAGGGATAGTCGCCATGCTCGGCGATGAGCAGGACGCCGTCGACCGCGAGTTTGCCGGTGCCGAGCGTCAGGGCGTCGGCGATCGACTCGCTGAGCCGGACGTTGTGCTTTGCGGCCTTCGCGCGGCCGAGGTCGGTCTGGGGGATCACCTGCTCGATGAAGAGACTGGCGATGTCGAAGTCGGGCCGATGGAGCCCCCGACCGTCGTGCACGGGGAAGCCGTCGAGGAACCGGCCGACGATGTGATAGGCGTGCGAGAGGTAGTAGTACACCGACGCGAGCGCGGCCAGCTTCATCCGGGGCTTGCCGTCGGCGGCGACGGCGGGCGCAGGGGCGGCCGTCGCCGCGAGGCTCGCCGCACCGATCGAGGCCGAGGCCACTTCGAGGAACTCACGTCGGTTCGCGCTCGCTCTCATCGTCAGACTCTCCTATGAAGGGAACAGCGATTGTTGGCTTTTTGTCGCGTTAGCCGTGAAGCCCGCGATGTGCAATGAGGGGCTTCGCGTCGATCCCATTGCTTCGAATCAGGTCCGCGCCTAAAATACACATGGATTTGTCGATTGGTTTCGCCGGCGATGCCCCGCGAAGCGGCGCCGCGTTGTCGAGCCGTCGAGCGTCGATCGGAAAGCCTGTCGTATCGAGGCCCTGGCATGTGAGGAGTCCCGGTGATGAAGCGCTTTGGCCCAGGCATCCTCGTGGTGCTGACGCTGGTCGTGGTCGCGACTCGAGCGACGAGTATGGCGGAAGAGTCCCGTCCACGCTACGAGAAACGCTGGGTCTATGCCGCGCCCAACCTCGCCGTGGAAGAAAGCGTCGACGACATCCTCGCCCTCATCGGCCGATCGAGGAAGGCCGGCTACAACGGCATGATCCTCGCCGACTACAAATTCAACATCCTCGACCGGATGCATCCGGGATATCTCCGGAACGTTCGGAAGGTCGTCGAGGCGGCGGCCGACCTGGATTTCGAGCTGATCCCGGCCGTCTTCCCGATCGGTTACAGCGAAGGCCTGCTCGCGCACGACCCCAACCTCGCCGAAGGCCTTCCCGTCGTCGATGCCCCTTTCGTCGTCAACGGACCCGAGGCTCGGTTGGTCGAGGATCCCGACGCCGGCTACAAGAATGGCGGGCTCGAAGATGTGCGTGGCGACAGGTTCGCCGGGTTCTCGTTCCAGGACGACCCGGGGAAGACCACCTTCGCCGACCGAGCCACTTTCCACGGGGGGCATGTCTCCTGCCGGATTGAAGACCCGGGGAAAGGTGGCTCCGCGGCCAATGCACGCCTGATCCAGCGCCTCGCCGTGCGACCTCATTCGGCCTATCGCTTCTCCTGCTGGGTTAAGACTCGCGACTACAAGGCCCCCGGGTCGTTCCATCTCACCGTGCTGGGTGCCGCCGAGTCGGCGCGACCCTTGACGTTCCATGAGGCCGAGATCCGGCCGAATCAAGATTGGACCCAGGTCGACGTCGTCTTCAATACGCTCGACCAGGAGTCGATCAATGCTTACGTCGGCGTCTGGGGGGTTAAGACGGGGACCCTCTGGGTCGATGACATCAAACTCGAGCCGCTGGGCTTCGTCAACATCCTGAGGCGAGACGGCTGCCCCCTCTCGGTCATCTCCGACGACGGCCGGACTCGCTACGAGGAGGGGAAAGACTTCGAGCCGATCGTGGATCCTAAGCTCGGCGTCGTCCCGTATGCGGGCCTCTACGACTTCGGGCACGCAGGCCCTTCCCTGCGTCTGACTTCCGGCTCCCGGATCAAGGACGGAGCCAAGCTCAAGGTGAGCTGGTATCACCCGGTTCCGATCCACGGCGGTCAGTTGATGTGCTGCCTGAGTGACCCCAAGCTGGACGCCCTGCTTAAAGACCAGGCTCGTCGCGTGAACGACCTCTTCCATCCCCGGGCGTTCCTGATGTCGCACGACGAGATCCGCGTGGCCAACTGGTGCAAGGCCTGCCAGGACCGCCACGCGTCGCCGGGTGAATTGCTGGCGCGGAATGTCAAGCGTTGTGCCGCCATCCTCAAGGAGGTCGCCCCCAGGTCGGAGTTGCTCGTCTGGTCCGATATGTTCGACCCCTTCCACAATGCCAGGAAGGATTACTACCTGGTCAACGGAAGCCTCGAAGGTTCCTGGAAAGGGCTGGATCCCCAGATCACGATCCTGAATTGGAACGGCGAGAAGTCGAAGGAGAGCCTCAACTGGTTCGCCAAGCTCGGCCATCGCCAGATCATCGCCGGGTATTACGACGCCGATGACCTCTCGGGCTTCTCAGGATGGAACGAGGCGGCGAAGGGAGTTCGGAACATTCACGGCTTCCTCTACACCACCTGGCAGAAGAAGTACGGGCAGCTTGAATCGTACGGGGAAGCCATTCGCAAAGCAGGACATTGAGGCTCGTTCTCGACTCAGGTTGAAGGGGACAGGCCTGTATGGCCTACGTGACCATCGGTCGTGTTGTGCTGACTGGCGATACCGATTAGATTACGCCGGTGTCCAGGATGAGGGAAAAGGAGTTCCCCGAATCATGTCCCGACCGCTCACGGAACTGCGCGACCTGCGCCCCGAACGCGTCTGCATCATCAAGCCGAGCGCCCTGGGCGACATCGTCAATGCGCTCCCGGTCCTCTCATCGCTGCGAGACCTCTGGCCCGAGGCGAAGTTCTCGTGGGTCGTGAATCGCTCGCTCAGAGGGCTCGTGGAAGGGCATCCGGACCTCGAAGAGGTCATCCTCTACGACCGGACCAAGGGGGGGCTCAGCCTCAAGGGGATTCGCGGGTTCCTCGGTTTCCTCAAGCAGTTGAGGAGCCGACGGTTCGACGTCACGATCGACCTGCAGGGCTTGCTGCGATCGGGGATCATGACGGCCGCCACCGGGGCGAAGTACCGTGTGGGCCGAGGGGATTCTCGCGAAGGTGCGGACTGGTTCTATACCCATCAGGTGCCGACGCCCGGCGAGGATTCGCATGCGGTCGATCGGCTCCTCTCCGTGGCCGAGGCCTTCGGCGGCGACATCTCCGCGCCGAGGTACGTGGTCCCGATGACCGAGGCCGATCGCCAGTGGGCCAGGGATCTCATGGCCTCCGTCCCCAGGCCGAGGCTCGTGCTGAACATGGGGGCTCGCTGGGAGACGAAGCGCTGGCCACCCCGGCACTTCGCCGAGATCGCCCGTCGGGCCCACGCGACTCGAGGCGCGGGCATCGTCCTGATCGGTGCACCGGAGGATCGCGTTTGGGTCGAGGAATTCCTGGACCTTTACAAGGAAAGCCCGGTCGTCGACGTCTGCGGGCGCACGACCCTGCCACAACTCGCGGCTCTCGCCAGCGAGTCCGACCTGGTCGTCTCCAACGACACGGGGCCGCTCCACCTCTCGACCGCGGCAGGTGCCCGCGTGGTGGGGATCTACACCTGCACGAGCCCGCAACTCAACGGGCCGTACGGGCCGAAGGCGATGGCAGTCTCGACCTGCGTCTGGTGCGCGGCGAAGTACATCACGCGTTGCGAACGGCTTGAGTGCTTTGACGAGCTCACTCCCGACCGGGTCTGGACGGCGGTCGAAATCCAGCTCGATGCGGAGAAGCCGGCGAAAGGCGCCGCCGCCTGAGACGCGATCCATAACACCGGAAATAGACAGAGGGTTCGAGATCGTCGGTTGGCGATCCGAACCCTCCTGGCATTGTCGGATTGAGGCTTCCCGGCTCAGGCGCTCTTGGCAGTGGGCGATGCGAGAGGAAAGCCGGCCATGCGCTCGAGGATGGCGATCGGGGCCTTGTCGGGGAAGACGAGGCTGTTGCGCCTGACGATGAACGTCTGCTCGAGGGCGTACTGGCCGCTGATGCAGGAGTGGCTCGTCGTGTCGGTGAAGACGATCCACGTGGAGTTGGGCGGGAATTCCCAGCGATCCTTGGGGCAGTCGCGCTGGAAGGCCTCGCTCTCCTTGAGGAAGTGGTGAAAGCGGAGCATGAACTGGTCGTAAGGCGGCCGATCGACGACCGGCAGGCCGAGCCCGGAAAGGACGCGGGTCGCCTGGCTCTTGATCTGACCGAGCTTCGTCGGCCTGTGCGGCAGCCTCGCCTTGGCGGCGTACTGCCAGGCCAGTTGCTCGAAGTTATCGGATGTCACCCAGATCCGGTCCCGGGTCGGGTGGATGTTGGTGAAGATCCGGAGCAGGCGGTCGCCGTGCGACGGTCGCGACGGGAACGAATCGACGTGGATCAGGTCGTTCCTCGATCGCAGGGAGACCTTGCGCCCTTCTTCTTCGATCGGGCGGAAGCTGGCGAAGTCGATCTTCCATTCGCCCGCATAGCGGGAGAGGAAGTTCGACATGAACCCGATCGCGCGCTCGGAGTAGCCGCGCATGACCTGGTGCATCCGCTCGAACTCGCCCGCGTCCTTCTGGTCGACCCCCTTGAGGCGGTCTTCGGCGGGGCGGTAGCTGATGTTCTTGTGATACGAGGCGTCGATCTGCTTCTGCGACAGGAGGAACGTGCGCTCTTCCTGCGACAGGGCGAAAGGGGTCTCGGGGAAATAGAGGATGTCGCCCGTTTCGAGGCGGCGATATTGTTCTTCGGTCGCCGTCGATTTCGACGCGCCCCCGTCAATCGTGACCCGCGCCATCCAGCCCTCCTTGGTGAATATGGCGGTGCATCGCAATAGCGAATGGATTCGACCCCGCTTCTGACCAGCGAGAGAGAATCGAGCGCGGGATCTTCTCGAAAAGGGGGGAAACCGTCAAGGAAACTTCGCGGATAGGTGGCTCACATCCTCGCAACTTTGGAACAAGGGACTCGGAGAGTCACCTCGTCCTCAATGGATCGGGCCACCCAGGCCGTCGTTCGTATGGTCGTCGATGGGGAAACAGCCGGGCTCGACGTCGATGGAGTCAATGTACACGTCGCCTTGCGGATGATGGCTTGGCTCGTGGTGGCCCAGGCTCCGGCGCTGGATCTGGTCGAGGAGGTGGCCGGCGTCGAAGCGCTCGCCCAGGTAGTAGCGACGGACGTCCGGATTCATGAGGATCTCGCCCGGCGTGCCGTACGCGAAGACACGGCCTTCGCGGATCAAGTAGCTGCGGTCGGTGACCTCGATCGTCTCGCGGAAGTTGTGGTCGGTCAGGAGGATCCCGAGGTTGAACGAGACCGCGAGGTCGCGGATCGCGTCCTGGATCTCATTCACCGTCTTGGGGTCGATGCCGGCGAATGGTTCGTCGAGCATGATGAGCTTGGGGTTGGTGATCAACGACCGGGCGATCTCCAACCGTCGACGCTCGCCGCCCGAGACTCGCGCGGCCTTGGTCTTGCGAATATGCAGGAGCCCGAACTGCGAGAGCAGCTCATCCTGGCGCGCGACGCGCTCCTTGCGGCTCATCCCGCCGCGCGTCTGGAGGATCGCCATCAGGTTGTCTTCGACGCTCAGGAGCTTGAAGACGCTCGAGTCCTGGGCGAGGTAGCCCATTCCCAGACGAGCCCGCTTGTACATGGGGAGGCCCGTGACCTCCTCGCCGTCGAAGAGAACCTTGCCTCCGTCGGCGTCGATCAGGCCGATCGTCATGCGGAAGCTGGTGGTCTTACCGGCGCCGTTGGGGCCGAGGAGCCCGACCACTTCTCCGCGGTTGACGTCGAAGTCGACGCCGTTGACGACCTGGCGGCGGCCGTACCACTTTTCCAGACCGCGAGCTTCGAGCAAGGCCATGGGCAGATCCTCCATGAACGCCGAGAGTGCTTTCCGCCCGGAGCCGGGTCGAGGCGGTCAACCGCGTCTTGCGGTCAGCGTATCCACTTCATTCGCTCAAAGTACGGCAGGAACGGGACGCGGAAGTTGTGGTTGATCCGGATGTCGGGGCCGAACGGCTTGCCATGCGGCCAGTAGATGAAGAAGGCTTTCCCCGTCAGCATGGCCCGAGGCACTTCCCAACTCGCCCGGTTCGAACTGTCCCACCCCGCCCCAGACTCCTCGATCGGGATATTCGGGTCGCGGTGATCGGCCGTCGACCAACCCCGGCTGTCCTTGCTCTGCGGGCTATTGTCACCCATCATTACGTAACGATCCTGCCCGATCGCGAAGTCTCTCGGCTGGAGGCCGGAAAGAAACGCGAGTTTGGCCGGATCGGCGAGGTTATCGAAGACTTCGACCGCGGTCCGCGAGTAGCGGTTGTCCCAGAGGCCGTCGTAATCGGAATAGCCCGGGTTGAGGGTATAGTAAATATCCCGCTTCAGGACAAGGTCGCTGACGCTGACCGAAGCACCGACTGCCGCCACCCGGGCGGGAGAGAGGTCCTCGACCGTCGGGATCGGGTGGGCCTTCGGGTCGTCATAGGTCAGGCCATCGCCGAAGACCGGGCGATTATTGATCAGCAGCGTGAGCCGGTTGTCGACGTTCGCGAAGGTCACGTCGTACTTGGTGCCGGCGCTCGTGATCACCGGGGCACTCGGCTCCTTGTTCAGACGCTCGTCCCCATGATAGAGGTTGGCAACCCCCGTCTTGAGGTCGATTTCGCAGCGGTTGATCACGCCACCTTCGACCAGCTCGAAACGGACGACGCCCTGGAGCTTTACGGCCTCAAACGAGGTGGAGAGGCTGAGGTCGCCGACCCAGTGGGGCTGCATCCGGCCACCGTCATAGTCGCTGCGGGAGAGGCTCGTCTGGCTCGTGTTGTACGAGTAGAAATCGGTGATGACCGTCGGCCGAGGGCCACGCGCGGGAGTCTCGCCGGCGGCGAGGGCATCCCACTGTTCGGGGTCGGGGACGAGGTGGCGATACCGGAGTTCTGACTCCTGCCCTTCGGCGGCCTCGACCGTGTAGAGCCCCGGGCTCTCTTTCACGTCCTGGTTCCACGTGGCCTTGCCCGAGGAGGTCCATCGGAGCCACTCGGGCTTGTCCTGGAGCTTCGACGCGCGGTGGCGATCGTCGTAGACGAGCATTCCCATCGCGGCCTGGTGCTCGAGCGGCTTGCGCTCGATCCGGTATTCCTTGGCGCCCGGCGGCTTGATGTAGAGGTCGCCGAACCAGACGCGGAGGTCTTCGCCGGGGAGGCCGACGAGGCGCTTGATGTAGCTGACCTCGGGGTCTTCGGGATAGCGGAAGACGACGATGTCCCAGCGATCAGGACCCCCCGCCCCCGGCAGGAAGGGCATGTCGTAGGGGAACTTCATCACGAGGATGCGGTCGCCGTTGAAGGTCGGCTCGTCAGAGAGCTTGGCCTGGAAGCGGCAGTTGACGCAGGTGCCGGCGACGACCGTCTGGGACTGATAGTTCCCGGGCTTCGAAGCACCCAGGCGGAAACCGGCGAGTCCGAGCGAACGCCCGCCGTCGTCCTCGATCGAGGCGTTGACGGCATAGACGTAACCACATTCGGGGCAGGCGATTTCCTTGTGTCGGCCCATCAGGGTCGGGGCCATCGAGCCGGTGGGGATGACGAAGGCCTCGGCCTCGAACCCACGGACCAGGAGTGCCAGAACGAAGGCGAAGACGACCGCTTCGACCGTCTCGCGGTGCCCCTCTTTCTTCTCTTCCTTCTTCTTCGTCTTGGTCGAGGTTTCGATCTTGGGGGCTCCTTCGGGACCTCGCATCTCGGGCTGGTTAGCGTAGGTCCGTTTCATCGTCCAGGCTCTCCGGAATAGCTCGACAACATCATCCCACGATCAACGAATGTAGCGAATTTTCCTGGGATCGGGAACCCAGTAAACCGAGCGGCCGAACACTTCGAGGGGCACCACCTGGCCCGGCAGATGGACCAGGAAGGGTTTCCCCAGCAGGAGTTCCGTCCGCACGACCGGGCTGTCGGGCCAGAACCGGGAGTCGTTCGAGACCGGGCTATTATCGCCCAGCACGAAGAACTCGTCGGGGCCGAGCGGGTAAGGACGGTCGACGGCGAATGGTCGTTGGGGGGTGTTCGCCAGTTCGCTCGTGTAATAGACGTCCCGGAAGAGCCGGACCGACTCGACGTCGAGCGTCCCGCTTCGGACGCCGATCCCGAATGGGCTCTCGTCCCCCCCGGGGCCTCGATTGGGGGAATCGTAGTCGATGGGGTCGAAGAGGAGTTTCCCGTCGACCGCGACGAGCAAGCGTTGGTCCATCGCCGAGACTTCGAGGAGTATTGAGGAGGCGTCTTCCGCGGCCTGGGCCAGGGTCAATGCGTGGCCGAGCGGTAATGCGACGCCGTTGCGGCGAACGGTCGGGAGCGGCACCGCCGTCGAGGTCTTCCTCGTCGGGATTGTGATGAGGAACCGATCCGCACCCGAATTGATCCTGAAGTCGAACGCGTCGAGGTCGGGCCCCGGCCGGAGGCGGGCCTCGACCATCAGGTCGGTGATCCGGTTTTCTCCCCGCAACTCGCCGCCATTGTAGGAAGAGAAGTCGTAGACGGGGGCGTATCGGCCCCGGTCGGGATCCCAGTGACGATACTCGAGCCAGTCGCCGGGGCCGGAGTAAGTGGGGTCGGCGAGGGCCTCGTGCGAGAACCTCCCCCCCGACGCCTTCCAACCGCTGGGCAGGTTCTCGCGAGGCCTGCCGCGGCGGAAAATGAACCGTGGGAACCGGGACGAGTCGCGGGGGACGAACTGATTGTCGTAGACGAGGATCCGCATCGCCCGCTGCTCTTCGAGCGTCTTGCGGGCGATTGTCCCGTCCACCACGATGTCGCCGTGGACGATCTGCACCCGCTCATTCGGTAAGCCGACGACGCGCTTGACGTACGCCTGCGACGGATCCCCCGGAAAGTGGAAGACCGCGACCTCCCAGCGCCTGGGTGGCCGGAAGTCGTACAGGAACTTCTGGACGAGCAGGCGGTCGCCGCTGCATTCGAGTGCCGGGTAATTCTCGAGGCCGTTCTGCCCGCAATTGGGGCAGATGGGACGTCCGGAACGACCCCCTTCGTCGAGCCCGAGGTTGAACTGGATCTGGCAGTTCGGGCAGACGAGCTCCTCGTGCATGCCGAGGAGCGTGGGGGCCATGGAGCCGGTGGGGACGATGTAGGCTTCGGCGGCGAAGGTGCGGAAGAGGAGGATGCCGAGCGTCATGACCACGAGGAACTCGACGACCTGTCGCACGAATCCGGTCGCCGGATTCGGGATGACGGTCTCGGACTTGACCTCGTTGGCCAGGCTCATGGTCATCGCGGTTGCGACTCGGGCATGTGGGCGGTCCTGCGCCTTCGCCCTCGGCTCGCCCCGGTTCAGGCCGGGAGCCGAGTCGGAGGGTTGATTCTCGGAGAGCAAGCAACCTCGGCCACCCCGAGGTCATTCATCGCTGTCGTCGAGGACCGAGAGGAACGCCTCTTGCGAGATTTCCACGTTCCCCACCTGCTTCATTCGCTTCTTACCTTCCTTTTGTTTCTCCAACAGCTTCCGTTTTCGCGAAATGTCGCCGCCGTAGCACTTCGCGGTGACGTTCTTCCGCAAGGCGGAGATCGTCTCGCGGGCGATGACGCGGCTGCCGATGGCGGCCTGGATGGCGACCTCGAATTGGTGCCGCTCGATCTCGCCCCGGAGCTTCTTCACGAGCTTTCGGCCGCGGCGATCGGCGTGCGCCCGGTGGACCACGATGGAGAGGGCGTCGACCTTCGACCCCGCCACGAGGATGTCGAGCCGACAGAGGTCGCTGGCACGATACCCGAGGAGCTCATAGTCCATCGTGCCGTAGCCGCGCGTCGCGCTCTTCAACTTATCGTAGAGGTCGTAGATCATTTCGGCCAGGGGCAATTCATAGCTCAGGATCGCCCTGGTCGTGGTGATGTACTCGGTCTTGACGTACGTCCCGCGGCGATCCTCGCAGAGCTGCATGATCGCACCGATGCAGTCCGACGGGAGGATGAAATTGACCTTGGCGATTGGCTCGCGGAACTCCTCGATGTCGCCCGGATCCGGGATTCGGGTCGGGTTCGAGATGTGCATCGTCTCCCCCTTCACCGTCACGATCTCATACGTGACGTTGGGGGCCGTCTGCACGAGCGAGAGGTTGCTCTCGCGTTCGAGGCGCTGCTGGACGATCTCCATGTGGAGCATGCCCAGGAAGCCGCAGCGGAAGCCGAAGCCGAGGGCGTCTGACGTCTCGGGCTCGAACGAGAAGCTCGAGTCGTTGAGCGCGAGCTTCTGCAGGGCCGTCCGCAGGTCCTCGAACTGGTTGTGCGTCGCGGGGAAGAGCCCACAGAAGACGACCGGCACCGGCTCCTGGTAGCCGGGGAGCGGCGTCGAGGCCCCCCGAGGATGCTCGGTGATCGTGTCGCCGATGTTGACGTCGGAGAGCTTCTTGATGTTGGCCGTGACGTAGCCCACCTGCCCGACCCCGAGCTCGTCGCAGGGGACGCTGTGCGGGCGGAACCGGCCGAGCCCGATGACCTCGTGCTCGGTCTCGCCGGCCATGAGCTTGATCTTCTGGCCGACCTTGAGCACGCCGTCGACGACCCTGACGTAGATGACGACGCCTTGGTAGTCGTCGAACTTCGAGTCGAAGATGAGCGCCCGGAGCGGGGCCTTGGGATCTCCGGCGGGGGGCGGGACGCGTTCGACGATGGCCCGGAAGACGTCGGGGACGCCGAGGCCGGTCTTGGCGCTGATGGCCAGGACCTCGCTCGGGTCGATACCGAGGGTCGCCATGATCTCCTCCCGGATCTCGTCCGGGCGGGAGGCCTGCATGTCGATCTTGTTCAGCACCGGCACGATGGCCAGGTCGCCCGCGATCGCGAGGTAGGCGTTGGCGACGGTCTGGGCCTGCACCCCCTGGGTCGAGTCGACCAGGAGGATGGCCCCCTCGCAGGCGGCGAGGCTGCGCGAGACTTCGTAGTGGAAGTCGACGTGGCCGGGGGTGTCGATCAGGTTCAGCTCATAGGTCGTGCCGTCGAGCACGTAGTTGATGGCGACGGCGCGGGCCTTGATCGTGATCCCTCGCTCGCGCTCCAGGTCCATGTCGTCCAGGAGTTGCTCGCGGAATTCGCGCTGGGTGATTGCGCCGGATTGGAGCAAGAGCTGGTCGGCGAGCGTGCTCTTCCCGTGGTCGATGTGCGCCACGATCGAGAAGTTGCGGATCAGTTTCGGGTCGAAGGCCATGAACTTGGTCCAAGCGAAGAAAGGGATCCTGTCGAAACGTGGCTAACGACACAACGACATCAGGCGCGTCTTGGTCTCGTCTGTCTGCCGGCGAGAAACGTATCGGCCAACCTTCCGCCGCGATCAGTCGTTCGTTTGGGGGCGGCCGTCGGAGCCTCGATTGTTCGATATTCGTACGTGGCACGTCAATCCGGGGATCGACGCGCGTTGGAGGAATTCGCCGGAGACCCCCGGAGCCCCGCTGCAAGGCCGGCCCATCCGGCCGATAACACCTTCGGCCACAACCTTCGACAACCCGATCTCGAGGGGCCGGGCCCTCGGACGACGTTGACGGCGATCACCGCAGGTTCGTGCTCGTTCGGCAAGCGTATGGTTCCGGGAGGTTTCGTTCGGCTCTCGCCCGGTTGTCGGCAGGGGGATCATAAGATGAGTGGGCAATAGGGGGACCTCTCCGTATTATAGCGAGGCTCGAGCTTCCGGTTAAGCGCAAACACATTCGAGTTCTCGCTCTCCTGAGACATCCGGGACATCGAGCGGACCCCGATCGCCGCGAGGTCGGGGCGGTACGGCTTGCCTCTTCGACTGAGGAATGTTGAACATGAAGTGTGTCTCGGTCCTCTCGCTTCAGAACCAAACCGAGGATGCACTGGCGGAGGTCCTGGAAAAGGCCTCGGCGGCGATCGGCAGTTCGGCCGACCTGGCCCTGATCTTCGCCTCGATCCACCACGCCGAAGGGCTGGGCAAGATCGCCTCGGAACTAACCCGCGCCGGGCTGGGACGCTTCGTCCTCGGCTGCACGGGGGAGTCGATCGTGGGGGAGGACCGGGAGGTCGAGGAGGCCCCGGCGCTCTCGGTCTGGCTCATGTCCCATCCCGGCCTCGAGGCCGAACCCTACCGCGTAACCTTCGCCGAAGGCCAATTCGAGGGGCCGAGGCCGGATCCAACTTCAACCCTTCTCCTGCTCGGCGACCCTTTCTCCTTCCCGCCCGACCAATTCTTCCAGCATCTCGATTCGACGGCCGCCGGAGTCCGCATCTGCGGCGGCATGGCCAGCGCCAGCCACACTCGGGGACGCAATCGATTGGTCTTGCAGGGGGACGTCTTCAAGGACGGGGCGGTCGGGCTGCAGATCCGAGGGGGGATCGGACTGCGGACGGTCGTCAGCCAGGGATGCCGGCCGATCGGGAAGCCGTATATCGTCACCAAGGTCGAGCAGAACGTCGTCAGGGAACTGGGACGTCGGCCTGCGCTTGAGGTCTTCAAGGAACTCTTTGCGGAGCTCACCCCAGAGGAGCAAGGGCTCGTCCAGAGCGGGCTGCACCTCGGCCGGGTCATCAACGAGTATCAGGAGTCGTTCGCCCGGGGTGACTTCCTGGTCCGCAACGTGATGGGCGCCGACGAGCAGGGCGGGATCGCGATCAGCGACTACGTCCGCGTGGGGCAGACCGTGCAATTCCACGTGCGCGACTCGGAGACGGCGACCGAGGACTTGCGATCGCTGCTTGAATCCACGCGGGATGCGCTTGGCGGCCGCACTCTGGCCGGAGCCTTGCTCTTCACCTGCAACGGCCGGGGCTCTCGCCTCTTCTCCAGGCCGAACCACGATGTGGGGCTCGTCCACGAGGTCTTCGGGCCGATCGCCGTCGGCGGGTTCTTCGCGATGGGAGAGATCGGCCCCGTTGGCGGCAAGAATTTCGTCCACGGCTTCACGGCGAGCCTCGCCCTGTTCGAGGAAGCTGGCGAAGCTTCGGCCGGCTGAGTTCAGGCAGGGACTCAACCTGTGGATTGGGTCCGGAGGCCGAGTTCTTCGAGCTTGCGATAGAGCGAGGATAGGCCCAGGCCAAGCCGTCGGGCCGCCTCGCGCTTGTCGTCGTCGCAGGCTTCGAGCACGCGCTGGATGTGCTGACGCTCGTGCTCGCGGACCGAGGCGCGCAGATCGTCCCCCGCGACGGGGGCCGGCTCGCGCTCGGTGATAAGGCCGGGAGGGAAGTCCTCGGGGATCAGGACCGGCCCGTCGGCCAGGATCACGGCGCGTTCCAGGGCGTTATCGAGCTCCCGGACGTTCCCCTTCCAGGGGGCGGCCATCAGGCTCCGGATCGTGCTGTTGTCCACGCGTTCGATCGGCTTGCCCATCCGCCTGGAGTGGCGGGCAAGCAGCGTGGCGATCAGTTCCGGGATGTCTTCGCGGCGATCCCGGAGCGGCGAGAGCATGATGTTGACGACGTTGAGGCGGTAATACAGGTCCGCGCGGAAGCGGTTGGCGGCAACCTCGGCGGCCAGGTCCTTGTTCGTGGCGGCGACGACCCTTGCGGCCACGCCAATCGGCCGGCTGGCCCCGACCGGCAGGACTTCCTTGTTCTCAATAGCTCGCAAGAGCTTGGCCTGCGTGGCGGGCTGTAGCTCTCCGATCTCGTCGAGGAAGACGGTCCCCTGCCCCGCCGCGACGAAGATGCCCGCGTGGTCGCGGTCGGCTCCCGTGAATGCGCCCCGGACGTGCCCGAAGAGCTGGTTCTCGAGGAGGTCGTTAGGGATCGCCGCGCAGTTGATCGCGAGGAATGCCGAGTCCGGGCTCGGCCCGAGCGTGTGCAACGCCCTGGCGACCAGCTCCTTGCCGGTGCCCGACTCCCCCATGATGAGGACGTTGCTCCGCGTCGGGCCGACCTTGCGGATCAGGGCCTTCACGGCTCGCATCGGGGGGCTCTGGCCGACGAGCGACTCTGGATCGGCCTCGGAGTGGAGATGCCGCCGGAGCGCCTGGTTCTCGAGGAGGAGCCTGCGATAGTTCACCAACCGCTCGAGCTTGACGAGGAGCTCGTCGAAGATGACCGGCTTCATCATGTAGTCGTGGGCACCGCGGCGGAAGGCGGACACGGCGTTCTCGACGGTGGCGAACGCGGTGATCATCATCACCAGCGTTTCCGGCCGCAGCTTGAGCATGCGGTCGAGCAATTCCAGGCCGTCGGGACCGGGAAGCTGGATGTCGCAGAGGACGACGTCGGGCTCGAACTCGGCCAGGTGCGAGAGGGCCTCCCTGGCGTCGGAGGCCACATTGACCTCGTAACCTTCCCCCTGGAGGAACTCATGGAGCGTCTGCGCGATGACCTCCTCGTCATCGACGATCAGGATGCTCCCGCGCTGGGATTGGGGAAGGGATTGCCGCGTCGACGAGGAAGTCCCGGTGCGGCTGCTGGCGGCTCGACTCACGGTTCGGCTCCCATGACGACCCCCGCGTTGCTGATGGAGGTCGGTTCTTGCCGGTCGGCCGGCAGGCGGACGGTGAAGGTCGAACCCTGATCGAGCCCCGACTCGCAGTGCAAGGTCCCTCCCATCTCATCCACGATCTGCTTGCAGACGAAGAGCCCCAGGCCGGTCCCGTGCGGCTTCGTGGTGAAGAAAGGCTGGAAGACGCGCTCGAGGTTCGTTTCGTCGATCCCGCGCCCCTCGTCCTGGATCGACAACTCGAACCAGCCGTCCTCGGCGTGGGCCTCGAGGTGGATCCGGCCCCCCTCCTCCGTCGCGTCGACCGCGTTGAGGACGAGGTTCAGGACGACCTGGATGAGGTGGTCACGGACGGCCCGGATCGTCGGCAGGTCGGGAGCGAGGTCGATCGTGATGGCCCGCTTCTTAGTCCGTTGGTAATACTTCGCAATCCCGAGCGCTTCCTCGACGATCTCGGCCGGGCGGACCTTCGCCCTCTGCGATGAGCCTGGGCGGGAGTAGTCGATCAACTCCCGGATGGTGCGCTGGATCCGGCCGAGCTGGCGGGCGGCGAGCTCGAGCTTCTCGCTGGTGTACGGGTCGGGGTCGCGTCTCTGGAGCATCTGGACCAATGAGCTGAGGGCGGCGAGGGGGTTCCCCACCTCATGGGCGATCCCGGCGGCGAGGAGGCCGAAGGCAGCCATCTTCTCCTGCTGGATCTCGCGAGCCTGCGAGGCTCGCAGGGCCGCCGTCCTCTCGGCGACCCGGCATTCCAGATCGGCCCGGCTGGCTTCCAGTTCGGTATTGAGCTGCTCGAGCCGGGCCCCGGTACGTTTGAGCAACATGGCGAGCTCGGAGCTGGCCCACGTCACCCAGGCCATGATAGCGATGGTCAGCGGCCAGTCGGACGTCTCGCCGCGCTCCATCCCCAGTAGGACCACGAGCACGAGCAGGCTGAAACAATGGAAGCCGAACGTCAGCCAGGCGATGAGCGGCCGGTAGAGCACCGCGCAGCAGATCAGGGAGAGGAGATAGTACCACCGGAAGGGGCTCTGCACCCCCGTGTCGTGGTAGCAGAGCAAGGCGATGAAGAGCGACTCCATCACGGAGACGAACAGGGGCCATCGCTTGAGCAGGAGCTCGCCCATGCGATAGAAGATCTGGTCGAGCGCGGCGTATCCGGCTCCGAGCGCGAGGAAGGCGCGCACGGCCGACGGGTTGTGGAGCCCGGTCCTCGTCTCGACGAGCGCGTAGCCGATGATGATCCCCAGCCAGCGGATCTTGACCACGATCGATTCGGTGGCCAGGTCCCACCTTAAGCGTCCATTCACCTCGTCGAGCATGACTCTCCGTCCGCCCTCGACACCAGACTGCACAGGTTCGATCTCGATCGGCCGTACCGCGTGCTGGCAGGCCGACCGATTATAAGCCAATCGTCCCTCGCCTAGGAGTGCGTCTCGTCCGGAGGCGTCGGAAATCATGAGTCCGCCGGGTCGAGGCCGCCACTGAGAAATCCTCGACGAATTCCCGCGCGGGGCCATTCACCCGCGACGCGAAGGTCACGTATCATGTTGTCGCCCCCACGATCGCCGAGGGGATTAGTCGTAGTTATCGCATCGCGACGATTCCGAGGAAGGTCCATGAGAACCTTGAGAAAAACGCTCGGCGCCCTCGTAACGACTTCAACCCTCGCCCTGACCGGTGCCGCCCCCGAGGCGATCCGGCCGGCCGCCAATACGATCTCTGGGGCCGAGGTCCTCGAGCACATCAAGGTTCTCGCATCCGACGAGTTCGAAGGCCGCGGCCCCGGCACGCCCGGCGAGGAACGGACGGTCAACTACCTCGTCGAGCAGTTCAAGAAGCTCGGCCTCAAGCAGGGCAACCCCGACGGCACGTACGTTCAGAACGTCCCGCTCATCGGCTTCCAGGCCGAGACCCGCGAAGGCTCGCTCCGGGTCGGCAACAAGACTCTCGACCTCGCCTTCCCCAACGACTGGGTGGCCGTCTCGCGCCGGAACGCCCAGGAGGTGAAGATCGAGAACTCCGACGTGGTCTTCGTCGGCTACGGGGTCGTTGCTCCCGAATACGGCTGGGATGACTACAAGGACGTCGACGTCCGGGGCAAAACGATCGTCATGCTCGTCAACGACCCGCCGGTCGTCGATCCCAAGAACCCGAACGAACTCGACCCCGCCGTCTTCAAGGGGCGGTCGATGACGTATTACGGCCGCTGGACCTACAAATACGAGATCGCCAGCGAGAAGGGAGCCGCCGCGGCGCTGCTCGTCCACGAAACGGGCCCGGCCGGTTATCCGTATACGGTGGTCGTCGGCAGTTGGGGGCGAGAGAACTTCGACATTCCCAATCCCGGCGAAGACCAGAAACGCGTGGCCGTGGAGGGCTGGCTCTCTCTCGAGAAGAGCAAGGAGCTGTTCAAAGCCGCCGGTCAGGACTTCGATGCCTTGAAGTCGGCCGCCAAGACCCGAGAATTCCGCCCCGTCTCCCTCAACGCGAAGGCGAAACTTCACGTCAAGAACCGCTTGCGCGAGGTGCGCTCCCGCAACGTTGTGGCGAAGGTCGAGGGGAGCGACCCCGTCCTCAAGGACGAGACCATCGTCTACACCGCCCACTGGGACCACCTCGGGATCGACCCCGCCTTGACCGGCGACAAGATCTTCAACGGTGCGGCCGACAACGCCTCGGGGGTCGCCGCGATCCTCGAGATTGCGGGAGCCTTCGCACAACTCAAGCCGGCTCCCAAGCGGTCGATCCTCTTCCTCGCCGTGACCGCCGAGGAGAAGGGCCTGCTCGGGGCCAAGTATTACGCGACGCATCCCCTCTACCCGCTGGAGAAGACGCTCGCGGACATCAACCTCGACGTCATCAACCTCTGGGGGCGGACCAGCGACATCTCGAGCATTGGCTACGGCTTTACCACGCTCGACGACATCCTGACCGAAGTCGCGAAGGACCGTGGCCGTGTCGCCATACCCGATGCGGAGTCTGAGAAGGGCCTCTATTACCGCTCTGACCACTTCGAGTTCGCCAAGCAAGGCGTCCCCGCTCTGAACGCCAAGGGGGGGATGAACTACGTCGACAAGCCCGCCGACTACGGCCAGCGCAAGCGCGATGAGTACACGAACAACGACTACCACAAGGTCACGGACGAGGTGAAACCCGACTGGGACCTCACCGGCGCCGTCGACGACCTCAAGCTCCTCTTCGAGATCGGCTACCTGGTCAGCGAGGGCTCCAAATATCCCGAATGGAAGCCAGGCACCGAATTCCAGGCCCGTCGCGAGGCCATGCTCAAGGCGGCGAAGCCTTGAGCCAATTGGAAGAGTTGAAGGCTCAACGTTGATAACTCGTCCAGGGATAGAGGACGAGCGACTGGAGCATGCGGACGGGAATGTTCGTCATCGCATGCTTCTCGACTCGGCTCCATGGATCCTTCTCCCCGGCGAACGCATAGAACCCGCCCGCGGCGAACAGGACGAGGAAGATCGGCCACATCACCTTCCTGGAGAGTCGAACGAGCGTCACGACCGCGAAGAAGAAGCAGAGCGGCGTGATCGCGAGCATGTGCCTTGTCCCGAAGGATTGCCCCGCGAAGTCGGTCCGGCGCACGCCCCAGACGTAATAGACGACGAGGATGGCCGTCATGACGGCCGTCAGCAAGGCGACGGGTCGGAGCGGATCCGTTTTATCCTTCAGTACCCGCGCCAGGCCTATCGGGAAGAGGAAGAGCACCGGCGTGATCGTGAACCACCCCTGCTGTCCGAACAGGAACTCGAGCCCGAACTGCCAGCGTGGGACCGTCTCTTTCCAGACCCCCGCGGAGGTCGCCCAGTAAGAGCCGGGATACTCGAAGGCCTTGGGGTACATCTCCGCCGGCAAGGGAGAACCCGTCACCATCGACTGCAAGACGCAGTGCAACAGCAGCGGCGGAATCGCCCCGGCCATAAACGCCCACGGGAGCCTGCGATCGCGGAGGGTCTGCCAAAGGGCGATCCCCGCCAGCACGAGTGCCCCGGGTGGCAGGTCGATCGTTGCGGCGAGGCCGGCGAAGATTCCCGCAATGACATTGCGGATGAGCCGAGCCCTCGGTCGGACGGGCGTGTCGAGGAGTGTCAGGGCGACGCTCCCCGTGACGAGCATCGCGGCCACGCTGTGATTATTGAAGGTCACCCCGTAGACGAACAGGATCGAGCCGAACCCGAATCCGAGGGCGATCAGGTCGGACAAAATCCGTGGGATCGGGACCGTCTGGAGTATCAGACGGAGCCAGACCAGCGTGAGCCCCGAAGCGACACCAACGATGCTTGACACGAGCACGAGGTTGCTGACGACGAACTGATCGGCCGAGCCGCTGAAGCGGATGCCCAGATGGTAGAGGACGGCGTAGACCGCCGAACTGAGCGCGGGCAGGACCGGCGGCTTATCCGAGTAGAGATGCCGCCCGAACCGGACGACGTCCGGCGAACCGCTGCCGGCGAGGAGCGGCGAGGCGTCGATGGCGAGCGTCCCGCGCTCGACGATACCCTCGATCGTCATATAACGTGACGAGACGTTCCCGCTGATCCTGGGCGCGAGCGAGAGTGGCAGCAGGACGATGGCGAAGAGAAGTCCCAGGAGCCAGGCGCGAATCGGATGGATCGGGCGGGCCAGCGTTGGGGTTGAATCGACTCGCGAGACGCCGTCCTTCTGGTTAAACTTCGACATGTCGAATCCCGTGATGATCCCCTGATACGCTTCGGCGGCTATCTTAACACGGCACGATCATTAGCGACACCTTGGCAGACCAGCGTCTCGGCCGTTCGCGACGGTGGGCGATCCTCTCCTTGCTGATCATCCTCGTCTTCGACGTCTGGCTCCGCGGCCACACGTTCGGCCCAACCCTGCGCGAGCGCTGGGGTATCAACCTCTGGCCCGTCTCGGGGCGCGAGTCGGAGCCGCTCGACTGCGACGAATGCGTCTACGCCTACGCGGGCCGACGGATCATTCACGGCGACGTCATGTATCGCGACCTCACCGAGCCGAAGCCCCCCGGCGGCTACTGGCTCGGAGCCGCGATCATGGCGATGGGCGGGGATACGGAACTCGACTTCCGCCTCGTCACCATCCCCTTCGTGCTGGGCACCATCTCGCTCTGCTGGTGGATGGGCATGCGGCTCCAGGGCCCCATCGCGGCGTGCGTGGCGGCGTTGGTCTATGGGGTGGTCAGCACGGATCCGTATCTCTTCGGCAACGGATCCAATCTTGAACACGCGATTAATCTCTTCGCCTTCGGGTCGCTCGCTTGCATGGTGAAGGGGTGGACCCTTGAGAGACGTCGCTGGTACTTCGCGAGCGGCCTGGCGATAGGTCTGGCCGCCGTGTTCAAGCAAATCGCCGTGGTCCATTTCGTCGTCTTCGCCGTGGCTTTGATGACGCGACGTCGTACTTGGAGCCTGAAGGCCAAAGACATTGCGGGCCTGACGGCCGGCCTGGGGGCCGTCTTCCTGCTGGTTTCGGGCGTCTTGCTGGCTCAAGGGGCCGGAGCGGCCGCCTTCGAAGACATCGTTCGCTACGGCGCAGCGATGGCCCGCGACACGCCTCCCGACCCCGGGGCCCCTCCGGCCTGGATGCGCTGGCTCACGGGGAATGCCGACCCGCAAGGCAAGCTGCCCTGGCCCTTCGGTAAGACAGACTATCTGGTCTGGTGGGGGACGGGTTCCTGGCCGGTCTGGTTGGCGGCGATCCCCTCTCTAGCCGTGCTCGGATTGAGTCGAGGTTCGACCGGGCCGCGACGATTGCTGGTGGCCTGGACCTGCTCCGCCTTCGTTCAGGTCGTTCTCCCCGGGCTCTACTGGCAACACTATTATCTGCTGCCGGTCCCCGGTCTGGCCGTGGCGGTGGCAGTGCATCTAGCGGATGTTCTGGGAGCCGTTCGTCGCGTCGACGGCCGCAGCCTGCTCGCGGCGAGTTGGGTGACCGCCCTCGGCTTGCTCTTGGTGGGCACCGCAGTGATCCAGACGAGGGCCTATTTGCTTGTGGCGCCCGAGTCACTCACGAAGGAGTACAAAGGCGGGGCGCAGTGGATCGCGCTGAGGGCGATGGGCCGAGATCTGGCGGAACGATCGAAGGTCTGGAAGGATCCTCGGCTCTTCCTCTGGGGTTGGCAGAGCCCTCTGTTCGTCTATGGAAACCTCGACGGGGTCTCGCGGCACTTTTTCGCCGACCCGCTCATGAAGGCGTTCGCGAACCAGGATCATCCGCTGATCGTGCCGCGTGTCGAACGGATCATGCAGGACCTCGAAGAACGCCCCCCGGAGTTGATCCTCACCGGCGATCCCCCCTTCCCCGCCCTGAGGAGGTTCCTCGAAGCCGGTTACATCCGATCCCGGCTCTGGGGATCGGCCCCGGATGGTCGCGGCCTCTGGGTCGAACGGGGCCACTACCGCGAGTTCGAAACCGCGGCGACCTCGACCAAGAATGGCGACAGCGTTAGACGTCCCGTTTCGGAGTGAGGAGCGAGCCTCGTGGTGCCCCAAGACGACACCTGGAATGAGCCGATCGTCGCGGAACCCGCCCCCGCCGAATCCGGACTCAGCTTCGGCTCGGCGATTCGGTTGGCGGTCATGGCCTTCCTGCTGGGGAGAGGCCTGCTCTTCGCGTTCGATGCCGTGGGCGTCGCGATGACGCTCGAACGACCGGATAGCCAGCTCAGCCCTCGCGACCCCTGGCGGGCCTTCCCCGGTCATCCGTTCTGGGATGGCTGGGCGCGCTGGGATTCCGGGTGGTATCGCATCATCGCCGAGCGTGGCTACGGCGATCGTACCTGGGGCACGAACGTCCTGGCCTTCTTCCCCCTGTTTCCCTACGCGACTCGCGCCCTGGCTACCGTCGTCGGCAATCACTGGGTCGCGGGACTGATCGTGTCGAACGCGTCGCTCCTCGTCTCGCTCGTCTTTCTGGCCCGGATCGCCGCCCGATATCTCGACCCGGACGGGGTTAAACGTACGCTCTTGTATTTGCTCGTTTACCCTTCCGCCTTCTTCCTCTCCGCCTATTACTCCGAGGGCCTGTTCCTGCTGGTGACGGTCCTCGCATTCCATGAGTACCTGTCGAAGCGTTACCTCCTCAGCGGCTTCTTCGGGGGGCTGGCGGCCTTGACCCGCCCCACGGGGATCGCCCTGTTTGCCGCGTTCGCGCTCGATTACCTATGGAAATTGAGCAAACGCTCGACCCCCTTTTCTGCCAGGATCTTGGGCCTCGCACTGATCCCGGCCGGGCTGGGGATCTTCATGCTGATGTTGTTCGTCCATGCCAACGACCCGTTCGCGTTCGTGAAGGCTCACGGCTCCTGGGGACGATCGTTCGCGTCTCCATCGCAGGCTCTCTGGGCGGCGATCAGGGGGATCGACTGGACATTGCCCAGGGACCACGTCAACGCCGTCACGGCGCTCGATGCCCTCACCGGGGCCTTGTTCCTGGTCCTGCCGCTGAGGCTTTTCAAGCGGTACGACCCGGCCTTGCCGATCTATGCGATGATCCTGATCCTGATGCCGCTCTCGACCGGCAGCCTGAAGTCGTTGCTGCGGCTGGAGTGCGTCTCCTTCCCGGCCTTCCTCGCGCTGGCGGAACTGGGAAAGAGCCGCGAGGCCGACCGGATCATTGTGTTCGTGTCCGCCCTGTTCCTCGGCCTGCTCAACATCCGATTTTCGAACTGGTACTGGGTGGGCTGACGCGAGTCCGGCTGTCCCAGGGTTCGGACCTCGGGCCTCCCGGGTCCATGTGATGACGAGTCCTCCTCGATGAGCACGACCACCGCCTCGAGCATGCTGCGCAACCCCTGGATCGTGGCGATGGGGGTGTCGATCGCTACGTTCATGGAGGTGCTCGACACGAGCATCGCCAACGTGGCTTTGCGCTATATCGCCGGTGGCCTCTCGGCCGCCGAGAACGACAGCGAGTGGGTCATCACCAGCTACCTCGCGGCCAACGCGGCCGTTTTGCTCTTGTCGGGGTGGCTCTCATCTTACTTCGGCCGACGCAACTATTACCTGGCCTCGGTCGCCCTGTTCACGATCAGCTCGGCGGCCTGCGGATTCGCGACGAGCATCGAGCAACTCGTCTTCTTCAGGATCCTCCAGGGGATCGGCGGCGGCGGGCTCCAGCCGGTGACGCAGGCCGTGCTCGTCGACACGTTCCCCCCCGAGAAGCAAGGGTCCGCGCAGACCCTCTTCGGGATCTCGGCATTGATCGCTCCGATCCTGGGGCCTACTTTAGGCGGATATATCTCGGATAATTACTCGTGGCGCTGGATCTTCCTGATCAACATCCCGGCGGGTGTCCTCGCCTTCACGCTCAACTACTTCTGGCTCGAAGATCCGCCCTACCTCAAGGCCGAGCGGGCCTCGCTGCGGTCGAAGCCCTTGCGGTTCGATTATGTCGGCTTGGGGCTGATCATCCTCGCCATGGCGGCGATGGAGGTCCTGCTGAGCAAGGGCCAGGAGTGGGATTGGTACAACGACCCCTTCTGGCGAGTCCAGACGCTTTTCATCCTCTTCGTGGGGGGCTTGGTCGCGACGGTCATCTGGGAGTCGTGGCACCCCGCGCCGATCCTGAACCTGGCTCCGTTCCGCGATCGGAACTTCGTCGCGAGCGGGATCACTTCATATGTGACATTCGCAGTTGTGTACACGAGCATGACGCTCTTGCCCGGCATGCTCCAGAGCCTCTTCGGCTACAACGCCGTCTGGTCGGGGCTGGTGATGTCCCCCGCCGGGCTTTTCACGATCCCTATGATGTTGGTGGTGAGCATCCTCCTGGGCATGAAGCTGGACGCGAGGGTGCTCGTGATCCTCGGGGCGATCATGATGGCGGTCGGCTCGTTCTGGTTCTCGAGGTTGAACCTGGACGTGAGCCCGAGTCACGTCATCTGGCCGAGGGTCGTGCAGCAGATCGGCACCGCCTTCATCTTCGCCCCGTTGAGCGTCGCCGCCTTCATGTACTTGCCCAAGGAGCATCGCGGGGCCGCGGCCGGACTCTTCGCCGTCTTGAGAAATGAAGGGGGGAGCGCCGGGACGTCGCTCGGCAAGTCGATCGTCGAACGTCGAGAATCCTTCCACGACGACCGGCTCGTCGAGACGCTCCAGCCCCTCTACACGCCCTTCCAGGAGGCGATCCAGATCGGACAAACCTTCTTCGAGCAGGTCGTCGGAGATCCCGCAACCTCGGCGACCATGGCGCTGCAGGCCGTCGACAACTTTCGGCAGCAACAGGCCTTGGCGATGGCCTATCTCGATGCCTTCTGGATCTGCGGGGTGATTGCCGTCGGGATCATCCCCCTGGCCCTCCTGATGAGAAGATCCGTGGCCGAGGAAGGGTCACACGTCGGGGCCGAATGAGTTCGAATCTGCGTGCGTGGGAGTTCTTGAGTTTTACTTGCCCTTCGATTCCGCCGTCTTGGGGAAGTCGCCCCGGAGACGCTGATTGGCGTTGGGGCCTTCCGGCGTCTGATTGATGAGGATGTAAGGGACCACCGATAGGCCCACGAAGAGCGGCGTATCGGTCGGGTTGCCGTCGACGAGGTCGACGCGGACCGGCAGGCGCTGGACGATCTTCACGAAGTTGCCCGTCGCGTTCTGAGCCGGCAGGAGAGCTAGCGAGGCCCCCGTCCCGGCGCTGAAGCCGCTGACCCGCCCCTTGAAGACCTTGCCCGGGTAGGCGTCGAGGTACAGATCGACGGGATGCCCAATCCGGATCGGCGGGAGTTGGGTCTCCTTGAAGTTGCAGTCGATCCAGACTTCCTTGTACGACCGGATCGCGAACAGCTTTTGACCCTGGCTGACGCGGTCGCCGACGTTGACGTTCCGGTTCGAAACGAAGCCGTCGATCTCCGCGTAGATCTCGCAATAGCTGAGTTGCAGCTCAGACATCGCCAGGTCCTGCTTCGCCTGCTCGATCTGGCTCCGGGCCAGTTCGACGCCGGGGGCCTGTTCGACCGTCTGCTCGATCAGGACATCCAGGCTACCGTTCGGCGCCGCCTTGTGGATGCGGTCGAGGAACTGGTTGGGTGTCTCGTTGGCACGAGGCAGTCCCAGGCCGAGCTCGGCAATGTCGAGCGAGAAAGCGGCCAGGGCGCTCGAGACGGTCGAATGGACCTGATCCAGGTTCGGCGGCAACTCGTCGAGCTTGCCGGACGGCGGGGTTTCGGGGACCTCGAGCGCGACGCGGAGGCCCGAGATCTTCTCCAGCGTCGATATGGCCGAGGCGCGGGCCTGGTCGTAGTCCGTCTTGCGGATATCCGCCTGCTCCTGCGTGATAGACCCCTTGGCGGCGAGGGATTTGTAGCGATCGGCCTCCTGCTTGGCGAGGGCTTCGGCGGCCCGCTTCTCGTTCAGGCTGGCGATCGCCGATCGCAGCTCTGCCTCCTGGTTCCGAACCGAGGTCATGGCGGAGGCCAGCTTGAAGCGGTCGGCCCTCGCCTCGGCGGCAGAGGCCCTTGCCTTCGAGAGTTGCTGGGCCAGCCCCTTGTTCGCGGCGTCGAGGGCCGCCTTCGACTGCGCGACGCGGATCGTCCACGCCGTCCGATCCAGGGCGACGATCAGATCCCCTTTGCGTACATAATCATTGTTGTCGACTTTGACCTCGGTCACCGTCTCGGGGATGCGAGGGGCGACGTAGGTGACGTGCGAGTTGACGTAGGCGTCGTCTGTAGAGACCGTTGTTAGCGACCGCTGCAAGGCGGGATATCCATATACGGCCGCGGCCGCGATGATCCCGACGAAGACGAGCACGAACAGGGCGCGCTTGAGCCCGAAGCCGGATCGCCTGGCAGTCGGCGGAGGAGCCGGCGTCGCGGCGGGGTGCAGGGGTTCCGAGGTGGATTCGTTCGGCCGGGTCGTCTCGGAACTCATCGAAGTTGTCGCTCCGCTCTCCGTCCCCCCTCTCGACTCGACTAGGAATGAGGGGCGAATGACCACGATCATACGCGACGATTCGAGTCGACGGAATCGGGGAATGAAGTTCGCCATGACTCAAAAATCAGGGCTCAGGACAGAGCGGCTTCGAGCGGGCGGTTGGGGGCCGAGTCTGCGACGACCTGGAGGTAACGCTCGCGGAGCCTCGACATGATGCTGCCCCAACTCTGGCTCTCCGCATAGGCACGGGCTTTCGCGGCCTTCCCCCGCCTCAGGTCGGGGTCGTCGATCACGGAAAGGACGGCCTGGGCGAAGTCGGAGGCCGGCCGATCGGGTTCGACGAGCACGCCGGCGTCGCTGGTCGCCACGGTCTCGCCGACGCCCCCTGCCCTCAAGGCGACGACGGGGAGGCCCGACGACATGGCCTCCAGGACGACGTTGCCGAAGGTCTCGGTCAGGCTCGTGAACGCGAAGATGTCGGCCGCGGAGTAATGGTCGGCCAGGTCCTCGCCGCTCCGATATCCCACGAATCGGGCTTTCTCACCCATCCGAGCCTCGAGCCCAGGGCGCTCCGGGCCATCCCCCACGAACAGGAATCGCACGTTGGGACGAGTCTCGGCGACCGACATCAGGGCGTCGGCCAGGTAGACGATGTTCTTCTCGGCCGCGATCCGGCTGACGTATCCGATCACCACATCGTCGGGCCTGAATCCGAGCTCGCTCCGCAAGACCAAGCGGCGAGGCCGCTCCGGCCGGAAGACCTGGCTGTCGACGCCGCGCGGCCAGAGGTGGAGCCGCTCGAACCCGCGCGACTCGAGCTCGGCGATCGTGGTCCGCGAGGGGACGTAGGTCTCGCGCGTCCGGTTGTGGAACCATCGCAGGTAGCGCCAGATCAGGCCCTTCGTCCAGCCCACGCGATAGTGGTCCGTGTATTGATCGAAGTTCGTATGAAAGCTTGAAACCGTGGGGATCTTTCTTCTCGAGGCGTGCCACAGGAGCCGCAGCCCGAGCGTCGCCTCGGTGGCGATGTGGATGAGGTCGGGGCGGAACTGGTCGACGGCCCGCGTCACCTTCTTGAAAGGCGGCACGGGCAGGTGAAGTTCCTTGTAGAAAGGCAGGGTCCAGGAACGCACGAGGTGGTCGTGCGGGCCTTGCGCGGGGTCGCCGTAATCGGGATGTACCAACTGGACCTGGTCGCCGCCTTCCTGCAAGTGTCGAACGAGCTGCCCGAGAGTCCGCGACACCCCGTTGACCTGGGGGAAGTACGTCTCGGTGACGAGAGTCACTCTCATGGCGGTTCCGACCGGGGTTAGGGTGAAGTATGACGACATTGGCTGCGACGCCGAACCAGGACAGGCTCTACGATTCCTTCGGCGTAGCGTCACGGGACATCGGGGGCCAACTCGCTCGCCTCCTCGACGTGGCGACATCAGAAGATTGCGCCCGTCGATTTGGCCAACGCCGGTGAGGGCGCTCAAGGCCTCCCCTCTCGCTGTTCAACAACCAATTCTAGACGCCACCGAGGGATCCGGCGACCTTTGACCCGCCCGGGTTTGGAGAAGGTTCGATGAACGCCCGTCGCGACGGTGAAAGTCTACCCTTGTCCCCCTATGCGTTTCGTGGGAAACTCGGCGAGGATATATCAGGGGAGTGGACAAGGGGCCATACAGCTCCTCGTCCTCGTCGATGGGGGACGGTCTTTTGAAATCGAATCCGGTGAAACGGGCGTTGCGGGAAGGTAAACCCCAGGTCGGGACCTGGCTGTCGCTCGGCAGCGTGGTGGCGGCGAGGTTCATGGCGAGGGTCGGCTTCCCCTGGCTCACCGTCGACATCGAGCATACCCACACCGATATTCAAACCGCCGCGTTGATGTTCGGCGCAATCGCCGACGCCGGGTGCGTCCCGCTCGCCCGCATCCAGGCTTCAAGGCACGAATACATCAAGTCAGTCCTCGACTGCGGCTCGATGGGCATCATCGTGCCGATGGTCATGGATGCGGCCGAGGCCCGGTCTGTCGTCGCGGCCGCCAAGTATCCCCCGCGTGGGAATCGCTCGGTCGGGGGCGGCCTGCACGCCATGAACTTCGGGGCCACCGCGGTCGACTATTACGGCAAGGCCGACGACGAGATCCTCGTCGTGATCCAGACCGAGCACATCTCGGCGGTCGAGATCGCCGACGAGATCTACTCGGTCCCCGGCATCGACGCCATCTTCGTCGGCCCGAACGACCTTGCCGCCTCGATGCGAGCCGCCGACGGCACGCCTCCGAGCAAGACATACATGGAGGAAACCCTCCAGCGGATCCTCGCGGCCGCCAAGCGGAACAACGTCCCTTGCGGCCTGCACGTCACGTCCTTCGCCGAGGCCGATCGCCGGGTCAAGGAAGGCTGGCAGTTCATCGCCGTCGGCAGCGAGCTGAAGCTGATGCTCGACGGGGCTTCGACCCTCGTCAGCCAACTCTATCCCGGGAGTGCTACGGGCGAACTCGCCAAGTACTGAGCCGCGAATCACGAAGCGTCGAGCATGCGAAGGCCATCGAATTCCCCGCGATCATGCGGCGGGTTCGATGGCCTCGCTCTTTCCGGCTTCAGGCTTCGACGAGCGAGCGGACTCGATCGAGGCCGACGCGGCAAACCTCGAGCGGATCCTTGGCCCAAAGGATCTCGTTGAACAACTCGAGCGAGAGCGGCCCGCGGTAGCCGATCGTACGCAGGTTTGCGATGACCCGAGGAAGGTCGGCGATTCCCTCGCCGACCATGACGCGATCTCCGTCGCACTGGGTCAGGGGATCGGGGCTTGACGGCAGGTCGTTGATGTGGAAGCAGGAGAGCTTGTCGCCCTGGAGTTTGAGGAGGTCGTCGACCGTGCCTCCGCCCCGGATCATGTGGAAGACGTCGGCCACGACGGTCGCCCTGGCGTCGTTGATCCCCTTTGCGATGCTCCAAGCACTGTCGACGTTGTTGATGCCGTCGACGAAGCCGAGGAATTCCATGGTCGGGATTACCCCCGCCTGGTCGCCCAGCTTCATCAGATCGGCGAACCGCTCGGTGGCGAGGCCGAGGTCGACGATTTCCTGAGGGGGGCTCGCCACGATATAAGGGCTGCCGATCTCGGCCGCCTGATCCATCCTGCGCCGGCAGTCTTCGAGGACGCGAGCGTACTCGTCTCCTTCGCTCGTGATCCAGCCCGAGAGGGCGATGACGCTCACGACCTTGAGCCCGGCGTCGGCGAGGGCCTTCTTCAGGTCGGGCATCGACCCGCCGGCCTTGAGATAGTCGTCGATCTCGTCGTTCCAGGGCTCGATGGCCTTGTAGCCGAGCTGCCCGGCGATCTTGATCTTCTCGAGGAGGGGCGTGGGGCGGATCGTGCTGGTATTGAGGCAGTAGAGAAACTCGCTCACGTTCGTTCCTCCGCGATTTCAGCGGTTGTCGGTGGGAGAGGGTTGGTGGTAGCGGAGGCGGACTTCATCGGGGAGGTAGACCATGCCCGCGTCGTCGGCGACGTGGAGCCCCGAGTCGAGGAACAGGATCACGCCGTTGAGCTTGTGCCCGGCGGGGGTCGCCAGGAAGGCCACGGCGTCCCCCACGTCCCTCGACGTGGTCAGGTTCTGGACCCCCTCGGGAAAGTCGGGGCGGCCGTGCTGGGCCTGGATGATCCGCTCGCCGGGGGTGTCGACCCAGCCGGGAGCGACCATATTGCAGGTCACGTTCGAGCCCAGGCATTCGGCCGCGACCTGGCGAGTGAGACCGAGCAGGCCCGCCTTGCTCGTCACGTAGGCGAAGAGGCCGGGCATCGGCCGCGTCGCGCGGGTCGAGCCGATGTTCACGATGGCCCCTCGGCTCTCCTTCAAGAGGGGGAGGAATGACTTGATCCCCAGCCAGGGGCCTTTCAGGTTGATGGCCAGGGTGAGATCCCAGAGGGCCTCGTCGGTTGATTCGATCGTCCCCCTCGGGCTGATCCCGGCGTTATTCACGAGGAGATCGAGCCGTCCCCACTGTCGAGATACCTCGCTCACGGCCCCTTGCCAGGCCTCGGCGCTCCTGACGTCGAGCGTCAGGCCGAGGGTCTCGTGCCCCTGGTCGCGGAGGCGTGCGGCCGACTCGACGGCGGTCTCGCCGTTGACATCCGAGAGGGCGACCTTGAAGCCCGCGTGGCAGAGAGCCTCGGCGATCCCGAGCCCGATCCCCTGCCCCGAGCCCGTCACAATCGCCACGCCGCCCCCGGAGTTTACCTCCGTCACCTTCGCCATTTTGGGGAGTATCCTCGCTGGAGTGTTCGCGAAAGTCGTCCAGCTTCGCGTCGTAATGATCCGATTCCGAGGCCGACCCTTGGAGTTCTTTTCGCGGTGGGATTATCATGATGCCGCCGGCACCGAGCGTCAATCAGCTCGCATCACCCATCGTTTCTGGATTCTCAAAGGACGGGTTGTGTTGAAGCCCATTCTGCTCGTGGGCACCTTGGACACCAAGGGGCAAGAGCTGGGATTCGTCCGTGACCTGATCCGGGGGCATGGGCACGAGACGCTGGTGATGGACGTCGGCTCCGTCGGCCCGCCAACGATCGAGCCCGACATCGATCGGGCCGAGGTCTTTCGTGCCTCGGGGACGTCCTGGGCGGATGTGCAGGCCTTCGGCGACCGCGGCAAGGCCGTGGCACTCGCCGCGCAGGGTGCCGCCCGGCTATCGGGCGAGCTCGGCGCCTCGAACCGGATCTCGGGGATCTTCGGCCTCGGCGGCTCGGCCGGCACCGAGATCGCCACCGCCGCGATGCGGAGTCTGCCGTTCGGGCTCCCCAAGGTCATGGTCAGCACCCTGGCGAGTGGCCAGACCCGTCCTTATGTCCGGGGCAGCGACATCGCCATGTTCTACCCGGTCGCCGACCTCTGCGGCCTCAATCGCCTGACGAGGACGGCCCTGGCCAACGCGGCGCTCGCACTTGTCGGCATGATCGGGCTCGATCGACCCTCGCTGGCTGAGGCCTCGGATCGTCCCGTCGTGGCCGCCACGATGTTCGGTGTGACGACCCCTTGCGTCGACCAGGCTAGGAAGACGCTCGAAGGTGCCGACCTCGAAGTCCTGGTCTTTCACGCGACCGGGATCGGCGGCCAGTCGATGGAGAGCCTGATCCGCGACGGGATGATCGAGGGGGTCCTGGACCTGACGACGACGGAACTGGCCGACGAACTCGTCGGCGGGATCCTGAGCGCGGGGCCCGATCGGCTCGAGGCCGCCGGGCGCAAGGGGATCCCGCAGGTCGTCAGCGTCGGCGCCCTCGACATGGTGAACTTTGGGCCGCCCGAGACCATCCCCGAACAGTTCAAGGGGCGTCTGTTTCACGCCCATAACCCGTCCGTGACGCTCATGCGGACGACGCTCGAAGAAAACCGGGCTCTCGGGAAGCGGCTTGCCGTGAGCCTTTGCAAGGCTCAGGGGCCGGTCGTGCTGATGATCCCGAGAGGGGGCGTCTCCGCCCTCGACGCGCCCGGGAGGTCGTTCCACGACCCCGAAGCGGACGAGGGCCTGTTCTCGTCCCTGATCGAAGGGGTCACCCGGGCCGCGAATGTCCGGGTCGTCTCGCGTGACGAACATATCAATGATCCTGATTTCGCCGATGCATCGGCCAGGGCCTTGCTCGAACTCTTGAATAAAGCCACGAGGGGATAGATCGAGATGCGTCCCACTTGCTCCCTGACGCGCAATCAAATTCTCGAAAACTTCCGACGCAAGATTGTCGCGGGGCAGGCCATCATCGGTGGCGGGGCAGGCACGGGCCTGAGCGCGAAATGCGCCGAGGCGGGCGGGATCGACCTCATCATCATTTACAACTCCGGGCGATACAGGATGGCCGGGCGCGGCAGCCTGGCCGGCCTGATGCCCTACGGCGATGCCAACGCCATCGTCATGGACATGGCTCGGGAGGTCCTCCCCGTGGTCGAAAAGACCCCCGTCCTGGCCGGGGTCTGCGCCACCGATCCGTTCCGGGTCATGTCGCGGTTCCTGGTCCAGGTCCGCGACGCCGGTTTCGCCGGGGTGCAGAACTTCCCGACCGTCGGGCTCATCGATGGCCTCTTTCGGCAAGGGTTGGAGGAGACCGGGATGGGCTATGCTCTCGAGGTGGACATGATCGCGCAGGCACGCGCAATGGATCTCCTCACATGCCCGTATGTGCACAATGAAGAGGAGGCCAGGGCGATGACGGAGGCGGGTGCCGACGTGATCGTCCCCCACGTCGGCCTGACGACCAACGGGATGATCGGCGCGAAATCGGCGCTGACGCTCGCCGAGGCGGGCCGCCGGGTCCAGGCGATGGCCGATGCCGCCAAGCGGGTCCGCGATGACGTGATCGTACTCTGCCACGGAGGTCCGATCGCCGAGCCGGACGACGTGGCGGAGATCTTCCGGACCACGAAGGGGATCGCCGGGTTCTTCGGCGCCAGCAGCATCGAGCGCCTGCCCACCGAGCCGGCGATCACGCAGCAGGTCCGCGGCTTCACGTCATTGAAGCCGTCGACCGCCTGAGCCCGAGGTCGGGCCCAGGACGGCGTGCAGGGCTATTGCAGGTCGAGTGGAGGCTCAGGACATGCGCTGGGGGACCCGTTCTCGGTCCCCTTCGAACTCTTCCCACCACTCGATATCGAGGTGGTCGTCGTCCATGTCGACGTCGTGGGGATCGAGGTAGGAATCGTCCTCCTGGATGTGCACGGTCACGATCGCCCTGCCCTCCCGGAATCGCTCCGGCAGCTGGACGTAGATATATCGATCGGCAGGGATGACAACCTCGGTACGATAGTGCTGCACGCGGTCCTCTCGCGTCTGAGTGATGGTTTGGTTTGCGGGGGCCTGGGTCAACGTCGACTCAGGACGGGGATCATCCCGAAGCTTCGGCTTCCGGACCCTGCTGCCCTCGCGAACGGACGAGGGTCTGGGTCAAACCTTCTTGCACGACCTGTCCGTGTTGGTTGAGCAGTTGCCGCTGCCAGGTCACAACCCCGCGACGACCTCGCGAGCGCGGCTCCAACTCGACCACTTTCGTGAGAACTCGGACCGTGTCCCCGAAGAGGATCGGTCGCAGGAACTTCCATTCTATAATACCGAGGAACGCTAGGGTATCGGTACGGGGGTAATGGCTCGTCAAACCCGATACGATCGCCAAACCGAGCAGGCCGTGGGCCACCGGCTTGCCGAATGGACTCGAATTTGCTGCTTCATGGTCCATATGCAAGGGGTTGAAGTCCCCCGACAATCCGGCGAAATTGACGACATCCGTCTCAGTGATCGTGCGGGTCGAACTCTCCCACTCATCGCCAACGGTCAGATCGTCGAAACCGAGTGTGGCAATTGCATGACGTGCCACGAGAACTTCTCCTTGAAGACGCGGAGAGCGCTGATGACTTTTTGCTGCTGCGTCGGAACAATGTGAAGGAGTTAGGTATGAATTCTGCAAGCGAATCGGCCCAACGTCAAGATTTCTCCGGAGCGGGCGAGACGGGCCCGGCAATAACCTGCCGACGAAGCGGGTCACAGTCCGAGGGTTCGCGAAGATTCGGGTGACGAATCCCTTCGATTCCGAGTCGCTGTACGTCTTTTCGGGATGGCTCAGGGAATTGTAGTTATGAATCGACCGTATCGAGTCTTGATCGCCGACGACGAGAAGCCGGTGGCCGCCGGCCTGCAAGGGCAACTGGAGTCGCTCGGCTACGACGTCGTGGCTGTCGTCAACGATGGACACCACGCCATCGAGGTCTGCCGCCGAGCCCTGCCCGACGCCGTCCTGATGGACATCGAGATGCCGGGGCTCGACGGGCTCTCCGCCGCGCGCCAGATCGTGCGAGACCCGGGCACCCCCGTCATCATCCTCACCGCCCACGGCCACCCCAACCTGATCGACCAGGCCGTCGAGGACGGGGTCCTCTATTACCTGCTCAAGCCGGTCACCAGCCCCAGCCTCCACGCCGCCCTCCAGGTCGCCGTGGCCCGGGCCCGAGAGATCCGCGTCCTGCGTGAAAACGTGAACACGCTGGAACTCACATTGCGCGAGCGTAAGTTGATCGAACGCGCCAAGGGGATCCTGATGACCCGCAGGAACCTCTCGGAGAGCGAGGCCTTCCGTCTCCTCCAGCGCCAGAGCCAGGACCGCCGGATGCCGATGGCGAAGCTCGCCGAGTCGATCGTGCAGGCCGACGAGCTGCTCGAGACCCCGCACCACAACGCCCCCGAGCCTTCTCGGAGAGGGTCGGCCTTCCCGCACGACGAATGAGAGAATTTTTGTCGGAACGGTTTTCGCGGGTTAGATAGTATTTGACGCCAGGTTCGGCGAGCGTTAGCCTAGCGAGTGTTGGCCTGGCCTGGGTTAGATACCGTCCGGGCGAACATCCCTTGAGCTATGAAGGCCGGTTGGGATCATGGAAGTGGCCGCTGATGGGCGGTCGGACTGGCTGCGGAATCGCGTTGCCCATTTCCTCGCCTCGATGGATTTGCCGAGGCGCTCCCCTCCCCCCTTTCTCGCTCGAAATCGCTGAGCACCGGAGGTCTCCGACGCAACGCCGATCACCTGGGAGGCTGGCATGGCGACGTACGACGCAGGGATGGACCCGCGACGGCACGGGCGTATCAGTGAGCCGGATCTAGCCGAACGTCTCGAGGGCTACATCGAACGCAGGGCCAGTGGACGCATTCGCGACCTCCACGTGGTCTGCTCCGACAACCTGATCATCCTCCAAGGGCGTTCGCGGACCTACCACGCCAAGCAACTCGCCCAGCAAGCCGTGCTCGACTTGATGGATGGCCACCCGATCCTGACCAATCAGATCGTCGTCAGCTAGGCTGCATAAGACGAAAAACGCCAAGGCGATTTGAAGCGAGCGTTCGCCCTGCGCTCATTTTTCAGATCGAAGGCTACTCGGCCCGCCCGCAAGCTCGCCGGCCGCCGTGTTGAGAGGGAAACATGGACTCCCGTAACGAGAACTCTTCCATCCCTTACGGGACAACTTCTCGCCCTTTGATCGCTCATAGCGAGTTGCGAAGCATCCTCTCGAATCTGAGCCATGAGCTCAGCCGCCCCTTGACCTCGCTCCGGGCTGGCTTCGACCTGCTCCTGGGAGACCCCGCGCGGCCGATTTCCGTTGAGCAACGCGGACATGTCAATGCGATGATCGGTTTGTGCGACGACCTGCTCCGGCTCACCCGGAACTATCTCGACTATGCCGGGCTCGTCCAGGGCACCCGCCCGATTTGTTACGGGTCGTTCACCCTCGGGGCGATGATCCGGGAGATCGATCGCCAGTTCGGGCCCGAGGCGGCCTCACGTCGCATTGCCTGGGAGTGCTCGCTACATGGGACGGACGTGTCGGTGACGACCGACGTCTCCCGCTGCCAGCAGATCTTCGGCAACCTCGTCGCGAACGCCTTGAAGTACACGCCCGAGTCCGGGCAAGTGAAGGTGAATGCCCGGCAGCTGGGCGACCAGTGGCATTTCACCGTGTCCGACAACGGCCCGGGAATCCCCTCGGAGTCTCTCGCGAAGGTCTTCGAGCCGTTCTATCGCCTCTCGCGCGACGAACGCTCGGGCCTGGAGGGGAGCGGGCTTGGCCTGGCCATCTGCCGCGAGATGGTCGACCAACTCGGCGGCGAGATCGCCATCAGTTCGACCGTCGGCCAGGGGACCCGCGTGACGGTGATGTTCCCGATCGACGGATCGACCCGCCAGGCCTGAGATCGCCCTCGGCGAGGCTTCGAGAGTCTTGAGATCGGCCGTCTCCTGGCGCCTTCGTCAGCCTTGGTACGGCTCGACGCAGAGGCGGACGACCGTCCCCTCCCCGGCGTGGCTTCGCACCGAGAGTGTGCCTCGGTGCCGCCTCCAGATGCCGTTGGCGATGCTCAGGCCGACCCCGAGATGGCCCGGCTTCGTGCTGAAGAATGGCTCGACCGCACGCGCCATGATCTCCGAACTCATCCCATGCCCGGAGTCTTGAAGCTCGAGCACGACCCAGCCTCGGGTATCCGTCGAGGTCGAGAGCTTCAACGAGCCCCGAGCCTTCGGAAGGGCCTCGTACGAATTCTGGATCAGGTGGCCGAGCATGGACCTCAATTGGTCGGCATGCCCCCGTATCAGCGGGATCGATCCCAGTTCGGTCGACCACTCGATCCTCGGCGAGACCTTGCGGCGCTCATCCGCCACATACTCCTCGATGAGTCGATCGAGCGAGACCCCGAGGCCCGCCTCGGTGCGATCGACATCAATCGAGGTAACCGGCCTGGTGTAGTCGATCAGGCGACGGGCTACGGTGGCCGCATCGAGGGCGGTGTTGATGATCGTGTCGGCCAGGGCAGCAGGGTCGACCAGGCTCGAGCCGTTCGGCTTGAGCCGGAGCAATTCGGCGTTGCTGACGATGGCACTGAAGGCGTTGATGACGTGGTGCCCGACGCCTGCGGAGAGGTGCCCGAGGTTATTGAGCCACTCGGTCGTTTCGTCAACCGTTTTCTCGGCCATAGGATTACCCAACGATCCTTAGAGTGGACTCGGGAGAGCGTGGATCGACTCGGAAATAGATCGTAGGCATTAACGGAGAATCCTCGCCTCGATCCAGTCGGCGAAGTCGCGGACCTCTCCCCGCTCGCCGAACTCGGTCACGAGGATGAGCAGCTTGCCGCCGGCGATCTCGACGTCGATCGGCCGGGGCGTGTCACGGACCGACATCGCGGGCGTTGCGAACACCTCTCGGCCGTCCACGAGTACGCGGAAGACAACGCTGCCGAGCGGCCCCGCCGCGTCGTCGAGCCCGACAATGGCCTGGAACCGTCGATCGCCGGGGCTCATCCGATAGGCGAGGATCGTGCGGCTCTGAGTCCCGAGGCCGCGGTCATACACCTGACCGCCGAGCTTCAGCGGCTGCCCATCGACCGACTCATCCCGGCGATAGGGGCGAGTCGGGCCGACGTACCCCACATAACGTACGGCCGTCTCCGCCCTTTCGGACAGGTACGAGATTGCCGTTGAGCGAGCGTGAATCCGGATGACCTCGTTCAAAGGAACTCGGATCTTCGCGCCGAAGCGTGTCGTGGCGGTGATTTGTCCCTGCTCGATCCTCACCCCCTTGACGCCGAGGCGGGAGCCGTCGGCCAGGGAGAGGTCGAACGCCCCGTCCTCGTTGGCCTCGGGATAGACGACCAGGGATGGGTCGAACCCGAGCGCCAGGATACCCGCCCGTTCGAGGGAGATCGGGCCCGCGCTCGCCTGGAACTTGATCTTCTTCTCTTCGAGTCCGAGGAACCCCCCGGTCATCTTATCGCCGTTCCTCAAGAGGAGGATCTCGGAATTCCTCGGCTCGAAGCGCACCCTGTCGATCAGCGACGAGACGAGCGAGTTGTCGTCCGGGAGGTTCAGGACCAGCCCGAGGATGCTATCGAGCGGGATCGAGAGGTGCTCGAGGGCATACGACTGAACCTCGATCGACGTCTCCCCCGCGGCGCCGATGACCGTCCGGTAGAGGCGGTCGCCGTTGGGGAAGAGCACTAGGGAGCCCGTCGGGCTGGTGTTCGGGAAAAACCCTTCGCGGGTCAGTTTGACGATCTCCCCGAAGCGGATCGTCTCCTCGGCTCCCTTCAAGGGGACGATCGAGATCTCTCCCTTGGAACCGATCTGCTTGAGCCGCCCCAACACGATGTTGCCGTCGACCCGGAGCGCCGAGAAGACGGGGTCGGACGGCAAGGGGGAACCCGAGGTCGCGGCCGGATCCGGATCCGCCGCTAGGCTCTGGGCCTGGAAGATCGGGAAGGACCAGAGGCCGAGGATGAGAGCGCCGATCGAGGGGAGGCAACGGGGGGGAAACTCGGGTGCGACGGACATGACGTTTCGCCTCGGGATCAACGCTGGAAGATCGGCAGGTAGTTATTCGGCATCTGAAGGATGATCAGGGCCATGGCCGTCCCATACTCGTTGCAGATGCTATCCGTCCAGGACCCGGAGGCGGAGGATTGGCGTCGGACCAGTTCGTCTCGGATGGCCGGGAACCAGGTGTTCCAGTCATCGCCCCCGCGGATCCACATGGCCTGCGCGGCGTAGTAGTGCCCGTAGAAGTAATGGCTGTAACGACTGCCAAGTTTGATCTCCGGCATGTACTGCTTCAAGTAGGCGATGCCCGCCTCGACCTCTTTAGCGTCGTAGACCGCCGCGCTATAGAGGGCGACGACCCCAGCCGCCGACCTCGGGAAGGCGCTCGCCCCCCCCTGGAGCATGTATCGGAAGCCGCCGTCGGGGTTCTGCGATTGCTTCACATAACGTATGCAGTTCTCGACCGTGTCCTTGGGGACGAACAGCCCCGAGTTCCTGGCGGCCCGGAGCGCATTGATCTGGCAGATCGTCACCGAGATATCGGCGTCGCGGCGCACGGGCTGGTACCGCCAGCCCCCCTCATTGTTCTGCGTGTCGATGATGAGTCGGACGGCCTTCTGAAGCTTCTCGCGAATCTCAGGCCGGCGCGTCATCCCGTACGCCTCGGCGAGGAACAAGGTGCCGAACCCGTGAGAATACATCGGCCCGTGAGTCGACACGCTCGGCACGGAGATGAATCCCGAGGGGGACGTATTCTCCATCACGTACATCAGGGCCTTATCGATGTGGGGCCCGTAAGGACCTCGCCCCGGTGACGAGCCCGAGGCCATGAAGGCCAGCCCCGCGAGGCTCGTGACGGCGATATTCCCCCGGTAGGTCCCGTTGCCGAACGACCCGTCGGAGTTCTGGGTCTTCGACAGCCAGGCGAGCCCGTTGTTGATCGCACGCTCGGTCTCGGGCGTGATCATCTCGGCGGTCCCTTCGGGGACGTCGCCGTGACGAGGATCACCGAAGCCGACCCCTCCCCCCTGCGCAGGCTTGGAGGCGGCCCCCTGGGCGAAGCCGCTCGGGCTCGACGAGATGACGAGGGCGAAGCCCAGTAAGAGGCGGGTCACGCCCGCGAGGTGATCGTTGACGACTTGCCGCACGGCGTCACTCCTCGCGATTCGTTCGCTTCTTGGAGAGGGACAAGTAATAGCGGCGGATGAGGTCGGACTTGCGCTCCAGTGCCTCTTCCTTGAAGACGTTGTCGAGCTCCTGCCTCAGCTCGGGCGGGAGGTGGCCCCACTCGTCCTTGCCGCCGGCCAGGGAGCGGCGGTTCGTCGGCTTTTCCGGCTTCTGGTTGGGGGCGTTGCCCGCCATCGTCCCGGGGTTGTCCGAATTCTCCTTGGAGCCGGGCTTCTGCTGGCCCTGCTTGGACATCGACAACTGCTTCTTCTTCGAGGACGAGCTCGAAGATTGTTGCCGAGATTGCTCGATCAACTGCTCGAGATTCTTGACGATGTCCGACTGTTTCTTCCGGGTCTCCTCGCCGGTGTCGGTCTTCCCGAGACGCTGCTCGACCTCGCGCATCCGTTTGATCACCTCGCCCATCGGGCCGCTGGCCTCGCCGCTGCCCCCACCTCCTCCGCCACCGCCGCCGTTATTCTTCTTGGGTTTCTTGCGGCCGGTGAGCTCCTCGAGGTGCTCGTCGAGTTGCTTGGACTGGCCCGAGAGGTCGTCCTTCTTCTCCTTTTCCTGATTCTTGTCCTCGCCCTGGCCGGGCTCGTTCGGGGCCGGCTCACCGCCGGGGCCTCCGCCTTGCTTGGGCTTGTCATCTGGCGAGGGTTGGTCGGTCGTCTCGCCCAACTTCTCGAGGAGGCTATCGATGTCCTTATCCTTCGAGGAGACGTCGCCGTCCGACTTGCTCTCCTCGGATTTCTTGCCGTCCGTCTTCGCGTCTTCGGCCTTCTTATCGCTCTTCTTCGGCTCGGCGTCGGGCTTCTTGGCCTCGGCGTCGGCCTTCTTCTCCTCCGGCTTGTCGGGCGGGGGAGTCGGCTGATCCTTGGAACCATCGAGGTTGTCGAGGAGTTTCTCGATGGCCTCATCCTTGGGTTTATCGCCCGGGTCCTGGGCGTCCGCGAAGCCGGTGCCCAGGAGGAAGGCCGAGGCGATGGCAAGGGTCGGACCGATCCGTCGAATGATCGTCGATCTCATGATCAATTCTCCCCATCCTCTTTCTTGGGCCGAGTCAGGTCGCGGACGATGTCGGCGAGGGTGCCCTGGTCGCTTTCCAGGCGGTCGCGCTCTTCCACCTGGGCGGGGTCCAGCTCTCGGTTGCGGCGACGCAACTCGTCGAAATAGTCCGTCCGTTCGTTCAGCTCTTCCTGGAGGGATTTGAGCATCTTGAGCTGGGCCGTGGCGGGGATACCGTCGCCACCCCCGCCCTGGCCTCCTCCTCCCTGATCACCCCCCTGTTGCCCGCCTGGCTGGCCGGGCTTGCCCGCGTCGGGCTTGAGGGACTCGAGGAGTTGCTCGAAGCGATGTTTCGCCGCCTTCGCCGCGCGTTGCGTATCCTCGTCGGTCTTCAGACCTTGCAAACGTTGGGCCGTGGTCTGCTGCCCCTCGGCGGCCCGCTTGAGCGTCAGGGCGAAGACCGGGGCCCCTTCGAGCTTCTCGATCAGTTCGCCGGTCTCGTCCTTCAAGCCGGCCTGGACCTGGCCGAGGTCTCGAACCCCCGTGCGCTGGGCGATGGTGAGCTTGCCTTGCTTCTCGGCCCGGAGCTTGTCGAAGGCCTCGATGTCGGTGACCATCTTCGACTGCCGCTCGGCGAGCGACTTGAGCTGATCCCCCATCTTGAGCAGTTGCTCCATGGCGAGCTGCTCCTCCTTCTCGCGGCGGGCCTCCTTGGCTTCCTGCTGGGCCTCTTCGAGGTCGGCGAGAGCCTCTTCCTCCTGCTTGCCGGCTTCCTCGCCTTCGTCCTGGTCGAGGTTCTCCTGGGCCTTACCCATCTTGGCTGCCGCGCGGTCGCCGGCCTGGGCGGCGTTGTCGGCGTTCATCTTCTTGAGCTTCTGCAACTGACGCTTGAGCTCGTTTCGGATCTCGGCCTGCTCCTTGGCGAGCTTCTTGAGCTGGTCGGCGCGGTCCTTGGCGTTGGGGTTCTTGCGGGCTTCCTGGGTCTTTTTGAGGTTCTGGGTCTGGCGTTCCTTGAGTTTGCCGAGCTCGTTCTCGACGTTCTTCATCTCCTTGACGAGCCGGGAGAGCTCACGCTCGCGACGGTTCTCGATCGAGTCGATCAGGTCCTTGATCTCCTTGCGAGCCTGCTCCTGCCCGGACCGAGCCTCGCCCATCTGATTCTTCTCGAGCCGATCCGAGGCCTCGCTCATCTTGCCGGTCGTGCCGCTGGATTTGCTCTCCTGGGCCGATTCTTTGAGCGCCGAGGCGGCGAGCGGGTCGGATTCCTCGAGTCGCTTGGCCATCTCAGCCATCCGCTCCTGGAGCCCCTGGAGGCCCCGCGCGACGTTACCCTGCTTGGCGGCGAGGTTGCCGAGCTCGGCCTTTTGCGACGGGGTCAGTTGCTCGGGGGTCTTGCCCGCGAGGTCGGGCTTGGCGGAGGCCTCATCCGTCTGCTTGATGACCTGCTCGTGCTCTTTCAGGAGGTTCTGGGCGTCCTTGATGACGCCCCGATAGGTCTCGAATTCGCTGAGACCGTCGAGCATCTTCTGGAGCTCGCCGGTGATCGCCTTTTGATTCTGCTTCGTCTCGGCGAGGGCATTCTTGGCGATGTCGGTGGGGTTCCGCTTGGAGGATTCGGGCTCGGCGGCGTCCTTACCACCCGACTTCTCGGGGGCCTTTCCCCCATCAGGGCTGTTGCCCTGCTGATCCTTGGATGAAGACTTGCCTTGATCGCCACCCTTGGCCTGGCCCCCTTCGCTGGCCTTCGACTGAGCCTTGCCTGCAGCCCCCTTCTCCGCCCCTTTAGCCTGGCTGGACCCCTTCTCCGCCCCCTTCGTCGAATCACCCTGCGGCTCGGACTTGGAAGCCTCGCCCGCCTCGCTGTCGGAGGTTTTCCCGCCGACGGGCTCTCCCGCCTTGCTGTTGTCGTTACCTTCCAGGTTCTTGGAGGCTCGCGTCAGACCTTGCTCGGCAGGCCCGAGGTGTTGCTCTCGGATTCGGTCGACCCCGGCCTGCATCTCCTCCATCTGCTTCTGGGCGTCGGCGTTGGCGACCCGGAAGTTCTTCATATCTTCGAGGAACTTCTTGATCTTCTGGTCGAGCCCGTCGGTACGGCTGGTGATGCGGTTGCCCACCTGACGCTGGATCATCTCCGCGTTCTTGAGGTTGTCGCGCTCGGCCTTCCCGAGGTTGTCGGTCTTCTCCAGCATGCGGATCGCTTCATCGACCGGCGACTCCGCCATGTTCTGCATCGAGAGGATGCGGGCGGTCTCCTCGCGGATCTCGCGGCGGGTGTCGTCGAGCTGGCGATTGATGTCCTCGTTGGAGGCGATCCGGAGCCGGATCTCGCGGCTCTTGCCGAGGTTCGGCCCCTTGAGGTCGTCGAAGTCGCGGGCCTCGGCGTGGAAGGTGATGATCGAGCCCGGCGGGAGCTTCAAGGGTGCGAGGTCCCAGTTGTACTTGATGGTCTGTCGCTTGATGCGCTGGGGATCGGGATGGTCCTTCGAATCCCAGAGCGGCAGGGCCACGACCGGCGAGGGCTCGGAGCCTCCCGTCGCCGTCTTGTAGAGCAGGCTCGCCGAATGGATCCCGTAGTCGTCGTCCACGGTGAACGTGACCGGGACCATCGCCTGAGCCGGTACATCCCGGTCGTTGCTCGGGTCGTCGATCACGACGCGAGGGGCCTCGTCTCGGACCGATCTCAACTCGTAGCGAACGACCTCGCGGTTCTTGAAGCCTTCCGTATCCTTCAGCTCGAACCAGAAGGGCCCGGAGTGCCCCGCGATGAACTCGGTCGTGAGCCTGGTCCTCGACGCGTCGAGCTTGATCGGGGCCTTGCTGAGGGCCTCGCCGAGCCGGAGGGCCGCCGCACTCAGCTCCTTGTTCGCTTTCGCCGCGAGCTCGATCCGGGAGCCTTCCAGCACGCGGACCTGCGTGTTGCCCGAGGCCAGGGTGCGAGGGGGCTCGGCCGTGTAGAGGGGCGGAGTGATCCGGACGGTCGCATCGGAGATCGCCGGGGGGGCGACGACCGACACGGGGACGTTCCGCACCGAGCGGGTGTCGTCGCCGGCGACGACCGAGAAGGTGAAGCTGCGCTCGACGACCTCGATCCGGCCGCGGAAGACCCCCCCCTCCTCGGAGCGGAGCGGCTCGCTGATCGTCTCGCCGTCCTCGAAACGGTAGGTCGCGCGTGCGGATGCGGGGGCCCGTTCCCCCTTCTTCACCGCGACGGCCAGCGTGAACGACTCGCCTCGGGCGACCTTGCGCGTGGTCTCCCCGTCGATCAGGCTCAGGTGGGTCTGCTGGGGCCACTGGGCCGAACCATAAGGCACGAAGAGCCGCTGGAGTGCGATCCGGCTCAACAACGGCTGGCCGACGAGGAGGGCGACCCCCAGCCCGATGGAGAGCGTCGCCACGCCGAGGGCACGCAGGGTCGGCTTCGGCTCGATGACCTCGCGAAAGTTGAGAGACTCCACCTCCTCCATCGTCTGGCGGATGGTGGCCTCTCGGAGCGAGGCGGAGCTCTGCGATTCGGCGTCCGTCGAGAGTTTGAGGAACTGGAGCGTGCTGGCAAGCCGGTCGTTCAGCCCCGGCCAACGCTCCTCGATCTTGAGCGCGATGTGCAGGTCGGCGAACGGGATCAATAGAGGGAGCAAGATGTAACGATGGATGAACCACGTCGCCGCGCCGAAGAGCCCGAGCAGCGCGACGAGCCGGACGTTGGAGTCGAGGTGGATCCCCCAGTCGACGAACCCGAGGGCGATGACGATCGGGATGAGGAGGCCGATCGTCCATCCCGAGCCGTGCAGCGCCACGAGGCTGCGAACCTGCCTGCGGAGGTTGGCAATTCGCGATTCGAGACGCGTCACCTGCATGTCGTCGGCCTCCAGGCTGGGTGGTGCCAAGCCTTAACGATCATAGGGATATTTATACCATCTGCTTGCGTTTTCTCAAAACCCATTCCATCCCGATCAGGAATAGGAACAAGGTCAAAACGGGCCAGGTATTCCAGAGCGGGATCGGGGGATCCGTGTCGAGCGGGACCTTCTGCGGCCTGGGCAGATCCTTGAGGAAACTGGCCGTCGCGTAGGGGGTGTAGTACTTGCCCGCGGACGTGGTGGCGGCGCGTAGCAGTTCGGCCTCGTTCATCTGCACGCGTTCCATCTCCCCCGCGGGTGCATCGACGCGGAACTGAGCCGGCGGGACCGGGGGATCGAGCGCGGGCGGCGGCATGAGCCGCACCTCATATTCCCCCTCGGAGGCCTGCGGCAGCGTCCCCTCGAAGAGGTTGCGGGTGCCTGGCGAAGGCTTCAGGGTGAGCCGCTTGGGGGCCTGCCCTTTGCGCTCGACCTGAACCGAGACCTCGCCCCCCGTCGGCGCGATCGCGGGGTTCGGGAACCGGACCCGGACCTGGATGGGCTGGTTCCGCTGATACCGCCTGCGGTCGGTCTCGATCTCCGCCTTCTTCTGTCCGGTCAGCTTGGAGCGGGCCAGGAAGCGGATCGTCTGGATCCAGAGCCGGCCGAAGTAGCGGTCTCCCACGCGGAAACGCCAGCGCCAGGTGTCGTCCACCGCGTTCAGCATCGACTTGCCCGAGCCGACGAACTGATAGAGGAAGATCGGCAGCTTGCCGTCGGATCCCATCTGCGTGGGGTGCTCGGCCAGCACGATCGCCGCCGGCTTCTTCCGAGGCGCCTCGAGGTGCCAGAACAACTCGGGAAGCCCTTGCCAGATCTGTGCGCTCGACGCTTCATCATCTCCGAATCGGAAGATGGGCGAGCTGCGTCCCTCGACGGTCAGCTCGGGCCGGAAGGCCGCGATCGCGTTGCCGACGGCCGACGGGTTGCGGGCGTCGCCCAGCTCGATCGGCAGGAGGAACTCGAGGGGAGTCCCTTTGTAGCTGAGAGGGTCGAAGTTCTCGCCCGCGACGAAGAGGATACCGCCCCCCTTCTCCGTCACGAAGTCGGCGATGTTCTGCATCTGCGATGCGCTCAGGAAGCTCGAATCGGCATCGCCCATGAGGATGACATCATAGGCGAAGAGGTCTTCCTTGGAGGCGGGGATCGTCGGCAGGGCGACGCGATCCTGCTCGTTGTACTCGGGGTCGCTCGAGAGCAGGACGACGTTGAGGTCGATCGTCTCCTCACGCTCGAGATAGTTCTTGAGGTAGCGATATTCGTACCGCGGTTCCCCATCCACGAGTAGAACCTTGAGCTTCTCCTTGCGGACGTTGACGAGTCGCTCGATGCGGTTATTGTCGGCCTGAGATTCCCTCGGCAGCGAGTCCACCTCGAGTGTGTAGACGACCTCGCCGATCCGCTTGGGTCGATGTCCGATCTCGATCCGCTTGGGCTGCCCGTCGGGCGGCACGGTGACCTTGATCCGCTCGAGCTCGCGACTCGCCTTGGGGTCGGCCGACGTCCTGTCCCGCTCCATGAGCTTGACGACGACCTCCTGCCCCGCGAAGCCTCGCGACTGGAGCTTCGCCTGGAACCGCACGAGGTCGTCGACGAACACGACGTCATCGACGAGCAACTCGGTCAGCTCCAGGTCCCTGGGGGCCTCGGAGCTCCCCAGGCCGATGGTATAGATCGGCACCCCCTTGCGCGAGGCGAACTCCGCGGCCTTCGAGAGGCTCTCGCCGTCGGTGGTCTGGCCGTCGCTCAACAGGACGATCGCCGATGGGGGCACGCCACGCAGCTCCGTCAGGACCTGGCGGACCCCCGCGCCGAGGCGGCTCTGGCCCCCCGAGGCCTCGACCCCGTTGATCTTGTCGAGGGATTCTTTGATGTTCGCCGGCTTATCGATCTCGGAGAGCATCCGGGCCGAGGAGGAGACGAGGTAGAACCTCACCTTGTTCTGCTTCTGGATCTCCTGGATGACCTTCGCGTTGTCCTTCGAGAGCCACGACTTGGCCACCGCGAGGCGGGTGGGCTCGGCCTGCTTGGTCAACTCGCCGAGCGCGGTCTTGACCTTCGGATCCTCGAAATGGTCCACGATCTGGCCGCTCGCCGAGTCGTCGACCATGAAGACGAAGTACGGCAAGCCCGTGCGCTCGACGGAGAGGACCGCCTCGGACAGCATGAAGATCGTCAGCAGGAGGAGCGTGATCCGGATCGTCGCCAGCCCCATCTTGTAGATGATGGGCACGTCCCCTTCGCGACGATAGAGCCAGATGATCAGGGCCGAGGCGCCGAGGATGACGAGCAGCGTGACGACCTGCGGCCACGGCTGTTCGAAGCGGATATGCGGGACGATCGCCTCGCCGGCCTCCGCCGGCTGGACTCCGAGGCGATCCGCCAATCGTGTGAGCAACCAATCGAGCACGTCCGTCGATCCTCAGCTAGTTGGAGTGATGGCCGAAATACCAGGCCATGATCGACTCGACGATCAGGAGCGCGAGGACCGCCATGAGCATGGGGCGATGCAACTCGCCCCGATGGCTGACCGACCCGGCGTTCCTGGACAGCTCCTTCGAGTTCGTCACATAAGCAAACTTCCAGCCGGGCAAGGCCTCGGCAAGTCCCGACCTGTCGAACTTGGCGAGGTCGCTCTCCGCCGGGTCGGGGTTGGCGGCGAAGACGTTTTCGAGGGCCAGCGGCGGCCCGACCTTGACCTGGTACGGGCCCGAGACCTCGGTCTCCTCGAAGTGGAGCAGGCTGACGCCTCCGTCGACCTGCAGCTTCGAGGGCAAGGTCCTGCCGTCGGGCAAGGACACCGAGACGGCTGCCCCCGCCCCGGAGCCCGGCAAGGCCTGGTCGAGCGGCTGGCCGACCTTGACGTTCCGCTCGGAGAGCCGGCCGGCTGCGGCCTCGAGCACGATCTTCTCCATGACCGGCGGAAAGCTCTGGTGCAAGGGCCAGGTCGTCCAGCCGGTGTCGGCCGAGGTCGCCACCTGGATGACCGTCCCCCGGCTCCGGGGGACTTCGATCACCGCGGGGTCGCCGTTGTCAAAGGCCAGTGCCACCTTGGCCATCGAGCCCTTCGGCAGCGTCAGCTTGTGGAACTCATAAGTCCGGGCCCCCGTGAGGCTCGCCTGAACCGACTCCTTCTCGCCGGCAAAGTCGGAAACGAGCGGGTGAGCATACTTGAGAGGGTCGAGCCCGAACGACGCCTGCTTCGCCGCCGCGTTCCCCACGTTGGGGCCGAGTGCGGCGGGAAGTAAACCCTTGCCGTCGGCGTAGAGGAGCCGGTTGTAGTTGTCGCGGACGACCTGATCGCCGCCGAAGACGACGACCCCTCCCCCTTGCTTGAGGTACTCCTCCAGGGTGGAGACCTCCGCCTCGGTGAACTGGGCAATGTTGCAAAGCAGGACCGCGTCGAACTGGGTCAGGTCCGACCGCATCAACTGGGACTCGGAGACGACCTCGGCGCGTATCGCCGAGGGAGATCCATTCGAGTCGGCCGGCGGGCTCAGTGCCTGCGAGAGGAAGTCCGTCTCGGCCTGGAACGGCTCCGGCTTGAAGTGGCCGTCGACGAGCAGGACGCGGAGGAACTCGCGGACTGGGATCGCCTGCCAGCGTTGGTTGTCGAGCTTGAGCTTGTCCTCGTCGATGCGGACCTCGAGCATGTGCTCGCCCGGGGTCGCGAACGTGTGCGAGAAGTCGATCGGCGTCTCCTCGCCGAGCGGGACGGTCACCATCTCCTCGGGTCCGAGCTGGCCGTCGACGACGAGCTGGGCCTTCACGCTCGCGGAGGCCGAGCCCCCGAAGTTCCGCAAGGTGGCGCGGGCGCGGATCGGGTTCCCCGCCGTCACGATGGGCGGGTCGAGCTTGAGGTCGGTGACGGCATGGTTCTCCTCGCCCCCCTTCCCCAGGTCGATGACGACGGAGCGGGCCTCGTGCTTGTTGATCTTGGCGAGGGCGTTCTTGAAGGCCTCGTCGCGCGACCCATCCGGGCGCTTCCAGGATGACGTCTGGAGGTCGGTCAGGAAGACGACCTCCTTCTGCGGGATCGACGAGGCGTCGAGCACCCGCACGATCGCCTCGAAGCTCGCGGCGAGGTCGGTACCGCCGTGGGGGAGCGTGATCTGCTCGAGTTCCTTGAGGACCTCCGCGTAGTTGGGCGAAGGGTCGCCGATCACGACCCTGGGCGGGTCGGCCATGAGGACGATGCTCATGGCATCGCCTCGCCTCGAGTCCTTGACGAACTGGGCGGCGAGGCTCTTCGCCTGCTCGAATCGCGAGACGTCGGTCGCGTTGTAGCCCATGCTCAGGGAGCCGTCGAGCACGAGGACGTGATGGCTCCGGCGCCCGGCGATGATCGGCAAGGCCCCGAGGCTCTCGAGGAATGGCTTGGCCATCGCCGAGACGACCAGGACGATGATCAGGGTCCGCACGAGCAGGAGGAGCCACTGCTCGACCCTGATCCGCCGCGAATTGCGCTGCATGGCGGCGATCAGGAACCGCATAGCGGCCCAGTTCACCTCGCGATGCTTTCGCCTGTTGAGCAGGTGGATGAGGATCGGGATCGAAGCCGCCCCGAGGCCCCAGAGGAGGACCGGGTTCGCGAAGTTCAGGGCTAAGATGATGGGGACGTGCAACGTCGGCTCCTCGCCGGTTCCTTCCTGGTTTCGCCACGGACTAGCGGCTGCGGGTCGCTCGCGCGGCGAGGTAAGTCGATAGGGCCACGTCGAGCTCCTGATCGGTCCTCATCGGGACATAGTCGATGTCGATCGTCCGACATCCGCGCTTCATCTCGTTGAGATAGGCGTTGAGCTCCTCCTGATACGCCTTGCGCAAGGCGTGGGGTTCGGTGAGGACCTCGGGCATCCCCTCGAGCCCCTTGAAGAGGGTCGTGTCGCGGAACGGGAATTCGATCTCGGCCGGGTCGAGGATGTGGAAGACGATGACCTCGTGCCGGCGATGCCGCAGGTGCTTCAGGCCGGCGATGATCCTCGGGACTTCGTCGAAGAAGTCGGAGAAGACCGCGATGATCCCACGCTTCTTGAACCGCTCGGCCAGGTCGTGGAAGACGATCCCGAGGTCCGACTTCTGCCGCGCCGGGGTCACATCCATCAGGTGGATGATTTCCTTGAGATGCGACGGCTGCCCGGCGGGCTTCATGTAGCGACGAACCATGTCGTCGAACATGGCGAGCCCGACCGAGTCCTGCTGCTGGAGCACGAGGTATCCGAGGGCCGCGGAGACGTACTGCGCATAACGCAGCTTCGACACGTTCCTGCCGGAGGCGTAGCCCATCGACTCGCTCGTATCCAAAAGCAGGTACAGGAGGAGGTTCGTCTCCTCCTCGTACTGCTTGAGATAGAATTTGTCGGTCTTGGACCAGACCTTCCAGTCGACGTGGCGGATGTCGTCGCCGGGCACGTACTCCCTGTGCTCGGCGAACTCGACCGAGAACCCGTGATAGGGGCTGGGGTGCATGCCGGCGACGTAGCCCTCGACCACCATGCGAGCCTTGAGGTCGAGGCCCTCGATGCTAGCTAGCGTTTGTGGATCTAAAGATCTTGGGGAGTTTTCCACTTTGCTCGGCCTCATGCTCGTCGACGGGGACGGCCTTCACCAACCGCTTGACGATATCGTCGGGCTTCAATCCTTCGGCCTCGGCGTTGAAGTTGGTCACGATGCGGTGTCTCAGCACCGGGCCTGCCACGGCGCGGATGTCGTCGGTCGAGACGTGGAACCGGCCGTAAAGCACCGCGCGGGCTTTGGCGGCGAGGACAAGATACTGGCTCGCTCGAGGGCCTGCACCCCAGCTCACGTAATCGCGGATGAAGTCGGGCACCTCGGGCTTGTCGCGCCTGGTCATCCGGGTGAGCCTGACCGCGAAGCGGGCGACGTGGTCGGCGATGGGGACCTTGCGGACGATCTCCTGCAACTCGAGGATCTCGGAGCCGGCAAGGACCTTGGTGATCGCCGTCTTGACCGTCGAGGTGGTCAGCTTGACGATGTTCAGCTCTTCTTCCTCTTCGGGGTAGTCGACGAGGATGTTGAGCATGAATCGGTCGAGTTGGGCCTCGGGGAGCGGATACGTCCCTTCCTGCTCGATCGGATTCTGCGTCGCCAGGACGAAAAACGGGTCGGGCAGCCGGTGGCGTTCGCCGCCGACTGTGACCTGCCGCTCCTGCATCGCCTCGAGCAACGCGGCCTGGGTCTTGGGGGGCGTCCGGTTGATCTCGTCGGCGAGGACGATGTTCGCGAAGATCGGCCCGCGGAGGAATTTGAACTGGCGGACGCCGGTCGCCTTATCCTCCTGGATGACCTCGGTCCCGGTGATGTCGGACGGCATCAGGTCGGGCGTGAACTGGATGCGGTTGTAACTGAGGTTGAGGGCGTCGGCCAGCGTGTGGATCATCAGCGTCTTGGCGAGGCCGGGGACGCCGATGAGCAGGCAGTGGCCTCGGGCGAAGATGGCGATCAGCAACTCTTCCAGCACGGATTGCTGGCCGACGATGACCTTGCCCATCTCCCCTTTGAGCCGGAAGAAGGCGTCGCGGAGCCGCGTCACGGCCGCGAGGTCATCTTCTTGAAGTGGTTCCGTTGGGTTTCCGTCGCTCACGCCGAGACCTCCTTATTCACCGAACTCCCCGGCCTTGTAGATCGGGCCGGGAGTGGAAGAGCGAGTCTATGTCGAGGGGGTTCGCCGGAATAGTCCCACCCGGCTCGCCGAGCACGATTGTAGTCGGCCTCTCGCCCGATTCGACTAGGGAGACTTGGGGGCAACCTCCGCCTTCTTGCGTTCGCCCAGGGTCCAGATCCCGCCGCGGCTGGCCACCAGGGCCCCTTGCGGATTCAGCCTCACGGCGACCTCGGAGGACCCGACGGGGAGTAGGATCCTCTGGACGAGCTCCCCATTGTCGCGCCTGCGAAAGACGAGCGGCAGGCTCGTCAATTCATTCTCGCCGGAATCCCCCAACGTCGGATAGCCCATCACGCAACGCTCGGTCAGGGCGACCGACCAGTAAGACTCGGGGCCGAGCAGGTAGGACGACCAGATCAGCTTGCCGTCCTCCAGGGACGCGGCCCGCAAGGTACGGTTGCTCGTCCAGTAGACATGTTCATTATCAATGGCCGTAGCGTCAGGGCGCTCGCTCAGGTTCTCGGAGCCGAGCGGGCGCGACCATCGCTTGGTCCCCGTGGCCGGATCGAGCCGGATCAGCTCCGAACCGTCGTGGATGACGAACAGACGTTCCGAGCCCCCCAGGAGCCGCGGCGGCCCGTTCTTGGGGAGCTCTCGGCTCTCGCGGAAGACCCACGACTCGACCCCACGATGGAGGTCGAAGAGCTCGACGGTCCGACGGTCTGGCACGAGTACGACGTGGTCGTCGTCGATCAGCAAGGGAGTCCGCGCCCAATCCTCGTCACCCCCTCGCGGGAACTCGCCGAGCCGTCGCCCAGAGCCCGTCTCGAGCACGAGCATGGCATTCGGCTTGCGGAGCTGGACGATCACGCGCTGGGGGCCGATGAGCATCAGCGGATTGATCGTGCCGGCGGTCGGTGAATAGGCCCAGTCGACCAGCCCGGAGTCGCCATCGAGGGCTACCAACTCCCCCTCGCCCCTGAGGCAGAAGACGCGGTCCCCCACGACTTGGAAGTCGTGCAGGAGTTTGGGCGTGTTGTCGGCCGGCTTGACGCCCGGCGGCTCCTTGGCGAAGGGGTTTGCCCCCTTCGTCTCCTTCGAGCCGCCGCCCGACTCATAAGTCCAGAGGATCGATCCGTTGTCGAATTTGAGGGCGTAGATCCGGTTCTCGGATGCGGCGATGATCTTGTCGGCGAGGTATCCCACCCAGGTCGTCGTCCCCCTCAGTTCCTTGCTCCAGAGCGAGCTTCCCTCCCTGGGATCGACGGCACTCAACTCCGAGCCTCTGGCGAGGAAGAGCCGGCTCCCTTCATTTGAGGGGGGGCTTCCGGCCGCCGCGATGGGGCGGACCGAGTGCGGGAGCGTGCGACCCCACCGTTTCACGAGGGGGATGGGGAGCTTCGGTTCGGAACGCTCGGCGAGCATCTGGTCGAAAGGTGCACGCCCGAGACGCTCCGCGACCAGGCTCGAGATCCTCGCATCGGCGGGGAAATCGTCGAGGTGGACCTCCCCGAAGCGTGCCTGCACGTCGAGATAGGCCTCGCGGGCCGGGACCCAGAGCTTTTGCGCCTCATAGGCTTGCGCCTGACCCCAGAGGGCTCGCGCCCTCAGCGACGCATTGGGCGATACGGCCAGGAGCCGTTTATAAGCGTGGGCGGCTTCCGCGGGCCTGTTCAGCGAGTCGCTAAGCTGTCCGAGTGCCAGGAGCGAATCGGCCACCACCTCCGACGCAGGATAGCTGCGGCCGACCTCTTCGAGGAGCCGAGTGTCCTTCTCGGACTTGCCCCGTTGCAGGAGGTCTTGGGCCTCGCGCTCGAACTCGGCGTAATAGTTCCGGCCGTGTGCACGGAGGATGGTGTTGAGGCGGTCGGCAATCAAAAGGTCGGCCCGGATCAGGCGTTGCCCTCCTTCTGAAGCCACGCTGAGTGACCTCAAGGGCTCGTCGGCGAGCAGCCCCTGGAGCGTGGCGACCGCGTCGCGAGGCTCGCCACTCTCCAGTTGAACATCCGCCAGGGTCAACAATGCATTGAGCCGATCCCGATCCGATCGGGCGACGGTCGAGGCGGCTTGCAACTTCCCGGTCGCGACAGGCCAGGCCTTATCGCCCTTGGCCTTCGACCCCAGACGCATGAGGAGGCGGAATTGCTGGTCTCGCGTGGCGTCGGAAAGCGATGTGCCGTCGATCATGTCGGAGGGCCGGACCTTGCTAGCCGCCGTCGTCAGAGACTCGAGCGCGAGGTCGTCCTGGCCCGTCGCCTCGGCCGCTTGCGCAAGGCGGTAGTAGTTCAAGGCCCGGTCGGGAGCCCTGACGATCTCGTCGCGATAGCGCTGAATCAGGCGGCTGTTCTGGCAGAAGACGACGAGGGCATCGGGCTGGCTGACGATCAGATACCCGTCGCCGACGGCCAGATTCCCCCCGGTCGTCTGGAATGACTCCTGGAGCTTGATCGGGGGGTCGGAACGAACCCCGGTCGACTGGTCAAGGACGTGGATCTCATTCTTGGTGGGCCAGTAGATCCGGTCGCCGGCGAGCAGGCCTCGGCCGAACCCTTCGTAGGCATGGCCGTTGTCCGGCCACATTGAGAAGAGGTCCCCCGTCTTGACGTCGTAGAGGACGACATGATCCCCGGTCGCGACGAGATGCCCCTTGGCGACGCCGAGGAGGTGCGCCAGCTTGACCTCCGCCGGGATGGGCTTGGACTTCCAGGCGAGCCGACCGCTCTCGGCGTCGAAGGCATAGAGGCAGTTCGCGTCATCGGGCGCGACCATGACGAGGCCATCGTGGACGATGGCGGGGTTCAGATCCCTCGAGTGATTCGCGCCCCCTTCGAGTCGATCTTGCCGCGGATAGGTGGCCACCCAGCGGACCGAGCCCGTGTCGGAGTCGAGCGCGACCACGGCCCCGAGGTTCGTCTGGTAGTAGATGGTCGGGCCGTCGAGGCTCAGGAGCCTGTGGCCGAAATCATTGAGCCCTGAGGCTCCCATGTTCATCCCGGCCATGCCGAAGCCGGCGATCATGTTCTCGTTGTCGGTCGAGGCGGCACCGAGGTAGCGGACCCAGCGTAAATTCCCGGTTTCCGCGTCAAGGCAGACTACATACGTCGATGTTTGCTCGCGACGGTCCGTCATCGCCGCGTAGACGTTGCGTCCGTCCGCGACCGGCGTCCCCTCGAAGTTGACGCGGCTCATGCCATCCTGCGGGCTCTTGGGCAGGGTGATCTCCGCGGAAATCTTCGTCCAGAGGATCTTCCCCTCGGTGCTCCGATCCACGGCGACGATCTTGCTCTGGACTGAGGTTCGCGGACCCCCCATTCCCATCATGAATTGGGAGGCCGGGGGGCCGAGCCGTGCATAAATTCGATCACCAAACGCGGTGAGCGTATAACGCGGGACCGTGGTGAGCGGCATGGTCGCCGTGGCCGTGGGAGTCTCCTGCCCTTCAGGGGGCGCCTCCCAGACCGGGCGGACGCTGACGCTTGGTCCTACCGCTGTCCCCTCGGGTCGGGCATTCAGGTTATAAGCCTGGATGCGGTTGTCCGTGGCGACGATCACCTGATCGCCCAGGACGATCGGGTGATACATCAGCAGTCTATCTTTGGGGATCGCAGGCTGGGACATCCCCATCGGTCGGGGGAAACCTCGCATGTTGTAGTGCGACTTGGCCTGGTCGAAGGAAGGGAGTTCCACTCGCCATTGCATCGAGCCGACATCGACGTTCCCGGGAACGATCTTCGTCCGTGTCGGCGAGCCCGCGAAGGTCGGCCAGCGGCCGTCGGGCTGGGCGGGCGGTGCCAGGTGGTCGGTGCTCAACGCCTCGGTCAATGCCTTGAGATAGGAGCCTTTGCGGCCGGCGAGTTCGCCCGAAGCTCCCGGATAGGCGGCGCCGAACGCTTCGAGCGCCGGCGGCTGCGGTCCTTCGCCTAGGGCCGCCTGGCAGAGGAGCTTCTTGGCGGCGACGCGGGCCATGTCAACGTCCGGGTCGGGATGTGCCAGGGCCGGCTTTCGGGCCGACGGATCGGGGACGAGCCGCCGATAGAGCGCCAGGGCTTCGTCGAAGCGACCGTCCTCGAAGGCCAGGTCGCCGAGCAGGTTGATGGCGTCATCCCCCCAAGAGCTGCAGAAGGCCTGGTCGATCACCCTTCGCAGCGAGGATCGGTCCCGGGACGTCGTGCCCTGCTGATACCAACGCTCGGCCTGGGCATCGACCCGAGACCGGTAGATTGCCCGGGCCTCGGGGGGCAAGGCCGCGATCCGACGCTGGCAGAAGTTGCGGAGGTCCACGTAGAGGACCGACTCGCCGGGCGCACGCTCCTCCTCAGCCTCCTCCTTGGGGAGCCGGGCGACCTTCTCGCCGAACTGCTGGATCACGCGTTGATAGATGTCGATCGCTTCCGCCCACTGGCGGTCGCGAGCATGGCTCGCCGCATTGCGCAGGAGTGCGTCGGCGGTATCGCTAAAATCCGGGTAGAACTTGGTGACCGTACGGGGCGGCGGTTGAGGCTGGGCCTGTGATGGGAAGGGACAGGAGAGGGCGAGGAAGACCCCGAAAATCAGTGTGGATCGTGTTGCCCGAGCCGGTCGGATCATGATCATTGATAGGCCCTCCTTGCCCAATCCGCCACAATCGGGCGATCAAGGCAGGGGATAACAGTCCCGGCGCATCAAATCTCGGAAACTCATGGTCTGCGAATTCCGCAATCGGCTCTAAGTGCACCTAGGTCGGGATGGGAAAGTGTGGAAACCCGAGTGGTAGGCAACCATGCCTCCGCCTGTTATTCGGGCAGATTTGAAAGATTATTGCACGGACATCCCACATCCCTAGTATTGGACACGAACATTGTCGCCGAATGCAACAGCAAATCAAATACCGTCCACGACCATGACGGGTTCTCTCCACATTCAAATCGAATTTTGCATAGGAGACAATGATTTTGTGCCTGCTCTTGAGGCATTTGTGCTTGGCCTGTAATCGTTCTGATTCGATGCTTTCGTCGTCAAATCCTCTACTTTGTGTAAGCTATCAAAACCGCTGGCCTATCGAATTAGGCAAGTCTTGCGTGACCTATCCAGGGTCCATTTTCCGGGCATTTCTCCAACGGAGGCAAGCAGTTTCAGGCCGTTGAGTCGTATGAGCCCCTAAGATGACGTTCGGAATCGCGACATTCTTAGCAGAGTGTCGAGAGGGCAAGCGAAATCGTCTCGCCGCAACGCTGGGTTGCGGCGAGACGGTTGAAAGCATTCGTCATAGACTCAGAGGTTGAATCACTTCACCTTGGCGGGGTCGATCTTCACATCGCCCACGTCAACGGTATCGCCAGCCTTGACCGTAACGGCCATGCCGGCAGCCATACCTTGATTCACGTAGCCGACCTTCTCCTGCCAGACGATCAACTTCTGGGCACCGGCCGGGACGTTCTTGATCTCGAACGAGCCATCTTCACCGGTGACGGCGAAGTAGGGGTGATCGAACACGGCGACGTAAGAGTCCATCCAGCCGTGGAGGTCGCAGGTGACCTTGACGGGGCGTTTCTCAACGGCGAGCTTCTTCTCGAACTTGCCGTTACCCGACAGGATCTGATTGAAGCCCGAGCTGAACGAGTTGTAGTGGACGTTGTGATTGACCGACTCGCTCGACTTGAAGACGACCGTCTGCCCGGCCGCGACGGCGGTGACGTGGGGGATGTACTCGCAGTTTTTCTGGTCGATCTCAATCTTTGGGGTCTTCGCGACGATCTCAGCGACCGCGCTCGCCGGCGTGCCCTTCGGCTTGACAACGTAGGCGAAGCCGAACTTCACGCCCTTGGATTTGGGATCAACCACGAGCTGCTGCGAGACGATCGGCTCCGTCTTCGCACAGACTTCCGGATCCTTCGAGGCCTTGCCCACGGCTTCCAGGACCTTGGCTTCGGGAGCGGTGGCGCCACCCCAAACGAGGCGGCCCTTGATCGTGCCCGTGCCGGACTGGGCCGGGACGCTGGTCGCGAGGGAGGTCGCGGGAGGGACCGCAACCGCCGAGCTGAGGGCCATGGCCGACACGGCGAAGGCCGCCGAGAGACCGACACACCACGGTCGCACGTCGAACAGGCAGCGCGAGACAAAACTCATCACGGATGACCCTCTTGGAGTGGAAGTTGCCAATCGGTGGGAAACGGTCATCGCCTCGAATTAAAGGCAGGAACTGAATCCTAACATTTTCCACAAGTGGCGCGTAGCCCTCACTTAAAACGCGAAAGAGGGAGGCCCCACCCCTTGCCGAGGTGATCCTCCCTCACAGCCTCGAGCGACCGCTCCTGGTCGGACCGGTGTGAGCCTCTCAGGATTCGGGCCGGATCTTGCCCGCGTCGATCTTGAGCTCGAAGTTCGTCTCTTCGTTCGGCTTCACGTTGACGCTCTCGCCGGTCGCGGGCGTGACGAAGCCTCCGCCGGTGACTGACTCCTGCCAGACCACGACCTTCTGGGTGCCGGCGGGGACGTTCTTGATTTCGAAGTTCCCCTTGGCGTCGGTCACGGCGAAGTAGGGATTCTCCGTGACCATCCAGTAGGCCTTCATCCAGGGGTGGACGTTGCACTCGACCTCGCCCGGGCTGCGTTCCGGCTTCAGGACCGGGAAGACTTCGGAAGCCCCCGCCGAAAGCGACGGATTCGTGCCGTTGTTGCGGAGCTTGGAGTTGATGTTATGGGTCCGCGGGTCGCTGTTCTTCATCTGGATCTTCGCGCCGGCCATCACGGCGAGGACGTGGGGCTTGAAGACGCACTTATCCTGGTCGAAGACGACCTCGGCCTGGAGGGCGGCCGACTGGGCCTCGGGGTTCACCGCCGTCGGCTTGGGGATGTAGACGAAGACATTCTTCACCCCCTTGGTGGCCCCATCGACGACGAGCCGCTCCGACGTAATCGTCCCATCCGCGGCGCAGAAGTCCGGGTCCTTCACCGCCTGGCCCTTCTCGACCAGGACCTTCACCGCGGGCTCGGCGCCATCGAACGTGATCTTGCCCTTCAGGGTGCCCCAACCTTCGCCGGCCGCGGACGCGCCGGGATTGGCGGGAGCCGCGGGAGCCGGCTCGGGCGTCGGAGTGGCAGCGGGTGCAGGAGCGGGCTCCGCGGGCGTCGCTGCCGGAGTTGGCGCAGCTGCTTCCTTCGGCGTTTCGGCCGGATTTGCCGAGGAGCCGTCGGGGGCGACCACGACTTCAGCGTCGCTGGTCTCTTCCTGCTGACCGCCGCAACCAACTGCGAGAACACCCAGCATTCCCGCCAGGCCCAGACCGAGCAGCGACTGCCGCTGACTCCGCTTCCACAGCATCGGGACTCTCCTCAGATGTATCGTTAAGGTTTGATGTCTTGGTGGGTCATCATCGCGTGCCTTGCCCGATCAGAACCAGGCTTCGGTCATCAGGTGACAAACATCATCAGAGCGGGCGACCGACTCCCCGTCAATCGGGTCCCTGATTCTCGGAGGCGAGAGTCGCATATGCGCCGGACTTTGGTCAGGCCTTCACCGAAGATGGCTCGAGTGCCAAAGCCGCGGCGAGTTTCGCGGCCTTGCGTCGGAGGGCTGCCGCCAGTTCATGCGGGTCGGTCATATCAGAGACGGGGCGATATTCCGGTTCCCCACGAGCTAGTGGCAGGACCTCGGCGGCCGAGAAGGTCGCTTGGGCTTTTGGGGAACTCGCCGTCGAGGCCGCACCACCGCGAGCCGCCGCCAGCTTCTCCTTGATCGACAGCGGCCGAGCCTTTACCGGTTCTTCAGCAGGAGCCGGTTCGATGCCGGCGACCTGAGCGGGACTCGAGGATCCCCCGCTCGTCGGGGCAATGCCTCGCGCCGCGGCCAGCTTTTCCTTCATGGTCAGCGGCCGCGACGGGGGCTTGGTCCCCTGCTCCGCTGTAGCAACCTCGGTCGGGTTCGCCGTATCTACCGCCGTCTCATTCGAAGGCTTCGCCGGGGCGGCGCTTCGAGCCGCCGCCAGTTTCTCTTTCATGGTCAGGGGGCGATTCGATGGAGCAGGCACGGCCTCCTGCTCTGCGGCTGCCGACTCGATCCCGCTCGTCCCTTCCGTCACCGGAGCCGAGACCTGAGGCTTCGTCGGGGCGGCGCTGCGGGCCTCGGCCAGCTTTTCCTTCAAAGTCAGAGAACGACTCGTCGGCTCGACGTTCTGTTCCGCAGGGGCCGACTCGACACCGCTCGTTGCTTCTTCCGTCGAGTTAGGAGTGGAATCTTCAGGCGATGCCGATTCGCGGGACGTGGATGTGGCCTGCTTTTCTGAGTCAGCCTTTCGCGCGGCCTCCAGGATTTCCTTCACACTCAGGCGTTTCGCCATCAACCACTCCCCCTCGAAGCCGAGGACCGCGCCGCCACCTTCGAGCTTATCGCAAAATGCTCGCTTCGGATCAAAACGTGCTCGAAGCGATATTTTTAGCTCGGTTGGTGGACCCTCCATCCGAGGCATGCTGCAATTTGCGGCCCGCACTCGATAAGGCTAACGGCAGCAAGGGCGCGAGACAACCCCGCCGTGCCAAAGGCCGGACGTTCACAGTCCCTGTCTCATGACCCTGAGCCAATGTTTCAGACCGAGTCGAAGACCTCGAGCATGCTCGAGACTTCATGGAGACGCGAGGTCAGGTACGCCTTGATCTCTTCGCTCGTCTTGAGTTGCAAGACCTGGTGGGCGAACCGCTCGGCCTGTGCGGTGGTGACCGAGGCGAGCAAGGCCTTGATCGTCGGGACGAAGGCCGGGCTCATGCTGAAGCGGCGGAGGCCCATACCGAACAGGGCGAGGACCGAACGCGGCTGGCCGGCCATCTCGCCGCAGAGCGTGACCGGCGTACCGGTGCGCTGGCAGGCGTCGAGAACCATCTGCAGGACACGGAAGATCGCCGGGCTCAGGGGCTCGCAGAGGTGGGCGACCTTCGGGTTATCCCGGTCGGCGGCGACGAGGTACTGGATCAGGTCATTGGAGCCGATCGAGATGAAATCGGTCTCGCGCAGGATCGCGTCGATGCAGACGGCCGCGGCGGGGACCTCGACCATGACGCCGGTCTTGACGTCCTCGCCGAAGGGGACGCCTTCCCGCCGGAGGTTCCGCTTCGTCTCCTCGACGAGCTTATTCACGTATCGGAGTTCTTCGAGGGTCGTGATCATCGGGAAAAGCATGTTCACTTTTCCATGCCGACCTGCGCGGAGGATCGCGCGAATCTGACGCTCGAAGAGACGAGGATGTTCGAAGGAGAGTCGGATCGACCGCCAGCCCATGAATGGGTTAGCCTCGCTGCGACGCCCGAGGTACGCGACGGTCTTATCGCCTCCGAGGTCCAGGGTCCGGATCGTCACCGTCCGGTTGGGCGAGTCCTCGATGATCTGGCGGTAGTATTCGTACTGTTCTTCCTCATCCGGCACGTCCTGGTGCGTGAGGAATAGGTATTCCGTCCGGAAAAGCCCGACGCCCGTCGCTCCCACCTTGGCCGCGGCCTGGGTGTCGGCCAGGTTGTTGATGTTGGCGAGGAGCTCGATCTGGGCTCCGTCGGAGCTCTTGGCGGGCTCGTCGCGGTTGAGGACGAGGCGATCCTTCAGGTTGAAGAACTCGCGTTGGAGCTTGCGATAGGCGGAGGTCGTCTCGCTGTCGGGGCGGACCAGCACTAGGCCATCGCGGCCGTCGACTATTATCACATCCCCCGAGCGGACGTCTCCGGTGATGCCGACGACGCCGGCCACCGCAGGGATGCCCCGGCTCCTCGACAGGATCGCCGCGTGGCTCGTCCCGCCGCCGGTCTCGGTCACGATGCCCGCGATCGGCAGGTTGCCGAGGCTCATCGCTTGACTCGGGAGGATCTCGTGCGCGACGAGGATGAGCGGATCCTCGCCGTGGCCGTTCGTCTGTGCGGCGTTGGGAGCGACGGGGGGATGCAACGTCAGGTGTGAGCCAATCCGGAGGATCACGTCTCGGACGTCGGCCATCCTCTCGCGGAAGTAATCCTGCTCGACCCTGGCGAAGCTCGCCGCGTAACCCTGCAGGAAAATCTGTAGCGCCGAGAGCGCAGTCAGTTGTTGCGACTCGATCAGCGCGTGGACCTTGGTGACCAACGTTTGATCATTGACGATCTGGAGGTGGGTCCGAAAGATGTCGGCCTCGGCACTGCCGAGCTGTTGCGCAACCTTGGTGATGATCCCCTCGAGTTCGGTGGCCGAAACGGAGACGGCGCGGTCGAAACGCGCGATCTCGTCGACCGTCTGCTCCGGATGGTCGAGCGTTTGCGGCTCGCTCGTCCCGAAGACCGAATCGACTCGGTAGGCGATCCCCACCACGACGCCAGGACTGACCGCGATTCCCTTATGCATGGCACGCTCAGTCTAGCAAACTCGGGACGTCGAGACCAATGAACTCACTCACGAATCGGCTGATGGCAACCTGGCAAGACTGCCGCGAATATCCCGCCTCCACGAAACTACTCAAAGTCTGGACTCGCAAATTGTGGATCATGACAATCCGGTGGCAAACCAAAACGTGGCGCAGCGAAACGGATCGAGATACGCCGTCCCTTTTCAGGACCTAGCACATGCAAACGAACAAGCTCATTTGCTGAAGAAAGGGGCAGAAAGCCTCGCGATCGAATCCTCCAAGAGTGGCCGCCTTGCTACACGCCGGGACTAACCAGTCGGGCCTCATAGCCCTGTGGGGAGGATGGACCATTGTAACCACTGGACACTCGATGACCGGCGGGGCAACGTTCCGAAAAGCACAAGGCTATAAAAGCAAGTTTCGTACCCTACTACGAATCAAATCGCAAGATCGCACCATCCCACGCCAAAGCATGTGTGCCCATCCTGGGTTCGACTTCAGATACCCATAGATGCGACGTCGGATTCATGGGTGGTCTCATCCATTGATGTTTTGCCGAACGTTCCTATTAATAGGATGACGACCGCCATAGACGCGTAGGCGGCTGCCCAGTGATATGGAGTTTGGTGCTTGGTTGCGTGAAGCCGACCTTCGGCCTTGGCGCGGGCCAGGGCGTTTGACGGAGTGACAATCGGTCCCGACGGTACGGGCGAATGGATGATGCCGAACCAGGAAAAGACCGCGGCGCATACGAAGAGGCCCGCGGCTAGGCGAATCCGGCCGTCGATGAGGTGGGCCAGGCCAGCTCCCCAGATGAGGCTCGTGACGATGAATCCGCCCGATAGGATTGTGACAACCTGGACCCAGTGCTGGGCATTGGGGGCCAGGCTCTCGAAGGAGACCGAAGGCAAGACCTGATTGAGCGCGAGCAGGGCGAGGTACGCGAGCGCCGGGACGCACGCGAATGCCACGGCGGCGTAGTGACGCTTCGGCGTCGCCTGGAACGACTGTGCGGTCATCTCCAAGCCGACGAAGATCAGGATCGGGAAGACCGCGGCCTTGGGGATGAGATAGAAGATCCAATCGAAGAACCCGAGGATTCCCGCCGCCCCGACGAAGATTGCCGTCGCCAGCGTATAGCCCGAGCGAGCTCCCATCGCTTTGTATGCTGGATGGCCGATATAAGGAGTCGATTGAATGACGCCGCCGAACAGCCCGCCCACGACCGTCGCGAAGCCTTCTGCCGCGATGATGGCTCCGGTATGGTAATCGTCGCCGGCCGCCGCGGCGCTCTCGGTGCAGTCGATGCCCCCGACGACCGTCGCCAGCGCGAGCGGGATCGCGACGGGGAGGTATCCCAGCGCCTCCTGCCAGAACTGCTGCACCCAGGCCGTCCAGGCGTGAACCGGCATGGGCAAGACGGCTCGCAACGAGGCGGAAGGCCTCGAGCCCTCGGATCCGAACGCGGGTCCGACCCCTAGGACTCCCATCAGATAGTAGACGGCGCAACCCGCGAGCACGGCCGCCAGTGCCCCCGGGAAGTTGCGAGGCAGCCGCCACTTGGCCGTGAGCGTGGCGAGCACCAAGGCGAGCGAGATCATGCCGGCCACCGGCTGCGCGGCGATGTCGATGAGCGGCAGGAAGCTGATGATGACGAGCGCGATCGCGGTCAGGGACCCGAGCAGCCCTGCCCTGGGCAAGGCCCTGCGGATCATGCCGCTGAACGGGGCGCAGCCTAGCTTGAAGATGCCGGAGGCGAGGATCATCGCGATCCCGAGGAACCAGGCGTGCTGCGCCGCATCGACCGGCGTCAGTCCGCGGCCGAGGGCCGCCTTGTAGGCCGGTCCGATGATGAGGAAGACCGCGCCGAACGTGCTGGGGGTATCCAGCCCGAGGGGCATCGCCGTCACGTCCGACCGACGCGACTTCCGGGTGAGTTGGATCCCCATGAGCGTGAAGATGAGGTCGCCGACCAGCACACCGACCGCCGTGCCGGGGATCATCTTCAGCAGGACGAACTCGCTCGGCATGCCGAAGGCACCCACGAGCAACCCTGCCATGAGAATCATGTCGCCGACGTTGTCGAGCATCAGGCCGAAGAAGGCGTTGATGTCTCCGCGGCCGTACCAGGACGAAGGCTGAGGGGTGGGAGAGGCCGGAGTCGAGGCGGCGATACTGGGCGTGGCGGTCAAGGTGCGAGATCTCCCTGCACTGGAGGTTTACGGGCCGCAAGGACGCTCGCCACGATGGCAAGAACGCCCGCGAGTGCGTAGACCGCCGCGGTGGAAGCGATCATCGCACTCAGGCCGTAACGGTCGGCTCCGAAACCGAGCAACACCGGCGAGAGGCTTCCTCCCGCCCAGCCTATGGTGTTCATCAGGCCGGCGGCCGTCCCTCGGACGCGGGGAGAGACCACGTCGTAAATGGATGCAAAAATGTTCGCGTCATAGACCCCCTTGCACATCCCGACGATGACCAGGGAGATCACGAGCATGGGGAGGCTGCTCGCCATCCCGGTCGCGAAGAGGAAGGGAGCCCCGACGATGAGGCTGAATCCTTGCACGCGCATCCGGCCCCCCTTCCGGCGGGCGGCGCGGTCGGCGAGGACGCCGCCGATGAGAGCACCGACGAGGCTCGCCATCGGGAATACCATCGAGGTCAGCGAGGATGCGGACAATCCCAGCTTGAACTTCTCGAAGATGAACGACGTGAGCCAGGTCAGGAAGGACGTGGCCACGAAGTTGGCGCCCGAGAAGACGAGGAGCAGCATGACGGCCGCGGGGATCCGGAGGATCTCCTGGCAATCGGCCAGGAACGTCGTGGGCTGTTTCCCTTCGACCTCGACGGGTTCCTCCTCATTCAGGCTCCGCGGGGGTTCAATGATCCCCTTGATCAGCACCGCGCCATAGAGGAAGCCGATGATCCCCAGTAACCAGAAGGGCGAACGCCAGCCCCAATTCGCGCCCATCACCCCGGCAAGGGCACCGCCGAAGGCCGTGCCGACGTAGACGCTGGTCTGATGCACGCTCATCGCGCGCGAGCGGGTCTTGGGGCCGTGGTAGTCGGCCAGGAGCGACATCGAGGCCGGAAAATAGAAGGACTCACCGAGCCCCTCGGCCGCGCGATAGAAGATGAGTTCGCGGAATGATCGTGCCAATCCCGTCGCTGCGCAGATGAGGCTCCAGAACGCGAGCCCGGAGATGACGAGGATACGCCTCGAGAATCGGTCGACCACGAATCCGGCGATCGGCCCCGTCAGGGCGTACACGAACATGAACGCCGAACCGAGCAGGCCCTGCTGTCCCTTCGAGATGTGGAACTCCTGCTCCAGCAGCGGGAAGACCGAGTTCACCGCCTGGCGGTCGGCGTAGTTGAAGAACCCGCAGAACCAGAGCAGACCGACCACAGTCCAGGGCGAGGAAAATCGGGCTTTGGGCCGCGAATCGACCGAGGGATCGAGCACTCGAACGTTCCTTGAAACATTGGCGGCGGGCCTTGGCCCTTGACGACGGAGAGGACGACCGGACAAACGTATCACAGCGTTGTCCGGTCGGGCAATCGTCCAGGGCTTCGGTCGCGGTGCGCCGAGATCCAAAGCACGTTCGAGGTTGTGGCGATGCTATTGGCAAGGTCGCGGGCGTGCCTCAGGGCGTCGGAGGCGTCGCGGGCAGGATGATCGCCTTCTTGACGACCTTGCGGCCGTTCATCATCGCCGAGTCGACGCGCATGGCCTCAGTCGGGCGCGTCCCGGCGGGGGCCTGGAACTTATCCCCCTCGCCGATCAGTACCAGTTCGCCGGGGTCGAGCGAGAGGGTCGATCCGATGCGGATCCCGGGGGGAGGCGTCTTCTTCTCGGCCCGCAGATACTCTCGGAGGAAGCCGTCCGTCCATCGCACGGTGTTCCTGAGCGAGGCGACGGTCAAGTACGTCCTGCCCGCGTTGCTCTTGATCTGCTCGGCGTGCTGGACGTCGATCACGCCGCCGTTCGGCGAGTCCTCGACGACATTGTCTTCGAAGACCACGCTGAGGAATGGCGTGTGACTCCATCCCCAGGTCATTGGGCCTTCAGTCGGGCATGCTAACAGGCGGAAGGCCTCGCCGCCGACGAATCGATTGCCGCGCACGACCGAGCCGAAGTGATTCCCGGCCAGGACGAGGTTTGAGGCCCTCTTTCCATTCCGGGAGTCGACCGTGTTGCTTGAGAACTCAAAACCCTTGAACCCGTTCGCGATCGAGACGACCTCACTCCCCGTGGGCAGCGGCGAGTTCAGCAGGTAGGCCGTGGGGCTGAGGGTCTGTGCGATCCGCCTCCACTTCCCCGCGTTCGGGCCTTCCAGCACCGCGACGAAATCCCCCGCGCGAGGGGCCAGGCCCTGGGTCTTCGGGACCTGCACGATCCTGCGGTCGTCGGAGGTCCCGGCGAGCTTGCCCTCGAAGTTGAGCCTGTACGACTCCGTCAGGACGATCTCGGGCGAGTTGGCCCAGGGGATCGTGTCGTCGTCTCTCGGTCCGACGTCGACGACCTGATTACCTTCGATTCTTACATTCTCGCCGGAACTCGTCAGGATCAGGAACCGCCAGACTTTCCCCGTGTACGGCGCCTGGCGGGCCCGGTTACCCTTGACGACGAGGTCGTGGACGAAGTGCCCGGCGATGAAGCCGGGGCTGAACGTGCCGGCGGCCGTGCCGACGAAATCATTATCGACGCACTCGACCGGGCCGCCGAAGAATTCGATGACCCCGCCCAGCAGTCGATTCTTGACGATGCGGACGTCACTCGTGTTCATCAACCGCAGGAGTCGAGGGGACTCCTCCCAGCCTTGCGGATTCGCCACGGGCGGCGACTCGATATCGAGATTTGAAAATTCGAGTCGGATCCGATTTTGCCCATATCCAGGGTCGAAGTTGTCCGTCGTGCCGATGATCGCCGGTCCATAACTGATGTCGTTGCGCCAGCGGACCGCCTTGGCGAACCGGACCTGGAAGCCTCGCAGCGTCGTCCCCGAGCCGTGGATCTTGATGGCTGTGGACCAGGGCTCGCCGCCGTTGCTTTGGTCGAACAGCAGGACCGAGCCGGGTTCGCCGAGCAGTTGGATCGGATGCTCCAGGATCAGGGGCTTTGCGAGTCGATACGTCCCCGGCCCTAATGTGAGCGTTCCGGACGTTTTGACAAGCTCGTAGAGGTCATCCCCCGGCTTGGCCCGATTCGAGGTGCCGGAGGCCTGCGGCGCCCGCTTGGAGAGGTCGCAGGCTTTTCCCGGGATCAGGACCACCGTCATGGAACCATCGGCAAGCACCAGGCGAAGCAAGAGCGTCGTATCCGCCTCGTCGCGATTGGGGCTGAAATAGAGGTCGGCCTCGGCGGGGCTTTTGCCTGATTTCCACGTGAGCGGGTTGTCGTAAGGATCGGCGTGAAGCGGGACCTTCTGGTCTCCTCGGTAGATCCAGTTCCCCTGGATCCCGTCGTTCAGGACGGCATGCGCGACCTTCGGCGAGGTCGGCAATCCGGAGAGGGCGATGTGGACGTCACCCGGGTTGGGCCCGCCGCTGTCGTCCTGTCCAAGCCAACGGGCCTCGATGGTGTTCGCGACCAGTGCCGGCATCGGCATCTTCTGCGTCGCGAGGCTCGGCTCGAATCGGCCCGACTCGAGGGTGGCGGAGTCGCCGCGATCGTTGGAGTAGGAAACGACGAGCCGGATCGGTCCCATCCCCAGGCTCACTTCCGGCTGGAAGTACAGATCCCCCTTGGTCCGGTCCTTCGGGTCGCGGACGAACTCGGCCGAAGGTAGGCCTTTCAGGTTGGGACCGGCCTGCCAGCGTCGACGGTCGCGAGTCTCGATGTCGATCGACTTGACCTCGACCTCGGGATCGAGCTTGCTCAGGGTGAGGCGGATGTCCTGGAACCCGTCGGGCCCGACGCCGATGCCCGTCCCCACTTCATCGGAGCCGTCCTGTCCAAGCCATTTCGCGACCATCGCCGCGTCGGGCATGCGCAGATTGGGGTCGGCCTTGCCCCCGCGGATCTGGATGTCAGATCTGCTGTTGTCATTATAATGGAGAGTGATGAAGAACTTGCGCCCTTGTTCGTAGCAGTAGGGCTCGACGTACAGGTCGGCCGTCCTCGAACGTGGGGCTCGCGCCAGGGCGATCGCCGCCGAGTTCGGGATATGAGGGAAGTTCCAGAGCCCTCCCCCGTCCCCCGTCATGACGATCTTGGTGATCTCGCGATCGGCGGGCAGGCCTGAGAGGAAGAACCTCATGTCCTGGTACCCGCTGGGCTGGACGCCCTTGGTCATGCTCGTGTAATCGTGGCCATCCTGCCCGACCCAGCGACCCGATGGGGCGACGGCCGAAACCAACGCAAATCCGAGCGTGACGATCCAACCTGGGGCCATCGCAAGTCCTCCCTCGCGGCGCGTCGTGTGGCTCCGTCCCTTGGCCTGACGGCCAACTCGACGATTGGGATGATACCATAATGCCGAGGGAGAGTCTCAGACCGATAGAGGTTGAGTGCTCGCGAATGGCCGAGAGCCAGGCCGTGAGTTTGGACTGGCTCTCGTTGATCTCCGCATTTCGCGCCGCTGGCCGGATTCTAACTCACTTCAGCGCTTCCTTAAGGGCCTTGACCGCCTCCTCGAGGTGTACCGCTCGATGAACGATCTTCCCCTCGGGATCGATCAGCAGGTAAGTCGGAAGTGAGCTGATCGCGTAGTTCGACTGGATCGTTTCGGAAGCCTCCGGGGTGAAGAAACCATGCTGCCACCGGAGGTCCTGCCTGGCGATGAACTCCCTGGCTTTCTCACGATCCTCGTCGAGATTGATGCCGAGGATGACGACATCCTTGCGGTTTGCCAACTGCTCGCTGACTGTCTTCAATGCGGGGAGGTTGGAGACGCACTGCCCGCACCACGTCGCCCAGAAGTCGATCAGGACATACTTGCCTCTAAGCCCGCCGAGTTGGCCCTTCTTTCCCGAGGCATCGACGAAGTCGATCTCCGGCGCCGGTTCTCCCAGGCGAGGGCCGAGCTTGGTCTCGACCTTGATCTCGCCGAGGTCGATCGGATCGGCCGAGTCGGGGATCGAAACCTTGACGACCCTGGCTCCCACGGGGTTCGTCAGGCAACCCTGGCTCGGAGGCTCATAGAGGTGGATCGCGAGGTCGTACTCGCCCGCCTTGAGGCCCGAGACGGCGAATTGCCCGTGTTCGTCCAGGGTTACCATGGTGTGGTCGAGCGTGCTGAGGAACGCCATACCTTCCCTCGTCGTCCGCCAGGCGGGATTCCAGTCGTCGTCGCGGAAGCCCAGGCTTCGGATGGCCTCGGGCGCCTTGATCCCCGACCCTTTACGAATCAGGTAATTGATTGATTTGTGTAAGTCGATGGTTGGTCCGCCGGGGGCCAGGACGACCTTCCCTTTCAGCGTGGCCCCTTCCCCGCCCAGATCGACCTCGATCTTCTGCCCCGGTTGGATGTCGAGCGGCACGGCCTTCCCGAATGAGGTCGGCGAGTCTCTCCAGATGGATGTGGCGACCGACAGACTCGCCGCCATCGGGGGCACACGCGTCATGACGAAGCGGCCATCGACATCGGTCGTTTGCCCGAGCGAATCCTGGATTCTCGGCGATCTGGAACCTGAGGATCGGATCGCTTCCAGGGCGACTCCCACGGATGGGACAGGCCGTCCCCCTTGCATGACGCGGCCTTCGATCCTCGCCCAGGGCTTGAGTTCGATGTCACCGGCCGGCTGATCCGACCGCCGAGAGATTTCCCTGTAGCCGTCCTGGTGGATGACCATGAGGGCATAGTCTTCATAATCGGCGTGAAACGAGAACGAGCCGTCTCCGGTCGTGATGCAGGTCGGACTCGGCAAACCGCTGTCCTCGAGGTTCGGCAGGTAGATCGTTTGAGATGCCGTACCGAGGATGACCTTCGCGTCCTTGACGGGTTTGCCCTGCCGATCCACAACGCGACCCTTTATGGGCGCCGCGGGTAGAAGTTTGAAGTTATAGGTCGCCTTCGTACCTGCGCGGAAAACCTCGTCGCTGATCGCCGCTCGGTAACCCTGGGCCTCGACGCGGACCCTGTAAGACACGTCGGTGCGGTCCCCCTCGATGCGGTAAGTGTTCGCGTCGAAGGTCTTGATGTCCTGACGGTCCACAGTCACAAGATCGATTGAGCTCTCGAGCACCGGAATGACGACGACGGGCTGAATAGGCTTGCCTGTCATCGCGTCCGTCACCTTGCCGGTGATTTGCAGGACGGGCTTCAGCGTGATGGCGTGGTCCTGTCCATCGGCGGTCAACTCGACTTCTTCGCTGGCGAAGCCTTCCTTCCAGAATCGGTACTTCACCAGATCGTCCGGCGCCCAGGACCATGTGTAGCGTCCCTCGGCGTTGGATTCCGTGGGAATCTGCGTGTCGAGCACGTTCGGATGCTTGTAATTGTAGAGAGATTCGCCGCCTTTCCAGGAATCGATGCTGACATCGACGTCGGGGATGGCTTTGCCATCGGGGTCGATGCAGTGGATCCGAAGCTCCTTTCCCGGTTGAAGTCGAACCGAAACCGGTTCGATGCCGGGCTGAAACTCCAACTTGGTCAGGTAGGGCATCCAATCCTTAGCGACGACCGTGAGCGTGTACGGGCCGGGCTGGAGTGCTGGAAGCCGGAAATCACCGCTTGCGTCGGTCCGGACCTCCTGACTGCCCAGCTCAAAATACGGCCTATCGCCCCAGACAACGACGGCTCCCGAAACCGGCTTTCCGGTGGGATCCGCCACCTGGCCGGTGACCTCGACGCCTGCTTTTAACTTGATGACGGCTCTTTGCGATCGAAGGTCACGTGTGGTGACCTTCTGCAAGCGTTGAAGGCTTCCCCAATACTTGTCTGAGATGTAATTGGCATGGGTGACATTCAGCTCAACCTCAACGTCATCCCCCGGCGGGACACAGTGGACCGTCCATTGCCCCTCAGCATCCGTTAGTCGATTCTCGGCCAGAAAACCGTCGGGGCTGGCCTTCCCGTCACTCTGTCCCCCCGATTTTAACTTGACGTCGACTTTAACCCCCTCGATCGGCTTGCCGGATTCGTCGCAAATTTTCCCGCCAATAGTCGTACCGGGCCTCAGCCGGAAGGTGAAATCCTTCGGCAGCGACAGCTCGGGCCTTTCAGATTCCTCCCAACCTGCGAACATCGGGACGAACCCTTCGGCCCTGGCCCAGACGCGCACGATCTGAAGCCCCTGAGGTAAAGCCAACTCCGCCTGACCCTCGGAATCGCTCACGTAATCTCGCTTCAGCGTCTTGTCAGGCTTGTCGGACCAGACGCTGATATGGAGTTGGACCTTGGGCATGGGCTTGCCATCTGGGCCAAGGACGTGGACTTGCATCGATCGCCTGGCGGAAGCCGGTCGACCCTCAGGAGCAATCATCTGCACGGGATCCGACTTTTCGATGGATTCGGGCGGAGGCTTCGGCGCCGCGGGGGGCGGGGCTTCGGGGTCGCGATTGGACTGGGCGAGAGTGAATCCCGCCAGTGTCAGGGCTCCGATGAGTATGCAACTCGCCGTCGCGGTCGTGATCTTTGCCATGGTCGTCGTCCTCCTCATTGAGGTCAGCAGGGTCGCCACGGACGCCGGAACGATCCGAGCCACGTCCGTCCCGCTCACGAATGCCCGGGCCAACCGCGTCGTCGAGTCCACCAGGGGCGTCGAGGCGAGGTCCGTCGAGGGCGAACCTTGCAGCAACGGCCAGGGAGCCGTCGAGACGCCGATGCCTCGGCGTCCGAGCCTCTCGCGGAGGAGCTTGCGACCCCGGGCCAGGTGGCTCGAGAGCGTCCCTTCCGGCAGGCCGAGCAGGTCGGCCGCCTCCCGCCTGGTCTTCCCTTCGAGCTCGCAGGCCACCAGGGCTTCGCGGTAACGACCGGGGAGCCGGCTCAACTCCTCGTCGAGGATCGAGAGGAGTTCCTGGCGCTCATTGGTCGGCTCGGGGTCGCCCGAAGGGACGATCCGGAGCGTGCGTTCCCTGACCATTCGCCGCTGGTCGCGTCGACGAGCCTCCCTGGACGCACGGACGGCGACGCCATAGAGCCAGTTGCCCAGCTTATGGGATTCGCCGACCGAGCTGGCCCGGCGGATCAGCACGAGGAAGGTCGCCTGGAAGGCGTCCTCGGCCGCGTGGCGATCGTTCAGGATCCTGCGGCAGACGCCCAGGACCATTGGACCATGGCGCTCGACGAGGGCCCGGAAAGCGGCCTCGGCCAGGGCCTGGCCGCCGTTCAGGAAGTGTCTCAGCAACTGGTCGTCGGTCAGGCCGCCGAGGCTCCCGTACGCATAGAGCGTGCGGAGGTCTCGGAAAGCATCGTGCGCGGAGTCTTGTGACATTCGGTTGTGCCTGCGAGTTTGCTTGCGTCCGGCATTCCGATCTGTACTGGCCGCCCAGGAGTCGGCGCGTGCAGGAAACTCCGTTGAAAAAAGAAAGCACGAATGACGTCGGAGTGCGCTTAGACACGAAGTGCGGTCACGCTCTTGCGATCAAGAGTCTGGGCGAACTGCGCCCGCACATTTCCAGTCCCCGAGAATGACCGATCGTCTCCTTTCCTATGGCGAAGTTTGCCATGTCCTGATTCGATCTTTGCGACAGCGTGAGATGTTCCGTCGGACGCCGATCTTACCCGGCTCGTAAAGCCAACTGCAAAAGACCTTTCCGACGACGAACCCGGATCGAGAGTGTCGTCGCCGGTCTCCCCCTGGTGATGGCAACACCGATTCCCAATCGCGGTCTGCATTGGAGGTTGCGTACTCACCGAGCTCGAATTATAAGGAAGATCCTTGTCCACTCGTTTGCCCTCTCCAGGCGACCTCTCGCAAGGGCGTCTTCCATCCTCTCCGTTAGGCCAACGAACAAATCCGGTCGTCATTCTGTCCTGGTTTATTTATTAAGGAAGACATTCCGTGCGCAAATCATCTCCACTGATGAGCATCCTGGCCATTGTCGGGGGGATGGCCAACTTCGCCGCGGCCGCCGAACCCGTCAAGGAGACGGCCCCCTTCGGGCTCGAGACGCGGATTCCCTGGACGACCTCGCACGTGGTCGGCGCACCCGAGCCCCCGTCCCCCTACCTCACCGAGAAGGTCTTCCCTCGCCTCAAGATTTTCCAGCCGCTCACCTTCGAGATCGAGCCGGGCCGGAAGAGCTACCTGGTGATCCAGCACCTGGGAAGCTGGTCGGCCCCCGCCAAGATCCTGCGCGTGGCGGACGACCCCCAGGCCGATTCTTACGACACGATCCTGGAGATCCCCGGGATCGCGCTCGGCCTGGACTATCACCCCGATTATCTCAACAACGGCTACATTTTCGTCGGGCATAACTCCGTGATCGAGGGCGTCCACAAGACGCGCGTCTCGCGGTTCACCGTCGACAAGGATCCGCCTCACCACATCGATCCCAAGTCCGAATACGTCATCATCGACTGGGATTCGAACGGCCACGACGGCGGCGACGTCGCGTTCGGCGGCGACGGCATGCTTTACGTGACCTCGGGCGACGGCACGTCCGACTCCGACAGGAACAACCGGGGCCAGGAACTCACGCACCTGACGGCCAAGATCCTCCGCATCGACGTCGACCACCCCGACGCGGGGCGGGCTTACTCGGTGCCGAAGGATAACCCCTTCCTCTCGTTCCCCGGAGCCCGGCCCGAGACCTGGGCTTATGGCCTGCGGAATCCCTGGCGACTCTCTTATGACAAGGTCTCGGGACAGCTCTGGTGCGGCAACAACGGGCAGGATCTTTGGGAGACGACGTATTGCGTCACCAAGGGGGCCAACTACGGCTGGAGCGCCTTCGAGGGGAGCCACGAGTTCCTCAATTCCCGCAAGATCGGTCCGACCCCCCACACGCCCCCGACCACGGAGCATCACCACTCCGAGTCGCGATCGCTCACGGGCGGGCTCGTGTATCAGGGGGATAAGCTGCCCGAGCTCAAGGGTGCGTACGTCTACGGCGACTGGTCGACCGGGAAGATCTGGGCGGTGAAGGTCGTCGACGACAAGGTCCAGTGGCTCAAGGAGATCGTCGACACCACCTTCCAGATCACGGGCTTCGGCATCGACTTCGACGGCAACCTGATCGTCATCGACCACCAGACGGCCTTCCACAAGCTCGTGCCGAGGCCGGTCGTCGCCGACAAGGATCAGCCGAAGTTCCCTGCGAAGCTCAGCGAGACGGGGATCTTCAAGTCGCTCAAGGATCGCAAACCCGAGGCGGGGCTGATCCCCTACTCCGTCAACGCCCCCCTCTGGTCGGACGGGGCCTACAAGGAGCGGATGATCGCCGTCCCCGGCGAAGAGAAGGTCGGCTACAAGGATGCGTGGGGGTGGGACTTCCCCAATGGGACCGTGCTGGTGAAGACCTTCCTCTACGACATCGTGAAGGAAGGCAGGGCGACTCGGCAGCCCATCGAAACCCGCCTGATGACGAGGCAGGACAACGAGTGGGTCGGCTACTCGTACGCCTGGAATGACGACCAGACCGACGCCTTCCTCGTGACCAAGGAGGGGGTCGACAAGGATTTCCAGGTCCGACCCGTCGGGCAAACCGAGGGCGTGCGAACCCAACGCTGGCACTTCCCCAGCCGGGCCGAGTGCATGGTCTGCCACTCCCGGGCGGCGAGCTATGTCCTCGGCCTCACCGAGGTCCAGATGAACAAGGATCACGACTACGGCGGGGTCGTCGACAACCAGTTGCGAGCCCTCGATCACATCGGGTTCTTCAAGACCCCCCTGGCCAAGAAGCCGAGCGAGTTGCCGCACCTCGTCGACCCGTTCGACGGCTCGATCGACCTCGAGAAGCGCGTGAAGTCGTACGTCCACTCGAACTGCGCGAGCTGCCACGTCGAGGCCGGCGGCGGGAACGCGGCGATCGACCTGAGCCTGCAGGCGTCGCTCAAGTCGATGGGGCTCGGCGTCGTGCCGTCGCAGGATCATCTGGGCATCAAGGATGCCCGGATCATCGCACCCGGATCGCCCGAACAATCGACGCTCTTCCAGCGCATCTCGCGGCGAGGGCCCGGTCAGATGCCTCCCGTCGGCACGAATCTCGTCGACGAGAACGCGGTGAAACTGCTCCGCGAGTGGATCACCCAGGTCCACACGCCGAAGCCTGCCGAGGCGAAGCCGTCGGAATGAGTCGACAATCACCGCCTCCATGTGCCAATCTTGGGATCTCGGCCGCTCGCGACGTTGCCGGCGACGTCTCCGCGAGCGAGCGGCCCGATTCCAGTTTCCGCGACCCCGAGTGCCCTCGACATTGAAGTCGGAGCCCGGGACGCGGACGAGGCGAGTGGGCGATGGCACGCGAATCGATGGGCAGCTTGTTCGACGAAACCGATGACGTTGCAGAGGTCGACCCCAACGCCCCGCTGGCGGAGCGGATGCGTCCTCGCAACTTGCAGGAGTTCGTCGGGCAGCAGCACCTCATGGGGGAAGGCAAGGTCCTGCGCCGACTCGTCGAGCGCGGGTCGTTGCCTTCCCTGGTTCTTTGGGGGCCTCCCGGCAGCGGCAAGACGACGCTGGCGCGGATCCTGGCCGCCGAGTCGAAGTCCCAGTTCCTCGCGATCTCGGCCGTCTTCGCCGGGGTCAAGGAATTGCGAGCGGCGCTCGATGAGGCGAGACGGCTTCGAGGGCGTCGAGGGCGGACCGTCCTGTTCGTCGACGAGATCCACCGCTTCAACAAGGCCCAGCAGGACGCCCTCTTACCCGCCGTCGAAGAGGGCCTGGTGACTCTCATCGGCGCCACCACCGAGAACCCCTCGTTCGAGGTCAACGCCGCCCTGCTCTCTCGCTCCCGCGTGCTCACGCTTCTGCCCCTGAGCGAGTCGGACATCGCCAGCATCGTCACACGAGCTTTGACGGATTCGGATCGGGGTCTGGGAACGCTCCATCCGATCGTCTCCGAGCGGGAAGTGCAACGCCTCGCCCACGCCGCCGCCGGCGATGCCCGAGTGGCCCTCACGGCCCTCGAGGCCGCGGTCAACGCCACGCCCGTCGACGAGGATAAAGCCCGTCGCCTCACGCCGGAGACGATCATCGAGGCCCTGGGGCGGGCCCGCTATGCGTACGACAAGGGTGGGGAGGAACATTACAACCTGATCTCGGCCTTGATCAAGTCATTGCGCAATTCCGACGTCAACGCCGCGCTCTACTGGCTCGCCAGGCTCATCGAAGGCGGGGCGGATCCCATCTTCATCGCCAGACGACTCTGCATCCTGGCCTCGGAAGACGTCGGGATGGCCGATCCCCAGGCCATGGTTCAGGCTTCCTCCGCGGCTCAGATTACTCAGATGATCGGTTTTCCCGAGGCCCTCTTCCCGCTCACGCAGGCGACGATCTATCTGGCCCAGGCTCCCAAGTCGAACGGCGTCAAGCGAGCGTACAGGGCCGCAGCCGTCGACGCCGAGGCCACGGCGCGCGAGCCCGTCCCTTATCACCTCCGCAATGCGGTGACCAAGCTCATGAAGGGGATAGGGTACGGCGAGGGATATCGCTACGTCCACGATGATCCCAATGCTCGCGAGGAGATGCGCTGTCTGCCCGAGCAACTCGAAGGTCGTACATACTGGCAGGAAGGCGACGAGCCATCGTGAGCCGATGCCGTTGGAGCCCAACAATCAGGGAGGCGAGGCGGCTTCGATCTCTCAAAGCCTCGAAGAGCAGTCGAAGGTGGGAGGGTTTCCTTCTGTCGAGGAACGTCCTAACTGGTCATCTCCAGAAAGATTAAGGTCGATGATCCGTCTGCCCATCGGCTGGGACGCCGTCGGCGTTTCGGGACGCTCTGCGGTTCGAGAACTCGAGCAGCCGCGACTCCAGGCGTTCGAGGTCGAGTGGCTTGATGAGGTGATCGTCGAAGCCGGCCTCCTCGGATTTCTGGGGTTCGTGATCTCGCCCGTAGCCGGTGATGGCCATGATCATCAGGTCGTCGGAATCGAGGCTATCGCGTAGCCGGCGGGCGAGTGTAAAGCCGTCCATCCCCGGGAGGCTGATGTCCACGAGCGCGACGTGGGGATGGTACGAATTCGCGAGCTCGAGCGCCCGAAGGCCGTCGTAGGCCATGAGTGACTCATGCCCCCAGAGCCGGACGATCATGGCCAGGCTCTCGGCGGCCTGGACGTTGTCATCCACGATCAGGACTCTGAGCGAACTCCCTTCGTCCTGAGGCCTGGTCGACGCTGCGGTAGATTCGTGGTTCACAGTGGTCGAATGGATAGGAAACCCTATCGTGGATTCGCCCCCAAGTCCTCGTCCTGTGTGTTGGTAAAGCACCGAACCTCCATGACTGGGCTGGGCCGACATCGGCGAAACTGCTGGCCAACGCGTCCGAGACTGTCCCTGGGCGAACTCATCGATCGAGTGCGTCGCCCCAAAACGCATACACCCGGCGGTACTGCAATACCGGTGCCAGGATTGAGAAACCGCTTGACATCTGGCAAGAAAGCAACACGGGCCAACCGCACGTTCGCGGTCATCCCAAGATATGACGGTCGGCCCCAATGAGACCCGACGCCGATGTAGAGCACTGGGAAAGGATGCGGGGGTGGAGTCCATGCCTGGAATGTAGCGAACAACCTGGGCTCGATCTGCATGATTCAGTCGCGATGAGGCTTATTGTATCGCTCGAGTGTTACTGCCTTGCCTTGATAGAAGGTTTGAAATTGTATGAGATGCCTGTTTTATAAATGCTTGTTGATTATTTAATTGATCGAGATCGCTTCGAGGAAATTCTTGTCGACGAGTCCTCGATGACGGCCGCATTTTCAGTGGTCCCCTCCAGGATGGGTGCATTACCGAGTGGATAGAGTCGGGGCTTGGTCTGACAGCCGAAAATGGCAGGTCGCTGAAATCAACCGGCGAACGCTCCGAGATTAGCGGCTCGACTTTCGCCGGAGCAGGCGGCTCGGGATGATGGTCAGGGTGATCAGGCCGCCCACGAGGATGAGGAAAAGGTGGTTCCAATCCGCGGCGGGCACGACCATGCCGTGGACGAAGACGGCGGTCTCGCCCGCCTTCCGGCTGGCCTTGAAGTAGATGCGGACGGGGCGGAGGGTGCCGTCGGGGAGCTTGCGGTCGGTCTTGTAGGTCAGGGTGTAGGTCGAACGGAGTCGCTTGGCGAGTTCCTCATAGATCGAACGCAACTGCGCGGCGTCCCGGGCGGGGTAATACTGGCCGCGGGTCGAGGTGGCCAGGCGACGGAGGGCATCGCTCTCAATCTCGTCCTCGGTCCCGAGTCCCAGGGTGTGGACGGGGAGGCCCATCCGATTCGCCATCAGGATGACGTTGTCGAGAGTGGCAGTCTGGCTGAACGTATCTTCTCCGTCGGTGAGAGCCAGGACCGCCCGACGCCCCGTTTGAGACTGGAGGAGTTCCAGGGCCTCGGCCACGGCGTCGTAGTAGCGCGTGGCGCCGAAGGGGCTCAGGGTCTCGACCGCTTCGCTGACCTTGGAGAAATCATCAGTGAACGGGGTCAGCAACTCGACCTCGGAGCCGAAGGCGATGACCGCAACCCGCGAACCCTTCGGCAGGCCTTTCAGGAAAGGGCCGACCGCACGCTTGAGGTGAGACATGCGGTCTTCCTGCTGCATGCTGAGGCTTCGATCCACCACGAGGACGACGGTGGTGGGGTGGGTGGTCAGCGTCAGCGGGGAGTCGAGGCTCTGGATCGGGACGTCCTGGTCATACTCGGTGACGCGGAAGTCTTCGCGGCGGCCGTCGAGCAGGAATGAGCCGTCGGGGCGCTTCACCTCAAACTCGACGCTGATCTCCGGGAAGTTGGACTGGCTCGCGCTCGTGATGACGACGCTGGCGTCGTCCCCTTCCCCCATGCCGACGGGCTTGGCGGCAGGGTCGGGGGCGGGACCAGCCTCGGGGGCGGGAGTCGGTTCATTCTGCAGGGCGACCGTCGTCACGACGGTTGGGAGCCGCAAGACGCGGTCGAGTTCGAACGCGAGGTTCGCCTTGCGCAGGAATAGCAGGGCGAGGCACGAGTTGGGCAATGAGCCCCAGCGTTCGTCCGGCCAACTCCCGTCGTCGCGCTGGCGACGCAAGAGCTCCGCGGCGCCGGTCGCGTACCAATCGAAGCCGGAGAGCTGGCGCAGGCCGAGGGCCACGCAAACGCGCTCCAGCGACCACAGGTAATAAATTTCGGACTGTGGGCCGATCCTCTTCGCATCGTTCGTCACGGCGGCGAGCGCCGAGGTGAAGATCGGGTCATTGGCGAGTGCGGCGCCCCGGGCCCGAGCCGTCTGTCGCTCGGCGAGATGAGGGCGGGCCGCTCCGATGGCCAGGCCCATCAGGCCGGCGCAAGTCATCGACTCGGTGCCCCACTGGTTGGGCAGATAGCCCCAATGGCCGTCCTGATTCTCGGTGCTGCGGAAATGCCCGTCGATCGACTCGAGGGCCTCGTTCGGGTCGAAGCCGTGACGTCCGGCGGCCCACATCCCGAGCAGGGCGAACTGGGTGTTCGAGTTGTCCCCGGCCGCCTGGATCCTGCGCTCGCCGCTCGTGCGTCGGCGGCGAGTTTTCTTGTCCGTCGCCGGGGATTCCACTTCATCGGATTCTTCACGTGCGTCGAAAGGAACCGTATACGACCACATGCCCCCCTGATCGCCACTATCGAGCCGTGATGCAAGGCGGCGGATCAGGGCCTCGTTTTTGCCATGTCCATCGCCCGAGCCCGGCCCTTGTACCCGGGCCAGGAAAAGGATCGCCAGCGCCAGGTCGTAGGTCTGATTCGAGCGGATTGCGAGGACTTTGATCGTCTCCTCGGCCGAGCTGACGGCCGGGTCCAATCGGTCCGCTCCGTTCTCCAGCAATGCGAGCCCGGCCAGGGCCGTGATACCCAGGTTATGATTATGATTGAACGCGTAGGACCAGTTTCCTCCCGGCTCCTGCTGTTTCTTGATGAACGCCATCCCGCGTTCGATCGCCTGCGCCACATCCTGGTCGCTCGGCCCTGCTGCGATGGCAAGGTCTTGAGGATCCATGAAAACGAAGAAGGCGGCGAGGCAGACGAAAAGGCGTGATTTCATGACGAAGCCTCGACGCCGGGTTGATGAGGGATCAGCAGCGTGGTCAGGAATCCGAGTGCCCCGCCCAGGACGGCCCAGAGTAATTCTTGAAAGAACGGCGAGGTGCCGATCATGGGCTCGATTGACCGGCATAGGGCGACGAATATGGCCGAGGCGAAGACACCCAGGCATCCCCCCGCAAATCCCGAAGTCACCACGTCCCGCCCTGCCCCTCGCTTGAGCGCGAGCGTGGCGGCAACCGCGACCCCAGCGAGGGCGAACACCATCGCGGCGCCGAAGAGCTGCGGCGAGGCTCCCGCCGGGTTCGCCCCATCGAACCCACCGCCGATCATGACGAGGAGTCGAGCCAGGAGGCCGAGGAGGATCCCCACGCTCACTCGCGACACGGCCGAACGCTTCTCCAGGAACTCGCCGAGGGGGACGCCCGTCGCGATCGGGGCTTCAGTTTCGAGGTCCAGCGGCACCGGCGCCGAGGGGCGTTCGACGCGAATCTCAACCTTCTGCTTGCCCCCGTTGCTCTCGATGACGAACGTCCCGACCTTGGGCACATCGAGCGACTCGGGGATCTGTACCTCGAACGAGAGGCTTGACTGATCGACGGTTACATGCCCTTCGTGGACGTCGTTCGGGCTGAAACGGATCCAGGTCGCATCCTGGCCCTCGACGCGAACCTTGGAACGGAGCAGGCGATAGCCGGTGTTCGTGAGGGTCAACGACTGCATCACGATCCCGCCGCCGGGAGAGGCCTTGACCACGATCTTCGAGGGATGAACCTCGAGTTCGGGCACGGCGGCTCGACTCGTCGGGAGCGTCCCCAGCCAGCTATCAAGCAACTCGTCGGGTGAGCCGGATGTCTGTGGCTCGGGGCGGTGGATCGATCGTAGAAAAGAACCGAGGCGGCCCGACGTCAGTTCCTCCCGAAGCGCCGACCATCGCTGAGCCGAGACCGCGAGAAAGTCATCCCAGGTCCGGCACGTCGCCCCCGACGCCAGGACGAACGGGGCCGGCAGCGCGACGGGGCCAGATGTCGTCGGTGTCGGTATCGGGGGCGGAATCGCGACCGTGGGAGCGGACCGGGGCGGTGTTGCGACGGGTTGGCTCGGGACCGGCTTGGCCGCAGGCTGTGGTCGAGGCGGTGTCGACGACGCGGGCGGCCTTTCGACCGCAGGAGGGGAGGGAGGCTTGATCGGCTCCGCGGGTTTGGCCACAGGAACCGGCTGGGCCGGCCTGGCTTGAGGTTTCGGGCTGGGAGCCGAGGACGGCGGAGATCCTTGCTCAACGACCTTGAGTTGGACCCCGCCGAGCTGGATCAGGTCGCCGGTCTGGAGGGCCTTGGACTGGCCGCCGAGGAGGCGTTGGCGATTGACGAACGTGCCGCCGGGGCTCTCGAGGTCGCGGAGGGTCAGGCCGCTCGGCGACCTCGAGATCGAAGCGTGTTGCGCCGCCATGCGTCTGGGGCCATCGCCTTCCTGCTCGGAGAGGTCGATGCCGTGATTTCCGTTCAAGAAATTCCCGAGCGTCGTCTCTCCGGACTGGAGCGCATAGAGCTTGCCGACCTCACGCCCTCGCACGATCTCCAGCGACCAGGCTTTCGCGTTCATGTTCATCCCAAAGCGAGTGGCGGAAGCATCACCGAGGACGACGTCACCGGCTTGCGAGCCATCGGATTCCTCAATCAATGCGAGCGTTGCCGGAAGAGGAGCAAGGTCTGGCCGAGTTCGACGCGGTCGCCGTCCTTGAGAAGTCGCGAGCCCTTGACGTCCTGGCCATTGACGCGGGTAATCTTGCCGGTCGCGAGGGTACGCAGAAGGTAGCCATCTGAAGTGGCCTCGATCTCCGCATGCTGACGCGCGACCCCCGGATCGCCGAAAAGGCCGACCTCCGCTCGCTCGTCCAATCCGACTCTCGAGAGCTTGTGAGCCAGGAGATAGGCCTGCCCTTCCTGTCGGCCTCGGAGCACCTGGATCCAGGCCCGCCTCAACGCCTGCTCGACGAGCGCGAGCAGGAGCCCCAATCCGGCTCCGAGGATCACAATGCCGATCCCCTGCCCCATCGTGTCATTGTTGCCGAAGGCCCCTCGGAGCCATTCGAAGAGGTAACCGCCAATAAGGCCCCCAAGCCCACCCCCGAGCAATCCGAACAGGAGCCGTTGACGCGAGCGATCGGCCAACCCCTGACTCACGCCGATCCCGATCCCGAGGATCGACCACGAGACGGCGCGACCGAGCAACCCACCCTGAAAGACGCCGATGGCCACTTCTCCCAGCACCAGGCCGACCGCCCCGCCGACGGCCCCGGCGAGGGTTCCCCAGGTGGCGAGGCGACCGAGCTTGAGCCAGGCCCCATCGCGAAAGGGGGCCGAGGCGTTCAGGAAGAAGCCAATCGCTCCGCCGATCAGGAGGCCGGCCAGGGCGTCCCGCACGTAGACCTGCTCGGCGTGGATCAGCTCGACGTAGAGGTAGAGCCCGAAGACAGCGCCGAGGGCCCCGGCCAGGGCGCGGTCGTAGGCCTGCCTGAGATTGGCAGAGCGGATCGGGAGTCGCGAGGTCGCATCAATCGCCGTGCTCATGATAATTTCCTGAGGCTACGGCCCCCCTCGGAGATCACGCGGGCGATGTGGCCAAACGTCTTCACGAGCTCGCCGGCATGGGCAAAGATCGAGCCCTGCTCGGAGCTCGAGAGCCGGCGGAGGTAGTCGAGGTCCGCATCGCCGATGCCGATGGCCACGATCTCGATCCCCTGCTTGATTGCCGCCAGGGCCTGCTCTACCGCGCTTTCGGGGGAGTCTGGATAACCGTCGGTCAGGATCACGACGTAGCGGACGCGGTCGTCGGAGATCAGCCTGGCGCGGGCGAGTTCCAGGGCGTCGGTCAGGTTCGTGCTGCTATCCGGCTCGAGCCGGGCGATCGCGGCCTGGACCCTGCGGGCGTTGCTCGTCGCCTCGGCCTGCAAGGTGACGTTGCTCGAGAATGAGATCAGGCCCACTTCCATCGAGGTGAAGTCGCAGCGGTCGAGGAAGGCCCTCGCGGCATTCTGGGCTTCGAGCAGTGGGGTCCCCGCCATGCTCGCCGAGACGTCGATGAGGAGGTAGAGCCGGATCTTTTCCGCCGGACCCTGGCTCGCGGAGGACTCGGGGGGACGAGCCAGCCAGCTCAGGTCGTCGGGGACGGGCTCGACCGACATCGAGAGCTGGTGACCCGTGTCGCGCTGGGTGGCGCGGACCTGGACGACGCCGTTGGAGTCGTACGACATGCCGACATCGACGGTGACTTCATGATCCGTGGCCATGATCCCCGAGAAGACATACTTCCCCAGGATCGAGCAATCGAGCGGGTTCTGGCTTTCTCCCTGCGTCAGGTAGACCTCGAGCTTTTGATTGGACCCGCCATGCGTGGCGTGGAGGTAGCTGCGGGTGTTCTCGGCCGGGATCTGGAGATTGCGTCGTATGACGATATCGTTGATGTAAGCATTTCCTTCGGCGTTGACGGCGACGGCCCCGAGGCTGTGCGACATCACGTCGTCGACCCGCCTCATGCCGCCAAGCGTGAACCTCGGCGTGGCATCTTGCGACGACTCTCCCATCTCCATCGCAGCCTGGATCGCTGCGCCCAGGGCGACGACCTCATCGACGTTCACTCCGGTCCTGGGGGGCATCCCCGCCATCTGGGAGACATAGGATCGGACCATCGGCATCCGGGTTGAGCCGCCGACGAGCAAGACGCCGCTCAGGTCCTGCCAGCGGAGCTTGGCCTCCTCGAGGGCTTCCTCCGTTAGCTTGCGCGTGCGGTCCATCAGGGGGAACGTGAGGTTCTCGAACTCGGCCCTGGAGAGTTCGTATCCTTTCCGCTCCGAGCCGAGCTGGAGCGTGATCCTCGCGCTATTGCGTTCGGACAGGGCCCACTTGGCCTGCTCGCTGCGGACGAGGACCTCGTTCAGGGCGACGGGGTCGTCCAATGGATCGAGGCCGGTCTCGCTGGCGAACTTCTCGGAGAGGAACATGGCGATGCGATCATCCCAGTTCTTCCCGCCGAGGTCGTGGTCTCCCGCCGTGCTGAGGACGCCGACCGCGTCGTGGGTAATCTTTGCGACCGTGACGTCGAACGTGCCGCCGCCGAGGTCGTAGATCAGGACGGTTTCGTTCGTTCCGGTCTTCTGAAGGCCATAGGCCAGGGCCGCGGCAGTCGGCTCGTTGATGATCCGCAAGACATCCAGGCCTGCCGCATTGCCTGCGTCGATTGTTGCCTTGCGCTGGGCGTCGGCGAAGTAAGCCGGGACGGTGATGACGGTGTGCTCAATGGATAGGCCGAGCTTGGCCTCCGCGTCTTCCTTCAGGCGTCGGAGGACGATCGCGGAAAGGTCGCTCGCGTTGTAGTCGCGATTCTGGAAGCGGAGTTGGTAAAGCGGGTTCCCCATGTGGGGCTTGAAGAAGCTGGCGATCTCCTCGTTGCCGAGTCGGGCCCACTCCTTGGCCTCCTGCCCGACAGCCGGCGGGTCGGAGCCGAAATAGATGACCGACGGCGTGATGTTCTGCCCGTCGCGATTGGGGATGACCTCGGGGCGGCCGTAGGCATTGCGCGCGGCCACCACCGAGTTGGTCGTACCGAGGTCGATCCCTACGAAGCCCTGAGCCATGAGCCGTCCCCGGGTCCACGGACCCCTTGCGAGCCTATCACCCTCGTCGATCCGCATGCTTCGGCCTGCCCGGCGATTTGCCAGGCAGGCCGAAGACGATCGGAGCGATCCGGATCAGGAGACGTTGAGGAGACGCAGGGCCGACGATCGTTCGGCGACCTCGTTCTCGCTCAGCACGGCCTCGGTTTCGAACTCGACGTCGATCGAGCCGCCGCCGGTCAGGTCGGTGGCGGAGACGAGGAGCCGGCCGTCGCGGCTGATCGCGAACTTGACCCGGATCGGGCTGCGTGCGGGGAGGTTGGGAGGCAAGTTCAAGGTGGCCGTACCCACGTCCTGGCAGTCGACCGGTTCCTGGCTGTCGCGCTCGCCGGCCATCACGCGGATGTCGACCCCCGCCTGATTGGCGGTATCCGTGCCGAAGTCGCTGCTGAACTCCATCGGGACCTCGCCGTTGCGAGGTAGCAGGTAGACGACGACTTCGCGGTTATGGTCATCGCGGGCGACGACGCCCAGGCTCTTGCTCAGGACGTTGACGATCCGCGTGTTGACCAACTCGCGGACGGGCCCGGTCAGTGTGAACCCGAGTTGCTGTTCGAGCTTGTCCAGGGCCTCCTCGACCTCGGCCTCGGAGACCTTCTCGAGGTTGATCTCGCGGGCCGAGTCATCGTCGGCTCCGGCTTCGGGGGCGAGAATCTCGCGGACCGAGTCTTCGATCGACTCCTTGAGCCCGAAGAGCGCCGCGCCCTTCGCGACGGCCTCGTCGGGGTCGAACGCCTCGGGCTCGACGCCGAACTCGGCGACAATCCGGTCGTGGACCTGGGGCATGCGCGTGGCGCCGCCGACGAGGATGATCTTGTGGAAGCTCGAATGCCCCTTCCCCTTCGCGTCGTCGAGCATTTCGCGGGTGAGCTCGACGGTGCGGTCGAGGAGGTGCCTGGTGATCTCCTCGAACTTGACGCGGTCGAGTTCGACGCGGGCCTGCTGGCCGGCGTGAGTGACACGGAAGGGGGCCTTGTCGCGCTGAGTGAGTGTCTTCTTACCGCGTTCGGCCTGGAGGAAGAGGTCGTTGAGGACCTCGGGGTCGTCCATCGGATCGGCCTCGACGCCCGTCTGGCTGCGGAACTCCTCGGCGAGGTACATCACGATGGCCTCGTCCCAGAGGGCTCCGCCGAGGCGATGGTCGCCGCCGGTGCAGATGACCCGGATGAGCCGATCCTTGATGTCGATCATCGTGACGTCGAATGTGCCGCCGCCGAGGTCGTAGACCAGGACGGTCTGGTCGTCGGCCTGCTCGAGCCCATATGCGATGGCCGCGGCGGTCGGCTCGTTGAGGATCGCACGCACGTTGAGCCCGGCGAGTCGTCCGGCGTTGGCGGTCGCCTCGCGCTCGGGGGTTCCGAAGTAAGCGGGGCAAGTGATGACGACGTCGGTGATCTTCTCGTCGCCGAGGGCGAGCTCGGCATCGCCGACGATCTTGCGGAGCACGAAGGAGGAGACATCCTCCGGGCTGTACATCTGGCCGTCGTGCTCGAAGACGAAGTTGGGGTCGCCCATGTGCTGCTTGACGCGCGAGACGACCCGGTGCGGCTCGACCTTGGCCGACTCCTTGGCCGTGTTGCCGACGATGATGTTGTCGCCATCAAACAAGACGACCGACGGCGTGATCCGCTCGCTCTCCTGGTTCGGGACGATCACCGGCTTTCCATGCTCGTCCACGTAGGCGATCGCCGAGTAGGTGGTTCCCAGGTCGATGCCGTAAACGCGCTTGAGACCTTCGCTCACGAGTGGATCTCCCGGTGGCTCTGAGACATGTGCGCGGACCTTGACTCCGGATGAGAGCCTGGCCCCGATCGAGTGTTCGGCCTTCCCGTCGAATTATTATGGGTTTCATTCTACTCCCTCCGCGAGCCCACGCTATTCCCCAATTCCAACGCGGAGCGGCTTCCTACTGGCTCAACGGCGGCACACCTGCGAGAATCTTCGGGAGCAGGGTCGGGGCCCGAGTGGCCTTTCTCTCCAACTCCGTTGGCCAACAGACGCGGGAGGACGCCCCCATGACCGCACCGAGTGGACGGCCCGGTTCACGCACGAATCGCCGTGAGGCGATGCGAGCCGCTGCGGCGCTCGCGGCCCTTCGCGGATTCCAAGGCACCGTCCGGGCGGCCGAGCCGTTGAGTCCCGACGCGAAGCATCGCCTGATCCAGTCGGCATGCCGCTGGTGCTATGCGAAGATCCCGCTCGACGAGCTCTGCTCGGCCGCGAAACGCATGGGCCTGGTCGGCCTCGACCTGCTCACTCCCGCCGAGTTCGTCACGGCCAAGAAGCATGGCCTGATCTGCACGATGACGACCTCGCACCCGCTCACCGACGGTCTGTGCGACCCCAAGTTCCGCGACGCGAGCCTCAAGCAGATCAACGCGTCGATCGAGGCCACCGCTGCAGAGGGCTGGAAGAACGTCATCTGCTTCTCGGGCAACCGCCGCGGGATCGAAGACCGGACGGGGCTCGAGAACTGCGCCAAAGCCCTCCGCGAAATCATCCCCGTCGCCGAGAAGGCCGGCGTCACGCTCCAGATGGAGCTGCTCAACAGCAAGGTGAACCACAAGGACTACATGTGCGACCGCTCCGACTGGGGCGTCGAGCTGGTCAAGCGGGTCGGCTCCGACAACTTCCGGCTTCTGTATGACATCTACCACATGCAGATCATGGAAGGGGACGTGATCCGCACGATCGAGAAGAACCACGAATACTTCGGCCACTACCACACCGGCGGCAACCCCGGCCGCAACGAGATCGACGAGTCGCAGGAGCTGAACTACAAGGCCATCGCCCGGGCGATCGCCGCGATCGGCTTCAAGGGGTATCTCGCCCACGAGTTCATCCCCAAGCGTGATCCACTGACCAGCCTCGCCGAGGCCGTCACCCTCTGCGACGTCTGATCCAAACGCAACGGCCCGAGGGATACGCTCCCTCGGGCCGCTTCGTTGATATTTCTTGTCGAGACGCCATTTCTCGCGGACTCTCAGCCATGAAGGTCCGGCTCGCTCAGTTCACCCTCATCGCCTCGACCTTCGGGTTCTGCTGGCTCGGAATGCAGGCCGTGCATGAGCTGGGCCACGTCGTCGCGGCCTGGGTTGCGGGGGAGGCGGTCCATCGTGTGGTGCTCCACCCGCTCGTCATCTCCCGCACCGATTTTTCGCGAGACAGGCATCCACTGCTGGTGATCTGGGGAGGCCCGGTCCTCGGCGTGATCCTCCCCCTCTTCCTGCTGGGCGTGGCGAGGCTGAGGCGATCGAGCCTCCTAATGCTCTCCCAATTCTTCGCCGGCTTTTGCCTGGTGGCCAATGGTGCCTACATCGGGATGGGATCGTTCGGCGGCGTCGGCGATGCCGGGGATTTGGCTCGCCACGGATGCCCGCAGTGGGCGAAGATCCTTTTCGGACTGATCTGTGCCCCCGCCGGGCTTTGGCTCTGGGATGGGCTCGGGCCATGTTTCGGCCTGAAGGCATCTGCGGGACAGGTCGACCGCCTCGCCGTGCGATGGGCAGTCGGCCTGTTCCTCGGCATCGTCGTCCTGGAAATCATCGGCGGTTACGTAGGAATCCTCGGCGCCAGTGAAGAGTCTGGCGCGAGGTGAAAACTAGCCAATGTGTCACAGGCCCGGCTTATCCTTGGCCGGGTCGTTAGTGGGCTGGGCCGGCTTGCGGGGCTGGCCGGGGCCACCCATGGCGCGCGATCGTCCCTGACGCCTGGGGAGTGGGCCGTCGAGGAGGGCGTCGAAGATGGTGATGGCCATCTCGTCGGTGGTCTGCTCGCCGTAGGTCACCGCCTTGGGGGGCTGGCTGGGATTGGCGGGGTTGTCTGAGGAGTTATCGTAGGTCCAGCGGCCTTCGATCTTCGTCCCCGCGGGGAGATGGAAGGGCTCGGCGTACTCGTAGTAGTTCTGCCAGTTGAAGTCCCAGTCGTTGATGGTGATGAGGGGCTTCGTCGATCCGTCGGGGAGGGTCGCGGTCATCTTCACCGTGCGGCCGATCAGGTGCATGTGGGGGAAGACGCCGAACATCTTGAGGCCGATCGGCAGCGTGATCGACTTGGTGACGACGTACTCCTTGTCTCCCGGTTTGATGCGGATGCCCTCGTCATTCATGATGATGAATTCGAGGCGGCTCTTCGGCTTTTGGTCCGTGAAGTGGAGCCCGATCGACGACTGCTCCAGCTCTTCCTTCCCGCTGGGATGAAGGTGGAGTTGGAGGACCAGGCTGACGCCCTGGGGCCACTCGGCGGCCAGGTCGCTGGGGAGCGGGCGAGGCACCATGCCGGGGGTCCAGAAGGCCAAGGGCCCCGGCAGGAGCTGGCCGGGAGGGGCCAGGCCGCTCAGGAAGCTCTTGCCGTCCCCTTCCTTCAGTTTGGCCTCGGCGACCGGCTTCGGCAGCATGGTCAGCACCGCGTGATGGACGATCTTGCGGTTCCCGGGGCGGTATTCGACAGACTCGATGAACTTGCCGGCGGGGATTTCCAGCGGGATCACGAAGCAGCGGTATTCGTCGTCCCCCTCGGCCTTGAAGTTGTAGGCCTCCGCCATCTTCAGGACCATGTCGGGCTCGCCGAGTTGCCAGCCGGTGGCGAACTTCGGGGTCGCGGGCAGGTCGGCGGGATTGCCTTCGGGGGCTCCGTCCTTCACCCATTTACCGATCAGGGCGACCTGCTCGTCGCTCAGTCGCCGGGAGTCGGCGAAATGCCCCGAGCCCGGCTCGGCCTTCCAGGGGGGCATGGTCCGGTCTTCGATCACCATCTTGATGAGCTCCGCACGCTTGCTGGCGTCGCGATAGGTGAGCAAGGGGAACGGGGCGACCTCGCCCGGCCGGTGGCACGTCGCGCATCGCTCGAAGACGAGCGGGGCGATGTCCTTGTTGAACGTGACGGGCTTGTTCGCCTCGTTAGCGGCCTTTTCAGTCGGGGCATCCTCTGCGCGAAGCTCCGCGGCGAAGGATCCGACATTACAAAGACACGCCAAGGCTAATAAGTATGCAGACGTGTGGCGGCAAAGCGGCAATGGACGCGTCGGCATGGATGGCGATGACCTCGTTATACGGCGAAGAACTCGATGATTTCAAGGCGGCCGGGGCTGCACTCATAGTACTCGATTTCAGGGGGATTTGTTTCAAGGAGCGGGGATTCCGCGTAAGAATTCGGAGAAGAAATCGTGAGATTTCCGTTCGAAGGAGAACCGTCCTCCGGACCCATCTCGAGGCTCGCACGAAATCGCTCGGTGACTCCTAAGACGCGCGTGGGGTGGATCGTTATGACCTTGAGAGGCGTCTAAAACAGGAGGAGGGAGCGGCCCTGGGGTCTCGTGGCGTTCCGCTCCCATCGCCGAGTTCGAGCCGTCTTCACGTCGCAAGGTTTTGCCCCGCAGACGGATGGAGTTTGCCATGATTCGAAGCATCGGGCGTGCTTTCCTTCTGGTCGGGTTGGCCCAGATGGCCTGGGTGCAGGCCGTGTGGGCTCAAGGGCTGATCGTCGATCGTCGCGTGACGGTCCCGATCGCTCGGTCCTATGAGATTCGCGAGGTGAGCGTCGACGCTCGCATCCGCGACCAGATTGCCGAGGTCCAGGTCTCGCAGACCTTCCACAACCCAGGCTCCGTCCAGCTCGAGTCCGAGTACCTCTTCCCCCTGCCCAAGGATGGGGCGATCCAGAACTTCGTACTGCTCGTCGACGGCAAGGAGATGCCCGGCCGCTTGCTGACGAAGGAGGAGGCTCGTCGGATCTACGAGGAGATCGTGAGGAGCCGTCGCGACCCCGCACTGCTCGAATACATGGGGCGAGGCCTCTACCGCACGAGCGTCTTCCCGATTCCGCCCGGGGCCGACCGCAAGGTCACGATGCGCTACAACCAGATTTGCAAGCGTGACCGGGAGATCGTCGAGTTCGCCTACCCCTTCAGTACGCAGAAGTTCACCGCGAAGCCGATCGCCCGCCTGAGCCTCGACCTCCGGATCGAAAGCAAGGACCCCATCAAATCCATCTACAGCCCGACCTCCGACGCCACGATCGACCGCAGCAGTGAGCACGAGGCGAAGATCCATCTGGACCGGCGCGACGTCATCCCCGACCGCGACTTCCGCCTGATCTACACCCTCTCGGAAGGCGCCGTGGGGGCGAGCGTCCTCAGCTATCGGCCGACCGGCTCGGAGGACGGCTACTTCCTGATGCTGGCCAGCCCGGAGATCAAGCGGGCCGATGTCAAGCCACAGCCCAAGACCGTCATCTTCGTGCTGGATCGGTCGGGCTCGATGGCGGGTAAGAAGATCGAGCAGGCCCGCAAGGCGCTCCAGTTCGTCCTGGCCAACCTACGCGACGACGACCTCTTCAACATCGTGGCCTATGACGATCGCGTCGACCTCTTCCAGCCCGAGTTGCAACGCTACTCCCCCTCCACGCGTCGCGACGCCGAGCGCTACGTCGACAAGATCCGCGAAGGGGGCGCGACCAACATCGACTCGGCCCTCAAAACCGCCGTCGCGATGGTGAAGGACAACACCCGACCGAGCTACGTCCTCTTCCTCACCGATGGCCTGCCGACGGCCGGCGAGACGAACGAACTCAAGATTGCCGAGAACAGCCGCGGTGCGAACGCCTCGCACGTGAAGATCTTCTCCTTCGGCGTCGGCTACGACGTGAACGCCCGCCTGCTCGACCGCCTGAGCGGCGGGAACCAGGGGACGAGCGAGTACGTAAAACCCGACGAGGATATCGAGGCCCACGTCGCCCGCTTCTACAGCAAGCTCACGAGCCCGATCCTCACGGATATCAAGGTGGCCTTCGGCGAGACCGACATCAACCGCACCTATCCTCGCGACATCCCCGACCTCTTCGAAGGGGGCCAGCTCATCCTCGTCGGCCGATACCGCCAGGGGGGCAAGACCTCGATCAAGGTCAACGGCAAGGTCGGCGGAGACTCTCGCCAGTTCGACTTCTCCACCGAGCTCGCCTCGTCCGACCGGGGCGGAAGTTATGACTTCATCGAACGCATCTGGGCGACGCGCCGCGTCGGGGCGATCATCGACCAGATCGACCTCCACGGCCAGAACAAGGAACTCATCGACGAGCTGGTTGCACTCAGCCAGAAATACGGCATCCTGACCCCTTACACATCGTTCCTGGCCGACGAGACGGTCCCCTTGCACGCGGCGACCGAGAATCGAGCCCGGGCCGCCCGGTCGCTCGATCAACTCTCCGTCGTCAGCGGGGCGGCGGGAGTCAATCAACGCTCTGCGAAACAGTTCTACATGGAAGCCAAGTCCGTCGGGGATGGACAGGCGCCAACGGCATATTCCCCGGCTCTTTCCAACGCAGGGCAGAGCAAGGGTGCCATGGCCGGGATGCAACCACAGCCCCGTGGTGCGATGATGGGTGGCCTTGGCAGGATGGCCGGGCAAAGTGCTGACAAGCGATCGGCCGATCGCAGAAAGGCCGGTCCGGTTCTGTTCGCCGAGGCCTTTGAGCCCCAGGGCCAGGCGGCTTCGAACGCCCTCGCCGTCCGCCAGGCCGGGTCCAAGACCTTCTACCGTCGCCAGGATCGCTGGGTCGACTCAACCGTGACGCCCGAGGAGGATCTGAAGGCCAAGGTCATCCGCCAGTTCAGCGACGAATACTTCGAGCTCGCCCGGTCCCAGAAGGCCGAGTTCAACCAGTACCTCGCCTTCGAGGAACCCGTCACCATCAAGCTCGACGACCAGGTCTATCGGTTCGACCCTCCGACCCCCTGATCGGATCGAACCGCCTCGGGCAAGGACGCCCCCCTCATTTCTTGATGGCAAAGACCGAGACGATCTCGGGCCGGATGACCTTCTCGCCAGCCCGGTACCCCTTGCGGTGCCGGGCCGCAATCGTCTTGCCGAGGCTCGGATCCTCGGTGGGCGTGGTCGAGACGGCTCGCTGGCGACGAGGGTCGAACGATTCACCCTCGCAGGCGAACGGCTCGACCCCCTGCCTGTAGAGGACGTCGTCGATCCCCTGCTGGAAGCCCCGCATCAATTCGACGAGCTGCCCCGTTTCTCCCTCGGCCCCCTGCCTCGACTCGACGATCTTGCCGATGTCGTCGTGGAGCTGGATCAGGTCGACGAAGACGGGACGCATCACGTTGAGCAGCAGATCCTGTTTGTACTCCTGCAACTCGGCATGGAGCCGGTCGACGACCTTCTCGCGCGTGGCCTCGGCGCGGATCTCTCGCTCGAACATGGTCTGCAGTGAGTCCAGTTTGCGGTGGAGCGCGTCCCCCAGGCTGGCGAGCGAATCGGCCGTTGCCAGGTCGGGCCCGGCGAATCCGACCGGGAATGCGGCCGGCTCTCCGGAGGATGGTAACTGGGCCGTGAGCTCGTCGTCAGTCGCGATCGACTCAACCACAGGAGCCGGGACGACGAAGGCGACCTCGGCCTCGCCTTCCGGGGTCGGTTCGGCCGCGACCGGCAGCACTTCCGCATCCTCGGGACGTAGCTCGTCGGACATGATCGATCGCTCGGGCCGAGCCCGACTCCGCTGGGCAGGGTGTCGTTCGAAGGAAGGGGCGACATGCCCATCCACTCATCTTGGTCCGGGACGCCTGGATTCGAGTTGATCCATCACCTTTTGCTTCCGCAAGAGCCAGAGGACGGGCCGCTCGACCAGCAAGGGGGTGGGGAGCGGCTGGGGTTCGTCGTCGCGATCCTGGGCCGCATCCCCCAGCGTCGAGCAGGCGAAGCACCGATGGTTGGGGAAGTGCACGTCCAGATGCTCCAGGAAACCGGTCGCCCCCCAATGCCGGAGCGCGGATTGCACCTCGTCATGGATCGCCTGGTCGAGCCCGAGGCTCGGCCTTGATTCGGGGACCCCGCACGCCCACTCGTATAACTTCGTCCCCTTGGGCAGGAGTCTACCCCAGCGGTCGAGCTTGTTCAGGACGATGGCCAGCGGGGTCTTCGTAGGGGTGTTCGGAAAGAACGTCGCGAGCTTGCGGATGTCGTTCAAATAATCGGCGAGGGGGACGCGGCGTTCCTTTTCGGTGAGATGGAGCCGAGGGTCGTGCGCCACAGCGCGTAACCTCAAAGGATCTATGAGGAACAAGAGCCCCTTCGCCCGGCCGACGTATTCGGCCTCATTGCGAAGCAGGTCAAGATTCTCCTCCCAGTCCTCGCCCGACGTGTCGAAGAACGAGAGGATGGCGCCTGACCGTTTCGCTCGATTGCCCTGAAACACCAGCGGATCCAAGATGGAACGATCGACCTTGAGACTCAGTGTCGGCGCGTGGCTATGACGCCTCGCCCTTTCGTCTCCAACTCCAAGATCGCTGAGTCCATAGGTCTGGTCATGGTAATCGCGGGCGTAGCGCTCCCGTGTCTCATCGGTGACGGTGCTGAGGACGAAACCGAGGTCGGGGCCGACGTGGTTGTCGAGCTCGTTGATCAGTACCGAGAGGAACGTCGTCTTTCCCACCGACTCCGGGCCGACGACGACGACCTGCGCGGAGCGCAAAGTCACGGCCGAGTCGGGCAAATGGCGATGGCAAGACGGGCAGAGGCGGTAGTCGGCCGGCTGGCCGCATTCGCGGCAAGGCAATGAGTTCGGCAGGAGGAGGCGGTCGAGGTGACGCTTCCAGGCTCGGCTGCGATCCTCGATCGGTACGATCCACCAGGGGGTCTTGAGCCCGGCCCCGACCGTCCTGCGGCCGTGGGCGGTCCTGGAGAAGATGGGATCGGGGACCATCCGCGTATGATCATTTTTGCAGATGGGAGAGTTGCAGCGCAGATGGATTTCGAAAGCGGTGAAGCGTTCGAGGCAGAAGGGGCACGTCACTCGACGCCAGGGGGCGAGTCGCGTCAACAGATCCAGGGGCATCTCGCACCCTTCGGAGCCGGGTTGGGACGAGCACCGGGTCGACGTTTCTCTCGATGAAGACCGCGAGATCCCGGTTGCCTCGTCTCGCCTGCCTGGGGATCCATCGTGTCGCAGCGACGTTCGCCTTTCAACCCAGAGCCCTTTGATTTTGCGGGGAACGACCGAAGTTAAACCTTGCCGCTCGGGTCGCCTTGAGGCCCTTGTGTCGCCGACTCACTTGGATACACTAAGAGGCCTTAAATTCTGGCGTGCGTGGACCTTCAATCAGGTCCTTCTTCATCGACCATTTCGGAGGGTGCGTAACATGCCCCGACTTTCCCTGGCGATCGGCATTTGTCTCGGGGCGTCGTTCGCGGCGTTGGCCCGGGCAGAGACCCCCAACGATTCGTCATTGGGTGCGAAGCCCCCGGGGGGCGCGGTCGTCCTCTTCGGCGGCGACAGCCTGAAGGACTGGACCGGGCAGGACGGCAAGAGCCCTGCCCCCTGGGTCGTGGAGGACGGGGCCTTCATCGTGAAACCGAGGAGCGGCGGGATCCGCACGAAGGAGACCTTCGGCGACTTCCAGCTCCACATTGAGTTCAACATCCCCTACATGCCCGAAGCCAAGGGGCAGGCCCGCGGCAACAGCGGCGTCTACCTCGGAGGGATCTATGAACTCCAGGTCCTCGACTCATACGGGCTCGAGCTCAAGTACGACGACTGCGGCGCCATCTACAAGCAGATAATTCCGAAGGTCAACGCCTGCAAGCCCCCCAAGCAGTGGCAGACCTATGACGTGACCTTCCACAAGGCCAAGGTCGAGGGGGGCAAGGTCGTCAAGAAGGCCCGCGTCACCGTCATCCACAACGGGATCAAGACGATCGACGACGCCGAGATCGAGATGACCCCGGGGGGCGTCGACGTCCCCGTCGGTTTCGATGGCCCGATCTATCTCCAGGACCACGGCAACGAGGTCAAGTTCCGCAACGTCTGGATCAAGCCCATCAACTGAGGTGGTCTTGGCCCGCCGACTCGGCCGGATTGCCTCGGTTCCAAGGGGCAGTCCGGTCGTTCTGCTTCGACAGCTTCTAGACTCTCAAAATTCACGGAACTGCATCTCCTCGTGATCGGAGTACGTCGTCCATGCTGACCGCAGAGGGTTGCGCCGCCCGTCGGAAGCGTCTCTGGGATCATCTGCCGTCGCCCTGTGATGTGCTGATATTGGCTGACCCTCAACACCTCATTTATTTCGCCAATTATGCACAATCACCTTTCGTCTTCCGTACCTCGGACGCCGGCGCATTCCTGATCCTGGAGCCTGGGAAGGCGACGCTGGTCTCCGACAACGTGAGCGAGCCCTTCTGGGAAGGCGCCGCCGTCGACGAGGTCGTGGCCCCGGTCTGGTATGAGGCCAAGAGTTCGGCCGGGCATCGGCAAGGGGTTCGACTCGCCGCGGCGATTGAAGTCCTGAATCGGAGCCCTCACGCTCGCGTCGGCGTGGAGATGGCGTCTGTCCCCGTCGGACTCGTCGAGGCCCTGCGGAGCAAGAACCCCGGGCTCGAACTGGTCGACCTCGACCCGGTCATCCGGCCGCTGCGTCGGGCCAAGGATGCCGACGAACTTGCGATCCTCCGCAAGTCGATGAAAGCCGGCGAGGCCGCCCAGGCTGCGGCGCTCGAGCGGGTGAAGCCCGGCATGACCGAACTCGCCGTCTTCGAACTGATCCAGCAGGCTGCGATCGATGCCATCGACGAGCAAGCCCTCGTCTACGGCGACTTCGTCTCCGGGCCTCGCTGCGAGATCGAGAAGGGCGGGATTCCCAGCACCCGCGTCATTCAGAAAGGCGAGCTATTGATGCTCGACTTTTCCGTGGTCGTCTTCGGCTATCGGGGCGACTTCACGAATACCTTCGCCGTTGGGGGTGAGCCGACCCCTCGCCAGCGCGAGCTTTTCCAGGCCTGCGTCGATTCCATCAAGGCCGGCGAAAAAGTCCTGAAAGCGGGAGTCGCCTGCCGCGACGTCGACGCCGCCGTGCGTGGCCACCTCGCCGACCTGGGCCTGGCTCACGCCTTCCCGAGCCACACGGGTCACGGCCTCGGCCTAGGGCATCCCGATCCGCCCTACCTCGTCCCCGAGAGCACCGAGACTCTCATTGCCGGGGACGTCGTCGCGCTGGAGCCGGGCCTCTATATCGAGGGCGAAGGGGGCATGCGGTTTGAGCGGAATTACCTCATCACGCCGACCGGGTACGAAACCCTGTCGAACCACAAGCTCGAGATTTCGCAGGGAAAATGACGCCTGCTTCGGCGTCATAGCCTCGACGAAAACGTGAAATAGACGATGGGCAGCTCCGATCTCACATCGCATGTCCGAGAGGACCTGCGGGAGATCGGAACTGCCCATCGTCGCATTCCATGAGCCCGAGAAAGAGGGTGGCCTCGGGGCCATCCTCTTTCCCTGGCGGCAGGATGTAAGATCAGGCGCCGGCGGCCGTCTTCAGGGCGGCGATGGCCGGATCATAATCGGGCTCGTTGGTCATCTCGGAGACGACCTCGACGTAGGTGATCTTGTCCTGCGGGTCGACGACGAACACCGCGCGGGCGAGCAAGGGGATCGGTAGCCCTTGGATCAGGACCCCGTACTTCTCGCCGAAGCTGTGGTTGTGGACGTCGGAGAGGTTCTTGACGTTCTCGATGCTCGCCTCGGTGCAGAACCGCTGCTGGGCGAACGGGAGATCGAGGCTCACGGTGTAGGCCGCGACCTTGTCGCCGAGGGCCTGCAGCTCTTCCGCGAACTTCTTCGTCTGCTTGTTGCAGACCGGCGTGTCGAGCGAAGGCACGACGTTGAAGAGCCGAGCCTTGCCCGAGGTCCCTGCGAGGTTGATGACCGCGAGCCCGGCCCCGACGCAGGTGAAGTCCGGCGCAGCGTCACCCGCCTTGAGCTTCGGTCCGACCAGCTCGATCGGATTACCCTTGAACGTGACTTCGCCCTTGCGCGTTTCGGCCATGGTATTGATCCTTCGCTTGAGTCCTGGGGATTTGCCCATCATCTGGGGGCTTTAGGGTAGCCGCCCCCTCGTGCGAATCGCAAGCGGTTACAGGGGTAAACGCCCGGCCCCTCGCCGAGTTTCTCGATCCCTTCATGCTCGGACAAGGACCTACACGAACTGGCGAGATCGAGGCGTCCTCGGCAAAGGCGCAGGCCGGTTGAAGCCAGGCAGAATGGAGGGGCCGCAGGGTCGACGTCTATCGTTCCGGGAAGTCGGCTCGGTATCATTTGAGGGGAGTTGAAGACGCGAACATGGCTTCGGGCACCTCGAGACTGAGATGACTTCCAAGCGGCCGGATCCTTATCAATATGACGTCATCGTGGTCGGCGGTGGCCATGCCGGCATCGAAGCGGCCCTAGCTTCGGCTCGTCTCGGTGTGCGGACGGCGTTACTCACGATCAATTGCGACGCCGTCGGGCAGATGAGCTGCAACCCGGCCATCGGTGGCGTCGCTAAGGGGCAGATCGTCCGGGAGATCGACGCCCTCGGCGGTGCGATGGGCGTCATCACCGACGCCACCGCGATCCAGTTCCGGCTCCTGAACCGAGGCAAGGGGCCGGCGATGCATAGCCCCCGCGCCCAGTGTGACAAGAAGGCCTATCAGAACCTCGCCAAGCTGCTGGTCGAGAAACAAGCCAACCTGACCCTGCGTCAGGAGATGATCGAGTCGCTGATCGTCGACCACGGCCGGATCGCGGGCCTGCGCTGTCGAGGCGGTGCGGAGTATCGGGCTCGCGCGGTCGTTGTCACGACCGGGACTTTCCTCCAGGCCCTGATGCACACCGGCGAGGTGAAGACTGCCGGCGGCCGTGCCGGGGACGTGGCGGCCGAGGGTTTGTCGGGGAGCCTACGCTCATTCGGCTTCGAGCTCCAACGGTTCAAGACGGGGACTCCGCCTCGGCTCAACGGGCGGACGATCGACTTCTCGCGCCTCGAGGAGCAGCCGGGGGACGTCGATCCGGCCCCCTTCTCCTTCCTCACCGATCGGATCCTCCAGGAACAGCTCCCCTGCCATATCACGACCACGACGCCTGAGGTCCACGACGTCATCCGGGCCAACTTGCATCGCGCCCCGATGTACTCCGGGCAGATCCAGAGCACCGGCCCGCGCTACTGCCCCTCGATCGAGGATAAGATCGTCCGGTTCGCCGACCGCCAGAACCACCAGATCTTCCTCGAGCCTGAGGGCCGGGGGACGCTGGAATACTACTGCAACGGTATCTCCACGAGCCTGCCTCGCGACGTCCAGGAGACGATCATCCCCATGATTCCCGGGCTCGAGCAGGCCGAGATCATGCGGTTCGGCTACGCGGTCGAATACGACTTCGCGCCCCCCACACAGCTCCAATCGAACCTGGAAACGAAGAACGTTCCTGGCCTCTTCTTCGCAGGGCAGATTAACGGGACGACCGGATATGAGGAGGCCGCCGCCCAGGGATTGCTCGCAGGCATCAACGCGGCCCGAGGCGCACTCGAACTTGAGCCGTTCGTCGTGGATCGCACCGAGGGCTACATCGGCGTCCTGATCGACGATCTCGTGACTCGAGGTGTCGACGAGCCCTACCGGATGTTCACAAGCCGCGCCGAGTATCGGCTGCTGCTCCGTTCCGATAACGCCGACCTTCGTCTCACCGCCAGGGGCCGCGAGGTCGGCTCGGTTGACGATGCACGCTGGCAGCGATTCCAGGCGCGCAAGCAGCAAATCGACTCACTGCGCGAGACGCTCATCTCGACGCGAGTTGAAGGGGATACCCTGTTCCAGATATTGAGGCGTCCTCCCACGACCTGGGAGGAACTAGCCGACCTCCATTCCCCGCTCCTTGAGGTCGTCGACGACGTCGGGGCGATCGAACAGGTCACGATCGAAGCCAAGTACGGCGGTTATATCGATCGCCAGTCGGTCCAGGTGGAAAGATTCCGCCGCCTGGAACATAAGTCGATCCCCGAGGATTTCGACTTTCGCGGGATTGTTCAACTACGAGCGGAGGCTCGCGAGAAGTTCCATCGCGTGAGGCCGCGCTCGCTCGGCCAGGCCGGACGCATCAGCGGGATTAATCCGGCCGACATCGCCACGCTCCTCGTTCATCTCAAGAAGGTGAGAAATCCACTCCTTCACGGAGAAGAAAGTTAAGCGTTAACGCCTATTAATATTCGCAACGAATTTAATGGGCCAGATTAGGCGATTGTTGCACTCGGGTTGTTCGGCCAGCCGTCTTCGGAGAGTAAGAACGGATCATTTGTGTGGATTCTGGCGGTTAAGCCTGCCTGGGGTCCTGGGTCGTTTATGTGCTTTCGACAACGCGCGTGATCTACGAAGGTCTCTTGCGGTCATTTGGGTTGACAGGGTAGGCAGGCACTTTATAATTGGCTGCGTTGGCAATTCTGGTAAGTTCGTTAGGATCAGCAAACTTTGCTGGTCAAGCATCGCGAAGGGAGATGGGCGGTCTTACGACGGCTTGCCAACCGAGGCCAGCCTGCGTTGAGAGCGAGCCTAGCAAGGAGGCTTGCACGGCGCCTGACGAGGACTATGGGGGAGGCCCGGGCTCGTCGGCAAGAGGGAGCGATTAAGCCTTAAGCTCGCAGAATGGGACGAACTCGACATGAAGACCGTTTTCACGACGGGCGAAGCCGCGAAAATCTGTAAAGTCAGCCAGCAGACGATCATTCGCTGTTTTGACTCGGGCCAGCTTCGGGGCTTTCGGGTCCCGGGCTCGAGGTTTCGGCGAATCCCTCGCGAGGCGCTTTACCGATTCATGAAAGAAAATAGCATCCCCACCGACGCGCTCGAGAGCGGTCGGCGGCGGATCTTAATCGTTGACGACGACCAGGCCGTGGTCGATTTGATCTCCGACGTCCTCGCGAACGACTCGCGTTTCGAGACAAAGGTGGTCAATAACGGGTTCGGCGCGGGTATGCTCGCTAAGGAGTATCACCCGGACTTGATCATCCTGGATGTCATGTTGCCGGATATCAACGGCCAGGCCGTTTGCGAATTGATCCGACAGGATCCGACGATGTCGGACATCAAGATCATCTGCATCTCCGGTATGGTCGAAGAAGACAAAATCGCCGACCTGCGCAAGTCCGGGGCGGACGACTTTCTGCACAAGCCGCTCGACATCGATGAATTGATTCGCCGCGTTTGCCGACTCTTGGATATAGAGACGGGTCCGACAGACTGACCCTGGCGAGCGCGCAACAGAGCCTCGACAGGATGTCTTGGCTTGTAAGTCCCTGTCTTTGCGTCATTTAAGTCAGAACTTTTCGCCGACGGGAAGGAGCCCGGCTCGGTGAACGCAACGCCTCCACAAGGTTCGTGGCAGGACGGATTCCGTCGCCAGGTCGAGCGACTGGAAGGTTTGCCGTTGCGCGCCAGTTCCGTTCGGGTCGCCCTGAACTCCATGAGCGACGGCTCGCAGGCGTTTTCCGACGTTTCTTCTGAAAACAGCCGGTCCCTGACGCCCTTCGAGATCGATCCCGGCTGGGTTCTTGCCCGGGTGCGAACCAGGGGGGCGTTTGATCCGCTCGATGCCATTATCGAGCGTGATTGGTGGAGCACGACTTCAGGGGCTCTGTCGGCGACCGAGGCCCTCACACGCCTCTGGAAACACTCCGTAGCAGTCAGCCTGGCCGCTAGGCGACTCGCGCGGGAGGCTGGCGACGATCAGGTCGAGCTCATCACCCGGGCGGGTTTCCTGTGCTCGCTGGGCTACTGGGCCGTGGCGGCGATTGAGCCTTCGTGGCTGACGGCCTGGTTTGCCGAGCGCGACCCGAAAGCCCGTCGAGTCCTGGAAGGCTCCCGGCTCGGGGTCGACATCACCAAACTCGGGCGTTGGCTCGCCGAGCGGTGGGGGTGTGGGCGATTCCTCGCCGACGCGGCCTGGCTCCACACCGATCGCGACCGAGGGATTAACGCCGTCGCCGGCGACCCCAGGCGACTTGGCTTCATCCAGGAAGCCTATGCGATTGCCGAGCGGTCTCCCTGGTCGCTCATGGCCCCCGAGGTGAGGGAACTCGCCAACTCGGATTCGCGTCTCCGCCTGCTCATCGCCGAGGTGCAGATCCATTGCGGCGGGCCGTTCGTCGAGACGGACGCGACCACGCATGAGCTCAAACTCTCTCGCTCCAATGCCGGACTCAGGAAGCAACTTGCCCGTAGCGAGGCGGAAGCTTCGACGCGAGGGGATCTGATCAGGGCCCTCGGCGAATCCGTCCCGACCGAGTCGCCCGAGACCTGGTCCGAGCGAGCGGGCCTCGCCTTTTGCACCCCGCCGGGTGTCGCCACGGCGAGGGTCGTCTGGAAAGGGCCAGGTGCCCAGCCGTCGCCCACGCAGGAGCCGTCAGCGAACGACCGCTCACCAGCTCGCAAGTTTGAGCTCTCGGATCGTGGCGAGCCGACCGCGGACATCGAGCTCTGGGGCGACTTCAAGGACGACTCAACCCTCTCGCAGATCGAAGGGGTCCTGCCCGCCTGGCAAGCCTGGGCGGCCCTGCTGGCGGGTCGGACCGACTTGGAACTGCGTCTCGACGAAGCCGTGCGTGTCTATCGCGACCACGTCGAGACCGAGGAACCTCGGCTTCGCCGTTCCAAGATCGACTCGCTGGCGGAATTCGCCGCCGGCGCGGGGCATGAGCTTAACAATCCACTGGCGGTCATCGTGGGGCGTGCCCAACTCCTCATGGGCAAGGAGCAAGAGCCCACCTCGATCCGATCCCTCGGGGCCATCCTGACCCAGGCCAAGCGCACACATCGCATCCTCCGCGACCTGATGTTCGTCGCCAGGACGCCCGAGCCAAGGCCACGATTCTGCTCACCCGACGAACTGGTCCGCGCCAGCGTCCGCGAGTTCCGCCCCGAGGCCGAGGCGCGAGGCGTCCGCCTCCAGGCCGAGGAGACGACGGGCCTGCGAGTCTGGACCGACCCCGACGCCTTCCGACACGTGCTCGACGTGCTCATCAGGAACGCGCTCGAATCCACCCCCAAGGGGGGAAATGTCCAGATCAGGCTCGAAGGGGATGCCGAGTCATTGCGGTGGTCGGTCCGCGACTCGGGGCGTGGGATCACGCTGGAAGAGGGGCAACACCTGTTCGACCCGTTCTTCTGCGGGCGTCAGGCGGGTCGAGGCCTGGGGCTTGGCCTTTCGCGTGCGGCGAAGATCGTCTCGCAGGCCGGGGGCGAGCTCCAGTGGAGCTCCACCCCTGGGCATGGCACGTTGTTCCGTGTCCACCTGCCCCTCCAGGCCCCGCCGAAGTCACCCACGGCGGAGCCCGAGAGGTCAGGGCTTGAAGCCAAGGGCGACGCTTAACCGGCCTGCACCGAGGCAATACCCGCGGCCAGGACCATCGAGTCGGCGATTTCGTGACAGTCGTCGCAGAGATACGTCACGTTCAACGGCTCGGAATAGTCCCAATGGTGCCGTTCCAGGCGTCGTCGCCTGCGACACCAAACACAACACTTGGGCCGCATGATCATGCCGAGTTGCTCGGCAAGGGCGGCCGCATAACGCGCGGAACGCGTGCGGATCCTCCTTGGCCGGAGCATGTCCAGGCTGATTTCCAAGTGGCGGCGAAGGCGGGCGAGTTTGGCGTAATGGCGGTTCCGTCGGCCTTTTTTCATGATGAGTTACCTGTGCTGAAAACCCTGGGACCTTCCCGAAGACGACGTGAGGAGGGTGGTTTCCAAGCCGAGCACGAGCCCCTGACGGACTCGTCAAGGCTTTCTGGTAACAGGACAACTACAATTGAAGTGTAGAGCAAAGATCGGACCAAGTCGAATGCGGACTGTAATTTGGAAGGGTTTCATGCGAGTTACATATCACTAAGGATTCTGAGGAGTTTCCGGGTTCACCTTATTGTAATCATTCACCTGTCACACTTCGGCCACCTGATCGCTAAATGGCGTACGCAATCCAGCGACGCAACTCTTCAAGTCGCATGGCTGCTAATTTGTTGAATATGACCTCGCGAGCATGGGAAGCTCGGGGCGTCCCGGTGAAACGGGTATCGACCCAACGCTTTGATTCAAGACAATTTGCGAGCAATGGGTGCGGACGCAGGTTCGACCAAATCGCTGACGATGAGCGCTCGGCGGATTGCTCTTAGGATTTGGAGATGGAAATCGGTAGGGAGGTTCGCTCGGGTTCGTGATCGCAATTGGCGCGAGTGAGGAACGCCTGTGCGATTTGCGTTCGGGAGGGGGGGGCGGGAGATATGTAATAAGCGTGAGGAGAGGGAGGGCCGCTGGTGGCCTACCACAGCCACCAGCGTTGCCGGACGACGAGCCCCCGAATTCCTACTTATCCATCACTTATGCCTGGAAGCAGGCACAAGTGACGCTCGGAGTTGAGGGCTGTCTCAGTTGCTGCCCAGGAAGCGTTCTCGGGCGAGCAATGCGGCCCCGAGGATCCCGGCGTCGTCGCCCAGGGCGGCGCGGACGATCTTGATCTTGGCTTCCTGGTCGATGATGGCCTGGCGACGGGCCGAGGTCCGGACCAGGTCGACGAACGAGTCGCCGAGGGCCCCCGTGACGCCGCCGCCGATGATCACGATCTCGGGGCCGAAGACGTTCATCAGGCTCCCCAGGCCGAGGCCCAGGAAGTGCGCCGCGCGATGGACCTCGCGCAGGGCGACGGGGTCGCCAATGGCGACGGCCGCGGCGAGTTCCCCGCTCTTGAGTCGCCCCGACTTCTTGGAGAGCTTCTCGCGGAGGACCGTGGGAACCCCTTTGCGGATCGCCTTATCAATGCGACGGGCGATGGCGGTCTTGCTGGCGAGGGCTTCCATGCAGCCCCGGGCTCCGCAGCCGCATTTGGGGCCGCCCGCCTTGAGGACGATGTGGCCGATCTCGCCCGCGTTGCCGGTCGCACCCGTGACCACCTGGCCTCGGTCGATCAGGCAGCCGCCGATCCCGGTGCCGACGAAGGCGGCGATGATGTTCTCGTAGCCGACCCCCGCGCCGAGCTTGAATTCGCCGTAGCCGCCGACTCGCACGTCGTTTTGCACGAGCACCGGCCGATTCAGCTTGCCGGCGAGGTCGGGCCCGAGGGGGAAGTTCTGGACGTTCAGGTTCGAGCTGAAGAGGATGACCCCGGAGTCCGGATCGAGAGGACCCGGCGAACCCACGCCCGCGGCGGCGATATCCGTGGCGGAGACCTTGGCTTCGGCGAGCGCATCCTGGACGCACCCGACGATCGTGTCGAGGATCGCCTGGGCTCCCTCCTTCGCGGGAGTGTTCCGCTTGCCGCGGCCCAGGATGCGATTCTCGGCGCTCACTACCCCCGCCAGTACTTTGGTGCCGCCCAGGTCGATGCCAACCACGGGGGGGCCGGACCCCAGCCCTGCCATACGCTCTAGCTCCCTGGAAGAAAGCGGACCCGATGTCGCGCGTATCGACGCACGCGGAGGTCACGGCGCGATCTTAACCTATCCTTGCTAAGTTGGGAAATCTAAGCATTCTGAAATTCCGCGCCATTCCTTCACAGCCGCCATCGGTCTGCTTGATTCGGTCAAATGCTTGCCTGTTGAAAGTTATACGGCCAAACCCGCCAATGGGATGGTTCGGATCAGAGGTCACGTCTGGAGGCCGTTGGTTGGGCCCGCGCTGTCGAGATCATCGGAATTAGCGGTCGGGGGCCTTGCGTCTTAAGTCTCGCCTGAATTCGTTCATTGAAGCTTGTCGTCGGCGATCTGGCTGATGGAATCGCTGAGGGGTGGATCGGTATCGTTGGCCGGAACTGACCAAAGGTGGGGGATCGGTTCTCCGGTTCTGGACGCTCCTGAAGAGCACTCCGATCGGGTATGATGAATCGCCGTCGCCGATGTCGAGGAACCGACGATGGGTTCGTCCAATGTGTCGGCGGCACACCCGAGGAATGACGCTGGGTCCTTCATGCGACCCGGACCTGCCCCGCAAGGATACTCCATGGATTCCGCCTCCGTCGATCGTCCGGTCTCTCCTCGCCCGAAACTCGCCAAGACGATCGGGGTCTTGAACGTTCTCTTCGGCCTCCCCCTCTTCTTCTGCGGATTGGTGTTGCTCCAACCCGTCGCGCCGACGCTCGCCCAGTTCGAGGTGTTGACGTACGAGCCCGAATCCTGGCAGTACATGTACGAGCAACAGCGGTCGATGCTCATCGAGAGGCTGAAGGCCCAGGAAGCGGCGCTGAAGGACGAGTCGGCGAAGCAGGCGATCCGGCAGCAGCGGATTGAGTTTGAGAACAAGGACGCGAAGATCGCCGACCAGCTCGATCAGAAGGTCGTCAACCGCGGGCTTGAACGATTCACGTGGTACCTCTGGGCCGACATCCTCACCGGGGCGATCCTGAATCTGTTGATGCTGGCTTCGGGGATCGGCGTCTTCCAGTTGCACGAGTGGGCGCGTCGGATGGCGATCTGGGTTGCGTCGTTGAAGATCGTCCGGCTCATCTTCCTCGCGATCTTCTTCCTCGCCGTGGTGGTCACACCCTTATCGAAGTTTTGCCTGGCGGTGATGAACACCGACCTCGGGAAGGTTCTCGTCGCCTCGGGCTATCAGGCCGAAGGCAACTCGCCTGCGCCGGGGGTTCCTGCCGCCAGTAGCTTTGAAGCCCAACTCCTGGCTTTCTCCACCATCTCGACGATCTTCTTCACATTCGTCGCCATCCTCTATCCCACCATCTCGCTCATCCTTCTCACCCGCCCGAGCACGCGGGTCGCCTGCGAGGAAGCCTCGGCCGCGCTCGTCGACGACTCCTCCAACGAAGACTCGTACTGATACGAGCCGAGGTGGCATCCCCAGTTGGCGAGTGACTGGCGAGATCGCGCCTCCGCTCGCCGCTTGTTATTGGCTATGACACGTGTAAGATTTGGACGGCTCGGGAGCTTATTTTTCTGACGTCCGATCGGGAATGAAGTCGCATTTCTCGAGGGCCTGCGAAATCATGGCGAGGTCGCGACGAATGCTCCCTGAACATGTTGCGATGCCAGACGCCCGAGTCTAAGTGGAGAAACGTCCCTCATGGCCTCCGAAACCGGTATGCAGTATGTCGTGCCAAGGCCTCGCCTGCTTTCGACGCTTGGCGGGCTGAATGTGCTCTTTGCGGTGAGCCTGCTCTTTTGCGGGATCGGCAGCACGGCCTATGTCGTGCTGGCGATGCCCGCCCTCGGCAAGGTGATGAAGGAGGCGGAGCAGAAGCAGAAGGCAAACCTGGCCGCGAAGAAGCAGGCCTCGCTCGATGCGCTCGCCGAGCGCGCGAATAAAGCGGATACGGAGGAAGAGAAGAAGGCAGTCGAGGCGGAGCGGGAGGCCATCGAGGCTCAGCAACCGCCCCCCGGCATACCCGGGATGGACATGATGAACCACATGGGCTTCGAGGAGCCCAAGTTCAAGGCCTTCATCTGGGCCGACTTCACCACCGGCTGCCTCGTCAATCTCGCGCTTCTCGCCTCGGGAGTCGGCCTGCTGATGCGGAGGATGTGGGGGATCAAACTTGCGATCGGAGTGGCCGTCGCCAAGATCGTCCGCCTTGTCCTGCTTTACGGTTATTCGGCGATCGAGGTCGTGCCCGTGATGTCTACGAAGATGTCCAAGGCCGTCGTGGAGATGATGGAGCAGCAGCAGAAGCTGCAGGGTGCCAAGGGACCGCCCCCCGAGCAGATGTATGAGACCCTGGTTCGCATCTATAGCGTGATGGGGGTCGCGTCCGCGGTGGGCATGATCGTTTTCGGTGCGATTTATCCGATTGTGCTGCTCTGGCTGCTCTCGCGACCGGGGGCGAAGGCCGCCACCGTCGAAGCCACACCAGCTACGCCCGGAGGCCCGGGGTGGTAACCATCGCCGCCTGGCTGTTTGGTCCGCTCGTCGGCCCCGAGTGCCAGCGGGCCCTGGCACGAGGCTGGTTGATCCTCGTCCGCACCCTCGCCGCGATGGCGGTGATGGCGCCGACGATCGTGGTGCTCTGGCTCTGGTGGATGGCGCGATACACCAACCCGACGTACTCCCCGTACGAACTTTTTCGCACGGGGATCATCATCGTCGAGGGGTTCCTGATCTCGGCCTCGCTGATCCTCGCCCCCGCCGTGCTGGCCGGCTCGCTGGCGGGGGAGAAAGAGCGAGGTGCCCTCGGCCTTCTGCTCACGACGCGTGTTTCTCCTTACGAGATCGTCATGGGGCGGGTCGCGGGCAAGCTCGCCCAGATCTCGATGATCCTGCTAGGTGGCCTCCCGCCGCTGGTCCTCTTCGCGGGCTGGTCGGGCGTCTATGCCCGAGAGCTCGGGGCACTCCTGGGAATGATCGCCGCCGTGACCCTGGGGGCGGCGGGGATCGCCACGGCCGTCTCGGCGGTCTCGCGGCGGGGCCGTGATGCCCTGCTGAGCGTCTATCTCATCGAGGCCCTGTGCTTGCTCGCCCCTGCGATCGTATCCCTGGGGAACTTGCCTAAGGGGGGCGAGATTGTCTCGGCCCTGAATCCTTATCACGGCCTCGCGGAACTCATCTGGCAGGAGGACTATCAGCCCGCACTGATCACGATGGCTGCCTGGTTCGGGATGGGGATTGTGGGCTTGGCCGTCGCGTCGTGGCGCCTGTATCCGGCATCGCTCAAGGAACTCGACGGTTCGAGGAAACCCCGACGCAGCTATCGACGTTCTCACGTGCCAGAGCCGTACGACGAACACCCGATGATCTGGAAGGAGTTGTACGTCGAACGAGGCGGTGCGCTCGGCGGCGTCGGCCGCTGGCTCATCATGGGACTCACCGTCCTGTTGATGGGGGGGACCATCGGCCTCGCGTCCATGATCGCCTGGGAATATATCTTCAGATATGGCGACATGTCCACATTCGAGTGGGTCCGGGACATCATTCAACGCTCGATCGAATTCTCGGGATATGTGGTCGGCTGGTTGGTCGCCTGGGCCATCGGCCTGCGTGCGGCGGTCGTCATCGCCTCGGAGCGGGAGCGAGGGACCTGGGACGCGATCCTGACGTCGCCGCTCGAGAGCCGGGACATCATCAATGCGAAGCTCTGGGGCTCGCTCTACGCCCTTCGCTGGCTGATCGTGGCGGCCCTGCTGAACTGGACGGTCGCCTGGGCTTTGGGGGTAATCGGAGCACTTCAGTACTTCGACTGGGTGCTGGGCATGCTCGTGGGAGGGACGTTCATGGCCGTTGCCGGGCTGCGATCCTCGCTCGCCAGCGCAACCGCCACGAAAGCCATGGCTGTGACGATGGGTATTTGGCTCCTCGCCCAGGTCGCCGGGAGGATGATCGCCGGCCTCCTTGTCGGGTTGTCGCTCGTGATCGTGGTACTCTCGGCCAGCCTCTTGAGCGATGCGCCCGTCTTTCAGATCATGGGCGGCTATTCATGGATGCTCGGAGTCGGCTGGGTCTTCTCCGTCCACCTCGTCTTCGGGATCGCGACTGTCATACTGCTCGGCTACACCCGGATTCTCTTCGACCGCCTCGCGGGCCGGAGGGCCGGCGGCCGCCTCTCGGTCACGGCCGAACGCTTGCTGAACGGCGATCCCACCCTGCGGATCCCCGTCAAAGTCGGGCCGAAGGAAAAACACTCGGGTGTCGACGAAGTCGTCGACGCCCATTGAAGTGAGTCATCCGGCGAGTAGATGAGCCCGGAACGATCCAGGTCGCGGAGTCATCATGATGACCCGAGGCCTGGATTTTTCTCGTTGCGGGACGGGTCAGTTAACGTCCTGGAACGTCGCGACGGGGCGGATCTCGAAGGGATACTTGTCCAGGATTTCGCGGAGCTCATTGGCGTCAATCGACTCGCGAGCCATGAGACTCTCGGTGATTTCCTCCAGGGCCCCGCGTCGTGCGACGAGGATGGCGCGGGCGGCCTTCTCGGCGAGGACGAGGATCCGGCGGACTTCCGACTCGATCTGGCGCGCGGTGTGGGGGCTGCAGCCGTACTCGCTATTGCCCGAACCGAGGTAGCCCGAGCCTTGCGAACCGGACTGGTAGCTGACGCGGCCGATCTTGGGGCTCATGCCGAAGTCGGTCACCATCTTGCGGGCAATCTGGGTCGCCCTCTGGAGGTCGCTCGTCGCACCGTCGGAGATTTCGCCATAGACGATCTCCTCGGCCATCGTGCCTCCGAGTAGCGACGCGATCATGCTGTCGAGGCAGGTCCGCGTGTGGAGGAAGCGGTCGTCCTCGGGGCGGTAGAGGGTGTAGCCGAGCGCCGCGCTGCCGCGTCCCAGGATCGTCACCTTGTGGACGGCGTCGGTCTGGGGGAGGCTCCGTGAAACCAGGGCGTGCCCGGCCTCGTGGTAGGCGATCCGCAAACGCTCCTCGTGGAGCAGGACGCGGTTCCGCTTCTCGGGCCCGGCGATGACGCGCTCGACCCCTTCGTGGAACTCGTCCGGGCCGACGGAGGTCTTCCCCTTGCGGGCGGCGAGGAGGGCGGCCTCGTTGACGAGGTTCGCAAGGTCGGCGCCGACGAAGCCGGAGGTCATCGCCGCGATGTGGCGGAGGTTGATCTCGTCGTCGAGGGCCACGGTGCGGACGTGGACCTTGAGAATGCTCTCGCGGCCGGTGATGTCGGGCCGATCGACGACCACCTGCCGGTCGAAACGGCCGGGTCGCACGAGCGCGGGGTCGAGCATCTCGGGGCGATTTGTGGCGGCGATCATGATGATCCCGCGGTTGGCGTCGAAGCCGTCCATCTGCACGAGGAGTTGATTCAGCGTCTGGTCGCGCTCGTCGTGGTTGCCCGAGCCTGTGCCACGCGTCTTGCCGAGGGCGTCGAGCTCGTCGATGAAGATCAGGCAGGGGGCTTTGGCCTCGGCCTGCTGGAAGAGGCTGCGGACGCGGGCGGCACCAACCCCGACGAACATCTCGACGAAGTCGGAGCCGGAAAGAGAGAAGAAGGGGACGCCAGCCTCGCCGGCCACGGCCTTGGCCAGGAGGGTCTTGCCCGTGCCCGGAGGGCCCGCGAGGAGGACCCCCTTGGGGATCCGGCCGCCGAGGGCGTGATATTTCTCGGGCGTCCGCAGGAACTCGACGACCTCGCGAAGTTCGGTGATCGCCTCCTCGTTGCCGGCGACATCCTCGAACGTGATCCTGCGTTCATCCTTCTGGTAGATCCGCGGTCGGCTCTTGGCAAACGCCATGGCCGAGCCCATACCCCCGGCGCGTCGCATCAGGAACCATAGAGCGACGATGAGCACGGTGAGCATCAAGGATGGGAGCACGACGGTCTGGATGGACGACGGGCCGGGCTCGGCCTCATAGTCGGCGTCGGCGATGTGCTTGGCGAGCAGCGCGGGGAGTTCGGCGTCCGACTCGAGGCCGACGCGCGAGGTGTGGAATCGGGCGGTGACGGTCCCCCCCTTGGCGTCGGGCGTGGTGCGCTCGCCGACGATCCAGGTGGGCCCGACCTTGACTCTCTTAATTTCACCGGCGACGAGCTTCTGCTTGAATCGTCCATAGGGCAATTCATGTGCAGATTCGATGCTCGTCGTCCAGTAGACGACGAAGGGGGCTGCGAGCGTTACGATGACGAGTGAAAACCAGGCGAGATTTCGATACGTGAAGTGGCGGGAGAACGCGGGACGCGGTGTCTTACTGTGCATTCCTGATTCGTCCGTGTGGTGAGCCGCGATCGTTGCGGTACAGGTCCGGGACCACTTCGTCCAAAGTGCGGATTTCACCGAAGCGGTCGATAAGAGGGGCTACAAAAGTTTAGGATTCGCATGGGAACCCGTCAATAACTTCTTCCCAGTCCGCGCTGAGTTTCGGCAACGCCCGGGGCGGGCCCGTTGGCCAGGACCGAGTCGGGTGCCGTGAGGGAGACGTGCGGCCAGGACGATCGCGGGTCCACGCGCCTGGCCTTCGAGAGGTCGATGCGCTCGTCGGTGAGGTTGACCTCGAACTTGCGGTTCCCTGGGAGCTGCATCGGGATCCGGATCGTGAAGGTGCTCCCCTGCCCCGGCGTGCTCTCGAGCTTGACCTCGCCGCCGAGCAGGCGTGCCAGCTCGCGGACGATCGAGAGCCCGAGGCCCGTCCCCTGGTGCTCGCGGGTGAGCACGTTCTCCTGCTGCCCGGGGCCTCCGGCCTGGCGGAACTTCTCGAAGATCTTCTCGCGGTCTTCCTCGGCGATGCCGATGCCGGTGTCGGCAACGTCGACGACCACGAACTTGCCGTCGGGCCGCACGCGGACCGAGACCTTGCCCCCCTCGGGGGTGAACTTGATGGCGTTGGAGATCAGGTTGTAGAGGATCTGGCGGAGCTTGCCTGAGTCTTGCCTGAGGAGTGGTATGGCCTCGTCGAGGCGGCATTCCAGGTCGATGTTCTTGCTCTCGGCGATCGGCCTCGCCAGGCTGATGAGGGCCTCGCAGACGTCCCTGATGGAGAAGTCCTCGGTGCGGACCTCCATCTTGCCGCTCTCGATCTTGGCGAGGTCGAGGATGTCGTTGATCATCCCCAGGAGCATCTTGCCGGACGACTGGATGTTGTTGGCGTAGCGCCTCTGCCGCTCGTTGAGCTGGTCGCTGCCTGAGAGGACCTCCGAGAACCCGATGATCGAGTTCAAGGGGGTCCGCAACTCGTGGCTCATGGTGGCGAGGAAGTCACTCTTGAGCCGGTTCATCTCGAAGAGTGCCATGTTCGCCTGCGCGAGCTCGTCGACCTTGTGGTCGAGGTCGGAGTTCACGTCGCGGAGCTCTTGCTGCATGGCCACGAGGTTGTGGAGCATGCGATTGAACGCATGCGAGAGCTCTTCGAACTCGTCGCCCGTCTGGATCTGGCTGCGGATGTTGAGCTTGCCAGCCGCGATGGCGTCGGAGACGTCGCGGAGGTGCTTGATCGGCTTGACGATGATATAACGCACGATCACATAAGAGGCCACCATCGCCAGGATCGCCGTCACGAGCGCGGCGGTGATGAGGATGGCCCGGTTATTGTGGATCGCGCGGTTGGTCGGCTCCATGGGCAGGCGGATCGAGACGGCGCCGGCGATGTCGCCGGCCTTGGTGAAGATCCACTTGCCGTCGTCGCCCTGCCTGGCGATGTGATTGTCGAGGCTGGTGACGCCGTTGGTGCTGTGGCATTCCATCAGGCAGTTCGGCTCGAACAGGACCGCCTGCACGTATTGGTATTCCTTCTTGCCCGGCATGATGCGCGAGGCCCACATGCTGGTTCCATCGAAGAAGGTGTACGGCTTGCGTGGCTGCCCGGCCTTCCGGAAGGATGTCTCGACGGAGGCCGACCGCACGAAACGTTCCAAGGTCGCGGCTTCGAAGTCGTCCGGGGGCGGGTTCTTCGGCTTCTTGGATGAATAAGGGCTAAGGATACGCTTGTCGTATCGGGGTAGGTCGTCGAGCGGCTTGAGGTCGTCCCAGATCGTCATGACCTGTGACAATCCTTCGTTGCCGACAACCTTGTAGTGGACGTTGATCAGGGTCGGCTTCACCAGCATCCGCGCCGTCTGGATCGTCTGGCCGATGACGAGGCTCTCGGTCTTCTGCCCGTACCAGTAGAAGCTGAACGTCACGAGCAGGAGGATGCCGCCCCCGAAAATGAAGCGGCACTTGCGCTCGAGGCTCGTTTCGCCAAGCAGGTGTTTGAAACTGCGGTACGACACGGGGTCAGCTCCCCCTTCGACGCCGCGAAGGCGCGGACGGGCTTACTCAAGAACCTTGGACGCCGTCAACACCCTGATGTGGCTCGCCACCATAACGAAAGATCGAAGTCCGAACCAGATCGACCTTCCGTCGGAAGCCATATCTTCCGGCGATTTTAGCTACCTTCTCTATCTTGCGGCAACGTGTATGGGCGTGTGCCGACGCATATGCGGATCAGGCTTTCTGCGACTTCTTTCGTGAGGGTTTGGGAGGCGTCAGCGGCTGGCAATTGGCGCAGAAGTGAGTCGGGCGGCCGACGAGCCCCGCGATCCTGGTCTTCTCGACCGCTTTGCCGCACTCGGGACAGGGCTGGCCGCCGCGCCCGTACATCGCGTTGGTCGCCAGGAACCCCCCCTCCAGTCCGAGGACGGTGCGATAGCCGGCGTCGAAGCTCGAGCCCTCGGCCAGGATCGCCTCTCTGAGGATCGAGCCGATCGCGGCGTGGAGTCGTGCGACCTCCTCGGCCGTGATGGTCGTCGCCGGCCTCGTGGGGTGGATCCGGGAGCGGAAGAGGACCTCGTCCGCGTAGATGTTGCCGATCCCGGCGAGGACCTTCTGATCCATGAGTGTGGGTTTGATCGCCCGGGTCGTCTTCGACAGTCGCGCAAACAAGTCTTCCTGCGTGATCTCGAGGGCGTCGGGCCCGTGCGACTTGCCGAAGGCGACGCTGGCCGCCTTTTCGTCTGGATACCAGGCGATCTTGCCCAGGCGACGGGTGTCGCAAAACCAGATCGTATCCCGCGGTCCATCGATCAGGAACGTCAGGCGCACGTGGTCCTGGCGTTCCGGAGTTACGAGCCAAAAGCCTCCAGTCATCCGAGGTTGAATGACGATCAAACCTCGGCCTCGATCGAGGTGGATCACCACCCACTTACCACGACGGTCGACGCGGGCGACCTTGGCACCCCGACCTTGCCGCTCAATGTCGGCGGTCGTGCAGCCTTCCAATAAGAAGGGGTCGAGTACCTGGATGTCTCGAATCAGCATCCCCTCGAGGGCGGGTCGCAACCCTCTCACCATCGTCTCGACTTCCGGCAACTCGGGCATTTTCGCCTCCCTGAAACTTGCAATGCCCATTGTAGCCCGAACGACCGACGATCCCCAACTCTTGAAACCCACCAGGAACGATTGGTCTCAGCGTCTGCCAGATTCTTGACAATTTTCTTCCAGCTTCTTGACAGAATTTGGTGGATACTGAAAAGTATTGGGTAGAGGTCGTGAGCGAATCTCGTCACAACAGGCTCCAATGCTTGCTGAAACCCGCCGTCGGATTTTATTGGACCTTCTGGCCCGTCATGGGTTTGCGACCCTTGACGGCCTGGTCAAGGCGTTGGGCGTCTCCGAGAGCACGGTGCGACGTGACCTCGAATCGCTCGATCTGGCGGGGTCGGTCAAACGGACCCACGGTGGCGCGGTCTACCTGGGCGAGGTGAAGTCGATCGTCCCCCTTGAGGATCGTGCGGCGACGCTCGCGGCCGAGAAGCAGGCGATCGGCCGGGCGGCCGCCGAACTGATCGAGGATGGCGATGCGGTCCTCCTCGACGGCGGCACGACGACCCTGGAAGTCGCCAGGGCCCTGATCGGCAGGCCCCTCCAGGTGGTGACGAATAGCCTCCCGATCGCCCAACTCCTCGCCTCCAGCAGCACAATCGACCTGATCTTGATTGGTGGATACGTCTATCCCAGGACGGGGGTGGCCCTGGGCCCCCTGGCGATCGCCACGATGCAGGGGATCCGGGTGCGGAGGGCGATCCTGGGCGCGGGGGGGATCGTGGCCGAGGGGATCTACAACGCCAACCTGCTCCTGGTCGAGACCGAGCGTCAGATGATGTCGTGCGGCCAGGAGGTGATGATCGTCGCCGATCACACCAAGTTCGGCCGGCTGGCGTTGTCGAGGCTCTGCGGCCTGGAAGAGATCCAACACATCGTCGTCGACCCGGGGCTCGATCCCGAGTATCAGGCCCTCCTGAACGCGAACGGCGTCACGATACACATGGCTGAAACTGCGGCCGAGATGACTGACGGGCGGACCAATGGGGCAGCCCGAATCGATGGGCTGAGGACAGAAGCATGAGCAGCCTCGTTGCATCGCGAGACCAGATCGAGCAGATGGTCCGCTCGATCCTCCAACAGCAGTTCGGCAACGGATCGCCCGCGAACGGCAAGGCCGACAACGGCAAGGCCGAGGGCTACCGGCCGAACCTCGTCGCGAATATCTCGGCGAGGCACTGCCACCTGACGCAGGCGGACGTGGACGTGCTCTTCGGCCAGGGCTATCAGCTCACGCCGATGAAGTCGCTCTACCAGGCCACCGACTTCGCCGCGAACGAGACCGTGGCGGTCGTCGGGCCTCGCCAGCGGATGATCCCCGGCGTCCGAATCCTGGGGCCTTGCCGCTCGTTCAGCCAGGTGGAGCTCTCGTTCACCGACGCCATCAGCCTCGGGATCGACATCCCCGTGCGGCTCTCGGGCGACATCGAGGGGAGCCCCGGCTGTCTGCTCATCGGCCCCAAGGGGAGCCTGGTGATGCCCAAGGGGGTCATCCGGGCCGAGCGTCACGTCCACATGGGGCCGAAGGACGCTGAGTTCTACGGAGTCAAACATCTCGATCGCATGGACATGCGAGTCGAGGGTAGCTGTCCGACCACGCTCGAGGGGCTCCTCGTGCGGGTCCACCCCGACTGGAAGCTCGAGGTGCACATCGACACGGATGAGGCGAACTGCTGCGACCTGGCCCGTGCGACCAAGGTCACTCTCGTCCGCCAGTAATCTTTCAGACCACCGCAGCTCTGCAACGCATCGTCACGCTTGAACGACTTGACCTGATAGAAGGAGGGCCGACATGGCCTCGGGAACGCTCGAAGCGCTGGGCATGATCGAAACCAAGGGGTTCGTCGCACTGGTCGAAGCCAGCGACGCCATGCTGAAGGCCGCCAACGTCGAGTTGGTCGGCTGGGACAAGATCGGCAGCGGGCTGGTGACGGCCTTCGTGGCCGGTGATGTCGCGGCCGTCAAGGCCGCCGTCGACGCGGGCGCCGCCGCCGCGAGCAGGATCGGCGAGGTCGTCAGCGTGCAGGTGATCCCCCGCCCGCATGAAGAGCTGAGCGGCATCCTCACCTTCGCCAAGGCGGCCCCTGCCCCCATCACCTCCTCCACACCCAAGAACGGCGGAGCTTGATCCCATGGCTACGGTCCAGAAAAGCAACTCTCGCGGGATCGGCGGTAGCGGCTTCAACGGCGACGCGCTCGGCCTGGTCGAGACCAAGGGCCTCGTCGGCGTGATCGAGGCCACCGACGCGATGCTGAAGGCCGCGAACGTGACCCTGGTCGGTCGCGTCGGGATCGGCGCCGCGTTCATCACGACCCTGGTCCGCGGCGACGTCGGCAGCGTCCGCGCGGCCGTCGAGGCCGGCGCCGAGGCCGCCAGCCGCGTTGGCGAGCTTGTCAGCGCCCACGTCATCCCCCGGCCCGACGAGGCCGTGCTGCGAACCTACATCGGCTAATCCCACCGGGGCGTGACCGCAAGCGGCACCCCGGCCCGGCCGGCATGCTGCACACGCCCTCTTCCAAAGGCGTCGTATCCACATGAATGGGAATGCTCTCGGCCTGATCGAAACCCAAGGGCTGGTCTGCCTGATCAACGCCGTCGACGCCATGCTGAAGGCGGCGAGCGTCGAGCTGGCCAGCTCGATCATCAAGCTCGACGGGGGCGTCGTCAGCGTCTTGATCCGGGGCGACGTGAGCAGCGTCCGCGCGGCCGTCGAGGCCGGCGCCGAAGCGGCCAGCCGCGCCGGCGAGCTCAAGGCGGCCCACGTCATCCCCCGCCCGGGGGCCCGCGTCCTCGAGGCTTTCGGCGGAGGGTCGGCACGTTGAAGATCCTCGTCGCAAACCTCGGGAGCACGAGCTTCAAGTACCGCCTCTATGATCTCGGCGGCGGATCCGAGAAGCTCCTGGCGCGAGGCGCCATCGAGCGGATCGGATCCGACAACGCCAAGGTCGTGATCAAGTCCGACCGGGGCGACCTCGAAAGCGTTCGCCCGATCGCCGACCACGGCGAAGCGGTCCAGATTTGCCTCGACCAACTCGAGGACCCGACCAACGGCGTCCTCGAGAGTGCTTCCGACGTCGCGGCGATCGGATTCAAGGCGGTCCACGCCCGGAATGTGACGGGCGTCCACGTCGTCGATGAGAAGGTGCTGGAAGCGATGGAGGCCTTCGCCGACGTCGCCCCCGCCCACAACCCGCCTTACACCAAGGCGATGCGGATGCTCGCCGAACGCTTCCCCAAGCTCCCGCTTGTGGCCGCGTTCGAGACCGGGTTCCACCGCACCATCCCCGAGGCCAACCAGCGCTACGCGATCCCCGACGAGTGGGCGACCACCTTCGGCGTCAGGCGTTGGGGGTTCCACGGGGCGAGCCATCGCTTCATCTCGGGCCGAGTGGCCGAGATCCTCGGGCGGGATGACCTCAAGATCATCTCGTGCCACCTCGGCGGCAGCTCGTCGATGTGCGCGATCCGCGCGGGGAAGTCGGTCGCCACGACCATGGGGATGAGCCCCCAGTCGGGCCTCTCCCATAACAACCGCGTCGGCGACTTCGACGTCTTCGCCCTCCCGGTGATCCTGCGAGAGACCGGCAAGAACCTGGATGAGGTCCTCGACATCCTGGCCAACCAGTCGGGCCTCGAAGGTCTCAGCGGCGCCGGGCGCGACCTCCGCGACATCGAAGCGGCGGCCGAGGCCGGCAACGAGCGCGCGACGCTCGCCCTCGACGTCTTCATCAACTCGGTCCGACACTACCTGGGCGCCTACCTCGTCGAGCTCGGCGGGGCGGACGTGATCGCCTTCACGGGCGGGATCGGCGAGAACTCGGTGCGGATCCGCTCCGGGGTCTGCCGCGACCTGGGCTGGTTCGGCATCGAGCTGGATCCGACGGCGAATGCCGGCGGTGAGGCCGAGCGCAAGGTCTCGACGGCCGGCTCGAAGGTCCAGGTCTGGACCGTGCCCACGAACGAAGAGATCGTCGTCGCCCGCCAGGCACGCGACATCCTCTCCTCGAAGTCGTGATTGAACGATTAAGCAACCGTTAGGGTCGTGACGCCCGAGGGCCTGGAACGAAGCGTCGCCTCGGGCGCCTTTTGACGAGAGCCGAAATCCCTTGGCACGGCCGAGTGGCCGACCCGGAGCTGTCGATGTTCGTCGCCCGAGTGACCGGAAGCATGGTGGCCACCCAGAAAGTGGCGTCGATGACCGGCCACAAGCTATTGATCGTCGAACCCTATCGGGTCGACGAGAAGAGCAAGGACCGCCTGGTACCGACCGGCCGGACGTTCGTGGTGGTCGACACCCTGGGGGCCGGGATCGACGAGATGGTCCTCGTCTGCCAAGGGTCGAGCGCCCGCCTGACGCCCGAGACCGAGAAACTCCCCATCGACGCGGTCGTCATCGGCCTCGTCGACACGGTCGACGTCGGAGGCCAGGTCATCTTCTCCAGCCGCGAGTCGTCTTGAGGGTGGGGCGAGTGTGCCATCCCCTTCGTTAGGGACCGGACCGACGCGCACGCCTAACACGAGTGCTTGAAATGCAAATGACCGAAGATCTGATCCGCAACGTGGTCCAGCAGGTCCTCTCCCAGATGGGGAACGGCCCTGCCCCGACCAATGGCACGCCGGCCACCAAGCCCTCCGGAACCCTCGGCGTCTACCCGACCGCCGACTCCGCGGTGAACGCGGCCAACGCGTCGTTCCAACTCTTCCGGACCCGACCCCTGGCCGACCGCAAGGCGGCCGTGGATTGCATCCGCAAGATCTGCGTCGAGCAGGCCGAGGAACTCGGCCGTTTGGAGCTCGAAGAGACCAAGATCGGCCGCCTCGACCACAAGATCGCGAAGCTCCGCGACGCGATCCCCAGGGTCCCCGGCGTCGAGTACCTCCGCACCGACAATTTCTCGGGCGATAATGGACTCACCCTCACCGACTACTCACCCTTTGGCGTCATCGGCGCGATCACCCCGGTGACGCACAGCCTGCCGACGCTCGCCGGCAACGCGATCAACATGCTCGCGTCGGGCAACACGGTTGTCTTCAACGCCCACCCGTCGGGTGCGAAGATCGCCGTCGAGGGCGTCCGCCGCTTCAACAAGGCGATCAAGGCCGCGACCGGCCTCGACGACCTGTTGACGATCATCGATCCCCCGACCCTGGAATCGGCCGCGGCCCTGTTCGACCACAAGGGCGTCCGCGTCCTGGTCGTGACCGGTGGTCCCGCCGTGGCGAGGGCCGCCCTCGCGAGCAAGCGTCGTGCGGTCGTCGCCGGCCCCGGCAACCCGCCCGTGGTCGTCGACGCGACGGCCTGCCTCGAGAACGCCGCCAAGTCGATCGTCGACGGTGCCGCCTTCGACAACAATCTGCTTTGCATCGGCGAGAAGCAGGTCTTCGCCGTCGCCGAGATCTTCGACAAGCTGATGGAAGCGGTCTCCCGCCACGGCGGCTATCGCCTCAACTCTAACCAGATCGAGGCCCTGACGAAGGCCGCGTTCAAGGCGGGCAGCGACGGCGAGCTCCACGTCGACAAGAATCTGGTCGGTCAAGACGCGGCCGTGCTCGCCCGATATGCCAACGTGGACGTGCCCAAGGACACGCAGATCGTCTACGGCGAGACCGGTGCCGATCATCCGTTCGTCCTGCACGAGCAGATGATGCCGTTCATCCCGTTCGTCCGCGTGCCGAATGTCGACCGGGCCATCGCCCTGGCGAAGGAAACCGAGCACGGCTACGGCCACACGGCCATCCTGCACTCGCGCGATACGTCGGTCATGTCCAAGATGGGCAAGCTCATGGACTGCACGCTCTTCGTCATCAACGGACCCAGCCCCGCCGGCCTGGGCCTCGGCGGCGAGGGTGTCCTGTCCTTCTCGATCGCCGGCCCCACCGGGGAAGGCGTGACGACCCCCCTGACCTTCTGTCGGCAGCGTCGCTCGACCGTGGTCGGGGCCATGCGTTTCGTCTAAGCGTACTGGCCGCCTCGAAGTCGCGAACGTATTGCAGCGTCCCGACTGGAATTTTTGACTTTCATCCCTGCGTTCGCGACTTCCTGGTGGTTAACCGCTCGAGGTTTTCGACATGCAGATCGGCCTGGTGATCGGCACGACGACGGCGACGGTGAAGCATCCCAGCTTCCAGGGGGAGCGGTTACTCGTGGTCCAGTTGGAAGGGGTCGACGGCAAGGCCGACGGTGAGCCGGTCCTGGTCTTCGACCGACTGGGTGCGGGGCGAGGCGATCGCGTGCTGGTGACGAACGATGGTCAGATGCTCCAGGAACAGCTCGGGCGTAACACCCCGGGTCGCTGGAGCGTGATGGGGCTGCCCGACCGATGAGCCAACCGACCATCGATGACGTCCAGGCCGCGGTGCGGTCCGTCCTGCTGGGCCTCAACGGCTCGGCCAGGCAGGTCCACAAGCCTCGGCCGATCGACATCTTCGCCGAACGCCTGCTCTCGCTCCGCCAGGCGGAGTTGCTGCCTCGGGAGCTTCGCGAAGTCCGCGTCGCCCCCGGGACGGTGGTCACACCCCTGGCCCGAGACTTCCTCAAGCGACACGCCATCGAACTTCGATGGGTCTCGCGAGGCGAGGTCGAAACGATCCGGAACCGAGGCGAGTGGGGTTTCGCCAGCGACGTCCAGTCGGGCGTGGTGACGGCCTTCCGCCGGTTGCTGCTCGAGGACACATTCCCCTGGTTCGAGCTGAAACCAGAACCGCGGGAACTGGCCCAGTGGCTCGGCGAGTCGCCGGGTCGAGGTGCCCTGGTCCTGACGAATGATGCCCCCGTCATCGTCTGGAGGGGTTGCCGGTTCCCGTCGGTCCGGGCGGCCTCGGCGGTCGACGTCGAGGGGGTCGCCAAGGCGACTCGAAGCCTCGGGGTCAACTTGCTTGCGGTCGAGCCCGCGGGAAAGTCGATTCCTCTCCTGAAGCAGATGAGCCTGACCTTCCGTCGGCCAGGGGCCCCCGAGGCTCCCGACGACTTATTCCTGGGGGACGAGCCATGAGAATCGCGGAGATCATCGGCCGCGTGACCCTGTCTCGGGTCCATCCCAACCTCCGCGGAGCCCGACTGGTCATCGCCTTGCCGATGCCGCTCGAGGCCCTGCTGGACGACTCTCCTCGCCGGGGCGAGGAAGTGATCGCCTACGATGAGCTCGGGGTCGGACCCGGCTCCCTGGTCGGACTGAGCGAGGGCCGCGAGGCCGCCAATCCGTTCGGGAAAGTCAAGACACCGGTGGATGCGTACTGCGCCTGCCTCCTGGACCAACTTTACCTGTAAACGGACCGGAGTGGCCCTAGCAGGATCGGAGATGCGAGCATGGTCGGCAACGGTTCGATGATGAGTGAGTGGAAGCTTCGCGAAGAGATGTGCGAGATCGGCCGGCGCGTCTATGCCAAGGGCTTCGCCGCCGCCAATGACGGAAACATCAGCTATCGCCTCAGCGAGGATCGCGTCCTCTGCACGCCGACGCGGGTCTCGAAGGGCTACATGAAGCCAGACGACCTCTGCATCGTCGACATGGACGGCAAGCAGGTCTCGGGCAAGCGTAAGCGCTCGAGCGAGATCCTGCTGCACCTCGCGGTCATGCAGACCCGCCCCGACGTCAAGGCCTGCGTCCACTGCCACCCGCCTCATGCCACGGCCTTCGCCGTCGCCCATGAGCCGATCCCGAAGTGCACGATGCCCGAGTTCGAGGTCTTCCTCGGCGAAGTGGCCATCAGCCCCTACGAAACCCCCGGCACTCAGGCCTTCGCCGACACGGTCATCCCCTACGTCAAGGATACCGACGTCATCCTGCTCGCCAATCACGGCACGATCACGGCCGGCAGCGACCTGATGGATGCCTACTTCAAGACGGAAATCATCGACGCCTACTGCCGGATCTTGATCCTCACCAAGCAGCTCGGCCAGGTGAATTACTACTCCGACGAGAAGGCCGCCGAGCTCATCAAGATCAAGCCGAACCTGGGCATCCGCGACGTCCGCCTCGAGAAGGGGCTCGAGAACTGCGACCTCTGCGGCAACAACCTCTTCCGCGAAGGTTACACCGAGTTCAAGCCGGAACCGAGGGCCTTCATCCCGGCCAAGTTCCAGAACCAGGCCCCCGCCCCCGCTCCCGCCTCCAAGGGGGCCGGTGACGTGGACTCGCTCGTGAAGCTGATCACCGACCAGGTGATGCAGGTCATGAACGGCGCCCCGAAGGGCTGAGACGGCCGCCGCCAGAATCACGCGGCGACTGAGCCTTGCTCGTCGCCGCCATCTTGAAATCCAAATACTACCACTCGTGCGGAAACAGCGGGACCCATCGCTCGATGAGCGGGTCCTCAACGAAGAGGAGCGACCTATGAAGGTCAGCATCATCGGCGGCGGCGGCCTGGTGGGCTCGTGCGCAGCTTTCGCCTTGCAGTGCGGCGGTGTGGTCAGCCAGATCGACCTCATCGACCTGAACGCGGACCTCTGCAAAGGGCAGGCCCTCGACATCCTGCATGGGGCGTCGCTCGTCGCCGACCAGCGGATCCGGGCGACCGGGTACGAGGCGATCCCGGAAAGCGACCTGGTCATGGTGACTGCCGGCCTCCGTCGCAAGCCGGACGAGAGCCGCCTCGACCTGATCAACCGCAACGTCGAGCTCTTCCTCAGCATCCTCGGCCAGGTCAAGGCCGCGGGTCTGAAGAAGGATGCGATCATCCTGGTCGTCTCCAACCCGGTCGACGTCCTCACCTACCTCGCGACCACCCAGCTCGGCCTCCCCTCGAAGCAGGTCATCGGGCTGGGAACCCAGCTCGACACGGCTCGGTTCCGCAGCCTGATCGCCGAGGCCCTCTCGCTGCCCGCGACGCAGGTGACCGCCACGATCCTGGGCGAGCACGGCGACAGCATGGTCCCCATCTGGTCGGCGGCCCAGGCCGCGGGCCTTCCGCTCGAGAAGTTCCCGGGCTGGAACTCGGGCCTGGCCGAAGCCCTCTTCAAGCGGACCAAGGGCAGCGGTGCCGAGGTCATCAAGCTGAAGGGCGGGGCCGGCTTCGCCGTCGGCATGTCGATCCGCGAGGTCGTCCACGCCGTCGCCCTCGACTCGAAGCGGATCCTGCCGGTCTCGTCGCTCGTCAACGGCCAGTACGGCATGCGTGACGTCTGCACCTCGGTGCCGACGGTCGTCGGCCGCTCCGGCGTCGAGGCCCAGCTCGAGATCGAACTCTGGCCGAAGGAAGTTTCGGCGCTCCAGCACTCGTCCCAGGTCCTTCGCGAGACGATCGACCTCGTCTTGAAGAAGAACCCGGGCGCGGCCGGTTCAGCCCCGAAGCCCTCGGCTCCCGCCTCCACGCCCAATCGCAACAGCAGCCCCGTGCGGGTGACGATGAGCAGCGGCGGCAATGTCACCGGCGGTTCCTCTCGCGTCACAATCTCCGGCCAGTCGAACGGGGGATACCGTGGATAAGTCGCTCGACCGCAAGCTGGCCGCGATTCACGCGAACCCGAACTGCCGCGAGTTCATCCTCGCCGACGCCAAGGACGCCGACATGGCGTTCGGCATCGGGGCCCCCGGGCAATCCCCCGAGGCCCACTCGGGCGAGTTGCGGGTCCGTACGCTCGAAGAATACCGCGACCAGATGCGGATGATCACGCGGCAAGGGTTGGTCGACATCATGCTGATGTCGGCCAGCACGAACTACGCCCTCACGATCCGCGAGAAGCTCTTCGAGAACTCGCACGTGACCCCGGCGGTTCGCGCCAACGACACCACCGATGTTCATATCGCTCGCGGTTCGATCTATGCGAAGGAGCCCTCGCAGCCCTTCCGCACGGCGAACCTCGACCACATCCAGTGCGGCCACCTGGATTGCGAGCCGGGCGAACGCTCGATCGGGGCCAACCTCGGCCTCTACAGCGTGACGTTCAACAACGACATGGCGCACGACATCGCCACCCTCGAGCGGTTCCACGAGTTCCGCGCCGAGGCCGAGCGCAAGGGGTTCCGATACTTCCTCGAGGTGTTCGACCCCAACATGCCGAACGCCCTGCCGCCGGACGTCCTCCCCGGCTTCATCAATGATATGATCGCCCGGATGCTGGCGGGCGTCGCACCTGCCGGTCGCCCGGTCTTCCTGAAGATGGTCTACCACGGCCCGAAGGCCATGGAAGAGCTCTTCAAGTATGACCCGCACCTCGTCATCGGCATCCTCGGCGGCTCGTCGGGCACGACCTTCGACGCCTTCCAACTCCTGGCCGACGCCCAGAAGTATGGCGCGAAGGTGGCCCTCTTCGGCCGCAAGATCAACAGCGCCGAGAACCAGTTGGCGTTCGTCCAGTTCCTACGGCTCATCGTCGACGGGCAGATCAGCCCGGTTGAGGCGGTGAAGGCGTATCACTCGGTGCTGGGCAAGCTCGGCATCCGCCCTCATCGCCCGCTCGAAGTCGACCTCCAGACCCAGGCGGCGTCGATGAGCTACGGCGGCAGCTCGACCTCCGTCACGGTCCCGCCGAAGCCCAAGGCCGACGCCCCTGCCCCGGCCGTCACGGCTGCTTCGTGCCAGTGCCACGGCGAGAAGAAGGAAGCCAAGCCCGCGGCCTCCACCAACGGCCACGCCTGCGGCTGCAACGACAAGCCCGCCAAGGTCGAAGTCGTCTCGGCCGCTCCCGCCAGGAGCAAGCCCGAGGGCAAGAACGGCTTCCCCTCATTCGGCGACGGCCGCCCCGACTTCAGCAAGATGGATGTCGGTCAGCGTCTCGCTTATCACCGCGAGCGTCTCGGACTCGGCCGCAATTAATACGTCATAAATCCACGGCCTCTGGCCGTGCGACCCGAAGAGCTTCGAGCGATCCGACGTGCAATGAAATAGGCTCCTCCTTCCAGGAAGGCCCCGAGGGGCAGGAAGGAGGAGCCTATGCACGAATGGCAGAGCCTTTCCCATGTCCGGTGGGAATGCAAGTACCACGTCGTGATCATACCGAAGTACCGCCGCAAAGTCTTCTACGGAAGGCTTCGGCATCAGATCGGCCCGATCCTTCGGGAATTGTGCCGTCAACGCGGGATCGATCTGTTGGAAGGGCACGCGATGCCCGACCACATCCACCTGTGCTTGAGCATACCGCCCAAGTATAGCGTGGCGAACACGATCGGGTTCCTGAAGGGCAAGAGCGCCGTCCGGATCCATCGTGAGCTGTTGAAGGAGCGCCGGATGACGGGCCTGCATTTCTGGGCGACGGGTTATTGCGTGAGCACGGTGGGCCTTGATGAGGCCCGGGTGCGGCAGTACATCCGCGAGCAGGATGAGCTGGATCGTCGGCAGGGCGAGTTGAACCTGGAGTAACCCCGTAGGCCCCGAGGGGGCCTTCCTGGCCTTACGGTCCCCCGCGGGGGCTACCGCATGTACCGGGCTCCGACGGAGCGACTCAAGTCATCGCCCCCAACGGGGGCTTCCTCACGTATCGGGCCCCCTCGGGGGGCCTTCCTGATACCTCGGCCTCCGGCCGAGGAGCCTCATTCGCGGTCAACCTCGAGCGAGCCACGTGCTAAGGCCTTCGACTTCTGGGCGATTCAAGCCCGGGACTCGAAGGCCTTTTCTATTCCCTCGTCGGCCCGCGGATTCTTTGTTCCAAAGCATGGAACCGTTGGCCCGGCACAACGAAAAAACGCCCCTGCGTGAAGTTTCACGCAGGGGCGGTTTTCATGTTTCATCAAATCTCGCGAGTAGCTCAACTCCTCGTGAGTGACGTGGACGATGAGGTCTTTCGTGCGCGAAGGCGGAACCGCGGCAGGGGGATGAAACTGGGCTCGCCGACCTCGGGGCGCTTGCGAGCACCGTGGAGCCAGCGCCCGACCCAGGTATATCGCACCATCACCTGATAGCTCGAAAACCCGAGGCTGAACGTCAGGAGAAGCACGGTGGCGAACTTGACGACCGGGTGTAGCGGAGCGCCGAGCAGATCGACCTGAATCAGCCCGACCACGGGGAAGTGCCAAAGGTAGATCCAGTACGAGCTGTCGGCGAGGTAGCGAATCCGGCCGTTCGAGCGATTGATGAGCCGCAGATAGGTGCCGAAGAGCCCGAAGATGACCAGCCAGGAATAGAGGGCGGCGAGTCCGGATGAGGCGAAGCTTTCCACGCCACTCAGGGGCCGGAGCCAACCTTCCCGCATGATCACCGCCCTCCCGATGAAGACGGGGATCGAGAGGGTCAGGTAGGTCATCGAGTGAGGGATCAAACGATCCAGATTGCGGCTATGCCGTTGCAAGACGGCCCCAACGGTGAAGAAGACCCCGTAGAGAGCGAGCCGCATCGGGTCGACCAGGAATGAGTTGTGTCGGTTGAGGAATGCGTCGATACCGCTCGCCTCCCGGCTCATCCAGACAATCAAAGCCGTGGGGACGGCCACGAGTAAAGGCCGCAGCGGAGATAAGAGCCAGCTGCGGTCAGACTCCCCTTCTGGGGGCGTGTTCGACGCCTTGATTTTGCGCTCGATCATCTTGTAAGCGAAAAAGACTGCGAGCATCACCATCAGGTATTCCAGGAACCAGAGGTGGGCCGGCCCGTAGAGGTTGGGCTGGAGACCCTTGGCGTGGAATTTCATGCGGCGGATCTCCCGCCAGGTGCAGTGTCCCGACTCGAGCCAGCCGTATTCCCAGACCGCCAGGCAGAGTGGCAAAATCGTCGCGGAACTGACCAGGAACGGGGCGAGGATGCGTTGCCAGCGGTTCTTGAGGAAGCCGGCGGGGCCTCGCGATTCAAAGAGGTCGGCGGCGAAGAATCCGGCGATAGTGAAGAAGAGGGGCGACGAGACCCCCATCACCCACCAGCAGAACGGGTCGAAGAGGACCTGCTCGGGGCTCTCCTTCGATGCCCAGATCAACTCGGGGATGTTGATCCGGATGTAACCGAGCGCCGCGTGGAGCGTGACCACCATGAACATGGCGGTCCCCCGCAAGGCGTCGAGCGCGTGGTGTCTTGGACGCGTCGCGCGAGACGGCACGTTGACGGGGTCGGCGTGCAATCGACGCAGGAGCCGCGGCACCGATTCCCGATTCGTCGCCGAACTCATGGGTTTCCTCGACTATCTGGAGCGAGTCCGTCTCGGGACGAACATGGTGAAACCCCTCCTTGGCGATGGAAATCCTTCACCGTGCGCGTGAATGTGCACAGTGATCTTCATCATCGGAATGGGCCATGAACGAGCTTGATGGAGATCGCTACGTCGAGGCGCTTCGACGACCGAAACATCGCGTTTTCCGGGTTATCTATCGGAGGATTCGACTCGCGAGGCGACGACGCCTCTCGGGTGACCGGCTTCGTGGCAAGTGTCGTCCTTGCTCCACGCTTTCGCGGGAGCAGGACACATCGTCGATCGGGTGGCTTCGATGGGTGGGTGGGTCGCGGCCTTGACGGCTTATACCACCCGTATCGGCGTGGCGAGAGTGAGGATTGAGCGGATTTTTACGAGGCGTGCCCCGGATTTGCAAATCTTAACGTGAAATGAGTCATGTGTGCCGAGGTTTGCCATCCCAAAAGATCGAGATTCAGTAGGTCTTTGATGGAAGCGAAATTCATTTGAGTTATGCAAATGAAGGGAGATTTCCTACTTACAGCCAATCGAGGGTCCTATGCTTGCATCGATGGTGTCGCATCGCGATCGGCAGGAAAAGTGCGAAGGCCTTGGCGGCGAGGTCAATCAGCGATGACCTCGCCACCAGTATGAGATTTCGTCGTTTGGACGAATATCCTCCCCGAACATCGGGCCACAGAGGCTCGGCGCTTCCGGCGGGGCGATCGCGCCGAGCCCCCCATCACTTGGAAACGAGCTTGGGTTCGATCCAGGTCTTCTTGTCGTAGGACTCGAGCACGGCATCGGCCACGATCTGGGCGTTCAGGCCGTGCAGGTAGCTCGGTTCGGCCTGCCGCTTCTCGAGGATTGCCGAGACGAACTCCCAGACGAGGTCGTAGCGGAAGACCGTCGCGGGGACGCCATCGTTAGGGTCTCGGGGGCTGCCTTCGGGCTTGAGGAACTCGTCGGGCACGGGGATGGGGGCGAGGTCCTGCCCCGTCTTGCCGACGAGGATCGTATTCGGCTCATGGAGCCGATAGACGGCCGAGCCCTCCGACCCGTTGATCTCCGCCCATTCGTGTCCGAAGCCGTTGCGACCGTATCCCTTCGCGAGGGTCGTCCCTTCCCAGACGCCCGTGGCTCCGCTGGCGAATTCCCCGATGATCGAAGACCAATCGTCGACATCGGAAGGAGGACAGGCCTTGCCGTCCGGCGTGGTTGTTCGCGGCGCGAAGCGGGCCACGGCGCCGCAGATGTGCGAGAGCGGACCCATGAGGTCGAGGGCGAAGTCGATCCGATGGATCGTCATGTCGTAGAGGTCGCCGGCGCCGGCCTTGTCCTTGTACTGCCGCCAGCCCCAACTCGTCTCGGGCCAGTCGAGGAACCGCTGCGAACGGAAGTGTCGCGGAGTGCCCAGGGCTCCGGTCTTGAGGAGGTTCTTGAGGTACCGCATCGACGGGGCGAAGCGATAGGTGAAGGCGGTCATGTGGACGACCCCGGCGTCCCTGGCCGAGACGTACATCGCCTCGACCTCACCCTTGTTCAGACCCAGGGGCTTCTCGCACATGATGTGCTTGCCCGCCGTGGAGGCCGCGAGCGAGATGGGCTTGTGGCTGAAGTTCGGCGTGGCGATGATCACCGCGTCGACCTCGGGGTCGGCGCAGAGGATCTCGGGGTCGGTCGTGACCTTGGAGATCCCCCAGTCGGCCTTGCGCTTCTCGAGGAGTTGCGGGTCGGCGTCGCAAGCCGCGACCAATTCCGCACGAGGGTCGATGCGGATCCCGGGGACGTGATGGTAGTCGCTGACCGCGCCCGCTCCCACGATTCCGATCCTGACCTTGCCCGACTTGGCTGGATTCGACATCGAAATAGCTCACTCCGCTGCATGGACCGAGGGCCGACGACGGGCCGAGCCCCGGGGCGGCGCCCCGAGCGTTCCACCACCTGGCATGACCGAAGCCCCGGCTCTACGATAGCTTGTCTAGAAGTCCCCGTCCTACTATCCTGCAGTCCATTCTGCAAGGGTTCGGCAACGATTCAAGCGAGCGGAGAGACCACGCACATGGCAAGCGATCAAAAGGTGAGAATCGCCCTGATTGGCCTCGGGTTTGGTGCCGAGTTCATCCCGATCTATCAGCAATACCCGGGGGCCGAGCTCACCGCGATCTGCCGCCGATCCCAGACCGAGTTGGACGAGTGCGGCGATCGATGGAAGATCGCCAAGCGTTATACGAAGTTCGAGGACGTCCTCAACGACCCCGACATCGACGCCGTCCACATCAACTCGCCGATCCAGGACCACGCCCCGCAGAGCCTCGCGGCCCTGAAGGCCGGCAAGCACGTCGCATGCACCGTGCCGATGGCCACGGGCGTGGAAGACTGCCGCGCGATCGTCGAGGCCCAGCGGGCCTCGGGCAAGGTCTATATGATGATGGAGACCGTGGTGTACAGCCGCGAGTATCTCTTCGTCAAGGAACTCTACGAGAAGGGCGAGCTCGGCCGGATCCAGTTCCTCCGCGGCAGCCACCAGCAGGACATGGAAGGCTGGCCCGGCTACTGGGAAGGCCTGCCCCCGATGCATTACGCCACGCACTGCGTGAGCCCCTGCCTCGCGATCCTGGGCAAGCATGCCGAGCATGTCGTCTGCCACGGCTCGGGCCGCATCGACGAGAAGCTGATCCCGAAGTACGGCAGCCCGTTCGCCATCGAGACGGCCACCTTCAAGTTCCGCGACTCCGACGTTTGTGCGGAGGTGACCCGCAGCCTCTTCGACACCGCCCGCCAGTATCGCGAGAGCTTCGACGCCTACGGGAGCAAGAAGAGCTTCGAGTGGCAGCAGGTTGAGGGTGAGGAGCCGGTCATCCACACCCGAGGCATCCCCGAGCCCGAGATCCCCTCGCGCGTCGGCGTCCCCGACTATGCCCACCTCCTCCCCGAGCCGATCCAGCGGTTCACCACGAAGGGGGTGTACGGCAACGACGAGGAGCAGCACCTTTCGTTCACACAGGGCGGCGGCCACGGCGGCTCCCACCCCCACCTCGTCCACGCCTGGATCAGCGCCATCAAGGGCGAGCGCCCCGCCCTGCCAGACGCCGCAACCTCCGCGAACTGGACCATGGTCGGGCTCTGTGCCCACGAATCGGCCATGAAGAATGGTGAGAAAATTCTCATTCCTCAGCTCTAATGTGAAGTGATGAGTGACCGGCGATCCGCCATGAGGTGGAGGTCGATTGCGGTCCTGAGTCAATCGTGATGCAGTGCGAGGAGGAGACGAGCCGTCTCCTCCTCGCTGCAATTAGGGCCTGGCGCAATGGCGCGACGATGGTCTCATGGGATTGGTCGGCTTGGCCTTCAGCCAAGCGAGTGGATTCGACGCACAACCCCCATGGGCAATTCATTTGAATCCGCAAAGATCCGAAACCCTCCGGTGGCGTCTGCCTGGAGGATCTTTACCAGGTTGAGAGTGTATTTCTCGGGGCTCGAAGCGGTTGCGCCGAAGACGTGTGGTGCCAATTCTCGACTGCTTGATATCATGAGATGGTGATAATTTCCTGCAAAAGTGAATTTCTGCGGGGCCGTGGATCGATCGCTTGACCTGGCGTACGATGTGTCTTAGACTCTCCGGTTAAACAGTTCTCACGATCGCTCGCCACACTCGCGGCGTGCCGGTCATCAAAATTCCAACTAAACCGGATCGGTCCAGGGTTCACGTGCGTAGATCCTTTCCCCCTTGTCGATTGCGAGCGTATCTCGTCGGAGCGGCTATCGCCCTCCTGGCGAGCACTTGCCTCGCGCCCGGCAAAGCGGTGGCGGGTTGCTCGCATGACGTCCCCGGCCATTCGATTAGCATCGACTCGCATCAACTCGAGCTCCTGCAGTATTCAGGTACGCCGTGGTCCCAAACAGGGCCTCGACTCGATCCGTCGGCTCCCACGCCCAGGCATGATCGCCACGGCGAGTGCACGGGGCCTTCCTGCTCGGGACGCTCCGGGATTCCCCCGGCCCCGGTCTGGGTGGCGACGCCTCGGATCGTGAACTGGGCCGTGCTCGATCTCCCTCCGATGGTCGATCCGCCTTCCCACTCGCGATATGCCTGCGCCGAGCCTCGGTCATGGTCGAACCTCTCGTCCATCGACGTCTTCCATCCTCCCCGCCTCAACTCCCACGTCTGAAACTCGACGATTGCGTAAGCCGGTCCCCGCGTACACTTCTGCGCGTAGGTCCCGAGTCCGCATCTCGAATCGTCGTCAATTCGTCCTTTAGCCCTACTCGGTGAGGGTGCTGGGTTTCGACCCCGGGTCTCCGGTCGCGATTCGTCGCGACATGCGTGGCGGTGCGGGATCGTGCGCCAGGGCTCCCTTCTCGGGTCACCTCAGACTCGTCTTCGTCTCCCTCATCATTCGGTTGTTTTCAATCGCTGGAGATTCGAACGTGAAGACTCGTCAACGCCGACGCGGTTTCACTCTCATCGAACTGCTGGTCGTGATCGCAATCATCGCCGTCCTTATCGCCCTCTTGCTGCCCGCCGTGCAAGCCGCCCGAGAGGCCGCCCGCCGCATCCAGTGCACCAATAACCTGAAGCAGATCGGCCTCGCACTCCATAATTATCACGACTCGAACCTGAGCTTCCCCTGGTGCGGCCTGAGCATCATCTCACCGACGGCGACCTCCACGGTCCAGTGGTCTCCGCATACCCGGTTCCTCCCCTACATCGAGCAGAAGAACCTGTTCGACGCCCTCAACTTCAGCTTCGTCTGGTCGGACCCGCAGAACGCGACCGTGACCGCGACGTCGGTCTCGTCGTTCCTCTGCCCGTCGGATCCGAGGCAGACGATCCCCGTCTCCGGCTGGTCCGGCACGAGCTACCGGGGCAGCCAGGGGAACAGCCTGGTCTATGGCTATGGCGACAGCGACCCGAGCAAGGTGAATACGACGATGCCCGCTCCCAACGGCATTTTCTTCTCGAACATGCTCGTCCGGATGAGCAGCATCACCGACGGCACGTCGAACACCGCGGCCTTCAGCGAGCACTGCATCGGCGACTTCAGCAACACGATCGTCACCGAGCTCGGCGATACGTTCTGGCCGCAGACGTATCCCGCGACCTCGGATGAAGCCTACAACCAATGCCAGGCGATTGACATCAAGAACCTCTCATTCCAGCGCGTCTCCAACGTCGGAGGACCCTGGACCCAGTTCTACCACTCGGTCTCCTCCTACTCGCACACTGGCCGCCCCAATGCCCGTTCGTGCATGTTCCCCCCCTTGCGGATCATGACCAACGCCAACAGCCTCCACCCCGGCGGCGTCAACGTGACGATGGCCGATGGCTCGGTGCGATTCATCAAGTCGACCACCAACATCGCCACCTGGCGTGCGCTCGGTTCGAGGAACGGTGGCGAGGTCATCAGTGCGAATGATTATTGAGATGTCGATGTCCAAGAATGCTTTTTTGAACCGACTCTGCCGGGTGATTCCCGCGGGGTCGGTGCTGCTCCTGGCCCTGGTCTTCTCCGGTTGCGGCGTCGGAGGACAGCCCATGTCGCCCCCCGTCGACCCGGACAAGGGCCGGAACGTGCTCCGCGAGGTGCTCGACGCTTGGAAGGATGGGAAGCCCTACGAGACGTTCACGGCCCAGGGGGCTTCGACCCGGGTCGCCGATGAGGACTGGCTCGAGGGGCAGACGCTCGTCGCCTTCGAAGTCGATACCAAGGACCAGCTCATTGGCGATGTCCTACGCTGTCCCGTCTCCCTGAGCTTGAAGGACAAGGGCGGGAAAGGTTCCAAGAAACGCGTCTATTACAACGTCACCACGGCGCCGACGCCCTCGGTCATCCGGCAGGATTGACCCTCGGGACCACCTGGAATCCATCCCATGCTTTCTCGATTACGTGCCTCGATCTTGCTGGTGATGATGCCCACCACCGCCCCCCTCGCCCTGGCTGGTGAGGGGCTGCCGGAGGTGCCCGCGACGCGCCCGGAACTCAAAGCTTTCCTCGAAGCCTCCAAGAAGAACGTGCCCCGCCTGCCGATGCCCGAGTTGAGCGAGGCAGACAGGGAGAAGATGTCACGGGCCAACTGGTCGGGCGCGGACTGGTCGGTCTACAACAACGGACGCACTCGCAAGTTCTACCTCCCGCCTGAACTCGCCGATGTCTCGAACCTCAGGGCCGACGACCCGGCGATGACGCTCGGCCCGCGCTTCCAGACCATGCTCTTCTGGATCGTCTCGCGGGCCAATAACTGCACCTACTGCATGGGGCACCAGGAGTCGAAGCTTGCCGCCCTCGGCATGGTCGACGACCAGGTCGCCGAACTTGACGGCAGTTGGTCGCGCTTCACTGAGAAGGACAAAGCCGCCTTCGAGTTTGCCCGCAAGCTGACCTACCAGCCGCATCGAATTCGCGACGACGACATCAAGATTCTCAAACGCTATTATTCGGACGTTCAGGTCCTCGAGATCATTAACGCCGTCGCCAACTTCAATGCGATGAATCGCTGGACGGGGGCCCTGCGGATCCCGCAGGAGGAGCATCGGGCCTACTTGACGCCAACGTCGGAGAAGCACCGCGACGCACTGAGCCGGCAGGCTCCGCTCGACCTCGAGCACCTGAACAAGTCGGGAAAGAACTTCGCGAGACCATCCAACCGCCCCGCGCTCGAGCCGCGAGGGGTTGTCGAGGAAGCCCTGGCCGATTGCCGAGAACGCGAACCCAGGCTCGCGCTCGAATCCGAGGCAAAAGCCCAGGATGTGACCGGCTGTGATTCGAACGTCGCGAAGACCGAGTGGGCGCAACTGCTGGCGGCTTTCCCCAAGTCGGGCCGGATCAAGGTCACGATGCATGTAGCGGCCGAGACCAAGGGGAAGCTCGCCCCCCTGCTCCGGGCCCAGATCGCCTGGATCGCCGCGAGGAACGACCGATCCTGGTATGCCCTCGGGCACGCCAAGGCCCGCCTTGCGGAGCTCGGCCAGGACGAAAAAGCGATTTTCGCCCTCGATCAAGGGGATTTCGAGGCCTACCCGCCGGCTTCGAGGGCCGTCTTCTCCCTCACGCGGAAGTTGACCGACGACCCGGCCCTCGTGGAAGATGCCGACATCGCCAACCTGCGCGAGCATTTCTCGGACAAGGAAGTGGCCGAGATCGTCTTCCAGATCACCGAAGCCGCCTACTTCGACCGGCTCACGGAAGCGGCTGGGCTTCGCTTGGAGGAGTGAGGACCGAGGCTTTGGGTGGGTTCGACATTCAAACCTGAAAGCTCGGTTTCGCTTGCGTTGAGCCGAGCTTCCCCGCGACGACCTCAGGCTCGTCGCAAGGATCGTGCTGATTCGTGGGACACAACTCCGATGCAGCCCTCGGCGAGTCTCGCCGTACGAGGCTCGGAGTTCGGCCGTGGGGTCCGAGTGATCCGAAACACAGGCGCAAGAGTGCGCCGGGTGTGGGCGTTAGTCACCGAGCGATCGAGGTCGTCTCGATTCTCGCTCCGTGTTCGGGGTAGCATCAGGAGAACTCTTCAATGTCCGCCGGCAACGACACCGTGATCACCAACCAGGAATCGATCCTGTCGAACCAGGACAGGATCCTGAACAATCAGGAGACCATCGAGAAGAATCAGACCAAGCTCGACAAGATCACGTCGAACCAGTCCGCAATCCTGGCGAATCAGGAGTCGATCCGCGAGAATCAGAAGAAGCTCGACAAGATCGTCGCGAACCAGGCGACCATCCTGGCGAACCAGGAGTCGATCCTGACCAACCAGGACAAGCTCGACCGGGCCGTGGCCAACCAGGCGACCATCCAGAGCAACCAGGAGCACATCCTGTCCAATCAGGAACGGCTGTCCGGCGACCTTCGCGAGGTGCTAGCGAACCAGCGCGAGATCCTCGCAAACCAGAAGAAGCTCCTGAGCAAATGATGACGGGTTCGGGGGATCGCGGTGGCGAGCCGCCGGGTCCCCCTCCCTCGATATCAGGGCGTCGCGACCTACTGCATCGGGACTCGCTCGACAGTCACTCGATCGTCGTGCCGCCTGGAAGGTAAGATCATCCGAGATTTCGTTGGTTTCAAACCGTGGCGATGGCCAATGCCTGGAGATGAGCATATGGAGACGCTGATCCGACCCCTTGCGAGGCTCACCTTCCTGGGGACGTGCTCCCTGGCCGCAAGCCTCGCGTTCTTCGTGGCCGGATGCGGAGAATCCAAGCAGGCCGAGACGAAGGCCGAAGGTGCCGCGAGCCCCAGGTTGAAGATCGCCTACCTCGGCCTGACCTGCGAGGCGGCCATGTTCGTCGCCCAGGAGAAGGGCTTCTACAAGGATGAGGGGATCGAGGTCGAGTTCGTGAAGACGGACTGGGACGGGCTCCGCGACGGACTGGGCCTAGGCCGGTTCGACGCGAATTATACCTTGATCATGTATTTACTCAAACCCATCGAGCAGGGACTCGACGTCAAGATCACCGGGGGCGTCCACTCGGGCTGCCTTCGCGTCCAGACCGGGCCGAACTCGCCGATCCAGACGACGGCGGATCTGAAAGGCAAGAAGATCGGCATCCCGACGATGGGGAGCCCCCCCTTCCTCTTCGCCAGCCGGGCGTTGAAGGCGCAGGGCTTGGATCCTAAGAAGGATGTCGAGTGGGTGGTGGTGGCGCCGGAGGTCATGGGGATCACCCTCGAGAAGGGCCTGGTCGATGCCGTGGCCGACTCCGAGCCGCTCGGCTCGATCCTGGCCTCGAAGTCGAAGGTCCGCACCCTGGCCGACCAGGCGGTCGACGAGCCCTATCGCACCGAATACTGCTGCGCCGCCGTCGTGAGCGGCAAGCTCGCCAAGAGCAACCCGTCTGCGGCCGCCAAGCTGACCCGCGCGATGCTCAAGGGAGCCATGTGGGTCGACAAGAATCCGACCGCCGCGGCGAACCTGGCCGTCGAGAAGAAGTATGTCGCCTCCTCGGCCGAGCTGAACGCCCAGGCCCTCGGCAAGCTCAAGTACATGCCGAGCGTCTCGGGTTGCCGCGAGAGCATCGGCACGGCCGCCAAGGAAATGAAGACGGCCGGATTGTTGAACTCCTCCACCGACCCGGAAGTCCTCGCCAAGTCCGCCTGGATCGATCTCGAAGGGGTCAGCGACGACTGGATCAAGGGCCTCAAGGTGGAAGAGGTGGCCGGCGGCGGTCGCCCTCCCAAGCTCGACGACTCGGCGTTCGCCGCCCTGTTTGAGAACGATAAGGAGTTGCACTCCATCCTCTGCATGGGCTGCGAGGGCAAGGACTCCGACATCTGCATTCCCTAATATCAGGCGAGAGTCGTGAAGGTCGAGGGTCCGGCAGCGTGCCGCCTGCTCTCCCTGGGCCTTCGCGAGTCATCGCCCGCCTCGCCTTCGGAGACTGATTGATTTGGACGCACTCGCCTCGAATCCGACAGACCAGCCGCAGTTGCCGGACGATCTCGCGGCTGTGGAGGCCGGGGATCGTCCGAACTTCGTCTCGGCGTTCGCGCCGACGTTCGTGACAGCCCTTGCGCTGGCCGTGCACCTGGGCCTGGCGAACACGCAGCTCGCGCCTCTCAGTCACTTTTATGCCAACCTCTTGATATTCCTCGTGCCGGGCTCGCTCGTCTTCGCCGGCCTGCAGTGGACCTCGGGCTGGGTGGGCTCCTGGACGAGGTATCGGAGCCCGCTGGCGGCCGGCCTGGTCTTCGCTTTCCTCCTCTGGGATCTCGCGACATTGAAGCTGGCCTGGCTGCCCATGCCCTATTTCCCGGGGCCGGAGGGGGTCCTCTCTGCCCTCTGGGAGGACCGGGACTCGCTGGCCTTGAGTGCGTATCACTCCTTGAGACTGCTCCTCTGCGGATATGCCGTCGGGGTCTCGGTCGGGCTGGTTTGCGGGGTCTTCATCGGCTGGTTCCGCAGGGTACGTTACTGGGGGATGCCACTGTTGAAGTTGCTGGGGCCGATCCCGGCGACGGCCTACGTCCCCCTGGCGATGGTCACGTTCCCCAACGCGTTCCTCTCGGGGACGGCGCTGATCGCCCTGGCGGTGTGGTTCCCGGTGACGATGCTCACGACTTCGGGGATCGCGAATGTCCCCGTCTCATACCTCGACGTGGCCCGGACCCTGGGCGCGGGGCGAGGCTATCTGATCTTCCGCGTGGCCCTGCCCGCCTCGCTGCCGAGCATCTTCCTCGGCCTGTTCATGGGGCTCGGCTCGGCCTTCCTGACCCTGATCGTGGCCGAGACGCTGGGTGTCTCGTCGGGCCTTGGCTGGTACCTGAAGTGGAAGCAAGGGTATTTGGAATACGCCCACGTCTACGCGGCGTTGGCGATCATGGCATTGTTCTTTTCGGGACTGATGACGGCCCTGTTCAAGGTGCGAGACCGGGTCCTGAGCTGGCAGAAAGGCGTGATCCGGTGGTGAGTACCTCGGAGTCTTCCGACCTCGATTCTTCGTCCCTCCGCATTCACGACGTCAGCATGTCGTTCCGCTCCGACAGTGGCTCGACGATGCTCGCGCTCGACCGCCTATCGCTCTCGGTGGCCGGCGGAGAGATGGTCGCCCTGATCGGGCCGAGCGGCTGCGGCAAGTCCACCCTGCTGCGACTGGTCGCCGGGCTCGATCGTCCTTCGTCGGGCGAGTTGCGGGTCGGCACGGAGCCGATCGAAGGGCCGAGCGCCGAGCGCGGCTTGATGTTCCAGGACCCGAGCCTCTTCCCCTGGAAGAGCGTCCGGCGGAATATTGAGTCGGGCCTGGTGGCGCGTGGGGTCTTGCGGAAGCATCGCGACGAGGTCGAGGAATACCTGCGACTGGTCGGGCTCGAGGCCTTCGCCGACGCCTATCCCCATCAGCTTTCCGGCGGGATGGCCCAGCGAGCCGCCCTGGCGCGGGCCTTGATCAATCACCCCAAGTTGCTTCTGCTGGATGAACCGCTCGGGGCGCTCGACCAGTTCACGCGGATGCGGATGCAGGACGAGGTCATCCGGATCTGGCAGGCGAGGCGGACGACCATGATCCTCGTGACCCACGACATCGACGAGGCGCTCTACATGAGCGACCGGATCGTGATCATGACCCCGAGGCCGGGCCGCATCGATCGGATCCTCGACGTCCCGCTGGAGCGTCCTCGTCAGCGGAATGCACCGAGATTCCTGGAACTTCGCGCGGAAATCCTCGAGTTGCTCAATTTCGCCGAGCATCCATCGCACAGCGATAAATCAAGCCTGGGCTTTCGTGCCTCGAGCGGGAGCGAAGGACGATGAGCCGAGGCGTGCGCAAGGTGGTGGGCTACGGAGTCGCCCTGGGCCTGCTCGCCGGGCTGGGCGTGTCGATGGTGTTCGTCTACCGTCAAGCCGGCAATGGAATGCCGAAGCCGGGCTCACCGACGTATGAAGAGATGGTCGCGGCCTTCTCTTCTGGAGTCGCCGCGCTCGACACCGACGCCAACACGATCGCCCGCGACTCGCTCGAGCGGGCCACGAAGACCGTGCCCCTGGAGCCGGCGGCCTGGGCCGACCTCGGCCTGGCGCAGATCAGGCTCGGCGACTTCGAGAAGGCTCGAATCAGCCTGGATAAGGCCATGGTCCTCGCGCCGGAGAATGGGCCGATCCAGGCCCTGATGGCGCTCCTGGAGCAGCGTCGCGGTCGATTCTCGGAGGCCATCGCGCACCTCAAGCTCGCGATCCAGTACGACCCCAAGGACCTCCGCTCGCGTTATGCCCTCGCCAAGGAGATGGAACGTGAAGGGGGCGATGTCGCCGGGGCCTTCAAGATGCTGGGGAGCATCCTGGAGGTCGCGCCGAAGAACCTGGAGGCCCTGTTCGATCGGGCCCAACTGGCGACCAAGCTGAACGACAAGCAGGCCATCGCCGAGGTTGTGGAACGGCTCAGGCCGCTCTTGGCCAACTGGCCGGCGAATAGTCGAACGCTCTTCGCCGAACTGGAAACGGCGGCGGCCAAGAACCCCAAAGCCGTCACGATTCCGCTCCTCAGGTTGCGAAACACGCTCGTTCGCTTCGACGACTATCAACAGAGCATCACCGCACTGAGCCTGCCGACCGGGACTGTCGGGGCGCCCCTGCACCAGTTCCTCAGGCTCCAGGTCCCCGCGGCAACGCCGGCCCCTCCGGATGAGACGCTCACCTTCGCCTTGGAATCATTGTCCGAGGAACCGAAGAAGGTGGGTGCGATCGCTCTCTTGCCGAATCCGCAGGACGGTACCTCGGTCGTGCTCGAGGCCGATGGCAAGGAATTGCGAAAAGCCGATGGTTCGGGGGTGATCGCCCCTTTCCCTGGCGGAGCCTCGGCGGCGGCACCCTCACCGCATGGAGTGGCCGTCGTCGACTGGAACTCCGACTATCGCCTCGACCTCGTGCTTGCGGGCTCAGGAGGTTTGCGGATCTTCCGTCAGAAGGAGGATGGGGCCTTCGAAGACGTGACTACCGCATCAAAACTGCCTCCCGAAGTCCTGAACGCCGACCTCTTCGGAGTCTGGGCGGCGGACATCGAGCTCGATGGGGATCTCGACTTCATCCTGGGCCTTCGGGCCGGTGCCACGGTCGTGGTCCGCAACCGGGGCGACGGTTCCTTCGAGCCGACCCAGCCTTTTGCTTCGGTGGCCAATCTCCGTGAATTCGCCTGGGCCGACCTCGACCACGACGGCGATCCCGACGCCGCGTTCCTCGACAATTCTGGCAAGCTCATCGTCCTTGAAAACTCGCGTGCCGGCCGTTTCCGGAATCGCCCGGCTCCCGATGGCCTCGCGTCCCAGGGTGCCCTGGCCGTTGCGGACCTGAACGGCGATGGCGTGATGGATCTCATGCTCGTCGATGCACAGGCCATTCGGCGGCTCTCGGATCGGGATCACGGCGAAGGCTGGGAACTTGCGGAAGTCGCCCGCATCTCGGCGGATGACGCGAAAGCCAAGACAGCGATCAAGCCGGGGGAAGCGCGTGCGTTCTCGGCCGACCTCGACAACAACGGGGGCATCGACCTTCTGATTTCCGACAGGACGGGAACGCGGATCTGGCTCCAGGATGCGGCCGGAGCCTATCGAGCGCTCGCGAGCCAGCTCCGCGTCGTGACGCTCTCCACCGGGGACCTGAACTCCGATGGGCGGCTCGAACTCGTCGGGCTCGATCCCGAGGGCAAGGCCGTTCGAGCCAACAACGGCGGCAAGCTCGCTTATGCCTGGATTGTCTTGCGGCCGAGGGCGGCCAAGGTCGTCGGGGATGGTCGGATCAACTCATTCGGAGTCGGCGGCGAGTTTCAGGTGCGGGCGGGCTTGCTGGTTCAGACCCAGGTCATCGCCGGGCCGTTCGTTCACTTCGGCCTCGGGTTGCAAAAGGGGGCGGACGTGGCCCGCGTCGTCTGGCCGAATGGCACGACGCAGGCCGAGTTCGCCACGAAAGCCAACGACTCGATCCACGCAGAGCAGCGGCTCAAGGGTTCGTGCCCGTTCGTCTACGCCAATGATGGGTCGGGCGTCCACTTCGTGACCGACTTTCTCTGGCGCTCGCCGCTGGGCTTGCGGATCAACGCCCAGGACACGGCCGGCGTGGGGCAGACGGAGGACTGGATCAAGATCCGCGGCGATCAACTCGTCCCCTTGAAGTCAACCGGGGGCGAGGATGAGTACGATCTGCGGATCACCGCCGAGTTGTGGGAAACCCATTACTGGGATCACGTCTCCCTCATGGTGGTGGACCATCCCAAGGAGATCGAGGTCTTCGTCGACGAGCGATTCGCACGCAAGCCTCCGACGTTGGCAGTCCACGCGATGATCGGGTTAAAGCCGGTCGCCTCGGCCCGCGATGATAAGGGCCTCGATGTGACTGACCGCATCCGGTCTCGCGATGGCGACTTCCTCGACACCTTCGGCCGAGGCTTCTACCAGGGCGTGACCCGCGACCACTGGGTCGAGGTTGAGCTCGGGGACGACCTGCCGAAGGATGGCAAGCTCACCCTGATCGCCCAGGGCTGGATTCATCCCACCGACAGTTCCATCAACGTGGCGCTCGGTCAGGGGACGCACGAGCCGCCTCGCGGCCTCGTCCTCGAAGCCCTGAAAGATGATGGGTCGTGGGGCGTCGTCCGCGACGACATCGGGTTCCCGGCCGGGAAGAACAAGACGATCCTGATCGACCTCGACGGCGTTTTGCGTCCGGGAAAATCGAAGAAGATCCGGCTGCGGACGAATCTGGAGATCTACTGGGACGCGCTGTTCATCGCGGCCTTGAACCCAAAGGCGGAACTCAAGACTCAGCGGCTCTCGCCGAGCGTGGCCGAATTGAGACATCGGGGGTATTCCCTGATGACTCAGAAGGACCAGTCCTCGCCCGAGATCCCGCGATACGATATGCTGATGGGTGAGGGTCAGCGCTGGAACGACTTAATCGGTCTCTACACTCGGTTCGGCGACGTCGCCGAGCTGATCGAGAAAGTCGACGATCGCTACGTCATCGCGAACGCGGGGGATGAGTTGATGCTTCGCTTCCCGGCACCCCCCGCCCCGCCCGACGGCTGGACTCGCGACTTCGTCCTGATCGGCGACGGATGGAACAAGGACGGCGACTACAACACGGCGTTCTCGAAGACGGTGCTCCCGCTCCCCTCGCACGCGAGGCCGGAGTACGACAAGGCGCCGGGCGAACTCGAGGACGACCCCGTCTTCCGGGCACATCCCGACGATTGGCAGCGGTTTCATACGCGGTATGTCTCGCCGCGAGTCTTCTTCCAGGGGCTCGGGCCGACGCCTGCCTCGAATCCATAGCGAATCGGAGTCGATACTCATGCCCCAGGGCTTAGGCCGCATCGCGGCATTCGTGCTCTTCGTGGGCCTCCTGGCTGCCATCCTGGTGCTCAACCGCAACAACACGACGACGGAGGGGACTGCCCCAGCGTCGACGTCGAGCCAGAAGGCGGAGGGACGGCCACGTTACGGATTCCAATACGAAGAGGTCTCCAAATCTGCCGGCATTGATTTCGTCCACGAGGCCCCGACTCTCGACGCCAAGCTCGACCACATCATGCCCCAGATCGCCTCGATGGGGGCGGGCGTGTCGACGGTCGACTTCGATCGCGACGGCTGGCAGGACCTCTACTTCACGAACAGCAAGGAAGGGGGCCTGAACCGGCTCTACCGGAACAAGCAGGACGGGACCTTCGAAGACGTCGCGGGCGTCCTCGGCGTGGCCGACGTCAATCGCGCCGAGACGGGCGTCTCGATGGGCTCGGTCTGGGGCGATTACGACAACGACGGATATGAGGACCTGTTCCTCTACAAGTGGGGCCGCCCCGAGCTCTTCCACAATGAAGCCGGCAAGGGTTTCACGCGTGCCACCGACGCGACTGGCCTCCCCAAATGGGTGAATGCCGGGTGTGCGACCTGGGTCGACTTCGACCGCGACGGCAAGCTCGACCTCTTCATCGGCGGTTACTGGGCCGACGACCTGGACCTCTGGCATCTCAACACCACAAAGATGATGCCGGAGAGCTTCGAGTACGCCCGCAACGGCGGCAAGAAATACCTCTTCCGCAATGCCGGGGATGGGAAGTTCGAGGACATCGCCAGGACCGTCGGGCTGGAGAGCAACCGTTGGGCGCTCTGCGTCTCGGCGGCCGACCTGCGGGGCACCGGCTTCCCTGACCTCATCGTTGCCAATGACTACGGGGTGTCGGAGTTCTTCGCCAACGACGGCGGCAAGCGAGTCCGCGAGGTTGGGAAGACAACGGGGATCGGCTACGCCCCCAAGAGCGGCATGAACGTCAGCTTCGGCGACGTCTTCAACCAGGGCCGGTTTTCGATCTATGTGACTAACATCTCGGAGGAAGGCGTCCTGATCCAGGGGAATAACCTCTGGGTGCCCAAGGAAGGAACGACCGGCGACGGCCTGCAGTACGACAACCTCGCACGGGAGATGGGCGTTGAGTTGGGAGGCTGGAGCTTCGGGGCGCAGTTCGGCGACTTGAACAACGACGGAACCCAGGACCTGATCCTGACCAACGGCTACATCTCGGCGTCCAAGGACGCAAGTTACTGGTATGATTACTCGGTGATCGCGGGCGGACACTCCTCGATCATCTCCGACGCCAAGAACTGGCCGGCGATGCAGGGGAAGAGCCTCTCAGGCTACCAGCAGAAGAAGATCTGGCTCAACGATGGGGCGGGCCACTTCGCCGACGTCGCCCAGGCCGTGGGATACAGCGATCTGCACGACGGCCGCGGCGTCGTGCTCGCGGACCTCTGGAACCGAGGGGTGCTCGACATGGTCGTCGCCAATCAGAAGGGGCCCGCGCTCGTCTACAAGAACTCGGCCTCGAGCGACAACGGCTGGATCGGCTTCGACCTCCGGGGCAAGACCTCGAATCGGAGCGCCATCGGGGCGGAAGTGCGGGTCTTCTGGAACGGGCAGCAGCAGTTGCAGCAGGTTTCCGGCGGGGTCGGGTACGCGGCGCAGAGTCCTCGTACTTTGCATTTCGGCCTCGGCAAGGAACCGAAGCTGGAAAAGGCCGTCATCAAGTGGCCCTCGGGCAAGGAACAGGTCATCCCGTCCCCGGCTCCGGGGCGCGTTCATTCGGTGGAGGAATCGTGAAACCAGCCATCGCCGTGATCGACACGCCCCCTTCGCAGGCGACAGCCCCCGTTGCCGAGCCGAAACCCTCGATGACGCATCGCCTGCGCAAGCTCTTGACGTTCGAAAACCGGTACATGCCGCCGTTTCTCATCACGTGCATCTTGCTCGTGGGGCAGATCGGCTACGGTTTCCTCGAGAGCTACTCGCGGACCTTGCTGGCCATCGGCTGCAGCATCGGCATGGAGTTGCTCCTCGCCCGACTGCTCGTCGGCCAGTGGCCCCACCTCGCGAGTGCCTACATCTCGGGGATCAGCGTCGGGATCCTGATCCGATCGCCGGCCTTCTGGCCCTACGCCCTCTGCAGCCTGCTCTCGATCACGTCGAAGTATGCGATCCGCTGGCACGGTCGGCACATCTGGAATCCGTCGAACCTCGGCGTCAGCGTGATGCTGCTCCTCGCGCCTGCGACCGTCGCGACGCTCAGCGTACAGTGGGGCAACACGATCTGGCCGATGCTGGTCGTCTGGACCCTGGGATCCGTGATTATCTGGCGGCTCCGCCGTTTCCACATCTGCGCGACGTACGTCGCGTCGTTCGTGGCCCTGTCATACGTCCGCAGCGTCTTCACGGGCTCCCCCTGGCTGGCACAGGTTGCGCCGATCACCGGGCCGATGTATCAACTCTTCGTCTTCTTCATGATCACGGACCCGAAGACGACAGTACGGACCAAGTGGGGACAATGCCTCGTCGCGTTCCTCGTCGCTCTGGTCGAGATGACGCTGAGGCTGAACCGCGTCGTCCACGCCCCCTATTTCGCCCTCTTCATCGTCGGGCCGATGGCGAACATCATCGAGATCTGGTGGAATCAGCGCCACAAGGCGCCCACCACGTCTCCATCGCTGGCGGCCTGATCGAGCCACCGTTTTCGCGACAACCTTCTCCTGGACTCAGAGGTCTCGGCCCATGCTGCAAGGCGTTGAGAGACTGGACGACCTGATCGGCCCGCGAGAGTCGGGCCTGACCGGAGCGACGCTCGCCGAAGTCGAGTCGGCCGTCCATCGTTGCGACCTGGAACGCCTCGGTTCGACCGAAGGACACTTCGCCGCCGTCACCCGCGAGGGTCAGACCGTCCGCCTGGCGAGGACCATCGGCCTCCCCTTGCGGTACTTCGTCGCCAAGCGATACCACGGCCCCTACCTCGTCGTCGCGGATCGGATCGACCGGCTCTACGACTACTGCTGCGAACTCAAGATCGGCTGGCAGTTCGACCCCCTCTACACCCGGATGATCCCGGCGCACTACCTCGTCGAGATCGACCAGATCGGCTGTCCGGACCCGATCCCCCGCTATCATCGTTTCTTCAACCCTGAGATCGCCAAGGGGCCTGTCGAAATCGAGGCGGCTGGCGAGGCCTACGTCCGGGCGGCCTACGAGTCCGCCAAGGATTGGTTGGCGGGCGTCCCCGACGGCCAGACCATCGCCGTCCTCTTCTCGGGCGGCGTCGATAGCGGCTCGATCTTCCTGATCGCCCGCAAGGCCCTGACCGACCTCGGCCGCGACCCGAACCTCGTCCGCGGCTACACGCTCGACCTCGGCGGCGGCCAGGACGCCGCGCAGGCCGAGACATGGATGCGAGAACTCGGGTTCGAAGGCCAGTGGGATAAGATCTCGCTGGAAGGGGTCACCCCCGACCTCGAGAAGGCTATCGCCACCATCGAGGACTATCACCCCCTCGACGTCGAGTGCGCCGCGACCTCGCTGGCTTTGCTCGAAGCGATCCGGAAACGCGACTCGAGCGTCCGCTACCTCTTGGATGGCGACGGCGGCGACGAGAACCTCAAGTCGTATCCGCTGGAGGACTCGGACCTGACGATCTCGAGCGTCCTTCGCAATCCCCTGCTCTACCAGGAAGGCTGGGGGATCGACGCCATTAAGCACAGCCAGACCTACTCGGGCGGGCTCTCGCGTTCGTACGTGCGCACGTATGCCCCCGCGCAGAAGCTCGGCTTCAACGCCTTCAGCCCGTACTCGACGCGAAGGGCGATCGCGAAGGCCGCGGCCATGCCGTTCGAGACATGGCTGAACGGCGACGCCGGGCGGCTCAACACCCTCAAGTCCGACGTCGTTCGTGCGGGCGTCGAGGCCGTCACGGGCATCGCGATGCCGGTCTTCCCCAAGCGACGATTCCAGGACGGGGCCGGCGAGAGCTACCGCCAGTGGAAGGTCAGCAAGTCCTGGTGCCGTCAGGTCTTCCTGCGTCAGTGGGAGGAGCGGCTCAAGGTCGCCTGGTCGCCGTTCGCCGAGCGAGTTTCTGGGAACGCGATGCCTGTCTGAACCGGCCTTTGATATGACCATGTATCCAGAAACCGCCGCCGCTCGAGATCGCTGGATCCTCGAACGGCGGCCTTCGCGTAACGTACTCGATCCCCGGCGACCCTACGCCTTCATGGTGGAGCAGGAGCCGGGCCTCGACGGCAAGCCCATCGACGTTGCGACCATCTTTCTCACGAATCGCGAATGTCCCTGGCGCTGCATGATGTGCGACCTTTGGCGGAACACGTTGGAGCAGACCGTCCCCGCCGGGGCCATCGCCGAGCAGATCCGCCACGCCCTCGTCAGCTTGACCGTCCTCAACCCCGCCAACTCCGAGATCAAGCTCTACAACGCCGGCAGCTTCTTCGATCACCGGGCCATCCCGCCCTCCGAATACTCGGAAATCGCCCGGCTCGCGGCTCCTTTCCGTCGCACAATCGTCGAATGCCATCCCAGCCTGGTCGGTAACCGTTGCCTTACGTTTCAGGAGACGCTCGGAAAGCCCCTGGAAGTCGCAATGGGCCTGGAGACGACCCATCCCGAAGTCCTCGCCAAACTGAACAAGCGGATGACGCTCGATCAGTTCCGCGAGGCCGCGGCCTTCCTGAAAACGCATTCGATCGGCTTGCGCGTCTTCATCCTGGTCCAACCCCCCTGGCTGTCGGAGGACGAGGGACTCGAGTGGGCCAAACACTCGCTCGATTTCGCGTTCGAGTGCGGGGCGTCGACCTGCGCCTTGATACCGACCCGGGCCGGCAACGGTGCGATGGACGCCTTGCAGGCCAGCGGCGAGTTTGTTCCCCCTGCCCTCGCCTCGGTCGAGTCGGCGCTCGAGTATGGGCTTTCCCTGAAAGCCGGGCGCGTCTTCGCCGACCTCTGGGACATCGAGATCTTCTCGCGATGCCCCGCCTGCGACGACGCCCGAATCCGGAGGCTCCGGGACATGAACGCGTCGCAGGCGATCACCGATCCGGTCGAGTGCCCGAGGTGCTCCTCATAAACGAGGCGTCCCTCGGGCGTCTTCCTCATTCCATCAACGACCGGCCTTGGCCTCGGCGTCGACCTCGCGGATGGCCTTGAAGGCTGCGACTGGGTCGCTCTCCGGGCTCATCTCCAGGCCGATCGGGTCGGTGTAGCCGAGGTCGTGGATCAACTTCAGGACGTGCGAGTATCGGATCTCGCCCGTGCCTGGCTCGTGGCGGCCGGGGTGGTCGGCGAGTTGAAAGTAGCCGATCAGGTCCTTGTACTTGCGGATGTTGCCCGAGAGGTTGCCCTCGCTGATCTGCTGGTGATAGATGTCGAAGAGGATCTTGACGTTGGGCGACCCGACCGAGCGGATCACGTTCGCGGCCTCGGGCGAGGTCACGACGAGCTGCTTGGGGTGGTCGACCAGGACGTTGAGGGGCTCGAGGATGATCGTGATCCCCTCGGGCTCGACGACCTTGGCCCCGGCCTTCAGTGCCGTGATGACAGCCTTGGTCTGCTCGTCGCGGGAATATCCGTGCGTCTCCTCGCCGGCGACGACGCAGATCTTCTTCACGCCCAGCTTCTTGGCCACGTCGACGGCCGCCTTCACGTCGGAGACGAACTCGTCGAGACGCTTCGGGTCGGTGATCCCCTGGTCGAACCGCTTGGGGGACGCGGTGAACTGGACGGGGGTCAGGCCGAGCTCCTTGTTGAGCTTGGCGATCGCGTCGAGGTCCTTCCCACGCCAGGGCCAGAACTCATAATGCGAGAAGCCGGACTCGGCGACCTTGCGGAGCCGCTCCAGGAACGGCAGGTTCGTCCAGGTCATCTCGACGTTTACGGCGTAAGTCAGCCAGGTGCCGTCCCCCTTGGAGGCGGCCGTCGCCGCGAGACTGGCCGGGCCGGTTCGGAGGGAGGAGAGGCAGGTCGCTGCGGCTGTCGCGCAGAAAGCTCGACGGCTGATCATGAGAGTCTCCTTGTGAAGTTAGGCCGGCGCAAGCTGACGCGCGCGGAGCTTGTGGTTAATATCAGGTTTGACCCGCCCTGACCACGACCCACGGCCAAGAACTTCCCATGCGAATCACCTGGTACGGCCACGCCGCCTTCTTGATCGAAACCCAAGGTCGCCGGATCATCCTCGACCCCTTCCGTTCGCCCGACTCCGGGGGCTATGAGCCGATCGACGAGCCGGCCGACCTGGTGGTCGTCAGCCACGAGAACGACCGCTATCACAGCCACCTCGGGCAGATCGTCTCCCCCTTCGAGCTGGTCAAGGCCCTGGAGATCACGGGTAAGCCCGTCGAGCACTTCGGTATCAAGATCGAGGCCATCTCCGTCTTCGAGACGCCGGAACGAAAGCCCGAGGATGAAGTCACGATCATCCACTTCCGATCCGAGGGCCTGCATGTCGTCTTCCTCGGGGATCTGGGGCATCAACTCGAGCGGGAGGAACTGGCGCCGATCGCGGGTGCCGACGTCGTGCTGATCCCGGCGGGCGGTAAGCCCACCATCGACCTTTCGGAGATCCCAATGCTCGTTCATGCGATCGGTCCCAGACTGATCTTCCCGATGCATTACAAGACCCCGAAGATCAACCTGAACATCCAACCGATCGAGAGCTTCCTCGCCGTTCTGTCGGATCTGCCCGTCGATCGTCCGGGTAAGACCTGCATCGACGTCGAGGCTGATACTCTCCCGGAAACCCCACGAATCGTCGTCCTGGAGCATGCACGCTGAGGGGAGTGCGTCCCCTATTTCGCTCGTCCTCGATAATCCGTGGAAGTCGATCCTACAACTTGGATCGAGTGACAACACTTCGGCATGATTCTTTCGATTATTGCTGGAGTACCGATTGACACATGGCCGAAGTTAAAAGTAGAGCGAGCTTCCAGGGAAAAACACGAAGGCCTCGGCGAACCTGGCGGTCGCCGAGGCCTTCGTGTTTGAATTCGTAGAGGGCCTGAGCCTGCTCAAGCAGGGCTACTTGGTCTGCTCGGCTTCCGGCTTCACGACAAGGGAATGCACCTTGCTTTTCTCGTTCAGGGCCCGGAAACGGCCGTTCACGACGGTGACCTTTCCGTCGTGCTTGATCCGGACCTTCCACTTGGTCGGCTTGGGGATCCCGCCGAAGCCGCCCCAGTAGTTGACGAACCACTTGTACTCCCCCGGGGGCCCGTGCCCCTTTACCTTCTCGTCGCTCCCCTCCTCGGTCCGAAGCCAGTAGATGTTCTCGGGGCCGAAGCCTTTCGTGTTGTCGACGTCGAGCTCACCGCCGAGGCCCTCTTTGCCCTTGGGATCCTCCCAGTAGATCTCCTTGCCCCCCGGCTCGATGACGTGGAGGTCGAGGTCGGCGTCGGTGTCCCAGAGGAGGGTGAACTGGGGGTCCCCCACCTTCACCTCGATCCCGTGGATCGTCTCGCCCCCCTGCCCGAACTTTGCGAGGCCGAAGCCGTCGCCATCACCGGCACCAGGGTTTGGGTTGTCGAGCCCGCCGTCGGCCGAAGGCTTGTTGGCCCCCGAGGTCTTCAGACTCGGCTTCACGTCGAGGGGGGGCACATCGAGCGGCTTGAGCATCGAGGGGACGGGCTCGGGCGTGGACATCGGCTCGAGCGGGAGGGCCAGCTCGGTGTTCAGGCCGCCGGTGATCGTGAGCCCTTCCGGGACGCCATTCTCGGAGCCGGCGAGACGCGCGTTGAAGGGGCGCTGGGCGTTGAGCTTGGGGCCGAAGTACCAGAAGGCCAGGACGAGTAGGATCAAGGCGTGGAGGGCGAGGGACGACCCCCAGCTCCTGAGGTTCTCCCTGGTGAAGAAGGATTCGGGGGCTTCCGGCTCGGCGTCCTCTTCGGGGACGTCAATCGCCAGTGCGGGCTGGGCCGGCCTGGCGATGGGGGGGGCAGGTCGAGCGATCTTCACTTCGAAGGTCATCGCCCTCCTCCATGAAAAAAAACGCGAAGACGTGCACTTGAGGCGATATGATCAAGGTTCGCACTATAGGACGAGGCGCCTCGTTGCATCCAGGATAGCAGGCGATCGTCGCATTCGATAGGGCGAACCGATTGCGGATCGGCCTTCCAGCGGATACAAATGATGACTTCGACGGCCCCCTGGTATCCCGCCTGAAATCAACCACGCGAGCGGCCCCTGCGATGGATTCCGACGATTTGCGACAGCTCCTGGAAGCGGTGCAGGCCGGGCGTACGACCCCGGCCGACGCGGTCCAGAAGATCCGCACTCAACCCTTCGAGGAGACCGGCGGTTTCGCCCACGTCGACCTGCACCGAGGGGTGAGGTGCGGGTTCCCCGAGGTCATCTTCGGCCAGGGGAAGACCGCCCACCAGATCGAAGAAATCCTACGCGTGATGCTCAAGCACGGCCAGGGGGGCCTGGTCACCCGGGTCGAGCCGAGCATCGCCGAACACCTGATCAAGGTCTATCCCGACGGGGAACACAACGCTTCCGGCCGGACCTTCCGCCTGAAAGGGCCGGAAGACCCGGGGCCGAAGCTGGGCAAGGTGGTCATCGTGACCGCAGGCACCAGCGACCTTCCGGTCGCCGAGGAAGCCAGGGTGACCGCCGAGACCTGGAACTGCAACGTCACGATGCTCGCCGACGTGGGCGTCGCCGGGCTCCATCGGATCTTGCACCGCCTCGATGCCCTGGGCGGGGCCGATGTGGTGGTTGTCGTCGCCGGTATGGAAGGTGCCTTGCCGAGCGTGGTCGGGGGGTTGGTCGATTGCCCCGTCATCGCCGTGCCGACGAGCGTCGGCTATGGGGCCGCCTTCGGCGGCCTCGCGGCCTTGCTGGGTATGCTGAATAGTTGCTCCTCCAACGTCGTGGCCGTCAACATCGACGCCGGATTCAAGGGGGGGCATGTCGCGGGGCTGATCGCCCGTCGGGCGGGTCAGGCTCGCCGCGCTGCCGAAGTTACTGCTGCCGGGGGAGAGTCGCGAGATGGCGTTTGAACGGGTCGATTCGATCCCGATTTTGCCCAAGAGGCCCAGCGATGGGCACAAGGGTCTGTTCGGTACGGTTTTGGTGCTCGCCGGTGGGCGAGGGATGGCGGGAGCCGCCGCATTGGCAGGGGCCTCGGCCCTTCGCTCCGGCGCCGGGTTGGTGCGGGTGGCCACGGCCGCCGAGGTGCAGCCGACGGTTGCAACTTTTGAACCCTGCTACATGACCTATCCCATCGCGAACGATGAGGACGGGTACATCAAGCTCGAGGCGGGCAAGAAGGCCCTGGCCAAGTGGGAAGAGCATGCTTCGGTGCTGGCCGTCGGCCCCGGCCTGGGGCAGTCGGAGGATCTCAAGGCCCTGGTACGCTGGATCCTTGAGTCGATCAAGCTGCCGACCATCCTCGACGCCGACGCCCTCAACGCGATCGGCTCCGAGACGGGACTGCTCTCGGGCAAGGGAAAGCGCTTGGTCATCACCCCGCACCCCGGCGAGTTCGCCCGCCTGTCGGGGTTGAGCATCGCCGATATCCAGGCCGACCGCGAGACGCACGCGGCCGAGTTCGCCGCCAAGCATGAGTTGGTCGTCGTCCTCAAGGGGGCCAAGACCGTCGTGACCGACGGCTCGAGGCTCTACGTGAACAAGACAGGAAACCCCGGGATGGCGACCGGCGGTTCCGGCGACGTCCTCACCGGCGTCATCGCAGCCCTGATCGCCCAGAAGCTCCCGCCGCTCGAGGCTGCCGTGCTCGGCGTCTACGTGCATGGGCTCGCGGGCGACATCTCGCGTGACCAGAACGGCGAGGTCGGCATGATCGCGGGCGACATCGTCGACTCGCTTCCCGACGCTTTTTATCACCTCTCGTCCTGACCCTCCAAGATTCCGGCTGACCTGGCGAATACCCTTTCGTGATTGCAAGCAGGGTTGGGTGGTGCGATCCTGGCGATTATCGCGCCGCCTGCCCTGTCCGCAAGCGGGTTTCTGGGGTATACTTCAAGGCTAGTCGGAAGGAGTCAGGGAAGAACGGACCATGGCCGCTCCCCTGGCGACTTGCCCGGGTTTCTTGAAGGAGGGCGCGGGTGTCGTCACGCGAGAATCCATCGTCGCCGCCGTGGACCTACCGAATGGAAGTGTCGCCGCAAGGGCAGGGTCCGGCCCAGGCCGCTCCAAATTATAACGACCCGGTCGCATTGCTCCATTTCCTGGTCAATCTCCAGAATCAGACGCTCGACATTCAGCGCCAGATCCTGGACAACCAGCGTCAGCAACTCGAACTCGCCCGCGAAGCCGCGCAGGTGAGCCGGGAGCAGCGTGCCCGTCAGATCGCCGAGCTCGAACGCTGGCAGACCGGCCACGAGCCTGTCCTTGAGCATTGCCGGGAGTCCCTCTCCAACCTCGAGAAGGTCCATGCCGCCCTGATGGGCGAGCTCGCGAATTACGTCTCCGATAATCACGAGAACTTGATCGACGGCGACTTCGCCCTCACCGATTTCGTCGATCGGTTCGGACCTCGCCTCGCCCACCTCAACACGATGCTCGCGGTGCTCCGACCACTCGCCGCCGCGATGAAGAAGCCCGAGTCGTGACGCCCTGAAAGCGTCGCGACCCGAGTTTAACGAATCACCCATACGCTGAGGCCGGTCCCTTTCGAGGGATCCGGCCTCATGTCGTATAATCGGCGTTGAGATGGATGTACTCGGCCGTGAGGTCGCACGTCCAGAACCGGACGGAGCCATCTCCTCGCTTCAAGGTGAGCCGGATGAACGTCTCTCGGTTCTCACGCAGGTGGGCCGAGACCTTCGCTGCATCGAACGCAAGGGGCACGCCGTCCTTGTAGAGCGGCGTGTCGTTCAGCCAGAGCGAGACCTCGTTCTCGTCGAACTCGACTCCCGAGTAGCCTGCGGCCGAGACGATGCGTCCCCAGTTCGGGTCGGCGCCGTGGATGGCCGTCTTCACGAGCGGGCTGTCGGCGACTGCCCGTGCGATGATCCGCGCCTCCTCCCGGTCCTTCGCCCCTTCCACGTCGATCGTGATCAGGTGCGTCGCCCCTTCGCCATCGTCGGGGATCATCCGGGCGAGCGTCTGGCAGGCGCGGATGACGGCCTCCTCGAATCGCTTCAGGTCCTCGCCCTGGATCGGCTTGCCCCCGGATGGGGCCTTGGCGAGCAGGAGCACGGTGTCGTTCGTGCTCATGTGCCCTTCGACGGAGATGCAGTTGAACGAGTCCTCGACAGCCTTCGAGAGGATCGGCTGGAGGTCCTTGGCGGCGACGCAGGCGTCGGTGATGAGGAAGCCGAGCATCGTCGCCATCTTCGGGCCGATCATCGCCGCCCCCTTGGCGACCCCGAAGAGGGACGCCGACGTTCCGCCGAGCGTCAACGACTCGGAGAAGACCTTGGGCTTGGTGTCGGTCGTCATGATCGCGTGCGAGATCAGGTCGAAGCCCGACTGCGCATCCGTCCGGGCCTCGAGGGCTCGGGTGACCCCGTCGCGCACCTTGTCCATCGGGAGTTGATGCCCGATGACACCGGTCGAGGCGATCAAGACCTGCTCGGCCTGGCAGTTGAGCAGGCCGGCGGCGTGCTTGGCCGTCTCGAGGACGTTCGACTCTCCCTGGGCCCCCGTCGCGGCGTTGGCGTTGCCCGCGTTCACGACGATGGCACGGACGGATTCCGAGGGAACGCGTGCTTTATCCCAGCGCACGGGCGCGGCACAGACCCTGTTCAGGGTGAAAGTCCCGGCGGCGGAGCAATCGTGGTCGGCCACGATGACCGAGAGGTCGAGTCCGCCCGAAGGCTTGATTCCGGCCTTGACGGCCGCGGCACGATATCCAGGAGGGATCGACCAACTGTCTGACTGTCCCATCGAGGCGAGTTCCTTTCGACGCTCCCAAAATGTGCGGATTTGGTACTTGCGCTCAAGTTTGAACGCGGCGCGGCTGTTGTTGCGGATTACTGCGCGGTGTAGCCGCCATCGATGAACAGGCTCGCCCCGGTCATGAAGCTCGACGCATCGGAGGCGAGGAAGACGGCGGCGGCCCCGAGCTCGCTCGGCTCGCCCCAGCGGCCGAGCGGGATCTTCGACTGGAAGGTCGCCCTGACGTTGGGGTCGTTCAGCAGCGGAAGATTCAGCTCCGTCGCGAACGGTCCCGGGCAAAGGGCGTTCACGTTGATCCCGTCGGATGCCCACTCGAGAGCCAGGGTCTTGGTCAGGAGCGTGAGGCCCCCCTTGCTCGACGCATAGGGGGTCCGGCCCGGGATCGAGATCTCCCCGAGCATGCTCGAGACGTTGATCACCCTCCCCCACTTCTGCCGCTTCATCGTCTCGGCCACCGCCTTGCAGCAGAGCCAGGGGCCCTTCAAGTTCGTGTCGATGACCTGGTCCCAGTCGGACTCGGAGAGCTGCTCGATCGGCCCGCGCAGGTTGATCCCGGCGTTGTTGACGAGGATGTCGAGCCGGCCGTACTGGTCGCCGACCTGGCCGACCATGGCGGCGACCTCGACCTCGCGCGTGACGTCGGCCGCGATCCCGAGTGTGGGCCTACCCGAGGCCTCGCCCACTTCCCTGGCAACCTGACTCGCCTGCTCGAGATTCCTGCCGCTGATCGCGACCGATGCGCCCGCCGAGGCGAGGGCCTCGGCGATCACACGCCCCAGTCCTCGGGTCCCACCCGTGACCAATGCGACCTTTCCATCGAGCCGGAACTGATCCAGGACGCCCATCAGCGTTTGCCTCGCCTTCGCGACGTTTCACGGGACTTGGACCGTGCAAGTCATGTTCGCCCGCGAAACGTCATGAATCCTCGCAATTCGACGTTCCAGGGGAGGTCTCGGCCTCGCCAAACCACCTGTGCCGGGCCCACCCTCACGACCCCCCACAGCCTAACGCACACACCTCCGACGCCAAAGGGAGCAGTCCGGTTCGGATCGAAAATGACCCTGCCGATCAGCGAAATCTTGGAGGTTCTCGCGGACACACCAGATCCGGTCACATTGACGGTCTGAATGATAATACTGGGGTATTGCGTGCTTGACGTAACATCTGGGCAAACCTTGCGTTTTGGGACTATCGGCGTGTTGGGAAATCTAGCTAAAGAGCCTGAAGGAACGTGGTAGAAGCATCCGAAGGATATGTGTGAGTTAACGGGTCCGTGGGAGACCGAGAGGAGCTTGGCGGCACGGATGCCGTGATTGGGTCGAGGTGTTGTCGAGGAGCGTCTCAAGATGCGGAATCTTCTGTCGGTCTCATTTGTGGCCCTAATCCTAGGGGCATGGATGACCGAACACCCGGCGGAGGCGTCCAGCTATGCTGGTGGTGCCTCACTGAGAAACTGCCCCGTGCCCCAGGATTGTGGTGGGCACATCGAATATCAGCTCCAGCGTCAGACGGTGCTCCAGACCGTCCAGGAAACGGTCTACGAGACGCAGCAGGTCCCTTGCGTTCGCGAAGTCTGCGAAACTGTCATGCAGCCGCGAACCGTGACCACCGTGAACACCGTCTCCGAGCAGCATGTCCGCGAAGTTCCGTACACCGTCCAGAAGCCGGTTTATCGGACCGTCCCGCGGGAGGTCTCTTACACCGTGCAGCGTCCGGTCTCCCGGACGATCTGGAAGGACGTGGCCTACACGGTCTGCCGTCCCGTCCGCGAGACGCACATGGAGACGCGGGCGTACACGGTGTGTCGCCCCGTCAAAGAGACCTCGTTCAAGACGTGCGTCTACAACGTCACGACGCCCGTCCGCGAAGTCTCCTATAAAGAGTGCTTCTACACGGTCTGCCGTCCCGTCCAAGAGACCATCATGAAGACCGTGAATTACACGGTCTGCCAGCCGGTCCAGGAAACGGCCTACCGCAACTGCACCTACACGGTCTGCCGGCCGGTCGCCAAGACCTGCTACCGATCGGTGCCCTACACGGTGCAGTACCCGGTCCAATGCACGGTGATGCAGTGCGAGCCGTACACGGTCCAGGTCCCCGTGAAGCAGTGCTCGTACCGACAGGAGCCGTACACGGTCCAGCGTGCGGTCCGCGAGACGGTGATGAAGGAATGCCGCTATACGGTCCAGACCCCGGTTCAGCGTACCGTGATGGAGAACTGCACTTACACGGTGCAGCGTCCGGTCCGCGAGACGGTGATGAAGGAATGCCGCTACACTGTCTGCAAGCCGGTCCAGACGACCTCTTACCAGGACGTGACCGAGACTTGCTACAAGGAAGTGGCCGAGACCGCCGTCCGAGAAGTCTGCGAGACCGTCTGCGTGCCTCGGACCGAGGTCAAGCAGGTGACTCGCGAGTGCGGCGAGTGGGGCACCGAGCAGGTCGTCATCCCCGGCAAGATGGTCTGCAAGGACGGTTGCTGGGTCCAGTGCCCGCCGACCACCGTCTGCAAGCGAGTCTGGATCCCCCGGACGGTCGTCGAGAACGTCTGCTGCACCGTCTATGAGCAGCAGGTCGTCCGCAAGCAGGTCCCGTACACGGTCTGCCGCAAGGTCCCCTATACGGTGACCAAGCAGGTGCCCGTGACCACCTGCCAGATGGTGGCGGAAGAGTGCGTCAAGATGATCCCGGTGACCACCTGCCGGATGGTCTGCGAGACCGTCGTCAAGCAGGTCCCCCGCACGATCTGCGAGACCGTGACGACCGAGCAGGTCAAGCAGGTCCCCGTGACCACCTGCCGCCTCGTGGCCGAGACCTGCTACCGCACCGTCCCCTACGAGACGACGACCCTGGTCAACCGCACCTGCATGCGGCGTGTGCCGGTCACCGTCACCAAGATGTGCAGCCGGACCGAATGCCGTCAGGAGCCGTACACGGTGACCCAGATGGTCCCCGAAACCCACGTCAAGCAGGTCCCCTACACGGTGACCCGCATGGTGAAGGTTGCGGCGACCAAGCAGGTCCCCTGCACGATCACCCGGACGGTCCGCGAGACCGCGGTGAAGCGGGTCCCGGTCACCACCTGCCGCTACGTGACCACCCAGCACACCAAGCAGGTGCCGGTCACGACCTGCCGGATGGTCTCGGAAACGAGGACCTGCCAGGTCCCCGTCACGACCTGCCGGATGGTCTCCGAGCAGTGCGTCAAGCAGGTCCCGCAGACCATCTGCGAGACCGTCGCCGAGCAGTGCACGAAGATCGTCGCCGAGACCGTCTGCGATATGCAGACCATTCAGTGCGTCCGCAAGGAGCCGTACACCGTCTGCCGCCAGGTCCCGGTGACCACCACGGTGCATTGCCCCGTGACGGTCAAGCGTCAGATCTGCGAGACGAAGACGATCTGCGTCCCCCGCCAGGTCTGCCGTCAGGTCCCGGTCGAGGTCTGCGTCAAGGTCCCCGTCATGGTTGCTGACGTCCTCCCGTCGGCACAGAGCGTGGTCGCCTCGGCCCAGAGCGAAGTGCCCGTGACCACCCTGCCGGCCTGCGATCCTTGCGACAAGAAGCACCCTCTCTTCGGCAAGCTGCTCCGTCGTTAATCCCGACGCTAGGAAAGCACCGAAACGTCGAAGACAGGACGCCCCCGGATTCATCCGCGGGGCGTCCTGGCTTTCCTGGTTCTCGAAGCGTGCCTTCCGGGTCGACTCACTTCAACTCGCCGAGCACCACGAGCCGCTCCAACCCCGCTCGCAGGCCGGCGACCGCCCTGGCGCGATGGCTCAACTGGTGCTTGACCAGCGGGCTCAACTCGCCGAAGGTCGTGTGATACTCGCGGATCAGGAAGAGCGGGTCGTAGCCGAATCCGTGCGAGCCCTGGATTCCCGAGGTGATCCGGCCCCGGCAGGCCCCCTGGGATTCGAGCCTGATGTTCCCTTCCGGATCCGAGAGGGCCAGGTGGCAGATGAACGCGGCCCCGCGTTTCTCCTCGGGGACCGACGCGAGCTCGGCGAGTAACTTCTGGTTGTTCGCGTCGTCGTCGCCGTGGGTCCCCGCGTAGCGAGCCGAGAAAATCCCGGGGGCGCCCCCTAATGCGTCCACGCTCAGGCCCGAGTCGTCGGCGAGGGTCCACATCTTCAGCCTGACGGCGGTTTCGCTCGCCTTCTTGCGGGCGTTGCCCCCGAAGGAGTCGGCGTCCTCGACCACGTCGGGGACCTCGGGATAGTCGGCGAGGGTCTGGAGCCCGAGCTTCGAAAGCCTGGGGTTGGGATCCCACTCAGGGTTCAGCAATTCCAGGAGCTCGATCCCCTTCTTGCGGTTCCGGGTGCCGACGATGAGCGTGATCGTGGATGCGGGGTCGTTCATGGCGTTCTTCGCTGTGGATTCCGGGTACGGGCGCAAAAAAAAGAAGGGACGAGCCGAAGTCGGCCCGTCCCTTCTGCCACGGAGTTGATCCGGGATCAAGCGTCCTGGTTCACGGCTTGATCTTATCTAGGTTCGTCAGGGAGTTAGCCGGGACGATCATCATGCCGACTCGCTTGGGAGTCGACATCTCGACGGCTTTGGTCAGCAGGCGCTGGCGGAGCTGGACGGCCGAGGGATCGTTCGGCGAGTTGAACGAGCCGACCATGACCTTGCTCGAGTCGCGGTCGTGGTAGACGTACGCCTGGCAGCCCGCCTGCTTGACCTCGGGATCCCTCGAGAGGTTCTTGGCGACCCGCTCGGCGTCGTCGGCCGCCGTCATCAGGGGGCTCTTCTTGAGGTCGAGATTGGCGAAGGTCTTCGTCTTGTCCGTCTCGAACGTCGCCCGACCTCGGAATTCGGCCACCTGGAGCGAGAAGTTGCCCGGACAATGGTAGATGCTCGTCGGCCCCTCGTTCATCCGCATCACGAGCGGGTCGTGCTTGCCCGGGAAGAGGTTCTGGGCGGGGACGTACGGATTCGTGACTCGCAAGGCGTTGCTCAGGCCTTCGCGCCAGAAGTAGATCTTGGGCATGCCGTCGAGGCATCGCGGCTTGATCTTCTTGACCTTGTGCCAGAGGGCTTCCTGGGCCTTCAGGGTCTTCTCATTCCCGACGAGGACCGCAGCCTCGTCGATCGAACGCGTCTTCTCCGGTTCGGTCAGACGCGGTCGATCCTGTACCGCTTTCGCGGTTGGCGGAACGTTCCGGATGAGGCTGTTCCTGGGGAAATCTTTCGTGCGGAGGATGTAGGCAGGTAGCCCGTAATCCCGCTGCAGCTCGAGGACGAGCGCCAGGGCAAAGCGTTCGGCATCCTCCCCGCGGAAAGTCTTGGCGATGACCATGAACGGCCCGTGCTCCTTGGTCAGCAGGAATGGCTCGATGGCATCCTGCGGCAAGGCGATCGTGGCGGGCTTGATCTGGTCCGGCGCGATGAGGTCAGGTGTCGTCGAGGTCGCCGGGAGGACTCTCGAGTCGAGTTTAGCGGGAGCCGACGCCCTCGGCGGCTTCACGCCAGGGAACGGCGACGTCTGGGCCATCACACTGGACTGCCATTCCGACGCGATAACGGCCAGGGCCAAAGCTGCGAGCGGCGCTTTCATGAGCGATCCCCCCATCCTGTCGGGTTCGCGGTGATACCTTAACCCAAGGCGTCCAGGCCGACGGCCTCGGGCAGACTTCCCCATTTTTGGCTTAAATCCTTTTAAGCCGGTCGCATAGCTCCAGGCTCGGGGCGTGTCTCGGCGACATGTGGGCGGGACTTTAACAGAAGCCCGGATCCTTGCAAAGAGAAGTTTCCGGTGCCGGGATCAGGCCGGGAAAGGCCAGTCCTGCCCGAGGGTTTCTCGCTGGATCCGGTTGAGGTTGTCGATCCCGAGGTCGGCCAGATCCAGCAGGCTCGTCAGCTCGGCTCGTGAGAATGTCTCGCGTTCGCCGGTCCCCTGGACCTCGACCAGGCCCCCCTTCCCGAGCCTGACGACGTTCAGGTCGACGTAGGCGGTCGAGTCCTCGCGGTAGTCGAGGTCGAGGACCGGCTCGCCGTCGATGATCCCCGCGCTCACGGCGGCGACGCTGTCGCGGATCATCCCCCGGCTCTCCTCGCCGAATCGGCTGCGGAGGGCATCGACCACGGCGACGAACGCGCCGGTGATCGCCGCGGTCCTGGTTCCGCCGTCGGCCTCGAGGACCTCCGCGTCGACGTGGATCGTCCAGGGGCCTAGGGCCCTGGTGTCGATCACCGCTCGGAGGCTCCGGCCGATCAGGCGCTGGATCTCGGTGGATCGGCCATCGGTCCCGCGTGACTTGCGCGTCGGCGTGCTGCCGGGGATCATGGCGTACTCGGCGGTCAGCCAGCCGAGCCACTTCCCTTCGAGGAATGGGGGAACCTTGTCGGAGAGGTGGGCGGTGACGATCAGGGTTGTGCCGCCCGTCCTGTACAGGACGCTGCCCGGGCTATTTCGGACGAACCCGCGTTCGATCTGGACGGGGCGGAGTTCTTGCGGCGTACGGCCGTCATGTCGAGGCATCGTAGATCGTAGGTCCCTTCAAGGCTCACGGCCCGCCCGTTGTGCGGGCAGGCCGTGATGGATGTCGATCGAGAGTTAGCTTGGGACGATCGTTCAGCGGGCCGCCAGCCTCGCATGATTCGAAGGATTCGCGGCCGGCTCGCTGAGGAGCCAGATCAGCAAGGCCTTCTGGAAGTGGAGGCGATTGGCCGCCTGCGGGATGACGTAGCTCTGGGGCCCGTCCATCACCTCGGACGTCACTTCCTCGCCCCGACGCGCGGGGAGGCAGTGGAGGAACATGGCGTCGGGCTTGGCCAGTGAGAGCAACGGCTCATTGACCTGGAACGGGGCGAAGGCGGCCTGGCGTAATTCGCTCTCATGTTCCTGGCCCATGCTCGCCCAGACGTCGGTGTAGACCGCGTCGGCGCCGATCAGGGCCTCCTTCGGGTCGTGCTCAACGACCAGCGGTACGCCGGGGAAGGCCTGGGAGAACTGGCGGCGGAAGTCGTCGGGGAACTCGTAGCCCGGAGGGGCCGCGAGGGTGAAGCTCGCCCCGAGGAGGGCCGAGGCCACCGCGAGCGACCTCGCCACATTGTTCCCGTCGCCGACGAAGACGATGCGGATGCCGTCGAGTCTCCCTTTGACCTCCTGGATCGTGAGGAGGTCGGCCATCGCCTGGCAAGGGTGGGCGGCGTCGGAGAGGGCGTTGACGATGGGGATCGTCGCGTACTCGGCGAGCTCCGCCACCGTCGCATGGGCATACGTGCGTACGGCGAGGACGTCGACATACTGGCTGATGACGCGGGCGAAGTCGTCGACGCTCTCGCGAACGCCCATGCCCACGTCCTTGCCGTTCATGAAGATGGCGTTGCCGCCGAGCTGGGCGATGGCCGCCTCGAAGCTCACGCGGGTCCGCAGCGAGGGCTTTTCGAAGATCATGCCCAGGGTACGGCCGGCGAGCAGGGAGGGACGTTCCCCCTCCGCGTCGCGCCGCTTGAGGTCGATGGCCTGCGCGATCAGGTCGCCGGCGGTCTCGGGATCCAGCTCGAAGAGGTCGATAAAGTGGCGGATCATGGCATGGTGTCCTCGGCAGGCCAGGCTCAGGCCGAGTAACTCTTGAGCACGTCGGCAAGGATCGCGCAACCTTCGTCGATCAGGTCGTCGCTGAGATTCAGGGCCGGCAGGAGTCGGATGACGTTGCCGTGGGTGGCGTTGATGAGCAGTCGTCGCTCGAGGCAGGCGGCGACGATCGGGGACGCGTCGATGGTCAACTCGAGCCCGATCATGACCCCCTTGATGCGGATCTCGCCGACGAGGTCGGGGCGTTCGGCCCGGATGGCCTCGAAGTGGCCGCGGAAACGTTCCCCGACGGCCTTGCCTCGCTCGAGGAGGTTATCCTGCTCGATGGTCTCGATCGTGGCGAGCCCGGCGCGGCAGGCGATCGGATTGCCGCCGAAGGTGCTGGCGTGCATCCCCGGCTTGAAGACCGAGGCGATCTCGGGCTTCGCCATCATCACGCCCGCCGCGACGCCCCCCGCGAGGGCCTTGGCACACGTGAGGATGTCCGGCGTGATGCCATAGTTCTGGAAGGCGAACCACTCGCCGGTGCGTCCGAGCCCCGTCTGGACCTCGTCGAGGATCAGGAGGACGCCTCGCTCGTCGCAGAGGGCACGCAGGCCGGGGAGGTAGTCGGGAGACGGGAGGTTGACGCCCCCTTCCCCCTGGATCGGCTCGACCAGCACGGCCGCGGTCTGGTCGTCGAGGACCTTGGCGACGGCATCGAGGTCGTTGTAGGGCACGTACGTGAAGCCGGGGACCATCGGCTCGAAACCGGCGTGATACTTGGGCTGGGCGGTCGCCGTGAGGGCGGCGTAGGTCCGGCCGTGGAACCCGTTCTCCATCGTCACGATCTTGTAGCGGCCGGCGGCGTGGCCGTGGACGCGGGCGAGCTTGATGGCCGCCTCGTTCGCCTCGGCTCCGCTGTTGCAGAAGAAGCATTGGCTCCCGAACGACCGGGTCGAGAGGGCCTCGGCGAAGGCACCTTGCGACTCCATGTACCAGGTGTTCGGGACGTGGATGAGCTGGCCGACCTGCTCGCGGACCGCCTCGACGATCCTCGGCGGGCAGTGCCCGAGCATGTTGCAGCCCCAGCCGGGGAAGAAGTCGAGATACTTGTTACCTTCCGCATCCCAGATCCATGACCCTTCTCCCCTCACCAGGCAGACCGGGTATCGGCGGTAGTTGCCGATGACGTACTGGTCGAACTGGGCGATCGTGTCGGCGGACGTCTGATTGGCCAGGTGCGCCAAGGCTGGAGCTCCCATTAAAGCCGATCGTGCGGCAACGGGTGAAACGGGCTCGGGGACAAGGTGACGATTCGCTGACTTCGTCCGGTCTTGAACGCTCAGTGCCGTACTGAGATGGCGTGTCGGACTTCGGGCTGCTTGGGGGCATTCTTCAGGGCGATCTCGGTCCCAATCCCGGTATCGGTGTACATCTCGAGCAGGAGCGAGTGCCTGAGCCTGCCGTCGATGATGTGGGTCTTCTCAACCCCCTGGACCAGGCTGTCGAGGCAGGCCTCGACCTTGGGGATCATCCCCTTGTCGATGATCCCCTCTGCGATCAGGGATCGGCAATCGTCGGGATTCAGACTTCGGAAGAGGCTCTTGGGTTCGTTGCGATCCCGGAGAATTCCCGGGGTGTCGGTCAGGAAGACGAGCTTCTCCGCCTTGAGCGCCACGGCGACGGCCGCGGCGGCCGTGTCGGCGTTGACGTTGAGGAGCTTCTCATCCTCCCCCTCGGCCAGCGAAGGGAGAACGGGCACGACCCCCGCGAGGCAGAGATTCTCGATCGGGGCGGCGTCCACCTCGGTGACCTCGCCGACCCGGCCGAGGTCGATGTCCCCCCCCTTGCCGTCGGGCAGGGTCAGACGCCTGCCGAAGAGGCACTGGGTCGTCTTGTGGTGCAAGCCGGCCGCGCGGCCGCCATACTTGGTGATATGACGGACGATGTCGACGTTGATCTCTTCCGCCAGGACCCGGGCGACGATGTCGAGCGTGGCCTCGTCGGTGTAGCGCCTGCCCTGCACGAACCTGGCCTCGAGGCCGGCCTGCTCCATCGCGTGCGTGATCGCCTTGCCGCCGCCATGGACGACGACGGGCCGCATGCCCACCGTCTGCATGAACACGATGTCGACCAGGAGGGCCCGCAACGACTCCGGATTCTCCATGACCGAGCCGCCCAGCTTGATGACCGTGAACCGGCCATGGAACTTCCGGATATAGCCGAGCGCTTCGATCAGGACATCCGCCTTGCGGATCGCTTCTTCGTGCACGTCGCGTCCCCTCCTCACCGCGGCCCCATATGACCAATGGCCAAACCACTATCATCGCGGTTCGAACCCGCGTTGTAAAGTGGTCAACGAAGGTTGACGGAGCTCGTACACCCGCCGGAATTTCTTCGTCGCAACCCCTGCTGGCATACCTTCACGTGATCCACTAGGATGTGTGAGGCATCTAAAAGGGTTGAGATTTCGTCCATGCTCTTCCGCAGACGCAACTTACGAGTCGAGCCCGATCGACCTCGGATCCTCTTCGAGCACGAAATCGACGTCACGCCCACCGGCCCGGCGCCGTCGAGGCCGACGACGGTCTATTCCAGCGATCAGCGCCTCCTGGCGAACCCCTTCCTGGCGGTTCTTGTCCTGCTCCTTTGGGGGACCTGCTTCCGCTTCGCGTTCCTGATGAGGGATCCGAGACAACTGGTCGTGCTGCTCGCGCTGCTGCCCGCCGTTCCACTCTTGCTACAATACCACTGTCTCGACTGCGGCAAGACCGGCACGTTCATGAGGTGGAAGCGGCATGCCTGTGCCCCGGTTATCGCACGCAGTATGTTACCGGCCCGGCGAGGTTTGTTCCGCCTGCCGACGCCGACCGTACAGATGATCGCCTGGGGCTATGTGCTGGCGGTCGTCGTGCTGCTCTGCTTCATCGCAGGGATGCGGTGGTGACCTGCCCTAAGGCCTTTTGCGAATCGACGTTGAAACCGGTCCACGCCAGTCGAAGATTTCATCGGAAAGTTTCGACCATGCCGGTCGTACGAGATTGGCCAGGCTTGACAGTCGCGATGGGGCCTCAAGATAATTCGATCGCTCGCAAGTGCCCCGTCGGACGTCCGGACCTGGCCTGCAGGTTCCGACACGAGAACGGGTTTTCACGGATTGGACCAGGGATGGTGAGCGGACGAGTTCAGCCGCCGAATTCTGAGGCCCTTGATTTCCTCGCCGAGCCGATGCAACGGCTTGTGCCCGGGGCTACCGAGCTATTCCTTAAAAAGTGCGCCCCCGTCCCACTTCCTTTCCTCCTTTGATCATCAAGACGGTTCCATCATGCCCAACGCCACTGCATTCGACACGCGAACCCAGATCGAAGCCATTCTCTCCGAACGGATCATGGTCTTGGATGGCGCGATGGGGACGATGATCTATGCCCACAAGCCGTCGGAGGAGGATTACAGGGGCGAGCGGTTCAGGGACCACACAAAGGATCTCCGGAACTGTACCGAGATCCTGGTTCTGACCCAGCCGAAGATGATCGAGGAAATCCACCGGCAGTACCTCGAGGCGGGCGCAGACATCATCGAGACGGACAGCTTCAATAGTAACTCGGTGTCGATGGAAGAGTTCGACCTCGAGGATTACGTCGAGGAGCTGAACTACGAGGCGGCCGCCATCGCCCGTCGCGCCGCCGATGCCATGACCGAGAAGACCCCCGACCGTCCCCGGTTCGTCGCGGGCTCGATCGGGCCGACGAAGAAGCTCCTGAACCTGCCGTCGGACCCGAACAACCCCGACCAGAGCTATCGCCAGGTGAGCTTCGACGAGCTCGTCGAAACCTACAGCGGCCAGATCCACGGCCTCGTCCAGGGGGGCGTGGATATCCTCCTGGCCGAGACCGCGTTCGACACGCTGAACCTCAAGGCCTGCCTCTTCGCCATCGACAAGTACTTCGAAGAGAATGGCGTGAGGCTGCCTGTCATGGCCTCGACCACCATCTTCAAAGGGGGGGCCACCCTCACCGCGCAAACCCTCGAAGCCTTCTGGGCCTCGGTCTCCCAGTACAACCTGATGTCGGTCGGGATCAACTGCGCGCTCGGTATCGACCAGATGCGGCCCTACGTCGAGTCGCTCTCGAATATCTCCAACCGTCGCATCAGTTGCTACTCGAACGCCGGGTTGCCCAATGCCCTTGGCGAGTTCGACGACAGCCCCGGCTCGCTCGGCAGCCCCGACTACATGGCGCGTCGGATCCGGGAGTTCGCCGAGGCCGGCTGGCTGAACATCGTCGGCGGCTGCTGCGGCACCAAGCCGCCGCACATCAAGGCGATCTCCGACGCCATCGAGGGGATCACTCCCCGGGTCCCGCCGAAGCGGACTCACTCGTCGCTCCTCAGCGGCACCGACCTGCTCGAGATCAAGCCCAGCAGCAACTTCATCATGGTCGGCGAGCGGACCAACATCACCGGCTCGAAGCGGTTCGCCCGACTGATCAAGGATGGAGACTATGAGCAGGCCCTGATCGTCGCCCGCGACCAGGTCGAGGCGGGCGCGAATATCATCGACGTGAACATGGACGAGGGGATGATCGACGGCGAGCAGGCGATGACGAAGTTCCTCCGCCTGATCGCCGCCGAGCCGAGCATCACCAAGGTCCCGATCATGATCGACAGCTCGAAGTTCGAGGTGATCGAGGCAGGGCTCAAGTGCGTCCAGGGGAAGTCGATCGTCAATTCGATCAGCCTGAAGGAAGGCGAGGAAGAGTTCCTCAGGCGGGCCCGGCTCATCAAGCGATACGGGGCCGCGGTCGTCGTCATGGCATTCGACGAGACCGGGCAGGCCGTCACCGCCGACCGCAAGGTGGAGATCAGCGAGCGGGCCTACAACCTCCTCGTCGACGAGGTCGGCTTCGCACCCGCCGACATCATCTTCGACACGAACATCCTCACGGTCGGCACGGGGATCGAGGAGCACAACAACTACGCGGTCGAATTCATCGAGGCCGTCCGCGAGCTCAAGCGACGCTTCCCCGACGCGAAGACGAGCGGCGGCGTGAGCAACGTCTCGTTCTCTTACCGCGGCAACGATGTCGTCCGCGAGGCGATGAACGCGGCATTCCTCTACCACGCGATCCGCGCCGGGCTCGATATGGGCATCGTCAACGCCGGCCAGCTCGAGGTCTATGAGGAGATCCCCAAGGATCTGCTCGAGCGGGTCGAGGACGTGCTCCTGAACCGCCGGCCCGACGCCGCGGATCGCCTGACCGAGTTTGCCGAGACGGTCAAGAAGAAGGGGAAGAAGGAGTCCACCAAGGAACTCGCCTGGCGCGAGGCCTCGGTCGAGGAACGGCTCAAGCACGGCCTGGTGAACGGCATCGCCGACTTCGTCGAAGTCGATGTCGAGGAGGCTCGGCATAAGTACGAACGACCGCTTTCGATCATCGAAGGCCCCTTGATGGATGGCATGAACGTCGTCGGCGACCTCTTCGGCGCCGGCAAGATGTTCCTGCCCCAGGTGGTCAAGAGCGCCCGGGTGATGAAGAAGGCGGTGAACTACCTCCTCCCCTTCATGGAGGCCGAGAAGGCCAAAGGGGGAGTCACCACCCGTCGCGCCCGCGGCAAGGTCCTGATGGCGACCGTGAAGGGGGACGTCCACGACATCGGCAAGAATATCGTCGGCGTCGTCCTCGGTTGCAACGACTACGAGGTGATCGATATGGGAGTCATGATCCCCTGCGATCAGATCCTCAAGAAGGCCCGCGAAGAGAGCGTCGACATGATCGGGCTCTCGGGGCTCATCACCCCCTCGCTCGACGAGATGGTCCACGTCGCCAAGGAGATGGAGCGGGAAGGCTTTGATATGCCGCTCCTGATCGGTGGCGCGACGACCAGCCCGAAGCACACGGCGGTCAAGATCGCCCCGAGCTACCACGGCACGGTCATCCACGTGAAGGACGCGTCGCGTTGTGTGGGCGTCGTCGACCGCCTCAATCGGCCCGAGCAGCGGCCCATCATCGATAAGGAGAACCGTGAGGCCCAGGAGCGGGACCGCGAGAATTTCAACAAGCGTCGTCAGCGCAAGCTCGTGCCTTACTCCGATGCCGTCAGCCGTCGCTACTCGATCGATTGGGCAAACACCCCGATCGCCGTGCCGAGCTTCCTCGGTCCCAGGGTGCTCAAGGACTTCCCGCTGGGCGAGCTGGTCCCCTACATCGACTGGTCCCCGTTCTTCATGGCCTGGGAGCTGAAGGGTAAATACCCGGCGATCTTCGAAGACCCGAACCTCGGGGCCGTGGCCAAGAAGACGTTCGACGAGGCCAACGTGTTGCTCCGCCGGATCGTCGAGAACAAGCTGTTGACCGCCAACGGAGTCTACGGCTTCTTCCCGGCTAATTCCGACGGCGACGACGTCGTGATCTTCGAGGACGAGTCGCGGACCAAGGAGCGCGTCCGCCTGCCGATGCTCCGCCAGCAGTGGGAACGCGAAGGGCAGACCTCCTTCCGCTGCCTGGCCGACTACATCGCCCCGATCTCGTCGGGCCGAGCCGACTACATCGGGGCCTTCGCCGTGACCACCGGGATCGGCATGGAGCCCCTCGTGGAAGAGGCCGAGCGCGACTCCGACACGTACAAGTCGATCAACGTCAAGGCGATCGGCGACCGGCTCGCCGAGGCCTTCTCCGAGTACCTCCACGAGCGTGCCCGCCGCGACTGGGGCTACGGCAGCGAGGAGAACTTCTCGAAGGGGGAACTCATCGAGGAGAAGTACCGAGGCATTCGCCCGGCCTCGGGTTACCCGACCTCTCCCGACCACACGGAGAAGAAGGACCTCTGGCAACTGCTCGACATCGAGGCCAACACGGGGATCCGCCTGACCGAGTCGTATGCCATGTATCCCGGCGCCGCGGTGAGTGGGCTCTACTTCGGTCACCCCGAGGCCCGCTACTTTGCCGTCGACATGGTCACCCGCGACCAGGTCGAAAGCTACGCGAGCCGCAAGCGAGTCCCGGTCGCCGAGGCCGAGCGCTGGCTCGCCGCCAACCTCGCCTACGACCCGGATTGACGTAGAGAGCGACGTTTCTCCGTTAAACGACGCTCACACGACGACGGGATGTCCGGGCCAGCGAGCCCGGATATCCCGTCGTCGTATCCATGCGCCTCGAAAATTTGCCCCGGTCCCGGGAATGGGCGTAAGATAACACTATTCAAGGTTCGACCACGCGTCGGCCGGGCCGCAATGCCATTCGCAGCGCTCGAGGTGCAACATGAAACGACTCTGGCCGGTCGCTTACGTCCTGATCGCGTCGACGAGTCTCACCCTGGTGGCCTTTGCCCAGGACCCCTCGTCGTCGACCACGACCACCAATCCGTCGGCGACCACGCCCACGCCCGCCAAGAAGGCCGTGACGCGTACGCAAGCCCGCCAGAGGCGGAGCATCGTCCATCACTACCCGTACCCCTATCCGGGCTACTACCATAGCGACCGGAACGCGGGTTGGAGGAATCCGGGGGGCGTCGGCCGATACGGTGATTACTATCCGGCCGGTGATCGTTTCCAGGCCAACGACAACGTCGAGCGTGACCCCGTCAGCCCGGCGACCTTCGGCAACGGCGGCATACCCTCGCGGGATGAGCAGCTCCAGGCGCAGCAGATCGGCGTCCAGAAGGATCGGGTCATGCAGGATCATATCGACAACTATGCACGGCCTTACTACGGGTACGGCTTCGGCGTCGGTTATTTCGGCGGCTACTACTGAGCCAAGAGGCCCGGAGATCCGTCTCGTAGGCGATCGAAAACGAATGGGCCTGGGGAGTCGTGGACTCCCCAGGCCCATCGCGTTTCGAACCCACGCTTTGGATTATTCCTCCTCGATACCCGCGCGTGCCTTGGTCCAGCGGTCGACGATGGTGTGCTGGACGTTGGGAGGGACGGGCTCGTAAGAGTTGAACTCCATCGTGAACGTCCCCTGCCCGCCCGTCATGCTCTTGAGGTCCGTCGCGTACCGAAGGACCTCGCTGAGGGGTACGTTCGCCTGGATCGTCTGGATCCCGCCCGACTGGGTTTCCATGCCGGTGATGTGGCCTCGTCGTGTGGCGAGGTCGGCCGACACGTCGCCGAATTTCTCGAGCGGGACATTCACCTCGAGGTTCACGATCGGCTCGAGGAGCACGGGCCTGGCGTCATTGAAGGCCTTCCGGAATGCGGCGGCTGCGGCCGTCTTGAAGGCCTGCTCCGAGCTATCGACCGCGTGGTAGGAGCCGAAGAAGACTTCGGCCTCGACGTCCACGACCGGGTTCCCGGAGATGACCCCCTTCTCCAACTGTTCCCGGATCCCCTTCTCCACCGCCGGGATGTACTGGCCGGGGATGACCCCCCCCTTGATCGCGTCGACGAAGCGGAAGCCCTCGCCGCGGGCCCTGGGCCGGATTCGGAGCTGCACGTCCGCGAACTGACCCCGGCCTCCCGTCTGCTTCTTGTGACGATGGTGCGACTCGGACTCGCCCGAGATGGTCTCGAGGAACGGGACGTGGGGAACATGAGTGTTGACGTCGAGCTTGAACCGGCTCTTGAGCCGATTCTGGATCACGTCGAGGTGCAACTCGCTCATGCCCGAGATGACCAATTCGTGCGTCTGGGAGTCGCGTCGGAAGGTGAAGGTCGGATCCTCGTCGGCAATCTTGGTGAGGCCGGCGGAGATCCTCGGCTCGTCCTCGCGGGTCTTGGGCTCGACCGCCCTGGGGACCATCGGCGTCGGGAACCGGATCGGCTTCATGACGAGGTGGGTCGCGTGGCCGTTGCCCGCCGCCGTGACGGTGTCGGAGATGTGCAAGTCGTCGAACTTGGTGACGGCGATGATGTCGCCGGCGATCGCCTCCTTCACCTCTTCCTGGGTCTTCCCTTGGAGCCGATAGATGTGGCCGGGCTTGCTCGTCTTGCCGGTCCGCATGTTGAGGAACGTCGTGTCGCTGGCCACCCGGCCCGAATGGATGCGTAGGAAGCACATCTTGCCCATGAACAGGTCGTTGGTCGTCTTGAAGACCTGGGCGACGAGCTCCCCGTCCTCGTGGGGTTCGAGCTCGACCTCGGAGTCCGCCTCGTCGTCCCGAGAGGCCATCCGGTGGACGTCTGTCGGGTTCAACGTGCAGGTAGAGAGGAGTTCCAGTAGTTCTCTCAGGCCGATGTCCTTGCGGGTGGAGACGCAGACGATCGGCACGAGCTGGCCCGAGGCGATGGCGTGACAGGCGGCGGTTCTCAACTCGTCGAGGGGGAGTACTTCGCCTTCGAGGTATCGGTTCATGAGGTCTTCGTCGGTCTCGACGATCTGCTCGACGACGAGCTGATACGCCTCGGCCGGGTGCATCGGGCATCCTTCGGGGACGTCTTCCGGCGGGTTCAGGGCGTCGATGACCCTGGTGAAAGAAGAGCCCAGGCCGTCGGGGACGAAGAAGGGGACGCACTGGGGGCCGAACGCCTCGCGAATGTTCTCGAGCACTCCCATGAAGTTGACGTTGTCGCCGTCCATCTTCGTGAGCGCCAGGAGTCGTCCGAGCTTGAGCCTGGTGGCTTCCTGGAAGATCTTGCGCGTGTTGAACTCGACTCCCGCCGAGGCGGCGATCGTGAGCACGACGTTCTCGACCGCGGCGAGCCCGCTCAGGGCGTTGCCGATGAAGTCGGGATATCCGGGGGTGTCGATCAGGTGGATCTGCTTGTCTTCCCACTCGAGGTGGACGAGGTGGGAGTCGATGGTGAAGTGGCGACGTCTCTCCTCGTCCTCGACGTCGCAGATACTCGTCCCGTCATCGACCGAGACGCGACGGTCGATGGCGCCCGCGGTATAAAGTAGGGCGTCGGCAAGGCTTGTCTTGCCCGACGCCCCATGTCCAGCAAGGGCAATGTTCCGGATGTCGCTGATGTGATAGGTCGTGGTCATGGCGTCTCGACTCCCTTTGCGATTGGGTTGAGCTTACCGCCTTGGACCGGCGACCAGAGCACCCGGAAAGGAGGCGAGACGCACGAGGCTCGCCTAGGGTGCGATGGAATGATCGCCGGCCCGCTCCCGGGCTTCGCGTAGCCCGAAGCGACCGTCATAGAGGGCACGCCCGACGATGCATGCCGCGATCGGCAAGGCCGCCAGGTGGGCCAGATCCTCCAAGCTGCCGACTCCCCCCGATGCGATCACCGGGTTCTTGAGGCGCAGGGCGAGCGCTCCCGTCGTGGCCAGGTTCGGCCCTTCGAGCATCCCGTCGCACGCGATGTCGGTGTAGACGACGCCGCCGAGCGGCAAGTCGTCGAATTGCTCGGCCAAGGCTGTCGCCTCGACCGACGAGACGTCGAGCCACCCTTCGGTGGCGACCCGGCCGTCCCTGGCGTCGAGCCCGAGGACCAGCCGGCTCGGGTATTTGAGGGCCATCGCGCGGAACCAGGCCGGGTCCTTGAGCGCCTGGGTGCCGACGATCACCCGCTCCAAACCGGCATCGAGCCAGGTCGCGATCGTCTCCTCGTCGCGCACGCCGCCGCCGAGCTGGCAGGGGACTTTGACACGGCCGAGGATGGAACGGACCGCCTCGATATTGACGGGACGCCCGGCTTTGGCGCCGTCGAGGTCGACGAGATGGATGCGGCTCGCCCCCTCCGTCTCCCAGCGCGCGGCCATGGCCGCGGGATCATCACCGAAGATGGTCTCTTGGTTATAATCCCCTTGGCGGAGACGTACGCAGCATCCACCCCTGAGGTCGATGGCAGGGATCACTTGCATGATCTTCACCAGAGCTTCCGCGACCCTTCAAGTAAATTCACTCTAGCCGCGCCGGCGCGGGGTCGCAAGGACCATTCGCTCCGGCATCCGAGACGAGGGTCGTCGTCAAAGGGCGGCGAAATTGGCGTACATGGCAAGGCCCACACGCTGGCTCTTCTCCGGGTGGAACTGGCAGGCCATGAGGTTGTCTTGCCAGACCATGGCCGTGAAGGGCTTGGGGTGATCGGCCTCGGCGGCGACCACCTCCCGATCTTCGGGGACGGCGTGGTAGGAGTGGACGAAATAGACGGAGGGATCGGGCTCGAGGCCGGCCAGCAGGGGGGCCGGCTTCCGGACTCGCAGGTTGTTCCAACCCATGTGCGGGATCTTGATGCCGGGAGACGGGTCGAACCGGACGACGCGGCCCCGGATGAGGCCGAGCCCCTCATGACGGCCGTCTTCCTCGCTGACGTCGAAGAGGAGTTGCAGGCCCAGGCAGACCCCGAGGCAAGGCTTTCCGGCGTTCGCCGCGTCCTTGAATGCATCGCCGAGCCCAGTGCGTCTGAGTTCGGCCGCCGCGTCGGCGAAGGCTCCCACGCCGGGGAGGATCACTTTCTTCGCGTTACGGACCCGGTCGGGGTCCGAGCTGATCTCCGCCGCGTGCCCCACCGCTTCGAAGGCCTTCTGGACGCTCCGAAGGTTGCCCATCCCGTAGTCGATGATGACGATCATGGTTCCTGCTTCAATGACGACCGAGCCTTTGCCTCGGCAACGATGGTACCAGGAGTCCTCGTCGGTCGCCATCGCACGAGGCGGAACCTCCAGGGCTGGATGACGTTTCGTCCAGCCTCGGGCCGCCCGGGAGTGTTGAAGGGCCGACACCAAAGGCGGAGGCTCGACCGACCTTGGAGGTTCGTGTTCAGGCTCGGATCAGCGCGTCGTCTGGGACGGCTCCGAGGTCCCCTTCGCGACGGGGAGCCACTTGCCGGGGTCGTCGAAACGAGTGTCGGTGTGGCCGCTCGACTCGGACTTCGGGCGCATCCTTGGACGTGGCGGCGGGATTTCCTCATCCTCGTCAAGGTCGATCGGCTCTTCGATCCGGTTCGGGATCTGGGCGAACGGCGGCTTGCGCTTCTTCCGGCTGGATTGGCCGGCGGGGATGGTGGTCGCCGAATCCGGGTCGTCGGCCGAGCGTCTCGAGGTCTTGGTACGGATGTCCTCGGCGTCGATGCCGTGCTTGCTCAGCTCGTAGCGGGCGTTATCGAGCCGGGCCTTGAGGTCGCCGTTGTCCGACTGCTCCTGGACGAGCTGGTCCTCGATCTCGCGGTTCTGCTCCTTGAGCTGGGCGACCTCGGTCCGTAGCGACTCGTTCCGGAACTCGAGCTGGCTGACGCTCGTCTTGAGCGAGCCCAGCATCGCTTGCCGGGGGAACAGGCTATCCGTCTGGGCGCAGCCGGACAGGACGCCGGTGGCGATCAGGAACGGGGCGATCTTGCGAGCATGGCCGGTCAACATCGGAGAAACCTGGCCGACTTCGGCGTAGCTGGAGTCAAGGACGAGTCCGCAGTCCCATCAGGACCAATGCGAGTCGGAAAAACCATCCGACGTCTTGGCGGCGTAATCCGAAGGGGGACGTTCCTCATTCAAATCCGCGGAACGGTCGTTGGCCCGGGTTCCCTCCCAGGTCGGCTGCTGACCCGGATTGCGACGACGCTTCAACGTGTGGATCAGGGTGAGGGTCAGGGCCGAGACGACCGCGCCGACGAGGGCGCTCAGGAGGATGATCAGGCCGAGCGAACTGGAGAAATTCCCCAGGCCGAACGGGAAAGCCACGGTCACCGGGGCGTTATTCGCCCAGACGAACCAGAGCATCATGCCGAGGACCATCGCCAGCGCGACGAGCTTGCGATAGATCCAGAAATTTTTCACGATCGATGGACGACGCCCTTTGTAGGGGGATTTCACGTTGCGCCTCCTCCGACTTCGTTGATCCGACGGGGTGGCCGCGTAAGTCACGGTTCGAGGCCCATCAGCCACAAGGGTAGCACGCGGAGCGTCTCGAAGAGCTCGCGGGCCCAAAGCGGCCAGAGCCATCTCCAGGAGAAAACGAGCGCGACCGCCGCCATGCTCAGGTAAGGCCCAAAGGGGAGTTCGCGGTCGGCGCTCGAGGATTTCTTCCCGCTCAGAACTTTGCCCACATATTTCACGAGTTTCCAGAGGGCGTGTGCGATCCCCAGGAAGGGCCCGAGGAAGAAGGCCAGGACCGCGGCCTGCCAGCCGAGGAAGGCGCCGATCATCGCCATGAGCGTGACGTCGCCGAATCCCATCGCCTCCCTGCGGAAGATCACCGAAGCCGTCTGCCTGATGAAGAACGGGACCCCCCCGCCGACGATCAGGCCGATCATCCCCACCCAGAATCCGCCCCAGGGAGTCGTCGCCGTCGCCGGTTCGAGGCGAATCCAGGGGCAGATGGTGCCCATGACGAGCGCGGTCACCATCCCGAGGACCGTGACCTCGTCGGGGATGATCATGAGGTCATAGTCGATGAACGTCGCCGTCACCAGTAGCGCGATCAGGATCGCGTGGAAGAACAAGACGGCGAAGCTGGTGAGCGGGACCTCACCTGCCCAGGTCCTCGGCCCGAGGACCACTTCCACGACGTACGTGATCGTGAACAGCAGACCGACCAGGGCTTCGACGAGCGGATATCGGCTCGAGATCGGGTCCCCGCAGCCCCGGCACTTACCGCCCAGGAGCACCCACCCGAAGATGGGGATGTTGTCCCTGGCGGCGATCGAGTGCCAGCACTTCAGGCAATGCGACCCCGGCCAGATCACGCTCTTCTGCCAGGGGAGGCGGAAGACGCAGACGTTGATGAAACTGCCGACGACGGAGCCGAGGGCAAAGATCCAGGCGCCAATCAGGAGTATGACCCACCACGTCAATGGCACGATTTAAGCCCCGACCCCCGTCACGTCGTCGATCGAAGTCTCAAGGAACGCTGGATTCAGCAGGCGTCGACCAGGATTCGAGGATTGCCGTAGCGACCTCTTCGGGGGTCTTCCCCGCCGTCTCAACGACTAGGTCGGCCACTTCCTCATAGAGCGGCGTCCTGGCCTCAAGGACCTGGGCGAGCTCGTCGATTGTCCCGGCCGAGGTCAAGGCGGGTCGACCGGCCAGCCCTCGAGAGTCGGACCTCAAGCGATCCGCCAGTTCGGACGGAGCCGCCACGAGCCAGACGATGAAACCGAAGGAGCCGAGTCGCGCCCGATTCGTCTCGCGGAGGACGGCTCCTCCTCCCGTCGCCACGATCGTCCCCGGGCGTCCGGTGAGGTCGGCCAGGATGGTCTCCTCCCAGTCTCGGAAGGCCCCCTCCCCCTGCTCCTCGAAGATCGCCCGGATGGACGTCCCTGATCTCGCCTCTATCTCGTGATCGGCATCGGCGAACGGCCACCCCAGTCGTTCGGCCAAAATCCGCCCGACGGTCGATTTTCCGGTCCCTCGCAGGCCGACGAGGGCCAAACCCTGACGTTTGTGACGCATGCTCATGATTCGCGGATCGCACCGAGTTTGCGCTGGAGGACGCCTCGCATGACGTCCTGGGGCGCGTCCTGCCCCGTGTAGAGCTTGAACTGCTCGGCCGCCTGGCGCACGAACATCTCGACCCCGGTCACAACCCCGCAGTCGCGCTCGCGGGCGAGCTTGAGGAACATCGTGTTCTCGGGGTGGTACACCGTGTCGAACGCGATCATGCCGGGCCTGCTGAACGTCGCGGGGGGCACCGGCGTGTCGTCGACGTTCGGGTGCATCCCGACCGGGGTGCAGTTGATGATGACGTCGGCGATGGTGCTGGCCCGCTGCGACCAGTTCAGGACGCGGCAACCGACCTCTTCCGCCAGGGCGGCGGCTCGCTCCTCGTGGCGGTTGGCGATCTGGAGGTGCGCCCCTCGCCTGGCGACGCCGAAGGCGATCGAACGCGCCGCGCCGCCGGCCCCCAGAATCAGGATCTGCTTCTCGTCGAGCGGGCTCGCCGAGCCTGTCGCGCCCGCAGCCCGCATGGCGTTCTCCAGCGAGTCCATCGCCGCGCGATAGTCGGTGTTGTAGCCGATCTTCTTGCCGTCTTTCGGGATCAGGGTGTTGCAGGAGCCGGTGCGCTCGACCGCCCCGTCCTTCTGGTCGAGCAATTTGACGAGCTCTTCCTTGTGCGGGATCGTGACGCTGAACCCCTTGATGTCGAGCCAGGCGAGTTCCTTCAGCGACTCGGCCAACCTGCCCGCGGGGACGTGGATCGGGACGAGGACCTTGTTGAGGCCCAGGTGCCGGAACGAAGCGTTGTGGATCGCCGGGCTCAGGCTCTGCTCGATCGGGTCGCCGATGACGGCATAGACTTCCGTGTCCGCGTTGATCTCGTCGTAGAAGTAATCACGCTTGAGCGTCTGGAACTTAAGCATGCCGGGCGCAAACGTGCGTTCCGGGTTGAACCCCGCATAGGTGAAGGGGGATCCGTACTTCGCGTTGAGGACCCGCGTGAAGGCACCGACCGCTCCCATGGCGATCAGGACGGTCGGCACCTTGGCCTTCTTCCCGAGGGCGAGGACGCGGCTGGCGTCGCCCAGGCTCGCGGCGCTCGTCGCGACCTTGACGACGTCGGCGTCGATCTCGTCGCACTGCTCGGCGATTTGCTCGATGTCCGCGGGGGTCTTCTTGAGGTTGTGGTAGCTGATGATCCGCTTGGTCTTGCCGTAGCGGCGGATCTTGGGGGCGATGTCGACTTCGAGGTCGACGTAGTCGACCCCCATCGCGATCGCCTCCCGGAGCAACTGCTGCCGCTTCTCCTCGTTCCCGCGCCAGAGCCCGCCGTCGGCGCTCCGCCTCAGCGTGAACACGATGGGCGTGAGCCGTTTCGACAGGATCCTCTTGAGGTCCGGATCGCGCCTGAGGCAATCGATCCGGAGTTCGACCAACTCCGCGCCTGCCTCGGCCGCCGCTTTCCATTCCTCGGCCAACGACGAATGCCGGCCACGACCGATCGTCACACAGATCATCGCCAAACTCTCCAACAACGAGTCACGTTCGTCGGGCGACGTCCGTGAGGACCCAGCCTGATTTTAAGGCAACGGGATGCGGATGCGGAAGGGGGACACATCGGGCAATTTGTGAGGGTAAGTCCAATCGCGGGGCAAACGTAAGCGTGGCGAGCTTCCGGACGACCCGGCACCAGGGATCGCTCAAGGCCCCAGGATCGAGGCGTCACACCTTCGCGTACTATCGATGTGACGCCTGCCGGCTCACCCGACCCGAGCACCCCGCCCCGGGATCTCAGAACCAGCCTAGCCCACTCGTGCGAAAACCAAGGACCATTATCGCAGGATCATTTGAAATCATAACACCTTCGCCGCGGGTCGACCTCTCGAAGTCCTCGATCGTACCCGGCTCAAAGGACGTTGACGACGCGCGGCGGCTGAAGGACGACTCAGCCGAGCCTGCCGAATTGACGTTCCAACTCGGATTTGGTGAACACGAGTGCTGTCGGCCGGCCGTGTGGGCAATGGTGTGAATCGGCCACGAGGTGCCGGCGCTCCAGCAGGGCCGCGACCTCCTCGGGCGAGAGCTTCTGCCCCGCCTTCACGGCCGCCTTGCAGGCGATCATGTGCAGCAGCTCGGCGAGGATCGCGTCGCGCGTGGGAGGCAAAGGGCTGCTCCGCAGATGCTCGGCCAGGTCGCGGAGCAGGCGGTCGGGCGCGACCTGGAAGAGCATGGTAGGAGTCGTCGTCACCGCCACCGTGTCGCCGCCGAAGGGCTCGATCTCGAGTCCCAGGCTGCCGAGCAACTCGCGGTGTTCGAGCACGGCCGCGGCCTCGGCGGCGGAGAGGTCGACGGGTTCCGGGACGAGCAGACGTTGGCTCTCGACGGCCCCGCGCCGGACGCGGTCGCGGAGTTCCTCATAGAGGATCCGCTCGTGGAGGGCGTGCTGGTCGATGACCATCATCCCCTCGTTGGTCTCGGCGATCAGATAGCTGTCGTGGACCTGGAGCGCCCTCGTCGGGAGTCCTTCGGGCAGGATGTCGCGGGCCTGGATCGGTGGTGCGGCTTCGGGTTCCTGGTTCGAGCCAGTTTCAGGCGCAGGAGCCTCGACGCTTCCCGAGGCCACACCTTCGGCCGCGAACTCGTCGAACTGCGTGTGGTTCTGAGTCGGGACGGCCTGCGGCAGGTTCCTGGCCCACTCGGGCTGGGTTGGACCGCCCGCATAGCCGGGGGTTGGGAATGACTGGAAATTTGGGGTCCCGCCCGAGGAAAACCAGGACGAGACCATTTGCCGATCGGGAGTCCTCTCCTCGAGCCGGAACTTCGAGGTCGATTCCGCGGAGATCGGGCTAACCGGCAAAGTCGGCGCGGGGATGTCGAGCGGTCGAGTTGCCGAGGTCCCCTGCTCCGGCGGCGCCTGGAGCCTGGAATGGAGGTCGCTCGCGAGGAAGGTCTTGCGGACCGTGGCGAGGAGCTGGCTGTAGATCCGGGGCCCGTCTCGGAATCGGACCTCGACCTTCGTCGGGTGGACGTTCACATCCACCTGATCCGGGGGGAGTTCGAGGTTGAGGAACGCGACCGGCAACCGCCCGACCATCAGCAGGCCGCGGTAGGCCTCCGACAGGGCATGACCGAGCGATCGGTCCCGCACGAATCTGCCGCCGACGAAGAGGAATTGTCCCTTGGCGCTAGATCGGCTCTGCGACGGGTGGGCGACGTATCCCCAGAGGTGGACCGGGTCCATCTGGCTCTCGATCCAAAGGAGCGAGTCCGCCAGTTCCTGCCCGAAGAAGACCGCGATCCGCTCCTTGACCCCGGTCACCGCCGGGAGGTCGTGGACGAGCTTGCCCGAAGATCGGAATGTGAGCCGGACCGTCGGATGCGCCAGGGCGATCCTGGCGAACATATCCGAGACGTGGGCCGCCTCGGTCGAATCCGACTTGAGGAACGTGCGGCGGACCGGCGTGTTCTCGAAGAGGTTCCGGACCTCGATCACCGTGCCTTCAGGGCCTCCGATTTCCTTGATCGGGCTAGCGACACCGAAGTCGATCGCGAGTTCATGACCGATCGCCGAGTCGGTCTGCCTCGACTGGCAGCGCACCCTGGAGACCTCGGCGATGGCGGCGAGGGCCTCGCCCCGGAACCCGAGCGTGGCGATCCGGAAGAGATCCTCGGCCTCGACGAGCTTGCTCGTCGCGTGCGGCGTGAAGGCGAGCGGCAGGTCGTCGACCGACATCCCTTTGCCGTTGTCCGCCACCCGGATCAGATCCTTGCCCCCGCGCTCGACCGTCACGTCGATGCGGGTCGCCCCCGCGTCGATGGCATTCTCGAGCAGTTCCTTGACGACGCTCGCCGGACGCTCCACGACCTCGCCAGCAGCGATCTGATTGATGACGGACGGGGGTAGCTGCCGGATGATGCCCATGACGGTCCTCCAGAAAGGCGTATCATGCGATTATACCTTCGGATCGCCCGTCCATAAAACCGAGGGTGCATCCGGCCGTTGATTGCGTGCAGGTTCGTCCCCGTTTGATCGGGCTGTGGGCACGCCGCGATGAGATTCGTCGCACGCCAGGGCATGGAAGACACCAGGACTCAGGCATGGTGCATCCCGCCTCAGCCGATCCCGTACTCTTTGAGTTTGCGATAGAGCGTGCGTTCGCCGATCCCGAGGAGCTTGGAGGCTTCCTCGCGGTTCCCGTTCGTCATCTTGAGCGTCTCGGCGATGTAGTACTTCTCGACCTCTTCGAGCGGTCGCCCGACAAGTCCGGAGTTTGCAGCGGTGGCGACTTCCCCGGCGCCGGCCGTCGTGGACAACTGGATGTCCTCGGTGAGGTCGTCAACGTCGAGGATGCCGTCTGAGTCGATGACGATCATGCTCTCGATCGTGTTCTTCAACTCGCGGACGTTCCCCGGCCAGGGGTGGGCCATCAGGGCCTTCCGGGCGGCGGGGGTGATCGATGTGACCGGCTTCGCGTGTGAGGCGGAGAACTCCTTCATGAAGAAGTCGATCAGGAGCAGGATGTCCTCGCGCCTCTGCCGCAAGGGCGGGAGCTTGACGCTCACAACCTTGAGCCGATGGAAGAGATCCTGGCGGAAGGCCCCCGTGCTGATCGCCTCGTTCAGGTCGCGATTCGTGGCCGAGATCAGGCGCACGTTCACCTTGATCGGGTCGCTGGTGCCGACCCTGACGATCTCGCCCGACTCGAGTGCCCGCAGGAGTTTGACCTGAGTCGAGAGTGGGATATCCCCGACTTCGTCGAGGAAGAGCGTCCCGCCGTTGGCGTGCTCGAACCACCCTTTGCGCTCGCGATCCGCCCCGGTGAAGGCCCCCCGGATGTGGCCGAAAAGCTCGCTCTCGAGGATGTTCTCGCTCAGGGCCGCACAGTTCAGCGGGACGAAGGGCTTGTAGCGCCTCGGGCTATTATTGTGGAGCGCCTTGGCGACGAGTTCCTTACCCGTGCCGCTCTCGCCCGTGATGAGCACGGTGGCCGATGTCGGGGCGATCTGACGTAGCCTGGCGACGATCGTGTGCATCGCCGGCGAGTTGCCGATGACCCCTTCGAAGCCGAAGCGTTCGTTGAGCTGGCGCTGGAGTTCGAGGTTCGAGCGCGCGAGACGCTGGGTCTGCGAGACTTTGTCGGCGACTGTCCGCAACTCGCTGATGTCGAGGGGCTTCGTCAGGTACGTCGTCGCGCCCGCCTGCATGGCGGTCACGGCCGTCTTGACGGTGCTGTGACCGGTCAGGATGACGATCTCGGCGTCGGGGAGTTCGCGCTTGGCCTTGCCCAGGACCTCCAGCCCGTCGACTCCGTCCATGATGAGGTCGGTGACGATGATGTCGAAGGTCTGTTCTTCGATCAGCAGGAGGCCGTCCCTGCCGCTGGTGGCGACGACGCACTCATAACCGACGCGCTCGAGGCTCTCGGCTACGGCCTCGGCGTGAGGCGCGTCGTCGTCGACCACGAGGACGCGGATTTGTTGGTCCATCGGCCCTCAGCCCTTGTCGGAAGGAATTACGAATGCGGCCTGGCGATCGGGAGCCGGACGCTGAACTGAGACCCTTTGCCGAGTACGCTCTGCACGCCGATCGTCCCGCCGTGGGCCTCGACGATCTTGCGCGTCGTGGGGAGCCCCAAGCCGCTCCCCCCCGGCCTCGTCGTGTAGAAGGGGTCGAACAGGCGTGTGCGAGTCTCCTCGGTCATCCCCTTACCCGTGTCGATCAGGTCGATGACATTCCAGTCCCCCTCGCGATGAGTCTTCACGATAAGCTCGCCGCCGTCGGGCATGGCGTGCTCGGCGTTCAGGAAGAAGTTCAGGAGTGCTTGCTTGAACAGATCCTTGTCCAGGAGGACTGGCGGGAGCGACGGGGAATACTGGGTCCTGATGACGATCCCCTTCGTCGTCGCCGTCGGCTCGTAGAAGTCGCGAAGCTCATCGATCACGTCGCTGAGGCTGGCTTCCTGCGTGTGGAGGGTCTGGACGTTGGCGAACCTGAGGAAGCTCTCGAGGATGTTGTGAAGCCGATGCGTCTCCTGGCGGAGCCGCTCAATCTTCTTCAGTACCCGCTTGTCCCTGGGCGTCTCGGGGTTCTCGAAATCCTCGGCGAGGAGGTCGAGATTCAGGCTCATCGTCGAGAGCGGGTTGCGGATCTCGTGTGCGAGCCCGCCCGCGAGCTGTGCGATCTCGGTATACTGCTCCCGCAAGCGGCGGTTGAGCTCCTGGTCATCGGGCTCCGCTTCGAGCATCGAGACGGACGAGGAGCCGGAGTCGTGCAGATCCGGAGACGTTTTGCGAATGAGATCATCCATTGGCGGCACCCGCCGGAAGGACGGCACTCGTTTCGTTAAGGGCCAGCAAGCCGGGGCGGAGGGACCTTGAAATCCGCCGCCCCTTTCGGAAGCGAAGCCGACTCGGGGATCCTACCGCAAGGAAGCGCGATGTTCGAGCGACGAACCCCCGAATTCGAACGGCACGGTCCCTAAAATGGGACCGTGCCTCAAAGTTGGGTTCGGATTGGTTCGGTCGGCGAGGGTCGTAGGAGGGACGACCCTCGCGGAGCTCAGTCGCGATCCCTGGGACCGCGAGGGCCCCGGTCGCCGCCGCCACCGTAGCCGCCACCTCCGCCTGGGCCTCGACGAGGAGGACCGCCGGGGCCGCGGTCGGACGCCGGGGGGCGTTCCGAGGCGGGATGGGCCTTGGCATACTCGTCGACTTCCCCACGCTCGGCGAGGGCCGCCTTGCGGGAGAGCTTGACGCGATCCTGGTCGTCGACGGAGATCGCCTTCACCAGCATTGTGTCGCCGACCCGGCAGATGTCGGTGACGCTGCTGACGTAGCCTTCCGACATCTCGCTGATGTGGACCAGGCCGTCCTTGCCGGGGAGGATCTCGACGAACGCCCCGAAGTCCTTGATCGAGGTGACCCGGCCTTCGTAAATGCGGCCGATCTGGACCCCTTCGGTCATCGCCTGGATCTTGTCGCGGGCCGACTCCGCACCCTCGGCGGTATTGCTCGAGAGGGTGACGATGCCGCTGTCCTCGATGTCGATCTTGGCCCCCGTCTCCTCCTGGAGGCGACGGATGGTCTTGCCGCCAGGGCCGATGATCAAGCCGATCTTGTCGGGGTTGATCTGGATCTGGATCAGGCGAGGGGCGTTGCTGGAGATCTCTTCGCGAGGACGCTTGATCGAGCGGAGCATGGCCCGCAAGATTTCGAGCCGGGCCTCGTGGGCCTGGTCGAGGGTCTCGCGGACGATGTCTTCGGTGATCCCCAGATTCTTGAGGTCGAGCTGGATGCCCGTCACACCACGCTGGGTGCCGGCAACCTTGAAGTCCATGTCGCCGTAGTGGTCCTCGTCACCGATGATGTCGGTCAGGAGGACGTGACGACCGGTGCGCTCATCCTGCACTAGGCCGATGGAGATGCCACCGACCGGGTCGCTGATCGGGACGCCGGCATCCATCATGCTCAGGGTGGCCCCGCAGACGGAGGCCATCGAGCTGGAGCCATTCGACTCCAGGATGTCGGAGACGACGCGGATCGTGTACGGGAACCGGGTCGAGCCGGGCAAGATCGGGGCGACCGAACGTTCGGCGAGGGCCCCGTGTCCGATCTCTCGACGTCCGGGCCCGCGGATGGGCCGGACTTCGCCGACCGCGAACGAGGGCATGTTGTAGTCGAGCATGAACTTCTTGCTGTACTCGTTCATGATCCCGTCGACGCGCTGCTCGTCAGCCCCGGTGCCGAGCACGGTGGTGACCAGGGCCTGCGTCTCGCCTCGCTGGAAGATCGCCGAGCCGTGGGCACACGGCAGCAGGCCGACTTCGCAGTGGATCGGACGGAGGTCGCGAGGACCTCGGCCGTCAGGGCGGTTGCCGTCGAGGATTAATTCGCGGACGACGCGCTCTTCGATGCCGGAGAAGGCCGACTTCACCTGGGCGGGCGTGGTTTCGGTCGAGCCTTCGGGGCAGAATTCGGCGGTGATCCGCTTGAGCAGTTCCTTGGAGGCGGTGTTGCGATCGGCCTTGCCGTGGATCTGCTTGATACCGCGGAGCTCGTGGGCGAACCGCTCGTATAGGGTTTGCCGGAGCGGGTCGTCGGGCGTCTGGGGCGTCTCGAACGGGGGCAGGCCGAGGGCCGCGACGAGATCATGCTGGAGGGCGATGATCTCCTGGTTGTATCGATGCGCCGTCATGATCGCATCGAGCATCTCGGGCTCGGGGATCTCGTCGCCGAATCCCTCGATCATCACAATCGCACGATTCGTGCTTGCGACGACGAGGTCGAGGTCGCTATTGACCTGCTCCTCGGAAGTCGGCAGGACGATGAGCTCCCCCTCGACCCTGGCCAGTCGTACGGCGCCGATCGGGCCCATGAAGGGCACGCGAGCCAGCACCAGAGACGCCGAGGCACCGATGATCGACGGGACGTCCGCATCATTCTTGCGGTCGGCCGAGATCGGGCCCGCCTGGATCTGAACCTCTTCTCGGTAGGAATCGTGGAAGAGGGGACGGATGGGGCGGTCGATCAGGCGGGAGGTGAGGATTTCTTTGGTCGTAGGGCGACCTTCTCGCTTCATGAAGCCGCCCGGGAATTTGCCGGCGGCGTAGACTTTCTCGCGATAATCGACCGTCAAAGGGAAGAAGTCGAGTCCCTCGCGTCCGGGGCCGGCGACGGTCGCCACCAGGGTCATCGTGTCGCCGATTCGGACGACCACGGCGCCGCTCGCCTGCTTGGCGAGCCTACCGGATTCGATCGAGAGGGTTTTATTACCGATCGTACGTTCGACGGTTACGGGCTTCCGCGTTGCGAAAGGCGTGATTGACATGAACTCCACCTAACTTCGGCCAGCGTCGATCGGGGCGATACAGGCGAAGGGCCTCGAGCCAGCCATCTCACGACCTATTTCTCGAGGCGCAACATCAGCCGGTGACTTGACGGAAGGGTTCGAGAGGGGCCACGCGGAATCCTCGCGGCCCCCTTCGAGAATTTCCTGATATAGCTCGACGCCGAGCGCAGGGTGTCTCGGGAACCAATTGAAGTGGCCGAGAACCCTGAGATCCGGCGATCGGCCGCTTACTTGCGGATGCCAAGGCGGCCAATCACCTCGAGGTAGCTCTTCCGATTGGTCAGCCGCAAGTACTTGAGCAGGCTCGATCGCTTCGAGACCATCATCAAGAGACCCCTGCGGCTCGCATGGTCCTTGGCGTGGTTCTTGAAGTGCTCGGTCAGGTCGGTGATCCGTGCAGTCAGCAGAGCGATCTGCACTTCGGGCGATCCGGTGTCGGAAGTAGCCCGACCAAACGACCCGATGATTTCCTGCTTCTTCTCCTTCGTGATCGACATCGCACGCCCCAAAACCGCTGGCCTTGTACTCAAAGCCGTTCTTGAAGTTTTCTCAACACTCGAAGGGGTATACTCTAGGCAAAGAGCTCTCCGAATGCAATCCCCATGATGCGTGGGTTCACGGGGAAGGGTCCGATGGAGGCTGTGCAGCCGGTGCCATCTCCCGCATCGCCGCGATGCCCGCCCCCCATGTGAAGCCATGGAAGCTGTTTTTCCAGCGTCTCTGCACCGAGACGTGCCCCTTCCCGTCGACTTGCACGAGCGACAGCACCACGATCGCCACCAGCACCCCCGCCCCCCAGGTCGGCCAGCGGCTCGACCACCTGGAGGGCGAATGATCCGGGCTCAGAGCGATCAGCCTCGGGCCGAAGAGCATCAGTCCCATCGCCACCATCGCCGCACCGATGCACAGGATCAGGCCCAGTTTGAACCCGGCGGGCGAGTAGCGAAAAACAAGCGTATGCTTGCCGCTCGGCACGTATACGGCCCGAAAGGCCACGTAGGCCGGGTGGATCTCGACGGGCTTACCATCGATTGCGGCCGACCAGCCCGGGTCGAAGGTATCCGACAGGACAAGATAGGCGGGGCCGTTCGACTCCGTCTCGACCTCGATCTGCTCGGGGATTTCGCGAACGATGCGGGCCGTCCCCGAGACGGCGGCCTCCTCAGGAAGCGGTTTCTTGGGATCCTCGACCACGAGCCGATCACGCACCTCGGCCCCGAGATTCTGCAGGGACTTGAGGGCGTCGGCCTTGTCCTTGGCGTACACGGGGCGGCCGACGAGTCGGACTCGGGGGAGTGCGTTTGGATTCTTGACGATGTAAGCGACACCCGCCTGGGTGTATCGCGTGGACGTGCTCTGGGGCCGGAACGCGGTGAGGAAGTGCGTGACCCCTTCGAGGTCGTAGCGGCCTCGTCCCGGCTTCACCGTGTCCGTGTAGTTCAGGAGCCGCGCGGGGATGATGGGGGTTTCGCCTCGCGATGTTTTGAGGCCCCAGACCGGCGGTAGGCTCCAGTTGAGGGTGTCGCGGACGGGGAGGAAGTCGATCGGCTCCGAGGCATAGCCGGGCTCGCCGGCCGAGAGCTTGGCGTCGGCGAAGAGTCGCTCGAACGTTGGGTCGCGTTTCAGGACCGCCACGCTCGCTGGCGGCTTAGTCCAGTAGTCGGGAGTGATCGACGCGACGTCCGCGGAGTGAGATCCCAAAAGGTCAGCCAGGATCAGGACGGGAAGGCAGGCCGCGAGGCGTGATCGGGTGATGGGGTTGGTGGCTCGCGACGTGGATTTGGCGATGAGCCACGCCGTCCCCGCCAGCAAAGCCGTGCGGGCTGCCGCCACGCCAATCTCGACGGCCAGCCAGTGATAGCGGTTCTGGTGGTACTGGAGCGTCCACCGCTCTTTTCCCGACCAGATCGGGCTATAGGAATAGAGCAGAAGTGGGATCGATAGCAGGACCAACCAGATGGCCAACAACCCGGCGCCTCGGAGTCGTACGAGCCCAACACGACAAAGTCGGTCGACCCCTACCCCAGCCAGTGCGGCGATCGCGAACGAGAACCAGAGGTGATAACGCACGGGTATGCGTGAGCTACCGAAGACGGGGATGCGGTGGGCGAAGTCGAACAGGAACGTGAATTTGCCCAGCATCAGGATGCCCGAGAGCCCGGCGAAGAAGACCCAGAACGCGACCCAGCGGTCGCGGTAGGCCGCCCCTCCGACGACGGCCAGGCCCAGGGCGATCAGGCCGAGGTACGAGTCCATCTCGTGATAGGGGTAATAGCCGTCCATCCAGTCGGTGTCGCGGGCGCGGGTGCCGTGGGCCTCGCGGATCACGAGGGTCGGGAGCAATTCCGGGTGCCAGGAGCCGTAGGTCAGGTCGTTCCAGGTGAGGCCGCCGGCCCTTGGAGAGCGGTCGAGCAACTCCTTGGACGGGATCCATTGCACGGCCGCGATCCCGATACCGAGCCCGAACAGGCACCCCGTCAGCCCCAGGGTCACAATCCGTTGTTTCCAGGTCTCCTGCGTCGCGGCGCGGTAGAGGGTGTAGAACGAGACCATCCCGACCGTCAGGATCGTGTCCTGCAGGTGCCCCGCGAAGACCTGGCTGGCCATCGCCAGAGCCCCCAGGGCGATCGGCCAGAACCGGGCCCGCTCCCAGCCCACCTCGAGGGCCCAGACGATGAACGGGACGCTCGCGAGAGCGTTGATCATGCTCGTGTGGATGAAGTGGGCCCAGGTGAACCCGCCCACGCCGAAGATCGCGGCCCCAGCCAGTGCACCCGCGGGTCCGACGTGCCGCCTCAGCCAGCCATACGTGCCGAACCCCGTGAGCCAGATCGAGATCACGGTGTCGAGGTTGAACGCCTGCCAGGTCGGTAGCCACGGATAGATGAGATACTTCAGCGGGTGGAAGTAACCCGCCTGGCTTTCGCTGTAGAGCGGGAAGCCGCAGTAGAGCCCCGGCATCCAGCGAGAGAACCGGCCGAGGCGGAGTTCCTTGGCGAGGAAGTCGCGGTACGGATAGTTGATCTCGGTGATATCAAAATAGAAGAGGGCCTTCTGGAGCGTGACGACGTCCCAGAAGAAGATGACGATCGCGGCGGTCCAGCAGAGGAGGGCGAGCAGGTCTCCTCGGCCATAACGACTCGATTCGGGTCGCCAGGCCATTCCCTCATCCGCCGTGTCGGTCGACATCGCTCACGTTCCAAAGGTTAGGGCCAGGAGACGATCAGGAATCCGCGCTCGCGGGTCAGGAGCCGACCCCCGTCGCGCAAGGCCTTGTCCAGGAAGATCTGGGCCTCGGGCGCCGTCGGGCGTACGAGGAGGATTTTCGGATGCCTGGCTTCGTCGCGCGACGACTCGTCGGGGAACCGGTTGGGGAAGACGGGGTACGGCACGCCCTTGACGGCATGATTCGCGAGGAACGCGAGTCGATATACGTCCCAGTATCCGCCCAGGAACTCGCCGATTTCCGGATGGTCGTTGACCCAGGCCAGCGCCCGGTCGTTGGACGCCTTTCGAGTCGGCCGGCACCAGTCATCAATCCAACCGAAGCGAGTATACCAACGGGCCGTGTCGCAGGTCATGAGGAGGGCGAACACCAGGGCCCCCGCCGTCGCGACCCAACGCCCCCCCTTCCCCGCCGCCGACAGCCGACTCAGCGCATGTCCCAGTCCCAGCGACAACGGAACGAGGAGCCCGATGAGATAACGGTAGTTATCTGAATTGAAAATATTTCGATTTAAAAGGAAGCCGGCCAGAGTCGCGGCGGTCGAGATCGCCATCGCCAGGATCACGGCCCGCGAGGCCCCCGAACTCGTGAATCGCCCCGGTATCATCAGGCTGGTCAGCCCTAGGGCGAAGAAAATCAGGCTAACAGCGGTCACGCCGATGGCCAGCGGGTGCAAATCACTCCTGGCCTCGATCGGGGCCGAGGAGGACAGTGACGCGGGGCTGGGGTCGGACTGGAAGCCGAAGAGTCGGTGCCCGGCGACGAGCCGGGGCAAGCAGTCGAGAGTCAAGATCCTCGCGTGTTCGGCCAGGACGTCACCTTGATAGATCGGCTGGAACTGCTCGTTGTAGGCATCATACGGATCCACGCGTCGGCCAATTTCCCTGGGCAGGAGACCGACCAGGAGCGAACCCACGACGACGAGCCCCAGGACGAATCCGCGACGAGGAAATCCCGCAGAGCTCCAGGCAATGACGCCGGCAAAGATCAGGCCGGCGAGTGCCACCAGGAATAGTGAGTCGACCCAGAGGCCGAGCCCGCACCAAAGTCCCAGCGCGAGGGCGTCTCGGATCCTCCCGCGTGTCAGAACCGCATTAAACAAGGCAAAGGCCCCGGCATGCCACGCCACCGCCGTGAGGTGGCCGCCCGTCACTCGCCCCGAGAGCCAGATTGTTCCCGTCGAGACAAACGTCAAGGGGACGAGGCACCAGGATGCCGTGACCGGGCCGAAGAGCCCACGAGCCAGGAGAAACGTCAGCACAACGACCGCCAGGTAGGCGACGGTCCCTCCCGTCACGAGCGTCATGGGATTCGCTCCCCAGACGAGGGCCTGGGGGAGCGAGAAGAGGACCGGCAAGCTGCCGATATACGGCGTGCCCGGGTAGTGCCATCGCCAATGTCCTGCGACGGTGTCCTTGAGCGTCAGACCGTCCACGGCGAGGTCGCTGTCGAGGTGGGTCTGGGCGTTGAGGATCAGCGGGACGCGGATCGCGACCGTCCAGAGAAGGCTCAACGTCAGCAAAATCCAGGGCCAGTTTTTGGCCCCGACGGCGTCCTCCGATGTCTCAGTCATGAAGCATCGATTCCAGGCCCGCTCCAAACAGAAAATCCAGGAGCAGGATTCCGTCCTTCAAATCGACGAGAATCCTGCCCGGCGACTCGATCCCCGTCAGACGGCTCCGGCCATGGCCTCGAGCTGGATGATGGACCGGGTCTGCTCCTTGGCGAGATACTCGCGGCCCTTCTTCACGTGGATGTGATCCCAGGGGAGCACTTCCTCGAGCGGGCGTTGACGCTGGCTGTAGAAGGCGACGTCGATGCCGAGGTCGTCGAAGGTCTTCCACCAGCGCTTGACGTCGAAGTACTCGCTCCAGGCGTCGAGCCGGGCCCCGCGCTTCCAGGCCTCTTCAAGAGCCATGGCCACGCGACGATCGCCTCGCGTCAGGATACCTTCGAGCATGCTCCGCTCGATGTCGTGGCATTTCACGGTCACGGTGCGTAGCCTAACGCGAGAGCGCAGGTATTTGTGGGCCCAGTGGAGGTACTCGCGGGTCTGCATCCCGTTCCACTGATAGGGTGTGTGGGGCTTGGGGACGAAGTTCGAGACGCTGGCGACGACCTCGGCGTAGCGGCCCGTCACGTCCTTGCCGATCCAGGCGATCTTCTCGGCCATCTCGATGATGCCGTCGAGGTCTGCGGGGCGTTCGCCGGGGAGGCCGCACATGAAGTAGAGCTTCACCTTGCGCCAGCCGCGGCGGAAGGCCTCGGCGGCGCCGTCGTAGAGGTCCTGGTTATCGATGGGCTTGCGGATCTGCTCTCGCATGTCGTCGCGGGCAACCTCGGGGGCGAGGGTCAACCCACCACGACGCCCCTCGGCCAGCAGCGCGGGGATCTTCTTGAGCGTCTCGGTGATGCGGAGGCTCGGAAGCGAGATTTTGACCCCGAGGGGGGTGAAGACCTCGCTCATCCTGGTGACGAGTTCCTCGAAATGCGGATAGTCGCTCGACGATAGCGAAAGCAGGCTGATCTCGTCGTAGCCGGTGTTGTGATAGCTCTCGAGCGCGGACTTGACGATCGTCTCGACGGTCCGATAACGGAGCGGACGCTTGATGACGGTGCTCTGGCAGAAGCGGCACTGCCAGGGGCATCCTCGCATGATCTCGATCGCGATGCGGTCGTGTGCCGTCTCGACGAAGGGGAGGATCGGGGCCGTGGGGAGCGGCGTCCCTTCGAGGTCCTGGATCACGCAAGGCTTGATCGCGTCGGGCACGTCGTCGCGGAGCCGGACGATCTCGGTGATGATCCCCTCTTCGTCGTAATGGGGCTCATAGAAACGGGGGACGTAGGCCCAGTTCGCCTGTGAGGCAATCTTCGCGAGCTTGTCCTCACGCGAGAGGGTCGGATCCCCCTGCATGGACTTCCAGAGCTTGCAGACGAGCGGGAGGCTGGGCTCGCCGTCGCCGATGACGAACAGGTCGATGTAAGGGGCGAGTAACTCTGGGTTCTGGGCTCCCGGGCCGCCGGCGATGACCAGCGTGTCGTCCGGGCCGCGATCCTCGGCGCGAAGAGGGATCCCGCCCAGGTCGAGCATCGTCAGGACGTTCGTGTAGCAGATCTCGTACTGGAGCGAGAATCCGACGACGTCAATCTTATTGAGCGGCGTGAAGGTCTCGAGCGTGTAGAGCGGCAGGTTGTGTTCGCGGAGGGCCTTCTCGAAATCCGGCAGTGGGGTGAAGGCCCGTTCGCAGGACCACCCCTGCTGGTTCATCAAGCTATAGAGAACCTGGAGCCCGTGATGGCTCATGCCCAGGGAGTAGGTGTCGGGGAACGCCAGGCAGATCGTGCCCTTGGTCGTGCTGTGGTCTTTGCGGATGCTATTCAACTCACCGCCGACGTACTGGGCCGGCGTGGTGATGCTCGGCAAGATACGCGAAACCACGAAATTCTTGAGTTCTTGATTCAGCATGGTTCGAGGCTCCGCGACGAGAGGCAGGGGACGACGGCCCTGTTCCTGCCGAGGCATCCGTGTTGATTTCTTCCGAGACCGTTGAAGCCGGTGATCGTTCCCTTGCCGCGTCGCTTGGGCAGGAATTGCATCTTAACCTAAGTCGCCTGGGAACGAATAGGTACGCTCGTCAACCTGTCGATTTCGAGGACGCTGACTCTCCTCGAATCCCTTCGTTGTCGAGGGGCAGGTGAGGCTCAAGCCCTTCCGGAGGATTGTCCTGAGGGTGTACGATTGGGACTCATGACAGCAAGGAAGAGCGAAGAGCCCCGCCCGATGATGCTCCGAGTTGACGTGGTCGAGGACACTCCGATGAAAAACCCTCGGGCGGCGAGGATGCCCCGATGGCTGGCTTTGCTACCCATAATGATGGCCGCGAATGCGATGTTCGCCGGCTGCGGTCAGTCCAACGAATCGCACCGGACGACCCGCGACCCCACCACTCCACGCTCCGCCACGGACGCTCCGAGCCGTGTCGGCCCTCCCCAAAAGATCGCGACCCATTAACAGTGACTGGTCCATGAACGATCGACGCAAGTCTGCTGGAGATAAGGGCGGCGAGAGCACTTTCGTGATGCCCAACGATGACCGCCCGCTCGTGGCCCTGACGCTCGGTGACGTCGCCGGGATTGGCCCCGAGGTCGTCGCTCGGGCCTGGGGCGATACGCCGCTCCGTGCCCTGGCCCGCCCTTTCGTCGTCGGGAGCCGAACGGTCCTCGAGCGAGCCCTGGATCGCGTGGGCTGCCGCGCCGAGATCCAGGAGATCCAGAACCCCGAGGATGCCCAGCCGACTGCCAAGGTGATCCCCTGCCTCGAAGGGACGAGCATCGACGTTTCGAGCGTACGGATGGGGCGCGTTGACCCCCGCGCGGGGAAGGCGGCCTACGACTATCTCGCCAAGGCGGTCGACCTGGCCCTGGCGGGGCGGATCGACGCGATCACGACGCTCCCCCTGAACAAGGAAGCCCTGCACGCCGGAGGCGTGGATCATCCGGGGCATACGGAGATCCTCGCCGAGCGTTGCGGTGTCAAAGACCACGCCATGATGCTCTACGTCGGCCCGCCCGTCGGCGCGGGGGACGCGGGGCTCGGCGTGGTCCACGTTACCTTGCATGTGGCCCTACGACGCGTCTTCGACCTGATCACCGAGGAATCCGTCAAATCGAAGATCGCACTCGCCGATCAGGCCCTGCTCCCGCTGACTGGCGGGAGGAAGCCTCGCGTCGCGGTCGCGGCCCTGAATCCCCACGCCGGCGAGGGGGGCCTCTTCGGGGACGAGGAAACGCGCATCATCGAGCCGGCCGTGGCCCGGGCCCGCGCCGCAGGGATCGACGTGACGGGGCCCATCGCCAGCGACACCCTCTTCAATCGAGCCATTCAGGGGGAATTCGATGCCGTGGTCGCTATGTACCACGACCAGGGACACGTCGCCCTGAAGACGGTCGGATTCGACCGGGCCGTGAATGTGACCCTGGGGCTGCCCATCATCCGCACGAGCGTGGCCCATGGCACGGCCTATGACATCGCCGGGAACGGGACAGCCGAGACCTCGAGTCTCATTGAGGCCGTGCGCGTCGCCGCCAGGCTCGTCTGGGGCAACCGCCAACTGAAACTGAACCAATCGACGGCCTCGGCCACTTGAGGTCGGGCGAGTCGTCCGGCGTCCTATCGCCGGACGACTCGCACCTCCACCCAACGGGTCTCGATAGTTCCTGGCCAGATGGATCGGATGCTCGGTTCGGCCCAGCCCAAATGGGGGTTGGCCTTGAGGAGGAGCTTCATCTTCAGGGTGCCGGGACGCTCGATCGCGTCGATCGGGAATCCCTCGAAACTGGTGAGCTCGAAGCCTTGATGTTCGCTCTCCACCAACTTGGTGGCATCTTCGGTACTGAGGATGACCGAGCCCGATCGGAAGGTACCTTCGACACCTTCGAAGGCGACCTCGACTTGATGGGCCAGGTCGGAGGCGAGCGAAGGGGCGATCGAAATCATCGGTGGATTGCGGATCGCGAGTTCGTCGTTGAGCGAGAGATAGCGGGCGGGGGCCTCGTCGTCGGGCTCGACCTCGTTCAATCCCAACGCGCCGTTCATGGAGGCCACTCGCGCGGAATCGTGCTGGGCGAAGAGGGATTCGGGGGCGAGCCTGGGGTCGAACTCGAACTGGAAGGGCATGTGAGGTAGCTCGATCTCCCAAGACTCCGTCAGGCCAACGGTCCGGACCCGCACCTGGAGCACGAGCTTGTGCGGGCCGTTCGTCTCGAAGTCGGTGGGGATGAGCGTGAAGAGGTGCTCCTGGAGGCCAGTCCGCCAGGGTGAGAACTCCTCGAGTGCTGCGCGTCTTGCCCCTATGATCCGATGGGACCATTCCAGTTGTTCAGGGGAAATTCCCTGCCCTCCTTCTTCGAGGAACGGGATTCCGTAGGTCACCCGTATCGGCAAGGGGGCGTCGAGCGCCCGGGGGTAGCGGCGCCGGGCCTTCCAGTTGACCTGGAAACCGCGACGGACGAGGGCGATCTCCTCTTCTTTCACCAACTCGTCCTGGGCCCAGAGGCGGGCGAGGGCCTGGCCAGCGGCGTTTCGGATCCGTTCAGTCTCCCCCGTCCCGAGGATGCGGAAGAGGTCGATGACCCCGGCCCGGCCGAATTCGCTGGTCTGGAGGATCGCCGCCTCGTCGAGGTTATCTTCATACAGCCGGCCCACGGCCTTGCGTGCCCGCCAGGCGTGGTGGAGCTTGCGTCCGCCGCCGAAGAGGATGGACGTGGCGAGGAGGAGGAAGACCGCGTTGCGGGGCTCCGAGAGCCAGCGGGACCAGAACGATTGCTTCGTGGCGATGGGTCGACGACGCTGGACCTGTCGGGCCTGGGCCGTGGCAAGGGCCCCCAGGAATGCTGCGACTTGGGCGGCGGAAAACATCGTGCGTCGTTGGCTCCTCGAGCTCAGATCCCGGAACGCGAACGCGACTGTGGCTCCACGGCATCCGGCTTCTTCTCGGCCGGCTGCTCCGGGAGTTCCTCGATGATCGTCGGCTTCCGCATCCTTGGTCCACCTTCCAGTCCCAGGGCCTCACGCAGGTCGTCGACCGCATCCTGGACGTCATGCAGGTCGCGGTGGAGCGACTTCAACTCGGCCTGGACCTGTCTCAATGGGTCGTCGGCCCCCTGCTCGTCGGTGATGATCAGGAGGTTGTCTTCGGGGACGACCTTGTACGTCAGCCCGACCTGATCGAGCAGGAGCTTGAGACCGACCTTGAGCCGAACGCCTTCGAGGTCGAGTTCCACCGGGTCATCGGGCCTCACATCCTTTCGATGCAAGGCGGCCCGATCCAGCACGACCGGCGCCCGCAGGATCCGTCGGAGATGGGCACAGGCCTCCTCCAAACGGGTCGGGGTGCCGAACGGCAAGGTGAAGGGGCGCTCGAGGGCATCGACGACTGACGGGCCATGCTCGGTCGGGTGGTGGTGCGGAGCCGGGAGGTCGGGTTGGGTCGCGACGGCCCCTTCGATGATGGTTTTCGCTTCCCCGCCGTCCGAGACGACCGTCTTGGGCTGGTTCTGAACCTGATCCTGGCCCTGCTTGGGCTCGCGATGGGGGGCGTGGTCCTGGGCCTTGAGAGACAACCGAGCGGTCGCGACGACCGAGGTCGCCACGAGCATGAGGACGAGACCCGCTTTGATGCCTCTCATATCCGACGATCCTTAACGGCTCAGGGCCTTGATACCTGGACTTGTGGAGGATTCTATCGCAGATCGGCCGTTTCGTCTTCGGGTCGGTCCGGAGCCGGGATTCGGCCCGAGGCCAACGCGCTGTCGACCTCCGTCGGGCTTGGGAACCCGAACCGGAGCATGTCGAGTTCCAGGGCCGCCGCCGCCGCTGCTCTCTCGGCCGCGTTGCGGATCAGGCTTTCCTCGATGACCCCGGACCTCCAGCCGTGATCCAGGAGTGTTCTGACGAGGGTTGACGCAAACGCTTCCCCGGCGCGGTTCGTATCTCGCGGAGGCAGTTCGCGAGGAAAAACCGGGACATGCACATGGCCCGGCTCTCCGGTCGGGCTCGTGAATCGAACTTCGGCCCCGTTCTCTCCGTCGGTGATCGAGAGGATCGAGACCCGCCAGGCGATTTGCTCGCGATTTGGGAGCCTTTCCCACTCATGGCGGTTGCAACTCAGGATGTCGATCTCGTCAGCGAACTCCGCGACCTGGCAAATCGGATCGGTCATGTTCCGCATTGTCGGGGCGAAGAAGCGGATGGCGGCGCCTTTGGCTCTTAGCGTCTGGGAGGCCAAGGTGTTGGGGAGCGCGGCGACGACCCTGAGGTCGCACGGTTCGTTGAGCCACCTCTCGGGCAAACTCCAGCGGGCGTGACATCCTCGAAAGCCGATGGGGAGCTTGTCGCCGAATCGGCCGCTCGTCACGAGCAAGGTCCAATCCGCCGGTTGCTCATCGAGCCGAGAAGGATGGTGTACGATCCCCAGGCTGGCGACCTCAGCCGCGATCGATCGGCTCATTGAATCGTTGTCGGATCCAAGGGCGCTAATTAGCTCTCCGCCGAATGCAGCCGCATAGCCGGCTCCCATACCGCCGAGATCGTCGTGCCAGGAGAGGCCTTCGACCGGAAGCTGATGAGGGCGTAAACCTTTTCCCAACGGTCCCGATATCTCGATCGTCCCGTTGGGTCCAGGCCAGTCATTAGGGAGGGACACGAGGATCTCGGAGCCGTTCGGGTCGACGAGCGTCAGGCCGTCCCCGAACTTCCAGGCTCCGTCCACGCTCTGATCGAGTGGGGGACTGGATTGAGGATCGACGAGAGGACGGTCGACGTGGAGGACCCGGTCGAGATACGCGGGTCCGAAGACGAGGATGCGAGGTGCCATGCTGCCGATCGTTCCGCTCCGACCCACGTATCGTTTGCTCCCGGAAACTGATTATACTGACGGGTACGAGGTGCGCCGAAGTTTCCGGGGTTTGACCGCGTGATATGGTCGGAGAGCGAGCAGCCCCGCCTGATGTGACAAGAGGTCGCACCGCGATTCGGGGATGGACGGATCCCCTTGCCAGTGTCGGGGAACCATCCCGGACGAATTTGACCATGATTGACCTCCCCGCAACAGATCTGCGGGGATGCCGGGCGATTTTCAAGGGTCTCCATCCGGGTGATGTAGGACTCGCCGGGACGTATTTACTTTGATTTCGAGGAGCAGGTCGTTGGCTTCGGACTTGGATACAACTGTTGAGTCGCTTGATCACCCGGTCGACAACGCCCCGGTCCGTTCCCTCGTCCACAAGGGATTGACGATCGAGGGCTACTCCCGCGCGGCGGTCCAGACCTACTGGCGGATCCCCGAATTGAAGCTGGGATTCGACCTGGGCGCTCAACCCTGGTCGTTCATGTCCACGCCGACCTGGTTCGTCTCCCACGCCCACCTCGACCACCTCGCCGCGCTCCCGGTCTACGTCGCCAGGCGTCGGATGATGAAGATGACGCCCCCGACCATCTATCTGCCGGCGGATGCGATCGAGGGGGTCGAGATGCTCCTCCGGGCGTTCCAGCGCCTCGACCGCGGTCGCCTGCCCGCGAAGCTCATCCCGGTCCAGCCCGACGACGAGATCGAGCTCTCGCGCGAGCTAGTGGTCAAGGCGTTCGCAACGAAGCACACGGTGCCTTCGCTCGGGTTCCTTGTCTGGGAACGGCGCAAGAAGCTGAAGCGGGAATACTCGCAGCTTTCGGGAGAGGAAATTCGCGATTTACGGCTCGCCGGCACGGAGGTCTCGTCGGAGATCCGCCTGCCCAAGGTCGCGTATCTTGGCGACACGGCACCGGCAGGGCTCGACGTGCTTCCCGAGATCTACAGGGCTGAGATCCTCATCATGGAGATGACGTTCGTCGCGCCCGGCGAACGTGCTTCAGTGATTCACAAATTTGGGCATACGCACCTCGACGATATCATCGCGCGGGCGGATCGCTTCGAAAACGAGGTGATCGTCGCCTCGCATTTCAGCACGAGGCTCCACCCCGATCAGATCCAGCGGATCGTCGACAAGCGACTCCCCGAGTCGCTCCACGGCCGCCTGAAAGTCTGGCTCTGAGGCTGGAGACTTCTGATCTCTGGGTCGAGGGAGTCAGACCTCGACCCAGACGTCGCCATCGCGGACCTCGCTGCGAAACCGATGCAGCGACTCGCCGCGGACCGTCGTGCAGCGCCCGCTCGAAAGCTTGAACCGCCAACGATGGAGGGGGCAGACGGCCTCGCCCTCCTCGATCCAGCCCATACCCATCGACCCATTGGCATGCGGACAGCGCCCGAAGAGGGCGTGAATCTCGCCATCGTGCTTGAAGATGGCGATCCGTAGCCCTTCGACTTCCACGGCCAGGCCCCGCCCCTCGACCACTTCCTCGTCCTTGCAGACCTTCACGAACTCAGCCATGAACCACAGCCCATCTCTCGTGCCCGGGGCGAAGTCACCATAAAAAAAACGAAGTGCCTAGGACTTGCGTCGGAGGTTTCCGCCCATGTAGAGTCTACAGCACGTGAGGCGCGTCGCTCCACCTCAGTCGGGCCGAGGAACTGGTCGAAGCATGTTAGTGCGACCTCTTGGGAGGCTCTGGCTTGCCGCCTTCGCCTTGGCCTTCAGCGGCTGCGACCTGGGAGGGCGTGCCTTGCCGGAGCTGGTCTGGGGCATCCACGGGACTCGCCCGGGCTGGTTGCACAAACCGCGAGTCGCGGCGTTTGACGCCCAGGATCATCTTTATCTCGCCGACCTGACGGATCGGATCCAGGTCTTCGACCGCGACGGGAAATTCATCCGGAGTTGGCGGACCCCCGACTTCAACGTGGACGGGCCGAGCGGCCTCACGATCGATCGCCTCGGACGTTTGCTGGTCGCGGACACGCATTTCTATCGCGTGCTCGTCTACTCGCCGGAAGGGGAGATCCTCTTCCAGATCGGCGACGGGGTCCAGGGGACCACGCCCGGCCGGTTCGGGTATCCGACGGACGTCGTCATCGATAAGGCCGGTAACTTTTACGTCGCGGATTACGGCGACAACGACCGGATCCAGGTCTTCTCCCCCAAGGGAGAGTGGCTCCGCGAATGGGGGGGGCATGGCTATGCCCTCGGCCAGTTCCTCAAGCCTCGCGCCCTCGCGATCGACGAGCAGGACCGTATCTATGTGGCAGATAGCTGCAACCACCGGATCCAGGTGTTCGACACGCAAGGGAAGCTGCTGAAGAGTTGGGGGACGAGGGGTTCGGCCCCCGGTCAGCTTTCGTATCCCTATGACCTGGCCCTCGGGCCCGATCATGTTTTGTACGTTTGCGAATACGGCAACCATCGCGTGCAGAAATTCACGCTCGATGGCCGGCCGCTGGGCGTCTGGGGACGCGCGGGGCGCGGCAAGGGGGAGTTGAACAACCCCTTCGCCTTGGCCGTCGATGGCAAAGGTGCCGTGTCGGTCATCGACTCGAACAATCATCGCGTGCAACGATTCCGCCTCTGATCGGTCGAGAGGCGCTGCGGGGAGGTTATGGCGACGATGCTCGGGAACCTCTCGATCACGGTGGGACGCCCCTGGTGGTTGATCCTCCTGCCACTGATCATCCCCCCATTGATTCTCGTCAGTTACCGGAGCCTCTCCGGGCTGGGGACCTTCCGGCGTGCGCTGGCGCTGCTCCTCCGGGCCGGCGTCATCACGTTGATCGTGCTGGCGCTGGCCGAGTTGCAAACAGTCCGGCGCAGCGATCGGCTCACGACGATGTTCCTGGTCGATGGGTCGCAGAGCGTCCCGCGAGAGCTCCAGGGGCCGTCGCTCGAGTACGTCTCGGCCGCGTCGAGGAAGCGTCGCAAGGATGACATGGCAGGCGTCATCGTCTTCGGCAAGGGGCCTCGGGTGGAGTCTCCTCCCGCCCCGACCGAACTCAACATCCTCGGGATCGAGAGCCAGATCGACCCCGAGTACACCGACCTCGCCTCGGCCATCAAGCTTGCCCTCGCGACCTTCCCCGAGGACACGGCCAGACGCATCGTCGTCCTCTCCGACGGCAACGAGAACCGCGGGAATGCGCTCGAGCAAGCGATCGCCGCCAAGAATCTCGGGATCCAGATCGATGTCGTCCCGCTCGAATACCACTACGACCGCGAAGTCTTGGTCGAAAAGGTCTCCATCCCCCCCGACGTGAAGAAGGGGGAGACCGTCAACATCAACGTGGTCATCCGGGCCAGCGAGCCGACCAGGGGGACGCTCCAGATCTTCCAGAAGTCCGACAATTACCGCGCCCCCGCCCCGGGCAACGAGAAGCCACAGCAGGTCGAGCTCCAGCGCGGGATCAACGTTTTCAACCTCAAGCAGCTCATCAACGAGACCAAGTTTTATACGTTCACCGCCGAGTTCGTCCCCGAGGAAAACAGCGGCGACCGTCGCGCCATCAACAACGTGGCCGAAGGATTCACTCATGCCCGAGGGACCGCCCAGGTCCTCCTGATCGAGGGTACGGCCGGCGAGCACGTCGAGTTGGTCAGGGCCCTGAGGGAGAAGAAGCTCGAGGTGACGACCCTGGTCGCCCCGAAGATCGACGGCTCTGGCGCGGTCGGCGGGGATCCGCTCCCGACAGATATCGCCCAACTGCAGGCCTATGACACGGTCATCCTGGCGAACGTCCCCAAGGACGCGTTCACCGAGTCCCAGCATCAACTCCTCGAGTCGAACGTCCGCGACATGGGGGCGGGCCTGGTGATGCTGGGAGGTCGCGAAAGCTTCGGCGCGGGGGGCTGGATGAACACCCCCGTCGAGAAGGCCCTACCCGTCGATATGCAGATCAAGGCGCTCAAGGTCCAGGGGATCGGCGCCATGGTCATGATCATGCACGCCAGCGAGATCGCTGAGGGCAACTACTGGCAGAAGGTCGTTTCCAAGGCGGCCCTCAACGCCCTCTCGACCTACGACTATGCGGGGATGCTCCACTGGGAAGGCCAGGAGGCCTGGCTCTTTACCCTGAGGCCGATCGGCGGCGGGCGTCCCACGATGCTTCGAGCCATCGATCGCATGACGCCCGGCGACATGCCCGACTTCGACCCCTCGCTCCAGATGGCCATGAAGGGCCTGATGGGTGTGAAGGATGCGATGACCCGGCATATCGTGATCATCAGCGACGGCGACCCGACGCCGCCGACTTCCCAGGTCATCAACCAACTCGCCGCCAACAAGATCACGGTGACGGCCGTCCTCACCGCCGCCCATGGCAACGACCTCGGCGCGTTCAGCGTGATGAGGAACCTGGCCAATCGGACGAAAGGCCGGTTCTACAACGTCACCAACCCGCGTGCCCTGCCTCGGATCTATCAGAAGGAGGCGCGGACGATCTCGCGTCCCTTGATCTTCGAGCAGGCCGCGCCCTGGGCCCCGAAGGTCAACTACCTGAGCGAGCCGGTCATCGGCCTGCCGGCGGAAGTCCCCCCGATCAACGGCCTCGTGCTGACGAGCCTCAAGGAGAACGAGCTGGTCGAGGCCCCCTTGACCTCTCCGCTCCCCGCGGGGCAAGTCAACCCGCTCCTCGCCCACTGGACGTATGGCCTCGGCCGCTCGGTCGCCTTCACGTCCGACGCCGGCCGCCGCTGGGCGAAGACCTGGCCCGACTGGGAAAGCTACTCCGCCTTCTGGTCTCAGGTCATCCGCTGGTCGATGCGGCCTGTCGACCCGGGGAACCTCACCCTGAACGTGCGCCGGGAGGAGGGCCGGATCAAGGTCGTCGTCGACGCCCTCGACAAGGAAAACCAGTTCCTCAACTTCCTCCAACTGCAAGGCAGCGTGCTGAGCCCCGACCTGAAGCGGTCGAGTCTGGAACTCGTCCAGACCGCCCCGGGCAAGTACGAGGCGACGATCGACAACGCCGAGCAGAGTGGCAATTACTTCGTGAACCTCGGATATCGAGGGGCCGAGGGGGTCCAGGGCTTCATCTCCTCGGGCGTCTCGGTGCCGTACTCGGACGAATACCGCGAGCTCCGCTCGAACCCGGCGAACCTCGAGACCATCGCGAGCCTGACCGATGGCGAGGTCGGTAGCTGGAAGTTCCGCCAGGACGGCCGCACGGATCTGCAACGCACGGTCGACTCGGTCGACCACTTCCGCCGGGATCCGCTCCTGATGAATCCGAGAGCCTTCGCAGACCTCTGGCCGACGCTCCTCTGGCTCTCGGCCTTCCTCTTCCTCGGAGACGTGGCCGTCCGGCGTGTCGCCCCCGACTTCGATCGGATGCGCAAGTTGCTCTCCGACCAGTGGAAGAAGCTGCGAGGCCAGGAAGTGGCACCGCGGGTCGAGTACATGGAGAAGCTCAAGGGCAAGAAGGCCGAGGTGAGCGAGCAACTCGATCGCTCCCGGTCGGCCACCCGATACGAGGCACCCCCGCCGGCCTCCGGCGAGGCCGTTACGAGCGGCGAGGAAGTCATCGAGGGCAAGCTCCCGACCGATGCGAGCCGACCGCCTCGCACGACCCCGGCCGGCCCCGGCCTCGGCCCCGACGCTCCCAAGGCCCCCGAGCCCGAGAGCTATACCAATCGACTGCTCAAGGCCAAGCAGCGCGTCTGGGAAGATCGGGACAAGAAGGAAGGGCAATCCTGATCCCGGACACATGCACCTGGTGTCATCTCAGTTTGAAGACGTCGGTCCAACTCGACTCACAAAGCCTCGAGACCGGCCAGCAACACACGGAACGCGACTCTCACGCTCCAGGTTCCGAATCAACAAGCGAGGACGATACGCGATGGCTACCGCCGATGCCGCCACGATGGAATCCCGGGCCGACGAGTTCCGGTCGGCCTACAGCAGCGTCAAGGGCGAGATCGCCAAGGTGATCGTGGGGCACGACGAGATCGTCCATGGCGTCCTCACCTGCCTCTTCGTCGGCGGTCACGCCCTGCTCGAAGGGGTCCCCGGCCTCGGCAAGACGCTCCTGGTTCGTACCCTGGCCGACGCGATCTCGCTCGATTTCAACCGGATCCAGTTCACCCCCGACCTGATGCCGGCCGACATCCTCGGCACGAACATCGTCATGGAAGGGCCGGACGGTCGCCGCGTGTTCGAGTTCCAGCGGGGGCCGATCTTCTCGCAGATCGTCCTGGCCGACGAAATCAACCGTGCGACCCCCAAGACCCAGTCGGCCCTGCTCGAAGCCATGCAGGAGCATTCGGTCACGGTCGGCGGCACGATCCACAAGCTCAAGCAGCCGTTCTTCGTGATGGCGACCCAGAACCCGATCGAGCAGGAAGGGACGTATCCGCTCCCCGAAGCCCAGCTCGACCGCTTCCTCTTCAAGCTCGTGGTTGGCTACTCGACGCGCGAGGAGCTGAACACGATCCTCGATCGCACAACCCGAGGGGAAAAACCCCAGGCCGCGAAGGTGATCGACGGCGAGACCCTGATCCGCATGCAGGCCCTGGCCCGCGAGGTCATCATCGCCCCCCACGTCCAGGATTACGCCGTTCGGCTGGCGTTGGCGACTCATCCGCAAGGCCCGTTCGCCACGGATGTCACCAACCAGTACATCCGCTGGGGGAGCAGCCCCCGCGGCGTGCAGACCCTCGTCCTGGCGGCAAAGGTCCGCGCCCTGCTCGACGGACGTTACAATGTGAGCTTCGAAGACCTGCGACGCGTGTATCTTCCGAGCCTCCGCCACCGCGTCCTGCTCAACTTCGAAGCCCAGGCCGAGGGGATCGAGCCGGATGACGTCCTGCTCAAGGTCCTCGACGCCGTGCCCGAGAAGGTCGAGCTCGCCGCGCCCGTGGCCAAGGCCGGCTGATCCACTGGAGGAAGTCGCAGGGCCAACGCCGAGGAGACTACACCATGCACGACATCTACAATCCGCCGCCGGCCCCCATCGCCTGGAACCCCCCCGAGTCCGAGAGGCTGGACCTCAAGACGGGGGACCTCGTCTGCTTGATCACCCTCTGCGCGACCCTCTTCATCGTCTCCATGGTCGCCTGGCAGGCGGAGACGACCGTCGCACTGATCACGGCGATGGGGGGGACGCTCGTGATCCTCGAGAGTTGGTTCACCGCACTCGGGTTCCTGCAGAGGCGGCACTCGCTCGGGCTCAGGGCACGCTGGACGATCTTCCTGGCGGCACTCGTCCCCTGGCTGATCGGCCTGGGGATCACCACCGTCTTGATGCTCGTGCTCTTTTATGTGTCGGACTGGGCGGGCTAATCGTCCCGGAGGCTGCTGATGAGGCAACAACGCTGGTCGTTCTCGGTCGTCATGACCTTGATCGCGATCCTGGCCGTGGACCTCCTCGCCTACGTGAACGCGGGCGAGCTTTGGGCAAGCCTCATTTTCAGCATCTCGTTTTTTTCGCTCATCGTCGCCACCATCGGGGCGAAGTACGGCGAAGATCCCCTCAAGACTTTCTGGGGTGGATTCGCCATCACGGGATGGATCTACCTCTTGTTCAGTCTCGGCCCTGGGGCCGAGTTCGGAACTCGTACCCTGCTCTTCTCGACGAAGGTGATGGATCTCATCAGCTTCTGGGCGATAGGCGACATCGGGGTCAACCGCTTCAGCGTACGGCCGACCTCGTCGATGACCACCGGCTACTTGCAGGTCACGGCCCATTCCCAGGCCGCCTTTTTCCTCGCTTTGGCCGGGGGCGAGTTGGCTTGCTACTTCGCTCGAAATCGATGGGATCGGGCCGAGGCGGGCCCGGCGCAAGGCGCCGGACAACCTCTCGAGACGACGAACCGCGTTGCTTTCGCCGACAACGGCCTCCGGGAACCGACCGCACGATGAGCACGATCCAAACCCCCCTGCTCGACCCTGAGTTCCTGCACAGGCTCGAACAGCTCGAGTTGGTGAGCCGGAAGATCTTCGTCGGCCGCATGAAGGGCGAGCGCAAGAGCAAGCGGCGAGGTTCCTCGGTGGAGTTCGCGGACCACCGCAATTACTCCATCGGCGATGACCTCCGGCACATCGACTGGAACGTCTTCGGGCGGCTCGACAAGCTCTTCCTCAAACTCTTCCTCGAGGAAGAGGATCTGCACTTCTACACTCTCCTTGATACGAGCTTGTCGATGGACTTCGGCGACCCGACCAAGTTGCAATACGGCAAGCAGGTCGCCGCGGCCCTCTCGTTCATCGGCCTCGTCAATCACGACCGGGTCATGCTCGACACGTTCACATCGGGGCTTGCCACCGGGCTATCGAGCGTCCGCGGCCGTTCCCAGATGTATCGAGTCGTCCAGTACCTCGAGCAGCTCAAGGCCTCGGGGTCGAGCAACCTCACGGCTGCGGCCAAGTCGTTCGCGATCAAGCATTCGGGCAAGGGGATCGTGGTCGTCATCTCCGACTTCCTCGATAAGAATGGCTATGAAAACGCCCTCCGGTACCTGCTCGCCCGGAACATGGACATCTACGTCATCCACGTCTTGAGCCGCGAGGAGGTCGAGCCCGAACTCGTGGGGGACCTCCGCCTCGTCGACTGCGAGGATGACGACATCGCCGAGATCAGCGTCAGTGCCCCGCTGCTCAAGCGCTACAAGGACAACCTGAACGCGTTCGTCGGCGGGCTCAAGGAGTGGTGCACCCGGCGCGGGATCACCTACATCTTCACGACGAATCACAACCCGTTCGATAAACTGATCCTGAACTACCTCCGCCAGCGCGGCCTCGTGAAGTGACGATGGGCCCTGGTGTGACCCTGAAACTTGTTTCGTTGAGGATGGGCGGCGATGCTCAGCAATCTGAAAGACCCCTGGATCTTTTACGGGGTCTCCGCGGCCCTGGTTGCCTACCTGCTCTACACGATGATCCGCAAGCGCAAGGGCGAGCGACCGGGCACGCTGGAACCGGAGTCGGAACTTTAATCGTCCGTTCGTGAGTCATCCGAGGAATTGAGCCGAGGCCAACCGCACGAGTTGAGGTCGAAACGCCATGAATTGGGGCAGCCTGAGCCGTCTGAGTTTCCCCGTTCAGTTCGCCTCGCCGCTGAGCGGGATGGCCTGGGCGGCCCTGGCGGGCATCCCCGTGGGGATCATCGCCCTCTACTTCCTCAAGCTGCGTCGGCGGCCCGTGCAGGTCTCCAGTACCCTGCTCTGGAGGCGGAGCCTCGAAGACCTGCATGTGAATAGTCTGTTTCAACGGTTGCGGAAGAATCTGCTGCTCTTCCTGCAACTCCTCGCCGTCGGTCTCGCGATGTTGGCGCTCACAGGGCCGAGGATTCAGGGCACAACGACCCCCGGCCAGCGCTACGTCATCACGATCGACAACTCGGCCAGCATGTCGGCCACCGACATCAAGCCCAGCCGACTCGCCCGCGCCAAGGAGGATGCCAAGAAGGTCATCGCCTCGATGGAGTCGGACGACCTGGCCATGGTCATCGCTTTCTCCGACCGGGCCAAGGTTGTCTCCAACTACACGTCCGATCGGAACCTCCTCAATCGCCGGATCGATTCGATCGAGCCCAGCGAGTCCTCAACCTCGTTGCGCGAGGCCTTGCAGGTCGCAGCAGGCCTTGCGAACCCGTCCAAGCAGTATGGCGAAGGGGTGGTCGCCACCGCCGTGGTCCCGCCCAAGCTGATGATCTACACCGACGGCGGCTTCGCCGATGTTGAGGGGTTCAGCCTCGGCAACCTCGAGCCCGAGGTCGTCGTGATCGGGCCCCCGCCGCCGCCCGTCGGCACCCCCGGAGAAGCTCCCACCGCCCCGACGAGCGGGGAAAAGGGCAAGAACCCCTCCGACAACGTCGCGATCCTCGCGCTCCAAACACGACGCAACGACGAGCATCCGGATATGTACCAGGTCTTCGGCCGGGTGCATAACTACCGGGAGACGGAGGTCTCGACCGAAGCCCAGCTCTTCCGGCTCGATCCCAAGAAGCCGGGGCAGCCGGGGACTCTGGTCGACGCAATCGCCCTCAAACTTGGCCCTCAGGACGACCAGTCGTTTAAGTTCGACCTCCCCGACGCCGGCATGGCCGAGCTCGAGGTGCGCCTCACCGAGAAGGACTCGCTCGACCTCGACAACCACGCATTCGCCATCGTCGGGAACCCCAGGAAGGCCCAGGTCCTCCTGATCTCCTCGGGCAATCGCTACCTGGCCGATACCCTCAAGACTCCGACGGCGGTCGAACGCGCCGATGTCACGGTGCTGACACCGGAGGAGGCGAAGGCCGATCAGGTTGGCCGCGAGATCCGCGCCGGCCGCTTCGACCTCATCATTTATGACAATTTCCGCCCCGAGACGCCTCCGGAGGCGAATGCCCTCTATTTCGGAGTCCTACCCCCCGGCCCCGCCTACGCCAATGCCAAGCCCGTCGAACAGCCGGTGATCCTCGACTGGGATTCGGGGCATCCCCTGCTCCAATTCGTGCGCGACCTCACGACTGTGGCGATCCTCAAGGCGACGAGTGTCGAGCCGCCGCCGGGGTCGACGAAGCTGATCGAGAGCGATCGCGGGGCCCTTGCCTTCATCGCGCCCCGGCAGGGGTTCTCCGATGCCGTGGTCACATTCCCGCTCATGGACGGCGACAAGTTCAACACCAACTGGTATCGGAACATCAGCTTCCCCCTGTTCCTATTCAATAGCCTCCAGTTCCTCGGGAATGCTCGCGAGTCTTCGGGCGAGGATGTCCACCTCCCTGGACAGCCCGTGGTACTTCGGGCCGAGGGGGCGAAGGACAAGATCAAAGTCACATCACCCTCGGACAAGGTCGAGACGCTCTCGAGGACGCCGCAGGGGACGTACATCGACAACCAGACGGATCGGACGGGGATCTATCGGGCAAGCTGGGATCCGGAGGGGAATCTCGCATTCGCGGTGAATCAGTTCGACATGCGAGAGAGCGACCTGGCCACACGGGGGCTCGTCCCGGACGGGGTGCCCGCGACCTCCTCGCAGGCCGAGAACTACAAGATCAAGATCGGATATAACCCGGTGGCGGGGACGGCCCGGCCCAGGCCCGCCCGCAAGGATTGGTGGAAGCCATTGGCCGTCTTGGCTCTCGGGGTGTTGCTTTTGGAGTGGTACATCTATAATAAGCGGGTCTACATCTAGGCCGGCCTCTCCCGCTGCCTCCGCGCCCGCCGGAATTGTCCCCGCCCGGAGTCCGTATGCACCCCGTTCTCGCCGCCTTCCATTTCTCGCCGATCGACACGGTCATCATCGTCCTCTACATCGCCGGTTGCACGGGGCTGGGCGCCTGGATGGGCTCCAAGTCGAAGGAGCTCAAGGGCTACTTCCTCGGCGAGAGCAACATCCCCGCCTGGGCAGTGATGATCTCGATCGTCGCGACCGAGACGAGCACGGCGACCTTCCTGAGTGTGCCCGGGATCGCCTATCGGGGGGATTTCACGTATCTGCAACTGCCGCTCGGTTATCTCGTCGGGCGGTTCTTGGTGGCCTTTCTACTCCTCCCCTCGTATTTCCGCGGTGAGATCTTCACGGCATATGAGGTCTTGCAGAACCGGTTCGGTGGCGCGACCCGCACGACGGCCTCGATCCTCTTCCTGTTGACGCGCGTGCTGGCCGACGGCCTGCGGCTCTACCTCGCCGCCAGGGTGCTCCAGGTGATCACGGGGGGCTCGATCGAATTGTCGATCCTCGCGGTCGGGCTGACCACGATCGTCTACACGTTCCTCGGTGGGATGAAGGCGGTCATCTGGATCGACGTCATCCAGTTCCACATCTACATCATCGGCGCCCTGATCTCGCTCTCGATCCTCGTCGGCAAGCTGCCTGGGGGATGGCCGGAGCTCTGGTCGGTCGCGTCGGCCGCCCATAAATTCCGGATGTTCAACTTCGCCTTCGACCCCTCCAATGCCTTCACATTCTGGGCGGGGCTCTTCGGCGGAATGGTGCTGAACACCGCGACCCACGGCGCAGACCAGTTGATGGTCCAGCGCTATCTCTCGGCTCGATCTCAGGGGCAGGCCGCCGGAGCATTGATCGCCAGCGGATTCGTGGTCTTCGCCCAGTTCGCACTGTTCCTCTTGATCGGTGCCGGCCTCTTCGTCTTCTTCCGCGAATTCCCGCCGACCGACGTAGGGGGCAAGCTCGCCAAGGACCAGGAGTTTGCTTACTTCATCGTGCACAACCTCCGCACGCCGCTCCTGGGCATCGTCGTGGCTGCGATTTTCTCCGCCGCGATGGGGACGCTCTCGGGCTCGCTGAATGCCTCGGCGGCGACGACGGTGAATGACATCTATCGCCCGCTGGTTCCCAACGCCGAGGATCGCCACCTCCTGTGGGTGTCTCGAGGCCTGACCGCCGTCTGGGGTTTGGGGCAGATGGCGATGGCACTGGGAGCGACCCAACTCCAGGAGAACGTCGTCGTGAACGCCCTGGCAATCGCCTCGTTCACGACGGGGATCGTGCTGGGACTCTTCCTTCTCGGGATCTTCACCAAGGTCCCGCAGCCCGCCGCATTGGCCGGCCTGCTCGTCGGCCTGGCCGCCGTCTCGTTCGCCAAATTCGGGACGCAACTGGCATGGCCCTGGTATGCGTTGATCGGTTCGTCCACGGTCGTCTCGACGGGTGTCCTCGTCGACACCCTCTTCCTCGGCGGCGAGCCCTCCGCCGAGCCGAAGCCCGTCCTCGAATCGGAACTTTGATATGAGTTTCACCAGACTCGCATTCCTCGCCGCATCGTTGATGCTGGCCAACGCCTCGGTCCGCGCGGAGCCGCTCCCCGAGGTTAAGCCGGCGGAGGTTGGTCTCGACGCCTCGCGACTCGACGCCATCAAGGGTGCGGTGGCCGAGGCAATCGAGAAGAAGCAGGTGCCGGGGGCCGTCATCATGGTGACGCGCCACGGCAAGATCGCCTATCTCGTTGTGGCCGGTCAGAAGGTCGTGGAGCCGACCCCCGAGCCGTTGACGCGGGATACGATGTTCGACCTCGCATCGTTGACCAAGCCGATCTCCACGGCGACGTCGATCATGATCCTGGTCGATCAGGGCAGGCTGCACCTCGACGACACGCTGGCCAAACTCCTGCCCGAGTTCGACAACCACGGCAAGGGGGCGATCACCCTCGAGCAGTTGCTGCGGCATCGCACCGGGCTCATCGCCGACAATCCCATCGGCGACTTCAAGGACGGCCCGGCCGAGGCCTGGAAGAAGATCGCCGAACTGGACCTGCTGTCGAATCCCGGCGAGAAGTTCCTCTACAGCGACGTCAATTTCATGATCCTCGGCAAGATCGTCGAGCGCGTCTCGGGCAGCCCGCTCGACGAATTCGCCGCGGCCCATATTTTCAAGCCCCTCGGTATCGAGGCTCGCTTCCTCCCGACCGATCCGGCTCGGGCGGCTCCGACCGAGAAGTTCCAGGGTGCGTTGCTCCGGGGCGTCGTCCACGACCCGAGGGCCCGTGCGCTGGGCGGGGTCGCCGGGCACGCCGGCCTGTTCGGCACTGCCGATGACATTGCGATCTATGCTCAGATGATCCTCGACCTGGGCAAGACCCGAGACGGGCAAGTCATCCTCAAGCCCGAGACGGTCCGCGCCATGACGGATGCCGCCGACACCCCCGCTCGGCAACGTCGCGGGCTCGGGTGGGACGTGGATACTCCGTTCAGTTCGCTCCGCGGTCAGCGTTTCGGTCCCCGGAGCTTCGGGCATACGGGATTCACCGGCACGAGCCTCTGGATCGACCCCGAGACCGACATGGCGGTCGTCATCCTGTCGAGCCGGCTCCATCCCGACGGGCGGGCCGCATCCCCGTCGAAGCTTCGAGGCCAGGTCGCCACCATCGCGGCGGAGTCGATCACCGATCGTCCTGCCCCGCCGACTCCGGTTGTTGAATCGTCTGAAGGTCCTGTCGATACGGGCCTCGACGTCCTCGTCAAACAGGGGTTCGCACCCCTGAAAGGCAAGCGGGTCGGCCTCGTCACGAATCACACCGGCCTCGACAAGACTGGCAAGGCTGCGATCGATCTTCTTTTCGCCGCGCCTGACGTCCGCCTGGTCAAACTCTTCAGCCCGGAGCACGGAATCCGAGGCCTGCTCGATAAAGAGAATGTTGGCGACAGCAGGGACGAGAAGACTGGCCTGCCGATCCACAGCCTCTACCATGGCAAGACACGCAAGCCGAGCGCGGAGCAACTCGAAGGCCTCGACGTGCTCGTCTATGACATTCAAGATATCGGCGTTCGCTATTATACGTATATCAGCACGCTCGGGCTCGTTCTCGAGGCCGCCAGGGAAAAGGGGTTGGCGGTGATGGTCCTCGACCGCCCCAATCCCATCGGCGGACTCGCGGTCTCTGGACCTGTGCGTGACCCGGATCTGGCCTCGTTCATCGCCTACCACGAGTTGCCCGTGCGGCACGGCATGACCGTCGGCGAACTCGCCCGGCTCTACAACACCGAGCGCAAGATCGGGGCCGGCCTCACGGTCATCCCCTGCGAGGGCTGGCATCGCGGCGACCTCTACGACAAGACCGGCCTCCTCTGGGTGAACCCTTCGCCCAATATGCGGAGCCTCACGGAGGCCCTGATCTATCCCGGGATCGGCCTGCTCGAGGCGACCAACCTGGCCACCGGTCGGGGGACCGATACGCCGTTCGAGCGAGTCGGGGCTCCCTGGATCGACCCGCGTGCCTTCGCCTCGTATCTGAACGCTCAGAACATCCCCGGAGCCAGGTTCCTGCCGGTCCGATTCTCCCCCAAGGAGCGTCAGTACGCGGGCCAGGATTGCGGTGGCGTGCTCATTTCGATCTCGGACTGGAGCCGGTTCGACCCGGTCCACCTCGGGATCTCATTCGCGGCCGCTCTGCACCATATGTATCCCAAGGAATGGAAGCCCGAGGGGATGCTCAAGCTCATGACCGACCGGGCGACCCAGATGGCCCTCATCGAAGGAAAATCCGCAGTCGAGATCGAACGGCTCTGGGAGGCCGAACTCGAGGCCTTCAAGGCCGTGCGAGTCAAATATCTTCTCTACCCCTGAGAGATCTCGAAGTCTTCAAGTCGATCGACAGACGTTTATTCCTCGCGTTGGAGCTTGCCGACAGGCCATGGCGATCGAAGACCACCTGCTGACCGAGGCGAGGAATCCCCTCTCCGATACGCTCGACCGCATGAGCGCGTCGGAGATCGTCGCGCTCATGAATGACGAAGATGCCAAGGTCGTCGTCGCGGTCCGTGCCGAGGCCGCGGCAATCGCCCAGGCCATCGATTGGACCGCCGATCGATTCCGCCGCGGCGGCCGCCTGATCTACACCGGCGCGGGGACGTCGGGCAGGCTCGGTGTCCTGGATGCATCGGAATGTCCTCCCACCTTCAGCACGTCGCCCGACATGGTCATCGGCGTGATTGCGGGCGGCCAGACGGCCCTGACGCGTGCGATTGAAGGGGCCGAGGACAACTCCGCGCAAGGGGCCGAGGATCTGCGAGTCCTGAACCTGAAGGCGGACGATCTGGTGGTCGGCATCGCCACGTCGGGTCGGACTCCGTATGTGCTCGGTGCCGTCGAGTACGCCCGCAGCCTGGGATGTGCCACCGTCGGCATCGCCTGCAATCGGCCGAGCCTCCTTGGCGCCGTGGTGGACCTGGAGATTGCGATCCAGGTCGGGCCCGAAGTCCTCGCAGGCTCCACCAGGCTCAAGGCGGGTACTGCCACCAAGCTCGTCCTGAACATGATCACGACGGGAGCGATGGTCCGGATCGGCAAGACGCTCGGCAATCGGATGGTCGACCTGCGCCCGACGAATGAGAAGCTCCGACTCCGAACGCGCCGAATGCTCCGCGAGTTGGCGGGCCTCGATGATGACGCGGCGGTTCAACTCCTCGCCCGATGCGACGGTCAACTCAAGGTCGCACTCGTCGCGGCCCTTGCTGGGGTCAAGCCCGATGAGGCGAAACGACGCATGGAGACATATGGTGGCCAGGTTGGCGCGGCGGTCCGGGGTGAGTCCGCGTCGGAGGAAGAGGCGTGAAGACTCCCATGCTGCTCGGCATCGATGGGGGTGGGACGAGCACCGTCGCACTCCTCGCCGACCTCGACGGGACCGTGCTCGCGTCGGGACGATCGGGCCCTTCCAACTGCCGGGCGATCGGGATGAAGCCCGCCCTGGAGGCCCTGGATCAAGCGATCGCCCTGGCCTTCGCCAAGCTTGACGAACCAGTTCGGAGCCTGGAATGTGCCTGCCTCGGATTGGCCGGATTCGGCCGCCCGGAGGAGCAGGCGACCCTTCGCGAATGGGCCGATCAAAGAGGGCTGACGAGGAAGCTGTTGACGATCACCGACGGCGATCTCGTCGTCGCCGCGGGGACGAGCGAGGGCTGGGGCGTCGGCGTGATCGCGGGGACCGGCTCGATCGCAGTCGGCCGCAATCGCGAGGGGCAATCGTCGCGGTCGGGTGGCTGGGGCCCGCTCCTCGGCGACGAAGGGAGCGCCTATCGGGTCGTCCTGGATGCCTTACGACGCATCGCTCGACGAGCCGATGGACGCGAAAGGACCGGGAGTCAGCCCGATATCCTGACCAGGCACTTTTTCGAAGCTCTTGACCTCTCCGAAGCGAGCGGCCTCGTCCCCGCGGTCTACGGTCCCGGCGTGGACCGCACCATCATCGCGGGATGGGCCCCGATCGTTCTCGCGGCCGCGGCCGAGGATCTTAGCGTTGCCGCAGACCTGCTCGACCCGGCGGGTCGCGATCTCGGTGACATGGTGATGGCCGTGGCCCGGTCGTTGGGTATCGTCGAGGGCAAACTTCCTCTCGCCCTCGCGGGTGGTTTCCTGCTCTCGGCTCGTCAGGTCGAGTCCAGTCTCGTCGAGCACCTACGAAACCACGCCTACGAGCCCGAACCCGTTCGAGTCACCGAACCCGCCGAGGGGGCCGTGATCCTGGCTCGTCGTGCGCTCTGAAGACGGGCTGCGGATCCTCGCTCTCCCGCAAAAGCAGGCGAATGAGGATCCGCTCGCAAACGACTCAGCCCATCAGGATGTCAGGACCGAGTCGGTCGACTCCTGGAGCCGGACGCGGGGCATGGCGTCGGCCTGGGTCGGGTTCGGTCCGACGGCTCGAAGGACGAACCGGCCGATTTCGGGGACGCAGCCGATGCGGATCGGGTGCTTGGCCGCGATCCCCTGCCCTACGTGCAGCAAGGTCGAGCCGGTGCGGAAGAAGCCGCGGTCGAAATGCCGCGAGTACATGCTGGGCATGAACACGGGGCCGACGAACGGCAATCGAATCTGGCCGCCGTGGTTGTGGCCTGAGAGCATCAGGTCGATGCCACCCTTCACCGCTCGATAGAAGAAGTCGGGCGAGTGGCTCAGCAGGAGCTTGAAGTCGGCATTGGGTGCCTCGGAGAGGTCGAGCCTCGGCCCCCAGGGGTACGAGGTCCCGCCGATACCGAGCGTCTTGCCGGCGATCTCCAACTCGGTCCAGCGGCCCTCCAGGTCGGTGAAGCCGGCTTTTTCGAGCTCGATGCTGACCCGGCGATGATCCTGGTCGTAGTCGTGGTTGCCGAGGATCGAATACGTCCCGAGCTTCCCTTCGACGGTAGACATCAAGGGGACGATCCAGTCGATCACCGCGTCGTCGTCGATGAGGTCGCCGGTGAAGAGGAGGAGGTCCGACTCCCACTTCTTCGCCTCTTCGCAGATCAGCTCGAAGAAGCGGCGATCGTAGCAGGGGGCGAAGTGGAGGTCGGTGAGTTGGAGGATGCTGAGCCCGTCCCACTCCCTCGGGAGCGACGGCAGGAGGATCTCCCACTCCCGCTTGCAGACCCGGAGCGACTCATTGCCCGGGATGCGGAGGATCCAGGCATGCTTCCCTTCGCCGATGAGGTTGTCCTTGCCATGCTGTTCGGCGAAGTTGACTTCCTCGACCCGCTCGCTGATATCGAGCGGAAGACGCCTAGAAAAGCGCAAAAGGGAGGTCGCCGGGATACCTATCAGCGCGACGCACAGGCAGACGACTGCATAGACACGCGGCAGGACATGCCAGGACGTCCAGACGTGCTGAGTGGTGGCGTAGACGAACCCGAGGCTGCCGAGCACGAGGACGGCGAGCGCCCCGATTTTCACGTAGGACATGCGTTCGTCCGACATCCCGAGGGCGTGGACGACGTTCACGAACACGACCATCACGCCGAGGTGCCCGACGAGGATGAAGGCGAGCCAGAGCCAATCAAGAGCCATGAGCTTGGACCTCGGTCGTGGCCCGACTCTCCGCGTCCTGACCTTCCTGATCGGCGTTGCTTACCTGGGCCGTTGCAATGGTTGAGGTAGCGGAAGCGGCCGATGCCGCGTCTCCCGTCGGCCGGAGCGCCTGCTCCACGGCCTCCATCAAGCGGTCGGCCCGGAAGGGCTTATAAAGCACGGTCTGAAGTCCCTCTTGGCGAGCCTTGACGATGGAGTGGGACGAATCCCACCCGAATCCGGTCATGAGGATGATGGGAACACCCGGCTGCACCTCCCGTAGCTTGCAGAAGGTGGCGTAACCGTCGAGGTCAGGAAGGCGAATGTCGACGAGCGCTGCGGAGTATGGGGTTTGCCGGGCCAGGGCGATCGCCTCGTGGGCGTCGCGAGCCGTCTCCACGGTGGCCCCTTCTCCACCGAGCAAATGGTGGGCCGAACGGCGGATCGCCTCGTCGGCGTCGACCACGAGCAGACGGGTCCCCGCCAGCCTGGGCGCTGGCCTGGGCGTACTACGCTTGGGCTCGGGGGCGATGGTCGAGCCGACCTTCTGAATCAGGCTGCGGATCTCGCGGGCCCGGATGAGGAGGTGGCGGAGGCGGGCGATGATGTCGTCGTCGTGCCCCGCATAGCGATCAAGGACGGTTGTGGCATCGCTGAGGATGTCGTCGAGCGGCAGGGCCAGCTCGCGGCTGATCGCCTCGACCGAGGCCGTCGCGGCGCTGAATTTCTCGGCCTGGAGGAGCTCCAGCGTGTTCAGGGCCGAGGCCACATTGCGGGCGTAGATCTCGAGGAACTGGCGATCGCGTTCGTCGAACGCATAGGCGTGGGCGTTCTCGACGTTCAGTGTGCCGATGACCGTGCCGTGATATGTCAGGGGCACGGTGAGGGAGCTGCGGGCGCCGGCGGCCCCTTCGAGGTAGAGGGGATCCTGCGCGGTGTCCCGGCAGAGATAGCTCTGGCCGGTTGCCGCAACGTAGCCGGTGACGCCGTTGTTTTCCTTGCGTGCGTAGAGTTCGCGATTCGCGGCGACGAAGGTCATCCCCTCGGTCAAGAGCGGGATGAGCCGCCCGGTCGGGCGATCGAGGAGTCGGATCTCGATGAAGTCGAGCCCGAGCAGATCCTTCATGTGCCGCGTGATATTGTACTTGAGGAGGTCCGTCCGCTCTTCGACCCCCATCTCCGAAAGCTCTTCCGGCGTAAGGTCGGCCAGTTCGTCCCCCGCCTTATGAATGGCGTTCACCTTGAGCTGCTGCTGCGTCTCGTCGGTGATGTCGCGCGTCAGGGCGATGAGCTGGCTGAGGTTACCGCCGTGTTCGAAAACGGGCGTCACAGTCACGCGGAGGTAGCGGTTGGCCCCGATCCGGAGGACGGTGCTCGAGGGGAGCCGGGAGGCCACCGCATTGGTGAATGGGCAGGTCTCGCTACCGATGACCTCTGGGTTGCCCAGGGCCCGGTAGAACTTGCTGCCGACGGTCGTCACACTCGGGTCGGCCAGCGCGAGGAATTCGGGATTGGCCCAGGTGACGGCGAGGTCGGGATCGACCACGGCGACGCCGTCGGAGATGGCCTCGAGGACCTCGTCGGCCTGGATCAGAACCCCTGCTCGATGCACGGCGGCGAGCTGGCCCGTGTCGACGTAGACCCCCTCGAACGTCTTTTCGCGGAGCATGGCGAGGGCACGGCCCACCGACCGCACGGTCACGATCTCGTAGTCTTCCCCGAGGTGCGTGCGAGTGAGGAACGCCGGTTGGCCATCGCGTTCGATGACGAGAAGTCGAGGCTTATCAGCCAAACCTGTTGCCCCCGCGTCGCCCTGGTTCCCCGGCCGTCGCCCCTGGACTTCAGCGAAGCCCGGTTCCAATTTTACCATCGTACTCACACCCCCAACCCACGGCAAGCCGGCCCGCCTTAGGCGCCTGGAAATCGGCGCGATATACCCTCAAAATCCTCGATTTGTTCAAACATTATTGGAGACTGAACGAGGCGCCGGGGTTGTCGAGTTCCTGGGGATCGAAGAAGAGCCACACACCAACAGCCCTCGTTATTACCTCTGATACAACACTGAAGCGACTATTCATCCAAATTTCACGAGGAACGCGGGCTCTGCCCTGACTGGGAAATCATTCTCTCGGGCTGCTACGTTTGAGGGCCGCTGATTTAGATCCGAGATGGTTTCGCTTTCGTTGTGTCGAGGCGCGAGAGCATACCTAACCTCTATTTGGGTTAGTGGGCGAATCAATTCCAGGAATTAAAAAATGAATTAACATTATAAAATCGATAACTATTTGTAAAAAGAATTGTCAATGTATAAATGTTTTATGTTGCGGGATCGGCGCTACGGGGGTTCGTAATTGACGGGTTCCCGATCATCTGAAATTCGAGACCTGGTGATCCGGTGGTGGAGCGAGAGAATGACACATTCGTGCGACCTTGTTTATGCTCCTCGATCCTGCCCGAAGACTCGCTTGAACGCGGACGCGAACCTCCGGCTGGCGGTTGCTTGACAACCGCTCAGCCGCCTACATAGCATCGGCACCTGATTCCCCCTCTCCTGGCGGAGTTCCCCGATGTCTCAATCGCTACGCTTGACGGCCAGCCATGGCGGACTCCTCGTCGTCGACATCCAGGAGAAGTTGATTCGCCAAATCCACGACCGCGACCTGGTGATCGCGAATGCGATCCGGCTCACGCAGGCGGCGAAGGCCCTCGAGTTGCCGCACTGGGCGACGGAGCAATATCCGAAAGGGCTCGGGCCGACGATCCCGTCGCTCGCCGAACTCGTTCCCGATCGCGTGGCGAAGATGACCTTCCACGCATGCGCGGGCGGCATATTGGATCAACTCCGGGAGAAGCGGATCCACCACGTGACGCTGACCGGCATCGAGGCCCACGTGTGCATCGCACAGACGGCCCTGGAACTTCTCGACCAGGGCTATCGGGTGCAGATCCCCGCCGATGCGGTCGGGTCGCGGTCGAAGTTCGATGCCGAGGTCGCCCTGCGGCGGCTCGAACGTGCGGGCGCGGTCGTGTCGACGACCGAGGCGATCCTGTTCGAGTGGACGGAGACGGCCGACCGGCCCCAGTTCAAGGCGATCAGTGACCTGATCAAGTCGTTCGTCGCTCCACAACGCGTCGATTGATAAACGTACGCTCGTGAATGAGGTGATCCCCGTGCTCTCGATCCCACCCCCGGCGATTCCGACCCCGCTCAACCCTTCCCCGAGGCTGCTGCTGGGCCCAGGGCCGAGCGAGGTCCACCCCCGAGTCCTCGCCGCGCTGGGGATGCCGCTGCTCGGCCACCTCGACCCGGAATTCGTCGCGCTCATGGATGAGACGCAGCAACTCCTGCGCTACGCCTTCCAGACGAAGAACCGCCTGACGATCGCGGTCTCCGGCACGGGTTCGGCGGGCATGGAGGCCGTTGTCGTCAACCTCATCGAGCCAGGCGATAAGATGCTCGTCTGCGTCAACGGCGTCTTCGGGACGCGCATGGTCGACGTCGCCAAGCGTGCAGGGGCCGAAGTCACGGCCATCGAGCGCCCCTATGGCGAGGTCTTCGACCCCGAGGAGGTTAAGGCGGCGATACAGCGTGTGAATCCCAAGGTGGTCGGGATCGTCCACGCCGAGACGTCCACCGGCGCCTGGCAGCCTGTCGAGGAGATCGCCAAGATCGCCCATGAGGCCGGGGCCTTGATCGCCATCGACACGGTGACGGCCCTCGGCGGAATCCCCGTCGAGATCGATAGCTGGGAGATCGACGCGGTTTACTCGGGTACGCAGAAGTGCCTGAGCTGCCCGCCGGGCCTGGCCCCCGTCTCCTTCAGCGCCCGGGCGGCCGAGGTCATCAACGCGAGGAAGACGAAAGTCCAGAGCTGGTACCTGGACCTGACCATGATCCAGCAATACTGGGGCAGCGACCGCGTCTATCACCATACCGCGCCCATCAGCATGAACTATGCATTGCGCGAGGCGCTGGCCCTCGTGGTCGAGGAAGGGCTCGAGGCTCGATTCGCGAGGCATGCCCTCAACGCCAAGGCCCTCAAGGCCGGCCTCGCTGCGATGGGCGTCGGCATCGTGACCGCCGAGGGGCACCAACTCCCGCAGCTCACCTGCGCCAGGATCCCCGACGGGATCGACGACCTGACCGTCCGGAAGCGACTGCTCAAGGAGTGGGGGATCGAGATCGGCGGCGGTCTCGGATCGCTCAAGGGGAAAGCCTGGCGGATCGGACTGATGGGCTACGGCTCGCGGCAGTCGAACGTCACGCTGTTGCTCGCGGCCCTCGAAACGTGCCTCCGGGATCTCGGGCACTCCCTCGAGCCGGGAGCAGCCCTCGCCGCCGCCTCCGACGTCTACTCCCAAAGCCAGAAGCCCGTCGCGGCCGGGGCCTGATCCGGTCTGAAGTCGGATGAACGCAGGGCGTCGAGTCGACCTGGCTCGACGCCCTTTGCTCTGCGCACTGCATCCCGAGGCGGGAGCCTTTCGATTCGAGGATCCGAATCCGTTCGGCTTACCGGCTTGCAGGGCCTGCGAAGGTTCGGTTAAAATCGCCCCATGACGTTCGTCCGAGTCTGATCTCGTCTACGGAACGATGGGGTGCTGTCGTGCGTGAGCTCGAAAAACCGATCGGGCGGGTTTGGCGTCGGCTGCGATTCCAGCGTTTTCTCTCCGCGCTGGTCTGGTGCTGGGGGGGGGCCCTCCTCATCGTCGCGATGGCCGTCGCGGCCGAGAAATTCCTGAAATACCCGGTCCCTGGCGCCGACTGGCTGCCGTTCGCGATCGCGGGGGGCCTTGGCGTCCTGATCGCCGCGGCCATCGCCATCTGGACGGGGCCGAGCCGTGTCGATGCGGCGGTGGCCATCGATCGGGTCTTCCAGCTCAACGAGCGACTGAGCACGGCCTTGACCCTGCCCGAGGAGCTGCTCGCAACCTCGGCCGGCCGCGCCCTGATGGCCGACGCGATCAAGCACGTCTCCGGACTCGAGATCGGCAGCAAGTTCGGCCCCAAGATGCCGAGGCTCGCCTGGATCCCGCTCGTTCCCGCCGCGATCGCCACGGGCATGCTTTTTGTCCCCGAGCTGACGCAACGCAAGGCGGTCGCGAAGGTCTCGGAGACCCTTGACAAGAAAGTCGTCGAGAAGCAGACCAAGGCACTCGGCAAGAAGATCGCATCCCAGCGCAAGGAGATGGCCAAGGAGAAGTTCGCCGAGGCGGAGAAGCTCCTGGCCCAGATCGAGAAGGCGGCGGAAGACCTCGCGAAGTCGCCGCCCGCCCAGAAGGACAAGGCGCTGGTCGAACTCAACAAGCTCACGGACGCGATCAAGGATCGGCAGAAGAAGCTCGGCTCTCCCGAGCAGATCAACCGCCAGCTCCAGCAGCTCAAGGACATGGCCAACAACGGCCCGGCCGACGAGTTCGCCAAGGACATCGCGAAGGCCGACTTCGCCAAAGCGGCCAATGAGCTCAAGAAGCTCCAGGAGAAGCTCAAGTCGGGCACCATGTCTGAGCCCGAGAAGAAGGCGCTCAAGGATCAATTGAGCCAGATGTCCAAGCAGTTGGACAAGCTCGCCAACATGGATCAGCGCAAGAAGCAGCTTGAGGAGGCCCTCAAGAATGGCGGGCTCAACCAGGAGCAATTCGACAAGGAGATGTCGAAGCTCCAGGAGCAGGCCAAGAGCCTCAAGCAGCTCCAGCAACTCGCCTCGAAGCTAGGCCAGGCTCAGGACGCCCTTCAGAAGAACGACATGCAGAAGGCCGCCGAGGCGATGGGGGCGACCCAGGATCAACTCGCCGAGATGGCCAAGCAGCTCCAGGAGCTCGAGTCGCTCGACGGGGCCCTCGCCGACCTCCAGGACGCCAAGAACGGCATGACCGGCGAAGGGATGAACCAGCTCGGAGAATCGCTGGGTAACATGGGGATGGGGGGCAACAACCGCCCTGGTCAGGGGAACGGCCTGGGACGTGGACGAGGCCAGGGGGATCGTCCCGAGGCTCCCGACTCGACTTCGCTCTACACCGCGAAGCAGAAGATGCAGTTCAACAAGGGGAAGGCCGTGCTCGAAGGTTACAGCCAGTCGAACACGCCCCAGAAGGGACAGAGCGTCATCGATATCCAGGGTGAGATGGCGACCTCGGCAGGGCTCTCGGAAGAGGCCCTAACCAATCAGAAGGTTCCCAAGAACGTCGAAAAGCACATCCGCGGCTATTTCCAGGAACTCAACAAGGGCCGTTGAGTAAGGTTCGAGCCGGCGAGCGATTGCCGGCTCGAGAATCCGGTCCGCTCAGAGGACTTCGGACGAAGAACCGCCTCCGCGGGGCTTGGCGATGTCGGTGATGAGCCGGCCTTGCTTGAAGATCGAGATGGTTCCCGTCGACTGCGAGATGCACAACGAGATGGCGCCGGTGGTCATGGTGATGGCCGCCGCCGCCTCGTGTCGCGTCCCCAGCCCGTTCTGTAGGGGTGGGTCGAGCTTGGCGTGAGGCGCGAGGTAGCGTCCCGCCGACAGCAAGACGCCGTCGCCTCGGATGATGAACGCCCCATCGATCGCCGAGAATTCCTTGATCGTCTCCTCGAGCCGAGGGTCGAGGACGTTGCGCTCCGTCTCGGGATACCCGTGGAACGGGTTGATCACGAGCTGGTGGCTCTGTGAAAGGACCTTGTCGCTGTCGCCGACCACGAAGATGGTCCCGACCGACCGCCCTTCTCTCCCTTCCAGTCCCAGCTCGCTAGCGAGGCTCAGCAGGCGCTCGAAGACGGCCGGGGTGACGTCCGCCGGCAGCGGATCGGCCGCCGAGTAGGCGAACATCTCAAGCTCCGTGCCGAGATCGAGGACGATGATCGTGTCGATCGTCCCGGAGCCATCGATGCCTGTCAGGCAGACGATCCGGTCGCCGATCCGAATCAGGCTCTCGGCGGCCGCAACGAGCGTGGCGACCTTGATCTGGCCGGCGCGCGTCATGGTGATGTCGGGGACACGGACGATCGCGCAGAGCTCCTCCCAGCCCGGAGGGGCCTGGAATCCCAGGCGCCTCGAGACGAGGATCACGCGGAAGTCGACGTCCTGGATCAGGTCGGCGAGATCCTGATCGTCCTCAACGACGTCCGCGTAGAGCAGGACCACGCGTGCGCCGACTTCTCGGGCGATCGCATGGGCATGACGAACCAAACTTCGGGTCAAGGTCTTCAAGTCGCGCTCAGGGTTTCTGTAGGGGCGTGGCTCGATCCACGGCTTGAGTCTCGAGGCCGATCTCGAGGACTCCAAGGTCGTCGAGCGATTCGGGATCCTTCGCCTCGCCGGCCTGCTCGATGTGAATGCGATTCGGCCCCATCTTCAAGAGGTCGGCGGGGATCGGGATCCGAATCCGCTCCGGTACTTCGTTCTTGGTGGCGATGTATTGGTTCAAGCTGCCAATCGGCTTGTCGTTGACCTGGACGGTCGTGCGCAACTCGCCGTTCCGGACCTTGTCCGAGAACGGAAGGCCATCCGCTTCGCCTACCACCTGGACCACGTCGACCGCCAGGACAGCGGGTTGACTCGGGACGTCAGTCAGCTCGAAGGTCAGGTCGTACGACTTCCCCTGGGGTTGGGGAGGGTCGAGCGGGATCGGTGTGAGGACGATGTCGTTGCCCAGGTGGTGGGCCGTGGGGTCGAGGACAAGGCGTCGCCCCCGGCTCAGGACCTTGATCTTTCGCAAACGGTCTCTGGAGATCGTGAGCGGGGTGGTCGAGTAGGGAGTTTCGAGGGTGGCGACGGCGTCGGTCAGTGAGACGAGGGCCCCCTCGGCCTGGTCGAGATCCCGCAGGTCATTTCCCGGGGCGGCCCGCCAATCGGCCAGCACGATCAGGCCGTCGATCCAGCGGCTTGTGGCGGCCTGCCGTCGGAAGATGAGCCCCGAGACGGTGCTCCAGGGGAGCGAGAGTTCCTCGCGATCAACCCGGAACGCGACGCGCTCGGCGCTCGCACGTAGGATCTGCCCGAAGACCTGATCGCCGCCGAGGCGGATCTCATCCTGGCTGGGGTCGACCTCGAGCCCGGTCACTTCGTCGGCGAATCGCACGAGCCTGAGGTCGTCGAAGTGGATCGCAATCCCCCCGGGATCATCCCCCTTCCCGCTCGCGAAGCTGGCGAGCCTGATCTCCTGGAGGGGGCCTCCCGGTCCCTTTCCATGGGCCAAGTCGTTGCCGTCGACGGAGATCTCGGTCTGATCAGGGCCGAAACGGATGCTCAGGCGATGCCAGCCGGGGCTGCGTACGAGCCTTTGAACCGCCAAGGCAGGGCCGCCGGGAGACTCGACGGAGAGGCTCTCCTCGGCCCATCCCAGCACCGATCGAATCGTTTCCGAGCCTGTCGGGCCGCGGAAGAGGAGGTCGACGAAGGCCTGGTTGCCCGCCGCGACCTTGCCCCCGTCGTGGAAGGCCACCTCGAGCCGTCCGGCGGCGATGGGGTCTGGGAGTCGGGTCGTCACCGAGGCGGCTCCGCCCGGGACCTTGAGGCTTCGATCTCCGGAGATGTGAGGCTTGTCGACGACCTCCGGCTCCCCGGTAATCCCCCAGCGCGAGCTATCCAGGCTTTCAAAGCCATCGTTGAAGACTTGCATCTCCCCGACGCGCTGGACGACCGAGCGGACGCCCCCGCGGTCGATCACTAACTTCGGGCCTGCCGAGGTGTCGGAGAGCGAGATGGTTCTGTCGTCGAGCACGTTGAGTCGGCCCGAAATCCGCCGGCCGAGGCCCAGGTCGACGCGAAACGGAGGGATGGTCGCAGTGGGTGGCGGCCCTTCCCTCTCGATCGTGATGATCATCCCGGGCTGCAGCGGCAACGATTCCTTACCGTCCTGAGACTGGAACGCGAAGCCCTTCTCGGGATCGCCGACGATCCGGCCCAGGAGCCTCCGGCCCTCGGGACCGAGCAGGGTCTCGGCTGCGGGATGGCTCCCGGTCGGCGGATCGTCCGCCAGCACCGGCCCGGCCCATGACCCTAGCCAGAGGAAGATCGCTGCGGTCGTGACGTAGGGGTTTCTCATCAATACGATCTTACGCGCGCATTTCCTCCTTCGGCAAGAACGGGCTCGCCTTAAGTCCTCGTAAGCCGACGTCAGCGAATGAGGTGGGTATCACAGCTCACCCATCGTCGATTCGCGAAGAGTTTGGGCTCGATGCCGGTCGGCGTTCGTTCGATCTGCCCGGGCGAGGTCGTTCCCACAGTAAGTTGTCGACGCGACAAATGGGCACGGTTACAACGGCTGTGCGCGCTCATGATTGTTCGATCACGGACCTCGATGGGAGACCTGGGATGGTGAATCGGTTCAAGTCGGTGTTTGTCCAGAAGGCATGCTGGCTCTTTCTCGCCTCACTTGTGTGGGGATCTTCCTCTCAGGCTTCCGAGCCCTTGCGCATCATCGTCTTCGGCGCCCACCCCGACGATTGCGAACTTGATGCGGGAGGCACCGCAGCTATGTGGGCCAAACTCGGCCACAAGGTCAAGTTCGTGAGTGTCACCAACGGCGATATCGGCCACCATGAGATCGCCGGCGCGATCCTGGCCAGGCGGCGGTTAGCCGAGGTCCGAGAATGCGCCAAGATCCTCGGGATCGAGACCGAGGTACTCGACATCCACGACGGCGAACTGATGCCCACGCTGGAGAACCGCCGGACCATCACCAGGAAGATCCGCGAGTGGAAGGCGGACATGGTGATTGCCCATCGTCCGAACGACTATCACCCCGACCATCGCTACACGGGGATCCTCGTGCAGGACGCGGCCTTCATGGTGATCGTCCCGAGCTTCTGCCCCGACGTCCCCGCGCTCCGGAAGAATCCGGTATTCCTGTACTCGGAGGACAGCTTCAAGAAGCCGAACCCATTCGAGCCGGATGTGGTCGTCCCGATCGACTCCGTCCTTGAGACCAAGGTCAAGGCGATCGATGCGCTCGGTTCCCAGTTTTATGAGTGGAACCCCTGGCTGTTCGGGACGCTCGACGAGGTCCCCAAGACGAGCGAGGAACGCCTGGTCTGGACCCGCGAGCGAGCCGCCCGCAATTACGGGGCGACCGCGGATCGGTTCCGCAAGATGTTGATCGAGGAGCTGGGCGAGGAGAAAGGCAAGGCGGTCAAGACGGCCGAGGCGTTCGAGGTCTGCGAGTACGGCTCTCAGCCCGACAAGGAGACGTTGAAGAAGCTCTTCCCGTTCTTCGGCGACAAGTGATCGTCGACCAAGCCTGGAAATGAGAAAACCCCGCGCGTCGACCTCGGGTGGAGGTCGACGCGCGGGGTGGGTTGCTAGCCTGGTCGGTCATGAGAGGCCCGGATCAATAGGGCGGGGTTGCCGCGTTGGGCGGACCGGCTGCACGTCGGAGGTGGTCCTTGTCGATGTAGACGACTTCCACCCGGTGATCGACGTGATTGAACGGGATCGGATAGTCCGACCAGTAGGATTCATCGTAGTACACCGTGGCCTTGTAGTGGCAGTGAACCAGCTGGCAAGGACCGGCGAGCGGATAGATTTTCACGGGGTCCACTTTGTCGCCGATCTTCTCGATCAGGAAGCGGACGTTGTTGCGTTGGGTCTCGTAGAACGGCGGCGACCCGTTCTTGAACTTCGTCACCTTGTCCCACACCTCTTGCTCGCTGGGCGGGTCGAGGCAGGTGCCCGGGGCGAATTCGCCCGGGATCGGGTCGAGGATCGGGACGCGGTCGCGTTCTTCTCGCTCCATGTCACGCTCCAGCCGCTGCTGCTGCGACGGCAGGATCGGCCAGGCGAACGACCACCCCGTGGGGTGGAGCGGCGAGATATTGCGGAAGACGTAGACGAGGCCGCAACCGATGTTGCTCGTGGTGACCATCACCATCAAGGCACCCATCAGTAGCCCGCGAACCCAGCGCGGGGTGATCGGGCCCCGGTGCCGCGCGGATTTGGTCATCGGATATCCCCTCCGTGGAACATGCGCGAACGCGGGGGGAGGCGTTCCTGCCTCGCCGGCCTCGCGGCGCCGGGACCGTTATTCACGGTATTCCTGACCGGTCGTTCCGGCCTCGTGCCAGAGCGTTTGACCGGTCCATGTGGTTTACTTATCGAACGAGTAGGTCTCGGGGTGTGAGGAATTTCCCGAAGGAATCGGCAAATTCCCCTTGTGGCGTCGGGAGGGTCGCGAGGATCGAGTCGAAAACGCCATGTTTCACCTCGTGACGGCCGGATGACACAACGACGAAGGCCGGCGAGGAAAATCCTCGCCGGCCTTCGTTGTATCGGTCTTTCGACCCCGCGTTCGTCTACCCTACTGCTCTTAGTAGGAGAAGATGCCGAACGGGTACGGGGTGAAGAACGGACGGGTGTAGTGCTTCTTGAAGTCGAGCCACCAGATTCCGTCGTCCCAGCGGAGGGTCACCGCACGCCAGTCGAGGGGAACTTCGGGGTACGGGTAGGGAGGGCCGATGTTCGGCCAGGCCTGCCAGGGGTAGGCCGTCGGGTAGCCAACCGCCGAGAAGTTAGGATAGGGGGCATAGCTGGGCCAGGCGTAGTTGGGGGCTCCGGGGGCCGGGGCGCCCGCGCCACCGATGGCCGGGCCTTCGGGGAGGGGGCCGCTGGCGTCAACCGGGGCGCCGGGGCCGGCGACCGTGGTCGGGCCGGCCGGGGCCGCACCGTCATAGACGATCTCGTCGCCGCCGGCCGGGGCGTGCGAGAAGCGATGGCCGCCGAGGGCAACCCGCTGCTGGGGCTGGTACTGGGCGGGCTGGATGCGAGCGTCACGCGGCAGGGCGATCTGGTCGATCACGCCCTTCACGCCGGCGACCTGCTGGGCGCGACCGAGGGCCTCGGCCTTGAGGGCCTGGTTCGCGACCCGACCCTTCAGGGTGACCATGCCGTCGCGAGTCTCGATCTCGATCCGAGTGCCGGCCAGCGAGCGGCTCGCCTTCAGCGCACCCGCAACCGCGTCGGCGGTCGCCTGGTTGCCGCCGGGGGCGGGGCTCTGAGCTAGGCTCATCGAGGTCGAGCCGGCCATGACGGCCAGCGCCAGGGAAATCCGTTTCATCGCAAGCAACATAGGGCTTATCCTTCTCCCGCCTGTGGCCGAGACGAACTGAACACGAACGGCGAGCGGGACGCGTCGTTCGATTTCGGCGTTGGTTCCGTCGCTAGAGCGTATCGGAAACGTCTCGCATCGATTTTCAGCGACTCCGGACCCTTCTTTGACTCGCAGGTCAGGTCCTAACGGTCGATTCTTTTCGAGCGAACAAGACGGTCGTGGAGGTGGGGTTTCGAGGTGCGATCGTCGCGGCCGTCGGGCATTCCCGATTCCACGCAAATGTGGCCCATGCCCCCGCCCCGGTCAAATCGCGGCGCAAAAAAAAACGGGGCCGAAGGGCCCCGTATGACAGTCGAATCGATTGATCCAAAAATGCAGGTCTTTACCGCGGTCGCTCAGCTCGCGAGCTTCGGCTCGGCCGCGACCATCGCACGCCTGGTCGTCCCGAGCTCGGCATGGCCGCTTCCTACGGTCATACCAATCAGGAGGACGGTCATCGTCCCGCCGGCGAAGAGGGCGAATTCGGAATCCTGACGGCCACAGATCGCACCCGCGAATCCGAGCCCCACCATGGCTAAGACGAAGCCTGCACGAGCCCGACTCACCCACTTGGTGGAGCCCGGCGGCACGAGTCGGCATACGCAGAGGGAGATGACCCCCACGAGCTGGAACAGGATCACGAGGATTTCTGCGTACGAGCTCAAATCAGACAAGACCATAACAGGCTCCTTCCATGGGCACTGTTTGGGATGACGATGATTGGCTTTTGGCGAGTTGGCTGCGTCCTGGACGACTTTGAGGAGAATGCAGGTTCCGCGCCATCAAACTCGCGGCAAACGCCTCAGATGCGTGATAGCGGCAGATCAAGGTCGGAACTTGAGGAAAAAATCCAACAATTCGAAAAAAGCTTTCGAAAACGTCCGGTTGAGAGCCCCTGAATCTTGAGGAAAAAAGAAACCCTCGGAACGAATTATCGCCCGAGGGTGCGTAACTGTTACAAATTGCAGGGTCGTTCTTTCAATCCGACGGCCCGTTTGTAATTACCGACCACCCCGAGTGCGGCCGCTTCGGTTGGGGAACGGGTTCTTGATGACCCCCTGCCCGCTGATGTCGAGGACCTTCCAGCCGGCCTTCTCGTGACGAACCGTCACGGTCCGAATGAAATTGTCCCCCTTCTCGTTCGACTTCCCGATCGTCACCCCGACCCTGCCCGAGCTGGTCGCGGTATTTTCGCCGACGATCCGGAATTCGTCGAGCTTGTCGGCGAGCTGGCTGAGGTCGTCCTCGGTCATGCTGCGGTCGAGAATCGTCGAGAACATCTGCTTGTTGCGAGCCGAGCACTCGAGTGGGGCGCGGTTTGCAGTCGCTTCGGAGAGGCGTTCGATGTCCTTCGCCTTCAGGGCGCCCAGGAAGGCTTCGACCGCGCCATGCGGATCGGTGAAATCGGCAGGCTCGTTATTACCGCCGCCGCCGGGCCCACCCGGAGACATGGGGCCACCCGGCACGCCGGGCATCCCGGCCATTCCCGGGGGCCTGGGACCTGCCGCCCCGCCAGGGCCTGCGTTGCGGGCCTGCTGAGACTGCATCATCGCCGCCATCATCTTCGACTGATCGCCGCCTGGCGAGGGGATGGCACCCGCACCGTTGACGGCTTGACCCGGGGGAGGCCCCGGTCTGAAGGCTCCAGGACCCATCGCCCCTTGTGGACCGGCAGGCCCTCCTGGGCTGCCCGCGTTGCCGTTCGCGGCGGCAGGCGCCGGTTCCGTGTTCGCAGCGGCCTTGTTGCCCAGAGCGAGCATCTCGGCGGTGGTGGCAGAACTCTCGGAAGTGGGCTTGGCGGCCTCTCCTCCATCCTCTGTGGCCGTCGCGGTGGCTTCACCCTCCGTGCTTTCCTTCGCAGCTTCGCCCTCGGCGGGGGCGGCGGCCGTTGTTGTCGGGGTCGCCTCGGTCTCGGACTTGGCAGCGACAGGTGCCGGGGCCGCTGCCGGAGTCGGGGCCGCCGCGACAGTGGGAGCCGCGGGAGCGGGGTTCGCCGGGGCGGGCGCCTCCTCGGCCTCGGCGTCCTTCGCCTTCTGGGCGACGGGGGCCGCGGGAGGCGGGACGGGCGCCGGCGGGGCTGCGCTCACCGCAGGGCCGGACGCTGCGTTGGCGTCGGAATCCGGGTCGGGCACGTCTCCCCCGCCGCAACCGGTCCAGGCCAGGCACAACCCGGCCAACCCAATTGGCAAAAGCCGTCTGATCCGGGGTGTCATGGTTCGCGATCCTTTCCAATGGAGGGGCAGCCAGAGATGGACGAGCCCGTCAAGTGCGTTGCGACGTGGCCGTTTCGTCTCCATCCGAGCCGATATTTTATTATGACCCAATCCATTCGTGATTGAAAAGAGGGTGGATGATCGGGAGCATTGACATGCCCGTTACGCGATCCAAGTCGGCTCGTGTCGCGCACTTGCTCTCCCATGACCCTGGGTTTATGATGGGCTTTCGACCCGCCTTTGCGAGCATTACCGACCTCCGGAGTGTGAGTGATGCCCCCAGCCCAGAAGTTGATCCTCCTTGTCGACGACGATAACGAGATCATCGAGTCGATGCGGATGGTCTTGGAAAGCAAGAACTACCGCATCATGGTCGCTCGCGACGGGAATGCCGGATTGACCCTCGCCGAACGCGAGAGCCCCGACCTCATCGTGCTCGACATGATGATGCCGAAGAAGAGCGGCTTCCTCGTGCTTGAGAAGCTCAAGGGACGCCCCGGCGGCCTCATCCCCACGATCATGATCACGGGCAATGAAGGCAGCCGACATCGCGCCTATGCCGAGATGTTGGGGGTTCGCGACTACATACGCAAGCCGTTCGCGATGGAAAAGCTCGTCCGCTCGGTCGAGAAGATCCTCGAAGGACGTTCGTCCGACTCCCACCACGACGACTGATCTCGCCCGGCCTCGATGGCTCCTGACCTCTCTCCTCCCACCGCGGGAAGCTCACTCTCCGACCCTCTCCCCGCACGCGAGTCTCTGGCCGTCGCGATTCCATCGAAATAGCCATACTAAAGAGCCGGGGCCGCCACTGCGCGATCGCCCCGGCCTTTTCTTCGCCCGACGGCTCCGGGCTCAAGGGATTGAGTAGCCCAGCTTGCGCAGTTGCGTCGTGAGGGCGATCAGGGGGAGGCCTGTGATGGCAGAGTGGTCGGCCGTCTCGATCTGCTCGAAGAGGGTGATCCCGTGCTCCTCGAGCTTGTAACTCCCCGCGCAGTCGATGGGTTGGTCGACCGCGACGTAGCGCGCGATCTCCTCGGTCGTGAGGGGACGCATGACCATGTTTGTCGTGTCGGTATAAATATAGGTCTGACCCGCGTGGATCACGGCGACCGACGTGATCAGCGAGTGGGCCTTGCCCGCGAGCGCCGATAATTGGTCGATTGCGTTCTCGGCCGTGCCGGGCTTGCCGAGCAAGGCCCCATCGAAGCTGACGACCTGGTCGCTGCCGATCAGGGTCGCGTCGGGCTCCGTGTCGAGGATGCTCTCCGCCTTGGCGATCGCGAGGTGCTCGGCCAGCTCGCGATGGTTCCAGGTGCCCGCCTTCCAGTCCTCCTCGCGGATCCGAGGCTCGACGCAGCGGAACTCCAGGCCGAGGCGCTTCAGGAGCGCCTGCCGATAACGGGATGTGCTGACGAGGACGATTTCAGCCAAAGGCCTATCACCTTGCTTTCCGCATGTTGAAAAGAAAGGGCCGAGCCCGTCGGCGCTTCGCCGGTGTGCTGCGGCCCATGCCGGTGATCCACGATGGTCGACTCGGGCCAATCGCCCTGCCGGTCAGTTGGCTTCGGCCCCGCCGTGCTCGGCGTTGTACTGGGCGTCGTAGGCTTCGAGCCAGGCCTTGGCCCTCGGCAGGTCTTCGGCACGGACCCAGACGCGAGGCCCGGAGCTCATGCTTCCCAGAGCGTCATGCATGTCGTGGGTGTCGGCCACCGCGTTGATGCCGTCCTCGCTGAGGCGGTCGGCGAGGAACTTGGCCTGCATCAGGTCGAGAGCCCAGTAGGCCTCGACGAGTTCGCCGGCGAGCGGGCTCGACGGTTCCGGGATTGGCCGATCCCCCTCGGGCATGTCGAGGTCGAGCGGGGAGGCGTCCGCCGAGCTCTCGTCGGCCTGGACGAACGTGGGGTCCTCCACGCCATCGGCCGAGGTCCCACACGACCAGCAAACCTCAAACGACGGATCGACCTTCGTCTGGCACTTCGGACAGGTCCACACGTGCATTCTCCTCGAAAGCTGGAATGAGCGTCGCCCTGGCCGTTGCCTCGATGGCCTCGGCACGAGCGACTCGACTCATTTTTCGTTGTCCGGTCGACTTTGCCGGCGTCGGTCGTACTCTTCGACGAACTTTCGCGCCGACACGTAATCCTGCGATCGCACCATGATCCGCGGCGAGAGCGAGGGGGACATGTACCCGAGGCTCCCGACCTTGCCCCCCTGGATCATCGCGGGGATCCCCTGCTCGGACAGGCGATCGACGATGAACTTGGCCTCGGTCGCGGTGCCGGCCAGGTAGCACTCGACCACCTGGCTCGGCGGCTCGGGCAACTCGAGGTCTTCGAGGTGCTCGAGCTTGTCCTCGACGCTGGGCTCGTAGATCGGGGCCGCCTCGTCGGCCGTCACGAATCCAGGGTCTTCAACCCCCTCGGCAGACGTCCCGCAGGACCAGCAGACGTCGAATGAATCCTCGATCGCCGTGCCACACTTGGGACACTTCCACATCGCCGCGTCCTCACTTTCGGGTGACGGGTTCCAATGTCGCTGGAAATGGTCCGACGGCTGTTTCAAGGTATCGACCCTGGTAAAGGAATCCCGTGCTCCGCTCAGATCCGAAGGCTCTCCACCAACTCCGACGGCGGTAGGATGTAGCCGAAGTAGAAATCGCCGAAGAGGGCATACTTCGCCGAGCTCTCATCGAATCGCATCGTATAAACGATATCTTTGAGATAAGCAGGATTCCGACCCCAGAGCGTGACGCCCCACTCCCAGTCATCGAGGCCCGTCGAGGCCGTGATGAGTTGCACGACTTTACCCGCGAATTTCATTCCGCTCCGGCCATGCTGGCTCATCATCTGCGATCGTTCTTCGAACGGCAGCGTGTACCAGTTCTGACCCTCGGTTCGCATCTTGCTCATTGGATAAAAGCAAATGCAGGGCCATTCGGGGAAGTCGGGGTAGAGGCGCTGGCGGTTCATCGGCACGAGCCGATCGGCGTACGAGGCGACCTTCGTCTTGTAGACGTTGCTCTCGGGGTCGACCCCCTCGCGATCGCGGAGGATCCGTCCGTATTCTTCGGCGTCGGGGACGTATTCGGAGACTTCCGTGATCGAATAGAACGAATATGTGGGGATGAGCGCAGGACCGATATCCGAGGCCTGCACCGCGATCTGGACCGCGTGGATGGCCCGCAGATCGTAGCCGGCCGCCATGATCCCGAAGTCGGCCTTGTGCCCCGGCACGGCGAAGCACTGCAACTGGTCGGGGGCTCCCGACGCCTTGGGGTCGAGGGCCTGCACCACCTGCTCACGCCCGGATCGGCGAGCCTCCTCGCTGAGGGAAGCCAGGATCGCGCGGTCGACGCGATAGAAGAGATGGAGGCAGTGCCACCCCTCCTCGGGCTTGAGCGTGGCCGGGATCTGCGCCGAGGCGGCCGGGCGATGGCCATGTTGCATCGGTTGCGTGGGAGCCGAGGCTTGGGGTCGGGTGGAGGCGGACTCGGACGTCATGACTGGCTCCCCTGAGCTGTTACTGTTCGGGTTCGAGGGGCAAGATTGGTCTGGAAACTGACAAACGCCAGCCCAGGTCAAGCCTCTCTCTGTTCCTCGCTGCGTCGCGCCTTGGCCGCGACTAGCCGCGATGGGCGTGGGCATTCGGTCCCGGTCGACCACGCCGAGGAACGCACGGTTTTCCCTTCCTTGGCTCACTTCCTTTGAATTCTACTCGTTGCCTCGGCCTTCGTCCAAGCGATGGCGGAGAGCCGCTCCGGGATCTCTTCGCCCCCTGGATCGTGCCATTGCGTCGTTCGAGCCGAAGGTGGGCATGGTGTTGATTGCGGCCTTTGGAAGGCGTACTTAGGATACGCGACTCTCCATCCTGTTGTACTTCGCCTCCTTTTGCCAACGGTCTTTGCGAGGCTGCCCATGCGCGTTGCACGAAGATTCCAAGGTCTCCTCATCGTCGGCCTCATGGCCGCCGTCGGTGTCTCGATCGGGCCCTCCGGCCAGGGGCAGGAGCCGGAAGCGGGGGGCTCGACCTCGGTCGATGCGACCAACCCCGGGATCAAAGGTTGGCGCAAGGGTGTGGGCTGGGGATGGATCTGGGGTAAGGACGACGAGGTTGGCTCCCTGAACGCGATGAGCGACCATTCGCGTGCCGCGGCACTGTCACTGGCGAAGAAGGGGCAGACTTTCGACCTCGGCTTGACCTATAGCCGTCGCAGTTTCAAATTCTCGGGCCACAGTCCCGGCGAGATCATCACGTTCCGCAGCCCAGATGGGCTGGATCGGATGAAGGATCCGGACGCCCCGCCGACGGCTTCGAACCCGGATCGGGTACTCTGGCACTCCGCCGCGATGTTCATCAGCGATAACATCGCGACGCAGATCGATGGCCTGGCGCACATCACGGCGGGGTCCGACGATCACTGGTACAACGGCTTCAAGGAATCTGAGTGGGGAGGCGACTTCGGCCCGCGCAAGTGCGACGCGACGACCATCCCCCCGATCGTCGCGCGAGGCGTCATGATCGACGTGGCGGCGTTCAAGAAGGTCAAGGTGTTGCCGGGACATACCGTTATCTCGGCCGATGACCTCAAGGCGACTCTGGCATGGGAAGGAGTGACCCTCAAGCCGGGAGACGTTGTCCTGGTCCGGACGGGCACCGGCCAACTCTGGGGTGAAGATGGCGCCGATCATGCGAAGATTGCCGAACACGACACGGCCGGCCCCGACCTCGCCGCCACCAAGTGGCTCGTCGAGGAACAAGGGGCGATCATGGTCGGATCCGACACGAGCGGTTACGAGGTCAATCCTGCGCCTGGCAAGCACGGGAGTGGCGTCCCGGTCCACAAGTATCTGCTCGTCGATCAGGGCGTTCACCTCGGCGAGTTCCATTACCTCGAAGGATTGAGCCAGGCTAAAGTGTACGAATTTTGCTATATTGCCTCGACCAATAAAATCAAGGGATCGGCAGCGGGATTTGGCCTTCGGCCGATCGCCTTGCGTTGATCGCGGGGCGAGTCGGGGGTAAATGGTCGAAGCCAGGTGCCAGGCCGGTCGGTGGACGGCCAGACTTGTTCAGTATGTCGATCTCTAATAGGATGTCGACAACGAGGGCCACTTGCCTGCGTCGGCGACGCAAGCCGCGCAAGGTGAAAGGCGTTGCGGGTAATCATGGAAGGGCAAGGGCGGCGGCCTGGCCGCCCGGGCCCGGCACTCTCACAGGCGAGTAGCGAGGAGAATGCGCGATGGCGACCGCTGACCGGACCAGGGGCCGGATTTACGACAACATCACCGAGACCATCGGGAATACCCCGCTGATCCGGCTTCGGCGCGTCACCGAGGGGAGTCAGGCCACGGTCCTGGCCAAGCTCGAGAACTTCAACCCGCTCTGGTCGGTTAAGGACCGCATCGGCGTGGCGATGATCGACGCCGCCGAGGCCGAGGGGAAGATCACCAAGGATACGATCATCGTCGAGCCGACCAGCGGCAACACGGGTATCGCCCTGGCCTTCACCTGCGCGGCCCGCGGCTACACGCTCAAGGTCACGATGCCCGAGAGCATGAGCCTCGAGCGTCGACGCCTCCTCAAGGCCTTCGGCGCCGAGATCGTCCTCACCCCGGCCGCCGAAGGGATGCCCGGTGCCGTCCGCAAGGCCGAGGAGATCGTCAAGACGACCCCAAACGCCTTCATGCCCCAGCAGTTCAAGAACCCTGCCAACCCGGAAATTCACCGGAAGACCACGGCCGAGGAAATCTGGCGCGACACAGACGGCCAGGTCGATATCCTGGTCTGTGGCGTCGGAACCGGCGGCACGATCACGGGTTGCGGCGAAGTGCTCAAGAAGTACAAGCCCAGCCTCAAGGTGATCGCCGTCGAGCCGGTCAGCTCCCCCGTGCTGACCCAGCACAAGAACCACGATACCCTCAAGCCTGGCCCGCACAAGATCCAGGGGATCGGTGCGGGCTTCATCCCCGACATCCTCAACACGGAGATCATCGACGAGGTCGTGACCGTCCGCGACGAGGACGCCTTCGACATCTCGCGTCGACTCGCCCGCGAAGAGGGGATGCTCTGCGGGATCTCCTGCGGCGCGGCGGCCTTCGGTGCCCTCCAGGTCGCCAACCGCCCCGAGAACGCAGGCAAGATGATCGTGGTCATCCTGCCCGACCTCGGCGAGCGCTACCTCTCCACGCCCCTCTTCCCCGAATAATCGGGAGCCCACAACGGCTTTTTGATCAGGCTCGAATGAACACGACGTGGCGTCCCGGCGGCTCGTTACGGAGTCACCAGGACGTCGCGTCGTTTTCCGCTCGATGAGGATCTACGGATTTCGCGGGTTTCAACTCACCCCGGCCATTTCACCAAATCGCCTTTGGATTCCATGAGTGAACTCGACTCGGGCTTGATAGTTCCCCTCTCCATTCATGACGCAATGGTCGCCCACTGTCTCAAGGATTCGCCGTTGGAGGCCTGCGGCATCCTGGGGGGGAGGTTTCCGCTGGTTTCCTCGTTCCACCCACTCAGAAATGCCGCGGCGAGCGAGACGTATTACGACGCGGATCACCAGGAATTGATCGCGGCCGTCGTGACGATCCGTGAGGCGGGGGGAGAGTTCCTGGCGATCTATCACTCCCATCCGAAGTGGCAGGCCGTCCCGAGCAAGACCGATCTGCGCGACAACCACTACGGTCCCCTGCCTCGAATCATCGTCTCACTGCTGGAGCCTAGTCCCGACGTGCGCATCTGGCGTCTGGACGAGGATTCCTTCACGGAACTTTCTTGGCGGGTCGTGCCCGATGACGAACTCGAGCGGTTGAAGGGCGACGCTTGAAAAGCTAAACTAGCCGTCCGAATCCTAAGAACTTGCTTGGGTAGGACTTTCGGTCGACTTGAACTCGACTCTCTTTCGTGGGGCTGGGATTGCGATGCAGAAGACTTTGATCATCTTCAAGCCGGATTGCGTTCAGCGTCGTCTCGTCGGGCAGATCCTCCAGCGCTTCGAGAGCAAGGGGCTGCGGATTGCCGGCCTGAAACTCATCCAGGTCGATCGCGCCCTGGGGGAGAAGCACTACGCCGAGCACCAGGGTAAGCCCTTCTTCGAAGGCCTGATCCAGTTCATCACAGGCGGCCCGGTCGTGGTGGGCATCCTGGAAGGGAACGAGGCCATCACCGTCGTCCGCACCCTCCTGGGCGCGACCAACGGCACCGCCGCCGCCCCGGGCACGATCCGCGGCGACTTCTCGATCAGCAAGCAGAACAACCTGCTGCACGGCAGCGACAGCCCCGAGTCGGCCGAGCGCGAAATCGCCCTCTGGTTCCGCCCCGAAGAGATCGTCGACTATTCGGTCGCCGGCTCCGAATGGGTCTTCGGCGGCGCCTGAGCCCATCCCGGCTCTCCCCGAGCCATACCTAGAGCCAATCTCCGCGGCCGGAACCGCTTCAACGCTCCGGCCGTTGCGGCTCCCTCCTCCACGCAAGTCGCTATCCTGGCGACTATTTGCGATCTCGCTCAGGCGAATCTCGTCTTCACCGCGGGAAGCCGAAAGCGGCGGCGTCAAACCTGCCCTGGCATCAGCGAGCCTCGGAAGTTACCCTCCGCTGTGGATTCGTCCACATCCAGGATAACCCGAGGCGTCGATTCCCGGCGAAAAACCTGCTCCCGCGATCGCAGGCAGGTCGATGTTTGACCTTGCGCACCGGATAAGACCGGGCGATTGAGTGGGTCGGGGTTTGATGTGGGCGACCGCGAGCGAGAGGGGGGACGTGTGGCCGAGGCTGAACGTGAGATCGCCGAGCTCCGCGAAGAGATCGAGAAGCACAACCGCCTCTACTACCTCGAAGCCGCCCCGATCATCAGCGATCGCGAGTTTGATCGCATGCTGAAGCGCCTCGAGCAACTCGAGGCCGAGAACCCCTCGCTCATCACGCCCGACAGCCCGACCCAGCGCGTCGGCGGTTCGCCCTTGTCTGCGTTTGAGACGGTCACACACTCCGTCCCCATGCTTTCCATCGAGAACACGTACAACTACGACGAAGTTCGCGAGTGGGACGCCCGCGTCCGTCGAGGCCTCAATGCCGACGATCAGGTCCGCTACGTCGTCGAGTTGAAGGTGGACGGCGTCGCGGTCTCACTCCGCTATGAGGATGGCAATTTCAAGCTCGGGGCCACGCGCGGCGACGGAGAGAAGGGCGATGACGTCACCGCCAACCTCCGGACCGTCCGCGAGATCCCGATCAAGCTCAAGGATACCCCCCCGGCCCTGCTCGAGATCCGCGGCGAGGTCTTCATGACCAACGCCGAGCTCGTCCGGCTCAATGAGATCCGTGTATCGAAAGGTGAGGCACCCTTCGCCAACCCGAGGAATTCGACGGCAGGATCCCTGAAGCTCCTCGATCCCAAGCTTTGCGGCCAGCGTCGCCTCCGCTTCCTGGCACACGGGCTGGGGGAGTTTAATGGCATCCAGGCCAGCACATATACCGAAATGCAGGCCCTCTTGAAGAAGTGGGGCATCCCCGTCGGCATCCACCAGGCAGAGTTCGACTCGATCGACGAGGTCCTCGAGTACGCCACGACCTGGGAGACCAAGCGGAACACGCTCGACTTCCAGACAGACGGCCTCGTCATCAAGGTCGACAACCTGGCCCAGCGTGCCCGGCTCGGGACTCGTAGCAAAAGTCCTCGCTGGGTGATCGCATTCAAATATGAAGCCGAGCAGGCCGTGACCAAGGTCCTCGGGATCACCGTCCAGGTCGGGAAGACGGGCAAGCTCACCCCCGTCGCCGACCTGACGCCGGTCGCGCTCGCGGGCACGACGGTCAAGCGGGCCAGCCTGCACAACGCCGACGAGATCCTGCGCAAGGACGTGCGGATCGGCGACACGGTCGTGATCCAGAAGGCGGGGGAGATCATTCCGCAGGTCGTCCGCGTCGAGAGCGACGCCCGTGACGGAACAGAGATCGCGTTCATGTTCCCGAAAGAATGCCCGAGTTGCGGCGGCCCTGTCGAGCGGATCGAGGGGGAGGTGGACTACCACTGCACCAATCCGCCGTCGAAGTGTCCCGAACAACTCAAGGAGTGGATCCGCTGGTACGCCCACCGTGACGCGATGGACGTCGAGGGTCTCGGGAGCAAGCTCATCGATCAGTTGGTGGACCGAGGCCTCGTGAAGAGCCTCGCCGAACTCTACAAGCTCGACGCAGCGACGCTCGCCGACCTCGATCGCATGGGCAAGAAGTCGGCCCAGAATTTGGTCAATGCGCTCGAAGCTAGCAAGACACGATCGCTGGATCGGTTCCTGACCGGCCTGACGATCCGCCACGTCGGGACGCGGAGCGCCGAGATTCTGGCCCAGCGATTCGAGACACTCGAAGCCATCCGGGGTGCCTCGATCGAATCGCTAGCCGGAGTTCCCGAAATCGGCACGGTCGTGGCGGCGAGTGTCCATGGCTTCTTCCAGGAGCCGGACAATCAGGCCTTGCTCGACGAACTCACGGCCGTCGGCGTCCACCCTACCCCGGTCAAGTTCAACCCGGTGGGCCATGCGTCGCTGCCGCTCTCAGGCAAGACATTCGTCATCACCGGCACCCTGCCCCAGCGCACCCGTCCCGAGGCCGAGGCACTCATCAAGCAGCACGGCGGCAAGGTGACCGGCTCCGTCTCCAAGTCGACGACCTACCTGCTGGCCGGTGAGGAAGCCGGCAGCAAGCTGGAGAAGGCCAAGCAGTTGAACATCACGATACTGAGCGAGCCAGAGTTGCTCGAGATGCTTGGCATAACGTCCGAATCCTGATCGGGTCGATCCAGGGTCTGGAGACGAGCCTGGACCCGCTCGTCCCCAGCCGCGATGGGATCAGAGCCTCGTCCGCAGGCCGAGCCTTCCCAGGAGCCCGGTGATCAGGCAGACGAACAGTGCCATGCCGAAGGAACCGGCCACGACGATCCTGGGATCGGCCGAACCCTGGTATTTGAGCACCGTCTCACCGAGCTTGCTCACGATCAGGATGTTGACGACGATCGGATGCATGAAATACGCGACCAGTGGGTTCGAACCGGCCGGGCGGATGATGATCGACCAGCCACGCAGGCCGAAGACATCCATCAGCGTATAGAGCAGCATCCAGGCCACGCAGGCCAGGGACGCGGTCCAGAAGCACCAGGTCGGTGTGGCGGAAATCTTGTTGATCCCCTCGAATGTGTCGGTCAAGAAGCCTGCGATGAACAGACCGACGGCGAACGTCGCGGCCCACCAAAGTCGCTCGCCGTGGCTGCGTACGTCGCTGTCTCGACGCAGGATCGAGCCGAGCAGGCATCCGGCCATCGAGATGGCGGCGAGCGAACCCATCGCGTCGCCGAAGCTGACGAATTCCCCAAGCTTGTTCATGTGAGCCGAGATCGACTCGAGAATCCCGGCCAGCGGACCCAGCCAGGTCTTGTCGTCGACGCGGGCGAAAAGGCCGCCGTTCCTCATGACCGGGTGCATCGTCATCAGAAGGGCGAGGGCTCCCATCAACCATTCTCTGCGACGACGCAGCAGCAGCGTGAGAATCGACACCGTCAAATAGGCCCAGCCGATCAGCCCGAGGATTCCCCACCAGTCGGTCTTGAGCCAGGTCCAGTTGTCGACATGGCCGATGAACAGTGAGTGGACTCGGATCGGCTCGCAGCGGAAGAGGCAGAGCATCGTGATCAGCGAGACCGCGCCGAAAGCCTTCAAGATCCGGAAAATCGTGCGTTTGGCCCCGGGCGTGGTGGGAATCATCGTCCAGGTGAGGAGCAGCGACGCGAAGGTGAGCAGGCTCCAGAGAGTCCCGCCCAGGCGTTGATCCCGGTCGCTGTTCATCTCGATCGCGCCCATGAGGCAGAGCCCGAACGTGCGAGTGACGATGTGCCCGAGGCGGATCCACAAGGGGGTCCCTCGCAACTCGGCCCGCTCAAACGCCAGGGGGATCGAGACGCCGACGATGAACAGGAACCAGGGGAAGACGATGTCGGCCAGCGTCATGCCGTCGGCGTTGGAGGGCTTGATGTGGTGCAGGAACGCCGGTGCGTTCCGCCCCATGTCGTTGACGAAGACCATGAGGAGGATGGTCAGCCCTCTGAGGGCGTCGACGGATGCGACTCGATCCGCGGGAGGGAGGGTTGTCATGGACTCGGGTCTGTGCCCTTGCGGCGGTTTCTCTGATTCCAATCGCTCTGAGCCTGTTGTCACGTCGATCAACTCCGAATCACGCCGCGATAGGTTGAAATGAGTCCCCGAAGCTGGGCGGGCGGTGGGAGAGGGCCTCGAGTCATTGAGGTTCCGCCCGGGCTTTCGAGGTGAGGGGTCGAAGTGTACGAGGATCGGACCTCCATTCCGGATCCGCGCTGGAAGTATTGCCGAATCGAGGGGGCAATGATCGACCGTCGCGAGGGGGATGTTGCGAGTCGATCGGGTTTGTCGCGGAATCTTCGAGGGCCTAGTAGCCGATCGCGCATCCGTCCTTGCGAGGGTCGGAGCCGCCGATGAGGATACCTCGTTCGAGGTCGATGCGGATGGCCTGATAGCCCCCGTAACCGCCTGGGCTAACGATCAGGCGATGGCCTTTCGCTTCGAGTTCCTTCCGCACGTCTTCGGGGATCTCCGACTCGAGGGCCACCTCACCCCCGCCCTTGGCCGGGGTCCCGGTGGGGTCGGACGAGCCCTGATGGCGGAACCGAGGGGCATCGCCGGCCTCCTGCACGTCCATGCCGTTGTCGATGATGTTGCTGATGACCTGGACATGCCCTTGCGCCTGCATGTCGCCCCCCATCAGCCCGAAGCTGAGCCAGGGCTTGCCGTCCTTGGTGACGAATGCGGGGATGATGGTGTGAAAAGGACGCTTATGCGGCTCGAGCCGATTCGCGTGCGCGGGATCGAGTGCGAAGAGGGTCCCGCGGTTCTGCAGCGCGAAGCCGAGGTTGCCGGGGACGTGCATCGAGCCGAAGCCGCTGAAATTGCTCTGGATCAGGCTCACGGCGTTGAAGTCGCCATCGACCACCGTCATGTAGATCGTGTCGGCCTGCTTCGGCTCGCCCGGGATGGGGCTCTCATTGGCGTGGTCGGGGTTGATGAGCGAGGCCCTCGACGCGGCGTATTCCTTGGAGATCAGCGACGCGACCGGGACCTTCGAGAACTCGGGGTCGCTGTAATACTTCGCTCGATCCTCGTAGGCGAGCTTCTTGGCCTCGATCATCAGGTGGAGAGACTTGGCCGACTGGGGTCCCATCGCCTTGAGGTCATAGGGCTCGAGCAGGTTCAGCATCTGCAGGGCGGCGATGCCCTGCGTGTTGGGCGGCAATTCCCAGACGTCGTAGCCTCGGTAGTTGGTCGAGACGGGGTCGATCCAGGTGCTCGTGTGATCCTCGAAATCCCTGGGCGAGAAGAGGCCGCCGACTTGCTGCGAGTAGGAAGCCATCGCCTGGGCCAGAGGCCCCTTGTAGAAGGCGTCGCGGCCATTCTGTGAGATCAGCTTGAGCGTGCGGGCGAGGTCGGGGTTCCGGAACACGTCCCCCACGCCAGGAGCCTTGCCTCCCGGGAGATAGCAGGCGGCGGAGGTGGGGACCTGCAAAAGACCTCGCGCGGAGGCCTGCCAGTCGCGGCCGATGATATCGCTGACGGGGAATCCTTCCTCCGCATAAGCAATCGCTGGGGCAAGCAGGTCGGACCACCCTTTCGTGCCGAAGCGGGTGCGGAGCTGATCCCAGGCATCGACGCAGCCGGGTACCGACCAGCTCAGGGGCCCGCTCGTCGGGATCTGCTTCATCCCCTTGGAAGCGAAATAGTCGAGACTCGTGGCGTAAGGCGACCGCCCGCTGCCATTCAAGCCGTAGAGCTTCTTCGTCTTCGCGTCCCAGACGATGGCGAAGAGGTCGCCCCCGATCCCGCAAGACATCGGCTCGACGACGCCGATCACCGCATTGGCGGCGATTGCGGCGTCGATGGCGTTACCCCCTTCCTGCAACACGCGGATCGCCGCGGCCGTCGCCAACGGCTGGCTCGTGGCCGCGACTCCGTGGCGGGCGATGACGGTAGAGCGAGTCTTGTGCTTCGGCCCCGCGGGACGGTCGTGGGCGACGACTCGGTCGACGCCCATGCAGAGGAGGAAGCCCAGCGCGGCCAGGCCGGCCATCGATCCCGATGCGCTCATACGATGACCCATCGCGAACCCCTTAGTGATCAACTCGGTCTCCGACACGTTGATGCGTCGATCCCTGGCACTGGCTCGGTGGACGATCCGGCGTCGAAAGCCGAGGATCGTTCGGGGTCGAGGCTAACCTCGCCGGGAGTCGGAGTCAAAGACCGAGGGTGGAATTCGCCGGATCGATCGCGGCGGGTAAGGCTCACCTCTTCGGGACGGGTTCCAGGCGATCGATCTCGGAGCGAAAGGGAAGACCCGACTGGGCGCCCACGCGTGTCACGGAGAGGGCCGCCGCGTCCCGGGCCCATTCGGCGGCGTGGACGAGTGCCTTGCCATCCGCCAGCGCGACCGCGAGCGCACCGTTGAAGCAATCCCCCGCGCCGACGGCATCCACCGCCTCGACCACTCGTGACGGGACGAATGTGACTTCATTCGACACGACGAGGCATCCCTTTGAACCGAGCGTGACGACCAACTCAAGCCTGGGATTCTTCGCCCTGAGTTTCTGGGCGGCGAGATCCGGATCGATCTCGTCGGCCTCCGACAGGCCGAGCAAGGTTCGGAGCTCCGATTGATTCGGGGTCAAGATGTCCACGAACTCGATTGCGTCGAGGATCTTCGACGCAAGTTCGGGTGTCGTCGGCGCCGGATTGAGGATCGTGGTCAAACTGGAGGCCTTGGCCCTGCGTAGCCCTCTGAGAACGGACTCGAAGGGAACCTCCAGGCTCGCCAGGAAGACGCCCGTCGACTCGAACACCGAATCGGCGACGCTGGCCACGCCCTCGGGATCAATCCGGTTGTTGGCTCCGGGGGCGACGGCGATCATGTTCTCGCCGCCGGCCTCCACGAAGATGAGCGCGACGCCTGACGAGACCTGATTGGTCACCTTCACATAGGAAACGTCGATCCCTTCCTGTCGGTAGAGGTCGAGGGCTTCCTTGCCGAAGGCATCGTCTCCGACTGCGGTGATGAAGACGACGTCGGCGCCCGCCCGCTTCGCCGCCACGGCCTGGTTGGCCCCCTTCCCCCCCGGGCCTTTCTCAAACGTGCCGCAGAGGACGGTCTCGCCACGCCCTGGGAGTCGGGGAACCCGGACGACCATATCCGTATTGCTCGAACCGAGGACGACGACGCGTGCCATGAGACCGGACCTCTCATTCTATCTGGTGATGCGAGCGACAAAAAAACCGCCCATCCCCTGAGTGAGATGGGCGGTTCATGTGCGAATGACTGCGACGTTTGCCACAGTTTGGAGACTCAGCGACGCGATGCGAAATGCTCCTGGACGAACTCGCCCGTCCAGGCGAGGTACACGTCGCGGCTCATCTCGAAGGTCCCCTGCAGGCAGTCGTCCAGCTTCTCGCCGCCCGCCAGCATCTCGCGGACGAAGCGGGAGACATAGGGACGCGACCGCGGGTCGGTGGCCATCGTTTCGACCATCGCATAGCCGACCGCCCGGATGTCCTCGACCTTGCCCTCGCCCCCCAAGATTTCGCTCCCCTTGGAGACCCACCCCTGATCGAAGACGTCGAAGGCCGTGCGTCGCAGCTTGAGAGCGAAGGTGCTTCGGGGGTCGACCTTGGCGCTAAAATAGGCCCCGATGCCCGAGCTCAGCCAAACCGGGGCCTTCCCCTCGCGCTTCACGGCGCCGTTGGCGAGGGCCTCGGTGATGACCCCCGCGAGGCTCCGCTCGACTTCGGCCCCCCCCTCCGAACGCCTGGATCGAGACGCCTTCTTGGGAGCCGCGGCCGCCGCCGGCTCTTCCTTCCCACCCGCCGGGTCGATCACAGCGATGTAGGGCTCTGAGTCACTCAGATTCGACGTGATGTTGTCGGTCGACTCAACGTCACGCTTCTCGACGGTCCGGGCGAACTCCACGAAACTTGTCCTGTCGTTGAAGACGTAAAGCCCAACCTTCTGGACGGAATCGACCGGGACGAGGCTCTTGATCTGTCCCCACTGAGTCTCGAGCGTCTTGAGCGACGCGGTTACGCGATCCTTGGGCAGGTTTCCGAAGAGGAGGAACGACTTCGATGGCGTGATCTCGGGCGTGACCTTGGAATTCGCCTGCTTCCAGCGCTCGAGGCCCTTGGTCTCGACGATCTTGTCGCGCTGGTCGCCTGACATCTTGCTCAGCTCGTCTTTGCGCAACTGCTCGGGCGAGGCCGCGAACGAGGCGAGCTGGGCCTTCGGGTCGATGCCCGCGTCGAGCTTGGCCCCTTCCTTGACCCACTGGCCGATCTTCTCGATCGCGTTCTCGGAGAGGCGGCGATTATTGCCACCTCGAGGCATCCGCGGCTTCTCCTCGCCGGTCAGACGCAAGTAGAGGTGGCTTTCTTCCGGCTTGCCGGGGACCACCGAGGGGTCGCCGGAGGCCGCCGGCTGGTTCACGAGCTTCTCGAAGGTCGAAAGGTCGAACTTGCCGTTCTTCGTCATCGCCTTTTCGTTGTGGCAACCCATGCAGTTGCTCACCAGGATCGGGGCGATGTCGCGTGAGAACTTGAGGCCGCCCGTCGGATTGCCGGCATCCGCAGCCTTGTCGGAGTCGGCAGAATCCGACTCGGCCGTCATCTCCGCCTTGGCCTTCTTTGAATTCGACTTCTTGGGCTTCTTCGCGGGGGCGAAGACCAGGCGGACCTTCCCGCCCACGAGTCGACCTGACGACTTATGCGAAAGTTCGGGCGTATCCGACGCCGGAGAGACGGCCTCGAACGCGAAGATCAGGGCCAGGGTCAAGCAGACGCAACCCAGGCTCCAGAGAAGTCTCGGCATGGCTGGGACCCCAAGACTAGGCGTAGACGGACGATACCACGACTGGATGCTTTTATTGTCGTCCCGCCGCAGGGCTTTGGCAAGCCTCTGCAACCAACCTACGCCTCGGTTTCAATGGCCAACAAGAAAGCACGCCGCGATCGATCGCGGCGTGCTCGAGTTGACTCGCGACCTTGAGCCCCGATTGAGGGCTGATCCGGGTCGATCGGTCAGGATTCGAGGTCGATATTCACTGGTGGATGGTCAGGTTGATCTTCGAGGACGTGTTGCGGCCGGCGAGCTCGTCTTCCTGGTTCAGGTGCAACTCGTATGAGCCCGGCTCGAGGTTTTCGGGGAGAGTCAAACGACAGACGACGAAGACGTCTCGCCGACGGCTCCGGCAATAGTCCTCGGCGGTGCCGAGTGCCTGCTTCCAGACCGGTTCGCCCCCTTTGGACGACACGAGCTGGATCTGCGAGGTGATTTTCGAGTGAAAGGTCTCGCCGGTCTCGGCGTATCGGACCCCCGACATCTCGCAGTAGACGATCATGGTCTGGCCGGGCTTGCAGTCGGTCGGGTCGAGGGTCTCGAAGTTGCCGAACCCATTCACCTTGAGGCAGAGCTTGAGGTCGGTGATCTGGAGCGGGGCCTGCTCCTCGAGCGCCGTGATCGCCTCGCGGACCTCGTTCGCCCTCTCCTGCTCCTCCCCGGGCTGCCAGTCGCTCTCGAGGCCGAGGAACGACTTCAGGATCGAGCGTCGGAGCGAGGCGCGGTCTTCGGACTGGCCGACCAAATCCAGCATCTGCTCGCGGAGCGACCACAGCGAGACCGAGGAGTCGGCGTTGTGCTCCTGCTCCTTGGCGAGGTCGCGGAGTTGCTGCAGCCCATCTCGCCAACGCTCCTGGGGCGTCTTGGGCGGGATGGCCGGCTTGTCCGCTCGGATCGGCGGCGAGATGATCGCGGGCGCCGCGGCGAGTGTGATCGGCTCCTTGGTCTGGCTCGTCTGCTCTACCTTGTCGCCGTGGGCGGGCGTTCCCGGAGGCGTCGCGATCGAGTCGGTCGAGACGTGTGCCGCGGCCTTCAACTCGGGATCAACCTTGGGAGAATCCTTCCCGTCCTCGCTGGTTATACGCTGCAGATCCTCTGCCTGGGCGAGGGCCTCGTCGAGTAGAGGCGTCGCCTGGGCGACCGAGGACTTGTCGGTCGGGATTTCGGAATGCGTGGCGAGCCGCGTCGGCACGACGAGCGGGCCGGGCTTCACGGACGCTTCGGGAGCCGGTGCGGGGATCGTCCCCTGGGCTTGCGGCTGGACCTCTTCGACCGGCTTGAGCGGCGGGAGGGGCTCGGCCTGAGCCTGGGGAATATGGATCGGAGCGGTGTTGGCTCGCGGCGTGGGGATTTGTTCACAACCGCAAGCGATAACTATCATCACGAAGATCCCGTGACGACAGAGATTCGAGTGCCGCGACACGCGACCTTGAAGCATCGGTCGACCCTTCATCTGGCCGAAAGCCACTGGCTTTTTACTGTTCGAGGTCCCGAATGAGACGTGATGCGGGACGTCGCGTTGATGTACCCCAAGCCGAAAAACCCGGCAAGCTCAATCTCCACCCAAGCTGTCCACCATGTCGCCGGCAAGGAGCGCAAGCCGCTGACGCAATTCCCTCTGGCGCCTGCGTTTCTCGCGATCGAGGCGTCGAGCCTCATCGAGACTGATTCGCGAAAACCGGATCGAATCGCCCGGGCGAAGCTGTGCGAGGCGATCGAGGTCGGCCGAGATGATGTGGGCGATATGGGGATAGCCGCCGATCGTCCCGCATGCCACTCCCAGCAGGATCAACTGTCCACCCGTCGCCTGGACCGCGCCCACGGACACCGGCATGGACATTCGCTCTGGCTCTGACCGCAACGCGATCGGAGGGCATTCCATCCTCACACCCATGCGGTTTGCCTGAGGGCCAACCTTGAACGGCTGATCCAGCCAGGCGTCGAGATCTTCGACGCGGCCACTGTCCGGCCCATCGATGACGCGTAGAAGTCTGGGATCCTGAGCCTCGTCGAGATCGAAGATGGGATGCCGGACCAGGGTCGAGGACGGCCGGGCTTCGAGGATCGTCCTTGCCTGTATCGGAAGCTCGCTTGAGCGGCTATTCAGTACCTTGGCCGTTTGCCATCCGCCTTTAACCGCGAGATAGGTACGGGCTCCGTTGGCAGTTCCCCCCAAAGAGAGGACGTCTCCCGATTCAAGCGAGAAGCACAAGGGGAGAGTCAGTCGTTGCGCTTTGAGTTGGCGTGATTGAAGAGTCGCTTCCATCGGAGCGCCGACCAAGGCGATAGCCAGGGGGACCTGGGCTCGGAGAGTCGCGCCCAGGAGGGTCATCTCAAGAGCCGCGCAATCTGGGGGATTACCTAGGAGGGCGTTGGCAAGATCCAGCGAACTTCGGTCGAATGCACCGGCGGGAGGAACGCCCCAGGCCGCGTGGCCCGGACGTCCCAGATCCTGGATGGTGGTGAATAAACCTGGCGCAATAACCTCAATCGCCATCCCGGATGAAGCTCCTGAGGGGCAAACCTCGCTGGGTCAGGGTGGCCCGAATCCATCGGGCGTTCTCAACGGCCTTCGCGGCATCCCCGTGGATACATAAGGTGTCGAATCCGCCGACGAGGAATCGCTCGAGATGCTCAGCGACTTCCAGTTGGGTTTCGAGGGTCGCATTCGCTTCGGAACGCGGCACGAGACGCCCATCTTTAGTGTAGCGGCGGTCGGGGAAGCCCTCTCGCACGTAAGCCAGTCCGAATTGAGCGGCGATGGATTCCAGGATACTTCCGGGTTGCCCAAGTAGCGGCAAATCCAAACGAGCGGCCGCCTTGACGATGCCCCGGGCCACCGACTCATCCCACTGGGCCTGGTTGTAGAGGGCGCCGTGGGGTTTGACGAATCGCACGGCATAGCCGACCTCGGCTGCGACTTGCTTGAGTGTCTCGCACTGATCGATGACGAGTTGCTCGACATCTTCGAGCGACATCTGGCATTCGCGTCGGCCGAAGCCCTCGCGATCGGGGAAGCCGGGGTGGGCTCCAACCGTCACGCCGTGACGCTTCGCCAGCTCGATGGTATGGCTCATCAGACGAGGATCGCCGGCATGGGCGCCGCAGGCGATGCTTGCCGAGGTGACGAGGCGGAGGAGCTCATCGTCGTGTGGATAGCCTTCGCCGAGGTCAGAATTGAGGTCGATCGATCGGCGGTCGTGGCTCATAGCCGGTCTCCCAGGCGCGACGCGTAATCCTCTGAGGAAATGGGCACGAACCTCAGGAGGTCGCCGGCCTGAATTGGGAAATACTTGTCAGTGACGTCGACCACCTGCATCGGAGTGCGCCCGAGGAGATGCCAGCCACCCGGCGATTCGGCCGGATAGATCCCCGTCTGACGCCCCACGATCGCCACCGATCCGGCGGGAACTTTCAGTCGCGGAGTTTTGCGACGAACGAGACCGGCCAATGAATCCGGCAAATAACCAGCATAGGGAAAGCCTGGCTGGAAGCCGAGCGCGAAGACATGGTAATCCTGGCCGCAATGTCGCGAGATGAGTTCGGCGGGCGTCAAACCGAGGAGTTGCGCCGCGTCCTCGAGGTCGGCCCCATCATAGAGGACAGGGAGGCAGATGCGTCGGCCCGATTGGAGAGCCTTGGAAGAGACCTTGAGGTTGCGTAAACGCGCTTCGAACTCAACCCAGTCGGTAAGATCCGGATCCACGTAAATAGCGACCGAGCTATAGGCGAGGACGACATCGATGACCTCTGGCCATTGACTCTTCCCCATCTCGGCTGACCAACGAGCGGCCTCGTCCTCAGACTCGAATCGGATCAGGAAGCCCCGATCTCCCAGGGGATGTACGTCCATCGGCATGACCGGAGGCTCTGGATTCTCGGAAGACGACACAATTCTTGCCCGACCCCGTTAGAATGGTAAGTAGCATCCATCAATGCTTCTCGCAAACTCCTCCCTGTCATTCGAGGGGGAAACGTAAGATGAATCTAAGCGGGATCTTCCTTCTTGGTCTGTTGCTCGCCGCCCAGGGGAAGCCGGTCGCTCCCTCTGCCCCCGCCCTTCCCGAGACGGCCGCCGACGTCGCGACGTTCCGCGACGGTTCGGTTGTGCTTGGTCAGGTGCTGGAGAGCCCGGTTCGCGGTACGCTCGTCATGCTCGTCCGACGAGACTGGGCGAAGAAGAAGAAACCGGAGGCGGTCAAGCAGTGGCAGGCGGCCGAATCGCCCACCTTGAGGCGAGCCGTCACGGCGAGGAAGGATCGGCTCAACGCCTGGCGTCAGGAGCGAGCCGCCTCGGCCCCCGCGAATGATCCGATTCTCGCCTGGATTGATCGCGAGGTCGAGCGCCTCTCGCGTCCGGAGATCATCTCCGAATCGACCTTGATGATGGTCAAGCTGAATCGAGCGGGAATGGTCTCCATCATCCGCAGGCCAAAGGCCTCGACGCGGATGCTTCGCCAGGGTTGGCTCCTGGGTTTTCCGAACGTCGAGGAGATGCCGCTGGAAGATCTCCGCGACGCGCTCGAAGGCCGAGGGTTCGCGCCAGGCCAGGGAAACGAGGTCTCGATCGAAAAGCTCCTGCCACTCACGATCGAACCTGAGCCCCAATGGCTCGCGCGGCGGGCGGCGACGGAGGTTGCTAACGACCCCGACCTCAAATTCCTTCAGACGCAGGGGCTCCTCATGGCCGAGCCGGCTCCCGGACATCCGGTCTCAATCGACGCGGCGGGATCGGCCTTGAGGCAACTCGGGCAACTGCTCTCGGATGCACAGCCGACGGATCCACTCGCCGACAAGCTGAAGGAAATCGCCGCGCGAGGGAAGTCGGGGGCGTCGATCACGCGCATGGAGATCAGCCCGGACCTGAGCTCGGTTCGTGTAGAAGGGGTTGTGATGGCCCGCGATCGACTCGGGCGCTGGATGCCAGTCGTGACTCGCGGAAGCATGGTTCAACTCGACAAGCTGGCCGTCGATGCGGGGAAGGAACTCGAGCAGGATCCGCAGGTCGCGAACGCGTTCAAGCTCGTGGAGTCGCTCGGCCTGGGCCAGGTGACCGACGAAATGAAGCAGCGCAGCCTCAAGATGGGTGCTGCGACTCAAAAGGCTCTCGGTGAGACGCGATCGGCGCTCAATGAGGATCTCGCCCAACTCGCCTTCCCTGTAGGCGACCTCCCGCCGGCCGAGAAGAAAGCGGACCCCAAGCCTTGAGCCGAGGAACCGATCGGTCCGTGCAGAATCAAAGTCCGATTGAGCGGACTCTCCCCGCTGAGTATCCTGGGCCAGATCGACCCGGCGCGGCGAAGCCGGGTCGTACCAACCGATCGCAGTTCGTCATTCGATTTCGCTCGCCTGGTCTGCGGAAGACACTTCCCGGTACGGGTGGCAAGGTTCGGCCACCCGGCGAGGCCCCATCGGCGTCGACGTCGCCGAGACCTTCCGAGGCGTTTCGGAACAGCAGGCAGGGCGGGCGGAACCGCGAGAGAAGCGAAGGGAATAGCAGTCATGGGCTTGTTCACCGGGAAGAAGGGCCTCGTCCTCGGGGTCGCGAACGACTTCAGCATCGCCTGGGCGATCAGCCAGAAGCTGCTCGCCGAAGGCGCGGATATCGGATACACGCACCTGCCGGGCGACAAGATGGAGCGCCGGGTCCGCAAGGTCGTCGACCCCACCGGGGCGAAGCTCGTCACCCCTTGCGACGTGCAGAAGGACGAGGATGTCGCGCGCGTGTTCGACGAAGCCCGAAATATCTACGGCTCCCTCGATTTCGTGCTGCACTCGATCGCCTTTGCGCCCCTCGAAGACCTCAAGAAGAACTTCGTATACGCGAGCCGCGAAGGCTTCAAGACGGCGATGGACATCAGCGTCTACTCGCTGGCGATCGTCGCCCGGCACGCGGCCGAGTCGATGCCGAATGGCGGGGCCATCGAGACCCTCACCTATTACGGTGGAGAGAAGGTCGTCTCCGGCTACAACCTGATGGGCGTCTGTAAGGCGGCCCTCGACGCCTCGGTGAAGTATCTGGCCTACGACCTGGGACCCAAGAAGATCCGCGTCAACGCCCTCTCCGCCGGCCCAGTCAAGACGCTCGCGGCCTCGGCGGTTGGCGAGTCCGACAAACTCGCGGGACTCTACGAAGCCGTCTCCCCGATGCAGCGCAATATCGACCGCGAAGAAGTCGGTTCGGCCGGTATGTTCCTGCTCTCCGACCTCGCGAGCGGCATCACGGGCGAGATCATGCACGTGGATTGCGGCTACAACGCGATGGGCTCGCCGGGACGGGCGCTCGAGGCTGCCGAAGCCGCGGCCAAGAAGTGACGTCCAGCTTCATGCCTGAAACGAACACGTTCGAACAAGAACGCCCGGTCCGCGTGGGGATTGCCCTCGTCGCGCGGGACGGGCGTTTCCTGGTTCGCCAACGCCCCCCTGGTGCCGCCATGCCCGGCGTCTGGGAATTCCCCGGCGGTAAGTGCGAGCCGGAAGAATCGGCCGAGGATGCTACTCGGCGGGAATGCCTCGAGGAAATCGGGATCGAAGTCGAGTTGCTGGGCCTGAGGCGGCGCTTCGATCACCGGTATCCCCACGCCTGGGTCGAACTTTCTTTCTTCGACGCCAAGACCGTGGAACCCGACGCCGAACCGCCATCGGAAACCGGGTTCATCTGGGTGTCGGCGGCCATGCTTTCCTCGCTCGTTTTCCCCGGCGCCAATGAGGCGATTCTGGAAGACCTTGCGAGAGAACATCAGCAGCGTTAACACAGAGCCGCCTGAATTCTCAACGCTTTGAAACGAAGAAACCGCCTCGGGTCACCATCACTCAGTGATGACCAGAGGCGGCTCTAATTTCGGAACCGTAACTCGATCCGATTAAGGAATTGGGTTCGGGTTCAGCGGGATCGACGGTTCGCGGTCGACCACGTTATCGATCAGGCCGTATTCACGGGCCTCTTCCGGCGACATGAAGCGGTCTCGATCCGTGTCGGATTCGAGCTTCTCCAGGGTCTGGCCGGTGTGGTGGCGATAAATCCCATTAAGCTGCTTCTTCATCCGGATGAATTCTTCGGCGTGGATCAGGATGTCCGTAGCCGTGCCTTCCATGCCGGCGAGCGGCTGGTGGATCATGATCCGGCCGTGCGGCAAGGCGTTGCGCTTGCCCTTGGCACCGGCGGCGAGCAGGAGCGAGCCCATGCTGGCACACTGGCCGATGCAATAGGTCGCCACGTCGCAGGAGACCCACTGCATCGTGTCGTAGATCGCCATCCCCGCAGTGACGCTGCCGCCCGGGCTGTTGATGTACAGGTGGATGTCCGCCTTCGCATCCTGGTGGGCGAGGACGAGCATCTGGGCGACGACGAGGTTGGCCACGTTGTCGTCGATGGCCGATCCGAGGATGATGATTCGGTCCTGGAGCAGGCGGGAGAAGATATCCATCGCCCGCTCTTCGCGCCCGCTCCGCTCGATCACAATCGGAATCAGTGGCATGGGAATGTCTCTTTCCTGAATATGATCACGAATTGCCCGGGAGCGTGTGGGCCTTCACTTCGGCGGCGGGGATGTGGCCGACCACTTCATCGACGATGCCGTATTCCTTGGCCTGGATCGCCGTGAGATAGCGGTCGCGTTCGGTATCTTTGGCGACCTGCTCGAAGGGCTGTCCGGTGTGCTTGGCGAGGATGTCGTTGATATCCTTGCGATTGCTCAGGATTTCCTGAGCCTGGATCTCGATGTCGGAGATCTGACCGCCGACTTGCCCGTAGGGCTGGTGGATCATCACCTTCGAGTGCGGCAGGGCGAACCGACGACCCTTGGACCCACCCGCGAGCAGCACGGCCGCGCCAGAGGCCGCCATGCCGATGCAGTAGGTCGCGATCGGGCAGTCGATGAACTGCATGGTGTCGTAGATCGCGAGCGTGCTGCTGACGCTCCCGCCTGGGCTATTGATATAGAAGCTGATCCCCTGCGTCCGGTTCTCGAACTGGAGGAAGAGGAACTTCATGACGGCCGCATTCGCCGCCGCATCGTTGATCACACCCTCGAGGAAAACGATTCGGTTTTCCAGGAGCAAATCGCCGAGGGTCATTTGACGCTGCCGGGCATAGTCGCGATAGCGCTGAAGCGTCGGTTGCGCGATGGGATGATCGAAATGCATGGAAGGCTGTCCTTCGAGATCATGGACCAGGCGGCCGCGCCGAAAAGCGGGCGCGCCCGGCCTTGCCTGGTCGATTCGAGCCGAAGCGGTGGGTGCCTGGGTCGCGCCTCGACCTCAGGCACTCCAGCGATCGGTCAAGAAGCCTCGCCGCTCGCTTTGTCTGACTGAGCCGCGCCACCGTCTTCGGAGGTCGATCCCTCGTCTTCGGCGGAGGCGACCATCCCGCTGGCGGTCTGGTCGAGAGTCTCGACCGCCTGCTGTTCTTCGAGTTGCACTTCCTCGAATTTCACGAAGCTAAGGACCTTTTCGATCGCCTTGCGTTCGAGGATTTCCGAGGCCAGTGCTTCGACCAACCCGTCTTTCTGGATTCGCGACCGAACGCGACGAGGAGACTCGTCAGTCCGGGCCGCAATCGCTTCGACTTCGTACTCAAGGTCTTCATCCTCAACCTTGAGGTTCTCCACCTCAGCAATCTTAGCGAGGAGGAAGAATTCTTTAAGTCCCCGAAGCGTGGATTCGTGGGCATTCGCGCGGATTTCCGCCTCGCGAGCCTTGATCTCTTGCTCGTTGAGGCCGTCCTTCCGCATACTGACGATCAGGCGGCGGATGGTGTCCTTCTCCTGCCGCTTGACGAGGTCGGCGGGCAGGTCGAAGGGGGTGGCCGCTAGGAGTTGGTTGAGGATCTCGACGCGAACGGCCTGGTTCTGCTGCGTCTTGAGACGCCGCTCCAGGATTTCGCGGAGGGCGTTTCGCAGCTCGTCGATCGACTCGAAGCCGATGCTCGAGAGGAACGCGGCATTGACCTCGGGCAGGCGGAGCTGCTTGAGGTCATGGATGTTGAAGACGACTTGGATCACGGCGCCGCGGAGGCTCGGATCGGCCGAGCCGGAGCCGATGTTCGCCTCGGCTTCACGCGAATCGCCCGCCTTCGCACCCACGAGGGCCTCGCCCACCTTGGGGACGGTCCCGTCCTGGAAGCGAAGCTCGGGCTGGAGGCGGAACTGGATTTCCTTAGCCTCGTTCAGCGTCTGGCCGTCGCGATTGAAGAAGATGTCGGCCGTGACGTAATCGCCGATCTCCGCCCCACCCTCGAGCTTCGGCACGAGCTGCGCATAGCGCTCGAGGAAGAGCTTGAGCTGGGCGTCGACGTCAGCATCGCTGATCGTCTTGACCGGACGCTTGACTGAGAGCGACTTGTAATCGGGAAGGGCGAATTCAGGCCGGACTTCGAGGTCGAGCTCGAACTGCATCGGTCCCTGTTCGGGGAGATCGATGGCGGCGAGGTCGAGTTGCGGCTGGGTGATGGGATTGAGGTTATAATCGCTATCGAGTTGCTCGAGCGACGCCATCAACAAGGTCGACTTGACCTGATCGGCAACCTGCTTGCGGAATCGCTTCTCGACCAACTGACGCGGGGCACGACCGGGTCGAAAACCGGGAACGGCGGCCTCACGCTTCATCGTTCCGAGCGATTCGTCAAATTGTTTGTCGATCTCGGCCCGGGAGATGGCAACTTTGAGGTGCTTCTTGCAGGGCCCGACGTCCGAGATTTGGACGTCGAGATCAAGCTTTCGTTTCAGAGACTCACCCTCGAGACCCGTGGGCTCATCAACCGTCGAAACGGTGTCAACTTCGTGCTCGCCGGTGGTCATCTAAAGCTTTCCTCGGAACGGACGGGCTGGGATGGCTTGATCCGCCATCACGCACCCGAAGCGCTCCGAGCGTAAGCCGCCAGCCCTTTGGATGGCAATCTTAAAAGAAAAGAGCGGGAGAAGGGATTTGAACCCTCGACAACCACGTTGGCAACGTGGCGCTCTACCCCTGAGCTACTCCCGCATCTCTATCCTGCACGAGTGTTGACGGCAATCGTTCGACCCGTTTCCGTCCGACTGGGCTCGTGTCCTCAAGACAAGGCCTAGTATATGGCGTCCGGCGGCGATTGCAAGACTTCTTCTCCGAAAATCCATTAATTGCCCCGGAGTCGAATTCCATTTGCCTCTATGTATCTTAGACGCTAGCCTTTAGGTAACCGCCCTTTCGCGTCAGTGCCTACGCCTGTCGTCTGAATTGAATTAGGATTGATGAGCCATGGACTTCCAGCTCTTAATCGTCCGCGGACGTGGTAGCTCCAGCACCGTCAAGCTCGGCGCTGGGGTGACCGTCGTAGGGCGTCATGACGACTGCCAGCTCCGGATCAAGTCCTCGCAGGTGAGCCGGAAGCACTGCGAGATCTTCGAAAAGAAGGGCCTGCTGCTGGTCAAGGATCTCGGCAGCTCGAATGGCACCTTTGTAAATGGGAAGAAGATCGACGGACAGCGCGTCCTCGAGATCGGTGACGAACTGACGGTCGGCCAGGTCACCTTCAAGGTCACCAAGACCGAAGCCGGCTCCGAAGCCCGAGGCCCGAAGCCCGGCGACACCGCGGTGGTCCCGGCCACGGCTCCAGCCGCCGCCAGTTCGAGCGATACGGACGACTTCGATATCGACTTCGACGACGACTTCGAAACCTCCACCTCTGCCCCGACCCCGGCCCCTGCCGCCGAGACCAAGAAGGCCGCGGAACCTTCCCCGAAGGTTGCCGCCGCGAGCAAGGCCAAAACTGAGACCGCGACCGAGCCCGATAACGTGGCGGATGACGCGATCGCCGACTTCCTCCTCGATATCAAGTTCGACGACGAGTGAGTTGTTGGGTGATTCACTCGACGAGGTGGATCGATTGCTTGCTTGGCGAGGATTCTTCCGAATTTTCCTCCCCTCCCCGGTCATCCGACGTGGGATGATCTAGAGTAGCCTCGAAGGCTTCTCATTGAATTGGTGGACGGTGGTGTCTCGACATCACTCCAGACCATTCATTGCCCCAAGCTTTCTTACACAAAATCCGATTTGTCGTCGCGGCACGCCTTCTTGGTCGTCGCCGCGATCCGCGATTTGCGAAGGCTGGACTTAGAACCGGTCGCATCCACGCGTTTATCTCGCTTTGCCGAAAATAGCGAGTATAATTAACGCATCGTATCTTGGCTTCATGACGGCTTTTTTGGAAGCTTGGTCGAGACTGGGAAATCCGCCTGCCGACATCGGACCAATGACACGAGATTTTCCGGTCAGGTAGAATAGATGCGTTCCGGTGAGGCTTGGCGTGCGAGGACTAGAATATGGCTCGGCGTAAGACAGAACCGGAGTTAGTTCAGGCCAAGCAATCGCTTTCGGAAAGGTTAAGGAAACTCCGCACCGAGCTTTTCGGAGAACGCGGGGGCCCCGAACTTGCGCGCCGATTAGGGCTGCCCGTTCGAACCTGGTACAACTACGAGTCGGGCGTCACTGTCCCGGCTGAGGTCGTGCTCAAGCTCATCGAGATGACTTTCGTCGAGCCCGCTTGGCTGCTCCACGGCCAGAACCCGCAATTTCGCACGCAGAAGGGGGACGGGCTTGGCGGCGATCGGATCTCGACCCAAAATGTGAGCGAAATGCTGCGCACGGTCGTGGACATCCTTGAGAAGAATGTCGGCGAGTATCCAGTACATGCTCACAATCGCATCCTCGGGGCTAATGGAACCGGCGATTCTCTCCCACTGCACCCGAGCTATGATTCGACCCACGCGGTGAACAGCGAGAACGGTTTCGCGGGTGGCGAATTCGCTCCGATGCCGTCCGGGCTAGATTTTCGGTCGGAGAAGAATACCTGCATCCGCAATGTCGGCGACTCCATGCTCCCGATCGTGGCGGATGGGGCCTCGGTGGCCTACTCTCAGGAACGCGAGAACGCATCCGCACTCGACGGTAAGCTCGTGGTCGCCTGGATCGACGGCAAGCCCGTCGTCCGCTGGTTCCAACTCTGCGGGCGTTACGGGATGCTGCGTGCCGAGAATGCCGCGAGCGACGCGACACAGGTTCTCGTGGACCTCGAGAACTCGCCCCAGGAGACGAGCGTTCGCCGGGTGCTTTGGATCAGCACGCCCCACTGAGACGGTTATCGCCTCACTCACCAGGTGACATATTCATTGAGGCAGGGAAGGACCATAATCTTGCCGTCGCCCATGCGACCGGTCCTGGCCTGCGTCACGATCGTCTTCACTGCCGCGTTAACCTGCTCATCATCCACGAAGACGGTGATCTCCACCTTGGGCAGGAACGCGTCATTGTACTCGCTACCGAGATAGCGATGCAGGCGGTTCTTCTGACGACCGTAGCCCATCGCCTCGCGGACAGTGACTCCTTTGATGTCGATCAATTCCAGGGCGGCGAGCACCGCCTGCGCCCGGAACGGTTTGACCAAAGCAATAATCTGGAACAACCCCCTGCCCTCCTGCCCCAATCACGGCTGGATCACCTCGCTCTCTCGACAATAGCACGGGCGCGAGTTGGTGGCTGGATCGACTCGAACCCGCGCTCACGATTTCCCGGACGATTGGCGTCGAGGGAATGGTCGCAAGGCTTCTTCCTGTCTCTTTCCATCCCAACCGCAACCAGGGACGCTTGACAAGGCCTCGGGGTGACCGGACATTGGATTTCGTGGCGGATCGATTCCGCGGTCAGATTCCGCAGGTACGACTGCGCGTTAGGAGCGAGGTAATTTCATGCGACGGGTCTTGGCGACGCTCGGAACCGCATCTCTCCTGTTGGCGGCCGGCTGCGGCCTCCAGAGCTACGAGAAACGCATCGACCTGACCCTCGAGAAGATGAAGTACGAGGAACGTCTCAACCGGATGCTCATGCCCGCCGACACGTCCGGCAAGTGGCAAGAAATGAATATCTACCTTCGAGCTCCCAAAGACATGGCGGCCGCGAAGGAGTTTCTTCTACCCCCCACGGAGCCGGGCAAGTTCGACCTCGAGAAGAGCTTCTTCGATCAGTCGAAGCAGCAAAGCCTTCACGTGCTCGCCCGCACGAAGAAAGCGAAGGCGGCCGCCGGCAAGAAGAAGGCCGCTACGCCCGCCGACACGGCGGATCGCTCGAACTTCTCACGCGACGTCATCACCGTCTTGACGACCGCGTTCTCGCCCCCGGATGAGGTCACGAACGCGATGTTCAAGCCGGAGACGAAGAAGAACAACGAGTTCAAGCAGGCCACCCTGACCCTGCCGGACAAGGTCATCAAGACCTACCTGTACAAAAAGGAGCCATACGACGTTGCGTTGATCTTCGAGATACCGACGGCGGAGGTGAGCAACCTTACCGGTAAGATGAACCTCAGCCTCGAGTCGTTCGCCACAGGCAAGAAGGCCGAGAACGCTCTCAAGGGGAACACGTCGGAGGACGAGGCGGTCGGGCCGGTCGGTGGGGTGGCCTTCTGACAGTCTGAGACAGGATTGTCGACCGCTTGCATGCAGAGTTGAGCCTCGCAACGATCAATTGCGAGGCTTCTTTCATTTCGAAACGAAAACCCGCTCAAGACGAGCGGGTTTATCTAATTAGGCCTTGGGCAGCAATGAGCGGGCCGAGGTCGCTGCGGTGGCCGTCTCGTCGTCTTCATTCTGCAGCAGTTCGGCCCGGAGGATCATGAGGTCATCGGGAGCTTCGATCCCGATGCGCACCTGGTTGCCTTCCAGCTTCACGACTGTGATGCGGATTATGGTGGACCCCGAAAACTGGACCATCTGTTAAGCTACTCAGACGGGTCTGAGGAGGAGGACGGATGGCGAGGAAGCGGCAAGTCCACACGGCGGCGTTCAAGGCTCAAGTCGCCCTGGCGGCCCTCAAGGGAGACCGCACGATCAACGAGTTGGCCGGCCACTATGGCGTCCATCCCACATCGATCCATGGCTGGAAGAAGCAGCTCATCAGCAGTGCCGAGGAGGTCTTCGGGAGTCCGGCCAAGGCGGCCTCGGCTGACGCCGAGGCACGCCAGGCCGAACTCTTCGAACAGATCGGGCGCCTCAAGATGGAACTCGAGTGGCTGAAAAAAAAAGTCGCCCCATTCAGTTGAGGACCGAAGGCCCTTGATCGAGCCGGATCATCCCCGGTTGAGCGTGCGCCGCCAGTGCGAGTTGCTGGGGCTGAGCCGATCGAGCCTCTACTACCGACCTGCGGGTGAGTCGCCCGAGGACCTGCGCCTGATGCGGTTGATCGACGAGCAATATACGGCATGCCCGTTCTACGGCAGCCGCAAGATGACCGCCTGGCTGGAACAACGAGGTGAGGAGGTCAATCGGAAGCGAGTACAGCGCCTGATGCGGAAGATGGGCCTGGAAGCGATCTATGCCAAGCCCAGGCTGAGTCAGGCCGGGAGAGGCCATAAGATCTACCCTTATCTCTTGCGAGGTGTCAAAGCCCGGCGAGCGGACCACGTGTGGAGCACGGACATCACTTATGTGCCGATGAGTGGAGGGTTCATGTACCTGGCGGCGGTGATCGACTGGTACAGCCGGTACGTGATCGGCTGGCGGCTGTCGAACACGCTGGACGGCTCCTTCTGCCTGGAGATGTTGGAAGATGCCTTGAGGTCGGGGAAGCCCGAGGTGTTCAACACGGACCAAGGGGTCCAGTTCACGGCCGAGGCGTTCACCGGGAGGCTTGAGGCGGCCGGGATAGCCGTGAGCATGGATGGACGCGGCAGGGCATTGGATAACGTGTTCGTCGAACGGCTCTGGAGGACCGTGAAATACGAAGATATTTACATCCAAGGCTACGAGACGGTGCCGGAGCTGCAGCGAGGGTTGAGGCGATACTTCGGCTTCTATAACGAGGATCGGCTCCACGAATCCCTGGGGTACCGGACTCCAGGGACGGTCTACCGAGCGGACAGAGCCACGACGGCCTGATTGGACAGTAGCGAAGGATCGCCGTTTTTTGGTCTAGACAATGGGGTCCACCTCAGATGTCGGAGCCGATGACCACTCGTTCCATTCGCTTGCGACTCAGGACCAGCATTTCAACCTCCCTGTTGCAGACGCTTCTTGAGATCCATCTCACGTTCGGTCGAGTTCCCGACTGACTAGGAGTCGAGAACTCGACCTGAGAAGCGACAGCGACATGAGAGATATTTTGCGCTGGGATGCAAGACAATCGGATTCCTGGATTAATCCTTGGATGGAAGCTTGGGATTCAACTCCAGGCGAATGTCCTTGTAGCGGACCTCGGTCGCTCCGCCCGCATGGAGCTGGAAGGCGAAAATCCCACGCTTGCTCCCGGCTGGGTCATCGACCACAACACAAGGATGGCCATTCAGATACGTCCGGACCCTGTCTCCAACTGCGACGATTTCGTAATGGTTCCAGTCATTGAGCTTGATGAACTCCTCACCGGATTTATCCCAGAGCAAGCCCCTGCCCTCTTCCTCATAGAGTTTGCCCCACCAGCCCGCCCCCACGTCCGCCTGATATCCCTTGATTCCTTCGGGAGTGGCTTCGCTGCGGAACTGGATGCCGCTGTTCCCTTCGTTTGCGACAAGCTTGACGTCGAGCGTGAGTCGGAAATCGCCCACGCTCATGTCGCTGCGGAGGAACTCGTTGTGGTCGAGGCCCTTTGTCTTGCCCACGATCACGCCGTTCTCGACGCTCCAGAGCTTGGCATCGCCGATCCAGCCGGTCAGGTCGCGGCCGTTGAAGAAGCCAGCCTGATTTTCGGCTGTCGCGAGTAGCGGGACCTGGTTGGAACTGGCCATGTACGTGACCAGCGAGCGGAATTCGTGATTCGAGAGCGGAGTCACGAGATCGTCCGGCATCATCGACTTGTCGCTCTGCTTTCGTTCCTCGATTTCGGCCTTGGGAATCGTCAGTACATCGTTCGCCGACACGAGCGTGATGGAGTCGCGGTCCTCGTTCTTGAGGATCCCTGTCAGGACGCGGCCGTCGGTCGTCGAGACGATCTGGGCCAGGTAGTCTTTGCCGATGAGGGCGCTGGGGTCGAGGATGTTCGTCAGGATGTAGTCGAGATCCGCCCGGTTCGAGCCGGTGAGTTCCGGACCGACCTTGCCCCCGACTCCGAAGAGCGTGTGGCACTGCTGGCAGGTTTTGGCGAAGACCGCCCGACCGAGTTGGATATCCGGCTCCTCGGCCGAAGTCTCCTTCGCGATCTGCTTGTACTGCTGGATCCGCTTCGCGGAGTCGGCCGAGGTGTCTCGGGCGGTGCCCCAGAGCCGGCCGATTTCCGCGTTCAGCGTTTCGTCCTTGTGGTTGCGGAGCAGTCGGATGATCTCGGCCGAGAGGTCGGTGGCCGGGACCTTTCCGTCCCCGACCGCAGCGAGCAAGGTCTTGGCGGACTCGGCACGAGCCGCCAGGGTGTTCAGGGCGTCACGCTTCTCCGGCAGGGTATAGCTCACGTAGCCCTTGAGGACCGCTCCCGGGGTTGATGGGTCGGCGTAAGCTGCCAAAGCCCGCAAGGCCTGGCCTCGCAAGGCGGGTTCCTGGAGGAGTCCTTGCAGGGTTGGGGCGAGCTTGGGATCGCGAACCCGGAGCAAGTCGGCCAGCGCAGCACGACGCCTGGCCAGGTCGGCCTTGTGATCCCCGAGGATGGTTCGGATCGTTTCCAACGCGGCCGGATCGCCGAAGGTGAGGGCGAGCGCGGTGGCCTCGGCTCGGACTTTGGCGTTCCCCTGCCCTGTGATCGAGGTGAAGATGGCCGGCCACTTGGCGGGCATCTCGACTTTGCGGCGTCCTTTGAGGGATTCGTTCAGGCCCTCCAGGATCGCGAGTCGGAAGTTGGCGTCGGTCGTCGTCCCGAGGACGTCGATCAACTGGGCGATCGCGGCGTCGGAACCGAGTGCAGCCACGCGGCGGACGAGGTATTCGCGGACGAGTGGGATCTTGGCATCCGACGCGAGCTTGATTGCACGAGGCGGATCCACCTCGACGAGAGATTCGGCCGCGTACCAGATCATCAGCGGGAGGTTGTGGTCGTTGGCGTCCTCGGAGTGTTGGAGCAAGCCGGAGACGATCGCCCAACGGGTCGAGACTGGCCAACGATGGATCGCCGAGGTCAGGGCCAGCCGCACGATGGGCGAAGGGTCAGACTTGGCGGCCTGTTCGAGCTTCGAATAGAAGGCCTCGTTTTTGTCTGCCCCCGGCAGGCTCGCCGCGAGTCGGATCACCCAGCCGCGGACGTCGGGGCTTGAGTCGGTGAGGCCGAGATCTACAAAAGCGGCGTCGATTCCGCCGATGGCATAGAGGCTCCAGAGGGCTCGGAGTCTCTTCACCGGATCGGCCTCTTTCGTCGCCATCGTGCGCAAGACGCCGGCTAACTCCGGATCGGGGCCACGTTCCTGGAGGATGCGACGAGCATGTCGGGCGTACCACTCGTTGGGGTGGAGTTCGAGCTTGGCCAGTTCGAGGCTCGACAGGGCATTGAGATCGCCGATCGTCGGGGCTTTCGTCTTCGACGGGTAGGAAACCTTGAAGATGCGGCCGTTGGTGCGGTCGTGGAGTTCGACCTCATCGTGATGGCACTGGTTCTTGTCGTACCAGTCGATCATGGTCACGTTACCATCCGGCCCGTACTTGAGGCTGATGATCTGCGACCAGCGGTCGTTGGTGAGCAGGAAGTCGGGGGCGTGCTTGCCGACGAAGCCCGAGCCCTCCGGAACGAGGAGGTCGCGGTTGATCCTCGCGCCGTGGATGTTGTTCATGAAGAGCGAGCCGCGATATTCCTCGGGCCACATCCCGCCGAGATAGATAAGGGCTCCCGAGTGGGCGTGGCCCCCCCCTGCCTCGTCGGATCGGCCGTTGCCGCCGTGGGGGTTGGCCCCGAGGTAATGGCGGTGGTCGGCGATCGTCTTGATGTCGTCGTAGGTGTAGGGTTGGAAGTGCGGCCCGGCCTGACGCTCGTAACGAGCGCCGTCGATCATGTGGTAGAGGTGCGGGATCACACAGGCGGTGATGAAGGTCTGGCCATGCTCGTCGAAGTCGACGCCCCAAGGGTTACTCGTGCCGTGCGAGAAGACTTCGAAGCGATGCTGCGTCGGGTGATAGCGCCAGATCCCGGCGTTGATCGGGGTTCGCTGATTATCGGGCGTCCCGGGCTTGCCGACTCTTGAGTGCGTGAAGACGCCGTGGCAGCCATAGAGCCAGCCGTCGGGGCCCCAGTTGAACGAGTTCAGGGTCTCGTGGCTGTCGTGCGACCCCCAGCCGTCGAGGAGGATCTGCGGCGGCCCGTCTGGCTGATCGTCGCGATCCTTGTCGGGGATGAAGAGGAGGTAGGGGGCCGCGCCGACCCAGACGCCCCCGAACCCGATCTCGAGGCCGCTCACCAGGTTCAACTTCTCGGCGAAGATCGTCCGCTTGTCGAATTTGCCGTCGTTGTCCTTGTCCTCGAAGATGAGGATGCGGTCCTTGGCCTTATCCTCGGGGACGTGGATCGGATATGAATAGGCCTCGGCCACCCAGAGCCGGCCGCGGTCGTCGAAGGCCATCGCGATCGGCTGGACGACGTCGGGTTCGCCGGCGAAGAGCGTGACCTCGAACCCGGCGGGGACCTTCATCGCCTTGGCCGCCTCGAGCGGAGAGAGGCCATCGTGGGCGTAGACGTCGGGGATCGACGTGCGCATCGGGACGTTCGGCTTCGATGCGTGGAACTTGAAGTCGTCGAAGTTGAGGTGGCCCCAGCCGCCGCTATGCTCGTCGACGTGTCGGATGGAGATTTCCTTCCCCTGGAGCTTCGTCAGGTCGACGGCGAACGGGCGCATGTCCTCCGACCCCTCGGCCGAAGTCCGATAGAAGACCTCGCCGGTGTCCTTGCGGATCAACTCGATCCGGGTCTCGGCATAAGAGCCGCCGCCCAGCAAGAACGTGGCGTAGGGCTGAGTGACGAAGGGGCGTGAGGTGAGGGTCCCCTGGGGAGCGTCGAGCTTCCTCTCGTATGAGCCGACCCAGAATTCCCCCGTGTGGCGGCTGCTCATGTCACCTCGTCGCGCGTGGACGGTGTCACCCTTGATCGGCTGGCCCTGGAAGGCGTCGCCGACGGCCGTCCAATCTCGGGTAGTGCCGTCCTCGAAGTCGAGGTTGAGCGGTTTCCCATCCTTATCCGTGGGGCGTATCCCGGCAGGAACCTCGGTCGTCGCGTCATCCGCGGCCGAGCCGTTGGTTGTGAATGAGAGTAAGGTCAGGAGCATGAAGACGTGAGGCTTCAGCCGTCTTGCGAAACCCATGATGTACCTCATCGGGACCAATGAGAGATTGGAGACGACCGCTACCGACCCGCGAGCCGTGATCGTTGTGAGGATACGTTTTAGGGGGTGCGCATAGGCCGGTCAATGGGGAGGGAAGCCATCCCGGCCCGGAGACGAACCGGCCTCAATCGGTCGAGGGCTCTTCCGATCGAGGCTCCTGCTGGCTCGGGTGCTCGTCAACGACGCCACTCGTCGATCAGGGAGGCGACGAGGGCCGTCCAGCCGGTCTGGTGGGACGCGCCGAGGCCGGCCCCGTTGTCTCCATGAAAATATTCATAGAACAAGATTAAATCGCGCCAGTAGGGGTCATCCTGGAACTTCTCCGAGCCGCCATACACCGCGCGACGTCCCTGGGTGTCGCGGGCGAAGATGTGGATGAGGCGATCGGCGAGTTGTCGGGCCAGGCCGTGGAACGGGATCGCGTCGCCGCCGGCCCAGGGGGCCGCGACTCCCAGGGTATTCCCGAAGGCCGTCCCCAGCTTCCGAAGAGATTCGATGAGGAGGAACGTCGTCGGGAACCAGATTGGCCCCCGCCAGTTCGAGTTCCCCCCCTTGATCTTGAGCAGGGATTCCGCCGGCTCGTAGCCGACCAGGTAGTGATCGAAGCCGAACGGTTCCTCGGAGTGGGCCCGCGAGAGGCTCCTGATGCCATATTCCGAAAGGAACTCGTCGGGATCCCAGATACGCTCGGTGATCCGGCAGATCTGCTCCTGGTCGAGGATCGTGAGAACGTGCGTCCGCTGGCCTCCACGGTCGATCGTGTGGACGACGTTCTTGACGAGGTCGGGGCGATTCTTCATGAACCAGTCGAGGTTCGCCCGGAACTCCTTGAACGGCTCGATCCAATCCTCCTCGAGGCGTTCCACGGCGAAGAGCGGGATGAGGCCGACGAGCGAGCGAACGCGGAGCTTCTGGTATCGGCCATCGGGATAGCGGAGGACATCGTAGAAGAACCCGTCTGTCTCATCCCAGAGCTGATACTCGCGGTTACCCATATTCTTCATGGCCGCGCCGACATAGACATAGTGCTGGAAATACTTGGAGGCGAGGGCCTCGTAGACGCGATCCTGCTTGGCGAGCTCGAGGGCGATCCGCATTAGGATCAGGGAGAACATCCCCACCCAGCCCGTAGCGTCCGACTGCTCGATTCGAGAACCGTCGGAGCAGCGCACGCTGCGGTCGAAGACCGTGATGTTATCGAGCCCGAGGAATCCGCCCTCGAAGATGTTGTTCCCCTCGGTGTCGACCTTGTTGATCCACCACGTAAAATTAATGATGAGCTTATGAAAGCACCTTTCGAGGAATTCCCGGTCCGCCTTCCCCGAGCGGATCCGGTCCATGTTATAGACACGCCAGACGGCCCAGGCGTGGACCGGCGGGTTCAGGTCGGAGAATTCCCACTCGTAGGCGGGGATCTGGCCGTTGGGATGCTGGAATTGCTCGAAGAGGAGGTTCCAGAGCTGCTGCTTGGCGAACTCGCCGTCGACGAGTGCGAAGGTGACGCAGTGGAAGGCCAGGTCCCAGGCCGCGAACCAGGGGTATTCCCACTTGTCCGGCACGGCCATGATCCGCATCGAGTTCAGGTGGCGCCAGTGATGGTTGCGGATCGCCTTGCGCGAGGCCGGCGGCGGGGCGTTGGGATCGTCGCCATCGAGCCAGACGTTGACGTCGAAGAGGTACGACTGCTTCGTCCAGAGGAGGCCGGCGAGGGCCTGGCGCTGGATCAGATGCTCGTCGGAGGTCGCGAGCGGGGCGAGGATCGCGTTGTAGAATTCGTCGGCTTCGCCCCGGCGGAGCGCGATCGCCGCGTCGACGTCTTCGAGCGGGTTCGCTAGCTCGTGGTCTTCCGTGAGTCGGAACTTCAAGACTACGGATTCGCCGGGGGCGATGGATTTGATGTGATAGTGGATCGCGGATTTCGTCCCGATCTGATCGGGGTTAATGCAAGGCTCTCTTTCGATCACATAATGATGAAAAGCGTCTTTGACATAGGGGCTGCGACTCTTCTGGCCGTTCCCGAAGACGCGCGCCGCGTTCGTCTCGTTGTTTGTGAAGATTGGCTCACCGTCGGGGGAGCCGTAGAAGAGTCGAGGGCCGAGGCGATAATGCACCGGGATCGCCTGGAGCGCGTCGACCTCGGAATCATCCGTGACGAGGCAGACGGCGTCGGATTCCTTAGATTTCAGCGAGATCTTGGGCTCGGGCGAGGGTGATGCCCCCCAGGCCCAGGTATTGCGGAACCAGAGGTGGGGCAGGATGTGGAGCGGGGCCGGCTCGGGGCCACGATTCACGGCCTCGACGCGTATGACGATGTCCTCGGCATTCACCTTGGCATATTCGATGGTGATGTCGAAGTAGCGGTCCTCGTCGAAGATCCCCGTGTCGAGCAGTTCGAACTCGGGGGCGTCGCCGCCTCGCTTGCGGCTCTCGTCGATGAGTTGCTGGTAGGGGTAGGCCTTCTGGGGATATTTGTAAAGGTAACGCATGTAGGAATGCGTCGGCGTGTTGTCGATGTAGAAGTAATACTCCTTGACATCTTCGCCGTGGTTGCCGTCGAGGGAGTCGACGCCGAAATACCGCTCCTTAAGGATCGGATCCTGGCCGTTCCAGAAGGCGAAGGAAAACACGAGCAGTTGGAAGCGGTCGCAGATCCCCGCGATGCCATCCTCGCCCCAGCGGAAGGCCTTGCTCCGCGCCAGGTCGTGGGGAAGGAATCGCCAGGCTTCCCCGTCGGGGCTGTAATCCTCGCGAACTGTGCCCCAGGCCCGGCCGCTGACGTAGGGCCCCCAGCGCCTCCAGGTATTCGTGTCATCGGAGCAGGACAGCAGCCGCTCGTGTTCCTTCGTCGTCATGGAAACGAACTACTCGATTTAGGGACCTCGACCTCGGCCGGACGTGTGGCGTGATCGGCTCGCGGGGAGAAGTCCGAGGTGAACGCTCGGGGGACCTGGGCGCCTTGAAGGAAATCGTCCGCCCCGAAAGGGTTCGGAGGCGGACATGATTCTGCAAGTGTAACGGGGCCCTCGGCGAGAGTCTTCCGGCAACTGATTCTTGGGTCGCAGTTCAGCCGATCCGGCGGGCATAGTGGGCGGCGCCGATCAAGGGTGCCCTAGGATTGAGGGCGACTCGGATCTCGATCTGTTCGAGCAAGGATCGCATCCGGCCCTTTGCCGCGAAGGCCCGGGTGAATTCCCCACGCTTTAGCGCAGGGAGGATCTTGGGGGCGATGCCGCCGCCGATGATCACACCCCCGAAGGCGACAAGGCGCAAGGCCATGTTCCCGGCCTCGGAGCCGTAGATCGAGCAGAAGAGATCCAGGGCGGCCTCGCTCAACGGGTCGGTCTCGTCGAGGCCGTGCTTGGTGATCGCGGCGTTGGGGTCGCCCGTCCGGATTTCCTCGGCTACATGCGGCGACTCGGGGATCTCGCCACGATCTCTCAGAAAGAGATAGAGGTTGTGGATGCCGGGACCGGAGAGCACGCGCTCCCAGCTCACGTGTCCCCCGAACTTGGCGCTGAGGTATTTCCAGAGGTCGAGCTGGAGGTCGCTCGACGGCCCGAAGTCGGCGTGTCCCCCCTCGGAGGCGATCGGTTGATGCTCGTCGCCCTCCTTGTAAAGCATGGCCTCGCCGAGCCCCGTCCCCGCGGCGATCACGGCGATGTTTCCGCGGTTCTGGTCGGGCCCGGGATGACCCTCCTGAATGACCTCCATTTCTTCGGGCTTGAGAAAGAGCATGCCGTAAGCCGCGGCCTCGAGGTCATTCAGCAATTTGACTCTCGACACACCGAGCAGCTTAGCCAGGGCCCCTTCTTCGAGGTCCCAGTTGAGGTTCGTCGCGTGACTGCGCCCCTCAACGACAGCGCCCGCCACGCCGAAGCAGGCGGACTCGATCCGCTGGCCGGGAGACGACTCTAGGAAGACTTTCAGCAGATGGTCGAAGGTCTTGTAGTCCCGGCTCGGGTAGACCTCCTCGCGCACGCAATGTAGGTCCTTGTCCGACGACTCGAATAGAGCCAAGACTGTCTTCGTCCCGCCGATGTCACCGGCCAAGAACATCGAAAACGCCTCCTCGGGCCTGAAACGGGGAAAGAATAGGCGTCGAGCCTGCGAGAAACACAATGCCGACGGCGGCATGGTTACTGAGCGATGGATCAGAGCAAGGTGCTCGATTCCGCCAGTTGTCGGGCGACCTGGAGTGCCGCGTCGAAGTAGATATCTCGTTCGAGATCCTGGAGTTGAAGTCCGACGAGCGTCGCTCGCGACTGGTTGGGAGCGATCAGGAGTCGAGGCTGGGCATCGACCCCCTGGTAAGACATCCCGAGCTTGCCAGGTCCTTGCGACGCCACCGTCATGGTCGCCGTCGAGCGATCGACCGTCCAGGCAGTCGCGATGGAACGGATCTCCGGACTTCCTTCCTGGATACGCCGAATTTTGAGGTCGACGTTTCGGCCGGATGCTTGGAGCGTCCAGCCGAGCTCCCCGCTCTTCCGTTGGGCAAAACCCGTCGGCCGCCAGCCCAGGCGTGATGCGAGCCAACCCACCAGCAGCCAAGACTCTGGCAAACCATGAGATCCGCACTCGACCACGACCTCGGTGATCGAGCCTAGCGCTCCCGGAACGGCGGCTGGGTCGAGCGACTGACCAATAAGACTTCTCCAGGGCTTGAGTCTTCGCCAGGTGATATCCGACGCCAGTGTCTCTGTGGATTCGGCTTCGACGACCCACTTTGCCGTGGCGATCGTGTCTCGCCTCGGCTCATCCCATCCGAGGCACGAGTAGATGACTTGGTCGGCCATGTCCTCGAGCTCTGTGAAGAGCACCCCGCCCAGAGAAGGGCTCTCATGGCTCGCCCACCAAAGCGTGGTCGGCAAATCTCCGATCAGGAGTGCTCGGGTCGTGGTCGGGAGCCGCAGTACGGCGTCTCCGCTGGCCTGGATCGTGATGTGCTCGGAGCACACTTGCCCGGAACTGCCGGAAAGGTGGCAGAGGGCCGAGACGAAAGCCTCGATTGACGATGGCGACGCCTTCGGGTCGCCGACGAGCAGCAGCACCCGGCTCGGGTGGAGCCGGACGATTTCATCGAGCTCCTGGACGATCAACTCAGCCTGGGTCTGATTAACACAGTAAATGATCAAATTGGACATACAGGCACGCGTTACGCTGGCGTGTCTCGAGAATTGGGTGTCAGGGGACTTCCAAAGCTCGTCTAGTGCGTGCTCGATGGCGGAAAGATTCACCTTCAATGGCGTGAATCCGGCGTTTTCGGTGGAGCTCATAGGGTCCTCCACTCGCGCTGATCCGCCTCGATCAGGCGATCGGCCTCAACGGGTCCCCAGGTCCCGGCGGGGTACTCAGGGAGCCAGCGCGAGCCCATCTGCTCCCAGGCGTCGAGGATGTTCTGGATCCAGGTCCAGGAGGCCTCGACCGCGTCGCGCCTCATGAAGAGCGTGGCATCGCCCGCCATGACGTCAAGGAGGAGCCGTTCATAGGCCTCGGGTGTCTGGTCGCCATAGGTCGTGTCGTAGCGGAAGTCCATGCGTACCGGCCAGATCCGCAGCTTCGTGCCGGGACGCTTGGTCGTGATCTTGAGTGAGAGTCCCTCATCCGGCTGGATCCGAAGCACGAGCACATTTGGTTCGAGTTGGGCGTTCGGGTTCGTGTTGAAGAGGATCTCCGGCACCGCCTTGAACTGCACGGCGATCTCGCTGGCTCGTTTCGGGAGCCGCTTCCCGGTCCTGATGTAGAAAGGTACGCCCGCCCATCGCCAGTTGTCGACGAAGAGTTTGAGGGCCACATAGGTCTCGGTCGTCGAGTTGGGGTTCACCCCCATCTCGCGGCGATAGCCGGGGACGCCTTCTCCGTCATGGAAACCGGGGCCATACTGGGCTCGGACGACATGCTTCTCGACGTCTCGACCGGTGATGGGCCGGAGGCAGTTCAAGACGCCGAGCTTGTGGTCGCGGACGACGTCGGCGCCCATCGACCATGGGGGCTCCATGGCCGTGACGCAGAGGAGTTGGAGGATGTGGTTCTGCACCATATCTCGCAAGGCACCGGCTTCTTCGTAATACCCGGCGCGGGTGCCGACCCCTTCTTCCTCGGCCACGGTAATCTGGACGTGGTCGATGTATTTCTGGTTCCAGAGGGGCTCGAAGATAGAGTTCGCGAAGCGGACGACCAAAAGGCTTTGCACGGTCTCCTTGCCGAGGTAGTGGTCGATCCGGAAGACCTGCTTCTCGTCGAAGACGTCGAGGATCTTGGCGTTGATCTGTCGGGCACTATTCAGGTCGCGGCCGATCGGCTTCTCGACGATGATCCGCGAGAATGGGCCCTTCCCTTCCGGGTTGATCAGGCCGGCCTTGTGGAGATGCTCGACGCACGTTCCGATAAGACTCGGTGGGATCGACAGGTAGAAGACGCGGTTTCCCGGGATGCCGAACTGGGGCTCGATCTCCGCCAGCCTTTGCTTCAGGGCCTCGTAGCAGGATGGATCGTCGAAAGACGCCGGCACGAAAAAGAGGGCCCGTTCATACTCGGGCCAATGGGCCTCGTCGACCGGGCGCCTGGAAAACTGCTCGATCCCTTCTCGTGCGAAGTTCCTGAACTCCTCGTCGGTGAAGTCGTTCTTGGCGAAACCGACCACGGCGAAGTTCGTCGGCAGGACCCCATCGAGCGCGAGGTTGTACACCGCCGGCAACAGCTTGCGGCGAGCGAGGTCTCCGCTCCCTCCGAAGATGACTAGCGTGCAAGGTTGCGCCGATTGAACGGAGCCCGCGCCGGCCAGTAGAGGATTGACCGAGGGTGATTCAATCATGGAGTCTCTTCCTCGAACGCGAATGTGATGATCCAGTCGCCGTCCGCTGCCCATCTCGTCGACGGACCGCAGGAATACCTCGTCCAGGCCGGCCCGAACCAGCATAATTCGAGCTGGGCAAAAACCAAAGTGACCGGCGAACTACTTGCGGCGAGATGCCTGAGCGTGACTTCCTACCTGATGAGGCGGCCACAGCACAACGGGTACGATGCGAGCGGGTGTTGGCTTCATGCAAGTTTGCGAGTTTGTTGCAGGGATTCTGGAACCGCATTCACCACCGACGAAGTCTTCCCTCTCGAAAATCGGCGTTCCGCGACTCGTTCTCTTGATTAGGAACTCGAAGGTGAAGCGATTACCGGATGCGCCGATGGAGAAATGGTGGAGCTGGGTCTTCGTTGTTTCGATGGGACTCGGACTCGCAAACGAGGGGAAGTCGGAACTACTCTACTTCGCCAAAGGCGGGGAACTCCAGATCCCTGCCAGGATCGATGGCGACAAGGTCCTCGTCGAAGCTCCCGACCGAGCTTATTCATTTCAGAGAAAGGACTTCCGCAAAGTTGTTCCGGACTATTGGCCGGCTCGCGAGTGGCCCGAACGCCGGGCAAAGGCCATCGAAGGAAGTGCCGAGGACCGTTTCCGCGCCCTGTGGTGGGCCCTCGAAAATGGCCTGACGCCGGAGGCTATCTCATTTCTTCGCGAGTCCCATCGACAGGATCCCTCGCACGTCCCGACCGCCCGCATGGCGGCTACTCTGGCGAAGCTCGACAAGCCCTGCTCCGAAACCCTCCCCGACCTGGAACGATTGGAGGCGGCCCTCGGCCATCGATACGAACTCAAGCTCAGCCCACACGTTGCCCTGCTCCACCAGCACTCCGACGCCGACGCGAAGGAAAGGCTCGACCTCCTCGAACGCGTGACCTCAACGTATTATCTCATGCTCGCAGGACAAGGGATGGAACTCACGGTCCCTTCCTTCCGAATGGCCTCTGCCTGGTTTGCCCGCCACGAGGATTACCTTGCGTTCCTCCACTCCGAGAAGCTCGATACTTTTCGGACGACCCGCGGCTACTATCACCCAACCTTGAAGGCAGTCGTCGCCTACGACGGACGGAATTCGTCTCCCCAGAAAGAATTGCGAAATACCTTTGGCGTTCGCTCGCGTGATCTCGATCGTTTGGAGCAGTCCGCGCAGAACCTACCCGAAGGGTCTCGACTTCGTTACGAGATCCGCGGCGAACCAACCCGGGTCCTGAGCCGCAACCAGGCACTCAAGCTCCACTCCGACTTGGAGCGAGATCTTTTCCGTCGCCAACTCCTGCTCGATCAGGAGTGGCGTTCCGTCGACCTCGGCGTTGCCGCCCACGAGATGGTCCACCAACTCACCGCTGCCAGCGGGCTCGCCCCCGATCAGCACGTCTTCCCGACCTGGCTCCATGAAGGTTTCGCCGCCCAGTTCGAGGTCGTTCGCGGCGGCCGTTGGGCCGGCGTAGGCCGTGCCCACGACATCCGGCTCGTCGATTGGCGAAAGTTGACAACTCCCCCTCTCCTCCTCCCTCTCCTTGAGAACTCGGGTTTCGGCCAGGGCTATGTGCGAACCTCGTACGCCAAGGCTTGGGCCCTCGTCTACTACCTCCGGATCGAGCATCCCCGAGAATTCATCAACTTCCTCGATCTCCTGAAACTCCCCTCCCATTCCAGAACCCACGAAGAGAATCCCGTGGTTGCCGCCTTCCGAGCTTCATTCGGCCCAGACCTCGAAGCCACCAACCGGGCCTGGCGCGAGTTCATGAAAACAGTTGAGACTCCGCTAGAGGAGGGCAATAGGGTGCCAGGTGTGCGAGCTGAGAGTCCGAAAGTTCCCTGAAACTCGCCGTTCATTCACGGCGCTAATTATCGCCCATTGGGATTTGCAGCAAGTGGTTGATCCCTAAAGCTCTTGCTGAACGTGATTTCTGTTGAGTGGTGAGAACATTGGAAGATCCGAACAATACCGCGGTTGACAGAAATCTGCACTACGCTAAGATGCTGAGGTCGAATGCAGGAACGACGGGGCGTAGCTCAGCTTGGCTAGAGCGCACGGTTCGGGTCCGTGAGGTCGGAGGTTCAAATCCTCTCGCCCCGACTTAGTTTGGTTAAAGACTTATTGCGTTTCGAGAATTCCCTCCGGTGGCTCGGGAACTAAACCCAAGCCAAAACCGGAGGGTTTTCATTTGGGTTGCAACTGTTTGTAGAGCTCGGAATTGTATTCGTTCGACCGGTTGGCCTACCACGTCACCATCGCGGCCACCGGGAAGCGTCTCTCCTCCAATATAGAGAAGGCCTGGCGGTTCTGGCACCGACTGGCCGCGACGCCGAAGTCATCGCCGCCCCCTACTCCCGCGAACGGGTCGAGATGGCCTATGAATGAAGCGGGCTCGCGGGAACCATCCGCATTCGGCGAAGCTCTTGTCGGAGTTCATTGATTTGAATATGAATATATTAATTACCGTCGCCTGTGGTGAGGGCATCGTGCCTGATACATCCGCGTTCAAGGCCGCACCGCGCCGATCTGGCGAATGCTGAAACGTCTCATGTCGTCGCCTACCAATGGTAGCCCGGTTAACGAGCGGCAAGTTGGCTTTCTGCTCGGCCAACATGGTAGGGTGTAGGTCGGCAACGGCTTGAGATCCAGCTTGAATAGTGACGGTGACCTCTGAGCAATCGGGGCAAGTGCTGTAGCCGATACTTTCCAGGTACGACCCAGAGCGGAGGCCGAGGAAATGCGTGCCATGGTCCTGGATGCCGTCGGGCTCCTGCGTGACAACCCGAGGCCGCTTCGCCTGGCCGAACTCGCCGACCCGATCCCTGGCCGAGGTCAGATTCTCGTACGAATCAAGGCCTGCGGCGTTTGCCATACCGAACTGGACGAGATCGAGGGTCGGATGCCGCCCCCCCGTCTGCCGATCGTCTTGGGTCATCAGATCGTCGGTCGGGTTGTGGAGAGCGGCGAGGATGCTCATGCATTCCGAGTCGGCGACCGCGTCGGGATCGCCTGGATCCACTCATCGTGCGGGGATTGCTCGTATTGCACGAGCGGGCGAGAGAACCTGTGCCCCGAGTTCCGTGCAACCGGCCGTGACGCGGACGGCGGATATGCCGAACTCACGACCGTGCCCGAGACGTTTGCATATGCAATCCCCGAGATATTCACAGATGCAGAGGCCGCGCCGTTGCTTTGCGCCGGGGCGATCGGCTACAGGTCGTTGCGGTTGACCGGCATCATGCATGGCCAGGTTCTCGGCTTGACCGGTTTTGGCGCTTCGGCGCACCTCGTCCTCAAACTGGCCCACCACCTATATCCAAGCACACGCATTTTCGTCTTCGCGCGAAGCGAGGTCGAGCGAGCATTCGCCCGAGAGATGGGTGCGACATGGGCCGGCGACACCTCCGAGGCGCCTCCCGCAGCCATGGATGCGATCATCGATACGACCCCGGCTTGGACGCCAGTGCTCGAGGCGCTAAAGCATCTCGCACCGGGAGGACGCCTGGTCATCAATGCAATCCGCAAGGAGGATCAGGACAAGGACGTACTGCTCCAGCTAGACTATCCGACCCATCTATGGCGAGAGAAGGAGATCAAGAGCGTGGCCAACGTCACGCGTCGAGATGTGGCGGAATTTCTCCGCCTGGCGGCTGAGGTGCCCATCAGGCCGGTGGTTCAGGAATATGCGATGGAAGACGCAACGCAAGCCCTTCTGGACCTGGAGCAGAAAGTAAATCGCGGGGCGAAGGTCCTTGTGATGAAATGAGATCCGCCAACGTCTCTCTCTCACGAATGTCGATCTGATGACATGGGCGGCTCGTCTTGGGCCAAAGCCCGCGCACCAGCCGTGGCATGCCGATGCTCTGGATGCGAGAGGGCATGCCTCTGACGGTATGATTGAGAACGCGACAACGCCCGTATGCGCTTCAATCCAACTTATGCCCAGCCCGAATTTCCCATTGGCATGCCTTGAAGGGCTCGATGCAGCCGGACCAAGGCGGATTGCGTTGCGCGAGTCCACCCGGCCTGTACATCCCAGGTGGCCTTGAGTTGGCACGTTGAGCGCCGCTCATTCGAACTGCGATATTGATGCGTGACGGGGATGCTCGTTACGTTGACATTATCGTCGCTCGCGAGAGGCGACGTCGAGGCTAAGGCGGCCCCTTCGCGCGAATTATCGCGAGGTCGGGGCCATTAGCTTGCGCCTCGCCCATCCCTCCGATGACACGGAGGATCGGGACCGACCGCGTCCCGGCCCACTGCACAGCGGTGACGGCTGCCGCCCCCATTATCGACGATGGCTTTGCATCTCGATGTTGTCAGGAGGCGATGCCATGTTCGGGGCGTTTACACTCTAGTCTCGCCACAAATCCTTCCATCCGTCATTGACGCAGCCGGCCACCGCCGCGACGGCTGTGAACTGTTGCGGACCAAAGAATTTGTCACCTCGCTCGACGTCATGTCGGGTACGCCTGCGGGGAGCATGAGCGTCCGCGGTCGCGCTTTCACTGTTCGTTAGAGATCATATGATGGATTATCGATCTTGATGATGTGCGGGGGCATTGACTTCGTGGTAGCCCTCGAAGGCAAATCCCGCCTGGAGAAATGTCGTAACCGACTGGGATGCATCCTTCGGAGGAACGGTAAGTTCGTGAGAGGGTGAGCACGATCCGCTGCGTCCTTCGTTGAAACATCCTGCTTTGGCCCTGCAGAGAAATGGCTCAGTGAGGGATGCTTAAACGAGCGAGGTGAGACGATGGCAACTTCTGAGCAGAAGGGGGCAGACACGCCCCAATCGACGGGCCAAAATCACCCCGTCCAGGAAATCCGGCTCTACAGCCGCTCCGACATTTTCTACTGGTGGCCTCTCTGGGCCCTGGGCTATATCCTCGCGCTGATCACCTACATCGACGGAGGACGCCTGGCCGTCGTTCCCAATGGGACAATTGCACGACGCGACTGGCACGTGGAGGTTGCCCCGGGGAAGTCGGAGGTTCGCGAGGGCCTGATCCTGCCCCACGGTGCCTCGCTCCTCCCGGAGCATCCCATACATGGCGGGCCGGTGCAGTCCAAACAGGCGTGGTCGGCGCCCGAACAGCCCCATACCCATATCGCGAGCAGCCCATACCTGGGGACCTGGCTCCTCGTGACAATTCTCGCGGTATTCGTGAGCACCCACGCGCCGCTACGCGGCTTATGGGAGTGGGTTTCTGTCCTCTTTATCGCGTTAATCGTGACCGTGATCGCACTCTATGGTCTGTGGGGGACGATTCGCGGCTGGTTCCTGCTACTCCACGTCCAAATCAGCATGGCAGGCTACATCTTCCTCTCGACCTGGTTGTTCTCGATCTGGCTGGTGACGTTCCTCTACTTCGATCGGCTGACTTACATCATCTTCTCGACGGGCCAGGTTCGGGTTCGACAGGCGATCGGCGAGGGAGTGAGGTGGACCCCATTGTCTAGACCAAAAAACGGCGATCCTTCGCTACTGTCCAATCAGGCCGTCGTGGCTCTGTCCGCTCGGTAGACCGTCCCTGGAGTCCGGTACCCCAGGGATTCGTGGAGCCGATCCTCGTTATAGAAGCCGAAGTATCGCCTCAACCCTCGCTGCAGCTCCGGCACCGTCTCGTAGCCTTGGATGTAAATATCTTCGTATTTCACGGTCCTCCAGAGCCGTTCGACGAACACGTTATCCAATGCCCTGCCGCGTCCATCCATGCTCACGGCTATCCCGGCCGCCTCAAGCCTCCCGGTGAACGCCTCGGCCGTGAACTGGACCCCTTGGTCCGTGTTGAACACCTCGGGCTTCCCCGACCTCAAGGCATCTTCCAACATCTCCAGGCAGAAGGAGCCGTCCAGCGTGTTCGACAGCCGCCAGCCGATCACGTACCGGCTGTACCAGTCGATCACCGCCGCCAGGTACATGAACCCTCCACTCATCGGCACATAAGTGATGTCCGTGCTCCACACGTGGTCCGCTCGCCGGGCTTTGACACCTCGCAAGAGATAAGGGTAGATCTTATGGCCTCTCCCGGCCTGACTCAGCCTGGGCTTGGCATAGATCGCTTCCAGGCCCATCTTCCGCATCAGGCGCTGTACTCGCTTCCGATTGACCTCCTCACCTCGTTGTTCCAGCCAGGCGGTCATCTTGCGGCTGCCGTAGAACGGGCATGCCGTATATTGCTCGTCGATCAACCGCATCAGGCGCAGGTCCTCGGGCGACTCACCCGCAGGTCGGTAGTAGAGGCTCGATCGGCTCAGCCCCAGCAACTCGCACTGGCGGCGCACGCTCAACCGGGGATGATCCGGCTCGATCAAGGGCCTTCGGTCCTCAACTGAATGGGGCGACTTTTTTTTTCAGCCACTCGAGTTCCATCTTGAGGCGCCCGATCTGTTCGAAGAGTTCGGCCTGGCGTGCCTCGGCGTCAGCCGAGGCCGCCTTGGCCGGACTCCCGAAGACCTCCTCGGCACTGCTGATGAGCTGCTTCTTCCAGCCATGGATCGATGTGGGATGGACGCCATAGTGGCCGGCCAACTCGTTGATCGTGCGGTCTCCCTTGAGGGCCGCCAGGGCGACTTGAGCCTTGAACGCCGCCGTGTGGACTTGCCGCTTCCTCGCCATCCGTCCTCCTCCTCAGACCCGTCTGAGTAGCTTAACAGATGGTCCAGTTTTCGGGGTCCACCATAGAGAGAAGACTTACGACGTGACAAATATGAGCCTGGAACTGCAGCCAAACGTCTTCTTTCGACACCGGATACTCGGCTTCTACGACGCAGGCGACCTTATCGTCCGGACCGGTGGTCCTCACCCGGAGGTATTCCACTGGCCGAACGTCTTGCTTGTCCGGTCACAGGTGCGACGGATTGAGCGATTGCTCCAAACCCGAGAAGTTGAGTGAGCATCGCCAGCGACTGTATCCGACCAAGGCCGAGTCTCAATAGACCAGATTCTTCTCTACGCTCGGATGGGGAGATGCTGGTATCGGAAGAGGCTATTGGGTTCCTGGAAGGTTTTATCTGCGGAATCGATGCATCGAATCGCATTGAAGCGGGCATGTGTTCTTTTCCCGGACGTGCGGAGCGAACGGCCGGAAGGCGAGTCATGCCGCGTCTTATCGGTCGGACTTGGCCTGACGCTGGCGCTCAGGCCTGGTGCCGGAGCATTGGCCCTGGTCTGGTTCATCGGTGCCTATTCGATAAGCTTCGGTCTTCACCTACTAATGCTCGCGATATGGCTTCGCAGTTGGGCACGGCGATTTTCGGCCCTTGAGCCCTGAACTGTGGTACAGATCTACCTGGATTGGCTCGGGTCAACGATTGCAGAAAAATCGCTGGCCCGATAGAAATCGCGTGAACTTTCCTCTTCTCTGTTGCGTTCTGGAGTCAAGAGGATGACCGCTCGCGAAGGGCGGTCAGGATCAGGCTAAGGTGGCCCCGCCATGCATAACAATGCATGGGCGGGGCCTTTTTATTTGGCCTCCGATTCACGACGGGTACGTCGGACTTCCAACCGATCAAAACGCCTCGCTCGGCGAGGCGGCAGTTTGTATCCAGGATGGCCTTGAAACCCCGTGGGATCGGGCCGCCGGAATCACTTCGGCACGTGTTAGTGCTGCGGTCGACATCGACCTCAGCACCGCGAGACACCTCGAGCTCAATCGATGAGGAGAGAATCATGGCAGAACTGAAAGAGGCCTCCAGGGCGAAATCCGATGGAAACCAGGCAATGAAGGAAACGGCAGCTCTAGCGGAGCGTGCCGAGCACCCCACCCACCGCTCCCCGTCGCCAGCATTGCGACCCATCAGTCCCATGTCCTTCCTCCGCAGGTACGCGGCGGAGATGGACCGTATGTTCGAAGAGTTCGGCATCGGGCATGGCTTGCACGTGCCCCCATTTCTTACCCGTGGGCACGAGTTGCTGCGACGCGAGGCCGGAATCGTCGAGGCCGAGTGGTCGCCCAAGGTGGACGTCAAAGAGCAGGACGGCCGGCTACTCGTCCGCGCCGACCTGCCTGGGCTGAGCAAGGACGACATCAAGGTCGAGCTCACCGACGAAACGATCACGATTCGGGGAGAGAGGAAGCAGGAGAAGAAGAAGGAGGAGCGCGAGGGCTATTCCTACAGCGAGTGCTCTTACGGCCGATTCTTGCGAACCATCCCTCTGCCCGATGGGGCCGATACGACGAAGGTTACCGCCGAATTCCACAACGGCGTGCTCGAGATTGGCATCCCGACTCCGCAGCGCGCCGAACCACAGGCACGCCACGTTGAAGTGCGGGAGAGGAAGTAGGCCGATCACGGCGTCAGTCGGTCGGCCAGCTTCGGGGACCGGGCCAAGCCCTCATCCAGACGTTCCGACACACGAATTTATAGAGGTCAAGGCATATGAGAGACAGTAAGGATTTGCAGCATGATGTCCTAGACGAGCTCCAGTGGGAGCCGAGCCTGGACGCGGAGGAGATCGGTGTCACCGCCCGAGACGGCGTCGTAACCCTCAAGGGCAGCGTGGCCACGTACATCGAGAAGCTGACGGCCGAACGAGTGGTCAAGCGGGTTCTGGGCGTCAGAGCGGTCGCCAACGACCTCGAAGTCCGAATCAGCGGCCATGCTGAGCACACCGATACGGATATCGCCCAGGCTGGGATCAACGCCCTCATGTGGAGGACATCCGTGCCGGACGACCGGATCAAGCTCACGGTGAGGAACGGTTGGGTGATCCTTGAAGGCGAGGTCGACTGGTTTTTCCAGAGCGAATCGGCCGAAGAGGCCGTTCGTCCACTCCTCGGCGTGAGAGGCGTGATTAACCATATCACGGTCAAGCCGAGGGTGTCGGCGACCGACGTCAAGACCCGGATCGAAGCCGCCTTCAAGCGTAGCGCCGAGTTGGACGCGAATAAGGTCCGAGTGGAGGCGCACGATGGCGAGGTGACCCTGAAGGGCGACGTGCATTCCTGGTCGGAGCGACAACAGGCGGAACAGACGGCCTGGTCGGCGTCCGGGGTCAAGCGGGTCGAGAACTTGATCACGATCTCACCGTACGCACCTTGAATCACGCACCAGGAGGGCGGGCCTGCGCCACACGCGGGCCCGTCGCGGAGATATTCCGGGCTGTCGGAGCGTAATCTGCCCGGATGCATGCTCCTCAAGTCGTGAATGATGGGTCGCCTACCGATGATCGAAGATTATTTACTCTTCTCCGGCACAGCCAATCCCGCCCTGTCCGCGGCCATCGCCGCCGAACTGGGCATTCGGACGGCTTCCTGTACTGTCGAACGCTTCCCGGACGGCGAGATCTCGGTGCGACTGGATGAGCCCGTACGCCGCCGCGAGGTCTTCGTCGTCCAATCGACGGCTCCGCCGGTCAACGACCACATGTTCGAGCTACTGGCTTTTGCCGACGCCTGTCGACGCGCCGCGGCATCGAGGATCACAGCTCTGATCCCCTACTTCGGCTACTCCCGCTCCGACAAGCGGCACGGGAAGCGTGAGCCTATCGCCGCGAGCCTCGTGGCGAGGTTGTTATCGGCTGCCGGCATCGATCATGTCGTCACCATCGACCTGCATGCGGCCCAGATCGAAGGCTTCTTCCACAATCCCGTCGATAACCTGACAGCTGTGCCGTCGCTCTGTCAGGCAATCCGTCATCACCTGCCGGCCGGGGCTGTCGTCGTCTCGCCGGACGCGGGCCGGGTTAAAATGGCCACGGACTATGCACACCGGCTCGGAGCCTCGATCGTCGTCCTGCACAAGTGCCGATCGAGCGGCACAGAGACCGTGGTAACGCACGTCGTCGGAGACGTGCGCGGGCGACCCTGCCTGATCATCGACGACATGATCTCGACCGGGGGCACGATAGCGCAAGCTGTCGAAGCTTTGCTCGCTGCCGGCGCCTGCCCCGACATTACCGTCGCCGCGACTCATGGGCTCTTCGTGGACGATGCCTGGACGAGGTTGGGTCACGAGGTCGTTCGCCGGATGTTCGTCACCGACACGGTGGTGTCCGACAATTGGTCCCGACCATCCCTCCAGATCGTAACGATCGCCCCGCTACTTGCGGCGGCGATCCGCATGAACCAGACCCATGGAACGCTCGGAGACCTATACCAGGCCGCTCCTTGCTCTGTCCGTGACGCACGCGAGAACCCTTGAATTCGCGAGGGGAGATCATGTCGACCGCATTCCGAGATCGGGCCGAGGCCGGCCGCCTTTTGGCCGAGAAGCTCACCGCCTATGCCGGTCGATCCGACGTGCTTGTCCTGGCACTGCCGCGCGGCGGAGTTCCGGTCGCATATGAGGTGGCGCAGACGCTGGGGGCGCCGCTCGATGTCTTCGTCGTCCGCAAGCTCGGCGCGCCCGGTCACGAGGAACTGGCCATGGGCGCCGTCGCCTCGGGAGGCGCCTGGGTTTTCAATGACGATGTGATGCGATCGCTGCACATCCCTTACCGGGTCATCGAGGCAATCGCCGTTCGGGAGTTCCGAGAACTCGAGCGCCGCGAGCATGCCTATCGCAATGGCCGTCGGGCACTCGTGGTATCCGATCGCACGGTGATCCTTGTGGACGACGGGCTCGCCACCGGATCGACGATGCGAGCCGCCATCGCGGCGATCCGCCGGCTTAGGCCGGCCCACATCGTTGTGGCAGTGCCGACCGCTGCGCCCTTAAGCCTCAAGGAAATCCGCACCGAGGTGGACGACTGCATCTGTTACATCTCACCCGACCCCTTCTACGCCGTCGGCCTGTGCTACGAGGACTTCTCCCAGACGAGCGACGAAGAGGTTCGAGACCTCCTCCAACGGTCCGCAGGATCGCTCCAGACCGCTACGGGGCCTGTTAAGGAACCGATGCGATGACGATCCTGGAGCGAAACGATCTGACCGATGAACTGTCGCTTCGGGCCCTCCGTGGGGCCGCCCATCCCCTCGTCGGCTTAGCCGATGATTACGATCCGCCGCTGTGCTTCATCGGTAATGAGCGGTTCGTGCTCCTGGACGAGGAGTCGCATGGGACGCATGAGTTCCATGGCGAACGCGCCCAGATCACAAAGCGTCTGATTCGCGAGAAGAGCTTCCGTGTCGTGGCCATCGAGGCCGACTTGCCGGACGCCTATCGCGTCAATCGCTACGTGCGGGGCCGAGGCGACGACGAGGCCGTCGACGCACTGGCGGGCTTTCGACGGTTCCCGAACTGGATGTGGCGCAACGCCGACGTCCTGGTCTTCGTGGGTTGGCTCCGCACCTACAACGACGAGTACGCCAACGGGCAAGCAAGGTGGGCTTCTACGGTCTGGATCTCTACAGCTTACACGCCTCGATCGAGGCAGTGCTCCTCTACCTGGACAGGGTCGACCCCGGTGCAGCCGAGAGGGCCCGGGCCCGCTACGCCTGCTTCGACATCTATGGTGAGGATACACAGGCCTAATGTTTCGCCTCCAGCCTGGGGCTTGGGTCATCCTGCGAGCTGAGGTCATCACACAACTCATCGACCTTCGCTCGTCGGAATGGGAGGTGGGCGAGGCATTTCCGACGGACATCTGACGATTCGTCATGCCGATGCGACGAGGGGCGTCGACGCCAAGTGCCTTTGAATGAAAGGAAATCCACGCCATGTCATCGGGTATGAAAGTCGTGTGTACCTCCCGGGAGGTGATGATTCCGGCCCCCGAGAGGACTTTAAGTGGGACGCTGGATTTTACGCCGGATGCGCCAGGTATCGTCCTCTTTGCCCACGGGAACGGGAGCAGCCGATATAGCCCTCGCAATCGATTCGTCGCGGATTCGCTCCAACGTGTGGGGCTGGGAACCCTGCTCTTCGACCTTCTGGGCGATGACGAGGCCGAGGATCACCGCAACGTCTTCGATATCGAACGTTTGGCCGGGCGGCTTTTGGCCGCAGCCAACTGGCTGAGCCAACAGCCCGCGACGCGAAGACTCCCCCTGGTTTACTTCGGTGCCAGCACCGGCGCCGCGGCGGCCCTGGTCGCGGCGGCAATCCGCCCGGACCTAGTGGGTGCCGTCGTCTGCCGCGGTGGCCGTCCCGATCTGGCGGGTGGACACCTGCGGGACGTAAAGGCTCCTACTCTCTTGATCGTCGGTGGCCGCGACCAGGACGTCCTCGAATTGAATCGCCGGGCCCTGGTTCTACTCGGCTGTCCAAGCAAGCTCGTCGTGATCCCAGGAGCAACCCATCTGTTCGCCGAACTCGGTGCACTGGAGGAGGTCGCCCGCCTAGCGGGACAATGGTTCCTGCGGAACCTCGGCTCCGCTTCTCACCTTCCCTGCGATCAAGCAGGGCGAATCGGCGAGCGAATTCCTCGGTCAAGTCATGATGAGCCATACGAAATAATATGACGAGACGAAGATGCGTCTGAAGGCTCGCCTACGATGGGGATACTCGTGAGTTGGGCTCGCGATGGTCGATGTTTGTCAATCGTATGACGGCATATCGAGATTTAAGTCGAGCGATCCCCTCGAGCATCTCGGGACACGGGCGAGAGTCCCCCGGTTCGATGCGACCTCGGGTATTCGGACCTCCTTCGTGCATGTGGTGTGGCGCCGGATCGCCCGCGTGGGGGTCGGCCACAAACCGACTGACCCATGTCCAAGTCGGCCCCTGAGCGAACTCATCAAATGGTGACTCTCTCCGAGCGGGCCCGCAACCGACAGGCGAATTTCTCCTGAACCAGGCCCCTAATCGTGTATATTCCGGACCGAGGTAAAGCCATGATTGCGTCGATACCCAAGGATTATCAGGAGTTGTTGGATCGCCCCCGAGGTGCCGGGATGGTGGTGAGTTGCTACGCCGATACATCGGTCGCCCACGGCTTCGAGCACCACTGGCGCCAGCGACTCAATGCCGAGGCGACCCGGATCCGTGGCCTGCTGCACGGCGAGCCAGCGGTGTTGGAGGAGTTCGATCGTCAGTTGGACACCATCCGACGCGCTCTCGAATCCCCCATGGCCCGAAGCAATCGCGGAATGGCCCTCTTCGGCGGCGAGGGTTGGGATGAGGCCCTGGCTTTGGGGTCCGAAGAACCGTACCAAGCTCATCTCGTCGTCGATGAGGAACCCTACCTTGTGCCTTTGCTCGCGGCCGACTACCGTCGCCGCGAATACCTCGTTGTGCTGACCGATATCCACCGTGGTCGACTCTATGCGGCGACGCCGGGTGAAGCCCGTATCCTTGAGGAACTCGACGAGGAAATTCCTCGGGTGAAGCGCTTGGTCAACATCGCTCGACATCGCGAGGACCGGATCCTCCACTACTTGAAGGAACTCGAGCGCCTCGTGGATAAGGCCTGGGGTAACCACCCTTATCAGGGGATTATCCTCCTTGGGCCGCACGAGGTCCTGGAGAAGTTCCGCAAGACCATCCCGAAGCGACTTGCAGGACGTGTGGTCGAAGAGGCGCCTCATTCCTGGGCGGGAAATCAGCCCGAGATATGCGACCATGTTCGAGAGGTGGTCGACGCCGCGATCTCGCGACGTCTGGAGCAGATCCTGGCGGAGATCGGCCGACGCCTTGAAGAGGGCTTCGCGGTGGCAATCGGGCCCCAGGAGGTGGTCGTGGCCATGGCCAACGGACTGGTCCTCGAACTGGTCCTTGGGCCCGATCCGGGGGACGTCGCATCTCGTTGTTCTGGATGTCGATCCCTCTTCGTCACTCACGAGACGAATTGTCCCTATTGCAAGTCCCCATGTGCCAGAACGAGCCTCTGGCAGGAGATACTTTCGAGGGCAATGCGGCATGGGGTCGCAGTCCACTTCGCGCCGGCAGAGGCGACAGGGCTTGTCGTCCCCGGCGGGGCGGCGGCGCTACTTGCACGCGACGATCCTCAGTGGGCGCCGGCTTCGTCCGTTCCGTCCGAGGTGACTGAGGCCTGAGGGCGGGCCGGCTTCGAGTCACATCCGCATGGCCAGGAGTACGTCAAAGAATAAGGACTACCGGTTCTAGATGCTGAGGATGTCCTGATCGAAGAGGACTCCCCAGTTCCATCTCGGTTAGCATTCCGCCAGGCTTATGTACGCCTCGATTTATTACACCAGTACGTTGAGAGGCCTCGCTCGCCTATGGAGTCCGTAACTTGATCCTGGGTTTCGAGGGTTTATCGGGCAAAGCTCTTCAATGGCCCTTTGAATCGGGCATCCCGTGCGTGACGGCACCGTCGCCACCGAATCCTCCGCTCAGTCTCGGCGGTCGTTCATGGTCTGCCCGCGATGGGGTTGCCGCGCTGTCATCAGTCTCAGGCGGTTCAACGTTCGCGGATGACTCGACGGCTTTGCGGCCGACGATATCGAGAACCGATTCGGCGACGGGAGATGCCCAAGCCGTCTTGTCGGGCAATCCGTTGCCGACGGCTCCTTTCCTGCAGAGCGGTATCGTCCCGAAAGGTCGGCTTGCCCGGCCGATCACGGATTCTTTAAGGATGTATCCCATGCGCAGTGCCTTACGCTGGGCCCTTTGGCTATTCGCCCGCGCGACCATCCCACTCCGATATCGGGTCCGGGTCCACGGATGGGAGCGAATCGAGAATCTGAAGGGCCCCGTGCTGATCCTACCGAATCACTCGGGATACATTGATCCAATTCTAATTCTTGCATATTTTTACGAAAAGTTCCGGCCGAGGCCATTGCTCTATGAGGAGAACTTCCGCAATCCTCTACTTCGCCCACTGGTGGGCCTGGTCCGCGGCTTGCCCATTCCTGAGCTTGAGCGTCCCAGCCAGGAGGCACTTCGTCGAACCGAATGCGCCGTCAATGAGGTGATCGAGGGGCTCCGTCGTGGCGAGAACTTCGTACTCTGGCCGTCTGGTCGCGTGCAGCGTGACGGCGTGGAACGATTGGGTGCCGCTCGTGCACTGACCGACATCCTGAAGTCCGTACCGGAGGCGAATTTGGTCCTCGTGCGGACCCGAGGCGTTTGGGGCAGTTCGTTCTCGTACGCGAAGACAGGACGCTCGCCAGGGCTAGGCCGGAATTTCCGGAACGGATTCCTATGGCTGGTGGCGAACCTATTCATCCTGATGCCGCGTCGGCGGGTCGACATCATCGTCGAGCCCATCGATCGAGGTGATTTGCCGGAGCTAGAGCGCGGTTCCGTCAATCGATGGTTCGAGGCTCGGTATAACGTCGAAGGCCCTGAGCTGCCGTCTTACGCCCCATACCACTTCCTCTTCGGCCCGCGAAGCTATGCGTTCCCGCCCTCGCCGTCGACGGCCGCGCGTGAAATCAATTCCGATCAGGTCAAATCGGAAACTCGAGAGGCCGTTGAGGAGATGCTGGCCGATTTGTTGGGCCGACCGCTGACGGGAGACGAACGTCGCCCTGCGACATCCCTCGACGACCTCGGACTCGATAGCGTGCAGCGTATGGAATTGGCTCTAGCGGTTGAGCAGCGCTTCGGGTTTTCCGCCGACCCGATGCCCTCTACGATCGGGGAAGTTCTGCAGCTGGCCCAAGGCCTCATCGAGCCATTGCCGTCGAATCCGGCGCCGTTGGAATGGTTCCGGGTACCATCCGACGAGCGTCCACCCAGGATTCTGGGAGAAACGATCGCCGAGGCCTTTCTCGCTCGTGCCCTGGCCGACCGGCATGACGTGGCAGCCGCCGACGATCTCTCCGGGGTCGTCTCCTACGAACGACTGCTCGTTGGCGCAATCGTGATGGCTCGCCGCTTCGAGCGCTTGCCGACGCAGAACGTCGGGATCCTCTTCCCCGCCTCGGTTGCTTGCGACACGATGCTGATCGGGTTGTATCTAGCCGGAAAGCTCCCGGTCCTACTCAACTGGACGACGGGGCCTGCGAACCTCAACCATGCCGTCCGGCTGACCGGGATTACGGATGTGATCACGTCGCGCCGGCTACGTGACCGAATTGGACTCGCCATCGACGGTGTCCGGCTCCTCGACGTGGAGGATTTGAGTGGCCAGGTCGGATGGCTGGAACGGATACGTACGCTCATGGAAGTGCGGTTGCTGCCCAGCCGAATTCGCGGACGAGTTCCGCGGCCTCAGCCTGACGCCCCGGCGGCGATCCTCTTCACATCGGGTTCGGAAAAGGCGCCGAAGGCCGTTCCATTGACACACCGAAATATCATAGCCGATCATCGGGGGGCCCTTGCGCAGCTCCAGCCGACGCGCAGTGACTCACTGCTCGGCTTCCTGCCGATGTTCCACAGCTTCGGATTCACGGTGACGGGGCTACTCCCCTTGCTCGGGGGTATTCGGGTTGTGCACCGCCCCGACCCGACGGCTTCCGCTGCCCTGGCCCGCAAGGTCGGCACCTACCGGCCCAGCTTCGTCATCGGGACGTCCACATTTATCGAACACCTATTCGACCGCGCCCGGCCTGGCGAACTGGACTCCTTGAGGGTCGTCCTCGTAGGCGCGGAAAAGTGCCCTCCAGCTCTGTTCGAGAAGGCCCGGCGTGTCGTCCCGAAGGCCCATCTACTGGAAGGGTATGGTGTCACGGAGTGCTCACCAGTAGTCGCCGTGAGCCGGCCTGGGGCCAACCGGCCCGGTACCGTTGGCCAGCCAATGCCGGGCGTTGAGGTGTGCGTGGTTGCCCTCGATACCGGCGATCCACTGTCGGCGGGGGCGATGGGAATGCTCCTGGTCAGCGGCCCGACCGTATTCCCAGGCTATCTCGGGGACGAGTCGTCGCCGTTCGTGGAGCGCCAAGGGAAGCGTTGGTATGTCACCGGCGACCTTGCAAGCATCGACCCGGACGGTTTCATCCGCTTCCGCGGCAGGCTGAAGCGTTTCCTGAAATCCGGCGGAGAGATGATCTCGCTCCCCGCCTTGGAAGAGCCTTTCGCCCTCCAATATCCGCCGGACGAGAACGGCCATCGAGTCGCGGTCGAAGGGATTGAGACTGAGGACGGCCGGAAGATCGTCCTGTTCACCACCGAGTCCATAACCCTCAAAGAGGCCAACGCCCGACTGATGGACGCTGGACTTCGCGGAGTGATGCGGCTAGACGAGGTGCGTCGGGTTGAGGGAATTCCCGTGCTCGGTTCGGGCAAGATCGACTACCACCGACTGCGTGACATGATCGAAGACCCGACGCATGCCAGGATGCCGTCCGTTCGAGTCGCCATGCACGGGGCGTGCCAGCCTGTCGCGGATATAAAACCGGATCACGAGGATTGCATCAAGGAAACAGAAGTCGACGTATGCGTTGGTGATAATCCTGGTGAGGCGAATAAAAGTGGTTAGCGAAGACGCCGGGATAGAACCGTTCCTCGATGACGCTGCCGCTCACAGGTCTGTATGATGCAGTCGAGTTGAGGATTGAATACATTTATAGTTAAACATATTAAATATTTGCCTATGAGATTATCGAGTTCGCAGGAGTGCTGGAGGGCTTGATCCAAGTCGCGCGCCGTGCGTCGGAGTAACGGCAGCCCGGACTGGGACGTCAGGTTATCGATGTTGAATCGTCGATCGCACGCGAGGAAGACCGGATCGAGCAGGGGTGCATCCGGCTCCTCAAATTCTCGACACCAGTTGTAGGCGACTTGAGGATCGTGGTCGTCGCGTTGAAGATCAAAAACGCTCCGGGGCGGATTGCCGACCTGGCCGTCGACGAGGAAGCAAGATCCGCGGACAGAAGCCCACGGGTTTTCTGGATCTGATCGAGCTACGGGAAATGGAAATCTCCGACCACCAGTCCGGGAGGAAGTTGAGCTCGCTCAAGGCCGTTGCGTCCCAGGCCCTAGTAGAAGAACGCTTTGGATAATGGCAGACCGGTGGGTAATAACGCGAGCATGTCGCCTTCCGGCAGCCTTGATGTTTCCGAAATTTCAGATCGGCGTGGGGACGGCAATGTGCCGTCCCCCTACCCTTCCCGCAGGGCGATTGCACCATAAGTTACTTCGAGAATAGCACTTGCTCGAGATAAGCATCGCTCGTCGCCGCTATCAATCTCTTGCCCTTCAATCCGATCTTCTCCGACTTGTTGTTCTTCAGTAGGCTCAACGCCGTCCGACGCAACGCGCTGAAGTTCGCGTCCGCGTGGCCTCGCCGCAGACGGCTCTGGTCCTCGCCGAACGTCACGTCCAGCGACCAATGGCAGCTGTTCTCGATCGACCAATGGCCCCGCACCGCCGCAGCGAACCCCTTCGCGTCAAGGTCGCGGCTCGTGATGTAATAGCGCACGTCGCCGCTGGGCTTGCCGCCACGCGTCCCCTCGCCGATCGCCACGCCGATCCGCCTCAGCCCCGGCCAGCGGCCACGGTCGGCCAGGGCCTCCGGGGCGTCGCAGATCAGGTACGTCCTCGTCTCCTTCCGCCCGTGACCCTTCTCGCTCGACTCGTGCTCGCCCGCCGCCACCTTCGCGAAGCCGTCCTCCACGTGCTTCAGGAAGAACTCCTCGATCGCCGCGTGCAGCGTCGGCTGGTTCCCCTTCACCGCCAGCACGTAGTCGGCCCCGCCGGCCACGATGGCGCCTGCGATCTCCGTCTGGCAGCCCATCGCGTCGATCGTCACCAGGGCCCCGGAGATCTCCAGCATCTGCAGGAGGACGGGGATCGCCGTGATCTCGTTGCTCTTGGCGTCGGTGACCACCTGGCCCAGGCTGACGTGGTTGGCCGTGGCCCAGGCGCTGACCATGTGGATGGCCGACTTGCCCGTGCCCTTGTCGAAGCTGCGCTCGGCGCGCCTTGCCGTCGATGGCGACGACCTGGCCGGCGGTGATCTCGTGGAGGGCCGTGATCCAATTCAGCAGGCACTTCTCGAACTCGGCGGGCCTGATGGCGGCGAGGACGGCGTTGAAGCGGTCGTGCGAGGGGATGCCGCTGTCGAGGTCGAGGAACCTGGCGAGCCAGTCGCGCTTGTGCCGTGCCCAGGCGGCGATGGAGACGAAGTCGTCGGCTCCCGCGATGACGGCGCAGACGGCGATGGCGACGATGTTGACGAGCGGGTAGATGACCCGGCCTCGGCGCGGTTCGGTGAGCTCGGAGAAGTGTCGCTGGATCTGAGCGGACTTGGCCCGAGCCATGATGGATGCCCGTCGAGCATGGGCGTCTCGCGCCCCGGGCTCTTGCCCGGGCCGTCGCGATCCGCCATGCTCCAGTTATCACATATTACCCAGGGTGGCGCAATCGCCCTGACCCTTCCCGGATTCGCGATAGCTATTTCTTCTCCCGGATCTCGATCCGGCGGGTCTCCAGTGACGTGGGCCGAGATACGGGTATTGAGACGGTGAGTACCCCATTTTGGAGCTCGGCCGTCGACTTGGTGGCGTCCGCCCCCTCGGGTAACGGTAAAGATCGATAGAAATTGCCGTAGTCGCATTCGCTGTAAGTGTACGCCGTTTGTTCTCCCCTTGCCCCGTGCTTACGCTCGCCGCGAATCACGAGATTGTCGCTCGTGTGGAGCACCTGAATATCGTCCTTCTCGATCCCAGGGAGGTCGGCGCGGACCAGGAGTAGGCCGTCCTTTTCGCTGACTTCGATGCATGGCGACCAATCGGCCGGGATCAATCCCACTTCGCGGCGGAAGAGTTCTCGGCCTCGACCCACGAAGCCCGGCAACCGAACCCCAGAATTCTCGAAGAGGCGATCCATTTCCCGGGCGAATTGCCGAAGTAAGATGGGAGCGCCGCCCTCATCGGTTAATGGTGTGGACACAGCTTGACGCGGTCCGTCTGCCTTTTCCGGCAGCGGGCTCTTGATGTCGCATGTAGTCTGAGCAGGCATTTCTTTCACTTCCGCCATGATTGGTTCCTCAACAGTTCCTGTAGGACTTTGCCCGTTGTAGGGCAGATACGTCCTGACCTGGCTAACTGCAGCGATAGAAATTCGAAACCGTCGAAGCATTCACGCCGCCATCGGCAACCGAAGAAAGCCCCGGTCGTACGGGAATCCGTACGCGGGGCTTTCATAGCCGATTCGCCATCGCCCGTCTCGAGCAATGCGCTTCATCTGGAGTCTAGAACGCATCGCACCGGAGAAAAGTTCGCGGCATTCTCGATGCCATGATCATTTTCTCATCCTGTACGCAACGGCGACCGTGAGAAATGCAGGATCTTATTTACGATTGAGCATGACTCGTAGCTTTGCAATGGCACCGTGCATCCTCGATTTGACCGTGCCGAGCGGGATATCGAGCACATCGGCGATCTCGTCATAACGTAGACCTTCGTAGTAGGCCAAGCTGACCACCTGACTGAACCACTCCGGCAGGTTGGCCACGCATTGTTCGAGGTGTTCGAAGCGTTCCTTCTGCTCGAGTCTCTCGTGCGGATCCGCCTCACCGCCTTCCAGGTTTTCTGCCAGGCTCCCGGGTTCTCGGGACGTGATTGTTGCGTCGAGGCGAATACTCGGGAGTCGTCGCGAACGTCTCATGGCATCCACGGCGCGATGAGCGGCAATCGAGTAGAGCCAGGGCCGAGCCGACCAACCGTCCTGGTAGAGGTCGCACTTGGCGTGGACCTGGAGGAACGTGTCCTGAAGCACATCCTCGGCCATGGAAACATCCCCGACGCATCTCGCCAGATATCCGAGCAGTCGCCCGGAATGCCGGCGCACGATCTCGGCGAAGTCGTCTGGGAGTCGCTGATCGCGATAACGGCCGATGAGTTCGCCGTCGCTCACCTTTTCGACCCCTGTAGGGCCTTCAAGCAAAGGGTCCTGAGTCTCAAGAGGGATTTTATTTTGCAGATGAAGAGAACGTTTCTTTTTCCGAATCGCTATTCCGGCGTCGATTCCCCGAGCCGGGCTCGGAGCTTGAAGTGTTGCTGGCATAGAAAAGTCCTCATTCCTGAAGTCGTACAATCGTGTGGCATCGAGATTGACGCTTGACGGCCTCGACTCCGCTCCCCATTGTTTGGCCGGACGCTCTCGTGATCGATCATCAGTCCAATCGGTTGTGAACTATGATCCTGCTGAGCCACGCAAAGGGACATGGATAGTATTTTAGAAATCATAAATTGATTGAATAAAATAATTACGAATATTGAATAAATATATTAAGAGTTCATGCGATACTGTTGGGATTCGCTTCATTCGATGTCGTGACTCAATATCAGCCTCGTCATTTCTGCGGCTCCATCATGGCATGCGATGATGATGCCGGCTGCTAGTAAGTAAGTCGAAGGCAGCGAGGAAAACCCGAGTGCACGACCTACCGGACTGAATGGAATCAGGAGTGTCATGCAACTCGCAATGATCCTGCTCGCCACCAGGGCCTTGCCCGGTCGGCTTGAGTAGAAGGGCTTCCGCGTCCGGATGACGATCACGATGACCGAGGCCGAGATGACAGATTCCACGAACCATCCCGTGCGAAATTGATTTGGCCCCGCATGAAGCAAGAAGACTGTCGTGGAAGTCGCGAGGTCAAATAAAGAACTCAAGGTCCCAAAGACGAGCAGGAAGCGTCAGATGTCATGCAAGCCCCACTTGGCTTTGCCTCGCAATGCGGCCCGAGATTTGGCTATATCCCGTACTGAGGCCGTAATGAACCGCAAGGGCGTCGGCGGTCCGGCTGACGACGTTGGTTCCCTCGAAGCTGCAATTTGTCCTCTGCGAGAGCGTGGCCGTCGCAGGCCTGGCGCCGGCGGACTTGTCTGCCGGATAGGTCTCGCCCGTCAACGCGGATTCGTCGACATCGAGGTCTGTCGAATTGAGTAGCAGGCAATCGGAAGGCGCGATGTCCCCGGCATTCAAGAACACGAGGTCGTCCGGCATGACCTCGTCGGCGCGGACCTCGGTCTCAGACCCGTTGCGGAGGACGCTCGCTTTGATCTGCATGTGTGCTAGTAGGGCGCCGACGGCATTTGCGGCCGCATGCGCCAGGCTCATAAATCCACATAATCGACAGAGGCTAGTCGTCGAAGGTGATGAGGGGCTTGATCATGCCATCCTCCTTGGTCTCCATCATCCGTAGCGCCACCCCGACCTCGTCGAAGCGGAAATGATGCGTCGTCAGGAATGTGGGATCGACGCGATGCGATTCGATCAACCGCAGGAGTCTCTGCATTCGGACGTTGCCACCGGGGCACAGTCCCGTGCGGATCACCTGGTCGCCCATCCCTACACCCCACTCCAACCTGGGAATCTCGATAGAATCGCCGTGCCCGAAGTATCCCGCGATAGAGATCGTGCCGCCGGGACGAGTCGCCCTGACGCATGACCTGAAGGTCGTGGGCGCGCCGAGGCATTCGATGGATGAATCAACCCCAGCATTTCCCGTTAGGCGTTGGATTTCCGCGATGACGTCGCCCTGCGCCGGGTCGATCACGACATCGGCCCCGTAGTTCTTCGCCAACTCCTGACGCCTGGGAATGGACTCGACGGCGATCACCAACCCTGCGCCGAGCAGGCGGGCCCCGACCGTCGCCATCAGGCCCACCGGCCCCTGGGCGAAGATCGCCACGGTCCCACCCAGGGGAATGGCGGCATGCTCGGCTGCCATGAAGCCGGTCGAGAGCATGTCGGCGCAGTAGACTGCGGCATAATCGGGGATCGCGTCGGGGATCGCCGTCAAATTCGCCCTGGCGTCGTTGACGTGGAAATACTCGGCGAGGACGCCATCCTTGACGTTGGCGAACTTCCAACCGCCCAGCATATGACCGCACTGCGAACTGTAGCCCCTCTGGCAGTTTTCGCAGGAGAAATCCGGCGTGATGGCACCGACCAGGACCCGGTCTCCCTCGCGGAAGCCTTTCACCTCCGAACCGAGCTTGGCGACGATCCCGACCGCCTCATGGCCGAGCGTCAGGTTATGTCGTTCCCCGACGCCGCCGCGGAGCGTATGCACGTCAGACGTGCAGATCAGGGCCCGTGTCGTCCTCACCACCGCGTCATTGGGGCCGGGGTCGGGGATGGGCTTCTCGATGAATCCGACCTCGCCGATCCCCTTCATCACGAAGGCTTTCATGGTGTTCGACATTGAATTCACCTACTCGCATGCGAAGAGTTCGGATCAACAGGGGTCTTAACTGCCCTGGCGACCGGCTTGCTGGTTGCCGCGGCCGATGCTGATCATGCGGTCTCGGATCGACGGCGACTCGGCCAGGGCATGTTGCATCTCGGCGGATTCGCGGGACTTCTCGGCGGCCATCTCTCGCGATATCGTCGGCCTGCCGCTCCGCTGTTCGCCCAGTCGCCTCTCCGCTTCCGTCCAATCCTGTTTGTCGGAGCCTTCGGGTCGCCCGCGCTCATGCCATATCGTGAAGGCGAGGAGCGCGATCTCGTCCTGCTCGGCGTCCCCAGATTCAGTCGGTTTTTCGTGCGGCGAGGTCGGCCGCTCTTCGAGGCCTGGCACGATCGCGACATCGAGCCTGTTGGGGGCACTGGTTGCGGAAGCCTCGGCGAGTGCCGCGGTTCGCAAGTCTTGATCCTCTCGATGAGTAAGGCGAGACATGATCAGCCTCCATTATTGATTAGCGGATGTTGTTGTCGACATCTCCGATTGGAACTACAGGCTCACGCTCGACCCGTCACAACGCCTTTGTGGGCCTCGCCCGGCGAAGGAGACGATTGGGCCATTGGGGTCTTCACGGTGAGGACCGGACCCTTGGCCATCCTCATCACGGCCTCCGCGACGCTCCCCATCAAGGCCCGATTCAGGCCGCTCCTCCCATGTGTCCCCAGCACGATGAAGGTTCGTCCCGGTTCCTCGGACGCGAGCTGAACAATCTTATCTGCTACGGAACCCTGGAGGAGTCGGATAGCCACGGCATGTCTGAGATCCGTACCCTCAAGATCGCCCGCCATCGCCATCAGGGATTCGCGGATCGACTGCAAATCCGAAGGAATGTAGAAGGACTCGTACACCATGGGTTCGGGCGGAACCACATGCACCAACATGAGGCGCGACCCGCGATCTCTGGCGAGTTCGCGAGCTGTCTGAAGGGCGGCCTTCGAACACTCCGAAAAGTCCGTCGGATGGATGACGACCTCGTCCGAGTTGGCTGTACCGACTTCGATCGCCTGTCGGACCGCCAGGACTGGAGATTGAGCGCGACGCAGGACCTCTTCGGCGACGCTACCGGTGATGAGCCGTTGTAACCCCGTCCGTCCATGCGTGCCCATGACGATCAAGTCGCTGCCCGTCTCCGCGGCTTCTTGAAGGATGACATCCGCCGGCATACCCTCTCGCGTCCGATATGCAACTTCGAGGGGGCGATCCGGCGTATAACCGATGCGAAGCTTCTCTCGGTCATGTTCATAGTCGCAAATATCGGGCTCGATGTGTTTGAATCTGACGGTCTGTTGGGTGCTATACACCGTATCTTCGGCGTTAAACTTCGGCGCGAGGGCGTGCAAGATCACCATGCGGGTCGAGTTCGGACGGGCCAGCGAGCAGGCAACATGGAAGGCCTCGCGTGAATTCTCGGAGTAGTCGGCGGCAATCAGGATTTGACGGAAGGGTAGCATTTTCGTCTCCCTTGAAGCCTTTGAAGTTTCGAGATTTCGGCACGCGCAAGCAGGAGAGAGGTGGGACCCGGAACAACCTGAGAATCGAGGCGAGTACTATCCGGGAAACGGTCTCTCTCCATAGCTAGGGCCCGCCTGGACCATCACTGATAGCAAAAGACCGGCACGGGGCTTCCTTTGAGGACAGTTCCCGTAACCGAACCGAGGACGAATTCCCGCACGATCGGCTGGCCATAGACCCCCATGACGATGAGCCCTGCATCGTAGTGGTCGACCTTGTTGAGGATCACTTCCGCGGGCGGAATCGAGGATTCAAGAGCGTGGGGTACGGCCTCGATCTCGTGGTGTTTCAGGAACTCCATGGCCCGATCGACATGAGCCTCGGCGAGTGGTCGCTTTTCTTCCACGCTCAATACGTGGACCTTGCGGGACCGACCCAGGCCAGACGCCTCGAATGCGTAGAGGGCGCGTGACGCTTGCAGGCTGCCGTCATACGCCAACACGATAGCCTCGCCGCCTCGAGGTGACTTCGGCACACTCATCACGGGCCGGGGGCTATCCCGCAGGACCTTGCCAATCGTTACGTCGGGGTTAGTTTCGTGTTCATATTCGAAGTGGGTCTCCTGGCCCAGCAAAATCAGGTCAAAGCGCTGCGCCTCCTTGAGGATCTGGACGAAGGGCGTGCCTATTCCCTCGAGCGTCTTACACGACACGCCGACCTCCTTGCATCGGAGGACGAACCGCTCCAGTATGTCCTTCACATGCTGACTCGTGCCCGAGAGGTAAAGCGGCATGGGATCCACGCCGTGCCAATCGCGACGGGATTGGAAGACCCTCATCTCGGAGAGGCGAAGTCCCGGTTCATCGACGACGCCCATGCCGACGAGCAGGGCGTCGAACCGCCTTGCCAATTGCAGGCCCAGTTCCTCAACAGAGTCGCTCACCTCCGACCCGTCGAGGCCCAGCAGGATGCTCTTCAACATCACTCACTCTCCCCGAGGCGCTAGCGGACGCCTCCCCTTGAATTCAGCGGACGCCTTGATATTCCGACGGCTCGGGATCGGACGCGATATCGCCGCGAGGATGGCAGCGGCATGCCTTCACATGGACCTCGACCTCTCGATCCAGGGCTTCGCGGTATGCGGCGACGTCGGCGATGGCGAGGTCGATCGCGTCCCGATGCCAATCGCTCTGCGCACCGTCGCGATAGCGGGACAACAACTCCGAAAGTTGGGCGATGCCAGCGGCCTCGGAGTAGCACTCGGCCCAGATCTCCGGGAAATGTCGGTGATGCACCCGCTTGGTGGGTAATTCGCAGAGCGAGCACATTCCGTCCTTGACCACCACGCGCTCAAGATCGGTCTCCATGGCAGACGTCCCCCACTGAGGAAAGTGCCTTATGGTGCTCGCTGGCGTCTTACCGCCGGCGAGTCATTAGGGTCGAACACGGGGTCGATCTTCATGCCTTCAACGCCGATCGATCGCGGCAGGTTCCACGATGAAGGCGACCTTGGCCGTGATGTGGTACTCGGAGATGCAACCCGACTCGACGACGGCCGTGTTGCGGATGATGTCGAGTCCGGTGACGTGCCGGACAGTCTTCGAGACCCTTGCCACGAGCGACCTGGCGGCGTCCTCCCAACTCAACCGGGAAACCCCGACCATTTCCTCGACCTTCACGACCGCCGGAGATTGAGCGTGTTCGACTGGCATGTGATATCCTCCTGATATAGGGGGCCTTCTGAAGCAATGTCTGGGACGAGGGACGAGCGTGGTTAACCGTCACTCGGGACTTGCGCGCTAACCCTCGACCGGCTTGGCGGCCAGGGGGGTGAAGGCGGCGGCATCGCTCCGGCCTGCGGCTGCGCAGGAGGACCTCGCTACGGCCCTCTGGACGGGAACATCATCTCCGTGATTGAGCCAGGCCAGCGCATGGTCGGCAGCGGCCCCTGAGAATTCCCGGCGGGATTGCTCGCGGATGGCCCGGGAGAGTGCCTGATGGAACGAGGGACGGAGCGCCACGGAGCGGAGGGCTCGGACTTCGCCGGTATCCGCGTCGATCAGCGTGATCCAGAGGGTCAACCACAGGCGGGAATAGGCCTCCGCCGTGAGGCTGACCTCAGCGGGGACGAAGCGTTCGCGTTCCGGGATCAGGTGCCAGTTGAAGGGTTCAGCGTAGGACCAAATTGGGGAGTCGCCGAACCGATAAGCGAGGACGATCCACGGCCCCTCGACGATCAATGCGAACTCGGCCTCCGCTTTCTGGATGGTCGAGGCCAGACGCCCGGTGATGCACCGTTGCGCGATGATCAATTCGTGGAAACCCCTGCGACAGTGGAATCGCGAGCCATCCGGCGTGGGGGTCGATCGGTCGGAAGTTCCAGCAACACTCTGAAACGTTTCCATGGGGTCGCTCCTTGGCTGGGGAAGGCCGAACTCCTAGGCCCTGGCCGGGGCGGCATTCAGGTCTGCACAGGACTGCCTGGGGATGCAGAGTTCCTCGCGAAAGATCCCTATACTCGTCGGTGCCTCGATCCCCAATCGGACCTGATTACCTTTGATGCTGACCACGCTGATGCGGATGTTGCCATCGATGACGATGGCTTCTTTCAACTTGCGGCTTAGTACCAGCATCGCTTTCGACTCCATTCAAGGTGCAATGAGGAAAATGCCCTAATCAGGCTTGGAAGGCGCATCCAGGCACGACGCCTCGCTCGCAGGGGAGTAATCGTCAGAAGTTTTCTTTTGTTCGTGTCCGGCCGCGGCGACTTGGATGTGATTAATAACCCGCCGGGTGCCCGCGATCTCAGAGACGATCGCCTGAGCCAATTGCTTGAGATACTGGTTGGGTAGGCGACCGCGAATCATCACGACCTGATCACATGCGAGACATGAGACGTCGCGCAATGCCAGGTAACTGGTTCTGCGCAAACAGGCCTCAGCCTCGAGGCCTACGTCTGCCGGATGCCCATCGGGACTTGGGAAGGCTTGTGTTGTGCAGTCGCGGACTAGGCTGAAAACCGATGCGTTCATGATGCCGACTCCTGGCGTCCTCGGATGGTTGATCCATCTTCGGGCCGAGGCGGCAGCCATTACCGCAAAGGTATGTGCCGGGAAGGGGCTTTCCCGGATTTCCGTTCATCGGATGTGGTACGAGGCGCAAGAAACAAGCCCCGTCCATGCGTTGATTTGCACGGCGGGGCCACCATAGCCTCGATCACTTGCCCATCACGAGCAAGGTGGAATCGACTATAGCCGCGCGAATTTCCGGCATCAAGGGGTTTCTCCCGGAATAATTGCTGTTGCGGGGAAAATTATCGCGTGACGAGCTCGGGGCTCCTCAGCGGATCATTCGTCGTGTAGCCTAGAAATCAGCGTCCGTATCGCTCATGACGTGGCGGTACGAACTCGGGTCGAGAGAGCCCTTGTCCGAGCAACTTAATCGCTCGGTCACATCATTCCCTGGCTCGCGACCTGAGGACACGCATGGAAAGTGATCAACTTTTCGAACGATACCGAGAGTTTCAGGAATACGTTGGATGGGCGGAGGACGACGCGGCTCGAATCGCGGCCGTCGCCCCGTTGATCGACCAGGACCTCCCCGGCCTCATCGACGACTTCTACGCACAGATTGAGCGCCACCCCGAGGCGAGCAAGGTTATCACCGGCGGGCAACCCCAGATTGAGCGACTCAAGGGGACGTTACTGCGTTGGGTCCGCGAATTGCTCTCGGGTAAGTACGACGATGCATACGTCGAACGTCGTCGGAAGGTCGGCGAGCGGCATGTCGAGATCGGCCTCGAACAGGTCTACACCAATGTCGCGCTTTCTCGGCTCAGGACGGGCCTGAGTCGGTCGCTTCAGGCCCGCTGGGATGGGGATGCGTGCCTCTTCAACGAGACGACCAGGTCGCTCGACAAGCTCCTCGACCTCGACCTGGCGATCATTGAAGGGGCGTATCAGGCCGAGTACTCCCGGCGCCTGCAGAATACAGAACGCCTGGCGACGCTCGGCCAGATTGCTGGAGGGGTGGCCCATGAGCTTCGCAATCCCCTGAATGTGGTGAAGACATCGGTCTACTATCTGCTCAATGCTCGCAATCCGACGCCGGAGAAGAAGGCCGAGCATCTCAGCAGGATTGAAAGGCAGGTGGAACTGGCCGATGGCGTCATCAAGACGCTCTCGGATTTCGCCAGGATGCCGATGCCTTCCCTGGCCCCCGTCCCGGTCGAGCCTTGCGTGTTCGAGGCCCTCGAGGCTTATCCCCCGAGCAAGTCCATCCGCCTGTTGCTCGAGTTCCCGCCGAGCCTGAGGGATGCTCTGGCCGACGCGGACCAACTCCGGATCGTCTTCGGGAACCTCATCCGCAACGCACGCGATGCGATGATCCACGGCGGGGACCTCTCGATCAGCGGGAGCGACATCGACGATGTGGTCGAAGTCGCAGTCTCCGACACCGGCATAGGCATCCCCGAGGCGGACCTCTCGCGTATCCTCGAACCTCTCTACTCGACCAAGTCACGCGGCCTTGGTCTCGGCCTTGCCATCGTGCGAACGATCCTCGATAAGAGCGGGGGCAGCCTTCGGGTGGACAGTCAACTTGGCAAGGGAAGCGTCTTCACGGTACGGTTGCTGGCCGCCACGACGTCATCGAGGGGGATGTCACGTGTCTGACTCCTACGTGCCGAGTATCCTGGTCGTCGACGACGAGCGGGACATATGCAGCAATCTCACCGACATCCTTGTGGACTTCGGCTACCGGGTTGATAGCGCCTACGATGGTTTCTTGGCGCTGGATCTCATCCGGGAGCGTCATTATGATGTCGCGATTCTCGACCTGAAGATGCCGGGGATGGACGGCCTGACCCTCTATCGCGAGATCAAGAAGTTGCGGGCCGAGACGGTGGCGATCCTCGTCACGGCCTATGCAGGCGAAGTAACATCCGGCGAGGCGCTCAATGCCGGGGCCTGGCGCGTGCTGCCCAAGCCCGTCAACATGTCGACACTCCTGAAGCTGGTCGGCCTGGCGAACGACGAGCCGCTGGTCCTGCTGGTGGATGACGACCGCGAGCTCTGCCGGAGCTTGTGGGACGTACTGCGAGAGCACGGCTTCCGCGTCGGGCTAGCCCACGACGCGGCTGGCGCCTCCGAGCAACTTCGTGGGATGAACTATCAACTCGCGCTGATCGACATGAAACTGCCGAATGGCGACGGGTCCGAGGTATACCGGCTCGTCCGCGGGGCCGTCCCCGAGGCCCGCACCGTAGTGATCACCGGCTGCCGTCCTGAGATGGACGGCCTCATCGATCGCGTACTCGCCGAGGGCGCCGACGCGGCTTGCTACAAGCCGTTCGACGTCCCCGGTCTCCTGAAGACCCTCGGGCATCTGATGGAGACGAAGGGAGCTTCGCGATGACCTCGGTGAAACCTCTACATATCGTGGTCATCGAAGATGATGCGGACACGCGGAGCAATCTCTGCGATATCCTTGAGCTGGACGATCATCGCGTCGAGATGGCGGGATCGGCCGCCGAGGCCTTGGCCCGTCCCGACTGGTCGTCCGTGTCGGCCATCATCCTCGACCGCGGACTCCCCGACTCCACCGCCGACGAACTCCTGCCGCGCCTGCGCTCCATCGCCCCGAACGCCGCCGTGATCATCGTCACTGGCTATTCCGACCTGGGCGGTGCGGTCTCCGCCCTCAGGCAAGGAGCCACTGACTATATCCTGAAGCCCATCGCCGCTGAAGAACTGAAGGCCAGGCTCAGACACATCGCGAGCTACCGCGAGGCCCAGGAAGCGTTGCGAATCGCCGAGAGACGGTCCCGGATCCTCATCCAGAATTCCTCGGACGTCATCACCGCACTCGACCGGGACGGGACCATCCTCTATCAAAGCCCTTCCATCGAGCGCATGCTCGGTTACTCGTCGGATGTCCGCGTCGGGCAGAACGTCTTCCGCGACGCGATCGTCCACCCGGACGACCTCCTGCTCAAGAGGGCCTTCCTTGACGAGACGACTCGACGACGAGGCGTCCAGATCACCGCGGAGTTCCGACTGCGCCACGCGGATGGCACCTGGCGACATATCGAAGCCGTAGGGCAGGATTTGCTCGATGTGCCCGGCGTCGAGGCGATCGTCGCAAGCTATCGCGACATCACCGAACGAAAACGTTCCGAAGAGGCGTTGCGGGCCAGTGAGGAGCGGTTCAGGCGACTCTTCGAGGCTGGAATCGTAGGAATCGGCACGAGCGATCGCGACGGGAATTGGCTCGAAGCCAACGACGAGCTACTTCGGATCCTGGACTACAGCAGGGGAGAGCTGGAAGCCGGGGAAGTGCGACGGACTGAGATGACCCCGTCGAAATATTGGCCGCTCGATGAACAAGGGATCGCAGAGGCGATTAACTACGGGGCTTGCTCGCCTTACGAGAAGGAATACATTCGAAAAGATGGTGCGCTCGTACCAGTATTGATTGGTTATGCGAGACTGGGACGAGGTGGCGATAAGTATATTTGTATCGTGCTTGATTTGTCCGAGATCAAGCGGGCGGATCGCGAGGTGCGCCGGGAGCGAGACTTCATCGAGGGCCTGATCGAGGCGGCGCCGGCCATGGTGCTGGTGCTCGACCCAGCGGGACGCATCCGCCGCTCGAACAGGTTCGCCGAGGATCTCTGCGGGTATCCCGCCGGATCGCTTTCAAATCGCGACTTCTTCGAGACCCTGCTTCCGGCCAGAGAGAAGGCGAGTCTGCGAGAAGCGTTCGTGCACAGTAATGGGGATACACTCGCGACGGGAACGTCGAACACGATCATCACGCGAGGTGGGCAGGAGCGGGAAGTTCGTTGGTCGCATCGAATTCTCAAGGATGCCGAATCGAAGGTGACAGGCATCCTCGCGATTGGGCAGGATATCACGGACCTCCGAGAGGCCCAGGAGCGCGCCCTGCGTGCCGAGCGCCTTGCGGCAATCGGCCAGATGGTTGCGGGCCTGGCCCACGAGAGTCGCAATGCCCTACAACGCAGTCAAGCATGCCTCGAGATGCTCGCCCTGCACGTCCAGGATCGGCCCAAGGCGCTCGACCTCATCACTCGGCTCCAAAGGGCACAGGACGACCTCCATTACCTTTATGAGGGCGTCCGAGAATACGCGGCGCCCATTCGCTTGGAACGATGCATCTGCAATCTCGCCGAGGTCTGGCATGAGGCATGGGCGACACTGGAGCCTCTTCATGCAGGCCGCAGTGCGAGGCTCCGAGAGGATTGCGATGGGACGCATCTGGGATGCGCCGCCGATCCGTTCCGCCTGGGACAGGTCTTCCGCAATATCTTCGAGAATTCCCTAGCCGCATGCCGGGATCCAGTCGAGGTCGATATCGGTTGTTCGGATACCAAGTTGAACGGCCAGTCCGCCGTGAAGATTGCGATCTGCGACAATGGGCCGGGACTCGGCGCGCAGGATTTGGACAGGATCTTCGAGCCATTCTACACGACCAAGACGAAGGGGACCGGGCTGGGCATGGCCATCGTCCGTAGGATCATCGACGCCCATGGGGGAACGATCGAGGTGGGAACGCGAGTCGATCGGGGAGCGGAGTTCATCATCACATTGCCTCGGGGGAAGCCATGAATCGATCGTTACGCATCGCTGTCGCCGACGACGAGGCCGACATGCGAGACTATTTCTCCACGATCCTGCCACACCTGGGGCACGAGGTAGTCGCGGCGGCGAAGACGGGGCTCGAGTTGGTGGAAAGCTGTCGCATTACCAAGCCGGACCTCGTCATCACCGACATCAAGATGCCCGACATGGATGGCATCGATGCGGCTGCCCGCTTGTACAAGGATGCTGCCGTCCCCGTCATTCTCGTATCGGCCCACCACGACACAACCACGGTCCGTCGCGCCGATGGGGATTACGTGATGGCCTATTTGGTGAAGCCGATCAAGCAAGCGGACCTCGAGCCGGCGATTGCCGTTGCCATACGTCGATTCGATCAGTTTCAGGCCTTGCAGAAGGAGGCTGCCGACCTGAAGCAGGCGCTCGAAGATCGCAAGGTCATCGAGAAGGCGAAGGGACTGCTCATGAAGAAGGCAAGCCTCGACGAACATGATGCCTTCCGCCGCTTGCAAAAGCTGGCGAGCGACAAGAACAAGAAGCTCATCGAGATTGCCCGCATGCTCGTCATGGCCGAGGAGGCTTATGGGGGATAACTGTGGACCGCGGGCCTCACATTCGTGTCGCCGCATGTACAACGCCCTATTTCGCTCTCGAGTTGAGGGTCAGGGCGATTGCGCCACCCTGGGTAATATGTGATAACTGGAGCATGGCGGATCGCGACGGCCCGGGCAAGAGCCCGGGGCGCGAGACGCCCATGCTCGACGGGCATCCATCATGGCTCGGGCCAAGTCCGCTCAGATCCAGCGACACTTCTCCGAGCTCACCGAACCGCGCCGAGGCCGGGTCATCTACCCGCTCGTCAACATCGTCGCCATCGCCGTCTGCGCCGTCATCGCGGGAGCCGACGACTTCGTCTCCATCGCCGCCTGGGCACGGCACAAGCGCGACTGGCTCGCCAGGTTCCTCGACCTCGACAGCGGCATCCCCTCGCACGACCGCTTCAACGCCGTCCTCGCCGCCATCAGGCCCGCCGAGTTCGAGAAGTGCCTGCTGAATTGGATCACGGCCCTCCACGAGATCACCGCCGGCCAGGTCGTCGCCATCGACGGCAAGGCGGCTCGAGCGCAGCTTCGACAAGGGCACGGGCAAGTCGGCCATCCACATGGTCAGCGCCTGGGCCACGGCCAACCACGTCAGCCTGGGCCAGGTGGTCACCGACGCCAAGAGCAACGAGATCACGGCGATCCCCGTCCTCCTGCAGATGCTGGAGATCTCCGGGGCCCTGGTGACGATCGACGCGATGGGCTGCCAGACGGAGATCGCAGGCGCCATCGTGGCCGGCGGGGCCGACTACGTGCTGGCGGTGAAGGGGAACCAGCCGACGCTGCACGCGGCGATCGAGGAGTTCTTCCTGAAGCACGTGGAGGACGGCTTCGCGAAGGTGGCGGCGGGCGAGCACGAGTCGAGCGAGAAGGGTCACGGGCGGAAGGAGACGAGGACGTACCTGATCTGCGACGCCCCGGAGGCCCTGGCCGACCGTGGCCGCTGGCCGGGGCTGAGGCGGATCGGCGTGGCGATCGGCGAGGGGACGCGTGGCGGCAAGCCCAGCGGCGACGTGCGCTATTACATCACGAGCCGCGACCTTGACGCGAAGGGGTTCGCTGCGGCGGTGCGGGGCCATTGGTCGATCGAGAACAGCTGCCATTGGTCGCTGGACGTGACGTTCGGCGAGGACCAGAGCCGTCTGCGGCGAGGCCACGCGGACGCGAACTTCAGCGCGTTGCGTCGGACGGCGTTGAGCCTACTGAAGAACAACAAGTCGGAGAAGATCGGATTGAAGGGCAAGAGATTGATAGCGGCGACGAGCGATGCTTATCTCGAGCAAGTGCTATTCTCGAAGTAACTTATGGTGCAATCGCCCTGAGTTGAGGGGCGACCGGGTCTATTAATGTGCAATTCGGTGAATACAACGTTTGATCCGTCCTCGGGCCCAATCGGCGTCGATCATCCATAAAAGCTGGCGTAAGCATGCCCTGGCGTGAAGCCTGCGGCCATCCTCGCGGCACCCGACATGGTGGGGAGGTGAGACCGATGACTCATGCGAAACGTTTCGGATTGACGTTCCTGGTCCTGCTCGCGGCGAGCGTCCTCGTCCTCGCACAGGAGAAGCGACGTGGTCGTACCGAATTCATGCGAGAGAAATTGGTCCACTCCAAGGAAATACTTGAGGGCCTGACGCGAGCCGACTTCTCGCAGATCAAGAAGGCAACGGCCGAGCTCAAGGCGATGAAAGAGTCGCCCGAGTGGCCGTCGATGAGCCGCCCCGTCATGACAAGATACAGCTTTTATACACTCGAGTTCGAAGAGCTTCTCGCACAACTCGATGAAAAGGCCGACGAGAAGAACATCGAAGGTTCAACCCTTGCCTATCTCAGCCTTACGGCGAATTGCGTGAACTGCCACAAGGAGTTGCGAGCACAAGACAAGTGAACCAGTCTTTTTTATCGATTGCTGATATGTGTAATTTTTTTGTATTGGTGCGGCCACTTCAAGTAGGCTCCCGGGATGGAGCACTGCCGAAGGATCGTCCGCAACCGCCTTGAGATCAAGTTCCACCTGGTGTGGATCACCAACATGTACCGTAAAAAGTTACTGAGAGTTGACGTCGGCCTCCGGTCTCTCCAAATCGTTCGGACGATCCGTGCGGAGTTGGAGGTCGAGATCCTCAAGGGGCATGGCGGCGCCGATGAAGTGCACCTGTTCGTCTCCTTCCCTCCGCGCTTGTCGGCGAGCTACATGACGAATCAGCTGTAGAGAAAGAGTTCGCGGCGGCCGATGCAGGAGTATAGTCACCCGAAGCGGCCCGACAGCGGCCGACACCTGTGGGCCCGCGGGTTCTTCGTGGCGAGTCGGGCAAAGTGAGAGACGAGATCATCATGGAGTCCATCCCGTTAGATTCGCAAGCGGGATTAATGCCGACGAAGGCACGGGAATCCGGCTCGGGCATTCCGGCGAGCAGGAAGCTACTTCAAGGCTGGTGGGAACGAAGGCATACGGCGATAGCTGTTGTCACGCTCTTGTGCATCGCCTTTTATTTGCTGATGCGTTTTCCCATGAGTCTAGGGGAACCCACGGCTCGATGGCCACTTTGGATTGCGTTGGGCTTCGGCGGGTGCCCCCTCGTCGTCGAATTGGTTTTGCGGTTGTTCCAGCGACGATTCGGGTCGGATCTGCTGGCCGGTATCTCGATCATCACCGCTGTGCTGCTCGGCGAATACCTCGCGGGGACGCTGGTCGTCCTCATGCTCTCGGGCGGAGAAGCCCTGGAGTCGTTCGCAGTCCGCAAAGCATCGTCCGTGCTCGACGCTCTATCTCGCCGCTCGCCGTCCATCGCGCATCGAAGAAGCGAATCGGGAATCGAAGACATCCCGCTTGAGGGAATTCGGATCGGCGACGTGATGGTGGTGCTACCGAATGAACTCTGCCCGGTCGATGGCATTGTCATCGAAGGTCACGGCACCATGGATGAGTCCTATCTAACGGGCGAGCCCTATCTCGTCTCCAAATCGATCGGCTCCGAGGTCCTATCCGGGGCGGTTAACGGCGAGTCGGCGATCAGCATACGTGCGGTGCGATTGCCCGTTGATTCCCGATACGCCCGGATCATGCAGGTCATGCAACAGTCACAGCAGGAGCGCCCCAGGCTGCGAAGGCTCGGCGACCAGTTGGGTGCACTCTACACGCCTCTCGCCCTGGCCATAGCCCTGGCGGCATGGCTTATCAGCGGTGAGGCGACCCGTTTCCTCGCTGTGCTCGTAATCGCCACGCCATGTCCCCTGCTGATCGCCATCCCTGTGGCGATCATCGGCTCGATCTCGCTGGCGGCGCGGCACAGCATCGTGGTCCGGGATCCGGCGGTGTTGGAACGTATCGGCCGCTGCAGGACGATGATTTTCGATAAGACGGGGACCCTCACATATGGCAGGCCGCTTTTGGTCGAGGAGTACGTCGATCCGTCCTTCGACTCGCGAGAGGTCCTGCGATGGTCGGCCAGCCTGGAACGTTACTCGAAGCATCCCCTATCGACTGCGATGATCGAGGCGGCCGAGACTATGCGGCTCGGCCTCATCCCCGCAGAATCCGTGCAGGAACATCCCGGCGAAGGGCTGCTGGGTAAAGTCGCCGGTCATTCTCTCCAAATTACCAGTGCCAAAAAACTGATTGCCGAGAGGCCCGAGTTCCAAGCCGATCTGCCGCCGCGGACTGGGGGGCTGGAATGCGTTATCCTGATCGATGGACGTTATGCGGCCACTTATCGATTCCGAGATGAACCTCGCGTTGAAGGTGCCGCTTTCGTAGGTCATCTGGGCCCGATGCACGGCTTCGAGAAAGTGATGCTCCTCTCTGGCGATCGTCGGTCAGAGGTCGAGTACCTGGGCAAGCGCGTGGGCATCAACGAGTTGCATGCGGAGAAGAGCCCTGAAGAAAAACTCGCCATTGTCCGTGAGGAGACGTTACGTAACCCAACGATCTATGTCGGGGACGGCATCAATGACGCCCCGGCTATGGTCGCTGCAAGCGTCGGGTTAGCGATGGGCCAGCGGAGCGAAGTGACGAGCGAGGCAGCCGGCGCTGTTATCATGGACAACATGTTGGGAAGGGTGGATCAGTTACTGCATATCGGCCTTCGGATGCGGCGGATCGCCCTGCAAAGCGCGGTGGGCGGCATGATTTTTAGCCTGGCCGGCATGATATTGGCCGCCTTCGGGTTTCTACCGCCCGTACTCGGGGCGATCTCACAAGAAGTCATCGATGTCGTGGCGGTGCTCAATGCCCTCCGCGCCGGGAGACCTCAAAAAGCGTTGGAAGACTACGGATCGCAAGACACCGCTCCGTCCGCCATCGACTCGAGGCAAATTAAACAAGCATGAGACTTTCTTGCAACGACTCCCAGCCGCGATTGGCGGTATGTCGATGGCAGGGATGTCGTTGTTCAGCGGCTCTCACCATGGGCCATTGAATCTTGAGGAGCCGGTGTCTCCGCAGGAGATATCTCCGACAGGCCGACTCGCAGCGACTCACCTTTTCTCAGGGACTTACGACCAAAGTTTTTCGATTGCTCCTGATTTGTCGACTCAACGTTCAACGCGTGGTCGATGTCCACTAGAAACGTAGCCGAGGTGGCGGGAGGTGTTCATGGCCGAGAGTTTGGAGCCATTGGCCTCCGGACGTTCTGGCGGATCTCTAACTCCGTCGTGAACGATACCCATATCCAGCTCAATCGCTTCTAACTGTATTCGTGAGGGTGCCCTGATTGGCCAAACGGGTGTGCATCTCTTCAGCCTGATCCGCGGACTCATGTCGGCTTCTAGCGTTAACGGTGTCCTAACTCCCTTGCAAGCCGATGACGTACGGCATGAGGGCCAGGAACAGGATCTCCCCAAGTTTGTGGCTAGGATCTCATCGGAAAACTACAGTATTTTGATCATAATGGTTGGCAATTGGATTAAAAGACATGCGTTGAGATTCAATTGACTCCTACCTCAAAAACGATATAACTTCAGAAGTGCCTAAGCGTGGTCTTGGGAGATATTTCCCGGTGCGAGCCTTAACCAAGGTCATCCTGGCAATCCTGCTCACATGGGCAGGCATCGTGCCGACGGTACCCATGCCGTCGAGCCCGGGGGCCAAGCGTGACTATTTCTCCGGGGCGCACCTGGCCAACCGTCCGCGGGGTAGGCATCGGACGGTCTCTATCGTGGATGTTCGCTCGTCACGGCAAGAGTCGCCGGTCGATGGCGGGCCCCATCGCAGGCCGTACGGCAACGCTCGATTCACGCATCCACTCGATGATCTTTCATCGGCACATCGTTCACATCGTTTCAGCCGTCGATTCGATCTCCATCCCTTGATCCCGCTACGCTGTTAAGCCTTCCCCCGCCGACGTTTCCACGTCCAGTCTCTCGGCCATCCTCGCCCTGAATTTGACCTCGCTCTCGGGCTGCGCGTCGAGAGTGCACGCTCGATTCTTTGCAATGGACGACTGATTACGTCTTCATGCATTTCGGGCTTTGATGCGGCTGTATAGAGCGATATTCGGGGACGGGTATGGGCGGCGCCAGCCGACCAACGGTCCTCTGGAAGGCGAAGGCCGTGGTCTCGGCGAATTTCAGTCGTCCGTTGATGCGTAGAACCATCCCGGATGCCGAAGGTGCATCGCCGGTCGTGGGTCGCCACCGAACCTCCCGACGATAGTCCAAGACTTCAATGCCGTATTGCGGTCCCCCCCTCGCAACGCGGCGCCCGCTTCGAGCATGATACGCCAGCCCCTGGCGATGACGTCGAGGCGACGCCCGCGCAGATCTCCTCATCTCTCCATGAGCTTTCAACGAGATGATCCCTTAAGGGCTTCGTTTCGAATCAAGACTTGAATGATTACTTCGAAAAATCGGAGTCTGTGATCGCCTCCGGCCGATGGTCTCGGATGTGTGATCGTAGCGGTCATGCCTGCTCACGGGGCTGCGAAGTATGAAACGAATGGCGCGGCCACGAACGGCCGTGTCCGCTTAAATGCGAATCCCGGAGAGGTGCTCTCCCCGGCGGCATCAACGGACAACATTGAGAGGGGGACGGGCCTCATGCCGGTCATTCCAGGACGACTTAACGCCGAGGCGAAGGAATGATGAGAGGAGTTCGGATGCGAAACCACGCCAAGGTCTCGATCGCGGTGGCGACCGTTTACCTCGCCGCGATCGGGGCGGAAGGTCCCCGAGCCGGATCCGCCGAGCCCGGTGCGAGGCCGACCCTCGCCGCCGCGCCCGCGGCCCGCACCGTCGCGACGAGAGCCGGACGTCCGGCGGTCAAGCCCGCGCGGCCGGCCGTCGATTCGACCGAGCCTGAGGTGACGATCCCGACCGCTCCGGAGACGATCCTCGATTCGAACATCCGGCCGCTCGACCTTGGCACGGCGCTCAGACTCGCTGGGGCCCAGAACCCGCAGCTCTCGATCGCCCGCCAGCGCGTGGTCGAGGCCGTCGCGCTCCGCCAACTCGCCGCCGCCCAGATCCTGCCGTCGATCAACTACGGTATGAATTACGACACGCACACGGGGCCACTCCAGCAGTCGAACGGCAACATCCTCTCGGTGAACCGCTCGGCGCTCTACGTCGGGGCCGGTTCGGGTGCGGTCGCGGCAGGCACGGTGGGGGTGCCGGGCGTCGTGCTCGAAGGGAACGTCGCGGTCGGCGTTTATGGATATCTCGTCTCGCGCCAGGTCGTTGCCCAGCGCGAGTTCGGCGCGGTCGCCGTGCGGAACCAGGCGTTCCTCAAGACGACGCTGGCCTACTCGGAATTGCTCCGGGCCGAAGGCCGCCGCGCGGTGGCGCTCCAGGTTCGCGACGAGGCTCGTCGGATCGCCGAACTGACCGCCGCTTATGCGAACGCTGGGCAGGGTCGCCATGCCGACGCCCACCGAGCCCTGACGGAGCTCGAGACGCGAGAGGCCGACATCAAGCAGGCCGAGGGGGACATCCTCACGGCCTCGGCGCGGCTCTGCAACGTCCTCTTCCTCGACCCGTCGCTGCGGCTTCACCCAACCGATGCCTTCGTGGTCCCCCAACCGATAGTTCCCGATCCCATGCCGCTGGGCGAGCTGATCGCCCTCTCCTTGCTCCAGCGGCCGGAGCTGAAGGAGCGGCAGGCCGCGATCCGCGAGGCGATGCTCGCCCTGGAAGGGGCCAAGGTCTTGCCGTTCTCGCCGACGATCCTGATCGGGTACAGTTCGGGCGGGTTCGGCGGCGGGTCGAACCTCGTCCGGCCGGTCTTCGGAGGATTCGGCGGCCGGTCCGACTTCGACGTCATGGCCTACTGGACCTTGCAGAACATGGGGGTCGGCAACCTCTCGCTGATCAACGTCTCCAAGGCCCGGTTCGGCGTGGCCCAGTATCAGCAGATCGCCGTGCTGGACCAGGTCCGCGCCGAGGTCGCCGAGGCTTACGCCAAGACACATGCTCAATTCTCCAAGATTGGCATCTCCGAGCGGGCCGTGAAGAGCGGGACGGCGGGACTTCGCGAGGACCTGCTCCGGATCGAGAACACGGTCGCACCGGCGATCGAGACGGTGGACAGCTTGCGGCTGCTCGCGAGGGCCCGCTATGCCTACCTCGACGCAATCGTCGATTACAACCGCGCCCAGTTCGAGTTGTACGTGGCGCTCGGCCAGCCCCCGGCCGACACGCTCGCAAGGCCGGTCCCCATCGAGGGGGTCACGCCCCCCGGTGAGAGGATGACCGTCACCCCCGAGCGAGTCCCCGATCCCGACGCGGGAGTTGGCGTTCCCACGAGTCCTCGAGTCCCGAAGCCCGATGCCGCCAGACCCGTGGGCCGGAATACCCCTAGGGCCGCGCCCAGGCCGGCCTCCTGAGATGGGCCGGAACAATGGCGTACGAACGTCTCTGAGATGCCGAATCGGGAGCGCAATGATGGCGAGGAATGCGAGTCGGGAAAGGCCGAGGGGGAGCCTGAAGCCGGGCGTGATGTCGGCCCTATGCGCGATGGCGCTCTGCGACTTCGTAGCCTCGGGATGCGTCTCCCCTTCGAGCCGCAAGGTGAACGACCTCGCAACGTCCGCCCCTGCCTACAAGGCGAAGGTCGCCGACTCGGCAGCAGCCCCCGCGCCGATCCCCCGGCCACTGAGCGAGAAGACTCGGGGCGATGGGCTCGTTCGCACGCAACACGAGCAGCCCGCCGCCGGATCAACGACGGTCGACGAGGCCCTGCCGGCGCTCCCCGATCCCTTGCCTCCGCCCTCGCGTCCGGGCTCGGTCGCGGCGACGGGCGAGGCAGACCCGCCCGAGGCCGTCGCCGAGGAGGCCCGCGTCGTGACGATGATCGCCGCGGTCCCGCCAGGAGCCTCGGAGTATGCGATCGACCTCACAACCTCGCTGCGCTTGGCCGAGGTGGAGAATCCGCAGATCGCCGAGGCCCGGCAGCGGATCGGCGAGGCCCTGGCGGTGCTACAAGGTGCGAGGGCCTTGCTCCTGCCGGACCTGAACATCGGCATGAATCTGCACCAACATACGGGCAACCTTCAGCGCTCCTCGGGCACGGTCCTGAAGCTGAACGAGAGCTCGCTCTACTTCGGCGGCGGTGCCGATGTCGCGGCGGCAGGCACGGTCGAGATCCCGGCCATCAGCATCTACAGCTCCCTGACCGACGCCTACTTCCGCCCCCTGGCGGCCCGTCAGCAGGTCGACGGAACCCGGTTCCAGGCCTCGGCGACGGCCAATCGGATCCTCCTCGAGGTCGCCGGGCTGCACTTCGAGCTGCTCGCGGCTGAGGCCGATCTGCGCGTCCGTCGCGAGACGGCCTCGCAAGGGGCCGAGGTCGCACGTCTCACGAGGGCCTACGCCTCATCGGGCCAGGGCCGCGAAGCCGACGCCGAGCGCGCCACGACCGAGCTGCGCTTGGTCGAGCTCGAGGTGAGAGAGGCCGAACAAGGGGTTGCCGTCGCCTCGGCGAGGCTGGCGCATCGGCTCCACCTGGATCAGACGGTGCGGATCAAATCGGCCGTCCCCAGGCTCGAGGCCATCTCGCTCATCGATCCCGAGACTCCCTTGCCGAACCTCGTCCAGATCGCCCTGGCCGAACACCCCGAGATCGGTGCCAAGTCGGCCGAGCTCGCGGCGGCCGAGACGAGGCACCGGCAGGAGATTTATCGGCCGCTCCTGCCGACCCTCTTGCTCGGATACAGCGGCGGTGCCTTCGGCGGTGGCAGCGACCTGGTGGGGACGCAGCTATCCCACTTCGCCGGCCGGACCGACTTCGACGTCCAGGTCTTCTGGACCCTGAGCAACATGGGTTTCGGCAATCTCGCCATGATCAAGCAGCGTCAGGCGGAGGTCGGCCAGGCCGACGGCGACCGCGCCAGGACGATCGCCGAGGTCCGCAGCACCGTCGCCGAGGCCTTCGCCGAGGTCGCCGCGGCGAAGCGTCGGATCGAGGTCACGACCAAGCAACTCGCCAGCGCCGAGGAAGGGTTCCGCGAGGACGTGGATCGGATCCGCAACACGGTCGGGCGCCCCATCGAGGTCGTCAACAGTCTTCAACTCCTGAATCGAGCACGCGTTGATAGGATCCGGGCGATCACCGACTACAACAAGGCGGAATTCAGGCTGTTCGTGGCCCTCGGCTCTCCCCCGCCGCTCTCCGGTCCGGCGGACACCCCCCTACCCCCGGCGCCGATCGCCACACCGCTCTTGCCGCCGCTCGCCAGCAATCAGGCACCGACTTCCATCCCCCCCTCGATTCCGTTCGCCCCCCCGATCCATGAACGGGAACTAGTTCAAGAACTCGTGACGCATCAGAGTCCAGAATTCATACCGATTCCGGGGCACCCCGGGATCCGGGAGGCGCTTCTGTGAACGGCTTGATCCGTGCCTCGCTCAAGAACCCTTATGCGGTGACGGTCTTCTGCCTGACGCTGGTTCTTTTGGGCTCGGTGTCGGTCTACATGATCCCGATCGACATCTTGCCGGTCTTCAAGAGCCCGGCCGTACAAGTGCTCACGTTCTACTCGGGCATGCCCGCGGCGAGCGTCGAGAAAGATATCACGAACCGGATGGAGCGCTGGGTCGGCCAGGCTAACGGGACGTCGCGGCAGGAGTCGCGCTCGATCGTCGGGGCGAGTGTCGTCCGCGACTTCTTCCGGAGCGGCGTCGACCCCAACGGAGCGCTGACGCAGGTCAACTCGCTGGCCCTGGCGGCCGTGCCCAACCTGCCGCCGGGGACACTCCCCCCCGTCGTCCTGCCGTTCGACCCGACGAGCACGACCCCCGTCGGTATCGTCGCCGTCGACAGCCCCGACCAGTCGCAGACCGAGTCGATCCTTTACGACGTGGGTCGCTATGAAGTCCGCAACATGGTCATGAGCATCAACGGCGCCATCGCGCCGGTGGTCTACGGCGGCAAGATCCGCGCGGTCATGGCCTACCTCGATCGCCAGAAGCTCGAGGCTCGCGGCCTCTCGCCGCTCGACGTGATGCAGGCGATGGACAAGTACAACGTCTTCCTCCCCACGGGCGATGCCAAGATCGGCGACACCGATTACGCCCTCGACTCGAACTCGATGTTCGACTACCCGTCCGAGATGGGTGACATCCCGCTTCATTCGAAGATCGGCAATATCTCGTATCTGAAGGATGTCGCCACGACAAAGGACGCCTCGTTCATCCAGACGAACGTGGTGCGGATCGACGGCCGTCGCGAGGTGTACATCCCGGTCTTCCGCCAACTCGGCTCCAGCACGCTCGCCGTGGTCAACAGCGTGCGGTCGAGGCTCGACGAGTTCACGGCGAGGCTCACCCGAGGCGGGATCGAGCTGAAGCTCGTGATGGACCAGTCGATCTTCGTCCGCCAGGCGATCTCGAGCCTCGTGCAGGAAGGCGTCCTCGGGGCGGTCCTCTGCTCGCTGACAATCTTGTTATTCCTCGGCCAGTGGCGGATGACGGCGATCGCCGTCATGACTTTGCCGATCTCGGTGCTCTCCGCCTGCATCTTCCTCTACTACGCCGGGCAAACTGTCAACGTCATGACCCTGGCCGGCCTCACGCTGGCGATCGGCCCGATGATCGACAGCGCGATCATCTGCCTCGAAAATACGCACAGGCACCTCGGGCTCGGGGCCTCGCCGCACGACGCCGCCTACCTCGGCGCGAGCGAGGTCGCCTTGCCGGAGCTGGTCTCGACCCTCTGCACGTTCCTCGTGCTCTCGCCCCTGGCACTGATGCCGGGCATGGGCGAGTTCCTCTTCCTCCCCTTGACCCTGGCCGTGGCCTTCGCCATGTGCTCGGCCTACATCCTCTCGAGAACCTTGGTCCCAGCCTGCAGCGCCGCCTGGCTGAGTGGTCACGGGCACGGCGATGAAGGCTCGCACGCGGCGGCCCGCAAAGGTCTGATCGCCCGCGCCTTCGGGCGTTGGGAGAAGATGATTGACGGCATGTTCGAGGCCTACTCGCGGCTCCTCAAGGTTGTACTCAAGAACAGGATCATCGTGATCGTCGGCGGCTTCGGGGCCCTGGCTATCACGATCGCGGTCCTCTGGCCGGTCTTGAGGCGTGAATTCTACCCCGAGGTCGATGCCGGCGCCTTCGAGATGTACGTTCGGGCCCCGAGCGGAACCCGGATCGAGCGAACCGAGGAGAAGATCGCCCTGATCGAGGACTTCATCAAGAAGTCGATCCCCGAGCATGACCTCGAGCTGTTCGTCTCCGAGATCGGCGTCAACGCCGACTGGTCGGCAGCCTACACGCCCAACTCCGGCCCGATGGACGCGGTCGTGAAGGTCCAGCTCAAGGAGCATCGGTCCAAGTCGGCACAGGAATATGTGCATATCGTCCGCACGGGGCTGGCCAAGGATCCGAGGTTCCGCAACATGGATTTCGGATTCGACTCTGGTGGCCTCGTCCGGGGTGCCATGAACGAGGGGAAATCGACGCCGATCAACATCCGTGTCACCGGCAAGAACCAGAAGACCGCGAGGCGGATCGCCGAGTTGATCCGGGCCAAGTGCGTCCTCATCGATGGTGTGGTCGACGCCCGGATCATCCAGCGGCTCGACTATCCCGAGTACATCATCGACGTCAAGCGGGCGAAGGCGGCCGACCTCGGCCTCTCGCAGGAAGACGTCATGAAGAACGTCGTGGCCGCCTTCAACTCGAGCATCCAGTTCAACAAGAAGAACTTCTGGATCGACCCCGTCGGCGGCAACCAGTACTTCGTCGGCGTGCAGTATCCCGAGGGGGACATCAAGTCGATCGAGACGCTGCTGAACATCCCGATCACGGGCGCCGACCAGCGCAAGGCGATCCCGCTCAGCAACCTCGTCAGTATGAGGCGCACGACCGTCCCCACCGAAGTGACTCACGACAACATCCAGCCCACCATCGACCTCTCGATGGGGGTCTACGGCCGCGACCTCGGCCACATCTCCGAGGACGTCTCCAAGGTGATCGACGAGTTCGGCTCCCCGCAGGCCGACGGCTCGTGGAGCCCCTATGACCCGAACTCGGGCCGTCGCCAGCCCTTGAAGGGGAGCAAGATCGTCCTCAGCGGCGAATACTCCAGGATGCAGGACACGTTTCGGAATCTCGGCTTCGGCCTGGTCGGGGCGTCGGTCCTGATCTACTTCCTGATGGTAGGTCTGGATAAGTCGTGGGTCGTGCCCTTGACGGTCATGCTAATCGTGCCGCTCTGCCTCATCGGAATCCTGCCGGCCCTCTACTTCACCGGCACGGCGGTGAACGTGCAGTCGCTGCTCGGCTTCATCTTCGTCGTCGGCATCAAGGTGGCGAACACCGTCTTGATGACCGACTTCGCGCAGGAGCTGCGGCACGCCGAGGGGCTCTCGCCGACCGAGGCGATCCACAAGGCCGCCTCGGTCCGCGTGAAGCCGGTGACGATGACCGCCGTGGCGGCCTTCTTCGCCCTGATCCCCGGGGCGCTCGCGCTCGAGCGCGGGAGCGAGGCGAATGCCCCGCTCGCCCGGGCCATCCTCGGCGGCCTACTGGCCGGCGAGCCTGCAACCCTGTTCGTCCTCCCTTGCCTCTACTCGCTGATGGTCCGCGACAGCCCCGGCCAGGGCGGGCATCACGAGTCCCCCCAGGATGCAGGAGACCACGAGAACGACGGCCACCTCACCCAGAACGACCTCGGCGAGGACCAACATGACGAATCGCACACCTGAGCCTCGCCGGGCGTTCAAAGAGCTAGCAATCCTGCGTTTTTGGAGGTCCTGACCCGTGTCGACTCCCGCAACCAAGAATAAGACCGCCAGGGGGCATGCCGCCCCTGGCAAGTTTAAGTCCGCGATCAAGTGGGCCTTCTGCGCCGCGGCCTTCCTCACGGTGGCCGGCGCCGTCGGCTGGTACTCGCAGTTCCGGGGGATCCATGCCTCGACCCACAACGCCGAGGCGTTGACCACCGACCAGGGGCCTGGGGATTCGGAGCAGGTCGTCCCCGTGGAGACGACCCACACCTCCCCCGGCGGGATCATGAGGCTCTCCACGCAGATCGGCTCCGTGCATCCTTACGAGGAGGCCGACCTCTATGCGAAGGTCTCGGGCTACCTCTCGAAGCTCTACGTGGACTACGGCGACCGCGTGAAGCAGGACCAGGTCATCGCAGAGATCGACGACCCCGAGATCGTGAAAGAGTCGGAGCGGGCCGCCGCCGACGTGGAGCAGGCCAAGGCGGCCGTAGTCCAGTCCGAGGCGTTCATCGAGTCGGCCAAGGCGGATCGCGACGCCGCCGGCACGGCCATCGAACAGGCCGCCGCCGAGGTCGACCGATACACGTCCATGCGGACCTTCCACGAGAAGAAGTTCGCCCGCTACAACCAACTCGTCTCGAAACGTGCGATCCCGCAGCAAATCGCCGACGAGGAGGAGGAGAGCTACGAGTCGGCCCGTTCGTCTGAGGTCGCCTCGCACAAGGCGGTCCTCAACGCCAAGGCCCAGTTCAACGCCGCAGCCGCACGCGTGAAGAAGGCCGAGGCGGATCTCACCGAGGCCAAGGCGAACGTCGACGTGGCTCAGGCCAAGTTGGCCAAGGCCCAGGTCTTCGTCGGCTACACCAGGATTCGGGCCCCCTACGACGGTGTCATCACCAAGCGGAACTTCTTCCGCGGGGCCTTCATCCGGTCGGCCTCCGAGGGGGGGGCCATCCCGCTCGTCACCGTCGCCCGCACCGACATGGTCAGGGTCGTGACCGAGGTGCCCGACCGTGACGTCCCGCTTGCCGACGTGGGTGACGACGCCGAGGTCACGCTCGATGCCCTCGGCGCCGCGGTCTTCAAGGGGAAGGTCTCCCGCTTCGCCGAGACCGAGGATCCGACTTCCCGGACCATGCACACCGAGATCGACCTCCCCAACCCCGACAACAAGATCCGCGCGGGTATGTACGGGATCACCAAGATCATGCTCGACAAGTCGACCAAGAGCATGACCTTGCCGGCGTCCGTCGTCGTGGGGGAGTCGAAAGGGGGCAAGGCCGACATCTACGTCATCAAGAACGGGCGGGTGAAGAAGGTGCAGATCACCGTCGGTTCCGACGACGGCCTCCGTGTGGAGGTCCTCTCGGGGCTCAAGCCCGACGACGAGGTGATCGTCAGTACCGGCTCCGTCTCCGAAGGGACTCGAGTCCGGAGTGAGGGGGAGCCGACCCACCAGACGCCTCGCCAATGAGTCCGGCAACGGCACGGCTAGTTTGGATTCCCCAAGGTTCTTGTGTTGTTTACGATAGGCCCGAGGCGGAAAGGATTCCCCTCGAGCGTGGGTACGAGGCAGGAGGCTAGAACGTGGCCAACGATCGAAAACGGTGCCGGCCCGGCATCGAGGGGCTCGAAGGACGCCTGGCCCTTAGCACCGTGGCCGCGGCCCCCGCGCAGCAGGCGCAGCCGAGATCGTCGACGATCTCCGCGGCCCTCGCCAAGGGGGATACCGCCGCGAGCACGGTCGCCACGTTGCAGTCATTCACGCAGGCTTACCTGAGCAGGGTCGGGGACCCGAACTACAACCCTGCCTTCGACCTGAATCACAATGGGCAGGTCGGGCAGGACGACGGCAAGATCCTCGTGGGCGCCCTGCCGCCTCTGACAGGAAGGGTTCCCCTGGACTTACGCCTGACGGTCGCGCCGCAGGACAAGGCCTGCGGGAAGACCTCGACGAACCTCGGCGGCGCGAGCGCTCACAAAGTCACGACCGTGATCGGTCACACGACCCCGGGCGCCCTCATCTTCACCGGCACGGGGACCCTCGATCTCAAGCTCCGGGGTCCCGCGGCCGTGGCCGATGCCCAGGGTAACTTCTCAGTCAAGGTGACCCTCGAAAACGGCATCAATCAGCTCGACTTCCAGGTCGTCGACCATTACGGGCAGCAATATCTCCGGGCCTTCCCCATCCTGTGGACCGGATTCTCACGTTATTCGGCGTCACATCCCAAGCGAACTTGATGAATGCATTACCTGGCTTTGTGGGAGTGATTCGAGACTTGCCCCGGCGGAATTTGAAGGTCAACCTCTGCTATATGCCGATTCCGCACGTGCACATTCCCTGGGCATCGCACAGACCAGAGTTCTCATGGCGATACATCTACGCCCATCGGCGATGCGGTTTGCTGATCTGCGAATCGGCTTTGCCAGGGAAACATGACGCTTGCGGCAGCGAAAATCCTTGGGGTCGAATCCCGTGCCATTGCGGGTTCGATTCGTCCGTGAGTGTAGATCTGCAACGATGGTTGGCGAAATCAACCGTCCACGAGCATTCATTTCGTCGCGTAATAGGCCAGGCTCGTGCCCCCTTTCTGATCCAGCTTGTGGCGGATGCGCTCGCGATAGTCCTCGATGGTCTTGATGCTCAGGTGCAATCGTTGGGCGATCTCCGCCGTCTTTACCCCTTCTCCACCCAAGCGAAAGACCTGCAACTCGCGATCGGCTAGTTCGTCGAGCGGGGAGCACGGCACATCGCCGGCGGAGCGATGCAACATCTTCTCGGTCATGGAATCGATCAAATGAGGCTCCTCGGCCGGAGGCCGAGGTATCAGGAAGGCCCCCCGAGGGGGCCCGATACGTGAGGAAGCCCCCGTTGGGGGCGATGACTTGAGTCGCTCCGTCGGAGCCCGGTACATGCGGTAGCCCCCGCGGGGGGCGTAAGGCCAGGAAGGCCCCCTCGGGGCCTACGGGGTTACTCCAGGTTCAACTCGCCCTGCCGACGATCCAGCTCATCCTGCTCGCGGATGTACTGCCGCACCCGGGCCTCATCAAGGCCCACCGTGCTCACGCAATAACCCGTCGCCCAGAAATGCAGGCCCGTCATCCGGCGGCTCCTTCAACAGCTCACGATGGATCCGGACGGCGCTCTTGCCCTTCAGGAACCCGATCGTGTTCGCCACGCTATACTTGGGCGGTATGCTCAAGCACAGGTGGATGTGGTCGGGCATCGCGTGCCCTTCCAACAGATCGATCCCGCGTTGACGGCACAATTCCCGAAGGATCGGGCCGATCTGATGCCGAAGCCTTCCGTAGAAGACTTTGCGGCGGTACTTCGGTATGATCACGACGTGGTACTTGCATTCCCACCGGACATGGGAAAGGCTCTGCCATTCGTGCATAGGCTCCTCCTTCCTGCCCCTCGGGGCCTTCCTGGAAGGAGGAGCCTATTTCATTGCACGTCGGATCGCTCGAAGCTCTTCGGGTCGCACGGCCAGAGGCCGTGGATTTATGACGTATTAAAATAATTCGTGCTTTTTGACTCACTTACGGGCTTCTAGGGCAACACTCAAATCCTGTGAGTTGCGTTTACCGAGGTATTGATTGAGGTCGTGGAATTTCAGGCTCAAGAAGTGGTGGCTACTTGCTTCTCGCGAGCAGGAGGCTCAATCTTACGTCAGCCCTGGGGTGCTCTTCCTTCGCATTTAAGATCCCGGCGAATCCCCGAATCAGTCGAATTTGCAGTGATTCGACAGATTTTCTCGTCAGATTCGTCGCGAGGTGTGAAACCGATCCCCCTGCTTTCTCGGGTTCCGTTTAGTTTCGAGGAGAAAACCTATGCCCAACCGCTTGCGAAACTCGATCCTGTTGATGACTTGGTTGGTCTTCATGACAGGGGCGGATGCACCTGATAGAAACCTTGATATTTACTTCATCGATGTAATGGGCGGTGCGGCGACCTTACTTGTGACGCCGGAGCGGGAATCGATCCTGATCGACTCGGGATGGCCAGGTCTCAATGACCGCGATCCGAAGCGGATCGTCCACGTCTTGAAGGACGTGGCCAGGCTCGATCATCTGGATCACCTCGTCACGACACACTGGCACATGGATCATTATGGTGGCGTCGAGGGGCTGTCGAGAATGCTTCGCATCGACCACTTCTGGGACCGAGGTCTGCCAGACCTCACCGCCAAGGACGGCGACCGCGTCGCGTTCCCGGACGGGCCCAAGGCCGACGACCCGCTCGGTATCGCCTATCAAAAGGCGAGCGAGGGGAAGAGGAGGACACTCAAGGCCGGTGATGCCATCCCACTGAAGGGGAGCGTCGAAGCCCTCGTCCTGGCCTCTGGCGGCGAGGTGATCTCCGAGGGATCGACGCAGGCTGAGAACAACCCGCTATGTGCGACCGCCCCGGCTGATCTGGACCCCGATCCCAGCGACAATGCGAGGAGCCTCGCGATCCGCTTCAAGTTCGGCAAGTTCCGTTTTCTCGACTGCGGCGACCTCACCTGGAATGTCGAGAAGAAGCTCGTTTGCCCGAAGAATTTGATTGGTTCGATCGACCTCTTCCAGGTCACCCACCACGGGATGGCGATCTCGAACCATCCCACTCTGGTCGAGTCCATCAAGCCGGTCGTCGCCGTGATGGACAATGGTCCAAACAAGGGAGGCGACGCCAAGGCGGTGGCTCGCTTGAAGTCGATCCCTTCCATCCGAGCCTTGTATCAGCTCCATAAGAACGCTGCCACAACCGACGCCGAAAACACGGATCCTATGAAGATCGCCAATCGCGAGATCGTTGGCGGGCAGTTCATCCGCGCTTCGGCTTCGCCCGACGGGGCTTCTTTCACCATCCAAATTGGAAGCGACGGGCCGATGACGAGGTTTGAGTCCCAATAAGGTCATTTGGAGTTCGAATTCTTCGACCCAGAAGCCGCGACCTCGTCGAATCATGGTCGCGGCCCCTCGATTTCAGGGACAAACAGAAAGACTGGTCGCGATGTCGGAATCTGCGGCGCCATCCCCCCTGCTGAGCACGACGGGAGGGGAATTCACCTTGCGTGAGTACCGCTTGCTTCGAGATGGACGGGAGTGGTCGATCCTCCACACGGGGGCCGTTCTCACTCGAGAGGATGAGGCCAGGGTCATAGATGTGAAAGGTCTTCGATTACCCTATGGCGTGTCGCTCTGGCCCTCGGCCATAGGCCTGGTGCACGACATCGCGAGTCGACCGATGGAGTTTGCCGGCCGTCGGATCCTCGAACTGGGAGCCGGCACGGGGTTGCCTGGGATCGTCGCCGCTTCATTCGGCGCGAGGGTCATGCAAAGCGACAGGGATGAGCTTGCTCTACACCTTTGCCGTCGGAACGGCGAACGGAATGGTGCGAAGAATCTGGAGTATTGCCTCGCCGACTGGACCAGGGCGATTGCACCATAAGTTACTTCGAGAATAGCACTTGCTCGAGATAAGCATCGCTCGTCGCCGCTATCAATCTCTTGCCCTTCAATCCGATCTTCTCCGACTTGTTGTTCTTCAGTAGGCTCAACGCCGTCCGACGCAACGCGCTGAAGTTCGCGTCCGCGTGGCCTCGCCGCAGACGGCTCTGGTCCTCGCCGAACGTCACGTCCAGCGACCAATGGCAGCTGTTCTCGATCGACCAATGGCCCCGCACCGCCGCAGCGAACCCCTTCGCGTCAAGGTCGCGGCTCGTGATGTAATAGCGCACGTCGCCGCTGGGCTTGCCGCCACGCGTCCCCTCGCCGATCGCCACGCCGATCCGCCTCAGCCCCGGCCAGCGGCCACGGTCGGCCAGGGCCTCCGGGGCGTCGCAGATCAGGTACGTCCTCGTCTCCTTCCGCCCGTGACCCTTCTCGCTCGACTCGTGCTCGCCCGCCGCCACCTTCGCGAAGCCGTCCTCCACGTGCTTCAGGAAGAACTCCTCGATCGCCGCGTGCAGCGTCGGCTGGTTCCCCTTCACCGCCAGCACGTAGTCGGCCCCGCCGGCCACGATGGCGCCTGCGATCTCCGTCTGGCAGCCCATCGCGTCGATCGTCACCAGGGCCCCGGAGATCTCCAGCATCTGCAGGAGGACGGGGATCGCCGTGATCTCGTTGCTCTTGGCGTCGGTGACCACCTGGCCCAGGCTGACGTGGTTGGCCGTGGCCCAGGCGCTGACCATGTGGATGGCCGACTTGCCCGTGCCCTTGTCGAAGCTGCGCCTGGGCGCCTTGCCGTCGATGGCGACGACCTGGCCGGCGGTGATCTCGTGGAGGGCCGTGATCCAATTCAGCAGGCACTTCTCGAACTCGGCGGGCCTGATGGCGGCGAGGACGGCGTTGAAGCGGTCGTGCGAGGGGATGCCGCTGTCGAGGTCGAGGAACCTGGCGAGCCAGTCGCGACTTGTGCCGTGCCCAGGCGGCGATGGAGACGAAGTCGTCGGCTCCCGCGATGACGGCGCAGACGGCGATGGCGACGATGTTGACGAGCGGGTAGATGACCCGGCCTCGGCGCGGTTCGGTGAGCTCGGAGAAGTGTCGCTGGATCTGAGCGGACTTGGCCCGAGCCATGATGGATGCCCGTCGAGCATGGGCGTCTCGCGCCCCGGGCTCTTGCCCGGGCCGTCGCGATCCGCCATGCTCCAGTTATCACATATTACCCAGGATGGCGCAATCGCCCTGCCGACTGGACGGCCTGGGAAGAGACTGGAGTCTATGATTGGATCATCGGGGCTGACATCCTCTATGGCGAATCTCTTCATCCTCATCTGCGACATATTTTCGACACCAAACTGGCGGAAGGTGGCCGGCTCCTCATATCGGACCCCTTCCGCACCATGAGTCTTCGCTTGATGGAGGCGATGGAGGCAGAAGGATGGGACGTTCGGTTCAATAAGTGGGAAATTGGCCTCGAAAATGTAACTCGCCCCGTCGGCGTATTCCAACTCATCCGGACGACAGCCCAAAGCACGACGGATTCCGATGCGTAGACTGTATTTGGTTACCGGGTCGACTTGGGTAAGTCGATGAGCATCATTTCGGGTGATGGGGCGCCCTTCAGAGGGCGGGGGCCGGACCGGCGGTGATGTGGCCGAAGTCCAGGACGTGACCGGCGCCCCGTCGGAGAAGGCCCGTCAGTGCCTCCGGCGTCGGCCGGCCCTGGCGGCACAGCATCCTCAGCACGCTCGCCAGCACCGCGTGCACCTTGCTGCGGTTGCCCGCCGACACCTTCCGCGCGATCACCGCCGGGCGGATCTCTCGCTCCGCCAGGTTGTTCGTCGCGTCCACGCCCTCGTGGTCCAGGAACGCCAGCACGCACTCGCGGTGCTTCCTCAGCAGCCTCGCCAGCCGGGCGTTGTCCGGGTCGGTGTAGTCGCCCGAGAGCAGCCGCCCCCACTCGGCGTGCCACGGCTTGCGTCCGGGTCGTTTGGGGTGCGGGGTGGGGTCGCCCTTGGAGAAGGGTGCGGCCTGGCACTTGCCGGCTCGCCGCTGCTTCTCGAGCTCGGCCTTGAGGCGCTCGACCTCGGCTCGCAGCTCGTCGATGATGCGGGCCTGGCTGAGGTGGACCCCATTGTCTAGACCAAAAAACGGCGATCCTTCGCTACTGTCCAATCAGGCCGTCGTGGCTCTGTCCGCTCGGTAGACCGTCCCTGGAGTCCGGTACCCCAGGGATTCGTGGAGCCGATCCTCGTTATAGAAGCCGAAGTATCGCCTCAACCCTCGCTGCAGCTCCGGCACCGTCTCGTAGCCTTGGATGTAAATATCTTCGTATTTCACGGTCCTCCAGAGCCGTTCGACGAACACGTTATCCAATGCCCTGCCGCGTCCATCCATGCTCACGGCTATCCCGGCCGCCTCAAGCCTCCCGGTGAACGCCTCGGCCGTGAACTGGACCCCTTGGTCCGTGTTGAACACCTCGGGCTTCCCCGACCTCAAGGCATCTTCCAACATCTCCAGGCAGAAGGAGCCGTCCAGCGTGTTCGACAGCCGCCAGCCGATCACGTACCGGCTGTACCAGTCGATCACCGCCGCCAGGTACATGAACCCTCCACTCATCGGCACATAAGTGATGTCCGTGCTCCACACGTGGTCCGCTCGCCGGGCTTTGACACCTCGCAAGAGATAAGGGTAGATCTTATGGCCTCTCCCGGCCTGACTCAGCCTGGGCTTGGCATAGATCGCTTCCAGGCCCATCTTCCGCATCAGGCGCTGTACTCGCTTCCGATTGACCTCCTCACCTCGTTGTTCCAGCCAGGCGGTCATCTTGCGGCTGCCGTAGAACGGGCATGCCGTATATTGCTCGTCGATCAACCGCATCAGGCGCAGGTCCTCGGGCGACTCACCCGCAGGTCGGTAGTAGAGGCTCGATCGGCTCAGCCCCAGCAACTCGCACTGGCGGCGCACGCTCAACCGGGGATGATCCGGCTCGATCAAGGGCCTTCGGTCCTCAACTGAATGGGGCGACTTTTTTCAGCCACTCGAGTTCCATCTTGAGGCGCCCGATCTGTTCGAAGAGTTCGGCCTGGCGTGCCTCGGCGTCAGCCGAGGCCGCCTTGGCCGGACTCCCGAAGACCTCCTCGGCACTGCTGATGAGCTGCTTCTTCCAGCCATGGATCGATGTGGGATGGACGCCATAGTGGCCGGCCAACTCGTTGATCGTGCGGTCTCCCTTGAGGGCCGCCAGGGCGACTTGAGCCTTGAACGCCGCCGTGTGGACTTGCCGCTTCCTCGCCATCCGTCCTCCTCCTCAGACCCGTCTGAGTAGCTTAACAGATGGTCCAGTTTTCGGGGTCCACCATAGGCGCCGTACCAGGTCGAGGAGCTCGTCGTAGGTGGGCGAGGGCTGATCCATGACCCCTTTTTTACACGACAGGCCTGGCACGACGCTACAGGATAGCCGTCAAAGACCCGGTGACCAGATACCCCCGATCAGTACCTGCACGATGTGCTTGGACTGGTTCGCTTGAGCGGTCGTCCCAAGAGCTTTCCGTGGGCGAAAGCATGAGCCCTTGTCCGAGGGCCGGATGCGGAAAACCGCCCGTCCGGTTCGATGAGCGGGGATTGGAAGCACAGCGTTAGCCACCGCGTCAATCATCGGATCTACTATTATTTATCAATAAATAAAAGTAACAATATCTGGTTGATTTCTGGTCTTCGCGTTTAAAGGGTGCGTTGCACTCGACAAAATTCCTGGGCTCTTGGAGAATCCCCGAATAGGGGCGTCTCATGATCGAGATCGTTATTACCGGCGGGCAGGCGGGGGCGGAGCAAGCCGCCTGGGCCGCGGCGCGTCGATTCGGGATTTCTACGGGCGGGTACATGCCGCGCGGGTATCTGACCGAGGACGGCCCGGAGCCTCGGCTCGGGGCACTCTATAACGCGATCGAGTTTCCGCTCGACGAATCTCGCAGGGTTCGGGCCAACCTGCGTCGGGCCCAGGCCCTGCTTTGGTTTGGAGACCCGATCGCCGATGAGATGAAGGCTCTCATCGAAGCGAGTCGAGAACTTTCCAAGCCCTACTTGACCGTCCTTCCCGGATTCAAACCGGTTTCTGACGTCGTCTCGTGGCTGGTCGTGTTTGAGGTGAAGACGCTCCTCGTCGCAGGAACCCCAGCGTCTCGCGCGCCCGACCTTGGGAAACGGGTCGCTCGATTTATGGATTTGCTCCTCGCAGGAGTTCGCAATGCGAATCGCTGATGGCCTTCCGAGGACATCGTTTGCCCTCTGACTATTTTGGGAAGCTTGGAAGACGGGTTTGTGTTCACGATAATGAGGCTTCAAAAGCGAAAGTAATTCATTTTCCTGATCTGCCTGTGCCTCAAATCAAAGTTCGAAGTGGAACGTCGCTCGTCATCTGCGCCATGAATGGAATTTGTTTCCAAGTCGATGCAAGTCAACCTGGTCGTGCATGGCGCAGGCGATCGGCCAGTTCTTTGTGACCCATGTGTTCAGCCCATTCTTCGGGGCGTACGCCGATCTTGGCATCGACGATATCGGCCCTCGCGTCACGTTGCAAAAGATGCTCAACAAGGTCGCCGTGGCCGTGGAAGGCAGCGTAGTGGAGCGCCGTTCCGGCGTAATCGAAGCCGAGCGGGATCGCATTGATCTCGGCCCCGCGATCCAGCAAGAAGTCGACGATCGACTGCTGGTCCCATATCGCCGCATAGACCAGAGCGTTGTCGAGGATTTGCTTTGGATCTCGCCTCGACGTTATGGGGATATTGTCCCCGAACGGCCAGGACACCTCGCCAGCTTCGGAATTGAGCCGGCCGCCCTCATCGAAGTAGCCGCGGACCTTGTCGAGGTCCCCCAGGGCCGCAGCGGACCGTAAGTTGCGAATAGAGGCGCCTCGCACCAGCAAAAGGTTCGTTGCGTCTCGATGCTTCCAGTAAAGCGCCTCTTCCAGGGGTGACCATCGTCCCTGCCCATTGATGTCGGCTCCAAGGTCCAGGAGCTTCGCGACGGCCCGCACGTTATCCATGCCGCTCGCGGCAATCAGGGGGCCGGACAATTCCGCACCGTAGCTCGCCAGGACCTCGATCATGCCTTCCAGTTTATCGCCCGGGGGCATGGTCAGTACGAGGCACTGCAGGATCGTCGGGTGACTGGTTTGAGAGCGGGCCGTTGCAAGCTCGGGTTCTGAGGTGAGCAGGGCCTTCACACGATCGAGGTCATCGCTCGCGAAGGCGGCCTGAAGGTCGTGGAATCGTGCGTCCATCCGTAGTCTCCTTGATCTGGCCTGGGCTTGAGTGATGTCGGGAGGGAAGCCCGTCTTGGCCTGGAATTGATCCTCGAACTCCGGATGATCGGTGCCGAGTAAGCGATCCCAGTCATTGGAGTAGAGACTTTAATTACCCTTCACCTTTTCATGATGCAAGGCATGGTGGGCTGGGGTATTGATGATCCAATCGAGGATCCACGTTGGGAACAACTCGTAGTCCCGCTGGCCCGCGAAGTTAGAGACGATCGGCCAATTTCACGGTGAGGAGCATCCTCGATCCGGCAAGGCCCTGGCATGCACCCGATTGACATCCGGCGATTCTATCTGTAGAACAAATTCTAAGGGTGGAAATCGTCGGCCGAGAAAACATGGGAGGTTTGAGTGGCGAGCGAGCTGACACGCAAAGAGGCTGATGCCGCGTCGCCCGCCGTCCGCCAGGCGTTCGCGATCGTCGAGTGCGTGGCGGCAGAGATCGACGGGCTCACGCTCACCGAGATCAGCGAACGGCTCGAACTTCCCAAGAATGCGGTCTTCCGTATCACTCGGACACTGGGAGGGCTCGGTTATCTTGACCGCGAGACCGACTCGCTTCGATTCCGGCTCACGAACAAATTCCTGACGCTGGGACAACCTCGAGGTAGCTCCAAGTCGCTGGCTGAGTGTGCCTTCCCGGCGATGAGGACTCTGCGAGACTCGTGCAAGGAGACGGTCCAGGTCGGCGTGCGGAGTGAGGATTCGGGCGTTATCGTCGAGGTTCTGGACGGGCTCTATCCACTCAGGATCGCCGTGTCCCCTGGCTTGAGGTTCAAGCTGCACGACAATGCCCCGGGTAAATGCCTGCTGGCCTATCTGCCCGAATCTGACCGGGCGGAGTTGATCGATCGTCTCGAACTCCCCCCCAGCACTTCGAGGACGATCACCGACCGGAAGCGACTTCGGCTCGAATGCGACCGGATCGTCGCTCGAGGTTTCGCCACCGATGAGGCTGAGGCGGACGAGGGTATCCATTGCCTCGCCGCCCCCATCTTTGACCGCCATCGCCAGGCTTTTGCCACGATCTGGGTGTCGAGCCCATCGAGGCGGATGCCCGAAGAGTCGTTCGCCGCGACCGCGTTGCTCGTCATGGAATCCGCGGCCGAGATTTCCCAGGAACTGGGCAAATAGCCTCGGGAGGCCCGATGATGGACAGCCACCGAACGAGACGCCCGCGACAAGGCCGCTTCGGTTTCCTGCCTCTGCTCCCTCTCTTCGTACTCTTCGGACGCGCCGGCTCAGCGGGTGACGCCCCCCTTCCCTTGCCTCCGCCGGCGAAGGGGTCGATGGATTTCCAGAAGGACGTGGCTCCGATCCTCGAGAGTCGGTGCATCGCCTGTCACGGGCCCGACAAGCAAAGAGGTGGACTCAGACTCGACGGGGTCGAGGCGATCCGCAAAGGGGGATCGTCCGGCGAGGTCATCGTTCCCACGAATAGCGCCGAGAGTTCGCTCATTCATCACGTCCTCGGATCCGACGAAACACCGAGGATGCCGCCGAAGGGCGATCCTCTCTCCGCCGAACAGATCGGCATCCTTCGGGCCTGGATCGATCAGCAGTCGGGCAATGCCGCCACGTCGCCCGAGGCCTCGATCGCCACATCGCCTAATCCGGTCGGCTGGGCCCTGCAACCGCTCGAACGCCCCGCGGTTCCACAGGCGTCGAATGCCTACAAGGATTGGGCGAGAACCCCGATCGATGCATTCGTGCTTGAGAAGCTGCTTGCGAAGGGCTTGCATCCGTCGCCCGAGGCGAGCCGTCCGACATTGATCCGACGTTTGAGCTTTGACCTCACGGGCTTGCCGCCAACTCCGGAAGAGATCGACCGATTCGTTGACGACGCCTCGCCCGAGGCCTATGAACGGCTCGTGGATCGACTGCTGAACTCGCCGAGATATGGCGAGCGTTGGGCACGGCACTGGCTCGACGTGGTGCATTACGCCGACTCGCACGGGCAGGATCAGGATAGGCCACGGCCCAACGCCTGGCCCTATCGCGATTACCTGATTCGTTCCTTCAACGCGGACAAGCTCTATCCGCGATTCGTCCGCGAGCAACTGGCCGGTGACGTCCTCTACCCCGGGGATGCCGATGCCCTCGTGGCCACGGGCTTCCTCGCCGCCGGACCGTTTGACGAGAGCTCGCTCGTCAGCATCCGCGAGGACTCGATCGACCGCCTGATCGGCCAGTACCTCGATCGCGACGACATGGTGACCTCAACCATGTCGACGTTCGCGGGCATGACCGTCGGCTGCGCACGGTGCCACGACCACAAGTTCGACCCGATCACCCAGGATGATTATTACGCGCTCCAGGCGGTGTTCGCGGGGATCGACAAGGCGGACCGAGCTTACGACTCCGACCCCGCCGTCACGAAGCAAAGGGCCGATCTCGCGGCTCAACTGACCCTCGTGAAGTCCCTGGCGGGCAAGGCCGATCAGGGAGCGATCCCGCCGCAGCGTCGAAGTGAGGCAAGGGCGTTCGTCGAGACCTGGCGTGCGACCGAATTGCGGTGGGAGACGCCGGAGCCAATCCAATGGTCCGCGAAGCAGGGCTCGATTCTGAAGGCGTTGCTGGACCGTTCCATCCTGGCGGTCGGGAAGCGGCCGGAGAGTGATAGTTATACCATCAGGCTTTCAACCGAACGTACAGGATTGAGGGGTCTCAGGCTCGACGTCCTGACCGATGAAACCCTGCCCTCGCAAGGCCCCGGCCGAGCCGAGAATGGGAACTTGCACCTTTCGGAAATCCGGGTCAAGGCGTACCCGAAGGGTAAGGCCGAGTCCTCGACGCCGGTGAAACTGATCGCGGCGCAGGCCGACTTCAATCAGGTCGATTGGGGGATCGAGCGCGCGATCGACGGAGATCCTGTCACGGCCTGGGGGATTCATCCGGCGGTTGGCCGCACCCATCGAGCCGTGTTCACCTTCGCAAATCCTGTCGGATTCGCGGAGGGGACGGTCTTCGAGGTCGAGCTCGATCAGGTTCATGGCCGGGGACATCTGATCGGCCGGTTCCGGCTCGCACTCACGGGTTCTTCCCCGCCCCTGACGGTCGAGGCGCCGCTCGAACCGGCCTTGAGCGCGATTCTGACGTCGAGAACTCCGCAGAGCCAGGAGTCTGAACTCGCTCGCCTGCTCTGGGAACGCGGCATCGAGCGCGAACTGGGCTCCCTGCCGCCACAATTGAAGGTGTATTGCGGCACGAATCAGTATCAACCCGACGGCAGTTTTCGGCCGACGGCCAAGCCTCGGCCGATCAATGTCCTCGCACGCGGGGAAGTCTCGCGACCGCTCAAGCCGGCTTCGCCCGGGGCTGTGCTCGCCCTGGCGAGCCTGCCCGGGCGATTTGAGCTTGCCGAACCGGATCAAGAGGGGAGCCGTCGAGCCTCACTGGCCAACTGGCTGACGAGCCCATCAAATCCGATCACCTGGCGAGTCATCGCCAACCGGGTCTGGCATTATCATTTCGGTCGCGGGATCGTGGATACGCCCAATGATCTCGGCAAGATGGGAGGAGTGTCGTCGCATCCCGAATTACTCGATTGGCTCGCGGCCGAGGTCAGGGATCGCGGCTCTCTCAAGGCCCTGCATCACTTGATCGTGACGAGCCGCGTCTATCGGCAGTCGAGTGCCAGTGACCCGACGGCCGCGCTAAAAGATGCCGATAACCGCCTGCTCTGGAGGATGAACCGGAATCGGCTCGATGCCGAATCGGTCCGTGACGCGATCCTCCTCGTCAGCGGTCGGCTCGATGAGCGGCCGTTCGGCGCTCCCGATCAGCATTTTCTGGTGAAGCCGGGGATCCACGTCACGCCCGAGCCCGACTACGACACCTTTAACCTTGATCAGCCCGACGCAAGACGAAGGAGCGTCTATCGGTATATCTTCCGCACGCGCCCCGACCCGTTGCTCGAGGCGCTCGATTGCCCGGACGCTTCGCAGTCCGCCCCCGCCCGCGCCACGTCGATGAGCCCGCTCCAGGCTCTGTCGCTCTGGAATAATAAGTTCACGCTCAGGCATGCCGAACATCTCGCGGCGCTCGCCAGTTCTTGGACCCCTGACGCCGAGACTCAGGTCGTCGAGATCTCGAAGCGAATCCTGGGACGTTCACCTTCGGACGTGGAACGCAAGGCCTGGGGAGAGTATTCCAGGTCTTACGGGCTCGCGAACCTCTGCCGTGTACTACTGAATAGTAGTGAATTTCTTTTCATTGATTGATCACCGCAACGATCGGCGGGGGGGAACCGCGATGACGCCAGTCTCGAAAGCCTCACGCAGGTCGTTCCTCTTCGGGGCCGCCGGTGGTTTCGGAGGGCTCGCCCTCTCGCACATCATGGCGACGGCGGATGAGCCTCGGCCGCGAATTGACCTTAATGGAGGTCTGCATCACAGGGCCAAGGTGCGCCGCGTCGTGCAGTTGTTCATGAACGGCGGTACGAGCCAGGTCGACACCTTCGACTACAAGCCGGAACTTGAGAAGCGGCATGGCCAGGCCGTTGATATCGGCGTCAAGGTGACGGCGACGGGGACGCCGGGACCGCTGATGAAATCTCCGTTCCGCTGGAAGCAGCATGGGGAGTGTGGCCGATGGGTCACGGATGTCTTCCCGAACGTCGCCGGTTGCGTGGACGATCTGGCGTTCCTCATGGCAATGTCCTCGAAGACGAACGTCCACGGGCCGGCCAGTTACCTGCAAACGACCGGGTTTCTTCTGCCGGGCTTCCCTTGCTTCGGGGCCTGGGTGAGTTATGGTCTCGGCCGTCTGACGGATGATCTGCCGGCGTTCGTCGTGCTCCCCGACCCGAGAGGTCTGCCGTACAATGGCATGGGCGACTTCTCAGCAGGGTTCCTGCCGGCGACGCATCAGGGGACTGTGATTCGCTCAAGTTCCGACTCGCCTATCCCCGACCTCAAGCCGGCTCCTGTGGCGTCATACGTCACGCCCGACGCGAGTGCCAGGGGGCTTGAACTGCTGCAGCAGATCAACCGACGCTACGCCGACGATCACCCCGGCGACTCGCGACTCGAGGCCCGGGTCGCTTCGTATGAACTCGCCGCCCGGATGCAACTCGCCGCGCCGGAAGCGTTCGACCTCTCGCGAGAATCGGCCGCGATCCATGCCAGCTACGGCACGGATGGACCAACGAACGAGACGGGGTTCGCACGAAACTGCCTCCTGGCTCGCCGACTTCTCGAACGAGGCGTCCGCTTCGTCCAGGTCTGGAGTGGCGCGGGGGGCGCGGCCAATAACTGGGACAATCACGGGAGCATCCCCAACGAGTTGCCTCCAATTGCCCGGCAGGTGGATCAACCGATCGCGGCCCTGCTGAATGACCTGAAGGCCCGCGGCATGTTCGAGGACACGCTCATCATCTGGACCACCGAGTTCGGCCGGATGCCCGTAACCCAGGCCGGTACGGGACGCGACCATAACGGCGGGACGTTCGTGACCTGGCTTGCCGGTGCCGGGATCAAGGGAGGCGTTTCTCACGGACAGAGCGATGAGTTCGGCTACAAAGCCGCCGTCGACAAGACCACCACGCACGACCTTCACGCAACGATCCTGCATCTCATGGGGATCGACCACGAGCAACTCACCATCCGACATAACGGCATCGACCGTCGACTTACTGACGTACACGGAGAGGTCATTCGCCCGATTCTCGCCTGATAGTCGTCAGAAATTTGCTCCGATATGGATGATGCGTGACGGCAGTCTCCGCAACGCGACGCCGTTTGAACCCTTCTACTGAGACTCGGCGGTTCATTTATCTGGCGAATAGGTCGGGCAAGTGCTGCATCGTTTCTGGGCAACGAGTCCGACTCATTTCGCCGTAAACTCCAAGCCTCGATGCCGCAATCCTTCAAGAGAACACAACTTAAGATTGGCGTGCGGTCCCAGAGGACGGGGCATGGTAGTTGCCTTTGAGAGGGGCTGTCGATTTCGGGAAGAGACGAAGGCCGTCGGTCCCGTGCCATTCCCATCCAACGCCTCTGAATAGAGACATCGCCCGTGATCAACGCAGGCGACCTGCTCGTCAAGACGCTCGGCCCTTGCAGGATCGATTCGCCGCTCAGTTCCCTACTGAACGGTCGACTTCAGACATTTCACAATGTTGACGAGTCCGATCGAGTCCTCTTCGACGGTACCGCTTCGGCGCTCGCCGCGCGAGGCACGCCCATCGAGGATTTGCCCGCCTTCGAGCCGGCCGGGCCTCGCCGCAAGATCTTCTTCGATCCCTCGAAGACGCGAGCGGGGATCGTGACGTGCGGCGGGCTCTGTCCCGGGCTGAACGACGTGATCCGGGCACTCGTGATGGAACTGAGCCATCACTACGGCGTGCGGAAGATCTACGGCTTCAGCAACGGTTACCAGGGATTCATCGCCAAGTACCGCCGCGAGGTCATCGACCTCACGCCCGATTCGGTTGATGGCATCAATGAGCATGGGGGCACGATCCTCGGCACGTCGCGCGGGGAGCAGGATCCGGCCGAGATCGTCGACTGCCTGGAGCAGATGAGCGTCAACGTCCTGTTCGTGATCGGCGGGGATGGCACGCTGCGAGGGGCTCTGCGGATTGGACAGGTGGCGGCCGAGCGCGGCTCCAAGATCTCCGTCATCGGCATCCCGAAGACGATCGATAATGATATCATGTATATTGATCAGAGCTTCGGATTCCAGACCGCATTCTCGGTGGCGAGCGAGGCCATCCGCGGGGCCCACATCGAGGCGCAGGCATCGCCGAATGGCGTCGGCCTGGTCAAGCTGATGGGGAGGCATTCGGGGTTCATCGCCTGCTATGCGTCGCTCGCCAAGAGCGACGCGAACATCGTCCTGATCCCTGAGGTACCCTTCCGACTCGAAGGGGAACAGGGGTTCCTCAACGTCGTGCGCGAGCGGGTCGAACGGCTCGGGCATGCCGTGGTCGTGGTCGCCGAGGGTGCCGGGCAGGATCTGCTCGAGCAGGTACCTCAACAGACCGACGCCTCGGGGAACGCCCGCCTGGGCGACATCGGGATCTTCCTCAAGCAGCAGATCTCCGAGCATTTCGCCAGGTGCAACATCGAGTTGAACCTCAAGTATATCGATCCTAGTTACATAATTCGGAGTGTCCCTGCCAACCCGTTCGACAGCGTCTATTGCATCAGGCTCGGGCTCAACGCCGTCCACGCGGCCATGTCAGGCCGCACCGAGATGGTCGTCGGCCGCTGGCATGGCCGGTTCGTTCACGTCCCGATGGCGACGGCCATTCGCGAGCGATATCGGGTCGATCCTAACGGGGATCTTTGGACCTCGGTGCTCGAATGCACGGGGCAACCCCGCGAGTTCAAGTGAGAGATTGCAGTCATAGAGTTTGCCGCTTAAGGCAGGCTCTTGAAGGCCTTGCCGCGTTTAAGAACGAGATAAACTCCGATCATTCCTCGGGAACCGGCCGATTGCGGCAGCGTAATGGGCGCGTGATACTGGCGGTCGAATCAGGTCGCGCAGGCTCGACGTCGCGACGAGGCTCGAGCAGCCCCCACGCCATGCCTCGAGTTCTGCCGACGCTTGCGGTCGATATGAACCGCCCGGTTCCGACTTCCCGAGGAGAATGACGCAATGTTCGTTCGACCAACCCGTCGTGATTTCTTCCGACAGACCGCGATCGCCGGCGCCGCGGGCACGGCCCTGATCGGCGAGACGAACGCCCAGGCCGATGACAAGCCCGCGACGACTGATGAGAAGAAGGTCCGATTCGCCTGCATCGGTGTCGGCGGCAAGGGCCACAGCGACACCGAGGCGGCCGGTAGGCACGGCGAGATCGTCGCGCTTTGCGACGTCGATGAGGTGGTCCTCGATAAGATGGGGGAGCGATTCCCCGGGGCCAAGAAGTATTTCGACTACCGCAAGATGCTCGAAGACCTCGGCGACAAGATCGACGCCGTCACCGTAAGCACCCCCGACCATAGCCATGCGCCCGCCAGCGTGATGGCGATGAAGATGGGCAAGCATTGCTTCTGCCAGAAGCCCCTCACCTGGTCGATCGAGGAAGCCCGCGTGATGCGCACGCTGGCCGCCGAGAAGAAGCTCTGCACGCAGATGGGGAACCAGGGGACCGCCGATAACGGATTCCGCGCGGGGGTCGAACTCTTGCGGTCGGACACGCTCGGCCAGGTCAAGGAGATCCACGTCTGGACGAACCGGCCGGTATGGCCCCAGGGTATCCCCCGTCCCAAGGAGACGCCCGGCGTCCCCAACCACGTCCGCTGGTACGAGTTTCTCGGCCCCGCGCCCGACCGGCCGTACAACCCCGCCTACGCCCCGTTCAACTGGCGAGGCTGGCTCGACTACGGCACGGGGGCCCTCGGGGACATGGCCTGCCACACGATCAACATCGCCGCGATGGCGTTGAACCTGTTCGACCCGGAGTCGGTGGAAGTCGTCGACACCTCGGGCATCGTCGACAAGGAAACGTACCCGGTCTGGTCGATCATCAAGTTCCACTTCGGGGCTCGCGAGGGCCGCGGACCCATCACGCTGACCTGGTACGACGGCGGAGACAACCTGCCCGACTCGAAGCGGGCGTTCAAGAGCCTGCTCCACGGGGAGAATGCGTCGGGCAGCGGCCTGCTCCTCGTCGGCGAGAAGGGCTCCTTCTTCACCCAGAATGACTACGGCGCGGAGCACACCCTGCTGCCTCGCGATCGCTTCAAGGACGTCTCGACTCCGCCCCAGACCCTGCCCCGCTCCCCCGGCCACTTCACCGAGTGGGTCGAGGCGATCAAGACCAATGACCCCTCTAAGGCCCTCTCGAACTTCGAGTACGCCGGCCGCCTCACCGAGACCGTGCTCCTCGGCGTCCTTGCCCTGAAAGTGGGGGGCAAGATCGAGTGGGATGCCGAGAACATGAAGGTCAAGGGGATGCCCGAGGCGGATCAGTTCATCCGTCGGCAGTATCGCCCGGGATTCTCGATCCACTGAGCGAATGGGATCCAGCCAACGCCATGAATGAGGCCGGGGCGGGAGCTATCTCCCCCCTGGCTTCTCGCATTTACATGGCCGAGGAAAAGCCGCCGTCGACGGGAATCGCGACGCCAGTCACATAGTCGCTCGCCGCGCTCGAGAGCCAGACGGCCGTCCCCGCGATGTCGGCCGGGGATCCCCAACGCCCTTGCGGGATACGTCCTTGCATCCGCTCATATAAGCCGGGGACGTGGGCACGCGCCCTGTCGGTCAATTCGGTTTCGAACCAGCCGGGCAGGATCGCGTTGACCTGGATGTTGTCCAGGGCCCAGGCGAGGGCGCAGCTCTTGCTGAACTGGACGATTCCACCCTTGCTCGTGGCGTAGGCCGAGGCGTATGGGATGCCGAAATACGAACCCATGCTGCCGATGTTGATGACCTTGCCGCCGCCGGCCGACTTGAGGTGAGGGTATGCCTCCTTGGACACGAGGAAGGCGCTCGTGAGGTTCACGTCCATCACGGTGTTCCACTCTTCGAGCGTGAGCTCGTGCGGCGGCTTGCGGATCGAGGTGCCCGCGTTGTTGACGAGCACGTCGATCCTGCCGAACTCTTGCGCAATCGCCGCGACGGCCGTAGCCACCTGCTCGGGGACGGAGACGTCGGCCTTCTGGGTGAACACCTTCGCCCCGAGGTCCTCTCGGAGCGATTGGGCGGCCGCCAGCGTCTTCGCCTCGTTGCGAGCCACGATGGCGATACTCGCCCCCGCCTGGGCCAGGCCGCGGGCGATGCCGAGACCCAGGCCGCCGTTGCCTCCGGTGACGACCGCAACCTTACCGGACAGATCGAATGGATTCACCGCACCTGACCCCTCTGGCTCGCCTGTTCGACGATCGACTCTCGTTTCGTTCACGCGAGGGCCAGGTTAAACGCTCCCCAGCGCGTTGGAAACGACCTGCTCCGCCAGGCCGAACGAGAGGGTCATGCCCAGGCCGCTCGACACGGTCACGGCGGTGGCCCCTTCGCCCGGATTGGCGACCATGTAAGGGATGTTGGGGTGCTTCGCGTAGATCCCATTCCAGCGCGAGGCGATGCGGAAGCCGGGGACGGCCAGGAACGTCATCAGGTACCTCAGGATGATCTCGTCGATCATCGCCTTATCGAAGGGTTCGATGTCGTCGCCATACTCGTGGGAGTCCCCGACGACGACCTCGCCCAGCCCGTTCTGCGAGGCCATGACGTGGATCCCGAAGCGGTCGAACTCGGGGTTCTCACGCGCGACTCGAGCCTTGAGTTCGGGCAGGGTCGGGCAATCCTCGAATGCTCGGTAGTGCCTGAGTGTCAGCCCTGCCGCCAGCATCGGCCCGAGCCGCCAGCCCCCCTCGATCGGGGCGGACCGCATCATCTGGAGCTTGCATCGGACGAGTTGGTGTTCGCCGAACGCTTCGGGGTAAAGCGTTTCGTAGTCGTCCCCCGAGCAGACCCAAATCTTATCGGCGGACCACGTCTCGCCGCCCGCGGTGATCGTGGGGTGGTCGTAGTCGGTGACGACGGTCCCGAACCGGAACGTGACCCCGAACTCGCGGCTGAGGTACTCCGGCAGGCCTGCGACGATCTGGCGAGGATCCACCGAGACCTCGGTCGGGCTCCACATCCCGACTCTGAGCCCCTCAGGCCTGACGCCTGGAGCCCTCTTCACGACCTCTCCAGGAGCCAGGAGATCGCATTCGATGCCGGAGGCCTTCGCCTTCGCCACGAATTCCCGGAGGACCTGCTCCTCGTCCTCGTGGTAAGCGAGGTGCAACGATCCTACGGGGGCGTGCCAGAGCCCGCTTTCGGCCAGCACCCCGCGCCAGACCTCGACACTCCGGACGGCGAGGTCGCGGATGGGACCGGGAGCCTGTCCGATGGGCCAGAGCATTCCGAAGTTACGGACGGAAGCTCCCGACGCCCGCGGCCCTCTCTCGAAGACGAGGACCTTCCGGCCTCGCCTCGCGAGATGATACGCATGAGCCAGGCCCACGATGCCCGCACCGACGACCGCATCATCAAACCGGCGAGTGACAGCCATCTCGACCTGGGCCTCCATCAAGCTTTCCGACGCGAATCAAGACTCACGCCAAATGAGCATCAGTTCCCGAGCTGTTCCGTGATCGCCTTGAGGTCGTCGGGTTTGACGGTCGAGTCTTTCGACAAAGCGCTCAGGAATTGCTTCGACGCCTCCGGTCGTGGGAGGGAGGGGATGCTGCCGAGCTTGGTGCTGAACTCGGCGACGAGTCCCTCGAGAGTCGGAGCCGAGCCCTTCTTCGAAGCCTCGGCCTTCGCTGACTTGCGAGCTTCGTCGGCGTCGGGGACGGATGCCTTGAATTTCTCGAGGGCGTCGGCCTTTGACTTCTCTCGGTTCGACCGTCGTTCCGGCAAGCTCTTGTACCGGAAGACAAACTCCTGGGCCAGCGTCTCCGGGGTGTATTGCGTTTCCTTGCTGAACTCGGCGTCATTGCCGCCGCAGCCCGGGAGCCACGGGAGGAGGGACACGACCACGGCCATCGTGAGCGTGGCGAACGGCTTGGAAAGCGAAATGCGGGCGGCGTCGCGAATCATGGGGGATCCAGGCCTCTGTGGGACGAATGCGGGAGCCGACGTTATGAATGCGGGCGGCTTACCGAAGGAGAGATGGAAGTTGGCCGTGGTCCATCATCTTCGAAGTGAAGACGACGAGCCACGGCCATATTGCTAGATCATCGCGGGAATCAACCGTAACTCGAGCTCAGAACGAGTCCGAGGAGATGATTTCGCCGCCGTTGCGGGTGCCGAGCGCCCACCAGGCGGGGAGGTTGACCGTGTTCTTCACGAACCGGACCGAGCCGTCCATCATGCCGACGTTCACGCCGCCGGGGTGGTTGCTGGTGGGGTTCATGCCCGTGTCGCCCTCGAAGCAGCGGAGGGTGTTCGAGTAGTACACGTGGATCGGCGGGGCGTTCGGCGGCAGCAGGTGGGCATAGAGGTGACCTTCCCAGCCGTCGCTGAAGGCCCAGGTCGCGCCTTTGTACATGCTCCAGTCCGGCCAGTTGACGGGCCCGGCAAGGCCGTCGCGGACGACCAGCAAGGCGGGGGCGTCATCCTGCTCGATCAGGGCGGAGTTGGTGTAGTTCAGGTTCCGGCGCTTGTCGGGCGAGTTGCCCGAGCCGTCGTTCACCAGCGATTCGCTCACGGCCGCGGTGTTCGAGAGGCCGTCGGTGATGCTAGCCGCATTCACGTTCTGGTTGGCGGTCGCGGCCTTGGCGGGCGTGCAAGGGCCGTTCGTCGAGTACATGCGGGAGGTCGAGATCACGCCCTGCGATGGCGGGACGTTGCCACCGTTCGGGGTGCCGCCGGGCATCAGGATGTTGCGGGGGTGGGCCGTGTTGCCCGGGTAGTTCTGGTTGCCGAGCTTGCCGCCCGAGGTGTTGACGTATCCGTCCTGGGGCAAGTTGGTGATGCCATCGGAGGGGCAGAGGAAGGCGCTGATCGAAGCCTTGTGGGCCGTCCCATTAACGCCGTTGACGATGTTGTTGGCGCCGTAGAAGCCGTCGGAGTGGGCGAAGTTGAGCGAGTTATAGATCGCCGTCTGCTCAACGAAGGGCAGGACCTGGCAGTGCCAACCGCGGTTGCCCGACGAGCCGCCGGTCCCGCTGTACTCATCGGCACGGCGATATTCGTGCACGGGGGTCGTGCCGAAGGTCTCCATGTAGTTGGCGATGGCGAGGCCGAGCTGCTTCAGGTTGTTCGTACACTGGGCGCGGCGGGCCGCCTCGCGAGCCGCCTGGACTGCCGGCAGGAGCAAGGCGATCAGGACGGCGATGATCGAGATCACGACCAGCAATTCGATGAGGGTGAACCCTCGAGGACTTCGTCGTCGGGAGGAAAGCGAGGTCATGCGGTTCTCCAGTGCTGAAGCAAATAACAAGGGGATTAGCATATCAATGAGATCATCGTGATCTTCGTCGGGACCTCCGCGAATGAATTCGGGGAGGTCGATCCGTTCGGAGGAGCTTGGAAGGACTTCTCGTTCGTCGCCCAGGTCTTCATCGACGTCGGGACAAACTGCCTCTGGGGAGTTCTGTGCTGTACAGAACCGGCCGTGTGGTTTACGCAGATCATGGTACACATCGCATCGGAACATACAAGGGGGCAGGTAATGAAGTTTCGATGAATGGTTTGTCCAAGTCGTGAATTGACGATGAAATGCGACGGCACAGGCGTTTAGAATGTCCGCGGCCTGTGATAGACAGGGCCGGGTGACGGTGCCCGGGACGAGACAGTTACCTATGACAGATCAACACTCCCCGCGGGACGACGACGTTCGTGTCTCGCCCTCCTCCGCCCCGAGGCGCCGCAATGTCGTCGACGGAACAGCCGCTCTATCTCGAAGTCTCGAGGAAGATTGAAGCGAGGATCACCACCGGATCCTGGCGAGCCGACGAACGCATTCCGGGTGTCCGCGAGATCGCCGAGGAGCATCAGGTCTCGGTGGTCACCGCCTCTCGAGCCCTGCAAGTCCTAAGAGATAAAGGGATCATCAAGAGCGTGGAGCGTTCGGGGAGTTACCTCATCCCGAAGCTCACGCAGGCGGACGAATCCTGGGCGCTCTGCTTCTGCATCACGCCCGGCCCCTGGCAGAAGGCCTCGCACGCGGTCGCGATGGAAGGTTTCGAGGCGCTCGGTAGGCGCGGTGTCGCGCGGTTCCTGACCAATGCCATCACGCTCGACTCCGCGGAATCGCCGCAGGAGATCAAACGCCAGGTGCGTCGGGCGATGGAATCCGGGATCAAGGGGCTGTTCTGCCTCCCCTCACGCATCGACGAGGAGAGCTTGGCCCGGGACGAACGGCTGCTCCAGGCTTGCAGGGAACTCGGGCTCCCCGTCGTCCTCATCGAGCGGAACCTACGCGGTAACGCGCGGGAGCTGGAATGGGACCTCGTGGGACCGGACGACTTCGAGGGGGGCGTCCGCTGTACCGAGCATCTCCAGGAGGTGGGGCGGAAGCGAATCGCGTTCGTCCAGGGCGGACCGACCAGCAGCCACAACGATCGGATGGCGGGGTACCTCTTCGCAAGTCTGAAGGCCCAGAGAGTTGATCCCAACATCGTTGGTCACGCGCCGCCGACTCTCCTCGAATTTCGACATGATTTGCCCAGCAAGCAGGCCTATTGCCTACTAGCCGAACGGGTGATCGAGTCCGAAGCCGATGGCGTCATCTGTTTCCAAGACACCACGGCCATGGGCCTGATCCTGGAACTCCTCGCCCGAGGCAAGCGGATACCCGACGAGGTCGCGATCACCGGATTCGATGACCTCCCGATCGGCAACTCCTTCTCGATCGGCGTCACCACCTATACGCTCGATTCCGTCACGGTAGCCCAACGCGCCCTCGAAATTATGCGGTATCGGATCGCGAACCCCGACGCCAAGCCGGTCCGCGTCCTCGTCCCCGGCGAGCTCATCCGGCGCGAGAGTAGCTGCACTTCGGCCGCGGTGGACTCTCCCGACTGGCGACCGACGATGCAAATCGGCTTCGGAGCCTGATGGCGCGAGGGAACTCGACGTCCGCCTGGGGATCCACCTCAGCCGTTCAATTTGGATCAATATTCGCGGCCGCCTGGCGAACGCTTCTGGAAAGGGACGACCCCAGAGGTGGCAGCGATGTCGCGGGGCGTATGTCCCTGATTTCAGCAGCCGAGGCGGTCGCGATGACTCGTCGTTCGAAATCCATCACGCTCGTCTTGATGGGGCAAACCTTGCTCCTCGCGGGCGGTTGTTCTCGCCGGGATGAGGAGGAAGAGAGGCATCGTCATCATGGAGCCGGGACGTTCATCGGCCGAGGCCCGGTCGTCACCGGCGTGAGAGGCAGCACCGCGCCGAGCGTCTCGGCGCGTGGCGGGTTCGGCAGCTTTGGGGGACATGGCGTCAGTTCTTGAACTGATTCCCACCGACCGCGAGAGAAAAATATGCTCCGCATCGCCACCCCCCCTCGCCCCGACTGGCCGAAGACCGTCGAGTCTCAAGGTCTGCACTTCCACTCGATCGGCGGCGAGCCCTACTGGGACGAATCCGCCTATTACCTCCTCGAGGCCCGCGAGGTCGACCAGATCGAGAAGGCGACGTACACGCTCGACGCCCTCTGTCTGAATGCGGTCGAGCATGTCATCACCTCGGGTCGGCTCGACGAGTTCGACATCCCCGTCGAGTTTCATACGTTCGTCGCCGAGAGCTGGGAGCGCGACGAGCGGACGATCTACGGCCGGTTCGACCTGGCCTTCGATGGTAATGGACCGCCCAAGTTACTCGAGTACAACGCGGACACTCCCACCGCACTCCTCGAAGCCGCCGTGATCCAGTGGTTCTGGTCGCAGGACCTCGTTCGCAGTTCCGGCGTCGAACCCTCGTCGATTGATCAATTCAACAGCATCCACGAGCGCCTAATCGAGGCGTGGAAGGCCGTGAGCGACACCCTCGGCCGTAGTGTCTCGTTCGCGGCGATGACCGACTCGCTGGAGGACGCGATGACCATCACGTACCTCCGCGACGCGGCTACGCAGGCCGGCCTGGCGACGCAGATGCTCGACGTTGCCGAGATCGGCTGGAATTCTGCTCGCCGGGTCTTCACCGATCTGCGAGAACGCTCGATGGACGTCCTCTTCAAGCTCTACCCTTGGGAATGGATGCTGCGCGAGCCATTCGGGCAATACTTGCCGGGGGCCCCGACGCGCTGGCTTGAACCTCCCTGGAAGATGATTCTGAGCAGCAAGGCAATCCTTCCGGTCCTCTGGGAATTGTTCCCTGACTGCCCCTATCTGTTGAGGGCCGAGAATGAGCCATTCGGTGACACTTATGTCACCAAGCCCGTCCATTCGCGCGAAGGGGCAAACGTCTCGATCGTTCGCGAGGGGCGGCTCATCGCCGAGACCGCGGGCGAGTACACCGGCCGACGAATCTATCAAAGACTCTCCAGCCTGCCGGAGTTCGACGACCGGCACGCAGTCGTGGGAAGCTGGATCGTCAACGGTCATGCGTGCGGGATTGGCATCCGCGAAGATGATGGGCCGATCACCCGGAATACGAGCCGATTCGTACTGCACATCTTCCGGACGTCGGCCGGGGTCAAGCCGCCGATCATGCTCGCCAAAGCGGGACCTGGTGGGTATGAGGCTAACGCGAAGGTCCGCGAGAATCCGCTCTGGGACCGTTGGCTCGATCCCTCTTGAGATTGAGCGGTGCGAATAAGTCACCTCCGCCAATGCAAAGTCCCCTCGACGGCCCGTTTTCTGTGCCGGCGAGGGGTCTTGGTGCTTGACGACGTCCTCAATGACCGTGCTCGTGCCCCGAGTCGGCCTGGAAGACGGGGTTCTTGGCATCGCCTCTCGAAATAACATAAGCGAGGAGGTCTAGCACCTCTTCACGCGTTAATTTATCGAGCAGTCCCTTCGGCATGATGGAGCTTGCGGATTTGACCCGTTCCAGGACGTCCGATCGCTTGATGATGATCGGATCCGATTTGGCGAGCGGGTTCTCGATGACCTTGAACTCCCGGTCATTGTTCTCCAGGATCAGCCCGGTGATGACCTTGCCGCCCTCGGTTTCGAAGTTGTACGTGGCGTACTTATCCTCGACCTTCGCCGAGGGATCGAGGATTGAGGTGAGGATGTCGACCGGCTTCAACTTGCTATCAAGCTTGGTCAGGTCGGGTCCTATCTCCTGCCCTACGCCGTTGAGCTTGTGACAGCTCATGCAGTTGGCGACTTCGAAGAGTTGCTTGCCATTGCTGAAGGATCGGCCCTTCGGAATAGGCTGGATGAACGCGGTCAAGTCCTCGAGCTTCCATTCCTTGCGAGGCCGATTCGATCGGAGCAACTCATCATGAATCGAAACCGGATGGGCCGCGAGATAGCCTTCCGGATCCGCCAGGTATTCATCAAGGTCTTCAACCACGTATAAGGAGCCATACATTCTCCTCCAGTGCCCCGGATAGGTGCAGACGTAAGGATAAACGCCCACATGGCCGGGGGCGGTCAGGCTCAGCTTCTGGGTCTCGCGGGGCTGGAGCAGTCGGCTCGCGAAAATGACCTTGTCGGTCTGGGGCACATACTGCCGCTGGAGCGAGCCTGGGTCTGTGGCGGTCGACTCCGCGAGCATCCCCACCTCCTCGAGGCCCCCCGGCCGGGTCACCACGAAGTTATGGGGCATCAGGTCGTTGTTCTCGAAGACGATCTCCACGGCCTTGCCCGCCTGTACGACGAGCCGCTCCTTATCGTACAGCATCTGCTCGGGCAATGTCCCCAGCCGGAGAACGCGAACGCCGAGTTCGCTCAAAACCCGCCTCAGTTCCTTCGACTGGTCCCTGGGGAGTGCTGTGACGAGCGAGTCGGCGAGCTGCAACGCGTTAAGAGCCGCGGGGGCGGTCCGACCCGTCGTGGGGATCGACTTCACGTAGCCGACCAGGTCGTCGAGCAAGGGGCGGATTTCCTCCGTCGGGTACTCGGCCGCCGGGATGCGCTGGAGAGCGTGGATCGCGGCGGTGCGATCCTCGTTCGCGCGGACGAAGTGCGCAAGCGCTTTGAAGGTGACGGCCTCGCGGCCTCGAACATACGTGAGCGCGTTCATGGCGGCTCGACGGAGCAGGCTTGCGGGCGAACCGCCGCCGAGGTTGACGACGACGTGCTTGCTGGGGGCCGGCTGACGCACCTTCTCGAAGACCACGTTGCGGGCGGAGTCGAGGGCCTTCAGCGAGAAGCCATCGAGCCGTTTGGCGAAGTCGGCCTCGGTCCGGTTATAGATGGCGATAGAGTCGATCGGGTACTCGGTGCCGAGGTCCACTTCCCACCAGGGGTTGCTCGTCTGTTCCTGCGTGTGGGTCTGGCCCCCTGCCCCGTATTCGCCGCTCTTGTTGCCGTCGATGGCACGCTTGGCGTCGCCGTCGTAGTCCGTGTTCTTCTGCGAGGCCTTCCCCGATCGGGCGACGTTACGTCCGTCGCTGAGAACCTCGACCTCGGCCAGCGTGAGCGTCCTCGGACCCTTCAATTCGATTCGCACGTAGCGGGCCGAGCCGCCGATCTCCCTGGAGGCTCCCTTCTCGAGCGACGCCGGCAGACCCTTCAAGAGCGGCACGACCTTCGGATAGAGTTCCGCCCTCTGGCCCGCGTCGCGAATCAAGGGCATGGCGTTGACCAGGTCGAGCAGGCTACGAACTGACGTCTCGGCGAGCTTCCAGACGCGGTCGACCTTCCCCTCGGCCGCGATCCATGCGACGAATCCGAGCTGTCGGGTGATCGGCAGGTTCGACTCCATCGCGAGCGATTGGAGCTCATCGCGGACCTTCGACAATTCATCGGGACCGCGTCCGGTGAGGAGTCGCGCGAGGTCGATGACGACGGTCTCGTCCTGCTCACCCTTCAACGCGTCCTGGCTCCGAATCCCATCGATCAATACCTGGAGCTCAGATTTCTTGTCGAGGCGGGCGAGATCCGCGAGGATCTCACGTCGAACTTCATCGCGGATGCCTGGGCGGAAGAGGATCTCATGATCCACCGCGCGATCCCGCTTCATCTTGAGCAATTCGTCGTTGCTCATCTTCGCCATAAGGAATCGGACCCCCGCGACGCTCGTAAATGGGATCGGCTTACCCTCGGCAACGTCCTTGCGCCAGTAAGGGTCGAGAGCCCGCATCGTCTCGCCCCGGGTGAACTCGAGGAAGTCGTCAGAGGGATGCTCGGCCGAGATCAAGGGGATCTCGACGGCCTCGGCGACGTTGAAGAAACTCGCGGCCCGGATGGCTTCGAGCCTGACGCGAGGATACGGATCCGCGGCCAGGCCTTTCAGCAAGGCAAGAGCATCTGGGACTCGATCACGCCAGTAGCAGAGCACGCGCGTGGCAGCGGCACGGGCGCGGAAGTCGGGTGACTTGAGGACGCGCTTCAATACTTCGATGTTGACGACGTTCTGATACTGGTAGACCCACAGGCCTTCCAGTTGGTGATGTTCATATTCGGGGTCGGACTTGTCGAGAGAGTTGAGCCACTTGCCCAGGGCTGCGACGACCTCATCGGCGTCTCGGCCGCTGAGCTCGACCTTCGCCCGATAGCGTTCGCGATCCTCGGGGGATTTCAGGAGGTCGAGCAGCTTCGGGATGGGTTCGCCGGCGATCTTGGCCGGTTGCAGGAGGGGCCGTCCCTCGTAGGTGACCCGGTAGACGCGGCCGTGGATGCGGTCTCGGCTCGGATCCCGGAGGTTATGCTGCATGTGGCCGATGATCGGGTTCTGCCAGTCCAGGAAGTAGATCGCGCCGTCGGGTCCGACCTCGACGTCGGACGGCCGGAAGTTGGCATCCGACGACATCAGCAGCGGTTCCATTTCGGAGCCGGCGAAGCTCGCGTCGTTGTCCTCGATCTTGTACATCAGGATGCCCTGCGCCCCGATGACGTTGGGGACGAGCAGCGTGTTCTGGTACTGGCTCGGGAAGTGGCGGCTTGAAAGGACCTCAACGCCCGGACAAGGACGGGTTCGTTGCTGATAGACCTGTGGCGGGCGGTTGTGCTTGTTCGGGTAGTCGAGGTGCCCGGAGAAGAGGGTCCCGTGATAGGGGTTGGCCCCGGTTCCGTCGATGATCGTGTCCTGGCCCCAGTGGTCGAAGGCGTGCCCGTGAGGATTGGCGAACCCATAGCTTACGTAGACGTCGAACTTCTGGGCTTTTGGCTCATAGCGGAACACGCCGGCGTTCACGCAGCGGGTTGAGGGGCCGTAGGGGGTCTCGACCTGGGTGTGGTGGAACGTCCCTTCCTGGAAATAGAGGGCCCCACCAGGGTCGAGCGTGAAGCTGTTCGAGGCGTGGTGCGTGTCGGCGGTGTCGAGCCCACTGATGACCGAGCGCCTGACGTCGGCCTTGTCGTCGCCGTCGGTGTCCTCGAGGAAGACAAGGTCCGGGGCCTGCGCGATCAGGACGCCGCCGTTGGCGAACTCGAAGCCCGTGGGGCAATGCAGGTGGTCGGCGAAGGTCGTGGCCTTATCCGCCTTGCCGTCGCCGTCGGTGTCCTCGAGGATGAGCAGCTTGTCGTTCATCTCCTCCTTGGGCTTCCAGTGGGGATAGGTCGGCCAGACGGCCACCCAGAGCCTGCCCTTGTTGTCGAACGACATTTGCACCGGCTTGGCAAGGAGCGGGAACTCTTTCTCCGAGGCGAAGAGGTTTACCCGGAACCCCTTGGCGACCGTCATCGACTTGATCGCATCCTCGCCGCTCAGGAAGAGGTGCTCGCCTTTGGGACCCGCTCCCGGCTTATTCGTGGTCACGGGGATAAACGGCGGCGTGTTGCTGTCATCGACCTGAAGGTCGCCGCCGTTGGCGACGGACCATATACGCTTGTCGCGGTTCGCGGTCATGACGTCGAGCACTTCCATCTCGCGCTGGGCGACCACGCGATTGGTCTGCCCGCCGACGAAACGGAGGTCGGCACGTCCGCCGAAGATCGAATAGCCATCGACGGTGCGATAACGGTTGTACCAATAAAAATTCTTTTCGAGGATCGCCTGCCGGAGCTTCTCGAGTGCCCGCGGGTCTCTGGCGGTTGCGGTGGAGAAGAGGGCCGTGTCGATGATCTCGGCGATCGTGCGATTGCCCTCGGGAGTTGCATGGATCCCGTTGATCGTCAGCGGAGCCTTGGCTTTCTGATACGCGGCCTTCGTGGGATGGAAGAGGTCGACGAAGCCGACGTTCCCTGCTTCTGCAATCTCCCCGATCGCCGCGGTGTAAGCTTCCAGCCTGCGGTTATTCTCCGAGCCGTCGGGCAGGTTACGGTCGTGCAGGTCCTCATGAGCGATCGGCGAGAAAAGCACCAGTCGCGGGGCACTCGTGCCGTTGTACTTCTGGGCGAGCGTATGCTTGACGAAGTCGGAAAACTCTCGCTTGAAGGACTCAAGTCCTTCCGCGCCCCTGTACGATTCGTTGTAGCCGAAGAAGGCGAAGACGACGTCAGACTTGTTGAACTCGAGCCAGTGATCGGGACTGCCGAATCCATCGGATCGGAGTCGGAGCGTGACCTCGTCCCCCGAGAAGCCGAGGTTGCGGATCACGAGCTGATGCGTGGGGAAACGCGAGTTCAGAAAGGCTTCGAGCCAGCCGTCGTGCTGCATGCGATCGGCCAGCGTGTTCCCGACCAGGCTGATGTGATCGCCGGGATGGATCTCCAGGGGCGATGCCGCCTGAAGGTTTGAAGCGCTGAGCAGCGTGGCAAAGAGCCCGCAGAGCGTAGCGGACGTCATGCACCGCTTGAGGGTGTGTAAGAGAGGGACTCGAGCCATGGAGTTTCGCCTCGGTGGAGTCGGAGTTTCATCACGCTCGTCCCTCTTCCTTCGTGGACGTTGGACGAGCGTGTTACAGTCGGATGGAATGAGAGGTAGGACACCCTTCGACGAGAATCGCCGAGCCGAACCTCTCCGCCGAATTCACCCGATTACACCCAAGTCATCGAGGCGTGACAAGCCGCCGTAAGGGCGCATCGAAGCGTAATGCGCCTGGTGGGCAAATTTGGTTTTCTGTCAAACGTTCATGTGATGAAAGCTAGACTCGTTAGCTTTTGTTGGGCGATGAATCAACGAACTGAAGATCGGCATGATTCAACGCATAGGCTCGAGCGAGAGCCCACGGGCCGATTCAGAGACGATCGGCTCGGCGACGTCGACGTGGCGGATCTTCGGCCGGGTGGTAAGCCAGATCCAGAAGGCGGCCCCGACGGTGAAGATCAGCACGCTGATATTCTGCGAGATGGTCATGCCGGCGAAGAATACTCCCTCGTCGTCGCGGAAGGCTTCCATGGCGAATCGGGCCATCGCGTAGAAGATCATAAGCAAGGCCATGACCTCGCCGTCTCGCTTCCGCTTTGGGAAGTACCAGCTCAGGAATGCCAGGAGCGCGAAGCCGGTGATCGCGGAATAGAGCTGGGTCGGATGGACGGGGTGAGAGATCTCGGCCGAGGGCGGGATTTGTCGGAGGTAGACCTGGTGGATCCAGGGGATTGTGCCCGTCGGGAACTGGACGCCCCAGGGCATGTGGCAGATCGAGCCGAAGCAGCAACCATTGAACCAGCATCCCAGCCGGCCGAAGGCCGTTCCGAACGCCAGCGAGGGCGCGACGGCGTCGGCCATAGCCCGAAACGGGAAGGGATGGCGATACCAGTAGATGATCGAGCCGATCAGGCCGCCGATGATGCAGCCGTAGAATACCATCCCCCCTCGCCAGAAGCGGAGGATGTCGCCTAGGCTCGCGAAGGTCTCGTGGTGCTGAAAGACGAAGAAGAGCCTGGCCCCGATCAGGCCGCCGCCATAGAGCCAGATCGCCAGCTCGAAGACGCTGTTGGGATGGATCCGTTCCCGCTTCGCCCGCCAGGCCGTGAGGAACAGAGCCCCGGCGCAGGCGATGAAGAACATCGTGCTGTAGCCGTAGAGACGGAACCCCAGCCCGGGGATTTCCAGGAGAATCTTTCGCATTCCATCCCGCCTCTCGTGCGCGAGGAATCGATGCCAGGCCGGGGAAACGTGTCCTCGGCGAAGCCTCAACGTCCCCCATCACGCGTGGATTCGGTCGACCTGTGCTCTCATCCCAGCTGATGTGGCGCGGAGAGGATGCCCCGGGTCACCATTTCCATCAACCCCAGTTCGGGGGTGGATAGGCTCCTGTGCCAAAGAACCGCCAACAAAAAAGACCCTCCCGCGCAGGCTCGGGAGGGTCTTGAAGAAGAATCTTCGGTCGCGATGGGCGGTCAAACTCAGCTGAAGAGCTTGCCCACCGATTCCGCCTTCACCAACTCGCGAGGCTGGTTCAGGTGGTTGAATACGATCGTCGCGGGATCGATGCCGAAGGTGTGGTAAATCGTGGCGAGCAGTTCGCCCGGATGGACCGGGGCGTCGACCGGCGCCGAGCCCGTCTTGTCCGACTTGCCGTGCACGTAGCCGCGGCGGATGCCGGCACCGGCGACGACTGCCGTGTAGCAGTACGGCCAATGGTCGCGGCCGTCGGCGCTGTTGCCGTTGCCCGAGGTGCTCACGCCCTTCTGCGGACTCCGGCCGAACTCGCCCACCGCGACGACGAGGGTCTCGTCGAGCAGGCCGCGGTTGTCGAGGTCGGTGAGCAGGCCCGAGAGGCCGGCGTCGAGCATCGGGCCCGACTGGTTCTTCATACGCTCGGTGAGGCCAGTGTGGTGGTCCCACGAATGGTTGTCGGAGTTGGCGACCTTCGGCCAGACCACCTCGACGACCCGGGTGCCGGCCTCGACGAGGCGGCGAGCCAGGAGGCAGCTTTGCCCGAACGTGTTGCGCCCGTAAAGATCGCGGATCTTGTCCGGTTCCTCGGCCAAGTTGAACGCGTCGCGGGCGCGGCCCGAGATGATGAGGCGGAGGGCCTTGTCGTAGTACTGGTTCAGGTTGTAGTCCGCGACGGCCTTCTCGATGTCGGGCATGCCCGAGTCGATCGCCTGGCGGAGCTTGGCCCGACGCTCGAGGCGGACGGAGAAGACCTCGGGACGGAGCTGAAGGTCGTCGACCTTGATCCGATCCATCTTCTTGAGGTCCATGTCGTCGCCATCGGGGTAGAGCGTATACGGGTCGTACGCCTTACCCAGGAATCCGGCGGTGCCCCCCTTGCCGACGACGCCGCTCTCCTGGAGCGGACGCGGGAGCATGACGAATGGGAGCATCGGCTGGGTCGGCGGCTGGAGCCGGATGATGTTCGAGCCGAAGTTCGGGAAGTCCTTCGGGCTCGGGGGCTCGAGCTGGCCCGACGGGCTGACCTTGTCGGTCGTGTAGCCCGTCATCATCTGGTAGATGGCTGCCGTGTGGTTGAAGAGGCCATTCGGCGTATAGCTCATCGAACGGATCAAGGTGAACTTGTCCGTGATCTGCGAGAGCTTCGGCAGGATCTCGGTGAAATACGTCCCCGGGACCTTGGTGGGGATGGCCTTGAAGGCGCTCCGCACGTTGTCGGGGACGTTGTCCTTCGGATCCCAGAGGTCCAGGTGGCTCGGTCCCCCCTGGAGGTAGACCATGATGATGCTCTTGGCCTTGCCCCAGCCGGGCCGACCGGTCGCGCCGGTCTGGTCGGCGGCCGCGGCCTGGAGCTCGAGCATCGAGCCGAGAGAGACGCCCAGCAGTCCCGACCCCCCCACGCGGAGGAGGTCACGGCGGGTAATCCCGAGACTGCGGTCGCAGAGATCCTTCCCAGGTTCACCGGGAACAATGATCATCGTGCAGCTCCTTCTCAATGAGGGGAGGGTTCAATACGCTTCTATCGAACGGGCGTCTGACCGCCCGAGATCAATGGTTGAACAGGAACGCCGGGCTGTTGATCAGGGCCCAGGCGACGTCTTGCGCGGCGGTCAAACGCCTCGCGGCCGCCTGTTTCACGCTCATTTCAACATCCCGACGCAGTTGAGCCAACCGGCCATCGACCGGCAACGGCTGATTCGCAGCCTCGAGCTGGTCGCGGAGCTCCTTGAGCCGGGCATCGACCGGGAGCGGGGCCTGGCTCATCCCCACCGCCTGGGCTCGCTGGGCGAGCTCGGGGTCGATGGATCGGAAGTAGGTGAGCAGCGTGGCCTTCTGGGCCTCGGATCGGACCTCCGGCACCGTGGCGAGGATAGCTCTGAGGTCGTCGGGGAGGCCGAGGCCTACCGGCCGGGCGACTCGCGTCACCGACAGGCGGAAGCGGCCAAGCTGGTAAGATGGGGCGAAGTTCTGGTGCAGGCGGATCGTCAGCACCGTCCCCTTGTCGAAGCCGACCGGCTCCTTGGTCTCGAAGGTCGCCCAGTGCGTGGCCCCCGTGGCGGGCGAGACCGCCCAGGCGGAGAGCTGCGAGTTGGGGTCTCCGTCGACCGCCTTGTTGACGTCGAACCCGCCCTGGGTGAAGTCGGCCAGGGCCGACTGGAGCCCGACAGGCTTGGCCTGCTTGGGGTCGACCTTGGAGGTGGCGACGACCTCGACCTCGGTGAGGACGAAATTGCCATCCCCTGCCCTGCCCGGCCCGCGACGTGGCGAACGGTCGTCGCTCAGGGCCTCAAGACGGACGCCGGTGATCCCGGTCAGGTCTGTCTCGGCGACGATCGTGAAGACCGACTTGTCGTTGGCACCCGTCGCGACGATCGAGGCGTCAGCCTCCTTCGTGAGCACCGTCCCGCCGGTGGCCTGGACCGAGGTCGGATTGAGCACCTGCCAACGGCCCGAGAGGTTCTGCGACTTCTCCCAGGCCGCGAGCTTGGCGGGGATGCCAGCCTCATAGGCCTGGAGGTCGGCCGTAGCCTTGGCGATACCGGCCTGACGCTGCTTCTCGAGCTCGGCCGTCTTCGGGGCGAGTTCTTTCTCATAGGCCGCGAGAGCTGCCTTGGCCGAGACGATCGTCGCCTCGCGTTCCCGTTCCTGCTGGGGCCGGGCGAGGGCCACCTCGGTCTCCCGCTTGCCGAGCGACTCGGCTAGCCGGACGTGGTCGCCGTCGATCGCGGAGAACGACTGGAGGCAGGACTGGATTTCCGTGGGCGTGGCCTGACGGTTGAGAATCCGCACGAAGAGCTCATTGACTAGCGCGGTGTCGTTCGACTCCCTCGCCGTCAACTTGGCCACCTCGTTGTTCGGATCGGCGATGGCGTCGCCGATCGTCGGACCGCTCACGAGGGCCATGACGGGCCCGAGTTGGAGGCCGCTCGACCGCTCGCATTCGCAGGCGCTCTCGCGGACCGGACGGCCGAAGGTGGTCAAGAAGCCGCTGGGGAGTTCGACGCCCGAATCCGGCAGTTCGGCGGCACGAGTGCCGGCGGCGACACCGGGGATGTTCGAGACCGCACCTGTGACGCGATAGACGGCGTCATACAGCACTTCGGCCGGGAGGCGTCGGGCCATCGCGTGGGAGAAGTTGGTCTTATCGTCCTCGTTCCACTTGTTGGTGGCGACGGAAAGCTGATACGTGCGGGACTGGGTGATCAGGCGGATCAGGTGCTGGGCGTTGAATCCGCTCTTGATGAACTCCTCGGTGAGATAGTCGAGGAGTTCGGGGTTCGACGGAGGATTGCCCGCACGGACGTCGTCGAGGGGCTCGATGATGCCGACGCCGCAGAGGTAACCCCAGAGCCGATTCACGTAGCCGCGGGCGAAGTAGGGGTTGTCCTTGGCGGTCAGCCAGGAGACGAGCTCTTGCCGCCGCGTGGCCTTCTCGGGTGCCTTGTGGGCCGCCTCAAACGGGAACTGCGGTGGGGTGAGCTTGCCCGTGCGGTCATGCTTAACTTCGCCCTGGTTGGTGTCATAGACCTCTTCGAAGAGGGGTTTGCCCGCCTCGACGTCGGTGGCACCAATCTGTTGTCCGTTGCTCGCGGGATCCCCCTTGAGGCCGAATTGGGCGAAGTAGGCCGCGGTCTGATAGTACTGGTCCTGGGTCCAACGCTCGAACGGGTGGTCGTGACACTTGTTGCAGTTGAACCGGATCGAGAGGAAGAGCTGCGTCGTGTTCTCCATGGTCGACGTCGGGTCGCGGAGAATCTTGAAGTACGACGCGGGCGGGTTCGCCTTGTTCGAGCCGCTGGCCGTCATGATCGAGGTGACGAACTGGTCGTACGGCACGTTCCGGGCGACCTGATCTCGGATCCAGCCGCGGAACGCGACCGCACCCTCGACGCCCAGGAACTTGCGGTTCACCTGGAGCAGGTCGGCCCACTTGTTGGTCCAGTATTCGATATATTCCTTACTGCCGATGAGCTTGTCGATGACCGCGTTGCGCTTGATCCGCGTCTCGCGGTTATCGGCCAGGAAGGCCCGGACCTCGTCCGGGGTCGGCGGCAGGCCGGTCAGGTCGAGATAGATCCGACGCAGGAATTCGGCGTCGCCGCACTCCTCGGACGGGCGGATCTTGAGTCGCTGCCACTTGGAGGCGACGAGCTCGTCAATCTTGCCGAAGGTCGGTGGCTGCTCCCAGACGAAGCCGTTGCGGTCACCCATGACCGTGAGGGTCGTGGCTGCATAGGCTCCCTCGAACCTCGCGAGGATCGGGGCCTCGCCGCGGCGGATGGCGGTCATCAGGCCCGAGCGGTTCGCCGTGGCGACCTCGCCATTGCCGGTCTCGATGAACGCTTCTCGAGTCACGTCGCGGACTTCGCCGTTCGTGTAGGTGGCGAGGATTCGCATCTGCTGACGCAGGCCGGTCCGCTGCACGATCGGGTTGGTCGGCGAGACCTCGATCTTGGCGACCTTGGCGGAGTCGGTCTTGAGCCTCGCGCCGCGGGCGATCCAGTTGCGGAGGATCTCATAGTAAGGTTCGCCGGGGTGCATCAACTGACCGCCGACGTGCGGGACGGCCCCCGCCGGCTTCTGAAGCATCAGGCTGTCGTCGGGCGAGGCCAGGTTGACGCGACGCGAGGCGTGGTCGTCGGTGAAGGCCCGGACGTCGAAGATCGGGTCATAACCTCGGAGCGAGAGCTTGAAGCCGTTCTTGCCCTGGGCCGAGCCGTGACAGGTCCCCTGATTGCAACCAAGCCTAGAGAGGACCGGGTTGACGTCGTGGACGAAGTCCGCCTGGTACTCGGCCGTCATGCCGTTCACCGTCACAGGGACCTCGACCTTGGCGTCTCCATAGGAAAGTGTCAGCACCCCCTGGCCGTCGCTCATGGGCCGGACGATGCCGGAGCGGGAGACATCGACGAGCGGCCTCGAGAGTTTGTGATCGGCCATCCGGGTGATGTCGATCACCTCGCCCGTATCCAGCTGCCCATAGACGAGCACCTGGACATAGGAAAACTGATCGGCCAGCTTGATCGTGAGGGGCTCGACCTTCATCGAGACGACCTTGGTCCCCGCGGGGATCGACTCCGACTCGATGGCTTCCTCGGTCTTTGCAACGACGGAGACGGCCGACTTCGGCGCGGGCTTCTCACCCTCGCTGACCGGCTCGGGGACGAACTTCTTGATCAGGGCGCCCGTGTCGGAGTTCAGCAGGCGGACCAAGCCATCCGAACCGGCCGCGGCCAGGACATGGCCATCCTTGCTGAAGGAGAGCGAGTAGACGGCACTCTCCGGCAGATCCACCTGGCTGATGAGCTTGCTGCGCGGGTGAGTGTAGTCGGTTAGGGCCTTGGTTTCCTCGGGGCTGCGTGCCGCCGGGATCTTATTCTGGATGGCCGTGATGTTCGCCGGGAAGGTCTCTTCAAACTCGTAGGCGTAGACCTTGATGTCGCCCGAGCCGTCGAGGCTGCTCGCGGTCGCGATCCGCTTGCCATCGGCGCTGAAAGCGGTCCCGGTCACGCGGCCCTTCATGGCGTCGAAGGATCGAATCTGATTCGAATCATCGCCGATGACGCGGACGGTCTGGCGGAAGATCCGGTAAAGCTTGGGGATGCCGTCCGAGCCGCCGAAGACGATCTCATCACGCGAGGGGTGCCGGGCGACGGTCAGGATGCCTCCCTTGAGGGCTCCTGGGGTGATCGACGTGATGTTGTCGATGAACCGTTGCGTGGCGACTTCCGTCAGCTTGGCCGACATGTCGCGGCCGACCGAGACGACGTGCGAGCCGTCCTTGGAGAAGGCCGTGTCCAGGACCCAGTCGTTGTGAGAGCCCATGAACAGGAGTTGTGCGCCAGTCTTGGCGTCGATGGCTCGGACGCTGTTATCCGCACAGCCCACGACGATCTTCGTCCCGTCGGGCGACCAGGCCGCACCATAGACGGTGTCGAAGGTCAGCGGTACGGACAGGTCGAGCTTCCGCTTGGCGACGTCCCAGATCTGGATCTCGCCGGTCTGTGCCGGGTTGCCGCCGGTGACGGCCAGACGAGATCCGTCGGGCGAGAAGCGGAGGGATTCGATCCGGGCCGAGAGGCCGACGAGCCTGGCCAGGAGTTCCGAACCATCGGCCTTCCAGAGCAGGACTTCATGGAAGCCCGCGACGGCCAGATACTGGCCATCGGGTGAGTAGTCGAGGGCCGGGATGACGATCGGGCGGCTGTAAACCGGAGGATGCTCGCTGTCGTAGCGGATCTTGGCGCTGGCCGGCGAGTCGTCCACGGCCCCTTCGGCGATCCACTTCGTGATCAGCTCGATTTCGGGGGCCGAGAGGGGCGGCTTGCCCTGCGGCATTTCCGCCTTGCCGTCGCGGGGCGTGATCTGGTCGATGAGGTTGCACTCGGCCGGTTTGCTCGGGAGGATCGCCGCCTCCTTCGAGTCGCCACCGGCGATCAGCTTCTCGAACGACGTCATCACATAGCCACCGCCCGCCTTGGCAGGCTGGTGGCAGCCCTGGCACTGGGCCTGGAAGATGGGGCGGATTTGCTTGTAGTAGCTGACCTTGGCCGGGGCTTTCGGCGGCTCTTCCGCTGCATTGGCGATGCCGAGGGGCAGGACCAAGAAAGCGGCCGCGGCGCATGCGCGCGTCATCCAACGTCTCATCAGCAGCATCGCGAATGGCTCCTCGGCATCAGTCGGCGGTGTATCTCGAGGGCGCGGTCAAATTCGTCCCCTGACCTGACCCAAGGTTGAAGGGGGACGATCGACCGACCACGTGACTACTCGATCCAACGACTCGTCGATCAGCAGGCAGGCATCATTCGGTGTAGGATATCTGTTCGCGGGTTGTTCAACAATATAGCTACAATCGCCTGCACGCCATAGATCGTACCCAACTTTTCTTTTCGGAACGGAGTCCTAAAGAAAACGGATCCAACCGGGGAGGTTGAATCCGTAGCAATTGGGGTCGAGATTTCCTGCCTTGATTTCAAGATCTGGCACGGGAGGAATGCCGCGATAAATCCTGATATCCAGCACATTTGAGGACGAAAGTGTCATTGACACAGAGATGTCATGACGCGTTACGTCCGACTTGGCTCAAGCGAAGAGCGAGCGGAGAGGATCGCCCGAATTGATGCGGAGCGGCCGGCCAACCGGATCGAAGATTTCCATCTCCGGATCGACGCCGAGGGAGTGCAGGATCGTGGCTCCGAGGTCATCGGGGCTGACCGGGTCGCGTGCCGGGTAGGCCGCCCAACGGTCCGACGCCCCGTGGACAACTCCGCCCTGGACTCCGCCCCCCGCCATCACGGCCGAATAGCAGCGAGGCCAGTGCTCGCGCCCGGCGTTCTCCCTGGTGATCTTCGGATTCCGGCCGAATTCGCCAGCCCAGACGACCAGCGTGTCGTCGAGGAGGCCGCGATCGGCGAGGTCGTCGAGGAGCGCGGCAAACCCCTGATCGGCCGGGGGCATGAGCCGGTTCTTGAGATGATTGAAGTTGTCGCCGTGCGTATCCCAGAAGTTCTGCCCGTCGTCGTGCCAGTTCACCGTGATCAGCCCGACGCCAGCCTCGACGAGCCGCCGAGCCAGCAAGAGGCATTGTCCGTGGATGTGTCGGCCGTAGCGGTCGCGGGTCTGCGGGGTCTCTTGCTCGATGTCGAAGGCCTGTCGGGTCGTCGTTGAGGCGAGGGCGTCGAGCGCCTTCCCCTGGAAGCCACTCCAGGCCTTGGGCCCGACGCCTGAGAGGCCGAAGTCGTCCCCCATCTCGTTCAACAGGGCTCGGCGAATCTTGAGCCGGTCCTGGGTCATCCCCGGCGGCAGGTCGAGGCCTCCGACCACGAAGCCGGTCGCGTTGGGGTCGCCCTCGACCTTGAAGGGGTCAAACCCCTTTCCGAGCCAACCGCCGTGCTGGCCGGGAGCCTTGCCGCCGGGCGCCGCGGGATGTGCGACCGTCCAGGGCATGGTGACGGCCGCGGGGATCGCACCTTCGGTCGGTCGGCAGCGGGCGATCAGCGATCCCAGGGAGGGCCAGTCGTGGGGGGACGGGCCCGCGGCATCAGAATAGGGGGTCGGGGCCAGGTGACCCGTCAGGAGCCGGTGCGCCGTCGAGAGGTGCGCGGGGTCGTCGTGGGTCATCGAGCGGATGATGGCCAGACGATGCGTCTGTGCGGCAAGCTTGGGGAAGTGCTCGCTGATCCGAACTCCGGGGATCTTGGTGGCGATCGTGCCGAACTCACCCCGGATCTCCGCCGGAGCATCCGGCTTCGGATCCCACGTATCGAGCTGGCTCGGTCCGCCCCACTGGAAGATCAATATGCAGGACTTGGCCCGTCCGAACCCGCCCTTACCACCCGTTGCGGCCTGAGCCGTGCGACCTCGCAACAGCTCAGGTAGCGACAACCCCGTCATGGACAAGGCGCCCAGCTTCAAGACCCCTCGGCGTGTGAATCGCGCCGCGCGGAAGCCCTGGCATCCGGTATGACTCATCCGATCTGCTCCTTCATTGGAGCGCAGCGCTACTACAGAACGCTGCAATGTTAAACTTTCGATCAACAAGGGTAATCTAACCCAACGCCGCCCTGGCGTCCACTCATTCTCCCGACCGGTAGGTACACCTCTTTTCTTTCAAAAACCCCAGCCCATCGAAATCCCCCGACTTCAAGACGGTTTCAACGAGCCGGGCCGACGACCAAGACTTCGAGGGTCCGCGGCCCGTGTACTCCTTCTACGCGATTCAGCTCGATATCGGACGTGGCCGAGGGGCCTGAAATCCAGGTGATGGGTCGTCCGGGAGCCTGCGCCACGTCTCGGAGCCGGGTGATCGCCTCGGGGATGAGACCGACTACGTCGTCCTCGAGCACGACGCAGAGGTGGTAGTCGGGGATCAGGCTGATGGCCCGTCGACCTTGCCCCGGTCCGCCGTCGAGCATGATTGTCCCGGTCTGGGCGACGCCGATAGCCGAGCCCGTCAGGACACCATCGGTCGTGTCGATCTGCTCGTAAGTCAGTTGTTGGTCTTGGACCGTCTCGACGTTCTTCGGGATCCAACCTTGCGGCAGGTCGGCGGGGATCAAGAGCCGCTTGACTCCCTTGCGAGCGCAGGCCGACTCGATGGCCTCGCTCAGACCTTCTGGAGTGACCCGATGGACGACCGCTCGGTAATCCTCGACCCTTTCAATGAACTGGTCGATCAGGGTCTGGCGATCGAGGTCGCTCTTGAGGCGATAATCGCGGCTGACGGTGACGTCGGCCGGGGTCTCGGTTGCCGGGACGTCCTTGAGCGCGCTCCGGACTCGCGACAGGATCTCGGACTTCGCGTCGCTCATGAACGGGTCCTCCACCATTCGCGGAATGTCTGCTTGGCCACGGGGTAGACGTCTCGCGTCGTCGTCCAACCCTTGAGCGGGCCGGGAAGGTGATCGATGTAGCCGCCTCGCATGAGGAACCGCTGACCGAATCGCCCGAGCTTCTGGAATCGCTCGAATCGGGAAGGGTCGGCGAAGGTGTGCGCGAGGAACTTCATGGCCAACCCCTCGGGATCGGGCCAGTCCCCAAGTCCCTTGTTGTCCTGCTTGTTGCGGACGACCTCTCCGCGCAGGTGGACCAGGACCTCGGGGATGTTGATTTTGACCGGGCAGACCTCGTAGCAAGCCCCGCAAAGCGACGACGCATAAGGCAATGAAGGGGCATTCTCGACGCCCGCCAGCATCGGTGTCAGGATGGCACCGATCGGACCGGGGTACACCGAGTTGTACGCATGGCCGCCGGTCCGTTCGTAGACCGGGCAGATGTTGAGGCAGGCGCTGCAGCGGATGCAGTTCAGTGTCTGCCGGCCCATCGAATCCGATAGCACTCGGGTCCGGCCGTTGTCGAGCAGGACGAGGTGGAACTCGCTAGGCCCGTCGCCCGGGGTCACGCCGGTCCAGAAGGATGTGTACGGGTTCATGCGTTCGCCCGTTGAGGAGCGAGGCAGGAGCTGCATGAAGACCTCGAAGTCCTGCCAGGTCGGGATCATCTTCTCGAGTCCCATGACCGAGACGAGGACTTTGGGCAGGGTCAGGCACATCCGGCCGTTCCCCTCCGACTCGACGATGCAGACGGTCCCGCTCTCGGCGACGGCGAAGTTCGCGCCGCTGACCGCGACCTTGGCTTGGAGGAACTTCTGTCGCAGGTGGGCGCGGGCGACGCCGGCGAGCGCCTTCGGCTCATCCGTCAGCGACTGTGCCCCGAGCTGCTTCATGAACAGCTCGCGGATCTCGGAGCGGTTCTTGTGGATCGCCGGCACGAGGATGTGGGACGACCGCTCGCCCGCGAGCTGGATGATCAGCTCGGCAAGGTCGGTCTCGATCGGCTCGATGCCGTGGGCGTGGAGGGATTCGTTGAGCGAGATCTCATCGGTGGTGAGCGACTTGATCTTCACGACCTCGCGGGCCTCATGGGCCAGGGCGATGCCGGTGATGATCTTGTTCGCCTCGGAGGCGTCACGCGCCCAGTGGACGTGGCCCCCTGCCCGCTTGACCGAGGCCTCGAGCTGCTCGAGATACGTGCCGATGTGGCGGAGGGTCCGTTCCTTGATGGCCCGCCCTGCCTCGCGGAGCTCCTGCCAGTCGGGCATCTCGTCGACGACCGAGGCCCGCTTGCCTCGGATCGTCTGGGTGGCCTTGCCCATGTTGCGGCGGAGCTGCGTATTGGCAAGCGCGACCTTCGCCGAGTCCTCGAATCGGACGGCGGGCTTGGTGGGGATCGGCTCGTAGCTCATAGGGGACCTTCTTCCGTCGATGCGAGGATCTCGGCGAGGTGGATCGTGCCGACGCCCGCCCGCTGTCGGTGGAGGGCCCCGCCGATGTGCATGAGGCACGAGTTATCGGCGGCCGAGCAGAATTCCGCCCGCGTATCCAGGACGCAGCGGACCTTGTCGCCGAGCATGGCCATCGACGTATCGGCATTCTTGACGGCGAACGTCCCGCCGAACCCGCAGCACTCCAGCGAGCGAGGAAGCTCGACGAGGTCGATCCCGCGGACTGCCTTCAGGAGCTTGAGGGGGGCGTCGCCAACCTTGAGCATCCGGAGCGAGTGGCAGGTGGGGTGATAGGTCACGCGGTGCGGGTAGTAGGCGCCGACATCTTCCAGCCCCAACTTCTGCGTCAGGAACTCCGAGAGCTCGTAGACCTTGGGGGTGATCTCCTGCACGGCCTTCGCGAGCTCCTTGTCCCCGGCGAGTTCGGCCGCGTGGGGGTACATGTCCCGGATCATGCCGACGCACGAGGCCGAGGGGGAGACGACGACTTCCTTGTCCTTGAAGACCTCGACGAAGCGACGGATCAGTGGGATTGCCTCTCGCTGATAGCCCGTGTTGAAGTGCATCTGGCCGCAGCAGGTCTGCTCCATCGGGAAGTCGACGGTGTGGCCGAGCCGCTCCAGGAGTTTCACGACCGCCTGGCCGGTCTGCGGGAAGATCGTGTCGTTAAAACAAGTCACGAACAATGAGACCAACATTGCTGGCTCGGCTCCGCGTCAGTAGACCCCGGCCTCGTCTCGGGAGCGTCCGCCCGTACGGGGATCGTAAAGGAGAGAGGCGAACGTACCCCAGGATCATAATCGAAATCGGACCCCCGGGCATCATCGAGGTCCTTTCCGATCCGCTTCATCGCATTAATTTGTCCCAAACGGGGAGATTTTGACGGTGGGAACGGTGGTTTCGGAGGATTGGGAGGGGGGATGAGGCGGGGATCGTGGTGTTTACGGATCCCCGCCCGGGGCGAATGTCGGAGTGGCTCAGTCGCCCCACTTCCAGTCGCGGATTTCCGGCATATCCTCGCCGTACTTGCGGATGTACTGCTTGTGGTCGATCAGCTTGTCGCGGATCGCCTGTTTGAAATACGCGGCCTTCGAGCCGAGGTTGGGGACGCGGTCGATGATGTCCGCCACGAGGTGGAAGCGGTCGAGTTCGTTGAGCACCGTCATATCGAACGGCGTGGTGGTCGTCCCTTCTTCCTTGTAGCCCCGTACGTGCAGATTCCTGTGATTTGTCCGCCGGTACGTGAGCCGGTGGATCAGCCAGGGATAGCCGTGATAGGCGAAGACGATCGGCTTGTCCTTGGTGAAGAGGACGTCGAAGTCGTAGTCGCTCAGGCCGTGGGGATGCTCGCTCTTGGGCTGGAGCCGCATCAGGTCGACGACGTTGATGACCCTGACCTTCAGGTCGGGAAGCTCCTTCCGCACGAGGCTCACGGCGGCGAGTGTCTCCAGCGTCGGCACGTCGCCCGCGCAGGCCAGCACGATGTCGGGCTCGAAGCCCTTATCCGTGCTCGCCCACTCCCAGATCCCGATGCCGGCGGTGCAGTGCTTGATGGCCTCGTCCATCGTCAGCCACTGTGGGGCCGGCTGCTTGCCCGCGACGATGACGTTGACGTAGTCCATGCTTCGCAGGCAGTGGTCGGTGACCGAGAGGAGGCAGTTCGCATCGGGCGGGAGATAGACCCTGATCACGTCGGCTTTCTTGTTGATCACGTGGTCGATGAATCCTGGATCCTGGTGGCTGAATCCGTTGTGATCTTGTCGCCAGACGTGCGAAGTCAGCAGGTAGTTGAGCGAGGCGATCGGACGACGCCAGGGGATCCTGCGGGTCGTGTTCAGCCATTTGGCGTGCTGGTTGAACATCGAGTCGATGATGTGGATGAACGCCTCGTAGCACGAGAAGAACCCGTGCCGACCTGTCAGGAGGTAGCCTTCGAGCCACCCCTGGCACTGGTGCTCGCTGAGCATCTCCATGACCCGCCCATCTCGCGCAACGTGGTCGTCGCTCGGGAGGATCTCGGCGGTCGAGACGCGGTTCGTGACCTCGAAGACTGGGTTCCAGCGATTGGAGTTGGTCTCGTCGGGGCTGAAGATCCGGAAGTTTCGGGTGTCCGCGTTCTGTTTGAGCACGTCGCGGATGAACTTGCCCTGGACCCGAGTCGCCTCGCCATCGACGGCCCCCGGCTTGGGGACGTCCAACGCATAGTCGCGGAAGTCGGGCATCCGCAACGACTTGAGCAGGAGCCCGCCGTTAGCGTGCGGGTTGGCTCCCATCCGACGCTCGCCGACAGGGGCCAGCTCGGCGAGTTCGCCTTTGAGTTTGCCCGACTCGTCGAAGAGCTCCTCGGGTTGGTAGCTCTTCATCCAGTCTTCGAGCAGCTTCACGTGGCCGGGCTTCTCGGCCATTTCCGAGAGCGGGACTTGGTGGGCGCGGAAGGTGCCCTCGACCTGGACGCCGTCGACGACGTCGGGCCCGGTCCAGCCCTTAGGCGTGCGGAGGACAATCATCGGCCAGCGAGGACGCTCCGTGCTCCCCTTGGTTCGTGCCTCGTTCTGGATCTGCTTGATCTCGGCGATGATGGTGTCGAGCGTGGCGGCCATCTTCTGGTGCATCTGGGCCGGGTCGTCCCCTTCGACGAAGTACGGCGTGTAGCCGTAGCCCCGGAAGAGGGCCTCGAGCTCTTCGTGACTGATCCGGGCCAGGACGGTCGGCCCGGCGATCTTGAAGCCGTTGAGGTGGAGGATCGGCAGGACGGCGCCGTCGTGGACGGGGTTGAGGAACTTGTTCGAGTGCCAGCTCGTGGCGAGGGGACCGGTCTCGGCCTCGCCGTCGCCGACCACCGCCGTGACGATCAGGTCGGGATTGTCGAAAACGGCACCGAAGGCGTGCGAGAGCGAGTATCCAAGTTCTCCCCCTTCATGGATGGATCCGGGCGTTTCGGGGGCGACGTGGCTGGGGATTCCGCCCGGGAACGAGAACTGGGTGAAGAGTCGCTTCATCCCCGGCTCGTCCTGCGAGATGGAAGGGTATAGCTCGCTGTACGACCCCTCGAGATAGGTGTTCGCGACCAGGCCCGGCCCGCCGTGGCCGGGGCCGGCGATGTAGATCATGTCGAGGTCGAGCTTTTTGATCAATCGATTGAGATGAACATAGATGAAATTCAGTCCTGGGGTCGTCCCCCAGTGGCCGAGCAGCCGGGGCTTGACGTGCTCGATCCTGAGGGGTTCGCGGAGCAGCGGGTTGTCGAAGAGGTAGATCTGCCCGACGGAGAGATAGTTGGCGGCACGCCAGTAGGCGTCCATCTTCCTCAGCTCATCCTCGGACAACACGACGGCATCTTTGGTTGCGGTCGCCACGTCACTCCCTTTCGCTGCTCGAAGATTTGGCGAATCAAGCCGGCTCTGCCAAACGGCCGGCCGGCCAGGTCCGATGTTCGGTGAGGCCGAAGTTTATCATCCCGACCGCCGAATTAAGCAGAACTTTCTGTTTCTGGAGGAGAAGCCCCCATGCGAACCGGCCCGCGATATATCGTGTCCAGGAATTGAGGCGGCCTGGCCGCGGCCTGGTTTCGCGAGCCGTCGCATCCGCGGGTATGAACCAAATTGGTTGCGACGGCGTATTGAATGGTGTCGGAAGATCAAGATATCTGAAGACGAAACGTGTGAATCGAAGGGCCGAAGATTCTCGACCGGGTCGGCCCCCGAAGGGAATAGGACGTCCAACCCTCGACGAATGCAGGACGACCGCGACGCGAGCGGGATCCGCGAAATTGAAATAGTCGGGGCCCTGTGACGAATACCCCTTCGCTAGAGAGTCGAGACCCTTTGCCGCCTCGGATCACAACGAGGAGGTCGCCGATGCGTATGGAACGGTTGATTGACAGGACTGCGTGGGGCGTCGCCCTTTTCCTGGGCCAGGTGTCGGTCCTCTGGGGCGTGATGATCTCGCTGGGCTGGGCCTTTGGCTTCGTCCTGCTCGTCTCGTCCAAGAGCGAGGCGAGCGCGCTTCACCCGATGCACCTCTCGGTCGCCCCTCCCTTGATGGGGTTGGCCGCGGCGGGCCTGGCGCTGCTGATCGCCCAGAAGAGCCGGTCTGCGGTCTGGCACTTCGCCCTCGCCGGCATCGTGTTCAACACCATCGCCTTGATCCTGGCCCTGGTGCAGTTCACACGGTAATCGCAGCCCGGGACGGCTCCGACAAGAACGAGAAAGGCCGAGTCGCCGTGGGGGATGTTACCCCTCGGCGACTCGGCCGTTTCGTTGCGCCTGATGGGGACGGCTGCAGATCAGTCGTTCTTCTTGACTTGATAGGTTGTGTATTTATCGGCACGGCCGTATGATTTGTCGATGGGATACTTGAGCGCAGCTAACGCAAGTTTCTCATGCAGTGCCGACGAGAGGTCGACGCCGCAGACGTCGCCCAGCCGGAGGATCAGCCAGAGGCAGTCGGCGAGCTCATGAGACACCTCGCGATGCACCTGGGGATCCTCGAGCTTTTCCCGGATCTCCTCGTCCTTCCGATAGCGAAAATGCTCGAGAAGTTCTCCGACCTCGCAGGCTAATGCCACGCCGAGGTCTTTGGGGTGGTGGAACTGCTCCCAGTCTCGTTCTCTCGAGAATATGCGGAGCCATTCTTTCATCTCTTCGACGGTCGTCTCTCGATCCATCCTAAATTCCGCCTTCAAATAAGTCCGTCGTGACCACGTCCTGCTTGCTGGGAATTGGAGAAATCCTCGACCAAGCAGGGAGGCAATGCCGAACCATCCGAGGGCGCTTTCGAGAATCGCGCACGAATGCTCTCGGCCACGACCGAAATTCTAGGCGACTCTGCAAATTTCCCGGGAAGATTTCTCCTCTCGGGACGTTCTCCCTGGCGACGGACCCCCACCGTGGTGTCCCGACAACCTCGGTTTGCCGCCTCAAAGAGAGGCTCAACCTCCAACCTGATTCACATGGATATCATGTCTGCATCGGCAGTTCCTTCGCTTTGGGGATGCGCAGTCATGCTCTCTTATTTGAAAGGAAAAGGGTTCATGTTCACGTCCGCTCGATTAGGTCGGGTCGCTTCATTTAAAGAGCTGAAAGTCTGGGCGGCGTTCGCCGCCGTCTTACTCGGGCTGGGCGCCCCCGCCCTGGCCCAGGACGACGTCGGGAAGTCCGAGGGCGAGCCCGAGAAGAAGATGGTCCTCACGCCCGAGCAGGAACGCGCCCGGCAGCTCTACCTGTCCATTAAATGGCAGGACGGCCCCGGGACTGCCGAGCTTGGCCAGCACGCCGAGCTCAAGCTGCCCGAAGGCTTTCGTTTCACCGGACGGGATGGAGCCCGCAAGTGGGAAGAATTGAACCAGAACCCCCCCAGCGATTCTATCCTGGGTGTGCTCATGCCCGCCTCGAACAATGATTGGTTCATCGTTTTTGATTACAACGACACGGGTTACGTCAAGGATGACGAAAAGGACAAGATTGACGCTGACGCCATCATCAGCAGCATTCGCGCGGGGACCGAAGCATCGAACGAGATGCGTCGCAGCCGGGGTTGGGACGAGATCAAGAACATCCGATGGCAGTACCCCCCCTCGTATGACCCGACCTCGCACAACCTGGTCTGGGCGACGACTTTCGAGGCGGCCGGCTCCCGCACAGTGAACCACAGTACCCGGATACTTGGCCGTCATGGCGTGATCAACGCCAATCTCGTCGGCAATCCGTCAGACATCGAGGCCGCCATGCCGATCGTGAAGGACCTTCTGGCGGGGCTCGAGTACAAGTCCGGCCTGAAATATGCCGAGTTCCGTTCGGGCGATAAGGTCGCCGCCTACGGGCTCACCGCCCTGATCACGGGCGGCGCCGCGGCGGTGGCCGTCAAGACAGGGCTCCTTGCCAAGCTGGGCGTATTCCTCGCCAAGTCGGCCAAGCTGGTCATCGGCGGCATCGCCGCGCTGATCGCCATCGTCTTCCGGACGCGGAAGAGCTCGAACGGTTGATCGAGGCGGAGCCTCCCAGTCAACCCGTGTTGACGACGCGAAGGCGGGCGACTGATCGTCCGCCTTCGGTTATTCTCAGCGTCCGCGATCGGACGTTTTCGATTCCTCCCCAGGTACGAGCCGAGGACGATGATGGGGTTAGAAGGTCTGACCGACGTCGAGGTGATCCTTCTCGTGCTCGCTGCATTCTATGTCTCGGAGGCGTTCGGCTGGTTCCGGGGGGGGAGTGCCTGGTTCGTCTCGGTCGCGGGGGGGGCTTGCCGGATCATACGGTCGGCCCTGCTTACGGGCAACGACCTGGCGGGGCCGATCTTCCTCGAACTCTTGCCGAGTGGACGCTCGTTCCTGGCCAGAAGTTGGCCGGTCTCGATCTCGCCGACGGGCCTCTATTCCTTCTCGGCCGCGAGCCTCTCGCCCGGGGGACGCCAGGATCAACCCGCTCGGTATGTGCCGTTCGTGGAAGTCGACACGATTGAAGCCAGGGGCGATGAGGTCGAGATCAACAACAAGACCTTCGTCTCGGCGGCTTCACACTCTCATGCCAGGTTCATCGCCGAGAATCTTCGGCGCATCGCCCACGTTTCGCCGGAGACGAGGGGAAGCGAAATCGAGGCTTTCCTCGACGTCATGACCGACGAGAAAGCCGTGAAGGACCGAGTCGCGGAGATCGACAGCAAGTCCAGCACGTTGAAGACGACGTCGTTCCTGCTCTTTGTCCTGGTTTTTGTCCTGGCTCCCTTTGGCTATTACGAATTCCGACTCCACCCGTCGTCGACGCGGCTCCTCGTCGCATTCCTCCTCTCCTTCTTCTTCCTCTGGATCTTCAACGTCTTCTCCTTCGCGAGGGTCGCCCGGTCCATCGAGCCGGATGATCGACTTCATCGACGCAAGCAGGTTCTGACCATGGCATTGTCGCCGGTGGCGGCGATGCGGGCCTGGAGCCATTTGCCCCGACATGCGCTGCTGAACTTTCATCCTCTGGCCATCGCCGTGGCCGTTTGCAACGAGGACATGGCGCGAAACCTGGCCGGCGATCTGCTTCGGGACGCCTTACACCCCCTCCCCCCATCCTGCCCCGACGACACACCTGCCCACCTGGAAACCGAGGCCTGGTTTCGGGAACGATTAGCCGAAGCCTTCTTTCGGCTCGCCCAGCGTTCGGGGTACGATCCGGAAAGGATGCTGACCGCTCCCGAGCGGGAGTCGGCATCGCGGTCGTATTGCCCTCGCTGTCACGACCAATACGAGGTGACTTCGGGCACCTGCACGAGTTGCGAGGGGCTCGGGCTCATCTCGTTCGATGGCGAGGTCTCCACGGCCTCAAGCACGTCGGCTCCCGGGTCGCTCGATCCGGGGCAAGTTTGAACCGTCTCGATTTGGGTCGTATCCTTGTCTTTTCAGGTTGAACCCGCCCGCAGTCCTCTCGAGTCGTGGAGGCCGGGCGAAGCAGGCTCGTCGGCGTTCCGCGCCGGCTCGAGGCGATGTTCCGATCGAAAGAGGTCCTGGATGCGGATTGCGATCCTGACGAACGAGTACCCGCCCAACATCTATGGTGGAGCGGGAGTGCACGTAGAGTACCTGACCCAGGAACTGACTCGTGTCGAGCAGGGACAGCACTCGATCGAGGTCCTTTGCTTCGGTGATCAGACTTTCCAGCAAGGAAATCTGACGGTCAGGGGGACCAGGTCGGATACGAAGATCCCGACTCAGGACCGTCGGCATGAGAAGTTCTTCGATACCATGCTCCGCGACCTCATCATGGCGGGCTCGCTCACCGACGTGGATGTCGTGCACTGCCATACGTGGTACACCCACCTTGCCGGCTGCCTGGTCAAACAACTGACCGGCGCAAGGCTCGTCCTGACGACTCACTCGCTTGAGCCGCATCGGCCCTGGAAGGTGGAGCAACTCGGCTCGGCCTATCACGCCAGCTCCTGGGTCGAGAAGACGGCTTACGAGAATGCCGACGGAGTGATCGCCGTCTCCGAGGCGATGAAGCACGACGTCCATTCCCTCTACGGTGTCCCCTACGAGAAGATCCGGGTCATCCACAACGGGATCGATCTCGGTCAGTACAAGCCGACGTTCGACCCCGATCTGGTCCGACGGTACCAGATTGACCCGGACCGGCCGTTTGTCCTATTTGTGGGGAGGATCACGCGCCAGAAGGGGATTATCCACCTGGTCAATGCCATCAAGCACATCCGGCCGGGCGTCCAGGTTGTCCTGTGCGCCGGGGCCCCCGACACGCCAGAGATCGGTCGTGAGATGGCGGAGCGGGTCGAGCGGGCGCGGGCGGAGACGTCCAATCCGATCATCTGGATCCCGCACATCGTCCCCAAGGATGACATCATCCGCCTCTACACCCACGCCAGCCTCTTCGTTTGCCCGTCGGTCTATGAGCCTTTCGGGATCATCAATCTCGAGGCGATGGCGTGCGGGACGCCAGTCGTGGCGTCGGCGGTCGGAGGCATCAAGGAAGTCGTCGTCTCCGAGAAGACGGGCTTGCTCGTACCGTTCGAGCCCATCGGCGAGGTGGAATTCGAGCCGAAAGACCCAGAGCAGTTTGCCCTGGATCTGGCCAACGCGGTCAACACGCTCCTCAACGACCCCGATCGCCTGGCGAAGATGGGGGCGAGATCCCGCGAGCGAGTCGAGCATTTCTTCAGCTGGACGAGCATTGCGCGGTGGACGACCGACTTTTACTGGGATCTGATCCAGGCTTGAGCCGGACGAAGCTATAACGAGGGCCGCGAGCCGCCTTCCGGCAGCTCGCGGCCCTTGCCGTTTTTAGAGGTTGCCTTCAAGACCCTGGCGGTGGAAGAAGTGTTCCACCTCGTCCTGGTTCTCGAGCAGCCAGTCGATGGTCGGCTCGTTGTTCAGGGCCTTGCGGATGACCTTGGTCGTCGCCTCGCGATGGACGGCGAAGAGCGCGGCGTGGTCGACCTTCTCGACTTTGAGCACCGAGGGATCGAGCCAGACCGAGTAGATAATCCCCAGATCGTTCGCCTTCTCCTTGGGGATGATCCCTTCACGGACGGCGTCGAGCACGCCGTTGGCGATCGCCGCCTGCACGGTGCCCATCAGGATGTTCGTGTAGGTCGTGCTCTTGACCGTGACCTTGCTCACCATGACGGTAGCGGGGCGGACCTGGACGTCGCTGTTCAGGATCGCGAAGACGCGGGAGTGCCCCTTCACCTGGTCGCCGATCAGGTTCGCCAGGGCGTTGCCGACGGGGCCGTCGAGCTCTCCGATGACGATCTCCGGCTCGGCGCACAGGTAGTCTTCATCCCCTTCGACGAGGGCCTCGCCGGTCCTCAGGACGATTCGTTCGCTCATGCGTCAGACTCCCACGGATAGGATGCAGCCCACCGCCTTGAATCGCCGACGGGCATAATCATGTCGATACGTTAAGTGATTCGGGCTCCCGGGTTCACCTCAGAGCCCCGGAACACGATCGAGTTGCATCGAGACGCGATTATTCACGGAACGCGAGCAGGCGCCAACCTTGGCGGTCTCGAATGTCGGACGCGTCTCCGTTCGCGATCGGATCGCCTCTCGGTATGCTGTTGGGGGTGAGGCCATTGGAGTCAGTTCACCGGCTGGGCCGTTGAAATGCTCGGGCGGTTCGTGTCAGGGCCTCCCTCCACCATTGAATGAGACGAGACGTATGGTGCGTTCCAGCCAGTTCGCCATCTCGACATCGGGGCGCGGCACGTTCGAAATCACGGATGAAATCCAGGGAGCGGTACGCGCCGCGGGCGTGGAGGATGGCCTCTGCGTCGTCTTCCTGCACCACACGAGCGCCTCGTTGATCCTCTGCGAGAACGCCGACCCCAGCGTGCGCCGGGACCTGGAAACGTTCTTCGCGAAGCTCGTCCCCGATGGCTCTCCCGACTTCCGTCACACGGCAGAGGGCCCCGACGACATGCCCGCGCACGTGCGATCGATCCTGACGCAGAACTCCCTCTCACTCCCGATCAAACGGGGCCAGTGCGACCTCGGCACCTGGCAAGGGGTCTATCTCTGGGAGCATCGCATGGATCCGCATCGACGTCGCGTGACCGTGACCGTCCTTTCCTGAGCGAATTGGCCTGGCGGGCGAACGCAAGTTGGCCGTCTATTGTCTACTAAGAGCCGGGTCGAATGCATGTTCGTGCGTGGCTTTCGACCGCGAAGAAAAGGTGAATTATGAGCATCGTGCAGAAAATGCGGGCGAAGTTGACCGAGTCGATGAAGGCCAAGGACGCGGTCCGGACGCAGTTCCTTCGCTACTGGATCGCGGGCCTGACCAAGGGCGACGGCACCGAGTTGTCCGAGACCGAATCCATCGGCAAGATGCGAGGCGTCCTCAAGGAAGCCAAGTCGGGCTCGACCACGTTCACGGCCGAAGAAATCGCCCTGCTCGAGGAGTGGGTTCCGGCCACCCTCACCGCGGAGCAGGTCGTCGCCGAGCTCGCCTCGGTGGCCGACGCCATCAAGGCCGCCCCGAAGGACGGCATGGCGATGGGTGTCGCCATGAAGGCCCTCGCCGGCAAACCGGTCGACTCGCAAGACGTCAAGACCGCCGTCGCGTCGATCCGCGGCACGGCTTGAACTCCGTCCACTTCGCCGAACACAGCCTTATCGGGTTCGTCTCCCCGCGCCTCGGGTCTTCACGACCCGAGGCAGATCTGGTATGCCTATCCCGTTCGATGCTCTCTCCATCCCCCTTCGTCCGCTCCCGGCGAGCTCCTGCCGGTTCGGGCGGCCGTCAATCAGGAAATTGCGGGACGACATCCTATAATTCTGTGGATGTGGCGTTGTCCCGATCCGTGCGGTTTCCCCGAGGTCGATGGGGTTCCTGGTCCGTCATCGTTCTTTGCGGTGAGGCATCCACAGCATGAATATGCGTATCTTGTGCAGTCTCGTCGTCGCCTTATCGGTATTCGCGATCACGCCCATCTTGCCGGCTCAACAGGAGTCGAAGGAGTCGAAGGCGGATGCAAAGAACAAAAAGGTTGAGAAGACCGATGAGGAATGGGCGAAGATCCTGACCCGTGGCCAGTTCATGGTCACGCGACAGAAGGCGACGGAACCCGCCTTCTCCGGCAAATATGTGAACAACCACGCCAAGGGTATATACCACTGCGTTTGCTGCGACGCCGACCTCTTCAACTCGAGGACGAAGTTCGAGTCGGGCACCGGCTGGCCGAGCTTCTACAAGCCGGTCGATGCCTCCGCCCTCGCAACGGAGATGGATTACAAAACCGAAGAAGAGCGCGTCGAGGTCATGTGCAGCAGGTGCGGGGCGCATCTCGGCCACGTCTTCACGGACGGCCCTCCTCCCACGGGACTTCGTTACTGCATCAACTCGCTCTCCTTGAAGTTCGTCAAGGATACGAACTCAGCCACGACCTCGAAGAAAGACGCCGCGAAAGCCAAGAGCAAGGCCAAGGCAAAGACCAAGGGCAAGCCGAGTGCTGAGCCCAAGTCGAGAACCGAGGATGACGAGGCTCCGAAGAAGGACGCTGAGGAACCAGCCACCCCTTGATTTCAGCCGGTTCCTGGAAACAGAACCGCCGACGCAAAGCGTCGGCGGGTGACCACTTGGGCTGAACACTCAGTCTCTTGACACCCGTTGGGGATCGTCACGAGCGGTTGCCTTTCGCTTCCAGCTCAGGCGAGGGTGTCGACGGGGATGTGCTGCACGTCCTCGAAGACGTAGGTGGGGCGATACGGGAAGGTCTCGATCGTCTCTCGCGTGCTGACACCCGAGAGGACCAGAATTGTGCGCATCCCGGCCTCGGTGCCGGCGAGGACGTCGGTATCCATCCGGTCGCCGACCATGAAGGATTCGGACGAGTGGGCCCCGATCTTCCGGAGGGCCGTCTTCATCATCAACGGGTTCGGCTTGCCGATGAAGTACGGTTTTCGGCCCGTTGCCAACTCGATCGGAGCCACGAGCGCCCCGCAGGCCGGCTGAATCCCCTGCTCCGAAGGGCCGGTCAGGTCCAGGTTCGTGGCGATGAACCGGGCACCACCCTGGACGAGGCGGATGGCTCGCTCGATCTTCTCGAAGTCATAGCTTCGGGTGTCACCCACGACGACGTAGTCGGGGTTGTGCTCCGTCAGCGTGTACCCGACGCTGTAGAGGGCGTGCGTCAGGCCCGCGCCGCCAATCACGTAGGCGGTGCCATTCGGCTTCTGCTGCTTGAGGAAATCGGCCGTGGCGAGCGCCGAGGTGTGGAAGGCCGACTCCTCCACCGAGATCCCCATCTGCTCGAGCTTGTAGCGGAGGTCGCGCGGGGTCCACTGGCTGTTGTTCGTCAGGAAGAGGAACGGATGCTGGCCGCTCTGGAGCCGACCGAGAAAATCCTGAGCCCCGGGGATCAGTCGATTCCCGTGGTAGATCACTCCATCCATGTCCACGATGTAGCTGGTCGGCATCGTAGGTATTCCCTCGACGGTCGCACGAGTTCGCCGCGATGCGACGAGAGCCGCACCACGTCTTAAACCGGGATTGTATCAGGTCACTTCGTTCGCTTCGACGACCCTGTCGTCGTACGGACGGTAGGTCGGGCCGGTCGCGGCGAGTGTCCCCCTGGTTGCGAACTGTTGAAGGCATTAGCATCATAGCCAGTTTCATGGAATGATCTGCGGCCTTGGCCCGCGAGTTCGTAAACCGGGAGGCGTTGGAACGTGGCACGACACTGGATCAGCTTACTCACGGTGACACTCATGGCCGGACTCGGACTCTCAGCCTCCTCTAACGCATCGGGCGCCGAGTGGGATGAGGCCAAAGCTAAGAAATTCATCGAGGAGCATGTCGCCAGGATCCAGCCGCTCGAGCACACCGCGGCCCTCGCCTGGTGGAACGCCAACATCAGCGGCAAGGACGAGGACTTCCAGGCCAAGGAGGACGCCCAGAACAAACTCGACGCGGCACTTTCCGACAAATCTCGATTCGCCGAGTTGAAGAGCCTCAAGGAAGCGACGTTCGAAGACCGTCTGATTGAGCGCCAGATCGAGGTCCTCTACCTCCAGTACCTCGAGAAGCAGGTCGATCCCGAACTCCTGAGGAAGATCACCGCCAAGGCGAATGCGGTCGAGAAGGCTTTCAACGCCTACCGAGCCCAGGTCGACGGCAAGTCCCTCACCGATAGCGAGGTGCGGAAGATCCTCAAGGAGTCGAAGGATTCGAAGCAGCGGCAGGCCGTCTGGGAAGCGAGCAAGAAGGTCGGCGCAGCCGTCGAGGCGGATCTCAAGGCCCTGGTCAAGCTCCGCAACGAAGCGGCCCACGCTCTAGACTACGCCGATTTCCACCACCTTCAGCTCAACCTCAACGAGCAGTCGCAGGCGGAAGTCCTCGCGCTCTTCAACGAGTTGGATCTGATGACCCGGCTCCCCTTCTCGAAGGCCAAGGCCGAGATCGATGAGAGGTTGGCCGATGGCCTCGGCATCAAGGTGGTCGACCTGCGTCCCTGGCACTACCAGGATCCGTTCTTCCAGGAGCCGCCGGCCGTCTACAAGACCGACCTCGACTCAGCCTACACCCAGGCGGATATCCTCAAGCTCTGCCGCGAATTCTACGCGGGGATCGGCCTACCCATCGACGACGTGATCGCCCGCAGCGACCTGTACGAGAAGCCAGGCAAGAGTCCGCACGCCTTTTGCACGGACATCGACCGGAAGGGAGACGTCCGGGTCCTCGCGAACATCGTCCCCAACGAATACTGGATGGGGACGATGCTGCACGAGCTGGGGCACTCGGTCTACAGCAGCAAGAACATCCCCCAGAGCGTGCCCTACGTCCTCCGCACCGAGTCTCACATCCTCTCCACCGAAGGCGTGGCGATGATGTTCGAGCGGTTCTCGAAGGACGCCGACTGGCTGACCTCGATGGGGGTGAAGCTGGACGACCCCAAGGCCTACGACGAGGCCGGCACTCTCATGAGGCGCAACAAGCTCCTGATCTTCTCGAGGTGGTGCCAGGTCATGCTCCGGTTCGAGAAGGAACTGTACGCCAACCCTGATCAGGACCTGAACGACCTCTGGTGGACCCTGGTCGAGTCATATCAGGGGCTCAAGCGACCCGACAATCGGAGCGCACCGGACTACGCGAGCAAGATCCACATCGTCACGGCACCGGCCTACTATCATAATTATATGATGGGGGAACTGTTCGCGGCCCAGGTCCACCACACGATCGCACGCGAGGTGCTCGACGGGGTCGCACCCAGCAAGGCCAACTACGTCGGCAAGGAGGCGGTCGGCCGGTTCATGAAGGAAAGGGTCTTCGCCCCGGGCCGGACCCTGAGCTGGGACAAGCTCACCGAGCACGCCACAGGCGAGCGGCTCAATCCCAAGGCGTTCGCCAAGGACCTCAAGGATTGATCCTTCCGCCCGCCTTGTGTAGCGTCTGGGTCATAAAGCCCCGCCTCCTTTTCATAATGGAGGGAGTCACGCGAACTACTGATGGCAGGGATGCCCCCTTCGGGTAACATCCACGCGTCATCCGGGAGGAAGGGGCTTCCTCCCGGGCCCGTCGGCTCGAGGAAGCAGATGAGCGGGAATGATCCCATCGCGGCCTGTGACCGACTCGTTCGGATCTTCGAACGCGCCCAGAACTTACAGCTTGCGGGCCGGCCTGAAGCCGAAGATACGATCCAGACCCCCCTCGTGCCGTTCGCCGTTGCGCTCCTGAGCATGCGGGTACGTCCCGCCCTCACGCCGGGATGGCTCGATAAGGACCCGGTCCATGCCGTCCTGATGGGCGCGACGAACACGGGCAAATCCACGCTGTTGAACGTCTTGCTCGGTCGCGACGCCGCGGGCATGGGGGTCCGAGCCCGGTTGAGCCAGCACCCCGAGGCCTATCGTCCGGTCTCACTCGGCGACGAGTGGCTAAATACGTTCGACTCCCGATTCCGAGCCTACCGGCGTTTCTACAACGAGCATCCGCCCCGCCAGGAGGACGACGACCTCCGGCGCAACGGATATATCCCTGCCCTGGCGGTCATCGACCCTGCTCGCATCGCCGCCGACGAGTTGGCCCCGGTCTTCTCTCAATCCGCCATCGTCTGGGACGGCCCCGATTTCTCGACGGAGGCGGCCCAGAGCTATCTTTCCGCCGTGATCGATCTAATCGGGCTGGCCGACCTCGTGGTGATGACTACCACGGACGAGGCCTACGCCGACGACCGGGGCAATTTGCTCCTGCGGATGCTGGCCGATGCCGGCATCCCTGTCGTCGTGGTGGCGAACAAGGTCCCGGAAAACTCCTCGCTGATCGACAACATCGCTCAGACGATCAAGGATCAGGGCCACCAGAAAGCTCCCCCACTCCAACTCCGCGAGGTTCGGGGCACGTCACCCGCCGAGCGGCTCAAGTCGCTCCTAGGGATGTCCCAGACGAACTCGGTCCGCGACACAATCGGCCGGGAGGTCGCTCGGGGGCGTGAGCTTAAACGCCAGGCACTTCGCAACTCGGTCCAGTTCATCGGCAAACGGTTGGAAGGGATGCTCCAACCCCTGATCGAAGAGGCCGGGGCCGCGGCGGAATGGTCCAAGGTGGTTGAAAAGGTCACGACCGAGCGAGTCCTGGAACCTTACCGGCGAGACTACCTCGAAGGGGTCAATTACGCCGAGTTCAACCGGACGCTGGTTCACCTCGTCGAGTTGCTCAGGGTGCCGGTCGTCGGCGTAGTGGTGGAGACGGCCGGCCATGTGGTCCGCGTGCCCTTGAAGCTCGTGAAGCATGGTTTCCGCAAACTGATGAAGCTGCCCACGTCGAGCGCGACGACGATCCCCGAGGAGGAGGTCCTCCGCTCGGCGATCGGTTCCCTGCTCCTGCGGCTGACGTCCGAGGCCCAGGCTCGAGCGGGCAAAGGGTCGCACGGCTCCTGGGGGCTCGTCGCCCAGAAGCTCGGCGAGCCGATCTTCAGCAAGCGTTTGTACGACATCTTCCAGCGCGACTTCCTGGAGTATCGCCAGGCGTTCGAGCAGGAAGTTCGTCGCCGGGCTGAGAACCTCTACAACAAGCTGAAGGAAGATCCCGCCCGGCTGCAAACCCTCAGAGGGGCGAACCTGCTCGCCGGTACGGCTTCCGTCGCCGTGGCTGTCAAGACGGCCGGTTTGAGCTGGTCCGACGCTGTGCTCGGCCCCGTTGTTGCGGGGCTCTGGCATAACTTGCTGGAGTGGGGACTAGGGCGTTATCTCGAGACGCTCCGGACCGACCTGGTCGCCGACCAGTATCGCGCCGTCGAGGATCTCGTCTCCAAGAGCCTGGCCGACCCGCTCAAGAAGCTCTTCGACGTCGCCGTCAGTGCGAAGGAGCTGGAGGTGGCGCTCGCGGATTTCACCCTCGTGAAAACCGAGGCGCTCCGAGTCGCAGGAGGGAGGGACGCGTGACCGACGAGAAGACGCGACGCAAGCTCGCCGCCGCCTTCGAGCGCTTCACCAAGAGGTTCCAGGAGCCCAGGGCCCTCAGCCTCTCCGAGGAAGATCGGGCCGAGCTCCAGAAGGCCCTGGATCGAGCCTATGGCCAACTCCTCGGCCCCAGCGAGCCCGTCCTCACGGTCGCTCTCGCGGGCGGGACCGGGGCCGGAAAGAGTACGCTCATCAATGCCCTCGCGGGCAAGGTAATCGCCGAGGCCAGCGAGATCCGGCCGACGACGAAACATATCAACGTCTACCACCATCAAGAAGACTCGCTCGGCACCCTCACCGATGAGCTCTCCACCGAGGCCAACTTCGTCTCGCACAACCGCGCCGAGCTCCGGCACAAGATGCTGGTCGACGCCCCCGACCTCGACAGCTTCGTCGTCCAGCATCGCACGACGACCAAGGCTCTGCTCCGGCGCTCGGGCCTCGTCCTCTACGTCTTCAGCCCCGAGCGGCATCTCGAAGAACGAACCTGGTCGGTCCTGCGGCAGGAGACCGAGTTCAGCGCCTGTGCGGCCGTCCTGAACAAGTCGGATCGGATCGGATCGGCCGAAGAGCTGGACTCGATCTCCAGGGATGTGGTCGAGAACTTCAGGGCGCTCGGCCTGCCGGATATTCGCATCTTCCGGGTCTCCTCGAGGGCCCATGTCCCCGGCGCGGACGGTGCCCTGCCCGAGTCGCATGCTGAGATCGACGAGATGCCCGCGCTTCGCTCGTTCATCGAGCACGAACTGCACGGGAGCGAGATCGCCAAGATCCTTCGTACGCAACGACAGGCGGTGATCTCTCACCTCCGGGCCGAAGTCGAGAAGATCGCCCCGGAGTCGGTCCTCACCCACCTTGAGCAACTCGGCAAGGAGGCCGAGACCCGGGCGATCAAGATTTCGAACGAGATCTCCGCGAACCTGGCCGAGATCCTCCAGACGGTCGAGGCCGAACTCGCTCCCCTTGCGACGATCCAGGGGCATCAACGGTTCTGGGGACCGTTCCGGGCCTGGCTGGCCCTGGCGGATTTCGTGAGTTTCGGGCTGGCTCGACTGCTCCGGAAGACGATGAGGAATGAGTCATCCGACTCAAACCATGGGATCGAACGCATCCTCACCAAGACGGCCTCGCCCGTCGTATCCGAGATGCTGCATAACGAGGCCCATCGCGTCCAGAGCCGGCTCTACAACCAGAACTTGCCCATCGAGCGCTGGCGACAGATCACGTCTCAGATCGATGGATCCAAGACCGTTGCCGAGATCGCGAATCAGATCGAGGTCGACTTCGACGTATCGACGACGCAGCACTCCCATCAAGGCGGCGGAATCATCTGGGCGGTGAGCAGCTTGGGGGGCGTCGTCCCGGCCGGCCTGGTCCTGGTAGGCCTGATCGTGATGACGCGTGACCTCTTCGCGGGGAATTACTCCGGACTCGCGCTGCTCTGGCACCTGGTGGCGATGTGCGTCCTGTTCTTCCTCGCCCTGCAAGGGGTCGTGGGGATCTTGCTGCCCGGCGGATCCCGCTGGATCGGCCCCTCAATCGGCCCCAAGGCCGTGAATCAGGTTATCAGGAAGACCATCACGGGTTGGATCACCGACTATCGCGACGAATTGCAGGCCGACATCGTCGACCTTCGACAGTCGATCGCCGTCATCGAGGAGGCCGCTTTGAACACGGATGGCAGGACGTTGGGCGGACAGCCTGAGGGCCCCCCGAGAAACCTGGCCGCCCCGGCACGGGCCTGACACTCATCTGGCATGAGTTGCGTTTTGCTTCCGTTCGCAACGGTTCCGAAAGTCGAGCGGCGACTAGGAAAGTCGCCTTCCGCAAATCCTGAGTCCGGGTAACGTCTCCCGGCCGGACACTTCAGTGCCGGTTTCATCGGACGTGGGGCGGCGCGGACGAGTGGTGCGGTCCGATCACGCCGAGGGCCTCGGCCCGGCGATGCGACCCGTTTCAATCCAGATGGCGCAAAGACCATGACGCTTCCCGACAGTGGGGTTGCCGCGCGACTCGAGGCTGACCGTCGAGCCCTGCTCGACCTCAGCCTGCGGAATCCGCTCTTGAACTACGTTCCCCGCTCGCGAAGTATCCTGGTCGATGGGGAATCGCCCGAGCAACTCCTGCGTCTCCTGGTCCGCGAAAACAAACGGATGTCGTTCCGCCCCGCGGCGGAAACGCCGACGAATGGCTCAAATGGCAAGCCCACCAAAGCGATCGAGGCCTCTTCTCGCACACGCTCGACCGGGAGTCGAGACGACTCCTCACTCGCGACGAACCTGACGGCCGAGGAACTCCAATCACGCCTGCTCGCGATCTACTATGCCGCGAGGACTTCGATCGAAGAACTCGGCGTAAATACCCTGTATCTAACGCTCGGCATGCTGACCTGGGCCGATCCCGACACGCCCCAGAAGGAGCTCAAGGCCCCGCTCCTGCTCATCCCCGTCGAGATCGAGCGATCCAACGCGAGGGATCGCTTTCGGATCCGCCACTCCGACGAGGAACTCGCCGTCAACCTCTCGCTGAGCGAGCGCCTTCGGACCGAGTTCGGGATCAAGATGCCAGAATGGCAGGACGGCGACGACTTCCAGATTGAAACCTTCTTCGACCATCTAGAACAGGCCATCGAGGGGCAGGAAGACTGGAATGTCGATCGCAGTCGGGTCGTCCTCGGCTTCTTCTCTTTCGGCAAGTTCCTGATGTATCGCGACATCGCCGAGGAGGCCTGGCCGGAGGGGGCTAAGCCCAGCCAGCACCCGATCCTGAGGTCCCTTCTCGCCGACGGATTCAAAGAGGAGCCCCCGACGGTCGACGAGCGAGATGACCTTGACTCCCACCTGACCCCCGAGTCGAGCTATCTCGTCCTCGACGCCGACGGCTCGCAGACTCTGGCGATCCTCGATGTCCTGAACGGCAGGAACCTGGTCATCCAGGGGCCTCCGGGGACGGGCAAGTCGCAGACGATCACGAACCTGATCGCCGAGGCCCTCGCCCGCAACAAGTCGGTCCTGTTCGTCGCCGAGAAACTCGCCGCGCTCGAGGTGGTGAAGCATCGTCTCGATAAGGCCGGGCTGGGCGATATCTGCCTGGAACTCCACAGCCACAAGACGAGCAAGAAAGCCCTGCTCGAAGACCTGAAGCGAACCCTGGAACTGGGGCGTCCCAAGCTCGGACGGATCGACGAAGATTTCCAGATCCTGGGCGAGACCCGTCAACGCCTGAATGCGTATTGCCAGGCCTTGAAAGCCCCCATCGGCGAGACCGAGGTCTCCCCCTATCAGGCGTTCGGCGAACTACTACAGCTTCGCCAGCAACCCTGGATCGACGCGCCGACCCTGGCCATCCCCAACTTCGTGGGATGGTCGCGCATCGACATGCGAAGGCGTGTCGGCCTCGTCGAGGAATTGCAGGCTCGGCTCAAATTCGTGGGCGTGCCGCATCGGCATCCGTTCTGGGGAAGCCGACGGACCCTGCTCCTCCCCGCCGAGGTGGAGAAGCTGCGCGAACTCGTCGCGACCACCCTCTCGGCGACGACGGCTCTCCAGGATGCGGGGGATCGACTCGTCAGTCGCATGGGACTTCCGCCCCTTGTCAGTCGCGCCGACGCCGAGGCCCTGGAGCGTGGAGCCCGACGTATCTCCAAGATCGCCCAGCGACAGGCCGCCGAGGTGGGACGCGAGGAGTGGTACACGCGCAGGGAGGACATCGAACGCCTCGTCGAGTCGGGTTCCACCCTCGCCGAACTGCATGAGAAGTATGACGCCACATTGCTCCCGGACGCCTGGCAAGGCGATCTGCAGGAGACGCGCAGCGATCTCAACACTTACGGCCGGAAGTGGTGGTCCTGGCTCTCGCCTCGATACCGGAGGGCCAATCGCAAGGTCGCCTCGCTCTGCAAGTCGAGTCCCCCTGCCCAATTCGACGCCAAGCTCGAACTCTTGGATGCGTTGAATACGGCCGCCCGGTCCCGTGCAGAGGTCGAACGGCTCCATCCCCTCGGGGCGCAGGTCTTCGGCCCGCGCTGGCAGGGAGAACGCTCGAAGTGGGCGACACTGGCACCGCAGGCGAAGGCGATCATCCAACTCCATGTCGATGTGCGGTCGAAACGACTCCCGTCAGGCCTGCTGGAATTCCTCGCCAGGCAGCCCGACTTTTCCCAGGTCGTCCCGCTCGTCGAGAACTTGAAGCGGGCCCTCTCGTCCCACCTGGATGCCGTTCAGCGTCTCGTCGAGTTCCTCAACTTCGACGGCAAGACCCGCTTCCAGAGCGAGATCCGCGTTGAGGACCAGCCCTGGCCCGTCCAGCGGGATCTCTTCCAACTCTGGTCGGGGCACGTCGACGAGATGCCGGCGCTCGTCGCATTCAATCACCTCGCCGAGCGATGCCGGAATGACGGCCTGGCGGAAGTCGTCGCGATCGCGGAAGCCTGGCCCGAAGCCATTCGAGATCTCGTCGCACTCTTCCGATTGCACTGGTATGAACAACTCCTGAGCCGAGCCTTCCAGGAGCGTCCCGCTCTCGCGGGGTTCGACGGCCGGGGGCATGACCACGCCATCGGCGCCTTCCAGAACCTCGACCGCCTCTACCTCCGGCACAATCGGGCTAGGCTGGCTGAGAAGCACTGGGAACGCTTGCCCAAGCACACGGGGGGCGGCCAACTCGCGATCCTGCGGCGGGAGTTCGAGAAGAAGACGAGGCACTTGCCGATTCGCCAACTGCTCGGCAAGGCGGGCAACGCCGTGAAGGCGATTAAGCCGGTCTTCCTCATGAGCCCGTTGTCGGTTGCGACGTACCTGGCTCCCGGTCAGACCACCTTCGACCTCGTGATCTTCGACGAGGCCAGCCAGGTCAAGCCGGTCGACGCCCTTGGGGCCATCCTCCGAGCCAGGCAGGTCGTGGTCGTCGGCGACAGCAAGCAGTTGCCGCCGACTGATTTCTTCGCGCGGATGAACGAGGACGACGATGCCGCCGAGGAGACCTCGGGAGACGTCGAGAGCATCCTGGGCCTTTTCACGTCCCAGGGGGCTCCCCAGCGCATGCTGCGCTGGCACTACCGCAGCCGTCATGAGTCATTGATCGCCGTCTCGAATCGTGAATTCTACGAGGATCGACTACTTGTCTTCCCGAGCCCCGACGCAAGTCGAGGGGAATCGGGCCTCGTGCTCCGCAGAACCCCTCAATCGCAGTACGACCGCGGCAAGAGTCGGACGAATCCCGCCGAAGCCGACGCCATCGTCGAGGCGGTATTCGCCCACGCCCGCAAGCAATTGACGAGGCCACCCGAGTCCAGGCTCTCGCTGGGAGTGGCGTCGTTCAGCAGGGCGCAGACCGAGGCGATCCGCGATCGGCTCGAAAGGCGTCGCAGGGAAGATTCCACTCTCGAAGACTTCTTCAGCACCAACATCAACGAGCCTTTTTTCGTCAAGAACCTTGAGAACGTCCAGGGCGACGAGCGCGACGTCATCTTCATCAGCGTGGGCTATGGGCAGACCGCCGAGGGAGAGTTGGCCCTCAACTTCGGCCCGTTGAACGATGAGGGGGGCGAGCGCCGGCTCAACGTGCTCATCACCCGTGCCCGTTTCCGATGCGAGGTCTTCACGAATCTGACGTCGAACGACATCGACCTGAAGCGGACGCGATCGCTCGGGATGCGGACGTTCAAGTCGTTCCTCGCCTACGCCGAGGGGCTTGCAGGGACGATTGCCCCTACTGACGAGGATCCGTCGGCCGACTCGTTCGTCGCCGTGGTCCGTTCCGAACTGGCAAAGCAGGGTATCGAGGTCAGAGGGCCGCTCGGATCAACCAATGCCTCACTCGAAATCGCCGTCGTGAACCCCGACGCTCCGAGCCAGTATCTCCTCGCACTCGAAACGGACGGCCTCCCCTATCAAGAGGCAACCTCAGCCCGCGACCGCGATCGGCTTCGTGCCCAGGTCCTCGAGTCGCTCGGCTGGCACCTGGCGCGAATCTGGAGTACGGACTGGGTCCGGAATCCGACGGGCGAGGTCAAGCGTATCGTCTCCCTGATCGAAGAGGCCCGTGTTGATAGGACAAAGTCCGCTCAACCTGAGCCTGTCGCCGTGACCGATCCGATTGAAGATGTGTCCGGACCTGAAACACAGGCTAGCGAGGAGAATCCGCAAACCAGTGTGATCGACCGGGTCGTCACCGATGAAGGAACCCGAAAGACCACAGCCCTCCCTTTCTATGAGATGACTACATTTGGAGCGGCGATCCAACGCCCGCTCGAATCGATGAGTCTGGATGAACTGGCCGCGTTGATCGAGCAAGTCGTCAGGACGGAGGGGCCGGTTCATATCGAAGAGGTCTTCCGCAGGATTGCGGAAGGATCTGGGGCGAAACGGCTCGGGCCGAGGGTGCACGCGTTGCTGGACTCGGCGCGAGAGCATGCCGAGGAATGTGGGAAGGTCCGACACTCAGGCGACTTCCTCTGGCCCTCTGACATGGACGTTTCGATACTCCGCGACCGCGGCGAATTACCCTCGAACGCCAGGAAGATCGAATGGATCGCGCCCGAGGAACTGGCACTCGGCATCGAGAAAGTCGTCTACGATTCGCTCGGGATCGAGGCCGAGGCTCTCCCGACGAGTGTGGCGAGGTTACTGGGCTTCTCGAGGACCAGCGAGGAGATCCGCGAGAGTGTCGAAGCCGTCGTCGATTCCCTGATCGAGAGCGGGCGCTTGACCAGGACTGGGAATCAAATCTTCCTCGCAGACGCCGCAATCGCCGAGGATTTGACGGATCAGGTTGATTCGATCGCACCGACTTCGGATCCCCTCAATCCGAGCGAGGGATGAGTCGCCTCCTCTCCGGCGAGGCGAACGAAGTCAACAAAATGCCAACAATCACACGTCTGCAAGCCCCGATTCATCTGGGAAATACTCCAGGTCCCTTGCCGCGGAAGTGCCGAACGTTCATCATCGAGGCGGCGGCTTTGACCCGGCATCGAGACTCATGAGAAGTCGATAACCCATGCTCGATCGAGGGCGGACGGCAGCACGCTACGCGGCACTTCGGTCGTCCGGCGAGGCGTTGTTGCGCCTGGCCCCAGTCGTGCGTTTCGGCGTCTTTGGGATCGGCCTTACGCTCTTCCTCGACCAGGTGAGGCCCCTGCTGACGGACACGCAATTCACCTGGGGCGAACGCCGAGTGATGGGAATCGTGGCGCTGTTCACGCTCGGCGGTTTCGGACTCGGCTCCTGGATCCTCACCCGACTCCTGAAGGCCGGGGCCGAGGCCATCGGCCTGATGGTCGACGCCGCCGAGGCCGGTTGGCGGACCGCGGACCTCATCGAGCTCCAGGTCGTGCCGGCGTTGGGACGGATCGCCAACGCCCTGGAGCGATCGGGAACGTCGCAACGCGAGTCGTCCACCAAGGCCCTGGAGCAGATTCGCCGGGCCACCACGGAGGGGCGCTGGGAGCACGCGGTGCGGCTCGCCGGGCAATTCGCTCGTGACTTCCCCGAGTCGCCCGACGCTAATCTCATCGAGCGGGAGATCGCCGAGGCCCGCTGGGCCGTGGTCGATCAACTCCAGGCCCAGCTCGAGCAAGCTCGGCGTCGCGACGATGCCGTGGCCGTGCTCGACACCCGCGATACCCTCACCCTCCACCTCCGAGGCGATGCCCTGCACGACCTCGATCGCCAGCTCACGCGTTGGGTTATCGGCCACCTCCAGCGCAAGGTCCGAGAGTCGACGCCCGTGATCGAACTCCTCGACTTGACGACGCGCGCCACCGAGACTTTCCCCGACACGAACGAAGCGACGGCCCTCGCCGAACTCCTCGCGAAACTCCGCAAAGCCGCCGGCCGTTGCATCCGATGCGGCCGCGTCAACTCGAACAAAAACGACGTCTGCCCCGCCTGCCGATCCCAAGAGGTCCCCCTCAACTCGGCCTCGACGACCCATTCAAGAGAGAAGTCATGAGCATCCGCTTGAACTGTCCCTCCTGCCGCGCGGTCTTCCTGACGAGCGAGGATAACCTGGGACACTTCGTCGACTGCCCGAAGTGTGGCGCGAAGCAACGGGTCCCTTCCAGCGTGGTTGCCAACACGTCGCCCGGGGAGGCGGGCACCGTCTTCGTCCCGGCGACGAAGGCCGGTGGGAAGGCTCGGAGACGCTCATGGATTCCCGCCCTGCTCGTCATGAGCCTGCTGGCGGCGATCGGCGTGGTTGGGGTCGTCGCCTGGCCGACCATCTTGCGTTGGTGGCGGCCGGTTCCTCCCGATCCGATCGAGGTCGTCGCCTCGGATTTCCTCCACGCGGCCATCGAGGGCAATGCGGAGAGCCTGAACAGGACCTCGGTCGTGCCCGAGCCGCCCGCGATTAGGTCTGTCCACGAGATCAAGCACCTTCGCGAGCGCGACCAGCGTTTGAAGGGTTCATTCCGTCCGATCGCGGATCTGCACCAGCGGATCGCCGCGAAGTTCGAGTACGACCCCTCGATCGGCCGGTTCAAGCCCTTGAACGCTCTCGGGGCCGCGGCGGAGACGCTCGACGTCCTGCAGGAAGCCAAGGAGAAAGGCGAGGGCGAAGCGATTGCCAAGAAGATCGAGAGCGGCGACCCTGAAGACCTGTTCAACGCCGCGGAGCAATTGAGCAAGACATTCACCAAGCTCGCCGAAGGTGCTCTCGCCCCCAAGAAGCTCTTGCCGACATATCAGCAGTTGGTGAAAGATTCCAAGCCCCCGCTCCCGGCCACGGAATTGGACCTCGCCCTGAACTATGGCAAGAACCGCGAGATGTGGGACGCACTCCTGAAACGCCCCTTCCCGACCCTCAAGTCGGACGGCCCATACCTGATGGAACGAGCCGACGTCGTCGCCCAGGTCACCGACAGCCTCGCGTCCTCGGGCGATCCCAGGACGGAATTGCACATCAGGCTCGTGAGGTTCCGGCTCGAAGGGATCGACACGTCCTGGAAAGTCGTGGCCGCTCGACGAGGGGGATTCCCGCCACAGGTCGAGGCACCCGAGCAGCCCGTCGAGGAAAAGGCCTCGGCCTCTTCCAACTCGACCTCGGGGGCTTCCGTCGAGCCGCATTGATGGACGAATTCAATGTGTGCCAATAGCGAGACGAGCACCCGGAACCGATGTCCGGGTGCTCGTCTCGTTGTCGGATGACCAAGATCTGCTCTCCTCGCTCAGAGCACGATCGACGATCGCTTCTCGGCGGCCTCTTCCATAAAAGTCTGGTTCCGCGCCACGAGCTCTTCGGGCTCGGGGAGTGAGCCCTCGAGGAGCATGGCGTTCGACCAGAGCTGGAGGGCACACATTTTGATGAACGCGTCGTTGTCTGCGTTGGCGCTGAGGAGAGAAAGGCGGCGGATCAGGGGGGCCGAGGGGTTGATCTCGAGGATTTTGCCGCTGCTGGGGAATTCCTGATTCGCCATCTTGAGGAGCCGTTGCATCTGCGAGCTGAGGGCCCCCTCGGTGTTAACGAGGCAGCAAGGGCTCTCCGTCAGACGCTTCGATTCTCGGACTTCCTTGACCCTCTCGCCGAGCGCGGTCTTGAAGAGGTCGAGGACACGCGCGATCGAGGAAGCGGGTTCCTCGGCCGGCTTCTCGGGCTCGGGGGCGTCGGTCCCGGGCAATTCGAGGTCGGCGGAATCGATCGACTTGAGCGGCTTGTCGGCGTAGCGGTCGAGGTTCGAGACCACGAACTCGTCGATCGGGTCGGACAGGAAGAGGACCTCGATTCCCCGTCGCCGGAAGATCTCGAGGTTCGGGCTCTTCTTGATCGCCGCGAGGTCCGGGCCGCCCAGGTAGTAGATCTCTTTCTGGTCGGGGAGCGCCCGCTTGAGGTAGTCGTCGAGCGAGGTCGGGCTGGACTCATCCGCCTGCGAGGACGTGAAGCGGAGGAGCTTCGCGACACGCTCGCGGTTGGGGAAGTCGGTTGGGACCCCTTCCTTAATGATCTGGCCGAACTGCTTGTAGAAGGTCATGTACTCTTCGGGGTTGTCCTCGCCGAGCTTCTGGAGCTTATCGAGGACGCCCTTGACGAGCACGTTCTTGATGCGACGGATGACCGAGTTGTCCTGGAGCGTCTCGCGAGAGACGTTCAGGGGCAGGTCCTCCGAGTCGACGACGCCGTAGAGGAAACGAAGGTAATCCGGCAGGAGGTCCCGGCAGTCGCTCTGCACGAGGATACGCTTGGCGCAAAGGCTGATGCCGTGCTCGGTCTTGCCCATGCCCATCAGTTCGTAGTTGGTGGGCGGGCAGTAGAGGATCGTCCGGAACTGGATCGGCGAGTCCCCTGCCATGTGCAGGTGCCAGAGCGGCGACTCGTTGGAGTGGTGCGTCAGGTGCTGGTAGAACTGGCGGTACTGTTCCTCGGTCACCTGGCTCTTGGGCTCGACCCAGATCGGCTTCTGGGCGTTGACGACCTCGCCGTCGACCCGGATCGGGTGCGGGACGAAGCTCGAGTACTTGCGGATGATGTCCTTGAGCCGCCAGTCCTCGGCCATGTCGAGGACGTCATCCTTGAGGTGCAGGATGATCTGGGTCCCACGCTCTAACCCCTCGGCGGGCGTGACCCGATACGTTCCGGAGCCGTCCGACTCCCACTCCCAGCCTTCGTTGCTCTGGTAGCTCCTGGTCCGGACCCGGACGCGGTCGGACAGCATGAACGCCGAATAGAAGCCGACGCCGAACTGTCCGATCAAAGAGACATCGCCCTTCTTCTCTCGCGTGGCCAGATTCTTGAGGAACTCGAGCGAGCCGCTGTGGGCGATCGTGCCGAGGTTGCTGATCAACTCCTCGTGAGTCATCCCGATGCCGTTGTCGCGGATGATGAGTTCCTTGGCATCCTTGTCCCCCTTGATCTCGATCTCGAGGGGCTTATCGTCCCGATGGGCTTCCTCGGTCAGCGACACGAATCGCATCTTGTCGAGCGCATCGGATGCGTTCGAGATCAGCTCTCTGATCGCGATTTCCTTGCTCTGGTAGAGCGAGTGCGCGAGCAGGTGTAGGAGCTGCTTAATTTCGGCTTGAAACGAGTATTCTTGCGTGTCGGCAGCGGCAGACATCGGCATACCTCGTGAGTTCTGAGTCGTCCGCAATCAGAGGCCTTGGCTCGATGATCGGCGACACAGGGAATAAGCGATCATGCAACGATACCGAAGTCCCTTCATTGGGCCTTCCATAGCCTCTGGCAATCGTGCAACCGCCGCGCCAACGCAGGAGATTTGAACTAAGTTCCTTAGTAGGTTGGTTTTATGGTATGTCTTGTCTCGGGTTGTGGAAGGATTTGGCAGAATCGCAGTCGAATTAAATCGGGATGACTGACAAAATGGCAGTCTTCTCTTCTTAAAGTTATCCGATCGTCCAGATATGTCCGATAGCAACGAGTTCAGTCAGAGTTGCAGGAAGTTTGCTCGTAAGATTTCGACGGGACAATATTTATTTCAATAAACGAGATCAACAAAAGAGTTGGTGAGCGGATTTTGAGGGCGAGACGCGGTCAATAAATCCCGGGCTTAAGGCGGCAGGTTTGGCGACAGTACGCCGCATATTCCTCTCCGAAATGCTTCAGCGATAGGGCTTACTCCGAGCGAATTCGTGCGACGAGGGGTATCAGCAGCAAACCGACGATAATGAGGCCGCCCCCCGAGCGAAACGCGAATGCCCACCCCAACGAATTGATGAGGAACCCCAGGTAACTCGGATTGGGAATCCAACGGTAGATGGTCCGTGACCAGGGTATGCCCTTCCTGGATGGCGACCAGTCCGGTGAATCGCCGATCAAGGGCGAAGACGGGCCAGATCCGAACGATCCCACCGATCGCGAACAGGGCAACGCCGGCTCAGCTCATCGCATCCCCATCGAGAATCCAGAAACCTTTGCGCTCGAAAAAGGGGGGAGGAAGGCGAGCAACACGCCAAGTACCCCGAAGGCGGATAGGACCCATCGGTTGCCGCGATCTTCCTCCTTTCCAGGGTTCAGATTGCCCGGCATCAGCTGTGAGACGCCCATAAAGAGGCAGGTGACTATGGCGATCGAGATTCGCGCCAGGTGTACAAAGAACGCCGCGAATCCGCCCGAGGCAAGGATAGAGATTCCCAGGAAAACGAAGGTCGTCTCGGCCGAGATGCAGCCCAGGAGAGATTTGAATCTCATCAATGCCTCGGGTTTGTAGCCCTCGAAGGAGTCAAGTCGCGAGCCGTCCACGAGTCGACAAGTCATTTACACAAGGGCTTGTGACGGCATCGCGGCTTGTCGAAGATCGAGGACGCGTTGCGTCGACACTGAACTCCAGCATTGGATGGAGACGATGATGTTTGTGTGTTGCATTTTTCGTCAGTATGTTATCATGCGTAGGCAAATCCCGGGGTTCGCTCGCTGATGAGCTTGGACGTCTATCCTGTCGCGCGGTTTCATAGCATTCGAGCTCTCATTCTCCACGGGGCCGATCATGTCGCTGGTCTTCCTCTGCCCCCAGTGCGGCAAGCAATTCGAGGTCGCCACGGAACTCGGCGGCAAGCGGGGAAAATGCAAAGATTGCGGCTCGTTGTTCCGGATTCCCAAAGCCGAAGCCGCCCCGACCTACAGTTCCCCGACTCCAGACCCCTACAAGCTCAGCAAGCCCGCGCCCTCCCCTCCCACGACCAGGCCAACCTCCGCCAATCCGCCGTCTCCCTATGAGAAGCCGCAGCCACGCTCATTCAAAGCCGCCTACAACGAACCGCCGCAAGAGGCTCGAATTCCCACCCCTGCCAGTGTATCCAGTCCGGTCGTGGTCGATCCTTATGGGCTCGATGAACCTGCCACCCAGAGACCGTCGTATGATGACGACTCATATGACCAGGGCTATGACGAACCCGTTTCTCCAATCCCGAGACGGAAGAAACGCTCTTCAACCGGATTTTTCAGTAAGGGAAAGGCCAAGTCGTCCGCGTCGGGGAGCCACAATAGGTCGGGCCTGGGGCTCTCCATCGGTGGCATCGCCTCGGTTCTGGTGACCCTGGTCGGCTTCGCGATGAAGAAAGGCTTCACGTTCGGGATCGGGAGCCTCTTCGGGATCCTCAGTTACTCGGATATGGAGCGGACCCTCGAAAAGTACGTGGACCAGACCAACCGAATGGCCACGACCTTGCAAACGGTTCACGATCCCGGCACCGCGCACGAGGCCGGGCCGAAGGTCGCCGCGATCCTTCGCGAGCAGATCGACCTGCTGAGGGGCCTGAAGGACAAGAAAGTTCGGAAGTCGTCGAGCGATTCCTTGAGCCAGAAGTACAAACCCAAGCAAGAAGCGGCCGTCAACGAACTCGTCGCCCAGTTGAGGCGAATCAGCTTGATCCCGGGCGCGATGCCACCGCTCCTGAGTTTCATCCAAACGCCGCTAGACGAACTTGGTAGCCTCGAGACCGAGTTGGGTGCACCGTCCGGCTCGTCGCCACAGCCCCATTTCGGACCCATGTTCGGCGGCCAGAGACAGTGGACCATGCATGGGCCGTCGGGACCCATGCCGCCCACTCCGATCATGGCCGGGCCCGGTCCCCAGCCGATGTTCAATACCCCGCCGATGCCGCCTCCATCACCGCCTCAATTCGGTCGGCCGATGGGACCGCGGTTCGGGCCGCGAATGCATTGAGATCCCCGATGCAGAGGCTTGCGGAGGCCCCATCATCCTTACGGCGACGCGGGCCTCAGTTGCGGTTCCAACGGCGCGGGGGTTCGGACTCGAAACGGCCCGAGGGGGGGCTGAATTTGATGCCGACCTGCCAGAGCATGTCCGGTTGATGCTTCGCCAGCAGGTATTTCATGACGACCTCGTCCGAGGGGGGCATCCCTGGATCCTGGAAGACGACGCAGAGGCGAACTTCCGGGCGATGCGTCCTGGCGTCCCAGACCTCGATGAGTCCGTGTGGTCGTCGAGGGATGCGATAGTATTTCTCGCCGTTCTTGACGGTGACACAATCGAACCGGCAGAACTCGTCGAACTCCTTGGGCTCGACGACGTCTCGCACGAGTTCGGCCGCGACGAGCTCGGGGACGCCGGTCTGATAGGCGGCGGCGTCGAGCTTCATCGGCTCAGTCTCGGAGGTAGGCTGAGGCTGGCTCTTGCCCTCGATGACCCGGAAGATCTCCCACTCGACGAGCTTGGCGTAACCGGCCCGAAGCGCCGGGCTGGAGATCACCATCTGCGGGAATCCGCCGGCGATCCGGACGACCTCGTGCGAGAAGGCGTTGGCCTCGCGCTGGAGCTTGGCCATCCAGAAACGAGGGGTCTCCGCGCGGTCGCTCTCGGAGTAGCGGAACGGTCGCGGGCCGACGTCGGGGATGACGAATTCCGTCTCATCTCCCTCTCGCTTCAGGGCCCTCAGGACGTCGTCGTAAGTGGCGTCGCCCTGGGTGAAACGCTCGGCGGCCTCCGTCTGCCCCTGGCTTTTGACGCGGACGCGCCGGTTCGACGGCCTCGCGTGGAAGATCACTTCCCTGGCGCGGGGATCGACTTCGCTCCGCTGGTCGGAGACGTCAATTTCCCAACGGAGATAGCCGGTGCGAATCATGGGTGATGACTAACGCGTGGAGCGATCGCGACAATCTCGGTTTGCAGAGATGTCTTGGATCATCGATGAATGACGAACCCGAGCGCGATCGCCCCTCAGCCTCCCTGGATGGCGGGGACGATCAGGATTTCGGGTGCCGTGGCGTCGAAGGCCCGAATGGGCCTGGTCTGGCCGGGTCCGTCGAGGCGAAATGCAAGCCGACCCGCCGTGAAGTTCTCTTCGAAGGCCGTGGCGGCCTCGGTCACCGTCTCGGGACGATTCTTATCCCACTCGGCGAGGCACAAATCCCCATAGCCGGTTTTGAGCAATCGCAGCTTGGCCATGCGAGGTTCCCTCCGTCGGAGTTCCTGAAGGATGCCCACTCGAAAGGAGACTGTCTCTGGAGTCGAGGAAAACTCGCCCTCGATTGAACGAGCCACCTCGAGCGATCGAGACGACTCATTTTAGTCCAATCGGGGCGGTTGGGCTAGCGCTATGCACGCTTCAGGCACTTGGATGGAAGAATCGCCGATACCATGTCAGGAGTTTTTCCACGCCAGGACGGTAAGGAAAGACCTGGGGGCGGAACCCGCCCGCCCTTCGTCCGAGGATCGCCTGCGGGGTCGTGAATTCTCGGAGGCCGGCGATGCCGTGGATCCGACCGAAGCCGCTGGCTTTTGTCCCGCCGAAAGGCGCGGAGGCGTTGCCGGAGGGGGTCACCACATCGTTGAATGTAACCTGGCCAGCCTCGAGGTGTTGTGCCACACCCCGGAGCCGTCGCCAGTTCTTCCCCCATACGCTGGCTGCCAATCCGAAGGCACTGGCATTGGCCGCATGGATGGCGGAATTCACGTCCGGCATGCCGCGGATCAGGACGACGGGACCGAACACGCCTTCGAGTATGGGTTCAACGCCATCAATGGTCGATGTCAGCACGGTCGGGGCGTAGAACGAGCCTTCACCCGGCAGGGATTCGCCGCCGCAAACGAGGGTCGCACCGACTTCGATGGCTCGCCCGATCCTCTGGTGGAAACGATCCCTGGCCATTCTGGAGATCATCGGGCCGAGGTCGACCACGTCGATGCTCGGGTTGCCGACCCTCAGCGAACGAGCGATACCGGCGACCTTCTCGACCCAGGGGGCGGGGTCGCCGACGACGTAAATCCGCTTCACCGCGACGCACGTCTGCCCTGTCCCGACGAAGGCTCCCCAGGCCAGGGCGCGAGCCGTCGATTCGAGCGGGGCGTCATCCAGAACAATGGCCGGGTCGAAGCCGGAGAGTTCCGCGATGGCCGGGATCCCCCGGCCCGCGAGGGTCTGCAAGACGTGTCGACCGCTCTCCAGGCCACCGGTGAAGACGCCCTTTTGGATATTGGCGTCGGTCAGGGCTTTGCCGACCTCGGCGCCGCCATATACGGCCGACACGAGCCCTTCGGGGAAGCCGGCACGATCCATGGCGGCCTGGAGGCGTTGGCCGCACCTGAGGGCCAATTCCGAGGGCTTCCAGACGACCCCGTTTCCAGCCGCCAGGGCCTGAGCGATCGCCGGGGCGTTCAAGAAGAACGGATAATTCCAGGTCCCGATGATGCCGATGACGCCGAGCGGTCGGTGGCCCAGCCTTCCGCCGGAGATCAACAAGGCCCGCTGCCAACCGGCTCCGAACCATTCTTCCCTCAGGGCGATATGGCCCTTCTTGACGGTCCATCGGATGCCGTCGAGGCCCATCATCACTTCGCCCAGGGTCTCGCTCCGAGGCTTGCCAATTTCGTCGCGGATGAGGTCGGCCCAGCCGTCGGCATCGCTCGAGAGGATCGCCCAGAGGTTTCGCAGAACGGCTTTGCGTTCGGGCCAGCTCTTGCGGCTCCATTCGACCTGGGCTCTCTTCGAGCGTTCAACGGCCTCATGCACGTCGTCCGGGCTGGTCGTCGAGACCTGTCCGACGACCTGGCCAGTGGCGGGGTGGAAGACATCCAGGGTCCCTGGCCCGTGTTGTTGATCCGCATCGGCTTCCAAGTTGCGATCCCTGTCTATGGTCGTCGAGGCGAGATCCAGGTCGGCACGTTACTTAGCCTTGCCTTGGGTTGTTCGGGGAGTGCCATAGCTCGTCCCGCGCCAGTCGACCTGCCCGGTCAGGCACATACGGATCGCTCGGACGAGGATCCATTCGATGACGACGTTGGCCACCGGATACCACTTCATCGCCTTCGAGTTGGGCACCGACATCCGATAAACCTGCTGCAGTACAAAGTAGTTGAGGATGTGGTGTACCACGGCCAGGCCGCCGAGGATCAGCACGAATCGGTCATGCTTTCCGAACAGCAGCAGAATCAGCGTGGCGAGGAGGGCCAGGTGCCCAGTCTGGCTGAAGACGATCGGGTCGAGGAGACGCCCGATCAGGCGGATGGGGCTGCGTCCAAGGGCATCGTAGAGGATCCGGCTCCAGCCCCGGACGATCCCGTCAAGCGATGAATACATTCGCGTCGATCCGATCCCTCGGGCGACGGCGACGCGGATCGGCCTGCGGACCGACTTCATCTGCTTGGCGAAGTAGATGTCCTCGACGAAGCGGTCGCGGACAGATCGGTGGCCGCCGGCGGCTCGATACGCCTCGCGCGAGACGAGGATGTACTGCCCGTTCGCGAAGGCGAGCCGATCCTTGTCGTTGTTGACCCGGAAGAGCGGGAACGACTGCATCAGGACGATCCCGGCGAGCGGCTGGATGAGCTCTTCCCAGAAGGTCTCGCAGCGCAGCTCGAGGATGAGGCTCGACATCTCCGCCCGTTTCAGGCGCGTGTATTCCATCACGATGTCGAGGTTCTCGGGGCTATGGTGCGTGTCGCAGTCGAGGAACCAGTACCATTCGCCATTGGCCTGATCCGCCGCGGTCTGGAGGGCATGGGTCTTCCCCGTCCATCCCGGCGGCAGGTCGGTGATCGACAGCAGGCGGACCCGAGAGTCCTTCGCGGCGAACTCGTTGGCGATCTCGGCCGTCCGGTCGGTGCTGCGGTCGTCGATGACGATGATTTCGAGGTTGCTGTAGGTTTGGGCGCAGACCGAGGCTAGGCAATCGGCGATCGCCGCCTCCTCATTCCTGGCCGGGATCATGACGGTCACGATGGGCGGACGTGTCCCGGTAAACCGCGGCGACAGGGTCGTCAGGACGTCGATTCTTTGGAACGCATACCAGAGGACAAGCTGCCGAATCGGCCAGATGGCGACGATGACCCCATAGACCCAGAGGATCGTCAACTCGGTACTCGTCATAATTTGGGCTCATCCGCAACGGGCATGGGGGATTCGAAATCGTCGAGTTCGTGAGACCTGGGAATGGCCAGGCAACCGAGGGCCAGGGCCGCCATCCAGAAAGGTAGGACCGAGTCGACGGTCGGTCGAACGGTCCAGCCGAAAACGAGGCCGAGAGGGATGGTCAGTGATGCTACCAAAGCCGAGCCGACATGGGACCAATAAAAACGCTTTGATCTGTGGAAAGGGTCGCGCAAAGCGGACCGGGCTCCCCCGAACCGACGTACGAAGAAGCTCGACACGATCAGGACGAGGAGTGCCCCTAGCATCAGTTGCCTGTTATGCGAGCTCGTCCTCCAGGCGGCGACCTGGTCTCGCCAGCGCAAGATCGGGCCGCTCACGGCGATCCCCGCCGCGATGCCGATCAGGACGTTGAGCACCGCCTGCCGGGTCTTCTCCAGGCATTTCCTGGAGGCGTCGTCGAGTTGAACCATCTCAGTCGCGTACCCCGCCCTGCGAGATGACCCGGCGCCTGAGCGCCAGGATCAGTTCCACTTGACCGATCGGCAATTCCGTCGCTCGAGCGATCTCGTCCGCCGTATGCCCCGAATCAGCCAGGATCCAGATCCCCCCGAAACGGTCCGAGAGTTCCTCGGCCGCGTCGTTCGTGGGCTGAGGCTCCCCCGCCGAGAGGTTGGGGATCGCGATCAAGGTCGGGCTCGTCATCGGCTCGAACGAATGCGGCCGATCCATCCGGATCGACGAGCCATCGGCTCTGCCCTTTCGAGGTTGAGATGGAGAAGACCCCAGGGAATCCGGATTCTGGTCTTTCTCGCCGGACGGGAGCTCGAGAATGCGTCTCAGCAACTCCTCGATCGTCTTCTGGCGCGCATCGAATTCCTCGATTCGCTTCAACACACTGCTCGGGGCGAGCGCCTTGACCCGGCGTCGAAGTCGCCGGAGTGCGAAGAGGATCACGATGAGGAGGCCGCCGTTGGCCATCACCAGGCCAATCAGGACGGACTGTGCCTGCGACATGGTGCGAATCCCTCCCTGGACACCTCAAGGCTCTGGACTGATCGGGGTTCCCTGACCTGGCCCACGGACGTGTGAAGTGGCCTGGTCCGATGGATCCTCCGCCCGAGGTCTCTGCACGGTCGGCCTGTGATCGTTGGAAAGGGGAATCTTGCGGTGAGTTCGTCGTTCTCGAAAGGAGAGACGAATTCAGCCGGCATTCTCCACTTCCAGCGTTCGTGCACGACCTTTGTTCATTGTAATCGGACGATTACGCGATCATGGATCGCACAAAATGTTCGAGACCCACAAGAAGATCCGAATCTTAGCCCGTGGTCACATCCGGCGGCGTGGCCGAGAGCTTGTAAGCCTCGTAGGCGGCTTCGCTGACCTCGCGAAGGGCGACCTGGTGCGTGGCCGCAGCCCTGGCGCAGTCGTCGTGCTCGGGACTGAACGCGGGTGGACGGCCGTCGATCCAGCCAAGTTTGCCCCTGATAACGCCATACTTGGTTTCGACCTGGACCGCCTTGCGTCGGAGCTTGTGCCGGCTCACCGGGTATCGGCGGATGCCCAGCGTGGTCGTCTCGCGAAACATGATGGCCTCCAGATCGAGGATCCGAGGCTCTTCGCAGATGACGCTAAGCATCACGCCCGGCCGGTTCTTCTTCATCTGGATCGCCGTGACGAAGGCGTCGAGGGCCCCCGCCGCCATGAGTTGCTCGGTGGTGTAGCCGACGACTTCACCGGGCAGGTCGTCGAGATTCGTCTCCAGGACCCATACGCGGTCGGCGCCCGAAGGCAGTTCGATCGTGCCTACGAACAGGCGGAGGATGTTCGCCTGGGTCGGCAGGTCCTTCGTCCCCGCGCCGAGGCCGATCGACTCGATGGTCATCGCCGGGAGCGGCCCGAACCGTTCGCAGACCGTCCCGAGGATCGCGGCCCCCGTCGGTGTGGTCAACTCCATACGAACGCTCGACTCGGCCAGCGGGATTCCCTTGAGCAATTCGGCCGTCCCCGGGGCGGGCAAAGGCATCAGGCCATGCGCGGCCTTGACCGACCCGACGCCCGTGGGGACCGGACTTGACTCAAACCGCTCGACTCCGAGAGACTCGAGCCCGACCGCGGCGCCAACGATATCGACGATCGAGTCCACCGCCCCGACTTCATGGAAGTGGATCCGGTTGAGGTCGATGCCGTGGACCGCGGCCTCGGCCTCGCCCAGTCGATGGAAGATCTTCAAGGAGAGGTCACGCTGGCGAGGGGTAAGCGTGCTCTTTTCGATGAGGGCCTCGATCTGACGCAAGTAACGGTGAGATTGCTCTTCAGGCGCGAGAACCTTGGCGTGCGTGGCGCGGAAGCCGGCCCGCCGCACGGTCTCGAAGGTCAACTCACAAGGCAAGCCGAGGCTCGCGATCGCGGATAGGATGAGACCAGGCTCAACACCGGCATCAACCAGGGCTCCGAGGGTCATATCGCCGGAGATTCCGCTGAAGCAGTCGAAATATCCGATCCGCACAAGTGTCCCTTTCGTCGCCCGAGGCCGCTGGTATTCGTTTTGCAGACGGTCACTTGGTAGCCGGTCGATTGTAACCTCGACCGGCTACATCGCAAGTCCGGAATAGGCCTTGCGTCAGGCCGCCGCTGCGGTGGCGTCTCCGATGCAGAGCCCGTTCATGATATGTTTGACGGCCCTCGGTCAACGCCCAGGTTGGCGATGGTTTCGAATGTCTTCGATTCTGGTTGAATCCGAATCACATGGTCCGCGTGACGGAATTGGAGCCTTGCATGTCGTATGCCTACGATGACGGAAGCCCCGGCAGAGGTCGAGGGCTCAACCTTCGGATCATCGGTGCATTGATCCTGGCCGCCTTCGGGATCATCACCTACTTATTCCAGTCTCAGGTGAATCCCGTGACTGGGAAGCGTCAGCACGTGGCGATGAGCGTCGATCAGGAGAAGTCTCTTGGCCTCCAGGCGGCTCCCGACATGGCCCGGCAGATGGGCGGGGCCGTCGATCGCGATGACCCGAGGGCCAGGCTCGTCGCCGCCACGGGGGCCCGCCTCATCGACGCGAGCGATGCTAGCCGCAGCCCTTACGTCGGGAATTACCACTTCATCCTGCTGCGAGATCCGGAGACAATTAATGCCTTCGCGCTCCCGGGCGGCCAGGTTTTCATTACGCTCGGCCTGCTTAATAAGCTCACGAACGAGGCCCAACTCGCGGGGGTACTTGGCCACGAGATTGGACACGTCGTCAACCGCCACTCCGCCCAGCAGATGGCCAAGGGTCGACTTGGGCAACTGCTCACGATGGCCGTCGGGGTCGGGGCTAGTGATAGGGATGACGGCGGTCGCAACGCCCAGATTGTCGCCGCGATGGTCAACCAGGTGACCCAACTGAGGTTCAGTCGCGAGGACGAATCTGAGGCCGACCGCTATGGTCTGAGGTACATGGCCCAGGCTGGATTCAACCCGTCTGCGATGCTTGAGGTGATGAAAATCCTCAAGGAGGCCGCCAAAGGAAGCCACCAGCCGGAAATCCTGGCGACCCACCCCTTACCCGAGACTCGCCTCGAGGAAATCAAGGCGATACTCGACAGGACCTATCCCAACGGAATTCCGGGAAATCTCGAATTCGGCCGGCCGATCGAGCAAGGTCAAGCTGGCTCGAGGTAATCGTGGCTACCGAAAAGTAGCGCCTACATCGGTCGTTTCATGGGTGTGATGGCCGATCTCGACTTGTGTAAGAACGTTCGGGGGATCTCCGATCCAGTGCCGCTTGCAAAACCAAGCTTTCTTGGGGCCTGTGAGGTGTCCATCCTAGTCAACAGTTGTCGAAGATTTTTTAAGATGGTGTTGAATTTGGCACGAAATGCGGAAAAGATCTTATAAAGTAAAAAGGTTGACGCGTAGAATACATTTCATCCACCCGGGCATCGGTATAAATTGGATATTCATACCCTCCCGAGTTTGAAATAAGCGAGCCATTGGCCTTAGTAAGATAATCCCGCCATCTTAATCCTGTCAGTCATTAAATATGCCCACGTAAGATCCAATGCGAGTCATCTCGCTCCGGTAAAACCTGGCGCCGGCGTTTAGCCTCCTTCCGCTCAATACGCGGAGTTTCATCGATAACCTCTTTTGCTCGGGTTCCGTTTTCTGCAACGGTCCCGATCCCACCGTTTGTTGTCTCCATGTCAAGTTTTGCTTGCATCGAGCCCGTTTAGCATCCACTCGATCCCATGTCATACCGAACGAGTCTTTCTTGGAGTTCTCCCATGCGCAACGCGAGCCTGCGACGGTGCGGCTTCACGTTGATTGAATTACTCGTTGTCATTACCGTGATTGGTGCACTGATTGCTCTATTGCTCCCCGCAGTGCAAGCGGCTCGTGAGGCGGCCAGGCGCGTCCACTGTGTTAACAACCTCAAACAGATCAACATCGGGCTTCAGAACTATGAGTCGACGAATCGTTCATTCCCTCCTGGCGCCATAACTTATCAGGAGACCCCGCTCGACTGTACCCAGGCACGGCGCGGGCATAGTCTCTTCACGATGCTGCTGCCGGAGCTCGAGCAGGGCCCGACCTACAACGCCATAAATTTCAGCTTCGCCGCCGTCGGGATGCAGGGTTCGTACAACGCCGGGGCTATTAATAATACCGCCTTCTCGACCCGAATCTCGGCTTACATTTGTCCTTCCGACTTCAACCAGCTCCCGTACTCGAGCAAGCTACAAAATCCGAGCGGCGAGTCGTACAACGCTTACACCCAGGGTTCCTACGCGGGAATGGTGGGGACTGTCGATATTTTCCGCTGGTGGTGCGGCTGCCCCGCGACCTACCGCGATGGCTTCATCTGCGTCGGCCAGGTTGAACTCAAGCCGGACGGGGCCTTCGGCTACAACTTCTCGTTTCCCCAGGTTGCGTTCACGGACGGGTTGAGTCAAACGATCTTGATCGGCGAGTTCTCTCGCTTTCGCAACGACCCCGACCGGATCTTCAACCAGTGGAATAGCGCCCTCTATTATAACTCGGGTATGACCGGTGTGACTCGGCCCCAAGGCCTGGCAACCTCCGTTCCCACTATCAATCAGAACCTCCGTGTCCCCGATTACTCCTGGAACAATCCGGTCACCTGGAAGAACGACCCGCAGAATCGGACCATGGGCCAATTCGGATTCCGAAGCCAGCATCCGAATGGGGCGAATTTCGGATTCGGAGATGGTTCGGTTCGCTTCATCAAGCAGGAAATCTCTCAGAAACTCTACTGGTCATTGAGCACAAGGGCCGGCGCCGAGGTCATTAGCAGTGATTCATTCTAATCGCAGCCATGTTATGACCCTCGCCCGATCGCGTCCTATTGTGACCTGGTTTGCATATAAGAGATAATATTAAATTTTGATTTGTCGATTTTCCGTCAGTCGGCCCAACCCTCCCTTCGCAGAGAGAGGGGCCTCAATCCCTCCGCTCGACCTCGCCGCCTACCCTCCCTTCCATTGATTTCCTCCCCTTCTTGATTACGCTATGATTCAAGATGGGATTAGGCAGACAGGGGTCCCGGGATTGCTTGCATCCAATCTCTGGCGTTAGCCCCTTCGTTTCGTCAGCATCAATGATTCACGGGTCGTGACGTCTTTTAAACCGAGGGTTCGGTCGATCCTGTGTCGCGGCGAGTGGGTCGAATGCGTTGATGAGGAGCGAGTCGTTGGAGGATCACTCCGTCAAGCCGAAGCGTATTGTCGTCGTGGGGGGAGGGCTCTCCGGCCTGACCGCTGCGCACAGGCTTTCCCAGCATATGGGCGGCTCCTATCCTCCCTTCGAAATCATCGTCCTGGAGGCCAAGGACCGTGTCGGCGGCGCGATCTGGACCCGGCGCGAGGGCGGATTCACTCTGGAAGGCGGGGCCGACTCGTTCATCACGAATAAACCCTGGGGGGTCGACCTCTGCCGAGAACTGGGGCTGTCCGATCGTCTGATCGGGACCGACTCTCGACATCGCCGCTCTTTCGTAGTAAGGCAGGGGAAGCTGTGCCCCGTGCCGGAAGGCTTCGTGCTCATGGCGCCCCACCGTTTGGGCCCATTGTTGACGTCGCCGATCCTCTCGTGGCGCGGCAAGATGCGGATGCTCTTCGACCTCGTGATTCCGAGGAAGGGAGACGACGGCGATGAAAGCCTCGCCACGTTCGTGAAGCGCCGATTCGGCCGCGAGGCCCTCGACCGCCTGATCCAGCCGCTGGTCGGGGGAATTTACACCGCCGATCCCAACGAGCTGAGCCTCAAGGCGACCCTACCCCAGTTCCTCAGAATGGAGCAGGAGCACGGTAGCCTCATTCGAGCTGCGTTCCGGCAAAGTCGCGAAGCCCGCTCGGCCGAGAAGAATTCGTCGGGGGCTCGCTATGGTCTCTTCGTCTCGCTGGATGAAGGAATGGAGACGCTTCCGAGAGAACTCGTAGCGGCGCTCCCCAGAGGTACGGTCCGCACAAATTCTCCCGTGCGGCGGATTAGCCGGACGGACCCGATCTCGCCGTGGAGGGTCGAGCTGCTCGACGGCGACCCGATCATGGCCCACGTCGTGATCCTGACCACGGAAGCCCATGCCTCGGCCAGGCTGATCGACGGCTATGATCCTGCCCTGGCGCTCCAACTGCGATCGATCCCCTACGCGTCTTCGGCAATCGTGAATTTCGCATTCCGTCGCGACCAGGTTTCGCACCCGATGGATGGCTTCGGCGCGGTGGTGCCTGCGGTCGAAGGTCGCAACATCCTTGCGATTTCCTTCCTCAGCGTGAAATTCCCCTCCAGGGCCCCCGAGGGGAGTGTCCTGATGCGGGTCTTCCTCGGCGGGGCGACGCAGCCGGAACTCTTCGATCGGGAGGACGACGAACTCGTCGCCATCGCCCGGACGGAACTCGGGGAACTCCTCGGCGTCAAGGGGGAACCTCTGCTGGTCGAAGTCGGCCGACACTCTCGCGCGATGCCTCAATACACGCTTGGGCACACCGACCGCGTGTCGGCGATCCGCGAACAACTCGCGAAGCATTCCTGCTTGGCCCTGGCCGGCAACGCCTTCGATGGCGTCGGCATTCCCGACTGCATTCGCGGGGCACGCATCGCGGCCGACTCCGCGCTGGCGGCTCTCCTGGCTTCCGCCAACACGGCCGCCGCCTGAGAGTCACTGCTCCCTGCTTCGTCGCCGAGTCGATGCGACGCCATCTGTCGCGAGGACTCTCGAATGGCGAGTTCATCGCCATTTCATGCCCGGGCCAATCCCCAAACGACCTCGGTCCAAAACCATCGATTGTATAACTGAAGCCATTTGTCGAGGTTGCGACGTGGACAAGTCACCCCCGAAGGATGACTTGCGACTTGCCACGCCTTCTTTCCTGCCTGTAATATCCAAGGCCTAACCGCGCTTGAAGATGGGTAAGTACGCGAGCGCAAGGCACTCCCTCGTGGTCATGGGAGGACGCCTTTCGATGACGGCCAGAGAGACGAACGTGGAGGCTCCTTTCCATGACGGCGGAACACGGCGGATCGATCGTCAGTATGCTCACGGAAAACCGGGTTTTTCCTCCCCCGCCAGAGTTCTCCCGCAAGTCTCACATTTCCTCACTCGCCCAGTACGAGGAACTTTGGAATCGAGCCAAGGATGACCCCGAAGGATTCTGGGGTGAGATGGCCCAGACGCTCCGGTGGTCGAAACCCTGGACCAAGGTCCTCGACTGGCAACCCCCGTTCGCCAAGTGGTTCGTCGACGCGACGATCAACGTCTCGGACAACTGCGTCGATCGCCATTGCGAAGGGCCGAACAAGAACAAGGCGGCGATCATCTGGGAGGGTGAGCCCGGCGAACGCAGGGTACTCCGCTACCAGGACCTTCAACGCGAGGTCTCCCAGTTCGCGAATGTCCTCAAGAACCTTGGCGTTCAGAAGGGGGACGTCGTCGCGGTCTACATGCCGATGGTCCCCGAGTTGGCCATCGCCCTGCTCGCTTGCGCCAGGATCGGGGCCCCGCATACGGTGATCTTCGGTGGCTTCAGCGCCGAGGCCCTCGCGGGCCGCATCCAGGACTGCAAGGCGAAGGTGCTCGTCACGGCTGACGGCGGATATCGACGCGGCAAGGTTGTCCCCCTGAAGGACAACGCCGACGGCGCGGCGGCCCTCTGCCCGACACTCGAGAGCGTCGTGGTCTACCAGCGCACGGGGCATGACATCCCGATGACCTCGGGACGCGACCACTGGTGGCACGACCTTGCCGCCAAGGCCTCGACCGTCTGCAAGCCGGAGCCGCTTGATAGTGAGCACCCCCTCTACATCCTCTACACGTCCGGGTCGACCGGGAAGCCGAAGGGCATCCTACACACGACGGGCGGCTACCTGCTCGGCGCGTCGCTGACGACGAAGTGGGTCTTCGACCTCCACGAGGACGACACCTACTTCTGCACGGCCGACATCGGCTGGGTGACGGGGCACTCCTACCTCGTCTATGGTCCGCTCGCCAACGGCGCGACTTGCGTGATGTACGAGGGGGCCCCGAACTGGCCGGATGAAGGGCGATTCTGGAAGATCATCGAGGATTACAAGGTTACGATCCTCTACACCGCCCCCACCGCGATCCGCGCCTTCATGAAGTGGGGCGAGGAGTTCCCGAAGAAGTACGACCTATCCAGCCTTCGGCTGCTCGGGAGCGTCGGGGAGCCGATCAACCCCGAGGCCTGGATGTGGTACCACCGCGTAATCGGCGGCGAGCGCTGTCCGATCGTCGACACCTGGTGGCAGACCGAGACGGGCTCGATCATGATCGCCCCGATGCCCGGCGCGACGCCCACGATCCCTGGCTCGGCCACCCGACCCCTGCCCGGCATTGTGCCCGAGATCGTGACCAAAGATGGAGCCCCCGTCGGCGATAACCAGGGGGGCTTTCTCGTCATCAAGCAGCCCTGGCCGGCGATGCTCCGAACTCTGTACAATGACGACGAGCGGTACGCGACTCAGTACTGGGGCGAGATCCCCGGCTGCTACTTCACCGGCGATGGAGCCCGTCGCGACGATCACGGCAACTACTGGATCCTCGGCCGCGTCGATGATGTCCTCAATGTGGCGGGCCACCGGCTCTCCACTATGGAAGTCGAGAGCGCGCTCGTGAGCCATCCCAAGGTCGCCGAGGCGGCTGTCGTCGGACGCCCCGACGATTTGCGTGGTCAGGCGATCGCCGCGTTTATCACGCTCGAAACGGGTCAGGCACCGACCGATGCTCTCAAGTCGGAACTCCGCAACCACGTCGTGAAGGAGATCGGGGCCCTCGCCCGTCCGGATGACATCCGCTTCACGGATTCGCTCCCCAAGACTCGGAGCGGCAAGATCATGCGGCGTCTTCTGCGAGACATCGCCGCCGGCCGAGAGAGCAGCGGCGATACCTCGACCCTCGAAGACTTGAGCGTCGTCGCCAAGCTCCGCGAAGACGACGAAGTCTGAGTGTAGCCACGCACTTCCTGTGCAAAACAAGCCGTCGCGAGATCATGACCCATGATCTCGCGACGGCTTTTCTATTGAACTTGGTGCGCCAATATCCCAATTCGAAAACAGAAACCGCCTGGTGGTTGTCTATCGCCTCAAGCGAGGAAGACGTCCATCAGGCGGCAACTTCGATCAACCCACCCACCGGCGAGCCATCGGCTCGACCTGGTTGAATCAGATGGGGTAGAGGTTCTTCAACTCGGCGCGAGCCTTGGCGCTGCCCTTGGAGGCCTTGATCAACGGGAAGGTCTGGAGCTTACCGTCGACCTCGAGGGTCAGGATGCCCGTGCGGATGACCGAGGTGGCGACTCGCACGTAGCGGGTCGTGCCGTTCGGCAGCCAGACGTGGATGCGCTGAAGATTCGGCTGCCAGGTGCGGCGGCTAACGCCGGTGGTCTTCTTACCAACGCCGCCGAGGTACTTCGCCTTACCACGCGTCGTGACGTGGTTGCCGAACGATGTCTTCTTGCCGCTAACTTCGCACTCGCGTCCCATGACCAACTCGCTCCCACAAATTTCGGCGTGAAATTAGATTGCCTGCTAGGCCGGCGGGTTATGCGGCGTTCTGCCCTGGATCTTGCCGCAATCCTCGGCCAGGTCGCAAACCTTGTGCGGTGGCGTCGCCAGCTTGCAGTGAGGGCAGACATTCAGAGCGGGAGCAACCGAAATGTCGTGGCTCCTATGCATACCTTAACAAGACAACGACTTCCGTCTTTTCGGTACGGCCACGGCGGGCACAGCCTGAAATCTAATCTGTCACGCAGTCACTGAGAAAGAAAACCATTATCCGGATCCTCCCTCTAATTTCAAGATCGGCCCTGAGCGAACATGCCGATTTTTTCGTCGAAAGTCAGCCCGAATTCCCCAAGCCTGAAGTCAATCAAAGTAATCTTAAGTCAAACCCTAAAAGGACGTTACAGTAATTCGGCATCTGCTAAGACGTACGTTTCGAGCATCGGCGTTTCGCCGACTCAACAAATACCTCTTCTTCCCACCTGGCTTGACTTGGCCATCTCTAAATCCAGATCTCGCAAAATTCAATCCGTTTCAAGACTCCGGAGATTCGCTTCGATGAAACAGCCGGGTACGATGTGACCGCTACCGATCGATCAGAAATACGTCAGGTCCCGGCACGAGTTGATCGACAGAGACCGAGGGAGAGTCTGCGTGGCAAGTTCGAGCCTCCGTTGGGGATTCATTGGCGCGGGAAAGATGGCAACGGCCTTGATCCGGGGGATGCTGCGAGCCGGCACGACCTCGCCCGAGTTCGTCTTCGCGAGCGACCCGAACGGCGCGGCTCGATCGAGCCTCGCGGCAGAGACGGGCGCGACGGTGCTCGAGACGAACGAAGCCGTCGTCCGACAATCCGAGGTCATCGTCCTGGCTGTGAAGCCCCAGAGCATGGCCGGGGTACTCAAGGACATCCGCGAGTTCGTCACGGAAGATCACCTGATCATCTCGATCGCCGCGGGCATCTCCCTGGCGACGATCGGGACAGGGCTTGGACCGGACCGCAGACTCTCGCGAGTGATGCCCAACACCCCTGCTCTCGTCGGCGAAGGGGCCTCAGGCTTCTGCCTCGGAGCCCACGCGCTCCCGTCCGACGAGGCCGTCGTTAGGTCGTGCGTCGAGGCCGTCGGAATCGCCTTCTCCGTGCCCGAGTCGCTGATCGATGCGGTGACGGCCCTCTCGGGCAGTGGGCCGGCCTTCGTCTACATGATGATCGAGGCGCTCTCGGACGGCGGGGTCCGCGTAGGGCTTCCCCGAGACGTGGCGACGGCCCTGGCGGCCCAGACCGTGCTCGGCTCGGCGCGAATGGTCCTGGAGACCGGCCTTCATACGGGTACGCTCAAGGATCAGGTCACCAGCCCGGGGGGCACGACGATCGCCGGCGTCCACGCCCTCGAGAGAGGCGGTATGCGGGCGGCTTTCATCGACGCGGTGGAGGCGGCCAATCGTCGCGCGGTGGAACTCGCGAACCCGCAAGGGACCATGCCAGGCCGGGAGGCTAAAGGATGAGGCTCGGGGTCATCTCCGACATCCACGGCGACTTCTCTTCGTTGGAGAAGGCGTGGAGTCATCTCCACCGCCTCAAGGTTGATCGCGTCGTCTGCGCGGGGGACCTCGTCGACTATGGCCCGGAACCGGACCGCGTCGTCGAGTTCCTGACTCATCACAACATTGTCGCGGTCCGAGGAAACCACGACCGCTGGGCCCTCCGCCGAGGCCCGAACGGCATCGACGAGTTCGGGGGAGCCACTCCGAATCAGGCCAGCTTGGACGCCCTTGGTCGCCTGCCACCGTACGCCCTGATCTCCGAGATGAGACATGTCAGCGTCATCGTCCACGGCTCACCCCATAGCGACATGGAGTTCGTCCAGCCCTATAGCCATTCCGCGGCCCAGCTCGAGGACTATCTCCAGCAACTCAGTGCCGACATCCTCATCTATGGCCACACCCACGAGCCAGCCTGGTATCGCTGCGAGAAAGGTCTGGTGATGAATCCGGGCTCGATCGCCTCGTTGCCGACGGTTGAATCATCGCGCTCGTTCGCCATCATCGACATGGACGCGCATACGGTGACGTTCCATGCGGTTGAGACGGGCGAAGAATTCGAGGTCCAGCCCTGGCCGGTCGACGAGGCCTAGGAGTCTGACTGACCCGGCCCTCTCGACCTTGCTATTCAATTCTGAAACTTGCGAACGGCCCTACGAGAAAAGTTGGCGGCTGACACGGTGCGACGGAACGACTCATGTGGTAGACTGACGTTTTGGTTCGTACCGAGCCTGACTTTCTCGTGGGGAATGCTGAGTTCATGGAGAGCCCCGGCCTAGAGGATCGTCCGGTCCTCGTCTTCGACTACGGTTCGCAATACGTCAAGTTGATCGCACGCCGGGTTCGCGAACGTCATGCGTTCGCCCGCGTTGTACGCCATGACCTCAGCGCGAAACGAGCACGCGAGCTCAATCCCCTGGCGATCATCCTCTCGGGCGGCCCTTCGAGCGTCTACGAGGAAGGCGCACCCCAGTGCGATCCCGGCCTCTTCGACCTCGGCGTCCCCGTGCTCGGCGTCTGCTACGGGATGCAACTCGCCTGTCGCGCCCTCGGCGGCACGGTGCAGTCGAGCCCCGCTCGCGAATATGGCCGGGCCGATTGCCACATCCTCGACTCCAAGGAGCCCCTCTTCCACGAGGTCCCCGAGTCGACGACAGTCTGGATGAGCCACGGCGATCAGGTCAAGGAGGCCGGCTCGGAGTTCATCCCGCTCGCCACGACGGCGACCTGCTCGGTGGCCGCGGTCAAGCACCGGACACGCCCGATCTACGGGCTCCAGTTCCATCCCGAGGTTGCCCATACGCCCTACGGCACTCTGATCCTGGGCAATTTCCTCGATCGCATCTGCGGTAGCCCGAAGTCCTGGACGATGAGCGCATTCCTCGAACGCTCGATCCAGGACGTTCGTCGCCAGGTCGGTGAGAACGACCGGGTCGTCTGCGGACTGTCCGGGGGCGTCGACTCTGCCGTCGCGGCAGGGGTGATCGCCAAGGCGATCGGGCCTCGGCTCGTCTGCGTCTTCGTCGACAACGGGTTGCTGCGGGCCGGGGAGCGTGATTCGGTCGCGGAAGCCTTCGGTAAGCATTCCGACGCCGAGCTACGCGTCGTCGATGCGTCCGGACGCTTCCTTAAGGAGCTCAACGGCGTATCGGATCCCCAGGAAAAGCGGATCAGGATTGGTCATACGTTCGTGGACGTTTTCCGCGACGAGGCCAAGTCGATCCCGAACGCCAAATATCTCGCACAGGGCACCTTGTATCCGGACGTGATTGAGAGCGGTGGCGACAAGGACGGCCCGGCGGCGACGATCAAGCACCACCATAATGTCGGAGGCCTGCCGGCCGAACTCGGCTTCGAGTTGATCGAGCCGCTTCGCGACCTCTTCAAGGACGAGGTGCGACGCCTCGGCCTGGAGCTTGGCCTGCCCGACTCGATCGTTTGGCGACATCCGTTCCCCGGCCCCGGCCTGGCCGTTCGCTGCCTCGGGCCCGTGAGCCACGACAGGCTCGAAATTCTCCGACAGGCTGACGCGATCTTCCTCGACGAAATCCGGCGAGCGGGGCTCGAACGGCAGATCGCCCAGGCATTCGCGGTCCTGCTCCCCGTCAGCTCGGTCGGCGTCATGGGGGACGGCCGTACTTACGAAAATGCCGTCGCATTGCGAGCCGTCGAGACCGACGACTTCATGACGGCCGATTGGTCGCGCATCCCCCACGAGCTTCTCGCCCGGGCCTCGACGCGGATCATCAACAGTGTCAAGGGGATCAACCGGGTCGTCTACGACGTCACCAGCAAGCCTCCGGGCACGATTGAGTGGGAATGAGAGCGGACCCGATCGCATGAAGGCCCCGGCCTGCTCGGTCGCGGGCCTTCAGTCGCGGATCAAGGTCGGCCTCGGATCGCCACGACTGTCGGTTGCTGGGACTTGGATCTCGCTTATCGCAGAATTCTGGGATATCGTACGCCGGGGTCATCGTTTCTCGATTGGGAGAAGTTTCGATGCAAGCGTCGCGGATCCGGATGCTCGGCTGGACGTTCCTGTTCATCCTCTCGACCGCCGCCGGTGCCCAGGCGGAAACCAGGACGATCGCTCGTTGCGGCGAGGGGTTCCTCGAAGAGGTGGATGGCTACAAGGTCCTCCACGTCAAAGGGACCCCTTACGAGATGGGCTTCCAGCAAGGCACCTTGCTGAAGGACGACATCCGGGAGAACGTCCGCTTCCTCTTCGACGTCAAGGCCAAGGAGCTCAAGGCCGAGCTTGGCGGCGTCCAACTCCTCAATCCGAAGCGGGCGATCGGCGGCATCGCCGCCCGCCAGCGCAAGTTCACCCCGGCTCGTTTCTACGAGGAATTGAAGGGCGTCGCCGACGGTTCGGGACTCCCTGTCCAGGACGTGGTCGACGCGAACTTCATCCCCGAAATGTTCCACTGCTCGGGCTTCGCGATCAGCGGATCGGCGACCAAGGACGGGACCCTCTACCACGGCCGGATCCTCGATTACGGCTGTGACTGGAAGCTCCAGGACCACGCCGTGCTGACGATCGCCGAGCCCACCGGCAAGATACCGTTCGTCAACGTCACCTACGCCGGCTTCATCGGGTCCGTCACCGGATTGAACGCGGAGAAGGTGTCGATCGGCGAGATGGGCGGTCGTGGCCTAGGGCACTGGGACGGCATCCCCATGGCCTTCCTCGTCCGAATGGCCCTCGAGGATTCGCGCAGTCTTGACGAGGCGATCACCACGTTTCGCGATAATCCTCGCACTTGCGAATACTATTACGTGATCGCCGATGGCGAGACCGGCAAGGCGGTCGGGATGGAGGCGTCCTGGAACGTTTTCACCGTCATCGGCATGGGCGAGTCGAACCCGAAGCTGCCGGAACCCGTGAAGGATGCGGTCCTGCTTTCGGCTGGCGACCGCTACCAGGAACTAGTCAAGCGCGTGAAGGCGGGCGTTGGGACCTTCGACGCCGACGCCGCCCGCAAGCTCATGGATCGCCCGGTGGCGATGAAGTCGAACCTGCACAGCGTGCTCTTCGAGTCGAAGTCCACGCGACTCTGGGTGGCTAACGCCTCCAAGGATGGCGAGCCCGCCGTGACCCAGCCGTTCCACGCCTTCACGTTCAGCGAACTCCTCAAGCATCGCCCCGACTCGTCGGCCCCCTCGCTGACCCCGCCCCCTGCCCAACCGAAGACGACGGCCGATGCGGTGTCCGTGCGAGAGTGAGCCTCACGCCGATTTCAAACCATGCGAAACATCGCGAGTCGGGTCGTTTCGGACCCGACTCGTCCCGCTTTTTGACCACGTCTCAGGGCCTCCGCGATCACTCCGCCCGCATGATGCTCCACACGATCCAGAGGCCCAGGACCATGGCGACCACGAATCCCGTCAGGCCCATCGTCAAGGCGCCGCCCCGATAGACGAGCGCACTGCCCACGATCAGCCCGGCGATCACGAGGGCGACCGCCATAACATTCGCGGCCCGGATGAGTTGCTTCACCAGGGCTTCGAAGTGCTGGAGGTCGAAGTGGACCGTCAACTCCCCCCGCTTGATCGACTCGAGTGACTGGCCGAGGACCTCGGGAAGCATCATGGCGATGCGCTGGAGGTCCTCCGCGGTTCGGATTCCGGTCGCGACCAGGCGCGTGGGGTGGAATCGATGGAGTGCGAGTCGCTGGAGCATCGGATAGAGTTCCGAGCCGATGTCGAAATGAGGATCCAGGGCCCTCCCCACGCTCTCGATGGTGACGAGCGATCGGATCAGCAACACCAGGTCGGGCGGGATGTGCAGATGATGGAGCCGGATGAATGAGATCAACTCGTGGAGCAAGACACCCAGATCGATCGTGTCGAGGGTGAGTTCTGAATAGGACAGGATGAGTTCTGCGGCGTCTCGCCGCAACGAAGGGTCGACGTGGTCGCCGCGGATGTCGAGGGCATTCAAGGCTCGCAGGACTCGGTCCGTGTCCTCGGAGAGCAGCCCGCCCAGGAGGTCGCCGATGCGCTCCCGGGTCCGAGAATCAAGTTGGCCAAACATCCCGTAATCCAGCGGCGCCACGATGCCGCCGGGCAGGACTCGCAGGTTTCCCGGGTGGGGATCTGCATGGAAGAATCCAAATTCGAAGATCTGCTTCAACAGGATCCGGGCGCCGCGGATCGCGACGTCGGCCGGCCGGATGCCCATCGCCTTCAGCCCGGAGATGTCGTCGACGCCGACACCGCCGATGAACTCCATGGCGATCACGCGGGCCGAAGAATATTCGGGGAGGACGAACGGGATGTGTGCGGTCGGGTCGCCAGCGAACTGCGCCCGGCAACGGACCATCGTCCGCTTCTCGACGTTGAAGTCGAGCTCACGCTTGAGCGTCCGCTCGAACTCCCTGGCCAGTGTCACGGGCCCGTAAACCTGCAGGAATGGGAGTCGTCGCTCGGCGAGTTGGGCCAGGTTATTCAGGATGTCGAGGTCGGCCTGCACGGTCTTCTCGATCCCTGGTCGACGGATTTTCAAGGCGATGATCCGTCCGTCGAGGAGCCGAGCCTGATGCACCTGCGAGATCGAGGCGGAGGCGACGGGGACGGGGTCAATCGAGGCGAAGATCTCGGAGAGTGGCCTTTTGTACTCCTCGTCGAGGATGACCACGGCCTCCTCGAACGGGAATGGCCGGACATCGTCGCGGAGCGCGGCGAGCTCGGTTGTATAAGGCTCAGGCAGGAGGTCAGGCCGCGTGCTGAGGAGCTGCCCGAGCTTGACGAAGGTCGGGCCCAGATCTTCGCAGACGAGCCTGAGGCGGCGGGCCCGGTCCTGGGGCGGCACGTCATCGCCGAGGGCGACCCGCTCGAGAGGTCGCACGATCCCTTCCAGGTGGAGGGCGGAGACGACATCCTGGTAGCCATAGCGTACGAGCGTCGCCAGGATCTGGCGGTAGCGTGGGAGGTCTCTGAGATGGCCGACGGTTTCTCGAATCAAAGGATCAATCGTCTCAAAGGCTGAAACGGGGAGGAAATTTCAGCTCAGGTTACACTCCCGCAGGGGCTGACTCAATCGAGGCGAGATCGGGAGGTCCGCATCTCGCCCTTGCCAAATCGCACCACTTGAGTTAACGTGTAATCTCTAATCTACAGTGCTGCAAGGCATTGGGAGCAGGGAACCTTTCATGCCGATTCAGGATCAAGTCTCCGTCCGCCCGTTGGATTCCGCCGACGATCTCGATGAGGCTCGTGTCGAAGCCATCGGGTATATCTTTCACGGAACCGTGCCAAAGCCCGACGCGAAGCGAGGCGCCGTGAAGGCGGGGACCAACATTCTCCACTTCGCTCGCTGCGCAAAGCTCGATAAGGCCGGGGACGGAGAAGCCAAAATCTGGTTCCGCACGATCTACGTCGCGAAAGAACATCTCGACGAGGCCGTGGGTGCCAACCGTTGGAAATGGTGCAAAATCTGCGAGCGTGAGATCACGCAGAAGATCATCAACGAGCGCTGAACCTCGTCAGTGCGGAAGACAGCAACGAACTCCGGACGCGCGAGGAAGGCGACGGTAATGTCGTCCTCTCCCGCCTTCGGAGTTCATCACATTCCCCGACGCGTCGTAAAATCGACTCTCGCCGAAATCCTCCTGCGAAGCTTCAGCGCGTTCAAGGCTCAGTCTGCCTGACAGTAGGCTTGGGCCGTGGCTTCGAGGAGTAATTTCATCTCGAGGCGTTGAATCCGGCGTGCAAGTTTCGCGACCTCGGGTCGCGGACGGCCGTCGCCGCAGAACTCGATCATCGCTGAGGAATTCCAGTCATTCCCGGCGATGAGTTTGCGCGCACTCACCGGCTGGCTTGAACCTTCGATCAACGCGGCGGCCTCCTCGGCTAGTTCGCGCTGGACGGGATGTCGGCCCACGCGACGGAACCAGTACGACGCATTCCCCGCGTCCGGCTCGCGTCGATGCGCGATGGCATGCCAGTACGCTGAGAAGGGACGCTCACCGAGGTCGTCGGCCTGTTGAGCCGCCTCGTGACTGGACTCCCAGTGGTCGAAGACTTGCAGCAGTCCGGCCGACAGTGCGAGCCTGTGAGGCCTCGGTACATTCGGCAGGATCTTGGCCCAGGCCGACTCAATGAGGAATGGCTTGAGTGCTGCATGCTTCGCTGCACCAGTCACCAATGGCGGGCCTTCCGAATCTGCATCGCCGAGGGCCTGAAACCCGAGAGTGATGACCAGATCCGCGGGGCTGATATCCAACGCCTCTGCGACGGCCGCCAGGTTACCGATAGACACCAGTTGATCCAGGACGGACTCAAGTGCCACCCCGTTAGAATGGAGGTGTGGCTTACTCTCGCGGATCTCGATCAACGCCCAATCGCTCTTCATCCCCGTCGCCCTCGAGTGTGCCATGCGTTGCGAAGGTCATCGATCTCCTGAGCCTTTAAGATGAGAACGGGACGGAGCTCGATGGACTCGTGCTCCGTCCCATAGGCTCATTTGGATGTCAGAAGAAGCTTCTCCAGACATCCTGGAACATGACATAGGCCATGAGGCACAGGAGCATGATGATGCCTACATAACTGCCGGCGGCGACGGCCGACTCGGGTAGTGGTTTCCCTCGTACTTTCTCCGCGATCAGGAAGACCATCTGTCCGCCGTCGAGCGGAGGGACGGGCAGGAAATTGAGCACGGCGAGATTGATGCTCAGGAGCCCGAGGAAATGAACCAACTCCGTCAAACCCGACTCGGCCTGACTGTACGCCGCCTGGGCGATCATGATCGGGCCGCCGAGCAGTGTCGGGCTAACACGGCCCTGGAAGAGGCTTCGCAGAAGCATGTAGATCTTCAGGATATTGTCCAGGGTGTCATCCGCCCCGCGACGGAGTGCAGCCCCCGCTGGCTGAGGCGGCAACCTGCGGATAAGGGCCCCGAATTGCAGCCCTCGCGAGTTGGAATACCATTCTCCCTCTTGTTCCGGCCGGATTTTCAGAGGTTTGGCCAATCGCTTGACGCTCAACTCGACCAAGGGTTCGGTCCGCTCGGAGATGTATTGCATGCTGGCGAACGCCGCTGGCCAGGCATCAGTCTTGGAACCGAGTGGAAATTCGGAGGGCTTGGCATTCTTGACGGTCGCTTGCGGGGGAAGGGTCAGCTTGACGATTTCGTCGCCGACGACCACTCCGGCTTTCTCGGCGGGCGAGCCGGCACGAACCGAGGCGACCTTGGATAGAACACCATAGGCGATCCCGATTGCGGGAAGATCCTGTGGCGAATCTTTGGTCACGGCGAATTCCGGGGGAGTCGAGTCGGGTACGACGGTCAATGAGACACGTTCAGGCTTCCCGTTGTTCGACACCCTTTCAACTTCGAACATGACATTTTGACCGGCACGATCGAAGCAGTAGTCCCCGAGTTGCATCGGGTCGAAGTCGTTCTTGCCATCGACCGTGATGATGAGATCCTTGGCAAGAAAACCCGCCTTCTCTGCAGGAGAGCCGGGACGGATCGCCTGGATGGGCTGGATCGTCATGCGTAAGCCGAGGTCAACGATGTGATTTGGAGGAAGGGTCAATGTGACCTTGCTGGTCTTGGGCTCTTCCTTGGCATTATTCGACTTGAGTTTTCGTTCGAACACGAATGACACGGGCTTGGAGCGATAAGTCGCAAGGAGCTGATCGAGTTCCAGGGCACTGGAGACCGGCTTCGGGGCTTCGCCCACCGGGCCGAGCGCCACGAGTACGTCCCCGGGCATCAGGTCGAGCGATTTGTATTGATCAGCGGTCAAATTCATGCCAGAGGGCACGATTGAAGGCGATGAGTAAATCCGCAGGCTGTTTGAGGGCAAGATACCAATATTTGGGTAGGGCGAATCCTTCAATCTGAGGGGTTCGACATCGACTTTGACCGGCGCATCGATGCCTGGACGCTTCAATTCGAAGTGGAGAACCTGCCCGGCCGAACTGTGGACGATATTCATTCTCAAGGTATTGAAGTTCATCTCGCCCCGGCCATCGAGCGAGACAACTTCATCGCCGGGGCGAATCCCCGCCTTGTACGCCGGGGAGCCCGGCTGCACGACACCGATGATCGCCGGGTTCTCGTCCATACCACGGCCGTAGGCGAAGACGAAGCACGCCAGGCCGAGGATCACGTTCATGATGACGCCGGCCGAGATGATCGCCATGCGGGCGCCGACCGACTTGTTTTGGAAGGCGCGAGGGTCGGTCGACTTGCTCGCCTCTTCCTCGGGGTTCTCCCCGAGCATCTTGACGAAGCCGCCGAGGGGGATGGCAGCGAGGACGTACTCGGTCTCGCCTCGGCGGAAGCCCAAAAGCGTCGGGCCGAAGCCGATCGAGAACTTCTCGACCTTAACCCCGTTCCATTTGGCCAGGAGGAAGTGGCCGAGCTCGTGCAGGAAGATGACGAAGCCGAGACCCAGGGCCACCTTGAAGCCATTCAGGACCGCTATCAGATTCTCCAACGTGCTACCTCCTGGCGGGCCCAGGCATCGACCTTCCAGAGGTCGTCGAGTGAGGGCCGTGGATCGAACGGGTGATGGTCGAGCACCGCGCGGCAAGCGCGTGGAATGTCGAGGAAGCCGATCGTGCGGTTCAGGAACCGCTCGACGGCGGCCTCGTTGGCGGCGTTCAGCGCGGCCCCTGCCGTGCCCCCTCGACGCATGACCTCGTACCCCAGGTCCAGGCAGGGGAAGGTCTCGCGGTCGGGGGGCTCGAACGTGAATGAGAAGGCCCGGGTCAGGTCGATGCGTCGACTCGGCCCGTTGCAGCGATCGGGATAGGTTAACGCATATTGAATCGGAAGACGCATGTCGGGGGGCGAGAGCTGGGCGACGACGCTGCCGTCGACGAACTCGACCATCGAATGCACCACGCTTTCGGGATGCACGACGACATCGACCTGCTCCGGCTCGAGGTCGAAGAGCCAGCGGGCCTCGATCACTTCGAGTGCCTTGTTCATGAGGGTGGCTGAGTCGACCGAGATCTTCGGGCCCATCTTCCAGGTCGGGTGCCGGAGGGCTTCCTCGGGCGTGACGTTCTCCAGCTCGCGCCGGGTTCTGCCGCGGAAGGGGCCGCCGGAGGAGGTCAGGATGACCCGACGGACCTCGGATCGGGCCCCCGAGCTCAATGCTTGAAAGATGGCGGAGTGTTCGCTATCGACGGGCAGCAGGGATCCCCCGCCCTTCTTGGCGAGGTCCATCACGATCTGGCCGGCGACGACGAGTGTTTCCTTGTTCGCCAGGGCGACGACCTTGCCGGCGTCGAGGGCGGCGATGGTCCCGTTGAGCCCCGCCGCGCCGACGATCGCGTTGAGTACGCGATGGGTCTCGGGGTGGCGGACGAGCTCCTCGACCCCTTCGGCCCCGGAGAGGACCTGGATGCCGGCCCCGTTCAAGCGGGACCTGACCGAGGCGGCCGATTGGGGATCGGTGACCGCGATGGCATGGGGGCTAAATTCGCGGGCTTGCTCGACCAGGTCCTCCCAGCGCGAATGGGCGCTCAGCCCCCAGATCTTGAGGCGTTTGCCGCCGTCGTGCTCGGCGACGCTCAATGCGCTACGGCCTATGGACCCGGTTGATCCGAGGACGACGACATTCGTGGAAGAATCGCCTGGCATCATCGACGTGTCGGCCTCCTCGCCGTGCGGCCGTTGTTTCCGTTTTGACGGCCGATTCGCAATGCCCCGCCCGGTCAGTCACCGAGGCCGTAAGCTGAATCCACACTATAAGTTCTCCACACGCCGGGGACAAGTCGGCCGGGGCCCGCGAGAACGCTCGAGAAGGTCGGGCTCACACCCCTGAAGACGAATTGACGGAAAAAAGCGGTTCGTCTAAAGTCCGGCCCTCCACAACAGGATCGAGGGGAGGTTCGCGTGAATTGGCGATGGACCGCTAAGAAAGTTTTGATCTCCGTCTTCATCCTGGCCCATTGCACCGCTGTCGTGACCTGGGTGCTTCCCGTGGGGCCGCTCCGCAATTTCATGACCCCGACGACGGGGTACTACATGCTGCCGCTCGGCCTCTGGCAGTACTGGGCGATGTTCGCCCCCGACCCGATCAAGGACACGTGCACACTCGAGGCCGAGGTCGTCGACGCGAAGGGGATGCGTCACAACTTCGCCTTCCCGAAGATGGCCGACTACACCGTCTGGCAAGGTATCCCCCGGTTCCGATACTCCAAGTACACGGCGAATATGGTCGGCGAGGGGAGCGACATCAATCGCAAGTTTGCGGCCAGGCACGCCGTCCGCAGCCTGGGCCTTAAGGATGAGGCCTTCCCGATGGACGTACATCTCTTCTATCAGGTCAGGCCGACCCCCGAACCGGGCGGACCGCCGGCCGACCCGATGACCCCGACCAGGCCCGAGTTGCTGACGACCTTCCAGTTCGCCTCGCTCGAGGAGGTGCGACCATGAACCCGCTCCGCGCTTGGAATCAGTTCTGGTTCGGGCCGATCTCGGCCAAGCCGCTCGGGATCTTCCGGATCGTCTTCGGCGTGGTCGTGCTCTGCAACCTCGGCTTCCTCGCCTTCGACATGAACTACTGGCTCACGGATGCCGGGCTGCTTCAGGGGAAGGAAGCCCTCGAACTGGCGGGGCCCTACCGCACCTCCCCGCTGCTCTATTTCCAGGATCCACTGTCGGTCCGGCTCTTCTTCGCCGCGACGGCTGTCATCGCCAGCATTTACACGGTGGGCTGGCACACGAGGATCGCGGGCGTCGCCCTCTACCTCGCCATGCTCTCGATCCATCACCGCAACCTGCTGACCAACAGCGGCGCCGATGCCCTGGTGATGGTCATGACCTTCTACATGATGCTCGCACCGAGCGGGGCGGCCTACTCGCTCGATGCCCGTCGCGCACGCCGCAGGCGGGGCACCGACGCCGATGCCCTGATCGTCCCATGGGCCCAGCGGCTCATCCAACTCCAGCTCGCTCTGATCTACTTCACGACCGCCATGTTCAAGTGCAATGGCGGGAGCTGGCTGAATGGAACGGCGCTCCATTACGTCCTCCTCAACACAGAGGTCGGCCGGCCCTTCCTGTCGTTCCTGACCAGCTATCCAGTCCTGCTCAACGTTATGACCTATGGCGTCCTCTTCCTCGAGTTCGCCCTGGCCTTCCTGCTGTGGTTCCGTCCGACGCGTCCCTGGGTGATCCTCGCGGGAGTTAGCCTTCACACGGGCATCCTCTTCTCGGTGAACATCCCGATTTTCGGCGAGATGATGACCGCCTGCTACTTGACCTTCCTCGGCCCCGAGGAGGTCCAGTCGATGCTCCGCTGCATCAACCCGTTGAACTGGTTCGGCTCGAACGCCAAGACCGAGTCGGTAGAAATCCCCGGCCGGGTCGACCGACCTTCCTCCACGCCCGGCCCGCACTGGGATGAGCCTGCCTTCGATGAGGAAGAGATCCTCGCGTCTCAGGCCTGGAACTGATCGCCACGATCCTTCGAGAATCGTTGGACGCGATCGCTTGTTTCGGATGAGTGATTCACGAACAGCCCACCTCGCGAAAGCGCGGCGGGCTTTCTTCATTGCCACACCCCTCCGAACTGACCTTTGGCCTCAGCGAAGTGATCTGACCGGCACACATCGAAACGCTTGAGAATCGAAGCCCCGCGACCTATCATCGACCTGACAATGCGTTCGGGAACCCCTACCCCCTTCCAGGCGAGAGGACCGGGCGATGTATCAGGCTCCCTATCGGGCGGCGGTGATCGGCTACACGGGGCACGGAAACTATGGCCACGACATCGATCTCGCCTTCCTGGAACAGCCGAAGCTCAAACTGGTCGCGGTGGCCGACGCGAATCCGATAGGCCTGGCCCTGGCCTCACGTCGGCTCGGAGTCAACGCGACGTACGCCGACTATCGGCAGATGCTCGATCGCGAGAAACCCGAATTTGTCGCGGTCGCTCCGCGCTGGATCGATGCCCGTCGGGAGATGATTTTGGCCTGCGCCGAGCGAGGTATCCACGTCTTCTGCGAAAAGCCGATGGCGCCGACTCTGGCCGACTGCGACGCCATCGTCACCGCTTGCGAGCGTTCTCACACCAAGCTCGCCATCGCCTTCCAGACGCGCTATAGCCCTAAATTGGCTCGCATCCGGGAAATGATCGATGCCGGGGTGATCGGCGAGGTTCTGGAAGTCCGCGGCCGGGGCAAGGAAGACAACCGTGGCGGCGGGGAAGACCTGATGGTCCTCGGCACGCACGTCATGGATATGTTCCGGGCCCTCCTCGGCGACGCCTCCTGGTGTTACTCAAGGGTCCTGACCGAAGGACGTCCCGTGACCCCGAAAGATGCCCGAAATGGAGCCGAGGGCCTCGGACTCCTGGCCGGTGACCGCATCGACGCGACCTACGGCTTCGCCCAGAAATCGGCCCTCGCCCACTTTGGAACGACCAGGCAGAGGCAGACCCCCGGACGATTCGGCGTCCAGATTTTCGGAACCTCGGGAAGGATTGACCTCGGGTTCGGATGGTTACCGTCAGCCCACCTCCTGACCGACCCAACCTGGACCGGCCATTCGGCGCAGGCGAATTGGGTCGAGATCACCAGTGCCGGAGTCGGCAAACCCGAGACATTGAGCTCGAATAGTCTCCTCGACGCCAACCGCGTGATCGTCGCCGACCTGATCCAGGCGGTTGAGACCGACACCCAGCCGAAGGCCAGCGTCTACGACGGCCGTGCTGCCGTCGAGATGATCCTTGCCTGCTACGACTCCCATCTTCGAGGAACTCCGGTTTCCATCCCACTAACGGATCGCGCGAAACACCCTCTCGAGACGGTGGCCGAGGCCCGTAAACCTTGAAGCTCGGTCACGTTCAACGCAAATTCCTTAGACACATATTTCAATGATCCGCCTTCACCAGAACATTGGAACACAACCGACCTGTCAGTTGAGACAATAAGCAGTGGTATGTCGTCGCTGACGGCTCGCAATGCTCCACCTTGTGAAACGAATCCGCTGGGAATTCTGTCTTTACGGCAAAATTTGGTCTATTCTTTAAAAGCGGAGGGGGCGCCAGGTGCTCTCGACCTGGAACCTGGAAAGTCGTTTTGTAACGGAGCGTGGCTTATCCAGACCGTAGAGGGTGAATCCCTGACGAATGATCTGCTGGAAAGCCACCCGATCACGCTTTGAGAATCCCCGTCGTCGGGGTTTCTTTGAGCTTGAGAATGCGTAACGCCCTGAGTGTTAATATAGGCGATGACAAGGCTATGAATGAGGAAGCATCCATGACGCACCCCTCAAAACCCCTGAACCGGTTCCGGCCTCGCGGGCGTCATATCCTTTTCTTGCTCATCGATATCTGCCTCGTGATCGGCCTGCTTGTGCCGCTGCTGCGTCAATACGGCTTCATCACGGCCTACGACGCGCCGCTCTTCCTGATCCTGGTCGCCCCCTGGGTCCTGGTGATGCTGTTCCTCGTCCTCGAGCGACAGGGACCCGCCAAGTATTGGGCGGCGCTCGTCCTCCTCTCCTTCTGCCTCCCGGCGCTCGCGGTCTACCACAATCGTTTCGCTCTCAACATCTGGGGCAAGTCCGAGAGCTCACCGACGACGCTCGTCTCCGTCCTGATCAACTTCGTGCTGATCGGTGGATTCCTGCTCCTGCTGATCGCGATCAGCCCGGAGCGCTGCCCTCGCTGCGGTCGTCGGACCCTGATCCCGCTCATCCGCTTCTGGGGACGCGGCAAGCGCAGCGCCAAGACGCGCTGGTGCGGCTCCTGCGGCGCCCAGTACTGGCGGATCGGCCGGGGCGTCTGGCAGAAGGAACGCCGCTTTACCTGGGTCGATGAGCTCAACGAGACCAAGGCCGGCGAGGCCGTCCCCCGACCGCACGACCACAAGCCGATCGGCCGCAAGTCGGAGACGCCCCCTCCCCCGGCCTCGCAAAAGAATGACGAGACGGCGACTCCCTGAAACCGGAACGGCCTCGACGCGGTAACATCCTCCGAAAAACAACGACTCGGGCGACGCGATCGGATCTCGCGGCGCCCGCTTCGTCGCGCCCCTCATGAAAAGTTAAGGAATTAGTGGCGCGAAGACGCGTTCATAAATCCGATTTTTCTGTTGACATTTCCCGCATGTGTCGAGAGAATTCGATTCGTCGATGCATCCAAGAGTGCCGTCAGGAAGGGCCTCGATTCATCGACTAAATCACTCCGTCCGTGCGAACCATCGACGGTCGCCGACCGCTCGATTCCTATCCGCTAATAATTATTCGATTCGCGAGGAGTTGCCTCCTCGGGGATTCGTGATCTGCACGTTCAAGACTCGGGATTCCAGCGTCCAGGGATGGCTCAAGGCGGGCGGGATGCCAGTAATTAATAAGAGCGAAGGAGCTCATCGATGCTTCGAGATTTCCGACAACTCTTGATGGTTGCGCCGGGCGAGGGTGCTATTGCGACCGTACGCGCCGCAGAAAACCAATCCCAGGGCGAAGTCGACGAACTCCTGAGTGCCTGGTCGCAGGAGCGACAGGTTCGAATCGAGACCAGCCTGTATCTTGAGCGTGCCCAGAAACTGCTCGTCCATATTCTGTCCGACGGTGCCGTCACCGCGGCCACTCGTAAGAAAGCCCTGCGTCTGCTCATCGCGATCGACGAATCGTCGCAACGCGATGAGGGTTCGACCAGCTGAGCCGATGGGTATGCCTTCGGCCTGGTCCCGGAGCTGCGGCATGACGGGTACACGATCCTATCCAGAGTCCGATTGTTTCGTTGCCGTTTTCGACCCGACTCGCGCATTTCGACCGCACGACTCGATCCAGTGAAAGGGATAAGTAATCGGGTGGTTTTAATGAGCAGTCATAGTTTAAATGATAATGATTTCATAGTCCGGCTCAGCCCGATCATTTCATCGGGTTCGGTATCATCAATTCGCGGATAAGATTCTCGCCGAATAGTCGAAAAGTCGCGAATAATCGAGTCGTGCGGGTCGATCCGACACTTCAAAAAAGGTTGAAGTCTTTGTGACGAGATTGCCGACCACCCTTAGAGGGTATCTCTTGCGAAGTCATGCGGCGTTGAGGATGCGGCCATGCGTCGGTTCGTGGCGGCGAGTTGTTTGGCGTTGGGCATCTCTGGCGGGGTAGAAGCGGCCGAAGACGACCTGCTCCTACTCACGCCACCTTCGTTGAAACCCTCGACCGGCGAGCCCGCAGCTGCCGCGGCCACGTCCTCAGGCCCTCCCGCGGCGGCTTCCACCGCGGCAAAGCCATCTCCGCCTCCGGCCGCAACGGCGACACCCCCACCTGCGGCATCCCCTGCCCCGGTGACGCTCGCCCCCATGCTCGCGGTCCCCGGAATACCGCTCCGCAGCAGGCCTCGAGGGACTGCAGTCCCCGCGCCGATCACGACTCCCAAGCCGGCGACTGTTGCGTCCGAGCCCATCGAGGCTCCCGATCTCTTCGGTCCGAATGGCGAAACCCCTTCCGCCGAGGCACTCCCCGGTCCCGGTCTCGCGCCTAATTCGTCCGAGCGCACGTTGAACTTGGAAACCATCCCGGCGGACGAACCGAATTCGCCGCTCGAATCAAAAGCCAAACCGCCGGTGAATACTCCGGCTCCTCGCGGCGATGTCCGTGGGATTCCCCCGCAGCGTCGTCCCTCCGGCTTCCTGGGACGAATGCTCACGCCCCCGATGGGACGCGGTATGCTGAACTCTGCCGACGACGGGATCATCGTCGAGCATCGCACGGACCCGGCGACCGATGCGGCCTTCAAGCGTCGACTCGAGAGTCAGATTCGAGCGGGGTACGGCGATCAGCTGCGTTCACTCGAAGTACGCGTCGTCGGTCGGAACGTCGTGATCCACGCCCGGTCCGCCAGGTTCTGGCAGCGTCGAGGACTTCGACGTTCGATAGAGTCCTTGCCGACCCTCAGCGGTTATCGTTCCACGATCGAGGTGGAGTGAGGTCGTCGCAAACCGAATCGATAGCTCGACGGGAATGACGAAAGGATCTCCGAGACCAATCAGGTCTCGGAGATCCTTTCGCGTTCGATGACGGCTGGTATTATCGACGAGGTGTGTGGCTCAGTAGGGCGGAGCGGTGGCGGCCGGGGTGCCGACCACGATCTGCTTCAACTCCCCGACGACACCAGCGGGGATGCCGATGACGGTGGCGGCCGCAGTCTTCACCACCTTGTTGTCGCCCGAGCTCTCATAATATTGCCGGGGCTTGGAGAAGAGTGGGTGCCGGTCGACCCACGTCACGGTGCGTGGCGGCGGGGCGTCAATCACGGTCGTCCCCGGCTCGCCCACAGCCGCAAGCGGCGGTTCGGACGACGCAACGGAGCGGGACGAAGGTCCCGATCGACAACCCGAGGCGACGGCCAAGAGTCCTACGGCGATCCAAGCTCGACCTTGCATGAGAAACGATCCTTTCGAGCGACCGAGCCTCGATCAATCGGAGGCGATTGTCGCTCCTTGTTTGGAAATCATATCCGACAACCGCCAATGGCCAACGCACTCAACGCCCCATCGGGGTTCCGAAGGTAACGCACCAATAGGTCCTGCCGTCCGAGGCGGTCGCGTAAGCTGCGCCGATATCGTTGTAGTTTCCGAGGATGTTGCGCCTATGGCCGGGACTCGTCATCCAGGCCCGCATGAGCGACTCGAGGGTGAAGTCCCCCATGGCGATGTTCTCCGCCGCGGCCCGAAATCGGTATCCGACCCGTTCCATACGTTGGAAAGGGCTGGAACGATCGCTCCCCTGATGCGACATCCTCCCGTGATCCGCCATGTCCCTGGCGTGCAGGCTTGCGGCGTTCACGAGCCACTCATTCTCGGACAACGCCGGCAAACGTGCGGAAGTCCGTTCTTGATTGTGTGCTGAAATCAATGATGCGAGGATCGACTCGGAAGAATCGCTTCCGCCCGGAATGGGGGCGGATTCGATAGGCTGAGCATGACGTTGGGAACTGGTGCAACCAGATCCCAGCGCGAAGAGGCCGAGGGCCATCCGCCTCGTCATCCCGGAGTGTCGATCGATCGTCATGAGGATGTGTTCGACCTCGTGTCCCTGGTTTCGGAAGCGTTTCCGCCGCGGTTGCTCGCCAAGCGCGACGATTCCGCTGGTCCTGCCGACCTCGCTCCCCGATAATGGGGTCGGACTTTCCTTCATTACGTTGTTTGGGGCCGGATGGCGTTTGGAATGCCTCTCGAATTCGTCGCCCTCGACCTGGAAACTACGGGCCTGATGGCCGAGACCGACCGTGTCGTCGAGATCGGCGCGATCCGCTTCGACGCCGAAGGGGTCGAGCTCGCCAGGTACGAGACTTACGTGAACCCCGGCCGACCCATGTCTCCGGCCGCCCAGGCTATCCACGGGATCTCGGACGAGGACCTGGCCGATGCGCCGAGCTTCCGGGAGATCTTTCCCGGACTTGTCGAGTTTCTCGGTCCTGCAGAATCCACGGTTTTGCTCGCCCATAACGCCTCGTTCGACGCGGGATTTCTGGGCCGAGAATTCTCACGAATCGACATCCCCCCGCCCCGACACTCCGTAGTCGACACCCTGACCGTCGCCAGGCGACTGATCCCCGACGCATGCGATCATCGGCTCGAGACCCTCGCGCGACTCCTCGGCCTCGATGAAGGCCCGACCCACCGAGCCCTTGCGGACAGCCAACGCGTGAAGGGTCTATGGATGCGGCTCGGAGGCTCAGCGATCCCCAAGGAATTCCAGATCGCCTACCCGATCGTCGATCGTCAGGGAGCCGCCCCGCTCCCTTCGGGCTGGGAACGATTGCTCAACGCCATTTCCAGGGGCGCTCGCGTCCGGATGCGATACGACGGAGGATCCCGGGGCGAGGAACCTCGCGAGATTACCCCGAGGCAGATCGTGAACCGGGGCGGCACGGCCTACCTCGTGGCCTTCTGCCACCTCGATGCTTTCGAGAAGTCCTTCCGCCTCGATCGAGTCCGGCAGTACGACGTTCTCGGCCTGCTCGAAGACAACATCGCCGCGGCTCGTGTATTGGAGCCGTCGTGACGCGATTACTCGTGAGCGTACGTTCCGCCGTTGAGGCGATTACCGCCCTGCGCGGCGGTGCTGCGGTGATCGATGTCAAGGAGCCTGACCGGGGTGCCCTGGGTCGCGCCGACGCCTCCGTCTGGCGCGAGGTTCGTCGGGTCCTACCGGCTCACGTGCCGCTGAGCGTCGCCCTCGGCGAATTGGCCGAGTGGGACGCATCAATCGGTCTCAATCGCGACGATTTTCGGGGAATCGAATACCGCAAACTTGGCCTCGCGGGCTCTCATCGTGGATGGGCTCGGCAGTGGGCTGCGCTTCGAAAATCGCTTGGGCCTGGTCCTTCCTGGGTCGCGGTCGTCTATGCCGACTGGCGGCGGGCTTTTGCCCCGCATCCCGACGAAATCCTCGACGAGGCCGTTGCCATCCCCGATTGTTCGGCCGTCCTGGTAGACACCTGGATCAAGGACGAATCGAACCCGCTGGATGAGTCCTGGCTGCCCTGGATTGACCGGGCTCGCGCCTCAGGAAAGAAAGTCGTCCTCGCGGGGGGGCTCGACGAGGCCGGGATGAAGCGACTTGCCTTCCTCCAGCCCGATCTCTTCGCCGTTCGCGGGGCCGCCTGCCAGGGGGAGGATCGTCGAGGGTCGGTCAACGCGGATCGGGTGAGGCGATTGGTCGAGGTGATCGATTGCCTGATTCCCAACTCATCCGACGTCGAATCGAACCCCTTGGGCGAGCGGTAAGGACCTGCCTCGATTGATCGTGCAGGTCTGCCGTCGCATGTAGGCTTTCCAGGAGTCGGATCCGGCCTCGCGACCGCCTCCGGTCGCCTTCTCGCCACCGAAGGCCCCGCCGATCTCCGCCCCCGAGGTCCCAATATTCACATTGGCGATCCCGCAATCCGAGCCATCGGGGGCCAGGAACTGCTCGGCCTCGCGCACGTCGTTCGTGAAGATAGCTGAGGAAAGTCCCTGTGCAACGCCATTCTGAATAGCGATGGCGTCGTCGACCGTTTCGTACCGCATCACATAGAGGATCGGGGCAAATGTCTCCTCGCCAATGATCGTCATGCCAGGATTCGCCTCCACGATGGCCGGCTCGACGAAGTAACCAGGCCGTTCGAGCCGCTGGCCTCCCGCCACGACACGACCCCCCTGCTCGACCGCCGCCTCGAGGGCATTCTTCATGGTGTCGAGAGCACGTTCATTGATGAGCGGTCCGACGAGTGTGCCTTCTTCCCAGGGATCGCCGATTCGTAAGCTCCCGTAGGCGTTGACGAGTCGTTCGAGAAAGCCGTCATAAATCGACTCGTGGACGATCAGGCGACGCGCCGTTGTGCAACGTTGCCCCGCCGTGCCGACCGCGGCGAAGACCGTGGCCCTGAGAGCCATGTCGAAGTCGGCGGTCGGCGTGACGATGATCGCGTTGTTGCCCCCGAGTTCGAGGATCGCCCTGCCCAACCTCCGGCCGACCACCGCACCAACTCGCTCACCCATCCGCGTGCTCCCGGTCGCCGAGATCAGCGGGAGTCGACGGTCGTGGATCATCCGCTCGCCCACGTCGTTCGCGTCTCCGACGACGAGGTTGAAGACGCCTCGGCAATCGAGTCGGGAGGCGACTTCATTCACGATCGATTGCACGACGATGGCCGTCAGGGGCGTCTCGGGCGACGGCTTCCAGATCATGGTGTCGCCGCAAACTGCGGCGATCATCGCGTTCCACGCCCAGACGGCGACGGGAAAGTTGAACGCCGTGATGATCCCGAGAGGCCCGATGGGGTGCCACTGCTCCATCATGCGGTGCTGCGATCGTTCGCTGGCGATCGTCAGGCCATAAAGTTGCCGCGAAAGCCCGACGGCGAAGTCGCAGATGTCAATCATCTCCTGGACCTCGCCCTCCCCCTCGGATCGAATCTTCCCGGTTTCTAGGGTGACGAGCAGACCCAGATCCTCCTTATTCTCGCGGAGGGCGACACCGATCTGCCTGACGACCTCGCCCCTTTGAGGCGCCGGTAGGTTCCGCCAGTTTAAGAAGGTTGTCTCGGCCGTAGCTGCGACATATTCGTAGTCTTCGAGTGAAGCCATCTTCACTCTGGCGATCACCCCACCGGTCGCGGGATTGATCGATTCCAGCAGGCGGCCGCCAGGATTTTCGATCCAGTCGACCTCGCAGGCCCCGCTATTCGAGTCACGGAGGCCCAACCTTGCCAGGAGTTCTGCCGTCCCCTTCATGTCCTTGATCGGCTCCATGTTGCCAGACTCCCGGCGAGTTCACGGAAAAGTTTGCAGTCTTCACTTCCTGTCGATGATACAGACTCGGAACGAATTCGTTAACTCGTCCCTGACGGTTGGTGTTGAACCCATAACACCTCGTCACAAGCCGTTGGGTGAAGTCGTTACTTGTTGAGGCTTCGTGATCGAGGATCTCAACCGTACCCGCCGCCCTGTTCGTTTGATTCTCGCGGTTGCGATTTGTCTGTTACGCGTTGATTCCACATATCACGATATCGCCTTCGCATCGGCCGAACCTTGCCATCCGACAGTGTTGAGCACGAGAGGAAAGTCGACCGTCAATTGGACGCTTGGACTTATCTCGAATCTCGCGGAGACATTTACCGATGCGATTTGTGCTGGCTTTTGGTCTCTGCGCCTCGCTTCTGGCCGTATCGGCGTCGGATTTGGCTCGACAGTCGAAAGGCACTTGGTTGGTGCTCGTCATCCTGGAGTATTACCTCGCGGTGTGCTTTTTGACAATCGCCGCGATTTACGGGATTCGGGAGGCAGGTTTCAGAGTGGAAGGGGTGCTGGTCGGATCGAGATGGACCCCGTTGATACGATCGATCGTCATGCCCTATCTGGCGCTGGGTACGTCGACGCTCTACCTCTACCGTTGGGTCGGTCCGGAACGAGCCTTTGACCCGGTCGCACCGAACCTCTTGATCGGTCGACTACCGTTCCCCATCGAACGTGATCAACTTCACGCTGACGGAGTGCAAGCGATCTTGAACCTATCCTGGGAATTCCCCCGCTTGTCCAGAATCCACCTCGACTCGAGGTTCAAGACGTTGAACTTGCCGATCCTCGATGGGTCTATCCCCACGCTTGAGCAGTTCGAAGCGGCCGTCGAGTGGATCAGTCGTTGTCGAGCCGAGGGGAATACCGTGCTCATCCACTGTGCTCAGGGCCACGGTCGCAGCGCAACGATCTTGGCAGCCAGCCTGGTGCATCTCGGTTTAGCGTCGGGTGTTGATCATGCACTTTCCATGGTGACGGCTGCCCGTCCTTTGGCCAAACCTTCCCGTCGGCAGAAGCTAGCTCTCAACCAGTATTTTTTGGTGAGAGCGTCTTGATGTTGTATGATGTATCATTAAAGTTATGTTAAATTGTGAGTAAATCTAGGCTATCGACTCATCCTTCCTGGGGCCATTGACGGTCCAGCTCAGGTGAATCTTCGTAATACGCATCTGCATCCTGGCCGAATAGATGTTTTGTAAAAGGATATGAGATTTATATGATATGAAAACACGTATGGTGTCTGGGTTCAGTTCGAGAAATTGGACAGGTTCGTCTCGCCCTGGTCGAAGATGTTCGAGCGGATCCACATCCTCGACCTGAACGATTCCATGACCTCGACCGTTCCAGCCCGTATGCGTCGCCGAGCGTGAACGAGACTCGAAGTTGAGTGCCCGAATCGAGCGAAGCCGGTCCCACGCATTTTGAAGGTGCATCGCGTTCCCTTCAACTCACTCCCCGATGACTTTGACCAGAACTCGTTTCGGGCGTCGTCCGTCGAATTCCCCATAGAAGACTTGCTCCCAGGGGCCGAAGTCGAGTTTGCCTTTCGTGATAGCGATCACCACCTCGCGGCCCATGACCTGCCGCTTCATGTGGGCGTCGGCATTGTCCTCGCCGGTGCGGTTGTGCTTGTAGCGCTGGGGCGAGGCGTCGAAGGGGGCGATGCCTTCGAGCCAGTTCTTGTAATCTTCGTGCAATCCCGGCTCGTCGTCGTTGATGAAGACACTTGCCGTGATGTGCATGGCATTGCACAAGAGGAGGCCTTCCATGATCCCACTCTTGGCAACGAGTTCTTCGAGTCGCGGGGTGATGTTGAGGAACGACATCCGCGCAGGGAGGTTGAAGGTCAGATACTCGGTGAGTGACTTCACGGGTGTTCCTCGATCGACGGGCCTATTGTCCTGGGCACCAACGGCGCATCGAGGATACCACAATGGGTTCACCATCCTTCTTTCACGATCGCGATGACCGGAGTTGAGGTGGATATCGACTGAGGATTAGCGTAGAGGCAGGACGGGACGAGATAGGTGGACGAGAACTTCGGCCGAAGAGTTACTTCAGATCGCGACCGGGCTTTGCGACGACTTCGTCCTGTCGCGGGATGTCCGCGATCTCGGCCCATCCGGAGACGGGTCGGCCCTTAGCGTCGGTGCCGAGGACTTTGACGACGAGCGGGCCACTACCGGAACGAAATCCTTCGAGGCGGATCGGCTTCGACTGGAGCCTCCCTCGGGCGGGCAACTGGCTCGTGCCCAGGTATTGAACCAATTTGCCGGGCTCGAGTTCGCCGCGTCGGGTTCCTGCGGAATGGGGGTTGGCGGCGGGGATCAGCGGCTCCCAGGCGATCGAGTTCAGCTCCACCGCAGTGCCCCGGGATTCCGCGACATTGGCTCGCAGGACGAGCGTGCCGTCGCGGTCCTCTGAGGCACGAAGTTGGACGTTGAGGTGGGGGAGCCCTGCAGGGAGGCGGACTGCCGTGACTTGCAAGGCGGCCTCGGGCGGGGCCTCAACTTCGATGCGAACGTGCCCGGCCCGATCGGGCTCGATGACCAGGTAATGACTGCTCGTCCCGGCGGACATCCACTCGATCGGGTCGGAGCCGGGGACGACCGTCGCGGAGCGTGGACCGGCCAGGGGCCAGCCGTCGAGCGGCGATCGGACGTCGAGCGGTGGCCTGTGCTTTGCCTTGGGTTCGGCGTCCTGAATCCCACTCATGTAAAGATTCGTGGACCATTCGCGATAGAGAGAGGCGAAGGTCCAACCGGTGGCCGCCTCGAGGTTGGGGGCGCCACGCTTCGGCGATCGGACAAGCGTGGTGAGGAGGGAATCGCCGAAGTGCTCGACGCACCACCGGAGGAAGAGGTATGTGCCGCCCCGATTCCCGTGGCTCCGGAAGAGGTCCGCCGAATAGTAGTCGTCGACGACGAGTTGGTATCGGGAGGGGCTCGAGAGGAACGCGCTGACGCGATAATCCAGGTTCGTCCTGGAGAAGCCGTGCAAGTCCTCGGCGAGATGGGCCAGGGCTTCGTCCAACCAGCCTTCCTCGTCCTGGCCTGCTCGTTCGCCTGCGGGACCTGTGAAGGACTTGGCGGTGTAGGTCACGGCATGGGTGTACTCGTGGGCCAGCACGGTCTTGAGATGGGGGCCGGGCGCCAGCGAGGCGTTCAGGTACATCATGTCGCAGTGGTTGCTGAATGGGGCTCGCAAATCCGGGTCAAGGTCGGCGCCGCGGACGAAGCCGTCGACCGAATGGCGTCCTCCGGCCAGCCTATTGAGCCAGCTCGAGATCAGGACCGTGAATCGGCCGTCGCCATCCACGTCGCGGGCGTGGCCGAAGTTCTTGGTGGCGGTTGGATAGATGTGGCGGTCGAAAGTGTTGACGACCTCGCCGAGGACCGCCTCGTTGACCCGGTTCAGGTCATGCGAGTCTACGTAGACCTGGATGCGATCGCCGACGGCCCTGAGGATGCCTGGGACCGGCAGGTAATTGCTGGCACTCGCCACGTCGCCGTCGCGCACCAGGAGATAAAAAGTGCGTTCGGGGGGAGGCGGGAAGTCCGGTGCCGGGTCCTGCGGACGGGGCTTTGCCAGCTTCGTGACTTGAGGCTTGCCTCTGGACTCGGCTTCCAGGGTCAGAGGGCGGAGTTGTTTGGTGGGAGAGGCGGTCAACTTGATCGGGAACGGGCCGGGCTGCCTCGAGAGGGATGAGACGACGACCAGGGCCGAACCGTCGCGTTCCATCTCCGGGATGTCGAAATGGGCTTTGCCCCCTTCGACCGAGATTGCGACTCTTGCCCCCTCGCGCCAGGTCGATTTCAAGCCGTCCTTGCGGGCCAGGTCGTCGGACCCGCCGCTCGCTGCAAAGCCCAAGACCAATGTCGCGGCCAGTGTTGGTCGAAGCCAGTCCTGGAGCTTTGTATAGGGCATCAGGATATACCGCTAGGCCTCGCCGCACTCTCGACGTCCCGCTTGGAAACGCGTCTCGTCCGGCAACAGGGTTTCGATCGGTCGCAATCGTTGCGAGGCTTGAGAGGATTCGGCTGGGCTTGAGGATTGGGCTGGGCTTCAATGTTTCTTGAGGAGTCAGCCCTTTTTTTCGTGCCTCGAGACCGCCGATAACCGGTTCATGGTCGCTTGTGATCGGCCGCTTGAAGCGGCTAAGATCGCGTCGGGCGAATGCTAAACGATCGCCCCGGCCCTCGCGATTTCGTCCCGATCACAGAGCTTGAAACAACGATTCGCCGCGACTACGACGAGTTCGAATTCCAATGACGCAGCAGAGCCTCGCCCTCATCTTCGATTTCGGCAACGTCGTGGCGTACTTCGACTATAAGAAGGCCTGCGAGCAGCTTGGTCGCGAACTCGGTAAGACGGGCGAGGCCTTCCTGGAGGACATCCAGGCGAAGGGCTTCTCGGACCTCGTCAAGCAGTACGAGAGTGGAAAGATCGGGTCGGAGGACTTCTCGCGCGAGACATGTAATCTCGCCGGGCTCGAGGTGGGCCACGACATCTTCGCCACCGCCTGGGCGGACATCTTCTGGCTCAATGAGTCCGTCGGCCGTCTCATCCCTTATTTGAAGCAGCAGGGCTATCGGCTCGTCCTGGGCTCGAACACCAACGACCTCCACGCATTGCAGTTCCGACGCCAGTTCGCCGAGACACTCTCGTCGTTCGATGCCCTGGTTCTTTCCTATGAGATTGGGCACCTGAAGCCGACCGCAGCCTTCTACGAGGCATGCGTCGCCGCGGCCGGATACCCGAATGAGTCGTGCGTCTTCATCGACGACCTCGAGGAGAATGTCGAAGGGGCCCGCGCCGCGGGGCTCCAAGGGATCGTCTACCGTGACTACCCCGCCCTGGTGGAAGGTCTCCTGTCCCTAGGCGTGTCGATCCCTCCTCAGGCTCACTGAGGTGATGGGGCGTTCAGGTCCTGCCGACAACGCCTCGAATTCGTCCTCCCGCACGGCTGATCCATGCTGATGGCTGGCTCGTGCGCTTCGATGACCGCCGCGCTCGCAATCCCCTCATCTGCGGTTACATGCCTGCTCACGAGCCGTTCGAGAACGAGCAACTCGTCCATTCCGCACGCCCGCCACTCCAAGCCACTTCTGTCTGGATATGGACCAAAGCAAACAAAATTTGGGTCCGAAACAAGATAGGCATCGTATTGTTCTGATCAATATCGCCCGAAGTCTGAAATTCCAATTCTTAAGTTCGGGCTTGTTTGACTTTGTTGTTCTTGGGGGAAACACTCCAACTAAGCCGCGATCCGCGTATCGCGGGCATCGAGGATTCACCTGCTCGACCCCATCCGACCTGACACCCCGCTGAATTCTTGAAAAACGGACTTGACGAGACGATTTTCGGCAAGGATGATTGACTGCGTGCATGTAGCCATTCACGCAATTTGTCGATCTCCGCATGGCCACGAGCCTCGCACTTTCGGTGCGAGGGCGTTCGAGCTGACGGTTATCGAAATCTGCATTCGCTGAGTTGAATCACGGGGCAAGGTACTGCCCATCGTCCGGCGCGAGGCGGGCGGACGAGGATCCGGCTCTTGGGGCTGCCCAAGCAGCCAAGTTGTGCGTTAGCCGCGGCGCTAACTTTGGTGCCTCTGAGAGTCGGGATTCAACAACAAGACACAGGTTGGATCACCTTGATCATCTGGAGCTTGCTGGCGGAGCTGATGCCCTCAATTGACAGGGTCTTCGGCCCCAGGCTGTCTGCTCCAAAGCTTACCAGGGAGTCAGTCGATGGGGAGCATCAAGGGAAATAATCGCAATCAAGGGCCCAATCGGCGTCGCGGCAAGGACCTGCGCCGAGGGAGCGATTTCCTGCATTTGGAGGCCCTGGAGCAACGCACCTTGCTCGACGCGGCGGCATCGTCGACGCCTCCCCAGTGGAAGCCGACGACGTCGAACGTCTCCGATATCCAGAATGGCCCCCTGGCGAACGCGGGTCAGGAGCTCATCGGGGTCTACACGACATTCCAGGCGAATCACGGCAGCGGTGCTGCGGTCGCCGCCAAGTATCCGGACCTCCAGATTCAAGGGAATTCGGTAGGGATCTCCGTCAAGGGCTACGGCGACTTTAATTCCTTCGTCAGTACCCTGAAAACGGCCGGGATGACGGTGGTCAGCACCGCGCCTGCCCAGCAGGTCGTTTATGGCAACGTCCCGATCAATAACCTCCTGAGCATCGCACAATCGCCCCAGACCGTGGGCCTGATGGCGACTCACAAGCCCCAGGTCTATTATCAGGGCTCGGCCAATAACGAAGCCGATGCCACGATGAACGGGCCGACCGGCCGGACAACCTACTCCGTGAACGGCAGCGGGGTCACGGTCGGGGTGCTCTCGGACAGCGTCAACCAGTACAACGGCGGGCTTTCCGAATCCGTCAGCACCGGCAACCTGCCTTCAAACGTCAACGTCGTCGACGACTTCGACCCGACCGACCCGGGTTACAACAACCCGACCGACGAAGGCCGGGCGATGCTCGAGAACATCTACGACATCGCTCCGGGGGCGAACCTCGCATTCGCGACGGCTTCCGTCGGCGGTGATGCTGGCTTCGCGGCGAACATCGTCAAGCTGGCGACGACCGCCGGCGCCAAGGTCATCACCGACGACATCGGTTACTCAGACGAGCCGTTCTTCCAGGACGGCATCATCAGCCAGGCGATCCAGCAGGTCGTCAACCAGAACGGCGTGACTTACTTCAGCGCCGCCGGCAACAGCTCGAATCTGGGCTATCTGTCGCAGTTCCGCGGGGTGAACACCACCGTCGGATCGATCGGCTCCGGCCGCTTCATGGACTTCGACCCCAGCTCCGGTGTCAACACGCAGTTGTCGATCACGACCGGTCCGGACACCACGGGCGGCGGGATCATCATGCAGTTCGACCAACCCTGGTACACCACGAACGGTGTCACCTCGCAGGTCAATATTTATCTGCTCGACTCGACCGGTGCCGTCGTCTCTTCCGCGACCACGAACAACATCGCATCGCAGACGCCTTACCAATTCCTCGACATGTCGGCGGCCAAGCCGAACACGACCTACACCATCGCGATTCAGGTTGCGAGCGGTGCGGATCCTGGGCACGTCCAGTTCATTCAGTGGGGTGATTCCACCCTGAGCGCCGTCTCCCAGCAGTACGGCAGTGCGGGTGGCACGTACTACCCGACCACCTATGGGCACTCGGCGACCTCCGGCACGATCGGCGTCGGTGCCGTTCCCTGGTGGGGCAATCAGTCCAATCTGAGCCCTTCCGCCCCGCCCGTCCTCTCGGAGCCGTTCTCGTCGCAAGGACCCGCGCTGATCGAGTACGACTCGCTCGGCAACTTGCTCTCGTCGCCGCAGCTCCGACAGGCCCCGCTGATCTCCGCCCCCGATGGTGGGAACACTTCGTTCTTCTCGCCCGGCTCGATCATCGACACCAGCAACCCTCCGTTCCCGGGACAGCCCGCGACGACGACGAACCTGTCGCAGGCCCTGCCGAGCTTCTTCGGCACCTCCTCGGCCGCCCCGAACGCGGCTGCGGTCGCGGCCTTGCTCCTCTCCAAGCGGCCCACGCTGACGACGGCCGACATCACGAGCGCGTTGATCGCCTCGGCCTCGCCGGTGAACGGTGCAACCGCCGGCACCTGGTCCGCCAACGGGGGCTACGGCCTGATCGACGCCAACAAGGCGCTCGCCGCGATCGACACGCTGAACGTCGTGTCGACGACCCCTGCCAATGGCGCCACGGTGGCCACGCCGCCGAACACGATCGTGGTGACCTTCAGCAAGCCGGTGAACTTCTCCACGATCAGCGCGGCCGACCTCGTCTTCACCAATATGCCGGCCGGCGTGACGGCGAAGGCCCTCGGGGCCCCGATCGCCCTCGACAACCCGAACTTCCCCACGCAGGTCGCTTTCCCCTACACGATCGACGCCGGCCAGTCCACCTCGGGGAACGGCTCCTACTCGTTCCGGATCCAGGGTGCGATCGTCTCCCAGGACGGCAAGTCGCTCGAGTCGCCTTATACGACGACCTTCAACCTGCAGGACACCACTGCACCCAAGATCATCGACACGACGATCAACGGCCGGGTCATCACGGTCCAGTTCAGCGAGCCGGTTCGCGAGTCGGAGATCAACGGGATCAACCTCGTCCTCTTCCGGGCGGGCGGCGTCAACAACAACTTCGGGCAGCCCGAGAACGTGAACCTGGCCAACCAGCCCGGCTTCAAGATCTCGTACAACGCGGCGACCAACACGGCGACCCTCGACTTCAGCCAGGTCAGCCAGGCCCAGTTCCCGACCGACAAGTACATCATCAACGTCCTGTCCGCGAACAACGGCGGCCCCGGGACCGGCCCGGGCGTTCAGGACCTCGCCGGCAACTGGCTCGACGGTAGCTATACCGGAACCTTCCCCACGGGCAACGGCGGCGAAGACCGATTCGTCCAGTACCTCGGGGTACAGACCCTCAAGGCTCCGACGGTCTCCTCCGTCCAGTTCCAGCCCTCATCCGACACGGGCATCACGGGTGACGACAACACCAAGACCTCGAATCCTGTCTTCGTCGGGCAGGTCTCGGCCAGCTTCCCGGGTACGCTCAGCGGCCTGACGGTCCTTGCCGAATTCAGCGGCTTGCACGGCGGCAACTTCGACCTGGCGCCCGGCAGCGGCGGCCGAGGTTTCACCGGTAGCTACGATGCCATCGCCACCACCGATGCGAATGGCACGTTCATCATCAATGCTCCGGCCCTTCCCGAAGGCTATCAGAGCGTCCGGATCGTCGTGATCGGCCAGGCTGATTCGCCGCCGTTGCCTGGCCTCTCGAGCTCCTACGAGCACGCCTTCCGCGTCGACAACACCGCCCCTCAGATCATCGCGGCGACCCTCGCGCCGGGCGGCTCCGCCTTGCACCCGACCGCGACTAACCTCTCGAGCCTGACCAACCTCTCGCTCGACGTGGTGGATCGCAGCGTGCCGACCACCGGTGCACTGTCGACGCCGTCGCAGGTCCTCTTCCCGGCCCTGATCAACTCGACCGCGATCAACCTCAGCAACTACTCGCTCGTCAACGTGTCGACCGGGGTCGACTACAGCCAGTACATCACCGGGGCGACCTACACCCCGACCGCTGCCGACTTCGTCTCGAACCCGAACCGGACTAGCAACGCGGACCCGTATTACGGCCGCATCGACCTGACTTTCGCCGCCGGGCTGCCGGCGGGCACGTACACTTTAGTGGCCAAAGGTGCGACCGGGTCGTCGGCCGGGCTCACGGACGCGGCCGGCAACTCGCTGGATAACACCTCCGCGTCGGGCAACAAGAATTTCCAGATCAGCTTCAACTACCAGCCGGGTGCGGTCTACATCACCTCGATGCAGGCCCTCTCGAGCTACAACGGCAACAGCTCGGCGGTCGTCGGCGGGCCTCGTTCGTACTACGAGCTCCCGGCGATCGGCTCGACCGCTCGCGCCAATGCCCCGCCGACGGCCTTCGCCATCGACTTCTCCACACCGCTCGACCCGAACGCCAACTACAGCGGGGCGGTCCTCCTGATCGGCTCGGCCAATTCGGCCGGCGGCACGCCCGATGGCGACTTCGGCACGCTCGGCCAGGGCGGCCTCGGGGCGACCGGCTCGGGCTTCTCGATCGTGGCCGGCACGACGGTCACCCTCGCCGACTCTTCGAACGGTGCGTTGCTCGGCCAGTCGGGCTTCAAGCAGGGGACGAGGCTCGTCCTTCAGCTTCCAGCCGGCACGACGCTCCCGGCCGACAACTATCGCATTTACATGCCGAACTCCGGCTCGACGGCGATCCACGACATCTACGGCAATCAGCTCGACGGCGAGTTCCTCGGGAATCTCACCTCGGCCGGTTCGACGTCGATCGGCAATTCGATCGTCAACCTCGGCACCCAGTCGCTGAGCTCGGCGAAGTCGATCGACGCCTACGAGTCGCTGATGCCGGACGGCTCGTACCGTCAGAACGACCTCTCCGGCGACGGCACCGCCGGAGGCGCGTTCATGACGGCATTCAATGTCGTTCCGAACGGTAACGTCGTCTACGTCAACCCGTCATACGTCGAGAATCCGCTCGAAGCGAGCACGACGCCGGATGGCAGCATCCAGCGTCCTTACAACTCGCTCGCTCCGGAGGCGAACGCTGCCACCGCCCCGGCCAACCCGACGCACGACCCCAACGGCGGCCTCAACGCGACCTCGAACTTCTTCAACTTCAACTCGAACTACGACCGCAACGGCAACGGCCAGTTCAACCGTTCGGCCCTCTACGCCGCCGAGCAGTTGTCTTACCGAGGGCCCGTCGTCGTCGTGGCGCTCCCGGGTATCCCGCAACGCGATCCCATCACCGGGATCACCACCCAGCAGACGTTCGTCCTGCAGGCACCGAGCGGACCTAACAGCTACAACGACGGTAGCGCCTCGGTTCCCTTCGACACGTCGCTGGTCATGGCTCCGGGTTCGAGCATCAAGTTCTCGAACGCCTCGCTGTTCGTCCAGAACCAGGGGAGCTCGCTCGAAGTCCTCGGCGGCAACTCGGCCTCGACGGCGGTCAACTTCACCTCGTACTTCGACGACTCGGTCGGCGGAGATACGAACAAGGACGGCTCCAACACGTCGCCGAATCCGGGTGATTGGGGTGGCATCGTCCTCCGCAATTTCAACCAGGCTGGTGACGCGACGCACGTCCGCAACCAGACGTTCCCGGTCGACGGAACGCTCAAGGGCCTCAACGGTGGCGCGGCGATCTCGGGGGCCGATGACGCCCTGTCGATGATCAACTACGCGAATATCCGCTATGCCGGCGGTGCCCTCGCCCCGAGTGCCAACGTCCACTACGACGCGGTTACGCTGAACAACAGCCGACCGACGATCTCCAACACGACCATCACCAGGACCGGCCCGGGTGCCGGCAGCAACAACTCCTCGGGAGCCGCGATCTCGGGCGACCTCGACTCGTTCCGCGAGGACGACACGGCCCGTGGCCCGCTGATCCGCAAGGTGACGATCAGCCAGAACGGTTTGAACGGCGTCTGGGTCCGCCCCGACTCCTCGGGCGTCGCCCAGGCGTCGGATGCGATGATCTACCCGGACAATCCGATGAGCCTCGGCGGGAGCCAGAACTACGCGTTCACGGCCACCTTGCCCTATGTCCTCACGTCGCAGCTCGACATCGGCACGATGTTGCTGGTCGACTCGCAGGCCAAGCAGCCGACGTCGACGGTCAACACCAACGGGTCGATCAATAACGGCGTGACCCCGTTCGGCAAGCCGACGGTGAATCCCAACGCCCCGGTCGTCTCGATCCCCGCCGGGACCCGCGTGCCCGTCACCACCCGGCTCTACATCGCACCGGGCATGATCATCAAGGCCCAGCGCGGCTCGGGCATCGAGGTGATCAATCCGGGTTCGAGCCTCGTGGTCGGCTCCCGGTCGTACATCAAGGGCTTCGACTCGCTTGCGACCGCCGACCCGCTCACGGGCCTGCCGGTCTCGACGTATGGACCGTCGACCCCCGGCTTCACCGCCGAGACGACGGCCGACGCCCCGGTGATCTTCACCTCGATTTACGACAATGCGGCGACAACGGCGTACTTCAACCCGACGAGCCAGACCTCGACAACCATCGTCGCGGCCAACAACGTCACCAACAACACGAATCCGGCCAACGTTCCCGCGGTCGGGAGCTGGGGAAGCATCACTTACTTCTCCGGTGCCTACGGCGTGATGAACAACGCCACGATCCAGTACGGCGGCGGCAACCTGAATATCCAGGGCGGCACCGTCGTCAGGAATGCCCTGTCGTTCCTCGGGGCGACGGGCGGTGGCACCGGCATCGTCGACAATGCGACGGGCAACATCATCAGCAGGAACACCGGCGCCTCACTCCAGGCCGGCCAGTCGTTCGTCGCCCTGCCCGGTTTCGGCACCCGGGTCATGGTCACGAATAACACGTTCCAGTTCAACGGTCAGGCCCCGGGCTCCAGCCTCACCGACTACTCGGCTCCGATCGGCGTCACGCCGAACGGTCTGCTGGCGACCGACGCACTGCATCCGTTGACCTCCGGCAATCCGTTCTTCAGGAATAACATCCTGCAGAACAACAATGCCAACGGGTTGATGGTTCTCACATCGTCGCTGGATCAGGAGGACGAGCACAACCTCGACGTTAGCTCCGTGTGGTCTGCGACCGACATCCCGTATTTGTTGCTAAACACGATCGTCCCTGCCAACGCTCCGCTCGTGGGTAACTTCCCCACGACGGGCGGCACGACTTCGGCCCAGCCTAGGCCGTACATCGTCCAGACGATTCAGAGTGCCCTACCGGGCACGGTACTGGCCGACGGTTCGGTCATCCCGAATCCTGGTCAGTCGGTCGTCGTGAAGCTCAAGAGCTCCTATGCGGCCCCCGCCGGCAATGGCCTGAGTGCCGGGACCGGGAACGTCAGCGACTACCTCGGTGGGGCCGGCTTCCTCTTCGGCGTGGACAATGGCGTCGATCCGACGGCCTCAAGCTTCGTCGACCCTGGCTACAACAGCCAGTTGCGGATTTTGGGTATCGGTGGCAACCAGACGAACGGGCAGCAGCGTGTGCCCGCGATCATGACCTCGATCTACGACAACACCGTGCCGCTCAACGTGCGTGGCGTGGATATGTCGAAGGTGACGTCGAGCACCACGGCGGCTGCGCCCGGCGACGGTGGCGTGATCTTCTTCGGGTCCAACTCGTTGACGACGTTCAACGCTTTGGACATCCGCGAAGGCAACAAGATCGACAACGCCGACATTCGGTACCTCACCCGCATCGAACTCCAGGGTCAGGACATCTACTTCCCGAGTGCGGCCTTCCCCAACTTCCAGTCGGTCAATCAGGAGTTGACGATCTCGAACTCGAACCTGGCGAACTTCAGCCAGGTCGGCGTCTTCAGTCACCCGGGCTTCAACATCCTGACCGGGGGAGGCCCTCGAGGACAGACGCTGGGTGCAGCAGCCTTCCTCTTCATGTACAACAACACGATCTCGAACATGCCCGTCGGCGTTCGCGTGTTGGGCATGACGGGGGATGACTCGGTCTCCCCGACGCCGATGGAGTTCCTCGGCCTCAACAACACGTTCTACAACAACCCGCTCGGCGTCGACGTCATCGCGGTGACCCCGTCGGCGACGAACTTCCGTTCGCATGTTCATCTCATCTTGATGAACAACATCTTCACCAAGTTCACGACGGCCATCAACACGACCGGCCGCGTTAACGGGAGCCTCGGGGAGTACAACCTCTTCGACACCGCGACGGGGGCGCTGGTCTCGATTAACAACGACCAGCCGTTCGCCAACTACCAGCCGATCTTCGGAGACCCGCTCTTCGTCGACCCGACTGTCGGCAACTTCCAGCTCTCCGCGGGCTCCCCGGCTATCGACGCGGGCCGCAGCGAAATGAGCCTCAACCCGACCTCGGAAGGGGCCACTTCGACCACGCTGGTCTCGCTCGTCAACCAGGTGCTCAACGCAGGCGGCGGCACGCTCAACGGGAACTCCCGCAACCCGGATGCCGGCAACTTCACCGGCACCGACATCCTCGCCTTGCCGGGTAACAACCAGCGGGGCTACGTCGACCAGTGGGTCCCGGCCCTCTCGACCTCGAGCGGCTATGTGGGCGGACCCACCTACGGCTCGTCCCTCACGGCCGGCGTCTGGGGCTACGCCGCGGCACCTCCGGGTGTTCTGGATCAGCTCGGCAGCCTGCGACAGAAGGATCCGAACAGCTCGAACGTCGGGTTCGGTTCCAACCCGTTCTACGATATCGGTGCCTACGAGTACCGCACTTACAACCCGCCGAAGGTCACCGGCGTCACCGCGACGATCAAGAATTCGAGCGGCGGCACCACCTCGACCAACATCTACAAGGTGGGCGGGGTATCGGGTACGAACCAGACTCCGCAGACGATCCAGTTCCAGCTCAACCACAACATCGACCCCAACACGCTCACCAACAAGACCGTGTTGCTCGAGGCGTCGGGAGGGGACGGGATCTTCGGGAACGGGAACAGCTCCGCCGACAAGTTCATCGATCTGTCCGGCAAGCTCTCGTTCAACTCGTCGACCAACATCCTCACGGTGAACCTGGGCGCGGCCGGCCTGACGCTGTCGACCGACGAGTACCGGATCATCCTCGAGGGCAGCGGCTCGGACGTGCTCCGCGACCCGCAAGGGAACGCGTTGGACGGCGAGAACACCGATGGGGGCAATCCGAATAATCCGCAGAAGGCCCTGCCTTCGGGCGACGGCTACCCCGGCGGCAACTTCTACCTCACCTTCACCATCAACACCAACACGTCGTCGGTCGTGCCCGGTTCGTTGCTCATCACCTCGGGGTCGGACACGAATCGTCGGGATTACATCACCTACAACAACCTGCCGAGCTTCAGCGGCCAGATCAGCGTCACGACCCCGGCCATCGACCCGCTCGGCGGCCAGACGGTCCTCCTGCAGGTGTCCCCGAACGGCGATGGAAACTACTACAACGCCGGCTCGGCCTTCACCAACGCGGACGGGACGTTCACCGTCACAGTCGGTGTCGACGCCGCCTCGACCGGCTTGATCACCAACACGGGTGCCCTGCCCAACTCGCCCTACAACGTGGGACCTGGCGGCCTGCTCAACTCGCCGGCCAACTCCTCGCTGGCGGGCGGGACGATCACGGGCAACTTCAACCTGTCTCAGGCTCGGGTCGTGATCGTCAACACGGCGGGGAACTCCTCGTCGACGACCGATCCGAACGCGAACACGGGCTTCATCGTCGACAACAAGGGCCCGGTCGTGACCAACTTCACGCCGGCCGCGGGGACGACGCTGGCCCCCGACTCGAGCGGTCGGGTCAACTTCTCGTTCACCACGAACAAGAACCTCGACCCTTCCAGCCTGAACTCGGGTTCGCTGCAGGTGATCTATGCGGGTGCCGACGGGATCCTCGGGACGGCCGACGATACGCCAGTCCAGGTCATTCCGGGCTCCATCGCCATCAACGTCCTGAAGAACGGTTCGCAAGGTCCGGAAACGATCACCTTCGCGATCAGTGCCTCGGGCCTCGGCAACGGTGTCTACGGTGTCACCCTCAAGGGCACCGGCGGGAACACGATCTACGACATCGCCGGCAACCCGCTCAACGGGACGTCCGGCGCGGCCGGATCCGACTACAGCACCTCGTACGTCGTCTACAGCCCCTCCTCGGCTCACATCATCTACGTGGGCCAGGCGAGCGACCAGACGAACGCGAGTGCGGACGAAGGCTCCAGGACCAACCCGTACACCACCATCACCGACGCCCTCGCGGTCGCCGGTGCGGGGGATACGGTGGCCGTCCTGCCCGGCGTCTACACCGAGTCGATCTATCTCAAGTCGCTGGTCAAGCTGGTCTCGGCCGACCCAACCAGCACCGCCACGAGCGTGGTCCCGGGCAACGCCCAGAAGACCGTCATTCGTGCTCCGTCAACGTCCACGAGTGTTCAGAACACGACGGTCACGGCCTTCAACCTGTTCAGCGTCAACGGCCTGTTCACGGAGATCTCGGGCTTCACCATCGCCAGCCCGCTCATCGGCGACGCGGCGAACGGGCCGATCGACTCGACCTCGGTTGGTCTCCGGATCCACAGCTCGAACATCCTCGCGGACAAGAATTACTTCGTCGATTCGGGCTACGGCGTTGTGGTCGAGACCAACGGCCTGTCCCAGACGCCCCGACTCGAGGACGACGGCTTCATCGGCAACATCACGGGATTGTTGATCAACGACATCGGCAATTCGAGCTTCGCCCCGAATGCCTTCATCGACGTGACCAACAACACGTTCGCCTATAACACCTTCGGCATCGTCGCGAAGGTCCAGGCCAACTCCCCGATCATGGCGCTGGTGGAGAACAACATCTTCTGGGAGAACCACGACCTCACCACGTCCCGTAATGGTGCCGGCATCAACGCCACGGTCAGCAACAAGCTCATTGCCCGCTCGAACATGTTCTCGGGCAACGGGGTAAGCGAGACCAACCCGGCCACGAACGCGTACAACGTGGGCAACGGCTTCAACGCCGCCGCCCTCACCTCGACTCCGGATGCCCTCGGGAACTTCATCGGCAACCCGGCCTTCGTGACGCCTCGTGACCCGCGCCCGGGCGGTGACGGCCCTGCCGTCTTCTTCAACGACGGCAACTTCGACCTCACGGCAGATTCGGCCGCCATCGACGCCGCCCTCAACAGCGTCGCCCCGACGACCGACTTCCTCTCGCGAGGCCGGGTCGACATCCCGGGCAAGGGCTTCCCGGGCACCGGCCCCGCCGACATCGGTGCCTTCGAGTTCCAGGGTACCGGCGGCATCGCCGCGGGCGGCAACTTCCGCGTCGTGACCACCTCCATCGCCCCGGGTGGCAACGTCCACGCCGCGGGCATGACAGAGCCGGCCCCGAACAAGATCATCGTGAACTTCTCGGGTCACATTGATCGTTCGACGGTCACCCCGACCGACCTGGTCATCTCCGGCAGCGGCATCAACGGTTCCGACCCGGCACGGGCCACTAGCCTGAGCTGGATCGACGACCACACGGTCGCCTTCAACCTGAGCGGTAAGTTCAACTCGACCGGGACCGTCAGCCTTTCGATCGCCCAGGGCGCGGTCAGCAACCTGACGAATAACGGCAACAACGGTTTCGCCGACAACTTCAAGATCGGCACCCCCGTTGTCCAGGTGCCCACGCCGACGCCGACCCCGACGCCGGCCCCCGCTCCTGCCCCGGCCCCCGCTCCTGCCCCGACGCCGTCGCCGACCCCGGCTCCGACAGGTCGCCTCGCTCGGTTGGCCCTCCTCCGAGCCCTGCGTCAGGCTGCCCGACTGGGCCGCCGTTGATCGCAATACCTCGACAACCCTGAACGCGAAAGGGGGCGGCTCCAACGCGAGCCGCCCCCTTTCGCATTTCGAATCGATCCGGACCGGATGCGTCGACTTGCCGTGGCTGCGATGATTCGCCTTAGAGTCGGTCGAAGAGGGGTGAAAGCAAGGATTCGAAGGGCTTCCATCGCCCGACTGAGCTCTTGTAGATCGGGCGACGGACCTGGGCCGCGCTGGCGGTCTTCACGCTGCGACGAGTTTGGTGGTAGTTCAGGCAGGCCTCGTCCCAATCAAGGCCGCACCACTCGACGAGCTTTCGAGAGTGCCCCTCCAGGTCTTCAACCAACGCCTCGTAATCCAGGTCGATGATCGGGACGGGTAGGACTTCTCGCCAGTGATCCATCAGCCTTCGGTATTCCTGAAAGCGTGAGACAATGTGTTCTATGTCGCTGGCCCAGCGCACCTGGCTGAAGTTCGTCATCCAGCAGGAGAGGGCCACGTCGCGGAGATCGCGCCGGCAATGGATGATTTTCGCCCTGGGGAAAAGCGTCGCGATGAATCCCAGGTAGAGGGCATTCTCGGGCATCTTGTCGACGACACGCTCGGCCCCCTTGCCCAGCGTGTCGAGCTTCGCGAGGTGATTCAGGGCCAGCCCGTGGATCCCGTCCTCATCGAGCCGATCCAGACTTTCGCGAAGCGTCGAAGTCACCCCGACAAACCTGGGGAGGGACTCGAAAGACTCCTGAGCCATCCTGAGCTCGCCCGCCCCGTAGATTTGAGGATGGCTCGCCAGAATCTGCTCGATCAAGGACGTGCCCGACCTCGGCAATCCCACCACGAAGACCGGGCGTTCGGTGTCGAGCCCGAACCCTCGCACTCTCTGGAAGAACTCCGGAGAGAATCCGTCGAGCACCTGGCCGACGAACCGACCATAGGACGCCCCATCGTACGACTTCCCTCGCCGCTGGAATAACTGGCTCTGGAGACGATTGGCGCGTGTGGCCAAATCGGCTGCACGCTCGTAGTCTCCCTCCCCTTCAAGCCATTGAGCCCAGGCGAACTCGAGCGTCAGGCGTCTATCGGGAGGTAGGCTTCGGTCGACGAGGAGGCTCTCGACGTGCGTGACATCGCGCTCGGAGAACGTGTCCTTGGAAAGACTCATCAGCCTCGCGAGCGCACCCGTGTGTCTCGGGTCGAACCGTACCGCCGAACCGTAGGAGCCGATCGCGAGTTCGACATCGCCGAGCTGTTCTTGGATGCCGCCGAGGGCGGCGTGGGCCGAAGCCATGTTCGGCCGCAGTTGGACGGCCGTACGCATCTGCGAGGCGGCTTCTTCGGTCCGATCGAGGAACGCGAGCGCATTCCCGAGGTTGATCCGAAATTCGGCGACCTCGGGGAGCAGACGGATCGCTTCGAAGAGGTGCGGCAACGCCTCATCCCCCGCGCCACGCTCGAGCAGGAGCCTGCCGAGATTGCTGTGGACCCCTGCCATCGAGGGATCGATCTCGAGGGCCTGCCGGAAATGGGCGACGGCCCGTTCCTGATCCCCCTTGATCTGCAGGGCATTCCCCAGATTGTTATGGGCGACGACGAAGTTCGGCCGGGAATCGAGTGCACGTTGGAAGCAACCAATCGCGGCGTCCAACTCGCCCCGATCCACGAGGGTCGCCCCGTAATTGCAGAGCAACTCTGGATCATTGGGTCTGAGCCGGAGCGCCGTCTGGTAGCACTCCGTAGCTTTGTCGAGCCCCCCCAGATTCCAGTGGGCCTCGGCCAGGCTCGCGTGATAGGAAGCTTCCGACGGCGCGAGCGACGCGGCGCGACTCAGCAGTTCCATCGCCTTCCCGAGTTGACGCGACTGAAGGGCGACGAGCCCGAGGAGATGTAGGGCCTCGTGTCGCTGGGGATTCTCGGCGATGGCCTGTTCATAGAGACGGGCGGCCTGGGGGAGGTCGCCTCGCCTGTGGAACTCCAGGGCTTCTCTCAGGTCGATCGGCATGGCCTACGCTTCAAAGATCAGAGAAAATTATCGGCGATTGATTCGATGATTGGAATAAAATCAATGCGCCATTGTATGAAGAATTGACACCACGGATGGCGAATCCTGTCGCACCCTCGGTCGTGTCGAAGCCGTTCGTGGCTTTCGGGTTCGACGTCGTCTCAGGATTCCATATCCACGAGTCGACATCAAGATTGGCACGACTCCTGTCATCGAGTCGGACCGAAGAACCAATCAGCAAGTCTTGCGTCCGTCGGGCTTGCCGATCAAACTGACTGGACGCGAGGCGGAGTCGAGCGAATCGACAAGACGTGTCAATCATAGGAAATTGTGCGCACGCCTGCGAGCGAACTGACCCACCGTTGCCTGCTCACACCACTGCGTCTTCGATCGAGCCGAGAACCGCGAGAATCGAGGTGATCCATTGTCGACGAGAGACGTCCACTGGAATGTCGCCTCAGCCTTCTGGCTTTTAGGTTCCATCTTGATTCCCTCCTCCCTCCTCGGGGTTGAGGTGGCCGAGGCGCCCCGAACAATCTCGGTTGAGCCCGTGCAAATTCAGTTGAGGGGTAAAGCCGCTCGACAGCAGGTGCTCGTCACGGGCGATTATCCGAATGACGAACTCAAGGATCTGACCCGAGAATCGCTTCTCAGGCTCGAACCCGCCGAGCTCGCTGAGGTGCGACCAGGCGGGATCATCATCTCGAAAGCCGACGGCCAGGGCACGCTTTACGTCGAGGTACAGGGGCGATCGGCGACGATCCCCGTCACCATCGTGAACTCATCGGAACAAAGACCAGCAAGCTTCCGTCTCGACGTCATGCCGGTGCTGAGCAAGGCCGGCTGCAACATGGGAGCCTGCCACGGGAACCTCAACGGCAAGGGCGGCTTCCGCCTCAGCCTGAGGGGCGAGGATGCCGCCTTCGACTTCCTCTCAATCACGCACGACTCGTTCGGTCGGCGGATCCAGCGCGATTCGGCCGCGCAAAGCCTGCTCGTCACCAAGCCCACCGGATTCGTCACGCACGAAGGCGGCCTCAGAATCGCCAGGGGCACGCCCGAGGAGAGCACCCTCCTCGGCTGGATCGTTGCCGGCGCGGCGGATGACGGCTCCTCCGCGCCTCAGGTTCGACGCCTGGAGGTGCTTCCCTCCCAGCGCGTCGCGAGCCTGGGTTCCCGCTCGCAACAGTTGCTCGTGATGGCGGAGTTCTCCGACGGCAGCCGGCGCGACGTGACCCGTCAGGCATCGTACGATGTCAACGATCCGACGGTCGCCGGCGTTTCGCTCGATGGGAGGGTCGAAGTCACTCGCCCTGTCGAGACCACTGTGGCGGTTCGATACCTGAACGCGAGGGGCATCAGCCGGCTCGCCTTCGTGGCCGAGCGGCCCGGATTCGTCTGGAAGGCCCCGCCGGCGATCAATGTGGTCGATGTCCATGTCTACGCCAAGCTCAAGACCCTTCGGTTGGAACCCTCGGGCTCGATCGGCGACCGCCTGTTTCTCAGGCGTGCCTACCTCGACGCGATCGGCCGACTTCCCTCCCCCGACGAATCCCGCAGCTTCCTCGCCGACCCGAGCCCTGACAAACGAAATCGCCTGATCGACCACCTGGTTTCCCGTCCCGAGTTCGCCGACTTCTGGGCCCTCAAGTGGGCGGATTTGCTCCGCAACGAAGAGAAGACGATGGGCCCCAAGGGAGCCTGGGTCTTCCAGCGCTGGCTTCGAGACGCCCTTAATCAGGATCTCCCGGTCGACGAATTTGTTCGCCAGATTCTCACGGCCAAGGGCTCGACCTGGAACAACCCAGCCGCCAGCTTCTACCGGACCAACCGAGACCCGATGACGACGGCCGAGACCGTCGGCCAGGTCTTCCTGGGAATCCGGCTCCAGTGCGCCAGGTGCCACAACCACCCCTTCGACGTCTGGACCCAGGACGACTATTACGGCCTCTCCGCCTACTTCGCCAACGTCTCTCGCAAGACGATCAACAACGTCCAATCCGACAATCTGGACAAGCACGAGATTAACGGCGACGAGATGATCTTCGTCTCGGGGCAGCCCTCGATGATCCAGCCCCGGACAGGTTCCAGACTCGCCCCCAAGCCGCCGAACGGTCCAAAGCCCGATCTCGGAATGGATGCCGACGCCCGCGATGACCTGGCGATCTGGTTGACCCAGGAGAGCCCCCTCTTCCGCCGCAACATCGCGAATCGCGTCTGGTATCACCTGATGGGCCGCGGCATCGTCGAGCCGGTCGACGACTTCCGCGACTCCAATCCCCCCTCGAACCCCGCCCTTCTCGACGCTTTGACCTCCGAGATGGGGCGCCATGGTATGCGGCTGCGGCCTCTCGTGGCTCTCATCATGAAGTCGAGGTCTTATCAGTCGAGCTCGATTCCCAACGATACGAATCGCGAGGACGAGGCCAACTTCGCCCGCGCGAATGTCCGGTTGCTCCCCGCCGAGGTTCTGCTCGACGCGATCAGCCAGGCCCTCGGCAAGCCCAGGGAATTCGTCCGGTCTCCTACGGGCCTGCACGCCGTCCAGTTGCCTGGGGTCAGCGCGAACGAGAGTTTCCTCAGGACCTTCGGCAAACCCGATCGCCTGCTGACCTGCGAGTGCGAACGATCAGAGTCGACCACCCTGGCCCAGGCGTTCCAGCTCATCAACGGCGATGTGGTTCGAAAGGGTCTCGAGGCGGAGGACAACCGCCTGGGACGACTGTTCAAGTCGGGAGCGACGGACAACGTCATACTCGACGAGCTTTACCTCGCGTCCCTTTGTCGCGAGCCGACGGACCACGAACGCGAGAGGATCCTCGCACACATCGCCAGGTCCGCTGAAAATCGTCGAAAGGCATGGGAAGACGCCTTCTGGGCGATTTTGAGCAGCAAAGAATTCTTGCTCAGGCGTTGATCCATGTCAGGCCGTGGGGCAACCTTCAACGGGCCCCGTGATTTGGGCTCGTCCGAGTCGAAACCATGTTTGTCAGGCCATGCTCGTCCGTTGAAAAGAAGAGGAGGGACTGATGAACCTGGGTTGCCTCGATTTTCGCCAGCAGTTCGGCGTGAGCCGTCGCAAGCTCCTTACCATCGGTGCCGCAGGTTTCGCGGGGCTAAACCTACCGACTTTGCTTCGCGCCTCGGAATCCTCCTCCATCAAGCCCCGGGCGAAGTCGATCATCTTCCTGCATCAGTTCGGCGGGCCCTCGCATATCGATACCTTCGACATGAAGCCGAAGGCACCCGACAAGATCCGCGGCGAATTCTCGCCGATTGCGAGCCGGCAGCCGGGCCTGATGCTCGCCGAGCACCTGCCGCGATTCTCGCGCGTGCTCCACCACTTCGCCCAGGTCCGGTCGGTCCACCACCGGATGAAGAACCACAACTCGGCGACGTATTACAGCCTCACCGGGCACGCGGCTCCGACCGACGATATCCGCCTGCGCGATACCCTCGAACTCTATCCGGCCTACGGAAGCACCGTCGCGAAGCTCAAGCCGGTCGACGACCCCGCCCTGCCCTCGTTCGTCGCATTCCCGCACGTTCTCCGCGACGGGAGCGTCACGCCCGGACAATCGGCCAGCTTCTTAGGCAAGTCGTTCGACCCATTCTTCATCGGCCAGGATCCGGCCCGACGCAACTTCAAGCTGCCCGAGCTCAGCCTTCCCGCGTCGCTCCCGCTGAGCCGCCTCGATGACCGCCGCGGGCTCCTGAAGATGATCGACGAGCAGGAAGAGTTGCTCCAGTGGTCCGACACGGCCCAAGGGATCGACGCTTTCTTCGATCGCGCTTTGACGATGCTCTCGGCCCCGAAGGTCAAGCGGGCCTTCGACCTCTCGGAGGAATCGGACGCCGTCCGCGACGCCTACGGGCGGACGACTTACGGCCAGAGCTGCCTCCTGGCTCGACGCCTGGTGGAATCGGGCGTGCGGTTCGTCACCGTCTATTTCTCGAGCTCTATCGGCGGCGGCAAGGGGGGCTGGGATACCCACGCCGACAACTTCAAGCAGCTCAAGGGTCGGCTCCTCCCGATGACGGATCAGACCGTGCCGACCCTCGTGGAAGATCTCGAGGCGCGCGGACTCCTCGACGAAACCCTCATCGTGTGGATGGGGGAATTCGGCCGATCGCCTCGCGTGACCAACACCGCGCTGTTCGGCCCCGACGGACGCGACCACTGGCCGCAGTGCTACACGGTTCTGTTCGCCGGTGGAGGCGTCACCCCTGGGGCCGTCTACGGTGCGAGCGACCGGATTGGAGCCTATCCCTCGATCAACCCGGTCTCCCCCGACGACATCGCCGCGACGATGTACTGGGCCCTCGGCATCGACCCGGCCACGGAATTCTACGACGCACTGAACCGCCCCCTCCCCATTGCCGCAGGTCGGCCAATCACCGAGATCTTCACCTGATAGCGGGCCGAGCCACGTCGCAGCCTCATTCCCGATCCGGGGTCTCGACTTTGTTAAAGGTTTGAGGTTGAGTCGACTCGCCGGGGCGCTCGACGACCGTCAGTCCTTCCTTCGCGAGTCGACTCACGATGACGGCCCAGAGCCGGCCCAGGCTGTGCTCGGACATCGTGTGGCGGCATTCGATCGTGTCCCTGTCGAAGCGACCTACGACCCTCACGCCTCCGGGGGCGCGTCCGAGGGCCCTCCTGACGGCGTTGACGCTGGGAGCCTTGACGAAGAAGCGGTCCATGAGAAATCCCTCATATCGCGGCGGCCGCTGGTTTGTTACGCTTTCCAGTCGTCCCGAAAGAATCCAGCTCCGACAGCCTGACCGATCCATCGAGCCCGACCGATGAGCGATACCCCGACCAATATCCGTGCACTCCAGGGAGATCAGATCCTCGAACTAACCTGGGAAAGCGGTGCCGTGGCACGGCTCCCCTACAAAGAAATTCGAGGAGAATGTCCCTGTGCCTCCTGCCGAAACGAGTGGACGGGGGAGCGCATCCTCGATCCGGCCACGATCCGAGATGACATCAAGATCGAAGGTATGGAGCCGGTCGGCAACTACGCGGTTCGCCTGAACTGGAGCGATGGCCATTCCTCCGGGCTCTACACCTGGGATACGCTCGCGAAGATCGCCCTCAAGCCGCCCCAATGAGGGATTTTGCGAACGGACCTCTCCCTATCGCATTGATTCCTCAGGCCTTCCCTTGAGCTCGACTCCAACTCTCACCGTAGCCATTCCAACCTACAACGGCTCCCGGCATCTGGCCGAGGCCCTCTCGGGCATCCTCTCGCAAGAGGGCGTCGCCTTCGATTTGCTCGTCTGCGACGATCGTTCCGACGACGGCACTGTAGATCTTGTCCGCTCCATCGCTGGGTCGCGTGCCCGGATCGTGGTCAATCCTCAGCGACTCGGCCTCGCCGGCAACTGGAATTGTTGCGTCGCACTGAGCCAGAGCACGCTGGTGAACATCTTCCATCAGGATGATGTGATGCGACCCGGCCACCTGGCGGCGCACCTCGAAGCCTTCGCTCGATCCACGAAGACGGCGATGGTGGCTAGCGCGGTCGAGATGGTCGACGACCGTGGCCAACGCCTGCCCGAGTCGATCGTCGAGGGAGGCGGCCTGGCCGCATCGGATCGCGTCTTCGGCCCTGGTGAGCTCCTGCCGCAACTCGCCGTAAAGAACCCTTTGCGATGCTCGGCAATCACCCTTCGCGCTGACGCCCATCGAACCCTCGGCGGTTTCGACGCGTCTTACCGCTATGTCGTTGATTGGGAGTTCTGGGTCAGGGTCGCCCGCGTATACGAAGTGGCGTGGCTTTCCCGGCCGACGGTCGCCATGCGATGGCACGCTACGAGTGAGACCCATCGCTTCAAGAAAGGGACGACCGACCTGGAAGAAACCGAGAGGCTCGTCGAATCTGTCGCGGATCCAGTTGGCGACTACGATTTCCGAGGTCTGCGTGTTGCCGCGAATCGTCGGCTTGCGCGAGCCTATCTGAACCGCTCGCATGACGCCCTTCGAGCCGGTGATACCCGGTTGGCCCGACGATGCCTCGATCGCAGCTTTTCCCTGAATCCTAAGATCTGGACGACAATCGCCGCCGACCCGAGGCTCGCGCTTCAGTTGGGGCTTCTGGTCGTCTCTCCAGGCCTGGCCGGGTCACTGCTGGCACGCAAGGATGCAAGGTCGATGTGGTCCACTACCGATAAGGACCCTCACGCATAAACGCTCGGAAACCCAGGTTCCTCTATCCGACGCAACCCCCGTTCGTGCATAATGAGGGATTGGATACCAAGTCCGCTTCACCGCAAAACGACGGGCCCATGCTCACGGACATAACGACTTCCCCTCCCTGCTCCTCGCGTCAGAGCGAGTCGAACGTGGCGGCGACGCAACTCCCCGAGTTGTCGCTCGTCCCGTTGACCTTGCCGCATCTCCCGGCCACGCGCGCCGAGATGGATCGGCGAGGCTGGGATTATGTCGATGTCGTTTTCGTGACCGGCGACGCTTATATCGACCATCCCGCGTTTGCGATGGGGATCCTGGGCCGGATCCTCGAGGCCGCCGGTTTTCGCGTCGCGATACTGAGCCAGCCCGATTGGCGGAGTGCAGACCCCTGGCGTGAGTTCGGTCGTCCTCGCCTGTTCTTCGGCATCAGCGCCGGGAACATGGACAGCATGATCAATCACTACACGGCCAACAAGAAGGTCCGCAACGACGACGCCTATAGCCCCGGGGCCAAGATCGGCCTGCGTCCCGACCGCGCCACGCTCCCCTACTGCCAGCGTGCTCGCGAAGCCTTCCCCGGTGTCCCCGTGATCGCCGGCGGAGTGGAAGCCTCGCTCCGCCGCCTCGCGCATTACGACTACTGGAGCGACACGGTCAAGCGCTCGATCCTCCTGGACTCGAAGGCCGACCTCGTCGTCTTCGGCATGGGCGAGCAGCCGATCGTCGAGATCGCCAAACGGCTCGCGGCGGGCCAGAATGTCCGCGACCTGCGAGACATGCGGGGTATTGCCTACACCCTTGGTGCGAAGGACACGCCGCCAGCCGATGCGCTCGTGCTGCCGACGTACGAGGAAGTGAAGACGGACAAGCAACTCTTCGCCCGCGCGACCAAGCTGATCCATCAGGAGACGAATCCGCTCAACGCCCGGCGGCTCGTCCAGTATCACGACCGGCAGGCCGTCGTCGTCAATCCGCCTTCGCTCCCGATCAGCCAGGCGGACATGGACCGGGTCTACGGCCTACCTTACACAAGGAAGCCTCACCCGAAGTATGGCAAGGAGACGATCCCCGCCTTCGAGGCCGTGAAGGATTCGGTCACGATCATGCGGGGCTGCTTCGGCGGCTGCACCTTCTGCTCGATCACGACCCACCAGGGGCGGATCATCCAATCGAGGTCGCCCGAGTCGGTGCTGACCGAGATCAAGCAACTCGGCCAGGATCCCGAATTCTCCGGGATCATCTCGGATATCGGCGGCCCGACGGCCAACATGTATCAGATGCGCTGCACACGCCCGGATGTCGAGGTGAAGTGCAAGCGACTCTCGTGCGTCCACCCGAAGATCTGCAAGCTGCTGGGCACCGACCATGGCCCCCTCATCGACCTCATGAAGGAGAGCCGGGAGGTCGAGGGGATCCGCAAGGTCCACGTTGCCTCAGGCGTCCGCATGGACCTGGCTCAACTCTCGGCGCGATACCTGGAGGAACTTGCCGCCCATCACGTCGGCGGCCACCTCAAGGTCGCCCCGGAGCATACGGATCCGGAGGTGCTCAAGCGGATGAAGAAGCCCGAGATCAACGACTATCAGTCGTTCGACCGGGAGTTCCGCGAGGCCAGTCGACGCGCAGGCAAGGCCCAGTTCACGGTCCCCTACTTCATCGCGTCGCACCCGGGAAGTGACCTCGACGCGATGATCGACCTGGCCCTCTTCCTCAAGCGGAATGGCTACAAGCCCGACCAGGTCCAGGACTTCATCCCCGCGCCGTTCGACATCGCCACGTGCATGTACTATACGGGGATCGACCCATTCACGGGCGAAGAGGTCTTCACAGCCAAGAAGCTGAATGACCGTAAGCTGCAGCGGGCGCTCCTTCAGTTCTTCAAGCCGGAGAATTACTTCGAGGTCCGCGAGGCCCTGATGCAGTCAGGCCGCTCCGACCTGATCGGCTCCGGCTGCGATGCCCTGATCCCCGCTCAGCCCCCCAAGGCCGCGCTTCGTGCCCGGATGGAGAAGGCGAATAAGTCTCTCACGGAAGGACGTTACGTCCACACCGTGGGTCTCCCCCAGGCAGGCGAGAACGGGCAAGGCGAAGGGCCGCCGAAGTTGAAGGCGGGGTATCGCCCGCATCGCAAGTCCGCCAAGCGACGTCCCCGTTAGGGCCGGCGAACTCTTCGTAAAGCTATCAGCGAAGTCGTCGGGTTTGGCTGTCAGAGTCTAGCCTCCCTCGGCGTATCGCCTCATCCACGTAACGAACACGATTCTCGAACCAGTTTGCACCGATGAACCAACGACCGAAGCGATCGCGGCCCCGTCCGGGCGCCAAATCTCCAATGCCCAGGCCTGGCGCCCCCAAGGGTCGGCGCGGCCCCGATCGAGAGGCCTCGCCTCCGCCCGACCTGAACCGAGGCCGAGCGGCGGCTCGATCGATGCAGGCCGAGTCCCGCGACCGCGCCCCGATGCACGTGGCCTCAGTCGACCTGCTCGCACAGACGGCCGTCGGTCTGCTGGTGAAAGTCGAGAAGGCCGTCTTCCAGGAGGGGAAACGAGCCGACCGGGTCCTGAGTGGATTGCTGAGGACTCGCCGCGAACTGGCACCGCCGGATCTCCAGTTCCTGACACAGGCCGTGTTCGCCGTCTTCCGCTGGCACGGCTGGCTTGAGCCCGCCAACACGGCCCCGCCCGAAGCCCGCTTGCTCCTGGCCTGGTTGCTCGACTCCCCGTCGATCCACCCGGTCTGCCGCGTCTGGGCCCGCGTCCTGGGACGAGACCTGACCCGGCTCAACTCGCTCGGCGATGCGCCGGGCTGGACGGCCCGGGCTGAAGGGTTAAAGCGCTGGTTCGACGGCCGGGCCATCAACGCGGATCCTTGGCGGCTCTTCCCCGCCTGGTTCCGGGATCACCTCCCCTTACCTCCGGGCGGCGCCTCGCCCAAGGCCAAGTACCTTGAACTGTTGCTGAAGCTCCAGTCGAGGGCGTCCCTCTGGATTCGAGCCCAGAGCGAGAACGAGAAGAACACCTGGACCGAACTGACGGAAATGGGGCACAAGCCCTGGTTGCATCGGCATGTGACTCGCGCGGCCAAGATCGATCCGGGGGCCGACGTCCACCACCTGCCCCCCTTCGAGCGCGGCGAGATCGAGATCCAGGACCTCGCCTCGCAGGCCGTGGCGATGGCTTGTGATCCCGACCCGGGCGAGCGCTGGTGGGATGCCTGCGCGGGTGCCGGCGGCAAGGCCATCCACCTCTCGGCCCTGATGCAAGGCAAGGGGTTGGTCGTCGCCACCGACGTCAATTCGATCCGCCTCAAGGAGGCCGTCCGTCGGGCACGTCGCAGCCCGTTCCGCAACCTCACGACCAAGGAGTGGGACGGCAAGCACCTGCCCGCGAAGGCTAAGAGCTTCTCCGGCGTGCTCGTCGACGCACCATGCTCGGGCATCGGAACCTGGAGGCGCAATCCTGATGCTCGCTGGTCATTCGAGGAGGAGGCGATCCTTCGCCTGGTCGAGCTCCAGAAGCAACTCCTCCACACCTGCTCGGGGGGCGTGCGGCCCGGCGGAACCCTGGTTTACTCAGTCTGTACGCTGACGCCCAGCGAAACGACCGGCGTCGTCCGCCACTTCCTCGAGACGCATCCCGATTTCAAACTCGACCCCTTCCCGCATCCCCTGGACGGTACCCCGACCGAGGGAACCCTCCTCATCTGGCCGCAGGAAGCGGACACCGATGCCATGTTCATCGCGCGCATGGTCAAGATTGACACGCCGAAGCCGGCAAAACCAAAATCGCCCGAAGTCGCAGAGTGATACGACCATGACCCGGCCGAGGATGAAATCCTCTCGCCGGGTTTTTACTTTTTTATGCTGGCGGTTTTTCACGCAATCCGACGTGGTTTTGTTCCGTTGACTAAGACTTCGGCGGCTTGATGGGTGTCGCGACGGCTTGCGGCTCCAAGACCGGTGCCGTCTTTCGACGCCGACGCGTGAGCTTCTCAAGAGCCTCGGCGTTGCGAGTTCCCCAGTCGTAGAGCAACTCGATGGGCTCGATGAAGAGCTGGCCGAGCGGTGTGAGGGTGTACTCGACCATCGGCGGCACGACCGGATAGACCTTCCTGTCGATGAGGCCGTCATGCTCCATCTCGCGGAGCGTCTGGGTGAGCATCTTTTTGGAGATGCCCGGGAGACTGCGCTGGAGTGCCCCCGTGCGGCAGGTCCCGCCGTGGAGGTGGAGAGCGTGCAGGACCATGCTCGTCCATTTCACGCTGAAGAGCTCGAGCACCCGGCGAGGGGCGCAATTCTCGTCGAGGATGATCGGGGTCGACTTGGGCATTTTATGGGTACCAATTGGTGACTATAGCACCAAAGCGTACCTTCTCGACTTCCGGGTCACAAGCCCCTAGATTTCCACTTGGACCCGAACGGAAGCTGGACCTCCATGGCGACCCGAGGGTGGCCCCGATCCCTTACAATATGAGAGTCGCCCGTGTGGAGATCTAACGATGAGTGCAAGTCGGCTCGAGGGGTTCCCGCATTCGGTCCTCGATCTGTGCCCCATCACGCAGGGCGGGACCGCATCCCAGTCGTTTAAAAACACGCTGGATCTCGCGCAGCATGCCGAGCGCTGGGGCTATCGACGCTATTGGCTGGCCGAGCACCACAACATCTCCGGGATCGCCAGTGCGGCGACCTCGGTGGTGATTGCCCACGTCGCCGGAGGAACCTCGCGGATACGCGTGGGAGCGGGCGGGATCATGCTCCCGAACCATTCGCCGCTCGTGATCGCCGAGCAGTTCGGCACGCTCGAGTCGCTCTTCCCCGGGCGGATCGACCTGGGATTGGGGCGCGCCCCGGGAGGTGATCAGGCCACGGCCCAGGCGTTGCGCAGGTACTTCAAGGGGGCCGATGGCTTTCCGCAAGACGTCCGCGAGTTGCAGGCGTACTTCGGTCCCTCCGAGCCCGGACAACTCGTGCGGGCCGTCCCCGGAGAAGGCCTCAAGGTCCCTATTTGGCTCCTGGGATCGAGCGACTTCAGCGCCAGGCTTGCCGCCGAGCTTGGACTGCCCTTCGCATTTGCTTCGCACTTCGCCCCGGATTACCTGTTCCAGGCGCTCGACCTCTATCGCCGGCACTTCAAGCCGTCGGAGGCTCTCGACAAGCCGTACGTGATGCTGGGCGTGAACGCGTTCGCCGCCGAGACCGATGAGGAGGGCTATCGCCTCTACACGTCACTCCAGCAGGCCTTCCTGAACCTGATCCGTGGTCGTCCGGGTCCGCTGCTTCCTCCCGTCGACGACATCGAGGCCCTCTGGAGTCCCGCCGAGAAGGCGCACATCGCTCGGATGGCACGAGTGTCGGTCGTGGGTGGCCCCGACAAGATTCGTCGAGAATTCGAGTCGCTCGTCGAGGCAACCGAGGCCAATGAGCTCATGATTACGTCCCAGATCTATGATCATAAGTCTCGGCTGCGATCGTTTGAGCTTGTATCCGAGGTCTTCGGCTCCGGTACCTTCTCCAGGCACAGCGAAGCTGAGGTAACGGCCTGACTCACGAGGCTTAGAAAGCGAACGGCCGGCGATGGGACAGTACCCATCGCCGGCCGTTATGTTGCTTTTAGGTATCGTCAAAGTCTGGCTTACTTCGCCAGGGCAGCCGCGATTGGCTCGTCCGTGGGAGCGGGCGTGGCGATCGACGCCTCCGCCGACTTCCTCGCCTCTTCGACGATCGGGGCCGGCAGAATGCCCAGGACGAGCGAGAGGACGGCACAGACGGCCACCGCAGTAGCAGTCGGCCAGGCGACCTGCGTCTCCAGGGGTGTGGCCGGGGCGGGCCGCAGGTACATGAGGACGACGATGCGGAGGTAGTAGTAAGCACCCGCCGCGGCATTCAGCACGCCGATGATCGCGAGCCAGAAGAAGATGTTCGACTCCGAGCGGATCGAGGCGTCGAAGGCCGAGGTGAAGAGGGCGAATTTGCCGTAGAATCCGGCCAACGGCGGGATGCCCGCCAGGCTGAAAAGGCAGATCGCCATGGCGAGGGCCATCCGAGGATGGGTCGAACCCAGGCCCGTCAGGTCGTCCACAGTCTCGATCGACTTCTTGGGAGTGCTCAGGGCGATCATGACCCCAAAGACGCCCAGGGTCATCAGGGAGTAGGCCACCAGGTAGATCAAGACGCCTTGGGTGCCGAAGAAGGTCGGGTTCGAGCCGGGCGGATTGTAGAACGAGGCCGCTACGCCAATCATCAGGTAGCCGGCGTGAGCGATCGACGAGTAAGCGAACAGCCGCTTCAGGTCGTTCTGGACTAGGGCCACGGTATTGCCCAGGGTCATCGTGATTGCCGCCACGATCCAGGCGACGAGCACCGCTCGATAGCCGAGCATGCTCACCATGTTGTCGGCCGCGATAAACGCCGAGAGCGTACGGGCAATCGCCAGGAACCCAACGGCCTTGGGAATCCAGGCGAGCATGGCGGCGATGAAGGTGGGCGAGCCCTGGTAGACGTCCGGGGCATAGAAGTGGAACGGCACAGCCGCCACCCTGAAACCCAGGCCGGCGATGATGAATACCACGGCGACCAGGGCGAGCTGCGGCTGGGGCACGTCGGGGACGTGGGCCGTCAGGAACGCCAGGGCCTTGAGGTTGCTAACGCCGGTCAGGCCATAAAGGAATGCCAGGCCATAGAGCAAGAGACCCGACGAGAAGATGCTCAGGAAAAAGTACTTGGTCGCCGCTTCCTGCGTCGTGGCGGTGCGCCTCGGCAGGTAGAGGAGCAAGTAGGTCGGGATGCTAACGAGCTCGAGCCCGACGAACAGGAAGATCATCTCGTTGGCCGAGGCGACCATCATCGAACCGGCCTGAATCATCAGCAATGAGCCGAAGAATTCCGGGGCCTTGGCATCATCCACCTGGTCGTGGGCGAAGGCGAGGAGCAGGAAGCCCGTGAGGACCAGGACGAGCCTCGCGTTGAACGAGAGGGCGTCGTTGAGGGCGATTGCCGAGTACAGGTCGGTGACCTGGCCCTTCACCCCCAGCAAGAGCAACAAGGCGACGACCATGGCCGCGACCGAGCCGAGGCTCCAGTAGTGCCGGGGCAGGCGAACGAAGGGGGCGACCGTCATCATCGCAACGGCCACCAGCAGCAGCAGCAATTCCGGCGAGAGTATCCGGAGGGTCTGCTGGACGACTTCTAAGGCGTTGGGAGGAAGCATCAACGGCTGCCCTTGCTGGGAAGTTGGGTGATCGAGAACGAGCCCTGCTGAACGCTGGAGACCTGGCCAGGAGGCTGGGGCGGAACCTTGGAGTCAGCCAACTTGTCGGGCTTCTCCTTCGACACCAACGCAGCGATGGGGGCAACCGCCGGCCGAATCCGCTCCAGGAAAGGACGCGGGTAAACGCCAATCATTACGATGAGGACCATAAGCGTGCCGAGGCCAGCGATCTCATGCCAGCCGAGCGGAGCGACCGTCGAGGCTCCGTGCCCATGACCATGGTCAACCGTCGCGACGACGCCGTGATCGTGGGACGACTCGTGGTCGTGATGGGGCTCATGCAGGGGCCCGAAAATCACGCGCTGGAGCATGAGGAAAAGGTAGTAGGCTCCGAGCACCATGCCCGTCGCGGCGAGGGCCGCGGCAAGAGGGCTGGCGGCGAACGTACCGGCCAGGATGGGGAACTCGCCCACAAACCCGTTGAGTCCCGGGACAGCGGCCGAACCCAGCGACGCCATGATCAGAAAGAAGGCCAGGAGCGGGAGTCGCTCCCAGAGCCCGCCCAACTCGGCCATCTCGCGAGTGTGGTAACGCTCATAAATCACGCCCACGCAGGCGAACAGGGCGCCTGTCGTGATGCCGTGGTTGATCATCTGGATGACCGCCCCGTCCATGCCGGTCGGGTTCAGCGAGAAGATGCCGAGGACGATGAAGCCCATGTGGCTCACGGAGCTATACGCCACCAGCCGCTTGATGTCGGTCTGGGCGAGGGCCACCAGCGCCCCGTAGATAATCCCGATGACGGACAGAGTGGCCAGCATCGGGAACAGGACCTGGGCCCCGATCGGGGTCATGCCGAGGTTGAAGCGGAGGAGACCGTAGCTCCCGACCTTCAGCAGCACGCCGGCCAGCAGGATCGAGCCGGCGGCCGGGGCTTCGACGTGGGCCAGCGGCAACCACGTGTGGAAGGGGAACATCGGAACCTTGATCGCGAAGCCGGCAAACAGCAGTAGGAAGATCAGGACCTGCGGGCTGGCGGTCCAGGGCGTGGTCTTGTGCCAATCAACCCAGGGAAGGGTCGCAAGACCGCGTGTCAACTCTGGGATGGAGAAGGTCAACGTGTGGCTGGGCGAATGCTGGTAGTGGATCGCGACGAGGGCGATCACACCGAGCAGGGTGAGCAAGCTGCCCGCCAGCGTGTAGAGGAAGAACGTGACCGAGGCCTGCCGCCGCTCGCTGCCGCCCCAGAGGCCGATCAGGAAGAAGAGCGGGATCAGCGAGAACTCGAAGAAGATGTAGAAGAGGACCACGTCCAGGCTGGCGAAGAGGCCGAGCAAGCCCGTCTGGAGCATGAGCAGGAACGCGTAGTGCAACGCGGCACGTTCCTGGATCGACTCCCACGAGGCGAAGATCGCCGGAATCATCAGGACCGACGTGAGGACGAAGAGCCAGATGCTGAGTCCATCGAGTCCGAGCGAAAAGCGAATGTCGGGCGTGCCCAACCAACTGAGGCCGAACTTACCATCCGCCGAGCTGAAGGCGAACTGCGGGGCGAGTTCACCCGCTTTGAAGTTAGCGAGCAAGATCAGGCTGAACACCAGCGTTAGAAGGACGGTTCCCAGAGCGATCGTCCGGGCCGTCTTGACCTCAAGACGAGGCGCGAGGAAAAGGGCCAAACTCCCTATCATCGGGAGGAAGGCCGTGATCACCAAAAGCTGCGCCATTTCAAGAGTCCTTGTCGCCCGTCAGTTTCCGAAGTTCTCGGAGCATTCGCACGGCAGTAAGCGTTTGTATGGATGAAGGCTGCGGGGATCAACCGCCCGCAGCCACTCGGAAAGTCTCGTTTGTGGATCAGGTCAGGAGTAGGATGATCCACAGCAGGCCGGCCAATCCGAGGGCCGTCACCGCTGCATAGAACTGGACGAGGCCGTTCTGGAGTGGTGCCAGCAGGTCGCGACCGACCAGGCGGGGAATCCAGGCCGTCCCGCGAACCAGGGCCCCGTGGACGAGGAACCGGTCGAGGAAAGCGAGGACGGAGCCGAGGATCCTCACCGGCTTGACGAACAGCACTACGTAAAGCTCGTCGACCCAGAACTTGTTGTAAGAAGCAAGGTACAGCGGCTTGAGAGCCCTCGCGAGCTTGGCCGGGACCGGGCTCGGATTGCCGTAGAGGAGATAGCTGGCGACCAAACCTATGACCCCGACGAGTGTGCCAACGATGGCCGTGGCCCAGTCGTACGAGTGGTGCTCGAAATGCGGGAGGTGCTCGAAGCCCAGCGATTTATCGAGGTGATGCTCGAAAAGGCCGGTCAGCGGACCGAAGGCGATACCGACGAGGGCGGCACAAACGGCGAGCACCATCAGCGGGATCGTCATGACGGGGGGCGATTCGAGGCCGATCTCGTGACTATGTCCGTGCCCGTGGTCGTCGGCACCATGCCCGTGCCCGTGATCATCGTGGGCGGCTTCGGCAACCGCCTCGGGATCATCCGGGCTCGGCAATTTCTCGGGCCCGAAGAAGGTCAGGAAGTAGGCCCGACCTGTGTAGAAAGCGGTCATCAAGGCCGTGAGCACGGCCACCCAGTAGATCAGCGAATACACTCCACCCGAATTGTGGGAGTGGTGTGACGCCATCTTGAGGGCGGCGAGGATGTCGTCCTTGCTCCAGAAACCGGCGAACGGGAAGATCCCGGCGAGTGCTAGTGCCCCGACCGTGAAGGTCAGGAAGGTCTTGGGCATGCGGTGACGGAGGCCCCTGAACCTTCGCATGTCGAGCACCCCGCCCATCGAGTGCATCACGCTACCCGAGCCGAGGAATAAGAGGGCCTTGAAGAAGGCATGAGTGAACAGGTGGAACATCGCGGCGGCGACGGCGAAGCGAGTCGCCTCGCCCACGGCAGCCCCAAGGCCCATAAACATATAACCAAGCTGACTGACCGTCGAGTAAGCGAGGACTCGTTTGAGGTCGGTCTGCGTGAAGGCGATCGCACCCGAAAGGAAAGCGGTTAAGCAACCGATGCACGCGATGAGCAAGGTGATTTCTGGCGCGAGGGCGAAGAGCGGCGAGGACCGGGCGATCAGGTAGACGCCCGCGGTGACCATCGTCGCGGCGTGGATGAGGGCCGACACGGGGGTCGGGCCTTCCATCGCGTCCGGGAGCCACACGTAGAGCGGAACCTGGGCACTCTTGGCGGTCGCGGCCCAGAAGAGGAGGAACGCGATACCGACGATCGTCGCGTGCGGGATCTGGCTCAGGTTGCCCTCGCTCAGCACGTTCCCATAGCTGAGGTCGTGATTGACCGAAACGGTCCAGAGCCAGAAGAGGGCGATCGCGAAGCCGAAGTCGCCGACACGATTGACCAGGAACGCCTTCTTCGCGGCCGCGGCCGCGGAAGGTTTGGCGTGCCAGAACCCGACGAGCAAGTAGCTGCAGGTACCGACACCTTCCCAGAAGGCATACGTCAGCACGTAGTTATTCGAGAGGACCAGCCCCGTCATGCAGAAGACGAACAGGCCGACGCAGGCGAAGAATCGCGGATAGGCCGGGTCACCCGCCATGTAGCCGGAGGCGAAGATCGCCACGAGTGTGGAGACGAACGTCACCATCGACAGCATCATCGTGGTGAGGCCGTCGATCCGGAACTCGATCGGCACGTGCAGGCCGCTGACCTCGAGCCAGTCGTAAACGACCGTCGTCGGCTCGGGTCCGGCGGACAGCAGGAGGCCGAGCGAGACGAGGAATGCCGCGAAAATTCCCACCACGACCGGGTAATGCGCCCGCTCTTTGAGCTGCTTCCCGCCGGCCGCAGCGACGAGCGCCCCCAGCAGTGGGCAGAAAGGCAGCAGCCAGGCGTTATTCACCAAGAAGTTCGACACGTCGTGGCTCCCAACATTCTCGATCCGGCGCGAGTGGATTAAGCCGATATTCGGCGTGGTTTGAAGTTATCCCGACCCGACGACTCAGTCCCGTCTCTCGATCCAGGGAGAGTTCGGGTGCGGCGGCTCGTGGCCCGCCGGGATCAGGTGAGGATAGGTCTCGGGACCTTCGCCGACCTGCACCAGTTCGGCCTCGCTCTCCTCGGCACTCTTCGAGTAGGCCGGCTGGCCAGGCTCTCGGATTTCTTGCCAGAGGGTGACGTCGAGCGACGAACGACGGTTGAACAGGATCAGGATCAACGCAAGGGCGATGGACGCTTCGCAGGCCGCCACCGTCAGGATCACGATCGTGAAGACTTGCCCGGACCAGTTCCCGTGGAATCGGCCGAAACCGACGAGCGTCAGGGCAACGCCCTGGAGCATCATCTCGGCGGAGAGGAACATTACGATCAGGTTGCGTCGAGCCAGGAAGCCGAGCATTCCCAAAACGAAGAGCGCGGCCCCGATCAAGAGGTAGTTCCGCAACAGGTCGAACGTGAAGTCAACGGGTTCCATGGGCGGGACTCGATTCGTGTCTCAGACAGTGTTTCAAACGACTCGATGAACCGACGGCAACGGGCCAGAATGGCCGGGCTCGAATCGACCTGCGTTCAGGCAATCACTTCGTTGGAGCTGCCCGGGCGGACCGGCGGCTTGGGGGTCGCGATCGACAGGGCGCCGATCAGGGCGACGAACAGCAGCGCCCCCGCGAGTTCGACCGTCAGCAATTGGTCCGTATAGAGAGTCTCGCCGAGGCCCGCCACGTGGGGCTTGGGCTTGCCCTCGGCGTTGGTGAAGAGGGCAGTCGGGCGGACGGCTCGGCCGATAACCCGTTCGACCACTGGGCTCGTCTTGGCGATGGCCGCGGTCTTCTTGAGCCGGTCCTCAACCTTAGCAGCGGCCGCTTTGGTCCCGAGGGGAGCGGCGACCGTGCAGAGCGAGTAGAGCAAGGCCCAGAAGAGGAGGTAGCAGGTCAAGGTGCTGCGGAACGGCGATCGTGCCGCCCGATCGTAGATCGCACGGCCTTCCATCTGCGCGAGCATGATCACAAACAGGAAGGTGACGATGATCGCACCTGCGTAGACGATGATGGTCCCAACCGCAAGGAACTGGGCCTCGGCCAGCATGAAGAGGCCCGACGTCGAGAGCACGACCGAGGCGAACCAGAGGGCGCTGTAGACCGGGTTCCGCGACGAGATCGTCAGGATGCCCCCGGCGATCGCGGTGAAGCCGAAGCCGTAGAAGAAGAGGCTCGTCAGGAACGGTCCAGGCGGCTTCCAGTAGCGTGCGAACAGGAACACGCTGAGTGCCGTCAGGATGCCGCCGACGATATGCACGCGGCGCGGCTTGATGTTGCCGAAGCGGTGCGGCATCAGCAGGTACGTGCCAACCGCACCGAAGACCACGACGGCCATGGCCAGCGTCAGATCGTTTGTGGCTTGGGCTTGGATTTCCACGGTTGCCAAGATCCTTACTCGAGTCTCGAGGCCAGCTTGTATTTCAGAGTACGGGTTTGGTCGTCGTTTCGGCGGCGGCGCCGGTCGGCCCCTTGCCGTACTTCATCGGCTCGGCGTCCTTCGTCGCGTCGAAGACCGAGAGGAGCTTCGACTTGTCGAAGATCATCTGCTCACGAGAGAGCCCGGTGAGGTCGTAGAGCCCGGTCAGCTCAATCGCCTCGACGGGGCAGGCCTCTTCGCACATGCCGCAGTAGATGCATCGAAGCTCGTCGATGACGAAGCTCTCGCAGTACTTCTCGCGATCCGGCCAGCTCTCCGGCGCCGTCGCACCGACGATGTCGATGCAGTGGGCGGGGCAGGCCGTGGCACAGAGCATGCAGGCCACGCACTTGACGCGACCTTCTTCGTCCTTGTTGAGCCGGTGGACGCCGCGATAGTTAGGGCTCGGGATGTGCTGCTCTTCCGGATACTGGACCGTGATCGCCTTATTCGCGAACATCACGCCGCCAATGTGCTTGGCGGTCACGATCAACCCGCCCACGATCTGGGGGAGGTAGGTCCTCTCGCCCCAGGTCAGCTTGGGAGGAGTCAGGCGTTTCAGACTCGGATCATCGGGCCGCACGGGAATATCTCCGGACTAAGGCGATCTCGAAAGTAGCTTCCGGGGATCGTTGTGTTCGAGTCAGACCAAGGAATGGTCAGGATGACCATATGCCTCTGGCCTCAAGTGTGGGACCGCCAGATGAGCTGGATCAGGGTCGCCGTCACGACGAGGTTGACGAGGGAGAGCGGGATCATCGTCTTCCAGGCGAGGTCCATCAGTTGGTCGTAGCGGAACCGGGGCAGCGTCCAACGAATCCACATGACGAAGACGATCATCAGCCCGACCTTGCCGACGAATACGAGGAGCTTGAAGATCGCCCAGAACCATCCGGTCTGACTTGCGTCTGTAACGAACGGTAAGTCCCAGCCTCCGAGGAAGATGGCCACCGTCATGAAGCAGACCGTGATGATGTTCAGGTACTCGCCGAGGAAGAACATGCCAAACTTCATCGCCGAATATTCAGTGTGGAAGCCGCCGACGAGTTCCTGTTCGCTCTCGGGAAGGTCGAAGGGGAGACGATTCGTCTCGGCGAACGCACTGATGAGGAAGAGCAGGAAGCCCAGCGGCTGAGCGACGATCCCCCAGACGTTTCGATCCTGCCACTCGACGATCTGGTTCAGGTCGAGCGAGCGAGCCACCAGAACCATGCCGATGACCGAGAGGCCCATCGGGATCTCGTAGCTGATGAGCTGTGCACTGGAGCGGAGACCACCCAGGAACGCGTACTTATTGTTAGAGGACCAGCCGGCCAGGATGATCGAGTAAACACCGAGACTGCCCACGGCGAAGACGTAGACCATCCCGACATCGATGCCAGGCGCAATCTGGAACTGGATCGGGCCGTCGAAGAGGTGGGGGCCATTGGGTCCAACAGGGCCGAACGGGATGACGGCGAAAGAGATCGTCGCCGCGATGATGGCGATCATCGGGGCGAGCAAGTATACTGGCTTATCGACATACTTGGGGATGACGTCTTCCTTGAGGAGCATCTTCGCACCGTCGGCGAGCGGCTGGAGCAGGCCAAACGGGAGTCCGAACTGCATGCCGCAGCGGTTCGGCCCGATTCGGTCCTGTGCATAGGCCGCTACCTTACGCTCGACGAGAATGAGGTAGGCAACCGCGCCCTGGCTGATCCCCACGACGAGCAGGATCTTGATCAGGATGCCGGCGATGAGGAAGACGTCGATGCCGAACAGCATATACTTCACCCTTCCCGAGGAGTCGTAACCGCCATCTGACAGGCTGGATCGTTGCGAGTTGGAGGCGGAACGAACACTCGCGAACTCGAATCGATCTTGAGTTTTGCTGGCTCAAGGCTTCTTGCGGTGCACACTGCGACCGAAGAGACGCCAGGGTCATCTCGATCCTGGCGTCCGTAAATTGAGGGCGATCAGCCAGAGACGCGGACGCCGCGGGCACCGCCGATCCTCGTCCAGGCGTCGCGGAACTTGACCGCGGGAGCTTGGGGTTCGGTCACGCCCAGCACTTCGCCGAACGGATGCACCTTGCCTTCCTTCGCAACGGCGAAGGCGGGGACGGTGGCGGCGACTTCCGCCAGCACAGCCTTCGAGTGGATCGGCCCCTTGGACCGTCCCAGGAGGATGGCGATCAGGTCAAGGTCGGGCAGCGAACCGTCGCGAGGAGGCAGAGCCGCCTCGGCGTACTGCAACCGGCCATCCGCATTCACGTAGCTACCGGCCTTCTCGGCAAAGGTCGCCCCAGCGAGAACCACGTCGGCGGCCTGGGCCAACGGTGTCACATGTGTGTCCTGGACGACGAGGAACTCGACGTGCGGGCGGAGCCGGGCGACATCCTCATCGGTGAACGCCGGTGCCGGCGCGTCGGAGAGGATGTAAATCCCGCGGAACTCCTGGGCGGCCGCTCGCTGGGAGACGGTCTCGAAGTCGATGACCTGACCCTGGAAGTGCTGGATCACGGCCTCGACGCCCTTGCGGTTAGGGCACTTCTCGGCGTGGATCGTGAACGGTCGTGGGTTGAGGAAGCTCGTGTCGCCGTTCCGTCCCTTGTGGAGGTCGGGCGTGATCGTGAGGTCTTCACCCTGAGTCGGGATGGGCCCGATCGCGAGGGTGGCCTTCGGGTTGATAAATCGGACGTAGGAGGCGGCGAGGAAGGCCTCTTCGACGGTGAGGAACGGCGAGAGGATCAGGGCAATCTTGCCTCCCGAGTCGGCCACCCGGCGAAGGCCGCGACCGGCCTCCTTCAAGGCCTGGTCGATCGCCGCCGGCTTGAGGTCATCCTTCTGGCGGACATACATCGCGGACAAGAGTGCGGGGTCGTTCGCACTCTTGTAGCTGTAACGCCCTTCGTCGCAGATCCAGTAGTCGTTGACATGGGGGTTATAGCGGGGCTTGAGCCGCCAGAGGGCACCGCGGTTCTCCTCGGCGCTGATGTTGCAGCCGGTGGAGCAACCTGTGCAGATCCCATCATGCTTCGACAGGAACCAGACGCGCTGGTTGTGGAGGAAGTCCTTGTCGAGCAAGGCCCCGACCGGGCAGAGGTCGACGACATTGCCGGCGAGCGGGTTCTCGACCGGGAGGCCGGGGAAGACATCGATCTCGGCGTGATTGCCGCGACGCATCACCTGGAGTTCGCCGGTCTGCGTGATCTCGCGGGTAAAGCGCACGCAACGCGTGCACATGATGCAGCGGTCTTGATTGAGCTGGATGAGGTCCGAGACGTCCTTGCGGGGGTTGACTGTCCGCTCCTCGACGAAGCGGTGGACCGACTGGCCGTTCTCGTAGCTGTAGTCCTGAAGCCCGCACTCGCCGGCCTGGTCGCAGACGGGGCAATCGAGCGGGTGGTTGATCAGGAGGTACTCCATGATCATCCGCTGATGCTCTTTGACCTTGGCGCTGTCGGTGACGATCACCGTCTGATCCTTGGCCGGGGTCTGGCAGCCCGGGACGAGCTTCGGGATCATCTTGATCTCGCCCGTCTTCGGATCCTTGCTGCCGACCTCGATCTCGCACATCCGGCAGTTGGCGACTACCGAGAGGGAGGGGTGCCAGCAGTAGTAGGGGATTTCCACACCCACCCGGGACGCCATCTGGATGGCGTTGAGCTTTTCGCCCTCGGGGATCTGATGCTCTTGCCCGTTGATGATGATCGTCGCCATCAGCTTCCTTCGTCGTTCGTAGGGCGTGTTCGACACGCCATTCGGCGAGATATTCCGGCGTGGACCGCACGCACTACAGTGACGTCATCCCGACGTTGAAACCATTGAATCAATTCGCATGAGGGGATCGCAGAGCACCGGCGGGTGCGGTGACGATCGGCAGTTGCACCAGCTTCGATGGGTCGATTGGCGCCCCCTGCCCGACCTTCGTTTGCAGGGGCGTCACCTCGTACGAAGCGACCTGATGGGTCTTGATGTAGTCTTCAAGCTCGGGGCGGAATTTGGCGATCGCATTCTTGATCGGCCACGCAGCCCCGTCGGCCAGGCCGCAAATGGTCGTCCCCGGGATGATGCCCAGGTTGTTGGCCATGTTGAGCATGATGTCGAGATCTTCGATCCGCCCACCGCCCGCCTTGATTCGTTTGATCGTCTTGTACAGCCAACTCGTCCCTTCGCGGCAAGGAGTGCACTGGCCGCAGCTCTCGTGGGCGAAGAAACGAGCGCAGTTATATAGATAGTCGAGGATGTGCGTGCTGTCGTCGATGACCGTCACCGCCGCGGTCCCGAGCCCGAGGCAGCCCGGCTTGCGGAGGCTCTCGAAGTCGAGCGGGGTGTCGAGTTCCTCGGCCGAGAGCAGGCCCATGCTGATCCCGCCCGGGACGGCCGCCTTGGCCTTACGACCCTTCCAGACGCCGCCGGCATGCACGTCGATCAACTCGCGGCAGGTGACGCCCAGCGGCAGCTCGACGCAGACTTGCTTGTTCACATGACCCGAGACGCAGTAGAGCTTCGGTCCGTAGCTCTTGGGGGTGCCGATCGACTTGAACCAGTCGGCTCCCCGCTCGATGATGTGCGGGACGCAGCAGAGGGTCTCGATGTTGTTGACGACCGTCGGCTTGCGGAAGGCACCTTCGATTGCGGGGAACGGCGGCTTGATCCGAGGCCAGCCGCGCTTGCCTTCGAGGCTCTCGATCAGTCCCGTCTCCTCGCCGCAGATGTAGGCCCCCGCCCCGCGGTGGAGGTAGATTTCGAGGTCGAAGCCGGAGCCGTAAATGTTCTTGCCGAGGTGCCCGGCCGCTCGCGCCTCGGCGATGGCCTTTTCCATCACGCGGTAGGCGTTGATATACTCGAAACGGAGGTAACAATAGGCCGTGGCCGCCTTGGTGGCGAAGCACGAGATCAGGATCCCCTCGATGAACTGGTGGGGATCCTGCTCCATCAGAATGCGGTTGTTGAAGGTCGCCGGCTCGCTCTCGTCGCCGTTGATGCACATCATGGTTTCCTTCCGATCTTTCGGAAGGAAAGTCCATTTCAAGCCGCAGGGGAAGCCGGCACCGCCACGCCCGCGCAGCTCCGAGTCCTTGACGACCTGGACGACGCTGTCGGGGTCCATGGTGGTCAAAGCTTTGCGAGACGCCTGATAGCCACCGCGCGACTCGTAGACCTTGAGCGTGTGGCTGTCAGGGACGTTCCAATTCCGCGTCAGGACGGGTTCAAATGCGGCCACTGCCTGTGCTCTCCTGAAGTCGGGGCGGATAGTCGATTCTGTGCTCACGACGACATTTTGCGGCTTGAGACATCATCCCGCTTCAACGGGGAGGAAGGATGACGCTCCAGAGCCAGAAGCAACCATCTGACGACTCACGATGCGGGCTTGGGGCCCTGTTTCAGTTCTTCGATCATGGCGTCGGTCGACTCCGGGGTCAGCGGCCCGTAGATCCGACCGTCGTCGGAAAGCGCGGCGGGGGCGAAGTCGCAGATCCCGAGGCACTCGGCGAACTCGACCGTCAGCTTCCCGTCCGGGGTGGTCTCGCCGGGATGAATCCCGAGCTTGTGGCAGGCGTGTTCGAGGATCTCCTCGCCGCCGGTGAGGGCACACGAGATCGACCGGCAGACCCAGACACGCACGTCGCCGATCGGGGCCTGCGGGAAGAACCCGTAGAAGCTCATCGTGTCGTGGACTTCCGCCGGGGTGATCTCGAGGATCTCGGCGATCTCGGCCATGGCCTTCAAGGGCACGCAGCGGAAGTACTCGTGGACGATGTGGAGCGCGGGCAGGGTCACGGCCCGCTTGCTCGGGTAGCGAGGAATGTAGGACCGGATCTTTTCCCGGATCGACTCGGGAAGCATCGGGAGCTTGGTCGTCGCGTCTGCGGCCATCAGTCCAAATCCTCAAACCTCAGAGAACCGAGCTCGGAGAATGACAAAAGGTCCTGCTTGTTCAACGGTCCAGCTCAGCAGCGATGATGCTGATGCTCCCGAGCACCGCGACGACGTCGGCGATCAAGTGGTCCTTGATCAGGTGCGGGAAGAGCTGGAAGTGGATGAACGAAGGGGGACGAGTGCGGGTGCGCCAGGCTGTCTGGCTGCCGTCGGTGATCAGGTAATAGCCCAACTCGCCGTTCGGGCTTTCGATGGCGGCGTAGACCTCGTCCTTCGGCGACTCGACACCGCGGTTGGGCATGATCAGCTCGAAGTGCTGGATCAGGCCTTCCATGCTGTTGTAGACGGTGCCCTTATCCGGCAGGGGGAACTTTTCGGCGAGAGGGACGTTGACCGGCCCCGTCGGCAAGTTTTCGAGGGCCTGGGTGAGAATGCGGTGACTTTGTCGCATCTCCTCCATGCGGACGAGGAACCGGGCGTAGACGTCACCTTCAGTCATGTACGGGACGTCGAAGTCGAACTCCTTGTACGCAAGGTAAGGCTGATCCTTGCGAAGGTCGTTCGTGACGCCGCTGGCTCTGGCGATCGGCCCCGTCGCAGAGAAGTTGATCGCGTCTTCCTTGGTCAGCACGCCGATGTTCCGCGTGCGGTCGAGGAAGATGCGGTTGCGGAAAAGGAGCTTCTCCATGTCCGCATAAACTTTGTGGAAACTCTGCAGGACTTTCCTGATGCGGTCGATCACGCGGTCGTTGAAGTCGTAGAGGACTCCGCCGACGCGGGTATAACCCGGGTGGAACCGATATCCCGACATCTCTTCATAGACGTCGTAGATCTGCTCCCGCAGGTTGAACGCGAAGAGGAATGCGGTAAACGCCCCGAGGTCGAGGGCCGCGGCACCCGTGCAGAGCAGGTGGTCACTGATCCGGGCGAGCTCGCCGATGATCACGCGAATGTACTGGCAACGCTTGGTGAGTTCGATGCCGAGCATCTTCTCGACCGCGTTGTGCCAGGCCACCTCATTCATGGGCGGGCTGATGTAATTCTTGCGGTCGACGATCGTGACATACTGGTTGAAACTGAGGTGCTCGCCCAGCTTCTCGAACCCGGAGTGCAGGTAGCCGATATCCGGCGTGGCTTTGACGATCCGCTCGCCGTCAAGCTCGAGGATCAGGCGCAAGGTGGTGTGAGTCGCAGGGTGCTGCGGACCGAAATTCAGGGTCCACGTGAACTGCTTGGACTCAGCACCAAGTTCGGGTTCGTCGAGCAAATTTGCGGGCATGGATCTCGCGCCTACAGGGCCGGGGTCGACGAGTGTACGGCAAGCGTTTCAATGACGAGCGATCGAAGGAACCTGTGTCGATCAGCTCAGGAGTCGCTTCGGAGGATGCGCGGGAAGTTGTGACGCTCGCCGCGGCCTCGCAAGGGATAGTCCTTCCGAAGCGGGTACGCGGTGAACTCCTCCGGCATGAGGATCCGTCGCAGGTCGGGGTGGCCGACGAACTTGATCCCATACATGTCGAAGACTTCTCGCTCCATCCAGTCGGCCCCTTTCCAGATGGGGGTGACCGACGGCAGGGACGGCGACTCGGCGTCGTCGATGCCCGTCTTCACGACGAGCCATTCCCCCGTGTCCAAATTCCGGAGGACGTAATGCACTTCGAAGCGGAAGCGGATCTCGCCGGTGTAGCCGAGGTAGTCGGCACCGCCAACTTCCGAGAGAAGATTGAAGCCGCACTCGTCCTTGAGCGTCAGGAGTGTGTCGAGTAGTCGCGTCGGGGGGACGTGCACGCGAAGATTATCGCGATTGTGCGACAGGGCCAGGACACCATCGCCGAGGACGCGCTCGAGAGTGGCCAGCGTATTGGCATGCGGGTCGATAGCCTGGGCGTTCTCGGTGCTCATCGCGCTCTGCGATCTCCATCAAGACTCGAGTTGGGAATGATGGCTGGCCATTTACTTCGTCTCATCCGAGCCGAGGAGGCCGGGACCGCCCGGAATGTGATACCCGAATCGATCTTCGTCGCCGCGTTCGCGGGCGAGGGGCAATCCGGCAGGCAGATTCCGCTTCTCGGCCAGGGCCTTCTCACGCTCGACGAGCTCGGGCAATCCTGTGCCGAAGAGCTTGCCGCCGCGCTGGACCTTCTCCTGGAGGTCGATGACCGCCCGGAGGATCTGCTCGGGTCGCGGAGGACAGCCCGGAATATAAACATCAATCGGGATGAATCGATCGACGCCCTGGACTACGGCGTAGGTGTCGAAGATCCCTCCGGTGGAGGCACAGGCGCCCATGCTGATGGACCACTTGGGCTCGGGCATCTGCAACCAGATGCGCTGGAGCACGGGCATCATCTTCATGGTCACTCGGCCGGCGACGATCAGCAGGTCGCACTGACGCGGGCTGAACCGCATCACCTCAGCGCCAAAGCGGGCGATGTCGAATCGGCTGGCGCCGACCGCCATCAGTTCGATCCCGCAGCAGGCCGTGGCGAAGGGCATCGGCCAAAGGCTGTACTTGCGGCACCAACTGACGACCGAGTCGAGGCTTGAGAGAATCACGTTCTCAGGAACCTCGATCCCGCCCTTGGTCCTTGTGGTGATGTTCGAGGCGAATTTGGAGGATGGGGGGGAAGGTGATTGCGATTCTTGACCGATGCCTACCGCCATTCGAAAACCCCCTTACGCCAAGCATATGCGTACGCCGCCGCGAGGATCACGACGAAGACGATGATCTCGAAGAACACGAAGTTGCGGAACTCCCGCGGGATCCCCGCGGCCGCCAGGGCCGGGGCCGTCGCGACGGCCTTGACTGGCTCGGCCGCTTCCGCAACCACTTGAGTTGGAGCGCTCCACTGGGCGACGGCCCAGGGATACAGGAAGAGCAACTCCACGTCGAAAAGTAGGAAGACGATCGCGACGAGATAGTACCTCACGTCGAAACGCTGGCGGGCGTCGCCGATCGGATCCATGCCCGACTCATAAGGCATCTGCTTCACTACCGTCTTCTTCTTCGGGCCGAGTATGGCACTCAACACGATCATGCTGATGGCAGTGAAGATGGCCACGATGATAAACAGGAAGATCGGCGCGAATTCTGTATCCATCGATCGTCGAATCGCTCGTGGCCCGATCCGGCTTTGTGAAGTGTTTCACAAAGTCGAATCAAAAAAATCCCAGCCAAGAGGCCGGGAGGATGTCGCGGGGGACACCTCAGATCATACGCGTCGTGTTTTTCTTCGCAAGAGGGTACCCGCTCGTACTTCGGGACTCCTCTTTGCTTGAGGCGTTGGGCGTATTGTAAATCCCAAATTCTTGCCGTCAACGGACTCGCGATCACGAAAGGGCTTTTCGTGATCGCGAGGGTCATTTCTCGACAATAGATGCAAGGGTAGGAAAGGTGGGGTGACCTGAGTGGTGGTCAGCGGCTCGTGGCGGGCTTCGTCGAGGGGTTCGCTCGTGACGGGTCCGCGGCCTTAGGAGTCGATGTGCTTGGCTTGGTGCTCCCGGGCGAGGGACGGACGGGCGTGGAAGTCGCCGCTTTGGGGCGAGCTGCATTCGAGCCTGAATTCGTTCCTGAAGCTGCCCTATTCGTCGTCGACGCGGGCTTCCTGGCCGGACGCGTGGGCTTCGTCTTAGGCTCGTCGACTTCATCCCCCAACTCGTCAGTCTCCGCGACCGACTTGCGGTTCATGAGGGCACGAGGTGAGAGGAGGTCTCGGGAGAAGCGCTTGCTCTCCTCGGTATATTCGCGATAAAGACGTGCACGTTTCTTGGGATCACGTTCTCGCAAATAATCAAAATACTTCCTGCGGCGGGCCTGCTGCTCGCGGTAGAACGCGTCATCCGCCTTCGTCGGCCTTGAGACGCGGTCGTACTCGCTGTCGTAGCTGCGGTAGGCGTCGTAATAGGGGACGCCCACGCCGGAACGACGGGTCGAACTCCCCCCTGCCTCGAGCTCGTCGAGGTAGCTCTGGTACTGGTTCGCGCTTCGCCGCCCGGATCGACCCTGAAGGATCGACTGGTTCGGCATGTAGCCTTCCGGGTTCGGGTACGACGGGAAGGCGAAGGCGTCGTACTGGGCGTTATACGGCTTGTACGGGTCGGGGGTGTGATCCTGGGCCATGGCGAGTTGGCCTGGTCCAATGAAGACCCAACCCAATGTAACGCTCAAAAGGGTAGGTCGGAACACCTGCGGACGAAACCAGCCCACGGCATCCTCCTTCTTGAAAACCAGACATCCATGACCTCGCACTCGCGACCGATTCGACGGCCCGCGAGCGAAATTACCTGTAAGTCTAACACATAAGTCGAACGCAGGCACAACGAGGCGAAATCGAGTCCAATTCGGAAAACCAGTCCAAGCCTTCAGTCTCGAATCCGGAGCCACGTTCTATGTCATGCGAGGGGTGTGCCATGTGACGGAGATTCCGTGCGGAATGATCCGCGAAATCATCTAGAGTGTCCCGTTAAGATAGGAGGTGTACGTAAGAATTTGGAATTTTGACGCAAAACTCCGACTTGAGTCAAATCCTGGAAATTCTGGAATCGGCCCTGGAATGGGCTATGATGAGGGGACACCGATGCCGGGGCCCGTCGCCGAGATGACCGCCCTCCGCCGTTAGACGAGGCGGCGTCTTATTTCTTGGATGGGCCTGTCCTGAGGAGATGGTGATGCTTGGCGTGAACCTCGCCGTGTTCGTACTCGTCGGACAGTTGTCCGTCTCCCCGCCATCCAGTGACGTAACTTCCCTCATCAATCAACTCGGTTCGGGACGCTTCGTCGAGCGACAGTCGGCGGCGAACTCGCTCGAGCGCTATGGCAAGCAGGCCCTCCCGGCCCTCAAGACCGCGCGGAACTCGAAGGATCCCGAGGTCCGGACTCGCGCCCTGTCGCTCATCACAAAGATCGAAGGGGCGCTGCTGACGCAGCCGTCCCTGGTCCGACTCGACTACCAGGATCGGCCGCTCGTCGACGTCATCGAGCACGTCGGCAACCAGGCGGGGGTTCGACTGGTCCTTTATCCCGAGCAGGCTCCGGGGATCGAAGAGAAACGCATCACGCTCCGAGAGGCGCCCCCTTTGCCATTCTGGAAGGCCCTCGATCGACTTTGCGACACGGCTCAACTCCAATACAACTTCGTCGGCATTCATTCGAACGGAAATTCGCGAGAGCCCGTCTTCCCGCTCTTTCTGAACGGCAACCGGCCCACCGGGCCGATGTCGGATGACGGCCCTTTCCGGGTTAGCCTGATCAGCCTCCACTACGAGCGTGATGTTTCGTTCACAGCTGGGAACGCGAATCAAGCAATTCCCCGCGTCAGGAACGATCAGGCGCGTGCGGTGGCCCCTCCGGCCGACGCACGTCCCCAGTATGCGCTGAACGAACAGTTCTTCGCCCAGCTCCAGGTGGCGGCAGAGCCTCGCCTTTCGGTCAGTCAGAGCGCCCCCATCCGGATCCTGGAAGCGATCGACGATCAGGGGCAGTCGCTCCTGCCCGCCGAAGCCAGGGACAATGTCATCCAGCGGTATTCTGGCTTTTTCGGCCTGTCGCCGGCCGCGACGATCCACGTCCAGGCGACGCTCCAGCGCCCCGAAAATCCGGGGAGATCGATCCGACGTCTCCGGGGCGTGCTGCCGGTCGTCGTGGCCAGTCGAAGGCCCGATCCCCTAGTGATTCCGCTCCAGAACGCGACGGGCAAGTCCTACGGCAACGAGGAGGTCTCGCTGACCGTCCTGGACGTGAAGATGAACCCGAACTCACGCCAGACGAGTATCGAGCTCTCGCTCCGCTCCTCCGAGTCCCGGGTCTCGGGACCGACGGGCGTCGAGAACCCGGGCGATGAACTTATCACGCAACGGATGCCGTCAAACCAGCAGCAGATTGAGGTTCTCGACAGCCAGGGCCGTTCGATCCCCTGGTATCACTCAAATGATGCCGAGGGGGCCAAAATGACCCTGACCCTCATCCCTCATGAGCAAGGTGCCCCGAGCGAGATTCGCTACTTCTCGATGTCGAAGGCGGCCACGGAGGTCCACTTCGTCTTCGAGAACATCCCCCTGCCCTGATCTCGGCCTCACTCGATGAGTACGAGGTTGTCGCGATGGATGACCTCGTCGTACTGCGACGAGCCGAGTGCTTCGCGGACCTGATCCTTGCGGAGGCCTCGGATTTGCCTCGCGTCATTCGTGGCGTAGTTGCTGAGGCCACGCGCGAACTCGATCCCCTCGACGTCGCGGACGCCCACCACATCCCCCTTGTCGAACTCTCCCACGACGTCGACGATGCCGATCGCCAGGAGGCTCGTGGGGGCCGAGACAAGGGCCTTCCGAGCCCCCGAGTCGACGATGAAGTGCCCTTTGGGGCGAGCCGTGAGTCCGATCCAACGCTTTCGTGCAGCCTGGGTCTGGCCCTTCGCCAGGAAGAGTGTCCCGACCGGTTCCCCCGAAATAATCCGCGTGAGGGGATTGGCCTTCGTCCCCGAGGCGATGATGACTGATCCCCCCGCTTGCGTAACGAGCCTCACGGCCTGGAGCTTACTCCGCATCCCGCCGGTCCCGAGGGCACTCCGGCTGTTACCCGCCAGTCCGAAGACGTCCTCGTCGAGGTTGGCGACGAGGGGGATGGATTCGCCGGTGATGGCCCCGGTGCCGGGGTCCGAGTGGTAGAGACCGTCCACCACGCTCAAGACCACGAGCAAGGGGGCTTGGAGGAGGTTCGTGACCATCGCTGCGAGGCGGTCGTTGTCGCCGAACTTGATCTCGGCGACGCTGATCGTGTCGTTCTCGTTGATGATCGGGACGGCATCCCATTCGAAGAGGGCCGTAAGGGTGTTCCGCATGTTGAGGTAGCGAGCACGGCCGTCGAAGTCCTCGTGCGTGAGCAGGAGCTGGGCGGCGTGGCGACCGTGGCGTCGAAGCCCTTCGTCATAGGCACGCATCAGGTAGGCCTGGCCGATGGCAGCCGCGGCCTGAAGTTGCGGCAAGTTATCCGGTCGACGCCCCAGCTGGAGCTGGCCGACGCCTGCCCCGACCGCCCCCGAACTCACGAGCGCGACGCGACGCCCGGTCGCCATGACGGCGTTGATTTGGTCGGTCAAATGTTCGATCCGGGCGGGGTCGAGTACGCCGTCGGGGCCGGTCAATACGCTCGTTCCCACCTTGACGACCCATGTTTTGGCGGACAGTACCACGTCATCGCGGACCAGGTCGCGGGCCAGCATGTTTCGTCGTCTCTCAGCTTCTGTTGATTTGTTGGGACGAGTTCCCACGGATCATTGTGGGGAGACCGCCTACGCCGTCCTTTAATCGAACTCGTCCCTGGGTAAGGATTTCCATTCCAAACTCGTTCGACAAAACGTCGCCCGAGAGGTCGGCGGCCGGGTTGCGTTCGTCGCTATGAAGGTTGTCGGTAGAAGTAACCGACATTATAATGTCAACTCACAAACGGCCCTAGAGCAACCGCATGGCTGTCGGGGCGGGCCGTCTTCCCTTTCCCTCAAGTTGCGTCCCCAATCCCAAAGGCGGGAAGGGACAGGCCAACGGGGTAATTCCAGGCTCATGGGCGAATTGATCCACGAGTGCGGTGTGGCAGCCGTCTACCACGCCGCAGGGCAGCCTGTTTCCGCGCTCGTACCCATATCGGGTCAAATCAACAGCGTCGCGCGAATGATCCCGCGCATGCTCTTGGACATGCAGAACCGGGGGCAGCTTGCCGCCGGTATGACTAGCTTCCACCCCGATCGCAAGGCCCTCCTCAGGACGCACAAGGAACTCGGCACCGTCGCCGAAGCTTTCCGGCTCAATCACAAGTCCGAGTTCGAGTCGATCATCCTCGAACACGAAGGCCCGGCCGCGATCGGCCACGTGCGCTACGCCACCTGCGGCGGCGCCGACCGAAGCTATGCCCAGCCTTTCGAGCGTGAACACGGCCGCAAGGCTAAGTGGTTCTCGTTCGCCTTCAACGGCCAGATCACGAATTATCAGGAGCTCAAGCAGGAGTTGCTCGAGCAGGGAGACTATCACCTGAAGCGTGATACTGATACCGAAATTCTGATGCATCTGATCAGCCACGAGCTCCAAGGGGAGAATAGCAACTCGCCCGACTGGGTCGGCTTGTTCAATCGGCTCTCCGACCGACTCGACGGCGCCTACAACATCGTGCTTCTCTCAGCCGTCGGCGATCTCGTCGTTGCTCGTGATCCGCTCGGCTTCCGGCCGCTTTGCATCGCGGAAAACGGTCCCCTGTTCGCAGCCGCGAGCGAAAGTTCCCCCCTCTCCAATCTTGGTTTCAAGGACGTCCAGTCGCTCGATCCGGGAACGCTCGTCATCGCGAACAAGGAAGGTGTACGAATCGAACGATTCGCGGCATCTCCTCGGCGGGCTCACTGCTTCTTCGAGTGGATCTACTTCGCCAATGTGGCCAGCACCCTGGACGACCGCTCGGTCTACCTGAGTCGCGCGTCGCTCGGCGAAGAACTCGCCCGCCTCGAGGATGTACCGCTCGACGCCGACACGATCGTCGTCCCCGTGCCCGATACGGCGAAGGCGGCGGCGGATGCCATGGCCTTCTCGCTGGGCGTTCGCTCGGTTGAAGGTTTGATGCGGAATCGTTATGTCGGGCGGACCTTCATCGAAGGTAACGCTGACCGCGCGGCGAAGGCCCGACTCAAGTACACGCCGCTGCCCGAGGTCCTGGCGGGGAAGCGAGTCCTCTTGGTCGAGGACAGTATCGTTCGTTCCACCACGATGCGGGCCCTCGTGCACGAGATACGCGACCGTGGCGGTGCGCGTGAGATCCACCTGCGGGTCGCCTGCCCGCCGATCATCGCACCTTGCTTCTACGGAATCGACATGTCGCGCAGGTCAGAGCTGTTCGCGTCCAAGTACGTGGACCCGACCACCGGCTTCGTTTCCGAGGAGGCTCAGGCGGAGATGGCGAAGGAGCTTGGGGCGGATAGCCTCCGCTATCTCCCGGTCGATGCCATCGCTCGCTCGGTTTCGCTCGCCCCGGAACACCTCTGCCGTGCCTGCATCACGGGGAATTACCCGAGTGCGGCCGGTGAGCGGCTCTATCAGCTCGACGCCGACGAGTCGCAGCACGCCAATGGTTCGGGCGGCGTTCGTGCCTACGAGATGGTACGGTCGAGTTGAGTTTGCTCGATCGACATCACTGCATTTTCATTTGAAGGCGGGCATCCACTCGTTTCACGCGAGTCAGGAAACGTTCTTCGTTTCCTGACTCGCGTGTGAAGGATTGTCCGCCTCGTTCTTTTGTTTCAGCTCTTTGATCGAGCGAGAGTAAGCTCCGACGACTTCCCGGCGGTCGAGCAGCCCGATCAGTCGAGTTGGGTCATTTTCGGCCACGACGGGAATCTGATCGACGTTTAACTCGGTCAATCGTTGCAGCGCCGTATGGAGATCATCTCGGGGCGTTACGGTAACGGCCGGGCTGGTCATGAGGTCCGAGGCGATCACGAGCATCCCCACTTCGGAACCGAGCAGGGCGAGCCTCACATCGCGCAGGCTGAAGATTCCCACAAGCCGACTCTCGCGGTCGACGACCGGGAAAAGCATCTCGGTTGATTGTGCTACGGTGTTGATCACCTCGGAGAATGGAGTCTCCTGGAGCACAACTTGAAGCCTCTCTGTTCGAATCGGGACCTGGGAGACCTGGAGCCGTTCGAGCACGTCGACTACGAAGTCGCCCTGATGCGCCGGGCTTTCCAGTGGGCTTGGCACCTGCTCCTCGTAGAGGGTCCAGTTCCTCGAGAGCCCGAGATTGAGGCCGCAGACCAGCATCAACGGGACGAGCAGGCTGTAAGACCCAGTCATCTCACAGACCATGACGATCGATGTCAGGGGTGCCTTGGCAACACCCGCGAAGAAGCCCCCCATCCCCACCAGCGCGAAGGCCGCGGGGTCGATGGACGACGACGGGAAGACGAGCTTGAGAAACTGACCGACCGCTCCTCCCAGCATCCCCCCGATAAAGACGGACGGGCCGAAGACGCCGCCGCTACCTCCCGAGCTGATCGTCAGGCCCGTGGCGACGATCTTGAGGATTGCCAGCATGAAGAGTGTCAACATACCCATCTGCGGGCCCGTGAAATGTTCCACCCCATCGGGGTTGAGCTGAGGCGGGATGCCGATCGCTCCCCATTGCACCCAGCCATAGCCGCCCGTCATCAACTCGGGAAAGACGAGCGCCATCAGTCCCAGCATCAGACCACCCAGCGCGGGCTTCAGACTTCTAGGGATGGGGATCGGCTTGAAGACGTAATCCCGCATCCCATAGAAGATCCGGACATAGAGCCAGCCCACGCACGCGCAGGCTAGAGCCAGGAGCGCGAACGCGGGGAGGTCGAGTAGCCCTTTGAAGGTGAAGTCCGGCACCAGGAAGATCGGCCGCGGGGTGATGAAGAGGGCGAACGTCGAATAGGCGATGATCGAGGCCGAGAGACACGGCAGGAGCGCGGCCGACTCGATCGCCGTGGTTGAGTACAGGACCTCGACGCCGAACAAGGCACCTCCCAGCGGCGCGCGGAATATAGCCCCGACGCCGCCGGCAGCTCCCGTCAGAATCAGTATTCGCCGTTCGGACGGCGAGAGCCGGAAGAATCGCGCCAGGACAGAGCCGAACCCGGCCCCGATCTGAGCGATCGGTCCCTCCTGCCCCGCCGAGCCTCCGGTGCCGATAGTCACGATCGACGTGATTCCCTTGATGAGTGGAATCCGTCCGCGTATCAAGCCGGCACCTCGGTGAAACGACCTGATCAAAGCGTCCGTCCCATGCCCTTCGGCTTCGGGAGCGAGTGAGAATACGATCAGGCCGGAAACGAGGCCGCCGAGCGTCGGGATCAGGATCGTGAGCCACCAGGGTGAGGGGTAGGTGATGGCGTGCGGTGTCCCCTCACCCGTAGGGGGGAGGTGGAAGTGGAGGAGATCCCCCAGCACGTGATCCATGAATAGATTGAGGAGGAGGAAGAAGGCCGTGGCACCGAGTCCCGCGACGACCCCAACGATCGGGCTGCAGATTGCCACTCGACCTGCGCCGGGCGTCGAGAGTTGTGTGACGAGCCTGTTGCAGTAACGACCGAGCCGATCGCGTGTGGTCAGAGGTCGGGGCGCGAGCGGTTCAGCCATCAGTTCCCTCGGTTCAAGTACGTTGGTAATGAGTGCGATAGATCGGCCGCCCCTCGATGCGGTACTTCCGTTCGAAGTTCGTGAGGTAGTCGTGGTCGTGCTCAGGTGCCTTGGGCTCTTCCATGGGCACCTCCTCGAAGAGCGGGCGCGTCGCCATCAGCGAACGCATGACGCCGAAATACTCCTCCACGTCGGTCGCGATCCACAAGTCCCCACCCGGGATGAGCGTGCGCTCGATGTCGTTGACGAGCGGCTCGCCAAAGACCCGCCGCTTCTTGTGGCGCTTCTTCCACCAGGGGTCGGGGAAGTAGACGTGGACCGCGTGCAGGCTCGCGGTCGGGACCTGCCGGGCCATGAAGAGTAGCGCATCGGCCGAGAGCATTCGGACGTTCGCCAACTCGCGTTTGGCGATCTTCTCCGCCCCCTTTAGCGCAAACTTCCGAGCAAGCTCGATCCCGAAGTAATTTCGGGCAGGATTCGCCGTGGCCGCGTTGATGAGGAAAAGGCCCTTGCCCGAGCCAATCTCCACCTCGACGGGATTCTCGTTGTGAAAGACTTTCGACCACGTCACGGGACCAGGCAACTGATCCCGCTCGACCCAGTAGGGATGTAGGTCGGGGCGTGGGCGGGGTTTGGAGACTGGAACGATCGGCGAGGGCGATTCGTCGACGGATCCCGGAAGGGACTCGGAATCCTGGCTCATGACCTACAACCTCGAACGGGACAGGGGCACATCATCCGTGGGAGACTTTCGAGCGTGAAAACCGGATGGCAGGTCGGCTCACTCATCCCGATTCGTCAGGGGCACGCCGATGATCTTCCCGTGATAGACCATGTTCGTCTCGACGAAGCCTTGTGTCTCGAAAATCGTTTGCCTGCGGTGCACGCGCTTGGCCTGAGAGACGAGGATAAGCCGGTCACCAGGGCGGACTTGTCCTCGGAACCGGACGTCCTCGAGGCCGCCGAAACCGATGAATCCACTCTCGATCAGCTTGATCGCGTGACAATAGTAGCTAGAAAGCTGCGCGGCGGCCTCGCAGATGATCACGCCCGGCATGAGCGGATAGTCGGGCATATGCCCGCGGACCCAGAACTCGTCTGGCCCGATGTCTTTGTAACCGATGATCAGATGTCGCTCCGGATCCATCGCGATGATGGCCGTGAGCTGCTCCATTTCGAAACGCTGTGGGTTGCCCTGACGAATCCCTTCCCGATCGACCAGGATCCGGGAGGTGTCAATCGTCGCGGGATCGACCAGGGCCACTGGCGGCATTCCAGCAATTCCTTTCCGAGGATTGATGAGTACCTCGTCGGGTACTCGCTGCGCAGGAAGGAAGAAGCAAGTCGACAAAAAAACCCGCCGGAGCCGACAAACCAGCCCACGGAGAGTAACCAGGACCGACTCCAGATATTGATTATCATGACTTCCCCTCCCCTCTCCGGCAAGGGCTAAGATCCCCAACATCTCACAAAGGGAATGGCTTCATGAGGATAGAGCCCCGAATGCATCGCCAACTTAGAATAATGATCGTTTATAGGTTCCCAAGGTGAAGCCCGCCGACGACCTGAGCTTGGCCCGATGCCTCGGCGGTGAAATCATGGTGCTATTTCCCGACGGGCCATCGCGATGCTGCCCGATTCTTCTGCGTAAACAGGTGGAATCTACAGGTTTGAGGGTACACTACGTTCATGGGTATTGGGGTGGGTAGACGTTCAAGGCTAATCGGGTCGATCTCGAGGAAGCGAATGGCGGCACTCGTGCGGTCTTCGTCGGCGACATCAAGTGATGCCTGGTTTGGCAGGGGGAGTCAGGCGGGCGGATCGTCGTGGATCATTGGGGTAGTCTCTCCTCGTCCGCAAATATGGAACGCCGTCGACAGGCAACTCTCCTACCTATGTCCGATTTCGCCAAGTATTGCGAAGTGGGCCAATTCCTCATCCGCGTCGGGAACATGCCGCCCGCTGTCAGCCTTGTGAGTCGCAGGTCGGACTTGCTTGGCCGGGTGAGCGATCTAGGCCATCCGCAGGTTCCAATGGTACTCGACACTGGGCATGCCAATATCTCGTCGGACATCGTAATGGAGACCATCGAAGCCTGATCGTTGCTCCCGACGACTCATGTCCATGCCAACAACGGCAGGTAGGATGCCCATCTGTCTCCCCCGAGGGGACCATCGATTGGGTGCGTAGGCGACGTGAACTGGGATCGAAAAGATCATGACGGTCTCGGGATGCTCCAATGGATTCGGAACGTTCACGAACGCCCTCAGAAAGTTGACGACGTACTTCTCGCTCGTCTCCAAGTGCGTTGCGTGATCGCCAAGGGCTACTTTTGAAATCTCGACCCTCGACGAGATGACCGGTTATTCCGTCGATGCTGACGGTCCTCGAAGTCGACTGCGACGGTTCTGCGCCCTGGATGGACTAGGGAATCACGAAGTCACCGAGGCCCTCGGTCGGGGCTAAGTCTCCTTCCTGAATGTTGCCGATGAGGAACGCGACGAGGGAATTCGCGCGGAGGGCGCGACGGTCCGGTTACGGATCGAGCCTGCAATTCGATCCGGTCGGCACGCCCAGGGAGGGGCGGGAACGTGATCCCTAACTTGAATCGGCGAGAGGCTATCGGACTCATCGGAGGCCTCGGTGCGGCCGCCTCCACGCTCGCGAACGCCAAGCCGGCCGAGGCTGGCCACGTCGAGGTCGGCCACTATGTGCGACGGCCGGGCGTCCAGGGCCGGATGACCGGTGCGCAGGCCGCCGCCGCCGCACTCTGCTGCGAGGGCGTGCCTTGCGTCTTCGGCGTGCCGGGCGCTCAGAACAATGAGTTCTGGGACGCCCTCAAGGCCCGACGCGTGCCTTATCTGCTCGTGACGAACGAGTCATCCTCAAGCGTCATGGCCGACGCCGCGGCGCGAGCCACCGGTCAGGTTGGCGTCTTCAGCGTCGTCCCCGGCCCCGGCCTGACCAATGCCATGACGGGCATTGGCGAGGCCCTCCTCGACTCCGTTCCGATTGTCGGGATCATCACCGACGTCGACCGACGACCGAGTGCCCCGGTCGGGCAGGTCCACTCGCTCCCGAACGCAGCCCTGCTCCAACCGATCGTCAAGGCGGTGATCGAAGTCCGCCACCAGGCCGAGATTCCTGGCGCGATCCACCAGGCCTATCGCGTGGCTGTCTCGGGCGAGCCCGGCCCCGTGGCCGTCTTGATCCCGTTCACGTATTTCACCGAGGCCTGGGACTACGACCAGCCGGTCCCTCCCCCCTACCCGCTTCCGTTCGATGAGGCCGGCTACCAGCAGATCCTCGCCCGACTGGCCAACAAGAACTGTCGGGTCGGCATCTACGCAGGCCTCGGCTGCGTCGACTCAAGCCCCGGTCTCGTCGCGGTGGCCGAAATGCTCCAGGCGCCCGTGGCGACCTCGGTGAGCGGCAAAGGGTGTATCCCCGACTCGCATCCCCTGGCCGTCGGCTGGGGATACGGCAAGCAAGGGACGCGCGCGGCGGAAAAGGTCTTCAAGGATGTCGATATCGTCCTTGCCGTCGGCGTGCGGTACAGCGAGGTCTCGACCGCCAATTACGCGATCCCGAAGCACAACGTGCTCCACGTCGACGCGAACCCCAACAACCTCGGCCGGAATGTCCCCGCCTGTGCGACGCTGCACGCCGATTCCGGGGTCTTCTTCTCCCGACTGCTCGGCGATGCCGGCCTCCTCCAACGTCCCCCTTCCGATCCGCTCGTCAGGAAGATCCAGGCGGCTCGCGAACTCGACAGGCGTGAGAACTTCACACCGAAGATCAATTCGGCCGTGGATCCGATGTTCTTCCTCGTTCAGCTTCGCCAACTGCTCGGGCCTGATGAACTGCTCTTCGTCGACGTCACGGCCTCGACGCACTGGGCCTCAGAATCCGTCGACGTCCAGGGACCTCGTCGCTACTTCACACCCTCGAACAATCAGAGCATGGGGTGGGCAATCCCGGCGGCGATCGGTGCCCAGAGGGTCCGACCCGACCGCCAGGTCATCTCGATCACCGGCGACGGGTGTTTCCTGATGTCGGCCATCGAGATGAGCACGGCCGCCCGAGCCTGTCTGCCGGTCAAGTTCTTTGTCTTCGACGACGGCGCTTACCACTACATGCAGATGCTCCAGGAGCCGGTCTATCGACGGACCACCGCCACCGAGATCGCCAGGATCGACTATGGTGCCTTTGCCCAGGGAGTCGGCCTCACTTACAACGAGATCTCGGTGAACCCCGATGTGTGCAACGGCATCGGCCGGGCCCTGGCCACCCCCGGGCCCGTCCTGACCCGAGTGGTCGTGAGCTACGAGGGCCGGGAAATCCGCTGGCTCAACGCCTTGAAGACCACCTACCTCAACCGGCTCTCGACCGAGCAAAAGGTCAGGATGGCGAGCCGAGTCGGCGTCCGCTCCCTGAAGCGTCGCCCGGACGACGATTGACCACGATAAGGGCCCGCCGGTCTCGTCTGAGGCTCACAAGAAAGCCAAAGTCACCGGGCGAGTTTTGCCGATAACGAGGCTCGTGTGTGCCGAGCCGGATTTGATCCAGGGCGGTCCAAGTCTAGGTGGGCCGCAAGATTTGAGCTTGCACGTTCGTTTCGCGACCGAGATGGAGACCTGCGGGCCATTCATGGGCTGGTTGGACTTCCTCGATTGGGGAGACCACCGTAAGATGCCCCACCGATGCAGGCAGGGCCGGGTCCGGCGGGAGGCCGACCTGTCCATACCTGCGGCGTTCTTCGGATCAAGTAAGACATGGACGTTCGCACGACTTCGCCTTCCCCCGTCCCGCATACGGAGTTCTTCCCTCCGCCTCGCGAGCCGAGGGGGCCGAGCGTTTGGCTCGCGAAGATCCGGCAGGATCGGCGTGAGCTCATCCAGTTCTGGCCGGTCATTCAGAACATGGTCGTGCAGGACCTGCGCGTCCGCTATCAACGCTCGTTCTTCGGGTTCCTCTGGACCCTGCTCAACCCCATCCTGATGATGGCCACTCTGACTGTGGTCTTCCCGATCCTCTTCCAGCAGCAACGCGAGCACTACATCGTCATCCTCTTCGCGGGGATGGTCCCCTGGAATTTTATGAGCGGCTGCCTGAATGATTGCGCCTTTGCCATCATTCACAATGAAGGTTTGATACGTAAAATCTATCTTCCTAAGTTGGTGTTCCCGCTCACGCGAGTCCTGATCAACCTCACGACGTTTGTCTTCTCCTTTGTGTCACTCTTCCTGATCATGTTGCCGATCGGCGCCAGAGTTTCGCTCCCCATGCTCCTCCTGCCGGTCGTGATCCTACTCTTCACGGCGTTCGCGCTAGGGCTCGGCCTGATCCTCGCGACGGCGAACACGTTCTTCCGGGATTGCGGGCATCTCGTCTCAGTGGTGCTCCAGGCCTGGTATTTCGCGACGCCGATCATCTATGACATGTCGAGGTTCTCGGCGCAGACCCAGCGTTGGTTCTGGCTGAACCCGGCCTTCCCGTTCATCAGGTTGTTCCAGGTCATCCTGTACGATGGGCTCTGGCCGAGTCGGGTCCTCTTTTTGGCGGCTACCGGCATTGCGTCGGTGAGCTTGGGGGTCGGTTATGTCGCGTTCAAGTCTCATGAAGACAAGCTCGTCTTCCGACTCTAAGCGTCATCGGCGGGACGAGAAGGCGCAAGCGGCGACCGATGCCTTGATCGAGCTCAATAACGTCTCGTTGCGGTTCGTCAGCTATCACGACAAGCAATACTCGGTGAAGCGGGCGATGCTCGATCTCCTGCTTCGCCGAGAGAACCCCATGCCGGCGTCCGAATTCTGGGCGATCCGCGGGGTCTCGCTTCGCGTGAAGAAGGGCGAACGCATCGGGATCGTCGGCTCCAACGGCGCCGGCAAGAGCACCCTGCTCCGCCTTCTCGCGCGCATCTATCCGCCGACCTCGGGCAATCTAACGATCCGAGGGACGGTGGCGCCGCTGATCGAGATGGGCGCTGGGTTCAATCAAGAACTCTCGGGGACTGACAACATCCTCCTGAACGGGGCGATGCTGGGCTTCTCAAAGAAGCAGATGCAGGCCAAGGTCGACGGCATCTACAACTTCACCGGACTTCGCGAATTCGCAGACCTGCCGCTGAAATATTATTCCAGCGGTATGTACATGCGACTCGCCTTCGCAATCGCCACCGAGATCGACCCCGACATCCTCATGATCGACGAGTCCCTCGGCGCCGGCGACGCTGCCTTCCTCGAGAAGGCGAAGGCGCGGATCCTGGGCCTCCTCGATCGTTCGAACGTCGTGATCATCGTCTCGCACGACCTCGCCGCATTGCGTCAGATGTGCAACCGAGGCATCTGGATGTGCAAAGGGCAGGTGGCGGCTGATGGTCCGATCGACGAAGTAATCGACACCTATCTCGAAGCGGGCGGGATCTGCGGCTGAGTACGCCAGATCGATTCATCGCTCGAATGGCCTTCCATCCCAGGCATTTCGGGCGGTCGAGGTCAAAGCCCTTCGATAAAGCCAGGGCATCTTGCCTCAAAGGCGTAGGCCGACCTTGACGGTCGGCCACGCCTTCGTATGATGCCCACGCATTGCTGCGCCTGGAGGATGAAGATCGTAGTCTGGGTCAATGGAGTGGCCCGCCCATGATACTCGCCCCACTCACGATCGTAGCCGCATCGTTCCTTGGCTGGGTGGACATCAGCGTCCAGCCGAGCCGAGGCGATCGTTCCCACTCAGCCTACAACCGAAGCGTCGCGAGCATCGACCGACCCAGTGAACGGACGGTTGAGACGCTCAAACGCTACGACCTCGAGCGTCGCTATCGTCACGACGTCGACGGCGCTCTCTCCAGCCTGGAGAAGCTCGCACGCGAGCATCTCGAAGGAGAGCTAGTTTACGCGCTGGCCGAGCTCTCCTGGGTGGACGCCCGTCGTCTCGATCGCTGGCGGAAGGCCGGCGCCATCGACCGATATCTCGACACCGTTGCGTACGCCCACGACTATCTCACCGACCCCGACCTTATCCAGGCGAACCCGCAACGGGGCTCCGACCCGCAATATCGCGTGGCGATGGAGCTCTACAACGCGGGGCTCGAACGCCTGATCCGCGGGGCGCAATCCAAGACGAACAACGCGATCCTCCCCGAGGGGACGATCCGGCTCAAGACGCACGGCGGTGAGCAGGTCCTCCGCGTGGTGCTGAGGAATTCGCCCTGGACCGCGGAGGACATCGACAAGGTCATCCTGGCCTCCGACTTCGAAGTCCTCGGCATGCCCACCCACCCCTATCAGTTCGGGATGGGTGTGCCGCTCATCGGCGTTCGTCTGGCCGACGCGAACCCGCAGGATGGCCGGAACTTCTATCCGCCGGAAATGGCGTTCCCGTTGACAGCGTTCCTTCGACCAACGTCGCGACTCCGCGACGTGAAACAGGCCGTCGAGGAGCCTCGGGAATGTGCCCTTGAACTTATCGATCCGATTCGCAATCGCGACCTCGGGCCTCCTCTCAAGATCCCGGTAGAAGCCGACCTCACCACCCCATTGGCGTACATGTGGTCGCGCACCGATTTGAATCGGTATCGATGGACCGGCCTTCTCCGCCCGGGTGAGGCTCTGGGGCGTGCCAACTTGATGCTCCTGCGCCCGTACGAGCCTGGCAAGATCCCGGTGGTGATGGTCCACGGCCTGATCTCGAGCCCACTGGCCTGGATCCCCATGCTAAACGAGTTGCTCCGCGATCCACGGATCCAGGAGCGCTACCAGTTCATGCTCTACATGTATCCCACCGGCATCCCCTTGCCGATCGCGGCCGCCGGATTGCGGGATTCGCTGAAGTACGCCGAGCAACTCTACAACGCGGATAAGTCCGACCAGAGCTTCGAAAAGATGGTTCTCTTCGGCCACAGCATGGGCGGCCTGTTGAGCCATTCGATGGTCGTCCATAGCGACGACAAGTTCTGGCGGATCAACTCGGACCGACGTTTCAATGAGATCGTCGGCCCGCGAGACGTCCTGGAAGAACTCCAACACTACTTCTTCTTCGAACCGCTTCCCTTCGTGAAGCGCGTGGTCTTCCTCGCGACCCCGCACCACGGTTCCGGAATGAGTCGCGGCGTCGTGGGACGGGTCAGCTCGGGCCTGATCTCCGAACCCGACCACGTTAGCGATCTCCTCGCGCGACTGATCAAGGACAACCCGGATGCCTTCGATCGTCGGAAGTTCCGACGCCTACCGACGAGCATCGAAACGCTGGAACCGGTCACTCCCAACACGCCTTCGATCCTGGGATCATTGCTCACGATGCGCCCGGCGCCCGATGTGGCCTTCCACTCCATCATCGGTTCGAACCGCCCGGGCGGGGTCGCCCAGTCGACGGATGGCGTCGTGCCTTACACGAGCGCCCACCTCGAGGGCGTCCCCGAACTGATCGTGCGCTCGGATCACGGGGTCCAGAAAGACCCCGAGGCGATTCTGGAGGTTCGACGAATCTTGCTGGAGCATTTCGCGGCAAACACCGCGGTACCTCAAAGAGCGGCCGTCGTTCCCCCCGGGCGAAGCCAGTAGTTGGGGTCGGGTCGACCCCAAGGAGTACGAAGCGATGCTCGGGTTTACGCACTTGAAGAATGCCTTCAGCGGAGGCCTCTGGCTCCTCCGCAGCTCCGGCCTTCGCCAGAAGCTCGAGGAGCTTGAGCGTCGGTCCACCAATTCTGATGTCAACACGCGCCAGCTCGGAGAAATCGTCGAGGAGGTCCGTCGCCTCTCCCAGCGGGTCGAGGCGATGGAAGGACTCGCCCGAGAGTCGTTCCGCCTGGACGAGCGTCGCTGGGCGGAGCTGGGACATCGTCTCGATGCATTCGCTCGCGATGTCGGCGGCAATGCCGCCAGGGTTGAGCAACGGCTCACCGACATCGGGATCACGGCTCAGGGCACTCATGACCGCGCCGTCGAAGTCTTGCAGAAGGCCGACCGCATGGATTTCCTCATGCGATCGCGTAGCCGAATCTTCGGCCACGAGATGTACCTCGACCCGAATGACTCAATCGTCTCTCCGTTCCTGCTCCGTGACGGGTACTTCGAGCCCTACGAAACGGCCCTGATCGCTTCGCAGGTTCGTCAGGGCGACGTAGTCCTCGATATCGGGGCGAACATCGGCTATTACACCCTGATCCTCGCCCGACTCGTCGGTGAGACAGGGCGGGTCTATGCGTTCGAGCCCGATCCCAACAACTTCGAGCTCCTCCGCAAGAACGTCAGGGCGAACGGCTATCAGAATGTGATTTACATCAAGAAAGCCGTGTCCGACAAGACGGGGCCGCTCTCGCTCTACCTCTGTCCCGACAACAAAGGGGATCACCGGATCTACGATTCTCAGGATGATCGCGAGACGTTGTCGATCGAGGCTGTGACCCTGGACGAGCACTTCTCCGACTTCCAGGGCCAGATCAACTTCATCAAGATGGACATCCAGGGGGCGGAAGGGCGAGCGGTCAAGGGGATGAAGAAACTCCTTGCCCAGCACCCCGAGACGGCGATGATCACGGAGTTCTGGCCCGCCGGCCTCGAACGTAGCGGGGTTTCTGCGACCGACTATCTCTCCGATCTGGAAGAGCTTGGATTCCAACTCTTCCGTATCGACGAGGAGGAGGAGTCGACGGAACTCACCACGCGAGACGAATTGATCGAGAAGTATCCCTCGACACGCGAGGACTTCGGCAACATTTTCTGTGCACGTCCCGCATGATCCCGGGTTCTGTCTGTCGCCAATCGTCTCGTTCGCCGGTTGGCCTTATTTCCGGGAAACGCCTATGCCCACTCGGGTTGTGCAAAGCAGTCGAAACCGGTAGTAATCCTGCGCGACGCGATTACGATGATCGCCTCGCCTGATCCGATCCCAGAGGAGTGCGTCCTCGTTGTCTGGCCTTTGAACGGCGAGGCCGCGACGCACTTCGGTCCATCAGTTCCCCAAGGATGAGGGCGAACGATGCTATTCAATACGTTCCATTTCGCCTATTTCGCGGCGATACTGTTCCCGCTGTACTGGATCCTTCCTCATCGCCCTCAGAACTACTTGTTATTGGCGGCGAGTTATTATTTCTATGCCTGCTGGGAGCCTGTATTCCTCTCGCTCCTCATCCTCTCGACGGTGATGGACTTCGCATGCGGGCTCGCGGTGGATCGGATCGAAGACCGTCGCAAGCGCAAATTGTTCGTCGCACTGAGCATGGCCCTGAACCTCGGCATGCTCGGCTACTTTAAATATTACAACTTCTTTGCGGAGAGCCTCCACGACGCCCTACTCCGCGGCGGTCTGAACGTCCCGATTTCGCAATTGAAGGTCGTGCTACCGATCGGGATCTCGTTCTATACGTTCCAGTCGATGAGTTACGTGATCGACGTCTACCGCCGTGACATCAAGCCGACCCGGAACATCGTCGAATTCGCCGCATTCGTCTCGTTCTTCCCCCACCTCGTCGCCGGGCCGATCATGCGTCCCACGACGCTCTTGCCCCAGATCGAGCGGCCGAGGAAGTTCGACATCCAGCAGTTTTACCGGGGAATCTACCTGATCTTCTGGGGGCTGACCAAGAAGGTCGTCGTCGCCGACAACCTCGCGTTGATCGTCAATGACCTCTTCGGGCGCTGGGAGACGATCGACGGCGGGCTCGCCCTGATCGCGATTTATGCCTTCGCCTTCCAGATCTACTGCGACTTCTCCGGCTACACCGACGCCGCGAGGGGTATCGCCAAGTGCCTTGGCTTCGAGCTGGCGCTCAACTTCAACCTGCCGTATTTCGCGACCAGCCCGCAGGAGTTCTGGAGCCGCTGGCACATCAGCCTCTCGACCTGGTTACGCGATTACCTGTACATCCCCCTGGGCGGTAGCCGAGGCAGTCAGGTCAAGTTGTATCGCAACTTGATGCTGACCATGATCATCGGGGGGCTTTGGCACGGAGCCGCCTGGACCTTCGTGCTCTGGGGTTTCTATCAAGGGGCATTGCTCGTCGTGCACCGACTCTGCCGACCTCTCCTCGACCGGATCCGCCCTACGGATCTGATCGATCGGGCGTGCTGGAAGGCTTTGCGGATCTTCGTCACGTTCCACCTAGTCTGCTTCGGCTGGCTGATCTTCCGGGCCAATTCGATCGCGCAGCTTAAGGGCATGATCGCGGCCGTTGTCTACCGACCGGCGATCCCGGCTTCCGCCTACATCCTCCCGGTGGCGATCGTCATCCTCCCGTTGCTCATCTACCAGGTCGCCCAGTTCCTCTCGAAGGATCTGGATGTGATGGCGCGTACGCCCTGGTATGTGCGTAGCGTCTTCTACACGGCATGCTTCTACGCGTTCGTCCTCGGCGGCGAGTTCGGCGGCGGTCAGTTCATCTACTTTCAGTTCTGAGCGAGGCGATGAGCCGATGAGCACGCCCGGACCGAAGCGTCGAAGGTCATCCGTTCCCCTGGGATTTCTCGGTACGCTCGCACTGATCGCGGGCGTCGAGGCGACTCTCCGACGACACACGGACGACTTCTCCAGGCCCGAATCCGCCAACTGGAATTTCGCGTCGACCAGAGCTTCGCGCGATTCCAGAAATACGGAAGTGCTGGGCCTGGGGACGAGTCTGGTCAAATACGGCGTGCAGTCTCGTGTCATCCAGCGAGTGACGGGGAAGCGGACGTACAACCTGGCCGTCTTCGGCGGGCAGATGCCCTCGAGTTATTTCATCCTGAAGCAAGCCATTGCCTCGGGGGCTGCTCCGAAGGTCTTGCTGCTGGATTGCCAGGATGGACCTATCCCGAAAGAACATCTTGGGGAGCGTCAGGAAGGGATTGAGAGCAATCTGCGCTGGTGGCCTCAAATCCTTTCCTTCCATGATGCCTTCGACCTCGCCTGGCACACGCATGACGCCGGCCTCTTCGCCGACATCGCGGTGGCTAAATTGCTCCCTTCCTACCGCATGCGTAATGAAGTCCGCTTGAGTGTCCAAGCGTCACTCCGAGGCCAGCCTGTCTTCTCGACCGAAGACATCCGCTCATTACGCCGCAACTGGGTCATGAATCGAGGCACTCACGTCGCGCCTCGCAAACCATCGACGGAGCCCGCGCCTTCGCCCGATTCAAAGGTCTCCCCCGAACCATTTAATAAAAGGCAATTCGGGCTCAACACGCTGTCGCGAGTGTATGCCCAGAAGCTGTTCGCGTTGACCAATCAGAATGGCATCCGAGTCCTCTGGCTCCTACCGCCGATAGGCCCCGCAGCCCAGTTGGATCGAGACAGGGTAGGTCTCGACTCGTACTTCACCGAACTGGCCAGGTGGGCCCAGTCGCAGTCGAACCTCGTCACCGTGGTCGATGGCCGTAGAGCCAATTACAGTTCGGCCACCTTTGCCGACACCGTACACCTCGATCGCTCGGGTGGGTACACGTTCAGTCATGACGTTGCCCAGGTGGTCAAGCATGCTCTCGAGCAGCCGGAGACTTTACCTCGCTGGCTCGAACTCCCCCCCTATCGCGAGATCGCCGAAAACTTCCCCGTCGAGGACGTGGGCCAGTCGCGTATCGCGATCACGAACGACGGGAACGCTCGCCGCTGAGCGCCTTCCAAACCTATGCTGAGTGCTGCCTTTGACCGGCACCTGAAGTCAGGCCGCGGATGCGACAACGTATCTGTATTCGGCAATGCAATGGTTGCAGGCGTCCGAGGCTTCGATCGTTAGACCGATCGAGCCTCGCCTGTTCCAAGCCGAGGGAAGTGATTGGAGAGAAACTCGGCTCAGCCAGCCCTGAGGCGTTCGCTCATGAGTTCGAGCTCGCCGGCGATGGCTGGATGAGCTCGCTCATCGGCCATGGCGTCGAGGGACTGTTGCAGCGTATCAACCTGGCGCTGGAGTCGAACCAACTCGCGGACGACCTGATCCATCAACACGATCGACTCGTCGGAAACCACGACGATTGGATGGGGGCGCTGGACCGCCTCCATGCATTGCGTGAGATGAGCATGGATCTTGCGTACGAAAGGGCGGCGGATGGGTCGGGTGAACTGCCAAGCCTTCTTGACGATCGCCTTGATGAGGCCTTTCATCAATCACCTCGTTGGAATACTGGGATGCACGGATCGACCGACGACGAGCCTGCGGCCATCAAATCGTCGATCGCAAAGAATCTCGATGCGGAGCCAGGCTTAAGGGTTTTCTTCGGGCCTGCTCGCGCGTCGTCTTGTGTAATGTGTGAGAGCGTTCGATCACTTCAACATACTGCTTGGCGACCCGAGACCACTCGTGATGGGTCGCCACGTAATCCCAGGCGGAGTCGCCCAGGATTACACGGGTCTTTGAATCACGGGCAAGTTCGAGGCACATGCGCGTCAGTTCTCGGGGTCCGTTCTCGTCCCACTTGACCCGACGGACGACGTCATTGGGGTAGTCCGAGAACGTCGCTACGTCGGTGACGATCGTCGCGATCCCGGCCGAGAGCAGGTAGAGGAGCGCCCCGGAGGTCTCGCCGTTCGTCGGAGGCTTCCTGAGGTTCACGCCAACATCCGTCACCGTGGCCAGGTCCGCGAAATCCTCGATCGATGTCCGACCCAGGAATCGCGAACGCTCTTGAAGGCCCAGGCTCGCGGCGTGACGACGCACGATGCCGCCATCGGCATCCTCACCGACGAACAGGAAGATCGCCTTGTCATTCTCGTCGGCCACCACCTTGAAGGCGTCGAGGGCCTCGGGGCTCAGCTTCTCGGGATGAATGAAACCGAAGCTTGCGAAGACGAGGGCATCTTGCGGGATGTTGAAGCGTTCGCGGATCGCGCGGCGTCGCTCGGGTGAGCGGTCTTTGGGCTGAATGCCGTGCGGGATCATCGCCATCTTGTCCAGGTATTCGGGCGATCCCTTGCGGACCTGCTCGACGCACCAGGGAGAATGGACGATCACCGAGGTCGAGGCGTCGATCAGGCGGCGATTCAGATACCAGCCGGACTCCGCACAATTCCTCACGGCGACTTCCAGGTCGGTCGTCCAGCCCTTGCTGGTCAGCTCAATTTTCTCCGCGTCTTCCGGATACCAGCGGAGGAGTTGGTCGCGAAGATATTCCTTGGCCCCGCCGCGAGGCTGGCCGTAATGGAGGTGGAAGCCGGCGAGGCAGAAATCGTGCAGGGTCACGACGCCAGGGACGTTGAGCATCGTCTCGTACATGTAGCTATGATAGCGCGAGTTGCCCATCTGGTAGACGACCGCGTGGTAGTCTTCCTGGGGCGCGAACCGGGCGAAGAGCCGATAGTCTCGGGCCCGGAACTCGTCGCTCGCCAGCGCCGTCTCGGGGACGTAGCCGGCATCGTGATACAAGTCGATGCGGTAGGTCTTGCTCAGGTCGCCAAGTAGGAGCTGCGAATAGTCGGACACTCCCGACTTGCGAGGGGGGAGCGGCGAGAAGAAGGCGATCCGAGGCTTGCTGTGATGCGACCGATGAGCCCGCAACCGCCTGAGCCGGGGCGAGGTTTCAGGAGGTTGGCCCACGAGCGCATCCATGGCGAGCTTGCCCGTATGATCCCAGCGGAACTTATCCGCTTGAGGCAACGCGTTCTCCTGGAGCTTACGCCTGAGCTGGGAGTCGGTAAGCACCCTGGCCAGCTTCTCGGCGACGTCGTTGGGATCACTTACGTTGGCGAGAAGTCCGGCCTCGCCGACGACCTCGATCTGCGACGAGTTATTTCCCGCAACGACCACGGCACCGCAGCTCAGGGCCTCGAGGATCGGCAGGCCGAAGCCCTCGTACACCGAGGGGAAGACGAAGGCCTTGCACTGCTGATAGAGGGTCAGGAGGGCCTCGTCACTGACTTTACGCGTGACCACGAGGGCGTCCTCTATCCCGCGATCCCTAGCCTCTTGATTGAGCCACTCCACCTCTTCCTCGGCCAATCCAAAGGCGAGGACGAGTTGATGCGTCGCCCGGAGTTCCTCCGGCAAACGGGAGAAGATGTCGATCAGGCCGAAGCTATTCTTGCGCTCGTCCATGCCGCCGACATTCAGGATGAACGGCTTGTGGATGTCGAGGTCTTCGAGCGTCTTTCGCGACGTGTTGGAGACCGGGTAGCGCTCATCCGGCTTGAAGAACAGGTGGTCGGTCGCCGCGCTGATGTTCACGATCTGCCCTTCGGGCAAGCCGAGGAGCGACTGCGTGTCGCGCTGTGTCGACTCGGAGATCGCCAGAAGGATATCGTAGCGGCGGAGATCCTCGAGGACCCGGTAGAAGCGGGTCAGGGTCGCGCTCGACGCCGACTCGTTCTGGAAGAGGAACGGGATCATGTCGTAGACGACCGCCGCCATCCGGATCGAGCTGCCCGCGGGCTTGGCGGGCGGCGTGTAATTGCACCAGTGCTCGAAGGGACTGAGCACGAGGAAGGCGTCGAGGGCGTCTGGATTGTGCCGGATCAAGTTGTCGACGGCCTGCGAGACGGTGGAGACTCCGAGCTCGGGCTCAGTCCGGATCCAGCGTGTCGACGTCTTCGGATGACTGGGTATCAGGTCGGTTGGAAGGTTCTCGTGCGCATAGAGCACATATTCATGCTGGTCATTCCTTTCGAGGAGGGCCGAGACCAGGTGTCCACTGTATCGCCCGATGCCCCGATGGCCGTGGTGCGGGGACTGGACGGCCAACATATCGATACCGATTCGCACGAGGACAACCTCCCTGTCGTTCTATTCCCATCCTGGGAATCGCCGGGGAAGTTATCCATCTGGACCCGATCCGTCAACGCCAAGCCCGCTCCAGACCTTGAGTTCGCTTCCGGCCTGCACCGCGGCGCGATACCATCGCAAAGGACGAATTCCGCAGGACAGACGATCCTGAGTTTTGAGGAAACGCGATGCCATCACCCGGAGCCCGACTGCGAGCCGCCTGGGCCGAAGAATCCGTGATGATCCCCGGCACCTTTAATGCGCTCACAGCCAAGATGGCCGAGCGCCTGGGGTATCGGGCGGTCTACCTCTCCGGGGGAGCCTTATCCGCGGGCTGGGCCGGCCTCCCCGACATCGGCCTCCTGAGCCTGACCGAGTTCGTCGATCAGGCGGCCGTCATTGCACGAGCGACGAACCTCCCCCTGCTCTGCGACGCGGACACGGGCTTCGGAGAGGCCATCAACGTCGAACGTACCGTGCGGTTGTTCGAGCAGGCCGGAGTTGCGGGGATCCACCTCGAGGATCAGGTCCTACCCAAGCGTTGCGGACATCTCTCGGGAAAATCCGTCGTCGACACTTCGACGATGGTTGCCAAAATCCGCGCCGCCGTGGCGGCAAGGAAAGACCCCGACTTCGTCATCGTGGCTCGTACCGATGCCCGCAATGTCGAGAGCTTCGAGTCGGCCGTCGACCGTGCCCACGCTTACCTCGAGGCGGGGGCGGACATGATCTTCCCCGAAGCCCTCGAGTCGGTGCAGGAGTTCGCCGCGTTCGCCGAACAAGTCGAGGCGCCGAAGCTGGCCAACATGACGGAATTCGGTAAGAGTCCCATGCTCTCAATGCAAGAACTCGCCACCTTCGACTATCGGGCCGTGCTATTCCCCCTGACGGCGTTCCGGGTCGCGATGCGAGCCGCGGAGGACTTGCTACGAGAGCTCAAGGAGCGAGGTACACAGCGAGACCTTCTCGACCGCATGCAGAAGCGCAGCGAGCTCTATGAGGTCCTCGGCTACCAGGATTGGGAGGCGAAGGATCGGGCCTATTTCGGCGGAGATGACGCTTCCGACGAGCCGACAAGCGAGGCCTGATTTTCGTTTTGTAAGAACGGACACGCCGCCAAGTAATTCAAATCGTGCTCCAACAATCCTTCACGGGACGACACCCAAGCTCTTATACCATTCGGAAGAAACAGGCATCTTCCAGATTTCCCATGTTGATCAAAGTCCCAAACTTTGAAAAACATGGGAAATAGCTTGGACATGTGTGCGACCAGAATACACCAGAGAAATCGGATTGGGCGTAGGTAGGCGTCGACGGCAACGAACGAAATCTGGGCCACAAGTGTCAACGAAGTCACAATTTGCGAGCGGGGGGCAATCAAAGCGCGGGGCGATTGACCCCCCTCAACGTTCTGTTAAAGTAGAAGACCATCTTGGGAGCGTTGACCTACCAAGATTCGGGCAAGCTCGCTCCCCTTACGTCATTTCGCGAAATCGAAATCCGACGGTGGGAAGTCGGGTTCATGGATCTTCTATTCAACTTTCGTTCGCGTGGCCCAGAGGCCGACTATCCTCGACGCGATTTTCGTCGGGCGTAGTCGGATGAGGCCGGCGCTGAAGACGACAATTCTCCCCCTCAGCCGCGACTAAGGATACATGCATTGTCGAGCCTCATGATCGGCCTATTGCTTGCGATTTTCGCGCCGGCGGTCATCTCGACAGCGACCTGGATTCGGCAATATCTGCCGAGCCTGGGTGGTGCATCCCTTCTGCGCTGGCTTCAGGCCGATCAACGGCCTGAGGGGTTAGAACGGTATGGGAAACGATTGCCTTGCGGGTATCTCCCGCGATCGGGTGATTGGGCCTGGATAGCGGTGGGCTGCGGGGGACCCCCTGGCGTGCTCACTGCGTCCTGGCTCGAGTCGAGACGGCTTGGACTGAGGGATTTCCCTCTGGCTAGGTCGAGTCCTTAATCCCATCGAGTTCGGTCCCAAACCGGAAACCGGCTCTCGTCGTTGAACGCGTCGGTATCGAATTGCCTCGCAAGCCCTCACCTGCGGTCCCCGTGCGCTTGAAAGCGGGATGCGGCGGCGCGTCGAAAGACTACCTTTTGCGGAAAGGCGAGGCGCCGACGTGGACGGGGCAACCATTGGGGGCCTGATCGGATTGCTCGTCGGGACCTTCGGAGGACTTGTTGGAGCCGTCCTCTATTCCCGATTGCGGGCCCAATCGGCCCGCGGACTGGCCGAGCAAATCATCGAATCGGCCAAGCGGGAGGGAGATAACATCCGCAAAGAGGCCGACCTCGAAGCGAAGGAGGAATCCCTCCGACGTCGCGAGGCGCTCGACTATGAAGTCGACACGGCCCGCAAAGAAGTGCGCGAGCAGGAACGCCGGCTCGAGAAACGCGCCGACATCCTCGATCAGAAGCTCGAGCTAATCACGAAGAAAGAGCGCGAGTTCGAATCCGTCCAGCGCTATTGTGCCGACCAGCAAGAGGAACTGAACCTCCGGAATCAGGAGGTCAAACAGATCCTCATCGCCCAGAAAGACGAGCTGCATCGTCTATCCCAACTCGGACCCGACGACGCCAGGGCCCTCCTGCTTCGCCGGATCGAGGACGAGCTGCGTCACGAGGTCGGCGGGATCGTCCTCAAATACGAGCAGACGCTTCGGGAAACGAGTCAGCAGAAGGCTCGGGAAATCCTCGCCACGGCGATCCAGCGCTATGCGGCCTCTCATACGGCCGAGACGACCGTCAGCACCGTTGACATACCGACCGACGACATGAAGGGACGGATTATCGGTCGAGAGGGTCGGAACATTCGCGCCTTCGAGAAGATCACCGGCGTTGACGTGATCGTCGACGACACGCCGGGGATCGTCATCGTTACCGGGTTCGACAACATCAGGCGTGAGATCGCCAAGATCTCCCTCGAGAAGCTGATCCTGGACGGCCGGATCCACCCCACTCGCATCGAAGAGATCGTCAAGGAAACGCAGGAAGAGATGGAATTGCACATCCGGCAACTCGGTCAGGCCGCCGCGCAGGAAGCGAACGTGCCCGGCCTACATGAGAAGCTGCTGGACTTCCTCGGCCGCCTCAAATTCCGCACAAGCTACTCGCAGAATGTCCTGCGACACTCCATCGAGGTCGCCTTCCTGACTGGACTCCTCGCCGAGGAAATCGGCCTCGACGGGGCGATCGGCCGGCGTTGCGGCCTCTTGCACGACATCGGCAAGGCGGCCGATCACGAGATGGAAGGCGGCCACCCGGCGATCGGCGGGGAACTGACCAAGAGGTACGGCGAGCGGTCGGAGGTCGTCCACGCGGCCCTCGGCCACCACGACGACCTCAGGCCCGAGACTCCTTACACCGTCCTCGTTGCCGCCGCCGACGCCATCAGCGCGAGCCGACCCGGAGCGAGGCGCGAGACGCTCGAGAAGTACGTCCGGCGGCTCGAGGAACTCGAGGCGCTCGCTTGCGGCTTCCCCGGCGTCGAGCAGGCCTTTGCCGTTCAAGCTGGGCGCGAGATTCGCGTCATCGCCGATAGCCAACGCCTCGACGATCCTGCTGCGGCCAAGCTCTGCCGTGACATCGCCCGCGCCGTCCAGGAGCAACTTACGTATCCTGGTGAGGTCAAGGTGACCGTCTTGAGGGAGACGAGGAGCATCGAGTTCGCCCGGTGACGCCTCGTGCCTTTCGTCCGCCAGTCACCGATCATCCACTCACGTCGAAAGCCAGGTTAGCTCACTCATGCCTCTCAAGATCCTGTTCATCGGCGACGTGGTGGGCTCTCCCGGGCGCAGGATTGTCAGCCAGGTGCTCCCTCGCCTGATCCGACGCTGGGACCTGGATCTGGTGATCTGCAACGGCGAGAACGCGGCAGGGGGATCGGGATTCACCAGGACCTGTCATGAGGACCTCGTCGACGCGGGGGTAGACGTCTTCACCCTGGGCGACCACGTCTATCGCAAGGATGAGGTCTTCGCCCTCTTCGAGCAAACCGATCGCTTGCTCAGGCCCGCCAACTTCCCGCACGACTCACCCGGCGAGGAATCGGTTGTCGTCGAGGCCAAGGACGGGACGCCCGTCGGGGTGTTCACCCTCCTCGGCCGGACATTCATGAAGCCGGTCGACTGCCCGTTCCGCGCGGCCGACCGCGTACTCGACTCGATTTCGCGCATGGCCAAGGTCATCGTCGTCGACTTCCACGCCGAGGCCACCAGCGATAAGCAATTGATGGGGCGGTATCTCGACGGTCGGGTCTCGGCGGTCCTGGGCACGCATACGCACGTCCCCACGGCCGACGAGGCCATCCTGCCCAACGGCACCGCCTACCAGTCCGACGTCGGCATGACGGGACCGCACGACTCGATCCTGGGACGGCGTTACGACAGGGTACTGGCGGCGACCCTCACTAACGTCCCGCACTATTTCGAAGTCGCGACTGGCGATCCCCGCCTCAACGGCGCGCTTCTCGAAATCAATGCCGACACGGGGCATGCCCTCTCGATTAAGCGGGTGTCGATCAATCAGGAGGAAGTCCAGCGACTCTTGCTTGAGTCGTCACCTTAACATCTCACGAGAATGAGTTGCCCTCGATCGACCTGAGCCCGCCACACAATCGAGGCCTTAGCGAATCCCACGGCAACCGTCGCTGCTTCCTCGATGGGTAAGATCTGCAAGCGGATTCGTATTCAGACCGTGGTCCCGGCGACACTGGGTAGCGATCGAGGATGATCCTGGGATCGATCAAGCGGAACGTTCTTCTTGATCGATGAGGATGTCGGCCGATCTCTCTCGCACTCTGAGCGGTCCTTGGCTCGCAGATCCCGAATCGCGTTCATCATCCTTTCGGTGACCTGGTTCAACGTTTCCCTATCATATCGATCCTGAACGGGAATGTCGGACAGGTCGATGGGAGGACCGAATCGGACGGAGGCGTTGGATGTGGTAATGACCGCTTTCAGGACGTCGTTCGTCCTCGGGGTCCCGCGGATATAGGCCGGGAAGACTGGGACACGAGCCTGGAGAGCCAGGAACGCTGCGCCTGACTTGCCCTCGCCCAGTTCCTCGCCCGAGGTCGGCAGGATTCGGCCTTCAGGGAACACCGGGACCACTCGCCCTTCTTCCAGGGTTCGGAGGGCTGCCCTCGTCGCCGCCAGGTCGTGACCGTCCCTGCGTACGGGGATGCACCCGAGTCGTACGCAGAGCCAGTGGATCGGCTTGGCCTCATAGTACTCGCGTGCGATGAGGAACCCGAGCACTCGATTGCAGCCAGACTGCAGCAGGAGATGGTCGATGCCGCAGGTGTGGTTGGCGATCAGGATGGCGGGGCCGACATCGGGAAGAGATGACCGCTGCTTGATCTCTAGATGGTGCCAGAGTGCGCAATAACTCTGGGTGATCCAGTACAAGATCCTGAGGATCCCATGAATCTCAGGCCGACCCGCTTCGGAAGGCATCAGGAGCCACGGGGCTACGAGGAAGAGGGCTGCGATTATCAACAGGAGGGATGAGCTGATCATGGAATCGCCGGGGCACGAGGTCACTGTTGCGGCCGTACTCTTTTCAACTCCCTGCGTGAAGTGATAGAGATTGTGCCACAAGCATGCCGGACCGGCATCAAGTGCCCGCCTCTCGGCGGATCCTACACAGAATCAGGCGGCCGCATCTCGCTTATTGAGTCGGTGACGAGCCATGGCGACCCCGGCGAGGACTCCGGCCCAGAGGAGACAGGTAGAGGGTTCGGGGACGGGGACCGCTGCAATCTCGAGGTCTCCGTCAATCTCCTGCTGGCCTGTCGAGAAGCTGGCGAGGCTGTTCCGGTCGAAGTTGCTGCTCTTCATGTCGTCGATGGCCTTCTGGCTGAATGTCGTGTGCGGGTCGGTCAGCACCGGCCAGGTGGCAGTGGCCGCATCGAGGAATTGCCCGGTCTGGTCATCGTGCGCGGCGACGCCGAAGGAGTGCATCAGTTCGTGAGAAATGTTGTGTGCGAGGGCCCATTCGAGGTCTGAGAGAGTCGTGGCTCCGTCGAGCTTGTCGATGAAGCTGAACCCGTCACCGCCGACGTTGGTGATGCCGATCGCATTCGGATTCGGCCCGTAGGACGTGTTCGACACGACACTCATCGTGTGATTCGCCCGGACTGACGGGTCGGTCGTGATCGAGGGATTGAGCCCGCCGCTCTGAAGGAACGTGCTCTGCACATTCTGGAGGACCGAGCTCTCGAACGCGTCTTGCTGGGCGGCGTTCGGCTCCTGACCCCCGAAGAACTTCTCGACGGCGGGGCTGGTGTACCAGGGTTGTCCGCTCCCCGTCGTGAGCGACGATGCTTCCGCGTAAGGACCGCCGCCGAAATTGATGTAGGCGTCGGCTGCCGCCGGTGCGCTCGCGGTGGAGATGGCTGGAGCCTGCCTCGCATCGTTGATGATTTGCCGAAGGCTGGAAACCCTGGCCGTCCAGTTCCAATACCTGGGAGCACCATTCGCTGTCACCGGGTCGGCGACCGCCGTCGTCGCTGCGATTCCCAGGATCAGGACGAAGCCAGAGCACACCTTGGCAACGGACATCACGAACCTCCTGTTCGGGGGATTTCAGGAAGCCATCATGGCATCAAATCAAGATGTGTAAGGCGAATTACTTTGCGAGATGGGATAACTGCGGGCGGCGTCGCACTCAACTGCAAGGATAGTGCCGATTGGAGGGATTATAGCGAAGGGTCGCTGTTCCGCCAGTCCACTTGGGCCGGAAAAAAAGCCTCAACCCAGGAGCGGATGAGGGCTTGCGAGATCGCTTCGTGGCCTCAGGCCCCTTCGCCCATCGGCATGTAAGTATCGAAAATGGGTCTGGTCTGAGAAGGAAGGAGTTACAAACGACGAGTAGGATTCACAAAGAATTGATTCAATCACCCGATCATAATCACGCGAATTGGAAACCTCCGCTGCTTGATCCGTGACGCGTCGCTTGTCTCGCTGAAACCAGGCGTCGAGGAATGACGCTCTCCGATTGGGGGCAAAGACTTAGCGAGGTTCCTTCGCTTGATTTTTGATTGCGGACGAAAAAATGCGTGGCTATAATCCCCTTCCGTGACTCGTGAGTGGCCGGATGTGTCGCCTGCGTTGTACCCCTACACGCACAAGTCCGCTTCGTCGATGGTCGGACTTGCATACCATTTGGACGACGACCGACCACCGGGTGCATCTGAAGGAGTGATTTCGGTGAATTTCTCGCACAAGATGTTGTCCGCTCTCTCCGGCATGACGCTCTCCTTGGCTTTGATCAGCGGCTGCACCGAGGAACCGGCTACGGAAGCCCCGACCGCAACCGAGACGCCTTCGGCCACCCCCGCCCCGACCAAGACCGAGCCGACCCCGACCCCGGCCCCGCCCGTCGAAGCCCCGACCCCGGCCCCGAAGGCTGAAGAAGCCAAGCCGGCCGAAGCCCCGAAGGCTGAAGAAGCCAAGCCGGCCGAAGCCCCGAAGGCTGAAGAAGCCAAGCCGGCCGAAGCCCCCGCTCCTAAGTGAGCTGGGCCCTCGGCTTTCATTCGATATGAATGCTGAACCACGCCGCCTTCCTTGCAATCGAGGAAGGCGGCGTTTTTCGTTGGGTGACTCGAGAGTGGTCTTCAATCATTCACCCGATTGGCGGGGTCTCTCAAGACCCGCCCTGGATGACAGGATTGATCAGCGTCCCGATCCCTTCCATCGTGATTTTTACAACATCGCCCGAATTGAGGCTGAACTCGTCGGGGGGGACGATGCCCGTTCCCGTGAGCAGGATCACGCCGTGCGGGAAGCTACTGTCCCGGCCGAGCCACTGGATCAGGTCTCCGAAGGTTCTCGCCATCTTGGCGGTCGAAGTCTTGCCGTGGAAAACTTGCTTGGAGTTGCGTTCGATCTCGATCTGAATCTCGATCGCAGTGGGATCCGAGAGGGTCGAGGCTAGTCGAATCGTCGGGCCGAGACCGCAGCAGGCGTCGTAGACCTTGGCCTGAGGGAGATACAAGGGGTTCACCCCTTCGATGTCTCGCGCGCTCATGTCATTGCCAACGGTGAAACCAACAAGTCGCAATGATGAAGAAAGGACGAGTGCGAGCTCAGGCTCGGGCACGGACCACTTGCTGTCGCGTCGAACACGGACGAGTTGGCCTGGGCCGGCCACTCGGCTCGGCGTGGCCTTGAAGAAAAGCTCAGGCCGATCGGCGCGGTAGACCAAGTCATAGAAGGTGGCCCCCTGCTCCGACTCCTCCTGGCGGGCCACCTTGCTCCGCTCATAAGTCACGCCTGCACCCCAGACCTCCTGATGATCCATGGGGGCGAGCAACTGGACGGTCTCGAGCGGCAGGGTGTTCGAGCCGGCTGAGAGGGCCTTGCGCACTCGATCTTCGAGGTCCTCGGCCTCGATCAACTCGGTGAGCAGCGTTTTGCCCTGGCCGATGGGAGTGATCCGATCGTCCTCGACCACCCCGACCCAGGGGGTAGTGTCGGTGCCCGAACGATACTTGGCGATGCGCATGCCCACGTCCTCATTTCTGGTGGTCGACGCGGCCAGTCGGACTCGAGCGAGGACGATCTGTCCCTCACGGAGTTGACGATTGGCGTCAAGATTGTGCGTGTCTCAGCCGATTATGAGGAATTGAACGGGGGTGTCTATCCTTCCTCGATTTCGGATCGAGGGGGCGTGTCGGGGAATCTGTGAGCGCCGGTCGGGCTGGCGGAAATTCCAGTTTTCTCGTAAAGAAAGTTTTCTCTGGCACTGCTTCCGCGCCGGCGTGGGATTTCCACGGGTGCGGACACCCCCGGGAGGCAAGGATGCCGCAGAGAATCGTCGTCGTAGGACATGCCGCAATTACGTGCCTCGGTCCGAACATGGACCTGACTTGGCAACGACTGATTCGCGGCGAATCCGGCATCCAGAAGCATGAAGCCTTCTCCGGCGGCGACTTCCTCCAGGACATTGCGGGGGTCGTCCCCGACTTCGGCCCGGGCACCCCTAACGCCGACCCGGCTGTCTCCAAGCTCGAGGCCCGCTGTATCCACCTCGCCCTCGCCGCCGCGAGAGAAGCCTGGGCACAAGCGGGGCCCGGCGTATCTGCTTGCGATCCGCACCGCGTCGCGGTCCTTGTGGGCTCGGCCTTGGGGGGGCTCGACCTACTCGACACCGAGCAGGCCCAGATGATGAACCGGAAGAATCGGGCTATCAGCCCCTTCGTGATCCCCGGCCTGATCATCAATCAGTGTGCCGGGCAGATCTCGCAGCACCTCGGCCTCTACGGCCCGAGCGTCGCCCCGGCCAACGCCTGTGCCTCAGGTGGACATGCCATCGCCCTCGGCTCGATGTTCCTGAAGTCGGGCGAGGCCGAGATCGCCATCTGCGGCGCTGCCGAGAGCGCCTTCACGCCAGCCGTCGTGAACGGCTTCGCCACGATGAAGGCCTTGCTCGGGAAGCGTCGCGAGGATCGATCGCTGACCGACCCGTCACAGTCGAGCCGGCCTTTCAGCGCCGACCGCGCGGGGTTCGTCCTTTCCGAGGGAGCGGGCATGGTCGTACTCGCCACCGAGGCTGCCGCGAAGAAGTACGATTTGCCGATCCAGGCCGTCTATCATGGACATGCCATCAACTCGGATGGATATCACATGTCCATGCCGAGCAAGGAAAAGATTGTCCATTGTTTGAATTCGGCGCTGAATAGGGCGGAAATCCGGCCGGAAGATGTCGATTATTACAATGCCCACGGTACGAGCACGGTCGTGAACGACCGGACCGAGACCGAGGTGCTCAAGGAGGTCTTCGGCGCTCAGGCGGCTCGACTGCCCGTCAGTTCCATCAAGGGTGCCATCGGTCACAGCCTCGGTGCCGCATCGGCGATCGAGGCGGCGGTGAGCGTCAGGACGCTGCAGGAGCAGTTGATTCCCCCCACGATCAACCACCTTCGCGATCCCGAACTCGACCTCGACTACGTGCCGGGCGAGGCCCGATCAGCCCAGGTTGAGACGGTGATGAGTGCCTCGTTCGGTTTTGGTGGAACGAATAACGCCCTGATATTCGGGAGATGGAAGGGATGAGCGACCCGGCACTCATTTCGCAGGTGACAGCCATCGTGCGAAAGGCGGGCAAGGTCCCCGCCAACGTCCTGATCACCACCGACTCGCGAATGGTCGAGGACCTGAACATCGACTCGCTCGACCTCGTGGATGTCATCCTGAAGATCCAGGACGAGTTCGACGTGGTCGTCGAGGACGACGACCTCCCGTTGTTGCTCAGCGTCGCCGACCTCGTGAATTACATCTCCGTCCGTCGCAACCGGGCCGTGGCCTGACACGCGGCTGCCTGTTGCTATCGCCGGTACCCGGCGTCCGTCGTGAATCTCCGCGCATCGTGTCCTGGGAAGGGAGTCCCTCATGGATCGGCGAATGCTGAAGGTCCGTAAGTTCTTGCTTCGGCGCGTGCTGCCGATCTTGCGGCTCTTCCCCTTGCCGTTCGCCTCCCGAGTCGTCGCCGGGATCGGTCGCACCGAGTATCGGATGCACAAGGACCTGCGCGACGGCTTCCAGAACGCGGTTTCTCGGACGAACGAGGTGCTCGGCTGCGACTGGGACATCGACAACGTCAGCCAGGAACTCGCAGGCAACCAGATCTGGTGGCGGACCCGAGACCTCCTGCTCGACGTCGCGAAGAACGAACGCGTCGATCCGATGTTCGTCGTCTCGGGACGTTCCACGCTCGAAGCCGCCAAGGCGCGGGGCCGAGGGGTCATCCTCCTGACGAGCCACTACGGGGCGCACCTGCTCCCCTCGCACTGGCTGGCCAGGCAGGACTATCCTCTCCGGTTCTACATGGAGCGGCCCCGGCACGTCTCCAAGTTCCTCGAACGGCAGTTCCAGAGCGAAGGTCCGCTCGCCCAGGATCGCCTGTTCATCTCGAGGAAAGGCGATGCGACGGGCTCGGCGGGCTCCATCCTGAGAGCGGCCAAGGCTTTGAAGGCGGGGATGCTGCTCTACGTCGCCGGTGATGTGCGTTGGACTGGCCCGAACACGCAGTCGGCTCGATTTCTCGGGCACCGGTACCAGTTCTCGGCGACCTGGGTCAGGCTCGCCGCGATGACGGGAGCCCCGGTGGTCCCTGTTTTCTGCCATATGATGCCGCAGGGGACATACCACCTCGAGTTCCTGACTCCCCTGGAAATCGCGGACTGCGGAGACGATGCGAACCTCACCGAGCACTGGGTCCAGGCCTTCCTGACCCTACTCGAGGACCAAGTTCGACTTCACCCCGCCAACAGTAACGAGTATTTCTTCTGGCCGGAGATGGACTTGCAGGTGGCCTGAGCCTCTTTGCGTCGAATTTGTCGGCATACTTGTCGACATGAGTGGCGAACGCGGCTTCGGGCCTGCAGGCGAGGCAACATGACGAAGGCTTGGTTGGAGGGCGTGCGACCAGGCTTTGAAGTGGTACCTTCGAGGATGTTGCCCCTCGTCCCGAGCATCATGGAAGAAGGTTCTCGATGGTCGACGCGAACGGAAAGCTCCGCATTCGTAGTGGATTGCGCCATTGGCATTGGGCCATCCTTATGTTGGCCTTGGTGCCCGCGGTCTGGCACGTCGTCGATTTCCCCGATGACGTCGACCCGGAATTCCCGAGCGTCTCCAGGCCGACCATGAGCCGTCGACCACCGCCCGCCTACCGTCTTGCGGAGCCGGGAGACACGATCGACCGCGTCGCCATCTACTTCTCCGCCGGGGCGATCATGTTCGCACTCGCGGGATGTGTCCTCGAACGCTCCAAGCCGCGAGTTTGGCCCGCCGCGCTTGCCCTGGCCCTCGCGGGTTACTGGCACGCCTCGACGCCCGGCCCGACCTTCGACGGATGGCACGGGATGGGTTGGCGAGCCGTGTTCGACTCGACGACGCCGTTGGTTGAGAAGCTTGCCCTGGGATCGGGGGCCCTGCTCCTCGCCGCAGTCGTGTTCGGCTCCATCGGTGTCGATCGCGAAAACTGGCGAGCCGTTCGCGATCGACTGAAGAGTCGAGGGGCCTGGCCGCTCGTGATCGCGGCTTTGGTCTTGGTGGTGATCCGTCAGTTCGAGATTCCGGGCGTCGAACCCCTGGGATACTGGCCGCGCTGGGCTTACACCCTGGGGATGCTTGCGTTCGACCTTGCCCTCGTGAAGCTGCTGCTGGGAATTCCGGTCCCCAAATTTTCGCGACGGCTCGCTATCACCACGGTTGGGGCCCTGGGATGGTTTGGGCTGGTGGTGGGCGGGATCTGGATGACCTGGTATCACCGACCCCTAAGTCGGCTCAAGACGGTCGAGCCCGGCAAGATTTACATGAGCGCGATGCCGACCAAGAAAGGCCTCGAGGTCGCTCACGCTCGTCATCAGTTCAAGACGATCATCAACCTCTTCCCCGAAAACACGCATCTGCGTAGCCCCAAGCTCCCCGACGAACTTCAGTTCGCCAAGGAGCACGGTATTCGATATGTCGGCAACCCGGCCTTCGAGAACGAAGAAGACGAGTCGAGCTCTTTCATCAGCTCGACTCTCGAGATCGCGAAGGATCCGAACGCCTGGCCGATCCTCGTCCACTGCCACGGCTGTATGGATCGCACGCCGGCCTGGATGGGGATCTATCGGTTCGTCGTCCAGGGGCGATCTCTCGGCGAGATTCTGCAGGAGATCGAGCGCCATCGCGGCTATCGCCCCAAGGCCTCGGTCACGCTCCTCTACAACCGGGTCCTGCCCTTCTTTGCGCCCGAGAAGTTCGAAGCCGACCCGATGTCCAAGGTCCTGCGGGACGCGGCCTCGCGACTTCCTAGGCCGGGCTCGGGGCAAGTCCGAACCCCGGCGCAGACGCCGAACCCGGAATCGGTCCCTCGTGTCGGAAGCAAGATCGGCCCGCGGGCATGTCTGCCTAGCTTGACACCCGGCCGGCCGACCCTAGAGTTCGTCGTGTCCCACCCAAACCCGCAGGTTCACGAATCGGCCATCTCGTCATGACACCTCAGAAACATTCGAGCGTTATCGCCGAGCGGACTGGCGTCCCCGCGATCAGCACCTTGATGCAGTTGGCACTGGGTAATCCGGACCTGGTTTCCCTTGCGGCAGGCTTCGTCGACCAGCAGAGCCTGCCCATTGACCTCGTGGCCAAGGCCGTCAACGAGCTCGCTCGCTCTCGCTTCGAGGGTCAAAGAGGCCTCCAGTACGGGACGACGCAGGGGGACCTCAGCCTTCGGAAGCATCTGATTCGGATGCTCGAGAAGAACGAAGGGGTACCCGAGGGAGAATTCCAGCACGCCCTACCCCGGACGGTCGTCACGACCGGCTCTCAACAACTCCTCTACCTGATCGCCGAGGCTCTTCTCGATCCCGGCGATATTGTGTTGGTGGAGTCGCCGACGTACTTCGTATATCTGGGTGTGCTCGAGACGCGGGGCGTCGAGGCCATCGGGGTGGAGACCGACTCGGGCGGCCTCAGGCTCGACAAGCTCGAAGCGACCCTGTCCGATCTGGAGGCGCAAGGGCGTCTCGATCGGGTCAAACTCATCTACACGGTTTCGGAGCATTCCAACCCGTCGGGTGTGAGCCTGGCTGCCGACCGCAGGGCCCCGCTGGTGGAGCTGGCCAGGCGCTGGTCGAAGCTGAGATCGATCTACATCCTCGAGGATGCCGCCTACCGCGGCCTGACTTACGACGGCACCGAGCCGAGCAGCGTCTGGCATACGGACAAGACCGAGGAGACCGTCATCCTCGCCAGGACGTTCAGCAAGACGTTCAGCCCAGGCTTGAAGGTGGGCTGGGGGATCTTGCCCCCTTCGTTACTGGAGCCAGTCCTCAGGCTCAAGGGAAATCACGATTTCGGGACCGGGAACTTTTCGCAAGTCTTGCTCGATCACCTGATCAATGAGGGGCATTACGAGGCCCAGATCCAGCACCTCGTGAAGATCTACCGGTCGAAGCGGGACGCGTTGCTGGGGGCTCTCGAGACGCAGTTCCGGAGCTTCGAAGGCCTGGTCTCATGGACGGTCCCGCAAGGTGGCCTTTACGTTTGGCTCACTTTACCTCAGGATCTGGACTCGGGCCCGGAAGGCCCGCTGTTCCGCCGCTGCCTTTCGGAAGGCGTGGTGTATGTGCCGGGAGCCTACGCGTTCGCCGCACAGCCCGCCCCCGTACCGACGAATCATGCTCGGCTTTGTTTCGGCGTGCCGCAGGAAGTTGACCTGGTGGAGGGGATCCGCCGGTTGTCTGTGGCCCTGGCGGATTGTCTCGACCCCGTCGCCTGAGGATGATCGCGGCCGAACGATTCGGCCCGCAGGCGTGGGGAGCGGTTCAACTTTGGCTCGGATGCTGGGGGAATCGCCATGTTCGGAATCCTACAGCGATACGTCATGGGCGAGGTCCTCCGCGCCTTTACCCTGGCGCTCATTACGCTGACGACGGTCATCGTGCTCTTCATGGTGATGATCGAGGCGTCGAAGATCGGGCTTGGGCCGGTGGAGATCGCCAAGCTCGTCCCTTACGTCATACCGACGAGTCTGCCGTACACGATCCCGGTCTCGCTGCTCTTCAGCGTCACCGTCGTCTACGGCCGACTCGCTGCCGACAACGAGATCGTCGCGGTCAAGACGGCGGGCGTCAGCGCCTTCGCCGTCTTGCTCCCGTCTATCACCCTGGGGTTCTTCCTCAGCGTGCTGATGGTCTACCTGTCGTACAGCCCGATCCCGAAGGCGAATCATCATGCCAAGATGATCATGTTCCAGAACCTGGAAGAGCTCTTCTATCGCTGCCTGAAGAAGGATCGCGAGTTCAACAATAACCAGTGGCCGTTCCATATCACGGTGAAGGACGTCGAGGACAAGACGCTCATCGACGCGACCTTCAAGCATCGAGCGGCCGGCTCGCGCGACCCCAACAACTTCGACAGCGTCATCCAGGCCAAGAAGGCGGTCATCCACTTCGACACCCAACGCAAGCTGGCCAGGATCTATCTCGATGGCTCGCACGTCAGCGACCCGCGCAACGACGTGTTCCTGATCAACGACTCGACCATCGAAATGGACATCCCAGGCGATCGAAGTTTGACTGCCGAGAAACGCATCCAGGAGAAGACGACGCCCGAGTTGGTCGCCGATCAGCATGATTTCCGTAAGAAGATGGCGAAGGAACGCAAGATCCAGGCGATGGGCGCAGCTCTCTGGATGGGCATGGGCCGACTGAACCGCGTCGACTGGCCGCAGATCCACCGGTCGTTCGTCGACTACGGCACTTGGGACATGAACTGGAAACAGTTCGAGACCGAGAAGCAGCAGCGCGTGGCCATGGCCTGCGGGCCGCTCTTCTTCGTCCTCCTGGGGGCACCGGTGGGCGTCCTGTTCGCCCGACGAGACTTCTTGAGCGCGTTCATTTCGTGTTTCGTCCCCATCATCATCCTTTACTACCCCCTGATCCTGCTCGGCACGAACATGGGGAAGGAAGGGATCCTGAACCCGACGGTCGCGCTCTGGCTGGGGAATTTCCTCCTGGCCATCCTGTCAGGCTTCGTCTGGCCGTCTGTCATTCGACACTAGTCCTTAGGGTATTCGATCGTAACGAAGTCGTTGCGTCTCGAGCGGAGGGAACCGCCAGTGGGAATCCTCGATCGCCAGCGCTATTGGGCATTCTTCAAGGCGTACCTCATTTGCTTTATCGCCCTCGTCGGCCTCTATGTCGTCATCGATGCATTCTCAAACCTTGACGAGTTCAACAAGCGTGCCAGCGGCATCGAACTCTTCAAGGTGATGGGCTGGTACTATCTCATCCACATGAGCCTCTTCTACGACCGGCTCTGCGGCGTGATCGGGATGATGGCGGCGATCTTCACCGTCACCTGGATGCAGCGCAACAACGAACTGCTCGCCATGCTGGCCGCCGGGATCAGCACCCAGCGCGTGATCCGGCCCGTTTGGATCTCGACCATCGTCGTGAGCCTCCTGGCTGTGCTGAACCAGGAATTCATCATGCCCCCCTATGCGGAGGAACTCCGCAAATCGCACGACGACGACGGCACTCGCAAGATTACCGTGTCGAGCCGGCATGATGACCAATCGATCCTCATCCACGGCCCTTCCGCCGACCGAGCCTCCCGAACGGTCTTCCCCTGCAACGTCACGATCCCCGTGGAGTTCTACGGTCCGCTGATCGAGATCTCGGCGAAGCAGGCACGATATATCCCACCGGATGCCCCCAACGCCCCGCTCAAAGGGGGGTGGCTGCTGCGTGCGGCGAAGCTCAGCCCCGCACTCGACGACACGATCTTCGGGGATGGGCCTATCATCCCGATCACCGACCTCAAGGGGTTTCCACCGGCCTTCGGCGAAATCCCTAACCTCGGCGGCAAGAATTACTTCCTGAAAAGCAACCTGACGTTCGAATCGGTGGCTCGAGGCCGCGACTGGTACATGTTTGCCACGACCCCTTCTTTGATTCGAAGTCTCTCCGACCGGTCCAATCACTCGACGGAGAAACTCGATATCGCCGTCTTCCTCCATGGACGGTTGATCCGCCCGCTCTTGAGCCTCTGCCTGATGATGCTCAGCCTCCCGCTTGTGCTCGGCGGTTACGGGAGGAACATGTTTATCAACCTTGGCATGTCGCTCGGGACCTCGGCCATCTTCTACGCGATGATGTTCCTGTCGAGCTACCTCGGCGGGCACTCCGTCATCTCTCCGGAGCTCGCAGCCTGGGCTCCCCTGATCGGATTCGGCTCCATCGCCGTCGCTCGCTGGGATCGAATTCGTACATGATGTTGCGATAACAGAAGCCGGAGCTCAAGTCGTCGAGATCGGTGGTTTGCGGGTCAAGGCGGCCGATCTTCCCGCGCCGGTGACGTGCCCAGAGAGGGGCACGGACCTGGCGTTGTGGCGGGATGGACGCCCATACCCCTCAAAGTCGTCGATCACGGTTGTCTTTTCGTCCAGGTCTTCTATAATAACTTTTTGCGTCAGCCCACCTTTCGTGTGGAAGGGTGGGTTTTTTCCTAACTATCGTTCCAAACTGAGCCAGGGCAGCCATCGATTCGATCAATCGAGGATTGAGTCGGTTTCCTTGGAGGATTGCGATCCTGACCAGATCATTCCTCCGGGTGGTAAGCCCAACCCCCCCGCAACTCGCGAGGGATCGTTTCGAAACGGACAAACATGGTAGATCGCAACCTGCTCCGCGAATTCGACGTCAGCGACGATGAACTCATCGCCGTAGTTGCCGGTGAGAACGAGTCTGGAGACTTCGAGCAGTATCTGAGCGCAGGTCAGAGCTTCGAGGTCGGCGGCATCGTCTCTGGTAAGGTGATCGAGATCGTTGGCGACCAGGTGGTCGTCGATGTCGGCTATAAGTCGGAAGGCCTCGTACCCCTGAACGAGTGGGAAGACGAGCCCCCGCCCCAGCCGGGCGAGAGCGTCGAGGTCCTCCTCGAAGGCATGGAGGACGAGACTGGCGAGATCGTCCTGTCGCGCAAGAAGGCGCACAGGATGCGTGCCTGGGAGATGGTGATCTCCAAGTACCACGAAGGCGACGTGGTCAAGGGCAAGGTCACCCGCAAGATCAAGGGCGGGTTGCTGGTCGATATCGGCGTGAACGTGTTCCTGCCGGCGAGCCAGGTCGATATCCGTCGTCCGTCGGATATCGCCGACTACATCGATCAAGACATCGAGTGCATGATCCTCAAGATCGACGAAGGACGACGCAACATCGTCGTCAGCCGTCGTAAGCTCATCGAGATTACGCGCGAGCAGCAGAAGAAGCAGCTCCTCGCCGAGATCGAGAAGGATCAGATCCGGGTCGGCACGGTCAAGAACATCGCCGACTTCGGCGCGTTCGTCGACCTCGGTGGCATCGACGGTCTGTTGCACATCACCGACATGAGCTGGGGCCGCATCAATCACCCCAGCGATATGGTCAAGATCGACGACCAGATCGAGGTGATGGTCCTTCACGTCGACAAGGACCGCGAGAAGATCGCGCTCGGCCTCAAGCAGAAGTCCGCCAGCCCGTGGGAGAACGTCGCCGACAAGTACCCGGTCGGCACCCGCGTCATGGGTGAGGTGGTCAACGTGATGAGCTACGGTGCCTTCGTGAAGCTCGAAGAGGGCATCGAGGGCCTCGTCCACATCTCCGAAATGAGCTGGACGAAGCGCATCAACCACCCGAGCGAGCTCGTCCAGATCGGCGACAAGATCGAAGTGGTGGTCCTGGGCATCAACAAGGAGAAACAGGAAATCTCCTTGGGTATGAAGCAGACCCAGACCAACCCGTGGGATCAGGTCGCCAACAAGTATCCGCCGGGCACCATGATCGAAGGCACCGTTCGCAACCTGACGAACTACGGTGCGTTCATCGAGATCGAAGAAGGCATCGATGGCCTTCTCCACATCTCGGACATGAGCTGGACCCGCAAGATCGGTCACCCCAACGAACTGCTCGAGAAGGGCCAGCGCATCAGCTGCCAGGTCCTCAACGTCGACCAGGATCGCAAACGAATCGCGCTTGGTCTCAAGCAGCTTCGCGAAGATCCCTGGGAGACCGACATCCCGAATCGTTACGAGCCGGGTGACGTCGTCAAAGGCAAGGTCACCAAGCTCACCAACTTCGGCGTCTTCGTGGAGCTCGAGCCCGGTCTCGAAGGACTTCTCCACATCTCCGAGCTGGCCGACCACAAGGTCGACAGCCCCGAGGAAGTCGTCAAGGTTGGCGACGACATCGAGGTGAAGGTCCTGCGCGTCGACCGCGGCGAGCGCAAGATCGGCCTCTCGCGAAAGAAGGCCCACTGGACCAAGGGCGACGAAGAGGGCGAGGAGACCGAGGGTCAGGCCGCAACTCCGGCCGCTCCCAAGGCCGAAGCCAAACCCGAGTCCAAGGAAACGCGGGAACTCAAGGGTGGCCTCGGCGGCGGTGGCCTCCTCTTCAGCATGGGTGGCACCTCGACCGAAACCCCTGCCGATGCCCCGTACGAGTCTTCCTCTGAAGAGCCGACCGAAGAGTAAGATCGTGTCACAATCGGTTTGAGCGGTGTCCGCGACTTAGCGAGCATCGCTTTACACCGAACAGTGCGCTTGAACTCAATATGGACCACCGATTCCAACCTTGGAGTCGGTGGTCCATTTTTTTGCCTCTCGTTATCAGGGCTCGAAGAATCCGGATCACAAAATCCGCTCATTCTGTGTGACACGATATTGATTCGTTCACCTCCTTTCCGTCAGTTCTCATCTCATTGGTTCATGTTACGATCACGATCAAACTTCTTTCTCAATCTTCCCATCTTTACTGGTCGCTCGTAACTCGAACGGATTGCCTGAAGCAGCAAACCGCTATATAGTGCATTTCCCCGAAACCTCCTAGACTTCCAAAACCGTTTTAAGTTATCACGGTAGTGTTCCGATACCTTGGGTTAGACCGTGAGCGGACGCGAGGATTGGGAGAGCGAGGGAGACCTTTGGCGGGTTGAAGTCACAAGGTCAGTGCGGATCCTACCTCAAGATCGTGGGCTTGCGGGATTTGCGAAGGGGAGGGCGACCTGAGGTGGCGAGGCGGGAGGCCGGCTACTGCTCGGGGGGACGCCTGGACCCGTTTTGGTGCGCGGAACGAGGACTCCAGACCAACCTGGCCGAGGCAGTTGTCTCGGCCGACCAAACGCTTGTGAGACGACCTCGGATCCCTCGGACCGTTTTCCCCTACCAACTGCGGACCCAGTTACGACCGACCCTACGAGGATCTTCATGGCCCGTATTCGCCGACACCGCCGAGACACGGTACAAAGTCCCCTGGAGACTTACCTCCGGGAGATTAACGAGACGGCGCTCCTGACTGCTGACGAAGAGAAGATGCTGGCACACCGGATTGCCGAGGGGGATAAGAGCGCGCGTGACCGCATGGTCCGCGCCAACCTTCGCCTGGTCGTCAACATCGCCCGCGGCTACGTCGGCAAGGGCCTATCGCTCCAGGACCTGATCGAAGAGGGGAATCTTGGCCTCCTCCGCGCCGTCGAGGGCTTCGACCCCGGCGTGGGAACCAGGTTCAGCACTTACGCGAGCTACTGGATCAAGCAGTCGATCAAGCGGGCATTGGTCAACACGGCCAAGCCGATTCGCATCCCCGCCTACATGGTCGAACTGCTCTTCAAATGGCGCCGAATGTCGTCCGATCTTCAGGACTCCCTGGGTCGCCCCCCGACGGTCGAGGAGATCGCTCGTGCCCTCGAGCTGCCCAAGAAGAAACTGGCGATCGTCAAGAAGGCGATCAAGGTCTATAACCTCGTCCCGCAGACGGATCAGCCGGAAAACGGCTGGAGCCTCGGCGAGATGTTGATGGACGAGCGAACCCGCGCCCCGGACGTTGAGATGCTCGAGGCCGACAACCTCAAGCTCGTCATGCACCGGCTTGAGGAGATGGATAAGCGCGAGGCCACCGTGCTCCGCATGCGGTTCGGACTCAACGATGCCCCCCCCAAGACCCTCAAGGAGATCGGGGAATCGCTGGGCCTGACCCGCGAACGCGTACGCCAGATCGAGAACGAGGCCCTCGGCAAACTCTCCGCGACCTTCCACGCTGACTGACCATCAGCAAGCATTCGAAAACCATCGAGGCCGGGCAAGGAGGTGAGTTCGACTCACTCCCCTGCTCCGGCCTCGTGTGCGTCTATGTCTCTGCGGCACTTACTCGTGCCTCATCCCGCCGCTTCTCGGCCTCGCGAGTGAAGTGTATCGCTTGCGGCAGCGCTGGAAGACCAGGCCGACTCCGCAAGCGAGAAGCACCACGAGGGTTGTCGGCTCGGGGACGGTCGCGACCAGCGGAGAGTTATAACCCAGCGTGTTGCTGGAGTCGATCGTCGTCGCGAAGCTGCGATTGAAGTTGCCGTCGAACGCGCTGTTCAACTCGGGATGCATCTCCATGTAGAGATCAGGCCCGAACGTGTTCGCCAGCAACCCCCCCGTGACCTTCAGGTCGAGGTTGAACGCGGACGAGGTGCCAGCTTGAGACCCGAAAGCCTTGGGTGTCCCGCTGAGCAGGAGTCCTCGATACTCCTGGCCGGCGATGTTCACCGAGCCATAGAGTGAATAAGAATTGGATGCGTCATTGATCAGCCGTCCGTTCTGGTCGAGTCGGAGGTTGAGGATCTGGGTGCGCGTACCGTCGCTGTCGGGTTGGATGATCGACTCATTGGCGACCGCGGGCCCCGTGCTCAGCAGGTACGGGGTGTTCGTGACGCGGAAGTTCCCGGTTTGCGTGGCGGGGTCGTAGTCGTAACTCTGCTCGCCAGTGATCGAGCCGGCGAGGTCAGGATAGTTGCGACCCCCCGGTTGCTGAATCAATTCTGCCGACGTACGAACGCTCAGCAGCCCGGCAAATAGTACCGACAACCCCGCCAGTATTGTGTAGCGGCGCATCCGGTGCATGGGAAATCCCTTTCGGTCGTCCTTTGCCCGAAGTTTGGGCTGGACATGCCCTCGTCGTTTCCTGCGTCCGCATGAATGCGGACACGAGGCTTACGAGCCACGTCCCCCAAAAGGCCTCGAGATTCGTGGCACCCTGACATCCATGGGGTCAATCAAGAAGGCGGGCCACGGCGAGGCGTGGTATAGCCGCTCGGTCTCCGTCCGAAATCGATTCCAACTCCCTTTGGCAACGGCTTTGTCGTTCGAATCCTGAACGAACGACATCAACTGAGAACCGCCGATTGCGCGGCAATTGCGAAGCGGATTGATCGAGTTGGGAGGGACCTTACTCGATCAGCAAGGTGGCTGTCAATGTCGACCTGATCCCGAGGTTCCTTGCTTTTGGTGCAATCGGTCATGAGTTGTTTAATAACTCCTCATCTTCCAATTTATTTAAGGCAATGGATTTGTCGGGATCGAGAGTTCGATGCGATCCAACCACGGCTTCGCAATCGCGAGGGAGAACTCGCGAGGTTCACCGATTCAAGAGGATTTGATGAGCTCGATGCCGTTCACCTTGGCACCGCCTACGACATTGATGAACTTAATCGTCACTTTTCCGTTAGCGTCGGCCGTTGCGGAGAACGTCCTCACGATCGCTTTGTTCGCGGCTCCGGCGGCCGCGAAGATATCGAAGTTGGTGAGGACCGAGGTCCCATTGATGGCCACATTGAACTTTCGCTGGTCAGCCCCGTTGAAGTAGTTCTCGGCGAAGTGTAGGCGTACCAGGTACGTGGCTCCGGGCACGAGGTTGGGGACGTTGTATGTGAAGTCGGTCCCGGTGTATCGCTCGGTCTGGTAGACGCTCTCCGGTGCGGGGCTATACATGCCGCTGGTGTCGATGGGGCTCGTCGTCTGGAAGACCGATCCGCCGCTGAAGTCGGCATCGGCCGAGAAGATTCCCGATGCTGACGAGGCACCCGCCGCGATCACGGTCGTCGTGGGCTGAGTCGGGATCGATGTGCTTCCGAGCACCTGAATGCCACTGACCTCGGCCCCGCCCTGCACGTTGGTGAAGGTCACCGTGACCTTGCCGCTCGAGTCGGCCGTGGCCGTGAAGGTCTGCACGACCGCCTTGTTCGTGGCTCCCGCCGTCGCCAGGATGTCGAACTTCGAGAGGACCTTCTGGCCGTTGATCGCCACGTCGAACTGCCGCTGGCCAGCCGACTGATAGTAGACCTCAGCGAAGTGGAGCCGGATTGTGTACGTGCTGCCCGGCGTCAAGTTGGGGACGACGTATGAGAAGCTCGTGCCCGTCCATCGCTGGGCCTGGTAAACCGCCTGAGGGGCCGGATCCGAGACGCCGCTCAGGTCGATCGGATTCGTGGACGAGAACGTGTTCCCGCCCTGGTAATCGGCGTCAGCCAGATAGGCTCCCTGATTCGAGGTAGATCCGGCGCCGATGGCGATCCCCGTCTGTTGTGGGGCCGAGGCCCCGGGGATCATCTGGATCCCATTGACCTTGGCTCCTCCCGCCACGTTTGTGAAGACGATCGTGACCTTGCCGCTAGCATCCGACTGGGTCGTGAAGGTCTCGACGATGGCCTTATTCGCGCCTCCAGCCGCGGCGAAGATGTCGAAATTGGTGAGCACACTTTGATTGTTGATTGCTACGTTGAATGTGCGCTGGCCGGGGGCGTTGAAATAGTTCTCGGCGAAGTGGAGCCGAACCGTATAAGCGGAGTTGGGGGTTAGGTTCGCGACGGTGTAGGAGAAGTTCGTCCCCGTCCATCGTTCCGACTGATAGACCGCCTGGGGAGCCGGATCAGCGACGCCGCTCGTGTTGATGGCGGCCGTCGTGCTGAATGTCGAGCCGCCGCTGAAACCGGTGTCGGACGAATACGAGCCCTGCGTCACGCTCGAGCCAGCTGCGATGGAGGTTCCGGCGACGCTCGTCGAGGACTTGATCGGAACCTGGATCGACCGGGACAACGACCCCGAGGTCGCTGTGATCTTGACGCTGCTCGAACCGGTGCTGGGGGCGGTGAAGAGTCCGCTGCTGCTGATCGTGCCCGCGCTCGCGGTCCAGTTCACCGACGTCGGTGCTCCGACCGCATTCCCGAACTGATCCGCGAAGCTCGTGGTGAAGGCCTGCGAGGAGCCGGCGGCGACCGAGGCGTTCTGCGGCTGAATCGAAAGTGATGAGGGGATCGCCTTCACCGTCACGCTCACGTTGCTGGAGACGGTGCTGCCATTCTGGTTCGTGATCGTGACTTGGAAGGTGTAGTTGCCGGCCTGGGAGAACTGAGCGGTGATCGACTTGCCGGAGTTCGTTCCGTTAGCGTTCGACGGGCTGAAAGACACACCGGAGCCGCTGAGGACGGACCATTTGTAGGTCAGGCTGCTCTCGCCCGAACTGTAAGCACCGAGCACACTGAGGGTTGTGCTGCTGGCTGTGACCGTGGAGGGATTCGCGGATGCCGCCGTTGCGATCGTGGGGCCGACGAGGGCACTCACCGCGTTTGCCGGGCTGATGACCGCCCCGGTCTTGATCAGGTTCGTAAGCCCCGCCGACTTTTGCGCCGTGGACTCGATGAGGTCCACGCGATGCGACGCGCTCATGTTCGGCGCCAGGGCTGAGACGACTCCCGCAATGCCCGAGACATATCCAGCCGCATAAGATGTGGCGTTTTGAATCGCCGGGGCACCTATGTCGACCTTGATCGGCCCGTAGTTCGAGACCGAGGTCAGATTGCCCGAGGAATCGGTCGAGGCCGCGACCATGAGATTCGGCGCGACCACCGAGGTCGGATACAGGCCATACGGATAATATCCATTCAGTTGCGGATCGGTGCTGTCGAGGTTGTAGTGGTCGTTCCCCGCGCCTGTGACGACGATGGCCCCTTTACTATTGGCGTAGGCTATCGCGTCAGCGAAATTCGGATTCGTTTTTATGTAGGAAGGGTCCGGATTATTGGGCACATTCCCCGGGCCATCGCTGGTCTCGGCGAAGACAATGCTGATATTGATAACCTTGGCATTGTGGTAGGCCGCATAGAAGATGCCCCGGAGGATTGCGTTGAACGACGCGCTGTCCTCCGTACCCGAGTTGTTCGTCACCCGGATCGGCATGATCTTCACGTCGGGCTTCGACGAGCCGGCCGACTGCTGGGCCGCAACGATACCGGAGACGATCGAATCGGCGACCGTCGAACCGTGGCCGTGGCCCGAGCCCAGGCTATTATCTGCGATGTTGCTGCCGTCGGCTTTGGCGGTTTGCTGGGTGTAGGCATTGTACCCGCTCGCGATGTCGTAGTACGGCGAGTCGGCGGCGCTATTGAGGTCGACACCTGTGTCAATCTCGGCGATGAGGGTGCTGAGGAGACGACGAGTTTCGAGCGGTTCCGGTTGAGCACGAGCGAACCGGCGTGCCTGTTTTGGTCGCAAGGTTGTCACCTCAGTTGGAGTCTGAAGTCGACATCGCCCGGGGCAGACGTCGCGCCGAGGAGGGTCAATCAGTGCCTGTCGCTGGCCACACCCGTACTTTGAAAGATCGTTTGCAATAGTCCAACGCTCATTGAACGCTTTCGTTCAAAATTGGGATGAATCGTGTTTATTGAGCGGTTCGTGACGGATATGCACGGTTCGTGTTTGAGCTGTCCGCGTAAAAAGGGCGTAATCGCATATCCCCGCGGGTGGATTTGTCAGTGTCAAAGTTTCATCTGGCCGATTCCTGAGTGCGTGTTTGTTCGCCAGCAGCGATCCGGACGCACCGATCTTGTCTTGGATTCAGATCTTGGGGGTCGCTCGCCTTATCCGGTTCCACGCCGGATTGTGGTCGTGAAACCACTCTGTAACAGCGATTGATCGTGGAGAGATGGTGTTAAAGAGGGCTTGCAGAATTTGAGGTTCTGGATGAATTAGCTTTAGCTTGTGGCGAGAGGAAATTCTGCCGAGCATTGAAAGTTTGGCGGCAGTGAGCGTGCGGCAGGCTGTAGGCTGAGCTTTTTTCATTCGGGTGTCGAATCCATACTTGGAAACACTTCCAAGATCGACGGTTTGACGGTCCCGAGAGTCATCCCCGTCAGCTCCTGAGCAGGAAAATCAAGGCATGGAAACGTCTAGAATTGCCCAAATCCTGGATGAGATGGGGACTCTGCTCGAGATCCAGGGGGAAAACCCCTTCCGATGCCGTGCCTATCACAACGCGTCGCAGGCCTTGCGCGCCTTGCCAACCGATCTCTCCGGAATGATCGCCGACGGCAGCCTGTCCGAAATCCCCGGCATCGGCGAGACGATGCTCACCAAGATCGTCCAGTTGGCCACGAGCGGCCACCTGCCCTCCTTCGACAAACTCAAACAGGAGACCCCGCCCGGTCTGGTCGAGTTGCTGCGGATTCCGGGACTTGGACCCAAGAAGATCAAGCAACTGCGGGATGATCTCAAGATCGAGAGCCTCGCCGATCTCCGCGCCGCCGGCGAGGCGGGCAAGATCGCGGCGCTCAAGGGGTTCGGAGCGAAGACGGAAGCCAAGATCCTGGAGGGGATTAGCTTCGTCGAGTCGACGGGCGACCGCATCCTCATCAGCGAGGCCAGGAGACTCGTCGCCCCGATCCTTGAGGCCGTCCGTCAACATCCCGACGTGGACCAGGCCGAGATTTGCGGCAGTCTTCGCCGTTGTGCCGAGACGATCGGTGATATCGATATCCTCTTCAGTTCCAAAACCCCGGAATCGACGTTGAACGCCTTCGTCAAGCTTCCGGAGGTGGCGCAGGTCCTGGCGCAGGGTCCGACGAAGGCAAGTGTCCGACTCGCCGGCGGTGTCCAGTGCGACCTGCGCGGGGTGGACGAGGCTCAGTTCCCCTTCGCCCTCCACTACTTCACCGGCTCGAAGGCCCACAACATCGCGATGCGGCGGCGAGCCATCGCCCGCGGTTACTCGTTGAATGAGTACGACCTCGACGGCGACAAGAAAGCCCCGACTTGCCATACGGAAGCGGATATCTTCAAGGCCCTGGACCTTCACTACATCCCGCCCGAGTTGCGCGAGGACCTGGGCGAACTAGAACTCGCCGAGAAGGCCCCCCTGCCGCGACTCGTGACCGTCGACGACCTCAAGGGGACCTTCCACTGCCACACCGACTGGAGCGACGGCAACGCGACCCTCGAGGAGATGGCGGAGGCGGCGCGTTCGTTAGGCCTCAAGTACCTCGGGATCGCCGACCACTCCCAGGCGGCTCGCTATGCGGGGGGACTGACGGTGGATCGGGTCCGCGATCAGTGGGAAGCCATTGACGCACTCAACAGGAAGTTCGGAGACTCCTTCCACCTCTTCAAGGGGACGGAGTGCGACATCCTCGGGGACGGATCGCTTGATTATCCCGACGAGATCCTCGATGGCTTCGACTACGTCGTGGCGAGCGTCCACTCTCAATTCGGCCTACCGAGGGCGGCAATGACCGAGCGGATTGTCCGGGCGGTATCGAATCCTAGAGTCACGATGCTCGGACATCCCACGGGCCGGCTCCTCCTCGCCCGCGAGGGTTACGATGTCGACCTCGACGCCGTTATCGAGGCCGCCGCGAAATCCTCGACCATGATCGAGATCAACGCGAACCCGCATCGCCTCGACCTCGACGCGATCCATTGCCGACGAGCCCGAGCCCTCGGGGTCACGATCGTGATCAACCCCGACGCCCACTCGACGGGAGGGATCGCCGACCTGAGCTATGGCATCGACGTCGCCCGCCGCGCGGGTCTGACCGCGGACGATATCTGGAACACCGCGGGCCTGACGGATGTGAAGAAACAATTGGCGAAACGGAAGACCTCGCGGAGCTGACTCCACCAAACGCTGTGAAGAGCCTCCCTTGCGAGACCGCTGGGCTGGCCTATAATTTTTAAGGATTAGGGAAACGCGCCGGACAGGCCCACATGCTCGTCCCCAGCCAAGTCATGACCAACCCTTGGCCTGTGCCTCGATGGGGCTCCCTGGAAGTCGTCGAACGCTGGCTTGCTTCTTGCATGTTGGGCTTTCCCTGGTTTCGACCCTTTTCTGTTCGTTTCGCGTCCTCATCGTCCTCCAATAGGATCTTGTCATGGCTCCTCCCAAGCCCGCCGAGGCAAAGAGACGCTACTTCAGCGTCGAAGAGGCGAATCGGACATTGCCTCTTGTCAGGGCGATCGTGACCGACATCGTGCAGCAGTGGCACACGGTCAACGAACTAAAACAGCGGCTCACCGCCGTCATGGGCGAACGCAAGCGGCCCAGCGGTGACATTTACTCTGAAGAATTCGCGCAGAGTCAGTCCGAGATGGAGGCCGAGGAGGAGAAACTCGCCTCGTACATCGAGGAGTTGACGAAACTAGGCGTCGAGTTGAAGGGACCCGACGGACTCTGTGACTTCTACAGCATGATGGACGGCCGAGAGGTTTACCTCTGCTGGCGACTCGGCGAGCCCGAGGTCGGCCACTGGCATGAGCTGAACGCCGGTTTTGCCGGACGGAAACCCTTGGTGTCCCTCGCAGCCACGCGAGGTTCGAGCCGAGACCACTGAATTCTTTCGCAGCAGCAACCCGGCGGCGACCTCGATCGGGTCGAGCCGGATAACGTCGCGGATCCGGTTTCCGCCGGATTTCACGACCCAACATAGAAAACCCAGCCCACAGGGTCACTCGGATCCTGTCGCTGGGTTTTTCGTTTTCACGACGACAGACGGTTTGAAAACGAGCACATTAGGAGTGACATTCGACGCGCCGATGGTGCCTCGACGGTGAAATTCCTCAGCGATATGGGATCTAGCGGTTTCAACGTGAGAATGGGTTTCCCATTTCGAGCCGCTTGGGTTGGCGCTAGAAGTCCCGGCTTTGGTCGCGTTACACTGTGACTGTCACTCCACTTGGTTTTGGTCGTGCGACTCCGGACCACGGGATGAGGCGGCCTGAGCAGTCCAGCTTCTAGACGGTGGGTGAGCCGGGTGGTGCGTGAATCCGAGTCAGTACGACTCCAGGAAAGGTCGTCGTGAAAGAGTCCAGCGCGGTGGCGGAAAAGGCTGAGAAGAAGTCCGGTTCTGCGGTCGCCGATCGTTCCAGGTTGGCAATTTACTGGTACCGGATCGTCCAGATCGTGGTGGCGACGGCTCTCTACTCGCTGGGGGGTATCCGGGCCTCGGGTCGGAACAACCTGCCCACGAAGGGCGGTGCCCTTCTCGTTTCCAACCACGCCAGCCACCTCGACGTCTTCATCCTCGGCATTCCTCTCCATCGTCCACTGAACTACGTCGCCCGCTCCACGCTTTTCTTCCCGCCGCTTGGTACCTTGATCCGCTCGGTCGGAGGATTTCCGATCCAGCGCGAGGGCATGGGGGCTCAGGGCCTGAAGGAGACCCTCAAGCGTCTCAAGTCCGGCGGTATTGTTGCCCTATTCCCCGAGGGGACTCGGACAAAGAACGGGGAGATCGGTGAGTTCAAGTCGGGGATCGCCGTCCTGGCGGCTCGAGCCAAGGTCCCCATCATCCCGGCTGCGGTCGCCGGTACGTTCGAGGCTTGGCCGAGGTCTCGGATGTTCCCGAAGGCGGCTCCGGTCAGCATCCACTATGGCACGCCGATCACTCCCGAGGAGCTGTCCCAACTCGACGGCGACGCCATGACGGATCTGATCCGAGTGCGAGTCCTCCAATGCCAGGAGCAGGCCCGTTGCTCGCTCGCCACGATCCGCAAGTGAGGCGGCATCGAAATTGGAGTTGGCCGATTTGGCAAGTTACGATAAAGTTCGCCTACCTTGAGACCGAACGGCACACCTCCGTCGGAGGTTCTTGCGCCGGTTCTTCGGTTCGTTCCGATCTGTCCACAAGGAAGTGTGGATTTCACAATTCGTCGCACCGCCTGGTCGGAGAGTGTGGACCTGGTCGCGGCAAAGGAGTTCCGCCATGCGACACCCGCGAATCCTGCGTGGGAGCCTCAAGTCGATCGCGGCCGGCTGGGTCCTGGCTTCGGTCGGATGCACACATAATCACTACTACGGCAACGCCGTTCCCGTGTGTGGGCCGACGGCCGTCGTCCCGGGAGCGGTGAGCAGCAGTGCCGTCTGCGATCTCCCCTCGACGGTCACGGGGGGTACGGTCATCTCGCAGAATGGGACGCGAGGGACGTACGTCAGCTCCGCCCCGATGCCGTCGGGTTCCCGACCTCCCAGCGTCGTGGTGAGCGAGTCGCGCTCCAAACCTTTCGGTAGCTGGAGACGCTCGGACCCAGATGCGGGTCTGGCCCAGACCAGGGTTGAAGGTGCGTTGGACGAAATCACGACGCGTTAAGCCCGGGGCTCCTACTCCCCCCCTCGAATCTCGGCCATACTTTGTGTTTCCATGCCTCCTACACGCAATGCGTCTTAACACGCTCGTCTCCTCGAACCATGGGATCGATGATCGACGTACAAGAGCGTCTGTGGATTTTTGTACAGTAGACGCATTGCTTCGGAAACCCGATCCTGATATTGTTGGGTCGGTTGAGTCGGTGCTATCCCTAACGCTGCCAGGAAATTGGACATCGAGGCGAAGACGGAGCGATGGCGAAACGCAAAGGCCGGTCGAGTCAAGGTCTCAACCTCGAGGCGAGAGCTAAGTCCGTAGTCGAGGATGTCTCGCTGGCCGAAGCCACTCGGTCGCGCTACCTCAACTACGCCCTGAGCGTCATCACATCGCGTGCCCTGCCGGACGTCCGTGACGGCCTCAAGCCCGTGCAGCGTCGCATCTTGTACGCGATGTGGCACGACCTGCACGTCACCTCCGAATCGCGGTTCATCAAGTGCGCGGCCGTCGTCGGCGAGGTGATGAAGAGCTATCACCCTCACGGCGACTCGTCCATCTACGACGCTCTCGTCCGGATGGCCCAGCCGTTCAGCCTCCGCCACCCTTTGATTGAGGGCTACGGCAACTTCGGCTCGATCGACGGCGACCCGCCGGCCGCCATGCGATACACGGAGTCGAGGCTCATGCCCATCGCGCATGAGCTCCTCAGCGAGCTCCGCGATAAGACCGTGGACATGCGGCCGAACTACGGGTCGACGACCGATGAGCCTGTCGTTCTGCCCGCGCAGTTCCCGAACCTGCTGGTCAACGGCGCCGCCGGCATCGCAGTCGGCATGGCGACGAACATCCCGCCGCACAATCTCAAGGAAGTCTGCAGCGCCCTCATCGCGCTCCTCGACAACCGCGAATTGTCCATCGAGAAGCTCGTCCGACACATTCAAGGTCCGGACTTTCCCACCGGCGGCGTCATCCTCAATTCGGCCGAGGAAATCCTCCAGATCTACGCCACGGGTCAGGGCGCGATCAAGCTCCGAGGCACCTATGAGGGCGATCCCGAGAAGCCGAACGTCGTCCTCGTCACCTCGATCCCATACGGCATTGAGAAGGACGCCCTCGTCCAGCGCATCGGCGAACTGATCAGCAAAGGGCAAGTCCCGCAACTCGTCAACGTCAAGGACCTGAGCACCGAGGACGTTCGCATCGCGCTCGAGTTGCGACCCGGATCGAATGCCGAGGCGGCCCTCGCCTACCTGTTCAAGAACACGCCGCTCCAGTCCAACTTCAACGTGAACATGACCTGCCTCCTCCCGGCCGCGGGGGCGGAGGTGGCCGTTCCCGACCGCCTGGACCTGAGGAGCATCCTCCAGCACTTCCTCGAATTCCGCATGGAGGTGGTGACTCGCCGCCTCCAGCACGAGCTCGAGAATCTGCTACATCGGATCCATATCCTCGAAGGCTTCGCGATCGTCTTCAACAATTTGGATGAAGCGATCCGGATCATCCGCGCGAGCGATGGCAAGGCAGACGCCGCCCCCAAGCTCATCAGCCGGTTCGGACTTTCCGAACTCCAGGCCGATGCGGTGCTGGAAACCAAGCTCTATCGACTCGGCAAACTCGAGATCCAGGACATCCTCGACGAACTGGCCGAACGGCGGAAGCGGGCGGACGAGATTCAGGCCTTGCTAAACGACGAGCCGGCTCGTTGGAAGATCATCCGGGGCGAACTGAAACAAATCTCGAGTGCCTACGCCGAGCCTCGCCGGACCAAGATCGAAGGACCCGCCGCGCCGATCGAATACCGCGAGGAAGATTACATCATCGACGAGGATTCGTGGGTGATCATCACGCGGGACGGCTGGGCCAAGAGGCAGAAGTCGTTCAATGATGTTGCCAGTATTCGCGTTCGCGATGACGATCGCGTCGGCTGGATTTATCGAGCCAGGGCCAAGCATACGATCACGCTCTTCACCGATCGCGGCATGGCCTACACGCTCCGAGTGAATGACGTCGCCATGACCACGGGGCACGGAGAGCCCATTCAAAAGCTCTTCGCCTTTGCGGACAATGAACACATCGTCGGGGTGATTTGCCACGACCCGCGCTGCTTGCCTGTTCCGGTGAAAGTCCAGGACACGAGCAACGAGCCCGTGCAGAAGAGCCTGAATGGGGAGATCGGCCAGGTCAACGGGAATGGTGCACATTCGGCCTCTCCTCCTCCACCATATGGCATCGCCATGACCGCGGGGGGCAAGGTGCTCCGATTTGCCCTGGCCTCACACGCACCGGTCTCGAATCGCAACGGTAAGACCGTAGTGCGGCTTGATGGTCTCTTTGAAGATGACGCAGTGATCGGGGTCGAGGCCTCCGATGGTTCTGAGAACGTCTGCCTGGCGACGAAGTACGCCCGAGTCCTGATCTTCCCCGTGACCGAGGCCACCATCGTCGCGGGGCCTGCCAAGGGCGTGACGGGGATCAAGTTGGACCTCAAGGATCGGGTACTAGGTTTCGCACTTGCCAACCGCGTTCGAGAGGGCCTGACGGTGCGAACGAATCGGGGTGCGACCATGGTTATTCGTACTACGAGATACCAACCTGCATCTCGCGGAGGGAAGGGGAACGGCGTCCTCCAACGCGGTTCATTCGACGCCGTCGTCCACGACGAAGTACGGCCAATTCCCCCGGTCGAGGAAATCGGCGAGGTCTGAGAGCTTCGGTTGTGAACAGGGCTTCATGACCTCGCGTATTGGTCCATATCGGGCGAGCATGCAGTCGAGGCACTTCCCGGCATGTTCGGCCTCGTGCGGCGACGACACGCAGCGGCGATGGGCAATCTTAGACGAAAGGTGCCCCATGGCATCCGGAACATATAACGCAGAGTCGATCACCGTACTCGAAGGCCTCGAGGCCGTCCGTCGCCGCCCGGGTATGTACATCGGTGGTGTCGATAAGGCCGGCTTGCATCACCTCCTCTGGGAAGTCGTCGACAACGCGATCGACGAGGTGATGAACGGTCACGCCACCCGGATCGTCGTCACGCTCGAGGCCGATGGCAAGACGATGTCCGTCGCGGACAACGGCCGCGGCATCCCGGTCGACGTCCACCCCAAGACGGGCAAGAGCGCCCTCGAAGTCATCTTCACGACCCTCCACGCGGGCGGCAAGTTCGACAACGACGCCTACAAGGTGGCCGGCGGTTTGCACGGGGTCGGCGCGAGCGTCGTCAATGCCTTGAGCAAGTCGCTCGTCGCCCAGGTTCGCCGTGACGGCATCACGTATACCCAGCACTACCAGCGAGGCAAGCCACAAGGCTCGGTTCAACCAGGCGAGCCGGCACGCGGCACCGGGACGACCGTCACCTTCACGCCCGACACCGAGATCTTCCGCGACGCCAATTATGATCCGGAACTGATCTCGGAAAGGCTTGAGGTCAAGACCTACCTCAACAAAGGGTTGGTCATCCAGTTCGTCGACCTCAAGAACAAGAAGAACGTCGAATTCCGACATGACGGCGGGGTGGCCGACTTCCTCGACGCCATCACCAAGTCTCGCGGCGATGCTCGCGTGGCGGCCTTGCCCTTCGTCGTCGAACGCGAGGACTCGGACGAAGGGATCCGCTGTCACGTTGCGCTGACCTGGACCGAGTCCACCGAAGAAAGCGTCCGGTCGTTCGTGAATACGATCCCGACGATCGACGGGGGGACCCACGAACTCGGCCTACGTGAGGCGGTCAGGACCGCGGTCCGACGCTTCATGACCGACCATGAGCTCGTCAAGAAGGGGATGGAGATCAAGAACGAGGATATCCTCGAAGGCTTGACCGCCGTCATCTCCGTCTGCGTCCACGAGCCCCAGTTCCAGGGTCAGACCAAGGGGCGTCTCAATAACACCGAGGTGCGCGGTCAGGTTGAGTCGATGGTGCGGCCCCGGCTCGAGAGCTTCCTGCTCAAGAACAAGAGCGTTGGCGACGCAATCGTTGCCCGCGTCATCCAGGCGGCGAAGGCCCGCGAGGCGAGCCGGGCGGCGGCATCCCAGGTGCGTCGGAAGACGGCGATCAGCAACCGCCTCAACCTGCCGGGCAAGCTGCATGACTGCGACAGCACGAACCCGGACGAGTCGGAACTGTTCATCGTCGAAGGTGATTCGGCAGGCGGCTCCGCCAAGCAAGGGCGGGACCGCGACATCCAGGCCATCCTCCCGCTCAAGGGCAAGGTCTTGAACGCCGAGCAGGCGGGCAAGGCCAAGGTGTTGGACAACAAGGAGTTGACCGACATCATCAGTGCCCTCGGCTGCGGAATGGATGACCAGTACGATCCGGCCCGCCTCCGCTACGGCAAGGTCATCCTCCTGACCGATGCCGATAGCGACGGCCACCACATCGCCACGCTGCTGCTCACCTTCTTCTATCGTCACGTTCCCGGCCTCCTGCACGACGGCCGGGTCTTCCTCGCTTGCCCTCCTCTATACAAGATCACCCACGGGCAGGAGACCCACTGGGCGGCCGACGATGGAAGCCGCGATCGGATCCTGGCGAAGCTTCCCAAGAATGCCAAGCCGAACATCACCCGGTTCAAAGGCCTCGGCGAGATGCCTGCGCAGCTCCTCTTCGAGACCACCCTCGACCCCGTGCGTCGGCGCCTCCTGCGCGTGACCGTCCCCGAAGATGACCGATCCTACACCGAGCGAACGGTGACGGACCTCATGGGCAAGGAGCCCGAGGCCCGCTTCAAGTTCATCATGGCCGAAGCCTATACGGCGAAAGATATCGACATATGAAGACAGATTGCTCGTCATACCACCTTCATCGATCCCTCCCGAGATTCTCATTCATGGCTTCAAGCATGGATGAGAATCTTTCGCGCGCCTTTCGACCCCGCGGCCTGGAATGCCTCTTCGGCCTGATCCAGTGAATATTTCGCGCCGATGAGGGGACGGACGTCGACCCTTCGATTTGCGAGGGCTTGGATCGCCTTCGTGAACGGGCCGCAGCGCGAGCCCACCACCCTGATCTCGTCGATGACGACCTCGGCGAGGTTGATCGTGTAGTCTCCGGCCACCGTTGTCTTCAGCACGACGGTTCCACAGGGGCGCACGAGTTTCAAGGCACTCGGGAAACCCGTCGGCGAGCCGGTGGCATCCACGACGACGTCGAATGTGCGAGCCTCGATCGCAGGATTCCCGATCAACTTCGTATCAATCCCTGCTCCGGCGAGGGCCAGCTTATCTTGATGTTTACCAATTAGAGTGACTTTGCACCCGGCCTCACGGAGGATCCAGGTGCAGAGGAGCCCGAGCTTTCCGTCGCCAAGGACCGCAACTTTGGTTTCGGAGCTCAGGTCGAGTTGCTCGCTGATCCGGAACGCGGCGGCGAGCGGTTCGATGAAGACCGCCTCGTCGTCGTCGATGGCATCGGGAATTTCATGAAGATTCGCCGATTGAACGGCCACGTAGTCGGCCATGGCCCCGTCGTGCCGGAAAATCCCGAGGACGGAGCGATTCGGGCAGTGGCCGAGGTTGCCCGCGCGACAGGTCTCGCAGTGCCGGCAAGCGTTGTTGATCTCGGCGGTGACCCTGGCGCCCGACTCCGTCATCCCAACGAATTCGTGACCGAGCACTCCTTGAAATTGCATGTACCCCTTGGCCAGTTGGATATCCGTGTCGCAGATCCCGACGGTGCGCACGGCGACGAGGATTTCGTCGCTCGAAGGTGCCGGGACCGGCAGGTCGCGGCGAAGTCGGATGGAGGATCCGTCACAGTAAACGCCTCTCATGTGCAGACTCGTCGTCCTAAAGAGTGATTGAAAGACGCATTGAAGCGGAATTTGCCCACACCGCTCAATTTTCTCCGGTTTCCACTTTGTCGGTCGAGATGAAACGTGTAGACTCGCTCGGCACGTTCTTCGGCCTGCCAGGAACCGGCCGATCCTCAACGCTCTCTTCCAAAATTTGGAATCCACGAGCGATACGGCCGAGCTTCACCGTCCCTTGAAGAATGTAAGGTAGGTGGGTCCCCTGCCGAAGCACGGCTCGGGCCGTTGAGAGGTTCTCCGTCCCGCAGTAGGCACTGCCTTCACGACGACGAGACGGCCCGCCGCATCGAGACGATTCTCCCACGGACAACATCGAGTCAAAGGTTCCGCATGAGCACTACGACTGCCGCCCCTCCCGAGTCGCAACCGATCCGCATCGCCTGGGGGCCCGTCATCTGGATCCTTGGGTTGCACATCGGGGCGCTCCTGGCCTTTGTACCCGCCTACTTCACCTGGCAGGCCTTGCTCCTCTGCGTGGTGCTCCACTGGGTGACCGGTGGCATCGGCATCACCATGACCTACCATCGCCTTCTCACTCACCGCAGCTTCGCCACTCGTCCCAAGTGGCTCGAATATGTTCTCACCGCGATCGGTTGCTGTGCGTCCGAAGGCGGGGCCATCGGCTGGGTGGCCGACCATCGTCGTCATCATGCCCACTCCGACGAACCGGAAGATGTCCATAGCCCCAAGCATGGCGGGTTCGCCTGGGCCCACATGCTCTGGTGGATGACCCCCGACGTCACGTCGGACCATACCCCCGAGTATTATGCCCGCTGGGCCCCCGACCTCAACAAGGATCCCATCCACCGAGTGATGGATCGGTATTTCATCGTCTTCCCGGTCCTATCGGCCGTGGCCCTCTATGCGATTGGCGGGATGCCCTTCCTCGTGTGGGGCTTCTTCGTTCGCTCGGTCCTCGTCCTCCACGCGACCTGGCTGGTGAACTCGGCCACGCACGTCTGGGGCTATCGCTCGCACGAAACTCGCGACTCTTCGACCAACCTCTGGTGGGTCGCGATCGTGACCTACGGCGAAGGCTGGCACAATAATCACCACGCCTACCAGACGTCGGCCCGCCACGGTATGCGTTGGTGGGAAGTGGACATGACCTACATGATGATCTGCGCCATGAAGATGGTCGGCATCGCCCACTCGATCAAGCTCCCCAAGATCAGCAAGTCGAAGGCCAAGGCTACGACTGCGGCGGCCGAGACCTCGTCCGACCTGAACAACGACGAGCAGCCCGAACTGCTCGCGACGGCCCCCTGATCTCGTCGGATGATCGAACCTGGACGCCGATGACCCTGTCACAGAAGGGTCATCGGCGTTCATCCGTTTCATCGCCGGGGTCGAAAACGGGCGCCGATTCGACATCCTCCCAGAAAAAGCTTGAAAGGGGAGGCGTCGGTACGGATGATGACAAGCGGAGGCGGCCCTAGCTCAACGGCAGAGCAGGGGACTCATCGTTTTGCCAAGAAATGGTGGCGCCGGGGGGTAACCCCTGAACGCGAACCGGGTGAATTGCGGGAAGCCTAAACCTTGGGACTTTGCGAGACAGTGACCAGGGCAAGGTAATCCGCAGCCAAGCCTGGCCGGGCTCCGGTGGCCAGGAAGGTTCAGAGACTAACGGGGTGAGTCCCAACAATAATCCCCGTCGACGAGCGCCCGGCCTCCTCGGCCACGAAATGTGACGAGGAGGATGAGATAGTCCAAGCCTCATGGAAACATGAGGGCCCTTGAATCCCTTGGTTGCAGGTTCGAATCCTGCGGGCCGCACTTTCGGGAACGTGAAGATTAAGGTTCCCGGCCGTCCCCTCCCCTGCTCCGAACGAGTCGGTGAGGCGGGTTTATGATCCGTTGAGACACGCCTCGACATTGGCGAGGGACCGGCGCCGGGCCTCCTCCCGGCTCCGCCGGTCTCTCCTGCTACTTCCGCGATGGGCTACGAGAAACATGGCGAGCGACCGCTGGCGGCCGGGTCTAGGGGCATGCGTCAGTTGGCTGATCGTCGTGGTCCTGGGATTTCTCCATGGCTGGGCTATCTGGCTTGGTCTCGGGGGACGGGATGGATTGACCAACGGTTGGCCGCTTGCGAAGGATGACCATCCCCTCTACTACCATAGCGCCCTCGTCACACGAGCCTTCCTGAAGTCTACAGCGACGACGGCCGGGTATGACCCGACGTTCATGTCGGGGTATGCGAAAAGCATCGTCTATCCGTCATCTTCGACGTTGCCGGAAGTCGTAGTCGCGCTCTTAGGTGGTTCCCAACCCGAGTTGGCTTACAAGGTCTACGTCTTGATCTCGGCCGCCCTCATCCCCTGGATGATCGCACTCGCTGGGGTGGCATGGAGGCTCAGTTCGACGGCCATTGCCTTTGCTGTGGCCTTCTTCCTCCTCTATGTCTGGACGGATTTCCCGATCAATTACGCGGCTTTTGGGATGCTCCCCTATCTGCTGGCCATACCATTAGGGTTGCTGGCCACGGGCGTCGCGGCCCGGTTCATTCAGGCCGGTGGCTTGGGTTCGTGGATTTTGGCTGCGGTCCTGCTGCCACTTGCCGTGCTGGTGCATATGACGAGTTCCATGATCGTCGTGCCCGCACTCGCCCTGGCCTACTCCACCAGCCTCATCCATATCGAGTCTCGAATCAGCTTTGGCCGGATGCGCCATGTCGGAGTCTGGTTGCTGCCCTTCGTGGTACTTGTCGCGAACGCGTTCTGGTGGCTACCGGGTCTCTGGCTTTCCTCCACCAAGGGGGTGTCCGATTTCGCATTCGCCCATCCCGAAGGGGTCCTCACGCGGCTCCTGCAGATCGTCAGCACCGAGTCGCCTATCGAGAGCATCCTCTGGGCGTTCGGCCTCGTGGGGATCGTCCTGCTGATAAGAAGAGGGCTACAACTCGGTCTGGCTCTCTGCGGCTTCGCTGTTGCGGGGTTCTTCTGGGGATATCTCGCGGGGGGACTCCGAGCCCTGGATTTCCTCCAGCCGGGGCGACATACGTTTGCGTTCTATTCGGCGATGGCGCTGGCGTCGGGATTCGGAGTGGCCGAGGTTCTGGAGCGCCTGAAGGCAAGTGGACCGGGGCGACTGGATCGCTGGGTCCTGGCGGGTCTCCTCCTGATCGGCGCGCGGTTCTTCCTGCCTCCGGTCCGTGGTGCCGTCGGAGCACGACTGCAGGACCCGCCATTCTTGTCGAGCCAGCCGACTCCCCGCCTCCTCTGGGTCGTAGATCGCGTCAAGCGTCATGTGAAGCCAGGCGGGCGGTTGCTCTATGAGGAAGGGGGCTTCGGCATCCAAGGGGTCCCCGACCCGTTCCAGGGGGGACGGTTTAGCGGTCTCTTGCCCCAGCGAACCGGGGTCGAGCTGATCGGCGGGCCCTATCTCCACGCCTCGCTCACTACGAACTTCACGCAGTTCGGCGAGAACAAACTCTTCGGCAAGGCGAACTGGACGAAGGAGCATTTCGTCCGCTATGCCAGGCTCTACAGGCCGTCGGCCATCCTCTGCTGGAGCCCGCTCGCACGCGGATTCTGCCGGTCGAACCCTGACCTGATCGAGGTCCTCGAGGATGACGGGAGTCTCTTGATCGCGAGGGTCAAGGGCTTCGAGGGGGACGCGATCGAAGGGCAGGCTACGGTGACTGCGAAGGCGAATGAGCTGCTCGTCGAGGACGCCAAGCCTGGGGTTGACGGCTTCATAGTGCTGCGGTATCACTCCGTTCCGTGTTTGCGGACCACCCCACCCATCCCGTGGGACTCCGCCTTCTTAGAACAGGATCCTGTGCCGTTCATCCGGTTTCGTCCGACGACGGGCCCGGTCAAATTCGAGCTTCGGTTTCCGCCGGCCTCGGATCGCGACCGCAAAACGGAATGAGCGGGCTCGTCGAGATCCTCTAAGATACGTCGAGTGGCCCCATCTCCAGGGAAGGAGTGAGCCGTGCCACCTGCTGCCGATGCGGCGGTCCCTGATTTCGACCGCCATTTCCGCCGCGCGATCTGGATCGCGGCCTTGATCACCGCCGTCGGAGCCGCCCTCGTCTACGCCGACAAGGCCGCCGAGGACCGCAGCGCCTTCATCCGCTGGCGGCACCAAGTGCTCTCATTCTGGGAAGGTGTGAACATCTATGATGAGATGATGTTCCCCAACCCCCCGATCTTCCCGATCACGCTGTATCCCTTCGCCAGTCTGCCGAAGCTCACCGGGGCCATCACCTGGTTCACGCTCAAGGTCGCACTGACAACCATCTCGATCTGGCTCTGCTTCCGGATGGTCAGGCCGGCGGGTAGCAGGACGTTGCCATCATGGATCCAAGGCCCGGTGATCCTGCTCACCTTGCGGCCGATCATGGGCGACCTGCACCATGCCAATAATAATCTGATCATCCTATTTTTGATCGTAGCATCCCTTTACTCCTGGCGCAAGGGGTATGACATACTGGCGGGCCTCATCCTGGCCCTGGCCATATCCTACAAGGTCACGCCCGCACTCTTCGTACCCTACTTCGCCTACAAGAGGTCGTGGCGGACCGTCGGTGCGACTTGCGTCGGCATGGTGCTCTTCTTGTTCGTTGTGCCGAGCATGATCATCGGCCCGTCGTTCAATCTGGAATGCCTGGCGACTTGGTGGAAGCGGATGATGAGCCCCTTCATCATCAAGGGGAATTCCAGCTCGCAGGAGATCAACCAGTCGTTGCCAGGCGTCCTCACGCGGCTTCTGACGGAGACGAAGGTCGGTGGCGGCCGCTATGACAATCACCTCGACCTCAACATCGTCGCCTGGGACCCTGCCACGGTGAAGATGCTGGTCAAGGGTACGACTCTGGCGTTCGTGGGACTCCTCGCCCTGCTCTGCCGGACCAAGACGACGCGACGCGACGACCCAAGGCTCCTCGGCGAGTTCGCGCTCGTGGTCTTGACGATGCTGTTCGTCTCGGAGCGGAGTTGGAAGCACCACTACGTGACGTTGTTGTTGCCGTACACCTACCTCGTCTATCGCGCGGCCAGCCCTAAATCGCCAAGATACGTGCGATACGGGCTCATAGGTGCGCTGGTCGCGTCGGCGCTGTTCATGGCCTCGACGTCGACCGAGATGGGCGGCCTCTTCATCCGCGGTGTCGGCCATAAGATCGCGCAGGGTTACGGAATGTTCCTCTGGGCGGGCATGATTCTCTACATCGCGACCGCTTGGCGGGTTTGGGTGGAGAAAAACGATACTGCGGACGATAATGGAGACGAACGGCCAGTTACGCTGGGGCGGAGCTCTCCGGCGCCACACTGGGCGGGACGGACACGAAGGCTCGTCTCCGAATGAATGATTCTCGGCTTGATCCAATGCCCATGAGCGATATTTGCTCGTGAGACGTACGACCCCGCAAGGATTGCGGGGTCAGCTACGGGACTCGTTCCGCACGGTTGTCACCTCTCATCTGGTCAGTCGGACCACGTCTCGGAAATTGGCCAAGGAGGGCCTATGGACCCGCTCAAGCGCACCCCGCGTAAAGAACGAAAAGCTCGGATCGGGGCCGAGCAGCTTGAGGCCCGCGAGCTGTTGACCGGCGGGGCTGGCAATACGTTCGCCATCATGAACGGGAGCGTGACGACCTCGGGCGAGACGGCCGCCGTCAGCTTCACGATCGACCCCTCGAACTTCACGCTCCCCAAGGGCAAGCTTGCCCTGGGTATCGATGTCGTGGCGGCGAACGGCTCGAACCTGAAGCCGCTCATCTCCTCGGTCGACGACCCGCATGGCAACATCATCCCCCAGACCTTCCACTCGATTTATAATCCGCACCTGACCCACTATCAGGTGGCGAGCGGCCAGGGCACGAATGCCGTGCTCGTACCCGTGACCCAATATCCAGGTGATCCCTCCAAGCCGGCCACTTATACCGTCAACGTGACAGGTCCTGGGGCGACCACGGGCGACTTCCTGCTCGGGTTCTACCTCCCCGGCGATGCAAACGGCGACGGCAAGGTCGACAAGACCGACCTCCAGTTGGTCAAGCAGAACTCCGGCACCCGCAGCTCCAGCTCGAATTACAACTTCAACGCGGACGTGAACCGCGACGGCCGCGTCGGCAAGATCGACATCGCCTACACGCTTCAGAACCAGGGCGCCAGCCTGACCATTAACCCGGTCGTGCAGGCGAACCTCGTCCCCTCCAGCGTGAGTGATTCGACGAATCGCATAACGAATAGCCCTTCGGCGCAGTTCACAGGGACTGCCTCGCCCGGCGCATCGATCACCTACACCAACACGAACAGTCCCAGTGCCCCCCCCGTCGTCACCACGGCGGACAGCACCGGCAACTACACCGTGACGGTGCCGCTGATCGTTGGCTCCAATACCTTCTCGGTGAAGTCGGTCGACTCGTTCGGCCAGACGATCGTCGGCAATATTTCGCCGGTGACCTACAAGCCGACCGTTTAACTTCCAGGGTCGCACTTGCGACTTCGAAGTCGATATCCCCGAGTCTCGATGGCTATCGAGAACCCGAGTTGACCAGGGCCCGTTGGATCGCTCCGCGAACCAACGGGTCTTTTTCGTTTTCATGGGCTCTCAGAGCCGAGATGGCCTCTGGAGTGGCAATACGCCCCAAAGCCCACGCAATCGAGCAGCGGATCACCGGTTCCTGGTCGGATAGGAGAGCAACGAGCGCGGGGACGGCCTTGGACTCCCGGCGATTACCCAGGATTAGTGCTGCATTTCGCAAGAGTCCGGTGCGTTTCGACCGTGACAGTGCCGTTCGCCTGATCGACTGCGCGAAAACCCTGGGGTCGGATTCGAGCCAGGCGATGAGGTCGGGATTCGTCAACTCCTGGCGAGGCGCTAGTTCGGGCTCCCGACCGTGCGGAGCCTTGCGATTCCAGGGGCAGACATCCTGACAGATGTCGCATCCGAAGACCCATTCGTTGAGATGAGGCGCGAATGACTCGTCGATCGGCCCCTTGTGCTCGATCGTCCAGTAGCTGATGCACTTCCGAGCGTCGAGTTGATACGGAGCGACGAACGCATCGGTCGGGCAGGCGTCGAGGCATCGCGTGCAACTGCCGCAGTAGTTCTTCGTCGCCGGCTCATCCACTTCGAGGTCGACGTCGACGAGCAAAGCACCGAGTAGAGTGAAGCTCCCGAGCCGTCGGTCAATGAGCATCGTATTCTTGCCCACCCAACCAATCCCGGCCATCCGCGCGAAGTCTCGTTCGAGGAGAGGAGCCGTGTCCGCAACCGCCTTACCCTGCACCTCCGGGGCTTCCTGCCGGAGCCAGGCGAGGAGCTCTTCGAGCCTACGCCAGAGGACCTCATGGTAATCGGCTCCCCGTGCGTAGCGGGCGACCTTTGCCTGCGTAGGACCGGGCAAGGTCGCCTCGGGCTGGCCGTAGACAAGGCTGACGATGACGACTGAACGCACGCCGTTGAGGACGTGCTCGGGATGCCTGCGAGCCTCGGCTCGGGCTTCCAGGTAATGCATCCCGGCGGCGTGGCCGGCCTCGAGCCAGTCCACGTAGTGCGGATAGCTGCCGGGTGTGACCGCCGGGGCGATACCCACTCGATCGAAACCGAGACGTCGAGCCTCGTCTTTCAGCCGAGTGGTCAGGTCATTTGTCATAACGGAGCGGGTCAACTCAGCGCGATCGCAGGGACTGCGAATCCTTCACGCCCAGATTCTCATAGATCCGACGCGTCGCGTCCGAGCGGTTAAGCGTGTAGAAGTGGATGCCCCGGACGTTGTTATCGAGAAGGTCGCGGCACTGCTCCGTCGCCCAGTGGTTGCCGACGCGGTCGATGGATTCGGGATCGCCCGAGCAGCGTTCGATGGCTTTCAGCAGGCGGGCCGGGAACCTGGCTCCGAGGGCGAGTTCCGCCATGCGCGTGATGCTCGAGTCCCGCGTGATCGGCATGATGCCGGCGATGATGGGGACGTTGATCCCGGCGAACTCGCAACGCTCGCGGAAGTCGTAGAAGTCATGGTTCGAGAAGAAAAGTTGCGTGCAAATATAATCCGCGCCGCTATCCACCTTCTGCTTGAGGAAGTCCATCTCCTTGAGGCGGTTCGGGGTTCCCGGGTGTCCTTCGGGGAAGCCGGCGACACCGATGCCGAACCCTCGCTTGCCGTTTCCAGGGCCCCAGCCCTTGATGAAGGAGACGAGGCCATCGGCGTACTGGAACGCGTCGCGAGAGCGGTCGTAGTCGGCCATGTTGCGGGGCGGATCGCCGCCGAGGGCGAGGATGTTCTCGATACCCGAGGCGTGATACCGGGTCAGGATCGCCTGCAACTCATCCTGAGAATGGCAGACGCAGGTCAGGTGAGAGATGGCCGTAAGGTTCGTCTCGCGCTGGATTCGAAGGATGAGATCCTGGGTACGCTCGCGAGTGGAGCCGCCCGCGCCGTACGTCACGGAGACGAACGACGGCTGCAGGGCCTGCAGTTGTGCGATGTGCGAGAAGAGCTCTTCCGAGGCCTTATCCGACTTGGGAGGGAAAAACTCGAAACTGAACGTCGTGGGGTGTGCCTGGAAGATGTCTTGAATATGCATGGCTCTGGCAATCCTTGTCGCTCGCGCACACATTTCCTCGAGAGTGCGATCCCGCGGCCTTAAGGATAATCAGATCCGTCAACAATCGGGAGGGTTTCGTCCCGGAATCGGCTTCGAAAGCCCGGGCGAAAGGGCTTGGGGAGATCCTAGACGACCCCTCCCGGCTGTTTGACCCCATTTTTCGGGCAGATCTTCGCCATGGAGCAGTCTTCGCAACGAGGTCGGAGCGCGTTGCAGACCCGGCGACCGTGATCGATGAGTCGATGGCTCAGATTAACCCACTCCTTTCGGGGGACGATTGCGACCAGTTCGCGTTCGATCACGACCGGTTCCTTGCTCTTCGTCAGCCCGAGCCGGAATGAGAGACGCTTGACGTGGGTATCGACCACGACCCCCGAGGCGATTCCGAAGGCGACGCCCAGGACCACATTAGCAGTCTTCCTGCCGACGCCGCCGAGCTCCGTGAGGGCATCGAGATCCTGGGGAATCTCACCCTGATGTTCCTCGACGACCTTTGAGGCCATCGCGACGAGGTTCTTCGCCTTGGAACGGAAGAAACCCGTGGTTCGTATGATTTCCTCGACATCCACGATCCGAGCCGCGGCAAGGTCCTGGACTTTCGGGTATCTCCGGAACAGCTCGGGCGTCACCATATTCACCCGGACGTCCGTGCATTGTGCCGAGAGGATCGTTGCGGCAATGAGTTCGTACGGGTTCCGATGCACGAGGGCACATTGCGGCTCGGGATAGAGGCGTTTCAAGGCTCGGACGACAAGCTTCGCCTGGGCAGCGGGATCGGGTTCTGGAGCCTTATCGCGTGCCATCCGTGGTTCCTTCCGAGCGAGATCGAACAAGCAAAGTTCATCGTATGGAACTCGCGAATTCTGTCAATCAAACACGCGACGGTGTCACCTCTTAGGCTCATCTCATTGGTGCTGGGTTCTGCCCCAAGGTGCTGAGGGTGAAACTCGCCGATGATCGAGATTGGTGCTTCATATGCCGTTCGCTCTTTCGCGATGAGAAACTCGAACCTATCGATAAGACTTCGCGTTGAGTCTTGAGCCGTTAACGCGACGGATCACCGTGACGTCAGCTTGATTTCGAGTCACGGACGACTTACAATGAATTGTGCGAGTGTCTCTCCGAAATCTTTGATCTGCTTAGACTTACGATTTCAAGAACCGTCCCTCCGTTCCGTCGGCTTGCTGCCTCGGTCGGGTCCCCTTCGAGATTGCCACGATGTCGTCCTCTTCCCCACATCAAGGTGTCCCTAGCAATGGTAATTTGCCCCATCCCGGGGACGAATCCGACCTCGAATCCGAAGGCACGGTGTCTCCGAAGGTGGACCTCGAACGAATCCGTCGCGCCGTCCGCGAGATACTGATCGCCGTGGGCGAAGACCCCGATCGCGAGGGGTTACTTGAGACCCCCGATCGCGTGGCCAGGATGTACGCCGAGGTGTTCCAGGGCCTGCACCTCGACCCCCGGATCCACCTCCAGAAGCTCTTCACCCAGAAGTACGACGAGATGGTCCTGATCAAGGACATCCGGTTCGAGAGCTTCTGCGAGCACCACCTGCTCCCCTTCATTGGTCAGGCCCACGTCGCCTACATTCCGAACGGCAAGGTGATCGGGCTCTCCAAGATCCCCCGCGTCCTGGACGTCCTCTCCAAGCGGCCCCAGATGCAAGAACGCTTGACCGAGGAACTTGCCGACCTGCTGATGAAAGAGCTGGACGCCAAGGGCGTCGCGGTCGTCGTCGAGGCCAGCCATAGCTGCATGACAGTCCGCGGCGTACACAAACCGAACAGCTCTTTCGTAACGAGCGCCATGCGAGGCACTTTCAAGGAGCGGCTCGCGACGAGGTCGGAAGTTATGGCCTTGATTTTCGGAGGCAAGTGAAGAAATTGCCACCAGTGGTAGCTTGGAATGCTGCGCGATCGCCAGAAGGTGATTGCGCCGCATGATCTTCTGATAGTGGTTGAGTCCTCTGGCGGATTTGAGAGGTTGTCTCGTTCGGAAGGTGGCTTGAGGTAGGACGAAACTCGAAGGAATTCATTGGGTTCCATCGTAGGTCTGATTGGGGTCGCGGCCGCTGGCGTCTTTCGCGGGACCACAGTCACGTTAGAATGTGAGCCTGTCCCATTCGACCCCGACAAAGGGCGACGCAAAGCGGCAGGCAGATCACGCACGACGTTTAAGATCGAGTCGATTTGCTGAGGTATACGCGAGATCTTTGCAAGGATTTGTGGCGGTCATCATGGCATGAGCACACTTCGAATTCACGAATTCTTGATGGTCCTAAGAGCAGTCCGTGTACGACTTTCTATGAGGTCTTGGGCGGGTGAGTAGAAGGCGGAAACGTCCTCGTTCGATTACCTGAGTTCGCCGAGTCAGGTTCCCCCCTCCCTTTTCCTCGCGTAAGGCCCACCCCGCCGAGCGTGCCGGCGTTTCGATCGAATCGACCCGCTAAAGGATCGTTGCCAAAAGTGGATGAACGCCGAGCGCGAATTCACGAGGATCTTAGAGGGATCCTCGCGGGCGACCTGTTGTTCGAACCGCTCGAGCGCGCATCCTACGCTCAGGACGCCAGCCTCTACGAGATTGATCCACTCGGTGTTGTCGTCCCGAAGTCGGAAGAGGATATTCTCTCACTCCTCCGCTACGCCGGAGAGAATCAGATCCCTCTCCATCCTCGCGGCGGTGGGACGGATGTCTCGGGGGCTGTACTCGGGCCCGGGATCGTCATCGACTTCAGCCGCTACTTTCGGCGGATCGTTTCCATCGGCCCCGATAATGTGGTGGTTCAGCCCGGCGTCGTGATCGACGTGGTGAACGGCCAACTCGCCCCGCTGGGACGGAAACTCGGGCCTGATCCCGCCGGGTCGGAATCGGGGACCGTCGGCGGAATGATCGGTGTCGATGCATCCGGTCCCCGTGCCCTCTGTTATGGGGCGACCAGCGACCACGTCCTGAGCCTCAAGGTCGCCTTCGCCAATGGCGAAATCACAGAGCTCAAGCGCGAAGCCTGGCCTTCGTTCGACGATGATCCGACCGACTTCAAGAGCGTCATCCTCCGCAAGCTCGGGGCACTCAATCGGCGGAACGGTGAGCTGATCGCGCGGAAGTCGCCGCGTACGCCTCGCCATCGCGCCGGATATGCCCTGGGTCCGGCCTCGTCGCCGGCGGGGATAGACCTGGCGCGGCTGGTCGTTGGATCCGAAGGGACGTTAGCCCTGGTCCTGGAGGCGAAGCTCCGGACCGTGCCGATCCCCACGGCCCTCGGTGCTGTGCTCCTGTCTTTCGCCCGCATCGGCGACGCCGCACAGGCGGTGGCGCATTGCTTGGAAAGCTCGCCGACCATCTGCGACCTCCATGACTGGCGTTCGATTCGCCTCGTCTGCGAGGCGGTCCCGGCCTTTCGCGAGTGGATACCGGATTCGGCGGGGGCCGTCCTGATCGTCGCCTTCGAGGGGGATGAGCCCGAGGAGGTCGCCGCGCGGGTCCACTCATTCTCCAGGCGCATCTCCCGGTCGCGCTTGCTGATCTCCGACCCCGTGCAGTTCACGAAGCGAGCCGAGAGCGAGCGGCTCCTTTCCCTCCGCAAGCTCCTCGAGCCACTGCTCATGCGGACGCGAGGCACCGTGCGCCCGGTTTCTTTCATCGAGGACGTGGCCGTTCCGCCGCAGGTGCTCCCCGATTTCCTGGCTCGATTGCAGACCGTCCTCAAGCTGAACGACGTCAACTGGGTCCTCGACGCCCATGCGGGGGTCGGTCGGATCCGCACCATGCCCTTCCTCGACCTGAGCGACCCCAGCGACGTTGCCAAGCTTGAACCGCTCGCGACGCAGGTTTATGAGATCGCCCTGGCCTGCGGCGGAACGATCTCGAGCGGGAGCGCGAGCGGCCTGGTGCGGACGCAGTTCCTGCGCCGACAGTTCGGCGACCTTGTGCCGATCTACCGCGAGGTCAAGGATGCCTTCGACCCGCTCAACCTGCTGAATCCCGGCAAGGTCATCGGCGATGACCCCCAGTTGATGCTCCGGAACCTCAAGCGATTCGCCCCCGAGCCCGAAGCCGAACCCGAACTCGAATCGACTGTCATCAAGTTGCGCCCTCTGCCCGTCCTGCGTTGGACAGAGCGCGGGATGGAGGAGACGGCCTCGGCCTGCAACGGTTGCGGGGCCTGTCGCACGAAGGCTCCCGATGCCCGCATGTGCCCAACCTTCCGGGCACTCGGCGTCGAGGCGGCTTCACCGCGCTCAAAGGCCAACCTCATCCGCCAACTCATCTCCGGGTCCGTTGACCCGAAGCTGTGGGGGACCGAGGAGCTACGCCAGAATGCGAATCTCTGCATCCATTGCAACCTGTGCTCGCAGGATTGCCCGTCCGGTCTCGACGTCTCGAGCCTGATGCTCGAGGCGAAGGCAGCCTACGTCGAGAATCACGGGCTCTCCCAGGGGGACTGGATGCTCTCGAGGGTCGACTTCTGGTCGTCGCTCGCGAGCCGATTCCCGATCATCACGAATGCACTGCTAACGAATAAGTCGTCGCGATGGGTGTTCGATCGGGTCTTCGGTATCTCGAAGATGCGTCAGCTTCCCAAGGCCCACCGCACGCCGTTCGTTCGCAGGGCGGCCAAACTCGGGTTGTCGCGCCCGAATCCCCAGAAGCCGGGGCCGAGGGTCGTCTACTTCGTCGACGTCTACGCCAACCACTTCGACCAGGAGTTGGCCGAGGCGGTCGTCGCCGTGTTGCATCAGGCCGAGGTCAACGTCTACGTCCCAGGCCGTCAAAGCGGCTCGGGGATGCCTGCCCTCGTAGCCGGAGACATCGACCGGGCGAGGGAACTCGCCCTCGCGAATCTTCGCATCCTGGGCGATGCGGTCAGGGACGGTTACACGATCGTCTGCTCGGAACCGACGGCGGCACTGATGCTGCGTCACGAGTATCTCAAGCTGACCGACGACCTCGACGCCTCGCTCGTCGCTCAGAACACCAGAGACCTCGGCGAGTATCTTTCGGGTCTCGATGCACGCGGACAGCTTCCCCAGCCCACCAATCCTCTCCGGGCGAGGGTCGGTTACCACCAACCCTGTCATCTGCGTGCACTCCAGGTCGGAACTCCTGGCCTCGACCTGATCCGACGGATTCCTGAACTCGAGGTCGAGTTTATTGATCGCGGATGTTCGGGCATGGCCGGGACCTTCGGCCTCAGGCGAGAGCATTTCCGGACGTCTCTGCGCGCGGGGCGCGGGATGCTCCGACGACTCCGCGAGAGCGATCTGGAGATTGGTGCGACGGAATGCGGCGCTTGTCGGATGCAGATGGAACAAGGCTCGTCCAAACGTACTCTGCATCCGATCAAGCTCCTCAGCCTCGGCTACGGCCTGAGCCCTTCGCTGATCCGGCATTTCCAGACGCCAAAATCACGCAACGAAATGTCCTGACAGCCGGTCCTCGCACAGCTTTGCACGTCTACGAAACGTGGAGAAGCTGGGCGGCTCCCCACGCGAAACTATCCTCTCATGACGAAGCAGGTGGCTTATGCGCCACATCTTCATCTCGGGTTGACGGTAACCGGGAGTCAGGCTATCTTCCCCGCCGATTGTCCCGTCACATTCACGTCTTGAGCGACTCGACGATCCACGTCTCCCGTGATTGGCCATCGACGTTTTGAAGCGCAATCTCATGCGTCTTCAAGCACGACTTGCATCGGTTTCCGGCCGAATCGAGATCGGCCTCACGGTGGCGCGGCGTTATTCGTACTTAAGAGGCGCGTGGCGAGGGACGAGGGGCTTGGCCAAGGAAGGCCAGCCCGATGATTGCCTGGTCGAACCCTGGGAGGAGCCGTGCAAGGGCACGACCTAACCCGCGGCCGCTCGAATCGAATCGAGTGGCTCTGGATGATCCTCGTGGCATTGATCGCACCTGCGCCCATCGAGGCCGAGGAGCGTACCATCGCCACGACCCTCGGGCAGGTGGGAGATCCCATCACGCTCGCCGCGGATTCGGTCCGGGTATGGAAAGCGGGTGATTACCAGTGGATCTACCTTGGCGGTCAGGCTGCGATCATCCAGGGTGGTGTGAGCGGACTTCGCGCCAACCAGGCCGTGGTCCGCGTCCGGCGGGTCCCCAAGAATGGGATCACCATCTCCGAACTCGAGATCCACGCCGAAGGGAATGTTCAAGCGATGGGGGCTTCGGCCCCGGCGACTTCCTCATCCCGCGTCTTGATGCGTACGGAGAAGAACGTCGCGCTCAAGCCGTATCAGGGTGACCGCGGATTCGTCACTTTGCCTGGACGTCCCAACGACCTGCCGATCTTGAGCCGAGCCTTCCCATCGGCTCCAGTCGCCAATCAGCCGAGGTCGGCTGCCACGGGTCCAGCTTCCACCCCGGCCGTTACGCGTCGTCATGCCGTCGCGAACTCGCCCGTGACGACGGGCGTTACGCCGACGGCCATGGTCGCGGCCAATCCCTCGAAAGTGGCCGAGGCGGAAGCACAGCCCATACCGACACTGGAAGAACTCGATCACTCTCGGGGCACTGGCGGGACGAGCGTTGACGATGCCTCGGCGACGATCGCCGAGATCGGTGCGCTCCCGCCTCTGATCGAGACCGAGGCGACCGCTCAAACCGGAGCCGATCCTCAGGAGGTCGTGAACCTCCCCCCGCTGATCGAGACCCAGGAACAGGTCCCCGCGGCGAAGGATGCGAGCGTCGTCCCCACGCAATTCGAGCCTGAGGGCTTCTCGGAAGACCTCGGTGCAGTTTCTCCGAACACATCCGACCTCCCCCCTGCGGTCGAGACTCCCGCGTCTGATCTCCCGGCCCTTGAGGACGCCCCGGGAATGCCCGGATTGTCCCAGCCCGGTGGATCTCCATCGACGGACTTGATGCCCCTGGAAGACCCCGCAGAGGGCGAGGGGGGCGAGGGACAGCCCGGCTCTGGTAGCAGATCTAACGGATCGAACAATCAAGGCCCTCCCACGATCCCCTACATGCCGGGATCGCAGCGACAGATTCGCATTTACTCACGCAATGGCGGCCCCGACTTCCTGTTCAAGAACATGCCGATCGTCGACGGCGTTCAGACGACGACTGTTCGCGGCGGCGTCATGATCGTCTCCGAGGCCCCCTCGCCGACGGGCATGATCGAGCTCTCGGCCGATAGCGCGGTGATCTGGAGACGCGTCGATCAGAAGAAGGGGACCAAGACCCTCGGCCCCAACGGCGAGACCATCGAGAACGCCGACCAGCCGATGGAAGTCTACCTGGAAGGGAACGTCGTCGTCCGTCAGGACACCCACCAAGTGGCGGGCAACGGCGACCAGAAGACCTTCCGCGGCCAGCGCGTCTTCTTCGACTTCAGCACGGGCCGGGCGATCGTGCTCGAGGCCGAACTCGACATGTTCGCCCCCGGCCTGATCGCACCCACGAAGTTGCTCGCACCACGCATCGACCAGTATCGGCCGCTCGAGATGGGCGCCGACGGACGCTGGCGATACGGACTCGAGCACATCATGGCCGACCAGACCATGATGACGGGTAGCCGGTTCCCGGTCCCGGGCTATCGCTTCACCAGTAAGTCGCTCGACATCACGCACGTCCCCAGCACCAAAACGAATCCGACGACCGGCGGTATGGTCGGCGATCCTCGCGACCCCAAGTCGCAGCAGGATCTCACCTGGAACTTCGACGCGAGGCAGAACCTCTTCTTCCTCGGCAAGGTCCCGGTTTTCTATTATCCGCGGATCTCGGGCGACATCGACGACATCGAGCCGCCGCTCCGGCAGATTCGATACGGCTACAACAACTACCTCGGCCAGCAGGTCCTCGCCGACTTCAACGCGTTCCGACTCTTCGGCATCAAGAAGCCGCAGATGATCGACTCGTGGGCGGTCGACATCGACTACCTGAGCCTCCGGACCAAGCACTTCCCCGCGCTCGGCACCGAGCTCGGTTGGTTCGGCCGCGACCTGCTCGCCGACCTGCAGGATCCCTACCGGAAGAACCCCAAGCGCTACGGCGACACGGTTCCCGACGGTTATTATGGATACTTCGATATCTGGGGATTGAAGGACGGCGGCGTCGACGACCTAGGCAGCGGACCGGCCATCGTGACCAGCAACACGATCCTGCCGAGCGGGGTCGTCGCCGGCAAGCGTGGCTATCAGAGAAACGACGTCCCCGCCTTCCAGGACTTCCGCGGCCGCGTGAACTTCCGCCACATGCAGTCGCTCCTGGATTCCGACTCCAATCCCTACGAAGACTTCCGTTTCCAGCTCGAGGCCGCCTACGTCTCGGACCGTCAGTTCCTCGAAGAATATTACAAACGCCTGACGGAAACGGGGCTCGACCAGGAAACCCTCGCTTACTTGATCCGCCAGAAGGAAAACACGGCCTGGAGCATCTGGGCCGAGACGAATCTTCAGAACTTCAACACCGAGACCCAGTGGCTGCCCAAGCTCGACTACTACCGCTTGGGTGACTCGCTGCTGGGCGACAGGGTGACCTACTTCCAGCACAGTGGCCTCGACTACGCCAACACGCACACGGCGGTCGAAGTCAACAATCCGAATATCTTTGCATTCATCCCGTACGACCCGATCTCGAACACGAGCGGCGTGCTGAAGACCGGTCGTTACTACTCGAACCATGAAATCGACGTCCCCTTCAGCATCGACAACATCATCCGGGTCGTCCCCTACCTCCAGGGGCAGGTGGTCGGCTGGGACAATCAGCTCGCCGGGAATTCGGTCGGCAGGTGGTGGGGTGCGGCCGGAGCCAAGGCCAACTTCATGATCTGGAGGAGGTACTCGGGCGTCGACAGCGACCTCTTCAACGTCCACGGCCTGAACCACAAGGTCAGCTTCGAGGCCGATTACCGCAACGCGGTCTCGAACGTGAAGCTGAATCAGATCGGAGTGCAGGACGACCTCGACGACAACACGTATGAACTCGTGAGGCGTTACTTCGCCCTCGACAACTACGTCGGCGGCATCCTGCCACAGCAGTATGACCCGAGGCATCTGATCCTGCGTCGGGCGATCTCGCCCATCACCGGGACGACCGACGTCCAGGCCTCGATCCAGACCCTCCAGCTCAACCTGCACTCGCGTCTGCAAACGTTGCGAGGTCCGAAGGGCCGACGTCGGGTCACCGACTTCATGACCCTCGACCTGTCGACGACCTACTTCCCCTACTCGGCTCGCGATAATTTCGGCGAGGCCTTCGGCCAGAACACGTACAACTACCAGTGGTTCCTGGGCGATCGTACGAGCTTCATCTCTTACGGTTGGTTCGAGTTCTTCAAGATCGGCGGGCAGCCCACGACCCTGGCAACCAGCAACCAACCCGGCTATCCCTTCGGGCTCAACGTGGTCACGTCGGGTATTTCGATCAGCCGGCCGCCTCGCGGCAACATCTTCATCGGTTACACGGTGCTCAACACGGGTCCGATCACCACGTCGGCCCTGAATCCGAGCATCAGTTACTGGCTCAGTCCGAAGTGGTACGGCACGTTCTCGACCTCGTATGACTTCGGCAACGAAATCCTCCTGGCGTCGATGTTCTCCTTCACGCGTGTCGGGGCGGACTACCTGACGACGATTGGCTTGGTGGTCGATCCGCAGCGTAACAACTACTCGCAGTTCGCGATCGCCATCTCGCCGCGTATCAGTCCGGGTCTGCGATTCGGCTCGGGAACGGGCCTGACCCAGTTCGACTCGCGATTTGCACCGACTCAGTAAGTTCGTGCGTACGACGGCACCATGGACTCACTCGCGCGACACGAACCGGGAGAGGGAAGAGACATGATCGAACAAAGCTCGGGGGGGGATTTGCACACCTCCCGCACCGGCTTGATGATCCCCGACGAATACAATGAGTTCGACTCGCCCGAAATCTGGGTCGCCCGGGCCGGGCGTCGCGACTCCAAAGCGAAGTTCGCCGCCGGCCTGAGGGGCCTGAAGCACGCCATCCGGGGCGACTCCAGCTTCTTCGCCCACGCCTATCGCGGGATCCTGATCGGTCTGACCGCCGCCATGCTAGGCATCAACCCCTGGGGCTGGTGCCTGCTCGTACTCGGCGCTTGCCTCGTGATGATCTCCGAATTGATGCATAGCGCAGTCGATACGCTCGCCCGCGAGATCGGCGACCCCGAGGATATCCGCCTCCGCGCCGCCCGCGAGATCGCCGCGGGGGCGGTGCTCGTGGCCGCCTTCGGCTCGGGCGCCGTGACGATCACGATCCTGGCCATGAAGTTCGGCGAGTTGCTCGGTTGGTGGAGTTGAGCCAACCCGCAACGGAAGGATTGCGACGGCTCAATGTCCGTGGAGTGCCGCGTGGGCCGCTTCGTCGGCGGGGCGCGTGTCGAGACCTCGATGCATCGACAACTCGATCCGGCTGAGGTATTTCACGTTCGCGCACTCGTCGAGTTCCTGGGTGTGGCATGCGCCTGGGTCGCGGATCAAGAGACGGATCGGTCCACCCTGCTCGACGGTGAGCGGCCGATCGCCGATGCGAAAGACGACGATACACTCCGCGCGGACCGCTGCCAGCGGGATCGATACGTGGAAGTTGTCGCGATCCGCATGAAGGGTTAGGTAGCTGGCCTCGGGCTTAGGGAGGCACTGCTCGAGCAAGGCCTCGAGCAGGACCCCATCACCCTTGCGATTCGGCTGGAACCGCGAGACGTCCAACACCTGTGCCGTCTCGGGCAACGTCGCAAGATCGGCGAAGCTCAGGCTCAGCGGCCTTTCGACTTCCCCGTCGATCTTCAAGAGGATCGGATCAGACATCGGATCGGCGAACCTCGATGTTTTCGTGAATTGGTTCGTGCAACGGGTCGTTCCCCGACGATCGCGAAAGAATGGATTCGGGACGTGCACTTCAAACGTCCGTGGAGTTTCTTACGTTGAACTCCAGCTTCCAGCGGCGATCGTCGAGGGTACTGTTGCACCAAAGTTCGAGCGTCCCAACCTCGGTGACGGTCGAATGCAGTCGGACGGGCACGGTTTCCCCCGTCTTCCCGTCGGTTGAGTCGAGCAAAGTTTCCAGAGGGGTGGTTTCGTTCAACTCTTCGGGCTGCCAGCGATCGAGGATCGTCCCGAACGAGTCGTCGCGCCGGGTCGTGGAGCCTAGGAAACGGAACTCCGCCGGTTCCCCCACGACGAGGCCGAACTCTGGGCCCGGGACGTCGGCCTCAGTCCCTTCCTCCATACCCATCGGCACGACGCAAAGGGCCTTGATCGGAGGCGTGACACCAGGCACGGCCGGGGCCGACGTCTCGACCCCGACGTAATAGGCCATCGGCACCCCTCCTCGGATCCGAATCCCCTTGCCCAGGCGAGCCTGCCCGTAGTAGGCGGCACCTAGAGCCACGGCGAGGTCGAGGTCATTCGCTTCGAGCGACGGAACCGGCGAGCCCGACCATCCGGCGAGGATGTCCACCACACGATCCCGCATCTCGTTCGCCTTGAAGACACCGCCGTTGAAGAGGACGGCCGAGGGTTTGATGGCCTTGCCATCGGCGTGGAGCGAGCCTGCTTGCTGTCCGAGGAACCGGGCCAGGTGACGGGTGATCGCCGGGTCGGCCGCGTAGGGTAGGCCGATTTCCGTGAGCCCAACCCTGCGGCCACGCGCCGGCTGATCGGTGGGTGCGCACCGCGGGAGGAACCCCTCGAGCAGGACCTGATTCAGTGTCTCTCGCTTAAGTTCGGTCTTAATCGAGCCGCCGATGACCTTGGAACCTCGGCCGAGGATGGCCACCTGCGCCGAGTCCTTCTCAGGGTCGGCGAAGAGCGTCTCTTTCGCGTTGCGGCAGGCGTATCCTAGGGCCACGCGCTGCGTGGCATCGAGACCGTCCATGCCGTTCGGCAACGTGGCCGCGACGGCGTGGGCGAGAGCAAGGTCCATGTTATCGCCGCCGAGGAGGATATGTTCTCCCACGGCGAGTCGCGTCAGGGCGAGGTCTCCCCCCTGCTCCGTCACCGCGATGAGGGTGAAGTCGGTCGTCCCTCCTCCGACGTCGCAGACGAGGAGGATGTCCCCGACCTTGACCTGCTTCCGCCAGCGTTCGCCCTGGGCTGATAGCCAGGCATAGAACGCCGCCTGAGGCTCTTCGAGGAGCGTGATCTGTTCCAACCCGGCCGCGCGGGCGGCTTCGACCGTCAATTCTCTCGCGACTGCATCGAACGATGCAGGGACGGTGATATAAACGTCCTGCTTCTCGAGCCGATCGGCCGCGGTCTTACCCGCGATCGTCTGGTTCCAGGCGTCGCGCAGGTGAGTGAGGTAGGCCGTGGACGCCTCGACGGGAGATAGCTTGCTGACCCCTTCCGTAGCGCTCCAGGGAAGAATTGGCCCCTTGCGATCGACGCCAGGATGGGAAAGCCAACTCTTGGCCGAGCTGACCAGCCGGCCTGGCACTTTCGCCCCGTGCTCCCTCGCGAAGGTCCCCACGATCCGGTCGGGATTCGATTTCCAGGGGAGGTCGGTCGACTTGGCGGGAAACTCCTGGGGAGATGCCACGTAGAGGAACGAGGGGAGGACGGGACGCTCGGAGACGTCGTTCACCCCGACGATCTGCGGGATCGCCAGGGCGCGGATCGGTGCCGGCGCGTCCGGGATCGCCTCGCGCGTATCGGCATATGCTAGCGCACAGTTCGTCGTACCGAGGTCAATGCCGACAACGTAGCGAGACATATTCATTCCTTAGCTTCGACACCGAAAGAGCGGCCAGACCTCCCTGGGGACGTACCCACGCGTGCCTGCGACTTTCGACGGCCAGGCCCGCGTGGGTCGACTTCCGAATCTCGACGCATGACGATCAGAGGACTTCGACCTCGGCCGGGGAGAGGACGGAGGTTTCATCGCGGGCGACGGGGAGCAGCGGCAGGTGGACGGCCTTCACGCGCCAGCCGTGGTGCTTCAGGACGCCGCGGAAGGGCGGAGATCCATTGACGTTGCCGATCAGGCGGATTGCGGCGGGGTCGAAGTCGGAGGCGATGGTGACGTTCGCCTCCTCCGCGTCGTTCATGATCGGCTCGATCGTGAGGTAGTCGCGCAGGGACTTGCGGCAACCTCGATGAATGTCGCGGACGGCCGCACCGATCTGGGCGTCGGTGTAGGCGTCGATGTCCTCTTCGAGGAAGTCGATCAAGCGGCCGTCGCGCTGGAGGACGGCAAGCACGCGCAAGTCGGGGCCGGTGGGAGTCGACGCAAAGAGTGGTTCCACCCTCGCGGCAAACTCGGGCTCGGTCAGGATCTTCCAGAGGGCCTTCAGCGCCAGCAAGAGACGGTTCAATGGAAACTCCTCGCGACTCGAACCCTCCCGGACCCGCGACGACACCCGTTTTCGGGGGTCATCACCACACGAAGGCCCCGGGCACCACGCGCACTTTCCGCGTGGCGGATCATTCCCATACGATCTAGTGTACTCGGGATCGAGTCTTGAAGAAAACCGTCGAGGCGAGATGGGGAAGATGGCAATTCGCAGAGACGGGAGGATCGATCGCTCTTACCTGAAACGAACCGACGCAGGCGGCAGCTTTTCGGCGATCTGGAACAAACGCCCGCGCGAGGTACGATCCCTCGCGCAGGCTGGGTCTGATCAGTTGGCGGCAACCTCGGTCTGAGCGGCGGAGACCCACCATTCATCCGACTTGTCCGCATCCCAGTCGGCCCCGGCCGCACAGGCGGCGAGCGCCCGAGAGAGTTCCTTCACGTCGGCGAAGCGATCGTTGGGCGACTTCTCAAGGCAGCGGAGGACGACTTTTTCAAGGTCCTGCGGGATCTCGGGATTGATCTGAGATGGGGGCACGACGGGATCGCGAGCGTGGGCGATCATGATCGCGAAGGGGCTCGGCCCATCGAAGGGGGGTCGACCGGTGAGGGCATAGTAAGCCATCGCGCCGATGGCATAGATATCGGCCCGGCCGTCCAGGTCTCCATCCGCGGAGGCCTGTTCGGGAGCCATGAACATCGGTGTGCCACTCACGGTCTGATCGACGGTCAATTGCGCCACCTCGGGCTCGTGCCTCAGCTTGACGAGCCCGTAATCGAGGATCTTGACGACGTCCGTCTCTCCGCCGCGGACGGCCACGAAGACGTTCGCCGGCTTTAAGTCGCGATGGACGAGCCCCAGGCTATGGGCCTCGGCCAACCCCGCGCAGATCTGGCGGAAGAGGTGGATGACCCGAGACGGCGGCAAGGGGCCGTAGCCCGCGATCAGGTCCCCCAGGCTCATGCCCTGGAGGTATTCCATCACATAGTAGAATGTGCCATCGTCGGTATGGCCGTAATCGAAGATCTCGATTGAGTTCGGGTGCGAGAGCCGAGCCGCCGAGCGGACTTCGCGCTCGAAGCGAGCCAAGGCCACCGGGTCAGCCCCCGACTCCGGCTTGATCAGCTTCAGGGCACAGGGCCGCTTGAGCAACTCGTGCTCGGCCAGGTACACCTCACCCATGCCGCCAGACCCGAGCTTGTTGAGTAGGCGGTACTGGCCGTAACGCTTGGCCTCATGGAGCTGGAAGCGTAGGCCGTGAAGGATGTGGGCACCGTAGACGGAAAGCGCCGCCCCGATCACGACGAAGACCGCATTGGAACCGATCTGCTCGACCTCCCGGAGATGCTCCTCCAGCGGTGCGGCATCGGGGTGCTCGCGGAGCAACGTCCAGACGAGGAGCGGGGCCAGGGCGATCGAGAATACGACCTTGGCCGCGGTCTTCGCGTCGTTGGGGATGAACATCCCATAGAGCATCATGATGGCGAAGAGCTGGAGGATCCCGTTCTTCTCGTGGCCGACCACCCCAACGGCATTTCCCTCGTCGAGGTAACGCACATTCACGACGTACTGGCCGATGCATAGGATCAAGGTCAGGCCGCCAAAAAGTACGACCTCGATCGCGTGGACCTGCCGCTTCGACAGGTCAATCTGGCTGAACAGGAGCGCGGCGACCGCTGAGATGAGGACAAGCCGGACCCCAATCATGCTGATGATGAACCAGCTAAGTTCCTGGGTCGCCAGCATGTTCCAGAACAACATCAGGGTCGAGGCGCCGAGCAAGAAGAGCGCGGCTGCCCCGAGCCGCTGACGACGAAGTCCGTGGGTCTCGCCGGCCAGGCTGGCCAGCGTGCCGGTCATGGAGCCGGCCGAGCTGCCTTGCGACCAGTCGACGGCCATCGTCGGTTCGAGGTCGATGAGATCAGAATCCGGCGCGTGAGAACCGGGCGGATGCGAGTTCGATGCACTGGACATGGAACACTCTCTTATCCGGGTGAAGCTCGTGATCGTCTGAGGTGGATTCCTTGAGTCGCGCCTCGACCGACCGCCTCTCCCTTGAGAAGTCTGGTCAGTTGAGTACCGAAGTTACTGGGCGCGACCTTCGGAGAGGTCGTTCACCTTGCTCTCGAGCTGTTTCAGGCCGCGCTTGGCGCTTTCCCCGACGGAGTCGGTCTTGATCGACTTAGCCTTGGTCAGCTCCTCGCTGATGTCCTGCTCGAGGGCCTTCGCGCCGCGTTTCACCCGCTCGCCGATGGCGCCGGTGTTTTTCCTCCCCCCCGAGAGCGAGGGGATAAATGTGAAGGCGAGGAACACGAGGGCGATGGTGATCGCCGGCTCGATCACGCGTTTCGTGGGCTTCCTGACTTTCTTCCAGTTCTTATTGAGATAGACGAACGTGAAGGGAGGGATGAGGAAGAAGATCCCCTGCCCGATCCCCTCCTTGAAGGCATTGACCGCGAGGTTCGCCACTCCGACGCCGAGCCGGCCAACATTGAGCAGCACGACCACCGTCGCCCCGAGGAGTGCCAGGGGCCTGTTGCGCATCATCGCGCCGATCAGGATGCACGCCAGGAAGGGGACGGAGATCAGGTAAGCGGTCTCATTCACCCAGCGGAGGATCTTGCCAAGCCCCCCGAGTTCTTTCCTCCAGATCATCTTGACCGATCCGACGGGCTTACTCACCCGACCTCGGTTGATCTGTCGGACGGGCTCCGCCAGCTTATACGGATCGGTGTCGTCCCAGTCATCGACCTCGACCGGCTTAGGCCGGCCGATCCGACCGACCGGGATCTTATCCATCGTGAGCGGCTTGAGGCCGACGTTGCTGTTGACCGCCGCCATCCACGAACTCGGCACGGCGGCCGATGCTACCGCCATTTTGGGTTGAGGCGGAGTGCTCGATGCCTTCGTCGCGGCGGCCGGCGGAGCGGCCTCCGACGATTCCGGTATGCTGAAGCGCGAACTGCAACGGTTGCAACGACCGTTCTTGCCGGCCAAATTCGGGGCGACCTCGAATCGGGCGCCGCAATTCTTACAGAAGAAGACAATGCTCATCTCGCCGATCCCCTACCCCGGAACGTCACGGTGTCGATTTCTCAGGTTCTCGGTTCACGCTTGGACTTGGATGCCGAACGACCCGGCCTGGGCAGAGCCCCTTGTGGCTGGCGTCGTGCGGGCCGTCACATATCTCGCTTTCAGAAGAGAACAACAAAAATACCCAGCAACAGCAACGTCCAGAAGATCACCCCCTCGTCATACTTGGCCATCAGCCAGAAGTAGAAGGTCGAGAGGACGAACGTCTCGGCGAGCCACATTTCCCAGCGACCCAGATTTAACGCGTGCTGATAACTCGACTGCACGATGAAGCTCAGGAAGGCCACACCCGCGGTGTAGATCACGCCGAGGAAAACGACGTGGTCCTTCATGGGGTCGAACTTCACCAGCACTCGAACGATGCTGTAGAAGAAGACGAGCTTGATGAAGAGGAAGTACTCGAAGAGTATCGCCATGGGCTGTGGTGTCCGTTGCTGAATGCACCGTGGTCTCTCGAACTCGTCACGGAAGGGTCCGCCACGAGGACAGGTGACTTTATCGGAATCGATCAATTAAGAAGAGCGAGAGGTCGCGAACAAACGACGGCCGCGACTATCGGATCAAGTGGCGAGCGGGACCGGGGGCAAGGCCATCGTCACCGGGTCCGCAAATGAGTTCGAGTGGCTATAAGTTCTCGCATCCGTTAACGCAGTGCCAGAGGCCATCGACCCAGTTAAGCGGATTTCAGTTTTTCAGAGGGCCTCAACTCAAGATGCTCAGCGTCCGAAACTCTCGATTCTGGTTAAGCATAGGATCCAAAAAGGTTCGGGGACGTTCATCGCCAAACAAAGAGGTCATCCTTTGCGATTGCTTCGGCTTCACCTGGCCCGAATGAGCCATCTGAATGACCAATTGAACGACGAGAACAGCGAACGGCACGACGCTTGCCACATTTTGTCCCTAGTGGATTTTCAAAGCGAGCCTCCTATCCCCCTCCTTTGGCGCGGGCCGAATCGCAGTTCTGTCCGGTTCGAAGTGGAGAATTCGACTTCACCGAAAGATAACCTGATCGACAGATACTCTCCTCCTGGGTAACTTGGAATCGAGCGTTGCCCGAACCCGCCTGGAAGACATACTCGCCGCATCCGGCCTGAGATTATTCTTGGTTGCGCCCAGTGACTTCTGATTTTCATGTAGTGAATGATTGCGTCCTCGCTGGAGACTGCGTTTCATGTCTACCTTCAAAACTCGCGAGGAACCGGATGGGCTGGTCATCAGCTTCGAGGATTCCATCGGCCTGAATGACTTCCGATCGAACGTGCTTCGCGACACTCTCTATGAGACGATCGAGTTCTCCGAACAACCGAAGGTCGCCCTCGACCTCAGCCGGATCGACTATCTTTCAAGCTCGGGCGTGGCGATCCTGGTCGGGATCAAGCGACGAATCGACGGGAAGCAAGGCAAGCTCGTCCTCTATTCACTCCAGCCGGTTGTCCGTGAGTTGCTCGAAGTGATGAAGCTCGATCGTTATTTCGTCTTTGCCGACGATGAGGCCTCTGCGCTCACGACCCTCCGTCCCGTCCCTACGGCGTAATCGCGACGTTCGATTTCCTCGATACCCCCGCTTTCCTATCTTATCTGGCCGCGTGAAGTCTTCCCGAACGCCGGACCGAGTTAATAACCCGTAGCCGAGCCCGTTGCGCCTGGACCAGGTCGGCGTCCCCTCCAGGGATGATCCCTTCTGGCTTTTCGACGACATCGAGCTCGGGTTTATCAGCCGGACGGCCATCCGAACTAGGGATGGCGGCTCGAGGCGGTGCGTCGACGGTTAAGATACCGGCGTGTCACCGACCGTTTTGCGAGCCGCCCTGAAGGGAGTCTTCCATGCGGTTCACAAGGCGGCGGTCTGACCGGCCCGACCCGGCCACCCGAGGGTTGAAGACGAGCCTCGAATCGTTGGAGCGCCGCGAGGTGCTCTCGGTCGCGGCGCACCCGTTTGCTCCCTGGATCCCCGAGCCCTACCCCCAGGCTTCCCTGCAGCATCAGGCCACGGTCAACCCGCAGGCGGATCTCCTGAATAACCAGGGGAAGATCATCACGGGGACCGATCGCCAGGGGAACCAGTACACCATCACGGTCCATGGGCCGGGCACGGTCATCGTCACAGACATCACCCCGAACGACGGGGCGTTGGACGACGACATCGACACGATCCAACTCGTCGGCACGAATCCCCATACGACGACCGTCACGGCGACGACGAAAGCCTCGGCCTTCACGCCGACCAACGGCACGATCTTCTTCAACCGCCTGATCTCCACCACGGGCGCGAAGTCGATCGTTTTGAATGGGTTCACCCTCACCCAGACGGTGCCCCCGGCCGACGGCTCACCGAACAACACCAACACCGGCATCTATATCCAGGCGGGCGTCGGGCTCCTGCAGTTCCACGACATCCTGGCGCCGATCAATCAGGCGACGAACGATCAACCGATCAACATCATCATTGGTGATCCTTCGACGCCACTCAAGGTCTCGCCGACCATCCGGCTCGACAGCATCTTCAACACGGTCTTCAACTCGAACGCGTCGACTGTGCCGACCACGCCGCAGACCGCGGCCACGGTCAATATCGAAGTGAACGGGACCCTCAAGGGCCTCGACATCATCTCGTCGACCCAGCATCCGACCGTCGACCCGACCCAGCAGATTCGCGAGCCGTCCCCGTCGCCGTACAATCCGCGGTACGCGAACCAGACGCTCAGCCCGATCCCGAGCGCGGGCAACGAATTCCAGTTCCCGATCGTGAGCACGACAGGTCGTACTTCGGTTCGTGCCAACAACATCGGCACGATCAAGACGCACGGCAACCTCACGAACGTCACCTTCTCGAGGGGGGCCGTCCCCTTCCAGAACGGGAACAGCAGCTTGCGAAGCGTCGGCAGGGCGGACTTCGGCGGCAACGCCGACGCGGTCGCCATCGACGCGACGACCGGGACCATCGGCGGTCTTCGTTTCCGCAAGGGCCTGGGCAACCCGCTCGGCGCCAGCAATGCGACGACCGAAGCCGGCATCCCGGACAACAAGAAGGGTTTCCCGGCGTCCGGCCTGCTCGGCGGCCTCGTCACCGCTCGCCGGATCGGTCACGTCGGCGTTTACCCGGCCGACACCGACCTCCAGGTCTCGACGAATCCGCAACTCGTCGTCCAGAACTCGATCGGCAACCCGACCTACTACCCCCGACCTGGGAGCGCCCTCACGTCGTCGGCCATCACGACTTCGGAGTCGATCGGCAAGGTCCGCATCATCGGCAATACGACGAACAGCGAGATCAAGACCGGCTTCGACTACACGTCGTACCATGCCGGCCTCGAAGGCACTCGCGCCGCGAGCCGTATCAGCTCGCTCCGCCAGAACGGCAGCCTCATCAATGGCGTAAACTCCGCCACGTATCGGGCGACGCAGAATCTCTATCCTGGCACAACCCACATCGCCGGGAACGGTTCGATTCGCGCCAGGATCCGTGGTGCCGCTTACGTCAATGGCGGGGTGACGGCTCTGGGCAACCAGGGTGCCGGGGTCTATGCGAAGCACGTGACCAGCTAATCCTGGAAACGCACCGCCAAAACGAATCGGCCGCCGACACGAGTTCGTGTCGGCGGCCGATCGTCATTTGTGGCTGGGCTGAAGGGGTAGAGGTCAGGAACTCACCAACGCCAGAGCGCGGTGCCCCAGTTCAGACCGGCGCCGAAGCCGGAGGTCAGCAGCAGGTCGCCGCGATCAATCTGCCCATCCCGGATCAGCTCGTCGAGGGCGATCGGGATCGAGCCGGCCGAGGTATTCCCGTAGCGTTCGAGGTTCTTGAAGACCGCGTCGCGATGGAAACCGAGGACGTCGCTCGCCGCGTGGATGATGCGGACGTTCGCCTGGTGAGGAATGAACCAGCGGACATCCTCGACGCTGCTTTGCGCCTTCTCCATGACATCGACCGTCGAGTCGGTCAGGATCCGCACGGCCCACTTGAAGACGGCTCGACCGTCCATCGTGAGATAGTGCAACCCTTCGCGAAGGGCCTCGGCCGTGGGCGGGATGCGGCTCCCGCAGGCCGGGCGGCTCAGCAGATCTCCGCCGGAACCGTCGGAGCCGAGCTGATAGGCCACAAGGCCTTGCTCCGGCGTACCGGGTCCGAGGAGGACGGCGCCTGCCCCGTCTCCGAAGAGCGGGAAGCTCTTCTGATCCTCGGGGTTGATGACTCGACTATTGCAATCGCCGCCGATCACCAGGGCACGAGTGCTCGTCCCGGCCGCCACAAACTGGGCGGCGGTCACCAGCGCGAAGACGAATCCCGCGCAGGCGGCCTGGATGTCGAAGGCTGGACAGTTCAGGTGCAGTCGATCCTGGACCAGGTTGGCCGTGGACGGAAAGCACATATCGGGCGTGAACGTGCCGACGACGAGGAGATCGACGTCCGAAGGCTCGCAACCCGCCGCTTTCAGGCAACGCGTCGCCGCATGCGCACAGAGGTCGCTCGTCGCCTGGTGGGGCAAAGCGAACCGACGCTCGTGAATCCCTGTCCGGTTGACGATCCACTCGGGATCGAAACCGTGGGTCTCGCGCAGGGTGTGGTTGCTGATGATATTTTCGGGGACGTAGCTGCCGGTTCCCAGGATCTGCACGCCAGTCAGCGTGCTGGTGCGCGGCACGACGTGGAGTTGGCCGTTGCTCATAGGCAATCCGCGACGGTCATCATTCGAGTCCCGAAGTGACGGGCCCGAGGGCACCCCCCGTCGGCGCCCCTATCGAATCGAAGGCGGATCGCGTGTCGCCGGCCCTTGAGTGTCGAGAGAGGCGGGGTGTTTTTAATCGTCATGAACGAGACATCCCGTCCGCGAAGCACAACACCTGTTCGCGACCCGAGATGGAACTCCGGGTCACCCCCCGGAGAAGTAAACGACTATACTGACTGACGACGCCCCTGACCATACCAATTAGGGAGCTCGATTTTCTCCCAAAGGACGAGCCCCTTTTCGCTTGGGACTCGAACGACCAGGCCGACTTTGACGACACCATGACTGAACATATCATCCGACTTCGAGGTGGCTGGGAAACCGATCATCCACTCGAGGGCCACTCGGCCCGCTTTTTGACCTTGCCGCTCAAGCATCCCATCCCCCTCCCCTCTCCGATCGAACTCATACGACGCTTCTCATCCCCTCGCATCGAGCTCGACCGTGAGGTCGTGATCCTGAAGTTCGAGGATGTCGAAGGTCTCGAGTTCGTGAGATTGAACGACCGTACCCTGGATCTTCCTGATGAGATCGACTCGGATTTCGTCCTCGAGCTCGAGGAACCACTTCGACCCCGGAATGAACTTCGCCTCGGTGTTCGGTGGCCTGATAATCTCTCGCAGGAGAGTAAGGACGCGGAGTGGGGTAACATCGCGCTGGTGATCGTCCCGAGATAATCCACCCAGCCCTCAAGGCGAGCGAAAAACCAGCCTCGCGCACGAGGATCCGAGCGAATCCCGAAGGCGAGTCTGGTCGAATACCACTCAAGTCGTTGGCGGAGCATCGGGTTCGGCCGCGACCCGAGGTTGCATTCCTGGCAACCTGCAGGGCTAGCTTGTTAGAATGTAGAGGTCAGACCCGCCGTCGTCGGTGAGGATGGAATGCACGCGATCGAATTCTTGCGCGATCCCTCCAAGGTCCCTGCCAAGCCGGTCTATGCCGTCTTCGGCGACGACGTCTTCCTGCGTCGCGAGACCCTCGTCTCCATCAATCGCACGGTGCTGGGCAAGGATGGGGACGAACTGGCGGTCAGCAACTTCGCGGGAGACCATGCCAAACTCGCGGATGTGCTCGACGAGGTGAGGACCCTCTCCTTCTTCGCCAAGCAGAAGGTCGTGATTCTCGAAAACGCCGACCCGTTCGTCTCGGCCCACCGCAAGGAACTCGAAGCCTACGCGGAGCATCCGTCGAAGTCGGGGACCTTAGTGCTCTCCACTAAGCTTTGGCCCTCCAACACCAAGCTTGCCAAGGTCGTCGAGAAGGTCGGCCTTTCCGTCGAGTGCAAAGGGCCGACCGATAAGGTGCTCTTGCCCTGGCTGGTCCACATCGCCAAGTTGCGCTGCAAGGTGCAACTCGATGAGAGTGCTGCCCAACTCTTGCTTGACCTGGTCGGCTCCGAGGTCGGCCTGCTCGTCGCCGACATCGAGAAACTCTCCGTCTATGTGGGCGAGAAGGCCAAGATCCGGCGCGAGGACGTCGCAAGGATGGTGGGGGCCGGGCGGGTCGAGCAGATCTGGAAGGTTCTCGGAGCCGCCGCCACGGGTAGCGGCAAGGTCGCCCTCGAACTACTCGACCGGTTGATCGCGGCCGGAGAACATCCTGTCGGGTTGCTCGCGGCCATGAACGCGTCCTTGCGGAAGCTCCACCACGCAGGCCAGTTGCGGCGGGCACGTTTCGACGCCAAGACGGCGTGCGCCAAGGCCGGTATCAATTTCGGTGTCGACGATGCAATCCGTCAACATGCCCACCTCGGCCCCAAGCGGGTCGACCAACTCCCAGCGATGCTGCTCCAGGCCGACCTCGACCTCAAGGGGTCGTCCAGCCTCCCTCCCCGCGTGATCATCGAACGTTTCCTGGTCCAGCTTGCGCGCCCTCGCGAAGACTGAACCCCTAGCCATCAGACAGGAGTTTCAAGGACATGACGCAGAGGTCGCGAGCCTGGTTCTTCCTGTGCGCCATGTCCACGGCGATGGCCACCCCGGCCATCGCCGCCGACGTCGATTCCTCCATCAAGGTCGAAGCTGAATCCGCCAAGGTACCCGTCGCTCTCGCCTGGGATCAGGGCGGCAAGCTCCTCGTCGCGCTGCGCGATGCCAGGTCCATCGCGGCCATCGATCCTGCTGGCTGGAAGGTCGTCGGGCGTTGGAAGATCGACATCTCCCCTATCTCGATGGCGTTCGCCGGGGACCGCAAGACGCTCCTCGTGGGCGGGCTTGATGGCAAGGTCCTCGTCCTGAATTCCGAATTTCAAACGATCCGGACGATCCCTTCGCCAAGTGGATCGACACGCGTGCTGCCTTTGCCGGGGACTCGCGTCGCGACGTCCTCGCCCTGGGACGGGGCGGTTCGGATCTGGGACTGGGAAACTGGGGCCGAAGTCAAGCGACACGCATTGCCTTTCGCTCCCGGAGCAATGATCCGCCATACTGATGGCCGTCTCATCGTGGCGGATGCTTTCGGCGGTCGGCTCTCCGTTCTCAAGCCGGGTGATACCGAAGCTCCTCGGACTTACGAGCTCGACGGCGTCAATCTCCATGCACTCGCGATCTCGGGCGACGGAAACGAGTTGCTCATCGGCCATATGTTCCAGTTCGATTCCGTCTCGGTCACGAATACGAATATCGACTGGGGTCTCATTCTCTCGTCGAAGCTGAGTGCGGTGCGATTGACCGACCTGGAACTGGATCCCGAGTCGACGAGCCAACTGCCAAGGCGTCGCCTGACTCTCGATGGCTCGGTCCACGGAGCGGCCGATCCGGCGGCTCTCGTCCTTTCGCCGGACGGAACCGAGATCTTCGTCGCCCTGTCCGGAGCTCATCAGGTCATCAAGTCCGTGAGGAGCGACGGCCGCAACAAGCCTCATCCCGGCGAGTTGCTCCCACTCGGCCACAATCAGCGGCTCGAAGTCTCCGAGGTCGGCCGCTCACCCGTCGCCCTCAGCCTCGACCCAACCGGACGATTCGTCGTCACGGCCGATTCCATGTCGGATAGCGTGACCGTCCTCGACCGCACTTCGCTGTCACAGATCGCTTCGATCCCCTTCCATGACGGGAAGCTTGCTCAGTCCGCGGCCCAACGTGGGGAGGCATTGTTCCGCGATGGCCGCCGTTCCTTGGATCGCTGGATGACCTGCGCGAGTTGTCATCCGAGCGGACATACGACGGGACTAAACTTCGACACGCAGGGGGATGGCGGTTATGGGGCCCCCAAGAACACCCCATCACTTCTCGGAGTCGCGCGGACAGAACCATTTACTTGGGTTGGGACTTTCCCCAAACTGAGCGACCAGATTCACCAATCGTTTTTGAACAGCCTGCGAGGTCGACGTCCCGAGCCCGAAGAAGTGAGCGACGTCGTCGCCTATCTTGAAACCCTGACTCCCCCCCCCTCGCTGAATACCCCCGACGAGGCCAAGGTGCGTGAGGGCGAGCAGCTTTTCCGCACGAGAGGCTGCGTCGAATGCCACCGAGCCCCGAATTTCACCGTCGACGGGCTACGCGATGTTGGATTGAATGACGACGCGGGCGGGCACAACGAATTTAATCCCCCATCGTTGCGTGGGCTTCATTGGTCGGCCCCTTATTTCCACGACGGACGCAGCGATACCCTCGAAGAAGTCCTCGCCGTTCATCCCGATCCCGAGAAACCCTCACTCAAATCTGACGAGATCCAGGCATTGATTGCATACCTGCGCTCCCTCTGATCCCCTCCCAAGATTCAAAATTCATGCTCGATTCGGCCTCCCGGTCGCCCTTCCCTTACTCAGACTACCGTCTGATGCCTTCTCACTAGGCTCCGTCCACAGAGTCCAGTGCTTTGGCATGGCACTTGCAATTTCACCATCTTAACAACCTTCGCCGCTTTGACCCACTCTCACTCAAGAACTCACCCACGACCTGTCGTCGGGGCGAGTCGGTTATTGAACCAAGCCCAGGAGCCCATGAATTCTTGACGATTGTTGAATTCAAGCATTTGATAGAGCCATCGGTCGGGCGGCCTTTTTCGATCCTGCAGGATTTGCGAAAAGTAGGAAGAAGTTGAATTCAAGAGAGTCTCAAAACCGAAGATCCATCGGCGGATGATTCTCGAAAATTCTGCTTGCATCTGTGATCGAATTATACCAGGATAAGACCTGTCCGACCGATCAAGGCAATCGAATTCGTTATGCTTGACCATTTGCCTTGCAGATAGGACCCGACCTAGCCTTTATTGGAAACTCAGGAGTCGGACGGTATGTTGCTTGAAACGTCGGATCATGAGCCCACGCTCTCCGAGCGAGTCGAAAGTCGAATCCGAGAATCGACTTATGGCCGGATCCGAAATCTGTCGGTTGAAGAGGTTGCTGGTCGTTTGGTGGTCCGCGGGCGTGCCCCGTCGCACCACACCCGGCAACTCGCCCTCCACGGCGTCCTCCAGTTGCTCTCGGGCGACCGTTTGCATGAGAAGATTGTGGTTGGTTGATACGTTTGCGTTTGTCTAAGACCGGATTTGAATTCGCGCCAAAGTTGTTACGCTCATCCGCGTCTGGGGGCTTTGATCTTCCCATCGCAGATTCCGAATCCCTTCACGATTCGGCCTCTGGCATGCGATCATGACCCCCGGGCGGTACACTCCCCCCTGAGCCGCACACCTCTCCCACCCTCATCAGACTGCCCTCCCTCGCTCGTCCGATTCTCAACCCCTGAACTTGAGCGACCGGCGTTTTTCGAGCATAGTACAATCGACTCTGTGTCTCCTTGCGCAGCCTCAAGGAAGGTAACTCGAAGCTCGCCACCAGGCTCGGTTCCCCTGTCGCTCCTCGTGCGCCGGGCGATCGGGTTTGCGTCGCTTTACGGAAAGGTTGAGACTCATGCGACCAGTGTGTCAGGCCTTGGCCCTGGGGATACTCCTGGCCGGATTGGGCCAGTTTGGGTTTGCGGCGGGCGATGCGGGCAAGTCCGAAGACTCGTGGGACGCGATCTACGTCGGCGGGAAGAAGATCGGCTTTATCCACGTCAGCGTCACACCAGTCAAGGACCGGGGACGTGACCTCCTTCGTGTCCGAGTCGATCAGGAATTCCGCATCAAGCGTGAAAACGACACGATGACGATGCGGACGACCTATGGCACGATTGAAACCCTCGCCGGCGAGGTCCTCAGGCTCGACCACCGAACGCTCGCCAGCAATCAAGAGATGCGAATCCATGGCGACGTCATCAATAATAAGATGAAGATCATCCTCGAGGGGAGCGGCCAGACGCAGGAGCAGGTCATCCCCTGGAGTTCCGACGTCCGCGGCCCTTACGCGGCCGAGCAAAGCCTCTCGCGTCAGCCGATGAAGCCCGGCGAGAGCCGGACGCTCCGACTCTACATCCCCGACGTCAACAAGGTCTGCGAGGGCACACTGACGGCCAAGGCCCCCGAGCAGGTCCTCCTCGGCGACGGCAAGCGTTCCCTGCTCCGAATCGATCAGCAGCTCAAGATCGATGGCAGGCCCTTCCCCGGCGGCGACGCGACCCTCTGGGTCGACTCCGGCGGACAGGTCCTCAAGACCCGCAGCGATCTCTTCCGCGAGCAGGGGGGCATGGAATACTACCGGACCACCCGCGAAGGGGCCACCGCCGGTGATACGGCCGAGTTCAACCTGCTCCAGGCTTCGATTGTCAGGATCGCAAACAAGATCGACCAGCCAGACAAGCGGCAGCACATCATCTATCGGGTCACGCTGACCGACGAGGATCCGACCAAGGTTTTCCCGAATGACCGTCGACAGACGCTCAAGCCGGAGAAGAACTCCAAGAGCGCGATCCTGGAGATCAAGACCGCGGGCCCGAACGAAGGTACTGCCTCGACCCAGCCGGTCGATCCCGTCTACCTCCGTCCCAATGCGATGATCACGAGCCAGGACTCCAACGTCGTCCGCCTCGCTCAGAACGCGGTCCAAGGCGCGGTGACCCCGTGGGACAAGGCGGTCAAGATCGAGCAGTGGGTCGCGACGAAGCTGACGGATAAGAACTTCAAGACGGCGTTCGCCCCCGCGAGTGAAGTCGCCGAGAACCTCTCGGGCGACTGCACCGAGCACAGCGTCCTCGTGGCGGCCATGTGCCGGTCCCAGGGGATTCCGACTAAGGTCGTGATCGGCCTGGTCTATGCGGATCGGCTCGGCGGCTTCGGCTACCACATGTGGAATGAAGTCTATGTGAACAATCGCTGGGTCGCCATCGACGCGGCGTTCGACCAGTCGGCGGTCGACGCGGTCCACGTCAAGCTCGACGAGTCGAGCCTCGACGGCGTCTCCCCCGTCGAGTCGATGCTCGCCGTCATCCGAGTCATCGGCAAGCTGTCGATAGAGACGCTCGAATTGCGATAACCAGGTGTCCTGGTCGCGAGCCGAACGTTTCGTCCCTCCACCCGCGGCCCCGAGTCGCAGTAATGCGGCTCCGGAGCCGTGGTCCGAAAAGCATGGTTGCAGAGGCTTGTCGGTCTCTGGTGCGGCTCGTAGACTGCCAGGTAGGTGGCCTTCCTTGCACTTCCCCCCCGCGAAGGGAAGGCCCGCCAAGGAGGTTGACGCACCATGTCTCGGCATCGATTAGGAATCTTGACCGTCCTCAGCGGCCTCGGATTGATCCCCGGCTTCCCTGCCGCCGCCCAGCAATCCATCTACCGTAATCTCCCCGCGAACAACCCCCGCCAGGCCGCTGTCACTCAAGAGCGCTCGGATATCACTCTGCTCCGAGCCTTGCAGAGTAATCCCGTCACGGCTCCCTACCGCATAATGACCTCCACGAGCAAGGAAGGTCGCGTCGTCCTCTCGGGCAGGGTCGGTACGCGTCAAGTTCACGACGTGGCCGTTCGCATCGCCATCGAACTGGGGATCCCCTTTCGGGACGATCTGAAGATTGACACGAACGAGGTCTACCGAGTCGCTTCTCTCACCGCTCCTTACGCCGCGGGCATCCCCGCGATGGGTGGGAGCCCTGGCTACATCTATCCCCAACCCCTCTTCGGCCGCCTCGACGATCCTTTCTACGGCTTCGAACCCCCGATCATCAGCTATCCCCCCTGGTGGCGATCCGTCACCATGCGTGAATCGCTGGCGACCACGCCTCCGCAGGGCAATTTTTCCCAGGGTGTGAACCCAGCGATTCCGAATCCCTACGAGCAGCCCAACGATCCCGCGGCCACTCAAAACGGCTCGGCTCCCGTCGCCATCCCGATGGGCGCCGAGGGTAAGGACGGTACGGTCGAGATGACCCTCAATGCTCAGGGGCAGGCCGTCCTCCGCGGCACCGTCCCCACGCTCGCCGATCGCGTGGCCGTGGGCCAGAAGATCGCCCAGACGCCGGGTATCACCGAGGTCGTGAATCTCATCGATGTCCAGGATACCAAGACCGACAACACGCCCCCACCTCCGCCCGAGCCCGCCGCGCCCGCCCTCCGGGAACTCGACGCGGACAAGCCCGCCCCCGCCGGTGAGCCCATCGAGCCGGTCGCCGAGAACGATCTGACGGCTCGACTGCGCCAGGTGTTTGGCCGACGTCCAGCCCTTGCCGATCTCCCGGTGCGCATCACGTCCCGTGATGGCATCGCCTATCTCTCTGGTAAGGTTCCGAGCATTTACGAAGCGATGCTGGCCTATCGAGCTGCGCAGCAGACACCGGGCATCAAGGAAGTTGTGGACCGGCTCGAGTTCGTCGTGCCCGACGGCGAGAGCAAAAATCCCCTGATCCAGAAGGGCCGCCCCGAAGACGTCGAGCCTTACCTTGCCGCCCAGATCCGCCGTCAAGTCGGTGACCTCGCCCACATCGACAAGGTCGATCTCAACGGCGAGTCCCTCGAGATCCAGGGCAACATCAGGCGCGATGAGGATCGGATGCGTCTGGAGGCGATCCTGCGTTCGATGCCCGCGTTGAGAGGCTACCGCCTGTCGACCGAGGTGGTCGTCGATCAATGAGATATGGCCGGAAAGCGGTTTGGGGCGGCCATGACTTCATGCCTGAGGATCGCGTGATACAATCGGGCCACGGGACGTCGGCCTCTAACTCGGCGTCTCGCTCGAGATGAGCAGGTCTAGGCCCGGCTGAGCCGCCCCCAATGACGACGACCGAGTCTTCGGAAGATTACACCCAGTCGCGACAAACGAGGGTTAATAACGCGGCCCCTGCTCCGCTGCCCGCCGACGTCGGGATCGTCGCGGCCTTATCAATCGAAGTCGGCTTCTTGCTCGACAGGCTCGCCAAGGTCCGCAAATATTCCGGTCCGAAGCATACGATCATCGAAGGCGAGTTGGGGTCCAAGCTCGTAGTGGTCATCATCGCGGGGATGGGCAGCGAGAGGATCCGCCAGGGCGCGCAACTGCTGCTCGACGGGCATCGGCCCCGCTGGATCTTCTCCGTCGGGTTTGCTGGCGCGTTAAACCCCGAGTTGGCCCGCCTGGACCTAGTCCTTGCCGATGAGGTACTCGACCTCGAAAGCGGGAGATTTGCGATCGATGTTGCGATCCCGTCCGACTCCCGCTTCAGGTCGGTCCACACCGGCAAGCTACTGACCGTCGACCAGATCATCGCGACCGCTGCCGAAAAGGCCGAGCTACGCAGCCGGACCGGGGCCGATATCGTCGACATGGAGTCGAGCGCCGTCGCCTCGCTGTGCAGCGAACGCTCGATCCGGTTCCTCTCGATCCGCGTGGTGAGTGACGACGCTCGAAGCGACCTCCCTCCCGAGGTCGTGAGCATGCTCACGCAGTCCGGCAGCTACCGCGTCGGCGCCGCACTTCGGGCCCTGTGGAAACGCCCTTCCAGCATCAAGGACTTCTGGGCCCTGCACGAGCATGCCCAGGAGGCGGCCGATCGCCTGGCCACCTTCACCGCCGAGGCCATCGGCCAGATTGATTGATTTGTATTTTTTGAGTCTTAGGAGTTACGCAGTAGTGTTCGCCTGTCCGTTGATTTCGATCGGTTGGGCCGCTCCGGAAACAGCCTGGAAATCCCAAAGGTCGCAAGCTCTCCACGGATGGGCCGATTTTCACGAACAAACGTCCACTACTGCGTAACTCCTAAGTCTTTGAGCCTCTCCTACTTCGATTCAATGGGTCGTAGGCGGACGGTACGAAGATCCATCACGGCGACTCCCGGCTTGGCGATCGCACGAACCTCGAGTTGGTACCGCCCGGCTTTCGGGATCGAGAGTCGCCCGATGTTTTGCGACTGGAACTTCTGGAATCCTCCGGTCTCGGGCACCGTGAGTTTCAGAACTTGGTCGCCGAGGCGAAACTCGACGCTGCTCCCCCCACTCCCGGTTCCGCAACCGACGAGTGCTTCGAGTTCGTAGTCGCCGGGGCGAATCGCGTCGAATTCCCAACTGGCCCAGTCATCGGCACGGACCCAATAGCCTAACGTGTTCTTATGGGGTAGCGGTTCGTAGCGGAGCATGATCCCGTGGATTTCAGCCGTGCTCGCGGGCAGGACGATGTTCCCGTCATCTTTCTGGCGATTCGGGGAGTAGTCCGGGTTCGGCGCGGGAGTTTGTGCCTTCACCCCGTCCCGCCAGGCCTTGAGCTGAGAGCCCAGTTCCTCCACGCGTTCGGGAGATACATCGGAGAGGTTCGTCGATTCGCCCGGATCGCGCTCGAGGTCGAACAATTCCCGCCGACCGGTTTCGTAGAACTCGATTAACTTCCATTTCCCCACCCGAATCGCCCCGCCAGGCCGACCTCCCTGGTTACTGTAGTGGGGATAGTGCCAGTACAGAGGGCGAGGTTTGAGTGCTTCGCCTTGGGTCAGCAACCCTACGAGGCTGACGCCATCCGACCCCGTGAAGGGATCGAGGCCACAAAGAGTCGCGAGAGTCGGGGCGAGGTCCCCGCTCCAGACGGGGGTCGACTCGATACCGGCCTGAATCTTCTCGGGCCATTTGACGATCAGGGGAACACGGATGCCTCCCTCGTAGAGCCAGCCCTTGCCTTCCCGCAAGGGAGCGTTAATCGTCGCGGGAGTATGCGGACCTTCGACCGTGGCCAACCCGCCGTTGTCACTCGTAAAAATGACGATAGTTTCTGAGGTCAGCTTGAGCCGGTCGAGGCAATCGAGAACCCGCCCGACGCTCGCGTCCAGACTCTCGAGCATGGCTGCATAAATGGGATTCTCTTGCCGGCCATGCGGCGTGCCGTCCCATTCGGCGTAGTGCTGAACGAGCTCTCGCTTGGCGACGAGTGGCGTATGCACGGCGAAATGGGGCATGTAGAGGAAGAACGGCCCCTTTGCATGAGCCTCGATGAATCGTTCGGCCTCGGTCGTGAGTCGATCCGTCAGGTATTCCTGGTCCGGTGCGTTTTCCAGGCCAGGAATGGTCTGACCGCCTCTTTCATAAGGCGAAAAGTAGCTCAGTGGCGAGCCCTTGGCATCGCCCGCTACATTCATGTCGAAACCTTGTGCCTTGGGATCGAAGCCAGCACCACCCAGGTGCCACTTGCCGATGCTCGCCGTCGCGTACCCTCGACGCTTGAACACCTGCGAAATCGTCCGCTCCTCTATCGGCAATTGCTGCAAGATCTGAGGCCGGGCCAACCGCTGTGCGGGAGAATCGGGGCGTCCAGGCAGCCAGTCGGTCAGGTGGAGTCTCGCCGGGTGACTTCCGGTGATAAGTGCTGCCCGCGTCGGCGAGCATACCGGGCTTGCCGCATACGCTTGCGTGAATCGCTTGCCTTCGCCGGCGAGTTTGTCGATGCGCGGAGTGCGATGAAAACGACTGCCATAGACTGAGAGGTCGGCCCAACCCAGGTCGTCCGCCACGATGAGGACGACGTTGGGATGAGCCACGTCTGCTCGACTCCCCGAACCTCCAACGACCGACAGCAGAACCACAAGCAGTGCGATGGAAACCCGAAAGTTGAGCGTCATGGCGTTCTAGCATCTCCAGACATCATTTGTTCGCGCCGCGATATGAGAAGACCTGCACTGCATCAACCTGAGTGACCGTCCTGAGGCTCACTCCGACTTCGAGACTGCTTCGAACCAAACGGGTTGCGTAAATGCCCCGTTCGTCGCTATGTCCCAGGCCTCCGCTCGGATCCATTTCCTGCCTGTCAGGTCGGCGGAACGGGTGATGGTTCGTTGCCCGAAAGATGAGGTGTCATCGAGCATGATGCGATCCCGATAGATGCGTTCGCCATCGCCGCTGATGAGGTCGACGTGGTGCATCGGAAACGTCCAATCGAGATCCAATTTAACCTCGACCTTGCCATTCGGCGGCCTAATGAGGGACTCGCCGCTCAACTTGCCGCCGACCTGGAAGTCACGAATCAAGACTTCGCCCGTGGTGACGAAGAAACGTCCATGACTCAGGGCGTCGAGGATGGGGCTCCAATCGTCATCGTATCGCGGCAGCCTGGGCAATCGAACGTAATTGACGTTCATATGACCGAAAAGTTCATGCGTGTGGTCGATCTTGAAGACATCGACCTCGCCGATCGCGTACTTGCGATCGCCCCAATTTGCCATGTCGTCGAGCAGATCGAGGCACCTTACGCCCAATCGAGGGATCGATAAATCCGCCGGCATCGCCTTCCAGGTTGCTCCCAGGAACGACCTATCCCGGAAGAACGGCTCGTGACGATACTCATCCGGTGCCCAGTTCGAGGCCTTGATCCTGGGATGGGCCGTCCAGGCGAGGCCATGTTCCTCGCGGATGAGGCGTTCCATCTCTGCCTGATTGCCCACGTGATAGAGTGTTCCCAGCCCGGGGCGAGTCTCGGCGAAAGGCTCATCCTTCCCGCGTTTCATGGTCCAGTAAACGGGCTTTGGGAAAAGATAAAGCCAGTGGCCGGGGTGCTTTTCCTTGCCCTCGGCGCCGAGATGGACGTTGGCCTCCTCGCCCGGCAGGAAGAGAATCTGATCGTCGGAGAGCCTGCGGCATTCGGCGAACATGGCCTCGAGTTCAGGGATTCGGACCTTCTCAGGCCCTTGCGGATGACCTTGGCCGTGGAATTCTGCCAGGTGGACGATCTTGACGCCCATATCCTTGAACATCTTCACGAGATCCGGGATCGACCTCCCCTTCCCTCGGGCGATCTCCTGCATGGCCGCGACGGCGACCTCCACGTGCCAGTGGCTGGTCATCGCGAGATGGCCGGGGATTTCGGGATAGCTGTCGTTGCGTGTGAATTTCAGGACCTGGCTGAGTGCCTCCTCCGTCTTGCCGCGACTCAGGAGGAAGAACACCCCCATCTTCTGCACTGTCTCCGGCGGGGCATTGAACCAGGGGACGTAATTACCCCCGCCCTTCTCCGTCTGACGGATCCCGAATCCCCAATTCTCCGCAGAGCCACGATGGGATCGACCCGCCCAGACCGTGCTCTGATTGTCGGTGAGATCTCGCGGATAGAAATATTGATGCGGGGGCGGAAAGCAGGCGACCGAGCCTCCGCCCGTCTCGGCGATCAGTGTGCGATTCCTGACGGCGATCGAGCGATCGTCATCCTCCGGCTTCACGTCCAAGGCTTGCGTTTTGCCCTCGGTGTCGCGCCATCCCAACCGAACCGGCATCGAGTCCGAGGCGACGAGCCCTGCGTCGTAGACGAAGGCACGAGAGTCCTCGTCGGTCTTCATCGCTGCGGCGACATGGACCAATGGAACCTTCGAATAGATCGTGAGTTCGAGCGCCCCCGCGAATGGCCCCGCTTCGAGTTTCTCCAGTCGAATCGTGGCCCGCCCTGGTATGCTCGTCACCTTGACCTTCTGCAGGTTCAGGCGTGAGCGAAATGTCTGATGAGGTCGCTTCGCGGGCGAGTCGAAGAAGACGTTGAAGACGCTCATGCTCGGGGGTCTGTCGGGGGGAGATTCTCGCTTCCCCACCGTGACCCAGAAGGTGGGCTCCAGATTCTTCAGGAGCGGATTTTGATCCTGAGGCTCCCCTTCGCGGTGTCCCGCGCCGAGTAAGGATATCGCGGAGACCAGCGCATTCTTGTCAGAGCTCAGGTCCAGGTCGATCCGTCCGCGTTCACGTTCATTGATGGGCCAGGATACCGACAGGCGGCTATTGCCGGCGCCTTCCTTCACCTCGACGCCGCAATCCGAGCGGTATTCGGTCAAATCGACCGCCGCTGAGCGGCTCTCCGCCCGCGAATCGCTGACGAGGACCAGGGCGAAACTTCCGATGAGAAGAAAGAAGGCCGTAGGACGAATGCGCGAGCGGTGTCGAAACATGGGAGAGGTTCCAGCCCTCGACGCGGCGGTAGTTCAGCTCTATTCATGCGCAACAAACGACTCGCCCGAGTATCCGAGAACCGTTTCACCCAGACAAGGACCGAGCCGGTCGTCGAGATGAGGGGGCGAATGGTTCAGTCCTGGCCGTCACTTTCCAGGGCTCTCTCCAACACTTGACCCATCAGCCGACGTGCCTATAGTTGGCTAATCTTGCTCATCGTCAGCCGAGACGAAGGCGAGTCCGCACCATTCGATTCCGATCACTTGAGGTCGGGCACGGTTGAGACGGGGTAGAAGGCCTTCGCGGACAGCCCGATTGATCGATATCTGTCTCATCCGTCTTTTCCAACTCGACCTCTCTAAAGTGATTGAAAACCTACATTTGCGTCGGCATCGACGGATCGACTGGCCTGACAATCCGTCCGGCTTCAGCAACGAGGGCCCGAGGAGATTATCCGCAGGGCCGCGAGAAATGCGCACTCGTTTCCCCCCCGACCTGAGAGATGGTTCAGCAAGGACTGCTTGAACCGGCTGGTAGACCATTCTTCGATCATTTGAATTTTCAAAGGATTGTCATGGATCATTCGAATACGACGAGCACCGCTGAAATCACGCCAGGGCGACAAAGGGCGATTCTCCTCACGCTTGCCGCGGTCCAGTTCACCAGCATCGTGGATTTCATGGTGGTCATGCCGCTTGGTTCGCAGTTGATGGATAAGTTGAACATAAATCCAGACAAGTTTGGAAACATCGTCTCGGCATACACCATCAGCGCGGGTATCGCCGGATTCTTCGCGGCGAGCTTTATCGACAGGTTCGGGCGACGTGCCTCGTTTCTCTCGCTTTTCAGCGGGTTTCTGGTCGGAACCTTACTCTGCGGTCTCGCCAATTCTTATGTGACGCTCCTGGCGGCCCGCGTGCTGACGGGTGCTTTCGGTGGGGTTCTCGGCGGCATGGCCATGGCGATCATCGGCGATGTCTTTCCTCCCCAGCGACACGCGTCGGCGACCGCGGCATTGATGTCGGCTTTCGCCGTAGCGTCGGTGCTGGGTGTGCCGTTCGGGCTCTTCATCGGCACGAAATTCGGGTGGCAATGGCCGTTCCTGGTCCTGGCGGGTTGCGGTGTGTTGGTGCTTCTTGCGGCGATGTATACCATGCCCCCTCTTCGGCAGCATCTCGATCCTTCGAAACCGGCGGCATCTCCCATCCGGCAACTCCAGGAAACTCTTTCGGATCCGAATCACGTTCGCGCCTTCACCCTTATCATCACCTTGATGTTCGGGACCTTCGCCGTCGTACCCTATATCGCGGCGTACCTCGTGGCGAACGTGAACGTCAAAGAGGATCAACTTCCCTGGATTTACGTCACGGGTGGAGCCCTGACCCTCGTAGCCGCGCCGGTAATCGGACGCCTGGCTGACCGCTTCGGCAAACTCACAGTCTATCGGTGCGTCGCCCCGGTCTCGGCGCTCTTGATGTTTCTCGTGACGCTGTTGCCTCCCGTCCCGCTGGTTGTGGCGGTGGCTATCGTTGGGTTGCTCATGATGAGCAATGCCGGGCGGATGATTGGCGCCATGGCCATGGTGATGGCCAGCGTCGATCCCAGGCGTCGGGGCACGTTCATGAGCGCGAACTCGTCCGTCCAACACCTGGCCAGTGGTCTCGGGGCGTATGTCGGGGGACAGATCATCGTCAAGCTTTCCAGCGGTCGCTGGATGAATTACCCGTGGGTCGGGGTCATCGGTGCCCTGGCGACGCTCTTCAGCCTGTACCTGGCCGGACGGCTCCGCACTTTCTCGGCTCCCTCGGCCCCGAACTCGACGGTTCCGGGCGAAATGGAGGAGGCCACCGAGGCCGTCGTCGCGGCCGAATCGTTCTAAATAGCAAAGACTTAGGTTCGTTCAATCTGACCTGCGGCCTCGATCCAGCAGCGAGGCCGCCTTATTTTCATCCTACATCCTCCCCGCCCATCTTCGCCGGATCTACCCTTCCCTTTCACGATTCTGATCCCGTTTGCGGCCTCGAACCGAGCATTCCAATCTCGGTAGAGAGTGTTTGCGCGGCTTGTAGGCCGCGCGAGAAGCGGCATTCTCAGGAAACGGTTGCATTTTGCGAGACCTCGTCGCACACTATCAAACTCTGTGTGGATCCCGATTGCGGGTGTCGTCCGGGGCTCTCATCTCTCCCCTCGGGCCGGTCCCTTGTCGGACCTCATCTGGGACCGTGCGCCCATTCTCCAGGTTGCAACCAACCGCATAAATCACTCGCCTTCATCGCTCGAGATCGAGGTCGGAGTCTGCGACCAAGGCTCCCCTCGACCCCTGGGCTGTGATCGAGGTACCTCTCGACCATACGAGTCTTGCAATGGCCATTCGCGTATCGCTGAACCATAAGACCGAATACCGCTACGATCGCGAGGTTCAGCTTACCCCCCAGGTCGTCCGCCTCCGGCCCGCGCCCCACTGCCGGACGCCGATCGTCAGCTATTCGCTGCGGATCCAACCCGCCGAGCACTTCATCAACTGGCAGCAAGACCCGTACAGCAACTACCAGGCGCGGCTCGTCTTCTCCAAGCCCACGAATGTCTTCTCGGTCGAGGTCGACCTGACCGCCGAACTCTCGGTCATCAACCCCTTCGACTTCTTCCTCGACCCCACGGCCGAACGAGTTCCGATCCGCTACGAGGAGCAACTCGTCCGGGAACTCGCCAGCTATCTGGAGAAGGAGCCGGCCGGTCCCCTGCTCCAGGGCCTGGTCGATGAATTTAACGATTCCGACGCCAAGACGATCGACTACATCGTTGCGATCAACCAACGCCTGAATCAGGCGGTCCGCTACGTCATCCGGATGGAGCCAGGGATCCAGGCGTGCGAGGAGACCCTCACCCTCCAGAGCGGTTCCTGCCGCGACTCGGCCTGGCTCCTTGTACAATTGTTCCGGCACCTGGGCATCGCGGCCCGATTCGTCTCCGGGTATCTGATCCAGTTGAAGCCGGACATCGTCGCGATCGACGGACCCCAGGGTGCCGCTGAAGACTTCACGGATCTGCACGCGTGGACCGAGGTCTTTCTCCCGGGAGCCGGCTGGGTGGGGCTCGACCCAACCTCCGGCCTTCTGGTCGGCGAAGGCCACATCCCCCTCGCCTGTGCGGCAGATCCCACGAACGCCTCGCCGATCTCCGGGTCGTTCACCTGGAACAAGCGACCTGGAGAATCCGAAGACGAGAAGTGCGAGACGGAATTCTCCTTTCATATGTCCATCACGCGGGTCCACGAAGATCCGCGCGTGACCAAGCCCTACACCGACGAGCAGTGGCAGTCGATCCTCGACCTCGGCCGTCGGATCGACGAGCAACTCCTGAATGGGGATGTTCGCCTGACGATGGGGGGCGAGCCGACCTTCGTCTCCGTCGACGACATGGAAGGGGCCGAGTGGAATGTGACGGCCCTCGGGCCGACCAAACGGGTCCTCGCCGGTGCACTCCTCAACCGGCTCCGAGATCGATTTGCCCCTGGCGCTTTCCTCCACTACGGGCAGGGTAAATGGTATCCCGGTGAACCCCTACCCCGTTGGGCGCTGTCGTGCTACTGGCGGCGCGACGGCGTCCCGCTCTGGGAAGACCCCAGCCTCTACGCCGACGAGACCCGCAATTACGGACATGCCGGCCCCCAGGCCCGAGCGTTCATAGAGGCCCTAGCACGAGCCCTGAACGTCGACCCGGCGAACAGCCGGCCTGGGTATGAAGACGTCTGGTACTATCTCTGGAAAGAGCGACAACTCCCCGTCGACATCGATCCGCTGGCTCGTTCGCTCGACGACCCGGAGGAGCGAAAGACCCTGGCCCGCGTCTTCGAGCAGGGATTGAACCACGTCGTCGGTTATGCCCTTCCGCTCCGTCGAGATCCGGTCGGATCGCAAAGGCGCTGGGTGAGTGGCCCGTGGGCCTTGCGTCGCGGTCATCTGTTCCTGATGCCGGGCGATTCGCCCATGGGGTTCCGGCTCCCCCTCGACTCCTTGCCCTGGCAGGCGCCGCAGGATCTCGAGCCGGTGGTCGAGCTCGACCCGCAGGCACCTCGCGACTCCCTGCCGAAGCTCGAGGATCTGCTCAAGCAACGGCGAATCTCCTTGCCCTCTTCCTATGGCCAGGGTCGCGAGCCCGGCACGGGTCCCCCGCAGTCGGATCCGTCGGCCCCGTTCGCCAACGCGTCGACGCTGGTCCGGACGTCCCTGTGCGTCGAGCCTCGCGACGGACGGCTCTACATCTTCATGCCTCCCTTGAGCCTCCTGGAAGACTACCTGGAGCTTGTGAGCGCGATCGAAGGGACCGCGGACGCACTCAACTTACCCGTGCTGGTCGAGGGCTATGGCCCCCCGACCGATCACCGCATCAATCATCTCAGCGTGACGCCCGACCCCGGCGTCATCGAAGTCAACATGCACCCCGCCCATAGTTGGGACGAGCTCGTCGACCAGACGACCACGCTCTACGAGGAGGCGCGGCAGACCCGGCTCGGCACCGAGAAATTCATGGTCGACGGCCGGCACACGGGGACCGGCGGGGGCAACCACATCGTCCTGGGTGGGACATCTCCAGCGGATAGCCCGCTCCTGCGGCGCCCGGACCTCCTCCGCAGCCTGGTCGCCTACTGGCACAACCATCCGTCGCTCTCGTACCTCTTCTCCGGGATGTTCGTGGGCCCGACGAGCCAGGCCCCACGGATCGACGAGGCGAGGAATGACAGCCTCTATGAGATGGAGATCGCCTTCCAGCAGATCCCCGACCACGGCACCACGCAGCCTTGGCTCGTCGACCGGGTCTTCCGCCACCTCCTCACCGACGTGACGGGCAATACCCACCGCGCCGAGTTCTGCATCGACAAGCTCTACTCGCCCGACAGCAGCAGCGGTCGTCGCGGCCTGCTCGAGATGCGCGGCTTCGAGATGCCCCCCGACGTTCGCATGAGCCTCGTGCAGCAGCTCCTGATCCGCTCGCTCGTCGCCCGATTCTGGGATCAGCCCTATGATAGGCAGCTCGCTCGGTGGGGGACGGAGCTCCACGACCGATTCATGCTGCCCCACTTCATCTTCGAAGACTTCGCCGACGTCATCACCGAGCTCCAGGAGAGCGGTCTCCCGCTCGAACGCGAGTGGTTCGTACCCCACTTCGAGTTCCGCTTCCCTAGGTTTGGTGAGGTCGCATACAAGGGAGTGGACATGGAACTTCGCCAGGCCATCGAGCCGTGGCACGTGTTGGGAGAGGAGGCCGGCCCCGGTTCGACGGTGCGATACGTCGACTCCTCGGTGGAGCGCCTCGAGCTGAAGGTCCAGGGGATGACGAATACACGGCACACCATCACCTGCAACGGCCGCCCGCTTCCCCTCCATCCTACGGGGACGAACGGCAAGTTCGTGGCGGGCGTCCGTTATCGGGCCTGGCAGCCCCCTTCATGCTTGCACCCGACGATCCGGGTGCATGCGCCGCTCGTTTTCGACCTCGTCGACACGTGGATGGCCCGCTCGCTAGGCGGATTTACGTATCACGTCTCTCACCCTGGCGGACGCTCCTTCGACACGATGCCAGTCAACGCCTACGAGGCGGAGAGCCGTCGGATCGCCCGGTTCGTCCCATTCGGCCATTCTCCGGGCAAGCTGAACGTGCCCAAGCCCGCGAGAAGCCTCGAGGCGCCTTTCACACTCGACCTCCGCTGGTCGTAATACCAAGCCTGTGCGCTTTCGTTCATTAACGCCAGTGAGTGGGCATATCTTAGATATGCCCACTCACGTTTAAGCCTTGTGAGTTTGCTGCCTTCGACGCAAACGATTCTCTGAATCGAACTTTGAGAGTGCCGCTCGCGAAAGCCTGGGTCGTCACTTCTGGGAATATTGTGACGATCCCGACTCTCGTCGTCAGGCATCCCGGAACCTTTGAGAAATCGACGAGATTTGATTGCACTGATGTCGTAACGGCCGTTTTCGCTAAAATCGACGTCGCAAGTACTTACTATGATAGCACTTGCAAGATCAGTGTACAACCGACCATTTAATACGAAAACGACGAGATTTTGGCCGATGGTTAGAATGGGGACCGAAGCTAGGCGCTCGGCACCTGGATCGTTATGAGGCGAACAGACCATCGTTTGGTCACTTCAACCTCTCCCTTAACTCGGATCGTCCCGACGACCATGGCCGAACTGCAATCCCCCGAACTGCTCGGGCACTCGCTCACTCCCGACGAAGGCTCCCCGCAGGCCTTCGACGAGATGGTCGCACCCGACGGCACCATCCGGGGGCACTGGCAGAGCTTCGTCCGGCAGTTGGTATCGCTCGGGCTTCCGGACGTTCGGAACCGCTGGGAAGACGCCAAGCACCTGATCCGCGAAAACGGCGTCACCTACAACGTCTACGGCGACCCGAGGGGCATGGAACGCCCCTGGGAACTCGACCCGATTCCGCTCCTTGTGTCATCGCAGGACGCGAGCTGGATCGAGCATGGGCTGACGCAACGCGCCCGGCTCCTCGAACTGATCCTGGCTGACCTCTATGGCCCGCAGCGAGCCCTGGCCGAGGGCTATCTGCCCCCGCCCCTGCTCTATGGACACCCTGGTTTCTTGCGCGCCTGCCAGGGGATCGAACCGCTGGGCAATCGCCGACTCCTGCTCTACGCCGCGGACGTGGGTCGAAGTCCCGACGGCATCTTTCGCGTCATTTCCGACCGCGCCCAGGCCCCCTCGGGACTTGGTTACGCGCTCGAGAATCGGATCGTGCTCACGCGGATGATGCCCGAGATCTTCCGGGAGTGTCGGGTCCAACGACTCGCCCTCTTCTTCCAGAGTTTGCGGCAGACACTGGCCTCGATCGCCCCCTATGATCGCGACAACCCTCGGATTGTGCTCCTCACGCCGGGCCCCTACAACGAGACCTATTTCGAGCACGCGTATCTGGCTCGGTACCTGGGATACACGCTCGTCGAAGGCAACGACCTGACCGTCCGCGATAACCGGGTCTATCTCAAGCTCCTCGGCGGCCTTCAACCGGTCGACGTCATCCTTCGACGCCTCGACGACGACTATTGCGACCCGCTCGAGCTGCGTCGAGATTCGTTCCTCGGAGTGCCCGGTCTGGTGCAAGCCGTCCGCGCGGGGAACGTTGCGGTGGCCAACTCCCTCGGCAGCGGGTTGGTGGAATCCCCCGCACTGCTCGCGTATCTACCGGGTCTCTGTCGCTTCTTCCTCGGTGAAGACCTGCGCTTGCCCTCAATTGCCACCTGGTGGTGTGGCGAGGAGTCTGGTCTTTCCTACGTCCTCGCGAACCTGTCGCGGATGATCGTCAGGCCCGCGTGTCGGTCAGGCCTGGTCGAGCCGATCTTCGGCGAGCGTCTCACCCGAGATGAGTTGGTAGCCCTGTCGGATCGCATCCGTCGTCGTCCCCTCGATTTCGTGGGGCAGGAGCAGATTTCACTCTCCACCGCGCCTGGCCTGGACGACTCCGGGTTCCAGCCCAAGCAAGTGGCCGTTCGCTGGTTCCTGGCGGCGACCGGCAACGGCTTCACCATGATGCCCGGCGGCCTCTCGCGGATCACCTCCTCGGCCGACTCCCTGGTCGTGTCGATGCAACGAGGCGGCGGGAGTAAGGATACCTGGCTCCTTTCCGATGGCCCGGTAAGCACCTTCAGTCTGCTCTCGCCCAAGGTCCAGGTGGTGAAGTTGAGCCGAGGCGGCGGCGACCTACCCAGCCGCGTGGCCGATGACCTCTTCTGGCTGGGGCGATACGTCGAGAGAGTCGAGGGGACGATTCGCCTCCTTCGCGTGATCCTGATCCGCATGACGGATCAAACGGGGCTCACGGAAGCCCCCGAACTCCCCGCATTGCTCCGAAGCCTCACGTACCAGACCATGAGTACCCCCGGCTTCATCGGGGCCGGAGCGGCGGAACGCCTCGCCACGCCCGAGGCCGAGTTGCTCTCGCTGATCGGCGACCCCAGCCGGACCACGAGCCTGAAGGCCACGATCCACTCGCTCCATCACCTCGCCGGCAAGGTCCGCGACCGCTTCTCGATCGATCTCTGGCGTATCCTGATCGGCTTGGACTTGGACACCGACGAGGATGACTTCCATCGCTACGACGGGGGCCGCGAATGGCCTCCGTTCGTCAGCTCGGGCCAGAAGGCACCTAGGCTACTCAGCGAGATCCGCGACATCCTCGACGACAAGATCCTCCGGCTTGCCGCCTTCTCCGGCCTCGTCGCCGAGAGCATGACGCGCGGCCAGGGGTGGCGGTTCCTCGACATGGGCCGGAGGCTCGAGCGGTCCCTCCGAGGCGTCGGCCAGATCCGGAGCACACTGACGACCGTGACCGGCCCCGAGGACTCCCTGCTCGAGGCCCTGCTCCAGGTCGCCGATAGCTCCATGACGTATCGTCGACGCTACATGAGCCAGCTCCAGACGGCTCCGGTCCTCGACCTCCTCCTCGCCGACGAGACGAATCCGAGGTCCGTTGCCTTCCAACTCCTCGCCCTGGCGGAAAGCCTCGAGCAACTCCCCCGCGGCGACTCAACGCATGACCCGAAGCTCGATTACAAGATCGCGATCGCGGCACTCGACCGAGTGCGGAACGCTGACCCCGACATGCTGGCCAGCGTCGATCCACGCGGCTCGCGCGCCGGGCTCGACGGACTTCTCTCGACCCTCGAATCGGAAATCCCCGACATTTCCGACCACCTCAGCCGGAGTTACTTCAGCCATCTCTATCCGTCGCGACATTCCATGAAGACCGTCGGGTTCCATCACTATGTACTATAAAATCACGCATACCACCCGATATCATTACGCCTATAACGTTTCCCTTTGTCATAATTTGACCCATCTGTCGGCGAGAAATAGCCCCTGGCAAGACTGCCTCGAAAGCGAGATCACGGTCAACTCGCAACCCGCGGTCTCCGTACCGCAAGTCGATTTCTTCGGCAACCCCGTGACGTTCTTCACGGTGCAAGAGCCGCACGAGCGCCTGGAAGTCACCGCGTTCAATCGCGTACGTATCCGACCCAGGCCCACACCCCATTCCGACGCTTCATGCAACTGGGAGGCGGCGCGTGACGTGATCGCGTCGGGCCGGGACGCAGAATCGCTCGACGCCTATCAATACGTCTTTGAATCTCACTACGTGAGGCATGAAGACGAATTGGCGCACTACGCGAGCCCTTCGTTCACGCCCGGTCGTCCGCTCATCGACGCGATCCTGGACCTCACGCGACGGATCCACGAGGAGTTCATTTTCGATCCGCAGGCGACGACGATCGAGACCCCTCCGCGGGAACTCTTGAAGATCCGGCGAGGAGTCTGCCAGGATTTCGCCCACTTCCAGATCGCCTGCCTGCGATCCCTCGGACTGGCCGCCCGTTATGTCAGCGGCTACCTGCTGACGACGCCGCCCCCCGGTCAACCCCGGATGGTCGGCGCGGACGTCTCGCACGCCTGGCTCTCGGTCTACTGCCCCGGCTACGGGTGGCTCGACGTCGACCCGACTAACAACCTCGTCGTCTCGGACTTACACCCGACGATCGCCTGGGGCCGCGACTACGACGACGTGAGCCCTATCAAGGGCGTGGTCCTCGGGGGGGGGAACCACACGGTTTCCGTCTCCGTCGACGTCATCGCCGAGCCCGATCCGCTCTGACATCGGGCTGGCGACATCGCACTCGGCAAGACGATCAGGCTTTCGCCTTCTCGAAGAGGCCGTAGATGCGAACGTGGCCATCATGATGGGCTACGGCCACATGACGCCCATCGTTGGCGAGGTCCAACCCACGGCCTGTGTTGGGCAGCGCCAGCTTGAAAAACTCGTTCACCTCGGTGGGCTTGAAGAACCAGAGAAATCCTCCACTCGTCCCGCCCGAGACCATCACGATCACGTTGGGCGCGAGGCTGCGGACGCCCCAGCCAACCCCCTTGATGTCCTCCTTGGGTCGCTGGAGTTGGACGAGTTTCCCATCCTTCCAATCGAGGACGACATTCGCGGGGTTACTCACCGCACCGAGCGGATTCGAGGCCTCGATCAATCCGGAGCCGACCAGATAGGTCCCGTCTGGGGTCAAAGTGAGGTCACGTACTCCGCCGTAATCAACCCCCTGAGAGGCGAAGTAGATCGCCAGCTTCGAGGCATCGAACCGCCGGACTTCCTTGAAGGTCGCGAGATCCCACTGGACGATCCGCCCCTGCAAATCCGCCGAGATCAGGAACTGCCCGGAGGGGTCGAACAGCACCTTGTAGACGGGTTTGTCGTGGCCGGGGAGACTGGCCAGCGGGGCCCCATCGGCCGCCGACCAAAGTCGAACGGCCTTATCATTGCCGCAGGTGGCGACCATCTTCCCCGAGGCGTTGACGGCGATGGAGTTGATCCAGCCCGAGTGGGCCTCGAACTTCCGCTTGGGGGTCGTTTCCTTGGATTCGACATCCCACGAATAGAGGATCCCCTCGCTACCCCCCGAGAACATGGTTGTGCCATCTGGTGTCGGCTCGAGCGCAAATGGCCAACTCTCATGCCCCTTCAGGACAGTCTTGGCCTTCGAGGCCATATCCCAGCGCACAACGCTCGCGTCTTCCGAGGTCGCGAAGACGAACCGCCCCTTGGGTTCGAATCGGCAGGCGATCAGCGGCTTCTCGTGGACGAGGTCGTGCACGAGATGAGCCAGCTCCGGCTTGGCCGGCGGCGTCGATGCGGCGTTGTCTAGCATGCTCATGCGAGCAGATCCTTGATCGCCGAACCGGCCGGGTCGCCGAGTTGGATGATGCGACCGTCGACATCGAGGTCTTCGGAGGGATTCAAGCCGACCGCCCGGAGATACGTGTGGTAGAGCTGCGCGGCGTTGACCTGGCCGTCGACGACTTCGGTGCCGTTCGGATTCGTCTTACCGTGAACCATGCCAGGTTTGATGCCGCAGCCGGCCATGGCAATCGACCAGGCGGTGCCCCAATGGTCTCGCCCGTAGAGGTAGTTGATGCTCGGCGTGCGGCCGAACTCGGACATGACCACGACGAGCGTATGCTTGAGCAAGCCCCTGGCGGCAAGGTCCTCGATCAAGTTCGAGAATCCCTGGTCGAACTCGCCGACCTGCTCGAGGTGGAACGAGAAATTCTCGTTGTGAGTGTCGTAGTTCGAGTGCGAGACCTGGACGTAGGTGACGCCCGACTCCAGAAGTCGGCGGGCGAGCAGGCAGTGGCGCCCGAAGTCGTGCGAACCGTATCGCTCCTGATCCTTCGTCGATTCCTTGGAGACGTCGAAGACCTCGCGTCGCTTCATCAGCAGTAGGGCCTGCTCGTAGGTCGTCGTGTAGGCCTCCGTCTCGGCCGTCCGACGACGCGTGGCGAACCGGTCGTTCATGCGACGGCGCAGGTCGTGTCGCAGGGCCTCGCCCTTCTCGTCGACGAGGCCGGAGCGGGTCGTGTTGTCGGGAGGATTGCCATTGCCGAGATAGAGCGCCGCATATTTGGGCCCGAGATAGGCGGCCTCGGTCCCCGTCCGACCGCCGCCGCCCGGCGTGATGTAGATGTAGCCGGGGAGCGGGTTGGTCTCAGCTCCTAGGAACTTCGCGGCCATGGAACCGAAATGAGGATGCGCCACGCCCGGCATCTCTGGCCGGCCGGTGTGCATCATGTACTGTCCCTTGGCGTGATCATTCTCGTTGGTATTCACACCTCGTGCCAGCGAGATGTGGTGCATCAGCTTGGCGGTCCTGGGCATCAACTCGGAGATCCGGGTTCCCGGGACGCTGGTCTCGATCGAGCGGAAGGGGCCGCCGGTTTCCGTGCCCGGCTTGGGATCCCAGGTCTCGAGTTGGCTCGCGCCGCCGGCCAGCCAGACGACCAGCACTTGCTTCTCCCGCCCCTGGAGTTCGGCGGCGATTGACGGCTGCACGAACCGGGAGAAACCAAACTGCGAGGCGACTCCGACTCCCGTCGCCAGGCCGCCGAGGAATCGCCGGCGCGACATGAGATGATCTTCTGAGCCGCACGCGTAATCGCATTTCATCGCTGGATCTCCCATCGTGGAGTCGGCTGGTCCGTCTACGCGACTGGCTGACTGGCTTGACTGCTCAGTGATTGAATCGGAACTCGGTCGACGCTGTCAGGGCCCAGGCAAGTTCCCGAATGGCTTCCCCCCGGCTATTCCCGCGATCGGCGAGGTAACGGGCGACCTCGTCCCGCTCTTCCGCGCTTGGGCGACGGCTGAGGATCGCGAGATAAAGCTCCTCGGCGAGTTCGCCCGGATCCTTCTTCTCGATCAGGCGTCCGCCGAGGTTCCCGGGGCTCGGGCTGAACCATTCCAGGATGATGTTGCTATTGGCAAAGAAGAGAGCCTGGTCCACGCTCGACTGCCCGGGATTCTCGGCCTGTCCCGCCGCGCTCCCGAACCTCGACGTGAATGGCTGGACGCTCCCCTGGAGCTGATCGTAAACCGCCTTCTCGACCGAGTCGGTCCTGATCTGTTTCCGCTTGTCATCCTGAGCCGTGATATCACGGAACTTCGTATCCACGTCGATCAGTTGATGCTCGGCCTGCTTCCGCTGGTTCGCCACGATCCCGGCGGCCTGCATCAGGCTCCAGGCGATCTGCTCGGAGTTCATCGGCTTCAGGAGCCCAATTGAAAGGCTCTCAGGAGTCGCTTCGGCCGTCGAACCGCCCGGCGGTGGTTCGCTCGAGCGCTGATAGACGCGGGTGAGGGCGATCTCGCGGATGAAGGCCTTCACGTCGTATTTGCCGTTCGCGAACTCCTTCGTCAGCATCTCGAGGAGTTCGGGATGGCTCGGTGGGTTATCGCCGTGATCCATGTCGAGCGGATGGACGATCCCGCGGCCGATCATCATCGCCCAGAGGCGGTTGGCGATCGTCCTGCTGAACTCCGGCACATCCGGCGAGGTGATGAAATCGGGGAGCAAGTCGCGGCGACTGTGCAGCGGCAAGGCCCTGATTTTTTCGCCGGGCGAGAGGCGATACTCTTGCCCCTTCGGGACGGCCGGCTCCGCGGCCTCTGTCCCCTCGATGATCCTTGGCTTCGTCGTGCGGACGATCTTCTTCTTGAAGACCGACGAGAATGAAACGTCGCCGTCCGCCTTCTCCCCGAAGGTCATCGCGCCGCGATCGTCGGCCACGAGATAGCTGCGATTGAAGAAGGCGAAGAGGCCGTAGTAATGCCCCTGCTTGAAGTCGCTGATCAAAGGATGATCATGACACTGGGCACACTGGAAGTCGCGGCCGAGGAAGAGCCGGCCGACGTCGCGAGTCAGCAGGTTCGGCTGACCTTCGCGGTCGAGGTAGAACTTGGCCGGACCTCGGTTCCCGGGCTCGGTGCCGTCGGCCTTCAGGATCTCGCGTACGAGTTGATCGTAAGGTTGATTGCGTGCAAATGCCTTGCGGAGGAACTCACGCCACTCGGCCGCTGGCACGTGCAGGTCGGCCCGACGTTCCATGAGCATGACGTCGAAGACCGTTGCCATTCGCCTGGCATAGCTCGGGCTGGCGAGGAGGCGGTCGATCAGGGCCGTCCGCTTGTAGGCCGAGGGGTCGTCGAGGAATTCCTTCGCCTCGGAGACGGTGGGAATGGTGCCGGCCAGATCGAGCCAGGCCCTACGCAAGAATTCGGCGTCCGTCGCCGGCGGGGCGACGATCTGGCCGTCCAGTTTCGACTCGATCTCGCGGTCGATCCGCTCGTGGAGGGGTAAAGGCTTCTCCCCTTCGGCGAGCCCAACGTTTGCGGTTCCGATGATCAGGACCCAGTTAGCGGCAACCCACGCAAGGCTGGGGTGGGATCGTCTCATCTTCACCCTCGGGAACGGCAGTAGCGATCACGCTCGTTGCGAGCGACCCGACGCGACGACTCTCGTCGTGCAAACGCCGGTGAGTGCAAATCGTGGCTGAATGTTTGTTAAACATACCCACGACGGGCACCTTCACGCAATCCAAATCTGGCTGCACGATTCCCGAAGATGGATCAAACGCTCCAACCTCCTTCGGATTTGCTCGATCCGACGAAAATCGGGGCGATGTCCCGTCGGAGTCTTGAAACGTCCCTCGTATACTTCCTCAAATGAAAAACGCGCATTCCATGGCCCGCTGATTCTTGAGAAGGAAGCCTCGCATGACGACGCCGGAACTCTCGATCGCCGAGCAAGCGGCCCGCGCCGCCAGCTCGATCCTGACACGGTATTACCGCGAAGGCGTCGAGATGAGGAGCAAGGATGTCTCGAACCTCGTTTCCGACGCCGATGTCGAAGCCGAGCGAGCGATTGTCGAGGTGATCCGACGCGCCTTTCCCGGTCACGAGGTCCTCGGCGAAGAGGTCCACCAGGGGGACGTAGAGGCCGAGCACCTCTGGGTCGTCGACCCCCTCGACGGCACGAATAACTTCGCCCACAAGATCCCGCACTTCGCTGTCTCGATCGCCTACTACCACAAGGGCGAGGCCCAGTGCGGGATCATCGTGAATCCGATCCGCGAGGAGTGGCACATTGCCGTCAAAGGCCAAGGAGCCTTCCAGAACGGCCGAAAGGTCCGGGTCTCCGAACACGCCCACCTGAATGAAGTCATCGTGGGTCTTGGTTTTTATTACGACCGGGGTGCCATGATGGAGGCGACATTGGGAGCCCTCGGCGACCTCAAGCGGAGCCACATCCACGGCAGTCGTCGCTTCGGCACGGCCTCGCTCGACCTCTGCATGGTCGGCATGGGTATGTTCGGAGCCTACTTCGAATACGAGCTATCACCTTGGGACTTCGCGGCCGGGCGACTCTTCGTCGAGGAAGCCGGCGGCAAGGTCACCACCTGCATGGGCAATCCCGTCACGCTCAAGAAGTCGAGCTTATTGGCGAGCAACGGACGCTTGCACGACCAGGTGCTTGCCATCGTCAGCAAACACAGCATCGGCGAGCCTGGCACATACGACAAATAGGGGCCGATCTTTCCGGCTGATCGCTACCTCGCTCGAATGAACCGCCTGTCCTTCCCGATGCGCCCTCAGGTCATTCATTCCGAGCGAGGTTCGGTGATTAGGCGACGGATTCTGACTGAGAAGTCGACTGGACAAACTCAGAGGATTGAGAGTCCCTTGCCCCTCTCGAGTTGCGGATGGAAGAGGGCGAGATCAGAAGCAGGCAATGAAGTGACTTTCACTCTTCCAGAACGACACATCGCAATTCGCGGAAATCGTAGTACACCCGCTCGCCTTGATAATTCTTCTCAACTCCGCGACCATCTAGCGAAGCTCGCCCCTCTCGAACCACGACATTCCCCTCGAGCACGACTCTCGACACCTTGCCCATTTCCTTGTCTTCGAATCCATCCTGGATCAAGACAGATTCCGGGGTGGTGCTACGAGAGGAGTGATGAGGGCCCCGAGCAGGGCCTTTCCGCGAGCCCGGATTTTCGCGGTGCGGGCGGAGCCAATTCCTCAGCATGGACCAGAAGCCTTCCATTGTGTAGACGTGGACCTCATGGAAGCCGTCGCCGTCCTCGTCCCGGGCGTTTCCGCCCCGGCCGTGACAAACCGTCTTATGCCGATATCCCTATTCCTCCAGCCGACTGTCGATGTCTTACTCGTTGGTGTGGATCAGCGTCCCCGGCGCGATCGTCGCCTCGATCAAGCTGCGGATCGTGGCCTGCCGGACGTTCGCTAGCATCCGGATCACGACCCGGCCGCCGCGCTGGAGCATACCGAAGATCGGCGGCTTCTCCTTCTCGAGCGTCCCTCGGCACGGGGACTCCTTCAGTCGTCGGCGGCCGACTCGGCCTTTTTTTTGACCGCCTCGGGATGGCCCTTGTGCCCGGCCACGACATAGACTTCGTCGCACTCGACCTCGCCGGAGAGTTCCTGCGGAGGGTCCGGTCGACGACCCCCTGGCGGAGCGTCGTGATCATGTCGCGGGCGTCCGATTTGTCGATGCCGACCTCGCGAAGGATTTGCAGATCCGAGAGGTTCAGCCCCATCAGATACAAGCAAGCGACCCAGTCCCGCAGCGACAGGTTATGGTGGACCCCGAAAACTGGACCATCTGTTAAGCTACTCAGACGGGTCTGAGGAGGAGGACGGATGGCGAGGAAGCGGCAAGTCCACACGGCGGCGTTCAAGGCTCAAGTCGCCCTGGCGGCCCTCAAGGGAGACCGCACGATCAACGAGTTGGCCGGCCACTATGGCGTCCATCCCACATCGATCCATGGCTGGAAGAAGCAGCTCATCAGCAGTGCCGAGGAGGTCTTCGGGAGTCCGGCCAAGGCGGCCTCGGCTGACGCCGAGGCACGCCAGGCCGAACTCTTCGAACAGATCGGGCGCCTCAAGATGGAACTCGAGTGGCTGAAAAAAGTCGCCCCATTCAGTTGAGGACCGAAGGCCCTTGATCGAGCCGGATCATCCCCGGTTGAGCGTGCGCCGCCAGTGCGAGTTGCTGGGGCTGAGCCGATCGAGCCTCTACTACCGACCTGCGGGTGAGTCGCCCGAGGACCTGCGCCTGATGCGGTTGATCGACGAGCAATATACGGCATGCCCGTTCTACGGCAGCCGCAAGATGACCGCCTGGCTGGAACAACGAGGTGAGGAGGTCAATCGGAAGCGAGTACAGCGCCTGATGCGGAAGATGGGCCTGGAAGCGATCTATGCCAAGCCCAGGCTGAGTCAGGCCGGGAGAGGCCATAAGATCTACCCTTATCTCTTGCGAGGTGTCAAAGCCCGGCGAGCGGACCACGTGTGGAGCACGGACATCACTTATGTGCCGATGAGTGGAGGGTTCATGTACCTGGCGGCGGTGATCGACTGGTACAGCCGGTACGTGATCGGCTGGCGGCTGTCGAACACGCTGGACGGCTCCTTCTGCCTGGAGATGTTGGAAGATGCCTTGAGGTCGGGGAAGCCCGAGGTGTTCAACACGGACCAAGGGGTCCAGTTCACGGCCGAGGCGTTCACCGGGAGGCTTGAGGCGGCCGGGATAGCCGTGAGCATGGATGGACGCGGCAGGGCATTGGATAACGTGTTCGTCGAACGGCTCTGGAGGACCGTGAAATACGAAGATATTTACATCCAAGGCTACGAGACGGTGCCGGAGCTGCAGCGAGGGTTGAGGCGATACTTCGGCTTCTATAACGAGGATCGGCTCCACGAATCCCTGGGGTACCGGACTCCAGGGACGGTCTACCGAGCGGACAGAGCCACGACGGCCTGATTGGACAGTAGCGAAGGATCGCCGTTTTTTGGTCTAGACAATGGGGTCCACCTCAGGTGATGACCGGCGAAGGCGGTGCCGCTCAGGTCGTCGATGCGTTTGCGGCAGCCCTTGCACTCATAATGCCGGCGTCGGGCTGGGTGTCTCGAGGCCGTTCTTGACGGCCGAGGTCGAGCCACACGAGGGACAAGCGATACCATCGGGCCACCGCATGTCGCGGGCGGACTGGAAGCATTTGGCGTCGTCGAAGAGATTCTGGATGTTCACCATGATGGGGCGGCTCGCAGCTCCGATCGCGATGCCGGTCATGGTCGTCCGAGACCCTTAATCCTAGCGAACGCGAACGCTCCATCACCCCGGAATCCGTCTTGAGCCTGTCCTGTTTAGCCTTAGCTCAACCATTGCTGTGCTAGGATCGAAGAGTTCGAAATGCAAAATCAGATCGTTTCCCATTTCGCAGGTGCGAAGGACGGGACACGATCTGATATTCTGCCTCTCACCCTGATTTTACAACAGCCATTGAGGATTGGCTGATCGGGAGAGAAGAGGGTGGATGACGGGATTCGAACCCGCGATATCCAGATCCACAATCTGGCGCCTTAACCGCTAGGCCACACCCACCGTCTGGTTGATGAGTCTTCACGATACAGACCCTCGAACGCTTCGTCAAGTTCACCCAACTGTCTTGATTCAGGAATCGAGGAGCGCCGGCCATGTTTCCACCGGACACGTCGCGAATCCGGCAAGTTTTCGGGTGACTTTCCGCGCGCGAGGATAGCTGGCATGGTAGATTTCCGCCGACGGGACGGGGGATTCAGGCACCGCTGATTTCTCGGCGTGGATTAGGAGACGAGGCTTCAACCGCAACCCTTTCCTCGGACGGGAAATCGGGACTTGACGGGGAGTCATAATGTCTTGACGCCGTCATAGCGAATTGCTGGGATGGCCCTCCCAATCTCAGGGCTCGCGGGCCTTCTCTTCCGTCGGACGAGGGAGTGGAGTGCGATGGCAAACTCACAACTCCGGATCGGCATCATCGGTTGCGGGCATGCCGCGCAGGTCCATCTCTCCCGTCTCGTTGCGACCGGCCAGGTCCAGGTCGTCGGGTTGGCCGATCCCGACCAGAAGGCTCTCACGGCTTTGAAGAGCAAGGCCGTGACGACTCCCGGCCAGTTGGAGCCGGCCACGTTCGCCGACCATCACGATCTTTTGAAGCAGGCGAATCCCGACGCCGTCGCCATCTTCACTCCGCACTTTGCCCATTACCGGCCCGCGATGGATGCCCTCCAGGCGGATTGCCACATCTTCATCGAGAAACCTCTCTCGACGAACGTGCAAGAGGCGGCCGATATCGTGGGACTGGCGAAAGGCCGCGGGAAGATCGTGGCCGTCGGACACCAATATCGCCTCAGCCCGAGCCTGATCGCGGCTAAGCAACGGGTGGCCGAAGGCGTCATCGGCTCCATTCGTTACGTTTCGGCGATGCTTGCCCGGCCCTGGCTGAAAGCCTTGCGTGATTCCGACGATCAATGGCGATTTGGTGGGAAAGTTGCAGGTGCGGGGATCCTTGCCGACGCAGGGGATCACCTGCTCGACTCCCTTCTCTGGCTCACGGGGCAGACCGCGGTTGAAGTGGCCGCAATCCAGGATCGTCATCCCGCGGGGTTCGACGTCGTGACCGCGGCTGCTTTGAAACTTTCGGACGGAACACCTGCTTCGGTCGGGGTTTTCGGAATCTCACCGACTCAACTTTTCGAACTGAAGCTATTCGGAGAACAGGGAACGCTCCGTTTGACCGATCAAGAACTCATCGAGGCGATTGGCTCCCGGCCAGATCGAGCGATCGAGCTACCGAAATCGGTCGAGAATATCGACCAGAACTTCGTCGGGGCGGCGCTCCGTGGAGAAGCATCTTGCTGTCCGGCCGAAGAGGCTTTGGACACGGTGCGACTCCTCGAAGCGATCCTGAGATCGGCGGCGAGTGGACAACTCGTACGCCTCGCTTGAAAGGCCATCCCGGATCGACGCAACTCCTTGCGGGAGAATCAGGATTCTCGTGGGATGATGCTTGACAATATCGTGCCTCGTGGACTACGTGTATGGCTCCGACTTGGCCACCGTGCCGGGCGCACAAGCGGGTGAGCGGGCCATCCACTTCACACACTGTCGGGGACATCCCCGTAGACCCCTTGGACTGAGGACTAACCTCATGCGGGAAAGTCAGGAAATGTTGGCGACCCTCATTGATTCGACCCAGGAACTGTTGCCCTGGGAAGAACGGCTTGTGGCCCCGCTCTTCGCCCGCGATACCGGCGAAGAGGAAGAGGAATTCGACGAAGAGATCGACGACGAGGATGATGATCTCGACGACGATTTCGACGACGAGGATGATGATCTCGACGACGATTTCGACGACGAAGATGATATCGATGAGGATCTCGACGACGAAATCGACGAGGAGATCGACGACATCGATGTGGATGATGAAGACGACGACCTCGACGACGACGATGACGACCTCGACGATGACGACGAAGATCTCGACGACGACGAGATCTAAGTCATACCTCGGTCGTTAGTTCGAGTCCCTCCTCCGGCGGGTCGTGTGGGCGGTCTTACGCTCTCACCCCTATCGAATTCGCGATCTTGGGCCGCATTGAACTCGCCGGGCTCTGGTTACCCCGACGAATTTTTGCGGCCCATGATCTTTGCGTGCGTGGTTTCGAATCGCCATCGATTGAAATCGCGGAACTTTGCTTGTTCAGAACCCCTGGTTCCGGCTATCCTTGTCCTATTATCAAGAGTACGATTTTCCCTAGGTGCTTGCGCCCGTTGGGAAACGCGGAGGCTAGGAGTCGGGAAGGGAGCACCTCTGATGGCCGCACACCAGGATCGTCCGGGCGACTCATCTTCCGATGGCCCGGCTCCCGAGACACCAACACGCCGGCTCCGTGAGCAGAGCCAGCTCGACTTCGAGCTCGATTTCTTCGGGCGCGTCCTCGAGCGTGATCCGTACTATACCGATGCCCTGCGCGTCCACGGGAACAACCTGGCCGCCAAAGGTTACTATTCGCGGGCGCTGCAGGTTGATCGTCGCCTGGTCCGGCTCCAGCCAGACCGCAATACCGCCTGGTACAACCTCGCCTGCAGCTATGCGTTGATGGGGATGATCGACGCCTCGTTCGTCGCGCTCCAGCGTGCTCTCGAACTGGGCTATCGTCGATTTGATCTCTTGCGACGGGATCCCGATCTGAAGTCCCTGCGTCACGATCCCCGGTTCCCTCGGCTGCTTCGTTAACGTCGCATCCCGACGCTCTCTCCTCCCCTGAATTTCGACTCTCGTCGAACTCGTTCGGACCGCACGTTCGAAACCGGATCCACCTTCGCCTGTGGCGACGTGGCGAGACCTCCCCGATCTGATATGCTCTTGGTCGTGACGCCGGCTCCTCCCCTGCCCCGAATCTGAGGTGGGGATGAGTCGGGCGGGAGTTCGATGCCAGTTAACCTTCAACTAGTGAACATGAAACATCACGAGTGGGAACACGTCCAGGAAGCTACCCGCGCGGTCAAGGCACATTGGTCGGGGACGCCGAGCGTGGGGATCGTCCTGGGCACGGGCCTCGGTGCGCTCGCCGAAGAAATCAAGGCCGAAGCGACGATCCCGTATCCCGACATCCCCCACTTCCCCAAATCCACCGTTGCCAGCCACCGTGGGCAACTCGTCTGCGGGTCGCTGGCGGGGCAGTCGGTGGTGGCGATGGAAGGTCGTTTCCACCTGTATGAGGGCTACACGGCGGCCCAGGTCACGTTCCCCATTCGCGTGATGAAGGAACTGGGCTGCCGATATCTGGTCGTGTCGAACGCGGCGGGAGGGTTGAATCCCCTTTATTCCAAGGGGGATTTGATGGTCATCGAGGACCACATCAATCTACTCAACCTGAACCCTCTGATCGGGCCGAACGATGATCGTCTCGGGGTTCGCTTCCCTGACATGATCGAGCCATATGACAAAGGCCTGCAAAAAATGGCGATGCAGGTCGCGCTCGAAGAGAACATCGTCGCCCATCGCGGTGTCTACGTTGCGGTGACCGGTCCGAACCTCGAGACCCGCGCCGAGTATCGGTTCCTGCGAGGGATAGGTGCCGACGTAGTGGGGATGTCGACCATCCCCGAGGTCCTGATCGCAGTCCACGCCGGAATTCGTGTGCTCGGCTTCTCGATCGTGACGGATCTCTGCCTACCCGACGCGCTCTCCCCCGTGAGCGTCGAGGAGATCATCGCCGTCGCCCGCGAGGCCGAGGGTAAGTTACGGACAGTGGTCCGCAAGGTCCTGGAACAGCTCCCGGCCTGAGCCGGTTTCGCTGTCCGATGGACTTGGAACCGAGTCGGCCGTCGGGTCCAGACGGTCGGGACTCGGTCATCACCGGCACATCGGGGCGGCCTATTCGCCGCCCTGAGTTCGAATCGTCAGACGCAACGCTCGCTTGCCAGGCCCGCGTGTGGTCTCGAGCCGCCCAGCACTGCTCTACGAAATCTGCTGTTAAGAACCATGTCCACGAACGCGAAACCGTACAAAGATACGCTGAACCTCCCGGTCACTCGCTTCGACATGAAGGCGAACCTGACCACGCGCGAACCCAAGATCCAGCAGCGCTGGCAGGACGCGAATCTTTACGCCCAGATTCGCAACGCACGCGAGGGGCGAGAACGCCGTGTCCTGCATGACGGCCCCCCCTACGCCAACGGCGAGATCCACATGGGGCACCTCCTGAACAAGGTACTCAAGGACATCGTCGTCCGCTCCTTCAACATGCAAGGGTTCGACAGTCCCTACGTCCCCGGCTGGGACTGCCACGGGCTGCCGATCGAGCACAAGGTCATGAAGGACCTCGGCTCGAAGGGTGCCTCGAAGACGCATGCCGAGATCCGCTCGCTCTGCCAGGCGGAGGCCCTCAAATGGGTGGATGTCCAGCGGCAGCAGTTCAAGCGGCTGGGCGTCGGCGGAGACTGGGAGAACCCCTACCTCACGCTCGACCCCCGCTACGAGGCTGGTATCCTCGACGTCCTCGGCGACCTCCTTGAACGCGGCTATGTCTTCCGCCAGCTCAAGCCGATCCACTGGTGCATGACCGATCGGACGGCCCTCGCCGAGGCCGAGCTCGAGTATCACGACGAGACCTCGTCGAGCATCTACGTCAACTTCCCGGTCGTCTCGGGTCTGCCCGAATCCTGGGGAGCCGGGCCCTGGCACGTCATGATCTGGACGACGACGCCGTGGACCCTCCCGGCCAACGTCGCGATCGCCGCACACCCGAGCCTGACCTATGTCGGCATCGAGTACCTCGATCCGACGAGCGGGCAACCGGTCCACACCGTCCTCGCCGCAGAACTCGTCGCCAAGGTGATGGCGATGCGCGAAGTCACGCAATTCCGCGAAGTCGGGCGATGCACGGGCAAGGAGCTCGAGCATGTCCAATACAAGCATCCGTTCATCGAACGGATGAGCCCGATCGTGCTGGCCGAGTACGTCACCATAGAGGACGGTACCGGCCTGGTCCACACCGCGCCGGGTCACGGTACTGAGGACTATCAGACGGGTCGTAATTATGGCCTACCCACCCTGAGCCCGGTTGATGCCTCGGGTCGATTCACCTCGGAGGCTCCGGAATTCCTGGTCGGCAAGGGGGTCTTCGCGGCGAATCCCGAGATCGTCACCTTGCTTCGCGAGTCGGGGCATCTGTTCCACCACCTCAACTTCCTGCACAGCTACCCGCACTGCTGGCGGTGCAAGAAGCCTGTGATCTTCCGAGCGACCGAACAGTGGTTCATCGCCGTCGATCACGACAACCTCCGAGCCGAGACCCTCAAGCAGATCGACGCAGTGCGCTGGCTCCCGGGCTGGGGCAAGTCGCGGATCGATGCGATGGTTTCCCTGCGCCCCGACTGGTGCATCAGCCGCCAGCGAGCCTGGGGTGTCCCCATCCCGGCGCTCGGCTGCAAGGCCTGCGGAAGTCAGCTCCTCACGGCAGAAACCGTCCGGCATTTCCGCGACCTCTTCCGCCAGGAAGGGGCCGACGCCTGGTACACGAAGCCGGTCGAGGAGATCCTGCCTCCGGGCGCGACCTGCCCCAAGTGTGGCGGTAAGGATTTCCAGAAAGAGGGCGACATCCTCGACGTCTGGTTCGAGTCCGGCTCGAGCCATCGCGGCGTGCTGGCCCAGGGCTTCGAGCTCGGATATCCGGCGTACATGTACCTGGAAGGATCCGACCAGCACCGAGGCTGGTTCCAGTCCTCCATCCTGACGGCCGTCGGGACGACCGGCCGGGCCCCCTTTGAAAACGTCCTCACCCACGGGTTCGTGGTGACGGCCGAAGGGGCCAAGATGTCGAAGTCCGGCGGCAACGCCATCTCGGCCGTGAAGTCGTCTGAGCAATATGGAGCCGACGTCCTGCGGCTCTACGTGGCGAGCATGGACTACGCTGACGACGTGCGGATGAGCGAGCGTGGCATCAAAGAGATGTCGGAGTCGTACCGCAAGATCCGCAACACGTTCCGCTACCTGCTGGGCAACCTCGAGGATTACGCCCATCCCGAATTCCTCGAGATCCCCCGCGACGCGCTCCACGAGATCGACCGCTGGGCCTTGCAGCAGTTAAACCGGCTGATCGTCGACGTCGTGAAGGCGTATCAGGAATTCGAGTTCTATCGCGTCTATCAGCGGATCTACCAGTTCTGCTCCGTCGATCTGTCCAGCTTCTACCTCGACGTCCTCAAGGATCGCCTGTACGCCGAGGCTCCCAAGGGGAACGACAGGAAGGCCGCGCAGTTCGTCATGGCGAAACTGCACAGCGTCTTGACGCGCTTGCTCGCCCCGCTGATCCCGCACACGGCCGAGGAGATCTGGGACTTCACGCCGCCGTCGGCGGAGAAGCTCGAAAGCGTCCACCTCACCGAATGGCCCGCTCCCGAACCGGAGTGGGACACGGGCGACGGGCGGCCGAAATTGCCCTGGGACGCGATCCTCGATTACCGCGCCGAGATCCTGAAAGGGCTCGAGAAACTCCGGGCCGCGAAGATCATCGGGAGCAGCCAGGAAGCCCTGGTCACGCTCGGCAGCGACGACCCGCAAGAGTCGGAACTCCTGAAGTCCCTGCGTTCGACGCTCGAGACCGTCTGCATCGTCTCGGAGATCCGCCTGGAATCAGAACGACCGGCGGAGGCGACCACCCTCGTCGAGCGGCCGAAGTCCTGGGTCTATGCCGTCCGATCCTCGCATGCGAAATGCGAGCGGTGCTGGAACCTGCGACCGACGGTCGGCCAGAGCGTGGACCATCCGACGCTTTGCGAGCGTTGCACCCAAGTCGTTTCATCCCTTCCCGGCTTCGCGGGTGCATCCCAATGAGGATCGACCTCGCGAGAACGTCCCGTGATCGGGGCGGACGCCGGGTGGGGAGTATCCAATGCGAGTGAGCGATCCGGTCATCATGGGGGCCCTCGGATTTAGCCTGGCCCTCTCGGCGTTCCTCCTCAGCACGTGTCTTTGCGCCGTCATGAGGGTCGTCAGTCCCAAGATTGGGTTGATCGACTCTCCGGGCGGGCACAAGGGGCATAAGAAGCCGACCCCTCTTGGTGGAGGCGTGGCGATCTGGCTGACCACCGTGATCGTGGTTGGCATTGGCTTCGTGGTGGCTGATGTCGATGGTGGCTTGCTCCCGGCCGCCTTGCTCAAGCACCTGGGCGGGATTCACGAGCGTGCGCGAGAACTCATCCTCATCCTGGCCCTCGCGACGATCGTGATGGGGATGGGCCTCCTCGACGATCGATTCACGCTCGGCTGGCGGATCAGGCTCGGGGTCCAGGTCGGACTGGCGCTGACTTTGGTCCTTCTCGGTGGACTGCGTGTCACGCTCTTCTGGCCGTTCTCGCACCCCATCGTCGGAGGCGCTATCACGGTCCTCTGGATCGTCGGGCTGACCAACGCCTTCAACATGCTCGACAACATGGACGGGCTTTCGGCCGGCGTGGGTCTCGTGGCGTCGGCGCTTTTCGCCGGGGCTCAACTCGCCGTCGGCAGCCTCTTCGCGCCCGGCGTCTTGCTCGTCCTGGTCGGGGCACTCGCCGGGTTCCTCATCCACAATCGATACCCCGCGCGGATCTTCATGGGGGATGCCGGGAGCAATTTCCTTGGCTTCCTCCTCGGCTCGTTGACGGTGGCGGGGACTTACTATCGCTACAACTCCGGCCTCTCTCCATATAGCGTGCTGTCCCCATTGCTCGTCATGGCCGTACCCCTCTATGACTCGATTTCAGTGATCGTGATCCGCCTGCGCGAGGGTCGGAGCCCATTCCTAGGAGACCGGCGACACTTTTCGCACCGGCTCGTCGACCGCGGCTTGACGCCGCCGCAGGCGGTACGCACGATTGATTTAGTCACCCTGGCGAGCGGTCTCGGGGCACTCCTACTCCATAGCCTCGACGCGTTTGGAGCGTGCGTGGTCGTGGGCCAGACGCTTTGCCTGCTGGGCGTGGTGGCGATCCTGGAAGTCTCATCCCCTCGACCGGAGCGCGTCCATGCCGAGGCGAAACGCATCGCCGACATCCCATCCGAGACCGGCGCCAGTACCGAGGCCTGAACCGCAGGAACCGGACTCCGACGCCGAATTCGGTCGCTGGCTCGGCGAGCGCGTGCGTCGCGTGGCCCTCGGCCTCACCGCCCTGCTCCTTACTGCGCGGGTCTACTGGCCCGGCGAGCCCGACCTCAAGTACGAGGCAGGAACCGGCCTGACCTGGGACCTTGCGATCCTGATCACAAGTGGCATCGCGGTTGCCGCTTCGCTCATCGGCGGCAAGTTTCGGGTCCGATTCTCATGGGTCGACGTCACGGTCCTCGGCCTGATGTTCCTCGTCGGCTTGAGTACCGCGCAAGCCGTCGACCGCCGGCCTGCAATTAACCTCGCATGGGATTGGGGCGCGCTCGGCGTGCTCTACATGCTCGTGCGCAACGTGCCCAGGACCCGCGGCGAGTCGAACGCCCTCGCCGCAGCGCTCGTGGCGACAGCCGTGGCCGTCTCCTTCTACGGGCTCTATCAGATCACCGTCGAACTGCCGAAGATGCGAGCCGACTACAGAGCCAACAAGGCCCAGCGGCTGCAACTTCTCGGCATCACCCCAGGCTCCGCCGCCCAGTACCTGTTCGAAAAGCGACTCAACGAATCGAACGAGCCGACAGCAACGTTCGCGCTAACGAACTCGCTTGCCGGGTTCCTCCTGATCCCGTTCGTCCTGATCCTCAGCCAGGGCTGGGAGAACCTGATCCGCAGGAAAGACCCCTCGGCCAAAGGTTCTCCCTGGCCGGGGCTCTCACTGGCGTTACTGCCGACGCTCCTCGTCGCCGTCTGCTTCCTGTTCACGAAGAGCCGGAGTGCCACCGTTGGAGTCGCCGTGGCCCTGGCCGTCCTCGCGTTCAGGGAGCGTCGCCGGGTGAAGACGAGCACCCTGGCCTTGGCGGGTCTCGCCGGCGCGGGCGTGCTGACCTTGCTGATCATGGTCGGTCTGGCGAGCAAACAACTCGACATCCTGGTCCTCACCCAATCGACCAAGTCTTTGCGATATCGCTGGGAGTACTGGGTCGGCGCCTGGGGCGTCATCACCGAGAGCAGCAATGCGTTCTGGAAGGGACATGGACCGGGGAATTTCACCTCGTCCTACCTCAAGTACAAGCTGCCCGAGTCGAGCGAAGAGATCTTCGACCCCCACAATTGCCTCCTCGAAGTCTGGTCCACGGCCGGGACACCGGCGATGGTGCTGTTCGTCCTCTCGATTGGGCTCGCGCTTCACGAGATGTTCGGGGCGAGCTCGAAATCGCTCGCATCGGCCAACAAGGCCAAGGATTCTGCAGATCCATTGGATCGAGACGCCGCCCCCCCTGCCCGATCCTACTGGGTTGTGGCCTGGGGAGCGGTCGGATTGCTCGCTGCGATGGGCCTCGGACGGCTCAACCCATTCGAGGGCGATGTCTTCGACCGCATCCTCCTCCTTGGCGGAGGCTGGCTCCTGGCCATCCTGCTCGGCGCAACGCTCTGGCGACGATTGCCCATCACGGCGGCCGCCATCGGTGCGGGTGTGCTGGGCCTAACCATCAACCTGCTCGCGGCAGGCGGGATCGGGATCAGCTCGGTCGCCATGATGCTCTGGGTCGGGATCGCGCTCGGGTTGAACCTACGCGAAGACCGTTGGTGTGGTCAGCTTCAAACCCGGGGCGGTCGACTTCCTGCGTTCGCTCCGGCAATCGTCTGGGCCGCGCTGATCGGTACGTTTTGCGGCGCCGTCTTGCCTTTCTGGAGATCGGAGGCTGAGGCCAACGAGGCACGTGAAGCCTTGATGAGCCGCCCGCCCCAGTTCGAGCGAGCTGAAGCTGCCTTCATTCGCGCGATCGCTGCCGATCCCCTCAGCACTAATCCCTACTTGGGACTGGCACAAGAGAAGATGGACGAGTGGTTGACACGGGGAGCCAAGATCGAGGACCAGCGCTGGATGATCATCCCCGACATCCTGGCAGATGCGATGGTGAAGCCGCGAAGCCCGATGTCCTGGACGCTCCACCAGTATCGTGCGAACGTCATTCGTACCCTGGTGGCTCGAATTGGCAGCCAGATGAAGCCCAAGGAGATGCTCAAGAGCCAGGGCAACATCGTCAAGTCTTTGCGCGAAGCCTCGCTCCTCTATCCCACAAACGCCTCGCTTCACGCCGAGCTTGCCCTGGCCTCCGCCGACATCGGCATGTACGCGGATGCCGTTGCCGAAGCGAAGGAAGCCTTGAAATACCATAAGCTCACCCCTCACGACGACAAGAAGCTTCCGAAGCCGATCCGACTCGCCATCGAGGAGCAGTTGCCGAAATGGGAACAAATGGCACCGGGCGGCATCCCTCAAGCCGTGAAGCCCAAGAAACAATAAGGTTTCCGCCAAACCTCGAATAACCTTGATCCGAACCCGAGGCCCCGGCGCATCGCACGCAATGCGCCGGGGATTCCTTCATTGATGGCGTTCGCATATCCTCCTCAGCGTCGAAATGAAGGATACAGATCGCCCCCATCTGTCGGCCCTTTCACTTGAACCGTCGGAGATCGTGTCGGGGTAAGATCGGGTTCGGTTTCCTTTTCGGTCCGAGACGACGGCGTGTTGCCTTGCCGCTCGCCAACGATCGTGAAGCGTTGACCGGGTTCAGAACTGAAGGAGGATGGAGATGCAGCGAGTCACTTACCTCGTGTTCGCGTTAGTCCTCGCAATCTCGTCGACCACCTGGAGCGATAAGCCAAAGGACGACAAACTCGACGGCACCTGGCTCCCAGCCTCTGCGGAGCTTGGTGGTAAGACGTTCCCAGACGAGGTTCGCAAGTCCATCAGGCTCGAGATCAAGGATGACGGGTACACGGTGACGGTCGGGAAGGAAATCGATCGAGGCACCTGCAAGCTCAACCCGGCGGCCAAGCCGAAAACCCTGGACGTCTTCGGGCTCGAGGGACCGAACAAGGGTAGGACGATCCTCGCGATCTACGAACGGGACGGCGATTCACTACGGGTTTGCTACGACCTCGGTGGAAAGAGTCGACCAACTGAGTTCAAGACGACGGAGGGTACTCTGCTCTTCCTCGTAGAGTACAAACTGCAAAAACCCTGATGTGATTGTTCTCTATTAACTTCAATCACTCATGCCTGAACAAATCAAATTCAGAGGAGACGGGACTCGTTGCATGGCTTCCTGAGCTCTCCCCGTTCAAATCATCGCAGCAAAGAACATGGCCCGATGTGATGAAAGCTCATCACATCGGGCCATTGGATTAGATGCTTACACTCGCGACGTCTCGGCAATGGAGATTATCGTCGGGAATTGTCTCATCGCAGGAACCGGAAGGCTCGGGCGTTGAAACGGCCCTGGGCCATCAACGGCCGGTTCTGACCGAAGCGGAAGCGGGACAGGCTCACGTAGCGAGCCGCCGCCTGCCGTTCCTGCAGCGAGATGTATTGCTCGGGGCCGGAGACCTCGCCGGCTGACACCGTGAACTCGGCCACGTAGTTCGGGTTGGGCGAATTGGTGGTCTGCGGGAAGGTCACGAAGGTCTTCTCGACCAGGGTGTTCCCGGCTCGGTCGGTCAATCCATTCGCGTTGATGGTCAGGACGTAGGTGCTCGCGGGCCGCCCCATACCGAGCGAGACGACCTCGGTGATGTCACCACTGCCGACTGCGCCTGGGACGAGCCTGATGCCCGTGATCGGCAGGTTCTGGGTAAACCGGCCCACGGACTGGAAGGTCACGTTGGCAGCGTTGGCCATCTGCGCCGCGTTCATGCCGCTGACGTCGTCATGCAGCGTGATCGAGAGGGTCCCCTGAGAAGGATCGAACTTCACCCCCTTCACCACCGGCCCGGTGGTGTCGACAACCAGGGCGTTCGACTGTAGCAGGTTCACCCCCTGGAGCGGCGTGCCCGAGGACGAATTCATGATCCCGAGGATCGCGTAGATGTTGTCGGACAGCCCGTTGCTGGTGATCGACCATGTCCCGGTGCTTCCGACCGAAGTCCCTCCGATCGCGATGCGGACATTTGGGGTCGACACCGGGATCGCGAAGAGTTGGATCGACGTCCCGGGCTGGGCGCTCCCCGTGAAGATCGGCGTGTTGTCCTTCGTGACGAGCGGGGCGTTCACGGCGCCGGCCAGCGGGCTGAGGACCTGGAACGCCCCCTTGGCCGTCGAGGAACTGCCGCCGGCATCTTTGACCGAGACCGAAACGGCCTTCGACCCCACGGTGCCGTAGGTGTTGGTCCCGATGACCTGGAAACGACCATTGCCCTGGCCCACGACTTGCCCGTTCGTGACGTGCCCATCACCCCAGGTGATCTGGGCGACGAAGTCCGCCGCGGAGGAGTACGGGTTCGCGTCGGTGAAGTTGGCCACGATTCCGCCAAAGGCCTGGCCCTGAACCGCCGTGTTGTCGACGGCCGTAGCCTCGATGGCGGCGTCGAGGACCTTGGCAGTCACCGAGGCCTTGGCCGACTTCCCGAAGTCATCCGAGATCGTGACGGTTATCGGGTAGGAACCCGCCATCTGATAAATCTCGGTCCCTTGAATACCGAACAAGCCCTGCCCGAGCGACACAACCGTCCCCTTGGACGAATCGCCATTGCCCCAGGAGATTGTCGCGGAGAAGGAGTTGGCGGAGGCGGTGGGTGCGTCGTGGAAGGTCGCAACTTGGCCACTGAAGGTCGATCCTTCCGTCAACGTGATGGAGGTTCCGGAAATCGGCTCGATCGGGGCGTCCAGCACCGTCACGGTGCCGTTCAGGGTGAGGTTGCTGCCACCGATGTCGACCACCTTGACGGTGATCGGATAATTACCCGGCGTCACATACTGATTCGAGCTCGAGATCGAATACTTGCCCCCGCCGAGTGAGGTGATCGTCCCGATCGACGAATTCCCGTCGCCCCAAAGGATCGGGGCGATGAAGTCCGACACGCTCCCGAACGGGTTGCCATCAGTGAAGGTGGCGACTTCGCCCTCGAAGGTCGAACCTTCGGTCTGGGCGGGGATTGTTGCGATCGTACCCGTCAAGGGGGCATCGGCAATGGTCGCCGTCGAGGTGGCCGTCGCCTGGCTCCCCCCGGAGCTCGTGATCGTCACGGTGATCGTATACGTCCCCGCAAACGTGTAGATGTGCGAGCCCAACACGTTGAAGGTCGTACCGAGGCCATTCGGTTGCGTGATGATCCCGACGCTCGTATCCGGTGTCGTGGCCGTGCCATCGCCCCAGTCGATGGTCGCGCTCAAGTCGGTGAGAAGCTGGAAGGTATTGAGGTCGGCGAACGTGGCCACGACCGCTCCAGCCTGCCCCTCGGGCACGATGGTGGCCCCTTCCACCCCGGAGACGTCGAAGCCGCTCGGGCTGATCGGGGCGTCGTTGACGACGACGGTGCTCGTCACGGTCACCGAACTATCGCCGTTGTCCTTGATCGGGATCGTTATCTGAAACGTACCAGCCTGCTTGTAGACGTGATCCGCCTTGACGTCGTACACGGAGTTCCCGATTGCCGTGATCTGGGCCGTCGACGTGGTGCCATCGCCCCAGTCCACAAGGACCGTCGTGCCGAAGTCGGAGATCTTGCCCAGTGGGTTCTCGTCCTTGAATGACCCGATCAAAGGTGCGGGATCGCCGGGCGCGACCAGGGGTTGACCGGCGTTCGAGGTCAACGATTCTGAGATCCCGGTCAGCTTCGCGTCCGCGATGATCGCCGTGCTCAGAGCGTCGGTCGTGCTGGTGCCGATGTCGCTGATCGAAATCTTGATCGTGTAGGTGCCGAACTCAGCATAAGTATGCGAGCCCGAGACCGTGTATGACCCGTTCCCATCGGAAGTGACCACACCGGTGGTCACGTCGGGGGTCGTCGTCGAGCCGTCGCCCCAATCAATTATCGCCGTGAACTGCGTCGCCGACGAGAAGGAATTGTCATCGGAGAAGGTCGCCACAGAGCCGGAGAACGCGGAGCCTTCCGTCGTATTGATGGTCTGGCCCTTCGAGGTCAGGGCCGCGTCGGCCACGATGGCGACACCCGCGATGACGGTCGTGCTACCGCCCACGTCCGTGATGGCGATGCTGACGTTGTACGTCCCCGCAAGGACATAGATGTTGGAACCGAAGATGTCGAACTGGCCCGCGGTCGTGCCGTTGGCCCGGACCGTCCCGGATGACTCACTGCCGTCACCCCAGGTAATATCGGCGGTGAAGTCCGATGGCAGGGCGAAGACATTGGCATCGATGAAGGAGCCGACCAGGTCGTTGAAGTTGTCGCCTTCGGTCGTATTGATCGTGAAGCCGCTAATGGGAGTGAGTGGCGCGTCCTGGACCTGGACATCTTCGCTCGATTCGCCGACCACGCCGTTGGGGCCGGCCACGTCGATCGTGAGAGTATAGGTCCCGAACTCGAGATACGTGTGCGAGGCGAGGATCCCATAGGTCCCATTCTTGAGATCCACGATCGTGACGGTCGTCGGCGACGACCCATCGCCCCAGTCGACTGTCCCGGAATAAGTCGACGTCGCCTGGAGCCCGTTCGTGTCGGTGAATTGCCCCACTTGAATATTCGTGAGCGCGATCCCTTCGGTCGCGTTCTTGATCTGGGTGGGCGTGACCCGCAAGGGAAGCGGGGTCATGTCAAGGACTAACGAAGGGGCGATCGGAGTGCCACGCCCCGTCACGAGGTCATAACCCGGAGCGGCGGAGAAGTCACCGTTGTTGCCCGAGGTGATGTCGTGGAAGTCGCCTGCCGGCAAGTTGTAGAGCATCGGCAGGGTTTGAGTCGGCCCGTCGAGGATCGAGTCGCCGAATTCGACGCGCTCCTGGTTGATGATCGCGATCAGGCCCGCCCAGGCCGGGCTCGAAAGGCTCGTGCCGCCGATCTGTTCCCAGGGAGTCGACGTGCCGTTGTCGTAGGAGTCGTAAATCGCAACGCCGGTGTTCGGGTCGGCGATGAACGAAACGTCCGGGATCGAGCGGAAGTTGTACGGGAGGGAGCTCTGATACGAAGGCTTGGGCTCGAAAGTGCTGATGCCGCCGCCGCTGCCGCTCCAGCCGGATTCCGAACTATAGCTGTCGTCGCCATTGAGGAAGAGCGAAGTCCCACCCACCGCCACCACGTTCGGCGAGTAGGCCGGATAGCCGCCTGGCGAGCCATCGTCCCCGGTCGAGGCGAGGAAGGTCACGCCATTGTGACCCGAAGGAGTGGTGAAAATATTGTTCTCGGTCGGATCGATCACGCTGCTCTCGCCGCCACCGAAGCTCATCGAGACCACCGAGACGCCCGGCAGGTTCTTGGCTGTGACGACCGCGGTGTCGATCAGGTCGGACGTGAACGCGCTATCCGCTTCCACGAGGATGATGTTGGCCTTCGGGGCGATCGCATGCGCCCACTCGACGTCGAGCGCCTCCTCACCTTCCCAGGTTCCTTTAGGATTACCCGCGCCGGCGGGGTCGGTGCCGGGGAGCGGCGAGGTTTGGCCTAACTGATTCAGCTTCGTAAAGCTCGGCGGATCGGGCAGCCCGAATTGCAAGTCGAAATTGTGTAAGTCGCTCACTGCGGTCGGCCAGTCGTACGCATCCACGATAGCGATCGTCTGGCCGGTACCGTCGCCCACGATCCCATTAATGGATATCGAATCAATTCCGTAAGCTTTTCGGATCTGGGCCGGGGTGTAACCCATCGGCGAGGCCGATTGATAGTGGTCCAGGCCGGGGCCCTGGTTGATGACGAGCGTGGGATACATCAGGGTCCCCACGCCGGCATCGAGCAATATGCGAGCGTCAAGCCATTCGATTCTCAAGCTCGCCTGGGTGTATTGACCACGCTTCTTATTCGCATCCGAGGCGCGGAACTTCTTCGCTCCGCGATTCCCTCGCGGGATCCAGCGCAGACTCATGGTGTTACCTCAATCGCGTTGAGTAAACTCGGGTGCAGAGTCTTTATCAATCAAGATTCGTCTTGAACCTAGATGCGTAACGTCGCATCAGATGACTTCCCAAGCCACTATCACGACTTTGAGAAGCGATTAATAGGACTGAATGAGAGCGCATCAACCTGGATATGACTCTATCCTCAAAAACTCCTCCGTCAACAAAATCCCCAAAATTTTAAAAGTCCAGCTAAGCACATGTTCGTAGTCTTTTGGTGAAGTCGAGTGCTTGTGTTCTTAAGAGGATCACACGCCATCTCACGAACACAGCCCGCGATTTTCGAAACTCGAATTTGTGGAAACTAAAAAAGCGTGTTCCGGCGATGGAATCGCCGGAACACGCTTTGGTGAGACAAGCAATCTATGTCAACGGGAGATGAGTGCGGTATAAAGCTGCAATGAAACCGAGGCGGGTCAGGCGTGGCCAACCGTAGAGGCGTTGGCGACGACGGCGGGCTCGCGTACTGGCTCAGGGGGGAGTTGGGGTTTCATCAGAAGGCGACGGCGGGCCGCGAGTCCAATCAGCCCAGTAATGAGCAGGACGACCGAAGCCGGCTCAGGGACCGACTGCTTCCTGGCCGGCTCGGATGATGACTCCGGATTCAGCGGCTGATTCGACGCGGCCTCGGCCGACGCCATTGAAGCGGAATCGCCTGTTCCCGGTTGGAGGAGCGGCATCGCTTCAATCAGGGAAGGTTCCCTCAGGGGAGTGAGGTTGGCGAGGATCTCGGCGGCAAGTAGAGTCGAGGGATCGCGTTCCAACGCGTTCGTTTCCTGGATCGCTAGATCGAGCCAGAGCTTGAACGGGCTATCGAGGTCGAAGTGGGCTGGATCTTGCCACGGATCGATGGCGTCGACTGGGTAGGGTGCCAAGGCGAGCGGCTGATCCGCGTTGGGCATCGAACCGGGGTTGAATGACATCAACGGACTGGCGTCGACCGGAGCAGTAATCCCGATGGCCGCGAGGAGTGCCAGGAGCCCAATCCGGCTCGCCACTCGCGTCAGGCCTACCCATCCGAACTTCCGCAACCCGACGGTCAGCATCGACCTCGATCCTGTATTTTGAGCCGAGTGAGTCAATTCAACCTCGACGCGTATGAATTCAGTCCCCTTCCATGGTCGAACATCAACGTCCCGAAAATAACGGCATACAAAACGTTGATTCATCCCTATCTTTCTGAACGTGTTCAGCACCTCTGCAAGCCGCTCTGACACCGAAGATGCCGTTTCGTTCAATCCCGTTCACTATAACGAGAAAATGTGTTACCCACACCTCTCAAAATCCCAAATGGAACCGATTCGCACCACGTTATTAAGACAATCCCATGTGAGATCCGTGGGACCTTGTCGCACCGAGTTCGTATCTTGGGCCGCTAATAACACGATAGGATAAAAATGCGAGGAATGGTGGAAGCGGCGGAAAGATTGCAGAAATTTCACGAGGAAGGTGGCTTCGCTGGAATCGCAAAGACGTTTTTCGTCGCTGGCATGATTAAGCGCGGATGCGGGCGGAGGGACTTGGAACGCGGAAGGGAAAGGAAATTGCCACAAGAGTCGGGTGACCGTGAATCCTGATTAACAGGAAGAATGCTGGCATGTTCGAGCGAAAATTCAGGAGGGACGTAGCCTCTACCTACTGAGACTATATCAGGCACACTCGGCACTGGCTCGCTCGCCACGACGCCGGATCGGGCCGAATTCGACTCGAATGAGGGCCGAGGGATCGAGGTGCGTGCGTGCGGCGCGTCGGACCTGGCGGGCACTCACCTGGCAGATCCGGTCGGGCCAGGTCGCAGGCTCCTCGAGGGGCAATTTCCAGTGCTCTAACTCCACGAGCCGCTCGGCACGTTGATCAACCGTCTGGTAGTCGAAGACCCAGGCACCGGCCAGATAACGTCGGGCGCGGTCGACCTCCTCGTCAGAGAAGGCCCCGGAGTGCATCGCCCGGATCTGGTCGGTGATGCCCGAGACGACGCGTTCCACCTCGTCGGGCATTGTGCCTGCATAGACCCGGAAAAGGCCAGGCTCGACGTCGGCCGAGTCTGTGATCCCCCCGCCGATGGAGTAGGCGAGCCCGAGTTCGTCGCGTATCAGGCGGCTCAAACGGTCGGTGAAACCGGGGCCGCTGCCGAAGATGTGATCGAGGATCGCCAGAGCTTCGAAGTCGGGATCGTTCCGGGTCACGCCGAGATGACCCATGACGATGTGAACCTGCTCGCCCGGGTGGGCGACGCGTCGGAGCCGTGGCCGAGCCGAGCGAATGGGACGCACGCAAGGTCGAGCTGGAGTTCCGCCCGCCTCCCACGATGCAAAATGCTTCCGGATTAAGCTCGTCAGCTTGCGAGGCTCGAAGTCCCCCACGGCCACCAGAAAGGCGTTGTCAGGCAGGAAGAGGCGCTCATGGTGATCCATGACGTCATCGAGGGTGATCCGCCCGAACTCTCGGACGAGACCGCGAGGATCGCGAGCGAGCGGGTGGTCGCCGTAGACGAGGCCTCGAAAAAGTTGATCCGCCCGATAGGCGGGATCTTCCTTGTCGGCCTGGATTTCGGCGATGATCCTTCGCTTCGCCCAGGGCAAGGCTTCCTCGGGAAAGGCCGGCCGCAAGATCACGTCGGCGAGGATTTCCATGGCGAGCGGCAGATCCTCCGCTCGGACACGGACGGAGACCCCCGTCGCACCGACTTCGAGCGTGCCTCCGACGTCTTCGATCGCCTCGGCCAGGTCATCAGCCGAGAGGTTCTCGGTTCCTTCCTCAAGGAGCCGTCCCGTGAGGTAAGCCAGCCCCGGCCTCGCCTCGCGGAGCATCCCGGCGTTCACGAATAACTCGAGGGCGACGATCCCGGTCCCCGGTCGGCGCTCGGTGAGCACTCGAAACCCGTTCGGCATGACCGAACGCTTGGGCTGGTAGTCGGCCAATCGCGTCGCGGCCGACGGAATGATCAGGTCGATCTCCCGTTCGACGGCGGCGGGAGCCCCCGGGCGTTCCACCTTGGGCAGAGCCTCCTGGGGCATGAGGACCGTGACGGCCCGGCTCGGCCGTGGAACCGACCAACCCACGGTGACGCTCGACTCTGTGAGATACGTCGAGGCGACGCGCCTGATGTCGTCAGCCTGGACGTTGATCGCGGCTCGATGTTCGTTCTGCCAGGATCGCCAGTCGTCCCAGAGGGCCACCTGCCCAAGGCCAGCGGCGAGGCCGCCAAGGTCCTCCTGCTCCCAACGCCAGGCTGCCTCGAGGCGGTTGCGAGAGCGCTGCAACTCATCAGGATTCGGGCCATCCTCGGAGAGGCGAGCGATGGATTCCATCGTCGCCTGCTCGAGGACTTCCGGCGTTGTATCGCTGGCGGCTTCGAGTTGGATCAGGAACTGCCCTGCCCAGCGAGCGTCTTCCTGCGCCGAATCAACCCAGGTGGCGATCCTTTTGTGCTCGACAAGCTCACTCCAGAGGCGAGACCTTCGACCCAGGGTGATGATGTCGGAAAGGACGTCCAGGGCCGGGCCGTCGGCATGACCACGAGGGACCGTGTGCCAACCAAGCAGGCCGCGGGCTGCCGCCTCCGACTCGACGAGCGTGAAATCGCGACGGCCCATCTGCCTGGGCTCGCTGGCTGGCGGCCTCAAAAGGCTCGCTTCCCCCACGGCGAGTCCGCCGAAGTTGGCCTCGATCTGGTCGAGGGCATGCTCGGCATCGACATCACCGACGACCACCAGCACCGCACCATCGGGGCGATAATAACGACGATAGAAAGCCCGGAGGTCGTCGACGCTGATGTCGGCCAGATCGTCGGCCCATCCGAGGATCGGGTTGCGATACGGGTGTCTCAGGTAGGAGACGGTGAGGTGGGTCTGGTCGAGTCGACTCAGGGGGGATTCGAGGTCTCTCGACCTTTCCTCGCCGATGACATGGCGTTCCGCCTCGACCTCGCGCGGGTCGAACTCCGCCCCGCACATCCGATCCGACTCGATCGCCAGCGCCAGTTCCCAGCGGTCCGACGGGAAGGCGAACCAGTAATGGGTGAAGTCCTCGCTGGTTTCGGCGTTGGATTGCCCTGCCGCCACGAACGCAAGCCGATCAATCTGCCCCTTGGGGAACCGCTCGGTCCCCTTAAAGAGCATGTGCTCAACGAAGTGGGCGAGGCCGGTCTTTCCGGCTGGCTCGTCCACCGAGCCGACGGGGTAATAAAGATCGGTCACGACGACCGGGGCGTTTTTTCTGGGTAACACGAGGGCCTTGAAGCCATTGGCGAGGGTGCGCTCGAAGACCGGGAGGTCCCCCACCCAGGTCTCTCTTGGGCGGGCGCTGAGTCTTCGGGCCATGGCTGCCCCTTTCGCGGCTGGTTGAATCCGATGAATCCCCGACCGCTTTGCGACAGTCACGGGCAGCGGAAGAGACATGAATCGGGCGGGCCCGCATGCGGAGAACCACCGGATCAGGTCACCTTGGACCCCAAACGATGGCCGAGAGGCACCTTCACGTTCCGGCGTTTCGATTCTCTTGATCCTTATTATCGTCTTCAAGTAGTCCCCGGATCGCAAGGTCTCTGCGAAGATCAACCGTTATTTCCCCTACCGCGTCCGAAAAGCTTCCGGATCTTGGCCTTGCATGGGGGGGCGGCATTCCTCAGAATAGGGCTCAAGGACAAGGGTTGTGAACCGGGCCCATCGGGGGTCTGGGAGAGCCGGGGGGGACCCGGGCAATGGGTGCTTGCGAACCTGGTCAGGGCTTGACGGCAGCAGCCATAAGCATCGCCTCCATGTGCCCGGGAGAACCTCCCCGGCTCTCCCAGCTCCCCGGTCAGCCCGCCCCGACCGGCTGCGTTGACGAAGCGAACCCGGCAACATTTCGCTTCCTAACCCGCGGTTCGAGGGAACGAGCCAAGTGGCCGCTGACAGGCAAGAAAAGCCGCTAACGCCTGCCTTCTCAGGGCAATCGGGCTACACGGTCGTGGCCCGTCGCTATCGCCCTCAGCGTTTCGAAGACGTGGTCGGTCAAGACCACGTGGTTCAGGCGCTCCGCAATGCGATCCGGATGAACCGCGTCACTCACGCCTACCTCTTCGTGGGTACTCGTGGCGTAGGCAAGACGTCGATCGCCCGCATCTTCGCCAAGTGCCTGAACTGCATCCATGGGCCGACCGACACCCCTTGCCAGAAATGCGACGTCTGCCAGGCGATCGCGGTCGGGCAGGATGTGGATGTCATCGAAATCGACGGCGCCAGCAACAACGGCGTCGATGATGTTCGAGAGCTTCGCCAGAGCGCCGGCCTGCGTCCAAGCCGATCCCGGTTCAAGATTTATTATATCGACGAAGTTCACATGCTCTCGACAGGGGCCTTCAACGCCCTGCTCAAGACGCTCGAAGAGCCCCCCGAACACGTCAAATTCTTCTTCGCCACGACCGAACCGAACAAGATCCCGATCACGGTCCTCTCGCGCTGCCAGCGATTCGACTTCGCGGGCATCACGACCGATCAGATCACCGAGACGCTCGCCGGCATCTGCGAACGGGAGAAGATCGACGCCGAGCCCGACGCGTTACGGACCGTCGCCCGACGTGCCGGCGGCTCGATGCGCGATGCCCAGTCGATCCTCGAGCAACTCCTCTCATCCAGCGGGCAGAAGCTGACGGTCGAGGAAGTCCACAGACTACTAGGGACCGCCAGTGACGAACGCCTGCTCGACCTGATCGATGCCCTCGCGGCACGACAACCGGCCAAGGCATTCGAGATCCTCGAAACCGCCACTCGCGAGGGGGTCCAGCCCACCGACCTGCTCAACGGGGTGCTCGAGTTCCTGCGCGACATCATGGTGTTCGCCTCGGGGGCACACGACACACTCCTGACGGCGACCCCTCGCCAGCGGCCACGGCTCCAGGCCATCGTCGATCGATGGTCGCTCGAGACGATCCTCGCCGCGCTGCAGATCCTCTCCGAGACCCGGAGTCGCCTGCGTGGGAGCTCTCACTCGAGGCTCCTCATCGAAATGGGCCTGTTGAGAGTGTCCCTGCTCGAGGACATGACGGAAATCAAGGATGTGATCGCCAGGCTCGCGGCGATGGAGTCGGGGATGCCCCTTCCCGCCCCGAGACCTCCCGCGACTCCCGCCTCCCTTCCCTCCAGCCAGGCGTCCCTAAAAAAAAAACCTGACGACCTAGGACGCGACGCCCCACCGGCAGAGAGGACTCCTGAACGGAGGGCTCCCGAACTCCGGGCGACTGTCGCGCCCCCGGAGGTTCGGCGACAGCCCGAACCTCCTCCGCCAACAACGACACCCGCTCAGAGTTCGGAGGCCCTCGACATTGAGGAAGTCCGGCGGGTCTGGCCCGAGTTGAGCCGTCTAGGTTTGCGCTATTGGAAAGGCTTGTGCCAGGTCACCCCGGCGCTGATCCAGCCCCCTGATCTGCTGGTCATCAGGGTGAATCCGAGATACAATTGGGTCATCGACGAGTGCGGTTCACGTGAGGCACTCGATCGGATCGAAGGTACGCTAGCCCAACTCCTCTCGCGACGGGTCACGATCAAATTCGAGTCTTCTCCTGACGCGGAGGCGCCGGCCGCTACTCCATCGCCTGCGTCGGCCGTAGCCCGTCGAGACGAGCTCGCCGGCGATCCCATGATCCAGAAGATCGTCGAGCTGTTCGAGGCTCGCCCGATCCACCTGGAGGCGGAGGAAGACGCCACGCCATCGTCGCTACCCGGGTGACGACGCCTCGCTTGATCGGATCCGCTCGCCTTTGCCATCAAGAAGGCCAGACGTGTTCAACAATCTAGGCAACCTCGCGGAACTGATGAAGAACGCCGGCCGGCTCCGCGAGAGCGTGGAGAAGGCGACGGAGTCGCTGGGTCAGGTCCAGGTCGAGGGGACATCGGGGGGCGGTGCCGTCACCGCGCGAGCCAACGGACGCCTCGAACTCCTCTCCGTCCGCATCGACCCCAAGCTCCTCTCGGACGGCGATCCCGACTTGCTCGAGGACCTCATCACCGAGGCCGTGAACCAGGCGCTGACGAAGGCGCGTGAGGCGGCGGCGAAGTCCATTTCGTCCATGGCCGGCGGCCTCCCCATCCCCGGGCTCACGGGACTCTTCGGGCAAGGTGGCGGGGGGGCCTGAGCCATGTCCGGTTACTCGTCCGCCGTCGACCGATTGATCTCGGCGCTCGGCCGGTTGCCCGGCATCGGCGCCAAGTCCGCGGAACGACTTGCTCATCATTTGCTCAAATGTTCCAATGAAGAGGCCCTGGCGCTTGCGGAGGCGATCCGCGACGTCAAGGATCGGGTGCGTCACTGCGAGACGTGCTACCACCTCACGGAGTCGGAACAGCCCCAGTGCGCGATCTGCAGGGACTCGAGGCGTGACGCAGGGCTGGTCTGCGTAGTCGAGCAGCCGCGCGACTTGCTCGCCCTTGAGAAGGCTGGTACCTACCAAGGGGTTTACCACGTCTTACTGGGAAGGCTTGCGCCTCTTCAGGGCATGGGGCCGGAGCAACTGACTGTCGAAGCTCTCGAGGATCGGGTCCGTTCGGGCACCGTTCGGGAAATCATCATGGCCACGAACCCGAATCTCGAAGGGGATGGTACCGCGCTTCTTGTCGCGAACCGACTGGCCGACACCGGCGTAAAAATCACGAGATTGGCTCGCGGACTGGCGTCGGGAAGCGTACTCGAGTTTGCGAATAAAGAGATGCTGGCCGATGCGATCAGCGGGCGTCAGCCATTCTAAATTCTGGCGATTTGGAGGGAGGGGACTCGAAGTCCGCACGGCTTGGCACTATAATTGCTTTGAAAGGGGGCGAATTCATACCGACGTTGCTTTTCCTCACCGAAAATCTGCTTCGACCGTGAGGTGACCGTTGACGGGGCCGAAGTGAGTTAGCCGATTTGGGCGACCATTTCCGGTCGCCGACGAGTCCGTAGAAACAATCCTTTCCATCTCCCACGGCGGAATATAGGACATGCGTCTCGATACCTCTCAGCAAATGCGGACCGATATGCGCCTCCGCATGGCGCCTCGCATGATCCAGTCGATGGAGATATTGCAACTCCCCCTTATGGCGTTGCAGGAACGGATTGATCAGGAACTGAGCGAGAACCCCGTCCTCATCGACCTCCGCGAGGCCCCTGCCCCCGAGGCCGATGGCGAGAGCTCCTCCTCAACCTCGAGCGAAGAGACGCCGACGGGTGAAGACTATTCGTCCGAGGAATGGAACGACTCCTACGGCGAGACCCATCGCCTCAGCCGCGCGGCCCTGAGCGAAGAGGCGGATCGCAAGCACGACGCAATGCAGAACATGGCGTCGCGGCCTCGCTCGCTGCACGACGACCTCTCCGACCAGCTCGGCTTCCTCGATAGCGAGTCGGCTGTCCGGTCGCTCGCCGAGTACATCATCTACAACCTCGATGAGAACGGGTTCCTGAATCACGACCTGAGCGACGTCGTCCGCGATTTTGGGGGTAACGTCACCCTGAGTCAGGCCGAAGAAGCCCTCTCGATGGTCCAACGGCTCGACCCACCCGGGGTCGGGGCCCGCAATCTTCGCGAATGCTTGCTACTGCAGCTCACGCCCGACGTCCCTTATCGCGACATCCTGCACGTCCTGATCTCAAATCACCTCGACGACCTGCAGCAGAACCGGCTTCCCGCGATCGAGAAGAAGACGGGCATCCCCATCGACCAGATCAAGGAAGCGATTGAGCACCTCCGACGCCTCAACCCACGGCCCGGAGCTCGGTTCACCCCCGAAAACGCCCAGTTCGTCGTACCCGACCTGATCGTCGAAGCCAATGAGCATGGCGAATACGAGGTCCGGCTCGTCGACGACCACACGCCGCAACTTTCGATTTCTCGCTATTATCAGAAGCAACTCAAGAACAAATCGACGGACGCGGCAGCCCGCGAGTTCATCCAGAAGCGTATCCAGTCGGCTCGCTGGTTGATCGAATCCATTGAGCAGAGACGCAACACGTTGCTCAAGGTGGCCCGGGCCATCATCGAACACCAGAAGGACTTCCTGGATAAAGGGCCCGAGTTCATCGAGCCCCTAAAGATGCAGCAGATCGCCGACCGCGTCCACGTCCACGTGACGACGGTCAGCCGAGCTGTCGACGACAAGTGGGTCGAGACGCCTCGCGGAATCTTCCCTCTCAAGCGATTCTTCGGAGGCGGGACAACGACCGCCGACGGCGAAGAAGTCGCCTGGGACACGATCAAGCAGAAGCTCCTCGAGATCATCGCCAAGGAAGACAAGCAGAATCCGCTCTCTGACGAGGAAATCGTCGAAGAACTGAGCCGCCATGGCTTCCCCGTCGCTCGACGTACTGTGACCAAGTATCGCAGGACTCTCCGCATCGCTTCGAGCCGTCAACGAAAGCAGTTCTGACTCACGGACGAGGGCGGCAAGCCGGCAACGCCACGGCCGTCAGGACGATCGCGATTTCGCGATCGTCCTGACGGCCGTTCACTTTGAATCGCATGCCAATAAGTTATAACTTGAGCGCCGGTCTTAAATCGACTCTCTCGCCTCGAAACGAAAGAAACGGGCCTGCCCCCCGTTCGAGGGGCAGGCCCGAAGTTAGTACGTGAGTCGAGCCTGCATCAGGCGAGGATGCCCTGAATCACCTTGCCATGCACGTCGGTCAGGCGGAAGTCGCGCCCCGCGTGACGGTAGGTGAAAGTCTCGTGATCGAAGCCCAGGAGGTGGAGGATCGTGGCATGCAGGTCGTGGACATGCACCTTATCCTGGGTCGCCTGGAAGCCGAACTCATCGGTCGCGCCGTGGACGTGCCCGCCCTTGACGCCGCCGCCGGCGAGCCACATCGAGAAGCCGTAGTGGTTGTGGTCGCGTCCGTTCATCTTGCCCGCGTTGGCACCGGGGGTCGGCAACTCGACGGTCGGTGTTCGGCCGAACTCGCCGCCCCAGATCACGAGCGTATCCTCGAGCATCCCGCGCTGTTTGAGGTCGGTCAGCAAGGCTGCGATCGGCTGGTCGACGTTCTGGGCGAGTCGACGATGCTCGGTCGCGATGTCGTCGTGATTGTCCCAGGGCTGGCCGTCGCCGTGCCAGAGCTGAATGTAGCGGACGCCCCGCTCGAGCAACCGTCGGGCGATCAGGAGTTGGCGAGCGTGGACGCCCGGGCCGTACATCGCGCGGATGTGTTCGGGCTCCTGTCCGACATCGAACGCGTCGCCGGCCTCGGACTGCATGCGATAGGCCAGCTCGAAGGACTGGATGCGGGCCTCCAGCTCCGCCTCCTGCTGACGCTTCTTCATATGCTCCTGATTGAGCTGATGAAGGAGGTCGAGCTGGGCGCGCTGGGTCGAGTCCGACACATAGCGATTGGTGATGTGTCGGATCAATTTCTCGATATCTGTATGCTGCGTATCGATGTAAGTGCCTTGATAGATCCCCGGCAGGAAGCCCGCCTGCCAGTTCTGCGATTCGGCGATCGGGAAGCCGCCCGGGCACATCACCATGAAGCCGGGCAGGTTCTGATTTTCGGTGCCGAGGCCGTAGAGAACCCACGAGCCGACGCTGGGGCGGGCCTGTCGCGCCTCGCCGCAGTTCATCAGCATGAGCGAGGGCTCATGGTTGGGCACGTCCGCGTGCATCGAGCGGATCACGCAGATGTCGTCGATGTGCTGGGCCGTCTGCGCGAAGAGTTCGCTGACTTCGATGCCGCTCTGCCCATACTTCCGGAAGGAGAATGGGGAGGCGAACGCAGCGCCCGTCTTCCGCTCCGTGGGAAGGTTGCTCGGCAAGGGCTTGCCGGCGTGCTTCGTCAGGGCCGGCTTGGGGTCGAACGTATCAACTTGCGAGGGTCCACCGTTCATGAACAGGTGGATGACTCTCTTGGCCTTCGGGGCAAATTGTGGCCTGCGCGGGACGAGCGGGTTGAGGGAGTCGCCCGTCGAGACGGGGTTGGCCAGCAAGCCGGCTTCCGACATCATGCTGCTGAGGGCGAGTGCGCCGAAGCCCATACCCGCACGACAGAGAGCCTCGCGTCGCGTGACAGGTTTTTCCGTCAGCTTGAGGGGTGGGTGAGGCATGGGTGGGACCTCTCTGGGTTTTCGGGGAGTGACCTACCGGCAAGTTAGGATCATCTTAACACGAGGTCGGCCTCGGCGGGAGGCCACTCGTGTTCCACCCCATCCAACATGCCGGCCACCGGTCAGTTAACCCATATCGGCCCGTCGACGAGCAGCCCGTACTTTTTCATCTTCTTGTAAAGGGTCGTCCGGTTGATATCCAGGACGCGTGCGGTCTCCTGGCGATTCCAGTTCAGAGCCTGCAACGCCTGGATGATAATCCGCTTCTCCGGCTCCTCGAGAGCTTCCTTGAGTGGCCGGATGTTCGCCGAATTCCTCGAGCGACTGCTCCCGCCCGCCTTCGAGTCGAGGAATCCGCCCGGCCCGGGGGAGAGATGGCCGGACGTGATCCGACTTCCCTGGCAGAGCTGGACGCCGCGCTGGATGACCGCCTTCAACTCACCGATATTCCCCGGCCACTGGTATTTGCCGAGGGCATCGAGGGCGTCCCTCGTGAAGCCAACCACCGATTTGCCGAGTTCCTGGGCGGCAGACTCGCGGAAGAATTCCGCGAGTGCTTCGATGTCCGTGTTTCGATGTCTTAGCGACGGTAGTTTGAAGCAGACGGCGCTAATCCTTTGGTACAACTCCTGCGCCCGCTTCGCCTGGTCATGTCCGGCGAGGCCGCTCTCGTCCGATGCCATGATGATGCGGACATTGGTCTGCGTCTTCTTCGTCAAGTCCTTGGTATTCTCGTGCTCCTGGAGGATGCGGAGAAGGTGCGGCTCGAGCTCCGGGGGCAGATCGCCGATCCGGTTCAGCAGCAGAGTCCCACCTTGTGCCTCATTGAGCTTGGCGAGCCAACTTCCGAGCGGCGTCCCGGCGGTCGTCGCCTGACTCCCATCCGGATTGTGATGCCCGATGTAGCCATTGGAAAGAGCCGAAACACACTCGAGCGAGACGAAGGGAGACGCCGCCCGTGGACTCAGGTTGTGAATGGTACGAGCCAGGAGTTGCTTGCCCGTGCCATGCTCACCGAGGATCAAGACCGGGTCGCGAGTCTGCGCGATGGAAGCCGAGGCCTTGAGGATATGCAGTAAGCTCGGGTCGGTGCCGATGATCCCCCAGGAACGGGCATTGCCATCGTCCCCCAGCCCGAACATCGCAGGCTCGAAGTGTCGGCCTCCTTCGCCTCCCTCGACGGCGACTCCGTTCGTTGCACTCGCAGGCACGGGGGACGCGGGGATCGTGATCCGGAGCCCGAGCGCTTGCACCACCGCCGCTCGCAGTTCGGTGGCGGAGACGGGATATTTCAGGACGCTCGACGCTCCCTGCCGGATCGCCTCGACGGTCTGCTCCGGATAGGCCCCCGGGAAGAGCAGGATCACGGGAACCTCTTTATGCTTGCGCTTCATGTACGCGAGCAATTCCAACCCCTCCATGTCGGTCGGATCGACCCCCGCGATGAGCAGGTCGATCCCGCCTCGCTCCATCAATCGGACCGCCGCGCGGTCGTTCGCCGCCTCGTCGATCTCCTGCCCTAACGACATGAGCATCGAAGTCAAAAGCGCCAAAGCCGGAGGCTCAGAATGTACGATCAAGAGTCGGGCTTTGCTCATGTGGACATACTCGAGTCGAACGGGACTGCGGAGAAGCGACTCAATGCACTTCCCCTCGATGATGGAATTGAGGAAGACCTACCCCCAGGCGATGGATAAGCTGGCCGAGATAGAGCCTGGATCTTGAACCGAAATGATGCCAGTACGCCCGACACCATGTCCGAAAATCAAAGCCACTTCATCCTGGCATGGCTTGGTTATAAAAATACGATTTGCCTTGCCTCACGTGACTGCATCGACCACCCTTCCTCTTCGCTGCACCTTCGAAGGTGGATACAAAGGCCCGGAACCACAGGATGCGTCGATCAGGCCCTACCCTGAAGCCGACCGATAGAGCCCGAATTTCCTCGTAACCTATTGCGGCTATCGAGCTCGAGGATGCGCCCCTTGATAGATATCGAGGAGTCGCTCTTTGGTGACATGGGTATAAATCTGTGTCGTGGTCAATTTCCGATGTCCGAGCAACTCCTGAACACTTCGGAGATCGGCGCCTCGATCCAGCAGATGAGTCGCGAAGCTGTGTCTCAAGGTATGCGGACTCGCTGCCCCATCTCGCAAGCCGCTCCTGACCACATGTTCGTCCAATAGTCTTCCGACGCTACGTGCGGTGATTCGACCTCCCCTACCGTTCAGGAAAACCGCTGGCTCGGGACTGCGCTTCGGAACTCGTAGGGGCAACCAATTTTGAAGCCAGTAAGCCGCCATCGATCCGATGGGACAAAGTCGCTCGCGTTTCCCCTTACCCCTCACCCTGACGAGTTCCTGATCGAAATCGAGGTCGTCCAGGTTCAGGCCCACGAGTTCACTGACTCGCAAGCCCCCGCCATAGAGCGTTTCGAACATGGCCCGGTCGCGGACTCCTAGCATTTCCACGGTCGAGATGCCGTCGAGGATTTTGACGATCTCCTCAACCCGTAGGAGTCGCGGCAGTCGCTTCGGTTGTTTCGGATTCCTGAGCCCACCAGCGGGGTCGGTCTTGATCACGCCCTGTCGCCGCTGATAGCGGAAATAAGTCCGCAGGCTCGCCAGGCGTCGGGCGATCGTGCTCGGGGCAAAACCCTTGGAGTTTAGCCAGACCGAGTACCTTCGGAGCGTCCGGGGATCGACGTCGCACGGGTTCGCCCCATCCCCCGACTCCTCCGCTAAAAACTCACTGAACCGTTCGAGATCCTCCTCATAGGACCGGATCGTGTTGAGTGAGGCATTACGCTCGGATTTCAAATGATTCAGAAAGCTGGAAATGGAAGGATGCATTTCGAAGAACCTCAGTCCTGCGTACGACTTGGAAAGCGTCCGACGATGATTTCGGCGTTCTCCGAGGCGTGATTGCAGAACTACTCTCCCATCGCCGCCATTTCCTACTCAGTCTTCTTCAGGATGACGAAAATCACCAAGTGCACGTTCGGGGCCAAACTCAATTCTTTATCGCACGAAGGCCTTCAAACCGCTTCGGGGCGATCTTCTTGTGCGAGAGCATTCCTTCCCAATGCCGCGATACAATTTTTCTGAGTCTTGGAACAGTGGATAGCTCGTGAGAATGATCATCTGGAGGTCGTGAGTCCGAGCCAGGCGACGCAATCGCAGGTCAGAACAATCCAAATCCGGGTGTTATTCTTTCAATCAGCTCTCGACAAAGGCTTTTTGACGAGTTTTATGCTCCGACAATCCCTCGTCCAAAGTCATGGTCATTTGAGCTAGATCTCGCGAGAAATGCCTCCGAGTCACATCCTCTCATCACGCACTGCACCTTGCTTGGAGGAACAATGCGGAAATAAGGCCAGAAAGCCCTGTCAACGCACTTGTTAATCCAAGTCCATGAGTTGTGTAAATTGAAACATAAAAAGTCGGAGGTTGATTTTTGGAGGCGGTCTTTTCTTGTATTGATACGACTCACTATCAAAATGATCCGGCCTGGGAATCCCGTTGAGAAAGATCAACGACCTCAGAATTTGCAAACAATACACAATTTAGATAGGCTCGAAATTCGCTATCTGTAACCACAATCTGAGCCAGGTCGAGTTCACGGGAGAATCGAGAATGAGCGAGTCAGGACCACAAGAAACGCTCACACACCGATTGATTCTCCCGAGAGACGCAAATCATCACGGGACGCTCTACGCCGGCGTCCTCCTCTCGCTCGCGCTGGAGGCGGCCTACGCGACAGCCTTCCGCGCGGCTGGACTCAACGCCAATCTCGTCCTGAGGCGGGTGCTGGACCTTCGTTGCCACCAACCCGTCCCGATCGGGCGAGTGGTCGAGATCCGGGGGTGTGAGATCCATCGGGCGCGAGCTCAAATTGTCGTCGCCGTATACGGCACGCCACTCAGGGATCGACCCATGCCATGGATGGATGGGCTGATGCAATTTGTGCAAGTGAGCGAGTCGGGGAGGCCCGAACCCCTGGACGAGGCCCCTCCGGAGCCATTGCCGGAGTTGACTCCTCCTTGGTCGAATCTGCGAGATCGCTCGATGCGGCTCCTGGCCATCCGACAATGAGCCGGATGGCCCGATCCACATCCGTCCGCAGACCGATCAGTCGGGGATGATTGGGTTCTCGGAGGTGCGACGCACGTCGTTTCGCTTCATCGGCAATTCGATGATGAAGTTGGAACCCTGCCCCCGTTGCGATTGGACGACGATCCGTCCACCGTGTTCGCGGACGATCTTCTGCGAGACGGGTAATCCCAGGCCTGTACCACGCGAGCCTTTCGTCGAGGCAAAGACCTGGAAGAGAGACGGCAAGTCTTCTTCCTCGATGCCCACCCCGTTGTCGGCCACGACGATCCGAGCTATTGAATTCTCGGCATCCCACTGGGTCGATACAGTGACGCGAGCCTGAGTAGCCCCCTCAGAAGCATCGATCGCGTTCGTGACGATGTTGAGCGCGGCGCGATGGATTCCGTCGGAGTCGATGTAGACTTGTGGCAGCTTGGGGTCGGCCTGCCAGACGAGTTCGACGCCGAGTTCCTGGGCTCGTGAGTTCATCAACTCCACGACGTCGGAGATCGTCTCATTGAGGTCGCACGACTCCAGGGCGGGCTCTCGGTCCTTAGAGAACGAGAGCATGTCCATGACCATGTTGTAGATCTTGGTCTGGTTCTTCTCGACGATCGTCCAACCCCTGCGGACGATGGCCTCATCCTTCTCGTTAAGGCCCATGTCGATGAGATAGCTGCCGCCTCGGATGCCCTGGAGGATGTTCTTGATGTGGTGGGACAGCGTGGCGATCGTCTGGCCGACCGCCGCCAGCCTCTCGGCCTGGATTTTGTCGTTATAGAAGACCGTATTCTCGATCGCCATCCCCGCCTGGTGGCCGATCGCGACCATGAGCATCAGGTGGTCCTGCGAGAATCGGCTCCGGATCGAGTCCCCCCCGAGGTCGGAGAAGTGAAACCCGCTCGCCGCTCGGAGGTCAGCGTACAGGACGCCGAGGGTCGCGTGCCTCCCCTGGATCGGGACGCAAATTGCCTCGCGGATCCCGAAGTTGACGATCGACTGGGCGGGCCCGAATCGTTTGTCCGACGGGGCGTCGGACGTGATGACCCCCTGCCCTTGTTCGAGGACATGATCGACGATGGTCCTCGAGATCGTCATCCGCTCGTCGGGCTCCGCGGCACCCTTCCATCGCACGGCCTTGGGGACGAGTCGCTGGGCGTCATCCTTCAAGAGGATGGCGCCGCGGTCCGCACCGATCGACTCGAAGACGAGTTCGAGGATCTGGGGCAGCAGCGCGTCGATCTCCATGACGTGGCTAATTGCCTGGGTCGCGCGATACATCACGGACAGGTTCAAGAGCCTATCCTTGAGCCAACCGCCGGCAACGTCGGGCGCCTGGAGCACACGCGAGCCTTCGCCCGCGGGGATGCTCTTCAAGATGGCGGAGCGGTCGTCCTTGCTCGAACGACTCAGGACATCGACCCTGGCGGTTAGATCGCGATCGCCCCCGTCATTGAAGAGCATGACCGTCTGGCCTAACTGTAGTCGATCGCCGGACCGCAAGGGTGCCTGATCGACGGGTTGGCCATTGACGAACGTTCCGTTAGCCGAGCCCAGGTCGATGATCCTATAGGAATCCTCGGCAGGGCGGACCTCGGCGTGTCTTCGGGATATTTCGGTGTCGTGGAGCCGGATGGGGTTCGACTGGTCTCGCCCCAAAGCCATGGGTTTGGATTTCAGTTCGAACCGCTTACCCTGGTCGGCCCCTTGGATGACGAACAAGGAGGCCACGGAGGTATCCTCTCCTCGGCTGGGGCGTGGTCGCGAAGGCGTATTCCTGGAGTCTCAGGCTAATCGACCACAAGTCGACCGTCAACCCGTCAGTCACGGCGTTGATGACCGGCGATATCCCACAAGATCCCGCCGGTCATTCCTCTCAGGTTTGGGGCGTAAAGAGAATAATCTCGACGCGACGGGGTGGCTGATCCCGTGCCGTAGCCTCGAGAGGTCGGGGGACCTGAGTCCCGAAGCCCACCGAGGCTACCTTGCGACTGCTAAACCAACCTATCGAGCTGATCGAATGCTGGCTGATTAGGTACTTGCGGACGGCGTCCGCCTGCTCTTGGGTCAGGATCTGTGCCATGTCCTGATCCCGGTCATCATCGGTGAAGGCGGCGATCACCACTTCCGAGGTCGGCCGCTTCACCGTCTTGAACCAGGTTGCGACGTCGTCGAGCTTCTTGCGGCCTGGCGCAGTAAGCACCGAACGGCCAGGCTCGAAGAGCTCGGCTTCGGGCAGTGTCCTGCTGTCTCGCTCAGACCCAGGATGAAAGAGGACGCGGTCTCGATCGAAGAAGGATCGGTCATTGAAGTAGCGCGAGAGTGGCCAGGTCCGCTTGAGCGCCGCGAGGTTCTCTTCGAGGTCATTGAGCGTCCGCTGACCACGGTCGGAAAGGGCGACCAACTTCCGATAAGCTTCTTCGTCCTGTACGAGTTTGCCCAGGCTCCCCTCGCCCTTCCTGATCGAGGCTGCGATCAGGTTGATCTCGCCGATCCCTTTTTCCGCTGCAGCCGCCACGGCATCGACACGCCCCAGCGCCCTGCCCGCCTTGGCGAGGAGGTCGTTCACCTCCATCAAAGGTTCTGAGGAGATGGTGCCATTATCGGGGAGTGGGAGGGCGTCGGGCTTGCCGGGGACTAGCTCAACGACCTTGGAACCGACGACCCCCTCCGTCAGGATCCGAGCCATCGCGTCGGTGCGGATCAAGGGACGTAAGCGGGTATCGATCCTCATCACTAGCCGGACTGGCTCTCCTGGCGACATAGGCGCCTGGATGTCTTCGACGACGCCCGCGTCGATACCCTGAATGCGTACCCGTTGGCCGACCTCCAGGCCTCCAATCGACGCGAAGTTCGAACGGACACGGAACGTGGGCTGGGTTCGCCACTGCCTGCTCGCCAACTGGGTGAGGGCGAAAGCAGCCAGGCCGAAGACCACCAGCACGAACAACGCATTACGCAAAGCTCGCCCGCGACCGATCTCTCGGCTCATGGACCGACCTCGATGTCCTGAGAACAACTCCAACGTCCCTATCGCACCACTTATTTACCGACAAACATCGCGCGGAAGATGGCCGAATCTCGATTCGCTCATCGTTCCTCGTTCCTACTGGCATACTGACAACGAGTAGGCGGATTCTCGGCGAAAATCCGTAACTGATTCTAGCCACGAGTTATCCCTTTCGCGAAGTCCCCCTCGCCCGACCTGGTCACTTCGACCAGTTCAGGGCACTTGCTAGATGCTGGATCCATGGAACGAGGAAAACGTTCGAGGCGAAGACGACCAGCATCGAGCGGACCACGCCCCGAGTCGCCTCGCGTCCCACGGCCTCGGTCGATCGATGAGAATTCAACCCGGTCCAGCAGCCGACGAGGCCGATCAGTGCTCCGAATACGGCCGTCTTCAACGTCGCCGGGATCACGTCCGACATCCTGAGAAATATCAGGGATTTGCTCCAGAAAACCGGGGCCGACAGGGAGCCAGCAAGCAGCTCACAAGACATGCCTCCAACAATCGCGGAAGCATCGATCACCACCGTTAATAGAGGCAAGGCGAGGACGCACGCGAGGACTCGAGGTGCAACCAAGGATTGGATAGGCGACGCGCCCAGGACCGATCTCGCGTCGATCTCCTCAGTCAGGACCATCGATCCCAGCTCGGCGGCCAGCCCCGCGCCGAGCCGTCCCGCGACGAGAAGGCCGGCGAGCATCGGACCCGTCTCCACGAGCACCGCCACCGAGAGGATACTTGGGAGCGTCGCCTCCACCCCATAAGTGACTAAGAGCCTCCGGGTCTGAAGCCAGGTCACCATCCCCACGCTCGCCCCTGCAACCATCACGATCGACAGGCTTCCCCAGGCGACTCGCTCGAACTGCCGAACGAGTTCCAATCTATTGCGCAGGAAGCAACCAGGAAGTGCCGCGAGAGCACGGACGCTAAAGTCGGCAAATCGACCCAGTTGCTCCAAACGATCCGACAATCCCGTCAGCATCAGACATTCGTCTCCAAACGGCTAACTCGCGACGGACTTGTGAGGTGCTTCGCCCCGGATACCAAAATCTTCAGCTTCGTCCATTCGAAGCCCAGGATCCTCTCAAGCCATTAATTTGCAGGCGAAAGACTCAGAGAATTCAACGACTGCTTCGACCTAGCCTTTGTCGAATCTCGTTTCCTAGGGTCTTAGGCTTGGGCATCGAGCTACCACACTAACTGTCAAAGAAATTTTTGAAAGTCCATAACAATCATGTCTAATTAGACAACGTTCTTGAGCTCGGTAAATAAAAGGCCCGGGACATTCTGGGCCGCTGTGATCTTCGCTGTCGGCATCTCACGCAAGTCAATTTATTTGGGGCTTGGCAAGGCGTGTTGTTTTTTCAGAACGTACGAACCGATTCCGAAGGCGTGGGATCGATCGGAATTGTCATGCATGGACTTAGGGATAAGATCAACGAATCGAATTAGTCTCTTCCGAAACAGAAACCAAATTCTGGAAGCGGCACTCGTTGAAGTGTCGATTCGGACGGGATTCAGGAAAATTCGTCGAGACCGGATTCGAGGGGAAAAATGCCCAGAGTTTCGAGAGCACATGCTGAAAATCTTACCAAAGAATGACGTTTCGCGTTCTCAGCAACTTGCGGCATCGCGATTGCTTCCCGGTCCGAACATGCCGAATTAACCGCAAAGTTCGCGGGTTGATCGTGTTAGGCCGAAGAAGCTCCTCGCTTACCTAGAGTTTTCAGTTGGAAAATTTTGCGCAGTCTACCTTGGACTTTTTGTTCGAGTATACTGTCTGAGGAGAGGTTCCATGACTGGGCGTTCACTCTGTGGAGGAACGGTTGCCCTCGGATTGTGCTTGTTCCTGGGCATCAATGTCGCGATCGCCGATGTGACCGGTGTCCAGAGCGCCTCGATTCCCAATACCACGCAGACGAACTGGTCAAGTTCGACGCCGAGTCTGCAAGGCACCAATCCAATGGTGTTCAACAAGTTCGACACGAGCTTGGGAACTCTGCAGTCGGTCAATCTGACGATGAGTTATTCCATCACTCAGTCGACCTCGATCACCTTCAGCACCGCCTCGACGCTTCAGGTCACGTCGGGGTTCGAAAAGACCGGTTCATCGACCTTGCAAGGTACGACGATCGACCTCAGCCTACCGAACAGCGGCGGAACAACGACCCTGGTTCAAGCTCAGGCTCCGGTCCTCACATATACCAAGACCTTCGACCCTAATGGGACGGCGCAGACTTTCTCGACGGACTTGCCACCGACGTCGCCCTATTACTTGAAGCCGGATAATCAAGACAGCAATAAAATTACGGGCACGGTCAGTAAGACGATCACAGACCCGACCCTTTTAGCGTTATTCGCCGGCGCAGGCACGATCGAATTGCCGGCCTCCGCGACCTCCGCCTCGATGGTCACGAATACCAACGGCAACTATGGCTCACGCGTTCTTACTTATGCAGGCATCACGATTGAGATCTCTTACACCTACGCCCCAGTGGTGGTACCGGAGCCTTCGAGCGTGATCCTCATGGGTCTGGGTGGTGGTCTCGTGCTCTTGTGCCATCGCAGGAGCCGTCGTAGCCAGAACTGAACCCCTGAGGTACGCGTTTGCTACAGCAGGGATATATGCTTTGGCCGACGTTTCATAGCTAGTATAAGAGCAAGCTTCATCTTTTAACGTTCAAGAATCAATAAACTGATTGTTTTCATTTTAGTCATCGGTCTAACAAGGTAGTGAAAGAAGCATAACTGCTTGATGTCTCATGTGGCGAGGTGGAATGGGCGTTTGCCGATCGCTTAGAGGAGTTTTGCGACATACCTCGCCGTACAACTCGACGACGGAATCGTGAGGCTCGTTAGTAGGGCAGCGTGAGATTTGCAGGCTTCGATCACGACCCACCGTTGAGAAGAGGCATCATACATGAGTGATCCAGCGTCGACTGCTGAGGCACATCCTCCCAGAGTCACGTCTCGCCGCCCCCGGCGACGGCCGACAAGCCGGAAGAATCTTCCCAACGTCGAGTCGCTCGAATTCCGTCTCATGCTGAGCGTCGGCTGCCCAGTCATCAGCGGATATGTCTTCCTCGACGAGAATTCGAACCCAGCGCTCACAAATAATGGGCTCCTCAACACGGGCGAGTTGGTTATCCCAAACGCGACCGTTGTGCTTCAGGATGCCAACCACAACGTCATCGCCACGACGAAGACCGACGCCAACGGTTTTTACGAGTTCCAGAACCTGGCCTCATCGTCGGAGCAGACGACCACCTCGGTCCAGACCGTCAGCGTGCCCAGCACTCTGACGAACTTTACCGACAAGGCCCTATCGCCTGCGGTCAATCTCTTCGACCCGTCGCTCGGCACCCTGACGAGCGTCACCGTCTCCCACTCGGTGACGTTCAACAGCACGGTGACCGCACAAAACCTGAGCCAGAACTCGTCGGCCGACATTACTGCAACCCTGAACGGCACTTACGAGCTCAATGGATTATTCCAGTCCGCAACGGGTTCCTTGTCGGTCTCGCAGGGACCGGTGACTTCGGGTCCTTACGACCCTAACAACCCTGACGGAAACCAAATACCTCCGTTCGTACTGTCAAAGACAGACGCCCCTAGCGCGACGACTTTCACCGACGCGGCGACCTTGGCCTTCTTCACATCAGGTGCCGGACGGACGACCATTACTCCGACGTTCTCCGCGACAGGTTCCGGCGTGGCGTCGGCTCCGAACGGAAACCTGGCAACGTCGGCCGTCACCGCCGCCCTTGCCTCGGCGACGATCACATATACATACATTCCGAAGGAATGCATCCAGGCTGGCCAGTACTATCTGGTCCAGACGCCACTCGTGCCGAACGTCACGGACGGCAAGGCGTCAGAGAACGGGGTCGTCTTCAATAACCCGGGCAGTCCTCAAACCCTGGCGATCACGGTCACGGACCAGGACCTGCCGAACAACGACTTCGCTAAACTGACCCCAACCCCACCGCCTCCGCCTCCTCCGCCCCCCCCTCCGCCGCCGCCGCCTCCTCCGCCCCCCCCTCCTCCGCCCCCCCCTCCTCCGCCCCCCCCTCCGGCCGAGGTGTGCCCGACGGTTGAGTCGCTCGTGCGGTACGGGATCCATCAGCAGCAGACGCAGCTCGTTCTGACGTTCTCCGGGACGGTGGACACCTCCAAGGTGAGCAACCCGGCGAACTATTACGTCTTCTCGTCGGCGGGCCAGTACATCCCGATCAAGCAGGCGATTTACGACGCAACGACGAATTCGGTGACCTTGATCCCGTCACGGAACATCAACGTCCACTATCATTTTGACCTATCGGTGAACCTGCCCTGCGCCAATGGGTGCACCACGGTCGTAGTCCCCTTCGGCGGTAAGGAGAGTCTCGCGGGGTTCACGAATCACCGCGGTCAGTTCGTGCCGGTTCAGAACGGGCATCTCGCCTCCAACTATCAGGCGATCGCGAGCGCACGAGGAGTGGCTCGCGTCGCCCATGCTCCGATCGCCCGGTACGGTCTGGCAAACAATGCCCGAGCACGTCAGGTTGTGAACAACCTGGCTGCACGTAATAACGCAATCGCGAATCCTCGAGCAGTCGATCCCGGGACCGTGACGGCCAACCTGACGCCCGCCCAGCGCCTACAGGCTCGGCGAGCTTTGATTCTGGCGGCCCACCGTCACCTTTATTGATTCGTTTCCTCCAAGGTTAGCGAAGTCATCCCGATCAGATGATACCCGCCCCGGTTCTATGAACCGGGGCGGGTATTTTTCGTGGCTCAGGACACGTCGAACTCACATGAGCATTGATCGTATCACCTGAGATGCATGCACGGATCGATTCGTGGCATCCATTCGCGCCGTCGTATGACCCTCCTGGATCACGCAGGCAAAATATTACAATGAGGAGGTTTGTTGGAGGGAGACTCTAGACAATGGGTTTGCGAATACGGGGTCAGGTTGGAGACAAAGGAATTGCCTTGCCGATAAGAGGGAGTTGATCGTTCACCCGGGGGGATGCGATGAAGCCCTTAAAGAACTCAGTCGAACGGCGGCCGTCTCTGAACCAATGGAAATCGGAGCTCGTGGCCGACTTCGTTCGAGTCATGCTCCGGGATCGTTGGGCTACGATTTTCCTCTCACTCGGCTGGATCCACCTGGCCGTCTTCTCGATTTCCCAGGTGTTCTACTCCCATGGGAATCGAAGTAAGACATTGTTCCCAGCGCTGTGGGCCCTGGAGTTCGGGGCCAACCTCTGGGTCATTCGAAAGATCGCTGGAGCCGGGTGGTATCGAAGTTCTCCATTCGTGGGCATTCTGGTTCGCGTTTGGGCGACCTTCCTGATCCTCTCCTTCAACGTCGCCTCTCTCAACACCCTGACGGGCTTCACTCTCGACTGGTTCAAGTCGGTGTGGACCACGCTGAGCACCTTCGGTTTCGCGACGACTGCCTACCTGATCTCCCCCTGGTTCTTCGTTCCAGCCGTGTTCATGTATTTCACGGGCCTGCTCATGGCGACGAACCCGGACTGGAACTATGCGATCTACGGCATTGCGTGGTGGACCATTCTCGAGTCATTCGGGATTCTGCTAATTCGTCGCAGCCGGCGTTCGAACCCGGAAAACGAACTGGTCTATAAAATGACTGACTCGATCACGCCGGAAGAAATCCCCGCGTGACCGAGTCGGATGATTTTCTGTCGACGTTTGACCTACTCGGCTCGATGATGAATTTCGTCCATTCGAATCATGTTCATCGGACGCACATGATGCGCTCGACATCGTCCGACGAAACGACGGGAGCCGTCCATGTCGGCAAATCGCAAAGGCCCCCACCACAGAAGATGTGATACCAGAGTTGCGTGGCCACGACGCTGGTGAGGTTCATGTCGAGGCCGAGTTGCTTCGCGTTGATGCGAGGCATCCAATTGCGATGGGCACGGGCTCGCGCCACGAGCTCCGGGTCGAAGAAACCGCCGGCGCGGAGCGACTCGGGGCTGAGGAGTTGACCGACCCAACTCGGGGCGGCCGGCTCGAGGAACGTATTCGAGAGGCTGGCGCGGAACATCGTCTTGGGCCGGTTGGCGATCTGCTTCGGCAAAGTCCGAGCGGCCACCTGGCGCAGGAGCCATTTGTCCGTCATGCCGCGGAGCTTGTAGCTCGGGTCTATTCCCGCGCAAAAGTTGATCACGTCGTCGTCGAGGAAGGGATACCTCGTCTCGACCGACGAATTCATGGCGATACGATCCCCCTTCGACAGAAGCAGCATGCCCGCAAGCATCACCTTGTAGCCAACGTATAAAGACTGGTTTAAGGGATCCCAGCGGCCGAAATTCTCGTTCGTGATGTCGAGGTCATCGTAGGCCGAATGGCCGGCGACCCGGTCCCACATGCCGCCCGAGTAGAAGTGGAAGCGGCTCTGCCCGAGCACGTCGTATAGGTCCTGCTGCGCGGTCCGGGCTCCGCCGATCGGGGTCCTCGACGGCCAGAAGTTCCGGTCGCCTCCGACGGATCGGAGCATCAAGCGTCGCAAGAGCTTGGGAACGCCGAGCCCGAAATGACGGGCATAGGCGTTCCGCACCTTCTGGGCCTTGAACCAAACGTAGCCGGCAAGGGCCTCGTCGGAACCTTCTCCGGTCAAGACGACCTTATATCCTTGACCGTGGACGGCCGAGGCGAGCCTCAAGAGGCAGGCGCACGAGGTGTCGAGCACGGGCCCTTCGGCGGCCATCACTAGTTCGGGATAGGCCGCGGCGATGTCGGAACGGTTCATCGTCACGGTCGTGAGGGGCGAGCCGAGCGCGTCGGCCGACTCCCGCGACTGGGTGCGTTCGTCGGGTCCCGCCTTGTCGAGCCCGATCGTGAACGATGGGACCGCGGCCCCCCGGACGCTCGAACTCAGGCCGAGCACCATCGTGGAGTCGAGCCCACCGCTGATGTAGCTGACGACAGGGACGTCGCCACGGAGTCGACGCCGGACCGACTGCTTCAACAAGGATTCGAGTTCCTCGACGAGCAGGGCGGGATCCTTCAGGCGACGCTCGTCGCCGGCGTCGGGGAAGTCGAGATCCCAGTACTTGCGGCGTTCGACCCGACCTTGATTGACTTTGAGGTAATGTCCCGGCGGGATCGACTTGATCCCCGCGAACATCGTCCGAGTTGTCCCCGCGGCGAAGAAGTGGAAGAAGTGGTCGATACCTTTGAGGTCTGGCGTCGCATCAATGAGCCCCGACGCAAGCAGGCCCTTGATCTCCGAGCACCAGACGAGCCAGCCGTCGTGCTCGGCGTAGTAGAGCGGACAGATACCGACCCGGTCGCGACCGAGGATGAGGGTCTCGTTGTCCCGATCCCAGAGCGAGACGGCAAACTGGCCACGAGTCTCGGCGAACATCCCCTCACCGCGATCCTCGTAGAGGTGGACCCAGACTTCCGTATCACAGCGCGTGGCCAACTCGTGGCCATTGGTCAGGAGTTGCTCTCGGAGCTCGGGATACTCGAAGAGCTCGCCGTTGAAGGCGACCCAGACATTCCCGCGCTCGTTCGAGATCGGCTGCCGGCCCCCGACGAGGTCGACGATCGATAAGCGGCGGGCCCCGAGTGCGACTCCCTGAGGTGGACCCCATTGTCTAGACCAAAAAACGGCGATCCTTCGCTACTGTCCAATCAGGCCGTCGTGGCTCTGTCCGCTCGGTAGACCGTCCCTGGAGTCCGGTACCCCAGGGATTCGTGGAGCCGATCCTCGTTATAGAAGCCGAAGTATCGCCTCAACCCTCGCTGCAGCTCCGGCACCGTCTCGTAGCCTTGGATGTAAATATCTTCGTATTTCACGGTCCTCCAGAGCCGTTCGACGAACACGTTATCCAATGCCCTGCCGCGTCCATCCATGCTCACGGCTATCCCGGCCGCCTCAAGCCTCCCGGTGAACGCCTCGGCCGTGAACTGGACCCCTTGGTCCGTGTTGAACACCTCGGGCTTCCCCGACCTCAAGGCATCTTCCAACATCTCCAGGCAGAAGGAGCCGTCCAGCGTGTTCGACAGCCGCCAGCCGATCACGTACCGGCTGTACCAGTCGATCACCGCCGCCAGGTACATGAACCCTCCACTCATCGGCACATAAGTGATGTCCGTGCTCCACACGTGGTCCGCTCGCCGGGCTTTGACACCTCGCAAGAGATAAGGGTAGATCTTATGGCCTCTCCCGGCCTGACTCAGCCTGGGCTTGGCATAGATCGCTTCCAGGCCCATCTTCCGCATCAGGCGCTGTACTCGCTTCCGATTGACCTCCTCACCTCGTTGTTCCAGCCAGGCGGTCATCTTGCGGCTGCCGTAGAACGGGCATGCCGTATATTGCTCGTCGATCAACCGCATCAGGCGCAGGTCCTCGGGCGACTCACCCGCAGGTCGGTAGTAGAGGCTCGATCGGCTCAGCCCCAGCAACTCGCACTGGCGGCGCACGCTCAACCGGGGATGATCCGGCTCGATCAAGGGCCTTCGGTCCTCAACTGAATGGGGCGACTTTTTTCAGCCACTCGAGTTCCATCTTGAGGCGCCCGATCTGTTCGAAGAGTTCGGCCTGGCGTGCCTCGGCGTCAGCCGAGGCCGCCTTGGCCGGACTCCCGAAGACCTCCTCGGCACTGCTGATGAGCTGCTTCTTCCAGCCATGGATCGATGTGGGATGGACGCCATAGTGGCCGGCCAACTCGTTGATCGTGCGGTCTCCCTTGAGGGCCGCCAGGGCGACTTGAGCCTTGAACGCCGCCGTGTGGACTTGCCGCTTCCTCGCCATCCGTCCTCCTCCTCAGACCCGTCTGAGTAGCTTAACAGATGGTCCAGTTTTCGGGGTCCACCATACCCGGCTCGATGTGAACGGCTTCGTCATCCGGCCCGCGATGGGCGATCGCTCGCGTCATCGCCAGGAGTCGCTCGGCAGGAAACTCGCGACGACCCACCAGATCCATTGCGCCGGCAATTCCGCACATCTTCGCCCGCTCCCAGGTGCCAATCTCGATCACCCACCCCATAACGTGGCCTTGGCACACGTCCGGAGTCGAGTGTCTCTGTAGGTACGTCTAGTATAAACGACGTTTCTTACCGGAGTCGGCGGGGGCGGGCATCGTCAGGCGGCGCGCAAATCCGTTCGGATCAAGGAATTGACTTTGGTCGAGCAGCTCAACTTCAGCTAATCTGTGAACGTATTTCCTTGCTTTCGCAAACGTTACGACTGGTAGATCCAACCGTCTTGGGCGTCGTGCTCGGCCTGCAATCGGCGGGCGCGATCGTGGAATAGGAAGGCAACAAAAATTCCGGTTAAGGCACCTCCAACATGGGCGAGATAGGCCACCCCCCCCGAGTTTCCTAGGCGGCCGACCGAGCCGACTCCCTGCCAGATCTGCAGAATGATCCAACCGCCTATGACGAACACGGCGGGCATCTGGGCGATGATTCGAAAAACCAGGACCCTCACGCGATTGTGCGGGAACCAGATCAGATACGCCCCCATGACCCCGGCAATCGCACCCGAGGCTCCGAGCGTCGGGATCATCGAGTCGGGGTTCGCCGCGATCTGGAGGAGCGTCCCGATGACACCGCACGACAGGTAAACGAGGATGTAGCGAGCCCGACCAAGGACCTCCTCCACATTGTCGCCGAAGATCCAAAGATAGAGCATGTTCCCCGCGAGGTGTAGCGGGCTCCCGTGCAGGAACATCGCCGTGATGATCGTGAACCAGACGGGGAATGGGACCGGACCCTGGTTGATCGTCTCTTGCTCCGCACCAACTCGGTTAGGCCCCGCGGGGTCCATCTCCCAACGTTTGATCACCAGATCAAACGGTTCCGCGAGGTCGACGTTGTGGCTGATCTCGTAGGGGGTGGCGGCGTACGAGGTCTGGAAGGTCATCCCTCGGTCGACTTCATACAAGTACATGACCACGTTGATGGCGATCAGCGCGTACGTCGCGAACGGGACGATCCGCGTCTTCTCGAGGTCGCCGAGCGGGATGACCATTTCGCGGTTCCTTGCGTCTGTCGGTAGGTGTGGAGAAGCGCGTCAAAGGGTCGCGTCAACCTTGAGCCGACGAGCCCACTCGACCAACGAGCCCCGGGTCGAGGTCGAGAGCGTCATCCCCTGTTCGCGGATCATCTGGCGTCGATCTTCGCTGACGGATGGGATGAGTTGGCCCACCGCCGGCGTGGCGAAGTCCATCATTGCGCCGACCCGCTCGACGAAGCTGGAAAGCGGCTCGATCGAGTCGACTCGAAGCGCGAGGATCATCCAGTCGCCGTCTGGAACGAGGGCCGCCATCCAGGGCTTCAGTGCGACCGGGGTGATGGTCTTGGCCGACCGGTTCGTCCTCCGCGACCGGCTAGATTCGCCGTCCGCAGCGAGCGTCGAGTCGAAGACAGCCGGCGGCCCCTCCTCGGCCGGGATCGCCAGGGCATACTGCCCGTCCGGACCGAATGCGAAGGCCGCGGTGGGGCCGCTCGCCATGCCGGAGACGATGGCTGCGGCGGGTCCGGTCGGGGCGAGATGGCTGGCTCTTACGAGGCCGATCCCTGCATCCCTCGCCTTCTCGATCGCAAGTTCACCGGCCCGAGCCAGGACGATCGGAGGTGCTCCGGATCGGCCTTCGAGGACGACCGTGCCGAGAGTTTCACTCGTCACAAAGCCCACGCTCGAGGGGTCGAATTCTCCGCGCTGGAGTCGGTCGAGCCAATCGGGCAAGGACTCAATGCCGAAATTCGGGGCACCCGCCGCATCAAACCAGAGCAGATGCCCGACGAGTTGGGAGGCCCGGGACGTGGGAAATCCGGCCGCTGAAGCCAACGCCACGGCGAAGCGTCGCAGGTCCTCGAGTCGATATCGTTTGGCTTCGCTCACGCCGGTAACGGCCTCTCGCGTTGACGAACGGTGTCGAGGCGAATCCGCACCTTCGCCTCACTTTGCATTCATCAACACTGTAATCGAGGTCGCACCGCTGTGCAAAGGAGCCGAGATGCGATGATCTAGCTAGTTGTAATGAAGGTCTCTCGATTGGGTGAAAGCGCGGGAGGTTTTTGTGGAAGGGAGTGCAAAAGGCCTCGTCGATGATCTACGGGGCTCTTGTTCAGTTCGTCAGGCTAATACAAGGAACGCCGAGGTCAGGATTTGAATCCTGACCTCGGCGTTCCTGTGGTCAAAATGAGGTACATGTTGAGGTAAAGCCGTGAACGACTTGGCGGTATCAGGCCACCAAGCCTCGCGGAGCTAGCTGCGGGTCAGGTCGTTCCCATTCCTTACGGATGCATGACAGCCCGAAGGCGTAGAGCTCGAATTCGTCACTCAGGCGGCGGAGTATGGGACGTTTCTTCTCCTCCCCGTCGAGCTCGCTCGCGAGTCGGTACGAACGTTTCCCCTGAGCCTGAAAATCCACGAGATGATCGGCGGACGTTGAGGCCCTAAGTTGATCGAGGGCGTCGGGATAGATGCCGGTCCAGAAGAGGGTAAAGTCCCCGACGTGACGGTGACATTCGTAGCGCCTTGAGGCATCGGTGGACGCCTCGGCTTCGGCGACCATGGCGGTGACTTCGGTGAGCCGCTCGCCTCGCGCATTGCGAAGCCGCCAGATGGTCTGGGCGGGGACGAACCGGACCAGGAGATCCGCGACGTACCCTACGAGGTTGGGGTCACCGATACCAAGTTCATTCATGAACGTGTATTCGGTGATGCCTCGGAAGAGGCGGTGAAGTGCATGCGAATCCGGTATCTCGCGCGTCATCACGGGGCGCTCCTCACCCTGCTCGGACACGTAGAAGAGACTACCAAAACGAACGTCTTTTCCTGAGAGCAACATTTACGCCGAATTCAAGGAAATTTCAACGCGAGTTCTCGGCGCGGTCGAGGGAGCTTGAACCGGACCCCCGTTCGTGGCATCATAAGTCCCAGAGACATAACAGAGACGAAGCTCGAGTCCGCTCGTTCTTTCAGAATCCAACGCTGCGGAATCGTCGGGAGGATGGTCGTTTGCGCATCACGTTTCACGGGGCGGCCCGGCAAGTGACCGGTACGGCCCATCTCCTCGAGATCGGCCCGCACAAGATCTTGCTCGATTGCGGCCTCTTCGATTCGAACCGGATCGACCCCGAGAGTCCCAATCGCCAGTTCACGTTCGACCCCCGCTCCCTCGACGCGGTCATCGTCTCGCACGCGCACAACGACCACATCGGGCGTCTGCCCCGCCTCGTCCGTTCGGGCTATCGTGGGCCGATCTACGCCACCAAGGCCTCGGCCGACATCCTCAATGTGATGCTCCGCGACAGCGCCCGCATCCAGAGGGATGATCTCAGGAACGCGTCTACAAAACATATGAATGTCGAGGCCGTCGAGCCTCTCTTCGAACTGACCGACGTCGAGTGGGTCGTCGAGCGCCTTGTCCGCCAGTCCTACAAGACGCCGGTCGAAATCCTCCCGGGAGTCGAGCTGACGTACTTCGATGCCGGCCACATCCTGGGCTCGGCGATCATCCAGCTCGATTATGAAGAGGACTCCAGGAAGCGGCGCTTCGTCTTCACCGGCGACCTGGGCCGCAGGAACATGGAGCTCTTACCGGATCCGACCGTAATTAAAGATATCGACATTCTCGTCTCGGAGTCGACGTACGGCAATCGCGAGCTCGACTCGTACGACAAGCTCATCAAGCAACTCCACGCCATCGTCGCGCGGGCGACCCGACTCCACAGCAAGGTGGTCATCCCTGCGTTCAGTTTGGGCCGGACCCAGCGCATGGTCTACTGCCTCCAGGAACTCTTCGCGCTTCACAAGGTCCGTCCGATCCCGATCTACGTGGACAGCCCCCTGGCCTTGCGGCTCACCGAGATCCATCGCGACCACCCCGAGTCATACACCGAGACGGCACAGCGACTCATGGACAAGGATCCGATGTATTTCGGATCCAAATACGTCGAATTCTGCGCGTCATGGGATGACTCCCGCCGCCTGAACTACCTGCACGGGCCCATGGTCATCATCGCCTCGTCGGGCATGTGCGAGGCCGGCCGTATCCGTCATCACCTCCGCCACGTCGTCGACGACCCGGACAATGCGATCGTCATCGTCAGCTACCAGGCTGAGGGGACCCTGGGCCGACAACTGGCGGAAGGGGTCGAACGGGTCCAGATCATGGACCAGTGGCATGACCTCAACGCGGCCGTCTACGTCCTCGACGGCTTCTCGGGGCACGCGGACCGCAACGACCTCGCCTGGTGGTACGAGCAGACCGGCGGCGGCATCGAGCATGGCTTCCTCGTCCACGGCGAGCCCGACAGCCTCGAGGCCCTCGCCCCGGTGCTCCAGAAGCACGTCATCAACCCGGTCCAGATCCCGGATCGGCTCACGACCTACGAGGTCTGATCGAGGTGAGCCAGCAAAGGCGATCAGAAGGAAAAGGGCTCGCCGTCATCCATGAACATGACGGCGAGCCCTGATTATTTGTAGGCCTGGCGAGTGGCCGCGGTTCAGGTCTTCAGGCCGTTCGTAAGTTCGGCCACGAAGTCTCCGATTTCCTTGACGATCTCGGTCCGATGACGGTTTTCCGCATCGGCCAGGCGCCTGACGATTGCGCTGCCCACGATCAGGCCATCGGCGACCGGGGCGAGTTCCTTCACATGATCCGCCGAGCTGATGCCGAAGCCGATGCAGATCGGGAGATCGGTCTGGGTGCGGAGCCAGGCGACGTTCTCAGCGAGTTCCGGCGGAATACTCTTCCGCTCGCCCGTGATGCCTGCGACAGAGACATAGTAGACGAAGCCCGTCGTCGATCTGGCAATCTGGACGGCTCGCGTCCGAGGCGTGGTCGGGGTGATGAGCTGGATCAGGCGCAGGTCGAAGGCGGTGGCCTTGCGGCAGAGGCTTTCCGACTCCTCGACGGGTAGATCCGGTACGATCAGGCCGTCGATCCCGGCTGTCACCGCGTCTCTCAGATACCGGTCGACGCCCTGCTTGTGGATGATCGAGTAGGAGACCATCGTCACGAGCGGGGCCACCGTCAGCGTACCCGTCGCAGTCTCGGCGCGAAGCGTTCGAATCGTCTGGAAGATGTGCGAGAGCTTGATGCCCTTGGTCAAGGCTCGGTGGTAACTCTCGGCGATGACCGGCCCGTCGGCGATTGGGTCGGAGTACGGGATCCCGACTTCGACCATGTGGGCGCCCCGCGCGACCAGCTCGGTGATGAGAGCCGCCGTCGTGGGAAGGTCGGGATCGCCCGCGGTGATGAACGGCATCAGGGCGCGTCGGCCTTCGCTGCGGAGCCGGTTGAAGAGGACATCAATGCGATTCATGGAAGACTCGGTCGTTGGGTCTTGAAAAGCGGCAGGGACGACCCCTCGCGGCCGGGGTCATGCGATGACGACGCTGTCAATCGACCGTCGATCACACGCGGCGATCGACGGTCGTCATTCGAAACGGCTCCGTCCACCAGCTCGAGTGGAAGGCCGAAAACTGGCGACCTCCATCGGCTCCGTCACGACGGCAAGGCTCGCTCAGATCGGCTCGCCGCGAAGTCGGGCGACCTCGTAAGCATCCTTGTCGCCGCGGCCCGACAGGCAGACGACGACGACCTTATCGGCCCCCATTCGAGGCGCTTCCTTCAGGGCCTGCGCCACCGCATGGCTCGACTCAAGAGCGGGCAGGATGCCCTCATACTTGGCAAGGGTCTGATAGGCGGCGAGGGCCTCGTCATCGCGGACGCTTTCGTAACGGACGCGGCCGGTGTCCTTCCAGTAGCTGTGCTCTGGCCCTACGCCCGGATAGTCGAGGCCGGCCGAGATGGAATGGACGTCGCAGGTCTGGCCGTCGTCATCCTGGAGCACGTAACTGAGGCTGCCGTGGAGGACGCCTGGCTTACCCTGCGTCAGGCTCGAGGCGTGCCTGCCGAGTTCGGGTCCATGCCCCCCGGCCTCGGCCCCGACCAGCTCGATGGACGTGTCGTCGATCAGTGGGGCGAACATGCCGGCGGCGTTGGAGCCACCCCCGACGCAGGCCACGACGGCGTCGGGGAGCCGGCCGATGCGGGCGAGGCACTGCTCCCTCGTCTCGCGTCCGATGACGGCCTGGAAGTCGCGGACGATCATCGGGAACGGGTGCGGCCCAACGACGCTGCCGATGGTGTAGTGGGTCTTCGCCGAAGATCCCATCCAGTCCCGCATGGCCTCGTTTGTCGCGTCGCGGAGGGTCCGCGTGCCGGTGCCGACGGGGACCACCGTGGCGCCTAGGGTCCGCATGTTGAAGACGTTGAGCTTCTGGCGACGAATATCCTCCTCGCCCATGTAGACCGTGCATTCGAGGCCGGTGAGGGCACAGGCCGTCGCGGTCGCGACGCCGTGCTGCCCCGCGCCGGTCTCGGCGATCACGCGAGTCTTCCCCATACGCTTGGCGATCAGGACCTGCCCCAGGGCGTTGTTGATCTTGTGGGCCCCGGTGTGGTTCAGGTCCTCGCGTTTCAGGTAGATGGCGGCACCACCAAGCTTCGCGCTGATGCGCTCGGCATGGAAGAGCGGCGAGGGCCGGCCGACGTAGTTGGTGAGGTAGTCCTGGAGCTGCGCCTGGAATTCGGGGTCCGCCTTGGCCCGCTCATACTCCTCGGTGAGCTGACTCAACGCATCCATCAGCGTTTCGGGAACGAACCGTCCTCCGAACATCCCAAACCGCCCGAAGGCATCGGGCAAAGCTGCGGTTGACGGTTTCGGTTCGGTCGTTGCGGCCATGGGCTCGACTTTCCTGAGCTTCGACGATCAATAACGATGCACTGAAAGCAAGACGCCCATTGTCCCGACAGGACCGATGCCTGGTCAAGCCCCGCTCTCGTGCCGAGGCCTGATCTTCGGAGGTCGTTACAACAGGTGCTGGAGATAGATGGAGGGCTGAAGCCGGGATTCGGTATGAACCGGCATTCCTCGCCTTGCAGCCGGCGAGAAACGGCACAATAAAAACGGGAGCAAGGAAATCGATTTTCCCTTACTCCCCGTGATAACTGACACTCGTATGTCTCAAATGTCGCGGCACCTAGATTCAGCGAGACCGCGATCGCGACTTCGTGGTGACAAGCTCCGGCTCCTCGGACGCCATGTAAAAGTCAAAGAATTGCTGGCCAGCGAAGTAGTCGGACATGGCCTTACGGACGGAGCGGAGTTGCTCGAGGAAGTGGGCGTACTGGCGAACGAGGTGGCGACGGCGATCGTCGGGCATCTGGAGGATGTCGGCGTAGTAGCGACGGCCCAACTCGGCGTCGTAGAAGCTCCAGAGCCGCTTGATGCGGATGCCGGTCTCCTCATCCTCGTAGTCGAGCATCCTCGCGTATTGACGCGCTTTCATCTTCTTGGCGTACGCAATCAATTCGGCGTCGGATTCATAACCGCTGTTGCGGTCGATCCAGTCCACGATCTCTTCGGTCGTCAGACGCGGTCCGTGCGTCTCGCAAAGCTCCTTGAGACTCACCACGATCTCGGCTGGTCCCATGCCTACCTCCCGCCGAATCGACCCGATGGATTTGATGGATGAGCCACTGTCGGCCCGATCACTAATTCGCTGCATCTCCTCTCGATTATATCGGTTACGCCATCGCGTGTCGATGGACTAGCGTACAAAGAGCGCAAATTTACATCCTGTTCAGGCATCAAGGGCTCGGTTTCATGCGTACAGCCCGCAAACACACCGATCACGGGTCCGCAAATTCATCACAATCGTCAAAATGTCCTAAAGGATAGGACGCTCCTTACTCTTCGGTTCCTCCAATCCGCACGGCTAATCACAGTTAGAAGATGCCCAGCGTGGCGAAGAGATCGCTGATGCGGCTGGCATTCCTTCGCATCGCCCCGGCGATGTTGGTGCTCCCCGTCGATCGTATCAAGCCGAGGGCCAGGTTCCGTAACGCCGCAAAGACCTCGGGGCCGAAGCCTTTGCGAATCCGGCTGGCATCTTCTCCCAGGCTCACGTCTCGCACATGGTGCGAGCGGTTCTCGATGGTCCAATGGCCGCGCGACCAGCGCAGGAGTTCCTCGGCACCGGCCATCGAACGCGGCACGCTGGTGATGAAGTGGCGGGTCTCCGTGGTGCGCTTGCCGTCGCGCAGCACGACCGAGTCGATTCGGCCGACCTGGCCCACTCCGGGCCAGTCCAGATAGCCGTTCAGGGCCGTCGTGGCCGTCGACGTGCGACGCTCGGTGCGGCCATGTCCTTTCTCCAAGGTGGTCGCTGTGTCGATGGCCTCAAGCCAGAGGCGCCGCTGCCGGGGGGGAAAGAGCCTCTACGGCTCCCGGGGCGAAGGCCGCTCGGATGTCGGCCGGGAGTGCGGGCTGATTGTCCTTGACCACCCAGAGGTAATGGCCGCCGCTGTCGACGATCTGACGGCTCAGGTCGCGTTGACAGAAGATGGCATCGCCGGTGATGAGACGGCCCTCGAGGACCAACCCCGAGAGGAGCTGGAGGGCGGCCTTATGTTCATTCGTCTTGTCCTTGGCGCCGTCGGGCACCTTGGCCTGGGCCACGGTCAGCCCGGATCGGTGGGCGACCAGCGAGAGCAGATGAACGGCTTTGTTCAGGCCATCGAAGCTGCCGCGAACCGACTTACCGTCCAGGGCGAAGGGGGCAAGGAGGCCTTCGTCCTCCGCGGGGATTTGGCCGAGCAGGGCCTCGGCCCAGCGGGTCAAGGCCGCCTCCAGTGCGGCCGGCGAGAGGGCCATGAGGACCTTGCGAATGCCGCCGGACTTGGGAGGACGCCTAGTGAATCCGAGGCGATGCATGAACGCGATGTCCTGGTCGTGGGCCCATTGGCCGATGGCGGCATAACTGCGGGAGCCACACATGATGGCGCAGCAGGCCAAGGCGAGGACGGCCGATAGGGGATGCTGGCGGCCGTGTCGACTGCGAGGGTCGAGGACCTCATCGAGGAAATGGAGCAAGCCGAGATTTGAGGGTGCGTCCATGCCAAGGATCTCGAAAGGGGTCGTTCTAAGCCGAAGACGCTTCTCTAACCTCCCCACAATGAATCCGTCAATAGCCCTGCTCCAATCCGGCCGTTCGTTGACGGGGCTCGACGGGCAAGTTAGCCTGGCGCCTCCGAACTCGATCGTTCATGATCTATTGAACAAGCATCGATTCACCTCCAAAAAGCGACGGAGTTCCCACCGATGTTCGCACGCGTCTTATGCGTCCTGACCCTGTGCCTGGCCTCGACGGCCCATGCGGCCGACGACGAGGGGTTCGTGACTCTCTTCGACGGCAAGGATCTCTCCGAATGGATCATCCCCGAGGGAGACAACGGCCACTGGAAGATCCTCGAGGGCGTCATCGACTACGACGCCAAGAGCGAGGCGAAGGGCAACAAGAACCTCGTCAGCAAGAAGGAATACGAGGATTTCATCCTCAAGATCGAGTGGCGCCTCAAAGAGACCCCCTACACGAACCCCCGCATTCCTTACGTCCTCCCCGACGGCACGCATGCCAGGGGCGTGGATGGGAAGCCGCTGACCCTCGCCCTGCCCGATAGCGACTCGGGGGTCTACCTCCGCGACGTGAAAGGTAAGAGCCAGGTCAACATGTGGTGTTGGCCCATCGGCTCGGGCGAAGTCTACGGCTACCGGATGGACGCAAAGCTGCCGCCGGCCGTCCGAAAAGGCGTGACCCCGAAGACCCAGGCCGACAAGCCCGTCGGGGAGTGGAATGACTTCGAGATCAAGCTCGTGGGCGACCGCTTGACGGTGGTCCTGAACGGCGTCACGGTCATCGAGGACGCCCAGCTCCCGGGGATCCCGGAAAAGGGCCCGCTCTCGCTCCAGCACCATGGCGGCTTCCGAGACGGCAAGTACACCGGCCCGCCCAGCCTCGTGCAGTTCCGCAACATCAAGATCAAGCCGCTGCCCCGCAAGTCAGCCGCCAAGGCCGATGACCGCGGTGCTGCCTCGTCCGGGTTCAAACAGGCGACCCGATAAAGCTCGAGCCGATTCGGCCTTTCCCGAACCTCTCTTCGTCCTCTACGATGGTAGGACGAGCCTGAACGCGTGATAACGTAGGGAGGTTCGGGAGGCCGCCCCATGATCCATCGCATCGCATCCGTCTCTATCGTCCTGGCCTGGTGTCTCACGTCGAGCACGTTAGCAGGCGAAGACGACGCCGCTGCCGCCGAACGCGGCCGGATCGCCTTGACCTTGCAGGGTTACCTCAAGCCGGCCTGGAAAGACTCGACGTATCGGAACGTGAGCCGGCTCTGGGGTAACGAGAAGGTCCCTGCCGACCTCTCCGACGCCGGATACGCCGAGGTTTTCAGTCGACGCTACGGCCTTCACCCCGCCCCCTATCCCAACGACGGCCTCCCCATGGGCCTGCGACGAGGGAACGGGCCCGACGGCTCGAAGACGGGGATCCAGATCGACTGCATGGTCTGCCACGGCGGCTCGATCGGCGGCACAAGTTATGTCGGCATCGGGAATTCGACGCTGGACCTGACCTCGCTCCTGCAAGAAATGACCCAGGCCGAGGGGAGACGCCTGCCGCCCAGCCTGTTCGTGCTGAATAGCGTGCGAGGCCCCGTCAACGCCGGGATGATCTCCGCCGTGCTGCTCGCCTTACGGAATCCCGACCTATCCTTCCGCGCCTTCCCGCTCTTACTCGGGGCTCGACTGCCCGAGATGGATACGCCGCCGTGGTGGCGGCTCGGTCGCAAGTCGACCATGTATTACGACGGCCGAACCGATGCGCGCTCGGTCCGGACCAACATGCAGTTTCTGATGGGTGAGAAGACTCTCAAGCAGTTTCAGGAACTCGAGCCGACCTTCCGGGACATCCAGGCGTATCTCAAGAGTCTCAAGCCGCCGAAGTACCCATTTTCAATCGACGCGGCGAAGTCAGGACGTGGCGAGCAGGTCTTCGCGAAGAATTGCGTCAAATGCCACGGTACGTACGGCCCGGATGGCAAGTACCCCAACAAGATTATCGAGTTGAAAGTGGTCGGCACCGACCCTGCCCGAGCCCTCGGACTCTCCGACCGCCTGGTCGCCCACTACAATACGACCTGGTTCGCCGCCGATCATCCCTCCGATGAGACGATGGTAGGCTATCAGGCCCCGCCCCTCGATGGTCTCTGGGCGACGGCCCCATTCCTTCACAATGGCTCGATCCCAACCTTGAAGGCACTCCTCCAATCGAGCCTGCGTCCCAAAAAGTTCAAACGGGCCGCCAATACCGACTTCGCCCACTTCGATCAGCGGGAGGTCGGCTGGAAGGTCGAGGTCATCGACGACTCAGCTCCCTCGGAAAAACCGCAGTCGTTCGTCGAGTCGCGTTCGACCTACGACACGTCGCGTTTCGGACTCGGTAATGGCGGCCACACCTATGGCGACAAACTGACCGACGACGAGCGGAGCGACCTGATCGAATACTTGAAAACACTCTGACCCGATCAGGCCGCTCGCCATCAATCAATCGCTGAGGATCAGTCGTCGGAGTTCTTCTCGATCGGTTGATCGACTGCCGGCTTCAAGGTTGTTTGCAGCGTCTTCGCGACGTCGCCCGCGACGCGGAAGGCTCGGAGCGCGTTCCCGCCGAGGATCTTGGCGATATCGGCGTCGGAATAGCCACGTCGAATGAGTTCCTCGGTGAGCTTGGGATAGCACGAAACGTCTTCGAGCCCGACCGGCCAGGACGTGATGCCGTCGAAGTCGGAGCCGATCCCGACATGGTCGATCCCGGCCACCTTCACGATGTGGTCGATGTGATCGGCCACATCCTTGATGGTTCCCCGAGGCATCTTGTAAGCCTTGTACCAGGCTTCGAAGGCCTTCTTGGCTTTTTCGGGGTCGGCGTTCTTCTCGCGAGCCTCGGCGCGGGCCTTGGACATCGCGCGGGCGGCCTCGGGGACGACGAAGGCCGAGTAGAAGTTGACCATCACCACGCCGCCGTTCTTCGGCAATTGCTTGAGGATCTCATCCGGGACGTTCCGAGGACTTGGCGCCACCGCAAAGGCGCTGGAGTGGCTCGCGATGACCGGCGCCTTGGCAATCCGTAAGACGTCCTCCATCGTCTCCGCCGAAACGTGGGAGATATCGACGAGCATCCCGAGACGGTTCATCTCGAGCACAACCCTTTCGCCAAATGGGGAGAGCCCGTGGCTCTTGGGCAGGTCCACGGCCGAGTCGGCCCAGTCGAGCGTCGTATTGTGCGTCAGGGTCATGTAGCGGGCGCCGAGGCGATGGAAAGCTCTGAGCATCGCCAAATCCTCCTCGATGGCGATCCCCCCTTCGATCCCGATGAGCGAAGCGATCTTGCCCGCCTTGACAATCCGCTCCACATCCGCGGCGTCGAGCGCGAGTTCCATGTCGTTGGGGTATCGGTCGACCATCCGGTGGACGATGTCGATCTGCTCGATCACTGTCCTGCCCGGATTTTCATGCTCGTTGGGGATGAAGACCGACCAGAACTGGGCTTTAAGGCCACCCTCGCGCATCCGGGGGATATCCGTCTGCCCCTTGGGGAGCTGCTTGGCCAGGTCAAGGGTCTCGAAATTAACGTCCCCTTCCTTCCGAAGGCTCCAGGGCAAGTCGTTATGACCGTCGAACACGAAGGCCGACGCGTGTATCCGTCGAGCCCGTTCGGCAATCTCGGCATCCGTGTCGGCTCCCGCCAGTCTCTCGGTCCCTATCCAGGCGACGACCAACCCCAGGACGAATCCCCATCGCATCGATAGCCTCTTTCCCGCGAAAACCTACGTTGCACAAGCGGCTCCCCAACCAGGGGCCCATTCTAGGGGTGTACGATGTCGAGATCCAGTCACCGGATCAATTCAACATGCTAGCGTTCTAAAGCGTTAGAATCTCAGCCCGCAACGGAGTGCGGTCACGAGACCTGGCGATTTGATATGGCAGGCACAACATGGAAGCTGGCGTTATCTCGGATCGAATGGGGTTCGACGGTCTGGAATCGGCAGTCCGGTTATTTCAATTCGAGCGGGAAAAGGCGATCAAGATCCCTGGCGAATCGGCGTGCAATTAGGTTACAATTCTTAGCCTTGTCTCCGACCATGTCGGCCGGAGTGTCTTGCAAGATGACATAAGGTGAGGTGTCCCGTGCCCTTCCGTCCTCGGAAAAAGAAGATGCGTCAGTCGAAGTACCATCGCTGCAAGCGCTGCGGGGGCCAGGTCCGCCGTCACATTGGTCGTTGCAAGAAGTGCTCGGAAGCCCAGTGAGACTAGGTCATCACGACCCTAGTTCATGGACCTCCGCCAGCTCGAAATGCCTGAATCTTCGGTGAGCAGGCCCCGTTTTCTCGAAGCCTGCTCCCGATCCTCTCCTTCGTCACCGGCTCGGCTCTAGCTCACGAGCCATCAATCGGCCGGTCGCGTCCCGGCGGGAATTCCTGTCTCGGAAGATCGGCTCAGAACGCGAACCGTCAGGTCCGACTGGACGCGTATCTGACAGGAGAGGCGAATGTCCGGCCCGAGTGACGCTTCGCGCGCGAGTCGGGTCTCTTCCGCCTCCTCCATCGGCCCGACATCTCCGGCAATTACCTGCACCCGGCAGGTCGTACACCTGGCATTCCCGCCGCAGCGGTGCATGATGTCGATCCCGGCATCCTCGATCGCGAGGACGAGCTTGACCCCGGCCTCGGCCAGGAATGTCTTTTCCCCTTCGACGGTCACTTGAGGCATCGTCAATCCGCTCCTTCTCAGGCTCATCCAGCAGTTTTCAGCGTCGGATAGACTAATGGAGACGCTCTCCACCGGGCAAGAGCCCGCCTCAGGCCGCCCCCCTCGTCATTTCACCTTTGCCATCACCTCGAATGTTCTGTGAAATGGCCCTCGGCACGTTCACAGGGTCGTGAAAATCCCGGGCCACTTCGTGGAGAAACGAACGCTCATCGGTTCTAGCGATTCGTGGCCCCCTATAATTCAAACCAGCCATGACGACATGGTTTCCCTCAGCGAGGAACCGCCTCAGATGTCGAATTCGGACCAGCGACTCTCGAACGGGGCGACAACTCGCGAGGGCCTCCGGTCGGTTGGCGAATTTCGTATCACTTGCGATTTGATGACCTGGCTGGCCGTGATGGTGGGGATCATACTGCGCGTCGCGGAGTATGCCCGCAACCGTTCGCTTTATCGCGATGAGGAATCGCTCCTGCTGAACCTCGTCAACCTGCCAGTCTTCGATCTCTGGACAAGGCTCACGGAGTACCAACTCGCGCCGCCGGGGTTCCTGATCCTTGAGCGGATTATGGTTAGGCTCCCCTTCCCTGTCGTGCCCTCCGCGCGTTTCATCCCTCTGCTCTGCGGCATCTCCTCGATGTTCCTCATGCGGAAGGTTGGGAAGGCATACCTCAATCGGGACGCGGTCCCCATCGCGGTGGCCTTCTTCGCCCTGTGCGACTACCTCCTCTATTACTCCTCGGAGATCAAGCAGTATTCAGGCGAGGTGATGTTTGCACTGCTGGGTTTCCTCGTCGCCGCTCGCCCCGTCGTGGATGAACTGTCGAACCGCAGGCGACTCGCGCTCCTCACTGCCTTCGGGGCGATTTCGACCTGGTTTTCCTTCTCGATGGCCCTGGTGCTGGGCGGACTCGGTCTTCGCTACGTATTCGTCGCCTGGAAGGCGCATCGCCGAGACCTCGTATTCAAAGCGTGCGGGATGTGCATGGTCTGGGGGATCAGCTTCGGCATCTGCTTCGGGATCGGTCAGAGGCTCCTCGACCGATCCGACAGCTTCATCAGCGACTGGTGGGCCTTCGCGTTCCTTCCGTTCCCGCCGAGGAGTCTCCGGCAACTGGATCAAACCTTCTGGCAACTGGCGAATGTCTTCATCAACCCTGCATGTTTGCATACGCCGCTCAATGAGCCTTATTCGGGCCTGGTCGACCTCGCGGTCTTCCTGCTCGGCGTCGTCTCGCTCGCGAGACGCTGGCGCGGCGGTACTTTCTTATTACTCGCGCCACTGGCTTTCGCACTCGCTGCCTCCGTCCTCGAAAAATATCCCTTCCATGGCCGACTCCTTCTCTTCTTGATCCCTACGATCCACCTCTTCACAGCCCAGGGGGTGTTGGCTTTCGGACAGCGCTTCGGTCGATTCGCCGCCATCCTGCTCGCCTCCTTTTTGCTCTTTCAACCGATCGCGAATTGTTTGTGGAACGAACTCGTCATGGTGAGGTCGCGTACGTTCGACTCGCACGGAGACCTCTATCCCGACCTCCTCGACTATTTCGAGATCAGGGAGCACAGGGAGAAAATAGACAAACATTTTCGATTGGACGGCCTTCCGAGCAGGATTCAAGAATAGTTCGACAAGCCGGCTCCGACGAAAATGTGCCCGAGGCTTTCTTCAAAGCAACGCCGTCCCGATACGAGTTCAAATCGCGCGAACTCAGTCCTTTTTGGTCTTGGACTGACTTCAAAACACATCGAATCCATCTCTTCTAACGCTCGAGTATTCCCGGTTAAATCAAGCTCGAGACGCACGAACCCGGCCTGGTTTCAAGGCGGGTTTACGGGTCTTGGCAAGCGCATCCGTTTCCGCCATACTATCGCTCCAAATCGGAAGCCCTCTCCCCACAAGGGGAAACGGGTCTCATTCTTCGGATGCTGGGGGATGACATGGCCGGTCAGACACAGAGAATCGACAAGCTCCGAGAATTGGCGAGGAATCTTTGGTGGACCTGGCAACCTAACGTCATCAGCTTGTTCCGAGAGCTCGACCCCCAGCTCTGGCGTGACATCGATCACAATCCGATCGAGTTCCTCAAGCGCCTTCCCGACGACGTCCTCCAGCGTCGGGCCGCCGAGATGGCGCTCGACTCCCGGATCGACTATGCCTTCCGCCGCCTGTCGGAGTATCTGAAGAACACCGACTCCTGGGGCGCGATCTACGCGGCGAACCTCCGCGCCCGACCCGTCGCCTATTTCTCGGCCGAGTTCGGCCTGCATGAGAGCCTGCCGATCTACTCGGGCGGCCTCGGCGTGCTGGCGGGCGACCACCTCAAGAGCGCGAGCGACCTCGGCATTCCCCTCGTCGGCATCGGCCTACTCTATGACCAGGGCTACTTCCGACAGAGTCTGGACGAGAACGGATGGCAGCGAGAGAGCTACCTCAACGCCAACCCCGACCTCCTCCCGATCGAGAAGGTCAACGGCGAAGATGGCAGGCCCCTCCTGATCTCGATCGACACGCACAACGGCGTCTTGCACTCGCAGGTCTGGCGCGTCGAGGTCGGCAGGACGACCCTGCTGCTCATGGATGCGAACGTCCCCGAGAATTCCGAAAGCGACCGCAAGCTGACGGCCCGGCTTTACGGCGGAGACGCCCGCGTCCGCATCCGCCAGGAGCTCTTGCTCGGCGTCGGCGGCATCCGAGTCCTCAGGGCGCTCAACATCGCCCCGTCGGTCCTCCACCTCAACGAAGGCCATAGCGCCTTCGCCGGCCTCGAGATGATCCGGTCCGAGATGGAGATGAACGCCGTGCCCTTCGGCGACGCGATGCGTGACGTCGCCCAGATCACGGTATTCACCACCCACACGCCGGTCGCCGCCGGCCACGATCGCTTCGGAGCCCAACTTGTCGAGGAGAACCTCGGCAAGATCCGCGAGGGCCTGCACCTCTCGTACGACGACTTCATGGGCCTCGGCCGCGTCTATCCGGGCGATACGAGCGAGCTTTTCTGCATGACCGTGCTAGCCCTCAAGCTCTCGAGGCACGCCAACGGCGTCAGCGCCCTCCACGGCCTGGTCTCGCGACGGATGTGGCACCCACTCTATCCGAACCGCACGGAAGAAGCGGTCCCCATCGGGCACATCACCAACGGCGTCCACGTCTCGAGCTGGGTCGCCCCCCAGATGCACTTCCTCCTCGACCGCCACCTCGGGCCCGAGTGGCCCAAGCGGATGCGGCACCCGGAGACCTGGGAAGGCGTCACGAGCATCGAGGACGCCGAGCTCTGGGAAACCCAGCAAGTCCTCAAAGCCAGGCTCATCGAGTTCGTGCGCCGTCGCCTCGTCGCGCAGGCCGAGAAGCGGAACGAGGGCGAGGCTTCGATCAAGAACGCGAGCACCGCGCTCGACCTAAACGCCCTGACGATCGGCTTCGCCCGCCGATTTGCAACTTACAAGCGGGCAGGCCTGGTCCTCCAGGACATCGAGCGGATTGCAGCGTTGATCAACTCGAGCGATCGGCCTATCCAGTTCATCTTCGCGGGGAAGGCTCACCCCGAAGACCAGTACGGCAAGGAACTGATCCAGGGCATCGTCCGGCTCACGCACCAGGCCAACCTGACCCATCGCCTCGTCTTCGTGGAAGACTACGACATGAACGTGGCCAGGCAGCTCGTCCAGGGGGTCGACGTCTGGCTGAACAATCCGCGACGTCCCCAGGAGGCGAGCGGAACCTCGGGCCAGAAGGCCCTCCTTAACGGTGCCCTCAACTTCTCGATCCTGGACGGCTGGTGGGGAGAGGCTTACGACGGCGCGAACGGCTTCGCCATCGGCGGTGGCCAGTCGCACTCGGTCCCGTCAATCCAGGACGAGCGCGATCACAAGGCCCTCGTCGACACCCTGACGAACCAGGTCATCCCCCTCTATTACACGAGGGATTCGTCGGGCCTGCCGCGTGGCTGGATCGCCCGCCAGAAGAATGCCCTGCGCTCGCTGGCCTGGCGTTTCAACGCCGACCGCATGGTCATGGACTACGTCCAGAGCAGCTACCTGCCGGCGGCGGGCGGCATCTCGTGCGCCGTGCCCCAGTCCTGAGGCATTCGACAACCGGGAGCCTGAGTCTGACTTATGGCAGGACGCAGGCTCTCCCCGTTGGGCAATGGCCGGCCGATCTGCTAACCTTGAGGTGCCAACGATTTTCGGCTCAGTCTAGTCCTCCCAGGGCGAGCGCATGATCGGCGAGAAGCTCGGATCGTTTCGAGTCGAGGAAATTCTCGGAACGGGAGCGATGGGTGTCGTCTACCGGGCGATCAGCGAGACGACCGGCCGTCCCGCGGCCGTGAAGGTCATCAGCGGCGAGGTCGCCCAGCGCAGCAAGAGCTACGAGCGCTTCCGCCGCGAGGCGGAGATCCTCCAGCAGTTCCGCCACCCGAACATCGTTCGCTTCCTGGCGCTGGGCCGTTACCAGGGGACGTCGTACTTCGCCATGGAGTACGTCGCGGGAGAGAACCTCGAGCAACTCCTCAACCGTCGAGGCCCCTTGCCCTGGCGCGAGGCGGTTGATTTTGGGATCCAGGTCTCCGAGGCCCTCCAGTACGCCCACGAACACGGCGTCGTTCATCGCGACCTGAAGCCATCGAACCTCATGGTCTCCGAGAAGGGTCGCGTGAAGCTGACCGACTTCGGGATCGCCAAGGATCTCGACGCCACGGCGCTCACCGCCACAGGGCGTACGCTCGGCACCGCGGCCTACATGGCCCCCGAGCAGATCCGAGGCGCCCCGGCGATCAGCCACAAGACCGACCTCTATGCCCTCGGTGTGGTCCTCTACCAGATCCTGACGGGCCGACCCACATTCGAGGGGACCTCGGCCGTCGTCCTGATGCATTGCCACCTCAACGAGCCGGCGCCCAGGCCGAGCGCCAAGGTGGCCGAGATCCCGGTTGCCCTCGACAAGCTGATCGTGCAACTCCTCGCCAAGGATCCGGCCGACCGCCCCTGGGATGCCGCGGCAGTTGCGTTAGCCTTGACGGAGATCCGCGACAAGGCCAGCCGGGGCGAGACCGTCCCCATGGTCTGGCCAACCGATGGCGACCCCACCATCAATCCCGTTAGGACGGGCCTGGAGCCGACCAAGAAAGCCAAGAAGCCCTCGACGTCGAAGGCGAACAAGAGGATTTTCGTCCCCGAGCGGCAGCACATTGAGATCGGCCTACTCGTCCTCGCGCTCGTCGCGATGAGCGGGTTCCTGGGATACATGCTCTGGCCGTATAGCGAGGAGTACCTCTACAGCCAGGCCAATATCCTGATGGCCTCCGAGCATCGCTCCGACTGGGAACGGGCGCGTGAGAAGTACCTCGACACACTGGATCGCCGGTTCCCCGAGAGTAAATACCGGTCGACGGTCCAGTCCTGGCGGGATCGGATCGAGCTCTCCCGGGCGATTGATCGAGCTGTGTACCTCGAGACGCCCCATCCCACGCCGATCAACAAGACGCAGAACGTCGGGGAAGATAGCTACGTCCAGTATTTCAGCCTTGCCTCCGAGGCATCGAAACGTCACGACGACCTACTCGCGATCCATTACTGGGATCAGATGTCAGCCAATCTCAAGGACAAGGAATTCGACCCCGAGATACGGCGCTGGTATTTGCTGGCCCAGAAGCGTTCGGAAGACCTGAAATCCGCGGTGGAGCAACGACGGAGGCTCGTCACGAGCCTACTCGAGCAACTCGCGAAGGCGCGGACCATGAATCGCGCCACCGAGGTCGCCAACATCGCCAACAGCATCATGACCCGATACGGCGACTACACCGACCTTACGGATGTGCTGTCCGAGGCAGGCCTGACGCTACCCTCACCCGAGGCGGCCGTGCCCGAGCCGTCGGCTCCCCCGGTCGACGAAAAGCGCGCCACCCCGCCGGGGCTCGACAAGGAGAAGCCGGCCGAGCCCGAAAAGCCCGAAGTCTCAGCTCCCAAGTCGATCTGAGCGCCCGCTGGAAGGCCTCGCGATGACTCTCTCACCGATCACGCGATAATGCAGCTTCGCGACAGGTGTGGGTCGGTCAGGCTTTCGATGGCCTTGATCACGGCTCGAGCAATCTTGCCCCCTCCGGGACCGGAGGGTTCGATGCGCGAAGCGGGGGAATAGTCCGAGGCCTCGTTGCAGATCAGTCGGAGGTCGATCAAGGGAAGACCGGCACGGAAGGCCTCGCGCAAAATGACTTCATTGAAGAGGCTCAACCCGCTTTCAAGGGCCGGCTCCAGATCCGGGATCGCGTCGTAAATGGTACAAACAAAGGTGGGCAGACCACGCTCCAGGGTCGCCTGTAGCATGGCTCGGTAGTCTCGCTGAAATTCTGAGCGAATGATCGCCAGCCGGGTCATGACCTCGGAGTAGGATCGCGCTGCCCCATTCAGAATGAGGCTGCCGTGATCGAGTGCGTTATTCCCGCCGGCACTGACGATCAGGTGCGTGGCGTCCGATGGGAGTCGCATTAACTGGCCGAGCACCCCGTCGGTCGCTGCCCCGTCCGTTGCGAGGAGCGTCGCCTTCCATCCTTTCGGCAGGATTCGCCGCAAGTGCTCGATGACCGATGGCCCACCGGGGACGTAACTCGCGTTGTCGAAGATAGAATCGCCCAGCAGAACCACGTGTCCCATCGAGTTCACCCCGCCCACAAGTGAAGTCTGATCTTCGCCCGAGAAAGCGATCAGCGTAGTAGCTTGCACATGAACACCGGCTTAATCGCTAGCTCATGACATTATAGCCATCGACTCCATTCTTATCGTGAATCAAAAAATGTCCTCGCCAGGAATCGAACCTGGTCTTCGACCTTCGCAAAGTCGCGTGCCTTCCATCACACTTCGAGGACGTGTGGGATCCCTTGGAACCGGGGAATAGACGTTTCCTCCGCCCGGGAGTCGAACCCGGTCTTGCGGCTCCGAAGACCGCCGTGCTTCCGTCACACCCGCGGAGAGTGCCCTTGCCAGGAGTCGAACCTGGCCCTCGACTTTCGGAGAGTCGCGTGCCTTCCTGCACACCTCAAGGGCATTGACCGAGCAGGGATGCAAGGATTCGAACCCTGTACGCGAGTGTTGGAATCTCGCTGCTCTCCCAGGAGCACATCCCTATCCCTATCCCAAGCGCTCAGAGACGGCTGAGGACGGGTTCGTCATCGAGGAACTTCGCCCAGCTCTCGGACCTGTCGCCGTGCGACGAATAGAACGGCTTCCAGTCGGGGCGACTCGGGGCCTTGCGGAGCCGCATGCCGGCCTGCTCAGGCGTCCGGTCGGCCTTGCGGCCGTTGCAGTTCGTGCAGGCCGCCACGCAGTTCGTCCAGGTCGAGGCGCCGCCGTGGGCCCTCGGGATCACGTGGTCGATGGTGATGAGCTCCCAGCCGGGCTGAATGCCGCAATATTGGCACGAATGATGATCCCGCTTGGCGACATTACGGCGGCTGAACGTCACCGCCTGCCCCGGGAGCCGATCATAGCGAGCCAGGCAGACGACCTCGGGGACCCGGAGACGAAACCTGGCCGAGCGGATGCAAGGGGCGTCGATCGCAGCTTCGAGGCTCGACCACTCATCCCAGGTCATGAGCTGGTATTCATCCGGGTCGACGACCCGGGCGACCTCGTTCCAGATCATGACCAGGGCTCGAGCCACCGAGCAGACACCCACCGCTTGCCAGTGGCGATTCAGGACGAGCGTCGGTCGATTGAGGACATTCCGAACCATTGCTGCGACTCCCCCCGGAGATGTGCCCGACCGGGATCGAACCGGCACCGTCCGCCTCACAAGCGGGTGTGCTGCCATTACACCACGGACACAGCGGAAGGGGCGGGAGTTGAACCCGCAAGGCTCATCGCTCGCCCGCCTTCCAAGCGGGTCCCGTCGCCGATCGGGTGGCCCTTCCTTTCAACTCGCCTGCGCTAACAGTGGCCCCGGATGGAGTCGAACCATCGCTCTTCCCCATGTCACGGGAATGTCTTTGCCGTTAGACGACAGGGCCAGTCTCGAACCATAGTGCCCCGACCGGGAGTCGAACCCGGAACCCCTCGTTAGGACCGAGGTGTGATCATCCGCTTCACCATCGGGACGAGCGGAAGGTGAGGGATTCGAACCCTCATTCCCCTTGCGAGGGAAACCGCATTAGCAATGCGGCCCGGCCAACCGTATCCGGCTACCTTCCGACGACGACCTGAGTGGACAGCCGGGGAATCGAACCCCGATCTCCTGGGTGCAAACCAGGCATCTTCCCGTTGAGACTAGCCGCCCGTGAGTTTTGTGTTTACGCGTGGGCCTTTCGGCGGATTCAAATCCGCCAAACGCCCTCTCGAATCGTCCCGGATGGAGTCGAACCATCGTCGCCTGGATGTAAGCCAGGAGTCGTGCCGTTGGACCACGGGACGGGTCAAAACGTCTTCGGTCAGGAACACATCTCGATTCGATGACGAGTCTCAGGCCCCGGTATCGATCCGGGCGAATCGGCCTTATGACGACCGATGGGGCACCTGCCCAGCCTGAGCATAAGAACCGAAAAAGTGGCCACGGGGAGATTCGAACTCCCACGTCTCGAGGACTCGGGCCTCTCAGACCCGCGCGTCTACCGTTCCGCCACGTGGCCATGTTGTCTACGGACGAACTTCACTGACGACCGAGTGGGTGATGGAGGAGTTGAACCTCTCGCCTTCCGCCTCACAAATTACTTTGGCAACGGTTTTACAGACCGCCGTGAGGAGCATCACCCTAGTTGGAGCGAGACCACGGGGAGTCGAACCCCGAGCTGCGCATCGACAGTGCGCGATGTTGCCGTTACACCATGGTCCCAATAGTCGCATCCGCATAGCTCGGGAGGGATTCGAACCCTCAGCATCTCTCGTTCTGAGCAAGAGTGGTCTGCCAGTTGCCTACCGAGCTGTCCGCGCCGGACCTCGACATGTCGAAGTCGAGATCCGAGATCCGGGGGCTGGAATCGAACCAGCGACCTCCACGTTCAGAGCGTGGTGCGGCTACCAGCAGCCACCACCCCGGAGTATTGCCAAGCCTTCTCGGCGAGGTTCGGGAAGGAGGATTTGAACCTCCACCTCCTGATTCAAAGTCAGGTCGCCTACCGTTAGCGGATTCCCGAGAGCGTCCTTCGGGAGTCGAACCCGCCTGTCGGGTTTGGAAGACCCGTGCCTTTGCCGCTCGGCCAAGGACGCAATGTGTTTCAAACGTTCATTCGCTCACACAAGTCGACACTCAGCGGAGAGGGAGGGAGTCGAACCCTCAAGGCTCATCGCTCGACCGACTTCGAATCGGGTGCCGTCGCCAATCGGCTTGCCTCTCCTCATGCTTGACGAGCACCGGCGGGAGGACTCGAACCTCCAATCGTCGCCTTAACAGGGCGCCGCCTTACCGTTAGGCCACACCGGTCAGAAACTTCGGCCCCGACCATTCGAGGCGAGACCGAGTCAAGGCGGCCGGATTCGAACCGGCGTTCTCCTGCTCCCGAAGCAGGCGGAGTACCATGCTTTCCCACGCCTTGAAGTAACGCAGAGTGTCCAGTGGGAGTCGAACCCACGCTTCCGCCATGGCAAGGCGGGAGGCTACCGCTACATCATGGACACATCACGACGCACCGAATTGTCACAGGAGCGAGAGCACCGAGCAGGAGTCGAACCTGCGTTGCCGCATTACGGGTGCGGTGTCCTGGCCTCTGGACGACCGGTGCCGAACGAGTCGAGTTGGGATCGGAGGGACTCGAAGCCTCACCCACTGATTAAGAGTCAGGCATGCCGCCGGTAACACTTCGATCCCTTCAGTCTGCGAGATCGGCCCGGGAGGAATCGAACCTCCGCCTTGCGGTTATCGGCCGCATGTTCTACCGCTGAACTACAAGCCGAATCCGTCATGCTCAGGCCCTTTTCACGACGTCATTTCATGACATCATTCGAGGATGGGGTCAGAGGGATTCGAACCCTCGCTTCCCAGCTTAAAAGGCCGGTGTGCTGCCATTACACCACGACACCGAGATATCATGATTAATATCATGAATTTATTCGCTAATAGGTAAATAGTTTAATTTAAAGAGTCGGGACGGCCGGACTCGAACCGGCGATCTCCTGCTCCCAAGGCAGGCGGATTACCAGGCTTTCCCACGTCCCGTCGTGCGGAATCCATCATGGCGTCCTGATTTGAACTGATGTTCTCGAGCTCCCCGAGCCCGCGGATTGCCGGGCTTTCCCAGGCCTTGAATCGACTGACACCGAGTAGCCCGTGAGGGAGTTGAACCCTCATTTCCGCTTTGAAAGAGCGGTGTCCTTCCACTAGACGAACGGACCAAATCGCGTCGCGGGAGTGGGCCGGGGGGCGCTCGAATCCCCGTCTGCGGTGTTTCAAACCGCCGCTACGCCATCTCAGCTACCGACCCGTGCCAAGAAAAAGGCCCGGTGTCCTCGGGACACCGGGCCTTGAGCCACCACGAAGATGGGTGCGGCCGAGTGTCACCAGGGATTAGGATCGAGGTCGTACGAAGTCGCAGGACGGAGGCTGGAAATCCAACCTAGCATCTGCGGGCTTCGATATCGTTCATTGAAAAACGTCACGATAACCTCGTTATTGCTGGGATCTTGATGATTGCCGAGCGAGTTGTTGACTCATGTTTTGGTGTCAATCACCCGCTTACACCCATAGAGACGCGCCTCGCCTCGATGATGTTCGCGCGAATTCGAGGATTTCTCGAATCGACGTTTGAGACTATAAGCCGGGCCCGCCCAAGCCCGGATGTTCTCGATGGATAGGCTGTAAGAGTCGCGGTGATTACGTCATAATTTCGAGGATTCGCGGGCTCGCCGCGATCCTGCCTCCCGGCGCATCGAGAGAGACCATGCCGAACTCAAAAGCAGTCGCAATAGCCTGGACGGTCTTCATGCTGATCCTCATCTGGATTCCAGGACACTGGTTCAACATGGTGGAAGACAATGTCCCGGGGCCATACTTCTCCCTGGACAAGGTCATCCACTTCAGCCTCTTCATGTTCTTCGGCTTCTTCTGGACGAGGACCGCTCCGGACCTGCGACGGATCCTGCCTGTCCTATTGGTCGGTATCTTTCTGGCCGTCGTGAGCGAACTGGTTCAGGGGCTCCCGGCAATCAAGCGCGATCCAGACAAGATGGATGCCCTCGCCGATGTGCTCGGTTTGTTCGCGGGCGTATTGTTGCAACTCGGCTGGGTGGGTTTTCGAAATCGAACGAAGTCCGTCGAGGCCGGCACTTCTTGACGGACGTGTCAATCCTGTGATGACGCGACCCACTCAGACTTGATTTTCGGAAGCCGTAATTGTTCGCAAACCAATCCGATGAGCCGACGACGGCCGCTTCCGGTAGATTGATCTCTTAAATTCCTGCCTCAATCGCAGCAAAACCTTCCCAGTCAAAACACTCTCTGCGTCCGATAAAAGCCACCGCGTGACGGAAATGACAAATTCGAGGGGTATCTGCCAAAAAGGCAGAAACCCAAACGTCACTCACCCCACCTCTCAAATCCTAAATCGATTACTCATTACGATTTAGGGATCAATACAGGCATCGGTACACGAGTTGCAAATCAAGGGTGCGAGAACTCACCGAAACGGGTGCGTGCGTTAGCGGTTGCCCTTGTGTCGTTGGCGGCGCGAGGGTGAACGACGACGACAATTGTGAGCGTCGAAGGAGAATTCACCGTGGCGAAGATGTTGGCCTACGATGAGGAGGCCCGCCAGAAGCTGGCGAATGGCGTGTCCAAGCTGGCTCGGGCTGTCCGAAGCACCTTGGGTCCGCGCGGCCGCAACGCCGTCATCGATAAGGGCTGGGGGAGCCCGACCGTCACCAAGGATGGCGTGACCGTGGCCGAGGAGATCGAGCTGACCGACCCTTATGAAAATATGGGTGCGCAGCTCGTCAAGGAAGCCGCCAGCAAGACCTCCGACGCCGCGGGCGACGGCACGACCACGGCCACCGTCCTGGCCGAGGCCATCTACAAGGAAGGCCTCCGGGCCCTGGCCGCCGGCGCCGACCCGATGGGCCTGAAGCGCGGCATCGACAAGGCGGTTGCCGCCGTCGTCGAGCACGTCAAGGGCCAGTCCAAGAAGGTCTCCGGCAAGAAGGAGATCACCGAGGTCGCCGCCATCGCCTCGAACAATGACAAGGTCATCGGCGAGAAGCTGGCCGACGCGTTCGAGAAGGTCGGCACCGACGGAGTCATCACCGTCGAGGAAGGCAAGGGATTCGAGACCAGCGTCGACGTCGTCGAGGGCATGCAGTTCGACCGCGGCTATCTCTCGGCACACTTCGTCACCGACCAGGATCGCATGGAAGTCGTCCTCGACGACGTCTACCTCCTGATCTACGAGGAGAAGATCAGCTCCCCGCAGAAGCTGATCCCGGTCCTCGAGCTGATCGCCCGGGCCAACAAGCCGCTCCTGATCATCGCCGAGGACGTCGAAGGCGAAGCCCTCGCGACTCTCGTCGTGAACAAGCTCCGCGGCATCCTCAAGGTCGCCGCCGTCAAGGCGCCCGGCTACGGCGATCGCCGCAAGGCCATGCTCGGCGACATCGCCGTGCTGACCGGCGGCAAGCCCATCTTCAAGGACCTCGGCGTCGAGCTCGACGGCGTCCAGCTCACCGACCTCGGCCGCGCCCGCAAGGTCACGATCAGCAGCGAGAATACGACCATCGTCGAGGGTGCCGGCACCCAGGACGAGCTCAAGGGTCGGACCGAGCTGATCCGCCGCGAGATCACCCAGACCGATAGCGAGTACGACCGCGAGAAGCTCCAGGAGCGTCTCGCCAAGCTCGCCGGCGGCGTGGCCCAGATCAACGTCGGTGCCGCGACCGAGACCGAGATGAAGGAGCGGAAGGCCCTCGTCGAGGACGCCCTTCACGCCACCCGTGCCGCGATCGAAGAAGGCGTCGTCCCCGGCGGCGGCACGGCCCTGATCCGTGCGGCCTCGGCCCTCGACGCGCTGAAGCTGACCGGCGACGAGGCCCTGGGCGTCGCGATCATCCGTCGCGCCCTCGAGCAGCCCGCCCGATCAATCGCCGAGAACGCCGGCATCGACGGCTCGGTCGTCGTCAACAAGATCCAGAAGTCGAAGGAAACCAATTTCGGCTACAACGCCGAGAACGGCACCTGGGGCGACATGCTCGCCGCGGGCATTGTCGACCCTGCCAAGGTGACGCGCTCTGCCCTGCAGAACGCCGCCTCGGTCGCCGGCCTGCTCCTCACCACCGAAGCCATCATCTGCGAGCCCAAGAAGAAAGCCGAAGCGGCGGGTCATCACGATGACCACGGCGGTGGCATGGGCGGGATGGGTGGCATGGGCGGGATGGGTGGCATGGGCGGAATGGGGATGATGTAATCTCCTCACCTTCGTCATCTTGTTGAATACGGTTGCGATTCTATACCAGAGAGCCGGCTCCCGCGAAGGGAGCCGCCTTGGAACGAACAGAGATAAGGATAGTTCCGATGGCCAGCATCAAGATTCGTCCGCTCGAAGATCGCGTTGTGATCAAGCAGATTGAGGCCGAAGAAAAGACGGCCGGCGGTATCGTGCTCCCGGACACCGCCAAGGAAAAGCCCCAGCGCGGCCTCGTCGTCGCCGTGGGTCCTGGCAAGCTCCTCGACTCCGGCGAGCGCGCCACGATCGGCGTCGTCGAAGGCGATGAGGTCCTCTTCGGCAAGTACTCCGGCACCGAGATCAAGGTGGACGGCGAAGAGATCAAGATCCTCCGCGAAACCGACATCCTCGCGAAGATCGTCAAGTAATCCGCCTCCGCGTTCTCGACCCTCGGCGCCCGACAATTCTCGGGCGTCTGGGGTGGGATCTCGCTTTCCCGGATGGTCTCGAGCGAGCGACGGTGCCAACCGAGTTGCCTTGGGGTTTGAGCCCTCGATACGGCCTCCCCTCCTCGATTCTTTCGGGCGACACCGTCCCACTTTCCGCACACATAGCACACCGCATCTCGCAGTAGGGGGAGTTCTCGTGGCAAAGCAACTGCTCTTTTCCGACGCCGCTCGCCGCAAGATGCTTGATGGCGTCGACATCCTGGCCCATGCCGTGGGCACGACGCTCGGGCCGACCGGGCGTAACGTCATCTTGAGCAAGTCCTTCGGTGGCCCGAACGTCACCAAGGACGGCGTCACCGTCTCGAAGGAAATCGAGCTGGCCGACCCGTTCGAAAACATGGGCGCCAAGCTCGTCAACGTCGTGGCATCGAAGACGTCGGACGTCGCCGGCGATGGCACGACCACGGCCACCATCCTGGCCCGCGCCATCTTCCGCGAAGGCCTCCGCAACATCACCTCGGGTGCCAATCCGACGGCGGTCCGTCGAGGGATCGACAAGGCGGTCGAAGCCGCCGTCACCGAGCTCCGCGATAAGATCTCCCGGCCGGTTTCCAAGAAAGAGGAGATCGCCCAGGTCGGCACCATCTCCGCGAACAACGACCCCACGATCGGCGAGATGCTCGCCGATGCGGTCGAGCGAGTTGGCCGCGACGGTGTGATCACCGTCGAGGAAGGTAAGACCGCCAGCACGACGCTCGAGTTCGTCGAGGGCATGCAGTTCGACAAGGGGTATCTCTCCCCTTACTTCGTCACCAGCCCCACGACGATGGAAGTCATCTTCGACGACGCCCTGATCCTCCTCCACGAGAAGAAGATCAGCAGCCTCCGCGAGATGATCCCCCTCCTCGAGCAGGTGGCCCAGTCGGGCAAGCCGCTCCTGATCATCGCCGAGGATGTTGACGGCGAAGCCCTCGCGGCCCTCGTCGTGAACAAGCTCCGCGGCGTCCTGAACATCGCGGCGGTCAAGGCCCCCGGCTTCGGCGATCGCCGCAAGGCGATGCTGGGCGACATGGCCATCCTGACCGGCGGCACGGTCATCAGCGAAGACCTCGGCCTCAAGCTCGAGAAGCTCACGCTCAAGGAGCTGGGCCGGGCCAAGCAGGTCAAGGTCAACAAGGACAGCACCACCTTGATCCAGGGTGCCGGCAGCAAGGCCGACATCCAGAAGCGGATCGACCAGCTCCGCCGCCAGATCGAAGAGACCGAGAGCGAGTACGACAAGGAGAAGTTCCAGGAGCGGCTCGCCAAGCTCTCCGGGGGCGTCGCCCTGATCAACGTTGGCGCCGCGACCGAAGCCGCCATGAAGGAGACCAAGGCCCGCGTCGAAGACGCCCTCCACGCGACGCGAGCCGCGGCCGAGGAAGGCATCGTCCCGGGCGGCGGCACCGCCCTGCTCCGCGTCGCCCCGGCCGTCCAGAAGGTCTATGAGGAACTGTCCGGCGACGAGAAGCTCGGCGCCGCCATCATCCTCCGGGCCCTGGAAGAGCCGGTCCGCCACATCTCCTCGAACTCCGGCTTCGACGGCGGCGTCGTCGCCGACGAGGTCAAGAGCCGTGAAGGCTCGGTTGGCTTCAACGCGAACTCCGGCGAATACGTCGACATGTTCGCAGCCGGCATCGTCGACCCGACCAAGGTCACCCGCTCTGCCCTGCAGAACGCGGCCTCGATCGCGGCCCTGATGCTCACCACCGAGGCCATGATCACGAACATCCAGGACGACGAGAAGGACAACGCTCCTCGCGCCGAAGGTTCGGTCCGCTAAGACCGTTTCCGAATCGAGGGCCGGGTTCGGACAGGGCTGTCCACCCGGCCTCTTTTTTTGAGCCGCCCAATCAACGAAGCGCACCCACGAACCAATATCAATCGGTTCCGAACGTCCAGCATCCGTTCGAAGTTACTTCACCTCGCCCACATCATCCACACTGGAGGCAGGTCGCTCGGTGCGGTGTCCCGTTTCGGCGAAATATGATATCATTGACACGCCGAAAATGGGCCGAACCCTTGACCTGCGTGAGACGCCATGCCGATGGCAACAACGAAGCGTGATTACTACGAAGTGCTCGGGCTGAAGCGAGAAGCGACCCCCGAAGAGATCAAAAAAGCCTATCGGCAACTGGCTCTCAAGAATCACCCCGACAAGAATCCGGGCGATGCGGAGGCGGAGAAACGCTTCAAGGAAGCCGCGGAGGCTTATGAGGTCCTCTCCGACCAGGCCAAACGCCAGCGCTACGATCGCTACGGCCACGCGGGCATGGAAGGCGCGGGGGTGCATGATTTCCGCAACGCCGAAGACATCATGTCGGCGTTTAGCGACATCTTCGGCGGCGGCCTCTTCGGCGACCTCTTCGGGCAGCAGCGCAAACGCGGCCCCAGGCCTGGCCAGGATCTCCTCTACAAACTTGAAATCGAACTCGTCGAGGCGGCCCGAGGCACGACCAAGGCGATCGACATCAATCGCCAGGAAGCCTGCGGCGATTGCAAAGGTTCGGGCGCTCGCAAAGGAACCGTTGCGACCACCTGCAATTACTGCGGCGGTCAGGGTCAGGTCGTGCAGTCGCGTGGGTTCTTCCAGGTGGCCTCGACCTGCCCCTCCTGCGGCGGCGAAGGGGTCCGCGTGACCGACCCTTGCCCGAGTTGCCGAGGGTCAGGTCGTGTGCCGTCGGTCGCCCACCTCAAGGTGGACGTACCCCCTGGCGTCGAGAGCGGGATGTGGCTCCAGCTCCGAGGCCAGGGAGAGCCCGGGGATCCGGGGGCTCCTCGCGGCAATCTACGCATCCAGATCATGGTGCGTAAGCATCCGTTCTTCGAACGGAACCGCAACGACCTGCTCTGCCAGGTCCCGATCAGCTTCCCGCAAGCGGCCCTCGGCGCCGACATCGAGGTCCCGACCCTCGACGGCCCCGACCGACTCCACGTCCCCAAGGGGACCCAGAGCGGCGAGGTGCTCAAGCTCAAGACGCGAGGAATGCCGGACATCAGCGGCCGAGGCCGGGGCGACCTGCTGATCGAGGTCATCGTGGAGACCCCTCGCCACCTCAGCGTCCGCCAGGAAGAGCTGCTCCGCGAGCTGGCCGAGATCGAGCACGAGGACGTCAGCCCCAAGCGCAAGAGCTTCTTCGAAAAGCTCCGAGACTACTTCACCGAGGATGCCGAACCCGGGGAATCCGAGGAATCGTGAGCCCCGTGATCGCCCTTTCGCATAGTCGACCAGAAGGATGAGGCCATGAGCGACGCCAACCCTTTCAGCGAGAATCCGCAATCCGAAGGACAGGCGAAGTCGAGCCCCCAGAACGAGGACCTCACCCAGGTCATTCGTCAGCGGGACGAATACCTCGAGCAACTCCTGCGTAGCAAGGCCGAGTTCGCGAACTATCAGAAGCGCTCGAAAACCCAGGCCGACGCCGACCGAGCCTATGCCGTCGGATCGCTGGTGAAGGACCTGCTCGACGGCCTCGATAACCTCGAGCGTGCCACCGACGCCTTGCGTGCATCGAGCGTCGCCGGGATCACCGAGGGTCTGGACATGGTCCAGAAGCAACTGCTAGCGACCCTCGCCAAGCACGGCGTCGAGCCGATCTCGGCCCTCGGTCAGCCCTTCGACCCGAACGAGCACGAGGCCCTGACCCAGCAGCAGAGCGCCGAGTATCCCGAAGGGACCGTCGTGGCCGAGCTGAGCAAGGGCTATCGCATCAAGGACCGCGTGCTGCGACCGACCAAGGTTGCGGTCTCGATCAAGCCGCTGCCCCACTGACGCTTCGAACGCAAGGCGAAGAGACATGCCCACCTACGACTACATTTGCGATGCCTGCGGACACGAGTTCGAGGCGTTTGAATCCATCAAGGCCGACCCCCAGAAGGTCTGCCCGACCTGCAACGAGTCCAAGCTCAGGCGCAAGATCGGTCCGGGAGCGGCGATCCTCTTCAAAGGCTCCGGCTTCTACCAGACCGACTACCGGAGCGACTCGTACAAGCAGCGTGCGGCCGCCGATAAACCGAGCGACTCGTCCTCGAGCAAGCCGGCTGAATCTTCGGCTCCGGCCAAGTCCGAATCCCCCAAACCATCGACCGGCGGTTCGAGCTGATGATCCGAGGCCGCTGTCCCACCTGCTCCAAGGCTTACGAAATCCAGAAGATCGATGATCTTCCCGGATTCCCGTTTTGCTCGGAGCGCTGTCGCCTCATCGACCTGGGACGCTGGGCCGATGGCACCTTTGCCATCCCCGTGACTCCGAAGACGAATCCTGACGGGGACAACACCCCGCCCGAGGAAGAGTCCGAAGAGGAATGATCTGTAAGGTCGATTCCGCTTATGGCCAGGGGTCGCCCATTTAAGGCGATCTTACCAAGAGACCCCGTCGAGCCTGTTTCGGCTCGACGGGGTCTTTGCATGTCGCGTCGAGACGCCGATCAGGAGAGCCGGTGATCGGCGATCTGTACGAGCTGAGCGACGGGCAGCTTGTGCGGGCACGAAGCTTCGGCGGCGGCGAGATCGGCCGTGGCGAGGTCGCGGGCCTCGGGCGGAAGGGCCTGGTAGAGGGCACGGGCCTCCTGACGCTTGCCGTAGACCGAGTAATAACGCAGGTAGCGGAGGACCGTCGCGACGGGCACGCCGCGGGCGGCGGTCTCGCAGAGGTGGCCGCAGCCGTGGCAGTACATGTTCGCCGTCTTCTCGCGATGCTCCTCGAGGAGTCGGGCTTCCTTCTTCGTCAGGGGCTCGCGGACGGCCGCCGTGTTCTCCCGGAGCATGTCCATGTTCGTCATCTCACTGACGACGACCTGGAAACGCTGGTCGGTGAGGACGGTCTTGATCGCAGCCTGGGCCTCCTTGAAGCCCTTTGCCACAAAGTCCTTGAAGGCCGCGTGCCCGTTCACTTCTTCCTTGAAGGCACCGGCACCCCCTTGCGACTTCATGCAAACGAGGCCGAGGTTCGCCTTCGAGGCCTTATCCACGGCGCGTCGGATTTCGTCACCGACCATGGTCCGGTAGTTGTACTGGATCATGATCTGGTCGATCCAACCGCACTCGGCCGCAGCCTCGACGACCTCGACCAGACGCTTATCGTGGCAGCTCAGGCCGCAGAAGCGGATCTTGCCGGCTTCTTTCAGCTTCTGGAAGGCCGCCTTCACGTCCTTGTCGAACAGCATGGGGATCTGTTCGCCGGTCAGGCCGTGGAGGTAGTAGCTGTCGACGTAGTCGGTCCGCAGCCGTTCGAGGCTCTTGTTGAGCTTGTCCTCGAAGATCCGGCTCGCGTTGGCACCCTTGGCCGTCCGGAAGCTCGCATTCTTGGTGACGAGATAGACGTTCTTACGCATCTTGGTCCGTTCGAGGACCTCACCGATCGTCTTCTCGGACATCCCCTGCTCATACGACTCGGACGTGTCGATGTAGCGGACGCCGGCCGCGAGCATCCTCTGCACGAACGATGGGTCGACCGACCAGCTCGTCCCCATGCCGAGCCGGCTGACTTCCTGTCCGGTCCTCCCGAGCTTGATCTTCGGGAGTCCTTCCGGAGCGGCCGCGATCACGGCCTCGGCCGAGGCCAGGGCCGGGCCCACGGCCGCGGCGGTCTTGAGAAACCGACGCCTGCTTCCTCCGCAAGAACCGTGGGACTCTGCCATGGTTTCCACCTTTCGGTCTCTAGGGTTCGGCCGTGTTCGGTCGTTGAAGTCGCGGCGACTCGTCCGGTTGTCCGGTCCAGCCAAGGTCAGGATGACCTCCGAATGTCGAGGTCATCATTGGCTCGCCAGCGTGGTTCCACATCGGGGTCTCGTCGACGTGGCGCACTTGGCAACTCCCAAAATTCCTATCTTGAAAGCGACAAAACTGCAAGAGCCGGCTCTCCCTTTGCAGGAAGGCCGGCTCTTACAGATGGAAATCCGTCGCTAGCGTTCAGGCCGCCTCATTGAGGGAGCGGAGGCAGCTCGATCGGCTCGGGGAGCGGCGGGGCGTCGGCCCCTGCTCCCGCGTCCGCGGGAGCGGCCGGAATGGCCTCGGGGGCGGCGGTCGGAGCCGTCGAGGCGGGAATCACCTGGGGCTCGACTCCCTCGGGCTGCGTGGACTGCGTCACGTCAGGCGGGATGCTGACCGGGGCAGTCGGGGGCGAAGCCATCGGGGGCGGTCCGAGCGGTCCGAGCGGGGCGGGCAAGGCCGGCTTCGGCCCATCGGGGCCGCTCTCGAGCGGAGCCTGGGGCGGCAGCGGGTCGGGGTTCGCGGGGCCCGTGACGGGCCGCGGGTGGTAGTCGCCATCCGGGGCGATCGGCAGACGGCGGTGGCCTTCCTGCTGGTCGCGGGCCTGGATGTAGGCCTTTTGCGGGTGCGGGCCTTCGGCGACGGCGATGTTGTCGTAGGCGAGCAGCGTACCCTTCGCCTCTTCAAGGGCCACGATCGAGATGTTGTACGTGGTCTTGAACTGGGCTTCCTGGGCCACTGCGTTGGCGTACTGGCTCACCGCATCGAGATAGCGGTCGATCGTGATTCGACCTTCCTCATAGAAGGCTCGCTGGGCCTCGAGTCGCTGGGCGGCCGCCGCCCTGAGGCGTTGGGCCGTCTTGAACTGCTTGTAGTTCGCGTCGACTTCGAGGAAGAAACGAGCCAGAGAGTGCAAGGTCTGATGGACGATTTGCTGGAGATAGGCTCGCTGCTTGAGCAAGGTGTACTGGGCACTTCGCACGGACGCCAGCGGTGACCGCATGCCGAGCGGCATTTGGAAGGAGAATCCGACCTGCCAGGTCTGGAAGTTGTTGTAAGAGCCGGGAGCCGCGTTGAGGCCCGCCGCACGCTGTTTCGCGAGGATTCGCCCGTCGATCGCCTGGATCGACTTACCCGTCATCACGGCTTCCGCCGTGTCGAGGTCTTTACCGAGGCCGTTGAGCTGGTAAAGGGCGTTCAGGTTCAACACGGGCAGGAGTTGATTGCGGGCCGTGAGCAGCTGGAGTTCGGCGACGCGGACGGTGAGTTGCTGCGTCACGACGTCGGGCTGGAAGGTCAGCATCTGGGCCACGCTGGCGTCCCAGTCGGGCTGGAGCCTCGCTTCGCTCGGGGCCGTCACGGGCAGGATGCGTCGGCTGTCCGCCGGGGGAAGGCCGAGGATGTTGCGGAGCTGTCGTTCGGTCGTGATGACGTCCGAGGTCTTCGTCACAAGGTCGAGCCGGAACTGCTCGAGACGCTGAGTAGCTTCGGCGACGTCCGCCACGGTTCCGCGACCGACTTCGAGCTCCGATTCCTCGCGACGCTTGATCTCTTCGGCGAGTTCGACGGCCTTTTCGCTGCTCCAGAGCTGCACGTGCTGCTGAGAAAGGCTCCAGTACTGCTGCTCAATCGACCGGACGTGGGCCATGATCTCGGCCTTGAACTTCCAGACGGCCGAGTCGGCGTTGATTCGGGCCAACACGATCGGGGCGCGATTCGCCTCGAGGCCGACCGGAGTTCCGGGGTTGCCGCCCGGCAAGGGAGCACTACCCAACAAAGGCTGTGTCAACGACAGCTGAGTGTTCGTCGTGTAAGCTGACGGGAACACGTTGTTGACGCTGTTCGTGTAAGCATACTGGATGTTGTGCGTCACCCCGAGGGTCGCACCAGTCGCCGTCCGCTTCTGAATGCCGGTCTGGAATGCGGCGGTATCCTGCACGAAAATAAATGGTGACTTGGCACCGACCGTGAAAATACCGGTCGTGGCACCACTGTTCAACGGCTGGACGTTGTGGCCCCACAAGAGGCTCGTCGTGAAGGCCGTGTCGAAGGTCGACAAGGCCTGGGCGATCTGCGTTTCCTGTATCGCCGGGTCGTAGACCGTTTGGAGGGGAGACGCACCCAGCGAGCTGGAAACGCCGCCGCCGGCACCGTTATTCAAGGGCGTCGGTTCGAATCCGCCGACGGGGATACCCTGGGCACCCAGCGAGATCACGCGGACGACTTCCGAGTTGTCGAGGCCGATCCGGATCGCATCCTGGAGCGTCAGCTCCCAGATCTCCTGGGCCTCGGGATCGTTGGTCGTGCGAGGCTTGGCCACCTTCGGCATAGGCATCGAGAGCGAACTGCTCAGGAACTGTGCCTGGGTGACCTCCTTATCCTCCTGCGCAATCGTCCCCATGTTCTCATGCGGGACGGCCTTCGATTGGTCAATGTAGGGTAGCCGCTGACAGCCAGCGGAAGCGGACCAAGCCGCCGCCACTAGAGCTGCTTGAGCGAGCCGATTCTTGATTCGCATCAATCGCATGGCCAGGCCGTCCTTGACAATAATCGCCATGTGACGTGAGTGTCCGGGTCGAGAAACGGGATTGGCCGCCGACTTCGACGGTCGAAACCCACTCTCAGAACGCGGTGGCGGCCGGTCGCTTCCATACGTCCGAACCGCACAAAATATCAACACCGCTATGTTGACTCAGCCAAGACCAGCCGGGGAGAGTCCCGTCGGTTTGGTGTCACGTCGTAGCCCAGAACGAACAGGCCCGCGAGCGAGCATGAGCTCCTCGTCTTCGAGGGGTCCGTCCGATCGTCCTGTCCACTGGTATCGGTTGAGTCAGAAGTGCGTCTTGAAGCGATTGGGCGGATTCTACGGAATTCGACCGATTCGTCCTAGGTCAAATGTCGCGCAGTCCGGGCCTAGCTGGAGGCGTCGTACCCGTCCACGAGAACGGGACGAACTCCGGCTCGACCTTCCTGATTATAGCGGTGGAAAAAGAGGCGACGGCGAAAATCGCAGCTCAGGCGACGCCCCTGCGGGAATTCCGAGCCGGGGCAATATCGACATAAGACCAACCCAGCTTACGCTTGAGCAAGATGATCTCGCCCGGGTCGGTCCCTTCGAGCGCATGTCCGAGAAACTGGATCATGTATCCGCCGACGAACAGGATGAGCGCAAACAGGAAGATGGGGAGTGAGACGAGCCAAGAATATATGGGGATGAGCAAGACCCCGAGGACCGTGGGAGGGATCCCGATCATGTGGAGGACGAAGCTCACCGGATCGCGATGGCGTGCCATCCATCCTTCAACCAGCTTGGCGGGGGGCTGGGGCGGGCAAAGCATCAAGGGTCTCCACGATGCGAGTCGAGGGAGGGGCCGGCCCGACCGATCGACGCTTGACGAGTCAAGACGGTACGAGTAGGTTGAGCATCTTGGCTTTACAACCAATTTATCGACCCGGATCTTTGTCCGCAACGCGTAACTGGTCAAATGCGTGCGGACGACAGATCCTGACCGGACGGCGGAGATCGTTTCGCGATGTCGTATCAAGTTACGCTCATTCCTGGAGATGGCGTCGGTCCCGAACTCGCCGAGGCCGCGCGGCAGTGCATCGACGCCACGGGCGTCAAGATCGACTGGGATGTGCAGGAAGCGGGCGTCGACATCATGGCGAAGGTCGGAACCCCCGTTCCGGATAGTGTCATCGAGTCCTGCCGCCGCACCAAGGTCGCCTTGAAGGCGCCGATCACAACCCCCGTCGGCACCGGCTTCCGCAGCGTCAACGTCTACCTGCGCCAGGCCCTCGACCTCTACGCCTGCGTCCGCCCCTGCAAGCAGTTCGAGAACGTCCGGACGTTCTTCTCGAACACCAAGGTCGACATCGTCATCGTCCGCGAGAACACCGAGGACCTCTACCTCGGCTGCGAATTCGAGCAAGGGAAGCCGGAAACGGCCGAGCTGATCGCCGACATCAAGCGGCTTAACAACAAGACGATCCGGCCCGACTCGGGCATCTCCATCAAGCCGATCTCGATCACAGGCTCGCGCCGGATCGTCAAGTACGCCTTCGAGTACGCCCGCAAGCACGGGCGCAAGAAGGTGACCTCGGTCCACAAGGCGAACATCCTCAAGTACTCCGACGGCCTCTTCCTCGAAGTGAGCCGTGAAGTCGCCAAGGAATACCCTGACATCGAGTTCGAGGATCGCATCGTCGACAACATGTGCATGCAGCTCGTACAGAAGCCCGAGCTGTATGACGTGCTCGTCCTGCCGAACCTCTACGGCGACATCATCTCCGACCTCGGCGCCGGCCTCGTCGGCGGCCTGGGCGTCGCCCCCGGCGCCAACATCGGCGAGTCGGGCGCGGTCTTCGAGGCCACCCACGGGTCGGCCCCGAAGTACAAGGGCCAGTGGAAGATGAACCCGACCGCCCTGATCCTCTCGGGCGCCCTCATGCTCGACCACCTCGGCGAGACCGAGGCGGCCAAGCGGCTCGAGGCGGGCGTGGCCAAGGTCATCAAGGAAGGCAAGGATGTCACCTATGACATGAAGCCCCATCGCGACGATCCTTCGGCCGTCGGGACCCTGGAAATGGCCAAGGCGATCATCCGCGCCATGGACGCGTGAACACCTTGATCAAACGGTTCGACGAGGCCGCCTACCTCCGCCTCATCCGGGGCGAAGTGCGAGGCCCGGCGGCCTCGCTCGCCAGGTTCGGCCTGAGCCTGGCCGGCAAGGCTTATGCAATCGGGGCCGCGTATCGCAACGCGGCCTATGACTCGGGACGAAAGCCCGTCTATCGCCCCGAGATCCCCGTCGTATCCGTCGGCAACTTGACCCTCGGAGGCACGGGCAAGACCCCCATGGTCGAATGGGTGTCCCGCTGGTTCCGCGCGCGTGACGTCCGCGTCGCGATTCTGAGCCGAGGCTACGGCCAGGAGAACGGGGTTAACGACGAAGCCCTCGTCCTCGAAGAAAACCTCCTCGATGTCCCCCACCTCCAGGGGGCCGACCGGGCCGACCTCGCCCGACGAGCCCATGAAGAGCTCGAGTCGCAAATCCTCGTCCTCGACGACGGCTTCCAGCATCGCCGGCTGGCCCGCGACCTCGATATCGCGCTCCTCGACGCACTCGAGCCGTTTGGCCTTGGGAAAATCTTCCCGCGAGGCCTGCTGCGCGAGCCGGTTCGTTCCCTGAAACGAGCCCAGGTCGTCGTCCTCAGTCGGGCCGATCTGGTCGAGCCCGACGCACGTCATCGTATTCGGCAAGAGGCGGAACGCCAGGCCGGGCCGATCGCCTGGGTCGAGGCTCGCCACGCTCCAGTGGCGGTCGCGGACGCCGAGGGCCAGACGACTGACCTCTCGACCCTCGCCGGGAAACGGGTCGTGGCCTTCTGCGGGATCGGGAATCCGGAAGGGTTCCGCCGCACGCTCCAGCCGCTCTGCGGCAACCTCGTCGATTTCAAGGTCTTCCCGGATCACCATCCCTACTCGGCCGAGGACGTCGCCAGCCTCGGGACGTGGGCCCAGGGCCAGGGTGCCGAACTGGCCTTGACCACGCAGAAGGATTCGGTAAAGCTCCGCGCCTTGACCCTGAATTCCATCCCGCTCCGCTATTTGAGGATCGGGCTCGAAGTCATGCAGGGCGAAGCGACGCTCGAAGGCGCCCTCGAGCCGCTGCTCCCCCGCGAGTGAGTGGAACTCGGGGACGCTGGACGAAGACTTGAAGGCGGAGCCTCAGGTTTCTTTCGGTCCACCGGCGACCGGACGATTGGTAGGAACAGGGAGCGACACCTCGGCCCCAGGGATGGGAAGGCCCCTTCGTGAACATCGTCGTATTCTGCCCCAACCTGATCGGCGACACGGTGATGGCCACGCCGGCCTTCCGCTCGCTCCGCCAGGCGTTTCCCGACGCGAAAATCGTCGGCGTCATCAAACCCCACGTCGCCCCGACGCTTGACGGAGCACCCTGGTTCGATGAGATCATCCGCTTCGACCACAAGTCGAAGGACGATCAATTCCGGACCCGAGCCGTCATCAAGCGAATCAGGCAGGATCGCCCCGAGTTGGCCGTCCTCTTCCCCAATTCATTCCGATCGGCCCTGATCGCCTGGTTCTCGGGAATCCCGAGGCGCATCGGCTTCGGCAAAGGGGGCCGCGGGCTCCTGCTGAGCGACGCCCTCTCCTTCCCCAAAGGCAAGGATGGGAAACGGGTACCCTTCCCGATCGTCGAGTCCTACCTCGAGATCACCAAGCTCCTGGGTTGCCGCCCCGAGTCATTGCGTCCCGAGCTCTTCACAACGGCCAAAGACGAAGCGGCCGCCGAACACGCCTGGGAGCGCCTCGGGCTTTCGAACCACTCTCGCGTCATCTGTCTCAATACCGGGGGAGCCTTCGGCCCCGCCAAGAGCTGGCCCGAGGAATACTTCGGTCAGGTCGCGAGGCGTCTCGCCGAGGAGCGAGGGGTCGGTGTCCTCGTCCTCTGCGGGCCGAGCGAGCGCGATGCCGCTCGCTCGATCGTGAGGCTCGCCGATCATCCCAGCGTGGTCAGCCTGGCCGACGAACCCCTCAGCATCGGCCTGAGCAAGGCCAGCGTACGACGATCGGCGCTCATGATCACGACCGACTCGGGCCCTCGCCACTTCGCGGCGGCCTTCAAAGTCCCGGTCCTGACCCTGTTCGGCCCGACCAACATTGGATGGACCCGGACCTATCATCCGCACGCGGTTCACCTCTACCGCAAGGTCCCCTGCGGACCTTGCCAGAAACCCGAGTGTCCGCTCGGTCATCACCGCTGCATGAAGGAGCTGACGCCGGTAACCGTCTTCGAGGCCGCCTGCCGTTTCCTGTAAGTTGGCGCCACGTAAGAAGCCCTGAGGACGTCTTCATCCGCGGGAATTTCACGTATGCCGGTCTGCCTCGTCACAGGTGCTATCGGTTTCTTGGGACGTCACCTCATCGCGGCCCTTAAGACACGCCCTACCCACTTCGGCCGAATCGTGGAGACGGGACGCACTCTACCCCACGCTAATGAGAGTCGAGAATTCGTCCCGGCGGATCTGACAAAAACCGAGAGCATTCGAGGCCTACTCGAAGCCGTTTCCCCCGACGTCATCTTCCACCTCGCGGGTAAGACTCCTCCTGGAAGCGCGGAGGACTTCTACCGGGCAAACACCTTGGCCACGGCCCTCCTCTTTGACGTCCTTCGAGAGCGAGGTCGACCCGTTCGCGTCGTCCAGGTCGGCTCCGCGGCCGAACTCGGTGTCGTCCCCGACTGCGACCTGCCGGTGGGAGAGGACTATCCGTGCCGGCCGACGAGTGCCTATGGCCTCAGCAAGTGGCTTTGCACCCAGGCCGGCGTCGTATCCCAATTCCCCATCGAGGTGATCGCGGCTCGGGTCTTCAATCCGGTGGGTCCAGGTATCCCGGAAACTCAGGCCATCGGAAGCTTCGCCACGCGGCTGGCCGATCCGGGGATCTCGGTCCTGAAGGTTGGCGACCTGACGGTGAAGAGGGACTTCGTCGACGTTCGCGATGTGGCTCGAGCCCTGATCGCACTGGCCCAGCAAGGCCACGCTGGATTGGTTTACCACGTCGGGACGGGGCAATCTCAGACGGTTCAGTCGGGCCTCGATTACTTCATCGGGCGCAGTGGTCGAAGCATCGAGACGATCAGCGAATCGATCGGCGGGCTTGGCGGCAGGTTGAACGACTCGCGGGCCGACATCATGCGCATCAAGAAGCACACCGGCTGGCGTCCCGAAATCCCCTGGGAGCAAAGCCTTTCCGAGATCTGGGACGAGGCCGTGCGCCGACGTGGGTTGCCATTGACCACATAATGTTGCGGTCGTATCATTCCGCCCGCGGACGATGGAGCGCGCCGCACACGGGTTCAGGGAGGAACTCGCTCGATGACCGTCCGTCGCCTCTTGGTCGTTCTGGTACTCTTGGCGGCGACGTCGCACGTTCTCGCGATCGGCCGGACGCTCCTGCCCGCGCAGGATGGCCTCAAATTCCTCCGGGTCGCCCGGCAATTTCAGACGGTCTCCTGGGTCGAAGCCACCCGAGGTTCCGACCAGCACCCTCTCTATCCCCTGCTCGTCGCCCTGACCGAGCCGCCACTCGCCCAATTACTGGGTCACGGCCCCGACACCTGGCGCATCGCAGCCCAGTTGGTGTCGAGCGTTTCCGCTCTCCTGATCATCATCCCGCTCTACTGCCTGACACGCTCGTTGTTCGACGAGCGTGTCGGCGTACTGGCGGTCTTCATCTACACGCTACTTCCGCTGCCCGCCGCGGTCGGCCACGACACGCTGAGCGATAGTCTGGCGTTATTCCTCGCCATCTCCGCCCTTGCACTAGGCGAGCGGTCGCTGAGAACCAACGGCTGGATCACTCCCCTGGCGTGTGGGGTCGTCTCGGGGCTCGGATACCTGACGAGGCCAGAGGTCCTGATCGTCCCCGTAGCCGTCCTGCTCACGGCCGCCACATACTGGAAATGGAAGGTCGCGTCACCGCAGTTCGTCCCGAGATTCGCGACGCTGGCGATCACGTTCCTGTTCCTCGTCGGCTCCTACGCGATGGTGAAGGGCGAGTTGTCCGAAAAGCTCTCGCTCCGCAAGACGGCCGCGATGGGGCCTTCGGCCAAGTCCTCGCGCAAGGCCGAACAATGGCTTCCCCCCGGCTTGAAAGATGCTCGCTGGGACTTCTCCCCCAAGGAGGAATCCGAAGAGCCCGAAACCGCCAACCTCGCCAGGACGTTGGAGTGGCTATTCTTCCACTGGGCCGAGGGCCTTTGCGGGGTCTTTGCCTTCTTCGGGCTGTGGGGAGTCGCCCGAGCCGGATACATCCGCAAGGTTTGTTGGGAGTTGGATGCGGCCTCCGCACACATCGAAACACACGAAGACGCCTCAGGCGCCTCGAGGCTTCTCCCAGGTCCAAGGCTGATCGTCGTCTATCTGGGACTCTTCAGCCTCGTGCTCGTCAGGCACGCGCTTCGGATGGGATACCTCTCCGACCGCCATTCCCTGACCCTGATCGCGACCTCGATCCCCTGGGCGGCGGCCGGGACGTTCATTTGCGCTTTGCGGCTCTCGCGAGTGCTGAGGTGGAACACTCGGCTTTCAGTCCGCGTCGGCACCCTGGCCATCGTGATCCTGATGGCGAGCGCCGGTTACCTGCAGGCCAAGCCGTCACACGCCAGCCGATGGGGTCATTGGGCCGCCGGGCAGTGGCTCCGCGAGAACGTCGCACCCGACGAGGCGATCCTCGACACCCGAGGTTGGGCGGCCTTCTCCTCGGGTAAGCCGAACTACGACTACTGGCACGTGCGCCAGGCTCTGACCGATTCTCACCTCCGCTACATCGTCGTCGGCACTCGCGAACTCGAGGCTTCGAGCAAGCGAGCCGCCACGCTCAGGGCAATTCTCAGCTATGCGGCAAAGCCCTCAGCCGAGTTCCCCGAACGTCACGGCGGACGCATCGAGAACGGCGGCATCCGCATCTATCGCTACGAACGTCCCAGCACGTGGGAGGGGATACAGGAATGACCCACGGTTCGTTCTGGGCTCGGTTGTTGAAGGGGACCTCGTGGATCTGGATGGCCGACCGCCATCGAGAGGCTCTGCCCGAAGGCCTGCGCGAGCAGGTCATGTCGATCGAGAGCCGCGATCGCTACCACGCCAAGCAGGGCCGATCCACCGCTCGGGTCGTCTTCCACTCCGGGGAAGGCGACCTGACTGTTTATCTCAAACGCCACTTCGAGCTTCCCTGGAAGGCTCGGCTGGCCGCGATCGTCCATCCTAAGGGGCGCCATACGCCGGCTTCGGCCGAGTGGGCCCACCTCGAACGCGTGCGAGCCCTCGGGATCGACGTCCCCGAGGTCGTCGCGGCCGGCGAGCAGATCGGCCCTCTCGGGACGCTCAATAGCTTCTTGATGGTCGCCGAGCTGACCGGTTGCCTCCCGCTGAATGAGGCCATGCCCGAGCTCGTGGCGATGCTGGACGCTCGCGATCTCGAAACGACGAAGCATGCCCTGATCGAGAGCATGGCGACGATCGTCGCGAAGCTCCATCGATCCTGCTTATTTCACAAGGATCTTTATCTCTGCCACTTCTACATCGACATGCGATTCGAAGGGACACCCGGCAATCATCTCTCCCTCATCGACCTCCATCGCCTCGGCGAACATCGGTGGACGGCCGAGCGTTGGCGGACCAAGGATCTCGCCCAGCTCCTGTTTTCGACCTTCGAGATATCAGGGATCACCGATCGAGACCGGATGCGTTTCTGGGTCGCTTACCGGAAACGCTTGAAGATATCCCGACAAAAGTGGCATGAGCAGATGATCGTCATGAAGGCGTCGCGCTATCTCGCTCATAACCGTCAATAACGTCCGACTCAGCCCCATGCCCCGCTGCCGGTACGTCTCCCCCCGTCTCGTACGCGAACTGGCTCGGTGATGTGTCAGGACTGAGTCGAGGCCCTTCAGTTACAAGCTTCGAGTGCCGCAGCATCGGTTTCTCAGGGATGCGGAACGGCTGCCAGCGGCGACCAGACGTCGCCCTCGGAATTCAAGAGGCGGAGGGATTTGGCGATGCGTTTGGCTCTCAATTTCCAGCGGATTGACCCGACGAAGGGGGGAGCAGAGACCTACGTGGTCGACCTCTGCCAGCGCCTGGTCAAGGCCGGGCATCAGGTGGACCTCTACGCCGAGTCCTGGCGCGAGGGCGTCCTGCCGTCCGAGATCCGCTGCATCGCCGTCCCGGTCAACGGCCGCACCCGCCTGGCACGGATGAAGAGCTTCGCCGTCAACTCCGAGGCCGCCCTACAGAAGCACTCATACGACTGCACGCTCGGCTTCATCAACACCTGGCACCACGACGTGATCATCCCCCAGGGGGGCGTCCAGCGTGCGAGCCTCGAGTCGAACTCGAAGCGATATGCGCCCGGCCTGCATCGTCGACTCTATCGCCTCGGCAAGATGATCAACCCGAAGTTCTGGGCCTACGAGGCGATTGAGAAGAAGCAGTACGACGAGCAGCGACAGGCCCGCGTGGTCGCCGTGAGCCACATGGTCAAGGAACACCTGCAGCACTTCCGCCACGTGCCGCGGACTCGGATCCATGTAATCCCAAACGCGATCGACCTCGACCGCATCAAGGTCATCAACCCCGAGGTCGTCCGCTACACGTTCCGGACCGAGCACGGGTTGGCCCAGGACGCACTCATCGGGCTCTTCGTCGGCCACAACTTCGCCCTCAAGGGCCTGAAGCCGTTGCTCCTGGCACTCGCCGAGCGGAAGAAGACCCATCCCGAAGGCCGGCCGATTGAGCTGATGGTCTGCGGCGGTGGCAAGATCGCTCCGTTCAAGCGACTCGCCGACAGCCTCGGCCTGAGCGACTCGATCCACTGGATCGGCTTCATCCCCGACATCCGGGCCAGTTACTGGTCGAGCGACTTCTTCGTGCAGCCGACCTACTACGACCCCTGCTCACTCGTCGTCTTCGAGGCCCTCGCGTGCGGCCTGCCGGTCATCACGACGGCTTGCAACGGCGCGGGCGAGGTCATGATGCAGGGGCGCGAAGGGTATATCCTCTCGGCCCCCGACGCGACCGTTGAACTCGTCGACGCCCTGAATCAGCTCACCGATTCCGAGCGCCGGAATATCATGTCGGAACATGCCCGGGAACTGGGCATGGCCCAGTCGTTCGACAACCACGTGTCGCGGCTCATCAAGGTCTTCGAAGAGGTCGCCGCGTCGAAGCCGCGTCGGGGCCCGCACATGTTCCGATCGTCGCACGAGCAAATATCGAAATGAACAGCATGCCGAGCGAAATCCCCTCTCGACGGGAATGTCATCCCATACTGTCCAATTACCTCGTCGCCTGACACGGGCCGGTGTCTCGGTCGCGAACTATCGCAACACCCTCGCCCCTCGTTGGAGTGAATTCATATGCAGGCTGTGATTCTCGCGGGTGGCAAGGGTACGAGGCTGCGACCTTTCACCCACGTCTTCCCAAAGCCGCTCATGCCTCTGGGCGAGGCCGACCCGATGCCGATCATCGAGGTCGTGCTCCGTCAGCTCTCCCGCTTCGGATTTCGCGATGTCACGGTGATTACGGGTTACCTGACCGAACTGATCGAGGCTTTCTGCGGCACAGGCCGCAAGTTCGGCACCCGGCTCCAGTATCGCCGCGAGACGACCCCACTCGGCACGGCGGGCGGACTGACCCTGCTCGATCGGCCGACGGAGCCGGTCTTGGTGATGAACGGCGACATCCTCACAACCCTCGACTACCGCGCGATGTACGACTTCCATCGCGAACGGGGCGCGGCGGTGACCATCGCCTCGTACCCTCGCCAAGTCCGCATTGACTTCGGCGTGCTCGAGTTCGCCAACGATCCGCACATCCTGGCGGGATACCGGGAGAAGCCCGAGTACTCATTCCAGGTGAGCATGGGTGTCTACATCCTCGACCCGATTGCGTGGGATTTCCTGACGCCGGGCCAACCCCTGCTGATGCCCGACCTCATCGAATCCATGCGGAAGGTTGGGCACACGGTCCACTGCTTCAAGCAGCCTTGCTACTGGCTCGACATCGGCCGACACGATGACTACGCCACGGCCAATGACATCTTCGAGACGCGCCGAACCGCCTTCCTGGGCGAGCCGGCCGGGGCGAAGCTCAAGATGGGGAGAGATCAGTGAGCCCGAACGCCTGGGCTGTCGGGTCGGTCATCCTCGCGTACCTGATCGGTGCCCTGCCCTTTGGGTATCTCATCGCGCGCTGGCTACGCGGCATCGATATCCGCACGGTCGGATCGGGGAACATCGGTGCGACGAACGTCGGGCGGGTCCTTGGATTCCGCTTCTTCGTCCTCGTCTTCACGCTCGATCTCCTGAAGGGGTTCCTCCCCACCTACTTGTTCCCAAAGGGGGTGGCGGCGTACACCGAGGGCACCTTCCCCGACCTCGGCGTCGCGGTGGCCCTGGCGACGATCATGGGCCACAACTTCCCTGTCTATCTGAAATTCAAGGGTGGTAAGGGGGTCGCGACGAGCCTCGGGGCCCTGCTCGCGCTCGATTGGATGGCGAGCGTCGCCTCGGCGGTGGGCTTCGGGCTCTCGCTACGCCTGACGCGATACGTTTCGCTCTCGTCGATGCTAGGAAGCCTGGTCTTCCTGGCCACGTACCTCTTGAGGGTCGGCGACCCGTTTCAGCGAGAACATCGGGCCATGACCATCGTGACCTTCGGGCTGGTAATCCTCCTTTTCGCGAGGCATCGCAAGAACATCGTCCGGCTCCGCGAGGGGACGGAACCCAAGGTCTCCTTCAGGCGGAGTCGCGAACAACCCTCCGGCCATGTGACCCGGATCGTCATGGTCGCGATCGCCTCGATCGCCATCGCCTTGGTGGTGATCCTGACCGCCCCGGCGCGGCGCCCTACCGAGTTGACGGTCGGTCGGTTCGAACTCAAAGAAGTGGACCGTGTTGGGACCGGACATCAGCGGGCCGACCGAGTGACATTTGCCAACAACGGCAAGCTCGTGGCCGTGAGCTGCCCCCGCTACAACCGTGTCGTCTTGTTTGAGCTGACGAAACGGATGGAGTTGGAGGAAGTTCGCGACATCGAGCTGGCCGGGCGACCGGTCGCGATCTGCGCGACGAGGGATCGCCTCTACGTCCTCGAACGACCCAGCGGCGATCAGAGGCACGTCGAGCCCGGCTGGTGGGAGACCTTCGACTTCCGCGGAGAACCTATGGGAGAGCGTCAAATGGCGGGCATGTACCCGGACGACCTCGTCGTCTCGTCGGACGCTCGCCACGTCTTCGTCATCAGCTCGGGACGAGCCGAGGGAGACGCCAAGCGACCCATGCCCGCACTCGAGGTCTTCAACGTCGAGAAGGAACGACCGAAACTCGTGAGCCGCCTCGAGTTCGACAAATCCGGCGACGACCCCGCCCGCTTCGCGCTCTCGAAGAGCGGGCTGGTCGGCGCCGTCACTCTACTCGGTACGAATCAGCTGGCGGCAATCGACCTCACCGACCTGACACGGCCGAAGCAGGTCGGACGGTCGGACATCCAGGAAGACCATGTGCCTCGCTTCTCCACGATCGACGGGGATTCGATCCTCATGGGCCTGGGTCCGGAGACAGAAGCCACCCTCGTGACCTCGCCCGTCGTTCACGACTTCCCCAGCGGTTGGATCGCCTGCGCCATGCCGAACGAGGCGAGCCTGATCCTCTATGAGGCCGATACACAGAAATCACTCGGAAGCATCCCACTCCGGGCCGGCGGCCTCAACCTGACACGCACCCGTCCGACGGCCGTCGACTTCGACCCCAATCAGGGGCTCCTGGCGGTTGCGAATCGGTCGGGTGGTGTTCACATCATCACGATCAAGGAGTCGGGAGGTCACCGCGAGGCTCTCCAGGACGCTGGAGTCTCACGGGCGTCGACAACCACGACCAAGTAAGAGGCTTGACTGAAGCGCCAAATACAACATCCTCAAGGGAGCGGGTTATAAAGCCCATTCCCTTGAGGATATGTTATTTTCCGATTTCAGCAGGAAACCACGACTGCCGCCTCCTGGTGGCCACGACGCTGGGTCGGCGGCGTCCCGTACCCGGCTCGATCAGGCATACGACTTCACCTCGACCCAGGGAGACCCGAGGCGCTGGTCGATCTGTCGCTTGATCATGGCACGGCGATCGTTCTGACGGTAGACCGACTGAGCCAGCGCTACAAAGCGGGGGCCAAAATCCCCGTCCCGGTCACACTGGCGGATTTCTTCCTCGACGTCCCAGAGACGAGCGTTGACCCGCTTCAGTTCGGCCTGCAACGCGATGATCTGCCCGGTCGACTCGACGGCGAAGCCGAAGGTCTTTCGCAGGGAGGCGAGCTCGGCGTGGACGCTGCGACGCTTCTCTTCGAGTGGGATCCGCTCGGCCTTCAGTTCAAGGATCGAGATCTTGTCGACGAGCTCACCGATGGAGATGGAGACGGTCACGGGGTCGCGTCGGGCGGCTCGATTGCGGATCATCTCGAGTTGCTTGGCCATGCGGCGGAAGACGGTTTGCCAGTCGCCGAGGGCTTCCTGGCGGAAGAGACGCATCGTGGGATACCACGGCGAATCCTCGCGATCGGCCAGCCAGCGCCAATCCGAAGCCTTGCTCAGCGGAACCCAGACGGGAATCCCCAGCCCACCCGCGAGGTGAGCGAGCGAGGTATCCGAAGTGATCATCAAATCGAGGTTGATCATCACCGCGGCGGTGTCCATGAACGCACCCGACTCCGCGTCGAGTTCATCGGCCAAGTCGATGACCTGGTGCTTTCGCGCGAAGTCCGCGAGTTGGGCCGAGCCTTCGTTCTTCTGGAGGCTGTAGAGCCGAACACCGGGAACATCGGCGATCGTCTCGAAGTGCCGCAAGGGGATCGAGCGTTGCCGATCGCCGTTGTACTGGTTCGAACCTTGCCAGTGGATTCCGACGCGGAAGCCTTCGCTCGCGGTGAGTCGAGCCCGCCAGTGCTGGATCAACTCGGGGTCGGCGAAGAGATAAGGTATCCTGTCCGGGATCGTCTCGCTCGCCGTCCGGAATGCGCTTGGCAGACTCAATAGCGCCGAATGCATGTCGAATGGCGGCAAACCCTGCCCCTTGGCGATCAAGCGGTCAATCCCCTCGCAGCGCTCGAGGATCGGCACAAGGGCCGGTTGGCACTCGACCACGACGGTCGCCCCGCGTTCCTTAAGCATCGGGGCGTAACGGATGAACTGGAGCGTGTCGCCCAGGCCTTGCTCGCAATGAAGCAGGATCGTCTTGCCGGTGATATCCTGGCCGTCCCAGACGGGCTGGTCGTGGGAGGGGAAGCTTCCGGTTTTACAACGCCAGCGCCACTCGTACTCGGGCCAGCCCTGGGCGAACTTACCCTGGATCAGCCAGCAAATGGCCCGGTTAAAGTGGGCATGTGCGTAGTTGGGATCGATCTGCAAAGCGTTCTCATAGCAGATCTCGGCGTCCTCATAACGGCCGAACTTCATGAGGGGCCAGGCCAGGTTGTTGTGGGCCTCTGCGAGGTAAGGCTTTTTCTGGATGGCCCTGCGGAACCGTTCGAAGGCGTCTTCGAAGCGGTCCAGCGCCATCAGTGTGTTGCCAAGGTTGTTCTCGGCGTCGGCGTTATGCGGGTCGACTTCAAGGGCCTTGAGGTAAGCGGATTCGGCCTCGCCAAAACGCTCGAAGGAGGCCAGGACGAGCCCAAGCCCATTCCAGACCTCGGCGGATCGAGGGTCGATCCGCAACGCCTGACGGTAGCTCTGTTCAGCCTCAGCGAGCCGTTCCAACTCGACGAGCAAGTTCGCGAGGTTGTGGTGGGCCGCGGCGAAGTCGGGATTGAGGGTGATGGCCGAACGGTAGTGCTCGGCGGCCTTCTCGCGCTCGTGGACCATTCGATAGACGGCCCCGAGGTTGCTGTGGACCTCGGCGAAGTCCGGCTTGAGTCTCAGGACCTCTTCAAAATGGGCGATCGCCGACGGGAGACGGCCCAGACGGACCAGGAGGACCCCCAGATTGGAGCGGGCTTCGAGGTGCTTCGGTGCGTGATGCAGTGCCGTCTCGAAAGACTTGATCGCGTCCTCACCACGGCCGAGCTTCCCGAAAGCGATTCCAAGGTGGTTGTAGATCTCCGCATCATTGGGACGGCTTCGCAGGAGGTGCTGGTAGAGTTCCACCGCCTCTTCAAATGATCCGGCGCTCGCAAGTGCGAATTGCTGCCCGGGCTCGCGACTGCGGATATCGAAGTGCGGGCGAGGGCTCGGGGCGGCGTTTGCCCCTCTTGCCCTGCGGCCTGCCCGAATTCCGTGCCCAGCATGATGGTTGGACATTCGCATCTCCCGGACGCCCAAAATTCCGACAGCCGATCTTCCGACGATCCTGACTTTGAGACGACGCCCGAAGCGCTCTCGGTTCGATCTTCCGTGACGGTGGCTCGCCCGTGATCGACTTGCCCACCACCCGCCGACCGGGCATTGAGCAGTTCGATCGGCTCGCACCGCCGAGCGATCGACACACGAGGGCGTACGAAACGTCGTCGGGTTCCATCGTGAGTGAAGGCGCAAAGAAGTGGCCTCGGCGCCTGCAAGTGGCGCCGAGTGCGGCGGATTTAACTCAATCCTGAATTTCGATCAACCCGAGATTCAGCGACGCAAATGACTGGCGAGGCTTTTTGACTCAATTATTGATGCGAGGCGGGATGTCATCAGGCGAGGGCTTCGGCTGATACGCCAACCAGAGCGCACGGAAGTAGCGGAGGACGCGATCCGGGTCGGTGCTCGCGGGGATCTCGGCGAGCGTGTAGCCGTTGTAGCCGGAATCGGCGAGTAACTTGAAGAGCTCGGCCCAGGGATAGGCCTCGTCGTAGAGGTCGCGGAGGTGGACTTCGCGGATCTTTGGGGCGACGAGCGCGAAGTTCTCGCGGATCGAGCCCTTCACCACATCGCCCGGGTTGGAGTTCCAGCAGACAAAGACGTTGGGGTGATCAGCGTACTTAATGATCTTCGCGAGGTTGGGCAGGTCCGAGGTAACCGCGCCGTGAACCTCCACGCGGATCTCGACGCCGAAGCCCGCCGCGTCCTCGCCCACCTCATGCAACGCGCGGCCGATCTGACGCAGGGTGGCGTCGAGGTCGGCGCCTCGGGGGATCCCGTTGGGTCGGACCTTCACGCCGGGCGACCCGATGTCGTGGGCGAGCCGGACGTACTCCTTGGTCCCCGCGATATTCTTCATCACCTCGGCGGGGTCGGTCGATTGGTACTCGAAGGCACTCCCGAGACCGGCGAGTTCGACCGGAGAGTCGGCGAATCGCTTGCGGACCTCTCGACGCTCGTCGGCGTTCAGCGTCACCTCGACTTTGTGCGCATGGCTGGTCCTCAGTTCGACTCCCTCGTACTTGAGGGCCTCCAACTTCTGGAGGATCGTCGGCAGATCCCAGTCTTTTGCGATGTTGTAGGTGATGGTCCCCAATTGCAGCATCGGGTCGAATCTCCCCTTGGCGATGGACGAGCGGGACGTCAGCCCGCGATCGCGAAACGCGGCGGTGTGTCCCGCCGCCAGGTTCGACCCGCTAATCTCCCGAATCTCCGAGGCCGGATCAAGCCGACAGCCACCGAAAGACGCCTGCCTTCGAAATGAAAGACGGCTCGCCCCTTCATGATCCTGGGAGCGAGCCGTTTGGGCTCGATGGCCCCATTTCTCGACAGTCTCAGCAAAGTTCGTGGATCAATTGACCCGTCGATCCGATCGTGATCGGGCGGCCGGCGCGATTGCGGAAGGTCGTCTCGGGATCGATGCCCATCTGCCGATATAAGGTGAACAGCAAGTCTTGCGGGGAGATCGGCCGGTCCTTGGGCACCTCGCCCCTGGCGTTCGAGGATCCGACGACCTGACCGCCGGCAAAACCGCCGCCGGCCACGAGCACGCTCATCACGTCCCCCCAGTGATCGCGACCGGGGATCGGGTCGATGCCGGGCAAGCCTTGATTGATGCGAGGGGTCCTCCCGAACTCGCCCATGACGAGGACGACCGTCGAGTCGAGGAGCCCTCGCGTGTGCAGGTCATCGACGAGGCTTCCGACGGCGTTGTCCAGCACCGGGAGCACGTTGTGCATGCCGCTGTCGAGGCTCGAGTGGTAGTCCCAGCCGCCGTAGGTGAGGGTGACGAACCGGACACCGGCCTCGACGAGGCGACGGGCCATGAGCGCACTCTGGCCCCAGACATGGCGGCCGTAGCGATCCCGCAGCCTCGGGTTTTCCTTGCGGATGTCGAATGCGGCGCGGGCGGCAGGGCCCGTGACCATCGTGAAGGCTTCCTGGGCGAAGCGGTCGAGGCCGTCCATCAGGCCCGAGGCATCGACGTCTCGGCGCACGTTGTCGAAGGCGCTCAAGAGGTTCTGACGACGGTCCATCCGGGGAGCGTCGACACCGGCGGGCGGCGTGAGGTTGGGGACCTGATAAGCGTCGGAGTTCGGGTCGCCGTCGGCCGAGAACGGGTTGTAGGCCACGCCCAGGTAGGCCGCGCCATGGTAGCCTGGTGCGAGGCCGACCGAGTGCGTGTTGGGGAGGCCGACATAGGCCGGCATTCCCGGAGTCCGAGAACCCTTGACCTTGGCGATCACCGAGCCGGCCGACGGATATTGGGCGGCCAGGTCGACCGCGTTCGAGCCGAGGTAGCCTGTCAGCATCCAGTGAGCGGCGGCGAAGTGGTCGCCATTGCGGTGGTGCATCGAACGGATGATGGACATCTTATCCATCATCCGGGCGTGGTACGGGAGCAGCTCCGAGACCTGGATCCCGGGGACTTTCGTATTCATCGCCTTGAGCGGCCCTCGGAACTCCGAGGGGGCATCGGGCTTGGGGTCATACGTCTCGTGCTGGGGCGGGCCGCCGTCGAGCCAGACGAGGATGACGGAGAGGTCGCGAGGAGCAGACTTTCCCGTCGTTGCGGCCACGCTCTTGGCTCGCAGGAGATCGACGAGGTTGAGGCCGGTGGCGCCGAGGACCCCAGCTTTGAGCAGGGATCTTCGGCTCATGCCGTCGCACCGAGGGTTGGGCTGGCCGATCAGATCAAGCATGGCGGGGTGCTCCGTCGTGAAGAGGGCACGGGCAACGCTCGGAGAGTTTGGGGTGGGCGTTTACCGCGAGGGCGTCTTGCTCCGCGTGGACGTCAGTCGTTGAACTGGAATTCCTTGGCGTTCATCAGAGCCCAGATCAGATCCTCGTAAGCCTGGCGCTTCTGATCGGGATGGGCGGCGAGATGGGCCAAGGCCGTCGCCGATTCGCCGCTCGACGGGGTCCGGGCGTAGGCCGTCCAGAAGAGTTCGTCGACCTTTTCAACCTCGGGCCGGGCATCCTTGGCAAGCGCCTCTGCACGGCTGCCGGCCGCGGCGAGCTTCGTCTGGATCTCGCCGGAGTTGATGAGCATCAGGCTCTGACCGAGGCTCGCGTCGGTGACGCGTTCGCACTCGCAAGGCGTGTCGCGCTTCGGTCGGCCGAAGGTGTCGAGGAACGTCGAGCCGACGCTCTCATCCGGTAGTTCAATGGCTCGCGTCCCCTGGGGGAGGCCGCTGAAGTCGGTCGGCACCCCGGAGAGTTGCGAGACTGCGTCGAGCAAGACCTCCGCCGACATCCGCTTGGGATAGTGGCGGGCGAAGCTCTGCTTGTCCTTGAGGTTGAATTCATTGGGTACGCTCGACAGTCCGTAGACCTTGCTCGTCGTGATGGTCCGGACGAGATGCTTGAGGTCGTAGCCGCTCTTGATGAAGTCGGCGGACAGGGTTTCGAGCAGTTCCGGGTTCGACGGCGGGTTCGTCTCACGAAGGTCGTCGAGCGGCTCGGCGACACCACGGCCGAAGAAGTGGGCCCAGTAGCGATTGACCAGGGCCTTGGCGAAGAAAGGGTTCTTCGGATCGGCCATCCAGTCGACGAGCTTCTGCCGAGGGTCGTTGCGGATGGAGATCTTGAAGACCTCACCGCCGAGCCCCTTGGGGGTCATGACCTGCCCCGTCTTGGGATGGGCCACGGCTCCGGAACGGGCGGTGAAGATCACCTCGTCATCGCGGCCGGCTCGCTGCGCGTTCATCGACGGCTTGCGGCCGACTCGGGCGAAGAAAGCGGCGAAGCCGTAGTAGTCGTTCTGACTCCACTTCTCGAACGGATGGTGGTGGCACTTGGCGCACTGCAAACGCATCCCGAGGAAGACCTGCGCCGTGTCATCGACGAAGGCATCTGCCCCCTTGATCCGGCGATACCACTGGACCGGAGGCGACGTCTCGGGCGTGCCGCTGGCGGCGAGGATCCCCCGGACGAACTTGTCGTAGGGGACGTTCTTGCTCAGGTTCTCGCGAATCCAGTCATAGAAGGTGTACGTACCGCGCTGGGCTTTCGGGTTCCCCTCACGCTTGTTGCGGAGGATGTCCGCCCACTTAATCGCGAAGAACGAGGCATATTCGGGACGTTCGAGGAGCTTGTCGACCAGCTTGTCCCTCTTGTTCGGATCCGCATCGGCGACGAACCCCTTGACCTCGGCGGCGGTCGGCAAGGTGCCGATCACGTCGAGCGACGCGCGACGGATGAACTCCGCATCGGAGCAAGGCTCGGAGGGGACGATCCCTAGCGCCTCCCACTGCTTGCGGACGGCGACGTCGACCAGGTTCGTGCTCGAGAAATTGTAACTCGCCGAGTCGAGCTTCTTGCCGAGAGGGACGATCGCGTTGTAGACGGCGACCTGCCCCTGGTAGCGGGCCATGACGGCGACCTGGCCGGCCAGGTTCAGCGTCTCCACGAGCCCACCCTCGGCGACGGAGGCGATCTCGACGTCGTTCGACTGATACTGGGCCCAGCGTGTCACATCCTCGGTGCTCCCGTCGCTGTAGCGAGCGGTCACGACGACCTGCTGTTTCGCGCCGCGCGGCATGACCCGGGAATTCGGGAAGATTTCGATGCTGGCAAGCGCGGGATCGGTCGGCTTGCCCATCGGCATACCCTGGGCGATCCAGCGGAGGATGACCTGATATTCGTGCGAGTTCGCCTCGAGCTTGCGACCGCCACCGTGGGGCATCTTCGCGGTGCCCTTGAGAAGGAGGAGGCTTTGCTCGGGGACTGCAGGGAAGAGACGGCGTCCCCTGCCCTCGTTGACGAGCGTCTCATAGTCGAGGTTCGGCTCGAACCCGAGGAGGCTGAGGCGGAAGCCGTTCTGCCCGCTGGCCTTGCCATGGCAGCCGCCCGAGTTGCATCCTAGCTTGGTGAAGACCGGGACGACCTGATTGGCGAAGTTCACCGGGAGGCCGGAGGCGAAGTCCTTCACCACTACGGACACCTCGGAGGTCGTCCCGCCCTGATCGATGACGATCGAGGTCGAACCATCCCCCTTGGCGACGACGACGCCCGAAGCATCGACCGTGGCCACCTTGGGATCGGTGGATTTGAACTTGGTATTGGTGGTCACGTCATGCGTGTTTCCGTCCGCCTCGACGCGATCGACCGCGAGTTGCTGGACGGCGTCGGGCCCACGCAGGACGAGCTTCGCAGGCAAGGGGCGAAGTGAGGACGGTGGCTGTGAGAGAACGGCGGTCGAATTCTTGACCGTGGATGAAGGTGCATTGGCTCCCAGCAGGGCCAGGCTCGCCATTCCGATCAACCACAACGAGGACAGCACCGTCCTCGAGTTTGCCGCATGCGGGCTTCGCATCGATATATTCTCCTGAGGCACGTCCCCGACATTGCGGGCCTTGAAGTCAATCTAACCCCTACTTGGAGGGTCGACAACCCGTTTGTTAAATATTTTTTTCACACTACCGCCTCAATTGCGAACATTTGATGAGCATCCAGACAGAACGCAAGACCCCGAATGTCGACACGAAGGGGTCGGGAATTCGGAAGGATGGCTAGGCGCCGGGCACTCGGGCGCTTAAGGTAGAGACTCGATTGCGATGACCGGGTAGCTCAGTCGGTAGAGCAACGGACTTTAAACGTTGGCTATGCCCAATGAGGAGCCTCACGCGGGAAGAAACCCGAACCGCGATGAGTGAATGCCGCAGTTTGCTGGAACGCCCTGAGAGCCTTCGACACCACAACGTCGCCGGTAACGGCAAGCGTGACGGTCTGAAAAGACGAAGGATTGGGTAATCAGCAGGCAAGGGACCGGCGGATCGTCGGCCTCGGCCTCAGAGACTAGACGCGGCACGCCTGCGATGGCGATGGTATAGTCCAGACTGTCAACATCGAGCCCGAGGCTTTCCGGCCGAGGAACCTCGATGGTCGGTGAAAGCCGATGCGGTAAGTTAATCCGTTGGTCCTGGGTTCGAGTCCCAGCCCGGTCACTCAACTACCCTTTCCTCTTGCGGGACGACGTGCCCGTCTTCTCCCCGCCGCTTCCACTCCCCCTCTTCGGGGTTGAGACCTGATGGGTCGTCACGCTGGCTAGCAGCATCTTGAGCCTGGCCGCGGCTTCGCCCGAGCAGCGTGACAGTTCCGACATTTCGGCGAAGCTAAGTTGAGGGTCCGGGAAGGGCAATTTCCCTTCGGCCTCCTCGGCCGTTCCCATCAGACGATAGGACCGTTCCTTCTGCTGGATCTTCACTCCGCACTTCTTCAGCAATTCCAGCTCGCGGTAAAAAGTGCGGAGTCCGATCCGCAGCTCTGCAAGGACCGCATCGCGACTCCTGGGCGTTTCCGCGAGGAACATGACGAGACGATGAAGTCTGGCGGCCCTGCTCAATGTGATGTGGACGCTGGGCCTTCGTCGAGGGCTGTTCGATCGTTTCATAGCGGCAATCCCTTTACGATGCAGGGCAGTAGGAGAAATGCGGATCGAATCCCTCGTTGGCTTTCCCTATCGGAACGACCCTCCTCTCAGCCTCCCTTGACTTCTCTAGCCGTCGATCCTAGTGGTTGTCCGGTTTGGATCGAATTTGTGGATTCCTTCAAGCCAGCCGGAAATGCTGCCGATTACGAAGAACGGTCTGGCGTAGTGCCAGGGTTAGGGCGAGGGGGCGTATGGTAGCGAGCCCACCTGCCGATCGCTCGAACCGGTCTGCCCCACGCAATTGGGAGTCTGGTCAATGTCGACGAGGAAGCTCCACCCCCGAAATCGGTCTCTCAAGCCCACCACGGAGGGGCTCGAGGATCGTAGACTGCTCTCCGCGACGGTTACGGGGACCGATAGCGATGGCGACACATGGTCCCTCCGTTTGATCGGACCGGGGGACATCAGCGTCACCAAGCAGAACGGAGCGGACGGCCAGCCCGGTGCTCTCGATTCGGCCACCGAAATCAATACGATCACCATTGCCGGTACGGACCCGACCAAGACGCGGCTCGTTGGATCCGTCGTCAAGGGAGCCAACGGTGACGGCAAGGTCTTTTTCCAAACGCTGAACAAGATCCCTAGCAATGCTGAAGGTCGCGCGACGGGCAACGGCCTCCTTTCCATCAGCATGCCGAGCTTCTGGCTCGGGAATACAACTCCTTACACCAGCACAAGCACGAGCGTCCCGACCGCACCGTCGATTACGGTACCGGACGGCGTGGGTACACTCCAGTTCGGTGGCGTAGATACCACACACGACCAGCCGACCACACCGCCGAGCCTCGCTCAGAGCGACCAGGCGACGATCCAGCTCGGGCCAGCGCTCCACGGCGGCACCTCGATCATCATCGACAAGTCGATCAGCAGCACGGCGACGATCCCCGCCTCCGGCACTTCCACGACGCCCACGACCATCCAGCACGGCGTCGTCTTCGAAGTGTCCGGCCGGCTCACACTCTTCCAGGCCAATTCGATCGATGGGAATGAGGCCATCCCGCCGGGCCAATTCTCGAACTCCAACTCGGCGGCGACCGGCTTCGGCGGTACCTGGGTCGTTTCGGGTACTCCCGGATCCACCATTTTCTTCGGTAATCCCCAGATTCTTGGTGGCTTAACCGGTCAGATCGGCAACCTCCGCATCGGCGGCAACGCAACCAACTTCACGACTGCCGTTTACGACACAACCGGCAACTCCGGTGCCAAGATCACGAACTACTCGATTGGCGGCGAGACCAGCAACGTCATGGTTGTCGCCCCTAACGGTATTCGAAATATGTACTTCGGCAACGGCATGGACCAGACCCAGGTCTATACGCACGTGCTGAACACGCTCCAGGCAAACCGAGGTGCGATCGGATCGACGATCCAGACCGATCGCGCGGCGGGCAAGCTCACCTTCGGCGGAGACGTCGTGAATACGAACGTCTTCACGGGTTACGGCCAGTCGTATGGCGACCTCGTCAACAACATCACGGGTGCCGCGACGTCGACAACCTCGCTGAGCCCGGTGCCCCCATCCTCGACGCTGAACGCTCAGGTAGGTGGTGGGATGACGGTCCTGGTCGCCGGCGACGTCACGAACTCGGTCTTCACCGCGTCGGTCCAGCCCGACAGCTCCGGCGTCTTCGGCACGGATCAGGACCTCAAGATCGCCGGTGCCCATATCGACGCGAAGGTCGAGGGCAACATCAACAACTCTTCGGCCACGCCGGACAAGCCGTCGACCGCTTTCTATGCCCAGAACGTCAACCTGAAGCGCGGACCGGTGATTCCGCCGAACGTCCCGCAAGAGCCTTACAGTGGTGGGACCCGTCCGACCCGCAGCCCTGGCGTCCCCAACGTCAACCCGACCCACTTGGGCACGGTCCGGGCGCATACGCAGACCGCACGTTCCACGCCCCGCGGTCCTCGCTCCACCTGAGGTGGGTCGAACCTCCCGGTAGACTCGCCATCAATCAAATGAAGGGTCGAGGTAGAGTTCCTTCTGCCTCGACCCTTTTTGTCCATGATCCAAAATGCGAAAGGGAGGTCTCGTCTGAATTTGGGACGAGACCTCCCCTGCATTGTCATCGAACGAGTTGGACTATTCCAGGTTGCTGCGTCGACAGAAATGGCATCCGCACAGCTCAGGATTGGGTGGCGCGGAGGGCCTTGTCGGCGATGTCGCGGCGATACCAGGCTCCCGCATACCGGATCGAGCGGACCGCCTCGTAAGCCCGGGCCTGAGCATCAGCCAGAGTCGCTCCCAACGCCGTGACGTTGAGGACGCGTCCGCCGTCCGTCACCACGCGGGGATCTCGACCCAGGCTGGTGTCTATCCGCAAGTTCGTGCCGGCATGGAAAACCTTCACGTCCTTCATGCGGTCGGCTTCTTCGAGGTTGTTGATCACCCGGTCGCGCTCATAGTGGCCGGGATACCCTTCGGAGGCCATGACGACGCTGACGGCGGGACGCGGATCCCACTTCATCGTCACGGTGTCGAGTTTCTCGTCCACGACGGCGTCGAGCACCTCGAAGAGGTCCGACTGGAGCCGCATCAGGACGGCCTGGCACTCGGGATCGCCGAGACGCACATTGAACTCGAGGACCTTAGGTCCCTGGTTCGTGAGCATCAGGCCAGCGTAGAGGACCCCCCTGAATGGGCGTCGGGCCCGCTTCAAGGCATGGACGACGGGGACGAGGACCTCACGCTCGATTTCTTCCATCAATTCGGGCGTCACGATGGGCGCCGGCGAGTAGGCCCCCATGCCGCCCGTGTTAGGGCCTTCGTCGTGGTCGAATGCCCGCTTGTGGTCCTGGCTCGACTCGAGGGGGATGATAGTCCGGCCGTCGGTCAAAGCGAGGACGCTCGCCTCCTGACCATCGAGGCGTTCCTCGAGGATCATGCGGTCCCCCGCCTTGCCATAGACCCGCCGGACCATGATCTGGTCGATGGCGTCGAGCGCCTGTCGGAGATTGTCGCAGACGTAGACGCCCTTGCCCGCGGCGAGCCCGTCGGCCTTGAGGACCATGCCTAGAGGACGACCGAGGACATAGTCCCGGGCTTCGGCCGCCGTGCTGAAGAGCCGGCGCTGGCTGCGCTCCTCGATCTCGACCTGAACGCCCGGCCCGAGCTGCTCGCGCGGATCCATGATCCGGTCGATGGCCTCGAGGGTCTCGGACGCCGTCCGACACATCAGGGTGTGCCGGATGGTCGAACGACCCTTAGACCGGACGACGAGCGAGACCTCGCGTGAGAGGATGTAGTGTTCGGCGTCGGGGGCGGAGCGGAAGATGCGGTAATCGGCGGTGGGGATGCCGGCCTGTCGCATCAATTCCTTGGCGAAGACCTTACTCCCTTCGAGCTCGGCCGCGTCGCGGCGGGGGCCGAAGATCCGCAGGCCCTCGCGCTGGAAGGCGTCGACGATGCCGTTGGTGAGGGGTTCTTCGGGCCCGACGACCGTCAGGTGGATCCCTTCACGCTTCGCGAACTGAATCAGGCCGCGGACATCATTCGCATCGATCGAGACGTTCTTGACGTCGAGCGCGGTGCCCGCATTCCCGGGGGCGCAGAAAACCGCGGTAACCTTGGGCGACTGTTTCAGTTTCCAGCAGAGGGCGTGCTCACGCCCGCCTTTGCCAATCACGAGGACTTTCAACGCGACCACCTCAATCAGGGAATCCGCCGACGGCAACTCAGTAGCCTAGCTATTCTAATGACTCGCCCACTCGATCGCACAGGCCTAAACGACCCCCGTGGGTGACTTGCGTTGAAAAGTGCCCCGTCGACGCCTTATGATGGTGCTTTTCCGCCAGCACAAACTCCCTCAAGTGAACCGTCCGATCGAGTAAGGTGTCGGCGTAACGTCCCTTCGTAGCAAAGGGTACGAGAAGGTTCCCGGGTAGGGAGAGGAGATCGCCGTGAAGAGCGTTGCCGTCGTGGGTGCCAGCGGGGCTGTTGGTCAGGTGATGATCCGTTTGCTCGAGGAGCGGAACTTCCCCGCGTCCTCGATCAAATTCCTCGCGTCGGAACGAAGCGCCGGCAAATCGTTGACGTTCGGCGGCAAAGAGTACCCCATCCAGCCCCTGTCTCCGGGAGCGTTTGAGGGGGTCGACATCGTCCTGTCGAGCACCCCGGCCTCGATCTCGCGCGAATACAGCCCGATCGCCGCCAAGGCCGGCGCCGTGGTCGTCGACAACTCGAGCGCCTTCCGCATGGACCCGGACGTCCCCCTCGTCGTGCCCGAGGTCAACCCTCACGACGTGGCGAAGCACAAGGGGATTATTGCCAACCCCAACTGCTCGACGATCCAGATGGTCGTGGCCCTCAAGCCGCTCCATGATGCCTTCCGGATCAGGCGGGTCATCGTCAGCACGTATCAGGCCGTCTCGGGCGCTGGTCAGAAGGGAATCCACGAGCTTCAGGCCCAGACCGCGGCCCTCGTCTCGGGGAACACGCCCCCGGCCCCGAGCAAGTTCGCCCACTCGATCGCCTTCAACTGCATACCGCAGATCGATGACTTCCTCCCTTCCGGTTACACCAAAGAAGAGATGAAGATGGTCAACGAGACGCGCAAGATCATGGGGGACGACTCGATCGACGTCTGTCCCACCTGCGTCCGTGTCCCGGTGGCCAACAGTCACAGTGAATCAATCCTGATCGAAACCGAGAAGCCGATCACCGTCGAAGCTGCTCGCGAGATCTGGGCCAGCGCCCCCGGCCTGATCATCGTCGACGACAACGCCAACAAGCTCTACCCGCTCCCGTCGTCGGCCTCCAACCGTGATGAGGTCTTCGTCGGCCGGATCCGCCAGGACCTCCACCGTCCCAACGCCCTGCTCTTCTGGTGTGTCAGCGACAACCTCCGCAAGGGTGCAGCGACGAACGCCGTGCAGATCGCGGAGGAGCTGGTCAAGCTTGCCCCCGCAAGCGTCTGATTTCTTCGAGCGACCCGGCCGTTTTCTGCGGCTGGGTCGCGCTGTTGCTGGCGACATCGCGAAGATCACGGCTTCCTTCGAGATGACAGTCCTTGCAACGTCCGCATCCTACCTTCAGACTCAATCGGAGCGACTCACGGATCGATGCGGAACATCAAGCTCCTCTTGAGCTACGACGGGACCGACTTCTTCGGCTGGCAGCGACAGCCGAATCACAGGACGGTCCAACAGGTCGTCGAAGAAGCCCTGGGAGCCTTGACGGGGGTCACACCCTCGATGAACGCCAGCGGCCGGACGGATGCCGGCGTCCATGCGCTTGGTCAGGTCGCGCACTTCTACACGGCCTCGAGGCATCCGTGCGAGGTCATCGTCAAGGCCTTGAACGCGACGCTGCCCGTCGACGTCCGGATCCTCGGGGCCTGGGATATGCCCCAGTCTTTCCACGCGACGCTCGACGCCAAATCCAAGATGTATCGCTACGTGATCGACAACGGCCGCGTCGCGGATCCGTTCAAGCGTCGCTACAGCTATCACGTCTACAAGGCCCTCGACGTCGAGGCGATGCAGCGAGCCTCTCGAGCCCTTCTCGGCCGGCACGACTTCCGAAGTTTCGAGACCAACTGGCCCAACCGGACGAGCAGCGTGCGGACGATCATGTCGCTCGAAGTCCTCCGGCAGGGTGATGCCGTCTGGATCGAGGTCGAGGCCGACGGCTTCCTCTACAATATGGTCAGGTCAATCGCCGGGACTCTCGTCCAAGTTGGCATGAAGCGTCGCCCCGAAGAATGGGTCCGCGAAGCGCTCGTCGCCGAGGACCGTCGCGAGGCTGGCCCCACGGCGCCCCCCGAAGGCCTCTTCATGGTCGTGGTCCGCTACAGCGATTCGCAACCACTCGATTTCAAACCCTGAGCGTGTCGGTCCTCAATGGCCTTCCCTGAGTGAGCACTCGTTCATGCGAATCGTCCACGTGATTACTCGGCTCATCCTCGGGGGCGCGCAGGAAAATACGCTACTCACGGTCGAGGGTCTCCATCACCGGTATGGCGACGATGTGACTTTGATCTCAGGGCCGGCTGAAGGGCCCGAGGGGGATCTCTTCGACCGCGCCTATCAGCAAGGCCTGAAGGTCGAGGTGATGCCCGAGTTGATCCGGGCCATCAAGCCGGGCACCGACCTCAAGGCCTATCGCCAGTTGCGGAGTGCCTATCGTCGCTTAAAACCCGATGTCGTGCATACGCACAGCTCCAAGGCCGGAATCATCGGCCGGGTCGCCGCCTGGCACGAGAAGGTCCCGGCCGTCGTCCACACGATCCACGGCCTCCCCTTCGGCCCCTCCGAGAGGCCGCTCAAGAACCGCCTGTACGTCGGGCTCGAACGTTGGGCGGCGAAGAACTGCCACGCGATCGTGAGCGTGTGCGATTCGATGACCGAACAGGCCCTGGCGGCCGGCGTGGGAAGGCCCGAGCAGTTCTCGACCGTCTACAGCGGTATGGACGTAGATGCGTTCCTGAATCCTCCCCGACCTCGGGATGAGGTTCGGCGAGAGCTCGGGCTACTCGATCACGAGGTAGCATTCGGCACCGTCGCGCGACTCTTCGAGCGCAAAGGACATGACGACATCCTGGCCGTCGCGCCTGGAATTCTCGAGGAGAACCCGAACGTCCGATTCGTGTTCATCGGCGACGGCATCCTGCGCGACAAGCTCATCGCCGAGACCGAGCAGCGAGGCATCCGCCACGCATTCCATTTCATCGGCCTGGTGCCGCCGACCCGGATTCCCGAACTGCTCGGAGGCCTCGATGCCGTGGTGCATCCCAGCCTGCGCGAAGGGCTCGCTCGCGTCCTTCCGCAATCGCTGCTCGTCGGTCGACCCGTCATCAGCTACGACGTCGATGGTGCCCGGGAGGTGGTGATCCCGGAGACGGGCGTCCTGCTCAAGACGCGAGACCTCGAAGGCCTCACCGCGGCGATTCTGCGACTCGCCGGGAATTCCAGCTTGCGAGCCTCGATGGGGGCGGAAGGCCGGCGCCGATTCGCCGACCAGTTCCGCCACGAGACGATGACGTCTCAGCTGCGCTCACTTTACTCGCGTCTGCTGGCGGGGCGGGCCCTCTGCTGAGCGGTTGACCCGCACCAGGACGAACTGGAGAACCTCTTCCGAACCGGTGTTGAGGTTCGTCCAGGTCATCTTATCCTTCAGCTCGACCTCGAGGTAAGACTTCTGGTGGAACTCCTTGAGTTCCTGGGGCAGCAAAGCCGTCACGACGGCCCCCCGTTCCAGGATCAGGTCATAGAGCTGATGCCACTTGCGGATTGTCGGCAAGGGTTTGCCGTACGCATAGATCAGGCTCGGTTCCTGGAACGAGTGCAGCACCGGCTGGGCATCGAGTTCCTTCGACAGCTCTTTGAGTCGAGCGGCGACGAAGCGAGGCGCCCGGTACGGCTCCGCCGAAGGCAAGAGCCAGCCGCCCAGTCCTGCCATCACGCAGGCCCAGGTAACGATCAGTGCGTGCATCGCCCGTTCGGTCGCTCCGCCGTGAATACGGCGCAGGGCGTAGATCGTTCCGGTCGCGAGGATCGCGGCAACAAACAGGAGCGGCCAGCGGAGGAGGGAGTCGCGCATCAGGGCCATCGTGGCCATGGCCACGACCAGGACGAGACTCGTCCCGCCGAGCAGGGCCACGGCGAGGCGTCCGAGATGGCAACGCCTGAGGTTGACCTGTTCCTTCACGACGGACACTACCATCCAGCCGACGAGCATCGAGCACGCGGGGATCGCCGGCAGATAGTAGTGGACGAGCTTGGTCTTCACGCACTCGAGCAGGATCAACGGCCCTACGATCCAGCCAAACAGGAACCCAAGTTCTGGGCTCGAACGTCGTCGGGTCCACGCAGCCAGGACCGCCGCGGGCACGAGTGCCGACCACGGATGGAAGGTGCCGAGAATCGTCACCAGGTAATAGCCCGGGAACCCGCCGTGCTTTTCCAAACCCGTCGTCACGCGGTTCACCATCTGCTCGCCGACCGCGACGCGGAAGAAGTCCCCGTGCGAGACGATCCCGACCGCGATCAACCAGGGGGCGACGAGCAAGGCGTAGATCAAGAGCCCCGAACCCCAATGAAGCCTTCGCCAGCATGAGGTCGGACCGCCCGCGCGCCAGGAGACGAGGCCGGAGACGGCGATGAGTCCTAGGCCGACTGGCCCCTTCGTGAGCGTCGCCAGCGCCATGAGGACCCAGAAGCCCGCCGCGAGCCAGCGCGATTCCCTGCGGCTAAGCTCCCAGAGGCAGAACTGCGCCGCGACAAGCCAGAGGGTGAGCGTGGCATCGGTCGTGGCTAACTTCGACTCGGCCACCATGATCGGCGCCGTCGCGAGCATGAACGCCGCCAAAGAACCGGCTCGATGGCCGATGAGACGACGACCGAAATGCCAGACCAGGAGGCAGGTCGCCGCCCCGGCCAGGCCCGAGACCAGGCGCATGCCGAAGGTGTTGTCACCTACCAGGGCCACGGACCCGCGCATGAGCCAGTAGATCAGGACCGGCTTCTGATATCGCGGTTCGCCGTTGAAGGTGGGATGAATCCAGTCGCCCCGCGCCCGCATCTCGCGGACGCAGGTCGAGTAACGGGGCTCATCCCGATCCCAGAGGCTCGTGCGGTCGTTGCCGAGCAGGTTCAGTGTCAACGCCAGGAGGACGAGTAGGCCGGGTTCGATGTATCGAGTCGCGCGACGCGCGGTCGGTTCTGGTTCGTGCGAATCATTCGCGGGAGATGTCAGTGTGGACACGGTTCCCTCCGTGCTCCCGCTCCGAGGCGAGCGACATCCTTATCGAGGCACCGTTCGCCGGCACCACGGTTCGCCTGGTCGGGGCGGTGAGTATAATCAAAGGTCCCCGGGTCAGGGAGAGGACTTTGTGATCGTCGATCCGGCCGCAATACCGAGGCGTAAGTCTTCCTCAGCGAAGAATTTCAGACAGGGACATGAGCGGGTCGAGCCTTCTACCCGAGGCGGGGCGAGGCGTCGGCCAATCGAGGACGTGGACGATGGCTGTTCAGACCGAAGCGGAATGCTTGCTCGCGCAAGGCACCTTGTACAAGAACCGGGCCCTCCTCCGGAAAGAGGAAGACACACCCATCTTGGCGGGCTTCAAAGCGGGGGCCTTCTCACTCTACTACGGCGACGAGCCGATCTTCCATTTCGACCTCGAAGGACGCTGGCAGCGTGCCTACATCAGCGGGCGGCACTTCCTCAAGTCGCTCGACACCTCGGTCCGCTACATCGACCGCGTCCGAGAGGGGGCGAACCTCGTCCTCCATCGCCAGACAATGAGCTTCGCCGAGGCGAGCGATCTGGATCATCGGATTCGCCAGGCGGCCATCGACATGATCGACCGCCTCGCCGATGACACTTCGTTCCGCATCGAGCTTCCCTCGAAGGATGAACAGCACCTGGACAAGGACACTCTCCGCGAATTCCTCGAGCGGATCCTCGCCTGGGACGCTGCTGCATGGTTTTCTCAGCGCGAGCGCTTCGTCGCCACATACCCAGGGCCTTTTTTCCAGCCACCTGACGGTGCAAGTCGGATCATCTTTCAGGCTAGCGTCGGCAACCGCGGACCATCCACCTTCGACTGCCAACCCACGGTGACCTACCAACTTCGGAACTCCGAAGCCTTCGAAAAGCATGTCAAAGCCATCGTCAAACTCTGGGGAAAGCGGGTATCACAGGCTCGAGCCGCCTTCCTCGCAGGCTCCGACATCCTGCATCAAGATCCAGAGTTGGTGCGAGCATACCTCGCGGCCATAAGGGACGCCCTGCCGCCGAGCGATTCCTCGGCGGAATCCAACACATCCGATTTGCGGTCGGATATGGCGCGCCTCGAGGGGACGCACCTCTTCCTCGAGGACTTCCCGGCTGAGGTTCCATTCTCCGCCGCACTCAAGTCCTATCGCGAGTTGGGTTTGACGAGGGTTCACCTGGGGATCGAGTCGGGCGACCCCGAGATTCGTCAGCAATTCGGCAAGAGCTGGACGAACTCGCAGCTTGAACGCTGGGTGAACGAGATCAAATCGACGATCGGTTCACTGAGCATTCTTCTCCTCGATACCCCCTGCCGCCCTGATCAGTTAGCCGGACATCAAGAGCAGACGCTGGAATTGCTGGCTCGGTTGCCGTTGGGCCCAGGTGACGTCGTAGCGATCCTTGATGGGAGTGATTTACTCACTGGGCGAGCGTTCGTCCCATCGTATGACCCAGTCGAACGGCTCCAGGGCCAGGCCAATCTCAAGAGCATGCTCAAATCAATCCAGGTCGAGCAGAAGGCGAAGGTTGCCGTGTGTTCACTCGATAAACTGTGGATGTAGAACACGGTCAGGGGGGGATTATCACCAAGCTCAGTACAGACGTCGCGGCCGAGGACGGGCCGGGCAGCTTCGATACCGCTTGACAGCGAATCTCGAAGCCGCCTACCCTCAGCCGGTACTCGGGGTGGATGCAGGCCAACACGGGAGCTTGATTTCTGATGGATGTCCAGCGCTACGACCTCGTCGTGATCGGTTCGGGCCCTGCCGGCGAGAAGGGTGCGGCCCAGGCCGCCTACTTCGGCAAGTCCGTGGCCCTCGTCGAGAAAGAGGCCCACTACGGCGGTGCCGCGGCGAATACAGGAACCCTCCCATCGAAGACGTTGCGCGAGACGGCCCTCTTCCTCTCGGGGTTTCGCAATCGCGACCTCTCCGGGCTCAACCTGACGCTCAAGCAGCAGGTCACCATCAGCGACTTCATGGTCCACGAGCAGCACGTGACCCGCGACGAGCGGATCCGGATCATCAACAACCTCGCACGGCATCACGTGCGTACCTACTCGGGCGCCGGCGCCTTCGTGGATCCTCACACGATCGCCATCCGATCGCCCGAGGGGGAAGAGACCCGGATCCAGGGGGAACGAATCCTGATCGCCGTGGGCTCGACCCCCGTCCGTCCTCCCCTGTTCCCGTTCCAGGACCACCGGGTCTGGGATTCGGACTCGATCCTCAACCTCCGCGACCTCCCCAAGAGCATGCTCGTCGTAGGGGGCGGGGTCATCGGTTGCGAATATGCCTGCATGTTCGCTATTCTTGGCGTGAAAGTCACGGTGGTCGAGCAGCGAGACCGGATTCTCGGCTCGGTCGACTCCGAGGTTGCCGCCGCGCTCCAGGCCCAGATGGAGTCGATCGGCGTCCACTTCGTTTTCAAGGATTCGGTGCTCTCCGTCGAGGCCGGCCGTGGCATCGACGTGCGACTGAAGTCGGGCCTGTCCCTTTCGACAGGCGCAATCCTCGTCTCGGCAGGGCGGAACGGGAATACTCGTACGCTCGGCCTCGAGAATGTGGGGGTCATGACTAACGATCGCGGGCTGATCAAGGTGAACCCGCAGTATCAGACCAACGTCCCCCACGTCTACGCCGCGGGCGACGTGATCGGCTCGCCGGGGCTTGCCTCGACCGCGATGGAGCAGGCTCGCGTGGCGATGGTGGATGCCTTCGATCTTAAGTACAAGAGCGTCGTCGCCCACGTCCTGCCCTACGGCATTTATACCATCCCCGAATGTTCCCAGGCGGGCGAGACCGAGGATGCCCTGAAGGCAAAAGGCATTCCCTACGTCTCGGGCAAGGCGAGCTACTCAACGAACGCCCGCGGCAAGATCATCGGGGACGACAAGGGCTTCCTCAAGCTCCTCTTCCACGCCGAGGACATGAAATTGCTGGGAGTCCACGTCATCGGCGAGCAGGCGACCGAGTTAGTTCACGTCGGCCTGACCGCGCTCCTGATGAACCAGGGGGCGGACCTGTTCATCGCGACGTGCTATAACTACCCGACCCTCACCGAGCTCTACAAGTACGCGACGTACGACGCACTCGGCAAGCGAGCCAAGCTCCAGGGGATCCCCGAGCGGATCGCAGGACTGGCGACTCCTTGATGTCGCGTCAAAGGCTTGCTCAATGTCATTGACTCTTGCGACGAGTCCTTCGCCCCCCCACGAAGCTGTCGAAGACGTACTTGCCCAGGTCGTCGGCCGAGCAGTAGGCGGCCACACCGTGCGACACCCGAGCCATCTGCTCGACGAAGTTGACGAGGCCTAAATAGAAGTAATCTTCGATCAGCGCGAAACTCGAGACGCGAATCCCGGCGGCCGCGCAGCGACGGACTTCGGTCAGAGTGTGATTCGCGGTCTTCTCGGAGGGGGGATAAATGAGTACCACGTCGCGCCCTTCGATGTGAGCGGTTGGCTCACCGTCGGTGATGACGATGATCTGCTTGTTCTGGGCCCCCTGACGACTCAACAGATTTCGGGCGAGCCGCAGGCCGGCGTGGATGTTGGTGAAGTGCTGGGGCACACGCTTCGGCGGATTATCCAGATTGAATCGCAGGTTGACGCGGCTGTCGTAGAGGCTGACGGGCTTCGGTGCCGAGCTTAGCAGCTGCTTCTCGGTCATCACATTTGCATAAGTATAGAAGCCCACCATCTGGAGCGTGTCCTGGGAGTACTGGGCCCGGACCATCGCCTGGAGGGCGAGGGCGACCTTCTTCGTCATGGCGTATTTGCCATAACGCCCCATCGAGCCGCTCATGTCGATGAGGACGACGGTCGCGCAACGCGTCTGATACTCGGTCTCGTGGACGACGTAATCTTCATACTTCAGACGCAGCGGAGTCCCGCCCCCCTGCCGCACCATCGCATTCTTGAGCGTCTCGTGCAGGTCGAGGTTCGCGAGCGTGTCGCCATACACGTAGGGGCGTGAATCTTCCAGGCGGATGGTGCCCTCGCCCTTCTGAGGCGTGTCGTGCTTGCCCACGGCGTCGCGTTGAAAGGTCTGGAAGAGATTCGTGAGGGCGTTTTCCTGGATCCGGCGCACGCCTTTCGGCGTGACCTGCCATTTCCCTTCCTCATCCTTCTCGATCAGCCCCTGTTGCTGGATCTTGTCGAGGATGTCGGGCATATCCTCGTCGTCGATCTCGTCGAGATTCCGAAGGACCTCGTCCCCATACTGGAGCAGATATTCGGTGATCTGGTCGAAGACCTTATCGGCCGACTGCGGCTGGACGTCCTGAGACCCATCCCACTTCGAATATTCAAAGAGTGACATGTGGATCCTCGGTTGGGATGAGTCGACCCGGCCTCGTCGATGACGAGGCCGGGGCATGCATCACGCTCGATCTGGGGACTTCTCTCGACCGGGGACGATCAGCGACGATAGGAGGTCGAGCCCGCTTTCACGTTCTTGTTCAGCTTGTTATGAACATGCAGCCCTTCGAGGATGAATTCGGCGGCCGCCGCGATGGAGGCCTCCCGCGCGGCCGGCTCGTTCAGCTCGGGCTGGGCCTCTCGGGCGAACTCCTCCGCACGCTTGCGGAGTTGGGGGACCTTCTCGATGCGGTCGAGCAAGGCCTTCGACGAGAGCGTATCGCTCAGCTCGATCCCCTTCCCCGACTCGAAGAAATCGACAGTCTGCCGGAATTCCCGGGCGTCGAGCTTCTGGGCGAAGACATTCTTGACAGCCTCGTCGACGATCCGACCGAGCAGCTTATCTTCATGCCCTTCTTCTTCGGTCATCGCCAATTCGAGCTTACCGCGCGAACTCGACGACACGTAGGCCAGATCCGAAGCCCTGGGGACGATCCAGCTCTCCCCATTGAGGAGCGTCCGACGCTCGGCGTTGGACACGACGTTTTCGAGGTTTGCGATCGACATCCGGACCGAGACGCCCGACTGCTGATTGACATGCGGGGACGTCCGGGCGAGGCGAGAGACCTCCTCGACGATCTCCTTGATGTAGAGGGGGATCGCGAGCTTCCCGCCGCTACGCTCGAGCCAGGCGTTCTGATCGCTGATCGCGATGCCGAGCTCTCGCGTGAGCGGATAGTGGGTCTTCACGACGGAACCGATGCGGTCCTTGAGCGGCGTGACGATCCGGCCTCGGTTCGTATAGTCCTCGGGGTTGGCCGAGAAGACCATGCAGAGGTCGAGGTTGAGGCGGATCGGATACCCGCGAATCTGGACGTCCCGTTCTTCGAGCACGTTGAAGAGACCGACCTGGATCTTGGGCGACAGGTCGGGCAATTCGTTGATGCAGAAGATCCCGCGATTAGCCCGAGGGATCAGGCCGAAGTGCATGGTCAGCTCGTTCGAGAGGTACTTTCCCTCGGCGTGCTTGATCATGTCGATTTCGCCAACGAGGTCCGCGATCGTGACGTCGGGGGTGGCGAGCTTTTCCTGGTAGCGACGCTCGCGGCCGATCCACTCGATTGTCGTCTCGTCGCCCAGGGTCTCGACGCGGTCGCGGGCCTCCTTGGAGAGGGGCGAGAACGGGTCGTCATTCACCTCGGAGCCGGCCACGACGGGGATGACATCGTCCAGGAGGTGGACGAGTTGACGAAGCATCCTGGTCTTCGCCTGTCCTCGGAGGCCGAGGAAAAGCATGTCGTGGCGGGAGAGGATCGCATTCTGAATCTGGGGAACGACTGTATCCTCATAGCCGAGAATATCGGGGAAGAGTGGCTCTCCTCGTTGCAGTTTGGCGATCAGGTTGCGCCGCATCTCATCCTTGACCGACCCGATCCGATAGCCGCTGGCCCTCAACTCGCCCAGGTTCCTGGGCCGATCCGTCCCCATGCTGCACACTCCGGTTAGTACCCGCGGCGCGCTCCTCGGACGCCTAAAGTCATGCTAGGCTTGGCACGTACGCAAGTCAACGTAAGGGGTAGGATCGCGCCGAGGCGCAAGGCCTTGGAAAGCAAAGAGCCCGCGGAATTCCGCGGGCTCCTTAGACGGACTCGATCTGGCGAGAGTGCTCAGAAATTGAAGAGTCGGCTGACGCTCTCGCGCCTGTGGATGGAGAGGATCGCCTCGGCGAAGAGGCTGGCGACGCTGATGACCTTGCAGCAAGGGGCCAGCGGCTCGAAGCGATAGCCGATCGTGTTGGTCAGCACGAGTTCCTTGATCGGGCTCTTGGCGATCTTCTCGCCCGAGCCCTTCGAGAAGACGCCGTGCGAGACGCAGGCGTAGATGTCCTTCGCACCCTTGGCCCTGCAGGCGTTGGCCATCTCGATCAGGGTCCCGCCCGAGATCGTGAAATCGTCCACGATCAGGACGTTCTTGCCCTCGACCTGCCCAATGATGTCGAGCATCTGGGCCTTCTCATTGTGGTCGGTCCGCACCTTGTTCCCGAGCACGACGGGACTGCGCATCATCTCGGCAAACTTGTACGCCTGCTTGCCGAAGCCCACGTCGGGCGAGGCCACGACGAGGTCGGGGATTTCCTTCTTGCGGAAGTAGTCGACCAGCACGGGCATCGCGTAGAGGTGGTCGACCGGGATCTTGAAGAATCCCTGGATCTGCGGGCTGTGCAGATCCATCGTCAGGACGCGGTCGGCACCTGCGGCCTCGATGGCGTCGGCGCAGACGCGGGCTCGGATCGAGACACGGGGCTCGTCCTTCTTATCCCCCTTGGCATACGAGAAGAAGGGGATGACCGCCGTGACCTGGGTCGCCGAGGCTCGCTTGAAGGCATCGATCCAGAACAGCAACTCCATGAAGTTGTCGTTGACCGGATATTCGGTCCCCTGGACGATGAAGACGTCACGGCCTCGCACGTTCTCCAGCACGCGGACGAAGACGTTCCCCTCGCTGAAGAGCTTGGTTTCCGACCGAGCGACCTCGATTCCTAGCTTCTTGCAAATCTCGCTGCCCAGGTCGCCACTGGCCTGCCCCGCGAAGATCTTGAGTTCGCCGAATGGGTCGTTTTGCTTCGAGGACGTACAACCGACCAGGGAATTGTCCATGCCGAGCGTTCTCGTCTCGTGGCTAACGACTTCGTTCCGATCGATACGAGGTACCGGACCCCGGGAATACACGCCATCTTAACAGAGAAGGACGATGCTTTCCAGTCGCCGGGCGATCACCCCCGGCATGTGAGGCATGTCGAAAAATCTCTACTTTCGCCTTGCTGCTCGATTACAATGGCGATAGCCAACACAAGGGCCTTCCATCCATACTTATCCGAACGATTCGGGAAGGGGTCGTCGGGATGCGTCGTCAGAGAACCTTGATCCGATGGATCTTCAGCGCCTTCGTTGCCGCGGGGCTATTCGCAGAGTTGCCGGTAGGGCCGTCCGCCGGCAAGGCCTGGGGAGCTCCGCCTTCGTCCAGCCGAGCCGGCAGGAGCAAGATCCGCGTCGAACGAACCGCGCGCCAGGACCAGCCGCCATTGAGCTTCGACGGGGCGACGGGTTGGATCAATACCCAGCCGATCCGACTCGAGGAACTCAAGGGCAAGATCGTCCTCCTCGACTTCTGGACCTATTGCTGCATCAACTGCCATCACGTCCTCCCCGACCTCGCCAAGCTCGAGGAGAAGTACAAGAACGAGCTGGTGGTGATCGGCGTCCATACCGCGAAGTTCTTCGCCGAACAGGACACTGAAAACATCCGGCGCAAGGTCAGCGAATACAAGATCAAGCACCCGGTGATCAATGACGCCAATCAGGTCATCTGGAACCGATTCGAGGTCAATAGTTGGCCGACCCTGGTCCTGATCGATCCCGAAGGCAAGTACGTCGGCAGCGTCAGCGGCGAAGGCCACTACGCCGCGCTCGACAGGGTCATCGGTCAGCTTGCCGCGAGGCACAAGGAGAAGGGCGATCTGAACACGTCGCCCGTCGTCTTCTTCCCCGAGAGCGATAAGCCCGACACGACGGGATTGCTCTACCCGGGCAAGATCCTCGCCGACGAGAAGTCCAAGCGTCTCTTCATCTCGGACACGGCCCACAACCGGATTGTCCTGACCGACTTCAGTGGCAAGAATCCCGTCACGATCGGGAACGGCGTCGCCGGGTTGGTTGACGGCGGCTATGAGAAGTCCCAGTTCAATCGGCCCCAGGGGATGTGCCTGGTCGACGACATCCTCTACGTGGCCGACACGGAGAATCACTCGATCCGCGCCATCAACCTCAAGAATAACAAGGTTGAGACGGTTGCGGGCACGGGAGTTCAGACCCATAATTTCAAGGGCGTCGGGGCCGGTACCCAGACAGGACTCAACAGTCCCTGGGACCTCGTACTGATCCCCGGCACCAAGTCGATAGCCATCGCCATGGCAGGCAGTCATCAGATCTGGCGTTACGACATCGAGAACGGGACGGTCGGCCACTGGGCCGGTACGGGTCGTGAGGATATCCAGGACGGCCCGATCGCCCAGGCACTCTTCGCACAACCGAGCGGCCTGGCCGCGGACGCCGATCATCTCTACGTGGCCGACTCCGAAGTCTCGGCGGTCCGGGCGATCTCCCTGGGAAGAAAGCCCCTCGTCCACACGATCGTCGGCCTCGGCCTCTTCAAGTTCGCGGACGTCGACGGCGTGGGCGAGGATGTCCGCCTGCAGCACTGCCTGGGTGTCGCCTTCGGCAACGACAAGCTCTACATCGCCGACTCCTACAACAACAAGATCAAGGTCTGCGACCCGAGAGCGAAGCGAGTCGACACCCTGGTCGGTAACACTGAGCCAGGCTCGTCCGACAACCCGCCCCGCTTCTACGAGCCGGGCGGCCTCAGCGTCGCGGGCACGGACCTCTACGTTGCCGACACCAATAACCATGCCATCCGGGTCGTGAACCTCAACGACGGCGCGGTGAAGACTCTGGAGATCGAGGGCCTCTCGCCCCCCAAGCCGCCGCGACGCGCCCCGGCCTTCCCGAATGCTCAGGTCCTCAACCTCAAGGAGCAGACGGTCAAGCCGAGCAAGGAGATCACGATCGACGTCCGGCTCCCACTCAAGGAAGGCTTCAAGGTCAACGACCAGGCCCCCTTCCCCTACATGGTTGAGGTCCCGAGCGATTCGACTATCCTGGCTTCGAACGAGTCGGAACCCAGGAAGCTGGAAACGCCCGCTCAGCGTTTCAATGTGAAGGTGAAGCTGGCCAAGGTGCCCGAGGACAGGGACTCGTTGATACTGAAGCTCTCTGTCTCGGCCTTCGTCTGCGACGAAGACTCGAACCTCTGCCAGATCAAGAGCTACGTCTGGAACGCCCCAATCAAGTTCACCAAGGACGGAAGCGTCTCAGCAACATTTGATGCGAAGGACGCGACCGCAAACGCGGCGACCGAGAAAGCCGCCTCGAAGTAATTCGAGGAAGCGCCTTCGGCCTGTAGAACAGAAGGACGGCCCTCGCAGGCAATTGCGAGGGCCGTCCTTCTTCGTTTGCGGCCGGGATCAGGCCCCTGCTGTCGACGAACTGGCCACGAGACGAAGTCCAACGGGCAGCGAGTCGCCGAGGGCCTGGCCCTGCAACTCGTCCTCCAGTTCGTGATACTCCCTCACCGGCCTGATCACCGTCTCGGGGGCTTCGAGGACCTCGAGCCTGGCGATGACCTTCAGGCGAAGATCTTCATCCAGGTCCCGAGCGCGGTCGCCAGAAACCCGGGCGAGCTGTGCCAGCGCGAAGATCCCTTCAGTCGTTTCTCGGCCAGTCGCGAAGGTCCTGTCGACGAGCAGGCTCGTCCACTTCTCAGCGACCTCGCGCGGGACCACGGCATTAGCGGGGCCATAGAGGAGGACTCGCGCCCCGAGCCGTCCGAGACACCAGGGGGCGAAACCGGCCGAAACGCCTCGTTCCAGATCCTTGGCGAGCAGATCGCCGAGGTTGACCTTCAACTCGGGAGAGAGGCGTTCGAGGCTCGCGGCACAGCGCCAGATCTCCGCCATCTCATGCGTCTCGGGCTTCGGCCGTCCCCCCTTCTTCACCGCGCTCCCGCCTTTCGAGGGCACGAGGTAAGGGGCGACGCGACGGTAAATCTCGTCGTGGTGCGATCGGGTCAGCCCGGCGGAGACCCTACGCCAGAGGATCCACCACTCGGCCCAGCATTGCAGGTCCTTGATGTGCCGGACCCCCTGATGGAACACCGGCCAGAGGGCCTTGATCCGCGTCTCGTCGAGCGGGAACCCGGTCCCGGGCCGCAGGAAATAGCCGGCGAGGTTGAACCAGCGCGACTCGTGCCGGGCGCTCTTAGTGCGGTTCTCGGCGAGGTCTTTCAGCGGCTCCCACAAGGCACGAAGGGCCGACGGGGGCCATTCATCGCGGGGCAACTCGATCGCTTCCTCAAGTCGTTTCACCAGGCGAGACGGCCCGACATCGTCTGTCGGGCCGGCGTTGAACGCCTCGCGGATCGCCGCGATCCCGCGATCGACGATCGACTGCTCGAGGACCACACGCTCGGCCTCCGCACCGCCGGAGGTGGACGAAGTCCCTGCGCCTTCCGAGGCCCCGCGGAGTTGGATTTGGAGCTTCCAGCGCCTCTCATCCGTCCGCGACTCGCACCAAAGCTCGACCGTACCAACCTCGGTGACGCGAGCCGCCAGCCGAACTGGGATGCGTTCGGCCTTTGCCTTGCGGCCCACCCGGATCAAGGAGACGAGGGGAGGTAGTTCCCGTATCGAGTCAGGGTCGGAACCGACCAGATCCCCCGGGCGATCGTCGGCTCTAACCGAACTGCTAGCCAGTGGGAACGCAACCGGCTGCCCGGCGAGGAGGTCGAAGTCGCGCTCGGCGATCGTGATCTCATCCCCTTCCTGGGCGTCACGCGGGACGACGCAGAGCCAAGGGCGATCCGTCTCCTCGGCCTGGAACCCGACGTAAAACGATCGGGCCGTCCCGCCGCCAATGCGGATGCCTCCTCCTCGACGGACGACTCCGTAGTAGGCCGCACCATATGCGACGGCCAGATCGAGCGAGGCATTCGTCAGGACGCGGGGCGAGTAGGACTGTCCGGGATCCTGTTCGAACCAGGAACCGATCACATCAACGATCCGCTCGCGCACGACCACAGGTGAGAGGGCACCACCGTTGAAGAGGATTGCATCCGGACGTGCCGGCCGATCCGGCTCCGTCGCCGATCCCCCCTGCCCCGCGACCTCCGAGCGATGTCGTCGCAGGAAGGATGCGAGGTGCTTCGGGATCGCCGGGTCCGAAACGAACGGCAGTCCGAACTCCTGAAGCCCGAGCTTGGCGCCTCGCCCCGGCTCTTCCCCTCGATCAACGCGGGGAAAGAAGCCATCGAGGACGCTGTCGAGCACCTCAGTCCGTGTCAGTTCCGACTGGATGCTTCCGCCGATGATCTTGGAGCCTCGACCGGCGATCGTCACCGGCCACCGTTCGACCGGGAGATCCCCCAGGAGCTTTTCCTTAGCCGTGCGGCAGGCGTGCCGGAGGGCACTCCACTGTTCGGCGTCGAGTCGGACCTTGCCGAGCTTCTGCTCGACGAGATGGGCCAGCGCCAGGTCAATGTTGTCGCCGCCGAGCATCAGGTGGTCGCCGACCGCGACTCGCCGGAAACCTGGACCGTCGGGAGTCTCGACGACAGTGATGAGGCTGAAGTCGCTCGTGCCGCCGCCGATGTCGCAGACCAGGATCAATTCCCCGGCCCGGACCTCACGCTGCCAACCTTCCTGATGCGTGACGATCCAGGAGTAAAAGGCGGCTTGAGGCTCTTCCAGCAGGATGATCCCCTCGAGCCCGGCTCGTTTCGCGGCTTCGACCGTCAGCTCGCGCGCGGCCTCGTCGAACGAGGCGGGCACGGTCAGGACGATTTCCTGTTGCTCCAGTCTTCGCGTCGGATCATCGGCGGCGAACTGGAAGTTCCAGGCGTCGCGAATATGCCGGAGGAGATCCGCCGAGGCATCCACCGGAGAGATCTTCCGGCCTCCCGGGGGACAGGCCCAGGGGAGGATATCGGCCTCGCGATCGACCTTGGGATGGCAGAGCCAGCTCTTCGCGCTGGCGACGAGATGCCCGGGGACCTTGGCCCCCTGGATCCTCGCGAACTCGCCAACGATCCGATCCGCATGATCGCGCCAGGGGAGCCTCGCCGCGCCCGGCGGAAGGTCGTGCTCGCCGGGGAGGTAGAGGAATGAGGGGAGCATCGGCCTCGGAGCCGTCTCGCTCGGAGCGACGAGTTGCGGGACCTCGAATAGCCGGATGTCGGCCGAGGGTCGCTCTCGACCTTTTGTGTCGACATAGGCGACCGCACAGTTGGTCGTCCCCAGGTCGATGCCAACGATGTATCGTGAGCGTGCCATGCCCCGCCATTCCCTCGAGAAGTCGAGCCGCCGTTAGGCCTCAGTCCCCGGGTGAGTCAGGACTCGCGTGTCGAGACGGATCCCAGGTCGTTAATTTTACCTCTCAACTCGAGAGCGTGACTGCTACCCCCGCTCATTCCACACTCGCCCGACCTCGAGGCATGAGTGATTGAGCCCCGGCTCTTCATTTCCACGGAGCAGAAACGTGACGAGTCTCCGATCACAGGACGCCCTGCTCTCGAAGACTCGCCGCTATCAACGGGTTGTCCGGTACCGACGTTCGCTCAGTTGTCGGTCACGACGAAGTTGATGAGTTTGCCGGGGACGACGACGACCTTGCGAACGGTCTTCCCCTGGATCGAGGACGCGACCCGTTCGTCGGCCCTGGCGGCGGACTCGATGGCATCGCGGTTGGCGTCGGCCGGCACGACCACGCGGCTGCGGAGCTTGCCGTTAACCTGGACGGGGACCTCGACCTCATCATCGACGAGGAGCGCGGGGTCGAAGGTCGGCCAGGACTCGTAAGCCAGTGACTCCTTGTGGCCAAGGATCTCCCAGAGTTCCTCGGCGATGTGAGGAGCCAGAGGTGCGAGCAGGAGGGTGAAGGCCTCCATCGCTGCCTTCGGCCGAACGTCCTGGCCGGTGAAGGCGTTCGTGAACTCCATCAAGCGGCTGATCGACGTGTTGAAGCGAAGGCCGTCGAAGTCGTCGCCGACGGCTGCGATGGTGCGAGCTACAAGCTTGGCCTGATCCTGAGTTAGAGGCACGTCCTGGACCCTCGGATCGAGGACGATCTCCTCGGCCTCGGCATCCACGATCATTCGCCAGGCGCGACTCAGGAAACGGTAGACTCCCTCGACTCCCTTCATGCTCCAGGGCTTCACAGCCTCGAGCGGGCCCATGAACATCTCGTAGAGTCGCAGGCTATCCGCACCATACTCCTCGACGACTGTGTCGGGATTGATGACATTGCCCCGGGCCTTCGACATCTTGTGGGCGCGGGCGTCGATCCGGATCGACTCGTCGGCGGTCAGGACGAAGCCTTCCCCCTTCTTGGTCACCTGATCGGGCTCGACCTTCACCGCCTTGACGGGCGTCGATTTCTTGCTGTCGACCTGGATCCCGTCCCGCTCCGCAACCTGGCTCGACGAAACCCAGCCCCCGACCCCGTCCTGATAACCTGTGTATTCGGTCTCACCGAGGATCATGCCCTGGTTGACCAGGCGCTGGAAGGGTTCAAGGGTGCTCACATAACCACGGTCGTAGAGCACCTTGTACCAGAAGCGGCTATAGAGGAGGTGGAGCACCGCATGCTCGGCCCCGCCGATGTAGAGGTCGACGGGCATCCAGGCCTTTTCCAGCTCAGGTTCCCATGCCTTCTCCGTGTTCTCGGGGTCGAGGTAGCGGAGGAAGTACCAGCACGAACCCGCCCACTGGGGCATCGTGTTCGTCTCGCGGCGGTATGCCTCGGAATAGTTGACCCAATCCGTCGCCTTGCCCAGCGGGGGCTCGGGCTTGCCCGACGGCCGGAAGTCTTCCAGGTCCGGCAGCAGGACCGGAAGGTCTGCGTCCGTGAGGCCCTTGACGGTGTCTCCTTCCCCCAGCAGGACGGGGAACGGTTCGCCCCAATATCGCTGGCGGCTGAACAGCCAGTCTCGCAACTTGTAGTTGACCGTCTTCCGGCCGAGCCCGCGCTCGGAGAGCCAGGCCGTGATCGCGGACTTCGCCTCGGGGGTAGGCTTGCCGTCGAGGCTCAACTCTGCGGTGGCGGAATTGACGGCGACGCCAAGTTCGACCTCGGCCGACTCGAGCGGTTTAGCGGCATCTTCGACGTTCGACGCGACGACCCGCCGAATCGGCAGATCGAAGGTCGTGGCGAAGTCGAAGTCACGCGTATCGTGGCCGGGGACGGCCATGATGGCGCCGGTACCGTAGCCCATCAAAACATAGTCGGCGATCCAGATGGGGACGCGCTCGCCATTCACGGGATTAATGGCGTACGCCCCCGTGAAGACGCCGGACTTGGACTTGGCGAGGTCGGTACGGTCGAGGTCGCTCTTGTTGCTCGCCGACTTTCGGTAAGCGGCGACCGCCTCTTGATTCTCGGGCGACGTCAGACGGTCGACGAGGAGATGCTCTGGCGCGAGGACCATGTAGGTCGCGCCGAAGAGGGTATCGGGGCGAGTCGTGAAGACGCGGATCACGTCCTCGGTCGACTGTTCGGGATAGCCCTGGGAGCTGCGACCGGACTTCCAACCCGCAGAGTCACTGCCGACGTAGAAGTCGACCTCGGCACCTTCGCTACGGCCGATCCAGTTGCGCTGCATCTCCTTGATCGCGCGGGGCCAGTCGACGATCTCGAGGTCGTCGGAGAGACGGTCGCCGTAAGCGGTGATGCGAAGCATCCACTGTTTGAGCGGCATCCGGATGACGGGATAGCCGCCGCGTTCGCTCTTCCCGTCGATGACTTCCTCATTGGCGAGGACGGTCCCTAACTCGGGGCACCAGTTGACGGGGACCTCCGCGCGATAGGCCAGACGCTTCGAGTCGCGGTAGAGATCGGGGTTGGCTGTCCCCTCGGGGATCGGCAACTCGGCGATGGGGCGACCCTTCCCCTTTCGAGCGTTGCCTTGCGGGTCGTTCCACTCGAAGTCGGGGTCGTACCAAGTATTGAAGATCTGGAGGAAGATCCACTGCGTCCATTTGTAGTAGCCGGGATCGGTGGTGTCGACCTCGCGATCCCAGTCATACGAGAAGCCGAGCGATTTGATCTGGCGCCGGAAGTTATCGATATTCTTCTGCGTCGTGATTCGAGGATGCGTGTTGGTCTGAACCGCATATTGCTCGGCGGGGAGTCCGAAGGCATCCCAGCCCATCGGGTGCAGGACGTTGAAGCCTCGCATCCGCTTGTAGCGGCAGATGATGTCGGTCGCCGTGTAGCCCTCGGGATGGCCGACGTGGAGGCCCGCCCCGCTCGGATACGGGAACATGTCGAGGACGTAGTGCTTCGGCTTGCCGGGGACGAAGTCTCGCGTGCGGAACGTCTTGTTCTGTTCCCAGTACGCTTGCCATTTCCGTTCGATCCGATGCACGTGATACGCAGGCATACCGACGCTCCCTCACCGCAGCTCGAAACACTCGACCTAACGACAAAAAAAGCCCTCCGCATGTTCGGGGGCTCCTCATCGCGACATCCAGAATAACGTGATCAGCCGGGCCTTGCCAGCGGCCGCAAGATCGTCCGGGGGACGGAAGATAGGGTGAGTTTCCGGCTGGCATCAGTCGCAACAGGGCGTTTGAAGACTTTGACCCGTCACGAGGACGATTCTACAAATCGCCGTCGTCGGATCGTGTTCACAGCTTGAGGAAATTTCCTGAAATCTTTCGCGGATTTTCGCCCATCGGCCAATCGCCGTGTAGACTTGAGTCGAAAGCCGGGTTTTTGGGGAACGCCAATCTCGAGGCATTCATGATTCTTCGGCACTCCGCTTGCACTAGTTGGCGTCCGCACTGACAAGTCGTCACAGCTTCCCCTGAACCCAGAAATGGAGATGGATTCATGGAACCGCATACGTCGGCCCCGATCGCGGTGCGCACTCGCCGCCTGGCGCTTTTCCTGGTACCGACATTGATTGTACTATCGACCGTTGGCTGCAGCGGTCGTCGTACTTCGCTCCGACCCGTGTTCGTGTCTCCGGCCCGCCCCGCCACCCTCGTCCCGAACGATTGCCAGGGCGCGGATTGCGGATCGTCGACGACTACGGTCGGACCTCGGACAACCGTGACGCCCGGCGGCAGCTCCGAAGTGATCGAGTCGACCCCGAGCGCCGAGCCTGGCCCCGGCCCCGCTGTTGAGGCTCCTTTCGGCGGTCGATCGAGCTCGCCCCCGTCGCCCGGCGGTGAGCCGCCGCTCGACCTCGGACCGATCACGCCCTCCGAGAAGGGTGCATCCCTGGTGAAGCCGCAGAAGTCCTCGGCCCAGAAGAACCGACGCAGCCCCTCAGTGAGGCTGCGTCAGGCGGGGCTCACCAACGAATTGAAGTCGTACGTGAACGACCCGGAGGACCTCTTCCTGCCGCCCAAATCGGAGCGGCCCTGGAAGTATGTGGTCCTCCATCACAGCGCCAATGAGGTCGGCAACTACGACCAGATCGACCACGAGCATCGCAAAACGCTCGGCTGGAACGGCTGCGGGTACCACTTCATCATCGGCAACGGGACCGGCAGCCCCGACGGTCAGATCGAGGTCTCGCAGCGCTGGTCGAACCAGAAGCACGGCGTCCACTGCCGCAACGGCAAGACGCCCGAGGTCAATGAATACGGCATCGGAATTTGCCTGGTCGGCGACCTCGACGACAAGCCCCCGACACCTCGTCAGATCGCCGCGGCCAAGGCCCTCGTGAGCTACCTGGGCCAACGCTATTCAATCCCCGCCGACCACATGGGCAGCCACGCCCAGCTCGCCAATTCCCCGACCGCCTGTCCCGGCAAGCACTTCCCCGCCCAGGCTATCCTTGGTTCGAGCAATCTGGCCTTACGTTGAACCATTCCATTGATTGCATTTGCCGTTGAATTTGCTATCGACCGAATCAAGTCTGCTCACCTCGCCTGTCTCGCGCAACTTCGACTCACCCTTCCTGACTTCCCACCTGCGACACAAACACCCATCAAAACTGATGGCCATTCGGATGAGTGGCTCGTCGGACCGCTTCATTTAGCAAGGCGATCACGCTCATCGAGTCGGTAATCTGGCCGCGCTGAAGCATCTGCCAGGCTTCGGACCATTCCACTCGCTTCACCTGCAAGCGTTCGCTCCCCTCGGGTTCGCTCTCGCCGGGGATAAGGTCGGTGGCCCGGAAGACGTACGCGATCTCGTCGCTGACCGAATTCGAGAGATGGGTCGTGGAGATCAATTCGAGCCGCCCTGCCTTGAAGCCGGTCTCCTCACGAAGCTCGCGGAGTGCGGTATCCTCGATCGGCTCGTCTTCGTTCCCGCCCCCTTCGGGGATCTCCCACGAATATCCGCCGACCGGATAGCGATACTGCCCGACGAGCCAGATCCGCCCCTCGTCATCCACCGGAAGGACGCCGACGGCCTTGTTTCGGAAGTGGACGACGCCATAGATGCCTGGTTGGCCATCGGGCCGGAGAACCTGGTCCTCGCGCACCTGAATCCAGAGATTGTCGTAAACGACCCGAGTGCTCAGAGTCGTCCACGGGTTATGGCGCTCTTCGTCGGACATCGAGTGGATCCCGGTTCGGGCGTCGGCGACCTCGGTTCCTGAGTCGACGGAACCGGTAGATACGCCGTTGAGAGGAAGTGAGTATGAACGAGGTGATCGGCCGGCGATCCACGAGAGGAATCGCATGGTCCAGTAACAAGCCTTCCCAACATCGCCAACGCCCGAAGAGCCTGAGAAGCGAAGCGCTAGGGCCCCGATCAAAGACTCCCCGGGCATGTAGCTAGAATCGCCGGAGCGATCCTCCGATCAATCCTTGAGGGCGGCCTGGAGGGTGACGCCCATGTCGGCCGGGCTCTTGGCGACCCGGATACCGGCATCTTCGAGGGCCGCGATCTTGTCGGAAGCCTTGCCCGACCCGCCGGAGATGATGGCACCGGCGTGGCCCATCCGCTTGCCGGGAGGAGCCGTCTGGCCGGCGATGAACGCGGCGAGGGGCTTGGTGAACTCCCCCGATTTCTTCAAGGCCGCGGCCTGCTCTTCGGCGTTGCCGCCGATTTCGCCCATCATCAGGACGGCCTCGGTGTCGGGGTCCGCCTGGAACATGCGGAGGGCCGCGACGAAGTCGGTGCCGTTGACCGGGTCGCCGCCGATGCCGACGCAGGTGCTCTGGCCGATGCCAAGGTTGGTCAACTGCCAGACGGCCTCATAGGTGAGGGTGCCCGAGCGGCTGACGACGCCCACGTTGCCCGGCTTGTGGATATAGCCCGGCATGATGCCGATCTTGCACTGACCGGGGGTGATGACGCCCGGGCAGTTGGGACCGATCAGGCGGGTCTTGGGGTGATGCGCCTTGAGGTAGGCGACCGCCCTGGCCATGTCGAGGACGGGGATCCCTTCGGTGATCGCGATGATCAGCGGGATGCCCGCGTCGGCGGCTTCGAGGATCGCGTCGGCCGCGCCCGGCGGCGGCACGAAGATCATCGAGGCGTTGGCGCCGGTGGCCTTCACGGCCTCGTAGCAGGTGTCGAAGACGGGGACGCCCAGGGTGTTCCCGCCGCCGCGGCCGGGGGTCACGCCCCCGACCAGGTTCGTCCCGTAGTCGCGGCACTGCTCGGAGTGGAACGCGCCCGCCTTGCCGGTGATGCCCTGGCAGATCAGACGCGTATTCTTATCAACCAGAATGCTCATTCGTCGGATCCTGAGTAGCGAGTGTAAGACATCCCGACCATCCCTCGGCCCGGTGCGATCCGCACGCGAAGGGCCGCAGGCCTGAAATCAGACGGCCCCCTTGGCGGCGGCGACAACTTTCTGCGCGGCGTCGGTCAGGCCCGTGGCCGTGATGATCTTGCGACCGCTCTCTTCGATCAGCTTCTTGCCGGCCTCGACGTTCGTCCCTTCGAGACGGACGACCAGGGGCACCCGGAAATCAATCTCGTCGTAGGCGGCGAGGATGGCGGAGGCGATGATGTCGCACTTCATGATCCCGCCGAAGATGTTCACCAGGACGGCCTTCACCGTCGGCGAGGCCAGCAGGATGCGGAACCCTTCCAGCACCTGGTCCTTGCTCGCGCCACCGCCCACGTCGAGGAAGTTCGCAGGCTCGCCGCCATGGAACTTAATCAGGTCCATGGTGCTCATGGCGAGGCCGGCACCGTTGACGAGGCAGGCGATGTTGCCGTCGAGGCTGACGTAGCTCAGCCCGCTTTTGCCGGCTCGCAACTCGGCCGGATCCTCTTCGGCCGGGTCGAGGAGCGGGGCGATGTCCTTGTGGCGGAAAAGGGCGTTGTCGTCGAAATTCAACTTGCAGTCGAGGGCCAGGACGTCGCCGTCCTCGGTCACGATCAGCGGGTTGATCTCGGCGAGCGAGGCGTCCAGGTCGATGAAGAGCTTGACGAAGTTCTTGAAGAAGATCTCCCCCTTCTTCGCCGTCTCACCCTTCAGGCCAAGGACGTGACAGACCTTGCGAGCCTGGAACCCGGCGAGGCCGAGGCCCACGTCGACCGTCTCGCGATGGATTTTCTCGGGCGTCTCGTGAGCGACCGTCTCGATCTCGACGCCGCCTTCGGTCGAGACCATGAGGACGGGGCTCTGCTCCCCGCGGTCGACCGCAAGGCCCAGGTAGAGCTCGCGGGCGATGTTGTGGCCGACGGTCACGAGGACCTTGTTGATCGGGCTACCCTCGGCGCCGGTCTGGTAGGTGACCAGCGTCTTGCCCAGGAGGCTCGCCGCCGCGTCGACGGCCGCCTTGCGGGACTGCACCAACTGGACGCCCTTGGCCATGCCCTCGGGCCTGGGTTTCTTGCCGCTGGCGATCTCGAGAGCCTCGTCTCGGTCGGCATTGGCGTCGATGGCCACGCCCTTGCCGCGACCCCCCGCATGGACCTGGGCCTTCACCACAATCAGGCCCCCACCCAACTCGTCGAAGGCCGCGCCGGCCTCTTCCGGAGTCGTGGCGACGATCCCCGCGGGGACCGCGACCCCGGCCGCCTTGAGGAGATCCTTGGCCTGATACTCGTGAACTTTCATGATCGCCTGATTCCTGCTGGTTGGTTACCGATTCGGAGCTCCGCACGGGCCAGCCACACCCGGGGGCGTTTTTACCATAGGACTTCCCCCGTCGGCCAGACCCAAGCGGGCCCGAGCCGTCGGGGATTTGCCAGAATATCAAATGTCTTTGCCGTACCGGCGTTCGAACTCGCGCTCGATCTCCCGCTCGATCTCGGCGATCTCCGCATCCGTGGGGATTCCCAGGGGGTTCTGGAAGACTTCGCGGGTCTCCGGGAGTTCCTCCAGGGAGCGGAACTCCTCCTGCCAGAAGGCCGACTCTGCCTCCGAGAGGAGTCGTTCGCGGGGCGGCTCGGGCTTAAGCGGCTTCGAGGGCTCCTCGCGCTGCCGGCGTCGGGACTGGAGGAACTCGAGGAACTCGTCGGCCGAGAAGACCTTGGCCTTCCTCCGGGACGCGGCGATGCGGATGCGGTTGTCGCTCGAGATCACGGAGAGGTTTTTGGGGGAGGAATGCTTGGCGATGAGCTGTTCGATCCGATCGTCCGCGCTGTCTTCCGAGACGGCATAGATGACGGAGATCCCCTTGTGCTTCATCTCGCGAGGCTGTTCGCGGGGGGGATCGAGCGCGTCGAAGACCACCGTCGTCAGGTGAGCCTCGATCGGCCCGAGGCCGTCGTGGAGGTCGTTGAGGAACCGGGTCCGCGCCTTTCGAAAGCCGTCGAGGCCGAAGCGCTTCCCCATGAGCCCCTGCGCATGCATCAAATTATAACCATCGATCAGGAAACGCATCGGGCACACGGCGCGGGGGACGAGGCATCGAACAAGGTCATCGGAGAGGATCTATCTAGTTTCGCCCGTCCACCCGTTTCCCACAAGCCCCCATCGATCAAGATGCGATGCGAGCCCCGGCCTGCACGATCCCGCCGAGCGTGTACCGCACCTCACCGCTGACGATCACCGTGTGCGCCCTTCCCCTGACCTTCCACCCGCCATAAGGGGTATTCCGACTCTTCGAGCGGAACTGGGCCGGGTCGACCTCCCAGCGAGCCTCGGGGTCGATCAGCGTCACGTCGGCCTCAGCGCCCGGAGCGAGCGTACCCTTGCCGATCCCCAGGAGTTTCGCGGGATTGACCGTGAGCTTGCGGATGACCTCGGGCCAATCGAGGTGCCCCGGCTCGATCAGGCCATGCACCGTGATCGGGATTAGCGTCTCTAGGCCCACGATCCCGAACGGGGCCTGGTCGAGTTCCCTCAGTTTCTTCTCGGGGGCATGCGGCGAATGGTCGGAGGCCAGGATCTCGATCGTACCGTCCTTCAAGCCGCCGATGACGGCTTCGATGTCGCTCCAGGTCCGGAGTGGCGGATTCACTTTGTAATTCGAGTCGAACGCCTGGAGAGTTTCGTCGGTCAGCGTGAAATGGTGGGGACAGGCTTCGGCCGTGACGCGGACTCCGCGACGTTTCCCTTCGCGCACGAGCTCGACCGAGCGGGCCGTCGAGATGTGCTGGATGTGGAGCCGCCCGCCGGTGATCTCGGCGAGCCGGATATCCCGGGCGACCATGATGTCTTCGGCGGCCGCGGGCATGCCGGAAAGGCCCAGCCGAGTCGACTCATAGCCGTCGTTCATCACGCCGCCGAGGGTCAACTCGGGGACCTGGCAGTGCTGCATGATCACGCGATCAAACATGGACGCGTACTGGAGCGCCCGACGCATCAATGAGGCGGAAGCCACAGGCGTCCCACCGTCGCTAAACCCGACCGCACCTCCTGCGACGAGCTGGCCGATCTCGGCCAACTCTTCCCCCTTGCGCCCCTTGGAGACGGCACCGACCGGATAGACGTTGGCCTTGCGGGCTCGCTGGGCGAGGAGGACCACGAACTCGGCGGCGGCCTGGTTGTCGATGGCGGGCTGCGTGTTGGGCATGCAGGCGACGGAGGTGACGCCCCCGGCCAGTGCGGCCTCGGCCCCGGAGGCGATCGTCTCATCCTCCTCGTTTCCCGGCTCGCGGAACTGGACGTGAGCGTCGATGAGGCCGGGGCAGACGATGAGCCCTCGCGCATCGATGACGACCTCGGCCTCGTCATAGCCTTCGCCGAACGGGAGGACATGGCCCCGGCTGATCCAGAGGTCGCCGATCCGGTCGATCTCCTGGCTGGGGTCGATGATTCGCCCCCCCGTGATGTGGATCGTCGCCAACTCAGGGACCCCTTTCATTTCGTTGCCGCCATGTCACCGAGGATTTCTTCCGTGGTCGACCGGCGCGCGTTCATGCGACCGCTCAGGAGGTAAAGCACGGCCATCCGCACGGCCAGGCCATTCGTCACCTGGTCGAGGATCGCCGAATTCGGTCCGTCGGCGACCTCAGGGGTGAGCTCGACCCCGCGATTGATCGGGCCGGGGGCAAGGACTAAGAGGTCGTCCTTGCCGCGCCTGACCCTCTCCTGGGTCATCCCATAGAGCTGAGAATACTCCGCAATCGACGGGAAGAGCGCCTTCTGCTGTCGCTCGAGCTGGATGCGGAGGACGTTGACCACGTCGCATTGGGGAAGGATCTGATCGAGGTGGTGGGCAACCTCGCAGCCGAGGCGCTCCATGCTCCTGGGCACGAGCGTCGGCGGGCCGCAGAGGATCACCCGTGCCCCGAGCTTGAGCAGGCCCCAGATATTCGACCGGGCGACGCGGGAGTGGCTGATGTCGCCGACGATCCCGACGGTCAATCCCTCGACCTTCCCCTTCTTGCGCCTGATCGTCATCAGGTCGAGGAGCCCCTGCGTAGGGTGCTCGTGGGCCCCGTCGCCCGCGTTGATGATCGACGACTGGACGTGCTGGGCCAGCAGATGCGGGGCGCCCGGGGTCGGGTGCCGCACCACCATCACGTCGGCCCCCATGGCCTCGATGTTCCTGGCCGTGTCGATGAACGTCTCCCCCTTGGAGAGGCTGGAGACGCTGGCCGAGAAGTCCTGCGTATCGGCCGAGAGCCGCTTGGCGGCAAGGTCGAAGCTCGTCCTGGTCCGGGTCGAGTTCTCGAAGAAGAGGTTGAAGACCACACGTCCCTGGAGCGTCGGCACCTTCTTTCGGCTCCGCGAGGAGACCTCGAGGAAGGAGTCGGCCGTGTCGAGGATGCCCGTGATCTCGGCCTTCGAGAGGTCCTCGAGGCCGAGTAAGTGCTTTCGGGACCAGGCCACAGGATTTGTGGACGCGGCTTGGGGTTCCATGGACGTGGTCGAGCTCCCAGCCCCGTTGCACCGGACCCCACCCCACTCCATTCGGGCGGGATGCGAGAATCGGCGAAGGGGCTCATCTCAGTCGTTCAGGGCGATCCGGACAATCTCATCAACAGGTTCGACGGGGGATACCCGCACGTGGACGCGTTCGCCAAGCTCGGTGCTGACGTGCAGGCCGACGACGTCCGGCTGGATCGGCAGCTCGCGGTAGCCTCGATCGATCAGTACGGCGAGGCGGACCACAGCGGGACGGCCGAGGTCGCAAATTGAGTTCAGGGCAGCGCGGACGGTTCGCCCGGTGAAGAGCACATCATCCACCAGCACGACTTCGGCATTCTCGACGTCGAAGGGGATCTCGGTCCCGTGGAGGACCGGCCAGCGCTCGGCATGGCCAAAGTCGTCGCGGTACAGGGTGATGTCGACCGCCCCGACCGGGACCTCCTCGCCGAGCAGGTCTCTGAGGCGAACGGCCAGTCGCTCGGCGATGGGGACGCCACGGTTCCGGATCCCGACCAATCGCAAAGGAACGCCGGATCGCCTGCCGTCGACAATCCCGCGGGCCATGCTGTCCAGGAGGCTCGCCAGCGCGTCCGCATCGCAGAGGCGAGTTTCTCGATCGGTCATAGAATCGCGTCCCTCGGGGAAGGTCGAACCATCGTCCTGCCTTCGGCTTGGGATCGTAGCACCCCAATCATCCTCTTGCAAGCAAACCGATGCGAACTTGAGATCACAAAGTTGGTTGCCTCTCAGCCTTTTCGCCATTGAGCAAAATGCTTAGGATAAGGCCTTCAAGGATTCGATCCCCGCCGGAGGATGCCCCCGCGATGAAGATCATTTTGGCCAATCCCCGAGGTTTCTGTGCGGGGGTCAACATGGCGATCGAGAGCCTCGAGCGCGCTCTCGAATTCTTCGGTGCCCCCCTCTACGTCTACCACGAGATCGTCCACAACAAGTACGTCGTGGAACGTTTCCTGCGTCGCGGGACCATCTTCGTCGAGTCGCTGGAAGAAGTCCCCGCAGGGGCTCCCCTGCTCTACAGCGCCCACGGCGTCTCGCCGCAGATCCGCGAACAGGCCAGGAAACGCAACCTCCGGGCGATCGACGCGACTTGCCCTCTCGTGACAAAAGTCCACCTCGAGGCCGTCAAGTACGCGAAGGAAGGATACACCATCATCCTCATCGGCCACGAGGGACACGACGAGGTGATCGGGACCATGGGCGAAGCCCCCGAGCGGATGGTCTTGGTCGAAACGGCCGAGGACGTCGAACGCCTCGAACTCCCCGAGAACACCAAACTCGCCTATCTCACCCAGACGACCCTGAGCGTCGACGACGCGAATCAGGTCATCACGGCCCTCCGCAAGCGTTTTCCGCAGATTACGAATCCCCCCAAGGATGACATTTGCTACGCCACCCAGAATCGTCAGGAAGCCGTCCGCGAGTTGGCCAAGCGTGCGGATGTGGTCCTGGTGCTCGGCAGCCAGAATAGCTCGAACAGTAAGCGCCTCGCCGAGATCGCCAACGCCCTCGGTCCGCACGCCCACCTCATCGACGGGGTTGCCGAGACCAAGCCGGAGTGGTTCGAGGACGCTGAAACCGTGTTGATCACCGCAGGGGCCAGCGCCCCCGAGGACGTTGTCCAGGAGTGCGTCGAGTACCTCCAGAGCCGCTACGGTGCCACGATCCAGGAAGAGATCGTTCGCGAGGAGAACGTGCACTTCCCGCTGCCGAAGTCGCTCCGCGAACTCTTGCCCGCAGGCACCGCGTCCTCGCGAGTCGGGAGCTGATGCGAGGAATCTCTCCGAACCACTCAAAAGGACCCGGCCTCGCGAAACCTATCGCGAGGCCGGGTCCTTTTGCGTTCTGCACGAGTGTTAATGATCAAATCACCATCCGAAGGCGGTCGTCTCTTTCTCCCTAACCGTCTCTTCGTGTGAGAGGCCGAACAGGCCATTGTCCTGATGAGCAGGTAACTCGAAAGTTTCCTGCTCGCGATCCTCTTGATCCATCTCCGAGAGCACTCGAGAGGCCTGGCGAGTCGCCGCGAGGGTCAAGGCGGAGAGCTGGATAAGGATGAGCGCCCAGATCATCTGCGTTCCGAAGAAGAGGTAGAACGACTGGATGTTGCGAATGCCTCGACGCATCAGGGGCCAACCCTGATGCCAGGAGGTTTGCTCGATGAAGTAGATCATCCAGATCACGGCGCCCGTCGCCGCCAGGGAACGAGTCGCCTTGCCGGCATCTTCGGCCTGATTGACTCCGAGGTGGGCAAGCAAGTCGCAGGCGAGGCTGGCGATCAGGGCGAACTCAGCCCAGCCGAGGGCCTCACCCAGTCCCGAACGAAGCCATTCGTGACCGACCGTCTCGAGCCGCAGCCCGAGGCTTTCGCCCTGGTCCATGAACCAGAGGAGGCAGTCCATCGAGTTCATGAACAGGAGCAGTCCCACGCGACGTTGCCAGCTCGGTTCGGACCAGCGACCCCAGAGGAGGTACGTTCCGACCAGACTGCCCCAGGTGATCGGCACCGAGAGGTAGCGGTTGAAGGACGATTGGAAGAACCAGCGGAACAGCTCGATCCTGAACTGCATGCCGATCAGAAATATGACGAGTGGGATGGCTGCGAGGATCAGTGACAAGGAGAGCAGACCGAATCCAAGGCGGCAGAGTTGATAGGTCTGACGTAGTTGATCTCGTTCAGTTTCCATGGTGGACAACGCTCGATCAATGATTGTGCGTACATGGGTGTTATTTCGGTGGCAGGCAGGGACTATTCTAAGTCCGGCCTTCAATCACGCCAAGACACTCACGAAATTGACAGCTCATGAGTCCGTTGTGGGCCACATCGCCGGGAAGCCCTCCGGCTTCCGCCCAGGATCCATGCCGAAATGCTGCAGGATGACCCGTGAGATCCGCTCCGATGCCCAGCCATCGCCGTAAGGATTCGACGCGACCCACGTCGATGCTTCCACGGCTTGCCCCGGATTGAGGAAGGCCTCGGCCCGATTCACGATCGCTGCCGGGTCGGTCCCCACGAGTTCGAGTAGACCGGCGTCGAACGCCTCAGGACGCTCGGTCGACTCGCGCAAGACCAGTACGGGCTTACCCAGCGAGGGGGCTTCCTCCTGGATTCCCCCCGAGTCGGTCAGGATGAGTGACGAGCCTTTCATGACCGCCACAAAGTCCGAGTATCCCAGCGGTTCGATCAGTCGCATCCGTTGATGATCGCTCAGGAGCCGTTCCACCGCCCCCCGGACGTTCGGATTCGGGTGGATCGGCCAGACGATCCCGAACGCCGGGTTCCGATCCACGAGACTTCGCAAGGCATCACATACGCGCTCGAGTGGGGCACCAAAGCTTTCTCGTCGGTGCATCGTCACGAGGATGTAGCGATCGAGATCGACCGATGGTGGCAATCGAAGTTCTCGCTTGGCGATCAGTTTGAGGGCGTCGATAACCGTATTGCCGGTGACATGAACCGCCTGCTCAGAAATCCCTTCGCGTAAGAGGTTGCGACGCGCCTGGGGTGTTGGGGCGAAGTGAAGGCTTGCCAGGTGTGAGGCGAGGACACGGTTCTTCTCTTCCGGGAATGGATCGAAGGCCTTGCCGGTCCGCAGTCCCGCCTCGACGTGACCGAACGGGATGCGCTGGTAGTAGCTCGCCAGGGCCGTGGCGAAGACCGTCGTCGTGTCCCCCTGGGCCAGGACCAGATCGGGGGGCGAATCAGCGAGATAGGCGTGTAAGCCATCGATGGCTCGAGCCGTCAGGCCGGCGAGATCCTGTCCGGGCCGCATCAAGGCAAGGTCGCCGTCCGCCTTCAGGCCGAAGTCTGCCAAAGCTTGATCCAGCAGGGATCGGTGCTGTCCCGTGGCCAGGAGTCGAACTTCGAGGCGTGCCTTCTCCTCACCGAGACGCAACACCAGAGGCGCCATTTTCACGACCTCGGGCCGAGTTCCTACCACGCAGAGCACCGACGGTCGCATCCTTCGGATCTCCCTACCCTTCGACCAAATCCTGCGCTCGCGGGCGCGGTCCCAAAGTACAACGATTCTCACGCGGGCAATCAAGCCGCGATGTGCCCTGCACCATCGCCGCTGGCCTTGAGCGGCTTGCCGATGAGGCTCCTCCCACGGTGGAGACCTCACAAGACTCGGCGTTTCCACCTTTCAGCGTCGCCATCACATCCGATTTCCTCACCAGATAATTCAATCTAACTCTTTATAGCAAATCGAATTAAGTCCAAAGTCAGCCCACGCCAATACCCGTGCGTAAAAACCTATTGACCCGAAGTGCGTTTCGATTAGAATTTGAAATCAAACGGCTGTTTGAAACGGTCGTTTTATTTCTTAAGACCAAGCTTAAAAGACGCGGCCGGGGATCGACGAGGATGGGCGATCAAGACCTGACTAAAGCTCGATTGTTGGAGGCGGCCGGCGAGGAATTCGCCGAGAAGGGGTACGAATCCGCCCGAATCCGTTCGATCTGCCAGAAGGCGGGGGCAAACTTGGCCGCGGTGAATTACCACTTCGGAGACAAGGAACAGCTCTACATCGCCACGGTATTGCACGCGCACCACGCCGGTGCCGGCGCTATGCCCGAGTGGCTCACGTCCCAGACGCACGGTCCCGCGACACAACTGCGTCTCTACATCCGCCACTTCCTGACGAACATCTTCAAGTCGCGACATCACAAGGATTGGCAGCAGGCCTTGATCCTTCGGGAGATGATCCAGCCGACGGCTGCGTCGGAAGCCGTCGTCCGCGAGGCCATCCGGCCTCGCTTCGAGCGGCTCATGACGATCCTCCGCCAGATCTGCCCCGAGGCCGAGGAGCGCAGACTCCACGCGTTGATCTTCAGCGTGGTCGGGCAATGCCTCCATTACAAGGTGTGCCGACCGATCTCCGAGCTCCTGGTCGGGCCCGAGAGCTATGAGGCCCTGGATATCGACTTCCTGGCCGACCACATCGCCTCGTTCTGCCTGGCGGCGCTGGGCCAGGGTCCGACACTGAACGAACAAGGCCAATTCGCGGCGGATGACCCCGCGTTCACTCGCTGACTGGAGAGTGGCCATGTCCTGGATCGCGATGAAGATGCTGATGGGTGATCGGGCGAAGTTTTTCGGGATCGTCCTGGGCCTGACCTTCGCCTCGCTCCTCATCACCCAGCAAGGTTCGATCTTCTGCGGCCTCATGTGCCGCACCGCCGGCCAGATCTACGACATCACCGGTGCCGACCTCTGGGTCATGGATTCCAACGTCCGTTACATCGACGACGTGAAGCCCATGATCGAGAACAACCTCTACCGGGTCCGCGGCGTCGAAGGGGTGGAGTGGGCCGTACCGCTGTACAAGGGGAACGCCCGGGCCAAGCTCAACTCCGCGAGCATCGACCCCGCGACGAAGCGGGTCGTCAAGCACCAGATCATCGAACAGGTCGTGATGCTCGGCCTCGACGACTCGTCGCTCGTCGGTGCCCCGCCTCCGGATCGAATCATCGTCGGCAACCTGACCGACCTGCGAAAGCCGGATGCTGTGCTCGTCGACTTCATGCGGCTCCCGAAGCTCTATCCGGGCGAACCCTGGTATCTCCTCCAGGAGAAGAAGAAGGATTCGTTCGGCACCAAGGTCGGCAAGGCAGCACGAGGCCTGTTGGCATTCGCGAAAGAGCAGGCCGCCTCGCTCGGCGGTCAGCCTTCGTCGAACCATTCGAAGACGAGTCGGCCGAAGCCCGTCGACGAGGAATCCGAACGCAAACGAGCTTTCTACGCCCGCTTTATCGGCCGGGAGCTCGAGATGAACGACCACCGCGCGATCATCATCGGGGTCTGCGAGGCGACCCCGACGTTCCAGTCAAATGCCGTCATGTACACCACATATTCTCGTGCCAAACGATTCATCCCACAGGAGCGTAAACTCCTCTCCTACGTCCTGGCCAAGGCCGAGAAGGGTCTGAAGCCGGAAGTCGTCGCCGAGTCGATCCGTCGCCAGACGGGGCTGAAGGCCCGCACGAGCCAGGAATTCATCTGGGACACGATTTATTACTATGCCCAGTACACCGGCATCCCCATCAACTTCGGGATCACCACGCTCCTGGGATTCTTGGTCGGGACGGCCATCGCCGGCCAGACCTTTTACAACTTCACGATTGAGAACCTCAAGCAGTTCGGGGCGCTCAAGGCGATGGGGGCGACGAACCTCAAAATCGTATCGATGATCCTGCTCCAGGCGATGGTCGTCGGCCTCCTCGGCTACGGCATGGGGGTGGGCCTCGGTGCCCTGTTCGGGACCACGACGAAGGGGGGAGAACTCGCCTTCTACACCCCCTGGCAACTCCTGCCCGTGACTGCCGGGGCCGTGGTCATGATCTGCATACTGTCGAGCGTCCTCAGCGTGAGGCGTGTCATGGTCCTAGAGCCGGCCGTGGTCTTCCGGGGCTGATCCAGGTCCAGGTACGAACGACACGGCCGAAGGGCCGAGAAAAGGGCCATTCTCATGGCGCAGACGACGACCCGACCGAGAATCTCCCCCCCGTCGGCGGCCGAGGAACTTGCCGTTCGCATCCGGGGCGTGACCAAGCATTTCGGCAGCGGTGACCAGAAGGTTGTGGCCTTGCGAGGTGTCGACTGGGAGATCGCCAACGGGCAGATCTCGATGATCGTCGGCCCCTCAGGCTGCGGCAAGACGACCTTGCTCTCCGTCATCGCGGGGATCCTCAACTGCGACGCGGGAGATGTCGAGATCTTCGGCTCCCTCGTCTCGAAGATGCGAGATCGCGAGCGGACCCGGTTCCGAGCCCGCTATATCGGCTTCGTCTTCCAGCAGTACAACCTGCTCCCCGCCCTGACGGCGGCCGAGAACGCCGCGATCCCCCTGGTGATCGCGGGCTATTCGAAGGACAAGGCCGTCGCCAGGGCCCGCGAGGTCCTCGACACGCTGGGCATGGGCCGGAAGGTGGAGAGCCTCCCCTCACAGCTCTCCGGCGGCCAGCAGCAGCGGGTGGCGATTGCGAGGGCCCTCGTCCACGAGCCCAGGCTCCTGGTCTGCGACGAGCCGACGGCCGCGCTCGACCACGAGACGGGCCTCAACGTGATGGAACTCTTGCGGCAGGTCGCCCTCAAGCCCGACCGGGCCGTGGTGATCGTCACCCACGACAACCGCGTCTTCCACTTCGGCGACAGGATCGCCCACATGGACGATGGTCGAATCGTCGAGATCGAGGACAGGACTCGGGAGTCGGCCGACCGATCCAACACTTCTCCTACCGAAATGAGTCACACATGATCAATAAATATATCCTCCCGCTTCTGTCGGTCGTTGGCGTGCTCTTCGCCGTCTTCACGGTCGTCCAGGCGAGGCAGACCCCGCCCCCATCGCAACCCATCGTCATGCCCCCGACTCATCCCAAGATGAAGTCGATCGCGGGCGCAGGGCTCATCGAGGCCCAGCGCGAGAACATCCCGATCGGGACCAACATCGTCGGCGTCGTCTGGGAGATCTTCGTCCGCAAGGGGGACTTCGTGAAGAAAGGGGATCCCCTCTTCCGGATCGACGACCGCGACCTCCAGGCGATGCTCAAGGTTCGGGAGGCCGACCTGGCCTCGGCCAAGGCCCAGCTTCACAAGCTGAAGTCGGCCCCCCGTGCCGAGGACATCCCGCCGGCCCGGGCCGCTTTCGAGGAGGCCAAGGCTAAACTCTCCGACACTGAGGCCGCCACGGCCCGCTCGGATAGGCTCTACCAACGTCAGATGCTGGCGGCGAGCGAGTACGACAAGGATCGGTTCCAGTTCTACGCCGCGAAGGCCGCCGCGGCCAAGGCGGGTGCGGACCTTGAGAAGATCCTCGCCGGTTCGTGGAAGGAAGACATCGACATCGCCGACTCGGCCGTCCAGCAGGCTCAGAGCCAGGTGGAGAGCGTCAAGACGAACCTGGATCGATGCACCGTGCGGGCCCTCGCCGACGGCCAGATACTCCAGCTCAACATCCGCCTCGGACAGTTCGCGGCGATGGCCTGGAAAGAGCCGCTGGTGGTGCTCGGCGACGTCAACCGACTGCACCTCCGCGTCGACATCGACGAGAGCGACCTCCCACTCTTCGAGAAAGGGGCCGAGGCGATCGCCACCCTCAAGGGGAGGCCCAATGTCCGCTTCCCGCTCAAGTTCGTCTATGTCGAGCCCTACGTCATCCCCAAGCAGAGCCTGACCGGGTCGAACTCCGAGCGAGTCGACACCCGCGTCCTCCAGGTCGTCTATGCCCTGCCCGACAAACGGCCGATTGACCTCTACGTCGGTCAGCAGATGGACGTCTATCTGAAGGCGGCCGAGGCTCCCCAGGGGCTCTCGCTCGACGCCAGCCCCGACAACCGACTGCCGTTCGAAGACGAGAAGGTCCTCAACTCCCCGTCGCCAGCCCCATCAGCGTCCAGGCCGGCGGCTCCGCCTCAGTCATGAGGTCGAGTGCTCAGGGAGACATCCGGGATGTTTCGTGGCGAGGCGGGGCAACCCGCCTCGCTTGCTTTTTGGAGACTCGCGAACCGGCGTCGGGCTTCTCCTCGGCCTTCTGGTCGGGCATGACGGCGGGGATGATCTTGAAGGAGACGGTCTGCGTGGCGGCCGGGTCTTTCGAGAGCTTGTCGTGCAGGGTAATGTCGAACTCGTAGTCGCCGGGCTTCAGCCCCTTGATGGCGATCGTGTTCTTCAGATAGAGCGGCCCGGGCGTCTTCGTCCCCTTCCACTCGTAGTCGACTAGCTTGTCCTTCCGGAAGAGGATCGCCTTCTCCCCCTTCTTGCGAAGCTGGCCTTCCTGGCTCAGATGGATGTGATACGAGTCCCCGCCACGGTCGACCGCGTAGCGATGGGGGCGGTAGTAGATAAGGAGCTTCTCGTCGCTCGTGAGCGCGGAGTCGGGCATCTCCTCATACTTCTCATACCCCTCGATCTCCCGGCAGACGATCCCCGGCGACATCGAGAGCAGGTCATCGCGTGCGACCTCGAGGTCCGAGAGCGGTGGACCGGCATGCAAGCTCTCTTCACCGACACCGACGATAAGGACGACGCTCAGTGCGACGGATGCCCAGGTCGCAACCAGACTTGATTTGGTTCTCGCGACTCGCATGTGCGGACATAGCCTCGGGTGTTGCTCTGTTGCCGACTCCTGGTCCAGCACGTTAGTCGGCGCCAGGATCAGCCGCAAGTGACTCGCAGACAAACACGTCGAGAAGCTTGGAAACACAGATATCTATCTGGGTCCCATAGCAAGGAATGACATCACATTTTACCGGACCGGACAAGGTCCCGGGAACCGAAGAGTCAGCCGGGCCGCACACGTAAGATTTGGCGGGGAGGTACTTTGCGGAAAGGTTCCGGGCCGTAGTGTGTGTGGCGACGGATATCGCCACGGCCGGAAAAAAGATCGGGACTCGGAGGCCAGGCCGAGACGATGAAAAAGACGGCAACCCACGGAATGGGCTGCCGTCTCGCGTCAAGGACGATTTGATGTTGCGAATCCCGCCTAGCGACGACTTACTTCTTGCCTCGCCGGCGAAGCTGACGGATCGAGCCGCCCGCGATGAGCGTCCAGGCGAGCCACGTCGTGGGCTCGGGGACGTGCTGCGGCTGGAAAGCCGGGATCTTGATCAGCCCCGTCGACTCCTCACCGATAGGACCGTCCTGCGCCGAGCCGGCATAGGCCTGGATCCAGAAGCCCTTGGTGGGGTCGAGCGACGGAGAGATCTTGCTGAAATTATTGATCGTGAATTCAAAGTCGGGAGTGGACGACGACGGGTTGAACGCGAGCGACCCGGCGCCGCTACCGAGGGACGTACCGTAGTTGTACTGGATGCCCTGATTGGTCATCCCCTTGTAGGTAGCGACGGTGAAGCCGATCTTCCCGGAGGGGTCTGCCGCCGACTTGTCTGCGGGGACGCCGGCCACGATGACGGGCTGCCCCGGCGTGGTGACGTCGTTCGGGCTGCTGCCGACGAACGACAGGGTGATGGACTTGTCGCCGCCGAGATTGGCGGGGTCCGCGCCACCCTTCGAGGTCAGGATTTGATCCATCGCGGCGCCCGTGGCACCATCGGCACCGACGGCGGTGCCGGCGATGCTCCAAGCATTGACGCCCACATACAACTTGTCGGTGTTGAAGTCGTAGTAGGTGCGAATGTCTTTGATTGCATACCCGTTGATCAGGTTGTTGCCGTTGCTGGTCATCTGGGGCAACTGGTAGATCGTGTTGAGCGGGTCGCTATCGACGTTGCTGATGTTGACCTTGGTGTTCGAGCTGGGCATGTCGGTCTCGACGTTGCCCGTGAAGTTAATCGCGTCGGCCGAGGCCAGGCGCGTACTCAGCATCACCACTGTCACCAGAGTCCAACGGAACGCGTTTCGGCGCACCATTACGAGTCTCCTTCCACGTAAGGTTTGTTCGTCCCGCGTCAACCGCCGCGTACCGGATGCACGCGCTGACCTGGGGACAGAAGCACCCCCAGAACCACCGCAAGGGCAAGCCGGCCGAATGCGGCCATGACCACGGTTCAATTCCGGTAGGTGAGTTACTCCGAACCACCGGCTCGTCCCAAAGCATTCGGCCGCTCCGCAACCGAGCTATGAGGACACTTCCCTGGAGGTCCGTTTCCCGTCGGATACGGACCCGTTAGAAAGGACGATGGCGCGATGTCACTGATTTCCAGGCTGCTTCATGCCGTTCAATCGTGGCGGCGTCGTCCGGGTGGCCCTAAAGCCACCAAACGGGCCGCCGTGTCGATGGAACAGCTTGATCATCGGCAGCTCCTAAGCGTTAACTTCACGGGAAACGTTGCAACCGATTTTCCCGCTACACAAAGTCCAGGCGTTGTGGTTCTCCCAGACAACGCAGGCGTTACACACCCGGGCATCCCCCCCAGCTTGCAGGGGCTCGTCAAAGTCTCAGGCTTTGACATCTCGGGGCTTCGTGTTTCGTATGACTCGGCTTCCGACACCTTGAGCGTCGGGATAGAACAACCGGCGAGTCAGCAGGCAGGACAACCAGGTCCTGTGATTGCGGGCGATTCTGACAACAATGGCGATGACGGCACCGTCAATCCCGCTGTCAGTGCTATCTCTTCAGGGTTCCAGGACAACCCTGACTTCGGCGCGTCGGAATACATGGGCATCTTCCTTGACCTCAATGGTGACAATACCCCTGATATTGTCGCCGGGTACGCCCAGAATGATCCTCGGGCTTTGAAACAATACCAGGTGGCCGAGGCACCGGTCAACGGACCTTTAAACAATTTCGGCACGATGCTGCCGCAGTTTACCGGTAATGTCTACAAGGTAAACTCTCCGGCCCACCCCGCGCTCGAGTTCTCCATCAACAACTTCTCGCAGCTCTACCTCCAGGAGACCGGGCAGCAACTCACTCCGCAGTCGGTGCTCTCAATGGGCGGATTTGCGGGCTCGGGTAACGATGGCGGCATCGGCGAAGCCTTCTTCCCAGGACAGACCTTCACATTCAACCAGGTCGAGCCGCCGCCCCCGCCGCCGCCGCCCCCGCCCCCGCCCTGCCCCCCGCAGTCGCCCCCGGTGCAGATCAACCCGCACCTGAACTACCACATTAATACGGCTCACCCGACCGACATCCGGGCGACGGTCTTCGGCACCTCAGGTTTCGACGTCAATCAGATCGACCCGAGCACAGTGCGACTGGGCGGGGCTTCTCCGGTCCTCGCCTATACGAGGGACGTGAACCACGACGGCTTCCTCGACGAGACGTTCATCTTCAAGGGGAACGACGTCGTCCTGCCGGCCGGAATCACCACCGCGACCGTGACGGGAACCTTCTTCGACGGCACGACTACGTTCAGCACCTCGCAGAAGGTCTTCAACAGGGATTACTCGTACTACTCGCCGAGCGAAGTCTCGTCGGCCCTGGCGCGGCAAGCGAACTATCCGTACAAGATGGCGACGCCGCTCGAGGTCGTCGCCGCCAAGGTGCGGGCGACGGGCGACACCATCGTCTACTCGAACCCCAGTGCCAACCAGGGGACGGCGGCCGCCAATGCTTCGAGCGGCATCGCCGCTGCGTCCTCCACACTCGGCACCGGACCGGTCGTCTCGATCAAGCGTCGCCAACCTGTCATCTCTGGCAAGATTGGCCAGTCCAAGCTCTCCGCCAGGATGCAGGCGAGCATCAACAACTACGCCAATGACTCCGCAAGCACCTCGTCATCCACCTCGATGAGTTCCTCCTGAACAAGGATGAGCGAGCGAGAACCCGGAATCGGCTGACGAACCATCCTCTTCCCCGCTACAATAGAATGGCGGGGAAGAGGATTTTTCTTGTCGCAGGAAGACGAAAGGCATCCGCGTGAGCTCGGTCTTGACGATCAACGAACGGATCGCGATCCCGCTCGCTGAGGTCCAGTGGGACGTCAGCCGATCGGGAGGGCCGGGTGGGCAGAACGTCAACAAGGTGAACTCGAAGGTTCAACTGCGCTGGAACCCGGCGACCAACACCAGCCTGCCCCCCGCGGTGCGAGCTCGGCTGATGAATCTGGTCGCCAACCGCCTGACGCGCGAGGGAGATATCCTCATCACCTCGCAGTTGACCCGGGACCAGCCTCGCAACGTCGCAGACTGCCTCGCCAAGCTCCGCGCCCTGATCCTTTCCGTCGCCGAGCCGCCCACGCCTCGGAGGCCGAGCCGACCTACCTATTCCTCGCAACTTCGCAGGCTCGAGTCGAAGGCCAAGCGATCGGCCTCGAAGCGGTCGCGTCGCGGCCCCGAGAGCGATTAACTCCCCAGCAACCCCGAGACTGTCCGGAGCCAACAGGATGGCCGACTACTCCCCCTACCAGCAAAAAATCATCAAGCGTTACTATCGAAACTATGACGCGATCCAGGGACAACGACTCGCGGAGTTGACGACCGAGCTGTACCTCGCCGAGACCGATAAGAAGCGCGATCGGCTCTGGAAGCAGGTGGGCGACTCCCTCACCAAGCTCGAGTTCCCCGCCAGCCGGATCGAACACCTGCTCCAGAAACGCGACCCCTCCCTCCTCCCCGGGATCCTCAAGGAACTCGAAGGGAGTGCTTGACGAGGCCCCCTGCCCGGTGTTGATTGGATAGCGAAATCGCCGAGCCGATGGACGCCATCGCTCGGCGCTCCTGATCCCAAAAAGCTCGCCCAGGTCTCGATGGATGCCCCCCCGCCGGCAACCTCGACCCAATCCTCCTGATTTCGACGCCCGGCTGTCGCCCGCAAGAATCTCAAAAGTCCGAGATCAAGTTGCCTGCAAAGCCCCAACTGCATCGTAATATTAAGGCAGTCGATCGTTGCAAATTCGATATCCATGAGCAAACGACCGACGAATTCCTCCGTCCGCTAGCCGCGACGACTCGCGAACTCGACAACGCCCTGCGATGATTCGACTTCGATCAATGTCGACATCCTCATCCCTCGACGTCCGAGGGCAGCTGGACCGATAGCCCTGGCAGCAGTGAATGCATGGTTGCATTAATCTGCTTCCAGCCCTGGTTTCGTTACCGATACCTCGGGGTAATGACGTCTCGGCAGTGCTGAAAACAAAAGCAGAGTTGGGAGTTGAAATAGACTCTTCGGAGTCTCGGGGTTGCGACAAGAACTCATGCAGGAACACGTTTTTCAAGGTTTGGCGCGTGTTGACGTGGAATCGAACGTTTTGTAAATTTTCGACAAATCGATACCCGTCCAATGCATGAATTCTTAGACATTCGATTCGACTTCACGCCGAGTTCGTCCTAGGCCGGGGCGGACCACATCGACCTCAAGTGATTGCCAACCTAGCTCTACACCGAAATGAGGGTGCGTACGATGTCCTTAGCTCAGCGAGTCCGAGACTACCGCTACTCCAAGGGTTGGGGGCCGGACGAGTTGGCGAGCCGGGCCGCGATCTCGCGGACCGCACTCTATCAGATCGAGAGCGGCAAGACGGAACTGCCCAGGGCGGGGACGCTGCGTAGGATTGCACTGGCGCTGGATGTTTCGATGGAGACGTTGCTCGGCCATGGCGACGGGAGCTTGCCCGTCGACGGCACGGCCGCCAATGCTGGCCGGAAATCGAAGACCAACGGTGAGTGGCTCCCCTCGGAAGGGGGCCCCCTGGCTATACCCGTCGCCGCTCGCACCTCGTCCGCGACGATCGAGTCGATCGAAGGGGCCCGGTTCGCCGTCGAAGCCCCGACCTTGAACACGATGTCCGCCGACGGACTCGTGCCGCAACGTGAGCGCGATCTCGCGTGGAAGCTCCACGAACTTCTCGCGTCCCCACTGGGAGAAGGGGTGGCCAGGATCATCGAAGAGACGTATCGGCTCCTCCCTCAAGCTCGGCGCCTGAGCTAAATTCGTCCCATTCAGGGCACCCTCGAAAAAAGCGGCTAGAATTACTCAAGGTTTGCCGGAGGGTGGCCGAGACCTCGGCCCACCGGTTCGCCAACGCTTGAGCCAGCACCCACGAGGCCCTGAGATGAACCGGCACTTGACGTACCGCAGGGGAGTTTGCATCGCCCTATTCGGCCTGCTCGCTTGGACTTCTTCCCAGGCAGAAGCGGGTGGCCTCTTTCGGCGTCGCTCACGCACGCCGGTCCCGACCACGCGCGTGCAGCCGACGTCGGCGGCTCCTCTGGGCACGTTCACGCCCACGCCCTACATGACCGTCCGCGGGAATTTCCCCACAGGTGGCGGCTACTCGCCCAACGATTCGTTCGGCGATACGTCGATGGATCTGTATGGTCCTCTCTCGGCCCTCCGCTCGACCTCGGCGCCAGTCACGACCTACTCGCGAGGTTACGACGGTCGACTCACCGCGTCTGAAGGCACGTCCTTCTCCACGCCCAACCTGCCCGAGAATAGCCCGGTCGTCTACCCGACTCAGGGAAGTTACTATTATGGGTTCAGGCAGGCCACTCCCCCCCCCGGGTGGCCCAAGGCGATCAACTGGATCGATCAAGACTGATCCTCTCCACCCCACCGAATTCAGACCTTTTCGACCGGTCTAAGGTCTTGCCGGCTCACGTACATTCGTCCTCGAAGGCTCAGCGATCGGACGAACCGAGCCGCTGACGGAGGATTACGTATTTGTCTCGAAGGTCGCCTCCACCCAACTCCGGGTGGAGGATCGATGTTGCATCGATCAGCTTTCGGGCCTCCTGCTCCTTTCCCCAACGATAGTAGGCCAACGCCAGTCCATAGCGGGCCTCGAACCAGCGCAAGGATCCCACCTTCGCCTGGCGGGCCCGTAGGCGTTGCACATCGACGGCAAGGTTGTAGGCGTTCAGCCGGGCGTAGGTGTCGGCGAGGTCTCGCAGGAGCCAATCGTCGAGGCCTTGCGGCATCGTCCCCCAATTGAGGAGCGAACTCCTGGCGCGGCCGTCGTCGCCGATCATGGACAGGGCTCTGGTCTCGCGAATCTTGGCCTCGGCCCGCTCGATATCCGTAAGCTCTGCGGCGTTCTCCAGTACCGGCGAAAGCAGTATTCGCAGGATAAGCCCCACGCGACGAAGTCGCAGGTCGTTCGGCTCGCCCGAGGCCACGAAATCGATCAGGCGAGCCGTCGCAAGCAAGTCGGACGGCTTCGAACGTGTTGTCTCAGCTTTCGCCTCGAACTCCGCCTCGAGGAAGTGGTTCTGCTGGACCACGACGACGATGTGAAGCCGCCTCGCCTGTTCGCGTTGCTCGGCCCTTCCGGCGACACGCAGGACCCCTTCGCATAGGGTACGGGCCTCGTCCGGATGACCGGCGATCGGGGTGACTTCGAGACGAGCCAGGGCGAGGTCCACCGAGGCGCGTTCGCCAGCGTCACGGCACTCGTTGAGCGTCGCGGCGAGGAATGCCCTGCCCTCGCCATACCTCGCGATGATCGCCGCCCGATCCTGATTCAGACGCTGGAGATCGACGTCCTCTTGATTGAGCTCGGCGACCTGAATTCGTGCTTCGAGCCAGTGCGGATCGCTGCGAGTGATGGCCATCCAGAGCTTGCGAGCGGCATCGCGGTCGGCATTGGCCAACTGGAACTTGGCCAGCAGCCAACGCGCCTCATTCGCGGACGGATCCGAACCGAACTCCTTGATCTGATATTCGAGGGACTGAACATATTTCGCGGCCGTCATACCCTGTTGCTTTGTCGCGAGGGCACGTCCGCAAGCCAGTGACCTCAAGAGGCCGGCCTTGGGCCGAGACGCCCCGGCGAGCGGGTCTTCGACGACGCGAGCCAGGAGTGCCTCGGCCTTCACAAACTCCCCCGCCTGGAAGAGATAGGCACCGGCCCGGAGCCGCAGTTCGCTCGCTTCTCGCATCGAGTTGGCGGCCTGGAGCCGATCGGCGGCTTCCGACTCGAGGTTTCCGGCCCGCTTCAGGTTTCCAAGCAAGGCTGCTCCATCCGCGAGCATCGTCAATGCGTCGGCCCCCTGGTTCGAAGCGGGCCGCTCGATCTGCCTGCTCATGAGCATGAGGACCCGCTTAGCCTCAGGATCGGTCGACTGGCGCAACGGCTTGTAGCGTTCGAAAATCTCCCGCTCGATCTGCTCCCGATCGGCCGGCACGGTCACCGACTCACGCTTGGCGAGGAGGATACGGATCATGCTCAAGGCCTTCTCGGCCGGCTCGAGCGACGATTTTTCAACCAGGGCCTGTGCATGGGCGAAGCGTCTACTGTCGATCGCGGCCGTGACCCTGGCGTTGAGAATCTCCGCGGCGGGAGGCGGAGATGGAGCCTTTTCCGCGGCGACGAATGCCAGATCGGCTTCCTTGTCTTCGCCGCGACGCGCCAGAAGTGTGGCCTTGAGGAGCAAGGCGAACCCATTGAGTTCGGCGTCGGCCATGGGGCGGCCGAGCACATCGATAGCCTCGCGCTCCTGAACCCTTCGTGCGTCGGAGTTAATCGCCTCGAACTCCGATCGATCCGCGAGGCACTGGGCCAGGCGGAAGCGGCTGTTCTGCGTGAAGATGTTGTCCTGGCTGCCGGATTCCTTGACCAGGTTTCGAAACCGTTCCAAAGCGGCGTCGAGGTTTTCGATCGCATGGTCCCGGGCGGCATTGTCCCAGGCCTGGACCGAGAAATGCTCGGCCCACGCATGCCCCCTGGCCCAGATGTAGAGCGCGATCTGGAAACGGACCTCGCGTGCCTTCGTGCTGTCCGGATGTTTGGAGTCGAAGGCTTCGAGGACCTTGATGGCCTCGGTCCAGCGATCGCGTCGGACCTGGCCATTGGCGGCGGATTGGGCGGCCCTGTCCAGGGCGGTTGCAAGCTCGATCGTCGCCTGGGCCCGGCTATCCACGGGCATGTCGCGTTCTTCCAGGCGGGACCGAAGCAAGGAGAGATGATTTTCGACGTCCTGATTCGCCTGGGCATTCGCGAGCAGTGGCAGCAGTAAGCAGCTTCCCAACGCGAGCCCTGCCGCGAGCTTGGATCGTCTCATCATCTCTCCTCAAAGACGGGGACGGACTTCCTTCAACTTCGGGGAACGACCACCCCGAACGATCGGGCAGGCTATAAAGCGGCCAACCCTGATTCGAGTCATTAGAGAGAAGATCGGCCCTTTTTGCGCAAGAGACCAGCGATCGCGTCACGATACAGGGGTTCGGTGTCGCTCCGTGAGAAGGCCACGCTCGGCTCGTACCCCCCCTCGGCGAACGATCGCTGGAGCGGCAGATACCAGGGGCCACCGTCGCCATAGGCGGCCGTCGCCAGCATGGAGCCCGGCTTGATCTTCTGGGCCTCGAGTTGATACTCGATGAAGGTCTCGGCTGGGAGATGGAGGACCGAGACATCCCCCAGATCGAGCCTTGTGAGCAGGATCGGACGTTTCGAGGCCGCTCGGATCAGCCAGCCGCATGTCATGGCACTGCGATTCCGCTCCACGGTCGTCCGCTTCGGATCTGCGGCGATGGCCTTGAGCTGATCGAGATCCAGCCCTTCGCGAGGTTCGAGTGTGAGCGGCGCCGTGAACCAGTCGATCGATTCGAGCCGGGTCTCGTGGGGTCGAGCCGCCTCGTCGGCGGCGGCCATCGCCGCTCGGACGCGCTCGGCGAGGATCGCGCGGTTCGCGTGGTTCCCGTCGTTGTACTTGCCGGGGGTGATGTTTCCCGAGGATCCGGTGAAGTAAAGGTGCAGGGTTTCCGGTTCCTCGGCATCCCTCTTGTTTCGGGCGAGTCCGACGAAGTCGCTGGTGACCCGGCCGTCACCGTAGTAGCTCATCGGGTGGGTGGCATAGTAATAGAGTCGGGCCAGGACCTTATCACCCTTGCAGAACCCGATCGACTTCAGCATGGGGTCGATCGTCCCAATGGGTTCGGCCCTGACCTTGGGGTCTGTGGTGCTGCTATAACGAACGTAGAGACTCTTGCCATCGGGGCCGATGATCCGACGATTGGAGGCCACTTCCTTGACCTCGGCCTCCCCCGACCGGCAATGCGTGATCGGCTGGGCCTGGGGCAACGACTCGCGCAAAGCCACGGCAGAGCGCTTGATCAGGTCATCGACGAACCTTTCATCGTAGAGCAAGGTCGGGTTCTCCGACTTGCTGAGGAGGGCGTTGCCGTCGCGATCGATGAAAGGCGCGTTGTGCTGGTGGACGCAGTGCAAGGCCACGCGATCGGGCGTCGTGTGGGCCGCCTCGGCGAGCGCCTCGGTCCAGAGCCGATGCGACTCATTCATGACCCCCGTCCAGTCGAGGGTGGCGAGGACGATCGGCAGGCCCGCCCCCTGGAGGACGATCCCCCGCAGAGAGAGCGGGTCGTCGACCCCTACCACGGGTTTGATCCAGCCGCCGCAGAGCGGGTGGTTCATTGGCGGGGTCGCGTCGACCGAGAATCGTGCCAGGTGGAAGCCGAGCATCGCGAGCACTCCGAGGGACGGTCGTTGTCGAGGCGTGTCTTTCACAAGATCCATGCAGGCCGCGGCATCTAGGGAACGATCCGAGGACCGCTGGAAGGCGAGTTCCGAACTCGGTGGCGTGGACTTTGCACACTCGAGGATTCTCGCAGGGAAAACCCGCCATGGATCAGACGCTCTGGTCTGATGACGGTCTCTTGGACTCTATCGAACAGGCCGGGTCCATGATACTGTCGAACCGAGTCGGGATGCCGCAACCTTTTGTACGGGAAGATCATGCCGGCCGATTCACCCCCCGCGTCCGTCACCTGGCGTGACGTCTCGAAACGCTATCCCGACGGGCATCATGCGCTCGAAGGGGTCAGCCTGGAAGTTGGCGGCGGTGAGTGCCTCGCCATCCTCGGTTCCAGCGGCTCGGGGAAGACCACGCTCCTCAAGATGGTTAATCGGCTGATCGAGCCGAGCACCGGCACAGTCCTCGTTCGAGGAACTCCGACCTCGGACTGGGATCCGATCACCTTGCGGAGGTCGATCGGCTACGTGATCCAGGAGGTCGGGCTTCTCCCCCACCTTGATATTGCGTCGAATGTGGCCCTGACGCTCCGCATCCATGGCAAATCTCGCAAGGAAAGCGAGCCGAAGGTCCGCACGGGGCTCCAGATGGTTGGCCTCGACCCGGATCGGTTCGGATCACTTCGTCCGCACCAGCTCAGCGGTGGCCAACGACAACGCGTCGGAGTCGCCCGGGCCCTGGCGACCGACCCCGACCTCATCCTGATGGACGAGCCCTTCGGGGCGCTTGACCCGATCACGAGGCGTGAAATCCAGGACGAGTTTGTCGCCCTGAGGCGCCGCCTCAATAAGACGGTCATCATCGTGACCCACGACATTCGCGAAGCATGTCGGATCGCCGACAGGCTTGCGCTCGTGGATCGAGGCCGACTGGTGCAGCAAGGATCGGCGGCGGAACTGATCCACGAACCTCGAAATGAATTCGTGAAATCCTTTTTTCAAGAAGCCGGGGCGGTTGCCGCGGCGGACCCGGAAGGATCGTGATGGGCGGAATGCTCGACCTGTTCCGCAAGGAATACTGGCAACTGGCACTCGCCACCGCGGCACATCTCGACCTCGTGTTCGAGGCCCTGGCGTTCGCGGTCCTGATCGGGGTCCCCTGCGGAATCCTGGCAGCCCGATCGAAATCAGCCGAGCGGATCGTCCTCGGAGTGGCCAATATCCTGCAGACGGTACCAAGCCTGGCCCTGCTCGGATTCTTGCTCATCGCATTCCACGGGCAGATCGGCAAGCCCCCGGCTCGGACGGCCCTTGTCATTTACGCCCTTCTGCCGATTATCAAGAACACGATCCTCGGCCTCAGGAGTATCCCCGCGGGCATCGCCGAGGCTTCCGTTGGACTGGGTATGACCTGGTGGCAGCGCCTCACGATCGTCGAACTGCCGCTCGCCATCCCAATCGTGCTCGGCGGCATCAGGGTCGCCAGTGTTGCGTCGGTCGGAATGGCGACGATCGCCGCGGCCATCGGGGCCAAGGGCCTGGGAACGTATATCTTTCGGGGTGTCTCGCTCTCCGACACTCGGCTGATCTTGCTTGGCTCGATCCCGGCGGCCCTGCTGGCACTCATCTGCGACGCCGCGCTAGGCGAGGTCGAGTCGGCTCTCGACCCGACGCGCGAACGATCGTCGAGGGTCCGCAAGATCATCGCGTCAGCTGTCGTTGCATTTCTGTTGGCCACAGCAGGCTGGGGATTCTTCAATGACCTCCCGGGCCGGAATCAGTCCTCGACGATCGTGATCGGCTCGAAGGATGGCAGCGAGATGATCACCCTCGGCCACATGCTGGGGGACCTGATCGAGGCGGAGACCACATTGAAGGTTGATCGTCGCTTCAACCTCGGCGGGACGCTCGTCTGCTTCAACGCCCTGAAGAAGGGGGGGCTCGACGCCTACGTCGAATACACGGGCACCGCCCTGACGACGATCCTCAAGGAACCGCCCAGGAATGATCCCAATGCCGTGCTGCAAATCGTCCGCGAGACTTTGAAAAAGCGAGAAGACATCGATTGCCTCGCCCCTTTCGGGTTCGAGAACACCTTCGCCCTCATCATGCGACGCGAGCAGGCTGAAAGGCTCGGGATTCGGTCGATCTCCGACCTCAAGAACCATGTTGGCGAAATCCGCCCGGGATTCGGTCCCGAGTTCATGAACCGCGAGGATGGGTATCCTGGCCTCACGAAGGCTTATGGGCTCGAGTTCGTGGTTTCGCCGAGGGAAATGGATCGGAATCTGCTCTATCAGGCGGTGGCGAAAGGCTCGCTCGACCTGGCGGCGGGCGACTCGACGGACGGGCGGATCGCGTCGCTCGAACTCGTCGTCCTGACCGACGATCGCCACTACTTCCCCCCCTACCAGGCCGTGCCGCTCGTGCGGGCAGAGGTACTGGAACGTCATCCGGGGTTGAGAAAAGTTCTAGAAGTACTGGGAGGAAAGATCAACGCCGACACGATGCGTCGGCTGAATCGGGAGGTGGATGAGAAGCACCGAGACCCGGCAGAGGTCGCCCGAGAATTCCTGAAAACTCTCGGGCTGCCTCGAACCGGGTCTCGAAAGGGCTCGTAAGCTCATCAAGCGATTTCGGAAGCTGGTTCCAGTTCCTTCTTGCTCGCGCCGATCTCCTCTTCCTTGAAGAAGAGGGCGAAGGCCGCCATGCAAATCAGGGTTAGGATGAAGGGGCCCATCCAGTTGCCCGTCCAGTTCTCGACGGACTTACCGTTGACCACCGTCGTGTTGTAGGCGCGGACCCAGCCGGTCAGGGCACTGCCGAGGACCGTACCGAGGCCATAGACCACGAAGATCAAGAGGTTCTGGGCCGTCGCCTTGATGTCGCTGCTCGCGGCTCGGTCAACGTACATCTGGGCGACCACGAAGAAGAAGCCAAAGGCGAAGCCGTGGAGCCCGATCGTCGAGATCATGAGCCACTGGGGCTTGCCATAAGCCGAGAGTCCGAAACGGAGCGCCCAGGCCCCTGCCCCCAGGAGCATCGTCTTCTTCACGCCGATCTTCGCCACCGAGAGGGGGACCAGGCCGATGACGACCGCCTCGGCGAACTGGCCGAGCGTCATGAACGCGCCGGTGTCGGTCGGGCGTACTCCGATCGACTCGAGGAAGTAGTTCTCGCAAGCGAAGTAGAAGGCGAGCATGATCCCGATCAGGCCCGTGATGACCACGAGGACCGCGAAGGATCGGTGCTTCATCAACTCGAGGCTTTCGAGTACGGCCGACTTCTTGTCGATCGGATCGGTTTCCTTGGCCGGGCTGGGCGGAGTGTGCGGCAGCGTCAGGCAGTAGATTCCATAGATCAACGAAACCACGCCTGGGATTCGCAAGCAGTCGCGGAAGCCGGGCTCACTGATCCAGGAGATCGCGAACAGCGGTTTGAGATGCGGCACCACGCTCGACTGCCAGGCGGCCAGGAACGAAGCGAAGGCCTTATCCTGATGGAAAAGACCGAAGAAGTCTTTATAAAAGCCAAGATTGTTGTAATCGATATAGAACGGGAACGAGAGACCGGCAGCGATCCAGCCGACCGTTCCCCAAAGCCGGATCGACGGGAACGTGTTCTGATTACCCTCGCCAAGGCTCCGGAACGTGATCGAGTTCGATAGCCCCATCGTCGGCATGTAGAGGCTGCAGTAAAGCAGCAGCAAGACGAAGATCGGGACGAACGACGTGGCGTAAGCCGTCGCGATCAAAAGCAACCCGCCGATGAAATGCGACATCGCCATCACCTTCTCGGTGGCGAAGTAGCGGTCCGCCAACTGGCCGATGATGAACGGGCCCAGGATCGACCCGAAGCCGTAGACGGTGAAGATCCAGCCGATGGACTGAACGCTGAGATTCAGGTCGTTCGGTCCCAGGCGCTGGGCGAGCATCGGGAGCCAGATGCCCCAAACGTAGTACTGGAAGAACATCATCAGGCAGAGACGGAACCTCAGACCAAAGCTCATCGTGATGGCTCCCGAACGGAGAAGGACCAGGCGGGGAGGGTAGTCAAGACCCTCTCGGGTTGAAGATAGAGAATGTACCCAGCGACAATCGGCCTTGCCAACGTCCTGCCCGCCATTCGGACAGAAAAGGCGCGGTGGGAGCGCACTCGCGCGGCAGCGTTGCCTGGCATGTCATCAGATCGCCAGTTTCCGGCTGGGATTCATGCTCAATCGATCGGGAGCCAGTCGAGCAACTGGTCAACCACTCGGCGGCAGGTATGCTCGCGTGCCCACTCGTAACGGGCCGAGGCGAGGCCGTCGTCCGACCCTGTCGCGACGATGGCGCGGACACTTTCAATGAAGGCCTCGTGATCGGAGGCGACGCGGAAAAGGTCTTCGTAGAGCCGACATTCGGGCACTGTGGTAGAGACGATGGGCCGCCCGGTGACCATGTAATCCATGATCTTCGTGGGGCAGCAGGCGACGTTGAAGGGGTGATCCGGCAGATACGGAATCAAACAGACATCAAAGCAACGGTTATAATCGTTGATCGATGCTTGCGGTCGCCAGCCCAGGGCGTGGACGTTGGAGAGCTCGACGCAACGACGAAAATTCTCGGCCCCGGGTGCGTTCTCGGAAGGTTCGCGCCCGATCAGAACGACGGAGGCCTCGGGCATGGCGCCGGCGAGGCGATGGATCAGGTCGTAATCGAGCCGGTCTTCCAAGCTCCCGATATATCCGAGGATCGGCCGCGGCAGGTGCGCGATGTCCTCGGGTAAGGCCGCTGGCCGGTCGTAGGCACGATCGCCGAGCGAGGCGGACCGAGCCCCATGCGGCAGATGCTTGATCCGGTCGGACGCCTCGGGGACGGCGGAACGCAGCTCGTCGGCACGCGAGCGGGCCACGCAGACGGTCAGGTCGGACTCGCGGACCATCTGCCGCTCGGCTTCGCGGACCCTGTCGGCCTGTCCCGGCCAGTACAGTGTGTAATCGTCGACGTTGTAATAGATATGATAATCTGGCCGGACCATGTCCCGGAGCGGCCGATAGAACGGGTAGGTCATCACCAGGGCGAGTTGGCTCTTCCGCCCCATCCGTCGATGCCAGCGCTGGATCGAGGAGGCGATCGGCCTCATGCCGATCTGCGGGAAGCTCTTCATCCATCCGCTGGGCAGGACGAGTTCATGTCGCCAGTGCGACTCGCCGAGTTGCTTGGGTGAGCGTCGCCAGTTCCAGGGGCGTAGGCCGGCGTTCCAGGCGTTGCGATAGTCCTGGCAGTGCAGGAGTAGCGTCGCGACGTCCTCGCGATCGACCTCTCGAAACAGGTGCTCGGTGGTGAACCAGTTGGCGTCGGCGACGGCCAGGCTCAGGCGAGGGGTGCGCGGAGGGTCGGTGGGGGTTCGTGTCAACGGTGCGATCGCCATCGTGGCTCTTCCCTGGTGAGGCGTGCATCGGAGATCCATCATCCGACGTGGGCCTGAATCCGTCCCTAGTCCGAACGACCCTTGCAGAAGAGGCGGGTCGGTCGTCGCGAGGCGAGCTTAGGGCACCCCGCGACGACTTGTCAACCTGGAGAATTCGTTGTGGTTTTCGCGAACGGCTCCGAACTCAGGGGACGATCGTCGCGAAGGTGGTTAGTTTGGCGGGAGGTTCATCCTTGAGGTCGGTCCCGATCTCGAAAACGGCATTGAACGGACCGGACTGCGCGGGGGCCTTGAAGACGATCTCCATTCGATGCAGGGCCAGTGAATCCTGAGTCGCTGGGTCGGGGGTCGCCGAGAGTCCGTCCTTGCTCGCCTTGGTCGAGGTCACCTTGAACGGCTGCTTCGAGTTCGAGAGGATAAGCACCTGCTTCTTGACCACCTCGCCGGGTTTGAGCCGTCCTAGGACCATGATCGACGGCGACACGACGACAGCCGATTGGATATTGGCCGTGACCGAGATCGGGAACTTGGGATTCGCCGGGTCGTTGGTGTAGAGGGTCAGTTCGTCCTTGAAGTAACCGTTAGGGGCATTCGGCTTCAGGTTCGCGGTCAGCGTGTAACGGACCTGCCCATCGGCCGAACGGCTGGTTTCCTGCGCCTTGGCGGTGACGAAATTGCTTCCGAATTGGAGCTTTTCGATGCCCCAGTTAGGGACGCTCCCCGTATAACCGAGGTTGAGCGTCACCACGGGATCGCTCGTGCGCTGAACGGTGCCGAAGTCGATGAGTCCGGGGTTGAGGGTGATCTCCCCGCGGATGTAGCAGACAACGTTGAGGTCGACCTCGGTGTAGGTTGGGCGATCGATCACCAGGGTGAGCCCGGATCGCTTCTCGCCGAGGAACTTGGTCGTATCGATCACGGCTTCGACGGTGGTCTGCGTGCCGGGGGGGATCTGCTTCGCCCCGACGCGGACTTCCGTGCAGCCGCACTTGGTCTTCCAGTTGACGATGTGGATTTCCTGGTCGGAGTGGTTGGCCACCTTGAAGGAGTGGCGAATCTTCGACCCTCGGGCGACGGTTCCGAAGTTAAACGAACGCTCCTGGAAGACCGAATCCACCCAACTCTCGGCCGCGCCGGCGGTGGTCGCCAGACAGGCCCAGATCGCCAGAATGACGGGAATGCGACGCATGGGTCAAATCCCTTCGTAAGGCACTGACTCAGGGCGACGTTGGGCGTCGTACCTCTCGCGAGCCATTCCTTGAGATCCGTGGCGTCCGCCGTGTGCCGAGTTCGCGAGTTCAGGTCCGCGATTCGTCGGCGTCCTCTCTACTCCTACGAAAGATACCATATCGACGTGTCAAGGAGAGGCTCGATTTGGGCCACGTTTCGGGAAACCGAGCCCTAAGGCGTTGGGGTAGATAAGGCTGTCAAGATCCTGGTTCCCCCTTGTCCTCTATGCTAGGATAGGATTGACCTCCGAGCGACAAACGTCCGTGAGTCGTGTTTTCCCCTTCCGGACTTGTCTCGTCCGATCACATTCGACCGAGTCGCAGCACTGAGTGTTCCTCCTTGCGCAACTCCCCTATACATACTGGACGTAATTCTAGGTAGGTTCGTATTTAACGCGGAACCTCTCCCATGCTCAAACCGGCCGTTCAGGTCCACAACATTAACGGGCTTATGGTCGCGGAATTCTGGGACTGCTACCGACTCGATCCGACCCCGGTCCAGGATCTTCGCAGACTGTACGAGGCCCACATCAACGTCGCGGGGAATAAGGTCGACCTGGTGATCGACCTCCTCGGCATCGGCTTCGCGGGCTCCGCGGCGCTCGGCAATTTCGTGGCCTTGCATCGATTGGCCCGTCAGCGAGGCGGCCACCTCATCTTCTGCAACGTCGACCCGACCGTCCAGGAAGTTTTCCGGGTCAGCAAGCTCGAGTCGCTCTTTGCCTTCGTCCCCGACCGGGAGGCCGGGCTCGCTCTGGTCGAACGAGGTCTCGGCCCTGCCCCGGCCGATCCCGCGGCCCCGATCGCCCCGATCTCCGCACCCGTCAAGAAAAATACGGGCGGAGGAGGCTTGCTTCGCTCCAGTCGACGGAGGAAGCTCTCTTAACGTCTCGAGAGCCAAGTGCCAGCGAGGGTTGCCGCCGAATCCTGCTAGACGGTGGCCCACGATTCCACGGAGCGCAGTTTCATGTCCGCCACATCTCGGATCGACGTCCAAGTTCACGACGGCGTGAGCGTCGTCCGTTTCAACGAACGCCAGCTCTTCGACGAACGGACTGTTCGAGACGTCGCGGACCAGATCGCGGCGGTGATCCCCAGCGACGGAACTCCGATCAAACTCGTGCTCGACTTCTCCGACGTCACGCTCATATCCAGCTCACTCCTGAGCAAGCTCATCCTGTTCCAGCGCAGAGTGGACACCTCGGGCGGCAAGCTGCGGCTTTGCGAGCTCTCACCGATCCTCCAGCAGGTGTTCCGCACCTCGAACCTCGACCGACTCTTCGGGATTGATCGCGACGTGCGAGCTTCCCTCGCCGCGTTCTGATTCAAATATATCGTTCACAACTGAGGCGCGGGGCTCAGACGCGAGCCTCGCGCCAGCCGCCCTGGAAGAATCGCCCGGCGACGAGCAGTGCTCGGACGCTCAGGTCCGCGAACATGGCGAGCCAAGCCCCATAAAGCCCCAGGCCCATCCCTCCCAGTTCCGAGGGTCTGGTCAGATAGTAGGTGAGCGGTATCCGTACGCCAAGATAGCCGAGCATCACGAAAAACCAGGGCCAACGGGTATCACCCGCCCCTCTCAGGGCGGCCGGTAACACGTTAATGGTGGCCAGAGCCGGCATGGCGAAGGCGATGACTCGCAGGACGGGAACCCCGAGACTCGTCACGTCCGGTTGCCTTCCGCCGGTGAAGAGCCAGAACATCCCGCCCGCCTGAGTGTAGATCACGACCCCGAGTAAGCTCAGGACGGCCATACCGAGCGCCCACGACATTCGAGCAGCCCTGGCCGCGAGGTCCGGCCGCCCTGCGCCGAGATACTGACCCGTCAGCGTGCTCGCCGGGACCGAGAACGCCGCGATCGTGAGGAACGAGAGCGACTCGCACCGAATGGCAACCCCGTGCGCCGCCGTGGCCGTCGGGCCAAGCTTGTTGATCAGACTCAGGAACCAGAGCTGGCTCGAGATATTCGTGAGGCTCTCCCCCGCCGCGGGGAGGCTAATCCGGAGGATCCGGCGAATCTCCGGCCAAGCCGGACGCAACTGCTGAAGGCTCAAATGAAGACCCGAGCGCCCTCGGATCAGGATCAGCAGGATCACCAGACCCCCGATGCCTTCACCGATGGCCGTACCGAGCGCCACGCCTGAAAGCCCCAGCGAGGGCAAAGGACCAAATCCTCGTACGAACGACCAGCTCAATGCCACGTTGATCGCGTTGACCAGGATCATGACCCACATGCCCGTGCGAGTATCGCCCGCACCTCGCAGGCAGGCGACTCCAACGGCCGTGCAGGCCAGCATCGGGGTCGCCGCCAGCACGATCCGCAAGAAATTGGCCGCCTCGCGAGCTGCCGTCCCTTGCAAGTTGAGCAGGGTCACGACATTCGAGGCCGAGATCCAGCCGACGACGAAGGTGATCGTCCCGAGGATCAGGCCCATCATCACCGCCTGTTGACAGATCCGCGAAGCTGCCTCGGGTTCCTTCTTCCCGATCATCCGAGCCACGATGGCCGTCGCCCCGACGGAGACGATCGTCATGATGTTGCTGAGGAACCAGAGCAAATACGTCGAGACCGTGACCGCGGCGAGGTGATCCTGCGTCAGGTAACGACCGGTCAGGAGGGTGTCGGAGAGACCGACGAGGTAATGCAGGGCCTGCTCGACGAGCACGGGATATGCGAGGAATCCGACACGCCGAGCGATCGCGAGAGTCGAGACTTCCAGCCCGCCGAGATTCTCAACCTCGACTGAATCCGTTCCTTGTAACACGCGCCTCGTCTCCCCTCGCACTTCGTCCCGATTCCTCAAGGCCAGGTCACGAGTTATGATAGCGGCTCGGACAAATTCGCCTCACCCGGAGTTCGCCCGTGGCTGCTCGGATCCTCGACGGTAAAGCGCTCGCCCAGAAAGTTCGCACTCAGATCAAGGCCGAAGTCGCCAAGCTCCGGGCGGAAGCCCAGATCGTCCCCGGCCTCGCCGTGGTGCTGGTCGGGGACGATCCGGCAAGCCAGGTGTATGTCCGCAATAAGGAGAATGCCTGCAAAGTGGCCGGGATGAACGGCACCCTGCACCGGTTGCCCGCCGACGTGAGCCAGGCCAAGCTCCTCGACACCATTGACAGGCTCAACGCCGACCCCACCGTGCATGGCATCCTCGTGCAACTCCCGCTGCCGCGACAGATCGACGAGCGCGTGGTGCTCGAGCGTGTCGACCCCCGCAAGGATGTCGACGGATTCCACCCCGAGAACGTGGGCCTCCTGACGATCGGCTCGCCTCGATTTGTCCCCTGCACCCCGCTCGGAATCGGCGAACTCCTGGTCGAGGCCGGGATCGAGACCAAGGGCGCGAATGCGGTCGTGCTCGGGCGATCGAATATCGTCGGCAAGCCGATGGCCCTGCTCCTGGTCCGCAAAGGCAAAGGCGGGGACGCCACCGTCACTATCTGCCACACGGGCACCCGCGACACGGCCTCGATCGCCCGGCAGGCCGACATTCTGATCGCCGCGGTGGGTCGGCCCGAGCAGGTTCAGGCCGACTGGGTGAAGCCCGGCGCGGTGGTCATCGACGTGGGGATCCACAAGCGCGAGGATGGCTCACTCTGCGGTGACGTGCATTATCCGACCGTTTCGCAGGTTGCGTCAGCGATCACGCCAGTGCCGGGCGGCGTCGGGCCGATGACGGTCGCCATGCTCCTCAAAAATACCCTGCTCGCCGCCGAGTTGACCCGCCCCAAATCCGACTGATTGAATATGCAACCCGCCGGCCCCGATGCTTACCATGCTCGGGGCCATTTCATCCCTATATCAGCATTCTTCACACGCCAACTACGACCGACTCTGGAGTCCTGCCGATGATTCGACTGGGGATCTGCAACGAGCTTTTCGAGGGCTGGGACTTCCCCGAGGTCTGCCGGATCGTCAAGGAACTCGGATACGACGGCCTCGAGATTGCCCCGTTCACGATCGCGCCTCGGATCACGGACGTCTCGGCGGCCAGGCGTCGCGAGATCAGGTCGATTGTCGAGGACGCGGGCCTCGAGACGATCGGGCTTCACTGGCTCCTGGCAAGGACGGAGGGGTTCTATCTCACCTCACCCGATCGATCGGTGCGGCAGAAGACGGGGGAATACCTCGTCGAACTCGCCGAGGCCACGCGTGACATGGGGGGAGGCGTGATGGTGTTCGGCTCCCCCAAGCAGCGCGACCTGCTACCGGGAGTCGATTATGTTAAGGCCTTCGCCTATTCGCTCGAGGTCTTCTCGGAGATCATGCCAAGGATCGGGGCGACGGGGGTGGACTTCTGCCTCGAGCCGCTGGCCCCGAATGACACGAACTTCCTCAATACCTGCGCCCAGGCCGAGGAACTCATCAGGCAGGTCGGCCACCCGAGCTTCAAACTGCACATGGACGTGAAGGCCCAGTGCGGCGAGACCGACGGCACGGTGCCCGAGCTGATCCATCGCTACGCCAAGGACGCCGGCCACTTCCACGCCCAGGACGTGAACCTGCAAGGTCCCGGTATGGGAGACATCGATTTTGAGCCCATTTTGAAGGCGCTCGTCGAATCCGGCTACGACCGCTGGGTTTCCGTCGAGGTCTTCGACTACTCCCCGGGCGCGGAGCCGACCGCCCGTCTCAGCCTGGCCTGCCTCAAGGAGAATCTTGAGAAGGCCTATCGCGCGAAGGGCCCAGTCAAGTGAGTTCGGGGTCGATCGATTCGACCTTCACTGTGACCGTCTTCGAGTGCCTCGAGTCGGATGGTGGAGGGGCGGCCGGATCCAGCAAGGGTCGTCCGTCCTTCATCTCAGGCTGGATCGGCTTGAGCATCGGGAGCGGGCCCGCCACGAAGCCGGGGCCGACCCTCCGGTATGGTACCCTCGAGAACGAAGGGGCGGTAATCCCGGTCGTACGAGCCCCGACGTCGACGCTCGCACCATTCGGGATGAAGTCGGCTCCGTCCGTGGGAGGCGCCTCGATTTCCGAGCTCGAAACTTCTTCTTCAGAAGATGCGGGCTCCTGAGTCTCCGAATTCTCGGCTTCGGCGAGACTAGCTCCGGCGACAACGAGGTCGGTCGCGAGGGCCTGCAAGGGGTCGACTTCCGCATACGTTTCCTGATCCGAGGTGTCCATCAGGGTCATGCGGATCGGGTTCGTCGCGCCCGCGTCGATTCCCTGCGATTCGTTGACGGAGAAGACGATTTCCAACTTCTCAAGCTGCGGCTCGTCGGGCTTCGTGGGCTCGGGTTCTGAAGCCGGCTCGGGCTCACGCGGTTCCTCGTAGAACTCCTGGACCCGCTGGATGTGCGGACGTTCTGTGTCGAGGGCTTCGATCGACCCGAAGATCGGGGCGTTCGGCATGTCTTCCTCGAACGGGATGTCGCGGACCATCGCGCGGACGGGGGCACTCTTGAGCCGGAGCCGACGCCTAGAGGCCGCGGTTGCAATCTCGGGGCCGATAGTGTCGCGGACGAATTCGTGGTGGCTCGCCCATTCCTCATCGCTCAGGGCCTCAAATTGCACCACGAGCGAGAGAAGTTGCGTGAGGGCGTGCTCTCCCGAGGAAAGGGTCGAGGCCTGGCTCGGCAGGTTGGCCCAGGGTGCCAGGGCGATCCCCCCGCGCAAGAGGCGGGCATGCTCCTGGCATTCCATCAAGGGTGTAAAGTCGACATCGCCGACATGCCCTAGGGCGAGGATCTGGTCGAGGACCGTGAGGGCCCGACGGCGGATTTCCTCGCGGGCAACCTGGCGAGACTTGGCCTCCTGAACCTCATCCAGGAACGCAGCCAGTTCATGAAGATTCTCGGCATTGAGCGAAAGCGACGGCTGCGGACCCGCGAGCCGCTTCGCCTTCTCGCGCAATGAGGCGAGTAGTCGGCGGCACGCGGACATCTCGTCGAGGGTCGTGGTCTGGACCGGGCAGCCGGAACGCAAATCCATGACGGCAACGGGGCCGGAGTGATTGCCAAGCTGCTTGATTTGCTCGGCCAGCCCGACGACCTCGTGGGCCAACTCGGTGACGAGGATGGAGCTCTTCGCTCCGGGCACTGGCCGGCTCGTCTGCGTGGTCTGATGGATTAGCTCGCAGGCGACCCCCCAATCCCCCTTGCGGCGGAGCAACCTCGCCAATTCATTCCGGCCGCGGACTGTCTCGGGATGCTGCTCGCCGAAGACTTCGAGCCGGATGGCGTGGGCCTGCCTAAGGTTGGCCTCGGCCTCGTCGTATCGACCCTTGTGGGCGAGGAGCCCGGCCAGGCAGCCAAGGCTCGTGGCGAAGTCGGGATGATGTTCGCCGATCGTCGCCCGGCGGATCTCCAAGGCCTCGCGGAAGAGTTGCTCGGCGCCGTCGGGGTCGCCGACGAGGAACCTCAGCTCGGCCCGCATGCTCAGGCCTAGGGCGAAATCCGGATGCCTCCGCCCGACGGCCCGCTCGAGGACCCCGAGGAGTTGGACGACCTTGATCTCGGACTCGGCGTACTGACGCTGCGAGTAGAGGAAGTCAGCTTCGTCATGGAGCCTGCCGATAACGTCTTCGAGCGCGTTACCCGGGACGGCCCGCTCGATGGGGCCTCGACCGCTAGCCGCACCAGCTTCGAATTGGCCGGGGCGGGCGGTATTCTGGAATACCTGCCCAGCGGGCCTCGTTCCGGCGTTGGGGCGGCCTTGTTCGCGCGAGCCCATGATCCCTCGCGACCTCAGGAGAACATCTCGTCAATTCAACGCAGCTCGAAGGCGTACGGCCCTCAACGCATGCTTCCGTAGTCTGGCGGCGGCAAAGTCACCGTCCTCGTCAGTTATTATCGTATCGCCTAAGACCCCCGCCGCGATGCCTCTCCGGAAAATCGAAGCGATTCCGATCAAAATCGGGGTCGTATGAGTCTTGAGGGCCACAGCCCGATTCACCCGGCATGCGGTTCTCATACGGCGGGCGTCTCACGCCTGGCAACGTCCGCCAGGCCACGCTACGATGCGCTTTTCTGTCAAAGAGAGTTAAGGAAATTGGCCCCCATGCTCAGCCCGGCGGAACGCAGCCTCGACGTAGCCGAGATCGAGCGGGCCGTCCATAACGCCGAGCCCTCCGTCCGCTTCGTTTCCCCCAGCCGCATGCGCCGCGTCATCAAGCGAGACCGGCGGCTGGGCGGCTACGGGTTCCATCTCCCTCATCGCCATGTCTACACAGTCTTCGCGTCGACCGACAACGGCGCCGCGGCCCTGGAACAGGCCGAGATCGCTTACGATCGAACCGACCCCGATCCGCTGATCCTCCTGCCCCGCCCCGACCCTCGCGACTTCGCCGACTTCACCCCCGGGACCTTGCTGCGAGACCTCTGGCGACTCGTCTTCCACGCCAAGATCCACGCCGTTCTCGAAGGTCGAGCCCTCCGAGGACATTTCTCGTACGCCGAGATCCAGGCTCGGGTCGACCGCATCGGCCGCGACGAGTTCGAGGAAATACGAGGTGTCCTGAGGACCGAAGGGATCCTGCTCCCTCCCGAAGACGACCTCACAACCTTCGTCGAGTTCGCGGCGTATTACCTCGAACTCCGACGTTTCAGCCCTCAACTCCTGACCCATACGTTCCCAGGGCTCGACGAATTCGAGCGTGGCGACATCGAGGCGCTCCTCGCCGGCGACATCGACGACAAGACGCTCTTTGAGAGCTGTCGCCCCGAGGGAGCCTGGCTCCCCGACACGATACTTGCAGAGGGGATCCCGAGCGTCGTGATTCGGTATCGGACCGTCGCCGAATCGGCCGAGCTCGAAATCCCGGAGACCAGGCAGGCCAGGCTCTCCATACGCAAGTCGACGACGGCGGCCAATCGCGGTAACGACGTCCGTGCAGCGATCCTCAAGACCAGCGCGGCGAGGCAGGCCCAGCCAAGGTTCAAGCCCTCATTCGACCAGGGGGCGAAAAAAGACCTCGAGCGCCTTGTCCATCGGATCCAGGAAACCGGGCTTTTCGAGGCGAACGAGGCCGACGAGTGGCTCAAAGGCCTGCTGCCGCTCCTTGAACGGGCGTCTCGAGGCTTCTGGACGGCCGAGGCCCGCCTGCTCTACGACTTGCAAAAGGTCTGCCTCGATTACGAGCGGCCGGCCTTCAGGATGGACTTCTGGGGCTGGGTCAACAATTTCGGCAAGACGCCGATTCGACGCGATCAGCCGCTCCTCGGCGCGGTCATGGCGGAGAACCATCTCCGACGCGCCGCACACCGACTCGCATCGGTCCACGTCGGGGTCGAGGATCGAGCCAGGCTCGGGCATCTGCTCCACGACGCGCTCGACCAGGCCGACGAACTCCTGCGGAGACGGCTGCGAAAGCCGATCGAGACGACGATCGAGGAACAGGGCTTTCGCCCGTGCAACCTGCCTGAGCGGGTAGCTTTCAAGAAGCTCGTGGATGAGCTGCTCGACAAGATCTCGAGCCGGGGCCATCTCTCGATCGGCGAACTCCGAGACGCGTGCTCGCGGAGCAACCTCAAGCTCCCCGACATCAAGAGCTTCGGCGATGCGATCCGCAGGGATCGACTCCTCCAGGCCGACCGAGCCCTGGCGCGGGAACTTGATGGGATCTACCGCCGAGGTGAGATTTATCTCAGGTGGCTCCATCGCCTGAGTGCAATGGCATTCGCCACGTCATTCGGGCGGTTCCTGACCCTCTATGTGGCGATCCCTTATGGCGGGGCCTTCGTCGCGCTCGAGGGGTTGCAGCACCTCATCGAGCCGGTCGTCCATCACCTCTGGGATAAATCAATCCACCTCCATATCCAGAACCCGGTTTCGCTCGTCTCGCTGGGGACGATCGCGCTCGGTGTGGTGAATTTCCTCAGCTTTCGGTCGAGGTTCCTGGTGACCGTGGCCTCGCTGGCCCGACTCATTCGCAAATCGGTCGGGCAGGTCGTGACGTTGGTGTTCCGCTTACCCTTGATACGGCTCCTGATCGAAGGGCGAGTCACGCTTTACGCCTGGAATTACGTGATCAAGCCGATACTGGTGCTCCTGCCGATCGCCACGGTAGTCCATCTGCTGGGGGTCGACGACCGGTTGACGGTGGTCTCGGGTGGGCTGGCGTTCCTTGCGATCAACCTGCTGATCAACTCGAAGTCCGGTAGGCACCTCGAAGAGTTCCTGACCGATGAGGTCGCCCGCGGCTGGCGATACACGATCCGGGACCTGATTCCCGGGCTCTTCCGCCTCGTCATGGCCTCGTTTGATCGCGTTCTCGAGACGGTCGACCGCCTTCTCTACGCCGTCGATGAATGGCTCCGGTTTCGCGCGGGCCAATCGAAGGTTTCACTGGTCGCCAAGGTCGTGCTCAGCTCGATCTGGTTCGTCGTTGCGTACCTCATCCGAATTTATGTGAATCTGCTGATCGAGCCTCAAATCAACCCGATCAAGCACTTCCCCGTGGTGACGGTGTCCCACAAGGTCATCCTTCCGTTCTCCCTCAAATTGGCTTATATCATAGCGACCCCACTCTCTCCGTTCCTCGGGTTGGTGGCGGCCAATTTCATCGCCGGGATCACGGTCCTGCTCTTCCCCGGCGTTTTCGGGTTCCTAGTCTGGGAATTCAAGGAGAACTGGCGGCTGTACGAGGCCAATCGCAGCACAAATCTCGCGAAAGTGATCGTGGGACATCACGGCGAGACGATGGCCCGGCTCCTTCGTCCCGGATTCCACTCGGGGACCATTCCCAAACTGTTCTCCAAGCTCCGCAAATCCGAGCGTCGCGGACCGTCGAAAGTCCAGGAGGAACGCGCGATCACCCTCGGCGAGCGTCTACACCACGTCGAGGTCGAACTCCATCGGTTCCTGACCCGAGACTTCATCGCCCTCGTCAATGAGAGTCGGACGCTGAAGCCGCTCGAGATGACGATCGGCTCGATCAGGATCGCCACAAATCGCATCAAGGTCTCCCTCCACATCGACGACGAGCCGGAAGAGCTCACCATCATGTTCGAGGAGCGATTCGGCCACCTGATCGCGGGGGTTGTCGACCCGGGTTGGATCGCCGAGATCACCGACGCCGAGCGCCGAGCATTGATCACGGCCGTCGTCGGGCTCTACAAGATGGCGGGAGTCGAGTTGGTCCGGCAACCGGCCCGGCTGGGCGAGGATAATCCCAGCCATCGGGATTCGGACGTGGAGTTGCATCCCATCAAGGACGTCGCGATTTCCTGGAAGCGATGGGTCGACGCCTGGGAACGCGACCAGGAGGGTGAAGGTCACCCACCTCGCTTCGTGGTCGGCATCCCTTTCCTGCCAGCCCCGGTCCCTCCCAAAGGACGAGGGAAGAACCGTCGCACCTCTCGCCGATGAGCCTGTCTTCCCGAATTGGGAATCACCCCGCCCTCCCCTGCGCCCCAAGCGGCCGCGGATTGGATTTCCTTGAGTTGAATTTTTGCTTAAGATGAGAGTTCCTACCGCGGGAACCGAACCGGCTAAAACGGTAAGAGGTTTCGAACAGCATGAAACGCGCAGTCCTCCCTCCTCGCTTGCGCTGGTGCCTGTCTGGTCTACTCGGCGGCATCCAGTTCTTCACGCTCGCAACGGGCGTCGTCAAGGCTGAGTCGAACCCGACCGCCGCGACCATCGACTTCGGCAAGCAGATCCGCCCTATCCTCTCCAACGCCTGCTTCCAATGCCACGGGCCGGATGCGAACGAACGTCAGGCGGAGCTTCGGCTCGACCTTCGCGATGGTGCGATCAACCCCTCCGAATCCGGCAAGCCCGCGATCGTCCCCGGAAAGCCCGATGAGAGCCCCCTCCTCAAGCGGATTCACGCCAAAAATAAAAACCTCCTGATGCCTCCGGCCGAGAGCAACAAGTCTCTCACCGAGGAGCAGAAGGGGCTGCTCAAGGCCTGGATCGAACAAGGGGCCAAATACGAAACACACTGGTCGTTCACACCGCCGACCCGTCCCAGCACGCCGAAGTCTGCCGAAAAGGGCTGGGTCCGCAACACGATCGACCGCTTCATCCTGGCGAAGCTCGACAGTGAGGGGTTGAAGCCCGCACCCGAGGCCGACCGCACGACTCTGATCCGACGCCTCTCGCTCGACCTCACCGGCCTGCCGCCTACGCCCGCTGAGGTCGACGCCTTCGTCGCCGACCCCCGCTCGGACGCCTACGACCGGCTCGTCGATCGCATGCTCAACAAGCCGCAATACGGCGAGCGCCTGGCCGTCGACTGGCTCGATGCCGCCCGCTACGCCGACACCCACGGGTATCACATCGACAGCGGCCGCGACATGACCCGCTGGCGGGACTGGGTGATCGAGTCGTTCAACCGTAATCGCCCCTTCGACCAGTTCAGCGTCGAGCAGTTGGCGGGCGACCTATTGCCCAACGCCACGATGGACCAGCGGATCGCCAGCGGATTCAACCGCAATCACATGATCAACTTCGAGGGGGGTGCCATCCCCGAGGAGTATCAGACGGCCTACGTCATCGATCGCGTGAACACGACGGGGACCGTCTGGCTCGGGCTGACGATCGGTTGTGCCCAGTGCCACGACCACAAGTTCGACCCGATCTCGCAGAAGGAATATTATCAATTCTACGCCTTCTTCAATAATATCCAGGAGAATGGCCTCGACGGGGCCAAGGGGAACGCCGAGCCCCAGATGCCCTCTCCGACGATCGCGCAGCAGGAAGAGATCGCCCGCCTGGATCGCTCGATCGCCGACACCAAAGCCCAAATCGAGGGCCACCTGCCCACGGCCGACACATCCCAGGTCGCCTGGGAGAAGACGGCGGCCGAATCCCAGGCAAACGCCTGGCAAGTCTTCGACCCCGCCGAACTGCGTTCGACGGGCGGCTCCAAACTCGTCAAGCAGGCAGACGGCTCGATCCTGGCGGAGGGCGAGAACCCGACGAGCGACGTCTATACGATCGTCATGAAAGGTGACCTGGCAGGTATCACTGCCGTACGGCTCGAGACGCTCCCCGACGATAGGTTCAACGGCAAGGGGCCAGGCCGCTCGGTCAACGGTAACATCGTGCTGACCGAGTTCCGGGCCGACACCTCGTCCGCTCGCAAGTTCAAGGGCGTCACCGCCGACCACAGCCAGGCCGACTTCCCCGTCGCCCTGGCGATCGACGGCCAGCCCACGACCGGCTGGGCCTTGCTCCCCGAGGTCGGCAAGCCCCACGCGGCCGTCTTCGAATTCGATAAGCCGTTGACCGCGAGCGATGGCCAGCAGTTGACGATCCACATCGAATTCCAGTCGCCGTTCGGTCAGCACCAACTCGGTCGGTTCCGGCTCGCCACGACTCGTTCGGCCAAGCCGACCGGCACCGAGTCGCTCCCTGCCCCGATCGTCGCCATACTGGGCACGCCGAACGACAAGCGAACCCCCGCCCAGCTCGCCGAGATCCGCACCTACTTCCGCTTCAACGTCTCGCCAGAGACGAAGCCCCAGCGTGACAAGCTGGCGAACCTCCAGAAGTTCCGGAGCGACGTGGACAAGTCGATCCCGACGACGATGGTCATGAGCGAGATGGCCAAGCCTCGCGATACTTTCATGCTCATTCGAGGAGCTTACGACAAGCATGGCGAGAAGGTCACGCCCGCGGTGCCTGCAAGCTTGCCCGCGCTGGGAGCGGGCGTCCCCGCCAATCGCCTGGGCCTGGCCCGCTGGATCGTGGATCCGTCGAATCCCCTGCCGGCCCGCGTGACGATCAACCGCTACTGGCAGATGATCTTCGGCACGGGTCTCGTCAAGACCTCCGAGGACTTCGGCTCGCAAGGTGAGTTGCCCAGCCACCCCGAGTTGCTCGACTGGTTGGCCCTCGAGTTCCAGGACGGCTGGAACGTCCGCGAGATGATCCGGATGATGGTGACCTCAGCCACGTATCGGCAGTCGTCGGTCGTCACGCCGGAGTCGCTGGCCAAGGACCCCGAGAATCGGCTCCTCTCCAGAGGACCTAGGCTCCGGCTCCAGGCCGAGTTCATCCGCGACCTCGCCCTCTCGGCGAGCGGCCTGCTCGACCCACGGATCGGTGGCATGAGCGTCTCGCCCTACCAGCCTCCGGGCCTCTGGGAAGAGCTCTCATTCCGCATGGATAACAAGAACTGGACGGCGCAGTCATACGAGCAGAGCCACGGGCGCGACCTCTATCGTCGCACCATGTATACGTTCTGGAAGCGGACCTCGCCTCCTCCGACGCTCGCAACGTTCGACGCCCCCGATCGCGAGACCTGCACCGTGCGACGGGCGCGGACCAACACGCCGCTGCAGGCCCTCGTCCTCCTGAACGACCCGACCTACGTCGAGGCCGCGCGGAAGCTGGCCGAGCGGATGATGGTCGAGGGGGGCAAGTCGCCCGAGGAGCGGATCAACCTGGCGTATCGGCTTGCCCTTTCTCGGGCCCCTCGCGCCGAGGAGGTCGAAGTTCTCAAGACGCTCTTCGAGGCCCAGGCCGGCGTCTACCGCAAGGATAACGCCGCCGCAGTGAAACTCCTGACCGTCGGCGAATCCGGGCGCAACGCGGCCCTGGCCACCGACGAGCTCGCCGCCTGGACGATGGTTGCCGCGGCGATCCTGAACCTCGACGAGACCGTCACGAAGGGCTAATGAGATGGACCAGTACACCGAGCACGAACGCCTCCTGACGCGGCGACACTTCTTCGGCCGCACCGCAACCGGCATCGGCACGGCCGCCCTGGCTTCGCTCCTGAACCCGAAGCTGATGGCCTCGCCCACGCACTTCGCACCCAAGGCGAAGCACGTGATCTACCTGTTCATGTCGGGCGGGCCATCGCACATCGACCTGTTCGACCACAAGCCGAAGCTCCAGAACCACCACGGCGAGGAGTTGCCCGGCTCCGTGCGGATGGGTCAGCGCATCACGGGGATGACCTCGGGTCAGAAGTCGTTCCCCTGCGTCGCCCCGATGTTCAAGTTCGCCCAGCACGGCCAGAGCGGCACCTGGATGAGCGAACTCCTGCCGCACACGGCCACAATCGCCGACGATATCGCCGTGGTGAAATCTCTCAATACCGAGGCGATCAACCACGACCCGGCGATCACGTTTATCCAGACTGGCAGCCAGCAGCCGGGCCGTCCCAGCCTGGGCGCCTGGTTGAGCTACGGCCTCGGCAGCGAGAACGACAACCTGCCGGCGTTCATCGTTCTCATCTCCCAGGGCAGCGGGAACAAGACGGACCAGCCGATTTTCTCGCGACTCTGGGGGAGCGGCTTCCTGCCGTCGAAGCATCAGGGGGTCCGCTTCCGCTCGGGCGACGATCCGGTGCTCTACCTCTCGAATCCGCCGGGCATCGACGCCGAGACCCGGCGCCGGATGCTCGATGGCGTCGGCCGGCTCAACCAGATGGCGTCGAACTCGTTCGGCGACCCGGAGATCAACACCCGGATCGCCCAGTATGAGATGGCGTATCGGATGCAGACCTCCGTCCCGGAACTCACCGACCTCACGAACGAGTCACCGGCCACACTCAAGAGCTATGGGATCGACGAGAAGGGGGAAGACGGTGGCTTCGCCCGAAACTGCCTCCTCGCCCGGAGGATGGTCGAGCGTGGCGTGCGCTTCGTCCAGCTCATGCACCGCGGCTGGGACCAGCACGGGAATCTGCCGATGCAGATTCGCGGCCAGTGCAAGGACGTGGACCAGCCGGCCGCCGCGCTCGTCAAGGACCTCAAGGCCCGAGGGCTGCTCGACGAGACGCTGGTCGTCTGGGGCGGCGAGTTCGGCCGCACGGTCTACAGCCAGGGGTCATTGACGAAGGACAACTACGGCCGAGATCACCACGGCCGTTGCTTCACGATGTGGATGGCAGGCGGCGGGATCAAGCCGGGTATCACCCACGGCGAGACCGACGACTTCTGCTACAACATCGTCAAGGACCCCGTCCATATCCACGACCACAACGCCACGATCCTGCACTGCCTGGGCATCGACCACACGAAGCTCACGTTCCGCTTCCAGGGACGCGACTTCCGCCTGACCGACGTCGAGGGCAACGTGGTGAAGGAACTCCTGGCCTGAGACCAGGCGAGGAGTTCCTCGGCGAAAGGCATTGCTCAGGGGTTGAGCCAGCGCACGAACCAATCGAGCGTCTCCTTCCGCTGCTCGTCGGTCACGGCATGGCCAACTCCCTTGGCGACGTCGATCTTGAGACGGTCCGAGACCCCCGCCTTCTTGTACGCCTCCTCGGCGGCCGCAAATGCTCGCTCGGCACCGCCGAGTGGGCAGTTAGGGTCGAGCTCGCCGTTGAGGATCAGCAGCGGCCTATCGGCGAAGAGTCGGAGCATGTTCGGGCAGTCGAACTGGCCGAGCATGCCCGGGATCACCTTGTTCCAGAGTGCCCGGCAGACCTTGGCATTCACCTCCGGCTCGCCGAGGTCCTTCGCGGCCGCCTGATGGGCCCCGGCGATCGTCCGGGCTCGCCCTTGCCACTGGCCATTCTCCAGGCTCCACTGAAAGCTCTGCACCGCGATCGCGGGCACGGCCACGGCGACCCGCTCATCAACCGAGGCGGCGAGCCAGGTCTGGATCCCGCCCATGCTGATGCCGAACATGCCGATTTTCTTGGAGTCGACGTCGCCCCGCGACTCGAGGTAGTCGACCGTGCGCCAGAGATCCCAGCAGGTGTCGTAGTAGAAGGGATGCTCCTGGGCCTCCCCCGAGCCCGCCCGCCAGGCCTTTGTGATCGCGGCCACGTAGGCGTCGGCCCCCTTGGCTCTGTTCACTCTTGCGCCGTGATACCTCGCGTCGATCGCGACGCCGATGATCCCGCGGCTTGCCAGGTCCGTCAGCCAGCCCTGGAGGCTCTCCTTGTTCCCGCCCGTTCCATGGAGCACGATGACCGCGGGGTGCTTAACCTTCTGGTCCTCGGGCCGGATCAGGAGGACCGGGACGCGTTCGAACTTTCCGTTCGCCTTCTCCTCGGAAGCGAAGTCGAGCTTTTCGAGCACGAGGCCCCCCTTGAGGGGCTCGGTCTCGGCGACGTTGATGTCCAGCGGCACCTTCGGCCGATCGAGCATCGTCGTGAAGGCCTTGCGCACCTCGGACGGAGACTGGACGCCCAGAGCGGTCTCGGGGGGAGCGACCTGCAGCAGGATCACGAAGGCCAGATATTGAGAGAACACCATATGGAGATTTCCCCGTTTTTGTAAGTTCGATGGCGGCTCGTAATGATGGAATAAGGCATTGAGCACTCGCGACGAAACTCATCAAGGCAAGGTCAACACTTCGAGCCGCGACGGGTGGGCGGGCGACACATACACTCTCTGGGTCGCCTTCTGGAAGTCGGACTCCTTGGCCGAGTAGATATCCACGAACTTTTGTGGGTTGCGATCGACAAGCGGGAACCAACTGCTCTGGACCTGCACCATGATCCTGTGACCAGCCCGGAAGCAGTGGTAGATGTCCGGGAGCTTGAAACTCAGAGCCGTGGGCTCGCCGGGGACGAACGGCTCCGGCTTTTCGAAGCTCTTGCGAAATTTGCCACGGAAGACATCACCTCGGACGAGTTGTTGGAAGCCCCCCATCTTGATCCCGGCCGGGTTCGGATCCAGGTCGGGGAAGTCGTCCGGGTAGACGTCGACAAGCTTCACGACCCAGTCGGAATCGGTCCCGCTCGTGGAGACGTCGATGTTGGCCTGGATCGGGCCGGCGAGCGTCACGTCAGTTTCAAGCGGTTCGGTGACGAAGGTGATGACGTCGGGACGTCTCGAGGCGAACCGCTGGTCGGCCACCATGTATTCGCGCTTCATGTCGATGGCGATCTCGCCAAGGAACGGAACAGGCTTGGCGGGATCGCTGACATACTCCTCGAACTCGGCCTGCTGCGGAGTCGACTGGGCGGGCGGGGGCTCGAAGCCAAGTCGACCCTTGGGTTGGAGGTAGAGCGACGTCGGCTTGGCGATCTTCGGTGGCCAGGCATCCCATTTTCGCCACTCGTTCTTGCCGGTCATGAAGACCCAGGCCTCGGGCGAATCGGGTCCCCCCTTCCCTTTCAGGTTCCGCTCGAAGAAGGGCAGTTCGATCTCCTGCTGGTAGAAGGTCGAGGTCCTCGAGTTGAAGCGGACATGACCCAGACCCTCGCCAGGGTCGCGCGACCAGCCGCCGTGAAACCAGGGGCCCATCACCAGGCTGTTTCGCGTGGTGGGGCTCGCCTTCTCGATCGAGCGATAGGCCTCGAGGGCGCCGAAGAGGTTCTCGGCATCGAACCAGCCGCCGACCGTCATCACGGCCGGTCGGACATTTTTGAGGTGTGGGCGGAGATTGCGTGACTTCCAGAAGTCATCATACGTCCCGTGCTTCATGATCTCCTTCCAGAAGTCGACCTCCCCCTTGAAGTAGACGGCGTCGGCATTCGCGAGAGGCCCCAGCTTTAGGAAGAACTGATAGCCATCGGGCGTGCCGTGATCGAAGGGATGGTCGAACTTCTTGGTCGGACCGGGTCGAGGCCTCCCGAAACGGGCCATGAAGTTGAAGGCGTGGGGCAGGAAGAAGGCGCCGTTGTGATGCCAGTCGTCGCCGATAAACCAATCCGTGACAGGGGCTTGCGGCGAGGCCGCTTTGAGCATGGGGTGGGCGTCGACGAGGGCACAGGCCGTGTAGAATCCAGGGTAAGAAATCCCCCACATTCCCACTCGGTTATTGTGGTTCTCGACGTGCTTGAGGAGCCAGTCGATCGTGTCATGAGCGTCGGTGCTCTCGTCGATCTGATCGGGCTTGCCGTGCTCGGCGAGGATCGGCCGCATGTCGACGAACTGCCCCTCGGACATCCAGCGTCCGCGGACATCCTGGTAGGCGAAGATGTACCCTTCCCTGGCGAACCCTTCCCAGGGGCCGAGGTCCCTCGGGTACTTGTCGACCCCGTATGGCTGCACGCTGTAAGGGGTCCGCGTCAGGAGGATCGGGTAGCTCTTGGACTGATCCTTCGGCGCGTAGACGGCCGTGAATAGCTTCGTTCCATCCCGCATCGGGATCTGGAACTCGTACTTCGTGTAGTGAGCCTTGACGTACTCGACCCCCTGAGCTCGCAGCTCGGACGTCCCGGCCAGGGCCAGGCAGAGGATCGCCAGGGTCGTCCGCCACTGAAATCGACCACGCATCGGCATTCGGTCACCTCGAGCGAAGTGGGTCGAGCCGGGATCGTTTCTCCGCGAGAGTCCTCGTTTCGATAGGTACCCCCTCGATCCCGGAAGTCGCCCGATCATAGCGGATCCGAGTTGCCCGCGAAGCCATCGGCCTCCAAACTTTCCGATTGGAAAGGCTCGAGCGTTGCGAGCCGACCAGGCCAGCCTTTATCGTGGGCTGATCCTGGACGAAGTACCGACTCCAGGCCTTCTCGAAGCCTCGATGAGCCTCGATGATGGATCCCGCTTTGAACGACCTGCTCGCCGACTTCCCCATGATCGTCACCGTGCCCGTACAGTGGGGGGACCAGGATGCGTTCGGACATGTGAACAACACGGTCTATCTGCGCTGGTTCGAGTCGGGGCGGGTCGACTACTTCGAGAGGATCGGGCTCTCGGAATCCATGCGGCGCATGCGGGTCGGCCCGATCCTCGCGTCGATCACCTGCCACTACCGCAAGCAGGTCAATTTCCCGGACCAGATCCGGATCGGGACCCGCGTCCACAAGATCGGGCGCTCGAGCATGGTGCTCGACCACCGGATCGTCTCGGAGTCGAGTCGGGCGGTCGTCGCCGAGGGCGTCTCGACCGTCGTCGTGTTCGACTACGCGAAGAATCAGTCCGTCCCCGTCCCCGATGATATCCGCCAGGCCATCAGTCAGCTCGAAGGGAAGGAATTCTAGGTGTCCCCGTTGAGATTTCGCCGCCCACGTTCTTCTCGAGTTCGAGGCTTAAAGAGCTGTTTTCAAAGGCTCTCAACGAAATTCGAGATCCTTGGGACATCGACTGCTTGACTTTCGATCCCGTCCGAGTAATATGTTCTTCACGCCAAGCAAATCACTCAGCCGGAGTGGCGGAATTGGCAGACGCGCTAGCTTGAGGGGCTAGTGACCTAACCATGGTCGTGCAGGTTCAAGTCCTGTCTCCGGCATCTGAAAGGCCCGTGTCGCAAGACACGGGCCTTTCGCATTGATGAGCTCAGCTCCAGGTTCCCCCCAGCACGCCGATCAACATTCGCCGCGTCGCATGAATATTATTTGAATCCGTGCTATGACCTGCCGAGAGACCAGCACGATCATCGCGACGGACGCGCGGAACCTGGCCAGAGATTTAGCATTGCCCGAGAAAGCCCCCTGGCCCACAATCGGGGCCTCAAGACGACGGCCGGCAATACGGATGCCGCCCGAATGCTTCGATGAGACGCGCAGCCTTGGATCGACCTGGGGACCTCGATGATTTCGACGGACGTGGCAATCATTGGTGGTGGCATCGTTGGCCTCGCAACCGCCTACCAACTCACTCGGGCCTACCCGAATCTTCGCGTGGTCGTGCTCGAGAAAGAGTCCGATCTGGCTCATCATCAAACCGGCCACAACTCCGGCGTCCTGCATTCCGGCATCTACTACAAGCCCGGGTCCTTGAAGGCGATCAACTGCCGCGAAGGCAAGCGGCTCATGGAGGAGTTCTGCGCCGCCGAGGGGATCGCATACGAGATCTGCGGCAAGGTCATCGTCGCTCTCAATGACGCCGACTTGCCCGCCCTGGAACGGATCTACGAGCGTGGCAAGGCGAATGGCGTCGTCTGCGAGGTCATCACGCCCGAGGTCCTCAAGGAGCTCGAACCGCATTCGGCCGGGATCAAGGCAATCCACGTGCCCGAGGCGGGCATCGTCAACTACAAGCAAGTCTGTGAGCGGATGGCCGAGCGAGTTCGCGAACGTGAAGGCCAGGTGCTCACCTCGGCGCCGGTCACGAAGATCGAGCGGAGCCCCGACCGGGTCGTCTTGACGACGGGCGCCGGCCAGGTCGAGGCCAAGCAGATCGTGAACTGCGCGGGCCTGCACTGCGACCGCGTCACGGAGCTTGGAGGGCAGAAGCCCGACGCCAAGATTATCCCCTTCCGCGGCGAGTACTACGAGCTCAAGTCCGAGGCCACGCACCTCTGCAAGAACCTCATCTACCCGGTACCCGACCCGAGCTTCCCGTTCCTGGGCGTCCACTTCACGCGGATGGTTAAGGGGGGCGTGGAATGCGGCCCCAACGCGGTGCTGGCCTTCGCCCGCGAGGGGTATCTCAAGACCGACTTCAGCTTCAGTGACATGGCCGAGACGCTCGCGTATCCTGGTTTCCGCAAGCTCGCCGCCAAGCACTGGAAGACCGGTCTCGGCGAGATGTGGCGGTCGGTCAGCAAGACTGCGTTCGTCAGGGCGCTTCAACGCCTCGTGCCCGAGATCAAGGCGGAGCACCTGGAGGCGGTCCCCGCGGGGATCCGCGCTCAAGCTGTGCTCCCCGACGGCTCGATGGTGGACGACTTCCTGATCCAGGAGGCCGACCGGGTCGTGAATGTGAACAACGCCCCGTCGCCGGCCGCCACGGCATCCCTCAACATCGGCAAGACGATCGTCGAACGGCTGGCCCCGCGGCTCGCTTGATCGACCGGATCGAGCCTACGGAGTCCAAGGCGATGAACCGTCGCAGCTTCCTCTCCGCCTCGGCAGCCGGCGCGGCCCTGGCCCCCGCCGCCGTCGCCCAGGCTCGTGCCGAGAGAGGCCTCAAGGTCCTCATCCCGCCGACGAGCCCCGAGGAGCTCACCGACCTCCAGTCGGCCACTCCCGGGATTGAACTCGTCGTCTGCCGGGGCGAGCAGGAGGCCATCGACCATGCCCCGACGGCGCATGCCAGCTACGGCTTCATCACCAGGGACATCATCCGGGCCTCGAAGACGCTGCGATGGGTCCAGCAGCCGAGTGCCGGGGTCGAACATCTCATCGAGATCCGCGAACTCGTCGAGAGCGACATCGTCCTGACGAACATGCAGCGCGTCTATGCGCCACAGATCGCCGACCAGGCGATGTCCTATCTCCTCGCCTTCACCCGCGACCTCCGGCATTTCGCCGGTGATCAGGAGAAGAAGCATTGGGGAGCGAAACGCCCTGGGTTCGTCCTGGACGAACTGGACGGGAAGACGCTGCTCGTCATCGGCCTGGGAGGCATCGGATCCGAGATCGCCCGCCGGGCTTTTGGCTTCGGGATGCGCGTAGTCGCCACGGATCCCAAAGTCCAGGAGCGACCTCTCTTCGTCGAGAGCCTGCATCGCCCCGACAGATTCCACGAACTCCTGTCCAAGGCTGACGTCGTCGCGAGTGCGGCCCCCCTCACCAGGCAGACGACCGGGATGATCGGCGCGAAGGAGTTCGGCCTAATGAAGCCGGGCGTCATCCTGATCAATGTCTCCCGCGGTCGCATTGTCGACACTGATGCGTTGGTCGCGGCCCTCGACAGCGGGCGAGTCTCAGCCGCCGGGCTCGACGTCACGGCTCCCGAGCCTTTACCCGACGGGCATCCCCTCTGGTCTCGGAACGTCATCATCACGCCTCACACCGCCGGACAGTCGCCCGGGGGCGACAGGCGTCGGCACGCCATCTTCCGCGAGAACCTCCGACGCTTCGCCGCCTGCGAGATGCTCCTGAACATCGTCGACAAGGTCGCCGGCTACTGATCGAGTTGGGGTCCGGTCCCGACTTAGCGCGATAGGACTCTGAAAGTCAGCAGTCCTAGGCCTCGTGAAATCATAAGGCTATCTCACAAGCAGGGCCGTCGACACCGAAACGACGGTCCCGAGGATGAGAGCGGGGAACAATCGCCGGATGATCTCCAACGGGGAGACTCCGGCGAGTCCCGCACCGCAAACAACGACGGCGGAGACCGGCGACATGGTACGTCCGCACGCGGCTGCGAGGCAGGACAGCACTCCCGCGGTCGTCTGAAATCCGGGCCCGTCGCCAAGCGGGACGAGGCAGACCTGGGCAAAGGCCAGCACAGGTCCGGAGCCAGAGCCGGAGAGTGCCGCCAGGCCCCACGGGAACCCGAGCGAGAGGGCCGCCAGTCCGACGCGAGAACCGCCAACCTGATGTAAGAGGGCATCTCCCAGTCCCGAAGCGGCAATGCCTGCGCCGAAACACTGAGCGGCAATGGTCAAGGAGATGACGTTGGCGTAAGCCGTTCCCATCCCATCGAACAGGCTCCGAGTCAACCGCGGCAGTCCTCGCCAGCCAATCAGCCCGGCGACGAGAACCCCGATCAGCATCGCACGTACCACGGGCAAGGCTCCCGCCAAGGGACGCCATGCTTCGGCCTCGGGCACTCGCAAGAGCCAGGCAAGCGGCCTCCAACCCATGTGAGCAAGCAGCAATAATGCGACCGGAACCAGCGGCACGATGGCCTTGAGCACGTCGGGACCGCGCGAGTCTTCCTCACCGGTTACGCCAGCTACCATGACATCCTGTCCCGTTCGGGGCTCGTCACGTCTCCCGGCACGATTCCAAAAAGCGAACACGAAAGCCGCGACCAGCATCCCCAGCAGGCTCGAAGGAATAACGATCCGACTGAGGCTGGCCGCTTTCAATCCGGTGACTCCGGCAAGGGCCTGGACGTCCTGACAACCCGGATTGAGCAAGTCGCCTCCGAACGAGGCACCCAGCACCAACGCCGCCCCGCCAACCTCCCGGCTCGAGCCCAGGGCTACGACGATCGGAATCAGGATCGGCCCCAGCATCGCCGCCGTGCTGGACTGGCTCGGCACGGCCAGATTGACGAGGTAGGCAGCTCCGATCCCGCCGGACAGGACGGCCCAGCGTGCGCGTCGCAGCGGCACCATCAAAAGTTGGACCAGTTCTCGATCGCAACCTGTCGCTTTCAATACGGCGGCGAACCCCATCGAGGCGCAGATCGGGGCGACCATCGGCGAGACCATCGCCTGCGTGAACTTGTCGGTGAACGCGAGCGGATTCCCGTTCAGCGACGCGAGGATCAGGCCCGCCCCGAGGAGAACCAGTCGGACATCAACCCGCTTCACCATCAGGACGATCGACGCGATGATGACGACGATTGCGACAGCTATCATGCGTTCACATTCCCAATCGGCGTCATCGTGCTCTCGTCATGCTCATGACGACAGGGAAAGCCGACGAAACGAAACGCACTGGCGGGTCTGCATCCGCCAGTGCGTCAATCCTGTCATTCCCCGGCCAAGCAAGGCGCCACGATGGTTCACTCGGTGCCCGTCGACGCGGGGGTCCGCGAGTGGTGATTCGCCGTGGTCCATTCGAAAGCGTTTCTCAGCAATTTCTGGAAGTCGGGAGACGCGAAATCGCCGGGGTGGCCGAGCGAGGTGTAGAAGACCCGATTGCCAGAGGGCGGGGCATTGGTCCAGGCGATGGGCTCCTCGGGATGGTCGGGTATCGCCCCGATGAGGAGCGGCTTGGCGGTCGCCACCAGGGGGTTGACCTTGTAGAGAGTGCCGTGTCCCTCGAGCTTGCCCGCGTCGACCCCTTCCAGGATAGGGTGCTCCGCGCCATCCTTCGCGACGGTCACTTTCACGTTAGACCCCTCGTCGTGGTGCCCCCGATAGTTGCCGCCGAGGACCTCGGCGTCGAAACCATCCCAGGAGGAATGCCCCTCCGGGACCGGCTCATTGGCACGAGGCGAGAAGGCGTGGCTGGCCGTTCGGATGCCCACGATCCCCTTGCCCGAGGCGACGAACCGCTTGAGGGCCTCGACCTGCTCGGTCGGCAAGACCCGGCGACGTACGCTGATGAGAGCGGTGTCGGCCTTCTCCAGGAGGTTGATCGACGGCAGGCTATTGCGGTCGCGGTCGCTCGCGAGGATGTAATCGAGATAGTAATCCTTGATGAGTTGGGCCGAGGCGAAGACGGGGACCGTCTCGTCGGTCTTGTACTCATCCTCCGCCACGACCAGCGCGGCCCGAGGCCTGGGATCCGCCTTGAATCGAAACGGATGCCCCCCCAGGATCTGGTCGGATGTAATCGTGGGGCAGACGAACTTCTCGATATGTTCAATGATCAAGTCGGTTCCGGCGTAGTGGCTCACGAAGGGGGCTCGGGCCGGGTTGTACATCGTGTCGGTCATGTCGCGCATAAGGACGACGTTCTTGCCATTCTTCGCCAATTGCCGCAGGCCGAATGGACGTCCAAGAATACACATATTCGTATGGACACCAAGGAGGATGACGTTGCGGATGCCCCGGACTTCGAGCACACTCCAGATCTCGTCCCCCTTGTCGCTGATATAGTCGGCGTCGCCGATCGTCAGCATGTTGGTCTCGGACTTCCAGGGGGACTTGGGGTTCCTCCCCATCGCCGAGAGTTGCTCGGCCCACTGCTGATGCTCTTGCGTGTCGTCATCCTCGCCGCCGTCGCTCTGGTCGATCGGGTAGGTCCCCTTCTCTTCCGACGGAATCTTGTAGCACCACTTGCCGATGTCGGCCGGCAGGTTGGACGACTTGGGGGTCTCGATGGCCCGCTTGCGTCCTGGATGATTCTTGTAATTGTCCATGCAGTCGCTCGGGGCATGAATGATGAGGGCCCCTTGCTTCCGTGCGGTCTTCAACACTCGCTCAATCGTGGGGGCCATCTCCTTGACCCGAAGGACGGCGTTGAGGCAGTGGTGCAGGTCCCAGACGTCGCAGACGATGATGGCGGTCTCGTTCGGCTTCCAGGACTCAGATTTCTCGACCACGCGATACTGGTTCGCATCGGCCTGGAGAGGCTGTCGCGAGCGAAGGCGGACCTCGAACGGCCTGTCGGCATCCTCAGCATGAGCATCCGGCGCAAGAAATCCCGAGCTCATCCAGGCGAGCAAGAGGGCGAACCAGCGAAGACGTCGGAGTCGGGGTCGAGCTGATGTCGAGCGGGAAAGCATCGGATACTCCTTGTCGATTTCGTCGCGTCGTTCGGCCTTCGTCCCTTGGCTGGCAGGGGATGGCGGACACTTCGAAAGAGAGCCGAAGAGGCCGGGCGCGCCCTTCGGACACCCGGCCTCCTCTGATCGTCAACGATTCGAATCGGGGTCAACGTCATTTCATGTTGATCGTCACGCCCGGCCAATCGTCGGTGCGGAAGGGGGTGAGGGGTAATCCTTCCTTGCTGAGGACGTTGCAGACGGGGTTGTCGGCCCAGGCGTACCGGACGGCGGTCGGCTCGGAAACGCTGTCCGCCCAGACCTCGACCTTGTCGTTACCCACGAACTTGGCCTTGGCCCAGACGAACTTCTTGTCAACCCCCGCCACGGCGAATCCGTTCAACTCAGAGACGTCAATGGTCCTGAGCCCGGAACCGACGTGGTCGAAGGTGAGGACGATCTTGTTGCCCTGCTTTTCGAAGGACTTGTACGTCGGGCTCTGGTGGGCCACGCGAATGCCGTAGTCCTTGGCGAGGGCCCACCGAGCCAGCCGCATTGCCACGCGCTGCTTGTTACGCGGGTGAATGTCATTGGCCTCGCCGAGGTCGATGATCACGGCCTCCCCGGTGTTCGGGAGCTTGGACATGGTCATCGTTTGGGCTTCTCGTAACTCGGCCCATGCACTGTCGCTGGGGGTCGGCTTCTCCGCCATGAAGTCGGCGAGCTGGACCCAATAGAACGGGAAGTCGCCGATACCCCACTCTTCACGCCAGAGCTTGATCATGAAAGGAAAGAGGTCGCGGTACTGGTAGCCTCGGCTTGCGTTCGACTCGCCTTGATACCAGATCGCGCCCTTGATGCCATAGCCGATGGTGGGCCTGAGCACGCCATTGTAGATATTGCCCGGGCGATGGTTCCCGTGCATTTCGGCCTCGGGGTCATGGGGCGCCGGAGAAGGCTTCTTACCTTCGGCCTTGGCCTTTTCCGCCTCGGCCTTCCACTCGGCGAGGGCCTTCTGGTAGGCGGCCTTGGCCTCCGGCAGTTTCTTCTCGCGCAGCTCCCAGTGGGCGAGCAATTCCTTGAAACGGCCGTCGGCGGTCAGCTTCTCGCGATTGATCCAGGCCTCGCAGGCCGAGCCGCCCCAGGCGTCATTGATCAAGCCGACGGGCACCCTGAGGGTTTCGTGCAACTGACGTCCGAAGAAGAAGCCCACGGCCGAGAAGTTGCCCACGGTCTCGGGTGTGCAAGCCTTCCACGCCCCCTCGAAGTTCTCCTTCGGCTCCTGGGTCCCGACCTGAGGGACCGAGATGAGCCGGATCTTCGGGTACTTGGCCGCCATGATCTCGAGCTCACCGTCGTTCGCCGCGAGCACCGGCCACTGCATGTTCGACTGGCCGGAGCAGACCCAGACCTCTCCGACCAGGACATCACTGAATGTGATGGTGTTTTCACCCTTGATCGTCAGGGTGAAGGGGCCGCCCGCCTTGAGGGGATCGAGCGTCACGGCCCACTTGCCCTTGTCGTCGGCCTTCGACGACTTGGCCTGACCCTCGATCGTGACCGTCACTTCCTCGCCCGGCTTCGCCCATCCCCAGACCTTGTCGTTCTGGCCCCGCTGGAGGACCATGTGCTCGGTGAAGATGTTCGGGAGCTTCACCTCGGCACTCGCCGGCTGGACGACCCCCGCGCCCAGCACAAGTAGTCCTCCTGCCAATCGGAACAGCCCCCGCGCGAAAACAGATTTCATCAGATCTGACCCCTCTGGACCTATAGCTTGCATGGCCTCGCCACAATCGCCGTCAGTGTAGCCGAGCGGTAGGGCCGATTCCACAACCCTGATCGAGGCCCCGGCCACGAAATTCCTGGGGAGATTTCGAGACGAAACTCATCCACATCTCGATCTTGCGCGGGTGTCTCAGCCCCGCGATTTCGCCAGCCATCGCGTCGCATTGGCGATGATCTCGAGCGGGAGTTCCTGGCGATAGACCGGGTATGTCTCATGCCCCGGGCGGAAGTAGAAGACCCTCCCCTTCCCCAGGTTCCAGACCATGCCGCTGCGGAACCATTCTCCAGGCTCCCAACGCTCTTCGAAGACCACTTCATCGGGCTCGGGGACGTGGAACGGCTCGTCATACATCTCGGTTTGAGGTATCTCGAATCGCGCGGGGATTCCCGCGGCAATCGGATGAGTCGGCTTCAGGACGCGCACCGCACTCGGCTTCCCATCCGCCCGATAGGCCGGGAAGCAGCAAAGAGGCAGATAGACCCTGGCCTTCGTCTTTCCGCCGGGGAATTTCCTAAGACGGAGGCTCGGCGTGAGGGCTGCATCGGCCTTCGGGACTGTGTAGCGCTTCGGGGGCGGCACTTCCTCAATCTCGGCCTGCTCGTCGCCCGATCGACTCAAGATCGCGGCGACATCCATGCGGGTTCGTTCATACATAGCTTCGACGAAAGGTGTCGACCAGTGCGCGGAATGGAGCGCGATCAGCGAGAGGATCCCCGCCTTGATCCGCCCGACGATCTTCTGACCGACCTGGGGGCTGATTTCCGCCTGGCGGACGTGGCCCCACCAGATCAGAACGTCGCAGGCGTCGAGGTTCCCGTCGCCAATGCCTTGTTCCGGATCGTCAAGGCAGACGGAATTCACGCTGATTCCGGGCCGTGCCCGAAGGTGGTCTGCGATGGCGTTGCCCAGGAAATTCTCGTAGGCCTGCTTCTGCGCAGGCTGACGTTCGTCCCAGACGACCACGCGAATCGGGTTCTCCTGCTCGGCGGCTTTCGCCTGCCGGCTCAGGGAGCCGGCGAAGGTCGCCGTGGCGGCGGCTCCTAGGAATTCGCGTCGATTTTTCGGTCCGGTCATTTCAGGGTCATCTCCCTGGGATTGAGACATCGAGGCCCCGGATACGTCATGGCCAAGTGCCGCATGAAGTGATCGGCGGATCGTCCTGAGCAAAAATCGGTCGGGGCCGATGATTCTGCTTCCGAAGGATCGTATCACAGGTAAACTGCTCATACCGCCCCTTCATGAAACGAGCTCGGTCGACTCCTCGAGGCCCACACTATCGGTGTCTCGTGGCTGGGAGAAGTGCGATGAATCTCGTCCGCCTCTTGATCGACGCAACGCGTGCGCGCCCCGACCATTCGGCCCTCGAGTTTGAGGGGACGGTCTTCAACCATGCCGAACTGGACGTGCTCACGAACCGTTGTGCCAACTTGCTGGCGAGCCTCGGCGTTAGTCGCGGCGATGTGATCGCCCTCTACCTGGAGAGTTGCCCTGAACTGGTCGTCGCATACCTCGGGGCACTCAAGGCCGGGGTCGTGCCGAACGTCGTCAACGCCTCACTCAAGCCCGAGGAAGTGCGACTCGTCGTCGCCGATTCCAGGGCGAAGATACTCATCACTGACGAGACGCGCTGGGAGTCGCTTAAGCCCCTGGCAGAGGCCCTCGGGACGGAGGAGACGCTCATCGCCGGGACGGACTTCCCTGCGAGTGGACTCCGCAGCTTCAATCGGGCTTACGAGTCGGCTGGCGCGCAGTTCGAGGCCGTAGAGACCGCGCCCGAAGAGCTGGCGAGCCTGCTCTACACCTCGGGGACGACCGGCTCTCCCAAGGGAGTGATGCTCACCCACCGCAATATCCTGGACAACGCCGTCCAGTTCTCCTCGGTTCATTACAACTCCGACGATCGCCTGCTCATCGCGGCACCTCTCTTCCACTGCTGGGGGCTCATCAACGGAATCCTCGGTGCGATGGCCGCGAAGGCCACCGCGATCATCATCCGCCGCTATCGGACCGAGGCCCTCCTCGACCTCATCGACGAGTCCCACCCGACCGTCCTGATGGCGGTGCCGACGATGATTAATTACATGGCCAAATCTCCGAGCATCGGACAGCGGAACCTCGCCAGCCTTCGAACCGTCCTCTGCGCCGCGGCCCCGATGCCGCTCGAGTTGATCGAGGTGCTCCGTCGTGACTGGAAGGTCGGCTATGCCGAGTCTTACGGTCTGACGGAAACGAGCCCCGTCATAACCACGACGCCTTGCTCGCAGCTGAAGCCGGGCTCTTGCGGGCGGGCGATGGGAGATACGGTGCTGAAGATCTCGACTCCCGATGGCGTGGACGTCGAGCCCGGGGGCGTGGGCGAACTCTGGGCTCGCGGGACCGCGATTTCTGCAGGGTACTTCCAGCGTCCCGAGGCGACGTCCAGCGTCTTCACCCCGGATGGCTGGTTCAAGACGGGGGATATCGTCCGCATCGACGATGAAGGATATGTCTTCATCGTCGACCGAGCGAAGGACATGATCAACGTCGGCGGGGAGAAGGTCTACCCGCGCGACGTCGAGGAGGTCTTGCACCGGCATCCGAGCGTGGCCGATGCCGTGGTCGTGGGGGTTCCCGACCCGGATCGGGGCGAGGTCGTCAAGGCGTTCGTCGTCCTGAAATCGGGCTCGTCGTGGACCTGCACCGAGGTCGTGGAATATCTCCAGCCCCTCGTCGCTTCGTTCAAGCTACCACGAGCCGTCGAGTTCCTCGAGAGCATCCCTCGCAGTCCTTCGGGGAAGGCGCTGCGAAGGTTGCTCCGCTGAGTTTGATCGTCAGGCGAGCATAAGGTCGAGCCGGGTCACCGACGCCGGCTCGAGGATAATCCGCACCTCGCCGCCTTTGATCGATGCCTCGCCACGATGCGGGGTCACATTGGAGGGGTTATCGAAGGTGTTGTGTGCATTCAGGGTCTTGTGAGAAAGCACCGTTGCCGAGACCTCAGAGGCATTTCCTCCGTGCAGCTTCAAAGCAATTTCGGCGGGCTCGTCGACGTGCGAGTGGACCAGGGTCACGGTCGCCTTTTTACCAGTGACCGAGGCCGATCCCGCGACGCGGAAGATTTTCTGGCCCATCCCTCCTGCGTGGAACTCTACCGCGGACGACTGGACGTCGAGCCGAACGGCCTTGGCTCCGTGGTGGGGCCGATACATCTCGAAGACGTGGAAGCTGGGCGTTGCCACGAACTTCTCGCCGTCGGCGAGGAAGAGTGTGTGGAGGTTGTTGACCAACTGGGCCACGTTGGCCATGTCCACCTTCTCCGCGTGACGATTGAAGGTATCGAGCGTCAGCGCGGCGACGAGGGCATCGCGCAGGCAGCCCATCTGCTCGAAGAGATGGCGCTTGTTGATCTCGGTGCCTTCGGGATGCCAGGCGCCCCATTCGTCGATGACCAGCTTGACTTGATGGTTCTTGTCGTGTTCGCCCATCAACTTCCAGTTGTCCTGGATCAGCGTCTCCATGCGGTTGGCCTTGTGGAGCATCTCATACCACTGGTCATGCGTAAATTTCAGCGCATGTCCGGTCGTGCCGCAATAGTAGTGCAAGGCCCAGCCGTGGAGCGGGGCGCGGGCGTAGTCGGCCCACTTCTTGAAGAACCGTCTTGTCCAGTCCAGGTCGGGGCCGTTGGGACCGGCGGCGATGAGGTAGAGCGGGACGCCAAACTCGGGGAGCCACTCCGTGTACTTCCGATACTCGACGCAGTAATCTTCGGGGGTGAATTTGCCACCACATCCCCAACTTTCGTTACCGACGCCCCAGTAGCGGATCCCGAGCGGCGCGTTGTCGCCGTTGGCTGCGCGCTCATCGGCCAGGGTGGTGCGGCCGGCCGGGGCATTGCAATACTCCATCCACTGTTGAAACTCTTCCGCCGAGCCGGTGCCGACGTTGGCGGCGAAGTAAGGCTCGACGTCGCAGAGTCGGCAGAATCGCATGAACTCGTGCGTGCCGAACTGGTTCGACTCGGTCTCCTCGCGCCAGCGGCCGAACCGGCGAGGTCGCTTGTCGCGAGGTCCGATGCCGTCGCGCCAGTGGTACTTGTCCGCGAAGCATCCGCCGGGCCATCGGACAACGACCTTGCCAAGACGCTTGACGTGATCGATGACGTCTTTGCGAATACCATCGACGTTCGGGATCTTGGAGTCGGGCCCAACCCAGATTCCATCGTAGATGACTCCGCCGATGTGCTCGGCGAAATGGCCGTAGAGAGCCGGCTTGATGGTGCCGATCGGCTCGTCGAGCAGGAGGTCGAGCCCGACCTTCGCCTCGGCCGCGGAGGCCGTAGGATAGATGACCGGGTCGATGGCGGCGACGGCCGCCCCCACCGAGGCGGCCTGCACCAGACGCTTCACGAATTGCCGACGATCGAGCTCATCCAGGGACATCGCGCGCACCCTCGCCAGGCTTGGGAATTGGGCTCGCCCCATCGCAGACCCGCGAGGGGGGCTGGGCGCGCAAGATAGCCCGTTCAAAGATGCTCCGCAACTCGGCACCACTCCGCTCAGGGGGGTTTCGACCAGCCTGGGTTGATTCGCTACAATACCTTGGTTGGTCGGACTGGCGATGATTGTTTTCGAGGAAGTTATGGCCAAGGATCTGAAAGCCTCCTACGAAGAGTTGATTCGGCGTTCGCGAGAGGCCAGCCTGCTCGCCTCCTGTGCCTCCTTGCTCGGCTGGGACGAGCAGACGTATATGCCGAAGGGGGGTTCGGAGCACCGCGGCAATCAGATGGCGTTGCTGGCCGGGCTGCACCACGAGAAGCTGACGGATCCGAAAATCGGGGAACTCATTGCCGAACTTCGCGAATCGTCGCTGGTCGAGGATCACGAAGCCCCCGCCGCCGTGAACATCCGCGAGATCGGTCGAATGTACCGACGCGCCACGCAACTCCCGCGCGAACTGGTCGAGGAGATGGCTCGAACGACATCGGTCGCCCAGTCGGAGTGGGTCGCGGCCAGGAGCAAGTCGAGTTTCGCCCAATTCCAGCCATGGCTGGAGAAGATCGTCGACCTCAAGAGGCGCGAGGCCGCGTGCGTCGGCTTCACGGACTCGGCCTACGACGCCCTACTTGACGAGTACGAGCCGGGGGCAAAGTCCAGCGAGTTGGCGGTCCTCTTCGAATCCTTGCGGCAAGAGCTCGTCCCGCTTGTCGCCGCGATCGCCGCGTCGACGCAGCGACCCGACATGTCGATCTTGAATCGACCCTATCCCGTCGACCGTCAGCAGGTCTTCGGCGAGGCCGTTGCGGGCGTACTCGGCTTCGATTTCCACCGCGGCCGGCTCGACGTCGCGGCGCACCCGTTCTGCAGCGGTATCGGGCCCGGAGATTGCCGGATCACGACCCGGTTCAACCCCAACAACCTCTCCGAGGCCCTCTTCGGCATCATGCACGAGGTCGGCCACGGCCTCTACGACCAAGGGCTCCTGCCCGAACATCACGGGACACCCATGGGCGAGGCCATCTCGCTCGGCGTGCATGAATCGCAGTCGAGGCTCTGGGAGAATGCCGTGGGCCGCAGCCCGGCCTTCTGGCGGCACTTCTACCCCATCGCGAAACAGGTCTTCCACGACGCGCTCCATGAGACCTCACCCGAGGCCTTCCTCTTCGCCGTGAATCAGGTCGAGGCGTCGCTAATCCGGGTCCAGGCGGACGAGGTGACGTACAACCTCCACATCCTCATCCGGTTCGAGCTCGAGCAGGCTCTCATCTCGGGTGATCTGGCCGTCGCCGATGTCCCGGGAGCCTGGAACGACAAGTATCGACAATATTTGGGAGTACGGCCTGACAACGATGCCGAAGGATGCCTCCAGGACATCCATTGGAGCGCGGGCCTCTTCGGCTACTTCCCGACTTATAGCCTGGGCAATGTCTTCGCCGCTCAGCTCTTTGATAAGGCCAACTCCGACCTCGGCGATCAGACGAAGGCGTTCGAGCGAGGCGAGTTTCATCTCTTGCTGGAGTGGCTCCGCCAGAACGTGCACCAGCACGGGCAGCGATACACCTCATCGCAGCTCATCAAGAAGGTGACCGGCTCGGAGATCGACCATCGCCCCCTGATCCGCTCGCTGAAGGAAAAATACGGGCCCCTCTATCACCTTTGATTCCGCGGAGCGAACACAAGGGTCGTCGCGAGAGACTGATCTCGGGCACTCGCGACGACGCCATGGTCTTGGATATGTTAAAAGCCAGACCCATCGGAGCAGCACTCATCTGGACGAAGGTTCGGGCTCCAGGAACATTGAAACGGCCTGCTCTCGACGATGCATGAACGTGAGAACGCTTTCTTTGATGAACGACCTCACCGAAATCCTGCGTGAGCTCTTCTATAATGGAACGCTGATCGTTCCCATCGATCACGTCGGCGGACTATCCACCGCTGGCGCCGAGGAGTTCCTGGCGGAGGCATTCGCCGAGCATAGCCTGAACGTCGCCGGCCCGCCCATTGCCTTCGAGCCCAGGGTCGCGATGGAGGCTAGCCGACTGTTCATGCAGGCTGCCATCGCGCTGGTCGATCATTCGGAAACGCCCGAAGTGCTAAGCAGCCGGCTCAGGATGTCGCGGGTTCCTCATACGGCCGCAGACCACCTGTCGGCAGACATCGTCTTCCGCTACCTCCCGCATCTCCTCCGGCGAGCCCGAGCGAGCCGGCCCGATGATCCGCTTGTCGTTATGCTCACGCAGGTTCTGAGACAATGGCCCCTTTCGGGAGTGCTCGCCGACATCGACGAAGCCCCGAGCACAAAGCCCGAATTCTCGGATCACCATGGATTGCTCATGATTTATTCCGAGCGATGGATACTCCGCCAGGACGAGGCCTGGAAGGGTGGAGGGGCGACCGGCGAATATATCGAGTGGGCACTCGAAGACGTGAAGCGAGCGGTTTCTACCGGAAGAAACTAAGGAGCGAGTCCGTTGCCTGAGCCGGTCATCGAAAAGTTACACCAGGAAGTCGTTGATGTCTTGAAGCAGCGTTTCATCGGCCGCGATGAGGTCGTGGACCTGATCGTGCTAGCGGCGGTCGCCGGGGAACACCTCTTCCTCCACGGCCCGCCCGGTACGGCGAAGTCGGCGATCATCCGGCTCTTCGCCGGCGCGGTGCATGGCCATTACTTTGAATATTTGCTGACGCGTTTCTCCGAGCCCAACGAAATCTTCGGCCCGATCGACCTCGTCAAGCTGCGTGAGGGGACCGTCGCCACCGTCACGACGGGGATGCTTCCCGAGGCCGAATTCGTCTTCCTCGACGAGCTCTTCAATGCTAACAGCGCCATCTTGAATAATCTCCTCTCCGTGCTCAACGAACGGGTCTATCGCCGGGGTGCCGAGCGTCATTCGCTCCCCCTGCTCTCCCTGTTCGCGGCATCGAACCACGTCCCCGAGGACGACACCCTCCGCGCCCTCTTCGACCGCTTCCTGCTTCGCTGCCACGTCGGTCAGGTCCCGAGAGACGCCATGCCGCGCCTACTCGTGGCCGGCTGGGAGCTCGAGACGGCCAAACCGCCGCAGACGACGGTCTCGGCGGCCGACCTCCGAGGGCTCTCCCAACTCGTCCAGAAGGTTGAACTTACGGATATCCTGACGCCTTATTCGGACCTGATCTTCAAGGTCCGCGACCTCGGCGTCGCTCTCTCCGACCGACGTTCGGTGAAAATCCTGAAGCTCGTGGCCGCCTCGGCCGTGCTATGCGGCCGGAGCGTCGCGGCGGTCTCAGACTTCTGGGTCCTCCGCTACGTCTGGGACCGCGAGGAGCAGATTGGGCCGCTGGGATCGCTGGTCTCCGGGGTCGTCGACTCGGCGAGTTCGGATCTGCCCAGGCACCCCATGTCGAGCAAGACACGCGGGCTCTCGGCCGAGGAGATCGCCAAGGAGTTGGATGCGATCGAGGCGGAGACGAGGAAAGGCGAACTCCGACTCGCCAGCGTCGCCCGGATGCGTGAGCGGCTTGGCGAGCTCTCCGATCACGCGGGATGGATTTCCGATGAGTCGATCCGTCGCCACCTGACCGATCGCGTGGCTCAATTGTTTCGAAGGATCGGTTGAACCATGCCGAGTCCGCTCGATGATGTCTCTTGCGCCTGCTTGCCCTCGAAGGATCTCGTGGCGATGGCCGACCTGCGTCATCTGTCCGGCATCCTCGTCGCCCAGATCGGCGACCTTGCCTGGGTTCGGTGGAACCCGAAGGAGCATCCCGTCCTGAACCGGGTGTTACCGATCTCGGGGGTCGAGCTATTTATCCAACGAGGGGGACAATGGTATCGCCCCGGGCATCGCGTCCCGGCCTTCGACGTCTCGATCGATCCATCGGCCGAGCAACGACCACTGGCGAGTGTGCTCTTCCCCGCACCGATCACCGGAAGCCCCCCGCCCGGAAGACTCCCTTCGCCCGCGCCGCTCTCACTCGTGGCCGACGACGAGATGAAGACGACCACGGCGATCGTCTGCGATATCGAGACTCTCTCAGGCTGGGCCGAGAGCGTGTTTTCTCATCGGATCGAGAACCTGGTCGGGGCTCGATGTAGCCAACGGGTGATCGTCCGCGGGGCCGAACTTCCTGCCATCGAGGAGGCTCTGAGATTCTGGGGCAATCGCGTCCTGGTCCCGCTCGGTTGGTCCGTTGAACCAGACCTGACCGAGTTGGTGCTCTGTCATGCGTTGAATCTCGCCCTCGGTGAGATTGCGATCTTCCAGGACGAGGGCATAGAGATCGTCCCGGGTTCGGCCTTTCGTAACCTGAGCCGAGCGAGCATCAGGCTCGCGCTTCGCGAGTCGTCGCCATGATCCAGGTCCAGCGATATCTCGCGATCCCCGACGAATACGCCCGCTGGCTCGGAGGGTTGCGCTGGAGCGACAACCTCGAGGCGGTCGAATATCGCGCCCAAGGACGAGAGGTCGGCTGCACCTTCGCCATGAGTGAGGAGATCGGCCTGCTCCTCGAAGGGTTTCGCACGCGCGAGGAGCTCATCCCATTCAGTTATGTCCTGCACTTCCTGCATGAGCTCGGTCTGGGGATAAGGTATTCGTACACGACTCAGATCGTTCAATCCACAAGCCTGAGTGGCGAGTTCCACTCCCTCGGACGCCCCTTGCGAAATGCGGGGGCCTTGCTCGCCTTCCTGACCCGGGACCTGGAGCGATCGAACGACCCGCCTGCTTCGAAACTGCTCTTCGAAGAGTTGAAGCGAAGGCGTCGGAGTGCCTTCGACGCCGATCGCCAGGGGGACGAAGCCGAGCGGGGCGAGATCGCCTCGCTGGAGCCGCAAGCCTTCGAGAAATTCCTCACGGACGCCCTGAGGGGCATGCCCCGCGACCAACTCGTCCACTGGCTGAAACACGGCTGCGACTTGCGCGAGGACCTGCCGGCCGACCTCGTCCCGAAGCTGCCCCGCTCGATCCACGAGGCCTTCGACTACGCCGCCGGCCAACCTCGCCTCGCTTCGGCGCTAGCCCTCGTTTCCGCGATCGAGGGCATGCTCACCCTACCCCCGAGGGACCGGCAGTCCACGATTGTCCCCACGGGAGGATATTCGGATCTGTCCACCCGTGGCTTGCCCGAGCAGATCGTCCCATCACAACTCGTCCTCGACTCCGACGAGTTCGTCCGACGCTTCTCGCAGAATGAGCTCCTCTATTTCCAGCGCGAGACGCCGCAGTCCCCCTTCAATCTCGAGTTGATCCTCCTTTTGGATCAGGGCGTCCGGACCTGGGGAGAGGTCCGCCCGATCCTCGTCGCGTCGCTGATGGCCCTCGCTCGCCGGGCGGAACGCGCCGGGTTCTCCGTTCGGATTGCGACAACTGGCGAGCCTCTGCCCGCATGGGATCCACTCCAACTCGATGCCGAATCGCTGGGGAGGAAGCTCGGCGCGAGCGACCTGACCTTGAGCCCAGCATCCGCACTCAGGACGCTGCTGGATTCGCTCGGCGAACGCCAATACGACGTCGTGCTGCTGACTCATCCCCGGAGCCTCGAGAGCCAAGACGTGCTCGCTTCTGCCTGGGTCGAAGGCAAGACGACCCGGCTCTTCGCCGCGACGGCGGACGATGACGGACGCCTGGTCCTCAGCGACCTCCGACACGGGGTCGCGATCCCTCGGAGCCAGTCAAGGGTCTCGCCGCCGAAGCTCGAAGCCCCCGCCGCTGATCCTCCGCAGCCGCAGTCGGGTTTCCCCGAACCTCCGGCGCGTTGGAAGGGGGCCGTGGAGTTCCCCGACTTCCCCTTTTTCTTCCAACCTTGTTTCGACAAGGTGGAGGATCACCTCTTCGACCTGGACGTGTCCGGGGATCGGCTCATGATCGCGACGGCCAGTGGGCTGATCGCGAGCTGGAGTTGCGTCGGAGAGACTGCAACCGCCGAGGCTCTACCTCGCGCCATCGTGGGTGATCGCCCTCTGGCCTCGATCTGCAGGGTGCTCGGCGTCATCGGCGGCTTCGTGCTCGCAGGCCGCCAGGGCTCGGTGTCGGTCCTGGTCCACTACGACTTCCGGTCCCGGATGTGCAAGATCCATAACCTGGGCTCGATTGACGTCGAGACGGCGGAATATTCGTACATTAATGAACTTCATTGTGCGATCGTGCGGACCGGCTCCGAAGGGGTCGTGGCCATCGACCTGGCCGCCAAAGCCTTGCGTAGCACGACATCCCCGGTTCAACCTCCGACGCATAACTCCACGCGAGCCACTCAGGCCTGGAACCTGGCCATCGCTCGCCTCCAGCTCGACCAGTACAACGCCAAGCGGTCGAGCGCCGGAGTCGGCGATATCGGCTCAAAAGAGTCCGATTCGGATTTCACCCTGGAGCTCGACTCATCCACGGGCTCGATCCTGCTGGGAGGTTCAAGTGGCATCACCAGGAGCCACGTGCCAAAAGCTGAAGGCCGGCCCATCCTGATCGGAGCTTCGGTCATCGCCAGGAAGGCTTCTGGCGGGGTCTACGGAGCCATTTTAGGGACCTCTCATCGGAGGATCCTCGTGCTCTTCTCCATGCGATCTCGCAACCCGCTGGCCACGATCAACGTCGAGCGAAACTGCGAGGGTTTCGCCTTGCGACGGAACGCGCGCCGGGTCGGCCTCAGGGTGGGGAAGAATCGCGTCGAGGTCTATAACACCTGGTCCCGGAATTCGACCTTCCTCAAAACCGAGGGCTCCCCGAATCCGTCGGACCTGACCCTCAACCTGGGATCGAAGTTCCTCGCGATCCGGCGCAAGAACGAGGCTCGTTTGTTGCACTGGGATGACGGTATCCTCGGAGTCGAGGTCATACAGCCAAACCATAGCATTTTCGAGTTGAGGAGTTACTCGGGACCTCCTATCTACGCCAAGTTGGGATCGCGGAATGACGGCCTGCGTTACGACGAGGCCCGGTTCCAACGTGGGGCGACGATCGCCACGATGACGGCGCTCGTCGACGCCTTCGACCACATTTATCTGTTCGATTCCCAGTCGAGATTCCTCTGCGTGTTTCTGCTGGTCGACTCCCATGTCGCCGCCTGGATGAGCAACGGAACTAGGCTCGGTCCTTCGCAAGTCCTCGGGGGGGTCGCGACACCCGATGCTGCCGAACGCATCGGCAAGGTCCTGCTCCAGGCCTCTCCCAAAGAGCCGAAGGGGGTCCGATGAAGACGGAATTCCGACTTCGCCGCAGGCCGGAGAGCTCGGCAACGGACGCGCTCTTCCTCCCGGGATGGACCGTGAAGGCGATGCTCGAGCTTTGCGCCTCGCTGGGCCTCGATCCGGAAGGGCACGTGTTCGCGACGAGCGAAGGGTTCCTCCTCAACAGGGCACCCGGCAAAGGTGTGTCGATCCCCAACGCGATCCGACTCCTGTTACTCGCCCAGAATCTCTTCATCCCCAGCGATGCCGACCTGATCCCGAGCCTTCTCGCCGACGAGGCCCAAGGCCTGGCCCGCGACAGGGGTTATATCTTCCTCCCCTGGTCGCGCGTCGTCACCTTCGACCCGCATGCTCCATTGCCGCTGGGCTCGTTGATCCATGTCCAGACCGTGAAGCGTGGCGAATGGAAGCCATTCCCCGCCCCCACGCGACACTTCGACCGAATCGTCGAGATCGATATCCAGATCCCGCTCGAGCCCGTCCCGGGCATCACCGAGGAACTCTCCGACGATCAAACCGAGGCCGCGGACCAGCCGGGCATGGGAAAGCCTCAGGCTCCCTTGCGGGGGGCGGCTTCCTTCGGGATTGGTCGGGCTTTGATGTGGCTGGGGAACAAGCTGAACGCCAAGGGGCTCGCCGAGAAAGGAGCTCGCCTGGCAAACTCGGGCATGGAAGCCAGTCGGGAAATTAACCAGGCGGTCCTGGGCAAGCAATCCGCGGCGCTTCGAGACCTCCTCCGCGAATTCCGTGAGGGCAACAGGGAAAACGCCCTGAGGCATGCCATCCGCCTGGGTGGTTCCAGCAGCCCGCGTGGTGGATCAAGAAGTGATGGGACACGGCTCCCGGAGAGAAACCTGGCCTACACTCTCGCCTCGATCCTGGGCCCAGGCTCCCGAGGTGGCGGTTCGATCTACTGGCAGAGCGAAGACCAGATCCTGGCCGAACTTCGGCGCGAGTATCAGAAGGCCGCCGCCGAGGCGACCGCCGCGGGGGACTTTCGCCGTGCGGCGTACATCCAGGGAGCCCTGCTGGGCGACTATCGCGCCGCCGCCGTCGCGCTCACGCTCGGAGGCCTTCATCGCGATGCCGCCGCAGTCCTGCTCCAACGGCTCAACGACCATAGAGGAGCCGCCAAGGCTTTCGAATCGGCCGGCGACCTGGAACGAGCCGTGGCCTTGTATCGCAAGGCCGGGGAACACGAGTCGGCCGGCGACTTGCTCCGACGCCTGGGTGACGAACAAGGTGCCAGAGACGAATACCGGATCGCCGCCGAACATTTGGTGAGGAAATCGCAGGATTACCTCGGCGCCGGCAAGCTGATGCAGGGGAAAGGCTTCGACGCGAAGGCGGCACTCGAGTATTACGCGACCGGTTGGAGCCAACGTCCCGCCGGCAATGCCGTTGCCTGCGCCCAGGCGACGATCCTCCTCCAACTCGACGAGGGAGCGACCGCACTGCCGAGGAACCTACTCGACGAGGTGGACCTCCATCTCGAACCGGCCGGGCAGATCCAGCAGGCCGAGTCCTATTACACCTTCCTCCGCAAGCTCGCGGACCGATCGGAGCTATCTGCGGCCCGCGCGGATTTGAACGACCGCGCCTTGATCGGCCTCGCGAAGAAGCTTCGTCAGGAACTCGAACCTGGTCGATCCGGCCAATCGGCCGTCTCGACGCTCTTCGCCACGTCCTCAGCCTGGTCGGCTCCTCTACTGGTGGACGCCAATTATGCGGCGAAGAGCGCCCAGGATCGGCCGATACCATTGCAGCCGAAGCGAGGCGAGGAGGGGCGTACGTTCATCCATGACGGGAGTGTCACTGCGGTCGCCTCATCGTGGGATACCGACGAAGTCTTCATAGGCTTCGACGACGGCTTCATCTACGGCTTCCGCCCCTCCGACTCTCGCCTGATACGGGTGTCCGGCGCGGGATCCACGGTCCGCGGGATCGTGGCCACGAGCGATGGCGAGGTCGTCGTCACCCTCGGTTCCCCTCAAGGCGACATCGGTCTCCTCCACACTCACGCGAGGCAGGCGGACGGCAGCTACAAACCCGGCTTCAGCATGACGGTCGCCGACGTTTCGAACGCCTGGCTCACGTCCGTACTCCAGCGCGATGCCTTGGCGATCTTCGGCCTCTGGAACGGCACCGCCTTACAGATCCACGAGATGGGTTCGCTCAATTCCCTGGAGATCCAGAATCTACCTCACACGGAAGACTCGCCGGTGGCCGTGATCCTGCTCGAAACCGAGGAGCCCGGGCGATATTGCTCGGTCTTCTATCACAACGGCCGCGAGTGGGTCTTGCAGAGAGAAGGGCCGAAACCGGAGATAACCGGCCTGGCCTGGCGCCCTTCGAATGCATCGATCGGTAGTCTTGACCGCGTCTCCATTTCTCACTTGAGAAGCAGTTCCGACTCACTCGAGTTCGCCGGGCTCGGCCCCCACGGCGCGATCCATTGGGCGAGCTTCCAGGTCGAGCCCGAGCGGCTCGAGCTTCTCGCGTTCAACTCGACCGACGCCCGGATGATGTACAAGGCGGTGACACTCGCACGCCCTGGTCTCGTCGCGGGCATCGACGATTCGTCTCTGACCTGGCTCCGATGTGGTGCTAACGAGTTCACCCGCTCGAGCGTCCGCCCATTCGACCTCTCCACGGCGATTGCCTGCATATCGAGTCGAGGAACCAGCGAGGTGCTTGTCATTAGCCGAGAAGGTTGGCTGGCCCGATTCCCCTTCCCGGTCCACGAATCCCGATCGTGATCGAACCGATCAAAACGTCACGGCCAACGTATACCTTTGTGGATCATTTTTGCCAATCGTTTCAGGACGATTTACGCTTCAAAAGCGAACGTATTCACCTCGCTTCTCACATCCCTGACGTCAAGATACCCCCAGACCCCGCCTTACCCTAAAGCCTATCCTGATCATGAGTTAGCAATCGGTCGAGCACGAGATCCGATGGCCAAAGAAAAAACAGGATGCGGCCTGTCGGCAGTTGCTCACGAATTGCGATTGCTAGATGGATGTCCGAGCTGTTGATGAGGTATGAATTCTGCCGGGACCGGCGGGATCACCCTGAGAATTCGATCCTCTCGTTTTCTTGCGAAGATCGTCACGCAACTGTGTTTCGCTCGAAATGACCCGTTCCCAATAAGACATATTCAGTTTAATCCACACGGTTTCACCCAGGCGCGTTCCGGCGTTGGTTGGCGTAAGCAACGATTGATGGCCAACTTCGAAGGCTTGCCTGCTTGCTGGATGCCTCGGTTCGGATTTGGCCCATGATCCTTCGAGCCGAGTTGGACCAACCATCGACCTCGACGTCATGAGCGGACTCCCGCTTGCTTCGCACAACAACCGGGAGTTGCCAAGGTCGCTCGACGCGGAAACCCTCACGCTCCTGGGGCAGTCGATCACCTGGAAGGGGTCTCGGAATTGGCAACTTCAACGTGGAACAAGGCCCGACAATTCGAGCCCAAGACGAACGAACAAGCATCGCCGGGTCAACTCGCCAGCATGAGCGCCTCGATCCTCCTCATTGATGACGACCTGGAACTCGGTGATCTGATGCAGGAGTTCTTCGAGCAACGAGGGCTCCAGCTCGAGTGCGTCCGCGACTCGCGCCGAGGGCTGGCCAGGGCACTCAATGGCGATCATGACCTGCTGCTCGTCGACGTGATGTTGCCCGGCCTCGACGGTTTCGAGGTCCTTCGGCAAATCCGTCGCCGGAGCGCGATACCCGTCATCATGCTCACCGCGAGGAATTCGCAGGTCGACCGCGTCCTCGGCCTCGACGCAGGCGCCGACGACTACCTACCCAAGCCGTTCGCCCCCGAGGAACTCCTCGCCCGCATTCGCGCCGTGCTGAGGCGCGTGGCGACGTCCAAAGCGACTCCTGCCGAGGCCCTCGAGGTCAACCTCGTCAAGCTCGTCCCGGGCACGCGCGAGGTCTGGAGCGACGGGACGCAGGTGGCCGTCACCTCGACCGAGTTCGAGATCCTCGAGTTGCTCGTCCGATCGGCCGGTCGCATCGTCAGCCGGAACGAACTGACGGCCGTCCTCTATCAGCGGGCCGCGACCCCCTTCGACCGTTCGCTCGACGTGCATATCAGCCACCTGCGCAAGAAGCTCGGGGAACAGGGAAGCCTGATCCGCACCGTTCGGGGTATCGGCTATCTCTTCTGCGCCGAGTCCGCCGACGGTTCGCCGTCATGAAATCGCTCTTCGCCAAGATCCTTCTCTGGTTCCTGGGGACGCTCGTGGTCTGCCTCGTCGCTTTCGTGGCGACGTCGCTATCCCTCTCGGTCAACTCGCCAGGCCCGCCCGACCTGATCGCCCACACGATCACGATGCAGGTCGACCAGGCTCGTGAGGCCTATGAGACGGGGGGGCGCGAGCGGCTCGCGTACTACCTGAAACGACTCGGACGCCACTTCCCCGCCAATCATTACCTCGTCGATCAGAAGGGGCGTGACCTCTCCGATGGGACCGACCGCTCGGCGCTCATGGCGAGCGCCGCGATGGTCCACTCTCCCGGCTCGAGACGTCGATGGCCGCCGCATAAGCCGACGTTCACGGGCAGCCCGATCTTCAGGACACTCGGGCTCATGCCCCGCCGAGCGCCGCCGACTCTCTACGGCGAGTCGGCCGACGGGCGTTATCGACTCATCGCGGTCGTGAAGCCCAGGCCGGATCCCTGGGGATTTCTCCCCTATTACCTGTGGATTTTGGTCCTCATGGCGCTCCTGAGCTACACCCTGGCCGTCCACCTGGCCTCGCCCCTTCGCAGCTTGCGCGAGACGGTCGAGCGCTTCGGTAAAGGAGACCTCTCGGCCCGATCGAACTCGAAGCGGCAGGACGAAATTGGTGCCCTGGCTCGCGACTTCGATCACATGGCCGAGCGGATCGAGACCCTCCTGAACGCGGAGCGGAGACTACTCCAGGACGTCTCGCACGAGTTGCGTTCGCCGCTGGCCCGCCTCGGATTCGCGGTAGAGTTGGCAAGAACCAGCCAGGACCGCGAGGCCTCGCTCGCCCGCATCGAGAAGGACATTCAGCGCCTTGCCGTGCTTGTGGACGAGTTGCTCTACCTCACCCGAGCAGAGGGGGATCCCTCCTCATGCAAGCGAGAGATGATCGACGTACGCGCGATCGTCGCCGCGATCGTCGAAGACTGCTCGCTCGAGGCGGAGCCTCGAGACTGCCATATCATCTTCCGCGCCAAGCGTCCGACTTCTCTCATCGCAGACGAAGAGCTGCTCCACCGCGCCGTCGAGAACGTGGTGCGAAATGCCATACGACACGCCCCCGAAGGAACGAAGATCGAGGTCGATCTGGAAGCCGACGACGCCTCGGCCTGGATCACCGTCCGCGACTACGGTCCCGGGGTCCCCTCCGAGGCTCTCGAGGCGATCTTCTATCCGTTTTTCCGCGTCGACAGCCACCGCGATCGTGCCAGTGGAGGCGCGGGCCTGGGCCTCTCGATCGCCCAGCGAGCAGTCGAACTCCACTCGGGTCATCTCTGGGCCCAGAACGCCGATCCCGGGCTCAAGGTGACGATCGACCTGCCACTAACAACCGAGGCCGCTGGCGTGACGGGCTGAGCGGCTAGAGCCCAGCCCTGTCAGTTGAGGCGTAGTAGGCGAGCCCACATCCATTCGTTAGACTTGAGCCTTCATGTGTCGCCCAATATGGAGACCAGGTCCATGCGACTCGCCCTCGCGCTCAGCCTCATCTTCGCCACGCCCTGCTTCGGCTGGAACTACACGGGCCACAAGGTGATCGCCTCGATTGCATATCGGCAGCTCGACGCGCAGACAAGGCAGAAGATCGCCGACCTCCTCAAGAAGCACCCGGCCTATGCCGAGCTCTGGGCGGCACATCAAGGGGATGGGGCCGACGCCAACCTGAACCTGTTCTGGGACGCCTCGGTGTTTCCGGACGACGCCAACCGTGGCCCCTTCGAGCAGTTCGGCAGGCCTCGGGCTCACTACGTCAACTACCGGATCCTGGCCGACAAGGCGAACGCGGTCGAGCCCCCCTTGCAAGGCGAGAACATCCTCAACTCGTACGTTGCCCACGTCCGGCTGGCCTCGAAGCTGATGACTCCCGATGAGGATAAAGCCCTCCACGTCTCCTGGATCATCCACCAGGCGGGCGACATCCACCAGCCGCTCCATGCCGTCGCCCGATTCTCGAAGCCTCTGCCCAACGGCGACCGCGGCGGCAATGACGTGACGTTCCCCAATCCTCGTGGTATGCGCACGAACCTCCACGCCTACTGGGATGACCTACTGGGCCGCGTCGACGATCCCGTGGCCGTCGAAGAGCTCACGGACGGGATCATCGCCGAGTATCCGACCGCGGGTTTCGCCAAGGAATTATCCCAGAAGAATATCAAGAACTGGGCCGAAGAGAGCGTTTCGCTCTCCCTGTCGACCGTCTATCGCAACTTGGATCCTGCCCTCAAGAGCTTCGCCGACCTCCCCGTCGGTTATGACGCGGACGCCACCCGGCTAGCCCGGAAGCGCGTGGCGCTCGCCGGTTATCGGCTCGGCCAGGAACTCAAGGCGATCTTCGGGCCGACCGAATGATCGGCACATCCTCAGTTACCTTAAGTCAAAGTAAAATGATCTGATCCTGCGAGCACCCATCCGATGCGAGACTTGCCGCTTTTCTCCAACCTTGGGGATGACGAGGTCGATGATCTGCCGGCTCAGGCGGCGAGGCTGGCACCCAGGCTTCGGGCCCTCAGTGATGAGGGAATCTACTTCGGCACCTCCTCCTGGAAGTACGAAGGCTGGCTGGGCAGCGTCTACTCGCCGAACCGTTACGAGACACGCGGGAAGTTCTCGAAGAAGAAGTTCGACACCGAATGCCTGGAAGAATATGCCCAGGTCTTCCCGGCCGTCTGCGGTGACTTCGCCTTCTACCAGTTCCCCAGCGCAGAGCTCTGGAAGCAGCTGTTCTCGGACACTCCCGATTCCTTCCTCTTCGCCTTCAAGGTGCCGGAAGACATCACCGTCGCCAGATGGCCCGGCCACGCCCGCTACGGCACGAAGGCCGGCACCGAGAACCCTCACTTCCTCAACGCGGCGATCCTCAAGAAGCTCTTCCTCCAGCCGCTCAAGCCCTATACCAAGAGGATCGCCTCGCTGATCCTCGAGTTCGGCACGTTCGCCAAGTCGACCTTCCCGACCCCCGATCACTTCCTCGACCGGCTCGACGATTTCCTGGCCGACCTCCCCGGCGGCTTCCGTTTCAGCATCGAGATCAGGAACCCCGAATACCTCGGGGCCAATTACTTCACGTTGCTATCAAGTCACAATGTGGCGCATGTTTTCAACGCCTGGACGAGGATGCCGGAGCTTGAGAAGCAGGTCGGGATGACCGGCGTCGTCACGGCCGACCACCTCATCGCACGAGCCCTCTTGAGCAAGGGGCGATTGTATGAAGATGCGGTCAAGCGATTCGAGCCGTATCAGGCGCTCAAGGAACCGAACCGGCCGGCCCGCGACGCCCTCTGCTCCATCGCCAACCTGGCACGCCAGCGCAAGAAACCGGCTTTCCTTTTCATCAACAACCGCCTGGAAGGCCATGCCCCCTCGACGATCGAAGGGACCATCGACCTGCTCTCGGGCGAACCGCTTTGATCCGCGAAATGCAAAGGGCCCGGGTATTCACCCGGGCCCTTTGCCCATCACTCATGGCTCGTCTTGTCCTCAAGGCTTCTTTGGCGGCTGAATCTTGAGGTCGCCAAGGTCTTTTGCCTCCCCGGCGACGACGATCAGATCCTTGAACAACTCGCCAAACGCCTCGAACCCGGAACGGCTATTGGCACTGTAGCGAAGTCCGGGCACGAGGCCTTCTACCTTGAAACGGCCGTCGTCACCGGCCCGGATGCCCGAGTTCCAGTCGCTCCAGGGCAGGATGTCGTCGGTTTCGACATGCTTGTTGATCGACCCGCCGGGGCTCCCTATGAACATCCCCTTGCGCGGGTTCCCTTCGTCATCCACGATCCGACCGGCCACGCTCCCCCAGGGCTCAAGCTTGATCCGGACCGGGCTCTTCTCCTTCCCACCGAGCACGACCGAACCGATGAGCTTTCGCCCTTCATGCATGACCTATGGTGGACCCCGAAAACTGGACCATCTGTTAAGCTACTCAGACGGGTCTGAGGAGGAGGACGGATGGCGAGGAAGCGGCAAGTCCACACGGCGGCGTTCAAGGCTCAAGTCGCCCTGGCGGCCCTCAAGGGAGACCGCACGATCAACGAGTTGGCCGGCCACTATGGCGTCCATCCCACATCGATCCATGGCTGGAAGAAGCAGCTCATCAGCAGTGCCGAGGAGGTCTTCGGGAGTCCGGCCAAGGCGGCCTCGGCTGACGCCGAGGCACGCCAGGCCGAACTCTTCGAACAGATCGGGCGCCTCAAGATGGAACTCGAGTGGCTGAAAAAAAAAGTCGCCCCATTCAGTTGAGGACCGAAGGCCCTTGATCGAGCCGGATCATCCCCGGTTGAGCGTGCGCCGCCAGTGCGAGTTGCTGGGGCTGAGCCGATCGAGCCTCTACTACCGACCTGCGGGTGAGTCGCCCGAGGACCTGCGCCTGATGCGGTTGATCGACGAGCAATATACGGCATGCCCGTTCTACGGCAGCCGCAAGATGACCGCCTGGCTGGAACAACGAGGTGAGGAGGTCAATCGGAAGCGAGTACAGCGCCTGATGCGGAAGATGGGCCTGGAAGCGATCTATGCCAAGCCCAGGCTGAGTCAGGCCGGGAGAGGCCATAAGATCTACCCTTATCTCTTGCGAGGTGTCAAAGCCCGGCGAGCGGACCACGTGTGGAGCACGGACATCACTTATGTGCCGATGAGTGGAGGGTTCATGTACCTGGCGGCGGTGATCGACTGGTACAGCCGGTACGTGATCGGCTGGCGGCTGTCGAACACGCTGGACGGCTCCTTCTGCCTGGAGATGTTGGAAGATGCCTTGAGGTCGGGGAAGCCCGAGGTGTTCAACACGGACCAAGGGGTCCAGTTCACGGCCGAGGCGTTCACCGGGAGGCTTGAGGCGGCCGGGATAGCCGTGAGCATGGATGGACGCGGCAGGGCATTGGATAACGTGTTCGTCGAACGGCTCTGGAGGACCGTGAAATACGAAGATATTTACATCCAAGGCTACGAGACGGTGCCGGAGCTGCAGCGAGGGTTGAGGCGATACTTCGGCTTCTATAACGAGGATCGGCTCCACGAATCCCTGGGGTACCGGACTCCAGGGACGGTCTACCGAGCGGACAGAGCCACGACGGCCTGATTGGACAGTAGCGAAGGATCGCCGTTTTTTGGTCTAGACAATGGGGTCCACCTCAACCCCACGCGTCTCCGTTTCGTAGGATCGAGGGCGCGGATCTCAAAATGAGCTGACGCCTGCGGGATGGGAGCGGTTCCGAACCCTTCGCTCATCCCCTTGACTCTCGTCTCACCGACGGGTTCACCATCAGGCCCGAAGACCTCGATTTCGAGGGCCAGTCCCGGATCCGGCTGGAAGTCGCGAGTGATCTCTTTAACCCCAGGAGCGAGGTCAATCTCGGCGATCACCGCGTGTCCGCGAGCCGAGGTCGTGTGGGGAACCGTCTTGAACATCTCATACTTCGGGTCATAACCCTTGATACCCTCGTAGCCCACGGCCGGCAGAAACGCGTTGTTCTCGTCCCGGACGGCGATGAGTCCACGCCCAGGCAAGGCGATCAGCTCATATCGGCCGTGAGGATCGAAGCTAGCGGACTGCTCGTAGCCCAGCGCAAATCCTGGATATGCAGAGAGGTGCGGATTGTCCGAGAAGGCGAAGTAACTCACCATCCCCACCGCCGGCCCGCCCGTCACCTTATTCGTGACCTTGCCCCGCACGACGATGCCCTTCTTCAGCTTCGGATCGAAGACGACGGGTTCGAAGATCTTCGAGTTGGCCCCGACCCGGAGCGTCGACCTGGTGTACGGCCTCCCCTTCTTGGGGTGGAGGAAGATCCGATACGCCTCGGCCCTTGGTAAGCCGTCGAGTCTGTAGTGGCCGTTCGCATCGGTCGTCGACTCGACCCCTCGTGCGGGGATCAAGCTGGAACTATCGAAGACGGCCGCCTTGACCTCGATCCCCTCGATCGGCTCGCCCGAATCCTGATCTCGGATCGTTCCCTCGACGCGTCGGCTCGCCTGGAGAGCGAGCTGGAACTTCGGCGAATGCACAATATCGGGAGTTGGCTTGATCATGGCGCGATCGACTAGGCGGATCTCCGGTTCCTCCCGGCTCATGGCATGGACCAGAGTCGTCGTGACATTCGGACCTACGACCATGAGGTTGGCGATCCGCTCGCTCCCGACGCCTCCCAGGCGAAAGCGACCATCCTGCCTGGTGACCGCCTTGATGTCGTAAAGTTTTGAAAGATCGAGATGGTTCAAGGCCTGCCAGAGATTCCCTTCAGCCCCATTCCGAGCCCGGGCGATCCATTCGGCCAGACGCCCCGTCTCGGCGAAACCCAGGGCCGAGAGCTTCACCTCGGCCCCCTCCACGGGACGCCCCTCGAGGTCGACGATCCTCCCCTCGATCGACGGCCCTTCCGGAACAAGCTTCAGCGTAACCTCAGCCGGCGGAGTATCGCGGAGAACTCCCTCGGCCCAGCCGATGCCGAATCCCGTCTTGTACCCGATGAGCCAGGGATACTTCGCCCCGTAACCCTCGACCCTCAATTGTGGCCTGGGCATGCGAATGATGAATCGGCCATCGGCCCCGCTCGTCGACTCTGACGAGGCGCCTTCGCCCAGCAGGTAGGCTCCTCGCAATGAGGCCCCCGCCACCGGTTGACCCTCCGGCGAAACGACGATGCCGCGGACCTCGATGGTCTCCGCAGGCTTCTCGGGCTCCGTCGCTTCCTTGACCTGAACCTGCTTCGGTTCGACTTCCGCCGCGGCGATTTCATCGCCCTGACGCCCGCCAGCCGTGGCGATCGCACCGACCGCCGCACAGGCGAGGAGGACGAGCGTTGCCGTCGCACCCCATTGGACCTTGCTCATGATCATCCCCCTCAAAATGGTGTGAGCCAGGATCGTGGCACCGCTCGAGGCCGCTCCGCCCTGCACCGCCGAGATCGTCGCCCGCATCAGGGCCGCGGAGACGACGTCTCGGGCCATCGCCGCCGAGGCATCGAGAGGCATCGTGATCGCAGCCACGCCCAAGGCCGTGACGCCCCGGCGCGTGAGTCGACCCTTCAACTGCTCCCTGGCCCGGGAGAGACGAGTGCGGAGCTTCGGCACTGTCCAACCCAGTTGCTCCGCCGCCTGCTCGTAGGTCAGCCCTTCGAGGCCGCAGAGCACGACCGGGAGCCGATGACTTTCGGGCAGACGGCCGATCTCCTCGTGCAGGATCGGTTGCCAGTCGTGGTCGGCCTCGAGAACGGGCCGAGACGCGCCGGGGGAATCCTGGGCCTTGGCCTCGGACTCTTTCCTACGCCTTCTCGCCGCGCGGATGCTGGACTCGACGCAGGTCCGATGTGCGACGCGATGCAACCAGCCGGCGAGGCTCGAACCGGCCCGGATCGAACTCGCCTTCCTGGCAAGCACGAGGAAGGTGGCCTGGAAGGCGTCCTCGGCGTCGTGCTCGTTCCTGAGCATCGCCCGGCACGTGGCCAGGACCATCGGACCGTGCCGTCCCATGAGGGCCTCGAAGGCGATTTCATCCTTCGTCGCGGAGAAGCGAGCCAGGAGTGCCTCGTCCTCCATCCCAGCGACCGACCCTGCCCCGAGGATGTATCGGAGTTGCCGGAGTGTCGTCCCCATCACCACGCTCGCCATCCCAGTGCCCTCCCCCGGACGACTTTCGTCCCGTTCGTTACCTATGAGGGGGGATCGATCACGACCATCTCAACATTTTCTTGGAATTGCAGTCCAAGTACACGGGACATCTCCATTCAAAGTAGCGCTCATACCCACGTTGCTCAGTCCCTCTCGCCACCAGGTTCTCTGCCGCAGCGTCTCCGAATTCGCCGTGACCTGTGTGCAAGCTTGTGATCCTTATTAAGCCAGATCGTCTCCCTCGAGCGGTAGCCTTATTTGAACAACGACTCTGAAAAGGCGCCGCCGAACCGGCGTTCCCGATGAGGCTGCGCGTCCTGAAGCGAATAATCAGATCGCGTTAAAATCGAGAAACTGTAGCGACACTGGAATTGGAAGCCTCATTCCATACTCTGAGAGTGTCCCAAATTCTTAGATGTTCTTGGTTTGCAGTCTCAATGCTGCCCTGCGCTTCCCTTACATCACGCTTGAGCCTCACCCTTACAAGCCCATTGAAAATTCCCGAATCAAACACACCATGGCGAACGCCCGTACATTTTCAATAATTGTCTTTTTTTAACATAAATTGTCCACAAGAATCTAATAAACTGCACCTCGTCTCCATCCAAGCCTGTCACGGAATCCAATTGTAGAATGCTGTCGTGTCGAATTTCGTCACGAATTGATCGCGGCGAGTAGATTCCTCCACTTCTCCCCCTGCGACGTTTGCTCGAGAGAGATTTGATATTCTTTCGCAGAATATCTTGGAATTCCGGGCGAAAGTCTGTATAGAATCGGACTCGCCAAATGAAACGCATTCTCGCGCAACTGAGTCGCCTCGTCATGGATGCCACCTCTCCCAAATCCAGGCGATCGTCTCACCAGACATGATTTTTCTATCACAACAGAGATTGTCATCGTCTTTGTGAACAAGGAGCGTACGGGACGGTCGGGAAGCCGGGGCCTTTTCGTCACGCGTGCCCTGCGGGTACGCGGCAAGTGCCCTGATCTCGATTGAATCACGCTGTTCCCCCCCCGAGCGGTCTCATTCCATCGAGGACCGTCTCGAGTTCGGGTGATGCTGCGCCACGTAAGGCTGGCGCGACATCACCCCTGACCGCAGGTCCTCCGTATCGGAAGGTCGTCATCCTCCATCCGGCCCGATCGGGCCACGAGGCCGACCGATGCGGCAAGGTCGTTCTATGCACCTACATTTTCATTCTCCCGGTACGTCATCGTGCAGCCGGCTCACGGCATCATGTCGTGTAGCGTTTCGTGCATTGGCATCCTCATTTTTCGATCCGTCCGTCAACATGGAGCAGTCGATGCGAAATCGTTCGTCGCGGGGTTTCACGCTGATTGAGCTTCTCGTCGTCATCGCGATCATCGCCGTGCTGATCGCCCTCTTACTTCCCGCCGTGCAAGCGGCTCGCGAGGCGGCGAGGCGTGCCCAGTGCACCAACAACCTGAAGCAGATCGGCATCGCCCTGCACAATTACCATGACCAGAACGGCTCTTTCCCGCTCGGCGGCGTGAATCTCGGCAAGTCGTCCGCCGGCTGGAACGGCACTTCGAACTCGCTCTCCTGGCGAGCCTTGATCCTGCCCCAGCTCGAGCAGAACAACATCTACAACGCCCTCAACCTGAGCGTCACCCTGAGCTCGAACGCGGTGAACAGCTCGGCGGGATACACCGTCTGGATGACGGTCTCGAACGTCTGGCTCTGCCCGTCGGACGGAACGAACGACAACGGCCAGCGTCCCAGCCTCAGTAGCGACCCCAACAACGGCAATGGCCCGATCAACAGCCCGCCAACTAACCCGGTCACCGGCCAGCCTGCCACCACCTGCCCCGTCTCGAACTACGCGGGGAGCTTCGGCGACAACCAGGCCATCGGCGGACTCTCCAGCGGCGGCACCAACCCCTGGGAAACCCAGGCCTGCGGTTCCCCCGCCGCGGGACAGCCGCGAATCGGCTGGTCCGGCTTCTGGGGAACCACGTACAACTGCGACCTCAGCGCGGACACCGGCGGCTCGCTCCGCGGCTTCTTCGACTATCGGACGGGTCAGGTAGTCAACATGGCCGGCGTCACGGATGGCACGAGCAACTCCATCCTCGTGGGCGAGATGATCCCGCAGCAGGCGGCCGACAGCAACCTCTATTGCCTCAACGGTGGTACGGCCGGGACGACCCTGCCCATCAACTTCACGACGAACGGGATCCCGAACCAGTACCCCGGATGCAACTCGCAGGACTGGGGCTCGGTCGTCTGGCCCTGCCGGTTCAGCTACGCGACCAAGGGCTTCAAGAGTTTCCACCCCGGCGGAGCCACTTTCCTCTTCGCCGACGGCTCGGTCCACTTCCTCAAGTCGAGCATCAACCGGTTCATCTACGCGGGGCTCGGCAGCCGAAACGGCGGCGAGGTCATCAGCTCCGACGCGTATTGATCCATTGTTCTTGCACCAAGGTCCCAGGATGCACGAGGCCGGGCGTTCTCCCAGCCCGGCCTCGTGCGGCGAAACTTTCGACATTCGAGTGAGGTCGCTGTCTCCTGCCATCGAAGGGATACAGGACCACGACTCATGCAAAGCCCCTTGAAGAGGATCGACAGCCGGCCTTCCCTCGAAATAGCCGGTCCCAAACTATTGAGTCACAGGCAGACGGAGATGACGGCGACCATGCGGAAGTTCGTTCGTATTTCAACAACGGCGATCGCAACCATCCTCACCCTGACCGGCTCGATCGCCCTCACGGGCTGCGGATCCGATGATGGCATCGGCAAGCGATTTCCCGTTTCGGGCACGGTCAAATATAAGGGCCAGCCGCTCAAGACGGGATCGATCAATTTCATCCCGGATGATCCACAGACGGCTCGACCCGCGTCGGGCACGCTCGACGACGAGGGCAACTACTCGCTGACAACCCAGAATCCCGGCGACGGGGCCATGGGGGGCAGCTACAAAGTCTCTGTGACCGCTTATGAGATGGACAAGACCAAAACCGCCTCGCCCCCTCGCGGCGGGAGCGCCGACCAGGTGGTCGTGGCCAAGGCCCGCGGCAAGAGCCTGATCCCCATCAAGTACTCGGGCACCCAAACCTCGAACCTTTCGGCCACCGTCTCCCCGCAAAAGACGAGCTTCGACTTCGAGCTCACCGACTGACCCTCGACTCGCTCTTGTATGCGTGTCGATTCAAGGGGACGCCCGCGCTGGCGTCCCCTTTCGCGTTGAGGGGGTCGACTACGGCTGTTTGAGCTTGGCGAGGAGGATGCCGCATCCCTCAACGGATGATGGTTTCGTCACGAAGTCATGGGTCCCGCGGAGTCGCTCGTGGAGCAATGCGAGTGTCCCGGGTCGGATGTTGTCGTGATATTCGATGGCAATGCGGTCGCATCGTCGAAGCGTTTCCGGATCGACGCTCTCGAACGCATCCTTCTCCGAACCTTCGATGTCCACCTTGAGAAGGTTGATGCGATCCGCCTTCGCCAGATCGAAGAGCCCCGCCAGCGGGACGATGGGCACGGACAGGCCACCCGGATCATCCACGCCGTCCGAGCTCAGGGTATGATCGAGCGAGCGGTCGCCGACCGAAGTCATCTGTCCCTGCCCGAAGTCCTTGCCGAGCGCGACCTGGCTCGGCATGACGCGATCGGGCCCGACCCCGGCAGCTCGGAGGTTGGACTCAAAATACACGTAATTCTCGGCGAATGGTTCCAACGAGATGATCCGGGCTTTGGAGCACTGTCGTGAAAGCCAGATCGAGAAGACGCCGACGTTCGCTCCCGCATCCACAATCACATCGCCATCCTTCGGCCAATAAAATCCATCCTTCGTATAAGGTTGTTCAAGCCAGAGTTCGACGATGATCTCGACCAGCCCGCGTCGACGTGGCGGATGAGAGATGCGCGTGCCATCCCACAGGATGGCGACATCGATGGGGGGTCCTCCCCTGATCGTCTGTATCAAGCGCCAACCGTTTCGAAACGTTGCAAGTAGGCGGGAATACAGCAACATAGACTGTGGCGTCATGAATTCTCCCACCGAGGACATACGGGTCGACGCGTGCCGGCGACATCGTCAGGCGGAACCATCCACGCATATGCGGTACCACTCCGGCATTTCAACACATGACTGCAATCACAAAACCAGGCCCGTGACTAATCGCCCGAAAGTCTCCAAGACGACTCTGAGCAGTTCGATTGAGACTCAACGTTGTGTGACTTCAAGCCTCGCGAATCAGGGGAAGGCTCGAATCTAGGACCGCGGATCTTGTGACTTATCACGAATCATTGTGGTAAGAAGGATCCTGTATCAAGGTCGACGATTCAGATTCGCCTCGTCTGTTACAAAAGTCTTCGGATGTCTAACGTAAAGGGATTGAAAATCCGAACATCCTAGTCCCGTCTCGTGTCGGATGGATCGAGCTTGAGCCTGCATTCAGAACGTATCCGCCTTGGCTTCGAGTCAACACTTCGCAGCGATGACTTTGACGACCAATCGCTTAACGGAAAGGCTCCGCATGATCGAGGGCGATCCGTTTCTACGCGACACGTTCCCCCGCGCATCGGCCTATCATCCGGACTGGATCATCTCGGCCGTCAGCGGCGCCGCGAATCCGTTATGGCTGACAGAGTGGCTTTGCGAGGAACTCGACCTGAAACCTGGCATGCGGGTTCTTGACCTCGGCTGCGGCCGGGCGATGTCATCCGTCTTCCTGAATCGCGAGTTTGGCGTCCAGGTCTGGGCAACCGACCTATGGTTCGACGCCTCGTAGAACCTTCAAAGTATGGTGGACCCCGAAAACTGGACCATCTGTTAAGCTACTCAGACGGGTCTGAGGAGGAGGACGGATGGCGAGGAAGCGGCAAGTCCACACGGCGGCGTTCAAGGCTCAAGTCGCCCTGGCGGCCCTCAAGGGAGACCGCACGATCAACGAGTTGGCCGGCCACTATGGCGTCCATCCCACATCGATCCATGGCTGGAAGAAGCAGCTCATCAGCAGTGCCGAGGAGGTCTTCGGGAGTCCGGCCAAGGCGGCCTCGGCTGACGCCGAGGCACGCCAGGCCGAACTCTTCGAACAGATCGGGCGCCTCAAGATGGAACTCGAGTGGCTGAAAAAAAAAGTCGCCCCATTCAGTTGAGGACCGAAGGCCCTTGATCGAGCCGGATCATCCCCGGTTGAGCGTGCGCCGCCAGTGCGAGTTGCTGGGGCTGAGCCGATCGAGCCTCTACTACCGACCTGCGGGTGAGTCGCCCGAGGACCTGCGCCTGATGCGGTTGATCGACGAGCAATATACGGCATGCCCGTTCTACGGCAGCCGCAAGATGACCGCCTGGCTGGAACAACGAGGTGAGGAGGTCAATCGGAAGCGAGTACAGCGCCTGATGCGGAAGATGGGCCTGGAAGCGATCTATGCCAAGCCCAGGCTGAGTCAGGCCGGGAGAGGCCATAAGATCTACCCTTATCTCTTGCGAGGTGTCAAAGCCCGGCGAGCGGACCACGTGTGGAGCACGGACATCACTTATGTGCCGATGAGTGGAGGGTTCATGTACCTGGCGGCGGTGATCGACTGGTACAGCCGGTACGTGATCGGCTGGCGGCTGTCGAACACGCTGGACGGCTCCTTCTGCCTGGAGATGTTGGAAGATGCCTTGAGGTCGGGGAAGCCCGAGGTGTTCAACACGGACCAAGGGGTCCAGTTCACGGCCGAGGCGTTCACCGGGAGGCTTGAGGCGGCCGGGATAGCCGTGAGCATGGATGGACGCGGCAGGGCATTGGATAACGTGTTCGTCGAACGGCTCTGGAGGACCGTGAAATACGAAGATATTTACATCCAAGGCTACGAGACGGTGCCGGAGCTGCAGCGAGGGTTGAGGCGATACTTCGGCTTCTATAACGAGGATCGGCTCCACGAATCCCTGGGGTACCGGACTCCAGGGACGGTCTACCGAGCGGACAGAGCCACGACGGCCTGATTGGACAGTAGCGAAGGATCGCCGTTTTTTGGTCTAGACAATGGGGTCCACCTCAAAGGATCCGAGATGCGGGAGTCGATGACGGGGTCTTCCCCATCCACGCCGACGCGAGATCCTTACCTTTCGCGGCGGAATTCTTCGACGCGATCGTCTCGATCGACTCGTTCTTCTATTACGGAACGGACGATCTTTATCTCAACTACGTCGCCCGCTACCTGAAACCGGGTGGCCTCCTGGCCATAGCCGGGGCCGGTCTCGTGCGTGAATTCGAGGGCGAGATCCCGCCGCACCTCCAAGGATGGTGGACGTCAGACCTCTGTTGTCTCCACTCGGCCGAATGGTGGAAGCAGCACTGGAACCGAACCGGCCTCGTCAATATCGAACTCGCCGATGCTCTACCCGACGGTTGGAAGTACTGGGCCGATTGGATCAGAGCGATCGCGCCGGAAAACTCGCAGGAGATTCGGGCACTCGACTCTGATGCAGGTTCTAATCTCGGTTACCTGAGAGCCATCGCTCGCTTACGCCCAAACGTACAGTTGACCGATCCGATCGTGTCCGTCACCACGAGATACGCTAAGTCGCCCTTACTCCGGTCGCCATACTCAGACAGGGCTCACGGGTGACTCGATCAACGCGACATTTTTCACATTTTATTTTTAAAAATTAATAATCCGACAAGTCAGAAGGGTTCATCCAGGGCGATCCTCGAACGGACTTTTGACATCAAACCTGTATCACGACATCGCGATCTGGATTTCCCTCGTCGAACTGGAATCGATATTTCTGGGCGTGAGGACCTGAGCGGAACACCAGTTGCGACTGAAATCGACAACCCATCGCCATCGACCTGAAGCCCGGGAGTTCAACCTTGCGATTTCTACTCGGTTTCATCCTGCTGGTATTTCTTGCCTCGATCGGGATTTTCGCGGTCCAGAACACGCAGACGATCACGGTCAAGTTCCTGAATTGGGGCCTCACGGCGCCCGTCGCACTATTCGCGATCGGGGTCTACTTCCTGGGTATGGTTAGTGGCTGGAATGTCATCGCCTTCGTGCGAGGCTCCATAAGCAGGGTGCGATCGCACTCGACCCAGAACTGATTCGGCCATATCGGTGTTGCTCGGTAAAGCCAGTAAATCCCGCGGTCTCGAGTCGATTATTCGATACGAGCCTTGCGGGATTTTGTGCGTCTACCCGCCCAGTTCCGAGAAGCAAGTGTCACAAAAAGAGGAAACCACAACGACATTGTTTGCTCTGCCCCCAAAAGGATTACGGGAGATCGATATGAACCCCGAAGGTTGAGGGCCGGTGGAAGTGGCAGCAATCCTGACAACTCGAGGATGAGGTGTTACCGAATGTGGATCATCGCACCTCCGCAGCACTCTTCCTCGAATCGGCCAATCCTAGGGCGCGAGGAAGGGACGAACACGATTCGCGAGGAGCTTGTACCCCTCGGCCGAGAAGTGAAGCCTGTCCTTAACAAATAGCTCGGGACGACCATGCCCCTCCGCGTCGAGGCTGATATCCGAAGCATCCACGAATCCGACTCGGGGCATCTCGAGGGCCATGTGACGAACGAGACGGTTCAGTTCTCGATTCTTGTCCCCTTCTCCCCAACGGGCCGGTGCGGGGCTCAACGCGATGAAGAGGATCTCCGTCTCGGGCAAGCGTTGATGGACGACCCGAACGAAGTTCGCGAAGTCGCGGGCAACCGCCCGAGGCGACCGCCCGTTGTGGATGTCGTTGCTGCCAGCCCTCAGGAAAATTTGCTTCGGCCGGTGTGGGAAGATAAGACGATCGGCGAAATGGGTTGAATCCAGGAGTTCGGTCCCGCCGAAGCCCCGGTTGATAGCTTTGTGGTTCGGGAAGTCGGCAGCCAACGTCTTCCAGAGGCGAATCGTCGAGGATCCGATGAATAGCGCCCCACCCTTGGGAGGCGGGTTTTTGCGGTCGGCGGCCTCCATGGCGGCGACCTCCTTCTCCCACTGCCCATAATTCCTCGAGGCGGCGTACCAACTTCCCTGGGAAAACCGACCCAGCCAATACCCTCCGATCATGCTCCCGAGCAAAGCGAGTCCGATAAACGCACTTCTAACGGACTTCCTCATGCTTAGGAACCCTCGACATCGGCTCTCGCTTCGCGACGTTGAACGGACAACCATCGGCGTCGACGTGTCATCGTCCCCGATGAACGCTTGCGGATCAACCCGCGTGACGCAATGCACGACCAGGCCGAGCCCCTGTGTGTCGGCCCTGCTCGATGACGATCCGTCCATTCACGATGAGGAAATTCACACCTTCGCTATATTGGAAGGGTTTCTCATAGGTGGAACGGTCGATGATCGTCTCCGGGTCGAAAACGACGAGGTCGGCGAATTGCCCGGCCCTGATGAGCCCCCTGTCAAAGATGCCAAGCTTGGCCGCATTCAGCGACGTCATCTTGCGGACCGCGTCCTCGAGCCTGAGATGACCCCTCTCGCGAACATAGACGCCGAGGACTCGAGGGAATGTACCGAAGCTCCTGGGATGAGGATATCCTCGCCGCAACGGACCTTCCACGGCGAAGGACGAGCCATCGGACCCGACCGAGCACCAGGGCTGGGTGAGGGCGAGGTTCATATCCTTTTCGGTATGGTGCTCGTAGATCGTGGGCACCGAGCCATCCTGCTCGATTAGCATTTCAATCAAGAGGTCGAGAGGATCGGGTGCGGGAGATCGGCCCTGAGCCTTCGACTTCAGGACCAGATCCATCGTGATGCCATCATACTTGCTTCCTCCGTTGACGAGCATCCTACGCCAGTCGCCGCCGAGGGCGGTGTAGTGGTTGTACCATCCGGGGATCCCGTCGCGGATGTCCTTCTTGAGCCTGTCGCGTAGCTCAGGGTCACGTAATCGTTCGAGCATGCGTTCCTTCCCACCCTCGTGAGCCCAGGGGGGGATGATGCTCGCCAGGTTGTTATTGCCGCGAGTGTACGGATAAACGTTGGCCTGGACGTTGACGCCCCGTCTGCGGGCGGCCTCGATGATTTGAACGACCTGGTCCATGCGTCCCCAGTACTTCTGGTCGGCGATCTTGAGGTGGATCACGTCCACGGGGATGCCCGCGCCTTCGCCGATGGCGATAGCCTCCGCCACCGCTTCGAACACTCCCGTCCCCTCGTTCCTGATGTGCGAGGAGAAGATCCCGTGGTGCTTCGCCACAACCTTGCAGAGGGCCACGATGTCGGCCGTCGTGGCGAGCGAGCCGGGAGGCATAGCAAGTTGGCTCGAGAGTCCGTAAGCACCATCGTTCATGGCCTCATCGACCAACGACTTCATGACCTCGATCTGGTCGGCGTTGGGACGATCGAAGGTGTCTCCCATCGCCCCCTGCCAGACGGTATCCAGGCCGACGTACGACGCCACGTTGACCGCCGTTCCCGCCTGTTCCAGGGTCTCGAAGTACCCCTTCAAGGAAGTCCATTGCCGTTCCTTACCGCCGATGGTGACCTTGCGCGGCGTCTTCGAAGGGGCGACCGAACCTCCCTCGCCGATTACCTCCGTACTCACCCCCTGCCGTACCTTGCTCTGAGCATCGCCATCCTCGAGTAAGAGCAAGTCAGAGTGTGAATGCATGTCGATGAAGCCGGGGGCGACGACCTTGCCCCCGGCTTCAATCATCTGCCTGGCCACTCCGGGCAAGGAGCGACCGACGGCCTCGATCCGATCTCCCCGAATCGCCACATCCCCCAAAAACCCCGGATTTCCGCTCCCATCGACGACCATTCCATTTCGAATGAGGAGGTCGTACTGGGGCTCGACCGATCTAGCGGGCATTGCCACGAGCGACAAGGTGCAGGCCAGGACAATTCCCAGTACATACTGCAGGGCAGGTCGTGGCATTCCAGTCACCTTCGCGGATGGAGGTTGATGTGAACGCCTCTCTCGGCTTCCAAGGAGCGGTTCTCGCGGCAAGTCTATCGTCAGAAGAGGGCGTCACGGCGAAGAATCTACCAGACGCGAACGCTGAAGCCACCGACTTTCGTCGGGCGTGCCAGATGCATTTGAAGCCGACTCTCCATGCGCTCGAGGCAGCCGGCCTGGTCGAGCTTTGGACGCTCGCCAGGGAGCTGACCTGGACCCTGAGGCCGACCACGGCGGAGGCCCTCGGGGTCGAGGTGCCCGAGGTCGGCGATCAGGAAGATCCCCGGTGGGTGGCCTCGGGCCTGGTTCCCCGGATCTCTCGCACGCTCCGGCAGCGGGGGCATCATGTGCTGAAGCACCCGGAGATGATCCTCGCCAAGCCCGAGGTCCTCATCGAACCGAAGACCGAGGATCCGCTCCTGCTCTTCGGCCGGACCATCGCCATCGACCCCCGCATGCGGCGTAGGGGCGATCGGCTCCTCAACCAGAACCCCCAGAAGGCGAAGCCCAGGCGGAGGAAGCCGGCGTCCGGGAACTCTCGGAACTGCCGCACGTCTCGGGTGCCGAGGCGGAGGATGGTTGCATGTTGAGAAACGGCTCGGCTCCTGACGATGCCAAACGTCAGGGTCGCCATTGACGCGCGGATCGCTTTCGCGCGGGGCCCGGCCCAGCACGAGCGGCGGTTGGACCGGGGATCGATCCCCGCGATCGGGTTTGAGTACATCTCGGACGCCCCAACCACTCGCAAACGCTGCTGACTTGATGATGACCTCGAGGTTATCGACAAAGTCTCGACCTCGTGTGCCGATCCTTCTCACACCAACTCTTCCTCATGCCTCCAAACCTATCGTTCCCCAATTCCAAAATCGCTTGGCCCGAGACGCCGTGTCCTGGTCGGGTGGACATGGCGAATGCGATGATGTCCAAGAGGCCGGTCCCGACGGTGATGCCTGACGCCTGGCAACAGGCGCTCTCCCGCTTTGAATCAGGCCATGGAATCTCAACATCGCTCAGGGGCTTGAATGCAGAGAATCACGTCCAGTACGGGCATCGTCAATACCTCGGATAGCATGTCCATGATTGCCAAGGACGGACCTGGCCACGGGCCATCGAACTTCTGGTCTGTGCCCGAGGAGGATTTATTCACTCAACTTCGATCATCGCCCCAAGGTGTGTCGGCCGAGGAGGCAAGTCGAATATTCGAGGACGACCCCACTCGCCTGGTCAGGTCCGGGCGTTCGACGCAGGCTCTCTCGCTCCTCGGGACCCAATTCAAGAGCTCGATTATCCTCATACTCCTCGCCGCCGCGGCCCTCTCCCTCTTCCTGGGAGAGGTGACCGACGCCTGCGTCATCCTCGCCATCGTTCTGGCCAGCGGGCTGCTCGGATTCTGGCAGGAGTGGGGCGCGGCCGACTCCCTCAGGAAACTGCTCGCTATCGTTCAAACCAGGGCGAGTGTCCTCCGCGATGGGAATACGGTGGATGTTCCGCTCGATCATGTGGTCTCGGGAGACGTCGCACTCCTCCGGGCCGGCGACATCGTCCCCGGCGACGGCCGTATCCTCGACGGGAAAGGCCTGTTCGTCGCCGAGGCGACCCTGACCGGCGAGACGTTCCCCGTGGAGAAAACTGCCGGGGCGGTGCCGACGGACACTCCGCTCGGAAAGCGGACCAATTGCCTCCATCTGGGCACCAATGTCGTCAGCGGCACGGCAAGACTCCTGATCGTCCATACGGGCGCGGATACCGAGTTCGGCAGGATCTCCGGATCGCTCCGGCTCCGCCCGCCGGAGACCGGTTTCGAGCGCGGCATCCGCCACTTCGGGTACCTTCTGCTCGAGGTGACGCTGCTACTCGTGTTGGTGATCTTCGCCATCAACGTCGCGCTAAACAGGCCCGTGCTCGAGTCGTTCCTCTTCTCCGTGGCGATCGCTGTCGGGCTGACGCCGCAATTGCTCCCGGCAATCATCAGCGTCAACCTGGCTCACGGGGCGCGGCGCATGGCCGGGGAGAAGGTCATCGTCCGCAGGCTTGCGTCCATCGAAAATCTCGGCGGCATGAATGTGCTCTGCTCTGATAAGACCGGCACGCTGACCGAGGGCAAGGTGCGACTGCACGCAGCCGTCGATGCCCAGGGCAATCCGAGCCAGAGGGTCGGCCTCTACGCCTATCTCAACGCCTCCTTGCAGGCGGGATACACCAACCCCATCGACGCGGCGATCGCCGCAGGGAACTGCCCGGATGCGGCCGGCTATAGCAAACTCGACGAGGAGCCCTATGATTTCGTCCGCAAGCGACTCAGCGTCCTGGTCGCCGGCGATGGACGTAACATCCTCGTGACCAAGGGCGCGCTGACGAGCGTGCTGGAGGTCTGCACGCTCGCCGAGACCGGGCCGGGCGAGACGGAGGATCTGAACGTGATCCGACCGTCGATCGAGCGCCTCTTCGCCGAGTTCAGCGGCAAGGGTTTGCGCACGCTGGGCGTCGCCTACCGGGACATGGGCACCGAGACCGGAATTCACAGGGGGGACGAGGCGAGGATGACCTTCCTGGGCCTCCTGATCCTCGAAGACCCGCTCCGGGCCGGGATCGTGGGGACGCTCGACCGGCTCCTCGGCCTCGGGATTGTCACCAAGCTGGTGACCGGAGACAACCGGCTGGTCGCGGCCCATGTCGCCGGCCAGGCCGGGCTGCCCGTCGCGCGCGTGCTCACCGGGGAGGACCTGGGTCGGATGAGCGACGACGCCTTGCTCCGGAGCGTCGGCGAGGTCGCGGTCTTCGCCGAGATCGAGCCGAACCAGAAGGAGCGGCTCATCCTCGCCCTGAAGAAGGCCGGCCACATCGTGGGCTACATGGGGGATGGGATCAATGACGCCTCGGCGCTCCACGCCGCCGATGTCGGCATCTCCGTCGCCGATGCGGTGGATGTGGCCAAGGAAGCGGCCGATTTCGTCCTGCTGGAGAAGGACCTGGGCGTCCTGGAACGCGGCGTACGGGAGGGACGCGCCACCTTCGCCAATACGATGAAATATGTCTTCATGGCGACCAGCGCCAACTTCGGCAACATGTTCAGCATGGCCGGCGCGTCGCTATTCCTGGCCTTCCTGCCTCTACTGCCCAAGCAGATCCTCCTGATGAACCTGCTGACCGACCTGCCGGAGATGACGATCGCCACCGATCGGGTCGACCCCGAGATGATCGAACGGCCCCGACGTTGGGACATCGGCTTCATCCGCCGATTCATGATCATCTTCGGGATCATCAGCTCGGCGTTCGATGCCCTGACATTCGCGGTACTCATGCTGGTCCTTCGTGCCGAGGAAGCGGAGTTCCGCACGGGATGGTTCGTCGAGTCGGTCGTCTCGTCATCGCTGATCGTGCTCGTGGTGAGGACCCGCAGGACGTTCTACCGGAGCCGACCGTGCCGGACCCTGCTCGTCGCCACCCTGGCAGTGGTCGGCCTCACGCTCCTCCTCCCCTACTCGCCGTTAGCCAGGCTCCTAGGCTTCGTGCCGCTGCCCGGCGTCTTCCTCGCGGCATTGTTCCCGATCGTCGTGCTGTATGTCGTGGCCGCGGAGATCGCGAAATCGCTCTTCTATCGCGGGGAGGAGCGGCGGAGAGTTGCGGATCACGCGCCGAGCTCGGCCGGTCCGATCGAGGTATCCGGCTGATATGGAGGGGCCTCAAGGGTGGCGAAGGAGGGGCCGCCCGGTGAGACTGTGGATAGCGGGAATGGCGATGGAAGTTGCCCAGGATCGAATATTTTGCGGCTAGGAGGCAGAAGATGTTGATTCGGGAACTCAGCCGGGACGAGTGCCTTGATGTGCTGTCTCGGACGAGGATGGCGAGACTGGCCTGCGTCCGGGATGGCCAGCCATACATCGTCCCGGTGCACCTGGCCTATGACTCGGGAATGCCTGACTTCGCGTCGCTCTATGGGGTCACGACATTAGGAACGAAAGTCGAGTGGATGCGGGCCAACCCCCGGGTCTGCGTCGAGATGGACGAGATCACGGAGTTCGACGAATGGGTGAGCGTCGTCGCGCTTGGACGATATGAGGAATTGGAAGACCAATCTCGGGGTGAGGAGAGCCTGCAACAGGTTCTGCGCCGCCCGATGGTGTCAGGCTCCGAGCGCATTATTCCAGATTCGCAGGGCAGGTCGAGGCTCAAGGCGTACGAGATCCTCCAGGGCAATGCGACACCGATGTGGTGGGAGCCGGCCTCGTCGGCCTGGGCCTCGCGATCGGAGCACAAGAGCGGAGACTCTTACGTGCCTCTGTACTATCGAGTCTGTGTCGAGCAGATTTCGGGCCGTCGTGCGAGCTCCGGGGAGCGTGGCGTCGACGAGTTCTGTCCGAAAGATGTGGATGGCGGTTCAAGGTAGGCAACATGACCGTGGAGCGTTGTTAGCCACCGATCGGCTGGACACATACTCCACGGCGGCCCCGAGAAACACTGAGGGAATTCAGGGAGCCCGGGGGGAAGTGCGAGGACCGTCGTTCGCCTCTAGGGTTCAACTTTCGAAACGAACCGGCCATTGCCTGTTGCTACAGGCAATGGCCGGATTCAATTGCAGTAGATAGAGGATGAAGGATTAAACCTTCGACCTCATACTACTCTATCAATCAATAGATTTGATTATTTGTGGTGAGGTCCTTTGGGATGATTCCCGGTTACCACGGACGCATGGCTGGCGCGGGCCAGGTTTGTGGTAAACCGAAACTGCCCGCGAGCAGTCCATGATGCGAAAGCAGGCCTGTGATTGACCCGCTGGAACAATCCAGATGAGTTGACAGGGCTGGACGGGCTGGTCGGGGTCGAGAAGAGCGGTCGGCCACCTTTAGGGATGACCGGGACGTGGATTCCGCTGTATACGCCCCCGACCGGCAGTCCGCCGATCCCACCATTGGCCGGACTGGCCGTGCCAACGAGGGTCTGGGGCGCGAAGACCTTGTCATGGTACGCGTCCAGCTCGGCCACGAAATCGCTACCGTTGCGGCTGTTGCCGGAGGAGAATGACCCGTAGAAGACGCCGTCGAGATGGTTCTGAGCGCGGTCCTGGACCGACGAGTTGCCGTTGCTCGAATCCCGGATGGTGAAGAGGTAGAACCCGCCGCGGAGCGCCCTCCCGCCATTGATGGTCACGGCAACGTCGTAGGCGAACGGGATCGTCGGATCAGGAGTTGCGGTGACGTTGGTCACCTTGTAGTTGCCAGGGAAGGTCTTGTTGGCATGCACCTTCGTCAGGAGATAGTTGGACGAGTCCAGCATCGTGTTGAGCCAAACCCCGGACGGGGCGCTCCCGTCGGGGTTGACTGGGTCCTTGATGATGTAATCCACCTGGCCATTGAGGTGGTTGAAGAACATGCCGTCAATCACCGGCCCGACGGTGTCGATGAGCAGGTCGGGAACGATCACCTTCGGGGCGGTTGACGTGGTTTCGCCGAACTGGTCGATGGCCGTCGCGGTGATAGCGAAGTGGCCGTCTGCCAGGGCGATCTGGGACTTGATGTCCCAGGAGCCGTCGCCACCGGCGTGGGCCTGCCCGATCTGCACGAGCGGACCACCGGGCAGGAGTCTTGCGTCGAGGGTGACGGTGGAGAACGGCTCGGACTTACCGAAGAACTCCGGCTGATTGACGTTGGTGACGTTGACGGCGCCCGTCGCGAGGCCGCTCACGGTCAGGGGATTGATCGTGCCGGTGAGGACGATGGGACGGTCGGCGACCGTGGCCGTGTTGGTGATGGTGAGTCGTTTCCCGTCGTCATCCTCCACGAAGACCTGGATGGTGTAGGTCCCATTGCCCCCGTTGACGCCCGCGTCGGCGTAGGTGTGCGATCCACTGACGGTGAAGACCGGAGTGCCCTGCGATACCGTCAAGGTGCCGGCCGTCAACGGCGTGCCATCACCCCAGTCGATCATGGCCTTGAAGTCGGCGATCGTGCCGAGCGGATTGGCGTCCGTGAACGTGCCGACCGCACCCACGAAGACAGGTGGTGTGAAGACCGGGATCGGGAAGATGGCGGCCTCGGCGGTGAAGACCGGCGGCTGGGTCGGTGTCGCCTTGAGATCGGCATCGGCGATGAAGGCCGTGCCGCTGAAGACGGTGTTCGAGCCCCCGTCATCGGCAACCGTCACCGTGTAGGCGTACGTGCCGGCCTCGGCATAGGTGTGCGCCGCGTTGACCGAGAAGATCACCCCGTCGGGCGCGCCCATGGCGACGAGGTCGGCGGCGGGCAAAGTCTGAGGGGCCGAGCCGTCACCCCAGTTGATCACGACCGAGCCGGGCGAAGTCGTGAAATCAGCGACGGTCGCTCCCTGATTGGCATCGATGAAGGTGCCGAGCAGGACGCTACCGGTCGAGTTCCCCTCGATCCCATTGATGCTGGTGCCGTTGGAACTCGTGAGCTTGGCGTCGAGCACGGTGACCCCACCACCGATCGGGCTGGTCAGGGTCGTCGTCGCACCGCCGAGAGTCGTGATGACGACGCTGAGTCTGTCGGGCACGCCCGTGGGCGTCTCCTCTGCGTAGGTGTGGGTTCCCAGGACCTGGAAGATCGGCTGGCCATTTGCCGTATCGACCCCGATCTGTTGGATCGGGAGCAGGCCCCCCGGAGCGACCGGAGTACCATCGCCCCAGCCATTCACGGCCAGCTCGGCCTTGACGTCAGCGACCGTGGCCAGCGTGTTCGGGTCTTCGAAGGTCGCCAGCGCGAAGGTGCCGGTGGGTTGTCCTTCGATCGTCTTGAAGCTGAGGGTGCTCCCGGTCACCGGCAGGTCAGTGATGGCCGCCGTCCCGGTCACCAGAACAGTCTCGCCACCGTCGTCGTGCACCGAGATCTTGGTCGCGTAGTTACCTGGTTTGGCGTAGGAGTGGCCACCCTCGATCTCGAACGCGCCGGGGCCCGTCTGGACAACGATGCCGGTGGTAAGCGGCGACCCGTCGCCCCAGTCGATCGTGGTCAAGAAGTCGCCATCGGGATCGGGGGCGCTCAAATTCGCATCGGTGAACCTTCCGACGACCGTGGCGGCGGGCAACGCGACGCCCGTATTAGCCACGAGGGCCACGGGCACACCCGCGGTGAGATCCGCGTCGGCGGTGACGATCGAGAAGAGCTTCGAATCAAACTGGCCGTTTGAGGTATCCGTGACGGTGATCGTCCCCGCGTAGAATCCTTCTTCCACATAAGTGTGGGCCTTCGGGGGGATCGTCCCCGGCGCGGTGACGTTGAAAATGGTATCGGGAGAGCCATCACCCCAGTTGACGTCGACGGTCCACGGGCCGCCGTCCGGATCGGCGAACGAGCCCAGGTTGAAGGTCTTGGATGCACCCTCCACCACCGCCTGGGCGCCTGGGGGAGTCAACAGCGGCGCGGCATCGGGTGTGAAGTTCGCGATGACCGTCGGCCCGCCGCCTCCGAACTCGTTGACGTGCCAGAAGGTATTGTTCGACGGGTCGACGTTCATGCCGCTGAAGTCGCCGATTCGGCTGGTAATGGGGGCAGAGCCAGTACCCGCACTGACGAGGACCGGGGCTTGCATCGTCCCCGCCGGGTCGGTCGGCTGGCGGACCGTAACGAACGTCGATATGAAGCCGCCAGTCGCGGGAGTAATCGCGCCCCCGATCGTGTCGGATTCCATGAAGCCGAAGCCGATTTGGCCCTGGGAATTGATGTCGATGGCGGGTTCGAAAGCGTAGGTATTGGCGCCGAAGGCCACGTGGCCGACGTTATCAACGCCCCCGACCTTCTGAAAGGTGGGCGTGCCGCTGCTCACGTCGATCGCATACCACTGGGCGGCGAGCTCGCCCGTGAAGAAGAGGCTGAAGACGGCACCAGAGCCGGTGCCCCCTGAGGTGGACCCCATTGTCTAGACCAAAAAACGGCGATCCTTCGCTACTGTCCAATCAGGCCGTCGTGGCTCTGTCCGCTCGGTAGACCGTCCCTGGAGTCCGGTACCCCAGGGATTCGTGGAGCCGATCCTCGTTATAGAAGCCGAAGTATCGCCTCAACCCTCGCTGCAGCTCCGGCACCGTCTCGTAGCCTTGGATGTAAATATCTTCGTATTTCACGGTCCTCCAGAGCCGTTCGACGAACACGTTATCCAATGCCCTGCCGCGTCCATCCATGCTCACGGCTATCCCGGCCGCCTCAAGCCTCCCGGTGAACGCCTCGGCCGTGAACTGGACCCCTTGGTCCGTGTTGAACACCTCGGGCTTCCCCGACCTCAAGGCATCTTCCAACATCTCCAGGCAGAAGGAGCCGTCCAGCGTGTTCGACAGCCGCCAGCCGATCACGTACCGGCTGTACCAGTCGATCACCGCCGCCAGGTACATGAACCCTCCACTCATCGGCACATAAGTGATGTCCGTGCTCCACACGTGGTCCGCTCGCCGGGCTTTGACACCTCGCAAGAGATAAGGGTAGATCTTATGGCCTCTCCCGGCCTGACTCAGCCTGGGCTTGGCATAGATCGCTTCCAGGCCCATCTTCCGCATCAGGCGCTGTACTCGCTTCCGATTGACCTCCTCACCTCGTTGTTCCAGCCAGGCGGTCATCTTGCGGCTGCCGTAGAACGGGCATGCCGTATATTGCTCGTCGATCAACCGCATCAGGCGCAGGTCCTCGGGCGACTCACCCGCAGGTCGGTAGTAGAGGCTCGATCGGCTCAGCCCCAGCAACTCGCACTGGCGGCGCACGCTCAACCGGGGATGATCCGGCTCGATCAAGGGCCTTCGGTCCTCAACTGAATGGGGCGACTTTTTTTTTCAGCCACTCGAGTTCCATCTTGAGGCGCCCGATCTGTTCGAAGAGTTCGGCCTGGCGTGCCTCGGCGTCAGCCGAGGCCGCCTTGGCCGGACTCCCGAAGACCTCCTCGGCACTGCTGATGAGCTGCTTCTTCCAGCCATGGATCGATGTGGGATGGACGCCATAGTGGCCGGCCAACTCGTTGATCGTGCGGTCTCCCTTGAGGGCCGCCAGGGCGACTTGAGCCTTGAACGCCGCCGTGTGGACTTGCCGCTTCCTCGCCATCCGTCCTCCTCCTCAGACCCGTCTGAGTAGCTTAACAGATGGTCCAGTTTTCGGGGTCCACCATACCCGGTCACCCCGCCGTTGATCCCCGAGAGACTCGAATAGCCGCCGGGAGTAGCCACCGTGACCGAGGTGATCTTCCCGGTCCCGTCGACCGTCTGCACCTTCAACTGGGCCTTCGTCGTGAATGTGCCGCCGTTCACCGTCAGGATATCTCCGACGGTGTAGCCCGTGCCGCCGAGGGGATTGCCGTTCTTGTCGTTGGGCTGGGCCGACGCGAGGGAGGAAGGCTGGCCGGACGCGATCGCCACCGTATGTGCCGCGACGATGGTGTTGTTCCATTCCCCGGCTTTCAGGATCCGACTGCCGGGATCGAACGCGCCTCCACCGCCGGGGTTCTCGGCGAAGTCGCCGCTGTCGTCGTCGCCGTCGATGGCCGCGGTGTTGTCCGGATTGAGAGGGTTCGCAATGCTGCCGGAGCTGATGAAGCTGTTCGCCCCAAGGGCGAGCGATGTGGTGGTATACGTGGGGGCCGACGAGAGTACGCCGCCCATCTTGACCACATCGAGGTTTGTGCCGTTATCAGGGTTGTGGATGAGCCACATCGGATCGCCGGCCACCGAATCGTGCATGGTGGTGGGACGATAATTCTGGGCACCGCCGGGGACGTCATTGCGGAAGACGTTCTGCCCAGCACCGGAAAGGACGAGCGGATTGCCCGCAGCCAGGTCGCTCGCTGAGACGGAGACGACCTGTGTGCCGGTCGGCCCGTTGCCGAACATGTTGAACGTCTCCACGAAGGCATCCGCGTTGTAGCCTGGGTTCCCGGGGTAGTCGCTCCAGGACTGCTTGGAGGCGCCCCCCGAGCCCTCTGTAGTGGTGATTTGGTAAAACCGCCAGTCCCCCGTGTTCGTAACCGGGTCATACTTCGTCAAGGTCGTCGGGTTACTCGTCGTCGAGACGGCGAAGACGTACTGGCTCTGATTGTTCGTCAGGTCGGCGTCGAGGTCGCCGAGGATGAACCGGCCAGTCCCTCCCATCAAGTCATCGAACACCATGGTGACGTCGGCGATGCGTTGAGACGTCGGGGTGATCTGAGTCAGTCCACCATCCCCCGCCCCGGTGCCGAAGAAGAACTGGCCGGCGCTCTTGGCCGCCACCTGCGTCCCTGGAGCCTTGTTGAAAATGGTGAACGTCGTGTTGTTGGACTCAATATAACTGCTCGGGCCGGCCGCCCCAGTAACGTCGGGCGGTCCTCCGCCGCCATTCCCGACATAGCCCAGGCCGTTGCCGTTGAGAATGGAGACGGCCAGCAGTTCGCGTCTTTCCAGGTGTTCCAGGCCGCGGACGACGTCGCGCCCGGCTGGTCGCGATGGACCCATGCTTTTCAGTCGATGATCTCTGCGAGACCGCTGTAGTTGCGAGGGCGAGGGGAAGAGCATCGCTCTGATCTCCGAGAGTTCCGATCGATGTCATCGATCGAATTCATTAGATGAGGTGCGAACGAAGGTGGCCTCGGATTTGGGGAGGAAGGATGCGCGCAAGGGCACACAGCCCGCGACGAGCGCGAACGCCAAGCCACTAACGGATTAACGAATGGAATTCACGCCTGAAAGCCAAGTGAACGTGCGACTCACGATTGAAACGCGTGGTGGTGTTGATCCGTGGAGCTTTCGGCCGCTCCAATGTCGACACTCAGCGTTCTATTGTCGTCCATCCCGGTCGTAGGGGGGGGAAGTCACGACCAAGTGGATCCTGAGGTGCATCTGCTGAAAGCCACTCTGCAAGTTCCCGCAGTCTTTGTGTGGAACTTTCATGCGCATTTATTGTGCAACACAATCGCACTGTGTCAAACGAATTTAACTAAATGATGTATTTTGAGGACAAAATAAGATGGTGAATCGGTGGGTGTTTTTCTAATAAGTTCGTTTATCGATGCGCATCCTTGCCCGACTTGTCATCCCAAGGTATCCCGCTTCCGGACCCATTGGAGAAATTAACCTTGATGTAGATGTATTGAGCTGACCCGTCCACGTGAAACTTGAAGGTTCCCCCCCCGTTGAAGCGGGTCGGGCGTCTGTCCTCTGTCCTCCGTCGCCAGGAGCTTGCCGTCTCGATCCACAGAAGTGACAGTTATCGTCACACCCTTGAGAACCTAAGTACTCACGTTCTTCGCCCTCCCCTTAACCTCCACATAACGCCCAGTCTGGTCCGGAGCAGCGACGCTGTCCGTCAGGACGAGCTTGCTGGCTGCGGCCTTTCTCGTCGGGAGACCTGACCTTTTGGGTGTGCCGACGAGGTCTCACCTCGCCAGCCATCCAGCCGAGCTTAGTTTCGATGATCGCCAAACTCTCCCCGGGTATGCTTGCAGCGAGGATTGCTTGGTTGATCTACTCACGCACCTTGAATCCGTCATGCTTGGCGGCAGCCATGACCTCGCGATAGAGCATCTCGGCCCTCGAGCGGCCGCTCGTTCATAAAAAACATTTACGTATCAGGATTCATAAATCAAAAAAAGCCATTCAATCTAGATTCCGAGGCGGCCTTGAAGGAGGCGAATTTTGCATCGGAGTAACCAGGGAACGCACCTGTGAAATCGGTGTTCAAGACCCGGCCTCGAAAGAGGGCGAATTCAGATCCCCGACCTACGCAGCCTCGGAGAGACAACTCAAATGGGATCGCGCAAACATATCAATAGAATTTACACCCAATCAGACGATCGCTCACCCGGCAACTCAATGCGGTCAATCTACCGGGCCGCCGATTTATCAAAGGCTCGGCAGCTTGTCGGCCGTGCCTCGCAGGTCATGCAAGGCCTCGTCAATGTAGCCGCCCGTCGTCAGCCCGACGGTCGAGTGCCAGAAGAACTTCTTGGCAGTGATGATCGGCAAACCCGCTGCGTTCAGGCGGGTGGCCATTTACTTCCGCGACGCGTGGAAGTCAAACACCCTCCCACGCTAATCCCGATAGGGGATGCCTGCCGTCTTCAGGTCGCGCCTCAGCTCCTTGGCGATGTCTCAAGGGATCGTGAACAGGGGCGATGACGCCTCGACGACCCAGGCAGCCAGCTCCGGGCAGAAGTCCGACCGCAACGCGTCTCGCTTGCCCTTGCACCGCTCCCCAGTGAGGAACACCCGCGGGTGCGGCCCGTCGAGCATCATATCCCCCGCCATCAGGGCCTTGATCTCGATCTTGCGGAACCCGGTGTTAAAGGCCCTCTTGTAGATGAGCACCCGCTCACGCCCTAGGCACTCCAGCTTGGCGACGACCTTGGGGCGGAGGCTCCACCCTGGATCCTCCGCTGCTCGCTTTACCGCATCAAACTCGAGTCCTTGAGGAACCGCGGCCTCGCGACCTCGAGGAGCCTGGCGAGGTCGTCGAGCGTGAGCACGCCACGCTTGAGCACCGCATGCCCCTCGGGCTTGGTCGACCTGAATAGAAGGTTGGACTCGAGCTTGCCTTTGCGCAAGAGATAGTTCGCGAATCTCATGATTGCCTGGCGATAGGTCATCCTGGTGCGCAGCGAGGCGGGCTGTCCGTCCGGCTTGGTCAGGCACGATAGGAAACTATCGAGTGTGCTCGTAAGGAGCATAACCAGGGTCTCGAGCCCTCACTCCCGGGTGACGATGCCCAAGAGCCGCTCCGTGTCCTGACCGTGCCGCCCCCCCCCCTTCCCCTCAGCGCCATGTCCGCGAGATAGTCGGAGGTCAGTTCCTCGATGGGCAGCTTGCGCCCCTCGGTGAAGTCGTCGGTGAGGCCGCTCTTGGCGTGCTCAGCCTTGCACACAAGATCGCGAAACTGGACAGGGGGGCCTGCTTGTCAGTCGACAGGGCGACCCGCTTGAGCACCCCGTCTTTGCCCCGATACTGGCCGAACCACTTTCGGGATGTCCTGGTCTGGCCGTTCTTCCGCCGGAATGACGACTTGAAGACACCCCCCTCTCATGCGCCGATGCATACACACGGGCATTCAAATGAGGGCATACACGGTCAACATCAGTCAGTCCAATGTGAGAGCAGGCAATGAAAAACCCTCGCACCGACGCAGAGTCTGCGTCCGTCGAGGGCTTCGTAAACCTTTAATCTGAGCTACTTTGCGTCGAAAAGTGAATTTCAGAAATACTGACTATCATCAGTACCGAAGGTGGGACTTGAACCCACACGGGTGTTACCCCACCGGATTTTGAGTCCGGCGCGTCTGCCATTCCGCCACTTCGGCATACCTTCATCGATAGAAAGAGCGAGGGTGCGGATTGAAGGGAAGTTGACCACCCAGAGGTGATACGACCCGTCCGCTGAGTTGGACCATCTTCCATTCCGAAGGTCCGGTCGTCAAGTCGAGGCCGACGTCGACGTCTCACTTTCCGTTCAAGTTGTCGTGGAATGGACAAAGGCTCAGAGGACTACCTTCAATCCTCAATGCCATCGTCGATGGAGATGACACGGGATTGCGAAGGAAGTTCACCGGATTATCGCAAAGACTCGTTAACCAAAGTGACTCCGAGTGGAAGACATGGTGTCTGTTGGCGGCCAATCGGAGGGACTGCAATTCTCCCCGCTGTCTTGCCTGGATGATGCTCAACTTTTACTTTAGACGTTTTGTCTTTAGGAAGTTCGGTCCACGGATTGGCATCTCGGGGGCAAACAGAATGCGGCGAATTGTCTCGGTCGGTTACGCGGCGATGGTGGGCATGAGCCTTCTCGCCCCTGCCCCTGCGAGAGCAGATGACGATAACGCCAAGCTCGCCGATTATTTCGGATTCCTCCCACTCGAGGTCTATAAGCTCGACCAGCGGATCTCCAACCTGCTCGTGAAGGACCTCGATGGCGATAGGATCGACGACATCATCGTCGTCAATAACGGGCGCTCTCGGCTCGACCTACTCCTGAGCGGGAAGAAGCCTGGCGACGCCGTCGAAGCCCCTGCCCCTTCGCAGGAAACCAACCAGATCCCGGGCGATCGCCGGATGCGCCTGGTGAACGTCCCCGTCAATAAAGAGGTTGTGAGCCTCCAAATCGGCGACTTCAACGGCGATCACAAGCCCGACCTAGCCTTCTACGGGACACCGGATGAGCTCGTAATCCTCTTCAATGAAGGCTCGGGCCGGTTCGGCAATGCCAAGCGGGTTAACGTGGGCGAGGCCATCGAGAATCCGAGCTCGCTCACCGTCGGCGACCTCAACCGCGACGGCCGCGACGACCTGGCCCTGCTCGCTTCGAATGAGCTCACCATCATCCTTCAAGGAGAAGGCGGGAAACTCGGCGAACCCGAGCACTTGCCCCATACCGCAGGAAATCCTCGGATCCTCAAGGCGGTCGACCTCGACGGCGATGGTGGCGATGACCTCGTCATCCTCGACGGTGGACAGGACGACCCGCTCAGGATTCGGTTCTCGGCCGCTGGCAAAGTCCTTGGCCCCGAACAGAGCTTCTCCGTCGAATCCCCTAAAGCCATCGCCTTCGCCCAGATCGACGGCAAGCCGGGCAACGAGGTCCTGACGATCGAGTCCCAGTCGGGACGTGCCAGGGTGTTGACCCTGGACGAGAGCGAGCATGATGACCAGGGGAAACGCGGCCGACTGATCTTCTACCCATTCCCCCCGGGTAGCGAACGAGGTCGGACCCTGGCCCTCGGCGACCTCGACGGCGACAAGAAAACTGACGTCGTCGTCACCGACCCGGCTCACGCCCAGTTCCTCGTTTACAAGCAGGCGGAGCGTCTCGGCCTCGGAGCCAGCCAGAGTTTCCCGGGGCTGGTCGGCGGTCGAACCGTGCGGCTCGCGGACCTGGATGGCGACGGCAAGGCCGAGGTGATCGTGCTCTCAGAGCAGGAAAAGCAGATCGGCCGCAGCGTCTATGCCGATGGCCGGCTGAGCTTCCCGACGCCCTTGCCGATCAGCGGGGAACCCGTCGCCATGGATGTCGGCGACCTCGACGGAGACAAGCAGCCCGAGATCCTCTACGTCACCCGAAGCAAGACGAACAACACCGACGGCTTCGCTCTCCGAGGCCTCAAGCGCGACAAGTCCGGGGCCTTCCTTCCGTTCCGCTGGGGTCAGCAGGATGAGGTCGCCTTGAAGGGGATCTCGAGCGTCCCCCCTGCCATACAGATCCTTGACGTGAACCGCGACAGCCAAGCCGATGTGCTCATCTTCAATGCCTTCGAAACGCCGCAGCTTTTGCTCGGCCGGCCTGGCGAACCTCCCGCTCCTTCTGGCGGGAGCCTGGGACCGCTCGCGGGAGTGACCCCCGCGGGGCTGACGCTCGCCGACCTCAACGGGCCAGCTTTGCTCGTGGCCCAGAACTCCTTCGCCAGGAACATCCTGCTCGACAAGGAAGGCCGATGGGAGGTCAAAGATCAGTACAACGCAGGACGCGCCACCGCAAGCGTCCTCGGTGCGGCGGCCCTCGACACGGACGGCGACGGCAAGAAGGAGATCGCCCTGCTCGATAAAGTCTCCAAGTCCCTCCTCTTCCTCGATCTGAAGGAGGGCGTATATCGTCCGGGCGGGAGTCTCACCGTCGGGCCGATCGACTTCCAGGGGATGCACGTGGCCGACCTCGACGGTGACGGCCGCGAGGATTTGCTCCTGGCGGGAACCGACCGCTTCGGCGTCGTGCTCACTGGCCGGACCGGCCAGCGGTTGAAGCCGATCGCGAGCTACGAGTCGAATCGATCGGACGCCAGGCTCAGTGACCTCATGGCCGGGGACCTGAACAACGACGGAAAGATCGACATCGCCATCACCGACACCGCCGAGCATTTCGTCGAGATCGTCACCGCCACGTCGGCGACGACGCTCGAGCGATCCCTCGCATTCAAGGTCTTCGAACGGAAGTCCTTCCGCGAAGGTCGGGACATGATCGAGCCTCGAGACCTCGGCATCGGTGACGTCGACGGCGACCAACTCGCCGACCTCGTCCTCATCGTCCATGACCGGATCCTCGTCTACCGACAGGATGCCGGGAAGGACGAGAAGGGCAAGAAGTGATCCGGGGAATGACCTTCCCCATTTGATCAAAGCACGAAGGCCGCGTCACCCCAACGACGCGGCCTTCTTCATTTCCTAGGCTTCGTGGAACGCGATGCATCACTCGACGACGAGGTCGATGGCGGCGAAGTGCTCGTGGTCGCTCTGGGTCTGGCTCGTCTCGAGACGGATCAGGTAGATGCCCGGGGTGGCAATCTTCGTCTTCAGTCTCTGACCGGCCTTGCTCCCCGGCTTGAAGTCCATGTCGAACGCCGATTCGAGCTCCACATCGCCACTGAGGTCGGGCAGGTCCTTCTGTCCCAACTTCTCCTGCTTGGCGATGAAGAAGTGGACGACCACGTTTTCCAGCGTCTTGTGCGGATAGATGTTAGTCAGCATCCATTGAATGTTGATCGTCTCGTTGGCTCGTGCCTTGATTACGGGCCTTGGGTTCTTGCCGTGTGCCGGCGGGGTTTGATCCATGTAGGCCGTCTTCTGATCCCGAGGCGTCTTCACCTCGAGGTTGATCTTGGCATGCTCGGCGCGAGCGGCCGAACAGGTGATGTACGCGATCAGGATGATCGATGGAATGAACCTCATCGGGATGACCTCTCTTTTCAGGGGAAGCGGCGGACTCAGCTTCAATGGGGTGGGTTACAGGTTTGGTTGCAAGGCTCGATGGTAGGCAACTTTCGCCAACCCAAACGGCAAGTACAACCCTGCATGTCAGGAGTTCGGAATCGACGTCGCGGTCCTCGGAGTGTGCTAGGTTTCGACCGGGAATCGTTCCCAACGCCGGTCGGGATGCGCCCGCGGATTCGGGGCATCTCTCCCTCTCTCTTTTCGTGAGGGCCTTCGCGTGACGCGCTCATTCAGCCGCAAGGGACGTCTTTTCACCTTCTCTTTGTTGCTCGGGGCGGCCCAACTCGGGAGCACGCCGACCGCCCAGGCCGGCCATCATGACGCCGAGCCGTCGTACCAGTCGGTCGTTCCCACCCAGAGGCGTTTCGCATATCGGCCCGCATTCAATGGCGCGGGTTCCAAGTCGTTCTACCTGAACGGCTACGCGGGAGCGAGCTACCCGTCGGCACTTCGTCCCGAGACCGTTGCCCCCGCGAGTGAGCAGACGAACTACGTCCGTCCCAATCGGTCGTTCTTCGGCTGGTTCCGAGGATCTCGATAACGCGGAGCCTTGGCCGCGGATTCGAAAAAAACGATGGCCTCTTGGACGTTTACTTTGGTACAGGACTACAATTCGCACGGCGGTAAGCGATGCTCGTGAGTCGAGCCGGGGGATCGAAGGTTCGTTCGTCCCGCCGGCCGCCTCCGAGCCATCGAAAGGACAGTCGTTGCGATGAGTGCGGGCATGATTCGAGTCGGGATCATCGGTGCCGGTCAGATCGCTCGAGCCCGGCACCTCCCGCGCTTCATGAGCCTGCCGGGGGTGAAGGTCGTCGCCGTTTGCAACCAGCATCGCGAGTCCTCGGCAAGGGTGGCGCGGGAATTCAATATCCCGAAGGTCCACGGCACCTGGGAAAACCTCATCGAAGATGAATCCATCGATGCGGTGGTGATCGCCGCCTGGCCCTATCTCCACTGCCCCGTGACGCTCGCCGCGCTCGACGCAGGTAAGCACGTCCTGACGCAAGCACGCATGGCGATGAACGCCCGCGAGGCCCAGCGGATGTTCGACCATGCAAAGGAGTTCCCCAACCTCACGACGATGGTCGTGCCGAGCCCCTTCGGCCTCACCGGGGATGCGTTCATCCAGTCCCTCATCCGGTCCGATTACCTCGGGAATCTCAGGGAGATCCACGTCGATGGTTTCTCCAACGACCTCGCCGACTCCTCTGTCCCCCTCGGTTGGCGGCAGATGACGAAGTATTCCGGCTTCAACATGCTGACGCTCGGAATTCTGTACGAAACGGCGCTTCGCTGGGTCTCTCCCGTCAATCGCGTGATGGCTTATGCGTCGAAGGCGATCCCGAAGCGCATCGATCCCGAGTCGGGTGCCCTGGCGAAGGTCGGGACCCCTGACAGCGTCCAGGTGTTGACGACCCAGGAGGACGGCTCTTGCGGAGTCTATCGTCTGAGCGGGGTCCTCTGGCATCGCACGGGCATGTCCATAACACTCCATGGCAGCGAAGGGGCGATCCGCTACGACCTCACCCGCGATGAAATCTTCGGCGCCAGGGCAAGCGAAGCTTCCCTCGCACTCCTGGAGATCCCGCGAGATCTCCGCGGCGGCTGGCAGGTCGAAGAGGACTTCATCGCCGCCATCCGAGGCGAGCGCGAAGTCACCCGGACCGACTTCGCCACCGGCGTAAAATATATGCAATTCACCGAGGCCGTCGCCCGTTCTTCCCGCCACCAGCAACCCGTCACCCTTCCCCTTCGAGAGTTCTCCAACCCCAGCCTCTGATCCCTTCCCTTCGCCATTCCCAGTCTTCTCGGTCCTTTCAAATCAAAGGCATTGCAATGGGCCTACCCCTTGACGTACTTGTCGCATCAGTTGTACTATTCATCTAGAACAACAGCACAGGGATCATTATGTTCGAGCTCGACCCGAAGGATCCGACGCCGCTTTACGCTCAACTCGAGCGTGCGATCCGAGTCGCGATCGCAACGGGACGGCTGAAGGGCTGGGATAAGTTGCCGACGGTACGTCAACTCGCGGTCGACCTGCGTATCAACGCGAATACGGTAGCCAAGGTGTATGGCGAACTGGAACGTGCCGGCGTGGTGGAGACTCGTCGAGGAGTCGGCACCTTCGTGCGAGAGGTCGCGACCCGTCAGGAGCCGGATCCCGATCGCGAGCGCAGGCTCGCCGATCTGGCGGACAAATTCGTGATGGAGACGGCCACGTTGGGCGTCTCGCTCGACCAAGCGATTGCTTACTTGCAGGCTCGTCAGGAACAAGGGGGCTCTTCCGATGGCTAACCTCGCGCGTGCAACGGGTGGCAAGGTGGGGCAGACCACCTTGGAGCCGCCCCATGTCAACATCATCTCCTTATTCTTTGCCACCACGGGTATCGCCCTGGGACTGGCCGAGACGATCTATTACGAGTCGCCCTGGGGCATAATCGTCGGGACGATCGTCGGGCTCATTGCCGCGTTCTCGCCGAAGGTGGCCAAGCAATGGGAAAGGGCCGTAATCCTTCGGTTAGGGCGTTATGCCGGGATGAAAGGCCCTGGCCTCTTCTGGGTCATCCCGGGAATTGACCAGGTCTCGTCCTGGATCGATCAGCGCACGATCACGACCAGCTTCGCCGCCGAGGAGACCCTGACCTCCGACACCGTGCCGGTGAACGTCGACGCCGTCCTTTTCTGGATGGTCTACGATCCCGAGAAGGCCGCCCTCGAGGTCCAGGACTATCGCCTCGCCGTGAGCTGGGCCGCGCAGACGGCGCTCCGCGACATCATCGGCCGCACGCCCCTCACGGTCCTGCTCCGCGGCCGCGAGCAGATCGAGGCCGAACTACAGAAGCTGATCGACGAACGCTCGACTCCCTGGGGCGTGACCGTCCAGTCGGTCGAGATGCGCGACGTCGTCATCCCAGAGTCGCTCCAGGACGCCATGTCGCGCGAGGCCCAGGCCGCGCGAGAGAAGGAGGCCCGGATCATCCTGGGCCAGGCCGAGGTCGAGATCGCCCACCTCTTCGCCAAGGCGGCCGAGTCGTACGAGCACAACCCAACGGCCATGCACCTCCGTGCAATGAACATCCTTTACGAGGGATTGAAGGAGAAAGGTGCCTTGATGTTGGTCCCGAGCACGGCCGTCGAGTCAATGGGCCTGGGGGGCATGCTCGGCACGGCGGCCCTCCGACAGCAGGTCCTCAGCCAGTCGGACAACGCGAACGGCTCAGTCGTCTGAACAAGCTTGCCCAGGAAATGCGAAACGGTCGGCCGGGCCTCAATCCTGTGGGGCCCGGCCGACCGCGTTGACTTAGGGATGAGCGGGTGTTCCTCGGATCGACCCGGGATCACTTCTTGAGGTTGATGACCACCTTGAGCTTGCTCGAGGACTGGCTCGAGGTCGTCGTCAGGTGGGGCGTAGAGATCTGGGTGGCCGAAGACGCCGGGGTGATGGTCGGCTGCGAGGACAGAAGGCTCGCCGCGACATCCGCGATGGTCTTCGAGGAAGTCTGGATCTTCGAGAGCAGACCACTGATGACCGACCCGCCCTTGGTCGAAGTCGTCTTGTCGCTGGCCGTCGAGATCTCGCCGCTGTCGGCCGTCGTGCTCGGCGTGATGACCGTGATCGTCGGCTGTGTCGACTTCGCGGCCGTGGTTTTGGAGCTGGCGGAGCTGGTTGCCGTCGTGGTATTCGAGTTATTGACCTTGCTGGTCATCGCTTTGATGAGCACATCCGGAGGCTTGGGCGTAGAGACCGAGACGGTGGCCGTGACCGGCGTGGCCGCCGCAGTCACTTCGGTCGATTGGGCGACTAGCTTGGTGGGGCCGCCGGCGGGCGTCACAACATTGGCCGCGGTGACGGCAGGGACCGGGTCGGCGACGGTATCCGTGCTGTTATCGGTCTGGGAGTTGATCGTGGCCAGCGACTCGACCGAGAAGGCAGTGGCTGTAGCGTCGTTGGTCGCGTCGGCCGCCGCGTGGGTCGTGTCGAACTGGATCGGGTTGCCGCTGACGCTCGAGCTGTCGGCGTAATCCACCCGCACGTTGGCGAAGGAGTCGGTTGACTGACCGGAGCCGCCATTCAGCGAGGGCAGTCCGCTGTTCCGTTCCCCCCAACCCTCCTGGACGAACATCCATTGAGTCGGCTCGGAGGTGCCGTCCGCCCAGATCTTGCCGTAGAGTGTGCCGTTGTACTGCATCAACTGGAACCAGTACCACTGCCCCACGGTCCAGTTGAAGCTGTACGAGTTGCCCCAGGCGACTTGGTCGTCCAGAAACTGGACCGTGTTCGGGCCGTGGAAGAGGAGGTTGTAACCGAGACCGTTCACGTCCGTAGACAAACCAACGCCGGCGCGGGCGGGGTCGGCCGAGTTGGCCGGCCAGCTATCCACGCGAACCTGGGCCGTGATGATCAGGTTCTGCGAGGAGGTCGGGACGGACAAGACGGCCTTCGTGGGGTCGGCCGTCGAGACGGCGGTCTGGGAGAGGACCCCTCCCGACTGTGTCCAGGCACCGGAGAGCAAAGTCCAGTTCGGATTGACCGTGCTGCCGCTGAAGCTCGCGGTCGCGACCGGCGTCGGCAGGTCGGAACCGTAGGGATTCGAGGCCGGCGGGTTGGGGTCGGTCACGACCGTATCGGTCTGGGTGCCGGTCCCGGTCGAGTCGGTGGTCTGCGAGGAGTCGGTCGTCGTGGAGTCGGAACCCGTCGGGCCGCCGGCGAGGACGACCGTCGTCGGGCCGGTCGGATCGACGGGGGTCGGGTTCGTCACAGGCGTGTCGACCGTCTGGGCCGGCGGATTCGAGCTTCCGGTCGTGCCCGAGGTCGGATTCGTCGGGACGCCGGTGTCGACCGGGGTGGTCGTGGGGTTGCTCGTGTCGACCGGGGTGGTCGTCGGATCGCCGGTGCCGACGGTGGTTCCCGGGTCGGTGGTCGTCCCGAGGCTCGAGGCGTCGACGCGGACGTTAGTGAAGGAGTCGGTCGACATGCCCGAGCCGCCGTTCAGCGAAGGCAGCCCACCGGTGCGGTCATTCCAGCCTTCCTGGATGTACATCCACTGGGTCGGCTCGGCGGTTCCATCCTGCCAGACCTTGGCGTAGATGGTGCCCTCGTATTGCATCATCTGGAACCAGTACCACTGCCCCACGGTCCAGTTGAACGTATACGAGTTGCCCCAGGCGACCTGGTCGTCGAGGAAGGCGACCGTGTTCGGCCCGTGAAAGAGGAGGTTATAGCCGTAGCCGGTGTTCGGATCAGTCTGAAGCCCCACGCCTGCGCGGGCGGGGTCGGCCGAGTTGGCCGGCCAACTATCCACGCGGACCCTGGCCGTGACCATGAGGTTGTCAGTGGCGTTCGGGACGCTCAGCAGGGCCTTCGTCGGGTCGGCGGTGGTCGTCGCCGTCTGGGAGAGGATCCCATTCGCCGTCGTCCACGATCCCGACATGAAACTGTAGTTCGGGGTCGTATTGGCCGAATTCGCGGTGAAGTTGTAGTTCGCCAGGGCCTGCTTGACCGCGGTGCTCTGGGTGGTCGCGTCGACCACCGCGCTATAAGGGAGGGCCGAGGTGCTGTTGGCCCCCTGCACCCGGTAGTAATAGGTCGTCCCGGACGAGAGGCCAACATCCGTCAGGCTGATCGCCGCGACGGCCCCCTGCGGCGGCGCCGTGGCCGTCGTGACCTGCGTCCAGTTCGTCCCGTCGGTGCTCCGCTCGACGTTGTAGTAAGTCGCCCCGAGAATCGGGGTCCATGAGAGCGTGACCTGGCCCGGCCCCTGGGGCGTCGCGGCGAGGTCGGTCGGCGACGTCGGGGCCGAAAAGGGAGGGGTCATCGCCAGTGACAGGGCCGTGGCGAGGTGGTCGTTGATCCGGTACCAGCCGATGTGCAAACCGAGGTCATCCTCGGTGAAGACGTCGAGCATCCCGTCATTCGGGTTCCGGTTCACGGCCACCGAAGCCTGGTTGTCGTACCAGCTATTGGTGTAGTTGAGGGCCGCGCCCGGCTTGGTGAGGCCGATGAGCAGGCCTTCATCCGTATATTGATAAAGGAAGGCGGACACGCCTCCGCCAAGGATGACCCCGCCGCCGCCCGGGATCACGTCGATGCCGGTGCAGTCCTCGGGGAGGATCACCGACCATAGCATGTTCCCGTTCGCGTCGTAACGGGCCAGGGTCGAGCCGCCCATCCAGAACGAGGAGGCGGTCTCGGGCGATTGACTGCTCCATCCGATCACGTAAATCGAGCCGTCATCGGCCTTCTGCACCGTCTGCGGCAGGAAGCCTCGAGTCGTGTCCTTGCTGATGACCTGCCTCGCGTCGGCCCAGCTATAGGTGGGGTTGCCGTTAGCGTCGAGCGGGCCGACGGGGATCTCCCAGACGGTTCGTGTCGAGTTGTCGGCGTACCAGATGTTCCCCTGGCCATCGACGTTCATGCCGAGGGTGCTGTATGTCCCGGCGCTGGAGGTCGACCAGTTGATCTCGGACGTCTTGGGGACGCCCGTGCCATCCGCGTCGCTCCAGGTCCACTGCTGCTGGGGCAGGTTCCGGATGCTGGCGTCGGGCGCCGGGTCGCGGCCGCCGACGATCGAGGCGAGGTGGAACGCGTCGCCGTCGATCCGATAGATCTCAACTCCGTCGCCCGTGGGCATGAAGTAGAAGTCGTGCCCGCCGAAGCTCAGGACGCGGGGCACGCCGTGCGGATTCGACGAGTAGAGAGTGCCGCTCGGGGCAGTGTTCCCTTCATACGACCACGTGCCCGAATTCGGGTCGTTCAACTCGTAATGATGGAATGTCATCGAGTAGAACTGGTCCGGATTGTCCTGGCCGTAATTGCCGAGCGACACGAACTCGTTGCTGAACTGCCGCCAGAGGACGGTACCGTCGGGGGCAAACCTCGCCATCTCCGCGCCACCGACCGGATGATTCTGAATCGTGACGATGTTGCCTTGCGAGTCGACGGCGGCTCCCTGAAGGTCAAAGAAGTGCGAAGGGTCCGAGTCGCCCGGCTGTGCCGGCTGGCCCAGGGTCTGAACGAGCTTGGTGTTGATCCCGTTGAGTGAGTAGATCTGGACCTGCCCCGCGGTCGAGTTCGCCAGGTAGAGGTTACCGTTCGGGCCGAAGGCGATCGAGGCAATGTCACCGATGCCCTTCATCGAGTCGCCGAGCGGAGTTCCGTTCGTGCTGAAGACGCTCAAGGTGCCATGGTCGTGGGCGATCCACAGGTTGCCCTTGGAGTCAATGCCCATCGCCTGCGGGAACGAGACCGAGAACTGACCGATCAACTCGCCGGTCGTCTTGTTGTACTGAAGGACCCTGTTGCCTGCCGCGTCCGCCACGTAAAGCGTGTTGCCCGAGACGGCGAGCGACTGGAGAGGAGCCTTGTAGATCGATGCGTCGGCCGTCGAGGCGTTCGCGGGGGTCAGTCCATCGGTCGTGGCGTAGACCTGGATGTGGCCATCGATCGCGTTGGCACCCGTGAACGGAGCGGCCGAGCCGTCGGAAATATTGAACCGCCAGATCTGCTGCTGCCCGCCCCAGGCACCTACTGAGAAATACATATACGTGTCGTCGAGAGTTATCCGGTAGGGAGCTCCGTTCGGAGTTCCATTGCGGATGGCGTAGTTCGCGTCATAGATCGAGTTGCCGGCCGCGTCCCACTTCTTGAAGTCGGCACCGGGCTCATCCCAGCCGTTCGCGGTGTAGATGCCCCCCGAGGAGTCGACGGCGACCGACTCGAGGTAGCTCGGCATGTGGCTGGCGAAGCTGGGGTCGCTCACGCTCTGGCCAATTGCACCAACGTTCTCATATGTGTTTCGATTGAGGGCGATCTCAACCTTGTAGTTGCCGGGGGCCACCGCGACGCCTGAGTCATCCTTGCCGTCCCACATCACGCTGTGGGCCCCGGAGGAGAGGGGCGACATGCTGAGGATAGTGCGGACGAGCTGTCCTTGGTCGTTGAATATCCCGACCGTGGTCGTGGCCTGATCCGCCAAGGTGAAGTTGATGATGCCGGTGTTCGAGTTGAGCGAGGCGAAGTCGCCAGTGGCGGCGGAGGCCGTCGAGGAGAGCGTGCTCGCGACCGAAGCGACCGGGCCGGCGGCGAGTGCCGAGGCGTTGGTTATCGCTGTGGTCAAGGAGTCAGTCACCGCTTTCGGGCCAACAACATCAGAGGAGGTATCACCACCAGCAACTGACATGTTGGTGACGGTCGGCGCCACCACGACGGTGCTGAGGACCAGTCGCGGCTCGACAACGTCTAGCGAAGGCACAAGACGACAGATCCGTCTCGAAGTCGTTCGTACTTTGCGAATGGATGTCGATAACACGATTGCGGTCCCTGATGAAAAACCCGAGTTCGTCGGCTGCGACGGCAACCCACCTCCGACGTGGATCTAAGGAACCCTAGGCCACTTTTTTCGGTTGACATCTCGGTTCGGGAAAAAACCGAACGTGATGACTTTAGGCAACTTTCGACCTAGAAAACGGCATTAAAATAGTCGACTCATCTCCCCTAAATAACCACATCCAATGAGTCGCAAACGCCGATGCCATGCACTCTCAAGACCCACCGATCAAACGAAACTTCATATTTACAGACAATCAATTTGCAAATCCGAATAACCCCGCGTCCCCCGCTCCGACGACCCCGGGAGGAGGCGTGGTCCGATATTGCAGAAAATCTGAAACTTACCGCCTCAAATCGAAAAAGTTGACCTATAATCGATTAGAGGTTGGACAAGAGGCACCCCGAAGGCGGCGCCACATCCCTCAAGCCCGGCGAGCCTTCGTCTCCGCCCCTTGCGGCTCACGGACCAAGGGCTTCCACCTCAGGTTTCGAACCCCGCGATAGCGAATAACCCCATAACGCTCATGCAAAATCTTCGACGAGATCTCGACCACCTCACCTCAAGGGAGCGGCGAGGCGCGCCGCGGTATCCGGCCGTGGATAACACGGCGGAGCTGGGGTGGTATTCGAACGGAGAACTGTGCACGACCGCTGCCCAACTCATGGATGTCAGTCAGAGTGGGCTCCTGGTTCTCGCTGATGATGCTCCCCAGGGTGACAATTCGGTCCTTGTGAGGCTCCTCCAACCCGTCAGCTCCGTCTGGGTTGAAGCCCAACTCATCGAGGCCGTCCGCACCCGCTTCGGTCCCTTTCAGGTTCGCCTGACGTTCGTTGACACCCCGGCCACCGGATTTCTCGAAATCGCGCTCAGCCGCGACAGCGAAGATTGCTGATACCCCTCCGTACGGGGATTTCACAGAGGTCCGTCTGGGCCTTGATTCCGTCAGATCGGCTTATCCTGGGGACAAGCCATCGTGGGTCATTGCGCCGGGCATTATAGCCCGGCCATGCCCGCCCAGCGGCGTTAGTACGCGCATCGATATCTCATATCCTCGAGATTGTTGCGCATTGCTAACAAGATCCGCACGACACGACATACTGAAGAACGTACGCCCTTCCCTGGGCGTTCGATTCGTCGTCGAGATCGATGTTGGATGAGTTCGTATTGCTGGGACGGGGGCATCAGCTGGATGGAATTGGATCGAGATAGGGGAGGAGGTCGCGACTTATGAAACCGGAACCGAGCTTGTCCCCGGGAAGTATCCGTCGCGCCATTATGATGCAAGGATCTGAAAATATCGCGGTGAGGGTACGCGATCGATGAGTCAAAATGCAGTCGGGAGATTCTTCCGTCTAATGGGATGAATGGGGACGGAAGAAGTAAGTGAGCGTAAGATTGTCAATGAGTTCAAAGACGTGCTGAGTGGGATCAGGATTCTTTCTGGTAGCCGAGCCCCTTGAGGACTTCGAGGACTTCGCTCCAGGTGGGGAACATTCGACCGCTTGCTTGCTTATAGGCCTGGATGGCCTGCATGAATTCCATTTCAGCGGGGCTGTATTCGCGATCGCAGGTGGCGGGGTCGACGAGGTGGCGTCGATTGCTGGTCTTGCGCGCCTTGGAAGCCCGAGCCGCGCGATCCTTGGTCTTTCGATCGGTGAGGTCCAGGACATCGGTCAGGGGCATGTCCTCTACCACCGGCACGGAATCCGGGGACAGTTCCACCTTATTCCTCCTTCATGGGGGTTACCCGAATCATCGCTTCATCGTGATGTTCGGAAATCTCGGAAGTCAAGTTGTCGCGATCGACTTCTAATTCTCTAAGTCTAAATGCGGCCAGCAAATGCACGCGGCGGCCGATGCCCTTGTCGCATGGGGTCATTAGAATACGATAGTTTACCATCCCTTACTAACGCAAGAAGAAAATCCGCGTGTCCTGGAGAATCACCACTGTTCCGATAGCTCGTTTTTCCACCATTTTCGACACAACTTGCTCGATTTTTGGTGTAGAATTATTGTGAGGATGATCTGATTTTTCCTGATTTGGCGTTTCTAATTATAATTACGCCGAAATGTCCATTCAGTGGTGTGGGAGCGGCACTTCAAGCCCTCACCGGGCCAGGGCTGTCGACGTTCAGGGCCCATTGATGGCCGGATTTGGAATGGCGTTCCATTCGCCCTAAGGTCCGTCGGCCTGCGACCTCGATCGCGTCCGCCGTCGACCGTCGCCACCTTGTCGGATCGCCGTAGATCGAAGGAACAACAATGAGCGACGATAGCTCCCGCCCCAAATTCATGTCCAACCGTGACAAGACCGTCCGCCTCGACTCCGTCGCCACCGCGACCGAAGTGGCCGATCCGACCACCAAGGTGGGTCTGCTCGATCTCTTCCGAGCCTGGCTCCGACGGTCACCCGAAGACCGACGAGTCATGCCCCGGCATCCAACGTATGAGATGCAGATCTGGATTGGGTGGTGCCGGGATGAGCAGAGCTTCTTCGCAAGCCTCGCCCGCCTGGTCAACGTCAGCCGGGGAGGGGCGCTCGTCAACGTCCCGGACGCCCCCGTGCTCGGGAAGATGGCCTGGGTCTGCCTCGGCGAACCCGAGCCCAAGGACTGCATCGAGGCCAACATCCTCGAAGTCCGATCGGTTCGGCCGGGAGAGTTCATGGTAAGGCTCGAGTTCCTCGAGCCGTGTCCCCATGAGTTCTTCGAGGCGGCCGTCTGTATGCTCCCTCCGAAGACTTCCAAGGCCGACTCTCGGGCTCATCAACACGAAACCGAATCCTGAAACTGTGGTCGAGGTCATGGCCTCAACCTTTTTGCTACCTGTTTCCCATTCAAGACTCGCACCAGCCAGGGCGAGTTTGACGGATCGTTGGTCGGGTTGTGCCGATTCCATGCACGAATCCCGTTCCATGAGTTCGACGAGGTTGTCCTCCGCCTCAACCGGCTTGACCAGAAGAACCCTCGCAGTTGCCACTCCGCTAATCCTGGGTGACTTGAGCACGATCCACCTGCGCGGAGCCAGCGTACACGGCAAGGCTCGTAGAACCTGAAATCGGTCCATCCATCGTCGTCCGAACGGACGATTCGCGGGTCTCAACTCAGTCGAAGAAGAGACTGCGGATTGCCCCTCGGCGCGAAGGATCGAGCCATGTCGTATGCGAAGAAGCTTCTCTGTCTTACGATCCCCTGGATCATGGTCTCACCCGCGTCGCGGCAGGCCTACGCGTCACCTGGCAATAATCAACCAATTCAGGCGACGAATGCCAGCTCTTCCCTCGAAGCCATGGCGTCCCTCGACGAAATACTGGAGCGAAGGCCGCGAGATTCGCAGTCTCGGATCCGTCGAGGCAATCTCCATCTCCGGCTGAATCACCCCGACCAAGCGCTCGCCGACTTTGACACGGCGCTCCGCCAGGCCCCATGGTCACCGAGCCTTTTCGTTGACCGCGGAATCGCCCGTGTGATGCTGGGTCAGTACGAGAAGGCGCAGGATGACTTCCAGCGAGCACTGAGACTTCTATCCCTCCCGCTCAATCGGAACGCTGCATGTGCCGCGTCGGCCCATTGCGGGCTCGGCCAGGTGATGCATCGAATTGGCCAGGACGAAGACGCGTTCAAGGAATATAACCAGGCGATCAAGCTTAATCCCCAGGATCCGTCCGGCCACTTCGGGCGAGCCGAGGTCTTCACGACGCTCGGCCAGCTCGACCAAGCCCTCGTCGACTACTCCGCAGCAATCCGCATCGCCCCGAACTTATCGCGTGCCTATTCGCTCCGAGGCGACGTCCTGAGCCAGCTCGGTCGCGACGACGAAGCCCTTGTCGACTTCAACGCGGCGCTCCACCTCGATCCCGATGATGAGCGAGCCCACAGCCTGCGCGGCTCGCTCCTGGCGAAGCGCGGAGACAATATCCACGCGCTCGGGGATTTCGACGCGGTCATCCGGCTCGACCCGATGCGTGCCGCCGCGTTCAAGGATCGCGGCGGGATTCTCGTCAGGCTCGGCAAGTACCGGGAGGCGATCAAGGATCTCGACGAGGCCATTCGCCTCGATCCTGGCCGGGCCACGGCCTACCTGAACCGCGGAGCCGCATTCAACTCGCTCGGCCAGTACGAACGCGCCCTCCAGGATTTCGAGGAGGCCGTGAAGCTCGCCCCTCGCCACCCCGGCGGGTACACCAACGCCGGACTGGCCCTATTCATGATCGGGAAGTACGAACGCTCGCTCGCGAATATGAGCGAGGCCATCCGGCTCGATCCCAAGAACGTCCTCGTCATCATGAATCGAGCCGGCGTTTACGCCCGCCTCGGCCTGAACGATCGCGCGGCCGAGGACTATGACACGGCGATCCGCCTCGATCCTCAGGCTGCCCTCGCTCACGTGGGCCTCGGGAAGATCCACGTTGCACAGGGTCATCACGATCAGGCCATCCAGCACTACGACATGGCCTTACGCATCAATCCCAAGGATACCTCAGCCTACTTCGAGCGGGGCAACCTCAAGCGAGCGCGAGGAGATAACGCGGGTGCGGTCGATGACTATTCGAAGGCCCTCGAGTTGAACCCGCGACACGAAGAAGCCTACGTCAATCGAGGCTGGTCACGGCTTGCCGCCGACTTGCCGGGCGCGGAGATCGACGCACGAAATTATCTCGTGCTCCGAAAAGGGCCAGACCCATCGATCGCCTACATGTCAATGCTTGGGGCTCTCGCTGCTCGCAAGGAAGGTCGCGAGTCCGATGCGATCGCGTTTCTTGATGAAGGCTTAAAGAGCGTGGATCAGTACGACTGGCCGACTCCCTTACTGCGCTATCTTCGCCGAGATTCCACCTCGCAGATTCTCTTCGACTCGGCGTATGATCTCCCCAAGAAGACGGAAGCCCGCACCTTCTTCGCCCTCGACCGCCTTGTAGCCGGCGACGCCTCGACAGCCATCGCCAACCTTCGGTGGGTCCGCGATCAGCGAAATTCCCGATCCGCGACAACGGACCTGGCCCGTTACGTCCTCGATCGCATCGACGGCAGCCAGGCGGAACTCGCCAGACCCTGATTTTCGATCTTTTGACAAGTGCCCATAGCGAGTCGACAGGTCTGAGTAGTCTGGCAAGGTACGATCCTCACGACCCGAGTTGAGCCGATCCCGATGAAGTACAAGGCCCTTGCTACAGACTACGATGGAACCCTGGCCGAAAGAGGAGCCGTTTCAGAGGCCACGCTATCGGCACTTAGTCTCTTCCAGAAATCGGGCCGTAAACTCATCCTCATCACTGGTCGAGAACTGGATGAACTCCTGAAGGTTTTCCCTTCGATCGCCATTTTCGATCTGGTCGTCGCAGAGAATGGTGCCCTGCTCTACGATCCCAGGACTAAAGACATTCAACTCCTCGGAGAAGCCCCTCCCCAAGTCTTGCTCGATCGACTCAGAGCCGCCGGGGTCCAGTCGCTTTCGCCGGGCCGTGTCATCGTAGCGACCTGGCGCCCATACGATTCAGTGGTGGCTCAGATCATCGCAGACCTTGGCCTCGACCTCTGCGTGATTTTGAATAAGCGAGCTGTGATGATCCTGCCGCATGGTATCAATAAGGCCAGCGGGTTGAATGCAGGTTTGGTTCGTTTGGAACTCAAGGCCGGAGAAGTCGCTGGCATCGGCGATGCCGAGAATGATCTCGATTTTCTCCAAGTTTGCGGCTACTCCGCCGCTGTGGCGAATGCCCTGCCCCCGGTCAAAGAACAATGCGATGTAGTGATGTTGCACAATCATGGTACCGGAGTTGAAGAATTGATCCAAAAGCTCCTGTCACATGACGCTTGAACTGTAAGATTCTCGGTTGATTTGAGATCCCGAGCAAAACACGTAAAAGCTCACTAATATATCCGGCAGGTTATCAATCCACGCTTAACACGGCCATGACCCGCTCCCCGTGGATTGGTCCATGTGGTATGAGAGTCATTCTCGCCCCGAGCCGCTCCCCGAACTTGGACCGGCTAAATGCGAGTCTTTCGGTCGGACGAGGCCCTCTGCTTCCCGGCCGGGGATGACGCGAACTCCTTGGGGGCCAGGTAGCCCAAGGCGCTGTGCGGGCGATGCTCATTGTACTCGACCCGCCATGATTCTAGCTTCTCCCGCGCGTCCTCCAGGCTAAGAAAGTAGCTCTGGTTGAGGCACTCATCCCGTACCCTGCCGTTGAACGACTCGATGAAGCCGTTGTCGATGGGCTTGCCCGGGCGGCTGAAATCCAGCGTCACCCCGTTGAGGTGAGCCCACAGGTCGAGCATCCGCCCGGTGAACTCCGGGCCGTTGTCTACCCTCAGCTCCCGCGGTGCGCCGCGGCCGAGGGCGACCTCGGCCAGGACTTCGGCGACCTGTCCCGAGGTGAACCGGATACCTACGCGGATCGCCAGGCTCTCGCGGGTGAATAGATCGATCAAGGTCAGGACGCGGAGCTTGCGCCCGTCTGCGAGTGCATCGCTCATGAAGTCCATCGCCCAGGCCTGGTCGGCGGCCTCGACACAGGGGCGGTCGTCGCGATGGCGAGAGCTCACCCGCCTCCGGGGATTCTTCCGCCGCAAGGTCAGTCGCTCCAAGCTATAGAGGCGATAGACTCGTTTCAGGTTGATCGCCCAGCCTTCGCGGCGGAGCAGGACATGGAGCCGGCGGTAGCCGTATCGGACCCGACTGGTCGCCAACTCGCGGAGCCGCATGCGAAGCGGCTCCTGCGATTCGCGCCGGGGGCGGTAGTGGTGGGTCGACCGCGCGAATCCGGTCGCCTCGCAGGCCCGCCGCACGCCGACGCCGTAGCGGACCGTCAGGTCCGCTACGATCGCCCGGCGCTGCGGCGGGGTCAGGCCTTTTTTGCCAGGACGTCCTGGAGCATCTTCTTGTCGAGGCTGAGGTCGGCGACCAGTTGCTTGAGCTTCTGGTTCTCCTCCTCGAGCTGGCGTAGCCGCCGGACCTCGGGAGTGCCCAACTCGCCGTACTTGGCCTTCCAGCGGAAGAAGGTCGCCTGGCTGATGCCGAGCTTGCGACAGGTCTCGTCGACGCCCAGGCCGGCCTCGGCCTGCTTCAGGGCGAAGACGATCTGCTCGGTCGTGAACTTCGATTTCTTCATCTCTCAAGGCTCCCTTTGATAAGAGCCTCATCGTATACGAAGTCTCACATGCGATGGTCCAGTTTTCGGGGAGCAGGTCACCAAGCCACAGACCAGCAATACACTTGCATCAATACATACAAGATGGCTTCGAAACAAAAAAAGCCGCCCCGGGTCACCTTTGGGGTGACCGGGGCGGCTTGTGGGATTCCGGCGATGACCGACTTTCGCGCCAAGGGCACTATCATGGGCCTGACGGGCTTAACGGCCGTGTTCGGGATGGGAACGGGTGGGACCCCGTCAGTATGGTCGCCGGAAATTCGTCCGCCGGGCGTTGAGGCCCGGCGGACGCGACTTCGGTGGATCGGGTCACGCGTCGAATGGACCGCGGCTGGCGGGCACACCCGAGGACCTCGACGACGGCGGATCCCGTGGGATCGGATCGTCACATGGCCCGGGTGATGTGTGAACCACACCTCGGATCTCATCCTTCGCCGCGGCATGTTACCATGCCGGGGGAGGCGGACGGATCGGGGTGGTCAAGCGGTCGGCTGTTAGGACCGGTCGGCTGCGGCGATCGCTCGCCGTGCACTCCCGGCCTATCGACCTGGTCGTCTTCCAGGAGCCTTCGCACTTTCGTGCCGGAAACCTCGTCTTGGAGGGGGCTTCGCGCTTAGATGCCTTCAGCGCTTATCCGGTCCCGACCTGGCTACCCGGCGATGCCCCGAGCGGGACAGCCGGCACACCAGAGGTCGGTCCTCCCCAATCCTCTCGTACTAGGGGAGACGCTCCGCAAGTTTCCTACGCCCACGGCAGATAGGGACCGACCTGTCTCACGACGGTCTGAACCCAGCTCGCGTACCGCTTTCATTGGCGAACAGCCAAACCCTTGGGACCTTCTCCAGCCCCAGGATGCGATGAGCCGACATCGAGGTGCCAAACCTCCCCGCCGCTAGGGACGCTCGGGGGAGATCAGCCTGTTATCCCCGGAGTACCTTTTATCTGTTGAGCGACGGCCTTTCCATCCAGCACCGCCGGATCACTAACGCCGACTTTCGTCCCTGCTCGACTGATGGGTCTCGCAGTCAGGCACCCTTCTACGTTTGCGCTCGCGTTGCCCGATTGCCGACCGGGCCGAGGGTACCATTGCACTCCTCCGTTACTCTTTGGGAGGAGACCGCCCCAGTCAAACTGCCCGATGAGCATGGTCCCGGCCCGGGCTACGGACCGGTGAGGATCAGGGTCATTTCAGGGTGGTATTTCACCGATGGCTCACCGACGGCTGGCGCCGCCGTGTCGCAGCCTCCCACCTATGCTACACAGAAAGGACACTGACCCAATGCCAACCTGCAGTAAAGGTTCACGGGGTCTTTCCGTCTGACCGCGGGTACGTGGCATCTTCACCACGGCTACAGTTTCACCGGGTCCCTCGTGGAGACAGTGCTCCAGTCGTTACGCCATTCATGCAGGTCGGAACTTACCCGACAAGGAACTTCGCTACCTTAGGACCGTCATAGTTACGGCCGCCGTTTATCGGGGCTTCGGTCGGCAGCTTCGCTCGCGCTGACCGCCTTCCTCAACCTACCGACACCGAGCAGGCGTCAGACTCTATACGTCCTCTTGCGAGTTGGCAGAGTCCTGTGTTTTTGATAAACAGTCGCTAGAGCCGATTCTCTGCGGCTCACCTTGCGGTGAGCACCCCTTATACCGAAGGTACGGGGTCATTTTGCCGAGTTCCTTCACGAGGGTTCTCCCGAACGCCTTCGGATGCTCGCCTAGCACACCTGTGTCGGATTGCGGTACGGGCCGGCCGTGTCGTCCCCGCGGGGCTTTTCGCGGCCGGGATATCAACAGGCTTCCAGATCGAATGCTGTCGGCCTTGCGGCACGGGGGTATCTAGCGCCCCGACCTGTCTCGTCCCGGCGTCCTCCGCGGCTCAACCTTCACGGCGGGTGGCGGAATATTAACCGCCTGTCCATCGGCTACGCCCTTGGGCCTCGCCTTAGGTCCCGACTGACCCTGGGCGGATTGACCTTCCCCAGGAAACCTTGTGCTTTCGGCGGATGGGCTTCCCACCCATCTTATCGTTACTCGTTCCGGCATTCGCACTTGCCCGCGCTCCACCGGTCGTTTCCATCCGGCTTCGCGGCGGCGGGCAACGCTCTCCTACCATCGTTTCCGATCCGCGACTGCGGCGCGACGCTTAGTCCCCGTCATTTTCGGCGCGGGATGGCTCGACCGGTAAGCTGTTACGCACTTTTGAAATGGTGGCTGCTTCTAAGCCAACATCCCGGCTGTCACCGCGATCCCACTTCCTTTGCCACTGAGCGTCGACTTGGGGGCCTTGGTCGGCGGTCTGGGTTGTTTCCCTCTCGAACGTGAAGCTTATCCCCCACGTTCTGACTCCCGGGGTCCGCCCTGCGGTATTCGGAGTTGGGTTTCGGCGGGTAGGCGGGAAGCCCCCCGACCGAATTCCGTCGCTCTACCCCCGCAGGGTATGTCCCGAGGCTGGCCCTAAAGCCATTTCGGAGAGAACGAGCTATCTCCAGGTTTGATAAGACTTTGACTCCTCCCCACGGGTCCTCCCCCAGTTTTTCAACACTGGTGGGTTCGGTCCTCCACGGCCGGTTAGGGCCGCTTCAACCTGCCCATGGGTAGTTCACCTGGTTTCGCGTCTACTGCACTCGACTATGGCGCCCGATGAAGACTCGCTTTCGCTGCGGCTCCTCCCCTGAAGGGATTAACCTGGGGCCGAATACAGTAACTCGCCGGATCATTATGCAAAAGGCACGCGGTCAGGCTGGCCTAAGCCAATGCCCTCCCACCGCTCGTAGGCACGGGGTTTCAGGTTCAGTCTCCTCCCCTCATCGGGGTTCTTCCCACCGTTCGGTCGCCCTACTGGGTTCGCTATCGGTCGTCATCGAGTGCTTAGCCTTGCGGGATGGTCCCCGCCGATTCAGGCCGGGTTTCACGTGCCCGACCCTACTCGGGTACCGGATAGGGGAACTCGCATCGTCGCCTACGGGACTCTCACCCGCTACGGTGTCCAGTTCCAAGGAACTTCGGCTGACGCTCATTCATCCCACGACTCCGGCCCCACGACCCCGGGTGGTGTCCCACCCGGTTTAGGCTGGTCCCCGTTCGCTCGCCGCTACTGAGGGAGTCTCGGTTGATTTCCTTTCCTCCGGGTACTGAGATGTTTCAGTTCCCCGGGTATTCTCGGGCATTCCGGGATCGACGCTCGTTCGGCAGCTCCCCGGACATTTCGCAGCCTTCCACGCCCGAATCTCTGATGACGCCTAGGCATCCCCCCCGTGCCCTTAGGAGCTTGACCACGCCGATCCGGCCGCCGCACGGGTGCGACAGTCGATCCGGCATGGGTCACGTTCCCGCTTGGTGAGTCGGCGTCTCGCGACGCGGCTTCACCACCGTGTAACGATACTTGCGGGCCCTGTCCGCCTCTCGGCGTCTCAGGCCCGCGATCCGTAAGGGTTCCACTGTTGTGGAGATACTTGGTATGCCACTACCATTGCTACGGTATTCTTGCGTGACCAAATCACCGAATTGTCAAGGAGCGATCGGCGCCCGGCAACCCGGGGCCTACCTGGCCGCTGGCCAGGGGCGAAGCTGTCGGATGACAGCACCGCCCCACACCCAGCGGAGCATCAAACATCGAGATAGAGTAGAGGTGGGATGATCGCTCATCCCACCGTCACCCCATCAGATTTTCATCTGAGACAGTCGATCGGTCGTGGTGTCTTCGTTATCGGACCCGCGTGGGAAGCCGGCGTCAAGCGTCGAGAACTAGGGACGGTGCCGATGCGGCCTTTCCGACCGGACGACGCGAGAGAGCTCGCACCGCTTTGGCCCGGTCTCGGGCCGAGATTTTCCAAGGAAATCCTTAGAAAGGAGGTGATCCAACCGCAGGTTCCCCTACGGTTACCTTGTTACGACTTAGTCCCCATCACGGGTTTCATCTTCGGCGCTCGCCTTGCGGCTCCGGCGACTTCGGATGCCCCCCGCTTTGGTGGCTTGACGGGCGGTGTGTACAAGGCTCAGGAACACATTCACCGCGGCATGCTGATCCGCGATTACTAGCGATTCCAGCTTCATGCGGGCGGGTTGCAGCCCGCAATCCGAACTGAGGGGCGGTTTTTGCGATTAGCTTGTCCTTGCGAACTTGCGACGCTCTGTCCGCCCCATTGTAGTACGTGTGCAGCCCCAAGCATAAGGGCCATGAGGACTTGACGTCATCCCCGCCTTCCTCCGGCTTAACGCCGGCGGTCTGTCTAGAGTTCCCGCCATGACGCGCTGGCAACTAGACACAGGGGTTTCGCTCGTTAGGGGACTTAACCCAACACCTCACGGCACGAGCTGACGACAGCCATGCAGCACCTGTGCACGTTGTACCTTGCGGCCTTACCGGCGTTTCCGCCGGCTAATCCGTGCATGTCAAGCCTGGGATAAGGTTTTGCGCGTAGCCTCGAATTAAGCCACATACTCCACCGCTTGTGTGAGCCCCCGTCAATTCCTTTGAGTTTCAGCCTTGCGACCATACTCCCCAGGCGGGGCACTTCACGGTTTCCCTACGGCAGGGAGCCCATCGGCGAGCCCCCTACCCAGTGCCCATCGTTTACGGCCAGGACTACCGGGGTATCTAATCCCGTTCGCTCCCCTGGCTTTCGCGTCTCAGCGTCAGTAAACGTCCAGGACCTCGCTTTCGCCACGGGCGTTCCTTCCGATCTCAACGCATTTCACCGCTCCACCGGAAGTTCCAGGTCCCCCTACGTTCCTCCAGAAGAGTCGTATCCGCGCCCGTTCCACGGTTGAGCCGTGGGATTTCAGCGACGGACGTGCCCTCCCGCCTACACGCGCTTTAAGCCCAGTGATTCCGAATAACGTTCGCACGGTTCGTCTTACCGCGGCTGCTGGCACGAACTTAGCCCGTGCTTCCTCCAGGGTTCAGTCAACCTCGCGGCTTCTTCCCCCTCGACAGGAGTTTACAACCCGAAGGCCTTCGTCCTCCACGCGGCGTCGCTCGGTCAGGCTTGCGCCCATTGCCGAAGATTCTCGACTGCAGCCTCCCGTAGGAGTCTGGGCAGTGTCTCAGTCCCAGTGTGCCGGGCCACGCTCGCACGCCCGGTAGGCATCGCAGGCTTGGTGGGCCGTTACCCCGCCAACTACCTAATACCACGACGGCCCGTCCCGGAACGCCGGGGCTTTGGCGAGGCCTCGATGCCGAGTCCTCGCGTCGCTGGGGATTACCCGCAGTTTCCCGCGGCTATACCCATTTCCGGGGTTGGTTACCGTCGCCTTACTCACCCTTGCGCCACTGGCCTTGCGGCCCGTACGACTTGCATGCCTAATCCACGCCGCCAACGTTCATTCTGAGCCAGGATCAAACCCTTCAAAATTGGTCCGATTCACCATCCGAAGATGGCGTCTCGATCCTCTCCCTTCGGGTCGAGGAAATAACTGACTGGTCGCAGACGATCCTCATTGGGATTTGCATCCCGGAATCGTATGCCGGTTGGTGCTGCCGTCCCTGCCGTACTCCTCCCCAACCGGGAGGGGACGACCCCGACGGCTTCACGCCGGCTTCCCTCGAGGGTCCACAACGATCCACCACGATCGACCGAATTGTCAAAGAGTGCCCCGACGATGTCAGCGGCCGGAGCGACCTGCCTCTTGGGGCGAGTCATTCCGGCCGAACACCAACGCAGGGATACGCGACCCACAGTTCAGTATCGGTTGTCCGTTACCGTCCTGTCGGCCGGTCGTCGTCACCCGTGTTGTCACAGGCGACAGGGGTAATAGTATCGGGAATTCGCCGCGGATCAAGACCCTACCGAAAATTTCGTAGAGAATTTGCGGATCATCGACGAGTTCCCCCCTGCCCTGCTTCTAGAATGCTTTTCAGTAGCTGATTCCCTCGGCTTGTACCCATTGAATCTCTTCTGTCTTCTCTCAGTGAGTGGGGTCTGATTAGTTAGCTCTCCCCAGAGCTTTACGCCCTAGAGTTTAGTCGATGGAGTTCGTGATCACAGTTGGGCAGGAGTTCAGAAGATTGACTGCGTGCGTTGCGAAGACAGTTTTCATCTTCGAAATCAACGATCGACTGCATGAATGAACATCATGACGAGTCGAGCCTGGTTTCGATCCATTCTGGCGTGGGATGGAGCATTGCCAGTCATCGCGGCCATCACACCGATCTTCCTGCCTCAACTCTTACCTAGCCGAGACCTTGCCGAATTCATCGCGGTGTTCGGCGTCCCAATGCTGACCGCGCTGATCCGGGCTCACCATGGCCGGCGGCAACTTGAGAACATTTCTGGAGAGACCGGCCTGGGTCGTCAGTTTCTCTTTGGAATGGCGATCCTGACCCTTCTGCCATTCGAGGGCCTGATTGCAGTCCTTCACTTCGATTTGAAGATGCCTTCGAGCGCGTGGCTCGTCGCCGCCGGCCTCTACCTTTCGTATCTCGCACTTATTGCTCTAGCCACGCGGCCTCGCTCGAGCCAACCCCTCGAACTCAGTCCAGGCGTTGATTTCAATGACGATCTTTGACAGCCTCACATCCAGACTCACACACGATAACTAAAATTCAAACATAATATTATATTTAATATTTTATTGTTTTCATCCACCCTCGATAACTCGTTTGGCTTCCCGTGATTCTTTTGCAGCTCGTAGAAATCAAGCCTTCATTCTGATGCGAAAAGAGTGGCCTTCGCAGAATTAATTGCGTGCAATATTAATTCTATGAACTTTCAAAATTCTAACACATAATACAAAACAGAATGTTTATAGAATCTCGACTGGGCATCACACCATCCAATTTAACCAAGAAATCCCGCCGAAATGCACTTCCCTTGTGTTGGCTCCATGCGAGGATAAGAGCCGTATGACCGGCAGGATCGGCAGGATCGGCTGCGACACGAATTCGTAGACGAGTTTGGTCAAGGTAGAAAATGGAGGGATCTCACGTGCAAGGACGAAAACTCAAGGTTTTGGGTCTGGTCGCAATCCTTTGGGCTGTCCCATGGTGCGTCGGTCATGGACAGGACGCGAAGAAGGCGACGATCACCGCCTTCCCCGACTCGCCTGAGGGGGCGGTTAAGAACTTCATGATCGCCATGGCGACGGGGAATGAGCGAGAGTTGCAGGCACTCACGCTGCCTTTGCCTGAGGGGGATTTCGCCTGGCTCCTGAAGGGTGAACGCCTCCCTGCTGACAAGGTGGCGGAATTCCGCAAGGCGGTCGCCGAGGAGATGCCGTTCCGAATCGCGAAGCCGGGAGAGATGTTCCCGCTGAGCAAAGGTCGTGTCATCGAGATCAAGCCTGCCGAGTTCAGCCCCGACCGATCGGTCGTCGTCCACGAAGGCGCCCCCATTCCGACACGTGTCCGTAAGATTGAGGGGCGATGGAAGGTCGACGCCGCTCCAATGGTGGCGGGTCGCAAGGCGGCCTTCGCGGCGCGTCAAAGAGCCGAGGAGGCAGCGGCCAAGGCAAAAGCCAGCCCGAAAGTAAAGCCTTGAAGAGATGAGGGGGAAATCGAAAGGATGGGGAAAGAGAAAGACCGATTGCCGGACGGGCCAAATGGCTCCGAACGGCAATCGGTCATTGATTTCTGAGGGGGCTCGAACTCAACGGAAGAAGGCCGCCGCTTCGTTGTAGTAGGCGAGGTCAAGGGTCTTCGTCGCGGCAACGCCCGAGGCCAGCGAGGTCTCGATGATCTTGGTGCCGGAGAGGGCGACCATCGTGCCGAACCGCTTCTGGATCACCAGGTCGCCAGCGGCGAGGCCGAGGCGCGTGGCGAGGACGCGGTCGTAAGCGCTGGGAGGTCCGCCGCGCTGGATGTGACCCAGGACGACGCAGCGGGTCTCGTAACCGGTGGCCTTCTCGATCTGCTCCGCGACGACATTACCTACGCCACCGAGGCGGACGTGGCCGAAGGCGTCCACGTCGGCTTCAAGCGTGACCATGCCCTTGTCGGGGAATTTCGCCCCTTCGGAGACGACCACGATCGCGTAGTTCTTGCCCGATTCGCGACGGCGCTTGAGCACGTCGATGACGTGCGGCATGTCGATTGGGACTTCGGGGACGAGGACGTAGTCGGCCGCGACGGCGATGCCCGAGAAGCAGGCGATCCAGCCGGCATGCCGGCCCATCGTCTCGACCACCATAATGCGACGATGGCTCTCGGTCGTGGTGCGAAGCCGGTCGACGGCCTCGGTCACGATATTGATGGCCGTGTCGAAGCCGAAAGTGAAGTCGGTGACCATAAGATCATTGTCGATGGTCTTGGGGACGCCGACCATCGGCATGCCGAACTCTTTATGGAGGCGATGGGCCACGCCGAGGGTGTCGTCGCCACCGATGGCCACCAGGGCGTCGAGTCCGAGTGCCTTGAAGTTGGCCTGGACCGCCGGCAGGTCGCGTTCGGGATTCTTGAAGGGGTTGGTTCGGGAGGATCCAAGAATCGTCCCCCCCTTGGCAATGATCCCATCGGTTTCGTTGATTTCGAGCGGGCGACTGATGTTCTGGACCAGGCCACGCCATCCCTCGAGGATGCCGACGCAGCTCCCACCTTCATTCGAGACTCGCTGAGCCACGGCGCGGATGACCGCGTTCAGGCCGGGGCAGTCGCCGCCCCCCGTCAACAAACCCACTTTCATGAAAGGTTCCTACCTCGGTCGAGCCTTCGGGCGTCGAAAATGGGCGAGATCCCGTCCGTTTTCGTCCGCTCCGAGCAATATCGTCACGTAAAGGGACGCTGGAGCGAAGTTACCACATTGGATCGACGACGCACCAGGGGAGTCCTCCCCTCGCTAACTTGGGAGATCTCCTCATCGGAGACAATCGGGAGACGCAAAAACGGGATCGGCCCCCCAATATCAAGGTCGCCGATCCCTATAGAGCAACCGATCTTGATGGGATCGTGCTCTTACTTCGCGTTCGCCGCGGTCTTGGCCGGCATCAGCACGCGTTCAACCCAGGTGGTGTCGACGCGTCCCTCGATGAAGTCGCGGTTGCGGAAGATCCGCCGGTGGAGCGGGATCGTGGTGTGGATCCCCTCGATCACCAACTCGTCGAGAGCTCGCCTCATCGTGCCCATCGCCTCGTCACGGGTTGCGGCATGGACGATGAGCTTGCCGACGAGCGAGTCGTAGTTCGGCGGGACCGAGTAGCCGACCTCGGCGTGGGAATCCCAGCGAACGCCGGGTCCGCCCGGGATCCTCATCGCCGTAATCTTTCCGGCGGAGGGCCGGAAGTCGTGGTCGGGATCCTCGGAGTTGATCCGGCACTCGAAGGAATGCCCCCGTGTCTTGATCTCGTTCTGGGTGAACGGCAAGGGTTCGCCCGCCGCCACGCGGATCTGTTGCTTGACGAGGTCGATGCCGGTGACCATCTCGGTGACCGGGTGCTCGACCTGGATGCGAGCGTTGACCTCGATGAAGTAGAAGTTGTTCTCGGAGTCGACGAGGAACTCGCAGGTCCCCGCGTTGACGTAGCCGGCCGCCTTCGCAAGCCGCACGGCCGCGTCGCCAAGTTGCTCGCGGACCTTCAGCGGAAGAGTCGGGGCCGGAGCCTCTTCGACGAGCTTCTGATGGCGGCGCTGGAGCGAGCAGTCGCGATCCCAGAGGTGGACGACGTTGCCGTGTGAGTCGGCCAAAATCTGGACTTCGACGTGTCGAGGCCGGTCGATGAATTTCTCAAGGTAGACGCTCGAGTTCTTGAACGCGGCGTCAGCCTCGTTGCGGGCGGACTGGAGAGAAGCGAGGAGGGAGCCTTCCTCCCGGCAGACACGCATGCCCTTGCCGCCGCCACCGGCCGCGGCCTTGATCAGGACGGGGTAGCCGATACGTCGAGCCAGGACGAGCGCGTCCTCATCGCTCACGACAGGGCCGTCGGATCCGGGGACGCACTGCACCTTGGCGGCGGCGGCGACCGCCTTGGCCTCGGTCTTGAGTCCCATCCGGCGGATGGCCTCGTGCGGCGGTCCGATGAACTCGAAGCTGCAACTCCGGCAGATCTCGGCGAAGCTCGGGTTTTCGCTGAGGAAGCCATAGCCGGGGTGGATCGCCTGGACGTCGGCGACCTCGGCGGCGGCGATGATGCGGGGGATGTTGAGGTAGCTATCCACACTCGGGGCTTTGCCGATGCAGATGGCTCGATCGGCAAACTTGAGGTAGGGAGCGTTGCGGTCTGCTTGCGAATAGACGGCGACGACCTCGACCCCTAGCTCCTTGCAGGCACGAATGACCCGAAGCGCGATCTCGCCGCGGTTCGCCACCAGGATACGCTGAAACATCGAGGACCTCGGAGCATGCGGATGGCGGATTCAAAGGGCCCCTCGGGCCGCGGCAATCATGGCGCCGCCCGGTCCCCTTCCGCGGGATCCCTGGAGATTCGGGACGCATCCCCTACGGCTTGCCGCGAACGTGACCGGGAGTCTTAGAGCTACGACGGTCTCGGCAGGGCGAAGGCGTCCCGGGCATTCTCAGGACGGGTTGACTCGGAACATCGGCTGGCCGTATTCGACGGACTGCCCGTTCTTGACGAGCACTTCGGTGATTGTGCCCGTGACGCCGGCCGGGATGTCGGTGAAGACCTTCATGGCCTCGATAATGCAGACCGTCGTGTCGGGACGAATCGCCGACCCGACCGAGACGAACGCCGGGGCGTCGGGAGAGCTGGAGGCGTAATACGTCCCGACCATCGGGCTCTCGATGACGATGTCCTTGCTCGGAGCCGCCGCGGCGGGAGCGGCTTCGGTACGAGCCGGGCCGGCGGCGGGCGCAGCGACCGGAGGCGCGGCGTAGACGGGGGTGGGCGCTGCCACGGTATAACCGGAGATAGCAGCTTCCGAACCCTGGCGACGCAGGCGGATCTTGGTCGGGCCTTCGATCAGGTCTATCGCCGTCAGGTCGTACCGCTTCATCAGGCGGACCAGGTGGCGGATGCTCTGGACATCGAGAGGGGTGTTTGTGGGTTCCGTCGGCTTCTCTTCCGGCATTCTGACGCTCCGCGCGGCTGACTGTCGTATTTTCAATCACGCGACTCGAACCGAGTCGAGTGATTTGGGGACGTGGCTCAGAACCTCGCAGCCATGGGGGGTTACCAAGACGTCGTCTTCGATCCGGATGCCACCCCACCCTGGCAAATAAATGCCGGGCTCGACGGTGACCACCATGCCGGGTTGGAGGGTGACGTTGGATTCCTTGCGGAGGCGAGGGGCTTCATGAATCTCAAGGCCCAGACCGTGACCCAGGCCGTGATCAAAAAAACGGCCGAAACCGGCCTCCTCGATAACGGAGCGGGCTTCGGCGTCGATATCTCCGGCCGGGACACCGGGGCGGATGGCGGCAATGGCCCGCTCTTGCGCCTCGAGGACCGTCCGATAGACTTTCTCAAACTTGGGTGTGACCTTACCGGTGACCAACACCCTCGTCAAGTCACTTTTGTAAGGGTTACCAGTCGCCCCCCAGTCTACCAGGACGAAGTCCGCCTGGTCGATCCGGATCGAGTCGGTGGGCCGAGCATGCGGCAAGGCTGCACGTGCGCCGACGGCAATAATCGGGGGGAAGCTCGCCGCGCTTGCACCGCAATGTCTCAGATAACCTTCGAGGGCGTCTGCCGTCCCCTTTTCCGTGTCCTGACCGCGAAGTCCTGAGCGGAGCATCCCGAACGCACGCTCCGCGAAGAGGATCGCCTCCTTGATGGCGTTGATCTCCTCGCGATCCTTGATCGCCCGGGAGGACTCCACCTTGCCCGAGAGCGGCACGAGATCGACGGTCTTGAGCCTCGACTTCAATTCCTCGAAATCGGCGACATTCATCACACTCGCTTCGATGCCGAGACTCCGAACGCCAAGCTGTCCTGCCACCTCGACGATGGCATCCACCATGAGTTGGGAAACGGTCCGGATATGGACCTCGAGCCCCGGGCATTCTTCCTCGAGTTGGATGCGATATCGCCCATCGGACAGGAAGATCGCCCGGTCGCGCGTTATCAGGAGGGTCGAGTCCTCGCCCGTGAATCCAGTCAGGTAGCGTACGTTGGGGACTGAGCTGATGAGCATGGCGTCGACTCGATCGCCTTTCAGCGACTTGATCACGGTTTCCCGGCGCTTCGTGATGCGGTCCATCGGTCGAGTCATCCACCTGAAGAACGTGCGGGAGTCGAAGGGGTTAGCTACCAGGGCGAGCTAATTCCGACAAATGCGGGAGTACGCCTCGGGTTGTACCCAGACCCTGGCTGATGCTCCAGGCGCGTGGCACAATCGGCGCGTCTTGGCCGGGATCGACCCGGCCGGTTCGTTTCCTTGAGCCAAACTGAGGATGACCGATGGGTACCCTGAAATCGACAGGCCTCTTGCTCCTCGCCCTCGCGGCGGGTGCCTTTGCGGCGGAGTCGGACTTCACGCTGATCTTCGATGGCACGAGTGGCAAGGGTTGGATCACGAACAAGGATTCGAAGCCACTCTCCAAGGCGAACGTCCAGGCGGATGGGCTCAACCCGCATAAGTCGGGGGGCTACATCGTCGCTCACGAACGTCCCCACGGCGACTTCGTGTTCGACTTCGACTACAAGCTCACCAAGGGCTGCAACTCCGGAGTCTTCATTCGCGTGGGCGAACTCAAGGAGCCCGTCATGACGGGCCTCGAAATCGCGATCGACGATACCACGGGGACCGGCCTGCATGACTCCGGGGCCTTCTACGACCTCGTTTCCCCGAAGGTCAATGCACAGAAGCCGGCCGGCGAGTGGAACCACATGACTATCACCGCCAAGGGTCCCAAGATTGAAGTCGTCCTGAATGGCGAGGCGGTCTCCAAGATCGACCTCTCCGAGTGGACGGAGCCCGGGAAGCGTCCCGATGGTTCCAAGCACAAGTTCGCCAAGGTCACGGTCAAGGACTTCGCCCGTCCTGGCTACCTGGGCTTCCAGGACCACGGCTCCGACTGCTGGTACAAGAACGTGAAGATCAAGGATCTCGACTGAGCCACGACCCTGAAAGCGAAAGCGGCCGCGAGCTGATCAGCCCGCGGTCGCTCGATTTATTGAGAGCGGCAAAGTCTCAATTACCAATCGCCGCCACCGCCGCCGCTGTCACCACCTCCCCAGTCGCCGCCGCCACCTCCGCCCCAATCACCACCTCCGCCACCTCCGCTGTCGCCCCAGTCGCCCGAGACGCCACCGCCGCCAGACCAGTCACTGGCACCGGAGTCACCCGAATAGCCTTGTCCGGCGTCTCCATAGGTGGAGGAGTTGTCGGTATATCCTCCGTGGTGACGGCCGGAGAACTGGTCGTAGAGCCAGTTGCCAGCGATAGCACCGCCGATGCCGCCGAACATGCTCGACAGGAAACCACCGCCGCCACCGCCAGCGCCGCCGTATCCAGGAGCACCATAACCGGGGCCGCCCATCCGGCCGGGTCCGGCGTAGCCATGACCGCCGCCGAACGCGCTGCCGATGAGGCGGAGGATGAACAGGATCGCGATGATCCCCAGGCCAATCCCGAGGAGTGACCCCAGTCCGAACGACTGCTGGCCGCCACCTGGCCTGTTCACCGGGGCTCGGCGAGCATTGTTGGGGGCGTTCTGCAGGAGCAAGCCGCCATTGGCAGCCTGGGCCCCGGTGACTTCACGCTCGAGCTCGGCCACGCCCTGCTTGAGGCCGGCGCTATAGTCGCCTTTCTTGAACTCATTGAGGAAGGCGGTTCGGATGGGCGCCAACCTGGAGTCGGGCAAGGCTCGGCGGTAACCACGCGCGGCCCGAACCTCGATCTTGTGTTCTTTCTTCGCGATCAGGATGAAGACACCACTTGCGCGATCCCTCTCGGCGTGCCGGACCGTGACCTCATCGATCGGTGCACCTTCGAGCGAGGTGATCGTCTCGATCGTGGTCGGTAGCTTGGTTCGGCTCTCGACTCGATCCAGGATGTCCTGTGCCTGTCGGACGGTTTCCGGGTCGAAGAGGCCCGCCTCGTCTCGGATCGACGAGGCCTGCGCCGTGCCGACCCAAGCGGCGAGTGCCAGTGGCAGGGCAAGGAACCATCTCGTTTTCAACATGGCGTCGGTAACCTCGATTTCGACGAAAGCGTCTATCGTTTCCAGGACGACGGTCTCAAAGGGAGTCGTCGAAGGCTGGAGGGGCTTTACGTCAATTCTCAGTGTATTCGAGCGTAGACCCGAAATATAGTGACGGCAGCACACAGGATGCCGTAAGTGGCGAAAATGCAAGGACGATCAGGACTCGGAGACGTCGCGGAACCGGGTGATTGCGACGACCTCGTCCAACCGCACGAGTACCTTGGCGCGATTCCGTCGGACGCCGAATCGGACCGAGTCGTGGATGTAGACCTCACGCGTCGCGGTGCTGTCGCGGAAGTCGTGGAGGTCGGCATCCTTGATCTCGATGTAGACCTCGTCCGCCCTTTCGAGCTTGCCAAGGCAGACATAGGTGGAGCGAAGATCCACCACGACGACCTGGCCGACCAGTTCTTCCAGCAATCTCGAGGCAAAGGTCCGTTCCATATTCCGAGGGTCTCTGGAGTGGCGGCCAATGCTTTGTACGAAGGGACGTCGCAACTCGGTTCGGTTCGACTTGACGAATTTTAGGGGTCGGGCTACCGTCCCGCCACCATGTCACCCAAAAACTCCCTTCTCGCCACCGGCCTGACCGCGCTGGGTTTGCTCGGGACCGCGCGCTACAGCGACGCTGACCCGCCCAAGTCTCAGCCGGGCTCGGCTACGCCCGTCGCACCGGCTGCCCCGTCGCAAGCGGTGCTCCTATTAACCGACGGTGGAGTGAAGCAAGGCCTGGTCTCCGTCGACCCGGCCGGCTATATCCTCCACGTGAGGGGGAGTAAGCTCCCCTATGCTAAGAACAAAGTCGTGGGCATGTTCCGCTCGATCGACGAGGCCTACGAGTTTCGACGCTCGCAGCTCCCCGAGCGCGACCCCGACGAGAACATGAAGCTGGCTCGATGGTGTCTCACCACCGGGCTCCAGGACAAGGCCAAGGAACAGCTCGATGCTGTCCTCGCGCTGAGCCCGACTAATGTCGAAGCCAAGAACATGCTCGACAAGATCAACGACCTCGAGTCTCGCAGGGCTGTCAAGGACACGGAAGTGGTCCAGGCGAGCGTCGAGATGGTTGATAGTCGGATGGATCCCCTGGAGCGTCGAAGGCTCGATCAGGCTTCGCGCGAGATGGGAGTCTCGGGGCTCCTCCAAATCGAGGGCATTTCGAAGGCTGCGACCGTCCGTCGCGTCGAGGAATTCCGACGCAACGTCCACGGGGTCCTCCAGACCCGTTGCGCCCGCTGTCACAACGAGAAATACGATGGGGAATTCCGCCTCGTCTTGATCAAGACCAGGGGCGACGCGACCACGGACGCGATCCGGCACAATCTCGACGCGGCCCTCAGGCTCGTGGACTGGGAGAACCCGACCAAGAGCGAGTTGCTCTCAAGCACGCTCCGGCCCCACGGCCTGGGTTCCAGCAAGCGTCCGATCTTCAGCGGTTCCAACGATCGGTCGTATCAGATCCTGGCGCAGTGGATCAACAATCTCCACGCATCCCAGCGCAAGTCGGAGTCGATGGCGAAGCCCCAGCCGTTCCTCACCGTGGAACCCGACCAGGGTGACGGCGAACGCTTCGCCTCGCGTCGGAAAGACGGCATGCAATTGCCGCTGACGCCGACCCCGACGACCAGTTCCCGACCGCAACCGCCTGAGGTCTTCCACGAGCCGACCCCCATGGCTCCGGGACAGATGCTGCCGGGTAGCGGATCCTCGATGCAGCCGTATGCTCCCGAGGGAACCGAATTCCCTGTGTCCTACCTCCAGGGAGGCCCGGCGCCGAAGGTCGCCAGGACCCCGGAAGAACTCGAAGCCGAGCAGATGCGCAAGTTGCTAGCCGCCCCGGGCGCGCAACCACCTCCGGAGGGTGCAGCCACCGCTGCTGTGCCTCAGAAGCCCGGGAATCCGGCTCAGGCCAAGGCGAAGAAGCCGGCGAACCCGGTGAAACTCGATCCGGCCTTGCTCCAAAAAGCACTAATGAACCGAAATCAGTAGAGGCCCGAGTGAGCCAAACTCGGCGATCGGACTTACCGGAGCTCCCGCCGTCGCCTCAGCGATACGGCGGGAGTTCGCCCTTTGAGCCTCTCCCCTGTCCGATTCATTAGGCCGTTTAGATGACCAGAGAGGGTGGTCGCAAGAAATCCCAGAAAATCCGGCACTACGGTTCATATAACGCTTTTAGCTCAAGGGCAGCCGCCGTGTAAGGCCTCGACCGATCAGTGCGACCCTCATTTTGGTCGAGACGGTAGGCTTGGGATCGACTCGACCTAGCAACCCCTACCCTTGATTCCGCCTATCCCTCTCGTCAACTAGACGAACCCGATTCGTGGACTCCTGCCGTGACCGCCCGTTTCCTCCGGCGGCTCCTGACGGCAAATGTCATCGCGATCGTCATCAGTTCCTGCGTTCTCATTGCCTTCGCCAATCGCCCTGCCCCGAAGACGAGCGGCATTCAGGATTCCAACCTCTCGAGGCCGATCCTCGATCATTCGCATGAGATTGTCGGCGCCATGCCAAGATGAAACTCGTCAGATCGCAGGATGCGTGAGACCACGACGCAATCCTTAACGAAGTCGCGGCCGATCGTAAGCACTGGCATCGACGGGCGGAGTTGTCGTAAACTCGGTGGGGAAACTTCCGTCAGCGTAGTCGGTTGCACGATGACGCTGGCCGATCCTCGGGAAAACGACCGCGATGACGGCCGAAACGAAACCGGAACCGAATCACGTTCGCCAATTCCGCTCAGAGCGCCTCCTCGCCACCCTCGCCTCCTTCTCGCGGGTCGTGATCGTATCCCACGTCAACCCGGACCCCGACGCACTCGCCAGCATGCTCGGGCTCCAGGCCATGATCGAGCAGATGCAGCCGGGGAAGCCGGTCGTCCTCACCTTCGACGGCATGATCGCCCGCGCCGAAAACCGCGCGATGGTCGAACTACTGTCGATCCCTATCGTCGCCGTGAACGAGGTCCCGATCGACCCGACGACCGCCGTCATTATGGTCGACTCACAACCCTACACGGGCCGGCGAGCGAGCGAAGACGCGATGCCCCAGGTGGTCATCGACCATCACGAGACTGGCGGCGTTCTGACCGGGGTCCTCTTTCGCGACCTCCGGCCGCACGTCGGTGCCACCAGCACGATGGTCACGGGCTACCTGCTCGAGCAGAACATCGGCGTCACCCCTCGGGTTGCGACCGCCCTGCTTTACGGGATCGAGTCGGAGACCGAGGGATATCCGCGCGAGTCCAGCTCTCTCGACGATGGGGCGCTCGTCTGGCTCTTCCCCCGGGCGGACAAGGACCTCCTCGCCCAGATCCGAAATCCCAAGCTGCCTCAGAGCCATTTCGCGACATTTCAGCATGCTCTCGCCAATGCATTTATTTATCGCGATGTGGTCGTGAGCTGGTGCGGTGAGGTCACCCAACCCGACATCATCGCCGAGCTCGCGGATTTCTTCGTCCGATTCGATCAGGTGAACTGGTCGGTCACGATTGGCCGTTTCGAGAACCTGCTGAAGCTCTCATTGCGGGTCAGCCTTCTCGGAGGGCATTCGGGCGAGGTCCTGCGCGAGGTCATCGAGGGCTTGGGCAATGCCGGCGGCCACGACAAGCGGGCAGGCGGTGCCATCGTCCTCCACGACACGAGCCCCGAAGCCATAGACGGCCTCCTCACTACGATTCGCCACCGCCTCCTCCTTCGCCTGGGCATCGACGAGCATCAAGGGCGTCGTCTCCTCGAAGCCAGCCCCGTCATCCCCGCCCCCTGAGCCCTCCCGTCATCGCGCCGAACCCTTTAAAACAGCCTTCCGAAAGCTCAAGCCAATCGGCACCTGGCTGATTTCTGCCGACTCACGTATGCATTTTCTCCACGTCCATCGTGATGAATTCGAGAAGTTTCGAGGCCATTGTGAACATATGGAGTATAGACCATAAATAAACGGTAAACAGCTTGACGCAGGTATTCGCACTTGAATATGCTTTTCGCTCCGTGGAGTCCCTTGCTGATTGATTGATCCCTTAATTCGTGCAGAGGTTGAGTTTCAAATGCGAACGGAACGACGTCGTGCGTTCACTTTGATCGAGCTGCTGGTCGTCATCGCCATCATCGCGGTGCTGATCGCGCTGCTGCTCCCCGCCGTGCAGTCGGCCCGCGAGGCGGCCCGCCGGATTCAGTGCACGAACAACCTGAAGCAGTTCGGGTTGGCGATGATGAACTATGAGAGCGCCAACAACGCGTTCCCTCCCACTACCATCCTGGTCCCCCCCTACGCCAGCAAGAAGTGGCGGTTCGAATCGTCCTGGAGCGTCCCGGCTCGCGTCGCGCCGTTCATGGAGCTCGGGCCGATGTACAACTCGATCAATTTCACGGAGACGTACAGCGACCCCGGCAACACCACGGTGTCGTATACCCCGGTGAAGTTCCTCCTCTGCCCGAGTGACCCCGGCCCCTCGAACGACAACCCCTCTCTCGGCAACACGCCCTACGCCACGTCGAGCTACGGCGTCGTCGTCGGCGTTTGGTATGTCTGGTCGATCAACGGCTCGGCCGTCGGCCCCCGCAACGCCTCGGCGTTCGGCCCGAACATCTCCCGGACCATCTCCATGGTGACGGACGGCCTCAGTAACACGGCCTTCGCTTCCGAAGGTTACATCGGCCACACCCAGGCCCGAGACTGCACCAGCAACGGGACCTATCCCACGGATGCCACCACCGGCACCTGGAGCCCGACGAACTACCCGACCGCGGCCAACTCGCTCGCCGCCCTGAACTCCGTGATCCAGGCCTGCTCGGGTTCGAGCAAATTCGGCAAGCCCTACGGCCACACTCGCTGGGCCAACGGCGGCGTCTACTACTCGGGCGTCACATTCTCCCTGCCGCCGAACCCCAAGATCAACGTCAACGGCGTCAAGGGCCCCATCGACTGGGTAAGCTGGGACGAGAATAACGGCGGCCCGACTTTCGCCTCTCTGTCGGTCAGCACCTACCACCCCGGTGGCGGTAACGTCTTGTTTGGCGACGGCAGCGTGAAGTTCGTGAAGGACTCCACCAGCGTCTCGACCTTCCAGGCCCTCGGCACCATCGCCGGCGGCGAAGTCATCAGCGCCGATAGTTTCTAAGCTTGGGTCGACGTTATCTCCGAACCGAAACACGACCGCCCGCGTACGACCTCAATCGTCGACGCGGGCGGTCGCTTTCGTTCCAGCGAATACCGATCCATTGGCGTATCAAGCACGTACAGTAAGGTGCCTCGACCAGTTCATGAAGTGCGTCACCTCGCGAGGGCTGTCCCACTGCGGTTCGTTCGATCTTGCTGCATTTCGGACATAGGGAGTAGATTAGTGACAGGTGGAGGAGCGCGGTGTGCGGCCTTCGTTGACCCGTCCGTTTCAGCTCGAGAGCGGGGGTAGGATTCGCGATGACGGTTTCCCCCTCGACTCCTTCGCTCGAGATCTATCTCCTTGGTCTCGTAGAATTTGAGGATGTTCAGCTTCTCCAGCGCCGGCTCGTCTACGAGCATGGCGAGCGCGGGGGAGCGTCGGTCATCCTTTGCGAACATCCCCCCACAATCAGCGTGGGACGCTCCGGCAGCCGGGCCCACATCGCCCTGGATGATGAGGAGCTTCGATCCCTCGAAATCGGAGTCCACTGGGTCAATCGAGGCGGCGGATGCGTCCTTCACCTGCCGGGCCAATTATCCGCTTATGTCGTCTTGAATCTCGATATGCTAGGCCAGGACGTCAAACGATACATCGATGGCTTAAATAACGCCATTATCGGCGTCCTCAACGAATTCGAGCTTCGCGGAGAAACGAAGCCGGACCACCCGGGCGTTTTCCTCGGCAATTCCAGGATCGCCTCGGTGGGGATCGCCGTGAGTCGTTGGGTCGCCTATCACGGGTTCACGCTCAACGTCGGGGCGTTCCTCGGGCCGTTCGACTTGATCGATGAGCCGGGATTCGGCCCTCATTCGCTCCGCCAGACCTCGATGGAATCGCGTCGGCAACGCCCAGCGCCGATGGCCAAGGTGCGGGAGTCGCTGATTCGCCATCTCGAGCTGTCATTCGGCCTCGAGCGACACCACATCTATTCGCATCACCCCTTGATCCGCCGGAAGGTTCGATCGCATGTCTACGCTCAAAGCACCGGCTGATCGTTCGGCCCTGCCGGCCCTGACCGTCCTGGGAGCAGACCCCGGCGTCGCCGAGCCGCCCAAGCGTCGGCTCCCCGAATGGCTGAAGCGGCCGATCCCCAGCTCTGGCGGCACGTACTTCACCAAGAACCTGATCGGCGAGCTTGGCCTCGAGACGATTTGCGAGAGCGGCCGTTGTCCGAACCGCTCGGAGTGCTGGACCCGCCGCACGGCCACGTTCATGGTCCTGGGCGAGGTTTGCACGCGGCCTTGCGGCTTCTGCGCCGTGAAGCGAGGCCATCCCGAGGCGGTCGCCGAGGACGAACCGGAGCGTCTGGCCGAAGCCTGCGCTCGGCTCGGGCTCAAGCACGTCGTCATCACCTCCGTGACCCGCGACGACCTCATTGACGGCGGTGCCGACCACTTCCGTCGCTGCATCCTGGCAGTTCGTGAACGGACGGGGGCGACCATCGAGGTCCTCACCCCCGACTTCGACGGCCGCCTCGAGTCGATCGACGTTGTCCTCTCGGCCGAGCCCGAGGTCTTCAACCACAACCTCGAGACCGTCGCCCGGCTCCAGCAATACGTTCGCCGCAAGAGCCAGTACGCGGTCAGCATGGCCGTACTCCAGCATGCCAAGCGCTCGAATCCTCGCGTGCGAACCAAGAGCGGCCTGATGCTGGGACTGGGCGAGACGACCGAGGAAATCCTCGAAACCCTGGCGGATCTGCGGGCGGTCGGCTGCGACTTCCTGACATTGGGGCAATACCTCCAGCCCTCGCCGAAGCATCTTGCCGTGGTGCGATATCTGCTGCCCGAGGAGTTCGACGAACTCGGCCGTCTGGCCAGGACGATGGGCTTCCTCGAGGTCGCCAGCGGGCCGTTCGTGCGTTCGAGTTACCACGCCGACGATATGGCGAAGACCGAACTGCCGAGTTAAGCTTCCGGATCGGGCCGCGAGAAGATCCACTGCGTCGTGCGCCTCGCGGCTACGAACTTTCAGGAAGCGGCCTCGTCGCCATGTCGACACCCTCTCTGCGGTCGATCCTCATCGGGGAATTCTTCGGCACTTTCCTGCTCCTCGTTATCGGGAACGGCGTGGTCGCGTCGGTCAACCTGCTGAACAAGCAGGCGGACTGGATCGTGATCACGACGGCCTGGGGCCTGGCGGTCGCCCTCGCCGTCTTCGTCAGCGCCCGCCTCAGCGGCGGCCACCTGAACCCCGCGGTGACGCTCGCCATGGCCACTCGGGGCGAAATCGGATGGTCGGCCGTTCTCCCTTACTGGTTCGCCCAACTGGCGGGAGCCTTCTGTGGCGCGGTCGTGATCTATGCCGACTACAGCTCGGCCTTCGCTGCCTTCGAGCAGGCCAATCACATCGTGCGAGGGACCCTCGTCGATGGCAAACTCGCCGGGCCTGCAGATGGCGGGGCCGGAATCTTCGCGACCTATCCCAAGTATGACAATCTGATGGGGAACCTCTTCAGCGAGTTCCTCGGGACGGCGCTCCTCCTCTTCGGCGTCCGGGCGGTCACCGACAAGCACAACGCGGCACCTCGAATGAACCTCGAGCCGGTACTCATCGGGGTGGTCGTCTGGGCGATCGGGCTCTCGATCGGAGGGCTGACGGGATATGCCATCAACCCCGCGCGTGACCTCGGTCCTCGGCTCGCCTCATGCGTTTTGGGTTGGGGAACCGCGGTCTTCCGATCCCATGACTATTACTTCTGGGTCCCACTCGTCGCGCCGATGATCGGCGGCATTTTCGGGATCCACGTCTACGACCTGGCCATCCACCGTCAGCTGCCGCCGGCCGAAGAGCCTTCGCAGGCCTGAACCGCAACCGTCGACCACTCCCCTTGCGGGCTGGAATTGGCTATCCTGGAATGCTGGGGATCTTCCGGGGCGGCATCCCGACGAGCCATACCTGTCACGTGTCGTCCCGGTATCTTGCCGATCAGGCTCCGAGATCGAACCCGAAGGCCTCGGGGGATGTCGATAGTCCTTGATTTGTACGTCACCCCCAAACTTTTTCTTCGTGCCGCTCAGTTGCATTTGATCGAAGGAAGCCGGTAATGCCAGAGACCCTTTTCGAGAAGGTTTGGAAACGGCACCAGGTAGCGACAACCGAGGAAGCGACCCTGCTTTACATCGACCGACACCTCGTGCACGAGGTGACGAGTCCGCAGGCCTTCGAAGGGCTCCGGCTTACCGGGCGGAAAGTGCGACGACCCGAGCTAACCTTCGCGACGCTCGACCACAACGTCCCGACTGATAACCAGTACGACATCAAGGAGCCGATGTCGCGACGACAGGTCGAGGCGATGCGGAAGAACTGCGCCGAGTTCGGCGTCACCCTCTATGACATCGGCAGCGGCCGACAGGGCATCGTCCACGTCATCGGCCCCGAGCTCGGCATCACCCTGCCCGGCACGACGATGGTCTGCGGCGATAGTCACACCAGCACTCACGGGGCCTTTGGTGCCCTGGCCTTCGGGATCGGCACGAGCGAGGTCGAGCACGTCCTGGCCACGCAGACGCTTTGGCAGGGCCGCCGTCCCAAGTCGCTGGGAATCGAAGTCGTCGGCAAGCTCGCCCCAGGCCTCGAGCCCAAGGACATCGTCCTGGCGGTGATCCGGGCAATCGGCACCGGCGGCGGAACCGGTCACGTCATCGAGTTCTACGGCCCCTCAATCACGGCCCTCTCGATGGAAGGCCGGATGACCATCTGCAACATGTCGATCGAAGCCGGCGCCCGCGCGGGCATGATCGGACCCGACGACACCACGATCGAATACATCACCCGGGGCAATCGCCCGTTCGCTCCGAAGGGTGCTGACCTCGACGCGGCGATCTCCGACTGGAAGACGCTCAAGACGGAAGACCCATCCGCCTTCGACCGCCATATCGTCATCGACGCCTCCGAGCTCGTGCCGCAGGTCACCTGGGGGACGAACCCGGCCATGACAATCGACGTGACCGGCCGGATCCCCGACCCCGACCACGTCCCGTTCTCCAGCCGCGACGACGCCAAGCGTGCCCTCGAATACATGGGGCTGATCCCCAACACGCCGGTCTCCGACATCGCCGTCGACGTCGTCTTCATCGGCTCTTGCACGAACGGACGGATCGAAGACCTCCGCTCTGCCGCGAAGGTGTTCCAGGGCCGCCGCGTCGCCGAGGGGGTCCGTGCCCTGGTCGTCCCCGGCTCCGAGCAGGTCCGGCACCAGGCCGAGGCCGAAGGGCTCGACCGCATCTTCAGCGAGGCCGGCGCCGAGTGGCGACAGGCCGGCTGCAGCATGTGCCTGGCGATGAACCCGGACAAACTCACTCCCGGCCAGCGCTCCGCCAGCACGAGCAACCGGAATTTCGAGGGACGCCAGGGCCCCGGTGGTCGCACCCACCTCGTCAGCCCGGCCATGGCCGCCGCGGCCGCCGTTACCGGGCACTTCACCGATGTCCGCAAGCTCCTCAGCGGCGCCGGGACGAATTGATCCTCCGGCCGATCGGCCGCCCTCGATCAACCATCGCACATACCAACAGAAGACAGTCCGCACGCTCTTGAGGTCTTGTTTCATGGAGCCTTTCGTCAGCTATAAGGGTCGCATCGCCCTGCTCGACTGGAGCGACGTCAACACCGACCTGATCATCCCCGCGCGCTACCTCAAGCGGATCGAGCGCACGGGCTATGGCCCCCTCCTCTTCGCCGACAAGCGTTATGTGACAGGCCAGGCCCCCCCCGTCGACGATCCTGAGGCCCCCGCCGCGCCGAACCCCGAGTTCCCGCTCAACGACCCGTCGAACAAGGACGCTACGATCCTCGTCGTCGGCCGCAACTTTGGCTGCGGATCGAGCCGAGAGCACGCCGTCTGGGCCGTCGCCCAGGCCGGCTATCGCGCGGTCATCGCCCCGGGTAAGGGCGAGGGGTTCGCCGACATCTTCGAAGGCAACTCCCTCAACAACGGCCTGCTCCCCATCGAACTGAACGACGCCGACTGGGAGAAGATCGCCGAAGCCGCACGTGCCCAGGACGGCGCTGAGGTCACGATCGACCTTCGCAATCTCTCCGTGATTCTGCACCCGGCCAATGGAGCCGAGTCGCGGTTCACGTTCGACATCCCCGAGTCGGACCGCGAGCGCCTCTTGAAGGGCCTCGACGCCATCGCCGAGACCCTCCTCAACGAAGAGGCCATCAGCGATCACGAACGCAAGGCGCCAGCCTGGTTGACGCCGCAGCCCGCCTGACACGGAGTTGGAGGTTGATCCGGTTTCCGGGTTGAAAGCCGATGGGTGGCCAGGGGAGATCCAGCAAAGGAGTCTCCCCTAGCCACCCGTTTTTGCTTTCGAAACCCATCGACTCACGAGCGTCACGTCAAATCAGCGGCTTCTCCGGATGTTCGGGGTGCCCGACCGGCACCGTGGCAAGGATATGCCGGGCCGCGCTCAGTGCTTCGCTCGCGGATTGCTTGGTCGAGGGCTCTGTGCCGACGGCGACGTTCCAGTGTCGCTTCAGGTCATTCAGCACGGCCAACGTCGACTCTTGCAGGAGCCCCTTGCGGATCGCGAGGTCGAAGAGGGCATGGGGCCGGTTCGTGTGCGGGATGATCCGCTTCATCAAGAGGGCCTGGCCGAGCCGGGCCTCGATGGCCCGCCAGGCCTCGATCACGCTCAGGTCATAATGCTCGTGCTGGAAAAGTTCGCGAGCCTGGGTGAGCGACTCCTGCTCCTTGTCCGCCAATGCTTCGATCTTGGCTCGGCGGTCATGCTCGCCCAGCCGTCGGCGAAGCCTCCATGCTACGAACTGCGAGAGGATGAACCAGCCGCCCCCGACCCCGATGGCGACCACAGGCGCCGCCCAGGCAAGATGGGAGTAGCGGAGCTGCGCAGCCAGCAGGCTCGCGACGTAGAGCCCGCCGAAGATCGGCACAATCATCACCGCCAGGGCATAGGTCGAGTTACCGATGCGTTCGAGCCGGGAATGGGCTCGCTCCGTCGTCATGGACATGGCGTAGCAATAGACGCACAGGCTCAGCAATCCCGCGATCAAGAAGTAGGCGTGGAAAATCTTGAGGTCGTAGCCCAGGTACGGGAAGCCTCGGTCGTCGAACCGGTCGAGGAACGGGTGGAGCGCGAACAGAGTTCCCAGGAGTGCCATCGCAAAGCTGATCTTCATCTTCGCGAACTCGGTCATCGTTGCCTTCCTGTCCCGTGGTGGGACCCTCGCACGAAGCATGTCAGGCTCGCCGTGGGCCGACATGTTCCCTGATCATTCGTCGCGAGTTCCGAAATCTTGGGAAGGCACCGAGACCGCAGTTGGGCCACGTTGCTTTTTTGCACGCCTTCGAAACGCGAAGAAGGTCGCCATGTGAGCCACACGGCGACCTCCACGAGTGTCAGACCAAGCTACCCGGCCAGGATTCGAACCTGGAAAAACAGGACCAAAACCTGTTGTGATACCGTTTCACCACCGGGTAAGCAGTACGAGCCCTATTCTAACGAACGCCCCTGAGAACGCAAACCCTCTCCCACGAACGAAATCGTGCCCTGCGTGTTCTGCACTTTATACGCGAGATGCTCGAGTTGGACGCTCAGGTCGACCCCCACAACGCTCACGGTCGGCGGCACGTTCACCGGGATCGGGGCGAAGTTGAGAATCCCCGAGATCCCGCACGAGACCATGTGATCGGCCACACGCTGGGCCACGTCCGCGGGTACGCAGAGCACCGCCAGGCTCACGTTCCTCGACGCCACGGCCTGCGAGAGGGCTTCAATGGGCTCGACAACGAGGCCGTCGTGCGTCCTGCCCACCTTCTGTGGATCGTTGTCGAAGAGCGCAACGATGTGAAAGCCCCGGCTGCGGAACCCCCGATAACGCAGCAGGGCTCGACCAAGGTTCCCCAACCCGACAAGGGCCAATGGCCAGTCGTGATCGATCCCGAGAATCCTACGAAGGGCCGAGCTGAGTTCCTCGATCCGGTAGCCGATCCCGGCATGGCCAAACTGACCGAAGAAAGCGAGGTCCTTGCGCACCTGGGCATTGTTGATAGCCAGCGCGGCACCGAGCTGACTGCTCGAGATCGTCGTAAGACCCTGGCGTTGGAAGGTTTCGAGCTGTCTCAAATAGAGACTCACCCGCCCCACCACGGCCTTGGGGGCCAGCTTGTCGCCAGCCGGCTCGCGTCGCGGCTCCCTCACGAGGTTCGCGGCTCCGGGGAAGGTTTTTGGGCAAAAATCATGCCATCGTTTGTGTATTCGACTGTACGGAGAACCCTCGTTTGGGTCAAGGTCACTCGCCCTTCCTCCATGCAGGTGTAAATATGCCCTGGATTCGGATATCAGCTCCAATCAGGCTCGTGGTGTGGCGTTCGAGCCTGCGGGTCTGGGACATCAAGGCGTGACCGGCCCCCGACGCCGGCGTGAACGCGGGAGCCCCCCCCTCGACGATCGGCGCGATGTAGATGTCGACCGCGTCGACCTCGTTCCGATCGAGGAACGCACCCAGCACGCGACCTCCACCCTCGATCATCACGTTCGTCATCCTCCGTCTCCCGAGCTCATCCAGAAGCTCCTCGACGGGCACCGAGCCGTTCCCGGCAAACGCCAGGATTTCGCAACCGAGGTCGGCCAGGATCCGCTTTCGTTCCTCGGGGGCTCGTTCGGTGACAGCGACGATGACCTGGATCTCACTTGCGGTTCGAGCGAGTTGGCTGTCGGGAGAAAGTCGAGCCTCGGAGTCGAGGATTACACGCGTGGCGACTCGCGGACCCTGCGGCCTCGCTGTAAGTCGGGGATCATCGGCGATCGCCGTGCCGATCCCGACGACGATCGCATCCATCCGACCTCGAAGCTCGTGGACCATGGACCTCGAACGTGCGTTGGAGATCCAGCGGCTGTCGCCCGAGGCTGTCGCAGTCTTGCCGTCAAGTGTCATCGCCCACTTCGCGGTAATGTAAGGCCGGCCGGTCGAGAGGAGCTTCAGATAAGGGGCATTCAGGCGTTGAGCCGCCTCGGACTCGAGCCCGACCTCAACCTCGATGCCGGACTCCCGAAGCCGCGAGAGCCCTCCTCCTGCGACCTTCGGGAACGGGTCCCGCATCGCGACCACGACCCGCGTGATTCCCGACGCGATGACGGCGTCCGCGCAAGGGGGCGTCTTGCCGGTGTGGCAGCAAGGTTCCAGTGTGACGTAGAGCGTGGCGCCTCGGGCCTGGCCCCCTGCCCTCCGCAGGGCCTCGACCTCGGCGTGCGGGCCGCCGAAGCGGCCGTGATAGCCGGCGGAGATGAGTTGGCCGTCGCGCGTCACCACGGCTCCGACCATGGGATTGGGCTCGACGTATCCTCGCCCAAATTCCGCCTCGGCCAGGGCACGACGCATCCAGATGAGATCTTCGCCCGACACGCCCGGTCTTCCCTCTCGAATCTCATCCACGATCAGAAACTCGGGGCGGAGGGTTTAGGGAGAGGCGTCGCCTTCTTGGCTGTGGCCTTCTTCGTCTTCTCAGCGGCCCCGTCGTTCGTCGCCTGGCTCGGCGGCGGCATCTCCCCTTCGCCGTAGATCAGCCGATAGAGGACCGTGAGCCGCCGCGTCGCCTCGTTGGGCGTGAAGTGATCGAACGAGTCGCGGAACCAAGTCGGGAGCACGGCTTCGAAGGCCACGAGCCTCGACGATTCGACCCGCTTGGGCGGCTCGACGAGGAAGTGGTAATTCTCGGCCATGAAGCGGAGTTGGTTGGGTAGGAACCGTGTATTCTCGATCTTCTTTCCGTTCGCCTGCTTCTTGGCGGCGGCAGCCTTGGCCTCGTCCTCGACACGACCGATGAGCGCCGTGAACTGAGGCTCGGCCTTCATCTTCTTGAGGGCCTCCGCGATCTGGGCGTCACTCAAGGGGGTGATCGGTCGATTCCTCTTGGGCCGGACCATCTCGCGGATACGCTGATCGCGGTCGGCCGGCTCCATACGTTCCAGTTCCTTGCGTTCTTCCGCGCTGAGGACCATCCAGGCCTGCAACCGATTGGCCAGGGTAATGGGCGATGGACCCACGATCTGGAACGGGCTGTGGGCTTCGTCCCCGCCCGTCTTCGCCTTGTTCGAGGCGCGGACCTTTACGACGGCCGTCATCCTCTGGTTAAGCGGAGCCGACTCGATCTGCTTGCGCTGATCCTCTGGGAGCGAGGCGAGCCAGAGGTGGTAACGGCGCAAGATTGCCTGATAGTTTGCCCGGTTCAAGGCCGGCAACGCACCGAGTTCCTTGTCGAGCGACCGAATCGCCTCGCGTTCGGAGGACGGAAGCCGGTCGAAGTCCTGAAGTTTCTTGGAGAGGTGTTCGCGATGCTCTCGAGGGATCGCGCGGAGCCTCGACCAATTCTCTTCCTCGTCGGACCTCGCCGTCTGGCACACGGTGAGCCCAATCAGGAGGGCGAACGCAGGGAGTCGGAGACCGACGGGCATCGGATTCCTCGGCCGGGTGAGTGCTCGTGGGTCTAATCGCGGTCGGCGTTGAATTCCTGGGAGCTTTCCAGTTCCTGGAGGAACTGGAAAGACCCGGCGTCGCGATACTCATCCAGGTATTCGGCGATCGAAAGGTCGCGAGCCAACCGAGCCGTGGGGTTGGGCAAGACCCACTGCATGATCGCATAGCCGCCGCCCAGCGCGACCATCGAGGCCACCATCCAGAGCGCGGCGACCACGGTCCGACGGCCCGCGTGCATCAGGGCCGACTCGAACTTATTGCCCTTGAGGTCGAGTTGCTCGACCTCATGCAAGGTCCTCGCGGTGAAGTCCTCGGAGGCTTTCGGACGCTCGAGGAGTTCGAGCATTTCCCAGGTCTTCTCGAGGACCTCGACCTCGCGGCGGGCGGTCGGGCTCTTCGTCAGCTTGGTCGAGATCGCTCGCGACTCGGCCTCATTCAGTTCGCCGTCGAGGTAAGCAACGAGGTTGGCTCGTTCGGCGGGAGTGAGTCGTTGCTGTTCGGGACCTACCGACATGGCGAAGGATTTCTCCTGATGCCTCGACGGCGCGGGAGACGGACGATGCCCTCAATCCATCCGACACAAGGAATCAACCCCGGGCATCGTCCCAGGTCTCGCCAACGAGTCGATCAGCGAGGGCCGGGGGTCGCGCTCGGCATCGAGGGCATGCCGGCCGAGCGGCCCGATCGCGTCACAGGCAGGTTGCGATTGGGGCCATAACCCGGACGGGTCGTAGCATAGTAACGATCCGTGCGCGAGTAGTACATATTCACCTTTCCCCGAAGCCCACGGGCGGTCGTGGTGTTGCTGGGGTAGAGGTGGGGGGCCGCCCCGCGTTCCTTTCCCTTACGGCTCGAATAGGGCCGGAGGGGGTCGTAGTCTTCCTCACCGAGGGCGGGGAGCGGGTCGTAAAGGCCGGGACGATCGGCACCTGTCGCGGGGACTCGTGCCGCCGTGGCCGCGTTGATCGTGTCGAGCGGGGTCGACTGGGCGGCAACGGCTGCCTGGTGAGGCAGGTAATAGCCGTAGTAAAGTGAGAAGGGGTCCACACCACCCGTCTGCCCGAACGCCGGAGCGGCAGGGCTGATCAGGAACGATCCCAACACGATCCCGAACGCGACGATAGTCAGGCGCATGTCTGTGACCCTCCCTAGACTTGCCTCTCGCGAGATCCACCGAGTGTTAGAATATACAAGAGTTCGGGTCCATGACAAGCACCTCCTCAGGCCTGTTGATGCCCTAACAACAATGGTGCACGACTTTTGGGCAAAAACGTTAGAATTGAAATCGGGTCTTTTTGAAAGCTGCGATTTCGCTCAACCCGGCGCCCGGCCAAGGATTCTCCCCCAATTCGGAAGGTAGAACGTCGTGATTCCGCTATCCTTTGCCACCCCCACGCTTCTCCCCTCCATCATCCTCCTGGGAGCCTTGATCACCGCCGGCATCGTCTCCTATCGACTCTGGGCCGAGATGACGGAGGATCTCGAACCCGCGAGCCAGTCGGAGATCCTCGAGGAACTGGAACAGGCGTACGCCGACGGGGAAATCGACGAGACCGAATTCCTGCGTGTCCGCAAACTCCTGGGGTTCCGGCAAGGCCTGATGAACCGCGAACTGTCCGAGGAAGACATCAGTGGCCTTATCAAGAAGAACGAGCCGAACCAATCCGAGGCCTGAAGACAACCGCCGACGAGGCTCAAAAGCAGAGCCCTGCAAAACGACGAGACCGCCGGCCTGGCTCATCGAGCTCGACCGGCGGTCACGCGATTTCGGCGTTGAGCGAAACGGGCCACTCAGAAGGTGCGATTCTTCCGGTCTGCCCCACGCAACGGATTAATGCCGAGGGTCGACTCCCGAATGAAGTTGACAAACTCGAGCACCTCCGGGATGGCACTGAAATCGGCCTCGATCCGCTCGAGTGCCGAACTCTTGGTCCGACCTTCCTTGTAAAAGATCCGGAACGACTCGCGGAGGGCGGCGATCGTTTCCTGGGAGAAGCCGGCGCGTCGCAACCCGATGATGTTCAAGCTCGTGACGCTATTGTAGCCCTGGTGCAGCACGAAGGGGGGGATGTCCTTCGTGGAGGAGCCGAGCCCACCCACCATCGCCAGGCGGCCGACCCGCACACGCTGCTGGATCGCAGAGTGGCCGGAGAGGATGCAGTTGTCGTGCAGCGTGACGTGACCGGCGACCAGCGCACCATTGATGAGGGTGCAACCGTCTCCGACGCAGGCATCGTGTCCGACGTGGGACCCGATCATGAACATGTTGTTGTTGCCGATCCGGGTCTCTCCACCGCCCTGCAAGGTCCCGCGATGGACCGTGACGTGCTCGCGGAAGACGTTGCTATCGCCAATCCGCAAGAACGTGGTCTCCCCGCGATACCCTCGGTGTTGGGGGCTCTTGCCCAGCACGGCGCCGTGACCGACGAAATTGTCATGTCCCATGCAGAGGGGGCCGGTGAGGCAGGCGTGGGATTCGACCACGCAGCCCGGTCCGAGCCGGACGGCCCCTTCCAGGATGGCATAAGGACCAATCTGAACGTCGGGAGCAATCTCGGCCTCGGGATCGACGACGGCCGTTGGGTGCACTAGATCCGACATGGTCAATGGCATCACCCAGCTCCTCCTGATCCGGCGATTTCGAAGAGGACTTCCTGTCCCTTCGCCAACGGAATCGGAATCAAATGCCCTGGCTCTTGAGAAGAAACGATGATCTCGTCCGCGACTCGCTCGGCCAACGAAATCGTTAGTCTCCCCGAAGTTTGGTCAATTTCACGATCACCTGCTACGCAGCCCCTGGTTCTGCGTCAGGAGATGGGGACGACCTTGCCCGTTTTCACGCTCTCGACCTCCGCCTGGCAGATCAGCAATGCCTGCCGAGCCAGGTCCCCCGAGAGCTCCGGCGCGGGGGTGTTCGTCGCCACCGCCTCGACGGCGGTCGCAATCTCCTGGGTGAAGGCATCGACCGGATCGCCTGAGCCAAGCTGGGGCCGCTCAACGGTCCCGTCCGGTAGGATCACCGAGAGCGGAGTCGCCAGGTGGTCCGTCCCGCCGAGGTTCGCGTACTCGAAGACGATCGTCGCCTTATCGAGATAGAGCTCGAATGCGTGGGCGAACGGGCGTCCCGCCTGCGTGATCGCCCCGGAGACCGACGAGACCGCGAGGTTCGGCGTGTCGTAGAGATACTGCGTCGACAAGTAGACGACGGCTTCACCGTCGACCACGCCCCGCGAATGCACGGCCTGTGGCACCCCGCAGACGAGGCCGACGTAATGCGTGTCGTGGATGTGGAGGTCGATCGCGGGCCCGCCGCTCCGATCCGCACTCGCGATCCCCGACGACCAATCGGGCTTAGAGATGACCCGGGTGAGGTGCGCCGCACGAAGGGTTCCGTAACGCCCCGAGCGGACCGCCTCCGCGGCATACGCGAACTCGGGGAAGAACGGCAGGACGTGGGCGACCATCAGCAGCTTGCCGCTCGCCCTGGCCGCGGCCACCATCGCGTCGGCGTCGGCGGCCGTCAGCGCGATCGGCTTCTCGACGAGGACGTGCTTGCCGGCTTCCAGCGCCTTGATGGCGAGCTTGGCGTGCTCGTCGTTCGGAACGCAGATATCGACGAGGTCGACGGCCGGATCGGCCAGGAGCTGCGCGACGTCGGTATATCGGGCGTGGGACGTGAGGTCCATCTGAGTGCCGCGAGGACCGAAATTGCCCTGGATACTGGTCCAGTCACCAGCGAGCTTGCGCTCGTCCCGGCTGCAAAGGGCCACGACCTTCCCGCCCGTCAGCTTGCGCGCGGCGAGATAGTGGATCATGCCCATGAAGCCAATACCGACGATCCCGATGCCGACCATAACTAAACCCTTTATCCTCAGGCGTTTAAGCCACAAGAACGTGCTTGAGAGGTAGATTCAACGAGAGATTTGAACGGGATTTCAACGCCCATCACGCCCAGGATCCCGGGCAGAAACCAGCGTACAACGACCCTGCTTACCTGCGTCCTCGTGAGCGCGACGGGGATTCTGCCGTGAAAGGCAAAGTCGGGCAAGGTCAGACTGCTTGTTCACAAGGGTTTGGCGTTCCAACCATCGGAGGTGGCCACTCCGCTTCGCGGGTTCAAACTCGACGCAGGTTGACGTCAAGGCGGGTCGTTGTACGAGGCTGAATCTGCCGACATCGAGGCGGGGGATGAGAGGCTGAAAACCTGTTCTGCTAAGAGTATAGCCCATCCAGAAGTCCGCGAAAGGACCTGGCCAATCATCGACCGACTTCCTTCGCCGATCACCCCGTATGATGAGAGCAGAAACTGGGAATCGCGTTCCAAGAATCGACAACAAGCAAATTCTCAATTTTATGTTAAAATTCATAATTATTAAATATCATTACATTTATATTTTTTTATCGCCTATGATTTTTTGGAATCGTAGACCCCCCAGATACTGAGTTTTGTGACACGTTAACAATCACTCTCTCTTGTCAGGTTGATACTCTTTTCCTACGGTTAATCCGGGATATGCGCCGTCGAGCCAGCTCATCTTGGGAGCCAGACAGGGAGGTTTTCGCATGTATTCGCCCTCGAATCGACCTCGCCTCTCGAGACGGATCTTGAAGTGGACGTTGATTGTACTACCTACCGCCTTCGTCGTCCTCTATCTCGCCATCTCGATCGTGACCGCGGACATATTGACGAGGCCAAATAATCGACCGGCGAACCTCAGCCCCCTCGCCGTGAGCACCGATGCAACTGCCTGGTCCGTTCGCACGTCCGACGGGCTCATGCTGAGGGGTTGGTACCTGCCGACCGCCGAGAAGCGACAGCTCATCGCTCTGGTGCATGGAATGGGGGATTCCTGGCCGCAGATGGCGGCCCTCGGCGGCGATCTCCACTTCCTCGGCTACGATGTCCTCCTGTTCGACCTGAGAGGCCACGGGCAAAGCGATCCATCTCGACTCTACATGGGCCGACGCGAGAGGGTGGACATCCGCGCCGTGCTCGCCTGGGCGGCGGGGGCGGGCTTCACGCATGACCGCATCGGCTGGGTTGGGTATTCCATGGGTGCGTCGACCCTCTTGATGGAGGCCGCCCAGAACCCGAAAATCCAGGTCGCCGTCCTCGACAGCCCCTATGGCAGCCTACCCGAACTTTTCGAAACGCAACTGCCGAAACACAGCCACCTGCCGGGTTGGTTCAATCCCGGGATCCTTGCCGCGGCCCGCTACGCCTACGGGGTCCGGACCGATGATCTGATCCCGATCAAGTCGGCCAAGAGCTGGGGACAGAGACCCCTGCTCCTGATCCACGGGGAGGCGGACTCGGTCGTCCCCGTCAGCCAGGCCCGGAGGATCGCACAGGTCGTCGGGACTACCTGCCAGACCGTGACCCTGCCCGGTGTCGAGCACGTCCAGGCTTATAACAACGACCCGGCGCGATACATCGCCGCGGTCGATCAGTTCTTTGCCAAGAACCTGCAGCCGTAAAGTCCATGGCTCATCAACCAAAATCCCAGGCTCGAACCCGCATCCAGGCCTTCGAAACGAAAACAACCGGCCCGAGGCCTTGGCCTCGACCGGTTGCAATCTTCTTGATTTGTCAGGACCGGCCCTCAGGCTCGATGCCTCAAGCGATCGAGTGGGCGGGCGAGACGGCGACCTCCTGAGACGTCGCCGTCAGATGCGGACGCAATCTGGCGAGTCGATCAGGGACCGAGGCCGCCATGGGTCCGGAACGGGGTCATATGAGACGGCTGGTCGAGGAACCAGAACCGCTCCCATTCGTCGCCGATCATTCGGAGGTTTTCCGAGTCGACGAGCAGCTCTTCGGCACGTCGTGGTTTGTAGGCCGCGTAGTGCGGCAGAGGGATAGGCGCACAGCCTTCGCTCCAGACCACGAGGGCCGCGACCACGAGCGTCATGGCCGCCAAAGGTCTTCGCATTTGGGGGATCCTCCCGCCTTTGGTACCGCTCGGAGCAGTTCCGACGCGCGTTCCTTCGCGCGTGCCGGACCCGGTGGATGCCTTCCTGACCGGGCCTCTCCCGTACCGAGCCTGACTCCATTCACGCCGATCGGACCTGTCGTCGAGTTGCCCCCGCGCTTCCTCGACGGTGCGAACGTCGCGAAAGTGGCGGGATCAATCCGAAATATCGGCACCGGCAGGGGATTCAACCCGAGCCTCGATAACCTCATTCACAGGTCCGTTGACTTCTTCATCGGCATCTGAATCGTCTTCCAATAGGGGAAGATTTTCCGGATTCATGTTTCGGACCAATTCTTCCATCTCTTTCCCTGGTTTGAACGTCACCACGTTCTTGGAGGGGACGAAGACTTTATCCCCCGTCCTCGGGTTCCTCGCCTTACGAGGCGCCCGACGCTTGACCTCGAAGACGCCGAAATTACGCAGCTCGATACGACCCTCGTTGACCAATGTATGGATGATTGCGTCCAGAGTCCGCTGAACAATGTCCTTGGTCTTGAGTTGAGTCAGACCGATATCCTCGGAGATCTTCTTGACAATTTCTTTCTTGGTCACGATGTCAATCTCCATCCAGGGGCCGGACCGGTCCGCGCTTCGGTCGGCTCAACGGTATTGGTGGCTTAGACTAATGTCAAGTCAAAATCATCGGGACCGAGTCCTTACGGACTCCGATCGAAGGACAATCCAGCCGCAAGCCGAGCCAGCAATCCGTGTCGGAAAACGCGGACGCATCAGCCCCATGTACGTAGGAATTCAGTCCCCCCTCGAAGGAAATCGACCATCTCTAGCAGCTTGATCGAGATGCGCATGTAACGGGGAGTAGTTCCAGTCGAATTCGAGTTCGGTTGTAATACGTCTCAGGTCGCTTAGAAACCGCTCGGAAAGCTCCGGCGCCTTATACTCATAGGCCGGGTCACAAAAATAGACGCGGCATCCAAGTGGCCTGGCCTGCCGGGCCGTGCAATGGCCGCGGTGATCCTGCCAGGGGCAGGTGGCACCCTGGTCGAGGGGCCGCACGGGAGGCGGAGCGTCCTCGATCAGGAGCGTAGCCTCGACCTCGGACATGAAGAGGGTGTGATCGTACTCGACGAATCGGCAGCAACGGCCGCTCAGCTTGCAGACGGGGGCGAGCCGGGCTATCTCGGCATCAACCTCGGCATAGAGAGCCTGGAGCGAATTCCTGAGTCGGTCCATCGTGGCGTCATTGTTCGCCAAGGTCTCGGTCATGATTCGAGCCTGGCGGCCGCCGCCTGGATTTCTTCGAGGCTGAACCAGCGGCCGCTCCCCCTACCGGAGCCCGGGCAAATGGAGACAATGTGGTCCCACGACTCCTTGGTCTCGATGTTCTCGGACCAGAAAGGCCAAGTCTGGCACTGGACCGGACGAGCCGGGTAGACCGTGCAACCGACTCCCTTCTCCCAGAAGATGCAGTCGCCTCCTGGCTTTTCTATCAGGCTGTAGCTGTCGCCGACCTGACGCACGAACTGCATCGCAAACTGCTCGAGGGTCTCTCCGCGGAACTCGGCGAGGCGGGCCATCTCCTCGGCGTCGACCCAGACGTAACCGGGGGCGCCCGTGCAGCAGGCCCCGCACTTCGTGCATCCGAAGGTCAGGCCCTCGTGATACCAGGGGGTTTCCAGCTCCTCTGAACTCATTGCGGAATCCATGACGTGAATGGTGGGTATCCCTTCGTTGCACACACTACCGTATCAAGATAATACGGCGCCCACAATCCCTAGGCCAACACAAGTTGCTTGTGAGTTAGGACTTGCGAGGCGACGCCGTGTAGGACGACTGGTAAGGCTTCGGTAGACCAGCACATCCAGGCGAGCCAGGGGCGTTCACACATGGATTCAGATTCTCTCGATGAACAGCGATCGTGATGATTCGTGATCCGGCCGTCGCCAATGGGTTGCTTGTGGGACTGGGGCGTCGAAAGATGAAAGAAGCGCCAGACGGATCTTGCTAGTTAGAGGAGGCGAAAACCATGACGGCTCCGGTAGAACGGGTCTGCCTGACTCATCTCCAGATTCCGCTCAAGGAACCTTTTCGAATCTCCGGGACGGAGGTTGGGCTCAAAGACGCGATCTTGCTCGTGGTCGAGACACGTGACGCGATCGGCCTGGGCGAATGCTCGCCGGGGCCCGCCAGCGGATGCGAATCGCTCGACGGTTGCTGGATCGAACTGACGGAGCGGATCGCGCCCAGTTTATTGGGTCGTACGTTCAACTCGGTCGACGACATCGCCACGCTCGCAGCGACCTGGTCCGGAGGCCGTTGCGCCAGGGCCGGGGCGGAGACCGCTTGCTGGGACCTGCTCGGCCAGGCACGTCACGCCACGATCGCCGAACTGCTCGGCGCCTCGAGTGAACAGCTCGAGCGGAGTATCGAGTCCGGGCTCTCCCTCGGGCTCTATCCAACAGTCGTCGAGCTGTTGAAGACGATTGAGACGCATCTTGCGGAAGGATACCGCCGGGTCAAGATCGAGATAGAGCCGGGTCGCGACGTCGAGCTCGTTCGCGCCGTCCGTCAGCACTTCGGCGATATCCCGTTAATGGTCGAGGCCTCAGGGGCCTACACGAACAGGGACCTGGATATTTTCAGGGAGCTCGACGACCTCGACCTCCTGATGTTCGAACAGCCGATGGCCGCCGACGACATCGACGGGCTCGTGCAACTCCAGAGGGCCGTCGCAACTCCCGTCTGCCTTGACGAGACTGCGAATAGCGTCGAACGCGCTACCGAGGCCATCGGTCGGGGGGCCTGCAAGGTCGTGAGCCTCAAGTTGCAGTACCTGGGAGGGTTCGGGCCTGCAGTCGCCCTGCACGACCACTGTTACAAGCACGGCGTCTCCTGCTGGGTCGGCACCATTCCCGAGCTCGGCGTGGGAAGGGCCCAGGGGCTTCACCTCGCGACGCTCGGCAACTGCCGCTACCCGACGGATATCGAGCCTAGTCCGCGCTGGTTCGTCGACGACTACGTCGTCCCACTGATCGAGCATTCGGCGCCCGGGATGCTGAGCGTCCCAACTCGGCCGGGGCTCGGATTCCAGGTCGATCGCACCAAGGTCCGGCGCTATCAGGTCAGGTATCAGGAAGTCGGGACCGGTTCCTAGGCCTATCTTTTCAAGGGCGGGAACCCGACGCCTGTCGGGCCTCCCGCTCGATTTACGATGGCTCGGTGCGTCGATCCTGATACCTTTCACGCACGAGACGGACCTCAATGATCCGACTTCCACAAGCCATCGTCGCCGTGATGTCCTGCACGATGGCCTCCGGCGTCGCTGGAGGGGTGGTTGGTGCGACGGTGGGGCGGCTCGCCCCCTCCTTCGTCGGCTGGCTCCATTCGCCGACGATGGGCAATGGCCCGTTGAACTTCGACCCGACCGAATTCGGCCTCGGTCTCGGCGTCGTCTCGGGGCTCTTCATGGGGGCCGCGACGGGAGTCTTCCTTGTCGTGGTCCTCACGCTCCGCGACGCCTGGCTTGCTCGCGTTGGCGTTTATCCTTTCCATAAGGAGTCGACGCACGACGACGTCTGATCGCGAGACCTGGCGAGATATGGATCGCCGGGAGCCCTCAACCGCCGATCGAGTGCATCAGCCGTTCCGGCTTGATGAATCGAGACGTGTTGATTTCGTGCCCTTCCCATTTGCTCGACACGCTCTCCCTCAGAGCGGTCGTGAGCATGGAGTCCGATGCCCCTCCTCGGAGCAGAGTCCGAAGATCCGTCTCCTCGAGCGCGAAGAGGCAATTTCTGAGCTTGCCATCGGCGGTCAGTCGGATCCGATTGCAGCTCATGCAGAAGGGACGGCTCACCGAGGCGATGACCCCCACCCTGCCCTTGCCGTCGACGTAGTCGTAGTCGGCAGCCGGTGCGCGAGGATCCTGGTCGGGAGTTGGTCGGAGCGAGGCGACATCGCGTTCGAGCCGCTCGAGGATCTCGCTGGCGAGCAGGACCTTGTCCCGTTCCCAGCTCGCAACCACGTCGAGCGGCATGTATTCGATGAAGCGAAGTTCGAGCCCGTGCTCCCGGGCGAACCGGGCGAGGGGCACGATCTCGTCCTCGGTCGTCCCCTTGATGGCGATCGCGTTGACCTTAACCGGGTCGAACCCCGCCTCCTTGGCGGCGATGATACCTTCGATGACTGACTCCAGGCCGGGCCGTCGGGTAAGTTCGAGGAACTTCTCGGGGCTGAGAGTATCGAGGCTGACGTTGATCCTGCGCAGGCCCGCGTCCCAGAGCGACCTGGCCATCGGCGCCAGCAAGATCCCGTTCGTCGTCAGGCCGATATCCTTGATCCCGGGGATGCCGGCGATCCGCCCGATGAGATCGGGAAGGTTGCGACGAACCAGAGGCTCTCCACCCGTGAGGCGGATCTTGTCGATCCCCAGCACCGCGGCAACGCGTACGATGCGCTCGATCTCGTCAAAGCTCAGGAGATCCTGTCTCGGCAGGAACTGGGCCGACTCGGGCATGCAGTAGACGCACCGGATGTTGCAACGGTCGGTGACGCTGATCCGAAGGTTGCTATGCACGCGACCGAAGCTGTCGACCAGCGGTCCCAGGCTTGGAGGCGAACAGGTCGTGACGTTGTCGAGCACGTGCAGCCGGTCCATGTCGTCATTATTCCTGAAGAGCCGAGACGAATACCGACGCAGGCGGACAACCGTCTCTGATTTCCGGCTCTGTGTGACATGCGAATTCAGTTCGAGACGGTTTCTTCAGGGCGTATACGCCTCACGAGGGTTTCGGTTCGAGTCCGGGGTGGACCCATTCTTCGGTCCCATCCGCCCAGACTTCCTTCTTCCAGATCGGGACGACCTCTTTGAGGGTGTCGATCAGCCATCGGCAGGACTCGAACGCCTGATTGCGATGAGGGCAACTGACCGCGATCACGACGCTGAGTTCGCCCAGTTCCAAATCTCCTAGGCGATGGACCAGGGCAACCTCAATGATCGGCCATCGCTTGCGGGCCTCGGCCTCAAGGTCCTCCATCGACTTCCGGGCCATCTCGACGTAGGCCTCGTAGCGCAGCGCCTGCGTCCGACGCTCACCGGTCATCTCCCGGACCGTGCCGAGGAAGGTACAGACGGCTCCCGCGGCGTGGGATCGGACCCGCTCGGTCAGGGCCGCGTGATCGATGGCTTGCTCGGTGATCTCGATCATCCCGGACGAATCTCTCAGCAAGGTGGACGGGACAGAATCTTATCCGCCGCTCACGGGCGGGATCGCGGCGATCTCGGCACGCTCGTCAAGTGGTTGGTCGTCGGTCGCATAACGAGCGTCGACGGCCATCATCATATTCGGGACGAGACCGGCGAGCGCGGGGTAGTCGGCCGCAAGGCTCGATCGCAAATCAGCGATCGTGGCCCCTTCCTGGAGCTCGACCCGGATCTCATCACGACCTGCCAGTTGCTTGGCCAGGGCAAAGAGCTTGACGTTCACGACCAAGGCCGGATCCCTCTCGAAACCGATGAGCCATGAGATTGAGGACGCTTCGACCTTCCTACCCGGGCCCACGCGAGGATGAGGTTCCCGTCCTCGCCAGAGCACCTCGGAGTTCCGCCTGCGCGGTTTGATAGCTGGGGTTCAACCGAAGGCTGGACCGGAAACTCTGGGCCGCCTCGTCGAAACGCCCCTGCTTCTTCAGGACCAGGCCCATGACGAAATGGGCCTTCCAGTATTTGGGATCCGCGCTCAAGACCTGGGCGAGATCGCGAGACGCCTCGGACAGACGACCCTGCTCCTCGAGGGTGGCCCCCCTATTGTAGCGTGCGTCAAGGCACTTGGGATTAAGCCGCAAGGCCTCGTCGAAGTGAGGTATGGCCTCGTCGAGCTTCCGGCTTTGCATGCAGAGCAGTCCCAAATTATTCTGAGCCATCCAACAGTCCGGGTTTTTCGCCAGCGTATCCGCCCAGAGCGTCCACTTATTCGCAAATGCCGTTTCTCGCGAGATGGTCAGGATCGCCAGGATGAAGAGGACGCACGCCTGTGCCCATCGGGCCGTCTTGTTGCCGCGAGGCATCATTCGACTGAAGAACCAATCCACACCGACCGCAAGCGGGACGAGCACGCCGAGGCTCGCCAGATACTGAAAGTGGTCCGCCACGAACGAGTAGAGCATCGGGAAGACGTTGAAAAAGCCGAGGGCCGGAAACAGCGTGCCCACGAAGAACAGGAAAGTCACGAGCGGACCGCGTCCCCACGTCTTTCGCCACGACCAGAGAATCGCCGGGATCACAAGCACTCCAAGCACCGGGAGATACTGACGCCAATCGCCCGCCTCGATTCGCCAACGCGGATAGATGAACATCAAGTTCACCGGCGCGATCAGCTTCCCTGCATAGAACCAGAGGGCTCGACCGGCGATGATCGCTCGCTCGGCGAAACAGAAATCCCAATCGGGCCCGAGTGCCCCGACATGATATTTCTCCAGCCAAGAGGTCCTCGAACTCGCGAGGACCCCGACGACGAAATACGGCAAGAGGGCCAGGATGTCGCGCCTCGACACCGTCCCACGCTTCCACCAGGCAATAAGCAAAATCGTCGCCGGCAGCGAGCAGGTCACGGTCTTGCTACCGAGAGCCAGCACAAAGGCCGCGGAAGAAACGACATACCAGAGCCACGATGCCGTCGTTTTCGACTCGACCGGCTCAACCTCTCGCCGTGCGTCCGGGGCCGAAAACCTCCAGTATGCGGACAGCGATATGAGATAGAAGAACGTCGAAAGTACATTCTTGCGTTCGGTGATCCAGGCGACCGATTCGACGTGAACGGGATGGAGCGCGAAGAGGGCCGCGGCGAACCAGGCACCGGGCAGTTTCAATGTCTTGAGGCAACGCCAGACCAGCATGGCATTCGCGGCATGCAGCAGGACGTTGACCCAGTGAAAGCCCGCTAACGAGAGTCCCCAGGCCTGTTTCTCGAGCCAGAAGCTGCTGAACACGACCGGATAGTACTGGGGAGACGAACGTGACTGGAGCCAGATTCGCCCAAGCCCGGCGAGGTCGTTCAGGTTCGCGTTATCCAGGAGATAGCTGTCATCGTCCCAGATCGAGCCGCTCCAGGTCGCTGGCAGATAGGCGAATACGGCCAGCGCAAATAATCCCGATCCTCGCGCCAGCCACTTCATCGCCATGGACCGCCCTCAGAGTCGACCGAGACAAATAATCCGTTTATCACCTGATGTTTAAATACGACCAACGACTTCGACCAACTCACCTGGCCTCGACCCACCGCTCGTAGTCGTCGGGGGTATCGAGGTCGTCGAGGACTCCCGGCCGGTCGAACTCCACCTCGGTCACCCGTTCGGCCTGGAGGGCGATCAAGGAGTTGATCCCGGCCCCTTCCGGCAACTTTTGAACGCCAAGGGCCAGTGCCCACGGCATGACGATTGGATGGCCTCGGCGCCCCTGGAAGGTCGGGATGAGGATCGAGTCGGGCCTCTCGCTGGCTCTTTCGATCAGGCCGGCTACGACCGAAGCCTCGATCCCCAGACTGTCGCCTGGGATGAGCAGGATCGACGCGGGACTCGAGCCATTAAGAAGGTGCTCTAGTGCCCGCTCGAAGGAGCCTCGCATATCCGCGGGTCGTTCAGACGGTACGAGCACGAGGGCACCGGACGCCTCGGCCTCGTTGGCGAGGATCGACGCACCGGGGGCATCAATGGGCGGGACGACGACGATGACCTGCCGGATCCCGCCGGCGATCAACGTGGAAACCACGCGACTGATGACAGTCTGGCCGTCGATCGGGAGGATGAGCTTGGGTCTCCCCATCCGCTCACTTCGCCCTGCGGCGGGTACGATCGCAATAATCATGCAGGAGAAGCTTCCGAGGCGGGGATGAGGGAATCGGATGTTCGCCCGGCCAGGCGGGGTAGAGCGCCTTTGAGCCCGAGATTACGCCGGGCGATCAATTCGGCCACGATGCTGACCGCGATCTCGGTGACCGACTGTGAGCCGATGTCGACACCGACCGGTGCCGCGACCCTCGAGAGGGCCTCCTCGGAGATCCCCGACTGCCGCAAGCTGTCGAAGATGAGCCGAATCTTGCGGCGACTCCCAATCATGCCGACGTACGAGGCGACAGACTCGGCCAGATGGAAGAGGGCTTCCTCGTCATGGCCGTGTCCCCTCGTTACGATCAGGGCGAAGGTCTGAGGTGTGACGTCCAGAGTCGGGAGCAGTTCGCCCAGGGGCCCGACCAGCATTCGCTGGACGTTGGGGAAACGCTCCGCATTCACATACTGCTGCCGGTCGTCGACGACCCAGACGTCGAAATCCGCCTGAGTTGCAAGGGCCGCCACGGCCTGCCCGACATGCCCCCCGCCGATAATCATCAGGCGGATTCGCGGGAGCGTCGGCAGGTACGCGATACCGCCACGAACTCCCGGCTTGGGTCGATCGTTCAAAGGCTCGGGCCGTTCCTTGATCGACTCCGCCATCAGGGTTGAGGGCCATGTAGCGACCATCATCCCATCGTGATCGAAAAGGAACCGACTTCCCACTTTGATGCCGGCTCGATCCGGATCGACGACCACGCCTTCGGTCAGACCGAGGCCGGTTTCCAGCAATTCCAGGCGACTCCGGAGATAACCCAGCGGCTCATCGCCTCGGATCGCCTCGACGGTGATGACCATCTTCCCGCCGCAGATGAGCCCATCGGCCCAGGCGTAGTCGTGGTCGAGGACGAACGACTGGACGTCGGTCCCCGCTTGACCGATCCGTCGGATGGCCTTCTGCTTGACCTCGGCCTCGACGCAACCTCCCCCGAGGGTGCCTAATTGCCCCCCCTCCGGGTCGACCACCATGATGGCGCCGGCCTTCTGGGGCGTGGACCCGCGGGTCTCGACAACCTGACAGACAATCTGTTCTCGACCTCGTTCGAGAGCGTCGATCAGACTGCGCTGAAGATCCCGCATCAGCACACCATACCCGGTTCAAGGCCAAGCTGTTCGTACCACGGGCGTGACAGAACAAGGCTAAAGGGTCATCGCATTTTCGGCAATGGATGACTCACGGATCCTAGGGTCGTCGAGGCGAGAATCAAGCAGAGTCGTTCGCCTCCTCGACTCAATCGACTCAACTCCTAGCACACATCGCCTACGAGCGTCGTCGCGGACAAGTTCTCGACGTCCAGCTTCTCGGTCGGGTCGTGAGAGACGGGCGGGCCGGGAAAACGCGACCGCTCCAGGCCGAACCAGACGGTCACGAGCGCGGCGAGCGTCCCGCCGACCACCCAGGCCGAGCGTTGATTCGGCGGGTGCATCCCGATGACGATGAGCAACAAGCAGCCGAGCACGCTGAGGATCGCGAGCGGTCGATACCAGCGGCCGAGGTCCCAGGGCCCCATCCGGGTCCATCCCCGGCCGTACGACCAGGCCCCGAGCGCCGTGGGCAGTACGTACGAGATATAGAGGAAGATCGTACAGACGGCGGTCATCGTCGCATAGAAGCGGGTCCAGAGCGTGAATAACCACGAGCAACCCGCCAGCGCCCAGATGGCGTTGGCCGGGGTCAAGTTGCGGGGGTTGATGCGTCGCAGCCAGTTCGAGAAGGGCAACCCGCCATCCCTCGCGAAGGCAAAAATCATACGCGATGCCGACGTGACTGCCCCGAGCCCGCAGCCGTACATGGCCAGTGCGATTCCCAATGCCATCGCCGCAACCATTCCCGGCGGTAGGACGAGCCGCAAGGCCCAGGGGAAGGCGTGCTCGCCTCGAGGGGCCAATGCGGCGAGGTCGGGGACCGCGAGAATGACGGCGACCAACATGATCCAACCGGCGAGCCCGGCCACGGCCACCGATCGGAAAATCCCGAGCGGCACGGCTCTCGCCGCCCCGACCGTCTCCTCGGCGGCGTGGGCCGAGGCATCGAAGCCGGTGAGCGTGTAGGCCGGGAGCAACAGCCCGAGGGCAAACAGCCGGGCAAGTTCGCCCGTCCCCGGCCAGACGTCACCGCCGGCCTTACCACTGAAATTCGAGAAGGTGATGAGCCTCGAGAAATCGAGGTTTGGCGCGTACGCGAACATCGCCAGCGTCAAGAGAGCGCTAACCACGAGGATCAGATAACCACTCAGATCCGTGAGACGAGCCGTCAGTCGGATCCCGCGAGAGTTCAAGAGGGCCTGGGAGCCTGTGATCAAGGCTATGGCCAAGGCCTGGCCCAACGGAGCGGTGCCCCAGCCAAGAAATGCAGGCGGCGGATCTTCCGGCAGCATGGCCCCGATCGAGCCGAGCACGAATTGCCAGAGCCCCACGTTCACGGCGGCGACCACCGTGACCAGTCCCGCGAGATTGAGCCAGGCCGTCGCCCAACCCCAGCCTCGACCGCCTAGGATCGACGCCCAATGATAAAGCCCGCCCGCGGTGGGGAAGGCGGACGCAACCTGGGCCATCGTCGCCGCGACCGCCAGGGCGAAGAGGCTGACGAGCGGCCATCCCAGGCCGATCGCGGCGCCTCCAACCCCACAGAAGCCTAGGTGAAAGGAAGTCACCCCACCAGCCAGGATGCAGATGATCGAGAATGACAAGGCGAAGTTCGAGAATCCTCCGAGCTGCCGGTTCAACTCCTGGGAATATCCCAGGGCCCGGAGGAGTCGTTCATCGTCGGCTTCGTTCCTTGCGGTTTGCGGAGAGGATTGAGGGGCGGCACCGTCATCGTGCGTCATCGCGCCGGGGTTCCTTGATCGTCGAGGTGGTTTGTTGAGGCGGGTTCGGGGAGTTGCTCCTTGATCTCGACTCCGCTCAGGCCAAGCCGAATCATCTGGAGGGCCAAGCGCAGGACACGCCCGGCGGCATCGCGTGGGGAGGTGCCTCGAGCATGGATGTTCGAGATCAGGTTGCGGTTGGCGTCAGTATGACCCGGTCGCGGCTTGTAGGCGAGATAAGCCGAAAGGCTTTCGGCCGTGGCGAGTCCAGGGCGCTCGCCAACGAGAAGGATGACGACGGTCGGATCGAGCAGTCGACCGATATCGTTGAGCACGCCGACCCGGCAGTTGCGAATGAAAAAGGGACGGCCCAGGCTGAGGCCATGATACTGGGCCTCCTCGACGAGCATCGGCAGGAGCGCCGGCACCTGCGCGACGACGGCCGTTGCCGAGAGCCCGTCGCCGATCACAATCTGAAGGTCGGCCCCTTTCGGGCAGCCTTCAAACAACTTGACGTCTTCCTCATCGAGTTGGCGCCCGAGGTCCGGCCTCAGGAGGAACTCGGATTTGCTTCGGGCGCGAGTCCTGACCTCGAAGAGATCCCAACGCGAGAGGAACTCGGCGCCCAGGTCGCGTTCGAGATCAATGTCAGCGTGGACGGCATCGACGGCCGCGGCGTAATCCTCTCGCAGGCCGAGTTGGGTCTCGGTTCGATAGGACGTGCCAATCCGGCCGGCGAGGACGCGGGCGGGTGTCAGGGCTCGAACCTTCGCGACAAGCCGGGCGATCTCTTCCGACGTGGGCTCGGACCGCGGGGGGGATGGATCGCTAGGGTTCATGCCACCGCCTCAAGCAACGGCGTCAGGCCCGAGATCATCTTTCGTTCCGCAGGGGTTTCGCCCGACCTGAGCCTTCCGTTGCGGAAAATCCCGCGAGACTCGAGCCATTGGGCGAACTCGGGCGCAGGATTCAGGTTCAGGAGTTTACGAACTCCGGCGATGTCGTGATAGCTCACCGACTGATGGTTGAGCATCACGTCCCCCGAGCACGGCACCCCGATGACGTAGTTGCAACCCGCCGCGGCAAGGAGGATCAACAGGTTGTCGGCGGAATTCTGGTCGGCCGCGGCGTGGTTCGTATAGCAGACGTCGCAGCCCATGGGCAAGCCGAGCAGCTTGCCCATGAAGTGATCCTCGAGCCCCGCCCGCGTGATCTGCCGCTCGTCCGCGAGATACTCGGGCCCGATGAACCCCACGACGCTATTGATGAGGAACGGATCGAACGCGCGGGCCACGCCGTAAGCACGCGCCTCCAGAGTCAATTGATCAACGCCGTGATGGGCACCCGCCGAGAGGGCACTCCCCTGCCCCGTCTCGAAATACATGGCCTGCGTCCCCGCCCAGGCGACGTCGCGATTCCGATGATGCTCTCGGACGCGTTCCAGCCCCTCGCGGAGTAAATTCAGGCTCACGCCGAAGCTTTCATTTCCTGCCTGCGTTCCCGACACCGACTGGAAGAGCAAGTCGACCGGAGCCCCTCGATCCATCGCCTCGAGCTGCGTGCTGATATGAGCCAGACAGCAGGCTTGTGTCGGTATTTCATAGGTCGAGATGAGCTGATCGAGGGCTCGCAGGAGGCCGACCGTGGCATCGACCGACTCGGAGACCGGGTTGACCCCGATCATGGCATCGCCGCATCCGAGGAGCAGGCCGTCGAGCGCGGAGAGCAGGACACCGCCGATGTCGTCGCGCGGGTGGTTCGGCTGGACGCGCACACCGAGCACTCCCGGCATTCCCATCGTGTTCCGACACCGCGTGATGATCCGAAAGCGGCTGGCCGAGAGGACGAGATCCTTGTTGCTCATCAGTTTCGCGACGGCCGCGGCGATCTCGGGCGTCACGGCCCAGTGCAGCGTGGCGAGGTCGTCTTCCACGCTGTCGTCGAGCAGGAGTTCGCGGAATTCTCCCACGGTCAGACTCGAGACTGCCGAGAAAGCCCGGCGATCCTGTCCGTCGAGGATGAGTCGGCTCACGTCGTCGTGATCCGGGTCGACGAGCGGATTGGCGATGATCTCGGCGAGTGAGAGGTCGGCGAGGACTCGCTTGGCCGCCACGCGCTCGCTCTCACTCCGAGCGGCGATCTCGGCGAGTTGGTCCCCCGACTTCTCCTCGTTCGCCTTGGCGAAGACCTCTCGCAAGTCGGCAAACGAGAAACTCTCGTGACGAACCGTGGTCGATAGCTTCAACGCGCATCCTCCGGCAGGGTCGTTCCCCTCGTTATCATGCTCGACTTCGAGCAGGGACGCCATGAGAAAATCGAGCCAATGGGTTTCGCGGCTCTTCGAAGGCTGGTCGAAGCTCGTTGGCTATTATGATCCGATGGCAACTCCTGAGGTACGGTCGAACCAGACGGCTTGGCGAAGGTCGAGTCTCAGGAGCAAGCTCTCTCCGACACGATTTCGAGCATGGGCCGGCAATCGCACACTCAGCGAATGGGGACCGCATTTGACCTCACCGAGCGTTTCATGTCCGAGCCGATCCAGCCTCCGCAACTCAACATTCAACTTCGGCGACGCTTCGGGGGTTGTCTCATCTTCTTGTATCTCCGCAAGAGACAGGGCTTCGGCTCGAATCCCAAGCTCAACCGATTGCACAACGGCTTCGTCCTTTGAAGGAGTTGGGCATGCTCCTCGAGGTACGTCCCAGGCGATTGCAGGATCAACACCAAGCAACTTGATCCGCAACCCCTTTGGGTTGAGCGTGGCGTCACAAGGGAGCAGATTCATCGGAGGCTGGCCGACGAACGTAGCGACGAACCGACTCGCGGGGTGGTCGTAGACCTCGAGGGGGCTGCCAAGTTGGACGATGCGGCCCCCGTCAATTACGGCAATGCGATCGCCGAGCGACATGGCCTCCGCCTGGTCGTGCGTCACGAGGACCGTTGTGATCTCGAGGCGTCGATGCAACTCGGCAAGCTCGGCTCGCAACGAGACCCGCAATGGTGCGTCCAGACTGGAAAACGGCTCGTCGAGGAGAATTACGCGAGTCTTGCGGGCGATCGCCCTTCCCAGTGCGACCCGTTGACGCTGCCCTCCCGACAGGGAACGCGGCATGCGCCTAAGGACTTCGGAAAGGCCCAGGCGATCGGCCACCGAGGCAACCGCAACGCGGGTTTCATCCTTCGGGGTTGACCGGGCTCGCAGGCCGAAGGCGAGGTTGTCGAACACGTTCAGGTGGGGATATAGCGCAGGGGTCTGGAAGACCATCGCCACGTCGCGGTCGCGAGGCGTCCGTCGATCCACCCGCTCGCCGCCGATCCAGATCTCTCCCGAGCTCGGCGACTCCAGGCCCGCGATCGATCTCAGGAGCGTACTCTTCCCCGAGCCCGACGGGCCGACCGCCACGAAGAACTCGCCATCCTGGATATCAAGGTCGATCCCTTCGAGGGCCTTCACGCCATTGGGATAGATCTTCGAGACACCTCGCAACGAGATACTGGCCAAGGTTGCCTCACCTTCACCTAAGGCAGTTCGACCGAAATTCCAAAATCCGCAGACGAATTCACCTGTCTAACACCGATAAATCTTCACATTTGTTGTTGACTCAACTTAAACAACGCAGAATGATGGAGCAAACGCGTTGGAGCGACACGGTCTGAATCAGAATTCTAATCGAAACCGCACTCCTCATCGATCAGTACCGAACGGATCGATTCCAAACGACACAGGCTCGCCAAGGATTGTTGCCCCGTAGAAAGCCATAGTGTTAAACTTTCTGCAAAGGCTCGGGCACCCTCTGGGCTCGACGCGGGAAGACTTCGAGGATAGCAGGAGTTGATCCGATGTTCGCACTCCCCGATTCGTCCCAGGCTCGAAATGGAATGACCCGTCGAGAGGCCCTCCGCCTCGCGTCCTTCGCTTCTCTGGGAGCAAGTCTGAGCGGTCTCGGACGCCCTTCCTCAAAGGCGAGCACCATCAGCCCCGACATTTCTTGCATCGTGATCTGGCTCCAGGGCGGGATGAGTCACATCGATAGCTTCGACCCCAAGCCTGAGGCCCCGAGCGAATTCCGCGGCGAGTTCAAGGCGATCGATACGAATGTCCCGGGGATTCGGATCAGTGAAGCCCTGCCGAAGCTCGCACGACTTCAGGACAAGTACACGATCGTCCGATCGCTCGATCCTCGGAACGGTACGCACGGAGTGGCCGATGCGTACATGCTTTCGGGGCGGATGTTTCGCCCCTCGGAACCCTTGCCGTCCTTTGGTTCCGTCGTCTCGAAGCTCAAAGGGGGTCGCAGCGGGATGCCGCCCTATGTCCAGTTTGGAGAGGCTCTCGACCATAGCTTCGGCGCAGGACTCGCCGGCGGCCTCGGCCGCGAGCACGACCCCATCGTTCTGAATGGCCACGGAGCCGAATCCCGACGATGCCCGGCGCTCGGAGATTCGACCCAGCTTCGTCGCGTCATCGAGACTCATCGCGAAGACCCTCAGCTTCGCGAGGGTTACGGACGAAACGGCCTGGGTGAACGCTGCCTCCTCGCCCGCCGGCTGATCGAGTCGGGCGTCCGGTTCGTCACCGTGACCGACAGCGGTTGGGATACCCACTCGAACCAGTTCGTCTCGCTTCGCCATCGGTTGTTGCCCCGGCTCGACTCGGCCCTCTCCACTCTCCTGCAAGACTTGACGGATCGTGGGTTGTTGGAGACCACGTTGGTCCTGACACTCAGCGACTTCGGCCGATCGCCTCGCATCAACGACACAGCCGGACGCGACCACTGGGCGCACGCCGGTTCGGCCCTGATCGCGGGCGGAGGTCTCGTCGGGGGTGAGGTTTGGGGCGAAACCGACGCCAAGGGAGAGGCCCCGTTCGACTCGCCATGTTATCCCGAAGATCTCGCCACCACCTTGTACCATCGTCTGAGGATTGACCCCGTCCTGGCCAGCACCACCCCAGTCGAACCTTTCGCTACGAATCAAGATCATGGACGCGTGATTGGATCATGGATCTGACGCAACGGTCGTCCTGGGTTGCACTCCCGACGCGACGTGAGGCGACCCATAAGCTCAAGACGCATTGAATTTCGAATCGGATCTACAGAATGCCGTCGTTTTCGATTCCTTTCTCGGCCACAGCGTCGTAGGATGAAAATCAAAAGTATGGCGTCTTGCCGGCCCGCTGGACCTCATTCTCAGGGACTCTCTCCCGCCTGAGAACAGCTCACGCCTTTCGTGACGAGTTCGTGGACGCAAGCCGACCACCCTCCGCCGTCGGGGAGTGATTGATACATGGCATATTCCTCGTGGAAACGGGCGCTTTCGATCGCCGTCGCCGGATGGCTGATCTCGCCCATCACTCAGGCCGCGGAGCCTGCCAAGGAAACGGCGGCGAGCCCAGCACCGGCCACGCCTGAGAAACCGGCCCCTCCCGAAACGTTCGACGCCGAGAAGCGCGAACACTGGGCCTATCAGATCCCCAAGCGGCCCGAGCTGCCGTCGATTAAAGAGGAAGGTTGGGTCAAGAACCCTATCGATCGCTTCATACTCGCCGGGCTCGAGGAGATGGACTACCCTCACTCGGCCGAGGCCGATAAGGCGGCATTGATCCGTCGCGTGACGTATGACCTCACGGGGCTCCCTCCGACGCCGAAGGAAGTCGAAGCCTTCCAGGCCGACACGCGAGGAGATGCCTACGAACGTCTCGTCGATCGCCTGCTCGATAGCCCCCATTACGGCGAGCGCTGGGCGCAGCACTGGCTCGACCTCGCCCACTTCGCCGAGACGAATGGGTTCGAGCTCGACGCAGAACGCCCCGACGCCTGGCGATATCGCGACTGGGTGGTCAATGCCCTCAACGCCGACATGCCTTACGACCAGTTCGTGAACCTGCAACTCGCCGGCGACGAATTCGCTCCGGGGGATGTCAATGCCCTGATCGCCACCGGATTCGGCCGCTGCGGTCCCCGAGAGATCGTTGGGGGCAACATCGACCCCGTGGTCAAGCGTCAATCCGAACTCACGGAGATCACCGGCACGGTCGGATCCGTCTTCCTCGGTCTGACGATCGCCTGCGCCCGCTGCCACGACCACAAGTTCGACGCCCTACCCACGACCGACTATTACCGGCTTCAGTCGTTCTTCGCCGGCGCCAAGATGGTCGAGAAGCCTATCGCGACCGACGCCGAAAAGGCTTCTTACGACGCGGCAGTGAAGGCCATCGCCGAGAAGACAGGCCCACTCAAGCAGAAGATGGCCGAACTCGAGGCCCCCTACCGCGCCGCCCTACTAGCCAGGAAGAAGAGCATGCTCACCGACAACGAGCGTGCGATCCTGGCGATCCCCGAGAAAGAGCGAACACCGGTCCAGCAACGGCTGGCGGAAGGGATCAACACCACGCTCAACGTGACCTGGGAAGAAGTCGTCGCGGCCGTCGCCAAGAATCCCGCTGACGAGGTCCGACGCGAAAAGCTCAAGCTCGAGATCTACGCGTTCGAGGTCAAGCTCCCCCGTCCCCCCGCCCAGGCCATGGCGCTAGTCGATGACGGTAAGGAAGCCCCCGAGACACACGTCGCCAAGCGTGGCGATCCCAAGGCCCACGGGCCGATGGTGATCCCCCGTCCCCCGGGCGTCGTCCTCGCGTCGCTGCCGAGCGAGGCCTTCTCTGAAGCCTCGGTGAAGCCGACCGACTCGACCACAGGGCGCCGGCAGGCCCTCGCCAGTTGGCTCACACGTCCCGACAATCCCTTGACCTCTCGCGTGATGGTCAATCGGCTCTGGCAGCACCACTTCGGCCGAGGCATCGTCGCGACGCCGAACGACTTTGGCGTGCGAGGCGAGGCTCCGACGCATCCCGAGTTGCTCGACTGGCTCGCCACCGAGCTCATTGGCCAGGGTTGGAAGCTCAAGCCGATCCACCGGCTCATGGTGACCTCGGCGACTTATCGCCAGACGAGTGCCCAGCCGGCCAACAAGGGCGAGGCGAAGCAGGCCACCGACGACCCGGAAAACACGACCCTCTGGCGGATGAATCGCCGACGCCTCGACGCCGAGAGCCTCCGCGATGCCATGCTCGTCGCCTCCGGCGAGCTCAACCCGAAGATGGGAGGGCCCAGCGTCCTCGCACCTCTCGAGAAGGAAGTCGAGGACCTGATCTTCACCGAGGCCGAGGTCGTCGACCTCTGGCCGGTCACGCCCGACCCTTCGGAGCACGTGCGTCGCTCACTCTACCTCTTCCGCAAGCGTAACGTCCGATACCCGCTCTTCGACGCCTTCGACGCCCCTGATACGCAAACAGCCTGTGCCGAACGCGGGGTCAGCACGCACGCCTTGCAGGCCCTCGTGCTGATGAATAGCGATTACTCCGTCGCCCGGGCTCGAGCTCTCTCGAGCCGGATCTTCCGAGAGGAACCGGGGAACCGTGAGGCTCGAATCCGACATGCCTATCGGATCGTGCTGGCCCGCGATCCCAAGCCCAAAGAGCTTGAGCAGGCTTCGGCGTTTCTCGATGGGCAGACGCAACGGTTGCTCGCCCAGTCTAAGGGGGGACAGGTCTCGGAAAAGGCAGGCTTCGATCCCGAGGCCTTCAAGGCAGCCTCCGAGGCGGCCTGGGTCGACTTCTCGCTGGCCATGCTCAACCGCAATGAGTTCGTCTACGTCCCTTGAGAGACGCGGACAATCGAAGTCGAACATAGGCTCATGCTCAGGTCTGGATTCGCGTCAAAGGTCGTGAACCAAGGCTCTTCGGATCTCACGAACATGCGACATAAACGCTGCCCGGGTCCCCAAGGTTACTCGCCGTTGAGCCGTCGAGACTTCCTGAGTACGGCCGGCAACGGGTTCGGGATGCTCGGGCTCTCGTATCTGCTGCAAAACCAGGCGATGGCCTCAGTCTCCTCGAATCCGCTCGCGGCCAAGGTGGGGCACTTCCCGGCCAAGGCGAAGCGCTGCATCTTCCTGTTCATGACCGGCGGCCCGAGCCACATGGACATCTTCGATCCCAAGCCTGCGCTGAACAAGCTGGACGGCCAGCGGCTCCCGCCGAGCTTCGGGAAGGTCCATAGCGAGTTCCTCGAGGATGACCCCCTCTGCCTCGGCTCGCATCGCAAATTCGGAAAGTATGGCGAGTCCGGCATGGACATGTCGGACCTCGTGCCGCACATGCACAAGCACGCCGACGACATCGCCCTGATCCGCTCCTGCGTGGCCGACAGCGTCGTTCACGCGCCGGCGATGTATCAGATGAACACGGGGCGCATCTTCATGGGCTATCCGAGCCTGGGAAGCTGGGCCACCTATGGGCTCGGCTCCGAGAGCGAGGAACTGCCCTCCTTCGTCGTGATGACCCAGCCCGAGGGCACGCCCGAGGGGGGCGCCCCGTGCTGGGGAGCAGGCCTGCTCCCCGCACAGTACCAGGGGACCCTCTTCCGTAGCGGCCCGGCGCCGATCGTCAACCTGAAACCCCCCGCCGAATTCTCCTCGGCCCAGCAGCGGGCGACGCTCGACCTCCTCGGCGAGATGAATGCCGAGGGGACCGATCCTTCCGACACCGAACTCTCAGCTCGCATCGCCAGCTACGAGCTCGCCTTCCGAATGCAGAGTGCGGCCCCCGAGGCGGTCGACCTCAGCCGTGAGACGGCCGAGACCAAGACCCTCTACGGCCTCGATAACCCGAGGACGGCCGAGTTTGGCACACGCTGCCTGCTCGCCCGTAGGCTCGTGGAGCGGGGCGTCCGCTTCGTCCAGCTCTACTCGGGTGGCGGCCCCGTCGCGATGCAGTGGGACGCCCACGACGACATCAATGCCAACCACGAGAAGATGTGCGGGCTGACAGACCAACCGGTCTCGGCGCTCCTCACCGACCTTAAGCGTCGCGGATTACTGGAAGACACTCTCGTCATCTGGGGTGCCGAGTTCGGCCGCACTCCCGTCTGCCAGAAGGGCGGGCGAGGCCGCGACCACAACGCAACCGGCTTCACGATGTGGATGGCAGGCGGCGGCGTCAAAGGGGGGTCAATCGTCGGCGCGACCGACGAGATCGGCCTCAACGCGATCGAGGAAAGGGCCCACGTCAACGACATCCACGCCACGATCCTGCACCTGATGGGGCTCGATCACAAGAAGCTGACCGTGCTCCACAACGGCCGCGACGAACGCCTTACCGACGTGGGGGGGCGCGTGCTCAAGAAGGTCCTCGCTTGAGGACCTGGCCGGATTCTGCCATCAGAGCACGAGACGAACGCGACGGCCCGGGATTTCACTCCTGGGCCGTTTCGATTTCATGACGATTTCAGGTCATTCGTGAGCGTTGGACAACGTCGTCAAATGTTCGGGCGATTCTCGCGAGCATGATATTCGCTCAGGTATCCAAACTCGAGATTTCAACCTGACCAGGTTAGATCGCGTACCTCGGGCACCCTGATTCCCAGAAAACGGAAGATCGCTGCAAACTCTAACCATCCACTCCGTTTCACGGATTCAGGATTCGAAATGAAAAAGGGGCGAGTGGCCGCAAATGGGCCCCTCGCCCCTGAGGCTTAGATCCAGAGGATCAATAGCCCTGGCCCGAGGGCAGGACCTGAGCCGAAGGAGCAACGGTCTCGCAGACCGGGGCAGCGTAAACCGGGGCCGCACAAACAACGGCCTGCTTCTTGTGGCAGCCGAGCTTGAACTTCGGCATCTTGAAGCCACCGAAGCCGCACTTCTTCGGGGCGGGGGCGCAGGCCACGGGGGCGGGGGCGCAAACCGGGGCCGGGGCGGGGACGTAGCAAGGGGCCGGGGCGGCAACCACGCAGGCGGGGGCCGGGGCGGCGCACTTCTTCTTGTGGCAGGCGCTCGCGTCGCTGCTCAGGACCAGGGAGCCGATGACGCCGGTGAGGGCAAGAATCGTCAGTTGCCGTCGCATTCAGGTGTCTCCAAAATTATAAGTGGACGAGGCGGGAATCACACTTTGCGGGAGTTTTCGCGTTGGTGGGTTTGAGCAAATTGGATACCCGCCCGAAACGTAGGGTAAAGAGTCGAGCATCTCATAGCAACCCGTTTTTGAGGCTAGGGAAAATAAATAGAGTGTAAGGTGTGGACTGTTAGGGATTTGCCGATTATTCAGTCTTTCGGAACCTACGAATTCCTTCGAAATTCTCCTAGAGATCGCGATGCACTCCGACCCCGATTTACAAGACGTCGGACAACTTGAACATTTGACGGGCCGAAACTGGTGGCTGGCCTGCGCATTCCTCTTCGCTGTCCTGGTGGCCATGTTCGTCCCCCTCGCCGGGGACCTCGGCCTGACCTGGGACGAGCCGGCCTATCGCTACAGCCAGGTCAAGTCGGCGCAATGGTGGGAGCGACTGTCTCGCGTCCGGTCGTGGGAGGATTTACAACCCCTCGTCGACTCCAATTCACTGCTCTTCTACTGGCAGTATGGCCGGCACGGGATCAACTTCCATCCGCCGCTTGCAGGCCAGTTGAACCTGGCGACTCACGCCCTATTCGGCCACTGGATGAAGGACATCCCCTCGCGGCGAATGGCCTCGATCCTCGAGTTCGCCCTCACGCTCGCGATCGGCTTCGGGTTCCTCTCCAGGCGATATAGCCCCTGGGTCGGCGGCGTGGCCGCGGGGTCGCTCCTGCTCATGCCCAGGGTCTTCGGCGAAGCCTTGCTGGCCGAGACCGACACGCCGGGGCTCCTGCTCTGGGTCGCCACGACGATCGCCTTCTGGAAGGGCCTCCAGGAGCCCAACGCGAGACGCTGGCGTGTGCTGGTCGGAATCCTCCTGGGCCTGGCCTTCCTCGAGAAGATGGCGGCCGTGACCGTGATCCTGCCCCTGATGGCATGGCTCGTCCTCGGTCGCCTGCCCGCGACCATCCTGAAGAAGGCTGGGCGAGTCGATTGGGCCGACGGAATCCTCACCTCCACGGCGATGCTCGTACCGCTAGCCCTGACGTTCCGCGAGATGATGCGACTGAAGCTCCAACTTCCCGCGCCGAAGCAGACCGACCTCTCCGTTGTCCACCCCCAGACAATCCTCCCTGGGCTCATCCTGGCCGTCCCTTTGCTGGTCTGGGTGCTCCGTCGAGGATTGGCGAAGATCTTCCGCTCAAGCCCTCTCTGGGGAGCCGAACGCCCTGCCCTGGAAACGTGGACGGCGATCCTGGCCTTCGCCCCAGTGGTCTCGTGGCTCGGAAACCCGGCCTGGTGGCGTGAGACCCTACCAAGATTAACACATTATTACATGCTCAACACCGATAGAAAAGGATCCCTTCCGGACATCCAGATCATGTATGCGGGGAAGATCTACCTCTTCAGCCTCCCCTGGCACAATGCGTGGGTCTTGCTGACGGTGACGGTCCCCGTCGGCATCCTCGTCGCGAGCTTCGTGGGGATGATTTTCTCCCTCGTGAAGCTCCGCCGGGATCATCTCCCGCTCTACTTCCTGATCCATTTCCTCACGCTGCCGGTCCTCCGGATGCTGCCGACTCCCGCACACGACGGCGTGCGCCTGCTCTTGCCGACCTGCTTCTTCCTCGCGGCCTTTGCCGGATGGGGAGTCGCATGGGTCGGTCGCGGGATCGACGAGTTGAACCCGATGCGACCTCGCCTGTGGCGTCTGGTGCTGACGATACTGGTCCTGGGATCGGCCGGCTGGCAATTAGTCCGCGTCCATCCGTACGAACTCTCGTACTACAACGAGGCCATAGGTGGCGCAAGGAAAGCCTGGCAGGCGGGCTTCGAGCTCTCGTACTGGTATGACGCCATCAACCCGAGCCTCATCGCCGACATCAACAAGAAACTCCCGCAGAATGCGGCGGTCGAGCTCTACAACGAGAACGACCGGACCCCGACGTTCCTTGAGCTACAAGCCCTGGGTGAGCTCCGCAGCGACATCGTCCTGGGCTCTCCGGATCCGAATGCCCTCCCCTACCTCTGTCTCCTGACGCACGACTCCAAGGCCTGGAGCCTCCTCAGGCTCGCCTTCGCCCTTAAGCCCTGGTATGCGAGCGAGCCGCGACAACTCGATGGGGCCCGCGTGGCGTCGATCCTCGATCCCGTCGGCGTCTCCCGCGCCATGGCCCTCTGGATGCTCCTGGACTCGCGAGAGCAGGAGCGACAGCCTCGCGTCGAAGTCCCCGCCGCGGTGAGCGAGTACGCCCCCTGGCTGGCTCGCTTTTGGGGTCAAGGGTTGGAACGGCTCGCGACGAAGCGTCCTAACGACTCGATCTTCGCCTGGGCGCAAAACGACCCCTCCGGCCTGCGAAAAGCGGCCGAGTCCATCGCCCAAAGTCATGGCAAGGACGAGGGTCAGGACGCACAGCGGCTCCTGGCCATGCTCCAGCGCTTCGACAATCCCAGGGAGCCCGGCGGCAAATTCAGCGAGCGGCTCCTCTCAGCCCGCCCTCAAGCGATCGTCGAGGCCGTGGACATGCTGATCCAGCATCCCAACGAATTGCGGACCGTCCTAATGAATCAGGCCTACACGGACACCGCGACGATAGGAGGCTACATCGATCGCGACCTGAAGACCACGTCCACGGGATCGAAGTAAACTGGCGTTAGGCTCGAAGCTCCCTCGTCATGAGGCGAGGGAGCTCGAGTCGGCGAATTCCTCAACCGGGGTCGAGCTGTCTACGCCCTTGGACGGAATCACCGTGGTCTTGGCGACGACGATGGCGAGCACCAAGCCCAGAAATGCAATCACCGAGCCTTCCCAGAACGGGGCCGAGGGCCCGTATTGAGCGAGCAATTCATTGGCCACGATGTAGTTGATCATCCTCGCCAGGGTCTGGGCCATCGAGAGCACGCCGAAGACCGCGCCTTGCTCGCTCGCCGGAGTGAGACGCGAAAGGAGCCCGGAGACGGTCGGGCTGGCGAGCCCTTGTCCGATCCCAACGATCATCGTGGCGAGCAGCAGCGTCGTAACGTTAAAAGACAGGGCCAGGGCGCCGAGACCGACAGTCAGCGTGGCCACGCCGATCACAATCAGGCGAGGCTCCCCGTACTTCGGCACGAGGCGTCGGATCATTCCTCCCTGAATGATCGCGCTCACGAGCCCGAGGAAGGCGAAGCCGAAGGCCGCCTTCTGCGGTCCCCAGTTCAGGCGATTGCTGAGGAAAAGGCTGTACGTCCCTTCGAGCGCGGCAAAGCCTAGGACGACGAGTGCCCCGAGAACAACCAGCCGGCCCAAGGACGGCAGAGAAACCGTGTCGATCAGGCCCCGCCAGCTCGCCACCCGAGCTCGTTCGACAGGCTCGGCCCCGCGTACCAGGGACTCGGGCAGGCGGAAATAGACGAGGATCCAGGCGATCGTCGAGAAGACCGCGGCGACCAGGAACGGCACCTTGAGCCGCCACGCCGGGTCGATCGGGAGCTCAACCAGCAACCCGCCGAGGAATGGCCCGAGCACGAACCCGAGGCCAAACGCCATGCCGATCAGCCCCATCCCCTTGGAGCGGTTCTCCTTGGTCGTGACGTCCGCCACATACGCCTGGGCGACCAGGATATTGCCCCCCGAGAATCCGTCAAGCATTCGCCCCAGCAGCATCACGGTGAAGTTCGACGAGAGTGCGAGGATCACGAACGACAGGGCCGTCCCCGCCTGGCTCACGATCAGGAGCGGCCTGCGTCCGTAGCGATCACTGAGTCGACCGAGGATCGGCCCGGCGATGAGCTGACACATCGGGTAAGCCGCGAACAGGAGACCGATCTGGCCTCCAGAGAGCCCGTACTGCTTGGCGAACGGTGCCAGCAGGGGCATCACGATGCTGAACCCGAGCAGGTCCACGAGCACGATCAGCATGATGACGACGAGCGGCGACATCAAAATCCCTCCTTCGTCGAGTCGGAGGGATGGACGACCCCTGCGAGACTTTCGACAACGCGTGATTGACCGGCGCGAGCCCTGACCTCGAGCAAGATCCGTCCCTGTGCCGCCACGGTCGCATACTCCGCGACGGACGCGGCAATGTTGAATGCCAGGGCGACCGCCGACCCGAACAGGAACCAGCTCGATTCCCAGACGCGAGGACCCGAGGCCCAGACGATCCCCGCGACTCCCGCCATGAGGATCATGCCTCCAGCCGCGAATGGAAAGGCTTTCTTTTTATTTTTGCTTGTCTGTTCATTGATCCATTCCGGCAGGTCGTGGAGCCTGGCGAGCATCCCGGCCCTGCGGCCGGACGTCAGGAGGTAGGCGTAAGCTGTCGAGTGAACGGCGCAAGTAGTCATCGTCATCAGGAGGGCAATCGGGACCTGGGCCCCGGTCCGGACCGTGCCGGGGCCTGGAATGTCGCTCGTGGCCAGGAGCTCGAGGACGAAACTCGCGAGCAAGAGCGAACCATTCACCACGGCGAGTATCAGGAAGGAACGGAGCATCGCAGGGCTCGGTGGGATCGCACGGCGGGTCTCGTCGCTCGAGGCTCGAAGCCTCTAGCGTACGCGAACGCGGCGGGTCTTGGCAACGTAACGCCCCTCCGCGCCCCGAACCGGATCGTGTTAGAATCGCGCCTTCCAACATTCCTCAGCCAAGAACCTCGGACGACGCGGGAGACCGGCCTTGAACGACGCCTGGATTGCCGACCGGATGCGGAACATCGAAGCCTCGGGGATCCGCAAGGCGTTCGATATGTCGAAGTCGATGAAAGACCCGATCAACCTCTCGATCGGCCTCCCCGACTTCGACGTCGCCGACCCCGTCAAGGCTGTCGCCATCGACGCGATCCAGCGAGGGAGGAATGCCTATACGGTGACGCAAGGGATCCCCGAACTCCGAGGCAAGATCCAGGCGGCCGTCGACGAGCAGTTGCACCACTCCGATCGTCAGGTCCTGATCACGTCAGGAACCTCGGGAGGCCTGCTGCTGGCCCTCTGTTGCGCGGTGAACCCCGGGGACGAAGTCATCATCTTCGACCCCTACTTCGTGATGTACGGCAACCTCGTGGCCCTCGCCGGGGGGACGCCCGTCTTCGTCGACACCTACCCCGACTTCCGAATCGACCCCGCCCGCGTTGCCGCCGCGATCACGCCGAGGACGAAGTGCATCCTCGTCAATTCGCCGGCAAACCCGACGGGCGTGGTCGCCTCCGAGGAGGAGATGAAGGCCCTCGCCTTGCTCTGCCGCGAGAAGGGGGTTCTGCTCATCAGCGACGAGGTCTATCGCTCGTTCTGCTACGACGGCCCGTTTGCCACGCCGGCCTCGTGGAATGAGGATGTGCTCGTCGTCGACGGCTTCAGCAAGGCCTACGGAATGACCGGCTGGCGGCTTGGCTTCGCCCACGGCCCGAGCCGCTTGATCCAGGAGATGGCCAAGCTTCAACAGTTCAGCTTCGTTTGCGCCCCCAGCCACGTGCAGTATGCGGGCGTGGTCGCCCTCGATCAGGACCTGACGGCCCAGATCGACAACTACCGCCACAAGCGAGATACCGTCGTCGAGGCCCTCAGCGGCTTCTATGAACTCGCCACGCCCGCCGGGGCGTTTTACGCCTTTCCCCTCGCACCCTGGGGAACCGCGACTGAATTCGTCGCCGAGGCCATCCGTCGCAACCTCCTCATCATTCCCGGCAACGTTTTTAGCAAGCGAGACACCCACTTCCGCATCTCGTACGCGGCCGATGATCGCACGCTCAGGCGAGGGCTCGACGTCCTCCGTGAATTGGCTCACTCTCCCGTCGAGACTGCGAGCAAGTAAAACGAAACGGCCTGGCCTTCGGAAGAGATTCCGAAGGCCAGGCCGTTAACTTGCATGAGATGCGATCTCGACGAGGAAGCTCAGGCGCTTTCCTTCTTACGCTCGGCGGCCGACTTCGCAGGAGCGATCGGCACGGGAGCCGATTCGAAGAGCTTCTTCTCCTTGCGGACGATCTCAGGGGTCACGACGAATCGGCCCTTCTCCTTCGCCGAGCGGTCGGGCAGTTCGTACATGATGTCGAGCATGATCTCCTCGACGATCGAGCGGAGGCCGCGGGCGCCGGTGTCCTTCTCCTTGGCGAGCTTCGCGATCTCGACCAGAGAGTCGGGCGTGAACTCGAGGTCGGCCCCCTCCATCTCGAAGAGGCGGCGATACTGCTTGACGAGGGCGTTGCGCGGCTCTGTCATGATCTGGACGAGCGCATCGACGTCGAGCGGCATCAAGGGGCAGACGACCGGGAGACGGCCAACGAATTCGGGGATCATGCCGTATTCGAGGACGTCATCGGAGGTCACGCGATCGAGCAAGGCGCCAAGCTCGCCATCGTGCTCGGTGTCGGACTGACTGCCGAATCCGATCGTCTTGCGGCCGACCCGGCGGGCGATGAGATTATCGAGGCCGACGAACGTGCCACCGCAGATAAACAGGATGTTCGTCGTGTCCATCTGGATGTATTGCTGCTCGGGGTGCTTGCGACCGCCCTGCGGGGGGACGTTCGCCACTGTCCCTTCGAGCATCTTCAGCAGGGCCTGCTGCACGCCTTCGCCCGACACGTCACGAGTGATCGAGACGTTGTGATTGGTCTTACCAATCTTGTCGATTTCGTCGATGTAGATGATACCGCGCTGGGCGCTTTCGAGGTCGAAGTCGGCCGCGTGCAGCAACTTCAGCAGGATGTTCTCGACGTCCTCGCCGACGTATCCCGCCTCGGTCAACGTCGTCGCGTCGCCGATGGCGAACGGGACGTTGAGGATCCGGGCGAGGGTCCGGGCCAGCAGTGTCTTGCCGCAGCCGGTCGGCCCGATCAGCAGGATGTTCGACTTGTCGAGCTCGACCTGGCTATCGGAGTCTTCCCCGTGGACCAACCGCTTGTAGTGGTTGTGGACCGCGACGGAGAGCACCTTCTTGGCTCGATCCTGGTCGATGACGTAGGCGTCGAGTTGTTCCTTGATCTCCCGCGGCGTGGGGATGTCGGTGAACAGAGTCTTGGGGACCCCGCGACGGCGACGCTCCTGATCGAGGATCGACTGGCAAAGCTCGATGCATTCGCCGCAGATATAAACATCGCCCGGGCCCTCGACGAGCGGCCCGACGTCACGGTAGCTCTTGCGGCAGAACGAGCAATACGCGTTCTTCTTGCTCCCCCCGGTCGTCCCCGTAGGAGCACTGCCGCCGCCTCGCTTTCCCCCCCCACCCGAGGAGCCACCGCCCGAGATGTCCTTACCCGATGGCATGCATTGTCCTTTCGTCTCTCAGGGCAGAGAGAGCCTCACCCGCGCAAATGGCGGCCGGGCCGTTAAGGTCGTCATTCCTATCGATAGCGGTGGAGCGGCCGGAATAGGTCCGGCGAAGACGGTGACTGGGGAATAGGCCACCACCAGAAGCTTCGACCTGGGGAAGTCCCCCAACGAAATCAATGCCTCGATGATTCCGATACACCGCCCAGAAAAGCTCGAAGGGCATCCTGCAACGTCCGCCAACTGACTCATTCTAAAATACGATTCCGTCCCGAGCAAGGCCGCGAATGGAATCTCGATTCCGCTGCGCACGGATAGGTGCGGATTGGTGACCCTGCGCGATCAGACTATGAATTCGGACAGGCTCGGAGCAAAGCTTCCCAATTCTTTGCGATCCAGACTCTGAGTTTCCTCCCAGCCGAGCCCAGGGGATACTCCACCAGTTCCTCGGGTCGGACCCAGCGAGCATCCATGAGCTTCGGCCCCGGTTTCAGCGATTCCGAAAGCCCTCGAGCTGAATACGCGTCGAGCTGGACCTTATGTTTGGTTACGCCGTAACTCAGGGACTGGACCTTGGTCCCAACGGTAACCTTGGCGCCCGTGAGGATCTCAACCCCACGAGCCAGATTGACTTCCGATTCGAGGATGCGGCCGCCAGGGTCGGCGCCCGAGATGTGGATCGTAGGGAATTCCCAGAAGTTGGCCCAAAGGCCTCCCGGTTGGCGCTGGACGATGAGGATCTTCTCGTCCCGCACCACAATGGCGGATTCTTCGAGCACGGCGAGGGGAGCGGCCTTCGGCGGCATGACGGGGAGTCGATCCTGGATCCCTTGCGCACGGGCCATGCACTCGGTCGAGACCGGGCAGACCAAGCACATTGGATTTCTCGGCGTGCAAACCAGGGCCCCGAGTTCCATGAATGCCTGATTGAAAGTCCCGGCTCCGGATGCAGGAACGAGGCGCTCGGCAGCTCGCCAGAGACGGACCTGCGAACGCGTGGTCTTCAAATCTTCCGACCAGGCAAGCCATCGCGAGAGCACGCGTTGAGTATTCGCCTCGACGATCGGAGCGGGCTTGTCGAACGCGAACGAGAGGATCGCCCCGGCAATGTATCGGCCCACGCCCGGCAAGGCGCGAACCGCCTCGGGATCGTCCGGGAATCGTCCCTCGTGGAGGTCGATCACCGCGCGAGCCGCACCCTGGAGTTGTCGCGCCCGGCGGTAGTAGCCGAGCCCTTCCCAGGCTTTCAGGACGTCCGCTTCATCGGCGGTCGCCAGCGACTCGATCGTGGGAAAGCGAGCGAGGAACCGCTCGAAGAAGGGGACGACGGCGGTCACCGTCGTCTGGACCAGCATCATCTCTGAAACGAGCACGCGATAGGGATCGCGGGTCTCCCGCCAGGGGAGTTTTCGGTGGGCCGACACGTACCAGTCGACGAGCTTTTTCTGGATCCGCTCGATCCAGGCCGGATCGAGATCAGGCCCATCGGCCGCGTCCGGCTGAATCGGCAGGGACTGGGTTTGGTCGCTCGCTTTTTTCCGTCCCACCGGCTCTGTTACTCAAGGTCTGGGAGGTATCCGCTGATTCCAGCCGCAAACGACGAGGGGATTCGCTATCGTCGAGGATCGCGACACGACCCTCGGCGTGACGAACGCCCCTCCGCACCCTCGCCTCATTGTAACGAGGCGAGGGCGATATCGAAAAAATCGGCCTCGATCAAGCCGCTCGTTCGTTTCCGACGGCAGCAGCCTTGATGAACCGCGCGATGGAGCCGACGACGTGGGCCTGGGCGGCCTCGGTCAGTTCGGGATACATCGGCAAGGCGAGCGTTTCGAGCGCGGCGGCCTCAGCGAGCGGGAAGTCGCCAGCCTTGTGGCCGAGCGAGCCGAAGCAGACCTGCAGGTGCAGCGGGATCGGGTAGTAGATCTCGGTCCCGATGTGCTTCGAGGCGAGATCGGCCCGCAGGGCGTCGCGATGCTGGGCGTCGACCCGGATCACGAACTGGTTGAAGACGTGATAGTGGTCCGCCTGCTCGGTCGGCAGGACGACCTTGTCGGCGATCCCTTCGGCGAAGAAGAGGTTCTTGTAGCGTTCGGCGACCAGTCGACGGGCCTCGGTCCAGGCGTCGAGGTGGCGGAGCTTCACGCGGAGCACCGCGGCCTGGATGGCGTCGAGCCGCGAGTTGAAGCCGACCTCGTGGTGGTGATACTTCGGCTCCATGCCGTGGACGCGAAGCCGGGCGACTCGCTTGGCGAGTTCGACATCGTTGGTCGTCACCATGCCGGCGTCGCCGAAACCGCCGAGGTTCTTCGACGGATAGAAGCTGAACGCGGCCGCGTGCCCCAGCGTCCCCGCACTACGGCCGTGGTACTTGGCACCGATCGCCTGGGCGGCGTCTTCGAGGACAAACAGACCGTGGCGCTCGGCGATGGCGTTGATCGCCGTCATGTCCGCCGTCTGGCCGTAGAGGTGGACCGGGATGATGACCTTGGTCCGCGGGGTGATCGCCGCCTCGATCTTCGCGGGGTCGATGTTGTACGAACCCGGGATGATGTCCACGAAGACTGGCTTGGCCCCGGTCCGCCAGATGGCGCCCGCTGTAGCGAAGAAGGAGTATGGCGAGGTAATGACCTCGTCGCCGGGTCCGACTTCGAGGGCGAGCAGCGGCAGAAGGAGTGCGTCCGATCCCGAGGCGCAACCGATCCCGTGTTCCGCCCCGCTGTAGGCAGCCACTTCCGCCTCGAGGCCGGAGACCTCGGGGCCGAGGATGAAGTATTGGCTCTCGACCACGCTGCGAAGGGCCGCATCGATCTCGTCGCGGATCGACTCGTATTGTGCCTTCAGGTCGAGTGCGGGGACACGTTGGGATTCGATCGAGAGGCTCATTGGGCCGTCACTCCTTTGAATGCCCGGACTCGCCGGTGCTGGTCTCCATCCTTGGAGAGAATCGGACGTCGCACGCTAGTCCTTCGGTCGATTTGTGTCAAGTCGGGGTATGTTGCGGACTATTGGGAGTCGTGACCTTGATCCATCGGCGCGTAAACCCTGGCAGCGTCTGAGGATGAGCCAAAATTTGAGTCCCACTCGCCATATTCGAGCTGCCGAATTCTCTCGGAGACGAGCGCATCGAGCAGCGAATGGGGCCCGAGTGGCGCCCCGAGAAGGAAGTTGGCCTGGGGATGACGACGACCCAGGTCGTCCCGAGCCGCCGTCAGATCTCGCAAAAGATGAACACCGGCCGAGAGGAAATAGGGAACCATCAAGACGCGATTCGCGCCTTGATGCACGCAGCGATCCCCCCCCTGCTCGATCGTCGGCTCCGCGAGTTCGAGAAAGCTCGGCTCGACGATCGAATACCCCGCCTGACCCCTCAACCGCGCCACGAGTTCATGCAGATCGTCGTTCGCGGGTTGATGCCGGCTGCCGTGTGCGATCAACAGGACGGCCGTGGAGTTTACGGAGTTTGTCATTGCCGGGGTCTTGCCTCGGGTCGAATGCCAGGTTGTGACGTGCCTCGCCGGAGTCCAAGGATAACCTTCAAGGCTCGTCCCAGCCAAGTCGACCCGAGCCCTCGCCCAGAAAACACTCACCGAATCACTTCGAGCTGTTGGCGCGACGAAGGTGGCGATCGGCGATGTCGAGGAAGACGACCCAATCCTCGCGGAACATCGAATGCTTGCCAGGCCGGATGTGATAGCCGAGTGTCCCGTCGAGAAGTTGCCCGACCGGAGGCATCGTGTCGGATTCGAGCCCGCCGCCGCCGAGGAGTCGATAGACGGGATCGGCCGCCTTAAGCACTTCGAACTGACCCTTGGGGTTGGCCCACCAGTCCTCGACCGCGTTGGTGAAGAAGACAGGCCTCGGAGCCACCAGGGCCACGAGGCAATGCTGGTCGAACGGCAGGTACTCGGGCTTGCCGCTGAACTGCTTGAAATGGGCGTCGAACCAGTGAGGGAAGTGCTTGTTGATATCCTTGACCGACTCGCCGACCTTACCCCGGCTCGGCGCCGTGCCCCCGCATCCTGCCTGATGCGGTAAAGCCAGGGCGATGCGATCGTCGTACGCCGCCGCGACCAGCGCCGCCTTCCCCAGCCTTGAGTGGCCGACCACCGCGATCCGCTCGCGATCCACGCTCGAGTCGGTCACCAGATAATCGACGGCCCGCTGAAGTCCCCAGGCCCAGGCTCGCACGACGCCCCAGCTATCGTCGTCCGCCTTCGTCGTGGCTCCCGAGGGTCGGTAATGCGGAAACACCCCATCCTCGAACCCGGGATGGTCGGGAGCGACGTCGCCCGCATAGAACGTGGCAAGCCCATATCCGCGGGCAATGATCTGGTCGAACGGCCAGACATCGCCGTGGGCGCCTCGATCCGCCTCGCGGGCCTTGCCGTCCTTGGGAGAGGGAACCCAGGCCGTCGGTAGCGGTATGCCCGGATCCTTGAGCGTCGAATGGTTCCCGAGGGTATTCAGTCCAAGGAAAATGGGCACCGGCCCTTCCTTATTCGGCACCATGAGAAGCAAGTGGATCTTGGGTGCGTCGGGAGGGCCGAAGGTGATCGAGATCTCTTTCTGTGTGGCGGTCCCGCCCATGGCCTTGGGGTTGGTCCGTTCCACCACGGCCTTGATGGACGGAGGGGCCTCCGGCGCCTGACCGTACATGTAATGCGAGAACAACACCCGCAACTCAGGCCGTCGCTTCTGAAACCACTCCTCCCTGGACTTCACCCGAGTGCCATCGAGCATGACCAAGGGGTCGGGCAGCTCCGGACGCGAAGGTAGTTGCGACATCTCGGGAAACTCCTCCGCCGATAATGCGGGAGCCATCCCAATCGTCAACAACCCAAAGATTCCGCATCGAAGCAGACGGAGCGAAAGAGACTGCAACATTGGACCACCTGCAAACGCGAGCGAGGCTCGTTACAAGGTCGTACCCATCAACTGGCCATGCTACACGTCGCCAGACTCGCTTGCAGTCCCTTGACGCTCTGTTTTCTTCGAGGCCTCAATATCGAGGCGTAATCTTGGCGTAGACCAAACGTGCCGCCCGATTTACGCCAAGCCTCTTCCAAGACTCGAGCGGTGATTCAAACCTCACCGCACGAGTTGGCCGGGAGTGACTTGTCCATTCCCCTTACCGTCAAGAGACCGCAAACCAGGATCAGTACGTCATTTGGCCTGGCGTTCATTCTTGAGTCGCATGAGCTCTTGATTCATCTCCTTCAACTGCCGCTCCATAACATTTACCAAGGTTTCAATACGTTGGAATTGAGGATTGCTCGGTTCGGGAATTGAGGTAGAGGAATCAGGTGGTGTTTGAACTACGGCATCGGGGGCTTTGGGGCTCTGTTCCTTCCTCTGCTCGATCCGGTCGATCCCTGGACATTGGGTTCCCATAGGATGAGACTTCACCAACCCCGTTTGGTGAGCTTGAACGTGGCGAAGATTCTTCAGAAACTTAGCCAACTTCTCATGGGTCTTGGCTGTGTGACGAATGATCAGACTGGTACTTAAGAAGAATGGTGTGATGGAGCCTTGCCGATCGGTTTGGGCCTGGGATGGTGATGTTTGACCCGAAATCGGATCGACATAGACCCAGGTGTCAGGCTCGATCGTTGAGGTGATTATTTCGACCAAAGGATCGAAGTTTACCCGTCTTCTTGTTCCGACGGCATCGCGAGCATCAGCCAAGACTCCAAGAAGGTCCCCCACGTAATAGGGCTTCGCAAAGGTGCTCTCTTCATCGGGTTTACTAACCACGATGACTCCATCCGCCTCAACCTTGAAATCAAGGTTGAGTGGTTGGAGCAAGAGTTTCAATGCAACTCCTATTTTCGCATCCGTGACAGCGAAGCTCACCTCGGTCAACTTGTTGATATCCAAATTTTTTATTGATTTAATATCAATGGTGACATTAAGATCGTTCGCTTTGGCTAGCTGCGAGAGTATTTCCTCGAGAGGCCTCTTAACGAAGTTGACACTAATTGTTTTATTTAATTTCGTCTCAACCTGGCTCTCAGCCCTTTGACGGTACTCGTCCACCAGTGATTGCCTGTCCTCCGCTTTAGCGGTGGGGGGATCTTGCCAGGCCTGGGAACCATCCCCTCCCTGCACCGCAACACTTCCTGCGAAGGCTCCGACCGTCATCACGACGGCCACGGCGAATTTGAGCTTGTTCAGCATCATGGTGAAGAGGACTCGTTCCGTAAGAGAACTGACTGAGGCCGAGACGATCCCGGCCGACACTCCGTGTTTCAAGGCGGTTCGGATTGCGGCCTCGACGGTGAGTAAAGACAACTTGCGGGGCAAGGCGGCTGTCGCTTCCTGGTCCTTCAATAAGGCGGCGACGACAGCGACAGAGAGGGTGAACCCTTTGCGGATCAAACGCTCTCGCAGAAGGCCCCGGGCACGGGCGAGCCGACTGCGCACGGTACCCACCGGCCATCGCAATTGAGCGGCGGTCTGGTCGTGCGTCAGGCCTTCCAGGTAGAAGAGGACGATCGGGGCCCGGAAATGATCCGGGAGGCGAGCCAGTTCGGATTGAACGATCGAGGGGAGTTCGAGGAGATCGGCGTCGCGGGCCTTCGCGGCGAGATCGACCACGACTCCCGGGCGTTCGCGCTCCCGCTGTTGTTGGCCCTTGGCTCTCGCTCGATGTGCGACCTTCGACGACACCGCATAGAGCCAGGGCCCGAGCGTGTCAACAAGGCGGATGGAGCGGGCCTTCCGCACGAGGACGAGGAAGCTTGCCTGGAATGCATCCTCGACGCTGGCCTCGTCGCGGAGAAGGCTGCGGCAGACGCGGAGCACCATCGGACCGTGCCGCGCGACGATGACTTCGAAGGCGATCTCATCGCCTCGGACCGCGAATCGCTCGAGGAGTTCGCGGTCCGAGACTCCGGAGACGCTGCCCGCGTCAAAAGCCCGACGAATCTGCGGCAGGATTGCGTTTCTGTGCCCCTTCGACATCCCAGCCGCTCCCTTCCTGGTGGCCATCCTTTCCCAAGTAATGCACCAAGTCGGGCCTCCAATCCCGATTTTTTCGAGATTTTCGCAGGTTCGCGACCGCCGGGTCATGGCGGGGCGAATCCCATCCTTGGGATCAACATACCTCGGGAGCCGAGCCGGCGCTTCTCACGGCTTACGAGGCCGGTACATGACGACGTTATGCGTCGAGCCGCCGATCGCCACGACGTCCGGCAAGCCATCACCGTCGACGTCGCCGCCGCGGAGGTCCTGAGCTGCGATCGCGGAATCGATGACGCTGCGGGTCCAGGTCTTGCCGTTGAAGTCGTATGCGATGACGCTCGTCCCCGGGCCTCGATATCCGGCGAAGACTTCGTCGTCTCCATCGCCATCGACGTCCGCCACCCACAAGGCATGGCCTTCCTTGATGGTCCTGTCGAGGATCGTACGCTCGGCGAAGGGGCCCTCGGTCTCGTGTCCCGCCTTCGCCGCCTCAACGCTCATCGAGACAGATACGTCCTGCCCGTGCCAGGGATCGATCGTTGCGAGGAAGGTCCGACCATCATTGAGTCGACCGAGGTGGATCTCGCTCGAACCTCGCTTGGGAGCCTCTCCAGGGGCGCCCGTGATCAAATTCCTCGACGTGAACCCTTGCGTATTACGCTGAAATCGGCCAACCCCGAGATTGTCGGCCGTCAGGATGATGGATCCGCCTGGTCCCTTGCGGACCTCAATCGCGTGAAGCACGGGACGCTCGCCGATGGGATGCAAGGTCCAATGCCCGGCTTTCGGATCCGACCCCGTGTTGAAATAGACGAGATGAGCTTGGTCCTGCTGAAACAGGGGCGGCAAGGACTTCGGCCCGAAGATTGGCGCGACGACGAGGTCGGGGCGGCCGTCGCCGTCGACGTCCCCCCAGCGCAGACGATGGATGCTCTCGAGATTCGTGATCGGGGTGACTTTCCACGTATCCCCATCCGTTTGAGTTGCCAGGGCGAGCTTGCCGAGCTTGGGTTGGTTCATCTCGAATTCGTAGGCAATGGCAATCTCGGCCTTGCCGTCGGCGTCGAGGTCGGCGGTCGCACTGCTAATGATCCGAGGCGTTTCCTTGGGGGTGCTGACGATCCGCTTCGTCCACGAAGGGTTCTCGTACCAGGCACAGGTCCCGCCCCCGAGGCCGACGATGTCGAGACGACCGTCGCCGTTCACGTCGGCCACTTCGACCTGATAGCCGCCTGGCAGGTTCGAGTCGATGACCACTCGCTCGAAATCGGGCAAAGCCTTGTGGTCGGCGGCGATCGCTTGCGGAGTCGCCATCGCCAGCAAGCCGAGTCCAAGAACCAGCGCCGAAGCTCGAGTCAGTCGGGCACAACCCAGTCCCAAGACAACGTGAATTCTCATACGTCGATCCCTGGTGATGATTCCCTGGAGAGATAAGGGCGTCGACCCGGCCGAAGTTTCACACGCCCCAGCCGGAAGGAGGGCCTGCGGTGTCTTCGGGCTTCACTCGGTACTGCGAAATGTCGATGTCGTTATGGATCTCAGACTCGGCCGACTTGAGCCTGTTCTCGAGCATCGTCACACGTTGTTCGAGGATTGCGATGCGAGCCTCGGCCTCGTCGGCGCGTTTTGGGCGAGGGACTTCGGGATAGCCGAGTTGCCTCTGGAGGGCCGAAAACAGGTAGAGCGGGTCGCGACCCCGATTGGCTCGGGCAATCTTCCCTTCCTTCTCGCCGAAGAGGATGGGGAACTTCGGCACGAAATCGGGCATACGGCGTCTCTGCTCGGTGACGTAATAGACCGAACGGACAAAGATCAGGTCGGCAAAGTCGACGTCGCCGAGTCGCGCCCGCAGCAGGAGGATGTAGTCGTGCCAATCCTCGCTATAGATTGGGTCCAGCGCCATCGCTCCCAGGCCCCTGCCGTAGCCGAGACGGTTCCTCGATAGGGCTTCGAACTGGAAAACGAACAAGCCGGCTAGCGAGGGGTTCTCCGATTTGAACTTGGCCTCGCGTTGGAGGATCAGGAGCGCCTGATCCATCGGGAAACGGCTGAGGTCCGCCTCCGCCTGCTCGACGACATGGGTCTGGAAGGCCGTGAAGTAGTGATTGATCCGCTCCATGGCCGGAGCGAGAAGCCCCGTCGTCTTCATCTCCGTGCAGAGGAAAGAGACGGCGAGAGGAAGCCTCGTGGTTGAGAGGAGCTCCTCGCCGATCCGCGCGAGCACGTCTTGCGAGGGCATCCCGTCGAGGACGCGTTCGCGGAAGGTGCTGAAGAAGTAGGCCTGCTCGATGTACTCCTCGCGTTCGAGCATGGGCATGGACGAGGAACTCCTGGTTGCGGACCCGGGTCGACCTCGGACGACGAGCAAATAAGCCTGGGAATGAGGTCGATCACGTTCGCAAGAAGAGGGTTGAGCGATATTAACAGTCACGCATGCTGAAGAAGGCCGGGGTTGCCCGATAGAGAGGGTCGGCTATGATGCGAACGTCATTTGCCGGGCCTTCCCCGGCGATCCACGCAAGCGGCAAAGTCCACTTCGCTTTCTCGGGGGTTGAGGAATTGCGAAAGAACTTCTTGGCCGTCCTGCTCTTCAGTTATGGCTTGTTCGTCGCCTATCTCACCCTGATCTTCCATACTACCCAACGGCTCTCGCTCGACAACCGGTTCAACCTCGTCGCCTTCCGGACGGTCAACCTGTTCCTCCACAAGGGAGGAACCGAGATGCTGATCAATGTGGTGGGCAATCTGGCCGTCTTCATCCCGGTCGGCTTCCTGATACCGCTGATCCGTAGGAATCGCACGGGTCCATGGTTCGTTGTCGGCCTGAGCGCCGCACTGAGCCTTCTGATCGAGATACTCCAATTCTGCACCGGCTATCGAGTCGCGGACATCGACGACGTGCTCCTTAACACCGTGAGCGGTGCCCTGGGCTACGCCCTCTTCCGCGCGGTGTACTGGATCATGCTACGGTCGGGCATGGCCACCGATCCCTGATGATGATCACCAGCCTCGCGCCGCGGCCGGGACATGGGCGAGGTCGGGCACGACCCAATCGGCTTCAGTCAGCTTGTCGGGCGGGAACGAGGTCGTGACGGCGAGGCACTTCATCCCGGCTGCCTTCGCCGCCTGGACGCCTGCGACGGCATCTTCAATCACGAGGCAGGCGGCGGGCTCGAGTCCCAGCCGTCGGCTCGCTTCCAGGAAGATGTCGGGATTCGGCTTCTTGCGGGCGACCTCGCTGCCGTTCACGACCACGTCGAACGTCGACGGCGGGATCCCGATCTCGTTGAGATTTCCCTCAACCTTGATCGCGTCTGCGCTCGAGGCGACGGCGAGTTTGAAGCCATGGTCGCGGCAGTCGGCCACGAACTCGCGGACGCCGGGCAGCGGATGCAACCGCCCCTTGATCAGGCCGAGGTAGATCTCATAAGTCCGCGCCTTGTCTCGCACAGGGTCGAGCGGGATGCCACGCGCCTCGGCCGGCCCGCCGATGAATCGATCCTCGCCCATGCCGATAAATGGCCGGAATTCGTCGTGCTCGACCTTGTAGCCCTTCTCGGCGAACATCTGCATGGCGGCCTGGGCGATCAGGGGTTCGGACATGACCAGCACCCCGTCCATGTCGAAGATGATCCCGCGAAGCATGCCGGAGCCGGTCATCGCATCAGCCGAGAGGGACAAGGTCCCCTCCTTGCAAGGGTGTTATGCTTGAGTGAGAAGATCCGATTGTCGAGATCATCATCGAGCGACGCATTGACTGATGCGTTGCAGATCTGCCTCTTCGTTCCCCGGGCCTGCGATCAGGTCCATCAATCAGCCTGCGAGTTCGGGCGTCGGAAGCAATGGATAAAGCCTGAGCAGTTCTTCGAGCGTTAAGTGCGGCTTGGGGACAAAGTGGCGTGCGGCAAGTCTCGCCGAGCTGAGGATACATTCCTTCTCGAAGAGGTAGTAGCGGTTGTACTGGGCGATAAGGAAGTTCGTCCGCTCGAGGTTGAGCTTCTCGACCGCCCCGCCCCAGCGCCGATTGAACCGCTCGACGCTGGCGATCAGGTCGCGCGCGACGGTCATCTGCCGTCTGCGATAGCTCGAACGCGAGGCCCACACGGGCGGCTCTGCCGTGCTGAGTGCCCAGAGTGGCTCGATCGTGTCAGTAAAGACCCCGCGCCAGGCGTCGGGGCCGTCGGAGACCGAGGCCCACTGGCGAAGCCGCATCCGGACCATGTCCAGCATCGAGTCGCGCTGGCGTCGGCAGTGCTCATGGATCCTGGCGAGGGTCTGCTCGAGTTCCTGGCCTCGCCTCGCGAACGCGGGGACGTCGAACAGGCCCAGGACCTGTTGCATCTCCGATTCCGCCCCGAGGGGGGTCGAGTTCGCGTCTTCGTCGGCTTCCATGTCACGCCCTCCGATGATCTCTCAGCGTTCGGGCGGCTCGGGTAGCGTGACGAGCGAGTTGAGGCTCCGTCGATAGTGCCAGAGCTGTCGGGCCACGCCCAGCCGCTTGGTGCGCTCGGTCCAGGCGTCGGCGACGGTCTTGAGGGCCGCCTCGGGGTCCTCACCCCTGAGAACAGCCGCGCGTGCTTTCGCGATCTCCGAGAGATAACCGCTGGCCTCTGGGATGCGCAGTCCCGCGATCACCTTCAAAGCGAGCAAGGTGCGGCTCACGGCATCGGCCCACTGCTTGGAATCGACCCCAGACGCGACAGTGGCCCCGGGCACCCCCTGCCCGATCAGGGTCGAGCGAACCGGTAGCATCGGAAAGTTGCGGTCCGCCCTCACCAGGTTGGCGGTGTCGGGGTTGATGAGATAGGCCGCGAAGTCGAGGGCCGCGTCCTTGGTCTTCGGATTCGCCGACGCCGGAATGCCCACCAGCCAGCCTCCGCCGAACGGGAGCCAACTCGGCCGGTTGGGGCTCGAAGGGGTCTCCCAGACCTTGCGGGCCGGGTCGTAAACTCGGTCCGAGCCGGGCAGCGGCGCGATCATCAAGCCCTTGTGATCGCCCCAATGGGTTGCTGCCTCGGCGCGGTCGATCAGCATCGCCGTCTTGCCCTGGGCGAACGCTTTCCGGGCTGCCTCAGAGTCGAACTTGGCAATATCCAGGGGCCCGAAGTCTTTGAAACCAGCCCAGCTTCGGAGAGCTTCAACGAACGGAGGCGAATCGACTCGAGGCTTCATCGAGTCGGAATCGAAGAGGAACGAATACTGGTCGCGGTGCTGTCCCAGGCTCGCCGCGCGGGCGAGGTAGACCGCATCGGCCACACCTTCGGGGTCGGCTCCGAGGGCCAGCGTCAGGCCATGATCGGCCGAGCCGTCGCCGTTCCAGTCTCGACCCTGAAAGAACTTGGCGAGGGCGTCGAACTCGGTCCAGGTCTGAGGTACCTGGAGCTTGACCTTGGCCTCGGCCGCCGCCTTGCGATTCTCTTCACGCTCGAACGCGGTGCGATCACAAACCAGGACCAGCGCCGAAGCCCCGAGGGGCAAGGCCATGCGGTCGGTGCCGTAGCGGCTGACCTGATCGCGGTATGCCGTGACGACATCGGCGAACTGCAGCGGATCGGGCTGAGCCGATTGACTCTTCGCCGCATCCTCGTCCTTGTCGGACGCGTTGGCGTCCTCGTCGGACTGCAGGGTGGGACGAACAAGCGACTCAGGGATGGCGGCCAGGGCCTTGGCGTCGACCAGGTCACCCAGGCGATCGGCGGGGAAGATGAGGACGTCCACGCCGCTGATCGACTTCGGATCGACCGCATTGGGCTGGACGCGAATCTCACCCCCACGCGTCGCCGCCCATTCCCCGCGCTGGGATGAGACGACCGAGAGGATCGCCGGGTCGCCGACGGTCGCCGCGACGATCGTGACGCCGGGGAACGTGGAGGTCGTCTTTTCCGCCTTCTCCGTCCCCGAGTCGCAACCGATCACACCGATCAAACCGACTGCCGGAAGCCATCTCCGCCAGCCATCCCGAAACCTAGACATCACCGCATCCCCATGGCCTGAATTCCCACTCCACATCAGCGACGGAGCGGCGACCGATTCATGTTACGACATGGCCGAGTCGGCGGTCAATTTACGCCTGAGGCGCGGCCGTTAAACCTCGGAGTCGCATTTCGTTTTATCTTCACGAGACGCATGTCTATCAGGACGCGACGACTCCAACGGCTGACTGACTTGCAATAATTCAGGGTCCAGAAACGGCCATGGGCCGGGCCTCAGATGGCTGAGGCCCGGCCCATGGTCGGGAAGGAACGTGGTTGGAGGAAGTCGACCGGCTCAATGGTCGATGCCGAGTCGATACCGCAACTCCTCGAACTGGTCGCGATAGACGTCGTCCGTGGAGTGGAGATGTTCGGCTTCCGACAGGAACTTGAGGCTGTCATCCCGCTTCAAGCCGTGGTCGAGCAGTATGGCCTCGAACGGCTCGAGGTCATTGGCGTAGACGAACAAGAGCTTGTGCTCGTCGAACTGGACTTCCATGGGCCCATTGGGATTCAGGGCGGCCAGTCCGGTGCAACCGTCATTGAGGAGCAACTGTTCGTAGTCGTACAGCGTGCTCTTCAGGATCACGGTGTCGATGTGCTCACGATAGAGGTCGGCGTGATTTCCCGGCTCGCTCTCGTGGCTCGACTCCATGACGACGTCGACTTCTTCCCCGAGCGGATCGAGGAGGTCCATGAGGACGTCGAACAGTCGTTCGGAGGAGACGGACGCGGCGAGGACGGGCATCTTGTTGCCCGTCTCCGGGTCGCAGTAAACGTCACGTCGATATCCTTCGCGAGGCACCACCTCCAGGCCGAAGGACGGGCGAACCGCGTCCGTCAGCGAGAAGTTACCGTAGCGGCCGATCCGGAGGTGTGCGTCGAGTTGATCTTGGCTCAGGTCGTCAAAGCTAGTACGCGGCATACGGCTCGTGTTGGTGCGCAACACCCGCTCGAGGAAGCGCTGAATGAAACTCATAGAAAAGGGTCCCCTCCTACCGCGACGAACACTTTGGGAATGTTTCGTAGAGAGTCCTCGGTCACTGCGTCGAGCGTCTTCGAGCCATTGAAAGGCCCGAACCCAGCCATCCCAGACGTCCGCTCGACACCGCGCCCAAGGTAGTCGAAATCCACCCCGGGGACGGTCGCCTTTCCGTTGGCACCGCTTCAATGCCGTTCTTCTATATATACCACGTCCTGCGTCGAAAACCTGCCCGCGATGAAAAACAAAGTGAAGGGGACCCAAGGAGCAAGCCGAAGCGAGCACGAAGCACGATCAATCCATTGACGTTGAACGGTTCATCCATTCTCAAGAAGCGTTGGGATAGCGTAAGGCAAATCGAGTGCCACGCTCCCATACGCCCTGAACTCGCCGCTCGTTCGGTCATACCCGCCACAAACTTGAGTCGTTTTCGGATTTTCACCGACGTCCAAAGAACAGTTCGCCGAGCGAATGCGTTTCCCCATTTTTTTGTAAACTTTAGAAGAAATCGGAACAAGAGTTCTCCGGCCCCGTCATTCCTGCATGATCCGAGAAATCAACACGGATACCTCGATTCCCATTTCAACCACTTCAAGGTCACCGGCTAACGTTTTGGAGACATATGGCTGAAATCGCAACAGTACCGATCGCTTGAATGAGCAAAACAGTATAGAACCAAAACAATGGGAGGAGTGGCGAGTCCGGGAAAAATACGCATTCTGCACAATTTAATCCGAATCACCGAAGTTGAACCGAAGTGTCCCGCTCGACCTTAGCCGCCGTCCGTCTGGGCTGTTATACTGAAGCCGCTCTCGATCGACGGGAAGGTTGAATGACTGGCGTCTGGTGTTAGTGAGGGTCTTAGGACATGGCGATTGATCGGGTGGAAAGCTACCTCGAGACCCATCGCGGAGACTTTGAGGAACAGCTCAAAGCGTTGCTGCGAATTCCCAGCGTGAGTGCCCAGCCCGATCACAACGCCGATACCCGACGCGCGGCGGAGTTCGTCCGCGACGACCTCATCAAGATGGGTGTGAAGACGGAGCTGATCGAGACCTTGGGGCATCCCCTCGTCTATGGGGAACACCTGAAGGCTCCCGGCAAGCCGACCCTCCTCATCTATGGGCATTACGACGTCCAACCACCCGAACCCCTCGAACCCTGGAACTCGCCCCCCTTCGAGCCCACCGTCCGCGACGGCAACCTATACGCGCGAGGCGCCACCGACGACAAGGGCCAGATGTTTACTCACCTGAAGGCCGTCGAGGCCTGGCTCAAGACGACCGGCGACCTTCCCCTCAACGTGAAGATCCTGATCGAGGGGGAAGAGGAAGTCGGCGGCGCGAGTTTGGAGAAGTACGTCGCCGAGAATCGGGAACGGCTCGCCTGCGACTTCGCTGTCATCTCCGACTCGAGCCAGTTCGCCCCCGGGATGCCGGCGATCACCTACGGCTTGAAAGGGCTGGCCTACTTCGAGATCCTCGTCCAGGGCGCCAAGAACGACCTCCACTCCGGCGGCTTCGGCGGCGGGGTCGCGAACCCTTGCAATGCCCTGGCGGCGATCCTGGCCAGCCTGAAGGGCGAGGACGGCAAGATCCGCCTCCCCGGCTTCTATGACCCGGTCCTCCCCCTGGAAGAATGGGAGCGGGCCGAGTTCGCCAAGCTCCCATTCTCGGAGGAAGAATTGCGGGCCGACCTGGCCGTCCCCTCGCTCGAAGGCGAGGCCGGCTACACCACCCTGGAACGGCTCTGGGCCCGCCCGACCTGCGACGTGAATGGTATCTTCGGCGGGTATCAAGGCCCGGGGCCGAAGACGGTGCTCCCCTGCAAGGCAGGCGCGAAGTTCAGTTTCCGGCTCGTGCCGAACCAGGATCCGGAGACCGTCGCCGAGCAACTCAGGGAGCACGTCAAGACGGTCTGCCCTCCGGGCGTGACCTACGAGATCATCGTGCATCACGGAGCCCCGGCGGTTCTTGTTGTCGTCGACAGCCCCGGCGTCCGGGCCGCGGCGAGGGCGATCAAGTCGGGCTTCGGTTCGGAGCCCGTCTTCATGCGTTCCGGGGGCTCGATTCCGGTCGTTGGCCTGCTCAAGGATCACCTCGGGGTCGACACGCTCCTGCTCGGCTGGGGACAGAACGACGACAATCTGCATGGCCCCAATGAGAAATTCTCGCTGGCAGACTTCCACCTCGGCATCAAGACCAGCGCTCACCTCCTCGCAGAGCTCGCGGCCGAGGCGAAGGCTTGAACTTCAACCAGCGTCGGAGCGCACCGAACCCTCGACCGAAACGAGTCATCTTCCGTCTGACAATTCCCGAAGAGAGTCGCTCCTGACGAGGGTCGCCGAGAGGTCGAGGGCCGGTCTGGCACCCTGACCGGCCTTTCGCGACCGATTCGGGCGAGGTATGTTGGCCCCGGCCTGATTGTTGGGGGTCAACGAGTTCGAGCGTTTCGTTCGCCCTCTACCGCAGGCGATCACCTGCCGATTTGCACTCAACGACAGCCACGAATACTTCCCGATCAAAGGTCGATCGATGCTTGATTCGAAATACGTCCTGGCCAACGTCGAGGCCGTCAAAGAGAACTGCCGGAATCGCAACGTCCCGGCGGAGATCCTCGAAGAGGTCGACCACTTCGTGCGGCTCGAGGGGGAGCGGAAGACGCTCCAGCAGGACGTTGAGGTGGTCCGCCGCAAGCAGAATGAAGTGGCCCAGGCCACCGGCAAGGAAAAGGACCCCGCTCGACGCAATGAGCTCATCGCCGAAGGCAAGAAGCTCAGGTCGGAAGTTGTCGACAGCGAGGAGCGTCTGAAGGTCCTTGAGTCCGAAGCTCGATACCGGCTTGGACGCATCCCGAACCTGACCCATCCCGATGCACCGATCGGCCTGACCGAGGATGAGAGCAAGGAGCTGCGCAAGGTCGGGACGCCCCGCACCTTCGGCTTCCCCGCCAAGGATCACGTCGAGCTTGGCAAAGCTCTCGATCTCATCGACTTCGAGAGCGGAGCCAAGGTCTCGGGGCACGGCTTCTACTTCCTCAAGAACGACGCCGTCCTGCTCGAACTGGCACTTCAACAGTTCACGATCCGAAAACTGGTGCAAGCGGGATTCACCCCCATCACCACGCCGGACCTCGCCCGTAATAGTATCCTGGAGGGGATCGGATTCACGCCTCGGGGCGTCGAGACCCAGATCTACTCGGTGGAGAACTCGGACCTGAGCCTCATCGGCACGGCCGAGATCACCCTGGGAGGTATGCACGCAGACGAGATCCTGGATGAGTCGGACCTGCCCATGAAGTACGTCGGGCTCTCGCACTGCTTCCGCACCGAGGCGGGCGCGGCGGGCCGGGCGAGCAAGGGCTTGTACAGGGTCCACCAGTTCACCAAGGTCGAGATGTTCGCTTACTCGACTCCCGAAACGTCGGGCGAGATGCATGCCCAGATCCTCGCGATCGAGGAGGACATCTTTACGAGCCTGGGGATCCCGTATCGGGTCCTCGACATCTGCTCGGGCGACCTCGGCGGGCCTGCCTATCGCAAGTTCGACATCGAGGCCTGGATGCCGGGACGCGGCGAGGGGGGCGAGTACGGCGAAGTGACGAGCACGTCGGACTGCACCGACTACCAGTCTCGCCGACTCAACATCCGCTACCGGCCGACCGGGCAGAAGGGCACGAGGTTCGTCCACACGCTCAACGGGACGGCCGTGGCCCTGAGCCGGGCCTTGATCGTGGTCATCGAGAATTATCAGCGAGCCGACGGCAGGATCGACGTGCCCGAGGTGCTTCGTCCCTATCTCGGTAAAGACATCATCGGCTGAGTCCTTCAAGTCTCGTCCGTTTGCTGGCCGTCGGCGTCAAGGTGTCGACGGCTCTCTTTCTAGAATTGCCCCACACAAGGTGCTTGGGCCTTCGTAGCCACCCCCAGGTGGATTGTGGAACGTATCCCCCGACGTTCGGAAAGGGTGCCGAATGCGAAACCCGCTGCTGGTGCCCGACCTGCGTGAGTTGATCCAGGCAGGCGAGACCGAGGCCCTCCAGGATTTCTTCGGCGACCTCCACCCCGCGCACGTCGCCGAGGTGATCGAGGATCTCGAACCTTCCGAGGGGGACACCATCCTCGGACTGCTCCCCCCGCGCAGCCGCGCGGAGGTGATGAGCTACCTCGACTCCGAGCGGCAGGTCCGCTCGGTCGAGGCCATGTCGCCCGACCAGGCGGCCACATTGCTCCACCTGATGTCGCACGACGAGCGTGCCGACCTCGTCAATCGTCTCGACGACGAGCGCGTCGACCGCATCCTCCCCTTCCTCGCCCAGGCCGAGCGGGACGACATCAGGCGCCTCTCGAGCTACGAACCCGGCACCGCGGGCGCGGTGATGACGACCGACTACGTCACACTGCCCCCTCACCTGAGCGTCCGCGAGGCCCTCGAGCGACTCCGCCACGAGGCCCCGGATCGCGAGACGATCTATTACAGCTACGTCGTCGACTCGCGCCGCAAGCTCATCGGTTTCGTGTCGCTCAAGCGGCTGATCCTCTCCCGGCCCACGTCGCGGATCGAGGAGATCATGCAGCGCGACGTCATCTTCGCCAGGGTCGATGAGGATCAGGAAGCCGTCGCGCGCCAGATCGCCAAGTACGACCTCATCGCGATCCCCGTCGTCGATTCGTCCGATATGCTCCTGGGTATCATCACCCACGACGACGCGCTCGACATCCTCAGGCGTGAGCAGACGGAAGACATGCTGGCGTTCGGCGGCGTTTCTCGCGACGCCGAGGCCGACGAGGAATCGTACTGGCAGGGCCGAATCATCGAGGCCGTCCGACGACGAATCGGCTGGCTCCTTATGCTCTTCATCGCCGGGACGATCACGAGGTTCGTCGTCCACTCTTTCAACTGGGTGGACGACCGCTTTCCCGAGCTCGAGTTCGGCACATATATCCCGCTCCTGATCGGCACGGGCGGCAACGCGGGAAGCCAGACGGTTGGAACCATCATCCGGGGACTGGCCCTGGGTGATATTCGGCAACAGGATATCGTCCGAGTCGTCGGCAAAGAGGTTTTGACGGGAACTCTGCTCGGCATCCTGCTCGGTGCGCTCGGTTTTGGTTTCACGTGGATCTTGCTGGGCGAATCTCCGACATTTGGCGCGGTCATCGCCCTGGCGATCCTGGGCATCTGCGTCTGGGCCAATGGCGTCGGCGCACTCGTCCCGTTGCTCGCCCGTCGGTTCAACATCGACCCCGCGCTCGTCTCGGCCCCGCTCATCAGCACGCTCGTCGACGCCACGGGTTTGCTCATCTTCTACACGATCGCCATCGTCCTCCTGATCCGCCTTGCATAAACATATTTTAAAATCATCTCACAACGGGTCAACCCCATGCTCTCGTACGCCCTGACGTTGATGCTGTGCGCCCAGGCGCCGCCAGATTCATCCCAGGCCTTCGGGCCTAGGATTGATCTCGGCGAGGCGATCCTGTTCTTCCCGAAAGACTATCGGCTTGAGGATGGCCGGATCGACCTGGCCATGCATCTCCACGGGGCCGAGACGACGGTGCAATCGGCCATGACCCGTTGCGGGTGGCGCGGGGCCCTGCTCGTCTTCAATCGCCCCGGACTCTCGGCGGTTTATACACGTCCCTTTTCGGACCCGACGCTCTTCCCGCGGCTGTTGGTGAAGGTCGAGGCGGCAGCTAAGGCTGAGAAGCACCATGCGGATCCGAAGATCGGCCGGGTGATCGTGAGTTCATTCAGCGCGGGCTTCGGCGGTGTCCGTGAGATGCTCAAATCGCCGGATATCTACAACCGAATTGATGGGCTCGTCCTGGCTGATTCGCTCTATTGCGGCTACGAAGGCCCTCCTGCGAATCACAAGCTCGAAGACTTCAAGATGGCCGACTTCCGCCGCTTTGCACGAGATGCGGCGGCAGGGAAGAAGATCCTAGTCGTCAGCCATTCCTCTCAGATCCCGGACGGCTATGGAAGCACGACCGAGACGGCCGAGGACCTGATCGCCCACGTCGGCGGGCAACCCGAGGTCGTCAACGAGGATCGGGGCGACGGGTGGAAGCAAGCTCGCCGGTTCGCCCGAGGGCGCTTCCTCGTCCTGGGATTCGAGGGGAAGGAAGGTCCGGACCATCTCCGCCACCTACGTCGACTCGGCGAGATCTGGCAGGCCATGCCGGAACTCGCGCAACCTACGCGTTGAAAGGCGCGGATTCCATCGGTCAAGAGTTGGAATAGATGCGGCCCGATCGGGTCGTCCGCGTCCACTTCGGTCGCTTGCGAAACCAGACGAGATCGACGGAGTGGGCATAGTAGGTCAGGCCGAGCATCCGGAAGACCACCATCGCCTCGTACAGGATCAGGACCCAGAAGCCCCAGAGGCCGACGGCGGCGATCTTCAAGGAAGGAATTCCGAAGAGCACCGTCCATAGCGCCACCGCAGCGAAGACCACGGAAAGGCCCGCGACGACGGCCGGCTGGACATAGTCCCAACCGATGCGACCGATCGCCGAGAAGACCGTAATGGGATTGGCGGCGAGCAGGTTGTCGTGGAGGAGCGACGCGGCGAGGGCCATCTGCGCATAGCCCGCCCCGAGGATTGCCAACTCGGCGAAGACGATCCGATCGAACCAGTCGATCTTGCCGCAGTAGATCCAGTAAGCCACGATCGGGAATCCGCCGATGGCGATCCCGACGATGCCCGCCCAGATCCAGCGTCCTAGCCCTTCCGAGATTGTATCTGGGTGCCATTCGGGCCAGCGTGGCTGATCCTTCTCTCCCAGGGCGCTCGAGACGAGCATCTGCCCCAGAATGAGCAGGCAATAGCCGAAGGTCATCGCGAAGCTGAGCATCAAGGGGAGGAAGATTGGTAGGGCCAGCAGCCCCAGGGCCCAGTTCGCTCGCCGGAAGGGATCGACGATGGCGATCCAGTCGAAGACCGGCAGGCTGAGGAAGAGCAGGAATGGGGGCATGAAGACGAGGAGTGCCACGCCCGGGCCGTCGCAGATGGGATAGAGCAAGCATTGCCAGAGTGTCGGTCGACGCGTCAGCCGCTTGCGTCGCCCCGCCATCTCCATGGCCGCTTCGTCGATCTCGGCCACCGTTCTGATTACGCGAGCGCCGGGGTTATACCACGACTTCGACATCTCAAACGCCCCACCTCGGCCGATCTCGGAACCAACCCAGCTTCCGTGCATGACAGTGGTAAAAGAGCCCCAAGATCCGGAGCACCACCATCATCGCATACAAGCCCAGAGCCCAAAATAACCAATAGGCGAAGGCCGAGAGTAGCGGTTCCTGGACCCAGAAGACCCATTTCCAGACGAGCGTCATCAATCCGACGAACGCCATCGCGCATGCCGCCGGTCGAAGGCAGTTCCAACCGACGCATCGAATGGCCCGGAGCACGGTCACCGGATTGGCTCCGAGCGGATCTTCATGCAAGATCGACGCCAAGAGCGCGAACTGACCGTAGACGACGCCGAACGCCGCAAGCTCGATCAGGATCGACGCATCGATCAGATCGATGTCACCGCAGTAGAGCCAGTAGGCCGTCGCCGGGAGCGCGGCCATGAATCCGCCAGCGATGAGGGCGATCCCCCAGCGACCGAGGCCACGGAACATCTCCGTGAATTCCCACTCGGGCCACCGCGGATGGTATGTCTCGCCGATCGCGCTGGAGACGAGGAACCGGCCCATGAGGAGGAGGACGAAGCTCGCCACGGGCATGAACAAGAGGGTCGCGGGCATCAGAACCAGCAACGCGCGCAGGAGCATCCGCAAGTCGTTGAGAGGGACGTTAGCGAGGCTGAGGAAGGGCAGGCTCGTGAGCCAGAGGAGTGGAGGGGCGAAGATCAGGAGGGAGATCCCGGTCGCTCCCCAAAGGGGATAGAGGAGGCTCGTCCGCAGGCGTTGCTCCGGACGATCGGGAGCCGGGAGGAATCCATCCCAGTTCTCGGTGGGTCGTTGTTCTTGACGTCGACGTTTCTTCGGCGTCTTGTTCGGTCGAGGTGAGGACGTTGGGAGTCGATCCGCCTCGATCGGCTCGCTGGATGGCGGCGATCGTCGAGGTTCTTGCAAGGCCGTCGGGACACGCAGCAGTTCACCGCAAGAAGGGCAACGACCGACGCGGCCGGGGGTGGCCCCGGCCGCTTTCAATCGTCGCCCACACTGGCAGACCAGGATGGGTGCTTCGTCCACGACGTGACGTCACTTCGCTGCGAGGGTTTCCGCGTTGGCGATGGTCGCCGCCGGGGCGCGGAGGGTCTTCAGGAAGGCCACGATGGCGTCACGATCTTGCGGCGGCATCTCCTTGAAGCGGGCGACGATGTCTACCGCCTCGCCACCGTGCTGCTCGATGGCCTGCTCCAGCGTATCGGCGCGGCCGTCGTGGAGGTAAGGGCCCGAGTCGGCCACGCCCCAGAGGGGAGCGGTCCGCCACTCGGCCGGCGTGGGCTGCTCATTCTCCGTGAACTTGTCGTTGCGGATGGTCGGCTGCGGGATGATCGAGCCATAGTAGCCGGTGCTCGACTCGAGCTCGATGCCCATGTCGTGCAGGAGCATGTCCGAGTAGATGTCGGCGATCGGTCCCAGCGTCTGGGTGTGGCAGTCGGCACAGCCGATCTTTTCGAAGAGCTCGGTCCCTCGAGCAACGTGCTTGGCCTTGATCGGTTCCTGCGGGATCACCTGAGTCGGAGCCGGCAGGGCACGGATGAAGTCGCCCATGATTGAGCACTGCTCGTCGGTGAGGTCAGTCCCTTCCGCTTGATAGCTGGGCTTGCCGAGGGGCGTCGCCTGGGGACGGCCGGGATTGGAGAGGCCGATCTCGTTGGCACAGGCAGCCTTCACGAAGTCGTTCAGGCTGGCGAATTCGAGCTTCCAGCCGAAGCGGCCTACGCGTCCGTCCGACAGCCGAGCGATGCGGCCGCGGACCTTCGAGTCGCGGGCACCGTTGAGGCCGACGAGGCGAGCCGGGGTCGAGTGTTCCCGCTGATGCGAGAGTAGCGTATCGTCGGAAACCGCGTCGATCAGGCCGTCGCCGAAGAGAGCCGGCGTGTTGCGCTGGGTGACGACGACATCGGCCGGGCGAGAACGCGACTTGTCGACGAGCTCGCTGAGCGGAATCGACGGGGTCCTCGGCAGGCCGGAATGGACGAGATTCAGGGTCTCTTGCAATTCGGGCTTCACGGCCTTCGCGTGGATGACACCCGAGGGAGGGACGTTGCGAGCCGGCTTGCCGACGAGGCCATAGACCATCACGTTCTTGGAGACCGGTCCGCCGCCGCCCGAACCGCCCTGATTGTGGCACTCGACGCACGACTTGGCGTTGAAGACAGGGCCAAGGCCGTCCCCCTTCGTGAGCGGATCGTTCGGCGTCCACTCATGATTGAAAAGATCCTGGCCGGCCGCGACCACCTCGGGGCTGACGATCTTTGCGCCGGGTCGTCCGATGCGCTCGATGACCTTCCAGGCCGGAGCGGCAGCGAGCACGAGCACGATGATGTGAGCAGGGCGCAGGGACATATTCGGTCTCCGTCTCCGAAGCCTATCTCGATCGACGTGTTGTCTTGTATTCGGAATTGAGAGGGGAAAGCGGCGCTACGACCGGGTCGTAGCGCGTGATCGATGCCGTTCAGGCCAAGCTCGAAATCGAAGTGGGCGCGAATCAGCTTGCTGAGGACGAGTCAGCCGCGTCCTTCTTCTTCGAGGCGTCGCCCGTCATTTCTTCGAGGACCGCACGCACTTCCTTGGCCTGGCGCGGATCCAGCGGATGCGACTTCAAAAGGTGCAGGACGAGCAGGCCGGGTTCACCCTGGTAGAGCTTGTCGACCAGGTTCGAGACCCGCTTCTGCCGGACCTCTTGCGTCGAGATCACCGGCTTGTACACGAAGGCCAGTTCGCTGCGATCGCTGGTGACCACACCCTTGGTCTCGAGGCGATCGAGCAAGGTTGCCACAGTGGCATAAGACCACTGTCGGCCGGCTTCGCGGAGCGTATCGAGGACCTCACGAACCGTGGCCTGGCCCCGGTCCCAGAGGACTTTGAGGACATCGAGTTCCGAATCGGGGATTGAAAGAGGGCGCTTGGCCATCGTCGGTCTTCTCTGCAACGAAATCGAACGGAACGAACTCGCCCCGTCCTCACGTCCCGTCGGAACGCCGCGAGACCGGGGCCGGGGACTACTCTCTCCCCGACACTCAACCATCCTAAGACAAGTGTCTAATGAGGTCAAGGGCTCGACTCGGACGGACGTAGGAATTTTCCGGTAGGCGTTCCGTAACTGACGAAAGGGACGGATTTTCCGATTCCCTCGCAGAAAGTTGAATCGAAACAGAGCCGGCGCGCCTCTATCTTTGGAGAGGCTCGATTTTCGAGATGTGTTACGAGCGTTGAAAAAACCATCGAAATCGCCGGTTCGGCGGATTTCCCGAAACGGGAGACTTGAATGTGAGATGAGAGGGATATCCTCCGAAGGAGATCATAGATAATTTGGATACATAACGAGTCGAATCGACTTGGCCGATTCCGGCCAACACTCGTCGAAGTAGTCTGGGTCGCGGAGACCGACGATGGATCGAGGGCAGCCCCCTCGTGGGTTGCTGTGCCCGGAGTGTGGCACAGGTCTGGAGCCGATCGGCGAGGGTACGCGCAATGAGCATCGTCTCCTCTGCCGGCACTGCGGCGTCACGTTTCGAGCCAGGCGTCGAAACGACGGCGAAGAGCTGACGGGCCTCCACCCCACCACCGGGGCCTCTGCCGGGCCCTTCTCGCTGTTCTGGAGGCGACACGCCCTTTCGCTGCTCGAGGCCAACTACCGCTTCGGCGTCGTAGTCGCCTCGTCGACGCTCCTCCTATTCGGCGGATTCGTCCCGATTGTTCGGGGCTGGCTCAAAGACGAGATCAACGACTGGAGTGACGTCCTCTCCGCCCTCGGGGGCGTCTACGTCATCACCGAGACCAAGGACCCAGACGCCGACCTCGGACCCGTGCTCGCCCGCTCGGATGCACCCCTGATTTTCACCACGGTCGACGAGGTGGCCCGCAAGCTGGGCGTCAAGTCGCCCGGACAGGTTCGCCTGACATACCTGCCCTGCTGCGGTGTCGTCGCCTGGGGCAACTCGCAGGCCCTCATCCTCGGATTGCCCCTCTTGCGCGTCTTGAACCTTGGCGAGTTGCGCGCAATCCTCGCCCACGAGCTGGCGCACCTGGCTCGCGGCGATGCGACGAAAGCCGCCCATCTCGCCCGGTTCGTCGAAGGGCTTCGACGCGCCCTGGACCATGCGGATGGACGCGAGCATGGGCCGCTCGGCTCTCTGGCACGCTTCACGTTTCGCTGGTCGGCGCGACTCATCGGTCCGATCGCCCGCGGGCAGGAGACTCGTGCCGACCGCTCGGCCGCGACGATCGCCGGCGGGTCCGCGGCGGCCTCGGCTCTTGTAAAGGTCGCGCTCGTGCAACCGCTCTTCCGCGAGGTACTCGAGCACTACGATCCCGAAGATCCCGAGGTCCCCAACCTCTACGCCTTCTTCAGGGCCTTCTGGTATCGGCTCCCCGCCGAGGTCCATAGCGCGATGCGGATCCAGGTCCTCACGAGCGAGGAAGGGGCCAACGACCCCGCCCATCCCCCCCTGCCCGACCGGATCACGATCCTCCAGTCCTACCCAGATCCCCCCCAGGGTCACAGCGACAACGCCCCGGCCACCTCATTTCTGGGCGATCTCGAGTCGCTGGAGCAGATGCTGCACAACCGACTCTTCGGGCTCCCGGCGATCGAGCCGAGCGTCTTCCACCGGGCGCGGGTGTAGCCTGGCTTGCCTTCTCCTAGAATGGAATGGAACGCCCGCCACAGTGCGACGTGGTTGAGGCGGGTCGGAATATTGAGGAGAACAGCCATGGCCGAACGTCCCAAAGCAACGGTCCCCCTGGTTGATGAGGCAACTGCCACCGGCAAGGTTGCCGCCGTTTTCGCTGACATCAAGAAGACCAAGGGCATCGACTTCGTCCCCAATATCTGGCGCACCCTGGCCACGAACGCCGATCACCTCGAGCTCGTCTGGACGAGGCTCAAGGCCATCATGCATCCCGAGGCTGAGGGCAAATCGAGCCATCTCGACCCGTTGACGCGTGAGATCATCGCCCTCGCCGTCTCGGCGACGAACGGCTGCGCCTACTGCGTCAACTCGCACACGGCGGCCGTCCGGAAGCTCGGGTTGAGCGTGGAGGCCCTGGGAGAGGTCATGGCCGTCGTCGGTCTCTTCAACACGACGAACGCCCTCGCGGACGGCTATCAAATCGAGCCCGATATCTTTCCGCCGCAGGAATGAACGAGCGGTTCTGGCGTGAGTGGCAGGGAGTTTGAGGAGGGAAAATCTGGTTGTCATCCGGCATTTGATGACAACCAGATATTAGCAACTCAGTGGATTTCAAGTGTGGATCGTCACGGACGCGCGACCTTCAAGTGCTGATCGAAGAAGGCGAAGGTCTCATCCATGGTCTTCTTGAGTTCGGCCCCCTTCCAGCCGTGTCCCGAGTCGACCAGCAGAACGGCACGGGAGGGAACTCCCGTCGTCGTGAGTTTCTCCGAGAGCTTGGTCGCTTGCGTCACGGGCACGACCGCGTCCTTCGTCCCGTGGAACGTGAGGATCGGCGCATCATCCTTGGTGACGAACGTGAGGGGAGAGGCCTTGGCCGCGAGGTCGGGCTTGTCTGAGGGCTTGCCGCCGAGAAAGTCGCGGACGAGCGGTTGGGATTCACCCGGGATGTCGGACGCCGCGAGGTCGGTCGGTCCGAAGTAATTCACCACGGCCTGGATCTTGGTGATCGGATCCGAGGCGGCGGCATCCCCTTCGAGTCCGTCCTGGGGACCGGTCACTCCCAACATCAAGGCGAGGTGCCCGCCGGCCGAGAAGCCCACAGCCCCGACATGCTCGGGGTCGATTTTGTACTCGCTCGCGTGGCTCTTGACCCATCGCACGGCCGCTTTCACGTCGTGGACCTGGGCGGGAAATGGCTCTTGCGGGCAGAAGCGATACTGGGGGGAGATGGCGACATACCCTCGACTCGCGAATTCGGTGAGCATGCCCCGCATATGATCCTTCTTACCCGTCCGCCAGGCCCCGCCGTGGATCACGAGGACGGCCGGATACGGCCCCTTGCCGTCGCTCGGCCAGGCGATGTCGAGTTTAAGTTCGGAGGCTCCTGGCTTCGAATAGACGACATCGTAATCGGCGGAGACGCGGGGGAGATCGTCGCCGCGGAGGGTCAGGCTGAAGGTGCCCGAGGCCAACACGAGTGCAGCGATGCCTAGAGAGCGTGGGGTCTTCATCGAGGGACGTCTCCTCTTCCATCAAGGTGCCGAATCAAGGTGCGGGCGGATCATCCTGCCGCCGGGAGTGTCTAGATCGTAACGGCTTACGACGCTAAGTGAACGGCAGGAACGCCGTTTTGGCTCGGATTGAAAAAGATCTCCGGATTTCTGAAGCAAATTGAAAAGACAACCGGATTTTTGCGTCCGGTCGTATCGATTCTGCAGGCTGGCGAAGGAGGAGAGGGACTAAGCCGTGAGGATGGTTGTGCCGATTGGTCGGTCGATCTCAGAACCAGAGAGCCTTATCGACGATGTTGATCAACGCGTCCCCTCGGACGAACCGTCGGACATTCTCAGTGAGAGTCTCGAGGTGCCGAGCCGCAATAATCGGCGAATAGCCCGCCGTGTGCGGCGTGAGGATCACCTGGGGGAGGTCCCAGAGGGCATGATCGGCGGGCAACGGCTCGACCTCGAAAACGTCGAGCGCGGCCCCGGCGAGATGCCTCGACTTCAAGGCCGTCACGAGGTCATCGAGCACCACAATGGCACCGCGCCCGATGTTGATGAGGTAACTGCCCGTCTTCATCTGTGAAATTGTCGTGGCGTTGAAGAGACCCTCGGTTTCCGGCGTATGCGGCGCCGCGATCACGAGGAAGTCGCTCCAGGCCAGGAGTTCGTGGAGTTCGTCGGGGCCGACGATCGACTTCACGCCTTCCGTGACCGCCTTCTCATTTGCGTAGCGATCCATAGCTCGGATTGTCATGCCGAAGGCCGACGCCCGTCGCGCGATCTCGGCACCGATTCCACCGAAGCCGACGATCCCGAGCTTCGCATGCGGCAGGTAGATCGTCGCCCGGTCCATGTCGTTGACGGTTCCCGGGCCCGAAGCAAAGCTCACCCTCGCCGCCTCGCCACCGACGGGCTCGTAGCGACGCTCGGCCTGGCGGCGAACATAGGTGTGGAGGTTCCGCGCGAAGCAGAGGATGTAGCCCATCACCTGATCGGCGATGACGTCGCCGAAGAGGCCTCGCGTGTTGGTCAACTGAGCGGGGTGCGTTACGAGATCGGGAAAGATGTAATGCTCGAGGCTCGCGGTGAAAGCCTGGATCCAACGGAGCCGACCCGCCTTCGATAAAAGCTCCGGGGTGATCTTTCCCAGGAAGGCATCGGCGTCACCGATCTCGGCGAGAGCCTGCGCCGGGTCGCTGGCGTTGATCCACTCGGCGGACGGTGCTTCCTGGCGAAGGGCCTCAAGCCGTTCGGCCTCGACGGCGGGATGGATCACGAACTTCATGGGAGACCTCAGAGCGCAAGATCAGTATCTAGGGCTGGATCGACAGGTTTCCGTCAGGCGATCGGCCACACGGGCCGCACCGTCGGCCGGGAATGGCGGAGGGCCGGGCTTCAGCTCAAAGGCTTTGGAGAGCAATGGCTCTAACTTCAACTCGGCGAAGGCCCGCGTGCTTGCCGGGAGCCCGCCGCCCCAGGCTCGCAGTGCCCGGTCCAGTGCCCGATGCTCGGCGAATCCGGTTCGGGGCGGGTAGATCATGGGCACGCCCGCGACCATGGCTTCGCAAACCGTCCCATACCCGGCCTTAGCAACCATGGCATCTACCGACGCCGCAAGGTCCGCGCCGGTCCATGCTGTCGGCGACGCGACGTGGAAGTTGTCCATCGCAACCTCCGAGGGGGCGTGGAAACCCACGAAGTGGATCCCCTTCTTGCCCAGTTTCTCGAGCCGTTCCCAGCCCAGGTTGGCCTGGCCGTAGCGGCCGACGTAGAAGTAAGCGAGGCGTTCCGCCTTGGTGAGCCCCAGTTCCCTGCGAAGCTCCTCCGAGCGGTTGCGACCCGGGGTCACCACCATCCCCACCTCGGTCGACGGGGCGATGTCGGCGAGACGCAATGCCGGCTCGCAGCGGAAGAGGGCCGTCGCCTGGCGATAGGCCGCACGCAGTTCGGACACGAACTCGAGAGCCTCGCCGCCAATCTTCTGCGCGTGCGGGGCGTAAATATCGGCCCAGGTGAAATTGGCCAGGAGGAACCCCGGGATCCCGGCTCGACGAGCGGCCACTAGAGGCAATGGAGGAGCGTCGCAGAGGACGGCAGCGGTCCCATCCAATCGAAGCCTGTCGACCTCGGCATCGATCTTCTTCAAGGCCTCGGAGTGGACCTGGGCCGCGAGACGGAGCGTCCCGGCTCCGTCGGTGGCCGCGCTGTCGCCAGGCGGGTTTAAGGCTCCGACGTCGGAGATATGGGGTTCCAATTTGGCCGGTCGGCGGAGCCGTTCCTGCCAGTGGTCGAAGAGGTCGGGATTGCTGCGTACCGTTACCGGCACGTCAAGCGGCATCCGGTTGATCACGGCCACCGAGCGATTCAGGTGACCAAACCCGTGGCTCGTAACGTAAACCACGAGGCCCCCGCAACGTCCCATCCCAAACCTCATTTGCAAATTCAAAAGTTGCTCGACGCGTCGATGAGCGAGTCGGTCGCATGACGAAGATCGCCAACGGCGATCCCGATGCAGGCACCATCGGATTAAAGCACAGCAGGTGAAACGCGGATCGGGATGGTTGCGAGGCCTTCCAGAACCTTCCTTGTTTCGCTATCCCCTCAAGATTCGCTCTCAACCCAACCGGAATAACCTCGCCAATAAGGACCGGCAACTGGGGCCGGTGAAGATAACTGAGTTCGCCCCCTTCAACAAGACTCTGGCCAAACCTCGTCGAGCCTCACCAGCAGACATTCTCGACAGGCACTGCTAAGGCTTTGGACTGGATTTTTTTTGGGATCTGGCGCTTATGACGCTGCCGAAACGGCTGGGCTCGAACCTCGAATATCGCGGCGGCTTCGATAGCCATTGGCCCTCGACGCACCTCGATCGAGGAAATTCCCCAAATCGCGATTTAAAGGCGTGACTCCCCGAAGTCTCAGGGTTCACACGATCATGGCACAAGCGGGTGAGCCCAGGATGGTCGCTGAATTCGAATCGGCGGCAGAGCGCGCGGACGATCTGACCCGCCAAGACACCAAGGCAGGTCGCAAGATCCCGTTCGGATTCCTGGGCATGCTCGCCCTGATTGTCGCGGGCGAATTGCTGGTGGGCTCTCACCGGATGGAGTTCTCCGATCCGGTGAGCTGGAACTGGAGGCTCAGCGCTGAGGATGCCGTCGAGCGCGCTCCGGAGGCCTCGATCCTTTGCGTCGGCGATAGCCTGGTCAAGCACTCGGTGATTCCGAGCATCCTCGAGGATCGCACGGGGCTCAAGACCTATAACCTCGGCCTGGCGCGCGGTCCCGCCCCGGCGACGTACTTCATGCTGAAGCGGGCACTCGATGCAGGTGCCAGGCCGAAGGCCGTGGTCATCGAATACAAGCCCGGCGTGCTCGTGGGGAGCCCGAGGTACAACCTGCGGTACTGGCAGGAAATCCTCACCTTGCAAGAGTGCCTTGAGCTCACGAAGGTCGATGGGGGCGGCTCGCTATTTACCGAGATCGCGATAGGCCGACTCCTGCCCTCTTACCGATCACGCCACGAAATTCGCGGGGCGTTACACGCTGCGTTTCGGGGTGAGGCTAACCCGCTCCGACTCATCAATCAGTTTTGCTTGCGCAACTGGAGGTTGCATCAGGGGGCGAACGTCGCCGCTCGCAACCCGGCGTTCAATGGGACGGTCGGACCCGAGCAGCAGAAGACGCTGCTCTGGCACCTCTCGTACTGTCACCGGACGAACCGGGCGTATATCGGCAAGCTCCTCAACCTCACGGCCAGGCGAGGCATCCCCACCTACTGGCTGCTACCACCCCTCTCTCCCGACCTCCAGGGAAAGCGCGAGGCCTCGAAGGCCGAGGAAGGCTACCTCAAGCTCGTCCGGTCCTTCCAGGAGCGCTACCCGCACTTGAAGGTCGTCGACTCGCGGCATGCCGGTTACGGCCATGAGGTCTTCGTCGACGCGACGCACCTCGACGGCCAGGGGGCGACGACGCTCTCGGAGGATCTCGGGACCTATCTCGCCCAGGACCTCAAAGCCAAAAGCTCAGAAGGCTCGCGCTGGGCGAGCCTCCCGAGCTATCGCAAGATCTCGCCGAGTCGGCCGCTCGAGGATGTCGATCAGTCGCAGGAGATCGTGAGGGCCCAACTGGCCGAGGACACGCGCCGGCGTTGATCATCTCGAAGCGGCAGGTCGACGCGTCGACGGTCAAGCCTGGGCCGTCGACTGGGGTCGGTTCGTCCAGAGGATCCCGCCGAGGGTCAAGGCTCCACCGACCGCCAGGGCCGGGGTCATCGCTTCGCCGAACAGCCAGATACCCCAGAGGACGGTCAGGATCGGCGACGCGTTGTTGACGGTTGCGACCTGGCTAGCGTCGAGGCGTCGCAGCGCGACGTTCTGGAAGGTGAGTCCGACCACCGAGACGGCGACCGTGAGATAAGCAAGGCCTCGCCAGGCGGCCGGGGAGACCTCAAGGAGCGGCGGCCAGGTCGGCAGGCTCGCCAGCGCAATCGGGACGTCGAGGAGGCTGCCCAGCAAGAACGTGCCGGCGAGCGCCGGGATGGCCCCATGGCGGGCGATAAGGGGCTTGTTGAAGGTCAGGTAGGCACCCCACGAGGAAACGGCCCCGACGAGGTAGAGGTCACCCCAGAGGGTGTCGCGGCTGGTTGCGCCGCTGATGAAGAGGTTCTCGAGGCCGATCACTAGGACGCCCGAGACGCTGATAATGATGCCTGCCAGGCGATTCGCGATGAAGCGTTCCTGACCGAGCATGGCCGTCAGGAAGGTGACAAACAAAGGGCACGACGCATATATCAGGGCGACGTGCGACGTCGGCGCGAGCCTCGCGCCGCTCAGCAAAAAGAATTGGTTGATGGGAACACAGAAGACCGAGGCCAATGCCAGTTGCCGAAAGTCGCTGCGGACCATGCGGGACAGTGCCCCGCTCCGCCAGACGATCGGGAGGAGACAGAGTGCGGCACCACCGAACCTCGCCAAGGGGAGCAAACCAAGGGGTAATTCTCGAACAGCGAATTTTGCCGCGGGCGCCGTGCCCGAGCCGATCAACACCATCAGGGCCAGAGAAACATAGGCACCGACGTTCGTCGTCCGCGCCACATCTTGTTCCTCCGAAATCACCGCCGCCATGACCGTCAACCGCCTTTTGAAAGAGAGAGGTGCCCGGCCGCGAACACTCGTCGCGCGGGCACCGTCAACCATCATCATCGTAGAGTCTTCGGCAAGCAGAAAGTTCGCATTTGTGTTCTCAGGCTCTCCCCTTGCACCGGGTCGACACGACGACTCCAATGGTCAGCTTGGGTCGCCAGGAAGCGACCCCACGTCCGAGGGGGAGCAGAGCATGGGTTTCGTCGAGAGTTTCGGCCGTTCCATGATCGAGGCTTTCCTGGAAGAGAACGAGTTGCAATTCCTCCGCGACCGGGACGGCGACTTCGTGGTCGAGTTCGGCTACGACGAGGAAATCTCGGGTCATCCGCGGTTCCTGCTCGCCGCCTCGGGAGACGACGACGAGCAGTACTGCCTGCGGGGCGAGTCAATGAGGCGCGTCCCTCGGATCGACTGGGACCGGGTGCTCCACCTCTGCAACGAGTGGAACAGCCTCTACAAAATGCCCAAGGTTTACCTCGAGATCGACGACCCCAACACTTCGACGTCCGGGCGTGTCGTCTGCGAACAGTGGCTCAACCTCGAGTCCGGCGTCCATCAGGAATTCGTCAACGAAGTCACAAAGACGTTCTTCTCCGCCTGCTTCGGCTTCTGGCGCTGGCTCGAGCGTCAGGACGCGATGCACGCCCTCGGAGACCCCGACGGATCTCCCTCGCCCGACCGCCCCTCTGATTAATTGGCTTGCTGAGTCCCACGGCTTGGGCCGTCGTCAACGAGCCTTTGTCTTGCGTCAGGATAGAGACAAGCTAGTTCGATCCTTGGTCGGCGTCGACCAACATGTCTCAGTCGGGCCTCGGGTTTGATCCTGGCAAAACTTCGATAGCGGGGTGGAGTCGGGGTGGGAGAGATTCCTTCTCGCTGCATCACGAGGGCGAGACTCACCAATCGTATCACTATCACCAACGTGCCGAACGCGAATTTCCACTCGTTCGACAAACTAATATACAACTGATTCTTAAATTTTCGACTTATCATGCATGTAGGAGTTACGCAGTAGTGGCCTTGCGTCCATGGAGGGTCGGGCGGCCTCGGCTGGTATGATGGGATTTATGAAAAACGATGTTAAATGTCAGGATACGAACTACATCGACTTCCTCATCGCCAGCCCCAAGTCCTTCGCCTGCACGGAGGCCGCCAAGGTGCAACCCGAGTCGCAGGACGCCCCCGCACACGATGCCTTCACCCGGCTCCTCCGCCGCCTCGAGCCCGATCCCGAGACCTTGTGGGCCGAGGCTCGCCCCCTGGTCTCCCTCAAGGGAGGCCTCCTCGTCCTCGACGATTCCACCCTCGATAAGCCCTACGCCCATAAGATCGACCTGGTCAGCCGACACTGGTCCGGGAAGCACCACGCCGTCGTCCGCGGCATCAACCTCACCACCCTGCTGTGGACCGACGGCGACCGCCATATCCCCTGCGACTACCGGATTTACGACCACGAGCACGACGGGCTGACCAAGAACGACCATTTCCGCAACATGCTCCGGGCGGCTAAGTCGCGGGGTCTCGCCCCCGACTGTGTCGCCTTCGACGGCTGGTACAGTGCCCTGGAGAATCTGAAGCTGATCCGCGGCTTGAACTGGCATTGGCTGACGCGGCTGAAGATCAATCGCCGGGTTAACCTCAACCGGCAGGGCAACAAGGCCGTCGGCGAGACGGCGATCGAGGCCGCCGGCACGATCGTCCATCTGGAAGGTTACGGCCTGATTCGTGTCTTCAGGATCGTCTCCCGAGACGGAGACACTGAGCACTGGGCGACCGACGACCTGGCGATGGACGAGCTGACGCGGTTGGTGCTGGCCGAGCGGACGTGGGCGATTGAGAACTATCACCGGGGCCTGAAGCAGTGCTGCGGGGTCGAGCGATGCCAGGCCCGGGTAGGTCGGGCGCAGCGCAACCACATCGGGATGGCGATCCGGGCCTTCCTGCGGCTGGAGCGTCATTTCTATGCCACCGGGGTGAGTTGGTACGAGGCCAAGGCACAAATCATCCGGGGAGCCGTCAGGGCTTATATCGCTCAACCCTTGTACAAACTTCCATGACCGCGTAACTCCTAGCATGAAGATAACGAGAGCGGCCCGCCATTCCGTTTTGGGGAAGGTGGGCCGTGCTCGTCATTAAGCGTTTTGCAAGGTCTTCGGAGCAAGCCCGAATCGATCAACTCCCGGACAGCCCCTGCCCCGGTGTCCAGGGGCCGCGGGCCATGGTCGGCCAGTTGTCGCCGCGACGATCATGGGCCTTCTGCCAGGCACGCTCGCGCTCGAGGCGGGTCTGCTCGTAGAGGTCGAGGTAGAGTTGCTCGTCATGCTCGGTGAAAACCTGGCCGCGGCGCGACATCACGATCCTGGCGGTCGCGAACATCTGCTCGAGCGGGAACCCTGGGGCCACCTTGCCGTAAAGAACCGCCGTGAACGACGGCACATGCTTGGGCAGCAACGGCCCGGCCGGCAGCACGTTGCACATGACCCCGATCGCCGTGCCGGTGTTGAGCATGCTGCCCAGGCCCGTGCGGGTATGGTCGCCGATGAAGCAACCCACCTTGGCCTGCCCCGTGGCGACCGGGTCGCCACGTAACGGTACGTGGACCTCGCCGTAGTCGTTACGCAGGTCGCTGTTGGACGTGATCGCGCCCAGGTTCACCCACTCGCCGACGTACGCGTGGCCGAGGAAGCCTTCATGGTATTTGTTGGAGTACCCATGAACGATCGCCGCCTCGACCTCGCCGCCGATCCGGCAGTTCTGGCCGATCGTCACCCCGCCTCGAATGTTGGCCCGAAAGAGCTGGGTGTCTCGACCAATGTAGCTCGGGCCTTCGATCCGGGTGAAGGGCTGGACGACGGCGCCCGCGGATACGGTGATCGGCCCGTTCGTCGTGTCGAAGACGGTGTAGGGATCGATCCGAGCGGACTCATGGATGAAGAGGCGACGCACCGGGCCGACGAGGGCTGTCGAGGCGAGATGCCGGTTGCTCAGCCCCACACGCCCGTCGGACTCGAAGTCACGGACGAGGTGGTCGGAATTGCGGGCGACGAGATCCCAGGGGCGTCTGATCCACTCGCCACCGAGTTCGATCGTCTCTAGCTTCGACGCCTGTTGCTCGAACCAGGCCGAGGCGGTGCTGGCGTCGACGCCGACTGAGGCCTCGGGCCCGACGAAGGCGCAGACGGGTTCCCCGTCGCAGAGTCCGACCCAGGGGGCCGACTCGCTCGGCGGCGTGAAATCCGCGGGAGGGACCCAACGACCATTGACCATGAGGACCGGCCCGCGTGCGAGCCAGTCTTGGTCGTTGACGGCGGTGTGGGGGTCACGCGAGTGCTGGACGGCGGCGAGGTGTGCACGGACGATGGCGCCTCGCCGATTCGGCCCAGGTCCAACTCCGAACGCTCGCGCAATTTTGTGACCCAGGCTGCTCGACCCGAGGAGCAGGTCGTAAACAGGCCGCGTGAGGGTTAACGGTTCGAGTCCGACGACCGCGCTGTCTTCCACCAGGCAGAGTCGCATTCCCCCTCCGTTCTCGACTGATGTGGTCTCCAGCATGCGAGGCGCGTCGGATCCGAGCCATCCACGGGCGTCGTCATCAGATAGGATCGCACGATCCGAGATTCGCCGGGTCATCCTACCGGAGAACCCGCATAATCCGCCAGATCGGATGTGGAAATGTGCCTATCGGACGACATTGTGCGAAACCAATGACCAATCAAATTTAGACATGCGCGAAGGAAACCGACGATCATTCCTTCTCCGGCAAGGTCAGGAACCGGAGTTCATCGGTCGCGACGTCGAGGATCGCCATCGTCCTGACCTTGGTCCGGTGCAAAGCCCCGGGATTGATCAGGCGGGTGTTGCCCTCCCTCTCGTCGGAGGGGGCATGGGTATGTCCCGTCAGCAGGTAGTCGGGGTGCTTGGCCAAGAGGCGTCGGATCTCCTTCATGGAGTCGCCGTGCGTTACGGCGATCCGCTTCCCCGCCAACTCGACTTCCCCGCCCCACTCGAGGCAGGTCGCATCGATGACCTGCATCGCCTTGCGCAAGCCCTTAACGTCGAAATCGTTGTTGCCGAACACGAAGTAGGCCGGAGCGCCGATGCATTCGTAAACGACGTCGGGCTCGGTCAGGTCGCCGCAATGGATCAGTACCTCCGCCCCTTCGCTCAGGAGCAAGGCCACTGCCCTGCTCGTCCGGCCGACTTTGTCGTGTGTATCCGAGAGAATCCCGATGCGCATGTGTCGTGATAGTCCCTTCGACGCGCGTTCATCCAAAGTCGTCTGACATCCCTACCAGCAAAAGCGGTGCGATCGGCATCAACTCGTTCGAATTCGCACTGGCCGAGCCGTTGGGGAGGCGTTAGATTACATGGTGGAGAACTCGAGCTACCATCCTTGGCTCCCGGCTGGGGCAAGTCACAATGGAAGGTACTTGGAAGGCTCCGCGTCCATCCCAGTTGGCTGGACGCGCGGTCGGCCATGAGCTACGCCGATCGCGGGAAGGGAGGTCGTCGCGGTCCCGGAAAGCGGATCGTCGCTCCCCGTCCCAGGATTTTCCCGCGTCGCGCGGGGAGGTGTTGAATGTCGGTCCTGATCCGTAGCAAGCGTCCTCTCTCTTCGGAAATCCCCGCAACCCTTCCTTCGATCGCCGACCCGTTCCATCCGACGATCGAGACGGAAGCCCCCGAACAAGCTCGGGTTGCTCGCGAAGCCCCCGAAACTCGCGTTCGACGCTCGTCGGCCGAGGCCCCTGATGCTGGTATTGGTCGTGCTTCGATGGGGCACGAATTCACGCATGGTCGAAGCCAGAGCTGAGCGGCCGGGCCAGGATTCAAATCTTGGACACCGGAGGCCCCACCGCCCCGTTCTACCGGCCCTATGCTTCGTCTCAATGCTAGACTGAGCCCATAAGTTGGCCGGAGTCCAACCGCTCGCCAATAACCCCGTCTACCTCGAATCGGCCTTTGCCAACTCGAGGTGGACGGGGTTGTCATTTGTGGAACTCATCGCTGCCTTGGTCGCCAGCCTTCACATCTTACACGGGTCCGACGACTGGGACGAATGCCGGTAGCAAGTGGGCATAGACCCACACGATCCCCCCGACGAGTAAGGCGAGCACAATGCTGTGGACGAACACAGCGCGGAGCAGGTCGCCTTCGCGGCCCCCCTCTCCTGTCGCCACCGCGGCGACCACGATGGACTGGGCATCGATCATCTTGCCCATGACACCCCCGGTCGTATTCGCCGAGGCCATGAGGATGGGGTTCAGCCCGAGCTTTCGGGCCGTGATTTTCTGGAGATTGCCAAAGAGCACGTTGCTCGAGGTGTCCGAGCCCGTGAGCGCGACACCGAGCCAGCCGAGGAGCGTGCCGAAAATCGGGTACAACACCGGACCCGTCCTCGTGAACGCGAGTCCCAGGACTGCGTCCATCCCCGAATACTTCGTCACAAACCCCAGCGCCAGCATACAAAGAATCGCCGCGATCGCCGGAATCATGCGGTAGACCCCCTTCACGAAGGTCCAGACGAGCACTTTGGGCGAGACGCCGAGCAAAAGTCCGCTCAACACCGCCGCCAAAAAGACGGCCGTCCCCGTGGAGGAAACCGGAACGAGGTTGACCGTCGCCTTCTCCAGATCCTTGGGCTCGGGAGTCTCATGCCCGGTGACAGCGAAACCCTTGGCGACCTTCTCATGGAGCCAGGGAACCTGCGGCTTCCATGAAGTGTGGACGTCGAGCCAATCCTTCACCGCCGGCGTCCCGAGTGGCTTGATGGCCGGGATTCCCCAGACCAGGACCGTGAGCGACAGGAGCGCGAACGGCATCCAGGCTCGAGCCACGCGCCCGACAGTGAGTTCGAGTTCGTCGACTCTAGGCGCCGAGTTGGATTCTTCCCCATTCGGGGCCTCATGATCGAAACGCCAGAGGTCCTTCGGCTGCCAGAGACGGAGCAGGATCACCCCCGCAATGAGACTCCCCACCGCGGAGACGAGGTCCACGAGTTCGAAGCCGACGAAGTTCGACCATAGGAACTGGATCGTGGCGAACGTCCCGCCGACCACAGCTAGGGCAGGCCAGACCGCGAACGTCTGTCGCCAACCAGTCATGGTACGAACCAGCCAGAATGGGATCAGGAAGGACAGTATGGGCAAAATTCTTCCCGACATTGCGCTGAGAGCTTCGACATCGAGTTCCGTCACCCTGCTCAGAGTCAGGATCGGGGTTCCGATTGCCCCCCAGGCCACCGGCGCCGTATTGGCGATCAGGCAAAGTAATGCCGCCTGGAATGGCTGGAATCCGAGTCCAACAAGGAAGGCCGCTGAGATCGCCACGGGAGCACCGAAACCGGCCGCTCCCTCGACGAACGCCCCGAACGAAAAGGCAACGAGCACCGCCTGAAGCCGGCGGTCACTCGACAACCGTGCGATCGAGGCCTTCATCACGTCGAACTGCCCTGTGGCCACCGCGATGTCATAGAGGAAGACGGCGGCGACTATCAGCCAGACGATCCGGAAGAGCGCAAAGACCACGCCGACCCCGGCGCTCGCGACAATCATCGAGACCGGCATGCGAAAGGCCCAGGCGGCCACGGTACTGGCGGTCAAAAGGCCAAACAAAGCCGCCTGCCAGGCCCCTACCTTGCCCGAGGCTAGCAAACCCAGTAGCAGGAGAACCGGCAACGACGCCAACGCCGTCGACGCGGGCCAGTAACCGATCGGGTCGTAGATCTGCGTCCACACCGTGATATATCCTCTAATTCATAGCAATGAGAGCCAGGTCTTCGAATGAAGCCCCAGGGGGGGAGGAATCTGTCACGTCGACCTTACGTGATCAGTAATCAAATCGGTAGTCCTTCGAGAACCGGTTCTTTGGGTCGAAAGAGTGGCTCTGGAAAGCAGAAACGGCCCAGGTGTTGCGGGTAGTTTTTTCCAGAGGGTTCTTGATACGCCTTCAGCCGCGGACGATGGTCGGGAGTGTCAACTCCATGTCCAGCGCCTCCTCACGACGGTTCGAATTGGTGGGAGGCCGACCGATTGGTCGCGAATCGAGGCATCGACTTAAAAGCGACGCCCCAAAATCCCACTAATCTCACGCCGCTGGGCCGCGGCCGGAGGGCGTCTCACGTCAGAGAACCCTTGACCGAAGTGACTTTGGGAGTTACTCTTGGTAAGCGTCCGGGGTACCCCCCCGGTCCGCGGATGACAAGGCAAGGAGCGGACGGGTGCACATCGAGATCACGACCCGCCATGGCAGCTTGGGTGCAAACCATCAGGCTTACCTCCACGACAAAGCCGAGAAGTTGCTGAAATACTTCGGCCGGCTGATGTCTATTGAAGTGGAGGTCGAACACCTGAAGCTTGCCTGGCATGTGGAGATCCTTGTTTCGGCCGAACACAAACACGATTTCGTCGCCCGCGAAGAGGGTCCGACTCCCGAAGCGGCGATGGACGCATGTGTTCATAAGGTTGAACAGCAACTTCGTCGCTACAAAGAGAAGGTTCAGAATCACAAAGGGGACGTGACCCTCGGCAAGGCGTCCTCGCAAGTCTCCGAGATGTCCGAACCCTCCGAGCCGGCCTAATCCGCTCGTGAAGGTTTGATTTCGACCTTAGTATTTCCGCCACGAAGAAGAGGATCAGGGGCGTCGAGACGATCGGGGCGAGTCGATTTAAGCCGGACCTGTCAAACCCCGGGCTGATGTTGGTTCGCCCTGAGTCGTTCCCGGGCGGTGCTGCTCGAGTCTGCCGACGCGTCGATGGAGGGCTGGATGAAGCTTTCGGATTTCGTGGTGAATGAGGCGATCCTCGTCGATCTTCAGGCGACCGGTAAGGAAGACGCGATCCGAGAGATCGTGCAAAGCCTCGTTCGTTCCGGTCGGCTGGCGGAAAGCGACCTTGAGAGCGTGGCGCGTGCGATCCTCGGGCGCGAGGAACTCGGTTCCACGGGCATCGGTCAGGGCGTTGCCGTCCCCCATACCCGGCACCCGACCGTCAACCGCTTGATCGGGACTGTCGCCCTGTCTCGCCGAGGGGTGGATTTCGCCGCCCTTGACGGAGAACCGGTCGATATCCTCTTCCTGCTGATCTCCCCTCCGAATCAGCCGGGCGACCACCTTCGGGCCCTGGAGAACATCTCCCGGCATCTGAAGGACGAACGGTTCGTGAATTTCCTGCGACAGGCTAAGACGCGCGAGAGCGTCATCGAGTTGCTCGAAGAAGCCGACCAGGGCGCCCATTGATAGGACCGTCCTGATCGTTGTTCACCCGTAGGTCAACAGGGAGTGACAGGCGTTGGATTGCGGCGAGGCTTCCCACCTCTTCCCCTTCCCGATCGCTCGTGTCTGACCCGCAGACCCGAGGTGAAGCTAGGATTGCCACCGTTTCCCCCATGTCGTCATGGGGGAAGGATGGAAACTAACGAAACAACTGGCCCAAGACCGTCGGTCCACTGGGAAGGAACCCCGGATCTCTGTGCCATGGCCGACCGAGCCGCCGATGAGCCAAGATTCGCCCGTCGCCCGCCGCCAAGTCGAGATTACGAATAGCCTCGGCTTGCATATGAGGCCGGCCGACAAGTTCGTGAAGCTGGCTCTCCAGTATCAGTCGGAAATCCGCGTTTATCTTGAAGGGTCCGAATACAACGGCAAGAGCATCCTGGACCTGACCTCCCTCGCCGCCGAATGTGGTACTCGCCTCGATATCGAGGCGAGGGGACCCGACGCGGAAAACGCCATCGAAGCCCTGGCCGGCCTCGTGCACGCTCAGTTCTACGAGAACGACGAGGGTGATGGGGAGTCGCCCCCATGAAGGCTCGGGAACCGCGGACTCCGAAATCCCGTGGCGGACGTGGTCCGTCCGGGCAACGCCAGAGCCCTCGGCCCGATGCGTCGGTTCGCCGTAAAGACGACTGGGAGTCGGGCACTCCTCCCCCTCCCACTTCCCCCGCCAAGACGATGCAGACACTTCGCGGGATCGCCGTCAGTCCTGGAGTCGCGATAGGTCCGCCGCTGGTCCTGGACCCGCGCGGTCAGCGAATGCCTTCCCGCACCATCGACGCTGAGTCCGTCAGTGCGGAACTCGAGCGTCTCGACCAGGGGTTAGAATCCGCCCGTCGCGAGGTTGAACAGGCCGAGGCCGAAGCCCGCGACCGGATCGGTGCCCAGTACGCCGACATCCTCTCGGCCCACGCCCGGATGATCTCCGACCTCACCTTGCGCCGTGACGCGAGGTTGCTCGTCGAACGCGATCGAGTCGCCGCCGAGCACGCCATCAGCGAGGTTCTCGACGTCCACGCCGCCCGGTTGGAACGGCTCACGGACTCGCATCTGGCCGCGAGAGCCGCCGACGTCCGAGACATCCAGCGCAGGATCATCGGGAAGCTCTCGGGTTTGGCAGACGCGAGTCCGCTCGACGTCGTTAGCTCCCCGACCGCTATCTTCGCGCACGATCTTTCCCCGAGCGAGACGGCCGCACTCAATCCGCAATTCGTGCTCGGCTTCGCGACCGAGGCGGGCGGCCGCGCGAGTCATACGGCGATCGTTGCCGCGGCCCTCGAGATTCCGGCTGTCGTCGGCCTCGGTCGGTTCCTCGACCAGGTGCGCGAGAGCCGGATGGTGATCATCGACGGCGACGAGGGTCTCGTCGTCCTCGACCCGGATCCGCCGACGCAAGAACGTTACCGCAAGGCCGCGGCCGAACGCCTCGCCCGGTTCGAGGGGCTCGTCGGGCTCGCCAAGCTCCCCGCCGAAACCCTCGACGGTGAGCAACTCGGGCTCTGGGGGAACATCGAATTCCCGGTCGAAGGCCCGGCCTGCCTCGAGCGCGGCGCGGTCGGCGTCGGGCTTTATCGCACCGAGTTCCTCTACCTCAACGGGAGCCGACCCCCGACCGAGGAGGAGCAGTACGAAGCCTATTCGGCCGTCGTGCGCTCGCTCGAAGGGCGGCCCGTCACGATCCGGACCCTGGACCTGGGCGCGGACAAGCTGACCTCTTACCAGACGGTCGGTTACTCGGAGTTCAACCCGGCCCTGGGTCTGAGGAGCCTGCGGCTCTCCTTGCGTGAGCCGGAACTCTTCCGGATTCAGCTCCGTGCCATCCTTCGCGCCTCGGCACTTGGGGATGTCCGGGTCATGTTCCCCCTCGTCACGACGCTAACCGAATTCCGTCGAGCGAGGGCGATCCTTAATGAGGTCGCCAAGGAGCTGACTGCAGAGGGGATCCCGATCGGCAAGAATCTGCCCGTCGGCGTCATGGTCGAGGTCCCTGCCGCAGCCATCCTGGCCGACCAACTGGCAAAGGAGGTGGATTTTTTCTCGATTGGAACCAACGATCTCATCCAATACACGCTAGCCGTCGACCGCACCAATGAAGCCGTGGCAGACCTCTATAGCGCCGCCGATCCCGGTGTGCTACGCTTGATCGCCATGGTCGTGGACGCGGCCAAGCCGCGTAATCTCGACGTCTGCGTTTGCGGGACGATGGGGGGCGACCCTCTTTACGCAATGCTCTTGCTCGGCCTGGGGGTACGCCAACTGAGCATGCCTCCGCACCAACTTCCGGAGATCAAGCGCGTGATTCGCGGGATCCGAGCGTGCGAGGCCCGCGAGATCGCCGCCCAAGCACTCCAGCTGGAGACGTCGGAGGCCGTCATCGAGCTCCTTCAAAAGGCCCTGCAAACCGCCTTGCCCGATACACCAACCATCGGCACCCCCGGCCCCATTGAGACCGGGGCGGATCGTCGATGACTCAGGAATCCGATTTTGCCCGAGACTCATCGGTCTGACTTCTCACTTCCGACCCTTCGACCGTCCAGCCACGCCTCCTTTCCGGGGCCGGTGGAAGCCGAGCCGCTCGTGGACACTTCCAGCCTATGGGCTGGCACCGTGCTGATGGCCGGTCCCCGAGTGGTCGGCATTGCGTCCGATCGAAGCGAGGAAGCCCCGTCGGCCGATAGGCGAAGGCCTCGGCTCGTGGCCGTGGCACTCGAAAGTTGACCGCCGCAACAAACCAGGAACCTCTTACCTCTCCGTTCTTTCGCGCGAGCCTGTCGAGTCAGACTTCCCAGGAATGAGTGCGATCGGCGGAAGCAGCGGGCCCTCACACGGGCCCGGACCCGCAGCAATGATGATGGCGACCAAGTTGCGACTCCGCTTTGCCAAGCGTGGCGATCTTAGACTGATCAGTCACCACGACCTGATGCGCTGCCTCGAGCGGATGCTGCGCCGCGCCTCGATCCCGATGGCGACGAGCCAGGGGTTCAATCCTCGACCGAAGGTCGTCTTCACCCTGGCGCTCGCGCTCGGGATCGAAGGCCGACAGGAAGTGGTCGAATTGGAACTGGCCGAGCCATTGGATCCGCAGGACGTGTTCCAGCGGCTGACCTCCGTGGCGCCCCCCGGCTTCGAGTGGCTCTCCGTCGAAGGAGTCCCGCCAGGTCGTGCGGCCCAACCGCTGATGGTTGCCTACGAATTCGACGTCCCCGAAGTCTCGCGTGATGCCGCTCGCGCCCGCTTGGCCGAGTTCCTGGCCGCATCGGAATGGCCATACACCCGACAACGTCCGGATCGCACAGTCGCGATCGATCTCCGCCCGTTCGTCCTCGACGCCGAACTCGAACCGTCCGGTGTCCTTCGGTTTCGGATGAAGATTTCTCCCAGTGGGTCCGCTCGTCCCGAGGAAGTCATCGATGCCCTCGACCTGCGTGACGCCCTGGGCCAAGGGTCGGTTCTGGTTCGCACCGAGGTGGAACTGGTCCCTTGACTAAGGTGGGTTCCCCGCTTCGGGGATTCGGTGGTGCGTGTGACGTCCCTCGATTTGTCGACGAATTCACGCTAACGAACCGGCCGCTCGACCGCGGAACCCCTTACTCGACCCATGCCAACCGTGATCGTGTCAGAAAGATGACCGCATGAAGAAAGAAATGCTGATCAACGTGCTCCAGCCCGAGGAGTGCCGAATCGCCATCGTCGAAGATGGCATCCTCGAGGAGCTGTATGTCGAGCGCACCAGCCACGAGAGTTATACCGGCAATATCTATAAAGGCAAAATCGTCAACCTCGAACCGGCGATCCAGGCCGCGTTCGTCGACTTCTCGGTGGGCCGCAACGGCTTCCTCCACGTCTCGGACGTGGAGCCCCAATATTATCAACGCCACCTCACCGAAGAGGCCGAGCCCACGCCTCGTGAGCCGCGCGGCAAGGATCGCGAAGATCGCCGCCGCTCCCGCTCCGACGAACCCGACCTCCCCACGCAATCCCCTCGTTCCGAGGAACGCGGACGCGAAAGAGACCGCGATCGCGACAGGGACCGTGACCGCGATCGGGAACGCCCCGACCTCTCCGAGCGAGGCCGCCGCGACCGCTCCGAGTTCCGCAGCTTCGGCGAAGGTCTGGACGACGATTGGCTGACCCCGCCCCCGCCGCGGGAGCCGGCCCACGCTCCGCCCACGCCGCGACCCGAGCCCGTTCGCGAAGAACCCCGTAGCACCCGCGAGCCCGTCCGCGACGAACCTCGCGCCCCTCGCGAGGTTGATAGTCGCTCGTTCGACTTCGACGAGCCCCCGGCGCCCCGGACCAGCAGCCGTGAGCCCCGCTCCGGAGTCGCCGACGAGCCCCGGAGCCGCTATAGCCGTCCGCCCGAGCCGTTCGACCCCGACCTGCCCCCCAGCCGGACTCAGCGCACTCGATCCGCCGCCCCTCGCACCCCCGAGCCCGATGTCGAAGACCTCGGCCGCTCGCGAATCAGCGAGCCGCTCGCTCCCGAAGCTCCAGCCCCCGAGGCCAAGGAGCCGCGCGAGCCGAAGCGTTCCCGGAGCCGAGGCCGCGGGCGTTCGGCCCCGATGGAGCCGATCGAGTCGCTGCTTGAGCCCCCCACCGAGGCCAAGCCCTCCGTCTCGGAGGAAGGCCCCGACCCGCTGCTCGAGGATATCTCCGAGGCCCCGCCGCGTCGTCGAGGCGGCCGCGCCGCGATCCGCTCCCGGGGCGGCGACCGTGAGCCGTTGATGGAGCGCCCCCGCGAAATCACGCCCGAGCGCCCTCGCGAATCGACCCCCGAGCGCACCAGGGAACTCGCCGCCGAGCGGCCCCGCGAAGTCCCGACCGAACGCGTCCGCGAGGTACTCCCCGAACGCACTCGGGATTTCCCCTCCGAGCGACCTAAGCCGCCCGTCGCCGACAAGACCCCGGACATTGAGCCGGAACGCTACCGCGCGACCGAGCCCGAGCGGGTCCGCGAACGCGAGCGTCCCCGCGAAGTGGAGCGGAGCCGAGGGGCGGAAACCGAGCCCTACCGCGAGCGCTCGAAGCCTCACGACCGTGCCGGCGAGCCCGGGTATGTCCCCCGCAGGGAACGGACTCGCCCCGCCGATTCCGGCTTCGGTGCCGATATTCCGCCTGCGGATTCGGCCTTTGACTGGGCAGACCTCGTCTCGGAGCCCGAAGCCGACGAGGCCGAGGGTGATCTCGAATCGTCGGATTCCTCGTCCAGCAAGCTCGAAGGGCCTCGTCGTCGCCGTCGTCGTCGCGGACGCCGCCGGGAGCGTGATCGCCCCGAGAGCGGCTCGTCCGCGTCGATCGACGAGGAGTCGATTGAGATCGATGAGGATGTCGAGGAGCTCGACGCCCGGATCGAACGCGAGGTCCCCAAGCGTGGCGCCCCGAGGCGCGTCGCTCCCGTGGAGGTCGACGAGTTCGACTTCGGCGATGAGTCCGTGCTCGACCACCACGACATCGAGCATGATGAGGATCACGACGAGGACTCGGACGACTTCCACGATCGTGGCGAGACCGTCGCGGTCGAGGAAGAGATCGACCCCGAGCTCGAGGAAGAAATCCGCCGGGAGATCGCCGAGATCGCCGAGCTCGAGCGTGAGATGGGCCTCCGCGGCCCCGTCGAGGCTCGCCCCCGTCGCGGGGGTGAACCCGAGGCCGGTCGCACCGGCGGCCGGTTCACGCGTGGTCGCGGCACGGCCAAGCCCCCGATTCAGGAGGTCTTCCGCCGCGGCGACGAGGTCCTCGTCCAGGTGATCAAGGAGAGCATCGGCACCAAGGGTCCGACCCTCTCCACCTACATCAGCATCCCCGGCCGTTACCTCGTGCTGATGCCCGGCCTGAACCGCGTCGGCGTCTCGCGGAAGATCGCCGATGAATCCCAGCGCCGCAAGTTGCGCGAGATCATGAACGAGCTGAACCCGCCCAAGGGGCTCGGCTTCATCGTCCGCACCGCCGGCCTCGAGCGCAGCAAGCGCGAGCTGGCCCGCGACCTCGCCTACCTGCTCCGCCTCTGGAAGGTGATCCTGCGCCGGATCAAGAAGGCCCGCACGCCGGCCCCGATCTATCAAGAATCGGACATGATCACCCGAACGATTCGGGATATCTTCACGTCCGAGATCGATACGATCTGGATCGACGAGCCGTCGGCCTTCGAGCGTGCCCAGGAGTTCCTCAGGGTCGTCATGCCGCGGTTCGTCAACCGGCTCAAGCTGTACGACGAGAAGGTGCCGCTCTTCCACAAGTACGGCATCGAGGACGAGATCGCCAAGATCCAGCGTCGGCACGTCCCGCTGCCGGAAGGCGGCTCGATCGTCATCGACCAGACCGAGGCCCTCGTCGCCATCGACGTCAACTCCGGCAACTTCCGGGTCGAGAACGACGCCGAGCGCACGGCTTACGAGATGAACCTCCGCGCGGCCAAGGAGATCGCCAGGCAGCTCCGCCTCCGCGACCTCGGCGGCGTGATCGTGAACGACTTCATCGACATGCGGGACGAGCGGCACCGACGAGGTGTCGAGCGGGCCTTGCGTGACGCGATCAAGCGGGATCGGGCCCGCACCAAGGTCCTCCGGATGAGCGCCTTCGGCCTCATCGAGATGACCCGGCAGCGGATCCGGCCAAGCCTGAAGCGTTCGGTCTACGAGGATTGCCCGAACTGCGCGGGTGCCGGCGTCGTCAAGACCGTCGAGAGCATGTCGATCGACGTCATGCGGCTCCTGGCACTGGCCTCGCACCGCGAGGACATCCGTAGAATCAACATCGCGGTCGGTGCTCCCGTCGCGACGTATCTGAATAACCGCAAGCGTCGCGAGATCGCCAGGATCGAGCTCGAGGCCAACATGACCATCCACATCCGTTCGGAGGATGGCGTCTCGGCCGAGCACCTGCAGATCGACTGCTTCGACGGTAACAACGGCGAGATCCGCATCTTGCCGCAGCCGACGACCAACAACCGCCGCGGTCATTGACTTTAGCGGTTAACCATCGCAAACCGTAAAGCAGGACGGGCATCCTCACCACCTCGTGAGGATGCCCGTTTTCGTTTCGAGAGGACGGCACCGTCCTCCTGAACGGCCAACACATTCAATATCTTGCAAATTTAACTGCGATCACTCGGCCTTGTTCGCCGGCTCGACTTCCTTGAGCAGGCTGTTCACGGCCTTCTCGAGCGCCTCGTCCCGGATCTCCTTGAAGCGGATGATCCCCTTCTGGTCGAGCACGAAGATCGTGGGATAGTGGTTGATGTTCAGGGTGTTGATGATCTTCCCCTGGGCACCGTTCCACCAGTGCGTCCACGGCATCTTCTCTTCCTTGAGGAAGTCCTTGAGCGTATCGAGTTCCTCGTCGGCGCTGATGCTAATGAGGGCGAACGGCTTGTCTTTGAGCCGCTCGACCATCTCGCGCTCGTGCGGGATCATGGCACGGCAGGGGCCACACCAGGTCGCCCACATGTCGAGAACCACGACCTTGCCGCGGAGGTCGCTGAGCTTGACCTCACGCCCTTCCAGGTCGCGGCTGATCAGCTCCGGAGCGGGTTGGCCGATGGAAAGGTCGGGCAGCAGGTCGGGGAATTGGTCATGGGCCTGCCTCTTGAGCCGGTCGAGCTCGGCGCTGCCCTGATCGGCCATGGCTAGCATGCGTTCGATCGCCGCCTTGCCGAGCTGGGCCTCCATCGCCTTCTGCATCGCCTCGTTGTCTTTGAGGTTCTTGGCGATGGAGAGGTCGACCTCGGCCCGACGCATCAGCATCCGTAGCCCGTGGGCACGCGTCTCGCGGTCGTCGTTGCGCTCGATGACACCATAGACGAGGGCATCGGATTGATCGTTACGGAAGTAGACCAAGTCCGAGATGACTCGCTTGATCTTAGGATCACGCTCATACTTGGTGCGGAGCCATTCCACGACCCTCACCTGCAACTCGGGCGAGACCATGCTGCCGTGGGCCGCTTGCTCGAGCGCGTCAAACGCCGAGGGATCCTCGGTGTTCTTCTCGGCGAACTCGAGGAACCGGGGTGCGAAGACGGCCATCGGCGTGTCTTCGAATCGGACGCCGGAACCCTTGCCGGTTGCCTTGGCGACCTCGGCCGCCTTGCGACGTTCGTCGCGGAAGTCGGCCTGGGCTTTCTCGTAATCGGCCTTGAGTGCCTTGAAGCCCGCCGACCCTTCGGCCGGCTTGTCAGCCGGTTCGTCCGCATTGGCCAAAAGCGGCATCGCCGCGAGAATTGTAAACAGGAAGCTGCGCATCTCGATCGTACTCCCTCGAAAAAAAGACGCCGGGCGCGGTCGCATCGACCCTTCGCCCGGCGTTAGTTGGCATCTGTTGATCAATACTGGTCGGAACTCAGGACCTCGCCACCGTTTCGTGTCAGCAATTTCTGGTAGATGCCGATCTTGGCGCCCGGCGTGACAGTCAGGCCGGTGCTGTTCCCGTTGTCGGTGGTCCCAAGTGGCAAGCCATTCATCTGAGGAGCCTGGATTGTCCAGGAATCGATAGAATCCTTGAGGAAGTGGACCGAACCGTCGCAGAAGGCCGCATTCACGCCACCAGGGTGGAAGCTGTTCGCATTCGTCGGTGCCCAGGTATAGAGAGCGGAGCTGCCCGGATCGTTCGTCGGGTCGGAGTACCTCCGAGCCCAGTTAGGCGGGAAACGTCCTTCGAGAAACGTGTCGAGTTGGCCGACGCTCCAGATGTGGATGACGTTCTGCGTGTTCTGGCTGTAGATACCGTGTCCGTTCTCAAGATACATCGCCGTGTTGCTCGTACCGTCAGTGATCGATGCGATGGTCACATTGCCGCCGGGGATGATCGTCCCCTGGGCGTACGACGTCATTTGCGGATCCAGGGCCCGGAACGGCCCATTGAAGCAGCCGACCACGGGGACGAACGCAGACCAGGGACCGATATTTCCCGAGTAATGCGTGTGGAACTCGCGGAAGGGGGGCGGACCGAAGGTGATGTTATTCGCCTGGTTGGCCGAGGGATCGCTCGGGCAAAAGAGCGTGGTAAGTCCGGCGCCGGGCACGGTCCAGTTGCTGGGATCGTAGTAAGCGTTGGCAAAGTTCGCCGTGTTGTAAACCGGCGTCTGTTCCATGTAGGGACAGATTCGCACAAACGACGTGAAACCAATATTGCATCCGTTGACGAGCATCGCAGGAGGAAGGCAGGCGTTGGCCGACTCGTAAGCGACGGAGGCCAATGCGATCTGCTTCAAGTTATTCGTGCACTGGGCCCGGCGAGCGGCCTCTCTCGCGGCCTGGACGGCGGGGAGGAGCAATGCGATCAGGACGGCGATGATCGCGATGACCACCAAGAGTTCGATCAGCGTAAAGCCTCGGCGTCGAGGATTGACCGCCAATGCGTGGGACATCTGCAGGCTCCTAAGATCAAGAAATGAAAAAAATTGAGGCGAGAGGCCGATTCATGACGTCGAGTTGACGCAGGCCCTGTGGAGAGTCCGGCTGGTCGGTTCAGCGGGATCGCGAGGACCGGGATCGGCCCGAGACCTCGGATTTCTGGGGGACTTTACTGTCGGGGGTGAACTTCTTGAGTGCAGCCTCGGGGATGTCGATCGACCCCGCGCCACGGACTGGCCCGTCGCTGTCTCCGCAACCGATCATCAGGACTGCCGAAAGGATCACGGCCGAACGAATCAGGGCAGTGGCGAATGATTTGGAGGCGTTCATGAGGCTGATCTGATCCTTGATGGCTGGCCGAGAGAGGAAGGCCGATTAGTTGGAAGGTGTCTGGGTGCGCCGAGGGGCTTTGCCGAGATCGATCAGGTCGTTCATCGTGGAGAACAAGGCCCGGATGGAAACGGCACACTCGGGATGAGAGATGGCGTAGGCTTCGATATCGACGGATTCGCCCGACTGAAGCCGGCGTGTGATGTCCTCGGTCAAATCAGCGAGTTTCGGGTTCGGGTCGGGCGCGTCATTGTTGAAATCACCGACTTGTCTCACGAATCGGCCTCCAGGTGGCCTCGCATATGAATGAGTGCGCGGAGCAAACGTGCTTTGACGGCTCCTTCCGTGATCCCGAGGGCCTCGGCGATCTCCGCGGCTGAGAGTTGTTCCAGGTAGCGCATCACGAGGACCTCGCGATCGCGGGGCGATAAGGCAGCCAGGGCGGCCATGACCTGCTCTCGACGCTCCTGGCGCGAGAGTCGGTTGCTCGGGCTGGTATCCGCCGACGCGAGCCGACGGACCAATTCATTGGCCGACGCGTCCGGAAGTTCCAGGACGCGGTCTTCCCGATTGATGCTCCGTCGCTGCGAGACGATGTGCCGCCGGTGTGTGTCGATAACGCGTTCGCCGGCGAGTTGTCGCAGCCACCCGAAGAACGGGATCGGGCGATCCTCGAAGTATTCGTCCATGCGACGGGCCGCGTCGGCAAGGGTCTCCTGGACGACGTCGGAGGGGTCGATCCGTGAGGTTAGCCGTCGATCGAGTCGGGACGCCACCATCCGTCTCAAGTTCTCGCGATACCGCTCCAGCAACTCGTGCCGGGCCGTCGCGATCCCCTGGTCGGCCTGGTTCAACAACTCTTCGAGGCCTCTCGTGGACTCGGTCATCGGTGAACACTCCCTCCTAAGGAATGACCCCGCAAGTCGTGAAGAAACGATACGAAAAAAATTCAGATTGTCGTAAGTTGAGATCTTGCCTGAAGATCGATGGGAAGACGTGGGCGGGGATAAACTTCGACGTGATGGGGAGTTGGCGAATCAGTCCGAGAACAACGCAGCGTTTGTGGTCGCGGCTTATTGCGAGAATTCCCGGCGGTTCGGCGAGACTTCTCAACGTTCCGCGATGCCTCGCGGAGGATGCGAGTCGCTCCCCTTGGCTTTCGACTGATCCAGTTGGAGATCGCTCATGCGCTTGGCCGTGATTACCGTCTCGGGATGCTTCGATCCCAAGATCCGAACCTGGGCTTCGAGACAGGGCTTGAGCACGTCCTCCGCCTCGGCGAATCGCCCCTGAGCCCGCAGCAGGTTCCCAAGGCCGCTTCGAAGGTACAGAGTGCCCGGATGCTCGTCGCCCAGGGTGGCGCGACGGGACTCGATGCTTTCGCGTACGAGCGGCTCCGCCTCGGCGTATCGCCCGAGGGCGATCAGCACATGACCGAGGTTGTACATAGCCGTCGCGGTATCCGGGTGGCGTCGACCTCGGACCTCCTGGTTGAGCCGCGCACACTCGCGGAAGATCCGCTCGGCCTCCTCGTGCTTCTTCTGCTTGTTGAGGGTTGCGCCAAGGTTGTTCATTGTCGAGAGCGTCGAGGGATGTTTGGGACCCTTGGTGACCCGCTCCTCGTCGAGCATCTTGCGGTAGAGCGACTCCGCATCCTCCGTCTTCCCCTCACGCAGGTAGACGTCACCGAGGTTGAAGAGTGCCGAGAAGATGATGTCTTGATCGGGATGCGTGGCCCGTCGTGCGTCCGCGAGATAGCTGAGGTAGAGCGACTCGGCCTCGGCCAGCCGCCCCTTGGTGCGATGGACGCTCGCGAGGTATTCGGCGGATCGGAGCGTGATCGGATCCGTGAGGCCCAGGCGATCGCGGGCTTTCTCCAAGATCTTCACCAGCAGCGGTTCGGCCTCGTCGTCGCGTCCCAGGTGGGACAAAATATGGCCGAGTTCCGAACGAGCCTCCAGGAGCCCCGGAGACGTTGCGCCGGGGAGTTGCTCGAACCTGGCGCCGGCCGCCCGGAAATGGCTCTCGCTCTTGGTGAACTCGCCGAGGCCGTGGTAGATCCGCCCGATCGCCAGTCTGATCGTCGCCTCGATCTCCGGCTGACTGGCGAACGAAGTTCCCACCCCCTGCGAGGCCCGATCGAGCACTTCCAGGAGCGTCACATGACGCTCGACTGGGCTGTTCGACGGCTCGGCCTGGATCAAGAGCCCTTCGATCAAGAATCGATTGATGGCATCGGCCTTGGCGGCCTGGCGACGGGCGTCGGCCTCAGCGACCTGGAGGAGCCGCTTCTGGTGCACGGCCTCGCGCCAGCTCCAGGTGATGCCGGCAAACCCGACCACGATGGCCGCGGCCAATCCGGCGGCCAGCCCCGCCTGCATCGGCTTGCGACGAGACCACCTCCAGGCTCGCACCAGCGGTCCCACGGGCCTTGCGGAGATGGGTCGACCGTCGAGGAAACGCTCCAAGTCATCCGCGAGGTGCCGGGCCGTCTCATATCGGTTCAACGGGTCCTTGGCCATCGCCTTCGACAGGATCGTGGCCAGGTCGACGGGGACGGCCGGATTGATCCGACGGATGGGCGTCGGCTCTTCCTCGCTGATGCAGCGGAGGATGTCCTGGCGGTCCTCGCCGACGACGGCCGGGCGAAGCGTGAGGAGTTCGTAGAGCGTCGCCCCGAGCGAGTACAGGTCCGTACGACGATCGACGAGGGCTCGCTTGCCTCGCGCCTGCTCGGGGCTCATGTAACGCAAGGTTCCGGGCATATCCCCGGTCTGCGTGACGCCCGCGTCCCCCTGGACGTCCGCCATGCCGAAGTCGGCGACCCAGAGCTCGCCCCGAGGATCGAGCAGTAGGTTGGCCGGCTTGATATCCCGATGCACGATCCCTTGCTCATGGGCGTAAGCCAGGGCATCCGCCGCCTGCATCCCCAGGCGGGCCACCGTCCGGAAGTAGGCGCGGCCCCGGATGGAGCTCCCCTGCCCCGTGGCTTCGTGAAAATCCGTTCCCGAGTTGAAGACACCGGAGGTTCGGCCGCTGGACGAGTCCCCTCGCGGGGGTGCGAATCGGCCCGAGAGTAAACCAAGGGCCAGCGTCGACAGGCCGTTCTCATCCCCCTGATCCGTGGGACGTGCGCCACCTGCATCGACGAGCCCGCGCAGTTCGCGGATCAAGTCGGCGAGGCTTCCCCCTTCGATGAATTGCATCGAATAGTAAGGGACACGATCCACGATCCCCACGTCGTGTACGGGCACAATCCTCGGGTGCTGGAGCCACCCCGCCACCTGCGCCTCGAGCTCGAACCGCTTCAAGGCTCTGGGATCGAGGGCCGCGACCGCAGGCAGGACCTTGAGGGCGACGAATCGCTTGAGGGCGACCTGCTCCGCCTCATAGACGATCCCCATGCCGCCTCGGCCGACCTCACGTACGATCCGGAATCCCCCGAAGACGCGAGGTTCGTCGTCATCGACCTCACCGGCTCCTTCATCCTTCGCGGCTTCTTCGATCCGACCAAGCTCGGCAAGATCGAGCATCGCGGGCATCAATTCTCGGAGTGCTTCGGCGCACTCGGGATGTTCCCTAGCGATCGTGTCGAAGTCGAGCCCCTCGCCAGCGAGGATGCGGGCGCTGAATTCCTCGACTAAGTCGAGCAAGGCGGGGTCGAGCGAGTCCGAGCTCGAAGCCCACTCGCTCCGGCCAGCGTCGGCCGAGCGAGACGTTGTGCGATCAGCCTTGGGAGATTCGTCTGGCTGTGTCATCACATAAACAGACCGTGAGGTGTGCGAGACTCGTTGTAACCAGGACTCTCACTTCCATTACGATGCCCAACTCGCGATCGAAGCGAAAAACAATTCTTCTCATTTATTCGGGAGGACGTCAAGAGAATCAAAACCTTGTCGACCGAAAAGATCGGAAAACCGATCATTCCATCTGACTCTTAGGTAGCTCACAACGCTTAGGCCTTTATTGACCATTATTCATAGATAATCGCCACAAAAATGACCAAACGCGTTGCTATAACAACGATGATTTAAAATGGATGCTTTTGGAACTTCATCCAGCCCCTGCCCGACCACCATCACTCGCCCGAACGGCAACAGCCAATCGATGGCGTGTTCAGTAGAGATGTCAGTTCGATGCTCGACATCTCGCCCAATCGAGGTCGAGTGCTGGATCAATCTTGCCAGGTGAGGGTATCGTGGCGAGCAAGTACGAATTCGCGGGAAATGCGCGACATCTCTCTGAAGGTTGGACTTCCCTAAAGCGAGCCGAGGGGGTATTGTTGTACCCTTTCCGTGTCGTCCTCCCGCGAGCAAGGCTGGGTCGTCCACCCAGCGAGGAACGACCACGGTCGTAAGAGCGGCCTCGGGCCTAATCCTGAGCCTTGCCCGGGGTTTTGAGGAGTTTGACGGAATGTACGCGATCTTTGAGGACGGCAGCCATCAGTTCCGTGTTTCCGAGGGAGACCGCATCGTCGTCGATCGGCGCCAGGGTGATCCCGGTACGGAAGTTGTCTTTTCCAAGGTGTTGCTAATCTCTGGCAACGACGGTGCGACCATCGGTGAGCCGGTCCTCGAAGGGGCCAAGGTCGTCGCCAAGATCGTCCAGCAGTTCCGCGACAAGAAGATCATCATTCAGAAGTTCCGCCGCCGCAAGAACATGCGGCGACGTAAGGGCCATCGCCAGCCCTACACCGCCATCCAGATCACCCAGGTCGTCGCGCCTGTCTGATCCTGGTTTGTTTCGCCCCGCCAAATTAAGTTCGCAAATTGAAACCGTTCCCTCTCGGTGAATTCTCCGAGATTGGAACGGTTTTTTCTTATCCCCTCCCCGTCGACACCTCCAACGACGCAATTTTGCAAGTCTTCGCGAACTTCCAAAGCTTCCACTCATTTTTGATACTCTGTTGACTGCACAGGGGTGTATGATGTACAGAATGGCCATGGATACTCTTGGCCACTTTGAACGTCCTATCCAGGTGATGATCATCGAGCCGAATCGAGTCCTCCTACGATCCCGCTCGGGGCGATTTACCCGGTTGAAAGGTTTCTGGAATATCTGAACGTGAATGCTTAATTCCCGTTTCTCGGTTGTATTCGATACACCCCTCACCGACGGCGCCAGAAGCTTGAATCTCGGACTTCTCAGGGCCACATGGCCATGAATAATGGGTTAGATTGCCCTTTGGCAACATCAACGAGGCCTGATCGCGCTAGCCCACGTCGAGTCCCACGCGACTCCCGAGTCTTCAACGACCCAGCGTAGGATGCGCGGCAAATGACTCCCACTTGAGCGAGCGACCTCGGAATGAACCGATTCTGCCCTCGATGATCTCGAGTCTGGGAATTTGCTCACGAAGACTCGATGAAGACGCCGAAACACAGCACTACTCGACAAATTTACAGCGGCAGGATAACGGGAGACCGTCCATGGCGACAGTTGACGAACGGGCGACGGCGAGTGTTGGGACATCGCGTGGAACGCAGCAGAGCCGTCAGGGAATGACCGTCCCGCGAGTGTTCAGCACCGAAGGTGTCAGCCCGTTCGACCAGGTTGAATGGGAGTTGCGGACCGCCGCCATCAAGGACGAGCGTGGACGCGTCATCTTCGAGCAGACCAACTGCGAGATCCCGAAGGCGTGGAGCCAACTGGCGACCAACGTCGTCGTCAGCAAGTACTTCTACGGCGAGGTCAACACCCCCGAGCGCGAGTCGAGCGTCCGCCACCTCGTCGACCGCGTCACCAGGACGCTGGCCGACTGGGGCCGCGAGGACGGGTACTTCGCCACCGCCGAGGACTCCGAGCGCTTCTACGACGAGCTGACCTCCCTCTGCGTGAACCAGTACGGCTCGTTCAACTCCCCCGTCTGGTTCAACGTCGGCCTCTACCATCGCTATGGCATCGCCGGCCCGGCCAACAACTGGCGCTGGGACGAAGAGACCCGCAACGTCATCCCGGCCGAGAGTGCCTACCAGTACCCGCAAGGGTCGGCCTGCTTCATCCAGAGCGTCGCCGACGACATGCAGGACATCATGAAGCTGGCCTACTCCGAGGCCATGCTCTTCAAGTTCGGCAGCGGCACCGGCACCGACCTCTCGACCCTCCGCTCGAGCCGCGAGAAGCTCAGCGGCGGCGGCAAGCCCTCGGGCCCGGTCAGCTTCATGCGGGTCTATGACTCGATCGCCAGCGTGGTCAAGTCGGGCGGCAAGACCCGACGTGCGGCCAAGATGCAGACCCTCAAGGTCTGGCACCCCGACATCGTCGAGTTCATCGAGTGCAAGATCAAGGAAGAGAAGAAGGCCCAGACCCTGATCTCCTCCGGCTACGAGGCGAACTTCAACGGCGAGGCCTATAGCTCGGTCATGTTCCAGAATGCGAACCTCTCGGTTCGCGCCAGCGACGCCTTCCTCCGCGCCGTGGAGAACGACGGCGACTGGACCACCCGCGCCGTGACCACCGGCCGGCCGATGGAGACCCTCTCGGCCCGCAAGGTCATGGACACGATCGCCGAGGGCACCTGGCTCTGCGGCGACCCGGGCATGCAGTACGAGGACACGATCCAGCGCTGGCACACCTGCCCCAACACCGCGCCGATCAACTCGAGCAACCCCTGCAGTGAGTACATGTTCATCGACGACAGCGCCTGCAACCTGGCGTCGATCAACCTGATGAAGTTCCGACGCGAGGACGGCAGCTTCGACGCCGTCCGCTTCCGCGCCGCCTGCCGGATCTTCATCACCGCCCAGGAGATCCTCGTCGACCACGGCAGCTATCCCACCGAGCGGATCGCGGCGAACAGCCACAAGTTCCGCCCGCTGGGCCTTGGTTATGCCAACCTCGGCAGCCTGATCATGGCCTCGGGCTACCCGTACGACTCCAACGAGGGCCGCGCCCTCGCCGGGGCGATCACATCGATCATGCACGGCCAGGCGTATCTGACCAGCGCCGAGCACGCCGGACACCTGGCCCCGTTCGACGGCTTCGCCCTCAACCGCGAGCCGATGCTCCGGGTCATGGAGATGCACCGCGACGCGGTCGAGTCGATCGACCCCAGCGTCGCCCCCGACCTGCTCGCCGAAGCCCGCAACGTCTGGGACGAGTGCGTCGAGATGGGCACCAAGCACGGCTACCGCAATAGCCAGGTGACGGTGCTCGCCCCGACCGGCACGATCGCCTTCATGATGGACTGCGACACCACCGGCATCGAGCCGGACATCGCCCTCGTGAAGTACAAGACCCTCGCCGGCGGCGGCATGCTCAAGATCGTCAACCGCACGGTACCGATGTCGCTACGGAAGCTCGGCTACGATGAGCCGGTCATCCGCGGCATCCTCGACTACATCGACGCCAACGACACGATCGAAGGGGCTCCTGGCCTGGCCGATAAGGACCTGCCGGTCTTCGACTGTGCCTTCGCCCCGCCGCAAGGGGGACGGAGCATCCACTTCCGCGGCCACCTGCGAATGATGTCGGCCGTGCAGCCGTTCCTTTCGGGAGCCATCTCGAAGACCTGCAACGTGCCCAACGACGCGACCGTCGCTGACATCCGCGAGGCCTACCTCGAAGGCTGGAAGCTCGGCCTGAAGGCCCTCGCCATTTACCGCGATGGCTCCAAGGGGAGCCAGCCGGTCAACACCAAGTCGGAGGGCGAGACCGCCAAGGCTGTCGCCGCGGCCGCTCCTGTGCCCGTCGCGGCTCCGGTGGTCGCGGCTCCGGCCCCTGCCCCGGCCCCCGTCGTCGCGGCCCCGGTCGCCCAGAAGCCGAAGCGTGAGCGCCTGCCGCACACCCGCCGCAGCATGACGCACAAGTTCAGCATCCAGGGCCACGAAGGGTACGTGACCGTCGGCTTCTACCTCGACGGTCGCCCCGGCGAGGTCTTTATCACAATGGCCAAGGAAGGGTCGACGATCGGCGGTCTGATGGACGTTCTCGGCACCTCCATCTCGATCGGCCTGCAGTACGGCGTGCCGATCGACGTCTACGTCAACAAGTTCGCCCACAGCCGCTTCGAGCCGGCCGGGTTCACCCAGAACCCGGACATCCCGATCGCCAAGAGCGTGGCCGACTACATCTTCCGCTGGCTCGGCATGGAGTTCATCCCCGGCTACCGCGAGGCCAACGCCCCGCAGCGGCTCGAAGAGGATCATCCCGAGCCCAAGGCGGCCGCCCCGGTCGTCAAGGTGAACGGCCACCGTACCGCGACCATCGCCGACCTCGAGCACGTCGAGGCCGAACGAGAAGTCCAGCCGGTCAGCTCGGCCCCAATCCAGATCGGGACATCGGTTCTCGAAGAGGGCCCCGAGGCTCGGGAACGGCAGTTCGCCCACTTCCAGAGCGACGCCCCAGCCTGCGACAACTGCGGAGCCCTGACGGTCCGCTGCGGCACCTGCTACCGCTGCTTCAACTGCGGCAACAGCATGGGCTGCTCCTGATCGGAATTGATCCCACCGCAGTCGTCAGTCGTCAGTCGTCAGTCTGATTCCATGAAGAAGGCCCGCGGCAACTGCCGCGGGCCTTCTTCGTTGACTCGGCTTTGATCAGATCAGCGAGCAGGACTCAGGTGGCCGACTTCGCTCAGGCCTTGGGAGCCTGCCGGGCGATGTTGACCCAGGTGTGGACGTGCGGCGAACCGTGGAAGTACCAGGCGAAGGCCGGGCCTTCGAGCTTCCAGATGTCCCAGACCTGGTCGTTGCCAATGTCACCTTCCTTGAAGTAGGTCAGGCGCAGCTTGTCGACGCCCCCTGCCTCGCGGAGACACTCCTGGACCTCCTCGACGTCGAATGCTCGGAACGGCATGGTCAGGTCCTTGAGTAGCTTCTGGACCATCTGCTTCTGCTGGCCGTCCAGTTCGGAGACGGAAAGGCCGACCGTGCCAAGGTCGTCGCCCCGGAGCTTGATCGCGCGGGGATCGTCGTCGGCTCCGTCACTGATGAGGGCCTTGGCTTTCTGCTTGTCGTCCAGGGTGCCGAAGATCTTGTTGGCCTGCTGCCCCTGGTACCACCAGACGTTATTCGTGTGCTTGGGATCTTCGTTGAAGTGGCCGTCAGCGGCATGGCCGTAGAAGATCGGCCCGCCAAACGCCGCGCCATCGACGCTATTGCCGTCGGCTCGCAGGGTGTCGTGGCGGCCGGTCAGGACCCACTCGAACGGCTTGTCGGTGCCCGGCTCGCCGAAGACGGCGACGTGGTAGCTCTCGAAGCCGCCGTAGTCGTCGTCCATCTGCTTATTGAATCGCTCGTAACCTTCTTCGCTGCAAAGGTTCTTGAAGATCTCTGTGCAGAGGGCCTGCTGCTCGGTGGTCATGTCGCTGATCGTCGGCTTCACAATCGCCCAGTTGTTCTGGACCTTGGAGCGGAGCGGGTGGTCGAACGGGAAGCAGATCTGCTTCCGCTGCTCGTCCTTCAGCGACTTGAAGAACCGGCCCACGGCGGTCTCGGCCGGGGAGGTGGGAGACGGGCCGGCGGGGGTGGCGCTCGCGGCCAAGGCCGTTCTCGAACCGATCAGAGGGACCGATGTCGCCAGGGCGGCGGTGCCCAACGCTTTGACGAAGTCTCGACGTGAAAGGGCCGAGTCGCACTCGCGATCCGAGAACGGACGCTGTTCTGCCATGGATCTGTCTCCTCTGGGCTGGGGACCAGGAAGCCGCGAAAAGCAGGCCCACGGTCTCCGACCAATGTGGGAACCGTCCAGTCAACCTATGACGCCCCACATTTCGAGTCAATGAGTTCACGACCCGTTTCTCGATCGGATGCCGGTCGGCCCGACAGAGCCAACTGATTTAGGCGATCCGCGCATGAAGACGCCCACTCCAGAGATCTAACCTACCGCGCCCTATGGCCATGCCTTCTGGACCGGATTCCGCAGGCGGATTATCCTGGCCATCTCCTGTAAGGGTCCTAATAACGAACGAATCGATTCCCGGACGAGGCCCACATGCCGACGTACCCGCTCACCGACCTCGCGCGCGATCTCTGGGTTGAGAATTTCTCCCTGAGCGCGGCCGACCTGAACCTCGCCACGCCCCACTCCTGGTCGGTCACTAAGAAGACTTTGAGAGGCGGACGCCGCGAGGGGGTCGATCTCGTCCAGGTAGATACGGGCACTTTCTCGTTCTCGGTGCTCCCGACTCGCGGCATGGGGATTTGGAAGGGGAACTATCAGGGGAATCGCGTCGGCTGGATATCGCCCGTGAAGGACGGCCCGATCAACCCGGCCTTCGTCAACCTCATGAATTGGGGTGGCCTCGGCTGGCTGGAAGGCTTCGACGAGTTGCTCGTCCGCTGCGGGCTCGAGAACAACGGGGCCCCCTACAGCGACAAATCGGTGAACCCCGATGGGACCGAGCGCCACACGCTTTATGGTCTCCACGGCAAGATCGCCAACATCCCCGCCTCGCTGGTGACGTTGCACGTCAGCGACAAGGCCCCATACGAGATCACGCTCGAAGGTCACGTCGACGAGGCGAAGATCTTCGGCCCGCAACTGCGCATGACCACGAAGATCACCACAGTCCCCGGCTCGAACAAGCTGACGGTCGTCGACGTGTTCACTAATATGAAGGATGTGCCCTGCGACATGCAGGTGCTCTACCATTGGAACTTCGGCCCGCCTCAGCTCGAAGAAGGCTCCCGGCTCGTCGCCCCGATCAAGACCCTCGTGCCGAGGGATCCGCGGGCGCAGGAAGGACTCGGGCATTTCGACGTCTACGGCGCCCCCGAGCCCGGTTTCGCCGAGCAGGCCTACTTCATGGAGATGCAGGCGAAGGAGGACGGTAAGACCCTCGCCATGCTCCGGAATCGTGCCGGCGATAAGGCCGTCGCACTCCGTTTCAACCGCTCGCAACTCCCCTGCTTCACCCTCTGGAAGTGCACCTCGGGGCACAACGAGGGTTATGTCACGGGCCTGGAGCCGGCGACCAACTTCCCAAATCCAAAGCCGTTCGAGAAGGAGCGGAATCGCGTGGTGACCCTACCGCCGGGCGGCAGCCACACGACCGAGACGACCCTGGAAATCCTCAATACGACCGAGGCGGTCTCCGAGGTCGAGGCGGAAATCCAGGCCCTGGCGAAGCTCGGCTCTCCAACGATCCACCGCAACCCGGTCGAGCCCTTCACGCGAGAGGGTTAAGAGCTTCGCTCATTCCTTCATGCCTCGCGTCCCGTTACGCGAGGCATGAAGGAGATGCCCAGCAATCATGCCTGCGAGACCGGCCCCGCCGGGTAGTAGGTACCGAAGTACCAGACCTGCCCTTCCGGATCCTTGACCCCGAATTCGCGCGATCCATAGTCCGTATCGCGGAGACCGATGAGAATCTCGGCCCCCGCGTCTCGGACCATTTCGTAATACGAATCTATGTTGTGAATGTAAATATAAAGAGTCTGCGTCACACCTCCGGTCTCGGACGGGGACTTGAGACCGATCTCGCCGGGCTTCGAGGATCCGAGCATGATCACGCCAGCACCGAACTTGAGCTGTGCGTGGGCGATCGTCCCAACCGGACCGGGGACCACGAACTGCTTTTCGAATCCGAAGACACTGACCAGCCAATCGATGATGGCGGGGGCATCCTTGTAGCAGATCGCGGGGAAGATGTTGGGGCGTCCGTCGAACGTCGGGGATGACATGACGTCTCCGTTCTTCAGAGAAACTCCCTGGAAATCTCGACACGAGACGCATCATAGGGAGTTCACTCGAACGGCTCTTGGACGATTTTTACCCGACTCGAGATCCGCGTCAGGAGCCGTCATTGCCCCCGCCGTCCGGGAGCATCCGCCCGAGATACTCGGTGGGAGTACATCCGGTGAAGCCGCGGAAATCTCGGATCAGGTGGGCCTGGTCGTAATAGCCGCTCCTCAGCGCGACGTCGACCCAGCGGATCTGCGCGTTCGCTTCGAGCAGATTCAGCGCCTTGCGAAAGCGGAGGATTCGCGCCAGGGTCTTGGGAGGCACGCCAACATGATCACGAAACTGGGCGATCAAATATTTGGGACTGCATCCGATTTCGGAGGAAAGGCCTCCGATACCGACCTGCCCGCCGCTCGCCTCGAGTTGGTTCCAGGCCCAGACGACTCCTTCGGCCGGAGGGTTCGCTGCAAGGATTCGCCCCGAGATATAGGACTCGAGAATCGAGAACCTTCGGGGCCAGTCTCTCGCTTCGCACAACCTCTCGACGAGCAGGCCCGCCCCTTCCCCAAGCACGTCGCCATCATCCACGACGAGGTTCGTCAGGGAACCCATCGGGACGCCGAAGAAAAGGCATGCACCAATCGGCGTGAAATCAACCTGGATGCAACGCGTCGACCCCGGTGACTCGACCAGGGCGTACGACTCATGCAGACCCGCGACGAACGAGCCAAGTGCCCTGGGAGATGCCTCCAACTCATTGGGATCGAGCAGATGGAACGGTCGCCCGAGGTTGACGATCCAGGCGACGCTACTTGAAGGGATCTCGCGGCGACGCACGACCCGCTTCGCGTCCTCTCTCCACCCCTGGTAGCCCCCGACGATATAGGGTCGAAGATGCGAGGAAGGGTCCTGGAAAACGGCCTCCCAGGAATGATCGGCTGATTCGTGGCGGACCACTCGCCGAGGGGGCGGCTCCGCGTCTCGAGGTCTTGAAGAGGTCGAAGCCCTGCTCATCGGTCGCATCCTGCGAGGTTTCGATGGGTGAATCCATCCGACCCGGTTCAAGAGGGAAGGTTCAAGGAATCTAATAGCTTTCATTGGCGATGGGTTGGTCGTCAGGAACCGTATTTTCCGGGAGGGAGTTGCTCAATCCAGGTGTCAATCGTCAGGCGTTGGTCCTCGTGGAAAAGCGATCCGGCAGGTAGCCTTGCCTCAATTGCGATATGGTAGCGGCTTTCATCTCGTTCCAAGAACCTCATGGTCAGTTCGTCTACATCTCCATGTTCCCCGATGTAGACCGAGAAGTATGGGTCTCCCGACTCTTCATCGAACGGTTCCTTCAGGTAGATCTTTTGACCGACCAGATCGGGTAGGCTCGGGAGCGGGATCGGGTCCCCTTCGGCATAGAACCTGACACCGTTATCACACCAGAAGTCCTCCAGGGAAAACGTGTTGATCCCTTCGGTACAGATATTGAACTCCCAACCAGGCTTACCCTGCCTATCGTCGGTGATGTACCGAAACGTCGTAGAATGGACCTTGAAAACATGGGAGCCTATGGAGAGAGTGTTCTTGACCATCCCGCAATCCTCTTGGCAGGCAAGAAGTTATGACTTCGCCGCGATGTTCGAGCCGCGGAGCAATCGCAAAGCATTCACCGTGACGAGCAGGCTCGTCCCCAGGTCGGCGGCGATGGCCAGGCCGAGGTTTGCATAACCCAGGGCCGCGAGGACGAGCACGAGCCCCTTGGTGCCGAGCGCAAGCGCGATGTTCTGCCGGATCCGCGCGAGGGTCATGCGACTATGCCGAACCAGCCAGGGGAGCGCCGCGAGGTTGTCGGCCATCAGCACGACGTCTGCCGTCTCCAATGCGGCTCCGCTCGAAATCCCGCCGAGGGCCACGCTGACCCGAGCGGAGGCGAGTGCGGGGGCATCGTTCACGCCGTCGCCGATCATCCCCGTCGGCCCATGCCGGCCCTCGATCTCGCGGATCGCCGTGACCTTGTCTGCCGGGAGGAGTTCGGCTCGATGCTCCTTGATGCCGAGTTGCCGGGCCATCGCGGCGGCCGTGATGGCGTTGTCGCCGGTCAACATCACGGTATCGATGCCGAGTTGGTTGAGTTCGGCCACGACTCCTGCAGCTTCGGGACGCGCCTGGTCGGCGAGCCGGATCCAGCCCAGCGGGCCGGTCTCGGTGCTGAGTGCCACCGACGTGCCGGCGTTCGATTCGGCGTGGCCGAGCCTGGCGTGGAACTCGGGGCGGCAGAGGCCGGCCTCCTCGATGTAGCGATGGCTGCCGATGTGATACTCGACGGCATCGACGCGACCCGAGGCACCGAGGCCAGGACGGGCGAGGTAATCGTCGGCCACCGGGACGGTGAGCAATCGCTCCCGCGCATGGCGAGCGATCGCGCGACCAAGCACATGGCCACCCCGATCTCCCAACGCCGCGGCGATCCGCAGCAGGTCATCGTCAGGGTGGACACCAGTGGCCACCACCTCGACAACGGCGGGCTCGCCTCGCGTGAGTGTGCCCGTTTTATCGAACGCCAGGGCTCGCAGGCGGCCGAATTCCTCCAGGTACGCCCCCCCCTTGATGAGGATGCCGTTCCTCGCCGCGGCGGCCAGACCGCTGACCACGGCAACTGGGGTGGAGATCACCAGAGCACAAGGGCAGGCGATGACGAGGATGACCAATCCTTTGGAAAACCATCGAGACCAGACGGCCGCGTCGGGATGAGCCCCCAACGCCAGGAGGAGCAGGGGCGGGACGAGCATAATCGCGAGGGCCGCGATCATGGCGGCGGGCGTGTAATAGGAGGCAAAGTGGCCGATGCGACGCTCGACGGGTGCGCGAGAGGTTTGAGCCTCGCGGACCTGGTGAATAATCCGAGAGATCAGTGCATCGCCCACCGGACCAGAGGCCTCGACGGTCAGTGATCCCTCGCCATTGACCGACCCGGCGAAGACGGTGTCATCCACCTCGCGGAGGATCGGCACCGATTCTCCCGTGATCGCCCGCTGGTCGACGCTCGACCGCCCCTCGATCACGCGACCATCGGCGGGGATGCGTTCCCCGGCTCGGATGTGAATGTGATCCCCGGTCGCGATCTGCGAAGCGGGCAATACCCGGATCGTCCCGTCGGGCCCGATGACCTCGGCGGTTTCCGGCGCAACCAACAGCAGCTTACGAACCGCTCGCTTGGCACGTTCCAGGCTCCAGGCCTCGAGGAGTTCCGAGAGCCCGAAGAGGAAAGCGACCGTGGCGGCTTCGTCCCATTCTCTCAGAGCCAAGGCGCCGACGATGGCCGCCGTCATGAGCACATGGATATCGAGTCGGAGCCGCAGCAGGCTCCGAAAGGCCTTGAAAACCAACTCGGCCCCGCCGATCAGGATTGCACCCAGGTAGGCGACCCGCTCGATGCCCCCGGGCAAGCCGAGCAACCAGGCGATCCAGCCGAAAACCACGAAGAGGCCCGAGACTCCGGTCGCCAGCCAGCGTCGGTTCCGTTCCCACCAGGGGGGCGGGACCTCGGCGTCATTGACGAGGCTCGACTTCATGCCGGCCTTCGTCAGCACGTGTTCGACGATGCCCTCGGGGCGGACGTTGTTGGATTCGTAGTCGACCGTCATCGTCCCGAGCGTGAGGTCGAACTGGAGTCGGGAGATCCCCGGGAAATGCTCGAGGGCCGTCTGGAGCTCCCCCATCTCGACGGGGCAGTCCAGACCCTGAACCTTGAGCGTACAACGGGCTCGGCTCATCTCCGCTTATCCTCAGAGCCCGGCGAGTCGCCTGAAGGCGTGCCTGCGAATCATGGGCGGAATCTCGCGAGGAAGCACGGCCGATCGCGACGTCGCGGGAATTGTTTCCGGTCGAAAACATTTGGAATCGATCGAGCCGGCAACCTTGCGCGACTCGAAGGGACGACGAACCGGGTCATGGACCATGATCCCGGGCCCGGCCCATCAGATGATGCCATCTGGCGCGATTATAAGTGCTGGGGCCATATCGGGAAACGCGAGAACGTCGTTTTGGACAACTTGCGTCAACTCTCGACGGCCTGATACATTAAGGATCATGGATGCTTCTCAATCGCGTGACGAGTCCCGCATGCAAATCACCTATTTGATCCGTTACGGTACGATGGCCAGGGTCGGCCAGTTCGTCTCGACCGACGCCGAGCTGAAGCGAGGAGAGACGGTGGTGATCCGCTCGCATCGGGGCACGGAACTCGGAGAAGTCCTGATCCCCGTCGCAACCCCCTCCGAAACAGAGGGCTACGCGGGCGCGGTGATCCTGCGCGTGGCCGATCAAAATGACCTGGCCCGAGCCCGCGAAGTCGAGGCCGAGCGGGGCGAACGCCTGACGCTCTGCCAGGAAGTCTTTGATGAGGGCGTCTGGCCGATCGCCCTGATCGATGTCGAACCCCTCCTGGATGACCGCCGGACGGTCCTCCACTACCTCGGCCCGCACCGGCTCGATACGGTCGGGATCCTCGCCGCCTTCCGCAGCAAGTACGACCTCGACATCATGCTCGAGCCGGTCGGCAAGGATGTGCAGGAGGCCGAGGTCGAGCACGAGGACGCTTCCGACGGCGGTTGCGGGAGTTGCGGCTCGGATGGCGGCTGCGGCTCGGGTTCTTGCGGATCCGTTGGCGAGGGAGGTTCGAGCCACGGAGGCTGTTCGTCCTGCGGGGTGAAAGGGCTCCTCAAGAAGCGACGAGCCCCGGTCACCCATTGACCCGCAGGAAGCTCAAGGCTTGCTGGGGTCGACGAACAGGAGTCGGCCGTAGTCCTCATAGAGGTGGAAGCTGAGCTTCTTGAGCGGGGCCGAGCTCATCAGGACAGGGTCCGTCCCCTCGGGGCCGTAGTCGTAGCGGCAGAGGGCGAAGTCCCAGGCGTCCCCCACCTTCGGCTTGCCACCGCTTGGGGTGAAGATCGACCAGGGCATGCGGCCCTCGACGGTCCAGCTCCTGTCCTTATCCCCGGGCTTGTCGACGGTCCCTTCGGCCACCGCAACGGCCTCGAACCCCAACGGCGGAAGGGCGGCGATGGTCGCGACGTCGAATCCGCGTTTCGGGAAGGGGTATTCGAGTATCACGGACTTCGGGTTCACCTGGAACTCGTAGTAGGCCGGCTTCTCTTTGCTCGGCTTGAAGAAGAGCTCGAAGACGTCGCCGTTCCAGAGGTAGTCATTCCGCTTGGTGCCGAACGACTTCAACTCGGCGTCGGGCATGGTGGCGGCGAAGTAGAACGCCTCGTCGTCCCAGGCGAGCCAGGCTTTCATGCCCGATTTCGGGTCGACGCCCGCCCAGTACGAGGGGAAGCGGTCGATGAGTTCGGCCTGCTTCCAGGCGTCGTCGTCGAGCTTGCCGTCGAGCTTGGGAGCCTTGGTCACCTTCCTGCAGGTCGCCTCGTGCGTGGCGAGAGGCTTTTTCGCCTCGCCATCGGAGGTGGCGGAACCCTTGGCTCCCTGCCCGAAGGCCGACACGCCCGGCATCGCCAGGCAGAGCGCGAGCAGGGGGAACATCCACGAAGACTGTCGCCGTCGCAAGGCCATGTGCCGAGGCCCTCTCGAAGTGGTGATGTGGTCGAATCCCGGCTGAGGACAGGATAGTCGAAGTGGGCGCGAGTGAGCAGTAGGTAGTCCGGATTGACCAATCCGGCCAAGTCGACCAGAATCCGGCCTCGCCCGCTCCCTGCCGGGAGCCTCGTACCGATTCTCAATCGCGCCCGACAGGGTCGGGAAGGAGCCGGCAAGGATGGCCGAGCGTCGACTCATCTGGGGACTCATGCTCGTGGCCGTCCTCGTCCGGGCCTCGGCCATCCTGGTCCTGCAGAGCCACCACATCCCCCGCAGCACTTACGAGCATGGCGAGATCGCCGCCAACATCCTGGCCGGGCGTGGATTCTCTGTACGCTTCCTGGGTGCCGACGGGCCAACCTCACAGCAAGCCCCCATCTACCCCTACCTGCTGGCCGCGGCCTACCAGGTGGGTGGCGCCGAGACCCCGCAATCGCTCCTGATCCTCGAACTCGGCCAGGCCCTCCTCGGCGGGGCACTCGTCTACAGTTCGATTTGTCTCGCCCGGACGATCGCGCCTGGCCGGATCTGGGTCGTCGCGTTGGTCGGATTGATCACCGCTCTCCACCCGACCCTCGTGTATGCAGCAACACATGTTCAAGTCGCATTACTGGCGGCGACGCTGGTGACGGCCTCGCTCGCCCTGGCCTTTCGAGCCGCTCGAACGGGACGTGATTGGGATGCCGTGGCTTGTGGATCAGGCCTCGCTTTGCTCGCGCTGACCGACCCGATCCTGGGCCTCGTCACACCCGGAGTCGCCTGGGTGATTGCGTCGGACAGAGGATTGCGGGGTGCGCGACGACCCGTGGCGATTCTCATCGCGACGATGGTGATCGGGGTAACACCCTGGATCGTCCGGAACGCCATCGTTCACAAAGAATTCGTGCTGGTGAAGAGCACGTTTGGCTATGCCTTCTGGCAGGGGAATTGTGCCCTGAGCGAGGGGACCGACAAGGTCGTACGCCCCTCGGTCGAGCGGGTCTTGCAACAATCGAAGGGTGGCTTGCAGGGGATCAACGAATCGTTGTGGAAGGCGCGACACGAGGCGGGCTATCTCGACGACATCGCCCTGACCCAAGCTGACTATCGCCAATTTGCGAAGGTGAGCGAGCCGGAGAGGTCGCGGATCCTCTTCCGCCGTGCGGTCGCGGATATCAAGCACGACCCCGCGCGGTTTGTGAGCCTGACCCTTCGTCGGCTCCGCTACTTCGTCTTCTTCGACGAGACGAACCCCAAGACCCGGAGCCTGATCTATCGGACCGGGCATCTCGGGCTGACGATCCTCGCGGCTTGCGGGATCCTGCTCATGACCCCGGAAATGCGACGGCGATCGGGGCCGACGGTCCTCACCGTCGTCCTGATCGCCGCATTCCACAGCCTCACGATCGTCTCGGCCCGGTTCCACGTCCCCATCGAGCCGATTCTGGCGGTCTGGGCCGGGGTCGGCTTCGGGTCGAGGCGATTAACCCCGGCTGCCTGCGACGTCGTAGGCGTCCGCGTCTTCAAGCTCAGACTTCGCGAAGTCGCTCACGTCCATCATTGAGTGCGGACGGCTCTCGCCGAAGGTGGTCTTCGCAAGCTTGTACGCCGAACGGACGCTGTAGACTGATAAGGCTGTCGCCGCGAACCACATGAGGCCGATAGCCTCCGAATCCCGGATAATCCCGCCCTGCGCGACCAGCCAGGTGGAGCCAAACGCGACGGCCGGCACCCCCACGCCGATTGCGGTGCTCACCTGCGCCGCGGACGTCCGCGGATCCTTGTCCTCGGGGAGGCGACGCCCCATCTCGAGGGCCATCATGCGTTCCCGATGCTTGAGCTCGCGCGAGTATTTGAAGTACCTGAAGGCCAGGGCCGTCGGCACGATGACGATCGGGACAAAGACAGCGGCGATGGGAATGATCAGCGGATCAACGGCCATGAAAACGCTCCTCACAAGCTCTCGACCCGGGCCTGGAATCACTCGGGAAGAAGGGCCGCCCCGACGGGCTCGCGACTCTCAAACTCGGGGGATTTCCGGTCAGTTCCTGGTTTCTTGACGTGTTCGCGACAAAGTCAGTGTTAGAGTAAGCCCATCCCAAACCCGAAATGCTGATGCCAGCGCAATCGTCAGTGGCCTCACGGAGCCGAATGATGGGACGCGACCATATCCTCGCGATCGACCAGGGGACGACGAGCACTCGAGCCGTGGTCTATGATCGGCAGCTCCGGCCATTGGGGCAAGGCCAGGCGGAGGTTCCGCCCACGTATCCCCGATCGGGCTGGGTCGAGCATGACCCCTCGGCCATCGTCTCCTCGGTCGGTCCTCAGGTCCATGCTGCCCTCTCGGAATCGGGGATCGGCATCGACCGGATCGCGGCCATTGGACTGACAAATCAACGTGAAACCACCGTGATCTGGGATCGCAAGACCGGCCAGGCGATCGGCCCTGCCCTGGTCTGGCAAGACCGCAGGACCGCCGACTTCTGCGATGCCCATCGCGACCGCCGCGACTGGCTCGCCGAGCGGACGGGCCTGATCCTCGACCCCTACTTCTCCGCCACCAAGATCGCCTGGCTGCTCGAGCACATCCCCGACGCCCGTCGCCGAGCCGAGGCGGGCGAACTGGCGGCGGGAACCATCGACAGCTTCTTGATCTGGCACCTCACCGGCGGCCAGCGTTTCGTCACCGACGTCACCAATGCGTCGCGCACCTTGCTGATGGACCTCCGGACGTTGACGTGGGCCGATGACCTTTGTGATTTCTTCGGTGTCCCTCCCCAAATATTGCCGAAAATCCTGCCGAGCTCCGGAGAATTCGGACAAACTCGGGGATTTGACCCCATCCCCGATGGAATCCCCATCATGGGGGTCGCCGGAGACCAGCAGGCGTCCCTGGTGGGCCAGGGCTGCCTCGAACCCGGCCAGGCCAAATGCACGTATGGGACCGGAGCCTTCCTCCTCGCCCACACCGGCTCGAACGTCGTCCCTTCGACGCGAGGGCTCGTCACGACCCTGGCCGCGACCCTCGGCGATGGCCCGCCCCAGTATGCCCTCGAAGGCAGCGTCTTCGTCGCGGGCGCGGCGGTCCAGTGGTTCCGCGACGGCCTCAAGGCCGTCGGTGCGGCTCCCGAGATCGACCGGCTCTATCATGACGGCGACCCCGACTCGGGCGTCCTCTTCGTCCCGGCCCTGACCGGGCTTGGAGCGCCCCACTGGGATCCGGACGCACGTGGCACGATCTTCGGACTCTCGCGAGCCACGACGGTCGCCGACCTGGCTCGCGCCACGCTCGAAGGGGTCGCGTTCCAAGTGGCCGACCTCATCGACGCCCTGAACGCCGACCTGCCGAATCCCCTGTCCGATCTTCGGGTCGACGGTGGCATGGCTCGCTCGGATCCGTTCCTCCAGTTCCAGGCCGACCTGCTTGGCCTCTCCCTGCGTCGGAGCCCTCAGCCCGAGTCGACCGCACTGGGTGCGGCCTTCCTTGCCGGCCTTGGAGCGGGCCTCTGGTCGGTGGCCGACGCCGGCAAGCTCTTACTTGCTGGAGCCCAGACTTTCACCCCCCGGCGCGACTTGTCATGGCGGGAGACGACGCATCAGCGTTGGCAAAATGCCATTGAAACGGTGAAACGGCATTACGGGCGTTAAAGGGTTCTTACGGAGACACTGCGAAGTCCTTCGCAGCGTCTCCAGGCTTCCAGATACGTAAACGATTATGTTTACGTCCCGGAAATTCGATTTCGGCGAAGGCGTCCTTGAGCCTCACTCAAGGACGCTCCCATGGAACCGTATAGGGTGTGCTTGGAGCCTGGAAATCGGTGGAAAGACTCAGCTCGCGCCACTTTCGGTCCGACCCAATTCGCGCTTGATCGCTCTTTTCCGCCGCCTGGACTGCATCGCTTCCGAGCAGGAGCCTGAGCGGCGGTTCGGCGAGATCAGCGATCTGTAAGATCACGGAAGCGGCCCTGGCTGGATTGCCCGCCTGGGTGCCGTGGAGCGACCGAACGTGATCGGCCAGCACCCCGACGGTTGACGCATACTCGGGCCGGCTCGGCCGGATCGTCGACGAGGCCACGAAGTCGGTCCGGAAAGCACCCGGTTCGACGATCGTCACCTTGATCCCCAGCGGCCCCACCTCTTTCGCGAGCACTTCCGAAAAGCCTTCGACACCCCACTTGGCGGCGGCGTAAGCCCCTCGCCCGGGAGGGCCGATGCGCCCGCCGATGGACGAGAGCTGGATGATATGTCCGCTCCCCTGCTCTCGCATCAGCGGGACCGCGGCCTTGGTGAGGTGGATCACGCCGAACAGGTTCGTATCAATCTGAGCCCGGAATTCCTCCAGGCCCGTGTCCTCGATCGAACTGATATCCCCAAATCCCGCGTTGTTCACCAGGACATCGAGCCGCCCAAAGCTCTCGCGGGCGATCTCGATGGACCTAGTCGCGGCCTCGAAATCCGTCACGTCGAGAGCGACGAGACGGACCTGATCGCCGTATCTTTCAGCGAGGTCTTCAAGCTGCGACGGCGTGCGAGCTGTCGCGACGAGACGATGCCCCTGGGCGAGGATGGCCTCGGCAAGCGAGCGCCCCAGACCTCGTGAACAGCCCGTCACCAACCAGACCTTCGACATCGATCCCTCCTCAGCTACTAACCAATTGGTCAATCGAATTGGCCACTTGGTTAGTAGTTTAGCGCCGACCGGCCCTTGGTCAAGCTGCCAAATAGGCGCGGATCCGGAGGAGAATGACGATAGGTCGCACGGCATTCAGCCGGTTGACGCCCTGCCCGAGTGGCCATTACGTTAATGGCGATAAATCCTAGATTCGCCAATGGAACCATCCATGCCCGACGAGGCTCCTCGCGTCCGCGACCCAGAATCGACCCGAGCCGCGATCATCGACGCGGCCGAGCGTCTGTTCGCCGAGAAGGGTTTTGCCGCGACCTCGACCCGCGAGATCTCATCCGGCTCGGGCGTCTCGCACGCGCTCATCCACCATCACTTCGGCACCAAAGAGAATCTTTATGCCGAAGTGAAGCGGCGACTCTTCGAAGACTATTCGCGACGGGCTCCGATCGCTTCCGGCTCCGCCAATCGTCCGCTCAGCGTCAAAGCCGAGATGAAGCGGCTGATGACCTATTTGCTCGAGAACGACCTCCTCTTTCGCCTCTCCGCCTGGATGCGGCTCGAAGGCGATTCCTACCGAACACCCGGTCAACCCAATATCCTCGAAGGCCTCGAAGGCCGGATCGCGGCCTCGCAACGTCTCGGCCGGATCCGCACCGACCTGGATGCCGGGGCGCTCAGCGTGATGGTCTTCGGCCTCATTTACTTCTGGGTCGAGAATCGATCGACCCTGTCGAAACGCTTCGCCCATCCCCTCGACGACAACGCTTACGTCCGCCAGGCCATTGCCTTCGCCGAACAGGCCCTCGCTCCCAACGACGGCAAAACGCCCCGAACTCGTCGCACTCGACCTATCAAGGAAACGCCCGAGCAAGCGTAGTGACGAGGATGTCATCGCCCGAGGCCACGCCATGCGAAGCGCCGCTAAAAATCTAGCACCCGGCCATTGACGCCCTGGCCCAACCTGCTAACATTTTAGCATAGTGCTAGAAATCCAGCATCGCGAGACCGGGCGAGATGATGGGCCGAATCTTCAGCCCGGGCGAAATCAAGGAGAACCGAAACCGATGGCCAAGCCTGCACACGACCCGCTCAGTCGTCGCGAGCGGCAGATCATGGACGTCGTCTATCAGCGCGGCCGTGCCACGGCGGCGGAGGTCCTGGAATCGCTGGCCGACCCGCCGAGTTATTCAGCGATACGTGCCCTGCTCCGCGTTCTCGAGGTGAAGGGGCATTTGAAGCATGAGCAGGACGGCCCACGCTATGTCTTTTTGCCGACCGTGCCTCGCGACAAGGCTCGAAAATCGGCACTCAGACAACTCGTCCAGACGTTCTTCGAAGGCTCGACTGCCCAGGCTGTCGCCGCCCTGCTGGACGCCCCGGATGCGAAGCTCTCCGATGAAGACCTGGATCGACTCTCTCGCCTGATCGCACAAGCGCGTAAGGAGGAACCCTGAACATGACATCTTTCATGCCTTCCATCTCGCTCGATGCCGCTCCTGATTCGATGACATACTTTGTTTTCACAGTGCTCCTTCGGGCGACGATCCTCCTCGGCCTCGCGTGGGCTGTCTGCTCCATCCTGCGACGCCAATCGGCATCGCTGCGGCACCTCATCTGGCTCTCGTCGCTCACCGCCGTTTTGATCCTCCCCGTCCTCATGGGCTTGCTTCCGACCTTGCGGCTTCCCATCCTGCCGAGTCGCTACGCGAGCCAGGCTGCACCCGTTTCGCTCGATCGCACCGAGATCCCCGAGCCGAAACCGTCCCCGGTTGAGCCACCTCACGTTTCGCCTGCCTTCGCGACTCCGGTCGCTCATGAATTGGTTCGAGCTGAAACAAACGGACTGACATCAAGTCCGATACTTTCCCCCGTACCCGCCGCAAATGCTGTTGAGATAAAGACTTATTTTATAACTAAATGCATATTTTTATTACAAATTGGGTGGGCCGGAGGAGCTCTTATCGTCCTGATGCCCATGCTGACCGCGCAGGTGAGACTACGACGCGTTCTGATTCGTTCGCAGCCTCTCAATGACGCGAAATGGACGGGGCTCATCGAGCAGCTTGGCTCATGGCTGAGACTCTCGCGACGCGTCTCACTGCTCTGCGGAGGCCCCACGACCTCGCCGATGACCTGGGGCGTCTTGCGTCCCAAGGTGCTCATCCCATCGGCCGCCGAGGAGTGGTCCCAGGAGCGGCTTAAGGTCGTACTCCTGCATGAGCTGGCCCACGTCAAGCGCTGGGACTGCCTCGCTCAGATGTTCGCTCGGGTCGTTTGTGCCGTGTACTGGTTCCATCCACTGGTGTGGGTCGCCTCGAACCGGCTCAGGGTCGAACGCGAGAAGGCCTGCGACGACCTCGTCTTGCTCTCGGGCTCGAGTGCGGCCGATTACGCCGAGCATTTGCTTGAAGTGGCGAGGAGCTTGAGGTCGGCACCGAGGCTCGCCGCTGTTGCCGTTCCAATGGCCAGAGCCTCGCAAATCGAAGGGCGACTCCTCGCGATCCTCGACCGCAGGCGACGAAGGCACGGCCTCGGGCGACTCGGTGCGTTCGGGTTGCTGGCGACAGTCGGGCTCCTCCTGCTCTCGATCTCGACGACGAGGCTTGCGGCTCGGATCGTCAACGAGGCCGGGGACGACGCGAAGCGCGAGGCGACGCAGGCCTCGTCCGAGGCCAAATCAACCAGGATGACGGTCTCGGGGCGCGTGGTGGATGAGTCGGATAAGCCCGTGGCTGGGACAAAGGTGCTCATCCTCGGCCGCCGCAAACTCGCGGCGCTCAACGCAAGGTCCGAAAATCAGTACGAAGTCATGGGTCGTACCGAGACTGATGCCAACGGCAATTACCGCGTCGAGGTCCGCCGATCCTCCTCAGTCACGCACTACGAAATCATGGCGCTGGCCTCGGCTCCTGGGCATGGATTGGGTTTCATCGAATTGAACCGCGACGCCCCAACACCCTCGGCCAATGTCAAGCTCAAGCCCGAACAAGTCGTCGAAGGGCGACTCGTCGATCTCGAAGGTGCTCCTGCATCGGACACGGCCATTCGCGTCTCCGCCATCGGCCTTGAAAATAAGCAGACGGAGCAAATTATAGGGATCAACTTCTGGAGAAATGTACCGAAAGACGTCAATGGCATCTGGCCGGAGCCGCTCAGAACCAACGGCGATGGTCGCTTCCGGATCCATGGCATAGCTCGACGTGCCCATGTCTCGCTCGAGGTAGACAGCCCAAGATACGCCCGCCAGTACCCCAATTTTCAGATGAGTCCGACAACCGGGTCGAAGCCCATCACGTTGTCTTTGCAACCGGCGATGACGGTCTCGGGGAGGGTGACCCACACCGATACCGGGACGCCCATGGAAAACGCGATCGTGGAAGTCGAAGCCGGGAATGATCGCTTCAGTTCCGGCAGGATCCTGGTCCGCACCGATGCAGAAGGTCGCTATACCGCGAACTCTGCACCAGGCAAGTTTTCCAGCGTCACGGTCTATCCGCCCATCGGCACCCCTTATCTCATCTTCGAACGCAACTTCGAAGACGACGGCGACGCGATGAAGCGGATCGTCGACATGAAGGTGCCTCGGGGCGTACTCATCACCGGTCGGATCACGTCGAGTGGCAACAATCGCTCCCTATCCGGGTCGAGCCTTTACTACATGAATGGCGAGGGCAACGTCATCTATGGCGAGGGCACGATCCCAAACTATTCCTCTGCAGTCCTGAGCGACTCCGAGGGCCGCTACGCGATCGCGGTCAAGCCGGGTAAGGGGTACCTCGTCTGCTACGGGCCGACAGCCGACTTCGTCCATGAGATCCGGGGCGACCGGGATCTCGACTACGGAAAGCCGGGCGGCCAAAGAAATTATGCACACGCCTTCAAACACTATGACGTGAAAGCGGGCCAACATCCTCTCCAGATGGACATCGCCTACAAGCCGGGAGTCACCGTGACCGGCACCGTAGTAGGCCCCAATGGCGAGACCGTCGAGTCGGCGGAGATCATCACGACACTCTCCATCTCTCCGTTTCACACGAACTGGCGTGGCGACTTCACTCTCCCCGTTCGCGAGGGCCGGTTCGAGTTGCATGGCGTGCCGCCGGACAGGGCCGTGAAATGCTCGTTCCTGGATGCGAAGAATGGATGGGGGACCACGATCGAGGTCACAGGGGCGATGGCCGCGAAGGGGCCGCTCAACGTGAGGCTCGAGCCCTGCGGCACGGCGACAGTTCGCGTGGTGAATCCCGAAGGAAAACCCGTGGAACGTAGTGCGGTCACGCTGACCATCGTGGCTACGCCGGGGCCAGGGGAAGAAATCGGGGATACAAAGCTATCCGAAGCCGAGAAGGGCCAGCTCTCGGCCGACGAGGAGATCTACGCCAACGTCGACCGCCTGCACTACTGGCAGCCCGACCTCAGCAATGCCGAAGGGCGCGTGACCATGCCGTTCCTGATCCCCGGGGCCACGTATCGGATCTACGAATATGAGAAGGTTCGCGGCGAGGACATGTACCGCTGGAGGGATTTCTCGCTCAAGGCAGGTCAGACCATCGACCTGGGCGACGTCAAGGTCAAGGGTTCGGGCGGCTGATCTGCATCACTTCGCAATCATGTCATCAAGAAACTGGGATCCTGGCGAATTCACATCGTCACAAGCTGAGATGAATTCATGAACTTTCAATATATTAATCGTCCCTGGGAGCCTTTCGAGCCAAAGGGGTCCGACCCCTGGGATCTCCGCAAGGTGGCCCACCTCCATCGTCGCGCCGGCTTCGGCGCGACCTGGGGTGAGATCCAGCGGGACCTGAAGGCAGGACCGGCCGCGAGTGTCGACCGGCTCCTATCTCCGCCCGCCGCGTCGGCCGACGAAGAGCAGGTCGTTGAGAGCCTCAGACAAGGGGCCGTGGAGTCGTCGAACCTGCGACGGCTCAAGGCCCACTGGCTGTATCGCATGCGGTTCGGAGGCGACCCGCTGCGAGAGAAGCTCACGCTCTTCTGGCATGGCCACTTCGCGACGAGCATCACCAAAGTCGCGAGCGTCACGGCGATGTCTCGCCAGATCGAGACGCTTCGAGAGCACGCATTGGGCGATTATTCGAAAGTGCTCGCGGCGATCACCTCCGATACGGCAATGCTCTCGTGGCTCGATGGCGGGACCAGCAGCAAGGAACGACCCAACGAGAACTTCGCCCGGGAGTTCCTGGAGCTCTTCACGCTCGGGACCGGCCATTACTCGGAGTCGGATGTTCGAGAATCGGCCCGAGCCTTCACCGGATGGGTCAGCGGCCCCAGTCGGCGGACACCTAACGACGCGAATCCCGAATTCCTCTTCGATCCCGCCCACCACGACGACGGCCAGAAGACGTTCTTGTCGCACTCTGGCCAATGGAATGCCGACGACATTATACGTTTGACTCTGGAGAGTCCCGAAGCGGCCGACTTCCTTGCGCGGAAGCTCTATCGATTCTTCGTCGATGAGTCCAAAGTTCCGAGTCGGGAGCTGATCGAACCACTCGCCCTGGAGTTGCGGAACCACGATTATTCGATTCGCCAGGTCGTCGGAATCATCCTCCGCTCGCGTCATTTCTATTCGCAGGAGGTCTATCGACGCCGGGTGAAGTCTCCCGTCGAGTTGATCGTCGGACTGACTCGGATGCTGGAAGTCCCTCGCCATGCGTTGAGCCTCCTTACGCTCGCCAATGCCTGCGATCGGCAGGGTCAGAGCCTCTACGGACCGCCGAGCGTCGGCGGCTGGGAAGGCGGGACCTCCTGGATCAACAGTGCCCTGCTGCTGGAACGACTCAACTGGTCCAACGACCTGATCTGGGGCCATCCCGACTCCAACATCGCGGCGTACGACCCGATCGCATGGTCGCAAGGCCACGGGATCGCACCCGAGAAGATCGCCGAGTCGTTGATCGACGTCCTGCTGGACGACGGGCTTCGCCCCGAGGCGAAAGCCATTGTCCTCGACGCCGCCCGTGAGGGGCGAGTGGACGACCTGCGTAAAGCCCTCCAGCGCCTGCTCCACTGCCCGGAATTCCAGTTGGCCTGATAATCCCACATCAGAGGAAATCGACCATGTCGACGACCCGTCGCGAACTGCTTCGACTCGGCCTGGGCGGCTCGACCCTCCTGGCCTGCGGGACGACCGTCCCGACCTTCCTCGCTCAGTCGGCCAATGCCCTTTCCGCCCTGCCCGATCGTAAAGTCGATGGCCGCATCCTCGTCGTCGTCCAACTCGACGGCGGGAATGACGGCCTCAATACCGTCGTCCCGCATCTGGACGATGCCTACAATCGAAACCGTCCCACGCTGAAACTCAATGGAACTCAGCTCAAGCGCATCGACGACCGAGTGGGATTGCATCCAGCCCTCGACGACTTCGCAAGGCTGTCGGAGAAGGGTCGGCTGGCCATCGTCCAGTCGGTGGGCTATCCGAACCCCAACCGATCGCATTCCGAGTCGATGGCCATCTGGAACACGGCGCAGCTTGACCCGGGGCTCCAGACGCCCGGATGGCTCTCCAGGGCCGTCGAGTCGAGCAAGCCAATCCAGGCCAGGAGCGACGCTCCCGCTCTGCAGGTCGGTGACGAAGCCCTTTCGCAAGCATTGCGTGGTTCAAGCCAGCCCATCCCCTGCCTAGCACGGCCCGAGCAATTCCAAAGGCGTCTTGGTCCGCTCGATCATTCGACAGGGCGACAGCAACGCGATGCCCTGGATCACGTTGTCCAGGGCTCAGAGATGAGCGATAACCCTCTGCTCCAGTTCGTAGCCCGCAGCACGATCCTTAGCTATGTGAGCAGCGCCCGGTTGGAAGAGGTTCTCCACAACGAATCAGGGGCAACGGGGTATCCATCCAATTATGAACTGGCTCGCAGGCTGAAGCTGATCGCCCAGCTCATTCGGGCCGAGGTGTCAACGCCCATCTACTACGTCCAGACGGGGAGTTTCGATACCCACGCCAACCAGTTGGACACTCACGCTGCTTTACTCAGGCAACTCGGACGATCGCTCGGAGCCTTCCTGGCCGACCTCGAACGCAACGGTCTGGCCGATCGCGTGGCCGTGCTGGTCTTCTCCGAATTCGGCCGACGACTGCATGAGAACGCGAGCGAGGGGACCGACCACGGCACGGCCGCCCCGGTCTTCCTCCTGGGTCATCCGGTCAGTGGGGGCTTACATGGTCCCTATCCGGACCTGGATCACCTCGAAGACGGCGATCCCAAACACGCGATCGACTTCCGCCGCGTCTATGCGTCAGTCCTGGAACATTGGCTCAAGATATCGGCGAATCCGATCCTGGGCGGTTCATTCGAGACTCTGCCACTCTTCAAGTCTTAGGCTCGTCGCAAGCGAACGCGCTTTGATTCGGCAAACCGGATGGCGTTAATGTCATCGAGCGTGCGTCGTACTGATGGCTCCTGCAAAAGACGCCGATTCCTCGTGCGTGCTGGTACTCGTCGGGACGACACGGATGACCACCGACTTGGACGCGGGCGTGCGGCTGCCGTCGGCGAAGTCATCGATCGGGACGAGGACGTTCGCCTCGGGGAAATAGGTCGCGGCGCATCGGCGAGGGATCTGGTACGAGATGACGATGAATCGCGTGGCGACCCGACGCTCGCCGCGGAATTCGCCGATGAGGTCGACGACCTGCCGATCCACCAGGCCGAGTTCAGCCACGTCATTCGGGTTCATGAAGACGATCCGGCGCTCCTGATAGACGCCTCGATAGCGGTCGTCGAGCCCGTAAATTGTCGTGTTGTACTGATCATGACTGCGGATGGTCATCATCATGATCTGACCAGGCTTCATCTCGATCTTCGGCATCGGGACCGGATTGAACCGAGCCTTGCCGGTCGCGGTGACGAACTTCAGATTCGCCGCGTTGTTCGGCAGGATGAAGCCTCCGGGTTGCCGGACTCGAGTGTTGAAGTCCTCGAAGCCCGGGATCACCCTGGCGATCCGGTCGCGGATGCGATCGTAGTCGGAGATCATTGCGTCCCAATCGACCGCGGGATCCGGTCCCAGTGTGGCCTTGGCCAGGCGGCCGATGATGGCCGGCTCGCTCAGAAGCGACTTCGAGGCCGGGCTGAGTGCCCCTCGCGAGGCATGGACGACGCTCATCGAGTCCTCGACGGTGACGAACTGCTCGCCGGCGTCCTGGGTGTCGAGTTCGGTCCGACCGAGGCAAGGCAAGATCAGGGCCTGCTTGCCCGTGACAAGATGGGCCCGGTTCAACTTCGTCGAGACGTGGGCGGTCAGGCGGCAGCGGCGGAGAGCCTCGGCGGTGTACGCGGTGTCGGGGGTCGCCGAGTGGAAGTTGCCCCCCATGGCGAGAAAGACGTGGGCTTCGCCATTGTGCATCGCCTTGATCGCGGCGACCACGTCATGCCCATGCTCGCGAGGAGGCTCGAACCCGAACTCGGCGCCGAGACTGTCGAGGAAGGCGTCGGAGGGCTTCTCGTAGATCCCCATTGTCCGGTCGCCCTGGACATTACTATGCCCGCGCACAGGGCAAGCCCCTGCGCCTGGCTTGCCGAGGTTGCCTCGGAGCAGCAGCAGGTTGACCACTTCCTGGATGTTGCCGACCGCGTTCTTGTGCTGTGTTAGCCCCATCGCCCAGCAGACGATGACCCGCTCGGCCTTGATGTAGACCTGGGCGGCTCGATGGATCTGTTCCCGGTCGATGCCGCTTTGCTCGAGGATTTCGTCCCAGGAAACCAGATCGATCGCCGCAATGAACTCGTCGAATCCCGAGGTATGCCGGGCGATGAAGTCATGGTCGAGGACCTGGCCGGGGCGCCTCCGCTCTTCCTCGAGGACCTCCTTCATGATCCCCTTGAGGAGCGCGACGTCGCCGTTGATCCGGACCTGCAAGAACTGCTCGGCGATGGGCGTGCCGCCGGTGAGGAGGTCGCGGACGTCCTGCGGATGGGAGAATCGCTCCAGGGCTTTCTCATGCAGCGGGTTGATGCTGATGATGTGGCAGCCGCGCCTGGAGGCGGCCTCGAGGGCCGAGAGCATCCGCGGGTGGTTCGTGCCGGGGTTCTGGCCGATCACGAATATGGCGTCGGCGAGGTCGAAGTCGTGCAGCGAGACGGTCCCCTTGCCGACACCGAGGGATTGCCCGAGGCCGACGCCACTCGACTCGTGGCACATATTCGAGCAGTCGGGCAGGTTGTTCGTACCAAACTTGCGGACGAACAGTTGGTAGAGGAAGGCCGCCTCATTACTCGTCCGCCCCGAGGTGTAAAAGATCGCCTCGTCGGGAGACGAGAGCCCGCGAAGCTCCTGCGCGATGATCGCAAACGCCGCGTCCCAGCTGATCGGCTCGTAATGCGAGGCCCCCTCGCGCAGCCACATCGGGTTGGTGAGTCGCCCTTGAGATTCGAGCCAGTAGTCCGACTGCTCATAGAGTTGGGCGACCGACCACTTGCGGAAGAACTCGGGCGTGACGCGCCGGGTCGTCGCCTCGGCCGCGATCGCTTTTGCCCCGTTCTCACAGAACTCGCCCGGAGAGCGATGAGAGACGTCGGGCTCTGGCCAGGCACAGCCAGGGCAGTCGAATCCCTTGGCCTGGTTGATCTTGAGGAGTGTTGAGGCCCCTCGCAGGATGCCCGTCTCGTGATAGACATGCTTGAGCGTGCTGATGATGGCGCCGAATCCGGCCGCGGGATGGTGGTACGGGCGGACGTCCACGACGGCCTTCTCAACCGTTGACTCGTGTGCCACGCCTCTGGTCGGCTGGTTCTCGCTGGTCGCCGTTGGAACCGAGGTTTCCAAGCTCTGATCCGCCATCGGTTCGCTCTCCTCGCAATCCACGACGGCCCGCGTCCAAAGACTCGGACTCGCTCGAATTCAGTTTCAGGCCTTCACGAACTCGGAGGGAATTCGACTCGCACGAGGAATCCATCGGACAACCACCTGAGCTCACCTTAACGCCCGCAAGGCCATGGGTGAGGTGGCATTGTCAGTCCATCCGACAGCCGTCAGTCATGAACGGCCGCAAACGCTTCGCCACACCTCGATCACTTCCGGTTCGACGAGTGCCCCTGCGGCCCCCTGTCTCGCCGCAGAGTAAGACCTCGCTCGTGACCAGACCCGGCAAAACGTGAACGGAAACAAACCAATTTATTGTTGGGCCGGGCCATGACGGATGCAAGATCGACTAATCAATTCAGACTGAATTTCTGCCCTGAGTTGAGACTTCCTCCCAAATGAGACGTCGAGGCGGGCCTGCTTCCCAAAGCAAGGCTCAACAACTACACTGGCGCAAAAGCGGCGTGTTGCGGCGATGATGCGCCGGGGATCACGAGACTTCGCAGGGTCGACCATGGCGACGGCAGAGGAACAGCGGGCGGTCGTTCTTCGAGGGGACGATAATGTGGCGGTGGCCGCCCGCCCCATCCCCAAAGGGTTTCTCCTGACATTCGGCGGCGGACAGGCCGTCGAAGTCCGGGAGCCGATCGCACTCGGGCACAAGGTCTCTCTCGCGGCGATCGAGCCCGGCGCTCCGGTGCGCAAATACGGCCAGATCATCGGCTTCGCCTCGCGAGAGATCCCGCCTGGCACCTGGGTCCACGAGCACAACGTCAAGGCGGACCTCTTCGACCGCGACTACGCCTACGCGACGGAGACCTGGAAGAATCCTCCGGCGATCGTCCCCAGAACTTTCCAGGGCTACCTCCGCCCGGATGGTCGCGTGGGGACCCGCAACTACGTCGCCGTGATCAGCACAGTGAACTGCTCCGCGAGCACGTCGAAATATATCTCCGACCGCTTCCGCGATAACGCGTGGCGCAAGGATTACCCCAACGTCGATGGCGTCTTCGCGATCACGCACAAAGGCGGATGCGCGATGCCGTTCAACGGCGTCGATCATACGACCCTCGAACGGGTCCTCGCAGGCTTCGCGAATCATCCGAATGTGGCGGCGTACGTGATCGTCGGCCTCGGTTGCGAGGTCAGCTTCGCCCAGCACCTCGTCGAGAGCCAGGACCTCGTCCTGCTCGGAGGGGCCAAGACCAACGGCAAGAAGGCGGATCAGATCCGCCCTCGCGTCCTGAACATCCAGGAGCAAGGCGGGATCGCCAAGACAGTCGAGGCGGCGGTGGCAGCGGTCCACCAACTCTTGCCCGAGGCCAATAGCTGGACCAGGTCCGAGCAGCCGGCCTCCAAGATCCACCTCTCGATGGAGTGCGGCGGTTCCGACGGGAACTCGGGGATCACCGCGAACCCCGCCCTCGGCGTGGCGGCCGACCTGCTCGTCGCTCAGGGGGGGACGGCCGTGCTAGGCGAGACGACCGAGATCTACGGCGCGGAACACCTCCTCACCCGCCGGGCCGTGAGCCAGGCCGTCGGCGAGAAACTCGTCGACCGCATCAAGTGGTGGGAGAATTACGCCAAGTTCTTCGGCGCCGAGATCAACAATAACCCATCGCCGGGGAACAAGAAGGGCGGCCTGACGACCATCTATGAGAAGTCGCTCGGTGCCCTGGCCAAGGCGGGGACTAGCCCGCTCGTGGATGTCGTCGGCTACGCCGAGCGCGTCGACACCCCCGGGCTCGTCTTCATGGACACTCCCGGCTACGACCCGCCCTGCACCACCGGCCTGATCGCGGGCGGGAGCAACGTCCTGGTCTTCACCACCGGGAGGGGCAGCGTGCTAGGCCTGAAGCCGACGCCTTGCATCAAGGTCTCGACCAACACGCCAATGTACGATCGCATGATCGACGACATGGACATGAACGCCGGGACCGTGCTCGAGGGCGAGTCGGTCGAGAGCGCCGGGCAGCGGATGTTCGACCTGATCCTCGACGTCGCGAGCGGTCAGCAGACCAAGAGTGAACAACAGGGCGTCGGTGAAGAGGAGTTCGCCCCTTGGCAAATCGGGCCGATTCTCTGAGAAAGAGAGACCCGCGGGTCTACCTCGCGATTATCGCCCTGGTGATCCTGCAGAGTGTGTGGTTGGTCTGGTTCCTGGCCGAGCCCCTCCCGAGCGTCCCCGCGAGCATGGGGGGCGGCAAGGTTCAGCGCTGGATGTTCCTGGCCAGGGCCTTGCCCGAAATCATCCCGGACGTGCGGTTCTCGCAGTCGTACCTCGGCATGGCGCTCGATGAGCTCCGACACGTCGAGTATTTGCCACAGCGCGTCCCGATCCTCCTCGCCGCGACGCTAATCGCGGGCGCGGCGATATCGCTGGGCCAGTCTTTGCTGAGATTGCTGCGACTACGTTCGGTCCTGACCAGGGCCGAACGACTGGCCGTCTCGTATGGCCTCGGCTGCACGGGCCTCGGAATCCTCATGCTGTTCGTAGGCAGGCTCGGACTCCTTTCCCCCTGGCTCATGCGTTCGGGCCTCGGGGCGTTGATGCTCATCGAGTTGGGTTTGAAGGCTCGAGATTGGCGGAGTTCAAAGGGAGTCGCCAACCCACATGATCCGAAACCGAATGCCACGCCCCTGAGCCTCGTCATCAGCCGTGTCGTGAGCTTTGCCGTGGTGGCCGGTCCCTTCGTGATCCTGATGCTGCTCGGCGCGATGCTGCCGACGATCGACTTCGACGCGATCGAGTATCACGTGCAGGGGCCGAAGGAATATTTCCAGGCCGGGCGCATCTCTTTCTTGCCACATAATGTTTACACGAGCATGCCTTTCAGCGTGGAGATGCTCCACCTACTCGGCATGGAGGTGCTCAACGACTGGTGGTGGGGGGCGCTCGTCGGCCAGGTCATGATCGCGCTTTATGCGCCCGCGGCTGCCGCGATGGTCGCCATCGTCGCTGCGCGGTGGGGCTCGCCGCGAGCAGCCTGGATCGCGGCCATTGTGTACCTGAGCACTCCCTGGATTTATCGGCTTGGCGTCTTGCCTTACGTCGAAGGGCCTCTTTGTTATTACCACGCGGCCCTGATCTGGGCGGCGTCGCGAGCCTGGGGATTTGCCGAGCCTAGGTTGAGGGATCGTGCCTGGGTCGTCGTAGGCCTCTTCGCGGGAGGGGCCATGGCGTGCAAGTATCCTGCACTGGTCTCGGCGGTCGTCCCGTTCTGGCTCGTCGCCCTGGCGGCTTCGATCAAGGTTCGATCGCCGAGGGTCGTCCTCGCGTTCATCCTCGGCTGGGGAGTCGTCATGGCTCCCTGGCTCGTCAAGAACGTGATCGACACGGGGAATCCCGTCTATCCGCTGGGTTACAGGGTCTTCGGCGGTTCGCACTGGAGCCCGGAACTCGACGCCAAGTGGTCCAAGGCCCACGGCCCAAGGGCGATTTTGCTGACGGCCCTCGGTTCTTCGCTCGTCGACGTCGCCGGACGATCCGACTGGCAGTCGCCCCTTTATCTTGCGCTGGCCCCGCTGGCGTTCCTGAGGACAGGGACGCGACGCGAATCGTTGCTGCTCTGGGGATTCGTCCTGTATTTATTCGCGACGTGGTGGTTGCTGACCCATCGCCTCGACCGGTTCTGGCTTCCGTTGCTCCCGCCACTCGCGATGCTGGCCGGCTTCGGGGCGGATTGGGTAAGGAGCCGGGTCTGGACGACTTGCCTCGGGTTCATCATGGGGCTGGCGATCATCTCGAACCTCGCCTACTCCTCGACGGCCCTCGTAGGACTCAACGAGTGGACGGGGGATCTCGTCCATCTCAGAACCGACATCCCACGTCGACTCAACCCACCACTCGCCCGCCTGGGAGAGAGCCTCCCGCCGAATTCCAAGGTCCTGCTCGTCGGCCAGGCGGCGGTGTTCCACCTCGATCGTCCCATCGTGTTCAACACGGTGTTCAATGAGGAGACGATCGAGACCCTGACCCGCGACAAGTCCCCGGGCGAGGTCCGGAAAGCGCTGACTGAGCGGGGCATCACGCACGTTTACATCGACTGGTTCGAGGTCAACCGGTATCGTTCCCCGGAGAACTACGGCTTCACCGACTATGTCACGCCGCAGTTGTTCGCGAAGTTCGTGGCGGACGGGATCCTCGAACCGCTCGAGCCGCTCGGCTCGAAGCAGGACCTTTACAAAGTCCGCTGATCGAGACGCGGAATCGCCCGGGACCTGGAGGAATCTCAAGCATGGACGCACTGACGATCGTTACGGGTGGCGCGGGCTTCATCGGGAGCCATTTGGTCGAACAGCTGATCACGCTCGGCCGTCGGGTCCGCGTCGTCGAGCGTCCCGGGGCCGACACGTCCCACCTACCCGCGTCGGTCGAGGTCTTCTCGGCCGACATCCGCGATCGCGCGGCGGTCAAGTCGGCAATGCAAGGAGGACAGTGGGTCTTCCACCTGGCGGCGAACCCGAATCTCTGGGTGCGCGACCGGGCCGACTTCGGCGCCGTCAATCATGTCGGCACGATCAACGTACTCGACGAGGCTCTCGCGGCCGGGGCCGAACGCGTGCTCCACACGAGCACGGAAAGCATCCTGACCTGCGCGAGGAAGTCGGGGCCGATCGCCGAGGATGTCGAGGTCACGCTCGACGACGCCGTCGGTCCTTATTGCCGCTCCAAGCTGCTCGCCGAGCGTGAGGCGATGGATCGGGCTCGTGCTGGCAAACCCATCGTGATCGCCAACCCGACCATGCCTGTCGGCCCCGGCGACCGCGGGCTCTCGCCCCCTTCCCGCCTGATCCGCGACTTCTGCCTCGGCAAACTCCCCGCTCTGATGGACTGTACGCTCAACCTGATCGACGTGCGCGACGTCGCCGAAGGGCTCCTGCGGACGATGGAGCGAGGCGTCCCCGGTCGACGCTATTTGCTCGGAGGCGAGAACCTGACCCTGGTCGAACTGCTCGGGAGCCTCTCGCAAGCCACGGGCGTCCCCGTCCCGAAGTGGCGCGTCCCCTACCCTGTCGGGCTCCTCGTCGCTTACATCAGCGAATTCCTATCCGATCATGTCACGGGCACGCCCCCCAAGGCCACAATGACGGGGGTCCGGCTCACTCGACGGACCATGCACTTCGACGCATCTCGGAGCCTCGAGGCCCTCGGACTGGTGCCTCGCCCCGTCCGCGTCTCACTCGAAGACGCCGTGGACTGGCTGCGTCAATCCGGGCAGATCCCGCCAGCCTCTCGATTGTTGCTCGAAGGGTCCAGGCAACGTTTGGCGTCTTGAACCGGTTCGAAATGGCCGGGGTTGGCCATCCCGCTATGACCAAGACAGCCCGAACTCGCGAGCGAGAGTTTGTTGTGAAATGCTGGGAAGGCCGGGATCGTCGCGTCGATACCCTATATTCACAGCTCAGGGCGATCTTGCTTTCCACAGCCATTTCGTTCTAGATTCCCTGGCGGTTTTGTCCTTATAATGAGTGGCGCGGAAGGCTCGCTACCGGGCGACAATAATCCTTGTGTCGTCAATGATTTCGGTGCAGGACTCGACCATGCCCGCACGCCTGGTGGCACTCGAAGAGGGGGCGGATATACCACTCAACCAGACCATGGTCGTGGTGGGTCGTCATCCTCAATGCGACGCTCGACTCGAGTCCCTCCGCGTCTCGCGTCACCATTGCTGCATGACCCAGGACAAGGGCGAAGTCGTCGTCCGCGACCTGGGCAGCACGAATGGGATCCGGATCAACGGGCAGCGAGTAGAGTCGGGGCGTCTTCGCCCCGGCGACGAATTGGCCATTGCCCACATCCGATATCGCTTCGAGAGCGGGCAATCCCACGAAGTGACCCTGATCGACGACAACACCGAGGATCGGAGTTCCGACGCGAAGTCGTCAAGTCAGCTCATCGGGGCGAATCTCATAAACGGGGACTTCTCGATCTCCGGATCGGCCTCCTCGGATGGTGAGAACCCCCTTGCGGCAGCCGTCCGCGAGATGTTACCCGCAGGCGTGGCCAGCAAGTGCCGGATCAAGGTGATCGTTCAACTGCCCGAAGAGGAAGATGAGTCGGAGAAACTCGACGCATGTCGCCCCAATTCATCCCCCTGAGTGCGGGCCCTTTCCCGGCGATCTCGCTGCAACGCCCCGTGCTGCTCATCGGCCGGCATCCCGAGTGCGACGTCCGGCTCGACCTTTCGAAGATCTCCCGACGCCACTGCTGCATCGCGCTCGCGTATGATCGGATCCTGATCCGAGACCTGGGCAGCCGCAACGGAGTCCGCGTCAACGGCCGCCCCGTGGACGAGGCCCTCCTGAATCACGGCGACGAGGTCGCCATCGGGCCACTTATCTATCGCCTGGAAAACCTCCCGGTCGCCGCGCTCGCCCCGAGCCCCTCTCGCCCACCGCTTCCGCCTCTCCCCAGCTCGGCCAACGGCAGTCCGTCGGAGAGCGACGAGGACTTGATCCCGCTCGACTGAGCGACGAAACGTCTTGGCTCAGGTCATCACGCCTTCCGATTCCTCATGAGTCGATTCCGCGAGGATCGGCCTCGGCTTTGCATTATTTTTCAAATTCAGAGCAAGCCTAACTCAGATCACTCCTTACGTATGAGAGCGAGAATGCCGCGAGGGGAAATTTGTTGCGTCAGCGAGACCTGGCGGTGTGCGAGTATCCTCGCGAATAGTCAGTTTGGAAACGTGCTATTTTCCCTGGAACACCGTAGGTACCCAGATACGAACGTTCTATAATCAAAAAGAGTACGGGGCGGCTCTCGGATCGAATTCACGAGATTGCAACGAGGAGAATCCGTTTCGGATTCTCCCAATAAGAGGAGGTCGTCGATGCCACGAGGTTATCGCTTTGCTCTCGGGGTCGCGTTCGCACTCGCGATCCCCGCGTCGGAAGTCCAGGCTCAGTATTACCCGGGCTATGGCGGCTATGGCTGGGGTGGTTGGGGAGGTGGCGGCGGTGCCACGGTGCAGGGGGATATCGCGCGCGGGCTTGGTTTCTACAACATCGGCGCGGGCGAATACAACCTCAAGACGGCCGAGGCGGATTCGATCAACGTCGACACAGTCACCCGCTGGAACCAGTACCTCTGGCTCTCGCAGCAAGAGGCCAATCGCCGCGAATACCTCCGCATGGCGCAGCGGCAGAAGATGAACCAGGCGGCCACCGATAGCATCTATCGTCGCCTGCGTGACAATCCCACCCCGAGCGACGTCCATAACGGCGACGCCCTCAACGTCGTCCTCGACCAGCTCACCGACCCCCGGATCCACTCCTCCGCCCTTCGGACCGCGAACGACGCTGTCTCAAGCGACATCATCGACGACATCCCGTTCGAGAACGGTAGCGAGGCCGTCGCCCTCAGCCTGAACGAGCTGACCGGCAAGACCGCCTGGCCGAACGCCCTCCAGACCGATCAGTACGCCCAGGACCGCGATGACTGGGCGAAGGCGCTCGAGCAGGCCCTGGCCGAGAATGATCGCGACGAGCGGATCTCGGGCAAGACCCTCAGCACGATCCGCGGCATCGCCACCCGGATCAAGAACAAGCTCGAGTCGAACCTCCCCGAGGATCCGACCGATCGCGGCGAAGCCCGCAACTACGTCAAGACGATGCTCGGACTCTCGCGGATGCTCGGCAATCCCCGCGTCGACAAGGCCCTCGCGGCCCTCGAGCATCACCCCAAGACGACCCTCGGCGGCCTGCTCGGCTTCATGCAGACCTATAACCTCCGATTCGGACCCGCCAAGACCCCCGAACAGCGCGGGATCTACGACGACCTCTTCGGCAAGCTGACTGCCCAGCGGGATCGCGTCCTCAAGGAAACCGGCATCGATGACGCCGGTGCCCCGGTCAAGGCGAGCGGCCATCCGACCGACTTCTTCCAGGGTATGAAGACCGAGCACCTGGAAGACAAGACCCCCGCGAACAACTGAGATTCTTACATTTCCGGTCGCAGGTCGACCGGGGTCTGGATGAATGACAAGGACCTCTCGCCCCCGAGCCGAAAAGCCGGGAGGCGAGAGGTCCTTTTGCTTGGGTCTCCCCAATGCTCGCCCGGAGGTCATCAGCCCTGAACTTCGCGTGAGGCGATACGAACTCCGCCGCTCGCCCGGCGCATCTGCCAAAGCCCTACGACGCCATCGGCACCGCCTGAGATCAACCAATCGCCATCGGGAGAGTAGGACAGGGCCCAGACCCATCCATCGCTCGAATGCAGCCGCTTGAGCATCGTCCCTGTCGCGACATCCCAGATTCGGAAGTTATTGGACGCCCCCGCCGTGGTCAGCGTCGTCCCTTCCGATGCGAAATCCAACTTCTTGACTCCTCGGTCCTCGACACGGATCGTCTTCTGGAGATCCCCCGTCGAGAGATCCCAGAGCTTGACCTCGTCCTCGAGGCATGTCGCCGTCGCGAGCAAAGCGCCATCGGGCGAGACCGCCAGGGCGTCGATCGGAGTGGAATGAACTTGCCAGACCCCGCGAGTCGTGCCCGCTTCGACGTCGCAGACGCGGACGCTTCCGTCCCCCCTCCCGACGATGAGAGTCTTCCCGTCGGGCGCATACGTCATCGACACAAGCCTGGTATCAAGCGACGACGATCCGGGGACGCTATTCTCGTCGGCGAGCACTCTTCGAGGCCTCTGCGTATTGAGGTCCCAGAGTGTGATGTCCCCTTCCGAATCCCCAGTCGCCAGGGAATCGCCGCGAGGGTCGAACGCGAGGTGGCGAACGAGGCGCGGCGATTCGAGCGAGTAGAGGAGCGACCCCGAAGCCGGGTCATACAGGTTCACGTCGTGGTTCGTGTGTGTCGTGGCGAGTAGCCTTCCGTCCGGGGAGAAAGCCAGGTTCCGCGTCGAGATCTCCTGGGGGACGATCCGAACGCGTCCCGAGAAGACGTCCCAGAGCTTGAGCGAGCCGTCGCTGCCGGCGATCGCCACGGTCCGCCCATCCGCCGAGAAGGATGTCCCGAGGATGAGCCCGTCGCAAGCTTTGATCGACCGATCGGCGTCGAGCCTGGTCGACTCCGACTCGAGCTTATCCCGTTTTGTCTGGACCCCGGAGATCGCCGCGGCCAGCATGAGCAGGCAGGCAAAGACGCCCGGCGTGATCACCCCAACCTGGATGAACCTGGCGGCTTGCCTCGGCCGGCCGGGCTCGATTTCCGGCTCGAACTCTTCCGCGGACCCCATCGCCTGCCGCCACATGATTGAAGCTCCTGGAATCGGTCCTGCGTCGCAAACCGATCTGGTAGGGACTCTCCGCGCGGACGAAGTCCCAGCTTGTGGAGCGAGCACAACACCTCGCTCACAGCCATATCGCAGTCACGACCCGCATCCTCACTTACATTCGTGAGGGACGAGACTTTATTCAATCGAATCGCTAATGTCGACACGCTTCGTCGCGGCAACGATACCGTGACTTCTTAACACAACAAATGTGTCAATCCAAGACAGTTTTAATCCCGACTCCACACGCTTCGGGCTTGACATGCCGAGCCCGCGAAGCAACTGCACACCACATCCGATCTCATCAAGTGATCTTTTCTGGATTTCAGTTCGTGGATCCCCAATCACCTGGGGTCGCCTGTGGCACCGACGAAAAAAGGGCGGCCCCTGAGTCATAGGTGGCCGCCCTCGTGGTTTTCTTGCTCGGTCAGGGCAGATTTCGACGGATTGCGCTGAAGCCAGACTGATCGACCTGAACTTACTTCGCGGACTCAAGATCCTTGCCGACAAGCTCAGGCAAGTATTTCACGGGAAGGGTGCCGTGCGAGAGGACCGCCTCGTGATATCGTCCAAGGTGGAACTTGTCGCCCAGCTGGCGCTGGATCTTCTGGCGTAGGCGATAGAATGCCGTGCGACCGACGAAGTAGGTCGAGAGCTGGGCGGACGATTGCTTGGCGCGAATGATCTTGCCCACCGCCTCGCCTTCGGTCTGGAAGGCCCGGCCAGCGAGCAGCTCCATCGCCTCCTTGTCGGTCATGGTGCCGGCGTGCATCTCGTGGTCGAGGATCGCGTTGACGACAGCCCGCAGATAGAACTTCAACTGCTGGAGGCGAAGCCCCAGGTCCCCTTCCCCGAAGCCCTGGTCGATCATCATCTGTTCGGTGTAGACCGCCCATCCCTCGGCGAACGTCCCCGAGGAGAGGATCTTGCGGATCAAGGAAGGGTTTCGATTGCTGTACTCGAGTTGGACGTAGTGCCCCGGGTAGGCCTCGTGGATGGTGAGAATCTTCAGCATCGCGTGATTATATTCTTGCAACATGCTCATGACCCGGGCGGGCGACCAGTCCGAAGGCGGCGGGCTGATCGCGTACTCGCTGGAGCCCCTCTGGTCCAGAGGAGGGGCCGGGTTGAGGTAAGCGACCGAGTTGCCTCGCATGAACTCGGGCATCTCGATCACGCGGCACTGGTCGGGCTCTGGCAGGTGCAGGATCTCATTCTTGGTGATGAAACCCTTGATAGAATCGACGGTGGCCCTCGCGTCGTTGACGAGCGAGTCGGGCGTGCCGTGATTCTGGGCCACATGGTCGAGGATCTTCTTCACCAGGAGGCGACGCCCATCGGCGTCATCGGGCGGGATGACCTGGCCGGGGAACGTGGTGCCCCAGAGCTGACGGGCGATGACCGCCATCTCGCGCTCGACGCGATCGGCCTCGCGGAGCGCCTCGTCCAGGACCTCGTCCGCAGCCAAGCCGGCGTCGAGTTCCAGGGCCAGCTTCTTGGCGAACTTCTCCTTGCCGATCCGCCACGAATCCCCCGACTTCGGCAGCACGTCTTCCTTGAGGAACTTGAGGAAGTCGGTGAGGGCCTCGGAGACGGCGTTCGCCTTCGCGGCGAGCTCACCCTTGCCTTTGGGCTCGCCTGATAATGTATAGATTTCTTCCTTATAGAAATGGATACCCCCTTCGGTCTGACGCACCGCGGTTTCCGTCTTCACTTTCGCGGGGTCGTGGATCGTCGCCTTCGCGATCTTGAGGATCGCGGGGATCTTCTCCATGCGAGCCAGGGCATTCTTGAGGTTGTTAGCCTTGGGCAGCGTCGACTGCGTGAAGAGCAAATAGACGCTCTCGGTGGCGTACTCGCCGTAAACGCGAGGGTCATCCTCGAAGGGCTTGAAGTTCTCGGCCTGCCAGATCGAGCGGCTCAGGTGATGCTTGAAGATTTCGTAATCGATCTGTGCATTCCGAGAGAGTGATTTGTGTTCGACCTGGCGGGTGAGGTCCTCCAGGACCTGGCGGTCGCGGTCGACCCGCTTCTTCCTGCCCTCCTCGGAGACGTCGTCGAGCTGGTCGTCGAACCGATGGTCGCCGAGCCTGGTCGCGGAGAGCGGCTCGTCGCGGAACATCAGGTCGAGGTACGACCGGAAGAACGTCGCGAGCTTCTCGTCTTCCTGCCGAGCGGCCTCTGCCGCGAAGGAATTTGAGGCCGAGACCGACAATAAAAGCCCTAAGAAACCGAGGAAGACGAAGACGCGCATGCGAGGCATTCCCGGGGGTCATCGAAGCCAACCCTGCCACAACCGCGAGGGTTTCGTGGACTGGATTCTAGCCGACCCCGGCGGATGAAACCAAGGCTTCGATGAAAGCATGGCTCGACCTGGATCTTTTGTTGTGGGCTCAAAAGGCTCGCCGAGCCCGTTCCGGCGAGCGAGACGTAGGGACGGGGGCGGGGATGTCGTTACGTTGACATCGACCTCGGCGGACGCCTATAATCCGGACTCGGCCAAAAATCGAGGCGAATGTACGCGCTGTCGATCGGTGGGTGCTCGGCCGAGCCCCGAGCGACGGGTGGTTGACACTTAGAAGTGGCAGGAGCGGAACGAATGGCCGTTCGAGTTGGGATCAATGGGTTTGGACGCATCGGTCGTCTGGTCTTCCGCGCCTTGGCGGAGCGACCCCAGGACTTCGAAGTCGTCGCGATCAACGACCTCTCCGATGCCAAACACCTCTCCTACCTCTTGAAGTACGACAGCGTTCACGGCCAGTTCGCCGGGACCGTCGAAGCGGGCGAGAAGTCGCTCATCGTCAACGGCAAAGAGATCAAGATCGTCCAGGAGAAGGATCCGGCGAACCTCCCGTGGAAGGACCTGAAGGTTCAGGTCGCCCTCGAGTCGACCGGCTTCTTCACCAACAAGGCCAGCCTCCAGAAGCACATCGACGCCGGCGCCGAGCGCGTGATCCTCAGCGCCCCGCCGAAGGACAAGCTCGACGCCACGATCGTCCTCGGCGTCAACGATGACCTGCTCAAGCCCGAGCACCGCATCCTCTCCAACGCCTCGTGCACGACCAACTGCCTGGCCCCGATGGCCAAGGTCCTCAACGATTCGTTCGGGATCGAAAAGGGCCTGATGACCACCTGCCACGCTTACACCAACGACCAGCGTGTGGCGGATCAGATCCACTCCGACCCGTATCGTGCCCGCGCCGCCGCCATCAACATCATCCCGTCCACGACGGGTGCGGCGAAGGCCGTTGGCGAGGTCATCCCCGAGCTCAACGGCAAGCTCACCGGCTACGCCCTCCGCGTCCCGGTGCCCGATGGATCGATCACCGACCTCACTTCGCTGCTGAAGCGATCGGTGACGAAGGAAGAGATCAACGCCGCAATGAAGGCCGCCGCTGACGGCCCGATGAAGGGCATCCTCCAATACACGACCGAGCCGCTCGTTTCGAGCGACATCATCGGCAACCCGCACTCCAGCATATTTATGGCCGACTGGACGAGCGTCATCGACGGGAACCTCGTCAAGACGATCGCCTGGTACGACAACGAGTGGGGCTACTCGAACCGCACCGTCGAGTTGATCGCCAAGGTCGCCAAGTTGGGCTGATCCTGCTGACTCCAAGGCTTCTGACCGATGCCCAACATCCCGACACGTGTCCGGGTGTTGGGCATCCGGCGTAAGACTTCCTCCAATCGAGGGTCATCCCGTTGCCGAAGCAGACGATTCGCGACCTGGACTTGAGCGGCAAGCGAGTGCTCGTCCGGGTCGACTTCAACGTGCCGCAGACGAAGGACGGGGCGGTTTCCGATGATCGACGGATCCGTGCCGCCTTGCCGACCCTGAACTTCGCGCTGGAGAAGGGTGCGAGCCTCGTGCTCGTCAGCCACCTCGGCCGCCCGACGGGTAATCCCGAGGAAGACGCCCCCTTCAAGCTCGACCGAGTCGCCGCCCGCCTCCAGGAGCTGATCGGCCGCCCGGTCAAGAAGGTCAACGACACCGTTGGCCCCGAAGCCCAGGCCGCGGCCGCAGCCCTCAAGCCGGGCGACATCCTGGTCGTTGAGAACGTTCGCTTCAACAAGGGCGAGAAGAAGGGCGACCCCGCGTTCGCCAAGCAACTCGCCGGCCTGGCCGATGCTTACGTCAACGACGCCTTCGGCACCTGCCACCGCGACGAAGCCTCGATGGTCGCCGTCCCCGAGGCCTTTCCGGCCGAGAACCGCGCGATCGGCTTCCTCGTCGAGAAGGAACTTCAGATCCTCGACACCCTGTTGGGCAAACCCAAGCCCCCGATGGTCGCCGTCATGGGCGGGGCCAAGGTGTCTGACAAGATCCTCGTCATCGAGAACCTGCTGAAGCGGGTCGACAAGCTCCTCATCGGCGGGGCGATGACGTACACGTTCCTCAAGGCCCAGGGGCACTCGATCGGTAAGAGCCGATCGGAGGCCGACAAGCTGGACGAGGCCAACAAGCTACTGGAACTCGCCGGCTCGAAGCTCGTCCTGCCGGTCGACCACCTGATGGCGACCTCGCTTGACGTGGGTGCCGAGACGAAGGTCGTTGAGGGTTCAGACCTGCCCGACGGCTGGCTCGGCCTCGACATCGGACCCAAGACGGCCGCGGCCTACGGCGAGATCATCAAGAACGCCGGCACCGTCGTCTGGAACGGCCCGATGGGCAAGTTCGAGGACGAGCCCTACCGCAACGGTACCCTCAAGGTGGCCGAGGCGATGGCGAGTTCCCCGGCCGTCACGGTCGTCGGCGGCGGTGAGACTGCCGAGGCGGTCGAGACATTCGGATTCGCCGACAAGGTCTCGCACGTTTCGACGGGGGGAGGGGCCTTCCTCGAGTGCCTCGAAGGAAAATCCTTCAACTCTTTGAAGGTCATTCCCGATCGATAACGAATAGGGCGTCCTCATCCCTTTGGGGACGCCCTCCTTTTCTGGGCTCTTGCCCGTCCCTTGCGGAAAGCAGACAGAGTGATGGCGGATCAGCGACTGTCACCGGCCGCTCGCTCGGCTCGGCTCGACGCCTGGAATTCGACTGCGCGGCCGGTCATAACGCCGTCGCTCCTGAGTTGCGACTTCTCCCGCGTGAAGGACGAGCTCGAAGCGCTCAAGCAGGCTGGAACGACCGCGGTCCATCTCGACGTGATGGACGGCCACTTCGTGCCCAACCTGACGTTCGGTGCGCCCGTGATTTCGCACTGGCGCCCGCACACCGATTTCCTCTTCGACACCCACTTGATGATGTCGGATCCGGGGCGATACCTCGACGACTTCATCAAGGCGGGCTGCGACGTCATCATCTTCCACATCGAGGTGGTGCCGGAGCCGACCCCCCTGCTCCGTCGGATCAGGGATGCCGGTTGCCAGGCCTCGCTTGCCTTGAATCCCCCCACGCCCCTGTCCTCGATCGAACCCTTCCTCGATGAGGTTGACGCGATCCTGGTCATGAGCGTCATGCCTGGTTTCGGCGGCCAGAAGTTTGAGCCCGAAGTCCTGAGCAAGGTTCGCGCCCTCCGAGCGGCGCGACCCGACTTGCACATCTCGATCGATGGCGGTATCAACCCGACGACGGCTGGAGCCGCGGTCGAGGCCGGCGTGAACCAACTGGTCGCCGGCTCGGCGGTGTTTCGCAGTGATGGCAACTACGCGGCGGCCCTGGCCGAGTTGGCCCAGGGGGCGCGCCGCGGGAGCGTGTGAGGTGGTGCCCTGGTCCTCGTGGCCTCGTCACCGTCCCTAGAATGACCCAGGTCGTTTTGATTCGGCCCGGCGCAACGGTTTATGACGAACAAAACCGCGTCCAGGGGGTCCTCGACATCCCGCTCAGCGAACGGGGGCGATCCGAAGTCGCTCAGCTCGCCGAGCGGCTCGCCGAGGCTACTCTGGGCGTCGAATTGGCCGCCCTCTACTGCGGGCCCGGCGAAAGTGTGATCCGTACCGCCGAGGCCGTCGGTAAGGCCCTGGGGCTCAGGCCCAAGCGCATCGACGACCTCCGCAACCTCGACCAGGGGCTCTGGCAAGGGCTCCAGCTCGATGAAATTAAACGCCGCAACCTCAAGGTCTTCCGGCAATGGCTCGACGACCCGGTTACGGTCTGCCCTCCTCAAGGTGAGACGATCGAGAACGCCCTGGAACGGATCAAGCAGGCACTCCGCCCGCTCGTGAAGCGCCACCAGGACGAAGCCATCGGACTCGTTGTCGGAGAGCCCCTCGCCCAGTTGATCGCCTGCTACCTCCGTCGCGACCCCCGAGTCCAGCTCGACGACCGAGTCCCGACCGGCGGATTCGAGCGGATCGAAATTACCCCCGAAGTCGGCCGCAACGGTCATTGAAGAGGCGAGTTTCGTCGGTTTGATGTCCGGTATCGGGTAGGACGAAAGTTCGTCGGTGTGACGTATTCAGGCGACCCGCCCTCCGGACGTGCGATCGATCTCAGATCGCCCCGGTGGCCTCGCCCCAGGAGCGCGGATTATGGCCTTGAGACAGGGAGGAGCATCGAACGCATGGCATGGACACTTCGAGCCCAAGCGGGTCCCCGAAGGCGTCTGGATGCGTTGCGATGGCTGCCAGGCGACCCTCTTCCGCAAGCAGGTCGAGCAGAACCTGAACGTCTGCCCCGAGTGCAACCACCACTTCTCCGTCTCGGCCGCGGATCGGATTGCGCAACTCCTGGACGCCGATACCTTTGAGGAATGGTTCGCCGACCTCCGCCCCGGCGATCCGCTCGAGTTCAACGACCGCCGCCCCTACCCCGAGCGCGTTCGCGCCGAGCAGGAGCGGACCGGCCTGAACGAGGCCGCCATCGTCGGCCAGGGATTCATCAAGGGTATCCGCACCGTCTTCGCCCTGACCGACAGCGGGTTCATCATGGGAAGCATGGGTTCGGTCGTGGGCGAGAAGCTCACCCGGGCCATTGAAGAAGCGACGAAGCAGAAGCTCCCACTCGTGATCGTCTCGGGCTCGGGCGGCGGGGCTCGCATGCACGAGGGGATCTTCTCCCTCATGCAGATGGCCAAGGTTTCGGCCGCCCTGGCTCGCCACAACTCCGCTGGCGGGCTCTACATCAGCGTGCTGACTCACCCAACCATGGGGGGCGTCGCCGCAAGCTTCGCCTCGCTGGGCGATATTATCCTGGCGGAGCCCAAGGCCCTGATCGGTTTCGCCGGGCCCAAAGTCATCGCCCAGACGGTCCGCGTTCAGCTCCCGACCGGATTCCAGACCAGCGAGTTCCTGCTCGAGCACGGCTTCATCGACCGCATCGTGCATCGCCGCGACCTGCGGAGCATGCTCGCTCAGCTCATCGACTATACGACCCCTTGAGTTCAGGCCTGGCTCGGAGGGTCGTCGGACATCGACTCCCCTCCGAGCAGTCCTTTCGCTCCGTCAGCTTCAGCTCGCCGACTTACCGCGACCATCCTGGCCCAGCAACTTCAGTAAGAGGTTGTCGTGGGGATAGGCGTGGCCGAGGTACTGGCGAAATCCCTCCGCCTGTTTCACGCCGATCTCGGCCCCTCGGTGGGCTCCCCACTTCGCCTGGCTGTCGAGATACTCGTCGATCCCGTGCTGCCGCAGGAGCCAGTTGCGCTGGCTGACATGGCAGGCGAGCATCTCCCGCTTCGTCTCGAAGACGGCCGTGACGTCAACATAAAAATCGACGGGCAAAGGCTTTCCGTCCCGGTCCGAGCCCTCGATTGCGTCGACGTAGTAGAGGTGCGGGATCTTGCTCAGAGCCTGGGCCGGTTCCCATTGGCGGGTGAGGAAGTTGGGTATTGGCGCGATAAAACAGGCGTCGCGAACGAGTAGGTTGGTCATCTCGTGGTCGCAGAGATAATCCACCGGTGGGGCCGTCAGGACGATGTCCGGGCGCGTCCTGCGGAGGAACTCGGTGATTTTGCGCCGGGATTCATCATCGTTGAAGATGGCGAGGTCGCGGAATTCGAGGCAGACGTAATCTGCCCCGATCAGGTCGGCGGCAGCCTTGGCCTCTCCCCTGCGGATCGTGGCAATCTCCTCGGGGCCATGCTCGACGCTGCCGCAGTCGCCCGGCGTCATGGTCGCCAGAGTGACGTGGCAACCTTTCTCCTTCAGCAAGGCGAGAGTCCCAGCGCATTGGAACTCGATGTCATCGGGATGGGCGTGCAAGGCGAGAACGCGAATCGACTCGGTCATTTGGAACTCCGAAAGTACGCCCGGGACTTCCCCGTCGGCTCTAACAAGTCAACAGTTGCAACGTCGGGCCGCCAAGGGAAAAATGAGCCTGGAGCCTCAAATCCTGGATAAATGCGAACCTCGGAAATCGACCTGGCGATTTTTCGAGAAAATGTTCTCGCGTGCGCTAGACGACTCGTGTACATTAGCACCCAAAGGGTCAGTTAGTGTTCGTCCGTATGTAGGATGAGCTTGCAACCCTTCGCTTCCTCCGACACCCGGAGCCACCTATGGCCGATCTCGAAACGCTGACGTCTCGCCAGCGCGAGATTTACGACTTCATCCGCAGCAAGATCCAGGGGCGTGGTTACGGGCCGACTGTCCGCGAGATCGGCATTCAGTTCGAGATCAAGAGCCCCAATGGCGTCATGTGCCACCTCAAGGCGCTGCAGAAGAAGGGCCTGATTCACCGCGAGCCCAACATGTCCCGCGCGATCCAGTTGCTCGACGAATCGAGCAGCGCCCGCCCCGCGGGCCTGAAGTTGCTCGGCCGGATCGCCGCCGGGAGCCCGATCGAGGCTATCGAGAGCGACGAAGAACTCGCCTTCAGCGAGTGGGAAGATACCGACGACAAGTTCGCCCTCCGCGTCACCGGCACCTCGATGATCGAGGAACATATCGCCGATGGCGACTATGTCGTGATCAAGCGGCAGAGCCAGGCCCACGACGGCCAGATCGTCGCCGTCCGCGATGAAGAGGGCGAAGCCACCCTCAAGCGGATCTTCAAGGAGCGGAACCGCGTCCGCCTCGAACCGGCCAACAAGACGATGAAGCCGATCTACCGCGATCGGGTCGATATCCTTGGTGTCCTCGTCGGTGTCGTTCGCAAGTATTGATCCTCCGATCAACGTCCCCTTGCAGGACGTTGATCGCCTCGAATCAAGATCAACGAAGACGGGACGCGCGCTCCGCGGCCATTCATCGGCCCGGTTCCTCCGCTCGAACCCGTCTTCGAAGGTTCGTGCCCTGCCTCGGGGATTGAAACGGGACCACGTCCCGAGCGACTTCTCGGCGAACTACCCTTCTGAACCCAGCCCCTGCTGCGATAGAATCACCTCGGGCACCCGAGATGGCTGAGTTGGGCCCTGTTGCGTTCACCAGATTCCTCGGGCGGGTCACACTCAATTCGCGCATCGAGACTACGAAGAAGGATAGGACCGCACGATGGCAACGGATTCCTCGGCCCCCGCCGATTTGGTGCGGTTGTACACCGATGGAGCATGCAGCGGGAACCCGGGACCCGGCGGCTGGGCGTACATCCTAAATCATCCCGCGAGCGGCCAGACCCGCGACGCGTCGGGTGCCGAGCCCGCAACCACCAACAACCGCATGGAGCTGACCGGCGCCATCGAGGGGCTCGCATCGCTCAAGCGTCCTTGCAAGGTGGAGTTGATCACCGACAGCCAGTACGTGGCCAAGGGGATCGTGGAATGGATGCCCAAGTGGAAGGCCCAGGGTTGGCAGCGCAAGGAGAACGGCCGCTTCAAGCCGGTGATGAACGTCGACCTCTGGCAGAGGCTTGACGAACTCCTCGCCCAGCACAAGGTGAAGGTCTCTCACGTCCTGGGGCACAATGGGCATCCCGAGAACGAGGCCTGCGACCGCATGGCCGTCGCCGCTTACAAAGCCCTCGTCGCCGACCGCCGATGATGGATTGAGTCCTGTCAGAGTGAAGTCTGCACGAGATCAAATCAACAAGGGTTGTGGATGAAGACACCGTCTCATCCACAACCCTTGCTATTTATCCTCGTGCGGCGAGGTTCAGCCGAACACCTTGGAGACGGCTTCTCGGGCACGCAGCATCAGCGGGCTATCCTCCGTCTTGGCGCCGGGCAGGTTGAACATCATGGCGGCGGCGAGGGGCCGACGCCACTTGGGATCGCTCGCCAGGACGCATTCCTCCCAGGCGGCGGCCCCATACTTGTAGTCGTGGCTGTCGCGGCCCTTGTGGAAGATCATCCGACGCGCCGCGGCGAATAGCAATTCGTCGGAGCCGCCGTCTTCGAGATAACCCACGACCTTGGAGGCGGCCTGGCCTCGATCCTCGCTGATCGCCTCGAAGATCTCGCCGACAGCCTCGTCCTTGCCAGCCGAAGTGGGCTTGGTCGCGGCCAACGCGTCGATCTTCGGCCCCTCGCCCGGCCGGATGCGGCCGCGGAAGAGAGGCTGCCAGGCAACGCCTTGCAGCAGGGCGAGCCTTCGTGTCGTGTCGTCGCCGCTCGCACCGTAGATGAAGTGGAGCGCGTTGGCGGAGGTGACGGCGTGGATCGCGAGGATGCCGGGGCTGCGCATCAGGATCTCGTTGGCGGAGAGCATGACGGCGTCCCAGATCGAGTCGGCGGCCACGCCCCTGTTCAGGATCTTGACGGCTTCCTCCGCGGCGGCTTCTGGAGTGGCCTCACGGAGCGTTTCCAGGAGGGCCTGAGTCGCGGCCGGGTCGGTCTTGGCGACCTGCCAGTCATCCCGGATTTTCTTGGCATTCTCGACGTTTGCCTCGTATGGTCCGACCACCACGGGACGTGAATCGCCGTGCAGATCCAACTGCCCGAGCGAGAGCGAGCGCAGGACGGGCTCGGCATGCTGCCAGCCGATCGCCTGGAGCGTCCGCCAGCTCTGCGCGGTGAAGATCGCCTTGTGGCCAATGTTTCTCTGGTCGCGGACCCCCATCCGCCAGAGCGGCTCCATCGTCTCGGCCGCTCCCGAGATCCGGCAGAGCGACGCGATCGCCACGTCGGCCGCCTCGGCATCCCAGGCCTCCATTGCCCGGAGGAACTCCGCACGAGCCTTCGAGGGTTCGGGGAGCTTCGACTCGTTGACCTTGGCGAGCGTCCAGTCCCCCTCGCGTTCATCCTGGAGTTGCGAGTTCTTGAAGGTGTCGAGCGCCCAGAGGAGCGGCAGCAGGCGTTCGGTGACGGCCGAGGTCTGCGCCAGAAGGTGGGCGGAATTCATCACCATGACCGCGTGGAACTTGAAGCCGACCGGATGCGGCCGGATGTTCCGGATCCCCGCCAGGAAGAGGCCGGCGAGGAGGTCGCGGTAGGAGAGGCCATTCTTGAGGTGGGTGATGGCAACCTCGAGAGCCTGCTCGCGAGGGGTCTCCTCGATCCAGCGCACCACCGGCTCGATCTCGGGTCGGAATCGCACGGCATCGGGCCCGACTCTAAGATCCGCCGCCTTCGCAGGGGTGATGGCCGCCAGGTTCGACCAACTCCCAAGACCCGCACCGAGTCCCAGGGCCGAGGCTGACTGCAAGAAGCGCCTTCGTCGCAGGTTCCCGTCCATCGCCGGCTCCTTCAACGGTTCGGAATGCCTCGCAGGCGGCCTCGGAGCGTCATTTGGAGACGCTCGGAGAGAGATTGGAGGTCGCCCCCCTGCCCATTAGAATGCGTCGGCGCGGCGAGGAACATCCCCAACCGAGGAAGAGCCGCCCAAGGCGGCCTTCGAGATCACTTCTTCTTGCTCTTCTCGCGTTCGGCCGCCTCGGCCAGGATGGCCTCGGGATTCTCCTCGAAGAGGTCGCGACAGCCCGAGCAGCAGACGTAATACGTCTTGCCCTTGTAAGTGACGGGCATCGAGCCTCGTCCTTCGGTGACGATGCAGATGGGTGCGGAGTCGCCGGTCGCAAAGGCGACTCCCTCGCGCGTATAGCCGACCTCGCCGAGTTGGAAGTACGCATCACCACCAGGATCTCGGGCCTCGAGCTTGAGCAGGAGCCGGGTCTCGTGCAGCGGCGTCAACGTAATCCGGCTCAACCCTTCCTTGGCGCCTTCGGCCGCCAGGATGAGGGCCTTCTTCCCGTTCTCCTCGCCGGAGAAGGTGCGTTTCTCGCCGTCGGCGAGGGTGGCCTCGAGGATAAAGCCATGAGACTTCGTCCCCGGTCGCAGGGTCGCCGAGCGAAGGTATTTGCCCTTGTCGATCGAGAGCTCAAGCGAGGCCGAGTCCTGCGAGAGCTTCCACGCCCAGTTCGCCGACTCCCGCCAGGAGCCACGTGACCTGCCCCGTTCGGGCTGGCCGGTGCCTCGCCAACTTCCGACCAGTCCCCCATAAGGCTTGAGGGCCGCCTGGGCCTCGAGGCGTTTCTCGCTCGGGGCGTCGGCGGCTCGAAGGGTCGGTTGCGGATAATAGAGGGCAAGGACGCTGAGGAAGACTTTCGATGCGTGTCGCATGGGGTTCATTCGCTTCAGTTGGAGCGAGTCCCCTCGACGACGGCCGCTTCGCGAGGAGTGGCTCAGGTCTGTTGCAGTTGATTGATCTTATTGTAGAGCGTCTTGAGGCTGATTCCCAGTTCCTTGGAGGCGGCCGGCTTGTTGCCGTTGTGCCGCTCGAGGATGACCTGGATGTACTTCATTTCCACGTCGCGGAGGGTCGGAGTTCCCTCCGGGATCTGGAAATGAGGCCCGGCCATGGCGCTTGAGGCGGCCGCCGGCGTGGTCGAGCTCGAGCGCCGGACGGGAACCTGGGTCGGCAGGTGCTCCGGCCGGATCGGGCCGCCGCCGGAGAGGATCGTCGCACGCTCGATGGCGTTGGCGAGCTCCCGGATGTTGCCCGGCCAGTCGTGCGACGTCAGCATCTCGATCGCTTCGGGCGTCAGGGCCGTGTCGAGCGAGCCGCGTCGGGAGCTATACCGGGTCAACATATGACGGGCCAAAGCCGGGATGTCTCCCTTGCGCTCGCGGAGCGGAGGGAGCTGGATTTCAAACGTGTTCATGCGGAAGAAGAGGTCTTCGCGGAACTGGTCCGCCTCGATCATCTCCCGCAGATCGCGGTTCGTAGCGCAGAGGACGCGGACGTCGACGCGGAACGGGTCGTTCTCGCCGACGCGCCGGATCTCGCCCGACTCGAGGAAGCGGAGGAGCTTGACCTGGACGCTCTTGTCCAGCTCGCCGACCTCGTCGAGGAAGAGCGTGCCGCCGTTTGCGACCTCAAAGAGCCCCTTGCGGTGGGTGTCGGCCCCGGTGAACGCCCCCTTGCGGTGGCCGAAGAGCTCGCTCTCCACGAGGTTTTCGGGCAGGGCGCCGCAATTGACGGGGATGAACGCGTGGCCGGCCCGACGGCTCTTGTCGTGCAGGTTCCTCGCGATCAGTTCCTTGCCGGTGCCGGTCTCGCCGAGGATCATCACGCTGGCATCCGTCGGCGCGATCATGTCGATGAGGCGGCGGACCGACTGCATGGCGGGGGTGTCGCCGATGAGGGTGGGCGTCCCCTCGGCCGACTTGAGCCGGGTCTCGAGCGCGGCCGCCTTGTTCGTCAGGTCGCGGCGTTCGGAGATGCGGTTGAGGATCACTTCGAGCTCGGCCCATTTGCAGGGCTTGGTGAGGTAGTCGAACGCGCCGAGCCGGAGAGCCTGCACCGCGGTATCGACCGTGGCGTGCCCGGTCAGGATGATGACCTGGGTCTCGGGATTGAGCTGGCGGATCTTGCCGAGGACCTCGATGCCGGTCATGCCCGGCATCCGCATATCAAGGAGAGCCGCGTCGTAGGAGCCTTTCTCGAGGGCGCGGAGGGCCGATGCGCCGTCGGGGCAGACGGTGACTTCGTGGCCGAGCCTCGGCAGCTCCATCTGCATCAGGTCACGCAGGTGGGCCTCGTCATCGGCGAAAAGGATGCGAAGTCCTCCTTGATTGGTCTTCTCCATGAGACTGGTCTCCTCCGTGAGACTCGACCGATTGGGGGGACGCTATTCCCCTGAATCGACTTGAATCGAATGCGATCAGGCGGCCCGGTGCCCCTTCGACGTCGCCGAGGAATCGCCCGCCGAATCGTCGGCAGGTCGGATCGGCAGCCGGACGACGAAGGTCGCACCTTCCCCCTCGCCTCGGCTCGTCGCGGCGATCTCACCATGATGCTGGCTTATAATTCGATGCGTGATCGAAAGGCCGAGGCCCGTGCCCTTGCCGACCTTCCGCTTCGTGAAGAACGGCTCGAAGATGTTCTCGAGGACCTCGGGGGCCATGCCGCAGCCGTCATCCTCGAAGCTCATCTCGGCCATCCCCTCGGCGTGCCTCAGGTCGATCTTGAGGACCCCTTCGGGCTCCATCGAATCGAGCGCGTTGACGACGAGGTTCAGGACCACCTGCTTGATTTCCTGGCCATCGACGTGGGCCATGACGGCCTCGCGGGGCTGGAAGACGATCTGCTTGCCCCGGTATTTGCCCATATGTCGGATCATCTCGACGACCCCCTGGATCAGGCCCGCCAGGTCGGTCCGCTCTCGTTGGATTTCAGCACATCGAGAGAAGTCGAGGAGTTTTTCCGTGATGCTTTTGCAGCGGAAGGCCTCCTCCTGGATCATCCGCAGGTAGTTGCGGACGATCTTGGCGTCGCTGTGCTCATTGATGTTGAGCATCGGCGACAGTCGGTTCTCGAGGGCTTCGGAGCAAAAGGCAATCGAGGCCAGGGGATTGTTGATCTCGTGGGCCACGCCCGCGGCGAGGAACCCGACCCCCGCCAGTCGCTCGGAACGGACGAGTTGTCGGCTCCGCTCATGAACCTGACGCTCGAGGTCGGCATACGTGACACTGAGCCTGGCCGTCATGTCGTTAAAGGCCTCGGCCAGCCCTTGCATCTCGTCGCCCGTCTTGAGGTCGATTTTGTAGTCGAAGCCGCCCCTCGCGACGCGACGGACTCCTCGCTGCAAAAGTCGGACCGGATATAAGACCCAGCGATGGAATAGCGCCGTGAGGCCGCCTAGCATGAGCACGACCATCAGGGTTGACGACCATACGATGATCCGGCTCGTCTGATATTGCCCCTTCGAAGACAGCAGGACGCTGTAGAAGTCCTGATGCAGCTTGTCGGGGAGCTCCATGACCCTCTGGTTCAGCCGATCGATCCGCTGTGCCAGTACCGACTTCTCGGCGGTCGCCTCAAGAGCCGGCTGAGCCTCGGGATGCCTCTTCAAATAGGTAGAAGTCCCGGGGAGTTGCGGGAAGACTTTTCGGTCGGGGTGCAGCTCGGACAGGATCGTGGTCAGGTCACTGTCGATCTGAAAGGCGAGCTTGAGCTCGTCCCGGCCATCGTCCGCACGGTTCCCCCGCGTGGTGTTGGCCTTGAGCTCCGCGTGATAGGCCATCAAGGCCTGCTGGGCCTGGTGGACCTTGCGCTCCAACTCCTGCCGTTCCTCGGGAGTGTTGATCGTGCCCGCGTTCTCAAGCCGCAGTACAACCAGGAGCAAATCTTTCGAGGCCCCGAGCTCGTGCAACTGATCAACGAGCTTGAGGTTGCTGGTGTGAAACGCATGGAGCCCGAAGATGGATCCACCCATGAGGGTGAGCATCATCCCGACAACCAAGGTTAAGCCAGCAATGAGTTTAACGCGAATAGGCCACTGGGGCATTGCGACGACCTCCTTGTCGCGCGACGGGTGCAATCCCAGTCGGAATCGACGAGACGGCGGACTATACCAAACTCGACACCATACTCAAAGACGCATCGCGGAGCTTTTCCTCAAGTCCGCCGGCGTTCTGGTCGAACGGCCTTCGCCTTTCGTTCGATGGTGCTCGTTTCCCCCCGGGTTACCATACGCATCGAGACGACCGATTGTTTGCGAGGAAGGCTCGGGCGTCCTGAAATCAACGAAGCCTGGGGAATGTCCCGTAGGCCATCGCCAGAACAAGTGCCAATCCAAGCACCACTCCAACTGCCACGCGGAGTCGGAGGACCCCGACCTGGAACCGTCGGACCTGCTCGGGTCGGCTCTCCAGGGTCTCGATGAAGGCGATGCGTCTGGCGATGCTCCCATGCCGCCAGGAACGAGCCCTGGGATCGATCCCATTGAGCGACGCAACGTTCGCGAGGGCGTTGGCGAAGATGCGGATCCCGACCGGGCACGGGTTCACCGCCAGGGTTCCCCCCTCCGCGCGACGGTCGACGTCGGCATGCGGCGGGCAGCTCTCGGCGAAGCAGGACACGGCGCGGCAGCCGAAGACATCGGCCTGCCTTTCGAATCGCCGCGAGATGTGGCCGAACACGACGAGCGCATATATCCCGATCGCGGAGAAGGCAACGACGGTCTCGATCGCCGTCGCGGCGATCGGGCTGTCTCGACCCACGAGCGAGCCCGAGAGCGCGGTGAGTGCCCACTCGACTCGGGTATCGAACATTGCCAGGACACCCAGGCTCCCCACGATGAAGACGCCGAAGAAAACGAGATGGCGATGGGCGATATGTCCCAGTTCGTGTCCGAAGACCGCGGCGACCTCATGCTCGTTGAGATACTCGAGCAGAGCGTCGCTCAGGAGGACGTAGCGAAACCAGGGTAACGAGCCAGTCACGCACGCGTTCACGACCCCGTTGCCCGTGTCCCAGACGAGGATGTCCGAGTAGCGGAAGCCGACCCGACGCGCCTGCTGCTCGAGCCTGGATCGCAAAGGTCCGGCCTCCAGGGGACGTGTCGGCCAGGCGATCCGGAGGAAGAGCGGCGAGATGGCCAGCAGCGTCAAGCCCATCACGAGCACTTCGACGGGCTGAGCCCAGGCACTCGCGCTCCAATCGGGCCATTGCCGGCTGATCAGGTCGGGTCCCACCGAGTAGACGAACAACGCGGGAAGCGCCAGCCCCAGCGTGTAACGGGTTCGCAGGATCAGGTGCCGAAGCCACCCGACCGCCGGTAGCGGCGAGGTCGACCGGAGTGCGATTTCGGCGGGGAAAGTCCCGAACCAGATCGCGACCTGGATCAGGATATAGGGTAGGAGAATCAGGCCGTCTTTCAGGAATGCGATCGAGGGAAGTCCGAGCCCATTGCGGATGGTACTCGCCCAGCCGACCCAGTGAATGATCCAGGCATAAACGAGCAGGCCGGTGAGTTCGAAGAGTCGCAGACCCAGGGCGTAACGCTTCCGCAAGGCCGAGCCCGCATACCCTTTCCGCGCCACGGCGAAAGCCACCAGGCGGCCGAACGCGACCGCGAGGAGGGCGACGACCAAGATCCCCGTCCCGGCCTCGGTGAATCGATCGGCTACCTTGAAATCGGCGGGAATCGGCTTCTGGACGAGGTCATCGAGCCCGAAGGCCACGAAGAGTGCCATGAGCAGCGAAAGCGGCATACAACGTGGTCCGTCGAAGGATGCTGACCGAAGTAAGGATGCGCAGATCCGAACACCAGCCCGCGAGGCTCACGCCTTACGAGTTCGTGTGCCTGGATGATGCCCAAGGATAGCGAAGTTGATGAACGAGGCGTAGTCCGGCGACAAGGCCTGGGGTGGATTCGACCGAGCCGGCGTTCAATTCATCGCCGCGCCGATGACCACGATCTGGACCTGGAGCGTGGCGGGCTCGGACGATCCCTTGACGGCGAGGTTGATCGGGACGACCGCGGCCCAGGTGTTCTTGGCCTCGTCGCGGACGACGCTCGGCTCGGTCTTCGACGCCGACTCGGGGGCGTTGAGCAGCATCAGGACGGCAGGATGGCTGCTGCCCGCCGACTCGGAGCTTTCTGCGTGGAGTTTCTTCTGAGCGGGGGCATCGAGGGCCTTGTCCTTGGAAGCCGGGAGGAGGAGCACGTAGTCGCGATAGGTGCTCACACCCAGGTGGTCGCCGTTGACGGGCTGCAGGCCGTAACGGAGCGTATACACCCCTTCGGCGATGGATTGATCGCGATAGTCACGCCCCTCGGCCGAGAACCGCAAGGCCCCCACAAGCTCCCCTTCCTGAAGGATCGGGAACTGGATCGCCCCCTTGGATCCAGCGGGCTTGGCCGACGCGGGGACAGCCTTGCGGATCCAGATGTCGGCGTAAGGACGCCCCTGGTCGTCCACCACCCGATAGCCCTGAGCGTTGAGAGTCCCCTTGATGGCATCGGCGAGCGCGGCGGGGGGAGCCTCCTTTAACACCTCTACCTTGAACGATTCCTGGCCGAAGGCGGAGGTCGTCGTCAGCAGGGCGGCCAGCACGATCCAACGGTTCGAATGCATGCGACTCTGGATCCTTGGATGAGGATGATGTACTGACGAGATTGATTCGCAATAGCCGAGTGGCGGCAGGGTTGCGGAAGTTCGATCGGGCCGGAACGCGATAAGCCATCAGGCAGGCGGGAATGGGTCGAGGTATCGAAGTCCTCGACCCACTCGAGATCGTATGGTCGAGTTCGAGCGTCAGAGAGAGAACCGGCCCACGAAGCTGCTGCGACAGTTGGGATCGTCCCAGGTCGACTCGAGGCCTTCACCCTTGAACTGGTGACCGAGCGTGTAGGCGGGGACGGCCTTCACACCCTTCGAAAGGGGCTGGTATGCCACGACCTCGTTGCCACAGAAGTGGTCGCCGTCGTCGAGCGGTCGGGTGATGATCTGAGCCAGACCCGCGGCCCAGAACGAAGCCCGGGGCGACGTCGGCATCCCGTGCGACTGATGCGAGGCCTGGTCCCCTTCGGAATGGGCCTCAACCTTGAGCTTGATGGGAGCCCGGCGGACATCCACGATGTTCGCGAGCCGGAGGCCGCCAAGTTCTTTGGCCAGGGAGATCAAGGCTTCGCGTTGCCCCTGATTCGCCCTTGAGTCGACGATGAGGATCGCGCGAGCCGCTTCCGGCTTGTCCTCAGAGAAGGTCGTGGTCCCCTGGACGGCCGCCGCGACGCTCAGGCCGCTGAGGTCGACCCCTTGATAGTCGCCCTTGGACACCTTCCAGGCCATCACGGCCTGCTTGCCATAGATGAAGATCTCGGCGTTGGAGAAGCAAGGCCCGGTGAAGACGTCTGCGGTCCTGGCCTCGACGTAGTCCCCCTGGATCCCACCCGCGTGGGCGAACGTCCCCATCGCCAGGATCAAGGCGCCGCAGAGAACACTCAATCGCTTGTTCATGGAATTCGACTCCCTGAATGAATGGGTGGCCTGCGAACGGAACTCGAACCTTCCTCCATCGCAACCAAAAATTATGATAGGCCGCCGGAGCGGAAGTCAAGGCTCGGAGGGAGTCTCGGGCGGGAGTGCACCGCTCCGGCTCACCTGGATTTCGATGCGCCGTTTGGAGTTGAGGCTGCCGTCACCGACGTCCGTTCCCATCGCGTCGGACGCGGCCACGCCGGCGACATCGATCCGAGAGGTCGCGATATGCCCTTCGCTGGCGATCAGTTCGCGGACCTTGCTGGCGCGATCGAGGCTCAGATGCTCGGCCTTGGGAGCATCGCCTTCATAGCTCGTCCTGGTCACCAGCGAGTCCTCGGTGTGGCCCGTGACCAGGATCCGAAGCTCGGCGGCATCGGGATCATCGAAGACCTTCGAGAATGAGGCGAGCAGATCGCGTGCCTTCGCCTTGGGCTTGTCCGTGCCGGGCTGGAAGAGGAGTTCCGTGGGGATGGTCACGATCGACGACTTCGGGTCGAACTCGCAGCCCGGATTCTCCTTGGCGAAGTTTTCGAAGCGAGTCCGGAATTGGGCCGAGATGGGTCGGGTCGCGCCCCGAACCTGATTCTTGAGCCGCTCGACTCCGCGGGCCAGTTGCTCGCGGTCTTCCTGATAGGCGTGGACACTCGCCAGGAGCTTCTGAATCTCCTGCTCCTGATTCCGAAGTCGGAACGCATCATCGTCCGACCGCTCAGCGAGCTCTTCATACTGGCTCTTGAGGCTTGTCACCGAATTCTTGAGGCGCGCATTGTCCGCCTGGAGCGTCCGGCTCAACCTCCGGCTCTCGTCCAGTTTCGAACGCGGCACGACGGCACAGCCGGCGAACACCAAGACGCAGGCCAAGCCGAGGTGGGTCGCGGCTAACGACCGAAACGGTTTGACCATCCGTTCCGACTCCTTTCGGCACGATAGGTCGAGCTGAGGCTGGGGATCATGATCCCCTCGGGCATGATACGTTCGCGAGGTGTTGTGTCGAGGCGAGGTGGAGCGAAGATACCAGGATTTGTCCTCATCCCGATAGAAGAGGAAAGAAGTATTGCCCGGGCCGTCGCAACGGACGTCCCGGGCAACGTCGAAGCTCAACCGAAGAGCATGCCGGACAGGCTCTTGACAATACCCGAGGCAGGCGAGCCGCTCTGGTATTCGTAGAGATTGCGGACCAGATCGATGGAGACGAAGGCCGCGAACATCATGAGGACGGTCGCCACGGAAAGCAGGCCGATCCAGAGACCGCCCCACTCGGCCGACGCCCCAGCGGCGGCGAGGGCCGGCGAGGCAGCGGCGGCGCGACCGACCGTCGAGGGCGTCTCGCTCTCGACGTCCCAGGCGCTGGCCATCTCGCTGGAGGTGGCGGCGGCGAAGCCGTCGTCGTCGTCCTCCTCGTCTTCGTCCTCTTCGAGGATCGCCGGGCCGAGCGCCGTAGCGGCGTTCTGGTCGACGTCCTCTTCATCGATGGCGAAGACTTCCGAGCCGGTGTCGGCCTCTTCGAGCTCGAAGTCGCTGGCGGCTTCAAGCTGCATGGTCTTGTCGTCCGAGGAGTCGCCATCGGAAGAGAGGGCGTCGACCTCGAAGTCGGTGTCGTCGAAGATGTCCTTCTCGGCCTTGCGGGTCGAGGGGGTGGGCGTCTCCGACAGCTTGGGGTTCGGCTTGGCCTTGGGGACCGGGGCGACGGCCTTGATGTCGTCGCCGCTGAGCGGGGCCAGCTCGATCGAGCTCGCACCCGCACCCAAGCCGAGGCCGGAGGCCATCTGGAGGTTGATGCCCGAGTCGCTCGGGCGGGACAGGTTGATGCCCGAGAAGCCGGGGTCGGCGGCGGTCACGTCCGAGTCGCCGGGCTTGGCGAGCGGGGTCGACTCGAACTCGTCGCTCCCCTCCTCGATTGCGTTCAGCTCGAAATCGCTGCCCGAATCCGGCTGAAGGGCATCGATCACGCTCGAAGGGGTCAACTCGAAGTCGCTGTCCTCCTCGTCGTGGGCCGCCTTGATCTCGGCCGAGGAGCCGATCACGGGGGACTGACGGACGTTGGTGTCGGCCGGGGTCAGCAACGCGTGGTGATCCGACGTGTCATCGGCGACCAGCGTCACATCCGAGTCGCTCGGCGCCTTATAGTCGCCGGGGGTCGCCAGGCGGACATCGGAATCGCTCGGCCGGGAACCGCGGGGATTCTCGGGGACGAGGCGGACGTCCGAGTCGCTCGGCAGTTTGCCGGAGGTCGACATGCCGATGATGACCGAGCTCGAGTTGGTCATCGGGTTCGGGGGCAAAGAGAGGTCGTCGAGCAGGATGTCATGCTCGGAGCTCCCCTCCGGATTCGCGACTTCCATCGTCGGGGCGCCGAGGTCGGGCTCGGCCACCCCCATCTGGAACTCGGACAATTCGGGGTCCGCCGCGTCGCCGCTGGCGACCGGCATGTCCAGGTCCGACAGTCGGAGCTCGGCATCGCTGCCGAGCCCGCGGCGACGGGCCAGTTCATCGACGTCGCCGACGCGGAAACGCCACGATCCACCATCCAAAAACGCGCGAACCTCTCGCTGTTGGGCCTTAGCCTTCAGCTCGTCGGGACTCATTCCCAGGACGCGTGCGGCTTCCTCAAGAGTATAGAATTGAGCCATGGACGTGCTCCTCACAGTCGGGAGACGACCCTCACGGATCGTTTCATCTAGGTTGGCGCGTTCGAGATTCGATGAAGGCCGGGTTAACTCCGCGTCACGGGCGAGGACGACCGCATCGTCCGCTCCCCCGAGACTCAACGATTGGGATGGCTCGCCGACTTCACCATGGACTCGACCGCGGCAACCTCGGGTTCTTGGTTGTTAAACTGGGAAAGTTTCATGTCCCATTGATACTGTCGGGCGCCGATGAGTTTGACGGTGCGGTCGCCTTGCATCGGATCGACCCGATAGACGGAGAAGGCCTTAGTCTTCGTGTCGATCAGGTAGAGCAACTGCGACGGCCCACCTCCTGCGGCGGAAACGATGGCCAGGGTATTGGAAGACTCGCCGACAGGAGTCGGGATCGGTCGAGACCGGTCACCAGCTTGCCCGCGGGTCAGATCAGCTTGAGCACGCGCCACCGGTCCCCGAACCGCGCCGAAGACACCCATCAGGGCCAGGCCCAGGAGCAATCCAGGCAAACCGTAACGCACCGAACCGTACAAACCTTGCGAGTGCATACCTTCACTCCTCCTTGAAAACCGAGGCGATCACGTCTTCCCCGTCCTCTGAGGAGACGACTGCATCTAGGCCGACAGCCCCTGCCCGTCGTCAGACAGGCCCCAGGGAACGCAATCTCGCGAGGCTACCAAACGCCTCTAGTTTACCACACCGACGAACCGAGTTGGTGCAATAAAACTCAAGTCGAGCAGAGGGCCGACATCGATGTCGTTCATGAGAAAGGAAATGCGAAGGGGACTCCTGAATTTTATCGAGACCCGACCTTCGTGCAAGGGCAGTGCCGAGCCCCTCCGAACCCTTCAACCCGCAAAGTTTGGAACTCGTTCGATCGCTGACGCCATTCGTAACGTATTCGTGGAAGCGGCATCGCCGTTGATGATCACGGTTACTTTGACGCAAACGACTTCCAGCCGGCATCGAAATTGGGGCGTTCGAAGGAAAAATTGGGGCGTTCGAAGGAAATTGGAGTGGAAATTGTGAGGGCTGCGAGTGATCGGTCACGCCGGAAATTGTTTGACTTTGCTTGAAACTTTCCCCACAGTTCGAGTAGTGTCTTCGATTGTGGCATTGGAACACTGCCAGAGTTCCTACCTCCACATTCCTACCTTCCTTCGAGTGGGTCGCTTTACCATCGCCTCGAAGGGATACGACCTGCCCGCCGTCGATGTTGATGTCCGAATCAGGAGCGCCCGATGAACGCTCGACGAACCTCGGTGTGTCGGCTTCTGAGCCTCTTGGCTTTGATGGCTCCGGTCATCCAGGCCGCGAAGGCTGAAGAGCCCGCCTCGAAGATCGGCAACCCGGTCTCGGTCACGATCGAGCCGCAGAAGCCGACGATTCAGGGGAAGCGTGCCACCCGCCAGCTCATCGCCTCCTCACGCGAGGCCAACGGCACCGAACGCGACCTGACTCGCGACCTGGAATGGGTCAGCCTGAACCCCGAGATCGCCACCGTCACCCCCAAGGGACGCGTCGTCCCCAAGGCCAACGGCGTCGCGACGATCGTCGCCAGGGGTGGTAGCGTCGAGGCCCAGACGACCGTCGTCGTCGAGAAGATGGAGTTCCCCGCTCCGGTGAGCTTCCGCCGCGACGTGATCCCCGCCTTCAGCCAGGCCAATTGCAACATGGGGGCCTGCCACGGCACCCCGACCGGCAAGGGCGGCCTGAAGCTGAGCCTTCGCGGTTACCTGCCCGACCAGGACTTCGTGACCCTGACCCGCGAGGCCAGCGGACGCCGAATCTCCGGTCTCGATGCCGCGAGCAGCCTGATCCTCCGCAAGCCGCTGGGCGAACTGCCCCACGAGGGCGGTCTCCGGCTCGCTCGCAACACGAAGACCTACGAATACATCCACGACTGGATTAAGGAAGGTGCCCACGACGATCCGAACGCCACCGCGGCGGTGAAGCTCGAGATCGCCCCGGGCGCCCGGGTCCTGCACGCCCCGGCGAAATCGCAGCAGGTCGTTGTGCTCGTCCACATGGCGGACGGCACCGTCCGCGACGTCACCCCCATCTGCTACTACAACTCCTCGAACCCCGAGATCGCCGACGTCGACGCCGACGGTCACGTCGTCTTCAAGACCCGGGGCGAGGTCGCCGTCATCGCCCACTATCTCGACCTGGTCGCCAACGTCCGCCTGACACACCTGGTGGAAGTCCCCGGGTTCAAGCCCGTCGACGTGCCCCAGGACAGCGTGATCGACCAGGCCGTCTTCGCGAAGCTGAACCGGATGCGGATCAGCCCCTCCGAGCTCTGCACCGACTCCGAGTTCATCCGCCGGGCCACGCTCGACACGATCGGCGTCCTGCCGAAGCCGGAGGAAGTCCAAGCCTTCCTGAACGATCCGTCGCCGGATCGCCGGTCCAGGCTGATCGACCGGCTCCTCGCCCGCCCCGAGTTCTATGACTTCTGGACCCTCAAATTCGCCGACATCCTCCGCTCGAACGGCCGCCTGATCCAGGCCAAGGGGACATACGTCTTCAATCGCTGGATTAAGGCCCAGCTCGAGCGCGACACGCCGATGGATCAGTTCGTCCGAGAACTTCTGACCTCGGCCGGTTCGGCATACAAGAACCCGCCCGCTAACTACTACCGAATCAGCCGAGACCCCGAGAACTCGGTCGAGACGACCGCCCAACTCTTCCTCGGCGTCCGGATTCAGTGTGCCAAGTGCCATAACCACCCGTTCGAGCGTTGGACCCAGGACGACTATTACGGCTTCGCCGCGTTCTTCTCCCGGGTCCGGCAGAAGAAGGGTTCGCTGCCGAACGACGAGGTCATCTTCACGGCCGGCGACGGCGACGTCCGCCAGCCGAGGACGGGCCAGGTCATGAAGCCGAAGGCCCTGGGCGGTCCGGTCCTCGAAGATCCGAAGGTCCCCGACCGTCGCGTCCTGCTCGCGGCCTGGTTGACCAGCCCCGAGAACCCCTTCTTCGCCAAGAGTCTCGTCAACCGGATCTGGTATCACATGGTCGGCCGAGGCATCGTCGAGCCCGTTGACGACTTCCGCGACTCGAACCCGGCCTCGAACGACGAGTTGATCGACGGCCTGACGGCCTCGTTCGTGAAGAGCGGCTTCAACCTCAAGGGCCTGATCCGCACGATCCTGACGAGCCGCACCTATCAGCTCAGCGCGAAGTCGAACGAGCTCAATAACGACGACACGCTCTACTTCTCGCATGCCATCACCAAGCTTCTCCCGGCCGAGGTGCTCCTCGACGCCATCTCGAGCGTGACGGCGACGACGACCCCGTTCGACAACCTGCCCAAGGGCTTCCGCGCCACTCAGATCCCCGACGGCAAGATGGAGAACCCGTTCCTCAAGACCTTCGGCCGCCCCGCCCGCGAGCTGGCCTGCGAGTGCGAGCGTGAGAGCGACTCGAACCTCTCCCAGGCCTTGCAGCTCATCGGCGGTGCGACGGTCAACGGCAAGCTCCGCGACGACGCCGGGCGCATGGCCCAACTCGCCAAGAGCAACTTGCCCCCCGAGGCCATCGCCAAGGAGCTCTACATCGTCGCCCTCGCCCGCGAGCCGAACGCGACGGAGACCGCGGCCGCGGTCAAGCACCTCTCGGCGGCGAAGGACCGGCGTCAGGCGGTCGAGGACCTGGGTTGGGTGCTGATCAACTCCAAGGAATTCCTCTTCCGCCATTGATGTCTGGCGGGTTCAAAATCGACTCCCAATCGACGGCCGAGGGGCTACGTTCCCTCGGCCGTTTTTCGTCGCATGGACATGGTTGTAAGAGTGCCCGATGCCGATTCGGCCATTGTTGCGGGCGAATCGTAAGACATCGGCATGAAGGCCACTCTGGCATTGCCTTTTTTCCTGGATTGGCCAAGAATGCCGCCGCCTCGAGGACAGGGATGTGAGGCACCGTGGCCCATGATGGGCCGGGTTCGTTGGATGGCAAGGAGGCGAATACCGATGGCACGCTGGTTTGTCGACCGTTTGCCCCAACAAGGGATCCCATCGGTCAGCCTTCGGCGGCTCTTGCCCGAGGCGAAGTTCCTGGGCTGCCAGGACTGGGAAGTCTCGGGCTGCACGGCGGATAGCCGTCGTCTCGACCCGGGCCAGGTCTTCGTCGCCGTCCGAGGCTCGGAACGCGACGGACACGAGTTCGTCACGCAGGCCCTCGAACGCGGCGCGGCCGGCGTTGTGGTCGAGCGTCCTTGCCCCGAGGCGGGACGGCTCCAGGTCATCGTCCCCGACTCGCGTGAGGCCCTCGCCCGCCTCTGCCACGCGCTGGCCGGCGACCCCTCCGACCAGCTCCTGACGGTCGGCGTCACGGGAACCTGGGGACGGACGGTGACGAGCCTCTTCCTCCGGGCCATCTTCGAGGCGACCGGCGTCCGCTTCGGTCTCGTCGGCTCACTGGGCTGGTCCGACGGCGTGTCCACCCGCTCGGTGAGCAGCACCTTCCCCGGCGCCGAGTCCCTAGCCACGATGCTGTCGGACATGGTCGAGCACGGCTGCCGCGGCGGCGTCGTCGAGGTCCCCCCCGAGGCTCTCCGTGATCGTCATGTCGAGGGGATCCGATTCGACGTGGCCCTCGCCACCGACTCGGGCTCCGTCGGCGGCCTCGACTCCGAGATCATCCGGATGCGCCGCCAGTCGAAGGCGCGCCTCTTCCGCAAGGTCGTGCCGGGAGGCATCTCGATCGTCAGCGCCGACGACCCCTTGATCGAGCCCCTGGGTGCGGTCAACCTCGACACCCGACGCATCTCGTTCGGGCTCGAGCGCGATGCCGACGTCACCGCCGAGATCGAGCGACTCGACACCACAGGCGTGCGATTCCTGCTCCGCGGGTTCGACCGTGAGGCTTCCATCCACCTCAGGCTACCCGGGAAAACGTACGTCTCGCAGGCCCTCGCCGCGGCGGCCGTCGCCTGGTCGCAAGGGGTCAACGTCGACGCCGTGGTCGCAGGACTCGAGTCGGTCTCCGGCATCCCGGGACGCCTCGAGAGCCTGATCGAAGGGCAGGATTTCTCGGTCTGGATCGACCAGGCGAGGACCGGCACCGACCTCCAGCAGGCGCTCGAAGCCGTTCGGAGGCTGGGGACCGGGCAGGTTCACTGCATCCTCGGGGCCGAGGGGCTCCGCGACCGCTCCGAGCGATTGGCCCTCGCCTACGCCGCCGAACACGGTGCCGACCGGGTCATCCTCACCGACGACAACCCGAGGACGGAAGACCCGAACCAGATCCTCGACGACCTGCTCGCCGGCTTCCGCCGACCTGGCCGCGTCCGGGTCGAGTCGAACCGTCAGTTCGCCATCGAGAGCACCCTCGCCAGCACGAGCCCCGGCGATGTCGTCCTCATCGCCGGCAAGGGGGCCAGGACCTATCAGATCCTCGCCGATCACGTGATCCAGTTCGACGACAAGCAGATTGCCTCGAACTGGCTCCGCAACGATCGTCTCCGCTTCCGACGCACGTCGGCTTGATCCGCCCGCGAGTCGTTGGATCGAAGCCGCCTGTCACGAACACATCGAAGGAGAGGCCCGAGTCTTATGAAGACTCGGGCCTCTCCTTTTATGCTTCAAGCCTTGGTCATTGGATCGCGAGGGATTGATCAATCGAGCCAACAATCCCAGTCTCGACGAAGGCCCTGTCAGATACCCATCGCTTGGAAGGCGATTCGTGGCCGTCTCAGTTGTCCGGAAGCGAGATATCCTGACCCGGGATCAAATTATCGTTGGGGCTGTCCAGAATATCGCGGTTCAGCTCGAAGATCTCATTCGCACGACGGGCCGTCCCAAGTTTCTCTCGAGCAATCTTACGTAGGCTATCGCCTCTCCGAATCCGGTAACGACGGTAGTTGCCGCGTTCGGGTTCCTCGCCCTCGTAGTCGTCGCTCGGCGGTGTGTAGGTGTTTGAGCGACGGCGAGAGTCGCCGTCCATGTCGGGAAGGGCCAATTCGACCTCGGGTGCATTCTTCAAGGTGCGCCCTTTCGGGCTCGAGCCCACATTCTGGGCCGAGGTCTTCCGGACGGCCGAAGGGGGATCGATCGCCTCGGTCCGCTTGGCCGATTGCGGCGGGAGGATCAGGTGCTTGTCCAGTTCTTCGGGGGGCGGCACGATGATCGTCATCCCGACGGCGAGGTCTTCGGGCGCCGCGACAAGCTTCTGATTGGCCTTCCAGAGTGCCTTGTAATAGCGGCCCGACCTGTAATATTCACGCGAGATCGTCCAGAAGTTCTCGCCGCTCCTGACGACGTGCTCCTCGGGCTGGATCCGATCGGGATCGGCTGGGGGCGTCGAGACGGGGATCGCGTCGAGGATGGGCGTCGTCGACGAGGTCGACTCCATCTCGGGCTCGGAAGAGACGATGGTTTCGCCAGAAAACGGCCTCTGTCCGGCGTTCGGGATCGGCACGAGATCGCTCGGCATCCCGGCGGCAGGTGCCTCCGTCGGAGCGGGTGCTTCCGTCCCGGAAGCGACCGGCGGCTGATCCAGATTCGGGATATCGTTGACCTTGCCGTCCTGCTGATGACCAGCATTGGAGAGCATCTCGGCCCCGGCGGCTCCTGCACCAGCCGCGATCCCGGCCGCGGGCAGTGCCAAGGCTCCGGCCCCAACGGCAGGCGCAGCGGGGAGTGGCTCCGCGGCGCCGGTCAGCCCGCTCGAACCCGGCATGGGCACGGTCTCGGGCATGTTCGCAGGAGGCAAGTTCCCTTCGGCCGGATGAGCCCCAGGTATAAGGCCGTTCGGAGCCGTCCCTGGAGCGGGCGCAGCCGCAGGCTCGAGCCCCGGAGCGACTGAAGGCGTTGCAGGCGATTGAGTCGCCTCGGAGGCAGGTGCGGTAGTAACAGCCGCAGGAGCCTCGGGCGCCACGGCCGGTGCGGGTGCCGCCTCAGCCGGACCCGGCAAGGGCATTGGCGAGTTGGCAACATTCGATCCCGCTCCCGCCTGCGCGGGCGTCACCGGCGGCTCCGTAGCGGGAGCGCCAGCCGAAGGCAAAGCGGCCGACGGCTCGACCGCGGGGGGCGTTTGACCCGCACCCGTGACCTCCAACGCACCGGCTCCCGCCGCGGCTGCAGGAGCGACCGCACCCGCGGCCCCTTCAGCCGGAGGGGCCGGATCCTTCGAAGGAGTTTCGATGGGAGTGCCCGGCGTACTTGCTGCGAGATGCGGGTCGACCGGAGGAGAAGCTGGAGCCTCGGCCGCGACGGGCGTCCCCTTGGCCGCAGGATCGGGCGGCGGAATCGGTAGAGCGGCGTGGTTAGCGTCCAGACTTTCTTTGGGGGTCGCATCGGACGAGGACGGCGTAGCGGTCCCCGCATGGGCCGTCACCATCGGATCGGTCGGCTTGGCTGTCTCGGCCGGCGGTACGGGCGATTGAGGCTCCTCATTCGAGGCCAGCTTGACATGACTTTCGTCGTGGCTAGCTGTAGGCAATTGCAGCGGATCCTCCTCCGACTCGGGCTTGGAAGCCACTTCAGGAGCGGGAGTCGGAGCAGCCGCCTGGGCCGGTTCCGCAGTTGGCGTTGGGGCGGCGGTCGTCTGGCTCGTTGCGGGCGGCGGTGAGGTACCGGGTTTTTCTTCGTTCGTGGGCTTATTCGGCTTCTTAGCGTCGTTGCTGACGGACTTGATCTGATTGGTCGGTGGGGTCTTCGTCCCCTTCTTGAAGATCAGAACTCCCATCAGGATGCCGAACGAGATCACGACCGCCAGGCCGAACCGCGTCTCCCTCTTCAACTTCACGACGGCGCCAGGGTTCAGTTGAGCTAAGGGGATGCGAAAGCGCTTGCGAGGAGCCCGGGCAAGGTCGGGGTTGTGCTCGTGCTCGTGACCATCTTCTTGCTCGGGTTCGTATCCGAGTTGATGCGAGGTCTCGATGACCACGGATCCTTCATGGACCAGGGGTTCGTCGTCGCCGTGATGTGGGTGTTGGATCGCGCTCATGGGTCCGTAGTCCACTTCGCTCGGGATTTCGACTCCGGCGGGCCAGTCTGGGTCGGGCATCGTTCGGCAACCCTCAATTTCGCGCTTCGCGCCCTGGGGTTCTCGGCCACTTCTTCCGCCGTGGCGGTCACGGGCTTCCGGGTCAGGACGTTCAGTCGGTCGTCATCGCGAAACGCGACCTTGACCCTCCGGTCTTCGAGCGAATGGAAGCTGATGATCGCGGCCCGCCCCCCGGGTTTCAGCCAATCGGGGATGCTGGCCAGGGTCTCATCCAGGTGGTCGAGTTCCTCATTGACCTTGATCCGAAGGGCCTGGAAGACTCGAGTCGCCGGGTCGATCGGCCCCCACTTCCCGGGGATGCTGCGCCTGACGAGTTCGGCGAGCCTCCCCGTCGTGGTGATCGGCTCGAGCTTGCGAGCCTCGACGATCCTGCGTGCCACTCGCCGGCTGTGACGTTCTTCGCCGTATTGGTAGAAGATGTCGGCGAGGTCTTCCTCGCGGAGTCGGTTGACGAGGTCGGCGGCGGTGTCTCCCCGGGTCGTGTCGAACCGCATGTCGAGCGGCCCATCGTTCCCGAAACTGAACCCGCGGTGCCGCCAGTGAAGCTGATCCGAAGAGAGGCCGAGGTCGAGCAAAATCGCATCGACGGATTCGAGGCCCAGCCGTTCCAAGACTTCCCCGGCGTCGCTATAGGGGGAATGCACGAGCGTGACGGGCAACTCTTGCGTCACGCCCTCGGCCAGGGCGAGCATCTCTGGGTCGCGATCAAATCCGATGACCTTGCCGCTCGTCCCGACTCGCTCCGCCAGGGCCTTCGTGTGCCCCCCTGCTCCGGCCGTCCCGTCGACGATGACGCTCCCCTCGCGAGGTGCCAGCCAAGTGAGCACCTCCTCCAGGAGAACGGAGCGGTGAACAGGAGCTGGCATACTGGATTCGATGGACACGGCCGGTTCTTCGAGGTGTTGGGCTCATCGCCAAGGGCCGGGACGACGCGAAATGCGCCGTGAATCTACCGGAGTCGGCTATCCTGTCAACCCCGCCTGAGCCTGGGCGACGGGACCGATTGGGGGAATCCGACCGGTCGACACGTAGGCGAGCCGGAGACGGAATCCCCATCCATCGTGAATCATCGGCATCGGGGAAGCATTCGCTTCAACCCAAAAACGAGGCGGGACTGCCTCGCAACTCATCGAAGCGAGGCAAGGCCCCGATCGTCGCGTGCCGCGTGGAGGATGCCGGCACGCGATTGAGCCGCTGACTACTCTGATCGATACGCTCATCCGTAGAGCTGATTCGCCCGACCGTAGGTGATCTTCGGGGCCTTGATGCGCCCGCCCGAGATCTTCTCACCGATCGGGTCGACGTAGACTCGTCCGGGCTTGCGGGAATTCTCAGGGTTCGTGTCCATGACGTGGATGTTGAAGATAAAAGCCGTTTCGCTTTGGGCGGTGAACCAGTGGACGTTGTCTCTGTGATCAGAAATCGTTGAATATTCGCCAGGCCGGAAAGTGCGATCTATGCTTGGCTGGATGATGTAGTGGTCGTCATTGTCCTCGATGCGGTCGTAGTTGCGTCCCCGCAGGTTGCCGCTGAGCACGAGAAAGCCGGTCGCCATGTTGTCATGCCCGTGCGGAATCACCGATCGACCCCGCGACATGGCGAAGATCTGACGTCCGAAGACGAGTTCGGTGGGAAGCCCCGAAACGTTCTTGAAGTCGACGGGCAGGCTACGCGCGCCCTTGGCCGGGAAGTTGACCCCGGCGGCGATGCGATCGAAGTCGAGGGTCCGCAAGAGCGCGGGCAGGTCGACACGCGAGTACAACTCCTCGAGCGACTTCTGGAATTCGAGATCCTTGACCTTGTGATCGTGGACGTCTCGGGAGATCGATTCGAGCTCCTTGAACCAGGCGTCGACGATCGGGCGGGTGTCGGCGCCGAAGAGTCGGTGTGCCGCCAGCCCTTCGATGAGGGCCAGGGCCGTGAGGGACCGCAACGCGTCGCGCGTGAACTCTCGCCGGGTTTCGATGGGCATCGGGATACTCCGGGCTCGTAAGTCGCGATTCTTGATGGGGACGACCTCTGTCGTCGAGCATAGTCCCGGCCGGTCGACGCCGCCAGTCAGGGCCTCGAGTCCACCCCGAAATGACCAGGGCACACGCACCGATTAAAACGGTGAAATCAGTGCGCAAAAATTTATGGCTCCCTCGTCTTCGTCAGGTTTTCCGCGGCCCATCAAAACTTTGTTGCGATCTTGACTTCCCGTTGTGTTCAACGTGAATTCAACCTACCATACGATAGGAAAGATATGTCAGCAGGGCTCACACTGGAAACGTCTCGGGGGACCCCGGCGGTGATTGGCACGACCCTCAACCATCGTTTTTCCCTGGAGAAGGAATTGGGCCGAGGGGGGATGGGTGCCGTCTTCCGTGCGACGGATCAGGTCCTTCAGCGCGCGGTCGCCATCAAGGTCCTCAAGGACGGCGGTACGCCAGAACTCGCCAAGCAGATCCGCCTTGAAGCCCAGATCCTCGCCCGCCTGCTGCATGACAACGTCGTCCGACTCTATGACTTCGGCGAGTACGACGGCACCTCCTTCCTCGTGATGGAAGAGGTCGTCGGGACGAGCTACCTGAAGCGCTGGCGCGAGGTGAGCCTGATCGAGCGGCTCAAGATCATCGCCCAGGTCGCCGAGGCGCTCGACTACGCCCATCATCAAGGTGTCATCCACCGCGACGTCAAGCCCGGCAATGTCCTGCTGACCACGGCCAACCAGGCCAAGCTCTCGGACTTCGGACTCTCGACCACGGAAGAATTCGTGGATGACACGAAGACGATCCGGGGCACGCCTCATTATATGAGCCCCGAGCAGGCGCAAGGGAAACGTCTCGGGCACCTCACGGATATCTATTCGCTGGGCATCATGCTCTACGAGAGCGCATCGGGGAGCGTCCCATTCTCCGGCAACTCCATGGCGGTGATCTCCCAGCACGTCAGCGCCCAGCCCGATCCGCCCCGGTCCAGGAACCGAGAGATCTCCGAGAGCCTCCAGGGGCTCATCCTGCAGATGATCTCCAAGGATCCCAAGAATCGACCGACCTCGGGCAAGGCCGTCGCCGACGCGATTCGGGAGGAGATCCGCCGCGAGCTCAACGAGTCGCAGGGGTTCCAGTTGAATCCCTCGGCCCAGTCCAACGGCTCGGCCCTCGCGCCGACGCAGCAGATCACGGCCTCGAGCGTCCCGAAGGTCAGCCCTTCGCCGGTGGCCGCGACGGTCGCGATCCCCGACTCGGTCCCGGCCATCTCGTCGAAGGCGCTCACCGACGTGGCCCTCGCCAAGCAGATGCTGGCGAGCGTCCAGTCCGACCCGGTCATCCTCGGCCCCGAAGAGCGATTCCTCTGCGGCCACTACCTGGCGTACTTGCTCGGTGGCTCCCGTCGCCTGGGGATCCTCCTCCGACGCCCGCTCGACCCGAAGAACGCCGATCGCGCCCGGCTCGTGCTAGCCATGGCCTACGTCATGGCCAATGACGGCTCCGAGGAGTCGATCGCCCACGCGGCCCGACTCCTGGAAGCTCGCATTGATGTTCGACCTTCGATGAGTCCGGTCGTCGTCGCCAAGTATCTCGCCTTCCGGGATACGGCCGCCAAGCGCAAGAAGCTGAGGCAGTACCGGAATCAGGTCCTTGAGCTGACGTCGTATGCCCAGAAGAACATGATCGACGCCAAGGGTATGCTCAACCCGGGCCTGATCCCCGCGAATTACGACGACCTCCGCAAGCTGGCTCCCGAAAGGACCGAGGTCGACGATCAGCTCGTCGCCCGCTGGAACCGCGTGGCCGAGGTTTGGCGCCAGGATCCCAAGTTCCGCAACGCCGTCCTCATCTACGCGACGCGCAACGCGGCACGCGACCCGGCGAGCTTCGAGATCTGGCCCGAGGTCGTCTATCCGCTCATCGAGCGGGCGCGTTGGCAGCGACGGCTTCGCACCACGACCGAGGCCGTCTGGGACAACGTCTGCGAGCGGATCCTCCACGTCCCCGACGCCGGGGTCCGCATGGATCGGGCCATCCGCGCGGCGGTGCCGTCGCAGGTCGTGCAGGAGATCGACCTGTCGCTCAACGCCTTCTTCGACGAGCCCCTCATCGACGATGAGCTGGGGAACGACTCGAAGAGCACTTCCGCCGAGCACGTCTCCATCCGGCTCACCCAGGGCGAGGAGACGCTTCGCGAGCTGACCAGCGACATCGATGGGGGGAACAAGGACCTGGTCTTCCTCACCTCCCCCGACCCGCTCCGGTTCATGCTCGGCGACCTCCGCGAGCTCTGGCAGGAGGCCGTCGTCTCCCTGCGTTCACCGGGCTCCAAGGTCGGGCACCGGCTCGTCTCGGTCGGGCCCTATCGCCTGGCGGTGATCCCCTCGATCCGAGGCCGTTCGGCAGGCCAGATCGCGATCCAGGGCATGGCCAACAAGCAGATCGAGATGCTCACCCCCTCGATCCGCTTCGGCGGCTCCCCCAACAAGCCGATCGTGGCGGTCTGGGTGTACGAGGATCACAGCCTCGCGATCGCCTACCTCGACTTCAAGGGGGTCGAGAACTATATCCTCTGGGATTCGGCGACGAATCTTCAGTCCAACTTCTCCGACCCCGCTGCCTTGAACCACGCCCTCTTCAACATCGGGCTCGAGGCCCCTGATCAGCTCGACCGGGCCCTCTCGAAGCGGTTCCGACCACGGAACCCGGTCTGACCTGTTGCGGTCTGACTCGGCCCGACTGGGGCGATGCCTGCCTCACAGGATGAGCATTGCATCGCCGTAGCTATAGAACCGGTACCGCTGGCGAACGGCCTCGGCATAGGCCTCCCTGATGAGGTCGACGCCGCCGAGCGCGCTCACCAGCACGAGAAGACTACTCCTCGGTAAGTGGAAATTGGTGAGCAGGATATTCATGCCCTGGAAGCGATGGCCGGGGCGTAAATAGAGGCGAGTCTCTCCGGCGAACGGCTTTAGCGTTCCCGAGGCGGCCGCCGTCTCCAGGGTCCGAGCCGAGGTCGTCCCGACCGCGACGATGCGGCCTCCGGCGTCACGCCTCGCCTTGATGGTCTCGACGGCCTCCGGTGTTAGCTCGGCCCATTCGGCATGAAGGACGTGGTCCTCGATCTGGTCGACCTCGATCGGACGGAAGGTCCCGATGCCGACGTGGAGGGTTGTGTCCACCAGGGCGATATCTCGCGCCTTGAGCCCCTCGAAAACGGCCTGGGTGAAGTGGAGCCCGGCCGTCGGAGCCGCCACCGCGCCCGGGACAGCCGCGTATAGCGTCTGATACCGGACACGATCCCCCGGCTCTTCCTTCCCTTTGCGGATGTAAGGCGGGAGCGGGACCTGACCGTGCAGCTCTAAGAGCGACGTGGCCGATTCTCCCGACTCGGGACGGACCTTCCAGCGCCCCTCGGTCCCCTTCGACTCGAGGATGAGGCGAAGCCCCTGCCCGACGATGACGGTTTCGCCTTCGATCGGGCGTCCCCGGGTCGTCGCCAGGATTTCCCAGGCTCCGTCCTCTAATACACGGAGAAAGAGCCCTTCCCACTTCCCGCCGGTCGACTCGCGATGCCCAATGATCCGCGCGGGGACCACCTGGGTGTTGTTCCTCACGAGGACGTCACCCGGGTTGAGCAGTTCGGGGAGGTCGCGGAAGGTCCGATGCTCCCAGGTCCCTTCCTGGCGCCGGATCACCATCAAGCGGGCCCGGTCGCGAGGCTCGGCCGGATGCTGTGCGATCAGCTCATCCGGCAGCACGAAATCAAACGCCGAGGTCTGCAATCCACTTCCTCCGAACCGGCTCTCGCGGCGACAATGTCTGGCATATGACTTCCGTCGGCCCGACGGTCGTGAATGACGCGTTCAGGAAGGTTCCGACGCAATTCGATCCTCACCGATTGTAACCTCATCGTGCAACCTCTCGAGCAACGACTCGCCAGGACGTCCCAACTACCCTGGCCCGACGCCCCCATCCCGATCTCGCTGGTGATCACCGACCTCGACGTGGGAGGAGCAGAGCGCGTCCTGACGACGATCGCCCTGAGGCTCGACCGCCGAAGATGGAACCCCTCGGTGATCGCGCTGGCGGGCGAGGGAAAACTCGCGGAGCCGCTTCGCGAGGCGGAGATCGACACCGAATGCCTGGATGTGAATCCGCGGAGGCCGATCCGCGCGATCATGAAGCTCGCCGCAGCACTCAGGCGGCGAAAGCCGTGGCTCATCCAGTCCTTCATGTTCCACGCCAACGTGGCCTCCCGCCTCGCCGCACTCGGTGCCGGGCGTCCGGGCGTCGTTGGAGGACTCCGTGTCGCCGAGCGGGAGAAATCCTGGCACCTCACCCTCGATAGCCTGACGATGCCACTCTCACGCGGCTCGGTCTGCGTCTCCGAAGGCGTGATGCGGTTCAGCCGCGACATCGGGCGTATCGACCCTGGCCGACTCGCCGTCGTCCCCAATGGCATCGATCCGAGGCCTTACGACTCGGCTCAGCCCGTCCCTCGCGCCGACCTGGGCATCTTGGAAGGCGGGCAACTCGCCCTCTATGTGGGAAGGCTCGAAGCGCAAAAGGCTCCCGACATCTTGCTCGACGCGGCCGAGATGGTCGCCCAGGCTTTGCCAGACTGGCACCTCGCAATCGTCGGCGATGGTCCTGAGAGGGCCTCGCTCCAGGAGCGGACCCAGTCGAGCCCCTTGCTCTCGGGCCGGGTCCATTGGCTCGGACGTCGCGAGGATGTGCCCTCCTTGCTCAAGACGGCGGATGTCCTCGTCCTCCCGTCCCTCTGGGAAGGGATGCCCAATGTGGTCCTCGAGGCCATGGCCGCGAGTCGAGCCGTCGTGGCGACCGCCGTGGAAGGGAGCGAGGATCTGGTCGTGCCTGGCAAGACCGGATGGCTCGTGCCGACACGCTCCGCCAGGGATCTGGCCGGAGCCCTTCTCGAAGCGGCAAGGAACCCCGAGCAAACCATGCGATTGGGCGAATCCGGTCGAAGTCGGGTCGAGGCCCATTTCACGATCGAGGGGATGGTCGAGGCCTACGAATCGCTCTGGGCGAGGGTACTCGGTCGAGAGTTCGAGCCGAATCGTCTCAATTCGCATCGCTAAGTACGGATCGCACTCAAGATTCTGCTAAATCGGGAAAACCGGGACGGTCGTAGCAGACGGAGAGGCTTGGGCGGAAAAAGCTCGACCTTGATGACTTATGGGTGGTGATGAGCCAAGTGAGTTCGACCGAATGATTTAGACAGCCCTGGACGCTCACCACCCTCGCATTCCCCAAAACGACTGACTCGGTTAGACTCCGGCAAGTCCAACACCGAGGATACTCGAATGGGGTTGATCCATCTCGAATCCAGATAGTGTCTTAGGGCCATGAGTAGCTTGCATGGCCGGTCAAGGATGATCGGCTGATCTCCGGGAAGGATCCCTCGTTTCATGCGCCAAGGCCGGCCACTACGCCAGCTCATGGGGTTGTGCATGCTCTTCCTGGCGTTCGTGCCAGGTTGTGCAAGCATGCGTCGCAATGCCGCGACCGCCGACCTCAGACCGAACGCCGAAGGATATGCGTACACTTCGGATGGCTGGCGACTTGGCATGCGGCAGATCCGGCCAGCCGTCCCCGACCCGAACAAGCTTCCGGTGGTCCTCTGCCACGGACTGGGTCTGAACGCGACCTTCTGGACGATCACCGACAACCACCTGCCCGAGCAGCTCGCGGCCCAGGGATATGAAGTCTTCCTCGTCGATCTCAGAGGCTCGGGCGAGAGCTCGCGTGCGGGCCGGATTGGTCGGATCAACTCGAAGATCCGCCAGACCTTCCTCCGGGAGTGGGGCGAAGCGAGCTGGAATTGCGACGAGATGGCCTTCCTGGACATCCCCGCCGTCCTCAACTACGTCCAGGCGGCAACGGGACAGTCGAAGGTCAACTGGATCGGCCACAGCCTCGGCGGCATGATCGTCTTCCCCTTCCTGGAGCTGAGTCCGGAACGGGATCGGATCGCCAACTTCGTGGGCATGGGTAGCACGATCACCCTGGCCGAGGCCCCTCAGCGCGACATGCTCCGGGCCAATCGTGGCCTTCGAGTCCTGGCCGCCTTCGTCAGCACAGGTCGGATTTCACGCCCGCTCATGTTCGCGAGGTTCCCCGGGCTCGACCGCATCGACCAGTTCTATTACACCTCCGAGAACGTCGACAAGCGGACCATCCAGCGCTTCTACGGCTATACCATCGAAGACACCGGCCGCTCGGCCCTGAAGCAGTTGGACCCCTACCTCGAGTTCGGCCACTTCCTCTCGGCCGACCGATCCAAGGACTACGCCGCCCTCCTGAATACGGTCTCCACCCCCACCCTGATGGTGGCCGGGGAGTCGGACTGCATGTCCGACCTCCCCTCGACAGAGTTGACGCTGGCGGCGATCGGCTCGGCCGACAAGAGCCTCCAGCGCTACGGCAAACGCGACGGTTACGTGGCCGACTACGGGCACTGCGACCTCGTCTGGAGCCGTTACGCCCCGAAAGAAATCTTCCCCAACGTCATCGACTGGCTGAATCAGAGGCAACCGGCCTCGGCGAGCCATCAGGCTGGCGTCGCAGAGGCCTCACCCACTCCTCAGTTTGCAACCAGCCCTATGCCAAGTCCTCAGATTGAGTTGAAGACGATCCCTCGCCCTGCAGCAGCGCCTTGAAGCAGATCTGAGACCATGTTTCGAAGTCGCCCAGGTTTGCCTCGATCTCCGACAGCGGGATGAATCCCGCCTCGGCAAGCCCTTCCTCGCGTGAGCTAACTCGCGGCTCCTCCAGCGAATACAGGTGAACGACCCCCATATGGACCTGGCCGACGGGGGTCGAGTCATCGTTGATCAGCCCGACGATCCGAATCGACCCATCGCTTTCAACGGCCACCTCTTCATCGATCTCGCGTCGCAAAGCCATCTCGTAGGCGTCGAGCGTGGCCCTGCCGTCGGCGTCTTCTTCGGCGACGTGGCCGCCGACGCCGAACGACCGCTTGCGATGGAGACGGGCCTCGCCCTGCGACTTGCCTCGAGTGTAGCAGAAGACCGAGTCCCCCGAGCGGAAGATGACGTAGGGGATGATCTGCTTCAGGGTCGGGTCTTCCTCGACCTCGGATCGCGGCTTGAAATCGGCAAACTCGGGAACGAGCAGCGTCTGCATGTAACGCTGGGCGTCGTCCGAGAACCCCTGGAACCGGCCGAGTCGATCGAGCTCCGCCGCCGGCACCACCAACACTCGCTCGGAATTTCGGTCGCTCACGTGTCGCCCTCGAGTACGAAGAGGAGACGCGCCGCTCGAGGTTCCCTTGTCCTGGTCGAATTGCTGCGGCGACCCCATGATGCCGGTCGAGCGATGCAACCTCGGCGTCCGCGCTCCGGACTCTTTCATTGTGCGGGCGCTTCGAGGGCCCGCCAACCCGGCTTGCGGATCTCACTCTTACGGTCCTGACGCCTGGCCCGGTTCCACGATCACTCCCACCGCCCAACGAATTGAACCAGGGCATCGGGAACGTCGAAGACCCGTCTCCCGCGAATGGCGTTCGTCGCCTCCTTGCAAGGAACTCGTGACGAGATAGCTGGCCGAGTCTGCGACGACGTACTTGATTCGAGACGCAGCCTACGCCATCATCGGACGCGACGTTAAGGAAGGCTCGGTGCTCGCGGATGCGTTCAACTGCGCAATCGAGGCTTCGGGTCAGGTTTCCGCTCTCTCCCGACTCCGAGCCTGCCGAAGTCGACGCTTCGATCCGAAGCGGTTGGCCCAATCCGGCTTCTCTGGGCTGGAATCCACGCCGATCCGGAACGCGACGCCCCGTCCTCGAGGACTCGCGTCCTTCCCAACGGCCCTTCCCATACCCCCGCGTCTTCGTTCACCCCCCCCTACCCGAAGGAACTACTGATCATGGGACGACGGACAAATCGTCGCGAATTCCTCGCCACGACGACGGCGGGAGGCCTCGGTCTCTGGGTGGCCGGTGGCCATATGCCGTCGCTGGCGGATTCGCCGAACGAGAAGCTGAACATCGCGATCGTCGGTGTAGGCGGCAAGGGTCGCGACCACGTCGAAGACCCCGAGGTCATGCTCGAGAACGTCGTCGCCCTCTGCGACATCGACGACAACTACCTCGCCGGCGCCTCGAAGACGCATCCAAAGGCGAAAACATACAATGATTTTCGCGTGATGCTCGAGAAGGAAAAGGGGATCGACGCGGTCATCTGCTGCACCCCCGATCACACCCACGCCGTCATCACGGCGGCGGCGCTTCGGCTGGGCAAGCATGTTTATACGCAGAAGCCCTTGACCCATTCCGTCTACGAGGCTCATGTCCTCTCAGAGCTCGCCGCCAAGAATCCCAAGCTCGCCACCCAGATGGGCAACCAGGGGCATTCCAACGAGGGGGCTCGCCAGGTCGTTGAGATGATTCGCGCGGGCGTGATCGGCAAGGTCCGCGAGGTCCACGCCTGGACCGATCGCCCCATCTGGCCGCAAGGCCTGGATCGGCCCAAGGACAACCCCGACGTCCCCAAGAACATCCACTGGGACCTCTGGCTCGGGCCGGCACCCCAGCGTGCCTACAACCCCGCCTATCACCCCTTCTCCTGGCGCGGCTGGTGGGACTTCGGCACCGGCGCTCTGGGAGACATGGCCTGCCACGTCGCCGACACCGCCTTCTGGGCCCTCGACCTTCGCGACCCGATCAGCATCGACGCCAAGTCGGAAGGGGCCAAGCCCGAGAGTGCCCCCAAGTGGAGCATCGTGACCTACGAGTTCCCCGCCCGCGGCGAGATGCCCCCGGTCAAGTTCACCTGGTACGACGGCGGCAAGAAACCCCCGATCGAGTTGCTGGACGGGCTCTCACTCTCCAAGGAAGCGAAGTCCAAGGGCAAGACCCAGGTCGACTTCGAGTCCAACGGCTCCCTTCTCGTCGGTGAGAAGGGGACGATCTATCTCGACGACCCCTACGGGTCGAAGTTCAAGCTCCTCCCCGAGAAGGACTTCGAAGGCGTCTCGCCCCCTGCCCCGAGCCTCAAGCGATCCCCGGGCCACATGAAGGACTGGATCGTCGCGGCGAAACACGGCACGCAGGCCTGCTCGAACTTCGACTACGCCTCGGCCCTGACCGGCATGGTCCTGCTGGGCAACCTGGCCATCCGAGCCGGCAAGAAGCTGGACTGGGACGGAGCCAACATGAAGGCCACGAACTGCCCCGAGGTCGATGAGTTCATCCGGCCCGACTATCGCAAGGGTTGGGAACTCTAAGCCGCCACCGATCGACATCCCCACAGCCCGCTCAATCCCATCGGTTTGAGCGGGCTTATTTATTTGATCAACGAACATATCATAAAGTTCAACGTTCATGTCTATTTGAGTATCCGCCAGACTGTTAACCTAAGTCAGAAACGCAGGCTCTTCTTGCGACCAGGAAGTCGGTATTTGTAAGCTAGCTCCGACAACATGCTGGACGCGAAAAAATTGAAGTCGGCCCGATCGAGTTGAGCGACACTCAATGCGATCGATCCCTCTTGTCAGAAATCCGTTTCCATGTTTTTAATCAATCTGCGCAATTTTTGAGGGCGAGGAAACCTGGATCAGTTCCAGGGGTGCGTCCCCACCAATGTTTGATTTACGAACTCCAGTCGGCCGAATACATTGTCGAACGCGTTGGATCTCAAGAATCCTCGGCTCAGGACGAGCCAAATGGGGATGAGCCAGAGGGATCGAGAGGATTTCTGACGTGCCTGGCTCTCAAGAGAGTTACGACCGAGTTGCTCCATCGACGGCAGAGCCTCGCGGATCGATCTGGCGCAGGGATCCGATCGTTCGCGAAGCCGCGTCCGGCCGAGACGCCTCGATCGACGCGCTCCGCGTCCTGGGCATGCTCCTCGTGGTCCTGGCCCACGCCGCCCTGGCGTATGTCGAGATTCGCATCCCCCGCCTGCTCTGGGCCGTCCGTGATCCGTCTTGTTCGTTCACCTTCGACGCGATCTTCTGGGCGAGCGTCGGCGTCGCGATGCCGATTTTCTTCGCCCTCGGGGGCCTCGGCGCCGCCCAGATCTTCGACCGACGCGGGCCGAGGGGATATGCGGAGGACCGGGTAAGGCGCATCCTCGCCCCGTTTCTCGGTGCTGTCGTCGGGGTCTTGCCCATCACGCTGGCTGTCTGGGCGACCGGCTGGCTCACGATGAACTGGTGTACCTGGCGCCAACTCCTCCGACTCCAGTTCCTCCACGAAGTGATCCGCGACCAGTGGCATGGCCCGGCCCATCTCTGGTTCTTGCAGTATCTCCTCCTGATGCTCGCCGTGTATGGAGTCGTGAGGACGAGGGTGGAGCGTCGACATCCGTCCGCCTCCGACCCGTTTACGTCGCGAGCGAATTCCTGGCCCCTCTCGCCCTGGGCTCCGTTCCTGGCGGCTATCCCAACGGTGGCCATCATGGCGATCGGCCATGCCCGTCCAAATATTCAGGTCGATGCCGTTTGTGATCTGCGAAACTCGTTCCTCCCCGACGCCTTCCGCTGGCTGCATCATGCCTGGTTCTTCTGGGTCGGGACCATGATCGCCCGATGCCGTTCTGGTTGGAACCGAATCGGAACGTGGTGGCCGCTTTACCTTGCCGGCGCCGGCCTTGCCCTGGCTTGCCGACTCAGCCTCCTCAAACACGACCTCGTGTTCACAACGACGAGATGGTCCCTGCTCTGGCTGGCGGCGTCCGGGGCATGTTTCGGATGGTTTTCCTTCTTCGGGCTGTGGGGCCTGGCACGAAGGTTTCTGAAACAGAGCTCACCAGTCCTTCGTCAACTCGCAAACGCATCCTATTGGACCTACCTTACCCATTTTCCTTGGGTAGGACTGGCTCAGATCGCTTTACGCAGTTTCGCGTGGAGTGCGGGGGTCAAATTCGCCGCAGTGTCCTTCATCGGGCTCGGCATGAGCGCGGCCACTTATACGGTCTTCGTGCATAACCGACGACTCGGCAGATGGCTCGAAGGTGGGACTGCTACGCGGGTTGCTTCGGCTGACTTAAAGGATTCGGAGCGAGCGTTGGCTTGTCCCGAGGAGCAGGTCGGTTTACGATAACTCGTGCCGACCGCGCGGCCGCGAGGGTCCGCGGCCCTTGTTCCACGGGACTCGATGCCATGCGTAGGAATTCCTATCCACGCTCGTTCATGGCCACGCTTGGCGTGGCCACCATCATCCTTTTTGGGATCGGCGACCGGGCCCAACTCGGTTCCCGAGGCTACGCCGCCGAGGCCAAGCCCGCGAAGAAGGATAGCAACCCCCGGACCCGACCCGCCGAGGTGACTAGCACCCCGACCGTCACGCCGAGCGAGGCGAAGCCGGGAGAGACCGTCACCTACCAGGTCAAGTTCAAACTTGAGCCGGGTTGGCACATCTACAAGTTTGGCAAGAAGCCCTTCGGCGATGGCGCGAGCCCCCGCAACACGACGTTCGACTTCTTCGATACCGCCGGCCTCAAGCTCTCGGGCGAGTGGAAGTCGGAGAAGGCTCCGATCGCCAAGCGTGAACCCCTCTTCGATAACGCCTTGATCGAGTTCTTTGAGGACGAGGCAACCTGGTCGATCAAGCTCCAGATCCCCGAAGGGACCGAGCCCGGCAAGAAGAGCCTGCGATGCCAGGCCGGCTACCAGATCTGCAACGCCAACAGTTGCAAGCAGCCCGGCCAGTGGACCCTTCCCGCCGTCGAGTTAACCGTCCTTCCCGCCGACGACAAGTCGTCCGCCGCGCCTGCCGCTGCTCCGGCGGCGCCGGTTGCTTTGAACGAAGGCCCTTCCACGGGCGACGCCCCGAAGCCCGAACCCAAGCCCGAGGAAGCGAAGGACAAGCCGGCACCGCCAGCCGAGACCCCGGCCGCTCCCGTCGTGGCCGAGAATCCGGCGGCCCCCGCTCCGTCCCCTGCCCCGTCCGAAAAGCCCGCGGCCCAGGCCTCGGAAGCGACCACCGCGAAGGCCGAGATGCCGGCCACTCTCCCCACGACGCCTCCCGCCGCTCCGGCCGAAGTCGCCAAGACGGAGGCCCCAACTCCGGCCGAACCCGCGAAGAGCGTCGCGAAGGTCGAGGAGCCCATGCAGCCGACCCCGGCTCCAGTTCCGGCTGCAACGACGGCCACCGTCGAGCCTCCTTCAACGCCAACGGCTCCCAAGGCGGAGGAGCCCAAGCTCGCCGTCGCCGAGACCACGACCACGTCTAAGTCCTCCTCCGAGGACGCCTCTTCCAGCGTGGCCAGTTCGGCCGGACCCACGGCAACTGCGGAAAAGGCCAAGAAGTCAGCCCCTATTACCGAGGTGGCTCGCGAGGCCGAAAAAGGCCTGATCCCGTTCCTGTTGATGTCGGCGGGCGGCGGGCTGCTCGCCCTGGTGATGCCGTGCGTCTGGCCGATGATTCCCATCACGGTCAACTTCTTCGTGAAGCAGGGGCATAAGAACAAGGGCAAGACGACCGGCCTTGCCGTCGCCTATTGCCTCGCGATCATCGGGATTTTCACCTCGGTGGGCGTCCTCGTCTCCTTCTTCTTCTCCGCGACCGCCCTCCAGAACCTCGCGAACAATCCCTGGCTGAACGTCGGGGTCGCTGCCCTGTTCCTGGCCTTCGGCCTGAGCTTGCTGGGTCTCTTTGAGGTCCGCCTGCCCAATTTCCTCCTCAATGCCTCGGCTCAAGGCGAGAGCCGCGGCGGCCTGGTAGGCGTGATGTTCATGGCGACGACCCTGACCATCACGTCGTTCACCTGCACCTTCCCCGTCGTCGGCGGCCTGATCGTCATGGCGGCGGGTGGTCAGTTCTTCTATCCGATCATCGGCCTGGCGACCTTCTCGCTGGTCCTGGCGCTCCCGTTCTTCCTGCTCGCCCTGGCCCCGGGCCTGCTGTCCAAGATGCCCAAGAGCGGCGACTGGATGAACACGGTGAAGGTCGTGGGCGGCCTGATCGAAATCGGCGCGGCCCTGAAGTTCGTCAACACGGCCGAGCTCGGCTTCGGGACCGTCCCCGAAGACGCCTGGTTCGATGCCTCGGTGGTGCTGTCCGCCTGGGTCGGCCTCTCGCTCGTTTGCGGCCTTTACCTGCTGGGCGTCTTCCGCACCGACCACGATCATGACGAAGTCAAAGTCGGGCCCGGTCGCCTGGTTATCGGCTCGCTGTTCCTGGCCCTGACACTCTTCCTGGCGCCCGCTCTCTTCGGACGGCCCCCCAAGAGCCCGCTCTGGGACCTACTGGTCGGGATCCTCCCGGCCGACGTGGGCGACCTCGAGGCCGCCCCTCCCGCGGTCGCCACCACGGGATCTGACTCCGAAGGAGGCGAGGCGAAGGCCAAGTCCAGCGACCCTGACACCGCCGAACGCGAGCAGAGGTCGGTTCATGGCGTGGCCTGGGGCATGAGCCTCGACGCGGCGAAGGAAAAGGCCAAGTCGGCGGGCAAGCCGGTCCTGATCGACTTCACAGGCGTCAACTGCGTGAATTGCCGCAAGATGGAGCAGACCGTCCTGCCCCGACCCGAGGTCGTCAAGCTTCTCTCGCAGTTCGTGACCGTCCAGCTTTACACCGATATCGTCCCCATTAATTCGATCAAGGTGGAAGACCGGGCGGAACTGGCCGAGCGCAATCAGAACCGCTTGCTCGATCTGGCCAATGAAACGACCAACCCGTTCTACGTGGTATTGGATGCCGAGGGCAAGGTCCTCGCATCGAAGGGGGGATATGTCTTCCCGGATCGTTTCGTGAAGTTCCTCGAAGACGCGCTGACCAAGTATGCCTCGGCGAAGCCCGAGGAAAACGGGGCGGTCGCCCAGGCCCCGATTCACAGGGACTGAACGACATCCGCTAACGACAAAAGGGCACGAGTTCGGCCGAACTCGTGCCCTTTTGCATTTCCATCGAGATGGCTATCTCACACCTTTCCCAGGCGTCGACGATTCGCAAGAACCAGTTCCGGGTCGTTCACGGGGTTTAAGGGGGCATTGCCACTCAGGACCCCGAGCACGTCCTCGACGACTCCCGTCGCCATGTTGCGAAGGCCCTCATCAGTCTGAGCCGCGCTGTGGGGCGTGAGCATGACGTCGGGCCGGCCGATGAGCGGATGACCGGGCGGGGGCGGTTCGACCTCGAAGACGTCGCCGCCATAGCCCCAGAGCCGCTTCTCGTCCAGGGCCTTCGCGACCTGGGCCTCGACGACGACGGGGCCTCGGCATGCGTTGATGAGAATCGCGTCGGGACGCATCAGAGCCAGCGAGTCGGCGTTGATCATGGCGCGGGTCGACGTGTCGAGCGGGACGTGCAAGGTGACGTACTCGCAGTTGCGCAAGACTTCCTCGAAGCTTGCCCGGACCGCGCCAGCCTTGGCTTCGATATCTTGGGGGGCGGCGATGATGTCGTGGTAGAGCACCTTCATGCCGAAGGCGGTCTTGGCGACCTCGCCGACGCGCCGCCCGATCCGGCCGAAGCCCACGATCCCGAGGGTTCGACCCTGGATATCCCGGCCCATCATCCGGGTCCGTGCGTGGTAGTCCCCCGCGGCGAGGGCCGACATCATCTGCGGGAAGTGCTTGGAGAGGCCGATCATCATCGCGAAGACGTGCTCGACCACGCTCTGCGTATTGGCCCCCGGCGTGTAGACGACCTGGATCCCGCGTTCGGTCGCCGCCTCGATGTCGATCTGGTCATAGCCGACGCCATGACGTCCCACGACCTTGAGTTGATCTCCCCGGTCGAGGAGCGCCGCATCAACGATCCCGCCCGTCCTTATGATGAGCCCGTCGACGCCGACGATCTCGCGCTGGAGGGTCTGGGGATCGGTGCCCGACGCCATCCTCAGCTCGGCCGACTCGCGGAGAATCCGCATCCCCGATTCGTGCATCTTGGTCAATGAGAGAACGACGGGACGCTGAGCCATTGCGTTCGCTAAGCCTCGTTAAGGATGGGGTGCGACTGGCGGGGCAAGCTAGGTGCCTTTTGTGGAAAGACACACTCGTTGCCCTTCGATATGGAACCAGGCTACCACAACCCGACGCGGGCGCGATAGCATGGCCCATGCCGCGTGGGCGCCGATGGGTGAACACTTCGCTCGAGTCGTCGCATCGACTCGCGGGACAAACTGCATCCGGCACCAACCCTTTCGACGAGACATGGGGTCTACGCAGGTCCGCCTTCCTTCATGAGAAAGTCTTTGTCTCCCGGATCTATTGATTTCATCCCATGAAGACGATAAAGACTTTCGATGAGAGATTTCGCGAGCCTGGTTCGTGGTGGATCGCCCTGGGATTCGTCGTGCTGTTGGGAATAGTGCTGAGGATCGCGATCGTCTCCGGGGATATCGGCAAACTGGAGGATCCGGACAACTACCTCAAACTCGCCCGCTCGCTCTTCGACGGTCGGGGATTCTCGCTGAAGGGGCGACCCACGGCCTATCGGCCTCCCCTCTACCCCATCGTGCTGGCCCCCCTGGTCGGCGGCCTCGGCACACATTTGCCCCTCGGAATCGCGACGCTCCACGTCCTGATCGGCGGGGCCACCATCGTCGCCACCGGCTGGACCGGGAGGCGTTGGAGGATGTCCCATCACGCGTCACTCGCCGCGGCGTTCGTGGTCGCGGCAGACCCCGTGCTCGTCTCCCAGGCGCGGATGGTCATGACCGAGACCTTCGCCGCGTTCCTGGTCGTCGCCACCCTGCTGGTGAGCACGTTGCCCGGCCTACGCGGAGCGATGTTCGGCGGGATGGGATTCGGGTTGGCCAGTCTCTGCCGTCCGAGCCTCCTGCCCGCGGCGTTCCTCGCAGCGTTTGCCTCGGTAATGCTAGGGCCCGGTTCTCGAAGGACCCGCCTTGGCCGAGGAGCAATCCTGGCCGTCGTCACGCTGGCCACGCTCTCCCCCTGGGCCTGGCGGAACGCCCGAATTTTCGGGGAACCGGTCTGGACGACAACCCACGGCGGCTACACCCTGGCACTGGCCAATAATCCCGTCTATTACGATGACGTGCTCAACGGGCCACCGGGCACGGTCTGGTCGGGGCCAAATCAGCGGGATTGGTTCGTGAAGACGAATCAATTCGTTGCGGGGCTCGGCGAGATTGAGGCCGACCGCCGACTGCGAGGCGCCGCCCTGGCGATGATCAAGGACCGGCCGGTTGATTTCTGCCGGGCATCCATGTCCAGGTTGAGCCGATTCTGGGCGATTGCACCTGCGGGGGCCGTTTATTCCTCGAAATTGAGGTGGATCACCACGCTCTGGACCTTGCCGCTCTGGATTTTCCTGATCCGGGGGACGTTACGCAAGGAATCATGGTCATGGCCGCAAATCATGGCCGCGATTTTCATTCTGACACTTACGGGCGTGCATCTCTTTTATTGGACCGATCTGCGGATGCGTGCGCCGATCGTGCCCGCGATTGCCCTCGTCGCGGCCCTCGGATTGCCTCAAAATAGGAAAGCATCGAGCGATAAGTTGGGGTGAAAACCCATGGTCATTCATCATGGAAAAAAAATTCAAATTCCTCGCGGATTCTAGCTGTTCAAATCAGGGAGAAACGTTAGGCTAATGACAGCCGCTCTCGGCGGGTTCCTTTTAGTTAGCCGTTTCCAGTGCTAGCCTCGCCAGAACGCTCAATTCGCAGAGGTATGACAGTGGCCAAGAAGCTCTATGTCGGCAATCTGACCTACGACACCACCGAAGACAACTTGGTGGAACTGTTCAGCGAGTATGGCGAGGTTTTGTCTGCCCAGATCATCATCGACCGCGACACCAACCGCTCGAAGGGCTTTGGTTTCGTTGAGATGGCTGACGGCGCTGACGAAGCGGCCAACGCCCTGAACGGCCAGGATTTCCGCGGTCGTAACCTGACCGTGAACGAAGCCCGTCCTCGTGAGGATCGTGGCGGCGGCGGCGGTGGCGGTCGTGGTGGTTACGGCGGCGGCGGCGGCGGCGGCCGTGGTGGTTACGGCGGCGGCGGCGGTGGCCGTGGTGGTTACGGCGGCGGCGGTGGTGGCGGCTACGGCGGTGGCGGTGGCGGCTACGGTGGCGGCGGCGGCGGTCGCGGCGGCCGTTATTGATCCAAAAGTCGGTAGCACTGGCCCGACACGTTTACGGGTCTGACCACGCTGCCGACTTGCGTGCTCGCTCCTCTGCAGTTCTCGGCGACCTGCTCTCGACAAATCAGCGCATCACATTCGGTGATCGGGCCGACCAATTTGGGTCGGCCTTTCGTCGTTTTTACGATTTCCTTTCTCCGCGATCTTATCAGTCTTCACCATTCGCTTGATCCTCATCCAACTTTTTCCAATCCTTGAATCACGTTGACTTGTCGAATTCTGTATATTCGTAAAATCAGGCTCTTTTGAAGGATTTTCTGGCCCCGAAGAAACTCCGTTATCGCATGGAGGTGCAGGCTGTCGTCAATCCACCCAGGACGTTGGAGGACGACCGAAATCAGGCGAGTTCGTGCGGGAATCGACATTGGTATTTTCGAGATGTGGCTAGCACTCAAATACGCTCAATCCTGAATACTTGACTCGATTTCCCGGCCGGGAGGATCTCGCCGGGACTACTCCCAGTTTGCCGACCGCGGACGAGGGATCGCGGGCTGACCGCCGATGCCACGAGGATTCGAGGCAGTCAACGCTCGCGGGATCTGCAGCGCTCCCCCCAGGATGGTAAAGGACTTTCATCATGCCACGGTTCCGAGAATGGCTGGGACGAACGCCTCTCACCGATCCCAAGTCGCTGGTGAGTTCCCTTGCCTTCCACGGCGTCCTCATCTTCGCGATCTCCCTGGCCGCGTTCAGCGTCTCTGCGCCCAGCACGGATACGAGGTCCGGGAGCGTCCGAGGCGAGCTTGATCCCGTCGACAATCGCGAGGCCACGGAGGCGGGGGGCAGCCCCGGCGAGATCGGCGGCCAGGGGACTCTCGAGGTCGTCCCCTCGGCCAACGGCACCGAATCGCCAGGCCTCGCACGCGACCCGGCGGCGGATGCCCTGATCTCGGAGATCATCCCGAATCCGAGCCTGCCCGACCCGGCTCCGAGGGCGCTGCCCGGGCCCCAGACGTCGGGGATCGGCGTCCTCCCAGGCCCTTCGGCCGGGGGTGGCGGGGGTTCCGGGACCGGTTCCGGTGGTGGCGTCGGTCGCGGCGTCGGCCCCGGGACCGAGTTCTTCGGCGCCAAGGAAAACGCCGTCTCGTTTGCCTACGTCATTGATTGTTCGGGGAGTATGGCGACGCGGAATGCCTTGAATGTTGCCAAACGCGAGTTGCTCGCCAGCCTGGGCCATCTCCCCCCCTCGGCCCATTTCGCCGTGGTCTTCTACAACCTTAAGGCCACGATGCTGTCCGACCCGAACGGAAATCAAGGCTTGATGACCGCGAGCCCCGGGAACAAGTCGCGGGTCAAGGTCCAGCTCGACACGATCCTACCTGATGGCGGGACCGATCATATGCTGGCGCTTCGAGCGGCCCTGGCGCTTCGTCCGGAGGTGATCTTCTTCCTGACCGACGCAGACCTGATGACGAACACCGATGCCTCGGAGATCCTGTCCGAGGCGGGGAAGACGCGCATCCAGGCGATCGAGTTCGGGCGAGGTGCCGACCTCGGCGGCTCCGGCCCGCTCCGACGGCTGGCGAACTCGACGGGCGGATCCTATCGCTACCTCGACGTCACCAAGTTCCCGAAGCCCTGATTCGGATTGACCTCTCCGCCAATCTCTCCTACCATCCCGCCGCAAGCGGCACGCTCTCCGTTCTTCGATGCGCCCTTTGGGTCCCCGCGGTCGACCCAGGGATCGGCGCACCTAGGGTAACGGCGACGCATCGTGCCGCGTGGACCGATCGGCCAGGGAACGGCCAGTCCACCTCGAGACGCGTCGTTCGCCAGCGGCCACCCATCCCGGCCAGGTCGGGATCGGCGTGCCCAGGTGGACGCCCCTTGATTCGTTGTTCATTCCCCGGCTCCGGGAGGGGAACCATGCGTACGGCGATCATTGTCACAACGCTCAGCATCGCGGCGATCGCCGCCTGGATCACGATCGAGACCCGGCGCAACCGGCTAGTCTGGGACCACTTCGACGTGGTCAAGCCCGGTGTCCTCTACCGCAGCGGACAGCTCAACGGCGACCAGCTCAAGGACGCCATCAGCCAATACAAGATCCGCACGGTCGTGAACTTCCAGTACCCGGGCGACGGGGTCAACGCCGAACGCGAGATCACGCAGAAGCTCGGCATCGGGTTCGTGAACCTGCCCATGCCCGGCGACGGATTCGGCCGTGAACATCAATTTCGAGAAGTCCTCAAAGCATGTGATGATCCTGCACGCAGGCCGGTGCTGATCCACTGCGCCCGCGGGACCTGCCGGACCGGTGCGGCCGTCGCCCTCTACCGATTCGAACGCGACGGCTGGACCATCCAGGACGTGGCCGCCGAGATGAGGCGACAGACTTATCGCGAGGGCTGGCTGCCGGGATACATCTACGGAATGGTCCGCAACCACCCCAACCAGGCGATCTACGACCAGGCCGTGGTCCTGGACCAGCAACAGCAGCAACGCACCCAGGAAAGGGCGAAGGAGACCACCAATGTCCGCTGATGACGACCAGGACGTGACGTCGAATTCGCCCGCGACCGTCGAGATGCCCAAGAAGCCGAGTCGCCAGGCCCTGGCCTATGCCTGGGTGGCCTTCCTGACCCTCGCCGCCGGATTCGTCTTGATCGGCGGCGGCAACCTTGACCTCGGCCCGGTCGAGTCCAAGATCGGGCTCGCCTCGGCGAGTGCGTTCGGCCCGATGGGTCAGCTCTACGGCGGATGGGAGCCGAGCCTCTGGCCCGGAACCGTGGGGCCGAGCCACGTCTGGGGTCAGGGAGAAGACTCCGAATTCCCCACTCCCGCGTCGGTGCGTTGGCCGGCCGCCATCGCCGGGATCCTGACCGGCCTGGTCCTCTTCCTTCGCTTCACGAGCCTCTTCGGCATCCGAAGCGCGATCATCGTCTCGCTCTGCTGGTTCGGTAGCGTCGCCCTGATCGACCGATCGGCGGGCGGCATCCTGAACCTGGTCGCCGGCCTCGGGGTCATCGCCGCCCTGGATCGTCTCCTGGCTCGCGGCTCCGACTGGCTCTCGGGCATCTGGGCGAGTCTGGCATTCCTGGCAGGTGGGTGGCCGCCTCTGGCGTTGATCGCTCTCACGATGGTCGTCATCGGCCGTCGCGAGTCGAAGCTCGGAGTCGGCCTGCTGCTGCCTCCGCTGGTCACGATCGTGGCCTGGTCGGCGTGGGCACTCTCCGTCATGCCGGCGGAGGCCTGGGCCGCGGCGCTGACACTCCCGTTCACGCAGACATCTGCCTGGTTCCTCGCCCTCGAGGTCGTGGCCTTGAGCCTGCCCTGGGGGCCGATCGCCCTGATTGGCCTCAGCCGATCCGTCCGCGATGGTTGGAATCCGCCCGAGCGACGTTACGTCCTGGGCTGGCTGCAAGTCGCCGGCGCCGGCCTGATCGTCGGGACGTTCATCCCGGGGTTGTCCTCCGCAGCAATGATCCCAATCCTCGCGGGCCTTGCCGTCGCCGCGGCCGCTTGCCTCGATCGACTCTGGACCCTCAACGTGTCGACGGCCGCCCGCCGGGGTTTCCTGGCGATCGCCGTAGGACTGGCCGCGATCTGGATCGTGGTCGCCGCGATTGGGGGCATCGGCCTGGCGAGTGCGGCTCCTTACTATCGATATGTGGCGATGGTCCTGCTCGTCCTGGCGTTCTCGATGGGCGCCATCGCGGCGATGGGCGTAGCGACGGGGGACATCCGCCGCGGGATGCTCACGCTGCTCCTGCTGGCGATCAGCCTCAAGCTCGGGCACTGGGGCTACTACGTCCCCGAGTGGAACTACCGGCGGAGCCAGGGCCCTTGGGGACGAGCCATCGGTCAGTGGGTCCCACCCCGGTGGCCCATCTATACGACTCACACGTGGCCGTTCGACCTTGCGTTCTCGACGGGCCGACAGGTCCGACAGCTCGCCGCCCCGAAGCTCATTGCGTACCAACCGGGCACTCAACCGAAGTTCATCCTACTGCTCGAGGCGGAATTCGAGCACTGGCCCGAAGATGCGACGCCCATTCTCAAGGTCTCGAGCTTCCAGGATGAGCATGGTCAGGTTCGCGTCCTGGCTCGTACCCAGGGAGAGTTTTCGTGGAGGCTGGCTCGTCAGACCCGCGAAGAATGAGCTGATCCAGGCCTGACCGACGAAGTTCGTGAGACGAAAACGCCACTCTTCGCATCGATTCTCAGTCGTTGCGACGGAGTGGCGTTCTTGTGCGCAAGCGTCTTGATAAATCTCGCTTTGCGATTCCGAAGTTTGAAGGTATGGTGAGAAATAGAACATCTACTGAAATTTCAACGCTATTCGGTACAAAAAACGCAGAATGAGTCACCGCCGTCCATCACGACCGTACGCTACAATGACATTGAGAACTGAAGGCGATTGAAATGAGGTCATTCGCGTTTGAGGATGTGGACGAGCCATCCGAAGCGCCTTGATCGCTCGGTAGGGGTTGAACAGGCTCCATCGGGAAGAACGCGTCACGACTGGTGAGCCTGCGTAGAGGGGTGCAACAGCGATGCTAGGAAAGCTTAAAGAGCTACTCGGATCCAAGAGCCAACCCAATCCGCAGGTCCCTCCGAAAGCTCCAACCACAACCGCAGCCGTTCCGGCTCCTAAGGCGGCCACCAAGCCTCGACGCTCTCGCGTCAACATTCAGCGCCGATTCAACCTGCTCTCGATGACCTCCCAGGGGAGTATGTCGCGCGTCCATCGCGCCATCGACACATCGAACGGCAGGACCGTCTGCCTGAAAATCCAGATCCCCGACAAGAATAGCGCCGCGGCGGCCCGAGCGGCCTACGAAAATCGCCCCTCCGAGGGTGAGATGGCGATGAAGCTCGTGCACCCGAACATCGTCCGCACTTATGAGTACGGCGACTCGACGCGAGGTGAGCACTTCATCGTCATGGAGTTCATCGACGGGGTCAGCCTCCAATTCGTCCGGGAGACGCGCTCGGCGAACCTGGCCGAGAAGCTCGAACTGCTCGCCCAGGCGGCCGAGGGTTTGGCCATGGTCCATGCCCAGGGGCTCATCCACCGCGATATCAACCCCAGGAACTTCCTGGTGGACAACAATCGCATCGTCAAGCTGATCGACTTCGGACTGACGGTCCCCAACACGCCGGTCTTCCGCCGCCCCGGCAACCGCACGGGTACCATTCAGTACATGGCGCCCGAGTTGATCCGACGCGAGGCGACCGACGAGAAGCTCGACATCTTCTCCTTCGGCGCGATGGCCTTCGAGTTCTTCACGGACCGACTGCCCTACGACTCGTCGAACAACAACTCGCTAGCCATGATGCTCCAGCGCATCAACTCCGAGCCGCTCGACCCGGCCAAGGCCAACCCCGAGTTGCCCACCGAACTCACAGACCTCATCCGCAAGATGATCGCCAAGCGCCCGGCTGATCGCTGGAAGTCGATGGCGAACGTCGCGGATATCCTGCGGCAGATTCCGGTCGAAGCTCGGGCCTGAGCCCCTGCGCCAGACTTGCCCCCAGGGAAAGACGGTCAGGTCAGATGACTGGCCCGGCCTTTAGGGGCAACATCAATTGCTGGCGCTTACGCCCGTCGGGTTGCTCGGATCACGCGGGGATGGTTGGCGTGGTCTCGAATCGTTGGGGCCAGCTCGAAAGCCGGATGCGACGAGATCAGGTCGCGGACCGGCTTTTCCTGATCCGAGCCAATCTCGAGGATCAGGTGTCCGCCCGGCTTGAGGAGCGTGACCGCCCCGGCGACCAGGGGTTCGACGACACGCAGGCCGTCGTCACCGCCGTCGAGGGCCATATGCGGCTCATAGAGCCTTACTCCCGGCTCGAGCGTCGGGATCGTCGTGCTGGGGATGTAAGGCGGATTCGAGAGGATCACGTCGAAGGGACCGTCGTCAGCCACAGGCTCGAACAGGTTACCCTGGCGGAACACGATCCGATCCGAGAGCCCATGCTTCTTGGCATTACCCTCGGCGATGGCCAGTGCTTCGGGGCTGAGGTCTACTGCGATGAATCGGGCCGATTTTTGATGCAGGGTGCAGGCGAGAGCCAGGCAACCTGAGCCGGTCCCGATATCGACGGCGCGGGGTGATTCGAGATTCTTCGTCATGGCGAGGAACTCGACGACCACGAACTCCGAGTCGGGCCGAGGTATCAGGACGGCCGGCGAGACCTTCAGCATCAAGGAGTAAAACTCCTTGCGCCCTACGAGATAAGCAACGGGAGTGCCTTCGGCCCGTCGGCGTACCAGGTCGCGGAACGTGGCTCGGGGAGTCGCCCCGACCTCGTCCTCATAGTGGGTGTAGAGCTGGACGCGTTCCCAGGAGAGCACGTCGGCGAGCAGGACCTCGGCGTCGAGCCTGGGGCTCTCGGAACCACGTCGCTTGAGATAGTCGGCGGTCCAGGTGAGGAGCCGCCCGACGGTCCAGCGATCGGGATCGTCCTGAGGGCTTCCTACCCCTGCTGCCGCTGGCGTCGTCCCGTTCACGGATTGGGACGCATGAAGGGAGTCGGCGTCTTTTGGCATCGTAGGTCACACCTCGCCGAGTTGCTCGCGGCGGTCGTGGTCGATCAAGGCGGTAGTCAGCGGGGAAAGATCCCCGAGTATCACGCGGTCGAGGTTGTAGAGGGTCAGGCCGATGCGGTGGTCCGTCACCCTGTTTTGCGGGAAGTTATAGGTCCTGATGCGCTGGGATCGGTCTCCCGAGCCGATCAGGGTCCGGCGAGCCTCCGCGCGTTCCGAGCGGGCTTTCTCCTCGACCTGGTCGAAGAGGCGGCTCCGAAGGATTCGCATGGCCTTCGCTTTGTTCTTGTGCTGGCTCCGCTCGTCCCGGCAGTTGACCACGATGCCCGACGGCAGGTGTGTTATCCGGACCCCGCTCTCCGTCTTGTTCTGGTGCTGGCCGCCCGGGCCGCCGGCACGCATCACGTCGATCTGGAGATCCTCGTTGCGAATGATGATATCGACTTCCTCGGGTTCCGGCAAAACGGCGACCGTGGCGGCCGAAGTATGGATCCGGCCCTGCGTCTCCGTGACCGGCACGCGCTGGACGCGATGCCCGCCGCTCTCGAACTGGAGATGGCGGAAGGCCCCCTCGCCATTGATCCCGAAGGAGGCCTCGCGGAAGCCCCCGAGCTCGGTCGGGACCATCTCGAGCGCCTCGAACTTCCAGCCCATCTGGTCGGAGAAGCGTTGATACATCTCGAAGAGGTCGCGGGCGAAGAGCGCAGCTTCGTCGCCGCCGGTGCCGGCGCGGATCTCGATGATCAGGCCGGCGCGGTCGTTCCCGGCCTTCTGGTCGTAGAGGAGGTCCCGGAGGGTCTCGCCGATTTCGGTCTGACGGATCCGCAGGGCTTCGAGCTCGGCCTCGGCATAAGTCCTCATTTCGAAGTCGGTTTCAGCCTCGCAGAGGGCCTCCGCCTCGCCGATCTGTTGTCCGAGTTCGAGATAGCGGCCATAAGGGATCGCGAGCTTGGCCAGGCTGCTCCGCTCCTTGGCCAGCGCGGTCAGGCGGGAGACGTCCGTGACCACGTCGGGATCCAGGAGGGCCTGCTCGAGTTCGCAGAATCGTTGGTAATCGGTCTGAAGCTTCTCAAACACGACGGACCCGCTCCGACTGCCAACGAGGTGATTCGAGAATCGGCCGGTCTGGGCTTGATCGCTCCAAGCGGGACGTCGTCAATCCCTTGACGCCCCGAGGAGACAGTAGACGCATTCTGAAAAGACCAACGGCCCGTCGGGCTGCATCCGGGGGATGCCGCCTGGCGGGCCGTCAAGCTTGCTGCGATGGAGACTAGGCCTTGGCGGGTTCGGCCGGCTTCTTGGCCTTGCCGTAAGTCCCCTGGAACTTCTTGTTGAACTTATCGACGCGGCCGGCGGCATCGACGAACTTCACCGAGCCGGTGTAGTACGGGTGACAGGCCGAGCAAACTTCGACCGCGATCTTCGGCTTCGTGCTACGCGTCTTGAACGTGTTGCCGCAGCCGCAGGTCACTTCACACTCTTGGTATTTGGGGTGAATGCCGTCTTTCATTGTCGCAACCCAGTCCGTTTCTGGCCGTCCGCGCTGGCGGTGGGCCACTGCCATGGTCTCTCGGCCGGGAGACGACCCAGCCTGATTCCATGATGATACCAAAGAGATCGAACTTCGGCGAGAAGGAGGCTTCTTTTTCCTGCGCCTGTCCTCAGTTGGACGCCGGCGGCTTCTCGCCGATCCCGTCGGGAACCGGCTTTCCCTCCAGCAGAGCCTCGACTGCCTTCTCCACGTCCCCGTACGTGAACTGATGCTTCGGGTCGTCGAGCGTGAATCGCAGGACTTCCTTCCCCGAGGGGTCGTAGATGAATACGGCGGGGATGGCGTTGATGTTCAATTTTTCATTGCCGACGCCGGCTTCCTCGTCGAGCAGGTAGTTCGTGATGGTCGCGTTCTTCTCGTGCAGGAACTTCTTCGCGTCGCTGACCTGCTTCTCTTCAGACGGGTCGTCGAACGAGAGTGAGGCGACCTTCAGCCCCTTGGCCTTGTACTTCTTGTCGAGCTCGAGGAGGTGGGGGAAGTTCTCCTTGCAAGGGAGGCACCACGAGGCCCAGACGTCGACGATGGTGTACTTGCTCGACCTGTTCTGGCCCATCTTCTCCCGGAAGACCTCGAACTTGACCGGCTCGAGGGTTACGGCCCCTTCCTTCTCCTTGGCGGCGGCAACGGCCTTCGGCACGCCGAGGGCCCCGGCCAATGCCGTGAAGGCCAGCGCGGTGGCCAGGAGTGCGTAGCGGGTCTTCTTGCTCTGCAACGTCATCGGTGACTGCCTCCCCTTCCGATCCGAGTGAGGGACTCGACCTGCCGATCATCCACGAGTGCAGGCATCATGGCGCCATCGCCTTTCCGAATCTCGGAGCAAAGTCGACGAGGGACGACATTGGACGCCTGGGCGTTTATGCAAGAACGCCGCCGACGGGATGGGTCGGCGGCGTTCCAGATGTCACGATGGTCTGCGACGAGCCAGGCTCGTACAAACGCCTGCGATTACTTCTTGTACTGGATGCCGCAGCCCTTGGCGCGGGTCTCTTCGATCTCGACGCTCTCACCCTTGAGGATGGCATCCACGGCGGAAGCCAGGTACTTCTTGGTGACCTTCGCCTCCTCCCCGTTGTCGTCGAAGGCGCCGGTGTAGCGGATGACGCGGTTCTTGTCGAGGACGAAGAACTGCGGGGTCACGACCGCGCCGAAGTCCTTGCCGATTTTGCCGGTGTCGTCATAGCCATAGGCGAAGTTGTAACCCTTCTCCTTGACCCGGTCCTTGATGGCGGGGAGGCGGTCGTCGTCGCGGTCGTTGACGCAGACGGCCACGACCTTGACGTTCTTGCCCTTGTAGTCGTTGGCGAACTCGATGACGCGATCTTCGTAGGCGGTGACGGCGGGGCAGTGGTTGGCGAGGAAGACGACGACGACCACGTCTTCCTTGATGTCGGAGAGGCTGAGGCTCGTGTCCTTGCTGCCATCAACGGCGGGGATGCCGGAGAAGGCGGGGGCCTTTTCGCCAACGCTGATGGCCTTGTTGAACTTGCCGGCAAAGACGGGGCTAGCGACCAGGGCCAGGCCAGCCAGGCTGAGGAACAGCTTGCGCATCGGTGCATCTCCTCAAATCTTAGAGAGTATTAGACGAAGCCTTACAAAGCTTCGTTGGGCGCCGACTCAGTTTCGCGAGAGGCTCCGGACCATCCCTTCCGGATGCTTGACTGCACGAGGGGACCGAACCACTAGACCTCGAAGGAACCCAGGTTTCCCACGGTAAATAGCGTCGAAACGGAAGAACCCGCCCTCAATTTCGGTGCGAGTCCCCATTTCGCTCACGATTATAGATCCGGGCATTTCGGAGTCAACGACCTGGAAAGGTGCCTCGGCGCGGCCTCAGGTGCGTTTCGCGGCCCAGAGGACCGAGTTCGCGACCACCTGGCGCAGGGCCGGGTGGAAGAGCACGGGGAAGGCATCGTGGCCGGGTCGGAGGTACACGACTCGCCCCTTGCCGATCGTCCAGGTCAGGCCGCTCCGCATCGTCTCCCCATGATCCCAGGAGGAGAGCAGCACGACCGTCTCCGGGTTGGGGACCGAGAACGGCTCTGTGAACATATCCGTCTTGGGGATCGTGAACGGGGCGACGCCGCGCGCGATCGGATGATCGGGGGCACGCACTTGAATATGTTCAGGTTCGCCGTCTTCTCGCCAGCCGCCAGGCTCGCAGGCAGTCCCCATCAGGGCGCGGAAAGGCTTGCTGGCGCACGAGGCGTGGAGGGCCAGGAAGCCGAGCTTGCCCGACTTGACCCGCTCGACGACCGCGTCGACCCGATCGGCCGGGACGTCGTCGTGTCGGAGCCGGCCCCACCAGATGAGCACATCGGTCGCATCAAGGTCGCCGTCGCTCAAGCCTGCCTCGGAATCGCCGAGGCGCGACCGGGACACGTTCAGCTCATTCTTACGGCCGAGGTATTCGGCGATCGCTCCGTCGATGTCGCTCGGGTAGACCGCCTTGCGGGCGCTCCCCTCGCACCAGACACGAACTCGGACAGGGCGATCCGTCGCTGCGACTGTTTCCGAGACGTGCAGAGCTCCTAGGGCCGCCGCGCCAGTAACTGTGGCACGACGGAGGAACGTTCGTCGATCGAGACGCGTCTCGCGAACTTTCACTCGGCACATCCTCTTAATGGAATATCGTGGACGACCAGCGGGGTGGAGCTTTACGTTCGGGGCTAGCAGGCAGGCTCGATCCTTCGGGCGATCGAGAAGCGGGATATTCGCAGTGGAATGAATGTTAACCCGTCCGACTCAAGGTCGCAAGAGTCCCTGATCACGGAATTTAGGTGAGAATGCGACCGACGCGGCGGTTACTCGTCCGTGCAGAAGGATGCGACTTCGAGGGGTCAAGCTGGGAAATCTGTACTATCGGAGGCGGAACGCCATCGGCATGATCTCCGCGAGCGTAAAGGTCCCGACCCGATCGACGACGATGGGAGTTTCCGGCCTGGCGAACTCGGCTAGGACCTGGCGACAGGCGCCGCAAGGCATCAGGTGAGACGGCTCCGAGTCGGCGGGCGCATCGACGCATGACACCGCCACTGCCTCGATCTCGACGGCACCCGCCAGGATCGCGGCGAACGTGGCCGTGCGCTCGGCGCAGACCGTCAGGCCATACGAGGCATTCTCGATGTTGGCCCCGGAGAAGATCTGGCCCTTGGCCCAGATCGCCGCGCCGACGTGGAAGTTCGAGTACGGACAGTAGGCTAGCCGGCTCGCCTCCCTGGCTGCTTCGAGGAGCGCATCGAGCGGCGGCGTAAATGCGTGGGCGTCGACCATCGGGCATTTCCTCCTCGACGCTTGCGCGTCCGACGATGGCTCCTACTTCCCGGACAAAAAAAGACGCCCTCCGGACTTCTCTTTCGGAAGCCGGAGGGCGTCTTCAGCAACTTGCTTGCAGAATCGTCACTGGCCGTGCGGCCGGACGTCCTGGATGTCGTCCTCGGGCGAGTGCTCGACGAAGTGCCAGGCGACTTCGGCGGCGACGACCTGGAGGAACCGGTTCTTGAACGAACCTCGGCTCCAGCCCTGCCCTTCCTGCACCGGCCCTCGGATGGGGAAGGTGCTGTCGACGTAGTTATCGTAGATGCTGTGGGCCTCGCGAGGCTGATCCGTCATCGGCTTGTCTTTGCTGTTGAGCGGATGTTTCATCTCGAAGGCCTGGATGTGCGTCCGGCCCGTGCCTTCGAGCAAGCCAGGGCTCGAGTTGCTCGCGACCTGGAAGGCCTCGACCTCGAGGAAGATGACGATGTCCGCCTCGAAGGCCCGACCCGCTTCGGCCGGATCCGTCCAGTTCGGATGCCCCTCAACCCAGGTCGAGACCTTGTCGAGTTCGACGATGTCGATCTTCTTCTGGTGCTTGCGGAGGTAGAGACAGAATTCGCGAGTCAGATCGCGATCGAGCGACTGGAAATCGCCTTGCGTGCCGGCGACGGCATGCGTGAGGACGACCACTCTCTTGTTCTTCAGCGAGGGTCCCGGGGCCGGGACCGTGGGTTCGAACGGCTGGAGGAAGTAGAGTACTGTTCGTGGATCACAGCCCGTCAGGCCCATCAGCCCTACGGCTGCGGCGATCACGAGCGAAGCTGCGGCGCGGCGCGTCCTTGCGTGCGGCCGAGGGGTCCTCATAACGCCCTCCCAAATAACAGGCGAACCGTCCAGAAAAACAAGCTCAGGGCCACGATGATCACTGCCAGGCCGACCATCGGTTGTTCCAATGTCCGGAAACCGATCGGCCGTCCCATAATCGCGCCGGCCACGAGCCACGGAATCAAAACAACACATGTCGGTGCCAGCAGACTTCCGGCCGGATTGGCCCCCCAGGAGCGGTCGAGTCGGCCTCGCACGAACCATGCGAACGAGGTCGTCATGCCGCAGGTGGGGCACGGGTGGCCGGTCAAGAACGCGAAGGCACAGGGGGCCAGTCCGAGCTGAGTGTGCGTCCCGAACCCCCTTGGGTCGGGCTTCAGCCACCTGGCGATACCGAGCACCGTCGCGAGTCCCAGGGCCGTGACGAGCAGCGCAGAACGAGTCGCCTGTCCGAACCGAGAACGCATCGGGAGTTGAACGATCATGGACGTGCCGTTCGGTCGAGAAGACGTGATCCGAAGCACTGCACGAGACTGCAAGCCTAGGCTGCCGGATAGGTCGCCACACCATAATCCGCCGACAAAATCCTGGCAAGGCCAACCGTGGCGAACTTCTCACGCTTGAAAAAAGGGCAAATCTCGCTTTCAAGCCGCGTCCATTGTCAAAGTTTCTTAACCCATTCCTCGGCCTCGAGGGATGCTTGCTGCATCCGCGTCTCGACCTCGAGTCGGCAGGCCTCGATCGTGTCGCGATCGGCGTCGGGAGGGACGTGGACCGCATCGGGGACGACGCAGGCCGCCGCGCGGAAGGGCTTCGGCACGGCGAAGCGGTCCCAGCTATTCGCCCGCCAGGGATCGCTGAAGGCCATGCCCGCACCGACGATCGGCAGACCGGTCCGGCTCGCGAGGTACGCCAATCCCTGATGCACGTGTCGCCTCGGCCCCTTGGGGCCGTCGGGGGTCACGCAGGGGTTGCCGCCATCGAGGCGAAGGGTCATCTCGCGCAAGGCGCGGGCACCGCCACGAGTGGTCGAGCCACGGACGACGCCGAAGCCTAGCCTTCGGACGACCTGCGTGATGAGCTCGCCATCGCGGTGGTCGCTGATGAGGATGTGCATCTGCGGCCACGCCCAGTAATAGGCGGGGAAGAGCATCACCTCATGAAAGAAGGCATAGATGTAGCGATGACCCAGGCGACGCGCGACCTCGGGATTGAGCGTCGGGTTCGCATAGCGAAAGTGAAACCGGCTCGTCCCCACGAGCCTGCGGACCATCCACGCCCCCGTGATCCCGACGGTCTTGACCAAAAGCGGATGCTGGATCTTCATCGGCCCTCCCCTGGCCTACCGCCGGACGCAGCTCTATGCGTACGGCGTCCCTCGCTCCGGGCTCGATCCCCGAAGCTTGAAGCCTCGTATCTCACCAAGGCCACTCGATCAGTCCTTGACCTCACGCGAACGGTTTCGAGGTGCGCGCACGGGCGACAACTTAGTCGGAAAGCCGAAAACGGGATAGGCCGATTGGGAGGAGGCCAGGGCTATTGACGGATTCATTGTGGGGAGGTTAGAGAAGCGTCTTCGGCTTAGAACGACCCCTTTCGAGATCCTTGGCATGGACGCACCCTCAAATCTCGGCTTGCTCCATTTCCTCGATGAGGTCCTCGACCCTCGCAGTCGACACGGCCGCCAGCATCCCCTATCGGCCGTCCTCGCCTTGGCCTGCTGCGCCATCATGTGTGGCTCCCGCAGTTATGCCGCCATCGGCCAATGGGCCCACGACCAGGACATCGCGTTCATGCATCGCCTCGGATTCACTAGGCGTCCTCCCAAGTCCGGCGGCATTCGCAAGGTCCTCATGGCCCTCTCGCCGGCCGCACTGGAGGCGGCCTTGACCCGCTGGGCCGAGGCCCTGCTCGGCCAAATCCCCGCGGAGGACGAAGGCCTCCTTGCCCCCTTCGCCCTGGACGGTAAGTCGGTTCGCGGCAGCTTCGATGGCCTGAACAAAGCCGTTCATCTGCTCTCGCTGGTCGCCCACCGATCCGGGCTGACCGTGGCCCAGGCCAAGGTGCCCGACGGCGCCAAGGACAAGACGAATGAACATAAGGCCGCCCTCCAGCTCCTCTCGGGGTTGGTCCTCGAGGGCCGTCTCATCACCGGCGATGCCATCTTCTGTCAACGCGACCTGAGCCGTCAGATCGTCGACAGCGGCGGCCATTACCTCTGGGTGGTCAAGGACAATCAGCCCGCACTCCTGGCCGACATCCGAGCGGCCTTCGCCCCGGGAGCCGTAGAGGCTCTTTCCCCCCCGGCAGCGGCGCCTCTGGCTTGAGGCCATCGACACAGCGACCACCTTGGAGAAAGGACATGGCCGCACCGAGCGTCGCACGTCGACGGCCACGACGGCCCTGAACGGCTATCTGGACTGGCCCGGAGTGGGCCAGGTCGGCCGAATCGACTCGGTCGTGCTGCGCGACGGCAAGCGCACCACGGAGACCCGCCACTTCATCACCAGCGTGCCGCGTTCGATGGCCGGTGCCGAGGAACTCCTGCGCTGGTCGCGCGGCCATTGGACCATCGAGAACCGCTCGCACCATGTGCGAGACGTGAGCCTGGGAGAAGATGCCAGCCGGATTCGCAAAGGCTTCGGCCCCGAGGTCTTTGCGGCGTTACGGAACCTGGCCCTCGGCTTGATACGATCGACGGGGAGCACCAACATCGCCGGGGCGATGCGAAGGAATGCCAGCCGCATCAGCGATCTCTTCGCCACGCTGGGCATCTTCTAACTGTGATTAGCCGTGGGAGGAGGCCACCGTTACGCCGAGTCTGGCGACTTCAATGAGGCTGTTCTGCGGCTGCCTCGACTTTCAACTCCTCGGTGTCGATCTCGCATTTGCGCAAGAATTCGTGCAGATGCTCGTGGTCGTGTTCGCGCCCGAGGAGTTCCCTTAGGGCCTTCAGGCCTCGGTTGACCGGCTGATCGAGGCCTCGCGAGGGATGCGTGGAGACGGGGACCGGTACCTTCCGAGCTCGACGAGCCCCGAAGACCGCCAGGATATGCCGCACCGCACGATAGGCGAACCAGTAGCCGACCACGTTCGGCCCTGGCAAAGGAGCCAGCAGGACGGTGATGGGCGTGACCAGGGCGTTTAGGCTGAACCAGATCCAGTGCCGTCGTTCGCGCTGCGAAAGGTACTGGAGCCAGATCTCCTGCACATGCTCCTTCGAGAGCTTGGGGGCGTGATGGATCTTCACGTTCTGGGCATGGCGGAGCCGCAGGAGCAGGCCTTCGTCGGCGAACGTCGCTCGCTGGAGCCACTCCCAGACGGCTTTCACGCGCCCCTTGGCCCCGTCATGATTCTCGGACCAGGAGGCCCGCATCTCGTTGGCTTTCTTTTCGAACCACCCGCGCACGCCCGTGTGCTCCACTTTGGGCGTATCCATCTCGAGCGCGGGTGCCGAATAGAAGATGTTTCGGCCATCGTTGGTATGAATTAAGTAGATTTTCATCTCAACGCGGTCGTCACCGGCCTCTTACGAGTGAACGCCGTTCTTCGACGGCTGACAATACTTCAATCTTACGCTAAATCTGTCCTCGGTGTTCAAAGGCTCTTCGGCCAATAGACCAAGTGCATCTAGTGCGCCATAACTACGAAGGATTCGCTCCGCCACGGTTGCCACTGTTTCCCATTTGTGCGTGGGTACCGGAAAACTTCGGGAACCGCACTCGCAACCTAACCCATTGCTAAATAAGGGATTAATGTTGAAGTTCCACGCAAAATGAGGCCCTAAGTGCAGACTTTATCAGTGATTCAACGGGCTCAGCCCGGACGGCACTAGGCTGGCTCATCCCTTATGGTAAACTTTACGGTTTGATGAAGATCCGCGATTGCCGGGAGCGATTCGAACTTCGATGCGCGGGTCTCGACTTATCGATGATAGGTTTCTGCAATGTCCCGACACGTAACGGAATCGCCTGATTTCACGAGGAACGGAATCGGTTCCCAGCTGACGACCATGCCCCGGCTAGCACTCGACGAGCCGATGACCTCCCTGATCCAGGCGTCACTTGTACGCGCCCTCGACCGGATGAGGACCTCCGATCCGGCCGTGCGACAAGGGGACATGGAGGGCATGCATAAGATGCGTGCCACCACTCGTAGGCTCCGGAGTGAACTCCGGTTCTACGAGGAGTACGTCGACCCCGAGTGGGCGTTCGAGCTCGAGGAGGACCTCAAATGGCTCGCGTCCAAGCTCGGGTTGGTCCGTCAGTTCGACGTCCTACGCGACAGGTTCCGCGCCTCGGCCGGATCGCTGGAGTCGTCGATCGGGCCTATTTTCCAGACGCTCGGGGAACGTCGGGCCCGCGCCGCCCTCGAATTGCAGTGCGTCATCGACGGCATCCGTTACGAGGACCTCTGGCATCGTCTCCAGACGATGATCGAACACCCGACGTATGAGGACTCTGCTCTGGCGCCTTGCCGCGAAATCATCCCCGATCTCGTCGCCGATGCGTGGAAGAAACTCAAAAAGAAGGCACGAAAACTGAAGGACTCGAGCGAAGACGAAGACTTCCACGACGTCCGGAAACGGGCGAAGCGGGCTCGTTACGCGGCGGAAGCCGTCGCGAAAGCCCTGCCCTCCGCGCGGAAGAGAGACGCTCTCAGGTTCGCTGTGGCCGCCACCCACATCCAGGACATCCTCGGCGAGCATCAGGACGCCGCCGACGCCATCCACTTCATCCAGGACGTGGCGTCGGAGTTTCCCGACGATGGTGCTTTTAACCTCGCCGCGGGGAGGATGATCGAGCGAGAAACCTATGTCCTAGACACGAGCCGGGACAAGTTCTTCGAAGCCTGGAAGCCATTCGATCACCGCAAGAATCGCCGCTGGTTCCACTCCTGATAGAATGAGCCCACCTCGAGGCGACTCGAAGCCGAGTCGCCTCGCACTTGACCCACCCCAACGATCCGGAGACCCTCCCCTTGCAATGGCAGGACATGACCTGGGCGGCGCTCGCCGCACTCCCTCCTGACACTCCCATCGTGATCCCGATCGCCGCCGTGGAGCAGCACGGCCGGCACCTGCCCGTCTTCACCGATAGCATGCTTCTCGGCGAGGTCGTACGACGAGCCTCGGGAGCGCTGGGAGACAAGGTCGTCTGGACCCCCCTACTCTGGCTCGGCAACTCGCACCACCACATCGATTTCCCGGGCACGCTCTCGGCCTCCGCGCGCACGTACCTCGACGTCCTCGGAGACCTGATTGAAAATGTGATCACGCACGGGTTCCGTCGCATCGTGCTCCTCAACGGGCACGGCGGAAACATCGTGCCGTCACAGCAGGCCACCTTCGAAGTCCGCCAACGGCACCGCGATCGCGACGATTTGTTGCTCCTCGCGACGACATACTGGACCCTCGGCGCCTCGCCTCCCGAGGCCGATGCCTCGATCGTGCAGACGAAGATGGATCACGCGTGCGAGTGGGAAACGTCGATGATCCTGCGCCTGGCTCCCCACCTCGTCGGGGATATCTCCACCCTGGAGCCGGTCTCCTCGACAGGACGATTCGAGCCGGCGAACCGCGCCTGGATCACGCGCGAGCGGAGCACCGAAGGCTACCTGGGCGACCCGCGCCAGGCCACGAAGGAGAAAGGCGAAACGCTCTTCCAACTCTTTTCCGCCGACGTCGTCGCCTTGCTCGAACGAGTCGCGGACTGGGATGGGACTACCTGGGGTCCTTGATCCCCATACTTCCGAGAATGTCGCTCCCTCGCTAAAATATCGACAGGCCATGGGTCGCTGATCGATGCGACCCATGGTCCGTACTCGCATTCCGCAGCGGTCGGCCGCGCCACAGTCAATGCATCGGCAGTTACGCGCGGTTGCCCATCACGCCAAGGTTGTTGAAGATCCCGTCGGCGTTGACCAGGCCGTTGATGACCACGAAGGCCTTGCCCATCGTGGTCACGCGGCCTCGCCCGGCACCCGTCGGCCGATAGTGGATGTCGAGCGTGCCCGACCCGCCCCCGAGCGTACCGGCCGAGGTATAGAGGCCGCCGCTCGTCGGATCGACGGTCCAGGTGAAATGCGTGGGGAGCTTGCCGGGGGTCGTCGGGGCCGGCGCGGAGAGGTCGAGGATGAGATTGCTGCCCGTCGTCGACGTATTCCTCGGAATCAGGGCGGCAACCCCCGAGATCGGCTCGCTCGGGTCGGTGTAGGTGAAGAAACGAAGCTGCATGTCGATGTTGAGCGACTGATTCGATGAGCCGGAGGTCGTCACGTACCCCTGCATCACCTGATCGGTATAGCGGCCAGGCCCCGTGGTGTAGGTTCCAGAGAGTTTCGCGGTGTAGCGCTGGCGTAGGAGCTCGCGTGCTGTCGGCTGCGGAGTCGCCGATGAATCGGCCGCTGCGGCGGTCTCGCTCGGGTTCGTGGTTCCGGCGCGGGTGAGGATCGCCTGCACCGCGGGTGCGCCGCTGACGAGGCTCTCCTGACGAGCCATGTAGATCGGCGCGACCGAGAGCAATTCGCGCGACTCGAGCCGCTCGAGCAGCATGCTACGAGGACGCCGTTTCGCCTGTCGCGTTCGGTTCAGGAAAAACATCGCGGAAATCTCCCCTACTCCTCGCGAAGCGAAAAGCTGACGCACCGTGATTGCCGCACGTCCGGTCAAGCACGCAGCCTGTTTGCCCTTCGATGCGTCCGGACTCGTCAAGGCAGGACGCGAACGCCTACAGCCGTGTTCAGGTCGAGCATGGCACGGCGATGCCGCACGAGGGCGTCTCGGAAAACCTTGACGATGTCGTTGTACGCCCGCTGGGCCTCGAAGTAGTCGATGATATTGGTCTCGCCGCCGAGCCAACGCTCGTAGGCCGTGTCGCGAACCTTGCGCGAAGCGGGCAGGACTTCGCGTTCGAGTTCCAGGACTCGGGTCCGACTCACCTGGAACTCTCGCACGGCCTCGTCGACGTCGTAACCGACCTGGTTCTCGAGATTCGCCAACTCCACCTGCGTCTGGGTCAGGTTGAACTTCGACCTCGCGATGTTGCCCTGGTTCCGGTTGTAGATCGGGAGGGCGACCGTGGCACCGATCGCATACGAGTAGGCGCTCTTCAGGCCGAGCGGCGCGTTGTTCTGCATCGTATACGGTTGCAGGAGCAAATAAACATCCGAGTATCGATTCGCATGGGCGAGCTTGACGTCTGCCTGGGCGCGATGGAGACCTAGGCGGAAGGCGATGAGGTCGGGGCGACTGTTCATCGCCATGTCCATCAAGGCATGCTCATCGACGGGCAAAGGCCGGACGTCCCGGAGGGTCGATCGCAGCTTGATGGCGTCCGCCTCCTCACGCTTCAAGTTCAAGAGGAGTCCCAACGTCCTCTTGGACTTCTGCAAAACCTGCAACGCATCGTGGATCTGGAGCTGGCCTTGCTCCAACTGGGCGCGGGTGACGAGGAGGTCAGCCGGCTTGATCTGCTCCTTCTCGAGGAGCTTGAGATTGACCTGGAGGATCTTCTCGAGGCCGACCACGTACGCCTTGCTATACTCGAGGGCCGAGGACGCGGCCGAGACATCGACATAAGCCGTGTACAGGTTATCTATCTGAAGACGTACCGAGTCCTGGAACTGGGCCTCGGTGACTTTCTTGGCGGCCTCGGCCACGTGTGTCCTGGCCTTGCGCTTGCGCCAAACGTCGATGGGGAGAGTGACGTTGACGTCGTACTGCGTCTGTCCGCCCGGTCGATTATTCGAATAGTGGCCGTAAGGCACGAGCTGGCTGTCGGCGTAGAAGATCGGGTTGGCCCGAAGGCTCGCGGTCAGGACGTCGGCCTCCGCCATTGGGATTTCGAATTTGAGGGCGGTCAGGCTGAGGTTCTGGTCGAGCAGCCTCCCGATCGCCGCTTCCAGGGTGAGGCCATCGGCAGGCCCGGGATCCTCGGGCTTGGTCGGTTCCTCGAGTTGCCCATAGCTCGGGATGTCGGCCGGTGGAAGCACCTGCGGCTTGAATCGTACTGTCGGCTGCTTGAGGTTGACCGTCGGGGCGCTGAGCTGGTCGAGTGGGACGCGCGTGACCGAGGGACCCGGTCGGCCGCCGAAGAGGCTGTCCTGCGTCATCACGGGCGCGACGTCGAAGCCCGAAGTGCCAGATGCCCCGACGGCAGGGCCCAGGCTGCCTCGACTATCGGGAGCCCCCGGCGGTTCCTCGACATCGACCTGGGGGCCCTGGGCCCGGGCGCTCGTGGAGAACGCTAGCAACAAGCCGAATGCCAGCAGGCGTACGACAGGATTGTGACCCGCGAGGGTTCGACGCATACCAGACGACCTCCTGTCGTCGGATTACCACGGCGGGAGCATTGGCCTGCCTCGCTCGGCGCAGGACCGCATGCTCGATCCGGCTCCCTCCATGGAGGGTTTATCGGACGGGGTGGGTAGGCCCTTGATCGCCTTACGGCCTCAACGAGGCCACCTTCCTGGCTTCCTCGCAATAATCAAGAGATCCAAACCCACCCCCACAACCGGCATGATCGCGCCCACCGGAATCGATCACCTCGGCCTGAGCCGTCGCGGGGCCTTCTCGCCGGAGGCCGGCTTGTTCTCCCGAGGGTTCGGGAGCAGTCGGCTCGACTTCTCCGCCTTGCCTCGCTTGGGAGTCGACGTCGATTTCTTGGTCGATCGCGGGTCTGGGAAAAGCATCGGGACCACGTCGTCGAGGGTGTCGATCGTGCGGAAGGTCATGTCGGCCTTGACCTCGGGCGGCAGTTCGACGAGATCCTTCTCGTTGTGCCGAGGGATCAGGACTGATTCGATCCCCGCACGCCTCGCGGCGAGGATCTTCTCGCGGACGCCCCCGACCGGGAGGACGCGACCGGTCAGGGTCACTTCCCCGGTCATGGCGAGATTCTGGTGCACCGCCTTGTTGCGGACCAGACTTATGAGCGCCGCCGCGATCGCGACTCCCGCCGAAGGGCCGTCTTTCGGGACCGCGCCCGCCGGGACATGGATATGCACGTCGGTCTTGGTGAACCAGGACGGCTCAATCTCCAGGGGCTTGGCGTGGCTTCGCAGGTAGCTGAGGGCCGCCTGCGCACTCTCGCGCATCGACTCGCCGAGCAGGCCGGTGAGGGTCAGGGCCCCCTTGCCCGGCATGGCCGTCGCCTCGATAAAGAGGATCTCGCCTCCGGTCGGAGTCCAGGCCAGGCCGGTCGCGACTCCAGGCGTGCCGGTGCGGTCGGCGACCTCGCGGAAGAAGCGAGGCGGGCCGAGAAGAGTCGCCACCTGATCGGGGAGGATCGACGTCGCCTTGCGCTGACCTTCGGCGTGCTTCCTCGCGACCTTGCGGCAGATCGAGGCCACCTCACGCTCGAGGTTGCGGAGGCCAGCTTCTCTCGTGTAGTCGGCGATCACCTTGCGCACGGAATCATCCGTGAAGGTGACGTCCTTGGCGGTGAGGCCGTGGGCCTCGAGTTGCTTGGGGATGATGTAGCGCTGGGCGATCAGGGTCTTCTCTTCCTCGCTGTATCCCGGGAGTTGGAGGACTTCCATCCGGTCCAGCAGAGGGGCGGGGATCGTCTCGAGCATGTTCGCCGTCGCGATGAACATCACCTTGGACAGGTCGAAATCGACGTCGAGGTAATGGTCGCGGAAGTCGGAGTTCTGCTCGGGGTCGAGGACCTCAAGGAGCGCGGCCGAGGGATCGCCCCGGAAGTCGGCCCCGAGCTTGTCGACCTCGTCGAGCATGAAGACGGGGTTGTTCGTCCCCCCCTTCCGAATCCCCTGGATGATCCGCCCGGGCATGGCCGCGACGTAGGTCCGACGGTGCCCGCGAATCTCGGCCTCGTCATGCACACCACCCAGGCTGATGCGCACGAATTCGCGGCCGAGGGCCTTGGCGATGCTCTTGCCCAGCGACGTCTTCCCCGTGCCGGGAGGGCCGGCGAAGCAGAGGATCGGGCCTTTCATGTCCTTCTTGAGCTTGCGGACGGCCAGATACTCGAGGATCCGTTCCTTGATCTTCTCGAGGTCGTAGTGGTCGGCGTCGAGAATCTTCTTGGCGCGACGGAGGTCGAGGCGATCGCGGCTGGAGTTCGCCCAGGGGAGCATGGCGAGCCAGTCGAGGTACGTCCGGACGATCGAGTATTCGGCCGAGCTCGGGTGCATGCCGGCGAGGCGTTCGATCTCGCGTTCGGCCTCTTTCAGGACTTCCTCGGGCGGGTTGGAATCCTTGAGCCGCTTCCAGAGCTCGTCGATCTCCGAGTTCTCTCCCTCCCCCTCGCCAAGTTCTTCCTGGATCGCCTTGATCTGCTGGCGGAGGAAGTGATCGCGCTGGGCCTTGGTGATCTCGGAGCCGACCTGCTCCTGGATCTTGCTCGAGAGTTCGAGGACCGCGAGTTGCCGCGTGAGGAACTGGCCCAACTTCTCGAGCCTTGTCCGCACGTTGATCTCGGCGAGGAGCCGCTGCTTCTCCTCGATGGAGAACGGCAAGCTCGAGCCGAGGAGGTCGGCGAGACGCCCCGGTTCCCGCGTGTTCATCGCGGCAACCTGCAACTCCTCGGGGACTTGCTGGCTCTGCTCAACCATGCGCTGGAAGAGGCGGTTGACGTGATGGACCAGGGCATCGAGCTCGACCCCTTCCTCCACGACGTCGTCGCAAACCTCGATCTTGCCAATGAGATACGGCTCGGTGCGGGTCACCTCGACGAGCTTTGCGCGGAAGAGCCCCTGGCAGACGATCCGGGTCGAGCCGTCTGGGAACTTGAGCATCTTGAGGACGGTCCCGACGCAGATGGTCGGATACAGTTCGTCCATGCCCGGTTCCTCGGCGTCGGGATGCCGCTGGGTTACCAGGCCGATCATCTTGTCGGAGACGAGCACCTCGTCGATGAGCCTGATGCCGCTCGAGCGGTTCACGACCAGCGGGACGACCGTCTGGGGAAACACGACGTCGGAGCGGAGTGGGAGCAGCGGCAAACGATCGGGCGCGGTCGTACCAGCCTCACTACGCTCGGCAAGCACCAGCACTCGCCCCGAAGCCGCCGCGTCCTCGGCCACCGACTCGGGATCCAGTACTGGCGCAGGCGACGAGGAACTTTCCGGCCGAGCGGCTCGTCTAGTTTTCTTCTTGGCACTCATAGATATTTGCGTGTCCGAAATGTCTCGGCAGGAACCCCAGGCGCGTCCCGCTTCTGTGCGCGAGCATCAAATCAATTGTTTCCCACGCCGGGTCGGAAGGAAAGGTACTAGCTGCGACTCCGGGGCGTTTAACTTAAAACCCCTGATATCAACTTCTTATGGCTACTCGGATTGTGGGTAGCGAGATCTTGAATCGTCGGTGAAATCGGATGACTGGAACTTGCCCAGATTTCCTCAACGTTTCCACCAGTCGGCATCATCTTCCTGAGAGTAGTAGCGGCTCGACTGCGTGATCGACTGCAAGATCTGGTAGTTGACGAATCCGAAGTAGAGGAACCAGATCCCCATGAAGGTTTCTTGAAACCTGAAGAAGATCACCGCCAGGATGCCCGCCGTCAGAAGCGATACCACATGCGCCCAACGCGTACCTTTTCGGCGATCGACCAGATTGAGGAGCACCTCAGTGATCCGCCCGCCGTCCAGCGGCCAGATCGGCAGCAGGTTGAGTAGGCCCCACATGAGATTAATCTGGATCATTGTCAGGTACGTGAGCTTCGTAAGTTGCGGGAGTTCCCCAAACGCCACGCTGAAAATTCGATTCTGTTCCAGACCCAGGACCATCCTCACCAAGTTGACGTCGTCAATGAAGCTTATTCCCAATAAGACTCTCGCCAACAGGAACATCGCCGCGAGCAGGAGAAACCCTGCGCCTGGCCCCATGAACAGGACGGCGAGACGCTCTTTAGGCGATTGCCGCTCGATCTCGCACTGACAGTAGCCACCCATACCATAGAGCACGATTTCGTGGGCGCGGAAGCCGAAGAACGTCGCCATCAAGCCATGCCCGAACTCGTGCACGAGAATCGAGACGAAAGCGCACCCGATGAAGAGACAGATCAGCCTGAGGTCAGAGTTCCCACTCGCGAGGATCGCCATGACGAGCCAGAAGAGCGGGTGGACTCGCACGGGTATGTTGAAGAGTCGGAAACGCAGATCGTAAGGAGTCGGCTCAGCCGCACCCAGCATGAGACACCTCAGGGGAAATAAGTTCGATCGTCTCGTCCAGAGTAGACCCTGCAACACTCGAGAAACAAGGGCTTCGGGAAAAAGCTCTTCCGTCGAGGTGTATGGGCCATCAATTGCAAGCCGGCTGCGCCGCGTGTTAACGTTCCATGGGCAATTTCGTTCTGCGTGCGACCTCCTTGGGCGAATGGGTTAGGGACGATGGCGGATTGGTCTGACCATTTCGATCGCGACGGATATGCGGTCGTCCCCGACGTGCTCGATGACGACGCGATCGAACACCTCGGAATGTCCCTGGAACGCCTGGAGGCGAGCGACACCTCGCTCGAACGCGAAGGTCGCGTCTACGCCGCACGGAATTTGCTACAACTCATCCCCGATTTGTCGACCCTCGCGGCGACCGAACCGCTGATCGGCCTGGCGCGTCGCATCCTGGGCGACCGGGCCTTCGTCGTGCGTGCCTTGCTCTTCGACAAGACACCAGAAGCCAACTGGCTCGTGCCCTGGCATCAAGACCTCACGATCGCCGTGAAGACGAAAGTCGCCGAGGCCGAGGGCTACGGGCCCTGGACCCGCAAGGGGGGCATCCCGCACGTCCAACCGCCGGTCGAGGTCCTCGAGCGCATGGTGACGCTACGGGTCCACCTCGACGCGGCCGGCTCCGACAACGGCCCACTCCGCGTCGTCCCGGGGTCTCATGCGAGCGGGCGTTTGAACGCGGAAGCGACACGCGAGTGGATCGATCGAGTCGGGCCGAGGGAATGCTGCGTCGAGCGGGGTTCCGTCGTGGTGATGAGGCCGATGATCTTGCACGCCTCGTCGCCGGCGAAAGCCCCGGACAGGCGCCGGGTCGTCCACATAGAGTATGCGGCGGATGCACTGCCTCGTGGGGTTGAATGGTTCGAAGCGGAGAACTGAGGACGAGATGAAGTTCACGAAGATGCACGGGCTCGGCAACGACTATGTGTACGTCAACACGTTCGAGCAGGCCGAGCCCGCTGACCCCGTCAAGTTGGCCATCGTCGTCAGCGATCGCCACTTCGGCATCGGTTCGGACGGCCTGATCCTGATCGGCCCCTCGCAGAATGCCGACGCCCGGATGCGGATGTTCAACGCCGACGGCTCCGAGTCGGAGATGTGCGGCAACGGCGTGCGCTGCGTCGCCAAGTACATCCACGACCACGGCATCGCGACCAAGGATCGCGTGACGGTCGAGACGGGCCGCGGCGTGCTTTCGCTCGACCTCCAGGTCGAGGGCGGCAAGGCGAAGCGAGTCCGGGTCGACATGGGCCCGCCGATCCTCAACAGCTCCGAGATCCCCACGACGCTGCCGGGCGATCCCCCCGTGAACGCCCCCGTCGTCATCGATGGTCAGACATATGCGGTGACTGCGGTCTCCATGGGTAATCCGCACGCCATCATCTATGTGGCCGACGTCGCGTCGTTCCCCGTCGAGGCCCTCGGGCCGGTCTTCGAAAACCACCCCGCCTTTCCCCGACGGGTTAACGTCCACTTTGTCGAGGTGATCGGGACGGGCGAGGTCAAGATGCGGACCTGGGAACGCGGCTCGGGGATCACCCTCGCCTGCGGGACCGGGGCCTGCTCCGTCTGCGTGGCGGGGGTCCTGACCGGGAGGACGGGGCCGAAGATCCTCGCGCATCTCCCGGGCGGAGACCTGGAACTCGAGTGGGTCGGCCCGGATCAGCCGGTCTTCATGACGGGGCCCGCCACGGAAGTGTACTCGGGCGAGTGGGACGTTTGATGAGGCTGGGAGCCCTGGAGGCGAGACGTTTGCAGGGAAACGGCTCGGCCTGCGGTTTCCGAAGATCTCTCGAGGTGCCGTCCTGATGCGTCTGATCAGCTACAACATCCACAAGGGGATCGGCGGTCGGGATCGACGCTATTCCCTGGAGAGGATCTTGCACGTTATCCGGGAACAGGAGGCCGACTTCGTCTGCCTCCAGGAAGTCGACACAAACGTCAAGCGATCCCTGCACCACGACCAGCCCGAACGCTTCTGCGAGGCCCTCGGCTCCGTGGCGAAGTGCTACCAGTTGAACGTCCACCTGGGCGACGGCGGCTACGGCAACCTCGTCCTCTCACGCTGGCCGTTCCGCGAGACGCTCCAGATCTCGCTGCGCAAGGGGAGGCGCAAACCCCGAGGAGCCGTCCTGGCCGTCGTCGAGACGCCCGAAGGCCCCTTCCGACTCGTCAACTGGCACCTCGGGCTCGCGGAGCGCGAACGCCACTGGCAGGTCCGGCAATTCCTCGAGCACGCCGACTTCCTGGAACGCCAGTCCCTGCCCGCGCTGATCGTGGGGGATTTCAACGACTGGCGCAATACCCTCGCCCACGGCCCGTTCGCCAAGCATGGCTTCAAGCAGGTGACGATTCCCCACGAGCGCTTTCGCTCGTTCCCAGCTTACTTCCCCGTGATCTCGCTCGATAAGGCTTTCTCGTGCGAGGGGATCGAGATCAAGCGTGCCCAGATCGTCCATACAAAGCTGGCGAAGGTCGCGTCGGACCACCTGCCGCTCGTCGTCGACTTTCATCTGACGGCCACCAACTCGCCTGTTCCCGAAAATTGAAGGGAACCACCGATCTCATCCCAAACTGACATGAAGATAAAATGAAACGAACCCGGAAGACCTTGGTCTCCCGGGCTCGTGTGGCTGGATGCCTCGGGCCGCGGCGGCCGTTATAAGTGAAAGTCGCAAGGGGATTTATTGCGAGCGGCGATCCCTCGTGCCCGCTCCCGTTGCACCGTCCTCCACCCAGGTGTTGTTATCGGCAAAACGGCGACGAGGGTTCAGCGGGTTTGCCTTGACTTCCGCAATTCTTCGATCGCGGACGACGAACCGGGCGGGCCCCATCTTGTGGGAAAAGTCCCCTCACGCTATCAATTCAAAATCCACAAATTCTTTCATTCAAACGTCTGGCCTCGGAAATCGTCACTTCAGCCTTCCCTTGCATAAGAATTCGTAATTCGCGTCTGGATTCGTACATTCTTAGGAGTTACGCAGTAGTGGCCTTGCGTCCATGGAGGGTCGGGCGGCCTCGGCTGGTATGATGGGATTTATGAAAAACGATGTTAAATGTCAGGATACGAACTACATCGACTTCCTCATCGCCAGCCCCAAGTCCTTCGCCTGCACGGAGGCCGCCAAGGTGCAACCCGAGTCGCAGGACGCCCCCGCACACGATGCCTTCACCCGGCTCCTCCGCCGCCTCGAGCCCGATCCCGAGACCTTGTGGGCCGAGGCTCGCCCCCTGGTCTCCCTCAAGGGAGGCCTCCTCGTCCTCGACGATTCCACCCTCGATAAGCCCTACGCCCATAAGATCGACCTGGTCAGCCGACACTGGTCCGGGAAGCACCACGCCGTCGTCCGCGGCATCAACCTCACCACCCTGCTGTGGACCGACGGCGACCGCCATATCCCCTGCGACTACCGGATTTACGACCACGAGCACGACGGGCTGACCAAGAACGACCATTTCCGCAACATGCTCCGGGCGGCTAAGTCGCGGGGTCTCGCCCCCGACTGTGTCGCCTTCGACGGCTGGTACAGTGCCCTGGAGAATCTGAAGCTGATCCGCGGCTTGAACTGGCATTGGCTGACGCGGCTGAAGATCAATCGCCGGGTTAACCTCAACCGGCAGGGCAACAAGGCCGTCGGCGAGACGGCGATCGAGGCCGCCGGCACGATCGTCCATCTGGAAGGTTACGGCCTGATTCGTGTCTTCAGGATCGTCTCCCGAGACGGAGACACTGAGCACTGGGCGACCGACGACCTGGCGATGGACGAGCTGACGCGGTTGGTGCTGGCCGAGCGGACGTGGGCGATTGAGAACTATCACCGGGGCCTGAAGCAGTGCTGCGGGGTCGAGCGATGCCAGGCCCGGGTAGGTCGGGCGCAGCGCAACCACATCGGGATGGCGATCCGGGCCTTCCTGCGGCTGGAGCGTCATTTCTATGCCACCGGGGTGAGTTGGTACGAGGCCAAGGCACAAATCATCCGGGGAGCCGTCAGGGCTTATATCGCTCAACCCTTGTACAAACTTCCATGACCGCGTAACTCCTAATTCTATCAAATCCCCGTGGGTCGTTCGGCCCATCTCCTTGTCAGCTTTGACTATGAGGAGGAAGGAAAGGAATTCGAAAGATCCGAAGAAATTGGCCGAATCGGCCCTCGAGTCGGTTTGCGTTGTTGACGCCATTTCGGTTGCACGTTAACTTAGAGCTCACCTATCAAAGCACGAGGTCGGCGCGTCTGCTCACCTCGAATTCCCCAATGCATTTGGCCAATCACGGCCCCGAGGATGGAGATGCCTCAGTCCCGCGCACGCTTCATTGGTAGCCGAGAACTTCATCGCGACTTGCCCAAGGTTCTGGATTCACTCGAAGACCCCAATGCCCGATATGTGCTGACGATCCATAGCAAGCCCAAGGCCGTCATCATCGGAGCCGAGGCGTTCCTCAAGCTCCTCCGCGGCCACTCCCCCGAAGATCGCTTGCTCGCGCTCCAACTCGGAGCGTTGGTCCAGGGTCTCGAATCCTCGAATTCTTCGGAAGACTTGACGGATACGCCGGAGCGTCAGGAAGCGCTCATTGGCGTCTAATCCTCATTGCGAACCCATCTCATTTCACGGCGACTCTGATCGGTAAGTGCGGGCTCGGAAAGGCAGGGCCAATCGCGGCCCCTCTCCACCTTACCGGCCAAATCAACGGCCTTCACACGGGACCGCCCCCGAGGTTCACAACCTCAGGGGGCCGGTCCTTTCGTATTTTGCGAGGCAGAGCTCGACTCCCCCGCGCGATCCCACCGGCTCGACTTGCCTACGGGCCTAGATCGGATATGAACTGACAGCCGGACGCCGATAAATACTCGAGGCACGCTTTCGACGGAGATCCCCCTCTGCGGAGGCGGGCGTCTCTGGTATCATGATGATGTTCGTTAGTTCAGAGCCTTGGCCTCGCGAAGGTCCAGGCCTGAGCGAGTCCCTGCTGAGGTGAATGATGTCGAGCCGCCCGTTCGTCCACTTGCACTGCCATAGCCACTACAGCTTGCTGGACGGGGCGAGCAAGATCCCCCTGTTGGTCAAGCGGGCCTCCTCGCTGGGAATGCCCGCGCTCGCGATCACGGACCACGGTAACTTGTATGGGGCCGTCGAGTTCCTCCGCGAGGCCAAGGCGGCGAACATCAAGCCGATCGTCGGGCTCGAGGCCTACGTCGCCCCTCGGCACCGGACCGAGCGCTCCATGGGGGGCGGCTCGGGGAAGGAGTACGCCTTCCACCTCACGCTGCTCGCTCGGAACGGCGAAGGGGTGCGTAATCTGATGCGGCTCTCGTCGGCCTCGTTCCTCGAGGGTTTCTATTACAAGCCTCGTATCGACAAGGAAATCCTCGAGCGGCACTCCGAAGGCCTGATCTGCCTCTCGGGTTGTGCCTCGTCCGAGTTCTCCGACCACATCCTGCACGGCAAGATGGCCGATGCCGAGAAGCTCTGCGCCTGGTATCAGAAGCTCTTCGGCGAGGAGAACTTCTACGTCGAGATCCAGGACAATGGCATCCAGATCCAGCACGACTGTGCCGCGGGGGCGATCGACATCGCCAAGAAGATGGGCCTGCCGCTCGTGGCCACGAGCGATGCCCACTACCTGACGCAGGACGACGCCCAGGCTCACGACATCTTGCTCTGCATCAACACGGGCAAGACGGTCGACGACCCGAACCGGATGAAGTTCGAGAACAACCAATTCCACGTCCGCTCGCCGGAGGAGATGTACGCGGCGATGCCCGGGCACGAGGAGGCCCTCGCCACCTCGTTGCGGATCGCGGATCTCGTCGAGGAGAACTACAAGAGCCTCAATCTCGGCAAGCGGCAGTTCCCGTCATTCCAGCCGCCGGGCCAGAAGACTCCCGAGGAATACCTCCAGGAGCTCTGCGCCCAGGGGATGCGAGATCGTTTCGGCGAGAATCCGCCCCAGGCCGCCGTGGATCGCCTCGAGCATGAGCTCGGCATCATCAACCGGATGGGCTTCGCCTCCTATTTCCTCATCGTCTGGGACTTCGTCCGCTTCGCGCGTGAGGCGGGCATCCCGAACTCGGCGAGAGGATCGGCGTGCGGCGCCCTCGTGAGCTACCTCCTGTACCTGAGCCACGTCGACCCGCTCCATTACGACCTGCTGTTCGAACGATTCCTCGACCCCAACCGCTCGGAAGCCCCCGATATCGACATCGACCTCTGCAAGGAGCGTCGTTACGAGGTCATCGAGTACGTCCGGCAGAAGTACGGAGAGGCCAACGTCGCCCAGATCGGCACGTTCGGCACGATGGCCGCCAAGGCCGCGCTCAAGGACGTCGGTCGCGCCCTCAACATCCCGCTTTCGCGGGTCGACCAGGTTACGAAGCTGATCCCCACCCGGCTCAATATCACTCTCGAAGAAGCTCTGAAGGAAGAGCCGGCCCTCGCCAGGATGGCCAGCGAAGACCCCGAGATCGGCAAGCTCCTCGAGTACGCCCAACGCCTCGAGGGGACGGCCCGCAACGTCGGCACCCACGCGGCCGGCGTCGTGATCGCCGACCGGCCCCTCTGCGACCTCGTCCCGCTCCAACGGCTCCCGAACAAGGACAAAGAGAAGGAAGTCGTCAGCACCCAGTGGGAAATGGGTGACGTCGAGAAGGCCGGCCTCCTCAAGATGGACTTCCTCGGGCTCCGTAACCTCACGAGCCTGGCCTCCGCGACCAAGCTCGTCGAGCAGAAGAACGGCGAGCCGTTCGACCTGCTCGGGCTCCCGCTCGACGACGAGGCCACGTACAAGCTCCTCCAGCGCGGCGACGCGAAAGGCGTGTTCCAGCTCGACGGTGCGGGTATCCGCGACCTCCTCGTGAAGATGAAGCCCGACCGCTTCGCCGACCTCATCGCCATCTTGGCCCTCTATCGCCCGGGCCCGCTCAACGGCGGTATGGTCGACGAGTATGTCGATGTGAAGCACGGTCGCAAGCAGCCGTCGTATCCGCATCCGGTCATGAAAGAAGTCCTGGAAGAGACCTACGGGGTCATGGTCTACCAGGAACAGGTCATGCGGATCTTGAACCGGCTGGGCGGCATCGAGCTCTCCCAGGCGTACGCGTGCATCAAGGCGATCTCCAAGAAGAAGATGGAGACAATCGCCCAGGGGCGCAAGCAATTCATCGAAGGGGCGATCGAACGCGGGCTCGAGAAGGACAGGGCCGAGAAAATCTTCGACCTGATCGAGTTCTTCGGCGGCTACGGCTTCAACAAGTCGCACACGACCGCCTACGCCCTCGTCGCCTTCCAGACCGCTTATCTGAAAGCCCACTATCCGACCGAGTTCATGGCGGCCTTGCTCTCGTCGGAAATGGACGGAGCCGAGCGCGAGAAGTATTTCGTCGACCATATCGACGACTGTCGCAAGATGGGCGTCGAGGTGATCGCGCCGAACATCAATGAAGGGGAATCCAGCTTCAAGGTCGCCGCCGAGGGGAAGATCCACTTCGGCCTGGGAGCTATCAAAGGGGTCGGCACCAAGGCCCTCGAGGCCATCATCGCCGCCAGAGTCAAGGACGGCCCTTACTCGGGTCTCGACGACCTGTTCGAACGCGTGCCGCTCCAGGTCGTGAGCCAATCCTGCGTTGAGGCCCTCATCAAGGCCGGGGCCTTCGACCCGCTCGGCGGCCGCCGAAGCCAGTGGCTGGCCGTCCTGCCCAGGGCCGCCCAGGCCGGGCAGTCGGTCCAGGAGGATCGCAAGCGAGGCCAGCGCAGCCTCTTCGACTCCTTCGGGGAGGCCCCGAGCAACGGCAATGGGTCCAGCAAAGCCACGGCAACCCTCAGCTTGCCGGACATCCCTGAACTCCCCGACGTCGAGCGGCTCGCCGAGGAGAAGAAGGTCCTCGGATTCTATATGTCGAGCCACCCGCTGACGAGGCAGGCGGGGCTCTTGCAGGCGTTGGCCACGCACAGGATCGCCGACCTCGGGTCGGTGCCCGAGAAGGGCGAGGTGATCCTGGGGGGAATGATCTCGTCGGTCCAGGTCAAGAACGTTCAGAAGAGCCGTTCGGGCCTGACCCGCATGGCGAAGCTGACCTTCGAAGACCTCACCGGCTCCGTCCCCGCGATGCTCTGGCCGGAGGAGTTCGCCAGGCTCGAGGAATTCGTCAAGAACGATCAGATCAGCTTCGTGAAGGGGACGCTCGATCGTCGCCGCGACCCGGCCGAGTTGATCATCAACAAGATCATCCCGCTCTCGCGAGGGCCGGCGGAACTCTCCAAGGGGGTCGTCATCACCCTACGCAAGGGGGTGACGCAGGAGGAGCAGATCCAGCGACTGCTTCGTCAATGCCGGATTCGCCCCGGGAATCTCGACGTTTATCTCGAGGTCCTCGGAATCGAGGGCTTCCGACGTGCCATCTACAAGGCGGGCTCGGCCCTGAAAATCCGCTACGACGAACGGCTCATCCCCGACCTGGAAGCCGCCGTCGACTCGGGAAACGTCCGGCTCCTCGGCCAGCGCGGGGCCACGGCACGGGTCGAGACGGCGGCTCCCGCCTCGGTCGGATATCGCTCGGGTTCCGAGCCCGAGAGCGAACTCCTCGAAGGCCCCTCCGACGATTGATCCGCGGCTGAGCCACCTCACACGCCGGTAAATCCAAGGGATTGGCAAGGGCAAATGGCCTTGCCAATCCCTCTTGGCATTTCCGGATCGTCCCGCTCAACTCCCCTGCCCTGCGCCGATTGACGGGATTCGTTCGGCCGCGTTACGATGATCGCCGTCGTGCCGCCCGTTGAGATCCCAACACTCCTTCATTTCACAAATTCTTCATAATGAGCGAAGCCGACCGGCCCACTGCTCCCGAAGCCAAGGCTCTCGCTGTTTCAAACTCGAGCACGGGCATCCTCTCCGACCCTCGATTCTGGGCGTTTGCATTGCCCCTCTTCATAATCGTGGCCCTGGCGTTCTTGCCAATCCTGGGGAACGGCTTCGTCTACTTCGACGACGACGAGAACTTCCTGGGGAACCGGAACTTTCGGGGCCTGGGTTTCTCGCAGCTCGGCTGGGCTTGGACGACGTTGCTGCTCGGCGTCTATCAGCCGCTCGCCTGGATCCTCCTCGAAGTGCAGTACGTCCTCTTCGGGCTGAATCCGTGGGGATACCACCTCGCGAGCCTTCTGCTCCACGCGCTCAATAGCGTCGTCGCGCTAGCGCTCACGTATTCGATCCTGCGCCGGTCGGCTCCCGAACTCGTCGAGCGCTATCCGCGGAGGGCGTACGGCTGTTCGGCACTGGCGATCCTGCTCTACGCGATCCATCCGCTCCGGGTCGAGGTCGTCGCCTGGGCTTCGTGCCAGCCTTACCTGCCGTGCGTCCTCTTCTATATGCTTTCCATCCTAGCCTATTTGCAGGCGGCGGATTTGGATGGTTCTAAAGCTCGAAGCTGGCAGTACGTCTCATGGGCGATGTTCCTGTGCGCCCTGCTCTCGAAGGCCGTCGCCGTGAGCCTGCCGGTTGTCCTGATGGCGCTCGACTTCTTCCCGCTGCGACGCTTCGAGGACAGGTCGCGGATCGCGGGCGTCTTGAGGGAGAAGGCGTTCTACCTCGCGGCCTCGGCCGCGTTCGTCCTGATCGCCGTGGTGGGGAAGCAGTCGAACGAGTCGCTCCGCACGATCGACGACTCAGGCCTCTGGGCGAGGCTGGCGCAGTCGGGCTACGGGTTCTGGTTCTACTTATTGAAGTCGGTGGCTCCGGTCAATCTCGTCGCGTATTACCCCCTGCCGAAACGAGCCGAATTCTGGGGTCCGACGTATCTAGTCGCGGTCGGGGCTTCCGTCGGGCTATTCCTCGTGATCGTGCGACACTGGAAGGCCCATCCCGGCTTGTTGACGACGGGGTTGGCCTACCTGGCGAGCCTTGCTCCGAATCTCGGGTTCGTCACGATCGGCAATCAGCTCGTGGCCGACCGCTATTGTTATTTGCCCGCATTGGCTTTGGCGGTCGGCTTGGCATTCTTGCTACTGCGGTGGACGACCGCTCCAAACCTGAAGGGTCGACCCTGGGTCGAGGTCGTTCCGGGCTTGCTATTCTCGATGGCCTTGCTTCCGCTGACCTGGCAACAATGCCGGTCCTGGAAGACGACTGAGGCTCTCTGGGTGCGCGTCCTCGAGAATGGCGATCGTCAGCATCCCACGCCGTACTTCAACCTTGGGGCCGACCAGGCCAGACGCAAGCGCTATGACCAGGCGATGGCGAACTACCGAGAGGCCCTGGAGCTCGACCCCAACTCGCCCGACGCCAACAATCTCTTGGGGGCGGCGCTCGACGCCCTCGGCAAACCCGACGAGGCTTTTGCCTACTATCGGAAGGCCGTCAAACTCGAGCCGATCTACCCCGATGCTCGCAACAACTTGGGGTCAGCCCTGGCTCGAGAGGGCAACCTCCGCGAGGCCGTCGCGCAGTTTTCCGAGGCCGTGAGACAACGCCCCGAGTTCCCACTCGCCCAGAAGAACCTGGGCCTCGCGCTCTCGCGGCTCGGGCGCCTCCGCGAAGCATCCACGGCGCTTACGAAGGCCACTCGTCTCGCGCCCGAGGACCCCGAGCTCTGGCAATTGCTGGCCGTGTCCCAGGCGAAGCTCGGACGGCTCGACGACGCCATCGAGGCGTTTTCGAAAGCCCTTGCCCTCCGCCCCGACTCGGGAGGCCTCGAGCGCGACATCGGGCTCGCCCTCGAGCAGAAGGAGCGACTGGACGAGGCGATCTCCCACTACGCGGCGGCCGTGCGCCACGAGCCGAGCCTCGTCGACAACCGGATTTTGCTGGGTTCCGCGCTAGCTCGCCGTGGTCGACTGGACGACGCCAGGCTTCAGTTTCAGGAGGGTTTGAAGCTGGAGCCGGAGAATCCCGAGCTTCGCCGATCGCTGGATGGCCTTGGAAGTCTGCCGAAACCTTGACGTGCTGGGTTTTGCATATTTTTGATAGATCCGACCGCAGCGAGAAACCATCAAGAACACTTGACCTTGTTGCCTTTAATGGATGGTCACTTTACGATGGTAGTCCGATTGAGGGCTACACTGTCCGTTGATCTCCCGAGACCGCCTCAAAACGCCCATAATGAAACACCCATGTTGAGAAAAGGAGTCGAATTCAAAATCGGTGATTGAGTGAATCCAGGCGTTACTCCCATCTGAGATTCTCATTGACGCCCAATCAAAACCACAAAATATTTGCCGCAACCCTTGAAATACTAGAATTTTACATCAAAACTCAAACCCATCGAACGTCAGGAACAGCTCGACAGTGAAGATCGCTATCATCCAATCTTCACAGATTATTAATTATGAGTCTTGATGCAAGTCCTCTATCATTCCTGACGTGCGAGGGACAACAGACCTACAGCTACAGGGTCATATAGCCCTGCCCCCCTCGCATTGAGGACGCCCCGCGATTGGCTTGGGCCCACGCTCCAGCCATCCCCCCCTCGCTCAGGCTTTCTCACCTTCGGAATGGATCGTCGTGCGCGGTATTGCATTCGAAAGGGAGGCGTTGCGGTATATCAAATGAAACATTGATTACAAAGCAATTTTTATCAATATTTCATTTGTTTTCCCCACCGCACCCCATAGAATGCTATCATGCTGGCGGGCGATCCCGGGCCACGATGATGTAGCCCGACTGCTCGTACTCACTCCTACCCGCATGGTTCGACGCGTCGCTCGAGCCGCGTGAGTCCCAGCTCCCGAGGTGAGTTAGAGATCGAAGCCGTCTGCAAGCGGTCGAGCGGTCAACGAGGCCGCGGATCGCCCAACAGAGAGTCGAAAGCGAGAGAGGTACCTTGAAGCGTTCACGTTCGAGTCTCCTGAACAGCGTCGCACCCGGGCTCCTCAGCGCGATCAGCGCCGGGATCGTTTTCCTCTCTGGTTGCGGCGAATCCACGGTCGAGATGAAAGTCGAAGGGGATCCGGTCCCCGCGAAAGGCAAGGTCCTGCTCCCCGGCGGCAAGCCCCTCTCCGGCGCCACCGTCGTGCTTGTCCCGATGAAGGATTTTGGCCTGCCCGCCCGCGGCACCACGGGCGAGGATGGGTCGTTCGTACTGACCTCCAAGAGCGAGGGCGACGGCGCCGTCCCCGGCGACTATCGCATCCGGATCGAGCCCCCGCCCCTCCACAAGGGCGGCAAGAGCCTCAAATTCCCCTATCCTTCCGGGTATGCGAGCGAGGAAAGCTCCGGCCTGACAGCAACCGTCAAGCCGGGTGGGAATGAAGTCATCACGGTCCAGTTGCAGTCCACCATCGCTCGCGCGAGCCGTGGCCGCGAACGCAATTGATAGAAACACGCGTTGATGTCCGAAAATTTCCCGTCGGCCCGAAGGCCACCGGGATCGAACTTCGTTTTCCTTAATGCACAGAGTTGCTTGAAAGGGTTTCGTATGAAGGTTTCGTCGTATCGGGCTCGTGCCCGGTTCTCCGGTTTCACGCTGATCGAACTGTTGGTGGTGATCGCGATCATCGCCGTCCTGATTGCCCTTCTGCTGCCCGCCGTCCAGGCTGCCCGCGAGGCCGCCCGCCGCTCGCAGTGCGTCAACAACCTGAAGCAGATCGGGTTGGCCTTGCACAATTACGAGAGCACCAACGGCAGCTTCCCCCCCGGTGGTGAGTCGACCAACTACAACAACGGACAACCTCTCGCCGCCGGCACAGGTCCGTCGACCCAGTTTGTTGACGGCGACTTCAGCACGCTGGCCCGCCTGCTCGCCTTCCTCGAAGGTGGAGCCCAGTTCAACGCCATGAATTTCTCGTACGGCTACTGGGACGCCTCGGGCGGCAACTACACCGGTGCCTCCTCGGTCATCCGCGTCTTCCTCTGCCCCTCGTCGTCCCGCGTCAACACCGACCGCGATGCGGTCGACTCGACCGACGCCGTCTCGGTCGCCCAGGGCAAGGGTTATGGCTACGGTGATTACGGTCCGACCGTCTACACCGATATCAATCCCACCGGCGTTGCGTCGGGTTCTGGGGCGACCCCCTACCGCTTCAAGGGATCGCGGGCCGACGGCCTCCTCAAGCTGAACCAGACCCGCATCAGCGAGTGCACGGACGGCACGAGTAACACGATCGCCATCGGTGAAGACGCCGGCCGCGACGAGCGGTTCCTGAGCCCCTACACCGAAATCTCCGCCGGTGGCGACCTCCGCGGTAACGGTCCCTGGTCGCAGGCTGCCTACCGCCGTTACTGGCGCTGGGCCGAGCCCGATGCCGGCTTCGGCGTCTCGGGTGCCCCCAACAACAAGTACCGCCCGATGTACGAGACCGGCAGCTACCCGAGCACGGGTGTCACTGCCGGTAACAACGCCGGTGCCAACGACGAGCTCTTCTCGTTCCACCCGGGTGGCGTGAACTGCGTCTTCGGCGACGGTAGCGTCCGCTTCATCAAGGACAGCATCAACGTCGTCACCCTCCGCTCGCTCGTCACCCTCAAGGGCGGCGAAGTGGTCTCCTCCGACTCCTACTAAGAGTCTGACGGCGGTCGATACGAGACCCCTCTCTCCCAGGCGGCCCGAGACAAATTGTCTCGGGCCGCTTTCGTTGTTTCTAGGCTCTCCCTCACTTCTTAAACAGGGGTCTTAACACCTTAAGGCCTGTAGCCAATCCCGGAAGAGTTTGAAATTCGAGGATCGAAGCTCGAGAAATTCTGCTGAAGAAGGCAGGATCTGACGCTAAACTCAATGTCGATACTCTGGAATGTTCGCGAAGTGTGCTCGCACCTGCAACGATCGAACTGGAATTGCCTCTTTCAGACTTCTCATAGAAACGACCTTCTGATCAGAGCAACCATCCGAAATTCGAATGCTCTTGGCTCCTGAGCCTGTGAGAAGCCTCCTCCAGTGAGAGCCGCCGATTCACCTAACCGTCTGGATTAACTCGTCTTACTTTCAAGTCCGTCAAGTAAGAGACCGGGGGAAATCACTGATGGCGGGAACACGATCGCTGGCCGCCTGCGGCCTCCTCAACATCTTGCTGCTCGTCCATCCGGGCGGCGAGGCCACGGCCGGATCCGGGGTCGGCGAAAAGCGCTGGACTCAGGAGCAGACCAGCCACTGGTCATTCCTTCCCCCAAAACATCCCGCAGTACCGGCGGTCAAGACGACCGATTGGGTCCGCAATCCGATCGACGCCTTCATCCTGAAAGAGATCGAGGCGAACGAACTCGAACCGTCCTCTCAGACGGATCGAGCCACACTCATCAGGCGCCTGACGTTCGACCTCACCGGTCTCCCTCCCACCCCCGCGGAAGTTGACGCCTTCGTCGGCGATCAATCCCTCGACGCTTATGAGAAGGTCGTTGACAGATTGCTGGCTTCGCCGATGTATGGCGAGCGTACATCCCGGTTCTGGCTGGACCTCGCCCGCTTCGCCGAGAGCGACGGGTTCAAGAGCGACGTCACCAGGCCGAATGCCTGGCGTTACCGCGACTGGGTCGTCCAGGCCTTCAACGACGACATGCCTTACGACCGCTTCGTCCGGCTCCAACTCGCCGGGGACGAGGTCGAGCCGGGACGCAACGACGCCTTCATCGCGACCGGGTTTAACCGGAACTGGCCGTACGAAGACAACAACAACATCCCCGGCCTGAACCGCCAGTTGATGCTCGACGACATGACCGACACCACGGCGTCGGTCTTCCTCGGCCTGACGGTAGCCTGTGCGCGCTGTCACGACCACAAGTATGACCCGATCAGCCAGGTCGACTATTACCGGTTCCAGGCCCTCTTCGCCGCGAGTGCCGCCAAGGACGACTACCCGCTCCTGAACGCCGTCGAGCAGTCGATGCAGGCGGTGATCGAGGCCGAGCATGAGGCCCGGGTCGACGTCGTCAGGCGCGAGCGTGACCAGCTCGAACGCCCATACGTTCGGAACCTCCTCGCCTCCAAGCTCAAGGATCTACCCCGCGACGTCCAGGCCGCCTACCAGACCGATCCCCAGGCCAGGACCGCACTCCAGGAAGACCTCCTCCGGCGCTATGCCAAGGAGATGAAGGTCGCACCGGAGGCCATCGAGAAGTCCATGAAGCCGGACATCCGCCGGACCTGGGTCCAGGCCGGCGACAAGATGGCCAGGCTCGCCAAGGCGGCTCCCGCCTCGCCCAATCGCGCCAGCGGCATGACCGACACCGGCCCTCTGGCCCCGCCCGTACGTCTCCTCCAGAAGGGGAACTTCGCCAGCCCTGGAGACGTCGTCGACCCCGGCTTCCTCTCGGTCTTCGGCTCCTCCTCGCCGGAACGCCAGGCCCACCAGGCCGCACCGACGGCAGGGCGTAGGAAAGCCCTCGCCGATTGGCTCACCGACCCGAACCACCCGCTAACGGCCCGGGTGATGGTGAATCGCCTCTGGCAGCAGCACTTCGGCCGGGGGATCGTCGCAACCCCGAGCGACTTCGGCACCCAGGGGGTCGAGCCGACCCACCCCGAGTTGCTCGACTGGCTCGCCAGCGAGTTCGTCGCCAAGGGCTGGAGCATGAAGGCCATGCACCGGCTGATGGTGACCAGCGCAACCTATCGCCAGTCGAGCGTCCCAGCAAGCAAGACGGTGGAGGGGGATCCGGATAACGAGCTCTTCAGCCGGATGCCGCGGCGTCGGTTGGAAGGCGAGGCCGTCCGCGACGCCCTGCTGGCCGTCTCGGGCCAGCTCGAGTCGAAGCTCGGCGGCGAGAGCGTCTTCCCCGACCTCCCGCCCGGCGTCGAGACCCGCGGCGGCTGGAAGCGATCGGCCACGTCCGCGGAGCGCAACCGACGGAGCGTCTACGTCTTCGTCAGGCGCAACCTGAAGTATCCGCTCTTCGACGTCTTCGACGCCCCCGACACCAACGTGACCTGCCCCGAGCGTAACATCTCCGTGAACGCGCCCCAGGCGCTCATGCTGCTCAACTCAGAGATGGTCCTCGACCACGCGCGACACCTCGCCGGCCGGCTCCTGAAGGAATCGTCCGATCCGAGCGACCCCACCACGCTGGTGAAGAACGCCTATCGCCTGGCCTACGGCCGCACGCCCGACGAACTCGAGTTGCAGCGCGGGCTCGCCTTCCTGGAAGAAGAACCGGGACTGACCAGCGGCGGGAATGATGGGTCCCGCAAGGTCACCTTGCCCTCGACGATGCCGGACGGCTACGACCAGGCCCAGGGGGCGGCGCTGGTGGATTACTGCCACGTCCTCCTGAACCTCAACGAATTCGTGTTCGTGGATTGAAGCCACCCGGTCAGGCACTGGGCCGTTCGGAACCACGCAGGATTAGGGGAGTACGACTCGATGAACCCCAGGCATGTCGAATGGGTGACCTCGCGTCGCGAGTTCCTGGCGAGGGCGGGCCTCGGTTTCGGCGGACTCGCGCTGGCCTCACTCCTGGATCAGGACGGATTGAGCCCCAAGGCCTACGCCGAGGGGCCGGCCATCGACCCATTGAGCCCGCTCTTGGCCAGGGCACCCCACTTCCCGGCCCGGGTGAAGAGCTGCATCTTCCTATTCATGGAAGGCGGCCCCAGCCACATCGACCTGTTCGACCCCAAGCCGGAGCTGACCAAGCACCACGGCCAGCCCCTGCCCCCGAGCTTCGGCAAGGTGTTCACGCCGATGGGAGTGGGGGGCAACACCCTGCTGGCGAGCCGTCGCAAATTCGCCCGGCATGGCGAGAGCGGGATATGGGTCTCCGACTGGTATCCCAACGTCGCCAAGGTCGTCGACGAGATCGCCCTCGTGCGTTCGTGCTGGGCGGACGGCGTCAACCACGTCGGCAGCGTCTGCCAGATGAACACGGGGAGCATCCTCGCGGGGCGCCCGAGCCTCGGCTCGTGGGTCAGCTATGGCCTGGGCACCGAGAACCAGGATCTGCCCGCTTTCGTCATCATGAGCGACGCGGCCGAACCAATCGGCGGGCCCAAGAACTGGGGCAACGCCTGGCTCCCCGCGACCTTCCAGGGTACCCCGTTCCGCAAGGATGGGGCCCCGATCCTCTACCTCAGCCCGCCGGGCTCGGTCACGGATCGCCAGCAGCGTGCGAAACTCGACCTCCTGACCAGCCTCGACCGGCATCACGCCGAACCGAGGTCCGACGATAGTCGGCTTTCAGCCCGAGTCGCCGCTTATGAGCTCGCGTACCGGATGCAATCGCACGCCCCCGAGGCCGTCGACCTCGACGTCGAAACGAGCGAGACGAAGTCGCTCTACGGCATGGACGACGACCGTTGTCGCGAATTCGGGGCGATGTGCCTGAGGGCGCGACGTCTCGTCGAGCGCGGGGTCCGCTTCGTGCAACTCTATTGCGGCTCGGGGAGCCAGTGGGACGCCCACCGCGACCTCGAAGGCAACCACACCAAGCTCTGCGCCCGGAGCGACAAGCCCGTGGCGGGCCTGATCATGGACCTCAAGCGTCGAGGCCTGCTCGACGACACGCTCGTGATCTGGGGCGGGGAATTCGGCAGGACGCCGATGAGCGAGAAGTCCGATGGACGCGACCACAACCCGTATGGCTTCAGCATGTTCTTCGCGGGCGGCGGGGTCAAGAAAGGCGTGACGGTCGGGACCACCGACGAGTTCGGCCTCAAGGCCATCGAGAATCGCGTGCATGTTCACGACCTACATGCCACGATTCTGCACCTGCTCGGCCTCGATCACCTCAAGCTCACGTTCTTGCGGGACGGCCGGGACGAACGGCTCACCGTCAACGGCGGCCGCGTCATCAAGGAGATCCTCGCCTGATCCGGATTCGGCTCGACTCACGACCGCAGGAGAGAGTCCGAGCGCATCGCGTCACACGTCCTTATGATTCGATGCGCTCAACCGTTGCAAAATGCCGAGGCGGCCTGCAGGCATTGGGCCCGCAGCGAGCCGACCCGCGGCTTTCGCACGCGACTCGCGTGATGCATGAGTCCTGCCGTCCTTGGATCGATCCTCGCCCGATCTGAGATCAGCATCTCCTAGGCAAGGGTCGTGGGCTTCGTATCAACGACGGAGCGTGGCATTGCCCTTCCGCTGTTCGCCGCGAGCGAGGCTCGAGGGCGAGTTAATGAAGCACGTCAGGGTCGAAGGGGTGCTCGGCCCCTTGGGATTGGCCAGGCGCAGCCCGCGCTTGACGGTCCTCGTCGCCTGGCCGGGCTCTCGGATCGTAATCGAGAAGGCGCACTCGCGGTCGGCGCTGTTGGTGCGCACGTCGGCGAGCTTGATCAGCTTTTCACCCTTGGACGTGACGCGATCGACGACCGGGGTGAAGCGGCAACCGGCATGGGCCGGCTTGACCTCGATTTCGGCACCGCTCGACGTCAGGCCGGCGATCCGAAGGTCGAGTCGGACTTCCTGAGGCGCGGGGTTGTCCGCGGCCCGGGTGCGGCCCGGGAGAATGCTGAACGCGACGGTGCAAGCGACGAGAGCAGAAGCGGCCATCCATGACCTGCCTTGCATCGGTTCCCCTCCAAAATGTGAGGCCCTTCCTGAACCGGTGCTTTTGCTTAGGTGCTTGGGCGAGGGGGAAGTTACTTGGTGAGGCCGATCCTCGCAAGGTCAGAAATGGGCCGCTCGGGCAGAACGGCTCAAGTTCCGGTTCAGATCGTCCGACCGCCGTCGGCCACCAGGATTTGCCCCGTCATGAGCGAGGTCTCGCAGGCCAGGAAGATCGTCACCGCGGCGATGTCGTCGGCGGTCGCCGGCCGCTTCAAGGGTGTCAGCTTCATCGCCTCGTCGATCATGTCTTGGTGGTTGGCCAGCCAGCGGGTCTGGACCGGCCCAGGAGCCACGGCATTCACCCTGACCTCCGGGGCGAAAGCCTTGGCCAGGCTCTTCGTGAGGGTGATGACCGCCCCCTTGCTCGCCGCGTAGGGGATCGAGCTCCCAGTCCCGCCGACTCCCGCCGTCGAGGCGATGTTGACGATGTTCCCCTTCCGCGCCTTGAGATGGGGCATCGCCGCTCGGCAGGCGAAGAAGGCTCCCTTGATGTTCACGTTGAGGATGTCGTCCCAGACCTCCTCGGTCACGGCCTCGAGGTCGTGGTGCGGGATGAAGTGGGTCGTGGCCGCGTTGTTGACCAGGACGTCGAGCCCGCCAAATTCCCGCACCGAACGCTCGACCATGTCGCGGACGGCGGAGTCGTTGCCGACGCTCGCCGCGCAGAGGAGGACCTCGCCGCCGCGCTCGCGGACGCCATCGGCGGTCTCCTCCGCCTCGGCCTTCGACTTCGTGTAGTTGACCGTGACCGCGAAACCCAGTTCCGCGAATCGCCAGGCGACTGATCGCCCGATCCCGGTCGCCGACCCTGTGACCAACGCCGCGCGTTCACGAGCCATGTTCAGCCATCCTTCACTTGGATCGGGCGAGAGGACTATTCTGGGGAACTGCCACACCGGCCGCCGGGCGGACGAGTTCCGCCTCGTCGGCCCGCGAGCTCGCCATGGCCACGCCTTTGACCATCTCCGAGACCGACGGCCCCATCCACTCGAGGAGCAACGTCTGCGGCAGAACCCCCAGCCCCACGGTGAGGACCACCAACGGGATCGAGATGCCCCACTCTCGGACCGTGAGATCGGGCAGCCCTTGATGATGTTCCTCGCGCCCGAGGAAGACACGCTGGAGTGTCCAGAGCAGATACCCCGCCGTGAGGATCACCGCGGCCGCCGCGCAGATGGCGAGGAACGGACTGTAGTTGAACGACGAGAGCACTACGAAGACTTCGGCGATGAAGCCACAGAGGCCGGGCAGTCCCATCGAGCCGAAGAAGATCAGGAACGAGACCGCACCGTAACCCGGCATCGAGTTGAGAAGGCCGCCGAGCCGGTTGAGGTCGCGGGTATGGGCGCGGTCGTAGATGACACCGACGAGGAAGAACATGCCCGTGGACGTGATCCCGTGGGCGATCATCATGAACATCGCACCGTTCACGCCATAGGCGTAGTACCGAGGGTCGCCCGCCAGGTTCATGGCCGAGAGGCCGAGCGTGACGTAGCCCATGTGGCTCACGGAGCTGTAGGCGACCAGCTTCTTGAAGTCGGTCTGAGCCATCGCCACGAGGGCGCCGTAGAGGATGCTGAAGACGCCGAGGGCCGCGACCGGGAACGACAGGCTCAGGGCTCCCAGCGGGGCGAGCGGCCAGGCCAGGCGGATCAGCCCGTAGCCGCCGATCTTCAGGAGCACGCCGGCCAAAATCATGCTGATCGGCGTGGGGGCCTGCACGTGGGCATCGGGCAGCCAGGTATGGAACGGGAAGCTCGGCAGCTTGACCGCGAAGCCGATGAAGAAGAGCCCGAAGATCCAGGCCTGGATGTTCGCGCCGTAGTAACCGGTCTCGGTCACGGCACGCGTCAATGCCACGATATCGAAGGTGTGGGCCCGGAAGGTCACGGCATTCATCGCCGCGGCCCCCTGTCCCGCCAGGACCGGCTCACCCGGCCAGAAGTAGAGGATCAGGATCGCGACGAGGATGAAGACCGAACCGAAGAGGGTGTAGAGCAGGAACTTGATGGCCGCATACTCGCGCCGCTCGCCCCCCCACACGCCGATGAGGAAATACATCGGCATGAGCATAACTTCAAAGAAGACATAGAAGAGGAAGAGGTCGAGCGAGAGGAAGACCCCCATCATACTCGCCAGGAGGAGCAGGAAGAGGGAGAAGTAACCCTTGACCTGTTTCTCGATGCCCCACGACGCCAGGCAGGCGAGGATGCTCACCAGTCCCGTCAGGATGATGAGGCTCAGGCTGATGCCGTCCACGCCCAGGTAATACTGGATCTGGAAATACGGGATCCAGGGGCGCCTGACGACGAGGTCGTGGAGCGCCGACGCCCCCTCGTCCGTCACGTCGTAAACGTTCGCCTGCGTCCCTACCTTCAGCTGATTGACCTCGGCTCGCTCTCCGAGCGGGGCCGAGGCGTGCGTCGTCGGATTCCTGTAAGCCGCGAAGGCGATCAGGGTGAGCAGGAACGTAGCCGCCGTGGCCGCGAGTGAGACCCACTTGATGGCCGACTCGAGCCGCTTCGGGATCAGCAAAACGAGGAGTGCGCCGACGAGCGGCAGGGTCCAGAGGAGGGTCAGGAGGAAGTCGTCACGCATCGATTTGCCGCCACTCCGAGAGAGACCATGCCCTGAACGCGTTCCGGATCAACGGCTCACCCAGGCGAAGACGCCCGCGAAGAGGCCGACGAGCGCGACCGCGAGGAACATCAGGTAATTGCGCAAGCGACCCGTCTGGAGCCCACGACCGAGGTCACCGAGGGCGTAAGTGCCCCGCGCGATCTGATTGACCAGATAATCCACCGCCAGCTTATCGAAGACCCCTTCCAGGCGACTCAGGAAGACCGTCACCGATGCGGTCGCATTCACAAAGCCATCGATGAGACGCCCGTCGAGCCCGCTGGCCACCCTGGCGAAAGCCAGGGTGGGTCTGACGAAAAGCACGTGATATGTCTCGTCGAAATACCACTTATGAAGCAGGAATCGATAGAGCCAGGGGAGTTTGTTCGCCGCGGTGGACGCGGCGAATCGGCGTTTCGGCAGGTAACGGAGCTGCGGGCCGTAGTACATCAGGCCCAGTCCGATCCCCGCCGTTGCGATCAGGAGCGACGCGCCGACCGCCAGCAAATGCGCCTGGTGGGCCGACTCCACCTCGACGAGCCGGACCATGGGCTCGCCAAATTCGAGCATCCGTTCCAGCAAGGGCTTGGACGCCTCGATGCCCGGGATCGGCAGGAGCGTGACCGGCCAGCCGATGACGACGGACGGGATCGCCAGCAGGATCAGCGGCCAGGCCATGATCCTCGGACTCTCGTGTGCGTGTTCGTAGGCGTCGGGGAGTCCATGTTGATCAATCCCCTCGCCAACCTGCCCGCCCCGATAGGTCCCCTCGAAGACGAGGAACCACATGCGGAACATATAAAAGGCCGTGAGGGCTGAACCCACCACGGGAAGGATCAGGAGGAGTGCATGCTTCGGATTCAAGCCGACAAAGTAAATCGACGAGGCGAGGATGGCATCCTTCGAATAAAACCCGCTGAACAAAGGTACTCCCGAAATCGCCAATGTCCCCACTAGCATGGTCCACGCCGTGACCGGCAACTTCTTCCGGAGTCCCCCGAGCCGGGGCATCTCGTACGTGTGGACCGCATGATACACGCTGCCCGCGCCGAGGAAGAGCAAGGCCTTGAAGAAGGCGTGCGTGATCAGGTGGAAGAGCCCCGCCGCCCAGCCTCCCACGCCGAGCCCGAGCATCATGAAGCCGAGTTGGCTCACGGTGGAGTAGGCGAGCACCTTCTTGTAGTCGGTCTGTACCGTGGCGATCGTCGCGGCGATGAACAGAGTGATCCCGCCCGTGTAGGCGATATAGAGCAGGACATCGGGTGTGAAGATCGGGAAGAACCTCCCGACCAGATAGACCCCGGCCGCCACCATCGTCGCCGCGTGGATCAGGGCAGAGACAGGCGTGGGCCCGGCCATCGCGTCGGGAAGCCAGACGTGGAGCGGGAACTGGGCGCTCTTGCCGACGCAGCCGGCGAAGATCCCGAGTCCCGCGAGCGTGAGCGCCCAGAAGGGGATCTGCCGAGCCTTTCCACTCACCGGGTCGCTCAGGGCCATGCCGGCGTCATCCCGAAGATGAACGGTTCGCTTCCCCGAGTCGGATACGTTGAGATTGAGCTGGCCCTCCGGATTGCGAATCGTCCGGTTGATCTCGGCCATGTCGAACGTGCCGAGGCTCGTCCAGAGCAAACCCAGGCCCACGAGCATGCCAACGTCGCCGATCCGATTGACGATGAACGCCTTATTGGCGGCCTCGGCACTCTTCTTTTCCTGGTAATGGAAGCCGATCAGGAAGTAGGAGCAGACCCCGACCAACTCCCAGAAGACGAAGACCATGAAGACATTCGCCGAGGCGACGAGGCCGAGCATCGAGAAGCAGAAGAGCGATAGGAACATGAAGAACCGAGGATACCCCGGATCGTGGTGCATGTACCCTATCGAATAAATATGAATTAAGGTCGCGATGAACGTGACCATGAGGAACATGATCGCGGCGAGGTTGTCGATATGGACCGCCAGGGGAATGACCAGCCCTGGCGAGGCAGACTGACCTTCCCTGGGGATGATCCCCTGCCCCAGCACGATCCAGTCGAGCGACGCCTTCCAGGCAAGCGGGTGATGAACTGCCGCTTTCTCGCCCGTGGATGCAGACTTGTCATCGCGGATTATGTGTGCATGCGAAGCCAACACTCCCTCGGCCTCGACGAAGAAGTAATCGACGAAGCCGATGGTGCTGAGGAGGAGCGAAAATCCGATTGCCGCCGTGGCGATCCAGGCACCAGCTCGGCCAAGCCGGCGCGTCGCGAGGAGTTGTACGACGAACGCGGCCAGCGGAATCAAGATGGCTGCCACGTAGAGCCTACTCTGCCAGCTCATTGCGTTCCTCGGATCCTCAGCCAGGTGTGCTCTACGGGGACTCTCACAGGCAAGACTTTGGAATATGGCACAGGCATCCCCCCGTTGCAAGCCACTCGATCTCTACCGAGCGGGTGCAAGAGGTTGGAAACCCGATGCGAGGCCTCAGCTCAACGAATGCTGAGGCCCTCGCTCGGCTCAAATTCCAAGGTTCCGGCAGGTCAGTAAGAGGGGAGGCTCGGGTCGACGTCCTTGATCCAGGCGAGGATCCCGCCGGTCAGGTTCTTGAGCCTGGAGAAGCCGGACTCCTGAAGGAGGGCGATCGCCTTGGCGCTGCGGGCCCCGCTCTTGCAATGAACGACCATCGAGACGTTGGGGTCGAGTTCGCCCAGCCTCGAAGGGAGTTCGGGCAAGGGGATGACCTTCGTCCCCTGGATCCGGCAGATGGCGATCTCTTCAGGGTTCCGCACGTCCAGGATGAACGGAGCCTGCCCCTTGTCGATGAGGGCCTTCAGCTCCAGCGGGCTGATCGTGTCGGGCTCCTGGGCGTTCGAGGCGTGTGAGTCCTTGCCCGGGACGCCGCAGAATTGCTCGTAGTCGATGAGCCCCGTGATCGTCGGGTTCGGGCCGCAGAGGGGGCACTTCGGATTGCGTCGCACGCTGAGTTCGCGGAACGACATGTCGAGGGCATCGTAGAGCAGCAAGCGGCCCGCCAGAGAGCGACCGGTACCGAGGAGGAGTTTCACCGTCTCGGTCGCCTGCACGACGCCGATGAGGCCAGGGAGGATTCCGAGGACGCCCCCCTCGGCACAGCTCGGCACGAGGTCGGGGGGCGGCGGGACCGGGTAGAGGCAGCGGTAGCAAGGACCGTGCGGCGGGAAGAAGACCGAGGCCTGCCCGTCGAACCGGAAGATCGAGCCGTAGACGTTGGGCTTGCCGAGGAGGACGCAGGCGTCGTTGACGAGATACCGTGTCGGGAAGTTATCGGTGCCGTCGACGATCACATCATAGTCGGCGAAGATATCGAGGGCATTACTACTGTCGAGGGGCTGCTCATGCCGGATGATTTTGACTTCCGGGTTGATCGCCTGGAGCTTCTCCTGGGCACTCGTGACCTTGGGACGACCCACATCGTTCGTGAAGTGGATGATCTGGCGCTGGAGGTTTGAGACGTCCACCACGTCGAAGTCGACGAGCCCGATCGTGCCGACGCCCGCCGCGGTGAGGTACAGCGAGAGAGGCGCCCCGAGGCCTCCGGTGCCGACACAGAGGACCTTCGACGCCTTGAGGCGCCGCTGCCCTTCCATCGCGACCTCCGGCATGATCAGGTGCCGGGCGTAGCGCTGGATCTCGGAGGGGGAGAGCGTCGAGGAGTCGACGCGAGAGCCGAGCAAGTCGAACGGAGGTGTGCTCATCGGTGTTGCGTATCCAGGTTCGGCGATCGACGCGACGTTGGCGGGCGGATCAAGGAGCTTTCGCGGCGAGGGACGACCCATCCCGTCGCGGCGAATTCGCCTCAATTGAGTTATACGGCTCGGGAGAAGACCGGGCGAGCCTGAGGGCCTTGGCTGCGGGCACTCGAAAGAAAGCGAAAGGCAGGTCCCGACCCCTCGGCTCCTGACGGAAACCTCGGTAGGCCAAGCCTGCCTCGGAACTTGCCCTGAGCTCGCTCCTGGCGGACGGCTCAGCTCGTCGCCGGCCGATAGCGGCCGATGAGCAGGCTAGCGTTGTGGCCGCCGAAGCCGAAGCTGTTCGACATCACGTAGTCGACGCGAGTCTCGCGAGCGACGTTCGGGATGTAGTCGAGATCGCACCCCTCGTCCGGATTCTCGAGGTTGATCGTCGGCGGGAGGACGTTGTGGTTGATCGCCATCGCCGAGGCGATCAATTCGACGCCGCCCGAGGCCCCCAGAAGGTGGCCGAGCTCGCTCTTCGTGCTGGAGACGAGCAGTTTCTCGACGTGCGAGCCAAAGACGGTCTTCATCGCCCGCGTCTCGGCGAGGTCGCCGAGCCCGGTGCTGGTACCGTGGGCGTTGATGTAGCCGACGACGCTCGGGTCGAGCTCCGCGTCTTCGAGGCAGAGTTGCATCGCACGGGCCGCACCTCGACCTTGTTCGTCGGGGGCGGTAATGTGCGATCCGTCTGCCGACATCCCGTAGCCAAGCATCTCGGCGTAGATGCGGGCACCTCGGGCCAGAGCGACTTCTTCAGCCTCGAGGATCAGGATCCCCGCCCCTTCCGAGAGGACGAAGCCATCTCGGTCGCGGTCGAAGGGCCGGCTGGCGCGGGTGGGGTTGTCATTCCGGGTCGACAGAGCCCGCATGGACGCGAACCCTCCCAAACCCATGTGGGTGATCGCCGCCTCGCTGCCTCCGGTGATCATCACATCCGAGTGGCCGAACTGGATGCTCTTGAAGGCGTCGCCGATGGCGTTCGCAGCCGACGCGCAGGCCGTGGCAATCGCGCTGTTGGGGCCGCGAAGCCCCCAGCGGATCGACACCTGGCCGCTTGCCGCGTTGACCATGAGCTTGGGGATCGTGAAGGGGCTGATCCGCGACGGACCTTTGTGGATCATCGTCGCGTGCTGGGTTTCGAACTCGTTCAGCCCCCCGATTCCCGACCCGATGATCACGCCGCAGGAATGCGGGGCATATTTGCCGAAATCGATGCCCGAGTCTTCAACCGCGGAGATGCTCGCCGCCATCGCAAACTGAGCGAATCGATCAAGGTGCCGCGCTTCCTTGGCGCCGAAACGAGCGACGGGGTCCCAGTCGCGGACCTGGCCGCCGAAATGGACCTTGAAGTCGGTCGTATCGAAGAGGGTCAACGGCCCAACGCCGCTCCGGCCCTCGCAGAGCGAAGACCAGAACGCGTCCAGCGAGTCGCCCAGCGCCGTGACCACCCCCATGCCGGTGATAACGACTCGGCGTGGCGTTCTCATGTTACTTGCTGTGTTCCTCGATATACTGGATCGCCTGGCCGACGGTCTGGATCTTCTCGGCTTCCTCGTCGGGGATCGTGATGTCGAACTCTTCCTCGAATTCCATCACGAGTTCGACGGTGTCGAGCGAGTCGGCGCCCAGATCGTTTACGAACGAGGTTTCGCGGGTCACCTGATCCTTGGCCACACCCATCTGCTCGCTGACGATTTCAATCACGCGTTCTTCCACGGACACGGGCGAACCTCCCAATCTTTCTTATCTCGTTGCGGTGAAAGCCGGCCCGTTTCCCACCGCTCGCATGTCGGTTCGGGCATCGGCGCCGGGGATGAATCGTTCGGCGAGGGGGCGAGTGAACTCCGTCCGAATCGATCGGGAGCGATCTCACTCCCGGATTCTCAAGGCGTACCCCACAACTATCGGTCAAACTGCCTCGGGTCATCCAATCCAGGATGGAGAGGCTACGCAAGGCGTCTCAGGCTATCAACAACCTGCCCCGTTGTCCACGGAGAGATCGCTGGACATTTCTCCGGTCGACTCCATTATCCCAGTTGATGCCCTTTGCCCGGGACGCGGGTTGCTTCCAAGTTGATCGTCTTCCAGAGCTTGCGAATCTCAGGCCGTCATCCCGCCGTCAACCGCGATGACCTGGCCTGTCAGATAGCTGGCACCCGGGCCCGCGAGATAGCAGACGAGGTCGGCGATGTCCTCGGGGTTGCCGAGCCGGCGGACCGGGACGCGTTCCTTGACCTCATTCTTGATCTTCTCGGGGAGGACGTCCGTCATGTCGGTCGTGATGAAACCGGGTGCCACGGCATTGACCGTGATATTGCGAGACGCGAGTTCGCGGGCGATGGTCCGGGTGAAACCGATGACCCCCGCCTTGCTCGCGGAGTAATTCGCTTGCCCCGGGTTCCCGACCAGGCCCGAGACGCTGCTGATGTTGATGATCCGGCCGTAACGACCTCGCATCATAATGGCGCCAACGGCCTTTGAGAAGAGAAACGTCCCCTTCAGGTTAGTGTCGATGACCTCCTGCCAGGCGTCGTCTTCCATGCGGAGCATGAGGCCGTCGCGCGTGACGCCGGCATTATTCACGAGGACATGAATCTTGGGGTATTTCGCTTCGATTTCCTCGACGACGCGGGCGACATCCTTGGGGTCGCCCACGTTCGCGGCGAACCCTTCGGCGGTCCCGCCCGCTTCGCGGATGGCCTGCAACGTCCCTTCAAGCCCCTCGACGGTACGAGCGATGCCGGCCACGGTCGCGCCGCAGGCCGCCAAGCGCACGGCGATGGCTCGGCCGATCCCTCGGGACGCCCCGGTCACCAAGGCGACTTGACCGTTGAGATCGACCCGACATCCCTGGACCGCTTCGCCACTGGCCATATTGGAAACTTCCTGCTGCGGGTTGGATTCGCCCCAATCCTCGCCGGGATGGGAGGTTTGGGACTGGTTATAATCGGGGTTGACTCGACCGTTCAACCCCAATTCGCCTCTCGGTTTGAAAGCCGTCTTGTTGGCAAGAGCCCATCAGATGTAGGACATCGAACGACCTCGACGGCCCGCCTCAACGCGCCGGGACGCTCGTGCAGGGGACCTTGCGGTCGATCCGCTTGAGCAGGCCGGTCAGGACGCGGCCGGGGCCGATCTCATAAAAAGTATCGAAACCGTCGGCCATCATCCGACGCATCGAATCATCCCAGCGCACTTCTCCCACGACCTGGGCGACGAGCGTCGTTCGGATGTCATCGGGATCGGGGTGCGGGGTGGAGTCGACATTCGAGTAGACCGGGACCCGCGTTGTCGCCAGCGGGGCCGAGGCCAGGACCTCGGCGAGTTGGTCGTCGGCCGGCTTCATCAAGGGAGAGTGGAAGGCCCCAGCGACCTTGAGCGGGATCACGCGGCCGGCACCCAACTCCGTCGCGATCGCCTCGACCTGAGCCAGGGCCGAGGTCTCGCCGGAAACGACGATGTTGCCCGGGCCGAGCAGGTTAGCCTTCCAGAGCCTCCCGTGCGGGGCGACCTTGGCGCAGAGCTCGTCGATCTTCGCTTCCTCGAGGCCGATGACGCTGATCATGCCGCTCGGCGTGGCGAGGGCCGCGGACTGCATCACCTCGCCGCGACGGCGGACGATTTTGAGGCCCGTCTCGAAGTCGAGGGCACCGGCGAAGACGAGGGCCGTGTACTCGCCCAGGCTCAAACCAGCGGCGCCTTCGCAGGACTCGACGATTGCCGGCTCGGTCGCCTTGAGGGACTCGAGCGCCGCCAGGCTCGCCACGAAGATGGCTGGCTGGCTGACGTCGGTGGCCTCAAGGGCCTCGGCCGGGCCTTCGAAGCAGACTTTCCGTAGGTCGAAGCCGAGGACCTCATTGGCGCGGTCGAAGAGGGCTCGTGCGGCGGGGAGTTCCGCGTCGAGCTCTCGCCCCATGCCTACGACTTGGGCCCCCTGGCCCGGGAACAGGAATGCGACCTTCGGCATCGGGTGTCGACCTCGTCATGTCTGACGCAAAGGGGCAGGGATATTGGAAACGGACCTCGAGTCGGGCGTCGGGGAACGGTATGAGAGCCGAGGCCCGTCTCGTTCGTCCCGGAATCGTGATGAGGTGCTCGTACGTGGATTGACGAATGCAACCGAGGGATTACTCGGCGACCCCGTGCTTCGCCGCCAACTGCTCGACGATCAGGGCGTTGACCTTGTCCTCGGCCATCGTCGCCGCGACGCGCACCGCGTTCTTGATCGCCCGCTCAGTCGAGGAGCCGTGGCAGATGATGCAGGCGCCTCGAATGCCGAGCAACGGCCCGCCGCCGAACTCCTCGTACTCGAACTGGGTCTTGAGCGCCTTCAACGACCCGCCGATGACCTTGCCGACTTCCGGGGGCAGCGTGGGGAGGAGTTTGCCGAACTCCTGCTTGAGCGCGGAGAAGAGGAACTCGACCGCCCCTTCCCCGGCCTTCAGCAGGACGTTACCCACGAACCCCTCGCAGACGACGACGCGGGCGTTCCCGGTATAGATGTCGCGCCCCTCGACGTTGCCGACGAATCGATCGGCGAGTGGGCTGTCCTGATAGAGGGCTCGCGTGGCCTTGGTGAGGTCGGTCCCCTTGTCGTCCTCGGACCCGACGTTCAGGAGGCCGATCTTGGGTTCCTTGACTCCGAGGATCGCCTCGGCGTAGATCGAACCCATCACGCCATACTGATACAGGTCCTCGGCCTTGGGGCTCATGTTGGCGCCGACGTCGATGATGACGATGGGCCCCTGGTGCGAGGGGAAGATCGCGGCGATGCCGGGGCGCCTGACGCCCGGCAGGAACATCTTGGCGTTGAAGAGCGCCGAGGCGACCATAGCCCCGGTGTTCCCCGCCGAGACGACCGCCTTGACGTCACCCGCCGCCATCAAGCCCCAGCACTTCGAGATCGAGTTGTCTCGCTTCTTGCGCAGGGCCTCGACGGGCTTCTCGTCCATACCGACGACCTGGCTGGCGTGGACAATCGGGAGCCGGTCGCGAGGCGCATTCGGGGCCTTGGCGAGCTCGGCCTCGATTTGTTCCTGATCGCCGACGAGGACGACCGTCAGGTCCGGGTGTTCGGAGACGACCTCGACGGCGCCGGTAACGATTGGGCCGGGGGCGAAGTCACCCCCCATCGCGTCCAAGGCAATCCGCATGCAGCAATCTCCGGTGCGAAATGCAAACTCGAGGGAGACAGAGACGACAAAGGGATGCGGACATCCGGGGCCCCTGCCCCGACTCCCACATCCCGAGACACATGTTGACCCAGGCGGCATTTCCAGCGAGGGGCGACCACATTGGACGTGATCGGCCCCAGGTTTCACCTCGGGCCCCCCGCAAACCTCCCGGATCGCCCTGAATTCGAGCCGGTCCAACAACGTACACAGGGTATGCGCGAGGTATCCTAGAGGATTCGCGCAAAACCTGTCAAGCGCTCAATGGATCGCCCTATTCCCACGTATCATGAGGTTTGCGGCCTCCCTGTCAACGGTCTTCACCCCTCCAATCGGTCGCGAAATGCTCAATCCTCGATAGGACGGCGGATGCCCTCCGACCCTGGCGGCGTTCTCAATACTCCCTGGATGGTTGGAGTAGGGTGTTGGCGCGTGGACCTCATGCCCTTTAGGATCCAGGTATCAAGGGGAGGGTGATGACGGGGGCTGTTCCGGGTCATCGCTCTCGAAGTCACGGGCGGACCAATCGCCCCCGACCCTTCTGCTTCCACGTCCGAGGGATCTGTTCCCGATCTTGCCGACGCCCTTCGGACTCTCGCGAAAGGATCTCCTTCGTGCGAATCAAACCAAAAACCGGGCACCTCTCCCGGTCCTGCTGGGGCGCGATGGCCCTGGCCATCGGCCTCTCGACGGGGTGGGGCCATGCCCAAGAAGCCCCGCCGACCGCCGGCTCAGCCCCCGCATCCGCGCCCTCAAAGCCATTGGCCCGCTGCATCCCCAAGGACGGGCTCGCTATCTACGTCGAGTATGCCGGCACCGATGCCTTCGACGACGCATGGCGCAAGACCGCCATGTACCGGATGCTGAATGAGACCCCCCTTGGCTCGATGCTCGACGACGTCGCGACCCAGCTTGCCAACGGGTTCGCCAAACGCCTGGATCGCAAGGTGACGGGGGCAGAACTCCTCACGCTCTTCAAGCACGTCTTCCACAATGGATTCGTCGCAGGGATCTCGGGCGTCGAACCGAGCACAACGACACGACCACCGGACTCCTTGTTCATCATCGCCATCAAAGGCGCATCCCGGAAGGATATCCGACCCCTGTCGAGCCGCTTCCTTGTGGCCATCAACGGTAAGGGCAAGGCGGAGTTGTCCAAGCGCCCGGAGGGCCGCACGGTCGTCCTGATGACGAGGCCAACATCAAAGGATGCCAAGGTCTCAAATGACAAGTGGGCCTGGTGGGCCGATCAGGACGACATCGTCATCGCCATGGACGGGGAACGAAGTCTCGAGGGTGCTACCAAGGTCCTCGATGGCAAGATTCCGAATGCCGTCGACCATCCTACGCGAGTCGAGTTGTTCAAGGCTGAGAATGGATTCCAGCCGGTCTCGATCGGCTTCTTGAGTTTTCAGAACTGGCCCAGCTTTCCGCCCGGCAGCCCGGGGCGGACTTTCGCGGACAGCACCAAGATCAAAGGGGTCGATCGTCTCGACTATCGCTGGGGCTTCTCGGGCGATGCCCTGATGAGCATCACCCGCCTGAAGGCCCCCAAACCTCGGCAAGGGTTGCTCGCCCTCTTCGACCAGCCGACATTCGCAACGAACTCGCTTCCTCCTCTCCCCGAGGGAGTCGAGTCCTTCGGCGTTCTCTCGATGAACCTCGGCAAAGCGTTTGACCTGGTCCGGGGGCTCAGTCCCCAGGTGACCCAGGCCATCGACCGCATGCAGGACGCACTCAAGTCGAAGGCCAAGCTCCAGCTCCGCAAGGACCTTTTGGCCTACCTCGGCCCCAAGTTCGCTTTCTACACCCAGCCCGCCTCCGCGTCGGCCTCGAGCAAGACTGCGACCGAGAAGGCTGCCACCGAGAAGAGCGCTCCCGCGATTAACCCGATGGCCCTCCTCGTGGGGACGCGACAAATCCCGCGAGTCGCCTTCGTGAGCGAGGTCTCCAACGCGGAAGCCTTCGGTCGATCGCTCGACACGTTGATGGTCTACGTGAACCAGCAACTCCGGGCCGCCACGACCCCGCCCGCGGAGCCCGAGGCCGATACGCCCGGAGGAGGGCCTGGAGGTCGCAACAACAGCAACGACCGTCGCAAGCGCGAGACGACCAAGGTCGCCGAGTTCAAGCTCCTGCCCGGCCTCGAGAGGTCGTACATGCTGAACGTCCCGCCGACCGTCGCACCCATGCCGGCCGGGGTTCGGCCGACCATCCGGCTCAGTTCCAAGGAGGGAGTCAAGCCGGGGGTGGTCTCCGTCGCAATCGCCCCCGATGTCGCTCGGCAGGCGCTTGAGGTCAAGAAGGGCGAAGGCTGGGCTCCGCCTCCCGAGGTTGCGACGGCCTTCGAGCAATTGCCCTCGTCCTTGATCTATCTGAGCGTCAATGATACTCGCGAGAACACGTCCGAGTTGCTCTCGACCTTGCCCGGCAAGCTGCAGTCTTCGATCAATGCCGCGATCGCCCAGGTGAAGGCCCGCGCTGCTGCTACCGCGGGAGCTACGAGTGGTGGTGCTCCGACGAACAAACCCCCCGCCGGTGGCCCCGGGGCGCCACCTCCTGGGGCCATGATTCCCGGCCCGAATGGGGCGGGGATTGCGCGTCCTCCCGTCGGCTTCGCACCCGGCCAGCGTCAAGGTAGCGAGCCCGGTGCCCAAGGTCAGCCCGGCGGCGGCAATGCCAAGCCCGGTGAAGAGAAGGATAAGGCCAACGAGCTTGAGTTCATCGAGATCCAGGTCGAGGCGGAGAAGATGCCCGCCGCCGATTCCTTGAAGGAATTCCTCTTTCCTGAGACCTTCGCCGTGTCCTCGGGAGATCAGGGCATCGAATTCATCAGTCGCTCCCCATTCCCCAACCTCTCCTGGCTCCAGCTCTGGATGAGCGCAGCCAACTCGGCTCCCCTACTTCAGCAATTCGCGCCAGGCGGCCAGCCGAACGCGGCGGGCCTGCAGCCCGGATTCCCGGGCGCAGCCGTGGGTGCCCCTGCCGGCCCGAACTCGAACCCGAATTCTCAGCAGGGCGGCGGCCCTCAGCGACGTGGGTCCGGCCGCCGAGAGGATTGAACGACTCGCCCCGTCCCATCGGGGCGACTTGATACTTAGCGATGATGGGCCGACAGGAAGCTCGGCCCCCGACCGGATCGAGGATGTCCTCTATCCCAGGGCCAACGACGTGCGATCAAATCTACTCCTCCGATTCGGGAGCTGCCCCCTCGGCGCGAAACCTCGCCCGAGTTTGCGGGTCCCGAATCGCGAGGTAGCGGGTCCGGTCGCGCCGCGCACGAGGCTCGGTCGGGATGCTAAGCAGCTCAGGATGAGAGTTCTCCCTTCCGTCGATTCCTGCAAGTGATTGGAGGCCATGTGATGGAATTCGTCCATGAAGTAACGGCCTACCTCGAGAACAAGCCCGGCCGCCTGGCCAAGATCTGTTCAGCCCTGGCACATGAGAAGATCGAGATTCGTGCCCTCACCGTGATGGATGCGAGCGACCGCAGCGTCTTGCGTTTCGTGACCGACGACCTCGAGCCCACGAAGAAGGTGTTGAACGCACTGGGGACCGAATTCACGCACGCCGACGTGATCGCCGTGCACATGGAGAACAAGGCAGGTGCCCTGGCGCGTGTCCTCGAGCGACTGGCCGAGGAACATATCAACATCGAGTACGCGTACGCCTCGAGCGCCGGGGCCCCCGGCAAGAGCCTGGGGATCTTCCACACGTCGAACCCGAAACGCGCTCTCCAGGTCTTGAGCGAGTCGTCGGTCAATGGCGTGGACCGCAGCACGGGGCGTCGTCCGCTCCATAGCCGCTGAGGATAGGCCGCGACCTTCCGCGGACGTTCCATTTTCTCGATACCGAACCGAAGAATTCGACCGAGGCTCGTGATCAACTTCACGAGCCTCGGTCGATCTTTTCGTGCAGGCCGAGTCATCATGACCCATCGGCGGGCCCTTGCCTGATTGACAGGGGTCGACCCTCGGGCTTAGCCTTGTGTTAGGGATCGAACTACCCTCCATCGGAGAGATCGCGGGCGTGTCCAAAAAGAAAAAAGTCCGCGTTGCCTTCAAGAAGAACCGGCAGAAACGGACGCGTGCCAATGACCTGACGCGGTCGTATGGCCAGGAGGGTACGAGCCCCGCTGAAGCCGCCTCGGGCGAACGGGTGCGAGCCAAGGGGGAGCTTTCGAGGCATCGCACGATCGTCACCGATGTCGGCGACGCTGGCGACTCGGGGGGTTCCGGCAAGGACGAGTCGGATCCGGCCGCCATGCGGTCGGTCGACTTCGCCACCTGCGTCTCCGGGCGAGTCATCCGGGTCCACGGCCTCCTGTCGATCGTCGAGGATGAAGAGGGCCGGGCACATTCCTGCCACGTCCGTCGGCTCCTGAAAACCCTGGCCATCGACGGACGCAATGTCGTGGCGGTCGGCGACCGCGTCTGGTTCCGCCCCGGGGGGAGTTCGGGGGACGAGGGCCTCATCGAGAAGGTCGAGGCCAGGCACGGCACGATCACGCGCGGCTACCGTCGGCGCGAGCACATCATCGCCGCGAACGTCGACCAGGTCCTCATCGTGTCCGCGTTCGAGCAACCCGGGCTCAAGCTCCCGCTGATCGATCGCTACCTCATCTCGGCCGAGATGGGGGGCGTGCGGCCGGTTATCGTCCTGAACAAGGCGGACCTCGTGGACGTCGCCTTGTATCAATGGATCATCGGCCTTTATACGCAGCTCGGATATGAAACCGTGGTGACGTCAAGCGCCAACGGCCACGGGATTGAGCGGCTCAGGGAGATCGTCGCGAGGGGGATCACCGCGTTCTCGGGCCAGAGCGGCGTCGGCAAGAGTTCGCTCCTCAACGCGATACAACCCGGACTGAATCTGCGGATCCGGGAGGTCTCCGACTGGACGGCGAAGGGGAAGCACACGACGACCACGGCGGAACTCATCCGGCTCGAATCCGGCGGGCACGTCGTCGACACGCCGGGGCTCCGCCAGTTCGAGTTATGGGGGGTCGACCCGGCGACGCTCGAAGGGCACTTCGTCGAGTTCCGCGCGTTCATCCCCTTATGTAAATTCCCCGATTGTTCTCACACGCATGAATCCGAGTGTGCCGTCAAGGATGCCGTCTACTGGGGGCGGATCCATGCCGGTCGCTACGAGAGCTACTTGAAGCTCTTCGAGAAGGAGCCGTTCGACACCGATTGATCCTCGGCTCGAACTCACTCAGAGATCCCGCCCGAAGCCCCGATCAGCCTTCGACCCTGAGAAGGCCCTGAACGACCATGCGCAGATATCCCAGAGAACTCGCGAGCCAGTCGAGGTCTCGATCCTCCCAGGGGGTCTTCTCGACCTTCTCGGGCCTCGTGAGCGATCCCTCGACGTAACGGCTCTCGCAGGTCATGGCGATCCGCACGATCGATGCCAGTTCGGCGGGTGTCAGGTCGGGGAAGTAACCGAGCCAGTTGCGGTCGTAGATCGGCAGGTCGTACGTCCTGGGGTGAAGCTCGATCGAGAGGTTGAGGTCGGGGTTCGCGTGAATCAAGGGGGCCAGCACGTCCGGCAAGGGGACGATGCCGGAGCCCACGGGGCGGGCCTGCCAGCAGAGGCCGCGAGGCGTGAAGGCGAGCACGGCATCCTTGACGTGCGTACTTATGACCCACTTCGCGAGTCGTTCGGCGGCCGCAACCGGCTCGTCGAATCGCATGAGCACATTCGCCGTGTCGAACGTCACTCCGACGACTTCGGGCCCGAGATGTTCGAGGAAGGTCATCAACTCGACCACGGTGAGGTCGGCGTGCGTCTCGATCGCGAGCTTGATGCCGAGGGCCTCCAGTCGAGGCTTGAGCAGCTCCAGGACCGCGAGGGTTGCCTGTCGCTGCGTTGCCCAGTCGATGTCGTTTCGGAACCGGTCGTGCCGATCGCCGACGAACGCTCTCGCATGTGAGCAACCGAGCGCCGCTACGGCTTCGAGGCTCTGACCGATATGGACGATGAGCTCGGAGATCGAGACCTCGCGGCCTCCGAGCCGAGAATGGCGGGCCGGGTTGGGCGAAGGGATCCCGACCTCGAGGTACAGGCCTCGCCCATCGGCCTCTTGGCGGAAGCCTGCGAGCTTTCCATGGTCGTGCCCTGCGTCGATCGACTCAGCCGTGAGGAATTGCACGCCGTCGAAACCATGGCCTGCGGCGAATTTCAGCGTCTCCTTGGCAGTGAGGCCCCGGTGGGCGATCGTTTCATGGTCGAAGCCAACGCGAACCGGCATCGTGGGACGCTCCTCGATACGGGGGAGACAAGCTATCCAAACTTCGCATTCGCGTTGTTCGGCCGCAAGGCCCCTCCCCTAGCAGAAGTCGTTTCAGAAAGCCCTGATAAGAGGTTTTCATGGAGAAGAATATCGCAACTGCAAGTGAGCCATCGGCTCTCGACAGGGGGAGGATTTGGCCGAAGAGTCCACGTTTTTCGATCTCGGCAATTCTCTCGAAAATACACCTGCGAGAGGGTTGACGGAACCGGCTCTACAACGTATTTTGGCGACCGTCCTGAGGGCATGACACGCTTCGCCGCCTGAACGTCATGCTCCTGATTTTCTGAAGTTGATGGATGCTCATCATTCTCTCGCCTTCAACCACGCCCCTCACTGATCTCGGCGTGGACTTGACCGATAAAAAATAGGTTCGATTCCTGGTGGCAGGATGCCTTCGCTGGGTTCGTTCCTTGCGTTGGGGGATGGAAATCGGCTTCGAGCCGGCCTTCCGCCCTCAAAAGAGTGGCCACACGGCCCGTGCTTGTCTTAGCAGGATGCTGATTCGGCACGGGCCGCGGTTGGCCGTTTCTTCTCGCCCACATTCAATCACATCATATTTCCAACAAATCCCGCGACGTTCGCAGAATTCGATCGCGAACGGGTTGCGACCTCGTCGTAAACCGTTCTTCGAAAATGAGACAATCGCGACGGGCGTACGCATAAAAAATCGAGAGATATACGCAAATGCATATCTCTCGACTCGAATATTAGCGCGAGGATGATCCGTCGAGCGATCAGGGGACCGGCGAGTCGCGGTAGGGCTCTTCGGCCTGGTCGCGGAGCATCTCCGAGTCGGGGATCGCGTCGCGCGAGAAGTAGGGGTTGGACTCGGGCGAACTCGGCGGGTCGATCGGGATCGCGGCGGGCGGGAGAGTGCCCAGACGCACGCCGATCCGATCCAGCAAGGCCCTCGAGAGCGGCTCGTCGCCGAACCATCCGATCCTGACGCTCACTCGCGACAGAGTCTGGATCGGGTGGACCATGACGCTCACCCTGCGAGCGTCGGCGGTGGTCCCATTGAAGATAATCGTGCCCGCATCGGTCGTCTGCCGGACCGAGTTGAATCGCAGGTCTTCCATCGCCCCGGTGACCGACGCCAGTAAGGCCGTCGGTGCGCAGTTGAACTCTTGCGTCGCCCGGCCCGCGGAGTAGGAGAAGCCCGAACTGGTCGCCATCGCCCCGGCCATCGGAGCGACCGATCGGCATCCCGCAAGCGTCAATCCAGCCAGCCCCACGGCCGTAAATGCGGTCCTTCGCATCGCACTCCTCGAATCCAAAGGAGCCCCGTCACAAGTCCATGCTGCGCGGCGGCAACCTATCCCTTACCTCGGGAAGCGTCAAGATCGAAGTCTCAGTCGCCACGGCGAAGCCTCGGGACGTCACGCCGGCCTTTGATCCAGACCGGCACCAGGCACGCCGGAGCGCTCAGGCCGTGGCTTCCGCTTCGGGGACGTTCGCGTCTTCGAGCTTCCTCCCCCAGATGGCAAACATGGCCGCTCCGAGGACCAGAGACGCGAGCCCATAGACGAGGACGCGCGGTTCCGAGGTGGCGAGGATGTACAGCCATCCCGCGAGAGAGATCAGGGCGGGGAGAGGATACAGCCACATGCGGAAGGGCATGCGTCCGTCGTATTCAGGCCGAGTCCGCAGGTAGAAGACGGCCGCGATCTGGGCCACGAACTGCACGGGAATTCGCGAGACTAGCAGTGCGCTGATCACGGTGACGAGGTCGAAGAGGCACGCGATCGTCGCGATTCCTCCCACCAGTAGCAACGAGCGATGAGGAAATCCCCCCGTGGGATGCGTGGCCGCGAGGCCCCGGAAGAAGTGGCCCGCCTTTGCCGCGGCGTAAGGGACCCGGCTGTACCCCAGAAGCGCCGCGAAGGCCGACGCGGACGCCGTCCAGATGATCATGAACGTGACCACGCTCGCCCCGCGATATCCGTAGACCTTCTGCATGACGTCGGTCGCGATGTGCTTCGACCCGATCACCTCATCCCACGGAACGACCCCGAGTATGCTGATATTCATAAACAAGTAGATCAATGCGACCATGACCACAGAGATCAGGATCGCCCTGGGGAGGGTCCTGGGCGCGTCCGCGACCTCATCGCCCATGTAGCAAATCTGGTAATAACCCAGGTAGTCGTACATCGCGATCGTCAGGGCCGCTCCCAGGCCCAGGGCGAATCGTCGATCGACGTGGAACGCATTGGCCGGGAAGGCGAAGGCCTGGCTCGGTTCGAAGGCGTAGAGGGCGGAGCCGATCACCCAGGCGACCGTCAGGAGCATCCCGCCCCAGAGCACGACCACGAGCCGCCCCGCCGCTTCGATGCGACGATAGGCCATCCCCGTGATGAAGAGCATCGCCAGAATGGCCAAAATCTGCTCATACTTGACTTCCCAGATCCATGAATTTTTCGCGCCAAGGTTGAACGCGTAGCTCCAGGCCGTCTCCCCGAGTCGGGGCGCGAGGAACTCGGCATACTTCGCGAGCCCTATAGCCCCCGTGGCGACCTCGAGAGGTGCGCTGCAGAGGAACTGCCAGACGAAGAGGAACCGGAGCAAGCGGCCGAGCGGGCTACGCCCGAAGAGGGCGTCGAAGAAGTGGTACGTCCCTCCCGAACCCGGGAAGAGCGCGGCCAGCTCGCTCCAAACCAAACCATCCGATAAGGCGACAATCGCACCCAAAATCCACCCGATCATGGCCTGAGGGCCGCCCATCGTGTTCAAAAGATCGGGAATGGTGATGAATGGGCCGATCCCCACCATCATGGCCATGTTGAGACTCACGGCCTGCAGAAGCGAAAGGCGAGCTCGAAGCATCAGCGACGAATTCCTGCGAGAATTGATGCGGGCGGTCGACTCCCCTGGCGATGGGCATTTTACCGCATGAGATCGCAGACCGCCCGGAAATCATCGCTGAATCCGACGATGGTGAACCCCCATAGCTCTTTTGCACAAAAGATTGCACACACCATTGATCCGGCAAATTTTCCGACTTTTTCGTGGCAAGGTGCGGTTGAAAATTTCGATAGCCTGAACTATACCCACGGCGGTCGATGTCCGACGCTCCCTCCTGTCGGCATCGACTCCGGTTCGGTCACGCTGAGGCCTGGCGGAAATTCGCACGCGGAACTCCCGCGTGCTGGGCAACGCCTCGCCTCGTTCTCGGATAAGTCGCGGAAAAAAAGGGATCACTAGCGGCCGGCGTCGCGAGGGTCCTCCTGCGCCCGTCACTTCTCGTCGTGCATCTCGCGGTGCAAGGGCAGACCCCTCACGACCACGCCTTTCGATCGAATGGCCTCGAAGTCGTTGCGGACCAGGGTGACCATTCGCCCTCCCGGCGCCCGGGCCCAACGCCTCAAGGTATCAATACACCCTTCGGCCTTAAGAATTCTTAAGTCAACATACTCGACCTTTAGTCGATGAGGATCGTGCATGCCGCGAAATGCGGCGCCCCAGGGATCGGGAAGGATCACATGACGCAATCAGTCGAAGCCGTGCGGCGGGGTCGAGACTCCTCGACCGACGCCGGAGAATTGCGGGTCGCGCTCATCAGCACGCCCCGCTCGGGGAACACCTGGTTCCGCCACCTGGTCGCGACGTCGCTCGAACTCGAGCAGATGCCGATCTATAATCCGCTCGAGGCAGATTGGGCAAATCTCCCGGGACGTTGCATCTTGATGACGCACTGGCACCGGACCGAGCCCTTCCTCTCCCTGCTCCACGAGCGGGACTTTCACGTCCTGACGCTGGTGCGTCACCCGCTTGACGTCCTCATCTCCATCCTGCACTTCACCGTCCACAACCCCGAGACCGGGCGCTGGGTCAACGGCGACGGCGGGGACGAGCTCAGCATCGTCGGCAAGTCGCCGTTGAGCCAGGAATTCCTCGAGTACGCCATGAGCCCCAGGGCCATGACCTTGCTCTCGATCAGCTCGGAGTGGGCGCAAGAGCCGGGCTCCCGGTTGATCCGCTATGAGGACCTCGTCGCCGACCCTCGAAAGGTCCTGCTGGACGTCTCCTATTGCGACGCCTCGCAACGGACGCCCTCGATCGTCGAGGCCATCGCGAAGAACACGCTCGAGAACCTCCGGGCGAGGGAAGGTCTCCACCACTGGCGAGGACGCCCGGGACATTGGCGGCAGTTCCTCCCGAAAGACCTCGCCCTGAAAATCGCCGACTTCCACGCGGAGACCTTCACCGCCTTCGGCTATACGTGCGACCCGGATGCGACGCTCACGAGAGAGCAGGCTCAGGCCAACTGGAACGAAAGCCTCTGCGTCCCGAAGTTGGAAGCGTAACCTAATCGTCAGACATTCCCCCCTAAGCTTTGCCTTACTGCAATATCCCCCAAGCAGTTCGCACCTGGGAATTCTATGTAAAATCGAGTTAACGCTCCCACTTACTGCGGCCATGTTTGAGCTCTTCACCGCCTAGTTTCCTAAAAGCGTACCAATTCTGAGTACGTTAGGACTCGAGGCGTTGGAGCTTTTTTGTGCGCAGGCGAATCGCATCCCTGATTTGCAATTCACGGCGGCCAGGCCGTTCGCCCTGGCCGAGCGACTTGCTTTTGGATGTCGATCTGCCCAATCAATTTGCTCGAATTTGCAAATGTTTCATTGACACACCTTGCCGACAAGTGATTCGCCCGGCAAGGTTGCCTGGGCACAACGGCACCGAGGTTCCCCGAAGCGAATGCCATTCCCGCGTCGATGGCGGGTCTCTCGGCGCACGTTCGCGGGAATCGAACGATGCCGCTCCGAATCATGAGGTCTCGCATCGCCGGGCTTTGATGTCGCGATGGCCTGGCATCAAGCCTGGCGCGCATTCGCAGCGATTTCGACGGCTTTGTTGCGATCGCCTTTCGAGCGACTCCACGGCCTTCGCTCGGGGGCATCTTCCGGTGACGGAAGGGGTGATACCCCGATTTGCGAGCCTGTGGGCTTCCTCGAGACACGGCATACGACCCGACGTCATGGGCTGTAGTTCCTGCCGTTAACGCGGCAAACCATGCCGATCTGAGTTCCTGTATCCAGAAGGCAAAATCATCCTTCGCGGACTTAAGTATCAAATTCTGTTTCAGCAAATGCAGCATCATTGAAAGCATGTGTTTGCCACAGAGCTACCTTCGCGTTGGACAACCTAGGCGAAGCTGTCATTAAAAAGTGTTAATTCGGGATTATGCTGGCCTACCTCGCCTTGTGTTTCTTCCGAAGCTGAGGAATCCTGAAAGTTCTCGAGTATGAAAATCTTAGGAATAATCTCGGCCAAGTCCCAGATTGACCTCGGAGTGTTTCAGATAGCAAGCCTGGCAGGTCATCGCGAAGCGACAATGCCAGGAATCAGAGGATTTCGAGTACGAGGTTCGGCCGAGACGCCGGAATTAGAGTCGACCGGATGTGATGAATTACGTTGGTAACGTCGTCCGGAGCGGAAGCGATAGCGTAGTCCAGGCTCGAGTGCCCTCGAAAAGGGCCAGATGGCCTCTGACTACGTCCTGTAACTCCCCCCGAGACGAATTCTCGCGACTTGACGAGTTGGCTCGCCCGTCGTCGATCGACTCGATTGTGCGGCGGGCCACTGGAGTCTTTTCGATGGCCTCGATCGTTCGCGACCCCCGCAGGGGAACCTGGTCAGTTCAGTGGAACAATGGGGACCGTTGGGTCCGTCGGGTCATCGTCCGGCGCCAGGCTGGATGGAAGCGTGGCGACCCGATGCCCGACCAGCCCCCTGAAGCCGTGACCGAGGCCCTCGAGACCTGCAAGGTGCGAGAGCACGAAGCGAAGCTCGGCAAGGAAATCGCCTCCAAGCACACGATCGTCGAACTGCTCGACCAGATCCCGATCGCGGTCAACGTGGGCGACACGGCCGAACTGGCCCAGAAGCTCGAGAAGTCCTTCGCCCCCTTCCGCTCGTACTGCCTCCGCAACGGCATCGAGCGGCTCGACCAGATCTCGCTACGTGACTGGTCGAACTGGGTGGAAGAGGGGAAGCTCGCCGCCACCGCGGATGTCGACCCGGCCAACACGGAAGCCATCATCGACATCTCCGAGGCCTCGCCTCCCGAGGCCGTCGCGACGATCGGAGAGATCGAGGAACCGGCAGCGATCCTCGACGAGGAAATGTCCGAGCCGAGTCCTCGCAGGGCCTCGGCTGTCCATGGCGATGAATGGAGCCACAGGGCGGCCCCCAACAGTCACCATCACGAGATCAACTTCGCCATCGAGAGCCTGGAGACGAAGTCGCCCGCCGCATACTGAGCGTGCGAGTCGGGCCAAAGCGATCGAGCCCGTACGCGACGCTCATGGCGTGCGTATGGGCTCGCGTCGTTTATATCCAAGCCTCGAGTCGGGCGACCATGCGATTTCTCAAGACGCCAATACAAACGGGGAAGATCGTCTCCGATCCTCCCCGGCGTAAGCAAACGTTCTGTAGGTCGTCTCGGCGTAAGTCGCACGAGGCTGTCGTGTATGACCGCGACTCAGAAGTGCGTCATCACGAGCGAGGCGTTCTGGCCCCCGAAGCCAAAGCTGTTGGAGATGGCGGTGCGTAGGGGCAACTCGCGTGCGGTGTTGGGCACGTAGTCGAGGTCGCAGGCCGGGTCGGGCGTTGCCTGATTGATGGTCGGCGGGATCACGCCGCGTTGCAGCGACATCGCGGTGGCCGCGGCCTCGAGGGCTCCCGAGGCCCCGATGAGGTGCCCCACCATCGACTTCTGCGAGCTCATCGGGATCGAGGCGGCTCGGTGGCCGAAGACGCGCTTGACGGCTACGGTCTCCATGAGGTCGTTGAGTCGCGTGCTCGTGCCGTGGGCATTGATGTAGTCGATGTCGCCCGGGGCAACCTTGGCCTCGCGGAGGGCCGACTGCATCGAGATCGCGGCCCCCTTCCCTTCGGGTTCGGGACGGGTGATCCCGTAAGCGTCGAAGGACGAGCCGTAGCCGGTGATCTCGGCGTAGATGGTCGCCTTGCGTCGCTTCGCCCGTCGCAGGCTCTCGAGGACCAGGACGGCTGCCCCTTCGCCCAGGACGAAGCCATCGCGTTCGCCGTCGAAGGGGCGAGAGACCTCGGAGGGCGTGCGGACGGACGCGCTCACCGTCTTCATCGCGTTGTAGGCGACGAGAAGCTGCGGGTCGAGACGGCTGTCGCAACCGCCAGCGAGCATCACGTCGGAGTCGCCTCGCGAGATCAGGCGGAAGGCCTCCCCAATCGCCTGGGTGCCGGCCGCACAAGCGGTGACGATCGTGTTGTTCGGCCCCATCGCGTGCTGGAGGATCGAGATGTGCGCCGCGGCCATATTGGGAAGGTGCTGCAAGAGCCAGAGCGGGAAGATCGACTCAGCCCTGGCCATCGTGAACTCGCCCATGTCGAACGTGCCGTCGGGCTGCATCCCGCGCGACATCGGCCCGACGAGTTCCTTGACGTCCATGGGGGTGATCCCCGTCCCCATGCAGACGCCGTAGCGTGCCGGGTCGAGGCGCGAGGTGTCCAGGTTCGCATCCTGGACGGCGAGCGCAGCGGCCCCGACGGCGAAGCCGACGGCCCGGCTCATAATCTTGGCGCTCTTCTTATTGTCACCAAGGAAGGGCGTCACATCGAAGTTCTTCACCTCGCCCGCGATCTTGATCGGCAGGCCTGACGTGTCGAAGCTTTCAATGAAGCTCACACCGGAACGCCCTTCGACGATGGCTTCGCCGAACGACTCACGCCCGATCCCGTTGGGCGAGACGACTCCGATGCCGGTGACCACAACGCGCTGCATGACTTCCCCCACCCTCAAATTTGGCCAAGTCGTTGGTGTCGTGGGCCAAGCGCTGTTGCCTCGTGCGCGAAAATCGTGTCCCTTCCCCGCGCAAACCGAACTTCCTGTCCGGGAATCTCTTCCAAAGGGACGGGCCCGGTCCGGCACACCAAGCATCAACTTGTGTAAGCAAATTGATGTGGTTGCCTCTCGCGGAACCTCCTCACCAATGAATCGGCTGCGGAGCTACTTCTCCGAAGTTGGACCGATCCGAATTTGCACAGCTTTATTGTTCCGCTATCGTCAACTTTTGCCAGGCCACCACATCTTACCACCGAACCGAGCTTCTAGCAAAAATTTTGGCGAGATAGGAAGGATTGGCGTCCTGGGCAGAAGTAAATGATCGTCCGAGTAGGCGGTTACGGCAAGGAATTCCGACTGAGGCTCGTCCTGAGGTGAGCATGGCGGTCCTTCCCTCCGAGCCCCGACGACGACTAAAATGTGGCGAGTTTGATAATGAGCCTATTGGGCTCGATCTTGATGCGAGACTGGGAGATTTGGCGCGATGTCTCTGACACTGGCCGAGCGGGTGAATGCGATTGCACCGTCAGCAACCTTGGCGATGGCCGACGCGGCGAAGCGTCTCAAAGCCGAGGGCAAGGCCGTGCTCGACTTCGCGCTGGGTGAACCCGACTTCGATACCCCCAAGAACATCCAGGAAGCCGCCTTCGAGGCCATCCGGACCGGGAAGACGCACTACACGCCCCCTGCTGGTATCATCGAACTCCGCAAGGCCCTGGCGCAGCACTACACCGAGAAGGTCGGGCTGCCCACCAAGGACATGCAGGTGGTGATCTCGAACGGGGCCAAGCACTCGATCCACAACGCGCTCATGGCCATCTGCGGTCCCGGCGACGAGGTGATCATCCCCGCCCCGTATTGGGTGAGCTATGCCGACCTCGTCAAACTGACGGGTGCCACTCCGATCGTGATCACTACGACCGAAGAAAGCGGCTTCAAGCTCACTGCCGACCAATTCCACCAGGCCGTCACGCCCCGCACGAAGGTCCTGATGCTCAACAGCCCGTCGAACCCGACCGGCGTCGTGTATGCCAGGAGCGAGCTCGAGTTGCTGGCCGAAGCGGTGCTGAAGTACCCGGGCATCGGCGTGCTCTCCGACGAGATCTACGAGCAGTTGACCTATGACGGCGCCGAGCCCACCTGCTTCGGCACACTCAGGCCCGAGCTCGCCGATCGCACCATCACGATCTCCGGCGTGAGCAAGTCTTACGCGATGACCGGCTGGCGCATTGGCTGGTCGATCGCCCCGCTGGCGGTCGCGAAGTTCATGACCGACGTGCAGAGCCAGGAGACCAGCAACCCCTGCTCCATCAGCCAGTGGGCCGCGCTCGAGGCCATCACCGGGCCGCAGGAGTCGGTGGTGGAGATGAAGGAGCAATTCGCAAAGCGCCGGTCGTACGTCCTGCAACGGATCGAACAATTGCCCGGCGTCACATGCATTTCTCCGGGGGGAGCCTTCTACGCTTTCATGAACATCTCGTCCCACTTCGGCCGTACTTTAGGTGGGAAGCTCATCACGGATTCGACGAGCTTCTGCCTCACCGCTCTGTCCGAGGCGCACGTTGCGTTGGTGATGGGGTCGGCGTTCGGCGCCGAGGGATACGCAAGGCTCTCCTTCGCGACCGATCTGAAGACGTTGGAGAAAGGCTTCCACGCCCTTGAGAATTTTGTCAAGGGTTGAGGCCCCCGGGCGGTCGATAGTTAGGAAACGAGGATGTCCCGGATTGGCGAGACCGAGCTTGTCGGAATCCCGCGATTGGATTAAGTTCCGGTCTCCCATCGCAATTCCGCTCCTCTGACCTGCAACGACCGCCCACTCTCGACTTCGCGCCGGCCGACTAATCGACCGGGGAGAATAGGTTCTATGAGGTCAGCAAGGCTAGGCTCGTACTTGATCCTCGCGGTAGTCGCGGCTTCAGGCTGTCGTACGGCCGGGGTCGATACCTATACGCGGCGCGATCCTGTGCAGCCGCCGCCGGCGGCTCTCGACGTGGCGAAGTTCGTCGAGGATAACAATCGTAATGCCTCTCGGATCGAGAGCCTCAAGGCAACATCTCTCTCGCTCAATGTGACCGCCGGTCCCAAGAAGTCGACGCATGGCGTCGATGGTCGCCTCGCACTGGAGCGGCCGAGGAACTTCAAGCTCGAAGTTTCCTCGGCCCGTGGCCAGGAGGCGGAGATCGGGTCGAACGAGGAGAAGTTCTGGCTCTGGACTCGTTCGGAAAAGCAGTCGTATTACTGCAACTATGATGCGGCCGGAAATACGCCGCTATCGGCGACGCTCCAGCCCGACTGGATCATCGAGGCACTCGGCCTGCGAGTGATCCCCCCTCAAGAGGCTGAACACCTCACGCTCACTCGCGGCGAGGATCCGGGAACCCTCGTCTTGACCCACAAGCCGTTGAAGAACGGCACCGAGGTCGTGATCCGTAAGACGATCCTCCTCGAGTCGACCCATCAGGTCCTAGAGCACCGGCTCTACTCGCAGCGGAAAGAGCTCCTGGCCAGGGCGAAGATCGAGCGTTATCAGAATGTCGCTGTCCCGTCGGAGAATGGCGAGGAGCCGGAGACGGTCCTCCTGCCCGAGAGAATCAAAATTGAGTGGATTCGCGAGCAGATGGCGATGGATGTGAAGATTCCCGGTTCCTCCGTGCAGGTGAATCCGACATTTAACGATTCCGTCAGGGCAGAGCTCTTCGCCGAGGCTCCTCGTAAGGGCGTGAAACGCGTCAATCTCGCCGGTAACATGCCGACCAACAACGGGAGTGAAGGCGTCACGACAATCCGCGAGTCACTCCCTCCGCCGAGCCGCCGTATCGAACTCGGCTCGCCCGAGTCTGACGTGACGCAGGATCGTAGCTCTCGGCGCAATGACCTCGACCCCGATGCTATCACGGCGTCGCTCCCCTCGACCAGGGCCAGTGATCTTGTTGGCGCAGCGGTCCCGCAGGCTCCAGAGATCAAGTATGCGGAACCGGCCCGGGCCTCAAGCTTCGCCGACATGGCGGCGCCTTATATTGAGCAATAATCGAGGTAGAGCGTAGCCCACCAAATAGCCAAACAAAAAACGACGAGGCCCTCGATCATCGCGATGATCGAGGGCCTCGTCGTTTCGTCCCTTGGTTGTTCAGCTCGCTCGCTGTTCTGCCGCGCGACGAAGTCGTTTTCGGGCGTTGGCCAGGATGGGTCCGACCGAATTCTCGGGGATCCCAAGCTGCTTCCCGATCTGGCGATAGTTGAGATATTTCAAGTGATAGAGGCGGACGACCTGGGCCTCGCGTTCCGGGAGATTCTCGAGCATCCGCTCGACTTCCTCCGCCGAGGCGATCGCCTCCGCCTCGCCGGAGAGGTCATCCTCGGCGACGCTAGCGCGATGGGCCTGCAAGTGGCCCAGTTCGGCCTCGCGATGCCTCTTGATGACTTCTTTGACGCAAATGCGCCTGGCGACGACGGTGAGGTAGGTTGGGAGCGAACTCTCCCCCTTGAACCGGCGCAGCACGCCATAGTCCTCGTCGACGATCCCCAGGAAAATCTCCGCGGCGATGTCTTCGATATCGGGCGAAGAGAGGACGATGCTCCTAGCATGGGACACGTGATGAATCACGTGATAAATCAATCCCATGTAGCGATCGACGAAATCATTCCAGGCGCCGGGTTCCTTCCGCAGGCAGCGGTCAATCAACTGGCGGTCGATCTCACGCAAAGGCACGGACGAGCCTCCCCAGCAGCGAGAGGACACGCGTCGCGTCACTCAAGAGAGCCGATCTCTCAGGCGCAGCAACCCGTTCTAGATATTCTAACATACGACATCCGAGCGGCAAGCGACAGACGTCATATTGAACCACGCATGCGTGACGCAGCGTCTTTCTTATTACGACAATTCCGGTTCCGGCGTGACCCGAATACGGTTAGAATCCTCCAATAAAGCCGGACCGCCCTGATGCAGATGCCACTCCCCTTCCCACGATTTCCGCTCATCTCGAGGCTCGGGGATTTCGGTAGCGGGGGATTGATGTTTCCTGGAGACCCTGCCTTGGACCTTCCGAAAGGCTCCCCGAAAATCCTGATCGCCGACGACAACCTCCAGAACGTCGAGCTGCTCGAGGCGTATCTAAGCGACGTCGACTGCGAATTGCGCACGGCCTTCGACGGCGAGGAGACACTCAAGGTCGTCGAGGAGTTCGCCCCCGACCTTTTGCTGCTCGATGTGATGATGCCTCGCCTTTCGGGGTTTGAAGTCTGCCGCAAACTCCGTTCCAATCCGACGACCAAGGATCTCCTGATCCTGATGATCACCGCGCTGAACGAGGCCGCCGACTTCGAACGCGGCGTCCAGGCGGGGACCGATGACTTTCTGACGAAGCCGGTCAATAAAGTCGAGCTGCTTTGCCGGATCCGAAGTTTGCTCCGGGTTCGCCATTTGAAGAATCAGCTCGATCGGACCCTGGCCTATCTCGCCGAATTCGAGGCAGAGAGTCGTGCGCCCGAAATGGGCAAGTAAATCGACGGAGCCGGCACTCATTCTCGGACCGGCATCTTCGCCACCTCGATCTTTGAACCAAGGTTTCAGGGGCGAAATCCGCCGTCGCGTCGAGGGTGACCTCGGCATCCTCAACTTTCTCGGTCATGAATCGATGAGGCCCTGCCATGGAAGGGATCGCCTTCCGCAGCAGGGTCTCTGGTCGTTGTATCGCCCCAAGGATCTCCCTCTCATGGCCGCTTTGCCTCGCGTCGTCATCAAGCCAAGACGTGCCCGACCGTTCTTCGCGCGTCACCCCTGGGTCTTCGTCACCTCGATCGGCCGCGTCGACGGCGAGCCCGAGGCTGGTGGCGAGGTCGAGGTCGTCAGCCACGAGGGGCAGTTCATCGGCCGGGGGATTTACAATCCCAAGAGCGCGATCCGCGTCAGGCTCTATCGCTGGGATGGTGGCGAGCTCGACGACGCCTGCTGGACCTCCCTCGTCGCCTCCGCCGTTCGGCTCAGACATGACGTGCTTGGCATGGGCAACGAGGGCACGGCCTACCGTCTCATCGCGAGCGAGGCCGACGGCCTCTCGGGTTTGACGGTCGATCGCTATGATCGCTGGCTCGTGGCCCAGTTCACGAGCCTGGCCCTCTTCCAGCGCCGGGAGGCCCTGGTCGCAGAGCTTGCAAAGATCCCGGGGTTGGAGGGGATCCTGTTCCGGCCCGAGCGCGTCACGGCCGAGCAGGAGGGGATCCCGCCGCAAGGTGACGTCCTCTGGGGAACAGCCCCCGCTAAGCCCGTCGAGATCGTCGAGAACGGCCTCACCTACTGGGTCGACCTCATGGGGGGCCAGAAGACGGGGTTCTACCTCGATCAGCGAGACAACCGTCGAGCCGTCGCCTCCTACTGCAAGGGTAAGACGGTCCTCGACCTCTGCTGCTACACCGGCGGCTTCAGTTTGAACGCTCTCAAGCACGGAGGTGCCGCCTCCACGCTCGGCATCGACACGTCGTCGACGGCCGTCGAGGTGGCTCGACACCACGCGGCGATCAACGAGTTGTCCGGGGCAACCTTCGAGACGGGCGAATTCTTCCCCAAGCTCGAGGCACTCCGCAGCGAGGGGCGACGCTTCGGCGTCGTGATCTGCGACCCGCCCAAATTCGCCAGGAACCCGAAGGGCGTCGAGGATGCCCTCAAGGGCTATCTGAGGCTTAACCGCGCGGCCCTCGACGTGCTGGAGCCGGACGGGATCCTCGTGACCTGCTCGTGCTCGGGACTGGTCGATCGCGCCCTGTTCGCGGACATCATCGGCCAGGTCGCCGAGCAGTCGGGCCGGCCGATCCAGATCCTCGAGCAGCGTGGTCAGGCCCCGGACCATCCGATCCTCGCGTCCTGCCTCGAAACAGAATATCTGAAATGCTTCATCTGCCGGGTCATTTGATATCCCGGTTCGCCTCCTTGAAATCCCGCAGCCATGGTCCCGGCACTCGCTGGCTCGACGAGTGTCGGGGTCGATGCGCCTCCCTAACAACGAAGATCATTCCGCCTCATTTTGCCTGCTCGGAATTACCCCGAGCTCGGGTTGCCTGAAATCGAGAGATCGGCTATCACCGATCGGCCTGCTTCAAAGAAAAGGCCCCGAGATCGCGATGCAAGGAGGCATTGCACCCATGTCAGCGCGCCGCGAAATCCTGGCATTTGCCGCGACGCTGGCGGTCGTGGTCTCCTTCCTCTTCGCCGAGTCACTCCTCTTCGGCAAGGTCCTCAGCCCGGCCGACGTGCTCCGAGCCTCCGCCAGCTTTCGCCAGCATCCGGGCGAGGTCTATGAGCCGGCCAATCGGCTCCTGATGGACCCTGTCCTGCAATTCCAGCCCTGGCTCGAATTCAGCCGTGCGATGATCCGGAATGGCCACCTCCCCCTCTGGAACGAGTGGAGCGGCTGCGGGGCCCCGCACCTCGCCAACGGCCAGAGTGCAATCTTCGACCCGTTCCAGGTGATCGCCTACGTCGGCCGCTTACCCGACGCCTACGCCTGGATGGCAGCCGCCCGACTCTGGACGGCCGGGCTCGGCATGTTCCTCCTGGCGCGAGCCTGGGGCCTCGGCGCCTGGGGACGCTGGTTCGTCGGCCTGGCCTTCCCGCTTTGCGGCTTCCTGATCGTCTGGCTGCTCTTCCCCGTCACGAACGTGGCGATCTGGATGCCCTGGCTATTGCTCGCGACTGATCGCGCCTTGGATCGCCCCGCTTGGCGATCGCTCGGGACTCTGGCGATCGCAACGGGCCTCGTCCTGCTCGGCGGGCACGTCCAGACGAGTGCTCACGTCCTGTTGGCAACAGGTTTTTATACGGTCTGGCGATGGTGGTCGAAGTCCTCCCTTTCGATCGACTGGCGTAAGGTTGCTTTCTGGGGCGCAGGGATCTCGCTCGGGATCGTCATCGCGGCCATCGAGATCATCCCGCTCGGCTTCTACCTCGCCAAGAGCCCGGTCTGGGAGGATCGCGTGAAGGAACGCCGCTCCCCCTGGAAGCTGAGCAAACCGCATATTCTCGACGCCGCATGCACCGCCCTGCCCTACATCTTCGGTAGCCAGCGCCAAGGCCATCCTCACCTGGGCAAGGCTTTCGGCGTCTACAACCTCAACGAGTCGGCGGGTGGATTCGCGGGCCTCGCCTCCTTGCTCTGGCTCGCTCCCCTGGGATGGGCGGCACGTCGCCAGGCGAGTAGGGTCTGGTTCCTCGCGGGGCTCGGCATCGTCGGGGCATTGGGAGCCTTCGCACTGCCCCCGGTCGATAACCTGCTTCGGGCGTTGCCTGTCTTGAACGTGACCGACAACCGCCGCCTCTCGCTCTGGGTAGCCTTCGCGCTGGTCATGCTCGCGGGGATTGGCCTGGATCACCTGGAGAAGTTGCGCGCCTACTGCCCGAAGAGTTGGCTCTGGATTGCCGGCTCACTGCTCCTTTTACTCGGTGCCATCGGCGTGGGAAGGCTCGAGCCCCGATTGCGTCATCGAGCCGAGGCCCACTACCAACTGGCCGCCAAGGCTACGCCAGGAGCCGACGTCGAGGAGTATCGCCGCAGGGCCGATCATCAGGTCGACCTCACGATGAGCTTCTACCCGAGATACCTTGGACTGGCAGCAGGGCACCTCCTGATCCTCGCTGTACTCGCCGGATTCTGGCGCCGAGGCCGATTGCCGGCAGGCGCCGTCCAGGCCGCCCTCTTCTCCCTGACGATGGTCGACCTCCTGGGATTCGGGTACGGCCTCAATCCGGCGATCGCCCGATCGGAGGATCGGATTACCGGCCCCGTCGTCGATTTCCTGCGCAAGAACGTCCCTGCCTCCTCGCGTGTCCTCGGCGTGGGCGAAGAACTCCCGCCGAATTGCCTGATGCGATACGGCCTGCACGAAGTCCGCAACTACGACTCGGTCGAACTCACGCGAAACCTCGACTGGTTCTCATCCTTATATGAGGGGAAAGAGATCCGGCGAGACAGTCGCCGCGCGATCAGCTGGGAGAGTGCCCTGCGAGCCCAGGATGCGCTCCGCGAGGCAAGCATCGGTGCGATCGTCGGCGTCAGTCGGCCCCCGCCTTCCCCTCTCTGGGAGGCCCACCAGATCGGCGCCGTGTGGGTCGTGCTCTGCAAGGGAGCCCCCTGGGCGGATCACGACGGCCCTGGAAATCTCTCCGAGATAAGACGTGTTGGAAATAAAATTACACTCGATTTCAAATTCAATACGTCTCAAAATATCATCGTGCGAGAAATGTTTGACCCGTCGTGGCGGGCTAGCCTCGACGATGAGCCCTGGGAAGTCCGTCCTTACCGCGGGACGTTCCTCGGGGCCAACGTGCCCAAAGGGTCGCATCGACTCGAGTTACGCTACGCGCCCGGGGAGATCCCCTACGCGCTCGCGGCCTCGATTTTCGGCCTGACTCTCTCGCTTTTCGCCTTGACTGCCCCGCGCCCGTTCCGATCTACTCGAATTATCGTCAGAGGGCTTGGACGGACCCAAGCCACCGAGTTAAAATCGGTCCTGTCATCTTCATCGGCCTAACCATTGAGGGATAAGACGCTGATGGTCCACTTCACGTGTGATCTCTGCGGCAAGGACCTGACCGCATGCGGAGACTCCCGCTACGTGGTCAAAATCGAGGCTTTCCCAGGCTTCGACCCCAACGAGATCACAGAGGACGACCTGGACGAAGACCCCATGGAAGCGGTCTCGCAGCTCCTACAGCGCGACGAAAACCTCGGCACCGAGGAAGCCTCCGCGCCCCTGCGTAAGGGCTTCCGATTCGACCTCTGCCCCGCTTGCCACGCGAAGTTCCTCAAGGACCCGCTGGGCAAGGAATTCTTGCGCTCGTTCGACTTCAGCAAGAATTGAGCAGCATCTTCGAGCGCGGCCGGTGAATTGCACTCGGCCGCAGTTCGAGGCTCGGTCCCACATATGATCAAAGATCATGGGCCGTGACGAGACGGCGGGCGGCTCACCTTCCCCCTTCCTCTCTCTTCCCGAGAGCAAGGCGAGCCACTCATGCCTGGATCGAGATGGACTGATGGCGGCGAAGGCCGCCTTGCCGCGATCAGCGCGTGGCCAGGACGACCACGTTGGTGATCACCGAGAGGGCGAGGATCGCCGCCAGGGCGACGATGACGCTCTGCTTGCCGTTCACATAGCCGGCGACTTCGATGAGTTGGGCTTCGCTGATCCCGCGCGAGGTGTCCTCGACATCCCCCTCGGCCAGTGTGGCGAGGTCGTCGGGCTTCTGTCCTGCGATCATCGGGCTCTCGCCCTGCAGCAAGCACTTGAGGTCGAGGATCAGGTCGTCGGGGTTGCGATAGCGGTTCTCGCGGTTCTTGGCCATCATCGTCTCGACGACGACCCCGAGCCCGCTGGAGAGCTTCGTATTCAGGTGGTCGGGGGGCACGAACGGCGTGTTCTTGTCGACGTGCTTGCGCATGACTTCCTGCGCCGTCTCGCCGCCGTACGGGACCTGGCCGGTGACCATGTGGTAGAGGGTCGCCCCCAGACTGTAGATGTCGGCCCGGATATCGACGTCAACCTGGCCGCGGACCTGCTCGGGGCTGATATAGTAGGGAGTCCCGATCGCCATTCCTGCCTCGGACATCGCCCACTTCTCGTCGGCCGTGAGCCGCGCCAGGCCGAGGTCGGCGAGTTTGACATTGCCATCCTTGGTCAGGATGACGTTCTCGGGCTTGATGTCGCGATGGATGAGCCCGCGTTGATGGGCGTGGGCGAGGGCTTCGGCCACGGCCATCACGATCCGGATCGCCATCTTCTCTTCGAAGACCTCGTTCTTGTCGAGGACGTCCTTAATCGTCCCCCCCTCGACATACTCCATGACGAAGTAATGGAGGCCGTTGACGTCGCCCGCGTCGATAGCGTTCACGACGTTGTTGTGCGAGAGCTTGGCGGCGATCTTGGCCTCGCGGTCGAACCGCTTGATGAACTCCTTGTTCTGGGCGAGGGCATCGAGGAGGATCTTGACGGCAACGATGCGATCGACACTTGTCTGGCGCGCCTTGTAGACGACGCCCATCGATCCCTTGCCGAGCTTCTCGATAACCTGATAGCCCGGGATCTCGACCCGGCGATTCGCCTCGCCCGCCTCTTTGAGCAGGCGCATGGACTGGCTCTTGGTCAGGACCCTGGCCTCGACCATGATCTCGAGCAAGCCCTTGCTCTCGTCCTTTGACGCGAGCTTGGCCTTGTGCGCCTTGCAGGCATCGATTTCGGCGGCTGTCGCGAGTCCCCGACGCAGGATCGATTTTTCGAGGTTGAACTCGTTCAGACTCGAGAGCCCTTTCGAATCCTTCGCGGGGGGATTACTTTCGGTCGTCGTGGCCATGTGGCCGGCTCCCTAGGTACCGCGCAACGCGGAATGAATCGATCGCCTCGAAACAGATTAGTGATGGTGCGAACGGGTGCGACAGGCGACCGGAAAGATAGGATGCCCGGGGTGCCGCATATGAGGACTTAGAAGTCAATTATGTGAGTAGTACCCGGCTTGTCAACGCATTTCTCCGCCAAACACCGAAGTGCATCCCAGGACTCGCGACACGTTTACGACAATCACTCCTACGCGGGCCGGCGTGGGCTCGTGACGCTTGTGTATCGGGCTTGCGGCGGTTAGAGTAAATGTTGCGAGATAGCGGCGTGCCGGCCCCTTCGGGGCGACCGATTCGCCGCCCAATTTAGACGTCGGATTCAGGTGGTGGAGGCGGCTTTGTTCAAGATCGGCGTGATTGCGGGAGATGGCGTGGGGCCGGAAGTCGTGCGAGAGGCACTCTCCGTGCTCGAGGTTGCGGCTCGTCCCGAAGGGTTCAAGTACGAGACCATCCCCTTCGACATCGGCGGCGAGCGATACCTCAAGACGGGCGACATCCTCCCGGACCAGACGGTCGCCGATCTGAAGAAGTGCGACGCCATCCTGCTCGGGGCCGTGGGACATCCCGGGGTCGCGCCCGGGGTCCTGGAGAAGGGCATCCTCCTCCGCCTCCGCTTCGAGTTCCACCAATACGTCAACCTCCGTCCCGTCAGGCTCTACCCGGGGGTCGAGACCCCGATCAAGGGCAAAGGGCCGGACGAGATCGACATGGTCGTCGTCCGCGAGAACAACGAAGACTTGTATGTTGGGGCGGGCGGTTTCACCCGCAAGGGGACGCCCGAGGAAGTCGCGATCCAGACCTCGATCAACACGCGAGCCGGCGTCGAGCGTTGCCTACGGTTCGCGTTCGACCTGGCCCGCACACGCGGGGCCAAGCGTCCCTTCCCGGGCCTGAACGCCGAGGAACGGGCCAAGGGGCTGACCGGTCAGGTCACGATGGTCGCCAAGACGAACGTCCTGACCTTCGCCCATGACCTCTGGATGCGGGCCTTCACGGAAGTTTCTCGTGACTATCCGGAAATCAAGAGCGATTATCAGCATGTGGACGCATGTTGCATGCGGATGGTCGTGAGCCCGGAACGGTTCGACGTGATCGCCACCACCAATATGTTCGGCGACATCATCACCGACCTGGGCGCCGTGCTGCAGGGCGGCATGGGCCTGGCATCCTCGGGGAACCTGAACCCGTTGAAATCGGCCCCGAGCATGTTCGAGCCGGTCCACGGATCCGCCCCCGACATCGCCGGCAAGGGGATCGCCAACCCCGTCGCCGCGATCTTGTCGGTCGCGATGCTCCTGGATCACCTCGAGGCGACCTCGGTCGCCGAACGCATACGTCGAGCGACGGCCCGAGTCCTCGCGGCCGGCACCCCGAAAACCCCGGACTTAGGAGGAAGAGCGACCACGGCCGACGTCGGCCTTGCCGTCCGAGAAGCCCTCGAATAGGCGACGGCTCAAGGGTGGCACTGGCCGGAGGAATCGCTCGATCGCTCGAGTTGATCAGCCCCGTTGCTTTTGTTGCTGCCCTTGTTCGACCGCCTGCTTCGGAGGAGAGACCCGCCAATGAGTCTCGGCGCCAACCACGCCCTCGACGCCAGCGTCCTCGTCCTCAACAAGTTCTACATGGCCGTGCATGTCATCTCGGTCCGTAGGGCTTTCTGTCTGCTCTTCAAAGACCTGGCCGAAGTCATCACCCTGGACGATGGCCGGTATCTTTCCTACGACTTCCAGAGTTGGCGCGAGGTCTCCGAGGCCCGCGCCACCTTCAAGGAACCTGACGACGAGTTCATCCGCACCGTCCACTTCGAAATCCAGGTGCCTCGCGTCATCCGACTCCTCACCTATGACCGGCAGCCCCGGCAGAAGGTAAAGTTCAACCGCCGCAACATCTTCGCCCGCGACGGCAATCGCTGCCAGTATTGCGGCAAACGGTTCGCCACGAACGAGCTGAGTCTCGACCACGTCCTCCCCCGGAGCCGCGGCGGCCTGGCCAACTGGGAGAATATCGTCTGCGCCTGCCTTCGCTGTAACGTTCGTAAAGGTGGGCGAACGCCCTGGGAGGCCGGCATGCGGCTCATCAAGGAGCCGGTCCAGCCGAAGACCAGCCCTGCTCTCAGCCTCAAGCTGTCGCATCGCAAGTACCAGAGCTGGAAGTCGTTCCTGGATAACGCGTACTGGTCGGTCGAACTCCGCTAGCCGTTGCGACCAGGCTTGCGGCATCTCACAGGTTTGAGGATAAACCGCCCAAGAATTGTTGAGAGAGTGGATGGCTTCGAACAGCCACTTGGGATATCCTCACATGATGGCCCAGGTATCACGTCGATAATCAATGTTACAGTTGTCTGAGGGAAGATCCATGCGCCGGACTCTAGGACGAAGTCGTTTGAGAGCGGGGTTTACCCTTATCGAGCTCTTGGTGGTCATCGCGATTATCGGCGTGCTGGTCGCTTTGATCATGCCTGCGGTCCAGCAGGCCCGCGAGGCGGCGAACCGCACGAAATGCCAAAATAATATGAAGCAGTTGGGCCTCGCTGCGCAGGAGTACCACGACTCCTTCAACACGTTCCCGTCGGGATGGTTCTGCTGCCCACCTTATGGCACCACCGACCCCAACACCGGGAATCCGTTCCCGATGGACAAGATTGACGTGAGCTACTGGAGTGGCCTTCCCATGCTCCTGTTGAAGCTCGAGCAGGTGAACCTCTACAACGAGATCAATTTCGCTCTGGCGGTCACGGCCCTCGACAACACGACCTCGGTCCGTCGTACCGTCGATGGCTTCGTCTGCCCGTCGAACCGACGTGCGGCGACGGTCACTGCGAATACGAACACCAACACCACCGGCACGTTGAAGTGGGGTCCGATGGACTACCGCGGCAACATGGCGGCTGGCTTTATCATGGACAACACGGTGACCCCGCCCGTCCCGACAGCCAACCCTCCCTTGATGATCCTCGACAATGGCCTGACCTATCAGAACTCGCAGGTTAGCATGGCCGACATCACCGATGGGACTACCTCGACGGTTCTTTTCGGCGAGACCCTGACCGGAACCTGGCCAGATGCCACCAGTTGCTGCGTGCAGACTAACGTTAACCGCACCGTCAACAAACCAATTCAGGTGCCCAACGCTAATGGGACCGGCACGCAGAACGCTTACACCTACTGGATGAGCAAACACCCAGGCATGGTCAACTTTGCTCGTTGCGACGGTAGCGTCCAGACGGTGACGAACCAGATCAATAAGGTGGTGCTCATCAAGATGATGACCCGAAATGGCGGCGAGACCATCTCGAGCGAAGAGATGAAGTGAGACTCAGCAGGCCAGGTCGTCACTCGGCCATATCCTTCTAAACCCCGGGACGCCGATCGGATCAAACCGGTCGGCGTTCTTTGTTTCTAGGGTCGATCAGATAGCACTCAATCAGCCAAGGCCAAAAACGAAACCCCAGTCATCGAGACTGGGGTTAAATCGTCGAATGGCATAGGTTTGCGGCGACCGAAGGGTCGCGGTGACTTACTTGCTGGCGGGAGTGCAGGATTCGCCTTCGAGGGCCGTCTTCTTTTCGGTGATGACGGGGCACTTCGGGGCTTCTTCGGCGTTCAGGCTGGTGAATTCTTTCCAGTCATCCGGCACGTTGTCCTCGTGGAAGATCGCTTCGACGGGGCACTCTGGCACGCACGCCTCGCAGTCGATGCATTCTTCGGGGTGGATGTATAACATCTGCGCCCCTTCGTAGAAACAATCGACCGGACACACGACGACGCAGTCGGTGTACTTGCAGTCGAAGCAGGGCTCGGCGACGACGTGAGCCATTCGAGGACTCCTTATGGAATTCGGTTGAGCCCCGAGGAAGCGAGCCCCATTTCCATGCGCGAACTCGCTCCCGGGGGACGTCCAGACTCGCCCATCTTACGAATTCTCGGCAAGATGGGTCAAGGGGGGCTGAAGGGCCCCACTACCGACCAAACCTTGTTCAGGATTTAGCTTTCCGCTTTGCACTCTTGATATAGATCGGCTTGAGGGGCACGTTTTGGTGAATCGACTGATTCCCTGTCTGGACCTTGGCGATCGCGTCGACGGTTTCCATGCCCGAGACGACCTTGCCGAAGACGGCATAGCCGCCGCCGTAGGTGTCAAGGTCGGGGTTGTTATTGTGATTGATGAAGAACTGCGACGTCGCCGAATCGGGATTATTCGTCCGGGCCATGGCGATCGTGCCGCGGTTGTTGCTCAAGCCGTTGCCCGATTCGTTCTTGATCGGGGGCTTGGTAGGCTTCTCTTCGAGTTTGTCTGTCATGCCACCCCCCTGGATCATGAACCCGGGGATCACGCGGTGGAAGACCGTGTTGTCGTAGAATCCGGAGTCGACATACTTCAGGAAGTTCTCGACGGTGATCGGAGCCCGGGCTTTATCGAGTTCGATGGTGATGGGGCCCTTCGTCGTGTCCAGCACGACCTGGGGATTTTCGTCATCGGCGGCCGTCGCGGTCGCGTTGAAAGCGGCGAGCGTGCCGAGTCCCAGAATGGTCGCCAGGCTGAAGATCGCAAGGCGCACTCGTCGTCCCTGTCGCATGGATAATCTCCTCGAGAGTCCGAACATGATCCGGCCGTCTGGGACGGACCGGAGCGGCCGCCTGGCCGCGTCGGCACCGACTTTAGCACAGAGAATCGTGGGTTTGGTAGACGGACGCCCCTCAGTGCCGGAACCGGAACTCAGCCGATCGTGGGCAGGGTTGGGGTCGCAACCTGGTCTGTGGAGGGAACCTCGGGTTCCTCGACCTTGAGCGGCCACCACTCCAGTCGCACGTCTCCTCGACTGACCACGACGAACGGGCACGGAGGATGCTCGGTCCAGGTGCCGCTGTTGATGTACTGGACCCCGTCAACTTGCGATACGAGCGGTAAGTGGGTGTGCCCACAGGTGACGTGCCGGTAACCACGCGATCGGGCGAAGTCGGTGGCCCGACGCTCGATGAGCTGGCTGTTGCGCTGCCAGCGCTTGGAGATCCGGCGGATCCAGCGCGAGGCGCGGTGGGGCATCCACTTCTGGATATAGTAGAAGATCCCGCAGGCGATGTCCGTCAGCCAGCGATAGTGCGTGATGAAGGTGTCGAACTGGTCCCCATGGAGGATCAGGAGATCCACGTTGGGGTCGTGGTAGACGTACTCATCGAGGATTTCGACGCCGACGATGTGGCTGACGATGTCGGCCGGCCCGTCGTGGTTGCCGCGGACCCAGACGAGCTTGAAGTCGTCGCGGTCCGAGTTGCGCCTGATGATCTTGAGGCAGGCGAAATGCCGCTTCGTGAGCCGCTTGAAATTCAGGTCGTCGAAGATGTCGCCGTTGATCACGAGTTGGCGCGTGCGATAGACGGCCCACTCCAGGAACTCTTCCAGGAGCTTCGCCTGGCAGACGTCGCTGCCGAGATGCAGGTCGCTGATGACGATGCAGTCGTATTCGGGTTCCGGATTGAACGGCGGGATGGTGGCGATTTCGGTCATGGGGGCAGTCCCTGCGTCTCGAAGACGAGGTCGTTCTCGGAACCAATCGAAGGTAGGGAATTCTACCACCCGGCATAGTAAGCCATACCTGGATAATCACGAACAAATCCGAGGTTCGCGAGCCAAGGGGCGGCGGGGCTGGCGAGCGTGGCGGCCGAGTTGTATGTCTCGACCTTCAACACGCGACGAGCCGGCCCTGCCAACGATGGTAGCAAGGCTAAGGCACGGATCAACTCCTCTTCTGATGCTGACCCAAGGCCCGTCAAACGCTTGCCAAAGGCCTCGATGATCAATATGGGGCGTCCCGAGAATATGACGAGAAAGTTCGATGAAGATCTCGGCAATCGTGCCGTCCCGCCCTCGAGCAATTCGATGTCGAGGACCGCTCCCGCCCCATAGAGATTCGCCGGATCCAGCGTCGAGACGAGCCACATCGGAGCATCCGACGACTGATTGGCAGCGAACCGCGCGAGTTCGTCGGCGGCCTCGGGAGTCGCGTACTGGATGCCGGAAAGCCCCTCGACGAAATAACCGCGCCGAAGCTCTCCGCGGAGTTCGGCCCGATCGAGCTTCGGGGCCAGTTCTCGCCAAGGGGGCGCCCAGGGATCGAGGCTCGTGGTCTCTCGCGTCAGGACGCCGTAACGCTCCAGCAGGACAGCCGCCCAGCTCAGGAGCGAGGCCTCCTCATCCCCCCCCGAGGTCGAACCGAGCGACGACCATCGCCCCTCGGCCACCTGCGAGCTGGGACGCCTCGGCATCGAACGTCGGAGCCTCGTCGACGAACCGGAGCCGGGCGAGTTCGCGCGAGCCAGGGCCTCGCCCATCGCGTTGCCGCCGGGACGGAGTGGATCGAAGCGGTCGTTCGTGACATGGCCTTCGCGCACGAGCCTGGCGAGGGCATTCCGCACCTGGCTCGGCTCGAGTGCCAGGGATCGGGCCAGTTCGAGGACGAATGTCGCCCCTCGCTCTCGGAGATGCCCCAGGACTCGTTGATCCACCTCGCCGAGCGACGATCCCTCGGAAGTCACCGGCCAGGCCCCGGCGAACTCACGCAGGACGAACGCGACACGAGGCGACGAGCCCTTGCCGTCGTCGCTCGCACGCCAGATCCAGCCCTCGCCGGAGAGGGTCTCGTCGAGCCAGTTGGGGCGGTAGTCGAGAATCCGCCGGGGTAGGATCTCGGTCTCCCAGAGGTCGGCCGGGGCGGCGAATCCCTGGAGTTGCTCGAGGACGAGCCCGACGCTCGAATTCCCCTCCCACCTCGTGCTCGGGTGGACGTGTTGCCGATGGGCGACGAAATCCGCGAAGATCTCGGGCGTGACCGCCACGCTCTCGCGACGTCGGATCGCGATCGAGAGACGGCGGACTTCGTCCAGGTTGCGCTGATCGGCCCAACGCTCGGCGCCGGAATCCGAAGTCGGATCGAGTCGGACCAGGCGGCCCGCCTCTTCCCAGCTTTCGAGCAACTCGGCCGCTCGCACTTTCTTGATCGGATACCGTGCCGCGAGGTCATCGAGCCCGATCAAGGCGTGGGTCTCGAGGAATCGCAGGATGATCTGTTCGAGTGATGGGGCGTCGGGCTTTTTCCTGACGAAGGCGTCGCGATACAGGTCGGCCTCCTCGGCGCCGATCCATCGGGTCGGCTCCGCGGTCCCCGGGAGTTCGATCGCGACTGCCCTGCCCTGCCCTTCGAGTTCGTTGAGGAACCCGAGCATCGGACCCGCGAGTTCGCTCGGCGTGAGGTCCCCCAGCCGTCGAAGCATCTCGGCCATCTCCTCGACGGTCCTCGGCGGCTTGCCGGATCCGCGAAGTCGGTTCTCGACGCGGGCGATGGCGTCGGGGTCGAGCCAGAGCGACCGGGTATTCTCCTCGAGCAAGGGGGAGAGGAGAGCGTCGTCGATCGCGCCGGCGACCGGACGACGATCGGTCCGCTTCGGCTCATCCCACTGGTAGATATATTCCTGCGTGAATCGGAAGACGAGGTCGGAGACGAAGGGCGAGGCAATCTCGCTCCGCCTCGCGACGACGCGGATCTCGCCGCCCGACACGTGATCGAGGAAGATCTTGAACCTGCCGATGTCGAGGTCGTCATCGAGGCATTCGCGATAAGTCTCGACGACGATGGGGAAGTCAGGGAACTTGCGGACGACCTGGAGCAGGTCCTTGGCGCGGAGCCGCTGGAGCCAGAGGGGCGTGCGCTTCGTCGGGTCGGGGCGAGGCATGAGCAAGGCTCGGCCCGCGTTCTGGCGGAATCGCAGGCCGAAGAGGGCGCTCTCCCCGAGTTCCTCTCGGATCAACTCTTCCCCGAGGGCCGATGTCAACCCTTGAAACAAGTCGAGTGGTGGTTCATCCATCTTGGGGAACCGTATCAGCACCCCTTCATCACCGTGGAGGCAGGAAACGGCGATCCCGAACCGCTGGCGGACCCTCGCCTGGAAGACGAGCTTTAGAGCATGGTGCAGCTTGCCGCCGAATGGGGTGAGCACGGCGATGCCGAGCTCACCGGCCGGGTCGCGAAAGGTCTCGATCACGACCGTGTGGTCGTCGGGTACGGCGCCCGCGATCCGGACCTGGCGTGCGACATGGTCCCGCAGCGATGCGGCAGCGGAAGGCTCGAGCTTGCACTCTTCCTGGAGCCAAGGAACGAGCGATGAATCGTCGAGTCGACTCGAGATCTCCCGGCAGAGCGTCCCGACAGCCTCGCCGAGTTCGGGCGAGCGGGGAGCGTCCTCGCCGCGCCAGAAGGGCATCATGGCCGACTGCCCCTGGGCACTCGCGACGACGACGCGTTGCGGTTCGATGGCCTCGATGCGCCAGGTCGCCGTTCCGAGCACGAAGGTCTCGCCGACTCTGCGCTCGAAGACGAATTCCTCGTCGAGCTCCCCGAGTCGGGGCCCTTCGGCACCGAGATAGACGGGGAACTGTCCGGTGTCGGGTATCGTCCCGCCGCCCGTGATGGCGAGTCGGGCGGTGCCCGGCAGGGGCAGGAGCCGGTGATGGACGCGATCCCAGCTGACTCGAGCGCGGAGGTCGCGAAAGGGCTCGGTCGGGAACCGGCCGGAGACCATTTTGAGGACGCTTTCGAAGGCGTCGGCGGTCAGGTTGCGATACGGATAGGCCTGGCGGACGAGGTCGAACAGGTTGCGGGCTTCCCAGGCGTCGACCGCCACGCAGGCGACGACCTGCTGGGCCAGGACGTCGAGACAGCCCGAAGGGACGCGGAGGGTCTCAACCTCGCCGTGCACCATCGCCCTCGCCAGTGCGGCCGACTCGACGAGATCGCTCGAGGTCTTGGCGATCAAGCGGCCCTTGCTGACCCGGCCGACGAGGTGGCCGGCTCGTCCCACGCGCTGAAGGCCGCGCGAGACATTGCCGGGCGACTCGACCTGGCAGACGAGGTCGACGGCCCCCATGTCGATCCCGAGCTCAAGCGAGGCGGTCGCGACGACCGCCTTGAGCTCGCCCTGCTTGAGGGCCTCCTCAGTCCCCCGCCGCTCCTCGAGGTTCAAGGAGCCGTGGTGTGAGCGGGCGAACGCTTCTGGGGCAATCCCCTCTTCCTCCGAGCTTTCATTGAGCCTGGAGGTGAGCCGCTCGACGACGCGTCGGTTGTTCGCGAAGACGATCGTCGATTGGTGTTCGCGGATCAGTCCCAGCACCCGTTGCTCGATGGCCGGCCAGGTCGTCCCCGCCGCCATCGGCCGGGATGACTCGAAGGGGACCAGCACCTCGAGGTCCAGCACCTTGCGCTGGCCAGTATCGACGATCGTCACCGGCCTCGGCTTGAAGCGGGTCGCCCGGCCCGGAGTGGCTTCCGACGAGAAGCCCCCGAGGTAGCGAGCGACCTCCTCGAGCGGGCGTTGGGTGGCCGAGAGGCCGATGCGGACGAAGCCCTGCGAGCTGATCGCCTGGAGCCGCTCGAGCAGGAGCGCGAGGAAGACGCCCCGCTTGTTCGAGCAGACGGCGTGGATCTCGTCGAGGATCAGGTGCGAGATACTGCGTAAGGTCTCTCGTGCCCGACTCGTGAGCATGAGATGCAACGATTCAGGCGTCGTGATGAGGATGTCGGGCGGTTGGCTGACGAGTTTCCGACGTTCGGCGGTCGGCGTGTCCCCGCTCCGGATCCCGATGGTGAGTTCGGGCAGCGGAAACCCCATTGACTCGGCCGTCTTCAGGATGCCGTCGAGCGGTACTTGCAGGTTGCGATAGACATCCTGGTTCAGCGCCTTGAGCGGCGAGATGTAGAGAATGCGACTCCCCTTGGCGATCCGAGGATGGCGCCAGAGGTGGTCGAGCGCGGCCAGAAAGGCCGCGAGGGTCTTGCCCGAGCCGGTTGGGGCAAAGATGAGGGTATTCTGGCCCGAAGCGATCGCCGGCCAACCCTCGCGTTGCGGTGGGGTCTCCTCACCGAACGTCTCCCGGAACCAGTTGGCCACGGGCGGCAGCATGCCGTCCAATCCGTCAGGTGCCGACATCGGTTAAGACGAGTCCTCGAGGTGGCTCTCGGCGAATGCTCACCTCAATCTTGGCCGATGACGTCCCCTCCGACAAGCACAAACTAAACAGATGTACCCAGGCTTGTAAAAAGTACCAATCAGTTCTCGATACCTTCGGCGTCGACGAGGGCCCGATCGATCAAACCCCTCAGGATCTGGGCGACGCTTTCCTGGCGACGCTTCGAGAGCTCGACCAGGGCTTTCGCACGATTCGCCGGGAGAAGTAGGCCGATTTCCACCACCTCGCCGGGAGAGAAGATGCCGGATTTCGTCGCACTCACGCTCTGAAATGGCGCCATGGGAAGGGATCTCGCTTCGAGAATTGCGGAGCTAGAAAGGCTCTTCAGGTGTGCGAACCCTTACTTGGGCAAATCTCGGACCAATTCCTTCACCGTGAGACCAAGTTAAGCCCGGACCGGCAAATCAGCGGATCAGAGAGATGGCGATGACGGCGATGATGCCAACGACGACAGCAATCGCGATGAAATGGATGAGCCACTTCGAGTCTTCCTCGACGCGGGGACGCTCTGGCAGTGGAGTGATGATTGACGATGATTGTTTCCGCTCACCGGGAAGCATGACGAGTGCCCGAATCGGGGGGGCGGGAGCTCGATGCATCGGAGCGGCGGACGGCTCGGGGGTGCCGAGGTCGCGAAGCGAGAATCCCCGACTCCCTTTCTCTTCATCGCCGAGGACGCGAAGATCGTCGTCGATCAACTCGGGCGGTGGAAGATGGAATGCTCGCGCCGACTCGGCCTCATTCCCGAGGATCGCACGGACCTTCTCGGGGTCGACCCATCTGGCGAGGTCCGACCGCAGTTCAAGGCAGTTCTGATAGCGGTCGTCCGGAGTCTTCGCCATGAGCTTGCGCACGATGGCGGCGAACGCGGCGGGCACGCCCTTCACGACGCGCTCGAGCGGCTCCGGATCCTCCATCCGTTGCTTGAAGATCTTGTTGACGACGTCGCCGCCGTCGAACGGAGGCCGACCGGCGAGCGTGAAATAGAGCGTGCAACCGACGCTGTAGAGGTCGCTACGTCGATCCGCCTGCGCGGCATTGCCAAGCTGCTCGGGGCTGGCGTAATCGAGGGTCCCGACCACGACGTTCGGCCGGGTAAGCGGACTTTCCTCCTCGACCGAGCGGGCGAGGCCAAGGTCGAGGATCTTCGCGTCGCCGTCGGGCGTGATCATGATGTTCGACGGCTTGATGTCGCGGTGGATCAAACCGGCGACGTGTGCAGCCTCGAGGCCATCGAGGACCTTCAGGAAAAGCCTCGCGGTGTCCGGAACCCGCAGAGGACCGCCATTTGCCCCTTTGACCATGTCGTAGAGGCTCTCGCCGGGGATGTACTCCATGACCATGAAGTAGACATCCCTTTCGTTCCCGACGTCGAGGGTCCTGGCGAGATTGGGGTGAATCGCCCTGCGTGATAGATCCATCTCGCGACGGAAGCGAAGCAAGGCCTGCTTTTCCTCGGCGGCCCGCCTCGGGGGCAGGACCTTGATGGCCACGCGTTGGCCGTCGACCTCATGTTGGGCGAGGAAGACCTTACCCATACCCCCTGCGCCCAACGGCCGGAGGATGCGGTAACCTCCCAGGAAAAACCCGCGCGTCGCGCCAGCGAGGACCTTACGCGCCTGATACGAGGTGAGCGTCCCCTTCTGGATCAGGGCGCGTGCAAGCCGCTTGGCCCCGTCCGGAGTGGAGGGGACGATGTCCAGGTCCGCGACGGCCTGGTCCAGGGCCTCGGGCGGGATGAGTCCGCTCCTGGCGACGTTCTCCAGGAAGTCCTCAAGGGCTGGCATGACCTTGCCCCCTGGACCCGGCGCGAATCCGACGTGCGGTCATGGGTCGAGACCAATCTCCCTCGGTATGAGACCGAAACGAGGAGCCCGGCGACTCGAGTGTGTGGGCAATACCCACACTCTGATGCCATGGTGACGCCAACACTCGTCCCGACCCGGGACATGTCGACGAACGCGACAGGAGCGGAGGCGTCGGATCACAAGCTACCGGAGCGATCGAGATGGCGTTTACTTCGAAACCGCACCGTCGCCGAGCACGTGGATGACCAGGCTCGTGATGTTGTCCTTGGAGTCGTTGGCGAGTGCCTGATCGACCAGCACCCGCGCCGCACGTTGGGGGTCGTCGCAGGTTTCCAGCACGCGAGTCAGTTCGGCGTCGCTGACGACCCCGGTCAGTCCATCGCTCGCCAGCAGGAACCGATCCCCGGGCTGGGCTTCGAGGACGCGCACGTCTTCGGGGCCGCTCCTGGCATCCTTGCTGCCGAGGTAAAGGTACAGGACATTCTTGAACTTATGATGGGGGATTTCTTCTTTGCTGATCGTGCCTGCCTCACCCAGGGCATCGGCCAGGGAATGATCCTTGGTCATCTGCTCGAGGACGCCGGCGCGGAGGCGATAGGCCCTCGAGTCGCCGATCCCGGCGACGAAGACCCGGTTGTTCCGGAAGAGCGCGAGCACCACGGTGGTGCCCATATTAGAGAATTCGGCAACGGCCCCCGAACAGCCTAGGATTTCTTGATTGGCTTCGGCGACGGATTCCCGGATCACCCCCTGGATGGCCCGAGGATCGAGGTCGGTCGGCCGCATCCGACGGGCGAGGGCTTTGGGAATCAGCTCGACGGCCATCTTGCTCGCCTGCTCGCCGGCCTGCTGCCCCCCCATGCCGTCGGCGACGATGAAGACCACATCCGAGGTGTCGAACGAGGACGCGCCGATGTCTCCGCTGCGATGAGAGGAGGAGGGCATGTCGAACCGGACCGAGTTTCGCCCGGGCACATAGAAGTTGTCTTCGTTCTGCTCGCGGTAATGTCCGGTCTCGGAGATCACTCCGGCGCGGAGTTTGAGGGCCCCGGAGACGAGGGTGAGCGACGACGGGGTCGAGAATTCCGCCGTGGCGACCGTATCGTCATGGGCATGCCGCGACGCATCTGCGCCCAGGAATCTGTGAAGTTGGTTCATCAACCGGGATAACCAGCTCACCTCGACCGCCTTCTCTAGCCGTGACCTTGTGACGGAGTCTGGTAAATGGCCCGTTGAGCCACGCCGCGAGTCAGGTCCGAGCGTGGATCGGACTCGCCCAACGCATGAGGTCGTCGATCCCGACGGAGCGATAAGTCATGAAGATCTCGCCCGCCTCGAACCCGGCCGTCAGGCCATGGTAGCGGTTCATCGTCTCGACCGCGCCGAAGATCCCCGACTTGGCCGGCGGAAACTGGGTCGCGTAGGCCCGCACCGCTTCGAGCTTGATCGCGAGCGTGCTGCTGATGTCGGCGACGATGTAACCCGAGGCTTCCGGCAGGTCCAGCCCATGCAGGGCGATCGGAAAGCTCAACTGGTTCGAGATGGTGTGGACAGGCAGGCCGTCGAAATGCTCATCCCACTTCGTAAGCCGGCTGTAGAAGACGGCCGCATCCGTGATGAGCATCGCCTGGTAGTGGTCGGGCGAGGCGAGGACGGTCTTGCCCCCGAACCCGAGGACGACCTTGGGCCGATGCTTTCGGAATAACTTGGCCAGGGCCACCCTGGCCTCGAAGCAGTCGAAGAGCCGACGGTTGGGAAGGTTCAGGTTGATCCGAACGTCGATCCCGAGGATTTCCGCGGCCCTGGTCGCTTCGGCGAGGCGGACGTCGGGACCGGGCGAGAGCGGAGTCGGCTCGCCATCGGTGAGATCGACGATCCCGACCCGATACCCCTTGTGGGCGAGCCTCGCCAGGGTACCGCCGCACGCGATCTCCACATCGTCGGGATGGGCACCGACCGCGATCAAGTCCAGCTCGACGTCGCTGGCCTCTAGCATACGTAACCTTCCCTCGCGGCCCGAGTTCCAGGGGCAATGCCCCAACATGCCCTAAGTATAGCCACACCAAGCGAACTCTCCCAGCCGAAGGTGGGAAAACGCCCGGAAATTGGTGTGGCGAAAACTCCGGTTTGATCTCTGACGGCGACCTCAGTCGTTTGCCTCGAGCGTCTTCGTCACCGCGAGCAGGAAGGTCGGGTTGATCGCCTCGAAGCGGACGCGATCCATCTGCTCGATCCCTCGGGCGATCGAGATGTTCCAGACCCGGACCTCGCCGGCGAGCCGTTTCAGAGTCTCGTGGGCGGTCGCGAGGCCGTCGATGGTCGCCACGTTGACGACGAGTCGCCCACCAGCGGCGAGCTTCGAGTAGGCTGCGTTCAGGACCAGGACCACCTGTCGCCCCGTCCCCCCGACGAAGATCGCATCCGGCTCGGGGAGGTTGGCGAGAATCTCGGGGGCCCTGCCGCTGACCGGCTTGACGTTCGGAACGCCGAAGCTCTCGGCATTCGCCTGGATCAGGGCGACATCCCCCGCCTCGGGCTCGATGGCAAAAACCTGCCCATGCTGGGCAAGCTGCGCGGCCTCGATCGCGACCGAGCCTGAACCGGCTCCGATGTCCCACACGACACTGGTAGGCCGCACGTCGAGTTGCGCGAGGGCGATCGCCCGGACTTCCGACTGGGTAATCAGCCCTCGCTTGGGCAGCGACTGGGCGAAGGCGTCGTCATGATTGCCGAAGAGACGATAGTTGGCGACCCGACTAGCCCGATCGGGTCGGTTCGGCTTGCGAATGAGGATCAGGACGTTGAGGGGGTCGAAATCGAGCGTGGTCAGGTCCGACAACTCGGCCTGGGTCACGCGCTCGTCTGGAGAGCCGAGATTCTCGCAGACATACGCGCGGAAGTAATCGATGCCCCGATCCAGCAGGGCCTGGGCGATCTTCTGAGGCGGATGCTCGTCGCTCGAGAAGAGCCCGACCTTCTCAGCCGTGCGAATCCGGTCGATGATGGCCTCGATAGGCCGGCCGGCTGCGCTCGTCAGGTAGGCGTCTTCCCAGCTCTCCTTCACCCGGGCGAAGGCGAGTTGCATGCTGCTGACGTGCGGGATGACCTCGAACTGGTCCTTACCCAGGCGATCGCAGAGGTAGCGGGCCACCCCGTAGAAGAGGGGGTCTCCGCTGCTGACGAGGACCGGCTTGCTGACGCTAAGGGCTTCGCGAACCTGCCGGAGCGCGGCGGGCATCTCGGGATCGAGCGCCACCTTCTTGCCCGAGACCTCGTCGAGCAAGCGCAGGGTCGCCGGGGCTCCCAGGATCAGGTCGGCCTCGGAGACGATCCTGCGCGCGGCCTCCGTCATGCCGGCCAGGCCATCGTCGCCAATACCCACAATCACCAGCTTCGATCTCGATTCAGACAAGGTGCACGTCCCCAGGAGCCGCATTCCAACCGCCCGGCGAGGAGAACCCTCGCGACCGGCACGACGCTTCGCATTGTAATCGGCGGATGCTCTCTCAGGTAGGCTTTGCCTCGGCAACTGACGGCGCAATCCTTCCTTCAAGAACTCGATGGTCATGCCGGCAAGCTCGACCACTATTGGCTTCAGGTGCTCGAGAGGAACCAATCGCCGACGGCCTCGGCCAGATCTTCCGCATGCGTATAGTGCGGTTGGTGGCCGACCCCTTCCAGTATCTTCGCCCGGGCGTTCGACAATCCCGCGCGGAGCTCTTCGAAATGAGAGCCGGTGACGATGTTATCCTCGGTCCCCTGGATCAGGAGGATCTTGGCCCGGATCGCCGACAGGATTGGGCGTAGGTCAAGCCCCGCGATAAGGTCGAGCCGGTGGGCCATCGAGGCAATCGGCGTCAGGCCGTTCTCCTCGATGTACAACGGCCATCGGTCGGCAATTTCGCCCGGGAACTGGTCCCGGTTCTTGAACCGGAGGACGGGACGTCTCAACGGGAGTCGCGACGCGGTGCCGGGGATCCTCCTCCCCACGCCCAGCGCCAGACGCTCGACCCTCGAGAACCGCCGATGGGCAAAGCCCCCCTGGATCGCCGCCTTCGGAAACCGCTCGGGTTCGCGGTGGAGTGCACTCAGCGTCACCGTCGAGCCGAACGAGAGCCCGAAGAGATTGGCCTGCCTCAGCCCGAGGTGGTCGAGCAAGACCGCAAGATCGGCAACGAGATCGTCGTGGCGGATCGCGCGGAGGTTTGCACCGTCGTCGGGATGTTCGCCCGGATAATCGTAGACGATGGTCTGGAACCGCGAGGAGAGGCGGTTGAGGGTTAGTGCGTATCCGCGATAAGTCGAAGCGATGCCTGGGACGAGCACGATCGCAGGCCCCTCACCCAGCACCCGATAGCGCATCCGATAGCGAGGCCCGTCGAAAATCCCATGCACTGCATTGCGATCGAAGGCCTCGACCTCGGCCCGGAAATCCGCCGGGGTTGCAGGCATAGCCTCGTCTCTCGGCAACGACGCGATCGACGGCTCATCCGACATCAGTTTGCTTGTCCGCCTGGAGGTTCGAACCCGATTCAGCGGGGGCGAGGAACGCCACGCTGGCGAAGCTCACGCAGCAGGTGCGTTCGTCGTCGAGGGCCTGATCATATCGGAGGAGTCGGCCGGACGCGGGTCCCATGGCATGGAGCATGGTGTAAGTCGCGGCGAGACCGCAGACTCTCAGCCGGTTGTTGATCCGGGCGGCCGTCCCGAACCAGCCGGAAGGGTCGCGAGCCGTGGCCCGATCCAGCATCGTCGCATCGAACTGGCGGACTTCCTCGAGTTGATCCGGCCCGACCATGCCGATGTCGCCGAATTGGGACCCCACATGGCAGAGGTCGATTCCACCGATGTAGGCGACCTTCTTCTCACAGGCGGACTCCGCCGCACGCAACGCGTCGACGAATCGCCGGACGTCGGGCGACTCGATCGGATCCTTCCTCGCTTCCATCAGGTCGTGGAACGAACCGACGAGGATCGGGACGATTGAGAACTCGCGTAGGCCACTCAGGAGGTACTGGAGGAAGACCACCTGGAACTCGATCGAATGCTCGGTGCGATGACTCAACTCGTCATCGAGGAGTTCGCTGCCGGCGAGCGCCGCGAGTTGATCGACGTAGGAGCGCTCGGTGCGGACGAGGCCCAGCGGTGTTTCGAAGTCCTTGGTCGTCAGTGCGAAGCGGTTCCGGCAATATTGATGCGCCACGCCCAGGATCACGAAGACCTCGGCGTCGGAATGCTCGATGAGTTCCTTGTACGACCAGGTGTAGGTGGTCCCGCCCCGGAAGAAGTCGATGTGCGGGCTAAGGATCCCGCGAAGGCGGTTCGAGGCTAGCTTCGAACCGGAAATGGGCCACCCGGCGCCTTGGGTGTGGGAAAAGAACTGGCAGAGTTGTGACCGAAGCGCTCGCTCGGTCGAAGCATACGATCGACCCGCGAATGCGGCCGGCCTCACCCGTTCCCGTCGGTAGGTGTCCTGAAATTCCTCGAACGTCGGCCCATCCAGGACCATGACGCGGTCGAGGTGGAGCACGAAGAGTTCGAGTTCCGAGAGGGAGATCCACTCGCCCGACTCGCGGAACAGCCGGGCCTGGATCTCGACAAGAGTCGTCCGGCCATCGAACTGGCTGACGACCCGCTGATAGCCCTCGATGGGTATCAGGATGGGTTGAGGGATAACTCTGTGCGGATCCTCGAGAGCCACGAACAGACGTCCGTCATGCTCGAACCGCTTCGCCGACAACGGGCGAAGCTTCGGCCGGTCGAGAGACGCCATGACGCGTTCCTTGACGCCAACGATCGAAGCCAAGATCGTCCACACTCACCCCACGTCGGTGTAGATGAGCGTTGATAAGATATTGTCGATCACGAGCGTCGGGGCGTCAAGCCGAGCGACGAGTCCCGCGCGGGGGCATCCCAATTAAGGGGAGCGGCCAGGCGGGCGGGGCGATCTCGCGGATGGTCGGTTGCATAACTAGGTTCTCCTGAGTTGGCTGAGGAAACCCGTGCAGACCTCGTGACGCAGAAGGGCGAATACATGGGACAGAGGTTTGCAATCCTCGTTCCAATTCGTTCGCTTCCGCATGGATTCCGAGGGCTCCGGGGCATCCCGGCCCCATCGAACTCTTTGAAGGCTTACACGTTCTAGCTAAGGAGGCCGGGGGATTCGTCCGCGTGGGAAAAGTTTACGGCCTCTCTCGATTCGCGTCCTACGTCTTTAAGTGGGGCCGATCCCTTGTAGATTCTGCCCACTTTGTTGGCGTTCCTTGCACGGATTATCAGATTCCAACCAGACACCGGACACGCCAGGACCCTTCGCAGTTCGAGGCCGAGCACTGCTATGGTAGCGGTTGGGGAAAATTGTTAGGTTGCTCGCGCGCCCTGGGGAGACCTCTGACGAAGGATTCGTGGACGCGCAGTCCCCCTGCGTGAAGCCAGTGCGAGGAGATTGAGCCATGCGAAGGAACGTTTGGATCCGCCACCCGATGTCGATCATGGCGGTTTTGACTTTGGCGACGATGGTCCAGGCCCAGGAGTCCAAGCCCGAAGCGAAGACTCCGGCGGCCCCGGCAGCCCCTGCTCCGATCGACCCGCAAGGTAAGAGGATGGAGCAGTTGCTCAATAGCTGGGCCCAGCAGAGCACCCGGCTGAAGACCCTGGACGTCCGGATCAAGGAAACCGTCAAGATGTCGGAGGCCTGGGGTGGCGAGGAACGGTACGAAGGCCGTGCCCTCTTCAAGGCTCCGAACCTGGCATGGATCAACTTCGAGCAGGTCCCGACGGACGAGAAGCAAGGCAAGAAGCCGATCCCCCACGAGCGGATCATTTGCACGGGTAAAGAAGTCTGGCATTACCTCTGCAAGACCCAGCAGATCCACATTTATCCGCTGGCCAAGCAGCAGCGGGATCGGGCCCTCCAGGAAGGCCCCCTGCCCTTCCTCTTCAACTTCCGCGCGGAGGAGGCCAAGGTCCGCTACCGAATGGCCCTGCTCAACGAGGACAAGGACTCCTACATCATCTCCGTCTTCCCGAACGAGGACATCGACAAGGAGAGCTTCAGCAAGGCCTTCATCCGCCTCGACCGTAAGTACCTCCTGCCGACCCAGGTCGTCCTCTATCCGGCCGACGAGAAGTCGGGCCTCAAGAGCTTCGTCCTGACCGACATCAAGCCGAACAACAAGGTCATGGACGACAACTTCCGCGGCGAGAAGCTCGGCAAACCCTGGACGATTCACATCAACGACGAGAACTCGAACCCCGTCCCCGGGAACGGGCCGCAGAACTCCCGACGCAGCCCGCAACAGCGCCAGCCGGTCGTGGGCAAGGGCGCTTCGCCCGCCCGGACTCGCTGAGTTTCCGCACTGTCGGTTACACGTTTGATCGTTGCGCCCAGGTTGTGCTCAACCTGGGCGTTTCATTTTTCCTGGCGGCGATTTTCGATTCCGCGACGACTTTCGGGAATCACCACGCGGCGAGCGGCCCGATTCCGTACGTTAGGATGAACCTCGACCGTCCCCGTCGGATCGTCGAGGGTGGTCGACGACAAACGCGATCGAACTTGGCCCTGGCCTCGAAGGTCTTGAGGCGACGAACGCTCGGGACGGAGTGTGGTCCCCCGGCCTCTCGGCGTGGGGGGATGTTTGACGGGTATTTTCTCCACCTTTATAATCGGCTGTAAGGACGGGTGATCCCTAACAAGGGTCGTCTTCCTGTTGCCCTCTGCACCGCGATCGCGGGGTGGCGCTTCAAGGCGGTTCGCCCCCGTGCTTGCATCCCCCTGCCGCGGGCCTCTGGCTCTCGTCGTGGGCGGACGAAGCTTCGGCTGGCTCATCGGAGGGAGTCTGACATCAATGATCTGCCCGCGGTACTCTCGCGTCGCCACTCTCTCTCGCCTTCTCCTCGCGTTCGCGATGGCCACTCTGCTATTCCAAGGCCCGCCGATCGCTCGAGCCCAGGACCCGGCGAAAATAGCCGACTCCAATCCCGGACAGTTCTTTACGATTACCGAACCGATCACCGGTGAGACGCTTGAGCAAATCAAGGCATCTACCCGGCATCTGCTCAATCAGAATTCGGGGGCCGCGCCCGGCAAGAGCCCGATCCTGGTCTTCGAGTTCCGGGCCGGGGACACGCAACCTGGCGCGAGCACGTTCGGAAACTCGTACGACCTCGCCTGGTTCATCATGAAGAGCCTGGGCGGCGCCAAATTGACGGTGGCCTACGTCCCCGAGCCGATTTCCGGATACGCGACCCTGGCGGCCCTCGCCTGCGACGAGATCGTGATGGGCCCCAAGGGATCGCTCGGCCCGATCTCTCCCGAGAACGAGAACAGGGCCCGCGACATCCGCGAGAACATCCGCAATCTCGCCATCAGCAAGCAACGCGAGCCCGACCTCCTGCTCGGCATGCTCGACCGAGAGGCAGATCTACGCAAGGTCACCACCGACGACAAGCAGGTCCATTATCTGCTCGCCGAGAGCCTGCCCGAGTTCCAGAAGTCGCACAGCATCATCCAGGACCAGCCCGCCTGGGAGGGGGGGCAGCGTGGCGTGATGACGGCCGACCGTGCTCGTGAGGAAGGTTTCTCCAAGCTCACGGCCGACAGCAGAGCCGAGATCGCCAGCACCTACAAACTCGCCGGCCGCTCGATGGCCGACAACCCAACGCTCGGCCAGGAGCTTCGGCCGGTCTGGGTCCAGATCAAGGGGCCCTTGGACACGGTCAAGCGTTCTTACCTCACGCGCAGGATCGAACAGGCCCGGCAGGAGAAGGTCAACCTGATCTTCTTCCAGATCGACAGCCAGGGGGGTGACATCGCCGCCGACGCGATCGCCGAGACGATCGCCAATATCAAAGACATGAAGACGGTTGCATTCATCGACGACAGGGCGATCGGCATGGCGTCGCTCGTCGCGCTCGCCTGCAACGACATCGTCTTCCGCAAAGGGGGCGAGTGTGGCGACCTGCGTCAATTCGTCACCGGGCGCAACGGCCAGGTTGTGGATCTCGGCGAGGCGAGGTCCAAGGCCCTGGTGGAACGGGCCGAGAATATTGCCGAACGCAAAGGGCACTCGATCGCCGTCGCCAGAGCCATGGTCGACCCCGAGGCGGTCGTCTTCCAGGCTACGGACAGCAAGACCGGAAACGTCGCATTCGTCCTCAAGACCCAACTCGAGGCCGAGCCCGGCCGTTACGTCAACCCCGTGCAGAAGAAGAGCCCGGGGGAGGTACTGACCCTCAAGGCCGACAACGATGAAGGCGTCTACGGCCTCGGCCAGATCGTCAATGACACCGAGGAATTCAAGGGGCTCTACGGACTCCGAGGCAAGGCCGTCCGGATCGACGGGCCCACGTGGGTCGACGCGCTGGTCACGATCCTGACCGACCCCTTCGTGAGCTGGATCCTGCTATTCGTCGGCCTCTTCATGCTCGTCGTCGAGTTGAAACTGCCGGGGATCGGGCTGCCGGGGATCACCTCGGCCCTCGCATTCCTGCTGTTCTTCTGGAGTCACTACCTCAGCGGCACGGCGGATCAGCTCGAGATTATCCTCTTCCTCGTCGGGATGATCTGCATGGCCCTAGAGTTGTTCGTCTTCCCGGGCTTCGGCGTCTTCGGGATGAGCGGGATCCTCCTGATCCTGACCAGCATCGTCATGGCGAGCCACACGTTTGTCTGGCCGACGCAGGAGTACGAGTATCGCGAGTTGGGATACACCCTCCTCCAGCTCACATTCGCCATGGTCGCCGTGAGCGCCGGAGCAGTCGTCCTCGCGCGTTACTTCCCCTCGATGCCCCTCTTCAACCGGCTCGTCCTCAAGCCCGAGCCCTGGACGGGCGCGGGGGAGGACGACCCCACGGTCAAGTCGTCGCTCGAAGGATATGACACCTTCGCCTACCTGATCGGCGAGACCGGCCGAACTACGAGCGTACTCCGCCCCTCAGGCAAGGCGCGTTTCGGCGACGCCCTCATCGACGTCACGGCCGACGGCTTCTTCATCGAGCCGGACAGCCTGGTCGAAGTCGTCGACGTCCAGGGTTCGCGCGTGATCGTCAAGCGCCTCGGCGCATGAAAGCGACTTCAGTCGGACTCCATCGAAGGTAACCGACTCCCTCGAGACTCCTGGAGTGAGGGCCGACTCGGCCCGTCGCCCTCTAGATGATTGCCTAGGGGAGCCGGTCTGCCTTAGACTGAATATCAGTGAGCAACGAGGCGTCGCGGGGGGACGTCGAGCAAACGCTTGGTTTCAGCCTTTATGCCTGCGCCGGCGAAAGTTAGGGAGCCATGAGCACGTTGGCCTGGCCGCTCCTGTTGTTGGCGTTCGGCTACCTCCTGCTCATCGCCGAGGTCTTCATCCCCTCCGGCGGGACGATCGGGGTGCTCGCCGTCTGCTGCCTGGGGCTCAGCCTCTGGCAAGCGTTCCAGCAGTCGACCAGCCTGGGGATCAAGTTCCTGCTGGCCGACTGCGTGCTCATGCCCGTGGCGCTCGGCGCGGCGATCTACTTCTGGCCACGCACCCCATTCGCGAAGCTCGTCACGCTCCGCCCCCCCTCGCCGGACGAGATCGAGCACTCGCATTCGCCCCAGCGGATCGACCACCTCGTGGGTCAGAGCGGCCGGTCGTTGACCCCGCTGCGGCCTTCGGGGCTCGTCAACTTCGACGGTCGCCGCCTCGACGGACTCGCGGAGGAGGGGCTGATCCCCGCCGGGGCACTGATCAAGGCGGTGAGAGTCCGCGGCGGGCAACTCGTCGTGCGGTTGCAGCCGGATTCGACTTTAGATGAACTCGTGAACGATTCTTAAACACTGATTGAATATCGTTAAGACGCCGAGCGACGGCGAGTGCCTACCAACCGACCCGCGTCGATCGAAGACGAGCCGGCTCGTAACGCATCTCGGCCCAGGCAAGACGCGTCGCCCCTTGACGGCCCACGGCCGACCATCCCGAGAGGACGCTGCATGTTTGGCTACTTGTTTGCGCAAGGGAATCCGCCGACGACCCCCTGGTCGACCTACGTGGTTCTCGGGATCATCGCCATCGCCATGTTCGCGCTGGTGGCGTGCATCTTCTTCGCCAAGTATTTCAACCTCTGGATCCAGGCGAAGATGACCGGCGCGAATGTCGGCATCTTCGAGCTCGTAGGTATGTCGTTCCGCAAGGTTAACCCCAACATCATCGTCCGCTCGAAGATCATGGCCTACCAGGCGGGTCTTGCCGAGAAGGACGGTGTCACGACCCAGACGCTCGAGGCCCACTACCTCGCCGGAGGGAACGTCCCGAACGTGGTCCGGGCCCTGATCGCAGCCAACCGCGCCGATATCCCGTTGTCCTACAAGCGGGCCGCAGCCATCGACCTGGCCGGTCGTAACGTGCTCGAGGCCGTTCAGACGAGCGTGAATCCGAAGGTCATCCCCTGCCCCGACCCCTCACAAGGACGGCAGACGATCGACGGCGTGGCCAAGAATGGGATTCAGCTCAAGGTCAAAGCCAAGGTCACCGTCCGGACCAACATCGACCGCCTCGTCGGTGGCGCCACGGACGAGACGATCATCGCCCGCGTCGGTGAGGGTATCGTCAACGCTATCGGCTCCGCCGATACGCATAATCAGGTGCTCGAAAAGCCCGACTCGATCTCCAAGCGCGTGCTCGAGAAAGGCCTGGACGCCGGGACGGCCTACGAAATCCTCTCGATCGACATCGCCGACATCGATGTGGGCGACAACATCGGCGCGAACCTCCAGGCCCTCCAGGCCGAGGCGGATACGCGAGTCGCCCGGGCCAAGGCCGAGGAGCGTCGCGCCTTCGCCGTGGCATCGGAGCAGGAAATGATCGCGGAAGTTCAATCCAACCGAGCCAAGGTCGTGCTGGCAGAGTCGGAAGTCCCCCTTGCCATTGCCGAGGCTTTCCGCAAGGGGAACCTAGGCGTGACCGATTACTATCAGCTCCGCAACATCCAGGCGGATACCGAAATGAGGTCGGCCATCAGTACCTCGGGCAACTCCAGACGAGAGAACGTCAACAGCTGAGATCCTGGGTGCATTTGCCTCGGGCCCCTCGCATCTGTCACCGCGAGGGGCCGTTGGAGTCGCCGTCAACGGCGAGGAGGTCGGCATGAGATTCGACAATATCCTGCAAATCATCGTGCCTCTCACATTCCTGGCAATCTGGGCACTCACGTCGCTCTTCAATCGCGATGCTCAGCCACTCCCGCCCCGGACAAACAACCGGAAGCCTCCCCTCGGTCCGCCAGGGATGAGGCCTCCCGCGAATCGGCCCCCGGAACGCCGCCCCGAGTTGTCCTCGCGCGAACCGGCCGCGCGCTGGCAACCGGCATCGACCCAGACCAGGCAGACGCCCAAGCGGCCTGGTAGCAGCTCCGACGCCGACATCGTGATCCTGGAGACCGACTCGCACCGACCCTTGTCATCCCCGCCCAGGCCGGGCCCGGGGATGATCCCGCGAAGGGGATCACGCTCGCGGAGCACCCCCACCGCGCCGACGCCTCCCAAATCCGAGCCGGCAACGCCCCGATCGCTCTCCGCTTCGATGTCGCATGAGTCCTCACCACTCGGCCTGACTGCCAGCGACATGCTGCCACTCGGGCGGATCAAGTCGACGCTCGGAGTTCCCGAGGAGCACGAGATCACCAAAGTCTCGAGGCCCTCATCGCAGCAATCCCCGCAGACGACATCGCTCGTCTTCACCATCGGTTCGGAGCCACTATCCCTCGCCAAGATCCGCGAAGCGATCGTCATCAACGAACTGCTCGCCCCGCCGGTTGCACTCCGGAGACGCGAGACGCGAACGCGGCAGTTTTGATGGCACTCGCGTGTCCTTGACCTACGACCGGGCGGCGCTTCTCTCGAAGTTACCCGCCCGGCCTCGCGCAAAGGTCGTTGAAGCGGTTTCGCAACATTTCATATCTTTTCAGTTCGACCAAACCTACCGATACAGCACTGGCAGTTGAGCCATCTCTACCCGAGAAGTCCTCCACGGGTCGAAGAAGCCCAAACCGATTCGCAAGCATCACCCTCGCAGTCCTCAATACCGGACCAATCGACGATGATGGCAGGACCGGAAGTCGCCGCGCTCGACGTCGTTTGGAATCGGCTTTTTGGCTGGACGCTCCGAGGATCTCGGGTCGATGGAGACTGCGAGGCCTCGCCAGGTCTCGCACTCCCTCGCGAAAGAACATCCTGATTCTTTAACTTTGGCTTGCGATGGTTTCCTGTGGCATCTCCATGGATGGAGAGCGTCGCAGTCGCCGACGCCGCATGGCGACTCCTCCTCTCACTTCGACTCTGAATATGGAGAGCCTCGATGAGTCTACGCGACTCCGCGCCCGCCCAGCCTCTCACGCGGTTGGTCTTCGGCCTCGGAATCTGGCTCCTCTCGAGTTGGCCCGCCGCAGCCAATGAGGCGGTCGGGATCACCTGGCGAACCGACCTGGGGCAGGCCCAGCAAGAGGCCGTGACGAAGGACAGGCCGCTCTGGATCCAGCTCACCGGCTCCTGGTGCTCGTACTGTCACCTCATGGAGCGCGAGACCTTCGTCCATGACCAGGTCGTCACTCACTCGCGAGACTCGTTCGTCCCGGTCAAACTCCAGGCCGATCAGCACGAGTACCTGACCTCGCGCCTGGGGATCACGAGCCTTCCGGCCTCGATCATCGTCTCACCTACCGGCACGATTCTCTCCTCGCACCAGGGGTTCCTGAACTCGCAGGAATTCGTCGGTTTCCAGGAGCGGGCGCTCGCCCAGTACCCGCCGCATGTCCCGCAGAGTAAGCCCGTCGTCGCTAATGACCCCGAGCCGGAATCGGCCCCAGAAGTCGCGGTGACGCGGGGGGCAGCCGAGGTCGGGCTCTCAGGCTTCTGCCCCGTGAGCCTCGTCCGCGGCCAGACGCTCGTGCTGGGCGACGACGCGTTGACCCTCGAGCACGGCGGACGAAGCTATCGGTTCGCCGACGACGTGAGGCGTGCCGAGTTCCTCCGCCGGCCCGAGCGTTACGCCCCGGTGAATGCCGGCCAGTGCCCGGTGAGCCAGGTCGATGAGGGAGAGTTGAAGGCGGGCGACCCGAGGTTCGGGATCCTTTTCGGCGGTCATCTCTACCTCTGCGCCGACGACGAGCATCGTACTCAGTTCCTCAGAGCCCCTCGCCGCTACGCACGGGTCAACCTCGCCGAGAAGGACTTCTGCCCGCATTGCTGGGGCCCGGGGATCCTCCAGAATCCTACCGGGATCTGGCTGACTAATCTCGGCTCTCGGAAGGTTAGGCCGGGATCACCGACCTCCGAGGTGGCCGACTCCACGGCCGCCACCAACAGCCTGGTCCGCTAACGATCGTCAAACGCCTCCCCGACTTCCCATTTTCCAGACATAAACGGACGCCGCGGTACCACCCGACATGGGATGGGACCGCGGCGTCCGTTGTTTCTCAGGCCGGGTCTTCGCCTCGAAATCAGTGGCGAGGGACGAAGCCGGAGCACCCCAGGAAAGTCGCCGAAAAGAAGGATCTTGATTCCGTCACCGATCGAACGGTCGCGTCCTATCCTTCCTATAACTCGAATCTTGGCTAAGTGTTCGAACCGGAGGGCCGGCGCGTTCTGGATGGCACACATCGAGGCCACTGGAAGTCATCGACGTCACAGGGACGTCTTTTCGTGAGAGTGCATTCAGGTCGTGAATCCTTGATGAGAAAGGCGATGTCGCCCGTTCTCCCGGTCGACTCTCGGTCGCGACACAAATTTTCTTGAAGTCTCGACGATGAATCTCTATTGTGATGGGAAGCCGGATGCGCTGCGAAAACGGCAAAGGATTGCGAGCTCCCTGAGGTTGGAACCAAGGCCGTCGGCCTCTCTCCCTCTTCGAATTTGCACTCCCAAGCTTATTAACAGCCCGTTGGCTGATCGATTTGGCGTCCTTCGAAGGAATGTCCCGATCCTTCTCCGCGCCTCGGATCGTATCACCTCGATGATGCGAGCCGGCGTGAGAGTCGAGGGGAGATCCTTCGAGTGTGAGCGCCGTGGTCTCGAATGCGACTTGATTTAACAACGCCGGACACGCTTGGCCGGGCCTGAGACCGGGACGGTCTCGACCTCGGGAATTCCCAACGTGTTTCGGCTCGGTGCCACGAGCCCAAGGAGAAGAGCCCGATGACCGTGCGCTGGAAACCCCTGCTAATCCTCTCGGGTTTGTTCCTCGTTATCGCCGTGTTAGGCGTAATCGCGATGGTCTACGCGCTGGTGCCGAGAGGATCGGGCGACATCCTGCCGCTGGCCCGAGCCGACCGCGCCGCCAAGCAGTACGACAAGGCCTTGATCCACTATCAGCGGGCCCTCCAGAAGGATGGGCGTAACCCCGCGATCCACGAAGAGATGGCCAGCATGTTCGGCGAGTGGGCCGCCCAGTCCACCGGCGACACGCAGGTCAAGCTGCAAAACAACGAGCTGGACTCGCTGCGGCTGGCCGCCGAGTACGGCAAGAACCTCAAGGAGCCTCGCAAGAAGCTCTTGGCCGAGTGCATGCGACGCGACCTGAGCAGCAGGAGCGTCCTTTGGGCCCAGAAGGTCCTCGAGCTCGAGCCTCGGAATAGCGACGCCCATTACGTGCTCGCCTCGGAAGGGCTGGAGTCGACCTCGCCCCGAATTCCCGAGATCAAGCAGCACATCACCGCACTCGAGGCGGAAAAGGCCTCTCCCATCCGACTCGCCTGGGTCAAGGCCCGGTTTGCCCAGGAGTCGAAGGATGAGGCGGCGATGAAGAAGATCCTCGCCGACACGCGTAGCACGACGCTGGAAGCCAAGGCCGACCCCGTCGATCAGATGGCCTTGCTCCGGTTGCGTGCCCTCGACATCCGCTCCACCACGGATCCGGACGAGTTGAGCAATCGCGTCGCCGCCCTCCAGAAGGACCTGAACACGCTCCTGGCTGGCCCCGCCCCGGCGCCTTCCCGAATCACCCGCCTCAGCCTGATGCTCGAAGGGATCCAGAAGTCCCTCCTCGTGCTCGCCTCGAACTCCGACGCCCAGACGAAGCCGGCGATCACCAAGCTCGTGGACGGCATCGAGAGCGACGTCGAGAATCTCTTCAAGAAGGCCCTCGAAGGGTCGAAACAGTCCGACCTCCAGATTTACCTCTCGTACGCCGACCATCTTCGCTTCCGCCAGAAGCGTGAGGAGTGCCTCAAGCTGGTGAAGGAAGCCCTCGCCACGCCGCTCGCAGCGCGTCCGACCATGGTCGAACTCGTCATGCAGTTGCGCGCCGTCGCGGTCGAAGCGGCCCTGAGCCAGGTCGACGCCCCCGATCGCCTCGAACAGTCCGAGCCCCACATCAAGGAGCTTATCGGCTGCTCCCTGAATCGCTTCCAGGGATTGGGACACCTGTTCCAGGGCGCCATCGAGTTGGAGCAGTCGGGCGTTGCCGGCCCCGGTACCCAGGGGGGCAAGCTCGGTGAGGTGGCCAAGTCCAAGGATACGAACACCGCCGCGCAGCAGAAACTGCGAGTGAGCGCCCTGAATCACTTGAAGATCGCGGCGACCCTGCTTCCGGACGTCGCCGAGGCCCAGGCCCGCTACGGCGTCGCCCTCGTCCTGTCTCAGGAGCAGGCCCTCGGCCGCCAGTACCTCCAGAACGCCCGACGGCTCCAGAACCTCGACCCGCAATATCAGGTGTGGGCCGCATGGTCGATGGTCCAGGCGGGCTATCCCGAAGAGGCTGAACCGATCGTCGCCCAGTTGCTCGACCAGATCGCCCAGGGCAAGCAGTCGCGCGACCTCGAGGCGACGCTGCACCTCCTCAACGGTGAGATCTTCCAGGCTCGCCGAGGCGTCGACGACCTGCGTAAGGCCCTCGCCGAGTACGAGAAGTCGACGAAGGCCGGTTCGAGCCCCATCCCGGCCGTGCAGTTGCGACTCGCTCAGATCGAGGTACAGCTCGGCCGTCACGACGCCGCCTTGAAGCGGATCGCGGCCCTCCGCAAGGTGAACCTCGGCGGTCCTGCCGCCGAACACCTGGCCGTGCTCACTCTGAAAGACCAGGATAAGCTGGAGGAAGCTCGCAAGGTCCTCGACGACGCCCGCAAGCGATTCCCGGATAGCGACGAGCTCGCCGGCCTCGATGCCGCGATGCTGCTCCAAGCCAAGGGCCCCGAAGCGGCCGACAAGGTCCTGACCGACTTCCTCGCCCTGTATCCCGACAACATCGGCGTCGTGTTGATGCGGGCCCAGATCCTGGCCGACAACCTGAAGAAGCCCGCGGAAGCCCGCAAGCTGCTCGTGAGCGTCGCGGACCGCTCCGACAACTCGGCCCCCTTCGTGCAGCTCGCCCTGCTCGACCTCAAGCTTCAGGACTTCGCGGCCGTCACCGCCACGATCAGCAAGATCCGCGCCCGCTGGAAGGAAGCCGCCGTCGCCGACCTGCTCGAGGCCCAGATGGCCCTCGACCAGAACAACGCCACCACGGCGAGGCTCCACTTCGACGAGGCCCTCAAGAAAGATCCGGGCAATAAGCTGGTGCAATTCTGGAAGGCCCAACTCGACAGCCGAAACGGTGCCACCAAGGACGCCGCAGACTCGTTCGAGGCGATCGCCAAAGCCAAGTCGACCAAGCAGATCAACCCGGGCCTGACCCTGATGGCCGCGGCCGAGTCGGCCCTCGCCGGGATCGCCCTCGAGAGCGGCGATATCGACGGTGCCATTCAACGCCTCGAAGACATCCGGAAGAAGGCGAACCCCGACACCCAGAACGGCGGCCTGAGCCGCGCGGACCGTTGGCAGCTCGCGAGCGCCTACGCGGCGAAGGGGCAACTGGCCCAGGCGAAGAAGGAGATCGCCACGCTCTTGAACGAGCCTGGGGTGAGCGCCGACGAACGCGTTCGAGCGGCGAACTTCTACCGAATCCACGGCGAGAACGATGCGGCCATCACGCTCCTGAGAGAGGTCCTCAAGACGAACCCGGGCCACCCGTCCGCGGTGGTGACGCAGGCTTACATCCTCAGCAGCGGCCGGGACAAGAGGAACGACGAGGCTGCCGGACTGCTCCGGACGGCGATCAACGTCCACAAGGAGAATCCGCCCGCGGTCTTCTTCCTGATGCTGGCCGCCATCAAGGCCCAGTCCACCACCGAGAAGGATGGGGCCATTAATGCCATGACGGTCTTGGAAGAAGGGTTGAAGGCCCAGCCCGAGTCGCGAGAACTGGTCCAGGCCAAGTATCGCGTCCTGGCGATGGTCCAGGGTGAGAAGAAAGAAGCTGTGGCATTCGTCGAGTCCAAGGCCAAGACCCCTGAACTCCGCCGCCTGCTCATCGAGGTCTACCGGGATCAGAAGGATTATACCGCTGCCGAGCGCAGCCTCCGCGAGTTGCTCAAGGAGTCGCCGAAAGACTCGCAGGTCGCTGCAAACCTCGTCCGGATCGTCGCGATCCAGTCGATCGATGCCGCCGACCGCGACCGTCGCGATGAGGAGAAGAAGTACAGGGATAGGGCATTCGGCCTGATCCGCGACTTCCGCCAGCAGTTCCCGAATGACCTGGCGTTCCTCCAGACGGAATGCGACCTGGCAGCCCGCCACGGGGAGCTCGCCCGTGCCCTGGAGATCACCCAGGAGATGGATAAGATCTCCAAGGCCTCTCCGGTGGGGCCCCTGACTCGAGGCCGGATCTTCTCGGCTCAAGGCCGCCTGCGTGAAGCCGCCACGGCCTATCAGGAGGCCCTCCAGCGCGATCCTCGCCTGCTGGATGTCCGCATGGCCCTCGGCCAGGTCAGCTTGAAGCTCGACGAGACGGAAGAGGCCCTGAATCAGGCCAAGACGGTCCTCGACCTCGACCACGACCGTCCCGACGCCATCTTGCTCGCAGCTCAGGCCCTCGCGGCAAAGAAGGGACCGAAGGCCCAGGAGGCCGCCAACCGCGCCAAGGCCGTCGAACTCCTGACCACGGCCATCGCGAGGAATCCGAAGTTCTCCGACGCGTATCAGCTCAAGGCCGAGATCCAGTTCAAATCCGGAGATCGTGATCGCGGCCTGGCGACCCTCCGCGAATGCCACCGAGCCCTCCCCGAGGACGCGGCGGGCATCGCCCAGCTCATCCAGCATCTCTGCGAGCAGGGTCCCAAGGGCCAGGGTGCAAACCCGACCAACGTCGTCGAGGCCAAGACCGTGGCCGATAACGCCGGCAACGGCGACAAGCGAGGCAACCTGATGCTCGCCATCGCCGTCGGTTACCATAAGGCCGGCGAACTCAGCATGGCACTGCCTTGGGCCCAGAAGGCCGCCACGAAGCTCGATACGCCGCTGGTCCACCTGAATTACGGAGACCTGCTGCTCTCGATCGCCGAGGCGACCGAAGACTCCTCGAAGGCGAAGGACTACTTCAATCAGGCCATCGAGCAGTATGACAACGTCCTCCGGGTCCAGGCCAACTCGGTCGAGGCCATCAACAACAAGGCGTGGATCCTCCACACCCATCTGAGCAACTCTCGCGATGCCCTGGAACTGACTCAGGCCCTGCTCAAGCGAGTCGACCCGGCCACGTTGCCCGGCGAGTTCTACGACACGATGGGCTCGATCCAGGAAGCGATGGGCAAGACCCAGGAGGCCGAAGACTCGTACCGGAAGGGCCTGAACAAGTCGATCAACCACCCGGTGCTCAACTTCCACATGGGCAGGCTCATCTCCAAGGACCGTCGGCGTGAAAGCAATGCCAGCGGTTACCTGGAGAAGGCCTTCGCCGGCCGCGATCGTCTCAGCCCTGAGATGATTAAGGACCTCAACGACCTCGCCAAGAAGTTGCACATGAACGCGAACTGAGTCGAAGCCAGGGGCGGCGTCCTATGCCCGCGGGCAACCGATGGGCATGGGGTTCCGCGAGCCCGTCTCGCTCGTTTCGATCCGATGACGTCGACCAACGGTGAAGGGTCACATGTTCCCGGCCTCGCGTCGGCGAGCGGTGACCCTCGCTCGCTTTCTCCCCCTTCCGCGAAATCCCCCTCCCAATCCGTCGCTCTTTTCCATAGGGTTGCATGATCGAAGGGTTTGACCCTCTCGGTTGGCGAACGGCCTGAGCCAACCGATCCGGCGCACAAGAATCGGAGACTTTCGCCTTGGCTAACACGCGTGTGGAAAAGGATTCGATGGGGGAACTCGAGGTCCCGGCCGAGGCCTATTACGGGGCCCAGACCGAGCGGGCCAGGCGCAACTTCCAGATCAGCTCCCTCCGCGTGCCCCGCTCATGGATCCGATCGCTCGGCCTGATCAAGAAGGCCGCGGCCCAGGTGAACATGGACCTCGGCTTGATGCCCGCCGCCCTCGGCGAGCAGATCGCGAGCGCAGCGCAGACCGTCATCGACGGCCAGCACGACGACCAGTTCATCGTCGATGTCTTCCAGACCGGCAGCGGCACGTCGACCAATATGAACACGAACGAGGTGATCGCCGGGATCGCCAATGAGGTCTACAACAGCGGTGTACGCGGGGGGCGATCGCCCGTCCATCCTAACGACGCCGTGAACATGGGGCAGTCATCCAACGACGTCATCCCCACCTCGATCCACCTCGCCGCGCTCGAAGGGATCCAGAAGAAGCTGATCCCCGCCCTGAAGTCACTCCAGACCGCCCTCGAGGCCAAGGCGAAGGCCTTCGACCCGATCATCAAGATCGGCCGGACGCACCTGCAAGACGCCGTGCCGATCCGCCTCGGCCAGGAGTTCTCGGGCTACGCCTCGCAGGTCGAGCACGGGATCAAGCGCCTGACCGGTTGCTCCGACTCCCTCGGCGAGCTGCCCATCGGCGGCACGGCCGTCGGGACGGGGATCAACACCCACACCGAATTCCCCCAGCGCATGGCCGCGGCCTTGAGCCAGGCAACCGGCCTCACGCTCCGACCCGCCCTCAATAGCTTCGAGGCTCTCGCCAACCGCGATGCCGCCGTCGAGGCCTCGGGCTCGCTCAAGACCGTGGCGATCAGCCTCTCGAACATCGCCAACAACATCCGCTGGCTGGCCTCTGGCCCTCGTTGCGGGATCGGTGAGATCCGCATCCCGGAATTGCAGCCGGGAAGCTCGATCATGCCGGGCAAGGTGAACCCGGTCATCCCCGAGGCCGTGATGATGGTGGCCGCCCAGGTCGTGGGCAACGACGCCACGATCGCCTGGGCGAACGCGCTCGGCTCGAACTTCGACCTCAACGTGATGATGCCCGTCCTGGGCTTCAACCTGCTCCAGTCGATCGACCTCCTCGTGAACGCGGCCGAGCATCTGGCCGAGAAATGCGTCGACGCCCAGAACTACCTGGCTAATCTGACCGTCGACGGGGCCGTAGGGATCGAGGCCAACGAGGAGCGATGCAAGGCCTTGATCGAGAAGAGCCTCGCCATGTGCACGTCGCTCGCCCCGCGGATCGGCTACGACAACGCGTCGGCGATCGCCAAGAAGGCGTTCCACGAGAACCTCAACGTCCGCGAGGTGGCCCTCTCGCTCGTCGGCAAGATCCCCGAGGACATCGAGGCGGAGCTCGGCAAGCCGGCCTCGGCGGAAGCCCTCAAGAAGAAGGGGGCCTACCCGACGGCCGAGGAGATCGAGACACTCCTCGATCCCCAGGGGCAGACCGTGAGAGGCAGCGGCGTCGGCGGTGCCGGATGAGACTGCGACTGAGGCCACGGTACTATCCCTCGCCCCGGCCCATCCGAGCGGGGCTCGTTCGTCCCATCGTTTGACCTGTGAGGCAAGGCCATGAGCGAGAATCCGACGCAGGTGACGCGAACCGACGACGAACAGGAACCGAACGCTGCCCCCACGATCGTCGTGATCAAATCGAACGGGCGTAGCCTCTCGTCGATGCTCCTCCCGCCGGCCGTGATCATGATCCTCGCGCTGGCGATCCTGTCGTACCAGAAGCAGACTCCGATCCGCTCGCTATCGACCGTCCCGACGGCCGCCCCCAACCCCAGGCCGTCGCCGAAGATCGACGATCAGGCGAAGCCCGCCGAAGCCCCGGCCATCGTCGCCCGACTCGAGTCGAGGGCAGTCCACGTCCCGCCCCCCGCACTTCCTGAAGGCCTGGCGCCCGTCCCCACATCGTTGAACAGCTCTGATACCGATCCGGCGTCCGGCCGGGGTGAAACGAGATCGGAGCCGACGAGGCCTCGCGAGGTGGATCCGCTGTTGGCGAGGAGGCTCGCGATGCGAACACCGCTCCCTGGCGAGGATCCTCCGTCCGACGAATCAGCTCCATCGCCCGAGGGGACGAAGCCCGAAGAGGTTCCGTTGCCCGAACTCGACCCCCTGCCCCTCGTCCCGCCGGACGACACCAAGCCCGCGGGGGTTCTTCCGCAAGAGTCCCCAGCGCCCGATCCGGCACCAGCTCCCAGTCCAGCGCCAGTCCCCAAGCCGGCCCCGGCCCCGAAAGCTGAACCGGCCCAGCCCAAGGTCACGAAGGAGCAGGTCGAGGCCGACATCAAGCGTGAGGCTGCCAAGAAGGAGCAGGAGCTTCGCGAGATGGAGAAGATCAAGCCACCTCGCCGGATCGACCAGATCGAGGAGTCGAGGAGAGAGGCCCAGCAGAAACGGGCGCCTTTCCACGCCGATCTCCGGAAGCTCATCAAGCTCTCGGGCAAGGCGGCAGGACCTCAGATCGAGGCTCTTTGCGACCAGTACGGACGCTCGTCGCCGCAGGAGATCCGCGATGCCGTCACCAAGACGCTCAAGCGGACCCACGGCGGCCTCAGTCGGCAGGCCCGCGTGGAGATGATGCGGAGGCTGGGACTCCCCGAGCCGAATATCCTCGAGTACTTCGCCAACGACGTTTACACCACCATGAATACGCCGTCGGGGCCGAAGGATCCGGACGAGGTCTGGGTCTACGCCGCCCGACTCCTCCTGGCCTATCCCGTGAACACGCCCCGGAAGGCAACCGCGAAGGGGAGCAGCGGCGCCTCCGCTTCAAATCCGCCCCAAAGGGCCGCGGCGCCCACTGGTTCGCAGGCGAGAGGGCGAGCAAAATAGTGAAATGGGGTCGCAGGTCCGACCTCAGTTCACGCTCCGTGATTCGAGAGGTTCGGCCATGCGCATGTCTTCGTCGTCCCCCCTCCTGGCCGCGCTCGCGGTCATGTCGATCCTCTGTCCGGCCAGGGCCGACCTCGAGGCCGACCCCAAGGCCGGGGCCAGGCTCCTTGCGGAAGGGGACAAGCTCGCCGACCAGGGGGACCCGAATGAGGCGGTCGCCCGCTACAAGAAGGCTTTCGAGCAGCTCCTCCCCGGGATGCGCAAGATCCCGTTCAAGCATGAGGTCAAGCGAGACGTCACGGCCCGCGAGGATATGGGCGCGATGCTCAAGAAGGAACTCGACGCCGAGATCACGCCTGCCGAGTTCCGCGCCAACGAGCTTGGCATGAAGGCCCTGGGGCTGCTCCCCTACGATTTCAACTTGAAGGAGACCATGATCAAGGTCTACTCCGAGGAGATCGCCGCCTTCTACGACACCAAGACGAAGACGATGCACCTCATCAAGGAGCCCGAGGAGAAGGTCAAGAAGGCCCCGACATTCCTCGAAAAGCTGATGGGCAAGACCGGCGGCTTCGACAAGGATGAGAACAAGACGGTCATCGCCCACGAGCTGACCCACGCCCTGGCCGACCAGAACTTCGACCTCGACGCGATGCAGGAGGCGGTCAAGCAAGACGACGACCGCGACCTCGCGCTCTCCTCGCTGATCGAGGGGGAGGCGACCTTGACGATGATCGGCGCCTCGATGGAGGACTGGACCGGCTCGGTGATCCGCGACGTCCCCGCGTCACGACTCGACAAGGTCTTCAGCCTCATGATCCCGTTCATGCCCCTCGCAGGCGGGTCCAGCCTGCGAGAGGCGCCTGTGATCCTCTCCGAATCGATGATCTTCCCCTACCTTCGCGGGCTCGTCTTCTGCGCCAGGCTGACGAACGACGGCGGCTGGGCCGCGATCAACGACGCCTACAAGAATCCTCCTCTCTCCACCGAGCAGATCATCCACCCCGAGAAGTACCGGGCCAAGCCCGACGTCCCGATGGACGTGGACCTCGGCAAGATCGAGATCGGCGACGGCTGGGCCGAGGTCGGCCGCAACGTCGTGGGCGAGATGCAGCTCGGCGTCATGCTCCGCCGACACGGGGGCAAGGCCGCGGTCACCGGCTGGGATGGCGACCGCTTCGCCGTCTTCGAGGCCCCCGGCCAGCGCCTCGGGCTCGTCTGGCTGACCACCTGGGATTCCGAGTCCGACGCCGAGAAGTTCGCCAAGCATTACGGCGACTACCAGGCCTCGAAGGCGGATGCCAAGGCCCCGGCCGCCGAACCCGCCAAGAATCAAGATCAACCGAAACTCCAGGGCAAGTCCTTCTCGATCCGACGCCGAGGCCAGGACGTGGCCATCGTGGAAGGCTTCTCCCCCGAGCAGACCGAGATGCTCCTGGAGTTGAGCCTCCGGGCCAGGAAGACCGAGAAGGTCAACACCCCCACGCCGAAGCCGGAGCCCGTGAAGGCTTCGTGATCGGCGGAGGAAGTCGGTTGGGGGTCGTGAAGGTGTCCCCGATCGTTGGCGACCGGTGCGGGCGGATGGAGGAATCGTCCGCCCTTGCACTGGCCGCCAGCATCGGATACCCAATGGATTCAAACCGGGGCGAGAGCCCCGTCAATGTCGCCTGCGTTCGATCCTTCAGGAAAGACTCTCATGTCGATGCATGATCTGATCCGTCAGCTCCGGGAACCCAGCAAGACCAAGATCGTACTGCTCGTCGCCGATGGTCTGGGTGGACTCCCGATCGAACCGGGTGGGAAGACCGAGCTTGAGACCGCCAAGACGCCGAACCTGGATGCCCTCGTCAACGAAGGGACCGTCGGCCTCAGCACGCCCGTCGCACCCGGCATCACCCCCGGCTCCGGGCCGGGGCACCTCGGACTGTTCGGATATGATCCCCTCCAGCACGACATCGGCCGCGGCGTCCTCGAGGCGCTCGGCATCGGGGTCGAGGTCGGCCCGAAGGACGTGGCGATCCGCGGCAACTTCTGCACGATCGACGCCGAAGGGCGCGTCACCGACCGTCGCGCGGGCCGCATCCCGACCGAGGTCTGCGAGAAGCTCGTCGCCAAGCTCAAGGCGGGCGTGAAGATCGACGGGGTCGAGACCCTGGTCGAGCCCGTCCGCGAGTATCGGCTCGTCGTCCGCTTCCGCGGAGAAGGGCTCGGCGACAACGTCTGCGACACCGACCCGCTCACGACCGGCCTCCACACCATCGAGCCCAAGGCTGGCGACCCCGGCTCGGAGAAGACGGCCAAGATCGCGACCGAGTTCCTCCGCCAGGCGAAGGAGATCCTCAAGGACGAGAGCCCGGCCAACTTCCTGATGCTCCGCGGCTTCGCGAACTTCCCCAAGATCTCCACGATGGAAGACGTCTACGGGATCAAGCCGGTCGCCATCGCCGTCTATCCGATGTACCGGGGCCTGGCGCGTCTCGTGGGGATGACCGTGGTCGAGCCGGGCAAGACCTTCGCCGACCAGGTTGAAGTGGCTCGCGAGAACTGGGACAAGTTCGACTTCTTCTTCCTCCACTACAAGTACACCGACAGCACGGGCGAGGACGGCGACTTCGCCAGGAAGGTCTCCGTCATTGAAGCACTCGACGCCGAGATCCCCAAGCTCCGCGCCCTCAACCCCGACGTCCTGATCGTGACGGGCGACCACTCGACCCCGAGCCGGATGAAGTCGCACAGCTTCCACCCGGTCCCGACCCTCCTCTGGGCCCCGGCCACGGTCCGCCCCGATTTCGTGACGACCTTCGGTGAGCGTCCGGCGCTCCAGGGGGGCCTCGGCCAGTTCCTGGCGAAGGACATCATGCCCCTCGCACTCGCCCACGCCGGCCGGCTCCAGAAGTTCGGCGCCTGAGCCTCTGAATCGTCACTCAACCAAGGCGGCGGTGTTGGTGGCCCGAGGCCATCAGCACCGCCGCTTCGAGTTTCACCCCTGGTCCTGGTTCATCGGGCTGGCCCTTTTCACCGCACTGGAACTCGCACCATGATCCCAGCACTCATCGCCACGATGCTGATTGTCGCGGCACCTGCGGTCGAGGTCTCGGCCACCGTCGAGAACCTCCCGATCGAGATCGAGGCCTGGAAGAAGCTCCCCCAGGTCAAGCTGACGGTCGACGAGCGTGGCAAGTCGGCGACTTACACGGGTATCCCGCTCGCACACTTCCTCAAGGCCCAGTTGCCGGGCAAGGCCGGGATGGCCGAATTGCGTGGCCTTTCCGACGCCGTGCTCGTCGTCGGGGCGAGTGATGGCTATCAGGCGGTCTTTTCGGCCGCCGAGGTCGCCATGGACCCGAAGGGAGAGCGATATCTCTTCGCCCTGGAACAGGACGGTAAGCCACTTGACGAAAAACAGGGGCCGGCTCGCCTCGTCGTCTCGAGCGATCCCCAGCACGTACGCTGGGTCCGGATGATCAACTCCGTCCAGTTGATCCGCCTGAAGACGCGCAAGATGCAGTCATGATGGTTATTCGTCAAACTGGACGCATCAAGGAATAGCTGTTGGATCCGGCGTCGAGGTGGGCGAACCCACGGTCGCCAGTTGCTTCCAGATCGTCGGGTTGACGCTCGACGCATAGAACTTGACGCTCCCGTCGAAGAGCAGCACGTTGACGCCGCCTAGGTGGCCACTCGACGCCCCCATGAAGGCAGACGCCCCGTCTTGTGAAATGCAGGAGGGGCGAGCATTCGGCGTCAGGGCGTGGTTGTAGAGCGTGGAAACCCAGTCGGCATGGAACCAGCTCGATCCAGCGTTCCCTTGCCAGGCTGATGCCGGAGAGTCGGGGCATCCCTCGGGTCCGACCGTCCCCGGAACGAGCGCGTAGTTCTCGAGCCGAGCCTGGGGCTGGTTCGTGCCGACGAGGCGCTCGGAGAACGCGGCCGTGAAGGCCATGCCGTCGGCCTCCTCGATCTGGGCGAGCTTGAGCGTTTTCCCGCGAGCAAAGCCGCCGTCGGTCCCGGTCGGGGTCGAGCCGGTGCTCGCCCGGTAGTTGATCGGGGCCTTGAACCAGCCGGCCAGGGCGTTGGTGTCGCTCGGGCAGGCGAAGCCTCGCGTGAACTTCTCCACGACGGCAATGCGTTGCCCCTTCGTGGGGGAACCCTTGGCCTTGGACTCGAACGCCTGCGTGAGGTCCGGCATCGCGAGGGTCTCGAGGAGTTCTTTGAGCGGGCTGCTCGCCTCTCCTCCGGATTTTTGCGGATCCGGGACACCTGGGAGGCCCGACTGCTCCTGGTCGTAGAGCCAGAGTGCCGCCCCGATGTTCATCAGATTCTGCTGGCACGACAGCCGGCGCGCGGACTCGCGCCGACGCGGCAGCTGCATCATGATGAACAGGAGGAACATGCCGAGGATCAACACAACGACGACGGCCTCCATCGCGGAGAACCCTCGGCTCGCCTGATACCGAGCTCGCACGTCATGGCTCCACAGGTCGCGAAGGGACAAACTCAGGACGCTCGGACATTCCGGGGTCGCCGTTCGACGACCCGAGACACCTTATCATCGATCTCGAAGCGCACCGCGTCCATGCTCAATCCTGGAATCGGCGCAGGGAGTCGTCGGATTGGTATGAGGGCGAGTATGAGGCGGGTCAGAGGGCGGGCGTGTCGCTGCGAGTGCTCGGGGCGTCTCCAAGTCCCGCGACGCGGGTCGGGGAGGTCGCCGTGCTGAACCAGCTAGCTTCGGATCGGCCCAGGTAGTCGGCAGGCCCAGATTCGGAAGCCTCGGTGACACGCCTGGCGGGTTGGCCCCGAAGGAGGAGATAACCCGCCAGCGTCACGACCACCACCGCCCGATAGGAAAGGATCAACTCGGAAGCCGAGCCGGTAATATGCGTGATTCGAAGGAGTTCGACCACGAAAAACCGGGGGATCATGACCATGACGAGCATGGAGAAGATGTAGAGGGTGTCCTTGCGATATCCCTGCTCATAGAGCCAGAGGAGCTGCGGCACCAGCATGACGAGAAGGACCATGTCATACCCGTGCGCCTGGACGCAGAGCAGCGACCCGAGCGCGGCGTAGGCGATCCAGAGGGCCGGGGTGAACTCGCGACTGCTCGAGTGGAACGATCGGATCCAGCCAAGGATCCCCCAGACCATCAGCCCGGCCACCATCGTCACGGGACGGAGGTTGTAATTCGCACCGGTCAGGGCGTAAACCACCCGATTCCAACTGACGATCTGGTCATTGTTGACCTGGTTATAGCCGATCTCGAGGTGGGATTGTCCCAGGAACCGGACGTAGTCGAGGAGCGTGAGCGGGTTGTGCGTCGTCAGCAGGCAGCCGAGGACATTTAACGCGACGATCATCAGAACCAGGTCGCGGAAATGCCGCCAGCCGTACATGACGACCACGATCGCCAGGAAGGGGAGCGCGAGGTGCGGTTTGATGGCGGCGACGCTCCAGGCGAGGATCCCCAGCCAGTATCGGCCATGCTCAAACGCCCAGCGACCCAGGCATACTCCCGCGGCGATCAGCAGGGCCGTCTGTCCTAACCCGATTGCACCGAAGCAGAGCGGGTTGAGCAGCAGCACGCCGAGTATCGCCAGGGCCACCTTCGTATGGTCGCCCGCCGGACGTTGGAACGTCCAGGCGAGGGTGCTGCTGGCTGCCGCGCACAGGGTCAAGAACCCGATCCAGACCCAGCTCGCGACCGACCAGGGCAGGAGTGCGAACGGCGCGAACACGAGGAACGACTCGGGGGGGTAGAAGAACCCGGCCGCATCGGTCGTGTCGAAGACCATCCCGGCGTGGTAGGGGTTCCGCCCCTCAAGGGCAGTCCGAGTCCCCTGGTACATCACCAGGAAGTCTTTGGCGTGCCCAGGGTCGGTTCGACGCGACGCAAGGAGTCCGCCTTCGATCAGGAGTATCCCGGCCAGGACCGGCAATATGATCTTGCGCATGGGGACAATTCGAGGCTTGAAAGGCAGGACTCAGTCCAAACGGAGTCGAACGCCGTTTCAGGGAGCCAAACCAGTCCTAGATTTGGCACGATGACATCTTATCGGTGAGGACGAATCCGTGAGGTGGAGTGGAGCCCATACACGCCCCGGAACGCACGAACGATTTCTCCCTGCTCCCGCCCCGCCACTTTCATGACATTTCGCCGATGACACCGTCATGGTTGATCCGGTGAAGGCGGATGGCGTCCAGGGAAGTCTAGCTCATCTGTGAAAAAAGCCAGACGTCTAAATAGATAGTCTGGATCGAGTCGATCTAACGCAAGACGGAACCATTCATCTGCCAGGAAGACCTCGACAAATAGAGTCGAACCGACGTTCAAACGTTTCTCAAAAACAACTGGCTTCCTCGCCGGACACGCTTTTCAAACCTAGCCTACACAAACCATGCCATCCTTCCCATTGTAAACCCTTCGCGGTCTCGATTGCGACAAAGGGCAATTTAGGAAATTTACCATAAAACTACCGCCAGGAAACGAGGCTTCTTTTGACGAAATCGTCGCCAAAAAAAGACTCGAACCTAGCTCGTTTCTTTAAAAATGAGACATTCACATTTGAATGAGCACGACCGAGATAAGCCTACTCAAATTATCGTCAATACACGCCGTTGAGCATCATGGATGTCAAAGGCTTGCGACCTGGATTAGACCTTTCTCGGCTTTCCCGAGGATCGTACAGTCGACAGGAATAAGCCTACGGCCGTAGGCTGAAGCATCCGAGCTCGAGAACCTTCAGACTCGACGACTTGACCAAGCCTGCGCGGAGCGAGCGGTCTGGAGCCTCTCAGCTCGATGGCGACGTAGACGAACGCGACACCCAGGGGACTTGAATCGTCTCTGTAACGTCATCACAACTCGAGCTCGTCAGGCGGCCCATTCACACCAGCCTGACATGCGAGGAGGTGTTCGAGCGGATTCGGATCCCAATTCGACAAATCGCCGAGCGAACGATCCCTTGCGTGAAAATGTGCAAGGGATGCACACAGGAAGAATGGTAGAAGATGTGGGCAAGGATTAGGGATTTGAGCCCATCGGCGAGGTGGTAATACCGGCCATCGACTCAGTGAACGGTGGAGAGCCCTGCACGGGCGAGGCGTCGGCTCCATCGGGCCGAGAGCTTGAGGCTGGGCGGGCGGGGGCCGGGGGCGAGAGGCTCGAAGGTCGAGGAGGTCGCGTCGGGCTCGTACTCGTTCTCGACCCAGCTGCGAAACCGCTGGGGGTTGTGGTTGAGGCTCTTCTCGATCAGCCAGCGCTCATACTCGATGAACGGGGCGTGGAGGAGCGCGGTCCCGCCAAGGGGGACGTGGCCATAGTAGAGCGAGAATGCCCCCGCGGCCTGCTTGGGGGCCTGTGCCGCCTGGGAGAGGAGATAGAGCCCGCTCGCGAGGCCCGTCCGGTCCGATCCCGATTTGCAATGGATCAGGAGAGGGTACCGGCACCGCGAGAAGAGGTCGAGCAGTGTCAGGAGTTCCCGACGGCTCGGACGCCTCGTCGCGCTCATCGGGAAGTCGTAGAAATCGACCTTCCGATCGTGGACGACGCGGACCTCGTTGGCGTAGAAGGAGTCGGAGGGGGAACCGCCCCTGAGGTTGAGGATCGAGGCGAGCCGATGCTCGTCGACCAAGGCGTCGAGGTTCGCGTTCGGCTGGGCCGAGCGATAGACCCTGCCACTCGCGACGACCCCGAAGTTCCCCCAGAAGAGCGGGTTGCGGAACGTCGTCGTCGCGCCAACTCCGAGGATCGCCAGGGTCGCGAGGATGATGATCCGTCGGCGCCGCCGACGCAGGGTTTTTTCGTCTCGCTGGTCCAAGACGCCGAAATCCTTTCGCGTGAACCTCATTTCCGCACTCGCCTCTCCGAAGCGAAGTTGCTGGTAATCTAGCCAACAACGCGTTTGGGTCAACATCACTTGCGACCCGTCGAGGCCGCCAGGGCGACCGGCATCGCAAATCAGCCCCCTCGCGGCCAGTACATGATGACGAGGACGCCAATCAGGGCGATGAGCCCGCCTATGATGTCGGGGCGGTCGGGTACGGCCCCCTCGACCTTCCATCCCCAGAGGATCGAGAGCACGATGAAGATCCCGCCATACGCCGCATAGACCCGGCCAAACGGCGCCGGCTGCAGCGTCGGGATCACGGCATAGGCGAAGAGGATGATCGCCCCGAGCACCGCCAGCCAGGCACTTCTACGCTCGCGAAGCCAGAGCCAGATCAGGTATCCGCCGCCGATCTCGCAGAGTCCGGCGAGCACGAAGAAGAAGAGCGACCTGGCAATTATCATCGACGACTCGATCCTCATGAGGTTCCTCCGAGCGACCGCGTGGACACTCTCCGTCCTCCCGCCGCCTACGGGGCCAACGGTCTCGCGACATGTCGGTCCTTGTCCACCGTCTCGGCAGGGGAGATACTACCTTCGATTCGAGGAGGAATCGGTCGGGATCCGCATCAAGGGAGTGATTCCAAATGAGTTTCCGAGCCATCCTAAGCCCGGTCTTCGTCGTCGAATGGGTGGTCAACGCCCGCAAGTGGCACGGATACGCGGCCCGATTCGCCTTCGGCCTGTCGCTCCTGGCCGCGATCTCATTCGCGGCCTGGATGATCGGCAACATCGGCTCGAAGGGCGATATGCTGTCGGTCCAAAACCTCGCGGCCTTCGGGGAGTTCATCTTCAACGTCATGGGGACGGTCCAGATCCTGATGGTCCTGCTCGCCGCCCCCGCGGCCACGGCTGGGGCCATCTGCCAGGACCGGGCGCGTGGTGCCCTGCTCCACATGATGGTCACCGACCTGAGCGTCGCGGAGATCGTCGTCGGCAAGCTCGCCGCTCGACTGGTCCCGGTCCTCTGCCTCGTCCTCTGCTCGTTCCCGGTGTTGGCGTTGAGCTCATTGCTAGGTGGCATCGACCCGAGGGCGATCGTCCTCTTGCTGACGATCTCGCTGGCCCTGGCCGTCCTCGGCTGCTCCCTGGCGCTGACGCTTTCGCTCTGGATGAAGAACTCTTACGAGGTGATGGTCGGAGTCATCGGCTTCTGGACACTCGGCCTGCTCGCGGCCCCGACCTGGTACCTCCTCGCCACCCCGCTCAAGCTCGGTGCGACCCCCACCGCCTTGCTCGCTGCGAATCCCTTCTACCTGATGCACGAGATCTACAGCCAAGCTCGTTACCCCGTCATCATGCACGTGATTGCGTTCGTGGTGGGCTCGCTTATCATTTCGGGGATCCTTGTCTTTCTTGCGACACGTTCCTTCCGGGCTGCCGTCGAGCAGGATGGTAAGACGCGTAACAAGGACGGCATGCTCCGACGCCTCCGACGAGCCGCATTGAGGTGGACCCCATTGTCTAGACCAAAAAACGGCGATCCTTCGCTACTGTCCAATCAGGCCGTCGTGGCTCTGTCCGCTCGGTAGACCGTCCCTGGAGTCCGGTACCCCAGGGATTCGTGGAGCCGATCCTCGTTATAGAAGCCGAAGTATCGCCTCAACCCTCGCTGCAGCTCCGGCACCGTCTCGTAGCCTTGGATGTAAATATCTTCGTATTTCACGGTCCTCCAGAGCCGTTCGACGAACACGTTATCCAATGCCCTGCCGCGTCCATCCATGCTCACGGCTATCCCGGCCGCCTCAAGCCTCCCGGTGAACGCCTCGGCCGTGAACTGGACCCCTTGGTCCGTGTTGAACACCTCGGGCTTCCCCGACCTCAAGGCATCTTCCAACATCTCCAGGCAGAAGGAGCCGTCCAGCGTGTTCGACAGCCGCCAGCCGATCACGTACCGGCTGTACCAGTCGATCACCGCCGCCAGGTACATGAACCCTCCACTCATCGGCACATAAGTGATGTCCGTGCTCCACACGTGGTCCGCTCGCCGGGCTTTGACACCTCGCAAGAGATAAGGGTAGATCTTATGGCCTCTCCCGGCCTGACTCAGCCTGGGCTTGGCATAGATCGCTTCCAGGCCCATCTTCCGCATCAGGCGCTGTACTCGCTTCCGATTGACCTCCTCACCTCGTTGTTCCAGCCAGGCGGTCATCTTGCGGCTGCCGTAGAACGGGCATGCCGTATATTGCTCGTCGATCAACCGCATCAGGCGCAGGTCCTCGGGCGACTCACCCGCAGGTCGGTAGTAGAGGCTCGATCGGCTCAGCCCCAGCAACTCGCACTGGCGGCGCACGCTCAACCGGGGATGATCCGGCTCGATCAAGGGCCTTCGGTCCTCAACTGAATGGGGCGACTTTTTTCAGCCACTCGAGTTCCATCTTGAGGCGCCCGATCTGTTCGAAGAGTTCGGCCTGGCGTGCCTCGGCGTCAGCCGAGGCCGCCTTGGCCGGACTCCCGAAGACCTCCTCGGCACTGCTGATGAGCTGCTTCTTCCAGCCATGGATCGATGTGGGATGGACGCCATAGTGGCCGGCCAACTCGTTGATCGTGCGGTCTCCCTTGAGGGCCGCCAGGGCGACTTGAGCCTTGAACGCCGCCGTGTGGACTTGCCGCTTCCTCGCCATCCGTCCTCCTCCTCAGACCCGTCTGAGTAGCTTAACAGATGGTCCAGTTTTCGGGGTCCACCATACATGGTGGCGCGGGCCGGACCTCGATGAGAGCCCCGTGCTCTGGCGTGAGTGCCATCGGAGCCGGCCATCGCGTTTGGCTCAGGTGAGCGGGTCCATATTCGCGATCCTGGCGACGACCGCAATGGCGATCTCGATCGTCGCGCTCTGGCACGCGGGCGTCACGCGAGGCCCCGGGCTCACCATCCCGGAATTGACCGTCCTGAACGCGTTGATCGTCACACTGGGCTTCCTCCTCGTGGCGGTCGGCTCCCCGACGGCTCTCGCCGAGGAACGCGTGCGAGGGAGCCTGGACATCCTCCTCTCGACCCCGCTCTCCACCCGGTCGATCCTCCTCGGCAAGTGGCGAGGAGCCTACCGGATCGTGCCCTGGCTGACGGTCTTTCCCATGGCCTCGGCGATCGCGATGGTCTGCCTGACGCCGACGTCGAGCCAGCCAGCGAAGCCCCTCCCCGCGGGCATGATGGCCGTCGGCGACGACCTCATGCTGGTCGACCGAGGGCTCTACCTGCTCGTGGCTTTGAGCCAGACGCTTTCCATGGGCGCGGTCATCACGAGCCTGGGCCTGGCCCTGGCGACGTGGACATCCAGGGTGGGGCGCGCGATCGCGGCGAACGTCGCGATCTACCTGGTGTTCGCCGTGCTCTGGCCTCTCGGCATGGCCATACTGGCCGAGACACTCGATCTACCTTCGGTGCTGGGGCTGGATGTGGAGTACGAAGTCCTGTTCGCCGGTGGCACGAGTCCCTTCGTCGATGCCCTCGGTCGGGACATCTCCCTGCTGGCCGATTTGACGCAAATCAATCGAGGGTTCCTTTTGGAACTCGAAATGGCCTGGAGCTTGATTTTCCTGGTCGTTGCGTACTTGCTCTTCGAGTTCAGCGTACGGACGTTCGATCGCCGCCTGGGACGCATCCCCGACCGCGGGGCCGGGCGTCGCTCGCCGGCTCGTTTGCCGAAGTTGGCGAGGCCAACCCTCGTCGCCGAACCCGCGGCTCAGGCATCCAGGTAATCCTCGCGTTCGAGGCCCTCGATGTATTGAAGGGCTTGCTCGAGCGTGCCGACTCGCGCCCCCGGCACGCGGCCCGAGTCGTCGAGGCTCCTCAGGAGCTTGAGGTCGTCGAAATACTCCGAGGACTCCACGGCCCTCCTCACGCGCGGGCTCAACGGCCGTTCGCGACGCTCGAGCAGGTCCATGTGATGTTCGATCAGCCAGAGCGTCCGATCGGTGACGGCCCCCCGGAGCGACTCGACGGCGGCGGCGACGTGGTCCTGCGAGTCAATGGCCTTGCCGACGTCGTGCAGCAAGGCGGCCAGGAGAAACTCTTCGTCATAGGGACGAGCCTCCAGGGCCAATTCGAAGACCTGGAGGCTGTGGAAGAGGGCGTCCCCCTCGGGGTGGAACCGAGGGTTCTGCTTGACGTTCTCGAGCGGTTCGAGCCGCAGCTTGTAGATCGCGAACCGATCGATGTGGTCGGCCATCACCTCGATCGAGGGCTCGTCCTCGCCGTCGCAATCGACGTCCTGATCCTCGTCGTCATCGACGTCGGCTTCGAGGCCGGCGCGTTCTTTGGCGAGCGCCAACACCTGCTCGCGGACTTCCGAGTCGGAGGGCAAATCCCCAGGCCGGACCTTGTGACCCAGGACGGCCGCCGCCTTGCGCTTCGCGGTGTAATACGTACTTTCGCTGGCATCCCGCAACGTCTGCGGATCGTCCCCCTCCTGCGGGCCGATCACGTCATAGAGTCGTCGCGCGGCTTCCCGGGCGATCTGGAGACGATGACGGGGGGTACTCCGATTGGCCTGAGCTCGCTTCTTGAACCGATCGTACATGACAATCTCCAAGCCTTTCGGGAGTGGCTCTTGGCTTGAAACGTTCCGCCTCAAGCCCATCGCGCCTCGACTTCCATCGTACACCGAAACCGGATCTCTCAGCCTCTCGGGGCGAACTTCAACCCTTGCAAATCGCGTCGGTCATCACGAGCGTGGCCCCGTGCCCGACCAGATCCGTGAGCAACGCCGGTTCCTGGTCGAGATGGATCGGCCAGACGGCGTCGACGACCAAGGCCAGACGACAGCCTCGACTCAGCAGGCCTTCGACGCACGCCCTGACGCAATAGTCGGTCGCGACGCCGTAGACGACGAAGGTCGGGGCATTCGCGCCGTAGGTCTCGACCACTCGATCCGCATCGACGCGGCTGAAGACGTCGAACTCCCGCTTCTCGAGCGTGAGATGCGGCGGGATCCGGCCTTCGAATGCCGTCTCGGGGGTGAGAACCACGCTTTCGGCCCAGGCCGTTTGCGCGATTCGGCCTTGACCGGGGCTGTCGACCATGCAATGCGGCGGGAACTGATCCAGCTCGGAATCTTCGAGATTATGAGAGCAGGCCGTCGCAACGACCGGGATGGCTCGGCTCCTGGCGAACTCTGTGAGCCGGGCGAGATTTCCGAGGATCCCCGACGAGCCTTCGATGTAGAGGCTGCCCGACGGTTCGAGAAAATCGCGCTGGGTGTCGACGTCGACGAAGACGAAAGGGCTGGAAAGCATGGTGATGAACCCGGTTGTTGGAATTAGTCGGGCCGCAGTCGTGACGGCTCAGCCTCGTTTGCGACAGACGAAGACCTGGGCTACGTCCACTTCGCTCGGAGGGCCGAACACGACCTTCGTATCGAACCCGGCCCCTTCGAGGATCTGCGGCAGGTCGAGCCCGAACTCGGTGAAGACAGGATAACCGACGTCGCCCCCGGGATGGTGGATCAGCGGCAATTCGTGGGCGATGGAGCCGTCGCTCGTCATCGACGCCCGTGCAAAGGTCGAAGCAACGGTCGGCAGCCAGGGAATCGTGAAGATGTGTAGCCCTCTCGGAACCAGGACCCTCCGAATTTCGGCGAGGGCAACGCCCAGATCGGGGATGTGCTCGAGGGTCTCGGAGGTAAGCACAAGCTCGAACGATTCGTCCGGGTACGTCAGCCCCATCAGGCTCTCGCAGCGTACGCCGTCGACGATTGTCCCGGTTTCGACAGAAGGCATGAACTCTGAATAGGATAGGTTCGGCAACTCCGAGAGTCGGTCATGGAGCCCACCGATTCCATTGATTTCAGCGACTCGCATCCGCCTTACCGAAGGCAATCCGACCCAATCGGCGATCGACTTCACCCTCCCGTCATTCAACTCATCCAGCAAGACGCTGGCGATTCGTCGAGCCCGCAGGTTCGAGCCACAACGGCTACAGAAGTCCGTCTCCTTGTGGGCGAAGGCCGCCGCGAGTCGTTCGTCCAGGCCCCATATCTCCTGCAAACGGGAGGGGATGACCTCGCGTCGATGAAGGAAGAGCGCCTTCCTGCCGCAGACGGAGCAGCGTCCTATGCTACCGGCTGCAACGGCCGAGGAGACCATGCGGAAAAATCGAGCCAAGCGATGACCGGCGTTCCAGGCGGGAAGGATCAGGCGTTTGATCACGCCAAAGGACGAACTCATGGGCACTAACTTTTCCTTCAAGCACCGACGCCCCTTCGGGCTGCCTTGACCCTATTTCTGGCCTCGGCTACGATGGCTATCACGACGCCAGAGCGTGAAAAATACCCAAAGAGCTGTCCTCAGAACAACCTAGGACGTCGTCGATGGCTTACAGCACGGTGATTGCCCGGCACAAGACACAGGAAGTGGGTCTGGGTGAGCGCGTCGTCGGAGGCGACAACCCGATCTGGGTCCAGTCGATGACGACGACGAATACCTTCGACGCCGAGGCCACGGTCGAGCAGATCAAACGCCTGGAAGAGGCGGGCTGTGAGATCGTCCGCGTCACCGTCCCCAAGAAGGAAGACGTTGAAGCCTGCCGCTTCATCCGCTCCAAGATCAACATCCCGCTCGTCGCCGACATCCATTATGACTACCGGATGGCCCTGGCCTGCCTCGACGCCAAGACCGACGATGGCAAGCCCGCCGTCAACAAGATCCGCATCAACCCCGGTAATCTCGGCGGCCAGGAGCGATTCAAGGAAGTGATCCGTAAAGCCCGGGACAAGGGCATCCCGATGCGAATCGGGGTCAATTCGGGGAGCCTCGAGAAGGATCTGATCGAGAAGTACGGCTTCCCCTGCCCCGAGGCCATGGTCGAGAGCGCCCTCCGCGCCATCGAGACCTGCGAGAGCCTCGACTACCGCCAGATCATCGTCTCTCTCAAGGCGAGCCACGTCCCGACGGCCGTCGAGACGTACGCCCTCTATGCCTCGAAGTGCCACTACCCCACCCACGTCGGTGTCACCGAGGCGGGCTCCAAGGAATACGGCACGCTCAAGAGCGCCGCGGGCATCGGCGCGATCGTGCTGAAAGGCATCGGCGACACGATTCGCGTCTCGCTGCTCGGTGATCCCGTCCCCGAAATCGCCGCCGGCTTCGACATTCTCCGAGCCTGCGACCGTCGCGTCACTCGGCCCGAGGTCGTCGCCTGCCCGACCTGCGGCCGGCTCGACATCGACCTCGAGCGGATTGTCGCCGAGGTCGAGGCGAAGATGGCACACCTCAAGAATCCGCTCAGGATCAGCATCCTTGGATGCCTGGTCAACGGCTTCGGCGAGGCCAAGGAAGCCGACATTGGCATCGCGGCCGGGGCCGGCAAGGGTGTGATCTTCAAGCGAGGCGTCCCTATCCGCCACGTCAAGGAAGCGGACATGGTGCAGGCGCTGCTCGAGGAAGTCGAGCGGTTCGAAGAGGATACACCCGCCCTGAAGTCGCACCAGGAAAAGGAAAAGAAGAAGAACGCGCTGCCCGTCCTTAATTGAACGGTGCAGGATCGAAAGGAGTCGACTGCGTGCCTTTGTTCAAACGGCGCAATGACCTGGCCATCCGCCTGCTGGCGGTCTGGATCATCGTCCAGGGCGTGGCCTCGCTGGGTGTCCCTCTCATCGGGTTTCTACAACCCATAGCAGGGCTCATCGGCATCGCCGTGGGTGTCATCCTGCTCCTGGATCGCTGAGCCTCGCTCTCGACTCGCTGAGCATCCATCAAGAAACAAGCACGCCGAGGCGACAACCAATGTCGTCGCCTCGGCGTCTTTCATTGAGCGTTGCTTGTTAGCATAGGGCTTCGCTCAGATCCGAAGCCCGACTGACAAATACTTCGTCTCGAGGTAAGCGTCGAGGCCCTCGACTCCCATCTCGCGTCCCATGCCCGACTCCTTCATGCCGCCAAACGGGCACTGGGGAGTTGCGGGTACGGGATCGTTGATGCCGATGATCCCGGCTTCGAGGCCCTCTGCCATCCTGGTGGCGACCGTCAGGTCATTGGTGAAGACATAGGCGGCGAGGCCGTAGGGCGTGTTGTTCGCGGCCGCGAGGACATCTTCGAGCTTCGAGAAGTCGAGGATCGGCATGACGGGGGCGAACGGCTCCTCGGTCATGAGCTTCATGGCGCCGTCGACCTCGCGGATCACGGTCGGCTCGAACCAGTAACCCTTGTCGAAGGCCCCTGGCCGTCCTCCGCCCGTCAGGATCTTGGCCCCCTTCGATTTGGCGTCGGCCACCAGGGCGGCTGTCTTCTCGAGGGCTCGGGCCTCGAACATGGGTCCGACCTGGACCCCTTCCTGGAGCCCGTTCCCCTGCACGAGCTTCTTGGTCAGTTCCACGGCCGCCTCGGTGAAGTGCTTCGAGAGGGTCTCGTGGACGTAGAACCGGGACGGGGCGATGCAGACCTGGCCATTGTTGCGGAACTTACCAATGACCGCGGCCTGGGCGACCTGGGCGACGTCGGCATCCGGGAAGACGATCAGCGGCGCATGGCCGCCGAGTTCGAGGCTCAGGCGCTTGACCTGCTCCGCCGAACGTCTGATGAGTTCCTTGCCGACCGCCGTCGAGCCGGTGAAGCTGATCTTCCGGACATTCGGGTTGGCGAAGAAAGCGTCGGCGACCGGGAGGGGGTCGCCTATCACGAGGTTCGCCACGCCCTCGGGCAGCCCCGCTTCGGCCAGGCACTCGAACATCTGGATCAAGGTCAGCGGCGTCTGGTCGGCCGGTCGGCTCACGACCGTGCAGCCGACGGCCAGCGCCGGTGCGATCTTGCGACTTGGCAATGCGGCCGGGAAGTTCCAGGGGGTGATGGTGCCAACGACACCCACCGGGTGCTTGATCGCGTAGTGACGCTTGGAGGCGTTCGACTGCGGGATGATGCGCCCGTAGGCACGCTTGCCCTCTTCGGCGAACCATTCGAAGGTGTCGGCGGCGTGCAGGACCTCGGCCTTGGCCTCGAGTAGGGGCTTCCCCTGCTCCTGGGTGAGGGTGCGGGCGATGCTATCTGCCCGCTCGCGCATCAGGTCGGCGGTCTTCTTGAGAATCTTGGCCCGTTCGTAGGCTGTGGCGGACTTCCACTGGGGGAAAGCACGGGTGGCCGCCTCGATGGCTCGGTCGGCCTCAGGCCTTCCACCGTACGCGACCTCGGCGATCACCGACTCGTCGGCCGGGTTGATGACCGCAAGTGTCCGCCCGCCGTCCGCACCGATCCACTTGCCGTCAATGAACATGTGCGTCCGATACTTCGTGGCCATAGTCATGTGTTCTTCGCCCTTCCCGTCGTTGGCCGTGAGACCCGAACTGCCCGGCCCTTGAGACGAGTGACCGAGGCGTTCCCGCGTGATAATTGGCCTCGAGCATGAGGCCTTACCATAACGGTACACCCGATCCCCTTGCAACCGGCGGCATCGGTCGTCATCCTAGGGCACACCCTCAAGGTAAGCCCTAATCGTCAAGGTCGACTAGAAACGCATTTAAGTTCCCCAAACCACCGTATCTCGATCCGGGATGGACGAATTTCGTCGTTCGGGGCACAATCCGCTCAAGCGTTGGAATTGGCGGCACCGATACGACTTTTGCGTAGCTACCGTTGAGTGTCATGGTGTCGTATGGACGCGACCTCGAATTGCCCTCGTGGCAGTCTGGGTGAGTAATGAGACTATCTCCCATGAATGCAGCAATCTCTCGGCGATGCGGCCGGCTTACGTTGTCGCTTACCATGTTGTGCTCCCTGGCCCTGTTCGCCGATTCGACGGTGCAGGCTAGTCCGATCCGCACTCGAGCTAATATCAGCGCTCAGTCGTCGGTCGTCGGATTACCCGGTTTGAGGGCGTGGGTCAACTTCTTGAACGCGGGCCAGCAACTCTGGTCTGAAGTCAAGAGCCCCCCCGTGACTCTGGCGGTGCGAAAGATCATGGCCCAGGCCCTGAGCCAGGCGAACGCGGCCTCAAGCCCCTGGGTGCAGTACCTCACCTGGCGACGCGATCTGAACCCCACGAGGTTCGACTTCTATCACCCGTTCCTGGGGCCGCAGATCGAAAACCTGCCGCCGCCTAACCCGCAGCCGCAAACGATCGATCCCCCCCCGCCCACGGTCGTCCCGCCCCCCCCCGGACCGACCGTGCCCGAACCGAGCTCCTGGATGCTCTCTCTCGGCGTCTTGGCCTCCGGCGTCTACTGGCGCAGGCGGGCCGTGAAGAAGGCCTGACCTCCTTCGATTGGGCGACACGGCGCGAAACAATCAAGGGACGTGGATCCGCGAAAGCGATCCACGCCCCTTTTCGCGTTGAACTCGTGAACAAGACAGACGCAAGCGAGTTCGACTCACGATCTCGATCTGGATCAGAAGGGCCCGCTGCAACCCTCGTCCTGATGCGAGCGTGCGCTTTCTGGTAAAATCAAGCGACACCGAACGTATCCGGAATCGACGGTGTCCAAAAGTCGAGCGAAATGACTGGGCCCGGTTCTCCAGGGCAAGGGTTTGACGATGAGCGACGCGAAGAACTTCTACATCACCACGGCGATCGACTATCCCAACAGCCGCCCCCACATCGGCACCGCGTTCGAGAAGATCGGGGCCGACGTCCAGGCACGCTTTCGCCGCATGGAAGGTTCCCGCGTCCACTTCCTGATGGGCAACGACGAGAACACCATCAAGGTCTCCCAACGCGCCGAAGCCCTGGGCATGGAGCCGAAGCCCTACGTCGACGACATGGCTCGCCAGTTTCGCGAGGTCTGGGCCGCACTCGAGATCTCGAACGACGACTTCATCCAGACGAGCGAAGAACGCCACTTCATCGGCTGTCAGAAGTTCATCTCGAAGGTCAACGAGGCGGGCGACATCTACAAGAAATCGTACACCGGCCTCTACTGCAACGGCTGCGAAGCCTTCAAGACGGAGAAGGAGATCGTCGACGGTCGTTGCCCGAACCACCCGAATGCCCCTTTACGCGAAGTCGAGGAGGAAAATTACTTCTTCCGACTCTCCGCGTTCCGTGAGCGACTCCTTGCGCACTATCAGGCGAATCCTGACTTCATCCAGCCCGAGAGCCGTCGGAACGAGATCGTGAACCTCGTCGAAGGCGGCCTCCAGGATATCTCAATCAGCCGGAAGGGGTTCACCTGGGGGATCCCCGTCCCATTCGATCCTGACCAGACCATCTACGTCTGGTTCGATGCACTACTCAACTACATCACCGCCATCGGTTACGGGACGGACGAGGCACGCTTCGAATCGATCTGGCCGGCGGATGTCCACGTGATTGGGAAGGACATCACGCGGTTCCATTGCGCACTCTGGCCGGCCATGCTGATGTCGGCCAGCCTCCCCCTGCCCAAGCAAGTCTTCGGGCATGGATTCGTCTACAACAAGGAAGGCGGCAAGGTCAGCAAGTCGTCTGGCACCGCCATCGATCCGGCCGAGTACGTCAAGCTCCACGGAGCCGAGGCCTTCCGCTATTACTTCATGAAGGAGTGCCCCTTCGGCGGGGATGGCAGCTTCAGCGAGGAGCGATTCATCGAGGTCTATAACTCCGACCTGGCCAACAACCTCGGAAACCTCTATAGCCGCACACTGTCGATGTGCGTCAAGTATTTCGACGGTCAGCTCGAAGGCTCAGCCTCGGTCGACAAGACCGCCTGGCTAGCCGGACTCGACCTGGCAGGCTTGATTGAAGACCTCCGAAACAAGGTCGGAACCTTCGAATACAACCTCGCACTACAGAGGATCTGGCAGGAGGTTCTGGGCGCGGCGAATCGTTATATCGATGCCACTGCACCATTCAAGCTCGCCAAGACTGATCTCGACGCCTGCAAGAACGTGCTTATCAACCTAGCAGAAGCGGTGCGAGTCAGTGCAATATTAACGAAACCATTCCTACCATCTACCGCAGAGACCTTCTATCGGGCCTTCAATTTCGAAGAATCTCAGGGCTGGGAGAGCGTTAGCTATGCAGACGCTGCTCAACCAATTAGCCTCGAGCTCAAAGTGACTGCCCCCCTAGAGTCGGGTAAGCCACGACCGCTTTTCCCCAAGATTGAAGCCTAACGCGACTACTTCATACTTGCGATTCGACGCGGCCCTCCGTTCATCAGACGGGAGGGCCGCTTTCGTTTCGAAAGGCCGGAATGTCCATTGGCACAGCAGTTGCTTTCAAAGCTAACCGCTTTTCCTAAGAACGGACCTCATCCAACTTCTCGGTCTGTTGCATTCATCATCCTTGGGAGGGGTAACTGCGATGAACCGACTCTCTGAAGTTGCCGTGACCTTGGCTCCCGAACTCTTCGAGCGACTGCGAGCCGAAGCGGATTTGCTCGGCGTCTCCCTGGAATGGCTCGTTGCCTCGCTCGTCGTCGATACGATCGAAGAACCGACCAAGCTTCGCGTCGGCGCTTGAACCTGGATACCTTCCCTCCCGATCCCATCGTCATCATGATTCGGGAGTGCTGAGCCGGCTCAGGGCCAGGGCTGCACAAAGGCTAGCGCTGCTCATGGTGACCAGCAAGACGATGACGACCCCCGATAAATGACTCTCCACCCCGGTGTGCAAGAGGCCCCAGATCATCACGGTCAGGGGAGTCGTACCCGGCGGTGTGATAAGATTGGTAGCGGGCAGCTCTCCTAGCGCCAGGACAAATGCCACCCACCACGATGCGACCACCGATCGCCTGGTAAGCGGGAGAGCGACCCGTCGCACGATTCCCCAGGGTCGCAACCCATCCACCTCCGCCACCTCAAGATACTCCTGCGGCAAGGCCCTGAGATCGGGCCAGATCACCAGGTATGCGAACGGAAACGTTCGCAAGACCGCCGCAAGCACGATCATACCCTGCGAGTCGTAAAGCGTCGGGAAATCCCGATAGGCGAGCACGAGCGCCATGCCGGCCACGGGCCCCGGCGAAGCCAACGCCAGCGCCACGGCGATCGCCCCCAAAATGCGCCAAGCCCTCGAATGGATGCAGTTCCAGGCTAGCCCCCAGCCGAGGATCGTCGCGAAGGTCGCGCCTACTCCCGACCACAACACACTCGTCGCAAGCGGCCCTTCCATGAATTCGCGGCCTCGTTCGAGCCAGCGCGAGAATCCTCGGCTCGCCGGATCATCCGGAGGCAAGTACGTTTGGCTATCGGCTAGCCCGGCAACCTCGGCGAGTGCGGTTTTCAGGGTTCCGGTCAGTCCGTCGAGCGACCAGGTTGGCAAGCGACCCAGGGCGGCACTCCCTCCGACTCGCCCCGCGCGCCAGATGAGCGTCGCCAAGGGGAGGGCAACCAGGCTCACAATGATGAGCGACGCCAGGACACCGACGGGGATCCGCCAACCGCCGAGGTTCCAGACCCTGGCCCGACGCGCGACCGAGGTAAACCTGCGAGAATCGCCGCCGAACAGCGATGAACTCCCGAGGACGATCGCCAGTCCAAGCAAGGCGAGCGGCGGGAGCGTCACCGCCGCGGCCGCGCAGGGGCCGCGGCCGAGTTGGTATTGGAGGTAGGCTTCTTCGGCATAAGTGCGGACCTGGAGCAGGTCGGTGACGGTCATGTCGCCTGCCGTGAGCACGGCGACGGCGAGCGTCGCTGCCGCGATCCCTCCCAGGCTGCGACGGAGCGTCACCCGGAAGAAAACCTGCCAGGCGGAAAGGTCGAGCAAGGCGCTTTCCTCGACCTCACGCTCGACGCCTAGCGAACCGATCCCCGCAAGGAGCATCACCCAGGGGATCGCCGCGAGGGCGTGGACGATCGCGGCCCCGTGGAGCCCGACCAGGATCGGCGAGGCCCCTCCGATGGCCTGCATCCGTCCTGCGTTCCCGAATGCCCCGAGCCAGGCCGACGCATGCAAAGGCATCGGCATGAACGCCGAGATCGCCATGAGCCAGACCAACGCACGGCGACCCCAGGCATCCGTCCGGAACAGCACGAGACCCAGGCAAACGCCGATCGGGACGGCGATGGACTCTGTCAGCAGCACCAGCTCGAGCGAAGTCGCCGCCAGCACGAGCGGCCGCGGCACGCTGTCGTCGGTTGGGCGAATGAGCACCGAGACATCCGGCGGAGGTGCGTCCGACTCCCTCGACGCGTTGAGGACGGTCGCCGCCGCCGGCCAGAAGACGACCACGACGAGCGACAGAGCGACCAGGATGCCGATGCCGCGCGTCTTCATGTCTCACTCGTGGTCTGTCTAGAAGGGGCTCGAGCTCGATCAACTGACACGCGAGCGACCAATCAATTTATGATCTAATCAAATCCCGTATTCTGGCATACCTGCAATCCAAGAGAGAAAGCACTTAATCTCGCAACCCGGCGTTGCGCATCAGGCCCGCCGTGGACTCGTACGCTTCGCGGACCCATTCCTCGATCCGATCGGGCTCGGGCGAATATTCCAGCTCGATCGACATCGCCACATCGTCGAGTGCGAGTCCCTTGATCTTTCGCAGATAGGGGGCGAAGTCGACGACCCCCTTGCCGGGCGGCAGGTCACCGTGGGTTCTGCCATCGCAGTCGGAAATGTGGATATGGGCGATCCGGCCTCGCAAATCGTCCAGCAACGATGCGGGCTGATTCGCGAGGACGAGGTGGGAGATGTCGAGGTTGGACTTCACGCTCGGGTTGTCCACGTCTCGCAGGAACCTGGACATACTCTCGACCGTGTTCAGCAATGACTGGTGGAAGGGCTCGAGTTCGAGCGCGATCTCCAGGCCGAGTTCGGCCGCGTACTCGCCGAGCCTCGCGACGTTCTCGACGCCAGTACGCCACTGCTCGGCGGGCGGAATCACCTCGCGCTGCCAGATGTATTCGCCCAGGACGAGCAAGACATTGCGGGCCTGGAACGAGTAGGCGAGGTCGAGGTACGCCTTCACGCGGTCGACGTGGAATCGCTGGACGCTCGGGTTGAAGTCAACCAGGCCGATGGCCACGCAGGCAACGCTGATGATGGGCAGGCCCACTCGCTCGCACTCGGTCTCAATCCGCCGGCGCTCCCTGACGTCGATGTCGAGGGGATCGGCGAAGATGTCGATCGAGTCGAAGCCGATCTCCTTGGTCCTCTGAATGCCGTACGCCGTATCCCGGCCGGTCTGGGCCCACGCGGAGTTGATCAAACCGAGCTTCATGGATGAGATCCGGCGGCCAGGGAGAACGACTCTTGATTGGCGATGATTTCAGGCGTTGAACTCGACGACGCGATGCTCGCGGGCGCCGTCGAGGACGGCCTCGCACAGGGCGATCGTCCTGAGGTTATCGCGCCCCGAGATATCCGGCTCCGTCCCGGCCTCGAGGGAGCGGAGCAGCCCAGCCATCGTACCGGCGAATGCGTCGGGGAACCAGGCTTCGAGCCATCGCGGGCGGTGCCACTGCCCCCGATCGGCGATGGTCGAGTAGTCCAAGGTACTCGGCGTCCGGGCCGGCCAGCCCGGCCATCCGATGGTGCCGAGCGCGATGCCCGTCGTCCCCTCGAATCGCCAGCGGATGCCGATATCGGAGGCCGCCCCTTCCCTCGCAGGGCCGTTCCAGACGTCGTCCCAGCAACTTGCCCGGGCGTCATTGGCGTACTCGAGGATCACGAGGTTGATCCCGTCGGCGTGGGAGAACTTCGTCCTGGGATCGGGCCGAGTGCTGGCGAGGACTCGCTGAGGGTCGCCGAGCCAGTACCGGAACGTGTCGAGGTGGTGGATGCTCATGATGAACGTCGAGAGCGACCGCCCATCCTTCGCCCAGTCCATCCAGTGCGGGATTGCACGCATCTCGATCGTCGCCAGGACGGGCTCGCCGAGGACGCCCCGATCAATCAGCGACTTGAGGGCCCGCACCGACTGGTCGTACCGCATGTTCTGGTTGACCTGCAGGGCCACTCCAGCACCCTCGCAAAGCTCGACAAGTTCCGTCGCCTCGGCCAGGGTCATGGCGAGCGGCTTCTGGGCCAGGATCCCGCGGACGCGCCCGGGATGCTCCAGGATCTCGCGGATCAACGCCGGCTGGGAGTGGGGAGGGACGGCCAGGTCGATGACCTCGACCTCGGGATCATCGAGCAGGGATGCGAGCGAGTCGTGGACCTTGGGAATGCCTCGCAGAGCGGCGACTTCCTCGGCGGTTGCGCGGGTCCTCGAAGTGATCCCGACGACCCGGAACCCGGCCTGGGCGTAGGCGACGAGGTGACAGTCTCGGACGATGAATCCGGCCCCGACGACCCCGATCCCGACATCACGCCTCTTGGGTAGCTCGGGCAGATAGCTCAGATTATGGTCCGAGGGTTCGGCACCGAGCATCACGTTCAGCCTTCCACGCGGTCAAACGAGGTGACCTCAGACGCGAGTCCTATCGTAATCGGTGGCCGTTGAGTGTCCAGGCTCCATCCAGGGGTGGAACCAGGCGTCGAACTCGGCGTTGACCGCGCCCCGGGCCACGACGCGAGCACAACGAGCCGTCGCCAGCATCGGCGCGAGTATGGCCATTCCTCGAACCGACCAGCGCCACGACGCGAGCCAGACTTCCGGAACAAAGGCGGCGAAGCCGGCCATCAGCGTCAATCCCAGCAGGATGACGTGGGGCTCGCACGATTTGTACGCGGGCCAGGTGAGCATGCCCCGGCCACGTCGCGGCCAGGACGGGGCCGGCGCGGGCTTCCCGCCGCTACCACCGTCGATCCGGTAAATCGTCTCCTCGCGCTTGAGCCGCTGGAAGAAAGCCTTGTAGCGGCAATCGTTGGCGAGGGCGAGGATCGACCAGCCCAGGGCCATCGAGCCGCCGGCGATCGCCCAGGCGGGGTCGCCGGTTCTCGCGGCCATGCCGTATCCGAGGACGAAGCCAACCACGAGGTTCCAGGTGTGGTGCATCAGATAGTCGAAGAAGACGCCGTCGAGGCTCGCCGTCTTCCACCACCGCGCGACCTGGCCATCGACGTGGTCGAGCCAGTACCAGACGTGCAGCAGGACCGCCCCCGCGATGAAACCCGCTCGAGTACCGCTCCCGATCGCCGCGGCACCGATGAACTCAGCACCGAGCGCCAGCAGCGTCACTTGATGGGCTGAGAGTCGCAGGCGGACGGCCAACCATGTCCCATAAACCGCCATCGGCCGAGAGACGCGGCGGGCGAGCCAGTTGCCGATCTCCCGATGCCTCTGCTTGTGGACCGTCCGCCTCAGTTCTTCCAGGGTCGGCGATCGCGTCATCGTCGGAGCCCTCCCGAACGTGCAGCAAGCGTGGGCGTCCTCAATTCGTAGATCGCGTAACGACGCAAGACGCCGTCCGCATCCTTTAAATCACGGCGATAGACCGGCTCGTGAGTCTCCAGCCAGTCGGCCATGATTCGTCCGAGGGTCGGGTCGAACTCAACCGCCGTCTCGGGGACGGGCGGGCAGAGCAAGAGATGCGTGAAGCCCTCTCCGGCAAGCGTCTCCGCAACCTCCCGAGCCGTTTCCTGGTTTCTTCCGAGGCTCGTGCGACGCCGATGGGCGAGTTCCATCGCATAAGGTCGAGGCAGATAGAACCCACGATGATCCTGGCCTATCAGCCGGGCGTCGGCCGGGAGATGCGAATCGATCCAGTTGCCGACGGGATACGTCGGCTCACGTTGGCTGAGGTAATCCGAAGCGGTCTCTCGACCCATGATGACCGGGAGCCCGTGACGGACCCGAGCCAATGCCAGCGAGGTCTCGAACCCGAGGCTCAACATCAAGACGGCGACCATCGCCAATGAGGGCAACGAGCGACGCCGCCACCAGACGTCGACGAGCCAGGCCACGCCCACCGCCATCGGGCCGAGCGAGACGAGGACAAATCGCATGCTCTGTCGCTGAGTCGTGCAAAGCAGCATGTAGGCCAAGCCGACGGCCGTCAGGCCGAGGAGGCGGCGAGGGGCTCTCTCCAGCAGCAACGCGGGCAGGAAAAGCAGGAAGATCGGCCCGAACTGATGCGAGAAGCTGTCGAAGCGATCCGGTTCGAGGGTCATCCGGCTGAGGACGGTGAGGATATTCCAGGGGGTGACCGGCATAGCTCGCCGGGAAACGTCGAGGACCTCGTCAAGTCCTGCACCGCCGAATACCTGGCGGAAGTAGGGAAAGACCGGGTTCCCCGTCGCCAGATAGGCCCTCAAGTACCAGGGGCCCCCCACCACCACGGCCGCAGCCACGAAGACCGAGAAATCCCACACCGACAACTTGATCGGGCGAGTGCCTTGCACGGCCTGGGCGAGAAACGCCAGCGAAAGAACCCCGGCGAGGACCAGTGCCGGGTACTTCACCCCCAGGGCCATTCCCAGGCACCCCCCCGCCAGTAGCGACGACACCCAGGAGGGCCGATCGCAGTTTCGAAGCCAGGCCACTAACGCCGAACTTCCGAACGCGGCGAGGGCTACGTCGTTCAAGGGAGCCGTCATGCCGTTCGATATCGCCGGGACGAGCAGGACGAATACGCCGGCCCACCAGGCTCGAACTCCCAAACTCGTCCTCGCAAGTGCGGTTACATTCGCGGCGAAGACGAGGCCGAGCACCCACTGGATCAGGCGGCAGGCGACCGGGCCTCGGAACATGAGGCCGACCGCATAGAGAAGCTCCGTCACAAGCGGATAGACGGTCTCGTGCAGGTCGGGATCGAAGAAGACCCGGCCTTCCCAGAGCATCACCTTGGGGACTTGCAGGTGATAGCAGAGGGCGTCGCCATCCGTCACCGGAGCCAGCGAAGTTAGTAGGGTGCCGATGAAGGTCAGAAGAAAGAGCCCGAGGAGAGCACGGTCGAGGAGGTCGAGCCTGGTCTCAGCGTTTCGCTCTCGACTCAAGCCTGAGAGTCGGAGTCGCGCGATCGCCGGGATTCCCAGCACGGCACCGAAACTGAGAACCGCTAGCACACCGCCTCGGCCAAGCTGGTGACATTCCCCCAGGGCGAGGACGGCGAGGGCCAAGCTCCCCAGGCCAACAGAGGTCGCGAGACCGGCTGCATCGATCAAGGCTTCGGGCACTGCGCGGAAACGCTCGAGGATCCAGAGGCCGAATCCCAGGGACCAGGCCGTCAGCACGAGCATAAACGCGAGATCAAGCATCCGTGCCTCGTCGAAAGTTCCACCGGATCACGTGACGGGTCTTGCCGATCTCCGGCGCGCGAGCCAGCCTCCCATCCCTCCCCAGTCGTTCCGCGAGCCCCAGACCCAGAGCGTCGGCAATCCCCAGGAGGCCAGGATCGAGCACCGAATCGCAAGTTCCGCCCAGCGATTCATGCCGCCCAGGGGGAGGTGCGCCGTGATGAGCGTTGCCGAGAGAAACCAGACCAATGTCGTGCCCAGGTGGCCTAGATGTCGCAACCAGGTTCGATAGCCGAGATGGGGCACGATCGCCGCGGCACTCGTGAAGAGCGCCACCGCTGCGTAACCGATCGACATCCCCCACGCCACGCCGACGATCCCGGCTCGATCGGCCCCGAGAGTGGCCGCGGCGGCGATCACGGCGAGCCCGGCGAGTGTGGCCAGGCCCAGTCGATAGGGCCGCTCGATGGTGATCAGCATCTGACGAGCAGGCCAGGCCAGGCCGAGCAGGACCACGCCAGGGAGTAATGGGCGAAGGGCGGGCAGGCCCTCCGCGTAGCGAGGAATGAGCGTGCCGAGGAACGTCGGGCCCACGACGTAGGCAATCGCGCTGCCGGCCGCTAGGATCGGGGCCTGGACCTCGGTGGCTCGCATCGCCTGGCGGGCGACCTCGGCGATGTCGGATGTCCGACCCAGGGTCGTCTGGAAGGCCGTGTACATGACGAGCACGATGCGTCCCGCCAGGTCGAGGCTCCAACTCGTGCCCATGATCGCGATGGTGTACAGGCCCAACGCCGTCTCACCATCAGGAATTCGCCAGAGGATGATGGTCCGATCGAAGGTCAGCACCGCACCGAAGAGCGAGGTATTGAGGAGGATCGGCAGGCCCACCTTCATCAGCCGGACCGTCGTGGGGGTGTGCCACTCCCAGCGGAACCGTAAGGGATGGCGGAGGTGCAGATAGGCGATCTTGACCAGCAGGATGAGTCCGACGGCCCCCAGCAGGCCCCAGAATCCGGCGAGCCAGAGCCCCAGAGAGACGAGCACGATCGAGACCGACGACTCGAGAATATCGAGCTTGGTCGTGAGGACGAACTCGCGATGGGCTCTAAGGACGGCGATTAGGAAGCTTTCATACCGCTTGATGAGTGTCAGGCCGGCGATGATGACAAGGCCCCACGTCCATTCGGCCTCGCGAGGGTTGCCCGCCAGGAGCGGACGACGCAGCCAGGCCCAGACGCATAAGGCCAGAGCATAGGCCAGACACGTAATCGTATTCGTCGTGTAAGCGATATTGCCGAGACGATCCGCCTCGTCCTCGCGTCCGGCGGCTCGTAGAATCGGGATCTCCTGCACCGCGCCGAGGCTCACTCCGAGGCTCGAGCGGTTCGTGTTGTCGAGGTAGAGCCGCAGATCCCCGTAAATCCCGAGCCTGGCGGCGTCGAGGCCCCAGTGGAGAGCGAGCGAGGTGAAGGTGCCGATCGCGCGCTCGAGTTGCCCGCCGATCGTGACGATGAGGCTGTCGCGGACGGTCTTCTGACCCTCCGCGCTGGCCCCCTCCGTCTTGCCCCGGGCCTGAGGCGGGCGGGTCAACGTCGCCACAACTCGGCCACGCAGAATTGCGAATGCTCGGAATCGACCAGGCCGGGGATCGGACCGACCTCGGCGAGGTGAATCCCGCGCTCGCGGTACCAGGCCGCGGTGTCGTAGCCGTAACGATTGTAGCTGAGGTCCGTATCTTCATTATGGGCGGCGAAGCGCCTGGAGACCCGGAGGACCTCATTGCGGATCCGCTCGGCGACTTCGGGCGGGTTGTGGAGAATCACCGCCGAGGTGAGGACGAGGTCGAACGCCCCGTCCTCGAACGGCAGGGCCGCGCCGGAGGACTGGATGAGCGTGATATCCTTCAAACCTTGGAGGTAGCCGCCGGCCTGGTTCAACTGCGACGGGCTGAAGTCGACCCCCGCGAGTGGGACGTCGGCCAGTCGGGAACGCAGGGCGCGGAGCTGTTTGCCGTAGCCGCAGCCGATCTCAAGGATCGACGTCGGGCGATACGAGGCGATCCGATCGGCGAGCCAATCCGAGCGCCGGGTCCGTTCGGCCTGGCCTTCCTGCTCGCGAAAGTAGTCATCTCCGCCCCGGAGTGTCCAATACTCCCGGGGGTCGGCGTAGACTAAGCGGCGCTTCCAGTCGGGCCAGGGTCCCAGTGAGCGTCGGAGCGCCTTGTGCAAGGCATAACGCGTGCCGCGGTCGCGCCAGGCGTTCCAGGCACGGATCGGAAGGACCGAAGTGGGATGAGCTTCCACGGCGAGGCTCCGCTGGGCGCACTTCCCTGTTGCGTGTGGGCATCACGCTCGATAGGGGAAGACAAAAACTCGACGACGAACAGGGCTTCGCGAGCGGCGGGAGTGTACGGGCCCCGGCCGGAACGGTCAAGGCGGGCTGACGCCCCGTCATTGGGCGCAGCCATGCCGGGTCAGCATGGCCACGGCCGATGACAAAATGCGACTAGGCAGGCGAGGTTCTCGATTATACTTATCATGGGTGACCATGACGGCCTCGCGGTGCGGTGTCCCGAAGGGATGGGTCTGATAAATATAATAGGGAGAGTTTCTATGGGGGTGAGCTTCGGAAGATCGAGAGTCGCCGACCTGAACTTCCAGGTCTTCGCAAGGGCCATTCACCCCGACTGGTTCGCCATGCGGGCCCATCGCCGGTTCACGCAGGATGCCTGGGAGGCGGACGTCCGCATCATCGAAGGGGGCCATGCCATCACCTTCCGGTTCGGCGAGGTCCGCCTGACCGAGGTCCTCGCCGGACCCGAGACCCTCCTGCCCGAGCCCGGCCTGCTCTTCCACTCGTCCGTCCGCCACGAGCGCTCGACCATGCTCGAGCCGCAAGGGGGCGTCTCGTATCAGGCCTGTTTCGAGGTCGAGCGCGTCGATCCCGAAGTCTTCTCGCATCTCTGCGAAGAAGTCACGCTCGACGCCTCGCGTGGTGGCCTCTTCCACCGCTTCTCCCCATTAAGCCGGCTCTCCCCCGCGCCGATCAGTCACATCCTCGTGGAGTCCCGCATGAGCCGTCTGAGCGTCCAGACCTTCCACACCTTCCCCGAAGAACATGCGATCGTGCGGACTCAATCGCTTTTCGAGCCGAAGGGCGTCCTGCATCCACATTCGTGATCGCCCATAGCTTTGCGTTGACCGCAAATTCAAGGGAACTGAGCGTCGTCCTTCGACTCGCCCGAGAGATCCCGGAACGGGATCAGGTCGAGGAAGAGCCAGCAGCCGGCCGAGGTCAGGCAACCGACCAGGACGAGAAATCGGAATGCTGCCCGGCTTCCCCAAGGTCCTTGCGCCGCCTCGTAGATGAAACCGCCGAGCGTCGTCGAGAGCGAGGCGGCGAGGTTCTCGAGGGCCATGAGCGTGGCGAAGAGAGTCCCAGCGAGGGCTCCCGGGCAGGCCCTCGCCGCCAGGTCGAGTTGGATCAGGGTGGCTGTCATGTAGGTGAAGCCCGTCGCGATGGTGACGAGCACGAGGGAGTGTTCGTCCTCGACCAGGAGATATCCCAGGGTGCTGACCATTCCCAGGACAATCGAGAGACGGGCGAGCGTCGCCATCGGAATGCGTCGGCAGTACGTCCCATAGAGCACGCAGGCGACGATGGATGAGAGCGAGGCTGTCGTGATCGTCAGGCCAAAGACCTGCTCGGAGAATTGCAGCCCACGCGTCAGGTGGATGTGCAGCACCGCGTTCGAGAACGGGTTGAAATTCCAGAGGAAGAGGAAGCCTCCCACGGCAAGCATCGTCGGGGATTGGAGTGCATGAACGACCCTCCGCGAGGCCTGCATCAGCCCGGAACTCGTCACGATGCGACGGGGTTCATGCGCCGAGGTGATGATCATCAGAAGCGAGACACAACTCACCGCGGAGCATCCCAGGATCGCCCAGCACTGACGCTGCCCTTCGCTCAAAGCCCCCCCGACGACGCCGACCACGAGGCCTGAGGCATAGAGACATCCCCACTGGATGGCCTGGAGCCTCCCGGTGAACCGCAACGGCTGACCCAACTCGATCATGAGTGCGTCGGTGGCGACATCGGCACAGGCAACCGCCGCAGACGCGATCGCGAGCCAGGCGATCAGCCAGGGTTGCAGGGTCACCCGAGATGATGCAAGGGTGGCGGCGAGGAAGCTGAGGGTGGAGAGGATGCCGGCTCCCAGGAGGTAGCTCCGTCGGCGTGACCCGGCGATCGGCACGAAGTCGGTGAGGAGCCCGAAGACGGGCTTGAGGATCCAGGGGAGGGCGACGACTCCAGCCACGGCGGCGACGCTCGCGACCCCATTGCTCCAGGAGAGCAGGAGGGAGCGAACGGGTTGGGCACTCAGCCCTTCGCTTGGCTCGCAGATCCCCTGGCAAAAGGCGAGGGAGCCGAAGAGGAGGCCGAGCCTCATCAGATCCCGGCGGTTGGGCGTCAACTCCAGCGACGACGACGATTCGCCAGGATGAATGCTCATCCCGCTTGGCCCGATCCGGGAGTCGCCGCCGGAGACAACGCCATCAAGATGCCTCTTGGGTCACTTCAGCGGCAGGAGCCAGATGTTGCGGTACTGGACGGGATTGCCGTGGTCCTGGAGCATGATCGGGCCGGGCTTGCTGGGGTCACCACCCATGCCGGCGACGGTGTTATCCAGTTCGATCTTGACGTTCTCGTGGATCGGCTTGCCGTTCTGAATGACGCTAATCATCGCCGGCTGGGTCTTGACGCCGTTCTTGAAGACGGGGGCGCGGAAGTCGATGTCATAGCTCTGCCATACGGTCGGCCCTTTGCAGGCATTCACCTTCGGCGCCGCGACCTTGTAGATCCCGCCGCAGTCGTTGTCCTGGCTCACGAGCCCGTAACTATCCAGGATCTGGACTTCATATCGCCCCTGGAGATAGATCCCGCTATTGCCCCGTGCCTGGCCGGTCTCCTTGGGCATGTAGGGGGTTCGGAACTCGACGTGAAGCTTGAAATGGCCGTCGAATTCCTTCTTCGACTTGATGCTCCCCCCCTGCACCTGCATCGCCTTGCCGGCGACGAGTTGCCAGGTGGGGACGCCGTTGCCCGCCTGCTTCACCCAGGAGTCGAGGTTGGTGCCATCGAAGAGGACCAGAGCACCCGGCGGAGGCGGAACGGCCGCGACATCCTTCCAGTCTTCCGGCTTCGCCTTCTTCACCTCGCTGACATCGCCGTAAGGCGTCTGCGCCACGGCCGAAGCGACGGCGACGAGGGTGAGACAAGCGGCTTTCAGCGACAAGGGCAGCGACAACCTCATCAGTTACGACCCCCAATTGGGCGAATCTTATGGGTAATGGGGTGATTCAGGTGTGAATCGTCGCACAATCCTCTATACTCACAATTTGGTCGTCAACCCTTCACGGTCTGGTGTCTGGAATTTCGAGATGCGAGTCCGGCGAGGCGAGCGGAGACCTTGAGGCGAGGTCGTGCCGGGTTCCGCTCGTCGCAACGTTCCGCGCGGTTGCGCCACGAGGATGAACGTGTTGGCCCGATTCACCGCGACTCGGGTGCTCTCGACGCTTTGGACACGCCGATAGTTACGGGCATGAACAAAGTCGTGGTCATCCGTGTTGTGGCTCTTCGCACAAGATCGTAATCTCTCGTCCGACCCCGCCTTCGGGCCCAGGATCACGACTATCCGATTGTTCAGATCCGGCCCCGAAACTGCGGCTGGGCGACGGGAACTGGTCAGACCTCGCGAGGGAGATTCGTGAAGACTTCGGAAAAAAAGCCACGGCCCCGTCAGTGACCCTAAGATGAACGGGGGCCAAGCCCCCGTGGTGCCATGGGTGCGTCGTAAAGACGCCAGAAAAGGGGCCTCGGCTGGATTTCCTTTTGCGAGGTTTCGTACCGTCGTTAGAGTTCGTTGCGTCCCGACGAGAAGGGGGATCGCTGCGTTGGGTTGATCACCCCGTGATCCGAAGGAGCCTTGAGCCGATGCCCCAAATATCCCGCCTCGACCGTGTCCGAGGATGCCTCCTCGGGTTGGCCGTTGGAGATGCCCTCGGCGCCCCTCTGGAGGGGCTGAGTGCGCAGCAGATCCGGGCCCACTACGGAGCGGTGGTCGACTTCGTTGACGGCGCGAAAGCCTGGAAGAAGAAGCCGTATCGCTGGCGGAGACCCGGCCTGTACTCGGACGACACGCAGCAGGCCCTCGCCCTCTCCGACGTGCTGCTCGAATGCGGCGGCATCGATCCGGATCGGCTCGCCGACGTGTACCTCCGCCTGGCGACCCCGAAGGGTTCCTACATCGGAGCCCACCGTGGCGTCGGTCGGAGCTTCCGGCAGGTCCTGAACGCCCTCGAGCGGGGCGTCTCTCCCCGGGAGACGGGCCAGGAATCGGCCGGAATCGGCGCCGCGATGAGGATCGCCCCGGTCGCCCTGTACTTCGACAGGGACGACACCGAGGCCATGTTCGGCGCCGCGATGGCGGCCAGCCTCATGACCCACCGGGACATCCGCAGCCTCGCCGGCGCGATGGCCGTGACGCACGCGGTCCGCCGCCTGCTCGACGGCGAGCCCCGTGATCCGAGCCTGCTCTTTCGGGTCGCCGCCGACGTCGCCAAGGACGAGGCGAAGATCGTCAATCGCTACGGCGACGTGGTCTCCTCGGCCCGGCTCTACAGCAAGAGCCTGTCGAACGCCCTCGCCCATACCGAGAAGCTGCTCGAGGTCCCTCGCGAGCGTGCCCTCGCCGGCCTGGTGGAAGAGGCAAACTCCCACGGTGCCGAGCCGCCCTGCAAGCGAGCGACGATGGGCTTCCCCCCCGCCGCGATCCCGACCTGCCTCTATCTCCTGGTGACGACCGACAGCTTCGAAGAAGCGATGATCGACGTCATCAACCTCGGCGGCGACGCGGATTCGACCGGCGCGATCCTCGGCGCCATGCTCGGTGCCCATTATGGGGTCGACTCGATCCCTTCGCGTTGGCGATCGAAGCTCGAGAACCTCGATGGCATCGACGTCCGGGCCCAGGCCCTGGCCCAGAGGTCGACCGACGATTTCGAGATCCCCGACCTGGTCGAGGGCGAAAAAGCCCTGAGCGCCGATGAGGGAACCTACCGAGAGAAGCTCCAGTCGTCGCTGCAAAATGGTGGAGACCTCGGGCTGAATCGCCGACTCTGAGAGTAGTGAATCAACTTCGCCTGGCACGCTCGGCCGATGTGATGCTTCCTGAAGGGGAGGCATCATCTCGGCCGAGTGTCATTTTAGACCCGGGATCGGGGCTTCTCAGACCAGGCCCGACCCCGGGAAGTTGCCACAAATCCTCTAGCAACCGACTTCCACCCTCGCGATCCCCTCGTGGGATCGATCACTCTTCCCCGCTCCCATATCATGGGGTAAGCTTACACGGATACACAAACCGTGCGACTCCTGCCCTGGCGGAAGGCGAAGGGTATCGAGGGTGGACGATCAGGGGAGACGGCGGAGCGATGGGCCGGATCATCCGCGACCGGATCAAGCGTCAGCTCGATGAAGCCGAAGGCTACTTGATGCTCAATCTCCCGCAACGCGCGCTGGAGATCCTCGAGCGGCGAGCCGATTGGCCGACCATGCAATTCGAGGCCAGCTTCCTCATGGGGGAAGCCCTCAGGTCGCTCGACCGGTATCGAGAAGCCTTGAAACCCCTCGAGGTCGCGGCGGCGCTCCGCCCCGGCGACATCAGCGTGGCCATCGCCCTGGGCTGGTGCTACAAGCGAACCCATCGGTTGGCCCAGGCGATCGACGCCCTCGAGCGCGCCGGCCGGGTGCACTCGGATGAGCCGCTCCTGCACTACAACCTGGCCTGCTATTGGAGTCTCGCCGGCAACACGCCGAAGGCGCTCGACGAGCTAAGCGTGGCGCTCGACCTCGACCCCAACCTTCGGACCCTGATCCCCGATGAGTCGGACTTCGATCGGCTCCGAGGTAATCCCGATTTCGAGCGTCTCACGCTCGGCTCGACCCCTCACGCCTGATCCCACCCATCAGTTAAGAGCAGGGATGGACGCCTAGCGCTTGGCCCTGGAATCCTTCGCGGCGGCCGTGGCCGGCGCCGCCTCGGGTTGGGGCGTGAACGACTTCCCGAGCATCTCTGCCCAGACCTCGCGTTGGGGCTCGGAGAGGATCGCCAGGACTTGCCCCCAGTAGGCCTTCGTGTCTATGGGGATGCTCGTGTTTGCACGCCGCTTCGCCTGCCAGTCCTGGACGACGAGCTTGAGCGCCTCGCGCTGCTCGGTCGTCAGGCCGAGGGTCTCGACGACGATAGGACGGCTGTAGATCGACGACGGACCCTCCCACTGCAGGTCGATCTGGACGAGCCGCTCGATCTGCTTCTCATTGAGGTGGGTCTTGAGCCATTGCTGCTGCTCGAGGTCGATCGCCTTTCGCGCCTCGAGGACGGCGGCGTCGGTCCTGCCGGCGAGGCTCCTCACCTTGCGATGCAGGCGTTCGCAAAGTTGATTGCACTCTTGCGCCAGCTCGGGGGTAAGACCCAACTCGGCCCGGACGTCGGCCCGGGTCAGCAGGAGGATGGGGGCGGTTCGGTGCCCGAGGTGACTGTTGGGGAGGACCGGGACCTGGCCTCGAGAGGTGTTCGCGAGCCCGGCAAGCAGGACGAACGTGATCCCCAGGAAGAGTTTTCCATCACGAGCAGGCATGTTACGACCCCTCCTTGGATCGATGAGACGCAGGCTATCGCGTGGGCGTTTATACTAGAACCCGAAAAAGCGAGGAAGGCCAAGCTACCGGTCGAAACCGGCGCCTGGCCCCTTCATAGCCTCACCAATTTTCAAAATTCGCGACCGTCGAAGCCTTAGGACGTGCCCGAGGTCTTGCGGGTCTTCGCGGCCGCCTTCTTCTTGGAAGTTGAGGAGCTGGCGGTCGATTCGGAGGACTTGCCGGTCGCCTTGGTGGTCGACTTCGTGTCGGCGTCCTTGGCGTCGGGACGCGGTCCACGACCGCCAGGGCCGCCGCCGGGACGAAGCTTCTCAAGGTCGAAGGGCTCGCCGAGCATCTTGTTGAAGGCGAGCTTCTGCTTCTTGGTCAGGACCTTGGAAACGGCCGCGATGGTCTGGTCCTGGAGCTTCTCCCCTTCGCTCCGCATCTTCTCGAACTGGGCCTTGGCCTCGGGGGAATCCCGATCGAAACCGCCGGGACCACGACCGCGACCGCCACCATTCTGCCCGTCCTGATTCTTGGGCTGGGCGGCCGGGGTGGGTGCGGGGGCATCTTCGTCGTCGACGACGGCCGGCTTCGTCTTGGCCTTGGCGTCGGCGGCGTTGTCGTCATTTTTGGCCTGAGGGCCGCGGCCGCGACCGCCGCGGTTGCCACCATTCCCGCCGCCGCCGGGGCCACCAGCATTCGGGCCGCCGTCCTCACCACGATTGCCGCCACGCCCGCGATTGCCGAAGGCGTTACGCATCAGTTCACGGCGGGCGTTCCCCGCATCCTGGAGGATCGCCTGAATCTGCTCGCTCTGCTCTTCGCTCATGTTGAGCTTCTCGGCGATCTCGGGCCGAGCCACCGCGAGCGGGCCTTGCTGCTGGAGGCTAATCTGGTTGACCCGAACCTTCTGTTTCTGGTTCAGGACCTTGCCGATCGCCGCCTCGTGGTCCTCGTTCAAGGCTCGCATGGCTTCCATATTCGCCTGGAACGCTTCGCGATCAAATTGAGGACCGTTCTGTCCCCCCTGGTCGACCCCTCCCTGCCCCCGATTGCCCCGCTGCTGATTCTTGGGGAAAATCTCTTCGCGACGGCGATTGACCGTCTCGTTGATCGTGGTCAACTTCTTCTTCTGGTCGGTGGTGAGTTTAATCTCTTCCTGCACCGCTTCATTGTTCACCAACGCGGTCGTACTTCCGCCGAAGCCACCGAAGCCGCCGAAACCACCAAAACCCCCGAATCCTCCAGGCCCACCAGGACCTCCGAATCCGCCGCGGCCACCGCGGCCACCGCGCCCGCCTCCTCCCTGGTCACCGCCCGGGTCTTGCGCTTGACTTTCGGAATAAGATGCCAGTGCAAGGACGAGGAGACACATACTCAGCAGGAGTGCGGGAATTCGGGCCATCTTCAACCTCCTGGTGCTTGCGCCTGGCGGCCTCGCTCAGTGCGCAGGGGCTATGAGAATCGATGGAGAGTCTCCACCTCAAAATAGGTAAGCGACAACTTCCTCGGATCGTCCCAACATTCTTGGGGCGATCCGAGGAAGATGTGATGAAGGAATTCATTGATATGCCAGTTCCGGATTCGCATTGAGGGCAACCTCGAGCGAATCTTCGGGATCGAATTCTGACGTATAACGGCTCGGGTCAGCCCGGCTGCTGACGCAGCCAGATGACGAGCGCGGCCATCGTCCCAAGGGTCGTCAGGCGGACGATTGACTTGTAGACGAAGTAGCGACTCGCGATGGTCCGGGCCCTGAGTTCAGGCTCCGGCTCCTCCTCGACGCCCGCCAGCGAACGCCGCTCGAGCGAACGCAGGGCATTCATGCAGACTGAGTGGACCAGCCAGAGGAAGATGAATCCCACCCCCTGCTCTGCCCAGGCTCGCCAGGGGATCGGAGGCAAGGTCGGCGCCCATTTCGAGGGCGTCGTCAGGGGTCGATCCGACTCATAGACCAGGATGTGTGCAGGCTTGGCCGCCCGATCCGTGCCGTCCGAGACTCTCAGCATGACGCCGACGGCCTCGGGGGTTCCCTTCCGAGGCGTCCCGTGCAACAGGCCGCTCTCCGAGTCGAATTCGAGCCCCTCGGGCAATTTGCCGTCCAGCGACCACCGCAGAGGCCCCTGCCCGCCGACCGCGGCGAGCGCCACGTTGTATGGACGCCCGGCGATCGCCTCGGGGAGGGTCTCCGGCGTCGCGATGGCGAGGGGGACGCTCTCCGACTTGCCGGACTTGGTGTCGGAAGCTGGGAGATCGATGGCCTTGGGTAGTAAGGCCATGATCACCATCGTCAGGAGCAGGATGAACAGGAGGGCCCCGGTCAGCTTCGTGACCACGACGGCGACGAACGAATCCTCGCCCGAGCCGCCGAATTCATGGGCCGAGTGCCCGTTGCGCCGCGATCGTCGCATGCGTCAATCTCCCGTTCAGGCAGCCCGGATCGAGTCGTTACCTTGCCCCGCAGCCCGCTCATCGAACATCTTCTTGACGATGTTGCGATAGAGGGCGTTGCCCTGCTCCATGCTGACGTTGAGCAGGTCGAGCGCGTCCTTGAGGCTGTTGAGCGTCCGGGCGAGTTGTTCTTGCGTCGTCCGGCTCGACCGTTCGTAGGCGCTCGTCCAGGAGCTCGAGAGCGACTCGATCGCCATGCAGGTCCGGTTGATCCCCTGCTTGATCTCGTCGAAATGCTCGGCAGGCACGGCCTGATTCGCGAGGTTCGACTCGATCCGGACGAGGGCGCTCGAGCCCCGATGGATGGACTCGGTCGCCATGCCGAGGGATTCGAGGTCGCCGCCGATGGCCGCGATCGCCTCGGCCCCGCGCTGGAAGGCCGCCATCGACATCGGAAGGCGGTCCACCGACTTCGAGAACTGCTCGATCGGACCGACGAGGGCCTCGGTCCAGCGCGACGTCTGGGACTCGAAGGCCTTCGCCGCCGGTTCTATCAGGGCGGCGAGCTCCACGCGGAGCTTTTCCAACTGGGTCGCGATCGCCGTGGCGAGCCCCGCCCCGGTCGAATCATCCCGGCCGAATTTGGGCAGCACCTGCTCGACGACCCAGCGATCGATCCTCGCCAGCAAGTCTTCCGAGCGTCGGTACACGAGGGTCTGCACCAGCATCAGGGCCGCGCTCAGGAAGAGGGCGAGCAAGGTGCTGTCGAAGGCAACCTGAAGTGCCGAGGTCACGCTCGTCAGGTTGTTCATGAAACCGTCGAGGTCCTTCACCATCGGTAGGACCTTGCTGATGTTCATGAGGGCCTTGGAGATACCCTCGACCGTCCCGATGAAGCCGATCACCGGCAGGAGGTAGAGGATATACCGCGTGAGCGTGAACCGGCCCGCGGCGTGCTCCTGGTCGAGGGCGGAGCCTTCCCGGTTCAGCTCCATGAGCTGGGCCACGGAGGGGGATCGGGCCTCCTCGACGTATCCGGAGAGTTGCCGGATCCGGCCGGGTAGGAGCCGGCGATCGTCGGTCTCAGCCTTGGCCGGTGCCGCCGCAAGATTGCCTGCGGTATTCTTCTTCGCCGCGAGGCCTTTCAGGAGTGCGGGTGCCTCTTCGAAGGCACTCTCGTTCTTCCAGAGCCAGGAGAGCTCCCTGGCCAGGGTGAGCACGGCCCAGAAGTAGATGCCCGTCCCGACGTATTGCTCCCAACCTCGCTCAAACATGAGCGTCGGATTGAAGACCATCAGGGCGATCGGGAATGCCAGCGCCAGGCCCAGCATCGCAAGAGTGCCAGGGTAGGCCAGCCGAGAGGTGCGGTGAGCTCCGCTCGCCATGCAAGTGCCCCTTCCTTTGGGCCCGTCGAATTCGTTCTGCTGGCGAAAGCCCGCCCCCTCCGGGCGCGGAGAGGGCGTGCCACGACAACCGGTACAATCCCGATAATCGGGAAATTGTCCAGAGGACTTGAGGATTGATGGCGGAAAGTGTGAGAAGTATGAGTCAGGCAGGCTGATCTTCCGACGACTTCACGTCCGACCGGAAACGGAAGTTGCAATAAGGCGCCCCTTCCATCAGCGTCTGTGTGCGAGTCAGTTCGATCTCGGGATTGAAACCCTCGACCAGGGAGAAATCGCGCTGGCAGGAGAGGCTCGAGCCGAGGTCGGCCAGGCCAAGCGAGCGGTACATCTCGGCGTAGCGACACCGGGTGACGTTGAACGAGAGGGTCTCGGGCGACTGCTCGAGCAGGTCGATCTCGAGCGCCCCGCCCTCGCTCCACTTATTGAGGCTGCCCGCGAAAGCCTCGAGTGAGTCCTCCCCCAATCGGATCGCCATATCCGCCCCGCTCTGCCTCGCGAGATCCTCGATCACCGACCTCACCAGTGCGAGAGTACGCTCCTGCCCGAACTCCTCGGAGAAGGCCCGCACGAGAGGCCCGACGATCCGCGCCTCGATCTCGCGTTGCTGCAAGAGGGTCAAGAGGGGTCGTTCGGTCGCCATTGGGGTTGTTCTCGTCGACTTTAGGCTGCGTCGATCGGGTCTGAGCTGATGAAGGGAGTCGTCACCCCCTTCGCTCTTTGATTCTGCAATTCTACATGGGGTGACCGTCGACGAGGAGGCCCCGCTCGGGTGATTCGCCCTCAGTGGCTCATGGATCGGAGCCGATCGAGCAGCGTCGGCAGGTCCACCGGCTTGGTCACGAACTCCACGGCCCCTGCTTCGCGAGCCTTCATCTCAGTCTGCTCCGAGGCGTCGGCGGTGATCGCCAGGACCGGGAGGTCGGCGGTCCTCGGGTCGGAACGGAGGCGATGGATCAATTCCACGCCGTCCATGACCGGCATCATCAAGTCGGTGACGACTAGTTGTGGTTGAAAATCATAGACGCAGTCGAGCGCCTCCTGGCCGTCGTTCGCTTCGCGTACGTCGAAGCCATTCAGGCGTAGGAGCCTTCCGAAAGCATATCTCAAGAAGGGGGCATCCTCGACGAGGAGCACCCGCAAATTATCAGGAATCCCCTCCCACATCGGCTTATCCCTTTCCAAGGAGCTGACTCTATTATGCGGCGAAACTTATCGGCCACACTTGTGGAATTCCGAAATCTTTCATGTTCGACTGATTCAACTGGCGAGATGAACCCAACAAGAAACTGTCGAGCAAATAGCGGACCAAATTGCTATTGCATCGCAAATCGTACGATTGCTAGAGCATGCTCGCTCGCCGAATCGGCAGATCTGAAGCGACCGTCAGGGTCGACACTTTCACTGGACCGATCCCGAATTTGGCGCCTGTCCCAATCCTCCCGGAGCCCGTACGATCTCATGGACATCCCTTGGGCGAATGGCCGCCCAGACTGCACCGCTCGGGAGTGACCTCGGAATGACTGGGGATCGGCCTGACAGGATCTCGAGAATCCTACATTCGAGCACGATGCTCATCCGTTGCTGTGCCTGGCTCGGGCTGATCGGGGCGACCGGGTTGTTGGTCCGCGGCGAGGCTCGCCGGGCCGAACCTCCGAAGGGGGTCCAGGTCCAGCGCGACCTCGTCTATCGGGTCGTCCAGGGCAAACGTCTTCGCCTCGACCTCTACTCTCCGGAGGGGACTGCCCCGTCCCGGGGTTGGCCGTTGATCGTGGCGATCCACGGCGGTGGCTGGCGAGGCGGCAGTAAGGTCGACCTGGAAGGGATGTCCAGCCGGTTCGCCCAGAGCGGCTTCGTCGTCGCGTCCGTCGACTACCGACTCTCGCGCCCTTCCTATTCGAGCTGGCCCGACAATCTCGATGACGTCCGTGAGTCCGTACGTTGGCTCAGGCGTCATGCAGGCGAGTACAAAATCGACCCCGGGCGAGTCGTGGCCTTCGGATCCTCGGCCGGCGGACACCTGGCGCTCCACCTGGGGACGAACTCCGAAACAGGCCAGGCGAACCGAACCGGCTCCCTCGAAGATTCGAGCGAGGTCCAAGCGGTGGTCGACCTCTACGGCCCTGCCGACCTCGAGCTGCTCTACCGACACAGCCCCCTCGGCTCGATCCCCGTCGTCATGCTGATGGGCAACCCCCCAAAAACGCAGGCGGAAACCAGGCGCTACGAAGACGCCTCACCCATCAGTCACGTCACGAGTCGATCGGCCCCGACGCTCCTGATCCACGGCCGAAGAGATTTCCTCGTCCCGCTGGAGCAGTCGGAGACACTCGCCCACAAGTTCAGCTCAAACGGCGTGGCACATCGTTTGCTCGTGATAGACAGTGCACGACATGGTTTTCATCTGAACCTCACGCACCGCGACCTCTTTCCCGAGGTTGTGAGCTTTTTGCACAACGTTCTGTCGCCACCACGCACTATTAAGGACCTGGCGGCCTCGACGCATTAACGCCTGCGGCGAACGTGGTTCGGTCCATCGCATCGGAAATCGATCCAACTCGTGGCCAGCAATTTGGTTGAACACCGTATTGCATTTCCGGGCCCGACTTGAAACGATATCCTTAATCCTATCTGAAAGTCGCCCGTGGACCTGGGCCGGAGGCTCGCCACGGGAGTCTGCCTGGCTTGAAAATGGGAGGCGATCTCGTGGCATCCGGTTCCCAATCGGGCGGGATGGCGTCCCTGTACGCTGAGTCGTACGATACGACTCAGAATGGCGACGCAACTCAGTTTGATCGCGTCGCGCACACGGCCGACGACCGCCCCAACACGGACACACTCCCGGCGCTGGCCGACCCCACGGCCGATCACGCCGACGAGGAACTCGCACGTCGACGGGAAGACATCGAGGAGAAGCACCGCAGGATCTGCGGCTTCCTCGACACCACGGGCAATGACGCGATCGTCCTCGGCCGGGCCGACTCGATCGCTTGGTTCACCTCGGGCGGCGACCTGGGGCAGGACCTCGGTTTCGAGCTCGGGTCGATCCTGCTCTATGTCAACCGCGGCAGCCGCGCGGTCATCACGGATAACGTCCAGAGCGCCCGCGTCTTCGAGGAAGAGCTCGCCGGGCTGGGCTTCCAGCTCAAGGAACGCCCCTGGTTCGACGACCCCGACCGAATCATCGCCGAGTTGAGCCACAACAAGCGAGTCGTGACCGACCTGGCGGGGGGAGCCTCGCCCTGGCCCAAGGCTGGCGACATGCTCAAAGCCCTTCGCCTTCCCCTGACCAGGCTGGAACGGCAGCGATATCGGGAGCTCGGTCGGACCCTGGCCCTCGCGGTCGAGGCGACCTGCCGCAACTTCCACCAGGGGGAGAAGGAAGCGGACCTGGCAGGGCACCTCGCACATCGCTTGCTTCGCGAAGGGGTCGTGCCCGTCGACCTGCGGGTCGCCTGCGACGACCGCCTGGCACGTTACCGCCAGCCGACCTTCAAGGCCGCGGCCATCGAACGACAGGTGACGATCACCGCCACGGGTCGACGCCATGGCCTCTGCGCCTCGCTCTCCAGGACGGTATCGTTCGGGCCTGCCGATGAGGAGCTGAAGAAGTGCCACGGCCTCGCGGCCATGGTGGATGCGACCTGCATCTACTTCTCCAGGCCCCAGGAGACCGTTTCAGAGGTGATCCGCAAGGCGCGCCGGATCTACGAGAAGTTCGATCGGCCTCACGAATGGACGCTCGACTACCTCGGTTTCCTGACCGGCTACGCCCCCCGAGAGGCCCTGCTGCTGCCCGATAGCTCACTGGCCTTGAATCACGGGACCCCGCTCTGCTGGAGCCCGAGCGTCGGTGCCGCGCGGTCGTGCGACACGGTCGTGGTCGACTCGCGAGGTTACGAGAATGTCACGGCGGCCCAGCAATGGCCGCAGATCGACGTCGCGGTGAAAGGATTCGTCATCCCGCGCCCGGGTATCCTGGAACGCTGAAGTCTGAAGCCGACTCCGCCCCCATCAACTGAAACGCAAACGATTTCCAAGCTCGAATCTCTCGCGAAACCGCCCGATCCCTCCGGGCAGAATGAGTTGCGCGCCGAGTTCCGAACTTTCCTGGGCGAAAGTGCGAACTACAATAGGATCGAGGGGCCCTGCCCTTTGAGAAAGGATCATCTCCCCTATGCGCACCTCCTGGAAGTTGGGACAGTTCGCGGGTATTGACTGTTACGTGCACCCGACGCTGTTCCTGGTCCTCGCTTATGTTCTCGCGTTTAATGGCGGCATCCTGAGCATGGCGCTCGTCGGTGCCGCCTTCGGTTGCGTGCTCCTCCACGAGCTCGGCCACTCGTTGATGGCGAGGCGTTTCGGGATCGAGACGGAGGACATCACGCTCTATCCAATCGGCGGCATCGCCCGACTTCGTCGGTTGCCGAAAGCTCCCGGCGTGGAACTGGCCATCGCGGTGGCTGGGCCGGCCGTGAACGTGGCGATCGCCGTCGTCCTGGGCCTGTTCCTCTTCGCGACGCCGCTCCTCGACGGCTCGGAATTGCTGCGAGTCTTCGCGCTCAACCTGATGGTGGTGAACGGCTTGCTCGCCGCCTTCAACATGATTCCTGCGTTCCCGATGGACGGCGGCCGCGTGTTGCGTGCGGTCCTGAGCGGCTGGTTCGGCCGGCAACGGGCGACCTCCATCGCAGCGAATCTCGGCCGGCTCCTGGCGGTTCTGTATGGAACCTACAACCTCGTCCTCTTCCTGACGGGCTCCAGCGACAGCAGCTTGATGCAAATCCTCCTCGCGACGTTCATCTACTTCGCGGCGGGGAATGAGCTGCGCAGCGTCGAGGCCGAGGAGCGAGGCGGTCGCGGGCAAGGAGGCGGTGGCGAGTTGAACACCCCTCCGGGTTTCCGCTGGGTCAGCCGAGGCAATGGCCTCTGGCAACTTGCCCCAATCATCGTCGAGTCGGGGCCGGGACGTCGTCCCTCGTCGCCATGGCGCTAATACCGATCGTGGAGTTGGGGGTCTCTGAGGCCTACCAACTCCTTGTACAACGTTTCGGGATTCTCGACCTCCCTCCTCTCGACGCGATCGAGAATGAGGATTGGGGTCGAGATTTCCTTTTGAGTCACTTCCAGGCAATCCCGGCCGAGGAACTCGCCGAGGTCGGGCTCTGCTGGGATGAAGGTGCCGACGCTCCGGAACGCTGAGAGCCGATGCTCACTGGGTCGCGGGCAGTTCCTTGAGCTTGAGGTTCCGCCACTCAAATTGCCCGTTCTCCCCCTGGAGGCCAAGGAATCCATCCTTGAGCGTGATGGCTTCCGTCACGGTGATGAGTTTCCCATTCAGCACCACCTCGGCCCGCTTGCCGACAACCTTCAGGACAATTGTCTGCCACTCTCCGACGCCCTTCATCGAGCCTTTCAGCACGTCGGCCTTGCGGTCGAAAGTCGGTGGCGGTGTTCCGTGGCCGAGGATCATGAGGTTGTTGTCGCCGTCCGCGACTTGAAGCTGATAGCCGCGAGCCGGCCAGAAGGTATCCTGCGTCCCGCTTTCCTGGCTCGCACGGAAGAAGATCCCGCTGTCGGAACCCTTCTGAATGGCGCGATATTCCGCCTCGAATTCGAAATCGGCGTAGGGCTTGCCCCATCGTAGCCAGCCGACGCCGCCGTCGCCGAAGATGGCGCCGTCGCGCACCGAGAAGCGGTCGGTATGCTCGGCCGACCAGCCGTTCAGGGTCTTTCCATCGAAGAGACTCGTGAACATGGCGTCCCTGCCCACATCCGCTCCCATGATGATGAGAGCTGCGACGGCAGCGAGTCCCCCGATCCGACGTGTCATCGATCGATCCTCTCAGCATTTGGTCGAGCGGCAGAGATCTTGATCTGAGGCGTGAGGTTGTCCGGGGGCGAGGTCCGGCACATAGAGCTTAGCGATCATCCTTGCGCCCCGCCACCGCCTTTTTCCGGGGATGTCGGCGCGCACGAAGGATGTCGGTCAGGACGAGGCGGGGCGAGTTGAAAACGCGATCATCCCTGGCCGTTATTCGGCCCGGATTGGAGCTGCGAGGCGAGATACTGGACGAGGTTCCCGTGCTCCTGCGCGATCTTGGCGAGCTTGCCCGGCTGGCCGGCCCGCTGGCAGAGCGCGGCGAGCCCCGGGCAGATGAGCGCCGATTCGGGCAGGTCGGCGAGGTAGGTCGAGGCGACCTCGATGGCCTCATCCAGTCGATTCATTCGGGCGAGCAATCCTACGAGGACCTGGGCCGGGAGGATGGAATCACGATCCTCCTGATCGGGCGGAGCGAGCTTGGAACGGAAGTGGGCGACTCCCTGCTCGACCTCCTGCCCCAGGAGGCAGCGCAGGTAGACGCCGTGATCCTCGTACGTGTCCTCGAACGGCGGCTCCCCTTCGTACTTGAACCGCTCGGAGAGCTGGCGGCCGTAGTCGGTCAGTTCGAGGGCCAGAGCGATCGTACTCAGATCCGTCAGCAAGGGGGATACTCGGACGGTCGCGGCCAGGTGTGAGACGTCAATGTGGTAAGCGTCTTCCTGGAAGAGCCAATCCCTCCCACGGATGAGCTCGGCGATCGGGACGGCGTGGGCAGACAGCGGCTGACCTCGCTGGGCAATCTCCGCCCGAAGGTTCGAGACGAGGTGCGTGTGCAGTTGCCGCACCAGGCGATCGGCGCAGGCGGTCCTGACGGCCTCGTCCTGCGGCAAGTGTTCGAATGCGGTGATCGCCGAGCAGGTGCCGTAGTGCTCGAGGATCAGCTCGAACCCCTTGCGCGGGTTCGCCCCCTGGTTGAAGGCGACTTCGACGAGGCCGTTGAGCCGCTCGTCCCCCTCTTCGGCCACATAGGCGTCGATGGCCTTGGCGATGAGTTCCGGCTCGCCGATGGCGCGAAGGTAAGGCCAGGCTCCGGCGATGTCGCCATCGGCGAGGAGCCGACCGCCCACCGTCCGGATCGCGTCGACGTACTTCTCCTCGTACTTCGACCGCAGCGGCTCCGCGACGTCGTTGAGCGGCCCTGCATGGAGCAAGGGTAGCCCAAGCTCGTGCCTGGCCCTGAGCAGCAGGGCGTCGAGCAGGGCACGCGCGTCCCCCCGCTCCGTGAGGAGCGTGATCAACTGGTTGAGCGCGAACGCGGCCCCCTCCTTGCGCATCGCCTGGTCGAGAGCGAGAAACGACTCGGCGTCCTTGGTGGTCTCGGCTGGGGCGTCGAGCATCTCTCGAACTCCTGAGCGGGGGGGTCGGCGGTGGGGCGAGGGTCGGGGCGACTCCGAGAGGCTCTCGCGTACGACCCGGGTCTCGGACGGCTTACTGGGCGTCCGCCTTGTCGGGGTCGAGGGCCGTCGCGGGTGCCCCCGGGGGGTCGGCGTCCACCTTGGCACCCTCGGACTTCTTCCAGGTGGTCCAGCACCGAGTATTGTAACAATCCACGATCACGTCGCGAGCCTCGTCGATCGAATCCGTGACGACCAGGAGGTTCAAATCCTCGGGGGAGATCACCTTCTCCTCGAGGAGCGTCTCCTTGATCCAGCCCAGCAGGCCTCCCCAGTATTTCGAGCCATAGAGCACGATCGGGAAGCGGTTGATCTTGCCGGTCTGGACCAGAGTCAGGGCTTCAAACAACTCATCCAGCGTACCGAACCCGCCCGGAAAGATCACGAAGCCGTTCGCATATTTCACGAACATCGTCTTCCGCACGAAGAAGTAGCGGAAGTTGATCGAGAGGTCGGCGTATGGGTTCGGAGCCTGCTCGAACGGGAGCTCGATGTTCAGCCCGATCGAGAGCCCTCCGGCCTCGCGTGCCCCGAGATTCGCGGCCTCCATCAAGCCGGGGCCGCCCCCCGTGATCACCGCGAAGCCCGCCTGGGCGAGTTTGCCGCCCAATTCACGGGCTTCCGCATAATACGGATGATCGGGCTTTATCCGCGCCGAGCCGAACACGGCGACCCCCGCGCCCACTTCCGCCAGGGCATTGATCCCGTGGACGAACTCCCCCTGGATGCGGAGGATTCGCCAGGCTTCAGTGTGGGTGAACGCCCCGAGCTCAGTATCCCTGGATTGTGGGAGGACCGGGAGTGGGCGATTCAGCAGCTCTTCATCTTCGGTCCGCCGATTCGGCAGTCGCGATCGCGACATCTTCGCGGCGAACGTGTTTCGACGCGGGGCGTCATTTCCCCCGTTGGGAATCCCCTTGTCGGAGGGCAGACGGCCCCCATCCTCATCAAATCGATCCATCGTTTTTCCTGATGTCTTGTGCCCAGCCAGGGGCCCGTCGAGTCGAAATGCCCCCGGCGCAATGGTCGGGCTATCAGCCTGTTAGATTCCGGATGACTCGCAGGCGTCGAGGGTTCGTCGGACCCGAAGGCAGAAGCGAATGGCGGGTCCGACGCAGGCTCCAGAAAATCGTACTCGACGTCATCCATTACTACGTACACTATTCATTGTACGCCCAGTGGTTGTCAGGGCTACCCGCACTCTGATACGAAGGAGTGGGTCATTTGTTCCCCGCCGCCCCGCGTCGGCTGTCGCGTCATGGCCGCCGCCCTGGGTTTGAACCGGCCGAGTTTTTCGAGATCGAATCCCTCATGCCAAGCGTCCCGCCCCCAGCCTTGCCCGAATCCCTGCGAGAGTCGATCTTCCTCAAGGCATGCCGGGGCGAACCGACCCCCGTCACGCCCGTTTGGCTCATGAGGCAGGCAGGGCGGTACATGTCCGAATACCGCGACCTCCGCAGCAAGGTCTCATTCCTGCAACTTTGCAAGGACCCGGCTCTGGCCACGGAGGTCACGGTCCACGCCGCCGAGAAACTCGGCGTCGACGCGGCGATCCTCTTCGCCGACATCCTGCTCATCCTCGAGCCGATGGGGCTGCACCTCGAGTTTTCGAAGGGGGAAGGCCCCGTCATCCACAACCCCGTGCGTGAGACCAGCGACGTCGATCGCATCCAGCGGTTCGACGCGATGGATCCGCTCGACTACGTGGCGAAGGCCGTGAGCAGCATACGCGCGGCGCTTCGCCCCGACACCCCGCTGATCGGCTTCGCGGGTGCCCCATTCACGCTCGCCTGCTACGCGATCGAGGGGAGCGGATCGCGGCACTACGAGAAGGCCAAGTCGTTCATGTATCGGGATCCGGGGGCCTGGAACGCCCTGATGGAGAAGCTCGTCGACGGGACGGCCGTTTACCTGAATGCTCAGGCCGACGCGGGCGCCCAGGCGCTCCAGCTCTTCGATAGCTGGGTCGGCAACCTGAGCCCTCACGACTATAGCCGGTTCGTTCAGCCCCACATGCGGCGGCTCATCGGAAAGCTCGCACCGGGCGTCCCCGTCATCCACTTCGGCACCGACACCGGCTCACTCCTCGAACTCCAGAGCGACGCCGGCGGCGACGTCATCGGCCTCGACTGGCGGGTCGAGCTCAATGCGGCCCGCGAGCGGCTGGGTCCCTCCGTGGCGGTGCAGGGGAACCTCGACCCCATCGTCCTCTTCGCCCCCCTGCCCGAGATCGAGCAGCAGACGAAGCGGATCCTCGACCAGGCCGCGGGCCGACCGGGGCACATCTTCAACCTCGGGCACGGGATCCTGCCGAACACCCCCGTCGACCACGTGATTGCCCTGGTTGACATGGTCCACTCCTACAAGCCGTCGGATTCCGCCGGAGTCTGAGGCGCTCTCGCCGAGAATTCGGTCCTGGAGCAGGTCGGGACGAAGACCTGTCGGAGACTCGCGACCAACTCCGCCTCACTCTCGAGGCGGAGCCAGCGCGACACCCTTCCCCGATTCCTCGATAAGAATGCGATCGCCTGTCGAGCGAACGGAGCAAGGTGGGGCTGCGCCAACCGCATCCCCCACTCGCGATACTCCTGGAGCGCGAACAGGCACATGATCCAGGCGGCGTCCGACCGATAGACCCCTCCCTCGTCGCTGACGACGACCAGTTCGTCCACAGGCTCCTGCCGCGGTAGCTGCGGGAAGAGCCTGCCCGCCCACTCCGAACCCGCGGGGACAAAGACGAGTTCCAGGTAGGCCGGCTGCCGACTCAGCCAGTTCCTGGCCCAAGTGCAGAGGCCGCATTCCGAGTCGTAAAGGATGAAGAGTCGACGCATCGCAAGCTCTCCTCGTCACATCTCGGGCAGGGTCGGTATTTTCAACTTCACAGCCCCTCAAACTCCGAAGTCACGCGCCGGCCCGATGAATTGCTGAGGGACGACGGGCGGCTTCGAATTTCGCAGGAGGGCCCGTCGCCGCATTTTCGTGAAGATATAGAGATTCACGAAATGCATGAGGCCGAGGACGAGCAACACGATTCCGATCTTCGTGCTGAGGACCTCGATCGCGCCCGGCAGGTCGACAGGCTTCTCGCCGTACCTGAGCGCCAGGGTGACGTATCCGAGGTTGATCAGATAGAAACCCACGACCAGGAGCTGATTGACCGAATCGGCCAGGCGCTCGTTCTCCAGGAACGAGTCGATCAGGAAGACCCGGCCATTCGTCGACAGGACTTTCGCTACCCAGACGGTGAGGGTGATGCTGATCACGAGATAGGCGACGTAAGAACCAACGATAAACATGGTCCACCCCTCTTCCTCTTTGAGTCGAATCCCTTGGCATAATGGGAGGATCGTGAGATCCCGCCAGCCCGCATCCGCCACCGACTCCACTAACCGTGCAGCCTCGCGAGCCTTAACCGACGCCTTGGAAAAATCGGGGATGGTCGCGAGATGGATCGGCCGCCGACTCACCAGGTATATTGGTCCTCAGTGGCCGACCCTCTCCCTGGCGAGACCCTGCCCCGATGTGGCCGAACGCGGATGAGACGCTCACGCTCCTGAAACACGTCGAGTCGGAGGGGGCCCCCGCGGCGGAACGTCTCTGGGAACGGCATCGGGAGCCCTTGCGTCGGCTCATCGGCGCACGCCTCGACCCGATGCTGGCCCGCCGGCTCGACGCCAGTGACGTGGTGCAGGAGGTCTTGCTCAAGGCCAACCTACGACTCTCGGACTACCTCCGAAAGCCGGCCATGCCCTTCCAACTCTGGCTGCGTCAGATCGCTCACGACCACGTCATCGATGAGCACCGCCGACATCGCGTGGCGGCCCGGCGCAGCCTCGATCGCGAGCGGTCGCTCACGCTCGCCGCCTATGCCGATCGCTCCTCAATCGAGTTGGCCGCGCAACTGCACGACCCCAACCTGACCCCGGCCGCGACGGCTCTTCGCCACGAACTCGAGCGTCGCTTTCACGACGCCCTCGAACAGCTCGACGAGCCCGATCGCGAGGTCCTGCTCATGCGTCACTTCGAGCAAATCCCCAACGGCGAAGTCGCCCGGCTCCTGGGATTGAGCGAGGCCGCGGCGGGCATGCGGCACCTCCGAGCCCTGCGAAAGCTCCGTCAAATCCTGGGCGAGAACGCCTCCGGAGTCCTCAGGCCATGACCGTCCCCGAAGGATGGGAAGGCGTTGAGGAGCCATCGGCCGAGGACCTCAGGCTCTCGCAGATCCTCCAGGACCTCACGACCCGGCTCCACGCCGGCGAGGCCCCCGACCTCGATACGATCGTCGCACGATACCCCGACCTCGGCGACGAGATCCGCGACCTCTGGGCCGCCACGCTCATCGCCGAGGAAGTGGCCCGCCCCTGGCAGACGGAGATGAGTCGCGAGTTGAGCAGGCCCGAGGATCCCGCGTCCAGGCTCGAGAACCCTCCGGAATTCCAGGGCCAGATCTTCGGCGACCACGTACTGATCGATGAGTTGGGTCGTGGCGGCATGGGGATCGTCTACCGGGCTCGGCACTCGGAAAATGGCCGAGTCGTGGCCCTGAAGCGCCTGCTCCGCGGCGAATTCTCTTCCCCCAAAGACATCGCCCGCTTCCGAGCCGAGGCCGACGCAGCGGCGAGGCTGGTCCACCCCCACATCGTCCCCCTGCACTACCAGGGGGAGCATGAAGGACTGCCCTACTTCGTAATGTCCTACGTCGAGGGCACGACCCTCGCCAAACGCCTGGCGGAAGGACCGACGAGCCCGACCGAGGCCGCCCGTCTCCTCTTGCAGGTCTGCGGGGCGATCGAGCACGCCCACGGCCAGGGGGTCATGCACAGAGACCTCAAACCCTCGAACATCCTGATCGACCGCCAGGGACAGCCCTACGTCTCGGACTTCGGCCTGGCCAAGGTCTCCAACAACCACGCCAGCCTCACCGAGAGCGGCGCGATCGTGGGGACGCCGAGCTACCTCTCCCCCGAGCAGGCTACCGTAGGCCGAGGAAACGTCGGGCCGGCGAGCGACGTCTACAGCCTCGGTGCCATCCTCTATCAAATGCTCACGGGCCGACCCCCGTTCCTCGCCGCGACCCCATTCGACACGATCCTGCTCGTGCTGGAGCAGGATCCGGTCCCTCCTCGCCTGCTCAATCCCAAGGTCCCGCTCGACCTGGAGATGATCGCGCTCCGTTGTCTCCAGAAGTCCCCCGAGCTTCGCTACGAGTCGGCCGAGGCACTCAAGGCCGACCTCGAAGCTTTCCTCTCAGGCGAGCGCGTCTCGGCCCGGTCGGCGAGCCTCCGAGCCATCGCGTCGAGGCTCCTGAGCGAGACGCATCATGCGCCTGTACTCGAGAACTGGGGCTTGCTCTGGATCTGCCACAGCGTCGCCTTGCTCGTCTTCTTCGGCGTTACGAACTCATTATCCTTTCGGGGCATCACGTCGCGCTGGCCCTATGTGCTGATCTTCACGGTGGGCCTGGGTGCCTGGGCGGCGACCTTCTGGGCGATGCGTCGGCGGCTCGGCCCAATCACGTTCGTCGAGCGTCAGCTTGCCCACGTCTGGGGAGCCGGGGTCGTCGGAATCAACTTGATCTTCCTCGTCGAGTGGCTGCTGGGACTGCCGGTCCTGACACTCTCGCCGATGGTCGCCGTCTGCAACGGCATGCTCTTCATGATCAAGGGGGGCATACTGTCGGGAGCCTATTACGCCCAGGCCCTCGTCACGTTCCTCGCCGTCTTCCCGATGGCCCTCTACCCGCGATTCGCCCCCATCATCTTCGGCGTCGTGGGGGCGTTCTGCTTCCTGAGCACGGGCATCAAGTACCACCTGCGCCACATCAGGGCCCGGCGACTCCTCGAGCGAGCAAGCCCGGAGGCCTGACTCGCCCGGAGAATTCCGCCGGCTTTTCAGTGAGCGTCGGCAGGCTTCGATGGTGCGGCTGGGTTTTCCTGACGCTTCGCCGCGTTCCAGGGTTCGGCCGGGTCCAGCACCACCTGATCTCCGGCCGAGAGGCCCTTCGTCACCTCGACGATCTGGTCAACTCTCGATCCGACCGTAACCTCCCGGAACTCGATGGCCCCATCCTGCCGTTTGACGGCAACCTGCTGCTTACCATCGTCAGCCAGGATGGCCGTGGCGGGCACAGTCAGCGCCTGATCGAGTTGCTTGATGAGGATCTCGACTTCCGCCGTCATCTCCGGCATCAACTTCACCGCGGGCTTGTCGATGTCGATCAGGGCAAGATAATGCCTCGCCGCGCCGGGGAGTGCATTCGCGGAGAGTTTGATGGGACGCACCGAGACGGTAGCCACCGTTCCCGCGAAGAATTGCCCGGGATACGCATCGACCGCGAATCGTGCCTTCTGCCCCTTGCCGACCTGGAGGAAGACCGACTCGGGAAGGGCGACCTGGATCTGCAAGGCATCGCGCTCGTCGTAAATGTGAAAGAGCGGCTGATTCTCGGCGACCAAGCCATGCCCGCCGGCCGCCGACTCCGCTGGCGGTTCGAAACCTGCCTCGTAGTACACAATTCCGTCGCGATAAGCCTGGACTTTGCAGAGTTCGACCTGCTTTTGCAGGTCTTTACTCCTGGATTCTTCCTGTTCTTGCTCGAGCTGACACATCAATTCCTTGGACCGATGCCTCTCCACCTCTGCCTGACGCGACTTGCGATTCTGTTCCCGATCGAACTTTTCGAGGACGGTCTGTTTCGTCTTCGCGAGGTCGATCGCAAGGCCTTGCGACTGGACCGTCCCTTGAAGGTCCTCGACGCGTTCATCGATATTCAATGCCGTGAAAAAATCGACGGGAGTGAGCCAGCGGTCCCCTTTTGCAACCAAATCCTGGATCCGCTTCTGAGTCCTCTTGCTCCTCGCGAGCCGCTCCTCGGCTCTCTTCTTCCCGGCCTGGGCGACAAGTAGCTCGCCCTGATTCTTGGTGACCTCCTGGGGATAGATACCCTCCTCATACTCCTTCACGGCGATCTCCGCGATCTCTCGCTCCAGCTTGGCATTCAGGTAGGCCATCTTGGCTCTTTCCGAGGCCATTACAGATGCAAACACCTTTTCCTTGAGGTCATGGCTGGAGAACTCGATGACCACGTCGCCCTTCTTGACTCGTGTGCCTTCAGGAACTGACGAAAGCACTTGCATCGCGCCGAGCCGATTCCGGAAGACCTCAATCGATCCGGGCTCGATGGAGCCTCGTTCGACGACTGTAACCTTCAACGGTCCAGGCTTCAGGGTCATGGTGGGGCGTTCGGCTTTATCCTTGAGGAGTAACCGCGTCTCACCTCCTGCACCATCGTCGGCCCGGGTCTCATGGAACGCCATCAGGCACGTTATTCCCAACGCAGTCGCCCCACTGGCGATCGCAATCGCCGCGAGCTTGCTCAAGCGATGTCGCATCATGGATCGGAGAGCTCCACAAAGTGAGTCGAGGCATCGGGCGATGGTCTTGATTTCGGAGCGATCGAGTATAGCAATCTTTCAACGCAAAAAATCCAGGAGCATAAGAAATGCTCCTGGATCGCAGGAAATTATGCGGATCATGCATCGGCCACTCGGTTTGCCTTACTCAGGCCGGCTCACTTCTCTGAAACGCACTCTTGCCACAATGGGCTTGATGCCCGAACGCTTCCGGGAATCTGCAATCTGATCTTTATGCCGAACCTGATGATGCCATTCGTCAACGCCTGCGGGCCGGCCTCCTCGGTTTGCCGAGCCTTTCCTTGCGTTCGGCCTCGCTGAGCAACTCCAGCGGCGTGACGATGACCTCCTCGCCGCTGGAGATCCCCTTCCTCACCTCGACGACTTCGCCATTCGTGGCGCCGAGGGTCACCTCGCGCCACTCGATGTCTCCCCCCGACTTTTTGATCGCGATTTGATCCTTGTTGTCGAGGTGCAACACGGCCGAGACGGGAACTGCGAGCGTCCTGTCGATCTCCTTGATGATGATCTCCACCCCCGCCGTCATCCCCGGCCGAAGCGCCGTCTCGACTTTATCGAGGTCGATCATCGTCGTGTAAAACTTGATCGGCCCAGGCGGACGATTCATCGCATCCTTGATCGGGCGAGGCGCAATCGAGGCGACCGTCCCGGAGAATCGCTGCCCCGGGAAGGCATCCACGGTGATCAGGACCTTCTGCCCCTTGGCGACCTGATCCACGATCGCTTCCCGGACCGTGGCGTTCACGCGCATCGGTTCCTGATCATTGAATACCCGGAACATCGGCTGGTTCGGTTGAACGCTGATAATCGAGCCATCCTCCACGGCTTCGTCTGGGTCGAAGCCGTAGTCGTAAACGAGGATCCCATCGATATCCGTCTTGACGTGGCAAGCCTCTACTCCTCGGTAGAGTTTCTGCAACGGCTCCTGCGCGGATTCATAATCTCGCACTCTCTCATGTTCTATCTTTTGCTTTATTTGAAACTGCATTTCCAGGGCTTTCAGGCGGCTACTCTTCTCAAAATCAAGAAAGATCTGATGAGCCAACCTTGCCTCTGCGATGGCAAGATCCGCCCGCTTGATCGCGAGTTTCTCACGTTGGATACGGTCCACGATGTCAAGCTCGGCGTTGATGGCAGCTACATCCATCGCACGGTCATTGTTTGCCTGGAGGCCTTGAACTCGCCCTTGGATCTTTTGAATCCGGGTCAGCGAATATTCATGTTCTTCCTTTTCCGACTCAGCGAGTTTGATGGCGTTGAGAGACTTGGCCTCAGCCTTGGGAAGGTTCACATTCTTGTCTTCCTCATACTCGCCCTTCGCCAATTCGGCTTGGAGTTCGGCTTCTTCGAAGGCGAGTTTCGCTGCTGATACGGGTTTACGAAGCGACTCGACCCTACTCAAGTAGGGTTCAGGATCGAGTTCCAAAACGACCTGCCCTGCGGTCACTCTCTTCCCGTAGGGCAAGGCCGACACAACCCTGGACGCAATGGTGGGATTCTTTACCGTGAGCGACCTGGACGCCTCGAGATTACCACGCTCAACCGCGGACACTTTGAGTGGACCAGGCTTGATGGTCGTCGATTGGAGTTCAGCTAGCGGCTTGGGCGCATCTCCTGGCTGACTGCTCCCTTTGTCTTCGCCAAAGGCGACCTGCTTGTGGGCGAGGATTGTCGCTCCGGTTGCGCTCGCTCCGACGACAAGGAGTAGCGTCGCGAGTTTGGACCAACGCATGAGCATCATGGATCGATAAACTCCCTGGGCCAAGGTCGTCGCGGCGCCCTGACCGATTGATTTCGAGGTGAGGGCCTGGTCGACGAGTCGGCGCGTGGATTCGAGCAAGGCGTGGGGAATCGCCTGAGCCATCGACGCCGGAGCGATCAAGCCGGCATCCGGGCGATAGCCGCGTTTGAGGAGTTGCTTCCGGAGCGAATCCTTGCCCCGTGAGATCCGGCTCTTCACCGTCCCGACCGGCCAGCCGAGGTGTCGGGCTGCCTGCTCATGCGTGCGGCCCTCAAGATCACAGAGCACGATCGGGGCCCGGAGCCGCTCGGGGAGTCGGGCGAGTTCCTCCTGCAGGATGCCCTCGAAGTCGTCCGCTGATTCGAGAACGTGAGCCTCTAACCGAGTCGCCGCCCGGCGTTCGAGTCGCCCCCGACGTGCGGCATTGGCCCTCGCGCAGAGTGCCGTCCGATAGGCAACCTGATGCAGCCAGGGGCCGAGGGAATCCTTGACGCAGAGCGATCGTGCCTTCCTGAGCAGGATCAGGAAGGTCGCCTGGAAGACATCCTGAATGTCGTGCTCGTTGCGGAGGATCCCTCGGCAAATGCGCACAACCATCGGCCCATGCCGCTCCAGCAAGACCGTGAAGGCTAGCTCCGCATGTTCCCCCTGCCGCAACGCAAACCATTCCAGCAGTTGGCCATCAGTCCAGCCTCCGAGTGCCCCTTCGTTGAAGAGGAGTTCCAGCCGTGGGAGTAACCTCCCCCTCTTGCCGAGCGTCGCCATGTGAGCACTCCACCGCCCTGCTCGTTGCTGCAATGTAGGTAATGTGACGACGAAGGCCCTTGGTTCCCGGGGCGTAGAGAAAATCGCGATTCGCGACATGGATCGATCCAGGCTTGGCGTCGCAGGAAACTTGGCGCGTCTACCCCCGACAAGAAATGATGGGCGAGATATCATGATCTGCGCAGTATCGGCCTGCACTTCGTGGCGTGCAAGGATCGCGTCGAGCCGTGACTTCGATCCCGAGTAGATAGAGGAGGGAATGTACGAAACCAGGAGTTTGATGTGGGCAGAAATGAACGAAGCCCGCCGCTTCCGGAGAAGCGGCGGGCTTGGGTTGATCCGATCGCTGCGCGGCTCGAAAGCCCGCTCAGAACTCCCGGCTCAGACCGCGAGTTCGTCGAGGAAGTCGTAGCGTGAGAAGAAATTCTTGGGGTCGTCCTTCTCGAGCTTGGGGATCGGGAGGGCCCGCGCGGTGATCAGGTAGCGACCGTACTCGCTCTTGCTGTTACGAGGGGTCTTCCCGCAGTGGCGCTCGTCGTATTCCTTCTCGATCTCGAAGTACGAACATTGAACCCACTCGCGGAGGCACCCGATCGAGGGGATCCACCAGTTCGAGGCGCTACGGGCGTAGTCCTCGTTGTAGTAGAACTCGCCGTACGACTTCTCGGACCGGACCACTTCCCCTTCGACAAGGATCTGGCCGCCGACCTTCATCACCTGCCGCAGGCGAGCCAGGGCCAGGAGGGGATCCTTGATGTGATAGAAGACGCCCATGTAGAGGACGACGTCGAAGTCGTTCTTGCCGAGCGTGTGAACATCGTAGACCGAGACGTTCGTCTTGTACTGGGCCTTCGAGTTGAAGATCGAGTGGGCCAGGCGATAGTTGGAGACATCGCCGTCGCGCTGGGAGATGAGGTCGGTCGAGTAGATCTCTCTCGCCCCGCGCTTCTCGGCCTCGTACGACCAGAGGCCGTCCCAGCAACCGATGTCGAGGACGGACTTGTTCGTGAAGTCGACATCCTTGAAGGCGTGGTACTGGTGGCTCACCTGGGCATCAACCGGCCCTGGTGTGGCCTGGCCGCCGCCGAAGTCGATCGTGTGGAACCACTCGCGCGTCTTGGCCTGCTCGATGAGCGACTGGCGCGTGAGATGCTCTTCCAGCATGTGCGCGGGCCAGGCGCCTTCGAAGACGGGCCAGGGGGTGGCATCGGCACTATCGGATTCGTCGTGGATCTGCAGATGCTCGTGCGGGACGGAGGTGGAAGCGGGGACGGGGTCGCTCGCTCGCCTCGAAAACCGTTTCAGAAGGCTCATCCTTGACTCCTTGAACGTGAGCAAAGCACTCCGAGAGCCTCGGCTCAACCGACAGCGCACCCAAAGCCGCGGAACAGTACGCGAAGCCCCGGAATCCGTCAACATTTCTTTACCGAGACTTGACATTCACGTTCGCACGGCCTGGTATCAAAGTCGGCCGACGCCTGTACCCGTCATCACTCGGTCTTTCTTGTTGCCACAATTGGAGCACCCGGGCGTATTCCGAGCCGCATGGAGAGTCTTCTATATGAGCCCGACTCGGCCCGACGAAGCATCGTGTCACGTTGAACCTGGAGTGCCTCCTTCGAGGTCACTGGTCTCGAACCGTCCCGACATAAGCGAGGCCAAATCGACCTCTCCTTGCCCACACCAACTAGGCATAACCAACCAAATAACAATAATGAATGAATACATTTATTTTAATCATGAAATTGTGCACCTCAATCTCCTAACAATACGACATGGTGCCACTCCAATCAAAAAAAGCTCCAAAAACGATCTCACATCCAAACATAAATAAAAACATTCATTATTTTATCAAATATTTTCTTCAAATAACCAATCTCTATCAGATTATTTTATTCTTTAAGTTGCAGGTCTCGCCATGCCCGAATCGCGGCCGCGTCGATCGCGCCGTCTCGCTTCATTTGAGCCGTCAACTCGGCTCGTTGCTCGTCGTTGGCCAGACTCAAAATCTGGTGAACCCGTAGGGGGGCCCTGCCCTCCACTCGCCCTGCGTCGACGATCTCCGCCAGGTAGAGGCTCCGATCGCCGGTATCGAGTTGCGTCTCGACCCGGCATTCGAGCCAGGCGGGGACGCCCTCCAGGATCGGGCAACGGTTGGCCGTCATCCGATAGGGCACGTCTTCGAGCTTGTCGACGTCGCGCCCCGATTGAATCCCGAACCGCCAGGCCCACTCGACCTGATCCTCGCCTAACAAGTGAAGACCGAAGACCCGACTCTCTTCGATCAAGGCCCATGTGTGGTGGTGTTTCGCAACACCGACGATCACCCTGGGGAGTTCGGCGGGGAGCGACGCCTGGCAGACGAACGTGGCAACCATACCTCCCCGCCGCGAGGCTCCCTCGGCGGTGATGACCCACAACTCGCGATCGAGCTCGCGGAAGACTTGAGATGCGACGGACGAAGACATGAAACGTTCTCCACACCGATTGATGATACGAGAATACAAAAACGCGTCGAACTCACCCCACAAAGCCGACGCACTCTCCCTGCACGACTCAGGCGTCAAAACCCCTTCGAATCCAAGGTATGCTTGAAATCCCCCGGCTTGCGCCCTGCACAGGGCCCCGCGATTGATACTTGACCTTATCAGTCATGACGCTGGGTCAGAACTCGTTCGGATTCTGCCGAAAATGCCGCGATTGGCTAGCTTGTGGATCCTTCCGGCCGATGCTATCCTCAGTTCCCCATCTATCCTCGGGTTCACCAACCCAAGTGCGCATCGGGTCCTTCCCCGCTGATAGTCCCGGACCAGGCTGAGGCTCTAAATTCGATGGCAAGAATCTGCCTGATCAATCCGAAGTTCCCGACCTCCTTCTGGGGGCTCAACCATGGGCTGCCGCTCCTGGGCAAGAAGGCGAACATGCCCGTGCTGGCCCTGCCGGTCCTGGCCGGGCTGACGCCCGCCGAGCATGAAGTCGTGCTCATCGACGAAAACGTGCAGGACATCGACTTCGAGGCGCTCCGCTCCTTCGATATCGTGGGCCTGACCGGGATGACGGTCCAGCGCGACCGGATGCGAGACATCCTACTCGAGCTCCAGGCCCGCGACATCTTCGTGGTGATCGGAGGCCCCTGGATCACCGTCGCCGAGAACTGGTATGACGGCCTGGTCGACGTCATCTTCATCGGGGAGGCCGAGGAGACCTGGCCCAAGTTTCTCGAGGACTGGAAGAAGGGGGAGTGGCAGTACCGATACGAGCAGTCCGAGAAGTCGGACATGACCAAGATCCCCCTACCCCGCTACGACCTCGTCCCCTTCCGCGAATACGCGATGGGATGCATCCAGACCTCGCGCGGGTGCCCCTTCCAGTGCGAGTTCTGCGACATCATCGTGATCTTCGGCCGACGGCCTCGACTCAAAACGCCGGACCAGGTCATCGCCGAGATCGAAGCCCAGCACAAGCTCGGGGCTCACGTTATCTTCCTGGTCGACGACAACTTCATCGGCAACAAGAAGGCGGCCAAGGTCCTCCTCCGCGAAATCGTGGCCTGGCAGCATGCCCACGGGTATCCCATCGCCTTCTTCACCGAGGCCTCGCTCGACCTCGCCGAGGACGCTGAGTTGATGCAACTCATGGCCGACGCCGGGATGGTCGCCGTCTTCATCGGGATCGAGAGCCCGGATGAGGAAGCCCTGCGCGAGACCAAGAAATTCCAGAACGTCCGCGGCAGTCTGGTCGAGCGCGTTCATAGGGTCCAGGAGTTCGGACTCGAGGTCTACGCCGGGATGATCGTCGGCTTCGACCAGGACGACGAGACGATTTTCGATCGCCAGTTCGAGTTCCTCACCCGCACCCGGATCATCGGCGCGATGGCGGGGATGCTTTCCGCCATCCCCAAGACCCCGCTCTATGAACGGCTCGAGGCCGAGGGTCGGCTCGACAATGCCGCGGCCGACGACCCGAATATCGCCACCAACATCATCCCCCTCAACATGAGCCGGGAGGCGATGCGCGACGGCTGGCTCGACCTTATGGACCGTCTCTACGACGCCGAGAACTACTTCGAGCGCTTCGACGAGCTCTTCATCAAAGGGAGGCTCGCCCTCGGGTCGGCGAAGATGGAGTGGCTGAGAAAGAACCGGCCGATCCTCTATCTCAAGAACCAGTTCCTCACGATCGCCGCCGGCCTCTACATGCTCGCCCGCGTCTGGACCGACCCTCGCACGAAGCCCTACCGCAACGTTTACGCGAAGTATCTTCGCAAGCTCGTCGCCTCCCGGCGCCCGCCGCGTTACCTCTTCCAGTTCGCCTGGAAGTGCATCCTCCACACCCACTTCGCCACCATGACCCGCAAGATGGTCCGCGGCGAATCTCGCCTCGTGAACACCTGAGAGGGTCGGCGGCTCACAATCTTCGTTGAAGTTGCAAACGCGGGCGTCCGGCCCACAACCGGACGCCCGCGTTGATTCACTGACGGATTAGCGCGTGGCGAGCCACTTCCCCTAAATGATCCCGGCGAGCGGACCTCCCGCGACCCCGAGCGAATCGACGCGTCGTTCGACCTCTGGGTCGTCGATCAGCGGGGGCGCGTGCTGCGGCTTGATGCGGGCGTCGATCACGAGCGGACCTCGACAGCCCCAGTGCTTGTGCTCGACGAAGGCGTCGATACCGTCGATGTCGTGGGCGGGGTTAGATCGGGTGAATGTTACCCAGAGGAAGTTGCCCACGGACCTCGCCGCGAATTCGCTGTCGTCGACGATGACGATGAGCGGGAAGTCACGGATTGGATTCGAGGATCCCACCTCAAGGCAGAACTTCGGCACCACCTCGGCACCCCTGTCATAGCGCGGCCCCTTCACGGCGAGGATGCCAGGGAGCACAACTCGAGGCTCCGAGAAACCGCCGGGCAAATTCAAGTCCGCGGGAAACGAAGTCGGCAATTCCCTGCGTTTCGGACCCGCGGCTGCCATCACGACCTTCGACCCGGCGTTGAAGCCATGGCCTGAGTAGTCGAGCGTGTCCATGGTGGTCCTGGTCTGGAAGTGCAAGTCGTGCGACCAGTCAACTCGCTCGAGGACGTGGCGCAAGAAAGCAGGGATGTCGTGTATGTCGAGATCCGGGTTGTCCTCCCCCGCCACGATGAGGAGGTATTTCGCCAGCGACATCTGCCCCTGACCGAGGATCGCGTTAGCGCTGGTGAGAATCTCCTGCGGGCGACGTACCTCGGCGTAGGGAACGTAACGCTCGCTCGCAATCGCGAGTAGCAACGGATGGACCCCCGCCGCATCGACCGCGTGGACGGCCTTCACCCCGGGCAGGACCGTGGGGATGATCGGGCCAGTAAGTTCGTGAATCAGCTCGCCGAACGAGGTGTCCTCCTGGGGAGGTCGACCGACCGAGGTGAATGGCCAGATGGCGTCTTCCCGGTGATAGACCCGATCGACGCGGAGAACCGGGAAGTCGTGGGTGAGACTGTAGTAGCCGAGGTGGTCGCCGAAAGGCCCCTCCGGTTTTCGAACGTTCGGGTCGATCGTCCCCGCGATCACGAAATCGGCCTCGGCGGGCATTGGAAGCAGCCCATCTGGCGAGACCATCCGGACGCGACGGCCGCCGAGTGCCCCCGCAAAGCTGAGTTCGGGAAGCCCTTCGGGCAACGGCATCACGGCGGCGACGGTCATCGCGGGCGGGCCACCGACGAAGATACTGACTCGAAGAGGCTCGCCCCGGCGAATCGCAGCCGCGTGGTGGACGCCGATGCCTCGGTGGATCTGGTAATGGATCCCGACCTCGCGATTCGGTTCGTAGGCGTTCCCCGAGAGTTGCACCCGATACATGCCCAGGTTCGACTTCGCCAGGCCCGGCCTATCCGGATCCTCGGAGTACACCTGCGGCAAGGTGATGAAGGCACCGCCGTCGTCGGGCCAGGATTTGAGTTGGGGAAGCCGATCGACCTGCGTCGTGCGAGCCAGGATCGGTCCACTCTTCACGGTCTTCGGCAAGAGGTTGAGGGCCGAGAAAGGAACCCCGCGATAGCGCCAAGGGTTCTTCAACGCGGCCGGGGGGCGGACCTTCAACTCGACCAGCCGACGGACAGGATCCAAAGTGTCGCGGAAGATGAAGTGGGTCCGCTCCATGGTCCCGAAGAGGTTCCCGAGCATCGGGAACGAGGTCCCCTTGACCCGCTTGAAGAAGAGGGCCGGCCCCCCTGCCTCGAAGACCCGGCGCTGGATCGCGGCGACCTCGAGGTTCGGGTCGACTTCCTGCTCGATGTCGATCAGCTTCCCATTCTTGCGGAGGTCCTTGACGCATTCGGCCAACGATCGGTAGCCCATGGTCGGAGTCGGTATCCCCTGGGAATTCTCGGTCACTCGAACCGAGGATGGAACTTCGTCGGTCGCTTCCAGACTAGGAAGTCGAGCGGTCGTCGCCAAGTCGAGGTCGCTGGTTCCCGCCGCCTCGGCGTAGGCGAGTGGACAACCCACCCCCTCCCGCGTGTACAATCGGGCCTGGAAATCATCCTGATCCTGTGCCGGACCAACGGCGGATCTCGGTGTCCAGGCCCCGAGGTCGTCTCGACTTGAGATGAGTCCTCGCGGCTCGAGAGTGTCTCCAGGACGCCTTCGAACAGCGACACCGCCACCTACCCGGCCAGAGAGCGTAGACGGTTGAAGGGATCGAGCATGCCCACGGAGATGGTGTCGCCGGAGAGCACCCAGGAGCGGGGACTCGTCGACAAGTCCTCGACTCGCGTCCGGTCGATGTTCGCGTCGATCGCCGGCAAGTACGACTTCCTGAACCATCTCTTGAGCCTGAACATCGACAAAGCCTGGCGAAGGTTCACGACGAAGATGGTCCCGCCGACGCCCGGCATCCCCGTGCTCGACTGCTGCACGGGGACCGCCGACTTGGCCCTCGCCTACCACAAGGCGGGGCGCGGCCAGAGCCCGATCGTCGGCTCCGACTTCTGCTACGAGATGCTCGAGATCGGTAATCAGAAGGTCCGCAAGGCGGGGGCGGATAGTCGCATCGCCCTCATCGAGGGGGACACCCAGCGCCTCCCCTTGCCCAGCGATACCTTCGGCGTGGTGACGGTCGCATTCGGCCTCCGCAACGTGAGCGACACGATCCGGGGCGTCGACGAGATGATCCGGGTCGCCCGGCCCGGCGGGAAGGTGGCGATCCTCGAGTTCTCGAAGCCGAGGGGTGCGTTCCTCGGCCGGCTCTACCTCACCTTCTTCCGACACATCCTGCCCAAGGTCGGCCAGACGATCTCTCCGAACAACTACTCGGCGTACTCCTACCTGCCGGCAAGCGTGCTCCAGTTCCCCGATGGCCAGGCGATGCTCGACCTCCTGGGAGGCCGGGGCCTCGTCGACGTGAAGGAATACCCGCTCACGTTCGGGATCGCCACCTTGTACGTAGGGGTCAAGCCTGAGACGGCGACGAGTTGAGGCGTCGGACCTCGCGGCGCACTCCAGCTCCGAAAATGGATGACTCGCTTGACGGCGGCCGTTTCGTACTTCGTTTCCCGTGAAACATTCCCGGACGTGAGCCCCCTCGAGATCCTGTTGACGTACAAGTGGGCTGGGGCCATAGTCTTGCCCGCGGTGCCCGATTTGCACCATCCGGCGAGAACGCACGCGAAAACGCGTTGTTTCACGGTGGTTCGGACCTGCGACCATCCCGGCAACGCCAATCCCCAGTACAACACGCCGAGGGCTGGAGAGATGCTTCCCCCGCCCCTCTCACCCTCGATAGGAGTAACTTGAGGTCATGGCAGAGGCTCCCACACCGAGGCTCGTATTGGTCACCGGGGCTTCCGCCGGGATCGGTGCCGCCGTGGCTCGCGAACTAGCCCGCCAGGGTTTCGACCTGGCCCTGACGGCTCGACGCGCCGATCGCCTCTCGAAACTCGCCGACGAGATCCGCGATGACGTGAGCCAGCGGAACGGACGCGTTCCAAAGGTCGACAACTTCACCGCCGACCTCGACGACCCGAAGACGCCGGAGACGCTCATCGCCGACGTCGTCGGCCGTTGTGGACGACTCGACGTCCTCGTCAACAACGCGGGCTTCGGGCTCCCTGCCCTCTTCTCCGAGTCCGACCCGGCCGAGATCCGTCGTCAACTCGAGGTCAACTTCGTCGCCCCACTGATGCTCGCCCGATTCGCGATGCCCCACCTGCTCTCGAGCAAGGGGATGATCATCAACGTCGGCTCCTCGATCACCAGCGTCCCCAATTCAGCATTAGGGGCCTACGGCGCGACGAAGGCTGGGTTGGCTTACTGGAACGACGCGATCCGACGCGAACTCAAACATCGTGGAGTGCGCGTCTGCCTTGTCGAGCCGGGGCCCGTTAAGACGGAGTTCTTCAGCGCCCTCGAGAAGCTCGCGCCGCCTGGCCATGCGTACAATCCGATGCTCGACGCCCCTGCCCCGTGGATGTCGGCGAAGGTTGATGACGTCGCACGGCGGATCGTGCGTCTGATCGACAGACCGAAACGACGTTTGTCAGTGCTCAAACGAGTGGTCTGGCCGTTCCGGATGATCGGCGGCCTGTTTCAGATTTGCCCTCCCCTGGGAGACCTGGCGCTCTCGACGATGGCGCAGCACTTCGATCGCAAGGGGGACCTTTCGCGAGTGAAACGGAGCCAAGGCGATGCTCGGCCGACTGAATGACCTGCTGGGGATGATCAAGTTCAGCCATACTCTCTTCGCCCTCCCCTTCGCCTTGCTGGGAGCGGCGCTGGCGGCGCATCGCCCGGATGGCTGGCATAGTCGGCTCCAGGATTGGGCAGGGATCATCCTCTGCATGGCGACGGCCCGCTCGGCCGCGATGGCCTTCAACCGACTTGCCGATCGGTTCATCGACGCGAGGAACCCGAGGACCGCGATGCGGCACCTCCCGAGTGGTCAGCTCTCCGTCATCTCGGTGGTCGTCTTCACGGTGGTGACGTCGCTCGGCTTCATCGCCGCGACTCTGCTTTTCCTCCCGAACCGCTGGCCTCTCATCCTCTCGGTCCCGGTGTTGCTCTGGCTGCTCGGTTATTCGTATGCCAAGCGGTTCACGAGCCTGGCCCACTTCTGGCTCGGTGCCGCGTTGATGCTCGCGCCGATCGCCGCCTGGATCGCCCTCCGAGGCGACCTGCAGTGGCCCCCAGTCCTGCTCGGCCTCGCTGTTCTTTTCTGGGTTTCCGGCTTCGATATCATCTATGCCTGCCAGGACGCCGACTTCGACCGACAGTCTGGCCTTCACAGCATCCCGGCCCGGATCGGGATCCGTAACGCCCTGCGCCTGGCCGCGGCCTGCCACGCGATCATGGTCGGGACCCTGATCGCGCTAGGTTTTGCTTATCCGATGGGGATCGTCTACTTCGTCGGGGTCGGGGTCGTCTTCGCCCTGCTCCTCTATGAGCACGCCATCGTCCGACCCGATGACCTGAGCCGGGTGAACGTCGCCTTCTTCCAGGTGAATATCGCGATCAGCATGGGCCTGCTTGCCGTCGGCGTCGCGGATTTGCTAACTCGCTAAAGCCCTGGATGCTCGACGACCTGGCAAGGGCATCGATCATGACACGGGCTTCGGGCTACAACGTGCCCTGATTGAGAGACGGCGACAATGGCTCAACTCCGTCCCGATCATGCCGAGCGGATGCGACGAGCCCGACTCGGCCTCGATGGCCTCTCCGTCGGCGATGCCTTCGGTAGTCGCTTCTTCAACGCCCCTGACTCGTCGAGGTCCGTCCCCGCCTCCCCCTGGGCTTACTCCGACGACACCGAGATGGCCATGGCCGTCGTCTCGAACCTGGATCGATTCGGATGCATCGAGCCCGACACACTCGCCCTCGACTTCGCCCGCCGTTATCGAGCCGACCCCTATCGAGGCTATGGCCTGACGGTTCGTCGCGTCCTGGACGACATTGCGGAAGGGATCCCCTGGAGCCAGGCCGCGCGCCTCGTCTATAGCGGGCTCGGCTCGATGGGAAACGGCGGGGCGATGCGAGTCGCTCCCATCGGCGCCTACTTTTTCGACGACGATTGCGCGATGGTCGAGGAGGCTCGGAAATCGGCCATGACGACGCACGCCCATGCCGAAGGCCAGGCCGGGGCGATTGCAGTTTCGGTCGCCTCCGCTTGGGCTTGTCGGAATGCGGGCCGCCAGCGATCGGGGAAAGCGATGCTGGAATTCGCCGCGGAGCATACGCCTGCTGGTGTGACGAGGGATGGAATCGAACACGCCATCGAACTCGACTTCGGCCTGACCATCGAGGCCTCGGTGGAAGTACTGGGGAATGGCAGCAAGATCACCGCACCGGATACGGTGCCCTTCGCTCTCTGGTGTGCCGCGCGGCACATCGACGATTTCGCCGAGGCGCTGTGGTCCGCGACCCTGGCTGAAGGCGACAACGACACGAATGGCGCGATCATCGGGGGCATCGTCGCGCTGGCCAACGGCCCGAACTCGATCCCGGGCGACTGGCTCGAGGCAAGAGAAGCTCTGCCCTCGTAAGACCAGGGCCGTCGCGATCGAATCGCGACGGCCCTCGGCGAGTCTCGGTTCGATGTCGATCGGCTCGACTCAGGCTCCGGGACGAGTCTGGTACTCCTTGAGATATCGATCATAATCCGGGTCTCTCGGCCTCTCTCCTTCCAGGCCGAAGGGGTATGCGGGCATGCCCTTCCAAGGCATAGGCTCGATCGAGTCGCTTGTCGCAGTGAAAGGATCGGCGTCCTTGCAATAGCCGAACGATCGCAGCACGTAGCTGCGGGTCCAGCCTTCGGGCAGATCGGGCAGCACTTTCGCGTCGAACTCGAGGCGAATCTCGTCGCCGGGCCCGACGATGCAGAACTGGTCGTCGTCCGCGTTGAGCAAGCGGACGACGTCGCCATATCGCGTGAGGCTCCCCGCCATCCGAGCGAGCGGGGCCGGGTCGATGTGGTCATAGTCGTACAGCAACGGGAGGCGTCCATCCGGCGAGGCTTCGCGCGTGTAGCCCCGATCGCCGAGGACTGCCCGGCTCGCCATCAACGATGAGACACGGATCGAAGCCTCTTTTTCTCGCAAGGCGACGAAGGCCTGATCCCAGTAGCACTCCATGTTCGTGCGGAGCCGAAGGACGCACTTCCCTCCCGTCAGCTTCCCCGTCAGGTCGAGCGTCGTCATCCTCGGCAAACCGGCCGGATAACCGGCGTGGGGCTCGATGAGTTCCCAGGTCCCGTCGTCGCGACGACGCTCGATCGAAGGCGGGGTCAGCGTGACGCCCGCCGTGGCGGCGGCGTAGTTCGTCTGCGAGTAGGGGTACTCCACCCAGCCCGCGAGGCAGAGGACGAGCGGAGCCTTGGGGTCGAATCGACTGAGTCGGTCGCTGAAGTCGAGGATAATCCCATGGTCCTCGGCGTATCCAATCCAGCGATTCCTGCGTTTGAAGGTGTCGACCGTGCGACGATCCCAAGCCTTGAGGGTCTCGGTCATATCGCGGCCTTCGAGGTCCGTCGCCTTCTCGGGCTCGATGTTCTGACGCCAGGCGATCAGCTCGCCGGTGGGCCGAGGTCCTTCGGGCGCGAATCGCTCGTCGGGGGTCGACTTGATCCCGGGGGGGTTGTCGACCACGTCGAGGACGAGTTTGTCGATGTACGCGACCTCATCCATCGGCTCGGTGATCGAGAGTCGGAAAGTCCCCTGCTCCGCCTTCAGTTGATCGGCCGCGATCGCCACCGACTCGTCGCGATCCGGCTGTCCATACAAGCCCGGGGCGACGAGATAGCCGAGGCCCCCGCCTCCAAGGAAGTCACCCAAGCAGACGAATCTCTCTCCGTTCCACGTGAAAAGTACGGGGCAGCTCCCCGTCTTGCGATTGTGCTCGGCGAGGGTCAGCCGCTTGTCGCCGACGATGTTGAGCTCGGATTGCATTGTGCCGTCGGGCCAACGGAGCCGGAGCAGCGCGGCCTCCTGCACCTTACCCAGCCCGAGCACGATCGGCTGGATCGACTGGGCCAGGCCCGCCTCGAGGGTCGTGTTGGAGAACGGGACGTGGAGCCCCTGCCCCTCCAGGGTGAGTCGCGTGCCGATGCCGTGGGAGTTCGTCCGCATCTGCTCGGGCCTGATCTTCCATCGCCCCGAAAGATCGATCGAGAGCCAGTGATTCCCGTTCCCGAGGTTCCGCGAAATCCTCGGCACTTCGCCTCCCGAGACGAGCAGGAGATCCGGGAGGGGGTCGCCGATGAGATCGCCCAGTGAGAATCCGACGAGCGGCGACTTCATTGCCGGATCGGGCCCGAGGGCCAGGGCGCTCGACTCGAGCCGCTTCCCGTCGTTGTGGGCCCAGGCCGGAGCGAAATCGTCCTTGCCGCGGGTGATGCCGACCAGATCAGGCCAGGTGTCGAGGTCGAGGTCCGTGGTCATGGCGACCGTCCAGGCGGTCGCGTTCGTCGGCCAGGACTCTCCGAAGATCGGGCGATTCTCGCTCGACCGGTCGAATTTATTCCGCCAGAGGACAACCCGTTCTTTCGCCGAGGTCGCGGCGAGGTCGGGGAGGCCATCTTTATCGAGATCAGTGACGAGCAGTCCCGAGACCGGTTCTTTCAATTCGAGGCCGGCGATCTCGGCGGTGTGGAATCGTCCGAGCCGATCGTTGAGCACCGCCTGGGCCGGCAACCCATCGGCGGTAAGGACGAGGTCTAGATCGCGGTCGTCGTCGATGTCGAGCACGGCGACGGCGGTGTGGAGGTTGGCTCCGCCCGTCAATGCCTCGGCATCCGGCCAGGGGGTGAAGGCGATCGACAGGCCGGCGGTGACCTTCAAATCCTCGCTCGCTGTGGCCAGGGGTGCCCAATTATCGGCGGGGCGGTCGGCCATCGGGGCGGGCTTGCCGTCGTTCCGGTAGGCTCGATTGGCGAGGCCCGTGACGGGCTTCTCGCCGAAGGCCTGATCCGCCAGCTCGGCTGTGGTGTAGTTCACGACGTAGAGGTCGAGGTCGCCGTCCTGATCCAGGTCCACCCAGCGGGCGGTGAGGCTGAGCCCGGAGACGTCGAGGCCTGATGTCCTGGTGATGTCCTCAAAAGCCTTGCCCGCGTTGCGGAGAAGACGACTGCTCGTGGCCCCGGTCACGAAGAGATCGATGCGACGATCGGCGTCGAAGTCCCCGGCGGCCACGCCGAGGCTCGCGCGGTCCTCCGGAAGGGCATACGCCTGGCTCGCGTCCTCGAATTTTCCGTCCCCCTTATTGAGGAGGAGTGCGTCGCGAATCCCCTTGGGCCCGACGACCGCGGCGGTGAGGTAGAGGTCGTAGCGACCATCGCCGTCGGCGTCGAAGCTCGCAACCGCGGCTCCGAAGCGCGATCGGACGCGACCGATCAGGGCGTTCGGTCCCTGGAAGTCGGCGTCGTTGACCCAGCGATGACCTTCCGGCAAAGCCACATCGAGGGCCTTCGGGACCTCGAATCGCGGCGCCGGCCCCGACTCGGGTTTGACGCTGGTGAGCTCGACCGGGTTGATGATCGTGGCATATCGCCCCATCTCGCCGTACGTGTTCTTGGCGAGTTCGCCTGTGCCCACGACGGTCTGCTCGGGGTTGAGGACCTTCCAGGACTTGAGGAGTTCCCCTTGCTTCGCGCGGTCGCCCGACCACCCATAGGCGGCTTGCAGCTTGTAGAGAGTCGTCACGAGGTAAGGATTGCGCTCGAGGGCCTTGGAATAGATCTCCACGAGTTGCTTCGCCTGCTTCGGCCCCGCGGGACGATCCGGGTTCTCGGGATCGACGAGCGTGCTGCCGACCTTGAAGAGGGCGTGGGGATCGTTCGGGTCGCGCTCGGCGACGAATTTGTAGTCCGCGTGGGCCTCGGCGATCTTGCCGGAGTCTTCGAGGATGATCGCGCGGGAGTAGTGCGCGTGGAGGTTTTCGGGTTCGCGTTCGAGCACCTCATCGAGCAGGTGGAGGGCCTCGTCGTGGCTCGACCGACCGGAGCTCGGACCTCCCCTCCCCTGCTTCGCCGACTCGTTCTGGTTTCCGGTCTTGTTCAGGAGGCCGATAGCCAGGTTAATCGTCCCGGGGATCCAGTCGGGCGCACGCTTGTTGACCTCGCGAAAGGCCTCGATCGCCTTGTCATATTCGTAACGCTCCATGTGGCCCAGGCCCTTGAGATGGGCGTTGACCACCGCCGTCATCTCCGGAGGGGGGATCTCGTTGCGCCTCGGCGCGGCCTCGGCCGTCGGCGTCACCTGGATCTTCCCTTCGGCCTGGGCCTTCGGTGCCTTCTCCGGCTCGGCGGGGGGTTCACCCTGGCATCCCAGGATCATCATCACGACGGCCAAAATGAACCACGCCACGGCGCGGCATGGAATCCGCATGATGGCTCTCCGATGCTGAATCATTGGATATGAGAATAATAGACCCGCCGTGAGTCCCCGTTGGAGAGGGATGCCGGCGGTTCCATGATAGCGAAACCGATCGCCTCACGCTCGGGTTGCGAAGGGCCGGAGCGTGACGAATCGGGGCGACTCAACTCTCTTTCGAAGGAGGCTTGAGACCTCCCTTGAAGGCGTCGAGGGAGTAGGCCGAGGTCCGCAGGTGGTTCAGCATGTGGTGGCCTGAACGTCGCTCCCGCTCGGCCCTGAGCGCCGCGATGTCGATGGGTGCGACGACGATCTTCTCCCCTGGGCCGGGGTCGGCCTGGGCGAGGATTCTTCCGTCGAAGTCGACGACCATACTGCCGCCCGGCCAAGAGAATGGCGGGTAATGTGAAGCGCTTGCACCTTGATTCGCAGCGACGACGTAGCCGAGATTCTCGATCGCGCGGACTCGATTGAAGAGGGTCCACCAATCCATGGGAGGGGTCGCGCCCCAGGGGTCCATGTAGGCGGAGACGCGGATCAGGACCTCTGCCCCGCCGAGGGCCAGCGCCCGGATCGCCTCGGGGAAGAGCCAGTCATAGCAGATGGCGACGCCGAGGTTTCCGATCTCCGTCTCGACGACCGGGAACATCGGCTCGTCGTACCCGGGCAGGTCGTGGGGGCTGGCGTGGACCTCCCAGGGCAACCAGGGATTCACCTTGCGATAGCGGCTCAGGATCCCATCGGGTCCGATCAGACACGTCGTGTTGAAGACGACCCCGGGCCACTTTCGATCGACCTCGAGGAACGTGCCGGTCTGGATCCAGACGCCCCGCTCCTTCGCCTTCGCCACGTAACGGTCGGTGTGCTCGTTGGGGATCTCGACGGCCAGCCGATCGCTGAGTTCCTCGACCGTCTCATAGATCGGCGCCGAGTGCGCGAACTCGGGGAAGACGAGCAGCTTCACGTCGAAAAATGGGCCGTATCCCACCACGGCGCGGTCGACCATCCCGAGGAGGGTGCGGACGCGTTCGGGGATCTCGCTTCGATCCCGAGGGCAGGGAAGATCGGTCTGACAGGCGGCGGCGTAGTAACGCAACGATGAGGCCGGCAGCGGACCCTCTCCTTTCGGATGGGCTGGACGCCGCCGGAATCGGGACCTCGATTATTGCCCCGCTCGGTCGACGGGGGTCGCGGCGTCCAGAAAGGCTGCCAGTGTGGCGTCGGGCTTCCGATCGGTCAAGCGGAGGAAGACGTCGGAGGCCTTTTCCGTCCGGCCCGAGAGATACCACTGGGCCCCGAGCACGAGCCAGCCGTCACGGTCCTGGGGCTCGGCCTGGAGGTGGCTCTCGAGCTTCGCGACCTGCCTGGCGAAGTCGCCCGGTTCCGCGTAGAGGGACTGGATGTCGAAGGGCTTGGTGAGCCAGCCCGGTTCAGCCGTCTGGGCCTCCCGGAGGTGATTCGCCGCCTCATGATACTGCCCTCGCACGAGGGCGATCTGAGCGAGTCTGGCCCGGGGTATCGCCGAGTGGGGGTCGGTGCGTGCGGCCTGTTCGTAGCGTTCCTCGGCCTTCCGATAATTCCCGGCGCGGAACAATCGGTCGCCGAAGGTCACATACTGCTTCGCACGCGCTTCGTCCCCCGCCTTCTTCTGTTGGACGGCAGGTTGCGGATTGGGGGCCGCGGCCGGGCGAGGAACGGCGGGGAGCGGACCTGCCAGCCCGTAGCCATTCCAGGCGGGTGAGAAACCCGGAGCCGGAGCGGGTCCAGGATATGGAGCCGGTGGCCCGAACATCGAGTTGGGGGCGTTGAAGGCGACGGGTACACCGCCGGCCCCGACTGTGCTGTAGAAAGGTAGCGGGTACATCGCCCAACCGGGACTGACGGCAAAGGGAATGAAAGGCCCCCTGCCCACGGGTCCACCGCTACTACCCCCATGCCCCTGGTGACCGCCGTGGTGGTGCGATCCACCCGCCAACACGGGAACAAGAAGGCAAACGCCTATCGGAGCCATCAGTCTGGATTTCCATGACATGGATGGTCTCCCTCCTCTCCTTGGCGACCTTTGACACTCCCCTACTTAATGATTATCGCGATCCACCCTCAGAAAAGGCAACCGACGGTCTCGAAGTCGTCCGGCTGCGTTGTCGAGCTTTTAGCGATTCTTGGTAACCCGACGACGCTGTGGAGGATTGACCAGGATCTGGAGCCGACTCAGATCCGACCCGACGTCGAGCCTGGAACGCCCAGGGTGGAAGCTGGAGTCCAGCGCGAGATCCCCCGGGGCGACGTTCGTCGCGTGGATCCGGTTGTAGAGGCGCGTGCTGAAGTTGGTGGTCGTCCCGTTCCTCGTCGCGCCGGTGACCGAGTGCATGTGGGTCGCACCCCAGAGGTCGACCCACTGGCTCTGGACATCCGCAAAGCGGTTCGTGGCGAGGGCCACTCCCGATCGATTCGCGAAGACGAAGACATCGAAGGCGTCATTCGTGGACTGCCAGAAAAGAAGACCCTTATCGAGCGAGTCGTGTTCCACGTGAAGCAAAACGGCTTCCCTGGCGCCCTTCTCGAATCCCGACTCGAAGGCACAATTCCGCGACTGCAACAGGATGGGCCGGTTCGGGCCCGGATCTTCTCCGGGCCAGGGGGCGAGGGATACAAAGTTTCGCTCCCCGACGACGGTGCAATGGTCGAGCAGCACATTGACGTCGAATCGGTCGCGGGCCACCCTGCTCGCCCGCAACCGCAACGCATTCGATCCGGCGGCAATCGCACAGTTGGTCAGCGCCAGGGTACTCCGTCCGACGTCGGCGGTGAGCGCATCGCCCCCCGTGATCAGGAGCGTGTCCACGAGTCGACAGAAGTGTCGGTCGGGATTCGTCTCGAAGGGGCTCAGTTGTGAGTCCAGTGGGCGGGTGCTCGTCGCGAGGTATGAGATCAGGTTCCCGCCGTTGGTATCCGCCTCGCCAGGTGCGACGAGCCAGCAGCGGTTCAGGACAATGTGCCCGTTCTCGACTCGCACCAGGGCTTTCAACTCCCCCGAGCCATCGCGTGTAAGCCTGACGTCGCTCAGGACGAGGTCGGCGTCCCGGACCTGGATGAGCGCGTCTCCAGAAGCGCCGCTGCTCGCCGTCCAGGCGAGGGGTGCCCCCCCCCGCGCCGGCGGGTGCTCCGGCAAGACCTCGAGGGAGATCCCCCTGGGCATCTCGATCGGGGAACATTCGCGTTGGCCGATGCCGCGGACACGGACCCTCACGCGTTGATCGCCGGCCTTCACCTCATCCTTGAGAAAGCGACCGAGGTCGCCCTGCCAGCGTGAATCCGAGAGGTCGAAGAAGACCTCGCGAATCGGGCTCGCCTGTCGCTTCGGGTTGGCGGCCGGAGCCGGGGAAGGCTTCGGTGTCGGTATCGGGGCCGTGGCCGTCGTCGAGGTGGTTTGACGGCCTTGCGAGAGCACCGGGAACCCGAGTCGCTTCGCCTGGGCGTCGGGCGATTCATCGCGGACGACAGGAGCCCGGGTTGCCTGGACGGTTCGAGGGGTCGCCTGAGGCAGGATCACCGGAGGCTGGGCGAGGTTCGGGACCTGGGGCGGGGTGAAGGCCCCGAGCGTCTTCTCGTTCAGGAAGTGGGTCGGAGAGGCCACGCGAGCCAACGTCGGCCGGAAGTCCCGAGCGACCGACTCGAAGTCTTCGGGAGTGAGTCGTTCGGGGATCGTGGTGATCGCCCACGCCGAAGCGACTTCCTGGCTCTGAGGATCCGAGCCGCTCCAGGAGTTGCGGACGGCCGCGAGGTTTGCGAGCTTCGTGGCCCTCGATTCGGAGACCATCCACTCACGCCATCCGAAGTAGCGGTTGTGATCCCCCTGCCAGTTGAGGAACTCGCCGGCTCCACCACCGCCGGAAGGAACCACGACCAGGCTTGTCGTGCCGGGACCATCGATCCTCGCGAAGGCAGAGGCGAACGCCTGAACGATCGGGGCCCTACGCTTGCCCCCGCTCGAAGGCACGTCGGAGAAGTCGAAGATCGCCCCCCTGCCCGCCAGGATGCTGCGGACCACGGAGAGCTTGCGGTCGGTGTTCGGCTCGGCCCCCTTGCAGGTGACGAGAGGTTCCCGCATCCCGAGGAGCAACGACCGATTCACGACGACCTCGGAGCTCCCGCCTCCCAACTCGAGCACCGTGAAAGGGCCTCCACGAACGAGGGTCGTCTCGATACGGATTCGACTCGGCCTGAGCGCCTCGAGGGTGCGGACCAACGCGAACGGCTGATTGCGAGCGTTGAGCACCGTGACGGTGCAGTTCCGCAACGTGAGCGATCCCCCCTTGCTCTGGAAAAGCACCGACTGTCCCTGGCTCAACCGTTTGAGGTCGACGAGCAGATCCAGGCCATCCAGGATCAGGCTCTTCCCCTCGAGGTTGAAGACGGCGGGCTGCTCCCGACCCGTGGGCTTCTGCGGCGGCTCGATGCTGATGAGGGGACGAAATCCGGGTCGGGCGCGGATCAGGCGAAACTCACCCAGCATGCGGATGTCATGCTCGAAGAACGGCCCGTTGTCGGCGACCTCGATCGTGCCGGCGGCGACCTCCAGACCCTGCCGTAGCGAGGAATACTGGGTGGGATCCCTGGGATCGACGACGCGCCGAATCGTGACGAGCGGCCCTGGGACCGAGTCCGGGATCGCCGCCTCGGCCCAGGCGGGGATGTACTTCCCATCCCCTTCCCCTCCGAAGCTCAAATCCGCAGGCACGTTGCCAACTGTGTCAGGGGGCTCTTCCCATTTCGACGGCGGAGCCGACTTCTTCGTGGCGATCGACTTGATCGCGGCGTCCGGCTGATTTAGCGAGGGGCTCGCCGCGGCCGTCGAGGCGACGACTTGAGGCGTGACCTTCGGGTTTGCCCTGGGCTTCGGGGCGGGCGTTTCCTCGGCTGTCGGAGAGACGGGTTCGGTCTCGGTCTCGACAACTTCGGGCACCTCCCCCACCTCACTCGTCGTCGCCTTGATGAGTTGATGGACGCCGATGACGAGGCAGATGATCCCGAGGCCCACGAGCGACCACTTCGTGATCCACTGTCGCGAACCGTCGTCGTATTTGCGGGACCCCGCCGCGACGGCGGCCGCATACTGCTCGTCCACCTCGTCCTCGTCGATCAGCGAAGTGATCGACGGCTTTGGGTGAGCGGTCACCGTCTCGCCTCGCCTGGGCCGGCTGGAGACCGAGAGAGCCCGGTTCGACGAAGGATCGACGCTTATGTCGTCGTCGAGCGCGGCCAGCTCGGCCAGCGAGACTTCGGCGACGGGCGACGGCTTCTCCTTGGACACCAGCCCGGAGAGCGGGGCCAGCTCCGTGAGGTTCAGGAGCGGGAGACCATCGTTATCCGGAGTCATCCCCGGCTCATCATCCACGAGGGCGAAGAGCCCCCCATTCGGGTCCGGGTCCACGGACTCGACCACGGCCGCATCGTCCCCTTCGATGAGAGCGAAGATGGGGGCCTCGGCGGTGCTACCAATGCGCTCGGTCGTCGGCACCGTCGTGAGTGCCTGGATGAGCGATGGGTAGTCCTTGAACCGCTGGTCCGCCTTCTTCGCCATCATCCGCTTCACGAGCGCGGCCAGTTCGGCGGGGACGTTGGGGCGGACGTCACGGACGTCGGGCGGCGGCGAGAGGCAGTGGCGGCTCAGCTTGTCGGCGACGTCCCCGCCCGGGAATGGAGGCTTGCCTGTGAGCAGGAAGTACAGGGTGCAACCGAGCGAATACATGTCGCTCTTTTCATTGGTCGCACGGCTGTCCCTCGCCTGCTCGGGCGACATGAAGTCGACGGTTCCGACGGTCGTCCCCTCTCGGGTCACTCGCTCGTCATCCTCGTCGGCCTGGAGCGCCAGTCCCAGGTCGATGATCTTGACGTTCCCTTCGGGGGTAACCAGCAGGTTTGCGGGCTTGATGTCCCGATGGATGAGGCCCCGGGTACTCGCGAAGTGGAGCCCCTCGGCCACCTTCGTGATGATGGCGACGGCCTCGGGGATCTGCAGCGGGCCTCGGCTCTTGACGCGGTCGTGGAGGTCGCCCCCCTCGACGTATTCGAGGACGAGGTAGTGGCGGCCGTTGTCCACGCCCCGGTCGTAGATCGAGACGATATTCGGATGCTGCAGTGCCTCGGCGCTCTTCGCCTCGCGGTTGAACCGCTGGAGCAGCGACGAGCTCTTGGCGAGGCTCCTCGGCAGGACCTTGAGGGCGACTTCGTGACCGCTCTCGTCGTGGACGGCCTTGAACACGGAGCTCATGCCGCCCGAGCCGAGCGAATGCAGGAGCCGATAGCTGCCGATCCTCGGCTCGGGATTGCCGACGATGATCGAGTCAGGCTCGCTCATTGAATGCCTCGGTCCTCACCCGCGAAAGCCCCGGCCGAAATTTGAATGCCCCAGACACCCTCGCCAGGCTTGCACGACGCAAGGGATGCGGCCCGGTTCAAGAATCGAGGAAATCCAAGGCAAGAGGTGACACCCTGAACATTCTATACGGAGCCGCGACCACTGACGACCCCCGCCCTGCCCTAATGGATCAAGACTCGACGACGGCGCCCTTCCGTCGACACAACAGAGGAGTCGCCATCGAATTCCCGGGAAGGAACTCGGACGGTTCGTCGCTCAACGAGGTTGACAGTGTGCCTCCATCCTGAGCAGAATTGGTGCGTCGCCTCAAAACGCGCCCGTAGCTCAGGTGGATAGAGCGGCGGTTTCCTAAACCGCAGGCCGCAGGTTCGAATCCTGCCGGGCGCATCGTAGCTCGATTCTCGACGCAACGACGCAAAGCCAACTCCAACGCGCCCGTAGCTCAGTCGGATAGAGCAACGGTTTTCTAAACCGTCGGTCGCAGGTTCGAATCCTGCCGGGCGTACTCCCGACCTGACCCAGGCGGTTTCGACCTCCACACCACCAGGACGAAAGTGGCCGCACGACCGAGTGACCTTGCCTTGCTCACGCGAGCCTGACACCGTCCCAGCCCGTGATCGCTCGAGTGGCCTGCCTCTTGCATAAGAAGTCGTGTCGGGTATACCCTTGACACCGTTTTCAATCTAAGGTTTGATGACGTCATGCGGTGCCCCCTGTCGTCACTCGTGATTCGCTGCGTTCCACGTGAAACCCCCGCGACACGAGCCGGCTCCCCTTCGAGGTGGACCTGAACATGGACCTCCCCGAGCGTGGAGTAACCACGAGGTCCGGTGAGAACCTCACCGACCTTGAAACCAGCTGGACGACGATTCGAAACGCGCACTGCCCCGGTCCGGTCGGCCAGGCGGCGATGGGCGAATTGATCAGCCGTTACCACGACGCGGTCGAGCGATACCTGCGCCTCAAGCTCCGCGATCGCAACCTCGCCGATGAGGTCTTCCAGGAGTTCTGGACGAAACTCCTGACGCACAAACTCGCTGGCGCGGACAACAACAAGGGGCGGTTCCGCGACTACCTGCGGACCGTTCTCCACCGCCTCATCATCGACCACTTCCGGACGAGGAAGCTCCAGCCGCTCCCGCCCGGCGACCTGCTCGACCCGGCCAGCCCCGACGCCGACTATGATCGCGTCTGGCGTGAGGCCGTCATCAAGCGCGTCTGGTCGCGACTCGACACCTACGAGATCAACACGCCCAAGAATCGCTACGCGAGCGTCCTGCACCTCCGCGTCGGCAATCCCAAGGCTTCGATCGACGAACTGGCCCAGCAACTGAGCCAGCAGAACGCTACGTCGATCAGCCCCGAGGCCTTTCGCAAGACCCTCCAACGGGCCAGGGCCAAGTTCCTCGAACTGCTCATCGTTGAGCTTCGAGAGACGATCCATCCCGCCTCTCCCGAGGACATCGAGGCCGAAATCTTCGACCTCGGTCTCGGCAACCTCTATCGGCGCTATTCCTCGGACAACGACGGCTGAGGCCGTCGAAGGTCTGGCCAGGAATAACTCACTACGCCGACGTTAGCCTACGCAGAACACCCAAATTGAATGGGTGTGAACTTGGGAAATTTCCACAACCTCTTGACCACCTAACCCTGCCGGTTAGAGTTGTAGGGAGGATGTGAGAACGGCCATTGGATGGAAACACCCCAAGTTGGTCATTTTTGAGCGAGTCCGCTCGAGAATGACCCCCCCAAGCCAAGCCTGCTTGGCCTGAGAGGAGCGGCGATGCTTGTTCTCTCCCGTAAGAAGAACGAAAGCATCATTATCAACGACAACATCACGGTGACCATCATCGAGATCCGGGGCGATAAGGTTCGCCTGGGGATCGAGGCGCCGAAGGATGTCACGGTTCATCGTCGCGAGGTCTACGAGGCGATCCAGAACCAGTCGAGGACCCGGGATCACGACACCAGGCCGATATCCCAGGATCCGAGCTAACCAGTTTTTTCTCCCGAGCCTTCCGTCGGTCCCCACCTCACTCCGCCCTTCCCGGCTTTTGAATGACGGGCTACGCCGACGTACCCAGGCCTTAACGATCCAACAGCACGATGCCTCGGTCGAGGGTCCGTAGATCGCTCGATTCAACGAGACTTCACGCCCTTGAGGACCTTCACGAACTCGCGCATCCAGGGTCCATTATCCGGCCAACCTCGGACCGTGACGATGACCCCGTCGACGACCACCTCGCGATCGACGAAGTTCACGCCCGCCGACGTGAGGTCGATCTCGAGGTCGGGATAGGCCGTCATCGTCTTGTTCTTGCCTGCGCCTGCGGCCAGGAGGAGCAATGGACCATGACAGGTCGCGCCGATCGGCTTGTTGGCCTCGAGGAAGTGCCGGACGATCGCGATCACCTTGGGTTGCTTGCGGAGGTACTCGGGGGCACGACCGCCGGGAAGGACGAGCGCGTCGTACTGCGACGGGTCGACATCATCGATCGCGACGTCGACCTGCACGCGATAGCCGAGTTTCTCGGTGTACGTGTCGAATCCTGGCTCGAAGTCATGGATGACCGACTGGATCGGACGCTTCTGGGGCGCGGCCACGTCGACCTTCCAGCCTTCCTCTTCTAGGCGGTACTTCGGGTAGTAGATCTCCTGCGCCTCGCCCGCGTCGCCCGTCAGCAGCAAGATCTTGAGCATGGCCCCACCTACCCTTCACACCTCGTCAGGATTCATCCCTTCAGCCGCCAATACCCTAGCGAGTCGAATCCGCCGTCGCAACTGAACGCTTCGATTAGGCCTGAAACGGTGTTGCATCGCTCTCAGGATCGAGGGACTCATCCTTGAGTAACCGGTGGATGATCTGTCTCCATGTTCCATCGTTGTGCTTCCGCACTGAGGGACTTCAACGACCGGGTTCAGACTCTGAAATGCTCCTCCGACATCTGTTTGAGAATAATCCTGAGTATGAACGAAGTTCTCGGACTGGCCCCTTGACCAGGCCCGAGCTACTCGTTAAATTAACTCTCGTCCGAGTGACACCGGCCCTGTCGTCTAGCCTGGTCTAGGACACATGCCTTTCACGCATGCAACACGGGTTCGAATCCCGTCAGGGTCACTTTGATGGCGTGAGCAAGAGCTCACGCCATTTTTTTTGCGCGCTGGCCACCAAAGCCACCGCATCCTGTAGCGCAAGGCCTTCCTTGGCCACGCGATCTGCGATCCCTATCTCATCCCGAAGCCGCAGGCTCTCTCAGACCGAGGCAACACCCGCCGCGTATTCTGGATCGATCGACTCCTCATCCGAAGTCTTCTCAGGCGGATCGAATCGATCCAGCAAGACCGCAACCAGGATGTCGCTGGTGACGTTGGTCATGGCCCGGCAGCGCGAGAGTAGCCAGTCGACCGTCATCAGGATCGGGACGATCTCCGTGGGCAGCCCGACCGTCGCCAGTACGAGGGCCAGCGAGATCAGACCGGCGTCGGGAATGCCCCCGATGCCGATGCCCGCCAGCAGACAGCAGAACGCCGTGAGGAATTGCTGCCCCAACGTGAGCTTGATCCCGTACGCCTGGGCGACGGCGAGCACGGCCATCGCCTCATACAACAAGATCCCGTCGTTGTTGAGGTTCGTCCCGACGCACGCGGCCAGCCTCGCCGAGCGGTCGGAAACCTTCATGCGCTCCAGGCAACGAAGCGTGACCGGCAACGACGCCAGGCTACTGCTCGCCCCCATGGCGTAGACCACAGCATCCTTCGCCCCCGCCCAGAAGCGTTTCAGCGGGTAGCGAGCCACGAGGATCAGCCATCCCTGGTAGACGAGGAACACCTGAAGTCCGAGGCCGAAGACCGTCACAAGCACGTAGGGGGCCAATCCTCGGATCGGTCCGAAGCCCTCGTGGCCGATCGTCTTGGCAACCACCCCGAAGACTGCCAGGGGCACGAACTTGATCACGCCCGAAAGCAGCAGGCCGAAAGTTCGGTAGAGCGTCGCGATCCCGTCCTCGATGGCTCGAAATGCGGAATCACCCCTCGCCAGTTGCTCGTTCTTCACGAGCCGAAGCGCGATCCCGATCATCACGGCCAGAACGACAATGGAGATGATCGTGTTGTCGAGGAACGGCTTCACGACGCCCGTCGGGATGGAGTCGGTCAGGGCTTTCGAGAAGTCGATTGACCTGGCGGCGGCGAGTCCGGCCGATGCCGACGTCCTCGCGTCCGACTTCGCAGGCGTGCTCAGGTAATGCCCGGGCTGGAGGACGTTCGAGAGCAAGAGTCCGAGCACAATCGCGAGCACCGCGTTGGTCATGGCGATGCCCACCATGATCAGCCCGCCGCGGAGCTTAACGTGAGTATGCAGGAAACCGTCGAGCACGGCGAGGAACAGTAGCGGTCCCGCCAGCCCCTTGATGAGGTCGATCAGGAGCTTGCCGAGGTCGCCCAGGGGCGTGGCTCGCTCGCCCAGGAACATGCCAATGACGGCGCCGAGCACCATCGCCAGGAGGATCCTGGCCACGAACGGGAACCCTCTACGCCGTGACCCCGGTGTCGTCTCCTCGAAACCCGATGCCTCCTGGTCTGGTGTCGAGTTCATGTTTCCGGGGTCGCTCCCAGAGTCTTGAGGTGCAGATCCACGCAACCGGCGAGCCGGGAGACGTTGTAGCCGCCTTCGAGGAGGCTCACGATCCGGCCCTGGGCATGGGTCTCGGCGATTTCGACGACGAGCTGCGTCATCGGGTCGAAATCCTCGGTCTCGAGGCCCAGGCTGCCGACGGGGTCCTCGGCGTGGGCATCGAACCCTGCGCTGATGAGAACCAGTTCCGGGCGGATGTGATCGGCGAACGCCTCGAGACCCGCCCGGTAGGCGGCGAGATACTCCTTGCGTGAGACCCCGAACCGGATTGGCAGGTTCTTGGTGAATCCCAGGCCGGCGCCGGTGCCGGTTTCGTTCTTGGATCCCGAGCCCGGGTAGAACGGCGAGCGATGGATCGAGAAGAAGGCCACACGAGGATCCGCGTAGAAGATCTCCTGGGTACCGTTGCCGTGGTGGACGTCGAAGTCGACGATCAGGATCCGATTCACGTCGAACTTCGCGACGGCATGCGCCGCGGCCACCGCCACGTTGTCGTAGAAGCAGAACCCCATCGGCTCGGCTGGGCGGGCGTGATGACCGGGTGGGCGAATTGCGCAGAAGGCCCGATGCCCCTCATGGATCAGGACCTCAGAGACGGCCTCTGCGGCGGCACCCGCGGCGAGGTGGGCCGCCAGATTCGACTTCGGGCAGACCCAGGTATCTTCCTCGATCAGGCCGCCGCCTTTGGCCGTGTAGAGCGCCAGTCGATCGACGTACGCCGCGTCATGGACCCGGAGTAGTTCCTCGCGCTTGGCCTCGCGGACCAGGCCGGGGTTGCAGGCCTTACGAACGCCCGAACGGTCGAGTTGACGCAGGATCGCCTGGAGCCGCTCCGGACGCTCCGGATGAGGGGGAGGGGGGACATGCTCGAGCATCCGCTCGTCGGTGTATAGGCTCAGCATCCTCGACATCCCTTGCGTCTCGAGCGTCTCACTTCGCGTCATGTTTTTGGCGACTGAACCCTTGAGACTAAGTGGGGCCGGCGCACTCGTCAATCGACTGCCCGTTCCACGTGAAACCGCGTGGGATGGGGAAGTGAGCACGTCGGGGATGAGATCGGGATCGGGTTTGGTTTAGAATCGGCGCATGGAATCCAAGAAGTGGTCGAATCGCCGCGAACTCATCGCCTTGTTGGCCTGCGTCCTCGTCGGCGCCGTCATCCGACTCTGGATGTTCGGCTCGCTCGGGCTGACGCACTTCGACGAGGGGATCTACGCGTTCTCAGGTGCCTGGTCGGTCACGAGCGGTTCGGTCGCCGGCATCGACCCGATGGTGATTCCGTACGCTCCCGCGGGCTTCCCGATCCTGGTCGGCCTCAATTATCTCGTGCTGGGGGCAGGGGACGGGGCGGCGATCCTGGCTTCGACCTTCGCGGGGATCGCCACGATCCCGCTGGTCTTCTGGCTGGCGAGACGGACATTCGTGTCGGGAGCCGGGATCTCGGCTGCCGTCCTCGCAACACTCTCGATGGCTCACATTGCTTTCTCGCGCAAAGCACTCACGGATGCGCCGTTCCTCTTCGTGTGGACGCTGAGTTTGACCCTCGGCGGAAGGTTCCTCGAGTCGCCGAGGTTGGGCCGCGCCCTGGTGTTCGGGATCGCGGTCGGGGTCGCGCAAAACTTCAAGTATAACGGTTGGCTGACGGGGATCATCATCATCCTGGCTGCGGCCATCGGCCCGGTCGTCGACTCGGAGAGTCGGACTCGAACCCACCTTCTCCGGACGTTTGGATTCGGGCTGTTAGCCGCCTTGCTGGCGTTCCTGATCTATGCCCCCTGGTACGACTTCGTCGAGCGACATGGCGGCTACTCCGACCTCGTGCGGCACCATCGCAGCTACCTTTCGCCGCCGTCTGCCTGGTTCTCGAATTGGCAGCAGCAGCTCAAGCAAGCGACGGCACTCTCGGGGGGCAAAGTCTGGTGTGCAGCTGCCTGGAGTCTGGCCTGGCTCTCGGCGATGTGGGCGGGATTCGCCGGCGCACCTAACAGGAAAGGGACTCGTAGTCTGCGAATCTGGTTGGCGGGAGTTCTGGTCGGTGGAGCAGTCGTCTTTGCCGGGATCGGCTCCGCCTCGTGGTGGCTCGGGTGGGTCATGCTCCCGCGACTTTTGCAGAGATCGCCCGCGACTCGGGTCATCGCCGCATGGTGGCTTCTGCTCTCGATCATGACCCCGTTCTATCACCCATACGCCCGGCTCTGGCTGCCGTTGGAGGCCTGCGGCTGGCTCATCACCGCGGCCTCGATTCGAGAATTCCTCGCGTTACTCGGATCGGGCGATGAGGCCGAAGCGGACGAGATCTTGAATGCCCGACCGATCAGGTGGATACCGGTAGGTGTCTCGACCGTCTTCGTGATCGCGGTGTTTATCCTTCAGCCGATGGGTAAGCCCTTTTCGCTCAGTCGAATGTTCCAGGGGACGAGTTCGATCCGAGATGGGGTCGCGAAATTGGCGACGACTCAGGTGCCGGGTTTGTCGCAAGGGGACGAGATCCTGGTCCTGGGTCGCAGGCCGATCAGTTTCTACCTGGCGATCCAGGGTCGATTTCCCTTTCGACTGGTGGCGGGCCTGGATACGCTCCTTGCATCAGGACCGAGGCCGAGGTGGGCTCTCATCGACTCGGTCCAGGTGACCCAGGACGCTGGGCCTCGTGCGCTCCCTTCTCTTTTCGAACGCACCTCGATTCGTCAACGTGTCTGGGCCGAGTCACTCGATCCGGTCACTCTGCTCGACGTCCGCAGCTCCGCGGCCGAGGGTCGCAATCTCGACGAAATGGCGGAAGGCTGGCTAATTCGGATCGAGGGAGAGGCGAAGACACCCTAAAGAAAGAACCGAGGGCGGCTCGACTGCCCAAGGTCATCTCTATCGTAGACAAGGCACAGGCATCCGATGGCAATCGAACCCCCCGTCTCCCTCTGGCCGGACCCCGATCATCTCGGCACCGTCACCGACCTGTATCAGCTCACGATGATCGCCGGCTACCTCGCCGCGGGGAAAGACGGGCAGTTGGCCACGTTCGAGCTCTTCGTCCGCAAGCTACCGGAGAACCGGGCGTACCTCGTCTTCGCCGGCCTGGAGCAGGCCATCGCCGACGTCCTCCGGCTCACGTTCTCCGGCGAGCAAATCGACGACTTGAGGAAATGGCCCGTCTTCGCGAGGCAGCGCCCGCGCTTCTTCGACATGCTCGCCTCGCTCCGATTTGAAGGGGATATCTGGGCGGTCCCCGAAGGGACCGTCGTCTTTGCCGGGGAACCCCTCCTTCGCGTGGTGGCGCCGCTGCCTCAGGCCCAGTGGCTTGAGACCCTCCTCCTTGCCTCGCTTGGCTATCCGATGCTCGTGGCGACCAAAGCCTCTCGCGTCGTGGAGGCGGCCGCGGGACGCGACGTCTACGACTTCGGGGCGAGGCGAGGGCAGGGGCCTCACACCGGCTTCCTGGCGGCTCGGGCCGCGTACCTCGCGGGGTGCGCCGGGACAAGCCACGTGGAGGCGGCGAGGCGCCTCGACATCCCCTGCGTGGGGACCATGGCCCACTCGTGGGTCCAGTCGTTCGCGAGCGAGGCCGAGGCCTTCCATACGTTCGCCAGGATCTTCCCGGACTTCTCCACGCTGCTGGTGGATACGTACAACACCGATCACGGCGTCCGCACGGCGGCCCGCATTGAGCCGCCGGTCCAGGCGGTGCGCATCGATAGCGGCGACCTCCTCGAGGACTCCCTGAACGCCAGGCGCATCCTCGACGAGATGGGTAGGACGGGCGTGAAGATCCTGGGCAGCGGCGACCTCGACGAGAACGCCATCGCTCGGCTCGTGGCAGGGAATGCACCGTACGACGCGTTCGGCGTCGGGACGCAGCTCATCACAAGCCGGGACGCGCCGGCTCTCTCGCTCGTGTATAAGCTCGTGGAACTCGATGGCGTCGGCAAGTACAAGCTCAGCGCGAGCAAGAAGACATACCCGATGGCCAAGCAGGTTCATCGCTATCGGGGAAACGACGGCCTCTTCTCTCACGACCTCGTCACCCTGGCCGATGAGACCTGCGGCGGCGAGCCGCTCATGAAGTGTGTCGTCGAGCAAGGCAAGCTCGTCGAACCCTATCCGTCGCTCTCGAGAATTCGCGAGCGTTGCCGAGAACAGGTCGACTCGTTGCCGTCCGACCTGCGAGGACTGGAGCCGCAAGGCAAGTACCGGCTCGAGTACAGCGACGAGCTCGAAGCCGAGGCAATCCGCCATGGAGTTCGACACGCTTAGACTTGAGGCATTCTCCACATTCTCACGCATCGAGTTGGGCCCTCGATCGTATCACCCCGGGATCATTTTTTCGTTCGCTCTAACTGGTTTGCCCCGACTGCGTACCTACCTTCCTCGCCCCAAACTCTCAGGGATGCGCCCCTCGTGAGCTAAACTTTCGACGCGGAATTGGTCGAGTAAAGAACCCGCCTCGCTCGCTAATCCGAGTGGCTTGGCGAGACCGAAACCCAAAGGGAAGGGTAGGGGAGGGATCCCTCGGGATTCCGCCCTGGTCGCGTTGCTCCGTTTGGCCGCACAGGAGGTGCGCGAACGTGGCCAGAATCATCAGCGTGGCAAACCAGAAGGGGGGCGTCGGCAAGACGACCTCCGCGATCAACCTGTCCGCGGCACTGGCCAAGGCGGGGCGATCGGCGCTCGTGATCGACGTCGATCCTCAGTGCAACGCCACGAGCGGCCTCGGGGTCGAGCCGGCCGATCGCCACCCCCTGCTCGCGGGCAAGCCTCTGGTGGAGTCCGTCGTCGAGACCTCGACGTCCAAGCTATTCGTCCTCCCAGGATCGCAGAGCCTGGCCGACGCCGACGCCCTCTCCGCCTCCAACCGGCAGAGGGCCTCGACCCTCCGTCAGCAGCTCAACGGCGAGCTCGGCGAATACGACTACATCTTCCTGGATTGCCCCCCGTCGCTCGGCCAGCTCACCCGAGCGGCATTGGGTGCGTCGGGGGAGATCTTCATCCCGATTCAATGCGAATACTTCGCCATGGAAGGGCTCTCTCAGATCATCGAGCTGGCCCGTCAGACCAAGGCGAAGGAGAACCATCGGCTCGAGATCGGCGGCATCATGCTCACCATGTATGACCCCGCACTCGACCTGGCGAACGAGGTGGTCGACGAGGTGAGGGGCTATTTCGAGGACACCGTCTTCGAGACCTTGATTCCACGGGACGTCCACATCAGTGAGGCGCCAAGCCACGGCGTCAGCGTGCTCGACTATACGCCGAGGGCCAGGGGAGCCTGGGCCTACGCGGAACTTGCCATGGAGGTCATCGATCGTGAATAAGCGACGTCTGGGGCGTGGTCTCGAATCATTGCTCGGCAGGGAAGATGGCGGGATGGAGCCGGGGAACGTCGATCCGACCGACCTCTCCTATATCGCTGTCGACCAGATCGACCCCAATCCGTTCCAGCCCCGTCGGACCTTCGACCCGACCGAGATCGCCGCGCTCGCGGATTCGCTCCGCCAACACGGGATGCTCCAGCCGATCCTGGTCCGCCAGGTCGACGATCGCTACCAGCTCATCGCGGGCGAGCGTCGTCTCCGGGCGAGCATCGAGGCCCGCCTCCACGAGATCCCCGCCCGGATCATGGAGCTGAATGACCAGCGAGTCAGCGAGCTCGCCATGGTCGAGAACCTCCAGCGCGAGGATCTCAACGCCCTGGAAAAGGCGGCCGCCTTCCGCGACTACCTGTCCAACTACGGCGGTACCCAGGAAGAGCTGGCAGGTCGGCTCGGCCTCGACCGCTCCACGATCTCCAACCTGATCCGCCTCCTCGATCTGCCGGAAGAGGTCCAGGACGCCGTCCGCAGCAAGCAGATCACCCAGGGCCACGCCCGCGCCCTGCTCGGCCTGCCCGATGCCGAACAGCAGCTCGCCGCCTGCAAGCGCGTCATCGCCGAGAGCCTCTCGGTCCGACAGACCGAGGCCCTCGTCGCCACAGGCGAGCCGACCGTCGCTCGCACGCGGATCCGCAAGGACGCCGCCGACCCCGGCTCGCTCCCCTCGCAGGGGAAGGCCCCCCACTTCGTCGAGGTCGAGCAGCACCTCTACCAGCGCTTCGGAACCCCGGTCCTCATCCGGGTCCGCAGCAAGGAACGCGGCCAGATCGTGATCGACTTCAACTCCCAGGAAGAGTTCGATCGCGTGACGGGCCTCATCCGAGGCTGAGCCGCGGCTCTACTCGAAGTCACAGACCATGCAGGGCAGAGGGGCTTGGCCTTCCACCGAAGGCCAAGCCCCTCTGCTTTTTGCATTTTCAGGTGGATGTCGAACGTATCCTTTCCCCAAGCTCATCCCTTCGTGAAGCCGACGTCATGGAACAGCACCTCCAGGAACTCAATCCCAGACCATTCAAAGACTTCAGGTTCAGGTGATCATCTGTTTCAGGTCGATAGAGGGCTTCCCATTTCCAGGGTGGGGTAGGGGATTCGAGAACCGATGTTTCCACGCCACGAAGGTCGCCTCCGTGTTTAAGAATTCGAGCCCGGCCCCGAATACACGGGATTTTAAGGCTCTCTTCCACAAACTTTACGAACCTCGACAGATGGCACCTCGATTGCTCCGGGATGAACCGCCCTCACGAACCTCGCCAGTTGCCCGAACTCTGTACTTAGACTCTTAAGTTGGACGACGCGATGACCTCCACGGGAGAGTCTAATTAATGGACTCCTTGACGCTCGAACGCACTCCGGCGCAGGAGCTGCGAGATTCCCTCTTTCAGGTCGTCACCGATCCCAGTCAATCTGACTCGTTGCACAAACTCCTGGGAGCCTTCTGTCACCAGAGCCGAAATGTCCTGAACTCGATGAAGATGAGCTTTTACCTGGCCAAGCGCGACCACCACGATCCGACGACGGATTTCTGGTGCGACCTCGAGCCCGGTTATCGAATCATTGAACTCTACTTCGACCGCCTGCAGGCGATCTGCCGCCCGGTTTCGCTGCTGCCCCTAAACGTCTCGCTCGAGATGCTGATCGACGAGCGGCGTCAGGATTGGGTCAAGGTGATGGAGCAGAATCGCCGGGCCTTGCGATTCATCGAGCCCGCCGAAGCGACGAAGGGGCATTATGACCCGAATCGGCTGCGGGACGGGCTCGACGCCTTCATCCAGTGGCGTGCCATGAGCGGCCCGCCCGACACCGAAGCAACGCTCGCCTGGGCGTGCGTCGACGGACGATTTGTCATGGAGTGGATCGAGGAAGGAGGTGCCGAAATCGACTCTTCCGCATCCGACGATGGACCTGCCACTCTTTCGCTTCCCTATCTCGCTCGAGTGATTTCAGCCCACGGAGGGACTCTTGATCTCGACTTCTCCCAGGGTCTACACCTACGAATCCAATGGCCAGCGGCTCCCTCAACTCGACGATGAGACCAAGATGACTCTAACCCTGGCCCCGTCGTTCGCCGCGCAGTCGCGGACTCAGCAGCCTTACGTCCTCATCGTTGACGACCACATCTCCAGCCTGAAGCGGATGTCTCAGATCATCGAGAGGGCAGGGCACGCCTGCGAGACCGCGGAGTCGGCCAGTCAGGCCGTGGCCATCTGCGACCGCCGCCGGCCGCAGGTCGTCGTCACCGACCTCGCCATGCCCAACCTCGACGGCTGCGGACTCGCCTCATGGCTGGGTGCCCGTTACCCCTCGATCCCGCTGCTCCTGATGACCGGACAGATGCTCGACGCCCGCGAGCTCGTCGACCTCCGGCGTCGTTTCACCGCCGTTTTCCCCAAGCCCGTCGACGTCGACTGGTTCCTCGAGTGCCTGGACCGCCTCATGCCGGCTCACGGTTTTTCGAGCCGACCTTGACCTTTCGACCGGTATAACTTTAGGATGCGTTCCGTCAGACCCATTCGGGGCGTAGCGCAGCCTGGTTAGCGCGCCTGCCTTGGGAGCAGGAGGTCACCAGTTCGAATCTGGTCGCCCCGATTCTGTAGCAAACGCATCCACCTTTCGTTCGCTCTCGCCGCTATTCACCCTCGATGCAGTTTCCCCGATCGAGGATCCTCGCTGGGATCCGGTTGGTTTCACGTGAAACCGCCGAAACGCGTGGCACGTCGAGCATTGCGTTCATATTCGCTACGTGAACATGCTCGTGGAATATGGTGTCGATTGAGGCCGGTTTCGAAAGATCAAAGGCGTCGCTCCGGGCCGTGAAATCGACCCGAGGCGACGCCTTTCTTCGTGCCTGGCGTCCGATTCAGTCAGTTTCAGTGACCGAGCCTCGCCTTGAGTTCGTCGAGGATCTCGGCGGTCCAGCTGGAACCGATGCGGTCGCAGCCGAGTTCGGCGACGGCGATCATCGAGTCGAGGTCCCGAATTCCGCCCGCGGCCTTCAGCTTCACGTGGTCAGGGGAGGCCTTGCGCATGAGGATCAGGTCCGAGTTCGTGGACCCTCCGGTGCCGTAGCCGGTGGAGGTCTTCACGTAGTCGGCGTTCACCTCGCCGCAGATCTCACAGAGCTTGATCTTCTGGGAGTCGTTGAGGTAGCAGTTCTCGAAGATCACCTTCACGATCGCGCCCCCATCGTGGGCGACCTTGGTGACCTCGGCGATGTCGTCGCGGACGAGGTCCCACTCGCCGGCGATCGCGTGGCCGATGTTGATGACCATGTCGAGCTCGGTCGCCCCGTCGGCCATCGCGTGTCGCGACTCGAAGACCTTGACCGCCGTGGCATGCCCGCCGTGGGGGAAGCCGATCGTCGTCCCCACTTCGACGTCTGTGCCTCGCAGGATCTCGCTCGCGAGCTTCACGGCGAAGGGCTTGATGCAGACGCTCGCCACCTGGTAACGCGCTGCGAGGCGGCAGCCCTCGGCGAGTTCCTCGGGCGTGAGGATCGGGCTCAGGAGCGAGTGATCGATCCGCTTGGCAATCGACTCGTAGGTTAGCGACATCAGGAGGGAACTCCGGAGAGGAGAGTCGACGGGTCTGGAACTCGCCGAGGTCCGCATCCGGAACGCGTTCCGGGGAACCTGAAAGCGACGGCCTCAGCGCACCGGGTAGAGCGAACGACGCGATTCCAATGCCGATTTCGGCGGGGGGTTCGGCCGCTTCGACGTGAGGTTCGGTCGGAACATCATGAGCACGACGAGGGGGAGGTAAAGCAGGACCAGCGTCCCCCCTTCTTCCAGATACCAGAACTGGCTCGCGACCAGGAGCGCCGCGCTCAGGGCGATCAGCTCGCCGAGGTTCTTCTGGGCCGGCCAGAGCGTGGTGACGAGCACGAGCGCCAGATACAGGATGAGAACCGGAAGGCGATAAGTCCCCTCGATCCCCGACCAAAAACTGCCCGAAGGAGGGGGTTCGACGCCCGGGAAGATCCCGACCTCGGCCAGGCTACGGGCCCCGAGCGCCCTGGCCCATTCCGAGAGTCCTGGCACCTTCGCGCCGATGAGCCCGCAGATCGCCACGGCACCGAGCCCGATGAGCAAGAACCGCCATGCCCCTCGGCCTCGATAGAACCCGGCCCAGGGCGCGACGAGCCCGAGGCAGGCGGGCATCCATCCCGCGGCGAGGCCGATCAGGACGCCGCTGAGGCTCGGGCGCATGTAGCAGACGAGTGCCCAGACGATGAGCGCAGCGGGGATCACCTGACCGCTATCGACGAGCGCAATCCTGGTGTAGGGGGATATGAGATAACACGTGGCCGCCGCGAGCCCGGCTATAGGCCTCTCGAAATGTCGCCAGCCAACGATGATCAGGCCAATGGCGAGCGCCAGGTGCGCGAGGCTTGCAAGGACGCGCGAGACGATGACCTGCGGCCGTTCTCTCCTCAACGAGCTAGGGAGGATCAGGCTCCGCTTGAGGACGTCGTCGAGTTGCTCGACAGCGTCGATCGACTTCGGGGTGGGGGAGGTATTCACACGCCCCCCGGGATCCGCCGGGTTCCGCTTCGCGCCGTCGTCGACGGGGAGGCTCACGGTCTCGGCGACGAGGAGCCCGAGCACGCCGATGGAGAGGCAGGCGAGTCCCGCCGCATTCAGGTTCGGCTCGAGCAAGGGTCGACGTGTCAGGCCGAGGTCGAGGAGGCAGCGGACGAGCCAGAAGGCCGATCCGAAGAAGAGCCAGACGAAGGCGATCCAGGGTTGATTCGCGCCGTTGCCGACGAGGATCATCATCCCCGGTGAAAGGGCGAAGAGGAGCAGCAGGTCGAGGTTGCGCACGCTCCAGACGCGGCTGAACTTGAAGAAGAGCGTCAGGCAGCCGGTCAGCGACAAGAATAGCCAGACTTCAGGACCGATCCCCAGGTCCTGTACCAACGAACCGCTCACGGTGTCCTCTCTCTGCGGTGGAATGCGTCGATGAGAGATTCGCGGAGGGGGCGACTCGAAACGAGTCGCCCCGCATGGCTCAATCGGAGAGAATCTTAAATGTCCTGCGTGAAGGCCGCAAGACACCACGCTCGCCGAGTCGACCGGTCCGCGGTCAGTCCGACTCGAAGGGGACGGCCTCGCCCGAGAGCTGGCTCAGGGCGTTCATGGCAGCCCTCTGCTCGGCGTCCTTCTTGTTCCGGCCCCAGGCGGGGGCGTAGCGAAGCGTCCCGATCTGGGCCGAGATCTTGAAGCACTTGGAGTGATCGGGGCCTTTTTCGTCCAGCAGGTGATAGGTCGGGGTCTCCCCGAACTGACGCTGGGCGACCTGCTGGAGGTTGCTCTTGTAGTTGATCCCACCCTGGCCGCCGACGGTGGCGTCGATCTCGGCCTCGATGTGGCGGAGGATGAAGCTCTGGGCCGCGGCCATACCGCCGTCGAGATAGATCGCGCCGATCAGACTTTCGAAGACATCGGCGAGCGCCGACGACGGCGTCTCTTCCTGACCGCCCATGCCTTTACCCAGAACCAGGAACTCGTCGAGCCCCAGCCGTTGAGAAATCTTGGCACAGGTCCTGCGAGAGACCACGACGGACTTGATTCGCGTCAGGTCCCCTTCGAGGTACTCGGGGAACTTGCGGAAGAGGAGTTCGCAGACGATGGCGCCGAGGATAGCGTCGCCGAGGAATTCGAGTCGCTCGTTGGAGACGAGCCGGTGATTCGCGCCCGAGGCGTGGGTGAGTGCTTCACGCAAATACGTGGCGTCGCGGAAGCGGTACTTGAGCACCTCCTGGCAATGCTCGAGTTGTGTCGCTTCGTCGCGTGGGTTCGGATCGGGCATGTTCGCACCAACATGGCGCCCAAGGAGTTGCGTGGCCATGTGTTAGGCTAACCCTGTACGCCCGGTCTGTCAACCTGGCCCAACGGCGCGACGGGCACGAATCGTGCACGGAAGGGGAGCGGCCGCCACCGGAGCCTTTGACCCTTCCTGCCGGCAGGCGTTATGATGGCCGGTCGTCGAGGCATACACCCGCAGACATTGGCCCAAGCCCTCGCCCCTTCGACGGGCAGGGTCCGGAGGATCGGCCGCCGTGGTTCCCGCGAAAGACTTCAAGCGTCGGATGGTCGTCGAGATTGACGGCGCCCCCCACATGATCGAGCACATCCAGGTCCAGTCCCCCTCCGCGCGGGGTGCGGCCACGCTCTACAAAATCAAGGCCCGCAACCTCAAGACGAAGAACCGGGTCGAGAAGAGCTATCGCGGCACCGACACCCTCCCCGAGTCGAGCTTCGAACGCAGGCCGATCCAGTTCCTCTACCGGGACGCCGACGGCTGCCACTTCATGGACTCGGCCGACTACAACCAGTTCTCGATGACCATTGATGATCTGAAGGACCAGATCCCGTTCATGTCCGAGAACATGGAAGGGGTCGAGGCCATGGTCGTTGACGACGAAGTGATCGGGATCGAGTTGCCGGATACGGTGGACCTCGCCATCCTCGAGACCACGCCGGGCGTCCGCGGCAACTCGGCGACCGGCCGAACCAAGCCGGCCAAGTTGGCGACCGGCCACACGGTGCAGGTCCCAGAGCACCTCGACGAAGGCGTCACCGTCCGGGTCGACACCCGAACGGGGGAGTACCTCGGTCGCGCCAACTGAGCCGGATCGGATCGCTGAGGGCTCGGGCCTGGAGGCTCATGGCTCCCAGTGCCCCTTGTACCAAAACGGCTCCCCCGTCTCCCAAGGCCGGTACGTGTTGCAGAACTCGATCCGCTCGGCGATGCTCGGGTGGGTCGAGCGCCAGAGCATGAAGAAGAGGCCGGGGCGGGGGTTGCTCAGATTCTCGCGCTGGAGGGTGGCGAAAGCCTGGGCGGCCGATCGGTTCGCCCGGGTGATTTCGAGGGCGAAGCGGTCGGCCTCGTGTTCCTGGTTCCGGCTATACGCGTTGGCGACCGGGACCAGCACCAGGCTCGAGGCGTGCATCAGTAGCAGGATCAAAGGGATCGCCGCCGCGTCGGAGAGGCGTTCGAAGCCGAACCACCGCAAGTTGCGGGCGATCAGCCAGCGCCCGGCCCGATCCACCCAGAAAAGGCCCGCCAGGGTCATGAACGACGAGAGCAGGATGGATCGGGGGATGTGCCCCAGTACGTAATGCCCCATCTCGTGCCCCATCACCGCCAGGACTTCTCGGTCGTTCAACTTGGCGATGAGAGTGTCCCAGAGCACGATCCTGCGCGTGCCGAAGACGCCCGTCACGTAGGCGTTCATCGCCTTCGTGTCACGGCTCTTGTCCACCTCGAAGATCTCACTCCCGCCGATCCCCGCCTTGTCGGCAAGCGACACGATCTTCGCCTCGAGCCCTTTGTCCTTCATCGGGCCGAATTCATTGAAAAGCGGGTCGACCCAGACCGGCTTGACCATGACGACGACGAAAATGAACGGGATCGTCAATAAGGTCGTGACGAGCCACCAGTTTCGCGGACGCCGCGCGATCAGCAAGAGCGGGATCCAGGTGAAGAAGAATGCGGTCAGGGCATCGACCATGAGCATCTTCCCGGCATCGCCGATCCAACGCGCGAATGACTGGTTCGAAAGCCCATACTCATGCTGCCGCACGAACCCTCGGTAGTAGTCGAGCGGCAGGTCGATCAGGAAGACGAGCCCCAGATACGCGACGATGTAGATCCCGACCGACAGGAACCAGAAGACCCGCGTCGGTTCTGGGATCCCTTTGGACTTGGTCCTCTTGTCCCCGACATCCGGCGCGTCGATGGCCCCATCCGAGAGTGCGAGGGGGCGGACCTCGCCCTTGCCACGACGGGGCAGCAGGGCCATTCGCCTGGCAAATCCCTGGATTCTGGCCGAGATCCCCGACCATAGGATGATCGCGGGGACGAGGAACGCCCAAATCTGGCCGACTCCCCAGAGCCAGTTCCCCGTCCGGTAATAGCGCATGGCCGTGGGAGTCGGGACGGGCACTGCGACGTGCTGCCGCTCGTCGACCTCGGCCTCATCCTTCGTAACGGGGACGGGAGCCGAGGCTGGCTCGGCCCCTCTCGACTCCGCCGATGAACCGAACGCCAGGGCGCCGAGGAAGACGATGAGGCGAATCCAGGGCATCGGTCATTCTCGAAGGTGCAAGTTGTCGGCTCGTCGAGGGCGCAAGGGAATCACTTCGGTTCGCGATCAGACGATGCGATGCGTCGGCCCATCGCTCGGGACGGGCCCCGGCGGAGCCGCGATGTCCGGATCGTCGAAGAGCTTCGACTGCGTCAGAAGTGCAAGTAACCCCAGAGCCATCGCGATGGCGACGATCCACCCGGAGAGCGCGACGTACCAGGTCTTGTGGTACTTGGCGACGAGTTCTTCGGCCCCCTTGGAGTCGGTCGCCTTGAGGACCTCGCTCAGTCGGGCGACCTCGCTCTCCTTCTTTTCCAGGTCGACGGAGAGCTCGGCGATCCTGGTCGGGAGGTCGGCCGAGTCTTTCTTGATCCGTCGGTATTCCTCCGTGTCTTTCTTCGAAGCCTCGAGCTCCTTCTTCATCTTTGCGTTGTCGGACAGGAGCGAAAGGGTCTTGTCGGACATGGCCTCGTTGGCGGTCCGCCAACGGTCGACCTCGAGTTGAGAGGTGTCGCGCTCTCGCTTCATCTGGTCGTAGGCGGCGATGAGCCTCTGGGAACTAGTCCCTTGCTTGTCGTCGAGCAGGGTCTTGAATGCGAGGGACTGACCGGCGTTCGAATCGTAGCTCTGCTGTTCGAGGTGCTTGAGGGTCTCGGTCTGCTGCTGGATCTGGTTGTGGAGCGTGTAGAGCCAGAGCATCCCGAAGACAAGCGCCATGCCGACGACGGCCCCGCCTAGGCTGAAGAGGGCGGCGGACTGGCCTCGCAGGTTGGCGGACGAATGCATCGAAGACGAGGGGCGAGTGAGCATGGCGATAAGCTCGGCCTCCAGGCGAGGGGAGAGGCCTCCGCCTCCTTCGGGGTTGGGGATATTCTCGAGGTCGTTCGCGAACCGGGCGAGGGCGATCCGATCTCGGCGATCGGCGATGAAGAAGTAGCCGCCGACCTGCGCGAGGTCGCCGTCACGCCACTGGAAGAATCCACGCGTCTGGCGGATCGGGTCCACGACATACGCCACCTGGAGCGACTGGGCGAAGAAGTTCCGGTGGATGAACAGGTCATGGCCCGAGAGGAAGATCCCGAAGTCGGGGTGGGTGTGGTACCAGCCGACGATGTCGAGGTCGGGATGGAGCCGGTCTCGCTCCCGCGTGATCTCTTCCCAGGAGTCGTGCGTGTAGGTGAAGCTCGCCTGCGTGTTCTCGTAATGCTTCGCCTCGAGCGACTTGGTCACGAGGACGAAGGGCAAGCCGGTCTGCTCGTCGATGCACTCCTTGCCGAGCAGGATCCCCCCGAGCTCCACCGACGTATCGCGCAGGGCGTGACGCTCGATCGCGTCGGCCGTCGCCCGCTCGAGATAGATCGGCAGGTCGATCGGATGCGGGACCTCGTACGCGACGCAGGCCCAACGCAGGTCGCGATCGGGTCGGACGCGACGCTCGGGCTCGCGATACTGGACGGTGTCGAAGACGATCTCGTCGTGACTCAAGTCCGCGCCCCTCGTGGCGTGGGAAGGGTGGGATCAGACCCGGGGTGCGCTCCTATCTTGGAGGCGTGACGACCCCGCGTCAACTCAGTCCAGATTCCAGCCGTCCTCCAGGCCAGGGCGATCCGCCGCCAGCCGGAAGAAGCCCGAACTCTCGGCCCCGTCGATCCGCAAGACGTCGAACGGCGGGATCCCGATCGCGCCCAGCGTGCGGTCGAGCAGGGGGGAGTCCTCTTCAATCGAGGAGATCAACTCGGGCCTGCCTGGTGAGGAGCAGTGGGGGCAGATCGCCTCCGACTCCGCCACCTTGGTCCTGGGCCGGAAGACTTCCTGCCTCCAGTCGCAACGCGGGCACTCGATGACCGTCACGAGGTCTCGGTCGAGGGTCAGGCTCAAGGGTCCCTCGACGGTCTCCCGCGCCAGTTCGAAGAGCCGACCCACCTTGTCGTCTCGACCGATGGGGAGGTCGACCGGCTCGGGGTAGTGCTCATGGCTGAGGCAGTCTTCGCGGAAAGGGAGCTTGGTCGAGTAGAACTGGTTCGTCACCCCATTGAAGACGAGGGCCGTCCCCGCGGCAACCGGCAAGCCGTGGATCAATTTCAGGGCTTCCTGAACCTCGAGCGCGCCCATCATCGAGGCGATGGTCGGGGCGGTCGGGACCTTCCCTTCGAGGATCTGCTCCCGACGCAGCAGTGGGCAGCTATAACGCAGGTTCAGGAGCTGGTAATCCCGAGTCGTCATCGCGCACTCGTAGCAGGCCGAGTCGGGCGGGACGAAGACCTTGACCACCCCCTGGATTTCCTGGATCCCGGAGTCGACCCAGGGGGTCCCGGCCTTCCAGCACTGGCGGTTGACCCAGAGCCGGGCCTCGCGGTTGTCGAGGCAGCCGATTACGACATCGACCTCGGCGAAGAGCCCGAGACCGATGTCGGTCATGATGTCCCCTCGCATGGGTATGAGACGGACGTCGGGGTTGATCTCCCCGGCGCGTCTCGCCGCGACGTGCGCCTTGCTCTGCCCCCCGTCCTCGGTGCGGAAGAGTACCGAGCGTGAGAGGTTGGACGATTCGATCTCGTCGAGGTCGATCACGTAGACCGTCCCCACGCCCAGGAGCGCCAGGTTCTTCAGGACCTCGTTCCCAAGTGCCCCCGCGCCGACCACCAGCACGCGAGCCGCCGCCAACCGTTCTTGTCGCCACCAGGGGATGAGGCGGAGCCGGCTGTATCGGTCCTCGTCGTCGATGTAGAGCGTATCGGGCGATAGCGCCCCATCGGCCGGGTCGGCCGTGGCGTCGGACGATTCGTCGTCGAGGAACGTCAGTTGGGGATCATCCATCGGGTGACTCGACGATGTGGGTGGCGGGCGGCGAGGAAGACGTGACCTCGCTCGACCCGCGTTGCGATTTCTCAAGATTGGAGCCGACGACGATTCGCGATGATCGACGCCGGCGACAGGCCCTCGACGATCTCTGCCTCAATCGATGAAGAGGATCTCGTCGGCCGCTTCCGTCGGATGGGGTCGCGAATGGACTTCCACCTCCTCTTCGAAGATGACGAGCCCTTCGGCCTCCTCGACGATCGGCGTGGCGATTTCCTCGGACTGAGGGGCCGAACCGGGCGTGATTGCGTTGAGGTCGTTCGCGAACTTCCGCACGAAGTCGGCGTATTTCCCGGCCTTGAAACCGGGGGACACCTTCTTCGGGGGCGGGGGGACGGAATTGGCGGAAGGGATCGGGGCCGCCGGGGGCGTGGCGGTCGGATCCGACTCCATACGTCCGAGCGCGACTCGGATGTCGCGCAACGGCCGGGTGTCGAGCGGGAAGATGAATGTCGTCTGGTTCGCGACCCAGAGGGCAGCCTCGCGGTTATACGGGCTGCGGATATCGTAATTGTGGAACCGCGCCATGTCCCAGAGCATGACGCAGAGTTCGTCCAGGTTCAGGCTGGGGACCCAGTGCGTACCGTACCCTCCCAGGCAGACCATCCCAATTTCGGAGATGTTGGGATGATAAATTGGAGTGAGCCAGCGCAATTCGGGCATGGTCCTCGGGTACGACGCCCCGAGCTTGATCTCGACCTCATGTCGGTCGCGGATCGTGACCTTGCCCCGCTCCCTTGCGAGGCTCTTGCCATGGAACTCGATGATGTAATTCTGCTCGGGCTTGCCCGACGCCCGGAACCGCAGGACCGAGCTCTCCAACTGGAGTCGCTCCATGGCGGCCAGGTCGTTCCGGAGGCGTCGGATTCGAGGCGACTCGTGCATGATCGGCGCGACTCCCGGCGTCGATAGTCCTCAAGGGACGCAGACCTCGAAATCGACGCCGGCCTCAAGGCCGACCGGCGACGACCTCGGGGTAGACAATCAGGTGATCACCGTTTTGAACGCCCGCCTCGACCAAGGTCGTACTCTCGATGAGTCGTCGCCCGCCCTCTTTATGGTCGAGCGAATAACTCATCGGCTGCCCGTCGGGGCTGGTCGTCGGCAAGTTCATCTTGGTGATGATGTTGGGGAGTATTCGGCTGACCGGCACGCTGAATGCGATAACGGCCTTGACCGACTTCGCCCCCGTCTGATCCAGGAACGTGACCTGAATTCCGCTCGGATCGGCATTTCCGCCATATGACATAGTCAGGATACCTCCTCAGCATCCCATTCGTTGCCTGCGCGGCAATATTGGGCGGACCCGATGAGAATTCCTTAAGGATCCCGGCGATTGGATTCGCACTAGCATAACGCGTCGAGTCGGGCCCGCAAACGTCCGTGCCCGAGATTCAAATCGCCGAGGCGGTATCCGCGCCGACCTCTCCGGTCCGACCCGCCCGTCAGGCGTCCACGCAGTGCTTCCCCTTGCAGCCGTAGATCGAGCACGCCCCCACGAACTCCCAGCAATCCCGGTGATGGGGAGTCCTGCAGCTCACGCACAGGACCTCGGGCGCCGCGATCGTTTCCCCGCAAACCTTGCAGATCGGGAGCCCCGCGTCGGTTGCGTCGGCCGGGCCCACCTCCACGATCGACACCCCCTGCGAGAGTCGCGCGGAGACCCCGACCTGGAGTCCATCGAGAATCACGAGCGCCTCGCGCACCATCGCGGCCAGGGCGTCGACCGATTGCCCAAGATTTCGATCGACCTGGACGAGCAACCGCTCGGGATTGATCGAGATGAGAATCCCCCCCGGCGGGCCGAGACGTTGGAGGTTGTCGATGGCCCAGCGCACGGTCGGGGAGAGGAATTCGTTCGCCATCTCCGTGTCGTTGGCTTGGACGACGTAACCCCGGTCGAACTCGGGATTGCCGACCCGGACGAGTCTCGTCCCCTTGGGGGCCTGCGCCGGGGCTGGTCGGGCGATTGGGGCGAGTTCCAGTCGGAAGGGGAGGCCGCGCGGGAACCTGGCGACGACCCGGGTCCTCGGGTTGTTCACCTGCCCGGCGATCGTCGGCGCCAGGCCGACCCGGACCGCGGAGCCGTTGTACGAGAAGCTCACGGTGGGGGGTTCCGCCAGCCCCCGGCTCTCGTACTTCCCCCGATAGCGCGTGGCCAGGTGGCGATAGGCCTTGTAGCGCTTGCCCGTCAGGAAGGAACTGGCGGTCGCCGCCATCCGGACGATCATGTACAGCGTCAGTATGATGACGACCAGGACGGTTAGCTGGACGATGGGACCCATCCTATCCTCGGGTCGAGCCGGACCTGCGAGGCAAGCCGGCGAGGTGCGAATCCTCGCCCGCACATCCTCTCATCCCATCAGATCGTTTTCCCCGCGATGAAGCAACGGGTCCGTGCGAACTCGGACTCCGCGGCCAACTCAACTCGCGAGGAGATTATCGGTTCGCCTGGCGCCATGGCTATGCCGGGGAGGGGAGGCGCGGGTACCATCGTTTGTTGTCACGAGAATCTGCGAGGGGTCGAGGGCGAGGAGTCAACGTGGGCAGCGAGCGAGCAGACCGGTCGACCTCGGCCATCCGAGGCCGCCTCTTCGTGTTCTCGGCGGCGATCTTCTGGAGTTTCGGCGGGCTCTTCGCGAAATCTCTGGCACTCGACCCGCTGACGATCGCCTTCTATCGGAGCTTCTTCGCGGGACTCGTCCTGATCCCGCTCGTCCCTCGGGCTCGCAGGGTGATCCGCCCCGCCATGATCCCGCTGGCCATCAACTTCGGGGTGATGACCGGACTCTACCTCGGCTCGATGAAGACGACGACCGCGGCCAACGCGATCTTCCTGCAATGCACGTCGACGGTCTGGACGATCCCGCTCAGCCTGATGTTCCTCCGCGACCGCCCGGACCGGCGCTCGCTCGCCGGCATCGGCCTCGCCGCGATCGGGATCATCGCCATCCTGCTCTACGGATACGACGGGCGGCCGAACGAAGGGCAGGGGATCGCGCTCGGCCTGGCGAGTGGGGTCGGCTATGCCATCGTGACGATCGGCCTGCGCGGTTGCCGCGACCTGGACCCGATCTGGCTCAGCTCGGTGAACAACCTCGGCGGCTCACTCGCCCTCGGCGCCTGGATCCTGGCGACCCGAGGCGCGATCGTCGTCCCTTCGACGCCACACCTGCTGCTCCTCGCCGCCTTCGGGACGATCCAGATGGCGATCCCCTACGCCCTCTTCGCCCGAGGCCTGCGCGAGATCGACGCGCCCGAGGCCAGCCTGATTGGCCTGACCGAACCCGTGCTCAATCCGATCTGGGTCCAGCTCTTCGTAGGGGAGTCGCCAGCCCCGGCCACGATGGTCGGCGGGGCATTCTTGCTCGCTGGAGTCGCCGCGCGATATCTGCCCTGGGAGGGCAAGGCCGCATCACTTCCGGCCAAGGCAGAGACCGTCGAAGACGCGATCTAGATCAAGCGGCCGAGAACCATGCAAACCGTTCAAATCAACAATCAAGCAGGCCATCGCCTCGAAATCTAATCGCCTGCTCATATTTACAGGCCGCCGCCGATCAGCTCTCGGATCGTCGGCAGGTATTTCTCAGGCGACGCGGTGTTGACCAGCACGACGCGGTCGCCCTCCTTGATCTGGCCGAGGTCGGCGAGGGCCGGCAGCGCGGCGAGGGTCGCGGCGCCTTCGGGGGACCAGGCGAAGCGGCGATCGTCCCACTCCCGGCGGATCGTCTCGCGGATCTGCGACTCTTCGACCGCCAGGGCGGTCCCGCCCGTCTCGCGGATGATCTTCAAGACGTTCACATGTCCAACATTACGCGCGACGTTGAGGCCGGTCGCGATCGTCGAGCCCGGGGGCAGGGGGGTGATGTCCGCGGCCCCCGATTCGATGGCCCGGACGATGGGCGTGCTCGCGCGGCTCTGGACGCAGATCATGCGGGGCCTGCGCGAATCAACCAACCCCAGGGCCTGGAGTTCGTCGAACGCCTTGGCCATGCCGACGACCCCGGTCCCGCCCCCCGTCGGGTAGACGATCACGTCCGGGAGTTCCCAACGGCGATCGGTCAGTCGGTCGCCGGCCGGTTCGGCCATCTCCAGGCCGAGGGTCTTCTTGCCTTCGGTCCGCCAGCCGGGCTCCTGGAAGGTGGCGACGCTGAAGTATCCCTGAGAGACCCAGTGCTCGACGACGCGCAGGGCGCAATCGACGATCGTGCCCGCGACGAGCTCGAGATGGAGGCGGGTCGGGTTGAGCTGGGCCAGGGCCGCGACGTTCCCGATCACGGGGAAGTCCGTATCGGGCGACATCACCACGGCGGCCTCGAGCCCCGCCGCCAGGGCATAACGTGCCAACGAATCGCCCGCATTCCCCTGGGTCGGCACCGCAAGTTTCTGCAGGCCCAGCGCCTTCGCCATCGAGACGGTCAATGCCATCCCGCGATCCTTGAAGGAGAGCGTCGGGTTGCCGCCGAACCCGGGATGGTGCTTGCCCTCATCCTTCACCTCGAGCCGGCACTTGAGCTTGTCGGCGAGGGGATGGGAGTAAGCCAGAGAAGGGGTGTGCCCTTCGCCCAGGTCCACGACGAACGACCGATCCGCGGGATCCTCGACATTCAATGGGAGCAAGGCGCCGAACCGCCAGAGGCTCTTTCGCGACGGATCCCACCCCGCCTCAATCCCGACCTCGGATTTGATCCGGGGGATATCCAGGACGACCTGCACCGGCCTGCCGTCATGATCGCAAAGGTTCATGGCGCGATCGCGCGGATACCAGACGCCGCAGGCCGAGCATTCGAGATGGGAAACGAATCGCATCATGAGTCGGCACGGGCTCCATTACGCAGGGCGAGGACATCGGCTCTCCAGATGATCGACGAGATCTGGATCTCGGTTTCGCCGATTCCCGACCGAACGAGGACCCATTCCCGCCGCGTGCATCACCTCCTGTATGATCCGGAAAGATGACGACGCCCTCGACACTCGAAACCCCGGGAGATTCACTTTTCGATCTCAGAGAAATCCCGCGCAAGCACGGTCGGAGGCAATCTGGATTCGGAACCAATTTACGAAGCCCAAATACCTGTACGTCTATCGACCCAACAGTGAATCCGGAAATAATCTCGACTGCCCTCGAATAAAATCTGGATGGCCGACGTCTCGAAGTCATAACCTCTGCGTAGAAGTCTTCGCTCAAGCAGATAGTTCGCTCCCTTCCCTTCTCGGAAGTTATTGCCCTACAACTCGTTTTCGGTTCGGTCGGTCGAGGCCCTACGGGATCGCGTGTTCCCCCCCGGCGACTGGCTTGGACGTCACCCTCTGAAGAGGATGAGGCTTCGAATGCGATCGGTTCTTCGATTCCTGAGCATCTCTGCTACCGTGGCTGGCGGCGTTCTCGCCATCTCGAGCACCTCCTCGGCCGCGGATCCGGCCTCCAAGAAACCGGCCAAGTCGGCGTCTAAGGCCACCAGTGTCTCGAAGGAGGAAGGGACCGCCGTCAACTTGCTCGACGCCGTCAACCAGGGCCTCGTGTCGGTCGATGCCGAAGGTAGTGGCGACGGCCGCATGACCGTCTCCGTCACCAACAAGACCAAGCGTCAGCTCCGCGTCGTCCTGCCCCCGGGCCTCATCGCCAGCGGTGCCACCGGCCAGTTCGGCGGCGGCGGCATGGGCGGCATGGGTGGTGGCATGGGCGGCGGCATGGGCGGCATGGGCGGTGGTATGGGCGGCGGCGGCATGGGCGGCATGGGCGGTGGTATGGGCGGCGGCGGCATGGGCGGCATGGGCGGCGGCATGGGTGGCGGCGGCGGTGGCGGCGGTGGTGGCACCATGCCGGCCCAGATGGGCATGATGATGCTCGGCCGCCTCATCATGAACCTCGTCGGCGACCGCGATAGCTGGGATCAGGCCTCGCTCATGTCCAGTATGGGCGGTATGGGCGGCGGCATGGGCGGCATGGGCGGCGGCATGGGTGGTGGCATGGGCGGCATGGGCGGCGGCATGGGTGGTGGCGGCATGGGCGGTGGTTTCCGCTCGGTGCCCACCACCGGCTCGCTCTACGCCTCGCTCAAGCCGAACCAGACCCGGAGCCTCCCGACCCCCCTCGTGAGCCTCTCGAACCCCAATCCCGAGTCCCCGGTCGCCATGCCTGAGAAGGGCGAGAAGCTGACCCTGGGCGACATCGGCCAGCTCACCAATGATGCCAAGACCCAGGCCGCGCTCAAGCGTCTGGCCGAGGACAAGGCCCCGGGCACCATCGCTCAGCTCGTCATGTGGCGGGTCGGCTCCGGTCTCGACTGGGCCGCCATCGAAGAGTTGTCCAAGAATTTTGCGAACGCCCAGGAACTGGCCCTGGCCCGCAACTTCGTGGACCAGTTGGACAACCTCCCCAAGGGTGAGTCCGCCTCGTTGCTCTACGACATCCGCACCTCCGACTCGGCCCTCGAGCCGCTGGTCGCCAGGCTGAAGGAATCCCTCTCCGGCCAGGTCGTCCTCGGCCTGCCGCTGAAGTCCGAAGTTCCCGACGCCCCCGAAGCCCCGGCGGTCGCATGCCGCGTGACCTTCTCGGGCACCGTCGAGAAGCCCGAGGCCCTCGTCCAGGTCGCGACCACGAACGCCGCGGTCACGTCGTGGATGCCTGCCGGGAAGTTCACCCTGCCGGTGGCCCTCGAGAAGGGTGACGTCAAGCAGGGCGAATTCACAGACGCCCTCGCCGAGGGGATCCTCGGCCGCCTGGTCCGCGCCCAGGTCGGCAAGGGCCCGAAGGTCAAGGGCAAGGACACGTACAAGGTGAAGATCGAGAACTCCTCCCCGCTCATCCTCAATGGCGTCGCCGTCCTCGGCAGCGGCTCCAAGAGCGGCGAAGTCCCCAAGGTCCTCTCCGGCATCAGCGTCTCGCCCGGCAAGAGCATGGTCGTCCCGGCCACCTCGCAGATGGTCGAGGAGCTCGGCCTGAAGAAGGGTGTCCGCGTGATCGCCGCCGACCTCAGCGGCCTTTGAAATTCGCTGAGTCGATAAGCTGACGACAACCACCGAGACGGCCCCGTGCGACGCGTTAGCACGGGGCCGTCTCGCATTTCGAATGGTGGGTCAAATGGCGTCGGGATCAATCTGTCGGAGGGCCTCGAAGACCCCGATCGCCACGGCATTCGAGAGGTTCAGGCTCCGGGCCTCAGCCCCGATCGGGATCCGCACGAGCCGGTCGGGCCGGGCATCTCGCCAGCTCGAGGGCAATCCCCGACTCTCGGCGCCGAAGACGAGGGCCTCGCCCTGTCGGTACTCGACCTTCGTATAAGATTGCGTCGCCTTGGTGCTGAAAGACCAGAGCCTGTCTCGTCCCAGGGCCGCGACGACCTCGTCGAGGTCGTCGACGATCCGGAGGCTGAGGTGCTCCCAGTAGTCGAGCCCCGCGCGTTTGCGGTGGCGGTCGTCAAGGTGGAAGCCGAGCGGGCGGACGAGCCAAAGCATGGCTCCAACCGCGACGCAGGTCCGGCCGATGTTGCCCACGTTGGCGGCGATCTCGGGCTGGGCCAGGACGACGTGGAGCTTGAAGCGGTCGAGGTCTTCGACGGGATGATCGGAAGGCATGGTCGCAGCCCAATTTTCGTTCAAAGGTTCGAGTTCGTCGGGACGTGCTTTGTGTGCGAATTTTGAACGCATGGATGGAAGCCGACGCTTCCCATGGCACGAAAGCGGAAGAGAGCGTAATATTTAACAGTTGGAACCCGCCAGGGACCGCGCCGGGCTCGCGAGAGCCGCCGGTTCCCTATCGCACAGGATGGCGTGCCCCGATCTCCTCGACGGAGAATCCCCATGCATTTATCCCGCCCCGGTCTCAAGATAAGAAGACTCGGACTGCTCGGAATCGGAATGGGCCTGGCCTCGCTCGCTTCGACGGCGAACGCAGCGGAACAGGCTCCGATCCCGGCGGCCGCGATCGAATTCTTCGAGGGCAAGGTCCGCCCGGTCCTGGTCGACTCGTGCATCAAGTGCCACGGTCCCGACAAGCAGTCCTCGGGGCTGCGGGTCGATTCGCGCGAAGCCCTGCTGGAAGGGGGAGAAAACGGCCCCTCCATCGTCCCGGGCGATCCGGACAAGAGCCTGCTCATCCAGGCCATGCGGTTCACGCACGAAGACTTCCGCATGCCCCCCAAGGCGAAGCTCCCCGACCCCGTCGTCGACGGAGTGGCCGAATGGGTCCGTCAAGGAGCCCCCTGGCCGCAGGGGAAGGTCCTCGCCCCTGCCGCTCGCGATCGAGTCGCCGAGACCCACTGGGCCTTCCGCCCGCTCGCCGAGGTGACGCCGCCGAAGGTCGCCGATCCCGCCGGCTGGGGCAAGACCCCCGTCGACGCCTTCGTCCTCGCCAAGCTGAACGAGAAAGGGATGAGCCCCTCGGCACCCGCCGACAAGCGGACCCTGATCCGGCGCGCGACGTTCGACCTCACGGGCTTGCCGCCGACCGCCGCGGAAATCGCCGCGTTCGAGGCCGACCACTCCCCCGACGCCTTCTCGAGGGTCGTGGACCGGCTCCTGGCCTCCCCTCGATACGGCGAGCGCTGGGGACGGCACTGGCTGGACGTCGCCCGCTATGCCGACACGAAGGGCTACGTCTTCACCGAGGATCGCCGCTACCCATTCGCCTATACCTATCGCGACTACGTCGTCCGGGCGTTCAACAACGACCTTCCCTATAACCAGTTCATCGTCGAGCAGATCGCCGCCGATCGGCTGCCTCCTAGCGAGGACAATCGGGCCCAGGCGGCCCTCGGGTTCCTGACCGTCGGCAGGCGCTTCCTCAACGATCAGAACGACATCATCGACGACCGGATCGACGTCGTGACCCGCGGCCTGCTCGGTCTGACGGTCGCCTGCGCCCGGTGCCACGACCACAAGTATGACCCGATCCCCACGGACGATTACTACTCGCTCCACGGGATCTTCGCCTCGTCGTTCGAGCCCGGCGAGCTCCCCGTCCTCAAGGGGGGCACGAACGAAGACGCCCAGCTCGACTACGAGAAGAAGTCGGCCACGTTGAACGGTGAATACCAGGCCCTCGTCGCCGGCCAGCTCGGCGCGATCCAGGCCGACCTCCACGCTCGCGTCGGGGCCTACCTGAAGTTCGCGAACGAGATGGAGTTCAAGGCCGACAACCCCAAGCTCCGCGATCGGAACCTGCCGACGGGCGGGCTCCCCCGAGGCCGATTGCGGCTCCAGCTCGAAGCCTGGAAGAACTTCCTCGCCAAGCCCGAGTCGAAGAATGATCCGGTCTTCGCCCCGCTCGTCGCACTGCTCGCGATCCCAGACGCGGAACTCGCCGCCAAGGGCCCCGAGATCCTCAGTGGGCTCGCCGCCTCGAAGGTTGCCGTCAACCCGCTGGTCGCGAAGCTCGTCACCGAGCCGAAGCTCGCCAATCGCGGAGATCTGGTCGCTCGCTATGCGGACCTGCTGGCCCAGACCGAGCAGCGCTGGAGCGAGCGGATCAAGGCGGGGAACGCCCAATCGCTGGCCGAGCCCGAGTGGGAAGGCATCCGGCTTGCCCTCTACGCCCCGACCGGGCCCCTCAAGCTCAAGGACGGGATTTTCCCTCCCACGCTGGGCGAGTTCGCCGAGAACAAGATCCGCTTCCTCACCCCCGAAGACCGGGCCAAGTTCGCGGCCCTGAAGAATCGAGATTCCCAACTCCAGGCGACGAATCCCGGGGCACCCGCGCGGGCGATGGTGATGAATGACGCGCCCCAGCCCGTGAATCCGCACGTCTTCGTCCGAGGCAACCCCGGTCGCCCCGGCAAGGAAGTGCCTCGTCAGTTCCTCAAGGTGCTCTCCCCCCCGGATCGCAAGCCATTCCAGAACGGCAGCGGCAGGCTCGACCTGGCAAAGTCGATCGCCGACCCCAAGAATCCGCTCACCGTCCGCGTGATCGTGAACCGGATCTGGCTGCAGCACTTCGGCGTCGGCCTCGTCTCGACACCCAGCGACTTCGGCGTCCGCAGCGACCCGCCTTCGCATCCGGAACTGCTCGACTACCTGAGCCAGGGGTTCCTCAAAGAAAACTGGTCGATCAAGTCGGTCCACCGCGCGATCATGCTCTCGAGCACGTATCAGCAAGGGAGCGACAACAACCTCGCGTACCTCGAACGCGACCCCGAGGACCGGCTGCTCTGGAAGTTCCCGAAGCGGCGGCTCGACTTCGAGTCGATGCGCGACGCCTTCCTCGCCGTCTCCGGTCAGCTCGACCCGACGATCGGGGGCCGCTCCGTCATGATCGGCGAGGCGCCTTATCCGCCCCGACGGACCATCTACGGCTTCATCGACCGCCAGAACCTGGACGGCGTCTACCGCACGTTCGACTTCGCCAGCCCCGACGCCACGAGCGCCCGCCGGTTCGTGACGACCGTGCCCCAGCAGGCCCTCTTCCTGATGAACAGCCCGTTCGTCGTGGAGCAGGCGAGAGCCCTGACGGCGAGCGTCGCCTCGACCACGGGGGATGAGAAGCGGATCAAGGCCCTCTATCGCCGCATCTTCGGTCGCGAGGCCGAAGCCTCGGAGATCAAGGTGGGCATCCAGTTCCTCAACTACCAGAGCCAGAAGCATTCGACGCCCGTGGCGACCTGGCAGTTCGGCTTCGGCAGCTTCGACGAGTCGACGAGGCAGGTCGCGAAGTTCGAGCACTTCGCCCACTGGACCGGGACCGCCTGGCAGGCCGGGCCGGTGCTGCCCGACCCGACCCGGAATTTCCTCAACCTGAACGCCGGCGGCGGTCACGTCGGCTCCGACGGCAACCACGCGGCGATCCGCCGCTGGGTCGCGCCTCGCGACGCTCAGATCCAGGTCGACGCCACCCTCCAGCACGACAGCCCCAACGGCGACGGTGTTCGAGGCCGCGTGGTCGCCTCGCGTGCGGGCGAGCTCGGGAGCTGGGTCGCCCACAACGCCAAGGTCAACACGCGCATCGACGCCTACGACGTGAAGAAGGGCGAGACCATCGACTTCGTGGTCGACTGCCGGGCCACCGACGCCTTCGACTCTTTCGTCTGGTCCCCCGTGATCCGCGAGATCCAGCCGACCCGGGCCGAATGGACCGCGACCTCAGGATTCCAGGGACCGCCGCCTCAGGCACTCTCCCCCTGGGATGAGTACGTCCAGGTCCTGCTGCTGACGAACGAATTCATGTTCGTCGACTGATGTTGGAACGATCGGGCGGGGGCGTCGATGACGTCCTCGCCGCGGTTCAAAGGTGAAGTCGTCCCGATCAAAGCAAAACGGCCGGCTGTCGCACAACGCGACAGCCGGCCGTTCTTTTGATTCATCCATTCCCGCGAATGCTCAGCTCTTGATGATGTCCCGGACGGTGCCACCGGCCGGGATCATCGGCAAGACGTGCTCCTGGTAGGGGACCAGGATGTCGAGCACGTAAGGGCCGGGGTAGGCGATCATTTCTTTGAGGGCGTCGATCACCTCAGACTTCTTGCGGACCTGCCTGGCGGCAATCCCGAAGCCCTTGGCGACAGTCACGAAGTCGGGGTAGGTGACCTCGGGAAGATCCCCTTCGCCCTGGCCGACGGCCTCGGGGTGGTCAATCGGGCCGAGGTACGTGTGGGCCCGGTTGCCGGCGTGGAAGCGGTCTTCCCACTGGACGACCATGCCGAGGTGCTGGTTGTTCAGCACGATCATCTTGACCGGCAGATTCTCGCAATGGAGCGTCGCCAGCTCCTGGATATTCATCACGAAGGAGCCGTCGCCGTCGATGTCGACGACCAGGGCGTCGGGCCTGGCGGCCTGGGCACCCATCGCGGCCGGGAGGCCGAAGCCCATCGAGCCGAGCCCGCCCGAGGTGATCCAGGTCCTCGGATGGACGAACTTCGTCCACTGGGCGGCCCACATCTGATGCTGACCCACCCCCGTCGACATGATGAACTCGCCCTTGGCGATGTTCGAGAGCTGGTCGATGACGTACTGCGGCATGATCGCGTCGTCACGCTGGTCGTATGTCATGGGGTCGGCGGCGCGCCAGGCATCGAGTTGCTGATGCCACTCGCGCCACTCGCCCTTCTGCATCTGCGGGTTGATCGCCTGCAGGAAGCTCTTCACGTCCGAGTTGACCGGGATGAAGGCCTTCTTGTTCTTGTTGATCTCCGAGGCGTCGATGTCGACGTGGACGATCTTGCCGTGCTTGGCAAACTCGCTGAGCTTGCCCGTCACGCGGTCGTCGAAGCGGACACCCAGGGCGAGCAGCAGGTCGGCGTCATTGATGGCCTCGTTCGCATACACGGTCCCGTGCATGCCGAGCATGTCCAGCGAGAGGTAATGCTCGCTGGGGATCGAGCCGAGCCCCTGAAGGGTCATGGCGACGGGGATGCCGGCCTTCGTCGCGAACTCGCGGAGCTCCTCGGCGGCATTCGACGCGATCACGCCGCCACCGCAGTAAATGATCGGCTTGCGGCTGGACTTGATGGCCGCCAGCACCGCCTGGATCTTCTCGGCCGAGGGGGCCGCGGGCAGGTGGTAGCCGGGCAGGTCCATCGCGACGTCGTAGTCGGGGTTCTGGACGATCGTGTTCTGGATATCCTTGGGCACGTCGATCAGGACCGGGCCGGGGCGGCCGGTCGACGCGATGTGGAAGGCTTCCTTGACGATCCGGGCGATGTCCTTGGCGTTCTGGACGAGGTAGTGGTGCTTGGTGATCGCCCGGCAGACCTCGACCATCGGCGTTTCCTGGAACGCGTCGGTGCCGATGACGTGGGTGGGGACCTGGCCCGTGATCGCGACCAGCGGCAGCGAGTCGAGCTTGGCGTCGGCCAGGCCGGTCACGAGGTTCAAGGCACCAGGGCCGGAGGTGGCCATGACGACGCCGGGCTTGCCCGTCACGCGAGCGTACCCTTCGGCGGCGAACACACCCCCTTGCTCGTGGCGGGGGAGGATCGTCCGGATCCGGTCGCGTTGGTGGGTCAGCGCCTGGTGCATCGGCATGCTCGCCCCGCCCGGGTAGGCGAAGATGACTTCGACCCCGTGCCGGACCAGGGATTCGACCAGAATGTCGGCTCCGGTCAACGGTTTGCGGTAAGTCTCAGTCTGGCGGTCGTCGATGGTGGCCACGTCAAGCCTCTTTCCGAACCCTTCGGTCCTGCAATTCCACGGGGAGTCAATGTAGACTGAATTCTAAAACATCGACCGCCCCGAAAACAACCCAGCCCAAGCCATACCGCCGCACCTCGCGGCGGTATGGCCCTGAGACACGCCCCACCTCGTAGGAGTTCGCTCTTGGCGACTCTCAGGACAGCCCTGGTCACCGGCGCATCCGCCGGCATCGGCCGCGAAATCGTCCGCCAACTCGTCCAGGATCGCGGGATGACGGTCCTCGCCACGGCGAGGCGCCTCGACCGGCTCGAGGACCTGGCGGCCGATTTGCCGCCCGGGAAGGTCATCCCTTGCGCCGGGGATCTCGCCGACCCTGGGTTTCGCGAGCAACTCTGGAGCCGGGCCGAGGGCCTCGAAGGGGGCCTCGACCTGCTCGTGAACAACGCCGGCTTCGGCGAGTACCACGACTTCGCCGAGCAGGACATCGAGACGATCCGCGACATCTTCGAGATTAACGTCATGGCCCTGATGGACCTGACGCAACGGGCCATCCGTCACATGCGGCCGAGGGGATCGGGCCAGATCCTCCAGATCTCCTCGAACCTCGGATTCGTCGGCCTGCCCTACTCATCGGCCTACGTCGCGACCAAGCACGCCGTGAACGGCCTCGTGAAGAGCCTCCGATACGAGCTTCAAGGCACGGGAGTTCGCATCTGGGCCGCCTGTCCCGGCAGGACGGTGAGCGAATTCTCCCGCGTCGCGATGGGCGACGGGGGAGTGAAGGGTCCGCTCCCCTCCGGCGCTCGGACAGACAGGGTCGCCCGCGCCATCGTCCGCGGGATCGACGGCCGCAAGACATTCCTGCTGACGAACTTTCTCGCCTGGGCTCCCGTGGCGTTCGCGAAGATCCTGCCCGGGCCGTTCGACCTCATCATGACCCGCTGGGCACCGAAGCACTTCCGGGCTGAGATCGATCGCGCCCGCTTCGGCGGTTGACGTCTCGACGGCTCGGCGTCAACCCATCGGTTCCTTGAGCGAGCGGACGAAGTGATTCCCCTTGCCCCTGGCCTTGAGATCGAGGGCATGGGCCTCGGCATCGGCCTTGTTGGCATACCCGAAGGTGGCAACAGTGCGGCCGCCGATGTCGCAGACGGCCCAGACGACCCGCATGCGGGCGTTGACCTCCGGCTTCGGGCGACGTTCCGACGGTTCCGACCTCGGCTTCCGCTCCGAGGGCGTGTTGATGCCGAGGGCCTCGACCGCTTCGGCCTCCGCGCGCAGGTCGCGGCGATTCAGGGTTCGTCGTGCCATGATTGGTTCTGACCCGGATCGAGTTGGATCGAAGGGAGGCGAGATGATCCCGCGACGAGCTCCACTCGTCGCGACTCTCCCTTCTCCTGGACAATGATACGCAAAGGATCGACCTGAGATCGCGCCCGACCGAAAGTTCTGAGGATTTCGGCCCGCGGATCGTTGCGGTCGGTCAACAGAGTAGGGGGCTGTCTACCGCCCCCGGACGCCGGAAGAGCGTGGCCGTCTCGACCGGCTGGAATCCGACGGATTGATAAAGCGCCAGAGCCGGGGCATTCGTCGAGTTGGTCTGCAGTGAGACGACGGAGAGCATCTCGGAGCGGGCGTGGCGAAGGATCTCGACCATGAGGTGCCGTCCATATCCCTTGCGTCGCACCGACGTGCCGACTTCCATCGCGACCAGGCCGATCCCGGCCCGGCCATCGCGACGGCCGAACCAGCTCATATCCCAGGTCGTGGCTCTTGCCAGCTCGCGCTCGTCCGCCTTGGCGACGAGCCGATACTGGGTCGGCCGGAAGTCACCGATCCAGAGCGACTGCCACCAGTTCTCGGGGAGGATGTCCTCGACGATGTCGACCCGCGCCTGACGCTTGATAAGTGGCGACCGGGGGTCGCGGACCTCGGGACTCGACAGGTCGGCCTCGAGCAGGACCGTCGAGCTGACCGGCTCATATCCAGCACGCTGGACGGCCTTCAGGAAACCGAGGTGGCTCGAGAGGATCCCCGCCCATTCGCTGCCTCCGTAGAGGCCCCAGTAGAATGGGTTCAAGGGATACTGGCCGCCCGCGTAGAGGACCTTGGCCCCGCGCTCGCGCAGGTATGTCTCGGCGGCGACCATCAATCCATCGGCGACCTCGGGGTCGTCATTTCCCGGCTCGACCACGAGCATCCCGATCGTCCCGAGGTCGTAGTTGAGCTGATAGACGGCACCGACCGGGTCGTCGGGGCCGAACCCCGCGTGGGCGAACCCGACGACCTTGCCTTCTCGCTCGGCGACGATGAGGCCCTCGGACTCGAAGGTCGGCTTGGAGACGACCTGGGCATCGAATTCGTGTCCGTTGATCGGACGAGCGAGCGCAGAATCGGGGAGGCCTCGATTCCAGAGGTCGGCCAGCGCGGGCGAATCAGGATTTCGATACGCGCGAAAATGCGTCACGGATGGATCGTCGCGATTGCGGAGAAGAGGAAGGGCCGTCGACCTCGGTTCACGCGAGGCCGATACGCCCACTCCAGTAACGGGGGATTTCGCCGCTCAGCCGACCGACACGAGCACGTCTTCGCCTTCGACTTTCACCTCGAAGACCGGTTGTTTCAACTTGGCACCGAGGGGCGACCTGCCGGTGCAGACGTCGAACTGCCAACCGTGCCAGGGACAGGTGACGAGGGTACCATGCAATGGCCCGTCCGCAAGCGGTCCCCCCTGATGAGGACAGAGTCCGTCGATCGCAGAGATCTTGCCATCGACGTTGAAGAGGGCGTAGATCCGTCCGTCGTGCTCGACCTCCAGCGAAGACCCGGGGGGGAGTTGGCTCAATGTCGCCACCTTGACGAATTCGGGCATTCGACCGACTCCTGGCTGCCGAGTTGAGTGCAGAACGCGTTCATCGCGTCCGTCGCTGCGCCTTCGTCGGCACTACACTTCACATGATCGATCTTAACACAGTACACCGGCCTGGAAAAGCAGGACCGGCGAGCCCGTGTCGTCGCAACCGAACTGGCCCGAGCGGCCCGGAACTTTCCCTCGCCGGTTACAATAGCGAAGGCCGGGCTCGGTCCCCGGCGGACGAGGCGAGCCGTCTCGGAATGACACTGGCGGTTCCCATCAGCTCCCTGACAGGACCTTCGAAGATGCTCGACGCCCTGGTGATCTCCCCCCATCCCGACGATGCCGAACTCGGAGTCGGAGGGACGATCGTCCGACTCCAGGCCCAGGGATGGAAAGTCGGGATCCTCGACCTCACGAGCGGCGAGCCCACCCCCCTCGGCTCGCTCGAAACTCGGGCGAGGGAGACCGCCGCGGCCAACGCCGCGCTCGGAAACCCCTGGCGGCGGAACCTCGGGCTCCCGAATCGGAGCCTGGAGCCAACCCTGGAACATCGCCGGGCGCTGGCCGCCGTCTTCCGCGAGATGCGTCCTCGAATCCTCTTCGCCCCCTACTGGGAAGACGCTCACCCCGACCACCTGGCGGCGACCCAACTCGTCGAGAACGCGAGATTCTGGAGCAAGCTCTCGAAATCCGACATCCCCGGTACGCCGTTCCACCCGTCCCGGATCTTCTATTACTTCAGCGTCCACTTGCGGATCGTCGAGCGCCCTAGCTTCCTGATGGATATCTCCGACCAGCTCGAGGCCAAGATTGCGGCGATGCGAGCCTATCGGTCACAGCTCGTCGACAACCAGCCGGCGGGAGGGCCGGGGGTCATCGACTCCGTCTGCGACCGCACCCGCTTCTGGGGGCACACCGTCGGCGTCCGACATGCCGAGCCCTTCGCCAGCCGGGAGCCGATGGGCCTCTCGAGCCTCGATCACGTCCTGCTCTGACGCGACCTCGATAGCTCAGGAGCCGAGCACGCGGACACGGCGTCCGTCGACCCTCAGGCGGCCCTCCGCGTAGAGCCTGATGGCCTCGGGCACCGCCTGGCACTCGGCCTGGAAGACCCTCGTCGCGACCGAATCCGCAGTGTCGTCGTCGAGCACGGGGACCGTCTTCTGCAGGATGATCGGCCCGGTGTCGTAGGTGTCATCCGCGAAGTGGACCGTGCAGCCCGTTACCTTGACTCCGGTGTCGACCACGGCTTGATGCACAGCCTCGCCGTGGAATCCTCTGCCGCAGAAGGCCGGGATCAAGGACGGATGGACGTTGATGACCTTGCCTTGATAGTCGGGGGGGATCTGGAGCAGGGATAGGAAGCCCCCGAGGATCACTAAGTCGGCCTTGTTCTGTCGGATCGGGTTGAAGACGGAGTTGCTGAACGCCTCCGGCGTCTTCGATGTGCTCCGGGATGCTAGCGCGAGCGGGATCCTCGCCGCCTCCGCCTTCGGGATCGCACCGATCTTCGGCCGGCTCGCCACGACCTGGACGATCGAGGCGTGGAGCTTCCCGGCCTTGATCAGGTCGATGAGGTTCTGGAGCGTCGTCCCTCCACCCGAGACGCAGACCGCCAGGCGGATGGGCGGGTCGTTGATCGGCGGGACTCTCGGCGAATCGGCCATGGGCGATGGAACCTTCAAGCCTGTGACGGAAGCGTGGCGATCGGACTCGGTCCCGAAATTATGGGCCGTCGCGGTCGGAATTCAAACGGAATCGAAACGAGGCTAAGACTCACATCACCGCTTGCTTGTAGAATGAGCCCGTTAACGATTTGGTTGTAGTTCGGCGGAATCGCTCCTGCTAGACTCATCGTTGAAGACTGATTCGACTCGCCCCTTGCAGGAGACGACGATGAGCGACGGCGGAACGTCTGTTGGTTCGAGCGTTGTTGCGGTCTATCCCGATCACGCCTCGGCCGAGCGGGCCGTGCGGCAACTGCACGAGGGGGGCTTCGCCATGAGCGACCTCTCGATCGTCGGGCGCGACTTCCAGGTGAGCGAGGAGCCGGTCGGCTTCGTCACGACCGGCGACTTCGCCTCGGCGGGCGCGGGCACCGGGGCGTGGGTGGGCGGCCTCTTCGGCCTGCTCGTCGGTGCCGCCTTCCTGATCCTTCCCGGCCTCGGGCCTGTCATCGTCGCAGGGCCGCTCTCGGCGGCCTTGCTCGGTGGCGTGGAAGGGGCGATCGCCGGCGCTGCCCTCGGCGCCCTCGGCGGGGCCCTGGTCGGCTGGGGTGTCCCGAAGGATCAGGCCCTCAAGTTCGAGACCCAGGTGAAGGCCGGCAAATTCCTCGTGCTGGCGCGAGGAGACAGCCAGCATATCGAGAAGGCCAAGGCCATCCTCGGGACCGGTGCCCCCGAGGAACTCGAGGTCTATTCTCACGCTGCGGTCTGAAACTCGCCGCTCGGACATTCGATCCCATCGATGAAGCAGACACAGAAGAAGCCCCGCCGTCACTCATTCGCGACGGCGGGGCTTCTCGTTTCCAGCGAATCCGATCGCGTTATCGGAGCGGGTTGAGCACGAGGCCGCTCAGGAGCTTGGGATAGAAGTAGGTGCTCTTGGGGGGCATCTTCTCGAGGTTCGAGGCGATGTCCTCGACATGCTCCATGCCGGCGGGGGGCACGAGGCAGGCGAGGTCGCAGCCCTTGGCGGCGACGTCGGTGAGGACCTCGTCGATCAGGTGGACGTAACGGCACGAGGCCTGGCCGACCGAGCCGAGCAGGTGCTTGAGGGTCAGCTCGTGGAGGATGCTCACGCCGAGCGACCGCCAGTCGGGGCTATGGTCGGGCGTCAGCTTGTCCATCGTGGCGTCGGAGCGGAGTCGGGCGATGATCCAGGTGTTGTCGGCGACGGTGCCGAAGCCGAGGACGTCCTGGGCGCCGCCGGTCGCGATCTCTTCCCAGGCGGCACGGCAACCCGCGTCGCCTTCGCCGACCACCTTGACCTCGAACTCGGGGGCGAGCCGCTCGATCAGGGTCTCGGAGGTCAGGCCGGGGAGGCCGGAGACGAGCCGGTGGGTCGGGAGGATCAGCAGGCCGGGGTCGCTCATCCCGACGAGCATCATCATGCAGAAGTTGGCGGGATCTTCGGGGCCATTGATCTCGCCCGAGGCCGTGAGGTCATCGCGGAACTTGACGCCGGTCTCGTAGCGGTGGTGGCCGTCGGCGATGAAGATCGGCTTCGAGGCCATGAGCCCCTGGACGAGCGTGTGCGTCTGCTGGTCGAGGATCGGCCAGAGGCGATTCGTCACGCCGAGGTGGTCGGTCGCCTCGAGCGGGGTCCGATCCTTGAGGCCCGCCTCGACGGCGTTGAGCACCTCATTCGTGGCGTCGGGGTAAAGTCCGAAGATCGGGCTCAGGTTGTACTTCGTGGCGTTGAAGAGGGCGAGGCGGTCGGCTTTCGGCCCGGACAGGGTCTGCTCGTGCGGGTAGATCTTCCCCTGGCCGAACGACTCGAGGCGGACCCGAGCGATGAACCCCTTGCGGGTATGGACCTGCCCCTCGACCTCGTACGTCTGGTGGTAGAGGTACAGGGCCGGGTGGTCATCGGGCCGCAGGGTCCCTTCGCGGGTCCACTCCTTCAGGAAGCGGGCGGCGCGGGTGTAGCGGTTCTGCTCGGGAGAATCCGCCGGCTCTTCCTTGTTCAATTCCAGCCGGATGACGTTGTAGGGGCTGGCGGCATAGAGCTTGTCTTGGAGCGTCGCGTCGATCACGTCGTAAGGCGGGGCCACGACGTCCGACAAATCGCCGACTTTGGTGACGTCATACCGGACGCCTCGGAACGGTCGAATCTCGGGCATTGTTGTGTCGATCCTTCCGGCGCCCGTCGGGAACTCTGAAACGCCGGAATGTAGAGGATGAAGAGGTCTGACGAACTACCAAGATAACTGACAGCCATTGGGTTGTGGACCCGCCCCACCCAACGCTCGGGGCGATGAGAGGCAAGTCACGCCGGGTCGACCGACCTGACGGCCGCGACGAACTCGCGGATCCTGGCCTGATCCTTGATGGCGGGAGAACTTTCGACGCCGCTGGCGACGTCGACCATCCACGGCCGGACGAAACCGACGCGCTCGGCAACGTTCTCGGGCTTCAGCCCGCCAGCGAGGATCAGGTGGGTATGGCGAGGAAGGAGCGAGAGGAGGTAGTCGGGGATCGAATGTCCCGTCCCCCCCTGGAGGTCCTGCACGTGCGCATCCACCAGGACGAACTCGGGGGCGCACCCAAGTTCCTCGCAGCGTGCGAGATACGTCTTCATCGCCTCGATCGCGGCGACATCCCCCAGGCGGAATGCCCTGATGACCCGGAGGTGCTTGAGCGCCAGGAGGTCTTCGGGGGGCTCGTTGCCGTGGAGTTGCACGATCGGGAGGGACAGGACGGCCGCCATCTCGGCGACGTCATCCGGTGTCCGATCGACGAAGAGTCCGACGGGCTGGACCGTGCTGGGGACGTGCGAAAGCAAAGTCGCCGCGAGGGAACGATTAATTCCCCGCGGCGATTTCGGATGGAAGTTGAGGCCGATCCAGTCGACGCCCGACTCGACGCACGCGATGACATCTTCGGGTCGAGTCAGGCCGCAGACCTTGATGCGAACGGGGCGTCCGGACACGCGATCAGGAAACTCCCAGCTTCTCGAGCGAAGCCTTGAACTTCGACTCGGTATTCACGCCGACCAGGCGATCGACTTCCTTGCCGCCCTGGAAGATCAGGACGGTGGGGATCGCCGAGATCCGCAGACCACCGGGGGTCTCCTGGTTCTCGTCGGTGTTGAGCTTGCCGATCTTCACCTTGCCCTGGAGTTCACCCGCCAGCTTCTCGATGGTGGGAGCGAGCATACGGCAGGGGCCGCACCAGGGGGCCCAGAAGTCGACCAACACGGGGACAGAAGAATCCAGGACTTCCGACTTCCAATTCGCGTCGGTGAATTCCACTACGCTCCCGGCCATGGCAGATGCCTCATCTATCTGAATCTGGAGGAGATTCGCGAGAATCGTGATCAGCGTCAACGGACCAACGAACGGCCCAGGCGCATGTCGATTGGCATTATAAATGGGCTTCCCGCCGAGTCAACCACGTCGGAACCGCCCCAGGGGCTCCCGCCGTGGCAGCTTGAAGAGGTGGGGAAGGGTGAGGCGGCTTTGACGACGTGCCCATCCGGCTCAACTCAATCCAGCTCAGCGCTTCACCCGCTTGGTGTTCGGCATATCCTCTTCGGCGAGATAGAGGATCCGCCCGCAGGTCCTGCAGAAGCTGAGCGTCTTGGCGTTGATCAGGTCGTTCATCATCTGCGGCGTCACGGACACGAAGCACCCGGAGCAGGCGCCATTCTCGAGGAAGGCCATCGCGTCGGCTCCGTGCTGCTTCACCGTCCGGCGATAGCGCTCGCGTTCGTCCTCGGGGATAATCGACTCCGCGCCGATGATGGCCGACTCGATCTCGACGAGCTGGGCCTTCTGCGAGTCGGCCTGAGAGTCGATGAGCGTCTTGAGGGCGGTCACTTCCTCGGCGAACTTCTTGAAGTCGGCCTCCTCGGCGACGAGGGCGGCGACTTGCTCGTCGATCTTCATCATGTCGCCCAGGATCTCGCCCTCGATCTTCTCGATGGCGTTCTTGTCGTTGGCGATCTGGTTCTGGATGGCCTTGTATTCCTCGTTCTTCTTGACCTGGTTCAGCTTGACCTGCAGGTCATCGATCTTCGCCTGATGCGACTGGAGCGTGTGCTCGCGCTTCTTGAGCTGGACCTTGGAGTCCTGCAGGGCCTTGCGCGAACCCTCGAGCGTGGCCTGGCGGTTGGCCAGGGCGCCTTGACGTGCGGCCAGCGTCTTCGGGGCCGAGGTCAGGCGATCACGCAGGGCTTTCGCACGCTGGTGAAGCTGGTGCAGGTCTCGGAGATTCTCGGCGGTCGCGGTCATCGTTGATGTCTCTCCCGTGGGACGCGATGGGGCGATCGTCCAGTACCTCGATGTCCGGGCGGCCGGCTCTCAACGTCCGGGTTCCCGGTCTTCAACGTCTTTGAAAACTTCGATGACAGGCGTCTTGCAGGCCCGGGGCACGCGTGACAACCGAGTTCGCCTCGGTGCGGCGGGCTCGGTCCGATGGGCAGGAGACTACGGCGCCGATGGGGCTTCCGCGACACTCGCCCGTTCGAACTCGCGGCCCTGCAAGCTCCTAATCACACAGACTCCGCGTCGAGAACCCGCCGCAGGACAATCTCGCGGCCCCATCACGGAGGCTTTACGCGACGGCCGCGGCGTAACCAGATTGGCTCCGAGGAGTGCGTACGAGGGGAACCTCACTTCTCGACCATTCTAGTTCAGTTTTCGCGTGGAGGACAGTCACTTCGCGATCCCTCCCCCTCCTGTTGCGTCGCCTCGGCAGTTCCTCGGCCCGGGTGTCTAACCTCGAGCCCGGCGGGCCTGGAACACGCGTCGTCCTGGAGGAGTCGCACGTCGGAGCAGGGGGGATTCCGGCCTACCAACAAAAAAACCGCCGGTCGCCAGGAGGCGACCGACGGTTTGAAGTTCGAGATCAACCGGTACTCTCGAGGAAGCCCTCGAGTTGCCGGCTCCGCACGGGATGTTGAAGCTTCCGGACGGCCTTGGCTTCGATCTGGCGGACGCGTTCGCGGGTGACCTTGAAGATCCGGCCGACCTCTTCGAGGGTATACGTGTAGCCATCACCCAGGCCGTAGCGGAGCTTGATGATCTCCCGTTCGCGATACGTCAGGGTCTTGAGGACCTGGTCGATCTTCTCCTTGAGCATCTCCTGGGTGGCGGCGTTGATCGGGCTCTCCGCGGCCTCATCCTCGATGAAGTCGCCGAAGTAGCTGTCTTCGCTCTCGCCGACCGGGCGGTCGAGGGAGATCGGGTGACGCGAGATCTTCATCACGCGTCGGGTCTCCTCGATGGAGATATTCGCGGCCTTCGCCGTCTCCTCGATGGTCGGCTCGCGGCCCTTCTCCTGGAGAAGTTTCTTCGAGACGTTCCGGAGCTTGGACATCGTCTCGATCATGTGCACCGGGATGCGGATCGTGCGGGCCTGGTCGGCGATGGCCCGGGTGATCGCCTGGCGGATCCACCAGGTGGCATAGGTGCTGAACTTGTAGCCGCGACGATACTCGTACTTGTCGACCGCCCGCATCAGGCCGGTGTTCCCCTCCTGGATCAGGTCCAGGAACGAGAGGCCGCGGTTGCGGTACTTCTTGGCGATCGAGACCACGAGTCGGAGATTACCGCCGGAGAGTTCGCGTTTGGCCTGCTCGTACTCGCGGAACCTCGAGTTCATCGACTCGACGCGGCGGGCGAGACTCTGCGGAGTCTCGAGCGTGATCCGCATCAGGTCCTTGAGCTCTTTCTGCAGGTTCGAGCGGTCTTCCTTGCCGCCGCGGCCTTCGCGGTGGTCGGTGAGCTGCGACATCAGCTCGTTCATCCGAGCCGAGACCTGCTCGAGCCGCTTCATGAGCGGCTGGACCTTCTGGGTCCGGATCGAGAGTTCCTCGACGAGGTTGACCGCCTTGCATCGCCGGTTCTTGAGGTCGAACATCAGGCGGCGACGGATCGGCCTATCACGCTCGCGGACATACGACCGGAAGTCCCGGTTGTTGCAGTCCATGAGGTGGGCGAGGGTGACGAGGTTGTGCGGCATCCGACCGAGGATCTGGTCCTTCTCGAGGTTCTCGGTGACCGAGACCTTGACGGTGCGGTCGAAGGGGAGGTCGCCTTCGTTCACCTTCTTGAGGACGTCGACCACGAGGGCCAGGGCGAAGTGGCACTCGAGGACCTTGCGGCGGAACCGCTTGCGGGTGACCTCGATCTTCTTCGCCAGGTTGATTTCCTGGTCGCGGGTCAGCAGCGGGATCTCGCCCATCTGCGTCAGGTACATGCGGACCGGGTCGTCAATCCGTCGGGAGATCTCGTCGAGGTCTTCGGGCGTCAGTTCGCCGTCATCGTCCTCGGCGTCGGGCTCATCGGCCATCTCATCGGGTTCATCGTCGAGGTCGCCGGAGGCGAGAAGCCGAGACTCCGCTTCATCCTCGTTAATCAACTCGATGCCCATCTCGTCGAGCGATTCGAGCAGGCCGCTGATCTTTTCAGGGCTACTGGCCTCGTCCGGCAAGTAGTCGTTCACCTGATCAAAGGTCAGAAATCCTCGGCGCTTGCCCAAGTCGAGGAGCGTCTTGAGGCCCTCGTCCAGCTTTTCCATCCAAAACCTCCCCTAACGACGGAACGACGGGTCAGGACGCGTGTTTCGTCTTATTGCCCGGCCGCTGAGTCAAGAGTCGTAGATATTCAGATCGCAAGGATCGATATTCTTCCGGATTCATAGCTTCATCTGTCTCATCCAATGCTCCCTTCAGGTCGCGCAGGCGGCCTTCCCATTCTCGCTCCGCCATCCGGGACAAGATCCCGGCGAGGCGAGCCTCCCAAGGCGCCGGCCCGGCACCTTTGGAGAGGGGGGCGGGCTCGATCGGCAAGAGCAGACCGGCCGCGAGGGCCCGCAATGCGGGGTCGTCGAGTCGTGATGTCACGTGCTCGAACGTGGGGGGGAGCCCCTCGGCATGCAGGTCGTAGCAGGCCTGGAGGATCGCACGCAACGGCGCGTCGCGGATCGCGGCTACCGGGACCCGAGTACTCAATCGGACGACCGCGGCCGGCTGGTTCAAGACGATCTCGACCAATTCACAGTCGGACACGTCAAGATCTGCCAGTCGTATCGGTGGCGTAGACTCTGCGGCCTGCTCCGAGGCCGGCTGCGACTCGGCCGAGGCCGTCGCAATCCGTTCGGCCGATTTAAGTCCGGGACGGCGCTGAAGTTGCTTGTATCGCTTCTGGAGAGTGTCGAGCGGCACGCGGAGTCGTTGCGAGAGCGTGTCGAGCGCCCTGGCGATCTTGACGTCGAGCCCGATCCGGCTCCCGGTCCGCACCTGCCCCAGGATGGTCAGCACCCACTCCGAGGCCCGCCTCGAATCCTCGAGAGAGTTCAGGTCGAATCGGGTCGCCGCACGCTCGATGGCGTAAGTCAGCGGATCGACGGCTCGATCGACCATGCCTCGGAACGCGTCGGCCCCTTCCTTCAGCAGGAAGTCGCAGGGGTCGAGGCCGGAGGGCAGGGTGAGAACTCGAACGTCCACTTCATGTCCCAGGAAGAACTCGAGCGAGCGATCCGCGGCCGACTGCCCCGCCTCGTCCCCGTCGAAGACCAGGACGACGCGATCGGCCAACTGCCGGAGCGACATCACGTGGTCGTCGCCGAGCGCCGTGCCGAGCGTCCCGACCACGTTCTTGAGGCCGACCTGATGGGCGGCGATGACGTCGGTATAGCCTTCGACCACCGCGACCCAGCCCGCCTCGCGGGCCGCGGCCTTGGCGAGGTCGGCGGCGAAGAGCAATTTGCGCTTCTGAAAGAGCACCGTCTCGGCGGTGTTGAGGTACTTGGCCGCCCGTTTGCCCTGGGCGGCCAGGGCCTTCTCGGTGGAGGGCAGGATCCGGCCGCCGAACCCGAGCGTCCGACCTCGCGAGTCGCGGATCGGGAAGATCAGGCGGCCTCGGAACCGTTCGTGGCTCGAGCCCGGCACCTCTTTGGAGACGACGACCAGGCCGGCCCGCTCCAGCAATTCAGCGCCAAACCCCTCGCGGCGGGCCCGACTACTCAACCAATCTCGAGATTCTGATGCATACCCCAACCGAAAGCGTTCTATGCTCTCCTGTGTAAGTCCACGTTCGGCCACATAAGCCCTGGCCTCGGAGCTCTTCCCCAGGGCCTCGGCGAAGACCCGTTCTGCCCAGCTATTGACCGCCACCAGATCCGATTTCGAGGGACCGCGCGAACCCGCCCCGCCGTCCGACTCCTCGAGCGTCACTCCCGCCCGATCGGCCAACATGCGCAGGGCCTCCGGGAAGTCCACCCGTTCGTATTCCTTTACGAAGTCGAAAATGTCGCCCCCGGCGCCGCAACTCCAGCACTTATAAGACTGGCGATCCGGGTTGAGTTCGAGAGAAGGGTTGTGGTCGTCGTGAAACACGCACAACGCCTTGAACTTGGAACCGGCACGAATAACAGGCAGGTTGTAACTAGTAACCAGATCAACGATGCCGATCGCTTGCTTGATAGCGGCGAGAGTCGATTCGGAATGTCGGGGCACCGGGGGCTCCTGAACAAAGGTGTCTCAGGCCCAGGTCCATGGTGACAACAGCCACCGGAAAGTGGACAACTCGTCCGCATCCGAGCAACCGGCCACCTGTGCCCTTTTCACGTCGGCTTCGGAAGAATTATAACCCGAATCTGAAAAACGGTCAAGTTTTTCGGGCCGTTGTACGACACCCTTCGACTTTTTGTAAACCATCATGATTTTAGCAGTTAGAACGGCAACTCTCGGCCCAATGCCCCCCCGAGCTCCCCTGCAGAACCCTTCGCATTGATTAATGCTTGACAACCCCAGGCCGCTTGTTCCTGCCATTTTGTGGTCGTTCTTCTTACCTAAACCCTCATAAACGATCGAGGGAGAGTGTCTCACCTGTCCCCAATACCAAGTGTCCAAGTCAAGCCTCTTCAAGAGGATTTTTCGTTTTTTGAAGACGGCGGTTGCGTGCTCGCAAACCTTCATCCCGGCGTGCGATGGTATATCGGAACCAGAGAGCATGCTATCCGAGAGAATTCGGGGCGGGGCAGTCGCTAACGAAGGAGGGCCTGCCGGTCGGGCAGGCCCTCCTTATAGAGATCATAGCTTGTGGAACGGCCCGCCGCTGAGAAAGCGTCGAAGGCTGGGGATCAGGGCTTGCCCGGCTGGGGCATCCCGAGGATGACGGGGCCGCTCTGGCCGTCCGGCGTCTGGATCACGAGCGGGAGCCCCTGGCCGGGGTCGAGGGCCGAGACGGCCGCGTCGTATTGGGCTTTGGTCCGAACGGGGGTCCGCCCGACGGCCGCGACCCGCATGCCCGGCTTGAGGCCGGCCCTGGAGGCGGGGCTACCCACCACGACCTGGTCGATCTCGAGCCCGCCGGCACCGTCGGGGCCTTCGCCCTTCGCGAGTTCGCGGAGCCGGAACCCGAGGGAGGCGAGCACCGGGGCGGTCGGCAGCTCGGCGATGGTCACATCCACCGTCTTGAGCTTCCCTTCCCGAAGGTAGGCGAGCTGGGTCCTGGATCCTACGGCGAGTCCGGCGGTCCGATTGCGGAGGGTGGTCGGGTCGGCGACATCACTGTCGGCGATCTTCACGATGACGTCGCCCGGCTTGAGGCCGGCTTCGGACGCAGGGCTTCCCCCCTTCACGTCCAGGACGAGGGCACCCTTGGTGTCGGAAAGACCGAGGTTCTTGGCCGCGGCCTCGGAGACCGGCTCAATCGCGACGCCGAGATAGCCTCGGACGACTCGCCCGTTCTTGATGATGTCGTCGACGATCGCCTTGGCCATGGAGGAGGGGATGGCCAGGCCGATCCCTTCGTTCCCCATGTTCTGGTTCGAACTATAGATCGCCGTGTTGATGCCGATGACGGTGCCGCGGAGGTCGATCAGCGGACCGCCCGAGTTGCCGGGGTTGATCGCGGCGTCGGTCTGGATGAAAGACTCGTATTCATTGATGCGGAGGTCGTTGCGCTGGGTCGCCGAGACGATGCCGGCCGTGACGGTGTGGTCGAGGGCGAAGGGGCTGCCGATCGCCAGGACCCAGTCGCCGATGTCGAGCTTGTCGGAGTCGCCCCACTTGGCGGCGACGGGCGCGGTGCCGTTGATCTGGAGGACGGCGAGGTCGGTCTTGGGGTCGGTCCCGACGACCCTGGCGGGGAGCTTGGTCCCCTGGCTTAAGCGCACCTCGATCTCGTCGGCATCCTTGATGACGTGGTTATTCGTCACGACGAAGCCCTTGTCGCGGTCGATGATGACCCCCGACCCGAGGTTGCGCCCTTCGATCCCTTCGCCGGCGTTGGCGCGAGGCCGGCCGGGGGCGTTCTGGAGCTGCCGGGTCTCGACGCGGACGACGGCCGGGGCGACGGCTGCCGTCGCCATCCTGAAGAGGGCGGAGGCTCGGTCGACGACGCCGGCCTTATCGAGCTTGCCGAGGGCCTCGGATGCGGCCCGGGAACGCCCAGCCTCCCAGGCGTAGCCGGCCTGGTCGGCGACGTAGGGAATCCCGTACACGAAAGCGGCGAGTATGCTGAGGACAAGAAGGATGAGCAGGAATCCCCTACGGACGGGGGGCGTCGTCGGGCGAGGAGGGGGTTCATCGAGGCCGAAGTCTTGCGGATCGAACGAAGCCATCGCCGGCGGACTCCTGCGATCTTGGAGGCACGTCTGGGCTGGATTGCCCGAATTCTTGGGGCGACTCATTCTGGACCACTTACCCCTCGAAATCAAGTCGAGGCAGTGGGATACAACACGCGACGGGCCTCTTATTTCCGACTCGCAACGGCGATCGGTGTACCTTCCCCGACACCGCCCTGTCGGGTACGCTCAAGGGGACGGATCCGACACTCAACCTCCGACGACCGAAGGTAGTTCAATCGCGTATGTGCGGGATCGCCGGTTTCGTGAACCGCAGCGGCGAGGAGGCCGATCTCGCCACCCTCGAGCGGATGACGGCAACGCTCTCACACCGAGGGCCCGACGGCGACGGCTTCTTCCGGGAAGGCGCCGCGGGGCTCGGGCATCGCCGCCTCTCGATCATCGACATCGCCGGCGGCGGCCAGCCGATGTCGAACGAGACGGGGACCATCTGGGTCACCTTCAACGGCGAGATCTACAACGACCCCGAGCTGCGTGCCCAGCTCGAAGCCCGCGGCCACACCTTCAAGACCCGCTCCGACACCGAGTGCCTGGTCCACCTCTACGAGGACCACGGCCCCGAGTTCGTGAAGCACCTCAACGGGATGTTCGCGCTCGCCATCTGGGACATCCCTCGTCGGCGGCTCGTCCTGGCTCGTGACCGGATGGGGCAGAAGCCTCTCCTCTATGCCGAGACCCCACGCGGCGGGATCGTCTTCGGCTCCGAGGCCAAGGCGCTCCTCGAGCATCCCGACGTTTCCCGGGAGCTCGACCTCGACGGCCTCGCACGCTACCTCTTCTATGAATACATCCCCGCGCCTTATTCCATATGGAAGGGGGTCCGCAAGCTCCCTCAGGCGCACGTCCTCGTCTGGGAAGAGGGCAAGTCCACGATCTCGCGCTACTGGCAGGCCCCTCGGGTCGCGACCGACGCCCCGACCTTCGCGGAGGCAGCCAAGCAGTTCTGGGCCGACTTCCGCGCCTCGGTCGCTCGGCATCGACGCTCCGACGTCCCCGTGGGAGTTTTCCTCTCGGGGGGCCTCGACTCGTCGAGCGTCGTGACGGCCCTGGCCGAGTTGGAGCCGGCCGCCGGGATCCACACCTTCTCCATCGGCTTCGAGGATCCGAGCTTCGACGAGAGCGCCCACTCGCGGAGCGTCGCGCAGTTCCTCGGCACCGATCATCACGAGCGCCGCTTCTCCGTCGAGGCCGTCTATGAGCTCTTGCCCGAGGTCGCGGCCTGGCTCGACGAACCCTTCGGGGACGCCTCACTCCTTCCGACCCACCTGCTGAGCCGGTTCGCCCGGGATGAGGTCAAGGTCGTGCTAGGAGGTGACGGGGCCGACGAGTTGCTCGCGGGCTATCCCACCTTCAAGGCCGAGGGCGCCGCGGGGCTCTTCCGCCGACTGCCTGGGCCCGCGAAGGCCCTCGCCGGGGCCGCGGTGGGGCGACTCCCCGTCAATCACGGCAATTTCAGCTTCGACTTCCAGCTCAAGCAGTTCCTCCGAGGCGCGGACGAACCGCTGCCTCTGGCGCATCAGCGCTGGCTCGGCTCGTACACGGGGCGAGAGATCGGCCGCATCCTCGTGGCGACGGACACGGTCGAGGTGGAGGCCGAGCACCTGGCTCGCGCAAGGGCCTTCCTCACCGAGCCCGACCCGATGTCCAGATCACTGGCGATGTATCAGGATACGTACCTGCCCGAGGACATCCTGAGCAAGGTGGATCGTGCGAGCATGGCCTGCGGGCTCGAGGTGCGTGCGCCGTTTCTCGACGCGACCCTGGTGGACTCTATTCAGTCCATGCCGATTGGATTTAAATATGGGCGAGGCCAGACCAAGCGGCTGTTGAAGCGGGCGGCCACAGGACGCGTGCCGGCCGCCATCCTCGCCCGCCGCAAGAAGGGATTCGGGATCCCGGTCGCCCGCTGGCTCCGAGGGCCCTTAGCCCCGCTACTGGACTCTCTCCTGGCACGAGAACGGCTCGAACGGCAAGGTCTCTTCCGGCCCGATGAAGTGTCTCGACGGGTCCTCGAACATCAGCAAGGGGTTCGCGACCATCGGAAACCGCTCTGGACCCTCCTGATGTTCCAGCTCTGGTACGACCGCTGGATCGGCCTAGGATGAGCCGAGCCTGAGGATGCATTCCGACTCACGACGAACACGTCAGATTATTCCTCCAGCCCGAAGGCGAGGGGCCAGCCTATCGCTCGGATCGTCGTCGACCGAACTCGAGGCCGCCTTGTTCACGACAACCGTCGTCAAAGACCCGTCCCGGAACCGACCCTGATGCGAATCCTCGTCGTTTCCGACATCCACGCGAATTGGTCCGCCCTGTCGGCCATCGATGAGCCGCACGACATCTGCCTCTGCCTCGGGGATCTGGTCGACTACGGCCCCGACCCCGCTGAGTGCGTGCGCTGGGCCATGAACCACGCGCACTACTCGATCCGAGGCAACCACGACCATGGCGTCGCGCAAGGGATCGCTGTGAGCGGCGACCTCGGCTATCGCTATCTCACCCGCGTCTCACGCCCCTTGATGTGGGATGCGCTCGACTCGGAGGAGCGTCGCTACCTGCTCCAGATGCCGCTCACCCAGCGGATCACCGTCGATGGGCTCCGCATCTTCATGGTGCATGCCACGCCTCGCGACCCGCTCGACGAATATCTGCGGAAGGACCCCGTCACCTGGGCCAAGCGGGTCCATAACATCGAGGCCGACATCGTCTGCGTGGGGCATTCCCACATGCAGTTCAACCTCGCGGTGGACGGGATGGTGATCCTGAATCCGGGGAGCGTCGGCCAGCCCCGCGACGGCGACCCTCGCGCGGCCTACGCCGTGATCGACGACAACAAGATCGAGCTGAAGCGAGTCCCGTATCCGGTCGAGCAGACGATCGCCCGCGTCGAGGCCTCGCCGCTGCCCGATCGGGCCAAGCAGATGATCCGCCACAGCCTCCGTTCGGGCCGACTGCCCGAGGCGCCTGCCATCATCGAGGATGTCGAATGAGCCGCCAGGAACGGGTGAGCCCGATCTACTTCGCCCTCTTCGCGTCGCTCTACGCCCTGCAAGGGGTGGTCGTCGCCTATTTCTTCAATTTCAACCAGCTCTACATGATCGCGGCGGGGGTGACCGAGGAGCATGCCGCCGGGATCCAGAGCCTGGCCCTGATCCCGTTCATCCTCAAATTCCTGGGCGGCCCCCTCTCGGACCGGGTCAACTTCTTCGGCTTCGGACACCGCAAGCCTTACATCATTCTCGGACTTCTCGTCGAATCCCTCGGGCTGGTCGGCCTGGCTCAACTGGACCCGTCGCGGTCGTCGACGTCCTTCACGATCGTGGCGATCCTCACGGTCACGGGATTGGCGCTCTATGACACGTGCTGCGACGGGATGGTGATCGACATCACGCCCCCTACGGATCGCTCGCGGGTTCAAGGGATGCTCGTCGCTGCCAGGGCGATCGCGGCCATGGTCTGTTCACTCGCCTTCGGCTACTGGCTCGACATCAAGGGCATCCCGACGGTTCGCTACCATCAGGTGCTATGGGCCTGTGCGGCACTCGGCCTGATCCCACTTGCCTTGGCCGTCCGTTGCCAGGAGCCTAGTCGAGCGTCCGATGCCGAGAGATTCCAGTGGGCGGCCCTCAAGGTCCTCATCCTGCCGAGATCTCTGGTCCTGCTGGCTTTCGGCGGCCTCTACTCGGTCGTCGGGTACGGGGTCGAGATCAACTTGAGCCCGTACTACCAGTCACTGCATTTCAACAAGAGCGAGATCGGCCGCCTCTCTTCGATGCGTTATGTCGGGCGAGCGGTCGGGGCGGCGTTGCTGACCCTGGCGTCCCGCCGGTTCGGTCGCGGCCTCATCCTGGCCTTCGGCATCGTCTCACTCGCGGCGACCACGGCGGGGCAGGCCTACGTGGGCGGGTTCGCCTCGGCGACGGTCCAGGGATTCGGCTTCGGCCTGGCTAACGGCTGGGATGACGCCATCTTCTTCGTCCTGGCCATGGAAGCGTCGGATCCTCGCATGGCCGCGTCGACTTATGCCCTCTTCATGGCCGTCTCGAATGTCAGCGTGGCGGGTGGGTATCTCTTCTCCCTGATGAAGTCCGCATTCGGCGGCCGCTATGGCTCGGCTTTCCTCGTCGCGGCGGGATTGACCCTGGTCAGCCTCGCCTTGATCCCTCCGCTCAAGCGAAGTCCGTCCAAGACGGCGGAACCCGACGATGGTGTTACCATTGCCTAACTACCTCGTGATTGCCGGGCTCGCCTTGCTGTCGCTCGGCCTGATCTACGCCGCATTGCCCTGGATTATCCTGGGTGTCTTTCGATGTCTGCTCTGGCCTCGCTACTCGTTCGTGGTCGAGGGGCAGGAGAACCTCCCTAAGACCGGGCCCGCCGTCCTGGCCATCAATCATGTGACCTGGATCGACGGCTTCGTCATGGCCGCGAACCTCCCGAGGCGCGCACGGGCACTCGTCAACGCAAGCTATATTGGCCTCCCCGTGATCCGTCATCTGGCCTCGCGAGTGGGCCTGATCCCGGTCCCCTTCTCGAAGCCGAGTGCGCTCAGGACTTCGATCAAGGCGACTCGGGATGCCCTCGAGCGAGGCGAGGTCGTCGCGCTCTTCCCCGAGGCTCAACTCACCCGGAATGGCCTCCTCGGCCCCTTCTATCGGGGCATCGAGGTGATCATCGACGGCAAGGAGCAGATCCCGGTGGTCCCGGTCTATCTGGACAACCTCTGGGGAAGCGTCTTCAGTTACTCGGGCGGGCGATTCTTCCGCAAGTGGCCGAAAGGCTGGCGGCGGACCGTCGTCGTCGTGTACGGGAGGCCCGTCAAACCGCCGATCACGATTTTCGCGCTTCGCCAGGCTGTCCTGGAAGCCGGGGTGCGGGCCTTCGAACTTCGCCGAGGCCAGGTGGGCCCACTGGAAACCCTCGACCCGAGCAAACCAAGGTTCGAGCATCCCGTATTGGGGCTGCTCACCTCGGCCGCCTCGGATTATCACGCGGCTGATGTGAACCAGGTTGGATACAAGGAGGGGACCGTCGGCCATCCCGTGCCGGGCGTCGCGCTCAAGGTCGAGGACGATGCGGGGAATGACCTCGGGCCGAACGAAACCGGCCGCGTCATTGCGCTCGTCGCCGGCAAGGGAAAGTGGGTCGACACCGGCGTTCGCGGGAGCCTGGATCGCGACGGATTCCTGCGGATCGAGGCGCAAGTCGAAGGCACCGGTTCGACTCTATCAACCGTACCGGCATCGAACTGATCGTGTTCTCGAGCGGAACGCGGGCTCGTCGGAGAATCGCGGGGCTCAGCCGATCCTCGTCGCGGTGACGGCGGGGACGACGGGTACGGGAGGCGTCGGCGCGGGGCGGGAGACTTCCTCGGGCTCGACGCTGGGCTTGGCGTCGAGGAGTCGTCGCATCGCCACTTCATATCCGACAATGCGAATATTTTCGAGGATCCGCACGGCCCGGGAGCAGCCGATCCCGCGGGCGAGTTCGAGGACCTCGCGTTCCTCGGTCGATAGGGGGTCGGTCGAACGAGCGGGGTCGTGCTCGAGGGTATCGTCGGCGAGATAATCGAGGGAAACCCCGACGGCCCGAGCGAGACGGAACGCATTTTCGAGCCCGGGGCGCGACTTACCCGCGAGGATCCGAGAGATTTCGGAGTCGCTGACCTTGGATATCTTCGCCAGCTTCTGGCCATTCAAGCCCCGGCGGAGCATCTGGGCCATGAGCTTCCTTTGGAGGGGAGAGGCCTTTTCGGCGTCCATCTGAAAGTCCTCGGCGAAGCGGCAAAAGGAGGGATAATTTCCTAATCCCACGCTCTCGGGTATAGCATACTCCCGGGACCCGACAACCGCCCATCCTAAACTTGCAAGATTATCCTCGTATCATCAGCGTTGCTCACTTGGATGATAATCATACCATCCAATGAGACCAATGCATGCGCGTAGAGGAACGGGCGGAGAAGGAGGCGCGGGCGGTCCTGGCTATCTAAAACGGCGGGAGAGCGGGACAGTCGACGGCGGGCAGGGCCGCCGTCGCGCCGATCACGAGGCGCGACGGACGACGTACTGGGTCAAGGTTTTGAGGACGGTCTTGGCGGGAGATTCCGGCAGGTCATCGAGCCGAGAGCAGGCTTGGGCGGCGAAGTAGCGGGCCCGATCCCAGGAGTATTCCAGGGCGTCGGAGCCGTCGAGGTAGGAGCGGAGGAGGCTACGGTCGGGCTCGGGTTCGGCGAGCATCTGGCGAATCTTGTCGGCCGCCGAGGGCTCGACCGTGTTGAGCAGGCGGATCAGCGGGAGCGTGAGCTTCTGCTTCTCGAGGTCGGTGCCGAGGCTCTTGCCGGTCGTGCGCTCCTCGCCCCAGAGGTCGAGCACGTCGTCGGCGATCTGGAAGGCGATGCCGAGGTCCCGGCCATACTCTTCCATGTCGTCGACCCGGCTCTGCGAGGCGCCCGCATAGTGGGCACCGAGGCGGCAGGAGACGGCGGTCAGCTCGGCGGTCTTGCCCCGGACGATGGAGTAGTAAGTATCCTCGTCGAGGACGAGGTTCCCACGGTTGTGGATCTGCTGCATCTCCCCTTCGCAGACGAGGTTGGTCGCATGCCCGATCCAGCGGCAGGCGAGGGTCGTCTCGAGGGAGGCGGCGAGGTGGAAGGCGTGGGTGAAGAGGTAGTCGCCCAGCAGGACGGCCGTCTCGTTGCCCCACTCGGCGTTGACGGTCGCCGCGTGGCGCCTGATCATCGCCTCGTCGAGGATGTCGTCGTGCACAAGTGTCGCCGTGTGGATCATCTCGACGACGGCGGCGAGCACGGGGTGGGCCGGCTGTACCGAACCGCAGGCCTGGGCCGTGAGCAGGACGAGGGCCGGGCGGATGCGCTTGCCCTGGAAGTCCGAGCAGTGGTCGACGAGCTGCTGCACGAACGGATAATGGCTGCCCAGCTCCTCGGCGAAGATCCGTTCGGACTCGGCCAGTTCGGCGGCGATGGGCGCATAGATAGCCGCGAGTTTGCGGCTCGTTTCCTCAGCCTTCAAGAGAGATCGCGAGGACATCCCACCACTCCCGAGTAGCTCGTCGACCCTTCACCGAGCACCGCAGGCCGAACTTCGGCGGAGCGAATTCGATCGACCCAAGGTGTCGCGAGGCGTCTCCAAGAATCCGGTCATCAAAAATCTCGGCGCGAGTCCTTCGAGGAGGTCAATCCGGCCCCCGCCGGTAGTGACCACTGCGCCCGCCCGTCTTTTCCTCAAGCTGAATCTGGGTGATCGCCATGCTTCGATCGACCGACTTGCACATGTCGTAGATCGTGAGGGCGGCGACGCTGACCGCGGTCAGCGCCTCCATCTCGACCCCGGTCCTGGCCGTGACACGCGCCAGGGCTTCGATCCGGATCGAGGCGTCATCCGCAAACTGGAAGGAGACTTCCACGCCGTCCAGCCCGATCGGGTGGCAGAGGGGGATGAGATCCCCCGTCCGCTTCGCCCCCATGATCCCCGCCAGGCGGGCGACCTCGAGGACGTCCCCTTTCGCCAGGCGACGATCTCGAATCAAGGCCAGGGTGGCGGGTTCCATCAAGACGACGGCGCTGGCCTTTGCAGTCCGAAGGGTGACGTCCTTGGAGGATACGTCAACCATCCGGCTCGCGCCTTCGCTGTCGAAATGGGTCAGCTCCGCCATCCGACCGTCCTTGTTTCAATTTCTTCTGAACGTATTCTACAGAGCGTCGCCATGTTTGCTAGGGGGATGCACGCGTTTCCGAAAGAGAGGGGGAATCTGCCGACGATCTCGGCGATCCTCCGAAATCCCAGAGCCCCGAGAGCCAGACCCCCTGTCGGCTCCGCAGCAGGATCGGTTTCCCCGCCTCGAGCCGCTTCTTGAGTGCCGGCTTCCAGTACGCCGTCCGCCTCGAGACGACGACCCACCTGGCTTTCAGGGCCTTGTCCTCATCCCCGAGCACCAGGCCGTCGCGGGCCATGAGCCGGGTGGTCGAGGCCATCCCCTGGGTGGGGTAGAGGGTCGGTGCCAGGGCGGCGGTATCGCCGGGTCTGGCTTCCTTCGCGAGTCGGTCGAGCAATGTCGAATCGACGGCGTCGTTCCAGTACGTCAGTTCGAGTCCGAGGCGCTCGGCGCCGGGCAGACCGCCGACGAGCAGGTTGTAGTAGCTCAGGCCGAACGGGTGCGTCGACACCAGGCCGAATCCCTGGGCCACCAGGAATATCGACAGGAGCCCTCTCCGAACTCGATGAGGACCCGCCCACTCCCATCCCTTCGAGAAACCGAGGCCGATCACGACGGCCCAGAGCGGGAAGACGACCAGGAAGAGCCTCTCGCCGTCATAAACCGGGATCCGGGTGCTGAAGAGAATCAGGAAGAAGAGGATCGCCCCCCAGAGCAACCACGAGAACCGGTCGCGACGCCCTGCGAAAACCCCGATCCCCCCGAGCAGGTGCAGACCGACCGGCACCGTCACCAGGAAGTAGAACCAGGGGTAGTGCCAGGGTACGTCCCTGTCCGCGAACACCTGGCCGAAGTAGAGCACCTGGATCGACGTCCGCTCGACCCCGGTCCCAGCGTAGGCGCGAAGCCGCTCCAAAGAGTGGTGCCAGAGCCAGGGCCAGCCCAGCAGATACACGCCGAACCCGCCGACTCCCCAGGCAACCCACCCCAACAGTACCTTGCCTGACCTGTTTCGAGCCGTCAGCACCCACCAGAGAAACAGGATGGGGGCCAGGAACCAGGCGTGAATCTTCGTGAGCAGGGCCAATCCCCACGCCAGCCCCGCGAGGAACATGAAAAGCCAGTTGCGGGATTGCCGGAGGGCGAACTCCGTCGTCAGAAGGCCCAGGATCCAGAAGAGGCAGAGGAAGGTGTCGAGCGCCCCGAGATGGGCATGCGCGAAGAGTCTGGGCATGGCCAGCATCGCGAACCCGGACCCGGAAGCCGCCGCGCGGCCGTAGTGCGACCCAGCCGTCCAGACGATCAGCCCCACCAGCAAAGCGAAGCAGACCGCCGGGGCGACTCGCGCGGCATGGATGTAAAGCCGTAAGGGGTCGGGGCCCCCCATGAGGAACATCTCGATCGGCTCGCCCAGAGTCGAGGCTATGCCGAGCAGCCAGCGCCCGAGCGGCGGATGCTCGGCGTTGTCGCGGAAGACCATGTCGACGACCTCGGGCCGGAAGAATCCCGAACCTCGGGCGAAGAGGGTGGCGATGTACGTCCGCCCCGGCCGCACGTCGAGCGGTTCGTCGACCGTGATCCCGATCCCGCCGATCGTCCCGACCGTCGCCAGGAGGGCGAGGAGGGTCCAGGCGAGGGTCAACTTCCCCAGGGACCAGAAGGGCTTCTTCGCTGCGAGAGGTCGTTCAGTCATGGGGGCGGGTTTCTTGAGAACCTTCGCGGTCTTGGCGTTGTCTGGTTCGATGAGGCCGGCCAGCATCCGGGAGGATTATGAGCGATCCCGGCTTCCCGGGCGAGGGGCCGGTTCCGAGGAGGACGGGAGTCGTCGGGATGGAGGCGGGCGACGAATGCGTATCCGGGAGGCGGGAAAAGGGAACGAGCCCGAGGTTCGCCCCGGCGTTGGCCAGGGAGTACCTCGGGCTCGTCACTGGAGAGGCCCTTTTGTGAAGGGGAGATGCTCTCCGCTTCGGATCAGGGCTCGTCGGCCTTCTTCTGGGAGATGAGACGGCGGACTCGCTCGGCGAGCAGAGCGCCGTCGAACGGCTTCTTGAACGCGTCGTTGAAGCCGATGGCATACAGCTCTTCGTTCGGTTCGTCGCTGGTCAGGGCGACGAGGATCGTCGAGATGTGATCCTGGCTCTTTCGAAGGTTCTGGGCGATCTGGCCGGCCTCGATGCGGCCGACGGCCAGGTCGATCACGATGCAGTCCGGGTGGAAGCTTTCCGCCCGAATGCCCGCTTCGAAGCCCGACGCGGCGGTCTCGATGCGGAAATCGTCGCCCTCGCGGAGTTGGTCGCGGAGGCTGGACAGCAGGGGAGCGTCGGCGCCCACTACCAGGATTTTATGGTAAACCTCCGCTTCGAGATCACCCAAGGGCATGTTGTGCTCCTTGAGGAACCGAAGCAGATGCTCGCGAGGGATACGACGATCCTGCGAACCCGGAATGCGATATCCACGCAAGCGGCCCGAATCGAACCACTTGGAAACGGTACGAGGCGCGACTTTGCAAATCTTCGCGACCTGACCGGTTGTAAACACCTTCTTCATGTCGAGGACTCCACTCGCCCTGATTTGGTGCGAGACCTCGGAGGTTTCCTCACCCCTCCGGAATGACCCATGTCGGCGCGGTGACAGTCCCGGCTCATCGAGCCACGTCCGTCGTTTCGAGTGACGGTCGCGGCCGAGTAGAGACGGCAATCATGGAAGACGCTCCGACCCCGCTCCCAACCCTCGCCGTTCTCGCTCGCTTCGGGCCTCGACAAGACGTTGTCATCTCGGAGAGAACCCTTCCGTGAGCGAGGGGGAAACGCCTCGGCGATACGCGTCCCCCCGTCGAGAGTCGAGCACTCCTCGCCCATTGGCGAGGAGTTGTTCGGTCTAGGGCCACCAAGAGGTCAATCTCTGGCCTCCGTGCCGTAGCGGACCTGACCGTCAAGACTATTTTTCGAGCGGCGCGGCGTGCGACTTTAGAATGGACCAGGACTAGCTCGAACAAACGAGCGAATACTGGCAGGGATAGGAGCTGGGGCGGGATTCCGAATCGGAGGAAATGCGCAAGACAGGGTCGACTTTGCAGGCTAAAAAGGCATGAAGCCCCCCTCTTTGCTTCGAGGAGGGCCCCATGGATCACCGCGGAGAAATTCCTCAGTCGCCGGAGAAGAGGCGACGGAAGAACCCCTTCTTCTTGGAGTTGAGGCTCGCCTTCTTGACTTCCTCGTCCTTCTTGGACGGATCCTTCCCAAAGATCGCGATCTGGTCATACAGCTCGGTGGGGACGGGCACGGCGTCCACGACGAGCGGACCCGAGAGGTTCCGCTGCTTGTTCGCCCCCTGGAGCAGGCTCACGACGTCGGGATACTTGGCCCCGAGATTCGCCACGCGACGGATGGCGTCGGCCACCTCGAGCGTGGAGAGGGTCTTCTCGTCCTCGCCATGCGCGGCCGAGACGATCTTGCTGATGAACAACTGCTCGTCGCCGTCCGAGGCGTTCAGCATGAGCGGACCGTTCGACAGGACGATCGGGGTGAGCAGTTTCTGGTCGCGACCGAAGATCACGATCTCGCTCCGCTTCGTCCGGGCGAGGTGGATCATGGGCGGACCTTCGCAATCGATCACATACAGGGAGAACGGGTCGACCGCGGCGTTGCGGGGTCGACGGTAGGCACTCGAGAGCGCGACGGCCATCGACTCGCTCGCCTCCTCGGGATCGGGCTGCACGTCGATCACCCGCAGACGGCCGAGGAACGGGCTGTTCTCGTCGAGAGTTCGGAGCGCATCGAAGGCCCCGTAGCGAACCTCGACGTCGGCGACGTCCATGAGCTTGACGAGTTTCGACTGTGCGCGAGTCTGGTCGCTCGACGCGTTCGCGGCACAGGCGGCCAGGGCGGCGAGGGCGTGGGCCCGGAGCTTCGGCTCCTTGATGACGACGTCGCCGAGGATCTCGGCGCCGGAATCATCCTTGAGATAGGCGAGGGACTCGGCCGCGAGGAACCGGACCTGAGAGTTGTCGCTCTTCAATCCTTCCTTCAGCGTGTCCGCGGCCGTCGGCCCGAGGGCCTCGAGCTTCAAGGCGGCGATCCCCGCCTTCGTCGGATCCATGAGTTCCTTGCCCCATTGCTCCATCCTCGTCTGACGGAGGGCGGGGAGGTCGACGAGGGGCAGGACTTTCACGACCCGGAAGTAGCGATAGTAGTTGTGGTGATAGACCTTCGGGACCTTCAGCTCGAGGTATGTGTCCTTCTTGGCCGTGGCCACGCCCTTGAGCTGGACCCCTTCGTGGAGGGGGAACCGCTGATTCAGCATCGCCTCGATGAGGGCCGACGTGCGGAAGCTGCGCCGGCTATCCTTGAGGACGAGATTGAACGGGGTCGCCTTCTTGACCTTGCCGCCCCCGAGGACTCGGCCGAGCTTGGGATCCGTCGGCTTGGCCTCGCTGCCGACCATCACCGGCCCCTGGGCGGTCGCCTGCTCGGGACCTTCCTTGGGGGTGCCCCCCAGGACGAGCGTCTCGCGCAAGCGGCACGAGATCAGGCTGCCGCCGGCCAGGCTCTTCGTCGCGCAGCCGGGCGGGACTTCCAGTTCCACGTCGAGCCGGTCCGTCTGGTCGACCCCGACCGGCACCTTCAGCTTCACGATCACCATCGAGAAATGGGGGTCGGCCAGGATCTGGTTCGGATCCTCGACGCCGGCCTTCCTCATATCCTCGATGAGGTGCTCTCGGTACCACGAATTCGGAGAATCGGCGCCGGTATTGTCGAGCCCGGCAACCAGGCCCACCCCTTCGAGCTTCTGCTCGGAAGGCATCGGAATGTAGGCGACATCGCCGATCGATTCCTCCGCCTTAGGAGGAGGACCCTCGATCCGCTTCTTCTTGGGGGCTGCGCCAGCCAATATCAACGCGGCGATGACCCATAGGGCCGCCGGGAACCAGCCGCGCTTCGCGTCTGTCCGCCTCATCGACCTGCCTCCTTGCACACCGCATAGGGGAGAACCCCCGTTCACAGCCCGAGAATCAGCCGTGATCTTGAAAAATGTCTCCGCGCGACCACAATCCTTGTGGATCGAACGGCGGTCGGACTCTATGGGGTTTCCAAAAAATGGTCAAGTCGAGATCGAGGGGAAGAACTTGAGGTTTTCTTAGGACCGGACCTGAGCAATCCTTTGAGCAGACGTGTGTCCGCGAACATCAAATGTATCAAATTTTTATGCAACCATCCCGGCGCGAGCGGCGGCGAGGTTGACATTTTTTTCGCCGGGGCCGGTTCGCAACAAACAATCTCTTAACAATGAGTTGCGCATCATCCTCGTCCGGTTTCGGCCCCCAAGGAGCGGAATTCCGCGAGGTCGGACTGAACGTTCCGGCCATTTCAACGTACTATGCATTAGAACCGACTTGTGACTCGTGTTGGATCGGGTCGGCGGAAGTCGGGGCCCTCTGAGTCAGAAAATGACTGCGGATTTGCAGAAAATGAACCAGCACGACCCAGCCGCCTTCGCCGCGGAAGTTCGTGACCTTGCCTCCCGAGCCCACCGCGAGTTGACCAGCCACGACGCCTCACCCACGGAACTCCGCCTCCTCTCCCGGCGCATCTCGCGCATCAGAGATGAGATGGACTTCATGATCTCGGACGAACTCTCCGAGTGGTTGGATAATCTCGGCGATCGGGTTGAATCGCGAGAGGCGGGCAAGATGAACTACGCCCCCAAGCATCGCGCCGTGCGTCGGACGCCGGCCCGCTCCTGACGCGACGAGAGCGTCAGGGCACCCGACATAATCTGACTTGAAGCGAATGGTATTGGACTTGGCTCCGTCAGACCAAACCGTCATGACCGCCACCCGCGCCAGGAGCGAGTGACGGAGAACCTTCGTTCCCTACCCGTAACGACCCACCCCTCGACCTGAAGTCGCCTCTTTGAATCCGGAGCAGAAGTGGAAGACCAGCCGGCGCAAGCCAGAGCTGGTCTCCATGGGGTCGTTTAAACACCGACCGGGCTCGCGGTCTTCTCGACGCATCGAGCTCCTAGCTCAATCTCACTCGAAAAGCATCGCCGCTTCGACGGTCCGGATGTCGTGGCCGTCGCAGACTGCCAGGTTCATCGGGCCACGCATGTTGGCGGCGGCAAACTTCCCTTCCTTGGTGAGGCAGAAGAACGAGACGCCGAAGTTCGGCTTCCCCTTGTCGTCGCGGAAGCGGGGGTCGCGCGTGGTCGTCTCATGGATCCGCTTCAGCACTTCGACGAGAGCATCCTTCGGGGCCATCCCGCGCCTCAGGTACTCGACGACGAGGAACGACGAGCAGTTCAGCAGGTTCACCTCGCCCAGGCCGACCGAGCCGCACGAGCCGATCGTGTTATCGAGGTACAACCCCGCGCCAAGGATCGGCGAGTCGCCGACGCGCCCCGGCACCTTGTAGCCGACGCCCGAGGTGGAGGTCACGCAGCCGAGATCGCCGTGACTATCCAGCACGGAACAGTGGATCGTGCCGTGGACATAGGTCTTGGTCATCGTCTGGATGTGAGGCTCGAGGCTGGCGAGCTCCGTCGGGATCCGGGAATCGCCGCGGAGCCGGCTTTCCTTCCAGTGCATCCAGGCCTTGCGCGAGTCCTCGGTCAGGAGATTGACCTCGGGAAAGCCGTGGTCCTTCGCGAACTTGAGCGCGTTCTCGCCGACGATCAGGACGTGCTTGGTGCGCTGCATCACGACGCGGGCGACCGCGGCCGGGTGCATGATGTTGCGCAAGGCGGCGACGGCACCGCCTCCGTGGGTCGGTCCGTGCATCACGGCGGCGTCGAGCTCGACGACCCCGTCTTCATTGGGGGTCCCGCCGTAGCCGACGGTGTGCTCGTTGGGATCCGCCTCGAGATAGGCGACCCCTTCGATCGCGGCGTCGAGCGGGTCGGCTCCTGCCTTGACCTTTTCCATCGCGATCTCGACGACCTTCTCGTTCCCGCTGGAGATGACCACGGGCTTGCGCGATCCGAGGGGCTTCGGGGGCAGGGCCCCCATGGCCAGGGTCGCGACGCTCGCTGCGCCGGCCGACATGAACGTGCGACGGTTGAGGCTCGGTTTCATCGGTCGCCATCCTGATCTAGAGCGTTGGAAATGGACCCATTGCCACACGTGCGGCTGAGAGTCTAATAAGACGGCCCCGCCGTCGGTATCGACGACGGGGCCCGGATTGATCCGTGGGCGAGAAGGCGACGCAAGCTTAGCAATGGCTTCCGACGACATCGATGTCCGATTCATGCGCACACGAGCAGTCAACTTCACCGCGAAAGCAGGCAGAAACCCTGGAGGGAGCAGGCCTGCTTGACGACGACCGCGGCTCGCCAAAAAATCTCATATCTTAGAACATACATAAAAATTTAATATAAATTGATTCACTTTAATTCAATTTGATTCTTTCACAAGTCATTTTCATAAGTTTGAACATGGTCGTTTTTGATTCTTCCCTATTGAAAATGGAAATCGGCCGCGTCGCAAACGCGATCACAGCGTTGGCACCGTCGTAAGCCACGAGGATGGGCCTGGCGAGATTGCTCGAATTGAAGGAAAGGAAGGAAAGACGACCCACCAGCCGGGGGGGGAATCCGCCAAGGTGGGAAGGCCAGGCGTCAGGAGGTCGGCAGGAGAGGCAGGTCGGCTCGATTACGAGTGGGCGGCGTGATGGGCGCGGAAGGCGGGGGGGATCTCCCCCATGACTTCCTTGAGGCGTCGGAGGATCCGGGACTTCGACTGCCTCACGGCGGCCGGAGAGACGCCCAGGTCCATGGCGATGTCGGCGGGGGCGTGCCCCTCGACGGCGGCACGCCAGAAGGCCTGCCAGCTCCGCTCCTCGAACTCGCCGCGGACCATCTCGAGGGCTCGTCGCAGGATCCCCGCGACTTCCAGGTCCGATGCGTCGTCGCCGTCACCCAGGCCGGGATCCGGGACTTCGAGAAACATCCGATAGGAATCGGCCCCGCCCGTCGCCGGGCTGGAACCCTGGCCGAGCCGGCGGTAGGTGTCGAGCAGCTTGTTGCGGGTGATCCCCCTCAACCAGCCCCGGAACGTATCACCGGAGCGTTCGTAGCGGAATGTCCGCATCCCGAGGGCGACGGCCTGGAAGACTTCCTGGACGATATCCTCGGCATCTTCGCCGCGGACCCCCCAGCGATGGCACCAATGGTGGACGAGTGGCGTGTAAAGATAGAGCAGCCTGGTCCACGCCTCCTCACGGTGGGCCCGAATCCCTTCCATGAGGGTCAGCGATGTGGCGTCGGCCGGCTTGGGCCTCAAGCTCGCGGCGAATCTTGGCTGATGCACGGCGCTTTCACTCCCTAGTCTGCGTCGACGGTAAGAGTGTTTGGAAGCCGATTTGTCATCAATCGAAGTATACAACGGGATGCGAGCCCACGATAGAGGCAGGAGTCGTCGCCGGTGTCTTTCTCGTGAATTTTCATGTCGGTCTCATCGAAGGATTTCGTGAGATGAACATGCAATCGCCAGGTTAATCCGCCGATATCCGCCCGCGGCCGCGATTTGGGTAAAATGCGTCGACCCAGGGGCGTACCCGCACCCCGTCAGGCTCACGAGGCATAACTCGTCGAGGACCTAGCACCAACTCAGGTTAAAACTCGGCTATCCGACCAGAATCGTGAAACGCAAACGGACAAAAACCAACCGAATCCGCGTTCCGAAAGGATATGCTCGCTGGGAGAGAGGAAGAGCCCGGCGAGCGGTGTCACACGTCTCCGATGTTTCTTGCAGCGGGCGACGAATGCGACCTACAATTCACCACAATGCTCGCAGCCACGTCAATTAAAAACTTCGCAATCATGGCCCCCGCTGTCAAATCGCTCCGGAGCGAGGTGATCGACCGTGTATCGCGACAGATGTCCGACTGACCGAGAGTTGGTCGAGTTCAATCTTGGCGATCTCGTCGAGGACGTACTGGTCGAGGTGGCGAATCACCTCGAGGTATGCCCTCGGTGCGAGGCCAGGGCCCAGCGTCTCGACGGCGAGACCGACGAGATCCTCGTGGCCTTGCGCCGATCCGCCTCGGGTTCCCCGACCGCATCCGGCTGGGGTCATGCCGGCTCCTCAACGAAATATACCTCCGACATCGCCTCGAAATTAGTGAACGCCTTAGGACATAGGAGGGAGGGAGGGAAGAAGCCCCGGGAAAGGCGTCCTTCCACGGCCCACAAACCGACGAAGTCCAAGGCAAATCCCGAAGGCGGCAATCCTTTCGGGTTCGGCGAGATGAGCGTCGAAGGATATGAAATCCTCGAGTCGCTCGGGGAAGGGGGGATGGGCCTCGTCTACAAGGCCCGCCAGATCGCCCTGAACCGACTGGTGGCCCTGAAGGTGGTCCGAGGAGACCCCGACAAGCTCGCCTCGCGCTTCCAGATCGAGGCCGAGGCCGTCGCGCAGCTCCAGCATCCGAACATCGTCCAGATCTACGACGTGGGCTGGCGAGAGGGGCGTCCTTATCTCGGGCTCGAGTTCATCGACGGCGGTTCGCTGGAGGCCAGGCTCGGCGGCAAGCCCCAGCCGGCCCGCGAGGCCGCCGAGATGGTGCAGACCCTGGCCTCGGCGATGGATTATGCCCACACGCGAGGGATCATCCATCGCGACCTGAAGCCCTCGAACATCCTGCTGACGCGCCTGGGCGTCCCCAAGATCACCGACTTCGGCGTCGCCAAACGTGTCGAGCTGAACGACCACCAGACTCGCGACGGCGACCTCGTCGGCACCCCGAGCTACATGGCCCCCGAGCAGGCCAGCGGCTATGGCGAACTGGCCGGGCCCCCGACCGATGTCTACAGCCTGGGCGTGATCCTCTATGAGATGCTCACCGGGCGCCCGCCGCACTACGCCCCCACGGCGATGGAGACCCTCATCCTCGTCAGCATCCAGGAGCCGGTCCCCCCGAGGCGGCTCCAGCCGAGGATCCCGGTCGACCTCGAGCGGATCACCTTGAAATGCCTGGAGAAGGAGCCGGCCAAACGCTACCCGACCGCGCTGGCCCTCTCCGAGGACCTCGGCCGCTACCTGCGCGGAGAGCCGATCCTCGCCCGCCAGATCCCCTGGACCGAGCGGGTCTGGCGATGGTCGCGGAGGCGACCGGCCCTGGCGTCGTTGCTCGGCGTGGCCCTGCTCTCGCTCATCGCCGGCTCCATCGCGGCGGTGCAGTACAACGCGATGCTGCACCAGTTCAATGACAACCTGCACGAGGTGAATTCCGACCTCCAGGCGACCCTGCTCCTCGCCCAGCAGAACGAGCGCAGCGCCGAGCGGGCGAAGAGCGAGGCCCTCGCCAACGCCAACGCCGAGGCCGTGCAGCGGCGCCAGGCCGAGCAGTCGCTCTATTTCAGCCACATCGCCCTCGCCGAGAGCGAGTGGAGGAACAACAACGTCGCCGGGGCCGAGGTCCTGCTGGAGAAATGCCTCCCCGCCTCCGGGCGGACCGACCTCCGCGGCTGGGAGTGGTACTACCTCCGCAAGCTATCTCACGCCGACCTCCTCACCCTCAAAGGCTGCCGGGACTGGGTCCACTGCGTCGCCTATAGCGCCGACGGCGAGCGCATCGTCGCCGGGTCGGGGATCCCGTATCACCTCCCCGGCACCGACCCATTCCGGACCCCCGGCGACCTCCTGGTCTGGGAGGCGGCGACCGGCAAGCTGATGGGGCCGCTTGACGGTCACAAGGGGGCGATCTGGAGCGTCGCCTACAGCCCCGATAACCGCTGGATCGCCTCGGCATGCGCCGATGGTGAAGTGATCGTCTGGGACGCGCGGACCTTCAAGGCGGTCCATCGGCTTGAAGGGATCCCCATCGAGGCCATCTCAGTGACCTTCTCGCCCGACAGCAAGACGGTCGCCGTCCTGAACAGCAAGACGTTACGCCTCTGGAAATTCCGGACGTCGCAGCCCCCGTCCGAGACCGACGCCTTTCATGGTGCGTGCTCCGTGACCTACCGGCCCGACGGTTCGAGCCTGGCGGTCGGCGATGGAGGGTCGACCGTCAGCCTCCTCGATCCCGTGACCTGTTCCGTCCTTCGGGTCTTCCGGGGAGAGCAAGGGACCATCCGCTCGCTCGCGTTCAGTACCGATGGCCACTCACTCTGCGCGGCGAATGAGTCGGGATCCGTCACGATCTGGGATGTGAACACCGGCCAGCTTCGGCGCGAGATCCGAGGGCATGTCGGTGAGACGACCTCCGTCGCCTACAGCCCCAAGGGAGACAAGATCGCGACGTCGTCCGCCGATCAGACGGTCAGGATCTGGGACGTGAAGAAATCCTCAGAACTGATCACGTTCCGCGGCCACACCTTCGGCGTGCGGAGCGTCGCCTTCCATCCCGACGGCACGCGCCTGGCATCCGGCAGCCAAGATCGGACGGTCAAGGTCTGGGACACGCGGCGCGATCCCCGCGAGCTCAGCTTCCGCAACGAGGGGGACACCGGCGGCGAATGGGCAGGCGACGTCACTTTCACCCCCGACGGCGAACGCCTCCTGGCCGTGCGCCACGACCACGGCTCCATCCAGACCTGGGACTCCACTTCCGGCAAGCTGCTCAGCCAGCACGACATCAAGATCAACAACGTCTATCGAAGCCCTCGGAAGGATACGGCTTTCGGCGATAAAGCCAGGATCCTCGCCGGTCCGTCCCAGGTCGACGACCGCTGGGTCACGATCTGGGACACGGCCACCGCCCGCGAGCTCTTGACCTTCCGCGAGCACACCGCAACCCTCTCGGCCGTCGCGATCCGCCCCGACGGCCAGGTCATCGCCTCGGCCAGCCGAGGACCCGACGAGAAACCGGCAAGGGGCGAGGTCCTGCTCTGGAACGCCAAGACGGGCAAGCGGCTCCTCACCCTGATCCCGGAAGGGGCCTCATCCGTCGCCCGACTCGCCTTCAGCGCCGATGGGTCGAAGCTCGCGACGGCCGGGGAGGACAAGCACGTCAAGGTCTGGGATCCGGACTCAGGGCAACTCCTGCTGGACCTGAAGGGGCAAGAGGGCCTGATCACCGACGTCGCGTTCAGTCCCGACGGCACCCGCCTCGCGGCCGTGGGTCGAGACGAGCCGACCATCCGCGTCTGGGAACTGACCCAAGGGCGCGAGATCCTCACGCTCCAGGGGCACAAGCATGCGATCACGAACGTCATCTTCAGCCCCGACGGCCAGCGGCTCGTCTCGACCGGGTACGAAGGGGTCGTCAAGCTCTGGGATGCGACCTCGGGGCAGGGGGTCATGGCCCTCCGCGGCTTCGCCCCCCAGCGGCCGGGCGATTACCAGTTCAATGCCGAGGTCTCCTTCAGCGCCGATGGCTCCCGGATTGCGTCCAATAGCTGGGAAGGCACCCTGAACATCTGGGATGCGGGCAAGTTCTCCTCGCAGTGATACCGCGAGGCGACGCATTACCTTCGGCCCAACTCGCTTTGGATCTCACCCCGTTCGACCCAGCATGCCCAGGCCCGATCTCTCGGCAGGCCTCCCATATCCCGCTCCCCCACGCGTCGACCTAAGCTTCCGGGTTTCGTTGCGTCCCACCCATTCGAGAGAAATTCCCCCTATGAGCATGAGCCAAATCAGGGCCTTATCGTGCGCCCGCCGGGCGACTCTCTGTCTCTTCGCCCTCGGCATCACGACCTCGCTCCCCGCGGCCGAGATACCCCGCGGCTATGTCTGCCAGCGCGCGAGCCAACCGATCGTCATCGATGGCAAGCTCGACGACGCCTCGTGGGCCGACGCAGCCTGGACCGAGGAATTCGTCGATATCGAAGGGGACAAGAAGCCTCTCCCCCGCTTCAGGACGCGGGCCAAGATGCTCTGGGACGACCAGTATTTCTACTTCGCCGCGCAACTGGACGAGCCCCACGTCTGGGGCACGCTCAAGGAGCATGACGCCGTCATCTTCCAGGACAACGACTTCGAGATCTTCATCGATCCCGACGGAGACAACCAGGATTACGGCGAGCTCGAGATCAACGCCCTCAATACCGAGTGGGACCTCCGGCTCGTCAAGGCGTATCGCGACGGCGGGCCCGCCGAGAACCAGTACGAGCTCCCCGGCCTGAAGACGGCCGTCCACGTCGACGGCACCCTGAACGACCCGAGCGACACGGATAAGGGCTGGTCCGTCGAATTCGCCATCCCCTGGGCCGCGCTCAAGTCGATCGCCCACCGCGAATGCCCCCCGACCGACGGGGATCAGTGGCGGGTCAACTTCTCCAGGGTCGAGTGGCTGACGCAGATCCTCGACGGCAAGTACGTCAAGGTGCCCAAGCGTCCCGAGGACAACTGGGTCTGGAGCCCGCAAGGCTTCATCGACATGCACCGGCCCGAGCACTGGGGCTTCGTCCAGTTCACCACGCGTCCCCCGGGCGAGGTGGCATTCAAGCCCGACACCTCGCTCCCGATCCGTCAGCGTCTCATGGCGGTCTACCACGCCCAGCGGGCCCACAAGAACGCCCATAAGACCTGGGCCGAGACCCTCGACCAGCTCGGCATCAGCGAGCCCGTCGATGCCAAGACCTCGCCGGTAAAGATCCAGCTCACGCCCGAGGGCTTCCTCGCCGTGATCGAAACACCGAAGGAGCAGGGGAAGGTCACGAAGTGGAGCATCCGCCAGGACTCCCGGCTCTGGGCCGAGTGATCCCTGCCGGCATCCTACCCTCGATGAATCAATCGCGGGCCGTGGCACTCCGCCAGGCCCGCGCTGCTTTCCGAACCCACTTTCAGACCGATCTCACATGATATTTTCTCATTTCCACATTTTCATTTGTTAAATTATTTGGTCGAATCGGATGCATGCCGGCGACCGTGATTGCCTCGTCGTCCCCGAGGGTTCTCCCGACAGGTGCTGGAAGTCGGGCGAGGTATGGACGTATCATCCAGCCCGAGAAACAACCGGAAAGGGGGCGGCTTTGCGACAACGCGAGTTGGGACGAACGGGGATCCGGGTCTCGTCGATCGGCCTCGGATGCTGGGGGATGTCGGGCTCGTACGGCCCGGCCGACGAGTCGGAGTCGATCGCCACGCTGCACAGGGCCCTCGACCTGGGCATCAACTTCATCGACACGGCCGACTCCTACGGCGAGGACGGGCACAATGAGTCGCTCGTCGGCGGGGCGATCGCGAGCCGTCGCGGCGAGTTCGTCCTCGCCACCAAGACGGGCTGGGTGAAGCGGCCAGACCCCGACGGTAACCCGGTCATCGGCGTCGACGGCAGCCCCAAGCGGATCGTCTCGGCCTGCGACGCGAGCCTCGCCCGACTCAAGACCGACGTCATCGACCTCTACTATCTGCACAGGATCGACCCCGACGTCCCCGTCGAGGACTCGATCGGGGCCATGTCCGAGCTTGTCAAGGCGGGCAAGATCCGGTTCCTGGGCCTCTCCGAGGTCGCGGAGTCGACGCTCCGACGCGCCCACGCCGTGCATCCGATCACGGCCCTGCAGTCGGAATTCTCCCTCTGGACCCGCGAGCCCGAGGCCGCGGTCCTGCCGGCCTGCCGCGAGTTGCGGATCAGCTTCGTGCCGTTCAGCCCCCTCGGCCGAGGCTTCTTCACCGGCGCGGTGAAGGGGCGAGAGGTCATCGCCTCGGGGGACTGGCGCGAGGGCAACCCGCGATTCTCCGACGAGAACCTCGCGAAGAACCTCGCCCTCCTGGAACCGCTCGAGGCCATCGCGAAGGCGCACGGGAAGACTCTGGCGCAGGTCGCACTCGCCTGGGTGCTCTCGCGGGGCGAGGACGTCATCCCGATCCCAGGCATGAAGCGTCGCGGCCACCTCGAGGAGAACGTCGGCGCCGTCGACATCGTGCTGACCCCCGCCGAACTCGCGAAGATCGACGCGGCCTTCAGCCCCGGGGCCGCGGCGGGAGACCGGTACACCCCCGAGGTCGCGAAGTGGGCCGGGCGATAATCATCGACTCTAGATCATGGATCTGAGGGTCACTTCGGCTTCGAGGAGGTCGGCTTCATGATGGCGATCTCCTCGAGCGTCGTCGCGCAGAGTATGTCATCGAAATAGATGGTGTCGACCGATTTGCGATGGGGGTCGCGATGAATCCCCGGCTGAGAGAAGTACTCGGTCTGCGGCCCCTTCGTCTGGACCTTCTTGTCCAGCACGACCTCCCCATCCCACCAGAGCTTGGCGTTCCCCCTGGTCGGATCTTCCGACCAGTGGATGTGCATACCCAGTTGATGCCATTCGCCGACCTTGAAATCCGCCTCCCAGTGAACTCCCTTCCGCCCCAGGTTCCCCGTCCCGTACTTGATGAGCGTGCCCGAGCCGTCGGGCTTGGGCTCGACCCACCAGGTCATCACGTTGTTCCAGCCCGGGGGAGGGCTCCCTTCCCAGTAGAAGAAGTTGTCGCGATCCTTGGGCGCCTCTTTCATGCAGAGATAAAACGAGACAAACGTATCATCCCCCTCCTTGACCCTGACCTTCGGCCCATTCGCTTGCACGCGCAGTTGCCTCTTGTTGAAGACGTTATCCTCATGGATCGAGAACCGCCCCGAGTACTTTCCCGAGTGGACGACCTCGGTATCAACCTCGATATGCCCCGGCTTGACCTTCCGGCTGATCCCACTGAACTGGCTGAAGTCGCCCGTTTCGAAATCCCCCTTGAAGAGGATCTCCGCCATCGCCGGGCTGAGTGAGCACAGGGCTCCCGAGACCAGCACCACTCCCAACAGATTGATTCGCCGCATTCCCGGGGTCATAACCAAGGGCCCTCGCGAAGTCGCATCAAGGAATCAACTCACGCAAACTTCCTGGTCAATCCGGTAGTGCGAAGACCACGAAGGCATCGCCCGCCTTCGTCCTCAGCTTCCCGGCCCCGCCCGCGGCGATCACGACATATTGACGCCCATTCACCTGATAGGTGGAAGGCGTCGCATAGCCTCCCGCGGGCAGAGGCGCCTCCCAGATCAATCGTCCCGTCGCCTTATCGAAGGCGTGGAGCCTCTCGTCCTTGGTCCCTGCGATGAAGACGAGGCCCCCGGCCGTCACGATCGATCCGCCGAAGGTCTCCGTCCCCGTCCTGGGAATACCGCGGGCGGTCAACTCGGGATGCTCGCCGAGCGGCACCTGCCAGGCGAACTCCCCCGTGCTGAGGTTGATCGCCGTGAGCAATCCCCAGGGCGGCTTGATCGCGGGATACCCTTCCTGATCCAGGAATTGGACATAGCCCTTGTGCTTGTACGGCCCGAAACTGGGCTTCTCCCCGGTCTCGGACTCGGCGAGCGTGATGATGTTCGGCACGTTGTTCGAGTTGACGTAGAGCAGGCCGGAGGTCGGGTCGAAGGAGGCTCCCGACCAGTTGGCCCCGCCGTGAAATCCGGGGATGACCACCGTCCCCTGGAGGCTCGGCGGGTTGTAGGCCGGCCCGCTCCGAACCTTCTCCAGCCGCTCCAGCACGTACGAGTGATTGGCGGGGGCAATGTCCGTCGCGTTGGCGGCGTCAAACGACTGCGCCGCGATGGGCGGCGGCTTGACGGGCACGGGTTGCGTCTTCGCCGCCCGCTCTCCTGGAACGTCGGAGCCGGGCACGGGCTGATCCTTGATCTCGAAGAGGGGCATCCCCGTCGTTCGATCAAACACGAAGACATAGCCTGTCTTCGTCACCTGGGCCACGGCATCGACTTTCTTCCCGCCGCGCTCGACGCTGACGAGATTCGGATACACCGGCAGGTCGTGGTCCCAGAGGTCGTGGCGAAGCGTCTGGTAATGCCAGACCCGCTTCCCCGTCCTGGCGTCGAGGGCGATCGTGCAGTTCCCGAACAAATTATCGCCGAGCCGATCCCCGCCATAGAAGTCGAACGCCGCGGACCCGAGTCCCGCGAAGACGAGCCCCCGCTCCGCATCAACCGTCAATCCGCCCCAGGCGTTGGCGCCGCCGCGGTCCTTCCACGACTCCCCCTCCCACGTCTGATGACCGAATTCGCCCGGTTGGGGGACGGTGTGGAACCGCCAGAGTTGCTCACCGCTGCGGACGTCGAACGCTCGGATATCCCCCGGCGCCGAGTTGCCCGGCCCCTCATCGCACGAGACGCCGACGATGATCGTGTCCTTCCAGATCGCCACCGCGGAGGTCGGCCCGTACGAGAGGCGTGCGACCTTCGGGTCGAGTTCTTTGCGGAGGTGTCGGACGCCCCCCTCGCCGAACTTCGGGTCGAGCTTCCCCGTCCTGGCGTCGAGCGAGAACAGACGGCCGTCCGAGATCCCGTGGATGATCCGCCGCTCTCCATCGGGTTTCCCGTCAGACCAGTACGCACAGCCTCGATTCACGCCCCCCGACGCCGGCGTATGCTCGTATCGATGAGCCTTCAACGGATCAAACTGCCAGAGTTCCTTCCCCGTCCTGGCGTCAAGGGCCACGAGCCTAAGATAGGCCGTCGTGACATACATCACGCCCGCCACGACGATCGGCGTGCATTCGATCGTCTTCCCCTTACCCCCGACCAGTTCCCCCGTGTGATACGTCCAGACCGGCTTGAGCCGTGCGACGTTCTCGCGATTGATCTGATCGAGCGGCGAGTACCGCATGCACCCCGGATCATTCCCCACGCCCGGCCAGTCCGCGGACTTCGGCGATTGCGCGTCAGCCTGTGCTGCGAATACGGCCAGGCAACAAAATGTCACGACAACGTGGCGCATCGTATTTCCCAGCATATGTCTGAATGGGATCAAACGCCGAATGACGTCAGGCTGGTCGCCGTCCGACGGTCCCAGGAGTGATATCCAACGTCGCAGAGTCGCCCCGTCCATCGCCGGATTGAAGGCGACACCAGGCGAGGGCGGAGCAGGTGAGGCCCGCATTTCGCCCGGGTTTGGCTCCGGCAAGACGCGACAGAGACGACTCTATCAGAGCGGTCGCCAGGAAGCACGCATGAGAATCGTACAGATCGAAGCCTGGAATTTGTCGCGATACGGTGTTGGGTGCGGAGGGGTGGCCGACCGGGCACGGCTAATCACAGTTAGAAGATGCCCAGCGTGGCGAAGAGATCGCTGATGCGGCTGGCATTCCTTCGCATCGCCCCGGCGATGTTGGTGCTCCCCGTCGATCGTATCAAGCCGAGGGCCAGGTTCCGTAACGCCGCAAAGACCTCGGGGCCGAAGCCTTTGCGAATCCGGCTGGCATCTTCTCCCAGGCTCACGTCTCGCACATGGTGCGAGCGGTTCTCGATGGTCCAATGGCCGCGCGACCAGCGCAGGAGTTCCTCGGCACCGGCCATCGAACGCGGCACGCTGGTGATGAAGTGGCGGGTCTCCGTGGTGCGCTTGCCGTCGCGCAGCACGACCGAGTCGATTCGGCCGACCTGGCCCACTCCGGGCCAGTCCAGATAGCCGTTCAGGGCCGTCGTGGCCGTCGACGTGCGACGCTCGGTGCGGCCATGTCCTTTCTCCAAGGTGGTCGCTGTGTCGATGGCCTCAAGCCAGAGCGCCGCTGCCGGGGGGGAAAGAGCCTCTACGGCTCCCGGGGCGAAGGCCGCTCGGATGTCGGCCGGGAGTGCGGGCTGATTGTCCTTGACCACCCAGAGGTAATGGCCGCCGCTGTCGACGATCTGACGGCTCAGGTCGCGTTGACAGAAGATGGCATCGCCGGTGATGAGACGGCCCTCGAGGACCAACCCCGAGAGGAGCTGGAGGGCGGCCTTATGCTCATTCGTCTTGTCCTTGGCGCCGTCGGGCACCTTGGCCTGGGCCACGGTCAGCCCGGATCGGTGGGCGACCAGCGAGAGCAGATGAACGGCTTTGTTCAGGCCATCGAAGCTGCCGCGAACCGACTTACCGTCCAGGGCGAAGGGGGCAAGGAGGCCTTCGTCCTCCGCGGGGATTTGGCCGAGCAGGGCCTCGGCCCAGCGGGTCAAGGCCGCCTCCAGTGCGGCCGGCGAGAGGGCCATGAGGACCTTGCGAATGCCGCCGGACTTGGGAGGACGCCTAGTGAATCCGAGGCGATGCATGAACGCGATGTCCTGGTCGTGGGCCCATTGGCCGATGGCGGCATAACTGCGGGAGCCACACATGATGGCGCAGCAGGCCAAGGCGAGGCCGGCCGATAGGGGATGCTGGCGGCCGTGTCGACTGCGAGGGTCGAGGACCTCATCGAGGAAATGGAGCAAGCCGAGATTTGAGGGTGCGTCCATGCCAAGGATCTCGAAAGGGGTCGTTCTAAGCCGAAGACGCTTCTCTAACCTCCCCACAATGAATCCGTCAATAGCCCTGGCCGACCGGGCGACTTGAGTCGTCAAGCGATCTCAGTTTTAATACGTGCCAAAGCTGTTGGGATCATGCCATCCGTCAGCCTGATTCGTCCCAGGCTGGTGATGTAATCGTGGTCAAGAATCGGACATGAGTGAAAGTCTTCAGTCCGTCACTGCCTTGTTGATGATCGTCGGCATGTTTGCGAGCGTTTTCGTCTTCTCCAGCGACCGGCCCAGTTGGGGCGCCATTGCGGGGTGCGTCGCGCTGGTGATCGGGAGCTTCGGGTTGCTCCTCTGGTCGATCCTGCGTCGCGACAAAGCGCCGGATTATCTCAGAAAGCTCCCGGGACGGCCCTTCGAGCGCGACGGGCTATGCTTCACGAACTACGCCGGCCCGTCGAATGGGCGTTGCTATCTCGATGTGTACTTCCAGAGTCGATACGACCAACCCAGCAAGGCGATGATCTCGCTCCAGCCATCCAAGGGCTTCTTCCTCAATCGAGGAGACTTGTCGAGCATGACCGTGCAGGTCGAATGCCCGGCGGCGGGCTTCGGAGTCACCAGGATCCCCTGGCCAGTCGGGAAGAAGTTCCAGGGCAAGAAGCAAGCCCTCGACGTCGGTGCAGACGTCTTCTACCCCGAGGGCCGCGGGACGATGGTCCGCTATCGCGGAGGCCTCCACGTGGGACGTGCCGGCTTCGACACCTGGAAAGTGATTCAGACTGTCGCCGGAGCCCTGGGCGGGATGATCGTTTATAGCAAGCCCGCCCGCATCAAGCTGCGTCTCCCCTGCGACGTCGAAGAGTCCGTCGGCGACGATCTCCCGATCTCCACCGTCATCATCTGGAAGCAAGGCGATGCACCGGGAGACCTCTCGTCCCTCCTGAGAATGGCGAAGCCTCTGTCGTCAAGAACTTAACGGCCCGCCGCGTTGCTCGCGACCGAATGCCATAGTTTCACGCTCATGCCAACGGCAGATCGACGACCTCCCCGAGCCGGCCGAGCGATACGCGGCGCCTAGGACTTCCAGGGCCTTCGCCGCTTGCAAGGGCGGGGACTCACCATCGCCGCCAACTTCGACGACGTCCACGAATAGTCCGATGTCGTCATTCCGCTTGGCCGGAGATACAAAAGAATATATATACTTTTATATTTAAAAATAAGTTATTATTCGCAAATTATTTTTTATATTGTCTCGAGAATTGAAGTATGGATTTCGGTAAAACTTCAGTCAACTTTATGATAACTTTATATATTATCAGAATCACTTCTGTTGAAGAAACGAATTTTTAGCACACGTTCTTTATATTGATCCAGACAACCCCATTCAATTCGACTGGCATCACCGAAAATATTCTTCATATCGCGTCAATCCTCTCAAAGTTACTCCCTGGAGCCTTTTCGAGACTCGCCAACCAATCGTTTGTCGCTCCACCGGCACATTCGAAGCCACTCACTCATCTCTGGCGTAGGTCATGACGATCAAAAAAGCTGACCGTCACGGATTTTTGGGGATGGGTGGCGGCATGCTGACGTGAGCTGAAAAAGCGGCCATGATCCACGGTACTCGGAAGGAGGTGGATCATGGCCGACGGGACCGTGGCGCGGTCCTCGCGAGCGCACCGTACCATCTGCTTGCCCATCTCGGAAGGGGCCTACTCCCGGGCCGTCGCCGACCCGGCCGCGTTCCGCGGGCTCCTCGACGATCGCTTTCGCATGAACCCCGATCTCTTCCCCCGGGGCTTCGCCCGAGGCTATGCGTTGAAGGACAGGCGGATCTCGACCAAGCAAGGGACGCCGATCCGGCGCATCCTCCTGCGCGACGGCGTCGCCTACAGCGTCCGGCCCTCATTCCTCATGCCCTACATGGCCGGCCGCGTCGACGTAGTCCAGGGCCCTCTGTTCCTCCGCAAGTTCGGCGTCCCCTGCTGGGCACTGGCCCGCGTCTTCGGTCGAGACCCGATGTGCTGGCATCGCCTCGAGTGCTCCCCGGGCCGCTCGAGCCTCGCGGGGACGACCGCGCGCCGGGTCGCGATCCCGGGGCACCTCCTGGCCGACGAGCACCACCAGACCATCGACGGCCTGAAGGTCTACATCGCCACCACCGTCGCCGCGGGCTGTGTCCTGGGCGCCGAGCCCGCGGCGTCGGCCGGCGCCGCCGAGTTGACGACCGCCTACGGCGCCTTCAAGGACGAGGCACTCGACGTCGATCCGGGATATGCCCCGAGGACGGTCAGCGTCGACGGCTGGGCCGCGACGCATCAGGCGTGGCTGGCCCTGTTCCCGATGGCCGTGCTGCTCCGCTGCTTCCTGCACGGCTGGCTGGGCATCCGCAGCCGCGGCAAGCTCAGCGAGTCGTTCCGCGAGTTGTCGACGCGGGTCTGGGAATCGTACCGGGCCCCGTCCCGCGGGGGCTTCGCGCAGCGGCTGCGGCGGCTCCGCGAGTGGTCCGGGCGGCGCGGGATGTCGGCGCGGCTGCTCGAGCGTGTCGAGGCGATGTGCGGCCGCTCGCGGGAATATGCCGTGGCGTACTCGCATCCCGGCGGCCACCGGACGAGCAACATGCTGGACCGGCTGATGCGCGGGATGAACCGCTACTTCGACCGCGGCCGGCACCTGCACGGCTCGGCCGCGGCCTGCCGGCTCCACTGCCGGGCCTGGGCTTTGCTGGCGAACTACGCCCCCTGGCACCCCGCGGTGGCGCGAGCCAACGAGGGATGGCGTTGCCCCGCCGAGCGGCTCAACCGCCATCGCTACCACGACGACTGGCTGCAGAACCTGCTCGTCTCCGCCTCCCTCGGAGGCTACCACTCATCCAGCCCCCAAAATTCGTGACGGTCAGCAAAAAAGAGTCTTGAGGAACTCGCACGCAAGCTATTGGCCTCATCGGCCGGGTGAAGATGCGAGGGTTCTGCCGACTTGATGCTGTTTCGACTCACGCTGAAGCTGGATATTGCGGCCGTTCGGGAAATTGTGGGCTCGGACGCAGCCAGGGTCGACGTGCCCCTTAGGGCCGGAGATCTCGGGCAGAGAATCGCCGGGGAGATGACAGATGAGCTGGATCGCTGCTGGGGTCGCCTTGGCCGTTGTCTGCAGCCTCGCCTACAGGAAGACTCGCAGGCCGCGTAGGAAGGTGGGGCGGATGCTCGCGTTCGTCGCCTTATTGCGTGAGCCAATGGCGCTCGATCCTGCCGTCCTGGCCAGGGTTGCAGGCAAGTTATGGGATGCGGATCTCGGGGATGGCAGTTCGGAAGGCGTCGATGGTTTCGTCGTCTGCAACGAAGCCGTGAACATGATCAAGCACGAGAGCCGCTTTTTCATGATCAACAACTTCGCGATCCCCTACGTGCCCGACGTCGAGGCAAGCGCGGAAGGCATCAAGGACATGCGAATCAAGTTCCTCTTCCTCGAACACCGAGCCTGGTTTTCCTGCGACGCCCTTGGCGTTGACGCCGAGACGTCGGAGGACGAATTGCTCGACCTTTGCCAGCGACTGGGGAAGCTCTTCGCGGAATTCCTGGACGAGAACTGCCTGCTGATTTACCTGCCGGATATCAACCACTGCTATCCCATTAACAAGGATACGATCCAGGCCTTGTGCTCCGATAACCCCATGAGTGCCTTGCGCCAGACGATGACGGAGCCCATCATCGCCGTCCACGGCGACGATAAGTTGATGGTCCAAGCGGTGGAAAATGCTCGTCGCAACTGGCCGCAGTTCGTCGCGGCCTTCGAAGCCAACGCCGGCGCGAATTTCTCCATCAAGTCGCCCATCACATATCGGGACAACACCGAGTACATCTGGATCGCCGTGACCGCCATCGAAGGCGAACGCATCTACGGGACCCTCGCCAACGAACCTGGCAACCTTGGCTCGTTGAGAATCGGCTCGAACGTGGTCGTCCCTGTCGAGGATCTCAACGATTGGTGTTACCTCAACTCCCGAGGTGAGTTCACGGGCGGCTTCACCCTCAACGCCGTAGCCAACGCGGCCCAGCGCAAAGGGAAAAGGCGGGCATCGTAATCCTCTAGATATCGACACCGCCCGACGATACGCGGCGAGGCACCACATCTGCTGCCTCGCCGCGGCCAATATCTCTCGCCCCACTCTCCATTTCCCTTGCAGGATTCAGCAATCCACTCTGCGAGCGTCTGGCTCGATCCCCTTCCACGCCTGGATTCGCCGAACCAATTACAACGTGACATGCGAACCCGAGCGCGATCCAGTAATGATCGGTTTGCTTGAAGGTTCGGGGAGGGCGTTGCATGCCGGTCGGTAGGAACGCAGATCAAGCGTTCGTTTTGGTAGGAATGGGCGATGAGGGACTCGAACCCCCGACATCCTGCGTGTAAAGCGACCCGAAACGACGCCAGTAATAGTTGCAAACTCCTTGGCCGCAACATCCTACATCGCCTGAACTCATTTGCAAACCCTCTACTACCGGCGCGCTATTTCCTGCAGGATTGCAGTATTCCGCCGAGGGCAATCCGGTAGTGATCCGGTAGTCCGATCTGGGGATGCCGAGACCGCCAGCCGACGCTTTTGCTCGGGCGGCGTATGGAACCCCCTGATCCTTCGAGACGTCAAAGCGAAGATGACAGGCGCCGAGCCGAATAGGCTGATGACGGTCGATGTTCCTTGGGTCATGATGGCCATGGTTCGAATTCGGATCGCGGCCGATGTCGGGAGGTGTCGGGCTATGGAACGCATCCCATCCGAGAAGCCGAGGGCGAGGATACGAACTCAGTTCACCATCGCCAGGCTCAGTGTCGCGACGCTCGCCGTTGGCCTGGTGTTCGGGACCGGACTGCCGTGGCAGATCACGGCCTCGATCTCGACCGGGTTACTCGTCGTGCTCTTCGTCTCCGGACTTTCCCCATGGGACAAAGTCTCGATCCTCTTCACCGCCTGCCTCTTCGGATGCTGGTTGATGCCACCTATCACCACAAATTGCGGACGCGGCCGAGCGTCATTAGGTCCGGCGACCTCGCCGCCAGCGACCTCTACCCCCACGCCGAGTCCATCGGCTCGATGAATACTGCTGGCCCTGGAATCTGGTGATGGCCCGTATGCAGGATGCTTGATCGTATCCTCCAGCTCGACCCTCACGAGAGTCGGTAGCCCAGTCCCTTGCAACGCCTGCACTCATAATCGAACTGGCCTGGCTCGCACGAGGGGCATGGCCTCCAACGCTCGGGATCTGGGATGCTCAGGAACTCGCCGAGCCGCTCGACGAACCGGCCCCGGATGCCGGGCTCGGCCATGAACTCGCGGTGCAGCTCGCGGAGGTCCTCGAGTCGGGGCTCGGCCTTCTGGTAGGCGACGACGTCGCGGGCGAGCACCTCCCGGTTCCGCTCTCCCAGGCCCGACCAGATCGGCATGGCCCTGGCCTCGGCCTCCACCTTCTCACGCCAGGCGGCCCGCGAGAGCTTCTGCTCGACCGCGTGGACCGTGATGCGTCCCTGGCGGATCTCCTCGCGGTCCTCCTCGCTGGCATGCCTGGCGACACGCCGCACCTTCTCGACCTCGCGGGCCGAGGTGCCCAGCACCTTCGCGGTTCGTTCGGACGAGCGGTTCCGCTTCGCCCGAGGCTGCCCCGGCTCCAGCTTGGCCCGGGTGCCGCCCATCTTGCTCCGCTCGTCGTGCCGCTCGATGTACCTCAGCAGCTCGGCGTCGGTGAGGTTGCGGCGGACCCTCTGGTTGTCGACCGCCCAGCGTCGTGCGGCCGCCTCGTCCGGGAACTCGATCCGGCAGACGAGGACGTCGACCCCCGCCGCCTTGGCCGCCGCCAGGCGGGTATGGCCGTCGATCACGACGTTGCCCCATGCCGTGATGGGATGGGATGCCTGGAAGCCGACCCGCTTCATGGACTCGGTGATGAGGCCGAGGACCCGAGGCCCGATGGGGTACAGGCCGGCGAAGGGCTCGCGGACCTCCAGCGAGTCGGGGCTCACGGCCTCTTTCGTGAACCGGCTCCACCAGTCGCCGGGCTCGAGTGTGGGGACGGAGGTGCCTTCGCCCCGGGCGTGCGTGGACATCGGCATGCGGACTCTCCTGCCGTGCGGGTTGGCGAGATCGGGTTGCGGTGGGGATGCCCCTGGAAATCCAAGAGCGCCGATCGGCGCTCTTGGGTCTGGAAGCTGATTCAGCTCGCGAGCTTCATCGCTCGGGTGCAGGCTTCGTGAAACCGTGCTTCTCTGCCGCTTCGACCAAGGATTGGTCAATCAGGTCCGTGACCTTGAGGCGGCGGAACTTAGCGAACTCCAGAACCCAGGCATGCCAATCGAGTGACCCCCGGATCGCGAAACCGGCGGAACCGGATTCGGGTTTGTCGGCTTTCTTCCGGGCCATCTTCCGTACTCGCTCGATTGTAGCAGCCATACCGTCCCTTTGCCTGCCTGCGGATTGTAGCAAACGGATATCGCAAACCATAGAAGAATACGCCAGGGCAAGCCTAATAGCAACACATTGCTAGCAAAAATGTAGCGATTTGTATTTTTGAGAAACAGAGTATTGACGATTTGCTAGCAAACTGTATTATGTAGCCATCGAAACGAGGCATCTGGAAACACGAAGGGCCAGGAGCGTGGTTCAGACGCTCCTGGCCCAGACGAAAGCCCCAAACGATCAAGAAAGGAACCTTCAATGACGATCATGACCCGCACTCGCCCGGTGGTCAAGCCGACCCGCGTTGCCCCTCGCCGCGAAGCTGCCTTCGGCGAGGGCCTTGAGGATCAGCCGGGCCTCTCCTGCCCGATCGACCAACGCCCGCTGCCGACCATCCAGGGCGTCGGGCTGACCGGCGAGGAGTCGAGGCGGGTGAACGGTGCCAGGAACCGGGCGTTCGCCGAATACGCCAGGTCCTGCCCCGAGGCCACGCTGCCCGAGTGCGACGTGGTTGCCCGCAAGGCCGCCCACGACGAGTTAAGAAGGCTCCTGAAGGAGCGTCCCGCCGCCCCGGCCCTGGCTCCTGTCGTCGAGGTCGAGCCCGAGGTTGCGGTCGAGCCTGTTCCGGTCGTCTCCCCTCGACACACTTCGATCCCTATTCCGAAGTTCGCACGCCGCCCCAACCACGATCGTGGCGATGAACTCTGGTGGAGCCAGGTCCGCGACGCCGAGGACCGTGGCATCACCCTCGACGGCGGGGACGACCTCGAGGACGCGATGACGATGTCGGAATGGCTCGAGTCCGCCGCCCCCTGCAACCTCGGCGACTTCGAACACGCCCAGAGCCAGTACCTCAGCCACGTCGAGGCCTGACACTTCCCCGAGGGCGGGCCACCCGGCCCGCCCTCCCGTCACGATCCAGGCCCGCAGCCTCGGGCCACGCCCATCGTCCGCACACAGCTCAGGATCGCACTCATACACCAGGAGTCTCCCCATGCAACGCATCTCCCGCCGCGAAGCTCTCCGATCCATCGGCTCGACCGTCGCCGTAGTCTCGACCCCGCCCGGCATGGACCTGGCCCTCGGGTGCCGCGATGCCGAGGCCGAGGCATTCACGCTGGCCCGCCGCTACCAGGATGCGGAGCGTGCCCGCAAGCGTCACTTCCAGTCATGGAAGGTGGAGGGGCCTCGGCTGGTGGAAGCCTGGGAGGCGGCGGACGCCGAGGGCAGGGACGAGGAGGCGGAGGCGATCGACTCGAAGATACGGGCGGCCGAGTCATGGGGCGATGAGCTGACCGATCGGCTGACCGAGGCCACGGTCGAGATGGCGATGTGCATCCTGCGTGCGAACCGGAGGATCGGCGATGGCGAGGGCCTCGAGGACCTGTGGGACCTGGCCCCGTTCGAGCCGTGCGGCCTGCTCCTGGGCACGACGATGTACGTCGTGCTGGCCCAGGACGAGGGCGAGCCCCTCGACCGCGTGAGCAACCTCAGGCTGATCCATTTCGACATTGCGAGCACGCCCACGGTCGAGGGCCCATCGACGAGGAAGCGGGCGAGCCAGCGGGCAAGGCAACAGGTCTCTGCCTGATCGTTCGATACGCCTACACTGAGTGTTCCGTTCCAAGAGCGCCGATCGGCGCTCTTGGATTCGATGCGATTGATCATTTGGTCTTTAGGACATGCCGGATCACGAGGTCGGTCTGGCCCGTCTCGCCTTCGGCATAGGCTTCCGATCTCGGATCTTCGATCAAGCCCAAGACCTTGTACCTACCTATCGGCACGGGGCCGATGCGGAACGACCCGTCTGGTTGGGTGTGAGTGATCCTGGCCGGTCTTGGCTGCTCACTAAGCCGGCCAGCGGCATTCAGGGGCTCCAGCCAACCGACGGCGGAATTCGCGGATGGTTTCCCGTCGGGCCCGATCACCCTGCCGGAAATGTAACCTCCGGCAGGTGCCGTGATGTTGAGTTCCACGGGGTTCTCGCGGTTCGCCCTTGCCGAGACCCAGGACATGGCTTGGTCGTTCGACTCGGCTATGACTTTCCACTCGCCGGGCGAGAGATTAGCGACGCGGAATCGGCCCTCGCCATCGGTGGAGATATTTGATCGAAAGTCATTCGTGGGCCTCGACTCCATCCGCACCCACGCGTCGGCCAAGGGACGCCCGGCGTCGTCCCGCACGGTCCCCATGATCGTGCAACCGAGACGCAGCGTGAAATCCACATCGGATCGCGGCTGCTCGTTGCGATTGAAGTGGTATTCAGCCTTTTCGTATCGGGGGTGGGTGGCGAGTAAGTGCATTATGAGGCGACCATCTTGGGCCAACGGGGGGATGCCGCGGAAGGCGAACCGGCCCTCATCGTCCGAGCGGACCTTCAGGCTAATTGCATTACCCTCCGAAGGCCCCCCATCCGTCGAGCCGTAGCGGACGATCGCCGTCCTCGCGATCCAGAGGTCGAGCTCGACGCCAGCGATGGGCTTATCCGCCGCGTCGACGACCCTCCCCATGCAGGGTTTTTGTTTTGAAAGTTTGTAAGTGTATCGATCTTCCGCGTGAACCTCGTCCGTGAGGAAGATGGCCTCGGTGAGACCGTAGCCTTTCGCTTCGAAGAAGATCTTCGCGAATGGAGTACGCGACCTCTTGAAGTGGAGAGTGAATTGGCCCGCCTGGTCGCTGCGGGCGATCGCCCCCCAGGTCGAAACTACAGCCTCGGGGATCGGCTTCCCTCTGTCGTCCAGGACTCGGCCCCGAAGCGTCTTCGTCGCCTCTGCCTGCCGAGAGAGGTCATCTCGCATCTCGACTCGATGGAGGTCATCCTGGCGGCCGATGTGGTCATGCGATGCTCGGCAGATCAGATTCCTCGTGTCGGCTGGCTTGCCGGTCAACTCCCTGGCCAACACATCCATCCGACTGACGAAAGATGGCTCGGATACGCGACGGACCAAGTATTCCCAATGTTCCGTACGTTGCAGGACGCGTGGCCGGAAGAAAGACGTGATCTGATCGACGAGTTCCGGCGTCGGCTCATCGCGACCGATCTTCCTGATGAGCGCTTCGATATCGTCGCGGGAAGGGCCAGTCAGTTCGCCCGGGAGATCTTCAACGTCCTCCTCCTGGGCCTTGGCTTCGTCGACGCGAACATCTCGTGGTGCCACGGCGGCGATTTCCCGGATCGGGCTAGCCTTCGGCGGGCCTCCCAGTACCCAGGTCATCCCGACCGCGAGCGTCGTGGCCACGGCAATGAATGAAACCGCGACGATTTTGAGCTTGCTGACCGCTATCGCGCGAATGATCCTCTCGGCCACCGCTTCCAGGGTCGCTCTTCTGTTGAATGGCCGGGCGATCAAGGATGTAGACTCTGCCAGGGCTGCGGGCACGGCGATCGGCGATCCGAAGCTCAGGCTCGATGTCAGGCCTCCACGACTCCATTGAGCTCGAAGCCTATCACGACCGCGAGACAGGCGACTCTTGATCGTGCCGACGGGGCATCCCAGGCGACGTGCAGCCTCGTCGCACGAGAGGCCCTCGAGCTCACACAAGACGATCGGGTCTCGATACCGCTCGGGCAGGCGGGCAACGATTTCGTGGACGGCATCGATGATCTCATCGCGGCCTTCCGATATCGAAGGCCTCGCGGCGGCCCCTTCGCGCTTCTTTCGGCGGGCCGCCGCCGCATGGATATCGCGTGCGGCCCGCAGGCACACACCGTGGAGGTAGCTCGCCACGGACTCTCGATTGCGGATCGCCCCGGCCTTTCGAGCCAGCACCAAGAACGTGGCCTGGAATGCATCGTCCGCGTCATTGGGATCGGCCAGCACACCACGGCAAACTCGCAGGACCATCGGCCCATGGCGTTTCACGAGTAGTGCGAAGGCGAGTTCGGCGGCCTCGTCGCGTTGGCCCAGGAAACGGTCCAAGAGCCGGCCATCCGAGAGATTGGAGGCGGATCCGTCCTCGAAAATCGTGCGGATATCCGCCAAGATCGATGAGCTTGAAGGGTTCATTCAGCCGGGCTCCTATGGACGGTAATGTCCAGAGTAGCCGTACAGGGGCCGCGATTCGTTCCAACTTTCTGGAGATTTCTGCCTGTCTTATCCAGTTCGGTTGCCAATTGGCTTGATTGTCCAGACGAGCGGCCAGACATGAGAGTCATGGGCTCGCGGCGTCTCGTCTCGACTGAAGACTCCCCAAATGCATCCCCGGTTCGTCGATGTCAGGTGCCTCGCATCAGGTTAGAGAATTGGTTCAACTCAGGACCGCCGATCAGCGTTCCTGATTTGACGATGAAGGCGATGCCGCAGTCTGTAACGTCGGAAACCATCCCTCGCCCGGGTAATAAGCCGACAGAAGTCCCGCCCGAGCGCCGAAACCTCTCAAGAGGGCAATGCCACTCGGGAGGGACCATGCTCAAGAATATCATCCTGGAACGCCCGCTGGCCGTCTTCGACCTCGAGACCACCGGGACCGACACGAAGCTCGACCGCATCATCGAGATCAGCGTCCTGAAGCTCCTGCCCGGCGGCGGCTCCGACCACAGGACCAGGCGGGTGAACCCGGGCGTCCCCATCCCGCCAGAGTCCACCGCCGTCCACGGCATCTCCGACGACGACGTGGCCGACTCCCCAACCTTCCGGGCCATCGCCCCGGGCCTGACCAAGTTCCTCGACGGCTGCGACCTCTGCGGGTTCAACATCCTCAAGTACGACCTCCGACTGCTCGCCGCCGAGTACAACCGGGCCCAGCTCGATTTCCCCGTCGCGGGCCGGAAGGTCATCGACGCCTGCCACATCTTCCACCAGAACGAGCGTCGCGACCTGACGGCCGCCTACAAGTTCTATTGCGGCCTGGACCACGAGGGGGCCCACGGTGCCGAGGCGGACGTGCTGGCGACCCTGGCCATCCTCGACGCCCAGGTCGCCAGGTACGAGGACCTGCCGAGGTCGGTGCAGGGCCTGCACGACTACTGCTCGGACCCGAAGGCGTTGGACCTGAGCGGGATGTTCGGGCGTTGCGACGAGGGGACGATCGTCTTCATCAAGGGCAAATACAAGGGCCGGTCGCTCGACGACATCGCCAGGACCAAGCCGGACTACTTGGAGTGGATGCTCCGGGACGACTACTTCGACGACACGAAGGCCCTCGCCTCGGAGGCCCTACGCCGGGCCGGCTGAGTCGGTCGCGTGCGGAAGGTCGACGACGCCTCCCGAGGATTGGGGACACCGCATGGAAGCCGATGGGACGAAGGGCGAGAAGGCGGGCCGATGCCGCCTCACGCTCACGATTAACGGGGCTGACTACGCCGTGCGGCCCATCGCCTCGGAGATGGACGACGTCAGCCGTGCCTTCCGCCTTAGCCACGACGGCGACACCTACGACGTGGCCCAGACCATCCACGGGCCGACGTGCGATTGTCCCGATTTCATCTTCCGGCGTGAGTGGTTGGACCCGCGAGGCTGCCTGCACATCAGGGCGATGAAGGCGGTGGGGATGCTGTAGGGTACGAGGTCGCCAGGCATGAACCGGAATCTAAGAGCGCCGATCGGCGCTCTTAGATTTTTCGCGATGGAGGCTCGAATGCGAAGCGGTTCAGTCAAGCCCAGGCGGATTCGCCGGTCTCGGCTTGCCGATCCGGTTGAGGGCCTGCCGGGCCTTCTCACGAAGGCCGGCGTTCTTCGGTAATCGGTCCGGCCTAATATCCCGCCATCGCCGACGACAATTCGGTGTTCTGCAGGAAGGCATGGGAAGCGGCGTGCCCGCCATCTCGGGTACGCACATGCCGATCAGCTTGTTTCACCCGGCCGCCAGGTCGACGGGTGATGGTAGTGATCACGGGGTAGGAGGATCGGGCATCCCTGAACCAGGCCCAAGGTCTTTAAGCCATTGCTTAATCGCCTTGGTGCTTTGCCCGTCGACCGTCTCGTAATCGGAATCAAGGGCGATTGCAGAGAAATAGAAGAACCCTTGCATCGAGCAATCAGGAACGGTGTTGTGACCCGCCCATGATGCCCACGTCAATCCTGCGTTGATCGTTGCATCAAACGTTATGTTGGTGTGCGCGCTATCGTCCTGGGCCCGCAGGGCGACATGGGCGAGATCGCCACCCCAGAAAATATAATTGACGGTGCCGCTGGCTTCGATATTGTCGCCGACTTTCCATCCATTCTGATTGATCACCGGACTGGAGATCTCCATCGTATAGTCGGCTCTGGCGGTGCCTGTAAGCCATAGACAGAATCCGAGCGCGAAGCTTGATGAAAGCCTTTTGTGCCGCCGCATGCCGCAAATCTCCTCGTAGAAAATCAGAAATGCTCACTCTAGAACCACGGAGTTCGGTCAGCGGCCCTGCCGCTGACGAGTGGAGGACAATGACACGAGGCACTGTCCCTTCACATTGCGTGAATGTGATTCGAACGAATGTTCCCGTCAGAAATCCCCGGTGACGGCTTCATTGCCGTTCCGGGTGCCGATCGCCCGCCAGATACTCGCCGTGATACCGTCCGAGATCCGGCTGACATGGCCGTCGGCGAAGAGGGCGTTGACGCCGCCGGAATGGAAGCTCCCGACGGAGAAAGGGCTGATCTGGTAAACGCTGCTAGTGCTGCATCCGTAGTTGTTAATGCTTCCCGCGTGATTATAGAGCGTCTTGGCAAACGTCCCATGCAGCCAATCGTCCCCCCTGGGGAATGGCTGTGGTTCGAGCATCCGAGTATTGAGGCCCCGGCAGCGACTCAGAAATCGCTCGTATTCCTCGGCATTCGTGACCTTGTCGCGGATCTCGTAGATCGCCTGTCGCGGATCACCCTTCGACCGATACAAAGATGGCCGCAGGAACCACTCGGACATGGCGACGGTCCGGCTCAAACCGTCGGTGATGTCCTGCGGGCGGACCGGGGTGCTCTCCGAATGCGAGATCACGCCGTTATTGCACACGTGCCACGGATCTTTGTCGCAATAACCGACGCCCTGGTTGCCGGGATAGTTGGTGCTGGCGGGATGTTTCGGCGACGGCGCATCCGACGGGCAGAGGAACACCGAGAGCGATGTCCTGCCGGCCGTGAAGTTCGGGGACGACTTGAGGTCCGAGGACGATGCGAATTCTCTTTGGAGGAAATCCTGAGAATCTACCGAGAAATTGATCGCGTCATATAGGGACTTCTGCTCGAGGTACGGCAGGATCGCCACGTGGGCGGAAAACCCGTGATTGTGATTCCCCGGCGGCAGCGTCCCGAAGCTTGAGGCATACCCGTGCAACGCCAATCCTAGTTGCTTGAGGTTGTTCTCGCATTGGATCCGCCGGGCCGACTCTCGCACCGCCTGGACGGCGGGCAGCAATAGCGCGATCAAAAGGCCGATGATGGCGATCGTGACTAACACCTCGATAAGCGTCAGGCCACGGCGATTTGTCATGCTACGAGATCGACGAGAGCCACGCGTCCGAAGAATCCGGCAACGCTGGAAATCGGTACCATTAACTTCCATGTATGACGAGTTAATTACTATCAATGTATTGCTCATTTCGAGAAAGGTTCTTGATAGTACTTGAGCGATGAAATCGGGACGGCCGTTTAAAATAACGAGATTGAGCGAGGACACAACCCAAGAACTAGGATATTCGTTGAAACTTAATATTCCGGCCTGGTGTTGCCCCGAAAACCTAGGAAAAGCACGCAATCCACATGAGATTGCATCTGATATGTCCCCATCAAGTGCCAAGTGTATTCGAGACGCCTGATTCCTGGGTTCCTGGTTCAGCTCGACTCGGAACAGTGACTCAGGAGGGCAGCCGAAGACTGAGTATCCTTCCAAAGGATGCCGTGCTTTTGAAAATTAGGGGCTTTCCGAGCCGCTTCGATCGAGGCGGCTCTCGTCGCTCTCTGTTCTGTCACAACAACCTAGGGAAGTGACAAGATACGCCATCCAGGGAAACTGTCCCGGTGGCCCGCTTGAGTGCGAAGATGGGCCGCGTAGAGGGGCCTCGCCGTCCGTACGAGGAAGAGATCGTGCCGAGCTGGGGCGAGCCGGGATGCCGGACGTTCCACGTCCACCATGGCCGGGGCGATTCCGCCGTGTTCATCCTATACGAGGTATGTGCCGCCACGCGGCCCTGGATGCCCACTTCGGCACCCCACACTTCAAGGTGATCGGCGAGGTGCTGGCCGATCACCTTGGTGAAGGTGTGGCCTATCTCGAGTCCGGTAGTGGCGGTGACGCCCGAGCGGACGGAAATCTCCAATAGGGTTTGGCGTGCCGACAAAAGATCGCCACGCACCTTCGCTCGCTCGATCTCGGATCGGATGCGTGACCCAAGAGCGCCGATCGGCGCTCTTGGGATATCTCATAGGCTGCGCGGTAATTCCGAATATCAAAAGCGCTTGCAGAATATGAAATTCTGAAATTGGTTATGGCATTGAATTTCGATGGCTGGTTATACTGTGATTACGTACACGCAACCGGGGCCTTTGCACTGATGGCGGCGAGGGGTTTACATGGCTGCGACCACGGCTGGGAGACGCAGGCCGGCCATCGAGAGTCGGATCCAACTCCGGTCGGAAGATGTCTTCCGCGAATGGTTGTTCGGTTTCGCCAGGTTCCGGCGGTCGACGGTGACGGCCATCGTGCATGAGGCGGTCGTCGCGTTGGCGAAGGCCGAGGGATACGGGCCAGAGGCTCCCCGCCGTTGACGGGCCCACACATCGCATTCGTTCGGGAGGTTATCGGATGTCGGGAACAGCGGTAGTACCTCAGCCACTCTCGATGGTCATCAACGGCGAGAGGCTGTACCGGGGCATTACGCATTGCACGAGATGCAATCAGCCTCACGAGGTCTTCGCCTGGGATGAGCCGCAATCGCCGGTGCTGCAGGACGTCAGCCGGCGGCCGGGCCGCCGCACGTCGGATCGTTGCTCCTGGTGCATCGTCAACGACCTCGTCTCGCAAGTCCCCTGCATGGAAGTCCCGATCCTGAGCGATCGCGACATCGTGCTTGCCGAGCGTGAGACGTTCCTCAGCAGGAAATCGTCGATCGGCAACATGATGGCCGAGGCCCTCGCCAAGCTGGCCAAGTCCCTCGGGCCGGATGATCGACTGTTCGACCTGGGCAGGCTCCGCGTCAGCCGGAATGTCCATCGCATCGGCGTCGGTGCCGAGGCGGTGCGAGAGCTGGTGTTCCGCCACGCACGCGGGGACTTCGGCGAGGAGGGCATGTTCGACCGGATCGAGGTCGACGCGGAGAGCGAGTACTACCCGATGGCGAGGAGTCGCGGAGTCGCCAACCGCGTGGCGATCGCCCGCAAGGATGGCCTCGTCGCGTCGCGGTACCGGGCCGAGTCTCCGCTGGCCAAGAGGGGCGAGCAGGTCCAGGTCGTCACCGCACCCGGCAGGCCGACCTGGACGTTCGTGGGCGCGATCCCGGCGGACCTGCCCAAGGCGATCTGACCGGGCGAAGGGAGTAGTCAGCGATGGAAGCGAAACCGAGCCGATTCGAGGCGGACGCCGCACGCCGCCAGCAGTCCCTGTCGATGGTGCACGCGATCCTCGCCAACCCCTCCAACGCGGCGGAGATCATCAACCCTCCGCCGCCGGCTCCTCCGCCCCCGCCGCCGGGCCCGAGCGACGCGGAACGCCGATGGGCGATGTTCATGTCCCGGCAGCTCGGCCCCGATCCGTGTAGGGGCGAGCGGCTCCGGTCGACGCTGGAGCATTTCAGGTCGGAGGGCGTCAACATCGGGCCAGACTCGATGTGGGGCCATCTGCTCAAGGGCTAATGCTCATGGACTTCGACTTCTACCATCTTTCCGAACAGCAACGACGACGTGCCGACTGGCGTCCCGGCGAGCCCCTCGACTTCGGCAGATACGGCGTCTGGCACATGCCTCGCGTCGAGGTGGTGACGGGCACGCTGGTCAGCCATGCCGGTTCCTTCTGCCATCCCGAGTACCTCATCAACGGGCATCCCGCCCCGGCGTACTCCGACCTTGTCGAAGCGATGGTCGAGGGCTGCGACTCGTTCAAGGCCGGCATGGCCGTCGTCCATTTCGTCCTCGGCCACAACTACGACCTCGACGCGGACGAGTTCGCGAGCCTCGTCATCCACGGCATCGCCAGCATGCCCCGGGCGGGGCGGGCGGCGACGCTGGCACGCATGCCCGAGGTCGCCTACTCCGGGCCGGTGAACGCCGCCGCCAGGCTCATCAAGTCCTACCCCCGATTCAACCCGGAGGGCACTGGGGTGCTCATCCACAACTGATCGAGATGTTGCCCGTTTCAAGACGGAGAGGCTTCAGCATGGGACAGACCGCAACGCGACTGACGGACGCCGAGATCCTCGGCCTGGTGGAGCAGAACGATCGCCGCCTCGCGATGGGCGGCAAGCGGGTCGCCGGGGTCCACAGCAAGCGACGCCGCTCGGCTTCCATCTTCGGCGAGGAGCACGGAGTCTCCGGGAAGAAGATCGAGCGGACGCGATACGTCGTGGACTACGCGACCGAGGAGACCAAGCGGGGCGTCCGCTCCGGTGCCCTGACGATCTACAGGGCGATGGTCCTGACCGAGGTGGAACGCACTCGCCCTGCGGCCGCCAGCACCTCGCCAGTCGGGGCACTGCAACCCGCCGGCACGACCGGCGACTCGGCCGGGGCACGTTCGCCCCTGCATTCGCAGGCCATTGCGGCGATGGCCGCCGCCGTCCCGGTCATCCGTCCCGCATCTCGGCCCTTCCGGCTCGACGAGCTGCCCGAGGAGGCCAAGGCCGAACTGAACAAGATGCTCGGCCCGATGAAGCAGATCCGGCCCGACGCCGAGGAGATGACCCGGGCCAAGCGTCGCATCGAGGCAAGCCTCAGGCCGATGTGCCTGGCCGACGCCGTGGCACCGGCCGGGGCCTCGCCCGCCGCACCGAAGGCCGCTCCGCAAGCCGATCGCGTCGTCCTCTTCGAGGGCACTGGCAACGACGGCGAGCGTTGCCGCCTCGTGCTGGAACGCATCCCCGATCCGAATGCGTGAACGCGGCCCACCTCCCTCGGACCCGGAATCCAAGAGCGCCGATCGGCGCTCTTACCCTACGCACTGGATGAATCATGACGACCGAAGCCCTGGAAGCGAATCCCGAAATCGCAGCCGAGCAAGCGAGCCATACCCCTGAACGTGCCCCGCTCACGGAGGAGGCCAGGCGTTTGCCCACGTGGCAACCGGGCATCCCGATGAAGCTCTGCGACGGATCGGTCTGGCACTTCCCCAAGCCCCGGATGAGGTTCCCGCTCGGCGTCGACTCCGAGGGTAGGTTCAGCCTGACCGCAAGGGGGGCGGTGGTCCGCCTCGGGCCGACGATCGACGATGCCATCGACGCCGCCCTCGAGGCCGAGAACGACCGGGAGTCGCTCGAGGCCGCCGCGACGATGGCGGTGCTCTGCCTGCTCGCCTCGTACCACGTCGAGGACGACGAGCTCGAGCGGCTGTTCTGGTACGAGCCGGACGACCAGGCCAACCTCGACATCTGGCTCAACATCCTCGCCTTCGCCGGGGGCTATCAGAGGGACGAGGAGGGCCAACCCGTCCCAAAAGGCGGACCTACAGCCGCTGGCTCCGAATGAGCCTCATGGCCAACGGCCTGGACCCCGACGCGATGACGGTGGAGGACGCGAACGAGGCGGCGGAATTCCTCGTCTACGCGGGCCGGACGATACATCCGTCGAAGTGGGTCGACTTCATGATCTGGGAAGCGGAAGAGGCGAAGCTGGAAAGCATTAGCTTTTAGGTGAGGGCAGGACATGGATAGCGAGCTGACGATCCACCTCAATCTGGACCGCCGGAAGTTCGATCAGAACTCCCAGCAGGCCCACGGTGCCGAGCGGAAGCGGATCGCCGACCTGATCTCGTCGACCGAGCTGGCCGAGCGGGTCAAATCCGCCCTCATCGAGCGTGAGAACCAGCGGCGAGTGCAGGCCGGAGTTGCGGCGGCCGAGGCCGAGAGGGGGATCAGGTCCAAGGCCCTCAACTACGCCCAGATCGTCGAGGCCGCCAAGTCCAAGCTGATCGAGGAGCAGAACGCCCGCCGCGTCGCCGCCATGACGCAGGCGATGATGACCGAGGATCAACGCGTCGCCAGGAGCCTGAACGAGCGGCAGGTCGTCGAGGCGGCGAAGTCCAAGATCGTCCTCCAGGAGAACCAGCGACGAATCGAGGCGGCGACGCGTGCCATGCAGTCCGAGGAGGACCGCATCGGCCGAGTCCTCACGGATACGCAGGTCGCCGAGCGGGCCAAGGCCGCCCTCGTCGAGAGATCGAACCGGCAGAGGGTCGACGCCGCCACCCGGGCCGGGATGAGCGAGGAGCAACTCCTGGCAAAGGTCCTGACCAAGGAGGAGGCGATCCTGGCCGCACGGAACAATCTGATCCAGAAGGCGAATCAGAAGCGGGTCGACGCGGAGACGAAGGCCCTCGAAGGGTCTCAGGCCGGGTGGAGGTCCCTGGGGGACACCGTCAGCAACTTCGGGCAGTCGCTCGCCGGCCTGGCCGCCGGGGTGGCGACCCTCGGCAGCCTGGCCAACGCGGCCAAGGAGGTCTCGGGGGCCATCGAGCAGGCGGTCAAGCACGCCGAGGCCCAGGTCGACCAGCTCGCCAGGACGAAGGACATGGTCAGGGAGCTCGCGTTGATCCGCGGCGCGGCGGAAGGCCCGTCGGATGCCGAGGTGTCGAAGTTCATGGCCGTCCGCACCGCCTCGGGCCTGAGCGACCAGGACGCCAAGGACGTCACCCTCGAGTTCGAGGGGGCGGCGGCGGCGACCAAGGGCATCAACATATCCGACCGGGAGTATGAACGCTTCAAGCCGATGATCGCGCGGTACGCCGCTGCGGCGGGCGGCGGCCCGGGTGCGGCAGGGACCTACGGCAAGCTGTCGGGCATCCTCGCGGGCGTCGGCAAATACAACAAGGCCGAGGACCTGCTGGCCCAGACCACGCAGTTCAACCGCATCCTCTCGGCCGGCGTCGGCGAGAACCCCGTCCTCGTGCAGCAGGCGGCCCAGGTCGCCGGCGGCTTCATCGCCGAGAACGGCAAGGGCATCGTCAAGGATCCGAACGAGCTGGCGGCGATCACGGCGACGGCGAGCCGCATCTCGCCGACACGCTCGGCCGAGGTGCTCAAGTCGACGACCCGCGTCCTGCGTGGCTTCTCCGAGAAATGGGGCCCCATGTTGAAGGAGGCCGGGATCGACGAGCACGACACGTGGACCCAATCGGCCGGCAAGCTGTTCGGCAAGATGGAGCAGGCCGAGGCCGGCGGCCGCACGGTGGATACCTGGCTCTCGGAGCAGGGGGTCGACGCCCACGGTGCCGAGGGCCTCATGAGCATGTACCGTTACCGGGGCATGATGGGCAAGCTCATGCAGGACGAGTCGACGCCGATGACCGGCACGGAGGCCATCTCCCAGCTCGACCGGAAGTACGCGACGGACGTGTCGCTCCGCACGAAGGTCCAGCAGGCCAAGCTGGACGAGGCGAAGATCCGGTCTGCCATGCCCCTTCAGTATGACAAGGAGCTCGATCTCCAGGCCCAGACGCGGCTCCAGAAGCGAGGCGAGGGCGAGGACGCTCCGGGTGCTGCGGCCGGAGACTGGTGGACCGGGACCCTGGCGACCGGCGGCGGCCTGTTCCTCCCGAGCGGCGTCAGTTCCGCCCAGCAGGGCCGACGCATCCGGATCGAGCAGGAGAAGCGTGCCATCCTCCAGGAGAAGGGCATGAGCCTGCCCGGCCGCCCCGAGGACACGTCGCTCCTGGGCGGGTATGGCATGGGCTATCTGAGCTGGATCAACAGCGGCAACGCGACCGCCGACTACTCGGCGGCGGGTGCCGAGATGGAGTTGAGAGACAGGACCGGCACCCCCAGACGGCCCAACGCCCCCGCCACGCAGCCTGCCGGTGGGGAGAGAATGCGGCGGGCCAGGTGGTCGACGAGCTACGCCGGGTCCGCGAGGCGATCGAGAAGGGGAATCAGGACCGGGTCAAGCAGCAACAGAAGACGGTGCCCGTCCAGGCCAGGCCGGCGGTCATGAATCGTTAACGCACCCCAGCAATCCGGGAGCAGCTTTCGAAATCCGTATATCGGACGGCGCGATAGAGAGTATCGAACATTGCGATAATATCTCATGTCTCACTGAAATCGGCTTTTACCATGTGGCTAAGTTTGGATTGCATCGGCACCCTGGCTGGGCATCAAATGGACCAAGAGCGCCGATCGGCGCTCTTGCATTGGGAATGTCCGGTGCGTGACCGTTCCACACGGGGAGGTGCCGATGATCGATTTCAAAGAGGAGCAGATGCTCACGGTTGCCGAGGCCGCCGAATGGCTGGCCTCGAGGAACATGAAGATCGGGACCGGGGCCATACGGAGCTGGATCACGAATGGCAACCAGGGGGTGAAGCTGGAGGCCATCAAGCTCGGCGGGGTCGTCTTCACCTCCGTCGAGTCGATCGAGCGGTTCGTGCGTCGGCTCAACGGCGAGGACCCGAAGGTGGTCACGACGAGGAGGAGGGAGAGGGAGAAGAAGGAGGCGTACGAGAAGGCACGCAGGATGTTCGGGGCCTGATCCACGCGGAACTCGGAGTGAGACCGATGATTATCCGCAAAGATGAATGGCCGAACATCGCGACATTATCCGCCGCCAGCGGGATCAAGAGGTCGGAGATCTCGACGCTCATCAAGGCGTTCGGCATCGCCGTCCGCTCCGCGGGCAATCACGTCCTGGTGCCGCCGAGCTCGCTGCCGGCCCTCGTGAGTGTCATGCGGATGTACCCCGGCTGCGACCCCGAATTCGGGATCGCGGATTACCGGCACGGCCGCCCGGCCGGGCCTTCCAGGGTGCCCGAGATGGAACCCAAAACCGAGCCTGGATCGGTGGAGGATGGACTCGCCGGGCTGAATCTCGACGTGTGCCCCACCATCAACATGCTCGCCGAGGCCTCGGGCATCAAGCGATGGAAGGTCTCCACGCTCATCGAGGAGCATGGGATAGCGACCAGGAAGTCGGGCAATCATGTCATCGTCCTCCCCGAGGGGCTAGCGAGGCTGATCGCGATCATCGGACGATTCCCCGGCTGCAAGCCGGACTTCCTCCGATCGCTCGGGGTCGATGCGAGCCCGCCGCTTCAAGGTGGGCCGGGATTGCCGGAAACCCGGGATGAGCCCGTATCCAGGGCACAGCCGGAAGCCGTGGTGGTCTTCCGGGTCGGCAAGAACGGAAAGCTCCGCCGGGCGGATAAGGAGAAGGGGATGAACTGCGGCGCTCTGCCTGCACGGGCGAGGCCCGACGAAGGTTTGCCATGAGCGACGGATCGAACGGGCGCGGCAGGGATTGGCATGCCGAGGGTGACGAATGACACGCGGTGAAAGTGTACAGACTGCACACCCAAAAAAGAGGCGAGGAGGACACGAATGGTGCCCCGAAAGGGGGCGGGCCCCGGCCTCGCTGAGATTGAACAAAGCGTTTGGATTTTCAAGCTGAAACAAAGAGCTTAACCCGCGATCCGTTCATCACTTGGATCGACCCCACTGGCCCGGAGAGTTCGGATGCACGTCATGGCGGCGAAGGTCGAGCCTGCGGTGAGCGTCGAGGCCTTGCTCGACGTGCTGGCCAATTTGCCAGTGACCTGCCCTAGGACGACTCTGGCGGGCTGCCTGCCGCTCTCCTGGGATGCCCTGGATGACCTCCTCGCCGGTGCCGAGGCCGAGGGCCTGATCGACGTCTGGGACGAAGCTCCTGGCCAGCTGGCGATCGTGCTGACGCCCCTCGCGGCCGAGCGGCTCGGCGTCGAGATCGTCGAGGCGGAGGACGGGGAGCGGTGGCTGCCGATCGGGGCACCGCCCCCGCCTCGGTTGAAGGTGTGGCCGGGCCGCGAGATCTCCGAGACCGGCATGCAGGACGACCCCGAACTGCCGTCGTTCTTCGAGACGGAGGCGGACCCCGAAGCGCACGAGCCGTATCTCGAACTCATCGCCTACGAGTCGGCCGAGCGGATCGCCTCGGAGCTTGAGCCGCCGAAGCCGGAGCCAGCATACGGCGGTCCCTGGCGATACTTCGACTCCAGCCTCGGCTCTGTCCCGTGGCCTCGCATCATCCTCGGGCTGGCGATGCAGTGGCCCGTTGTTCGGGCCGAGGGCGAGCCGTGCCCGTGCTGCCGGGGCCGCAAGCTCGAGCTCGTGGCGTTCTGCCTCGTGTGCGAGAGATCCGGCGTCGACCGGTTCTTGCCCAAGGTCCTGGCGAACCAGCTGCCGAAGTCGATGGCGAGCGAGGCGACGAAGGAGGTCGAGGGGCGTATCCCCGTGGCCTGCAAGGACGACCCCGGATACGTCGAGCGTGACGGGATGAAGGTGCCCGAGAGGTTCGCCAGGATGATGAAGGGATGATCGATGAAGTCGACCCGACTGCGAAAGCCGGATGCCTTACTCGACCGGGACGTCGCGATGCTCTGCGACCAGCTACGCGGCGTCCGGTCGAGCGACATCGCACGGAAGTTCGGCATCAGCAAGCAGCTCGTCTGCCGCCGGCTCAAGAGGATGCCCTCGGGAGTCAGGGCCTACGCCCGCAGGCGGATGGCTCACTGGACGATCAACGATATCTTCGTGGGCATGCATGCCGACGACCGCAAGGCGATCCGGCGGATCATGAAGGCCGCCGAGAAGGCACCCGTCCCGGGCGACGGCGAGGAGGCCCGATGATCCGCGATATCGGCGACCTCGTCATCCTGGCGGTCACGCCGGCCCTGGCCTTGGCGTACGCCGCCTGGGTGCCCCTGCGGCGACGCCGGCTGCGATCGCTCCTCGGGGACCTCGGGTCCGCCCTCGACGCCGAGGCGAGGGCCCTGGGCCTGCGTGATGCACCTCGGGTCATCGAGGCCGCCGCATACCTCCGCTCGGCGAGTGATCGCTCGGGGGACGTGGGTTTGACGCTGGTGGGTTGCAGCATGGCTGAGGTCCTCGGGAGGAAGGCCAGGCACCTGGCCAACGGGCAGGCCGAGGACCTGGCCATGCGGTACACGAATCGTGCCGCCGAGGTGCTCCTCGACTATGCGTTGTTCGACACGCTGCGAGGGCTAGCCTTCGTGCTCATGGCGAGGACGCTGCCCGGCCCGGTGAAGGCGGAACTGCGACGCATCGCGGTCGATGGTCTGGCCCGGTTCCGATGGCCGAGCGGCGAGGGATCGATCTGGGTTCAGATGGAGGAGGGGTCAGCGTTGAGGGACAACCAGAGAAGGGCATTGGTGCAGCGGCTCGACCGCTGGATCGGTGAGCATCGGGACCGGATCGACAGGCATGTCGTCGAGGATGACGGCGAGGTCATGACGCTCAAGGTAGTCCAGGAGGCCGAGCGGTTCGATCCGGACCTAAACCTGGCTGCGGCGACGCTCGATCTCGAGGTCGCACACTCGGTCGAGTTCAGCGGCGTCATGCTCGATGTCGTGGTCGTCGTGCCGGGTGCCGGCGTCGAGGCCACATCGGAGGTCTGACCGTGGACGCCTCGACCAGGCTGCGAGTCGTGTTCTACCGGGAGTCGGGCCGGTGGCTGGCACACTGCCTCGAGACCGACCTCATCGGCGACGGCCCGACGAGGGACGATGCCCTCGGGCAACTGCGTCTGGCCACGCAGGTCCATTGTGCAGCCTTATTATTGGCCAGCATCAAGCCCGGCATTCTTTTCCCTACGTTGCTTCATAATTCTAGGCAGATCCATGATTGATACTACTTTGAGAATCTCGCGTTCACCTTCGATTTCAGTAATCAGATGCTTGTCGTTATCATGAAGCACCGAATATGTGCGTTTGTAAATTGTATTTCTCACACACCATCCGAAACTTGTAAGCTTGTAAGTCAGGGAACCTGACGAAAGTTCATCTACAAACTTGCCATGAATCATTTCCTCGGTAAGTATGATCGGTGACGACTGGATAAGGCCGAGGTCAAGCAGGCGACTCATCGTTTGATACGAAATATTGGATTTGCTTTCTAGAAGTTGCTCCTTCGACAGTCGAAACGGACCCTTAGCGGCAGACATCTCGTAGAGCATCGAAAGCGTCTTATCGTCCAGCCGGCTCATGACTGACTCGACCGACAGCGATCTGCTCTGTTCAATCGAGTGCATCGCATTTCTTAATGCTTCAGAAACCGAAGCTTTTGCCTCGTCGACCTTGTTGTCGGGGTCGTAGGAATTGACTCGGATATTGACCACATCGAAGGGCAATTCTTCATCGTCTGACCGGAAGAGTACAACCTCTTCTGGGAGGCGAACGGCCTGGGCAACTCCGACCTCGTACATGACGTTGCCGTTTCGCACCACGTAGGAGTTCTTGCCGCCGGTGTCCAGGCTTCCCATTGCGGATATGTCGGCAAAGATGAGCCTGTGCGAGCTGATCGACTTCGTGATGTCGGTCAGGATAGAGTCATTGACCTTACCCTTGTCCACTCTGTATGGCTCGAGGCCTATCTCGCGGATGGCGGGCTCGATCACGTGTTTCCACCTGGCGTCAAATCTAGGATGGAAGCACATCGCCACGAAGACCTTGTCTTCACGAGGGAACGGGGGAAACAGGTTGAAGAGATGGGCCGGGTACATGGGAAGACTCGTGAGACCTCTGGTTTCGGTTGATTGGAAGCTATTCGCCAAGCCACTGGAGATATTTGAGGCCAAGAGCGCCGAACGGCGCTCTTGGTTTTAGACCAACCTACTCCGAGGTTGTCATGCCGAGCTCATCGCACCTGCAACCATACAGGGCGGCGAGGCGGCCATCGGGAAGGGTGCAGAAACTGGCGAACCCGGAGAACCCTTCGTTCTCGTCTCGCCCGGGAAGGCTACCTATGTCGAAGAAAGCCGGCCAAGATTTCGGGCTATCGTTCAAGTGCTGGGAAGCCGGCGATTCGACGATAGTACCGTCGGTAAGGACGACGGGTCTTAACGGTCTACGTCTACGGTAGGGAACGGCCACGATTGCTCGTCCACCTGAAACCAATTCGAGCATCGATCGATCTCCTCGCGTGAATGCCTCTCAGACGTGGTTGAGAACCGCCGAGCGAGCGTTACGGTTACTCGGCGGGTTTCGCATTTCGAGAGGCTCTCACGGGGCTCGCACCAGCCTTCACGGCGGCTGCCTCGGGCATCATCGCGTCGAGGATATCGCGGACGGTATCTGCCGTCTTGGCGGCCTTGGCCGTCAGTTCGAGTGCCTGATCAACGATCCTCTCGAGGAGCTCGGGCAGTTTGGTGAAAGCCTTGAGTTTCATCTCTCGCGAGCATGAAGACCAAGGTGTCTCCTCTACGGCAAGTAGCTTCCTCGCGTCCGTGTTCGAGTTCGGATCGATATCGCGGACTGTTTGCTCTGTGACGTAGATGCGGTACTTGCCACCGATGCGGCCATAGTCGAGGTATGAGCGGCGGTAGATGTTCCATGCGTCCGGATCATCCTCGTCTTCGGACGATTCGCCCGAGGCGAGTTGAATCGACTCAATCCAATTGGTGCTCGCGGTGATGCCGAGGCTCAACTCTTCTCCGAGGAATCTCTCGACGAGGGCGACCACCCTGTTGGCCTCCTCCGTGGCCTCGTTCAACTGAGGTGTGACGGCACGGAGCTTCGCCAACTTCGCTCGAAGTTCACTGGTCATCGGATTGTTCTCCAGGACCGACAGGTCCGATTGTTCGCGACCCCGACGGGGGCCGACTTCCGCAAGGTAAGGATGCTCGGTCCTACCGAATCACATCACTTACCCATCCACATGTTACACCGATGGCACTGAGAGTCAAGGAATGAACGGACAACTCCTCCGCCAGTCGACTTATCCCTCAGAAGCACGTCTTTCCATGAACATCGCAAATATCATAGCCGTTTGACAGGTCGCGGTAGACGCCGGGCAGGGGGAGGGTCGCGGCACTCCTGAGCACGAAACGCCCATGTCGGGCGTTAACCTCCCGCTTGAGCTTGGCCAGGGCCTCGGCCCTGGTATCGTGCGGGATGAACAGGCCGAGCTGGCTCGAGGCCCTCGGGACCAGTCCCTCGGCGATGAGGTGCATCCGGTTGGCCGTCCCCCGGGGGAGCCAGGCCTGTCGTAGGCAGGGCCGGAGCGTATCGAGCAGGATGTCGAACCGGTCGGTCGGGGCCTCGAGCGTGGCATGCCCCTCGCCGGCCTGGCCGTCGCGGTAGCCCACCCAGACCGAGACCCGGCCGGTGCAGACCTCGTAATACTCGAGTCCCTCGACCAGCCGCTCGATGTTCCGCACGAGCCAGGCATAGATCACCATGAGGAGCGACGACTCGCCGCATGAGTCTGAACGCCCCATCGGTTCCATACCTATGAAGCTGGAACCTCACTCGGTGCGATGGGGAATAACCTGGCAAACACCCGATCATCTTCCGCGACCGAAGGGTCCACGACCATTTCGGCGACATGGCCCCCTCGCCTATGCCCAAAGGTGACGTGTTCCAGGCGTAGATAGCAATCTTTGTAGTCGGCCCCAATGTCTATGAGCCAATTCCCAATCCGCAACATGGTAGAGTGGTCGGAATCGGGGAAAGCGACGAGCACGTAGGCGAACAGGAAGTACCGGAACCTCGCCAGGACGGCCGCCTATGGTGGACCCCGAAAACTGGACCATCTGTTAAGCTACTCAGACGGGTCTGAGGAGGAGGACGGATGGCGAGGAAGCGGCAAGTCCACACGGCGGCGTTCAAGGCTCAAGTCGCCCTGGCGGCCCTCAAGGGAGACCGCACGATCAACGAGTTGGCCGGCCACTATGGCGTCCATCCCACATCGATCCATGGCTGGAAGAAGCAGCTCATCAGCAGTGCCGAGGAGGTCTTCGGGAGTCCGGCCAAGGCGGCCTCGGCTGACGCCGAGGCACGCCAGGCCGAACTCTTCTGAACAGATCGGGCGCCTCAAGATGGAACTCGAGTGGCTTAAAAAAGTCGCCCCATTCAGTTGAGGACCGAAGGCCCTTGATCGAGCCGGATCATCCCCGGTTGAGCGTGCGCCGCCAGTGCGAGTTGCTGGGGCTGAGCCGATCGAGCCTCTACTACCGACCTGCGGGTGAGTCGCCCGAGGACCTGCGCCTGATGCGGTTGATCGACGAGCAATATACGGCATGCCCGTTCTACGGCAGCCGCAAGATGACCGCCTGGCTGGAACAACGAGGTGAGGAGGTCAATCGGAAGCGAGTACAGCGCCTGATGCGGAAGATGGGCCTGGAAGCGATCTATGCCAAGCCCAGGCTGAGTCAGGCCGGGAGAGGCCATAAGATCTACCCTTATCTCTTGCGAGGTGTCAAAGCCCGGCGAGCGGACCACGTGTGGAGCACGGACATCACTTATGTGCCGATGAGTGGAGGGTTCATGTACCTGGCGGCGGTGATCGACTGGTACAGCCGGTACGTGATCGGCTGGCGGCTGTCGAACACGCTGGACGGCTCCTTCTGCCTGGAGATGTTGGAAGATGCCTTGAGGTCGGGGAAGCCCGAGGTGTTCAACACGGACCAAGGGGTCCAGTTCACGGCCGAGGCGTTCACCGGGAGGCTTGAGGCGGCCGGGATAGCCGTGAGCATGGATGGACGCGGCAGGGCATTGGATAACGTGTTCGTCGAACGGCTCTGGAGGACCGTGAAATACGAAGATATTTACATCCAAGGCTACGAGACGGTGCCGGAGCTGCAGCGAGGGTTGAGGCGATACTTCGGCTTCTATAACGAGGATCGGCTCCACGAATCCCTGGGGTACCGGACTCCAGGGACGGTCTACCGAGCGGACAGAGCCACGACGGCCTGATTGGACAGTAGCGAAGGATCGCCGTTTTTTGGTCTAGACAATGGGGTCCACCTCAGCCTGAGGGTGGCCGTGTTCGTTCAACCAGTCTCTCAAGGGGCCGATCGCCGCACGGTCATCCTGAGCGGCCATAAGCAAAGCGCGCAGTTCCGGAGGGATGGGTTCATTTGGCGTGAAACAAGATCCATCCCCACCATCATCATGCCGGAAACTGCTCCACGAACGATTGCCTCCTGTAACTCCCGGCCGGTCGCTTTCTACGCGGATCCCATCCACTTCGTGCATGACCGAGGCGAAGCCTGAGAGATGGAAGTCGGGGCCTCGTGAATTTGGATCCCATCCGGAATGCAACGCAGACCGGATGATCCCCTCGATGTGGCGGGGCGCGATGGATGATACCCCGAGGGGAAGAAAGATTTCTTCGGCGCGTTCCTCTGCGAGGAGACGGGGACTTCCACCGACGAGCGAGAAGACCACGATGCGCAGTATTGAACTCTGAGTGACTGCATCGTTCGTCCATTCGATGCGCCATCTCAGGTGGTGGTTGCCCACTACTATCGGTCGTGTCCGTCTTCTTTTTATCGCGCGAGCCACGACTTTCCCTTCCGTTGCCACATTGACCCGCCTTGGTAGCGACCCTGACAAGTCGTGACAAAAACAATCCTACAGCCCGATGTTCGGTCGCTCAACTTGGAGCTCGTGCGTGGCGGATGGGCCTGGTGGTATGACGCATACGCGAAGTTCGACGGCGAACTCAAACGACTCGAGGACGAGGCCAGGGCCGCCAGGAGAGGGCTCTGGGCGGACAAGGCTCCGACGCCGCCCTGGGACTGGCGGAAGGGCGGGGCGGCCGTCCAGGCGGCCGGGTTCATCGGCAACAGCAGGAGCCGCCTCTATCACGCCGCCAACTGCAACGCGGCGGCGAAGATGACGGCGAGTCATCGCGTGGCGCTCAAGAGGGACGCCGAGGCCGAGCAGGCGGGATACCGCAAGGCGAAGGATTGCCACTAAGCCGAGTCCCCCAAAGGGTCCGCCTAGGGCAAGAGCGCCGATCGGCGCTCTTGGGTTCCCAGGGTCTTGGCTCAACCATCCTTGAAGTGCTTCAGGATGACCCGCCCCGCCAGCTCGACCACCTTCTCGGCGATGTCATCGTCCAGTTCGTAGAACGGGCGGTCCTTGCTGACGTGCTTCGCCTTCTCGAGGTCGGTGGTGTTCTGATCGGCCTTCGAGAGCGGGACGCCGCTCGCCGCCTTCGCGGGCGGCTGGCCCGTGCCGTACCGCATCTCGATGGAATTGGCAGAGATGATCGGCCGGCCCCTCAGCGATTCCTGGCTCAGGAGCTGCCCGGTACGCACCAGCGGGGCATGGGGATCGACCTTGTAGCGTCTGGCCTTGTACGCGGCATAGGCGGGGGAGTTCGCCTTCAGGGCGGTGCCGTCGGCCTGCTGCTTGCGGTCCAGGGTGCGATCGGCGATCTCGGTCACCACAAGGTCGACGATGTCCCTGGCGAGGGACTGGTTCTCGCCGGGCATCGTGAACGAGACGCTATCCACGAGGGCCTTGATCTTCGCCTCGATCTCGTCGATGTTCGATGAGCCCGACATCCCACCGCCTCCGCTCGCGAGGCCTGGCCTTCGCCACGTCGGCGAGTCGGTAGCTTCGCTCATACCATCATACGGTGGACGTCGGATTTCGGCCCGAGGAATCAGGCCGCGATCGGCCTGGCCGAGGCCGCCAGCCCGGCCGGCCCCGCTCGGGGCGTCAGGCTGGTATGATAATCGCAATCGTCCCGACGAGTGCCGTGTCAACTCGATGCCCTCTTGGCAAAGGAGTGGCGATTGGACCACGACGAGCGATACGAGACCGTCATGGGTAGCGACGTCGCCCGCGACGGCATGTACCTGGAGCTGTGGGATCGAAAGCCGCCGGGGAAATTGGCTCTCTGGGCGTTCTACTCGGATGCCGATGGCTCGTTCGAGTTCGAGCGTTACTTGGATGACGTCCCGCCCGAGGTCGAGGAGTGGTTCCACCGGGAGGCGAGGCGGCGATTGCCGCCGATGCCGGATGCCTGATCTCGCGGAGAGTACCGTATTCCGATCAGCAGAAGAGGATCGTCATATCGACGTGAGCAAGACCGCCAATCGACGCTCTTGCTCTGGTGGTCGAGCCTGGCCCAGGACCGACACGCTGAAACGACGGTTAGAGTGCACTAAGGCGTCGGGTTCCCGCACCGAAACCGACCACATCGCCACGCGGAAACCTCGTCGCCCGAAGCGGTCGCCTGCCTCTGTGCGAAGGTCGAACTGGGGTTTTGTCGCCCCGAGAAAAGGCATCTCGACGCGACATATCCTCGGGCAAACCTCTTTTTGCGGTACCTATAAAAAGGGCCCTGGCTGCCGAATGACCTCGCTGGTTAGCTCGCTGGCGATTGCTCTACCCGGAAAGCCTTCATAGTATCTGAGCGTCACTCCCTCGAGGACGAAGCCTATGAATGGTCAGGATGTGTCGAAACACAGAGGATGGAAATCAATGCGTCTGGATCAGAACCCCAGGCTCGTCGTGCGACCTATGACATTCTGGATCGCTGCCCTGCTGTTCTCGTCTGGCCTCTCCAACTTGTCGAGGGCTGACGGCCTCGTATTTCGGTTGCCGACGGATGGCACGGAGGTAGTGTTCCGAGAGGAAATTGAGTTCCAAGTGAAGTCGCAACTACTTGAGGATGGGCGACCGTCAACCAAGGTCGATCTTCCGGAGCAGAAAGGTAAGCAAGCGGGGCTGATCACCATCGGCAGCGTCGGGCGGGCATCACGGGCCGGGCAGGAATGTCGCTGGATTGAACTACGGCGGGCCACGGGGACGGGGAGCGGCCCGGAGCATGTGCTCAAGATGCTGATCCCCGAGGCTTACCTTAAGCAAGGGGAGGACCCGCTGGCTCATGCCATACTCACCTTCTTCAACCCGAAGCCGATCGATGTCGCGAATGGTTTGAAGGAAGAGGGCTTCGATCGTATCCAGTATGAGATCGACAGGTTCCGGCCCGTATTCCCCGAAACACTCCGCGAGATGCGTGAGCTGCCCAAGCGATCGGTAAAGACGGCCGTCGCGACATACGAAGAATGTCGGGTCTTGGCCGGGAAGACTCGATTCGATCGACCGCTCCTCGGCAAGGGCCGATGGACCAATGAGAGCGATTGGGAAATCACCCTGAATCCGGCCGCCCCTTTTGGCGTCGTGCAGATCCTTTGCAGTTCGGAAACCGATGAAATCGGACCCGAGGTTACGAATCACATTCGCGCACGATCAAGTCTGATCTTGGACAGGATTGGGACAGGAGCGAGGAGTATGCTTCCTGCTTCGGGAGGCGATAAAAGGGTGCCGGCAGAAAAGGCAGGATCAACGCCTCGAACTGCGACAGAGCCTCGTTGAGAAGAATCGCGGTAGTTTCGTGCCGAGCCTGGTCCGAGTTTCAAAAGCCCTCGGACGCGGGAAAAATACGCGTGGATGACGAGTTAGTTGATCCAGGTGGCAAAGCGTCACATGACGCTTTGCCACGACGCTTCGGAGACGTGGCTATCGTAATCGAGCGTTGCCTTCTCCTCGCTCCATGTCGTCACCACAATCGCGTGATGACAGATGTAACCCATTGTTAAAACCTCTGATCGTGTACCTGCTTTACTCTTGAGGGGAAAGCCGAGGCTTATCGCCGAGGCGAGGGCCTCCACTCGCTCGCCAGACCATCGACGTGGCCGAAGACGACGTTCCGGGCCTCACACCCCGTCGATCGCTCCTAACGCATTCCAGGGCCATCGGCCGACGCGGGAGAGACGATCTGGTGGAAGAGGGAAGGCCCGAAGAGGGCCAAGCCACCCATCCCGGGAGCAAAGCCGAGTGTAGGGTGTATGGCAGTGCAGGGCTTCCAGTAAACGGCTCTCATGAGAGCAATTGAAATTAGGTTTATGTGAATGCCTGCACTGCCCTGCACTCAAACTCCAATGTCTTGCCCTGCAAAAGGATTGTGTCGAATTTCAGGCTACACCGCGTCTCGCTGCCCCTACACTTGTTCCTCATCCCGTTCGGCCCAATTCTTCGTGGTTCGTTGCGTGAACCGTCGCTAGACCAATCCCAAACCATTTCTGCCCTCTGTTGCTCCTCTTCTGCACGTATTTCTTCTCCAATTCTTCCTTGAAATCATTCGTATCCATTGGCTTATTGACTGGCGGCTTGGCTACTTTGCACCACGACACGTAAGCGTCGTGTAGTGGCTTGGCCATCGAGGTGTACTCGGGACCTACCTGGCCTCTCTCCGCGACGAAACGTTCGAGGTGGTCGGCCTTCGCTTTGTAATCCTGGGTGCTGAGATCCACGCTGGCCGGTGCCTTGGCTTGGGGCGACCACTCAAGGCATGACCGGACTAGCAAAGCTAGGATGCCCTCGGCCTCCTCGCGGAAGAGGCGATTCGTCAGACCATACTCCCTCTCGAATTGGAGTTCGGCCTTCGGGCCATCCGTGAAGTTGCATAGATCGAGGAATTTGGCTTTGAGCTCGAACCGCTCGATTCGCCTCCAGATCGCGTCGTCATTGCCGCTGACGTCGGGCAAGTGGTTCGTGACGAGGAAAACGGTGAACGTCCTCCGGAACGTGCCCCATTTTTCGTACATGTCCCTCCCTTTGACGAAGTCATTCCCCGTCAGGCTCTTCATTAGGCTCTCGGCGAAACGCTTGCCCTTGTCCGTTTCATTGGCGATGACGAGTCGCCGTCCCTTGAGATCGGCAATGTTCGCCGGGTGATCCGGGTTGTTCCTTGACAACAGCAAGTTATGATCGGCCTGGCAGGCATAGGGCCCGAGCAATTTGAGCATCAGGTCAGCGATGACGTTCTTGCCGTTCCTCCCGTCCCCATCGAGGACATAGAGCTTTTGCTCAACGGGGTCGCCGGTGAGAGCATGGCCAAGCACCCGGTTGAGGTAGTCGATGGCCTCGCGGTCCCCGAGGAATATCTCCTCCTCGAACTTGTCGAAGCGAGGGCACTTGGCGTCAGGGTTGTACCTGACCGGGGCTTGCATGGTAAGCAGGTCCTCGGGCCGGTGCGGTCGTAGTTCTCCGGTCCTCAGGTCAACCGTGCCATTGAGGCAGTTCAGCAGCCAGTCGTCGGCGTCGAACTCGTGCGTCTGCACCTCGATCTCATCTTCGAGCCTGGCCTGCGTGACCATCGCCTTGAGCGAATTGGTTGCGAGCGAACGCATTGCCCAATCGACCGTCCTCTTCGTCATGGAGTCGTCTTCGTCGATCGATTGGTGAAGCCATGCCTTGATCGTTTTCTTGGCCAAGGCCTCGATTGCCACAGGCCCCTCCACCCACACCCCTCGCTTGGCATTGTAGCTATGCCACGTACTTCGGGTTCTGTCATAGCGGATGATGTCGCCATAGTCCCTGACGAGCCGCTCGGCATTGCCTGCGTCGGTGAAATTTATTTCATTCAGTGCTTGCGCTTCGGTATTTGTGAAAGATGACCGTTGCTTTCTCATCGATCCCAATCTAGAATCACTCATGTCTGGTGCGATCTCCTCGTGAGCCTCCGAGCCGCCCGCCGCTGACCACGGCGGGCGGTTCCGTTTTGATCATCAGTCGACGCGATCACTTCTGTCTGATTCATGGCAACACATAGCCGCGAGTGCGGCAGCTGTCGCAGCCCTGGCCGTTGCAGAGGTGGCATAGGAGCCAGCTGTGCGGTTGCCCGATGAGCAGGAAGCTCATCAAGCGGAATTGGAACCAACCCTGCGTGACGCCGGTTTTCCTGGCGTCGGTGAGGCCGAGGTGTTTGATCGTGGCGAGGTGCTTCTCGGCCTTGCGGAAGGCCAGTGCGTCGCGGTCGAGGATCTCGCGGCAGCGGGCGGAGAGCTTCCTGCGGACGGGGATCGACTCGAGGAACTTCTCCTCCTCGGAGGGCTCGGCATCCCCCTCGACGACGATGACGGGGGGATGGACCCTCGCTTGGACCTCCGTGCCAAAGCTCCGCAAGGGAGGCTCAGGTGCATCGCCTGGCTGATCCGGGTCGTCGTCCCAGCCCGGCCCGAGTTCCTCGCCCTCGAAGCCGGTCGCTGCACTCTGTGGCGTTCGCTCGGCCTCCGTCCTCGAGTAATCCGGCTCGGGAGTCGATGACGAGACCTCGACTTCGGGCGGTGGGGCAGGTCGGCCGATCTTCGCCGTATTCTGGACGTAGGTCGAGCCATTGCGGCTGACCGTCCGGGGGCCATCCATCTTGCGGATTTCGCAAGATGACTCCAGGTCGCGGCGTACGGTCGAGACCGTCGAGCGGTCGACTCCGCACCGGCGGGCGATCTCGTTGTCGCTCCACTCGACCCATTCGTCGTCTCGCAGGAGAGTCTCGATCGCCCGGCGTTTGTCCCGGTTCGTCCGCCTCAATCCGTGCGACGAATTGGCACCGCACGAGAACAGGACCGCGTCCCTCCGGCTCCCCTCGTGGACGTGGCAGGTGATCGCCTTCGCCCCGGCCCTGCGTGCGGCCTCGGTGCGGTAGAAGCCATCCGCAAGCCAGTAATCCTCGCCGTCCTGGAATACGACGACGGGCGGCAGCTCGATGCCGTCCATGATCGCGTTGGCATATCCCTCCAGGACGTCCTCGTCCAGGCCGCCCACGCGTTGCTGGGTGCCGCCGTCGGTGCGGATTCGCTCGAGCTCCAGGTCGATGAGCTTCGCTCGGCCTAGCGAGGTCGCTCTCGGGATCGCTAGCGTCATCTGGTGGTTCCTCGCGGATGCCCGCTTTCCAAGAGCGCCGATCGGCGCTCTTGGAATTGGAGTCTGTAACCTGGGTACGGATCTTCCACGCAGGGCATGGCCGTCATGCCCGATGGGGCGTCGGCTCGGGGCATGGCTAGACGCTCACGCCCATCGCATCGAGCTCTCGATCGGCGACGGCGAGGGCCTTGAGCCGCTGACTCGTGGATCGCCCTTGCTGTGCCTGTGCTCCGGGTGACTTGGCCCTAGTCCTGGCGGCCGTCAGTTCCTCGAAGAACCTTTGCAGGGCCTCGCGAGATGACCATCGGCTGCCGCCGATTTGGATGGTCTCGAGGACCACGCCGCGACAACCGGACGTGGACCATCTGTAAATCGTCGACACGTTCACCCTCCGGCCCGCCTGGCGGCGTGGGAGGGTGTCCGCGATCTGAGCCATCGTAAGGAGATGTCGATCATATTACCTGTGGATCTCAAAGATGTTCGAGCTTGGTCATCTTCAGGTCTTCCAGGTGCCTAATCAACGCCGTGAGAGCCGCCCTGTTGTATCCTGGATGAGGGCGATCTACTGTTCGGGCTTGCGCTGCGCAAATGTTTACTTTGCCCTATCTGGAATGTACCCAAAGACAGCGGGGCCTGTCATCCGACTATTCGCGATTTCTCGCAGAAATTCCGGCTCGTCTCATTTCGGCATCGCGAATCCCAGGTCGTCCGGGGGCGCGTCCGCGGGCTCATCCCAGACGCTCGATGGCGGCGGCCGCCTTGGCGGCGTCGGCCTCGGCGTAGAGTAGGGTGACGCTGTGCGAGCTGTGCCCCAGGATGGCCCGGGCCACCTCCAGGCCGAATTCGCGGCGGATCGCGGTGGCCGCGTTGTGCCTCAACCTGTTCGGGCCCCAGGTCGGGACCTTGGCCTTGTTGCATGCCCGGTGGATCGCCGAGCAGTATGCGACCCTGGTGTAGTGGTCGCCGAGCTTCCTCGCCTTGCCCGGCGTGCTGCGATCCCGCTGGGATAGCTGGACCGGCGTCTTGCGGTTCGCCCTGGCCTCGGCGAGCCGCTCGCCCTCGGCATCCCTCGTGCTGAAGAGGTACGCAGTCAGATCGGCCTTCAGCCAGGGGCGTAGGATCGCCTGGCCCCGAGGCCCGATCATGATGACTCTGGACCGGTCGTGATGCTCGGTCTTGTGCTCGCGAGGGGTATAACTCCAGACCCTGCCGCCCGTCTCCAGGTCGCACGATCTCATCAGGACGACCTCGCCGGGCCGCATGCCGGTCAGCCGTTGCAACTCGATCATGGCCCAGATTTGCCGGCTCACGTAGGGCCGGACGGCGTCCACGAACGCATCGGGGACCGGCTTGACCGGCTCGCTCTCTCGGGCCTCCGATCGCCCCTTGCGGAGCCCCGAGACCGCCTTGAGGGCGTGGTGCAGGCTGGGGGGCACGAGCTCGTTCTCGACCGCCCACTTGAAGCACCTGACGACGTGGCCGGTCCTGCGGTTGACCTCGGACCTGCACAAGCCCTGGTCGATGAACGCCTGGCGGACGGCCTTGAGGGCGGTCGGCCCGAACTCGCGGGCCTGGCTGTGGCCGTACAGCCGACGGAGCACCTTGAAGGACAGCCGGAGCAATCCGGGCTCCGACGTCGGCCTGCCGTTCTTCACGTAGTAGGCATCGGCGTGCCGGAGGTAGGCGACGATCAGCTCGGCCACCGCCAGATCGTCCGTCGTCGGGAGCCGCCGCCCGTTGGAGAGCCACTCGGCGATCAGGCGATCGTACTCGGCCCGGCTCTCGGGGGAGCCATACCTGCCGAGGTAATGGTCCTTGCCGCTCAGCGTGACCACGGCCTGATTCGTTGGTTTGTGGAGGCGATACGACGGGGTGCGTGCGGACATGGGGCGGCCCTCCTTTCCGGTAGACTACCGGATTCCAGGAGTCGTTCGGGCCGCACCATCCGACCGGGATGGGTACGCAAGTGAAGCGTTCGGCAGGACTTACACCAATGGGCGATGAGGGACTCGAACCCCCGACATCCTGCGTGTAAAGCAGGCGCTCTACCAACTGAGCTAATCGCCCGATTTGAGAGATAGGTCGCGAAAAAGTTATTCTACGAACGTGAAGGCTCGGGTTGAAGACGGTTGTCTCCGAATTCGAGACACAATGGCGGGATCGATCACAATTTCGGCGATCGATCCCGCGCAGGAAGGCTTCAACTCACCGAACATCCAGGAGGATATCGCCAGTGCCGGTGTTGCCGGCGGCGTCGTTGGCACGGATGACCAGGACGTGGGTGCCGGGCTTCAGGTCGGGGAGGCTCAGGGTGATGGTTTCCTCGTTCGAATCGTAGAGGCCGTCGTCGGGGAAGATCGGGGTCCATTCGCCGCCGTCGAGGGCGTAGGCGGACTTGGTGATCCGGGTGGCGTTGTCGCGGAGGGTCACGACGGCGCCTCGGGACTTGGACTCGATCGCAACGGCCGGGGCCAGGTGGTCGACGAGGAAGGGCTCGCTGGTGCGCTCGCGGGTCAGGGCGTCATCGGCGTTGTTCGACGGGCGGTCGCTGGCCGTGAGCCGGTAGCGGTAGAGACCGTCGGGGACCGAGGTCGTATCCCACTCGTAGTTGGAGCCGGTGTGGTGCTCGTCGCCCAGGCGGATCCAGTCGGGCCAGCCGTCCTTGCGAATGTGCAAGGCGTACTCGAGTTCGTCGCCGTTCGGGTCGGACACGTCCCAGCGCAAGGTAAGCTTGGTCTGGCGGGTCGTGCCGTCCAGGATGCTGACGTCGGGGACGTCGACCTTGGAGACCTCGGGGGGGAGGTTCACCGTCTGGTAGCGAATGACCACCGAGCGAACTTCGGGCGTCACGGCCTGGTTCTTGGTGGAGAGGGTCAGGCGGTACTGGGCGAAGCGACCGGGAGGGACGTTCGCCTTGGACGTGGTGGGCGTGGTCTGCTCGGGCGACCAGGCGGACCACGTGGCGTCGGGCTCGCCGACGTTGCCGGAGCGGACCTGGACCGCGACGGTCGTGGCCTCGGGCTGGTCGGATCGCCAGGAGAGGGCCCCGAAGCGGCTGATCAGCTTCGTGTCGAGGACCTCGGAGACGAGCGTACCGGTCGGGACGTAGCCCGACTCGAGGCGAGCCACCGCGCCCGGGTCTCCGGTGCCGATGAGAAGGTTCCCCTTCGGATCGGTGAGGAGTGCCAGGATCTGGCCGTGGTCGAGGCGGGCAATCGGCGCCGACTCGTGGCCCTGGTCGCGCACCTCGAAAAGCTGACCATCGGGGCCGGTGCCGACCAGGAGTCGGCCTTCCTGCCAGGCGAGGGCATAGATCAGGACGCGGGCGCGGAAAACCTCGCGAGGGACGCCATCGTTGCTAATACGGTAGACCGCATTGTCGCCGGGCGAAGGGGGCTTGGGAGAGGCGGAACCGCCACCGCTCGAACTTGGGGACGAGACGGGAGGGCGAGGGGGCGGGGTGGGCGACGGGGGCTTGGGAGGCTCGGGCGCGTCCGCCGAGGCAACCGTCGCGCCGGATGGGGGTGTCGTGGAGCTCGTCGTGGCTCCTCCGCCGCCGGAGAAGAGGCCGGGGCCGCGTCCGGGCGATCCGCCGCCGCCTCCGCCCGACTCGGCGGCCGTACCGGCGTAAAGCGTGCCGTCGGGGGCGAAGAGGAGCGTACGCACCTCATTCTGCGGGGCGTCGTAGACAACCGAGGCCTTGCCGTCGGGCGAGACCCGATAGATCAGGCCTTCGCCGTCGCTTCCGGCGTAGACGGAGCCGTCGGAACCCACGGCCACGCTCAGGAGGTGGGAGTGGGGGCTGTCGTAGAGCAGGGTGCGATTCCCATCGGCCGCGACTTTCCAGAGCTGGCCGGTGGGGCCGGTGACGGCGTAGAGGTTCCCCTTAGCGTCGGTGGCGAGGTCCCAGATGTACTTGACCGAGGGGTCGAGGGCGGGCGTCGGCTTGGGGTTCTTGGGGTCGGTCAGGTCGACGATGAGGCCGGTCGGACCGGTGCCGGCGAGGACGCGGTTCTCGGGAAGGACGGCCAGGGAGAGGACCTGGGTGTCATCCGCGTCGTAGGCGACGGTCCACTCGGCGCCGTCCTTCGACTCGCGGCGGAAGACCTTGCCGGCGTCGCCGGTCGCGGCGTAGACCGTGCCATCGGCCGTGCTGGCGAGGTCCCAGACGCGGCTGGCGTCGAGCTTGCCCACGGGGGAGAGGGACTGGCCGAGCCGGATCCGCCCATTGTCGGAGACGACGACGCGCTCGCGATGCCCCTTGTTGAAGGCGGCGGCCGTCTCCTGACGCCAGGCGTCGAGCTTGGCGAACGCCCATTGCGCCGGGATGAACCCGGAGGCGACCGCCCCGGCGATGAGGGCTGCTCGGAATGGGGACCGTCCGCTCCGCGGATCGAATCTCATTAGGTTCCCTTTATAACAAGGCTCTGGCGGCGATGACGTGGGCCGGCCGAAGATACGACCCGCCTACGAAAACGAACGGGACCCGGCTCGATAGCGCGGATCGCCGTTCGCTCGCTGGACCCATCGAATTGCCATGACGGACTTCGCCGAATCCGCGCCGGGGTTCAACGCAGGGAGAGGCCTGTGTCCTTCACCACGGTGAATCGGAGCGACTGCGAACCCTCGATAACGTAAGGGGTGTCGGCGGTCGCGATCAAGTCGGCCCTGACGGCCGGGTCCTGACTCTGCCGGCTCGTCGCGAGGATCGCCCGGGCACTCCCCGGCAAATTGGGAAGAGACTGCCCCTGAACGGCGAGTCCACGCTCGGGCAGGGCGACGTGCAAATAGAGCGACGTACGGTTCGGCTCGACCTGGAACTGGAGTGACTTGAGGATGCCGTCGAGGTCGCGAGGCTCCATCAGCGTGGGCTCGTTCCGAAGGCGGCGACGGAGGCTGTTGCCCATGTCGCAGATGTTGACCTCGTGCGTCCCCTCGTCGAAGTCCTCGGGGAGCTTGAGCGAGAGGTCGACCGTCTGGCGATCCCCCTTGAACGGCTTGATAACCGCCTTGGCCTTGAGCGTCTGGCCGGGCTCGACCCGGTCGCTGAGGAGCCGCACCGACTCGATCGCGGCGACCGAGCGACCCGCGGAGATCTCAAGGTCGCAGTCGATCGACTCGATCCTGACAGGGGCCATCGGGTTGCGGACGAGGATGCTGACGATCGACGCGACCGGGCTGAAGAGGGCCGCGGCCCCCATCGGGCCGGTGTACCTCGGGCCGCTCAGGGTATCCTGCAGCTCGATGGGGTTGTGCCCCTTGATCTTGACCGTCGACTTGATTCGGGCGGTCAGTTCGTCGGGGAGGTTCCCCTCGGTGTCGATGGCGTTCGTCAGGACCGACATCACGAGGCTCGGCAGCAAGTTAGGCTCGCGGACGATCTTGACGCGGTAGGTCTGCGGCTCGGAGTAGTGGCCCGTCTTGACCCTGACCACCAGTGGCATCATGTCGGGGGTGGATCCGAGTCGCCCGGCGACCCCCGTGCTGACGTCGGTATCCACGACGCCCACGACCTTGAGCGGCGAGCCCATCTTCATGCTCACGCTGGCCCGAGGATAGACGGTGTGGATGTAGCCGGTCATCATCGGGAATTCGCAGGCGCCGAGGCTGAACATCGGGTGGCCGAAGCCGTAGACCCGGTTCCCCTCGACGTGGGTAACGGTGCCGATGCCCGAGAGGTCGAAGTCGCCGGTCACCATCGCGATGCTCAGGGGCGAGCCGGGGACGAGGGGCTTCTCGCCCTCCTCGCGGATCACGCGCTCGGGAGCGCCGCCGCCGGCCATCGGCGCGAGGCCGAGGGGGCGGAACCGATCGCTCAGGACGGCCAGGGCACGCGGGCTGAACCCGGAAGCCGCGAGGGGCGTCGCGATGGGCTTCATGCCGGCGAGTCCTCCGCCGGAGACGGCGGTCGGCATGCCGGCGTCGGTCGAGTCATTGATCAGGCCGTCGATCTCGAGGGGGATCGAGGCGCCGGTCGAGGCGTGGACCTCGCCGTCCTTCGCCTCGGCGGCGATCCGCCGGTCGTTCGACCGGACGTATTGAACCATCTGGGAGAAGGGGGTCACACCCGCGATGGGATCCTTGGCGAACTCCCAGGCGAAGGCCACGGCTCCCATCAGCTTGCCGTCGATGTAGATGGGGCTGCCGCTCATCCCCTGGATGATCCCGGCATGCTCGAGGTTGCATCCGGTGAGGCGGCAGAGGACCATGTCGCGCCCGGGGCTGACGTCGCGCATCACGCCGAGGACCTCGGCACCAAACTCCTCGAGCTTGGTCCCGACCATCACGGTCTGACCCTTCCCCTTCATCCCGGGGCGGATATCTTTAACATCCCAGTAGAGCTTCGGATCGGGCTCGGAGCCTTGTGACGTCCGGGGCGACGTTGCAGACAGGATCAGCGCAATTCCGAGGAGCCCGATCTTCCACCGCGGTAGGATCTTGGATCGCATCGAGCAGATCTCCCAAGGACGGGGCAGGGCTTTCGTGCGGGCGATCCAGGCCTGGAAATCACAGAGGAGAGATGTGAACTGCGGAAAGAATGGCGGTCGCCGCTCGCGAAACCCCGGAGCATGCCTGCGGTGTTCAAGGCTCGAACGTCTCGGGAGTTCCGGAGCTCCTCGTGCATTCCTCGACGCGAAAGGCGATCTCATCCTGGATCATCGTGTTCAATAGTAGCTCGCGCTTAACATCGAGTCAACCAATAGTTCACGCCCTCTTCATCCATCTTCCCTGCGTTCGCTCACCTCGCGAAGCGCCAATCTCCCCGAAGGTAGAGCGTCCTTTGGGGGCGGGTTGTCACTCCGTCGTCTCGCCATCTGGCCTGGTATTTTCGTTACGTCCCTGCTGGGCCTTGGTTCGGAGTCTCACCTGCTCGCGATAGATTTCCGCACGCTCCTTGATGAGCGAACGCAAGTGACGGCGAGCGTAACGCCTCGTGGCGATCCAGTCGAACATCGCCAGCAGGAGGAGGGTGAAGACCAGGACGAAGATCCCGAGCCAGATCTGGATGAACAGGCGATTCGTCCGCCCGTTCACCAACGGCTCGAGGCGTGAGCCGTAGGAGATCCCGGCGGAGAGGAGTAGTAGGATGAACGCCACGAAGCCCCGGCGCCGATCCTGGCGCGTGAAGTGATTGGCGTCCTCCTCCGACAGGTTCGATGCATCCCGGTTCGCGTGCTCGTGGCCGAGCCAGAGGACCAGCAGGATCGCGACCGCGGCGACGGCGATCGACAGGAGTACCCCGGCGGATGCCGCATCATGTCCACCCAGCATGGCGCACTCCGCGTCAGGAGGTCGTTCTCGGCGGGCTCGCGCCCAGGCGTCGAAGGTGATTGGTCAAATCAATAGAGGTCCGCATTCGTGAGCAGGTGCTCGATATGGTCGCCCCTGCGGGCGATCTCGAGGAGGGCCGAGCGGATGTCGGCCGAGCAGACGTGTTCCCTGGCGAAGGTCCGGGTCATGACGAACATCGGCTGGTCGTGCACGCTCCGGATCGAGAGGCTCCCGTATGTGAGCTTGTCGTTCATGCGGAGGGCGAACTCGAAGTACTTCGGGTCCGCCGGGCCGCAGATCGAGAACACGGAGAGGTGCCGGCCTCCATCTTCACCGCAGGAGACCTCGATGTACACTTCCTGGAGCCGGTCGTTCGGGAGCGGGAAGAGGATCCGGTAGTTGTCGCGGCCTCCCTGGATGAAGCAGTCGAGCCCCTCGACGCTCTCGCGCACGAGGCTCTCCGTCTCGCGGAGGTTCAGGAGAGCGGTCGAGATCGACTCGGACAGGTGATCGGCCGACTCGGGTCGGTCCTCGGGACGCTTGGCCAGGCAGCGCTGGAGGATCGCGGCGACGTCGTCCGGGACGTCGGGGGAGATGTCGCGGACGTCCGGCACAGGCTCCGTGCGATGCAGTTGGATCAGGTGCCCGATCTGGTCGGAGACGTACGGGAGCCGGCCCGTCAGCAGGTAGTAATACATCACGCCGACGGCGTAGATGTCGGAGCGGTGGCTCGCCGGGACGCCGAGGAACAGTTCGGGGGCCATGAACGTGGGGGTACCCGCGACCGGCACGCCGGCGACCTCGAGTTCCCGGAAGCTGCGGACGAGGCCGAAGTCGGCGAGTTTCGCGTGCCCGGTCGGGGTCAGGAGCACGTTCGAAGGCTTGACGTCGCGGTGGACCATCCCCGAACAATGGGCGGCGCCGAGGGCCTGGACGACCTGGCGGACCAGGGTCGAGGCCCGGACCGGCTCGAACGGCCCTTCGCGTATCAAAGACTCGCTCAGGCTGACGCCCCCGGCGATATACTCCATCTCGATGAAGTGGTAGCCGCGATCGCTCCCGAGGTTGTGGACCATCACCACGTGGGGATGGAGCAGCGTGGCGACCGCGCGGGCCTCGGCCCAGAAGCGGTCGCGGAGGAGCGGTTGCTTGGCCACCAGCCCCGGGCTGATCACCTTGATCGCACAGGGGCGGGCGAGTTCCAGGTGCTCGGCGCGGTAGACCCGTCCCATCGAGCCCTGTCCCAGCACCGCCTCCAGGCGATATTGCCCGAGTTGGCGATCGATCAGGTCGTCGATCTCGGGGAAGCCCGAGTCGGGCTCACCCCTGGGCTCGAGGCCCTCGCTCGAATCGAGGTTCAAATCCTCGGGGCGATAGGCCACCGTCTCGCCGAGGTAATCGTCGAACTTCACGGAGATCGGCAGCGTGGGCTCGCCCCTGCGCCCCGAGGTTTTCGGGAAGCTGGCGTCAGGGCCATTCCCAGCAATCGGCTCCTGATCGTGAGGACTTCGCCCCATGCCGGTCATCGTCAATCCCACGGGACAATCGCCTTCCGAAATCTGATATGCCACGTCTCTAATCTTCGGACCTTGCACAAGAGATCTTTTTCAAGAGTGTTAGGCTGTTTCTGAATAAGTCAAGCCGGCCAGGCCAGGCGCCGGCCGCCCTGGCATTCGCCGGTTTGCGAGGAACTTGCGAACGCGCAGTAGCGAGGTCGGGAATTGAAAGGATTCAATACCCCGACGAGCCTTCAAGCCAAACAGGAGTCGATGGTTCCCAAGATATGCGGGCTTCGAGACTTCCTCGCCATCTCTCGCAGACACCGTGCCAGTTCGCGTTGGGCCAAGGTCCATCCGTGGGCACCGGTGTGGCGACACCTTGAAGGTAGCAAATTCTCTCCCACGATGGCAGCCCACCCGGAGCCGCCAAGCATGGTTGCATCAAAATTGCCATACGCGACGCGAAAACGAATGAATTGGGCCTAGATGTGACGTCGCAAGGGACTGCTAGTGTTGAGATCGGAAACGGGGGGCGAGGGGGGACATCGAGGCAGCAAAAAGAACGTCGGCCCGACCCCGCCAGTGAGTGCGGGGTCGGGCCGAACGATTGGGCCGATTGAACTGGACGACGGGAGCGAGGTCGCTCAGACGTTGTAGGAGGTCGAGGAGGTCGTGCCGCCCCGGCCGGTCCAGTTGGTGTGGAAGTACTGGCCGCGGGGCTTGTCGGTGCGCTCGTAGGTGTGAGCCCCGAAGAAGTCTCGCTGGGCCTGGAGCAGGTTGGCCGGCAGGCGATCGCTGCGGTAGCCGTCGAAGTAGGCGAGGGCCGACGACATCGCGGGGATGGGGACGCCGTTGGTCACCGCGGCCGCACAGACCCGACGCCAGCCTTCCTGGGCGCGAAGTAGTTCGCCGGTGAAATAGGGGTCGAGGACGAGGTTCGTCAGCTTGGGGTTCTTGTCGAAGGCTTCCTTGATCTTGCCGAGGAAGGCGCTCCGGATGATGCAGCCGCCGCGCCACATGAGGGCGACGCCGCCGTTGTTGATCTCCCAGCCGGCTTCCTTGCCCATCGCGTTCATGAGGGCGTAGCCCTGGGCGTAGGAGATGACCTTGCTGGCGTAGAGGGCCATCTCGATGTCATCGATGAGGGTCTTGGGGTCCCCCTCATACTTCGTCTTGGGGCCCGAGAGGACCTTGGCGGCCTCGACGCGCTCGTCCTTTTGCGACGAGAGGCAGCGGGCGAAGACGGCCTCGCCGATCAGGGTCAGCGGGGTGCCGGTATCGAGGGCCGAGACGACCGTCCACTTGCCCGTCCCCTTCTGGCCGGCGGCGTCGAGGATCAGGTCGACCATCGGCGTGCCGCTGTCGGGGTCGTTGTAGGCGAGGATGTCGCGGGTGATCTCGACGAGGTAGCTGTCGAGGACGCCCTTGTTCCAGCGGGCGAAGACGTCGTGCATCTCGGCCGGCTTGAGGCCGAGCAGCGTCTTCATGAGGTCGTACGCCTCACAGATGAGCTGCATGTCGCCGTATTCGATGCCGTTGTGCACCATCTTGACGAAGTGGCCGGCCCCTTCGGGACCCACCCAGTCGCAGCAAGGGGTGCCATCGTCGACCTTGGCGGCGATCGCCTGGAAGATCGGCTTGACCGAGGGCCAGGCCTCGGGATCGCCGCCGGGCATGATCGACGGGCCCTTCAGGGCGCCTTCTTCGCCGCCGGAGACGCCGGTGCCGACGAAGAGGATCCCCTTGGCCTTGAGATCCTTGGCCCGGCGGGTCGTGTCGGGGAAGTGGGTGTTGCCGCCGTCGATGAGGATGTCGCCCGGCTCGAGGAACGGGAGCAGTTCTTCGATGACCGCGTCCACGGCCGAGCCGGCCTTGACCATGATCATGATCTTGCGGGGCCGCTTGAGCGACGCGACGAGGTCCTGGACCGTGTGGGCGCCGACGAGCTTCTTGCCCTTGCCGCGGCCGTTCACGAACTCGTCGACCTTGGAGGTCGTCCGGTTGTAGACGGCCACGGTGCTGCCGTGGCTCTCCATGTTGAGGACCAGGTTCTCTCCCATCACGGCGAGGCCGATCAGGCCAATGTCGGCGGTAGGTGTGGTCATTGCGGGTGCTCGAGCTATCCTCGGTTCAAGGTAAGATCAGGACAAAGCGATTTGCCGGGCGGAGTCGATGGGCTCGGCGCGACCGGCCCTCTCCTCCTTTTGGATCCGGATGGAGGGTCCGACCGTCGCCACGACCTCGCGCAAAGTATGCGGCCGGAGGTCAAGTCTCAGGCGTTCGCGTGCCTCTGGGCTCAATCTCGCTCGGGCGGGGCCGACGAGCCTAAGATTGTGGCCAGGAATCAAGCGGTTTTCCAGGGGGGTTTCCGGGGCAGGAGCTTCTCGAACTCGGCGATCCGCTCGCTCATGTACGAACCTGCATAGGTCCCTTGGAAGAATCGCGGCAGCGCCTCCTCGTAGAAACGTCGCCAGGACTCGTCCTCGAAGCCCGGGTCGATCGGGTAGAAGAGGGCGTCGTTGGCCTCGGCCGCCTTGAGGTCGCCGAGGGCGTCGCCCACCATCAGGACCCTGTCCTTCTCGTAACGCCCTCCCGCGGCGTGGGCGAGGTGCTCCTTCTTGCTCCCGAGTTCCTGCCCGGCGATCAGGCCGACGTATTGCTTGAGGTCATGCTCTTCCCATTCCCGGTTCAGGGCCTCGGTGGGGGTGGCGGAGACGACCATCACATCGGCCTTGCCTTGCAGGGCCCCGAACGATTCACGGACATAGGGGAAGGGGGGTACGTCGCGGACGATCTCGCCGACCGAGCGGTTGACGGCCTCGCTCCACTCGAGGGCCTGGATCAGGTCGGGTTCGTTGGTCGCCGCGATCTCCTGCTTGAGCGCGGGGTTGGCCAGCTTCGTCTCGCGGTCGATCCAGCTGCGGAGCCCGGTCAGCTTCGGGAGTTCGAATCCGCGGCGGGCGACCTCCGGCCGTTCCGCGAGCATGTCGAGCGTCATCGTGAGGCCCGGGAACCGGTTGATCCCACGCCAGTACGAGTAGAGGTTGATGAACTCGGCCACTTCGCGGACGTACTTCGAGATGGCAGCGAGGTCATAAACCTTGACGATATTGGGGATGAAGCATTCCTTGTGCTTCACCTCCATCGAGTCGAAGACGCAGCCGTCGCTGTCGACACCGACGAAGAAGTCCTGAGACTTCGGGAACCCTGCCAGGACCTGCGTTGCGGCCGTCGCCGTCATGCTCGAAATCCCTCGGCCGGCGGCGGATCGACGCCCCGGACTCGTGGCCAGAGCCCGGGAACCTCGGCAGGCTTCGGCCTGCCGGATACGAAGGGTTCCGGGCTTCCTCGACGCCTTAGCTTATCGGACGCCCGACGGGTAATAGTAATAGACGGGAGCCTGCGGGGCGTAGCCGCCCTGGACCTGCGGGGCGTAGTAGTACGGCTGGCCACCCGCCTGCGGGTAGTAGTAGTACGACTGGGCCGGGGGTGCGTACTGGCGAGGGGCGGTCACCGTGTTCGGGTAGTAGTACGTCTGCGGCGCCGTCGCTCGAGGCCGGCGTGTGCTGCCCGGGCCTCGGTACTGGTAGAAGAGGCTCCCCTGGTTGTTGGGGAAGTCCTCATAGCTGTTCGGGACGTAGGACCGGGATCGGGCCTGGGCCCGGGCGTCTCGGGTCGAGAGGTCGCAGAGGATCAGGCCCGCAACGAGGGCCCCGAAAACCATCATGCGTCGGGTCGTGGCCATGGGAATGACCTTTCTTGCTCTGGCAACTGGGGGAAATAGGGGCGTGCCACTCGGTGCCGCCTTCGATCCATCTTATCAGGTCGGCCCGGTCAAAAGCAGTTGTCGAAAGTCGAAGGGTCGCGATCCGAGAGATTGCCGGGTCTCACCGATCCGTCCCGCGTTGTTGACCCGAGACAACCCCGGGCTCGCTCGTGGATAGGAATTTGAGGTTCGGGTTGCGCTGTGGTATCGTCGAAGCCTCGAAACCGGGAAACAATGTCTCGGGTATTCCGCCAAGACGTCAATTCCTGCTCGCGACGCAACCCCCAGGTGGACTTTCATGGCGACGTCCGACAAACCCAGATCGCCAGAGAGTAATTCAGCCGACCTCCTCGCCGTCATCCGCGCCTCGGGGGTCCTGACCGACCGCCAGTTCGAAGATGTGAAGTCCAAGGTCCTGAGCGGCAAGTATCCGATCGGCTCGCAAGAGCTGGCCGAGCGTCTCGTCCGCGAGAAAGTCCTGACCGAGTACCAGACCAAGCGATTCCTGAACAACAAGTCGCACGGGATGGTCGTCGGACGGTACGCGATCCTCGATCGGATCGGCTCGGGCTCCATGGGCCGCGTCTACAAGGCGCAGCACCTGATGATGGATCGCGTGGTGGCCTTGAAGATCATCGCCCCCGAGATCGCCAACAACGACCGCGTCGTGGCTCGGTTCCACCGCGAGATGAAGCTCGTCGGCCGGCTCGATCACCCGAACGTCGTCCGCGCGTTCGACGCCGACCAGATGAACAAGGTCTTGTATATCGTGATGGAGTTCGTCTCGGGCCTGAGCCTGAGCCAGCGCTACCGTCAAGGGCTGATCCCCCCGCAGGACATGGTGAATTACGCCGCGCAGGCCGCCCTGGGCCTGAGCCACGCGCACTCGCAGGGGATCGTCCATCGCGACATCAAGCCCTCCAACCTGCTCCTGACCGAGGACCACAAGCTCAAGGTCCTCGACCTGGGCCTTGGCGTCCTGATGGAGGCCGACGAGCAATCCTCCTTCGCGACGGCCGACGGCGTGGCGGTCGGGACGATCGACTACATGTCCCCCGAGCAGGCCTGCGGGCGCGACGTCGACGGTCGGAGCGACCTCTTCAGCCTCGGCTGCTCGATGTACCACATGATGAGCGGGCGGCTCCCGTTCCCCGGGGACAGCCCCGTCGAGCGACTGGGCAAGCGCATCAGCGGGCGACCCGAGCCTTTGAGCGACGTCATGCCGGGGGTCCCGGCCGCGCTCTGCCAGGTGATGGACAGGCTGCTCGCCACGAAGCCGGCCGATCGCTTCCAGTCGGCCGAGGAAGCCGCCGACGCCCTCCAGGCCCTGCTGAAACCGAAGTCCAAGCGAACCGCGGCCCCGGCCCCCGAGAAGGCCGAGCCGGAGAGTCCCTCGACCCCTCCGCCGCCCCCGCCCAAGCCGGTGGTCATCACCAAGCGGCCCGAATACCCCGGCTGGTTCCGGCCGATCGCGGACCTCGCCGAGCGGAAGCCCAGGACCGCCCTCCTCGCCACCCTCGGCGCCCTCTCGCTCGCCTTCGGCAGTGGTTTGGGTCTGGGTTATCTGCTCCTCCGCTGAACCCGACCGGGATCAGGCGAGCCGCAAGATCTCGTCACCTAATGCGGGAGGCTCCGAGCCGAGAACCTCGACCAGGGCCTGGAGTAGCGCATCGTTCTCGTGCGGCAGTCGGACCGCGATCCGCAGATGCCCCTGCGTGGCGACGAGCTGGTTGTGCCCCGTAAGCAGGGCCCCCACCTCGAGGCCGCGGAAGTCGGAGCATTCCCGGACCAGGAACCCGCGACGTGCCAGGGCCTCGTGGACCTGAATCGAGGTCCAGGTCGTCTCCGTCAGGCTCACGAGGAGGTAGTTCGGGAGCGGCTGGGGGTGTTCACCCGCCTCGCGACGATCGGGCCAGGCGGGGCGGAGGCCGGGGATCTCCCAGAGCCTGGCCAGCATCCGGGCCGATTCGGTCGCGATCAAGTCGGCGGTCCGGGCGAGGTAGTCCGTCTCGTCGAGCGCAGCGAGCGCGGCGGCCTCGGCCTGGGGCGTGATCGTCCACGGATCCTGATACTGGCTGAGACGCACGATCATATCAGGAGATGCGATGGCGTAGCCGACCCTGAGCCCCGGGATCGCGAAGGACTTCGTCAGCGAGCGGACCACCAGCAGGTTCTCGCGCTCGGGCACCGCGCCGATCAGCGAGCGCGAGGCGTCATCGGCGAAGAACGGCAGGAAGGCCTCGTCCACGACCGTGAGCATCCCGAGGGAGCCGTCGACGTGGGCGATCAGGCGTTCCCGCTCCCAAAGCTGGCCCGTGGGGTTGTTGGGATGACCGGCCCAGAAGATCCCGGCGGCGGGGTCGGGGAAGACCTCCTGCTGCCAGGCCAGGACATGTTCACCCCACGATTCCAGCTTCAGCTCATTGAGGTGCGAGGCTCGCCGATATTCGCCATAGGTCGGCTCGACCAGGTGGGCGATCGGCATGCCCGGGTCCCCGCGCTGGTAGGCGTGGAGCGCCAGGACCTCGCGCAGGGATTGCGAGATCAGGCTCAGCGCTTCGGTGGCTCCCGCCGTGACGATGACGCGATCGAGCGAGACGCCGTGGTACTCGGCGAGACGTTCCGCCAGGCGAGGCGAACCGGGCTCGGGATAGGCGGTGACGCGATCGAAGGCCGAGCGGGCGGCTTCGAGCACCGAAGGGGGCGGGCCGAGCGGATTGAGGCTCGCCGAGAAGTCGAGCAGGGGCAGGTCCCCCAGCCCGTACTGCCGTCGGACACTCGCCGGGTTGCCTCCGTGGGGAATGGGTCTCATCGCTCGAGGCAGTCTTTCCTGGGTAATGGGCAGCGAGCGTCCACTTGACTCGATTCGAGGCCGGGGGAGGGCATTCACTTCAAAGCCCCAGCGTATCCGCCACCATGAGATTGGCGAGATTCTACCTTCGGTTCAGGCCCGATCGCTACGGGCGACCACGTACGACGCCTCAGTCTTCGAAGTTGAAGATATCGTTGATCGAGGGTGCTTTGGAGGTCTGGGCCGCCAGGTTTTCCGGGATCTCGCCCTTCAACCAAGCCCGGATTGAATTGGGAAAGAGCAATGCGATCTCGTCGAACACTCGCGGTCGTTTCTGTCCTGGTTCGGCGATCCTGCCATCGTCGCGCGGGCCGAAAAAGTTGGTGGCTCATGCCGGGTAACTGGTGGGGCCTATCGTAGTGACGCGGGGTATGGTTGAAATGGAGGGGACTCTTACCTCGGCCGCGCGGAGGTTGCCATGGATTTCCCCATCCTCGACCTGATGGATGACGAGGCCAGCTATGCCGAGCTCCTCGCCTGGCTCCACCCAGCGGGCCTCGCATGCCCGCGATGCGGGGACGGCGACGACCTCCACGTCCACAGGCGCCATCGCGCACCGATCCTCGACTACCGCTGCGGCCGCTGCAGGAGGGTCTTCAACGCCTTCACCGGCACCGCGCTCCACGGCAACCGCCGCCGGGCCGCCGAGCTGCTCCTGATCGTCCGCGGCATCGCCCAGGGCACGCCTACTGCCAGGCTGGCACGCGAGCTGGACTGCGATCGCTCCCAGCTGCTCGAGCTCAGGCACCGCCTCCAGGGCGCCGCCCACTCGGGGCGGCACCGGGATCCCCTGGAAGACTCCGAGCTCGAGGCCGACGAGATGTACCAGAACGCGGGGGAAAAAAGGGCGACCGCACCGCGACCCCGATGACCCGCCGCGGCGTCGCGGCAACAAGCGGCCGGGGCACGGGAGCTGGGACACGGACCGGCTGCCGATCTGCGGGGTGGTGGGGCGCCGAAGCGGTGAGATCCGCCTGACGGTGGCCCGGCATTCCGACGGGGAGACCTTGCGCGCGTGGCGTTGCGTGCGAGCTGGCCGATGACGCGATTCTACACGGACGAGTGGAAGGGCTACGATCGTCTGCCGGAGATGGGCCGCTCCCGCTCGTCGGTCTGCCACGGCCGCGGGGAGTGGGCGCGCGACGACGACGGTGACGGGGTGCGCGAGGTGCACTGCAACACGCTGGAGGGGAACTGGACGGGGCTGAGGAACTTCCTGCGGCCGTTCCGCGGGGTCAACAAGGAGTATCTTCGACAGTACGTGGCGATCTACCAGTGGAGTTACAACATCAAGCGGGTGTCCGGGGAGTTCATCCGGGCTCTACTCGGTGTTAAGGGCTCCACCAGTTAAACGACATGAGCCAAGTTGGTCAGTACGAACCATCCCGACTCGATGATTCGCTCGTCACGTTTATCGGTCAGCTTGAGGTGTGCCCTGACGTGCCAGCGAGTGCTGATAACTCCCGCCCGAGGTTTGTCCGCCGGCGCTTTCAGCTGAATCTCGTCCAACTTGATCTCGAGCGGTGAGCTGGGCGAGGAGATGGGGAAGCAGGACGTGAGGAAGGCCGGGAGGTCGTCAAGGAACCTCTGGAATAGCTCGAGCTGTGCCTCGGGGACAATCCTGTATCGCAGGATGACTGGCAATTCTTCATTGATACGTTCGTCCGATAACATATCAAATTTGACACGCGAGTTGCCCAGCTCGGCCAGGAGCTTCCATTGAAGGGCCGTGTGTCGAAACGCGTCGAGGACGCAGATGGGCTCAAACCTCGGCCTGGAGATGCGCACCTCGACATCGGCCGGCTGATCCTCGTCCACCGGATGATACCGATCGTTCCCATAGCGATCCGCGATCAGTGACCGGACTTTCTCGTAGTCTTGCGTATCGCCCTGTGAGTGTATCTGTATGCAGAGTTGGCCCACGACGAGTTTCTCCCGATGTGAAACCGTGGCATCCAGGTCTCCAAACTCGCCCTCGATCCCCCCAGCCTGCAGACTCGAATTCCGGTCGGCTTGAGGAGACATGGCCCGGAACGCCAAACAGAACGACTCCCGGCTTCCCGGTTGATTGGCGGCGATGCGAGGCTCAGTGAGGATGCGCCGCGGAGGTCTGGGACGACTTCGCGGACCTGGCAGAATCCTTCGAAGTGTAGATGTCTCGCAGGGCTCCCTCCAGGTTCGGGAAGCGGTACTGGTAGCCGAGCGACTCGGCCTTCGTCGGCAAGACGCGTTGGCCCTTGGTGACGACGTTCGCCACGTCCCCCAGGACGGCCCGGAGCAGGATATCGGGCGGGCCGAAAGGAAGGAACACGCGCCAGGGGGCGTAGGGTTTCCAGAGGACCTTCGAGAGCGTTCTGGCGAAGTCGGCGTTCCGCACGGGCTCGGGCGAGGTGCCGTTGAGCGGGCCTTTGGCCTCGGGGTTGTCGAGGGCCAGGAGGAAGAGGCCGACGATGTCGTCAATGTGGATCCAGCTCATCCACTGCTGTCCGCTGCCCGGCTTGAAGAGCGAGTCCCCGCCGCCGATCGGCACGCCAGGACCCAGGCGGAACAGTGGCGTCATCGCGGCGAGGGCACCTTCGTTGCGGGCGAGCACGATGCCGATGCGGACGCGGGCGACGCGAGTCCCCTGATTCTCGGCCGGTCGCGTGGCCTCTTCCCACTCGCGGCAAATCACGGACATGAAGTCGGCGCCCGAGGGGCTCTCCTCGGTGAGGACCTCGTCGCCATGCGGCCCATAGTACCCGACGGCCGAGGCCTGCGCCAGGATCCGAGGGGGCTTCCTCGCCCGGGTGATGGCGGAGACGACGTGGTTCGTGCCGTAGACGCGGCTGTCGCGGATCTTGCGCTTCACCTCCGCGTTCCAGCGATTGGCGAAGACGTTGTGGCCGACGAGGTTGACGACCGCGTCGCAGCCGTCGACGCTTGCCTGCCAGTCGCCGACGACGCCGGGATCTCCGGGGACGAACTGGAACCTACGCATGGCGGGGTCGCGACGCACGGCGTCGGCCCGGCGCGTGAGGATGATCACCTCATCGCCCCGCTCGACCAGCCGGTTTCCCAGGTGACGGCCGATGAGCCCCGTACCGCCCGTCATGAACACACGCATCGTCCCACCCCCTGGTCTGCGGGCGCGGCCACTGTCGCCGAAGCCGAGCAGACTCGACATCTTGCAGGCCCTCGGGAACCGGCGTCAAGCCGCCCGGGAGCGAAATCATCACGGAACCTGGCGTCGTGGTTTCTCCTGAAATCAACCGAGGGAACGCCGGCGGGCACACGCCCACGTGAGGTCTCCTGCGCCTCCCACGCCAACCCTAAGCGAGCCGCTTGCAGTCGACGGAAATCGAGAAGCCGCTGTCACTAAGCCGCATGAAATGTGCAGAAAGCGTGTAGACAAATTGCGGTTATGAAGCTCGATAATCCGTTGGCCTGGCGGTTCGAGCGTGGTATTGTCTTTGAGTGCTCCTCGTGACGAGGGGGTCGTGAACGAGGAGCGAATTCCTCGAGGCGGCACGACGGGTCGGGCCAAAATTCCGCCTCGCCAACCGGGAGTCCTGGCAACCGATGAACCCCAGTGTTCGCAAGTTGTTCGATCTTCATCGACTCAATGCCTACAAGCGTCCCGCCCCGCTGATCCTGGTCAACGGCCTGGCCGAGCAGTCGGAAAGTTGGTTCGCCAATCGAACCTCCTGGTCGCGGCACTTCGATGTCAAGGTCCCCGAACTCCTCGTCTACGACGGGGACTCGCTGCATAAGCACATCGACCAAGGGGGCGAGGTCACGGTCGACTACCTGGCCGAGCGCCTGGCGCGTTATCTCGACGAATACGTCCAGCGCCCGCCCTACAACCTCGTCGCCTCGAGCCTCGGCGGGCAGGTCATCCTGACCTACGCCGCCAAGTTCCCCCAGAACGTCTCGAGGATGGCCGTCCTCTGCCCCTCGGGCTTCTACGGGGATGAAAACCTCCCGATGATGGAGGGGGTCAGGCGGAGCCAGTACGACACCCTGGTGAAGTCGGTCTTCCACCGCTCGCATTTCGCCAGCGATGAGCTCGTCGCGGTCATCGAGCGGAAGTTCCAGGACCGGAAGTGGAAGAAGGGGGTCTTGCGGACCCTCCGCGGCACCGTGGGCCACTCGGTCGCCCCGCTCCTGCCGCAGATCTCGCAGCCGACCTTGCTCATCTGGGGCGCCAATGACCACGTCATCTCCGACGTGCACGGCTCCGTCCGGGCGGGCAACACGATGCAGAAGGTGCGGCAGGTCGTGATCCCGAAGTGCGGCCATGCCCCGCAGATCGAGAAGTCACGACTCGTCAATCAGCTTGTGCTCCGCTTCATGCGAGACAAACTCAAGGCCGTGCCGCCGACGCTCGACCCCGCGCGTTTCCTTCAGGAGCAGGATCGCAAGGTCCGCCCCCGTTTCACGCCGACGGGCCGTTGATCGTGAAGAAATCGGCCTGAGCTCCGAAAGAGAAGTAGGGCAGCCCCTGGACCGCCGAGGCCCGATTTGAGAGCCTCGACAGCCCGAGGTCTGCCCTGCGTCGTTTCGGGGCGAGACTCCCGTCGATTTCGATCACCGGCCAGCATCCATCACGCCGAGCCGCCCCTGTCCCTCTCCTGCGACGAGCACCGATGAAAGATTTCTTCCTGTTCCTGGGCAAGTTCTTCAAACACGGCACCGCCATCGCCAGCCTCGCGCCGAGCAGCCCCTGGCTCTCCGAGACGACCGTCCGGAACATCCCCTGGGACAAGGCCCGCGTCCTGGTCGAGCTCGGGGCGGGCACCGGGCCGATCACCAAGGTCCTCGCGGCGAAGGCCCACCCCGACTGCAAGGTGATCGTCCTCGAACGCGACCCGGACTTCGCCCGGCTCCTCCGCGAGCGCTTCGCCGACAAGCCCAACTTCGACGTGATCGAGGGGGACGTCCGCGACCTCGAGCAGATCCTCAAGGATCGCGGGATCAGCCAGGTCGACTACGTCGTCTCCGGGCTCCCGGTCCCGTCCTTCCCCAAGGACCTCCAGCGCGACCTCTTCCGCAACGTCAAGAAGATCCTCGCCCCGGGCGGCACCTACAACCAGATCACCGAGATGCCCTGGGTCTACCTGCGGTTCTATCGCAAGGTCTTCGACGACGTCCAGTTCGTCTTCGAGCCGCGCAACATCCCGCCGGCGGGCGCGTACTTCTGCCGGGGCGTGAAGGACGTCGGCTGATATGAACTGGCTCTCCCCCATCCAGGCCATCGCGGGCACGGCGCCCGTCCGTTCGATCGTGAACCGAGGGTTCGTGAGCTCGGGACGCAGGCGCGTGGCCGAGCTCGAACGGACCGACCCCGTGGCCGCCCAGGAGCGCGAGCTGAAGACGCTCGTGCGCAAGGCCGCGAATACACGGTTCGGCCGCGACCACGGCTTCGCCAGCATCCAAACGGTCGCCGACTTCCAGAAGGCCGTGCCCCTGCGCACGTATGAAGACCTCTGGAAATCTTATCTCCAGGATCAGTACCCGGTCTTCGACAACCTGACCTGGCCGGGCCGGATTCCGTACCTCGCGCTCACGAGCGGGACGACCCAGGGGGCGACGAAGTACATCCCGATCACGCGGGAGATGCTCGCCTCGAACCAGAAGGGGGCGAGGACGATGGTGGCCTATCACCTGGCCACGCACGAATCCTCGCAGCTCTTCAAGGGGCGGATCTTCTTCCTCGGCGGCTCGAGCGACCTGGAACGCCCGGCCCCCGGCGTCTTCCAGGGAGACCTGAGCGGGGTCGTCGCCAAGGAGTTCAACGAGATCCTCCGCCCGTACACGTTCCCGCCCCTCTCGCTCGCCCTCGAGTCGAACTGGGACCGCAAGCTCTCGATGCTGGCCGAGCAGAGCCTCCGCGAGCGGATCACCCTCGTCGGGGGCGTGCCAAGCTGGCTGCTCGTCCTCTTCGAACGATTGCTCGAGCTCTCCGGCAAGTCGACGATCGCCGAGGTCTGGCCGCACCTCGAGCTCGTGGTCCATGGCGGGGTCAAGTTCGACCCGTACCGACGCGCCTTCGAGGACGTGCTCGGCAGCAAGTCGATCCGGCTCCAGGAGACGTACCCGTGCTCGGAAGGCTTCATCGCCTTCGGCGACCCGGCGACGGGACACCTGCGCCTGGTCTACGACCACGGCCTCTTCTACGAGTTCGTGCCCATCGATGAGCTCGACTCGCCGAATCCGACCCGGCACTGGCTCGGCAACGTGCAGGCCGGTGTCAACTACGCGATCGTGGTATCGACCTGTGCCGGGATGTGGAGCCACATCATCGGTGACACGGTCCGGTTCGAGTCGTTGAACCCGCCGCTGCTCACCTTCACTGGCCGCACCAAGTACACCCTCTCCGCCTTCGGCGAGCACCTCATCAACGAGGAGATCGAAGGGGCGGTCGCGACGGCCTCGGCCGAGACGGGGGCCTCGGTCCGCGAGTGGCACGTCGGCCCGGTCTTCCAGGGGGCGCTCGGGTATCACCAGTACGTCGTCGAGTTCCTCAAGGCTCCCGACGACCTGGAGGCTTTCCGCAAAGCCCTCGACGCCGACCTCTCCAGGCGTAACGCCGACTACCTCGCGCATCGCGCCGAGGGCGTGGGCCTGCCGCTGCCCGGCATGATCGTCGCCCGCCCCGGCGGCTTCGACGCCTGGATGCGTTCGCGAGGCAAGATCGGCGGGCAGAACAAGGTCCCCCGCATGGACAACGCGGGGACGCTCACGGACAACCTCGCCTCATTCCTGCGGGCAGGTTCGCAGATCGAGACCGAGCTTCCGGCGGGGACCGTCTGAGGCGACTTTACCCCATCCAACGCCGAAGGGCAGGCCAGGGCCTGCCCTCGATTGGCTGCGCGTTGTGTCGCGAGGGCACGTCCAGGCTTCAACTCTCGCGTTCAGTGCCCTCCGTCGGCTCAGGCGGCCTTCTTCTCGCCGATGAGCTGAGCGATCTGGTCGACCGAGTCGAGATGCTCGACGCCGGCCTCGTGCGCCTCGATGGTGACGCCGAAGTGGTCTTCCAGGAAGGAGACCAGCTTGAGAGTGCTGATCGAGTCGAGGATGCCGCCGGTGATCAGCGGGGTGTCGCCGGTCAGGGCTTCGGCATCTTCGCCGGGGAGGAACTCGTTGAGGATGTAGTCGCGCACGGTGGTCTGGACGTCGTTCATGTCGACCTCTGGGGAAGAGCGAAGAGGATCAAGATCAGGCACACTCCGCGCCGAATCCCGCGGCGAGGAGCGCTTCAAAACGTGGGTCGGCCTCGATCACGGGGAGTTCCCCGTAACGGACGGGCAGGGGATTCTCGAAAGCCTCGTGGATGACCCGGCCCTCCATCGTCTCCGGGATCTTCAGCCCGAGCATGGCGAGCACGGTCGGGGCGATGTCGTGGAGATTGGCGTGGAGGTGCTCGCCGTGCTTCACGTCCGGGGCGTCGATGGCGATCACGCCGTCCATCCAGTGAGTGCCCGGCAGGTTCGGGTCGTGGCGGGTCAGCTCATTGCGGAGCGTCACCCCCCATTTGGCCTGGGCCTGGTATCCGTCGGCCGAGAGTGCGAGGACGTCGGGAAGCCCCTCCCTCGCCGGGTCGAGGTCGTACTGCTCTCCGAGGTCGAAGGCATCGCGGAAGAGCAGGTCGCCCGTCTTGGGGTCGCGGGCCTCGAGGCAGATCTCGATGACCTCGCGGCGGACCCTTTCCGCCACGGCGCCGCTGCCGGTCAGAGCCGGATTGAGGAAGATGCAGCCGCTGAGCTGCCCGAAGGGGGCGAAGGCCAGGGTCTTCTTCCAGTCGCAACCGACCTGTCCTTCCATCGAGCGCGGGAGCCGGCGACCCGGGCCGCCGGGGGCGGTGCGGGTCATCCAACGATGGAGCCGGTCGCCGAGGCGCTGGGCCCTGTAGCGGAAGCGGGTGCCGTACATCAGGCCGCGTTGCAGGCCCGTCTGGCGCAACAGGCCGTTCACGTTGACGAGGGCCTTACAGGGGCCGAAGCCGTGGTCGGAGACGGCAACGATCGCCGCGTCGTGCCTCGAGGCCAGCTCCAGGAGCCGCCCGACGCTCTCATCGAGCACCCGCATGCACGACTCGACCTCTTCGTTCCAGCCGGGCACCCGGACTCCGGTCTCATCGACGTCGAGGTAGGGCCAGAGGCGATGCTGGAGGCTGTCGAGGTTGTGGAAGTGGACCATCAGGGCCGACCAGTCGCAGCGGGCGTCGGCACGCTCGGCGGCCTCGGCCTGGGCGCGGAAGACGGCCCGGTTGCGGGCGGCCCGGACGCGGAGGTCGTCGAGGGTCTTGGGTCGACCCTTCCACACGATCTTATGCGTATAATCGGGAACGTTGGCGAAGATCTCCTCGCCGAACTCGGGGCACTGGGCGAACGCCCAGTCGAGCCCGGGGGCGTCGGAGCCGGCCACGACCAGGCCCCGGACCATCGGCGGGGGATAGGTCATCGGCAGGTTCAGGCTCACGACGTCGTGGCCGTCTGCGCTGAGGATCTGCCAGAGCGTCGGCACGCGGACCCGTCCCGCGTGGTTCGACCGCAGGCTGCGATCGGCCGAATCCACGTAGTAGAATTCGTGGATCCCATGAACCGGGGGGGTACACCCGGTGAGGAACGAGGTCCAGGCGACGGGCGTCACCATCGGCTCGGATGAGCGGAGCGTCCCATACGCCGAGCGCTTCCAGAGGGAAGCGAGGTTCGGGAGAAGACCCCGCTCGAACCAGGGGCGGAAGACGGACATCGTCCCGCCATCAAGGCCGAGGAATAAGACCCGAGACGCTGATGACGGCATGGGACGGTCGCCTCGTGCTCCCGGAATCCTCCCAACCCCCACTCCATCGGGGGCCGCCAGTCTTACGGAAAAGTCGATACGATCAGTTCCACGAGCACTGGACTCCAGGTCGGCCGCAAGCTACTTCGTTCCCCCGTTTGGGTCAATCCCGAGTTTTTCTTCAAGCGGCCCCGTAAAGTCTCCCGATCAGAGAAGAGGTTCCGACTCACGGTTGGGTCGGCGCCGCGTCCTTTTTGCCAATCGCAGACGGGATCGCGGACAACTCGCTAGTCACCAGTTCCCGAGAGGGTGTTGGCTGATGACCGCAAGGATGCCAATGGCGCGTGCCCGGCTCTTGGGCGTGCTCCTGCTCACCCTCGTTCCAGCCCTCCACGGTTGCAGCGGGTTGAATGCGCACCGCGCCAATAAGATTCCGCAGTACGGGGTGATCGATCCGAACCAGCCGCGCGAGCTCCAGATGGTCTCGCTGCCGCCGTACGTGATCGAGCCCCCCGACGAGCTCGAGGTCTCGGTCAAGCCGCAGGTGCCGGACCTCTCGCTCACCACGCTGGCCGTCCAGACGGACGGCACGATCGACTTCGGCTTCGGGGGCGACGTCTACGTCGCCGGCCTCACGCTCGAGCAGGCCGAGCGGAAGATCGCCGACCACCTCACGAGATTGCCCGGCTCCCGGAAGCCGAAGCAGCCCTATGAGGTCTCCGTCAGGCTCATCAACGGGAGCGCGAGCAAGTTTTACTACGTGCTCGGCACCGTGACGACCCAGGGCAAGTTCCCCATCACGGGGAACGAACGGGTGCTCGACGCAATCCTTGCGGCAGGTCTCAGGACGAACAGCCTACCCGACAAGGCCTATCTCGTCCGCCCCCACCCGGCGGGCGGGCCCGACACGGTTCTCAAGATCGACTGGTTCGGGATCAAGGATCGGGGTGACAGCCTGACCAACTACCAGGTCTTCCCCGGCGACCGCATCGTGGTCCCCGGCGGCAAGCCGCCTGGCCTGTTGAGCACGCTGCTCGGCGGAGGCTGAGCCGCCCACGAGGCGAAGACGAACTTGATACCAAACGGAACCGCCCGGGGCTCAAACCTCGGGCGGTTTCGCGCTGGTGATTCGTCCGAGCCGCGACCTGGATCTCGACCGCTCATGCGAACATGCGGGCGATGAGGTAGGCCGCGGCCGCGGCGATCCCGCCGATGAGCGTGGTTTGCAGGGCGCTCCGCAGCGGTCGGGTCCCCGTGAACTGCCCCTTGACGTAGCCGAAGATCGAGAGGGCGAAGAGGGTCACGACCACGGAACCCAACTGTGCCGACCGCGAGTCGGATGAGAGGATGTAGGGGGCAAGCGGGATCAGGCCTCCCGCGATGTACGCCCCGGCGATGGTCGCCGCACTCGTCAACGCCCGACGCGGATCCGGCTCCTCCAGCCCCAGCTCGAATCGCATCATGAATTCGACCCAGGCCTTTGGATTGGCGCGAAAGGCCCGGGTGATCGGGGCGATCTCCTCAGCCGAGAGCCCGTAGGCCTTGAACAACTCGGTGACCTCGGCAACTTCGACCTCGGGCACCGTCTCGATCTCTCGCCACTCGCGCCGTTCCTCGGCAACGTAGTGTTCGGCGTCGCTCCTCGCGGCGAGGTAGCCCCCCAGGCCCATGGCGATCGAGCCGGCTGCGACCTCGGCGAGCCCAGCGGTGACGATGATCCAGGTCTCGTGGATCGTCCCGGAGAGTCCCGCCGCCAGGGCGAAGGGGACTGTCAGGCCGTCCGACATCCCGATCACGATGTCGCGGACGAACTCGCTGGCGGTGAAATGACGCTCGACGTGCTCGACCTGAGGCATGCGAAGTGGAACTCCCGACGCGCCGATCACCACCATTCGCCGCAGGCGCGTCGGGCGTCGCGTTCGAACCAGTTGTCCAGGTAATAGTCGCCGCCGCGCCACCAGGCTACGACGCTCGCCATCAGATAGACGGGGATGAACATCGGGCCCCAGAGCTCGACCTGGCGGACGTGGGCCTGCTCATGATCCCTGCATGAATCGAGGCAATGGCAGTCTCGGCCTATGATCACATGACCGAGCGTCATGGCCGCGAAGCCGAACCGGACTGCGAAGCGCCTGGAGAACCCGCCGTAGAACTCGAGCGCCCCCTGCCTGCGCTGGACGCTCCCCCCCGTGGCGAGCGTGAGGGCCCCCGCCGCGAGGCCGACGCAGGTGGTCGGGAACGCCCAGGTGTAGACGATCGCCCGATAGACCAGGCTCCTCGACCCCAACGCCGACGCTCCTCTCGACCCAACCGCCTATCCTCATGACGTCGGAGGCACACGAATCACGGACAGGACCTTCGGCTCGGGGGCCGTCTGTCTCGCCCCCGTTTGTGGACGGAAATCCGACCATCCGAGGGGCCCACTCATCTTGGGTGGGGGCCGCTCCAAAGTCAATGCCCGCACCATCGCCCGAGGCTGTGCGGGTTTACGGGGCGGGGGACAGTGATTAGATTGCACGGATGCCCGCGAGCGTATCCCCCCTGAACCGCATTGCAAGGAGGCGAGAGCGATGGATTTTGCCCTCAGTCCGGAACAGCAGGCCTGGCACGACAACGCCGTCGCGTACGCCCGCGAGAACCTCATCGACGACATCCTCGAGCGCGACGAGCGCCGGGAGTTCTGGCGAGAGGGCTGGAAGCGTTGCGCCGAGTTCGGGATCCAGGGGCTGCCGGTCCCGACCGAGTACGGCGGCAAGGGGCTCGGACTCCCCGAGACGATCGCCGCGATGGAAGGGCTCGGCTACGGCTGCCCCGACAACGGCCTGATCTTCGCCATCAACGCCTCGACCTGGACGAACACGATCCCGATCCTCCGCTACGGGACTGACGCCCAGAAGAAGAAATACCTCCCCTTGCTCTGCGACGGCACGCTCGTCGGGGCCAATGGCGCCAGCGAGGTCGAGGCCGGCTCCGACATCTTCAGCATGCAGACCCGGGCCACCAAGACGTCCGACGGCTGGATCCTCGACGGGCGGAAGACCTGGGTGACGAGCGGACCCGTCGCCGACCTCTTCGTCTGCTACGCCACGACCGACCCCGCCAAGGGGGTCCTCGGCATCAGCGCGTTCATCGTCCCCAAAGATACCCCCGGCTTCCGCGTGGTCCGCGAGATCCGCAAGCTCGGCGTCCGCACCGTGCCGATGGGCGAACTCGCCTTCGAGAATTGCACGCTGCCTCCGGAGAGCCTGCTCGGCCGCGAAGGGCGGGGGGCCGAGGTCTTCAACTGCTCGATGGAGTGGGAACGCGGGGCCATCCTCGCGAGCGCCCTCGGGACGATGAAGCGACAGCTCGAGCGCTGCATCAAGCATGCGAAGGGGCGCAAGCAGTTCGGCAAATCGATCGGTAAGTTCCAGTCGGTCGCCAACAAGATCGTCGACATGAAGCTCCGGCTCGAGACCTGCCGACCGCTCGTCTACAAGATCGGCTGGCTCAAGGCCCAGGGGCGCGACGCGACCCTCGACGCGGCGATCGCCAAGCTGCACGTCTCCGAATGCTTCGTGAAGAACAGCCTCGATGCCGTCCAGCTCTTCGGGGCCGCCGGGTTCGTCGCCGAGAACGGCATCGAGCGAGACCTGCGCGACAGCATCGGCAGCACGATCTACTCGGGGACGAATGAGATCCAGCGAAACATCATCGCGCAACATTTGATCCGGTAGTCGTTCGGTTGCGAAGACTTCCGTCCAGGGATCCCGGTTCGTCCCACTGGAAAAGCGATGACCTGTCGGGTATGACGTTACCAGTTTCTCGCCCACCCCAACTGCTCAAGTAGGCCGCGTCATCATCGCTTCCAGGGAGAATGCGCGTATGAATCCGAATCGTCTCTTCGTGGCGAGTTGTATCTCGCTGATCGCGTCGGCCTTCTCGTTCGTGATCCGGCAGGACGTGCTGCCGGCCTGGGGCACCACCTTCGGTCTCAACGCGGGGCAGCTCGGCTTCATCGCGGGCCTGGCCTTCTGGGGGATGGCGAGCTCCATGGCGGTCGGCTCCTTCGTGGTCGACTTCCTCGGCATGAAGAAGATGCTCGGTCTGGCCTTCCTCTGCCACCTGGTCGGGACCTTGCTCACGATCACCTGCCCGTTCATCGCCACAGGGGAATCGGCATACCGCCTCCTCTGCTTTGCGACCTTCCTGGTCGGCAGCGGCAACGGCCTCGTCGAGATCGGGATCAACCCGCTCGCCGCGACCCTGTATCCGACAGAGAAGACCCACAAGCTGAACGTGCTGCATGCCTGGTGGCCGGGCGGCCTCTTCCTTGGCGGCCTGATCTCGATCTTGATCACGAAAGGGCTGGGCCTGGATGCTGTAGGCGCCGACATCAAGAAAGAAGCCATCATGTTCGGATGGCAGGTGAAGGTTGGCCTGATCTTCATCCCCACGCTGATCTATGGCGTGCTGTTCATGATCCAGAAGTTCCCGGTCACCGAGCGCGTCGCCTCGGGCGTCTCGAGCGGCGAGATGCTGGGCCAGGTTGCCCGGCCGATGTTCCTGCTCTGGGCCTTCTGCATGCTGCTGACAGCCTCGACCGAGCTCGCCCCGCAAGGCATGCAGAGCCTCGTGCTCGAGAAGACGGCCGGGATCAACGGCACGTACGTCCTGATGGGCACCAGCGCCATCATGTTCGTCCTGCGTCACTTCGCCGGCCCGATCGCCCACCGGCTCTCGCCGGTCGGGATGCTCACCGGCTCGTCGATCCTCTCGGCGATCGGCCTCTATGCGTTGAGCTTCGCCTATGACACGCCGACGGTCATCGTCGCCGCCACGATCTTCGGCCTCGGCATCGTCTACTTCTGGCCGACCATGCTGGGCGTCACGGCTGAGCGTTTCCCGCGAGGTGGTGCGTTCCTCCTCGGCCTGATGGGCTGCATCGGTAACCTCGCCATCGGTTTCGTCTCGCCCGAGATGGGGAAGATCAACGACAAGATCACCTATGAGGCCCTGCCGGCAAACCTTCGAAGTGCCGTCGTGGCCACCGCTGCAGCCGAGCCCGGAAAGGCCGAGGGAGCCGCGAAGGTCGAGGGAGAGAAGGTCGCGGCGTTCGTCATCGACGCCGAGAAGGTCAAGGCGCTGCCCGAAGCCGACAGGGCCATCGTCCTGAAGGCGCAGAGCGAAGGGGCCAAGTGGTCCTTCCGCTACGTCTCGGCCTTGCCCGTCATCCTCGTGTTCATCTTCGGCGCCATCGCTCTGAGCGATAAGGCTCGAGGCGGCTATAAGCCCGAGGTACTCAAGGGGAGTGAGTTCGCGCCCGCCGAGCTCGCGTCCGACTTCTAAGTCGCGAGCCGCAGTGAGAATACCCCTCGAGCCCGTTCTCGGCCGAGGGGTCTGGGACCATCCACGAACCGCGTGGTCAGGCTCGTTCCTGGCCACGCGGTTTCGATGTCGACTAGGCTCGCCCTCTCCACGCCGGTTACACTTCTCTGGCGACGTTCGCTCGCTCGCGAGGGTCGCCCAACACCGAATCCACCGATACTGCCCCGGCGCAGCACTCCGTAATCGAGACGCTTGTGGATACCGCCGAAGGTGCGTTGAGCAAAAGCCCCGAGAATCACGACACCCCCGCCGTCACCGCGGAATCCGCCACGGCGACGCCTCCATTGGTTCGCAAGCCCTGGCAGACGAGCATCGCGCCGACGTTCATCAGCCTCTTCCTCTGGATGGTCTATTTCGACCAGCTCGGACGCAGGGCGCTCCCGCTCGGCGGCCTGATCTGGTGCGTCATCGGGGCGGCCGCGGGGGGACTCCTCTGCTACCTCCTGCTTTATTACGGCCCGGCCATGTGGGGCCAGCGCACGGGGTTCGCGACGGAGGTGCTCGGGACCGACACGTTCGGCGAGCGCGGGGCTCCGTGGTTCACGCACCTGCTGGTCGGGATCGTCCAGGTCGTCTGGATGGCGGTCTCTGCCCACTATGCCACGAGCTGGTCGCTCCAGGGGCTCGTCTCGATCGGGCTCCTGCCGGCTCACGCGTTGCAACCGGTCGTCCTCGACTCGATGAAGCTCCCCAGCATCCTGTTCCTGATCACGTCGCTGACGTGGCTGTACGCCGCCGCGCTCGTGGGGAGATACTTGCTCCGGGTCATCCTCGCGTTGATGAACGTCTACCCGGTCTTCCCCGCGCTCTCCTTGGGCCTGGCGACGCTGGTGACGCTCAAGGGGGCGATGGGGACTCCGATCGGCGAGGGGATCCAGCCGGTCCTCGCCCCGCTCAACCCGCAAGGGCGACTCGAGGCGTTCACGCTCGTCATCCAGTGGATCTTCGGCTTTTTCGCCTGCTCCGCCACGGCGGCGGCCGACTGGGGAGCCACCAGCCGGAGCCCCAAGGATGTGCGGATCGGCGGCCTGGTCGGGGTCTTCATGGCCTCATGGATCGTCGCCACGCTCGGCCTGCTCGTGACCTCGGGCGGCGCCGCCAGGGCCGGCGGGGTCTTGCCCCAGGGAGTCGGCGGCCAGCCCTCGATCGAGGCGACCTTCCAGAATGCGTTGCTCCTCGGCGGCTTCCCCCCCTGGCTGGCGGGGGCGGTCTTCCTCCTCTTCGGGCTCTCCGCACTGGCGCCGGCCTGCTATGGGGCGTTCATACTCGGCTCCCGGTTCAACGCCGTCTGGCCGAGCTGGCCGCGACTCCGCTTCATCCTGCTGGCGACGCCCGTCGCATGGCTGATCTCCATCACGCGGTTCCCCACGAGACTTGAAGAGATCTTCACCGTTATGGGTGCACTCTTCGGGCCGATGCTCGGTGTGCTGGCGGCCGGATACCTCCGCTCTCGAGGGGTCTGGCCGGGGGCCAGGCGAGGCGTGAACCCCGCCGGGGTCCTGGCGTGGGCCCTGGGGCTGTTCGTCGGGCTCGTCCCGCTCGTCGGCAAGGCGCTCGACAACGCCAGCCTGGCGAAGATCCAGCCGGCCGCGGTCCTGGGCTTCGTGGTGGCTTACGCCTTCTACTACATCCTGGCTACCTTCGGGCTGGAAGCCCCGCCGGCCGAGGTGAAAGTGGAGACGACGATTCCAGCGGCAAAGGACGCGGTCGTGGCGACGACGCCCGACGAGCAAGCCGATTGAGCGGGCCGGTGTCGATGACGCCCGGCCGCTGAATGGACTCTGAAGCGAAGGATCTCATGTCCGAGCGCATTGCCACCGAGCGTCCTTCCTACCTCCCGCGAATGTTCTCCGCGCTCGACAATCCGTCGTATCGCCGGTTCTACATCGGGCAGGGGATCAGCCTGGTCGGCGCCTGGATCCAGGCCGCCGCGGTCAGCTGGATCGTCTTCCAGGACACGAACTCCGAGCTCTGGCTTGGTATCGTGGCGGCGGCGAGCGTCCTCCCCGGCCTCCTCGTGGGGGTCTTCTCGGGCGCCCTGGCCGACCGCGTCGTGCCGAGGAACATGATCCTGCTGATGGAAATTGCCCAGATGATCCTGGCGTTCACCCTGGCGGGGCTCATCGGCTCCGGGGTCGCCGATGTCCGCCTCCTGACGCTGATCCTGGCCCTGACCCGCGTCTGCGTCGCGTTCGAGATGCCGAGTCGTCAGGTCTTCATGTATCAACTCGTGGGCCGCGAGGAGCTGACCAACGCCATCGCGTTGAATTCCGGGCTCTTCAATGCCTCGCGCGTCATCGGACCGGCCCTGGCGGGCATCTTGTTGGCCCGGTTCGACGAGACGGTATGTTTTTTCCTCAACGGCCTCAGCTACGTGGCCGCCATCATGGCCGTGTTGTCGATACCGAGACGCGTGGTCGTCGAGGCGCCGGCGCCCAGGACCGAGCACCGAGGAGTTCTGGGAGGCTTCTCATACGCCTGGCAGGATCGTCGCGTCGGCATCCTGTTCCTGGCCATGACGCTGTTCGGGATCATCGGGATGGGCTACGACGCGATGATCCCGGCCTTTGCGAAGCGGGTCGTCCACACCGACGTCGGCGGTTACGGCGTCTTGCTCTCCAGCAGCGGCGTGGGGGCGACTCTGGGCGCCTTCGCCGTGGCCTGGCTCGGCGGGTTCCGCCGCAAGGAAAAGCTCCTGGTCGGCGGCCTCCTCCTCTTTGCAGGATCGCTCGCCGCGGCGGCGGCCCTGCCGACGCTCGCGCCGATGAGTTGGCCTCGCGGAGCTCGAGTCGGCCTGGCGTCGATCTGCCTGTTTGGCATCGGCTTCGGGGCGGTCGTCTTCTACTCGGCCATGCAGATGCTCATCCAGGTCTCCGTGCCAGACCACCTGAGAGGCCGAGTCATGGGGATCTGGATGATCGCCTTCTCGGGTTCCGTCCCCCTCGGCTCGCTCTGGACGGGGAAGCTCGCGTCAAGCTGGGGCCTGCCCTCGACCATCGGGCTCTCGGCCGTGCTCTGCGTATTCATGGCGGTCGGCCTCGCCGCCTGGGATCACCGCACGAGACACGCGCATCCTTAGCGGCGAACCGTGACCGTCCCTCCGGATGACGAGGACCCTCAATTAACGGGTCAGGCTCGTAATCATGGAAATGTAGGGGAGGAAGACGGCGAGGATGATGAACAAGACGGCCCCGCCCATCACGACCATCAAGATCGGCTGGACGAGCTGACCCATGTTCTTCACCATGTAGGTGACTTGCTCCTCATAGTCCTCAGCCAGTTTCTCCAGCGACTCGGGGATCTTGCCCGTGTCCTCCCCCGAACCCACGATCGCGATGACGTCCGGGTAGAAGCAGTTGGCTCGCGACAGGGCCGTGCTGAGGTCGCCGCCGTCCATCACCGACTTCTTCGCCTTCTTCATGGCGCTTCGGAACGGGTCGAGCCGCATCACATCGGCCGTGAGGTCGAGCGAAGTCCCGATGTCGACACCGGCCGCCAGGAGTGCGGACAACGTCTGTGCGAAGCGAGTCGTGTCGATCTTTCGAAGCAAAGCTCCGAGGACCGGGACGTACAGGGCCATCTTGTCGAGGAGCTTCTTCCCGGCCGGAGAGCCATAGACTCTCAGCCCGACGAAGGGGATCGCGACCATGATTGCGGGAACGACGATCCACCCGGCCTTGGCCATGAAGTCGCTGAAGCCCATAAGGATTCGGCTGGGCAAGGGCAGGCTCGTCTTCGGGGCCATCTCCCTGAGCATCTGGGCGAACATCGGCAGGATCCAGATCGTCATCAGGGCGACGACCCCCGAGGCGACCAGTAGGACCGCGATCGGATAGATCATTGCCGAGCGTGCCTGGCGGATCAGCTTCTGGCGTCCCTCGTAGTGCTGCCCCATCCGCCGGAGGGTCTCGGGCACGCCGCCGCGGGTCTCGGCGACGCGGATCATGCTCAGGAAGAGCGAGTCGAACGCGCCCGGCTCCTTCGCGACGACGTCGGCCAGGGTATCCCCCTTGCGGATGCCGAGGGTCATCCGGCCGATCACGGGGCCGAGCGCCGTGCCGTTGAATTGCTTCTCGAGCCCTTGCAGGGCCTTGATGATGTCCACGCCCGCGCTGAGGTAGGCCGCGAACTGCCTGCAGAACTGCGAGAGCAGCCCCGAGCTGACCTGCCCGAAGACGATCCGCTCCCACCAGCTCGGCCCGGCGTCCGGCTTGATCCGCTCCGTAACCATGTCGTCGAGGGATCGCCCCTTGGTGGACTTCGAGGCCTTGAGGCCCGAGCGTTCGGGATCCTTGGGCGGATGGGGGCTCGGTCGCCAAGTCGAGGCCTGGTCGCCGACGCCATACTCGTCGGCATCGGCGGGCCTGGGGGCCTTAGGCCTCCGGGGCGGACGGGGGTCTTCGGGGTCTCGGCTCATCGCATCCTACTCCCCGGCCCGGCGCATTGCCCCGGCCGCAACATGATGGCGTTTCTGCGTTTCGAAGATCTGAACTCCTTCCATTATCCGTGCCGACAAAGGGCTTTGCAATCGGGCGAAATCCGCCTTCGAGGTTCCGGACGTCGGGACGATCCGGGGACGTCGGATCCGGCAGCCGGCCCATCCCCATGCTTGCCGCGGGTCGAGAGATGTCGTATGAACGACGGTCCGAACGCAAGGGCCGCGCGACGGCCAGGGGAGATCGGGCGATCTTGAGGGGAGACGGATGTCGCAAATCGAAGTGGAAAACCTGGCCGGGGCCGACGAGCCGGAGAGCCGACCGGGGGGGATCCCCCTCTACATCTGGGTGATCGGGGCGGTGATCCTCGCCATCCCCGTCGGGTCTTACTTTGGTGATTCGATCGCCCGCATCGACATCCTGCCCAAACTGATCATCAGGGCCCTCAACGCCCTGGCCGCGCCGCTCGTGGTGCTCGCGATCCTGAGTGCGGTGGTCTCCAACGACATCCGGGGCCGACAGGGCTTCTTGATGATGGTCTACTACCTCATCAACACCCTCGTCGCGATGGGGTTCGGCCTCCTGCTCTCGAACCTCATCGCTCCCGGTCAGGGCGCTCAGCTCGTAGACCTGGCCAACCCTCCCACGCCCCCGCCCAAGAAAGAGGTGGTGGACCTCCTGATCGAGCTGGTCCCCAAGAGCGTCGGCGAGGCCTTCGCGACGAACAACCTGGCCCAGCTCGTCCTGCTCACGCTCGCCCTCTCGATCGGCCTCGTGAAGATCCGCAACGAGCAGCAGGCCCGGGGCGAAACGACATACAAGGGGGTCGTCGACCTCCTGAACCTCGGCTTCGAGTTGCTCATGCGGGTGCTGCTCTGGGTCGTGGCCCTCGTGCCGTTCGCGGTCTTCGGCGTGGTGGCGTCGAGCGTCGGGCAGAAGGAAGGGATCCAGGTCTTCAAGTCGCTCATCTGGCTGATCGTCGTCGTGCTAGGAGGGCTGACGTGCCAGGTCACATGGTATCTCGTGGTGATGGCCGTCTTCGGGGGGATGTCGCCGCTCCGGTTCCTGCGCGGGGCCTCCAACGTGATGGCCAGCACGTTCAGCACGGCGAGCACCGCCGCGACGATGCCCATCACGCTCAACGCCCTCACCAATAAACTCGGGGTCTCGAGGGAGTCGAGCCAGCTCGCCGCTTGCGTCGGCACGAACTTCAATAACGACGGCACCGCGCTCTATCAGGCCACCGCCGTCCTGTTCATGGCCCAGGCGCTCGGGTTCAACCTCTCGACGATCGACCAGCTCATCATCGTCGTGACCACCCTCGTCGCCAGCGTCGGAGCGGGGGGGATACCGTCGGGCAGCTTCGTGACGCTCCCCTTGATCTTCGCGGCCGTCGGCCTGCCGGCCGACAAGATCCCGGTCCTGCTCACGATCGACTGGTTCCTCGACCGCTGCCGGACGACCTCGAACGTGCTCGGCGACATGACCGTCGCCGTGCTTCTCGACCGCACGGCGACGTCGAAGCCCGTCCCCAAGGCGGAGAGCCTCGAGACGTTCGCATAAGGCGAGGCTCAGGCCTCGACGACGACCGGGATCCTGCCTTCGACGGCCTCGCTCTCGCCGAACCCGTGGTTCACGAGGTTCTCGAGGATCGACCCGTAAAGCTCGAAGGCCGGGGGAGGCTGGAATTCGGGGGCGAACCAGTTGACCTGCCGGAGGTGGTCGAGGTGCGACACCGGCAGGTTCGTCCCGAAGGCGAGCGCCGAGTCGACCGCGACGAGTCCGTCGTTGGGGCCTTCGAGCTCATAGAGGGCGTCGTGGATCCGCCGGAGGGGCCAGCAGACGTCTTCCGAGTTCGGCGCCCCCGCGACGCTGAAGCAGGGGAGGTCTCTCGGGGCCGGTGCGTGGCGGTGGAAGGCCCGCGCGGCCCTGCGGGTGACGTCGACGAACCCGCGGTGATCCACGCCCAGCGACGTCAACTGGCGGTAGATCCGGCCGAACCGGATCTTGGCGAAGTCGGCGATCGCCGAGCCGAGGTGGGGCGTGCCGATCGTCGTGATGCTCAAGACATGCTTGCGCCAGGAGCTGTCGGTCAGCAACCAGCGGGCATCGAGCCCTCCGGAACTGTGGCCGATGATGTGCACCGGCTCGTCGCCGAAGGCGGACTCGATCGATTCCGCCAGGCTCCTGGCCCGGAAATCCATCCCGGCAATGGGGGGCACCTTCGTGACGAGCACCCGATTTCCCGCCGCGGCGAGGAACTCGGGGATCTCACGGAAGTAGGTCGTCAGCCTCACCGGCCCGAAGCCGATCTGCTTGAAGCCGAAGAGCCCGTGTGCCAGGACTACCGGAGCCTTCAACAAGGGGGACATTGGGGAGCCGATCGTAAGGTGCCTCCCGAGCTTCCGGCGCGGGCCGACGCCTTGGACAAGGGTTTCATCACCGTCCTTAGTGCTTCCGACTTAAGAGAATTATAGCGAATGGCCGCCCCCTATGACGATAAAGCGGGCTCCTACCCGCGATTCCTCGCCGGCTCCAACGACCCAACCGCGCCAGGCGTTAAAATGCGTCGATAGAGGGCGAGATAGCGGTCGATCACGACCGGCAACGCGAACTCGCGCTCGATGAGCCCTCGGGCCGACTCCCCGAGCTGTCGCTTCAAATCCGGCTGGGTCAGGACCTCGATCAGGGTCCGAGCCCAGCCTTCCGGATCGTTCGACGGAACGAGCCTGCCGACGCCATTTTCGAGCAGGTCGGAGTTTCCGCCGATGTCGGTCGCGACGCAGGGCAAGCCGGTCGCCATGGCCTCGAGCAACGAATTACTCATGCCCTCCGCGACACTCGGCAGAACGAAGACATCGGCCGCACGCAGGATCTCGGCCGGGTTCGCGACGGCTCCGGTGAACTGCACCCGATCCTCGATCTTCAGGGCTTTCGCCCGCTCGGCGAGCCGGTGACGTTCGGGCCCATGCCCGACGAGGATCAGGTTCGCCCCCGTGGCATGGCTGACCCTGGGCCAGGCGTCGAGCAGCAGGTCGAGATTCTTCTGCGGGTGGAGTCGGCCGGTGAAGACGACCCGGGGACGGGGCAGCAAGTCGCCGTCATACTGGCTCGGGCCCGGACGATACAACTCCGCGTCGACGCCGCTGGCGAGGAGCGTCATCTTGTCCGCCGGAACGCCGAGGGCCCTCCACTGATCCTGGATGTCGGCGGAGATCGCCACGAAGGCGGAGTTGCGGAGGATCAACCGGCGGAGGATCGCCGAGCCCCGGGTCCGGAGCAGTTCGTCGGCCTCGCCGTAGTATCCCGAGCTGGCCGGCTGGACGAGGGTCGGGGCCCCCCGGAGGAAAGGCCTGGCCAGGCCCGTCGCGACGGCCTCCCAGAGCCCTTGATGGGTGTGGACGATGTCATACTGCGGTCGAAGTCGGATCAAGGACCGCACCACGCCCGAGACGAACGTCGGCGCGAAGAGCGGTCCACGTTTCGACGACTTCACCCAGCGATGGACCTGGATCCCCTGGACCACCTCATCGCGTGGAAGTCCATCGACCGCATGGGTGACGACGTGGACGGTGTGTCCTCGACGGCAGAGCTCGACTCCTTGTGCCAGGGCCTGGCGTTCCGCGCCGCTCTCGAGCGGGTGGAAGTAGCTGACCACGTAGCAAACGCGAACCGGGGTGGATTCCGCCATGTTGGGCCGCGTAGCCTGAGAAAGGTGTTGGACGGAAGACATGATCACGACTCGCCATTGAGCCGATCTGGCTCGAGGCGTCATCGCCGTCGGGCCAAAAAGAAAACCCGGGCCCCCCGAACGGGAGGCTCCGGGCTTCATCATATCATCAAACCGGGCGATCAGCGCTTGATGGTCAAGGTCGGGATATCCCGGCCCTGGTCATCGACGATCGAGCCGTTGCTGATCGTCAATTCGCTGACGGCATAGACGCGGCCGCTGGGCATCGTGACCTTGACGGTCCAGTCGCCGTCGGGGAGACGCACGGCGTACTGCCCGAGGTTATTGGTCGTGACGACGCGGTCGGAGAAGGCCCGGGCGCGGTTCGAGATGATCACGCGAACCCCTTCCTCGGCCTCATTCGAGTCGCTGTCGACGACGACCCCTTCGAGCATGCTCTGGCTGGTCCGGCCAATCTGCGAGTAGATCGGGCGGCTCACCACCCGACGGGTGTCGCGGGGCATCCGATAGACCTGCTCCTTGGGTGCCTCCTTGGGATCGGCGGGCACGTCAGCCGGGCCGAGCGGCGGCGGGATGTTGAGCCCACCGTCGTTCGCCTTGCCCGGGGCCGGGGCGGGCGCCGCGGGAGTGGCGCCACCAGCATTAGCAGGCTTGGCCGTGCTCTTCTCTTCGGGTTCGAGTTCATCCTTGCCGCCACCGACCGGAGCCGACGGGAACGGCACCGATCCAACCTCGTCCTGCCGGGGATCAGCCTTTCGCTTGGAAGGAGCCGCCGGAGGCGTGGTGTCTTCCAGCGGGGGTTCGTTCGCCGAAGGGGTGCTCTCGACGGTCGGGGCAGGGGCCTTCGCCCGGGCGGGAGCGGCCGCCCTGGGGCGAACGGTGGTCACCGGCGCGTCGACGGTGGCGACGTCGGTCATCGTGCCGCAGTCGGCCGAGGTCGTCGCCCTCGCCACGGTGGCGACGGGGAAGTCATAGATGGTCGGATAGACGCTCGTCGTGGGCACATAGGTGGTCGGCACGTACGTCGTCGGCACGACATACGACGAGGGGACGTAGTAGCTGGCCGAGGTGGCGACGTAGGTCCGTCGACCGAACAGGCGGTTGAGCAAGCCTGGGCGACGCGCGTAGTAGCCGGTCGTGTAGAGCGGCGAGACATACGAGGTCGGCGTGAGCGAGTAGCTGGGCAGGTCGTAAGCCGTGGTGTATGCCGTCGGCAAGAGGTACGACGTCTCAGCGTAGGTCGTGGGGGTGTAATAAGCGGCCGTCGGATAGACGTACCTCGTCGGCACGACCGCCGCAGACTCCACCACATACGAAGTCGGGACGTACGAGGTCGAGACGTAGGACGTGGGGACGTACGACGTCTCCACATACGACGTCGGGACGACGTACGACGTGGGGACCCCGAGCACAGTCTCGGAGTAGACCGCCCCCGACCGCCCCCAGTTCGCGTAAACGTGCGTCCCTGAAGGGAGGAAGCCCAAGCAAAGTGCAGAGACCAATCCGGCTCGGATCCATGGCGACTTCATGAGAGTAGCTCCTGGCTGGTACCAAGAAGGCGGACTTCCTTGCCTTCAGCATCCGAACTTGAGAAAAAGAATCCAAACAATCCTAGAATAGCAGCGCCTGACCGCGAAACCAATAATTTGCGTGGATTCGGAAGATTTGGGAAGATCGTGAAGGACCAACTTGCGGTCGCAAAAGACGTTGCGGCCTGAGCGAGAGAGATGACGAGAATGAGCCAGACGCGCGACGCCTCGGAAGTGCTGAACCGCGACTTCCTCGAGACGAGATGCCGGATCCTCGACATAGCCGCCGCCCTCGACCGCCACGACAGGGCCACGAATCGCCCCGGCGAAGCCCCTGACCGTCGCCTGGCCCAGGTGCGCCAGGCCCTAGAGGCCCTCCTCGAACCCGGCCCCGGCCGCGCCGAGACCATCCAACGAATCTTCTCCCTCGACTACGATTCCGACTGGCGAGGAAGATTCGAACTCCCGGCCGATAAAGCACACTCCAAGTAGGGTTGTAGTGATTTTGTCGGTTATGCAATTACGACAATCTATGCCGTCTTCCGTCGGCAACTACACGGGTCCGATTATCACATTCGCAACCTCAAGACCCGGTGGAAGTTAAGGAGCCGCATCGCGGCTCCTCTCCCACGATTGCGAGACAATCGCTCATCGAATTGCAGCACAATTGTCGCGAAATTCGTGCCAGCCAGGCTCACATACGGCCTCTTCTTGAAACGATCCGACGCCCCTGGAACCCAAGGCAACCCACGTCGGCACCTGCAAACGGAGCGAGAACGTGAAGAAGCTGTCCGAGACCGAGGATTCTCCTGATTCGGACCGACTTCTCAAACGACGCCGGGTGGGATGACCTCTGCGCCAAACTCGCGAAGCCCCATGAAGATGGGTTCAAGTCCATCTCGCCTGCATCCACGCCCCTGCGTACGCAGGACTGACGATCGAACAGCCCCTGAAGCTGACCGTTGGGGATGAGAATTGCACCTTCGCGTTCATCGCCGATCAGGCGACGTACAGCGACGCCAAACGCCCGATCTTCGTCGTAGACCTTGATGTTGAGCCGGGGCAAAGCTTCCGCGTCATCACGCGCGAGCTGTGGGGCATCGAGAACAACCTCTCCAACGCGAACATGGACTACGACGACTACGCCGAGGCTGTCGAAGAGGACGGAGTCTTCCGAGGTTTTCCGCAGGACTGAGGTGATAAGAATCGGCCATCCGTGTGGACCTCGTTCCGGGACGGATGGTTTCCGGCCGCGGCTTGTTGCAGTATCTTAGGAGATGGGAGTACCTCGCCGGACTTCCTCGAATTCCGGCGACGATACCCGACCATCAATCGCCGGGCCGGAATCCACCCACAAGGCACTCCGCCGACCTGGGGCTAAGGAGGCAGACGACGTGTTCTACATCGACCCCCACATCCACATGGTCTCGCGAACGACCGACGACTATAAGCGGATGGCGCTGGCGGGTTGCAGGATGATCAGCGAGCCGGCGTTCTGGGCCGGGTTCGATCGGTCGGGGGTGGAGGGGTTTCGGGACTACTTCCGACAGCTCACCGGGTTCGAGCGAAGCCGGGCCAAGCTGTATGGGATCGAGCACCTCTGCTGGCTCTGCATCAACGCCAAAGAGGCGGAGAACGTCTCGCTCGCGCGTGAGGTCATCGCGATGATCCCCGAGTTCCTCGACGACCCGAGCGTCCTCGGCATCGGCGAGATCGGGCTCAACAAGAACACGCGGAACGAGGCGACGGTCTTCCTCGAGCACCTCGACCTGGCCGCGAAGACTAACGAGATGATCTTGGTGCATACCCCGCACCTGGCCGACAAGTACCAGGGGACCCGGATGATCCTGGACATGCTCCGGGACGACTCCAGGATCGTGCCCGAGCGCGTCTGCATCGACCACGTCGAGGAGCACACGATCCGGCTCGCCCTCGACGCGGGGCACTGGGTCGGGATGACGCTCTATCCCATCTCCAAATGCACGCCCGCCCGCGCGGCCGACATGATCGAGACGTTCGGCACCGAGCGGATCATGGTGAACTCGGCCGGCGACTGGGGCCACAGCGATCCGCTCGCCGTCCCCGAGCTCATCTTCGAGCTCAAGACCCGGGGCCACGACGAGGCCCTGATCCGGAAGGTCGTCTACGAGAATCCGCTGACCTTCTTCTCGCAGTGCGCACGGTTCCAGCATTCGCTCGGAGCCGGGGTGCTCACCGAGGCCTGACCCTCAAATCAAGGTCCGATCGGCGAGGAGGTCATCTACCTCGCCGATCGGTCGAAAGCGTCAGCCGAGCGGTTCGAGCCGACCAGGTTCCCGCAGGCTGATGGGCTGCCCCACCTGCCTGAGCGGGACCTTGCGATTCTTGCCCTTGGCCTCCGGCAGTTCGGGCTCCGGTTGGGGTTGATAAGCGCCCGGAGGAGGGACGGACGGTGCGCTCGGGCCGTTCGGGTTCGAGTCGCAACCGAACGAGCCGGTCGCTACCCCCACGAGTGCAGTAAGAATCAGCCTACGATCCATAAGGTCCCCTTGCTGACTGTCGGATCGACGGTCTCTAAAAGGCGTCGGCCGAGATCACCTCGGACGTGTCCCTGGTCCCGAGTGCGCGGTAGGTCGCCAGGTCGATCGACTCCTTGAGGAACCTCACGGAGCCGTCGCCGAACAGGAACTGCGCCCCGCCGGGATGCTGGCTTCTGAACCCCCACTGGCCGTAATCCTTGTACTTCGGGCTATCCACCCAGGCCCGGTGGTCGTACGTGTCGGGCCAGTGGGTCTCGGGCGGTAGGGGATTGATCCCCCCGTCGGGATAGTCGCCGATCATCAAATTGGCGTTGATCCTTGGCACCTCGTATGCGAACCCTTGCGGCCTGGTCGTGGCGGCGGCGAGGGACGAGATGTTGTAGGCGAAGACGCTCCAGTTGTTGCAGAACCAGTCCGGGTCGTTGCGGAACCGAGACGACTCACCGGCGAAGATGGTCGAGCTCAGGCCGTCGCTGAACGCCGAGGAACCATAGGCCGTGTACGTGTCGAAGGCACCATTGCCGAGGTCCTGGTTCCAGCACTCCGGGCCTGCGTAGTAGGCGATGGTGTTCCAGGTCCCGCCGGAAGGGAAGTAGGAGGTCTGAGAGTAGGCGATCGGGCCGGGGCCGAGCTTCGAAGTTCGAAGCTCGTCGCTGGGGCAGATGTAATTGGAGATGGTGGAACCGAGTGCCGTGCTATTGCACGCGCCGGCGTTCACACCGGCGACGAATATCCCATCGGCCCGGAGATTGAAATTGATCGCGTTGTAGACGTTCGCCTGTTCCATGTAACCGAGGATCAGGGCGAGCATCGTGAAATCCCGGGGCGAGCCGGTGCCGGAGTGGACGATCACCCCGCCGCAGTTGGTCGCACCGTCCGCCGCGCTGTACATGATCGCGCCCGAGGGGAAGGAGCCCTGGGCACTTTCATAGTTGGCGATCGCGAGCCCCATCTGCTTGAGGTTGTTCTGGCACTGGGAGCGTCGCGCCGCCTCGCGTGCGGCCTGCACGGCCGGAAGCAGGAGGCCGACCAGCACGCCGATGATCGCGATGACGACCAGTAATTCGATGAGCGTGAATCCGCGGCGTGGTTGTGTCATGAGGCTTCACCGGGGAGCCTGCGATGCGCACGCGGCCGAACGATCCGCGCGGGCTCGAATAAGCATGACACCCCGAACGCGTGGATGCAAGCGACAATCGCGTGACACTATAAGGACCAATCGGATTCAAGAAGCATCAAGCGATTATCAAAGAGGTGACGGGCGATCTCAGGTGGAATAGAGCCAACGCCCCAACCTGTACGCGGGGAACCAGAGGACGGCAACCGCCAGGGCATGGGCCGGCCCCCTCACGGCCGCGACGACGCCCACATTGAGCCAGACGAGCGACAGCACGCCCGTCTTCACCGCGCGTTGCAAGGTCCCGGGCACCGGGTTGCGTAGCGCCCGGAGGTCGGCCCGATTCACGATCGCCGCGACCAAGAGCAGGACAACAAGCCCGACGATCAGCGAGGTGACCTGACTTGCGCCCGCCAATGACTTCGCCCAGAACGAAGCCCCGATCAGCCCCAGGAAAGCGAGGTCCTGGAGCACGACCCCGGCGACCACACCGCGGGTCTGTCCGCTCTCGGTCTCGGATCGGCTGATCCAGGTCACGCCGACAATGAACAGGGCGAGCGAGCCCGCCACGAGCCAGCCGGCGGGACCGCCGAGGTTCTCGGCCTGGCTCATTCCCAGGAGCAGGTTGAGGCCCCGGCAGGCCCCCATTACTTCGGGGCCGAGCACGGTCCGCTTCGCGCCGGCGTCGTAGGCGAAAACGCAAGCGGCCAGGGCAATCGCAACCAGGAAGCTCATCAGTGAGCCGCTCATGGCAGCGAGGATCGGCCCCAGCAGGAGGAGACCGGCGCCCAGGCTGGTGGCGAATCGGCGCGAGATCCGGCCCGAGGGCAGGGGGCGTTGGGGACGCTCGCGGAGGTCGATCTCGTAGTCGAAGACATCGTTCAGTGCGATCCCAGCGGCATAGATCGACATCGAGGCCAGCACCAGCGGCAGCCAGCGCCCGGGGTGCTCGAGCGTCCCCATCGCCAGCAGCCATCCCGCGAGGCTATCGGCGGCCGCCGTGAAGACGTTGGGGAGCCGGACGAGCTGAAAATAGGGCTTGAGCCTGACCGCTAACGTGTTGGATCGATCCATCACCACAACGACTTTCGAGGAGACGCGGAGGGCCCACCACGGAATCGGAACGTTCCGGCGAGGATGTCGGGCGTTGACACCCCTCATCATAACTCAAATTTCCGGGCCGATCCGACATTTCGCCGACGCTCCCGGAGCGAACCCGAACCTACGCCCTCGGGTCGGTATCCATGCGACCGATCTTGGCCGACGGTTCGACCAACGTTCGCCGGGTGGAGCGTGCGCCTGCCCTGGCGGGACATTCGGCGGAACCTCGGGAGGGAGGATCGTTCGAGCGTCCTGGAGATTTCCAACCTCTCCACCGGGTATTGCCCCGAACCGGATTCGTGGGATGCCGTCGCGAGGGTCCTCGACGCGCTAGGAATCTCCCACCCCGGCCGATTCACCTCAGAAATTCAACTTCGCAAGTGTGAGCATTGTTCGGAGAGGAACGTCGTGAAAGACGGGAGCCTCGTCTGCCAGGTCTGCGGCCACAACCTGCCCATGTCCTGAAATTTCGCCAAAGGCCCGAGTTGGGATTGAACCAGGATGAGCGAGAGCCCGTTCCGGGAGACGATCGCCGAGGTCAGGGAGACGTTGCTCGGTGTAGCAGCGGAGGTCGACACCTGGTTCGACAGGCCCGAGGAAGTCCGATGCTATCGTCGACGGCGCGGAGGATGGACCATCGATGAAGTGCTCGAGCATATCACCCTCACGAATCAGTACCTCTTGCTCGTGATCCGGAAATCGACCAGCAAGGCGATCAGGAGGGCCGGACGGGGCGCCTCGATACGTGCCGGGGAGAGCAACCTGCGACTCCTCGACCCGATCGCTCGTTCTCCTGGCATAGACCCGAGCACATGGAGCCCTCGAACGCGAAGAGACAGCCACCCCAAACGAACTGATCTACGATTTCACAATAATATTTTCAATACTCTAAGGTTCCAATTCGTTGACTTAATTGCAGCTCTCGGCGGGAAATAGAAAAGGGGGAGCCGGTCTTCAACGACCGGCTCCCCCTAAGCTTGAACTGCATTCATTTGCCGCGAGGGAGTCACTCAGTACGCGTCGGCGCTGATGACTTCGCCACCCGAGCGGGTGGAAAGGGCCTGGAAGACGCCGATCTTGGTTCCGGGGGCGATGCTCCAGATCTGGTTCGTGCCGTCGACGGAGGTCACGCCGTCGGGGATCTGGTCGCCGTAGGAGGTCGTGTTGCCCTGGCCGAAGCCCCACGAGTCGATCGAGTTCTTGATGAACCGGACCGAGCCGTCGCAGAAGGCGAAGTTGACGCCGCCCGGGTGGAGGCTCGTGGCGCACTCGGGGTAATAGTAGAGGGCCTTGGTCGGGTCGGTGCTGACCCTTAGGCCTGTGATGCTCGAGGTGCCGACGTTCGGGGGATAGAAGGTCGTGAGCAGGGTGTCGAAGTAGAGGCCGGTCTGCCACGAGGTGTCGGAGTTGTAGTACTTGGGGGAGAACTTGGCGAACAGACCGTGCGACTTCTCACCGTAGAGGAACGTGTTGCTGGTGCCGTCGGTGATCTTGCTGATCGAGACGGTGCCGTCGTGCGTGATCACGCCGCTCTGGCCCTGCTGGCTGGCGATCGGCTTGCCGACATAGTAGTTCGAAGAGAAAGTCCCCTGGTTGCCGCCATAGGACGTGAAGTACTGGAGGTAGATGTTCGTCGAGGGAACCACGTCGAACTGGAACGAGGCATTCGGCGTGGTGGAGCTGATGTACTGCGGGTCGGTGTTCGTGTCGCTGGGGCAGATCAGCATCGACAGCTTGATGCCGGCGACCGTGTAGTTGTCGACGTTGGCGTAGGTCAGGCTGAAATTGACGCAGTTATACAGGGCCGACTGCTCGGAGAATGGCAGGATGCGGACGAAGCTGCTGAAGTTGTTGCGGTAGTACGGCTTCGCGGCCGAGCCCTTGACCGGGTCGTTCACCGAGTACGACGCGGCGGGGAAGCAGGTGTGAGTCGATTCATAGTTACTTGCGGCTAAGGCGAGCTGCTTCAGGTTGTTGACGCACTGCATCCTGCGGGCGGCTTCGCGAGCCGACTGGACGGCGGGCAGCAATAAAGCGATCAGGACGGCGATGATGGCGATGACGACCAGGAGTTCAATCAGCGTGAACCCGGCGCGACGACGAGAACCGACGGAAGTCCGGAGCATGAGGCTCTCTCCTAGGGGATCACTCTATCAACAAATTTACGAGATTGATCCGATCACACGACGGTGCGCGTGACGGCACGACGTTCAAGCTGATGCGGGACCCCTGGGGTGGGTGCCGATGACACGGTCCCGAGACGCCCATTATATGGGGTTCGCAGAAGCAGGCGCTTGAAGATCGTGTGAAATTCAGATCATGATTTCTTGCGTGATGGATCCTTGGGAGAGAATCTCGGACCCGCTCGCGCGTCGGAAAGCACAACAATCATAGATCACCGCATTCAAGAATCCGCGCGGAAAATCGAGGAAAATGTGTCCCGAATCGAAAAACGCCTGCAAGAAGACCCTCGCGTTCATTCCTACGCGAGCGGGCAACCCGATTCTCAAGGTGGATATGTTCTCTATTGGATGCAACGCTCTCAGCGTGGGGTCGACAATGCGGCCCTGAACTGGGCGATCGAGCTCGGAAACGAACTTAAACAACCCGTCCTGACGGTTTTCGGGCTCACCGCCGACTATCCGGGGGCACAACGCCGGCATTATCGATTCCTGATCGAAGGACTTGTGGATGCCCGCAAGGACCTCGCCTCGCGAGGCGTCCCGCTCGTCGTGAGGATGGGGACTCCCGACGACGTCGTGTTGGAATTAATCAACGAATCTCGTCCTTCAGTCGTGTTCACGGACGAGAATCCTGTTCGAATCGGTCAGCACTGGCGTTCGCGACTCGCCGGAGAATTGACAGTTCCCTTCTACTCCATCGATGCCGACGTCGTCGTCCCGACCTCGCTCTTCCCCAAGGAGGAGTACGCGGCGAGGACCCTGAGGCCGAAAATCCACAAAGTCTTGAGTGCATACTTGAGGCCGATTGACAATCCCAGGGCCCGGAATCGATGGGAGGCGGGGGATGCGCCGAAAGGGGAAGATATCGAAGTTGAAGTTCTGCTCAAAAAATTACGCGTCGGCGGAGCTTCCGACGTCCAGGGCTATCGGGGAGGCTCGGAGGAGGCGAAGGAGCGGCTCGCTCGATTCGTTAAGGAACGCCTGCCGGAATATGCATGGAAGCGGAACGAGCCGACGCCCTACTGCACGAGCGAACTCTCGGCGCATCTCCACTTCGGCCACATCAATCCCATCACCATCGCTCTGGCGGTTCAGGGGAGCGCCGCCCCGAGCGAGTGCATCGACGGCTATCTCGAGGAGTTGATCGTGAGGCGGGAGCTGGCGATCAACTTCGTCGCAAGGAACCCCGACTATGACAGCCTCCAAGGTTGCCCCGAGTGGGCCTTGAAGACCCTCACCAAGCATGCCGGCGACCCCCGGCCTTTTACTTATACCTTCAAACAACTGGATCAAGGCAAGACGCACGACCCGCTCTGGAACGCCTCCCAGAAGGAGATGGTCCTCACGGGGAGGATGCACAACTACCTGAGGATGTACTGGGCGAAGAAGATCCTCGAGTGGAGCCCCGACGCCGAGACGGCCTTCAAGGTCGCCGTCGAACTCAACGACACTTACGAGATGGACGGGCGCGACCCCAACGGCTATGCCGGGATCGCCTGGGCGATCGGCGGCAAGCACGATCGCCCCTGGCCCGAGCGGCCCATCTTCGGCACCGTCCGGTTCATGAGCTACGAGAGCACGCGGAAGAAATTCGACTCCGAGGCCTACATCGCCCGCGTCCGCGGCCTGGAGCAGGGAGAGCAAGCCGAGGACTGATGGGCCTCGAGCTTCACGGGCGTCAGGGCAGTGTGGAGTAGATCACGATGTTCGTGGCGATCTTCTCGGCGCTCTCGGGCGTGTAACCCTTGCAGTCGAGGACCTGATGCCGCTCGAGGGCACAGCCGATGTCGAGCTTCGAGTAGATGACGGCCCAGTGGCCGTCGATCTTGACCCCTTCGAGTTGAGGGTAGTCCAGGCCGCCGCCTGCCGACTTCGAATAATGAGACTTCGATAGGTCGTAGCCGCCGATCTTCTCGGAGTAGATCTCGTCGTCGCGGGGGATCGGGACGAGCGGATGCTTGGGCAGCATCTCGGCGACGAAGCGGCGGAAGGCCGCGTCGAAGGCCGGGCTGCCGCAGGCGGCGTCGGCGAAGAGCGTGCCCCCGCCTGGTTCGAGGTGATGCCGGAGCCATTCGCGCTCGGATTCACCAATCGAGAAGTTGGCCCGGCCGTGGATATAGACGAGGGGATAGAGGACGAGGTTGGGGTCGCCGAGCGGCAGTTCCTTGTGATTGATCACCACGTCGAGCCCAAGTCGATTTTTGAGGCTGTTCGTCAGGTTGGGGACGGCCAGGGGGGCGATGTTCCAGTCGGGGGCATACTTCAACTTGGCGATGTGCAGGGCGCCTCGCTTGGGGGCGTCGGCCTTGAAATCCTTCACCTCGCGGACGATCAGCTTGTCGGCCGGGCGCTCTCGGCCCGTGGCGTAATCCACGACGTTCTGCCCCAGCTTGAGGGCGAAGCTGATGTGCGGGTTGGAGTCGCGAGGGACGCTCTCCGCCTGGTTCCAGAAGCAGGAGAGGTCGCCGGGAGAATAGACGACCACGGTGCGGCAGCCGTGCTCGATCCCCCAGAGCGGGTGGACGTCCGGGGAGAGTTGGTGCTTCGCGTTCCAGACGGCGTGCTCGGGGGGGAGCGGGTGGAGCCGATACTCGGGCTCGGGGAAGAGCGACTCCATCAACGCCTTGAAACCGCGGTCAAACTCGGCCCTGCCGCAGCAGGCCTCGGCGAAGATGAACCCGCCTTGCTCGACGAAGTCGCGCAGATTCTTCGCCCCCTCCGGCGAGAAATCGGGGTTCTGGTGGCCGTTGAAGTAGGCGATGGGAGCCTGCAACATATCCTCGACGCTGGCGGTGTTCGGATCGACCACCTGCCAGGTGAGGAGGGTGTTCCAGTCGCGCGAGACCTCCGAGACGAGGTTGCGAATGTCGTCGACGTCGTTGTTCCAGTCGCCCCTGGGATTGTGCCTGAGCTTGTTGACCAGGACGGGGGATCGCCCCTTCGCCAGGAAGAGGACGGCGAAGCTCGTCGCCACGACCGGCTTGATCTCGGCGTTGACCCCTTGCCAGGTCCCCCTGATCGGGTTCTGGTCACGCACGAGCCTCTCAGCCCCCTCGCGATACCAGTCGTGGTTGCCGAAGTACCGCTGGCCGGTGAGTCGCCCCGCGCGTTCCATACCATAGAGGTAGTAGAAGCGCCAGAAGGGGCCGTTGCCGAAATTCTGCGAGACGCTGAAGTGCGTCGCGAGCCAGTCGAGTCCGGCTTGGAGCTTCGTGTTGGTCCCCCCAAGCCCGCAGTTCTCGATCTGGTCGCCGACGATCCGCTCCTTCCCCTGGAACCTCTTCAGGCCGGTGATGATCAGGCTCGAGACGCCGGCGCAGGTCATGCTGCCCGAGGCGGGGGTTTGCGGCTCGGGCGTGTAGGCCCAGCTGCCGTCGTGGCGCTGGGTCTTCTCCCAGTGGCGGCGGGCGAGCGCCCAGACCTCGGCCGAGACCGGGATCCCGGCCTCGCTCGCGGCGTTCAGGCCGAGGAGGGCATATTGGGTGTTGGAGTTATCTCCGAACATGCTCTTGTTCGGGGAGTACGTCCAGGTACCGGGCCAGAGGACCTTCTCGCCGGGACGGATCTGCGCCCTTGTGAGCCACTCCACGTTGGCGGCGATCTTGAGCTGATCGCGCCGGGGCTCGGCCGCGGCGAAGACCATCGTCTGGAGCGAGACCGAGTACGTGCTGCCGAGCTCATCCGGCCCGAAGTTCCGCAGGTAGTTCAAGGCCCGGGAGACCGCCGGAGAGTTCAACGGCTCGCCCGCCGTGATCAGGGCGAGGGAGACCAGGCTCGTCGTGCCGGTCCGGGCATCGCCGTCGGCATCCTTCCAGGATCCATCGTCCTTCTGCTCCTGCTTGAGGAAGCGTACCCCCTCCGCGATCGCCCGCTCGACCTCCTTAGCAGTGACCGCAGCGTCGGCCGGACGCATCGAGGCCAGGGCCAGGCTCAAGACGATCCCGACGACAACGATCCGCCGCGAGGCCTGACGTTTCATGAGAGATTCCAGCCTCCGAAACTCGTTGGCCGACGGGAATCGAGTGAGGAACGCCGAGGCATCCACGAAGTGCGAGCCGTAGAGCCGAGGCATCGGCCCATGCCTCGTCCTGTAGGGGAAGACCCGGTTCGTCAGGGCAGGGTGGAGTAGATCACGATGTTGGTCGCGATTTCCTCGGCACTCTTATACGTATACCCTTTGCAGTCGAGTCCCTGGTGCCGCTCGAGTGCGCAGCCCAGGTCGTATTTCGAATAGATGACGGCCCAGTGGCCGTCGATCTTGACCCCTTCGAGTTGAGGGAAGTCCCGGCCGCCGCCGGCCGCCTTCGTGTACTGCGCCTTGGACAGGTCGTAGCCGATGGCCTTGCTGTACAACTCGTCGTCGTGGGGGATCGGGACGAGCGGATGCTTGGGCAGCATCTCGGCGACGAAGCGGCGGAAGGCCGCGTCGAAGGCCGGGCTGCCGCAGGCGGCGTCGGCGAAGAGCGTGCCCCCGCCGGGCTCGAGGTGCTGACGGAGCCAATCCCGGTCCTCGGGGCCGAGCTGGAAGTTGGCCCGGCCGTGGATGTAGAGGAGCGGGTAGTGGACCAGATTCGGGTCGCGAGGCGCGAGTTCCTTGTGGTTGATGACCACATCGAGGCCCAGCCGTTCCCGGAGGTTCGTCGTCAGGTTGGGGATGGCCAGGGGGGCGACGTTCCAGTCCCCCGCGTGTCGGAGCTTGGCGATGTGGAGCGCGCCTCGCTTGGGCGAGTCCATCTTGAAGTCCTTGACCTCGCGGACGGTGAGCTTATCGGCCGGCAGCTCGCGACCCGTGGCGTAGTCGACGACGTTCTGTCCGACGCGTAGGGCCTTGATGACCGCCGGGTTCGCCGGGTGGTTCTCGGCCTGGTTCCAGAAGCAGGAGAGGTCGCCGGGCGAATAGATCACCACCGTCCGGCAGCCGTGCTCGATCCCCCAGAGCGGGTGGACGTCCGGGGAGAGCGGGTGCTTGGAGCGCCAGACGGCGTGCTCCTCGGGGAGGGGGTGCAACTCGTACTCCTTCTCCGAGAAGACTTCCTTCATCAGGTCGCGGAATCCCGAGTCGAACTCGGCCTTGCCGCAGCAGGCCTCGGCGAAGATGAACCCGCCTTGCTCGACGTAATCGCGCAGGTTCTTCTTGCCCTCCTCGGTGAATACAGGGGACTCGTGCCCGCTGAAGTAGACGATGGGGGCCTGGAGCATGTCCTCGACGCTGGCGGTGTTCGGGTCGACAACCTGCCAGGTCATCAGGGTCTTCCAGTCCTTCGAAACCACGTTGACGAGGTTCCGGATGTCGTCGACGTCGAGGTTCCAATCGCCACGAGGCCCATGGCGGAGCTTGTTGACCAGCACGGGGGATCGCCCCTTCGCCAGGAAGAGGAGGGCAAAGCTCGTGGCGATGAGCGGGTCGGCCTCGTAGTTGGCGCCTTGCCAGCAGCCGCGGACAGGGATCTGGTCGTGGACGAGCTTCTCGGCCCCTTCGCGATACCAGTCGTGCTCGCCGAAGAAGCGCTGGCCGGTCAGGCGGCCCGCCCGCTCCATGCCATAAAGGTAGTAGTACCGCCAAAGCTGGTTGTGGCCGATGTTCTCGCCCACGCGGAAATGGGTCGCCATCCAGTCGATCCCGCGCTGGAGGTTCACGTTGATCCCCCCCTTGCCGCAATCCTGGATGGTGTCGCCGACGAGGACCTCTTGCCCCTGGAATCGCTTCAGGCCCGTGATGACCAGGCTCGAGATCCCGGCACAGGTCATGCTGCTTGAGACGGGAGATCTGTTCTCGGGGGTGTAGGCCCAGCCCCCGTCATTCTTCTGGCAGTCCTCCCAGTAACGACGCGCGAGGGTCCAGACCTCCGGGCGGACGGGGATGCCAACCTCGCTCGCCGCGTGCAGGCCGAGCAGGGCATATTGGGTGTTCGAGTTATCGCCGTGCTGCCCTTTCACGGCGCTGTAGGTCCAGGAGCCGGGCCAGAGCACCCGGTCGCCGGGCCGGATCTGCGCATTGGAGAGCCACTCCACGTTGGCGGCCAGCTTGAGCCGATCTCGCTCCGGTTGGGCCGCCGCGAAGACCATGGTCTGGAGTGAGATGGAGTATGTGCTCTTGAGCTCGTCGGGCCCGAAGTTGCGGAGATAGTCCAGGGCGTGCGTGATCGCCGGAGAATCGACCGGCTCGCCCGCCGTCAGCAGGGCCAGGACGATGAGGCTCGTCGTCCCGGTCCTGGCATCACCGTCGACGTCGACCCAGGAACCGTCGTTGCGCTGCTCTTGCTTGAGGAAACGGGTCCCTTCGCTGATGGCCCTCTCGACCTCCTTGGCCGTGACGGCAGCCTGCGAGCGTCTGGGGCAGGGGATGAGGACGGCCAGGACCAGCAGGGCAAAGGCGAGCGTACGCCTCACGGGAAATGACATCGAAATGGTTCTCCACGACGAAGGCGACGCCAGACGACTGTCCGAATGCTCCAATCATACGATGCCGCGCGTCTCGGTCGCGGAGCAAGCCCGAAAAAAAGAAGCGGCCGGGGGCTCGGCCCCGGCCGCTCATCGAATCGGCCACGTCGGTGGCGACGCCTCCCTGGGCGTCTCAATCGCTTCTCACAACCTCTGTCTTGGCTTAGCCTATCGTCGCCAACGTCGCACAAGGGGACGCGAACCACGAAGCCATGCAGCCGGTTCGGGCCGAATCAACGACCCAGGCGGCACATCTTGACATCTGAGTACGTTTGCCAGATCGAAGGATCAGCGGATCGGTAGCGGCCTGGCGTACTCCTGGAGCACCACGTTGCGAGCCGAGGGGGTCCGCTCCATGACCTCGGCCACGGAATAGCGCGTGGCGTCGCGGCGGGGACCTTCCTTCTTATCCATGCTGAACACGTAGCGTCCGTCGCCCGAGAAGGCCGGCCACGAGGAGAGGCATGACTCGGAGACAACCCGGCTTTCCTCGGCGTGGATCGTCGGGTGCCCCTGGGTGCCTTCGAAGCGGATGGGGGCGAGCCTCATCTGGTAGTTGGCGCCCCGGCCGGGCTGGTGGATGTAAGCCACCATCGGCGTGCCGTCGGGGGCCGCGGCGATGGTCGGCATGCGAACCTCGCTGGTGTTGCCGTGGCCAGGCTCGTCGCTCGAAGGCATGAGGAGCCTGCCGGCCTCGACGATCTCGGTGGCCTGCGGATTCAGCTTGAGCCACCAGAGTTGGGCCCTCTGATAGACGCGACGGCCGATCGTCGGCTTCGGATCCAGATACGCCAACGAGACGATCAAATACCCCTTAAACTTCGGGTCGGCCGGCCAGACCGGGTCGCTGAGGAACGGATCACCCTCGCCCGGGCGTTCGGCCTTCCACTTCAGGGCCTTCGGCTGCTTGAAGGCTTCATTGCCCGTCTTGCGCGAAGCCCCCTGTTTATCGGGGAACTGGAATTTGTAGAGATGTCCATCCCCGGCGGTGAAGATGATGCGTCCCGGGGAGTTGGGGAAGAAGCAAGGGCGGCTCGTCGGCACGACGTCGAGCTCGTAACGATCCAGTTCCTCCCCGGTCGGGAAGGAGAATCGCGAGAGGCCATAGCCCTGCGCCTCCTTCTCGAGGTCGTTCGTGTTCCAGCGTGCGACCATCAGTTGCGTGCCAAGGTCATCCTGCCAGGGGGAGCACGCGGCGCAGTCGACGACCTCGCCCCCCTTGAATTTCACGTTCACGAATTGACCGGTCTCGACATCGAGGAATCTCGGCGTCTTCTCGACGTTGGAGAAGTGGTAGCCGCTCACCGACGAGAACCGAGAGCCGCTCAGGATCCGGAATTGAGTGGCCTTCGGTGCGCTCCTGCCCAGGCTCACGGCGCTGATCGTCGACGCGATGGCAAGGAGCGCGATTCCACGGAAAAGACCATGCAGCGGGAAGCTCATCCTTCGACTCCTCGGCGGCCCTGCGTCTCACGGCCCGGCCTGGACTGGCCGGCGTTCGCCTCGGGCTGCCAACGTTCCAATGTCAGTTGGGAATTCTCAACGAATTTCTTAGGACTTGTAGGCGGAGAGTTATGAGGATGGGTTACATGAACAGGTCACTTAATGAAGAAATCCTGTTTTCAGGGCAGGAGACTTCGAGCACGGTGCCCGAGGTCGGGGTCCTGCGGATTTAGGGTCTCGGCCACGCTTTCACGCGGCGAGTGCAGGGGGTAGGTGGGCGAAGGCTTTCAATCCTTACTCGCCCGATCTCACCAACCCGGGGCGTTCCCAGGCTGATGCTCACAGAGCCGCCGGAATACTAGGCAAATAAAAGACCAGAGCCAAGATTCGAAATCGATTTCACGATATATGACATTCGTAAAACAGCGAATTATTCCCCACGTTGGCCTTGCTATAACCTCCGAATTCATCAACGTTTAGGTAGACTCCAATGATGCCCGTGAAGAGATTGTGAAAAAAGTCACGAACGATCGAAAGTGGTCGCGGGGTCGTCTCATCGGCTGTGCGGCAACGCTGATCTCCTGGGCAGGATTGCCCGGTGCGCGGGAGATTCGGGGAGGCACGGATTGCAGGTTTTGAGTCCTGGGTTGAGATGGCCCGGTCGCTTGAATCGCACGGTTGCGGCGGTCTACAATGAATCGGTTCTTACTCGCGTCGGGGGCCCTGAGGGTGGAGACGGCCACCGGTCGGCGCTGCTCTCGTCTCTACCCCCGAGCGGGGCGACGTCCTTCGTACGGCGTCGCGGATCGCACAAATAGGGTCGAGACTACGCATGTCAACAGCCGGCGACCGCATCACGGTGCTCCTGGACGAGTTTCGCCACTCACGCGACGTGATGGTCACCGAACTCAATAAAGTCGTGATCGGGCAGCGCGAGGTGGTCGAGCAGATCCTCGCGGCCATCTTCACCCGCGGCCACGTCCTCCTCGTCGGCGTCCCCGGCCTGGCGAAGACGCTCATGGTGAGCTCCATCGCCAAGATCCTCGACGTCGGTTTCAAGCGCATCCAGTTCACCCCCGACCTGATGCCCTCCGACATCACCGGCACGAACGTGCTGGAGGAGCCGGAGGCCGGCCGCAGGGCCTTCCGGTTCGTCGCGGGCCCGATCTTCTCGAACATCGTGCTGGCCGACGAAATCAACCGGACGCCCCCCAAGACGCAGGCGGCGTTGCTGCAGGCCATGCAAGAGCGCGAGGTGACGGTCGGGCAGGAGACGCTGCACCTGCCCGATCCCTTCTTCGTCATCGCGACTCAGAACCCGATCGAGCAGGAAGGGACCTATCCCCTCCCCGAAGCCCAGCTCGACCGCTTCATGTTTGATATCCGGGTCGGCTACCCGACGCTCGACGAGGAGAAGAAGATCCTCTCGGCGACGACCAAGGGGGAGACCGTCGAGCTGAAGAAGGTCCTCTCCGGCAAGGCGATCGTGAACCTGCAGAAGCTCGTGACCTCTGTGCCCGTCTCCGAGTACACCGTGGACTACGTCACGAGGCTGGTCCGGGCCACGCGACCTTCCGACGAGAAGTCGCCCAAGTTCATCAAGGAGTTGATCGACTTCGGGGCGGGGCCTCGCGCGGGGCAGAACCTGATCCTGGGGGGGAAGGCGATGGCCGCGATGGACGGCCGGTTCAGCGTCTCGCTCGACGATATCCGTAAGGTTGCCATCCCCGTCCTCCGTCACCGCATCAGCCCGAACTTCCAGGCCCAGGCCGAAGGACAGACGACCGAGAGCTTGATCCGCCGGCTCATCGCCGAGATCAAGGAGCCCGACGTCCCCAAGTACGACCGCAAGGCCGCGAGTGCGGGCCCCGGGCCGGCACCAAACGCCTGATCGCGGGAGGATCGACCGAAACCCCTCTCCTGGAGCGTTGGCCATCGGCCAGCCCATTCGGGCGGGATCGAGCTGAACCCTACGGTATCGACCTGCGAATAGACTTGAGAGAGGTTCCACGTTGTCGAGCACAGCCGAGAAGTATCTGAAGCCCGAGGTGATCCGCCAGGTGGCTCGGCTCGACCTGCGGGCCAAGTTCATCGTCGAGGGGTTCATCTCGGGCCTCCACGCGAGCCCCTTCCACGGCTTCTCCGTCGAGTTTTCCGAGCATCGGAAGTATTCGACGGGGGACAACATCAACGACATCGACTGGAACGTCTACGCCAAGACCGACCGCTTCTATATCAAGAAGTTCCAGGCCGAGACGAACCTCACGGGTTACCTCGTGATGGACCTGTCAGGGTCGATGGGCTACACCTATCGCCAGGAGTTGACGAAGTTCGAGTACGGCATCAGTCTTGCTGCCGCTCTCGGTTACCTGATGATCCATCAGCAAGATCCGGTGGGGTTGATCGCGTTCGACAATAAGATCACGCAGAGCCTGCCGCCGAAGAGCAAGCGATCGCAGCTCGGGAATATCCTGTCGCTGCTCGCCAAGCTGAGGCCGTCGGGCGAGACCGAGATCGGCAAGAGCCTGAATCAGGTCGCCAGCATGCTCCGCCACCGAAGCCTGGTGATGATCTTCAGCGACCTGCTCGGCGACCCGGAACCCATCTTCAAGGCGTTGCACCGGCTGCGATTCGCGGGACACGACGTGATCCTCTTCCACATCCTCGACGAGGCCGAGGCCCTCTTCCCCTTCGAGGGGATGCTCGAGCTCGAGGACAACGAGACGCAAGAGACCATGCTGGTGGACGCCGAGGGGATCAAGGCCGACTACCTCGACGAGGTCGCCGCCTTCCAGGCCTCGTACCGCAAGGAATGTCTGAGCACCCGGATCGACTACACGGCGCTCCACACGGGCATGCCATTCGATAAAGCGTTGATGAGCTATCTCATGAGCCGGCAATCGCGGGGCTGAGCCCGCCATGTCTCTTGCCGGCGTCGGAAGGTCCTTTCTCCCAGGTCAGGGCGGAGCGACATGGACATTTCCTTGATTCATGCGGGTCTGGCGGGAGGGGTGGCGCTCGCCTCGCTCCCGGTCATCCTGCATTTGTTCATGAAGCAGAAGCCCAAGCACGTGGTCTTCCCCGCGCTCAGGCTGATCCGCGAGCGGCAGAAGCGCTCTCGCAAGAAACTCCGGGTCAAGAACTGGCTGCTCCTCATCGCGAGGATGCTCCTCGTCGCCCTGATGGCGCTGGCGCTGGCGAGGCCCAGGCTCTACTCGCAGACGTCGCTCGGCGATCAGAACGTGCCGATGGCCGCGGCCTTCGTCTTCGATACCAGCCTCTCGATGGGCTACCAGGAGAAGGACAAGACCCGGCTCCAGGAAGCCAAGGAGCGAGCGGCCGAGATCATCAAGAAGATGACGGATGACAGCCAGGTCTTCATCATCGACTCGGCCGACGCCCGGGTGCCCGAGAGCCTCTCGCCCGCGGGAGCGGGGAGCCTCATCAAGGGGCTCGAGATCCACCCGTCGCACAGGCCGCTGAACGCCGCACTCGGGCAGGCCTACACGGCGCTCGCCGGCAGCGACAGGGCCCGACGCGAGGCCTACGTCCTCACCGACCTCGCAAGGTCGGCCTGGGACCTCGATCGTAAGGTCGAAGGGCTCGACAAGGTCAAGAAGAACCCGGCCGGCCAGGCCCAGGCGAAAGGCAAGGCGACCAGGGCCGAGGTCAATGACTCTCCCATCAACACGTACGTGCTCAACCTCTCGCCCAAGGAGGTGCACAACGTGACGATCGCCGAGGCCTCGCCCGTCTCCGGCATCTCGACCCAGGGCGAGTCGCTCCAGATCAAGGCCAAGATCCGATCCAAGGGGGCCCCGACGACCAGCCGCGTCGATTTCGTCCTCGACGGCATCTCCCGGGGCCAGAAGCAGGTCACGGTGCCCGCCAACGGCGAGGAAGAGGTCATCTTCACGACCCCCAAGCTCCCGGCGGGCACGGGCCAGGACGTTGGGGCGGGGGCCGTGCACCAGGGGACCATCAAGCTCAACGGGGCTCCAGACCCCCTCGAGTTCGACGACAAGCGATTCTTCACGTTCCGGGTTCAGCCCCAGCTCAAGGTCCTCGTCGTCTCCGATCTGGAGGTCGACGGCGCCTTCATCTCGGACGCCATCGACCCCTCGGCTCTCCCTCCGAACGTGCCGAGGACCTGCAAGGTCGAGATGATGACGACCTCCAAGTTCTCGGACCTCGGTCGCGAATCGATCCGCGATTATGCCTGCATCTTCCTGAACAACGTGAAGGAGCTGGGCGCGTCGGACTGGGGCAAGCTCAGCGTGTTCGTGCACGAGTCGGGGGGCGGGCTGGTGATCGGCCTGGGGAATCTCTCGTCCCCCGCGAGCTATAACAGCAGCATCGCCGCGAACCTCATCCCCGCCACGCTCAAGGAGGCTAAGGAGGCGAAGGCGGACCTGACCTTCGGGAAAGTCACCGACCTCACGCATCCGCTCTTCCAGCGTTACTCGCGCGTGCTCGACGCCCAGCTCGCCCACGTGCCGATCTACAAGTACTGGACGGTGGACGTGCCGAAGGAAGGGTCCCGGACCCTGCTCGCCTACTCCGATGGAGCCCCCGCGCTCCTGGAACGGTCGTTCCGGTCGGCGAAGACGGGGCGCGTTCTGCTCTGGACCACGCCCCTCGCGCGACGGTCCGACATCTCCTCGCCCGCGGCCTGGAACGAGTTCCCGCTGCCGCAGGGGGATTCCATCTCCTTCTACATCCTGATGAATCAGGCCGTGCCCTACCTGGCGGGGACGACCGACGACCGCCTGAATTTCGAGGCGGGCGTCGACGACGCGGTCTTGCCCATCGACCCGACGCGACGGCTCAAGAACTATCTCGTCCAGAGCGCGGACGGCAAGACCACCGAGAAACTGAGCCCTTCGTCAACGACCGACTCCCTGATCGTCGTCGCCCCCCAGTCGATCGGGCACTGGACGGTGACCTCCAGCTCCGAGGACGGCGACAAGGTCAAGCTCGGGTTCAGCGTCAATGCCTCGCTCTTGGAGTCGGAATACGTGCCCCTTGAGGCGGCGGACCTCGACGTCCTCTTCGGCAAGGACGGTTACAAGCTTGCGAACGATGCCGAGACCCTCAAGGGGGTCGTCGAGAGCGTACGTGTCGGCCGAGAGATCTTCCCCCTGCTGATGTTCTTGATCCTGATCCTGGTGACGCTCGAGAACCTGCTGGCGAACCGCTTCTATCGCGAGAATACGGCGAATCAAGCGGTGCAGCCCGTGCGGGCGGCGGCCTGATCGCCCCGGCCGGTCGAGTGTGGTTGACGGTTGAACCTAGGTCGGTGCAGTCTCCTGGCCTGAATCTTCCCGGAAGGTCGTCGCGATGCACGTGAGTCTCAGCCCGATCGGCCCCTGGCCAGTCGTCGTGATCGTCGCGGTGCTCGTGACGGTCCTGACGATCTGGGCCTACCAACAACGCCTGAGGGGGACCTCGGGGCGCTGGCGATGGTTCGCACTCGGATTGCGGCTGGCGGCGGTCCTGCTCTGCGTACTGGCCGCGCTCAGGCCCTCGATCGTGATGCAGGCGAAGAAGAAGCAGCCGACCTCGGTCATTTTCCTCCTCGACGACTCGGGCTCCATGAAGCTCAGGGACGAGGCCGGGGGCAAGAGCCGCTGGGATAATGCCCGGGAGACCTGGAACCACGGCCGGTCGGTCGCACAGGGCCTGGGCCCGAATATCGAGGTGAAGTCGTACAGCTTCTCCAAGATCATCAAGGAGCGGACGCCCGAAGACGAGAGCGAACCCGTCGGTCAGTCCACTGCGATCGGGGCGGCCTTGCAGGAGGCCGTCAAGCGTCAGGCGGGCATGGGCGTGGCCATGGTCGTCCTCCTGTCCGACGGCTCGAACAACGAGGGGCTCAGCCCGACCGTCGAGGCCAGGCGGCTCGGCGGGCAGCAGATCAAGGTGGCCACGGTCGGCTTCGGCTCGCCCAACGCGGGCCCCGCCTCGCGCGACATCTCGATCCGAGACCTCGTCGCCGGGCCCACGGTGTTCGTCAAGAACCAGCTCCAGGTCAAGGGATCGCTCGTCGTCCGCGGGTTCCCGAACCAGTCGATCGAAGTCGAGATGTACGCCGACGACCAGAAGGTCGCAACCACGACGCTCAAGGCCCCGGAAGGTACGGAGGTCGTGCCTATCACCGGGCTCAAGTACATCCCGGCCACCCCCGGCGAGAAGAAGATCACCCTCAAGGTAAAACCCCGGGATGGCGAGTTGATCCAGGGCAATAACGAGGTGGGCACGTTCATCAGCGTCCTCTCCGGCGGCCTCAACGTCCTGTTCGTGCAGGGGCCGAACGCGGGCTGGGAGCACAAGTATTTCATGCGTGCGGTCAAGGCCTCTCCCGACATCCAGGGGGATTCGGTGATCCTCCGCGCCCCTTCATCCGAGAGCAACACGAACCTCAGCGACGCCGACTTCGCCTCGAACAAATACAACGTCTACGTGCTGAGCGACCTGCCGGCCAAATTCCTGACCCAGACGCAGCAACAACTGCTGTCGCGTGCGGTCGAGAAGGGGGCGGGCCTGATCATGCTGGGCGGGCGATCCAGCTTCGGCCCCGGCGGCTGGGCCGACACGAGCCTCGCGTCGGTCCTGCCCGTCTCGATCCACCCCGGCGACGGCCAGACCGACCCCGAAGGCGGTGTGAAATTCGTGCCCAACCTGAACGGGCCGGCGAACTTCCTCTTCCAGGTCGGGGCCGACCGGGCGGAGACGGTCAAGATCTGGCAGTCGCTGCCGCCACTCTCCGGCACGAACCAGTTCGGATCGCCGAAGCTCGGTGCCTTCGTCCTGGCGCAATCGCCGGGCAGGCCGGGCGAGCCGCTCATGATCGGCAACGACATCGGCAAGGGGCGGAGCCTGGCCTTCGGCGGCGAAACCTGGGTCTGGTCGCGTTCGTCCGAGATGGGGCTCAAGGCCCACCGAAAATTCTGGCGACAGATCATCTTCTGGCTCGCCCACAAGGAGGACCAGGGGGACAACAGGATCAACGTCGCGCTCGACAAGCGTCGGCTCGCGGTCGGCGAGAAGCTCGATCTCAAGATCACGGCCCGCGACGCCAAGGGCGCCCCGCTCGATAACGTCGAGATCAAGACGAGGATCACGCGAGAAGGCAGCAACTCCGCCCCCGAGCCCGTCCCCATCTTCAACGAAGGGGACGACTGGCGCGGGAATTACCTCGCGCTCGGGCAGCCGGGCGAGTTCAAGGTGACCGTGACCGCCACCCGGAATAACCAGGAGATCGGCCAGGACACCGCGAGGTTCCTCGTCTACCAGGACGACCGCGAGATGGAGAACCCCGCGGCCGACCTGGCCCTGCTGCGAGACATCGCCACCACCACCGGCGGGCAGTTCCTCGCCCCCGAGAAGCTCGACGACTACCTCAAGTCGCTCAGCGGCAAGATCTATTCCGAGTACGTCTCGCAGACCGAGCACAAGATCTGGGACAACTGGCCGTTCTTCCTGATCTTCACGGCGCTCCTGACCCTCGAGTGGTTCCTCCGCAAGCGCCACGGCTGGGTCTGATCGCGGCGATCGCGGAAGGCCCCCGGAAGTCTCGCCCGTCTCAGGCTCACATCAAAGTGTGTTCTCGCGTCCGATTCGCACGGCCGGCACGCGGCAACCCGACATACTCTCATTCACTCATCAATTCGCGTGTCGAGCATGAATTCGCTGCACGATGATTGCACCTATGGGCATCATGCAGATGATGACGCGAGAGTGCCCTGATTTCCTCGACCTCGCGGGATTTTCCGGGGAGAAATCTTTCACGATTCCCACATTCTTGGAATGATGGGCGATAATCGTGCAATCCTCCCCGATGTCTTTATCGAAGGGCTCGTCCGCTCGCGGACGAGACGAGGCTATCATGGACACACAGAATTCCGGTCTCGCCGGAGAACCGTTGCCGAATACCCCCACCGCGGCCCCGCTCGCGTATCGGGCGAAGCTCAAGCCCTCGGCGGGCCTCTTCGTCGGCGCCTTGCTGGCCGCGATCCTGAGCGCCCTGGCCTGCTGGGGGGCGGGGGAGAAGGGTCTCCTGAAGGTCAAGCCCGCCGAGCGTACCGTGCCGATGATGAGCGGCTCCGTCACCGGGGCGACCGCCGAAACGCGCAACGCCGCCAAGCACCAGGAAGCCGCCCTCACGTACGGGATCCTCGGCGCACTGACGACGGCGACGATCGGTCTCGTGGTCGGCCGCCTCTTCGGCGGCCGCTCGGCGATCCTCAGCCTCCTCGGCGGCCTGGTGGTAGGCGGTGTCCTCGGCGGGGGAGCGGCGGCGATCCTGGCGCCCGTGATCCTCAACTATCAGGATCTGACCGGCTCCATGGAACTCTTCTTGCCCCTCTTCGTCCACGGCGGCATCTTCGGGGCGATCGGCGCGGCGGTAGGTCTCGTCGCCAGCTTCGGGACCAAGGACCGGCGCCAGATCCTGGCCTCCGTACTGGGCGGGGCCCTCGGGGCCATCGCCGGCGGCGTGGTCTACGACATCATCGGCGCCATCGCCTTCCCGATGGACGAGACCGCCCAGCCGATCTCCGCGACCACCATCACGCGACTGCTGGCCTTCACCCTGACGTCGATCGGCGCCGCGGTCGGAACGGTCCTTTCATTCCCGAAGGCTCCGAAAACGACCCCGACCGTCATCGTGGCCGAGGCCTGAGCCGCCCGGACGCCTCGAACCCGGGGAGTCGACGGACGGTCGGCTCCCCCTCGCGGATCCGATAGGCGGCATCGGCCTCGCAGCCCCGGAAGTGCTCGACATCACCCGACGGCCAGGCCACCTCGACGTCGTCGATCACCGCGGTCTCTCCCAATCCGAAATGCAGCCGACCCTCCGAGGCCGACTGGTAACTCCCGCCCCCGACCCGCCAGGCCGAGATCCGGCGTTCCCCCGCCTTGACCGTCACGCGAGCCCCGACGGCGTCGCGATTCGATCGGGTCCCCTCCAGCGCGATCGTCAGGAAGTGGCCGCCTCGCGTGCGATTCGAGGCCAGCAGCGTGGGCGATTCCTGTGGCACGATCACCACATCGACGTCGCCGTCATTGTCGAGGTCGCCAGTCGCCAGGCCTCTCCCGACGACGGGCTGATTCCAGGGAGGTCCGGCCTGCACCGAGACGTCGCGAAGGCGTCCGTTGCGATCGCCGATCAGGAGTTGCGAAGGCATGGCATAGGGGAATCGCGAGGGGTCCTCGTTGACGTGTCCGTTCGCCGTGGCCAGATCGAGAGACCCATCGTTGTTCACGTCCACGAATGCCGCGCCGAAGCCCAGGAGAAACCGACTCGGGGCCTGGAGCCCGAACGCCGAGGTCTCGTCGGCGAAGTCGCCTCCGCCGAGGTTGCGGAAGAGGGTCATCGACTCGCCGAAGAAGTTGGTGACGGCGAGGTCGATCTTGCCGTCGCCGTCCACGTCCCCGCACGCCACGCCCATCCCCGCACGGTAGACTCCGTCGGCACCGCAGGCGAGACCGGCCGAGGCCCCCACCTCCTCGAACTTCATCCCACCGCGATTGACATAGAAACGGTTCGCGGTCTGGTCGTTGGCCACGAAAAGGTCGACGAGGCCGTCATTCGTGAGATCTACTGCGACGACCCCGAGGCCGCGGCCATCGGTGTCCACGATCCCGGAACCCTCCGTGACGTCGACGAACCGGCCGGCGTCGTTGCGAAAGACGTGCTCGGGCATGGCGGGGAACTGGAGCGGGAGGCAGGAGACCACAGACCCCGTTGCCCCCTGGGATCGGCAAATGAGCGGATTTTGCGCGTCCCATGCGAGGTAGTGGCAGACATATAGGTCGAGGTCGCCGTCGTTGTCGAGATCCGCGAAGGCCGCCGACGTCGGCCAGTCGCGATCTCCTGCGAGGCCCGCCTCCGTCGTGGCATCCTCGAACGTTCCGTCCCCCCGATTCCGGTACAGGGCATAGGAACGCCAACGCGTCACGAAGAGGTCGGGATCGCCGTCGTTGTCGAAGTCGCCGACCGCCACGCCGTGGCCGTAGCCCCCGGGCATGCGGTCGAGATGGGCCTGCGCGGTGGCGTCGAGGAAGGTCCCATCCCCTCGGTTGCGAAAAAGCCTGTCCGCCACCGGGGCATCCCGCGAGGGGGGAAACGTCCCCCCCTGGACGAGATAGACGTCGACGAATCCGTCGCCGTCGTAGTCGAGGAGTCCCACGCCGCCCCCCATCGTCTCGGGCAACTGGCGCTCCGGACTCTTACCGGTCCGGTAGACGAACGAGAGTCCCGACCCATCGGCCCCATTCACAAATTTCGGCATATCTTCCGCATCCGACCGAGCCAACCTCGGGCTGGCCGCTACCTGGAACTCGCTCTTCAATGCGGCGAACTCCGCGTCGGCCGCGAAGGATTCGTTCGCATGAGTGGCGAGTCGCTCCAGGGCCAGGCGAGGCTCCGAGCTATCCGGGCTCTGCCCTTGCGCGAGGGTCCACCAGCCGCGAGCCTCGAAGTCCCGCCCGAGGCGTTCGGCGTTCTTCGCGAGTTGCTCGGCAGGGACCTCGGCAAGGGTCTTCGGCAGGTTGATGAGGAGCCAGCGGTACTTCTCCCGATCCTGCTCGATCGCGATCTTCCGTTCCCTCAGTTCCTTGTCGCGGCCCGATTCGCCGGACTCGCGGGCCATGACATGGAGCCGATCCAGGGCGGCGACGTCGTCGGGGCGGAGCCTGAGTTGCTCCTCCAGGGCACGACGCTCGCCCACGGCGTCATTGCGCCGACGCGCATTCCAGGCTCGAAGTGCGAGGATTTCCCTCGGTTCCAGGTCCTTCGCGGCCAGCGGAACCAGGGCCTTCGCGGCCTCGTCGGGGCGGTCGGCGTCGAGTGCCCAGCGGAGCAGGAGCCGTGCGACGACCGGGTCGCCGGGCGCGGCCTTGCGACAGGCATCGAGCCATCGCTTCGCCTCGTCGAACCGCCCGTAACGCGTCGCCAGGGAAGCCCGCACGAGCCAGACGCGGTCGTCTTTCCGGGCGGCCTTCGCCGCTGCGTCGAGGATCGGCTTCATCTCGTCCTCGGCGACGACCACGCGGTCGAGGCGCCAGTGCTCGCGGAGGATCGCGACCCGGTCCATCCCTTGCGACCCATCCCAGGCCGAGACGAGCAGGCGACGGACCTCGTCGAGCCGCCCCTCCCAGACGAGGACCTCGCTCAACAGCCATTGCGCCGAGGCACGCGAACCGGAGGCATCGGCCCTGACCGTCCGCAGGAGTTGCTCCGCCTCCTTGAGTCGGCCGAGCCCGTGGATCAAGATCCTCGCACGCGAGAGTGCGGCCTTGGGCCCCGTCGTCGACGATATCGGGATCGAGGCCCAATGCGCGACGGCCGCCTCGGGGCGATTCAACCGCTCCTCGCAGGCCCCCAGCAAATACGCGACCTCAACGTCCCTCGGCCAGGCCTTCGCGACGCGTCCGAGCCGCTCGAGGGCCTCGGCATAGCGACGCTGCCGGAAGTCGGCCTTGCCCTGTGTAAAGTCGACCTGGATACCCCGCCGGCGGATCACGACGCCCGCGACGATCCCGACCGTCGCGAGCAGGACGATGGCGAGGAGGGAGACGCGCAACTGGGTCGATCGAGGCATCGTGGCATCCGGCCTTGCTGGGGCGGGCAGGGGATCAGCCCCCCTGGCCATCCGCCCCCCGGCCACGCGAGGTCGAGTCCTTCGCGGTCGTCGAGGCCGAGGCCGTCGCGGGGGCTTTCTCCGCGATCTGTCGGGTCAGGCTGAAGATCGCGCCTTGCGACTTCGTGTCGAGCGGGTCGCGGGCGATCGCATTTTTATACCAGGCGAGCGCCTCGTACAACCGACCGGCCTCCGCACAGGCCGCGCCGATCTGCGAGGGCAGTTTCAGGTCGAGCCGCCCCTCATTCGTCGAGGCCCGCGTGATCAGGGGGGTCAAGGCGTCGTGCTTCTTGGCCTGGTCGAGATACCGGGCCCCCTTCGGCTCCTCCCCCTGAAGCTTGTACGCCGTCGCCAGGGCGAAGAGGGCTGGCCGGTCCAGCGGGTCGAAATCGACAGCCGTCTTCAGGTAATGGATGGCCCCCCTGGCATCGCCCCGAGCCAGCGCGAGCTGACCCCGGAGCCTCGCGAGCCCCGGCTCGTCGCCGACCCCGTCGGCGAGCAAGGCCTCGGCGCGGGCGTGGTCGCCGTCGTCGAAGGCCCAGAGGATCCTTCGGATCTTGGCCTGGACGTCGGTGTCGGGCAGCGGGGCGATGGCCTTCGCCGCCTCGCTCATCCGACCGAGCTGGCGAAGCCCATCGGCCAGGGCCAGGCGCGAGTCTCTATCGTCGGGGTCGTTGGCGATGAAGCGCTCGAGGGCCTCGCAGTCCCGCGTCGGGTTCCAGACGATGTTGCGGGTCTGGCTCCAGTGCAGGAGCTGGTCGTACGGGAGCGAGCCGACCTCCGAGAGGACGTGGACGTGAGCATCGACTTCCTTCTGGCGATGCTGGATATTGTAGATATAAACGAGTTCGCGTCGGGCCTCGACGGCCTTCGGCTCGATCCGGATCGCGGCGAGGAACTGGGCCTCGGCGAGCCGGGCCTTCCCTTGCTTCAGCTCGACCTGCCCGGTGAGCGTGCGGGCGATCGCGGCGAGGGGGTCGCGGTCGGGGATCCCCCTCAGCTCGGCGAGGGCCTTCTCCGGCTGATCGCGTGCGATCGCGATCTGCGCGAGCGCCATGTGCTCCATGGACTTTTGGGGCCGCATCGCGGCGAGCCTGGCCAGGCCCGCCTCGGCATCGTCGAGCCGCCCGGCCTTGAAGTCGGCCTGGGCCTTCACGAGCAGGGCCGTTTCGTCCGGCGCGGGCCTGTACATCGCGAAGAGCCCCGCCGCTCCCAGGAGCGAGAGGCCGACGAGCCCGGCACGCATCAACCTCAGCGATTGCCCGCGCGCGGAAATGTCCGCCGCCCCTGGCGGACGGACATCCTCCGCGAGCCCGGCGTCCGCTTGCGGATCACTTGCCCTTCGCATTCGTCTTCCCCGAGACCGCCGGGGGCAGCTTCACGCCCTTGCTATTCTTCTTCATGTTTTCGATCATCTGCTTCTTCATATCTTCGAACGGCGTCATGTCCGTCGGCTTCATCTCCGTCGTGCCTTCGGAACTCCCCCCGCAGGCGCTCAGCGCCGTGGTGAGGATGGCGCCAAAGAGCACGTAAACCAGGCGTCGCATCGGTTGGAATCTCCCTCGATTAGAAGTCGGTCGCCGTGGGACGAGAGAGGACCCCGCCATCGTCGGACGGGGTCGCTCGGGCAGACTCCCCCGGCAGGGCAGGCCGCCGCTTGGGCATCGTCGGGGCGGGAGCCCGTCCTGCCTCCCATCAAGATCGACCGAAGGAATTAGAAGGCGTCGCTGCTGACGATTTCGCCGCCATTTCGGCTCCCGATCGCCCACCAGGCCTGGAGGTTGACCGAGTCCTTGACGAATTTGACCGAGCCGTCGGCGAAACCGATGTTCACGCCGCCGGGGTGGTTGCTGCTGGGGGGCATGGCGTCGGGGAAGGCGCCATAGCCGCCGGTGTTGCCGTCGGTCGTCGAGTGGCAGCCGGTCGAGTTCGGGGTCATGTAGTGGTTATAAGAATCCCACATCAGGCACGAACCCGGGTTGCCCCCGATCCAGATGTTGCCGTTGGGAGGCACCAGGGTGCCGAAGCCTGGGGTCGAGCCGGGCAGGGCCTTGCACGCGTTGACGAGGGCCAACGCCGACGCGCCTCCGGCCGGGCCCTGGTCCTGAGGCGCCGCGAGGCCCGTCGGGAACAGGTAGGTCGACCTCCGCTTCGTGGTGGCGATCGTGACCTTGTCGGCGCCGAGGCCGGAGCCGATCAACGACTCGCTGAACATGGCCGTGTTCGACGTCCCATCGATGACCGATGCGATTCCGAAAGTACCGCAATTCCCGTTGGTATAGACGCCGTTGAGGCCGAGGTTGTCCTGCATCAGCGGGACGAAGATGCCGCTCCAGGCCATGAACGGGGACGGGCCGCCGACGTTGGCCATGTAGCTCTTGCGGGTGCCCGGGCCCATCGCGGGGTTGGTGATGTTCTCGGAGGGGCAGAGCACCACCGAGATTTGCGTCCGCAAGACCGTCGTGTTGGCCGGGTCATTCCCCGCGCCCTGGAATCCCGTCGCCCAAGTCCAGTTCAGTGAGTTGTAGAGGGGCTGCTGTTCGAGCTGGGCCAGCAGCGACGCCGTCCAGTCGAGCGGCCAGGGATCGAAGTAGGGCGTGCCCCACACGTACGGGTTCGCGCCGTTCTGCACCAGCGGCGGGAACGCGTTCTGCTGCGAGTGATAGTTGTGGATGGCCAGTCCCAGTTGCTTCAGGTTGTTGACGCACTGGGCCCGCCTGGCCGCTTCTCGCGCCGCCTGCACCGCCGGCAGGAGCAACGCGATCAAGACGGCGATGATCGCTATGACGACGAGCAACTCAATTAGGGTAAATCCCCTACGTTTGGGCATGACACAGCCTCCGGATGATGCCACCGTACACGACCGATCAAAGCTATTGATGGGGAAGTCTATGATTTAGAGTGCCGCGCGATGCCCAGGATGACAATAAGAAAATGGTCGCCAAACAATATTTTTTATCTACTAACGTTGTTATACAATGAATCATTTCGTAGTACGTATTTCTTACTCCATGCAGTGCAATGGAGTAACACAATTTCCACACAATCGCGACACTGCACCCAATCAATCGAGGATGACCGCGAGTTACCGCGCCAGACGAAGACGAACAAACCCTAAAAAAACAGTACTACATCTCTCGTTATTAGATTTCTGAATCTTGCGCCTGAAAACATGAGGTCCAGGGACAACCGTGAGAGGAAGAGGATTGCGGGCAGGAAGGGTTCAATCCTTCGGCGGGCGGAGGGAGTAGAGCGAGCCGATGAGCCATAGCCCCAGGGCGAGGAGCGTCACCGAGTGGCCTAGACGCCAGCCCGGGGCTTCGTATTGCAGGTTGATGACATGCGAACCCGATTTGTCAATCGGGATGACGCGCTGGGCGTGATTACCCCGGAGGATGTCCGCCGGCCGGTCATCCACGCGGGCCGTCCATCCGGGCATCCAGGTATCGGCGATCACAAGGAGCCCGGGCGCCTGTGTCTCCACGCGGATCTCGAGGTCGTCCGGAGACTTCTCGACGAAGCGAGCCGGCGTGAACGGCTGCCGAGGCCCGCGGCCGTCGAGCGGGTCGGCGGTCATCATCACGGCCTGGCGGGGGTCGGTGAACCGGCCTTGCGACAGGGCAACGCCGGCTCCCTCGCGGATCACTTCGGCACGAGGGACGACGTAGGCACGAGGCATCGCCGAGGGGTTGCGGTGGATGGCGTAGGTCGAACCGTTCCAGATCCCTCTCGATATCAAGGGCCAGGCCGGGTCGAGCTCGACGTGGTCGGAGACGAGGAATGCCACGCAGAGCCGGTCGAGCACGGCCTGGCGGACGTGCCGGAAGAACTCGGCCGTGGCCGCGCTCATCGGCTCCCGAGGGTCCGGAGGGGGTAAGACGTACAGTAACGCATAGAGGCTCTCGTAAAGATCCGCGGCGTGCTGGATCTGGAATGAATCATTGATGTTGATCTTTTCGAAACCATGGGCGACGGCCCGGAGGTCCGAGTACATCGTATCTCTGGCCCGGATCCGGAAGGGTCCGTCCAGCCCGCGGGAGGCCTCGGCGAGATTCGTGCTGACCGGGTCATCCCCCATGAATGTGGCGGCGGGAGTCACCCTCGCCATCGCATTCGCGTGGATCGTCAGCTCGACGAGCGCGAGGCCGACGAGGGACGCGACCGCCATCCGACGACGACTTTCGATCTTGAGCCCCATGGCGACGATCGTCAGCGTCCCGCCAAGCGAGAGCCAGAAGGCCCCGCTCCTCAGTACCTGGATCGCGGCGAAGGGCATGATGTCGAGGTCGAGCATCGAGTGATGGACCCGCACAGGCTTCGCGGCGGGGTCATACGGAGCGTTGGACCGCCAGACCGCGCGGACGGCATGATCCGACGCGGCGAAGAATGTCATGAGGACGAGCCCCGCGACCAGCCAGATCGCGATCTTCCGCCCTCGCGCGAAGAGGAGCAGCCAGACGCCTCGCTCCCCCATGCGTCGCATCAAGGCATCGACACCCAGCCCCGCCAAAACTGCCCCGCCCAGGCTCGCCAGGAAGAGGGAACGCGAGGGGACCCGGAACCGGTTCATCCCCGGCACCAGCTCGTAGAGGATCGCGAAGAGGCCGAAGTATTTCCCGGCGGCGAAGAGGGTCGTCCCCCCCACGAGCAGGAGCCAGCCTCGAACCAGGCGCCGGTTCGGATGAACGGCCACGGCGACAACGGCGAGGGTCAGCGGGACGAGCCCGATCGAAAAGAGCGACTCCCAGAGGTTGTCGTGCCCGAAGTAGTTGGCCGCGTTCCCCAGCGCTCCCGGCCCGAGCAACTGGAAGAGGTTCAGCGGGTGGAGCTGGTAATGGTTGAGCCGCCCCAGGCCGATGCGGCTGCCGCGGAGCGTCCAGCGCTGGGCGAGGATGTCGGGCACGAGCTCGATCGCCACGAGCCCGACCATGAGGCTCAGCATGACGACCCAGGTCGTCCCGATCCGGATCGCTCCGGCCGGCTGCTTCGCCCGGAAGGCGGCGACGACATCCGCCAGACCCCAGACGCCCAGCACGAAGACGAGGTAATACCACTCCTGGGGATGCCCGGCCAGGAAGCAGAGGGCGAGGATCAGCGGGAGCGTCCAGAGCCAGGCTCGATGCCCCGAACGGCCTCGCGCAAAGGCGAGGAACGCCCACGGATACCAGCAGACCGCCCAGATATGCGGATAGTGCCCCTCGAAGGTATGCGCCAGCACGTAGGGCGAGGCGGCGAAGCATCCCGCGGCCATCGTCGACGCCAGGACTCCCGCTCCAAACGACCGCACGAGGAGATAGGTCCCCAGGCCCGCCCAGAGCAGGTGGGCGACGGTGAGCCATCCCAGCGAGGCCGGTGAGCGTGCCCAGATCGCGACCCAGAACGGCGGGTAGAAGAGGCCCGCCTGGGGATTGCCGATGAGGGGACGCCCGGCGAATCCGGACGAATCCCAGTGCGGTAGCCGCCCCAGGCGATTCACCTGGTCGGAGATCCGGATGTAATGCGGCAGGAAGAGGAAGATCAGATCGTTGCCCGGCGGCCTGACGTCGCGCGAGGCGTAGTCGATGCTGGACCGCTCGCCGTCGGCGAGCAGCCAGCGCGGATGGGCGACCAACGGCGAGAAGCAACCGAGCAAGAGCGCGAACAGGGTCGGGACAACGACCAGGAGTCCACGCGCGCGTCGCATTAGTTGCGAGAACTCCACTCGCCCCGGCTCGCCCTCAGCGCCTCGCCGACGCTCGAACGGGCGCCGTGGGGCGTCCTACCGGCCTTCGAGGCTCGAATGCCGTCGATGATCGAGAAGTAGCGGTCGATGTGGGCGGATTCGGACCAGACCCCCGCGCGTTGTGCGAAGCCGCGGTCGGCCAGTTCTTCGCGGAGGTCCTCGTCGTGGACGATCCGCCGGAGAGCGACGAGCATCTCGGCGTCGGTCGAGTACCCGAGCCCGCCGCCGCTCATCACGCCGGTCTCCTCAAGGGCCCCGCCGCCGGTGTCGACGACCACGGGGGTCCGCACCGCAAAGGCCTCGAGCACGACGTAGCCGAAGGTCTCGGGGAACAGCGACGGCACGACCACGGCCTTCGCCCCGTGGAAGAGCCGAGCAAGCCCCTCGCCGCCGAGCAAGCCCTCGAACTTGACGTTGGGGAGCCCCTCGGCCAGTTGACGAAGCTCGGCCTCGTACGGGCCGGTGCCTGCGATCCGGAGGTCGACCTCGGGGAGATAGCGCATCATCGGGATCAGGCGCTGGAATCCCTTCATACGGACGAGCCGACCGGCGGCCGCGAGATAGGGCCGGGCCGTCGCCTCGACGTCCTCATCCTCGATCCCCGCCGACCAGTCGTCGGGCAAGAAGTAAGGGAGATGGAGCAGGGGGGCCTCGATGCCCCGCGTGCGGTGTTCCTCCAGCGTGTGCTGGCTGGGGAAGATCAGGGCATCGAGTTGGCTCAGGCCTCGCTCGATGGCCCCGGTATGTCGCCAGACCTGCGGGGGACGCTTGCCCGCCACGCTGCAGCGCAGGCATTCGGGACCGTCGCAGGCCTTCTTCCCGTACTTCCAGAGAAGGTGCATCGGGCAGATGAGCCAGTGCTCATGCGCCGTCATGATTCGGGTGGCATTCTTGCCGAATTCCAGGACCGACGGACCTCCGACGAGCGAGATGTTGTGGAAGTGAACGACGTCGGTGTCCACCGCGTCGAGTTGCTCTCGCAAGGCGGCCGCCTTGAAGACCGGCTTGCCCGTGATCTGAGTCGCCAGCGGCGATAGGATTCCCACCCCGCTCTCGAGTTTATGAATATGCAGCCCGGGGGGAGGCGTATAAGGCCGGAGCGGATGGTTGCCACGGACGGCGTTGAAGGCATCGGCGCAGTGGAAGACATGGACTTCATGGCCACGCCGGCAGAGGGCGCGTGAGAGGCGATCCACGTAGGCGGCGTCTCCCCCGAAGCTGTGAGCGCCGAAGAAGGTGGTGACCATGCAGAATTTCAACAGAAACCTCCCTGTCTCGAATCGCCGCGGCCCGAATGTTCTTTCCGAGCCAACGACCCAACGCCCATGTCCCGGTCATCCCTAACCAGGGACTCGCGCGTCACCGATGTATCCTCCATCGGCAAATCCCGCCTCACCCGTTCAATTCCTGCAACCCGCAAATCCAATTCGGCTTTCACCTCAATGAGCATTCGCGACGCAGGCGACAACCGGCTCCGTCGCCGGCTTCTTCCGCCTCGATCGGATCGCCTGGAGGTCCTCCCAGCGGAGCCCCCCCATGAGGATCAGCGACCCGACGTACGTGGCCCCGCCCCCGGCCACCGCCAGAAGGACGTGCCACTGAACCAGATACAGGCAAACCGGGACCATCACGATCGACGACGCCAGAGGCAAGCCGATGTGATGATGCCAGGCCGGCTGGCGCCCTGCGCGAGCCAAGAGAGAGTACCCGGCGATCGCCAGGGACAAACCGATGATCAGGATCCCGATCGAGGCCCCCGGCAACCCATAGGCCGATCGCAGCAGCGCCACCAACGGCCCAGCCACCACCGCACCCGCGAGGAGCAGGCGGACCCCGACACCTTCGAGGTTCACGGCGATTAGGGTGCTCTGATAGAGGAAGGCCAGCGTCAGCAGCGGGGCTCGCCAGATCCCAAGCGCGAAGATCAGCCCCGACCCCTGATACTCATTCGAGAGCAGGAGCCGGATGATCGGCTCGGCCAGGACCGACCCGCCCACGGCGATCGGGATCAGGCCGAGCATGACGACACGGACCATCGTGTCGAGCGTCTCACGCCCCGCCTTCGCCGTCTGACGCCACGACCGGGCCAGGGTGGGGAAGGCTACCTGCTGGAAGATGAATCCGAAGGTTGAGATCGCCGTGATCATTCGGTGTGGCGCACCATAGCGGCCCACATCGGCCCACTGGCTCATCAGGCAAACCACGACGAGGTCGGCCGAACCCAGGATCGTCTGGGCGATCTGGATCAGGCAGACCGATCGGCCTCGCCTCGCGAAGACGCGGAGGAACCTGATCCCGAAGACCGGGCGCGGGATGCCGTACTGCCTCGAATACGTGATCCAGACCAGCGTGATGCCGCAGAGCTCCCCCGCGGCCAGCCAGGCCGGGACCTGCACGATCCGGCTCGCATCCGTGACGCAGTACCAGACCCCGCAGGCATAGACGAGGGTCCGTATGCAGAGCGAGACGGCGACCAGGCCCATCCGCTCCGTCCCCCGGAAGACGAAGTCGAGCCCGAACGCCGTCGTCAGCAAAAGGAGCCCATAGAGGATCAGGATCGCGCGATCGGCGGCCGTGGAGAGGGTCAAAGCCCCCATCGTCACCAACCCGACGAACAGGGCCAGGGAGAGCGTCCCCTTGATCGCCAGCACATGATTCACCAACGGGCGAATCAGGCGAGGGTGCCTGGCCAGCTCACGCGAGATGATGACCTCGAAGGCATCCCTCACGAGCAGCACGAGCCAGAAGACGATATTGAAGGCGAACTCGATCCGCCCATATCCCGAAAGCCCCAGACGCCTGGCCAGCGAGAGCGTCACGCCCACGGAGGTCGCGCGGCAGACGATCTCGGCGAGGCTGAGGAAGGCGAAATTCGAGGCGATGCGCCTGGGGACCGGATCCTTGCGCACGACGGGGGAGGGGCGGACCGATTTCGGGCGCTGGCGAGTGAGGCTCGGAGAAGGTGGCGTGGTGATGGCCATGCGTGGTCGCACTTCCCTGTGAATCAAGCGGTGTACATCCACTCCGCCCGATTTGACCACCCTCTTCTCGCGGATTCGCGGCTCGACATTCCTATGTCTCGAGCTCACAAACCAGGCGAGGCATGACTCCGTCAGCGAGGGTGCTTAGTTCAATCCTGGCCAGCGAGGTCGCCGGGGGGGATGCGATCGGAGAGCCATCCTGGCGTCCCAGGCTAGGCCTCGGACGTGAGAGCTTGGCGCGACCGCATCCTAGGGACCATACCCCGCACTGTCAATCCGAAGTTGCATCGGCAACCTCAGTCCCCGCCCTTGAACCCGGGCACCCGAATCCTCTATTTTGCCTCCTTGATGCGATACGTGATCCGGACGTTCACTCGCAGCTCTTGCTCGCCCGCCGCCACCGGGGCAGCAGGCGCCGCCATCATTCGCATTTCCCCGCCGAAGAAGCGTGGAGGCTGAGGGCCGCTCTCGCCGTCGACCTCGATCTTCAAGGGGCTCCCCAGGACGACCCCCGCCTCGCCCGCCACCTGTTCCGCTTTGCGCTTGGCATCGGCGACGGCCTCCTTGCGGGCCGAGTCGAGCAGCTTCTCCGGGTTGTCGACCCGGAAGCTGATGCCATAGAGCTGATTAGCCCCCGACCGGATCAGCATGTCGAGCAACGACCCCAGCTTGTCGACCTTCCTCGCCGTGATCGTGACGGTGTTGCTGACCCGGTACCCGATCAGCCGAGGGATGAACTCCTCCCCCTCACGCTGACCCGCGACGCGACCCGAGGGCTGCGAGTAGCGAGGGTTGACCTGGATCTGCGTCGTCTGAATGTCCTTGGCCGCAATCCCTTGTTCCTTGAGCCGATCCATGACCTTGGCCATGAGGGTCGAGTTGTCGGCGAGGGCCTTCTCGGCCGTCGTGCCGTCGACGATCACCCCGGCCGAGACCTCGGCGACATCCGGGACGGCGAAAATCTTGCCGGTCCCGCTGACCGAGATGGACGGAAGCTCATGGACGTGAGCCTCATCCTCCGCCCTCGCCAGGACCGTGCATCCGAGCACCGACCCGAGCACCACCAAGCGAATCCATCGTCCCGGCATGAGTTCTCTCCTTCGAAGTGTCGTCTGGGGGAGTGGCGAACCGCCGACAATCCGTTCAACTCGCGCTCGCGGCCTGGCGGAGTCGTCGCACCCGGTCGAGCGCGACGGCCGCGATGATGATCGCGCCGATGATGATGTCCTGGCTCTCGTTGGGCAAACCCGCGTGGACGCACCCGTTATTGAGCACGGACATGATCAGGCACCCGATCAAGGTCCCGAGCACCGTCCCTTCGCCGCCGCTGAGGCTCCCGCCGCCGATGACCACCGCGGCGATCACCTTGAGCTCGAGCCCGTCGGCCGTCGTGGGGTCGCCGGTTCCCACCAGATAGAGGAACTGCATCGCCCCCGCGAGCCCGACCGCCAGACCGGCCAGCGTATAAACGATCAGCTTGATCCCCGATACGTTGATGCCGCAGAGCCTCGCGGTGGGCTCGCTCGAACCGACCGCATAGATATAACGGCCGATGAGCCCATATCTGAGGACCAGAGCCAAAATGACGCTCAGGATCAGGAGCAGCCAGACGCCGGGAGCCACGAGCAGCCAGCTCGGCTCCGGCTCCGTCGCGAGGATCCGCTCGAACCACCAGGGCTTCGAGTCCGCCGGGATATAGATGGACGTGCTCGACGCCAGCCACTTGGCGAGCCCTCGATAAATCTTGAGGCTCCCCAGCGTGATGATGAACGGGACCACGCCCAGTCGCGTGATGAACGCCCCGTTCGCGAACCCGCAGAGCCCGCCGACCAGGATCCCTCCTATTAATGCGACGGCCAGGTTCGTCTTGAGGTCGAAGAGGTGGATCGAGCCTGACCGGAACGGATTCGGGAGGTCGATCGACGTCCCCCGCACCATCAGGGCGACGACCACCGTCACAAGCGCGACGACGGAGCCCACCGAGAGGTCGATCCCCCCGGCGATCATGATGATCGTCATGCCCAGGGCCGCGATGCCGACGATGACCGTCTGGACCCCGATCATCCTCCAGTTATAGACGGTGAGGAACGTGCCGGAATCTCGCGTGAGGAACGCGAACAGGAACGTAATCAAGACGAGCCCGAGGAACGGCCCCAGGGCCGTCAGGATCCATCCCAGCGTCCCCTTGATCGCCGAGCGCCCCGCGGCGGACCCGCTCGCCCCTTGAATCCCATCGCTCACGATGCGCTCCCCCGGAAAAACGCGGCGCGGTCCGTGTTCTCACCCGATCCGGCAGCCTGGCGATTACATCTCTAGAGTAAGATCCGCCACATTTCGAGCGTAAGCCAACCCTATCCGCTCGTGGCAACTTCCATCACCGTATGCTCGGTCCACTCCCCGACGGGCTTGCATTCGCGGAGTCTCCCGCGACTCATCACGGCGATCCGGTCGCAGATCCCGAAAAGCTCGGGAAGATACGAACTGACGATCAGCACGGCCTTCCCCTCGGCGGCCAGCTCCCCGATCAGTTGATAGATCTCCGCCTTCGAACCGATATCGATGCCCCGCGTCGGCTCATCGAGCAGGAAGACGTCCGCCTGCTGATGTAAGAGCCTGGCGATGGCGACCTTCTGCTGATTCCCGCCCGAAAGCTCCCCGACCGCCTGCCCCGGCCCCTGACATTTCACCCGCAGGCGAGCGACCCAACGCTCCACATCTTTGCGCCGACTCCTCAGGTTCAGGATCCCCAGGGACGCATGGCGTTTGAGCGCGGAGTACGTCAGGTTATCCTCGATGGAGCGTCGCAAGGCGAGCCCCTCGCTCTTGCGATCTTCGCTGAGGAACCCCAGCCCCTGATGAATCCGGCGCTTCGGCGTCGCCCGCCGCTCGACCTCTCCCTTGATCCGGATCTCGCCCCGCCTCACCGGATCGAGAGCGAAGATCCGCCGCAGCATCTCCGTGCGCCCCGCTCCGATGAGCCCGGATATGCCGAGGATCTCACCTTTATGGAGGGTCAGCGAGGATCCCGGCCGACCGTCCGCCAGGATCTCACTCAACTCAAGGACGGGCCCGCTACGCTCGTGCGGGATCTTGGGGAAGAGTTCGGTCAAATCACGCCCGACCATCTCGGCGATGATCTTCGAAAGCGGCGTCCCCTGGATCGGACCCGACGAGACGAGGCGGCCGTCGCGGAGCACCGAATAGGTCCGGGCCACCTGCCGGACTTCCTCAAGGAAGTGGCTGATGTACACGACCGCCAAACCACTCGCCCGCAACTTCTCGATCACGACGAAGAGCCGCTTGGCGTCCTGCTCGGTGAGCGAGCTCGTCGGTTCGTCGAACACGATGACCCGCGCATCAGCCACGAGGGCCCGTGCCACCTCGACGAGTTGTTGGGCCCCGACGCTGAGCTCCGAGACAAGGGCGTTCGGCTTGATATCCGGGTGGTCGAGCAGTTGCAGAGCCTGGGTGACGAGCCGTCGATGCTCCCCTCGGCGCACGACGCCCGCCGAGGATCGCTCCTGCCCGAGCATGATGTTGGCCTCGACCGTGAGGTGCGGGGCGAGCGCCAACTCCTGGTAAATCATCGCGACTCCCCTTTGGCGGGCGTCGCGCGGACCTTTGGGAGCGTAAGTGCTCCCGCCCAGGACCATTGAACCGCTATCCGGCTGATAGGCTCCGCTGAGGATCTTCATCAGCGTGCTCTTGCCCGCGCCGTTCTCGCCGATCAGGGCGTGGACTTCTCCCGGCGCGAGCGAGAGCGAGACGTCGGTCAGGGCCTTGCTGGCACCGAAGGCCTTCGACACCGACTGCATCTCGAGCAGCGGGCCGCTCACGGCTTGGAGGCCAGCATCCCGGCCCCCTCGAGCGCACGCAGCATCCCCAGTGTGCTGGATTCATTCGGGCAGAAGATCCCGTCGACCTGGCCTCGGAACCGGGTGACGAGGCTCTGCGCCTTCTGCTGGGCCGAGTCCGAGGTGGCGCCAGCATATTCCGTATCCGAGAGATACGTGATCTTGGGGAACTCCGCCTTCATCGTGTCCGTGAATCCCTTCTCGCGCTGCTCCGTGCTCTCGGATCCGACGGCATAGCGAAGGAGGATGATCTTGCCCTCGCCCTTGAGGATCTCGCCCAGACGTTTCGCGGCGAGAACTCCGCCGTGATAGTTGTCGGTCGCGACATAGCTGGCGATCTTCGAGGTCTCGATCCCCGAGTCGATGACCACGACCGCGATCCCCTTGGCCACGGCCTGCTCGACCGGACCGACGAGCGCCTTGGAGTCGAGCGGGGCGAGGACGATGCCGTCGACCCCCGTCGCGATGGCGTTCTGCACCAGCTCAATCTGCTGGAGCCGGTCATCTTCCTTCTGCGGCCCTTGCCAAACGACCTCGACATTGCCCAGGTCGCTCGCAGCCTTGAGGGCTCCCGCGTGGATGGTCTTCCAGAACTCGTGGGTCGTTCCCTTGGGGATGACGATCACGCGCCACTTCTTCGTCTTCGTGCCGGAGAGATTCCCTTCCGTCCGATTGTCGGCCTTCGGAGGGTTGATGAGGGGCTCGATCTCGGGCGACGTGAGGTTCTCGGGCGTGACGAGCGTCTCGCCGGTCGAGACCTTCGCGGCGACCTCCTTCTTCTCGAGGTAAGCCACGAGGTTCTTCACCGAGGTCTCGCCCATGCGCATCGGGTTCTGGACGACGACCCCCTGGAGTCGCCTTTGTCGCATCGCATGAACGAGAGGCTCGCTCGCGTCGAACCCGACGAGCTGGACCTTCTTGCTCCCGGACGCACTCGGGGCCGAGCCCGGCTTGCCGCCGCCGTCCCCGGCGTCGCCGCAGCCCTGGGAAAACACCAATAGGAGACCGAGGATCCCGCACCCGGTGCATCGGGAGATCATGAAGTCACTCCGACAGATCGCAATTTGGAAGATGGAGTGGGTTCATCCTAAGGGTGCTGCGCAACCACCGTCAAGGAGCCAGACTACCCGCCAGGCCCCCGATTTCCGCGGCGAGCTCGTAGCCTCTTCCTACTAACACGATCGTAGCGCACGCGGACATCCGGCAATGGTTCCGACCCGCTGCCAAACCGAAGGAATTCGTCAACCTCTCAACCGTGGCGATCCAGCTCGCTCCATCGGTGTAAAGCAAGCCCATCGCATGCGAACCTATTATTCAGATCTCATGATGGAACATTTTAGCAAGACATTGAATCAGGAACTCACTACAACTTCTAGCACTCATGCACCCAGCAGGATCTCAGCCAATTCGTCAAATCAGGGGATTTTCAAGAGGGAGTCTCAATCCTCCCACAGTGTATTCGAAGGAGAAAGTATCCTCCGCCTATGTAATAAGAGAAGCACGACCTCGATCCCTCCATCTTGTATGACAGAGGGCATCGAAGCCGTGCTCTATAACATCATCGACTCAACCTGTCGCCGACTCAGCTTACTTGCTGCCGGTCTGTCGGACCTGTGTCGAGAGGTGGTAATGGAGGCCCTCGATCTCGAATTCGAGGTCACCGAGGATCGCGATGAAACCGGACTCGGGGCGATCGACCTCGGCAACACCCTTGGTGTCGCTCAGGCTGATCGGCGTCGGATTCCACTTCGCCTGGCGGAAATCACGCGTGTCCGACTTCGCCACCCACAGCTTGGCCGAGAGGGCAGGGGGGTTGGACTCGATCGCGAGCTTGAGTTTGCTCCCTTCATCGGAGTGCTGCCACTTCATGTCAGGAAGGTTGCGGTTGTTGACGGCGTGACGGAGCAGCGCCCCAACTCCACTCAAGGCGTAGTCGCGGTTCTGGTCGAGCCCGTGCCCGGCGTTCGGCAAATAGACCACCGACTTCGGCCCTTCCAATTCATCCCAATAGATGTTGAGGGCGTCCACGGTCCAGTACGGGTCATTCGTGCCGTTAATGAGCAACTTGGGGAGCTTCAGCTTGCTCTTGTAATTGTAGGGGTCGACCATCTTCCAGAGGCGATCGCCTTCGGGCTTGTCGAAGATGTCGCTCAGTCCTCGCTTGGTGTAATCGTCGATCTCCTCGCTCGGCTTGCCCCAGACTTCGAGGTAATGCTTGCGCTGGGCAGGGAAGTTGAGAGTGTCGATGACCATCGGGGCGATGGCGATGACGCGGGGATCGTGCGCCCCGGTCAGCCAGGTGGTCCAGCCTCGCTTCGAGGCCCCCGTCACCACGAATCGCGACGGGACGGGCTTGCCTTTCTCCTTCGTCCAGGCCTGCAGAGCATCCATGGCCTTCACCGCACTCTTGACCATGGGGAAGAGGAGGGGCCAGCTCGCATCCTTCGTCTCCAGATAACGGACGAAGGTCTCGGCGATCAAGGCGTCCTCAACCTTGTCCCCTAAGAGAGGTTGATTGGGGACCTGCGGCAGGACGGCGACCCTCGCTCCCGTCGCGCGAGCCAGCGTAAAGCCGAGGACATCATCCTTCGGGTCGCGCTGCGCGAATGGCTTGCTGTTGTAGCTGCCGCCCACTATGAAGAGGAGCATGACGTCGGGGTATTTCACGTCTGCCGTCTCATAGACGCGCACACCGTGCTCCCAACGGATGCCGTGCCAGGTCTGGGACACGAGGGGCAGGGAGACGACCGTCCCGAGCTCGGTCTTCTGAACCCCGTCCTCTTTCCAGGCGAACGTGGGATCTTCACGTCGCAAATAGTCTTCGATCTGGCTCCCAACACTCATGCGACCATTCGCGAGCGCCAAGCAGGCCAACACGGCGAAGACCCAACGTCGACGATTCATGCGCAAAGCTCCTGTGACTCATCGAGGGGACAACCCGTGGACCTTCATCGATCCGACCGGGATAAGCCCCGAAGGCAGCTTCATCGATACATCCCGACCCAGGCTGATTCCAGGCACCGTTGCCCGGCCCTCGGAGAATGCAAGCACGGAAGACCAAACTCCCCCCGGACAAGCGATACCCGCCCATGAGAGATTTCGGCAACTCCGACACGCTTTCGTCCCACTCGAGAGGCTGCCGATCATACACGAGCCGGAACGCGGAACCATGAGTGCATCGTGACTGTCCCGAGTGGCTTCGACGAAGGCCTCCTCTCATAACCCATGACGGGTGGCTCACCCCAGGCGGGGCAGGGGAGGGGCTCCTACCGGCAAACGAGCGTTTTCATGCCGGAAGGATGGGGCAGGGGAGGACCTGAACCAGGAGGGGGGCGCGGGTCTCTTAATAGATTCCGAGTAAAATCCCCGGTAGGTTATTGACCCCGGACGGTTTCCCGATACTATTACCCCTGTCGCCTGTGACAACACGGGTGACGACGACCGGCCGACAGGACGGTAACGGACAACCGATACTGAACTGTGGGTCGCGTATCCCTGCGTTGGTGTTCGGCCGGAATGACTCGCCCCAAGAGGCAAGTCGCTCCGGCCGCTGACATCGTCGGGGGCTCTCTTTGACAATTCGGTCGATCGTGGTGGATCGTTGTGGACCCTCGAGGGAAGCCGGCGTGAAGCTGTCGGGGTCGTCCCCTCCCGGTTGGGGAGGAAGACGGCAGGGACGGCAGCACCAACCGGCATACGATTCCGGGATGCAAATCCCAATGAGGATCGTCTGCGACCAGTCAGTTATTTCCTCGACCCGAAGGGAGAGGATCGAGACGCCATCTTCGGATGGTGAATCGGACCAATTTTGAAGGGTTTGATCCTGGCTCAGAATGAACGTTGGCGGCGTGGATTAGGCATGCAAGTCGTACGGGCCGCAAGGCCAGTGGCGCAAGGGTGAGTAAGGCGACGGTAACCAACCCCGGAAATGGGTATAGCCGCGGGAAACTGCGGGTAATCCCCAGCGACGCGAGGACTCGGCATCGAGGCCTCGCCAAAGCCCCGGCGTTCCGGGACGGGCCGTCGTGGTATTAGGTAGTTGGCGGGGTAACGGCCCACCAAGCCTGCGATGCCTACCGGGCGTGCGAGCGTGGCCCGGCACACTGGGACTGAGACACTGCCCAGACTCCTACGGGAGGCTGCAGTCGAGAATCTTCGGCAATGGGCGCAAGCCTGACCGAGCGACGCCGCGTGGAGGACGAAGGCCTTCGGGTTGTAAACTCCTGTCGAGGGGGAAGAAGCCGCGAGGTTGACTGAACCCTGGAGGAAGCACGGGCTAAGTTCGTGCCAGCAGCCGCGGTAAGACGAACCGTGCGAACGTTATTCGGAATCACTGGGCTTAAAGCGCGTGTAGGCGGGAGGGCACGTCCGTCGCTGAAATCCCACGGCTCAACCGTGGAACGGGCGCGGATACGACTCTTCTGGAGGAACGTAGGGGGACCTGGAACTTCCGGTGGAGCGGTGAAATGCGTTGAGATCGGAAGGAACGCCCGTGGCGAAAGCGAGGTCCTGGACGTTTACTGACGCTGAGACGCGAAAGCCAGGGGAGCGAACGGGATTAGATACCCCGGTAGTCCTGGCCGTAAACGATGGGCACTGGGTAGGGGGCTCGCCGATGGGCTCCCTGCCGTAGGGAAACCGTGAAGTGCCCCGCCTGGGGAGTATGGTCGCAAGGCTGAAACTCAAAGGAATTGACGGGGGCTCACACAAGCGGTGGAGTATGTGGCTTAATTCGAGGCTACGCGCAAAACCTTATCCCAGGCTTGACATGCACGGATTAGCCGGCGGAAACGCCGGTAAGGCCGCAAGGTACAACGTGCACAGGTGCTGCATGGCTGTCGTCAGCTCGTGCCGTGAGGTGTTGGGTTAAGTCCCCTAACGAGCGAAACCCCTGTGTCTAGTTGCCAGCGCGTCATGGCGGGAACTCTAGACAGACCGCCGGCGTTAAGCCGGAGGAAGGCGGGGATGACGTCAAGTCCTCATGGCCCTTATGCTTGGGGCTGCACACGTACTACAATGGGGCGGACAGAGCGTCGCAAGTTCGCAAGGACAAGCTAATCGCAAAAACCGCCCCTCAGTTCGGATTGCGGGCTGCAACCCGCCCGCATGAAGCTGGAATCGCTAGTAATCGCGGATCAGCATGCCGCGGTGAATGTGTTCCTGAGCCTTGTACACACCGCCCGTCAAGCCACCAAAGCGGGGGGCATCCGAAGTCGCCGGAGCCGCAAGGCAGGCGCCGAAGATGAAACCCGTGATGGGGACTAAGTCGTAACAAGGTAACCGTAGGGGAACCTGCGGTTGGATCACCTCCTTTCTAAGGATTTCCTTGGAAAATCTCGGCCCGAGACCGGGCCAAAGCGGTGCGAGCTCTCTCGCGTCGTCCGGTCGGAAAGGCCGCATCGGCACCGTCCCTAGTTCTCGACGCTTGACGCCGGCTTCCCACGCGGGTCCGATAACGAAGACACCACGACCGATCGACTGTCTCAGATGAAAATCTGATGGGGTGACGGTGGGATGAGCGATCATCCCACCTCTACTCTATCTCGATGTTTGATGCTCCGCTGGGTGTGGGGCGGTGCTGTCATCCGACAGCTTCGCCCCCTGGCCAGCGGCCAGGTAGGCCCCGGGTTGCCGGGCGCCGATCGCTCCTTGACAATTCGGTGATTTGGTCACGCAAGAATACCGTAGCAATGGTAGTGGCATACCAAGTATCTCCACAACAGTGGAACCCTTACGGATCGCGGGCCTGAGACGCCGAGAGGCGGACAGGGCCCGCAAGTATCGTTACACGGTGGTGAAGCCGCGTCGCGAGACGCCGACTCACCAAGCGGGAACGTGACCCATGCCGGATCGACTGTCGCACCCGTGCGGCGGCCGGATCGGCGTGGTCAAGCTCCTAAGGGCACGGGGGGGATGCCTAGGCGTCATCAGAGATTCGGGCGTGGAAGGCTGCGAAATGTCCGGGGGAGCTGCCGAACGAGCGTCGATCCCGGAATGCCCGAGAATACCCGGGGAACTGAAACATCTCAGTACCCGGAGGAAAGGAAATCAACCGAGACTCCCTCAGTAGCGGCGAGCGAACGGGGACCAGCCTAAACCGGGTGGGACACCACCCGGGGTCGTGGGGCCGGAGTCGTGGGATGAATGAGCGTCAGCCGAAGTTCCTTGGAACTGGACACCGTAGCGGGTGAGAGTCCCGTAGGCGACGATGCGAGTTCCCCTATCCGGTACCCGAGTAGGGTCGGGCACGTGAAACCCGGCCTGAATCGGCGGGGACCATCCCGCAAGGCTAAGCACTCGATGACGACCGATAGCGAACCCAGTAGGGCGACCGAACGGTGGGAAGAACCCCGATGAGGGGAGGAGACTGAACCTGAAACCCCGTGCCTACGAGCGGTGGGAGGGCATTGGCTTAGGCCAGCCTGACCGCGTGCCTTTTGCATAATGATCCGGCGAGTTACTGTATTCGGCCCCAGGTTAATCCCTTCAGGGGAGGAGCCGCAGCGAAAGCGAGTCTTCATCGGGCGCCATAGTCGAGTGCAGTAGACGCGAAACCAGGTGAACTACCCATGGGCAGGTTGAAGCGGCCCTAACCGGCCGTGGAGGACCGAACCCACCAGTGTTGAAAAACTGGGGGAGGACCCGTGGGGAGGAGTCAAAGTCTTATCAAACCTGGAGATAGCTCGTTCTCTCCGAAATGGCTTTAGGGCCAGCCTCGGGACATACCCTGCGGGGGTAGAGCGACGGAATTCGGTCGGGGGGCTTCCCGCCTACCCGCCGAAACCCAACTCCGAATACCGCAGGGCGGACCCCGGGAGTCAGAACGTGGGGGATAAGCTTCACGTTCGAGAGGGAAACAACCCAGACCGCCGACCAAGGCCCCCAAGTCGACGCTCAGTGGCAAAGGAAGTGGGATCGCGGTGACAGCCGGGATGTTGGCTTAGAAGCAGCCACCATTTCAAAAGTGCGTAACAGCTTACCGGTCGAGCCATCCCGCGCCGAAAATGACGGGGACTAAGCGTCGCGCCGCAGTCGCGGATCGGAAACGATGGTAGGAGAGCGTTGCCCGCCGCCGCGAAGCCGGATGGAAACGACCGGTGGAGCGCGGGCAAGTGCGAATGCCGGAACGAGTAACGATAAGATGGGTGGGAAGCCCATCCGCCGAAAGCACAAGGTTTCCTGGGGAAGGTCAATCCGCCCAGGGTCAGTCGGGACCTAAGGCGAGGCCCAAGGGCGTAGCCGATGGACAGGCGGTTAATATTCCGCCACCCGTCATGAAGGTTGAGCCGCGGAGGACGCCGGGACGAGGAGAGTCGGGGCGCTAGATACCCCCGTGCCGCAAGGCCGACAGCATTCGATCTGGAAGCTCTTTGAATTCCCGGCCACGAAAAGCCCCGCGGGGACGACATGACCGGCCCGTACCGCAATCCGACACAGGTGTGCTAGGCGAGCATCCGAAGGCGTTCGGGAGAACCCTCGTGAAGGAACTCGGCAAAATGACCCCGTACCTTCGGTATAAGGGGTGCTCACCGCAAGGTGAGCCGCAGAGAATCGGCTCTAGCGACTGTTTATCAAAAACACAGGACTCTGCCAACTCGCAAGAGGACGTATAGAGTCTGACGCCTGCTCGGTGTCGGTAGGTTGAGGAAGGCGGTCAGCGAGAGCGAAGCTGCCGACCGAAGCCCCGATAAACGGCGGCCGTAACTATGACGGTCCTAAGGTAGCGAAGTTCCTTGTCGGGTAAGTTCCGACCTGCATGAATGGCGTAACGACTGGAGCACTGTCTCCACGAGGGACCCGGTGAAACTGTAGCCGTGGTGAAGATGCCACGTACCCGCGGTCAGACGGAAAGACCCCGTGAACCTTTACTGCAGGTTGGCATTGGGTCAGTGTCCTTTCTGTGTAGCATAGGTGGGAGGCTGCGACACGGCGGCGCCAGCCGTCGGTGAGCCATCGGTGAAATACCACCCTGAAATGACCCTGATCCTCACCGGTCCGTAGCCCGGGCCGGGACCATGCTCATCGGGCAGTTTGACTGGGGCGGTCTCCTCCCAAAGAGTAACGGAGGAGTGCAATGGTACCCTCGGCCCGGTCGGCAATCGGGCAACGCGAGCGCAAACGTAGAAGGGTGCCTGACTGCGAGACCCATCAGTCGAGCAGGGACGAAAGTCGGCGTTAGTGATCCGGCGGTGCTGGATGGAAAGGCCGTCGCTCAACAGATAAAAGGTACTCCGGGGATAACAGGCTGATCTCCCCCGAGCGTCCCTAGCGGCGGGGAGGTTTGGCACCTCGATGTCGGCTCATCGCATCCTGGGGCTGGAGAAGGTCCCAAGGGTTTGGCTGTTCGCCAATGAAAGCGGTACGCGAGCTGGGTTCAGACCGTCGTGAGACAGGTCGGTCCCTATCTGCCGTGGGCGTAGGAAACTTGCGGAGCGTCTCCCCTAGTACGAGAGGATTGGGGAGGACCGACCTCTGGTGTGCCGGCTGTCCCGCTCGGGGCATCGCCGGGTAGCCAGGTCGGGACCGGATAAGCGCTGAAGGCATCTAAGCGCGAAGCCCCCTCCAAGACGAGGTTTCCGGCACGAAAGTGCGAAGGCTCCTGGAAGACGACCAGGTCGATAGGCCGGGAGTGCACGGCGAGCGATCGCCGCAGCCGACCGGTCCTAACAGCCAACCGCTTGACCACCCCGATCCGTCCGCCTCCCCCGGCTTCGCATGAAGCCGATGGCGAAGGATGAGATCCGAGGTGTGGTTCACATATCACCCGGACCATGTGACGATCCGATCCCACGGGATCTGCTGTCGTCGAGGTCCTCGGGTGTGCCTGCCAGCCGCGGTCCATTCGACGCGTGACCCGATCCACCGAAGTCGCGTCCGCCGGGCCTCAACGCACGGCGGACGAATTTCCGGCGACCATACTGACGGGGTCCCACCCGTTCCCATCCCGAACACGGCCGTTAAGCCCGTCAGGCCCATGATAGTGCCCTTAGCGCGAAAGTCGGTCATCGCCGGAATCCCACAAGCCGCCCCGGTCACCCCAAAGGTGACCCGGGGCGGCTTTTTTTATTGTCTAGATTTCTCATTTTCGCGACTCGCACATATCTCAATTTCTCATTCCTATCACCGCTTTTATCCTGTCGGTACAAATCTTCGCCGCTTGAACGAGTTGGTTTGGCAGGGATACTTAAAGCCTCGCCGGAATGGATGGGTACGCTTTTTCCCAGGCCCAAGTCCACCAAGTTTAGTCATGACGCAATTATTTGCGTACTACGGTTATGCGAAAGCGTTTGCATCTTCGACGAACCTGGACTAAGAAAAGGATGGGTTCTTGCCAACCAGCCGATTTTCGGCGAAGTTGAGACCCATCGAACCGCTGAGTGGAACGGGCAGGGGACTCATCCCAAGATGAATGCTGAATCGAAGCTGCGTTGGGGTATCCTTGGTTGTGCGCGGATCACTCGTCGCGGGCTGATCCCCGGGATCCGGGCCTCGCACCGCGGTACGCTCCACGCCCTCGCCAGTCGTAACGCCGACACGGTGGCGGCCTGGACCAAGGAATTCGGGGTCGAAAAGGGCTACTCCAACTACGATGAGGTGCTCTCGGATCCCGCCGTCGACGCGGTGTACATCCCGCTCCCCAACGAACTTCATCGCGAGTGGGTCTTCAAGGCGGCCGACGCCGGCAAGCACATCCTCTGCGAGAAGCCCCTGGCCTTGAATGCTGCCGAGGCCCAGCAGATGGTGGATCATTGCAAGGCCAAGGGTGTCGTGCTGATGGAGGCGTTCATGTGGCGCCACCAGGTCCGCACGACCTCGCTCCGCCGCCTCGTCGCGGACGGGGCCATCGGCGAACTCCAGGTGATCCGCTCGACCTTCTGCTTCACGATGGAAGGGGACGACTGGCGGCTCGATCCCAAGCGAGGCGGCGGCGCCCTCTGGGACGTCGGCTGCTATGGGCTGAGCACCGCGCGTCTCTTCGCGGGCTGCGAGCCGACGACCTGCCATGCTGTCGCCCGTTTCGGGCCTACCGGGGTCGACATGTCGCTCTCAGCCGTGCTCAAGTTCCCGAACGGCGTGCTCGCCGAGTTCGATTGCAGCTTCGAGCAGCGACTCCTGCATCGCTATTCGCTGATTGGCACCAAGGGGACGATCGCGGTCCCGGACGCCTACCTCCCCCCGGCTCGTCCCATGGCCTATCTGCGGGCCAAGGACGCCGTCCGCGACCTCATCTTCGACGGCCATAACCAGTACGCGAAGATGGTCGACGCCTTCGCCCAAGCGGTCGACAATAAGGCCCTCCCCGTGCCCGCCGAGGACGGCCTGGCCCAGATGAAGGTGCTCGACGCCATCATCGCCTCCGCCCGCTCCTCCTGAACCCCGAGGGTCGAGTTCCAACCCGATCAATGCGAAGGGCCGAGTCCAAAAGACTCGGCCCTTTTCGTTTGATCCTGGACCTGGAAGAACTCAGCCATCAGCACCACCAACGAAAAGGTCGAGACCGTCAGCGGAACATTCCGCGGGCGGTCTCGACCTTCAATCAGCCAGGCAGGGAGGTCTTGAAGAGCTCCTTAACGGACCTCTCGCCACGCTCCGAGATGGGAAGTCCTGGCTGACCCCTCATTAAGGTCTCACGAGGACCTTACTGATTGGTCCGGGGCTGCGTGTTCTGGACGGGGGGAGCGTTCTTGAGGTCTGGGACCGGGGCGACCTGCTCGGGCTGGGCGCCGGTCTTCAGCAAGTTCTTGGCTGAGTTGGCCGGCTCGGGGACCTGGAGCAGCTTGATCTGGCTGGTCAGGATGCGCTGGGCCGTTTGGGCCTCCTGCGGGGAGATCTGGCCGTCGTTGTTGGCGTCCAGGGCCTTGAAGACGACGTGGGCCGGCACGGTGATGGCCTTGTCATACTCGGCCTGGCTCAACTGGCCGTTGTGGTCGGCGTCGGCGGTGTCGAAGACCGTCTGGGCGATTGCGCGGACGGCTCCGACGGCCGCGGCATTAACCTCGGTGGGGTTGAGCTGGCCGTCGCGGTTGGTGTCGGCCGAGGCGTAGAGGCTCTGCACGGCGGAGTTCACGATCTGCCGGAGCTCGGAGCTCTGGACCTGCCCGTCGCCGTTGCTATCGACCACGGCGAGGAAGCCCTGGGCCACATTCGGGTTCGGGGTGCTTTCGCCCGTGGGGCTCGGCTGCTTCACCCGATCCATGATGGACTTGAGGATCGGACGCTGGGCGAGGAACGCGTCCTGGGCCTGGCGGAACTCCTCCTTCGAGAGCGTTCCGTCGCCGTTGGCATCGGCGCGGAAGAAGAAGCCGCCCACTACGAGATTCCCGGCGTCGACGGCCTCGCGCTGCGAGATCTGTCCATCGTTGTTTTCATCTGCAACCTTGAAGAGCATCTTGCCGGAGTCCTGCAGGTCCTGCAGGTTGTCGATAGGGCCGGGGACGTCATTCGCCCCCTGATCGGCGGCTTGGGCCGAGAAGGTGCAGAATCCGAGGCTGAGGGCACCAACACCGAGCAACGCGAGTCGTTTGCGCATGGATGTCTTCTCCGTAATGGCTGTCAACATATATGGCAGCCTCCGACGATCCGTCCACGCTTCCGAGCCTGTTTCGGAACGCGTCGTTCGTCAAAGTCGTCGATGAGAGTCTTAGCAAGGGAAGTGCCAAGGGCCGACTTCTCCCGGAACAAACCACTTCCGGAAGCGAGCCCGGGTTCGCAAGTCCCCCTCTTTAACCCAGCCTCACACCAGACACGGAAAATCGACGGAGAGAGCTCATCCGCAAGGCTGTATTCAGGCACTTCAATGCCCAAATCGAGACCCGAGACCTGCAGCTTGAGCGATTGATTCTTTCATGGACACGTCGTTGGTTCCGATCCATGTCTAGAGACGAGAATCGTTCTGCATGAAGCGAGGCATTGACATGCTTCGACGATTCAATCACGTGGGAAGCCTGGTGAGAGGTGATCAGGGAGGATAGGAAGGTCTGCGAGAGAGATCGGATGAGGCAAAGCGGAAGGGAGGCTTGAGCTGAACCGAAAAGGACGGGATGAAAGCGAGCCAAGAAGAATCAACAAGAATTCAACATCGTCATATTCAAAAATCGCTGATCAAATCCAAGCAAACCCAAGGCTCAAGAAATATTTACACACGTCACGACATTTCAGCGAGGAAGGACGTAAGGGGGAGATCGACAGAGATCCTCGCGACGACGTCGAATTTCAGCGGAACATCTGGCCGCGGCCGACGGCCTCGAAGGCGTCGCGAATGTGCTCGATGGTCGGGGACTGACGCCCCTCGGGCCAGACGATCGCGACGACGTCGAACCGGCAGCGCTGCTCGAGGAGGTCATGTTCCTTGAGGAATCGGAGGGCGGCGAGGGTCAATCGGCGCTGTTTCTCGGGAGTGACGGCCTCGGCGGGGTTCCCCTGGCGACGCGCCTTCACCTCCACGAAGACGAGCGTATTGCCGTCCCGGGCGATGAGGTCGACCTCTCCATGGGGCGTGAGATAACCGCGGACCAGGATGCGGAGCCCCTGGCGACGGAGGTAGCGAGCGGCTTCCCGCTCGCCCTCCCGCCCGAGTATCCGGCTCAGCATGGCCCGCAGCATGTTCCTCATCGCGAAGACTACCTAACTCCCTGCGAGGATCAGGGAATCCCGAGGCTTCGCTCGATGTCGCGTCCCTCGTTGCTGAGGGCACCCGGGAGCCTCGAGGCCTTGAAGAAGCCCTTCGCCGGTTTCGACTCCACGGCACCGGCCTTGCTCTCGCGATCGTCGTCCTCGTAAGGAGTGGCCGGGGACGACGAACGGACCTCATTATTCAGCAGGTCGCATCCAGTGAAGACGATGCCGGCCAATAAGAGTACCGCGGCCAGCCCGAGAATTCGTCGTGTCATCATGACATCACCTTGAACGGACCCCTCGGTCCGGGTCGAGACTGTGTCGACAAGGTAGCGTGCAGGCGAGCGCCTTCGCGAGGTGAAGTGCGGGATATTGCCAGAATCCCGCCGGGTCGTCTAGGCCACTTCGACCGCCTCGGGGCTCGAGGGCCGACTGCGCCAGCCCAGGACCAGGATCGTGGTCCCGACGAACGGGAGCAGGCCTACGAGCACGAACAACGGCGCGAAGCTGCCGGTGACATCCTTGACTCGCCCGACATACGGCAGGATCCCCGCCGCGAACAGGTTCCCGAGCCCTCCCAGGATGCCGACGACCAACCCCGTGTGCTTCGGGGCCACCTCCTGCGTGAAGGTGAAGTAGTTCGCCATGTAGGCCGCGGTCCCGAGCGCCATCAGGGCGAGCAGGATCATCGCGACGAGGTCATTGCGAATGGCCCCGACGAGGGCCCCGCCGCCGATGAGGATCGTGCACGACGCCATCACGAGCATGCGGGACCTCGAGGCGGGGACGCCTCGCGACGCCACGTAACGCGAGCAGGCTCCGCCGCCCAGGTTGCCGATGTCGGCCGCGATGAACGGCACCGCGCTCAGGAGGCCGCTCGCCAGATACTTGGCGTCCCCCTTCAAGGTCGGGACCATCTGCTGGAACTTCGCCATCAAGGCCACGAGCGACGTGAGTTCGCGGTCATCCAGCAGGTACGAGGGGAGCCAGTTCGCGAGAAAATGCCAGCAGACGTTGATACAAATGGAGACGGCGACCATGATCCAGAAATTGCGCTGGCGGACGACCTCGCCGAGGCTCAGGGCCCAGTCGGCCCCCTTCAACGACTGCGAAGGGAGCAGGAGCGCGATGAGGAGCAGGCCGATCATCAGCGTGGCCACGCTCCACCAGAGCGCGGGGAGCCCGTAGCGGATTGCCGAGAGCGCGATCATGACTGACAACGCGGCGACACCGCCGAAGGCCGAGCGGGCGAGGCCCGAGAGCCTCGGCTTGCCCAGGCCGAACTCGTCGTCGATCGCGAGCCTTGGCGAGGCCCTGCCCGCAAGAAGCGACTGGCGCTCGCCCCCCAGGATGAAGAGCCAGACTCCCACCCAGACGAAGCCGAGCGTGCCGACGCAGACGAAGGCCGCGCGCCAGCCGAATTGCGCCGTGAGTAGGGTGACGATCACCGGGGTCAGGACCGCCCCGACCGCCGCCCCCGAGTTGAAGATGCCATTTCCGAGGCTCCGATCCGACGGCGGCAGGATCAAGGCCGTCGTCCTCAAGGCGCAGGGCCAGTTGAATGACTCGCCGACTCCCAGCAAGGCGCGGAAGATCATGAGGCCGGCGAGGCTCGGGGCGAAGGCCGAGGCGATGCCGGCGAGCGACCACCAGGTGACCGCCAAGGCATAGGCGGTCCGCACATTCACCCGGTCGACGATGTAGCCGGCCGGGACCTGGAAGAGGGCGTAGGTCAGGGCGAACGACGCGAGCACCCAGCCGTAGCCCTCGTTGAGGAGGTGGAACTCCGCCTTCACTTTCACGCCGACCAGGGCCATCGCCTGGCGATCCATATAGTTGAGCACGGTCGAGGCGAACATCAGCCAGCAGATGCCCCAGGCCCAGCCCGGTGTCCGCCCCGTCGCGAGAGTTTTGCCTGCGTTCGCTTCGATGGATGCCAAACGAATTCCTCCCATTCGCGGATGACGATACGAGCGTCGGATCGAGCCCGCGCCGGCCTCAAGCCTGCCAGAACGCTCGGGGCGTCGCAATGAGATAATCGGTCGCCGTACGGTCCCTATCGCGCGCCCTGGCCATCGGATAGCATGGGAAAGATGTAGGGATGGGTCGAATCGTGGCCCCAGTCCCTCGGGCATCGAGCCCTGGGCCGAGGCAAACTTGGAGGTCGACTCATCATGACGGACACGAACGCGCCGGCCGGGCGACGCCGCAGGAGGCTCAAGATCGCGGGGCTCGTCTTTGTCGTCGGACTCGTCGCGATCGCGGCCGCCATCCCCTGGCTCCTGGGAACTCCCCCCGTCCGCCGCTGGCTCATCGTGAGGGCGAACCGGGTGCTCGCGCCGGGGGAGATCCAGTTCCGTAGCATCCGCTTCTCCTGGTTCGGGCCGACGCGGCTCGCCGGCTTCCAGATTCGCAACGACCGCAAGGTGCCTGTCGTCGCGTGCAGCACGGCGACCTGGGATCGCAACCTCTGGCAGATCCTCTTCGACCGCCCGAGGTACGGGACGCTCCACCTCGACCATCCCGACCTCCGCGTCGAACGCAGGCTCAACGGCGACGTCGACCTCTACGAGGCCATCAAGCCCATCCTGAGCAAGAACCCCAAGGTCGACCTCCACGTCCGCGTGATCGACGGCAAACTCCGGTTCCAGGACGACTCGCAGGCCACGCCGGTCGTGGCGGAACGCGTGAATCTCAAGCTCGACATCCCCTCAGCCCCCAACCCGCTCTCCTGGGACCTCCAGCTCAAGAACGCCGGGAATCCCAGGGCGGCGAAGCTCGACCTCAAGGGACGCTACGAGCGATGGAAGGTCGAGTCGGATGGGTCGTCGCTCCTGGCGATCGACGCCAGGGGAGACGCGTGGACCTGGACTTATGGGACGCCCGAACTCGCCTTCTCGGGGATCTTCGGCGGCGAGCTCGCCGTCAGGAGTGAGCTGGGCCGATGGCAACTCGACGGCAAGCTCGGCATGGATGCGGTCGAGGCCTCGGGCTCGATGCTGGCCGGCGACCGCCCTCGGTTCGGCACCATCGCGGCCGAATTGCACGCGAAGGAGACGTCGCAAGGGTGGGACATCGGGCAGTTCGACGTCCGTTCTCCGATCGTGCAGGTCCGGGCGAAGTCGGCCCCCTCGGTGGGCTCGCAGCTCGAAGGAAGCATCGACCTCGCCGCGCTCCTCCGCGAACTGCCGCATCGGCTCCACGTCCGCGAAGGGGTCGTGCTCGACAAGGGGAACGCGACGTTCTCGGCCAGCTCGAAGGCCGAACGGGGCGTGCAGGCCTGGGACATCGAAGCCAGGATCTCCGACCTCGAGGCTCGCGACCACGACCGGGCCCTGACGCTCAAGGAGCCGGCGACCGTCTCGGCACGCCTCAGGCCGACCGGGACGAGTTGGGGCCTCGACCGCCTGGCCGCACGCACGAAGTCGCTCGACATCCAGGGGACGGGGGATCTCGAAAATGGAATTGAGCTCTCGGGGAACATCGACATCCAGGCGTTCCTCGGCGAGTTCCGCGAGATCCTCGCCATCAACTCCCCGGGGCTCAGCGGCAAAGGTTCCTTCCAGGGCAAGTACAGACGCGACGGCAAGGGCTACCAGGCGACCCTCGACGCGAAGCTCCAGCAGCTCGGGCTGGGGAGCGAGGCGAACGGGTTCCACCGCGAGGCGGCCCAGGTCCAGGTGGCTATCCAGGGACTTTCCGGATCGTTGGGGTTTCCCGAGTCCTGGTCGAGCCTCCAGTTGGGGCTGGCCAGCGGCGACATCACCGGCAATTGCGTGGTCGAGAGCCGCGACGGCAAGCGCGAGATCAACGGCTCGGCCCGTTTTCCCCTCGCCACGAACCGGCAAGGCGACGCGAAGCTCGACGCCCACTGGGATAGCCAGGGCCTCGCCATAGAGCAGGTCGACATCGGGCTCACCCCGTCTGGCCCCGACGCGGCCGACGCGCCGCCCCGCCTGACGGCCCGAGGCCAGCTCGATTTGACGAAGGGGGAACTGACACTGTTTCCCGCCGACGACGTGAAGGGCCCCCGGGCTATCGCACTCGGAGAGGATGGGCTTCGCGTGACGGGCCTCGGCGGAGAGGGCTCCCCTCGCGGCACCTTGACGCTGGTCGGCGACGTCGCCTCGGTCGTCCGGTCACTGGCGGATCCTAACGACTCGCCGCTGGCCGGCTTGTCGGGCGAATGGTCGGCCCAGGTCTCGCTCGAGACGGAGGCGAAAGCGTCGAGGCTCGCGGCCCGCGTGGATGTGCTCAACCTCGGGCGTCGGGTCGAGGGGGAGGTGCAGCGCACCGTCGAGGGGCCGATCCGGCTCGCGCTGAACGCCGACTACGCCCACGCCTCGGATCAGCTCGAGATCCCCGAGCTTTCTCTCGCCAGCACGTACGGCTCGGTCCAGGGCTCGGGAAAGATCCTCGAGCTGGGCGGCGAACAAAAGGTCGACCTCCGCGGCTCCTTGCTACCTAACTGGGAGAAGCTCACCGAGCTGGCCTCGCAGCGTATCGAGCCGGGTGCGAAGGCCACGGGCAAGGCGAGCCCCTGGTCGTTGCAGGGCTCGTTTCAGGACGCCCGGGGCGAGGATCCCTTCCGCACGATCGCCGCGAAGGTCGGAGTCAGCATCGAGGAACTGGACATCTACGGGCTCCACACCGGCCCGACCGAGCTGGCCCTCGAGGCCGCCGGGGGCAAGCTGAAGGTTGCGCCGATCGACACGAGCCTGAACGGGGGCCGCGTGCATCTCGAGCCGGGGATCCTGATCGATCCCAATGACGGCGTCGTCCTGCGTCTCGGCGACAACTCGAGCATCGAGGACGCCGAGATCAATGAGGAGGTCTCGCGACGGTTCCTATCTTATGTCGCCCCGATCCTCGACCGCGCAACTCGAGCGAAGGGCAGCGTCTCGGTGGACGTGAAGGATGCGTACCTACCCCTCGATCCGAGGGCCAAGCGGGCGACCTCCGTCGACGGGGCGGTGGTCTTCCAGGACGTCGAGTTCACCCCGGGCCCGTTCGTCGACACCCTGTTCGACATCGTCGGCCGCGAGGAGCGCCCGACGATCAAGCTGAACGACCCGGTCTCACTCACGATCGCCGACCACCGCGTCTACCAGCAAGGGCTGGCCTTCCCTCTGGGCAAGCTGACCGAGGTCCGTCTCGAAGGCTGGGTCGACTTCGATCGCAACATCGAGATGAAGGCGAGCGTCCCACTCACCACCGCGATGGTGGGCAACCGCCCCTTGCTCGGCAACATCGTCGGAGGCACGCGCATTCAGGTCCCGATCCGAGGCACCCTCAGCAAGCCGGTCGTCGACCGCGACGCCATGAACTTCGCCCTCAAGGACCTGGGCAAGACCCTCCTCGAACGCTCCGCCGTGCAGGGGGCCGCCGCGATCCTCGAACGCCTCACCAAGGGCCGCGACCCCAACGCCCCGCCGCCGCTGACACCGCAAGAACGCAAGGCCCAGCGTCAGGAACGCCGGGAAGAGCGGAAGAAGGCCCGCCAGCGGCCGTGATTCGCGGGCGAGTTCTTTGATTCGCTTCTACCTGGCTGTTTGTCCGATTCCAGGCTTCGTTCTGTACAGAACAAATCCGGCGCAACCTCCGCAATATGCCGCCAGAAGTGCAAAGTAATATTGCCCGATGCGATGAAATGCATCAGCATTTGAACTGAGGGACACCTTGCCAATCTTGAGCACGCCGTCCTGCACCACATAACCAAGCCGAAGCTGCCTCAAGATCAGCCCCAAGGTAATCCTGAGAGGCACATTTTCGACGTCAATTCTCACGGGCGACCACATCTTCATTCCTAACTCGCTCATGGCAACTTCGTCGACGTATATCGGAATTCCGTTATCCTTTTCACCTGCGGTAACTGTCCTGATGTATTTAAGCACGTCTTCAAGAGCCGTGTCGGTAGGAAATGGCATTGGGACTGGCTGATCTAACTCGGCCTGTATATGCCGATTAAGCTGATCGATTTGGCCATCTGCAGTGTAGGATGATGCGCCCGACTTAGAGTCTGCAGATCGATGAAGCCAGACATCCAAATGGTCGAGGGCGATCGAAGTGACTACTTCAGGCCGATCCGCTCTTTCTCCTAACCATGACTCCCAGGTAAGTGCCATCGAGCCCCACCCGAACAGGGTGAAGCCGAGCCAGAATGCCCGGCGTGCTTCCGTCCGGTAGATCACGGCGAGGATCGCGTAACCCAGGATCGCCAGGGTCATCAGGAGCACGATGGCCGAGGTGATCTCGGAGGGAAATCTCAAGGAAGCGAGGACAAGTCCCATCCCGAGGGGCAATCCCATCATTCCCGCAACCGAGATCCGCAAGTGTGCCATCACTTTTCCCCTTCCTCTATGTGGCCCTGGAATCAAACTTAGACGGAGGACCCGGGGATAGGGTTCCGGGAACCTTCCTTGACGGCTCGTCGGGAGATTGAACCACGAAACTGCGGCGAGGAGACGACATGCTTTCCTTCGTCATCCCGGCCTACAACGAGGAGAAGCTACTCGGCCGCACGCTGGCCAGTTTGATCGTCGCGGCCAGGGCATCGGGGGAGCCGTTCGAGGTCGTGGTCGCGGACGATGCATCGACGGACGGCACGGCCGCCATCGCGAACGAGAACGGCGCCCGCGTCGTGGCGGTCCAACATCGCCAGATCGCCGCGACGAGGAACGCGGGGGCCAGGGAAGCCATCGGCGATATGCTGATCTTCGTCGATGCCGATACGATTGTCGACGAGAGGGTGATCCGCTCGGCGGTCGGGGCTATGAAAGGCGGTGCCGCGGGCGGGGGGTGCGGGTTCCGCTTCGACGGTCGTTTGCCGCTCTATGGTCGGATCCTGGAGGCGATCACAGTCCCCGCCTATCGGGCCCTGGGGCTCGCGAGCGGTTGCTTCCTGTTCTGCACCCGCGAGGCTTTTCAGGGGGTCGGCGGCTTCAATGAAGGGCTGTTCGGGGCGGAGGAGGCCGCGATGAGTCGGGCCCTCCGCAAGCAGGGGCGATTCGTCATCCTTAGGGAGAACGTGACGACCTCGGGTCGCAAGCTGAGGGCCTATTCGGCGCGGGAGGTCCTGGGCTTGCTGGCGCAACTGGCCCTTTCCCGGACGCGATCCGTCCGGCGGAGGGAGGGGTTGGACATCTGGTACGGGCCTCGCCGAGATGACCCGGGCTCCGCGCAATGATGTCGCTCGCATCGAGCCTCCAACTTCGCAGCCCTTGCGAATCCGACATTCCTGCCGATCCGCCTCGCCTGTTATGATCCAGCGCGGACGACCTTGGGAACCGCGCGCGTTCTCGACGCCCGAACACGCTTCAACGCCGAAGCCTCCCACGCCCAGGCCGCCTCGTGGCCGGCTCGACTGGCCCACTTCGATTCGACAGGAACAGGCATGTACGCAAGGACTCGCTGGCGCCTCTCGGGAATGATGGCGCTGCTGTACGCCGTGCAGGGGGCCTTCTGGCCGATCCTCGCGGTGCACTTGCACGAGTTGGGGATCGATGGTCGGCAACGAGGCAGGATCTTCGCAACGCTCGCCATCGGGTCGTTCCTCATGCCGCTCGGCGCGGGGCAGCTCGTCGACCGCCTGATGGCGACGCAGAACTTCCTCGCGATCGTGTACGCCCTGGGTACGACGATCCTCGTCGCGCTCGCCTGCGGGGTGACGAGCCGGCCGGAGGCGATCTTCGGCTGGTTCCTCGCGTATTGGCTCATCACCGCGCCGGCGACGGGGCTCGCGACCTCGCTGGCACTCCGGAACCTACGGCACGCTCGCGAGGAATTCGGGGCGGTCCGGCTCTGGGGGACGATCGGCTGGATGGCGATCGGATGGGCCGTCACCGCGGCCATGCTCATGACGGGCTCCGCGCATTCGGGGCAGGGGACTTACGTCGCCTTCTGGATCGCGTCCGCGCTCTCGCTTGTCATGTCGCTCTACTGCCTGACGCTGCCGAACACGCCTCCGCTCGCCGCGACGGACCCGGCCGGGAACGGGCTCCGCGAGGCATTAGCCCTGGTCCGCCAGCGCGAGGTGGCGGTGCTGCTCGCGACGGCCCTCGGGGTCGGGCTCACGACGCCGTTCGTCTATCAGGTGCTGCCGACCTTCCTCGTCCATCGCGGACTGCCCCGAGGCTGGGTCACGACGGTCATGACCCTCGGACAAGTCCCCGAGGTCGCAGCCCTGGCCATCCTGCCCGGCCTCTTCCATCGGCTGAGGACAAAGTGGACCCTGGCGCTCGGGATCCTCGCCTATGCCCTCCGATACGGGAGCCTCGCGATCGACCCGCCGCTCTGGCTCGCGATCGCGGGGATCCCGCTGCATGGCATCGGGATCGCCTGCTTCACGGTCGGGGCCCAGGTCTTCATCGATAGCAGGGCACCGTCGCATCGGAGGGCCGGGGCGCAGGCCCTGTTGCTCGTCCTCACGGCGGGGATCGGGCCGCTGCTGGGGAGCCTCATCGCCGGGGAGTCGGCTTTGTATTTCGGGAGCGGGCATGCGCTCGTCTTCGTGGTGCCCTGCGTCCTGAACGTCCTGATGCTCGCCGCCTTCGTCCTGGCGTTCCGCCCGGGGTTGAACCCTGGAAATTCCCACGCGACCGAAGCGGTGACGGGCGAGCCACAACGCGAACCCCTGACGGTCTCGGGATCGACCGGGGGTTGATCGCCGGATCATGAGTCCATGGAAAAGCCCCGCGTCGTCGGCCATCGAGGGCCGGACGAGCGGGGCAGGGGTGTTGGCCACAAAGTCTGGAGGTTCGTCCTCTCGAAAAGGAGATCAGGCGTCCTCGGCCGATCGCTCCTTGGAGGGCGGGCGCTGGACCTTCTTGGCTCGAGGCTTGCGCTTCGCCGGCTCCTTGGCCTTGATGGGAGGGGGCGGGGGGGCCGTCAGCGTCTCATCCAGGAGGTCGGCAGAGTGTTCCAACTGGCCGAGCAGGAGGCTGAGGAAATGCAGACGCGTCCCCTGGGTCTCGAGGAACTCATTGAAGAGGAAGCCGCTCTCCATGAATTCATCCCCCTGGCTGAGGATGTCCTCGGCAAGCTCATCGACCAAACCATCTCGACCGCGCTGGAGGACCTCGATTGCCGCCCGATATTTGTTAAACAACGCGTCAGCCATGAGAACCCTCGCCTCCCTCATTATTTGACACGGCCTGAATGCGACATTCAGCGGATTAGGGGACGTCCATGTTCCCAATGGTAATAAAGTAAGCCTTCGAGCCTTCCACTTACTGAACAAACGACAACTCTCGCCCTGAACATAACCGAATCGGGGCCGGGTTGGTAGACCTCAGCCATGAGCCGGGGGACGCCCCCAGTGGAGGCGTAGCCAGGTCGCGAGTCTCGCTTCGAGCCAGCGCCGGTCACCCTCCCAGCTCGACCGGCTGAAGTATCCGAGGTGTCCGCCCGCAGGGATCAGCTCCAGAGTCACATTCGGCGGAAATTCAGCCCTGTGAAAGACTTCTACGGGAATGAACGGGTCGTCGGCCGCATGCACGACCAGTCCGGGCACCCGGATCCGCGACAGGTAACGCACCGAACTCGACTGCTCGTAGTAGTCCAAAGCGCCCTGGAAACCATTACGGGGCGCGGTGTACGTATCGTCGAATTCGTAAAGCGAACGAACCTGGGTAAGATCCAGTGACCCGAGCTCCGGGAACCTCTTGTGCAATCGGCGGACCTCGGCGCGGAGCAACTTCACAAAATTTCGGTCGTAGATTCGATTTCCAGGTTGCTGGAGGTGCCGGCAACATTCGGCCAGGTCGATCGGCGGGTTTGCGGCCACCACGCAATCGACGTTCGGCAGCTCATCCGGCGTCGTCTCCCCCGCCAGCTTGAGCACCAGGTTCGCCCCGAGTGAGAAGCCGACGAGCCCGATGGGCGAGGTCGGCTCACGTCCCGCCATCCACTCGACAACCCGTCGGAGCTCCGTGGTTCGGCCTCCGTGGTAGAACCCCCTCGCCAGGCCGAAACCCTGTCCCGCCCCGCGCAGGTTCATGCGAACGACCCTGACACCGTTCTCGACCAGCCTCGCGGCCGTCCTGACGACGTAAGGTGAACGGGCACAACCGGCAAGACCGTGGACGAGCACCGCCGAAGGATTGCCCGAGGTCCACCCCTCGGGGATCGACTCCAGCACACAGACGCTCTCATCGTCACCGATCGGTACGCGATGAGACGTCGAGACGAGATGCGAGCGTCGACCCGGCAGGTAGCGCGAGACGATTGTCTGGGCATTCCCACCACGAATCCATGGATGGGGTTCGAAGCGAGGAACGCCGCCGGCGATGTCGAAGGTGCTGTTCGCGGTCGTCATGGGGGACTCACGCCCTGAACCCGGGCAGCAATCGAACGCCTTGCCCGAGGACAACCACATTCTAGGAGGCCGGAACCCTGGTGGCTAGGAATAGCCAGGAGCCAGGTATCTTCGAAGTAAAGATAGGCGAAGGTACGTGGTGGGGCAATCCTGGTCATCTGACAACTGGCCGAGCGGGATTTCGGCTCAGATGATCCAGTCCTGGGGGGTAGTACGGCCGGCGAGGTGGGCGATGGAGGTCTGCTCGAGGACGGCCTTCTCGGCGGCCCTGACCATTTCCCAGACGGAGGCGAGTGCGCGTGCGGCCGGCTCGACGGTCTCCCTGGGTGGCTCGCCGGGGCCGTCGATGGCGGCGAGGACCTCCCGCAGCGAGATCTCCTCGGCACTCCGGGCGAGCCGGTATCCGCCGGCCGCGCCCCGGGTGCTGAAGACGAGCCCCGCCCCCTTGAGCTGGATCAGGATCTGGACGAGGTAGCGCTCTGGGATCGTGTGGGACTCGGCGATCTGCCGGACCCGGAGCGGGGGATCGTCGGGTTGGCGCTGGGCCAGGGCGATCACGGCCAGACACGCATACTCGGCCTTCGCGGAGATCTTCATTCCGGTCGATCCCTGGGGCCGGGTCTCGCGTCCCTTCCTTCTCGATCGGGCCCCGATGATGCGGCCTCGAAGCGCTGAAACGAAGGGACTGATGCGAGGCGGCGAGTCGGTAGAGGCCGAAGCCCTCGATCAATTCATGCAGGTGAAGAGGTGGCTCTCGTGCCAGGGGGCCTGGACGCAGGCCTGGGCCCGCTCGTAGGCCAGCCGATAGACCTCCTGCATCCAGCCCGTCATCGCGAACTGCCCCTGCATCGGGACGGGGCAGGCCATGAAGCCCTGGGCCGAGATCGCCTGAGGCGCCGGACGAGTGACCGTGCTGAGTTCACCTTCACCGAAGATTCGAGAGACGGGCATGACCAGGACTCCGACTGGGAGCGGGATAACAGCCGCTCAGTGACTACTCAATAAATATTATCGGCTTACTGACGTTTGGCAAATCCAATTTCCGATTTCTCCGCCGATTGCTCACCTCATCTCGACACAACCTGTTTTAAGTCAAAGAGATACAATTCAGAAAATTTTCTCGACAATTCGAGTCAAGATAGTAATCATTAGGCTCCTCAGAACCCCTCGTACCCATCCTCCGTGCGAGAATGGCAGGGGACGAGGATCCCAAGGCGGTGGCATGAAGCCGGGTGTTTTGAGGGATTCTTCGGGGGCCTGAGATGAGCCGGGGTCGAACCGCTCGATTGGGTCCGACGATCGGACATGTTCATCGCCGAAGTGTTCGGAAGCGAGCGAGTCGAGGGAGGACGGGGTTATCTCAAAAAATCCAAGAGCTTTGAACCGTTCGGATTCGACACGTCGTACAAAGTTTGTCGGATGGGGATGAGGCCGGCGAGACCTTCCCGACATCCGATGAAGCGAATTTGCGTCAGGTTGCGTGGCTCGACCGCCGGCGGAACGGGCGGGTCACACGAAGGAGGGCTCCGATGAGTCTTCAACTCGGTGGGATGCGTCGGGCGGCGGCGGTGGGCGTCCTGGTGATGGCGGCCTCGTTCCTTCCCGGCTCGGTGGCGATGGCTCGCGGCCACGGTGGATACCACGGCGGATATCACTCTCACCACGGCTACGGCGGAGGCTATCGACACGGCGGATGGGGATACGGCCGGGGCTACAATTGGGGCTGGAACGGCGGCTATCGCTACCCGCAATATCGAGGCTGGGGCTGGAACCGATACGCCCCTCAGCGCCACGTCAACCCGTACTACTGGAACCGCTTCAACTACAACCGGGGCTATTACGCGCCGTTCTATTGAACTGAGCCGCGATACCTGGCTTAGAGGACGTTCCGCACCTCGTCCGCGAAAGATGTCGAGGCGTGAGGATTTGATCTCATCAGCCCGCGTTTTTCGCGGACGCATCGGCTCACAGCGATCGGCAAACCCCATAAAAGACGTGTCCCGGTCCCGCTCCTTCGCAGGAGCGGGTACCGGGTGTTTGCGGTGCGGGTCGGGCACCGGTGGGGATGATGATATGCTAGTGAGGGGTGATGCAGTCCAAGTGGAGCCGGCGAGAATATTGCGTGAAGTCCGTCAGGCTACGGCGAAACAGAATCGATTGCGGACTTCGTTGGCTTTAGAGGCAGCGTCGGTCGCATGTCCAAGTTCGTCCAACAGCCTGTGGATGACCATGCGAAGGCCGTCGGCCTCGGCGATCGTCAGGCTCGAGTCGGCCAGGCGAGTCATCATGTCACTCAGATTTTCAAGTTTTGAACTTCGGTCTTCGATGGTTCCCATTTTGGGCACTCCGCATAGCTCAGGACACTCCTGGCGTGGGACGTTTCTCCTCGTTTGAGACTCGTAACGAACACGCCACAACCCAGAAGCAAAAGACTGGCCAAAGGTTCGCACCGGGCCGAAAATGCCCGTCCTCGGCCCCAGATCACTTCGCTCAACTCTCGTCCGACCATCCTCTTAGCGACATCCGATAAAAAGACTCAAGGCTTTGGCGGGCCGACCGGGGGTCGGCCTTCGCCCCGGGGATGTCGCTGAAGATTCATGCACCCTCGCCTCGCACTCGGGCGACGTCGAATCCTCGTCGCGGCTCTCCTCGCATCAGTCTCTCATATCTTCCGCACAAGGACGGCAACGCGGATCGACGCACGCGCCGACGTGCGACCCATGACCCGTCGGGCCGGGCACAATGATCGCACTCGGGGCAGGTCATCCGCCATTCGAAGCGGGTCCCGTCCCGACCAAGAGTTGTTCAACATTCAATGGCCTGGCGGCCTCATCGCCAGATGTGTTGCGGAACGACCGGCAAGGCCCGAGACTGTTGGCCTTGAGGTGGTTCGAGTCCGGAGAGTCCGAACGACCCGGCCTCGCGCCGGGGAACCAGCCGATTCGATCCGATGGGGAGCACCTCTCGGCGAATCGTCGCTCGACCCGCCGTGCTCTCGATCATTATGCAGGGGGAGGCAAGCCCCCCCCTCTCGGATCGCGCCGATTTCCCACACGGCCCAGGAGTCACAACCCATGTCGCTACGGACGGCACTCGGATCGATCTCGGTCGCCTGCCTCCTGGGAGCCCTCGGCTCCGACCTCCCGGCCATCGGGGCCGACCAGCCGACGACGCGACGGGCCGACCCTTTTCCGCTGGACCTGGCGTTCACCCGCAGGGACTTCCCCTTCTACGAGAAGGCCGAGGTCAGCCCCGACGGCTCCCACGTCGCCTACTCGGTCGTTACGCCGATGAAGCGGCGGGAGGACGTCTGGACGCTCGCCTCGGGGCTCCCCGCCGTCTATCAGGGGGGCCGGATCCACATCGTCGAGGTCGCCACGCAGAAGGTCCTCCCCGTGGGAGCCGACCTTGCGACGAGCTTCGCCCCCGCCTGGTCGCCCGATGGCTCGAAGTTGGCCTACTACTCGGACGAAGAGGGAGCCCTCCGCGCCTGGGTCTTCGACGCGAAGAAGGGCACCTCGACGACCGCGGCCGACCTGCGGGTCAAGTTCCACTACCACCTGACCACGGTCATGCCCCCGACCTGGAGCCCCGACGGCCGCAAGCTCCTCGTCCCCTCCCTCCCGGCGGCCGAGGTCGGTCTCGACCCCAGGCCCAATGGCGGCGACATCGCGACCGGACCGGGCGGGACTCGGCCGAGCATCCTCGTCCTGGCGTCTGGAGACGAGCCGGCCCCTCCCGCGAAGGAGCATCCCAGGTCCTACAGCATTTACGACTCGCTCGTGGATCTGACGGAGATCGACCTCGCCGCGAAACGTTTGCGCGTCCTGCTCCCGGCGAAGCCCCCGGAGTGGAAAGGGACGGGCCCTGCGTTCGCTAGATATTCTCCTTCCGGCCGCTTCCTCGCGTACGTCTCCGGCATGAGGACACGTCCTACCGAGGGGAATCCCGCCCGGGACGTCCTCGACGTCGGCGTCGTCAGGGTTGGCGAGACCCGCCCCCTGCACGTCGAGGAAATCTCCGAGGTCTACCTCGGTCGGGAGAGCCACTTCGGCGACTACCTCGGCCGGGCCGGCGTGATCCTAGCCTGGCATCCCACCGACGACACCCTGCTGTTCCTCGACGACAAACGGCTCAGGATGCTCGACCTCGCGAAGGGCACCGAGCCGAGAGCCGTCACGCTGGCCGCCGAATCGGGACAGCTCAACGGCGACTGCCTCGCCTTCGTTCCCGGTCGGCGCGAGGTCCTCGTCGGCCTGATCTCCGATGGAAGTCGGCCCGAGGCCTTGGCCCTCATCCCGCTCGATGGCGAGCCCCCCCGAACCTACCCCCTCCTCGAGGGTTCCCACCCCGGCCAGGTCGTTCGCCGCGACGGTGCCTCGCTCTGGCAGCCGGTCGCCGGCTCGGCGACGTTCCTCGTCAGGGACGAGAGGGGAGGAAGAACCCTGGCCCGCCGCCTTGTTCTCGAGACAGGAGCGTGGACGAGCCTTCCAATCGCCTCGGAGACCGTCGAGGTCCAGGGGATGCCGCATAATGGTTCGTTCCTGGTCGGTTTGGTCCAGGGCATGACCCGGCCGCCGGACCTCCACCGCTTCGGCGTCGACTTCTCGGATCAAGGTCGTCTCACCACGATCGAGCCGCGACTCGAAGGGCGAGATATCGGAACGGCCGAGTCGTTCGAGACCGTGGTCCCGCTCCACGATGGCCGGCTCAAGCCTGTTCGGACGGCCGTGCTGCTCCCTCCGGGAGCCAAACGCGGCGAAAGGCTGCCGGCCATCGTCGAGGTCTACGGCGGCGACGATCGGTCTCTCTCGATGCGACACTTCGGAGGCGGCGAGGTGGGCGAAATGCCCGCGCCGATCTTCACGAGCCGAGGTTACGCGGTCCTCCAGGTCGACGCCCCGATCGGGCCCCCTGGAGTGCCTGGTCGACCGCTCGACGAGCTGCGCGACGTCGTCTTGCCCCAGGTCTATCGGGCCGCGGAATTGGGATATGTCGACATCGATCGAGTGTCCCTGGCCGGGCAATCGTACGGCGGGTATTGCACGGCCGGACTGGTCTCGACGACGAACCTCTTCCGCGCGGCGGTCGCCGTCGATGGTTCCTATGACCTCGGCAGCAAGTATGGATTCCTGCGGCCAGGCGAGCCGAACGGCGACGCGGAATGGTTGGAGCGGGGGCAAGGGCGCATGGGCAAACCACTCTGGGGCGACGCGCATCGCTACATCGACAACTCCCCTTACTACCGGGCCGACCGCATCCGGACGCCCCTCCTCCTCATCCACGGCCGGGAGGACCGCGCCTGCCCGGCCGGGCAGGCCGAGATGATGTTCGTGGCGTTGAGGCGCCTCGGCCGGACCGCCCAGCTCGCCATTTACGAAGGAGAAGGCCATGTCGTCTCGCGCTGGGAGACGTCGCACGCGGTCGACGCCGCCGACCGCACGCTGAGCTTCCTGCGACGCCACCTGGAGCCGAAGCCGAAGGACGACTGATCTTCGGCCTCGAGGTTCAGGGAGCCTGCGGTGGCTGGGCCTGGACGTGCGCCTCGAGCCAGCGGGCGATGACGGGGTAGCTCGTCGCCTTCGAGTTCAGGCCGACGAGGGCGTCGTCGTGGCCGGCGTCGACGGGGAGCCCTTGCGCCCTGCCGAAGATGTACAGCGTCTTGTCGGTCGAGCCGACGTGATCGAAGAGGAATTTCTGCACGCGAGGGGGCGCGAAATTATCGCGCTGGCCGCAACTGATGAAGATGGGGACCTTCACGTTGCCGATCGCCTGGGCGTAGTTGAACTGCCCCTTGGCATCCAGGAGCACGCCTTTGTTGGATAGCAGCATGTACTGCTGCATCAGGCCGATCGCCGGGATGTCGGTCGCCCAGCCGGAGAGGGCCTCGTACACCTTGGGGCTGACGTTCTGCTCGTTGAAGAAGAGGTTGTAGACGCTCGTCCGCGTCTGCGAGACGATCTGTTCGCCGGTCAGCTCTCCGGCGAGTTGCCTGCTGCGGGTCTGGAGCATCTCGGTGAGGAACTGCCGGGCGACCTGGCCCTCGGGCATGGTGACCTGGCTCCCGACCGTCACGAGGCAGCCGATCCCCGGGTTCTCGTAGCGGGCGAGGCAGGCGAGCGCCACGATCCCCCCCATCGAGTGCCCGACCCACGCCACGGCCGGAGCCCCCGTGCGACGGCGGACCATCTGCACGAGCGCGGGCACGTCCATGGCGATGTGGTGATCCATGTTCCAGTTGGCATACTTGGGGTCGACCGACGCATAACTCGCCGTGCCGAGCTTCCCTTGGGACATCCTCCGCAAGGCCCCGCCGATGAGGACCTCGGGCGCGTCCTCGAGCCGCCAGACCCACTTCTGGCTCATGCCGCTACCGCGCAGGTCGACGGCCCAGACGTCGTACCCCAGCCCCGCGAGGTACTGCGCGAACCCGCACGAGGGATCCAGATCCCAGAACTGGGCGTTGTACGTCAGCCCGTGGCAGAGGATCACCGGCATTGCGCCGGCTTTCGGCTGTCCCACCGGCCTGAAATGCTGCGCGACGAGGTTCCAGCCGTCCCTCGTCTTCGTCACCACCGGCTCGCCGCCCGCAATCCTGTTCTCCGTCGCGGCCCTCCTGGGATCGACCGCTGCTCCTCGGGGATTGCCCGGCTGCGGACCCGAATTCCGAGGCACGATCGCCTGCCGGATCCCATTCCGCGTCGCCCGGTCGAGCAGCTTGCCCAGGTCATCACCCTTTACCTGCGTTGACGCCGCCAACAACCCGAGCGCAGCCACCATGGCGAGGATGTGTCTCGACATCGCTAACCCTCCTTGGACGTGTATCGGGGGGCCGAGCCCTCTCATCTCGGGGCCCGGTGGGAGACTACACGACTCCTTTGTGCAGTTTCGTACCAGATTCTCGTGATTTCCCCCAGGCGGGATTATCGCTACGGCCCGGTGCGCAAATCCGGTCGCACCGCGCTGCTCCCCATCGGTCGGATCGAGACCAAACCGCCTCATCAAAAAAATGCGAGGGAACCTAGTGTACGTAAGTCTTCTGACTGCTAGACTGTTTTCGAGTATGCCGACATCGACAAAGCTCGCCGAAGTGATGGCCCCGCGAGTTCAGGCAATGCGGGGCGCCGGGGAACCGCAATGCTCGCCAAGCTCTCGTCGTATACGCTGATGGGGATCGATGCGGTGCCCGTCGAGGTGGAGGTCGACGTCTCCCACGCCTCGATGCCCAAGACGGTGCTCGTCGGGCTCGCCGAGGCGGCCGTCCGCGAGAGCACGCATCGAGTCGAGCGGGCCCTGGTCAACTCGGGGTATCAACGCCCCGTCGATCGCGTGGTCATCAACCTGGCTCCCGCCGATCTCAAGAAGGACGCCGGGGGCTTCGACCTGCCTATCGCGCTGGGATTGCTCAACGCCAGCGGGCAGGTCTCGTTCGATCGGCCTGGCCAGTTCTCGGTGGTCGGGGAACTCGCCCTGACCGGCGAGACGCGGCCCATCAAGGGGGTGCTCGCGATGGCGCTGACCGCCGCGAGCGAAGGGCGAGACGGCCTGCTCGTCCCCGAGGCCAACGCCGCCGAGGCCGCCGTCGTCGAGGGGATCGCCGTGTATCCCATCGGGAGCCTCGCCCAGGCCGTCGGGTTCCTCACCGGACAGATCGACATAGACCCCAGCGCCATCGACCTCGGCGACGTCTTCCGCAAGCTCTCGCACACCGAGGAGGACTTCGTCGACGTCAAGGGGCAGGAGTACGCCAAGCGAGCCCTCGTCATCGCCGCGGCCGGTTCACATAACGTCCTGATGATAGGCCCGCCTGGGACGGGAAAGACCCTCCTCGCCAAGCGCCTCGGCACGATCATGCCCGTGCTGACGCCTTCGGAGAGCCTCGAGACGACCCGCATTTATAGCGCGATGGGACTGCTCCGGCCGGGCGAGCCCCTCATGGCCGTCCGCCCGTTTCGGTCGCCCCACCACTCGGTCAGCGACGCGGGGCTTGTCGGCGGCGGCTCGGTCCCCCAGCCTGGCGAGATCAGCCTCGCACATAAAGGTGTTTTATTTTTAGACGAATTACCCGAATTCAATCGTAAAACCCTTGAAGTGTTGCGCCAGCCGCTCGAGGAGGGCCTCGTCACGATCAGCCGGGCCCTCCGCAGCACGACGTTCCCGGCCGACTTCGTCCTCGTCGCCGCGATGAACCCATGCCCTTGCGGATACAGAGGCGACCCGCGACGCTCCTGCTCCTGCACCCCGCCGCAGGTCGAGAGGTATCTCAGCAAGATCTCCGGCCCGCTGCTCGACCGCATCGACCTCCATGTCGAGGTGCCCGCCGTCCCCTTCACGCAGCTCGCCGAGGCCCCGCCGGGGCCGACCTCCGCGCAGTTCCTCGACCAGGTGCTCAAGGCCCGCGGTCGACAGACCGAGCGCTTCGGCCCTAAGGGGCCCGCCGTCAACGGCCGGATGAACCCCCGGCAGGTCCGCAAGTATTGCCACCTCCGCCCCGAGGCCCAGAGCCTCCTGAAAGGGGCCATGGAAGAACTCGGCCTCTCGGCCAGGGCCCATGACAAGGTCCTCCGCGTCGCCAGGACCATGGCCGACCTCGACGACAGCGACGCCATCCTCCCCCAGCACATCGCCGAGGCCGTCGGCTACCGTTCCCTCGACCGCTCGGTCTGGGCCTGAAACTCGAAGAAACGACCTCAACGACCCAGATCCGGGATGGTCATCAGGCCCTCTTCGAGGAGGCCGACGTCGCGGGTCCGGCGCTGGCGCCAGAGCTCGGCGGTGAAGGCGCAGATGACGGCGTCGAGCTGGTGCTCGGAGGCCTTCGGGTGGTTCAGGCCGGGGACGAGAGGCTTGAGGGCTCGGTGGATCTTGCGGCGGCCGGCGGGGGTCTTCTTGCCTTGCCAGGGGAGGCCCAGGAGGCGGAGGGTCGCGAAGGGGTAGACCTCCAACGGCTCGTGGCCGATCGCGCGGAGGGCCTGGGCGATGGTGGCACCTCGACGCGCGAGGACCTTGATGAGGGCCGTCGCCAGCGTGGGGACGCCCATGCGGCCGAGTTCGCGTTCGAGCTGGCGGCTCCTCGTTCCGGGGTCGACGCGGCATCGGCAGTCGTCGTCGAGGCAGCAGCGACCGAGGGGGCGGGTCAGAGGGGCATTCACGGCGACGGTCCCCCAGCGCCCGGCCAGCCTCGCGAGCTCGAGGATCTCCTCGTCAGTCCCGGCCTTCGTCAGCAATTCCAGGCGCCCCGCACGCAACACGGCCACGCCCGTCTCGCGATGAGGAACGCCCGCGAGATCGATCCCGACGCAGATTCCCGGGGCCCTCGGCCTTCGCCTTGCTGCCACGTCCCGCCTCCCCGCCCGATCCTCCCTGCACGGTTGTACTAGATAGCAGATGAACGAGGGAGTGTCCATCGATCCCGGAAAGCCGGGCGAGGACGAGGCGGTTCAGGGGGTCGGGAAGAAGATCTCGGTCATGTCCTCGGTCGGGTCGTCGGACGGGGGCTCGAGGGTGGGCAGGTCCTCGACCGCCGTGGAGAGGAGGCCTCGGCCGATATAGCTCCGAAGGTCGTCGAGGGCGACGAGGGCCGACTGATAGCGCTCCTCGGGGCGACGGGCCATGAGCCGGCCGAGGATGATCGCGAGGGGCCGGGGGATGTCCGGCGCGACGACGTTGAGCGAAGGAGGGTCGTGCTGCGTGACCCGGACGAGCAGGGCGGTGGCGCTCCGCTCTTCGAACGGGAGCCGGCCGCTGAAGAGGTGGAAGAAGCTGGCGCCGAGGGAGTACAGGTCCGAGCGGTCGTCGGCGTCCTCGGCCATCGCCTGCTCGGGCGAGATGTACTGCGGCGTCCCCATGATCGTGCCCTGGAGGGTCACGCTCGGGTCGATCTCGGTCGACTGCTTCAACAGGCCGAAGTCGCTGATCTTCACGTCGAGGTCGGCGGTCAGCAGCAGGTTGTGCGGCTTGAGATCGCGATGCACGACCGAATGCTGGTGGGCATAGTGCAAGCCCTGGAGGCACTGGAGCAGCCAGCGCGTGCCGAGCGGGACGCTCGGCGGCCCCTGGCGGCGGATCCACGAGGCGAGATCCCCATTCGGCAGATATTCCATCGCCAGCCAGCGCAGGACGCTGCCGTTGGCCGCCGATGATGTGCCCGAGGCGAAGACCGGCACGATATTCGGCGACTGGAACGAGCCGAGGACCAGCCCTTCTCGCGCAAATCGGGCCTCGAGGGCCTTCGGGCCGGCCGAGTCGAAGGAGACGACTTTCACTGCGGCCTTGCGCTTGAGACTCTCCTGCGTGGCGAGGTAAACCTCGCTCATGCCGCCGGTGGCGAGCTTGCGCTCGAGCAGGAAGTCCCCCAGCCTCATCCCCTCTTTCACGACCCAGGGGGAGCCGGCGGAGAAGGGGCCTCGCGAGCCTCCACGGATCATCCCGGGGCTCTCCGAGGCCGCCGAGCGGGCGCCGAGGATGTCCCCTTCGGCCAGGTGCTTGAAGGCAAGGCTCAGGCGATCTCGCAGGCTCCGGGCGAGTTCATCGCCGCCGCGGCCGCGATCGGAGGGGGAGACCCGCAGGATGTCCACGAACCGCGAGGCCTCCCCGTCGGGATCAGAGCCAGGGACTACGGGGCTGTAAGTCCCGAGCTGCAGGTCGAGGACATTGCACTCGTCGGTGGCGAGCGCCGTGGTGATTGCGGCGAGGATCCCGGTGCGGTCGAACCCGACGACGCAGACCTCGTATGACGATACGTCGATGGGTCTCACGTCCACGTCGACGGGGCGATCCTCGTCCAACTGCGCGAGGAGTCGCAGGTGCCGGCCGATCTCCTCCGGGGCGTGACGCTCGAGATAGGCCCGAGGCATCCGGCGCAGGTGGGCCTCGACGAGCGACGAGGGCACCCCGTCGGCGTGCTTGACTACGGATTCGGCGAGATCGGGCATACCGATCATCCTCCGCGTCGGATCGGAACAGAGATCGGGCGTCAGCGAATGAATCAATGACGGGCGGGCCGCGTTCGGCATGACTCGTTCGCGGCGACGGCGGCCAGGGAGAGGCCTGGCGCGGGGCCAAGGGGATATCGCACCGCGCGAGCTCGACATCCATGCTATGTCGGAATCGAGGCGGCGGTCAACCCGCCCACTCGACTGGAGCGGGGGCCGAACCACCGCCGTTCACTCCCCCCTAGCGGACCGCGACCGGACGTCTCGGCGCGATCAGGAAGAAGAGGACGATTCCCAGGATCGGCAGCACCGACCCGACCAGGCAGACCCCCGGCCAGCCGCCGACGCTCCAGGCATACGCCCCCGCGAACGAGCCGACCGCACCGCCGACGAAGTAGGTGACCATATAAACGGTGTTGAGACGGCTCCTGGCCTCGGGGCGGATCGCGTAGATCCGCGACTGGTTCGAGATGTGGCAGGCCTGCGCGCCGAGGTCGAGCAAGATGACCCCGACGACCATCCCGGCGAGCGTCAGGCCGAACGCGTAGAAGCAGAGGTACGAGAGGAGGATGCAGAGGAACCCGAGCCCGATCGTCGTCGTCGGCGTCCCCTTGTCGCCGAGCCGTCCCACCACCGGGGCCACGAGCGCACCGACGACCCCCACGAGCCCGAAGAGGCCGATGGCCCGGCTCGAGTAACCCCAGGGGGGGCCGGAGAGGTAGAACGTCAGCGTGGTCCAGAAGGCGCTGAAGGCCGCGAAGCTCAGCGCCCCGAAGGTGCACGACTGTCGCAGGATCGACTCGGAGCGGAGGAGGTCCACCAGCGACCGGAGCAGGGCCCCGTAGGTGAGCCCCGTCGGCTCGGGGACCGACCTCGGCAAGAGCACCCGCAAGGTGATCGCGAGCACGACCATCTGACCGGCGGCGATCCAGTACATCGCCCGCCAGCCGAGGGTGTCTCCGACGTAGCCGCTGACCGTCCTGGCGCAGAGGATCCCGATGAGCAGGCCGCTCATCACGAAGCCGACGACCCGGCCGCGCTCGGCGGGAGGGGCGAGCGTCGCGGCGAACGGGATGAGGAGCTGCGGCGCGATCGTCGTGATCCCGACCGCCAGGTTGGCCAGGACCAGCCAGGTGAAGTTCGGCGAGAGGGCCACCGCGACCAGGGCGACGGTCACGGCCCCGAGCATCGTCAGGATCTGCGACCGCCGTTCGCGCAAATCCCCGAGCGGGACGAAGAGCAGGAGCCCCGCGGCATAGCCCACCTGCGAGGCCATGCTGATGAGCCCCATCCGGCGGTCGGGGACGTCGAATTCGCGTCCCATCGCGGCGAGGAGCGGCTGCGCGTAGTAATTATTGGCGACGGCGAGGCCGCATCCCGCGGCCATGGCCCAGAGCGTGGGTCGGGGTATCATGAGGCTCGATGCATCCCTGGTGTTGCTGCGAAAGGCCCCGGCTCAGCGCGGGGCCTTCGGGTCGAGGCGGGAGAGCGGGCGCACGGCCCCCAACTCGTCGAGTTGGAGCCCCGTCTGCTCCTCGACCCAGTTCCTGATCTCGGCGACACTCCCCTCGTCGGGGGAGGCGGGGACTCGCCAACGCCTGGCGAACCCTTCCTTCGTGCCCGTCGCCACACTCTTGCCGTCCGGGGCGAAGGCCACGCAGAGCACCGCGTCGGTGTGCCGGAGCGGGGGGCCGAGCTGCCGGCCCGACTCCGGGTCCCAGAACCTCGCGGTGCCGTCGTGGCTGGCGGTGAGCAGCATCGAGCCGTCGGGGCTGAACGCCAGGCCGACGACCTCCCCCGCGCTCCCTCGGATGTCCTGCGAGAGCTTGCCCGTCGCGGCGTCCCAGATGCGCACGGAGCCGTCCTGGCAGCCTGTCGCCATCCTCTTCCCCGGGGCGTCGTAGGCCACGGCCGTCACGGGATAGCCGTGCCGCAAGGGGGTCTCGAGGCCGATCTCGTGGTCGCCGATCGGATCCCAGATCCTGGCGTTCAGGTCGCGATTGGCCAGGAGCAGGGCCTTGCCGTCCCTGGTGAAGGCCGCCTGCTGGATCGGGAGGTCGAGCGAGCGCAGGACCGGCTTCGGGTCGCGCAGGGTTTCGGCGTTCCAGAGCAGGGCGGTCTTCGGCTTCGCCTCCCAGGTCAGGAGCCACTTGCCGTCGGGGCTGTAGACGGCCCCCAGGACGGGGGATGGCAGCTCCTCGGAGACTCGCTGACGCTCGCGGGCCTGGGCGTCCCAGACCTCGACCCGGCCCCGGACCCGCCCCTCGTCCCCCGACCACCGGGCGAGGGCCAGGCTCCGGCGATCGGCGGCGAGCGAGGCCCCCTCCGTCATGTCGACCACGTCGTACGTCCTGCGGCCGTCGGAGCTCTTGACGGTCCCGTCGGGCTCGAGCCGGGAGCTGTGCATCAAGGGGCCTTGCTCGCGCCCGGTATCCACGTTCCACCAGCGGGCGCCGTCCGCGCCGCAGGCGAGGAGGCTCGAGCCGTCGCCGCCGAAGAAGACGCTGTGGATGGGGCTGTTCATCGCGAGGGGGGCCCCGATCGACTGGGGCGTGGGGATGTCCCAGATCTCGATCGAGCCGTCATCCAGGCCGACCGCCAGCCCTTTGCCGTCGGGCAGGAACGCCAGGGCGGTCGCGGCGCTCGCGAACTTGAAGGTCGGTCCGACCTGCCCGAGCTGGGCGGCGTCCCAGAGCCGGACGACGCCCCAGGCCGTCCCCGTGGCGAAGATCCGGCCGTCGGGCGACGTCGCCAGGCTCATGATGCTCGTGCCCTGAGGCGTCAGGTCGGCGACCCTCCCCTTGCCCGGGGACCAGACGTGGAGCTTGCCGTCGCGGGTCCCCGTCACGATCCGCTCCCCGTCGGCGCAGAAGGCGAGGGCCGAGACCGGCGCATTGTGCACGAGCGGGGCACCGATGGCCTTGCCGGTGTCGAGGTCCCAGAGCACCGCCCGCCCGTCGCGACCTCCCGTCACCAGCTTACGCCCATCAGGGCTGAGGGAGAGCGTGTAGAAGCCGACCACGTCGCTGTGCGCGAGCGGCTGTCCCATGAGCTGACGGGTGTTGAAGTCCCAGACCCTCGCGATGCCGTCGTCGCAGCAGGTCACGAGCCTCTTGCCGTCGGGCGTGAACGCCATGCCCCAGATCACATGGCCGGGGGGGTGGAGGAACGGCTTGCCGACGGGCAGCCGCCCGGTGACGTCCCAGGAGGTGACACGCCCTTCCTCGTCGGCCGTGACGAAGATCCGGCTGATCCTCGGCGGGAAGGCCACGCGCTCGATCCAGCGGCTCGTTCCGAAGTCGGGGGGGATCATCGGCGTCCCTGTCCCGCTCGCGGAGGCGACGTCCCAGGTCCGGATCCCGTTCCCCTTCCCGACGGAGACCAGGGTCTTGCCGTCGGGGCTGATGGCCAGGTCCAGGATCGGGATGCCGTGGCGGACGCGGGACCTGGCCCGGCCGAGCTGGGAACGCCACTCGGCCAGGTTCACCCGGATCGCGCGGTCGAGGCTCTTCGTGTCGGCCTCGGTCGCGAGCGCCAGGCTGCGGACGAGCCAGAGGAGGCCGTGCCCGACCTCCCCCTGGTCGCAGAGGGTGAGCCCCTGGTTCAGGGCCAGCTCAGCCTGCTCCTCGACGGCCTTCCGGCGCGCCTGCTGGGCCATCTGCCTGGCCTTCGCCTCCGACTCGGCCTTGCCCTCGGCCCGCTGCCATTGCCAGAGGACCAGCACGAAGGCCAGGACGCTCACGATCAGGACCGCGGCCGAGAGTGCGGCCACGGCGGGGCGGCGTCGCGTCCACTTCCAGCTCATCTCGAGGGGTCCGACCGGGCGGGCGAGGATCGGCAGGCCCCCTTGGTACCGCTCGAGGTCCTCGGCCAGCAGGAGGGCGCTACCGTAGCGTCTCCTCGGGTCCTTGTTCAAGCATTTCAGGCAGATCGTCTCGAGGTCGCGGGGGACGGCCGGCTGCAACCTCCGCGGTGGCATCGGCTCCCGGCTCCTGACCTGCTCCAGGAGGTCGAGCAGCGAGGCCGACTGGAAGGGGGGCCTGCCGGTCAGCGTCGTGTAGAGGATCGCACCGAGCGCGTAGACGTCGGCCGCGGGACCGGCCTGCTCCCCGCGGCCGTCGGCCTGCTCGGGGGCCATGTATTCGGGCGTGCCCACGAGCAGGCCGTTGAGCGTCTTGAGGTCGGTCCCCGTGAGCTGCTTGGCCACGCCGAAGTCGCAGAGCTTGAGCCGGCCGTCGGCCGTGATCAGCACGTTGGAGGGCTTCAGGTCGCGATGGACGATCCCCTGGCCGTGCGCGTGGTGGACGGCCCTGGCCAGGGTCGAGACGGCGTGGGCCGACTTCGCGGCCGTCCAGGGGCGGTCGGCGAGCTGCTGGCTCAGGCTCCCGCCGTCCACGAATTCGAGGGTGAAGTAGGGGACCGGGGGGCTCAGCTCCGACGCCCGCCATTCGCCGATGTCGAAAATCTGGATAATATTGGGATGCTGGAGGCGGGCGACCGACTCCGCCTCGGCCCGGAACCGCGACCGGTACTCGTCGCGGGCGAACTCGCCGCTGAGGAGCATCTTGAGCGCGACGACCCGCTGGAGCTGCGCGTGCCAGGCCTTGAAGACGATCCCCATGCCCCCGCGACCGAGCTCCGCGAGGATCTCGTAATCGCCGACCTGCGACGGTGCGACCAGGGTCGCGGCCTGCGAAGGCCCCCCCTCGACCGCGACCCCCGAGAGTGTCCGCAGCGAGAGCACGACCGGGTCCGGGGCGCGGTCGAGCGCCTCGAGGACGGCCTCGCAGCCCGGGCAGCCCTCGACGTGCTCGGCGATCCGCTCCAGCGAATCCTCGGGCAGGACGCCGAGGTTGAATGCGGCCAGGTCGTCCTGGGAAGGGCAGTCCGGTCCTGGCATGGTCTCGCGTCCTCCGGGATATTGCGACCGCCATCGCCTTCGTATGATTAATGCGCGTCTCGTGAAACGACTTTCGGAGCACGAGACGCCGACGCCTTCGACGCCCCGCCCCGAGGAGCCTTGCATGGGGGAGTCCCGCCCCGAAGTCCGCCAGACCTCGCTCACGCTGCTGGAGCGGGTCCGCGCCAACGAGGCCGACGCCTGGACGCGCCTGATCGACCTCTACACCCCCATGCTACGATACTGGTGCGCGCGGGCGGGGCTCCAGTCCTCCGACGCCGACGACGTGATCCAGGAGGTCTGCCGCTCGGCGATGGCCGGCCTCCCCGACTTCCAGCGCGATCGGCCGGGCGACACCTTCCGCGGCTGGCTCCGGGTCATCACCCGCAACGCCCTCGCCCTCCACTTCCGCCGCAAGGGGCGGCACCCGAGCGCCCCGGGGGGCACCGAGGCCTTCCTCCGCCTCGAGGAACTCGCCGACCCCCGCCCCGACCTCCCCGACGAGGACTCGCAGGCCCAGATCCAGGGGCTCTACCGACGCGCCCTGGAGCTCGTCCGCGGCGAGTTCGAGGACCGCACCTGGCAGATGTTCTGGCTCACCGTCGTCGAGGACAAGGTCCCCAACGACGTCGCCGCCCAGTTCGGCGTCTCGGCCGTCGCCGTCCGCAAGGCCAAGTCGCGCGTCCTGCTCAGGCTCCGCCAGGAAGTCGGCGACCTCATCGCCTGAGCCTCGAGTCCCGCGGACGGATCCGCCGCCAGGTTTCTCGCGACGGGGCGGACAGGCGGGGTGCGACGCCCTCATCGCGCACAAGGACGCAATCACGAATCCCCACGTCTCGACCTTCTTGAACGACGCCACCCATCGACCCCGGCTCTCCTGCAGTCGTCCAGATGCCATTTCATGCCGAACATCCATCCAGAGGGGCGAGGGTTCCTGGCAAGGATTCCGATCAACGAACGAGATGCTGTCACGCCTAGCGCATTCACCGTGAATGGAGTGTGATGCGTCAGACGTACGCGAGAGGACCTGGGCCAGGTCCTCTCTCCAATACCTCCCGAACTCCACTCGCGTGCCGGTGCAATAGTGAAGTGTGTTTGTCGGCAGACGGCCCATGGAATTGTCTAGAGCCAGGAGTCACTCGCGACCGCGGTGACGACCCACCCGGGAATGAGATCTCGGATCTCCTCTGATCGGTTCGACCCCCGACTGGCGTCCCCCTCCGCCGAACGGGAAGTCCTTCCGCCGTATCCCGCGAAAAGCGTCGAGGACGCCCACGGCCGCGCCACGCCCGCGGCCCGGAGTCGAGGACTTTCGAACCCGCAGAGACACCCATCCTCGAGCCTTGCGTAAGCACTTCGACCCGCGAGGTCTTCGCGAAATGGCTCCGGCATGCGCACCGATAACCAGATACGATGTTGTGAACAATAAAAATCATGAAGATTCGGTTGATGTCCGGAACGAAGTCGATGGCGACGACGCTACCTTCCGAGAGCCGGGCCCGGAGCCATGAAGCGGGACGATGTTTCCAGGTTTCTTTGTCATCAGCGCAAGTAATTGCGTAGGGATCCGGCCGCATTCAGGCGTCCGAGAGCAATCCCCCGCGCCGGTCCTCTTTCCTCGTTCATTTCAAGGAGCCTTCCCAATGAAACGCCGCGGTTTCACGCTGATTGAACTGCTGGTCGTCATCGCCATCATCGCGGTCCTGATCGCGCTCCTCCTGCCGGCCGTCCAGGCCGCGCGCGAGGCCGCTCGCCGGGCCCAGTGCACCAACAACCTCAAGCAACTCGGACTCGCCTCGCACAATTACATCTCGGTGAACGACGTCTTCCCCGCGCAGTGCATGCCGGACGGCGTCGACGGGCTCGACAACTGGGGATTTAGCTGGTACTCGGCCCTGCTGCCGCAGCTCGAGCAGCAGCCCATCTTCAACTCAATCAACTACAGCGTCTCCCCCTGGAACGGCGCCAACAGCACGGCCTACAACACCCAGCTCGGCCTCTGGGTCTGCCCGTCCGAGAGCCAGACCCAGCGCCTCACGTCGATGTACATCGCCAACTACGTGGGCAACTACGGCGGCCCCGCGGTCATCCAGCCGTACTCGGGCCTCATCATCCCGACGGTTGACCTGGAGGTCACGTACCTGACCAGGCTCAGCCCTGTGCGGCTGGCCTCGATCACCGACGGGACCTCGAACACCGCGATGTTCAGCGAGCGTCTACTCGGCCTGCCGCTGGGCACGACCGTCGGCCCCGGCGGCAACAATGCCAAGCGGGCGATCTTCACCGGGACGGTCTCCATCACCCCGGCCGCCTCGACCGTCAACGGCGCCGCACAGGCCCTGTCGTTCGTGAACGGCTGCAAGTCGATCACGGCGACCTCGTACGATCCGAACGCCCAGACGATCGGCGAGTACTCGTTCGTCGGCTACCCGCTCCACCTCGGCCTGACGAGCTACAACCACGTCGTGGGGCCGAACACGCCGTCGTGCGAGAACCCGGGCGAGGCCTCGTGGATCACCATCCCGCCGTTCAGCGCCTCGTCGGCGACGAGCAACCACTCCGGCGGCGTGAACGTCGGCATGAGCGACGGCTCGGTCCGATTCATCAAGGACTCGGTGAACCTCCAGGCATGGTGGGCCCTCGGCTCCCGCGCCAATGGCGAGGTCATCAGCTCCGACGCCTTCTGATCCTGTGTAATAGGCGTCGATTCGGCGCATGAACCCACGCCATCCGGGGGCGATCCCTTCCCGATTCGGGCGGATCGCCCCTCACCTCATGTCGACGCAATGCAATAAGGGCGTGTGCCTCCGCTTATTGCACTCGATGTGCGGCGACAACCGGTACAACAACCGTTCGGCCCCATTCGATAGCAAAGGGAAGCCATATCCATGAGTCGTTTGAACCGCTGGATGGGCCTCGGAATCCTGGCGACCGCGATCAGCGGCTGCTCGGGCGGCGGCGTGGAGGAGGGGATGCCTTCGACTCCGAAGCTCATGCAGCCGCCGACCGACATGACGGCGAAGATGCTCGAGCATTCCAAGCAGAAGCCCCAGAAGGCCCGCGCGGGCCTCGTGCCGCCCCCGCTCGGTCCCACGCGAGGGCGACGTTGAGGCCTTCGCCCCGGCTCAGTCCTTGCTGAGCTTCTTGCGCGAGGGGGGGACGATGCCCATCTGCTGCATGAGCATCTGCAGATCCTCCCACGCGTCCTTCTTCGCGGCCGGGTTGCGGAGCAGGTAGGCCGGGTGGTAGGTGACGACGGTGAGGATCCCCCGGTAGCGGTGCCACTTGCCCCGGAGCCGGCCCATCGAGAGGGCGGTCTCAAGGAGCGTCTGCGCGGCGATGCGGCCGAGCAGGCAGAGGAACTCGGGCCGGATGATGTCGATCTGCTTCTCCAGATAAGGGAGGCAGTTGGCGATCTCCCTCGGCTCGGGGTCCCTGTTCTCGGGCGGGCGAGACTTGAGGATGTTGGCGATGTAGACGTCGGCCCGGTCGAGCCCCATCCCCTTGGTGATCATATCCGTCAGTAGCTGCCCCGCGCGGCCGATGAACGGCAGGCCCTGGCGGTCCTCGTCGGCGCCGGGGGCCTCGCCGATGAACATGAGCCGGGCGGTCGGCGACCCCGAGCCGAAGACCGTCTGCGTCCTCGACGCCGCCAGGTGCGGGCAGCGCTGGCAGGTCGAGACCTCGGCCGCGAGCGTCGCCAGCAAGGCCGGCCGCTCGGCCGCGGGGGTCTCGGGCGAGGTGGGCTCGACGATGCCGAAGAGCGACGAGGTCGAGCTGGCCGCCGCGGGGCGCTTCGCCGGAGCCGGCGGAGGGGCCTGGGGTCGCGCCGGGGGCGTCGCCGGAGGCGTCGGCATCGTGATCGTCGGCGCGGCGACCGGCGTCGGCGTGGGGGCCGGCGTCGGCGTGGGGGCCGGGACCGGAGCCCTCGCCGGGACCGGAGCCTGGATCGACGCACGGACCGGGGTGACGGCCTCGGCGAGGGGCCGAGGCGGGGCCTCGCCCGGCAAGGGGACCGCGATGCGATCCACCCCGGCGAGGTTCAGCGACTGGAGCCGTTGCCGCATCGAGCGGACAAGGCGGCCGAATTCCTCCGCGGCCGGGTCGCCGCTCATGAGGACCTCCCCGAGAGCGCCGGCTCGGGCTCGGCCACATGCTGGTCATCCTGCCGGGCTGCGCCGGTGATGAGGCGGGCGCCTCGGTCGTAGGTCAGGTAGAGCCAGGCCCACTCGAAGAGGACGACGAACCGGTTGCGGAACCCGATCAGGAAGAAAAGGTGGATGAAGAGCCAGGCCAGCCAGGCGAGGAGCCCCGAGAGCTTCACCTTGCCGAGGTCGGCCACGGCCGCCGCGCGACCGATCGTCGCCAGCGAGCCCTTGTCCCAGTAGCGGAACGGCAGATACGCCTGCCCCTTGAGGGCCCTCCGCAGGTTCCTGGCCGCGTGCTTCCCCTGCTGCATCGCGGCCGGGGCGACGCCCGGCACGGGCTTGCCGTCCTGCTCGATCGCCGCGAGGTCGCCGACGATGAAGACGTCGTCGCGCCCGGGGATCGTCAGGTCGGGGTTCACCTTCACTCGGCCGGCCCGGTCGAGAGGCACGTTCAGGGTCTGAGCCAGCGGCGACGCCGAGACACCCGCCGCCCAGAGGACCGTCTTGGCTTCGATCCGATGGTCCCCGACCGTCACGCCGTCGGCGTCGATGCATGAGACCATCTGGCTCGTCCTGGCGTCGACCCCGAGCTTCTCGAGCTGGACCTTCGCCTTCTCCGAGAGGCTCTCGACATACGTCGGCAGGATCCTCGCCGAGCCCTCCAGCAGGATCACGTGGGCCTGCGTGGGGTCGATGTGGTAGAAGTCGCGGGCCAAGGCGTGGCGGGCGATCTCGGAGACGGCCCCGGCCAGTTCGACCCCGGTCGGCCCGCCGCCGACGATGACGAAGTTCAGCCAGGCTCGGCGCTTGGCCTCGTCGGGCTCGCGCTCGGCGACCTCGAAGGCGGAGAGGACCCGTCGCCTGATCTCGAGGGCATCCGTGATGCTCTTGAGCCCCGGGGCGAACGGGGCCCATTCATCGTGGCCGAAATACGAGTGGGTGGCGCCCGTCGCGATGAAGAGGTAGTCGAACGGCACCGACCCGTCGGCGAGGACGACCGTCTTCGACTCGAGGTCGATCGACTTCGCCTCGGCCAGCATCACCTCGACATTCTTCTGCCCGCGCAGGATCCGGCGGATCGGCGTGGCGATGTCGCTCGGGTTCAGGCCGGCCGTCGCCACCTGATAGAGCAGGGGCTGGAAAAGGTGATGATTCTGGCGGTCGATGATGGTCAGCCTGACGGGAGCGTTACGAAGCTCCTGCGCCAGGGTCAGGCCGCCGAAACCACCGCCGAGGATCACGACTCGAGGCCATTGATCGTTCATGCTCGCCACATCCGGGGGAAAACTCCGGGCGCAGGATGGCCAGGGAGTGGGGGATCACTCTCGTAATCGAGAGCCGCCTCGTCTCGACCGCCGCCGCCTCGGATCCCGGTCGGGACCTGGCCGGACTTACGGCTGGTTGACCTTGCGGGCGGGCTCGCGCTCAGGCTGGAACTCGGTCCGGAGCCAGCGCTGCCAGGCCGGGATGTCGTATCCGAAATCCTGGCCAGTGAGCTTGACGAGAGCACCAAGGACCTCGACATTCTGATACGAGTACGACATGATCCGAGGGATCGGCCCCCTCGAACCCAGGAGCCCGCCCCCCATCGCGAGCGAAGGGGCGGCGTTGACCCAGGGGACCTGCGTGGCCCCGTAGGCCACCACGCCCGGCCCGACGACCGGCGGGGTCAGGATGCCCAGCGAGCTCCCGTTGGTATAGATCGGCGCGCCGTAGGGGATTCCTGGATTCACGGAGCCGAAACCGGGGCCCGAACCGCCGCCACCGCCCGAGTTATCCATGACCATCCGATACTCGGTCGTGATCAGGGCCGGGACGAGATGTGGGACAGTCTTCACCGCGTCGAGGTTCGAAAGGGTCCAGGCCGCGCGGTTGACGACCTCGGGGTTGCTCGACCCCAGGGCCCTGATCAGCATCGGGATGACGTTGTTCTCGCTCCTGCGTTCCAGCTCCGAGAGCGTGACGTGCCTGACGTCGGACTCGGCCTCCCCGAGGATCCGGTGGACGAGCGCCGCGGCGGCCTCGGGGCCGGGGATCACGCCCAAAACGTGGGAGAGCAAGGTCCGGAGTTGCGTCGAGTCCTCGCCGAGCACCTTGACCAGCGGCTTGACCGCGATCGGCTCGCGGATCTCCATGAGCTGCTGCTCGGCCTCTCGGGCGCGGTCGGATGCCCCGCCGACGATCGCCTGGCGGAGGAGTCGGATCCGGCGGACCCAAGACGCCTGCTCGGCGCTGGTGGCGACCTGAGTCTCGCGGTTCTCGCGTTCCTCGGGGGTCACCCACTTCCCTTTGTACTTCACGAGCCCCTGTGCCTGGAGGACGTCATCACCCGTGAGCCAGCGGTCGCCCGACTGGACGTGTCCGAGCTTCTGGTGGGCCTGGCCGTGGTTCGGGTCTTTCTTGAGCGCGTTCTCGAAGTGGAGCGTCGCCAGGTCGGCCAGCTTGTGCTCCTCGCACCAGGCGCCGAGTTCGTACTGGGCGTCGGCCGAGTCCTCGACCTTCTTGCGTTTGGCGACGTAGTCGTCCAGGGGGCTCGGCTCGCGCACGACGTTGACGATCTGCTTCTTCTGGAAGCTGAGAGGGACCTTCCCGTTCTCGGTGATGACCGAGACGCGGTCGGGATGGGCCGCATCCGACAGGACCTTGCCCTTGATCTGCCCGCCGCCCCTGATGGAGATCTGGTCCCCGGAGGCGTCGACCGTCGCCGACAGCAGGAGGCCCGAGGCGACCCCCCACTTCAGAAGCGTCTTCAAGCCAAGATCGACCCTGAGCAAGCCGGTCATGCGCCCGACCTCCAGTCCAGCTCGTTGAGAGCGGTGACACCTAGCCGCGGAACCTGGCATCAACCTTATTTTACAAGGACGAGCAACGCGTCGACAGGCCCCGTAGGCCCTTCGCCTCATTTGTTAAACTAGCGAGCCCATACCCGTTGAGTCAGGAGAGCCACGATGAGTCAAGCGGTGCAAGAACACCGGTCGCAATCGCCACAGGCCTTAAAAATTGCCGTGATGACGATCTCGGACACGCGTACGGTCGAAACGGACACCTCGGGGGCCCTGATCGTCTCGCTATCTCAAGAGGCGGGGCACGAGGTCGTCGAGCGAGCGATCGTCCCCGACGAGCCCGATCGCATGCGGCCGTTCCTGCTCGACTTCGAGGCCAGGCCCGAGGTCGACGCCATCCTGCTCACCGGCGGCACCGGCATCAGTGCGCGCGACCAGACCTTCGAGACGGTCTCCGCGCTCCTCACCAAGCCGCTCCCCGGCTACGGCGAGCTCTTCCGCATGCTCAGCTACGCCGAGATCGGCCCCGCCTGCATGCTGAGTCGGGCCGTCGGGGGCCTGATGAACCGGACCGTCCTGCTGGTGATGCCCGGGTCGCGAGCCGCCGTCGAGTTGGCGATGACGAAGATTATCCTGCCAGAGTTGCCGCACCTCGTCCGCGAGGCCCGCAGGCATTGATCCCCGGGGCGGACGGCAAAAAAAACGGACCGGAACGGTAGCTCTCCCTAACCGCCCGGCCCGCGGAACAGGCTGCCTGTTAAACAGGAGCAAGTCCACCCGGCATTGCCATATCTCGTGCCGAACGCTCTGAATTCCTTCGCGGAGCCATTTTCCAGGGGTTTGGACTCAATTCACTCATGAGCCAGCCCCGACGACCCGCTCGAAAATCGAGCATTCATGCCGAAGCTACGTGCAAACGGTTCCATCTGATCATCAGGGTTTGCGGCGTTCCTGGCTCCAGGAATAGAGGGCGATCGCGGTGGCCGTGGCGGCGTTGAGGGACTCGGTCCCGATCTGGATCGGGATCCGACGTCGTTCCCCTTCGCGAAAGCGGGCGGGCAGGCCGGGGCCCTCGACGCCGGGGAGCAGGCCGAAGGTCTCGGGGAAGGGAGCCTCGCCGAGTTCGGGGCCTTCCATCGAGAGCGCGACGAGGGGAATCCGGCTCGTCGTCAGGTCCTGGATCGACGGACCCGTCAGCAGCGGGATCTGGAAGAGGGCTGGGCCGGCGGCGCGGGCGCTCTTGGGGTGGAACGGGTGGGCCGCCTCGCGGAGCAGGACGGCTCGCGTGGCCCCGAAGGCCGCCGCCGACCGCAAGACCGCCCCGACGTTCTCCGGGTCCTGGAAGGGGACGAAGAGCGTGCAGCCGGCCGGCCAGGGGAGGTCGTCCGACCACTCGGGCATCTCCGGGAGCTTCACGAGGAGCAGGGGGGTGTGCGTCCCCGCCATATCCAGCTCGCGGAAGAGGGGGTCGGCGAACCGGATCCAGGGGAGGTCCTGGCGAGGGGGCGGATTCCCCTTCGAGTCGGTGAGCCAACCCTCGGCCGAGCCGGGGGATTTCTCCAGGACCTCGGCGATCGGCCGGGCCCCGGCGATCAACGCCTGCCCGTTCTTGCGGATCCCGCGCCCGCCGAGGAGGTCCTTGCACAGCTTGAACGTCGGGTTCGAGGCGCTGGCGACCTCCCGGATCGTGCCGGTGTAGGCGGGGATCGGCACCCCGGAGGCGTCGTACATGGTCTTCTGGCCTTCCAAACGCTCGTAGATCACGAGCCTGCGGTCGTGCGTGGTCCCGGGGATCTTGTAGGCGTGGTCGGCCTCGAGCTTGAAGGTCTCGGCCTGGTCGCGTGCGGCCTCCTTGATCTCGAGGTCGCAGTCGGGCCCCTTCATGAAGAGCATCCGCCCGCCGGGCCTGATGCAGTTCACGACGCGATCGAGGGTCTCGGGGATCGTCGCGACGGCCCGGGTGATGACCCCCGCGGCCGCGCGATGGACCTTGGGGCCGATCTTGCCGGCGTAGACCTCGACCCCGTCCAGGCCCAGGCGTCGGCAGGCCTCGGAGAGGAACTCCGCGCGGGCGCCTCGGGGCTCGGCCAGGATCATCTCCACGTCGGGGCGTGCGATCTTGAGCGGGATCCCGGGCAGGCCGGGGCCCGAGCCCATGTCGATCAAGGGGGAGGGGAGCTCGGTGAACCTGAGGACGAGCAGGCTGTCGACATAGTGCTTCAGCACCATGTTCTCGAAGTTGTGGATCCGCGTGAGGTTCAGCTCGGCATTCGCGGCGCGGAGGAGTCGGTGGTATTCCCAGAGCTTGTCATACTGCCCCGGCTCGAGGCGAATCCCGCAGTCCTCGATCATGGCACGGAGGAGGTCTCGGCCCGGCTTCATTTGCGAGTCTTTCGATGCGTTGTGAGGGCCAGTCGATGAAAACACCGCCCCGTCCGCGCGCGGTGCTGATTCCGCTCGCGAACGGGACGTCTGATGAGGCCGGTGGGTCCTGGCCCCTCCGGCGATCGTTGTCGTCGGAGGGCCGCCTCAGCTACTCGCGCTGCGATAGGATCGGAGGGCGTAGTAGAAGAACCGCCGACTCAACCAGAATACCACGACCGTGGCGACCACCGTGAAGAGGATCATCCCCGGATCCAGGACCCGCACGAGGGCGTTCGAGGGGACGTTGGCGACCAGCAGGATCGGCAGGATGAACGTGAAGAAGAACCCGATGGGCTCGGCCCAGGTCCCCGCGAAGATCTCCTTCGGGTAGCGGGCGAGGCTGGCGAAGAGCCACCACATCTCCATCAGGGTCTGGTTCCGCACCATCCAGACGGAGAGGGCGGTGAGCATGAGCATGAAGCAGTACGCGATCAGGACGCCGCAGAAGAACGTCACGAGGAAGGCGAGGACCCGGACGAGGTCGAACTGCCAGTTCATCTGGAAGAGCGAGATCCCCATCACGGCCATGCCCATGAGGACGTTGGGCGCGGTGCCCCAGTCGATCTTGCGGCAGGTGATCAGGAACTGCTCGTCGATCGGCCGGAGCAGGAGGAAGTCGAGGTCCCCCGTCCTGACGAGCTCGGCGAAGTCGTTGCAGTTCTCGAGGAAGAAGGTCTCGATGATCCCGTTGAGCGCGAAGAAGCAGCCGACGAAGAAGAGGTACTGCTCCTCCGGCCAGCCCGCGACCATCTTGGTCCGGGCGAAGACGGTCCTGTAGAAAGCGAGCAAGATCCCGAGCCAGATGACCTCGACCGAGACCTTGACCAGGAAGTTGCCGCGGAAGGCCAGCTCGCGACTGATCGTGTAGCGAGCGAGGTCCCCCATGAGACGCGTGTATCTACCGATGGCCCCGATCACGTCGATCAACCCCCGTAAGCGCTGTAACGTCGGAGCCCGTAACGGTAGAGCCCGCGAGCCAGGAGCATGAAAACGAGGGCCCAGGCGGCCTCGGCCAGCAAGTTATACACCAGGGCCATCCCCTTGACCTTGCCGAGGAAGACGACCGCCGGGAAATAGGCCATGTACTGGAATGGCAGGGCCTTCAACAGGCCCGCCCAGGGCTGCGGTAGCAGGTCGAGCGGGAACATGTGCCCGGAGATGAAGAAGTTCAAGGTCATGACGATATAGAGCAGCGACGTGACCTCGAGGAACCAGAACCCGACCATCCCCACCGCCGCCTCGAAGAAGAACCCGACGAGGAAGCTGAGCACCAGCGAGAGCAGGAACGCCGCCATCGTCGTCGCGTCGGGCAAGCCGTCGAAGTAGTTGCGGCAGACGAAGAAGAGCAGGGCGTACGGGAAGGCCGACGTGATGATATACGCCACCTTGTGGGCGATCCGGTACGAGAGCAGGTACCCGATCATGTCGAGCGGCTGCACGAGGTAGCGCTTCAAGGTCCCCTCGCGGATGTCCTTGGCGATGCCGCCCGCAAGGCCCGGCATGCTCGAGAACATACGGCTGATGTTGGTCATCAGCAAGTAAGCGATCATCTCGCGGTAGTTGAACCCGGCGAGATCCTTCTGCCCCGACCCCTCGTAGATGGCCCGCCACAGCAGGATCGTGGTAACCATCGGCAGGAATCGGAGGAACGTGATCAGCAGGAAATCGCTCCGATAGGCCATGCGCTCGACGAGCGAGGCCCGGACGATCTTCGAGTATTTGCGGATCGTCCCCGCGAACCCTTTGGACGCGCGGGGCGGGCTCCACTCGGGTGAGTTCGACGCCGCGAGCGCGGGCGTGGTCGTCTCGAGGGTTTCAGGCAGCGTCATGGTTCTTTCGCCCCTCCTCGAAGACCCGGGCGATGACCTGCTCGAGCGGCGGGTCGGTCACGCTGACGTCGGCGACCGCGTGGCGGTCGAGGATCGCCCCCAGGGCTTCCGCCACGCGAGAGCGGTCGACCTTGAGGTCGGCCGAGGTCCCTTCCTTGCGGACGACCTCGCCGAAGCGCTCCAGGTCCTCGGGGATGACGCCGTCCTCGAACTCGAGGCGGATCAGCTTGGAACGTCCGAACCGCTCGGAGAGCCGGGAGAGCGGGCCGTCGTAGACGAGCGTGCCGTGCGTGATGACGAGCACCCTGGAGCAGAGGGCCTCGACGTCGCGCATGTAGTGGCTGGTCAGGAGCATGGTCACGCCGCGCTGGGCGTGATAGTCGCGGAGGCACTTCTGGATCGCCACCTGCGCCACGACGTCGAGCCCGATGGTCGGCTCGTCGAGGAGCAGGAGCTTTGGCTGATGCAGGAGCGCGGCGATCAGCTCCATCTTCATGCGTTCGCCCAGCGAGAGCTCGCGGACGGCCTGGCGGGTGAGCTTCGTCACGCCGAGCAGCTCGGTCAGCTCGTCGAGGTTCTTCTTGAACTCGGCGGCGGGGAGCGAATAGATCTCGCGGTGGAGCTGGAAGCTGTCGGCGGCGGGGAGATCCCACCAGAGCTGATTCTTCTGCCCCATCACGAGGGCGAACTGGCGGCGAAACGCGTCATGCCGTTCCCAGGGGGTATATCCCAGGACGCTCGCCGTCCCGCTCGTCGGGTTGATGAGCCCCGAGAGCATCTTCAGGGTCGTCGTCTTCCCCGCGCCGTTGGGCCCGAGGAAGGCGACCATCTCGCCGGGCTCGATGGAGAAGCTGACATTCTCGACCGCCTTGACTTCTTTGTACTCGCGGTGATAGAGGCCTCGAAAGGCACCTAGAAGGCCTTCCTTCTTCTGGAAGACGCGGTAGGTCTTGGTCAGGCCTATCGCCTCAATCATGGGCATAGGTATCGCTCACACGAACACAAAGGAGAAATCCGAGACTCCCCATTGTAGGAGGAGAGCCTCGGAAGCAAAGGGCGCCTGGATTTCCTGCCTTCGAGAATCAGACGCGGCCGTTCCGCCGCCGCGCCCATCGCAGGCCGGCGGCCGACGCCACGATGCCGAAGAAGGCGAGCGTGCTCGGTTCGGGCACTTGCTGCGGGCTGCCCAGGGTCGGGATCAAATCCTTGGGCGTGAGCAGGAAGGCATGACGATTCCCGTTCTCGTCGATCGCCGTCCCCACGATCTGGCCGACGTCGTTGATCCCGGCGGCCCCGGTGAGGGTCAGGCCCGTCTGCGACGAGATCACCGAGTTCAGGTCGAGCATCGTCCCGTTCTCGTAGAGGAAGGCATGCTGGACGCCCGGCTGACCCGTCTGCGAGTTGCCGACGATCGCCCCGGAGGCGTTGATGGCCGTCGCCGAGCTGCTCGTGCCGCCGAGCGTTCCGAGGTCCTGCATCGCGCCGTTGCGGTAGACGAAGGCGTGGAAGGCGTTGTTGGCCAGGACCGACGCCTGCCCGACCACGTCGCCCGCGTCGTTGATGCCGAGCGCCTTGCTGTACATCCCGCCGAGCGTGCCGAGGTCCTTGAACGTCCCGTTCGTCTGGACGTAGGCGTGCCCGAGGCCGAAGTCGTATCCCTGCGTGTTCATCATGCCGGCGACCTGGCCCGAGTTGTTGATCGCCGTGGCCGTCGTGCCGATGCTCCCCGGGGGCTGGATCGTCTGGACCTGGCCGCCGCTCATCGAGAAGGCCTGCGACTGGCCGACGGGGGAGATCCCAGCGTCGAGATTCCCGACGACCTGCCCGGCGTTATTGATCGCCTGCGCGTTGCCGACCTGCGGGTTCGAGGTCTCGAACCGGGTGATGTTGCCGTTGTCGGCGACGAACCCGTGGTTCCCCGAGGCCGAGGTCTCGGTGCCGACGACCTGCCCGCTGTCGTTGATCCCCTTGGCGCTGCCGGAGAGGTCGCCGATCGTGCTGAGCTGGCCGTTGCTGTAGAGGAAGGGGCGGGAGCTGAAGCCGCCATCCGCCGTGTTGGCGGTCGCGCCGACGACCTGGCCGCTGTTATTGATCCCGGTGGCCCAGCTCTCGTTGTCGCCCGAGGCCGTGCCGAGGTCGCTGACGTAGTAGAGGGGGCCCGCGTTGGCCAGGGCCGGGGTGAACCCGAGGAGCACGATCGCGGCGAGGTGTCGAGACGCGAGAACGAACCGTGGGCGTCGTACGGCCATGTGAGCTACCCTCCCTGGAGCGGCTGCGAGTGTCAGGGGGCGATCCCGGCCCCCTGGAGAGCTGGGCGCATCATGGGCTATTCTCCGCCGATCGTCAAGGTCGTTGGCCTAATAAAAAAGCAACACTTGCTGCGAGATTCGTCGCCCGAACCCGCTGGCCCGGCTTGACCTGAGGACGCCCGAAGGTACCATGACCCGCGCCCGTGCCGGACCCCCGCGCCGGCCCGGGCCTATTGAGGATCTCCGCTCGAATGCTTGAGGGAGTGGCAGGCGATGGAACACGCCCCATCCCGGCCCCGGCAAGAGCCGTCGGCCGCGGTCGACCCGGCCGTCGAGGCCCGTACGCGGAAGAAAGCCCGGGCCTTCCCGGCGGGCTTCCTGGGGATGCTCGCGCTCGTCCTCCTGGTCGAGTCCGGCATCTCGCGCCATGGCCTCGACATCTCCCGCCCCGAGGCCTGGGAGTGGTGGCTGAGCGGCAAGGCCGCGCGCAAGCAGGTGGTCGGCCGGCCGATCCTCTGCTTCGGCTCGAGCATGGTGAAGCAGGCGGTGATCCCCCGCATCATCGGCCAGAAGCTCGGTTGCCCCGTCTACAACCTCTCCCTCTGCGCGGGGCCTGCACCTTCCAGCTACCACCTCCTGCGGCGGGCGCTCGACTCCGGCAGCCAACCCCGGGCGATCCTCGTCGAGTTCCACCCGGCGGGCCTGACGGATCCGCCCTCGCTCTACGTCGATTACTGGCCCCACCTGCTCGAATTCCGAGAGCTGGCCGACCTCGCGCTGACGGCCAAGGATCCCGGCTTCTTCGCGACCGCCGCCGTCGCGAGGCTCCTCCCCTCGTTCCGCGACCGCAAGCCGATCCGCACGAACCTCGCCGCGGCCTTCCGGGGCGAGAGCGAGTCGAACCGACGCTACAACGCCCCGATGCGCCGGAACATCCTCGCCAACCGCGGGGCGAAGGTCATCCCGCGGAACCCCGAGTACCGCGGAGAGATCGCCGAGCACCTCAGCCGCACGCTCCTCAGCGACACCTGGGATTGCAACCCGGTGAACGTCGCCTACGTCGAGCGGTTCCTCTCCCTGGCCCAGGCCCACGACATCCCCGTCTTCTGGCTCATGCCCCCGTTCATCCCCGCCCTCCAGGCCGGTCGCGAGGCGAAGGGGCTCGACGCCCGCTACCGCGAGTTCGCCCGCCACCTCCAGGCTCGATACCCGAACCTGACGGTCCTCGACGGCCTCAAATCGAACTATGTCGATCCCGCCTTCAACGACGGCATGCACTTCAACGCCCAGGGTGCCTACGCCTTCAGCCACGATCTGGCCGACGCCCTCGGCGCCCGCCTCGGCTCCCCTTCGGATGGCCGCTGGGTCGCGATGCCCGACTATCGCGAGCACAACCCCGAGGTTCAGATTGAAGACTTCGCCCGCTCTGTCGCCGTCACAAACGATGCCGACAGCCGCCGCCGCTGAGCCGCCCAGTGCCACCGACCTCAATCGAACCCGCCGATAAAGAAGTCTCCCGGGCCCTCAATCCTTGCGGTCGCGATGCCGGGCGTGGCAGGCGGTGCAGCTCTTGCCCACGGCGTCGAAGGCCCGATCCACATTCTCTTTGACCGCGGGGGAGGGGCTCGCGGCGAAGGCTCGCAGCGACGCCTCGAGATCCTTCGCCAGCCTCGCCGACGTCTCGGAGCGAGCCATCAACTCGGGCGAGTCCGCGCAGGCCACCGCGCCCCTCGCCACTTCCTGGAAGGACTCGGCCAGTTGCAGGGCCTCATGAGGAGGATCGAGGTCGTGCTGCTTGGCGTTCGGTTTGTATCCCGCCTCGCGGATCGCTTTCAACGAATCCCAGCGGCCGTCGATGGACACCATCAACTCGACCAGGGCCGGGGGCTGGCAACGCTCCGGGAACTCGTGGACGAGCCGTTCCAGTTCCTTCGGCGTGGGGACGGCAAAGTTCGCCACCGTCGCATAGAGCCCCGCATAGTCGGGCGAGGCTCCCGCACGCTTGAGCCAGGAGGTCGCCTCGGCCTTGCTCCAGCCCTCGGTCGACATCCCGCAAAGGGCGACGGCGGTCGGGCCGCGATGCTTGCCGTGATGGCAGTGAATGAAGATCGGCCCCGGCAATGTCTCGAAGGCCTTGATGATCCGCAGGCCTTGCTCGCGAGGGATGCCGTCATATCCGACCGGTAGGTGGACGTATCTTAGCCCCTGCTTGCGAGCCGCCTCGACGTCCGGCATCGAGCCGTCGACGCTGATGACCGTGCGGATCCCCATGGCCCGTAAGGCCGAGAATCCCGCGTCCCCGCGAGGCTCCCCGCCGCTGAAGAGTGTCGGCCCGACCTGATACAGGTTCTCGATCGCGGATGCCTCGATCCGCCTCGGCAGGGGCCTCGATGGCTCGCCCTGGCCATTCGCCCCCGACGATAAGATGAAGCCCCCGAACATGATTATCGCGAGGACGAACGCCCGAACCACCCGACGCCCCTGGATACGCATGGATTCGCCCCGCACTGCTATTTCGACGTCTCCGAACGGAATCGGAGCCCGATACTGCAACGATAGTCCGGGACCGAATCGCGCTCCAGTCGTGACAGGACGGGAGCCCCGAAAAAGAATCCCAAAAAAAACCTTCGGCCGTTTGTCCGGTCGATCCCGGGTTCCTGATAACCCTGTCGAGAGGACGTGAAACGGCCTCATAACGAGACACGAACGACACGGGAAACGGGACACACGACAATGAAAACGGTCATGGTGAAGCTGGCGGTTGCGGGCCTGGCGGCGTTGACGATGACCTCCGCGGCGAAGGCGGACCCGGGTTACGGCGGCCAGACGCCGAACACGCAGTCTTGGGGCTACCCGCAGTGCCAGCCGCAGACGCCCCCGTACAACCCCGGCACCTGCAACACGAATCCGAACCCGTATCCGTACCCCGCCCCGCTGCCGACGTCGTGCCCGACCTACCCGACGCCCCCCTGGAACGGCGGGAACTGCACCCCGAACATCCCCCCGATCTGGGGCCAGAACGGTGGTTGCACCCCCAGGCCGACCGGAGGTTGCTACCCCCCTCCCAGCGGCGGTTGCTACCCGACCCCGAACAACGGCCCGGTCTGCAATCAGCCCAATACGTACCCCGGCCCGAGCGGCGGCTACCCCTCGCAGAATAACGGCCCGGTCTGGGGCCAGACGGGCGGCTACGGCGGCAACAACAACGGCCCGGTCTGGGGTCAGAACGGCAATAGTGGCTACGGTGGCAGCAACAACGGCCCGGTCTGGGGACGCCCCGGCAGCGGCCGGCCCAACACAGGCAACTACCCGACGACGACCACCAACTACCCCTCGCACAACACCGGCCCGGTTTGGGGCCACAACAATAGCACCGGCGGCGGCTACGGTGGCAGCAACACCAACAACGGCAGCAACTGGGGCGGTTACGGTGGCAAGCCCTCCAGCAACGGCGGCAACAGCAACTGGGGCGGCTACGGCGGGAACGGCTCGAGCTTCCGGGTTCAGCAGGCCTCGCACCGCGGCACCCACCGATGATCGGGGCCACTGACCTCGACCACGAACTCTTGAAACCACCGCGAGGGCCGTGAAGGGCAAAAACGCCCTTCACGGCCCTCGCTCATTTTTTCCCCGCCTCAACGAGTTGAGCGAGTCATACCAGGCGGAACCGATCCCCGTCGATCACGATCCGACGACGCCCCTTGAACTGGTCGTAGACCCGCCCCATCTCCTCGATGTCATCGAACCAGCCGACGACATACGCGGCCCCGAAGCTCTCGCCCGCCTTGATCGCCTTGCCGTGCAACTCCTCGATGAAGCAGACATACCCGCGCTGATGACACCAGGCCTCGCTGACCATCGCCGGGTCGAGCGTCATCCCCGCCAGCCACGGCCCCGGCTTCCCGTCGACCTTCACCTGATAGGCTCGGATCATCCGGGTCGGCACATGCCCTTGACGTCTCCGATACAGATAGCGCTCGTCGGGGGCGAAGTCCCCAACGAACGCGGACGAAGGGATCGTCCGATCGAGATAGCTCAGGTACACCTGCGCAAACTCTTCTCCGCCCTTGTGCTTGATATGCCCTGGCATGTCGATCCGATAGAAGATGTTCTCGACGTCGTTGACGCTCACGATCGCCTCGCTGCTCAGGACGTAGCGCACGCCTGGCCGGAAGACAAGCGTCTGTTCCCAGGTCGAGCCGGCCTTGAGGCCAGGCGCGGCCAGGGTGTAGCGGAACCGGAGTTTGATCGCGACGAAATCCTTGCCCTGGATCACCTCCGCGGGAAGCTCCTTCGCCTGGGTGCAGATCTGCGGGCCCTCGACATAATGCTTGGGCAAGTTCCCGTGGTACTTCGCCTCGCGCGAATAATCGTCGTCGGCCCAGCCGGGGGCGAGCAGGAAGTCCATGATGTGCAACCCGAACCCGAGGTCGCGGGCGTTCGTCTTGCGATCGAGCAGGCTCCCCGCCGCGACCCCGCTGACGTAACCCTTCGTCTTCACGACGGCCTCGAGGGCGTCGGTCTCGATCCGGATTTCTGATTCCGACCGATGGACCCGGATTTCGGCAGCAAGGCTCGAAGTGGCGATCGCCAGCGAGACGCATGCGAGGCATATCCCGGTGCGCATGGGGGCTCCTTGTCGCGAACTGAGGGGCGAGGTCCGGCGAGGGCACTGCGACACTAACTCAGGAGAGCTGCTCTCGCCAGGCGGCGGAGAGCAGGGGGCAGGCCGCGAGCGCCTGGGCCTCCTCGGCATGCTGGCGGCGGGCGTACATGATCTCGGTGGCGTGCAGGACGGTCCATTCGGGATGAGGCCGATCGAGGAGCTGGACTTCGAGCCCCGCCTCGATCTCGGCCTCCTCGAGCACGCGCAAATACCAACCGCTGCGGCCGGTCTTGATGACCCGGGCCGGCAGGTCCTTGACCTGCCAGCGCCTGGCGAGCTTCCAGCAAGGCTGCCTCGGCTGCGAGACCTGGAACCTCGCCGCGCCGATGGCGTAGGTATCCCCGATGCAGACGTCGGCCTCCCAGAGCCCGACGACCGACAGATTCTCGCCGAAGGCCCCGCAGTCCATCTCGGGCCGCTCGAGCTCGGCCCGCCAGCTCGGGTAATGGTCGGCCGAGTAGGCGAGCACGGCCTTGTCGACCCCGCCGTGGTTGACGAGGTCGGCCTGGCCATCACCGACGACATTGGTCCGCCCGACCCAGACGGCCCCGGCGATGGGCTCCTTGTAGAAGCCGCTGGTCCAGGGCCGGGTCCAGGAGTCGTCGGACCCCTCGACCCCGTGATCTCGCGGCAATCCCACCTGGATGGAGATCAACCGAGCTTCTGCGACCTCGGCCATCGTGGACCCTCGCCGGCTCCCCAGGATCGAAGGGGCTCGATTCGAGCCCCACTCACGTCAGAACGAGTTGACGATCTTCGCCCCGTCGGCCGACATCTGCGTGGCCATCGTGTAGGCGTGATAATGATGTGCCATCTTGATCACATAAAGCAGGACAGTCCCCGGGTTCTGCCGCTTCTTGAGGAGTCGCCAGATCCGCTTGCGATACTCCTTGCGGAGCGAGGCCTCGGGGATCGACTGCATCATCCTGATGAAGAGGCCGACGGCCTGGAGGAGCCAGAGGGATTCCCAGCTGGCCTGCTGCACCCGATGCCGCCGCCAGTACTTCGCCCGGCCCTTGCCGATCTCGATCCCCTGGTCGATGTAGAGCGCCTCCATCCGCTGGAAGAAGGCCTCGGGCTCGTAGAGGTCGCGCAGGACCTTGAGGTAGCCTTCGCGCAACTCGTCCCGGCCGATCTTGAGCGGGATGACGTTGGTGCCGTACTCGGGCTCGTCGGAGGGGTCGAGCCGCCCCTCGGCCGCAAGGCGGTCGTGCAGCGGGGTCTTGGGGATCGCGTGGAGCATCCCCATCATGGTGAGGGCGATCCGGGCGTCCTTGATGAACGTGCGCTGGGCGTCGAAGATCGTGGAGTCGTCGTTGTCGAACCCCATGATCATCCCGCACCAGACCTCGATCCCGGCGTTCTGGATCCGGTGGACCTTTTCCAGCAAGGTGCCGCCCGCGCGGACGTTCTGGAACTTCTTCGTCTCGCGGAGCGACTCTTCCTTGGGGCTCTCGATGCCGATGAAGACCGCCAGAATATTGGCGTCGATCATGATCTCCATCAGCTCGGGGTCGTCGGCGAGGTCGATCGAGGCCTCGGTGAAGAACGAGAAGTAGTACCCGTTCTTCACCTGCCAGGCGACGACGTCGCGCAAGACTTCCTTGATCGCTTTCTTGTTGCCGATGAGGTTGTCATCGACGATGAAAACGATCTTCATATTCTGGGCGCGGAGCGCCTCGAGCTCGGCGATGATCTGCGGGCTCGTCTTGATCCGGGGCTTCCGGCCGAACGTCACGATGATGTCGCAGAACTCGCACTGGAAGGGGCAGCCACGCGAGAACTGGAGGCTCCCGAAGGCATAATGCCGCGTCTTGAGCAGGTCGAACCGAGGGGTCGGCACCTTGGCCATGTCCGACTTCTCGAGCTGCTCGTAGCGGATCTGGTGCAGCCCCTGCCTCCACTCCTCGAGGAATCGGGGCCAGGTCTCCTCGGCCTCGCCGACGAAGATGACGTCGGCCAGGTCGCCGAAGTATTCCTCGGAGACGGTGATCCAGGGGCCGCCGACCACGACGAAGATCCCCCGGCGCTTCAGCTCGGTGAGGATCTCCTTCATCCGGAAGCGCTGGACGCTCATCCCGGTGAGGCCGACGATATCCGCCTTCTCGAGGCGCTCGTAGTTGATCGCCTCGACGTTCTCGTCCATGAGCGTGACGGTGTGCTCGGCCGGCGTCAGCGCCGCGAGGAGCGGAAGGCAGGCGACCGGCAGGTTCGCCCGCTTGCCCATGAAGGGGAGGGCGTGCTCCATGCCCCAGTACGAGACCTCGAACCGGGGGTTGATGAACACGATGTCCGCCATGTACGAACCGCTCCTTTTTCTACTCGATAGACGCCAAGGGGAACGGCGGCCGCTGCTCCGACCGAACGCTGAATCTTAACCGATGATATAAGCTGTCGATACGTTCCGGCGAGAATCGCCGAGGTTCCTCGCCATCCGCCGATCACTCGCAACACACTGCATCATCTGCAAAAGGATTGCGGACCGGACACATTATGATGATCCTACCCGACATCAACGGTCCTTCCAGACCGGCCGACGCTTCTGGAGGAACGCCGCGATCCCTTCCTGCGCGTCCGGGTGCAACGCATTCTCGGTCATGACCTCGACGGCCTGCGCGTAGGCCTCGGGCTCATCGACCCCCTTGAGGTCGTAGTAAGCCCGCTTGCCGAGGGCGATCGCCGAGGGGCTCATCCCCTTGATGACGGTCGTATATTCCCGGATCGCCTCGTCGAGCTCCATCGGCGGGACGACGAGGTTCACCAGCCCGAGTTCCCTGGCCCGCTCGGCCGTGATCGGGGTCCCGGTGAAGAGCATCTCGAGAGCCGCCTTATCCGGCACCGCGCGGACGAGGGGGACCATCGGCGTCGTGCAGAAGAGGCCGATCTTCACGCCGGGGGTGGCGAAGGTCGCCTCGCTGGAGGCGACCGCCATGTCGCAGGCGGCGACGAGCTGGCAGCCGGCCGCCGTCGCGACCCCCTGGACCCTCGCGATCACCGGCTGCGGGAGCCGCCGAAGGCCGAGCATCACCTCCGAGCAGGCCGCGAAGATGTCGCGATACTCGGCCTCGTCCCGCCCCGTCATCTCGCTGAGGTCATGCCCTGAGCAGAAGACGGACCCTTTGGCCCCGATCACCACGACCCTGGCCGACGCGTTGGCGGCGACCGTGTCGATCGCCCTCTTCAGTTCCGCGATCAGGCCCCTCGAAAGGGCATTGCGCCGCTCGGGGCGGTTGAGCGTGAAAGTGACGACCCCGTCCCTGTTGTCGATCTCCAGATTGGGGGGACCGATCCTCGTCGAGGTCGTCATCGCTCAGCTTCCTCCCCTTGGCGTGGCCTCATCAACGCGTGAGGGCCTTGTAACGGATCCGATGCGGCTGGTCCGCGTCGATCCCGAGCCGTTCCTTGCGCTGGGCTTCGTAAGTCTGGTAGTTGCCCTCGCACCAGACGACCTTGCTATCCCCTTCGAAGGCGAGGATATGCGTCGCGATCCGGTCGAGGAACCAGCGATCGTGGCTGATCACCACCGCGCACCCGCCGAAGTCGAGCAGGGCCTCCTCGAGCGCCCGGAGCATGTCCACGTCGAGGTCGTTCGTCGGTTCGTCGAGCAGCAGGAGGTTCCCGCCGCTCTTGAGCAGCTTGGCCAGGTGGACCCGGTTCCGCTCCCCGCCGGAGAGGTTCGAGACCTTCTTCTCCTGGTCGGGCCCCTTGAAGTTGAACTGGGCGACGTACGCCCTCGAGGGCACCTTCCGCTTGCCGAGCACGACGTTGTCGAGCCCGCCGCTGATCTCCTGGAAGATGGTGTTCTCGGGGTTCAGCGTGTCGCGGTTCTGATCCACATAGGAGTAGACCACGGTGTCTCCGACGCGGAGCGCCCCGCCGTCCGGCTGCTCCTGCCCGACGATCATGCGGAAGAGCGTCGTCTTGCCGGCGCCGTTGGGCCCGATGATCCCGACGATCCCGCCCGGCGGTAGTCTGAACGTCATGTCCTCGACGAGCAGGCGTTCGCCGAAGGCCTTCTTGACGTGATCGGCCTCGACCACGAGGTCGCCGAGGTGCGGGCCGGGCGGGATCTGGAGGACCACCGCCTCGTCGCGCTTCTCCGACTCCTGCTGGGCTAGCTGCTCGTACCGCTGGAGCCGCGCGCGGTTCTTGGCGACCCGGGCCCTGGGGGCCATGCGGACCCACTCGAGCTCCTTGGCCAGCGTCTTGCGGCGGGCGCTCTCCGACTTCTCCTCGCGGGCGAGCCGCTCCTGCTTCTGTTCGAGCCAGGAGGAGTAGTTCCCCTCCCAGGGGATCCCCTGGCCGCGATCCAGCTCGAGGATCCAGCCGGCGACGTTGTCGAGGAAGTAGCGGTCGTGGGTGATCGCCACGACGGTCCCCGGATAATCCTGCAAGTGCCGCTCGAGCCAGGCGACGCTCTCGGCGTCGAGGTGGTTCGTGGGCTCGTCGAGCAGGAGGATGTCGGGCCGTTGCAGCAGGACCTTGCAGAGGGCCACGCGCCTGCGTTCGCCGCCGGAGAGAGTGCTGACGTCGGCCTCGCCCGGCGGCAGGCGCATGGCGTCCATGGCGATCTCGATCCGGCGGTCGAGGTCCCAGCCCTCCGCCGCCTCGATGGCGTCCTGGACCTTGCCTTGCTCCTCGAGCAGCTTGTCCATCTCGTCGGCGTCGATCGGCTCGCCGAGCTTGGCGTTGATGGCGTCGAAGCGGTTGAGCAGGGTCCGGAGCGGCAGCACGGCCTGCTCGACGTTCCCGCGAACATCAAGGCTGGGGTCGAGGGTCGGCTCCTGGGGCACATACCCGATCGTGGTGCCCGGCGCCGGGGCCGCTGTGCCGAGGAAATCCTTATCGACTCCGGCCATGATGCGGAGCAGGGTGCTCTTACCCGAGCCGTTCCCGCCGAGGACGCCGATCTTGGCCCCGGGGTAGAACGAGAGCCAGATGCCCTTGAGGACGTCCTTCTTGGCGTAGGCCTTGGAGAGGTTCTCAATCCTGAAGATATATTGCGGAGGCATTGCGAAGCGGGCCCCGGAACCTCACGACATCCCGCCAGCCCACATGACCGACAGGTTTTTCGGAGTCAGTGACTCAATCTCGACTTGCGTCATCAACAAGTAGACCCGAACGGCTTTCCCGAGGAAAGTCCGAATCCGGGTCGATAGCCCCTTGATTTCACCCCCCACCCCCCATTTCCGGCCGATCCCGCCCCCTCCAACCGCCCCGACCCTCCGCCTCGGCCACTTCGATCCGAAATCCATCCCCAAACCGGACATCGACCACCTTGCGAACCCGAATCGGGTTTGCTAACATCATTCCTCTACGGCGGCGTAGCTCAGTCGGTTAGAGCAGCGGAATCATAATCCGCGTGTCGGGGGTTCGAGTCCCTCCGCCGCTATTCGCGACTCCTCGCGACCATTCACGTCACAGCCCGTCAAACCCCGACTCCCAAGGGGTTTACGGCAAGCGTCATCTCGTGGGTTAGTGACACAAACTGCACCTCCTTCATGCAATGCGTCACATCCCTGCCCAATGCTTGGGGCAACATTGGGGTAAGAGAAGTCGCGCGCGCGACCACACGGAGATAGGTTATCTTTCCTAAATATCCTCAAAAGGGCAGGCCCCAAATTCTAGGCCTACTGACCAGCTAATTTCTTACGGTTGTCTCGGCAAACCCACTCGAGCAACTGTGAGGAATTATACCGTTTAGCAAGCTCAGATTGCGAATCGGTTAGTTGCGTAAATAACGCCATTTGGTCGTTTAGGGCCACCTGCTCACGCAGTATCGCAGTTGTACTGCCCGGGCGTTTAATGCAGGCTCTCGAACGTTAAATCGCCTTGCTGAAGCGAGGTTGCTCCTTCCGCCGTCAGGCCCTAAAAGCCCTCCAATGTATTTTGGAGGACATGCATGACATACTCATCCGTCGACTCAAAATCACGGTGCGACGACTTTGAACGTGGCGACATTGGCTCCATTACGTTTCAATGGATGAGCTCACCACTTTCCACCAACTGGAGGCTTTAGATGCGGAATTGGTCGGCAGGGATTTTCGCCTTGGTGCTGGCGTGCGGATGTGGCGGCAAAGACGAACCCATCGCAAAGTATGACGGATTGAAAGACAACACATCGAGCAGCCTTGAATTAACACCGATCCAAAAGCGAGATAGTTCCGGGGTCAGCATCGAACTGAAAGTCAATTTTCTAGGAAAAGGAAAGCATCCAAAGATTTGGAATACCTCTTTAATGATCCATGGCGAGAGGCCGCCAGAGACTCCATCTTTGCTCGGCCCCGAACCCGAGCTCAAAATCTTCATCGGAGACTCTTATCTTGAAAAAACAAAGAAAAGTACAAATTTTGAATTCAAACGCCAGAACGTTTCTGAAATGGCTTTTTTTGACATGCATCTTGATGGGATTGGCGGCTTGGTTGAATTTATCGATGGAGATGGCCGCTACGAACTAAACGGAAAGCCTTATACCATCAGCAGAGAGGATCGGGAGAAAATCAAGGAGAGGATCATCGCTTTGCGTGAAATCACGAATCAAGGGAAGTGAATCTTCTCAAGGCCATTACGAGCATTTGCCTGAAATTCCTCGGACTTCAATTCGATGGAATTGCATCAAGATTGGCGGAAGTGTGATTCGAGGCTCTGAGAGATGAATTACACCGCCCTTCAGCATCGATGGTGTATTAAGAATTTCTCGACTACGCAGGTCGATCCAGCATGGACTGCCATTACCCGGAGTTTTCTCCAAGAGCATCGTCCTTCCTTTCTCATCCCTAAGACAGCTCGCGGTTGCCTGCAATTACACAAAGTACACCTTAGTACGACCGCCAACGTCGCTTCTTGACGGTGAGAAGGGGTACGCTCCAGCGAACGCCGTCGCCGGTTAATTCGGCGACAAGCGTCTTCTCCGCTTCCCTGGGGTGAACCATTGCCTTGGCCAGGGCGGTGACCACTTCGACGCCAATCGCGCAGAGGCTCTGAAGAGCGGCGTTGCTCACTGCATTCTCTGAGCCTTCGAGGACGAGAAGGAACGAAGTGATCGCGGGGACGCGCTGGAGATGGTGCCGGAGGGCCTCGGCGGCGTGCTGGCAGAGAGTGGTATCCGTGCTCTCCATAGAACACCGAGATTGTCGCCCCGGGCAAGTTGGATATATCTGAGGACGTCCGCCTTCACTTCCGGAGCCGACCGGCATGTGCGCTTGCGGACGAGCTCGTGTTGACAGGTTGGGGCGTATTGGCGAAATTGCGCGAAACTGCCGATAAATATGGGCAAAAGAATAATGTGGGATGGTTTCCGGGACGATGGAGTCGGTGGCGTCCCGCGTCACGACCGGACTCCCCCGGGGAGTACCGCTCGTTGGAATCCCAGGTAAAATTAAAGCGATGAAAGAAATTCGACGAGAATCCGGGCGCGGCCGCCTGCCGATGGGATTATTGGGGATGTTGGCGCTCGTCGTGACGACCGAGACCTTCATCATCCACAGGGGTACGGGACTCGGCGCGGCGCAGGCCTGGATGTGGAATTCCTGCGGCCGTGCGGCCAGCCGTTCGTCGAAGGATTGCCAGGTCGTCTGCCTCGGTGATAGCCAGGTCAAGCATGGCCTGATGACGAACGTCCTCGAGGACCGGCTGCATCTCCGGACCATGAATCTGGCGTTCAGCGGATGCCAGGCCCCCGCCAGCTACTTTCAGTTGGAACGGATCCTCAAGGCAAAGGCGAAGCCGACCGCCGTCGTCGTCGACTTCTATCCCGTGCTCCTGGGACACGGCCTCGAGGAGAATACCTATCGCTGGGCCGAACTCCTGTCGGTGCCCGAAGCCTTCGACCTCGCCAGGACGGCCCAGGATTCCTCGTTCTTCGCGTGGGTCATGACGGGTCGACTGCTGCCTTCCGTGCGATTCCGGCTGGACATGCGTGAGATCATCACCTCCCGCCTGCGAGGCGAGCAGGCCCCGCCGACGGATCGGGTCCACGTGTTCCGCAGGAACACCGCGAAGAATCGAGGGACTCTCGTCTTCGAGAAGAATCCGACCCCCTGGATGACGAACGACATTCCCGGATGGCTGAAGAGCGCGTTCCTGCCCGATCGGGTCGGGAATGCGTGCAATATGAGGTATGTCGACCGATTCCTGAAACTCGCGTGCGAGCACAAGATCCCGGTGTTCTGGGTCGTCCCTCCCGACCATCCCAAGTTCGAGGCGAGCAAGGACGAGGCCGGGATCAATGATCGTTACACACACCTACTGAATCGGGCGGTCGCGAAATTCCCGAACGTCGTGATCCTGGACGCTCGACATTCGGCCTATCCTTCCGGCGTCTTCTTCGATCAGTCGCACCTCGACCGCGACGGGGCGGCGACCTTGACGGCGCAGGTGGCGAATGTCATTCGTGGCCATCTCGCCGGCAACTTGCCCTCGCGTTTCGTCAATCTCCCGGCCTATCAGCCCGAAGATCCAAAAGTCCCCGTCGAAGATACATTGCAGACGTTCATGGTCCTGGGTGACGCGGCCAATCGGATCAAGAGGTAAGCCTTCGCGAGTCAGGTCCAAGAAGCGGGAGAGGGAGTGGAGAGTAGACCCAACGGCCTCGGCCGATAGGACGGCTTCGAGCCGATCGGCTCGAGGTTCTTCACCTCTCTGAAATGGCTTGAACGCTCGTCATCGTCCGGGGAAATCGTCTGACCGATCGACGGGGAGTCCGTGTGGGACAACCCGATCGTCAAGGCAATCGGCTTTTCCACCGTGTGGTACATGGTGACCATTTAAGGTACTGGCATCGCCTACACGTTCCTGGCGAGTTGCGACGCGAAGGCTTTCAATGCCGGAAAATCGAGCCTCGTCGACGCCACATCCTTCAGCATGGTCACGGCCGCACCCATCGGCGATGGGAATATCTTCCCAAATCGAGCATCGCCAGGATCCGCGTCCTCAACGAGGTCCTGACGAATCTCTTCTACACCGCGTCCTTCCTCTCCATCTTCGCGGGGATGATTCGCGAGAGCAGCCTCAGGGCCGCCGATCCGGATCGCAAGGAATGAGGCCCTGTGGCAGTGTACACTCGCCCGGTGGCAGACCCGGCGCGTGCAATGTCTTCCTTTCTATTTTTCGCCCAGGATGCGGCCGTCCCTCACGAACTTGTGACAGTCGATGCAGTTGATCGTGAGCCGGACGTAAGCCAACGTGGCGGCATTCAGATCCTTGTCGCGCCCTGCGGCAGCGAGCTGGCCGCTGATGGTCGAGAATTCACTCGCATATTTGATGTACGTCACATTCGGCGAAACCTTCCAAAGGGTATCCTGGCCGATTTGTTTCAGGAGTGCTGCACTGGCATCGATCTGAGCGAAATCCTCGACGGCGAGGGCCTTGACCAGATCCTGCGTCGTCTTGAGCTTCCTGGCCATAGCCTTGCTCAGCACCTCTTTTTCGTGCTTGATCTCGGCGGATGCCTGCGGGGTTGTCTGGCTCCGGAGTATCCCGGTCGTCGAGACGGCGGCCATCGCGACCAAGGAGCCCAGCACGAAGACCGAACGTTTGGTTGTCAGAACACTCATCGAGAAATCCTCCTCCGAGCTGATGCGAGATGATTCGTGCCGGGCGAGCCGAACGAAAAAGGCTCCTGTCGAACGTGGAAACGTTCGGCAAGAGCCACCTTGGCGTCGGGCAATCGCCGTTCATGAGCGATGCATTAACGTACTCTAAGGCCGCACCGAAAAAGGTCAAGCGAATTGCCTCCTCCGGCCCATCTTTGTCCGGCCGGCGCAAGGTATGTTCGGCATTCATGCCCGACGCCAACTCGCCGATCTGTGGCCGCCGATAGCCCGAGCCTTATTCTCCGTGGTGGAATCTCGTGCGGGGCGAGTCACGCGGGGCGATCGCTGATTATCGTTTATCGCGCGGAGAGGACTCTTATTCTCGCCGCAAACATCAGACTCTATCAATCCAACTGTTGTGACATGCTCCCCGCCATGGCATAATCGCCCCTGGCGGGGAAGCGGGATCAACGAAGGTCGATCGACCTCGGACTCAAGATCGCGCCCGGTGCGGGGCGAACCCTGCGAGCCTCAATTCGAGGTGTGAGATGGCGTACAACTCGCTCTATGCCCTCCTCATGCGAATGTCTCAGCTCAGGCAGGGCCCTGCCGCCAGGGCGATGGGGAGGGTCGTCCACCCGGAGGTCGGGGTGAAGGACGGCTGCGGATCCTGCCCCCATTGCCATGCGTTTATCTCCATTTCCTTCGGCGCGCCGGGGGCGACGGCTCCTTGCCCTCGATGCGGCGAGGCGATCGCCTCACTCGAACCTCTCGGGCCTCGCTGAGCCGCAACCCAGGAGCCGGCCCCGCGTTTGCAGCCGATCGACGTGCGGAGTCATCGGCGTTCGCCCACGAACCGAACTCAAGCACGGCCCCTGTCGGAGTCCTTCGCGTCACGTGACCGTGATATTGATCCGCCGTGGTCGCGGGGCCATGATGAGTTCGGGGACGACCTCGGAGAGATCGCGTCGGCCGATCCGGACTTTCGGCTCCCTTCCATTGCTGCTTTCAACCTCTCGGTCGTTTCCAGCCGTGCCCCTGAGCCATAGGCATGGCTCTCGCCGATACGATCGCGTCGCCGAGGCACACGACAGGCCGCCCGAGGCGGGCGAGTCGCATCGGTTCGGAGATCGAAGCATGCCGGACGCTCCCGACGAGGGCAGAGGGACGAGCAAGATCTGGTTCGTCGTCGCGATCGTTGCGATCGCCGCGTTCGGGGTGCGCGTATATCAGGTGCAGTCGCAGAAGGACGATGAAGACGCCTCCCCCTGGAGAAACAAGACGCCGATCGACGTCGTCATCTCCCAGATCGAGCATGGCGACGACGACGCGAGGGCGTACGCGTTCAGCGACCTGATCCGCAATGTGACCGAGCCGTCCGAGTTCGACGCGATCTTCCCCCACCTCATTCAGGGGCTGAGGGATCCGTCGGACGACGTCCGGATCGCGGCGGCGTCGGTCGTGGGAAACCTCGTCTCCCGGTTCGCCAGGAAGCCGGCGGCGGGGTGGGGAGAGGAGGCGTCGGACTCGACCCTCTGCGTCAGCGCGTTGGACTCCCTCACGGCCATGCTCGACGCCCTGCCGTCGACCGAGCGAGCCACCGTGTTGAGGTCCATCGGCAACGTGGCCGCAGTCGGCAGGCCCGACATCCCGCCGGCCCAACTGATCGCCTGCCTGGACGACGAACTCGAGAACGTCCGGGTCGAGGCGGTGAAGGCCTTGCTCTGGTATCGCAAGGGGCCCGAGGCGGTCGTCCCCGTGGCCCTCAGGCGGCTCCCCGGCGAGGGGCAGCAGGCCCGCAAGGCCTACTCGGACGTCTTCTGGTTCACCCGGCTCGAGCCTTCGGCCCTGCCGGCCCTGGTCGACGGATTGAGGAGCGAGAACACGGAGGTCTGCCTCGTCTCCACCGTGGGGATCAACCACATGGGCCGCGAGGCCAGGCCCGCCTTGCCGGACATCCTCGCACTGATCCGCAGGGAGTTGGAAGCCCCCCACCACTTCGACCAGTCCAGGGGCTCCGATATCCTGGGCATGGCCTCGGGGGCGATCGGGGAGTTGACGAGCGACGACGATCACCCTCCCGACGCGGTCGACCTCCTCTGCAAGGTCCTCGAGAGCGCCGACGAGGCGGAGACGAACCCCGGCCCCGACCGCCCCGAATTGCCGGGCCGCTCCACGAGGGCCCTCAAAATGTTCCTGGAGACGAGGCGTGCGGAAGCCGTCTGGTCCCTGGGGATCATCGGCCGGACGTCCTTGCCCGCCGTGCCGCGGCTCGTCTCCTTGTTCGAGTCGACCCCGGAGCACTCCGCGCACTTGCGGGTTCTCCTCGCCGAAGCCCTCGCCGCGATCTGCCGGGGGACGCCCGAAGAGGGTCGCGTCCTCGACATCCTCGCGAAGGCCTGGAAGACCGCGCCCCAGAAACAGATGATCGTTCTCGCCAGGGCACTCCGCACCCTCAGCCCGAAGGCGGACCAGGTCGTCCCGGGACTCAAGGACATGCCCCCGGACGAAGAAGGCTCGGAAATCCGACGCGTCCGCTATCCCCGAGATCGCTCGGGCTACCCCGTCCGCGAGTGATCCGCCCCGCGATGGAACCCCTCCCGAACACGACGAATCCCATCGCGAGCCGGCGAGGCCCGGCCACACCTCGCATCGCCTCAAAGGCTTGGCACATCTATTGCACCAGGTGGCGGTCCGCTCACCTCCCCCGATTCGCTTCATAACATTCAATCAACTTGAGACGTGGCCTGCCGGGGGATTTCGGCCCTCCGAGGGTCGGCTCGCACGATTTCGGGACGCGACGATGCACATGAAATGCGGGCATTTTCTGTCTTACATTCGCCTACTTCTCTGCGCGGTCGCCGCGTCGGGCTCGGCCGCCGGCGAAGCCCGAGGGGCCGACGGCGAGGTCTCCGAGACGCTCAGGCGCGAGGGGATCCACTGGCCCGGCGAAGGGGGCAAGCAGATCGAGGTGTCGATCGGCATCTACGTCGTCGACTTCGCCCGGATCAACCTCCGGGAGGAGTCGTTCGACATGGCCGGATACCTGGACACCCGTTGGGTCGACCCGACGATTGCCCTGAAGGGGGACGAGCGCAAGGGGAGGCTCAGGCGGTTCCGCCCCGGGCAGATCTGGTCGCCGGCCCTCGAGTTCGTCAACGCCATCGAGCAGGCCAACGCCAAGCGCGAGGGGGATCTCTACGTCACCGACGACGGGCTCGTCACCCAACGCGTGCGATTCAGCCATAATTTCCAGTCGCCGTTGCGGCTCCAGCGGTTCCCGTTCGACTCCCAGGTCCTGACGATCCACGTCGCCCCCTTCGACCCATTCGCCAGGGACCTGAAGCTGGTCGTCGACACGAAACGTGTCGGCAAGTTGAACGATGCCTCGGTGACGGACTGGGACATCCTCGAGGTGAACGCCAGCGCCAGGCCCGATGGCGACGATTCGCCCGGCGAGCGGTACGACTTCCGGGTCGTGGTGAGGCGTCGCTACACGTTCTATTTCTGGCGGGTCCTGCTGCCGATGACGCTCCTCGTCGTCGCCTCGTGGGCGGTCTTCTGGTTCGACGTGACGAACCTCCAGCCGCAGATTTCCACCTCGCTCGCCATCCTGCTCTCGCTGGTGACATTCACGTATGCGATCGACTTCTCGCTGCCCAAGGTGGCTTACCTGACGTTCATCGACCGCTACACGCTGACCGCCTTCTCGTTCGTCCTCTCGTCGATCTTCACCGTGTCGACGATGCACGTCGTCCTGAGGCGCAAGGGGGTCGAGGCCGCCACCCTGATCCAGAGCACGGTGCGCCCCATCTTCCCGCTGGCGTTCGTCGTCGCCGTGTCGATGGTCGCGATCCTCTCCTTCCGCTGAGTCCTCTCAACGCCCGGCCCCCAAGGAGCCCCTGCCGAGTCTTTCTGTTTCGGTGTCGACGAATGGATTCACAAAGTCGGCCACAAGAGGTTGTGCAACCGTTAATCCTGACTTAACCTGTCAGGCACGTCTTCCGGATTCATATCCAGGCGACCCTGCACGCGTCCGATGGCCGGGCCGAGAGGCTGAGGCCGAGGGCGTGGCCATATTCGAGGGTCGCCACACATCTCGGGCGTCACCTTCGATGAAACGTTCGATCCCCAACCATGCAGGGCTCGCCGGCCTGACGGCCCTGGCCATGATCCTTGCCCAGGCACTGGACTCGCGAGGCGCGAAGGCCCAGGCCGAACCCACGCCGGCCGGCTATCGGGCGGCGGTCTTGAAGTCGAGGGGAGACGCCGCGCGGGGCAAGGCCCTCCTGGACAACGTGGAGCGGACGAAGTGCCTCTCCTGCCACGCCGTCGGCGGGCGAGGCGCGACCCTCGGCCCCGACCTCACGGGGCTCGGGGGAGGCCGGGCGACCCTGGCCGAGATCCTCGACGCGATCCTCGAGCCGTCGGCCAAGATCCACCCCGACTACGCCTCGACGACCGTCGCGCTCAAGTCGGGCCGCGTGCTCGACGGGATCCTCCGACCGGTCAACGAGGCAGAGGTCGAGGTCGTCACGTCCGCGAATGAGGCGTTCAAGGTGGCACGCACCGAGATCGAGGAACAGGCGCCGAGCCGCATCTCCCTGATGCCGAAGGGGCTCGAGCAGGGGCTGTCGGCGGGGGAGATGGCGGACCTCCTCTCGCACCTTTCGACCCTCGAGCCCCCGAACCCGCTGGGGCAGGGGGAGGCGATCAACGCCCGCGACATTCCCAGGGCCGTCGAGCCGATCAAGCTCGTGCCCATCCTCGAGCCAGGCCGGGCCTTCAATCATCCGGTCTGGTTCGGTGCCTTGCCCGGCCACACCGGCGAGAACCTCGTCATCGAGATGCAGGCGGCGCGGGTCTGGCGGATGGAGGCGAACGGGCATGACCGATCGCTGTATGTCGACGTCCTGAAAGAGACGATCTCCGGCGAGCTCACGGGGCTCACGAGCCTGGCGTTCCACCCGGATTTCGCCCGCAACCGGCGATACTTCCTCAAAATGCACGTGCCGGTGGAGCCTGGACGGCTCGCGGTCCAGGTCGTCGAGCGCAAGGCGACACCCGATGGCCTGGCCGATTCGGGCGAGCCCTCGAAGCTCATCATCAAGATCCCCGTCTTCACCGAGGTCCACAACGGCGGACATCTCGCCTTCGGCAACGATGGATATCTCTATGTCGGCATGGGTGACACCGGCCCCCAGACCGACCCACGCGGTCACGGGCAGGACCTCACCACGCTCCTGGGCAAGATCAGCCGGATCGACGTCGACCACGCCGAGGGGGATCGGGCCTACGCGATCCCGAAGGATAACCCTTTCCGCGAGACGGCCGGGGCCAGGCCCGAGATCTGGGCCCTCGGCTTCCGCGAGCCCTGGCGGTTCAGCTTCGACCCGCCGACCGGGGACCTCTGGGTCGGCGACGTCGGCCAGGGGCTTTATGAGGAAGTGACGATCGTCAGGTCGGGCGAGAACCACGGCTGGAACGTGATCGAAGGGTTCCGCTCCTTCTCCGACCGCTATCGCCAGCCCGACGCCCGGTACGTGCTGCCCATCTTCGCCTATCACCACCGCGTCGGGGTCTCGATCACGGCGGGGTTCGTCTACCACGGCAAGAAGAACCCGTCGCTGGTGGGCAAGTACATCTGCGGCGACTTCGAGATGCGCAAGATCTGGGCGATCGAGCAGCGCGACCGCAAGCTGACCTCGATCATGGAGATCGGCCGGGCCCCGGACCGGATCGTCTCCATCGGCCTCGACTCCGAGGGGGAGATCTACCTCGTCGGATGGGACCGGGGCAACATCTTCAGGATCGACGCCGGCGAGGCCGACCTCACCGCCGCCGTCCCCCCGCGCGAGGTCGTGCCGACCGCCCGCACGCAGGCCTCGAGCTGGAAGTCGACCGAGGCCCGCCCATCATCCGACGAATGGACGCGCCCCGATTTCGACGACAAGGGGTGGCGAGAATCGCAGGGTGGCTTCGGCACGCGAGGCACCCCCGGCTCGACCGTGCGGACCGAGTGGCGATCGCCTGACATCTGGCTGAGGCGCGAGGTCACGCTCGCCGAAGGGGATCCGGGTTCGCTCTCCCTCGCGGTGCATCACGACGAGGATACCGAGATCTACCTCAACGGCATCCTCGCGGCGAGGCTCCCCGGGTTCGTCTCCGACTATGAAGAGATCCCAATCTCTCCGGAGGCCCTCGCAGGGATGAAGCCGGGCAGGAACCTGATCGCCGTGCATTGCCACCAGAATGGCGGTGGCCAGTACATCGACGTCGGCCTCGTCCAGCAGCCGTCGAGGAAGCGTCCAACTCCGCCCCGGCGTTGAACCCGAGAACGCCCGACCGCCGTCATCGAGGATTCAAGGCCGCCGGGCGAGTTGGTCGAGCCGCTCGGCCTGGGCGAGTTCCGAGGCCTTGCGATCCTCGGTGTATTTCAGGCTGGCCTGGTATTCCGCCCGGCCTTCCTCGAGCAGGCCCGAGAAGGCCCCGACGATCTGGTTCTTCTCGACTCGGGTCAGTTCGCGGGGAGGCCAGAGATCCCGGAAAAAACCATCCAGGGGTACTGGCAGGACCTGCATCCAGGTGGTCAAGACCTTGCCCTCGCCGTTGAAGAGCTTGAAGAAGAAGACATTTTCGATAGCGGCGACGACGACCAGATTCTTGCCCTTCCTGGGTAGATCACGCATGTCCCTGGCCTCGGCCAGGATCATGACGTCATATTTTGAAACCTCTGCCTCCGAGATGGCGGGGACCGCCGCCAGTCGCTTCCTCGCGAAATCAATCTGAGCCTCCATCCCGCGGGCATAGGCCCGTGCGCGTTCGGCGTAGAAGGCCTGATTTCCGGACTCCTCGCGCCGCCAGGTCTTGTGACGGATCGAATAGGACGCCGTCAGGAGCGAGATCAGCAACGTGACCAGGAGGAATTCGCGGAGTCGAAGCCGGGGCAATCGCATCGTCGAGGTCCCACCGAGGCCATGGTGATCGGGTCGTGGGCGCGGGGAATCCTACCATCCTACAACCGTAAGAATCGATCTGCAAGCCGGGCGGAGGCCCTCCCGCATCCGAGGATGCTGAATTGAACAGGCTTGCGACGGCCTCGCCCCCGAAATCGCCCGCCGTATTGACCCGAGGTGTGGGAGCCGGGAGAATCTCGGCTTCAATCGCCAGAGCCTGACGCCAGGGGATCTCGCCCGACGCGAGCGGGTCGGGGGATGCCCGGGCGTCGACACCTTTTGGATCGGTCCCGGGTTACACACATGAAATTATTCGCATTGGTCGCACTGATCCTCGGGAGTTGCGCCCTGGGCGTGGCCGGGGAGACGAAGTCGGCGCCGCTGCCCCGGAGCAAGCCGGAGGCCCAGGGGGTCTCGTCGTCGGGCGTCCTCGCGTTCGTCGAGGAGGCCAACAAGAAGATCGACGCCATGCACGGCTTCGTGCTCGTGCGGCACGGCAAGGTCGTGGCCGAGGGGTGGTGGCCCCCCTTCGACGCCCAATCCCCCCACTCGCTCTTCTCACTCAGCAAAAGCTTCACCTCCACGGCCGTCGGCTTGGCGGTGGAAGAGGGCAAGCTGAGCGTGGATGATGAGGTGTTGAAGTTCTTCCCCGAGGACGCCCCCGCAGAGCCGAGCAAGAACCTCAAGTCGATGCGGGTCAGCGACCTCCTGCGGATGTCGACCGGGCACCAGACCGAGCCCGAGCGCAAGGAAGACAAGGTCTGGGTCAAGGAGTTCCTGGCCCATCCCGTGCCGCACAAGCCGGGCACGCACTTCCTCTACAACACGTCGGCCACTTACATGCTCTCGGCCATCGTGCAGAAGGCCACCGGCTCGACCGTGCTCGACTACCTCCGCCCCCGCCTCTTCGAGCCGCTCGGCATCGAGAACCCCCAGTGGCCGACGAGCCCGCAAGGGGTCACGCTCGGCGGCTATGGCCTGAGCGTGACGACCGAGGACATCGCCAAATTCGGCCAGCTCTACCTCCGCAAGGGGGACTGGAACGGCAAGCAGCTCGTCCCGGCCGCCTGGGTCGAGAAGGCCACCGCCCGCCAGACTTCGAACGGCAGCAACCCCGAGAGCGACTGGGATCAAGGTTATGGCTACCAGTTCTGGCGATCTCGCCACGGCGCCTATCGCGGCGACGGGGCCTTCGGCCAGTACTGCGTCGTCCTCCCCGAGCAGGACGCCGTCCTCGCGATCACCAGCGGCGTGAAGGACATGCAGGCCGTCCTCAACGTCGTCTGGGACAAGCTCCTGCCGGCCCTGAAATCGGAATCCCTCGCGCCCGACGACGAGGGGGCGAAGAAGCTCGAGCAGGCGCTCGCGAATCTCACCATCCCCCCCCAGGAGGGGAACGGCTCCCCAGGCGCGGCGGCCTCGGCCTTCGGCAAGACGTTCGTCTTCCCCAAGAATGAGCACAAGCTCGAGTCGGCAAAGCTCGAGGCCGATGGCCAGGGCAAGAACGTGACGATCGTCGCGAAGTATGCGACCGGAGAGACCCGGATCCCTTGCGGTCAGGGTGTCTGGAAGAAGGATCGCTCGGCCGTCGCCTCCATGCCCGAGCAGCCGATCGCCGCGAGCGGGGCCTGGACGGGCGACGACACGTACACGGCGAACCTCTGCCTGACCGAGACCCCGTTCCGCTTCGCCCTCAAGCTGAAGTTCGAGGGGGACAAGCTCCACTTCGAGATCGAGCCCCACGTCGGCTTCGGCAAGGGCGGGGCGACGAAGCTCGTCGGACAGGCCGAGTGAGCTCGTCCTCGACGCCAATCGCAACGAAGAACGAAGGCCCCGGCCGATCCCAGGGATCGGCCGGGGCCTTCGCATTTCGCTGGTGTGTCGAACCGGACCGTCAGGTGACGTTCCCCGCATGACCGACCTGGATCGTGCCGTCGGTCTTGAAGGTGACCTCGTAGATCGGCAAGTTCTTGGCGAGGTAGACGAGCGACGCCCCGCGGTGGAGGTCGGCGAGCGACTCGGCCTCCTGGATCAGCTGCGCGCGAAGCTCGGGCTTGAACTCGGGGACCACGTCCGTCTGGAGCAGCAGCATGTCGATGATCAGCGAGCGCAGGTACTTGCTCGCCTGGGGGTGATAGATGAACATCTGCATGTCGAAATACGACGGCGAGATCAGCGGGATCGGGGTGAAGGGGAAGAGCTCACCCTCGACCCGGGTGATGAGCACCGCACGCTCGTCGTGGGAGCCGTGGAGCGCCTCGTACTCGGCGCGGAAGGCCCCCTCCCAGCGTGCCTGGTAGAAGGAGCGCAGGAAGTCGACGACCAGCCCCTGGCGGACCCGATATTGCTCGCTGTTCTGGTGCATGAGCCGGATGTGGCCGCAGCCGATCGCGGCGGGGTTGCAGAGGTGTTCAACCACCGCCTCGCGATAGGAGGCCGGCGGACGCCTGACGAACTGCCGCAGCTCGTCCGGGCCCGAGCAGAACTTCTCGAGGGCGACCCCCAGCCGCGGATCCTCCTTCATCGACACCGCCGCGGCGGTCAGGGCGGTCGCGTCGGTGTGCATGTAGAAGCTGCCGAAGGAGTCGATCCGCCGCTTGAGCAGGGTCGAGATCTGCTCATGGGTCAGCGGCTTGCCGATCACCTTCTCGATCGCCGCGAGCAGGAGGATGAAGAGGCCCGCGTCGCCGCCGGGGGTCCCGACCACGCCGCGGTCGTCGCGCCCGTCGATGCAGGACATCGGGGCGTGCATGACCAGCGCGGCGAGCTTGAGCCAGCGCACGCTCGCGGGGTCGCCGACGTGATCCCGGACCTGGTCGATCGTCAGGCCCGATTCCTTCGACTCGGGCACGATCGGGGCCTCGATCTCGCGGAGTTCGTCGCAGCGGTCGAGGATCGACGGATCCTGGATCGTGCTGAAGCCGAGGCTCAGCCACTGGCCCATCCCGCCCGCGAGGGCCGCGACGTACTTCATCCCGCCCTGCTCAAGCTGACGCGCAACCTCCGAGGCACGCTCGCCGAGCCTAGAGACGAGGATCACCGGCGCATTCGGGCCGAGCCGCTTGGGGAGCGTATGGACCTCCTCGCGGGGGATCCAGTCCACGCCCGGGATGTAGCCGAACGGGCCGATCAACTCCTGCGGCTCGCGGATGTCGATCAGGCGGACGATCGATCCCTGACCCGCCGCGAACTCGGCCGGGATCAGCGGGGTCCCCTTTTCCGAACGATACAGGCGAGACCGCCAGTTCGCGAGCCAGCCTTCCGAGAGGGTCGGCCCCGTCACCCCGCCCCCTGCCGGGCCCGTCCCCGTCTGCTGTTGGTCCATGGCCTTCAGCCACTCCCCTCATATAGCCTCGTGGGCGGTCCGCCGTCGCAGCCTCGGGTCGTCGGCACGACCCGGGCTCAGTCCCTCGGCGGCATTCGCCCCGTCCAGTTTCGAACCGAAGTCGGTTCCCGACGCACGATCCCCGGCGCGAGGGCCGGTCGACTTCATTGTCGGGAGCGAGCATTAAGAAAACGTAAAAGGGGACACGCTCCCGACTTTCCGAATCGTACACGAACCCGACGGAGGCTCCAACAACCTGTGGCCTCGAAAGGACATGGAGAGAGATTCGGCCTGGGCCAATCTTCGGGCGTCTCGAGAAGATCAACTCGCCCGGACGACGCAGGTTGATGTTCATCGGTGATGCACACTCGACAGAGAATCCGTCGAGGCCGAGGCTTGCGACTCAATCCGACTTCTTCCGCCCTCGCTTGGGAGCCGCGGGGGGAGGGGCCAGCTCGACGTCGTCGCGGACCCCGAGGTACGACGGGAACCGTGGCACGCCGGCGTCGGAAAGCTCCTGGTATCGGAACGAGATGAGGGCGCCGATGGCCGGGGGGCTCTCGCGCTCGGCGTCGGAGAACCCGGTGCCGACCGAGAACCTCGTGCCGTTCGCCATCTCGACGAGCAGGGCGCCGAGCCGCCCCTTGTGCCGACCCGCCCCCTTGACGTGCTCGATCACGCGGGCCTCGGCGTCGAGGAAGCTCTTGATCTTGAGCAGGGTCATCGACCGCCCGACCTCATACTTCGAGCCCGGCTGGCGGAGCATCAGGCCCTCGCCCCCGAGCGCCTCGACGCGGGCGAGCTCCTCGCGGAGATGGGCGAGGTCGACGCACTTCGCCTGCTCGTGCGCCCTGAGATAGGGAGGGCTCCGGCGATGGACGTGCTCGAGGAGGTACGCATGGCGATCCTCGAACGGGGCGTCCATCGCGGGGGCGTCGAAGGCGACGTAGGTCACTTCTTTCCAGTGGTCGCTCCTGTCCTGGCGACGCACGATGCCGACGGTGCGCTGGAAGGCCTTGCGGGCGATCCAGAGCTCGCCGTCCAGGGGCGTCTCGGGCAGGCCGGCGAGGAACCAGTCGGGGGCGTGGAACGTGTTCCCGAGCCGGGAGATCAGGGCCTTGCCGTCCCAGAAGGCGCGGACGCCGTCGAGCTTCTCGCTGATCCACCAGCCGGCGAGGTCGGTCTCATTGTCCCAGCGCTCGGCCAGCAGGATCGGCGGCCCGACTTTGGCCTCGACGGCCTCCTCCGAGCCTTCGGGCTTTGCGCTGATCTCCGAGCCGACGCGGGCCTGCTCGGCCGCGTCGCCCCGGAGCTTCTTGAGGTGCTTGCACGTCCGTCGCTCTATCGCGATGGACTGGTTCCGCCAGGCCGGGCAGGTACACGAGTAGACCCCGCCGACGTTCCTGAGGATGTACGGCTTCGCCCCCGATCCCTTCATCTCGACGAACGCACCATCGTCCAGGTCGGCCATCGCGTGTCCCTCCTGAGCCCGGCGGATTGCGGAGAGGTCCCGTCCCGATTCGATGGACAGAGTACCAGTATCCCCGGATCGTTGCCAGGAGAGTTCGAGAGGCCTCCGAGCCTCAGCTCAAAGCCTCGTGGAGGTCGTTCCTGAGGTCTTCGAGGTCCTCGATCCCGACGCTGAGCCGCACGAGGCCATCGTCGACCCCTCGGGCCGCCCGGATCTCGGCGGGGATGCTGGCGTGGGTCATCGTGGCCGGGTGGCCGATCAGGGACTCGACCCCGCCCAGGCTCTCGGCCAGGCTGAAAAGCTTCGTCCGCTTCAGGAGGTTGAGCGCGGCCTCGGAGCCCCCCTTGAGGCGGATGCTCATCATCCCGCCGAAGTCGCTCATCTGCCGCTTCGCCACCTCGTGGTTGGGGTGGTCGCGGAGCCCCGGGTAGAAGACCTTCTCGACCTTCGGGTGGGCGGCGAGCCACGAGGCCAACTCCCTCGCGTTCGAGCAATGCCGCTCCATCCGGACGGCCAGGGTCTTGATCCCTCGCAGGACGAGCCAGGAGTCGAACGGGCCGGGGACGCCCCCCGCGGCGTTCTGGTAGAAGGCGATCGGCTCAAGGATCGACTTCGGCCCGATCACCGCCCCGCCGACCACGTCGGAGTGCCCGCCGAGATACTTGGTCGTGCTGTGGACGACGAGGTCGGCCCCGAGCGCGATCGGCTTCTGGAGGTAGGGGGAGGCGAACGTGTTGTCGACCGCGAGCAGGGCCCCATGCTTGTGCGAGAGCTCGGCGATCGCGGCGATGTCGAGGATCTGCAGGAGCGGGTTCGTTGGCGTCTCGATCCAGACGAGCTTCGTCTTCGGCGTCAGGAGCGAGGCGAAGCCGGCGGTGCTGATGTCCTCGGTGTAGCGCGGGACGAGCCCCCAGGGCTTGAAGACGCGCTCGAGGAGGCGGAAGGTGCCGCCGTAGAGGTCGGCCGCGGCCACGACCTCGTCCCCCGGCCGGAGCGTCGAGAGCACGGCGGTCGTCGCCGCCAGGCCCGAGGCGAACGCCAGGCCCCGCTCGCCCCCTTCGAGGGCCGCCAGGCAGGTCTCGAGCGCGGCGCGGGTCGGGTTGCCGCTCCTGGAGTACTCGAACCCCTTGTGCTGGCCGGGGGCGGCCTGGGTGTAGGTCGAGGTCGCGTAGATCGGCACCACGGTCGCGCCCGTGGCCGGGTCGGCGTCCTGGCCGGCGTGGATGGAGAGGGTCGAGAAGCCGTGCTCGGGACGATCGTCAGCCATTGGGGGATCCGTGCCTTGCGGAGTTCGTTCGAGTCAGTCGGGCCCGGGACTCAGCCGGACCGCTTCCGGTTCCAGTAATAGATCAGGTCGATCCGCGTGATGATATCGACGACCTCGTCGCCCGAGATGGCCAGCACCCCCGAGTTCCCGGAGAGCATCAGGCGATAGGCCTCGTCGAGGTGCACGGTCACGTCGAGCTGCGGGAGCGGCTTGGCCATGACGTCGGCCACGCGGACGGTCGCCGGATCCACGTCGTCGTGCAGGAGCCGGGCCAGGGTCACTTCCTGGATGCTGCCCACCGAGTGGCCGTCGCGGAGGACCGGGAGCTGCGAGATCCCCCGCGTCTGCATCAGCTCGACCGCCTCGGCCGCCGAGGCATCGGGTCCGACCGTCACCAGGGTCCTCGGGCCTCGCGACCGCAGAAGGTCCCCGACCGTCTTGGACGGCGGGACGGCGTGGAGCAGGTTGTTCTCGTGGAGCCAGGCGTCGTCGTAGAACTTGCTCAGGTAGTTGCGCCCCGTGTCGGGGCAGAGGGCGACGACCACATCGTCGGCCGTCAGTCGCTGGGCATAACGCAAAGCCGCGGCGACCGCCGTGCCGGACGAACCGCCGACGAGGAGCCCCTCGCGACGGGCCAACGCCCTCGCGGCGTGGAAGCTCTCGGCGTCCCCGACGCGGATCCACTCGTCGACCATCTGCCCGTTCAGGGTCTTGGGGACGAAGTCCTCGCCGATCCCCTCGACCTTCCAGGGCCTCGGGGCATCGCCCGAGAGGACGGAGCCCTCCGGGTCGGCGCCGATGACGCGGACCTCTGGGTTCCGCTCCTTGAGGTAGCGGCCGACCCCCGAGATCGTCCCGCCGGTGCCGACCCCCGCGACGAAGGCCGTGATCTTCCCCTCGGTCTGCTCCCAGATCTCGGGGCCGGTCGAGCGGTAATGGACCTCGGGATTGGCGAGGTTGGCGAACTGGTTCGGCCGCCAGGCGCCGGGGATCTCGCGGGCGAGCCGGTCGGCCACGCCGTTGTAGCTCTCGGGAGAGTCGGGGGGCACCGACGTCGGCGTGATGACGATCTCGGCGCCGTAAGCTTTCAGCAGCCGGATCTTCTCGCCGCTCATCTTGTCGGGCATCACGAAGATGCAGCGATACCCTTTCACGGCCGCCGCCAGGGCCAGGCCTACACCCGTGTTGCCCGCGGTGGCCTCGATGATGGTCCCGCCCGGCTGGAGCCAGCCCCGGGCCTCGGCCTCGTCGACCATCGCGACGCCCACGCGGTCCTTGATGCTGCCGCCGGGGTTGGCCGACTCGAGCTTGACCAGGACCTTCGCCCGGACCCCCTCGGTCACCTTGTTGAGCTGGATCAGGGGGGTCTGGCCGATCGCCGCCAGGACGTTGGGGGCCAGCGGCGCGGGGCGTCTCCCGCCCTCGACGAGCCTCGTATTGTTTTCGCCCATCCGTGCCTCCCGGCTCGACGATCCGCTCGAGCCAATCCCAAGGGCCGGCTTCGGGACGCGAGAGCCACCTCGCATAAGGGGGTTCCCCGAGCAGGGGCCGTTGCTTGCGAGTATGGTTTTCCGGTCGACTAAGTCAAGACAAACCCGAATGCGCGGGCCTGTCGCGGGTCAGGCGCTCTGGGCCGACCGCAGGGACGTCAGGCCGTTCGTCAGGGAGGTCAGGTGGACATCACCCGGGGTCGATGCCTGATAAGGCTTGCGCGGGGAGTGGGGCGTCGCCGTACCGCCGGCGTCGAGGAACTCGGCATGGCTCCGCAGCCAGCGGAGGACCGTGCGCGCCTCGAGGCCCGTCAGGCGAAGCTCGCCGGCGGGGGCTGGGGAAGTGGCCTCGCCCTGCTTGAAGCCGAGTCGGAGGTGTAGCCCCTCGGAATCCGTCTCCACGATCGCGTAGGTCAGGGTGTCGGGGTTGATCAGGACGTCACCCGCGGACAGAAATCGGCTCATAATCCACTTCCTGTTACTCGATTCGTGAGGAGTTCTGCCAACCTCCAGGTGCGCTCCAGATCATGGCGATGTCGGAGTCAGGCGAAGGACGACCGCTCAACAGTCGATCGAGCGCGGCTTCCATCCAGTCGGCAAAAGATGAAGGTTCTTACGAGATGTCGTAGAGACGACCCCCGCACGCGACAATTTCGCGACGCCCGGGGTCGGAGGGGAGGAAGTGCGATCGACCGTCAACAGCCAGCCGACCGGAGAGTGGCTACCATGGGTTGCCCCCTTTTGCGTGCCTGGTCTCCGGTCGCGATACCGGACAGGGAAGTATGGGGACCAGGACAATAGGTGTCCGAAGAAATGAGGCGCCAGGAGCCCACCATTGGCCGCTCCCTGGCCGCTCAAACCCCTCGCTGGCGCCCCATTTCATGTCCGCCTTCGAGAACCTGAATCTCCCTCGCACACCGCCAAGTATTCGCCCCGGACTGCATTTGGTCAAGGCTTAACTTCGTATCTCGATCAATTTTGTCGAGAATAGTCTTAACCCATTCGCTTTCTGAGGATCGTTACGGCCATCGAGGAGGTTTGCGATTCGTTCGAACGAAGAAATCCCGATGCCCCGACGTTGCGTGTCGGGGCATCGGGATCGTCCATGGGGATGCGTGCGAGGGTTTAAGCTTAGCTGTGGGCACCGACGCCGAGGAGGTCGGCGCCGAGGGCGGTCTCGCCGTGCTGGCTGAGGTCGAGGCCGATCGCTTCCTGCTCCTCGTCGACGCGGAGCGGGATGATCAGGTCGGTGATCTTGTAGAGGATCAAGGAGCCGATGAACGAGAAGGCGGCGACGATCACCAGGGCGATCAGGTGGTTGATGAAGGTCTTGGTGTTGCCCGAGGTCAGGCCCAGGTCCTTGGCGAAGATGCCGGTGGCGACCATGCCCACCATGCCGCCGACGCCGTGGCAGGGGAAGACGTCGAGGGTGTCGTCGAGGGTCGACTTGGTGCGGAGGTGCACAGCGAGGTTGCTGATCACGCTGGCGGCCAGGCCGATCGCGATGCTCTCCTGCACGGTCACGAAGCCCGAGGCGGGGGTGATGGCCACCAGGCCGACCACCGCGCCGATGCAGGCGCCGAGGGCCGAGGGCTTGTTGCCCCGCATCCAGTCGAAGAAGATCCAGCCGAGCATGGCCGAGGCCGAGGCCGTGTTCGTCGTGGCGAAGGCCATGGCCGCGGTGCCGTTGGCGGCGAGGGCCGAGCCCGCGTTGAAGCCGAACCAGCCGAACCAGAGCATGCCCGTGCCGAGCAGCACGAACGGGATGTTGGCCGGGACGTGCGACTCCTTGTTCAGGTGGCTCTTACGACGGCCGAGGACCATCGCACCCGCGAGGGCCGCGAAGCCCGCCGACATGTGCACCACCGTGCCGCCGGCGAAGTCCTTCACGCCCATCTTGTTCAGGAAGCCATCCGGGTGCCACGTCCAGTGGGCGAGCGGGCAATAGATGAGCAGGCTGAAGAGGACCATGAACAGCAAGTACGACGAGAACCGCACGCGCTCGGCGAACGAGCCGGTGATGAGGGCCGGCGTGATGATCGCGAACTTGAGCTGGAACATCGCGAAGACCATCAGCGGGATCGTCGCCGAGATCTTGGGATGGGTCAGCTCGCCCACGTTCTGGAACATCAGGAACGTCCTGGGATCGCCCAGGTAGCCCCCGAAGCTGTCGCCGAAGGCGAGGCTGAAGCCGACCACAACCCACACGATGCTGATCACGCCCAGGGCGATCACGCTCTGGAGCATCGTCGAGACGACGTTCTTGAAGCCGACCATGCCGCCGTAGAAGAACGACAGCCCCGGCGTCATCAGCAGCACGAGGGCCGCGGCCGTCAGCATCCACGCCACGTCCCCGCTGTTAATCGGGTCGCCCGTGGGCACCACCGCCTTGGGGAACTTGAAGAAGGCCGCCACCGCGACGATGACGAGCAAGATGAAGGGGATAGGGGTTGCACGCTTCATGGGCGTCCTCGCTGGACTCGATTCGTTTCTTCGGAACGACGAAAAACCGCGGGTCCCCCCGATCGGTCGGGCTCTTCAGCGAGCCGCGCCAGAAGACCGATCCTCCACCCGAGGAAAGCGCAAATCCTCTCTGGCAGGATGGTTTGGCAGACGATTGGGCGGGGGGCCTCGACGACGAGACCCCTCCCTTGCAGTCTGCATGCCATGCCTGCTTTTAGAGCGACCCCTGCACAGAAAACACCACTCATTCCGCCATTTCGGAGGGTTCTCTTCTCCAAAATCCCCGGATTGCCTCACATAGACTGCCAGCAAACTCATCAGCCAAGCATCAATCTTGGGCATTACGACTCTAAGTCATGATTCTTCGATGGCATCGTTGCGACGGGTTGATGGACCTGCCTCGGTCCTCAGCACCCGCAGATCCGGCCCGGGGATGGGCATAGGCGGCGAGAGAGAGGGAAGAGGCGCAGATCTCGCGTTCGAGGTCTCGAGACGGGTTCGGGCGGGCGGGGGGGAGGTAGGAGGGCCCCGGGACTTGAGGCCCTCGATCCATTTCCGGCAGGCTCAGACGTTCGAGTTCGACCGCCGCTGGCGGATCTCGCGCAAGTTGCGGGCGATGTCGACGAGCAGGCGCATGAAGGCCACCGTGAGCAGGATGCCGAGGAAGCTCGGGATCAAGCTCAGGACCGCGACGACCGGCACGATCAGGACGAAGCCGGCGTTCTGGATCGGGGCCCGATGGAAGGCGATGTAGGTGAGCCCGAGCGTTGCGACCACGACCAGACCGAAGACGATCAGGCTAAACCAGAGCCAGACGTTCGCGTAGGTGTCGATGAAGCTGTAATACCAGGGCTCCCCGGCTTTGCCTTGAGCGGCCACCAGCCTGGTGTTGAAGGGCGCCGAGTTCGACGGGTCGAAGCCCAGGTCCAGGGTCTCGGGCATCCGCAAGTGCTGCGAACAGTGGGGGCAGGACGCTATCAGACCGGAGAGCTCCGCGCTCAGTGCGATCCCGCCCTGGCAGTTCGGGCAGAAGGCCAGGCCCCCGCGACGCGTGGCCTTCATCGGCTCGTCGGGGCCGTCGACGTCGGCGTCCCCCATCGGCGACGCGAAGATCGGCGGCTTGTCCCGATTCGGCGAGAATGGAGAATCGCGATCGATCGGCGGCATCTCAGAGTCTCCCCATTGAATCCCGTTGAGACGACCGAAGCGGCGTGAGTCGAAAAACCGGCGGGGGAATTTTCGCTGACAGCGATTCGGCCTCCTCCCTAAAATATTGGCGGAGACTTTCGATCCCTGCCCGCTTTTCGACGGCCGACGCCCATTACCACTGTGAAGCAGAGCGCGGGACTGGCCTTAACTCGCGGACCATTTTCAGAGAGCATTGGCCGGTCGGCCCCGCAGCCCGGCCGACGAGATCGAGCCGCGATGACCACGGATCCTCATGGTAGACCTCGACGACCTGTTCGCCCGCCTGGGCCGCTCGGCCTTCCGGAGCAAGTTCCGCCTTGGGCGAATCGAGCGTGATTATCTCGACCGCAAAGGCATGGAGACGGTCCTGCAACATGGCGAGGATTTCATCGAGCGGCGACTGGCCCCGGCCTTCCCCGAGAACGACGGGAAGCAGACGCCGATGCGGAATCACCCCGTCTTCATCGCCCAGCATGCCGCCGCCACCTGCTGCCGAGGCTGCCTCGAGAAATGGCACGGGATCGCCCGCGGCCAGGAACTCTCGCCCGAGGCGAAGCGGCACATCCTCGAGGTCATCGAGCGCTGGCTCGTGCTCCAACACTCCGCGTGAGCCCATGAATCCGATCCCGACCACGAATCGACCCCGGCACCACCTCCCCTCCGGTGGGCTCACTCTCGCGCTCCTCCTCGCCGCGATGCTCGCGGGCCGGCCGGCGCGGGCGTTCGAGGATGACATCGACGACATCGACGAGCCGCCGCCCCGCAAGGCGCCGGTGAAGATGTCGGACGACAAGTATTTCGACCGGCTCGTCTTCGGCGTCGACCAGGACACGAACAAGTTCCGCAACCAGCTCAAGGATGCGTTCGACCGCCGGCTCGAGATCGTGGGCAGGACCTGCAAGCTCACCAGGGAGCAGCGGAGCAAGCTCTACCTCGCCGGCCAGGGGGATATCAAGCGGCTTGTCGATCGGGTCGAGGCCAAGCGGGCCCGCTTCCTCGAGGTGAAGGGCAACCCCGTCGAGCTGAACAAGTTCATCCGAGAGCTCGCCACGATCCGGACCGCCATCAGGGCTGATGGATTCAGCGATAACTTGATCTTCATCAAAACCCTGAAATCAACCCTCGCGCCCGAACAATTGATCGCATACGAGAAGGCCGAGCGCGAGGATTGGCTCGACCGGCACCACCAGTCCATCACCCTGATCCTGAACGCCGAGAGCCGGCGCCTCAAGCTCGACCCGCAGCAGAAGCAGAAATTCGCAGAGCTGCTCGAAGAAGGAATCCGTCCCATCAAGCCGGTCGGGACGTGGGAGCCCTCGGTTGAGCTGCACATCATGTACTCGCTCGCCCAGCTCCCCGAGGACCAGCTCCGGACCATCTTCAGCGAGGACCAGTGGGGCTCCTATTCCCGCCGGATGGAATCATTCCGAAGCCGCTACCAGAGCCAGGCCAAGAACCAGACGCCGACCCTGAAACCGGGCCCTCGAGAGATCAACGGCCGATAATCAATCGCGGCGGATCGATCGAAGGCTTCAGCGCCGGGGCGGGGCGGTCGGCACGGATTGGACCTCGCGCAGGAGGTTCTCGTAGGCGAAGCCGAGGTGCTCGCCCATCACGGCGCGGGCACGGGCCGCATCACCGGAGACGAGGGCGGAATAGACCTCGGCATGCATGGCGTCGGTGGTCTGCCTCCGCTCGCGCGACCAGGGGATCTGAGCCAGGTGCGGCCGGAGCAGGCCCAGCAGATCCTTGAGGAAGGCGAGTAGGACCGAGTTGCCCCCGAGCCTGGCGATCTCGGCGTGGAACCGGATGTCGGCCTCGACATAGTCGTTGCGCAGCTCGGTCTCCGGGATCCGGGCCATCGCCTCGAGCGCCTCGCGGACCGGCAGCAGCTCCTCCAGCACCCGACGCTCCGCCGCGCGGCCGACCAGTTCGATCTCCACGACCCGGCGGGCGTCGAGCAGGTGGAAGAGGTTGTGCTCCGTCGTCGCCACGACGGGCTCGGGCCTTGGGGCCGTCGGCTCGTCCATCGGCGTATACGACAGTGACTGGATATAGGCCCCCGAGCGTGGCAAGATACGGACAAGCCCAAGGGTCTGGGCCTGGAGCAAGGCATCGCGCACCGTCGTCGGCTTGACGTCGAGCATCGTCGCCAGCAGGCGGATGTTCGGCAGCTGGTCGCCGACCTTGAGCCCCTTCTCGTGAATCAGGGCCATGAGGCGGCGGACCAGGCCATCGTCCTGGCCTCGCTGCGTCACGATCACATGGTCGGGCTTATCGCGACCCACTTGACACCCCCTTTCCGTCCCTTGACAATCATAATAATCACTGATAATCAGACTGTCGAGCGGACTCGGGTCGGGTGCCGCGACGGGATCCATCGCGAGGCGATCGGGCCAGGGTTGCCGGCCCGGTGTCGTGGGTTGTCGTCCAGGACGGCGGGAGGACGGATTGAAAACGGCCGCGGTCAGGAGGCTTCGCGAGACCTTGAAGGCGGATCGCCCCGCGCTCGGGCTCTGGGTGACGCTGGAGTCGCCCAGCATCACCGAGATGGCGGCGGCGCTCGGGCTCGACTGGGTCGTCGTCGACGCCGAGCACGGGCACCTCGACTGGAAGGAGATCGTCGAGCACATCCGCGCGGCCGTCCGCAGCGAGACGGTGGTCCTCGTCCGCCTGGCCGAGCGCAACGCCGGGCTGATCAAGCGGGCCCTGGACATCGGCGCCGACGGCGTCGTGATCCCCTGGGTCGAGTCGGCCGAGCAACTGATCGAGGCCCAGCGCTTCTCCAGGTATCCCCCCGAAGGCCTGCGCGGTATCGGGGCCGAGCGGGCCACCGGCTGGGGCCAGTGCTTCGAGGAGCACGCCCGCGAGGCCAATGACCACGTCCTGGTCGTCCCGATCATCGAGACCGCTCGCACGTTCGAGCAGGTCCCGGCGATGAGCCGCGTCGACGGCTCCGAGATCTTCTTCTTCGGCCCGGCCGACTACTCGGCCACGGCCGGTTTTCGCGGGCAGTGGGAAGGCCCCGGCGTGGCCGACCAGATCCAAGCCATGAAGGATGTCCTCCGGGGCGCCGGCAAGTCCTGCGGGATCGTCGCCACCAGCGAGGAGGACATCACCCGCCGCGTCTCCCAGGGGTTCCGGATGATCTGCCTGGGCCTCGACGCCGGCCTCTTGCTCCGCTCGGTGCGCTCGGCGCTCCGCGTCCTCCAACGAGACATCCAGATGACGACCGATTTCGTGCCGAAGCCCAACCCGACCCCGCCGAAAGCCCCGCTCGATCGCCCCCCCGAGTCGATGCGCCCGGATCGCCCCGAGGTCATGAACCCCGTCGGCCAGGGCAAGATCTTCGAGATCGAGCCGGGCGTCGTGCTCGAGTGCCAGGTCGGGACTCACAACGAGGCCCGGGGCCTCACCACGGGAATCGTCACCTTCGAGCCCGGCGCGACCCTGAGCCTGCACACGCACGCCTTCAGCGAGTCGATCACGCTGCTCGAAGGCAAGGGGGCCGTCGAGGTCGAGGGGCGCCTCTACGAGTTGGAGCCGCTCGACAACGTCGTCGTCCCCAAAGAAATCGCCCACCTCGTGCGGAACTCCGACCCCGACAAGCCGGCCGTCTTCCACGTCGCGCTCGCCTCGTCGTCACCGGCCCGGACGATCCTCGACAACGTCTATACCCCCGAACCGCAGCCGGCCGACTCCCAGGGGAAAGCCGGGGCCGAGCGGGTCAATCGCCACGCGACGGCGCCCCGGTTCGCGGCGGGCCCGAACACGGAATTCATCGACTTCTTCAACAAGGACCTCGTCCCCGGCATCGAGATGAGCGGCGGCTACGGCCTCTTCCAGCCCGGCGGACGCCTCCCGGCGCACGTCCACGACTTCGACGAGTCCATCACCATCGTCGAGGGCCTCGCCACCTGCATCGTGGAGGGGCGGCTCTACCCGATGTCGGATTGCTCCACCGCGCTCCAGCCGAGGGGCAGGGTCCACTACTTCATCAACAAGTCCGACGGCCCGATGGCGATGATCTGGGTCTACGCCGGGCCGGTGCCTGAGCGGATCGTCGTCGACGAGCGGAACGCCACGGCCGAGGGTTCCCCCTGGGCCTGACCTCATCTGACCCGAACTGACGAAGGAGCCTCAACCCATGAGTCGCCGGCTGGAGGGACAGACCGCCTGGGTCAGCGGCGGTGCGTCGGGCATCGGCGCGGCCACCGCCAGGCTCTTCGCCAGGGAAGGGGCCCGCGTCGGCCTCGTCGACGTCAACGCCCCGATCGGCCGCACCGTCGAGGCCACGATCCGGGAGCACGGCGGCGAGGCCCTCTTCATCGAGTGCGACATGGCCGACGAGCAGCAGGTCCGCGCCAGCGTCGACCGCACGGCCGAGACCTTCGGCGGCCTCCAGATCGTGGTCAACTGCGTCGGCATCGTCCACGTCAAGCGGCTCCACGAGTACTCGCAGGAGGACTGGGACCGGCTCATGGCGGTGAACGTCCGGAGCGTCTTCTTCTCGGTCAAGCACGCCCTGCCGCACCTCCGCAAGAACGAGCGGAGCTACGTCGTGAACCTCGGCTCCATCAGCAGCTTCGTCGGCCAGTCCGGGACCCCGGCCTACACCGCCTCGAAGGCCGCCGTGAACCTGCTGAGCCAGTCGATCGCCCTCGACTACGCCGAGTACGGCATCCGGTCCAACTGCGTCTGCCCGGGGATCACCGACACCCCCTTGCTGAGGCACCACCTGAACGCCTCGGGCGACGCCAGGGGGGCCCTGGCCAACCGCCTGAGTCGCGTCCCGCTGGGGCGTGCCCTGACGCCCAACGACGTGGCACGCTCGATCCTCTACTTCTCCTGCGAGGACTCGGCCGGGATCACGGGGACGTCGCTCGTCGTCGACGGTGGCTACCTCGCGGCGGCCGAATGGAACACGCCCGAGGTCACCCTGCCGGACGACATGTCATGACACGCCGACTCGCCTGCGCCGACTTCACCTTCCCGCTCCTAACACATGAACAATCGTTACGCCTGATCGCGATGCTCGGGTTCCAGGGGGTCGACATCGGCCTCTTCGAGGGGCGATCCCACCTCTGGCCCTCGCGCGAGTTCAAGGACGTGGCGACCTCCGCCGCCGCGTTGAAGAAGGCGGTGGGGGACCTCGGCATGAAGGTCGCCGACGTCTTCCTCCAGACCGACGCCGACTTCCGCCCGTACGCCATCAACCAGCCCGACGGCGCACGTCGGCAGAAGGCCCGCGACTGGTTCCTGAGGACGCTCGAATACGCGTCGGCATGTTCCTGCGAGCATGTGACGATCCTCCCCGGCGTCCTCTTCGAGGACGAGCCGGCCGAGGCCTCGCTCGGCCGCGCCCACGAGGAACTCGCCTGGCGCGTCGCCGAGGCGAAACGCGCGGGCCTGATCCTGGGGACCGAGTGCCACGTCGGCTCGCTCGCCCCCGACCCCGAGTCGGCCTCCGCCCTGATTGCGAGCGTCCCCGGCCTGACCCTGACCCTCGACTACACCCACTTCACCCGCGCCGGGCTGCCGGATAGCGAGATCGAGCACCTCCTGCCGCTCGCCTCGCACATCCACATCCGAGGCGCCCGCACCGGCCGCCTCCAGACGCCGTTCAAGGACAACGCGATCGACTACGCCCGCGTCGTCAAGGGCCTGGACGAGGCCGGTTACAAGGGCTGGCTCGGGATCGAATACGTCTGGATCGACTGGGAGCACTGCAACGAGTGCGACAACGTCTCGGAGACGATCCTCTTCCGAGACTTCGTGGCCTCGCTGCCGACCTGACCACCGAAACTCGACGCATCGACGCACGAAACAATCACCCCATTTTGAAGGATGACGCCATGGGAACGCGACGGATCTGGACCACGCTCGGGGGCCTTTCTGCCTGGGGCGTCCTCGCCCTCTTCGGCCCGCCAGCCATCGGCGCCGAGACGCCCTCCGCCGAGGCCAACCGGGTCATCGAGCTCTACTTCAACGGCCAGAAGGCGTACGCCGACCCGTTCAACGGGCTCGACGTCGACGTCACCTTCACCACGCCGAGCAAGAAGACGCACCGCGTCCCGGCCTTCTGGGCCGGCGGCTCGATCTGGAAGGTGCGCTACTCCTCGCCCGAGGTCGGCACGCACACCTTCGAGACCGCCAGCACCGACGACGGCGACCCGGGCCTACACCGCCAGAAGGGCAAGGTCGAGGTCCGTCCCTACACGGGCACGAACCCGCTGATCATGCACGGGCCCCTCAAGGTCGCCGACGACCACCGGCACCTCGCGTATCAGGACGGCACCCCCTTCTTCTGGCTCGGCGATACCTGGTGGATGGGCCTCTGCGAGCGGCTCAAGTTCCCCGACGAGTTCGGCATGCTCGCCGCCGACCGCGTCAAGAAGGGGTTCAACGTCGTCCAGATCGTCGCGGGGCTCTATCCCGACATGCCCGCCTTCGACCCTCGCGGGAAGAATGAGGCCGGCTACCCCTGGGAGCCCGAGTACACCCGCATCCGCCCCGAGTATTTCGACAAGGCCGACGAGCGCCTGAGCTACCTCGTCGACCAGGGGATCGTCCCCTGCATCGTCATGGCCTGGGGCTACCACCAGCCGTTCCTCGGCACCGAGAAGATGAAGAAGCACGTCCGATATGTGATGGCGCGTTATGGTGCCCTCCCGGTCGTCTGGTGCATGGCCGGCGAGGTGAACCTGCCGTACTACCTCGAAAAAGGCTTCCCCCTCGGCGGCGAGAAGCAGAACGAGGCCTGGAAGGGGATCATCCAGTATGGCAAGACCCTGAACGGGCTCGACCGCCTCATCACCGTCCACCCCACAGGACTCGAGCCCCTCAGCGGCCGGCTCCTCTATCGCGAGCAGGATCTCATCGACTTCGACATGCTCCAGACCGGCCACGGCTTCCAGGAAGTCCTGACCCCGACGATCAAGGCCCTGCGAGCCTCCCGCGCCGCGAAGCCGGCGATGCCCGTCCTCAATAGCGAGGTCTGCTACGAGAACCTCCTCGGCAAGATCCCGGCCGAGATCCCCCGGCTCATGTTCTGGACCAACATGCTCGAAGGCGCGGCCGGCCACACGTATGGCGCCAACGGCATCTGGCAGCTCAACCGCCGCGACCAGGAGTACGGCAAGTCCCCCCACGGCGGCAACTACGGCACGATGCCCTGGGACGAGTCGATGAATCTGCCCGGCTCCAAGCAACTCGGCCTTGGCAAGGCACTCCTCACATCGCTCCCCTGGACGAAGTTCGAGCCGCATCCCGAGTGGGCGGCCTGGGCCAAGGACAAGGACGGGGCCTCGACCTGGGGCGACTGGATCTGGTATCCCGAGGGGAACCCCGCGCAGCATGCCCCCGAGGAGTCTCGCTTCTTCCGCAAGAGCTTCGACATCCCCGCCGGCGGCGTGCTCCGGGCCCGGCTCAAGGCCACGGCCGACGACCAGCTCTCCGTCTACCTCAACGGCGAACTGCTCGGCACGGCGGCGGGCTGGAACAAGGGACGCGAGTTCCTCGCCCTCGAAGGCATGCTGAAGCCCGGCAAGAACGTGATCGCCGTCCGCGCCGATAACGGCGTGGGAGGCCCCAAGAACGCCAACCCGGCCGGCCTCTCGTGCCGCCTCGACTACGAGCTCGAGGACGGCAAGAAGGCCGCCGTCTCCACGGATAGCGCCTGGCTCAGCACCCAGCGCGAGCAGCCCGACTGGACGACCCTCGACTACAACGACTCGGCCTGGAAGCCCGCCACGGTCGTCGCCAAGTTCGGCGAAGGCCCCTGGGGGAGCAAAATCGGCTCGGAGGACGCCTACTTCGTCCCGTACTCGGCCGGCACGGATGACGTCCGAGTCATCTACGTCCCGGCTCCCCGGCCCATCACGCTCGAGAAGCTAGGAGCCAAGGCCGGCTTCAACGCCTCGTACTTCAACCCTGTCACGGGGAAGACTGTCGACGGCGGCAAGCTTGAGTCCGACGGCGACGGCAAGGTCAACGTCGCCTCGCCCCGAGGCTGGCGAGAGGACTGGGTCCTGATCCTCAAGCCCGCCAGGTGAGCTTGAGGCTCGCCCGCAATCCCGACGGAGAACACGAGAGCCCGGGGCCGCGAACGCATCGCGGCCCCGGGCTCCGTTTCATCTCGAGCCGACTCGCAACGACCGGCCGGTTCAGCTCGGCTCAGCGGAGCGCGACGATCTGCTGGAGCGAGTGGAACGCCGCCTGCACGTCGCGGGGATCGCCCATGCTCTGCATCCGATGCCGGGCGACGTCGAGCCTGGCTCGATCGACCCGGCCGAGCGATCGCAGCAATTCCTCATAACCCAACTGCAAGGCGTAACTCGTGTGGATGCTCGCGGCCTCCATCGCGTCGATGGCCTCCAACCGGAACCGGCGGTGGAATTCGATCTCGAGGTGATACAGGCGGTCCAGCTCGGACATGTTACAACTCTCCACTTCCATGGCGGCGGATGCCCAGGAGGTTCGGGACGTTTGCCGAGAGAAGAGTAACGCAAAAGCAGGACCGGGTGTGTTGATCTTTCGCGACCACCGGGGGCTTTCGACCGCACCTCCGCTACAGGCCGACTCCTCGCCGCAAACCGACCTCTCCCCGCAGCAACGGCCCCATCCCCAAAGGCCGCAATATCCCGACGAAAAGGCCCGCTATGCCCTCGTATCCGGCATCCGTTGAGATGCGGATAACCTCCTCGAAGTCCGTTGCATTCGCAGCAATCGAGAGGGCATCGCGAGAAGCCTCAGGGTCCTGGGTGACGCCCGGCTCTGTATCAGCGAGGGCCTCCTGACCTCGCACCGTCGGGATGTCGCCGCCCCGAAGGAGCTTCATCGAATCAAAAAGGGCCTGCGCGACGTGCTGTCGCGCAGGCCTTTGCTCTTTGAACCTGACTCGGTCGATCGACGGGGAGGGTCGAGGCGACTCCTCCTTCGGTAGCGATCCTGCCGAGGTCAGACGCGACGAGGCGATCAGATGGCCTCGCTGCATCCATGGGCAGGGCGATTACTTCACGCGCACCAGCTTCATGATGCGACCGGAGACGTTCCAGTCCTGGACGTAGAGGTTGCCGTCCTTGTCCCAGGCCGAGCCGTGCGTGCCGCTGAAGATGCCCTCGATCCACTGGTCCTGCGGGACGTTGAAGTTGCCCCCCTTGGCCGGGTCGGCGTTGTAGCCGAGGACCGCGGCGATCACGTTCTTCTTGTCGAGGATCACGAGCCGGCCGTGCAGGTCGGGCACCGAGACGAAATCCCCCTGCACGATCGCCGAGGTCGGCATCCCGAGGCCGGTGACGACCTCCTCGATGAACTCGCCGTCGAGGGTGTAGTGGACGAGCCGGCCCTTGGGCTCGTGGTTGCGGTCGCAGATCAGGAGCCGGGGCGGGCTGTACCGCGTGTCGAGCGTCATGCCGTGCGCGGTGTTGAATTCCTTGAGCCCGTTCCCCTTGGTGCCGAAATGCTTGAGGTACTTGCCCGTCTTGTCGAACTTGAAGATGTGATTACTTGCGTAGCCGTCCGACAGGAAGATGTCGCCGTTCGGCGCGACGGTGATCGCCGTGGGGTTGAACTGCTTGAGCTTGAGGCCCGACTCCTCGGGGAAGGGGAGCTTCAGGACGATCTCGCCGGTCTCGGCGTTGAACTTGATCCCCTCGGCGTTGTTATTGCGGGCGCCGTAGATGTACTCCTTCCCGTCCTCGGCGTTGATCTTGAGGTCGTGGATGTCGGAGTACTTGTCGCCGAGGAACTTGCGGAGGACCTTGCCCTCGGGGGTGAAGACGAAGACGCCGGCGTGGGCGCTCGTGTAGATGTTGCCGGCCTTGTCGACGACGACGCCGCCGTGGGTCGGGCCGATGACGGACTTGCCGTCTTCGCCGAGGCCCCAGCCCGGCACCGTGTCGAACGTCAGGATGCCGTCCCCCATCCGCACCGGCTGCGGCTTGTCGGACGCGAAGAGCGGCAGCGCCACTCCCAGGACGAGGGCGAAGGCGGCGGAGATCGAGCGGTTCATCACGAACGGAACTCCCAAGGTTGAGTTGTCGTCATTGCCGAGGCGGCAAGTCTCCCCGGATCGGCCGGTTGGTCGTCTGGATCGAGATCCCCGAACCGACTGGGCGTCGGCCGTGACCAGGGGCGTCGCACACCGAGAGACTACCAGTCCCGACCCCCGAGAAAAAGTTGACTCCGCCCCTCCGGGCCATTTGCGTGCCCGGGGCTCCGCCACGTGACTGTGCGCATCGGCCGCCCCGCGACCTCGCCCCCCTCCGCGATTCTCATCTAGCATGATCTCTTGATTTCAATAATCATCAGGGCTCGATTATCCTTCCGACTTAGGCCAGGCCGAGCCATCGAATCAGCGAGGGACCGTCGCCATGAAGGGATCCTGCTTCGTCTACTTCCGGTCCGCGTCGACCGACCTCGACGCCGCGTCCCGCGCCCTCACCGGCTACGGCCTGACCGTGAAGCGAGAGGGCGACGAACTGGTCGTCGGCCGACCCGAGAGCCCCGAGTTCCGCGTCAAGCGGGTCGTCGGCGAGGACGTGCAGGCCAAGGCCGCCGAGATCGGCGAGGGGACCGAGTACGAGGCCGAGATGCGCGCCTGCGACGCCCGCTTCGAGATCGGCTTCGACGACCTGGACGAGACCCTCGACGAGATCAACACCCTCATGGAAGTGCAGGGGGCACTCCAGGATGCCTCCGACGGCTACCTCTTCCTCCCCTGGAACGGCAACCTGACCGAGCCCTGGCGGGACTGACCTAACTCAGAGGCGACACCTCGACAGCTCTCACATTCGCCAGGCCCTGGACAAATGCCGATTGGACTGGTTCATCAAGGAAAATCAATTCTCGAACGGATTTGCCTGGTTACCAAAAGCCGATATGGTCATAGTAAGAAAAGTACGTCAATGCCGACGTCATCGGCCTGATCATGCCGGCCAAGGTGGCCGAGGGAGATTCCGATGGAGAAGCCGTCCTACGAAAAAGGCGTGCGCCACGCCAGATACCTCATGACGACCGAGCCCATCCGGTTCGACTACTGGCTCGACCGGACCAGGCGAGGTCGTCGCAAGCTCCTGACCATGCTCCTCCGACCCCGCAAGCGCAAGTTCCTCGCGGGCCTCGAAGACGGGCTCATGCAGTACCAGAAACGCCGCGACGCCCAGCGCACCGCAACGTCCATCGCCGCCGAGGTTTGAATCCATCCAGGGTCGAGATGCCCCTCCCTCTCCCGCGTCTCACCCCTCCTTCCGACAGGTCCCTCGCGTCCGCGACGGAGCGGCTTCGTTCCGTTCCAATCCCATCGCCTGTTCCGATCGCCCAAAATCCGTGTACGTGCTAAGATGGGGTCCGCCGTATAGCAGTGAACGAATCTCCAGATTCGTCGTCGAGGGATTCCGCACGCCAGCCGGGACGTTCCGGCCTGGCGGGATGACTCCAGGGCGACATGCATGGGGAAGGGGCCGGGATCACGGAGCGATCCCGACGGCGACGGTATGATCCAAGATGATCCAGGTCTGGTACGCGAATCACATCGAGCGACTCGCAGGGCGGCTGATCGAGAACCTCGCGGCGGACGATGATCCCCGGGCGCGACTCTTCGCCATGCCCCCGATCGTCGTCCCCGATGCGTCCATCGAGGCCTACCTCCGGTTCCAGGTCGCGCGCGAGGCGGGGATCGCCTCGGGGCTCGTCTTCCGCCCGATCGAGACGCTCCTCGAGACGCTCCTGCCGCGGGGCTATCCACCGACCCGGCTCCTCGACCGCGACCAACTCCGCGCCTTCTTCCTCGACGTCCTCGATGAGGATTCGCCCGCCTCGAGCCTCCCCGAGCCGGTGCAACGCTACCTCGACGCCGCCGAGGAGAACGTCGACGCCCGCAACCTCCGCCGGTTCCAGCTCGCCACGCGCCTGGCCCAGCTCGCCCGGCAGTACGGCGACCTCCGCCCCGAGGTCCTTCGCGCCTGGTCCGAACCGACGACCCCGAATTCCGAGGTCGAGGTCGTGGTCGCCCCCGAGACCGAGACCGAGGCCGAACCGGCTCGCGAGGACGACGTCTGGCAGCGGGCCCTCTGGGCTCGCCTGGTCCGTCCCGATGGCCCGATCGACCTCCCCTGGACCCGCAACGAGGCGCGCTGGGTCCTGCCGTATGAGCTCTACGCGATCCTCGGGGCCGAGGCACCCGCCTCGATCCCGTCGGAACTGCACGTCTTCGGGTTCGCCTACCCCTGGCCGGGGATGAAGGAACTCCTGCAGGCCCTGAGCCCCTCGGCGACGATCCACGTCTACGCCTTGACACCGTCCGCCCCGTTCCTGCGCGACCTCGAGCTAACCCGGGCCGGGGGGAAGGCCGCCAAAAAGAAGGGGGATCGCAACGCCCAGGACCTCTGGGGCCGCGAGCTGGTCCACGAGCAGGATCCGGGGGTCCCGCAGATCGTCCGCCAGTGGGGCAAGCCGGGGCGAGATTTCTTCGCGCTCCTGAACCAGGTCGACGTCGCCAACTTCCGCCCCGGCCTGGCCCTGGCGACGAAGACGACGGTGCTCTCCCGGATCCAGAACGAGATCCTCACGCAGCAGGTCCCGGCCGACAAGCCGGCGAACCCCGACGACTCGCTCTTGATCCTCGCCTGCCCGGGGATCCGGCGCGAGCTCGAGATCATCGCCAACGAGATCTGGCGGCTCATCGGCGAGGACGACAGGCGCGGGATCGCCCCAACCGAGCGGCTCAAGTTCCGCGACATGGCGGTGGCCTTCGCCGACACGAGGAACGAGTCGGTCTACCAGGCCCACCTCCGCGCGGCGTTCGAGGAGATGCACAGCATCCCCTACGCGATGACCGAGCTGCCCCTCTCCGGAGAGTGCCGGATCGTCGAGGCCCTGCAATCGCTCCTGGCCCTGCCGTTCGGCACCTTCACGCGCCCGGAGATGCTCAAGATCCTGACCCATCCCGCGCTCCAGGCCCGCTTCCCCGAGGCCGACACCACCCGCTGGGCCGACTGGTGCGAGGCCCTGGCGATCGTCCACGGCGGCGACGAATCGGACCACGCCGACACCTACATCGACCGCGACCTCTTCCACTGGGAGCAGGGGCTGAAACGCCTCGTCCTGGGTGCCTTCATGTCGGGGCCGAGGGGCTCCGAGACCGAGGTCTTCACCCTGGGCACCTCCGAATACGTCCCCCACGACGAGCCGACCGAGGCCCTGGCTGACTCGGCTCGACTGCTCGCGCTCGTGCGTTCCCTGATCGCCGACGCCCGCTTCCTCCGCGAGGCGAGGCTCTCTTACGCCGACTGGGCGACCGCGCTGAGCCGGATGGCCGCGACCTACTTCGCCGCCGACTCAACGGCCGAGCAAAGGGCCTTCTCCCTCTGCCTGGGGGAGATTCACGCCCTGAGGAAGTTCGACGTCCCAGGCCGGCTCGTCCCCTATCGGTTCGTGTATGAGACCCTCCGCGAGTCGATCGGGGAGCTGAAAGGCTCGCGGGGGCAGTATCTGGCCGAGGGGGTGGTCGTCTCTTCGCTCGCCGCGCTCCGGGGGCTGCCGTTCCGGGTCCTGTTCATCTGCGGGATGGGGGAAGGGCTGTTCCCGACCTCGGAGGGGCCCGACCCGCTCGACGTCAGCAGCGGCCAGCCGCTCGGGGCCGTCAGCCCTCGGGAGCGCGACAAGTTCCTCTTCCTCGAGGCGATCTCCTCGACCAGGGATCGGCTCTACCTCACGTACGTCTCGCGCGACTCGCAGACGGGGGAACCGCTGGAGCCCTCGCCCGTGATCCACGAATTGCTCGGCCACCTGGACCGAGGGCGTTCCAGCGAACCCGCCCGGGTCTGGATCAAGGGACACCCGCTCCGCCGCTACGCCGAGGAATACTTCTCGGGGGGCCGGCCCAAGCCGACGTTCCTCAACGTGGCGAGGTCCGCGCGGAACGAGGCCAGGGCGAGGCAGCTCCGCGACGCCTATTTGCAGTTCGTCGGCAAGGATCCGAGGCTCCCCGTCGAGGCGCTCCGGCACCTCGACCCGAGGCTCGTCCACTGGCTGGGCCTCTGCCCGCTGGAGTCGGCCTCGGGGCGCACGGGCCTGCCCGACAAGATCTCGCTCTCGCTCCGCGAGATCCGCCGGTTCCTCGAATGCCCCCTCCAGGGGTGGGCGAGGCTGATGCTCAGGCTCCGCGAGGACGACCGGGAGGACCTGACCGCGAAGGAGGATGAGCACTTCTCCACGCAGACGTTCGCCGAGACCGGGCTCCTGCGGGACGTCTTCTTCGACCTCCTCAACCACCGGCTCGACCGGGTCGACCTGAAGGCGATCCTCAAGGCGTATGAGCCGAGGGCCGAGGCCCTCTTGCGCCAGGGGCAGACGCCCGTCGGGATCTTCCGCGAGGTCGAGCAGCGTCGGCACCTCGCCTGCCTGATGGAATGGCAGCGGTCGGCCCTGAACCGGGGGCTGGCCGAGCGGCTCCCGTTCGAGATCTACCGCTTCGGCCGCGCGGGGGAGCACGAGCAGGTCTCCCGGCTCGAGCGCCCGATCATCCTCAACGTCCCCGTGCGGCGAGATCAGGGGAAGGGGGAGGAGGCGACCGTCCGCGTCGAGCTGCACGGCAGCACCGAGATGGTCTCGCGACGCTGGCCCGGCTCGTTGACCCTCCTGACGCGCGACAACGTCGCCGAGCGCGACTTCCTCGGCGGGTTCCTGGACGCGGTCGTGTTGAGCCTCCTGCCCGATCGCGGGCGTCCGACCGAGCACCACGCCCACGTCATCCCGACGCCCGACCTCGGCAACCCCGCGGCGACCCAGCGCACGTTCCGCCCGATCGACGAGGCCAAGGCCCGCGGGTTCCTCTCCGACGTCGTCGCCGACCTCATCGGCGGTACGCACGCGTACTTGCTCCCGGTCGAGGCCGTCTTCGCCGCCCTGAGCGACAAGGCGATCCCGGTTGCCGCGAGCGTCGAGCAGATGAAGGAGGACGACCGCGCCCCTTGCCGGAGCCGATACGGCCCCGTCCCCAACTTCGCCATGTACGAGCCACCCCCCGAGGATGAGGCCGCTCGGCTGATCGAGCGGCGCTTCGGACTCTTCCGGGACAGCGGGGGGCTCGACAAATGACCCGGTCACGCCACTCCAAGCCCGAGATCCTCGCCCAGATCCGCCGCGACCTGCCCGTCGTGATCGAGGCCTCCGCCGGGACGGGCAAGACGTACACGATCGAACATCTCGTCATCGAATTACTCCTCGAAGAGAAGGTGGGGATCAACGAGATCCTCGTCCTGACCTTCACCGAGCGCGCGGCGACCGAGCTCCGCCAGCGGATCCGGCGCAAGATCTCGCAGATCCTGGCGAAATCGCGCGAGGACTCGGATCCCGAGCCGCTCCCCCTCTTCGACGGCGACGCCTGGGAGATCGACCTGGAGCGGCGGGCCGTGCTGGAGCGGGCCCTCTACGGGTTCGACGGCGCCTCGATCGGCACGATCCACGGCTTCTTCGGCAGCATGCTCGTCGAGCACGCCTTCGAAGACGGCCGACTCTTTGAGGAAACCCTCGAGGATGGCCAGGGCCTCTTCGGCAAGGCCTTCCTGGATGCCTTGCGGAGGCAGCTCGCGAAGAAGTCGGAGACCTCGTCACAGTTGCTCGAGATCTGGCTTGAGGAATACTCGGGGCCCGAATCCCTGGCCGAGCTGCTCTACAAGTGCCACGCGTCGAGGCGGCATATCCTGCCGCCCTTCTCGCTGGAGAAGCTCCAGACCGAGGTAGACGTCAACGCCCTCTTCACCCTCAACATCCTCGACGAGATCGAGCCGTTCGCGGCGGCGCTCAAGGCGGCCAAGGTCCACCACAGCACGATCAAGTCGATCCGCGAGCGGCTCCTGCCGGCACTCGCGAGGGGGATTGCAAGGCGGGGGCGGACGATGGGCGCGGTGCTCGAGCCGGCCGCGTACGAGGCGATCCGCAAGATCAGCCTGACGCTGATCGAGAAGGGGGTGCCGATCGGCCCCCCCGGATCGCTCGGCGACTCGCTCTGCCGGCTGAATGCGGTGCTCGTCCCGTTCAAGGCGGCGATGGTCCAGAGCTGCCTGCCGTTCGTCCGCATTTTGCTGGGCCGGCAGAAGCGGATCCTGGGGGTCTACGAGTTCGACGACATCCTCCAGGCGGTCGTGCGGACGATCGAGGGGCCTCGGAGCGAGGAGGTGGTGAGGTCGCTCCGCAAGCGGTTCAAGTTCGCATTGCTCGACGAGTTCCAGGATACCGACGAGCTGCAATGGGCCTTCTTCCGCCGCGTCTTCGTCGAGAGCGAGGGCAAGAATCCGGTCTACCTCATCGGCGACCCCAAGCAGGCGATCTACGGCTTCCGCGGCGCCGACATCGACACATATATCGACGCCGTCGACGAAATCAAGAGATTGGGGAGCGATCCCGTCCACCTTGCGGAGAACTTCCGCTCGGCCCCCGCGTTGATCGACGCTTATAACCTGATCCTCGACCAGAAGTCGCCGACCCCCTTCTTCGACGGCCGGATCCGCTACGACACGCCGGTCGGCAGCGCGCTCAAGATGGAGATCGAGGAGGAAGACGGATCGACGTATGCACCGATCCACCTCCTCGAGATCGAGCCGAAGGGGGAGAAGCTCGGCCTGCCCGAGTTGCGCCGGGGGCTCGCGAGGAAGATCGCCCGCGAGGCCCGGGACCTGCTCTCGCCCGAGCGGGGGCTGCTGATCACCGGCAAGGACGGGAAGGCTCACCAGGTCGGCGCGGGGGATATCTACGTCCTCGCCAGCACCAACCAGGACGGCCTGCGCGTCGCCCGGGCCCTGCGCGAGGCGGGGGTGCCGTTCGCCTTCTACAAGCAGGAGGGGCTCTTCCAGTCCCCCGAGGCCCTGGCCGTCCGCGACCTCCTCGCCGCCATCGCCGAGCCGGGGGATCACTCGCGCCGGGGGCGGGCCTGGATCAGCCCCTTCTTCGACGTCCCATTGCAGAACCTGCCCGAATGCCTCGACCTGCCCGAGTCGCACCCGCTCGTCGCCAGGCTGATCTCGTGGAAGGAGCTGGCGGAGGCGAAGCGGTTCGAGCGCCTCTTCTCGAGGATCCTCGACGAGAGCGGCCTGATCCGACGACTCCTCTTCCTCCGCGACGAGGAACGCTCGCTGACGAACTTCCTGCACCTCTTCGAGATCCTGCTCGAGGACGCGAGGAGCACCGGCTGCGGCCTGCTTGATTTGCTCGGCACGCTGCACTCGTACATCGTCGGCACCCGCATGCCCCCCGGCGAGGACGGCAACGTCCAGCGCCTGGAGAGCGACCGCGACGCCGTGCAGATCATGAGCATCCACAAGAGCAAGGGGCTCGAGGCGGCCGTCGTCTTCCTCTACGGCGGGCTCACCGCGAACAAGTCCGACGGCATGCACGAGTTCCACGACCGCGGCGGCCGGTTCCTCTACGTCGGCGACGACGCCCAGGCCAAGACCCTGGCCCAGGCCGAGCGCGACCAGGAGTTGCAGCGGCTCTACTACGTCGCCCTCACCCGGGCCAAGGCCCGGCTCTATCTCCCGTTCATCCCGCAGGCCTTCTGGGGCCAGAGCTGGCTCGGCGGCTACAAGCGGGTGAACGACCGGCTCGCTTCGATCGCCGCGGGGCACGACTCGTCCGTCGACCCAAGCCTCTTCCGCCGCCTGACCTTCCGCGACGAGCCGATCCCCCGGGTCCGGGGTGCCCACGACGAGACCGACCGCGACCCGCTCGCCTGGCATCCCCCCGTCGACCTGCTCAAGGATCGCAGCGACTGGGGCAAATATCAGCAGCTCAAGGCGAGGCACGCCGGCTACACGATCGGCTCGTATTCCCAGATGAAGACATCCTGGGAGACGGAAGCCGAGCCGATCGCCGACGACGGCCGTCACGTCGAGCCCGACTTCGGCGCGGCCGAGGCCATCGACGGCGAGGAGGCCGAGGGGGAACTCCCCGGCGGCACGACCTCAGGCACTTTCCTCCACGAGATCCTCGAGATGGTCCCGCTCGAGACGCTCGCGATGGCGAGGTATCCCGAGGCCTGGGGGGCGATCCCGGAAGTCTCCGCCGTCATCGACGAGGCCCTGGTCCGCAACGTCATCGACCCGAAGTTCCGCCGCTCGGCCGAGGTCATCGCCTACCACGCCCTCGCGGCCGACGTCGACCTCGGCGACGGCCGCTGCATCCCGGGCCTGGGGCGATGCCCGCGGGTCCTGCGCGAGATGGAGTTCCTCTTCCCGTACCCGGAGGAGTCGCACCCGTCGCTGGCCGAGTCGAGGCCGGGCAAGCTCGTGATCGAGCGCGGGTTCATCAAGGGGTTCGTCGATCTGGTGGTCGAGCACGAGGGACTCGTCTACTTCGCCGACTGGAAAAGTGATATCCTGCCGGCGTACGACGCGGCGAGGGTCTCGGCCCACGTACGCTCCCATTACGAGCTCCAGGCCCGGCTCTACTCCCTCTCGCTCGTCAAGGCGCTCGGGATCCACGCCGAGGCCGATTATGAGGCCAGGTTCGGCGGCCTCATCTACATCTTCCTGCGGGGCTTCCGCCCCGGGGCCCCGGCGGGCAACGGCCTCTACTCCGACCGCCCCAGTTGGTCCGAGATCCTGCGCTACGAGCGGGAGCTCAAGCGGTTCGGCAAACCCAATCCCGAGTGATGACGTATGAGCGTCTGGAACGACCTCTCGCCGCTGGGCGTCGCTCGCGCGTCCCTCGCCCGCGGCCACTCGCAGGGCGATCCCGACGCGGAGCTCCTCCGCTGGCTGGCCCCGGTCCGCGAGCGGGTGCGGACCCTCTACAACCTCGACGACGAGATCCCGTTCCTCGCCTGGGAGCTCGCCCGCTGGCAGGCCGGCCTGAACCTCGAAGACCGCCGGGCCCTCGTCATGCTCGTCCTCTCGGCGCTCGTCCACATGAGGCAGGGGAGCACGCGCCTGCCCCTCGTCGGCGAGGCGGGCCGCAAGGTCCGCCTCGAGATGGCCACGCAGCTCCTGGGCGAAACCGAAGCTGACCATGCCGACGATGGAGAAGGCATCGCCGGGCGGCTCGTCGAGTCGGCCGAGGCGATCCTCGAGAGCGGCCGGGCCGACGTGATCGTGGGGGGGGTCGGCGAGTACAAGCCGCTCCTCGTGGACGGTCCGTACTTATATCTCCAGAAGATGCGATACCTGGAAGACTCGTTCGTCGCCGCCTTCGGCCAGAGGCTCGACGAATCGACCGCGATGGTCGAGGATGAGGAGGCCCTGGCGAGGGCCGTCGCCGATGTCTTCGAGCATCCGGCCGAGCGCAACGGGTTCGCGGTGGTGCTCTCGGTCGACCAGTTGATCGCGGTCAAGACGGCGGCGAGGTATCCGGTCGCGGTGATCTCGGGCGGGCCGGGGACGGGGAAGACGACCATCGTCGTCTCGATCCTGCGGGCGCTCCGGCGGCTCGGCGTATTACCCGAGGAGATCGCCCTGGCCGCGCCCACGGGCAAGGCGGCGAACCGCCTCGGCCAGGCGATCCGATCCGGTCTCGAGGGGATCCCGGAACCCTCGAAGTTCGACCGCGAGTTGCTCGACATCCCCGAACCAAGGACCCTCCACCGGCTCCTCGGCTACTCGGCGAGGACCGGGCGGTTCCAGCACCACGAGAACCACCGGCTCTCGGAGCGCGTGGTCGTGGTCGACGAGAGCTCGATGATCGACCTCTCCTTGATGGAACGCCTCGTGCGCTCGACCCGCGACGACGGCCGGTTCCTCCTGCTCGGCGACGCCAGGCAGCTCCCCTCGGTCGAGGCCGGGGCGGTCCTCCGCGACCTGCTCGGCGACTCCGACGACGGCGCCAACTCCCCCCTCGGCGCCAGGGGCGTGCGCCTGACCAAGAGCCACCGGATGCGAGCCGAGGACGAGGACGGCCGCAACGTGCTGACCGTCGCCCAGACGTTCGACCGGGGCGAGGCCGCGCCGCTCGGCTCAAGTCGCGAAACCGATGCGACGATCATCAGTCATGCGACCGTCGCCGCTATCCGGTTCCGCGGGGTCGAGGCGATCGAGATCCCGGCGGGATCGACGGTCCTCGACGAGTTCCTGGATCGCTGGCATCGCGATGTGGTCCAGGCTCTCGACGGTTTCAAAGGCCTGGCTGAGCACGAGTACAGCATCGACGTGGGGGAGTTGTCGGCCGGCGATGAGGAGAAGATCCGCCGATTGCACGAGCACTTCGAGCGGGCCAGGATCCTCTGCCTGACGCGAGTCTTGCCCACGGGGGCCGACCGGCTCAACGCCCTCTTACACGCCAAGACCCTGGCCAGCCAGGGGCGTCCCCTCGAGGCCGACTTCGTCGCGGGCGAGCCCGTCATGATGCTTGTCAACGACTACCATCGACGCATCTTCAACGGCGATCAAGGTCTGATCGTGAACATGAGCGAACGTTCCCCCGCGCGTCCGATGGCGGTCTTCCCCAGGCCCGACGGCCTCGGCATCTTCCATCTCGACACGCTCCGCCCCGTCCTCAGCCACGCCTACGCCATGACCGTGCACAAGTCGCAGGGGTCCGAGTTCGACAAGGTCGCCCTGGTCCTCCCGGAACGCGACCTCCCGATCAACACGCGAGAGGTCCTTTACACCGCCTTGACCCGTAGTAAGGGCTCGGTCGTCATCCTCGGCGACAACGCCGTGCTGAACCAGGGGGTCTCCAAGTCGATCCGGCGCGACTCGGGGATCGCCGAGAAACTCGCGGCCAGGCGCCCCGGCAACTCCGCCTGACCGTCACAATCGAGCCCCAGACACCCGAAAGGGTACATCCGTCAACTTGACGCCCGTCCAGAGGGCTCGCAGAATCGAGCAGAAGACCGGGCCCGGATCGGCAAGGACGATCGATCACTCAGGCGACTCAGACGATTGGAGCGGCACAAGACGTGTTCAAATTCATCCATTGTGCCGACATCCACCTGGATAGCCCGCTGAAGGGGCTCGACCGCTACGAGGGGGCGCCGGTGGCGGAGATCCGCCGCTCGACCCGCGATGCGCTCGCGAACCTCGTGGACCTGGCGACGGAGGAAAAAGTCTCGTTCCTGGCGATCGCCGGCGACCTCTACGACGGCGACTGGCACGACCACGGTACGGGGCTCTACTTCAACCAGCAGATGGCCAGGCTCCGCGACGAGGGGATCGACGTCTTCATGATCCGCGGCAACCACGACGCCGCGAGCCAGATCAGCCGGCACCTCAAGATGCCGGACAACGTCAAGATGCTGGCGACCGACAAGCCCGAAACGATCCTCGACGACAAACGAGGGGTCGCCATCCACGGCCAGGGCTTCGCCTCCAGGGCCGAGGTCCGCAACCTGGCCGAGACCTACCCAAACGCCCAGCCGGGGTTCTTCAACCTCGGGCTCCTGCACACCTGCGCCACCGGCCGCGAGGGGCATGAGACCTACGCCCCTTGCACGATCGACGACATGGTCCGCCGGGGCTACCAGTACTGGGCCCTCGGCCACATCCACAAGCGCGAGGTGCTGCACAGCGACCCGCCCATCATGTTCTCGGGCAACATCCAGGGCCGTCACGCCCGCGAGCTCGGCTCGAAAGGATGCACGCTCGTGACGGTCGAGGGGGGCCGGGCTTCGAAGTGGGAGCATCGCCCGCTCGACGTCCTCCGCTGGGAGATGGCGAAGGTCGACGCCGACGGGGCCCGCGACCTCGACGACATCGTCCAGCGCGTCTCGAACCGGCTCGCCGCGCTCCGCGACGAGGCCGAGGACCGCGTCCTGGCCGTCCGCGTCGAGATCAGCGGTTCCTGCCCCGCCCACCAGGAGATCGCCGGCGAGCAGGGCCGCATCGAGGCCGAGATCCGCGACCGCGCCCGCGACATCGGGGGCGGCTCGATCTGGATCGAGAAGCTCAAACTGCGGACGACCCGCCCGGTGCGCTTCGACATGGGGGACGGCCCGATCGGCGTGCTCCTCCAGCTCATCGAGGAGCTGAAGTCGGACGACGACCGCCTCCGCAGCATGGCCACGAATGAACTGGCCGACCTCAGGCGCAAGCTGCCGGACGAACTGAGGCGGGGCGACGAGCCGCTCGACCTCGACTCTCCCGCGGCACTCCGCGACGCGCTCGACCACGTCGAGCCGATGATCATTCGCGGGCTCCTGAATTCCTGACGGCCCCAAACCGCGCAAGGTCCTTTTCCGTTGAAGATCCTCAAACTCGACCTCCGCGCCTTCGGCCCGTTCCGGGATGTAGTCCTCGACCTCGCCGAGGGGCAGGAGGGGCTGCACATCGTCTTCGGGCCCAATGAGGCCGGTAAGAGCTCGTCGCTGCGTGCCCTCCGGCAGATGCTCTACGGCATCCCTGTGAGGTCGAACGACCACTTCCTCGTCGGCGACTATGCCAGCATGCGCGTCGGCGGGACTCTGCGGAACCCGAACGGCCTGGAGCTCTCGTTCCTCAGGCGCAAGGGGAACCGGGATCTCCTCCGCACGCCCGACGACTCGAAGTCGATCGACGACGCCTCGCTCGAGAACTTCCTCGGCGGCGTGGATCAAGGCCGGTTCGAGAGCCTCTTCAGCCTCAACCATGATGAGCTCGTCGCGGGGGGCAGGGCGGTCTCGAGCGGCGGCGGCCTCGTGGGCCAGCTCCTCTTCGGCGGCGGCTCCGACCTCGTGCGCCTGAGCAAGCTCCGCAAGTCGCTCGAGGAGCAGCACGCCGAGTTGTTCAACGCCCGCGCGACCGCCAAGAATCCCGCCTTGAACAAGGCCCTGCGCGACTTATCCGAGGAGCGCAAGGCGATCGAGCAGGCCTCGATCCGCAGCGATGTCTGGCACGAGAAACGGCTCGAGCGCGAGAAGGCCCTGACCGACCGCGACCAGATCGCCGCCGACCTGGACGAGCTGAGGCGCAAGAAGTCGAAGCACGAGCGGATCGCCCAGGTCCTCGCCGACGTGGGGCGTCGCGGAGAGCTGGCGACGAGCCTCGCGACCCTCAGCGACGCCCCCAGGCTCCGCGAAGGGTTCGCAGAGGAGCGCCGCAAGGTCGAGGACGAACTCCGCACGGCCGAGCGTTCCAAAACCGCCATCCACGAGGAACTCGCCGAGATCGCCAGGGACCTGCAAGAGCTTTCGCTCCCCGGCCCGATCCTGGCCGAGGCCACCCTCATCGAAGGCCTGCAAAGGCGGCTCGGTGCGCACGTTAAGGAAGAAGTCGAGATCGCCCGGCTCCGGATCGAGCGGAGCACGCTGGAGGCGACCGCGAAGACCACCCTGCGCGACCTCGGCCGGAGCGAGGGGATCGGCGAGGTCGAGCGTCTCCGCCTCACGATCCCCCAGCGTCAGGAACTCCGCGAGCTGGCGAATGAGTCGCGTGCTTTGGTCGAGGCCTGCGACCGCTCCGCGAAGGAGATCAACCGCCTCGCGACCCGGCAGGCGAAGGTCGCCGCGAGCCTTGATGCCCTGGAAGCCCCGGCCGACGTCGAGGCCCTGAACCTGGCCGTCAAGTCGGCGAGACGCGACGGCGGGCTCGACGCCAGGCTCGCCGAGGCGAAGGCCGAGCAGGCCCGACGCAAACGCGCGGGGGACCTCGCCTGGAAGCGGCTCCAGCCGAAGCCCGGATCCCGCGAAAAGGCCCTCGAAGAGGCCATACCCTCCGAGGCCACCATCCTCGCCTCGCAGAAGGCCATCGAGGAGGCGGCGAGGGCCGTCGACGACCTCAGGCGGCGGATCGAGGAATCCGAGGCGGCACTGGCCGAGATCGACCGCAAGCTCGAACGGCTGGAGCTCGAGCGCGAGTTGCCCACCGAGGCCGACCTCGAGGCCGCCCGCGCCCGACGCGACCTGGACTGGCGGCGGATCCGGAGCCGCTGGCTCGGCGAGGGGTTCGACCTCGAGCGGGAGAAGGACCTGGACCTCGCCGCGCGGTTCGAGGACGGCCTCACCGAGGTCGACCGCACCTCCGACCGCCTCCGCCGCGAGGCCGACCGCGTCGCCGAGAAGGCAGGACTGACCGCCGACCGCCGGATTGCCGGCCCGAAGCTCGAAGCCCTCCGCAACGACCTGGCCGCGGCAGAGGCCCGCTCTGAGCTCGAGGCCAAGCGATGGCAGGCCCTCTGGGAACCCCTGGAGCTGGAGGCCGCCACCCCCCGCGAGATGCTCTCCTGGCGGCTCGAGCATGCCAAGTTTGCCGAGGCCGTCGAAGCCTCACGCGAGGCCGACGCCCGCCTCGACGACCTCGCCGCGAAGGTGGACTCGATCCGCTCCGGGCTTTCCGCCTTGCTCGACGAACCGGGAGCCAAGTCGGAGACACTCGACGCCCTCATCGCCCGCGCCGAGTTGGCCGTCGAGCGCTCGAAGGCCCTGGCCATCAAGCGAGAGAAGCTCCAGGGGGAGCGGGACGAGGCCGAGGAACACATCGCGGAGGCCCGCACGCAGGACGGCGAGGCCCGCCGTCGTCTCGACGCCTGGCGCGTCTCCTGGGCGCGGGCCGTCTCCGCGCTGGGGATGGCCGAGGATGCGGGGACCGACGCCGTCGGGGCCGTGCTCGACCACATGACAAGCCTCTTCGACGGGCTCGATAAGGCCGCCTCCCATCAGCGACGGATCGAGGCGTTCGAGGCCGACGCGAAGCAGCTCGAGCAGGACGTCCGCGACCTGCTGCCCCGGATCGACCCCGAGCTGGCGGACCTCGGCTGGATCCCGGCCGTCGAGCGGCTCAAGGAGCGGCTCGACGAGGCCCGGCAGTCGCAGGCGCGTCGGGAGGACCTGGAGAAACGCCGGGAGCGTCGAAAGGCGGAGGCGAAGAAGGCGGAAGCCTCGGCAAAGGAGGCGGCGGATCGCCTGGACTCGCTCGCCCGCGAGGCGGGGTGCGAGGACCTCGCCGAACTTCCCGAGGCCGAGCAACGCTCGCAGCTCCGCCAGGCCGCCGAGGAGGAACACAAGGCGATCGAGTCGCGCATCCGCAAGGCCGCGGCGGGGGCCTCGATCGACGAGTTCATCGCCGAGGCCCAGGCGGCCGACCCCGACGCGCTCGACGCCGGACTCGCCCGCTTCGAAACCGAGATCCGGCTCAAGATCGAGGAGCTGGAGAAGGCCAACCACAGACTCGGCGGCATCAAGGCCGAGCTCGACGCGATGGAGGAGACCTCACGCGACGCCCGCGCCCACGAGGCGGCCAATCGTGCTCAAGGCCTCCTCGCCTTCATCGAGTCCAAGTCCGGCGAGTACGCCCGGCTCCGGCTCGCGTCGGCCGTGCTCCGCGAGGCGATCGAGCGCTATCGCGAGAAGAACCAAGGGCCGATCCTGCGGCGAGCGGGTGATTACTTCGTCGACCTCACGCTCGGCTCTTTCTCGGGCCTGCGGACGATCCTCAACGAGAAGGATGAGCCCTTGCTCGTCGGCCAGCGCCCCGACGGCTCCACCCTCGGGGTCGAGGGGATGAGCGAGGGGACCTGCGACCAACTCTACCTCGCGCTCAAGCTCGCGAGCCTCGAGCACCACCTCGACCACAACCCGCCCATGCCCTTCGTCGCCGACGACATCCTCGTCAACTTCGACGACGGCCGATCCCTCGCCGCCTTGCGGGTCATGGCGAAGCTCTCGCAGCGGACGCAGGTCCTCTTCTTCACGCATCACCGGCACCTGATCGACCTCGCGACCTCCAAGCTTCCCGCGAACGTCGTCTACGTCCACGAGCTGCGGGGGCAGGGGGCCCCGGCCTGAAATGCTCCTTCGGAACCCTCGCGTCATTCCGGCTCGACCGGCCGCGAGATGTGCATACCGACGAGCCTGGCGATCAGGATCGTCGCGTAGAACTGACCGACGATGGACTCGACGTAGCACATCGTCTTCGCCCAGGCCCCGACCGGGATCAGGTCGGCATATCCAAGGGTCGTCAGCGATGCGAAGCTGAGGTACATGAGCTCGGCGAAGTCGCGGCGGACCGTGAGCCTGGCGAACGACTGGCCCCCGTCCGGAGATTGCGCCCGGAACGAGTCGGGGAGCAGGGTCCCGGCGATGGCGAACGCGAAGACGAAGGCCACGCCGATCAGAAGGTAGCCGCAGACCGCCGCCTTGAGGGTCTCGATCGTCACCCGCCTGTTGGCGATGACCGACGAAAGGATCTTCGCCTGAGCATACAAGAGCGACGAAAGCGCCAACGCATGATGGAATAGCAGGAGCCTGTCGCTCGATTGCCAATACGCGCAGCAATGCACGGCGATGGCCACGGTCGTGAGCCCAATGCCGAAATAAAGCGAGCGCCTGCCCGGGTTCGCGGCGTGCAGGCCGGCCAGCATAATCGTGAAGACCACGGCGTCCAGCGGGCTGAACATCCTCAGGCGATCGGTCGCCATCCCCGGCGAGACGACGACCAGGATCAGGAGCGCCAGGAGCAGGAATCCGTAGCGTCCCTTGAAAGCCCGACGCAAGATCGGCGCCTCATCCGAACTCCTCCACTCGATCGTCGTCAAGGCTCGTCCCTCTGGGCAGGCCGGCCCCTCCGTCCCCGACGAGGCCGCCGGGCGTCCGCCCCCGCGAGAATTCGTCGGCGGAGTGTATCAGATTCGACGGCCGGAGCTATCCGAGCCCGACCCGGGCGTCCGGGTAGGCTGGGGAACGCGATCCCGGAAGGCCCATACCCCGAAAAGCGGGCCGGGGCGGCCGGGGTTCACCCTCGCGAAAAGCCCCATGTCCTCGTTATACTAAGGTTTAACCTGCCTGAAGTTTGTGAGACATTCGAGAACGTAGCTCCACGGGGCACCACCGGGACAACCTTCCTCTTGTCGATGGCGGACGCCAGGTGATGAATATTTCGCCCGCTCACTCCTCGCGATGCGCCCGCCTCGGGCGCCCGGTCGTCATCGTGCTGGCGCTCGCCGCTATGCTGGGAGGCACGCCCGTCGGCGGGGCCGAGCCAGAGCCGGCCAAGAAGCCGCACGTCATCGACTTCAACCGAGAGATCCGGCCGATCCTCTCGAACGCCTGCTTCTTCTGCCACGGGCCCGACGCCAACAAGCGCAAGGGGGCCAGCAAGCCCTTCCGGCTCGACACCGAGGAAGGGCTCTTCGCCGACCTGGGAGGCTATGCCTCGGTCGTGAAGGGGAACCCGGATGAAAGCGAGCTGATCGCCCGCGTCACGAGCGAGGAGAAGGGGGAGGTCATGCCCCCGGCCGAGACCGGCAAGAAGCTCAGCCCCAAAGAAATCGAGCTGCTCAAGGAATGGGTCCGGCAAGGGGCCCCTTATGCCAAGCACTGGTCGTACGTCAAGCCGGCCCGCGCCCCGCTCCCGGAGAACGCGAAGAAAGACTGGGCGAGGAACGAGGTCGACCGCTTCATCCTCGACCGGCTCGAGCGAGAGAAGCTGGAGCCGTCCCCCGAGGCCGACCGCGCCACCTTGATCCGCCGCCTCTCGCTCGACCTCACCGGCCTGCCTCCGAAGCTCGAGGAGGTCGACGCCTTCCTCCGCGACTCCAGCCCCGACGCCTATGAGAAGGTCGTCAACCGCCTGCTCGACTCCCCCGCCTACGGCGAGCACTGGGCCCGGATGTGGCTCGACCTCGCCCGCTACGCCGACTCGGCCGGCTACGCCGACGACCCCCCGCGCACCATCTGGGCCTATCGCGACTACGTGATCCGCTCCCTGAACCAGAACAAGCCCTTCGACGCGTTCACGGTCGAGCAGATCGCCGGCGACCTCCTGCCGAACCCGACGCAGGACCAGATCATCGCCACCGCCTTCCACCGCAACACGCTCACGAACAACGAAGGCGGCACCAACGACGAGGAGTTCCGCAACGTCGCCGTCGTCGACCGGGTCAACACCACGATGTCGGTCTGGATGGGCACGACCATGGCCTGCGCCCAGTGCCACGATCACAAATATGACCCGCTGACCCAGGCCGAATACTTCAAGCTCTTCGCCTTCTTCAACAACAGCGAGGACGCCGACCGCGGCGATGAGAGCCCCCTCCTGACCCTCTTCACCGACGAGCAGCTCCGGCAGCGCGACTCCCTCTCCAAGGAGATCGCCGCCCTCGAGGCCGACCTCAAGACCTCGACGCCCTCTCGCGTCGCCGGCCAGAAGGCCTGGGAAGAGGGGTTCGCCCGGGGGCTCGACTGGAACGTCCTCAAGCCCTCGCAGGTCGCCTCCAAATCCGGCTCGAAGCTGAAGACGCTCGACGACGGCTCCGTCCTCGTCGCGACCGGCTCCAAGACGGACGTCACCACGACCGAGCAGACCCTCGCCGCCGGCAAGCTGACGGCCCTCCGGCTGGAGGCCCTCGCGGACGACTCGCTGCCCGGCAAGGGACCCGGGTTCGGCGGGGGGAACTTCGTCGTGTCGAAGGTCACCGCAACGATCAAGCCGCCGGGTAGCAAGTCGCCGACAGGGCGCTTCGTCCGGGTTGAACTGCCGGGCAAGGAGCAGTATCTCTCGCTCGCCGAGGTCCAGGTCTTCAAGGGCACAGAGAACCTGGCGCTGAAGGGTGAGGCCCGCCAGATCAACGTCTCGTATGCGGGCGTGGCCTCGCGGGCGATCGACGGGAATACCGACGGCGAATACTTCGGGGCCAATTCGACGACCCATACGGAAGCCTCGGAAAACCCCTGGTGGGAGGTCGACCTCAAGGGCTCGCAGCCGATCGAGCGGATCGCCGTCTGGAACCGGACCGACGGAGGCGCCGGCGGTCGGCTCCGCAACTTCCGCGTCTCGATCCTCGACGAGAACCGCAACGCCGTCTGGAGCGGAGTCGTCGCCGAGCCTCCCAGCCCCAGCGCGAGCCTCACGCCCGACCGCAGCCTGGTCATCAGGTTCTCGACGGCCCTGGCGGATTACTCGCAAGGGGGCTTCGAGGCCTCCAGCGTGATCGACAACAAGGACCCAGGCAACAAGGGCTGGGCCGTCGCCGGGCAGCTCGGCCAGCCGCACGCGTTGACGCTATTGACGGCCTCGCCGGTCGAGGTCGAAGAGGGCTCGACCCTCTCCGTCGCCATCGAGCAGGGCTCGAAGTTCGAGAACCACACGCTGGGCCGGTTCCGGCTCTCGACCACCGGCGATGCCCGCGTGCCCGAATATGCCGGCGTCCCCGGCGAGCTGCTCGCCCTATTGAAGATCCCGGCCGACGCCCGCAGCGAAGCCCAACGAAATCAGATCGCTGCCTATTACCTCCTCGCCGTCTCTCCGGAACTGAAGTCACAGCGCGAGCGGCTCGCCGTCGCCAGCAAGCAACTCGCCGAGATGAAGCCGGCGACCAGCGTCCCCATCGTGAAAGAGTTGACCTCGTCGGCCCGGCGCGTGACGAAGATCCAGCTCCGGGGCAACTTCCTCGACCAGGGGGACGAGGTCACCGCGGGAACCCCGGCGACCTTCCCGGGCCTGCCCCAGGGGGCAGCGGCCGACCGGCTCGCCCTCGCCCGCTGGCTCGTCTCCGAGGAGAACCCGCTCACGGCCAGGGTCATCGCCAACCGCTACTGGGAGTCGATCTTCGGCAACGGGCTCGTGCCGACCTCCGAGGAGTTCGGCTCGCAAGGGGAACTGCCCACGCACCCCGAACTGCTCGACTGGCTGGCGACGGAACTCGTTCGCGAGCACTGGGACCTGAAGGCGTTCCTGAAGCTGCTGGTGACCTCGGCCACCTATCGCCAGAGCTCGAAGGCCACGTCCGAGCGGCTCAAGCGCGACCCGGATAATACCCTGCTGGCCCGAGGCCCCCGGATCCGGCTCTCGGCCGAGATGATCCGGGACCAGGCCCTCGCCATCGCCGGGCTTTTGAGCCCCAAGGCGTTCGGCCCGCCGGTCAAGCCGCCGCAGCCGTCGACGGGGCTCGCCGCCGCGTTCGGCTCGGGGATCGACTGGCAGACGAGCACCGGGGAAGATCGCTTCCGCCGGGGGCTCTACACGACCTGGCGGCGATCGAACCCATACCCGTCGATGACCACATTCGACGCGCCCAACCGCGAGGTCTGCACGGTCAAACGCTCGCGGACGAACACGCCGCTCCAGGCCCTCGTCACGCTGAATGACCCGGTCTACGTCGAGGCGGCGCAGGCCCTCGCGCGGCGGATGTTCAAGGATGCCTCGACCACCGCCGATCGAGCCAAACTCGGCTTCAAACTCTGCCTGGCCCGCGACCCGAGCGACGCGGAACTCGACCGCCTGGTCAAGCTCTACGAGACCGCGAACCAGGCCCTGGCCGAGGATGCTACCAAGGCCAATGAGCTGGCGACGAACCCGATCGGCCCCGTCCCCGCGGGGGCGAGTGCGGCCGGACTGGGGGCCTGGACGGTCGTCTGCAACGTGCTCCTGAACCTCGACGAGACCCTGATGAAACCGTGAGCGGAACGTTCGGCCCTCGGGCGACGTAAGAAAGGTGCCGGGAAAAGCATCGGATCAAGGGTAGAGCGATATATCCCGGCGGTCACGCTTGGCTTAAGATCGGGCCCGGGCGTCCACAGCCCGGACGGTTGGGGGGAAGGCAGACGATGGATCCTCAATACGAAAAGCTCCGACACCTGACTCGCCGCCATTTCTTCCGCGAGAGCCAGGTGGGCCTGGGCGCGATCGCCCTGTCGTCGCTGCTCTCCAAGGACGCGCCTGCGGACGCGGCGGCGAGCACCCCGATCGGCCAGGTCGTCAACCCGCTCGCGGTGAAGGCCCCGCATTTCGCCCCCAAGGCGAAGCGGGTGATCTACCTCCACCTGACCGGATCGCCGCCACACCTCGACCTGTTCGACTACAAGCCGGAGCTGGTCAAGCGGAACGGGCAGGATTGCCCCGATGCCTTCCTCAAGGGGAAGCGGTTCGCGTTCACGTCGGGCGTCCCCAAGCTCCTCGGCACCCCGCGCAAGTTCGCGAGGTACGGGCAAGAGGGGCTCTGGATGTCGGACGCGCTCCCGCACCTCCAGACGGTCGCGGATGAGCTCTGCGTGATCCGGTCGATGAACACCGACCAGTTCAACCACGCCCCGGCCGAGCTGATGCTCTACACCGGCTCCCCCCGATCGGGCCGGCCGGCGATGGGGGCCTGGGTGACGTACGGGCTCGGGACGGAGAATGAGAACCTCCCCGGCTACGTCGTCCTGATATCGAGCGGGGTCCAGCCCAACGGCGGCAAGAACTCATTCGGCAGCGGCTTCCTGCCGTCGGTCTTCCAGGGGGTCCAGTGCCGCTCGAAGGGGGATCCGGTCCTCTACGCGTCCGACCCCGCCGGGATGAATCGGTCGCTCCGACGCGCGAGCCTCGACGCCCTCAAGGACCTGAACGAGATGCAGTCGCGCGACCTCGGGCACCCCGAGACGGCGACCCGGATCGCGCAGTATGAGCTGGCATTCCGGATGCAGACGTCGGTCCCCGAGGTCATGGACATCAACCGGGAGCCGAAGCACATCCTCGAAGACTACGGCGCCCAGCCGGGGGCCTCGAGCTTCGCCAACAACTGCCTGCTCGCCAGGCGCCTGGTGGAGCAGGGGGTCCGGTTCGTCCAGCTCTTCGACTGGGGCTGGGACTTCCACGGCACCGGGCCCGGCGAGGGGCTCACCGACGGCCTCACGAACAAGTGCGCGACGATGGATCGCCCGGTGGCGGCCCTGATCCGCGACCTGAAGTCTCGAGGGCTCCTGGACGAGACCCTGATCGTCTGGGGGGGCGAGTTCGGCAGGACCCCCTTCCGCGAGGGGAGGACGGCCGCCAGCCAGGTGCTCGGCCGAGACCACTTCCCCGACTGCTTCACGATGATGCTCGCCGGCGGCGGGATCAAGCCCGGATATGTGCATGGCGAATCCGACGAGCTCGGCTTCAGCGTGGCGAGGGACAAGGTCCACGTGCACGACCTCCAGGCCACCATCCTGCACATGCTCGGGCTCGACCACGAGCGGCTCACGTACCGGTTCCAGGGGCGGGACTTCCGCCTGACCGACGTCCACGGCAAGCTCGTGAAGGAGCTGCTCGCCTGACCCGCGCCGGCTGAAATAAGTCATCCCCCCAATCTGTCAGTGCTCGTTGGCTCGACGCGGTAGGAATCGCGACGAAGTCGATTTTCCATCCACCTTGAACCCCTTGGAGCGTTCAACGTGCCCGGCCTCCTTCCCAAGCATCGATACTCGTCGCTCGTCCGCGGCTTCCTGCTGGCGGCCGTGGTCGCGGCCCCGGCGCTCGCCGTCGCCGCCGAAGACACGCGCTGGTTCAGCCAGAAGCCCGAGGTGGCCGACTCCTCCGACTCAGGCAAGCCCCTCCCCGCCGGCGTCCCCAACCCCGCGCTCGAGCCCCTCAAGCAAGGCCCCGCGCCGCAGTGGATCTGGGGCAAGGACATCAGCCGCCGCTACTTCCTCCGCACGAACTTCGACGGCGGCACGAAGTCGGCCGCGATCCGCGCGGCGGCCGACGACAAATTCACCATCTTCCTGAACGGCCGCCGGGTCGCCAGCGGCACCGCCTGGAACACCCCGGTCGACGTCGACATCACGCGCGAGGTCCGCAACGGCAAGAATGAGCTGATCGTCGAGGTCGAGAACATGGCCGGCTCGCCGGCCGGCCTCGCCCTCAAGCTCGCCCTCACCGGCGCCGACGGCAAGACCCGCTACGTCGTCTCCGACGACTCGTGGCGCGCGGCCGAGGCCCGACGTTCGCGAGACTGGGCGGCCGTCCAGACCTTCGGCGCGATGGGCGTCGCCCCCTGGAACGACGTCTTCGCCCAGCCGATCCAGCCGCCCAAGACGGCGCAGAACATCTTCCAGGTCCTCCCCGGCTACAAGGTCGAGCTGCTCTACACGGTGCCCCGAGAGACCCTCGGCTCGTGGGTCTCGATCACGTTCGACGACAAGGGGCGGCTCATCGCCAGCGACCAGGAGACGAAGGGCCTCTGCCGGATCACCCTGCCGCCCGTCGGCAGCGACCAGGAGACCAAGGTCGAGCACCTGAAGCTCGACATCACCTCGGCCCAGGGGATGCTCTACGCCTTCGGCAGCCTCTACCTCTCGGTCAACGGCGGCCCCGGCAGCGGCGTCTATCGCGCCCGCGACACGGACGGCGACGATCAGTACGACAAGGTCGAGAAGCTGGCGTCGATCCCCGGCGGCGGCGAGCACGGCCCCCACGCCCTGCGCCTGACGCCGGACGGCAAGTCGATCCTGATCGTCTGCGGCAACCACACGCTGCCCCCCGAGCACATCAGCTCGAGCCTGATCCCGACCAACTGGGGCGAGGACATGATCCTCCCCCGCCAGTGGGACGCCAACGGCCACGCGGTCGGCATCATGGCCCCCGGCGGCTACGTCGCCAAGTTCGACCCGGAAGGGAAGAACTGGGAGATGGTCAGCATCGGCTACCGCAACTCCTATGACATGGACCACAACGCCGACGGCGAGCTGTTCGTCTACGACTCCGACATGGAGTGGGACTTCGGCATGCCCTGGTACCGCCCGACCCGCGTCAACCACGCGACGAGCGGCAGCGAGTTCGGCTGGCGGAGCGGCACGGGCGTCTGGCCGGCGTACAACGTCGACAGCCTCCCCCCCGTCACCGACATCGGCCCGGGCTCGCCGGTCGGCGTGACCTTCGGCTACGGCGCGAAGTTCCCGGCCAAGTACCAGAAGGCCCTGCTGATGTGCGACTGGACCTTCGGCACGATGTACGCCATCCACCTCGAGCCCGAAGGCTCCAGCTACAAGGCCGTCAAGGAAGAGTTCCTCTCCAGGACGCCCTTGCCCCTGACCGACGTCGCCGTCGGCCCCGACGGTGCCCTCTACTTCTCGGTCGGCGGCCGAGGCACGCAGTCCGAGCTCTACCGGGTCACCTACACCGGCGACGAGTCGACCAAGCCGGTCGACGCCCGCGACCCCAGGGGCGCCGAGCTCCGCGACCTCCGCCACAAGATCGAGGTCTATCACCGCCGCGCCGAGGACCAGGCGAAGGCCGTCGCGTTCGCCCTGCCGTACCTCAAGCACGAGGACCGCTTCATCCGTTATGCCGCCAGGATCGCCCTGGAGCAGCAGGAGCCGAAGTACTGGCAGGACCAGGTCCTCGCCCAGAAGGATCCGGAAGCCCTGATCCTCGGCGCCGTCGCCGTCGCCCGCCAGGGGGACAAGTCGCTCCAGCCGAAGGTCCTCGAGGCCCTCGACCGGATCAACTTCGAAGGGCTCGACGAGTCCAGGCAGCTCGACCTCCTGCGGGCCTGGGACCTGACCTTCATCCGCATGGGTGAGCCCGACGCGGCCACCGCCGCCAGGCTCTCGAAGAAGCTCGACCCGTTCTTCCCCTCGAAGCTCGAGAAGGTGAACCGGGAGCTGGTCAACCTGCTCGTCTACCTGAAGTCGCCGACCGTCCTCGCCAAGACGATCGCCCTGATGGAGAAGCCGAGCGAGGCGACCTCGGTCGAGGTCTCCGACCTCATCGCCCGCAACGAGAACTACGGCGAGCCGATCGCCAAGATGATCGCGAATCGCCCCGACGCCCAGAAGATGCACTACGCCCTGGCCCTCCGCAACGTGAAGGAAGGCTGGACGGTCGCCGAGCGCAAGTTCTACTTCAACTGGCTCAAGGAAGCCCACAAGTGGAGCGGCGGCGCGAGCTACCACGGGTTCGTCAATAACATCGACAAGGAGGCCTTCGAGAATGCCTCCGAGGCCGAGCGGCTCGTGATCGAGTCCTCCGGCGCCCGCAGCCCGTATCGGGCCAAGGACCTGCCCAAGCCGGCCGGCCCCGGCAAGGACTGGACCCTCGACGAGCTGGTCGCCCTGACCAAGGACCCGCTCCACGGCCGCAACTTCGCCAACGGCCAGCGCACCTTCGCGGCGGCCCGCTGCGTGGTCTGCCACCGCTTCGGCGGCGACGGCGGCGCCACCGGCCCCGACCTCACCCAGGCCGCCGGCCGCTTCGGCTTCAAGGACCTGAGCGAGGCCATCATCGACCCGAGCAAGGTCGTCTCCGACCAGTACCGGGCCACCGCCATCGCCACCACGAGCGGCCAGGTCCACACCGGCCGGATCGTCGGCGAGAACAAGGACTCGATCACGATCCTCGTCGACCCCGAGGACTCGACCAAGATCGTCGTCATCCCCCGCGGCGAGATCGACGAGATGACCCCCTCCAAGGTCTCCCTCATGCCGGAGAAGCTGCTCAACAACCTGAACAAGGACGAGGTCCTCGACCTCCTCTCCTACGTCCTCTCGCGCGGCAACGCCAAGGACCCGATGTTCCAGAAGAAGTGAGCCCGGCTCACGTCTTCAACGGTTGATTCCGAGAGGCCCCGGGGCACACGCCCCGGGGCCTCTTTTTATTTTCAGACTCCCATATCCGAACCTGATTCATCGAGCCGGGATTCACGCTGTCGCCGCCAAGACCGCCGGGTTACGATGGGGCCCCGTCGCGGCCGACAACGTCGAAACCTTGGGCCCATCCGTCATGGCGACCAGGCTTGCCCCCGGCACCTTCTTCGGGCAGACGCAGAGCAAGATCCAGGTCGCCGGCCTGACGTTCGACGAGTCCGTCTACGCGGCCGGTCACGACCTCTACCTCCCGCCCCACGCCCACGAGGATGCCTTCCTCCACCTCATGGTCGAGGGGATTTGCGAGGAGTCCTACGGGCGGGTCAAGAAGGTCCGGGAGGCGGCGAGCCTCGGCTTCCACCCGGAGGGGGAGCCGCACTCGAACCGCTGGCACGAATCGGGCGGGCGGGTCTTCCACATCGATATCTCGAAGGCCCGCGCCGACATGATCCGCGAGCACGCCCCCTCACTCGACCGCCCGGCCGAGCTGATGACTGGCGTCGCCCCCTGGCTGGCCCGGCGGCTCTATCGCGAGTATCGCCGGCCCGATGGGGCCTCACCGCTGGCGCTCGAAGGGCTCGCCCTCGAAGTCCTGGCGGAGACCTCGCGAGGCCCCGCGATCCCCCACGACCTCACTCCCCCGCGCTGGCTCGTCCGGGTCCGCGACCTTTTGCACGACCGCTTCGCCGACGACGTCTCGTTCGACGAGATCGCGGCCGAAGTCGGTGTCCACCCCGTCCATCTCGCCCGCTCGTTCCGCCGCCACCACGGCTGCACGCCGGGCGAGTATCTCCGCAAGCTCCGGGTCGAGCATGCCTGCCGGACGCTCGCGACGACCGGCACCCCCCTGATCGAGGTCGCGCTGGCCTCGGGCTTCTCCGACCAGAGCCACTTCACGCGGACCTTCCGCATGCAGATGGGGATGACCCCCGGCGAGTTCCGGCGGATCTTCCGCGGGCGTTAACTGCGTGACACGCGAAGTTCATCCCGAGCAAGATCGGCGACCCCCACCGACCTTAAACTGATCGGCCGAGTGGATCTGGTCCACCGGGCCCTTGCGCACTCCTGGACGACCCGACGAAGGGATACCCTCGCCATGAACGTTCGACTCCGAGCGACCTTGCTCGCCCTGGCTTTCCTCACGATGCCCGCGACTTCCTGGGCCGATCCTCCCTCGTCCGCGATCGAGGAGGCGGGCCCGAAGGTCGACGCCTACATCAACGCCCAGATGAAGCGGCACCGGATCCCGGGGCTCTCGCTGGCGGTCGTCAAGGACGGCAAGATCATCAAGGCCGCGGGCTACGGCCTGGCGAACGTGGAGACGAACACGCCCGCGACCCCCGAGACCCGCTACAAGATCGCCTCGGTCAGCAAGCCGATCGTCGCGACGGCGGTCATGATCCTGGTGCAGGAGGGCAAGCTTGGGCTCGAAGACAAGGCGAGTCGATACCTTGAGGATACCCCCGAGGCCTGGAAGGACATTACCGTCCGCCAGCTCATGAACCACACCTCGGGCCTGGTGGAGGATCCCCCCGGCTTCGAGCCGTTCAGGATCAAGCCCGACGCCGAGGTCATCCGCTCGCTCTATTCCAAGCCGCTCCTCTTCAAGCCGGGTGCGGGGTTCAGCTACTCCAACGCCGCCTACTTCGCGCTCGGCGAGATCATCCGGAAGGCGAGCGGGACCCCCTGGGATGAGCTCCTCCAGGCCCGCGTCTTCGGCCCGACGGGCATGTCGTCGACTCGCACGACGACCACGACGGAGATCGTGCCTCAGCGAGCCCGTGGCTATTCGCTCAAGGAATGGCGGCTCATCAACGCCGAGGACTGGGTCGCAGTGCGCCCCAGCGGGGCCTTCCTCTCGACGGCCGTCGACCTGGCGAAGTGGGACCTGGCCCTCGACGCGGCCGAGATCCTCCCGAAATCGAGTCTTGAACAGATGTGGGCTCCGACCAAGCTCTCCGACGGCAAGGTCGTCCCCTATGGCCTCGGCTGGACCGCGGCCCACTGGCAGGGACACCGTCAGATCAGCCATAACGGCCACCTGCCGGGCTTCCTCACCCAGTTCCAGCGGTTCCCCGACGACCGCTTGACCGTCGCCCTCCTGGTGAACACCGAGAAGGCCGACACGAACAAGCTCGCCCTGAACGTGGCCGGCCTCTATGTCCCCGAGCTGACGCCGCCGCCCCTGAATCCGATCGCCGACACCGAGCCCGAGGTCACCGCGAAGGTCAAGTCCTTCATCGACGGCTGGGTCGCCGGCAAGCTGGATCTGAACCTCTTCACCGAGCCCCTCCGCAAGCGAGTCGCCGAGTCTCCCCCCTCGAATGAGCTAGGCTGGCCGGGGACGATCGAGTCGATCGCCCTGGTCGAGCGTCGCGCCCACGACGGCGGCCGCGAGTATCGCTATCGGGTCAACTATCGCGACTACAGCCTGATCCTCGTCTGCAACCTCGACGGCGAGGACCGGATCACCGGGTTCGGGACCCAGCTCGATTAGCGCGTGCCCGACCACTCGCTTTTGCGTGGCCTTTGTATGGAACAACCGCGGACGCGCTACAGCCGGAGGCCACGCATTATCCTCGCCCCAGGCTCATCATCCGGGTAGCCGCGATTGGAACAATCGGGGTCGCGCAGCGACAAGAGGCCAACCGCAAACTTGCCAGGCCGAGCCCATAGGCCTATTCGATTTTGCGGGCGTTCAATGATGGCCAAGGCCCATTCCCCCGGCCAATTCTGGGTTGCGTGGGCCTTGGATCGACAAGGCAAACGGGGAACGGCCTCTGATTTCGTCAGAGGCAAATTGCATCCAGCCTCTTGTCGCTGCGCGACCCCGATTGTTCCAATCGCGGCTACCCGGAAAAAAGAGTCGAGGCGCATGGAAAAGCCGCGGCTCCGAGCGGGACTGAGGGATTCCCAGGGGCTGGAGCCGCGGCCTCGGACTCATCAACCCATCAATCCGCCTTGTGCAGCAGGCCCGCGCCGGCGACCTTGGTCTGGCTGGTCGCCTCGTCGACGTTGACGGGGCCGCCGTCGGTCAGGATCGAGAGGTCGCCGACGATGACCTTCTCGGAGCCGTCGAAGGGGACCCACTGCTCCTCCTTCGGCGATTCCTTGGAGGACGGGACGCGTCGGTTGGTGACCTCGACCGACTCGCCGTTGCTCACGCCGATCTGGATCTCGGTCAGCCTGGCCTTGCCCCCCTCGTACTGCCAGCAATAGACCTCGTCGCCGATGTAGGCGAGGGCCCCCTGCGGGATCGCACGGACCTCGGGACGCTCGATGATCACCTTGCCATAAGCATACATGCCGGGGAGGATCTGCGCGTCGGTATTGGGCAGGTCGATCTCGACCCGCAGGGTGCGGCTCTTGGTGTTGAGCGCCCAGGCCGTGCGGGTGACCTTGCCGTCGATCAGCTTGTCGCGGAAGGCCTTGACCATGACGGTCGCCCTGGTGCCGACCTTGACGTAGTTGGCGTCCTGCTCGGGGACGTCGACGAAGACGCGGACCACGTCCGTGCGGGCGATCACGTAGATCGGCGCGGCCTTGGCCGCCGAGATGTCGGGGGCCTGGCGGTCGGCCGAGGGGTCGCCCGAAGCGGGGAGGACGAAGTCCCCCGTGTTGGCGTTACGGGCGACGATGATTCCGTCATAGGGGGCGGTCAGAGTCAAGTAACCGACCCAGGCCTCGAGCCGCTTGGCCTCGCTCTCGGCGAACGTCAGGCTCGCGCGGGCGACGGTGACGTCGGCGTTGGCCTCGGCGAGGTCGGCCTCCCTCGCGAGCAGTTCCGCCTTCGTGGCGAGGACCTTCGAGCCCTGCGCCTCGTACATGGCCTTGTACGACTCGAGCTGCCTGGTCGACTCCCCGAGCACCTGGGGGTCGATGACGCCCCCTTCCTTCTCGCGGGTGAGCCGCTTGACCTCGGAGTCCCAGCGCGCGACGTCGGCCTTGTACTTGTCCAGGGTCGAGACCGCCTCGGAGACCCTCGCGTTCGCCGCCTTGACCTCGGCCGAGGCGACGTCCACCTTCTTCAGCCTGAGGTCGATCCGGGCCTTCGCCACCAGGACGTCGGCCTTCTTCGACTCGAAGTCCTGCCGCATCTCGGGGACGAAGAGGGTGGCGAGCACCTCCCCCTTCTTGACCTTGTCGCCGATGTCGACGATCCACTTCTCGATGTACGCCGTGACCTTGGGATAGATCGGCGTCTGCTCATACGCCTCGACGAAGCTCGGCTGCCCGACCACGCGGGTGATCTTCCTCACGGCCGGCGCGACGACGCTGACCGTGGGGGGCGTGGCGACGCTCTTCGTCTCCACCGGGGCCTTCTTCCCGCCGCAACCGGCCGCCGCGAGCCCCGCCAGGGCGCCGAGGATGAGTCGGCGGCTGCCGGCGGAACGGATCCGCATAAGAGGCATCAAGGCGCGACGCATCATCGTTCGTCTCCGGACAAAGGGGGTAGTTGCAGGGGAGGGATCGGCCCGGACGGCTTCTCGGGGGAATCTGGGTGCGGAGGTGTCGGCGCAGGCCGAGGCGTCGGCGCGGAGCTCGGGATCGCGGAACCTCCGGCCGGGACCGAGAGCGGGTCGATCTCGCCGCCGAGCACGGCCAGGCCGTGCTCCGAGGTCCCGCCGTGCTCGCGGTCGGCGAAGACCAGCGGGTCGTAGTGGCGGCTCTCCGGGTCGTCGGGGTAGATCGACGGCGAGCCGGGGGTCCGCTTGCCGATCACCAGGGCGAACAGGGCGGGGAGGACGAGCAGGGTCGCCACGGTCGACATCAAGAGCCCGCCGATCACCGCTCGGCCGAGCGGGGCCTGCATCTGGCTCCCGCGCTCGAGGGCCAGGGCCATCGGCACCATGCCGATCGTCATGGCGCACGCCGTCATCAGGATCGGCCGGAGCCGGTCGCTGGCCCCCTCGGTCGCGGCCTGGACCGACGGCGAGCCCTTCTTCCAGTGCTCGACCATGAAGGTCACGAGCATGACCGAGTTCGACACCGAGACGCCCAAACACATGATCGAGCCCATGAACGACTCGATGTTGAGCGTCGTGTTCGTCACGAAGAGCATCGTCGCGATCCCGGCGAGCACCCCCGGCACCGCGCCGATCGAGATGAGCGCCGTGCTCGGCGACTGGAAGTAGGCCGTCAGCAACACGAAGATCACGAAGACGGCCACGCCCAGGCCGATCCCGAGCGACTTGAACATCTCCAGCATCGGCGGGAGCTGCCCCATCGGGATCACGCGGACGCCTCGGGGGGGCTCGCCCGCCGCGTCGATCGCCTTGGCGACCTGGTTCGACGCCCGGCCCATGTCCGTCCCCTCGACGTTCGCGGTCAGGGTCAAATATCGCTGGGACATCGAACGGTCGATCTCGCCGGGCTCGACCCCTTGCTTGACCGTCGCCACGTCGCGGACCATCAGGTTGACGAGCGGGTTCACGTTGTCGATGGGGAGCGTCTCGATCTCGGCCGCCGAGTTGAGCCGGCCGGGCGGGACGAGGACCTCGACGAGGTAGTCGAACCCGGTCCTGGCGTCGACCCAGTAATTCACGGAAGTGAACCGGGTCGAGGAGGTCCCCATGACCAGGACCTTGCCCACGTCCTCGACCTTCACGCCGCTGAGCCCGGCCTTCTCGCGGTCGATCTCGACGTCGACGGTCGGGTAGTCGAGCGTCTGCTCGAACTGGATGTCACGCAAGGTCGGGATCTTCTTCATCTCGTGGGCGATCTTCGTCGCGTGCTGCCGGACCATCTTGAGGTCGGTGCCGACGACCTGCACGGCGATCGGCGTCATCGAGCCGAAGCTCATGACCTCCGTCACGATGTCGCCCGGCTCGAACCCGAAGGTGGACGTCTTCGCCTGCCGCAGGGCGTCGGTCTGCGAGAGCCCGCCCTTCTCGAGCCGCTTCGCCAGCCAGGGGATCACGCGCTCGGGGAGGACCTTGCGGAGCCGCTCGCGGAATTCGTTGAGCTTGATCCCGCTCTCCTCCTTGAGTGCGATCCGCAACTGGCCGTCGTCTGGGCCTCGCATGAACAGCAGCATGTTGTTGATGCCGAAGTTCGGCGCGACCTGGCCGACGTAGCCCATCGAGATCTCGATGTTCTCCGGCTTCGCCTCGCGCTCGATCTCCTCCAGGCACTTCACCGCCATCTCGCGGGTCAGTTCGAAGTTCGAGCCGGCCGGGGGCCTGAACCGGAGCACGAACTCGCCCGAGTCCACCTGCGGGAAGAGTTCCGTCCCCACCTGCATGCCAAGCAGCCAGAGCACCAGCACACAGGCCGTGAGGTAGCCGGGGATCACCAGCCATCGCAGCCGCACCGACGCCCCGACGAACTTGCCGTAGACCTTCAGCAGCTTGGCGAAAAGGCCCTTCGATTCGTCATGATCCCCCATGTGCTTGAGGAGGCTCACGCACATGATCGGCACGAACGTGCTGGAGAGCACGTAGGACGAGATCATCGCGAAGCCGACTGCCAGCGTCAGGGGCATGAATAGAGACCGCAAGGGGTCGCCCATGATGAACGCCGGTATGAACACGGACAGGATACAGAGCAACGCCAAGAGCCGAGGCACGGCCGTGATCAGGTTCCCGTGCAAGACGGCCGTCGCGACGTTGTGCGTCGACCGCATCTGGGCGTGGACGTTCTCGACCTCGACCGTCGCCTCGTCGACGAGGATGCCGATCGCCAGCGCGAGCCCGCCCAGCGACATGATGTTGATCGTGTTCCCGGTCAGCCACAGCCCGACCATCGACCCGAGCAGGGCGAGGGGGATGTTCGAGACGACCACGATCACGCTCCGCAGGTCGCGGAGGAAGAGCATGATCATGAGCCCCGTGAGCGTCGCGCCGATGAGCCCCTCGCTGGCGACGCTCTTGACCGCCTGGACGACGGTGGGGGACTCGTCGAACTCGAAGCTGACGGTCACGTCCTTGGGCACGACGTCCCGGAACAGCTTCATCGACTTGCGGATGTCGGCGACGACCGTCAGGGCCGAGGCCGTGTCCTTCTTGATGATCGGCAGGTACACCGACTTCTTGCCGTTGACCAGGGCATAGCCGTACGTGATGTCGGTGTCGTCCTGGAAGTTCGCCACGTCGCGGAGGTAGACGTTCTTCTCGAGCCTGAGCGGGATCTTCCCGAGGTCCTGGATGTTCAGGACCGTCGAGTTATTGGAGACCAGCGGCATCGTGTCCTTGACGTACACGTTCCCCTCGGGGATGACCGTGTTCCCCTGCGCCAGGGCCTGCACCACGTCCTGCGGGGTCAGGTTGTAGTCCCGCAGCTTGTGGGGGTCGACCCGCACGAGGATCGACCTCATGTTCGGGCCGAACGGGGAGATCGCGACGGTCCCCGGGACGTACTTCTGCACGAGCGGCCGGATGATGTTCTGCGCCAGGTCCCCCATCAGGCCGAGCGAGGTCGTCTTGCTCTCGAGCACGAGGTAGCCGACCGGGACGCTGCCGGCGTCCATGCGCATGATCATCGGCGGCAGGGTGCCCTTGGGCATCCACGACATGGCCCGGTCCGACATGGCGACCACCTGCGCCATCGCCTGCCCCATGTCCGTGCCGGGATAGAATGACAACTCGCAGAGCGCGACCTGCTGGATGTTGCGGGTGTCGATGTCCTGGATGCCGTCGACGTACTGGAAGTACAGCTCGAGCTGGTTGACGATGAACCCCTCCATCTGGGAGGGGCTCATTCCCACATAATCGAGGTAAACATAGATTTTCGGCGTGTTCAGCGACGGGAAGATGTCCACGCGCATCCGGTTCAGCGCGAGGACGCCGCTGCTGATGAGGGCCACGACCAGCATGATCGTCGTGACGGGGCGGCGCATGGCGAAGACGATCGGATTCATTCATTCACTCCGGGTCGATTCGTGGCGGGCCCCTCATCGGGCGACGATCTTCGGGCAACGGCATCACCCCAAGCCCCCCACGTCGTCGCGAGCACGAGGGCGACGACCCGAGGGCCCTCGCGAGGCATCGTCGCGAGACGTGCTCCTATGTTTACCACTCGAGGATCGCGATCGCAAGCAACCCGGGGATCTCGCCTCACTCGGCGGGTCGACGGCTCTCGACAAGGCGGGCGGTCGAGGGGGGTCGGTCGTCCTCCGGCCGAGACGTTCGAATCCAGGGTTGGCGCCCGTCGCGAAGGCAGACAGGCACATCCCCTCGGGCCTCAAAGGTCCCCCAGAAGATCGCTCCATTCTGAGTGCGTCATGCGTGCTTGTCAAATGCGGCGGGTGCCGGGTTCCGGGCGTATCTCGAGGCGCACGGCGAGCCGGCCCCTTCGGCGCAATCGGCCCTTCCCGAAACATCGAAGCCCGCCACGCCCGGCCTACTCCCAGATGCGTGGTGTATATATTGAAGGTGAACCGACGGCGTCCGACGAAGGGGCTCGCGACCGTGGGCCCATCTCGGCTCGATCCGATCCCGCGGAGTGGAGGGAGTCTGCCATGGTTGCGACGGCGAAGGGCCTCGAACGCTCGGCCCTGAAGGCGCTTGCGCTGGCTTTGGGGATCTGGGGAACCTCGGGCTCGACCGCCTCGGCGACCCACCCTGGGGGCCACGACGGCATCGGCCTCTGGGGCGACTACGGCTACGGCCCGCACCTCGGCGAGACCTGCGGCATCGCCTACGGCAAGCCCTTCTACGGCGGCTACGGGATGGCCTACGGCTATCCCAAGCACCGCCCGAGCCCCGGCTGCGGCGTCCCCACCTACGGCTCTTATGGCCAGGGTTGCGGGCCGTCGCCGACGGCGGAAGGCTTCGCCGCCCCCCATTACGGCAGCTTCGGCAACTACACGGGCGCCCCGCCCGCGCCCGTGCTGACGAGCCTGGTCGCGGCCGAGGCCGAGTCGAAGTCGCTCCAGAACAGCACGCCCCCGAGGGAGATCCCCCTCATCGAGCGTGAGCTTCCCCCGAGGCTCCCCATGCCGACTCCCGACGATCCGGAGATCCCCAGGGCTCGACCCCTCCCCGAGCCCGACGGCCTCGACCGCAGCCGCCCCTCCGACACGGTGCAGCGCGGCAAGTGGAAGGCCGCGGGCGGGACTCAGCGCGTGGCAGGGGGTGGGCCTTCGCCGACGGGCGGCAGGTAAGCGGGACGCTCGGTGTTCACGGGCAGGATCTCTCCGGGCGGTTTCACGACCGCGATCTGCCGGGCCGGGTAGCCGAGTGCGTGATAGAGCGCGAACTGGGCCCGGTTGTACTCGGCGACGGTCGCGAAGTACTCGTCGAAGGCGATCTTCAGCTCCCGGAGCGAGAAGACCGTTTCCTGTGGGCGGTTGACCAGCACGAGCACGTCCCCCCAGCGGGTCGTCTCATGCAGTCCTTCATAGCTGCCGTCGAAGGCGACCATCGCCGATCGCAGGGCCTTCTCGGCCTGACCGACGCGGGTCGCCGCCGACTCGGATCGGGCATGGGCCTCGGTGACCTCGGCCGCGACCTTGTCCTGTTCGCGGAAAAGCTCGACGACGGCGTCGGATTGCTCGCCGCGCTGCTTCTTCACGCGAGCCACGTTGCCGATGCCGAAGGCGTCGAGCTGCCAGAGGAGCTGGAAGCTCGAGTCGAACCGGCCCGACCACTGGTTGAGGCTGCTGTTCGGCCCGATGCCGAAGACACCCGCCTGGATGTTCATGCCCCCCGAGCTCTGGAACCCGTTGAGCGCGACGACCGGCAGGACCGGGCGCATCTTCTCGCGGCGGACCCTGGCCTCGGCCGCGTCGACCTTCGCCCGATTGGAGGCGAGCTCGGGGCGCGTCAGCACGGCGACCCGCATCAGGTCGTCGAGGGTCTGCGAGGGGTCGATCAGCGTCAGTTGCATGTGGTCGTGCTCCTGGGGCACGACCACGGTCCGGGGGTCGAGCCGGAGGATCTGCGTCAGGTCGGCGCTGTGGACCCGCCAATCCTCGCGGGCCGAGTTCGCCATCTGCTCGATGTCCGCCACCATGTTGCGGGCGCGGTCGATCTCGACCCTGGGGACGAGGTCCTTGCTCAGGCGGGCGATCCGATCCACGAGGTCGTGCCCCCGCTTCACGGCGTAGAGCGTCCCCGCGTACTTCCCGCGCGACTCGTGGACCCGGAAGTAGGCGTCGGCCGTCATCTGGAGCGAGTCGTTCTTCGCGGCCTGGACGTCGAACTGGCGTGAGCGGAGCTCCTGCCTCGCGGCCAGCGGCTCGAAGATCGCATCCGTCAAATTGACGTACTGCGAGAGCGATCCGCCCGCGTAGAAGTAGTTTACGCTCGGCGAGGTGAGGATACCCTTGTTGAAGTCGGGGCCGCCGCCGTCGTGCCTGATGTAGTCGGCCGCGAAGTTGAGGGTCGGGACCCAGAGCAGCTTCGCCCGCGTGAGCTTGGCCTCGGCGATCCAGACGCTCGCCTGCGCCGAGGCCACGATCAGGGGGCGGGCATCGGAGAGCCGCAGGGCCGTCGCGAGGTTGATGGGGAAGCCGAGGTCGGTCGGCTCCAGCGGCCCCGCCTTCAGGTTCGCGATCCGGAGTTCCGCCGCCTTGATCAGTTCGTTGGGATCCCTCGATGTCGAGACCTTCGTCGAAGCGGTCGAGGCCCCATCCTGCTTGACCTGGATGGCCTTCGGCTTCGCCTGGGCCTTCGCCACGGCCGGCTTGACCGAGGCGGGCCCGGCAACCCTGGCGGTCGTCGCCTTGCCTTGCGAGGCCTGGCGGATCGGCGGCGCGGAGGCGCTGGGCCGCGCCGCGGGCGCGATCGCGGGTCGCGACGGCTCCGCGGCCGGGGATGGAGCGATCCCCGCGAGCAGAGGCGCCGCGACGAGGATGAGTGCCCTGGAGAACCGTCCCATCTCCCCCCCTCTTGGTCACGCAACTGGCCGGCCCGCCCGGAGAGGCCTACGCCGACATCCGGGCCCGGCGATCCGGATCCATCCGGGATCCGGCGGCCATCGGAGCGATCCGAATGTTGTGGTTGATGCGACCCGGCCCGGCTCGCGGAGGCCTCACTCCCTGGAGGTAAGGCTCCCGAGGTCGGGTCGGATCCCGATGGTCACGGTCAGCGGGTCGCCGGCGGCGGGCCTTCGCCCACGGGCGGCAGGTAGCTCGGGCGTTCGGTGTTCACCGGCTCGATCGGCCCCGGCGGATTGGCACAGGCGAGTTCCCTGGCCGGATAGCCGAGCGCGTGGAAGAGCTGGAACTGGGCCAGGTTGTACTCGGCCACCGTGGTGAAGTACTCGTCGAGGGCGATCTTCATCAACTGGAGGGCGAAGACCACCTCCTGCGGCCGGTTCACCAGCACGAGCACGTCGCCCCAGCGGGTCGTCTGGGCGAGCCCTTCGTAGTTCCCATTGAAGGAGATCATCGACGACTTGAGGGCCCGCTCGGCCTGGCCGACCCGCGAGGCGGCCGACTGGAGCCTCGCCTGGGCCCGGGTCACCTCGGCCGCGACGCGGTCCTGGACCTTGAACAGCTCGACGATGGCCTTCGACTGCTCCCCGCGCTGCTCCTTGACCCGGGCCATGTTGCCGATGCCGAAGGCCTCGAGCTGCCAGAGCGGCTGATAGCTGAGGTCGACGCGGCCGGTCCACTGGTTCAGGCTGCTGTTGGGACCGATGCCGAAGATCCCCGCCTGCAGCTCTTCATTGGGAGTCTGGAACCCGTTGATGAGGATGCTCGGCAGCAAGGGCCGGTTCTTCTCGCGGCGGATCCGGGCCACGGTCGCCTGCACGAGCGCCTGGTTCGAGGCCAGCTCGGGCCGGTTCGTCAGGCCGATCGGGATCAGGTCGTCGAGCGTCCGGTTCGGGTCGAAGAGTGTGATCTGCAGGTGGTCGTGCTCGAGCGGGACGATCACCGCGCGGGGGTCGAGCCGGAGCACCTGCGTCAGGTTCGCGCTCTGGACCCGCCACTCCTCGCGGGACGACGTCGCCTGCTGCTCCAGCTCGGCGACCATGTTCCGCGCCCGGTCGATCTCGATCCGGGGGACGAGGTCCTTGCTCAGTCGCGTGATCCGGTCGACGAGGTCGTGCCCCCGCTTCACCGCGTAGAGCGAGCCGGTGTACATGCCTCGATACTGGTGGACCTTGAAGTAGGCGTCGGCCGTCATCATGAGGGCGTCGTTCTTCGCCGTCTGGATGTCGGCCTGCCTCGACTTCAGGACCTGCCTGGCGGCCAGCGGCTCGAAGATCACGTCGGTCAGCGCGACGTTCTGCCACATGCCCGCACCGGCATAGAAGAAGTTCACGCTCGGTGCGGTGAGGATGCCCTTGTTGAAGTCGGGGCCGCCGCCGTCGTGCCGGATGTAGTCGGCGCCGATGTTGAGGCGGGGGATCCAGAGGACCTTCGCCCGGGTGAGCTGGGCCTCGGCCACCCAGGTGCTCGCCATCGCCCCTGCGACGATCAGGGGGCGGGCGTCCGAGAGCCGCAAGGCCGTCGCGAGGTTGATCGGGAAACTCATGTCCCCGGGCTCGAGCGGCCCCGGCTGCAGCCCCGCGATCTCCTTCTCCGCCGTCTTCTCCAGCCGGTTCGCGGCGGTCATGCCCTTCGGCAGTAGGGGGGCCGCCGTCGGGTCGCTGCCATTGGCGGCGAGGCGCCGGGGAGCGGGGGCCGGCTGCGGCCGAGCACTCGCAGGCCGCGAGGTTGACGATGGCGGCGATTGTGCGGGGCAGGAGGGGGATTCGACCCAGCAAAGCAGCGTCGCCGCCGCCAGGATCTTGGCGCGGGTCCGTCGTTCCATCCTTGCCCTCCCTGGCAAGACCCAATACGACCAACTTGACGACGGGTCGTCCTGACCCGGTCGTTCCGATCTCGAGGATTTATCGGCAGGTCGCGACGGACGGGATGAGGCGGGACGGGCCTTCTGGACGAACCGGATGCTGATGCGTCATACGTTTAGATTTCGCGGCATTCGCAGAATTTTCGGAGTCTTCACACCAACCCGCGAAATCGCCCCAATCGGCCAACTCGAAAGGCGTCCGGCGCCCCCCCCAATCTGAGCGGGTCGCCGGACGCATTGCGGTGGCTCAGGGCTGCTTCGCCGCGGCGGCGTCGAGGATCTCGAAGGCCCGCCAGACGCGCGTGGGGTGGTCGGTCTGGATCACGTCGATGCCCCACTCGATCGCCTTGAGGTAGTCGGCGACGTTCTCGTGCAGGCCGAGGGCGTCGGAGAAGACCCGGATGCCGTGGGCATGGCAGCGGTCGATGACCTCCTTCGAGAGGATCCCCCAGGAGGCGTCGACGGCGTAGGGCTTCAGCTTCGCGGCCAGCTCGTCGATCTGTTTCGGATCCTTGAGCGGCGGCATCAGGCGGATCTTGGGGTTGATCGCCTTGAGCTTCGCGAGGTAGTCGGGGTGCTGGTAGACGACCGACTCATCGGCGATCCCGTATTCCTCGATCTTCGCCGCGAGGGCCTCGGGGGTGATCTCCTTGGCGTCGAGGTAGACGTGGGCATGCCCCTTGAGGGCCTTGAGCCCGGCGTCGAACGTGGGGACCGGCTCGGTTGCGAAGAGCTGGCCGTACCAGGCGCCGGCCTCGAGCTTGGCGATGGCGTCGGCGGTCTGATTTTTGATGGGGCCTTCGCCGTTCGTCGTCCGGCCGAGGTTGCCGTCGTGGAGCAGGAAGAAGCGGCCGTCCTTGGTCGTGCGGATGTCGACCTCGACGTAGTCGGCGCCGAGGGCCTTGGCCCGCTCGATGGCCGGCATCGTGTTCTCGGGGGCGTACCACGAGGCCCCACGGTGGAAGGCGACCTGCGAGGCCTTGCGGACCTTGCGATCGACGATCGAACGCCAGAGGACGTCCTGCGGAAGGTCCGTCTGGATCCAGTCGGCCCCCGCCTTGATCGCGCGGCTCCAGACCTCGGGCTTGTCCCAGTCATTGCCGAGCACCTTGGCTTCGACCCGGACCCCCTTGGCATGGAACTGGCGGCAGACCTCCTCGGTCAGTTCGTTCGCGTCGACCTCGACGGCCGCCGGCTTGACCTTCGCGAGGAAAGCCTCGACGCCGTCGGCGGGGTGCCACTTCGCCAGGGTCGCCACGCGCCCCTGGGACAGGTCTCGGACCTTCGCGATCAGGTCCGCGGGGCCGAAGACCACGACCTGCGCCTGCATGCCGGCCTTGAGGATCTCGTCGACGATCTCGCCGGGCTCGCCCGACTTGATGTCGAGGCAGAGGTTGATGCGATCCTTGGCCAGGCCCAGGGCCTCGGCCAGGGTCGGCAGGCGGGTGGTGGCGAAGCGTCTGGCGAAGGAGCTGCCCGCGTCGAGATTGCGGAGGGTCTCGGCATCGGTGCCCTCGACGGTCCCTTTGCCATCGGTCTTGCCGTCGAGTTTAGAGTCGTGGGCCAGGAAGTGGACCCCGTCCTTGCTCCGCCTGACGTCGACCTCGACCCACTCCAGGCCGTCGGCGATCGCCAGCTCGATCGCCGGGGCCGTGTTCTCGGGGGCCTGGCGAGCGAGGCCTCGATGGGCCATGACCTGCACGGGCCTCGGGGGCTTGACCGGCTCGAAGAAGGTGAACCCCGGCCTGAACCCGTCCTCGCCCCGGGCGAGGCCCGCGCCGACGCCCGGCCCGACCATAAGCACTCCCGCAAAACACGCGACCAGGTGTGCTCGCAACGGATGTCGATCCATGAATCTCTCGCCGATCCCGAAAGGTGCCAGGCCTCGCCGATCTCGGGGAGGCCGAATCTCAACGACCCGGGCGGTCTCGTCGCTCGGCCGCGACTCGAGTATCGCCGAAACGAGGGGCCCGGATCCATGCAGGGGGGAGGCGCCATCATGGCATGATCGCCCCGGATCGAGTATGAGATTTGTTTGAAGTTTTCGAGTGGAGGCGGCGGAAGGCCCTGGATGGTTCGGAGCGACGACGATGACGCAAGGGAACGAAGGGCGGAAGTGGCGGCGACGCGAGGTACTCAAGACGGCCGTCGGCACCGGCGCCGTGGCGGGCCTCGGGCTCGAGGCTCGGGCCGCGGCGGCGGCGGGCGAGGTCGGGAAGGGGAGCCTGGTCCGGCTCGAGAATGAGAAGCCAGGCACCACCGACTGGCAACTGACGTACACGAGGGTCGACGCCGGCGGCTACCGCTGCCCCTGGGTCGAGGGCTACGTCACGCGGCAGAGCCTGAAGGCCGGCGAGACCCTCGAGGTCTGCGTCAGCACCAACCCGGCCGCCGCGTTCAGCCTCGAAATCTACCGGATGGGCTACTACGGCGGCACCGGCGGCCGGCTCGTCGGCAAATACGGCCCCTTCGAGGGCAAGATCCAGCCCGACCCGCCGGTCGGCGACGAGCGGATCCGCGAGTGCACCTGGACTCCCAGCCTCTCCCTCCCGATCCCGGCCGACTGGCCGAGCGGCGTCTACCTCGGCAAGCTCATCGCCCCCGACAACCGCTGCGAGAGCTACGTCGTCTTCGTCGTACGCGACGAGCGCAAGTGCGGGCTCCTCTTCCAGGTCTCGGATAATACCTGGAACGCCTACAACCGCTGGCCCGACAACTACTCGCTCTACGTCAACGGCAGGACCGACGGCCGCTCCTTGATGCCGGGCGTGAAGGCGAGCTTCGACCGCCCTTACGGCAAATATGTGCAAATCTATGACAACCCGCTGTCCCAGGGGTCGGGCGAGTTCCTGCTCTGGGAGTTCCCCTTCTACTACTGGCTCGAGCAGCACGGGTACGACGTCTCGTACATCGCCAACGTCGACACGCACAAGAATCCGCAGGAACTCCTGCGAGCCAGGGGGTTCCTCTCGGTCGGCCACGACGAATACTGGTCGCTCGAGATGTTCGAGAACGTCAAGAAGGCGATCGCCGAGGGGGTCAACGTCGCGTTCCTCTCGGGGAACACCTGCTGCTTCGTCGCCCCGATGACGGCGAATTCCGCGGGCCGGCCCGCGCGGAGCATCACCCGCGCCGGTCGCTACGGGGGCGTCATGGAGGTGGAGAAGCCGTACATGGGCCCGTTCCCGGTCGACGGCCCGAACGAGGCGACCCTCATCGGCGCCAGGACGATCAGCCCGTTCAACGGCTCGGGGGACTGGATCGTGACCAAGCCGGACCACTGGCTCTTCGCCGGGACCGGCATGAAGGCGGGGGACAAGATCCCCGGGCTCGTCGGCTGGGAGTTCCACGGCGACCCCGCGCCGATCCCCGGGCTGGAGGTCGTCGCCAAGGGGCCGACCAAGAACACCGGCGGGGTCGCCGCCGAGTTCACCGCGACGATCTACCCCGGCCCCAAGGGGAACCTCGTCTTCAACGCCTCGACCATCTTCTGGGCCCAGGGGCTCTCATCCCCCCCCGGCCACATGCCCCCGTATTCTCACTACGGACGCCCCCACGGCCCCGACCCCCGCGTCCAGAAGATCACCAGCAACCTGCTCGAGAAGTTCCTCGCCTGATCGGGCCGACGCCCGGGCCTGAGCACCCTCCGGCCCGGGTCCGCCCCGCCGAAATCTCGAAAAATCCCCGCCTCGATCCAAAGAATCGCGCCCCCGGCGCGAACACACGTTCGCGGCGCCTGGGTCATGCCGAGGTCCCCTCGCGCCCCGTCCCGACAGTCCAAGATCCCGAATCCAGAAATCTCGATCGCCGACGCTTGACGCCTTCTACGGATTGTAGTAGCCTCCTGTGGTCGCCTACTACAAAACGTAGTTAAGGCAACCGGAACGCGGAGTGTTGGGAGTGAACAAGGAGATCCGAGCCGACCTCAGCACGGCCGAGCGGGAGGTGCTCAAAGCCCTCTGGGAGCTGGGCACGGGGACCGTCCGGCAGGTGAACACCCTGCTGAATGGCTGGGGGAAGCGCTGGGCCTACACGACGGTCCTGACGCTGCTCTCACGCCTGCAAACCAAGGGTTACGTCGACAGCGACTCGACGGGCGTGGCCCACGTCTTCAAGCCGACGATGAGCCGGGACGAGATGCTCGAGCGGCGGCTGAAGGACACGGCCGACGAGCTCTGCAACGGCAGCGCGGCCCCCTTGATCCTCGCCCTGGTGAACGGGAACCGCTTCACGGCCGAGGAGATCGCGCGGTTCCGCAGGCTCCTCGACGAGGCGGGGGGGGGCCAAGGCCCCCCCAGGTCCTGAGGGCCGCATGCCGTCGGTCGAGCGTTGAACACATCTGACCCGTGATACGTTTCTGAGTCACAGGCAACGGGGAGGCTACGATGCTCTGGTGGTTCGCGGAGACGACGCTCATCGCGGGGATCCTCGCCCTCGTGGCGATGCTGGTCCCCCGGCTCGGTCGGCTCGGACCCGCTGCAAGGCACATGCTCTGGCTCCTGGTGATCGTCAAGCTGATGACCCCGCCCTTGATCCAGGCCTCCTGGCCCTTCGGCTCCTGGCGAGGCCTCGCGGGCGATGATGGGGCAGTGGTCGTCGCGATCGATCCGGTCGCCGAGGCCCGGCCCGAGGTCAAGGTCGAGGCCCAGGTCGTCGCCAATGTCGAAGCCGTGGTGCCGGTCGAGCCCTCCGAGGGGTTCGATATCGCCGAAGACGCCGAGGTCGCGGCGACGACGCAGGTCGCCTCAGAGGTCGAGTTGGTCGCCAGGCCGGTCGCGACGCCCCCGGCCTGGGCCGCGTTGAGCCGGGAGGAGGCCCTGCTCGGGCTCTGGATCCTCGGCTCGACGACATGGGGCCTGGTCCAGGCGGTCCGGATCCTGCGGTTCCGCCGCCGGCTCCGCTGGGTGAAGCCCGCGCCCGAATGGCTGAGGGAGGAGGCCGAGGCCATCGGCTCCGACTTCGGGGTCCGCGTCCCCGAGATGGTCGTGGTGCCGAACCTGGACGTGCCCTCGCTCTGGTGCCTGGGCCGGCCCAAGCTGATGCTGCCGCAGCGGCTCGTGGCGACGGAGGGGATCGAACGCTGGCGCGGAATCCTCGCGCATGAACTGGCCCACCTCCGCCGCGGCGATCACTGGATCGCCCGCCTGGAGCTGCTGGCCGGCCTGATCTGGTGGTGGAACCCCCTCTTCTGGTTCGCCAGGCACCGGCTCGACAACGAGGCCGAGCTGGCCTGCGACGCCTGGGTCGTCGCGATGCTGCCGGAAGACCGCTTCCGCTACGCCGAAACACTTCTTGAGGTGTGTGCCTCCTTATCAAATCGGACGCCGGCGCCCTTGCCCACGTTGGGCATCGGCGGGGCGGGCCGCCTCTTCGAGCGGAGACTGTCCATGATCCTTCACGACAAGGTCCCCTGCCGCCTCTCCCTCTCGTCGGTCCTCGGGGTCGGCATCCTCGGCCTCTTCGCCGCCCCGACCTGGGTCGCGGCCGATCCCCCCGAGCCGGTCGAGGTCAAGGTGGAGGCCAAGGTCGAGGCGAAGTCCGCGGAGGAGGTCAAGGTCGAGGCGAAGGACGCCAAGGACGCCAAGTCCGAGGCCGTCGAGGAGGTCGAGGTCGTCGTGATCGACGGCAACGATGACGGCGACGACGAGCCAAAGGCCCGCGTGACCCGCAAGCCGAAGATCGCCAAGGACGCGAAGGGCGGCAAGGATGGCAAGGCCCGGATCGGCGTCGACGTCGACCTCTCCGGCCTCGACGAGTTGCTCGGCCCCAACTCCGAGTTCTCCAAGGGCCTCGAGAAGATGTTGGGCGAGATCGAGAAGCAGTTCGGCCCCAACTCCGAGTTCGAGAAGAGCGTCAAGGAGATGGGCGAGAAGCTGGGCGCGGAGATGAAGGAGAAGTTCGGCCCCGGCTCCGACTTCGAGAAGCAGGTCCGCGAGAAGCTCGGCCCCGGCTCCGACTTCGAGAAGCAGCTCAAGGGCCAGCTCGGCGATCAGTTCGAGTTCCGTTTCAACATCCACAAGCACAGCGACAAGTCCCCCGACGGCAACCTCGACGCCAAGCGTCGCGAGGAGGCCCGCATCCTCCGCGACAAGGCCCGCGCCCTGGCCGACAAGTCCCGCGCCGAGGCCGACGAGTTCCGCAAGCTCCAGAACGAGAAGATGAAGGCCCTGCAGAACGAGCTCAAGAAGCAGAAAGCCGAGGCCGAGGCCAAGCTCAAGGAAGCCAAGAGCCAGGCCCTATTGGCCCAGGACAAGGAGGCCAAGGCCAAGCTCGAGAAGGAGAAGTCCGAGAAGCTCAAGGCCGAGAAGGAGAAGGCCAAGGTTGTGAAGGACAAGAAGGCCAAGGATAACACCAAGGCCAAGGGCAAGAAGGACGCCCGCATCAAGTCCCTCGAGAGCAAACTCAACGACCTCCTCAAGGAGCTGAAAGAGCTCCAGGACGAGGACGACGACAACACCGAGGCCGAGGCACCGGAATCGGTCTGAGCCATCGGCCCGATCCCGCATCCTGACTCAAGCTCAAAGGCGAGGTGCATCCCCAACGCGGGATGCACCTCGCCTTTGTTGATATCGATGCCATTATCCCTACAACATTCCTAAGGCATAGCAACATGAACTTACGAAACGTCAATCGCTCCTCATCCGCCGGTTTCAGCTCTTCGAGTCGCTTCTGATCAAGAAGTACGAGACTTCATGACTTTCAGGGAGGCGCGGATCGTCGCCGCTCCCATCAAGAGCCTGCGGAGCGGCTCCGCATGGGTCGAGGTCCATTTTGAGCGGGGTATCCACAAATGATCCGCCTTGGTGCCTAGCGGAACTTCATTTGGGTATCGAGAAACGACTTGGGTTATCGCCGTGGCGGCAGGCTCCACAAGCGGATCTTCCCGTCCGCGCTTCCCGTGGCCAGCAGATCCTCGACGGGGGAGAAGGCCACGCACTGGAATCCCTGCTTTTGACGCGGAAGCTCGGCGATGATGCTTCTCGTGGACAAATCCCAGAGGAGGACGTTCCCGAAAAAATCTCCGGAAGCCACGACCTTCCCGTCGCGACTGATCGCAACGCAGAGGACGGGGGCGCGATGGCCGGTAAACGTCCTGATCTCTCGGCCGCTCGCCACGTCCCAGACCTTGACGGTGCGGTCGGAACTGGCGGAGGCCAGGGTCTTGCCGTCGGGGGAAAAGGCGATCGCGATGACACCACCCGTGTGCCCGAAGAGGCTGGCCCGTCCTTTCCGCGCCGCGGTGTCCCAGAGCCGAATCGCGGCATCGTCCGGCGACGCGATGACCTCGCCACCGGGCGACCAGGCCACCGTCGTGACGACGTCGGCCTGCCGCCAGAGATCCACACCTTTGCGAAAGTCCCCCTGGCCCTCGGCGACGTCCCAACTGGTCACGTAGCCGTACTCGCCCTGGTTGCTGCCCCCCGCGACCAGGGTCTTGCCGTCGGGCGAATACACGACGCCCCAACCATATGCCGTGGCATAGCACGACCATTCCGGCGCTTTCCGGGTGGGATAGAGGTACTCGGTGCGTCCATCGCCGGAGGCCGCGTCCCAGGTCACGACCCCGACCAACGCGTCATTCGTGGCCACCCTCGAACCGTCGGGAGAGAATGCGACGACCCCCATCGACGACTGGAGTTCGGACAAGACGAGCCTCTGTCTCTCCTTCGTCACGTCCCAGAGCCTGACCGTGGAATCGCCGCCCCGCGAGGCCAAGGTCTTGCCGTCGGGGGAGAACGCGATCGACCACACGTAGCTCGTGTGCCCATACAAAGCCGCACGTTGCGGCGTGGGGTTCGAGCCGCAGCCGCCCGCCCAGCAGAGCCCCATCACCAGCGGCATCCAGACAAGCGGGCACGCCAAAGCTTTGTCCATTCAGATATCCTGAAGACGGCATCATTCCGGGAAGATCTCGCCAAACCGAGACGTGTATCACTGATATTATTCGCCGAATCCCTTGCAAACAAGACCATGGATCGGACTTATGTATCGAGGCCGTGGACGCCGACGGAACGCCTCGACCCTTGAACCCCGGACTGTTAAACTGTCGAATCGCAACGGATGGAGCCCGAACGTCGGGTGAATGGCGCAAGCCGCCTGCTTACTCCCAAGTCGAATCGATTCACATCATCGAGACACACCGACTCATGGAAGTGACACGGACGCAACGTTCCTGGGCCTGGCCGATCGCCTGGACCGTCGTATATGCCCTGAACCTGATCGTCCCGTATGATATCGGGGTTGCGGCGATGGAGTTGAAGGATACGCAGAGTATCTTGGCGTGCACCGTATTCCTCTGGATATTGGGCATCGCGGCCTGCGTCGGTTACCCGCCGCTGGGGCGTAGGCTTGTCAGGGGAGGCCTGATCGTCGCCATCACGCAATTCGTACCGATCCTCCAGATAATGGCCGGGGCGTTCGCCGACCTGCTCGTCAAGCCACAAAATTTACCATATTCAGAATTTTTCATAACTATCGCCATGGGCGGGTCCCTCATGTTGATCTCATTGGTGCCCGAGTTCTTCTGCACATCGATTTGGAGGTGGATCGTCTTATTTACAAACCTGACCCCCCAACCAAAGCACAAATCACAACGCGACGAAGAGATCTGGTCAATGGAATAGCCGCGGTTGCGACGGGCCCATGCAAGGCGAGGACTTCGCAAGAGACCGGAAATCGAGCATCGTCATGACCTGAATAGCAGCGGAGGCGTCGCATCATGGAAGGATCTCGGAGGGAATTCCCCTGGGGCTGGGCGGTCGCCTGGACGCCGGTGTTTGCGGCGAACCTGATCGTCCCGTATCGCTTCGCGACGATCATCTGGGAAAAGGCGGAACTGCCGGGGATGTACGCCGGGATCGCGACTTTCTGGATACTGGGGCTCGCGACCTGCGTCGTACGGCCGTGGCTGGCGAAGCGGTTGATCATGGGAGGGATCATCGTCGCCGTCTTGCAATCCTTCCCTTTCCTGCACTTTATCGCGGGATTCGTCGCCCTTTGGTTCGCCAAGGCCGTTGCTCCAATGGGCCCGATAATCTTCGGATTCGTCGGGGTGATCCTCGCGGGATGTTTGTTGCTGTCCATCGCGTTTGCCCTGGGGATGACCATCGACTACGGCGATTCAAAGGTCGAGGCGACGGAGGAAAAGCCGAAGCCGGCGGATTGGCCCCTGGCCGACTAGGCTCGGGCTGGGGAAGGCCGGGCGATTGCGTGGAGATTTCCAATTGTTCGCCCGGCAACAGATTCGAATCCGTCGATTTTTGGTCCGGTAGGGCTTGACCGCCGCGGAATCGGGTAAGTTGTTGATACCGGGGCGTCCTCCGTCGGCCGTATTGGTCGTGTGTCCGAAGCTGGTTGGCAGGAATGCGGTTGCGAGGGTCGCAATGAGCACCGTGATCGCGCCCAGGCCGATCCTGAAGTGGGCGGGGGGCAAGCAGGGACTCGCCAAGCAACTGGTGGGGCTCTTCCCCGATGGTTTTCGAACGTACTACGAGCCCTTCTTCGGCGGCGGGAGCGTGCTGTTCACGCTCAGGCCGGGCAGGGCGGTCGTCGGCGACCTCAACCACTGGCTGCTCGACACTTATCGCGCCGTGCGCGACGACCCCGCGGGCGTCGCCCGGCAGCTCGACGGCATGGCCAACACCAAGGCCGAGTATGAGCGGATCCGGGCCATCGCCCCGGAGGGCCGCGGCCTCGTCGAACGCGCCGCGCAGTTCATCTACCTGAACAAGACCTGCTTCCGCGGCCTCTTCCGGGTCAACAAGAAGGGGCGGTTCAACGTCCCCTACGGCGCCTACGACCGTCGTTACTACGACCCGGCCAACCTCGAGGCCGTCGCCGGATGCCTCCAGGGGGTCGAGATCCGCGCGACGGATTTCGAGTCCTGCCTGGCCGACGTCCAGGCCGACGACTTCGTCTACCTCGACCCGCCCTACTTCAAGCAGGGGGGGTACTCCGACTTCGACCGCTACACCCCCGGCAAGTTCCGCGAGCCCGACCACGCCCGCCTCGCCGCGCTCTGCCGCAAGCTCGACGCGAGCGGGGTCCGCTGGGCCCTGAGCAACAGCGACACCCCCCACGTCCGCGAGCTCTTCGATGGCTTCCGGCTCACCACCCTCACAAACCGTCGCGACATCAACCTCGACGCCCGCTCCAGGACGATCTCCGAGCTCCTCATCACCAACTACGCCTGACCCCTCCGACTTCGATACGAGTGGAACCGAACCCCCGGAAAGGCATCACCACTTGTTCGAGCGTTAGGGATCGGCTAAAAAAGAGGGTGAGTCGCGAGACGCTGGGCGGCGAAATCCCTCCTAATCCTTTCGTCGGGCCCGGCTCGCGACACCGCTTGCCCAAGAGCCGCCGCCGCCCCGGCCTCGCCAGAACCCGGCGAGCCGTGACGCAACCCGATGCGGTCCCGCCGGTTGCACTCCCTGGACCGGACTCCGTCGTCCCGTAACTTTGGGAATCCTCGCCTCGAGCCCGGGTGATCGCTTGATGCTGACCAGGCCCGCCCCAACGCGAATCGTGCCTATGCCCTCGCCCTCCTTCCGGATGGTCGCCTGCGTCCTCGCGCTCGTCGCGACCGCGGGGCTCGCCCCCGCGAAGGCCGAAGAGTCCTCGGGCGAGGAGATTTACCGCAAGCGTTGCCTCAACTGCCACGGGGCCAACGGCGAGGGGTCGGACGAGTACCCGAGGGCCCTCCTCGGCGACCGCTCGGTGGCCCAGCTCTCGGGCCTGATCGCCAAGACCATGCCCGAGGACGACCCGGGCACCTGCGTCGGGCCCGAGGCGGACAAGGTCGCGGCCTACATCTTCGACGCGTTCTACTCCCAGGCCGCCCAGGCCAGGAGCCAGAACGTCCGGGTCGAGCTCTCCAGGCTCACGGTCCGGCAATACCGCAACGCCGTCGCCGACCTCGTCGGAACCTTCCGCGCGCCCGGCTCCTGGGACGACAAGCGCGGACTCCGGGGGCAGTACTTCAAGTCGAGGCGGTTCCGCGACGGCGAGCGCGTCATCGACCGGGTCGATCCCACCGTCCACTTCGATTTCGGCCTCGTCGGGCCCGACCCCGCGAAGTTCGAGCCGGATCAGTTCTCGATCCGCTGGGAAGGCTCCGTCCTCGCCCCCGAGACCGGGGAGTACGAGTTCATCGTCCGCGCCGACCACGCCGCCAGGCTCTGGGTCAACGACGTCCGCAAGCCGCTCGTGGACGCCACGGTGAGGTCCGGGGACGACACCGAGTACAAGGCCTCGATCACGCTCCTCGGCGGCCGGGCCTATCCGATCAAGCTCGAGTTCTCCAAGGCCAAGCAGGGGGTGGACGACTCCAAGGAGAAGAAGAATTTCCCGCCGGTCAAGGCGTCCGTCTCCCTCGAGTGGAAGCTGCCCCACCGGCCGGTCGAGATCATCCCCGAGCGGAACCTGAGCCCCGCCAAGGGCTCCGAGACGTTCGTCGTCGAGACCGCCTTCCCCCCGGACGACCGCAGCGTCGGCTACGAGCGAGGGACGACGATCTCGAAGGCCTGGGACCTCGCCACGACCGACGCCGCCATCGAGGCCGCCGCCTACATCTCGGCCAGGCTGCCCGAGCTCGCCGGGGCTCGCGAGGACTCGAAGGATCGAGCCGAGAAGCTCCGGGACTTTTGCAATCGATTCGCCGAGCGGGCCTTCCGCCGCCCGCTGACCCCCGAGCTGAAGCAGGCCTTCGTCGACCGCCAGTTCGAGGCCAGCAAGGACCTCGACCTCGCCTTCAAGCGGTCCATCCTGCTCGTCCTCAAGTCCCCGAGGTTCCTCTATCGCGAGCCCGGCACCGGCGGCGACGACTACGACGTGGCCTCGCGGATCTCATTCGGCCTCTGGGATTCCCTCCCGGATAAGCCCCTGCTCGAGGCAGCGGCAGCGGGAAAACTGAAGACTCGCGAGGAGGTCGTCGCCCAGGCCGAGCGGATGCTCCCCGACCTCCGGAGCCGATCCAAGGTCCGCGACTTCTTCCTCCAGTGGCTCCGGGTCGAGCAGGTCCCCGACCTCGCCAAGGATGCCGCGCTCTACGCCGGGTTCGACGCGACGATCGCCTCGGACCTGAGGACGTCGCTCGACCTCTTCCTCGACGACGTCGTCTGGGGCGACGAGTCCGACTTCCGCAGGCTCCTCCTCGCCGACGCGACGTACCTCAACGGTCGGCTCGCCAAGTTTTACGGCGCCGAGCTCCCCCAGGATGCCCCATTCCAGAAAGTCGGCCTGAATCCGAAGGAACGGGCGGGACTTTTGACGCATCCTTATCTCATGGCCAACTTCGCGTACACAGCGACGAGCTCACCGATCCACCGGGGGGTCTTCCTCTCCCGGAGCGTGCTCGGCCGCGTGCTAAGGCCGCCGCCCGAGGCCGTCGCCCCGCTCGCCCCCGACCTGCACAAGGACCTGACGACCCGCGAGCGCGTGGCGCTGCAGACGAGCCCGGCCGCCTGCAAGACCTGCCACAACATGATCAACCCGCTCGGGTTCGGGCTGGAGCAGTTCGACGCCGTCGGCCGATATCGGACCGAGGAGAAGGGGAAGCCGATCGACGCGACCGGGACGCTCGAGACCCGCTCCGGCGAGTCCTTGCCTTACTCCGGGGCCCGCGAACTCGCCAACCTGCTGGCCGAGAGCGAGGAGACGCACTCGGCATTCGTCCAGCAGCTCTTCCACCACATGATCAAGCAGCCGATCCGGGCCTACGGGATCCAGGAGTCGCTGAAGCTGCGTCGCGGGTTCGCCGAGAACAAGTTCAGCATCCGCAAGCTGCTCGTGGCGATCGTCGCCGATTCGGCCATCCGCCCGGCGCCGCCGGTGGCCTCGGCCCCGAACCCGGGCAACGGCTCGTCATCATCCGGCGCCGTCAAAGCGTCGCTCCGGTAGCAAGACCGGTATCATCCTGATAAGAGTGATTCTGATCGATCATAGGCATTTGTTATCTCCTCGGAGGACGGACGTGGCCAACGCTCAAAGTCGACGTGAGTTCATCCGCGACCTCGGAATCGGCGCGGCGGCCTTGCCGTTCCTCCTGAACCTCCCCAGCCTCGGCTTCGCCAATCAGGCGGCCCGCAAGCAGCGTCTGGTCATCCTCTTCAGCCCCAACGGCGTCGTCCCCAAGACGTTCTGGCCGGACCAGGAGGGGGAGTCGTTCACGCTCAAGGAGAGCCTGAAGCCGCTCGAGCCCTTCCGCGACCGCTCCTTGATCTTGCACGGCGTCTGCGACAAGGTCCGCGGCGACGGCGACAACCACATGCGTGGCATGGGCTGCCTCCTCACCGGCATCGAGCTCTACCCGGGCAACATCCAGGGGGGTTCCGACACTCCCGCCGGCTGGGCCAAGGGGGTCTCGATCGACCAGGAGATCAAGAATTTCCTCCAGGCCGACGCCGCGACCCGCACACGCTTCGGCTCGCTCGAGTTCGGCGTGATGGTCCCCGAGCGGGCCGACACCTGGACCCGGATGGTCTACGCCGGGGCCAACAAGCCGCTGCCGCCGATCGACGACCCCTACCGGATGTTCGCCAAGCTCTATGGCCGGGCCAAGGATCAGGAGAGCCTGAAGAGCATCATGGATGACCTCCAGGACGACCTCCGCAAGGTCGGCTCGGTCGTCTCGGCCGAGGACCGCCAGCTCCTCGACGAGCACGCCACGTTCGTCCGCGAGATGGAGCAGGAGCTTAAAGCCGGGAGCCGGCAGGACGTCGGCCACGCCGTCCCCGACCTCGAGCCGGGGCTCAAGCAGGATAACGACAACATCCCCAAGATCAGCAAGACCCAGATCGACCTGATGGTGAACAGCTTCGTGGGGGATTTCGCCCGCGTCGCCACCTTGCAGTACACCAACTCGGTCGGGGGCGCCCGCCACCGCTGGATCGGGGTCGACGAGGGGCACCACGAGCTCTCGCACAACCCGGACAGCGACGAGAAGTCTCAAGAGAAGCTGACGAAGATCAACGCCTGGTATTGCGAGCAGGTCGCCTACCTCGCGAAGCGGCTGGCCGAGACCCCCGAGCCGGGCGGGCAGGGGAGCCTGCTCGACAACACCCTGATCGTCTGGACGAACGAGCTGGGCAAGGGCAACTCGCACACACTCGACGACATCCCGTTCGTCCTCGTCGGCAACGGCCTCGGGTTCAAGATGGGCCGATCCCTGAAGTACCCGAAGCTGCCGCATAACCGACTCTTGATGGCCTTCGCCCACGGCATGGGCCACCGGATCGAGCGGTTCGGCAACCCCAACTTCTGCGGCGAAGGGGTGCTGCCGAACCTCACCTGAGCCGGCCGATCTCGCGGGACTCGTGCGTCCCCCGACGGGCCGAGGAGACCCAGGCTCAGACGAGCTGGATGTCCTCGGTCGCCAGGATCTGCTCCGCCTCGCTGTCGAGCCTGGCGAGGGCCTCGGGCGCCCCCTGCACGGCGTCGCTGAGGACCTCGGAGGCCTTGGCGGCGAGCAGGTTCGTGAGCTTCACCTCGAAGGTCTCGGGCAGCGTCGACGACTCATCCCCCGGCGGCAGCCCGTGCACCTGCACATATGGCTGCTGCCCTGTCCCGAGCGCGATGGCGATCCGCATCAGCCGCTCGACCCGCCGATAATCGTGCACTTTGAGCGCCTCGCCCCCGCCCAGGATGCCGCAGGCCGCCTTCTGGAGGCTCCGCAAGAAGGACCTGGCGCAGGTATCCGCGATCGCCGGCTCGACTGACGCAGTGTACATCGTACCTCCGGGAGTTCGTCCATCGAATTCGCGGGCGGACCCTCGGCGTCGCTTCGCCTCCATCGACGATGCTGCCGACCGTCATCGTCCACCCTCCTCGTCAAGTATACGACGCATCCGGGCCGATCCCGTGCGTCTTCAACGGTTTTAACGCACGGGGGAACGGGAGACGAGCAGCTTCCAGGAATAGAGATGATTGACTTCGTGACACCACATCGTCACGTACATGTGATGGGTGAGCTCGGGTTTCGCGTCCACCAAAAGCCAGACGACTCGCGGGGCGCGGGGCCTCCGGCGAGTCGTCATCCGCGAGGCCGGGATACTCGGGGCCGGGTCCGATTTACTTGGGATCGAGGAAGAGCCAGAGCTGGCTGAGGAGCCACTTGTCCCCTTGCTTGGTCCGGAGCTGGACGAATGGGAGTTCGGGCTCGCCGGAGATCACCCGGAATCGGCCGTTCACGACGATCAAGTCGGGGCGGATCTGGCGGACGAACTCGACCGTGTTCTTGGGGTCGATCTGCCTGTCGGTCTTGAAGCACTCGGCGTAGAACGTCTCGACCTCGGCCCGGCCTTGCTTCAGGTCCTCCCGATAGACGCCGTCGCGGTGGCTCACCAGGCGGATCGTGCCGTCGGCGGTATACGTCTCGGCGAGGGCCGCGGCGTTCCTGGCGTTGAAGAGGTCCGCGCCCGCTTTCAGGAACGACTCGGCGATGGTCTCGGCCTCCGACTTGGCGGGGGCCTCGCTCCGTGCGTAGGCCTTGCCCGTGCCCGAGGATTGCAGGGCCACGGTCGCGCCCGTGGCGAGGATGCCGGCCGCGAGTGCCCCGACGCCCAGCTTGAAGATTCGGTCCAGGATCATGGTGCGTATCGCCCCTTTCGTCAGTGTGGCGACCGCCGGGACCACCCCGGCGGCCGTGAGATTCCCGCAAACGCCCCCCAACGCCAGCCGGACCGTGGCCACGGCCAGGCTCGGAGGGATCGGCTCGTTCGCCCGATGCGACCCGCCTCGATCCGGCGCAACAGCCTCGATCGCCCCGGCCAGGCCGAGGTGGTCGAGCCGGCCGCGGAGTTTGTCGCGACCCCGGGAGAGCCGGCTCCGCACGGTGCCCACCGGCCAGCCGAGCTGCGAGGCCGCCTCGTCGTGCGTCAGGCCCTGCAAGTAGCAGAGGACGATGGGAGATCGGAAGCGCTCGGGCAGGCGCTCGACCTCCGCATGGAGGAGCCGGTCGAGGTCGTCGACCTCGGCGGGAGCCATGACATTCACGGCCCGGCTCGCCGCCTTCTGCTCGTGCCGGGCGCGTCGGGCCCGGTCCGAGGCCGATCGCGTGGCGACCCGGTAGGCGACGCCGTGGAGCCAGGGCCCGATCGAGTCCCTGACCCAGAGCGACCCGGCCCGCTTCGCGAGGACGAGGAAGGTCGCCTGGAAGGCGTCCTCGGCGTCGTTCGCGTCGCGGAGGAGGCCCCGGCAGACGCGCAGGACCATCGGGCCGTGCCGATCCATGAGCGAGGCGAACGCCATGTCGCCCCCTTCGTCGCGTTCGCGCACGAAGCGTTCCAGCAACTGGCCGTCCGACAGGCTCCCGCTCCGCCCCCTGGCCATCAGGTTGCGGAGATCGCCCGAGCCCCCCGCCGCTCGCATCCCGGGCATGGATGTTGCCCCCCTCGCCTCGACCCCGTCTTTCTTCCAGTAATGCCACGAGGCCGCCCCGCCAATCCACCCTCCCTCGGGATTTTTCTCGCGCGGGCCCGAAGGTTAACACACCAGCGTGACAGGCCGGAGGTTGCGGATTGCCGAAGGGGGGAAGTCGGGCGGTCCGGACGGGCGAGGGGCGAAGGGCGAGGGGGTGACGCCCTTCGCGTCAGGCCATGACCGCAAAGTCTTTGAGCGGCCGAAGATCCTAGATCTTGTCGACGAGGTTGGCGATCACCGCGGTCAGCTCGGCGAATTCGACGGGCTTGGCGAGGTGGATCTGATAGCCGGAAAGCAGGACCTTGCGACGATCCTCGGGGCGCGCATAGGCGGTCAGGGCGACGGCCGGGCAGCGCGGGCGGCCGAGGCTCGATTCGAGATTCCGGAGCTGCTTGATGAACTCGTAGCCATCGAGGCCGGGCATGCCGATGTCGCTCACGATGACGTCGAACTTGGCCCCCTGGAAGCGGGCCAGTCCCTCCTCGCCCGAGCCCGCCGTGACGACCTCGGCGCCGCATTCTTCCAGGACGCGCGACATCATCTCCCTGGCGTCGGTCTCGTCGTCGACGATCAGGATCTTGACGCCGTTCAGGTCGATCTGGTCGTCCTCGATCGGCGACATCTCGCGGGTCGGGTGGACTCCCGTCCTGCGTCCTTCGTTCGCGACGGCCCGCACGGGGAGCGAGACGACGAACGTGGAGCCTTGCCCATCCCCCTCGCTCCTGACGAAGATCGTCCCGCCGTGGAGCTCGACGAGGTGGCGGACGATCGAGAGCCCGAGCCCGAGCCCGCCGTGCTTCCGATTCGTGGCGGCGTCCTGCTGGCGGAAGCGGTCGAAGACGTGGGGGATGAACTTCGGGTCGATCCCCTGGCCGGTGTCAGAGACGCTGACCTCGACGTGCGAGTCGATCCGCTCGATCAGGACCTGGATCTTACCCCCCCTTGGCGTGAACTTGACCGCGTTCGAGAGCAGGTTCCAGAAGACCTGCTGGAGCCGGGTCGGATCCCCCGAGATGTGGACCCGGTGCAAGGTGTCCAGGAGCCGCTCGATCCGGACCCCCTTGGCCTGCGCGGCCGGGGCGACCGTCTCCAGGGCGGCGGAGACCGTCGAGGTGAGGTCCACCTGCTGCATGTCCAGGCGCAGCTTGCCCGAGGTGATCCGGCTGGCGTCGAGGAGGTCCTCGATCATTGTCGCCTGGATCCGGGCGTTGCGCTCGATGACCTCGCCGGCCTCGCGGATGTCCTCGGTGTCGTGGGCCCGGCGGAGGATCTGGCTCCAGCCGATGATGGCGTTGAGCGGGGTGCGCAGCTCGTGCGAGAGCGTGGCGACGAACTCGTCCTTCATCCGCCCGAGCCGCTCGGCCTCGCTCCTGGCGGCGCGCTCGCTGGCGAGCATCTCCTCCTTCTCGACATCCCCCCGACGCAGGACCCGGTTCTGCTTCACGAGGTCGGCCGCGCGTCCGAGCATGGCCTCGGCGAGGTCGCGCCTCAGGTCGTTGGCCGCGGCGATCTCCGAGGCGGTCCAGGGCTGGCTCTTGCCCCTCACCACCTGCTTCCAGAGCGCGAACGAGCCCCGGGGGCTGAGCCGGACGGCCCCGTCGCCTTTCTCCACGGTCTTGGAGGGGTCGCCCGCCCAGTCGACCTCGCGGACCTGCTCGGGGCGGAACCACATGACCCAGTCCCGCATCCGCTTCCGCATCGAGATCGCGAGCAGGCCGGCGGCGACCGCCCCGATCGAAGGCAGGCCGAGAGCGGAGCCGAGGGAGTCTGTGTGGAAGACCTCGGTCACCTCGCGAGCCTCGAGGAGCTCGCAGATCTGGAGGATCTCCTCGACGGCCGGGGTCAGGCCGATCCGGGTCACCTCGTTGTCGTGGATCACCGCCGCGCCGCTGGCCTCGAGGAGGTCGAGGATGGTCGGCTCGACGTCGATGAGGGCGATCCCGACCTGCTCCATCCTCCAGAGCCGATCGGCGATCTCGAGCCGGACCGAATTCATGCGGTGGCCGTACTTCGCCCGCTCCTGCTCCTCGCGCGAGACGAGCTGCATCGACATCACCTGGCCGAGCAGCTCGCAGGCGGTGCGGATGTCGTAGGGGACGTACTTCGGTGAGTAGTGGTGGCAGGCCACGAGCCCCCAGAGTCGGTTATCCTTCAACAAGGAGATCGACATGGAGGCCCCGACGCCCATGTTGCGCAGGTATTCGAGGTGGATCGGCGAGACGCTGCGCAGGACCGACTGGCTGAGGTCGAGGGGGGCGGGGGACTCGGGCCCCGACGGCGGGAGGATCGGCACGGGGGCGTAGTCGCGGTCGGCGATGAACCGGAGCCAGTTCTGGACGTAGAGGTCGCGGGCCTGCTTGGGGATGTCCGAGGCCGGGTAGTGGAGGCCGAAGAAGGGCTCGAGGTCGTCCCGCTTCGACTCGGCGATGACGATCCCGTTCCAGTCGTCGTCGAACCGATAGACCATCACGCGGTCGAACCCGGCGATCTCCCTCACCCTGTGGGCGCAGATGTCGTACATCTCGCCTAGGTCCGACGCCTTGCGGAGCCTGGTGACGGCCCCCTGCGTGAGCCGATAGAGGTCGGCGACCGAGGCCCCGCCGGCGCTCCGCATCGGCTCGAACTCGAGGATCGTCCGCCCGCCCGCGCGATGGACGATGGCGTCGTAGCCGGCGGGGCCCCCCTTGGGCCTGACCGTGTAGAGGTACTTGGGCGAGGCGTCGTCCTTGAGCCGATTGATGCCGTCGGCGACCCTGCTGTAATCGACCTCGTCGAAGAGCGTGGCGAGGGGGAGCCCGATGGCGTCGAGCGGGGCCACCCCGAAGAAATCGGCCAGGTTCTCGGACGCGTGGGAGATGACCCCATCCTCGGCCCCGATGGCGATCAGGGCCCCGTGCGGCTGCACCGCCCCCGGGATGCGGATCGGTTCGTCCTCGCAGTTATTCAGGGTGATTTCCGACATTCCGAGAATCCGATTGAGATGGTGACGACCTTCTCCGCCGACGCCCCCGGGCGACTTCCGCTCCGACGCCGACCACGGCATGAATACGAATCCAGCAGGCCCGATCCCGTCGATATCTCCTCCGCCCGAGGCACGTCAAGTCGACATGCGATCGCGGGCGGATTCGAGTTTTCCATCCATTTGGGCCATCGAGAGTCTCGACGACGATCGCGGCGGCCTGAGTCTCATGGCTGACTGAAAGCGGTTCCGACCTCGGTCAGAGGATCGGGCGGGGAATCCGTCGCGACCTCGCGCGACGTTCTTGGCCCGGCCGAAGCCGCGTCCATCCTCCGATTCGCGGGCTTCGGACAAGGGATTCCCGATCGGCGTGAATTCCGATTCCCGACCCGGCCGGCACCACCGAGCTCAAGCCTGGAAATCTGTAGGAACATTCACATACATCTTGCGTGCCGCGTCCTCGAAATCCGGCGCGACCCGACCCCTCTACGGTAAAGCCTGCTCTGATGAGAAGGAAGAGCGATGAACCGCCGAAGTGACCCCGTGTTGATTGATCGAGTCGCACAGGTTCGATTTCGGGATCCGTTCAAGAGGGTAGGGAACGTTTGAGCTCCTCCCCGACAAGGCAGGAGACCCGTCGCAAACCCAGGCCGTTTTTCCCGTGTTTGGGTGGCCCTGGTTGGGACAACCAGGGTCGCGAAGCGACACGAGGTTTTTCGTCGAGAACGCTCGGAACCGGGTAATGGTCTACCGCCGGCGGATGACTCCCCCGGGTCCATTGCAGAAGCCGCCTCGACTTCCGGGGATCGGGAGCCGGGTGACCGGAAACGGCCGGGCCTATTGCGGTCGACCTCTCGTCGCTGCGCGACCCTGGTTGTCCCGACCAGGGCCGCCCAAAGACGGAGAAATCAATGGCAGCTCGTTTTTGCGTCCAGAAGGGACGGGGAACCTGTTCCCTCGCTCGAAGGGGATTGTGAGAGTCTTCTCGTCGCAGCGAGACTCGATCACATTAATCGAGTGATAGCCTTCGACTCTGAAACACACGATCTTAAATAGAAGCATGCCACTTGAGATCGTCTTCAAAATCAAGGCCAAACTCGAACCAACGGCGATCAGGCGGGGTCGTGCTTCTCGACGGTGGCGATGATGGCCCGGGCGGCTTCGAGGTCGCCGGGCTCGTCGAAGTAGGCGGCAATCTGGAGGTGGCCTTCGTCGCTGAAGATCAGGACGTGGAGGGATTCGACGGGGCCGTCGCCGATCTCGTCGAGGAGGCGATAGCTGTAGCGGGTGATCCCGTCGCGATCGGTCCAGGACTCGTCGTGGCGGTCCGGGGAGGCTTCCTGCTTCAACGCGGCGAGGCGGGCCTCGCGGGTCTGGCCGAGGTCGTTGCCCCAGGCGGAGAGCCAGAAGGTCAGGCCGGGGCGCCAGAGGACGAGCTCATCCTCCTCGACCCGACGCGCGAAGGGCTCGGGCAGCTCGATCGACCAGCGCCGGGTGATCTGGCTGCGGCCCTCGACGAGCGGATAATCGGGCGGCGGCCATCGGTGCTCCGACATGATGTGACCGACCTGTGATCGGCCTCCCCTCGGGCAGCGTTGGGCGGTGATCCAGAAATGGAATGGATGCGCCCTGGTGCCAACAAAAACAGCCAACGACTCGCGTTGGCTGTCTTCTTTATCGTAACGGAGAGGGGGGGATTCGAACCCCCGAGACCCCTTGCGGAGCCTAACGGTTTAGCAAACCGTCGCTTTCGACCACTCAGCCACCTCTCCTACCGCAGTCAAAGGGGAGAAATTCGCGACTTCGAAATCGCGTCATCCCCGAGACTTCCGAAAAGTAACAAACCGGGGGCGGGGCAGTCAACTCTAGATTCGAGACTTGGCCGGGTCATGGGCCGAGGTCGGCTGGCCGGGCCGATTGACCGGGCTCCCGGGCGGGGTGCGCGGGGGGTGCGCCGACGGGGATTGGATTGCGGAATGTCACGGCATGGCGGTAGCTTATCAGGGTTCGTCGGCGAAGAATGGGGACGGGCCCAGGATGGTCGAGGGGCGAACCCTGATGGGGGTGAAGACATGTCCGCCGGTGATCCGCCGCGGGACGGTGACAGCGAGATCCCGACCTTCCTGGCCCGGATCCAGGCGGGGGACGAGTCTGCGGCCAGGGAACTGCTCACGCGGTACGAGGCGGAAGTGCGCCTCGTGGTGCGCCGGCAGTTGCCCAGGCTGCTGAGATCGCGGTTCGACTCGCTCGATTTCCTGCAGAGCGTCTGGGGCAGCTTCTTCCGCCGTGTGCGCACGGGGCCCGCCGAATTCGAAGATTCGCGGCACCTTGTCGCGTTCCTGGCCCGGGCTGCGAAGAATAAGGTGATCGACGAATACCGACGAGCCGCGAGTCGGAAACAGGATATGCATCGCGAAGAGCCCCTCTGGGTCGACGGGGGCCGCCCCAAGGACCTTCCCGCCGACACCGACACCCCCAGCGAACTCGCCCAGGCCCGCGAGGTCTTCGGCAGGCTCCGGGACCTCGTGCCCGAGGGGCGTCGGACCATCATCGAGTTGAAGGCCGAGGGGCTCTCCAGCAAGGATATCGGCGAACGGCTCGGGATCAGCGAGCGGACGGTCCAGCGTGTCCTCGAAGACCTGCGCAAACGCGCGGAGACGGAGTTGGAGAGCTAAGGGATGAGCGTCTCCACCTCGGGTCGGACCTGGGATGACGCCTCGTCACCCGCCGCCATCCAGCTCGTTCGCCGGTTCGAGGTGGCCTGGCGTGACGCGGAAGGGGGCGGCACGGGCAGGCACCCCACGCCCGATGACTTCCTCAGCGGCTCCTCGATCGAGAGCCCGGGCGCCCGCCTCGCGCTGCTCCGGGCCGACCTCGCCCTGCGCCGAGAGGCCGGCGAGGCGGTCGACGCCTCCTGGTATCGCGAGCACTACCCCGACCTCGAGAGCGAGAGCCTCGTCGCGCTCATCTACGAGGAGTTCTGCCTCCGCGAGGAGGACGGGGAGGAGCCCGACCCGGCCGACTACTTCGCGCGCTACCCCGACGTGGCCTCGCAGCTCCGCCGCGTCCTCGACATCCACGGGCTCGTCGGCACCGGCCAGACGACGATCTCGCACGCCGTCGCGACGCCCCAGATCCCGTTCCCGGAGGCCGGGCAGACGATCGCGGGTTTCCACCTCGTCGAGGAGCTCGGCCGGGGGGCCTTCGCCCGGGTCTTCCGCGCCGAGGAACGCCAGCTCGCCGACCGGCCGGTCGCGCTCAAGGTCGCGCGCAACGGGTCGAGGGAGCCGCAGACCCTCGCCAGGCTCCAGCACACGCACATCGTGCCGGTCCACTCGACCCGAACCGACCCGGCGACGGGCCTGCACCTGCTCTGCATGCCCTACTTCGGCCGGGTCACGCTCGCCCAGATCCTGGCCGACCCCAAGGTGCAGGTCGCCCGCCACGGCGCGGACCTCGTCGATGCGCTCGACCGCCTCGAGCCGGCCGAGAGCCCCGAGATCGCCCACGGAGCCGGCCGCGCGGCGCTCGCCTGGCGGACGTATGCCCAGGCGATCGCCTGGTGGGGAGCCCGGATGGCCGAGGCCCTCGACCACGCCCATGAGCGCGGGGTCCTGCACCGCGACATCAAGCCCTCGAACGTGCTGGTCACGGGCGACGGGATGCCGATGCTCCTCGACTTCAACCTCGCCAAGGAGTCGCTGATCGACGAGGCCGAGCGGGGCTCCGACACGCTCGGCGGCACGCTCGACTACATGGCCCCCGAGCACCTCGAGGCCCTCGCCGACGGGCTCTCGGATCGGGTCGACGCCAGGTCCGACGTCTACGGGCTCGGGGTCGTCCTGTACGAGGCGCTGATGGGGGAGCGCCCCTTCACGACCCCGAGAGGAGCGAGGTCGGCGGCCGAGCTACTCCTGAAGGCGGCCGACGAGCGTCGGGTCGAGGCCCCCTGGCTCCGCGAGTCGCACCCCGAGGTCCCCGTGCCGCTGGAGGCGGTCGTCCGCCGCTGCCTCGCCCCGGATCCGAAGGATCGCTTCGCCTCCGCGGCGCAGCTCGCGCACGACCTCCAGGCCGTCGCCGACGACCGCCCCCTGAGGTCCACCAAGGAACCGCTCACCAGCAGGGCCGTCCGCTGGGCCAGGCGCAACAGGCGCTCGCTGGCGATGGCCCTCCCGGTCGTCCTGGCCGTCCTCATCGCGGCGACGGTGACCTATCGGGACTACGAGTCTCGGCTCTCGGAGTACGAGGGCGCGGACAAGATCATCAGCGTCGCGGAGGCGAATTACCGCGACGGCAAATTCGAAGACGCCCTGAGCGGATTCGACGCCGCTTCGAAGATCACCACCAAGTCCTCCCTGCGGGATCTCCACCGCAAGGCCCGAGAGGGTTGGCGTAAGGCCAACGAGGTGAAGATGGCGCGCGACGCCGCCATCGCATTCTTCAAGGAGGCGGACCCGCTCCGTTATCGCCTGAGCGGCCTCGTGGGGGACCCGGCCGCCGCCTTCGCCGACGTCAAGAAGCTGATGGGCCGCTTCTACATCCTCCAGAACGAGAACTGGACCAAACTCCCCGAGGTCGCCACGCTGCTGAGCGAGGAGCAGCGGCTGCGGCTCGTCAAGGAGGCGAACGAGTTGCTGTTCCTCTGGGCGGTCGCCCGGGGGAACGCGGGCGACAAGACGCACGTCGAGGACGCCCTCGCCGTCTGCAGGAAGGCCCTCGACTTCGCGGAGTACAAGGGCTCCTGGCAGGCCCTCGCCAACCTGCTCCTCAAATCCCTCGGCCGCGAGTCCGAGGCCGCCCTGGTCGTCCTGGATCCGGAACAGGAGCAGAAGGAGAAGAAGAAGGGCGAGGGGTCGGAGGATCGGGCGCTGGCGGAGGACGAGGCGGAGGCGAGGAGGACGAAGAAGGATCAGGAATGGGCCCTCGCCTGCTTCATGTGGGGCTACCTCAAGCAATACGAGCGCAGGTCGGACCAGGCCCTCTACTGGTTCCGGCGCTCGGTCCTGGTCGAGCCGCACGACTACTGGCATCAGTTCTACCTCGGCTACGCGGCCCACACGGCTCAGCTCCATGACGAGGCGCGGACGCACTACGAGGCGGCCGTGGCGCTCGACAACCCGTCCCCCTGGATCCACTTCAACCTCGGGCTCCTCCACCGCGACCAGCGGAACTGGACGTCGGCGATCGCCGAGCTGGACATCGCCATCAAGGGGTTCAAGGGCAAGCCGGAGGAGCGCCGGGCCAAGTTCGCCCGCGGGTTCGTCCGGCAGTTCATGGGGAATTACCAGGGCGCCCGCGAGGACTATAACGAGGTCATCGCCGACTCCAGCTCGCCCGACGCCAGCCTCGCCCGCCTCAATCTGGCCCAGATCGACGCCGACTCGGGGCAGATCGGCACGGCGATGCGAGAATACACGTCGCTGCTCGAGGACAACCCGGCGGATACCCAGGCGAGGCAGGGGCGGGCCTTGCTCCAGATGCGGCAAGGGCAGGCCGAGGCCGCCGAGGCCGACCTCGACGAGCTCCTGCTGCAGACGACCGGCCGCGAGGACTCGTTCCGGGCGCAGGCCCTCGCCAGCCGGGCGATGGTCCGGCTGGTCCTGGGCAAGCCGGCCGAGGCCGAGGCCGACGCATTGGCCGCCCTGCGGATCGAGCCGATCCCCAGCCACGAACGGCTCTGGACCCGCACCCTCTTCGCCCTGGGGAAGGTCCGCGAGCTCCGGATCGACCGCCCCGAGGACATCGAGAACCTGCCGATCCGGGGCAAGGGGCTCCGCAGCGGGATGCGAGCGGCCGTCGAGCTGCTCGGGCCCGACGCGAACGGCACGGGGGCCGCCGCGCTCAGGGCCCTCCAGAACCGTGCGATCCTCCTCGCCGCGTTGGGAGACCCCGGGGCCGTCCGCGAGGCCAATCGCGCCGTGGCCCTCAGCCCGCTCTCGGCGCAGACCCACCTCGTCCGAGCGCGGGTCAGGCGCTACCGGGGGGAGATCCAGGAGGCCCTGGCCGACACCCACGCGGGGCTCGAGATCCAGCCGGATAGCGCCAAGCTCTGGGAACTGAAGGGGAGCCTCAACCTCACGGCGGGCAACCCGCGCCAGGCCCTCGCCGACCTGAATCGGGCCCTGATGCTCGGCGGCGGCGAGTTCGTCAGACCCTCGCGGGCAAAGGCCCTGATGGCGCTCGGCGACCCGGCCGGGGCCGTCCGCGACTGGAGCCTCGTCCTCTCGCGAGACCCCGAGAACCCCGTCGCCTTCCTCGGCCGATCCCGGGCCAACTTCGCCCTGAACCGCTGGAACCAGGGGTTCGCCGACCTCGAGCAGGCCGCCGTCTGGGCGGGGGATCGCCCCGAGATCGTCGTGCAGGTCGCCCTCGAATCGCTCCGCTACCTGCCGCTCCACCCCGAGCAAGGGGAACGGGTCAAGGCCCTCGGGCGCAGGGCCTTCCGCGCGATCCTGACCTCATTCACGCCGCGATCGGCCTGAGCCGGGCACGCGCCACGGAGCGGTCGACGTGGATCCTCGGAGGTTCGAAGCCCGGGCTCAGGCGTCGGAGCTGGGACGCCTCGGCCGGGGCCGGAGGGCCGCGAGGCGGAGGCGGGGCCGCTTGTAGGTCTTGAACTGGAAGGCGGCGACGAGGTCGGGGAGGACGAGGCCCACGCCGAAGGTCACGGCCCAGGTCATCCCCGAGAGCGCCGAGAATCTGGGCGACTTGCGGCCCTGGACCTCGGCGCCGAGTGACGGAGCGAGCGATCCTGCATCGAGGCCCGCCCCGTCGGGGCCGCCGTCCGCCAGGGTCGTGCCGTCGAGTCCCCCCGGATGCGCGAGCCCCCGGTTCAGGGGCATCCCCGCGACGAGCGCGGTGGCCAGGAGCGGGAATCCGCCGGGACCTCGGACCGCGACGACCTGGGCCTCGGCCTGCCCCTCGGCCCCTTGCGGAACGCCGATCAACGGGGGGGCCACCGCGAGGTCATCGACGACGGGGATCGGGTCTTCCAGGGCGACCTCGCCGTTCGCGGCCTCGTGCGGGTCGACCGGCGGGACCGGGTCGGTGCCCGAGGCCAGGACGCCCCCGAGCGGGGCGGTCGAACGCGTGGGCAAGGGTCCGTTGGCGACCGGCACCAGGGTCGGCGAGGGGGAGCCCGCCACGCTCAGCGACGGGATCGGCAGGACGATCGAGACGAGCCCGGCCGACGACGAGTTCGAGTCCGGCGAGTCGGCCTGCGAGGGCGTCGGCGAGGGCGTGATCGCGGTCGGGGGCGCCGAGCCCGAGCCGCCGCCGGGCTGAGACGAGAGGGTCGGGGTCCGCACCACCGTGTAGTCGTAGATCGTCTGGCTCGAGCCGTTGTCCGTGCCCGTGCCCGACGTCGGCGTCTCGGACGAGGCTGAGGCCGAGGGGCTCTGCACGATCCGAATCACATAAGGCGATCCGTTCGAGGAGCCCGAGTTCGAGCCCAGCGGCGTCGCCCCGTTGCTCGACGGCAGCGAGACCTTGAGGTACAGGGCCGTCGGCATGGCGCCGCCGGAGGCGAAGTTCCAGATGTACGCCCTGGGTCCGAGCGTCGAGCCCTGGACCGCCTGGTCGGCGGGGTAGAGCCGGCCCGTCTGGTCGTAGAGGTCCATCGACTCGGGCAGGGTGGTGCTCCCGTCCTCGGGGGCGAGGCCGATCTCGAGGTGGCGAGTGCCGGGGTCGAGGTGGATCTCGTACGAGTTGGAGAGGTCGCCGTCGTCGAAGGCGTCGTGGATCCTCATGCTCGCCACGTCGGGCAAGGGGATCGCGATGGCGGTGTCGGAGGGCCACTCCAGGCGGAACGTCCAGGCGTTCCCCGCGGCGACGAGCCGGCTCACGACCGGCTGCGGCCCGAAGACCGGCGTCGCGGGCGTCGCGCCGGTCGTGCCCGACGCCACGAGGCCGCCGAACAACGACGAGGCAGTCGTCCCCGAGAGCCCGGCCTGGCTGGCGTTGAAGGCGAGCGCCGAGATCAGGCCCGAGTTCGGATTCGGGACCGACTCGGCGCCGATGGCGTCGGCCCCCAGATTGACGCCGAAGACCTCCGCGACGGGGGGCAAAGGCCCCGAGTCGACGATCGGGCTGCTCTCCGCGACGGTCGCGGCCGGGACCGGCAAACTCGCGAGGGGGGCCATACCGCCCGAATTGCCCAGCAATTGCTCCCGCCTCGCCTCGATGGCGTCGTTCCAGGCCGGGTCGAGGGGGATGATCCGGGGCCGGACCTCCACGTGCGGCGGGAGCCAGAAACCCTGGATCGGGGCCGTCGGCGAGGCGGCGTCGGCGTTCCCGAAGGGGTTGGACCGATTCGGGGAGGGGGGCGTGGACGCGATCGGCAAGGGGCGAGGCGCGACCTCGAGCATGTCCTCTCGCGAGGACGCCGTGGCGGTGAGGAGCCAGCGAGGTTCGAGGGCCTCGATCCGGTATTGCTTGCGCGGCCGAGAACGCGGAGTCCGAACGCCCTGCCTATTCCGGAGAGCGGACCACACACGTTGAGGCCACGAGGTCAGTCCTTCGATCGCGTCGAGCATCCGTGGCACCGGGTGACGATCTGGCGTCTGCGATCATCGCATGAGCGAGGCGTCGGCGGATCCCGGGGCATCGCCCACGAAGGTCCGAGACACCACGCCCTCGTAATCTAACGGAAATTGACGCCAGTCGACGACAAAAAATCTTTGGCGCCCGACACATCGCATCCACCGGACGGCCAAAGTTCAAATGGAATCACCTGTTACGCCGAAGGGCGGGCCCGGGGCAGACTGTCGCGACGGGGAGCCGAAGGCCGACTGAGCGAGCGGATCGCTCATTTTCTTGCGGACAGACACCCCTCGCGGATCGGGAAGCCTTCCGAATTTCGAGGGTCTCGCGCACGTCCCTTTTCCAAGCGATCCCCGGCGGGTCGTCACTTCTCGGGGGTCGGCTCGTACGTTCGAGATCGGCGGGGCGGGACGGAATCCTGCCCGGCTCTCTAAGGCTGATGCGATTGGAACGTTGAGGAGTTGTTGGGGCGGACGCATCGGGGCATGCCCCCCGGTCGCCGCATGCCGGCGGGCGAGGCCCCCGGGAATTCCATTGACGCCGGGGATCACACCTCCCTCTAGTAGCATCTAAATGCAAAGGGAGTCGTGCGGGCCCCTCTTCGCGTTCGTCCAACCCTCCAGACGATTCGAGTCGAGTCGGAGATCGTAGCGATGATATTTCGAAGCGGCCGAAGCCTTAATAGGCGTAGCATATTCCTGGCGGGGCTGTTCACGGTCATGGCCTGGTCGGTCCAGGGCCGGGGGGCCGACCCCGCCCCGGTGCTGAATCCGGCGCGTGACGCGGTGGCCCATGCCACGCCCGTCCTGCCGGCCGAGGTCGTCGCCGCCCTGCAAGAGCAACGCTTCCCCGACGCCGAGGCGAAGCTCGCCAAGCTCGCCGAGGAATCGAAGTCGCCCGACGACGCCTCGTACTTCGCGCTCGTCAAGGGGATCGCCCAGAGGCTCGAGCGCAAGGGGGACGCCGCCAGGGAGACCCTGACCGCCGCCCTCAAGGCCAGGCCCAAGGGGATCTGGGCGGGCAAGCTCCGGTTCGAACTCGCGACGGTCGAGCTGGCCGCGGGGCACTTCGCCCCGGCCGAGGAGCTCGCCCGCGTCGAGGCCGAGGCCCTGCTGGCCGGCGATCGCAAGGACCGGCTCGCCGAGGTCTATCACGCCTTCGCCCGCAAGCTCATCAAGCCCGACGACCCGATCACCCCGGCCGACCCGCAGGGGGCCTACGACCTCCTGACCCTCGGCCGTTCCCTGGCGAAGGGAGAGGCACTCCGCGCCAGGATGCTGCTCGCGATGGGCAAGGCGAGCCAGGCCGCCCAGAACCATCCCCGCGCCGTGCAGGATTATCAGTCGTACATCAAGGAATATCCCAAAGGCGAGGACCGCGCGGCCGCCCGCTATCATCTGGGCGAGGCCCAGTTGAACATGGGGCAGCCGCTCGAGGCGCGCACCACCTGGAGCGACCTCGCCCGGGAGCTCGGGGCCCCGAAACGGACCCGGACCGCGGCCGAGGACGAGTACCGGGCCAGGGCCCTCCGCTCGATCGCCGCGACCTACGGGATCCCGGCCCCGCCCGACGACACGAGCCTCTCGCTCGGCACGGCGACGCTCAGGCGATTCATCGAGGCCTATCCCGCCAACGCCCAGGCGGTCCGCTCCAGCTATGAGATCGGCGCCTCGCTCATCGCCAGGGCCAAGAGCCAGGAGGCCCTCGAGGCCTTCAAGTCGTTCCTCAAGGAGGAAGGCTTCCGGCTCGAGACCGAGGAGGCCCGGCGCGACTTCTCGCAGCTCTCCATGACCGCGACCTATCAGATCGCGCAGATCCTCCAGGGGCAGCAGGTCTTCGACGAGGCCATCGCCGCGTGGAAGGGGTATCTCGCGAAGTTCCCCAACGGCCCGCAGTCGGCCGACGCCCAGCGCTCGATCCTCGACACGCAACTGCTCATCGCCGCCGACCACGTCTCCCACAAGCGGTTCGCCGAGGCCCGCTCGGCCTACCAGGCCTTCGTGGCGCAGAACCCGCTCGACGGCCGCGTGCCTCTGGTCCTCCACCAGGTCGGCGAAAGCTACGTGACTGAGAAGGAGCCGGAGAAGGCCATCGCCGCCTGGGAGCCCTTGCTCAGCAAGTTCCCCGTGAGCGAGCCCGCCGCCCACGCCCAGTTCCAGATCGCCGTGATCGAGGAGGAAGTGAAGGGGGATCCCGGCGCGGCGATCGAGAGGCTCAGGAAGATCGGCGTCGAGCCCTGGCACTCGCTGGCCGCGCAGCGGATCGCCGTGATGGAGTCGAAGACACTGACCGTCGTCACGACCCGGACGTTCCGCTCGGGGGAGAAGGCGAAGCTAAAGATCACGTCGAGGAACCTCGAGAAGCTGACGTTCACCGCCTACAAGCTCGACCCCGAGGCCTACTTCCGCAAGAAACACGTCCTCGACGGGGTCGAGTCGCTCGACATCTCGCTCGTCCAGCCCGACGCCGAGTGGACGACCGCCGTCCCCGGCTACGCCAAGTACAAGCCGATCGAGAAGGAGTATGACCTCGAGTCGCTCAAGGTCCCGGGCGTCTACGTCGTGAAGGTCACGGACGAGAAGACCTTGCAGGCGACGACCCTGGTGCTCGGCTCCGACCTCGACGCGATCGTCAAGGCCTCGCGAGAGCAGGTCCTCGTCTTCGCCCAGGACATGAAGACGGGCAAGGGGCGGGCGAATGCTCGCGTACTCATCTGCGAAGGCGACAAGGTGATCCTCGAGTCCAAGACGGGCGAGGACGGCGTCCTGCTCAAGCCCTGGGACAAGCCCCGCGAGGGGAGCAGCCAGCTCCGCTACCTCGTGCTCGACGGCGGCGACGTCGCCGGCTCTGGCCTGGGCGTCCCCGACAAGGTGGCGCAGGGGCTCACGGCCCGCGCTTATATCTACACCGATCGCCCGGCCTATCGCCCCGGCCAGGAGGTCGCCCTGCGGGGCGTCGTCCGCGAGGTGGCCGACGGCCAGTACGCGAACCCGGCAGGGGCCGCCTACCGGCTCGAGGTCTCGGACAGCAAGGGGCGGCAGATCGTCTCCAGGCCGGTGACGCTCTCGGCCTTCGGCACCTTCCACGAGACGCTCCCGCTCGACTCGGGGGCCCCCGTCGGCACGTATCAGGTCCGCGTCTATCAGCCGGGCAAGAGCACGTTCGCGGGGAACTTCGAGGTCCGCTCCTATCAGCTCGAGTCGATCGACCTCGCCTTCGACCTGAAGCGCACGGTCTTCTTCCGGGGCGAGACGATCAGGGCCGAGATCGTCGCGAAGTACCAGTATGGGGCGCCCGTCGCGAACCGGCCGATCAACGTGACCTTGCCCGACGGCCGCGTCGAGCAGGCGGCCACGAACGCCGAGGGGAAATACGCGGTCGAGTTCTCGACCGAGGGGTTCTCCGAGGAGCAGTCGCTCCAGATCGTCGCCCAGCTCCCTCAGGACAACGTCGCCGCGGTGGCGAGGGTCACCCTGGCGGTCCGGGCCTTCTCGATCGACCTCGACACGAACCGGAGCGTCTACCTCGACGGCGAGGGGTTCTCGCTCAAGGCGTCGACCTCGACCGCCCAGGGGGATCCGTCGGGCGAGGCCCTGACCGTCTCGGTCCTCAAGCAGGTCTCGCAGGCCGGCCGGGTGACCGAGCGTGAGGTCCTCCGCAAGGAGCTCAAAACCGACGCCAAGACGGGCAAGGGCTCGCTCGACCTCAAGGTCGAGGACGAGCAGGGGGGGAGCTATATCCTGCGGGCCTCGGGGACCGACCGCTTCGGCAACCCCGTCATCGCCGAGCGCCCGCTGGTGATCTCGGGGACGAAGGACGAGACCCGCCTGCGGATCTTCGCCGAACGCCAGGCTTACAAGGTCGGCGAGGAGGCGAGCGTCAACCTGCATAGCCGAGGGAAGGCCGGCCCGGCGCTCGTCACCTGGGAGGCGGACAGCATCATCCGCTACCGGATCGTGACGCTCGAGGAGGGGAATAATTCCCTGGCCTGGGCCGTGGAAGGGGCCCAGTTCCCCAACTTCACGCTCAACGCCGCGAGGATGACCGGGACCCGGTTCGACCACGCCCAGCTCGATATCCGGGTCGAGCGCGAGCTGAAGGTCACCGTCACCCCGACCAAGGGGACCGTCAAGCCTGGCGAGGAGGTCGAGGTCGAAGTCACGACCGTGGACCAGCTCGGCAAGCCCGTCTCGGCGGAGATCGCCCTGGCGCTGGTGGACCGCTCGCTCCTGCGGCTCTACGGCGACCGGCTCCCGGCGATCGGCAGCTTCTTCTACGACCAGACCCGCACCGGGGCCTTCGCCACCGAGTCGACCAACACGTTCCACTATGTACCGACGACGACAAAGGTCGCCGAGGCCGTGGTCGAGGAGGCCGAGCAGGCCAGGGCCCTCGCCGCCAACGCCGAGAGCCGGCTGCCGGCCCTGGCCGAGCTTCAAGGCCAGGTGGCCCTGAACGCCCCGGCACCCGTGCCGGCACCCGCCACGGCCGCGGGCGCCCCCGGCATGGCCGGAATGGGCGGGATGGGAGACATGCAAGGCAAGATGGGCGAGATGAAGCGATCGGGCGGCCGTCAGGCGATGTTCGACACCAAGTCGAAGGACGCCGCAAAGCCGGGCCGCGACCGAGGCGTCAAGGAAGAGGATGCCATCCACAACTTCCAGGACGTCGATGCGTCGTCCATCATGGATCCAGAACTGGTGGCGAATGGCATCACACATCCGGCGGACTTCCGGAAGCGGACTCTCGAGCGCCAATCGAGATCGCAGCCCCGCCAGCGTTTCGTCGAGACGGCCTACTGGAACCCGTCGATCGTGACCGACAAGGAGGGCAAGGCGAAGATCACCTTCCCCGCCCCCGCCTCGCTCTCCCGCTTCCAGTTCAACGCGAGGGGAGCCTCGGGGGCCGACACCCTCGTGGGCCAGTCGACGGCCGAGCTCGTCGTCCGCAAGGACTTCTTCGTCGACCTCAAGGCCCCCGCCTCCCTGACGCAGGGGGACAAGCCCCGGTTCGTCGCCCAGCTCCACCACACGGGGCTCGTCGGCAAGGTGACGCTCAAGCTCGTCGCCTACTCGGGTGAGAAGGAGACGGTGTATCCCAAGGAGGTCGAGGTCAAGGCCGACGGCGTCGACGAGGTCTTCTTCGACGCGTTCGAGGTCCCCGAGGCCGAGAACGTCCGACTGACCCTGACCGCCGAGTCGGGCGAGTCGAAGGATGAGCTGGTCGCCGAGGTGCCGATCCGCCCCTGGGGCGTGCAGGCGATGGCCTCGGCCTCGGGAGCGTCGAGTGACGACGCGACCGTGATGGTCGGCCTCCCCGCCGGCCGGAGTTACGAGAGCCCCGAGATGCTCATCGTGCTCTCGCCGACGCTCAAGCGGATGCTGATCGAGCTGGCCCTCGGTCAGGAGTTCTTCCCGCTCAACGCCAGGGTCAACACCTGCATCTTCCCCCCGCCGCCGTCGACGACGGTGGACCGGGCCTCCGACCTCCTCGCGGCCACGCAGGCCCTCCGCTACCTCAAGGCCGCCGGGAGTGCCGAGCCCTCCGAGGCCCATCGGCTCACGTCGAAGATCCAGGGGCTCGTGGCCGAGCTGACCTCGATCCAGAACGACGACGGCGGCTGGTCGTGGGTCATCGGCCGGAAGGCGATCGGCTCCCAGAGCGCGACGCCGAGCGACCGGATCACCTCGGCCCACGTCGTCTGGGCCCTCGCCGCGGCCGAGCACGGCGGCCTGCTGGCCGACGTCAACGCCCTCGAGCGGGCCGGCGCCTACCTCGGAGGCGAGTTCGCCAAGCTCGGCGGCAACGACCACGACACCCGCGCGGTCCTGCTGCACGCCCTGAGCACCCGCCGCCACGCGACCTTCGAGCAGGCGAACAGCCTGAACCGGGTCCGCCAGAACCTGTCCGACTCGGCCCTGGCGTACCTGACCTTGAGCCTGCTGAACCTCGACCGGGCGACCCTCGCCCATGAGGTCGCCGACCTCCTCATCGGCCGGGCCAAGACCGAGCAGGTCGGGCAGGGGACCCCGGCCCGGATCTACTGGGAAGGCCGGAGCCCCATCCCGTTCTCGCGTGGTGCCGTCGAGGCCACGGCGATGGCGACCCTCGCCGTCTCCAGGGCCCGCCCCGAGGCGCCCATCCTGCCGCGAGCGGTCGACTGGCTGCTCGCCCACCGCAGCGGCATCGGCTGGGCACCCCACAAGGCGAAGGGGGCCGCGCTCGCCGCGTTGACGACCTTCTACGGCAAGGCGCAGCGGGCCGAGGATCGCTACACGCTCGTCGTGACGGTCAATGACACGAAGGTCGCCGAGCTCGACGTCGCCAAGGCGAAGGAGGGGCAGGCGATCCTGGTCCCGCACAAGGCCCTCAAGGCGGGCGACAAGAACAAGGTCCGATTCGACATCGAGGGCCGGGGCAACTTCGGCTACGCGGTGACGCTCTCGGGCTTCACCCGCGACTTCGGACCCGACCAGGAGCCGGCCAACCGCTCGGCCCTGATCAGCCGCCGGGCCTACTTCCCGGCCGAACCGATCCTCGACGGCAAGGTCCTGCCGACCGGGTTCGGCGTGGCGGTGAACGCCCAGGGGTTCGAGAACAAGGCGACGCAGGTCGCGCTCGGCGGCAAGGCCCGGATCCAGATCGACGCCTATCGCAACATCCCGTCGGGCCAGCCCGCCTGGGAGCGCGACTCGCTCGTGATCGAGGAGCACCTGCCGGCCGGGACGACCCTCATCGAAGGCTCGGTCATCTCCTCGGCCGACTCCTACTCGCTCGAGGACGGCGTCCTCAGCTTCTACTTCTCGCCCGAGCAGTGGCCGGGGACGATCAGTTACAACGTCTACGGCTACCTGCCCGGCCAGTACCGGGCGCTCCCGCCGTCGATTCGGAGCGTCTATGAGCCGGGCCGAAGCCACCTCGGCCAGGAAGGGGGCCTCAAGGTCCTCTCGCCGGGCGAGGAGAACACGGACCCGTACAAAGCGACCCCCGACGAGCTCTATGCCAGGGGCAAGGCCCACTTCGACGCCGGCCGCTTCGCCGAGGCCTCGGCCTCGCTGACCCCGCTCTTCGGCGGGTACACGCTCCGCGACGACATCATCCAGGACGCCGCCAGGATGCTCCTGATGATCAACATCAAGCAGTATGACGCCCGCCAGGTGGTCCAGTACTTCGAGGTCGTCAAGGAGAAGGCCCCCGAGCTCGTCGTCTCGTTCGACGACCTCCGCGTGGTCGGCAAGGCCTACCGCGACATCGGCGAGCACGAGCGGGCCGCGCTCGTCTGGCGAGGCATCGTCGAGGCCAGCTACCTCGAGGACGCCCGGGTCGGCGAGACCCTCCGCCAGCGCGGGAAGACCCTGGAGGCGATCGCCTACCTGATCGGGATCTGGCGCGAGTACCCGAGCACCGCCTCGATCGAGGCCGACTTCTTCGGGCTCTCGCAGGTCCTCGGCCAGCGGGCGGCCGTCGCCACGACCGACCCGGCCACCCGCCAGGAGCTGGCGGCCGCCGGTGTGACCCGGTCGGAGCTGCTCGCCCAGGCGATCATGCTCGTGCAGTCGTTCATCGCCAGGAACCCGACCGGGCCGATCGCCGACGAGGCGAGCCTGGCCCTCGTCGGCTCGTTCCTGGAGCTGGAGGACTTCGAGTCGGTGGTCAAGCTCTCGGCACGCTACGCCAAGCTCTACCCCAAGAGCACCTTCTTCGACAGCTTCCAGTACAGCGAGGCCCTCGGGCAGTTCCACCTCGGCCAGTACGACCGCGCGGTGGAGCTGGCGGAGGCGATCGACAAGGCGACGTACAAGGATGAGAACGGAGTCGACCAGCCGAGCCCCAACAAGTGGCAGGCCCTCTACATCCTCGGCCAGATCTTCGACGCCAGGCGACGGCCGGGGCAGGCGCTCGGCTACTACGAGAAGGTGGCCGACCGCTTCACCGACGCCGCCGGGGCGATCCGCTTCTACACCCGCAAGGATCTGAAGCTCCCGGAAGTCACCGTCGTCAGGCCCGAGTCCAAGCCGGCCGTCGCCACCGGCGAGAAGGCTGAAAAGGTGGGGGGCCTCAGGGCCATCGACCCCAAGGATCCCAAGGAGCGCCCGACCGCCGGGGTCTCGCTCAGCTACCGCAACGTCGCCGAGGCCGACGTGAAGGTCTACCCGGTCGACCTCATGCGGCTCTATCTCACCCAGCGCACCCTCGACCGGATCGCCGGGATCGACCTCGCCGGCATCACCCCCTTGCTCGAGAAGAAGATCACGCTGGGCAAGGGGGAAGACTACGAGGACAAGCTCAAGTCCATCGACCTCCCGCTGGAGAAGGAAGGGGCCTACCTCGTCATGATCCGTGGCGACGACCTGTACGCCTCGGGGATCGTGCTCTCCTCGCCGCTCGAGCTCGAGGTGATGGAAGAGGCCGAGGCCGGCCGCGTCCGCGTCACCGTCCGGGATGCCAGGACCAAGGACCCGATGCCCAAGGTGCAGGTCAAGGTGATCGGCACGGATAACCCGGGCTTCCTCTCGGGGCAGACCGACCTCCGGGGCGTCTACGTGGCCGAGGGGGTGCAGGGCGAGGTCACGGCCGTCGCCCGCAAGAACACCGCTCAGTACGCCTTCTACCGGGGCAAGACCCGCGTCGGCGCCGTCCCCCTCCCCGAGGCCCCGGCCCCCGGCGGCCCCGGCGGCGCGGCACCCAACGCCGCGCCCAATCAATCGCTCGAGCTGGATCAGAACGTGAAGATCCAGAACTCCACGAACCAGTTGCGGCAGATCGAGCGACTCCAGAACCGCTACAATCAGGGCGGCCAGGGAGGCGCGGCGGCCAAGGGCTTCCGTTGATCCGGACCCCGGTTCGCCCGCGAACGCGAACTCGAATGACGAAGGCCCCGGCGATCACCGATCGCCGGGGCCTTTTCGCTTTCCCGGGTCGATTACGCCCGTCGAAGCCGTCCCCCTTGTGACGCCGCGGCGACGCGTTAGGATAGCCGTCGCAACGCGACCCACGACTCATCAGGGAGAACCTCCATGATCCGGACCTTAATGATGGGCATGATCCTCGGCACCGCCGCCGTCAACGCCTTCGCGGCCGACGCCCCGAAGCCCCAGCGCGTCTTCGAGCTGCGCACCTACACCACCAACGAGGGCAAGCTCGAAGACTTGCACAAGCGTTTCCGCGAGCACACGAATAAGCTCTTCGTGAAGCACGGCATGGAGCTCGTCGGCTACTGGACCCCCCAGGACGAGAAGGACGGCAAGAAGGACAAGCTCGTCTACATCCTCGCCTACCCGAGCCGGGAGGCGGCCGCCGCCTCCTGGAAGGCCTTCGGTTCCGACCCGGAATGGCAGAAGGTCCGCGAGGAGAGCCACAAGAACGGCGTCATCGTCAAGCACGTCGACTCGGTCTTCCTCGACCCGACCGACTACAGCCCCATCAAGTAGGCGCAACGACGAGAGGCGCGGGCGGTCGTTGCGGAACGACCCCGCGCCTCGTCCGGTTCGAGGACAAATCGGCTCTCAGTTGTGACGACCCACGGTGTCGTCGATGACGACCTGGAGGCTCTCTCCGAGGCCGATGGAGCGGATCCCCTCGACGTCTTCCCGACAGGAGAAGAGGGCTTCGACCACCTTGGCGTCCCACTGGATCCCGGCCCCCTCGCGAAGGATCGCGTCGATCTCCTGGGGCGACTTGCGGTCGCGGTAGGGCCTGGTGCTCGTCAGGGCGTCGAACGTGTCGGCCACGGCCAGGATCCGGGCCTCGAGCGGGATATCCTCCCCTCGGAGCCCGAACGGGTAACCGCCGCCGTCGTACCGCTCGTGGTGGTGCTGGACCCCCGGCAGCAGGTGCCGGAGCTTGTTCAGGTCCCTGAGGATGTTGACGCCGATCTCGACGTGCGACTGGACGACGCGGTACTCCTCCTTCGTGAGGGACCCCGCCTTCTTGAGCAGGCCGTCGTCGATGCCGATCTTGCCGATGTCGTGCAGCAGGCCCATCAGGTAGAGGTCGTTCTGCTGCTTGGGGGGCATCCCCATCGCGCAGGCGAGCCGCACGGCGATCCGGGCGACCCGCTCCGAGTGCCCGGATGTGTAACGGTCCTTGGCGTCGATCGCGGCCGTCAGGGCCCGGATCACGCCGAAGAGCAGGTCCTTGAGGTCGCCGTAGAGCCGGGCGTTGTCGTGCTGGGTCGCGAGGAGCGACGCCACCGGCTCGAGCAGCTCGATCTCGACGTGGCTGAAGCACCGGTTGTCCATCGGGTTGAGGGCGACGAACCACCCCTGGACCCCAAGGCCGGAGACCTCGACCCCCGCGATCCGACGCACCGGCTCCCCCTTGGGTCGGTCGTTCACGATCCGGATCGAGCCCTGCTGCGAGCTGAGCTCGGAGACGATCGCCCGATAGTCGGCCGACCGGAACCCCGCGATCCCGCCGCCGACGATCACCCGCTCCCGGCCCGACTCCGGCACCCACGCGACCGCCTCGACCTTCATGGCCGACTGGAGCGCGAAGGCCGCGAGATTCTGGAACCGCTCGGGAGGATCGGAAATTTTAAGCCGACGGATGAGCCGTGTGACCAGTTGCAGTTCGCCGCCTGGGGACGACAGCGTGACCCTCGGCAGGCCCGTCGCCGAGCCGCCGGATTCCACCACGAGCCGCGCCGCCACCTCGCGTCCCCAGGCCATCAGGGCGGGGACGGGGCAGAAAGGGCCCCAGCCGGGGGTCGCCCCCGACGACTCGATGGAGCGGAACCCGAGGAGGTAGAGGCAGTCCCCCTCGTTCTTCACGGGGACGTTCAGGACGAGCCAGACGTGCTGCAAATCCTGGGGAGGATGCCAGATCGCGACGCGCTCGGGGCTCGCCTTCAGCTTCGTCAGCGCCGTGACGAGCTCGGAATCGAGGCGGGGCAGCCGGACCGATTCCGGCCCCACGCAGGCCGACCACTTGCCCAACGAAGGATCGACGAGGCCGACGGGAGCGGCAAACTCCCGGGCGAGGCGCTCTGCCAAGTTAATCGGAGCACGGGCCGGGAGCGATTCTTCCTTGCACGCGTTCTTGACTCCCAGCAGTGGGGACCGCCAGCTTATCATCCGGTCATCCGTCGGGTGGTCGTAACGATATCCATCCGCCAAGTGGCCTCAATAGGCGTACTATACCGAAAAACCCCCGGAAACACGTCGTCAATCCATAAAGCAGCCGGGTTTTCCCCTTTTTCCCGGGTCTTTGTTGCGAAAACAGGACACAAAATCCTGGTCTTCGCGCAATATTAAAACATTAAGCGTCGGGAGTTCGCCGACATTGCCCGGGTTTTCCCCACGAGAATCTGGCGACCTTCGGCTAAAGAGGGCATCAAAGGGGCGTGAATTTAAGGCGAACTACGGCATCGAGCCGACCGTCGGATTTCATCACATCTCGAACCGTTGCAACGAGATTTGACATCTTAAGGATTTGGGAAGTCTCGAATCAGGCCTTGCGCTCCAGGAGAAGGCTCAGGGGCATCTCCAGGCCGTGGGCTTCGAGCAATCCCGGGTCGCCGAGGATGGTGCGGGTAGGTCCGCCGGCCACGACCCGGCCTTCGTCGAGGATCAGGGTGCGGTCGCAGAGCTCCAGGACCATCTCCAGGTCGTGGGTGGCGATGAGCTTGGTCGAGGGCAGGCTCCGGAGCAGGGCGATGAACCGGCGACGGCCGCGGGGGTCGAGGTTGGCCGTCGGCTCGTCCAGCACGAGCACCGAGGGATTGCAGGCGAGGATCCCGGCGAGGCAGACGCGCTTGCGCTCGCCGAAGCTCAGGTGATGCGGGGCGCGGTCGGCGGCGTCCTGGAGATCGACGCGGGCGAGGCATTCCAGGGCGAGCCGTCGGGCCTCGTCGCGAGGCATCCCCAGGTTCAACGGGCCGAAGGCCACGTCCTCGATCACAGAGGTGCTGAAAAGCTGGTCGTCGGGATCCTGGAAGAGGAGGCCGACGCGGCGGCGGACCTCGGGGGCGTTCTTCGCGTTGACCTCGAGCCCGTCGATCCAGACGGCGGACGCGTCGTTGCGGTGGACCGACTTATGTCCGTCGCCGCCGTGGACGTGGAGCCCTTGCGAGCGCCCCTTGCCCGGCAGGAGGCCGTTGAGGTGGAGCAGGAACGTGCTCTTGCCCGCGCCGTTGGGTCCGACGAGGGCGACGGTCTCGCCCGCCTGGATCGCGAGGTCGACCCCTCGCAGGGCCTGCCGGCCGTCGGGATACCGGTAGCCGAGCTCGCGGACGAGGACGGCGGGGGGAGTCTTGTCGGGATCTGCGGGCGTTGTGCTGTGATTGACTGGAGGTTCCACGAATCTCACCGAGGAGGGCCGTTCGGACCGTCGAGCGTTCGAATCGTACCATCCCAGCCGCGCGAGAGCATCGCCGCGTGGACCCGCTCGCCCCGCTCGAACGAGCGGAGGAAGAGGATCCCGATCAGGCCGGTGAGCAAGCCCCAGTCGAGGCGGCCGGAGCGGCGGAAGGTCCGTGCACGACGCGCGGTGACCATCCGGTCGAGCTCCTGGGTCAGCACGTGCAGGTAGCGGTACATGAACTGGAGCGTCGCCACGAGCACGACCGGCATGCCCAGCCCGCGCAGGGCGAGCAGGAGGTGGCGGAAGGGGGTGACGTTGACGAGGGTCAGGGTCGCGAGGAAAGCCAGGCTGTTCTTCACCAGGATCGTCAGGGCGACGGCCGGCATCCCCAGCTCGGCCCGCTTCGGGTGCGACCTCGCCACGACCAGGCCGAGGAAGCCGATCAGCAGGAAGAAGCCGAACCAGCGCCGGAGGAGCATCGCCGGGGGGACGGTCGAGAGCCCCACGACGAACGCGAGGACCAGGCCCTCGGCCGCGAGCCATTCCCAGCGCCCGATCGGCGTGGCGACGACGGCCACGACGTACGAGATCGTCGCCACGAGCTTGGCCCGTGCATCGAGCCGATGGAGCGGGCCGTCCCCCTCGCTATACCGCTCGAGGAAGTCAAACCGCATCCGGCGCGATCCCGTTCGGCTTCCGCTTGGCGTTCGGGGAGAAGACCCTGGCAAGCCCGAGCCCGACCGTGAAGACGACGAGCGTCCCCACGAACCCCGCAAGTGCGGTGGCGAGCTTGACGTGCCCGTGGTCGAGGAGCTTGGCGACCTGATAGTCGGGGATCGGCACGGGCAGGATCGCCGGCGCCTCCCCCTTGAGGAAGCCCATCTTCTCGCCGACGAACTCGAGGCCGTCGGGATGCTCGGAGGCGAACGGGGCGAGGAAGACGCCGATGGCCACGGCGATCGCCAGGCCCGCGAGCATCACCTGGCCCCACCCTCGGAGCCGGCCCCCGCTCGTCGGCTCTTCCTCCTCGTCGGCCTCGTACACGAGGTCGGGCCGGGTCAGCAGGATGAACCGGAGCACCAGCCCCGTGATGAGGGCCTCGCCCAGCCCGATCCCCGCGTGGACGAGGGCCATCCAGGTCAGGATCCGGATGAACTCGGCGAAGCCGATCGAGAAGGCCAGTTCGAGGGCGAAGGCCCCCGAGGCCAGCAGCACCGAGAACCAGGCGGCGACCATCGCGCCGATCAGGACCCCGGCTCGGCCGCGAATCGCCCGACGGATCGGGGCGTAGATCGCATAGCCGCCGACGGCCCCGATCAGCCCCATGTTGACGAAGTTGGCCCCGAGCGCGGTCAGGCCGCCGTCGCCGAAGAGGAGGCACTGCACGATCAACACGGCGGCGATCACCACGGCCCCGGCCCAGGGGCCGAGCATCACCGCGGAGAGGACCCCGCCCAGCAGGTGCCCGGAGATGGGCAGGGGGCCGACCGGGAAGTTGACCATCTGGGCCGCGAAGACGAAGGCGGACATCGTCCCCATCAGCACGGTCGTCCGCTCGCCGAGCTTCGCCTCGAGCGACTTCAGGCCCCACCAGAGTCCGCAACCCCCGAGCACACCCGTGGCCGCGGCGACCGCGGGAGTGAGCACGGCGTCAGGTACGTGCATGGGCGAAAACCCCAAGGAGTTACGCTTCGATCGACCCCAACATTCCCGACTCCACCGCGGCCTTATCGTACCCCGAGTGTGCTGACTCGTCAAAAACTTCATACGCCAAACGGCGCGGCGAAAAGCCGGGCGAAATCAGTTCGCCCCGGGCGTGCGGAAGCCGGCCGGGACGATGCCGCGGATCGCGTCGAAGATCCGGTCCTCGACGCCGGGCTTGAGCCGGGTCGGGCGGCCGTAATAGACCATCGCGCCGCCCCCCTCGTAGCCGCCTTCCTTGAGGATCCGCTCGGAGGGGATGTAGCAGGGGAGGTCGTTCGCGTAGCCGACGACCCACTGTCGGCTCGGGTCGAGTTCCTTCCGCATCCTGAGCGAGTAATCCACCACGACCTCGCCCGCAAGGAAGACCATGACGAGGTCGTCGCCGAACGCCCACGACTGGATCACGTAGTCGAGCTCGGCCTGGAGCGGCTCGCCCCGGTCGAGGCGTTCCAGGTTGAGCTTCGCGTTGTAGCCGGGAGGCCCTCCCTTGGCGACCAGGTCTTCGAGCTCCTTGCGGGTCGGCAAGGTGTCGAAGGGCAGGGGGACGCGGGCGACTTTCCCCTTCGGCGCCGAATTCAAGGGGGTGAACGTCCCCTTCAGCAGGCGATCGACCTCGGTCGCGATCGAGCAGCCATGCCGGCGGGCGACCTCCTGGCCGGGGCGGTTCATCGGGTTCGAGTCGGCCCCGCAGCCGATGGCCACCATCGCGACGGCCCCGGGGTGGTTGGCCTCGATCGCCTCCTGGGCCTCGCCGGCCCAGTCGCCGGCGACGAGGTTCTCCTTGGGGTCGAGGGTCGTGCAGTGGCAGGCGTAACCGACGACGATCGCGCGGATCTTGCCCTCGGCGTCGACCGCACGCAGCATGGGCAGGCCATGATCGACGGGGCCTCCGGGGGTCCGGCGGTTCCTGGCGAAGTCGACCTCGCCTTTCGCCCAGCCGAGCGTCCCCGGCCGGCGGTCGGCGAGGGCGTCGAGGCAGACGCGCTCGAGCTTGTCGACGAGCGAGTTCGTGTAGGCCTCGATCCGCCCCATCTGATCGGGGGGGATCGGCTTGCCGAAGATGTTGGGGGTGATCCCCTTGAGGCAGGGGGCCGTGTGCGTGTGCGAGGCCCCGATCGCCAGTTGCTCGCGCTTCAGGCCCACCTTCTTATTGAGCCTGGCGGCAATTTCCTCGGTGATCGCGTCGGGGATGCCCAGGTTGTCGATCGTGACGAGGACCGAGGCCCCCGCATCCGGGCCGATCGCCAGGGCCTTGGCCCAGATCCGCTGCTGGACCCCCTTCGACTCCGCCTCTCGGACGAGGAATCCGTTGAGCCGGATCGGGCCGTCGGGGGTGACGTCGACCCTCGCGACGCCGATCGGCAGGGGATCCGCGATCGCCCCTCGGGCCATCACGACAAGGGCGAACGACACCCAGCAGAGACGCGAAAACCTGTTCATCATTGCGATCTCATTGCCAACCGGATTCGACGGCCCGCGGAGGGCCCGGGATTACCGCAGAAACGCTGTTATCGTCGAACGGCGGCGCCATTGCCATTGCCCAGCCGGCAACGCACTTCCGATTCGAGGTTTGCGTTGCTCCCCGGGGCGCCCGGACGTCGAGAGGCTTGCACATCTCGTCGCATGTCGAAAATATTGCCAGGCCACGGCCACGAATCCGCCGCGGAGCCGGTGACCGCAAATCATCCCTCGGCGTCGAGTTGCGGCGAGCCAGACTCCGGCACCGCGACCGGCGGGCGGTGATTTGGCCGAAGGTTCTTCGAGTCACCATGCAAATCACCTGTTCGGGCGAATCTCCAAACAATATGATCGGATCGGAATCATCTATAAGGCAGGAAGCCGATTTGTGTGAACAATCTATAAATATCGACTCTCGAGTTTCTTAGCGGGAAAGGAAGATCGATGACGATCGGCGCGAGCGACTGGACGGGGCAGTCCTTATCGGGCGGCAGGTATCGGATTAACGCGAAGCTCGGCGAGGGGGGCATGGGGACCGTCTACCGGGCGACGGACCGGAACATCGAAGCCGAGGTGGTCATCAAGGCCCCCCTCCGCTCGATGCTGGCGGACCCCGAGTTCGCCCGCCGGTTCAAGGATGAGATCCGCTCGCTCGTCCGCTTGTCCCACCCGCATATCGTCAAGCTCTCGGACGTCGGCGACTGGGACGGCCTCCCCTTCGCGGTGATGCAGTACCTGCCGGGCGGGAGCCTCGAGGACCGCAAGCCCGCCGGACCCGACGGGACGTTCGGAGCCCACGACCCCCGCGAGGTCGGCAGATGGCTCGGCAAGGTGGCCGAGGCGCTCGACTATGTCCACTCGCAAGGCTACGTCCATCGCGACGTGAAGCCGGGCAACATCCTCTTCGACGGCCAGGGGCACCCGTTCCTCGGCGACTTCGGCGTGGTGAAGGTCCTCACCTCCGACGCCGGCTCGAAGCCCTCGAAGACGATGACCGGCGCGGGGATGGTGGTGGGAACCGCCGAGTACATGGCCCCCGAGCTCATCATGGGGGAGCCGTTCGACGGCAAGGTCGATCAGTACGCCCTCGCCGTCACGGTCTTCGAGATCCTCAGCGGCCGACGCCCGTTCGAGGACGCCGCGACGACCAAGGTCCTTGTGCTCCAGACGACGAAGAACCCGCCCAGGCTCGACGAACTGCGTGGCTGGCTCCCGGCCTCGGTCTCCGACGCCGTCTTGAAGGGGCTCGCCAAGGAGCCGGGCGAACGCTACGCGACCTGCCTCGCGTTCGCGAATGCCGTCACCGAGGCCATCGCCGGGGCCTTCGAGGGGCAGCCCGAGCGCGTCCGGTTCCTCTGCGGGAGCTGCTCGCGAGTCCTGTCCCTGCCTCCGGCCTCGCACGAGAAGATGGTGCAGACGGGCAAGAGCGTCCCTTGCCCCGGCTGCCAGACCCCCTTCCAGATCCCCCGCGGCGGCGAAGCCACAACCGCCGGCGGCGTCACCCGTCGCGAGGGCACGCTCGTCGAGATCAGCCTGGCCGAGCCGGATGAGAGCCCCCGTCGCGGCACGATGATCGAGCCGGCCGCGGGCTTTCCGCTCGCCCAGGTCCCCCCGATCCCCGGCTCGCCGACCTTAATCGAGCAGCCCGGCCTGAAGCGTCCCGCCGCGACGTTGGTGGAGCAGCCGGGGCTCAGGCGGGCGCCGGCGACGATGATCGAGCAGCCCGGCCTGCGGTCGGGCCTCCCAGGCATGCCGGCGATCGACACGGCTCCCCGCGAGTCGGCCCCGGCCCCGAAGCCGGCCCCGGGACCGCCCATCCCCCTAATCGCGGCGGGAGCGGGGGAGTCGCCGTCCTCGCCGCCGTCCTGCTGTTCACCGTCGGCCCGTTGGCGAGCAAGACGCCCGCGCCGGCCGTCGCCCAGGCCCCGGCCGCCCTGGTGAGCGAGACGCCCCGCAAGTCGGTCGCCTCGAAGCCGGCCCCGAAGCCCGACGCCGAGGAATCCGAGGAGACGGCCGAGGCGGCCCTCGTCGCCACGACCGCGAGCCCTGAGAACCTGGCCGATAAGCCCGTCGCCGACCTCCTCACCCCGAAGCCGGGCGCCCCCGGCCAGGGGAACCCCGGGATGCTCAACGCCTCCAGGGTGCCGACGATAGTCGACCTCCGGCGCGAGTTCCAGCAGCCGCCCCAGGGGATGCCACAGCCTCCGGCAAATCTCCAACCCCCGGCGTCGGTCGCGCCAGCCCAGCCGGATGCGGTGGAGACACCCGCGGTCGCCGCGATCGACCTGAACAAACTCCGGCCGGTCAAGGACCTGGTCAAGCTCGAGGACATCCTCAATAGCCCGAAAAGCTACGTCAATCAGCTCCTGGTCTTGAAGCGCGTCTACTGCGTCGCGGATCTGATCTTCCACCGCCCCGACGGACGCTTGATCCTTCCGATCGTCGAGAGCGACCTGGACCTCGATTTCGCGAGTGCCCGCCCCTCGATCCGTACGCGCCGGGGGAAGGCCTATCAGGTCGAGATCGACCCCAAGCTCGCCGAGCGGTTCTTGCGGAAGAACACCATCCGGGAGAGCTACGACGAGCCGAACCTGGAGCGGAGCTGGGGCGATAACGTCGGGATCTTCACCGTGGCGGTCGTCCCCCGCGAGGGCTCGACGAACTCGGCGAACAAGGAATATGCCTGCACGGTCGTCAAGACCGAGTTCCTGATCAAGATCGGCCCCGAGCTCGTCTCCATCAACAAGAACAACCGCCAGCGCAGGGTGGTCTACCGCACCCTGACGATGACCGGCGATAGCGAGACCCCCGGCATCGGCAAGGCCGAGGACTGGGCGCAGATGGATCGCATCTTCCACATCGCCAAGCAGTTCAAGTCGCTCATGGAGAACCAGGCCCGCCAGATCAGCGACGCCAAGTGGAGCCAGTTCGACAACCTCCTCAACAACATGATCAGCAAGACCGTCGACGAGGTGGAACGCAACAACCGGATCCCCACGCCGAAGGCCAGCCGGATCGAGACTTATCCCGGGATGCTCCCCCGGCGATATCCCTGAGCCGGGCATCCACGCGAAGGCCGGTCGCAACCATCCATCACCAGGTCACTCCGAAGGGGCTCCGGATCATGCGCACGCGACTGAAAACGGCCGCCGGCCTCGCCTTACTGCTGCTCCTGGCGGCGAGGCCCGGCCACGCCCAGTATGGCTTCTTCGGCGGGGGCTACGGGGCGTCTACGGTGCAGGGGGACATCCTCCGGGGCGAGGGGGCCTTCCTGAACGGTGCGGGTAATTTCCTGTACAAGGAGGCCGTCGCCAACTCGATCAACGTCGACACGTCCATCAGGCTCAACGAGTACATCTGGAACGTCGTCAAGTTCGAGAACCGCGAGAACGCCAAGCATCGGGCGGCGATGATCGCGAAGCATAATGAGAACTATGACATGATCCTGAAGCGGATCCGTGAGAACCCGGACAACCGCGACCTCGAGACCGGCGACGCCCTCAACGACGTGATGACCCAGCTCCTCGACCCGGGGATCTCCCCATCGTCGTTCCGGGGCTCCCCGGTGAACCTCCCCGGCGAGACGATCCGGGGCATCCCCTTCTTCTACGCGGCCGAGGACGCGACCTTCTCCATGCGCCGGCTCGCCGCCAAGAACCACTGGCCGGTCGGCCTCCGGGGCGAGCGCTTCGCCCGCTACCGCCGCGACTACGAGCGGGCCTTCGACGACGCGCTCGACCAGCAGCACGACGGCAAGCTCTCCCGCGAGGCCATCCTCAGGGTCGAGAAGAGCCTCGCCGACCTCAACACCGAGCTGCCCCGCGTCATCACCCCCAGCAAGGACAAGGTCTACATCGAGGCGCGCGACTTCCTCTCTCGCCTCGACAAATCGAAGGAGCTGCTCAAGCGGCAGAAGGTCGAGGAGATGCTCGGCGAGATCGACCGCTATTCGGGCACCTCCGTGCACGACCTCGTCACCTTCATGCAGAAGTACAGCCTCCGCTTCGGCGTCCCCGACCTCGGCGTCGAGCGTGAGCAGTATCCCAAGCTCTACGAGGCCATGAAGCTCCAACTCGACATGGTCAGGGTCCAGGAGCCCGGCGGCGGCGGTCTGAAGTAAGCCCGCCGGCCGCCAGACTCGGAGACACGGGGTTCATCGTCGGACTTCTTGAGGCTCGATCCTTCATGGCTCGTTATGCGGTTGCCGCCGTCATCCTGCTCGCCTACATCGGCGGCTCGACGTTGATCGTCAAGAGCGCCGGCCGTTCCTACCGCGAGAACCTCGAAGCCTCGCGCCAGGCGGCCCTAACCAGGAAGCCCGAGGCCGTCGCCAAGGAGGCCGAGGCCACCAGGGCCCAGGCCACCGAACCGGCCGATCCCCCGGCGAAGGCCGTCGCGGTCGCAACTCCGACCCCCGCTCCCGACGCCGCCACCAGGCCGGAGCCGACCCCGAGTCCGACGCCGAAGCCCGCTCCCGTCGTCGCCGCGAAGGGGGCGGAGCCGGAGAAGCCGGGTGCGAAGCCCGAGCCCCCCGACCCGGCCCTCGCCTGGGCCGACGGCCTCGACCTCGCCAAGATCAGCGAGTCCGACGAGACCCGGCTCGGCCGCGAGCTGCATCGGATGATCCTCTCGTACAACAAGCGTGACGACTCGGGGCACTGGGATCAGCGCATCGACCGCGTCGCCCGGCCGATCCTCGAGACCCGGACGCGCAAGGGGATCGAGTACACCTTCACGATCCTCGACTCCGAGGCCGTCAACGCCTTCTCGACCCCCGGCGGCTTCGTCTACCTCTCGCGGGGCCTCTTCAACCTCATCGGCGAGGACGAGGACTACGCGCTCGAGTTCGTCATCGGCCACGAGGTCGCTCACGTCGACCTGAAGCACGCGATCGCCTGCGTGGCGGCGGCGAACGCCGAGGAGAAGAAGCACGGGATGGGGACGCTGCCGCAGTTCTACCTGCTCATCGCCTTCGGCTACCCCGACAAGCAGGTCTACGAGGCCGACGCCTGGGCCTTCAGGCGCATGACCCGGGAGCTCGACCGCAGCCGGCACGACACCCTCGCCTTCCTCCGAAAGTTCGAGAACTACGCCGCGCTCAACAAGTTCAAGTCGGGGCGTCAGCTCCCCCCGCAGCCGTCGACGCCCGAGCCTGGTGCCGTCGAGGCCCCGCCATCGTTCCTCGAGAATCACTACCGCGCCGAGACGGCCGCCTGGAAGCGGCTCAATGAGCTGAAGTCGCAGGGGACGAACGCCGGCTCGGGCCTGCTGCAAGAAACGCCGAAGTCCCCAGCAGCCCGATGAGCATCGAAGCCAGGGCCATCGCATCGGCCCCCGCCCCCATCCGCTCCGACTTCGCCGGGAAATAAGGCTCGGCGAGGTCGGCCCCATCGGCCGCGGCCCCGGGCGTCTCTCGACCGCCCGACTCCAGCAGAAGCACCCCCTCGAAGGCCCACCGCGAGGGCAAGGCCCCCGCGACGGCCTGGGCCCATCCTCCCATCTGCGGCAGCCTCCAGGCCTGCCCGCCGAACAGCAAGAGCGCCGCCAGGACCGGGGGTAAGATGAGCCAGGCGAACGCAGAGCCCCTGGGCATCGCCGCCAGGGCAAGTAGCCCGGTGCCGAGCCCGACCCCTCCCGCCAGCCAGAGCAGGGCGTGCATCAAGGGCAGGTTCCCCTTGAGCGCCAGGCCCATCCAGACGAGCACGAGCGCCACCAGGGTCTGCGCCGTCACGAGCCCGACCACGATCAGCAGGCGAGGTAAGAGCACCGCCGACGGGGCCGACAGCTCGATCCCGCCGAAGATCGCGGCCGTCAGCCCGAACCAGACCGAGCCGATCGCCAGACCGAAGAGGGCCGCCGGGATCGACATCCCCCCTTGCGCCGCGACGACGAGCAGGATTCCCAGCACCGGGGCCTGGGCGGCCAGCAGCGAGAGGCGCATGGCCTGCGACGCCATCAACCCGCCCGAAGTTGCGGGAGCGACCGAAGCCGGTGCCGTGGCCGTCGCGATCGGGGCCGGAGCAGGGGCAGGGGCAGGGGCCGGTGTGGTGGGCGGCACATACGGCGGCGGGATCTTCGCCTCGACGCGGGTCGCCGCGACCGGGGCAGTGGCAGGAGCCTGCGATCCGCCGTCGACGATCGTGACGACGTAGCTCCCCAGGCTGATCCGGTCGCCCGCGCGGATCTGGGTCGGCCGCTCGATCCGGGCGCCGTTGACGAACGTGCCGTTCGCCGAGTTCAGGTCCTCGATCCAGAGGGCCCCCTGGCTCCTCGAGATCCGGGCATGCCGGGTCGAGACCATCGGCATGTCGAACGTCCGGTCGCACTCCGCACCCCGGCCGATCGTGATCGGGGCATCCTGCACGACGAGCCTCGTCCCCGACGAAGGGGGCGCGACGGAAGGCGTCGTGATCGTCGGCGCGACCGCGGCCGGTGCCGGGCCCGACATCAGGTCGAGGGCGCCCGGAGGCCAGGGCAGGGGGATGGTCTGGCCGAGGGTGATCGAATCCCCGCGGCGGATCGGCATGCGCGAGCCGGGGACGAGCCGGCTGCCGTTGACGTAAGTGCCGTTCGTCGAGCGGAGGTCTTCGAGATACGCCCCGGTCTCGTCGATCGTGAGGCGGCAATGCCGGCCCGAGACGGTCTCGAGCCTGACGACGTGATCGCAATCCGAGGCCCCGCCGATGACCCACGACCGATTCATCACGAGACATCCTCAAAGGGGATGGGGCATACAAATCATGAGGCCAGCATCTTAACACGTCGGCCCGGGACCGGCCAGGCAAGGCAGCCTGGCCGGTCCCGGGCCTTCGAAGGTCGGGACGTTCGTGGCCTTTCAGACCAATCCGGGTTCGCGGCTCAGTTCGAGCCCTCGTCGTCCTTGGTGCTCTTCTTGAGGGCGGTCGCGTTCGGGTCGGGGACGTGCTTGGTGGGCATCGGGGCGTGGATCCGCTCGCGCCACTCGACCAGCTTGCCGTGCAGCTCGCTGACGCGCTCGGGCGAGGCCTTCGCGAGGTCGTTCTTCTCGCCCGGATCGTTTTTCAGGTTGTACAGCTCGATCTTGCCCGTCTCGAAGAACTCGATCAGCTTCCAGTCGCCGGCGCGGATGGCCCCGGCGGGGGTCGTCCGCCAGCTCCCGGCGCCCGCGCCGAGGTAGCCGGGGAAGTGCCAGTAGAGGGCCTCACGATCGAGCCTGGTCTTCTCCCCCTTCAGCAGGCCGAGGTAGCTGACGCCGTCGAGCGGGTAGCCTTCGGGGGCCTTGGCCCCGGCGAGTTCCAGGAGGGTCGGGTAGAGGTCGACGCTATTGATCGGCTCGCCCTGGGTCTGCCCCTCGGTGATCTTGCCCGGCCATCGGAAGACGTAGGGGACGTGGATACCCCCTTCGTAGAGCATCCCCTTGCCGCCGCGGAGCGGGGCGTTGTCGGTGATGTCGTTCCCCTTCTTGATCCCCTCGCGGATGTACCCGCCGACGCCGCCGTTGTCGCTGGCGAAGACGACGAGGGTGTTCTCCGAGAGCTTGAGGTCGTCGAGGGTCTTCACGATCCGGCCGACGCTCTCGTCGACACTCGCGATCATCGCCGCGTAGGTGGGGTCATGATGCCCCCCCTGGGCCGCCTTCTTCTTGAAGTGCTCGATCAGCTCCGGCTTCGCCTGGTGGGGCGCATGCACGCCGAAGTGCGTCAGGTAGAGGAAGAAAGGACCTTCCTTGTGACGGCCGATGAAGTCGACGGCGCGGTCGGTCAGGAAGTCGGCCAGATACGTACCCTTGGGGTAATCGACCTTCGGCAGGGTGTCGAATTCGAAGTGCTTGCCCGCCGAGACGATCGCCTCGTCGAACCCGCGCTGGGAGGGGTGGAACTTGCCTTGCTGGCCGAGGTGCCACTTGCCGAACATCCCGGTCGAGTACCCGGCCGCCTTGAGGCTCTGGGCGAGCGTGATCTTCTCGAGCGGCAGGTTCTGCACGTTGTCGACCGGCTTCAACGGGCGGGTCCGCCAGGCGAACCGCTCGATCGAGCCGACCGTGTAGATCCCCGTCCTCGGCCCGTACTGCCCGCTCATCAGCGCCGCGCGGGTCGGCTGGCAGTTGGGACCGCACGTGTACGCATTCGTGAACCGGACCCCTTGAGCGGCGAGCCGGTCGATATTTGGCGTCTCGTAATATTTGCTCCCGTTGCAGGCGACGTCGGTGAACCCGAGGTCGTCCGCCAGGATGTAGACGACGTTCGGCCTCGAGGGCTTCTCCCCTTCGGCCGCCCCGCTCGCCCCGCAGGTCGCCAGCCACGCCAGGGCCCCCAGCGCGACCCGCCATGCGGCGGGCCGGCGAAGGCGTCGGGCGAGGTTATCTGCATTCGAAAGGTGCATGGATAAAACTCGCTGGAATCTTTGATTGAAGGAGGGGATCTTGGCTCAAGGCCTCAGCGGTTCCGGGCTGCGGCCCTGGTCCCGCCGACGCCCCAGAGCGGCTTGGCGAGCTCTTGATTCCAGGCCTTCCAGGTCCGGCGCAGCTCCTCGACCTTGTCAGGCTGGCTCGAGGCCAGGTCGTTGGCCTCGCCGATGTCCTCGGCCAGGTTGTAGAGCCGCTCCTCGGTGACCTTCATCTGCTGGGGGCGGGAGACGGTGCCGGCCTCGTCCACGGCCTTGTCGTAGCTGACGAGCTTCCAGGCTCCGCGGCGGATCGCATGCTGCTCGCCCAGGCGCCAGAAGAGGGACTCGTGCGGCTGCCCTTTGTCCTTGCCGGTGAGGAAGGGGAGGAGGTTCACGCCGTCGAGCTTCCAGTCGCCTTTCGCCTCGACCCCGACCGCCGCGAGCGCCGTGGGGAGGACGTCGAGCTGGATGACGGGCTTGTCATAGGTCGTGCCGGCGGCCAGATCCTTGTTCCCCTTCCACTGCACGACGAACGGGACGTGGATGCCCCCTTCGAGGGTCGTGCGCTTCGAGCCCCGCAGCGGGGTGTTCTTCGAGGCGTTGATGGTCGTGCCCAGCAGGGTCGGCCCGCCGTTGTCGCTGAAGAAGAAGATCAGGGTGTTCTCCTCCTGCTTCGCGGCGCGGAGGGACTCGAGCACCTTGCCGATCGACTCGTCCATCGCCACGAGCATCGCCGCATACTTCCGGCGCTCGGGATCCTGGATCGAGGCAAACCTGGCGAGCCGCTCGTCGGTGGCGTCCATCGGCGTATGCACGGCGTTGAACGCGAGGTAGAGGAAGAACGGATCCGCCTTGTGCTTCTCGACGAACGCGACGGCCTCGCGCCCGAAGGCGTCGGTCAGGTACTCCTTCTCCTCCACGACCTCCGTGCCGCGATAGATCGGGGCCCCCTTGCCCGGCACATACGTGTGCGCCCCGCCGAGGAACCCGAAGTACTCGTCGAAGCCCCGTTTCTGGGGATGGAACTGCGGGGCCGCCCCGAGGTGCCACTTGCCGACGAGGCCGGTCGTGTACCCCGCGTCCTTGAACCGATTGGCGATCGTCGTCTCGGTCGTGGGCAACCCGATCGGCGCCCCGTTGTCGGCCTCGCCCGGGTTGAACTCATGCCCGAAACGCTGCTGGTATCGACCCGTCAGCAGGCCCGCTCGCGTCGGGCTGCAATAAGGCCCCGAGACGTAGCCGTTGGTGCAGCGGACGCCCCCCTTCGCCAGGGAGTCGATGTTCGGCGTCGGGATATCCTTCACCCCCTGGAACCCGACGTCGGCGAACCCCATGTCGTCCGCCACGATGACCAGGACATTCGGCTTCCCCGCCGCCTCGGCCGCGGAGGCCCCGCAGAGCCCGACCAACCCGCCGAAGAACCACATGCCGAACCACCGAACCGATCGCGAAAATCGCATGCGCACCCTCATTCTCTATTCGACGCCAGGCAGCCGACGCCAATCGCCATTCGAAATGCCTATCTCGTCAATCAACATACTCAAGCTATCCCGCGGAGTCCAGACTCGGCGGGGATCCTCGCGAACGTCGGACCGGGGGTTAAACCAGCCTCGAGCCCTTTGGGTTCGATTTTCTCGGTAACTTCATCTCAAGGATCCCGCGGCCATCGGCCTGCATCGCCGTGTGGTCAGCCTGGGCCAAAGAGAGACACCCGATGAATGACGATAGCTCAACGCGTTGCGCCCAACCTCGCCGGCCTGCCCGACCACGCAGCAGGCTGCAACTTGACGCGCAGAATCGTCGGCCCTTACAGTGAGATGAAGACTGTCGGCGACCTGCCCCACCTTGATCACCGCGATCCCCATGCAGGTCGCTCGATACATGATGGTTCCCGGCCGGGCAACCCCCTGAAGGGCGAGGCCGGACCTCCCCGCCTCCTGGTCGTAGGGTCAACGCATGACGGGACGTTCGCTCGATGCCTCGGCAGCCGAGCGGCCGACCCACCCGGGCATCGCCGCTCGCGACATTCCGGACGACGGCGCGGTCGTCCTCCGAGAATCCCTCCCCCGAGAGTCATGCTGATGAAATCAACAGTCGCAAGGATCGTCGGGCGTGCCATGGCCGGGATCTGGGTCGCGATCCTGGCGTTTCACTCGGACCTCGCGATCGCGCAAGACGAGTTCGAACAGCCCCCGATCAACTACAGCGCCTCGACGCCGGATAACCGCGTCTCCCGATTGCAGGCCGCGATCGACCGCGAGGGCGTCGGCCTTCGATACGACGCGAAGTTCGGCTACCTCCCGGATCTGCTCAAGCGGCTGGAGATCCCCGTCGAGTCGCAGATGCTCGTCTTCTCCAAGACGAGTTTGCAGCGGGAGCGCATCGCCCCTCGGACGCCGCGTGCCCTCTACTTCAACGACGACGTGTATGTCGGCTACTGCCACAACGGCAAGGTCCTCGAGATCTCGGCGGCCGACCCGCAACTCGGCGCGGTCTTCTACTCACTCGAGCAGGATCGCGACGAGGCCCCCGCGCTCACGCGAGAGACCCAATCCTGCCTGCAATGCCACGTGAAATCGCAGACCGACGGCGTCCCCGGCCACATCGTCCGCTCGCTCTTCGTGGACTCCGGCGGCCAGCCGATCCTGTCGGAAGGGAGCCATTCCGTCGACGACACGACCCCCATCGAGAACCGCTGGGGAGGCTGGTACGTCACGGGCACGCACGGCCAGCAGGCTCACATGGGCAACCTGATCATCCCCGACCGCGACGCCGCCAAGCCCTGGAGCAACGACGACGGCCGCAACGTCACCGACCTCGGCCGCCGCATCCGGCCCGGCAACTACCCGACGCCGCACAGCGACATCGTCGCCCTCCTGGTCTTCGAGCATCAGACGCACATCCAGAACCTGATGACCAAGGCCTCCTACGCGACCCGCCAGGCCCTCCACTACGAGGCCGAGTTCAACAAGGCCCTCGGCGAGCCCGCCACCAATCAACTGGAAAGCACATCCCGCCGCATCGAGGGCGCCGGCGAGAAACTCCTCCGAGGCCTCCTCCTCGTCGAGGAAGCCCCCATCCAGACCCCGATCGCCGGCACCTCCGGCTTCGCCGAATCCTTCCCTCGCCGCGGCCCCCGCGACACCCGCGGCCGTTCCCTCCGCGACCTCGACCTCAAGTCCCGCCTCTTCCTACACCCCTGCAGCTACCAGATCTATTCCTCCCAGTTCGACGCCCTCCCTCCCCGGATGAAGCAATACATCTCCAGGCGTCTGCACCTCATCCTCGACGGCCAGGGCGGCAAGCCTTACGAATCCCTCACCCCCGACGACCGAAAGGCCATCTCCGAGATCCTCGCCGAGACCAAGCCGGACCTCTGGAATCTCGAGTCGAAGTAACCTCGCATCGGCTCGCAATCATACCTCCGCAGTCGACTCGTCGCATTGGCTTGAGAGTCGTCCCTCAAAGCGATGCACGCCCCCTCTCGAGCCAGGCGACGAGGGCTGCGACGGCATCAGCGAACTCGGCATCCCTGGGCAACGATGGGCGATTATCGTACACCGCACGCAGTTGCCTTTGGGTCTCGACCGGCAGCGAGTCGAGCACCTCGTCCGCGGATTCCGGCGTCAGAGCGTGGACCACCTGTTCCCAGAGTGCGGCCGGGCAGTAGATTCCGCGATGATAGAGACCATTCGCATGGCAAATGCTCTCGGCAGGAGTCCGCTTCGGTATCGCCATGTGCTCTTCCTTGATTGAAATCTTAAGTGCTTTTATGAATCCGGGTAGCCATAGTTAGTACAACCGGGGTCGCGAAGCGACAAGAGGCCCATTGCAAAAAGCACGGCCGAGCCCAGGGGCCCTCTGCGTGCTCCCCGACCACTCCAAGATCCTCCGCCGTCCCTGGATGGAGCCGCCCGCAGGCCGGCCCCGATGCCGCATCCAGAGTCCCGCTCGTCACAGCGACTCCGTTACAGATTCCACAAGGACCTCGGCACTTCATTACACCAATGATAACTGCGAGGAACCCTGAAATCTGGCATCACAATCCTGGTAGCCACCAAACGTGGTCGAGGGGTAAACCGTACCTTGTGTTCAGCAAATATACCTCGGAAGCCAGGCAACCCGAGGTCACCACAAACGTGCATATTGCCGCGATCATGTAGGGTGGCCAGCGACGCGTTTCCATACCCCGGAGAACCAGTCCGACGCTCGCGGCGGCCGCCAAAGGGGCGACGCCATTGATGAGCACGGAAAAAGGGTCGCTAAGGACGTTTGCACACCAGAGCCCGCGGGGCGGTGAGTAGGTCCAGCGAGCCACTTCACACGTCTGAGCGGCAACAAACCCAGCAAATGTGAATATGAAGGCCGCGAGTTGACGGTACACAGAAGGAGTTCTACTGCGAATCTCCATCATTTTTCATCCAAATGGTATGGTGGACCCCGAAAACTGGACCATCTGTTAAGCTACTCAGACGGGTCTGAGGAGGAGGACGGATGGCGAGGAAGCGGCAAGTCCACACGGCGGCGTTCAAGGCTCAAGTCGCCCTGGCGGCCCTCAAGGGAGACCGCACGATCAACGAGTTGGCCGGCCACTATGGCGTCCATCCCACATCGATCCATGGCTGGAAGAAGCAGCTCATCAGCAGTGCCGAGGAGGTCTTCGGGAGTCCGGCCAAGGCGGCCTCGGCTGACGCCGAGGCACGCCAGGCCGAACTCTTCGAACAGATCGGGCGCCTCAAGATGGAACTCGAGTGGCTGAAAAAAAAAGTCGCCCCATTCAGTTGAGGACCGAAGGCCCTTGATCGAGCCGGATCATCCCCGGTTGAGCGTGCGCCGCCAGTGCGAGTTGCTGGGGCTGAGCCGATCGAGCCTCTACTACCGACCTGCGGGTGAGTCGCCCGAGGACCTGCGCCTGATGCGGTTGATCGACGAGCAATATACGGCATGCCCGTTCTACGGCAGCCGCAAGATGACCGCCTGGCTGGAACAACGAGGTGAGGAGGTCAATCGGAAGCGAGTACAGCGCCTGATGCGGAAGATGGGCCTGGAAGCGATCTATGCCAAGCCCAGGCTGAGTCAGGCCGGGAGAGGCCATAAGATCTACCCTTATCTCTTGCGAGGTGTCAAAGCCCGGCGAGCGGACCACGTGTGGAGCACGGACATCACTTATGTGCCGATGAGTGGAGGGTTCATGTACCTGGCGGCGGTGATCGACTGGTACAGCCGGTACGTGATCGGCTGGCGGCTGTCGAACACGCTGGACGGCTCCTTCTGCCTGGAGATGTTGGAAGATGCCTTGAGGTCGGGGAAGCCCGAGGTGTTCAACACGGACCAAGGGGTCCAGTTCACGGCCGAGGCGTTCACCGGGAGGCTTGAGGCGGCCGGGATAGCCGTGAGCATGGATGGACGCGGCAGGGCATTGGATAACGTGTTCGTCGAACGGCTCTGGAGGACCGTGAAATACGAAGATATTTACATCCAAGGCTACGAGACGGTGCCGGAGCTGCAGCGAGGGTTGAGGCGATACTTCGGCTTCTATAACGAGGATCGGCTCCACGAATCCCTGGGGTACCGGACTCCAGGGACGGTCTACCGAGCGGACAGAGCCACGACGGCCTGATTGGACAGTAGCGAAGGATCGCCGTTTTTTGGTCTAGACAATGGGGTCCACCTCAGGGATACGCCATTCGCTCGATCACAATCGTCGTATCTTTCGACTCGTCGACGTCTCACGGCAGGTCTGAGCCCAGACTTTGAAGAATTGGTACTTCGAGATGAGGTAGGATGATTCTGCCTCGCAAACCTAGTACAAACGTAACACTATTTCGTGACTCGAGGCGACTGCCCTTTATTCCTGCTTCCCGTGAAGGCAGTCCTGCAAGACCACAGGGCATAAGATGACGCCCCTGGATCATCGCGAGGCCAGGGCCCTTGCGTCAGGTGAAAAACAGATGAGACGAATGGCCAAAGATCTCAGTCGAATGACTCAAGCCACCGACTTCAACCCGACGCTTGCGGGGTCCCATCTCGCGGTTTGAATTTTTTCGGGAACTTCCTCCGACCGCCCGCGTCTATAGTAGTCGCACCGACATATCACGACGCCCATCGCAAGAACGAACGCGAGCGACCGACGACGGCTCAGTGCGTTGCGCCCGACCCTCGACGCAATTTGTGCAGGGTGGGGTACACCCCAAGGCATCGTCGACGCGATCACGCGCCTTGAAGAGGCCTGGAAACATCGCCGTGGCCCTCGAAGGTGGTCCAATGCACATGTCCTCGCGGCCAGGAACCGAGATCCGTAAGGCGTCGAAGGGCTGGCTTGGAGATGGCGGTCGGCGATTCGAGTGGGAGACTGCACGAACATGAAATCGGACCCTCGGCGCACCTTATGGTTTACCGACCTTTTGGCGAGCGCCTTCGCAGTCGCCTTCTTATCCTTCTTGCTGATCCAGGCGATCCAAAAAGCCAGGGAAGCCGGTCGCAGGACGCAATGCATGAACAACATGCAATTTATCGGCCGGGGGCTGATGGGTTTCTCTAACTCCCAGAGCAGGTTTCCCAACGCCGCCACCATTTATGATGACCCGGCAATCCATCGGGGCGATCCCCGACACTCCAGCATCTATCAGATCCTCACCGAACCCCCAGGTGCCCGGGGCGACTCGTCCGCCCTGTTGAGGAGTTGGGTCGTCGACATCATCCCTTACCTGGAGACTTCCGAACTCTACAACTGCTGGAACGAGCAGGAGAACTACCTGGCCGACAACTCATCGCAATCTTTTCCGAGTAACGCCGAGTATTCCAGGATGTCGTTCGGATTCTTCCGATGCCCGAACGATGAGACCGCCGTGGATGGGAAGGGGAACCTGAGCTACGCCGTCAACGGCGGCTTCACGCGATGGCCAGCCGTCCCGATCTCCTGGACGGGGAGCCCCGACGAAGGCCGATCCTTCAACGGCCAGCCCCTGCGCTGGTTGGGCGAGGGTGGTGATTGGACGAAAGATCAAGCGATCGGCAAGAAGCTCGGCGTGATGTTCCTCGGAACCCACACCGGCGACCAACCTTGGGATATCAAGACCACGCCCGCCGACATCAGCGACGGAGCCTCCCACACGTTGCTTCTCGGAGAGAACACGCACGTCGGCTACTCGGACGGCACGAGCCCTTACGCCGGCATGCGTGAGACAAACTGGGCCTGCCCTCTGCCCAACTTCGCGGTGTTCCTCGGCTCCGACGACGTCTGCCAGTCCAATGGATCGCCCGTCGATTGCCTCGGCGGCCAACTCGCGCCGACGCCCGACGGCAAGGACGGACCCGGCTGGGCGAAGTCCAGCGCCGTCGGGACCTTCGAGAACATCGGCTTCGGCCGGTCGCTAAATCTCGAAGGCTCGTTCCCCTTCGTCAGCAGCGGGCACCCCGACGGGAGCAACTTCGTCTTCTGCGATGGCTCCGTCAAATACATCAAGGACACGATCGACGGTCGCGTCTATTCGAGGCTCATCACCCCCGCGGGCGGGTCGCTCCCCGCGACGCTGAGGCAGTCGTATGGAGGCGGCCGGGACGAGGAGTGACACTTATTGGAGTACGTCGTCTCAGGCCAAGCCTCCGCACGATAACGCCTGATTCAAATCCTCAAATCCTATCGCGATTTATTTCGAGAAGGTGGCATATTAAGATGAATTCCGATCCCAGGCTTCGCATGGACATTCGCGAATTACTGGTCGTCATCGGCATCATCGCCCTTTTTATCATCCAAGTCGTCCCGGCGATCAGAGAGACTCGGGTGGGCGGTTGGCGTGCCAACTGCCAGAATAACATGCGCCAGATCGCCCTCGGGATTCTGGCTTTCGAGAATTCCGAGGGATCTTATCCGAACGCGGGGACGTACCTCGATGACCCGGCGGTCCATCAGGGGGATCCCAGGAAGTCCAGCATCTTTCAGGTCGTCTCCGACCCGCACGGCGCAGGCGGAAACCCCAGAACTCACCTACATAGCTGGGTGGTCGATATCCTCCCCTATATCGACAACCAGGAACTCTACAACGCCTGGAACTTCCGGGTGGATTACCTCGACGCGACACAGTCGCCGGACTTGCCAAGCAACAGCATGATCGCATCGACCGTGATTGGCATCCTCCGTTGCCCGCAAGACCCGACCGCCGTGATTGGAAAGGGGAACCTCAGCTATGTCGCGAACGGCGGCTTCGCCCGATGGCCCGCCATGCCATTCTCGTGGACCGGCAGCGACGTCGACGGCGCCCCCGCCACCGGGCCGATCCTGCATTGGACACCCCCAGGCGCCGATTGGAAGGAATCCCAGGCGGTCGGGCATAAGCTCGGAGTGATGTTCCTCGGCACCCACACCGGCGACCAGCCCTGGGACATCAAGACCACGCCGAAGGACCTCACCGACGGAGCCTCCACGACCCTTCTCGTCGGCGAGAACACCCTGGCCGGCTTCTCCGATGGGACAAGCCCTTACTCGGCGAAACGCGAGACCAACTGGGCGAGCCCTCTGCCGAATTTCGCGATGTTCCTCGGCTCCGACAACATCTGCCAGTCGGGAGCCCTCGTCAACGCCTGCCTCGACGGCCAGCTAGCGCCGACACCCGAAGGGAAGGACGGACCCGGCTGGGCCAAGTCGAACCTGGACGGCACGTTCGAGAACATCGGCTTCGGCAGCACGTTGAGCCTCGAAGGTTCATTCCCCTTCATCGCCGGCCCGCACCCTCGCGGCAGCAACTTCCTCTTCTGCGATGGCTCGGTTCGATACATCGCCAACACGATCGACGGCTCGGTCTACTCCAGGATCCTCACACCGGCCGGCGAAACGCTGCCCGGCGAGATGCGACAGGCCCCGCTCGCGAACGGGGCTGACGAACTGCAATGACGCAGGGAAGCCCTGGCGTAACCGATCCGAGGCAAGAAACTTCGGCCCAGATCTCATCATTAACGTTGATCTATAATCATCAACCTTAAATCGAAAAAAGGCTAGATTTCATGAATAATAACTCACGCGGCTCGCTGAAATTTCTCGACATGGTCGCCGCCGTCGGCATCTGCATGTGCCTGGCCTTGATCGTAATCTCATCCTCAAAAAACAATCGTCCGTACACACGTCGATTCACATGTCAGAATAATCTCCTACAGATCGGGCGAGGGCTACTGGCCTTCTCCAACGCCAGGAACACCTTCCCCAATGCCGGGACGTTCCTGGACGATCCCAAGGTCCACCGAGGCGATCCCCGCAAGTCCTCCATCCTCCCGGCCATCCACGATCCGAGGGCCGACGGCGGCAATTCCAAGGCGCTCCTGAGAAGTTGGGTCGTCGACATCCTCCCTTACATCGACGCCCAAGAGCTTTACGACGGCTGGAACTTCCAGCGCGACTACCTCGACACGACCACGTCGCCCACCACGGCGAGCAATTTCCAGCTCGCCTCGACGATGTTCGGGATCCTCCGCTGCCCGGAGGACGCGACCGCCGCCACCGGGCAGGGGAATCTCAGCTATGCCGTCAACGGCGGCTTCATGCGATGGCCGGCCGTCCCGATCTCCTGGAACGGCAGTCCCCAGGACGGGGCTTCCAACAGCGGCCCTCCGCTGCAATGGGCACCGGCCGGCGCGGATTGGCGCGAGACCCAGGCGATCGGCAAGAAGCTCGGAGTCATGTTCCTCGGCACCCACACGGGCGATCAGCCCTGGGATATCAGGACCACGCCGAAGGACATCAGCGACGGGGCCTCGCACACGATCCTCGCGGGCGAAAACGCACTCGTCGGCTACTCGCCGAAGGGTAGCCCTTTCTCGGGCAAGCGGGAGACGAACTGGGCGTGCCCGCTGCCGAACTTCGTCATGTTCATCGGCTCCGATGACATCTGCCGGTCCGAGAACTCCGCCATCGGTTGCCTCGCCGGGCAACTCGCGACGACCCCCAGAGGGATCGACGGCCGCGGTTGGCGGAAATCGAACCTCGTCGGTACGCATCAGAACATCAACTTCGGTCGTAAGATGACCGTCGAGGGCTCATTCCCCTTCGCGAACAGTCACCACCCCGACGGAAGCCGCTTCGTCTTTTGCGACGGGTCCGTCCGGTTCCTGTCCGACCCCATCGACGGCACCGTCTATTCCAAGCTCCTCACGCCCGCGGGGGAATCGCTGCCCGAGGCGATCCGGCAACTCAAGCTGGGCGGCAAGTTGCCTTGAGGGCAGGGAGGTCCTCGCAGGCCGATTGCAGGTCACAAGGAACGAATTGATATCAAATGATTAATTTATACTAAATTATTAACACTTAAATTTAACAGGATTTGAAGTCATGGATAACGACCGGCGCAACTGGCTGAAACTCCTCGATGTGGTCGCTGTCGCCGGCATCATCCTGGGCCTGGCCTTCCTCGCCATATCATCCGTCAAGCGAGGTTCGCGTTTCTCTCAAAGGTTGCAATGCCAGAACAACATGAGACAGGTCGGCCTCGGCCTCATGGGATTCTCCAACGCCAGGAACGCCTATCCCAACGCCGGGACGTTCCTGGACGATCCTGTGACCCACAAGGGCGATCCCGCGAAATCCAGCATTTACCCCTTCGTCGCCGACCCGCGAGGGGCGGGCGGGGACACCACGGCACTCCTGAAGAACTGGGTCGTCGACATCCTTCCCTACATCGACGAGCAGGAGATGTACAACGCCTGGAACTTCGAGCTCGACTACTTCAATGCCTCCTCGTCGTCGGCCTTGCTGAGCAACTCTCAGCTCACCACCACCTCGATCGGTATCCTCCGCTGTGTGGAAGACGAGACCGCCGTGAACGGGCAGGGGAACCTCAGCTATGCCGTCAACGGGGGCTTCGTGCGCTGGCCCGCCGCGTCCTTCTCGTGGAGAGGCAGTCGACTGGACGGAGCCTCCACCAGCGGCCCCCCCTTGCAATGGGCGACCACCGGCGCGGATTGGAGGGAATACCAGTCGGTCGGCCAGAAGCTCGGGGTGATGTTCCTCGGCACCCACACCGGCGACCAGCCCTGGGATATCAAGACCAGGCCCGCCGACATCACCGACGGGGCCGCGCAGACGCTGCTCGTGGGCGAGAACACCCTGGTCGGCTACTCGCCCGGCGACACCCCTTACACAAAGAAGCGCGAGACCAACTGGGCCTGCCCCTTGCCCAGCTTCGTGATGTTCCTCGGCTCCGATAACATCTGCCAATCCGAGAATTCGACCACCGATTGCCTCGCGGGACAACTCAGGCGGGGAGCCTCGGGCGCCGACGGCCTCGGTTGGCTGAAATCGAACTTCGCAGGCACCTTCGAAAACCTCGGATTCGGTCGGGAGTTGGCGGCCGAGGGCTCACATCCGTACGTCAACAGTCACCACCCCGACGGGAGCAACTTCTTCTTTTGCGACGGGGCCGTCCGATTCGTCCCCGATTCCATCGACGGAATCGTCTACTCCAAGCTCCTCACCCCCGCAGGGGAAGCTCTAGCCGAGGGGATCCGGCAAACTCCTCTCATGGACCTGCATGACCACCTGCCATGACGACGGGGCCTGTCTCACCGCGACAGGCCATACCGCCAGAGGCCCGGGGATGATTCCTCATTCACAATATCATTTTCCATGTATTATAAATCACATCAGCGAGGATCAGGCTTATGGATGACGACCGACGCAATCGGCCAACCCTTCGCGATGTGGTCGTAGCCTTTGTCGTCCTCATGGGCCTGGCCTTCCTCTTTTTCCCGACGGTTCAGACCATCCATGAGCTCCGCCCGATAGGGCAATGCCAGAACAACATGCGGCAGATCGGCCTCGGGCTCATGGGATCCGCCAACTCCAATGGAGGCGTATCCCAACGCCGGGATCTTCCTCGACGATCCGGAATTGCATAAGGGTGGTCGAGTATCTTCCCATTCGTCTCCGAACCGCGAGGGTCCGGCGGAAACCCCAAGCTCCTGCTGAGGAGTTTGGGCGAAATCGAACCTCATCGACACGTACGAGAACATCGGCTTCGGCCGCACGCTCACCGTCGAGGGCTCATTCCCCTTCTCCACTAGCCGTCACCGCGGAGGGAGCAACTTGGTCTTCCGCGACGGCTCGGTCCGATAGGTCAAGCACACAATCGACGGCTAGGTCTATTCCAGGCTCCTCACCCCGGCGGGCGGGGCGCTGCCCGAGGCGATCCGGCTGTCGCGATGAGGATACTCCGAAGGGGACTTGCGGCCCGAGGACGAATGACCCCTCGACGCGTCCGTGAATTGCCGTTATGAACGATGAGTCATTCGGTTCATCCGATCAGATCCCGAGGCTCACGCCCTCGAGGGGGGACGATTCCATGAATCCCGACCAACGCTACAAGCTGAAGCCCCGGGATGTGATCGTGGCTGTGGCCGTCTGCGCGGTCGTCATCTTCCTGCTCCTCCCCGCCTTGACCGGTCGCCGCGGCGATGACCGGAGGCTTCAGTGCCAGAACAACATGCGACAGCTCGCCCTCGGGCTGCTGGGGTTCTCCAACGCCAAGAGGGCGTTCCCGAACGCCGGGACCATCCTCGACGACCCGGCGTTCCACCAGGGGGATCCCCGGCGATCCAACATCTATCAGATGTTCACCGACCCGCAGAGCGCCGGTCACGACTCGAAAATCCTGCTGAGAAGCTGGACCGTCGACATCCTGCCTTACATCGATAACCAGGAGCTCTACAACGCCTGGAACCTCGAGGCCGACTACCTCTCCCCCGCGAAGTCGACGTTCGGCCCCAGCAACATGCTGATCGCGAAGACGACGATCGGGATCCTCCGATGCCCCGCGGATCCGACGGTCGCAGTAGGGGAGGGGAACCAGAGTTACGTCGTCAACGGCGGCTTCGTGCGCTGGCCGGCGATCCCCGTCTCCTGGAGCGGGCACCAGCGCGACGGCCTGTCGAGCAACGGCCAGACCCTGAAATGGACCCAGACGGCGGCCGACTGGAAGGAAGTCCAGGCCGTCGGGCAGAAACTCGGCGTGATGTTCCTGGGCACGCAGACGGGGGACCAGCCCTGGGACATCAAGTCGACCCCGAGTTCCGTGTCGGACGGGGCCTCCAGCACGCTGCTCCTGGGCGAGAACACGCTCGTCGGCTACTCCTCGGGCGACAGCCCTTATTCCGGGCGGAGGCCCTCGAACTGGGCCTGCCCCTTGCCGAATTTCACGATGTTCATCGGCTCGGACAATATCTGCCAGTCCAAGTTCGCCGTCGTCGACTGCCTCGCGGGCCAACTCACCCCGCAGTCCGGCGGCGCCGACGGCCCCGGCTGGGCCAACTCCAACGTCATCGGCACGTTCGAGAACATCGGCTACGGACGCTCGCTCACCGTCGAAGGCTCATTCCCGTTCGTCAACAGCGGCCACGCCGACGGCAACAACTTCGTCTTCTGCGACGGCGCCGTCCGCTTCGTCAAAACCACCATCGACGGCACCGTCTACTCGAAGCTCATCACCCCCGCCGGCGGCAAGCTCCCGGCCAACATCAAGCAGGGGCCCAGCCCGTCGTCTATCCCCGACGCGGAGTGAGGGCTTGAACGCCGGATCAGTGAGTGCCTCTCTCGGAGAACCGCCTTGCAGGGGTGCAGACCGAAATGCCAATCACAAGGATGAACTATCGGCATCTCGAACCCGACATACAGGCAGGACGCCACATGAAGATCATCTTCCGGGCGAAGGCTTACGTGATCGAAGCCGAGTCCTATCGCCGGGTCTCCGCACCTCGGAGTCTGCGAACCTGGGGCTGCGAAGACAATCCCCTCGAGTATTACCTGGACAGCGAGATCGCCGACAAGGGGATCGTGGGCGGCTTCTTCCGCGCGGAGGTCTCCTGGTTCGGGAAGGCGCGGATCCTCGTGGAATACTGGTCGCCGGGTCAACCGGATGAGGCGACCCTCGAGGCACTCAGGAAAGACACGGCCGGTCAACTGAGCGACGGGGCAGGCGAGAACGGATTCGATTTCGTCGCCAGGGGCAGGGCGATGCTCCTGATGCCCGACCTCGACGGCTCGCCCTTGAGTGTCGAGGTGGTCGACGACGGCAAAGTGATCCCGCCCGCGTCCCGGATCGCCATGTCGGCTCGCGATGGCGATTTGACGACCTTGCGCAAAGCGCTTGCCCTCGGGACCGAGGACATCGATGCTCAACTGATGGGTTGCTCCGGTCTGTGTTTGGCGGTCCGTTCCGGCCACGTCGAAGCGGCGCTCTTGCTCATCGAACACGGCGCCAATGTCCACAGCCTGGATTTCATGGGAAATTCACTCCTGCTTGGTTGCGCCGCGTCGAGATCCCTCAACGACGAGGACAGCGCCCGACTCACCAGGGCTCTCCTGTCCAAGGGTGCTGACCCGAGTTATGTGGGAGATGCGGACTGCACCGCGATGGAGCTCGCCGAGAATCGCGACAAGCACCTGATGATGGAAGTCCTTCGGGCATTCACCTGAGCGCAACTTTCCCGCTCCTGGCCGTTCAAAACATAGCCTGCCATGAGTCCGACCGCCGACGATGCGCGGGAGCCCTCGACGCCTGCCGTCGAGGGCTCCCGATGCGCACTCGAGTTGATGACGCTGACAAAGAACGCTGCCATCGATACTTGAGATCGCCCCCTCCGAAACTCAATTGCTCACGCTTTCTAAATTCCATACGTCATGAAAATCGCGAGACATCTCCTAAGCTTTTCGGCTCGTTAATCAATTCTACTTCCCGATTCGCTATTGAGTGGATGGAAGATTTCGAATGTGCGGGATCCGCGTCGATTTGCGGGTCCCGCGAAGGTTCTCGCGTTTGAGGAATGATTCAGACATGTTCGGACGACGACGTCGCGGTTTTACCCTGATTGAGCTCCTGGTTGTGATCGCGATCATCGCGGTCTTGATCGCCCTGCTGCTGCCGGCCGTGCAGGCGGCGCGCGAGGCGGCGAGGCGGATCCAGTGCGTCAATAACATGAAGCAACTGGGCCTGGCGATGGCGAACTATCATGACGTCGCCAACAACTTCCCGCCGGGAAGGGTCTGGAAGCCGAGCCCGACCCAGGCGTTCCCCACAATCCTGGCGGGCGTGCAGAACACCCCCTGGTTCGTGCTGATGCTCCCGCAATTCGAGCAGCAGCCGCTCTATAACTCGTTCAACTTCGCACTCGGCTCGGAGGGTCCGAACTCCCCGCTGCCGCTGGGCTACTACGCCAACTCGACGGTCACCGGGGTCAAGGTCAGCGTCTTCCAGTGCCCGAGCGACACCGACAACAAGTTCCAGATCCCGACCTCGTACGTCGGCGGCGCGCTCAGCAACGTGATCATGACCAAGGGGAACTACGCCGTCAGTTGGGGCAACACCAACTGGGGCCAGGGGCAGACGTCCTCCTCGGTCATCTCCGCCCCTTATCTCCAGTCGGCCTTCGGGCACAAGGGGAACATCAACATGGCCTCCGTGACCGATGGGACGAGCAACACGGTCTTCATGGCCGAAGTGCTCCAGGGGGCCATCAACGACATCCGCGGCACGATGTGGTCGAGCATCGGCGGCGGCAGCTCGTTCATGACCCGGTTCACGCCCAACGGCACGAACGACTACCTCGGGATCAACAACGGCTTCGACCAGCTCTCGCAGTCGATCTTCTGCACCAACGACCCCGTCCACCAGCTCCCCTGCGCCGCGACCACGGCCAACGGCAACAACACCGCCTTCTCCGGCGCCCGCAGCCGCCACGCGGGCGGCATCAACGTCCTCTGCGGCGACGGCTCCGTCCACTTCGTCAAGAACTCGGTCTCCGCCCAGGTCTGGGTCGGGATGAACTCCATCTCCGGCGGCGAAGTCCTCAGCGCCGATTCTTACTGATCGGTCGCATGCCTACGACTTGAATGACACATCCGAACCCCGGCTATCTCCAGGTAGCCGGGGTTTCGTCATTATGCGGAATCGGCATCGGGCTCAGAGCTGGGAGATGCCTCCATCGACGACGAGCTCGACGCCGACGATGTACCGGGATTCGTCGCTCGCCAGGAATAGCGCCGCGTCAGCGATCTCCTCCGCCGTCCCGAGGCGGCCGACGGGCACCAGCGTCGCGAACTGGGCCTTCCTCTCGCGAACCTCGTCCGGCGTGCCGCCGAACTTGTCCTGGATCGGCGTGTCGATCGCGCCGGGGCTCACCGCGTTGACGCGGATCTTGCGGCCCAGGAGCTCGCGCGACCAGGAGCGTGCCAGTGACCGCACCGCCGCCTTGGACGCGGCCAGCACCGAGAGCCCGGGGAATCCCACCTGATTGATGAAGGACGTGTTGAGGATGACCGAGCCCCCCTCGTGGAGGATCGGCGAGACCGCCTTCATCGAGAAGAAGACCCCCTTGACGTTCGTGTCCATCATCTCGCCGTAGAGTTCCTCGTCGGTCTCCAGGAGCGGCGAGGCGTGGGCGACTCCGGCGTTGGCAAAGAAGATGTCGAGCCCGCCGAACGCCTCGCCGACATGCGCGGCAGCCGCGTTCATATCCGCGATCGATCGTGCGTCGGCGGCGATGACCAGGGCCTCGTCCCCGAGTTCCTTCTTCACCGCTTCGAGGCGTGCCTTATCGCGCCCGGTGACCCCGACTCGTGCGCCCTCCTGGGCGAATCGCCTCGCCGTCACCAGGCCGATCCCGCTCGTGCCGCCGGTGATCAGGGCCGTCTTACCTGCCAGTCTCATGATGGGGTCCTCCGTTGAGAAAAGATTTCGAGCGATCAGTCCGTCATCGAGCCAAGGGCGCCGTCCCTTGTCGGCTCCGCGATACGTAGTTGCGAAGACGTTCGTGGTGCTCCGCCACCATGCCCGCCAGGCGGTCGTTCACCGCGGCGAGGATGTGCGGCGGGGCCTCCTCGGGCGTGCCCGAATTGAACGGCGGGGCCGGCGCGTATTCCGCGGTGAGCTGGACCCTCTGCGCCACATCCTCGCCGCAGATTTCGGCGATCAGGATCAGGGCGAAATCGGCCCCCGCCGTGATCCCGCCTCCGGTGATCACGTTGCCGTCACGCACGACCCGGCCGGCATCGGGGATCGCCCCGAATTCGGCCAGGATGTGACGGCAAGACCAGTGGCAGGCGGCGCGGCGTCCCGTCAGCAGGCCCGCGGCACCGAGGATCAGCGACCCGGTGCAGACGGAGGTCAAGTACCTCGCCGACCCCGCGAGGCGTCGTATCGACGACATGAAGCCATCATCCTCGATCGCCCCGATGACCCCGACGCCGCCGGGGATGCAAATCACGTCGCAGCGCTCGACCGCGTCCAGGTCGGCCAGGTTGCTGAACGTCAGGCCGTGGACATCGATCGGCTTCCCCCCCCTTGAAGCCACGATCAACTGGAGATCGGGGGCGAGGGAGAAGAACTCGTGAGGTGCGGTGAAGTCCATGAGCTCCACCCCCTCGAACAGCGGGATCAGGATGCTGGTCATCGTTAGATTTCCTTCGCCGTGTCGGATTGAAAACAGGGCGATCGCTCACCCTTCGTAGCCAACATCCCAGATGATCCTCATGGCGTAAATGACACTTTTCCCTCATTTCAGGACACACGATTCTCGACCGAGACTCGTACTGCCAACATGGCGGAAAATTCGGGTTTCCCTTAGATTGAGACAATCAGGCTGAGCAAGGGCCGTGAAGAGGAACTCCGATGCCACCATCTCGTACCAGTCGAAAGAAGGGTTCACCCCGTGGGGCGAAAAGCGAGGAAATGCACGTCGGCAAGGCCACACGCGACGTCGCGTTCCTGGTCTTCCCCGGCTTCCAGATTCAGGACCTGAGCGGGCCCCTGGCGGCCTTCGAGGTGGCGGGCGGGGTCGCGGGGGACGAGCCCTACCGGCATCACGTCGTCTCGCGTGACGGAGGGTCCATCGTCAGCTCATGCGGGCTGGAGGTCTCGACCCGACCGATCCAGCCGGGCACCTATGACACGCTCGTGGTGGTGGGCGGGGCGGACTTGACCGGCCCCTCCGAGTTGAATGCCATGCTGTATCGGACCGTCCGCGAGGGCGTCGATGGGGTCCGGCGTGTGGCGAGCGTCTGCACCGGTGCCTTCATCCTGGCCGGCGCGGGTTTGCTTGAAGGTCGCCATGCCACGACGCATTGGCGGTATGCGGCCTTGCTCCAGCGTCAATTCCCATCCGTCAAGGTCGACGGCGATCGCATCTTCACCAGGGACGGCGACGTCTGGACCTCGGCCGGGATCACCGCGGGCATCGACCTGGCCCTGGCGATGATCGAAGAAGACCTCGGGACCGAGGTCTCACGTTCCACGGCGCAGATCCTCGTGGTCTATCACCGACGGCCCGGCGGCCAGTCGCAGTTCTCGGCCATGCTCGACATGGAGCCCGAGTCGGACCGCATCCGGGATGTCCTGACCTATATCCGAGAACACCTGACCGAGTCGCTCTCGATCGAGGACCTGGCGGAGGTCGCTCGCCTGAGCTCCCGCCAGTTCGGGCGGGTTTTCCTGGCCCAGACCGGGGAGACCCCGGCCAAGGCGGTGGAACGCCTCCGGGCGGAGGCGGCCCGCCCGAGGGTGGAGCGGGGGGCCGAGCCGATCGAGGCCATCGCCCGCGATGTCGGCTTCGCCGATCCGGAGCGCATGCGGCGAGCCTTCCTGCGGGTCTTCGGCCACCCGCCGCAGAGCATCCGCCGAATGTCCATCGGCGAATCAGGTCGGCTTCAATAAGGGCGGGTGCGGCGGAGGCCCTCTCGATGGGACGACGGAGGGCGCTCCGCGCATGCACATGAAGACATAGACCGAAAGGCTCAGCTCGTCTTCGGGGCCTGGAGCCAGGCCGCAATCTTCTTGAAGGCGGCGGCGCCGTTGAAGGTGTGGCCGGCGTCGAAGAAGGCGTGGTCGATGTGGTCCTCGGCGCCAGCGGCTTTGTAGATCCGCTCGGCGTCGCGAAGGGCGGCCTCGACGCCATGCTTGGGGAAGATCCGATCCTCCGTGCCGGCCTCGCAGAAGAGGTAACGGGGGGCGATCAGGCCCGCGACGTCGGCGGCCTCGAACCAGCGGAGGATGCCGGGGACGTAGTTATCCATGCAGTGGCCGATGCTGAAGATCGAGTCCTTGAACGTGCAGAACGAGCCGGAGAGCATCGCGACCTTCACCCGCTCGTCGAGAGCGGCGGTGTAAAACGTGACGGTGCCGCCGCCCGAGATCCCCATCATGCCGAAGCGCTTGGGGTCGACCTCGGGGAGGGTCTCGAGGAGGTCAAGGGCCCGGATCGCGTCCCAGGTCCGCCAGCCGGCCATGGTCTCGCCCAGGAGCAATGCCGCGCCCGCGGCGGGCTGGCAACTGCTGGCGCCGGCGCCCTTGGCCCGGGCGCCGGCGTCGCGGCGATGGCCGAAGCCGATGGGCTCGATCGCGAGCGTCACGTAGCCGTTCTGAACGCACTGGATGGCGAAGTCGTGCTGATAGCCGTCGAGGTGGTCGCGCTCCTTGCCGTCCTCCTCGATGCCGACGATGTCGTCGACGCCCCGGCCGTGGCCCGGCACGCAGAGGATCGCAGGGGCGGGGCCTTTGAGTCCCTCGGGGATGAGGACATAGGCGTAGGCGGTCATCCCCGGCCGGGTCGCGAACGTGACCGATCGGCGCGTGTAGCCGGGCTTCTTCACGATCGGGCCGAACTTCGGCTCGAGCGCGACCTTCTCGGCGGGGAACTCCCCGATCAGCTCGGCGAGCTTGGCCCTCGCGCCTTTCTTCCACTCGGCGAGCTGCTCCGGCGTCTCCGCCCGGAGCGCGAGCTTGGGCGTGGACTCGCGATAGCGCGAGAGGGAGTAGCCCAGGGAGTCGAGCCCTTCGGAGGGCGTGACGGGTCCGGTCATCGCGAACGTTCCTCGGGAGGCGGGTCCAGCGGGGCGGTCGGGTCGATCCGGCTCGAACCGATCCGGGGGTCACATTAACGCCTGAGCAACCGGCGGACAAGCGGCTGCAGGCTTGCCCAGCCTTCCTCGGCCTCGACGGCGGTGTGGGATTCGCAGGCTTTGCCTTGCGGAAAAGGCCACTTTCTGGGACAAACCCGGCCTTGCGGAGACACCTCGCGCGGCGGAGCCGCGGGCGAGGCGACGGAGGCCGGGCCACGGAGGGACACGCGCGATGCGCCGGATGATCGAGTTGGATGCGATCCGAGGGATCGCATCGGTGGCCATCTTGATGTTCCACCTCCGCTTCATGCGGAAGTATCCCACCCTGGGGACGGCCGTCGACCTCTTCTTCGTCCTCTCGGGCTACCTCATCACGTCGATCCTGCTGAAGGGGGATCGCTCGTTCGCCGAGCTGAAGACGTTCTACGCCCGCCGCGCCTTCCGGATCTGGCCGATCTATTACCTCACCCTGGTCATCTTCCTCGGGGTGAATTACCTCTTCTCGCGCGGGATGCCGAGCGAGGGCTGGTATCTCTACGCCGCCTACCTGCAATTCATCCCCGACTACTGGGGAGGGGCCTCGCCGGGGTTCAGCCGGCTCTGGGACCACACCTGGACGCTCGCCATCGAGGAGCAGTTCTACATCGTCTGGCCCTTGCTCGTCTGCCTGATCGGTCGCAAGGGGGTGCTTCGCATCGCGATCCCCTTGTTCCTGATGTCGGTCTGCCTGAGGCTCTCGGGCATGCCGAGGAACCTGCTCCTCGCCAGGACCGACGGCCTCGTCCTCGGCGGCTTCCTCGCGGCCTTGCTCTCCGACGCCGCCTGGTTCGAGCGGAACCGCAAGACGTTGAAGTGGACCTTCGCCAGCGTCGGGTTGACGATCGCGCTGACGCCGACCGTCGTGCAGGCGATCTTCGGCGAGGTCCAGGTCACCAGGGCGCTCAACGCCGTCTGGCCGAGCCTCGAGTGGCTCACGACGTATTTCGCGCTGACGATCGCCAAGATGTCGATGATTTACTTCTGCGTCGTCGGCTTCATCATCACCTCGGCGGGGCAGCCGTATTTGAAGCCGTTGCGGTCGAAGGTGCTGGCCTATATCGGGCAGATCAGCTACGGGCTCTATCTCTATCACCCATTCCTGTTCGTGCTGACGATCAAACTGCGCGAGGTGATCGGGATCCGGGGCTCGTCGCTCTACGACGTCTTCCGCGTCGCCTGCTGCTTCGGCCTCGCCGCCTTCTCCTGGCGATACGTCGAGCGCCCGCTCCTCACCCTGCGGGACAAGCTCACCGAGAGCTCGGTTCTGACGAGCGAGCCGCTCCTCAAAGGCCCCCATGCGGAATTGACGCGAGAGGCTTCGACGCAATCGGCCGGGGGTCAGTGAGTCGGCATCATCGGTATCGGGTGACCCGTGTCATGATCCAAAGACAGGAGAATTTCGATGCAACGTGCCATCGTGTTACTGCTGCCTCTGGCCTTCGCCCCAAGCTATGCCGAGGCCGCCCCCCGCGTAAACCCTCGGCGCCGACTCGGAAGCACCGATTGATTCCCTCGTCCGATGAGGTCGCGATCAGGCTCGAGCGAGATCTGGCGAAGATGCAATCCGACTTCTAATATGCTCTGGGTAGCCCCGATTGTGACAATCGGGGTCGCGAAGCGACAAGAGGCTGATCGCAATCCGCCTCGGCCGACAGGCAATCACCTGCATTCCGGTCCCTCGCGATCGACACGAAGGTTCCCCATCCTATGGCCCGAGGGAATGCTCCATTCCGAACGCTCACATAGACGACCTCTTGTCGCTTTGCGACTCAGGTCGCGTCAACATAGTTCACCCACAAACCTGATGAATTGGTCGATATTTTGGCTAGACTGCTAGCGCATCGGGGCTCTGCGAACGGGCCGGAGAGATGGGGAAGGGCCTCTGGTGATGGCCGAGGCGACCTGCGGTTGGCCTCTCGTCGCTGCGCGACCCCGATTGTCCCAATCGTGGCTACCCTATAGAGGGGGCGAACCGATGTTTGTGGATGGGCTCTCGCCTTGACCGAACCCTCGAAGGTCGATGCCGGCCTCCGATCATTCTACCGAATACGGCTCACCAGAACTTCCAGTCCCCGGTGACGATGACGTAGATCCCCAGCGCCAGGTTGGCGACGACGTGGCTCACCAGGCAGGCCGAGAGGCTCTTGGACCACCAGAGGAGCCAGGCCCAGGCGAGGCCGGTCAACAGGGCGGGGAGCCATTCCGGGTGCGCCGAGGCGAAGCAGGCCGAGGTGATCGCCGCGGCAAGGGGCGTGACCTGACCGATCGGCACCTTGACGAAGTCGGAGTCGATCAGCCAGCGCATCAGGAACGAGCGCCAGAAGAGTTCTTCGATGACGGGAACCAGCACGACCAGGCCGATCATCCGAACGGTGATGAAGGCCGCGCGCGAGGGGGGCGTGAGGATCTTGAGGTCATACGCCGTCCGCTTGCCGAGGAAGGGGAGGTCCGGGTAGAGGCCGTCGATGCCGACCCAGACGGCGGTGATCGCCAGGCCGAGTAACGCGGCGACGCCCAGCTTCGCAACCCCCGGCAAGGGGAGGAAGTCGCGCCAGGTGGATCGGCAGTACCAGGCGAGTCCGGCGACGATGGCGACCTTGGCCGCGTAGACCCAGGGATACCAGGCGATCCTCGAAGGGCCGCCGTCGGAGGGGAGGTAGCCCTCGAGCGCAGTGAGGCCCATGAAGCCGAGCATGGGGATGAGGTAGGGGACGATCTGCCGTTCGCTCGAGTCGGTATCAGCCATGATGATGTCTCGGTTCCAGGATCGCGAGTAGGCGAGGGTCGTCGAGCCTCGGGACGATCAGGTCGGCGAGGCCAAGGCCATCGGCCGGGCTGTGGTCGTGGGGGACGCCCACGCAGAATGTGCCCGCCCCCTTGGCGGCCGTCACCCCCGCGGCGCTGTCCTCCAGGGTCAGCACCTGGCCCGCCTCGAACCCGAGCCGCTCGACGGCCCGCAGGTAGATCTCGGGGTCGGGCTTGCCCAGCGTCACGTCCTCGGCGGTGAGGACGAAATCGAAGTGGTCGAAGAACCCGTGACGCTTCAGCAGCATCTCGGCATACGAGAGACGCGACGACGTCGCCACGCCTCGGGGCAGGTTCCAGGCCTCGAGCTTCGCCAGCAGGGCGATGAGCCCGGGGGTCGGGTGGACGGCCGCGTCCATCTCGGCGTAGAAGCGGGTGCGGGCCTCGAGCATGAGTTCCTCGACCGGCTCGTCGAGCCCGGCGAGCCGCTTGAAGTCGGGCCCGCTCTCGGCGGCCCGGCGGCCGATCATCGCGCGGCCGATCTCGGTGGTGTACGCCTTGCCCCTCGCCTCGAGCATCTCCACGAGGACGCGGTGGAAGAGGGCCTCGGTGTCGAACATCAGGCCGTCGAGGTCGAAGACGACGCCCCGGATCATGATCGGCACCGAACTTTACTTGAGTCATTCACCGACGAATTCATCATTTCATCCTTCGAGGATCAAGCGGCCCCGTGCCCGCCGGAAGCCCGACGCCCGCGGACGCTCTCGGGGAAAAGCTTCTCTTGCTCCAGGTTCCCGTTCGCGTCGAGGGGCAGGGGAGTGAAGTCGGTCTCGAAGCGGAGGTTCGGGTTGGCCTCGACCTCGGCCGCGAGCGGCGGGGTGACGTACAGTTGGACGAGTTCCAACGTGTTCGGGATCAGGACCATCCTCGCCTGGGAACGTTCGATGCGCCAGCATGTGTCGAGGGACGCGGCGAGGACCTCGGCGTCGTCCTCGAGAGAGATCGGCACGCGGGCCCGGGTCAGGAAGTTGCTCGTCAGGCTGTTGACCCGCATCGGGGTCGGGTCGAGTTGCTCGACGAGCCTCCGGGTCGTCAGGTCGGCGAGGCCGACCCCGAGGCCGTTGCCGCGGGTCTCGACCGAGAGATCCAGGACGGCCAGGCGCGTCACCACTGGGCGAGGGAGATCCGGCATCGTCTCCACGCGCTGGCGGCCGATCACGTTGGGGTCGAGCCCCGTCCCGCTGTAGTTCTTGCCGAGTTCGCCGACGACCAGGACGTCGATCTGGTCGAAGGGAAGCCGCGCCATCAGGGTGCGGGCCTCGTCGAGCAGAAGAGGCTCGACGTCGAGGAGTTCCTCGGGCTCGACGGCGACGATCCTGGCCGTCTTCTCCTCGGCGTTCTCGAGGATCGCGATGCCGAGGGCTACGGGGGTCCGTTCCAGGAGGAAGGCCCCGACCTCGGGGAGCATCCGCTTCAGGCCGGGCAGGCCGAGCTTGTGGACGTGGAAGGCCCCTTGCTGCTTGCCCAGGCCGATCGTCAGCATCTTCAGCAGGCCGCTCTCATACCGCCCCGTGAAGGACGTGTGCGGCTTGATCCGGTTCAGGAGGACGATGCCGTCGGCCCCGAACGCGTTCTCGTCGAAGTGGATGGGGAGGCCGAAGCCGTCGGTGCCGAGGACGACGGTGGCCATCTCGCTCTTGATCGGGCAGCCCATCGCGGCCTCGGTCACGCCGAACTCGGCGAGCAACGCGCGCTGTCCTTCGGACGTGCCGCCGCCGTGGCTCCCCATCGCCGCGACGATGAAGGGGGCAAAGCCGAGCCCCTTGAGGGCGTCGACCGCGGCCAGGGCGATCCGGTCGATCCCGGCGATGCCCCGGCTCCCGACCGTCAGGGCGACGGTGCCCCCGGGGGGGATCCTGCCGGCGATCCGGCTCCTCGCGATCGCCTCCCCGACGGCCCTGGGGACGTCCTCGACCTCGGGGTGGCGGCCGACCTGTCGTACGCGAGCGATCGGTGGGAATCTCATGGGAAAGAGCCCGCCGTGGGGGAGCCTCCTCGATGGGTGCGTGCCTCGCGATCTCAATCCGTCGGGCTTATCTGGGACGGGAGTCGGCCTGGATTCTAGTCGAAACCATGCGCAAGCCAAAGCCCTTCGCGAGTGCGAAGGGCTTTCGCGAGTCGTCGCCGACTCGATTTCAATCGTGAAGACCGGGGCGTGTCGCTCAGGCGACGACGGCGCGGTTCTTGCGAATCCGACGCACGAGGGCGGCGGCGCCCAGCATGCCGGTCCAGGCCAGGACCGTCGTCGGCTCCGGCACGGGGATCGGGTCGATCTTGCCGGGGGTCGTGGTGTAGGTCGTGGTCAAGGCCGAGCCCGGATCGATCGGGGCCGAGCCGAGGATCGCCACGTTGCCGGTCGTGAACGGCTGCTTCGACAGCACGACGAAGGTGGCGCTGGTGGCGCCGGCCTTCAGCGAGGAGACGGCCGAGGCCGGGTCGAAGTAGGTCGTCAGCAGCGAGCCGTTGGTGGCGTTCGGCGACCAGTAGACGTTGGTCGGCTTGAGGATGCCCTGGCCGTTGGCGCCCGAGGGGGCACCGATGCCGCCGATCCCATTGTCGGAGATGGCATAGACGTAGTTCGTCGAGCCCGAGCCCGTCAGGTCGGTGCCGATCGGGGTCGAGTTGAACGGCGTCGCGGTGGCGCGGAGGTCGACCGGGCCGGCGCTCGCGGTGGTGTCATTGAGCTTGTACTGGAAGGCATAGGCGTACAGCCCGGCCTCCGAGCCGACGCCCTGGAACACCTGCGAGGTCACGAGGCCCGACGTGCCGCTCGAACCCGCGTAGGTGAACGCGGACGTGATCGCCGGGGCGTTGTCGATCGCCTTGAAGTCATTGTTGAACTGAGACGCCGACAGGTCGGCGATGCTCAGCGACTGGATCGTGTCGGCGCGGACGAACGAAGTGGCCAGGCCCAGGGTCAGACCGGCCGCGATGGCGAGAGGGCGAATAAGCTTGTTCATTCTGAGCGATCTTCCAGGGTTGATCCGTTTGGGTTCGACGAGCGAACCCATCTCGTGCGAGTCTTTCCATAACTCGCCAACCGGAGTGATCTCCGGGCCGGTCCTGCGTGGCCGCTGCCGCGCCACGACCGGGACGCGCTGGCCGGTCTTCGCCACAGTGCGACGACCAGCCCTGGTATCAGCCTGTCTCCCTAGGGGCCTGAATCGCGGGCCTCGCCCTCCTCGCCGGGGTCGGCTGCCTTGAGAGCAACCGGCCCGGGCTCGTCGGCGAGCCCCAAGAATTCAGTCGCGCTGGCGGACGCGTAGGGAATTCGGCTCGAATTGTCAGGACCTCGGAGCGAGCGTATTACTCCCTCACGAGGCGGCGGTGAGGGTAGCAGTACCGTTTGTAACGGTCAACCCGTCTTTGAGGCCCGACACCAATCGGCTCGAGAGGATTTTCCACGAGGGCCAGGCCCGCTTTCCGCTTTCGCAACTCCCGACAGACCATGGCCTTATGACACTCATCCCGGCCCCATCAATTCCCTTCGATCGGACTCGGGACCGCCGGGTTCACTCGCTGATCCCTTTAAACTTTGTTAAGTCGAGATCGGCGCGGGTCCGGCGACGGCCGTCATCGCAATTTGGGCAGGATCCCGGCCAGGGGTCGGCTCAGGATCGCGGCTCGTACGAGTCGGGGCTCGGCGAATCGATCGGCAGGATCGCCGAGCGTTCGGCCCCGGGGGCCTCGGGGCGAGGCGGGAGCAGCAATGCGCTGTCGGTGAGAGAGGAGGGGGGGAGCTTGGGGGCCTCGGCCACGACGGGCTTCGGCTCCGAGGCGACCGGAGGCGTTGCCGAAGCGGAGGGACCGGAAGCCGCGGGGGCGGGGGACGATGCCGGAGTCGTCGCCTTGGATTCGCGGGCGTCCTGGAGCGAGGCCGGCGGGGGCAGGTCGTCGACCACGAGGACCGGCGGACCGACCGGCAGGCCGGCCCGGCGCCTCCCCTGGTAATAGCGGTAGAGGAGCCACGAGGCGAGCGCGACCGCCACGATCACCATGAACCAGTGCTTCAACTGGTCGAAGCTCGTCTGGATCTGGTGCGCGAAGACGTAGCCGAGCCCGAACATCAGCAAGGTGCTGAGCGAGGCCGCGAAGGCGTCCGTCAGGAAGAGGCGCAAGGGGGGCAATTTGAGGATCCCGGCCGTGAGATACGCGGCCGTGCGGAATCCGACCGCGAATCGGCCCAGGATCAGGATCTTGAAGCCGTGCCGGTGGAAGTACCCCTTGATCTGCGCCTCGCGCTCCCTCGTCAGGAACTTGCGGGTGAGCGGGAAGCTGAGCACGCGCTCGCCGTAGAAGTACCCGAGGAAGTAGACGATGAAGTCCCCCAGGAGCACGCCCGCGAAGCACGAGCTGAGCGCGATCGGCCACGACATCTTGTCGTTCCGCGAGAGGACGGCCGCCAGGATGATCGGCGCCTCCTCCGGCACGGGGAGGCCGAGCCCACCGAGCATGAGCACCAGCGCGATGCCGAGATATCCGAGTTTTCCGACAAGTGCTTCCGCCAACCTCGGTTCCCCGCCGCGCCCCCTCGCGAGATCCTCCCTAACTTCGAGCATAGGTATCATAACGACCGCCAACCGTCGAGGGACACACCTCTCGCGCATCATTTCTTCATCGCGAACACCCGGGCCGGGGGCCTGGGGCCGGGGCGCGGACCACTCTTCGTTATCCGCAGAGTCGGCCTTGACCGGACTGACGAGGACGGTTAAATTCCGCGCATAATCCCAGGAAGGGTAGAGCCGCAACTCACGCTGGCCGAGGCGCCGGGTCCACGATCCGCGAATCCTCACAGGCAGGCTGAGGCGATCGATCGACTCGCGACGGTTCTCGTCGCGAGCCGGCTTCTCAAGGAGGAGAAGACTTCATGCCGTCCCAAGACCGCCGGGCTGCCGCCCGCCGACGCGCCTGGGGGCGCGGTCCTCATATTCTGCGATTCGATTCCCTCGAACATCGGCAGTTGCTCGCCGCCTCGGCGTTGCCCGACCTGCTGGGCAACACCTTCGCCGTGGGCTCCCCGAGTGCCTCCTGGGGCGATTCGATCCAGGTGAGCGGCACGGTCCAGAACCAGGGACAGGCCTCCGCGGACCAGTCGTTCCAGGTCTCGATCGTCGCCTCGACCTCGCCGATCATCGGGCCGGGCGCCGTGACGCTGGGCCAGGTCACGATCCCCGCCGGCCTCGCGCCCGGTCAGTCCGCCCCCTACAGCGGCACGTTCGAGCTGCCGGCCACGCCGCTCGCCAAGTTCAACGGGGGGCCGATCTACATCGCCGCCTGGACCGACCCGAACTCGTCGATCAAGGAGTCGAACAAGGCGAACAACTTCGCCGTCGGCAACGGCTACGACGAGGTCCAGCTCAACATCGTCACCCACCAGCCGTCGGACCTGATCGGCACGTCGCTGGGCGTGACCGACCCGTCGCTGACCTGGGGCAAGACGGTGACCGTCTCGGGGCAGGTGCAGAACAATGCCGCCGGCGACGCCCCGCCGACCCGCGCGGCGATCGTCCTGACCCCCGCGGGCACCAACCCGGGGACCAACGCCGACGTCACCGTCGGGTTCCTCGACATCCCGGCCATCCCCGCCTGGCAGACCGTCAACGTCGTCCAGACGTTCAAGCTGCCGGACGTCATCCCCAACCCGCTGGCCGGGCAGACCTCGTTCACGCTCTCGATGATCCAGGACACGGATTACGTCATCAACCCGATGTATCCGCACGCCCCGACGCAGGGGCTGGGCAAGGATCAGGTCGCCGTCACGATCAACCCCGACCCGAACTCGACCGTCGTCGCGCCGCCGCAGGCCGACCTCGCCGCCGGGACCCTCACCGCGCCCACCTCCGCCTTGCCCTGGGGGCAGGACTTCCAGGTCTCCGGTTCGGTGCAGAACATCGGCACCGGGGCCGCCGGCAAGTTCCAGGTGAGCTTCGTCCTCACCGGGACCAACAGCATCATCGGGCCGTCGATCTACCTCGGCGGGACCACGATCGACGGCCTCGCCTCGGGCGCGACCCAGGACATCACCCAGACCCTGCACCTGCCCGGTCGGCTGCCCAACGGGGTCAACCTCATCGGCAACAGCGCGGCCAGGATCGCGATGATCGTCGACTCGCTCGATCAGATCAACGAGCCGATCAAGACGAACAACGTCTCCAACTCGAACCCGATCACCCTCCGCCTGCTCGGGGCCGACGGCACCACCACCGTGCCGACCTATCCCCCGTCGTCGGGCGGCATGACCGTCGGGACGGCCAAACCGGCCAGCTCCACGACGACCACAACCACGACCACGACCACGGCCGCTGCGTCGACCCAGAACCTGACCAAGGCCCAGCAGCACAAGTTGGCGGTCCAGTCCCAGCTCGCCGCCGCCAGGGCCGCGCGCAACGACGCCCTCGAGGGCGTCAGGCACCAGCGCAGGACCCAGCGGAAGGTCTACCCCAAGGTCACCAACGAGTCGCTCGGCCACAAGATCGAGCATCAGCTCAAGGTCTTCCCCGACAAGGTCAGCAGCTTCTTCAACAACCTATTCCACTAAGACTGAAAGAGGGTCGTCGACCCGACGAACGCCAGGTGTCGGTAACGCGAGTACCCTCGGCTCGCGTTACCGAACCGAAATGAACCGAACCGAACGCTCGCGACTCCCCCCAGTCTCTCACCCCCGGGAACGGACACCCGGATCACCCGACAACCCTGCACCCAGGCATCACACCAGACACCCAGGCTTGCACCCATGATCCCACCCAAATTCCACCGCAAATCCTGCCTAATTTCTCTCAATCCAGCTGCAAATCAAGTTAGGTGCAACCTGCACGACCCGGGGAAATAGTGTCAATTTGCCCAGTTTGCGCGTGTCTTGAGAGAAACTTGAGACAAAATCCAAATTAACTGGGCGATTTATTGAAGACCGGCAATTTCCCCGCTATGCTTCCATAGATCAGCCTGGTCCACTCCAACAGGTTGAGCCGGACCGCCTCGGTGGATGACGAACGTCAGCCCGCCTAGCTTGCCTCTGAGGAGCATCCCGCGATGTCCAGCGACCGGCTAAATGCCCCTTCTTTTCACGCGACGAACACCGGTGGCATGGGCTCGCTGGTTGAGGCCAGGTTCATACCGCAGCGGTATGAGCCGAATTATGCGTATCCCCTCCTGGCCATGCTCCACGCCCGCGGCGGCGACGAGTCGCAGATGGTGCGCTCGATGCCCGCGCTGAGCTGGCGCAACTACGTCGGATTAAGCTTGAGAGGCCCCGAAGTCGCCACCAAACGCGGGCGACCCGAGGGCTTCGGCTGGGGTTCCGCGTTCGCCCGACCCGATCGACGCACCCCGGAACCGGGCCCGACCCTCTCGGAAGGGGAGATCGTCAGGCGGCGGCTCATGGAAGGCTGCCCCGACCCGATCGACACCCTGGAAGACAACATCTTCTCGGCGATCCGCCAGACCCGACGCGCCCTGCACGTCCACTCCGAGCGGATCTTCCTGGTCGGCTGCGGCGAGGGGGCGGCCGTCGCCTATCGCCTCGGCCTGAGCTATCCCGAGCGGTTCGCCGGGGTCGTCGCCATCAACGGCTGGCTCCCGGGCGGGTTCCGCCCCCTGGCCAGGCTCAAGGCCTGCCGAGACCTCCGGATCCTGGTCGTCCACGGCGAGTGGAACGCCCGGGTCCCCGTCGCCTCGGCACGCCGGGACGTCAGCGTCCTCCGCGCCGGCGGCCTCAACGTCGCCTTCCAGTCCTACCCGTGTGCCCACCGCCTCACCTCGCCGATGCTCTCCGACGTCGACACCTGGCTCATCAATCACTGCACCTCGCAGATCTGACCAGGCCCCGAAGGTCGGAAGCCGTCGCGGCCCCTCGATACCAAGAACCACCCAGGCCTCGCTCGGAACCCCGAGCGAGGCTTTTTGCGTTGGTGAATCATCATCGCGTTTCCCCTACACCCAATCACGCAATCACGTCGACCCCGAGCCCATATCTTGTGAGCGAATCGGGCTTTCACCCCATCTCGGGAAGAAAATGGGCCGAATTCACGGATCTTTCCTCATGACCTCATGGTTGGGGCGTTGTATCTCGGGTTGAATGGGACATATTCGCCGGATGACGACGCTTTTGAGAGAAGGACGGGACGCGAAGGGCGGGCTCGGTCATTTGGCCGAGGCCTGGCATCGCGGCTCGAGAGTTGAATATGGTGGAGAGGCGCGTCGTCTCCGGTGCCGGGTGGAGACGCCTCGAAACAGGTACAGCTCTTCCTCCATCAAGGTCATGGACGCCAGCGATGGAGACCCGAGGGCTCAGAGAGGACCGGGATGGACGGGACGTTTGCCTGTCCGGATTGCGGGAACGAGGTCGAGGTCGGGGGACTCTCGCCCGGGCGCCAGACGCGCTGCGAGTGGTGCGAGGCCCTGATCGAGGTGCCTTTCATCCCGAGATCGCCGCTCGCCCTGCGAAAGCCGGGTGGGAAGAAGGCCGCGAAGCTCCGGCGCCACCTGACCTGGGCCGGGATCGGGGCCGTCGGTGCGCTCGTCCTGATCGCGGCGACGGCGAAGTACGTCGACCGCCGGACCTGCCGCCAGCATGAGGAGGCCGCCGCGGCCCACTCGGCCGCGGCCATCGACCTGGAGAAGCAGGGGCAGCTCGACCAGGCCCTCGCCGAGCTGGACGAGGCCCTGGCGATGCTCAGGGGCCTCGGCTCCCGCTATCGCGATCGCCTGGAGACCCTCCAGCGCGACCGCGACCAGCTCTCGCGCCGGGCGGCCGAGATCCAGCTCGCGGCGGTCGTCTCGCTCCCCCCCGATCAGGCGCTCCTGTCGCTCGAAACCTTGCGCCTGCGAGTGCGCAAGGAGTCCGCGCTGGCCGACCTCGTGGAGGCGATCGACGGCGAGTTCGAACGCACTCACCGACGCAGCGCCGAGGCCGAGCTGGCCGCCGCCAGACGCTCGCAAAGTTCGGGCGCGGGCAGGGCCGCGCTCGACCATTGCGACAAGGTCGCGAAGAGTCTCGAGCCGCTGACCGACGTCAAGACGCGGCGGGCGCTCCACGCCGAGGCCGAGGAGATCGCCCGCGCGATCATCGCGGCGCAGGGACTCGTCGTCGAACCGACCCGGGGGGAGTTCAGCTTCGGCTCCGGGCGCGAGTACGACGCCCTATTTTCGCACCTCTTCGAGGACGAGCTGGGGCGTCGCGACTACCTGATCCGGAGGCCGGCGTCGGAGTGGAACGGGCTCTGGGACTCGCACGCCCCCTACCGGCTCAAGGTCGAAGTGCAGGAGCGGCTCGACGGCAACTACCTCGACTCCGAGAACCGGCTCACCGGCATCGAGGCCCGGCTCTTCCTCACCAGGGGGAGAGAGGCGATCTGGCGAGGCGGCCCGGCGATCGGCCGCAGCCCGTCGCCGATCCCGGGGCTCGCCGCCTACCAGGCCAGCCAGATCGCCGTCGGCAAGCGTCGGCCCGAGGCCGAGCGGCTCCTCTACGACCACGCGCGGGCGATGTTCGCCGAGAAGTTCACCATCGCCGTGCGAGGCATCCCCGCCTGCTCGAAGGCCTCGCCGAGCTTGACCTCTTCGCGTTAGCTCAACGCCCGCCCCTCGCGGAGATCTTCAACCCGGCCTTCGCGAAGCCGGGCGCTGGGATCGGAGCCGCTTCACCCTCCACGACCTTGTAGGCGGTGTCGGCGGCGAGGTCGCGATGGGTGTCGACCTTACCCGAAGGCCACCGCACTTCCAGATCCACCACGCGATCCGCCTCGCCAAGTCCGAAGTGGATCCGGGGGTCGCGGGACGACTGGAAGCTGCCGCCCCCCGTGCGCTGGGCGACCTGGCGACGGCCGCCGCTGTTGACGGTGACGCGGGCCCCGACGGCGTCGCGGTTCGACCCCTTGCCTTCGAGCTTGAGGGTGAGGAAGTGCCCCCCCTTCGTCGCGTTGTGGAAGTAGGTCATCGCCGACTTCTGCGGCAGGAGGAGCAGGTCCATCCGGCCGTCGTTGTCGAGGTCACCGGCGGCCATCCCTCGTCCGACCTGCGGGACGCTCCACGCGGGCCCGGCGGTGGCGCTCACATCCTTGAGCTTGCCGTCCTCGCCGCCGACGAGCAGCAGGGTCGGCATCTCATAGGGGAACTTGGGGCGGTCGTCGTTGACGTGGCCGTCGGCCTGGGCGAGGTCGAGCCGGCCGTCGTTGTTGGCGTCGAAGAGGGAGATGCCGAAGCCGAGCAGGAACCGGCTCGGGGCGGCGAGGCCGAAGGCGGCCGACTCGTCGCCGAAGAGGCCGCCGCCGAGGTTGCGGAAGAAGGTGGTCGACTCGCCGTAGAAGTTGGTGACGACGAGGTCGGGGAGGCCGTCGCCGTCGAGGTCGCCGCAGCCGGTCCCCATCCCCGCCTGGAATGCACCGTCGGCGTTGCAGGCGACGCCGTTGGAGAAGCCCAGCTCCTCGAACTTCATCCCGCCGAGGTTGTGCCAGAGGTAGTTCGCGGTGGTGTCGTTGGCGACGAAGAGGTCGACCTTGCCGTCGTCGTCGACGTCGGCCGCCACCACGCCGAGGCCTCGGCCATCCGTATCGACGATCCCGGCCTCGGCCGTCACGTCCACGAACTTGCCGCCGTCGTTGCGGAACAGATGGTCGGGCAGGGCGGGGAACGGCCTGGGCATGCAGTAGCCGTATTTGCGGTCAGGGTCGACCCGTTCGGCAATCGGGGTGGAGCCGTCGCGCTCGCAGAGCGCGGGGTGCTCGGCGTCCCAGACGAGGTAGTGGCAGACGTAGAGGTCGAGGTCGCCGTCGTTGTCGAGGTCGGCGAAGGCCGCGGAGGTCGGCCAGTCGCGGTCGCCGCCGAGGGCCGACTTCTCGGTCACGTCCTCGAAGGTCCCGTCACCCTTGTTGCGATAGAGGGCGTACTTGCGCCAGCGGGTGACGAAGAGGTCGGGGTGGCCGTCGTTGTCGAAGTCACCGACCGTCACGCCGTGCGAGAAGTCGGTGGAGGTCTCCGGGAACCCCGCGCGGGTCGTGGCGTCCTCGAAGGTGCCGTCCCCCTTGTTGCGGAAGAGGCGGTCGGCCTGATGGGGCGTCGAGGCGGACGGGGGGAACGTGCCCCCCTGGACCGCATAGACGTCGAGCCAGCCGTCGCCGTCGTAGTCGAGCAGGCCCACGCCCCCGGCCGTCGTCTCGGGCATCTGGCAGATGGGGGAGCGGCCGTTGTCGAAGACGAATTCGAGCCCCGCCGCCCTGGAATCGTCGCGGAACTCGGGGGCGTAGGAGGGTCGAACGTCCTTCGCCTCGCCCGGCTTGCTCGCGAGGGCGGTCGGCCCGGCGAGGTCGCCGAGGTATTCAGCGACTGAGCCTTTCTGGTTCAGGACGAGGAAGCCCGGCTCGGGCTGTCCGCGAAGCTGTTCGATCGCCTCGGCAACCTTGGGATTCTCCGGCTCGAGCCGGGCGGCGACGAGCCACCAGCCCCTGGACTCGAACCGACGCCCGAGGGTCCCGGCGAGCTCCGCGAGTTCCACCAGCCTGTCCTTAGGGACGGCGTCGACGAGGAGCCGGCGGTAGCGGTCCTTCGCCTCGTCGAGCACGGCCTTGCGCTTGCGGAGCGAGGCGGCTCGTTCGAGGTCCCCGGCCTGCGAGGCGATCACCGCGAGCCGCTCGAAGGCCCGGGTCTGGCCCGGTTCCTTGGCGACGAGCTCCTCGAGGGCCTTCTGCTCGTCCTGCGTCCGCCCCCGGGTCGAGGCGAGCCAGGCTTTCAGCTCGAGCAGCTCGGGCTCCGAGAGGGCGTCGATGGGGAGGTGATTCAGTGTGGCGAGGACGTCCTCGGCGTGATTCATCGCCCTGCCGAGGAAGAGCCGGGCACGCCAGACGGCCGTGTCCTCGGGACGTTTCTTCAGGCAGTCGTCGAGCCATTTCTTCGCCTGGTCGAACCGGGCGGACTGGATGGCGAGGCCCGCCTGGGCGAGCCAGACGCGGTCGTCGTCGGGCGCGAGGCCGGCCGCGCGAGTCACGGCGGCGTCGACCTCGTCGAGCTGGACGGTGGCGTCGTCGATCTGCCAGAGGTCGCGGAGGTCTTCGGCCGGCTGCCTCGCCTCGTCCCACCCCTGGAGAATGAGCCGCCTCATCCACTCCCGGCGCGACTCCCAGAAGTAGAGCTGGCTGAGGGTCTGGCGGATCTCGACGCGGTTGGGGCTCGGCTTCTCGAGGGCCTTCTCGAGGATCGCCTCGGCGTCGGCGAAGCGGCCGAGGTCGCCGACGAGGGTCCTGGCCATCGCGAGGGCGGCGCGTGGGGCCCTCGACGACTTGGACGGGATCAGGGACCAGGCCGCGATGGCGGCCTCATAGTTCCCGGCGGCGTGTTCGGAGGTGCCGAGCAGGTCGGCGACGTCCGCGTTCTGTGAGCGGAAGGAGGGGGGGAGGGTGAGCAACCACTCGCGGGTCCGGTCGAATTTCCCGAGCGAGGCATCTCGCCAGGCTTCGGCCAGCCTCGCATCGAAGCGCCGAGCCTCGTAGACCTGATAGGCACCCCAGGCGAGGCCGGCCAGCACCACGACGAGGGAGAGGCCGACCACCATGCGACGCATCGTTGCTCACCTCAGAGATCTGCATTCACCGACGTCGGCGGCCAGTCCTTAACCGATGGCTTCCCTTACTTCTTCTTCTTCGTCTTGCCGAAGCTCGGGGGCGGCGGCATCTTGGCGGCGGCTTCCTTGGCGGCGTCGGGCGAGGTATCTGACGAGTTCACGTTGCCTTCGGAACCGCAACCCATAACGGCCAGGAGGAACGCGGCGAGGGTCGACAGGCTGATCACGCGGAATCGACGGTGCATCAAAATCTCCTCGAATTTCGCCCCTCTCCATCGGGAAGGGACGACGATCTTGCGGTCTGGGAAGAGGACGGGCTTTCCGCCCGGCCTGAGGCAAAACAGAAGCGGGAGGAGCGGGCCGAGCCCGCCCCTCCCGCCATCATCTGAATCCGAAATCAGAAGGCGTCGGAGCTGACGATTTCGCCCAGGGCTCGTGAGCCGACGGCCCACCAGATCTGGTTGTTGATCGAGTCCTTCACGAACTTGACCGAACCGTCGGCCATGCCCATGTTCACGCCGCCCGAGTGATTGCTCGAGGCGGTGATGGCCGTCGTGACGCCGCCCGGATCTTCGCCCGAGCCGGGGGTGCAGGAAAGACCATTCGGGGTGTTGACGTGGCTGTAGGTGTTGAAGCGGAGGGTGCCGGCGTGGCTGCCCGCCCAGCACGCACCGTTCCAGTAATTCGTCCCGACGGCGACCGAGGAGCCGGGGACCGAGCGGCAGGCCTGATAGAACTGCTGGGCCTGGGCGGCCCCGCCGGTGTCGGCGGTGATGTTCACCACGGCGGAGAAGATCACCCGCTTGGCGAAGGCGCTACCGGGCATGATCACGCCGGCGGAGGGCGTCTGGATGCCGATCAGCTTCTCGCTGAAGAGGGCGGTGTTCGACGTGCCGTCGACGATGCCCTGCGTGCCGAAGCTGCCGATGTTACCATTGGCGTAGCACTGGCAGCTCGTGGTCGTGGTGCCGATCATCGGGACGATCGTGCCGGACCAGGCCTGGATCGAGGCGGGGCCGCCGATGTTGGCCGCGTAGCTCATGTACGAGGGGACGCCGGGCCAGGGGCCGTTGCTCTGGCTCTCGGACGGGCACAGGTAGCCCGCGATCTTCGAGTAGACCATCGTCGTGTTGGGCGCCTCGTTGGCACCGAACGAGAAGTTGGCCGCGTTGAAGAGCGCAGTCTGCTCCATGTTCCCCAGGATGGCGACGCCCCAGCCGAGCGGCCACGGGCCGATGGGGTTCGAGACGTTCGGGCCGGCGCTGCCGGTCGTGTTCCAGTTGCCCATGACGGGGGGGAACGAGCCCTGCTGCGAGAGGTAGTTGTGGACGGCCAGGCCCATCTGCTTCAGGTTGTTCGTGCACTGGGCGCGGCGGGCGGCCTCGCGGGCGGCCTGCACGGCGGGGAGCAAGAGGGCGATCAGGACCGCGATGATGGCGATCACGACGAGCAATTCGATGAGGGTGAAACCTCGACGACGGGACGAAGGCATGGGGATGCGTCTCCTCTGGGAATAAGAATGAATCGACGTTCTCCGACTGCGGCGATGACGGAACCGCACGCCGGGACTTTCGGGGGAAGTCCGGTTGACGACCCAGCCCATGACAAAACAGGGAGATGGTCGATCCATCACCCGGCCGTTCATGAGCGGGAACTTAATTCGCGTTTAGATCTTGAGAAGAGTCGATCCTGAAGACTATATATAAAATACACACACTTCTCAAGGGGTCAGTTCTGAAAATCGACGTTCTTAGGATCTAAGATTAAATCATTAAGCGTGAGTGCATGAATCGGTTTGTGACACTTCTCGCTCGATACGAGGGTACTTCGGCGTATAGTTGAGAGGGTCCAACCGCCGCAAGCCGTCGTCAACCGACCGGGACGGATGAGTTAAATCATGAGTATTCCATCCCTCATCGTTGGCACATCCAATGGCCCGATCTCTCGGGGAAACCTGAGGCAACAGGTCACGTCCAGGATTCTCGCCGCCGTCTTCCAGGGCAGCTTCGAATCCGGGCAGCGACTCGTCGTCCAGCGGCTCTCCGAGCTGTACGAGGTGAGCCCGACACCGGTGCGAGAGGCCCTCGTGGAGCTCGCCGCGCTCGGGATCGTGGAGCTCCTGCCGAACCGAGGGGCGGTGGTCCTCCCTTTCGGGCCCCAGCAGGTCCGGGAGATCAGCCAGATCCGCCGCGTCCTCGAGGCGGAGGGGACCCGGTGCGCCTGTGGGCGCATCCCGGACGCCGACCTCCAGATCCTCGAGGCCGAGTTCAAGCAACTCGGAGCCAGGCCCGCCGACGAGCAACGCGATCACGACGCACGCAACTGTGACAACAAGCTTCACGGCCTCATCTCGATCTCCTGCGGCAGTGCCCGGCTCACCGCGGAGATCGATCGTTATCTGACCCTGTTCAGGACGCTACGCGACGTCTCGCACCTGCGTGACGCCGCCACCAATTACTCGCGATCGGATGACGTCTGGGAGCATCTCGACGTCGTCGTCAAGTTGCGGGAACTCGACGCCGACGGGGCCGCCCGCGCGATGGATCATCACATCCGATCGGCGTCGCTGACCCTCGAGGAAGTCCTCTTCACCACCCAGGACAATGGCCCTCTCAAAGAAGGCGTCATCCTGCGGGGTGTCGGTCCCTCGCCGGGGTCGAAAGTCGTTGATTCGTGAGTTTTCGGTGTCGATATTCATGCCATGCACATGGTGCGCCCGCAAGACCTTAGTGGCTCTTGATTCCACAATTGGCTCCGATCCCGCGGCCCAGACCTCCGAACATACGAACACATGCTAATATTTCGGAGATCATGTCGATCGGGATTGGAACCATCGAAAAACCCGGGTTTTTCGGGGCAAGACCGCCATGAAGCCCCGCGTCGGACTCGCCGAGAGGGGGGTACGAGCCGGCGGTCCGCTCGCCAGGAACCCGGGAAGAAATCCGCAAGCCGGTCGCCCCTCGCGTTGCCGCGAGGCAACGCGATTCCCCCTCGGCCTGCCGATTGCGCCGCGATTTCCGGGCGATCCCGGCACCTTCAAGTCACCGAGTGGTCTGACCACATCTCGATATCGTCAGATTCTTAAAGCTTTCGGACTACACCCGTAGACAGTGCGACCAACCCCTCTCACAAAGGGCCGCAACTACCGCAAGGCCCACGGCTTCATCCCCCAGGTCGAGCCGGCCTGCAATCACCTCACACATCGATGTCCGGCATCCACCGATCTGAGGCTTCGCCAAATGCGGGTTGATAGGTCGATCCCTGCGTGACCTTTCCGCCCGATGAGGTGGATTAGCGGTCGGCCGGATCCGGGGATATCGCCGGTGGAAGTCGGGGTGGACGCCCTCGACGACATCTCCCATGATGGCCGCCTCTCGGACGTGCCCTCAGATGTCCACCTCGGCCCATCGACTTCGCATCGGAAGACGCGGCGACCCCGGCCAATCGACCCGGATGCGGACCCTTCCACAGATTTTCCCATAGGACCTGTCCGAACGGTCGCGGCTCGTTCGTTGTACTCACGCTCGGCGGGGGAAAGGCCCCCGCCAACGCCTGCGAAGATCGGAGACCCGTCCATGGCCAAGTTCCTGCTGTTCGTCCGCCACTCCACCGAGCCGACTTCCCAGCCTTCGCCCGAGGAGATGCAGGCCCTCGGCGCGGCCTGGTACGCGTGGATGAACAAGTTCAACGCGGCGATCCTCCCCGGCGGCGACGGCCTGAAGCCGGAGGGGAAGGTGATCCGGGATGGGATCGTCTCGGACGGCCCTTACGTCGAGGCCAAGGAGTTCATCGCGAGCTTCACGATCATCCAGGCCGACGACATCGAAGGGGCCCTGGCCATCGCCCGCGAGTGCCCGGGCAACCCCCTGATCGAGATCCGCGAAATGGCCGGCTACGCGTGAGCGAGCCGCGCGACCTCGTCGAACACTTCTTCCGCCACGAGTTCGGCCGGATCAGCGCCCTGCTGACCCGGTCGCTCGGCGTGCGCCGGCTCGCCCTCGTCGAGGACGTCGTCCAGGCTGCGCTCTTGCAGGCCCTGGAGACCTGGTCGCGTCGCGGCGTCCCCGAGGACCCGGCCGGCTGGCTCTATCGCACGGCCCGCAACCTCGCGATCGACGCCCTCAGGCGCGAGCGGACGCACGCCCAGGCCCTCCCGCGCCTGGCGGAAGGCGTCGCGCCGGAGACGTTGCCGATCGAGGCCCACTTCGCCGACGAGATCGGCGACGAATCCTTGCGGCTCCTCTTCGTCTGCTGCCACGAGGCCGTGCCGGCCGAGTCGCGCGTGGCCCTGGCCCTCCGGACGCTCTGCGGGTTCAGCACGGCGGAGACCGCCAGGGCGTTGCTCACGACCGATGCCAACGTGCAGAAGCGGGTCGAGCGTGCGCGAGACCGCCTGAGGGAGCTCGACGTAGAGTTCGAGACGCCCGCCCCGGCCCAGCTCTCCGCCAGGCTCGACGCCGTCCTCGCGGTCGTCTACCTCCTCTTCAGCCAGGGTTGCCACGCGACGCACGGCGACGTCCCGATCCGCCGCGACCTCTGCGACGAGGCCAGGCGGCTCGCGAAGATGCTCGCCGCCCACCCGGTCGGCGACGTCCCCGCGGTCCACGCCTTGCTCGCCCTGATGTGCTTCCACGGCGCCCGCTTCGACGCCCGAGTCGACCTCGACGGCGCCATCGTCCTCCTCGAAGAGCAGGACCGCTCCACATGGAACTGGCCCGACGTCCGCGAGGGGATGGAGTGGCTCGCCAGGTCGGCCGACGGCGATCACCTCACGCGCTACCACATCGAGGCGGGCATCGCCTGGGAACATTGCCGGGCCCCGACCTTCGCCGAAACCGACTGGCGACGCATCGCCGAGCAATATGAAACGCTCGACCGCATTGCCCCGTCGCCGATTCACGCCCTGAACCGCGCGGTGGCCGAGGCCTTCCTCCAAGGCCCGAGGGCCGGCCTCGACCGCCTGGCCGAGGTCCCGCCTCGCGACGTGCCCGCCCGCTACCCCGGCTGGCACGCCGTCATCGGCGAGCTGCATTTCCGGCTCGGCGAGCACGAGGCCGCCCGCATGGCCTGGCTCGAGGCCCTGCGCTGGACGACTTCGCGCACCGACCAGGATCTGCTGCAAAGTCGCATCGACGACTGCCGGCCAAAAGGCGACGCGCCACGCTTCGCCTGATAACTGATTGATGTAACGATTGTTCTCATAGGGAGGAGCGAATCCATGCCCCAGGAATATATCGAGATCCGTGGCGCCCGAGAGAACAACCTCAAAAACGTCTCGCTCCGCATCCCCAAGCGCAAAATCACGATCTTCACGGGGGTCTCGGGCTCGGGGAAGTCGTCGATCGTCTTCGACACCATCGCCAACGAGGCCCAGCGGCTCCTGAACGAGAACTTCAGCCTCTTCGTCCGCAACTTCCTGCCGCGCTATCCGCAGCCCGAGGCCGACGCGATCGAGAACCTGAGCATGGCCATCGTCGTCGACCAGAAGCGGCTCGGCGGCGGCTCGCACTCGACGGTGGGGACGGTCACGGATATCTATAGCATCTTGCGCAGGCTCTACTGGCGGATCGGCCAGCCCTTCGCCGGCCCGGTCAACGTCTTCAGCTTCAACGACCCGCAGGGGATGTGCCCCAACTGCAACGGCCTCGGCCGCAAGCTCGACGTGGATCTCAACAAGTTCCTGGACAAGTCCAAATCCGTCAATGAGGGGGGGATCATCTATCCCGAGTATGCCGTCGACTCCTGGGGCTGGCACCTCCTCATCGATTCCGGCCTGTTCGACGCGGACAAGAAGCTCTCCAAGTACACGCAGAAGGAGCTCGATCAACTCCTCTACTGCGAGCCGATGAAGGTCAAGACGAAGGTCGGCAGCAAGGAGATCAACCTGACCTTCCAGGGGATCATCAACAAATTCGAGTCCAAGTACATCAAACGCGACGTCAAGACGATGTCGGAGCGGACCCAGAACTCCGTCGCCCCGTACCTGACGATGGGCCCTTGCTCGGACTGCAAGGGGGCCCGGCTCAGCCGGGCGGTCCTGGATTGCAAGATCAACGGCCTCAACATCGCCGAACTAGCCAACATGGAGATCACGGCCTTGATCGCCTTCCTGAAGGCCATCGAGGATCCCATCGCCGGCCCGATCGTCAACACGCTGGTGGAACGCCTGCAACACCTCGAGGACATCGGCCTCGAGTACCTCAACCTGAACCGCGAGACCGACACCCTCTCCGGCGGCGAGTCCCAGCGCATCAAGATCGTCAAGCACCTCAGCAGCAGCCTGATGGACGTGCTCTACGTCTTCGACGAGCCGAGCGTCGGCATGCACCCGCGCGACGTCCACCGGATGAACGAGCTCTTGCAGAAGCTCCGCGACAAGGGGAACACGGTGATCGTCGTCGAGCACGACCCCGACGTCATCAAGGTGGCCGACCACGTCGTCGACGTCGGCCCGAAGGCGGGGCGGAACGGGGGCGAAGTCGTCTTCCAGGGGTCTTATGACGAGTTGCTCGGTGCCGATACGTTGACGGGTCGGCACATGAAGCAAAGCATCGCGCTCAAGCCCGAGTTCCGCAAGCCGAAGGGGAAGCTCTCGGTCAAGAATGCGACTGTGAACAACCTCAAGGATGTCAGCGTCGACATCCCGACCGGCGTCCTGACCGTCGTGACGGGGGTGGCCGGGTCGGGCAAGAGCTCGCTCATCAACCAGGCCTTCTTGCAGCAGAACCCCGACGCCATCGTCATCGACCAGTCGGCCGTGGGGGTCTCGAGCCGGTCGAACCCGGCGACGTACACGGGGATCCTCGACGACGTGCGCAAGGCCTTCGCGACGGCGAACAAGGTCAACGCCTCCCTCTTCAGCTTCAACTCGAAGGGGGCCTGCGAGACCTGCCAGGGGCTCGGGGTGATCTACACCGACCTCGCCTTCCTGAGCGAGATCAAGACCCCCTGCGAAGTCTGCGGTGGCAAGCGGTTCAAGGACGAGGTGCTCGCCTACAAGCTCGACGGCAAGTCCATCAGCGACGTCCTCGCGATGAACGTCCAGCAAGCCCTCGAGTTCTTCAAGCTCAAGGAGGTCGTCCGCAAGCTCAAGGCGATGAGCGACGTCGGGCTCGACTACCTTAGCCTCGGCCAACCCCTCAGCACCCTCTCCGGCGGCGAGTGCCAGCGCATCAAGCTCGCGACCGAACTGCACAAGAAGGGGAGCGTCTACGTCATGGACGAGCCCACCACCGGCCTCCATATGTCGGACATCGGCCACCTGCTCGGGGTCATGAACCGGCTCGTCGACGCGGGCAACTCGGTCGTCGTCATCGAGCACAACCTCCACGTCATCAAGAACGCCGACTGGATCATCGACGTCGGCCCCGAGGGGGGGAGCAAGGGGGGCACCATCATGTTCGAGGGGACCCCGAAGGACCTGTTGAAGGCCAAGAAGTCGCTCACAAGTCCGTACCTAAGGGATTGAGACGGGCGAACCTGGGGGGCCGGGGCCATCCCGACCCCCGGGCTTGCGGACCTCCCCGAGCCGTCAGAAACGGGAGCTGGGCAAGGCAGGGGGGATCGCCGCTACTTGCGATCGGCCAAAGAGTTTGCTACGCTCGAGGAGGTTGTGGGATCCTCATCCGTTGGAGGCAGGCGGCGTCGCCGCGACGACGCACCAGGGGGGGATCTCGGGGGCGACCGCGAGCCGGTTGACCTTGACGTTCCAGTAAGGGATAAGCCTGCCATGATCGATCCCCGCGTGGCCAGCGGGCTGCGGGACATTCCCCCTTCGGTGATGATCCCGCGCGAGCGCATGCTCGCCATCTTCCGCAAGACGTTCGGCTCCTTCGGTTATGTGCCGATCGAGACCCCGCATATCGAGCGTATGGAAGTCCTCACCGGCAAGGGTGCGGGCTCCGACGAGGTCTTGCGACAGATCTTCGACGTCACCAACAAGGGGGGGACCCCCGGCGAACTTGCGCTGCGGTTTGACCTCACGGTCCCGCTCGCCCGGTTCGTCGCCAAGCACGTCAACGAGCTGGGCACCCCCTTCAAGCGCTACGCCATCGGCAGCGTCTTCCGGGGCGAACGGCCGGCGAAGGGGCGGTTCCGCGAGTTCGTCCAGTGCGACTTCGACACGGTCGGGACCGAGAGCCCCCTGGCCGACGCCGAGACCGCCCAGGTCATCCACGACGCCCTCTCCGCCGCGGGCATCCCCGCGTTCACGATCACGCTCAACAATCGCAAGATCCTGGATGCGTTGCTCGACAGCCTCGGCCTTTCTGACCGCACCAGCGCCGTGCTCCGGTCGCTCGACAAGCTCGCCAAGATCGGCCGCGAGAAGGTCATCGACGAGTTGCAGCAAGGGGAGGCCGCCACGGCCGACGCCCCCGAGCGCGGGGCGAGGCTGACGCAGGAGCAGGCCGAGAAGGTGCTCGCCTTCGTCGAGGCCGGGCGCGGCAAGGCCGAGGTCCTGGATCATGCCGAGTCGATCCTCGGGACCCACCCCAAGGCCGTCGAGGGGATCGCGAACCTCCGGCAGATCTTCGAGCTGCTCGCCGCGTCGGGCACCTCGCTGGACCGGCTGGCCATCGACCTCGGCCTGGCCCGGGGGCTCGACTACTACACGGGGGTCGTCTTCGAGACGACCGTCGACGGCTGGGAGAAGTTCGGCAGCATCGCCTCGGGGGGCCGCTACGACAACCTCGCGAGCCTCTTCACCGAGCGCAGGCTGCCGGGCGTGGGGGCCTCGATCGGGCTCGACCGGCTCCTCGCTTTGCTGGAAGAGGCGAAGTGGCTCAAGGGGACGTCGACGACGGCCCCCGTGCTCGTCGCGAACTTCCCGGGGGTCGACCCGACCGTGCCGGTGAACCTGGCCGGGCGGCTCCGTGTCGCAGGGATCGGGGCCGAGGTCTTCCCCGAGCCGCTCCAGATCGGCAAGCAGATGGGCTACGGCTCGAACCGGGGGCACAAGTTTGCGGTGATCGTCGGCCCCGACGAGCGGGCGAGCGAGGTGTTCAACCTCCGCGACCTCGCCACCCGCCAGGAACGAAAAGGCATCCCGCTCAGCAACCTGGAGACCACGGTGCGCGAAGCACTCAGCGCGATCGAAGGGGCGGGTGCATGAACGCCGCCTCGACGACCGAACCCAACGCCATCGCCGAGAGCCCGGTCGACACCGTCCGCGGCACGCGCGACTGGCTCCCGGGCGACTACGCCCGACTCGCCCAGCTCGAGGCCCTGCTGCTCGACCGCTTCGCCAGGGCCGGCTATCAACAGATCCGCACGCCGGTGCTCGAGTTCACCGAGCTGCACGAGCGCAAGAGCGGCGCGGGCATCGTCTCCAAGCTCTTCGAGCTCTCCGGCTCGGGGCAAGGGGGTGTCTGCCTCCGCCCCGAACTGACCGCCGGCATCGTCCGGGCCTACACGGCTTCGGCCGAGACCCCGGAACTCCCCTGGCGCGTCAGCCACGCCGGGCCCGTCTTCCGCTACGAGACCCCGCGCCCGGACCGCTATCGCGAGTTCCAGCAGGTCGGCGTCGAGCGGCTGGGCGACTCGGGCCCACTCGCCGACGGCGAGGTCATCTGGCTGGCCGACTGGGCCCTGTCCGAAGCCGGTATTAAAGGCGCGACCATCCGGATCGGCCATGTCGGCCTGATCCTCGAGATGCTCGAACGCTCTGGCCTGCCGGCCCCCCTGGCATCGGCCCTGATCGAGCGGCTCAGCGAGGCCGCCGCCGAAGGGCGAGACACCCGCGCGATCGAGTCGGGCCTCGAGCAGCTCTCCGGCTGGCTCCAGGCCTCCGAGACCGGGGACCTGGAAATCCCCCAATCCGTCGACCGGGCCGACGACGCCGGGATCGATAGGCTCTTCCGCACGCTCGTGCCGGTGGTGACGGGCCGACGTTCGGGGCACGAGGTCGTCCGCAGGCTCCGCCGCAAGTGGGACCTCGGCCACGGGCTGGTCGACGCCCTCGAACGGGTCCGGACCCGCGTCCACAACCTCGCCGACCTCAAGGGCAAGCCCCCCGAGATCCTCGGCAAGCTGCACGCCGAGTACGGCGAGAGCGCCCCCGACTCGGTGGCCGCGCTCGACGACCTCGTCAAGTCGCTGCAAGCCTACGGCGTCCCGCTCGACCGCGTGGAGCTGGACCTGGGCTTCGGCCGGGGGATCGGGTTCTACTCGCGGATGGTCTTCGAGCTGATCGTGCCGACACCGCAAGGCCCGATGGAAGTCTGCGGCGGAGGGCGATACGACGGCCTCGCCCGCGTCCTCGGCAGCGATCGGGACGACCGGGGCGTCGGCTTCGCCTTCGGCATGGAGCGGCTCTGGCAGGTGCTCCAGTCGAAGCAGGTGGCCGGCCAGGCGCAGGAGCCCGACGGGTTCCTCCTCGCCTCCGCAAGCCCCGCGGCGATCCCGCACGCGACCCGACTTGCGACGTACCTGAGGAATCACGGTGCCCGAGTCATCGTCGAGGCCGGCCTGGATGGAGCCAGGGCCGAGGCCCGCGCGAACTCCCTGAGAATCAACCGGCTCGTCGTCGTCAGCGAGTCCGCCGACGACGAGATGGGCTCGCTCGTCCTTCATGATCTGGCGCGACGTTCCCAGAACAAGACCGTCGCCTATGGACTCCGGGAGCTCATCCGCGAGGAAGCCGAGGCACGCCGATGAGCAGCACCAGCACGACCAAGATCGACCCGATCCGCCTGGCCGTCCCCTCCAAGGGGCACCTGTACGAGGGGATCGTCGAGATCCTCAAGACGGCCGGCTACAAGGTCCGACGCGCCAGCGATCGCCAATACGAGGCGATCATCTCGGGCCATCCCCGGTTCCACGTCGTCTTCATGCGGCCGACGGACATCGTGACGCAGGTCGAGGAAGGGCGCTGCCACCTCGGCGTGACGGGCATGGATCTGTACGCCGAGCGGGCCCACGAGGCCGAGAGCTCGGTGGTGGTGACCCCCGACCTCGGCTACGGCGGCTGCCGGCTCGTGGTGGCGGTCCCCGAGAGCTGGATCGACGTCAACCACGTCATCGACCTCGTCGACCTGACGGCCGAGTTCAAGGCCGCGGGCAAGACCTTCCGGGTCTCGACCAAGTACCCGGCCCTCACGCGCACGTATTTCCGCAAGTGGGGCATCTATTACTATCAGTTGATCGACTCCGACGGGGCGCTCGAGCTGCACCCGAGCCTCGGGATCGCCGACGTCATCGTCGACCTCACGAGTTCGGGCACGACCCTGAAGGACAACCGCCTCCGCGAGATCGAGGCGGGCACGGTCCTCGACTCCGCCTCCTGCCTGATCGGCCACGCCCCGAGCCTCGCGGCTTTGGCCGAAGAAGGGGTGACGGGGCCTTTGGCGCTCCTCCTCGATGCGATGGACGGCGTCCGGGCCTCCGAGGGCTGGCTCCACCTCGAAGTCGTCGGCAACCCCGCCGCCCCCGGCGACGGCACCGCCGCGGCCGTCGCGGCCTACTTGCGTGATCAAGGTGCCCAGCACATCGCCCGCGGCGACGTCTGGGACGCCCAGGACGCCCCCGGCTGGCGTGTCACCGCCCTCGTCGCCGCCAAGAAGCTGACGGCCTGCCAGCGTCATCTTTTCACCCTCGGCGCCAGCCGGATCGTCGGCCTCCCCACCCGCTTCGTCTTCGGCCGCGACAGCCACTCCACCTTCGACACCCTCCGCGCCCAGCTCAAGGTCTGAGCCGCCGGTTGGAGCTGTGTTCGTAAATATCAAGGGGAGGGCCGACACACGGTGTCGGCCCTCCCTTTTGCTTTTCCATGCCGATCTATGGCGATCGGAAACCCAATCGGCCTTCCCCCAACCTCGGCCGATTCATGATATTTATGGGTGGCCCGGATTGGCACAACCTTGGTTGCGAAGCGACACGAGGTTTTCCGCCCGATCGCTCGGCCGAAACGCGAGGCCTTCTGCGGTTTTCCCGGCCATCTCCAAGGGCCCGGGAACGACGAGAGCCCGTCCAAACAGCCTGATCGAGGCAATGGATTGGGTGGCCGCGATTGGAACAATCGGGGTCGCGAAGCGACAAGAGGCACGACGCAATCCGCCTCGGCCGATTCGCGGAGGCCTGAATTCCTATCCCTAGCGACATACCGAGCCCGCTATGCGGAGAGACACAGTTTGTCTCATCCCCAGGGCTGCGCAGCAGCCGAAAGACTGCCGGCAGACCCACGATCGCCCGTCTCGCCCGGCCGAATCAATCGCAGATGGTCCCTGGTGTCGGCCGGGCCTTTTTGCATTCGGCCTCTCGTCGCTGCGCGACCCCGATTGTCCCAATCGCGGCCACCCTTGAACATGGAGTTACCTTGCCATATGAGCGGTTGACGCCTCTTCTCGTCCGGGGCAAATCGCGGGCGAACTCCCGTCGCGGCGTGACCCCGTATATGCCAGTTAAGGAGCATCCTGAAAGGACAAAAAAGGCCGAACGAACCGTGGGTGACATGCCCTGGCGTTATGATGGCGGCTGTCCCATCAGGTGCCAGCATTATCGCGAGATGCGAGACATGCCCGTGTCCCATCAGCGCCAGGACCCTGGCGACGGAGCCTCTCTCATCATAATAACGCCGATGGGTCGAGGCTCCGAGCCTTCATCAGATCGACCCAGCCAAGGTGATTGAGATGGGAGCGGGTGACATGCCCAAGTACTCGCGGATTTCGAGATCGATTCCATGGCTGGTGGCGACCCTGGCGTTGCTGGCCGTCGGCGCCGGGCCTGACTCGATCGTCGCGGATTTTGATAAGGCCGTGGCCCGATTGAAGAATCGTGGCTCGAGCATCGCCGGGACCGCCAAGCCGCCGAGGATCGGCCTGGAGGAATTCCCCCTCGAAAAAAGATCAGTCCATGCTTGACACGGCCCATGGCGAGAGCGTTTAATCGTGATCGTTGAGACTGAATCTCAGTCTCGACAAAATCTCAGGCATCAATGCGGCTGGTCCCCCCATTGATGCAGATGAGGCATTCCCCGGGACCGTTCCATGGCGCCGTCAGCGAGTCTATTGGCGATCGAATCGGCCGGAGGGGCCGGGCGTGGACACGGCGAAGGCGCCGGGAGACGCTCGAGGCCTCGACGGGTCCGGGGTGGGAGGCTTTTCCACCCTCGATCGTTGGCCACCACGGCCAGGGCGCACATCTCAACGCGATGAAATGAGCAGCGTTTCGATCGGCATGACGCCCGATCTGAGACGCCGTCGCATTAACTCCTGTTCGCTGCCATCCCCGGGAAGCGTCCGAAGCGGGGCGTGTTGGCTCGACAGCGAGTGGGGCGTGCATCGCCGACGTGGTCGGCCCGATAGGCAAACATCCTCGACCGCCGTGCCGGTCACCTCTACCACCCCGCCTGGCGTTATCAATCGAACCGAGGTCTTGTACCGATGTCCACTCGCAGAAGTCGCGGCTTCACCCTGATCGAACTCCTGGTGGTGATCGCCATCATCGCCGTCCTGATCTCGCTGCTGCTCCCGGCCGTCCAGGCCGCCCGCGAGGCCGCCCGACGCGCCCAGTGCACGAACAACATGAAGCAGCTCGGAGTGGCCCTGCACAATTACGAGAGCTCCAGCGGCATCTTCCCCGCCGCCTGGCACGGCAGCATCGGCCACGTCTACGGCAACTTCACGGGCTTCGCCTCGATCCTGCCGCAGCTTGAGCAGAACAACATCTTCAACGCCTTCAACTTCAACGCCTCGGTGAACGCGGGCCCCCCCAATGGCACGTACTACGGCTGGTCGCTCGCGGCGCAGTCGACCGCCCACGCGACGCTGATCAGCACCTTCCTCTGCCCGTCGAACCGGGCGCAGGGGCAGTTCGGCATGACCAGCTCGGGCTGGACGATCAACACGGCGGCCGTCACCGACTACATCTTCAACGGCGGCGCCGACAACTTCGTCTCGACGCCGTTCCTGAACTCGGGCAGCCGCGGCTTCGCGGGCATCGACAACTTCGTCCGGCTCGCCGAGGTGACCGACGGCCTCTCGCAGACCTTCGCGATGGGCGAGGGGATCGGCGGCAACGACGGCAACCCGTTCATCGCCGTGGGCTTCGGCGCCAACCGCGTCTGCACCCGCCGCGACCAGTACGCCGACGCGAAGAACTATGACAACTTCGCCTTCATGGCCTACGGCCGCCGACGCAACTGGAACACCGACTACATCGTCGGCGGGATCATCGGCAAGACGACCGACCGCCTCGGGAACTTCTACAAGCTGAACGACTGCGGCTACGCCTCGTCGACCGACTACTTCTCCGGCCCGGCCACCGCGGACAACGGCCAGACCCTGCCGAACTTCCGCGGCCGTCACCCCGGCGGCGTGAACTTCCTCTTCGGCGACGGCTCCGTCCGGTTCATCAAGAACTCGATCAACCCGCAGGCCTACATGGCCCTGTCGACGATCGCCGGCGGCGAAGTCACCTCGTCCGACCAGTATTGATCCCAGGACTCTTTGATACAATCGCGCTCGCCGGGGCCGAGAAGCCGGCGGGCGTTCGCCCTGTTCATGACGAGGTCCGTTCCGATGAAGAAGCCGATGATCCGACGACTCGCCGTCGTGGCCCTCTCCGCGTTGCCCTGGGCGTCGGGATGCGGCGGGGGCAACGCCGAGGAGAACCTCTCGGTCAAGGGGGACGCCGACCCCGCCAAGCTCCAGAAGGCGCAGGCCGAGGCCGACGCCGCCGCCGCGAAGGCGAAGGCCGCGGAGGCCGCCAAGACCCGGGGCAAGATCAACGTCGAGCAATAAATGATCGAGGCCGACTCGATCCGATCGACAAACGAGGCGATCGCATGAAACGAATCTCGAGGCCCGCGTTCCTGCTCGCGGCGTCCCTCATCGGCTCCATCGGTTGCACCGAGGAGCCGAGCCCCCTCTCCCCCATCGCCGACCTGCATCCCGAGAGGACGGCGGTCGCCAACAGGGAGATGGCGGAGGTGGCGCGCAAGAACAGGGAGGCCGAGGCCGCCTTCTATCGCAAGCTCCGGTCGACCCCCCCGGCCAATACTGACGCGAATCCCCCGGCCGGCCCCGATGCCAGGGTCGCCGGTTCCCCCAGCAGCAACCACACCGCCGATACCCGAGAGAAACCATGAAACGTCCCCCCTCGATCTCGCTCGCGTTATTCGGACTCGTACTCGCGCTCGCGCCGCCGGCTCAGGCGCACTTCCTCTGGCTGACCGGGGAGAAGACGGACAGGAAGGTCGCCGTCGAGGCCTTCCTCAGCGAGACGCCGGCCCCCGATTCCCCCGCGCTCCTGAGCCACATCGCCAAGTCGAAGATCACGGCCGGCGACAAGGCCCTGAACTGGAACAAAGGGGAGGACACGTACCTCGTCGAACTGCCCCAGGCGACCCCGAACGTCATCGACGGATTCTGCGACCTCGGCGTGATGACCCGAGGGCCCGCCTCCTTCCGCCTGCTCTACACGGGCCGCGTGCAGTTCGCCCCGGCGAGCGCCGGCGAGCCCGAGAACCCCGAACTCCTCCGCATGATGGTCGTCGAGCGGCCCGGCAAAAGCCCGGTCGTCCGCGTGACCTTCAAGGGCAAGCCCGCCCCGGCCGCGGTCGTCAAGGCGTATCCCGAAGGAGGCAAGTCGATCGAGCTGAAGTCCGACGCCGACGGCCTCATCGACATGCCGGGCGTCGCCGAAGGGAAGGCCGGGCTCCTCGCCAAGTGGGTCGAGAAGGAGGCCGGCGAATTCGAGGGCAAGCAATTCCCCGAGACCCGCTACTACGCGACGCTGACCGTCGCGAGCAACGTCCCCAAGGAAACGGCCAAGGTCGAGAAGGCCGCGGAGGCCGTGACGCAGGTCGAGACCCCGAGCCGGACCGCCCCGTTCGCCGTCATGCCCGAGGCCGTCAATAGCTTCGGAGGCGCCGTCAGCAACGGCTGGCTCTACGTCTACAGCGGCCACATCGGCGACACTCACAAGTACAGCGAAGCCACCACGACCAAGCACTTCCGCCGCCTCGACCTCGGCGACCGCACCACCTGGGAAGAGCTCCCCTGCGGCCCGGCCCTCCAGGGGGTCACGCTCGTCGCCCACGGCGGCATGCTCTACCGGATCGGCGGCGCGGCGGCCACCAACAAGCCCGGCACCCCCGACAACCTGACGTCGGTCGCCGACTTCGCCCGGTTCGACCCGCAGAACAAGACCTGGACCGACCTGCCCAAGCTCCCCGCGCCGCGGTCGACCCACGACGCCGTCGTCGCGGGCGACAAGATCTACGTCGTCGGCGGCTGGGCCATGAGCGGCGACCCCTCGTCCGACTCCGAGTTCGTCGAGGACGCCCTCGTCTTCGACCTCTCCAAGAAGGACGCGGCCTGGGAGAAGCTCCCGACCCCTCCCTTCCAGCGCAGGGCGCTGGCGGTGGCCGAGAACGCGGGCAAGATCTACGTCCTCGGCGGCCTGACCGACGACGGCAAGGTCGTCCGCGACGTCGACATCTTCGACACCGCCACCAACGCCTGGTCGAAGGGCCCGCAGATCCCCGGCGGCGAGATGCAAGGGTTCGCGGCCTCGGCCTTCGGCGTGGCCGGCAAGCTCTACGTCAACGCCCACGACGGCATCCTCTATCGCCTCAGCGGTGACGGCCAGTCCTGGGAGAAGGCCGGCAAGCTGGCGGTTCCTCGCCTGACGCACCGGCTCCTGCCGGGCAACTCGCGCGACCTGCTGGCCGTCGGCGGCAACTTCGCCGGCTCGCCCGTCCGGATCGTCGAGTCGCTCCCGCTGACCGAGGTCCCGGGCCCGAAGGTCGTGACCTGGAGCGTCCCCACCACGACCGATGCCAGGCAGGGCCAGGCCCTCGCCACCGTCCGCACGAAGCTGCTGGCCATCGGCGGCAACCGCACGACCGAGCCGCACTCGTTCAAGGCCGAGAACCTGATCCGCGAAGGGGTCGAGCTCTCGCTGAGCAAGCTGGACGCCCGCGAGATCGAGCCGCTGCCCGAGCTCCGACAATCGGCGGCCCTGGTCGTCAACCCAGCGAAGAAGTCGGAAGTCTTCCTGATTGGCGGCATCGGCCCCGACGGCAACCTCTCGCGCACGCTGGGCGACGTCTTCAAGCTCGACACGCAGTCGGGCAAGTGGACCAAGACCGGCGCGAGCCTGCCCGACGCCCGCGGGATGTTCGGCAAGGCCGTGTACAAGGATGCGGTCTACGTCTTCGGCGGCTCGATCTTCGACCCTCGCCCCGGCCAGGAGAAGAAGAAGATGCCGGTCGAGGTCCTGAAGTGGGAGCCCAAGAGCGAGGGCTCGACCTTCGAAGCGTTCGGCCCGAAGGCCCCGAACGCCCGCCGCTCGTTCGGCGGAGCGGTCCTCGGCTCCAAGTACTACATGGTCGGCGGCCTGAACGACGAGATGAAGCTGGTGGAGACGGTCGACGTCTACGACTTCGACGCCAACGCCTGGAGCACGATCGAGTCTCCCAAGCCCCGCCTCTTCGCCGACCTCGTCCCCCTCGACGGCAAGCTGTACCTCTCGGGCGGCTTCACCAGGGGGGGTGAGAATCACTTCGAGCCCGTTCACTCGATCGAGTCGTTCGACCCGGCGACCGGCAAGTGGACCACGGTGTTGGAGAACACCCCGTTCGACGACGCCAGCGTCACGATGCTCCCCTTCGCCGGCCGCCTCCTCCTCTACTCCCCCGCCACCAGCGGCAGCCGCGAAGCCAACTTCGCCCTGATCGCCCCTTGATCCTTTGAGAGTTGCGTCTCTCCCGCAAATCTCGATGTGTCAAAACGAAGACCCCCGCCGACCGTACACGTTGCGGTCGGCAGGGGTCGTTTCGTTTGGAACTTCGCCTCGTTACGACCGGCCGATCAGTTCGGGGATGGCCTGGCCGTTGGAGACGATCGGGATCGGGCGGCCGAGCTTGTCGGGGATGGTGGTGCGTTCGTAGTCGATGCCGAGGTGGCGGTAGATCGTGGCCATGAAGTCGTGCGGGCCGACGCGGCGGTCGACGACGTCCTCGCCGCGGCTGTCGGTCGCGCCGATGATTTGCCCCCCCGGGATCCCGCCCCCCGACCAGATCATCGAGTTGGCCCGGTTCCAGTGGTCGCGGCCGGGCTGGGTGGTCCCCGCCGGGGCGCTCGCGACGCCGCCGCCGCTGCTCGCCACGTAGGAGATGCGAGGGGTGCGGCCGAACTCGCCGGTGACGATGACCAAAACGCGATCCTGCAAGCCGCGGTCGTGGACGTCCTGGATCAGGGCCGAGACCGCCTGGTCGAAGTAGGGTGCGCGGAACTTGAGGGCGTCGAAGACGTGGTGGTTGACCGCGTGGTCGTCCCAGTTGGCGACCCGACCGCAAAGGGGGCCGTCGAAGGTCGTGGTGACGAGATCCACCCCCGCCTCGACGAGCCGACGCGCCATGAGGCACTGCTGGCCCCAGGAATGCCGGCCATAGCGATCGCGCAGCTTCGGGTCTTCTCGAGAGATATCGAACGCCAGCGCGGCCTGCGGGCTCGTCATCAACTCCAGGGCGCGGGCCTGGAAGCTGTTCATGGAACGCTCGGCCTCGGAGCGATCCAGCGAGCGCCTCATCTCGTCGAACGACTGGAGCAGGCGGCCGCGGCTGCGGAGGCGGTCGTCGGCCATGGCGTCGCCGAAGTTGACGCGGAAGTCAGGGGCCGAGGGATCCCCCATCACGGCGAACGGCTCATACGTCGAGCCCAAAAACGCCGGCCCGGCGATCCGGAACCCGTCATAGCCGTGGACCGGGTTCACGCCGACGTAATTCGGCAGCGCCCGGCCTTCTTGCTTGCTGAGGAAATTCGCCACCGACATGACGTCGGGGAAGGCCGGCCCCGGCTTATCCGCCGGGTCGGGGTCGCCCGAGAGCAACTGCAGCGACCCAGCCGGGTGTCCGCCCCCAGTGTGCGCCATGGATCGCAGGACGCTGAACTTGTCCGAGATCGCCGCCTGGAGCGGCAGCAACTCGGTCATCCGCAGCCCCTTCGTCTTCGTGCCGATGGTCGAGAAGGGCCCCCGGAATTCGGAAGGGGAATCCGGCTTGGGGTCGTACGTGTCGAGGTGGCTGCACCCGCCCCTGAGCCAGACCAGGATGACGGCCTTCCGCTCGCGGTTCGACTCCGCCTGCGCCCGCAATTGGAGCAGACCCGAGAGCGACAGCGAACCCATCCCCGCCAGCCCCGCCCTGAGGAATTCCCTGCGAGACCCCGCCCCGACTGCGTATTCCATGAGAAACCCTGCATTTGTCAACCGGAGGCTTCGATTGACAATAGTTTAACACATCCGCCGCGGGCCTTCCAGGCGAGGCCACACCCGAGAAGGACCGACTTCGGCAGGACCACTCCAACCCTTGGGCTTCGAACGTCAATCGCAGCCTTCTGGGTGAGCGAGCCGATGACGTGGCCGCTGATCGATGCGTGAAGCGCTTCCACGCATGCCGATTTCATAACGATTCCGTCCGCGAACTCATCCTCAACGAGCGAGCCTTGCGGCGGTCCTGCGGGACGCTCGATATCGGCGACGAAGCCAGTGACCTCCGGCAGCGGTCTGAAGTCACACGCCCGAGCCTGGCAATAAACCGTCGCTTGACGCGAATACTTGATTTGTTGACTCGCCAAATGTGACAGGACGGGCCTCGATGAGTGGCAGAGCCCTTTGATAGGCTGACGTAAGGCGAATACGTCGAGAAGGTCCCGGCTCTTTATCCGACCCATGTCGAGATTCCATCCGACGGGCTTCGAGGAGATGGTTTTGATGCTCACCCATGGATCATCTGACGCGGATAAGCTCACATACCGGGCGCACTGGCATCGCGGGATGCGGAAGATCGGCCGGATCTTCGTCCCCGTCTATGTCGCCGGCGTGCTGATCGCGATGGGTGGCCACGCCGGTCATCTCACCGACACCTTGCCGGCGTTCCTGGACATCGGCCTCGACGTCCTCATGGGCCTCGCGCTGCTTGTCGTGGTCCCCATCTGGATCTCACTATCGAGCCCCGCTGGGATTAGGGATGACGCGGAAGACCTCACGCTCCGGCTCGGCCCCCTGGTCGATAGGCTCGCGCAGGAGTCCGGCATCGACGTGACCTCCGACACCCTCTGGGCCGTAAGCCGGCTGGTCGATCAGGGGGACACGCCCAGGGCCGTGAAGCTCTATCGCGAGTCGATGAACGTCAGTTGGGATGAGGCCAACGCCACCGTCGTCAAGTGGCAGCAGACCATCTTCCAGCGCAAGCTCGAGGCGATCCTGGATCACATGCAGCAGCACTCATCCGTGCCTCAGGACAAATCTTGAGCTCCCTGCGAACCATGGAACGCCTCTTCGGTTCTGAAGCGACAGGCTGGAGCCGCATGACATCGGCATGAATTCGCGAGGCTACGCGATGGCCGACAACCTCGACACGATCGATACGAACTGCTGGTCCAAACCCGCCGTCCTCCTGTTCCAGCCCCCAGCACGTTCTCGGAGGTCGCTTGCAAAGCACTAATTCATTTACAAATTCATGTTTCGCTTTTTAAATTCGAGCCCTGGGGAGCCGAAGCGGCGCCGAGATCATCTCATCGATCGATTAGGAAGCCGCTTTCCAGGGACAAAGGAGTCAGCCGTTGGAACCTCCGGCGTCGCAAGTCCACGCCCTGGCGACCGCAGCCCCCTCAGCCATATCAAACGCCTCTGGGTGGCCGCGATTGGAACAATCGGGGTCGCGAAGCGACAAGAGGCTCTGTGCAAAAGGCCCCGGCCGAGACCGGAGGCTCTTCCCAATCGCCTTGGCCGACGCGACAGGCCATGCACATTCACTCGCCCGATGTTCCGCCTCATAGATGGCCGCGATCATCGGAGAGACCGAGGTTTGAAGGCAATCCCACTGTCACCTCAGTGTGACGACATCTCGGCTGGGGACAATACGAATACGGGCCTTCGCGTCGGCCAAAGCCTTGGATATCGTGCCTCTTGTCGCTTCGCGACCCCGATTGTCCCAATCGTGGCTACCCTAAAAGTGGAAGGCTCGCGGGGATGCCGAGGGGATTATCCAGAGGGGCCCGCAGGTCGGCAACTTGTGAATCATCGAAGTCATCGACATCCCCCAAGCGGATTCACCCCTGTGAGGGAGCGCGGAAACCGGGGTCATTGGACTCGCGCAGATAGCGAGCGGCGCACTCGCGTATCAGTCGCTCGGCTTCGGCGTAGGGCATGAAGCTCGCCTCATGGCCCCGAGGTGAGCCGTAGTCGCCGGCCAGTTCATAACCCTCGTACTCCCCATCGCGGAAGAGTCCCACCTGATTCTCTTCCGGAGGGTTAATGCAGGACGGGTCGATATCGGCGTTGGTGCAGAGGGTGAAGGTCCAAAAGTCGTGGCGGGCTCGGAAGTAGAAGGGATGCCCGGCGAGGCGCCCGTCTGCCTGGACGGGCGCAAGGCCGTAGATATGGCAAACCAGCCCGAGGGCCGCGTCGTGGACGTGGCGCTCGGGCTCGTTTATCCAGCTTTCCTCGGCCATAAGCGTTCCCCTATAACTTAAAGAGGGGTCAGGCCAGGATGCCTCGGATGACCTCGCCGTGGACGTTGGTCAGGCGGCGGGCGATGCCGTTGTGATAATAGGTTAATCGCTCGTGGTCGAGGCCGAGGAGGTGCAGGACGGTGGCGTGGAAGTCGTACCAGGGGACGGGGTCCTTGACGACCTTCCAGCCGACCTCGTCGGTCTCGCCGAAGGCCTGGCCGGATTTCAGGCCGGCGCCGGCGAGCCAGCAGGAGAAGGCGTACTTGTTGTGGTCGCGGCCGGCGCCCACGGTGTCGGCGGCGGACTGGGTGAAGGGGGTGCGGCCGAACTCGGTGGTGAAGAGGACGAGCGTGTCCTCAAGCATCCCGCGCTGGCGGAGGTCGCGGAGCAGGGCGGCGACGGGCTGGTCGATCCGGAGGGCCTCGGTGCCGTGGTTGTCCTTCACGTCCTCGTGGGCGTCCCAGCTCGTCCGGGGCGTGCCGGCGATCGGGCCGCCCGAGTAGATCTGCACGAAGCGGACGCCTCGCTCCAAAAGACGCCGGGCGGTGAGGCACTGGCGGGCGCAGCCGGAGGTCTCGGCGCGGTCGAGGCCGTACATCTCGCGGATCTTGGCCGGCTCGTCCTCGAGCTTGCTGGCTCGAGGGACGGCGAGTTGCATCTTGGCGGCGAGCTCGTAGGTTTTCAGGCGAGCCTCGAGGCCCGAGTCGCCGCCGGAGCCTTCGAGGTGCTCGGAGTTGAGCTGCTTGAGGAAGGCTCGCGCCGCCTCTTCCTCATCCGCCGAGATCGGTCGGCCGGGGAAGAGGTCGCGGACGGGCTCGTTGCCGCCTCGGAGGACGACGCCTTGATGCACGGAGGGCAGGAACCCGTTCGTCCAGTTCGAGGCCGCGCCGTTGGGGGCGCCTCGGGGGTCGGCCAGGACGACGAACGAGGGCAGGTCGTCCACCTCGTTGCCGAGGCCATAGGAGAGCCAACTCCCGAGCGCGGGGAACCCGTTGAACTGGAAACCGCTGTTGGCGACGAAGAGGGCCGGGGTGTGGTTGGCACTCTCGCAGGTCATCGACCGGATCACGGTCAGTTCGTCGGCCATCTCGGCGATATGCGGGAAGAGGTCGGAGACGTAAATCCCGCTCGAGCCGCGCTGTTTGAAGGCCCAATCCGATTGACGGAGCCGGCCCATCTGCCCGAAGAAGAGGTCGGGCTTCTGATCGGTTTGAAGGGTCTTGCCGTGAGATCGGATCAACGCCGGCTTGTAGTCGAATGAGTCGAGGTGGCTCATGCCGCCGACCAGGCTGATCTGCACGGCCCGCTTGGCCTTGGGCAGGAAGTGCGGCCCGGCGGGCAAGTTGCCGGCGAGAGTGAGCGAGCCGGCCTCGGCCGCCTTGACGGCACCGTCGCGGGCGAGGAGGTCGAGCAGGGCGGTCGCGCCGAGGCCACGGAGCCCCCACGAGAGGAGGCCGCGGCGATCGATGATCCCCGCGTTCGCGACGTCGTTGCGGGCGTCTGGATGAGGCATCGCGAGTCACTCCACCGTGAGGAATTCGTTCGTGTTGAACAGCACCCGCGCCAAGGCCCGATAGCCGAAGGCCGAGACGACCGCACGTGCCGAGTCGCGCTCGGTCGGCCTCGGCTCGCGCTGGAGGGCGAGTTGCCAGGCCCGGTCGATGCGGCTGTCGAGGATCTTGGCGTCGTCGTCGGGGCCGGGGATCTCGCCGTGCAGGCGATCCCCCAGGGCCTCGGCCGCGCGGAGGACGAAGCCGTTGTTCCAGAGCGTGAGGGCCTGGAGTGGGGTCGTGGTCATCGAGCGTCGCGGGGTCGTCGCGGCGGGGTCGGGGCAGTCGAACGTGTCGAGGAGCCCCTGGTTCGCCCCCCGGGGCTGGAACCGATAGACGCTCCGGCGATGGAAGGGGGAGCCGACGGGGTCGAACGGATCGAAATAGGTCGTCCCGTTGTTGTAGTCCTCGCGATAGTCGGAGAAGCCCTTGCCGCCGAGTTCGCGATTGAGCAGGCCGGAGACCTCGAGGATGCCGTCGCGGACGGCCTCGCCTTCGAGCCTCCTCGGGGTCTTGCGCCAGAGGAGCCGGTTGTCGGCGTCGACGGCCAGGGCTTTCGGGTTCGACTTCGCCGCTTGCCGGTAGGCGGCCGAGGTCATGATGAGCCGGTGCATCGCCTTGACCCGATAGCCGGAGTCGGCGAACTCGGCCGAGAGCCAGTCGAGCAGCTCGGGATGGCTCGGCCGGCCGCCGTTGAAGCCGAAGTCGTTGGGCGTCTCGACGATCCCGGTTCCGAAGTGGTAGTGCCAGATCCGGTTCACCATCACGCGGGTGAACAGGGGGTTCGTCGCGTGGGTGAGCCACTCCGCGAGCTTCTTGCGTCGCTCGGCGTCGGGAGCCTCGGGGGGGAGCCCAAAGTCGGCGATCTTGCCGATCAGGGCCGAGCAGCCGCCGGGGGCAATGACCTCTGATGGGTCGGTGACCTGGCCCCGGACGAGCAGTCGCGTCACGGGCGCCTGGCCCGAGAGCGAGACGTACGCCTTGTAGCTGGCCTTCGCGGCGTGCTCGTCGCGCTCGGCGGCGAGCTTCTTGCGCTGCTCCTCGAGGGCTTCGCGACGGCTCCTGGCCTCGGGGGAGAGACGCGCAACCACCTCCTTATCCGGGATGATCGCGCCGGAGGTGGCGGCGGCTGCGGCGACCTCGTCGGCACTCAAGGCACGGTCGAAGAGCCGGGCCTGGACGATCGTCCCGGCGAACATCCGGTTCCCGCCCGCCGGCTGGTGACGGCAGCCGAAGAGGAGGACGGACTGGGCCGAGCCGAACGCGGCGGGCCCGGTGCTGCGGTAGGAGCGGCCGTAGGGCTGGCCGTCGCGATAGGCGGCGATGGTGCCGTCGGGCTCGTAGGCGAGGGCGACCATCACCGTCTCGGTATTCGGGCTCATCTCGGCCGGGCCGTGGAAGGAGCCGGTGCGGCGGAAGTTCTCGCTGCCGGCCATCCAGCGCCCCGGCTCCAGCTCGCCGAAGACGATGGCGTCGAACGTCGCGGTGGCCTGGTCGAAGAGGCTGATCACGCCGCCGCCGCGCTGGTCGAGGTCGGCGACTTTGACCCAGGCCATGAGGGTCTTCTGCTTGAGGTCGCGGCCGATGGCCTTGCTCTGGGCCATCGCCTCCTTGCCGTCGAGCACGAGGCCCTCGGGCGTGAACCTGGCGCCGCCGGTTGCCTCCAGATCGAGGTTCCCGACCACGTCCTTGGGCCCCCGGCGGAAATCCCAGGCGGCGACGGGCGAGGGGGGAACCGAGTCGGGGATCGACGCACCGAAGCGCTCGGCGAGGACCACCCGACGGGCCGGGCTATCGATCTCCGCGATCTTCGCGGCTACGTCGTTGACCTCGGACGACAGCTTCTCAACCCTGGCCGTCTCGACCTCGTCGCGGAAGTCGCGCTCGCCTTGCTCGACGCCCCCGAGGGCCGACGCGATCCGGTAAAAATCCTTTTGCGCGATCGGGTCGAACTTATGATCATGACAGCGGGCGCAGTTGACGGTCAGGCCGAGGAAGGTCTGGCCGAAGGTGCCGACGATGTCCTCGAGCTCGTCCTGCCGGGCGATGGCCCGCATCATGTCGTTGCCGAGGGTCGTGTTGTGGACCCCCGCCACGAGGAAGCCGGTGGCCTTGGCGGCGTCGGGGTCGCCAACTTTGAGGACGTCGCCGGCCACCTGCATCCGGCAGAAGTCGTCGTAGGGGAGGTCGGCGTTGAAGGCCCGGATGAGCCAGTCGCGATAGTGCCAGGCGTTCTGCCGGGGCATGTTGCGCTCGAAGCCGTCGCTCTCGCCGAACCGGGCCACGTCCAGCCAGTGCCTCGCCCAACGCTCGCCATAATGGGGCGAGGCGAGCAGGCGGTCGACGAGCCTTTCATAAGCAAGCGGGTCGGTGTCTTTGACGAAGGCCTCGACCTCCTCGGGAGTCGGCAGCAGGCCGATGAGGTCGAGCGTCGCGCGTCGGATCAGGGTCCTGCGGTCGGCCTCGGGGGAGGGCGTGAGCCCCTTCTCCTTCAGCTTCGCCGCGACGAAGGCGTCGATCCCGGTACGGCCCCAGGCGTTGTCGATGTTTTGAGGAAGCTTCGGCCGGTCGATCGGCTTGAGGGACCACCAGTCATACCCCGCGCGTTTGGCGGTGGTGATGCGGAAGGGGTCGATGGGGTCGGTCCCCCACGAGGCCCCCGAGGCAATCCAGGCCTTGAGGATCTTCCTCTCGTCCTCGGCGAGCGGTTTCTTGGGGGGCATCTCCCCCTCGTCGACGCGGAGCCAGAGCTCGCTCTCGTCGACCTTCCCGGCCACGAGCGCCGGCCCGCTCTCGCCGCCTGCGAGCGTGGCCTTGTGCGAGGTGAGGTCGAGCCCCCCCTTCGGCTTCGGCCCGCTGTGGCAGTCGAGGCAACGCTCCGCCAGCAGCGGAGCGACCTCGCGGTCGAAGTCGACCGGGGCGCGTTGCCCCGAGCCCTCCCCCTCGAGGACGAACCCCAAGAGGAGGATGATTGCAGCCCCATACCCCATCGCTGGTCCCCCCGCGTCCAAGGCGGGTCGCACCGCAAGGCCCTCGCCATCGAATGTTGCGGATGCGACAGAGCTCGTCCCGAAGATCCCCGATTATCGAACGAACGCCTCGACGCGTCCACCCTTCTGGCCCGATCCCCGGGATCACTTCTCCGGGCTGATTCTCCCCAAGGCGAATGTCCCACGCCACTTAAATTTATCGAAGAATTGTTAAATCGTCGCCAGTGCCTGCGGATTTGCCGATTGGCTCTCGAACCGACCTCGACCCTGGCTCCTCCGCCGAATATGGTTCCTGCAGTGGCTTGTTCACGTCAGGCGGCCGAGGGTGTTTCGATGCTTAACCGTGGGGAGGCGTATGAGCGTGTGGCACCACCCCAGTGCTCGGAGTGCGAGGATACCCTCTTCAATCGCCGTGGCCGGGTTGGACTCTGGGATGGCAGCCTCTGGGTAGGCTACATCTACGAGGCGGCCTGTCTGAACTGCGGAGCCGTATTCAGGTCCAACTCCGACCCCAAGGTGGTGAAGGAGGAACCGTGGTCGATGACCTGGTATCGCTCGAAGACGTCGTCCCTCCCCGATCCCGGGGCGGAATTCGACATCACGAACCTATCGCTCCGAGCCAGGCTCGCCGTCGCCCTGCGGATCTTCGCCACCTATTGCGACGAGCGTAGCTTGTCGCACCCCGACATCGACCGCTACCTAGATTATCTCTGGGAGTTCATCGGGCAATATGGAGGCAGCGGCAGCCCTTCATGCCGCTGGATCAAGGAGGAACCCTCTTTGATCCAGGCCGGCCTCGGATATTCCTACCAGGACGAGTTCGAAGCCGCATTGCGCGAGGCCGAAGTCTCGATCACGACATTCCGAAAGGTGCTCGTCTCCACGACCAAGGTGCTCTATTCCAGCCTCTACGGCGCAGCCGATGAAAAGAAATCGAGTCACTACATGCAGAAACTGGAATTGCATGTCGGCTCCATGGGAGTACCGCTCGTCGATACCCGCATATTCAACGCCTCGCGCTGGTCCGACAACAACGGCTGGGGCAACGTCCCCTCGGGCGAAGAATTAGCCACCTGGCGAGGCTTATTTCTCAGGCACGACCCGAAATGAACCACTCTAGCCAGCGACGATTCACATTCGGCATCCAGCATTTCATGATCGCGATTGCACTCTTTGCCGTATGTCTCAGCATCCTCATGTGGGTGATGAACTCTCGCCTGGGGTGGGGGATTTCCCAAGCGTTCGATCTCGCTGCTTACTTCCTCCCTCGTTGGAAGTGGGCATCGTATGCCACGACGCTCGTCGCGTTGATTGCCCTGATCTGCGATCGCCGAACCTGGCGGATCCGCTCCATGTTACTCTTTCTGCCCTACAGCATCCCCATGGCGATTCTCCTCTTTGGAGAAGCCTTCGACCACAACCGAGGCTATTCCCGAACAGTTACGACCTGGTGTGCCTTCCTTCTCGAATGGTCCACCTGGCTCCATCTACCCGTGGGATTATTCCTTATTGCAAATTTTCGCTCTCCATCATACTGGTTGATCATTGCATGTATTTTGGTAGGAGCAACCTGGCTCTCTCGAGGTGCGATAGTCTTGAGCTGGATGATGGTGACGGATATCTGGCTGTAATTCAGCTCAGGAACAATGATAAACTTGCAAATCAATCAACAAACATCATATTCCAACTTCATGGGCTCTCTATCTCGGGGGCATAATGAATCCTCGAAGTCGCCATGCAGTCGTCCTCAGGAAGACCTTCATGGACCTTGTAGCGATCCAATCCAACCCAGGACACTCACGGCGTTGCGGAATGACTTACTGATACCAGCACCATTGAGGGCAACCTTGATTTCCTGGGTGCCGAAGTCCCTCGTATTGTCGGTGAGTAGTGCCCTCGCGGAGTCGGGATGTGAGGCCGAATGCTCGAGGATGGTGTGGAGGATGAAGTTGTCGGTCGGCTATGGGATGAGGATTTCCGAAATGGATTGACCCAGGACCTTATCCGACTCAGCGATGCGATCCAGCACGCCTGACGCTCTATCCACGAACCGGAAGAGACGATCCTGGATATCGTTGAGGAGGCGATCATTCGCGAGCCGACTTTCGGTGAAATTGGCGAGCAACTCTCGGGCATTCTTGGACGTCGCGTCGCGTTTCAGTTGGTTGATCTGCTTGTCGAGTTGATCCCGAAACCAGCCGCGACGCTTCTTCTCGTCCTCGAAGGCTGAGAACGACTCCATGAAGCAGCCTGACGGGATTGCCACCCGTACCGATTCGCTGACGGCGTCGAGGAGTTCGTAGCCCTTCTCCTCTCGGCCCATCGCCACGCTCATGAGGAAGTTGGTCTCTACGTAGATGATGACGCCCATCTCAGACCTCGAGGGGTTGCGTCGAGCCACCTTCGATTTTCTCGACGAACCCCGTACCTGCCAGACGGTCCAGCCCCGGCGGGCTTGCGGATTTCCAGTGATAGGCCAGGTCGCGGATCCACGCCTCGACCAATGACGAGAGATAATACAAAAACACCCGCTTACTTCCGAATTCGTCGTCGTAGTGCTTCAAGATCCCCGCGGTGGGGAGGGTGACGAGCGGCGAATCGGCGTCGAAGGTACGTCCCGGATTCGCGCGATAGAGTCGAATCTCCGAAGGATCGACCGTCAGGACAAACTCGGGGTTGAACGTCGAGGCAAACGGAGAGTGATCGAAAGGCATCGGCTCAGACGAGGCCATGTCCCAGCCATGCCGCTCAGAGTTTATCTTGATATCGACAAGTACGATCCAGCGACCTTCCTTGTCGGTGATGACAAAATCATTCTCTCCCCAAGGCATGACTTCCGGCATCGGCCCCATCTCCAAATGTCTTTGCCGCTGCGAATGCCTGTTCCATTCCTTCCCTGCGCCCCTCCAATGTACCAATGCACAGGGAACAAGAAAACTCCACCTGCCTTTCGAGGGCCAATCTGGCGACCTTGCCACCACTCCCCTCAATCCTCCACGAGTCGGCTCAGGCGGAGGCGGTTGTCGGGGAGGAGCGTGATGAACTGCTTCGAGCCGGGATGGTAGGCGGTTGGGATGAATTCCGCGTCGTGGAGGAGGCACTCGCCGGTGGCGACGTCCCAGACGCTGGTGCCGGCATCAAGAGAGGTTGAGAAGAGGTAGCGGTCGAAGACGAAGGTGCCGTCGGGGCCGGGGAACCAGCGGAGGAGGTGGCCGGTTTCGACGTCGTAGAGGAGGGCGGCGGGGATCAGGTTCTCGTCGTCGTTGCCATAGCCCCAGACGGCCACGGTGCGGGCATCGACCCAGCAAATCGAGCCGCCCCAGAAGTAGTTGCGATCGCAAAGGTCTCGCCGAGATGGGCCGTCCTCCGATTCCCAGGGGTTCGCCTCAAGCCAGCGCCGAAGGCTCCAACTCGAGACGACGCCCACCGGATGCCAGACCCAGCCGTTGTCCACGACCCATTCACCGTCGGGCGAAACGGCCAGGGCGCCGTGGAAGAAATCGAGGTAGTGCTCGGGCCGGGAGTCAAGACTGGTATAAGGCTCGATGGTTCGCTCGGTCAGCAACCGTCCGGTCCTCGGGTCGGAGATCTCAAGGCGGTTCCAGTCGGTCGCGTGGACGAGCCGCAGTTGGCCGTCGAGTTCGAAGAAGGCGAACGAGAAGTTCGTATGCTCGACTTGGTAGTTGCTCCGGTCGAGCCGCATCGTGGCTTTTCCCGTCGCGAGGTCGAGGACGATCCCGTGACGCCCCTTCGCCTCGACGATCGCGGCCATCTCGCCGCGGGGCGACGCCACGAGCGTCCATTCCGGCTCCCGAAGGGTCGCCGCGCGGAGCACCTGCGTGAGCCGGAGGACCGAGCCTCGGACCGGGTCGACCCGATACAACTCGCCGCCACGAGCCAGGACGAGGCACTCGCCCTGCTCGGAGGCCGCGATCGGGCTGAGGCTCACGACCTCGCCGGGGATCGACTCCGCGAAGGCTCTTTCTTCGTGTTGGAACCTCAACCGACTCGGCCGCGTGAGGATCGGGGGACGACCGATGATGCCGTCCTTTATGAAGTCCCAGCAGCCCTCATCCTCGACCTCGGCGAATTGCTCCGGAGTGACTTCCAACAGATTCGCCTCGATGGCGCCGGGATCGTTGCAGCAGGGCTTGCAAATCAGGGCGTAGTCGAGGCCCGTCCCGTCGAAATAGTGGGCGTAATCCTGGCTGTGAATCGTTTGCAGATGAACGCAGATGCGGGGCATGGTGTCACCTTCATGACAGGCTTTACGTCGACCCGATGCGATTGAATGCTCAATGATCCTCGCAAGCCATGAGATTCGCGGGCGTTTTCATCGTATAGTGAGCCTTGCCGCGATCCAACTGGCGGCGGCGCAGGGCGACGAAGGCCTCGGAGGGAACGACCATGTTCGCATCACTGGATCGCGTCGATATCGTGCTGAAAGAGGACTCGGACGGGCGGAAGAGGTTCGTGCAGACGGACCACCGCACGACGGCGGAACTCGAGCGGGAGCCGGAGCTTTCGTCGCTCATGGCCCTCGTCCGCATCCTCAACCCGAAGCGGATGGCCGAGCCGGGATCGCCCGAGCCGCTGGTCGTCTACTCGGCCCGCGAACGGCCCCCCGAGGCCCTCCGGCGGGTCATCCTCGCGGCGGGGGCCCAGATCGTCCTGGGCGACGACTTCAAGCCCGACGCCGCCGAGAAGGAGTCCCCCGCGCTCGACGCGGTGATCCAATCCACCTTCACCGGCCTCGCCCGCGCGGTCGCTGCCGAATTCCAGGCCCCCCTCACCGCCGAAGGCCTCAGGAAAGTCGAGGACGCCCTGGCCGGCCTCGCGGGGAGCCCCGAAACGGACGAGGCCGCCTACTGGATCTCGGTCCTGAAGCTCGGGAGCTTCGGCGGCGAGGTCATCCGCTCGACGAACGGCGGCCAGTGGCTCGTCTCCGACTCCGGCACCTTGCCCTTCACCCTCTCCACGAGTTTCCGCGGCGAGGAGGCCCGGGTCAACCCGCTCGGCAAGGCCATCAAGCGGTTCGCCAACGGGGAAGAGGATTCCCTCGTGAGCCTCGTGGAGCTGCTCCAGAGCGAGCCCTGAGAACGAGGAATCTCGAGATGCCTCGACCCCCTCGGCTCAGGCTGAGGGGGGCGGGGCCTCGGCGTCCTTGATGGCCGGCTCGGGGTAATCCTCCCACCTCGGGAAGGTCATGCCTTTCGCGAGGTCGGTGTACTGCTGCGCAACCTGTGTCCCGACCGCGGCGGCTACGCCGATGGCTCCCAGCACATACATCGCGATCTCACCGGGATCGTGGGGACGTTTCCAGAGCGAGATCGCCACGAAGGCGACAACCGCCATTCCGCAACCCAGCGTCCGCTTGAGCGCGGTCGGCGTCTGGAAGAAGGGGGGACGAACTTTGATCCCGAGCAACCAGAGGATCCGGTAAATCGGAGGGGCGGTGGTGAAGCGGTTGATCCCTCGTGCGCTCATCTCTCGGATGTGTTGAGCGACCTTCTGGCGATGATTCATCCTGACTCGACTCGCGGGGGGGTTCGGTCTGGTCTTTCGGCGGATGCCCCGCATGTTAGGCGTCGAGGGCTTGCCTGTCACGACCAAGATTCGCAGCGGCTTCCGTCCTCGACCAAAAAAATTGGGACTGATCCCCGACCGGCCAAGCACTCTACACTGAGACGTAGAGGATGAAGGCGGGGCAGGGGAGTCGTCCTTATGCTGAGCGAGCGGGCTGCGGTCGTGTTGAAGCCTGTCGAGGTCCTGTTCAGGGACGGGGCGGCGGGGGAACTCGACGACCACCAACTGCTGGAGCGTTTCGAGACTCGGAGCGGCGAGGCTGCGCAGGCGGCCTTCGCGCTGCTGATGGACCGGCACGCGGCGATGGTGCTGAACACCTGCCGGAACCTGCTCGGGAACGAGCACGACGCCCAGGACGCCTCGCAGGCCACCTTCCTCGTCCTCGCCAGGAAGGCCGGGGCGATCCGGAATCGCGAGGCCATCGGGGCCTGGCTCCATCGGGTGGCCGTCCGCATGGCGACGCGACTGAAGGTCGCCGCGGGACGCCGCAAGGTCCACGAGACGCGAGGCAGCGAGATGTCGGCCCGACGACTGGGAGAGCCCATCTCGGACGCGGAGGGATGGCCCGAGCTCCACGAGGAGATCGAGCGACTCCCCGAGAAATTCCGGATCCCGCTGGTCCTCTGCTACCTCGAAGGGCTCACGCATCAGCAGGCCGCGGGGCGGCTCGACTGGCCGGTCGGCACGGTCGAGAGCCGGCTGACCCGGGGACGGCAGAAGCTCCGCGAGCGGCTCCTGCGGAGGGGGTTTGCAGCGTCGGCGGGGCTCGTCGCTTCCACGGATGCGGCGGGTGTCGCCGGGACTTCGATCCCCGCCGGTTGGGTCGAGACGACCTCGCTCATCGCGACGCGATTCGCCGCGGGCGAGGCTGTCGCCGTCGTCGCTTCGGGCCAGGTCGCCTCGCTCACCCAGGGGATGCTCAGGACCATGCTGATATCGACATTCAAGCTCGGCGCCGGGGCCTGCGCGGCCCTCGGCCTCTTCGCCAGCGGGATGCTCGCCGTGATGGAGCCGGGGGCGGGATCGAAGCCCGAACCGGTCGTGGCGAAGGATATGCCGGCGAAGGATGCCGCTCCCAAGATCGCGGACGCCGACGAGATGCCGCGGGCTATGATCGAGGTCGAGGGCCGGGTCGTCGCGCCCGATGGAACTCCCGTCGCCGGGGCGAAACTCTGGCTCGGGTTCCAGACCCTCGACTGGACCTGGCCGAGCCGGATGCCCGAGGTCCGGGCAGTCTCGAAGGCCGATGGCCGCTTCGACTTCACGCTGAAAGACAATGACCCGGAGATCAGCCTGGCGCTCCGGATCACTTCGGGTTGGCCGGGAGGATTCGGCGGGGCGCAGGTGGTGGCCTCAGCCGAAGGATATGCACCGGCCTGGGCGCCCGCCGGACAGCTCGGCGACCTGAGCTTGAAGCCCGCGGATGCGCCGATCGAGGGCCGGCTCATCACCCTCGAAGGCAAGCCGATCCAGGGGGCCGAGGTCCGCCTCACGAGGCTGGAAGACCCGGCGAACTCGAACCCGCTCTTCTGCCCATTAACCGGCACCGCTCCCGCGAAGCGTGCTCAGAACAGGGACGCGACGGCGTTGAACCCATCCACCAGGCTCGAGTACAACCGCCCGACGAAGACCGACAACGACGGGAAATTCCAACTCCCGCCCATCGGCCCCGACAGGCAGGCGACGCTGGCCATCTCCGGGCCGGGGATCATGCGGCAGCACGTTCTCGTCGCATCAAAGTCCTTCCCGACGCCCCCGAAGGAGCAGCAGGCTCGCGAAGGGGTCTCCCGCTACGGGCTCAAGTTTGAACATCCGTGCAATCCCGGCAAGTCGATCTCCGGTGTCGTCCGCGACAAGGCGACGAAGGCGCCGATCGCCGGGATCAGCGTCCGCTCAGCATTCGGCTCGTCGGTCCTGGCCATGGCCGATCAGGAGGGTCGATATCGGCTCGACGGGCTAGGCAAATTAGCCTCATATACTCTGATTGCCTCGGCCAGGGGGACGGACGAGCCTTATGTCGACTCGCGGCAGGCCTTCGGCGACATCGCCGGGTATGAACCCCTCGTCGCCGACATCGAGATGGTTCGCGGGGTCGCGGTCACGGGCCGCCTGATCGATCGAGCCACCAAGCAGCCGGTCCAGGGCTGGGTCGCCTACGCGGCGATGCGGAGCAACCCCCACTGGTCGCCGGTCCCCGGGTTCGACCGGGGGATGAATCGCTATCATCCCAGTACGCACGTCCCGGCGATGGCCGACGGCAGTTTCCGGCTCGTCGCATTGCCCGGCACGGGCTTCCTCGTGGCGCACATCCAGTATCAGGACGACCGCTTCATCCCCGCCGGGGTCCCGGCCAGGGAGCAAAAGGGGGCGCTCTCGATCCAGTACGACACCGTCCCCTTCGAGGTCTGGCCGCAGCACTTCCCCGCGGTGAGCCGGATCGAGATCCCCGAGGGGGCCAAGACCTTCCAGTGCGACCTGACCTTCGACTCGGGCATCACACGGGAATGCCGGGTATTCGACCTTGAGGGTAATGAGCTCAAAGGGGCGAGCCTGATCGGCGACACCTTCCGCAACACCCACAACTTCAAGACGCTGGCCGATTCTCAATTCACGATCTACGGATTGAGCACCGACCCGCTTCTCTTGAGGAGGATCACCCTGCGGCACGAGGCCCGGGGCCTGGGCCTCTCGAAGTGGGTCGGCGCGGGAGACGGCTCGATGCTCGACTTCCGGCTCGAGCCGCTGGCCACCCTCAAGGGCCGCCTCGTCGACGCCGATGGCAAGCCACGGAAGCCCGGGGCGGCCTCGGCCCCGCTCCAACTCCTCGCGATCGTCGACGACCCCATCCGTGGCGCCCACCTCGAATTCAACCCGCCGATCCCCTCGAACCTCGACGACGAGGGCCGCTTCCACTTCGACGGAGTGGTCCCCAACCGCCCCTACAACATCCAGTGCGGCGTATCCTTCCCCCTCCGCGACTGGACCCCCAAACCCGGCGAGGTCAAAGACCTGGGCGACATCCGGCCCGGCCCCGGCGAGTAAACGCCGGTTCGCCAGGCTCTTGAAATGAAAACGTGATTCGATTCAAGAGGATTATTCTGCAAAGGATTTCGGATTGACAGGCCCCTGGGAAAGCCTACCCTGCAATTGGATCGGGACACTCCGGGCCCTCGTCAACGAGAGAAGGATCTTGCCATGCGTCGACAACGCCCATCGAGCCGGGTGCGAGCCTTCACCCTGATCGAGCTTCTGGTCGTCATCGCGATCATCGCCATCCTCGTCGCGCTGCTGCTCCCCGCCGTCCAGGCCGCCCGCGAGGCCGCCCGACGGCTCCAATGCCAGAACAACCTGAAGCAGATCGGCCTGGCGATGCACGGCTACCACGACGCCTGGCAGTGCTTCCCACCGGCCTACCTCGCTTCGTACACGATGCCGGCCTCGGTGCCGGCCCCCGAGCTCGGCGGCGGGTGGGCCTGGGGCACGTTCATCCTGCCTTATCTCGAGCAACGGCCCATTTACGACGCAGCGAACTTCGCCCTGGGCTTCGGCGGAGTCAACGGCGACGAGCCGGGCTTTCCCGGCTTGTTTGCCAACAAGACGGTAAGGCGATCCACCATCTCGGTCTTCCTCTGCCCGAGCGACGGAGGCGGCGAAGGCCCGCTCCGCCTCGGCGTTGGTTCCGGATCGATCGATGGGCGTGCCTGCCAGTATGTGGCCTCGGTCGGCTGGATGGACACCTCGCGACTCCCCATCCGGGCGACCGGCCTGCTCTACCCGAATAGCCGAGTCGGCATAGGCGACGTCCTCGACGGCACGAGCACGACCCTGATGGTCGGAGAACGTTCGCGCGACCTTGCTGAGGCCACCTGGACGGGCATCTTCGGCACTCGCAACCTGCCGGTCCCCCTTTGCACCAAGGAAGGGTGGCCCTTCCAGTCATGCGTCAGCCTGCTGTTCCTGGTGATGGGCCGCACGGGGCCCTCGGCCGACGTCATCAGCGGCAGCATCCCCGGCGACGTGGCCCTGAGCCCCCGCCGCAGCGGCGCCGACGGCTTCGCCAGTCTGCATCCCGGCGGCTGCCAGTTCCTCCTCGGCGACGGCTCGGTCAGGTTCCTCAAGGGCACCCTCGCCCCCTCCGTCTTCCGCGCCCTCGGCTCCCGCGCCGATGGCGAAATCGTCGGCTCGGATCAGTACTGAGCATCGAGCCGCTTCCGCAACGCTACGTATCGATGGCAAAGTGGGCTTGACCCTACGGCGAACGACACGGCGTCGCACAGCTTGCCGCGATCGGGACGATCGGAGTCGCGCAGCGTCGAGAGGCTGTACGCGATTCTCCCCGGCCGTCACCCGATGCCCCGGGCTCAGTTCCGGACAGGGATTGGCCCGAGATCGAGGGGAAGGACCCGTCGGAAACCCGCAAAGGCCCTCCATGATCGGGTGGCCGCGGCTGGAACAACCGGGGTCGCGCAGCGACAAGAGGTTTTCCGCAATTTCCCGGGACAAGAACAGGGGCCGTCCGTGAACTTCCGCCGCGACGTCATCATATAAGCAACTTCAAATGCCATCGGTTTCCTATCCAGAGTCTCCGGCCGTGCCTATCGAATCGACCGGAGATGAAGCGTCGAGCTCAGGACTTCGGCCGACCACTCGTCATCCCCGGGATCGTGTGTCGGCCGGGGCAACCGCAAAGGAACTCCGGTGCCGACGGGCATCTTGCGAGGAACCTCTCGTCGCTGCGCGACCCTGATTGTTCCAATCAGGGCCACCCAGACACCGTGCAATGGGCGTAAGTATCGCAGAAGTAGGTGACATGTCACGCCGGGGACTTCGAATCGGCCGAAAGCACCGCGGACTGACTCCGGTCACGGCAAGGGTGGACGGCTATCGGCCTCTCATCGCTCCCCGGCACAGATCGGGACAATGATCCCATTCAAGGTGATCCGGCAACCTGATATCGAGCAGAATGGGTCGAATGGCGAAGATAGCCAAGTTAAGACTTGTCCAATCCTCACCGGTCATCTTGAATTGCATCAGTGGTGATCGTTTCTATTCGGAATCGGGACCGACGGACAATCGACCCAATCGAGCCGAAAATCGGAGCCACGATCGCTCTTTACGACAATCCGGCGATTTCTCCGTTCAAGTATGGGTGCGACGACTGTGTAGGAGGTGGACGACCATTCGAAGGCTGGATCAGGGCTCATCGCAGTGCCGTCGAGGCTCGAGGACGAGCCTGGCCCCCTCGACGGCCGCCGGTTCCGGTCATCGCCTCTTCAACGGGATTTTGCGCTCATGCATGCACATCCTCGCTCGATGTCGATCAATTGGCGCCTGCTCGGGCTCGTCGCCGGGGCGTTGTGGTTCGGGGCTGGTACGACGTATGGGCAGAATGGCTCGGTCGGGGTCGCCCATCCGGCGGCGGGTATCAAGATCGACGGCGACCTCGGCGACTGGCCGAAGGACGCCGCGACGTATCCCATCGCACGCGCCGAGTACGGCGACAAGCTCGCCGGCAAGGACGACCTGAAGGCCCGCTTTCGCGCGGCCTATAGCGTGGCCGAGCACGCACTTTTTGTCGGCGTCGAGGTGGACGACGACTCGATCGTGCTCGTCGGCCCGGAGGTCACCAACTGGGATGCTCAGGACGGCTGCGAGATCTACCTGAACGCCAGCCACCTGGGCGCGGGTTCGCCGGTGATCCAGTATTCCCGCTACGGCGACCAGGATCAGGTGGTCGGGATGGAGTCGACCGAGAACAACTCGAAGGTGGCGGTGAAGCGGGATGGGTCGAAGATCGTCTATGAGTGGCGGATCGACCTCGGCAACGAGGCCGTCGACGACCGCGTGATCGGGTTCGACATCTCCGTCGGCGACCGGGACAAGGACGGCTCGTTCTCGTGGCTCGCCTGGGGGCCGGGGACGCAGAAAGTCGACATGCCCGACCGATGCGGCGAGCTCCTACTCGTCCGCGAGGGCACCGAGCTGGGCGAGGTCTCGGGGACGATCGCGTGGAAGGACGGGTCGGACTCGGTATTGCCGCCCCGGGTCCGGATCCAGTCGACCCGCTCGGCGAAGCTCTGGCGCGAGGCCAACGTCGACCCGTCGGGCGCATACAGGGCGACGGATCTCCCGCTCGGCCCCTACTCGATCCACGCGGCCGACTCGACGGACATCCGCGTCGACGTGAAGCCGCACGTCGATGTCGTCATCGAGGCCGGGAAGCCGGCGCAGGCCGATACGCTCAAGGCCGAGCCGATCCCCTGGCCGGGCCTGATCGGCGACGAGGGGGTGCTCCGGAGCGCGGGGCCGCTCGACACCAAGGCCCTCGACCGCGTCCTCGAAACCTATCTCGACTATTACAAGATCCCCGGGATGTCGGTCGCGGTCATCAAGGATTTCAAGGTCGTCTATCATCGCGGGGTCGGCGTCAAGGACGCGAAGACACGGGTGCCGGTGGCCGGTGACACGGTCTTCGAGGCCGCCTCGATGACCAAACCCGTCTGCGCGTACCTCGTCTTGAGGCTCGTCGATCGGGGCGTCCTCGACCTGGACACGCCCTTATACAAATACTTGCCGTATGAAGACATCGCCTATGACGACCGCTACAAGCTCATCACCGCGAGGATGGTGCTGACCCACCGCACCGGGTTCCCGAACTGGCGCTCGGGCAAGCTCGACATCAAGTTCACCCCGGGCACTCAGTATATGTACTCGGGAGAGGGGTTCGTGTACCTCGGCAAGGTCGTCGAGAAGCTGACGGGCAAGACGCTGGTCGAGCTCTGCAAGGAGGAGGTCTTCGAGCCGCTGGGGATCGAGCACGCCTCGCTCGTCTGGACCGACGAGATCGCGAAGCTCACGGCCACCGGGCATGGCGGCACCTCGCCGATGCAGAAGGGCAAGCCGGATCAGCCCAACATGGCCGCCAGCCTCCACGTCGACGCCAACAATTATGCGAAATTCCTGATCGCTTACGTCCAGGGCCGGGGGCTCGCCGAGGCCACCGCCAGGGATATGCTCCGCTCGCAGGGGGATGTCAAGGACGAGCCGCAATCGTCGTTCGGCCTGGGGGTCCACATCGAGCAGACCTCGCAAGGGGCCCGATATGGCCACGGCGGCAGGAACACCGGGTTCACCAGCCTCTCGGTGCTGTATAAAGACCTGGGCCTCGGCTACGTCTTCCTCGTCAACAACGACGACGCGGGCAAGGTTGAGAATATCCTCAACGCTTATCTCGTCGCCGGCAAGTCGGGCCTCAAGAACTCGAGCCCCGTCGCCCACAAGCTCGCCAAGGTCGACCCGAAAGTCTACGACGCCTACGCCGGGCGCTACGAGCTCATGCCCGGCACGACCCTGACCGTGGCCCGCGAAGGGGACAAGCTGATGGCCCGGCCCTCGGGCGAGGCGAGCTTCGAGCTCTTCCCCGAGTCGGAGGCCGTCTTCTTCCTCAAGCCGACCACCGACGCCACCGCCGCGTTCGTGAAGGACGCGAGCGGCAAGGTGACCCACCTCGTGCTGACCCGCGAGGGCCACAAGACCGAGGCGAAGCGTCTCGAAGGGGCCTCGAAGCCGGCCTCGACCTCCGAAGGGACGGGCTCCCTCTTCGACACGATCCACGACCTCGACCAGCAACTCTTCGCCGCCTTCAACGACCTCGATGCCGACGCCATCGACGGCTTCTTCACCGACGACGTCGAGTTTTACCACGACCAGGGGGGCCTGACCCGGACCCGCGAGGCGTTGGTCAAAACCTTCCGCAAGAAGTTCGACGAGAAGGACAGCCGGCTCCGTCGCGAGCTCATCGAGGGCAGCCTGGAAGTCTACCCCCTCGCCGGCGACGGAGCTATCGAGATCGGCCGCCACCGCTTCTTCCAGACCGCCGGCAACCAGGGCGAGCGCGAGGTGACCGTCGCGAAGTTCGTCCACCTCTGGCAGAAGAAGGACGGCCGCTGGAAGGTCTCGCGCGCCCTGAGCTACGACCACAAAGGGGTGAACTGATCCCGCCGAAGACTGCGGCCCGATCCTCGTCGCGCCGCAGTCATTCCTGGTTTCGCGTCTGATTATGAGTTCGCGGGATTCACGTTTCGAGAGTCGTGGACCAATCGAAGCCCGATCTCGGCGAGGAATTCCACAGCCCCTCCCTCCGAGGCCAGCGGGGAGAGGAATCCATGAACGATCTGGTTTCGCACGCGTGAAAGATTCCGCAAGCGGTTGAAATCATCGCCGTCGAGGATGCCGTTCGAGAAGAGCTCATTCAGCATGCTGATGGGCGACGACCCCCAGCCGGCTCGCTCTCCCATCGCCCTGAGCCTGTGCCGCATCGACGCTTCAAATCCAGCCCAGGCCGTGATGACGGCCTGGCTCAAGAAGCCCTGATCGTGCAGGTTGCGAGCATCGGCAAAAGACTTCTCGATATCATCAATCGAGAAGTCTTCGGCCCCGTCATACTCGTTCGAACCTGGCTTTTCCGAATCCAAGGTGGCCAAGTCAAACCTCCATCCATCCTGCCCGCCGATGACTTCCGCATATCGGGTCAGGTTGAAATCTCCGGCCAACTGGTCGCGATCCTGCTTCACGGCGACGAGGACACTCTCGGCCCCTCGCTTGCCGAGGATCTCGACCTTGAAGTCCTTGGCGAAACTGGGAAGCGCCATGGCGTCGGGCCGGATCGTGACCCGATATCCCCGGCTCGCGTAGGAATCCGCGACTCTCTTGAGTTCTTGTTCGAAGTCCATGAGGTCATCTCGGCAAGGGAAATGGGACGACAGGATCTTCGAGCCGCACATACACGAACTGATTCCCGGCCTGGACCGCCCTCACAAGCAACGCCGATGCGCCGGCAACTACGAAAGGAGCATCAATGCGTACGTGACTGATTTCGATTTGGCGAATTTGGCGATCGTCGGCATAAATGATATCTTGCATCTCGTCCAAAATAGGTTTGGACATATTATCGAGATCAAGAGACGGCTTATCACCCTCGTGGAAGTTGATCACGATCGCCTTGAGATGGCCCATCAGTTTGGGAGTCAGCCATTTGAGCGTTGCCTCCGCTCGGATCCTCGCCTTCCAGTTCGTGAGGTTGGGACCCACGGATTGATTCGAGATGGGTGGCCCGAGAAGTATGAACTCCAGGTGCATGCCTACGGTCCTGAGCCACTCTTCGATCAGAAACCTGTCAAACCACCCTTCTACCAAGATACCTGAACAAGAGCTCCGCGCCAATTGATCGCTTGGCCATCAGCCGCCGCGAGAGGCCTTTGCAAAACCTCTTGGTGGTAACACGAACTCGGTCGATCACCAAGATTGCGATGGCATGGCGAAGGCCTTGATTGATCCTCTAATCGAGGTAGCTCCATTTCCGTGTCTCGAAGTTGTAGATTTTCCGGAGATGTAGCGGAACTACGTACCATAAGAGCATAGGCGCTCCGGAATTGACATAAATGAAGCGACCCAGCAGGCAATACTTCGCACTTGGGACAGAACTCAGATATCGCGGCACGAGTTCATCAAGCTTCTTGGGGAACTCGCCGTTGGCGGCGTGATAGGCCTCGCAGGCCGCTATGACTCTCCGGGCGTTGGCCTCGGCAATCTTGTTCTGGAGAATGCTGTTGCCCCAGAGGAGTCCGAACGTCATGACGGGTAGTCCAATCCACACCAACGCGACGCCCCATCTGGGGCGCTTGGCCGGGTAGTGCGCGAGGCGGAGGAGGAACCAGACAGGACAGTAGAGCCATGCGATGGCGCAAGTCCCGCCAAACACCCCGTCGTAGAACAGAATAAATGCGGCGGCGACGAGGCTCCCCCTGATGCTACGGACAACCCCCCTCGCGCCGGCCCCTCGTGCAGGCGTCTCCTTCTGCATCCGATCGGCACCTCGGTGTGAATCGACTTCCGACCCCCGCGATCCCCGTATTCTATCGGACAGGATTCCTCTCCGTCGACACAGGTGGCAACCTTCGACATGCACGATCTCGCTCGCCATCGAGATCGGCCGCCACCGCTTCTTCCAGACCGCCGGCAACCAGGGCGAGCGCGAGGTGACCGTCGCGAAGTTCGTCCACCTCTGGCAGAAGAAGGACGGCCGCTGGAAGGTCTCGCGCGCCCTGAGCTACGACCACAAAGGGGTGAACTGATCATCCTATCAGCGCGACGAGGCCGCCTGGATGGGCCGCCTCGTCGCACCTGAATTCCATCCCGAAATCTTCGATCCCCTCAATCGAGGAGTTTGCCAGATAACCCAGTCGATGGTGGCTTTTTCGGCCCACGGCCGATCCCAAGCAACTCAACTATACTCAGAACCGCTATAGCACCGAAAAAGGCACCCGTAGCAACGCGATCTGAGAGAGTAACACCAGAGCGGGCATGCACTCCGCTACGGCCTCCACCCTTGTCGACCACTTGGATTGCGACGCTGGTGAGCGAGATAACGGTCAAGAACCATATCCCCGCCCGCTTCAGCCATTTCATAACGACTAACATTTCTTAGGTCCTGCTGCTACCGAAGCCTGCACCGGCCAATGCCGATCTAAATGTCACCCTTGAGAAGCAGAGTGGTCCTTCAAAAACTTCATTGTTCGCAAACCTGGCGATCACCGGAAGTACAACGCGCTCGAGGACGACATGGATGGCCCTCTAATCGAGGTATCTCCAGTGCCGTGTCTCGAAGTCGTAGATTTTCCGGAGGAACGGCGGAACAACCTGCCAATAGAGCATGGGCGATTCGGGATTGTGATAAAAGAAGCGACCCGCCAGGCAATACTTCGCACGTGGGACAGAACTCAGATATCGCGGCACGAGTTCATCAAGCTCCTTGGGGAACTCGCCGTTGGCGGCGTGATAGGCCTCGCAGGCCGCTATGACTCTCCGGGCGTTGGCCTCGGCGATCTTGTTCTGGAGAATACTGTTGCCCCAGAGGAGTCCGAACGTCAGGAAGGGGAGTCCAACCCACACCAACGCGACGCCCCATCTGGGGCGCTTGGCCAGGTAGTGCGCGAGGCGGAGGAGGAACCAGACAGGACAGTAGAGCCATGCGATGAGGCAAGTCCCGCCCGTCGCCCCGTCCTGGAACAGAATAAATGCGGCGGCGACGAGACTCCCCCAGATGCTACGGACGAACCCCCTCGCGCCGGCCCCTCGTGCAGGCGTCTCCTTCTGCATCCCATCGGCCCCTCGGTGTGAATCGATTTTCAATCCTGCACGATCCGCTTTCTATCAAATCATACGCCAACACCGAGGGGTCCTGTCGGGGCTTCATTCCGGGAGACGCTCAACCTCTCCACCCAGGCCCGCCGCCGACGACGCGGTTGGTGCCGGCGAGGGGGAGGCCGGTGATGAAGGAGGCTTCCATCGTCAGGGCGCGGAGGTCCTCGGGCTCGAGGTGGTGGACGTCGCTCTTGCCGCAGGCGCGGGCGAGGATCTGGATTTCCGACGACAACGCGTGGAAGAAGTTGGCGACGCGCTCGGCGGCGGGGTCGATCTCGAGGCGAGAGGCCAGGGCAGGGTCCTGCGTGGTGATGCCCACGGGGCAGCGGCCGGTGTGGCAGTGGTGGCAGGCGTAGGGGGCGGCGCCGATCGCGTGGTAGTCTTCCTCATAAATGGGCTTGTTGCAATTGAGCGCGATCAAAAGAGAGGTGCCGAGGTAGCAGGCGTCGGCGCCGAGGGCGATGGCCTTGGCGCAGTCGGAGCCGTGGCGGAGGCCGCCGGCGATCACGAGCTGGACCTTGCCGTATAGGCCCACGTCTTCAAGTGCGGCGCGGGCCTCGCAGACGGCGGCGAGGGTGGGGATGCCGGTGTGCTCTTGCAATAGTTCCGGAGAAGCCCCGGTGCCCCCTTCCATGCCGTCGACGACCACGACGTCGGCGCCGGCCTTGGCGGCGAGGCGGACGTCGTCGAAGACGCGCGAGGCCCCCATCTTCACGAAGATCGGGATCTGCCAGTCGGTCGCCTCGCGGAGCTCCTCGATCTTGATGACCATGTCGTCGGGGCCGAGGAAGTCGGGGTGGCGACACGGGGAGCGCTGATCGACGCCCGGCGGGAGGTCGCGGAGCTTGGCGATCTCGTCGGAGACCTTCGAGCCGAGGAGCAGGCCGCCGGTGCCGGGCTTGGCCCCCTGGCCGATGGTCAGCTCGATTGCGTCGGCCTTGCGGAGGTGCTGGATGTTGATGCCGTAGCGGCTGGGAAGGACCTCGCAGACGAGGAGCTTGGACTCGGCCCGCTCGACGTCGAGCATGCCGCCGTCCCCCGTCGTGGTCGAGGTCCCGGCCATCCTCGCGCCACGCGAGAGCGCGGTCTTGGCGTTCTTGGAGAGGGCCCCGTAGCTCATGCCGGTGACCATCAGGGGGATGTCCAGCTCGAGCGGTTTCTTGGCGAACCGGGTGCCCAGCACCGTTTTCGTCGAGCACTTCTCGCGATAGCCTTCGAGCGGGATCCGCGTCAGAGTGCCGGGGACGAAGGTCAGGTCGTCGAAGGTGGACCAGGTCCTCGGGCGGAGGATGCCGAAGCCTCGGATCCGGTAGCGGGCCAGCTCGGCCTTGATCTGGATGTCCTCGATCACCCCCGGCGTGAACGTCCCCGAGCGCTCCATCGGCGATCGGTCGGCGGCTGACGTCTGCGGAGTCGTGGATGCGACCGGATCCGATGGGTTCAAAGGACTCGCTCCCTGGGAGATAGGCGAAGGTTCGGATGTTTCGTGCGTGGGGATGAATCAATCAAGCAGAGGGGAAGCGTATGGTCATGATCGCGCGAGGACATGATCCTCAGAGCGCGGCCTTCCAGAGGTGCAGGTCTTCCTGGCGGAAGTTCCAGAGCTTCTGGCCGGCGATGAGCTTGCGGAAGCGGGCGGGGGCGGGGACCTTGGACCGCTCGAGGTGGCCGTAGACGAGCTCGCGGTCCTGCTCGGTGAATTCGGCGTCGATGGCGTCGGCCCCGAGCTCGCCCGTCGAGCCGGCGACATACACGGTGCCGGCGTACATGCTGTCGGCCACGCCGTCGCCCGCATCGCCGCAGACGATCATGATCCCCTTCTGCATCATGAACGCGGCCATCGGCCCGACGCTGCCGCCGATGATGAGGGCTCCCCCTTTCATCGCGATCCCCGCGCGGGTCGAGGCATCCCCCCGCACGACGACGAGCCCGTCGCGGATCGAGGCGGCCACGGCGTTGCCGGCGTCGCCGTCGATGAGGACCGTGCCGACGCGCATGCTCTCAGCCGCGCCCCAGCCGGCCGAGCCGCGAATCTCGACCGTCGCGCCGTCGTTGAGCCCGGCCGCGTAATAGCCCGCGCTGCCGTCGATCGTGAGGTGAACGCCTTCCGGCAGGGCCACGCCGAGGTTGTGCTTCGCCCCCGGATTCGAGAGCGTGACCCGCCCGATCCCGGAGGCGAACGCCGCGCGGACCTCCTGGTTGATGAGGCGCACCGCGCGCTCGGAACAGTCGATCGTCGCGCTCTCCGGAGTCGTCGAGGTCGAGGACACGGGCAAACCCCCAGGGATCTCTGGTCGTTGATGAATCGTGCGGCGATGTCAGACGAGGGCGGGCGCCTCGAGCGGATAGAACGAGGCCCGGCCGATCGGCGGCTCGAAGACGCGGTAGTTGCCAGGCAGGGCGCGACGCAGGGCGATCTCCTCCGTCGCCACCGCGAGGAACTCGTCGGTCTCGGCCATGACCAGCGGCTTGAAGCCGAAGCGGTCGCGGACCACGCCGAGCCCCTCGGCCGACGCCACCAGGAAGTTGAACGCGCCGTCGAGGTCGCGGATCGAGTCGGCCAGGGCCTCGTCGAGGCTCCGGCCCCGATCGAGCCGATCGCGCAGATAGACGCCGATGACCTCGGAGTCATTATCCGTGTAGAAGGTCACGCCCGCCTGCTCGTACCAGCGCCGCAACTGGTGGTAATTCGTGACGTGGCCGTTATGGACGCTGGCGAGGTCGAGGACGCCGTGGGCCCAGAAGGGCTGCGAGTGGCTCAGGTCGATCCGGCTCTCGGTCGACATCCGCGTGTGGCCGATCGCCAGCGGGCCCCGCCACGAGGAGATGCCGTATGTCCCTTCGAGCCGCGAGGGGGTCCCCACCTGCTTGACGAGGTCGAGCCGCGTCCCCATGCCGAGGACCTCGAGCCCCCCTCGACAGGCGCCGAGGGCCTTCTCGACGGCCTCGGGGGTCACTCCCGCATGGGCTTCGAAGCGGAAGCTGAGCGAATCCCCCTGGATCAGGGCCCCCTCGACGTGCCCGAGCCCCTGGATCCGCGAGAGGACCTCGGCCTCGGGAGGGGCGATGCGGACCCTCCAGGCCTCCCCTTGCGGACGCTCGCGGAGCATGGCCACGCCCGCGCTGTCGGGGCCCCGGCAGCCGAGGGCCTCGAGCATCGCCAGGACGACCTGGCCGGTCGCGAAGTCGCGGCGGGCGAGCTTGTCGACGAATCCGATGATTCCGCACATATTGTTCAGGACCTATGGGTTCGGCGGGCTCGCGGCGGTCGCCGGGGTCGTGCGTCCACGCACAAGGTAGCCTGGGCGCGGGCGGCGGCCCCGTCAAGACGGGGCGAGCGGGCACCCGGACTTTTCTTGCATTTCGAAGGTAGGAACGTTGCGTCGAGGACTCGCGGGGAGGCGCGAGGTCCGGGCCGCGATCGGGTCCCCCGGTCGAGGACTCGCCCCGGGATCGAGATGATTTTAGTGGCTGGGCTCGCGTTTGTCGCCAAGATTTGTTTTACAATCGCAACCCGCGCCGTCGCGACCCGACAGCCAGGGGGTCCGGCGGGCGACCAGGAGCCCGAGTTGATGTCTCAGAATAGTGCCCGGATCACGGCTCTCCTCGGGCAATTCGAAGCCGACGGCATCTCGTATCTGCTGATCCAGTTCGTCGACATCCACGGCGCGGCGAAGGTCAAGCTCGTCCCCGCGAGGACCCTGCCGAGCATGGTCGAGTCGGGCGCCGGGTTCGCCGGGGCGGCCGTCTGGGGGGCCGGGCAGGGGCCCCACTCCCACGACCTCAACGCCCGCGTCGACCTCGACACGTACACGCCGCTCCCCTACGAGCCCGGCATCGCCAGGTTCGCCTCCGACCTCTACGTCGACGGCGAGCCCCACCCCTTCTGCCCCCGCGTGAACCTCCGCCGGATCCTCGAGCGGGCGAAGTCCCTCGGCTTCACCTTCAACGTCGGCATCGAGCCCGAATTCTTCCTCGTGACGAAGAACGCCGACGGCACCATCTCGGGCTGGGACCCCGCGAACGTCGACGACCTCGCCAAACCCTGCTACGACTTCAAGGGGATGTCCGCCGCGCTCGACTTCCTCCGCTCCCTCAACGACGGCCTCGACGCCCTCGGCTGGGACGTCTACCAGGTCGACCACGAGGACGCCAATTATCAATATGAGATCAACTTCAAATATGCCGAAGCCCTGACGACCGCCGACCGCCTGACCTTCTTCCGGATGATGGCCGGGCAGGTCGCCCAGCGCGTCGGCGCGGTGGCGACGTTCATGGCCAAGCCCTTCGCCAACCGCACGGGCTCGGGCGCCCACATGCACTACCACATCGCCGACGCCCGCACCGGCAAGAACCTCTTCCTGGACGAGTCCGACGAGCGCGGGCTCGGGCTCTCGAAGCTCGGCTACCAGTTCCTGGGCGGGGTCCTGAAGCATGCCCCGGCGTTGTGTGCCGTGACCTCGCCGACGGTCAATTGCTACAAGCGGCTCCAGCTCGGCGCGGCCCTGACGGGCTCCAGGTCGGGCTTCACCTGGGTCCCCGCCTTCATCACCTATGGCGACAACAACCGGACCCAGATGCTGCGAATCCCCGAGGGGGGGCACGTCGAGGACCGCACGGTCTCGAGCGCCTGCAACCCTTATCTGGCGATCGCGGCGTACCTCGCGGCCGGGCTCGACGGCATCGCCAACGACCTCGACCCGGGCGAGCCGAACCTCGGCAATCTCTACGAGGCGAGCCTCGCCAGCATGGCCGAGCGCGGGATCAAGACCTTGCCCCAGTCGTTGACCGAGGCCCTCGACCACCTCGAGGCCGACGCCGTCGTCCGCGAGGGTCTCGGCCCGATCGCCGGGGAGTTCCTCCGCCTCAAGCGCGACGAGTGGCGCGAGTATCATGCCCAGGTCGAGGCCTGGGAGCTGCGCCGCTACCTGACCGCCCTCTGATGACGATACAAGCCGAGACGAGCCGACCCCGCCTGGACCCAGCACGACCATGACCGAAACGATCCATGCCCCCAACGTGATCCTCGGCGCCGGCGCGATGGGCGCCGCCGCGGCCTACCACCTCGCCCGGCGAGGGGAGCCGGTGCTGCTCCTCGAGCAATTCGCGATCGGCCACGACCGCGGCAGCTCGCACGGGGCGGCGAGGATCACGAGGCACTCGTACGCCGACCCCTTCTACGCCAGCCTCATGCCCGCCGCCTTCCGCGCCTGGAAGGTCCTCGAGGCCGAGGCGGGTCAGAACCTCTACCTGCGGACCGGCGGCATCAGCCTCTGCGCCCCGAGACTCGACTACGTGGCCAGGGTCACGGCGAACCTCGAGGCGATCGACGTCCCCCACCGAAGGATGACGGGGAAGGAGCTGAGGCGGACGTTCCCGATGTTCGGGGTCCCCGACGACCACGACGTCGTCTTCGAGCCGGATGCCGGCATGCTCTCCGCCGCCCGCTGCATCGCCGCGCAGGTCGACCTGGCCAGGCGCCTCGGCGGCGACAAGACGACGATCCTGGAGAACACCAAGGTCGAGCGGATCGACGTCGAGGGGAGCCGGCCGGTCATCCTGACCAAGTCGCATCGGATCGTGGCGGATCGCCTGATCGTCACGGCCGGCTCGTGGACGAGCCAACTCCTCCCGCAGGTGGCCAGGCCGCTGAAGCCGACCCATCAGCGGGTCTTCTACTTCCGCGCGGCCGACCCCTCTCCGTTCCAGCCGGGCCGGTTCCCGGTCTTCATCTCGAAGGGGACGAAGGAGCTGGACGACTTCTACGGGATGCCCGAGTTCCTCGGCCTCGGCGTCAAGGTCGCGAGGCACGGCGGGCCGGAAGTCAGCCCCGACGATCCCGCACGTCCGGTCGAGGAAAACTATGAGGGGATCGTCCGCGCGTTCCTCCGCGAGCACATCCCGGCGCTCGCCGAAACGCCCATCGATCTCACCGAGGTCTGCCTCTACACGGTCACCCCCGACGACAACTTCTGCCTCGGATCGCTCGGGAGCTGCCCCGAAGTGATCGTCGCAAGCCCATGCAGCGGGCACGGCTTCAAGTTCTCGTGTCTGATCGGGAGCATCCTCGCGGACCTCGCCACCCGCGGGAGCACCGAGTTCGCGACCGAGCCCTGGGCCTTTGCCACGCCCTAACTCGTGTCTTGCACAAATTTTAAGCGAACGAACCCCTCCCTCCGACCTTGCCGACGGCGCAGGTTCTGCCGCCGACCATCCACCTCTGGCACGGAACCTGCATCCCCAAATTCCTCCGTTGTCTCATACCTTCCCACCGCCCAAACCAGCCCGACGCAGTATAAGCATCGTCAATAGTATGCCCAAGTTGTATCAAAGAGGCCGATGGGGTATAGTTCGATTTAGGGTGATTGAGGATCGAGTTGAAGGCCGACAGGAAGTGTAGGGCGTAGAAACGGAGTCAGGTTTCTAGCCGATGGCCTTGAGCGAGTTGCTTTTCGCCCAGCGCGATCACCCGTTGCCCCTTGTGCATCTTCGTCATTCAAGAATGAGGTGGCAAGATGTCTCAAACATCGCTGAGCGCGACCGATCCGAAGACGCTTCCCCGACGCTCCTCTCTGATGATGGGGACGGCCCTGACCGTCTTCATGGGTGCGGCCCTCATCCTGGGCGGCAGGCCGACGACGAAGGCGTCGTCCTCGATAACCTCTCAGATCGACGCGAAGGCCCCGATCGTCCAGGTCGTCGAGCAGCCTTCGGGCGGTAAGCTCGTGATCTGCGGCGGCGGCAAGCTGCCCCCGTCGATTCGGAAGCAATTCTGCAACCTGGCCGGCGGCGAGAAGGCCAAAATCGTGGTGATCCCGACGGCCACGACCAACGCGGATCACCTCGACTACCTGAACCATGTCCTCGACGACTGGCGGCAGAGCGGCGCGGCGTCGGTGACCTTGCTCCACACCCGTTCGAGGGAGAAGGCCAACGACCCCGAGTTCGTCAAGCCGCTGACCGAGGCCACCGGCATCTGGATGACCGGCGGCGACCAGGTCTGCCTGACCGACGCCTATCTCGGCACGCTGGTCCAGAAGGAGTTCAAGTCCTTGCTCGACCGCGGCGGCGTGATCGGCGGGACCTCGGCCGGGGCCGCGGTGATGTCGGGCGTGATGATCGCCGGCGGCAATACCAAGGCCGACATCGGGCAGGGGTTCGACTTCATCGCCGGTGCGGTGATCGACCAGCACTTCCTCAAGCGTAACCGGGTCGAGCGGTTGGTCGGGGTCCTCTCGGCCCATCCCAACCTCGTCGGCCTCGGCATCGACGAGGAGACGGCCCTGGTGGTCGACGTCCGCGAGCACCACCTGAGCGTCATCGGCGACTCCTACGTCGTGGCCTGCGTGCCCGACACCGAGAACAAGTCGGTCCGCCTGAAGTTCCTCAAGTCGGGCGACCAGACCCCGCTGGCCGACCTCAAGATCCCGGCCCTGGCGGCGACGCCGGTCCTCGGACTCGGGTCGCTCTGAGGCGACGAAATCGACCGAAAATCGACGGATCCAAACGGGAGTCGGCGCCCCAGCCCGGGCGCCGGCTCCCGTTTCGTTTGTCCGTGGCTTGCCTTCATTTAAGGACGGAGACACGTCTGGGGATGTCGTCCGGATCTCCCGAAAAGTTCGACGAAAAAGGGGACGGATCGGCGGATGACGATTGATCCACGCGGAGGTCTCGCCTATATTGGAATTGTCGGTTGGGTGTTCGCACCCGACCGGCTTACGGGTCGTACGAGCGTGGTACGACGGGCTAGTGCCCGCTCCTGTGCCGAGGCTGGACTCCCACGGGACCGGGAAGGCTTAACGTAAAGGGGGTGATTTTGTGAGTAGTGATAACCAGAGGCGGCTCGCCTAACGGCAGCCGACGGGTTGCCCGTCGGGCAAGCCGCATCCGCAGGTTAGTCTGTTCGATAGCGAGGCCGGGCCCGATGCATCTGATCGGGCCCGGTCCTCCACATTCAGGGCACCTTCCCTAACGCATTCTCAGATCTTCTTGTCTGATTCACACTCGGGAGAGCGGCAGTTGACCAAGGCTTCGGCGAACTATGGCTCTTTTAGCTTTAGCTACCGAAGCTGGTGGTGGTATCCCGTGTTTACGGGGTTCATACACAGGTCGCCGGGCCGAGGGCGTTATTGAGACGCCTTCTCCTTCCCAAGTGTCATCCATACACGGCCCCGGGACCTGACCACAGGTCCCGGGGCTTTTTTCGTTGATGGATTTCCCGTTTCGTTGGTTATCCCGGGGCTTACGCCCGCGGTTCTATTCTCAAGCCTGAATTCGAGATTCCAAAGGGGAGGGCGGGGTACCGTGATTGTCGTCATGAAGTCCGACGCGACGGGCGAGCAGATCGATCATCTGGTGAACCACATTTCATCGCTCGGCCTGTCACCGCAGGTCATCAAGGGGACGCATCAAACCGTGATCGCAGCCATCGGAGAAGAGCGGCAGGGGCTGACCGAGGCCCTCGAGCCCGCCCCGGGCGTCGAGAGGGTCCTGCCGATCATGGCTCCCTACAAGCGGGCGTCGTCGGAGCTGAAGAAGGATCGGACCGTTGTCAAGGCGTTGGACCTGGAGGTCGGCGGCAACAGGATCGCCGTCATCGCCGGCCCCTGTTCGGTCGAGAGCGAGGAGCAGATCGTCTCCATCGCCAAGAAGCTCAAGGCCCTCGGGGCGACCGGGCTCCGCGGTGGTGCCTACAAGCCGAGGACGAGCCCGTACAGCTTCCAGGGACACAAGGAAGACGGCCTCAAGATGCTGGCCGCCGCCCGCCAGGAGACCGGCCTGGCGATCGTGACCGAGGTCATGGCCCCCGAGCACGTCCCCTTGCTCGCCGAGTACGCCGACGTCCTCCAGATCGGCGCCCGCAACATGCAGAACTACCAGCTCCTCCAGGCCGTGGGGGACTCGGGCAAGCCGGCCCTGCTGAAGCGGGGCATGAGCGCCACCATCGACGAGTTCCTCCTCGCCGCCGAATACATCCTCGACCGCGGCAATCCCAACGTCATGCTCTGCGAGCGCGGGATCCGCACGTACGAGGAGCACACCCGCTTCACCCTGCCGCTGGCCACCGTCCCTTACCTCCACGAGAAGAGCCACCTGCCGGTCGTCGTCGACCCGTCGCACGGCACGGGCAAGTCGCGGCTCGTCACGCCGATGTGCAAGGCGTCTGTCGCCGCCGGCGCCGACGGCCTGATCATCGAGGTCCACGAGGATCCCGAGCACGCCATGAGCGACGGCTCGCAGACGATCACCCCCGCCGCCTTCGGCGAGATGATGGCCATGTGCCGCCGCATCGCCGAGGCCGTCGACCGCTCGATGTGATCCGGGCTCGGATCATGAAACCAGGCCGAGGGATGCGCAACGCTGTTGCCCGTCCCTCGGCCTCTCGAATGAAAACCGCTCCCGGGTGGCCCGGGGGGAACCGACCCGGTAGGCTTCACGCTCTTGCGAACGAGCGTCTCTCCGACCGGTCCACCCCCCGCGAGACCCGCCCATGCCTCGTGCCCGCCTCCGAACGATCGCCTGCCTCTTCACAATTGCACTTGCTTGCGCATGCGTCGCGCCCTCGACGATGGCGTCCCCTCCCGACGCCGCCCCGCGCTGGTGGAAGGGGAACCTGCACACGCACTCGCTCTGGAGCGACGGCAACGACTATCCCGAGATGATCGTCGACTGGTATGTGAAGAAGGGGTATCAGTTCCTCGCGCTCTCGGACCACAACGTCTTGAGCCGGGGACAACGCTGGGTCGACATCGAGGCCGCGAACAAGCGGGCCAAGGTCGATGCGTTCGCGCTCTACCGCGGGCGGTTCGGCCCCGACTGGGTGGAGACGCGTGACCACGACGGCAAGAAACAGGTCCGGCTCAAGCCCCTCTCCGAGTTCCGCCCCCTCTTCGAACAGCCGGGCAAGTTCCTCCTGATCCAGGGGGAGGAGATCACCGACCAGCACGATTCCAAGCCGATTCACATGAACGCGACGAACCTCGTCGATACGATCCCGCCGCAAGGGGGCAAGAGCGTCGTAGAGGCGATGACGAACAACCTGCTCGCGGTCGAGGCCCACGTCAAGAAGTTCGGCGTCCCGGTCCTGACCCACCTGAACCACCCCAACTTCGGCTACGCGATCACGGCCGAGGAGCTGGCGATGGTCACGCGCGAGCTCTACTTCGAGGTCTACAACGGCCACCCCGACGTCCATCAGATCGGCGACGAGACGCACGTGGGCATCGAGCGGATGTGGGACATCGTCAACACCATCCGTATCGCCGAGATGCGAGTGGCCCCCGTCGCGGGCCTGGCGACCGACGACTCGCACCACTACTTCGCCCCCTCGGGCAACTCGACCCCCGGGCGCGGCTGGATCATGGTGCGGAGCCGCTTCCTCACCCCCGAATCCCTGATCCGCGCCATCGAGTCCGGCGACTTCTACGCGAGCACCGGCGTCACCTTGGCCGAGGTCAAGTTCTCGCCCGCCTCCAAGCTCCTCGAGGTTGAGGTCGCCCCCGAGCCCGGCGTCGAGTACACGATCCGGTTCATCGGCACGAAGAAGGGCTACGACCCGAGCCGCAAGCCCGTCCTCGACGCCTCGGGCAAGCCCCTCCCCGTCACCCGGCGCTACTCCGACGACGTCGGCCGCATCTTCTCATCTTCCAAGGGCACCAAGGCCACCTACCGCCTCACCGGCGACGAATACTACGTCCGCGCCGTCGTCACCTCCGACCGGGCCCCCGAGAACCCCTCATACCCCGGCCAGAAATCCCAGGCCTGGACCCAGCCCGTCGGCTGGGAATCCCTGATCGAGCCCAATGTCGCCCCCGACCCCAGTGCGAAGGCGAGTCCCAACTGATTAGCTCACATCCACAAACGAACACTTGTCAGGTGATAGTAAACGAACGGGCCGGGGCAATCCCCGGCCCATTCGCATTCACCGCACGAATCATCGAGGCTCGGCCTTCTTCTGGTCATCCCAGTCGAGCCGAACCGTCTCTCCCGGCTGTGGTGCGATGGGCTGATGGCGAATGTTGACGTTGCCGACCTGATGGCTGACGATCATCGGGACCGGCGGGACACGATCGAAGACAAAACTCCCTCGATCGTCAACCACGGCCCTGTGGACATAGAAACCGATCTTAACGGGAGGAATTGTGATCACATTCCCATCAACTTGACGCCCGGCGGCGTCCAACAGTTTGGGGGGCGGTGCGATCACCTCGTTGCGAGTGTCCTCCACCCAATCCAGGGTTTCCTGGTTTCGAAGCGGCCCATTGGGTAATTTCCCCTCGATCCGACACCAGTCCTGGAGCCGGATCTCGGCGAGTCCCTTCGCCTCGTCCGAGTTGTACCTCGCAAAGCCGGCCGGATCCACGACCGCGAGTGCGTACGGCTCGTCCGTCGTCGGCAGTTGATAGCGCCCGTCGGGGCCCGTCTCCACGAAAATGCATCCGGGCCTGGTGGTCGGATTGCAATCGATCGAGAGCGAGTCCTTCTTGAAAGCCATGAGCACGCGAGCCCCGGCCCTCGGCTTACCGTCGGGGCTGAGGACCACCCCGGAAGGACCGGGCAGCGGATCCTTCTTGAGCTTGATATCGAGCCTCGCTTTCGACCGGTTGCCGGGGATGACCTCCGAGACGAACGGCTCGAACCCCGGGGCCCGGACCCGGAATCGGAACCCCTTCGCGGTCTCGGAGTCGAAGGTCATGATGAAGCGACCATCGCGCTCCGGCTCGTATCCAAGACGCGTCTCCCAGGACGCGACGTTCCCCTGTGCATCAGCACCGCCAAATTCCATGATGGCGTGACGGACAGGCTTCCCGGTTTCTCCCGAGGTGAGTTGCCCGTAGACGGTGAGCGACCTCGCCATGCGAAACTCGATCGCATCGCCGGTGACCTCCAGCGACGGGAGGATCGGCGGGACAGTGTATCCCTCTCGGTAGAGCGAATAGATGAGCACACCTTCCGGTGCATGATCCCAACGGAACCGGCCTTCGGAATCGGTCTCGAAGGGCTCGCTGAACGCCGTCAGGCCCTTCCAGCGTTGGAAGTAGAATTGTGCCTTGTTGATCGGCCTGCCTTCGCTATCGACGACCCGACCGTGGAAGGACTTGCCGGGCTGCATCCGCACTTCGATCGGCTCGATCCCCGCCTGAATCTCCTTTTCGAGGACCTGCGGCGCGAAATTCGGGGCCCGGAACACGACCGACTGTCGGCCCGGATTGACGCTGGCGAAACGGAAGCGACCTTGCTCATCGGTGCGAGTATGGAGGATGTCGTCGAGGAAGATCTCGGAGCGGCTCCCCAGCATCACGATCGCCCCTTCGACCGGGGCACCGTCGCCGCCCAGCACTGTTCCGGATAAGGGGACGCCTTTCTTCAAGATTGTCTCGGCGGTGCCATCCCTGAGCTTGGCGATGGGAGGAGCCGAACCATACGAGAATTCGCTGATGTAGTCCGGATGGTAATATCTTATGCCGATCAACTCCCCGGTAATCTCCGGGGCACTCGTCGTCTCCCAGCGCCCGTCGGGGCCGCTGGTCGCCTGCAAGTCGAAGAAGAGCTCATGCGGATCGTTCTGCTTGTAATTGTGGCTCCAGAGATAGACCGTCACGCCCCCCACGGGCTCGCCCGCCTGATTCACGAACCTTCCCGCGAGCCTGTACCCCTTTCGAAGCCGCGCGACGATCTTCTCCGGGATCGTCTCGAACATGCCGTCAGCCCTGTAGGAGAACCGCTGGAGCGCATATCCGTCGGCCCAAAGGTCGATAGAAACACTCCGATCGGTCCGATTCGTCCCATGTTCGAGATCGAGATGCCCCACGGAGTCCGTCCTGATCAGGCTCCGACGCCCGTTGTCAAAACTGCGGACCATCTGCGCCTGGACCGGTCGACCCGTCTCCGCGTCGACGACCTCGAGGCTCGTTCGGCCGGCCCTGGCCTTGTAAGGGTCGAGTTTGCTCAGTACTTCGGTGTCGTCGGGGGCGTCCGGCTCCTCGATCGCCTTGGGCGTCAGCACCGCCGCCGGAGCGGGGGCAGGGTCGGGTGTAGGGTCGGCCCCCTTCTGGTTCGGCTCGGCAGGAGGTGAACCGAAGCCTCCTCCGAGCACTCCGACGGCTGCCACGACCACCAAAGCTCCGACGACGATCCCAAGGCCCTTCAACTGCCCCCAGAGCATCGTCGAAGCCACCTGCCTCGCCAGCACCGCCGCCGTCCCGGAGGCCCCCAGCGCAAAACTCGCCGTCTTCTCGACGAGGTGGCCGGGCAGGGGATAAGTCCGCGTCATCGCCAGCAGGAGCGTCGAGCGCCGAGACGGCTCGAGACCGCGCCGCTCGAGGCCCAACCTCAACCGCCTCCTCGCCTGGAAGAGTCGGCCCCGGACCGCGGCGGGGGTCAGGCCGAGCTCCCTGGCCGCCTCGTCCACCGTCTTCTCCTGCATGTGGCAGAGGAGCACCGGTTGGCGGAACCGCATCGGTAGCCGCAGGATCTCCTCGTCGATCGCCCACCGAAGCTCGGCGAGGGAGGAGCGGTCGAGATCCACGACGGCCTCGGATCGCATCGCGCGGACCTCACGGTCCTTGCGTCTCAAGGCGTTCGCCCGTGCCCTCGAGGCCGTCCGAACCGCAACCCCGTAGAGCCAGGGGCCGAGCCGACTCGGGTCGCGGAGCATTCCCGCCTTGCGGACCATCACCAGGAACGTGGCCTGGAAGGCGTCCTCGGCGTCGTTCGGGTCCGGGAGCAACCGCCGGCAGACCCCCCAGACCATCCCCCCGTGCCTCTGCACCAGGGCCTCGAACGCCAGCTCGTCCCCCTCGGAGACGAACCGCCCCAGCAATTCCTCTTCCGAGAGCCCCGACGTCGTCCCCGACACGAAGACCTGCCGGATCCTCCCCAGCACAGCCCCCCGATCCTCGCTCGCCATTTCGCACCCCTCGCGTTCGTCCCGTCCGATGTCCTCAACCGCCGGAGTACTGCAACCGCACGAACGCTCATCACAAAAATCTTACCGCGAGACAGCGATATCCGGACGCGAGGGTTCCAACCATCAGGGCTCGGACCGCGGCGTCTCGTCCCAGCGGATCTGGACGGTCTCGCCCGGCTTCGGGGTGATCGCCTGCAGGCGGACGCCCTGGTTCTTCCGGAAAATCCCGACGTTCATCGGGATCGGCGGGACCCGCTCGAAGACGAACCTCCCCTGGTCATCCACCCCGGCAACGTGGCTCATGAAGGCGAACCGCAATGTGGGAATCGTGGCGACTTTCCCATCGATGACCCGCCACTCCAGGCGTTCCCCATCGCGTAGTGGTCCATCCGGCAATCGCCCCTCGATCCGGCTCCAGGCTTCGAGGCGGATCTCGGTGAGCCCCTTCACCCGATTCGAGTCGACCCGGGCGAAGCCGGATGGATCCACGACCGCGAGGGCGTAAGGGTCGTCCGTCGCGGGGAGTTGGAAGCGACCGTCGGGGCCCGTCTCCACGTGGAAGCCGATAAGGAACATGCTTGGGTCGAAATCGACCCAGAGCGGTTCCTTTTCCGACGCCATCAGGACGCGAGCCCCGGGCCTCGGCCTGCCGTCCGGCCCGAGCACGACCCCGGAAAGCCCGGGTTGCGGGACCTTCTTGAGCCTGATATTGAGCTTCGCCTTGATGCGGTCTCCGGGGATCGCCTTCGAGAGGTACACCTCATAACCCCTCGCCCTGACGCGGACCCGAAATCCGGGCGAGGACTCGGTGCCGACCCCCATGCCGAAGCCTCCACCGGTCCAGTCGCTCCCGGCGTACTCCCCCGATCTGGCGACCGTCTTCAAGGAGTCGGCCTCGACGATCTCGAGCTCGGTCCTCTCGATGGGCTCCCCGGTTCCCTCGTCGACGATGTTCCCCAGGATCGTGAGCCGCCGGTCCATCCGATAAACGTGCTCCTCTCCGTCCGCAAACGCCGTTTGCGTGACGTCCCCCCTGGCGATGTATCCCTCTCGAACGAGGCTGAACCACATGGCCTCCGCCGGGGCGTTCTCCCAGCGGAATCGGCCGTCGGAATCCGTGTCGAGGCCTTCCTGCAGGGTGCCAAAGCCATTGTCGAACGCAAAGGAAAGATGCGCCTTGTTGATCGACCGGCCCGCGCCGTCGACGACCCGCCCCTGAAGGAGCTTCCCCTTCTTCATGCGAATCTCGACCGGCTCACCTCCCGGCTTGATCTCCTGGACGAGCCTCGGTGCCAGGCCCGGGGCCTTGACGAGGAGGCTCACCGCGCCGCGACGGGGCAGGCCTGGATATTGGACAAGGCGCGTCTCCTCATCTTGCCGGGCGAGGACGCTCCGGAACCGCCCGAGGGCATCGGTCCGCGTGTGGGGGGAGCTGCCGAAGTCGTAGGCCCCGCGTTTGATGAACCCGACGATCGCGCCTTCGACCGGCTTCCCATCCATGTCCAGCACCCGCCCCGAGAATTTGGCCCCTCGCTTGAGGACGGTCACGGCGGTTCCCGCGAGCAGCTCCGCGACGGCAGGCGCCTTCACCTTCGCATATTCACCGACATATTCGGGATGACTGCACTCCATGAACATCAGCTCGCCGTTGACCTCCGGGGCGCTGGTGGTCTCCCAGCGGCCATCGGGGCCGCTGGTCGCCCGCACGTTATGGAACCACTCGTGGGGATCCCTGGGCTTCCAGTTGTAGCTCCAGAGCTTGACGGTCACGCCGCTCAATGGCTCTCCCGCCTCGTTGACGAACCGCCCGGCGAGCCTCCGACCCTTGTGGAGCCGCACGACGATCTTCTCCGGGATCTTCAAGGAAGGAGTCGTCCCCCAGGTCTCGAACGATGCGCCGGACCAGCCACTCCCCCAGTAGCCGAACCGCTGGATCGCGTACCCTTCGGCCCAGAGATGGATGAGGATATGATCGTCCCCCCACCTCGTCGAATGCTCCAGGTCGATCCGCCCCTCCGCATCGGTCTTGAGCGAGACCTCATCTCCACTGTCGATCGTGCGGATGATCTGAGCCTGGAGCGGCTTGCCAGTCTCTGCGTCGACGACCTCGACCCTCGTGCGCCCCGGCTTGTACGGGTCGAGCTTGCTGAGGGCCTCGGGGTCGACGGGGCCAGGTGCCTCGAGATCCTCGTCGGCCCTGGGGGCGAGGGCCGCCGCCGGGGCAGGTGCCGGCCTCGCCACGTTGGGCTTTCGGGGAGGGGCAGGGGGAGAGCCGGCGCCGCTCCCGAGGACCCCCGCCGTCGCCACGACGAGCAGCGCCCCGAGGACGAGCCCCAGGCCCTTCAACTGACCCCAGAGCATCGTCGACGCCACCTGCTTCGCCAGCAACGCCGCCGTCCCGGAGGCCCCCAGCGCGAACCGCGCCGTCTTCTCGACAAGCTGGCCGGGCAGGGGATAAGTCCGCGTCATCGCCAGCAACAGCGTGGCGCGACGAGTCGGCTTGAGCCCTCGGCGTTCGAGGCCCGCCCTCAGACGCTTCCTCGCCTGAAAGAGCCGGCCGCGGACCGCGGCGGGGGTCAGTCCGAGTTCCCTCGCGGCCTCGTCCACCGTCTTTTCCTCGATGTGGCAGAGGATCAAGGGCTGACGGAACCGCATCGGCAGTCGGAGGATCTCCTCGTCGATCCCACACCGAAGGCCCGAGACCGAGGATCCATCGTCAGGTTCCACCGCCTCCGGCCGCCTTGCACGAGCCTCGCGATCGTGCCGCCTCGCGGCATTCACCCGGGCATGCGAGGCCGTCCGGAACGCCACCCCGTAGAGCCAGGGGCCGAGCCGATTCTTGTCTCGCAGCAATCCCGCCTTGCGGACCATGACCAGGAACGTCGCCTGGAACGCGTCCTCGGCGTCATCAGGGTCGCGCAGCACCCGGCGGCAGACGTTCCAGACCATCGAACCGTGGCGCTGCACCAGGGCCTCGAACGCCAGCTCATCCCCCTCGGCGACGAACCGCTCGAGCAACTCGCTCTCCGAGAGCCCCGACGTCGTCCCCGACGCGAAGACCTGCCGGATCCTCCCCAGCACGGCACCCCGATGCTCGCTCGGCATATCTCAATCCCTCGCGTCCGTCCCGTCTCGTGACTTCTCCCTTGAGGTACTGGATCCGCGAAGGGCATTCATCACAAAAATCTTGCCGGGTGCACGAGATTGGCAAGAGGCGAGGGCGATGGGAAAGGATCAGGGCTCGACCTCCCGACCCGCGTTCCAGCGGATCTGGACCGTCTCGCCCGGCTCCGGGCTGATCGCCTGTCGGCGAAGGCACTTGTCGTCGCGATATAGACCGATGTCCACGGAAGTCGGTGGTATGTGCTCGAAAACGAATCTCCCCTTGCTATCGACCTTGGCAACGTGCCCATTGAAGTGAGGCCTCAGGGGAGGCGTGGTCACCACGACCGCATCGACCTTGTTCCCCGAGGCGTCGACGAGTTTGGCGGGAGGCACCCTGGCGGGCGGGCTATAGTCCTCCGACCATTGCAGAAACTCTCGAAATCTAAGCGGGCCATCCGGCAGGCTTCCCTCGACACGGGCCCAGGGTTCGAGGCGGATTTCGGTGAGCCCCTGCGTAATATCCGATTGATACCGCGCACAGCCCGACTCGTCGACCACCGCCAAGGCATACGGATCGTCGGTCGGAGGCAGTTGATAACGCCCGTCGGGGCCCGTACTCACGAAGTATTGTTCGGGAACCTCTTGCGGGTCTGTGCTGAGTCGCGTACGGCCCTTGTCTCGAACCATGATGACGCGGGCTCCGGCCCTCGGCTTACCATCAGGCCCCAACACCACTCCCGAAGAGCCGGGATGCGGATCTTTGGCCAGTTTAATGCTGAGATTCGCTTTCGAGAAGTTGCTGAGGATGACCCTCGAGACGAACGTCTGATACCCCAGGGCCCGAATGCGAACCCGAAATCCAGACGCTGACTCGGCGTCTATCACCTTGACATAATGTCCAGTTTGGCTTAGCCAAGCCCCATGCTCCTGCCTCCAAGAAATCACCCCACCAAGCGCATCGGTCTTACCAATATCAAAATCAATATCCTTGGGTGGTTTGCCGGTCTCTGCATCTGTGATGTTCCCTTCGATTGTGAGGCTCCTCGCCATCCGATAGACGAGTTCCCTTCCGTCGACGATCGTGGGTTGGTTGTCGAGGCCCTCGGCGATGTATCCGGATCGATCGACTCGAACCGTCATGGTTTCTTCGGGAGCACCATCCCAATGGAATCGGCCGTCGAAGTCGGTGTCGAGTCCCTCGGAGAGCGGCGCGAAGCCATTCAGCCGGGTGAGGAGGAAATGAGCCTTGTTGATCGGCCTGCCTGCGCTATCGACCACCCGGCCGTGGAAGACCTTCCCCTTTGACATCCTGATTTCGATCGGCCCATCTCCACGCTTGATCTCCCGCTCGATGATCTTCGCCGAAAGGCCCGGGGCCCTTATCAGGATCGTCGACTGGCCGGGTAGCGCATTTGTGAATTGGAACCGACCGAGTGCATCGGTCTGGGTGTGAAGGGTATCGGCGAGGAAGAGGACACTGCGATCGGTGAAAACGACGATCGCGCCTTCGACAGGCTTGCCGTCCATGTCGAGTACCCGCCCCGAGAATTCGGCCCCCTTCTTCAGGACCGTCCTGGCCGTGCCCGCGAGCATCTCCGCGATGGGAGGCGCCGTTTCGTATCGAAACGCACCGACATACTCCGGGTGACGGTACATGATGCCGATCATTTCCCCGGTGACCTCCGGGGCGCTGGACGTCACCCAGCGGCCGTCGGGGCCGCTGGTCGCCTGTAAGTTGTAGAGGAGCTCGTTCTTATCTTTCTTCTTGTATTTGTGGCTCCAGAGATAGATCGTCGCACCACTCACGGGCTCGCCCGCCTCATTCACGAACCGCCCTGATAGCTTCTGGCCCTTCTGGAGACGCACAATGAGGGGGTTCGGGATCTTCTGGGTTTCCTCGCTTCCCCAGTAAGAGACCCTCTGGAGGGCGTGGCCCTCGGCCCAGAGGTCAAGCATCAGGTGATCATTCTCCCACTTCGTCGAATACTCGAGGTCGATCCGACCTTGAGCATCGGTCTCGAGCACCTGTTCGTGCCCGTTGCCGATCGAGCGGACCATCCGCGCCTGGAGAGGCTTGCCTGTGTCGGCATCGACGACCTCCATCGTCGTGCGGCCGGGTTTGTAGGGGTCGCTCTTGCTCAGGGCCTCGGGGTCGACGGGGGTGTCGGCGTCATCCTCGGCCGGAGGGACGAGGGCCGCAACGGGGTCTGGGGCAGGGGCGGGCTTCGCCGCCTCGGGCTTGGCCGGAGGGGCGGGGGGAGAGCCAGAGCCGCCGCCGAGGACACCGGCCGTCGCGACGACCACCAGCATCCCCAGCACGACACCGATCCCCTTCAACTGGCCCCAGAGCATCGTCGAGGCCACTTGCCCGGCCAGCAGGGCGGCGGGGCCGGAGGCTTCGAGGACGAACCGCGTGGTCTTCGCGGCGAGGTATTCCGGGATCGGATGATTGCGGGCGATACCCAACCCAAGCGAGCCGACCGAGGAAGGCGCCAGGCCCCGCCGCTCGAGGCCCGCCCGGAGCTTCTTGCGGGCCCGGGAGAGACGGCCCCGGACGACCCCCAGGCTCAGGCCGAGCTCGCTGGCGGCCTCGTCGACGGACTTCTCCTGGAGGTGGCAGAGGACCACCGCAGTCCGGTATCGGGCCGGGAGCCGACCGATCTCCTCGTCGATCGCATGACGAAGCTCGGCAACGGCGGGGGCGTCGGCCGTGTCAAGAATCTCGGGGCGCATCGCACGAGCCTCGCGGTCCCTCCGCTTCGCCGCGTTGACGCGGGCACGCGAGGCGGTCCGGAAGGCCACGCCGTAGAGCCAGGGGCCGAGCCGGTTGCCATCCCTCAGCAGCCCCGCCTTGCGGACCATGACGAGGAACGTGGCCTGGAAGGCATCCTCGGCGTCGTTCGGGTCGTGCAGGAGTCGCCGGCAGACGCCCCAGACCATCGACTCGTGGCGCTCGACCAACGCCTCGAAGGCGAGCTCATCCCCCCCCTCGACGAACCGCTCGAGGAGTTGCGCCTCCGACAGGCCCGTCGCCGTGCCCGCCGCGAAGACCTGCCGGATCCTCCCCAGGACGATGTCCCGATGCTCGCTCGGCATGCGACTAACCCCTCAGACCTTGAACCTACGACGTCCTCTCCTCCTCTACTGCACCAAACCACGAACACGGCGCGCTTTTTCTCCGATCCTTCGACGTCGGCGAGCACGGTTCAACATTGTATCAACAACGAAAATCGCGCGTTCAATCCGAATCCATACGTTTTGCGGTTCCCGGTCCGACCGGGTAGATTGGACGCGCCGATTCGACGCCGGGGTCTAACCGCTCGTTCAGTCGCCCGCTCGATGGGGAGTCCGCGATGGCTCTGCTCCGAGGGATCCGCCTCTCGCACCTGATTGCGCTGGCGCTCATCGCGGACGCGGTGGCGCTCGTCTTCTGGCTGACCGACACGCCGCACGTGCACTACAACGGCCACGGGATTCCCCTGGTGAACCAGGGGCGGTTCGCCATCTTCCAATCGTGGCTCGGCGGGCACGAGACCCCTTACACCCCCGCGGGGTTCCTCTGGGCGTTCGACCCGCTCGATCGGGTCCTGATCTCGCTGCTGCTCGTGACGGCCGCCCTGTTCGGGCTCCTCGGGTTCAATCACCTGCGAGGCCGCCCCAATTCGAGGCTCGCCCGCATCCCCTGGCCCCCCGCCAGGCGTCTGAACCTGGCGGCCTGCCTGGTGATCGTGGCGGGCATCGCGGTCGTCCTGGCCTGGGAGGCCAATAGCTGGCGGTTCTGGCCCCTGCGTATGAAGTACGTCAGCAAGGCGGATCACGCACGCCACCTGGCGAAGCGGGCACGCGATGGCATCGAATGGAACCGCGAGAAGGCCGCGAAGGCCGAGGCCGTGTTGAAGAATCCGCAGTTCCCGGACCATGTTTCTCGCATCAGGCGTGAGTCCCTCCTCGGGGAGCAGCAGGCCACCGCCGCCTACATGACGCGACGTGCCAGGGCTCTCGAAAGCGAAGCGGCCTATTACGACCGGCTCGCGAGCAAATACGACTCGGCGATCCGGAACCGGCTCGCCGCGGTCGAGCCCGACCCGCCGGCGCCCGAGCGTGAGCGATTCGGCTGGGAGTTGATCGACGACCGCGACTATCGCGAGGCCCTCAAGTGGTACGACGCGATGATCGAGAAGTATCCCTCGTGGGCCTTCGCCCACGAGGATCGGGCCCGGATCCTCGCGACCGCCCCCGACGGTCAGCTCAGGGATGGGAAGGCTGCCATCGCGTCGGCCACGCTCGCCCTTGACCTCATCGGCAACGCCCCCGACACCTTGAAGATGTCGGTCCTCGCCTCCGCCTACGCCGAGGCCGGCGACTTCGCCAAGGCCATCGAGTGGCAGACCAGGGCCGAGACCCTCACCGCCACCAGCAATGGCAAACCCTTCACCCCCAGCCGCATGCTCCTCGACTACCGGGCGGGCAAGCCCTACCGCATGCCGAAGTGATTTCTTGTTTCCACCTCGAATTGCGGGCCCCTCTTCGCGACCGATCCGACAGGTCTCCTTCGACTTCGAATCGCGAGGATCCATATCCGGGAGTCCCGTCGCCCGCGGGCATTGGGCTTTCCCGGCTCCCCGGCCTTGAGTTTCGGTGGATGGAGCCTCGACGCGATCCGCCGGGGCCGAGATCGGAGTCCGTCCGCACTTTGCGACATCGGATGTTCCATCATCCGTGTCGCGGGAGGCGAGTCACGCCCCTCTTATTTCGCCGACGCACTCTCTCGGCGGAGTTTGGCATTGGCCCGGTAGAGTTCCTTGCGGAGGCGATTGAGGCCGCCGAGGGGTCGATGGTCCTCGAGCGAGTGCCAGGGGTTGAAGGACATGGCCTCGACCGATTCGTGGAACGCCCTGGAGTCGGCCGAGGTCAGATCGACGGGGGCGATGATGAGCGTGGCGACCTTGACCGGGGGAGAGGCGGTCGTCGTCCACTCGACGCTCGGGTCCTCGATCGGGGTCCCCTTCGGATCTGCCTGGAACTGGACCTTGATGTCGAAGCGAGCCTCTTTATGGCGGAGGTGCGCCTTGAGGACGTCCGCGAGCATGTCATCGCCGGTGGCGGCGTTGCTGAGCGCGGGGAGATCCTCCGCGTTGATGGGCTGAGGCTCGGCGAAGAACTTGATGGCCCGTTCGCCCAGGCGAAAGGGGGACATGCTCCAGTAGGTCTCGACGAGCGGACTGCGGCTCTTGCGCTTGATCTTCACGCCGACCTTCAGGAAATTCCCGAGGTGCCAGGGCACGAAGAACAGGAGTTGCGAGAGTTCATTGCCGAGCGGCCCTATGTTCGCCATGAGAATACGTTTGATCTGCGTCGCAACCCGATATTGGCGAACGTTGCGGAACGGGAATGTCGGGAAATTGATCATCACGAAGTCCTGCGTGTCCTGATCCCCGACTTCGTCGAGGGCCCGGGCCCCCTCCACGCCGAGGACCTTGATCGCCATGCCTCGCCCGTCCGACTTCCTGTCCGAACGAACCCGGCCCATCCCGTTCGAAAAGCGGACGATCGCGTCGTACGTCGTCGTCGGCTTGAAGATGCCGAAGTGGGTGCTGGCAGGTCGCTCCGGATCGACGACGAACCGGGCCCTGACATTGCCCGTTGCCTTGGCGTGCTGACCTCGAAGGATGCGGCCTTGCGTGAGCTTGAGTATCCTATGATTCAGGCAAATCGTCTCGGCGATATCGTCGGACTCGCCCGCGGGGGGATACTCCCGATCCAGATCCGTCCATCTCGATGATTCACGCATTGTTGATTGTTCTCGACAAATTTTATGTATGATAAATCTGAGTCATACTCAGCCATGCCAACATGACGGACTCACTTGTTCAAGGTCCTGGTTCGAAACTTTCTCGACGTACCAATCCGGCCCGGACGCGACCCGGGCCCTGACATCGGATACCCCCATGCCCGAAATTCACACGATCGACTTCGATCGATTCGCCGTGAACATCCTCAGCGACGCCGAGCGGGGCACGATCGCGCTCCAGTTCGACATCAGCGCCTGCAAGGCGACGGAGATCCGTCCGATCCTCAACAGCATCGATGAGAAATTCGGCTACGAGGCCTGGAGCCGATTCCGCCGGAAGCTGGACGCCGTCGCCCCCGTCCTGCGCGTGACCTCGCCCCCCGCCGCACACCCCGATAATCGTCACGTGATGCGCGTCGAAATGGCGCTCGCCGAAGGGGCTCGGATGGATTCGTCACTCCAGGTCCTGATCGCCTTCCTCCGGCAACAGAGGGGCTATCACCGCACCCTGGGCGCGCAGCTCGATCCCGATCATGAGGACCGGCCGAAGCGGATCGCGTCGGGTGATACGTCCGAGGCCGCCATCGGTGCGTTTCATAAAATGCGCCTCAGGTGGAAGGCGTATCGCCAGGGCTCGTCCGGGAATGGAGGGCAAGATTGAAGGAAGCCCTGAACATCTCCTGCCGGGATTCAGGTACGGGCTTGTTGCAGGATTTCGAGCCCTGGGCATGAAACTATCATTACCATGCTAGATTCGAGAGAGCCTTCGATGATCATTCGAGGTCCGTCGGCTCGGCGTGTTTCCGATGCTTATCGTCGTAACCATGATGTTTGGGTTGCGTATCGTCAGGTTCTATGTTGAATCGCCGGTTGGTGCAGGAGTGCGCGTCGCTGCGTGATTTCGGCGGTTCCAATCCAGGCCAATTCCACGTCGCTGCACGACTCGGGTTGAGAGAATCGGAACAACTCGCGGCCTCGATGTTTCGCAGGTTGAACATGCCGGGGCGATTGTCCAAGCTAATCCGCAAATCCGATCACTGTCTCACTTTTTCAAATCCATCACTGGCCTTAAGATCTCCGTTCGATCAAACTCGCCGGGGGCGAGGATGAATTCCAGCCGGCGATAGAGGCAATGGCGGGATTCAGGGCGTGGCCGATCGCGCCGCGGGCGGGTAGGTTGGTGCGGGGCTCGAGACGCTCGGCGGGGCGGGCCCTTGAATAACTATTAAACAGCCGATGGCGGTTGCCGCGGCGACGATATCACCCTGGTCGTGACGAGACGATGACGCAGAACACCGTTTCCCTCGGAAGCTACCTCGCCTCGAGGCTTCGCCAGATCGGCCTGGGGCACTACTTCGCGGTGCCGGGCGACTACAACCTCGTGCTGCTCGACCAGTTCCTCGCCGAGCCGGGGCTGGCGTATGTCGGCTGCTGCAACGAGCTGAACGCCGGGTATGCGGCCGACGGCTATGCCAGGGCCAAGGGGGTCGCGGCGGCGGTCGTCACGTACAGCGTGGGCAGCCTCAGCATCATCAACGCGATTGCGGGGGCGTCGGCCGAGGATTTGCCCGTGATCCTCATCGCGGGAGGACCGGGGACCACCGCCAAGGCCGAGAATCGACACCTCCACCACACGCAAGGGGGGGTCGACTACGATTACTGCCGCGAGATCTTCGGGCGACTCGTGGCCGAGTCGGTCGTGATCCACAGCCTCGACGACGCGCCGAGCCTGATCGACCACGCCCTGACGACCGCACTCGCGAGGAAGCAGCCGGTCTGCATCGAGGTGCCCTGCGACCTCGCGGGGCTCCCGGTCCCTGCGCCGCAGGCGTTCGACTTCTCGCGCGAGATCCCGGCCGACCCGGGGGCCCTCGAGTCGGCCATCGCCGCGGCGGCCGCGATCCTCGACGGCGCGAAACGCCCGGTGCTCGTCGCGGGGCCGAAGCTCCGACGCGCCGGGGCGATCGAGGCCTTCCGCAAGCTGGCCGAGGCGTTGAACGCCCCGGTGGCCGTGATGCCCGACGCCAAGGGGTTCTTCCCCGAGGCCCACCCGCTCGCGATCGGCCACTACTGGGGTCCGGTCAGCAGCCCCGGCTGCGCGGAGGTCGTCGAATCGGCCGACGCTTGCCTGTTCGCCGGGGCGCTTTTCACCGACTACACGACCGTCGGCTATACCCTGCCTCTCGAACATCACAGGATCCTCGACGCGAAGCCCGGCCTCGTGACGCTGCCGGGCTCGACGCACACGGGGGTTGACCTCGCCGCGTTCCTCGAGGCCCTGGCGGGCCGCGTGCGGAGCGAGGAGGACGGCCCCGAGACGAGGCGTCCGAGGAAGGCCGCGCCCCCCGAAGTCGTGCCGGGCGCGGTGCTGACCACCCGGGCGATGATGGGGCAGGTGCAGGCCCTGCTCGGGCCCGAGACGGTCGTCGTCGCCGAGACGGGGGACTCCTGGTTCAACGGCCTGAAGCTCGACCTGCCCGAGGGGGCCGGGTTCGAGATCCAGATGACGTACGGCTCGATCGGCTGGTCGGTCGGGGCGACGCTCGGCCTGGCGATCGGGCACGGGCCGGGGCGAAGAGTCGTCGCGCTCATCGGCGACGGCTCATTCCAGCTCACGGCGCAGGAGGTCTCGACGATGATCCGCCAGGAAACCCGGCCGATCATCTTCCTCATCAACAACCAGGGCTACACGATCGAGATCCAGATCCACGACGGGCCTTATAACAACATCCAGGACTGGGACTACGCCGGCCTGATGGCCGTCTTCTCCAGGGGGGGCGGCAAGGGCTGGGGCAAGCGCGTGGGCACCGAGGGGGAACTCGCCGAGGCCATCGTCTTCGCGAAGTCGCACGACGGCCCTTGCCTCATCGAGTGCCTGATCGACCGCGACGATTGCAGCGAGGAGCTGCGCACCTGGGGCACCCGCGTCGCCGCCTTCAACGGCCGCAGGCCCTCCTCGATCCCGGAAGGATCCGCGTTCTCCTCGCTCTGAGGCGGGGCCCGACGATCGGGACCGATTGGCCCCGCTCTATTTTCACATCAAATGCTCGCCTTCTATCAACGCCTCTTTGCTTCAATTGCCTTTCGATACAGGTTGAGCCGCTCACGCCAGTGCGGGACGTCCTTCTCGGCGAGGCTCAACGCCTTCTCCTCCAGCCGGGCCGCACGCCCGGGGTCGCCCGAGGCGAAGCAGACGCGCCCGAGGGTGTCGAGGATCCGCCCGGACTCGCCGCGGGTGATCTCGACGGCCCGCTCGGCCGCCCTCATCGCCAGCGCGAGCACCGGGGGCGAGGGCGGGGCCTTCCGCTCCTCGACGACGATCGTGAGCGCGAGGAAGTTCAGGGCGTCGGAGTCGTCCTTCCAGATCGTCTCGCAGAGCCTCGAGCCGTAGGCGACGAGGGCCTCGGCGTCCCCCGACGCGACGAGCACGCCGACCTTCATCAGGCCGAGCCGACGCTCCAATTCGGGCTCGGCGAGGATCGCGCGGTCGAGGCCCGCGATCGCCTCGCCGTGCTTGCGCTCCTGGACGAGCTTGCCGGCCGCCTCGAAGAGGGCTCCCACCCTGGCCTCGGTCGTGCGCCTCTCCAGGCGTTCCTTCGCGGCGGCGTCGAAGTCCCACGTCCCCGCGACCGCCTTCGCCAGCGGCTCGTCCAGCTCCATCGGGTGCCCGATCCAGGCGATCCTCCCCCCCTTGACCAGGAACGTCTGCGGGATCCCCTGCGTGCCCGAGGCCGCGAGCCAGGCGTCGGCCGTCTTGCCTCGGGACTCGGCCCGGTCTCCCTCGGGCACGACGTCGAGCGCCACGCGATAGCCGAGCTTGTCCCCCATCCTCGCGACGAAGGGATCGACCTCCGCCTGATCCGACTCCCAGACGCTCACACCGATGAACGTCGCCTTATCCTTGTATGTCTCCTGGAGCTTCGTCAGGTGCGGCATGGCGAAGCGGCATGGCTCGCACCAGGTCGCCCAGAACTCGACGACGTAGACCTTCCCCGGGTCGAGCCGATCAACCTTCTCCCCCTTCGCCCAGCGCGAGACCTCGAGCCGAGGCGCCGGGTCCCCCACGTCGAGCGCCCAGGATCGAACGGGAGCCCCGGCCAGTCCAGCCAGGAGAATCGCGAGGCGAAACGTCGCCGGCAGAAGTCGCATCGAAATCCCTCTTGAATGCAGACGAGTCAAAATCAAAATATCTAATGAATATAGATATCGTGCTAACCCCAAACTTCTTTTCGGACCTGCAATCCACGGCTGCCGCCAATAATGACAGATGTCAGATTGGTAAGCTTAGCACGCTCTCCCTCGAATTGCATCGGGTATTATGTGCGACAGACCGGGAGATCCCCAAGGTCCGGCGCTCGACCTATATTGGGACGGTCGGGGCACCCGGGATGAGCGACTAGCCCCCAGGAGAGAGGCTCGACACAGCGGCGGAGGGCCGAATTACGCCCGCCGGATCAAGGCTCCTGGCCGCGGCGTTCTTTGATGAATTGCCCGAGGCGTTCGCTGGTCGGGTGTCCCATTTCCGCCTCGAACGCCTGCCGGATCCTCGCGATCGACTCCGAGGGGGCGTGCCCGTACTCCGACTCGTGGGCATCCGCGACGTGACGGACCACGTCAGCCAGCAGGACGCCCCAGGCGGACCGCTCGTCGAGGCCTCGATCCTCCCAGAAACCAATGTTCAGAACCGTATGCAGTTGGCCATTGGCCAGCCAGACCCGGATCATCTCGATGGCCGGTGATGCGTTCGCCGCGGGGGGGATCGGGAGCTCATTTGCCATGGGTGACGTCCTGGTCGGTTGTCGATCGGATGTGAGTCAGGCGTTGGCCCAACCGAGGCATTGTCGGTGACGCCCCCCGCGGCCGGGCTCGCGACGGTATCATCGCATCCCACGCCCCCCACGGCCAGTCGTCAACCGGTCTCGATGAAGGGAACCGGGTGGTGGGACCAATTGGTCCCGCCGCGAGTTCGAGCGGGAAAGCGGGCGTCAGCCATGATCAGGTGTCGTGAAGAAATTCCGAGCGATTTTCCCAGGAAGTGCGCCGGAAGTGGGTTCGGCCGGGGTATTAGCTTATGGCCGGTGGGATTTCGGGCTCGTTCGCCGATGGGACGGGTCGCGAGAATCTCGCTCGCCGATAGGTCGGGTCGACGTGACCCCGGTGCCCCCGCCGGGCGACTCACGCAAAAGGCGTTGCCGGCCCCTGCCGGTGCAGACAGCTCGGGGGTCGTCGGGCCTGGTGGATCAAGGATGGTCCAACCTCGTCTCGCCGTGGTGGCGATGGAGATGCACCGGCCCCGGCCGGTCTCCTCGCTGGCAACAATAACGAGCGCGCATCGGGAAGAAATGCACGAGGTGTCTCATGTCGAAGTGGCAGGCCACGCCGCGGGTTCAATCCCCGCATCGACAACTCTTTCTTTCCTTTGCTTTTCTTGGTTCACGACTTCCTGGGTTTTCGTTTCCTTTCTTTCTGGGGATTGGCCCCGGCCGATGACGCGCATCGGCCCCCGGGAAAGGGCAGAGGCATCCCGACGGGATGCCGGCCCTCGCCCGCGGAGACAAGCCCGAGGGTCGCAGAGACTGACGCCGGCGCAAGACGCCGAGACTCCCCGCAAAAACCCCCGCCGAGGCCAGGAACCCCGGCCAAGCCCCTCGCTCGGCCTCCCCGCGATCTCGCCGCAGGTTGTCCGCCCCGGGGCCTCGGCCGCCCATCAGGCTGGGAGCCTGGCTGACGGCCTCCGACTCCCTCACCGCGAAGCGGCCGAGGTCTTGGCCGTCTCGAGGACCAACCCCGAGGCCGCATCGAACGGCTTGAGGACCGGCTCGACGACGCTGTTGTCGTGGACGAGGACGCCGCCTCGACCGACGAAGAAGCTCTGGCCCGAGGCGACCTCGAGGTTGAAGACCGGCTGGGCCTCGTCGTCGTCGACCGAGATCACGCGACGCGAGCCGCCGAGGGTGCGGACGAGGTCGCCGGGCCTCAATTCTCGGGCCATCACCCATCCCTTGCCCGCCTTCCAGACGCGGTGGATGCCGGTCACGACGATGTCGTCCTCGCCGTCGAGCTTGAGCCTCAGCGTGCGGTTCGGCGGGTTGTGGTAGACGGCCACGACCGGTTCGTAGCGGAGCGAGCCCGTGGACGTGTCCTGGACCAGGGCCCGATCCCCCACGCGGATCCTCTCGATGGGGACAGCCCCGGTCATCGTCTGCACGGAGGTCCCCTTGCCGAAGCACGAGTGCGCCAGTCGCAATGCGCCGGCGGTCGCGACCTGGGCCGGCATCGGGACGTCCACGGCGGCAAGCGGGACGTCCTCGATGAGCGTGGGGCCGGGCGTCTCATCCTCGGACGTGATCGCATAGCCGCGGAGGTCGGCGAGCCAGACGGACCACCCCTTGCGGTCGGCCCCGAAATCCTCTCCCGTCGCCGACGTCAGCACGTCGGACACCCTCTCATTCACGCCGTCGACCTCCATCTTCCTCGCCTCGAGATCCCGCACGTCGGCATCCAGGCGGCCCTGGGCCACCGCGGCCGATTGCTGGGCGGCGTGCATCATCCGCCCCACGGGTATGGCCAGGTTCTGGGTGTACTCCTGCTCGAGCCGGTAACCGGGCGGAGCGCCTGACATGAGCACATTCAGCAGGGTTTTATCGCCTTCCCCGACCGCGCTGACCGAGTCGCCAAGGAGTTTGCTGGTCTGGGGGGAGAGCCCCGGAAATCCGTGCTTGGAGATCTCGTGCCCCCGCTGAATCACCGCGTCGAAGTTCGAGTACAACCCGTTGACATCGATCGTTTGCCAGGTCGACCACTCGGGCCTCAGCAGCACGGCAAAACCGTCCGCGTCGGTGGTCCACTTGTCCCCCGGCTGGAACGGCACGGGCGGCAGGCCCTGGGCCGTATACCGGCGCTGGAGGTTGGACTCCTTACCCTCGACGTGGAGGACGCCCGTCGAGCCGGCCCCCTTGACCGGCTCGACCCGGTACTTGATCGGGTCGCGCAACAGGCCGATCAGGAGCCCGGCATACTCGCGAGGGTCGCGCCTTCGGAGCGTCTCGACGGCCCGGCCGCGGGCCTCGGGGAAGTCCTTCGAGATCGCCATCAGGGCCAACGCCCTCGAGGCCCCCGGCGCGTCGATCTGGCCGAGGATCTGCACGGCCTTGAGCCGCTCCGAGGCCGTCCCCCGGCCGAAGACCGACCAGACGACCGGCACCGCCCTGGGGTCGCCCACGAGGGCCAGGGCCACCTCGGCCTCGCGGCGTTGCCCGGGATGCGAGAGGGCATTGCGCCACCGCGTCAGGATCGGCCGCCAGTGCTTCTCCGCCTTCTTCTGCTCCTCGCGCTCGGCCTTCTCGGCGGCGAGTTGCTCGTCGGTCGCCCAGCGCCCGCCGTGCTGCCGATACCCGAGCCGCTTCCAGGCCGCCGCGCGCCGAGGGTCGAGCCGCACGACGGTCGTGAGGTGCGCGATGGCCTCGGGCTTGAGCCCGTGCTCCTCGCACCAGAGCGCGAGCCGCCAGTGGTCCTCGGCCTTGTTCTTGATCGCCAGGCGACGCGCGTTGTACTCGCCGAGCGCGGCGCCCAGGGCCTCGTCACGCCCGACGGCCTCCTCGATCGCCTCGGGCCGCTTCCAAGTCCCCTGATAGGCGACGAACCCGAGTAGCCCGCGGGCCGCCCCGTCGGCCGGGTTCAAGACGAGCGCGAGGGCCAGGTGCCGGATCCTCTCGGCCGAGAGCCCGTTCGCCTCGCACCAGAGCGCGAGCCTGACCTGCGACCCCGCGTCGTGCCCGGCCTTCGCCTTCGCCGCCTCGTACTCGCGCAGGACCTCGGCCGCCGGCCCGGGGGCGGTCGAACCATCCACGGCCCCGGCCGCCATCGTCGCCAGGGCGATCACAGCTCCCAACATCGTCCCCCCTTTGCCTTACCAGGCCCGCCCGGCACGAGCCCCCCGCGATGCGCCGCCCCTCGCCCGCGACGCGATCCCGGCTTGGCTCCTGATCTACTGCACTTCTGGATTTATACGGGCACCGGGCCGGGAAGGGGAGTCGACCGGGCGACTCCTCGGCGATTTCGTGAGCCCCACTCACACTCCGGCGATCGAGCGGAAATCGGCACGCCCAAGGCCCTCGGGGCAGGGAGCGCGTTGCGGCGGAGGCACGCCGGGGGTTCACCCGGGGCGAGGGCGTATGGCGTCCCGCCCTATTCGGCGATCGCGTCATGCGCCAGGCGGTTCACCGTTCTCGACAAGCCCGTGAAATCGAAACATGCGTATATTTACCACACAACCCGCTCAGGGCTTCCGCACCGCCCGGATGAACGCGACGCCGCGAGGGCCGAGGGCGGCGAGGATGCCGTCGGGGTGCGCGGGGTCTCGGGCGAGTGACTTGATGCCGCCTCGGCCAAGATAGGGGACGCTCGCGAGGGAGGCCAGTGACCTGGCGTCGGGCTCGAGGATGAACAGGCCTTGCTCGCCGCCGAGCCAGAGGCGGCCGAGGCCATCGCGGGCAAGCGACGTTATCGGGGCCTCGACGGGGAGGGCGGGGCGGCCAAGCGTCCCGTCGGCGAGAACGTAGGTCCTCAAGCCGGCAGGGGTTGCGAGGATCAGCGTGCCGTCCTTCCACGGGGCCGCGGCGAAGATCCGGATCGGGTTGTTGCCTTCCTGGATGCTGAATTCCTTCAGGCTCGCCCCTTTGCCATTCGCGCCCGGGTCGAGGCTCCAGAGGCGGCCTTTGACGCGGCTGAGGAGGAACCAGGGGGGACCGCCGACGTCGAGGGCGCGCAGGCGCATGGGCACGCCGGCGGGATCCAGGGGTGCGACCGCCTTCCAGCGGCCGTCGTCGAAGCGTTTCAACGCGCCGTCGAACGCGTTCCAGAGCGTCCCGTCGGGAGTGGCGAAGGTGGAGAGAGGATAGAGGTGGGAGACTTCCCGGCCGATGCGCTCGACCCCATCGCCGACGATCCGGCTCGTGGTCCGCGTGCCGGGGATGTCCACCGTGCCGGCGACCGAATAGACGGACCCGTTGGCCGCCACTCGCACGATGCAGCCATGCCAGGAATCGACCGGATTCGCCTTCGCGGCCTCGTCGGCCGGGTCAACTTCGAAGGGGGGCTCTGCCGAGATTTGACGCCAGCCGTCCGGGCCGAGTCGCCAGGGGTTGACCCCATAGGAGCCGGGCCCTTCGTCATCGGGTTCGTCCTTGTCCTCCATCGCGAACACCCCGTCGGGGGTGCCCAGCACGAGGCTCACGTCCGACGCCCCGAGGGGCGGGGGGGCCGCGTGCCTGGTCATCTTGTCGCCATCGAGCCGGAGGAGGCCGTCCAGCGTCGTGGTCAGCACGAGGGGCTCGCCTCGGTGTCGAGGGGCGTGCAGGCCGACCACCGCCGCATACGAGCCCATGGCGTCGGGACGACCCCATCGATACGAGATGTCGAGGGACGCCACCTTCTTCCAGTCCTTCAAGGCGCGATCGACCCTGTAGATATCGCTGTATGAGACAACGAGGAGGCTATCTCCCTCGTCGACGATGAAGTTGACCGGGAGCCAGGCCCGGCTCTCGTCGGGTTTCTTCCCCGTGCCCAGGAATTGCTCGTTCTGGAAGAGGGTACTCGGGGCGTCGCCGTCGACCCGGGTGATGATCGCCTCGCAGCCCCCCATGTGCTCGGTGCCGCCGAAGGCCCAGACCTGGCCGTCGCGGAGCTCGGCGAACCCGTAGACGCCGCTCCAGTACGGCTTCCGTCCGGGTTTGAGTGACGGCGGCGGCTCGAGCTTCGAGGGCGTCCCCTTGACGAGGTCGATCCGAGAGACCAGGCCGCCCCATTCCCCGTTATCGGCACCGAGCCAGAGACGGCCGTCTCGATCGATCAAGAACGTCGTCATCAGGTCGTCCAGTTCGATCGTCCTGTCGACGGCGAGGTCGTGGACGACGGAATGGCGAGGATTTCGCGTCCCTTTCTCCGTCTTGACGATCCGCCTCCTCTCCGTGACCGCGACCAGCCCCGCGGGTCGGCCTTCTCGGGGCCCGCACCAGCCGAGCCACTGGGGCGGTTCGGGGAGTTTCGCCATGTCAGTCAGTTCGAGCGTGTTCGGGTCGACGCGACAAATCCGGCCATCGGAGAGGCCCGCGATCGGCGCCCCACCTTCGCCCAGGCCGAGACAGGTCACCCCCTCAAGCCCGTGACGCTCGCTGGCCAGGCGCAGGCTCGGATATTCGAAGCGGAGCATGGTGCCCGCCTCCGTCAGAGCGATCAGTTGATCGCCCAGAGGAAGGCTCCCCTTGATCGCGTTCCGGTTGAAGTGGATCTCCGCCTCGACCTGCAAGCCGCCCTCGAGTTTCGCTTCGACCTTCGGAGGTTTGGGCGGCTCATCCGCGAGCAGAGGCAGGGCGGAAGCCAGGGCGCAAGTGATCGCGGCGACCGTCGCGATCGGCAGGGTGGCTCGGGCATGGCGCATGGAACGCGGCTCCCCACTTCGAACCAAGGCCGGGTCGGCGCGGAGACCCTTCCGGACGCCGTCCGCCCCGTTCTCAACAGCGTAGCAGAATTGAAAGCATGTCGAGAGATAGAAGCCCGAAGGATGTCGGGGAGGAGAGGAGAAGGCGTCAGGTGCCCTGGGAGAGCTTGCGGATCAGGTCGGGGAGGTCCTGGAGGGCGAACTGGTTGCGGACGGCGCCCTCGCGGTGGGCGACCTTGTTCATGCCGTAGACGACGGAGGTGGCCTCGTCCTGGCCGAAGGTGATGCCGCCCAGTTCGAGGACCTTGTGGCAGCCGTCGACGCCGTCGCGCCCCATGCCGGTCATGATGATGGCCGCGACATTCGGGCCGTAGAGGCGGGCGCCCGACTGGAAGAGCATGTCGACCGAGGGCTTGTGGCCGCTCACGAGCGGGCCGTCGCTCAGCGAGACGCGCGGGCACTTCGGCGTGCCGGTCAGCGTCATGTGCCGGCCGCCCGGCGCGACGAGGATCGAGTTGGGAGAGGCGATGTCGCCTTGCTCGGCCTCCTTCACGGCCAAGGCACACTGGCGGTCCAGGCGCTGGGCGAAGACCTGGGTGAAGTTGGCCGGCATGTGCTGGACGATCAGGATCGGCGGGGCCGGGGGCGCGATCAGCGGCAGGACCTGCCCGAGCGCCTGCGGGCCCCCCGTCGAGATGCCGATCAAGATACATTGGCATGAACGTGTATCGCGTGACTGCGAGGACGTCGCCGCCGGCCGCGAGGGGGTCGATGCGGGGATCGACCTCGACGACGGGGGGGCAGGTACCGAGGGAGAAGCGGGGGCCGAAGGGGGCCGGACGCGGCTCCTGGCGGCGGAGAGGACCTTGGCGACGAGCTGCGGGCCGGCGGACTTGAACTGGGCCACCTGGAGGCGGTCGGGCTTGGGGAGGAAGTCGACCGCGCCGAGGTCGAGGGCCTCGAGCGTCACCTCGGCCCCTTCCTGCGTCAAGGAGCTGACCATGACGACGGGGACCGGCCGGGCCTTCAACAGCAGGGGGAGCACCTCCAGGCCCGACATCCCCGGCATCTCGACGTCGAGGGTGATGACGTCGGGGGAGAGGGCCGCGGCCAGCTCCAGCGCCTCGGCGCCATTGCGGGCGGCGCCCACGACCTCGATCTCGGGCGCGGAGCGGAGCAGGTCGGCGAGGAGCTTCCGCATCAGCGCGGAGTCGTCGACGATCAGGAGCCGGACCGGACTCTGGGGCTCAACCTTGGACACCGTCCGCCTCGTTCTCGTTGCTGGGATCGGCCTCGCGGACGCCCGGGGGGCTCGCCGCCCCGTGCTTGTCCAGGAGCCGGAGGATCCGCCCGTGCTCGAACGGCTTGACGATGAAGTCGATGGCGCCGTCGCGGAAGGCCTCCATCAGGGTCTCCTTCTGGTCGAGCGCGGTGACCATGACGACCCTGGCGTCTGGGTCGACGGCCCTGATCCTGCGGAGGGCCTCGAGCCCGCTCATGTTCGGCATGACGACGTCCATGGTGACGAGGTCGGGGCGGAACTTCTCGTAGAGCGCCACGCCCTCGGCGCCGTCCTTCGCCTCGCCGGCGACGTCCCAGCCGGCCTGGGCGGCGACGTCGCGGATCATCTTGCGCATCAGGAGTGCGTCATCCACGATCAAGAGTCGTTTCAAGTCTCGATCCCTCCGCGGTTCGCGTGTCGTCCCGTCAGATCTGGTAATCGGCACCGCCCGGGATCCTGATGGAGACGATGCCCGACACTGTGTCCAACGTCAAGCGTCTACCCGCCTCGCCGCCGACGTCCCTGGCGATCACGGGGATGTTCAGCCTGGCGAGGATCGCCTCGACGGCGTCCTGGTTCATCCGGCCGATGTTGTTCGTCGCCCCCGTCTGGAACATGCTCGCCCCGCCCGCGACCTTGGCCGAGAGGCGCCCCCGGCTCGACCGCCCGAGCTTCGCCTCGAGGTCCGCGATCAGGGCCGGGATCGCCGTGTCCGCGAACTTGCCGGGGTGGTCGGTTTCCCCCCGCGAGTCGGGCAGGACCACGTGCGCGACCCCGCCGACCTTCAGCGCGCGGTCGTAGAGGACCACCCCCGCGCACGAGCCCAGCAGCGTCCGCAGCAGCGTCGGCGCCGAGGCGACCGCCCATCGGCCGATCGGGACCGACACGACCTCGACGAGGCCCGGCGTTGGTGTGGGTGGTGGCAAGGGTCTGGCTCCGCGTTGCGTTGACGAGGGTTGGAGGTGGCTATCACTTCTCTTCCGTCAGGGCCGGGGGGGCAGCGACTCCGAGAGCGTGCGCAGGGCCTCGCCGCTGGGGACGAACAGCAGGAGCCAGCGGAGGCCGTCGGCCTCGGAGCCGAACCGGCTCATGATGAACAGCAGGCGATCGGCCTCCGTCGCCTGGTCCATCAGGGCGAACTCGAGCAGGCTCGCCGCGAACTCGTGGCGGAACGCCGGGGGCGACGGCACCCACGCCCCTCCCGCAGCGGAGGGCGGAGAGGCCGAGCCGTCGAGGTCCAGGTGCGCGGCCAAAGAATTCAAATAGGCACATCCGACGATATTGGCCGTCTCCTTCGCGGCCGACTGCTCCAGCTCGCCCCAGTCGGTCGAGGTCCCCTGCGGCCGGCCCAGGAGCATGTCGGTCAGGGCCATGCCCGACCGGTCCTCGAAGACCATCAGGAGCTGCCCCGTCAGCTTGCCCGAGAGGTCCATCGCGCAGCAGGCGACCAGGCTGTCCTCCGGGCCGAGCTGCCCGGCGACCTCCTCCAGCTCCACCTCCTCGACCTCGCTCACCTCGAGGGCGACCTCGCGGCCGAGCCAGCGCGAGAGGGCGCCCGAGGCGTCGGAGGCTCCCCGCTTGAGGGCGGCGGTCAGCGTTGCTTTCTGGTCTTCGGTCAGCCAGGCTCCCACGGGCGAGGGCCTCCAGTCGAGGGGCGTTCAAGGGGTTCAGGACCGGGCGGCGGCCCCGGCGACGTTCGACGCGGCCATCCGGATGACGGCCTCGATGTCGAGGATCAGGGAGACGCGCCCATTGCCCAGGATACTCACGCCGGAGAGCCCGGGCACGGGCTGGAAGTTCTTCTCCAGAGATTTCAGGACGGCCTCCTGCATCCCGATCAGCTCGTCGACGACCAGCCCGGCCGTCTCCTCGCCGTTGCTGATGATGGCGACCGTCAGGGGTTTCTTCGACTCCGCCTGCCCATGTGCATGACCATTCCCGCTGCCGTTCCCGCCGGCGAAGGCCTCTTCGAGCGAGGCGAGCCCCTCGCGGCCGAAGGCGTCGCCGAGGGTCAGCAGCGAGATGATCCGGCCCCGGATCTCGATGGCGGGCCGACCCTGGACGCTGTAGATGTCCCCCCGGCCGACCTCGATGACCTCGGCGAGGTGGTCGAGCGGGATCGCGTACGCCTCGCCGCCGATCCGGGTCAGGAGCACGGGGAGGATTGCCAGCGTCAGCGGCAGGCGGATCGAGAAGGTGGTGCCGACGCCCGGCTCGGAGCGGACGTCGACCGAGCCGTTGAGGCTCTCGATCCGGCTCTTGACGATGTCCATGCCGACCCCACGGCCGGAGATGTCCGTGATCTTCTCGGCGGTGCTCAGGCCCGGGTGCCAGATGAACTGGATGAGCTGGTGCTCGCTCAGGCGCCTCGACTCCTCCTCGCCGATCAGGCCGTTGGCGACGGCCTTGCGCCTGACCCGCTCGGCGGCGATGCCCCGGCCGTCGTCGCCGACGGTGATGACGATGCTGTTGCCCCGGTGCGAGGCCGTCATCGTGACCGTGCCGGCCCTCGGCTTGCCGAGCCGCTCGCGCTCGTCGGGGGACTCGAGGCCGTGGTCGACCGAGTTGCGGACGAGGTGGACGATGGGATCCCCCAGCTCGTCGACCATCCGCTTGTCCAGCTCGGTCTTCTCGCCGTCGATCCGCAGCGTGACCTCCTTGCCGGACGAGAGCCGGAGGTCGCGGATCACGCGCTGGAAGCGGTCGAAGAGGGGGCCGATGGGGACCATCCGGGTCTCCAGCACCCCGCGCTGGATGCCGTCGGAGACGCGCGCGAGGTGGTCGATGGCCTCGGCCATGGTGTTGAGCCGCTCGCGCCCCTGGCGGATGATGTCCAGCTCGTCCTGGATCGCCCGGAAGTTCTCGCGGAGCCTGCGGAACTGCGACGCCCAGCGCTCGGCCGAGCCGTCATCGCCCCCGCCATGCGCGAGCAACCCTTCGAGCCCCCGCGCGATGCTCTCGAGCCGATCCGAGGTGTCGGACGCCAGCACCTGGGCGTTCGAGCCGCGGAAGAGCTCCTCGAGCCCCCGGGAGAACTCGAAGAAGCGGGCCTTGCTGATGACCAGCTCCCCCGCGAGGTTCATGAGCTGGTCGAGCCGATCGACGTCGACGCGGACCGTCTCCGTGACCTTCGCCCGCTTCTCGGCGCCCTGGGGCTCGGGCGTCGGCTTCGATGCGGGCTCGTCCGCGGGCCTTTCGATGGGGGCGGGCGATGGGGCTTCCGCCTCGGGCCGTTCGGGCGGCGGGGAAGGGGCCTGGACCCGCTCCTCGGCCCGCGGGGGCGGGGGCGGGGGTGGGGATCGCCCGGGGCCGGGAACGCCCCTCGACGCGGATCTCGGCGACGCCGTCCACGTCGGCCAGGGCGTGCAGCTCGTCGATGTCGCAGTCGGCCTCGAGGTCGATCGCGAATTCGGGCAGGGCCTCGATGTCGTCGAGGTCCTCGACGCGGGGCCGGGTCGCGATCACGCGGGCCTTGGCCGATAAACGCGTGAGCACAAGCTTGGCCTTCATGTCCGGCCAGGAGAGGCCGGGCTCGAAGACCAGGACCAGCGTGAGCGTCCCCGGCTGTTCCAGGCTCACCGCCGGGGTGGGCATCGGCGGTGGGGGCTCCTCGACCGGCGATGGAGGATCGATCGGGGGCGGCGGGGGCTCCTCGACGACGGGGGCCCCGGCGACGGGCTCGGGGTCGACTTCGGGCTCCGGCTCCGGCCCCGGTCCCGGTCCCGGATCAGGCAACGGCTCGGGCGTCGGCGCGGGAGACCCGGCAGGGGCCTCGGCCCGGGGCTCCGAGGAGGAACGCCGATCCTTGCCGAGGCTCGTGACGACCAGCTCGGTCAGCTCGGAGAGGCTGATCTCGCTGGAGCCCTTCTCGCGCAGCTCGGCGTGATAGTCGCGCAGGGCGTCGAGGCAGCGGAGGACGATGTCGAGCGAAGGGCGGTCGAGCCTGCGACGCCCCGCGCGGAGCTCGTCGAAGTAGGTCTCGAGGTGATGGGTCAGGCCCTTCACCTCGTCGAACCCCATGACCGTCGACCCCCCTTTGAGGCTGTGGATCAGGCGGAAGGCCTCGCGCAGGGCCTTCTCGTCGTCGGGGGCCTGCTCGAGCTGCAGGAGCAAGGCGCCGAGGCCGACGATCTGCTCGTCGCTCTCGTCGAGATAGAAGGGCAGCAGGTCCCCAAGGTCGAACCCCGACATGGACGGTCACCTCGATCGGATCGGCCGGACTGGAGTCAGGCAGGCCTCTGGTAGAGCCAGGACTTGTGCTTCACCAACGCGCCGAGCATCGGGAAGATCCCCTCCGACGGGCCGACGACGAGGTATCCCCCCTTCGCCAGCGACGCGATCAGGTGCTTCACGACCGACTTCTTGGAATCCTCGTCGAAATAAATCAGCACATTCTTGATGAACACGCAGTCGAACGGATCTTCCCGCAACGGCTCCAGCAAATTGTGGAGCCGGAACGTCGCGTCGGCCCGGACCTCCTGCGAGAGCTCCCACCTGCGGGCGGCCGGGTCGTGCGTGAAGTGGCGGGACCGCTCGGCCTCGGGGACGAGCCTGAGCGCCCGCTCGTCGTAGACGCCGGCCCTCGCGGCCTTGAGCACGGCCCCGCTGAGGTCGGTGCCGAGCAGCTTGATCCGCCAGCCGTTGAAGTCCTTCCGCCTCCCCTGGATCTTCAGGGCGGCCGAGTACAGCTCCTCGCCCGTGCTGCTCGCGGCCGACCAGACCCGCAGGCTCCTGGGCCGCTTGCGGGCCTTCGCCTGCTCGAGCATCTGGGGCAGGAACTCGCCGGCGAACCATTCATACTGATGCGGGTCGCGGTAGAAGTACGTCTCGTTGGTCGTCATCTCGTCGACGAACAACGGCACCTCGGCCGCGCCCGCGGCGGACCGCAGGTGGGCGAGGTAGGCCGAGAAGGTGGCGATGCCCGTGGCGCGGAGCCTCCTCCGGATCCGGGTCGAGACCATCACCCGCTTGGTCTCCGGGATCCGGATGCCGGCGAGGCGGTAGATGAGCGTGCAGAAGCTCGCGCACTCCTCCTCCGTCAGCTCGCCGCCGATCGCCGTCATCGCCGCCCCTCCGCGGATCACGGGCCGAAGCCGATCAGACCTTGAACCCGGAGATCACGTTCTTGAGCGAGTTCGCCTGCGCCCCGAGCTCCTCCGCGCTGGCGGAGAGCTCCTCGGAGCTGGACGCGTTCGTCTCGGTGATCGACGAGACGTTCTGGATCGCCTTGCTGACCTCCTCGGCCGACTCCGACTGCTCCTGGGTCGCCTCGGCGATCTTGGCGATGCTGAGCGCGGTCTCCTCGACCCCCTTGACGATCGTGGCGAGCGACTTGCCCGCGGCCTCGGAGAGCTGCGCGCCGTCGGCCACGCGGCGGGTCGACTCCTTGATGAGCGCGGTGATCTCCTTGGCCGCGCCCCTCGAGCGCTCGGCCAGCTTGCGGACCTCGTCGGCGACGACCGCGAAGCCGAGGCCGTGCTCGCCGGCCCTGGCCGCCTCGATGGCCGCGTTGAGGGCGAGCAGGTTCGTCTGGCTGGCGATCTCGCTGATGACCTGGATGATGTCGCTGACCTGCTCGCTCGACTTGCGGATCAGGACCATCGCCTCGATCGCCTGGTCGACCGAGTCCCCCCCTTGCTTGGCGAGGTGCGACGACTTCTCGGCGAGTTCCTTGGCCGACCCGGCGTTGCGGTTGATCTCGAGGATCGCCTTGCCGAGGTGCTCGATCGAGGCCGACATCTCCTCGACGGTCGCCGCCTGGTTCTGCGACGACTCGCTGAGGTAGCTGGCGCTCTCGGCGACGACCTGCGACCCCTCGGCGAACTGGTTGGCGCTCTCGATGACCTCGCCGATGACGTGCTTGAGGTCGGCCATCATCTTGGCCAGGGCCTCGCCGAGCCGCCCCATGTCGTCGGGGCCGGAGACGCCGACCTCGACGGAGAGGTCCCCCTTGGCGGCGGCCTGGGCCACCATCATGAGCTGGTTGACCTTGGCCTCGATCTCCCGCTTGTCGCGCTCGATCGACGCCCGCTGCTTGGCGCGGTCGAGCGCCGTGGAGAGGACCCGGGCCACCCCCCGGAGCGCCTCGAGCCGCTGCTCGCCCAGCTCCTGCTTGACGTCGGACATGAAGTCCATCGTGCCGACGACCTTGCCGTTGAGCTGGATCGGGAACGCCAGCGCCCCGGTGATCCCGAGCCTCCGCGCGACCGGTGCCCTCGGGCAGTCGGACAGCTCGCTCAGGTCGTCGGTGAAGAAGAGGTCGCGTCGCCGCCAGGCGCGGCCGATCAGGCCCTCCCCCTCGCGGAAGCGGCAGGCCCGCGTCACCCTGCGGAACTCCTCGTCCACCGTACCCGACTCGGACATGAACACAAGCTGATCGGACTCCTCGTCGAGGCGCCAGTACGAGCCGTAGACCCAGCCGAACGCCTTGCGCACGGCCTCGAGGGCCGAGACGATCATCTCCTCGACCCCTTGCGCCCGCCCGAGGGCGAGCAGCACCTGGTTGAGCGCCTCGGTGTTCTCGGCCAGGATCTTCGCCCGCCTCTCGGCCTCGACCTTCGACGTGACGACTTCCCAGGTCAGCATCGGGCCGAGGTACGTGCCGTCGCGGTCGAGGATGGAGGTCACGAGCAGGTCGAGAGACTCGGGGCCGACCCGGATCACCGCGCGGTGGGGCAGGTTCCTCGGGTCGGCGAGGAGCCTACGCTGGTGCTCGGGGGCCTTGTGGAAGAGGTCGATCGACTGGCCGATCATCGCGTCGGACTTGATCGGCAGGTACGCCTCGAGCCCCTTCAGGGTCCGCTGCGAGGCCGGGTTCATGTAGCGGATCTTGAGGTCGCGATCCGCGTAGATCATGTTCAGCGGCGCGTTCTCGATCATCCGGAAGATGCGCGTGAGCTCCTGCTCCTTGCCGAGCTTGGCGATCTTGTCCGACGCCGTGCGGCCCAGGACGCGCAGGACCTCCATCCGCATCGGCGAGATGTTCACCGAGCTCGTCGCGAAGAAGTCCATCGTGCCGATCACGCGGCCGTCGTACGCGAGCGGGATGCAGACGCCCGACTCGATCCCGGCCCGGCTCGCGATGGGAGCCCGGCAGCAGTCGTCGAGGTTCTCGAGGTCGGCGACGAAGACGAGGTCCTGCTGCCTCCAGGCCCTCCCGTTCAGCCCTTCGCCTTCCTTGAACGTGGCCGAGCGCGTGACCCGGTGGAACTCGGGGTCGACCGTCCCGGAGTCGATCGAGAAGACGAGCGCGTTCCGCTCGGGGTCGACCGTCCAGTACGACGCATAGGACCAGCCGAGCCTGTCGCGGATTGTGTCGAGGGTCGACCGGATGATCTCGTCGGTGGAGCCCGCACGCACGATGGCGTTGATCGTGTCGATCATCGCGCGGGCGTTGCCGAGGGCCTCCTCGGCGTCGCCGTTCGCGTGGGCGGGGACGGCGTTCGCGTGTGCGCCCGCGAGGCCGGGGCTCGCGTTCGACTCCGGCGCGGCCGGGGGCGTCGGCGCGAGCGAAGTCTCGGCCGTCGAGTCGTATCGAAGTCCTTGCGGGAGTCGCCGCTTCATCCGTGCCGGGCGCCGCGATCGCTGGGTCGGGTCGAGCATGGGGCGTTCCAGTGGGTGTCGATTCAGGCGCCGGTTTCGAGTTCGTTGGGGTCGAGCAGCTTGTCGATGTCGAGGATCATCAGGAGCCGGTCGTCTCGCCTGGCCAGCCCGGAGATGCACCGTTGCGAGGCGGCCGTCACCGCGATCGGCACCGGCTGGATCTGGTCGTGGGCGATCTTCATGACCTCGGTGACCTCGTCCACGATCAGGCCGACGGTCTTGCCGTGGCTGTTGACGACGATCGTGCGGGTCTCGTCGTCGAGCGGCCTCGCTCCGAGTCCGAACCGCTTGCGCAGGCTGACGATCGGGATGACGGTCCCCCGCAGGTTGATGAGCCCCTCGATCGACTCGGGGGCGCGTGGGAGCCTGGTGATGGGTTTCATCAGGATGATCTCCTGGATCGTCCTGATGGCGATCGCGTAGTGCTCGCCTTCGAGCAAGAACCCGATGAACTGCCCGACCGTCGGCTCCAACCTCGTCGAGTCGCGGCCGCTCGGATTCGGCTGCCGGGTCGCGGAGGACATGGACGCGTTCCCTTTTTTCTTTTTCCATCCATCGAAGTGTCGGCCGAGGTGCAACCGCACCCCTCTGCGCGGACCGGCCCCGCCGCGAGAGAGGCCCCGGGTCGACTTCGACCCGGTACACCATCCCGTTGCCGCCCGCCGTCACTTTCGCTCAATCAGCTTTTCCCAATGTACCACACAAACCGATCGGGCAAGCCCTAATGCCAGGCCCGGGCCCGCTTTCTCTGCGGATCATTCCGACCATGCCGAAATTTCCACCGAACGACGAGCTGCCTCCCCCCATGAGACATCTCATGAGGTGAGCCTGACCTCGCCTGCCGCCTCGCAAGTCGACGAACGGCGATGCGGGCGCGGGCAGCCGATCTCGATGAGCCCCTTGCCAATCCCCTCTTGGGGTCCAGCCGCCAACCATCAGGGGGATCCTCCACAATCAGGATCGATTCCCCGGAGAATCTTGATGTCCTTGTGAAACCGATTTCCAAAGAAGTGTGACCGTTACTAAAATTCATCATCTAAAGTAAAAGCGGGACGCCACTGGTCCCTCCACTTTACTGTCGCAGTCTCTCCGCCGACGGGCAGAAGAAGGCCTCGCGACCCCTGGCTAAGGAGGCCTGCTACCGTGATCATGTATGTCGTCTACGCCGCCCTGATGGCGGCCTTCCTCGTCCTGGCCAGGCGACTCCTCTACGTCTACCGGTTCCTCTCCTCCCGGAAGCACGCCTGCCCTCGCTGCGGGAAAGAGAGGTCTCTGAGGCGCGAGCCACGCCGGAAGTTCGACCGATACATCTCCCAGTTCGTGGACTCGAGGCGGTACAAGTGCCTGGTCTGTCGATGGTCGGGATTGCTGCGCCAGGGCCCCGACGACGAGCTAGACCACTGGGCGGACTAGCCCTCGCCGTTCGCCCGGATCATCCTCAACCGGCCCGTCAAAATCGCCCGCGAGTCGCCCAAGCCAACGCGATCGACGGCGGCGGAGCGATCGCACACCGCGGCCGACTTCGCGAGATATGTCCACGGACATGACGATCCGACAGCTTCTTACGAAGATATGACACGAGCCGAGGCGGCGGCGGGCCACCTCGGCTCCGGAGCGATGACCGCGAGTCCGTCAGGCCCCCTTGAGGGCCGGGGATTCGGGCGAGACTCGCTGCAATTCGGCCTCCAGCTCGGCGATCCGCGACTGGAGCTTCTCGAGGACCGGGACGACCTCGCTCCTCGAGAATCGCTGGTGAATATGCTGGGAACAGTTGATGTCCCAGGCCTCGACGTCGAAGAGGATCGCCCGCTCGACCCGCCCCGGGTAGGAGGGGTCGCGGAGCTTCTCCTCCAGGGCCGCGTCCCCCTCGACGACGCGTGCGCGGCCCCAGACCTTGATGCGCTGGCCCTGGGCGTAATCCATCAGGAAGAGGAAGGCCCGGGGATTCTCGGAGAGGTTGCCCAGGGTGATGTACTGGCGGTTGCCCCCGAAGTCGGCGAAGCCCAGCGTGGTGTCGTCGACCACCTTGAGAAAGCCGGGAGACCCGCCGCGATACTGGATGTACGGCTGCCCCTCGGCGTTCGAGGTGCCGAGATAAAACATGTCGAGCCCCGCGAGGAACTCGGACAGCTCGGGGGTCACGGTCGTCTGCCAGCCCCGGCCCCGTTCGAGCCGGGCGTACTGGCTCCGCGAACCCTTCCGCCCCTGGATCGCCTTCACCGCGGGGGTGAAGGCGACGTCGCTCGGGTACGTCCTCATCGCCGCATCCTCCCCCGGCCTCTCGGCCGGGCCCTCGACGGCACTTCAGCCCCTGGCCGCGTGCTTCTTCAGGAAGTCCCGGATCAAGGCCGCGATCTCCGGCCCGGCCGACTCCAGGGCGAAGTGCCCGGCGTCGAGCAGGTGGAACTCGAGGTCCTTGATGTCACGCTTGTACGGCTCGGCCCCCGCGGCGGGGAAGATCTGGTCGTTCTTGCCCCAGGCGATCAGCATCGGCGGCTGATGCTTGCGGAAGTACTCCTGCCAGCCCGGATAGAGCGGGGGGTTGCTGCCGTAGCTCAGGAACATATCGAGCTGAATGTCCGCGTTCCCCTCGCGGTCGAGCAAGTATTGATCCGTCACCCACCCGTCCGGCGCGACGTTCTCGACGTTGGGGACGCCGTCGGTGTACTGCCAGCGCGTCGCTTCGAGCGTGAGCAGGCCCCGCAGGGCATCGCGTTTCTCGGGGTTCTTCGGGTCCTTCCAGTACGCCTTGATCGGCTCCCAGAAGGCGTTGTCGAGCCCCTCGTCATACGCGTTCCCGTTCTGCACGACGAACCCCGTCACCCGCTCGGGATGGGCCGTCGCCAGCCGATACCCCACCGGCGCCCCGTAATCCTGCACGTACAGGGCATACTTCGTCAGCCCGATCTTCTGCGTGAACGCGTCGATCACCTTCGCCACGTTGTCGAACGTGTACTCGAATTTGTCATGCGAAGGCGCCGAACTATGTCCATACCCCGGATAATCCGGCGCCACGAGGTGGAACTCATCCGCCAGCGCGGGGATCAGGTTCCGGAACATCTGCGAGCTGGTGGGGAACCCGTGCAGCAGGAGCAGCGTCGGGGCATCCTTCGGCCCCGCCTCGCGATAGAAGACCTGCAGCCCGTCCACCTCGACCGTCTTGTGCGTCACCCGAGTTGAATCCCACATATCTTCATCTCCGGTTCATGTTTGGGGCCCGGCTTATCCGCCATCGCCCCGTGGTGATCTCCGGCCCTCGGCATCGCCCCGGGTCGCTTCGACCCGGGCCAGGGCACTCGTTTTCCTGATAATCCAAACCTCGTGCCACGGCTCAACAATTGCCACAACATCTTGAAACAAAACCCATTGCAACGACCATCACCGACAACGACTAATCACGACATTTCGTGAACCGACGAATTTTCGTCACCTCTCCTCGAATTTTCGTGATCCCGCCTGAACCTTTATTGTGTCAGATCACGATGAGCGCTAACACAATGGCGTATGGACGCGACAGGCGCCAGCCGCCCGAGCCAGATCGATCCATCGCACTCGGGGCCGTCGTGCCGGCTCCGGCAGCCCCGCAAGTCGCGGCTCAATCGCATCGCGAATCCATCTTTCGAAGGATTCCGAAGGGCGCGGACCCGCCCGCGGATCCCGCGAGGAGATCACGCAGGCGAGGCGAACGCGTTGCGACGTGGATGCGGTTGCAATCGATGGGCGACGCGGCTCAGCGAAGGCAGCGATGCGTCAGGGCTCATCCTCGATCCCCCAGGCTATTGACGACGCCTCGCGCCGGATCGCGAGTTATGAGGCCCGGCGGACGGCCTCACGAATGTTCATCGATGAGACGTGAGAGGGTATCCTGGCAAGCCTTGCAGATCTGACGGAAGCCGTCTCTGAGTGTGTCCTCTTCGCAGAGGCGCGACCAATATCTTTTCGCCTGTTTCGCCGCGTGATGCCAGAGGTGCAGGTTCAGGGCATTGGGAGGATGCGGGGTGAAGGACCTCTCGACGATGTTCGTGCCCACGGGGGCGAAGGCCATCGGGAGCATGTCGTAGACCGGTGCCAGGGTCAACGTTAATTCTCTGGCCTCCTCGGCGAAGAAGGATAAGTTGCCGAAATGCCTGTCTGTGTTGCCGATGAGATCGCCGAAGGCATCCAGCCAAACCATGAGGTCGGCATCAGCAGCGTCCAGGTTCAAGGTCGGCTCGGCGAGGATTCTCCGGCTAGCTCGACTCCAATCCTCGGGAATATCGCCGAAGTAGTGGCTGTTGACGGCGTAGAGCGAGATCAAGCCGCGACGCCCTCGCCGGCCGACCCGGTCGAAGCGTTCCACCTCCAAATACTTGATCCCATCAATGTCAAAGCATGCCGAACGAGGTGCAGAGACATTGGCGTCCCGCAGCACCTCCAAGGCCAGGTGCTCGCTGATGAGCAAGTCACGCCATCTGTCAGCCGCGGCGCCGTCGCCGCCGGCGAACTTCACCAGCACATGACAATCTTCGTTATAGACTAGGAACTTGGGCTGTTCGCCGCCTGCCGAGGAGCCAGGTTGACCTTCCAACGCCCCTATGGCGAGCCTGGGATAGTCTGACCTGGCGATTGGCTGCGCCCTGGCTGAGTTAAAACGATCAAGTGACTCCTCTCCAATGATGAGATTGCCGACGCAGTCCTCGCCCCGCATCGCCACCGCGATTAACTGGTGCTCATTGTTCCAGTCGCTGATGCGTCCTGGTAATTTCAATTCCGGATAGAGTGCCGGGAAGCCACGCCCGATGTAGCCCTGTGGTCGCATGTCCTCCATGAAGGGGGGCAGGCCGACGAACTCCTGGCCGTTCCCCGACTCGCGCTCGAGCCAACAAGCATCTCCTGCGAGGAAATGCAGGACACCATGCGGGTTCGGGCGACCGTGCTCGTCCACACGAAAGACGGGCGTCTGACGCCCAAGGCCGGCGATCTCCCGAGTCGACGCGTAGCGGGTTGCCACGCTCCGCCCAAACCGGGTGACGCGAGGGCCCGCCTCACGCATGAGCCGAGACATCACCGGCTGAGAGATCCCGAGCTCTCTTTGGATCTCCACCCCACGGGAAATCCCACGGTTCCTCAACAACCTGAGGAGCTGATCTACCTGTTCCACAGCCTCCTCCGAATAGCTTTGCGAATAGCTTTTTTGCCAGATACCCAATTATAGCAGTGCTTTCGGGAAAACCAACGAGCGAAATCAGAATAGCTTTTCCACGCTCTTGGTTCCAGGGCCTACCCGAGAGCCGTGCTCTCGTCGAGCAATGCCCCAAAGCGTTACAAACCGCTTCGTTAGGCCTCGGGATAATTCGGTCGGCGCGAGACTAGGCGGCCCGAACGAGGGAAGGCTCGACCGAAGGCCACCCATTCCGCGCGACGACGGTCATTGTCGCGGACCGCCGATGGTACCTTCTGCCGAGAGAGGACGCTGGCGAGGCCGCTCGATGGGTGCCGACGGCCGGGACGTTCCGATGCCAAGGGCCGCTCTCGCGTCCTATGATAACCTCGTCGTCGATCCGCCTGTCGCCCCCATCGTCATGTTACAGGCTTGATTCCTGGGCCTGGACAGCTCACGAGGTCGACGCGTTAGTCGAATCGGCTCATCACTTGCCGATGCAGAAGCGGCGGAAGATGCGGTCGAGGATGTCGTCGGTGACGACGACGCCGACGACTTTGCCGAGCTCGTCGATGGCCTGGCGGAGGTCGACGGCGACGAGCTCGTCGCCGGCGCCGAGGAGGATCGCCTGGGAGGCGGATTCCAAGGCGCGGCTGGCGAGCTCGAGGCTCTCGCGGCAGCGGGCGCCGGTGCTGGTGGCGAGGGAGCCTTCGGCGTCGGTATCGCGCAGGGTGGTGGCAATCGCGTGGCGAAGGGCGGGGAGGCCGGCGCCGGTGCGGGCACTCGTGCTCAAGCGGGAGACTTGATCATCTTCGAGAGTCTCGAGGTCGGACTTGGTCCAGACTTCGAGGCGGGGGCGGTCGGTGCCGACCAATAAGGATAAAGCGGGATCGAAGGCCGAGTCGCTCGGGCGGCAGTCGAGGAGGAGGTCGGCCTGGGCGGCCTGGGCGTCGCGGAGGGCCTGGGCCCGGGCCTCGATCGGAGTCAGGCCGGGCTCGATGCCGGCGGTGTCGATCAGCTCGATCGTCAGGCCGTCGCAGTCGCAGAGGGCCGAGAGGTAGTCGCGGGTCGTGCCGGCCTGGGGGGAGACGAGGGCCCGCGTCTGGCCGAGCAGGGCGTTGAAGAGGAGGGACTTGCCCGCGTTCGGGGGGCCGACGAGGACGACCCGCGGGTGGCCCTCGGGACGCTCGCGCGAGACGAGCCGGGCGGCGAGGGCGGCGAACTGCTCGGACGAGGATGAGAGCTGGTTGGCGAGCTCGGCGCGGGCGAGGACGTCCACGTCGGGCTCCTCGGCGAAGTCGAGGTTGGCCTCGAGGTGCGCGAGTACGTCGAGGAGATGATCCCGGGCCTCGGTGATCGGGCCGGAGAGGCCGCCGGCGAGCTGCTGGAGGGCCGCGTCGAGCTGCGCGGGGGATCTCGCGTCGATGACGCCGAGGACCGCCTCGGCCCGGGTCAGGTCGATCCGGCCCGAGAGGAAGGCGCGGAGGGTGAACTCCCCGGGCTCGGCGAGCCGGGCGCCCCGGGTCAGGCAATCGGCCAGGAGCAAGTTGACCAGCGGCGGCGAGCCGACCGTGTGGATCTCGGCGAGCTGCTGCCCGGTGTACGTCCTGGGAGCCGGCCAGAGGACGATCGCCGCGGGCAGGGGAGGGCGCAGGCCGGCGACGGCGAGCCGGCCCGTCCGGCGCTCGGCTCGTCTCGGCGGTGGGGCGTCGATGTCGGGGGTGAACCGGCCCAGGGCGATCGACCAGGCCTCGGGGCCCGACAAACGGACGAGGCCCCGGAAGCCGGGCCCCGGGGGGCTCGCCACCGCAGCGATCGTGTCATGGGGGTCGAGCCGGCTCGACAAGGTCGGGGCCCCTTCGTGGCGTCTCTGGAGTCGGAAGGGATCAAACGACGACGGGCCGACTCGCATGGGTCGGCCCGTCGTCGTCAGTCAGTCTGTCATTCGGTCGCGTCTCAGCGACGACGGCCGGGGCGGGATCGGGGCTTGCCCCGGTCTCGCTCGCGTTCGCGCTCCGGCTCCTTGGCCTTGTCGCGCTCGTTGAGCATCTTGCGGTAGGTGGGGTCCTTGGTCGCCTCTTCCTTGACCTTCTCCCAGAACTGGGCGAACCGGCCCGGGGGCTTGGGGGGCGGGCCGCTCGGGCCTCGACCGTTGCCGCCACGACCGCCACCGCCTCCTCCGCCGCCGGGCGGGTTCTTGTCGTCGTTGGCCGAGGAGTCGGGCGTGGCCGGGGCGTGCGTGATCTTGGGCAGGAGGAGCCGCTCGCAGATCTGCCAGGAGCTGCTCGTGATGAAGTAGATGCCCAGGCCCGAGGGGACCTTGTAGAACATGAAGCCCATGAACACCATCATGTACTTCATCATGTTCTGCTGCATCTGGGCCTCGGGCGTGGTGGCCGGGGGCGCGAACAGCTTGGTCTGGACGATCATCAGCGAGACGACCAGGAACGGCAGCAGGTTGAAGTACTCGCCGATGAAGGGGAGCTCGGTCGGGAACCGGAAGAGCATGTCGGGCGCGGCGAGGTTCTGGATGTAGAGGAACGACGCGTGCCGCAGCCTGACGCTGTTGTTCAGGGCCTGCCAGAGCCCGACGAAGATCGGCAACTGGATCAGGGCCGGGAGGCAGCCGCCGATCGGGTTCACCCCGTGCTTCTTGTAGAGGGCGAACGTCTCCTTCGTCTGCCGCTCCTTGTCGTCCTTGTACTTCTCCTGGATCTCCTTCATGAGCGGCTGCAGGCTCTGCATCTTCTGCGCGGACATCGCCTGCTTGCGGCCGATCGGGAACATGATCATCCGGACGAGGAGCGTCAGGAGGATGATGGCGATGCCGTAGTTCCCGTTCTTGCCGCCGAACGACTGCGAGACCTTCAGCGTGAAGTCATAGATGTAGTCGAGCAGCGGGGCGATGACCTTCATCGACATCCAGGCCGCACCCGGGATGCCGAACCACTGATACTTGCGATACGAGGCCAGGCCCTCGGCGCCGTAGGGCAGGAGGTTCGCGATGATCTTGGGCCCGGCGTAGACCCGGTACGTCTGCTTGACGGGGCGATTGGGCCCGACCTCGAACGGCTTGGACTGGACCATCACCGTGACGTCGGCCTTCTGGGAGGCCTCGGGCCTCTCATCGATGACGATCGCCTCGGTCCGCGCATCCCAGCGGTCGGCCTCCTTCGTCGGGGCCGGGAAGGGCTCGATGAAGGTGGCGAAGTACTGGTTCTCGACGCCGGCGAACCGGAGCGGGAGGGTCGTATTCTCGAAGCGGTCGGCCTTGGGCTTGGCGATCTCGCCCCCGGTGCGGTTCACGATCTTGACGGCGTCCCCTTCGACCGAGCCGAAGAAGATGTCGCGGAACGAGCTGGTGTACCACTCCCCCTCGATGGGGATGCTGTGCGGGCCGTAGAGGCGATAGGCGAGCTTCTGCTCCTTCTGCGGGCTCTCGAACCCGAGCTCGACCTCGAACGAGTCCTCGCCCTTCCAGATTCGATATCGCTTGGTGAGGGTAACGCCCCACTGGTCGACGGTCGTCTTGAAGAGGATTTCCTGCCCCTCGCGGACCGTCTTCAGCTTGGCGACGGGCTCGCTCAACTCGCGGACGATCTTGCCCTTGTCGTCGCGGACGACCTCCCAGACCTCCTGGGCCAGCGGGATCTCCCCTTCGGGCACGTAGCCGAGGATCTCCTTGGCTTCCCGGGCTTCCTTGGCCTCGGCCGAATCTTCGGCGGCCTTATCTTCGGCGGCCTTGGGCTGGCCCGAGCTGAGGTTGTACGAGAGGGTCGGCAAGCTCGGCGGCGAGCCGGGGTTCCGGCCGATGAGCTGGAGCGGCAGGTTCTTGATCCTGCGCCCGTCCTTGTCGGCCAGGTATCGGGCCGAGAGGGTCGAGGAGACGCCCGCCCCCTTCTGGTCGAGCATGACCTGGAGGTGGTAGGCCCCTTCGGAGCCGTCGCGCGTCGAGCCGATGACGAGCTCGAGCGGATTGACGATCTCGACCTTGGGCTTCTCCGCCTCCGCCGGCTTGGCGTCGGCGACCGGCTTGTCGCCGGGCTTGGCCTCGGCCTTCTCTTTCGCCTTGTCCTGGTCCTTCGCGGCGACGGCGTCGGCCGGCTTGGCCTTATCCCCCGGCTTGGCGTCGGCCTGCTGCGCCGGTTTTTTCGGCTCGGGCTTGATGAGCCCGGTCGCTTCCATCAGGTATTGCAGGCCCATGAACGAGAGGAACGTCAGGGCCATGAAGAGGACGAGCCGCTTCTCACTACTCATCGTGGCGGAAACCTTCGAGGAATGGCGGGTATGCACTCGGGGAGAGGGTTGACGAGGGGCGACGCCGGGGTTCAATCGCGGCGGCGAGCCCGAGGGGACGGTGACGGGATGGGACCGGGCCGGCTAACGTCCCTGTCGTAGACGATCGCCCAGGAACGGCTCGAGCTCCGAGATCGCGTAGATCTTGCGGATCGTCGTCTCGAAGTCGTAGGGCAGGCGGCGGAAGGTCACCCGGACGGGCCCCGCCGGGGCGGGGGAGGAGGTCGGGTCGGCCGGCGCGCCCGCGGCCCCATTCTCCTGGCCGGGGCGGCCGTCGTCGAGGATCACGTAGCAGGCGCGGGGGTCCCCGTCCCGGGGCTGGCCGACCGAGCCGACGTTGATCATCAGCTTGCCGTCGCCGAGGGTGTATTCGTTGTCGATCTCCTCGGGGGCGTAGAACTGGAAACCCTCGGTGAAGACCCCCGGGACGTGCGTGTGCCCCTGGAAGCAATACCGGTCGACGAGCTGGAAGAGCCGCTCCATCTTCCGGTGGTTGTAGATATCTTCGGGGAAGACGTATTCGCTCAGCGGGTTGCGCGGGGAGCCGTGGACGAAGATGAACGGCTCCTCGCGATGGGTCCGCGGCAGCTCGCCGAGGAACTCCCAGCGCTTCTCGTTATTCTCGCGGTCGACGTTGCTCTCGAGCTGCTCTCGCGTCCAGAAGATCGCGCGCTCGGCGCCGATGTTGAAGCCGTCGGGGTCGAACATCGCGCCCTGGTCGTGGTTGCCCAGCAGGGTCACTCGGCAGTGCTCCATCACCCGGTCGATGCACTCTCGGGGGTTGGGCCCGTAGCCGATGATGTCTCCCAGGCAATAGATGTCGGAGATCCCCTGCGACTTGATGTCGGCGAGGACTACCTCCAGGGCTTCGAGATTTCCGTGAATATCACTAATCAGGGCACGACGCACCGGAAGCGACCTCCGAGGACACCAAAGGCAGGAATCGAGGCTCTGGAAATCTCAGCCGTGGTGTCTCACAATCTTTCTAGAATAGAACGAGTTCAGGCCGGGGGTCAAGGTCAAGGGGAGCCCCGTCAGGGCTTTCCCCGACCGGGACGAGGGCCGACAGGTCTCAAGGGAGTCGGACGCAGCGTGTATCTCCTGGCCATCGATACCTCCACGAATTCCGCGGCGGTCGCCGTCGCCGGCCCCGAGGGGGCCTTGCTCGTCGCGGCCCCGGGCTCCGGGCAGCGCCACGGCCGCCAACTGATCCCGACGATCGCCTCGCTGCTCTCCGAGGCCGGCCTGGCCCTCGCGGACCTCGACGGCTTCGCGGTGGGGCTCGGCCCCGGGTCTTACACCGGGCTCCGGATCGGCCTGACCGCGGTGAAGACCCTGGCCTACGTGACGGGCAAGCCGGTCGTCGGCCTCAACAGCCTGGAAGTCATCGCCCAGAACGCCCCGGGCGAGGCCCTCTCCGTCTCCGTGGTGGCCGACGCACAACGCGGCGACCTTTATACACTCGACCTCGCCCGTTCCGAACCACTCGGTCGCCTGATCGCCTCGGATTCGACCCGGATCGAACCCCGAACGGCTTGGGAGTCGCGTCTGGGGAAGGGGACCTGGGTGCTCGGCCCCGGCCTCGACCGGCTCGCCGGCCCCTTGCCCGATACCCTGGACGTGGCCCCGGCGGCCCAGAACCAGCCGGACGCCCGCCGGCTCGCCGACCTGGCCCTCCGCGTCTGGCGAAGCGGCCTCCGCCACGACGCCTGGTCGCTCGAGCCCCTCTACCTCCGCCGGAGCGCCGCCGAGGATCAGTGGGAGCGGAAGGCGGCCCCGTCCGCTTGAACCGGGACCAGCCCGCCGACGGCTCCGGGCCTCGGCCCCTCGCCCCGCCCGAGTTCTTCGCCCGGGCGGCCCCCTTTATTGCACACGACGATCGCTTTCGCCAATAAAGATGGGAACAGATGCCAAAAATTTGCACCCGAACCGTCGCGGAATGCCGCCGAGGCCGGGACGGGCGAGCCGCGACAACCGCCGACGCCCCCGAGAACCAGTAACGGCGAAGCCCGGCTCCCGGCGACAATGGGGCGCCCAAGCCGGCTTGCCCTTGAGCCGTGCGAGGCAAGACGTCAACATCGACATCGACGGCGAGATCGGACCTCCCGGCGATTCCTCGACCCCTTCGCGTTGATTTCGAGTCCCGATGACCGCCACCGACGACCAGACACGCACGAAGTCGACGTACACCCTGCAATGGAACCGGTTCCGGATCCTCCGCCCCGAGGAGGACCGCGCGACCTTCCGCAACCGGACCGGCCTGGCCGAGGGCGAGCTTTCGGGGGCGACCGTCCTCGACGCCGGCTGCGGGATGGGCCGGTATCTCCGGGTCGCCGGAGAATCCGGAGCGAGGGCCGTCGGGCTCGACCTGAGCGAGGCCGTGATCGCCGCCAGGGACCTGACCGGGGACCTGCCCAACGTCTCCGTCGCCCGGGGGGACCTCCTCCGGCCCCCGTTCGCCGAGGGGACCTTCGACCACATCTATTCGCTCGGCGTGCTCGACCACACCCCGGATCCGAGGGCGGCGTTCCTGAGCATCGCCAGGCTCCTCAAGCCGGGGGGGCGGATCGTGATCTGGGTCTACCCGAAGGAACGCCCCTTGCTGGAGAAGGTCGTCGCCGTGCATCGGTCGGTGTCGAGGCGGCTCCCGCTCCCGATGCTGCTCCGCCTCAGCGAGTGGATGGCCCCGGTCGGTGGCCTGAAGCGCAAGCTGATGGCGAGCAAGAGCCGGCTCGTCGGCCGCGCGGGGGTGGCCCTGCACCTGATGACGATCGGGGTGTCGATGCACCCGGATCCCGAGGTCCGCGTCTGCGACACGCTCGACTGGTACGCGCCCAGGTTCCTGACCCGGCACACCCCCGAGGAGGTCCTCGAGTGGTTCCGGGCCGCCGGGCTCGTCGAGATCCGGGACATCTCCAAGGGGCAGGTCTTCTACCACGAGGGGCAGGGGCACGGGATCAACTTCGCCGGGCGTCGGCCCTCCTGACCGGCCTCGGAGGGATCCAAGCACCCCGAAGGGGCTCGGCGGCTTCCTTGACCGTGGGGCTCGGCGAGAATTAAGATCAGAGTTTGAGGACGTCCTACATCCATCCCGGTTCGCGCGATCACCTCGAACGGTCGAGACTCACGGAGTCATCCCAATCATGTCACGCTGGATCATCCTCTCTGTGCTGGTCATCGCGATCACGGCGGGGGCCACGGTTATGTTCCAGATGCTCCCGGCGAGCACGACGAACAGCACGGGCGTCGCCTTCCCGACGGCCACGGGCACCCCGGCCGCCAAGGGCCCCCAGCCCAAGGCCGTGGTTGAGGGGGACCCGCAGTACAACTTCGGGACGAAGGCCCAGCACACCAAGTTCGAGAAGGAGTGGTTCATCAAGAACGAGGGCAAGGCCCCGCTCCGGCTCTCGCTCGAGGCCCCGCCGTGCTCCTGCACCGTGGCCAACTTCCAGGGCAAGGACGGCAAGTCGTCCGTCTCCGAGATCTCGGTCGAGCCCGGCGACAAGGTCCCCATCCACCTGACCTGGGACACCCGCAGCTACAACGAGCATTACAAGAAGCCGGCGACCCTGCTGACCAACGACCCCGAGCGTCCCAAGATCACGTTCACCGCCGAGGGCGAGGTCCGGCCGGCCGTCGTCGTCTATCCCGACGCGAACATCCCGCTCCTTGAGCTGACCACGGACGAGGAGAAGCACACCGGCAAGATCGCGATCTTCTCCCCCGACCGGCCCGACTTCAAGCTGACCGGGGTCAAGACCTCCAAGCCCGACGTCATCTCCGCGAGCTGGAAGCCCTTGACGACGGAAGAGGCCTCGGCGATCAAGACCAAGGAAGGGTTCATGGTCGAGGTCACCATCGGGCGCGGCCTGCCGCTGGGCGCCTTCCAGGAAGAGTTGATCTTCACGACTGACCACCCCAAGCAGCCCGAGGTCAGCGTCAAGGTCACGGGCAAGATGGTCGGCCCCGTCACGGTCGTCCCCGAGCGGCTCCGGATGACCGACGTCGCCGGCAACGCGGGGGGCTCGAAGGAGCTGACGATCCTCGTCCGCGGCCAGAAGGACGTGAAGTTCGACGTGATGCACGCCCCCAAGGGGTTGAAGGTCGAGGTCCTGGAGGGGACCCACCTGCCGAAGGTCCGGAAGTACCGGATGATCGTCACGATCCCGCCCGGGACCCCGGCCGGCACCATCGAGGATGAGATCATCCTCAAGACCGACCACCCGCTGGCCGCCGAGATCAAGGTCTACGCCAACCTGCTCATCCGCGACGCCGGCTGAAACGAACCGCCTCGGGACGAGTCCATCCCGAGCTGAACAAAGACCGTCACGACGATGACGCCCGGCCTCGACGAAGGCCCGGCGTCATTCGTCGCTTGTGGCGTTCGCCCCTCGGCTGCTCTTATCGGGCGGCGACCTGCACGCTATAACAAGGCGGCCGAAGGCGTCCCGACGCGATCGGGGCTCCGCGCCTCGCGTGCCTCCCGCCAGGCCTACTTCGGGAAAGGACGACGATGACGCCTCGCTCTTACCGGCCCGCGATCGCCCTCACGCTGGTCGCGCTGGTCCTGACATACGTCGGTTGCAGCTCGCAAAACAAGGAAGACGAGCCCGCCAAGGTCGCGAAAGAAGCAACCAAGGGGGACGCGAAGGGGGCCGACACCGCCCCCGCAAGTGACCTCGGGCCCAAGCCCTTCCACGGCTGGCCCAAGCCGGCCGCCGCCTTGCTCGTCTCGGGCGAGCAGGACGGCTACCTCGAGCCCTGCGGCTGCACCTCGGGGCAGCTCGGTGGCCTGAGGCGCCGGTTCGAACTCGTCCAGAAGCTCCACGAGGAGCAGAACTGGCCCCTCGCCCTGGTCGACCTCGGCGGCCTCATCAAGGATCCGGCCGCCGCGAGGGGTGGACCCGAGGAGGCCAAGGCCAAGTTCGTCGTGGCGCTCAAGGCGCTCGGCCTCCTGAAGTACAACGCCCTCGCCCTGAGCGCGGAGGACCTCGAGAACGGCGTGGACGAGGCCTTCGCCCAGTTCCTCGACCTGGGCGAGCAGCCCAAGGTGGCCGTCGCCAACGTGACGCCCGCCTCCGGGTTCGAGAAGAACGTGGTCAAGAGCCTGACGACGACCGCCGGCAAGGTGAAGCTCGGGATCACGGCCGTCATCGACCCGCAGGCCCTCGCCAAGCTCGGCGACCCGGCCAAGGACGTGCTCCTGCCCGAGATCAAGCCCGCCGAGGAGGCCCTCGCCGGCGTCCTGCCCGACCTGGAGACGTCGAGCGACGCCCAGGTGCTCCTCGTCCAGGGCCCGCCCGAGCTGGCCAAGCGCCTGGCCGAGAAGTTCCCCGGCTTCGACATCGTGGTGTCGACCTCCCACTTCGACCCGCTCGAGGAGGCCGAGCGCGTCAACGACGGCAAGACGATGGTGGTGAGCGTCGGGCACAAGGGGCAGTACGTCGGCGTCGTGGGGATCTACCCCGACCAGCAGGGGCCCGACCGGTTCCGCTACCAGCGGATCACCCTCAACACCCGCTACGACGGCCCGTCCGAGCCCATGAAGAAGCTCATCGAGGACGACCTGCAGGACATGCTCAAGCAGCGCGGGATCGTCGAGAACTTCCCCAGACGCGACTACGCCGGCGGTGCCCCGGGCGCGACCTTCGTCGGGGCCGAGACGTGCAAGTCCTGCCATCCCAAGACCTTCGCGAAGTGGGATTCGTCCAAGCACGCCCACGCCTTCGAGAGCATCGTCAAGGATCCGAAGGGCCTGCGGAGCGACCACCAGTTCGATGCCGAGTGCATCAGCTGCCACACGACCGGCTTCGAGTACAACTCGGGCTGGGTCTCTGCCGAGAAGACGGCGTACCTCAAGGGCAACCAGTGCGAGAACTGCCACGGCCCCGGTTCGAAGCACATCGCCGAGCCCACCAACGCCGACTTCCGCAAGGCGATCGCCCGCAGCGTCGCCGAGGCCGAGAAGAGCGGCCTCTGCGCCCGCTGCCACGACATGGACAACTCGCCCAAGTTCGACTTCGCCACCTACTGGGCGCAGATCAACCACTCGAAGCTGGACAAATACACGGACAAGGAAAAGCAGGGCATCGCCCCGAAGCCCGTTGCCGCCGCCCTCGCGGCCCCGGCTCCTTCACCGGCTCCGGCCGCGTCCTCGAAATGATCGCCCGGGTCGACCTCGAGCGGCCCCGATTTTCGTCGGGGTGGCGTGAGGTCGAGTCCGTCCCTTCCACTTCCCACAAACCCCGCCGAGGGGCATGATCTATCGGAAAGGAGTTCCTAGATGAGTGGGTCCTCGAAGCTCGACCAGTTCGTCGCGAAGTACCGCAAGGATCACACCCACCCGGTCAACCACTTCCTGCACATCGGGATGGGCTGGCCGATGGTGGCCTTCGCGGTGATCCTGCTCCCGTTCAAGCCCTTGTGGTCGCTGGGCCTCTTCCTCGGCGGCTACGCGCTGATGTTCTTCGGCCACTTCGCCTTCGAGGGCAACAAGCCCACCGTCCTGAAGCACCCGAGCACCCCCTTCGTGATCGCCTGGGCCGTCATCCGAGGCCTCTTCGGCGGCCTCGTCCGCCTCGCCACCCCCACTCGCCCCCGCTGATCCACGCCGGGCCTTTTCCGAGCCATCAATCAATGAGCCCGCCCCCGCCCGAGCCTTCTTCGCGGCGGAGGCGGGCTCGTCCGTCATTCCTCCTCACCCTAAAAATGTTCATCGTGAACAACGTCGGCTTTCGTAACCTCAATCCTTCGACGAGCGAAGGCGCCTCGAATCCTCTATCCGGCAATCGCAAATCCACCTCACGGCTCGGTCCCGGTTCCCGGAGCGATCAAGCTAAGTGCATCCCGGGATGATTTCTCTCGTCAAACGTCCACCTATCTGCACCCTAGACATAGCCTATCGCCATTTGTTTTGCGTATATTCCCTAAGTCGCCGAAATAGTTAAGATATCCCCACTTTCTTTCTCCCAGGCTCACCTCGTAATGGCGAAGCTGAGAAATCGCGAGCGAATGAGCGAGCCCACATCTCCCCCATCCGGTCCCGCGTCATTGAGCTGTCAGAGCAGAATCACGGCATGAATTTATGACGTCGCAGGCCGAGAGGACGAACGTGGAGATTTGCTCGGGGGATAAGCGGCGGGGTAATCCGCGCTTGGTGACCTGCCCTGCGGACGCAAGCCTTTAGGGCAGAGCCGAGTTAGATTAACGAACGAGAAAAATGAATACTCAATTAGCAGAGGTGCTTGAGAGATTCTCTGATTTCTTAAGAATTTCTCGTGGATCTCGGCAAGAGAACATCGCTAATATTGCTGGCGTCGGTGACAAATCGGGCATAAATCAGGAGCGGCATGCTCGATCATCATGGACGGGCAGGGCCGACCATGGTTTCGGCACATCTCAAAGCGAAGCCCGTGCCATGCATATCCTTCACGCCTCGGATCATGAGAATCGTTCAACGCCTCGCGGCGGTTACACCCTGATCGAAGTGCTCGTGGTGGTGCTGGTGATCTTCCTCCTTGCGGCGCTATTGCTGCCTGCCGTCCAGGCCGTCCGCGAGGGCGCGAGGAACACCCAATGCAAGGCGAATTTGAAGCAACTGGGGATTGGCATTAATCTCTATTCTTCAGTACATGAATGCTATCCGCCCAATGGATTCCTCTGGGGGAGCAAGGAATCCGGGAATTCGCTCTCCGCGCTCCTGTTCATCCTCCCATACATTGAGCAGCAAACGCTTTATAGTTCGATCAACATGGCGATCGCCCAGGGTTCGGATTCTTACAGCTATCCGCCTGCGCTCCTGACCGTCGGCACGACGGTCGTGCCGTTGTTCATCTGCCCCAGCGATTCCAAGGACGGAATGTTCAATTCCTATAGGTTCAACTATGGGACCTGGGGAGCATTCGCGGATGAGTCCTCGGGCGACCCGGACGGCCCTTTCGGCATGGGCAAGCGTCCGTCCCAGGCAAGCGTCACCGACGGCCTGTCCAACACGGCCTTCATGAGCGAGAGGATCGCCGGATCCTTCCAGGGCGAAGGCAGCGGGCCCAGAGATGTCAAGTTTGCGAAACTGCAACCCGGACGCTTCCTCGAGCAGGCCTATATCGACTACTGCCTGTCGGCGACGGACTTCCAGTGGAACTTGCACTCGGGTTCCTCGTGGATGCATACTGGCATGTATCTCACCGAATATAATCATAACGGCCCGCCGAACGATGCACGCCCGTCCTGCGGAGGGGCGAACTTCGGCCTGCATCCACCCCGTTCTTTCCATTCGCAAAGCGTGAACGTACTTTTCGGCGACGGGCATTTGGATGCCGCCATGAACTCGATTGATGCTGCCGCCTGGAAGCGAATGGGCACGCCTTCGAGCGGCGATTGAACTTCGAATGCCGTTCGAGTTGGAGAGGATTCGAAGAACCTCCACAACCCTTTCAACAGGAGCCTGAAGATGAATGCGCAACGTGGCCATCGGCCTGTCTACCTCGGCCTCGCGAGCATGTCCTTCACCGTCGCGTTCCTGACGACCGTTCCACTCTTCAACTTCACCGCGGAAGCCTACACCGATTTCTGTGACACATATACGTTAGCTTGCAGCGCGACGACCACCCCGGTGCCGTGCATCGACACGGCAGGTATCTGCGTTATGGTCGCAGGAAACACCTCGAATATTTTCTACGCAAAATGCGACCAGGCATCGAACATCATCGATTGCGACGGGAGCGATCTTCCCGCGTTCTACATGATCGCAACGGCGGTCAAGGATTGGAGAAACTGCCGAAACATTTCCAGCAAGTCGAGAACGGCGTGCGCGGACACCTGCCAAGACTGCTCCAACATTAATTTGTTCAATGATTCAAGCTGTGCTGCGACGTCCAAATGCAGCAAGTCGGTCAGGACGACTCGCAGATGCGCCAATTTTACCGTCTGCCGGTGATGCATCGCCGCGAAGTCAGGCCGCGAACTTGTCGCTTCACCTCATCATCAGCCTGCCCGGCGGTCCGCCTCTTGGACGACGTCGAGAGGCGGACGGATTGACCGGCGCCAACGAGGAGGTTGGGATTCAATGACTCTCTTTTTTACCGTCATATCAATGATCGGGATTGCCCCTCCGGGCCCTCTTGATGCCTATAGACTGAATTTTCGAGAAACTAAGGCTGAAATCAAATTCGAGTTCAGCAGCCATCTACTCAATTCACATCCGATTGGCGATGCGCCCGTTCCCCGAAGCGGCGAATTGTCAATCGCCTCACCGCCTTTCTTCAAAGTCGCCGGCGAATGGTCGTGCGATGGCATGAGCGAACATTGGATCTTCCACCAGGAGGATTCCTCTCAGAAGTCGGGGAAGAGTGACGGTTTGCCAGACTATGAAGCGATCTTCGACCAGGACATGGAAGTGTTCGCCTATCATCATTTCAAGCAAAAGCAGCCCTATGTCTTCATAGAATCGGCCAAGTACCCTCGCTTCAACGTCTTTGGCCCGACCAACTGGATGGAAATCCCATTCCTGGCGCAAATAGAGACCACCTATAAGAATTCGGAGGTCACCAGGAAGAAGACCTTATTTCACGATCATCCGACCGAATCCGAGCTTTATACGGTGGACAACGGGAAGATGACCTTGAAGCTCCTCGTTCTCTATGACCCATCGATCGGATATGTGCCGCGCTATCTCCGCGGCATGTCCTATAAATCCAATGAAGCGGCCCCCCAGGTCATCTGCAAAGAAGTGTTCCTCCTGGAGGCTAAGCCATGCTCGGCGGGAGGATTCATACCGACCGAATGGTGCGAAACTTTCTACACAGCGGCCAAATTCGACCCTTCTCAGGCAGACCGATGGGATGCGAAGTTCTCCTACACCACGAAGATCATCGCAGATCACTTCAAAGCCGGCAGTATTAGTGACCTGAAGGGCAATCGAGTCGTCATGCGAGAGATGTCCGATGTCCGCCATCTTGCGACGGGATCCGGCGATGTGGCGCTCCCGGCAGGCTCGAAGAATTTGAATATTGAGCAATTAACCAACCTGATGAAGGGCGCCCGGAAGTCTCGCATGACTCCGTTGCTCAAGAAGAAGTCAACCACGCCCGCGGCGACAAGCACGGCACAAGGATCGGGCCCGTCGGGCCCAACGGCCTCGCAGCTAGCGATCTATCTGAGTTCCTCCTTATTCTTCACTTTCATCGGGGTTTATTTCGCAAGGCGTGCGAACAAGATAGGTTCCGTGGCTCAATTATCAATCCTTGTCCTTGCATCACATCTAATTCTGGGCTGCGGCGCTCGAGACCGAGGCCCCGAGCCACCGCAATTAGGAATCGCTACGGAAACAGGAGCCATCATCTACAAACCGGGCGAAAAAACGGTCGACGTACCTATATTAGTCTCGAACTCAGGCTCGTCACCCATCAAGATACTCAATGCGGATGGTGGTTGTTCCTGCCGCAAGTTTGACGATGACCAATTCCCCCTTGTTGTTGGGCCTCGATCGGCATCGAAGTTGACTATCAAGTACACCCCGAAATCCGAGACGGAAGTTCAGACGGTCTCCATCAGTTTCGCACTCGCTAGCGGGACCGTATCGTGCCCGCTGAATATCGCCGCCTTCCCTCGTCACCTCTTCTCACCGGACTCGATCGCGCTCTCCTGGTATTCGAACGACGGGGCGGAGAAGTCCTTCGAGTTGATGCATCGAGAAGTAGTGCGCTCGAATGAAGCCTTCGAGCCAGTGTTCCTCGTGCCGGAAATGGCCGAAATCTTCTCGGAACGGTCGCGTTCATCCGAAGAAGGCTTCGTAGAAGGCGCCGATCAATTGAAATTCAAAGACACGACTTATACCTTTGCTATCAAGAACGGTGTTCTGAACCCCGACAAATTATCGAACACCCTTAAAACCCGGATTCTGCTGAAAGAGAAGCGAGATGGGATGGTCGCATCCGAAGTTCCTATTCTGATGAGTTCTATACCCTACCTTTCGACGGTTCCCGACCGAGTTATCCTCGGGAATCGCCCAGCCCGAGTCTTCATACTGTACTTTCCGTGAGAATGTATATGTCATGCTGCCAGGCTGAGCAGCCTGGCAGCGACGGCCTGAATCTCCTCCTCGGTGGCCCCCGGGCGTAGAACCGCGCGGATTTCCTCGCCCAGCAGCGCATGACGCCACGCCCGGCGCTTATCCGCGTGGCTCGGGCGACGCGACGGGCTGTCCCACGGCGAGGCCGAGCGGTCTACCAACTCCCCATCCTCCCTCGACCACGCCCACGCCTCGGTCAGGGTGAACGTCCACAGGCAGATGTGGAACGACCCGACGTTCGCACGGATCAACCGCACCTGCTGTTGCCCGGCCCCGACGACCTGCTTGCAGTCGCGGAAGGCGATCTCCAGGCTGAAGCGATCGGCCACCATCCCCAGGATCTCCGCCACGCTCGCCCGCGTGTCGGTGCAGAAGTACGCCCTCCATCCCTTCGGCTCGTCCACCAGGACCACCCGGATCGCGCCCCGGCCGGCCTCCAGGTCGCCGTGAACGTCTTGTAGCGGCTTGACCACATCTTCCCCGTAGAGCTCGAACGTGCCGGTGGACCAGCCACGACGCTGGCCGGCCCGCTTGGCCAGGTCGATCGCATCCGGGCCGTAGGTCGGGGCCGGGCCGCGTCGGCCCGGCGGCTTCGGCCCGGGCAGGGTCCGCAGGGCCGCATCCCTGCGGAGCCGGCTCACGACCGTCATACCCAGGGACTTCGCCGGCTTGAGGAACCCCTCTTGGCATAGGCTCCGTCGGCAACCACCCAGATCGGCAGGCCCAGCAGGTCGAGCCAGGACTGGGCCCATCGGAGCAGCTCGACGGCCATCTGCAGCTTGGTGCGGAACTCGGGCCGGTGCCGGGGGTCGATGGCCGGCAGGTCCGCCTTGCGGACGTAGAGTCGGGACAGCAGGGGCAGGGCCACGACGCCCCTGGCCGGGTGCGTCGCCAGGAGCCCGAGTACGACGAAGACGTGGCCGTAGACGTAGGGGGAGCCGGCCGGGCCGGGGGTGGGGTTGTGATGGACGCCGGCCCCCTGGACGTGCGGGCCGTGCCGCTTCGTCGGGGTGTCATCCAGGGCGAGGACCAGCCGGGTGGACCCCGGAGCAGCGGCCTGACCGCCGCGATGAGCAGGCGTGCGGCGATGCGATCGGCCTCCTTGCCGGCGGCGGCCGCGGCGGTGTAGCAGGAGCGGAACTCGTCGCCGAGGCCGGCGGCGCGGATCCAGGCGGTGACGGTGCGTCGGCCGCGGGCGAGGACGGCGCCGAGGAGCAGGAGCGCGAGCCTCGGTGCGGTCCGGCGATCGAGGACGTCGGCGAGCCATGCGAACCACTGGCAAGGGGCGGGCGTCGGATGCGAGGATGTCATGGGGGCCGGCTCCGCTCGGGGTGTCAGGCAGTGTGGTAACCGCCATCGTCCCGCCCGGGCCGGCCCCCGTCTACTCGCCACATCTCAACCCTACGCATACTTCAAGTCGCGGAAAGTACAGCTTCATACGATGCCCGGATGATTCGATTGAGTTCACTCGGGTCGTTTCCAGCCCCCGCGATATCAGCGCCGTCATCAGCTCTCCGCGAGAACTCCTGCTCAAATTGAATCCGGACGCCCCGAGAATCCTGGACGAAACGGTCGTGGTCGAGACGTCCTCCACTCCGCCCAGCCAGCTCAAGATCCCGGTCGTTCGCTATACGGCCGAGCCTTCAACGGTTTCATCGACGCAATAAGCCGACTGAGGATGAATCCGGTGCTCCTGGCGTGGTCCTCGGCGGGTGTCGCTTGGAATAGTCTCAGATCCATCCAGCGTTTGGTCAGGCCATATGGCCGGCACGGAATCCGATACCAACCCCGATCATAAGCCGATAATCTCCAGGCCATTGACTCTCGCCAAACATTGTTGCACACTTGCGGGGGTGCGAGAGGGCCGGGGCAATGCCGGCCGTGGGGCCGTCTGCAGGACGGCATGAACGCAAGTACAGAGCCTTACTTGACAAGGGGCGAGGCGGACGACTACGATGCCCGGTCGAGGGGCATCCCTGAAGTCGTTAGATGGCGCGATGAGACGAGAAGAGGATTCTGATGGCCGAGCCGATCAAGTACGAAGACTTTGCCAAGGTTGAACTGCGGGTGGCGAAGGTCCTGGAGGCGCGTCCGCATCCCAATGCCGACAAGCTCCTGCTCCTGCAGATCGACGTGGGCGACGTCCAGAAGCAGATCGTCGCCGGCATCAAGCAGCATTACACCCCCGAGCAACTCGTGGGCAAGCTGATCGTCGTCGTGAACAACCTCGAGCCGGCGATGCTGCGCGGAGAGAGCTCCAACGGCATGCTCCTCGCCGCCACCTCCGGCGACAAGGTCATCGTCCTCTCGCCCGACGATCCCGAATGCGTCCCGGGCGCGAAGATCAAGTAAGTCCGCCCGTGTCATGGTCGATGGCTCATCCCGTCATCCCCCCAAGGCGAAAGCCCGTGGCGGGTTGAGCCAGCGAGGCCGGCGAAGTCGTCGGCGTCTTTGATTCCTGATGCGAAGGGCCGTGACGAACGTCGATGGGGCCTGGCCCCGTCGTGACGGCCTCTGCGCGTACCTGGCTTCGGCTAGAAAGCCAAAAATGGGCGCGACCGCTCCGGGTCGGGGAGTATCGGCATTGCGTCGAGATCTCGGCGATTTCCAGACCCCCCCCGAGCTGGTCGAATGCGTGCTCGACGCGATGGGCCCGCTCGGCGGGCGCTGGGGCAGGGTGCTCGAGCCCACCTGCGGCCGTGGGCACTTCCTCGCGGGGATCCTCGCCAGGGGGAACGCCCCGAAGGAACTGCGAGGGATCGAGGTCCAGCCGGTCCACTTCGAGACCGCCAGCCGCACGCTGGCCGCGGCCGTCGCCGACGCCAATGCCCACTCCCAGGCCATCGGCGTCGGGGGAACCGGCGTCGACGTCCGACTGCTACAGGCCGACCTCTTCCGGGTGGATCTGCGCAAGGACCTGGAATGGCAGGGGTCGGGCCCCTTGCTCGTGATCGGGAACCCGCCCTGGGTGACGAACGCGGGGCTCGGCGTGCTCGGGGGGGGGATCCTGCCCGAGAAGTCGAACGTCAAGAAGAGGCGCGGGATCGACGCGATGACGGGGGCGTCGAACTTCGACGTCGCCGAGGCGATCTGGCTCAAGCTCATCAAGGAGCTGGCCCACGAGGAGGCGACGATCGCCTTGCTCTGCAAGCTCTCGGTGGCCCGAGGGATCCTCGAGTTCGCCGAGCGCCAGCGCTTGCCGATCGCCGAGGCCTCGATCTTCACCATCGACGCCAGGCGATGGTTCAAGGTCGTGGTCGACGCCTGCCTCTTCCGCGTGACCCTCGGCCCGCCGACCCCGCTCCGCAAGGTGCCGATCCATCAGGGGCTCGACCCTTCCAGGGCTCCGCGCCACTTCATCGGCTTCGCCCGGGGGCGGATCATCGCCGACGTGGAGGCGTACGAACCCTTCCGGTACGCCGACGGCGAGTGCCCGCTCACCTGGCGGCAGGGGCTCAAGCACGACGCCGCCGCCGTGATGGAGCTGACGCTCGACGCCTCGGGCGAGGCCTACCGCAACAAGCTCGGAGAACTCGTCGACGTGGAGCCGTCGCGGGTCTATCCGCTGGTGAAGGGCTCGGACCTCGTCCCGGATCCGACGCCCCGCCCGCGCCGAGGGGTCCTGGTCACGCAGCAGAGGATCGGGCAGGAAACCCGCGAACTGGCGGAGACCTCGCCGAGGCTCTGGGCCTACCTCGGCGCCCACGCGGCCGACTTCGCCCGGCGGAAGTCGTCGATCTACAAGGGGCAGCCGCCGTTCGCCCTCTTCGGGGTCGGGCCTTACAGCTTCGCCCCGTACAAGGTGGCCATCTCCGGCCTGCACAAGGAGCCGACGTTCCTGGCCCTCGGGCCGAGGGCGGGGCGGCCGGTCATGCTCGACGACACCAGCTACTTCCTCCCCTGCCGGACGGCCGAGCAGGCGGCATTGACGGCGGCCCTCCTGAACGACCCGGCGACCCTCAGCCTCCTCCGCGCGATCACGTTTCGCGACGCCAAGCGGCCGATCACCAAGGCGGTCCTCCAGCGGCTCGACCTCAATGCGCTCGCCGCCTCCGTCGACCAGGACGCCCTGATCGAGCGAGCGGAGAGGGAGCTGGCCCGGCTGCTCGACGGCGAGAGTCGAGAGGACGACCCGCTCGACGCCAACGCCGGGGCCCCCGAAACCGCAACCGTCGAGCCGGCGAGTCCTCCCGCGACGACGACCGCCGTGTCAAACTCGTAGGCGAGAAGGGGCGGTCCACCCCGGCCCGCCGAACCGAAGGACAACGAGAGAGCCGAGCCCCATCCCATGGCCTTCGCGACCCTCCAGTACCACAGCCGCTCGCTGAACAAAGCCTCGTCCCTCAATATCGTCTTCCCCGACGATCCGGCGATCCCCCGGCCCTGGTCGGTCTTCTACCTCCTGCACGGGCTCTCCGACGACCACACGATCTGGATGCGCCGGACGAGCATCGAGCGGTACGTCGCGGGCCTGCCGCTGGTCGTCGTCATGCCCGACGGCGGCCGGGGCTGGTACACGAACGCCGTCGAGGGGTACGCCCACGAGGACGACCTCATCAAGGACATCGTCGGCCTCGTCGACCGCACCTTCCCCGTCAAGGCCGAGCGCGAAGGCCGGGCCATCGGCGGCCTCTCGATGGGGGGCTACGGGGCGGTCAAGGTCGGGCTCAAGCACCACGAGATGTTCTGCAGCGTCACCTCCCACTCGGGGGCCCTCGCCTTCGTCCGAGGGGACCTGAAGAAGCTCAAGGAGCTCTCCCCCGAGGCCGAGCGGGTCTTCGGCCCCACCCCCAAGGACGGCCCCGAGGACCCTTTCGCCATCGTCCAGCGCATCGACCACGGCCGCGTCCCGGCCATGCGGATCGACTGCGGGGTCGATGACTTCTTGATCGAGCACAATCGAGAATTCCACAAACATCTCGACGCCCTGCATATTCCCCACGAATACCAAGAATATCCGGGTGCCCACGACTGGGCCTACTGGGACCGCCACGTCCAGGAGGCCATCGCCTTCCACGCCAGGAACCTCAAGATCGAGAAGCCGCCCGAGAAGAAGGCCGAGGCCAAGAAGGACGAAACCAAGAAGGACTGAGCCGCCGGGCTTCGCGCTCGCGAACCGGCATACGTCGATCTCAAAAGCATCCACAAGCCCCGCCTCGCCAACCCCGGCGAGGCGGGCTCGACGCCCTCCCGCCCGCCGCAATCGCTAGACCTCGACGACCTTGCGGCCCCTCGCCGGAGGAATCAAAGATCCTCCGCCATTCGCGTCTTGACTCCGAGCAAGACATACAGAACAATCGTCCAGTACTGAAAGCTTGCCAACCAGATGGCTCGCGCATCAGCGGACGCCGGCCGGACTCTTCCGAAATTCCACGAGATCGGGCCGGGGCTCCATTCCAACGAAGGTGAGGGCGTTCGAGCCCGTACAAGTGCCGCGTTTGTCGCGCCGGGGGCCTCCTCGTTGCTTCCACAAATGCGGGCGGGCGGGATGCGTCCGACCTTCCCGGGGTTTCCGGATTCGCGGCCGAGGTCGCAGCCATCATCACTTTAGAAAAAGATGTCTCGACGGCTCCCCGGGTCAGGATGACGGGGCGCCCGCGGCGATCCGGTCGAAGCTGGCGGGTCGGGCAGGGATGATGTTTTCGCGAGTGGGGAGACTCGAGGGCCATGCTTCGCGAACTATCGGTTCAGAACCTGGCGCTGATCGAAGACGTCCGCGTCGAGCTGGAGCGAGGCTACTGCGCCTGGACGGGGGAGACGGGGGCCGGCAAGAGCCTCCTGCTCACGGCCCTCGGCCTGCTCCTGGGGGGCAAGGGCTCCGGCGACCTCGTGCGCGAGGGGAAGGACGAGGCGAGGGTAGCGTCGATCTTCGAGGTCGACGACCCGACGCTGAGGGAGGAGGTCGAGGAGATCCTCGGCGGCGCGCTCGACGACGCCCAGCTCATCCTCACCCGCCGGATCTCGGCGCAGGGCAGGGGCTCGGCGCATGCGAACGGGCTCCCCGTCACGATCGCGACCTTGCAGAAGCTCGGCCAGCGGCTCGTGGACATCCACGGCCAGCACGAAGGGCGCGCCCTGCTCGACCCCGACTGCCAGCGGAGCCTGCTCGACGCCCACGGGGGCCTCGGCCAATTCGTCGCCGACTATCGGGCGTGCCGCTCTACCTATGAGACCTTGCGGCGGCAACGGCTCGAGCTCTTGCGATCGGCCCAGGAACGGCAGCGGCAGCGGGCCTTGCTCGAGTTCGAGCGCGACGAGCTGGCCGCCGCCGGGCCCATCGCCGGCGAGTACAACGAGCTGACTCGCGAGGCCCAGCGGCTCGGCAACGCCGAGGAGCTGCGCGCGGCCTCGGCCGAGGGTTACGCGTCGCTCTACGAGGCCGACGGCTCGGCCCAGGAGATCCTCCAGCGGATCGCCCGGAGGCTCGAGCCCCTCGCCGACTCCGCCCCCGAGCTGGCCGAGATCTCGGCGAACCTCGAGCGCCTCGCCGACGAGACCCGCGACGCCGCGTATGGCCTCCGCAAGCTCCGCCGCGACTGGGACGACGACCCCGGCCGGCTCGACGAGGTCGAGAACCGCCTGGCCCTCTACCGACGCCTCGCGGGCCGGTTCCAGTGCAAGGCCGACGACCTGCCCGCCCGCCTCGAGCAGGCCGTCCGAGAGTTGGGGGCCATCGAGCGCGACGACACGGATCTGCTCGGCCTCGACGCCCCTTTGACGCGAGCCTGGGCCGAGTTGAAAGGGGCGGCGGTTGCCCTCTCCGACGCCAGGAAGAGGACCTGCAAGGCCTTCGCCGACTCGGTCCAGGCGAGGCTCAAGGCGGTCGGCCTGGGGGCGGCCCGGCTCTCGCTGGACGTCGAAAGCCGGCCGCTCGACGACGTGCCCGGCGACAACCCCGCGCCGCCGGAGTGGGGCATCGACCGCGTCGAGTTCCTCTTCTCGGCGAACCCCGGGGAGCCGCCGAGGTCCTTGCGGAAGATCGCCTCGGGGGGCGAGCTCTCGCGCGTGACGCTGGCGATCAAGGCGGTCCTCGCCGGCTCCGACCGGACCCCGACGCTCGTCTTCGACGAGATCGACACCGGGGTCGGCGGTCGCCTCGGCTCGATGCTCGGCCGGACGATGGCCGAGCTGGCCGCGCACCACCAGATCATCTGCGTGACGCACCTGCCGCAGATGGCGAGCTTCGCCAATCGCCAGTGGGTGATCCGCAAGCGGGTCGAGCACGGGCGGACCTCCACCACGATCCTGCCGCTGGACACCGACGACCGCGTCGAGGAGCTCGCCGCCATGCTCCGGGGCGACTCCGCCGCCGAAGGAACCCGCCAGGAAGCCCTCTCCATGCTTCAGGAGGCGCGTGCGGCGCGCTAGCATGTCTGCGAACCGTCGCCGAATCGTGTGACATGCGTCGGCCCCGCCCGCCCCGGCACTCGACCACGATCCGCCGCGACGAACGTTCCGCGACGTAAGCGGGGACGTTGACGGCGTAACGTCGCCAAGGTCGTCCTCCTCCGCCCGCGGTCGTCCACACTCCCCTTTGCCGTGAAGCGAGGCTCGCATGAAGGATCGGATCGCCCTGCTCGTGACCGTGGCGTTCAGCGTGGTGGGGGTCCTCGGCGACTACCTGCTCAAGATCGCCAGCGACCAGAAGGTGCCGCTGAAGAGCAAGTGGTTCTACATCGGGTTCGCGGTCTATGGCTCCACGGCGCTCGGCTGGGTGTTCGTGATGCGGCACCTCAAGCTCGCGACGATCGGCGTGGTCTACTCGATCTCGATGATCCTGCTGCTGACGACCATCGGCGTCGTCATCTTCCGCGAGCCGCTGAGCGCGTACGAGGTCGCCGGCCTCATCATGGCCGTGGCCTCGCTGATCCTCTTGATGCGCTTCGCCTGAGCCGCCGCAAGTCAGGGCGTAGCTCGCCTCTCGCTGCGTTACGACACCCCGATGGAGCCTTGTCCCCCCTTTCTTGGTTGACCGGGATCGGGACAATTGGGGGCATTTTGCGAGGGGCCTCTCGTCGCGGCGCGACACCGATTGTCCCAATCGCGGCCACCCTTGAAAGCCGGAACCGCCGCGCGTGCTGGCGTCAGGCCGGGGCGATCGCCAGGGGGCCGCCGGGGTTGCGGGCTATCCACCATAGGAGGCCGCAGACGACGATGCCGTGGTCGATGCGGCCGTCGAGGATCATCGCGGGGATCGACGCCGAGGGGACCGGCTCGACGGTCAGCTCCTCGCCATGGTCGAGCTTCAGATCGGCGACCTTCCTCGCGTTCGTGATGAGGACGATGATCGTCTTCGAGGTCAGGATCGAGGGGTTCGTCCAGACCGAGCCGAGGAGGATCGGCGGATCGCCCGCGTAGCCGGTCTCCTCCAGGAGTTCGCGGGAAGCGGCGGTCAGGGCATCCTCGCCGGGGTCGACGAGGCCGCCGGGGGTCTCGAGACTGTCCGCGGCCGAGCCGGCGCGGAACTGCCTGACGAAGAGGACCTGCTCGTCCGGGGTCGAGGCAATGACCGTCACCGCGTCGGCCAGGTGCATGACGTAGAAGGCGTGCGCCCGCCCCGACTCTCGCGAACGGTAACGCTCGCGACGGAGCCGGAAGAGCCAGTTCTCCTCGAGGCTGACGTCCCCCTCGCCCGGCTCGCGGACCCAGGACGACTCGACTTGTGGATCCGACACGTTGGGCTTGGCTCCCGGTTGGGGTGGGACGACTGGCATCGAAATATGCCAATTTTCAGCAAGACGAAGGCGGGTCAGGCGGAGAGGAGCAGCTCGACGACCATGGAAACGCCGTCGTTGTCGTGGTCGCCGGTGACGTGGTCGGCCGCGGCGAGGACGGCCGCGGGGGCGTGCCCCATCGCGACGCCGAATCCGGCCCCCTCGATCATCGGCAGGTCGTTCATGTCGTCCCCCACCGCGCAGATCTCTTCGGGCGTGATGCCCCAGAGCTCGGCGAGGTGGAGCAGGGCCTCCCACTTGCTCGCGTCGTGGCGGAGGACCTCGCACATCGTCCCGACATATCTGGGGCTCTTCTGCACGAACGTCCGCACGCGGCCTTCCAGGGCGGAGAGGATGACCTCCTGGAACGCGAGCATCGACGGCCTCGAGCCGATCGCGCAGACGTGGTAGTGGCCGGCCTCCTGCGTGCGGAGGTGCCAGCCCGGCTCGACCAAAGCGTGCTCCAGATTTTTCCGCAGGTACTCGTCGAAGTGGGGCCGGCCGGTCTCGGCATCGTCTACGAGGAAGTCGAAGTCCTCCGGCCGGCGATCGAGGAACGAGACCGCGGGCTCGTCGTTCTCGTGGAAGAGGCGGAGGATCTCGGCGAAAAGATCGCCGTCGAAGTCGGCCTTCCAGAGGGTCTTGTGGTCGGCGGGGTCCTTGACGATCGCCCCCGAGTTGCAGACGAGGGGGGCGTCGAGCCCGAGCTGCTCGGCGACCGGCCTGGCCCGCCGGTATCGCCGCCCGGTGCAGAGGACTGGGCGAATGCCTGCCTCCGCCGCGCGGGCGACCGCCGCGGCCGTGCTGGCGCGGAGCCGCCCGTGGCTATCGAGCAGGGTCCCATCGACGTCGAGCGCCAGGATCCGGAAACGTCCGCCCATCGAAGCTCCGTCTCAACTTTCGACCCGTCCGACGTGCAAGGCCCCCTCCGGATTCCGAACCCGAAGGGGGTGCGCACATCTCAGTGGTCGGCGTAGGCCGCACCCGCCGCGCGTCGGCCCCGGACGCTCTCGGGGAAGAGCGATTCCTGGTCGAGCGTGCCGTCGACGTGGAATGGGATGTCCTGGTACTCGGTCTCTCGGGTCAGGTGGGGGTGGGCCTGGACCTCGGCCTCGAGCGCGGGGGTCACCCAAAGGGTCCCCAGCTCGAGCGAGTTGGGGATGATGACCATCCGGGCCTCCTTCGGGTCGATCCGCCAGCAGGTCTGGAGCGAGGCCTCGAAGACGTCGCGGTCGGTCGGCAAGGTGATCGGGATCCTCGCCCGCTCCAGGCAGCACGAGGTCAGGACGTTGATCTTGAACGGCTCGAGGTCGAGCTTGGAGACGAGCAGCTCGGTCGTGAGGTCGGCGAAGCCGATGCCCACGATGTTGCCGTGCGTCTCTTCCGAGGCGTCGAGCACGGCGAGCCTGGTGACGACCGGACGCTCGAAGTCATTCTGCGTCTCGACCATCAGGCGGCCGATGACGTTGGGGTCGATCCCCGCGCCCGAGTAGTTCTTGCCCAGTTCGCCGATGACGAGGACGTCGATCTGGTCGAACGGGAGCCGGGCCATCAGGCCCCGAGCCTTGTTCAGGAGGGCGGGCTCGACGTCGAAGATGGTCTCGGGCTCGATGGCGACGATCTCGGCGGGGACGTCCTCGGCGTTCTCGAGGATCGCCAGGCCGAGCGCGAACTTGGTGTGCGAGACGAGGTGCCTGCCCACGGCGGGGAGCACCTCTTTCAGCCCGCGGAGGCCGAGCTTGTGGACCTGCTCGGCCCCTTGCTGCTTGCCCAGGCCGATGACCAGCATCTTCAACACGCCCGACTCATGGGTCGCGTGAAAATCGGTGTGCGGCTTGACGCGATTGAGCAGGACGATGCCGTCGGCCTCGTACGCGTTCTTGTCGAAGTAGATGGGGAGGCCGATCGGGCTGGTGCCGACGACCACCGTGTCCATGTCGGTGCGGACCTCGACCCCCATCGTCTCGGGCGTGACCCGGTAGCCGGCCAGGAGCTCGCGCTGGCCTTCGGGCGTGGCACCGCCGTGGCTCCCCATCGCCGCGACGATGAAGGGCTTGTAGCCCATCTCCTTGAGGGCATCGACCGCGGCCCTGGCGATCGTCGGGATGACGGTGATTCCCCGGCTGCCGACGCCGACGGCGATCGTCCCGCCCGGCTTGACGCGCTCGGTCAGGCGGCTCTCCAGGATCAGGCGCCGGACGGTCCCCGGCACGTCGGCCAGGCGCGGCTGCGGAATCGTTTGGCGGACACGCGCCAGCGAAGGGAATGACATCCGACAAGATCCTCTCTAACGATGGTCGCGACGGCCGCGGCGACAACCGGAGCAAGCGGGGGGATACGGCCTCTGCCTCGACCCCTCAGTATAAGTCGCCCGCCAGACCCGTCAATCGCCCGCGAGAATATGACGGATGGGGGGCCGAGGAGATCTCGAGACGTTACGATCCCGACCCCGGCCCTCTCCGAACGGAACCGGACCTCGCAACGAACAAGCAAATGATTGCGCCGAGGGGTAGGAAGTCGGGGTTCGAAATGCAAAGGGCCCCGGGGGTTCCCGGGGCCCTTCGTCGCGATGGATCGGACTGATTGCACGCGTCGGAACGCGTCGCTGCCCAATCTCGGGAAAGCGCGGTGCACCTCACCACGAGTAGTAGGCGGGGGGCGCAAGCGTGGGCGGAGACGGGGCCCCGAAGGCCGGGGCATACACGCCAAGCGGCGGGGCCGGGGCGGGTGCGCCGGGGATCGCGAACGTGTCGTAACGGGCGGCCCCATACACGTAACCCGGACCGACCAGGCCCGGACGCCAGAGCCCGACGCCGAACTTGCCGGGGACCAGGGCATACGGGGCATAGCCGTATCCGTAGCCGGCGCCGTACGGCGAAGAGAACTCCGTGTATGTCCTCTTCATCCCGTAGCTGGCCGTGCCGTAAGTCGTCCCGTAATAACCGGGTGCGGCCAGGTACGGGTTGAGCCGCACCGGCGAGGGGGCGACCACCTGGGCTTCCGCCGAGGCACTCGCCAGGATCATCGCCGCCAGCGCGGCGAACCCAATTCGAAGCCGACTCATGGTGTTCCCCCAGTCGGGTCGCGTCTCGATATCGTTGGCGACGGGTGCATCCCGCAAATCCGGCCCAGACCATAGATGACAGGCCCGAGATTCAGGACGCACGCGCCGCGTTCTCTATGCGTCTCCAGGTTCCATTCTACGGCATGCCGGGCACCTTGGCGGACGTTCCGCAAAAAAAGCGAAGGCGGGAGGGGGATCACTCGTAAAGGATCCCCCTCCCGCCTCGATGGTTATCGGTCCTCATCCCCGAGGGGAGAGTGTTGTCGGATCGGAGCGAATCAATTCAAAAGGCCGATCACCAGCGCCATCCGCCGCGGCCGACGCTGTAGCCGTAGGCAGGGGCCGGGGCATAGTAGCCGGGGGCCGGGGCGTAAGCGCCCGGGGTGCCGTAGTAGGCCCGATTGCCGTAGGGGGCCGGATTCACATACCCGTTACCGTAATAGGTCGTCCCAGGGGCGACGTATCGCGAATAGCCCGAGCTGTACGTGGTGACGCCGTTGACCGGCATGCCCGGCGCCGGGGCGCCATAAATGTTGCTGTAGGTCGAGTTGTTGTTGTACGTGTAGCCGCGGGTGTACGTGTTGCCGTACCCGTAGCTCGTCACCGGCTGGCCGATCGAGATGCCCGGCCCGGCATAAGGGCTCCCGCCCGAGATGACGATCTGCGCGTTCGAGACCGAAGCGGCGCCCAGCAAGATCCCACCGGCGGCCAGCAATCCGAAGAGTCGGCTTCGCATGATAATTCTCCTCTTAACCCTTCAATGTTCGTGGTGCGTGTCTTGTCGTGTTCGATGGGTTGCGGCACGGAAGCGTGCCTCGGTTGTCCCTTGTCACGCTGTCCAATCATTGCAGATGACATGCCGGCAGGACGGAAAAGTCCGCCACAAACTTGAACCAATCCTCCCCGAATTTTCGCAGGCGGACCCCTCCGACGCAGCCTCTCGATTTTTTGGTCAACCAAAATCATTTGTTTCCGACGGCCGAAGAACAATTGCAGCGAACCCAAACGGCGTGTAAGTTGGTTTCGTCTTGAATCTGCGCACTCGAATAAGAATTCAGCCCCGCCCGAGTCATTGAGGGCGGCGGAAGGATGAAGCGATATGGCGTCGGGAGCGGAGTCGAGTCGTGGGCGGAAGTCGCTCGAGGAAGTGCATGGGTCGGTGTCGGTCGCCCAGCGCCACCCGTTGAAGCGTCTCTTCGCGTTCCTGGGCCCGGCGTATCTGGTCAGCGTCGGGTACATGGATCCGGGGAACTGGGCCACGGACCTGGAGGGGGGCGCCCGCTTCGGGTACGCCCTGGTCTGGGTCCTGCTGATGTCGAACATGATGGCCGTGCTCCTGCAGAGCCTGGCCGCGAGGCTCGGGGTGGTGACGGGGCATGACCTCGCCCAGGCCTGCCGGGCCGAGTATTCGAAGGGGGTCAATGCGATCCTCTGGCTCCTGGCCGAGATCGCGATCGCCGCGACCGACCTGGCGGAGGTGCTGGGGACGATCATCGCGCTCAAGCTGATGTTCGGCATCCCCTTATTGCTCGGATGCGCCATCACGGCCTTCGACACGTTCGCCTTGCTCTGGCTCCAGCGCTGGGGGATGCGGGCGATGGAGGCGATGATCATCGTGCTGGTCGCGACGATCGGCGGCTGCTTCCTCGTCGAGATGTTCTTCGCCAAGCCCGACGTCGTGGGGATCCTCCACGGCTTCAAGCCGACCCTGCCGCCGGGGGCCCTCTACGTGGCGATCGGCATCCTGGGGGCGACGGTGATGCCCCACAACCTGTACCTGCACTCGGCCCTGGTGCAGTCGCGCCGGATCGGGTCCGACTTCGCGAGCAAGCGGTCGGCCTGCAAGTTCAACCTGATCGACTCGACGATCGCGCTCAATGCGGCCTTCTTCGTCAACGCGGCGATCCTGATCCTGAGCGCGGCGGTCTTCCACAAGAACAACGTGGAGGTCGCCAGCATCGAGAGGGCGTACGAGCTGCTCCCCGACTTCCTCGGCAAGACGGCCCCGATCCTCTTCGGCATCGCCCTGCTGTGCGCCGGTCAGAGCTCGACGCTCACCGGCACGCTCTCGGGGCAGATCGTGATGGAAGGATATCTCCACATCAGGATCGCCCCCTGGCTCCGCCGCCTGGTGACGCGGACGATCGCGCTGCTGCCTGCGGTGCTGGTGATCTACTTCGTGGGCGAGGGGTCCACGCAGCAACTGCTCGTGCTCAGCCAGGTGGTGCTCAGCCTGCAGCTCTCGTTCGCGGTGATCCCGCTGATCCACTTCACGTCGAACAAGAAGAACATGGGCTCGCTGGCGACCCCCTGGTGGGCGCAGATCCTCGCCTGGATCACGGCGGCGATCATCGTCTCGCTCAACGGCAAGCTCGTGATCGACAACGTGAGCGAGTGGGTCGACGCCGCGGCGGCGTCGGGGACGAGCCTCGGGCCGATCCCGCTCGCCTGGGCCGTCGGCGGGGTCCTCTACACGCTCGTCGCCGCGGTCGCGGGGCTCCTGCTCTGGGTGACGTTCAAGCCCTGGATCCGGCCGTCCCCGCCGTGGACCCCGAAGCCCAGCGTCGAGCTCGACTGGTCCGACATGCTCCGGCCGAGGTCCCTGCGGGTCATCGCCGTGGCGCTCGAGCATAACCCCACGGATACCGAGATCCTCAACCGGGCGCTCGGCCTGGCCCATCCCGGCTCGACCGAGTTGATGCTGCTCCACGTCGTCGACACGCCCATGACCCGGCTCTACGGCAGCGAGACGGCCGACCGCGAGTCGAGCGCCGACGAGCGATACCTCGACGAGATCGTGCAGGTGCTCGAGTCGATGGGATACTCGGCCCGCTCGGTCCTGCTCTACGGGCCCGATCGCGCCGGGCTGCTCGTGAAGCACCTCAAGAAGGAGCCGGCCGACCTGCTCGTGGTCGGCTCGCACGGGCACGGCCTGGTGCGCGACCTCCTCTTCGGCCAGACGGTCGACAAGGTCCGGCACGGCCTGGACATCCCGATGCTCGTCGCCCGACCCGACCCGGCGCGTCCCGGCAACTCCGCGACGAACCTCCACGCGATCCCAGGCCTGAACGCCCACCTCCACCCCGAACCGGCCGGAGAAAACGACGCGGCCCCGTCGCCCCAGCCCTGAGGACTGCGGCCAACGGGGCGCACAAGGCTCGCTGACTGGCGTCGCCGGCCAACCGTGTCCCGGTCGTCGAAGGGGTCGGCTCAAGCGGGGGGGAGTCACGGCGGCAGAGGCCGAGGCGGGCGTCGGGCGGGCACCCATCGGGGGTCGAGGCGTTGCCTCGGCTCCCGGAGCCCTCTGTCAGATCTGGAGCAAGGCGTAGGCGATGAAGCCCACGACGACGATCGTGCCCGCCACCACGGCGAGCATGATGATCATCTGCTGACGCTCGTTGGCCGCGGTCGCCACCGGGGCGGACGGCCCCCCCGCGTAGTTCGGCGTCGGTGTGTAACTCGGCGGCGCCGGGGTGTACGACGGCTCGACCACCCTGGGCTGCGCCCTGACGACCGGCGGCTCGTTGACCGCCGCCGGGGCGACCGTGGCCGCGGCCGTCGCGAGGTCGGGGGCCGGCTCGGCGTAGGCGGGCTGGACCGGGGCGGCAGGAGCCGGGGCCGGGGCCGGAGCGGGGGCCGCGGCCGGTTGGGCCGGGCTGTCGCCCGTGTTGCGGCTCCAGGGGACCCAGCGACGGCCCTCGTTCCCCGACTGCGAGCTCTTCGACTCCGAGCGCCCGCTCGAGCCGCCATGGCCCCCCGAGCCGCTCGAGCCGAGCCGTCGACGCCCGCGGCGATAGACCCAGTTCTCGAACGAGTCGGTGCAGTGCTGGCAGAGATTCATCTCTGGCTTGATCGACTGCAGGGGCCCGAGCTCGACCTTGACCCGAGTCATCGGGTTATTCATCGGGTCGCGACAACGATCGCAGGTCATTAACGTGGTATTCATCGCATCGATTCCGCCCAGTTCGACGACATCAAGGGGCGGCGCGCCCCGGACTGCTCGGCCGAGGCATCAGCCCCCGAAATTGACCCAGCCGAGGCGATATATCTAAAGATTGGGACCCGTTTGACCCGGCTTTATTAAGAAACGCGCCCGGCTCGACCCTATGGAGAGTGAGCGACGGGACGGTTCGCGGGGGCAGACGCCCGACCTTCGATTCTCGCCGGACTGGTCCAGCGGCCTTGCTTATGTTGCCAGAAAGATACGTTCCGCTGGCGTGTGACCCGAGTTCAATCGACGTTTCGCAGGGAACGGGATCGGCGTCCCGATTATCCCAGGATGAGGACTCTCGAAAAAACGGCGGGAACGGTTCCTCTACGCAAGAATCGACCAGATGTGACGACTCCTTGAATTCGACCGGTACGCCGGAAATACCGGGCGTGGCCTGCAACCGACGGGAAATCCCGCGCGAGGAGCCGTCCCGGCGCCGATTGACCGGGGCTTGTCCTGGCCTTAGAATGCCCTGGAAATTCCAGGACGTTGACGACTCGGAGCGGGCCGCGTTCGCCCCCCTTAGACGCGATGGCGATCACGTATTACAAGCGGTTCCGGATGGAGATTGACCTCGACACGGCGCTCGACTCCGCCGTCCTGGCGTCCCCATTCGAGTGGACCTCGTGGGATGAGTCGCTGGTCGATCAGCATGCCGAGGTGAAGTTCCTCAGCTTCCGGGGGGAGATCGACTCCTGCGTCTTCCCCTGCCTGGGCGACCGCCACGGTTGCCAGCGCCTGATGCGGGAGATCCGCCGGAAGCCGGGGTTCCTCTCGTCGGCCACCTGGCTGATCCGGACCCCCGGCGGCTACGTCGGCACGGTGCAGGGGGTCATGGAGCGGGGCCCGATCGGCGCGATCCAGAACCTCGGCGTCATCCCCGAATACCGGGGGATGGGCCTGGGCAAGGCCCTGATCCGCCAGGCCCTCTGCGGGTTCTACCAGGCCGGCCTGCGCCGGGCCTTCCTCGAGGTCACGGCCGAGAACATCGGGGCCGTCCGGCTCTACCGGAACGTCGGCTTCCGCAGGGCCAAGACCCTCTACAAGGCGGTCGGCAGCTGAGACGCCGCCGACCCCCGATCCCACGACCCCTCAGCGCGGCGAGGGCTCCCAGACGCGGTCCTTCTGGGCCTCGCGGAACCCCTGATTCGTGGGGTGCAGCTTCCAGGACTCCACCTTCCCGAGCCGGGTCGGGGCCCCGACGGTGAAGGCGGCGAGGGTCGGGTGCCCAGCATACTCCGCGTGGTGGGCGAGGAGCGCCTGGCGGTCGTTGGCGAAGACCTCGACGATGTGACGGTCGACGAAGATCCGCAGCGTCACGTCCTCACCTTTCGGCAGGTCGGCGATCGAGAAGGGGGCCTCGGCCGTGCCGACGCGGAGGGTGCCGTACTCGGGGCGGAAGACGATGGGCAGGCCGCCCCCCTTGCCGTCGGCGTAGACGGTGAAGCCGAAGAGCTTGCGCTCGGCCTCGGCGCGGGGGATGGTGATCCGGATCTCGGAGGAGTCGCCCGAGAGGTCCGCGATCTTCGTGCCCGGCGGCGAGCGGTCGGCGAGGAGCGTGCGGGCGGCCTGGGTCAGGTCGATACTCTCGGCCGTGGTCGGATCGAAGCGGAGCGTCTCCAGCTCGCGCAGGGGCTTGATCCGGAGGATGCCGTCCTCGGGGAGGCTCAGCTCGCGGGGGAGGGACTGGAGCGTGAGGTTGCTCATCAGGCCGTCCTTGCGGTCGGCCGTCGCGAGCCAGGCCCACATCACGCGGCGGCCGTCGGGGGTGAGGACGCTCTCGGGGGCGAAGAAGTCGGCCCGCCATGACTCGCGGCTGAAGAGGCTCTGCCCCTCTCGCCTGAAGTTCATCCGGGCGTGGGAGGTGGGGACGAACTGCTCGCCCTTCGCGTCCCAGTCGCCCAGGTAATAGCGGCAGCCGAGGTCGTGGCTGATGCAGAGGAGCATCCACTTCCCGCCGATCGGGAAGAAGTTGGGGCAGGAGATGTCCTCACCTTTCGCAACATCCGGCATGTCGTGGCGGAGGAAGTCGCCGACGCGGGTCCAGGTCTTGAGGTCCTTCGACTTCAAGAGCGGGGGGTTCTCGCCGCCCGAAATCGAGTAGTAGGTGTCGCCGATCAGGAAGCAGTCAGGATCCCAGTGGTTGATCTTCAGCTCGGCCCCGCTAGCGTCGCGGACGTCGACGGGATACGGCTTCTCCCAGGCGGAGAGCTTGCTGTCCTTGGCGATCGCGATCTGGTTCTTGCCCGAGGATTCGCCGTGGTAGATCGCGGCGGGCTTGCCCTCCTTGGTGAGGAACCCGGTGCCGCTGAACATCCCGTGCCCGGTGAACGCCGGCTGGAGCTTGGTGGCCTGCCAGGTCCAGTGGAGCATATCCGGGCTCGTGACGTGGACGAACGAGAACGACCGGCGATCCTTCCAGGGGTGCTGGAGGATGTAGTGCAGGTGGTAGAGGCCGTCGAGGTAGAAGGCCGCGTTCGGGTCCCCCGGCAGGCTCTCGCCCCCCGGGTGCATCAGGTGGTAGTTCAGGACGAGGTGTTCGGGAGGGACCGCCGCCGGCCTGGGGGCGGAAGCCCCGTCCGCGGCGATCGCGCCCGGGGGTTGGATCAGGCCAAGGGAGAGCAGCACGGCGGCCATCGCCGTCGTCATTCGGAGCCTCGGAGAGAGCATCAAGCCGACCTCTGCAGGTGATGGTTGTCAGGTCCGTCGCGGGGCCTCTCAACCGTAACCTTGCGGATCGCAAGCGTCACGACCGAGGTGCGATCCTCGTACGGAGCATATCACCATGACCCGATGATGTCTGCCGGGCGCCCCGGAGTACGTACGACCGGGCGAAGGGGGCTCGCCCGGGTCGTCGAGGCAACCTGTCAATAGGCGTCGGAGCTGATGACCTCGCTGCCCGAGCGGGTGGAGAGGGCCTGGAGGACCAAAGGCCTGGCACTGCCATACTGGTACTCGCCGCAGTTCGAGCCGTAGTTGATGCCCACGGGATCGCCGGCATTATTCGGGTCGACCGGCCAGCTCGCGACGGTCTCCTTGACGAAGCGGACCGATCCGTCGGCGAAGGCGAAATTCGCACCGCCGGGGTGGAAGCTCGAGGGGGCCTCCAGGGGCACCCACCACCAGCCGTTGGCGATCTCCCCCTTGTACTTGCGGTGCGCGTTGACGGTGTAGTTGGTGTCGAAGAAGTTGTCCGACCACCAGCCCGACTGCCACCAGTGGTAGTACGCCTGATCGTCGGGGCTAAGGATCGCGTGGGCGTGCTCGCCGAAAAGCATCGTGTTGCTCAGGCCGTCGGTGACCTGGGCGATCGAGATGGCGCTCCGATTCCAGAACATCCCGGTCATCGAGCCGGCCATCGTCTGGAAGCAGGGCGCCGCATCCATGTTGTAGGTGTCGTCGACTCTGGTCCCGAGATACCAGGTCCCCCGGTTCGCGGCGTAGCTGGAATGCTTCTGGCGGAAGGGGTCCGGGCGATACTCATAGTACGTGTCCAGGGTACTGCCATCGGTGATGGCCGGATCGCTCGGGCACCAGAGCGTCGAGATGCCGAGTGACGCACCCGTCACGTTAGCCGCCGAGGGCAGGGCCAGCGAGTAGTTGTAGGCGTTGAAGGCCGCATTCTGCTCGATCTGGGGGAGCATGAAGGTGAAGACCCCGATGCCGAGCTGGATGCTGGTCGGGGAGATCCGCTGGTCCATATGTCCTGGCGGATAGACCCTGTACGTCGACTCGTAATTGGCCGCGCCGAGACCCAGTTGCTTGAGATTATTGACGCACTGGGAGCGGCGGGCGGCCTCCCGTGCCGCCTGGACGGCCGGCAGGAGTAGCGCGATGAGGACGGCGATGATGGCGATGACGACCAGCAATTCAATCAGCGTGAAACCGCGAGAACCAGGGCGTTCGCGATGGACCATCGAAGGCCTCCGGAACAGAGGGGGATTGGGAAAGAGCCTCCCGAACGGGCGGACGGTTGGGGACGAGGCGATCGGCGTTGAGTCGCCTCGTGCGGACGGCGGGGGGCGAGACGCTCAGCGATGAGTCGCCCCGTCCTGGTTGCGTTGCTCGGGTGAAGGTGGGGCGGGCGCCCGTCGCCCCTTCTTTGGGCGCGGCCCGTCGCCCCCCCTCACGATCCCTGCAGCGGCGGCCTTCTTCTTGGACTCCTCGATGCTAATCGTGCCGACATCAGCATACTGATCGCTGCAGCCGACCAGGATCGCGAACAGGGCGAGGCACGGCAACCGCTTACGGAAGCCGACATCGGGGCGACCGACCGACCGATTCATCGGATTCGGCTCCTCTTAGCGAATTCGGATTAGGACACAGTCGTGGCGAGCGCGAGGGGCGGGATCCTGCCCCTCGACTCTTTTCGAGACGGCCTCACGGGCGGAGGGTCGGGGAGGCGACACTGGCCGTGGAGCGGACGGTCTTGCCCTCTGTCACACTGGAGAGATGTTGGTGTGAGATGGGCTAGTGAAGATCCTATCCATAAATCACCGCGCTTACAATCGGGTACCCATCCACACTTCAAATCGTCCAGTTCGTCTGTCGATTTCTCAACACGGCATGCAGGACCAAGGCATTCGGTCCCCGAGTAACTCCGAGGCAGCATGCCCCCCGTAATCCAGGCCAACGGCATCAGCCCCGATGCCATTTCGCCCTGGGATAATCACCCCCTCGAGAGGTATAGTCGGCCGTGGCAGGATGTGACACCCACGCCTGATCTTCATCCCATTGAACATCTTTGGCTTGCTGATCCGACGATGCCAGCGATCCCGCAGGGGCCGCGGGAGATGACACCGCACCTAATATATTAGACAGTGTTACTATGTATCCGCCGGGAACGACGTGGCCTCCCAGCGATGGCGCGGGAGGATTCGCCCTGGCCGTTATCGCGCGAGGCGGTAGCGAACCGGACGTTCGACGAACGGGGCGCCGGGTAGAGAACCCCTGCCGCCGGCCGATCGGCCGCCCCGAGATCGCACTCGGGGCGGCCGAATTCCATCGGGCCGCTGCGCTTAATCGTGAGTCGTCCACACAGTTTCGGTATCATTCGTGCGGGGCGGACCACTTGCTGCCCGACGACGGGCGAGGGTCCGGCGCGTCCCTTTCGGGAGTCCCGGGCCCCCTCATCCGGCGAGCAGGGCTTGGCGCGGCGCCTACGATGGGCCATAAACCAAGTGGTCCACCATGATGGTCGCCTCGAAGCCGCACCGGGTCGGGCTCGGGCGCCGAGGACATTCGTCCGGGTTGCGTTCGATCGACGACCTTGCGTTTTGAAGGACGTTCACTGTTTGCCCCGAGGTCCACGTGCCTGACGCCTCCCTGATCCAGCAGCATCAATTCCCCAACGGCCTGGTCCTCATCGCCGAGTCGATGCCGGGGGTCCAATCGGCGGCCTTCACCCTGCTCATGCCGGCGGGATCCGCCTACGAGCCGGCCGACCGCTCGGGCGCGGCGGCGATGCTCTCCGAGTGGATCACCCGCGGCGCCGGCGACCGCGACAGCCGGGAACTCCTCAGCGCGCTGGACAACCTCGGCGTCAGCCACGGCGAGAGCGCCCAAACCCTGCACACAAGCGTCGCCGCGGCGACCCTGGGTCGCAACCTGATCCCGGCGCTCGAGATCTTCGCCGACGTCGTCCTCCGCCCCCACTTCGACGACGAGGAGGTCGAGCCGATCCGGGCCCTGGCCCTCCAGAACCTGCGAAGCCTGGAGGACGACCCCGGCACGAAGGTCATCTACGAGTTGCGTCGCCGCCACTTCCCGGATCCCTGGGGACGCCCCTCGCCCGGCTCTCCGGAGGGGATCGAGGCCCTGACCCCCGACGACCTCCGCGCCTTCCACGCCGCCGCCTATCGCCCCAACGGCGCGATCCTGGGCGTGGCCGGGGCGATCGACTGGCCGGTCCTGCGCGACGCCATCGGCCGACTCTTCGGCGGCTGGGGGCGCCAGCCCGAGCCGACGGTCGCGGTGAAGCCGACCGGCCCGAGCCGGGACCACATCCTCCGCGAGACCCAGCAGATCCAGATCGCCCTGGCGTACCCCACGGCGACCTTCTCCAGCCCCGACTACTACCGGGCCCGCGCCGCGACGGCGATCCTCGGCGGCTACTCGTCGGCCAGGCTCTTCACCGAGGTCCGCGAGAAGCGGGGGCTCTGCTACTCGGTCTACGCCAGTTATGAGAGCCAGATCGACCGCGCGGCGATCCTCTGCTACGCCGGCACGTCGGCCGACCGCGCCCAGGAGACCCTGGACGTGACCCTCGCCGAGATCGCCAGGCTGGCCAAGGACGGGGTCGAGCCGGAGGAGCTCGAGACGATGAAGGCCGGGCTCAAGAGCTCGCTGATCATGGCCCAGGAGTCGAGCATGAGCCGCTCGGCCTCGCTCGCGTCCGACTGGTTCCACCTGAAGCGGGTCCGCTCGCTCGACGAGATCTCGGCGGCCCTCGACGCGTTGACGCCGGCGTCGGTCAGCGAGTACGCGGCCACCCAGGGCAAGGACGGGATGACGATCCTGACCCTCGGACCGAACGCCCTGGTCGTCCCGCCGGCCTGACCGGCCCGTCGCCCGCACATATCAAGACAAGATCGAACACCTCGCCTCGCCACGTCATTGGGAGTACCGATGCGATTCCACCATACCGTCCTGGATAACGGCCTTCAGGTCATCGCCGAGTTGAACGACCAGGCGCACTCGGTCGCGTCCGGGTTCTTCGTCAAGGCCGGGAGCCGGGACGAGGCCCCCAAGGTCGCGGGCGTCTCGCACTTCCTCGAGCACATGATCTTCAAGGGGACCCCCAGGCGAGACGCCCTGGCGGTCAACCGGGACTTCGACCGCGTCGGGGCCAAGCACAACGCGCAGACCTCCGAGGAGGACACGTTCTACCACGTGACCTGCCTCCCCGAGTACCTGCCCAGGGCCTTCGACATCCTCTCCGACATCCTCCGCCCGAACCTCGCCGAGGACGACTTCGACACCGAGAAGAAGGTGATCATCGAAGAGATCCGCATGTATCTCGACTCGCCGATGTCCGTCGCGTACGAGGCGGCCAAGGCGGCGCACTTCGGCGGGCACCCGCTCGGGCAGAGCATCCTCGGCACCGTCGACTCGATCACGGCGATGAAGGTCGAGGAGATGCGGGCCTACTTCCAGAAGCGCTACAGCCCGGCAAACATCGTCCTCGCCTTCGCCGGCAAGAGCGACTGGGACCAGATCGTCGAGCTGGCGAAGTCGCATTGCGGCTCGTGGACCGGGGGCGAGGCCACCCGCAATGCCGTCCCGCCCAAGGGGACCGGCTCGTTCCAGGCGCTCCTCCGCGCCGACGACCAGCAGCAGACGGTCATCGGCGTCGCCGACGCCCCGCCGCTCGAGAGCGCCGACCGCTACGCCGCGCAGCTCCTGGCGACGGTCCTGGGGGACCACACCGGCTCCCGCCTCTACTGGAGCCTGATCGACCCCGGCTACGCCGACGGCGTGGACGTCTCGTACCAGGACTACAACCAGGCCGGGACCTTCTTCACCTTCCTGAGCTGCGAGCCCGACGAGACCCAGGCCAACCTCGCCCGGATCACCGAGGTCTACCGCGCCGCGATGGCCGGCGACCTCACCGAGGAGGAGCTGACGCAGGCCAAGAACAAGGTGCTCGCCCGCTCGGTCCTCCGCAGCGAGCGCCCGATGGGGCGGCTCGCCTCGCTCGGGTTCCACTGGACGTACCGACGCGAGTACGTCTCGGTCGCCCACGAGCTGGAAGCGTTCTCCAAGGTCACGCTCGACGACCTGCACCGGCTCTGCCAGCAGTGGCCGCTCCTGCCGATGACCGTCGTCTCCGTCGGCCCGACGACCGACGTCCACGCCCCCGAGTGATCCCAGCAGGGGCGAGGGCTATGACCGGCCCTCGCCCCTTTCGTTTCGAAACCGGCCGAGCCGAGGAGAGGTGCTTTCCCCATGCGAATCGTCAGCCTGCTCCCCTCGCTCACCGAGCTGGTCGCCGACCTCGGCCGGGTGAACGACCTCGTCGGGGTCACGCACGAGTGCGACTTCCCGATCGGCGTCGAGAAGCTCCCGCACCTGACGCGGAGCCGGATCCCGGCGGCCGCGACCAGCGGCGCCATCGACGCCCTCGTCTCGGAGCAGGGGGGGAGCCTCTACGACCTCGATGCCGAACTCCTCGCCCAGCTCCGCCCCGACCTGATCCTGACGCAGGAGCAGTGCGACGTCTGCGCCGTGAACGAGGCGACCGTCCGGCGCGTGGCCGCCAAGCTGCCGGGCTCCCCCCACGTCGAGAGCGTCAACCCGCTCGACATCGCGGGGGTCCACGCCGTCTTCCGCCGCGTCGGAGAATTGCTCGACGCGAAGAAAGAGGCCGAGGCCCTCGTCGCCGCCTTCCACGCGACGGCCGCCGAGATCGCCAGGCGTCGGGAGGGGATCGCGCCCCGCTCGACGCTCCTGCTCGAGTGGTTCGACCCGCCTTTCTCCGCGGGGCACTGGAACCCGGAGATCGTGGCCCTCGCCGGGGGAACCGAGGTCATCGGCAAGACCGGCGAGCGGTCCCGGCGGATCACCTGGGAAGCGATCCTCGAGGCCGACCCCAGCCTGATCCTGCTCTCGCCTTGCGGGTTCAGCGTCGAGCGAGGGGAGTCCGAGATGGCCTCGCTCCGCGATCGCCCCGAGTGGGCCCGACTTCAAGCCGTGCAAGCCGGCGCGGTGACGCTCGTGGACGGCTCGGCCTATTTCTCGAGGCCGGGGCCTCGCCTGGAGGAGAGCCTCCGGATCGCCGCCGCGGCGATCGACCCGGGACGTTGCGGCGACCTCGCCCCGACCGGTTACTGATCGTCCTCCTTGACGACCTTCCCCTTGAGCGAGAACCCCTCGAACTTCACGGCCAGCGGCGACGAGTCGGAGTTGACCACCGCGAGCCCGACCTTCACCCGGGCCGGCCACGCGACGTCGATCGGCTGGAGGACCTGCCAGTTCCTGCCGTCGACGCTCACGCCCCCCTGGACGCGGCCCCCGCGCCGGATCAGCTTGAGCAGGATGTCGCCGGGGGGGATCTTGGCGTTATGCACGGCGCCTCGGTTCGCCTCCTCGCGCTCCTCGAAGTTGGCGACTGTCACGATGTTGCCGTTGCGGAGCATGCCGAATCGCTCGAGCCGGATGTAGTTCCCGGCGTCGCGCCAGATGAAGAGGCCGGCGCCGTTGCAGGGGATGCTCTTGGGGTTCGTCGAGGGCCCCTTGGGGCGGAAGTCGCCGACGACCCTCACCTGGATCTCGAAGTCCCCCTCCACGGTGCGCAGGACCCTCGGGGCGTTCAGCCGGTCGATGTCGGCGTTGAGGTCGTGGAGCGTGCCGGGGACCTCGATCGACAGGTCCTTGCCCTTCGGGGTGATCTTGCAGTCGCCGTCGGGGTCGACGGCCAGGCCCCAGCCGGCGAGGGGCTTGCCGGTGGCCTCGGGGCCGAGGACCTGGGTCTTCGAATCGGGCTCCCGGGTCGAGCCGAACCGCAACGAGCCGAGGAACCGGCCGGCGTCGTCGGGCAGCTCATGGTTCGGCACCGAGACCACCATCAGGGCGAAGATCGCCTTGCCCGAGGCATACTCGCGGACCCGGATCATGACGACCCCGCCCCCCTTGGTCGGCTCGGCCCTGATGGTGAAGTCGCGCCCGGGCTTCCCTTCGAAGGTCACTCGCTTCTCGGTGACGACCCGGCCGCGGTAGTCCCTGGCGAACTGGTCGCGCTCGGCGTCGAGGTGCGACTGCTCGGCCCCCCGGACGATCCCGGTGGGGATGTCGAAACGCTGGGCGAGGTACTCGGCCGACTCCGTCTTCGCCCCGATCTCGATCACGCGGGAGTGCCCCCCGGGGCTGCTCCGCATCCTCGTCGACTGCCGGTTCGGCCTCGTCGGCAGCTCGACCGAGAATTCCCCCTCCTGCGAGACGGCGGGGGTCCAGTGCCTCACGCCGACCTCCGAGGCCTGGTAGAAGAACGAGGCGCACCCGAGGATCAGCACCGAGATCGACATGAGCGTTCCACCCCAAGGCCTGGCCCGCGCAAGCCGGGCCGGTCGGCGACATCGTCGAAGGGGGGGAACGCATGAGGCTATCGGTTCTTCCGACACTTCTGCAAGGCGATTCCGCAACGCACCGGGTCGACCAGGAATCCGGGAATCGGGGCGAATCGGGATGCAAAGCGCCCGGCCCTTGCCCCATAATCGCGGGCAGACCCCGAGGGAACTCGACTCTTCCGGACCTTCCTCCATGCCCGCAGCCGACCGCGACCTGCTCTTCGGCCTGATCGCGCTCCAGAACGGGCTGATCGACCAGGAACAGCTCCTGGCCGCCTTCCGCGCCCGGACCCGCGAGGCCGGCTCCAACCTCGCCGATCAACTGCGAAGGCTCGGGCATCTCGACGACAGGAAGGGTGCGGCGGTCGAGGCGATGGTCGCGCTCCACCTCAAGGACACCGCCGAGGCCCAGGCCACAAACGACGACACGACCCGGCTCCTCCTCCCGGACGGGGACGACTCGGAGGTCACGGCGATCCTCGACCACCTCGGTCCCGAGGCGAGGGGCGGGGAGACCGAGGTCGAGGTCGAGGTTAAGGGCGACGCGGACGACCCCGACCGCACCATGGTCGTGACCGACGCCCCCGACGGCCGTCGCTATCGGATCTTGCGCCCGCACGCCCGGGGGGGCCTGGGGACGGTCTTCGTCGCGCTCGACTCCGAGCTGCATCGGGAAGTGGCGTTGAAGAGGATCGTCGACAAGCATGCCGACGACCGTTCGAGCCGGCAACGGTTCCTGCTCGAGGCCGAGGTCACGGGGAACCTCGAGCATCCGGGGATCGTCCCCGTCTACGGCCTCGGGACGAACGCCGACGGCCGCCCCTATTACGCCATGCGGCTCATCAAGGGGGACACGCTCTCGCACGCGATCGCCCGGTTCCACGACGACGAGTCGCTCGTGCAGGACGCCGGCCGACGCTCGCTGGAGCTGCGCAAGCTCTTGCGGCGGTTCCAGGACGTCTGCAACGCGATCGACTACGCCCACGGCCGAGGCGTCCTGCATCGCGACATCAAGCCGAGCAACATCGTGGTCGGCAAGCACGGCGAGACCCTCGTGGTCGACTGGGGCCTGGCCAAGGTCACGGGCCTGGCCGATCCCGAGGGGGGCGATCAGACCCTCATGCCGCCCCCCAGCGGCGGCGGGGCCGAGACGCTGCCCGGCTCGGCGATCGGGACCCCCGCGTTCATGAGCCCCGAGCAGGCCAGGGGGGACACCGACGCCGTCGGCCGCCGCTCCGACGTCTACAGCCTGGGGGCCACCCTCTACTGCATCCTCACCGGCAAGGCCCCGTTCGGCGACGACGAGGAGAACCTCATCACGCTGATCAAGCGGGTCAGGCGCGGGCACTTCCGGACGCCGAGCGAGCGGGTCCCTGGGCTCGACCCGGCCCTGGAGGCCATCTGCCTCAAGGCGATGGCCCTGGAGCCCGAGGCCCGCTACCCGACGGCCAGGGCCCTCGCCGACGAGCTGGAGCGGCTGGGCGGCCGACGAGCCGGTCTCCGCCTGGCGGGAGCCCTGGACGAACCGCCTCGGACGCTGGGCCAGGCGGAACCGGGCCTGGGTGCTGGCCGGGGCCACCTCGCTGCTGCTGGTCGCCGTCATCGCCATCGTCTCGGCCGTCGTCATCGACCGCGCCCGGCGGCACGAGCGGAAGGAGAAGCTCCTCGCCGGGCTGGCGCTCGAGGCCGAGAAGGTCGCGAAGGCCGAGGCCCGTCGCGAGCGTGCCCAGGCCGAGGCCAACTACCGCCTCGCCCGGGGCGTCGTCGACCAGCTCGTGACCCGCCTCGCCGAGAGCCGCCGCTTGCAGGACCCCGCCAACGCCACGCTCCGCTTGGAGTTGATCGGACTGGCCCGGCGGTTCTACCTCCAGTTCATCCGTCGGCGCGGGCCCGACGCCCTCGCGAAGCTCGACCTGGCCGCCTCGTACCAGAAGCTCGCGCAGGCCGCCGGGGTGCTCGGCGACCCGGCATTGGCGATCGACCAGTCGCACCACGCGATCCAGATCCTCTCCCACCTCGAGAGGTCCGGCACGCACGGCCGGCTCGCATCCCTCCGACTCGCCGAGGCCCTCGACAACCTCGGCAAGTTCCAGGTCCAGACCCGCCGCTTCGAGGAGGCCGAGCGCACCTTCCTCAAGGCTCTGAAGGTCGTGGACCGCCCCGAGGGCTGGCCCGACCCCGACCAGGCCGACGCGCGTCAACACCTCGAGTCATCCATCCGGGGGGACCTCGCCCTCGCCCAGATGGACCTCGGCCAGCTCGACCGCGCCAACCAGTCCCTCGACGCCCTCCTCGAATCCGACGAGGGCTACAGCAAATCCAGGCCCGGCGACCTGGAAGCCCGCGACGGCCTGGCCACGACCCTCGCGCGCCTGGGCCTCGCCCTGATGGCCCGGGGCCGCCTCGACCGCGCCGACCCCTTCATCCGGCGCGCCGCGGTCCTGACATCGTCGAGCCCCGAGACCGCCGAGAAGTCTCCCCCCTCCGCGATCACCGCCTCCAACTGCGCGAGCCTGCTCGGCGACATCGAGATGCTCCAGCGCCAGTTCGCCCCGGCTCGGGACGACTACGACTCCGCCGTCCGCCAGGCCGAGGCCGCCCTCGCCACCGGCTCCGAGGTCGCCACCGCCCGGTCCGCCCTATCCCGGGCCCTGGCGGGCCGTGCAGGAGCCCTCGCCGCCCTCGGCCGTTACTCCGAGTCTCTCGCCGACTGGGATCGCGCCCTCGAGCACGCCGACCCCCGCGAGGCCCCCATCATCCGACTCGGCCGCGCCGAGACCCTGGCCGAGCGGGGAGATTACCTATTGGCCGTCGCGACCCTCGAGTCTTTGTTAAAAGGCCTGCCCGAATCCACCGACATCCCCTTCTTCGCCGCCAGAGCCTATGCGGTCGCCTCGCACGCGGCGGCTCAGGACCAATCCCTCTCACCCTCGGAGCGTGAGGTCCTGGTCGAGCGTTACGCCCATGCCGCGCTCGAGCACCTATCGCTCGCCCTGCGACACCGCGCCGGCTCCGAGCCCCGCAACCTCATCGACCTCCGCCACGCCCGGGGCTGGGATCCCTTGCGCCACCGCCGCGACTTCCAGGACCTGATGCTCGACCTCGCCTTCCCGAAGAACGCCTTCGCGACCGACGTCCGATCCCGGCAAGCCCCGAACCCTTGACGCGCCCCAGGGCGAGATCCTAAGTTCCGAGGTTCGCCCCGAGCCCGAGAGATGCAGGGAGGCCCCAGTCATGCCACGTATCGAGCCGATCGCCGAGCCATCGGATGAGGAGCGGAAAGCGATCCTCGCGCCGCTGGATGCGTTCAGCAGGAAGGCGGGGCATGTCTGGAAGCCGGAGGGGATCGCGCTGGTACTACGGGACGACGACGGCACCATCGTGGGCGGAGTGCTCGGCGAGACGGATTGGGGGTGGCTCAGGATCGCGATCCTGGCCGTGGATGAGAGGCTCAGGGGGCAGGATTGGGGGACTCGGTTGATGGACGAGGCCGAGCGCATCGCCGTCGCGAGGGGATGCCACCATGCCTGGGTCGACACGTTCAGCTTCCAAGCCCGACCTTTCTATGAGAGGCTAGGCTACCGCGTCTTCGGCGAGCTGCCCGACTACCCGAAGGGGGAGACCCGCTACTTCCTGGCCAAGCCGCTGGTCGGGCCGGTCGAGGCGGGGCGGGTGCCTTCGCCGCCGGAGGGGGTCGGCCCCTGAACGGCAGAGAGCGGGGCGGCAGGAACGGGCAAGGCAGGCAGACGTCTGGATTCGACAGGACGATCCCCGAAAGCTCGAGGGCTCGCGTCTCATGGCTCAGCGCAACGAAAGCCGTTGGTTGGTGGTCGAGGAGCTGCTCGAGCGCGGCGACCCGGCGTTCGTCGACGAGATCCGGCGGATCGTCGACGCCGAGGCCCTGGGGGATTTCGCCGGGCGCTGGTATGCCGACACCCGCACGGCCTCGCGACGGCTCCTGCTCGCCTACCTCGACAGGCCCCTGAACGCCTTCCGGCACGAGGCGCTCATCAAGCGCCTGTTCAAGCTCGCGGAGGCCGCGGGGGACGACCAGGTCATGGGGCGGTTCGCGGTCGCCCTCGATCGCTCGGTCAGGCGGAAGCTCGTGAACGCCCGCAAGGTCGAGTGGCGGCAGGTGGACGGCGAAGAGGCCGCGAAGGCCCTGGAGAGGGTCTGGAAGGGGCTGCCGCACACGGAGGTCAGCTATTACGGGCGAGGCCGGAGATACAACGTCTGGCGGCACTGGACGCAGCAGGAGATTCGCACGCCCAGGGACACGGTCATGCCCCGGGGCAAGCAACAGGATTTCTACGACCAGCGGGGCATCAAGCAGTCCGTGGCCGACTGGATCGTCAGGCTCCAGCTCACCCAGGGACGGTACAAGGACCCCGACCAGATCCCCGACGCCGTCCGGGCCAAGCTCGAGCGCTATCGCCTCTTCTCCACCCCCACGCGCAACTACCTCCGCCGCCGCTGCTGGCGATACTTCCGGAAGCTGGGGAAGGAGCACCCCGGGCGCTACGTGCCGGCCGTCGAGGAGATGCTCAACCGCTACCAGGACCACGACGCGGCCGACAGTTTGGCCCTGCTCGACAACTGGTCGCTGATGCACATCCTCTTCCACGAAAGCCCCGCGATCGAGGCCCGCGTCACCGGCTGGCGGACCGCCGAGGGGCGATCGCTCTCGGAGCTGGAGCCGAGCCCGATCTACCCGAACCTCTGGGCCGAGGCCCCGAGGGCCCTCTTCGAGCTGCTCGGCCGGGCGAAGGCCCGCCCCGTCAGGCGCTGGGCGCTCGGGATGATCATGCGGAACCAAGGGGCCGTGCTCCGGGTCGTCTCGCTCGAGGACTGGCTCTCCCTCATCGTCCACGAGGACGACGAGATCGCCTCGCTCGCCGCCGACTCGCTCCGCGACAACCCCGGGCTCGCCGGCATCGACGCGACCTTCTGGCTCGAGCTGGCCGAGCGCGCGAACCCGAGCGCCCTGGAGCTCCTCGTCGAGCTGATGCGGGCGCACGTGAGGCCCGAGGCCCTGAGCTTCGAGCAGGTCGTGGCCCTGGCCATGAGCCGCCCCTTGCCGCTGGCCAGGCTCGGGTTCGACTGGCTCCGCGCCCACAAGGTGAGGACCGAGGCGGAGGGCCTCTCCCTGCTCGCGCTGGTCGAGACCGAGGCCGAGTCGCTCCGCGCGGGGATCGTCGCCTGGGTCCGCACCGCCTTGACGGAGTCGCTCGGCTTCCGGCTCCCCTGGCTGCTCGAGTACTTCGACAGCCGGCACCGCGACGTCCGCGACGAGGCCTGGAACTGGTTCCGCGATGTGCTCGAGGCGCGCAACGACGTCGAGCTCTGGCGGCGGCTGCTCGAATCGCCTTATGACGACGTGCAGCTCGGCCTGATCGCCGAGCTGGAGGCGCACGTCGACGGCCGCGACATCGAGGGGCTGGAGCCCCTGGCGCTCGAGCCCGAGTCGATCCGCCTGCTCTGGGCGAGCGTGCTCCTGAACATCCATCGGGGGAACCGGGCCAAGCCGGTCGTCATCCGGCAACTGCTCCGGAGGCTCGCGAAGCGTCCCGACGAGCTGCCGCAACTCCTGCCCCTCCTGGCGATCGCCCTGCGGTCGACGCGGGGACCCGAGTGGCGGGCGGGACTTGCGGCGATCGTGCAGGCGGCCGGGCGCGACTCCGAGTCGGAGACTTTGGTCCGGCGGGCCTTCCCGGAGTTGCATTGGGCCTGACCGTTTGCGAAGATGCCCATCCCGACCCTGGCGGCGGCCAGGCCGGACTCGAGACCGTTTTGCTGCGGCGTTCCGCCGCGGTGGAGTCTGCCTCGGAGATTGCTTCCCCAAGGCCGTTGTTCTTTGGCTCGGGCCCGATACCGTAGGCGCCTACTGAGCCGACGAATGTCTCGGCGCCACGGTATCGGGCCCGAGCCTCGTGAACGACCTTGGTCGTCGCCTCGAAGTCGAGACGGCCTGGCCGCCCCCCGGGTCGGGAAAGACCCATCAAGCAGGATCCGACTCGATCCCGAGGACGGCGCATGGACCTGACCCTCGCGTACCACGGCCGGAGCGCCGTGCAGCCGGTCGCCGGCGGCCTGGCCGTCTCGCTCGCCCCCAACCTCAGGCGAGACCGGGTCGGCTTCGACGGGCTCCTCCGCAATCCCCTCCGCTTCCGCGAGGCCGTCGCCGCGCTCCACGACGTCGTCATCAGCGACCTCCGCCCCGCCGAGCAGGACAAGTCCGCATACGAAGCCTACACGGCCGAGCGCAGCAGGCGCGAGCAGGAGCTCCGCAGCAACGTCACCCAACGGGTCCGCACCGAGCTGCGCGAGGAATTGGAGGACTTCTCGGGGGTCGACATAAAGGCGGTCGAGACCCGCTTCCGCAAGATGCGGTCGGTCTACTGGGGGGCCCGCCGGGAATACTCGAACTACCTGCTCAGGCACGACCCGGAGCTCTGGCGCCTGCTCATGCCGTGCGACCCGGTCATCACGGTCGCGCCCGACTGCCTCTTCTTCGAATGCTTCAGCGCCGACGAGAGCAGCTACGGCTGCCTGACCGTCGACCGCGACGCCTTCACCGGCGAGCGCGACGTGGCCCTCGGCACGACGAACGTCGACTACTCGTGGGCCCTCTACGAGCACTTCCAGAAGCTCCGGAGCTATCGCGAGACCCGGTTCCTCGTCGACCCGACCGGCTTCGAGATCCGGACCGATATCGACCCCGCCCATCGCGAGGAGAAGATCGCCCTGCCGCCGAGCTGGCTCCGGGGCTTCATGCAGCTCCAGGCGGCCATGAGCCTCCCCACGCGCCGGGTCAGGATCAGCCGAGAGGGGCTCTACGGGGTCCTCGGGTTCCTCAAGAGGCACAAGGCGGCGAAGAGCCCCCGGGCCGTCCGGTTCGAGCTGGAGCCGGGGCAGCCGGTCGCGATCGTCCTCGAGCCCTGGGAACGACGGATCGTCCTGCACAGCACGCCCTATGACGGCCCCCGCTCGGAGACGATCCGGATCTGGGGCCGCAACCGCCTACTCGTCCTCGCGAGGCTCCTGCCGCTCCTGGAGGAGGCCGAGGTCTACCTCCTCGGCACCGGCCTGCCGAGCTTCTGGTCGATCAAGATGGGGGAGATGCGGCTGTTGCTCGGCCTCTCCGGCTGGACGGCCAACGACTGGACGAGCGGCGCCGCCCTCGACCAGATCGCCCCGCCGGCGCAGCCGAGCGACGACCTGTTGAAGGACGTGGCCCTGGCCTTCCGCGCCGAGCCGACCCTGACCTTCGAGCAGGTCCGCCAGCGCACGGGCGCGGCCCCGGCCTTCGTGGCGGCGGCGTTGAACCGACTCGCGCTGCTCGGGCAGGTGATCCACGACCTCCACGGCGGGGTCTACCGCTGGCGTCAGATCCTCCCCGTCGCCCTCTCGCTCGACCAGATCGGCCCCGAGCCGCCGGAGACCGTCGCCGCCCGCCAGCTCGTCGAGCAGAAGCGCGTGACGATCCACTCCGACGACTCGCGCCCCGACGGCCTCCGGATCCTCTCGGGCAAGGCCTCCGAGCGCCCCGTGAGCCTCCTCCTCGACGCCGACGGCCGCATGCTCCGCGGCAAATGCACCTGCTCGCACCACTACAAGGGGGGCCTCCGCAAGGGGCCTTGCCGGCACCTGCAAGCCCTCCGCACCTTCGCCGACGCCAGGCCCGCGCCGGCGTCGATCGAGTCGTGGTTCGCCTCCTTCCGCCTCTCTCGCTGATGCCGGATCGATCCACGCGGGATGACGCCTTCATCCTGAGAACATTTATACCTCTCTCTTCGTCAACGCGTGATCGTCGCCTCTCCTCCGGCGCCCGACCCTGGCGTGGAGATTGCGACATACGTGCAAAATTGACGCGAAATTGACAGGCGCCCGCCGCCTGGCTATCCTGCACAACGACATTTGACGAATGTCAGAGCATCGTGTCGTAATTGGCCGGCCGGAGTACGGGGGCGACTGATGATGGATGCGAGGCGGCTCGGGGCGTCGTGGTGGTTCGGCCTGGTCATCCTGCTCGGCATGGCGGCCGGGCAAGTCGCGGGGCAGGCGGGGGGCGGCGCCGAGGAGGACGACCCCCGGCAGCGCCAGGTGATGGAGCGGTTCCTGGCCCTGATCGAGAAGACGCCGAGGCGGGGCACGGCGCTCGACCGGGTCTACAGCTACCACGTCGAGCGCGGGACGATCGACGCCTTCCTCGACGCCTATCGCGCCAGGGTCGCCAAATCCCCCGACGACGGCAACACCTGGTTCCTGCTCGGCCTGTTCGAGGCCCAGCGGGGGCGAGACGCGGCGGCGGTCGCGGCCCTGCGCGAGGCGGAGAGGCTCCTGCCGCAGAACCCCTTGCCGTCGTACTACCTCGGCCAGGCCCTCGTCATGGTCGGCCAGCCCGACGCGGCGGCCGAGGCCTTCGAGCGCGCCATCGCCCGCAAGCCGATCCGCGCCGACCTCCTTGAGATCTTCCAGGCGCTGGGGAAGGTCCACCAGCGGGCCCGGCGGTTCGAGCAGGCGCTGGCCGTCTGGAACCGCCTGGAGAAGCTCCTGCCGGACGACCTGCGGGTCCAGGAGCAGATCGCCCAGGCCCTCATCGACGAGGGACAATACGCCGAGGCCCTCCCCAGGCTCGAGGGGCTCGCGAAGAAGGTCAAGGACCCGCATCGGCAGGTCCAGCTCGCCATGGACGCGGCCGACCTCAAGGTCAGGCTCGGCAAGACGGCCGAGGCCCTCAAGGAATTCGAAGGGCTGCTCGGCCGCCTCAACCCCGACGCCTGGCTCTATCGCGAGGCCAGGCGGAGGCTCGAGGACATCTACCTCCGCAACGACGACATGGCCGGGCTCTCGACCTACTACGAGCGCTGGATCAAGAAGACCCCCGACGACCTCGACGCCATCGCGCGCCTGGGCCGCCTCCTCGCGCTCCAGGGGCGCTCGGCCGAGGCCCGCGAGTGGCTCGAGAAGGCGGTGAAGCTCGCCCCGACCCGTCGGGAACTGCGGATCGCCCTGATCGACCAGCTCGCGAAGCAAGGGCTGATCGCCGAGGCCTCGTCGCAGTACGAGGCCCTGGCCGAGCGCGAGCCGGGCAACCCCGACACGCTCCGAGACTGGGGGCGGCTCCTGCTCAAGGACTCGAGCCGCCCCGAGCCCGATCGCAAAGCAGCCGCCGCGAAGGTCTGGCGCAGGATGGCCGACGCCAGGAAGGACGACGCCGTGACCGTCGCCCAGGTCGCCGAATTGTTCCGCCAGGCGGACATGGTCGACCAGGCGCTCGAGCTCTACCGCAAGGCGATCGCCCTCGCCCCCGAGTCGCCGCAGTACCGCGAGTACCTCGGCGAATATTATCAGGCGTTGAAGCGGACGGACGAGGCGATCGCCGCGTGGTCCGAGGTCGCCTCGGGGCCCAGGCGTAATGCCAAGTCGCTGGCGAGGCTCTCGGAGATCCTCGCGGGTTTCGGGCACCTCAAGCCGGCCATCGAGGCGGCGAAGGGGGCGATCGCGCTCGACCCGAAGGAGCTGCCCCTCCGGATCAAGGCGGCGAGCTTCCTCGGGCGTGACGGCCGGCTCAAGGAGGCGATCGCGGAGCTCGACGCCGCCGCGCGCCTCGCCGAGACCGAGGACGAGAAGGAAGAGGTCCTCCGGCTCCAGATCGAGAATTACCAGGCCTCGGGGACGCTCGCGGCCGAGATCGCGTCGCTGAGCCAGGCGCTCGAGTCGGGCCGGGAGACGGGGGCCGCGCGGTGGCTCCGGCTGGCCAGGCTCTGGGAGGCCGATCGTCGGCTCCCTGAGGCGGCGGCCGCGGTGAAGAAGGCGCTCGCCCTCGAGCCGAGGTCGGTCCCGGCCTGGGCGACCTCGGCGAGGCTCCACGAGTCGGCCGGAGACCTCCTCTCGGCGGCCGACGGCTACCGGAGGCTCGTCCAGCTCGACCGCAGGGCCCGCGGCGAGTACCTCACGAACATCGCCAAGCTCGAGGCCAGGCTCGGCCGACGCGCCGAGGCCCTTCAGGCCGGGCGCGACCTGCTCGCCTCGGCCCCCGGCAACGCGGACAACTACCAGGTCTTCGCCGACCTCTGCTTCCAGCTCGGGGCGAACGACGAGGGGCTCGACACCCTGCGGCGGTCGGTCAGGCTCAACCCGTCGGACTCGAAGGTCCTGCTGAACCTGGCCGAGGCGCTGGCCCGGCAGTTCCGGATCGACGAGGCCATCGAGATCTACTGGCGGGCGCTCGCCAAGCTCGACGAGATCGAGGCCAAGCTGAACGCGGTCGCGCGGCTGGCCGACCTCTACCTCCAGCGCAACCAGTTCGACCGCCTGATCGCGCGCCTCGGGCGGGAGCTGGGCAACCCCGACCAGCAGCGCGAGCTCGCCTTCTGCCTGGCGCAAGCGTACTCGTCGGCCGGCGACTACGGCCCGGCCCGGCAGGAATTGGAGCGGGTCCTGGCCACGACCCCGAGGGACACGCAACTGCTCAAGCAGCTCTCGAACCTGGCCGAGACCGAGGGCTCGCTGGCCGACGCATCCAAGTATCAGAAGCAGCTCAACGACCTCGCCCCGAGCGAGGAGGGGACATCCAGGCTCGCCCAGCTCTACGTGAAGTCGGGCGACATGACCGAGGCCGAGGCCCTCTGGGAGAAGATCTCGGCCGAGGACGAGGACTCGCACAGGGTCCTCCAGGCGATCGACAGCCTCGTGGGCAACGGCAAGGACGAGGCCGCCCTGACCATCACCGGGCGCCTGCTCCGCGCCAGGCCGGATGACTGGGAGGCCCTCTATCGCGAGGGGGTCGCCCTCGTCGACCTCGACCGACGCGACGAGGCCGAGCGCCGGTTCCAGGCCCTGCTCGCCCTGGGTACCTCCGACGACGCCCTGAGCGCCATCGTCAAGGCGAGGCGCAAGAATTTCCAACCCCAGGCCGCGAGCAGCGCCTGGGCCCAGGCCTACCAGGCCCGCAAGTACCCGCAGCTCTACCGGGGCTATGCGACCTACTCGATCCGCCAGGCGACCGGCCTCGACTCGCGCAATTATTACAGCAATGCCTCGGTCTGGAGCCCTGCCGACTTCGGCGAGGCCCGCATGGCGACGATGGCCTGGCGCTATCGCCTGGCCGAGAAGTCCGGCCGCGCCGAGGCCTTCGTCAAGGACACGCGCGAGGCCGCCAGGAACGCGGGGCGCGACGCCCGCCCGCGCTGGGACTGGCTCTACCTCCAGATGGTCCGCGACCAGGGGAAGTGGATCTACGAGGCGGCCAGGGAGCTCGCCCGCAACGCCCCCGACGACGTCGACGCCCAGTGGGCCATGCTGCACTGGCTGGCCGAGCGCACCACCAAGCCCGGAGGCGGGACCTATCGCCCCACGGGCGTGGGGGTCGTCGAGACCACCCCGCCGCTCCCCGCCGAGGAGGTCGACCTGATCCTCAAGGGGTATCGGACCCTCCGGCTCCGGAAGCCCGAGATCGTCTACAGCGAGATCCTCGCGAGCATCGACACCGAGCTCAAACGGGCCCTGCGCGACAAGGACCGCGAGCAGCTCTATCGCGACGCCCTCGCGGCGGTCGTCGACCCCGGCTCGCTCGGCAGCGCCCTGCAGCTCGCGGCCGAGCGCGGGGACGTCGACCGGGCGCTCGACCTCTTCGACAGGTTCGACCAGGCCAACCCCGCGCAGGCGACCATCGCCTACGCCTTCCTCTACGGCTCGGGCGACCCCCTCGGCCGCCTGATGAACGCCAGGGCCCAGGAGAAGGCCCACGGCGACGTCACCCGGATCCTCGACCACTACGCCCGCGTGATGCAACAGCGCACGCCCCAGGCTCGGCGGTCGAGGAACCTCTCGCCCGTGAACTCACGCTCGTATTATTACATCTGGGTCGGCAAGAACCAGAACTTCACCAACATCGACTTCCCGAAGCCGAACGACCACGTCGACCACGACGGCATCCAGCTCCTCCGCAACGCCTTCGAGCTCTGCCGGCGCGACGGCAAGTTCCCCGACCTCCTCGAGCACCTCGGGCGGGTCGCGGAGAAGGGGACGGAGATCGAGCGGATCGACGCCCGCCTGATGCTCGGCTACCTCCGCTGGTGGAACGAGGAGCGCGACCTCGCCGTGAAGGAGCTGGCCGAGGCCGTCAAGATCCGCCCGTCCGACCCCGAGCTCAAGCTGAGCCTGGCCGAGATCCGCGAGAAGAACGACGAGCCGGCCGAGGCCCTCAAGCTCGTCGACTCGGCCGAGCCGCTCGACCAGCGGATGATGCAGCGCCGCGAGCTGCTCGCGCTCCGCCTCTCGGTCCTCGCGGGGGACATCGAGCGGGCCCGCAAGGCGGCCGAGCGCCTCTTCGGCCTCCGGCTCGACGTGAGCATCCAGTCTCAGCTCGCCGACCAGATGGACCAGCTCGGCATGCACGAGCTGGCCGAGGCGATCCTCGGCCGCGCCCGCCGCCGCGCCGGCAACGGCACCGCCGCGCTCGTGAGCCTGATGCAGCAGTACCAGCGGCAGAACCGGACCGACCTCGCCGTGCAGGTCGCCCTGCAGCTCCTCCGCAGGGGCGGCTCGAGCGGGTTCAACCCGTATGCGAGCTTCTATGCGACCGAGGAGGAGACGGCCCGCAAGGAGGCCATCGGCACCCTGGCCCGCGCGGGGCGGCTCAAGGCGATGATCGAGCGGCTCGAGGCCCAGGTGAAGACCTCCCCCGGCTCGCTCCCCTTGCTCCAGAACCTCGCCGAGTACTACCGGGTCGACGGCAAGTCGGCGCAGGCGCGTGAGGTCTACAAGCAGATCCTGGCGATCCGCCCGGACGACGCCAAGATCCGGTTCCAGATCGCCTCTCAGCTCCTCGACGACGGAGAGATCGAGGCCACGCTCGACCACTTCCGCGTGGTCCTGAAGAAGGAGCCGTCCCTCTTCCGCTACCGCTCCGACGACATCTTCAAGGCCTTCCGCCAGGCGCAGAGGCTCGACGAGCTGGTCTCGCTCCTGGAGCAGGTGGACTTCAAGACCTTCGGCCACCCCGCGTTCATCACCCCGATGATCGCCGAGCTGTTCAAGGAGAAGGAGCCGAGGCTGCACGACGCCGCGCTCCGACTGGTGCGCAAGGCCATGGACGCCTTCCCCAACGAGCGGATGTACGTGCTCGGCCAGGTGAAGGACGAGGCGATCTGGGGCCTCCCCGAGATGCTCGACTACGCCAGGACCGCCGTCCTGCCGCCGGCCGACGACTCTCTCGACGCGATCTGGCACGGGCTCGACGAGGTGATCGAGTACGCCGACGACGGCCGGCTCATCGGCGTCGCCACGAGGCTGCTGGAGGTCGCCGCCAGTCGCAACGCCCTCCGCCCGCTCCTCGGCGACATCGAGGCGGCCTCGAAGCCGCCAGCCGGCCTGGAAGGCGGGGCAGGCCCTCGCCGGGGCGATCCTCGTCCGCCTGGGCGAGCCCGACCGAGCCCTCTCGCTCCTGAGCCCGATCATCGACGACCCCAAGGCGCCGATGGAGCCGTACATCGCGCGGATCCTCGCCCAGGAGCTGGAGGACCACGACGCCTCGCTCCCGATGGCCATCTCCATGCTCGAGCGGGCGATCCGCGAGAGCGACGAGGAGACCTCGCAATACTTCGAGATCCACGCCGCGCGCCGCCTGATCCCGCTCTACGAGCGCAACGGCCGGCTCGCCGAGGCCAGGGCCTTGCTCCTCAGGCTCGCGAATCGGAAGGTCACGCGCTACACCGCGGCCATCACCAACACCCGCATCGCCTTCTCGAACGCGATCCTCGCAGGCCAGATGCTCCTCGACGCGTCGCTCCCGACCGAGGCCGCCTGGACCTATCAACGCATGCTCGACGACCGCGAGGGGCTCGAGGCGCTCCAGGCCTTCTACCTCAGCGGCTCCACGGTCGCCGCCCCCGAAGACACCCTCGTCCGCGCGTTCCGGGAGCGCCGCGATGCCGCCCTCGCCAGGGCCGATCGGCGCACCTTGCGTCGCTACCTGGCGGCGACCCTCTCGCCCCCCGGCCCGAAGGAGGCCGCGAAGGCCCTCCTGAAGCACTCCGAGGCGGACGCCGGGCCCCCGTCCACCTTCGACCTGATGCTGAACGTCCAGCCGAAAGTGCTCGAACAGGCCAGGCTCTCGAGCCCGCTCGAGGCCCAGTTCGCCAGGGCCGATCCCCCTCTGCGGACGTCCATCCTCAAGGACCTGGCGAAGCCCAGGGCCGAGGCCCCCGACGACCTCTCGCACCTGATCGTCGCCGCGCTCGTCGGCCTCGACGACGGCGACGCCGAGGCGGTCAAGCCGACGCTCGATGCCCTGTCCGCCTGGCTCGACCGCCACCCCCTGGAGCCGATCCCCGCCGGCGAGCACGCGAACACCAAACAGCGGGCCGACGCCTTGCCGCAGGTCGCGCTCTGGCTCGTGGCCCGTCGGCTCGAAGGGCATGAGGACGCGAGGGCCCTGGCCGAGCGCCTTGCCGCCGGCGCCATCGAGGCCGCCGACCGCCAGGTCGAGCCCCTCTGGTCGCTGGCGATCGTCCGCGAGCAGGGGCAGCTCGCCCTCGACCGGGGCGACCGCGTCCTCGCCGAGGCCCGCTGGAACGACCTCCTCGCCCGGATCAACCGCCAGGTCGCCGCGAGGGAGGCGGTGAAGGGGGTCCCGGTCACGACCCCCGAGCGCTTCCGCCAGGCGAGCGCCCTCGCCTCACTCGCCACGCGGCGGGGCTTCGCCGGGCTCGGGCTCAAGGCGCTGACCGATCCCCTCAAGGGGGGTCCCCCCGTGCAGCCGCTCGCCGCCCCGAAGGAAGGGGCGGGGGCAGGTTCGACCCCCGCGAAGCCGGCCGAGGAGTCGCGGATCGTCGTCGCCCGCGAGGTCGAGCAGGCCTTCGCCAGCCTCGACCCGCTCTGGGAAGCGTCGGCCGACCCCAAGCGCGTCTATGAGTCGATCCGGGAGGTCGTGCTCAACGAGGCCAGGCCCGGCGAGATCTTCCTCTATGAGCGCCCGTTCGCCCGGGGCGAGGTGGGGCGGCCGAGGAGCGTCGGGGCCCTCCTGGTGAAGTGGGCCGCGAGGGCCGGGCGGCTCGACGACCTCAAGGCGCGGGTCGTCGCCCGCCGCAAGGAGCCCCGCGCCGAGGTCCCCACGCTCGTGCTCCTCGCGAGGATCGGCCTCGAGACCGGCGACCCTGCGCTCGCCAACGAGTCCCTCGCGGCCCTGGCGAAGCACCTGACCGACACCGCCGCCCAGACAACCGCCGATCAGGCCTGCCACGCCGCCGTGCCCGCCCTGGCACGGGCCGAGACGAGGGCCGCCGCGCTGGCCCTCCTGGAAGCCACGGCGAAGTCCCTGGCCAACGGCTCGGGCGAGGAGCCCCTCGCCGGCCTGAGCCTCGTCCTCGGCCGCCATTATCACGGGCAGAAGAAGGCCGACGACGTGCGGAAGTCGCTCAAGGCCTACGCCTCGGCCCTCGACCGCACCCTCAGCGGCAAGAAGGGGGACCCCGCGCTCTCGCTCCGCAAGGGGAACCACCTGCGGCTCGCCCGCGAGCAGCTCCGGCTCGGCCTGCTCGCCGAGGCCCTCGACACGCTCGGCCAGTTCGCCGAGGCCACCACGCCGCAGGCGGGGGATCCGCCGGCGGGCGAGGTCCTCGCGATGCTCCGGCTCCGCCTGCAAGGACTCCCCGCGGCCGAGCGCCTCGCGCTGCTCAAGGCCTGGAGCCTGCCGACCGCCGAGCGCAAGTCGGCGCGGGTGCTCGCGGGCCTGGCCCCGCGAGAGGTCCCGCCCGCCGCCTTCGGCCTCGGCTCGATCGGCGACGACGCGATCCTCGGCACGGCCGACCTGCTGATCGCCGCCGCGAAGGAGCAGGGGGCCCTCGAACCCCTCGCCGCCGAGGCCGAGCAGGCCGCCGCGGCGAAGATCGCCAACGCCGAGCCGCTGGCCATCCTGATCGGCCTCGCCCGAGGCAAGGGCGACGAGGCCATTCCGAGGCTCAAGGCGCTCCTCGCCAGGCTCCCCGGCAAGATCCCCGCCGAGCCCGAGACGACCCCCACGCCCCCCGCCTGGCCCGATATCCTCGTCGCCCTCGCCTGCCTCCGATCCGATTCGGCTGAGATCAAGGCGCAAGGGAAAGCCATCGCGAAGGTCCTCCTCGACCACGCCCGCAAGGTGTCGAGCGATGCCCTGGTCGCCCCCCTGCAACGCGAGCTGGTGCAGGCGCGGTCCGTCGCCGCCTCGGGCAAGCCGCTCGGCGAGCATACAGCAAACGGCCTCGCCCACTGGACGCCGATGGTCGTCGCGCCCAGTTCGGCCTCGGAGCCGGGTGAGGCCCTCTGGCTCGGCGACGAGGGGACGCGGGCGCTGGCGCACGTCTCCGGCTCGGGCCGGGACCTGCTGACCTTCAGGGCCCCGCTGACGGGGACCTTCACCGTCTCGGCCCGCGTCTCGGCCGCCGAGTTCCGCCAGGGGCACCTCGCCTACGGCGGGCTCGTGTTTGAGCCGCTCCGACACAAGGAGATGAAATCGGCCTTCGATACGTTGCTCTACAACAACACGGGGCAGCATGCCATCGCGTTCCGCTCGGGCAAGGTCTGGCCCCTGAACGGGCAGGAGCCCCTGGAGCGCCCTTGCCGGTCGTTCGGCGCCGAGGACGAGGCCAGGCTCTCGCTCGAGGTCACCCCCGAGAAGGTCCGCTGCCTGGTCAACGGCCACCTCTTCTACGAGGCCGAGGGGAACCCGGCGACGAGCAGCCCCTGGCTCTCGCTCTACGCGGCCGCCGGCCGATCCGCGACCTTCCGCGACGTCGAGATCCGGGGGACGCCCACGATCCCACGCCAGCTCGACCTCGCCGCCGACCCCCGCCTCTCGGGCTGGCTCCCCGGAGTCGAGGGGGACACACTCCCATCATGGAAGCTTGCAAATGAACATACCTGCGACGACGACGCCCACCTCGACTGGTCCCTCGCCGGGGAAGGTGAGATCCGCGGCCGTCGCCTGGACGCCTCGACCGCGCCCGGACCGGTCCCCGGCCTGTTGACCTATCACCGCCCGATCCAGTCGGGGGAGACCGTCCGCTTCGAGTTCCTCGCCGAGCCCGGCGTCGTCGAGGCCCACCCGGCGCTCGGCCGCCTCGCGTTCCTTCTCGAACCCGAGGGGGTCCGCGTGCGCTGGATCTCCCCGCATCCCGAAGGGGACTGGACGGCCCTGGAGCCCGACAATGCCGTCGCGATCCCCGGCGCCCGCCGAGGCCCCGACCGCCTCCCGATCAAGTCCCGCGAATGGAACCACGTTGCCCTCGCGATCCTCGACGATCGCATGACCATCGAGCTGAACGGGGCGCTCGTGTACGAGTTGCCCCTGGCCCCGGGGCAGTCGCGCCGATTCGGGCTCTACCACGACAAGGCCCGGACCTCGGCGAGGGCCCGTCACATCGTCCTCGCCGGCCCCTGGGGCGACTCCCTCGCCGCCGAGGTCGCCGGCAAGCTCGAGGCCCCTCGGCAGGGCGTCGCCCCCCCCGATGCGAAGACGCTCGACGCGCTCCTCGACCGCAAGCCCACGCCCCCCGACGCCACCGTCCGCGTCGAGGCCCCGAAGGTCGAGCACTGGAACCTTTCGACCTCGGGCAAGACGCATGAACTCATCTACGACCGTCCCATCGTCGGCGACTTCGCCCTCTCGGCCGAGCTGGCGATCGCGCCGGTGCCCGTCGAGCTGGGCTACGGCGGCGTGCGGTTCGGCGTGAGCGACGACCGCAAGCACTACCGCTGGTCGAACGGCGAGCGGAAGGGGGAGGGGGCCTTCGACCCGCCACTCCCCGGCGACAAAGCCTGGTTCAAGGCCGAGCTGGCGATCAAGGGCTCCGAGGCCGCCTTCTCGGTCGACGGCCGGCGGGTCCACGCCGAACGCCTGGCCGACCGCCCCGACCCGTGGGCGGTCGTGAGCGGGCTCCCGGCCTCGGGCGAGTCCGTCCGTTCGCTCCGGGTCGTCGGCGAGCCGAGCGTCCCGCGACGCGTCGAGCTCTCGCCCCTCGCGGGACTGAGGGCCTGGGCGATCGTGCCTGAGCCCGAGCCCCGCGGCGAGCACGGCCCGGCCTACTGGGCATGGCACGGCGAGCATCTCGTGGGGACTCCCTTCTACGACATCCCCGAGAGCCGCCAGGAGAGCCGGCTCGTCTACCGCCGCCCGCTGCTCGAGGATGGCGAGGTCTCCTACGAGTTCTTCGCCGAGGACGCGAGCCGGATGGTCCACCCGAGCCTCGGCGAGACCGGCTTCCTCCTCGCCCCCGACGGCATCAGGGCCGTCGACTTCCCCCGGCCCGACCACGACGACGCCCCTCGAGAGAGTCGCCTGACCGACAAGCCGCTCGCGATCCGGCCGAACGACTGGAACCAGCTCCGCCTGGCGCTGTCCGGCGGCAAGGTCACGCTCAGGCTCAACGGCGAGGTGATCCTGGAGCAGCCCTGGCCCTCCGACGCCCCGCGCCGGTTCGGCCTCTTCCATTACCTCGACGAGACCGAGGCCGTCGTCCGCCGCCTCGCTTACGAAGGCGCCTGGCCCGGCGCGTCGCCGAAGCCCTGACGCGTTCGATGATGATGAAACCCGGGGCTCGTCGGGAAAAGTCGTATTCGGACGCGGGCGGGACGTGACTAAGGGGTATCGAAACGACCCGAACCGGGGAGCCCCGCATCATGGCCCGAGCCTCGTCCTGGATCTCCCGCGACATCGAGACCCTCTTCCGCGTCGGGACGGCCGACGGCCTCGGCGACCGCCTGCTGCTCGACCGCTTCCTCGATGGCGGCGACGACGCGGGCCCGGCCTTCGAGATGATCGTCGCCCGCCACGGCGCGATGGTGCTGGGGGTCTGCCGACGAGTCGCGGGGGACGACCACGCCGCCGAAGATGCCTTCCAGGCCGCGTTCCTCGTCCTCGCCCTGCGTGCCCGGGCGATCCGTCGCCGGGAGTCGCTCGCCCCCTGGCTCCACGGCGTCGCCGCGAGGGTGGCTCGCCGGGCGCGTGACGCGGCCTCGCGACGACGTCGCCGGGAGGTCGTGGTGGAGTCGCCGGAGCCGTTCGCGACGGAAATGCTCGAGGCCGAGGCCGATGAGCTCCGGCTCGTGCTCGACGAGGAACTCGGCCGGCTCCCGGGCAAGTATCGCGACCCGCTGGTGCTCTGCTACCTGGAGGGCCTCAGCCAGGAGGAGGCCGCCCGAGCCCTGGGCTGGACCAAGGGGACGGTCTCCGGTCGGCTCGCCAGGGCCAAGGAGATCCTCCGCGGGCGCCTCTCACGCCGGGGCCTGGCCCCGACGGCCGGATTCCTCGCGACGCCCCTGACCTTGCCATCCGTGATGCCCGCGCCCCTCGCGACGGCCGCGGTCCGAGCCGCCCTGGCCGCGACGATCGGCATTGCCGAGGCGTCGGGCCTCCCGGCCTCCGCCCTCGACCACGCCAGGCGGACAATCCAAGCCATGACGGCGATCCGCTGGGCGACGATCTCCGCGATCTCCGCCCCCCTGATCCTGATCGCGCTGGGCACGGCCGGGGCCTGGTCGATGGCCGCACGCGACGACAGCCCGGCCCCCGCGAAGGTCCCCCATCGCGTTGCCGGGAAGATCGCCGATGACCAGCTCCCCCCCTGGGCGACGCAGAGGTTCGGCTCGACCCGGTTCCGCCACACGACGAGGATCGAGAGCTTCGCCGTGTCGCCGGATGCCACGTTCGCGGTCGCCGCCAGCGGGACGCGGATCTCGAACAGCGTCAGGGCTTATGACCTGGCCACCGGCCGGGTACTCAGCAACTTCGAGGATCTGCACGACGTCACCTCGGTCGCCATCTCGCCCGACGGCAAGACGGTCGCGATGACGCAGCGCGAGGTCTCGGCGTTGGCCCCGACTCTTCGTCTCTACGACACGGCCAGCGGCAGAGAGACGGCCCATATCACCTATCCCCCGAATGACCCCCTCCAACGCAGCGGCCTGCTTGGCTTCGCGCCAGATGGGAAGCACCTGATCGTCGAGGCGGCAGACAGAGTGTCGATGCACCTGATCCGCCTGGATAAAGGCGAGGTGGTGAGGACGTTCCAACTTGGCGGTTACATCTTCGCGGCGGTCCTCTCCCCGGATGGCAAACGTATCGTCGCCGGCGGATATGACTACGACGGGAACCACGACCTTGCTCGCCAGTGGGAGTTGGACACGGGCCGGGATCTGGGCCCCATCCTCTCGGCGAAGGGCACCGTCCGTTGCGCCGCTTACTCCCCCGACGGCACCACCATCGCCCTCGGCTACGAGGCCAGGAAGGCTCGCATCGAGATCGTCGACGCCGCCACCGGCAAGCGACGGCTGGAGATCCCATTCCCCGAGGATTCCATCCGGTCGCTCGCGTTCTCCCCTGATGGCAAGACGATCGCCGCATCCGGCGACTCGACCACGAGGTTGTTTGACGCCTCGGGCAAGGAGCGGTTGAAGATCGATCGCCGGGCGATCGGCCTGCGATTCTCGCCCGACGGGGCGACCCTCATCGGGGCGGTCGCGGGGATGATCGAGGTCTGGGAGACGGCCACGGGCCGATCGCTCGTCCCGGCGGGGGGAGAGAGCCCGGTCGAACAGATCGCTGTCACGCCCGACGGCAAACGCATCGTCACCCTCGGCGGAGAGGGGGACGGGCACGTCTGGGACGCCGCCACCGGCGAGCATCTACGCCGGGTGGGCATGAGCTGGCAACGAGGCTTCGCCCTCAGCCCCGACGGCCGGCTCCTGGCCTGGTCGCATGAGGATGACACGATCCAATACCCGAGCGAAGACGCCCCCGGCGCCACGGAAACCGGCAGTCGGCTTCGCCTGATGGACCTGACCACCGGCGAATTCATCGAGCGTTTCGATCCCTTCGAGGGCAGTGCCAACGTCCTCTCCTTCGCCCCCGACGGCCGGACGCTGATGACCGCCGACCGCATCGTGCGAGTCTGGGACCTGGCGACGGGGAAGGTCACGCGTCAATTCGCGGCCACCTGGAAACCACGGGCACGAATCTGGCGCTCGCGCTTCTCGTTCGACGGCACGCAACTGGCGATGATGTACCAGGGAGAGACGCGCGGCCTCTCCGTCGATTCCAAGTTCATGGTCTGGGACATCGCCGCCGGCCAGGAAGTCCCCGGCCCGACTCCGCGCTGGTTCACCCCCGAATTGCAGGCGTTCGCCGCGGACGGCAAGACGATGGCGGTCGCACGCCCGCCCTACGGGTCGGCGATCCAGTTGCAGGAGGTCGCCACGGGCCGGGTCCTCGGGGAATTCCTGGGCCCCCCCGCCCGGGTCACCTCCCTCGCCTTCGGCCCCGACGGTCGTCTCTACATCGGCCTGCCGGACGGGACCGTCCTGGCCAGGCCTCCCCACGCCCCAGGCTCCCCGCCTGCCGGCCAAGACAGACCGTGACCGCATCGCGAGCCGCACCACGCCGAAATCATTCGAATAACTGACACGTCAATTAATTGTCCTTTATTATCAACTCGGCACCCCAAGTGGATTTACATCGAAAAATACCGTCATTAGGATGTTCGCGTTGAAGCGACCGCGTCCTCGATTCCGGGCCGACGAAGTCCCACGAATTCGGAATCTCCGAAGGTTTCTCGGATTCGACGTTTCGATTCTGTATCCAGGGCGCAATCTAGATGAGCGCGTGACATTTTCCCTGAACATCAATCAGAACCTCGCCCCAAACAAGGGCTTTTCCCCTTAGTTTTTTCGGGATTGGACTTCGAGGTAGGCCGGGTCGAACCAGGGTTTCCCCCATCCCTCCCCCCCACGACTCGTGTTGCCCGGACGCAGCTTTCGTCCGCCCCGCCGTTGGTGTGCGGGAAGGCCCGGGCATTCCATCACTCAGTTCATCCTAATCGAAGCCGCTCCACGGAAGGGGGCATCGGCATGATTGGCAACGTGCAGGAAATTCTCTAGGTCCCGACAGCGATCGCCGCAATTCTCCCCCCCTCCATCGTACGCTCGACCGCCAGAATGTTTTCATAGGTTCATACAATCGCCGGTCATGAGGTCGGCCGGCCGGTTTCGAGCCTTCGGGCTCGCATCCGATGGCGAGGGTCATGAGACGGGGTCGTCAATCGAGTCAGGCGTGAGCGACAGGGCACGGTGTGTCGCCCTTCTCTCGACAATCGCACGAGTTCGGTGACGACCCAGGGCGTCGGACAGGAAGGCGCGGCGGGCCAGGCCGATCGGCCGGATCCCCCCCGGTGATGCTGCGCCTTGCATCCTCGTTCCGAGCCCCGATCGGACACACACAACCAGCGCAACTTCATCGAGAACGACCATGCTCAACAGGATGCACCGGGCCAGTCAGAGCATCATTGATCGACTGTCGAAGTCCTCCAGGCGTCGCCACGTCAAGAGGCGCGAGGATTGGCTCCATCGGCTCTCCATGGAATACCTGGAAGAGCGCGTCGTCCTCTCCAACATCAGCTGGATCAACCCGCAGGGGGGCGACTGGGACGTCGCCTCCAACTGGAGCGCGGGCCGGGTGCCCAACGCCCAGGACGCCGTCACGATCGCGACGGCGAATCTCAGTATCACGCATTCGTCGGGCGCGAATGACTCCGTCCAGAGCCTCACGAGTGCGTCTCCCATCACGCTGTCCGGCGGATCACTGCAACTCGCCGCCGCCTCCAGCATCAACGGGGCCTTGAACGTCTCGGGCGGGAGCCTCGTCGCGAAGGGGAGCCTGAACGTCCAGAGTATCGCCCTCAGCTCGGGGAGCCTGACGTCGGGCGCGACGATGACGGTCGGTCAGTTCGCCTGGAGCGGCGGCAGCGTCTCGGGCACGGGCCAGATCAATGCGACCGGCTTCAAGACGGCGACATCGAACCTGTCGCTCTCCAACGCGGCCATGACCCTGAGCTCCACCGGCCTCGCGCTGGCCGGCGACGCGAGCCTGCCGCTGGTCGGGAACGCGCATCTCTCCGGCTCGATCGCCAATGCCACGACGTATAGCCTGACGGCCCAGGTCCCGACCATCACCATCGGCGGCCTCGCGTTCACGAGCGACACCGTCACGCTCGCCAATGGCGCGCTCTCGCTCTCGGGCACGACCAGCCTGCCGGTCGTGGGTTCCGCGACCCTCTCCGGCACCATCACCGACGCCAGCCACTACAGCCTCTCGGCCCAGGTCCCGAGCCTCAAGCTCGGCGGATATTCCCTCACCGGCGACACCGTCACGTTCGCCAACGGCGCATTCTCGGTGAAGGGCACGGCCACCCTGCCGATCATCGGCTCCTCGACACTTGCTGGCACCTTCAAAGATCAGTGGAACTACAGCCTCTCCGCCCAGCTCCCCAGCCTGACGGTCGCGGGATTCACCTTCGCGAATGACACCGTCACCTACACCAAGGGCATCCTCTCCCTCTCGGGATCGGCGACCCTCCCGACCATCGGCTCGACGCCCCTCTCGGGCACAATCAATGACATTTGGAATTATACACTATCGGGCCAGGCCCCGAGTCTGAAGATCGGCGGCGCCACTTTCACGAATGATACCATCACCCTCTCCAAGGGGATCCTCTCGGTCTCCGGGACTGCGACCGTGCCGGTCGTCGGGCCCACGACCCTCTCCGGCAACATCACCGACGCCTCCCACTACAGCCTCTCGGCCCAGGTCCCGAGCCTCAAGCTCGGCGGATATTCCCTCACCGGCGACACCGTCACGTTCGCCAACGGCGCATTCTCGGTCAAGGGCACGGCCACCCTGCCGATCATCGGCTCCTCGACACTTGCTGGCACCTTCAAAGATCAGTGGAATTACAGCCTCTCCGCCCAGCTCCCCTCGGTGAAGGTCGGCGGGTTCACGCTGACCAACGACACCGTCACCTACGCCAAGGGTATACTGTCGGTCTCGGGGACGGCGACGTTACCTGTCGTCGGCTCGGTCCCCCTCTCGGGGACCATCAACGACGCCTGGACCTACTCGCTCGCGGCGCAGGTGCCCTCGATCAGTCTCGGCGGCTTTGCCCTGAGCAATGACACGCTGACGCTCTCCAAGGGGGTCGTGACGCTCTCAGGGACGGCCACTCTGCCGGTGATCGGCTCGGCGACGCTCTCCGGATCCATCACCGACGGCACCCACTACAGCCTCTCGGCGCCGGTCGCGAGCTTGACGCTCGGCGCTTACGCCCTCACGAACGACACGATCACCCTCGCCAACGGTGCGCTCTCGATCAAGGGCACCGCCGCGCTGCCGGTCATCGGCTCGGTGCCGCTCTCGGGCACCTACAAGGATCAGTGGAACTATAGCCTCTCGGCGCAGCTCCCGACCCTCACGGTCGCCGGGTTCAGCTCCACGAATGACACCGTCACTTACGCCAAGGGCGTTCTCTCGCTCTCGGGGGCGGTGACCTTGCCGCTCGTCGGATCGGTGCCGCTCTCGGGCACAATCAAGGACACCTGGAACTACTCGCTCACGGCGCCATTGCCGACGCTCACGGTCGCCGGCTACTCCTTCAGCAACAACACGGTGACGCTCTCCAAGGGTGTCGTGACGCTCTCGGGGACGGCCACCCTGCCGGTCATCGGCACGTTGCCCCTGTCCGGCACCATCACCGACGCCACCCACTTCAGTCTCTCCGCGACTCCGGGGGACCTGAAGCTCGGCGCCTTCACGATCTCCGGCCCCACCGTGACGCTGACAGAGGCGGGGGCCGTCGCGACCTTGAGCCTGGCGGGCAAGGCGAAGCTCGCGGCCTTCGGCAGCGCGAGCCTCGTCGGCACGGTCGACTCGAGCGGGACGTTCACCCTGACCGCGCCGCTTCCTTCCGTGAGCCTGCTCGGCGGCCTCGTCACGTTCAGCTCGATGTCGGCCATCATGACGGCGAGCGCGGCGGGGGTCTCTGTGGGGATCGGCGGAACGGGGACGGTCGCGAACATCGGGACCGTGAACTTCAAGGGGACTGTGAACGACGAGGCGAACTACAGCCTCACGGGCCAGGCGAAACTCAGCATCGCCGGCTTCACGATCGACACGGCCAACTTCACCCTGGGGACGCAGGCCCTGGGCGTCGCCTTCACCTTGCCCGTCCCCGACATCGGCGACGTGGGCTTCACCGGTTCCTACGGCCCCGGGGGTCAGTGGTCGCTCGGTGCCACGTACCCTGGCCCGGTCCAGGTCGGCCCGGTCACTCTCACGGACCTCGGCTTCGTCCTCGCGTCGGATAGCCTGACCCTGCAGGCCACCGGGACGATTGCCGACCTCCAGGCGCTCGCCAACGTGAAGGTCACGGCCCAGATCTTCTACGACGGCCGATTCATGATGACCGCCGACGCGCACGTCGTGCAGGTCGGCCCGTTCAGCCTCGGCGAGGCGATCGTCAAGATCGGCGACGACTACCCCGACAAGCATTTCGAGATCGACGTGCATGCCGTGGCCGGCTTCCCCAACCTCGGCGCGGGGATGACGCTCGACGGGGTTATCATCAGTTCCACGAACTATCACTTCACGGGCACGGACAAGCTCAACATCGCGGGCCTCTCGATCACGAGCGTGCAGGCCACGCTCGACAGCACCACCGGGTTCACGTTCAAGGGTAGCTGGAACTACGGCATCCTCACCGCGACCGTCTCCGGCACCATTGGAGGCGATGGGCATGCCCACTTCGAGGGGAACGCCACGGCGGGTGCGCTACTCGGCGGGTTCCAGACCAGCACGTTCTCAGTGATCGTCGACGCGAATCCCGCCGCGAAGACCTACTCGATCGACGCATCCACGACCCTGGATGTTGCCATCGCGAAGCTCAACCTGACGGCACACTCTTCGTTGGGTTCCTCGGGGTGGGATCCCCTCGTCTTCACGGCCACGGCGAGCATCGGCGGTGCGCTCTCGTCGATCCTGAGCGGGACGGCGCTCTTCACCATCGAACCGAACGACATCGGGTTCCAGGGCTCCCTCAGCGCCCCGAACGGCCTGGGGAACTTCAATGTCAACGGGAAGGTCTTCGCCGACGGCACCTTCCAGGTGGGGGGCTTCCTCGGCAGCGCCGGCCAGATCCTGGCCGCGGATGCCGCCAAGCTCCTCAATCAATTGGGAGCCTCCGCGAGCCAGATCGCCGGGGCACTCAAGTCGGCCTACAACTCCGCGGACCAGGATGTCGCGAGCATCCTTCATCAGCTCAAGGTCGACCTCAACACGATCGCCGATGCACTCCAGACGATTTACCAGGATGACCTTTCCTCGCTCGCCAAGGCGCTGTGGAACCATGCGACCACCGATGTCTATGGCCTCATCGATACGCTGAACCCTCGGGCGAACGGCGTGGCCCAGCTGCTCCTGGTCCTCTGGAACGACGCCAAGGTTACGGCGGATCTGGGGACGCTTTTCGACGAGGTCTGGCTCAGCTCGGCGGGCTCGGTCGGGGTCGGGGGGCTCGTCGGCGGTTTCATCGGGGCGGGCTTCGTCGCGAGCAACTCGTTCGAGGTCGCCAAGTTCCTCCTGAATACGGCGCATGTCGGGCTGGGCGACACCGCGAAGGGGATCTCCGACTGGCTCGGCGGGAACGCGCCGGCGGCCTTCTGGGCCATCGCCAACGGCGCGAGCAGGGGTCTCGGCAGCGCGGTCGTCGGCGTCGTCAGCGGGGGCCTCGTGGGGAACAGCGCGAACGAGGTCGCCAGGTTCATCCTCGGCAAAGCCCAGGGTTCGCTCTCCGACGCCGCCAGGGGCATCGCCGATTGGATCGGAGGCTCCAACGGGCAATACAATGCCTTCTGGGGCATCGCCGTCGGAGCCGGCCGAGGGCTCGGCGATGCGGTCGCAGGCATCGTCGGCGCCGGGATCGTCGCGAACAGCTCTTACGAGGTCGCCAAGTTCATCCTGGGCACGGCCCAGGGTTCGCTCGGCGACGCCGCCCAGGGCATCTCCGACTGGCTCGGGGGGGGCTCCAATGGCGAGTACTATGCGTTCTGGGGCATCGCCAACGGGGCGGGCAAGGGTCTCGCCAGCGCGATCGTCGGCTCGATCAGTGCCAACTTCGTGAAGAACGACACCTACGAGGTCGCCAAGTTCATCCTGAACATCGCCAAGGGCTCGCTCTCCGACGCCGCCAAGGGCATCTCCGACTGGATCGGCGGCACCTCGGGTCAATACTACGCCTTCTGGGCCATCGCCACGGGGGCGGGCAAGGGGCTCGGCAACGCGATCGCCGGGTTCGTCGGGGCCGGATTGTTGAACAACAACTCGTTCGATGTCGCCAAATTCGTCCTGAACACGGCCCAGGCCTCTCTCACCGATACGGCCAGGGGGATCTCCGACTGGCTCGGCGGGAACCCGGCGGCGGCCTTCTGGGCCATCGCCAACGGCGCGGGCAAGGGGATTGGCAACGCGATCGCCGGGGTCGTCGGAGCGGGCTTCGTGGCGAATGACTCATTCAAGGTGGCGCAGTTCATCCTGAACACCGCCAATGGCACGCTCGCCGATACGGCCAAGGGCATTTCCGACTGGCTCGGCGGGAACCGGACGGCGGCCTTCTGGGCCATCGCCAACGGCGCGGGCAGGGGACTCGGCAGCGCGGTCACCGGCCTCGTCAATGCCGGCCTCGTGGCGAACAGTTCGTTCGAGGTCGCCAAGTTCATCCTGAACACGGCCAATGGCACGCTCGCCGACGCCGCCAAGGGGGTCTCCGACTGGCTCGGCGGGAACCGGACGGCGGCCTTCTGGGCCATCGCCAACGGCGCGGGCCGCAGCTACGTCGACGCGACCTGGGGGCTGATCAATTCCGGTCTGCTGGGAAACAGCTACAGCAGCGTCTCGGGATACCTGTTCAGCATCTTGAGCTATGGGGACGCCGTGGCCGTCCTCAACTCCATCTTCTGAGCGACGGTCGGCGATCATCCAACCTCGCTCGACATCCAGGCGGAGGAGGCCTATCGAGCGGCCTCCTCCGCCTGGCGTTTCGAAGGGGCAGGGGCCGCCGTGCCTCTCATCCGAAAACCGGGGTGGACGATGACTCGCGGGGGCGCTCCCGTTTGCTTTCGGGGGGCCTCCGTTTTAACATCGAGCCGAGTTCGATCGTCGGAGGTCGTCCGAGGGTTCGATCGGTCGAGTCATCAGCGAGGTGGGATCGATGCAAGCGTCGTCCTCTGGCCGTGGTCGGGCCTTCGCGTTCTTCTGGCTCTGCGTCGCCCCTGCATTGGCCTCGGGGGCGGAGCCGGGGTGGGTGGACCTCTCGCCGCTCGACGCCTGGAAGTCGCCCACGGGGGCCTGGGAGGTCGTCGGGGGGGTGCAGCCGGATCCGAAGAACCTGAACCGGCTGGCGTCGACGCCGGGCTCGGGGATCCTCGTCAACGGGCCGATCGGGCGCACCACGAACCTGTTCAGCAAGGCGAGCTACGGCGACATCGAGTCCCACTTCGAGTTCCTCATCCCGAGGAAGTCGAACTCCGGGGTGAAGTTCCAGGGGTTCTACGAGATCCAGATCTCCGACAGCCACGACGCGAAGACGGCCACGGGGAGCGACTGCGGCGGCATCTACCCCCGCGCCGAGCTCCTGCCGATCTACAAGCACATCGACGACGGGTACGCCCCCAGGACCAACGCCGCCAGGCCTTACGGCGAGTGGCAGACCCTCGACGTGACCTTCCGCGCCCCCCGGTTCGACGAGGCCGGCAAGAAGGTCGCCAACGCCAGGTTCGAGAAGGTCGTGCTCAACGGGCAGATCATCCACGAGGACGTCGAGGTCAAGTCCCCCACCGGGCACGTCTGGCGTCAGAAGGAGGTGGCCGAAGGGCCGATCCTCCTCCAGGCCGACCACGGCCCGGTCGCCTTCCGCAACATCCGGGTCCGCCCCCTGGCCGCGTCGACCGCCCCCTGAACCGAGGCACGAGCCCAGGCCGTCGAAGCGCGTCGACCGCGAGCGAGGCCCGCATCCCGGCCCCGACTCGGCCCCGCCCACTCCATCAAGGATGACCGATCCATGGGTCTCTTGGGACGACTCCTGCAATTCCTCTTCGGGCGCCCGCAACCGAAGGCCCCCGAGATCCAGCCCCGACGCGCGACGCCCCCCGCACGCCCCGAGGACGCCCCCGTCGTCGTGCCGATCCCGCCGGTCGTCGCCCCCATCGCGCCCGTCGCCGAGGGCGAGCCGGCGGCCCCCGCCCCCACGCCGGCCGCCGCCGAGCCCCTCGCGCCCGTCGCCGGGCCGCCCCCCGAGGCCACGCAGGATCCTTACTTCTCCGCCCAGGCCGCGAAGGTGCCGGCGGCGCGCAAGGAAGGGGAGCTCGGCCTCGACGCCGACGACTTCCTGCCGATCACCCGCAAGGAGATCAAGGCCGAGGCGAAGGGGATGAACCTCTTCGCCAACGCCTGGTTCGGGCGCCGGGACCTGATCCCCCCGGCCGACGACCCCCGGACCAGGCTGATCGACCGCGCCCTCGTCACCAACGGCCTGCTGAGCCCCGAGGAGCTCGCGGAGATCCATCAGGCCGGGATCGAGCACGACTGGCTGAGCCCCGCGCTGTCCGCCGTCGAGGCCGAGGCCGTCCTGCAAGGCGAGGCGGCCATCCTCGCCGATCGCGAGGCCCGCGAACGGCTCAAGGCCCGGAAGAAGGCCGAGGCCGCCGAGCGCAAGCGGGCCCGCGAGGAGGCGATATCGCGCGACTTCGCCACCGACATCCGGTTCCTCGGCCGCGGGGTCTCCGCGAAGCTCGGCGACCGCACCAGCAACGTCGAGTTGCTCCAGTCGAAGGGCCTCCCCGTCATCAGTACCCCCGCCGAGCTGGCCGAGGCCCTCGCCCTGACGATCCCGAGGCTCCGCTGGCTCGCCTTCCACAACGAGGTCGCGACCCGGACCCACTACGTGCAGTTCTCCGTCCCCAAGCGGAGCGGCGGCACGAGGACCCTGAGCGCCCCGCACAAGAGCCTTGCCGTCGCCCAGCGCTGGGTCCTGCTGGAGATCCTCAACAAGCTGCCGGTCGAGCCTTGTGCTCATGGGTTCATATCCGGGCGAGGGATCGTCTCGAACGCCTCGGAGCACGCGGGGCGGGGCCTCGTCGTGAACATGGATTTGCAGGACTTCTTCCCGAGCATCGGGTTCCCTCGGGTCCGCAAGCTGTTCGAGACGCTCGGCTATTCGCCCGCGGTGGCGACGATCCTCGCCTTGCTCTGCACCGAGTGCCCCCGCCGTCTCGTGCAATACGAGGGCCAGCCCTACCATGTGGCCACGGGGCCTCGCGGCCTGCCGCAAGGGGCCTGCACGAGCCCCTCGCTCTCGAACCAGGTCGCGCGTCGCCTCGACCGCCGCCTGACGGGCCTCGCCGGGCGCCTCGGCCTCTCGTACACGCGCTACGCCGACGACCTGTCGTTCTCGGGCGACACCGAGTTAAAGCCGAAGGTCGGCTACCTGATGGCCCGGATCCGCCGCATCGCCCAGGACGAGGGCTTCGCCGTGAACGAGGCCAAGTCGCGCGTCCTCGGCCGCAACTCGGCCCAGACCGTCACCGGCCTCGTCGTCAACGAACGCCCCGGCGTCCCCCGCGACGAGATCCGCCGCATCCGCGCCATCCTCCACAAGGCCCGTACCGAAGGCCTCGACCAGCAGAACCGCGAAGGCCGCGACAATTACCTCGCCTGGCTCCGCGGCAAGATCGCGTATATCTCCATGTCTCGCCCGGAGGTCGGCCAGCGCTTCAAGGACGAGCTGCAGGCCTTGCTCCAGAAGCCGTGACGGTCCCGCGGCCGGTGGTCTGTGGAGTGGCTATCGACGGCGCGACGATCGCAAGATCAGCCCTCGCTCCGATATCGCCGAAGATACGGCACCTTGCCTTTCTCCAAAAACTTGTCGTTCGCATCGCGAGGGTAGAGGGTGAGCCCCCTCTGGGCCCTGTCGTCGTCGTGAAAGCCGCAGGTCGAGACCCCGAGCTGATCGAACATCAAAAATCCCAGAGTCTCGATCGGATTCGGGTCGAGTCTGAGCAACGAGGGGTTGGGATCGGGGTGTTCGGATGCGGACCACAGTGGCGAACCGCAGAGCAGCAAGCCGTAGTTTCCTGGGGAGAAGCCAAAGTGGGCGACGGTTTCCTTCTCGTCGAATCCTAAGTTAAGACAATACTCCTCCCACCAATCGCAAATCCCACTCCAGCGTGTCGGCGGAGAACTGTCATCAGGGGCACCGAGGAGGGCATGGACCTCGGCTCGCGTCATGCCGAAGCGGATCGGCAACGCTCCGACATAAGGCTGGATGTCGAAGGTCCGCACAAGGCCTATCGGCGATCTCCCAAAATACGGCTTTAAAACAAGCCAAGCCAATGCGTAGCACACACTCTCAATAAGCTCGGCCGAGACCAGCGGCCCTCTCCATCTCTCCCGGCGAAATGAAGGCCCATCAACGACGATGGGGCTGCCCCAAACCCCGGCCGGCCCACCCCCCAAGGGTAGCCACGATTGTCCCAATCGCGGCCACCCACAATACCCCACAGTTAAAGTGTTGGCCCATGTCCCAAGCGTGCCTTGCGCAGCCAATATCGAGGGCTTCAGGCAATAGGTTAAGCTACCGAATCACGGAGTAGATGGTCTTAACTCGGGGCATTGCGTCGATCCAGATATGACAAGAACCGCCGAGCCATGATCTCAGCAAGTCGAGGCGATCGAGCGCGGTCGGAAGCCGCCAGGCGTGGCAATCCGGGGCTGAGTCGGGGCTCGCTGAAGAGGCATACCTCTCGAAATCGGGGAAGGCCGATTGACAGCCGCCGGGCCCTTTCCAATAATACCCATCGATGCGTACTTCAAGTCCGTAGGAAACCTCCTCATGGCAGGCAAGAGTCCGTCCGCGCTGAGCGGGCGAGAGTATGCGATCCTGAAGATCCTCTGGGAGCAGGGGCCGCTGTCGGTCCGCGAGGTCCGCGAGCGGCTGGATGGCGGGGAAGAAGGGGAGATCCCCTATACGACGGTCCTCAGCCTCCTGCAGCTCATGGAGAAGAAAGGATACGTCGGCCACGAGGCGGACGGGAAAACGTATCGGTACTCGGCGAAGGTGGCGCGGGCGAAGACGACGAAGATGGTGATCGGCGACTTCCTGAGCCGGTTCTTCGACGGCTCGGTCGAGGCCCTGCTGATGGGCCTGGCCGAGGGGCGGGAACTGACGCCCGAGGCCTGGGAGAAGCTCAACGACGAGATCAGGAAGCGGGAAGGGGGGCCTCCGCGATGATCGCGATGAACGAACAGACCTGGCGGTGGGTCGAGCTGGCGGGGCACTGGCTCCTGGCCTGGACCCTGGTCGTCCTCGCCGTCGCCGCCTGGATCGGGGTCGCGCGACCCCGGCGGGTCGCGCTGCGATACTGGGCCTGGTGCTCGGCCACCTTCGCCGGCGCGGCGCTGCTGCCGATCTTCCTCCTGCTCGGCCCTCAGGTCTCCTGGAGCGAGGCCCTTGCACGCATCAACGTCGGCGTTGATGTTGGGACGAGGCCTGTCGAACGGAAGGTCGAGACGTCTCGGGAACGGTTCGTCTCCTGGTTCGAGGGGTACTCCGCGTTCATGCCGCGGGAGGAACCTCAAGAGCACGAGAAGGCCGTGCAGCAAGGCCCCGCAATGGGGGCTATGGTGGAGGCCTCGACGACGGAAGTCACGATGAAGGTCGGGCGCGAGGGGAATCGCTGGGCCTCGGTCGTGATCGCGGCCTGGGCGTTGGGGTTCGCGGCGTTTGTCGCGAGGCTGATCGTCGCCGCGGCGAGGGTCCGCACTCTGATCGCCGAGGGCGAGGCGGTCGCGTCTTCCCACGAGCTTGCGGACGAGATGGAAGCGTCGAGGCAGGCGCTGGGGCTGCGTCGACGGGTCAGGCTGATCATCCACCCACGGATCAAGGCGCCCTTGTGCGCGGGGCTCCGCCGCGCGACGATCCTCTGGCCGACACGGGAGAATTGCCCGATGACGCCCGATCAACGCAGGGCGAGCCTGACGCACGAGCTGGCCCACCTGAGAAACCTCGACGACTGGGTCGGCCTGCTGGCCGAGGCCTGGCGGGCGACGGCCTGGTTCTATCCGCCGGTCCACTGGCTGCTCGGGCGGTTGCAGCTCGAGCGCGAGTCTCGCTGCGACGAGATCGCCGCCGGGCATCTGGGGAGCCCCGAGTCGTATGCGCGCTGGCTGCTCGACCTCGCGCCGGTCGGGGTCCGACCGCCGGCCCTGGCGTCGTCGCTGCTCGGGGGCTCCGACCTTGCGATCCGGATCCGACGCCTCCTCGACGGCCGATCGCTCGGCTCGAGGCCGCTCGGCCGAGGACAGGTGCTGATGTGTGCCTGCCTGGCCCTCGTCCTGCTCGGGGCCGCCGGCTCGGTGCGACTCGTCGGCTTCTCGGCCCTCGCCGAGGAGCCGAAGGGGAAAGCCGAGGCCGCAGCCGTGGGGGATGATGCCCCGCTACCGGAGATCAAACCCAAGGACCTGGCCGCGAAGATCGTCGAGTCGCAGGAGCGGTACAAGGCCGGGCTGCTCGTCGTCGAGTTCGAGGAGGAGCGCGGGCCGTTCCCACCCGCTCGCGGCGCGGCGGCAAAGAAGGACGATAAGACCGAGGGGGAGGAGATCAAGTTCCCCGGCCGGTTCCAGTACGCGGGTGACGGGCGGCGTTGGCGAGTCGAGGAAGACACGATCACGACGAACTACTCGACCAGGAAGAACATGCCCCTGCAGACGGCTTCGGGCTTCGACGGGTCTCGCCATTACAGGTGGACGTCTCAGGGCAACCTGGTCGTCCTCGGCGAGTCGGACCTCTCCGGCCCATCCTGCTCGCCGCTGGAGAAATTCTGGCACACCAGCAAGAACCTGCTGGAGATGCTCGACAAGCCGGACGTCAAGATCGGGCAGAGGACCGTCGACGGCGTCCGCTGCTATACGATCGAGACGTCGACGACCGTCGATGGGATCTTATGGGGGACGGAGTACGTCGTCTCGCCCCGACGTTCGTATCTCGCCGTAGGGCTGACGTATCAACGGGGCGGGCGGGTCTACTTCTCGCATCAGCTCGAGGCCTTGCGCCAGAAAGACCAGGGACTCTGGTTCCCGTCCCGGATCACGTCGGGCTCGGTTCCGGAGCCGGGCAAACGACTCAATCAACACGCGGTACGCCGACAAATGCAGATCATACGGTGCGAGCCCGGCGGGACCTTCCCCGACGAAGACTACCGGTTCAAGCTCCCCGCCAACGCGGACGTCCGGGACCTCGCGACCGGGACGAGCTATGCCAACGACCCCTGGTGGCCCGAGGTCGGCAAGCTCCTCCGCGAGAAGTTCGATTGGCCCAAAGTCGACCTCGACCCATTGAGGCGCGTGCAGACGCACGGAGAGCCCCCCAGCCTCGGCAAGGCCGCCCCCGCGTTCGAGGTCGTCGAGTGGATCAACTCGCCGCCCCTCGACTGGGCCGGGCTGAAAGGCAAGGTCGTCCTGCTCGACTTCGCGGCCCTCGGCGTGAATCACGAGGCCTTCGCCCCGCTCCGGAAGCTCCGCGAAACTTATGGGGGGCTCGGCTTCGAGGTCATCTCGATCATGACGCCCCACGATGCCCCGGACGAGGTGCGGCAGCTCGTCAAGGAGCTGGACATCAAGCACCCGGTCGCCATCGACCGTCCGCACGAGCCCGACTATGGCGCGATGCGCAAGGCCTTCGGCATGACGAACGAGATTTCCTCCTTCCTCGTGGACCGCGAAGGGGTCATCCACAAGATCCCCCTGGAGCAGTTGATCCCGGAGCTGGTCCGCCTGCTCAAGACCCCGAATGGCCCCGAGGTCGAGCCGCTCTCGCTCGACCACGCCGAGTTCAGCGACGACATGAGAAAGGCCGTCGACGAGGCCTGGCAAGGGTGGACCAGGCAGGAGGTCACCGACGCCAGGATCTCGGGCAAGGTCATCGACGCGACCGGCCAGCCGGTCCCCAACGCGAAGGCCACCCTCATGCTCCGGGCGAGCGTGCAGATGTTCTCCAACGCCCATTTCATGTTCCAGGCCGCCGACAAGCGCGAGGCCGCGACGGGCGCCGACGGCTCCTTCACCTTCCCCAACATCGGCAAGGGGAACTATGCGATCCGGGTCACCGCCCCGGAGCTGGCGACGGTGGAGCGGCTCACGGTGATCGAGCCGGGCTTCGCGGAGAACACGGTCCTGGTCGACATGCCCCAGGGAGACGTGATTCGCGGCCAGGTCGTCGACGAGGAGGGCAGGCCGGTCGTCGGCGCGGAGATGGTCCTCAACGAGCGCAAGCTGCCGCACCCGAACGGCTCGGAGACCAATTACAACGACTTCCTCGAAGGGAAGGTCACCGACGAACTGGGGCAGTTCCGCTTCCACGGGCTCTCCGAAGGGGTGTACAACCTGAAGGCCAAGCTGGACGGCTTCCTCGAGGCCAAGGAAGAGCGCGTGCCCGCAGGCTCGACTGAAATTCGGTTGCTACTCCGGCGGGCGGGGAAATGAACCGCTTCGGCTCGCGTGGCCCGGGGGCGACGCGAGCCGTCGGCAATCGCGCGTCGATCGGGGCGATGAGTCCTGGCGTCGCGGGCCCGAATTTGCGAGATTGTCGCGGGCGACGAGTCTGGGCGACCTTTGACGAGGCCGGACCGCCGGGTTCCTCGGCGGACCACCTTGTTTTTTCGCGGTTTCCTCTTGAATCGTCAGGGTCGCTTTCTCATAATCGCTCGATGCGCGGTCCGCTGGGCCGCATTTTTGATTTTTGGGACTTCACCGGTGCCTCAGGGGGACTGGATTCCCCAAGGGCGGAGCCCGGCCCCTTACTCCTGTTTCTTTTGAGGACCTCGTTGGCGGGGTCAGGCAAAGGCGATTTATGGCGGACGCGGTCAAGATTGCGGTCGCAGCACGCGACCCTCAGAAGAACAAAGGGACAGGATCCCGGGTCTCGCGCCGGCTTCGGGCGAAGGGTCAGATCCCGGCGGTCATCTACGGCCACAAGCAGCCGGTGGTGACGATCTCGGTGCCTCGCGACACGGTCTGGGACATGATCAAGAAGTCGACCCACCTGGCGGAGCTGAGCTTCGAGGGCGGGACGAGCGAGACGGTCATCGTCCGCGACATCCAGTGGGATCACCTGGGCAAGGAGATCATCCACCTCGACTTCGCGCGGGTCAGCGCCGAGGAATCGGTCGAGACCGAAGTCCGGCTGGACATCCGCGGCACGGCCCCGGGCGTGAGCGAGGGGGGCATCCTCGAGCAGCCGGTGCACGCCATCTCGGTCACCTGCCGCGCCAACGCGATCCCCGACTCGATCCGGATCGACGTCAGCAACCTGCACCTCAACCAGTCGATCCACGTGAAGGAGCTCGTCCTTCCCGAGGGCGTGAAGGCGAACGCCGACGCCGACCTGGTGCTGGTGCACGTCGTCACGCCGGGCGCCGAGGCCCCCGCCGCTGGCGAAGGCGAGACCGCCACCCAGCCCGAGGTCATCAAGCCCGAGCGGAAAGACAAGGAAGAGTGAGCCTGATCCCGGCTCTCGCGGTGATGTCGGGGTCCTAGAGAATGTGGAAACTGGTCGTCGGGCTGGGTAACCCCGGTAGCAAATATCAGGGGACCCGGCATAACATCGGCTTCGAAGCCATTGACCGACTTGCCGCCGGGGGCTCCGGGGCGACGTTCACGAAGAAGTTCGACGGCCTCCTCGCCGAGGCCGAGATCGACTTCCGCCGGGTCCTGCTCCTGAAGCCCGAGACGTTCATGAACCTCAGCGGCCGGTCGGTCGGCCAGGCCCTGAGGTTTTACAAGCTGGAGTTGGCCGACCTGCTCGTCGTCTGCGACGACCTCAACCTCCCCCTGGGGAAGCTGAGGCTCCGGGGCGGTGGCTCCGACGGCGGGCAGAAAGGGCTCCGAGACATCACCGCCCAGCTCGGGTCGGACAACTATGCCCGACTCCGGATCGGGATCGGAGACCGAGGCCCGATCGACGCCGCAGATTTCGTCCTCAGCCGGTTCCGCAACGCGGAACGGCCCCTCATGGACGACGCCTTGATCCTCGCTTCCCAGGCCGTGGCCGTCTGGACATCCCAGGGCCTGGCCGCCGCCATGAATCGATTCAACGGACCATCTTCCCAATAGTGGTCGGTGGGATCTCGGGCGAACCAGGCCGAGCCGAACCGCCCAGGGCCCCTCGAAGGACGAGGGCCCGGGACGACCGCAAGCGACGACCGGGCTCGACTTCGACACCGATCCACCCGACTTTTGAGGTTTCCCAGAGGAGTGCGACTTGGCTATCAACACGTATGAGGCGATGTTCCTGCTGGATAGTGCGAAAGTCGCCGTCTCGTGGGACGATTCCGTCAAGCATGTCCACGACATCCTGACCAAGCATGAGTCCGAGATCGTGGCCAGCCGGCAGTGGGATGAGCGTCGGCTCGCCTACCCCGTCGAAGGCCACAAGAAGGGGACGTACCTCCTGACCTACTTCAAGACGGACGCGTCCGCCCTGAAGGAGATCGTCGCCGACTGCCACCTGAGCGACCTCGTCCTCCGCGAGCTGATCCTCAAGGTGCACCCGAAGCTCGTCGACCACCTGGTCAACCAGGCGATGACCTCGACCCCGAATGTCGAGGAAGAGAGCGGCCGCGAGGAAGATCACGACGAACGCCCCCGGCGCCGTCGTCGCGACGACTGAACCTGACCGTTCGGTGCGAAGGCTTCGACAAGCATCGCGATCGATCAGCGCCCTAGAACCGATACGGCCGGCCTATCGTTACCCCAATCCGAGTGCTGCTCGGTGTTTCCGCCCTGAGGCTCTTGTGGGCCTTTTGGCGTTCTGGTACGTTGCTCGTTAGGATACAGGCGTTTATCTCCCAACGAGCGGTTCGAGCCGGATCGGTTTGCCGCTGGTCCTTTGGAGGGACTTGTCGATGGCCGACTTGAATAAAGTGTTTATCATGGGTCGCCTGACGTTCGACCCGGAACTGCGTTACACCCCCAGCGGCTCCGCCGTGACCGACCTCCGGATGGCCACCAGCCGGACCTGGTCGTCGAAGGACGGGGACCGCAAGGAAGAGACGCTGTTCATCGATGTGACCGTCTGGGACCGACAGGCCGAGAACTGCTGCCAGTACCTCCGCAAGGGCAGCGGCGTCCACGTCGAAGGTTCCCTCAAGATGGACACCTGGGACGACAAGACGACCGGCGAGAAGCGATCGAAGATCCGCGTCCAGGCGGATCGCGTTCAGTTCCTCGACCGCAAGGACGGCGGATCGAACGGCGACAGCGGCGAATACGGCGGCGGAAGCAGCAGCTATGCCCCTCCCGCCGCCAGGGATTCGCAGCCGAGGCGAGGCGGGCCGGCCCCCGAACCACGAGGCGGGCGGGCCTTCACTCCCTCCAACAACAACAACACGAACCGCCGGCCTGCCGAGGCGGATTCGGACGACGAAGACATCCCGTTCTGATCTTTCGTGAGTCTCGAAGGGCAGGGCGGGGGATCGCTGGTGAGGTAGTTAGCTGGATGGACGGGAAGGCGGGCGGGCGTTGGCCCTCCGCAGGCTCCCGTGACCCCGGCCGACCGACGAGACTCTGGCGGAGCGGGTCGTGACCCACGCGGCCAGGTCGGATCCGCGACAGTCGACATCGACATTCGAGACGAGGCTTTTGGTTTTTCAGGCTCGGCCGAGCGGCGGACATCGACCTTCGCTTCGCGACGCCTCATTTCAGGAGTGAGTACGACATGGCCAAGATGACCGACAAGAAACCGGCCAAGGCCAAGCCGAAGGTCAAGGCCAAGACGTCCAAGGCGAAGCAAAAGACCGAAGCAGCGCCGAAGGTGGCGAATCCGCTGGTCCCGGCCGTCAGGCAGCCCGGCGTCGAGCGACGCAGGAACCACCCGACGCGGTCGAAAGACGGCCAGATGCAGATCCTTCTGACCCACTCGGTCCCGCACGTCGGCCAGCCCGGCGACCTCGTGAAGGTCCGCCCCGGCTTCGCCCGCAACTATCTGCTGCCCCAAGGGCTCGCCACCTTCGCGACCCCGCACAACCTGCGGATCGTCGAGAAGCACCGCCAGCGCCTCCGCGAGCTCGAGGAGGCCCGCCGCGCCGACCTGGTGAACCTGGCCGCCCAGATCGCCCAGCGCTCGATCACGATCGAGGCGAACGCCAACGCCGAGGGCCACCTCTACGGCTCGGTCAACGCCGAACAGATCGCCGGCGCCCTCCGCTCCGACAACTTCCCGATCGACACCGATCACGTGAAGATCGAAGGCCCGCTCAAGGAGCTCGGCCTCTACACCATCAAGCTGCACCTCGGCCAGGACGTCACCACCGAGGTCAAGCTGTGGGTCGTCCCGACCCACACCGAGGAAGGGACCGCCTGAGCCCAGGCCTCCTTCGCCCCGGATCTCCGGCCCGCAGATCGATCGGCCGCCCGCACAGCAAGGTGCGGGCGACGCTCGACACAACGCCTCGTCACCGGCCCTTTTCGGCCGGAGGCGAGGCGATTCCATTCCACTCGCCCCGCATCTTCGGCACGCGCACCCCTCGAATTCGCCGCTTTTTTTGATGGGCAAGGCCCGGGATTGCCGATACGATTGTACAGATCGGCCGCCCTCCCGGGTGAGCGTACCCCCGTCGATTCTCGACGCCCCTTCGCGAGAGAGGGGCGGCTCGGCAGGGCCGGTCGCTCGTCGGGAATAGGGCAATCTTTGCCCGAGGACAGGGGTCGTCGAGTCGCACGGAGCCGCGCCGGAACATGCCTCCCCACTCCAATTACAACGGCAACGGAAATAGCAACGGGAATGGCCAGGGGCCCGGCCGGTCGTCCAAGGGCGGCGGGCAGACGCCGCTGACCGACCGCCTGCCGCCGCAGAACATCAAGGCCGAGCAGGGGGTGATCGCGGCGGCCCTGCTCGACAACGAGGTGCTGCACGACGTCGTCTCCCTGCTCAAGGTGGACGACTTCTACCGCGAGACGCACCAGGCCATCTACCGGGTGATCCGCGACCAGTACGACGAAGGCAAGGCGATCGACGTCATCACCTTGTCGGACGAGCTGAGCCGTCGCGGCGAGTTCGAGTCGATCGGGGGGCACGAGGCCCTCGTCGAGATCCTCGGCAGCGTCGCCCACGCGGCCAACGCCAAGTATCACGCCACCATCGTCCGCGAGAAGTCGGTCCAGCGCCGGCTGATCGAGTCGGCCAACGAGATCCTCCGCGACGGCTACTCCGACACGTTCACGGCCGAGGACCTGCTGGAAAAAGCCGAGCGGCTCGTCTTCAGCATCGCCGACGACCAGACGCAAGGCGACACCGTCGAGCTGAGCTCCGTCGTCCAGGACGCGATGGACCGGATCATCGCCCGGTCCGAGTCGAGGCAGCCGGTCACGGGGACGGGGACCGGGTACATCGACCTCGACGACATGACCGGCGGGTTCCAGCAAGGTCAGCTCATCATCGTTGCCGCCCGCCCCTCGATGGGTAAGACGGCCTTCGCGCTGAACATTTGCGAACATGCCGCCCTGGCACTCAAGGTCCCCGTGCTGTTCGTCAGCCTCGAAATGGGGCAGGTCGAGCTGGCCGAGCGGCTCCTCTGCGCCCGGTCGAGGGTCGACGGCCACAAGATCCGCACGGGGCAGAACCTCGCGCATCGCGACCTGACGCAGTTGAGCAACAGCTTCAACGAGCTGCGGGAGTCGCCGCTGTTCATCGACGACACCCCCTCGCGCAACATGCTCCAGATCACGGCCAACTCGCGGCGGCTCAAGAGCCGGGCGGACCTCGGCCTGATCGTGCTCGACTACATCCAGCTCGTCGACAGCGACGAGTCTCGCGACAGCCGGCAGGAGCAGATCGCCAAGATCAGCCGCCGGCTCAAGACCCTCGCCCGCGAGATGAAGGTGCCGGTCATCGCGCTCTCGCAGCTCAACCGTGCGGTCGAGAACCGCGAGGATCGCCGCCCCCGCATGGCCGACCTTCGCGAGTCGGGTGCCATCGAGCAGGACGCCGACATGGTCCTGCTCCTCCACCGCCCCGAATACTACGACCCCAACGACCAGCCGGGCGTCGCCGAGTTGATCGTCGCCAAGAATCGTAACGGCGCCACCGGCACGGTGAAGCTCTCGTTCCTGAGGAACATCATGCGGTTCGAGAACCTCGCCGCCATCTCCGAGCCGATCGACGCGGGCTCGTTCTGAGGCCGGTTGGGGACGGATAAGGCCCTGGCGGCTCGGCTCAACCCGGAGGGGTCGAGCCGAGGGTCTCGAGGATCATGCGGCACTCGGACGCCAGGCGGTCGAGCCGGTCGTCGCCGCCGACGTAACGCTCGAGGGCGCTCCGATAGTACCAGAGCACGTCGTCACGCCCGGCATTGAAGAGCGACCAGACGGGGCGCCCTTCCTGCAGGTCGAGTCGCATGCTCGTGAGGTTGTGGAGCTTGTCGGCGAGGGCCACGGCCCTCGCCGAGGCCGGGGCTTTTTCAAGCTCGGCGAGATGGTCGCGCTTGCGGTTGATCCAGGGGCGCCTGTGCCCTGTCTCGTCGTTCTTGACCTCGGAGCAGGCCCGGACGGTGCGGGCGACCTCGGCGCCGAACGCGACCTCGACCTCCGCGATGGAGGTCTCGGTATCCTCCACGATGTCGTGGAGCAGTCCGGCGATGACGACCTCCTCGGAGAACCCGAGTCGGTCGAGTATCAGAGCGACCCCGACGACGTGCTGGACGTAAGGAGTCTTGCTCCCTTTGCGGCACTGCCCCTCGTGGCGCGCCGCCGCCCACCGCAGGGCGCGCTCGAGGGGCAGGCTCATCAGGTTGCCGGGCGTCGGGCCCGGCCCCATTTCCGCCGTCATCAGCAGTGCGAGTGCCGGACCGAACGCAGGAAGCCGCGGATCTTCTGCGAGATCTCGGCCCGGTGCGTTAGGAAGCCCACATGCCCCGCGCCTTCGATGGCCTCATAGCGGGCGCCCGCGATGGACGCCGCCAGGGCCTTCTGCCGCGAGGTTGGCACGATGACGTCGCGGGTCCCCGCCAGGATCATGGTCGGGACGTCGATGCTCCAGAGCCGATCCGAGACGTCGAACGAGCCGAGCAGGCCGATCCGCTGGGCCATCACGCTCTGGTCGGTCTCCCAGCAGCGCTCGACCACGAACTCGGACAGGGCGCTCGACTCCGGCTTGCCGCCGTGGAGCAGGTTGAAGAACTGATTCACGAAGCCGTTATCGCTCGGCAGGGGGAACCGCTCGAGGACGCGCCGGGCGATCTTGGCACCCAAGTTCACGCGGAACTTGGCCTCGACCCCCTGGAGGACCAGCGCACCGAGCCGGCCCGGCTGCGATGCCGCCAACTCCAGAGCCACCGCGCCACCGAACGAGACGCCGAAGACGGTCGGCAATTCCAGGCCCATCTGATCCAGGAGCAGGCCGAGGTCGTGGGCCAGGTCGCCCATATCCTGCGCGGCGGGCGCACCGCTCGGGAAGCGGTCGCCCCGGAGTCCCGGCACGATCACATGGTAATGACGGGCCAACCGCGTCGCGAGCGGCGCCACGAGCTTCCACCCACCCGCCAGGCCGGGGATCAGCACGAGAGGCTCACCTTCGCCCCACTCGACCACGTCGACCCACTCGCCGCTAATTCGCGCCTGACGCTGTCGGCCTTCGTGAGCATAGGGTGACAACAACCAATCGGTCCGCCGTCGCGCCGCTATCCGCATGAACCCATCCCCCTATAGCCGGCCCAAAACCAAGAGGCTCATCACCAAGTTGCCGGTTCGATGGGTTCTTACAAACGCATCTCGCGTACCTAACCTCCAAATGGTGCGGAAAACTCAAGGTTCTTAACGGAATCCCTCGCATGTCACCTCAGATCGACCACAAATCGCCGTCGCAAACTGACGAAACCTCGTCAATGACTCCATTAACCGCGCAATTCAGGCAAGAATTAACGAGATTTCGATGGCCTTATACTTTATCTATTTTACCCGTTTACCCTGAACCCTTGTTTTCGAGAACATTTCGAGTGGATTTCAGCCAATTCACGGCATCACCCGAAATGACGACGATTTCGTTAACGAAACCGCGTCAATTTCGACGAACGACGACCATCATATCGAGATTTCGTTAGCGAAAACCTTGCATTTCACCCTCGATGCGATAGCCTTGGAGGAGCTTCACCTTCGCTTCGCACCAGTGCATGCTATCGATATCGAGCCCTCATGGATGCTCGCCCTTCCACCCATCGTTTCGACCCCGAGACCCTGACGGGGTATCCCTCGGATCACGTCCCCTTGCGCAGCAGTCAGTCCCAGATGCAGAGGCGTCGGCTCCTGCTGACCGGCTCGGCGCTGGTGGTCCTGTTCTACTCCGTGGCGGTCCTCTTCCTCGTGGCGTGGATGGGGGATATCGGCGTCCGTTGCTTCTTCAACCTGGACGTGAAAGAGAGGATCCCCGAGGGCTACGTCTGGCAAGGGGGCCAGCCCCAGCCCGGGGATACGCTGCTCTCCATCGGCACGGTCCGGATGACCAACTACACCGATTACATCCGGGCCTTGCGCGGCTTCGGCAACCAGATGGATAAGTGGGTCGAGGTCCGGTGGAGGGACAAGGATGACAGGGAGAAGACGGCGCAGGTGCAGGTCCGCTACCGGCCGCTCGCCACGTACGTCTGGTCCCTGATCTGGTTCGTGCAGGAGGCGTTGATCTTCGCGGTGGGGGCCAGGGTCTTCTGGAAGCGTCCGAACGACGACTCGGCGAGCATCTTCTTCCTGCTCTGCATCATGACCGTCGGCGCCTATATGGGGGGGTACCACTGGACCGAGATCGTCGTCGAGCCGCTCCTGATCTACCCGTTCGCGGCGTTCGCGATCTTCGTCCCGGTGGTGAACCTGCACTTCTACTTCGTCTTCCCTCGGCACAACCCGATCTATGAGGCCCATCGTCGCAAGATCCTGGGGGTGCTCTACGGGTTCCCTCTCGCCTACCTCGGCGTGCTCTGGGTCTGGATGCTCCGCTCGCGATGGCTCGGCCTGCACTCCAAGGGGGAGCACGTCCAGTCGGCGCTCCAGGTGGTCCGGGGGCTGTGCCTCGGCTATATCGGCGTGGCGGTGGTGCTGTTCGGGCTCTGCCTCTGGTGCATGGTCGACAGCTTCCGCAACGCCAGGACGCGGAACGAGCGCAAGCAGGTCCAGTGGATCCTGCTGGCGACGGTCCTCTCGGTCTTCCTGATCGCCTACCTGCTGGGCCAGGTCTGGTCCGACACCGCCACGCTCGGGCGCGACAGCGCGGCCTGGCCGATGTTCGGCGTCTCGCTGCTGTACACCCTGGCGTACGCCTGGAGCATCACGCGATACAAGCTGATGCTGATGGAAGAGATCATCAACCGCCGGGGCGTGTATTTCGCGATCACGCTGGCGGCGGGGCTCTTCTATTCGTGCGTCCTGCTGTTCGGCGGGGCGGTCATCGGCGACCAGCTCTTCTCGGCCGGCCAGACCTGGCGCGGGGCGCTCTTCGCCGTGGTGGCGGTCGTGCTGTTCCTGGTCCTCTCCGAGGTCATCCGCGAGCGGTATCAGAAGGCCATCGACCGCCGGTTCCACCGCGAGAAGTACCAGTTCGACCAGGCGATGCGGAAGATGCGCGTGGCGGTCGACAGCCTGGTCGATCGCGAGACGCTCGGGAATCGCCTGCTCGAGGCCGCGGCCGACGTCCTGCGGCTGGAGTGGGGGGCGATCTACATCGGCGACGAGCCCGACGGCCCGCTCCACCTCGTCGCGAGCCAGGGGGCCGCGCCCGACGAGACCATGCTCCGCGGCGACAACCCGCTCGTCGAGCGCCTCAGGCAGAGCGCCTCGATCCGACTGCCGCACGCGATGTCGCTCACCGGAGTCTCGGACCCGGCCACCGACGCCATGATCGCCCTCGGCGGCGAGGCCGCCACCGCCCTCGAGGCCGACGACGAACTCGTGGGCCTGCTCGTGCTCGGCCCCAAGCGGAGCGGCATGCCTTATGAGGATGAAGAGATCTCATTCCTCAGCGCCCTCAGCTCGGTCGCGACCCTGACGCTCCACTCGGCCGGGATCCAGCAGACCCTCGAGACCTTGAACCGGGAGCTGCGCGACAAGGTCGACAAGATCGCCGAGCAGCAGCGCCGGATCCTGATCCTCCAGGACCAGCTCACCGACCAGGGGGAGTCGCCGAGACGCCCGCCGCCCTCGGTCCGCCCGGAGGTCTTCGACCAGATCAAGGGGTCGGGGCCGGAGGTCCGGCGGATGATCGACGTCGCCCGCAAGGTCGCGGCGAGCCCCTCCGCCGTCCTGATCCGGGGCGAGAGCGGCACCGGCAAGGAGCTCCTGGCCGAGGCGATCCACGCCGCGAGCCCCAGGGCGAGCCGGTCGTTCGTCAAGGTCCACTGCGCGGCGCTGTCTCAGAGCCTGCTCGAGAGCGAGCTGTTCGGCCACGTCAAAGGGGCCTTCACGGGGGCCGACCGCGACCGCGTCGGCCGGTTCGAGCAGGCCAACGGCGGGACCCTCTTCCTCGACGAGATCGGGGACATCAACCTCGAGGTGCAGACGAAGCTGCTCCGCGTCCTGCAGGAGATGTCGTTCGAGCGCGTGGGGAGCTCGCAATCGCTGTCGGTCGACGTCCGGATCCTGGCGGCGACGCACCAGGACCTCGAAGGTCTCATCCGCGCCGGGAAGTTCCGCGAGGATTTGTATTACCGGCTCAACGTCATCAGCCTGCGGACCCCCTCGCTCCGCGAGCGGAAGGATGACATCTTCGAGCTGGCGGTCCACTTCCTCGGCCAGCACGCGAGGCGGATCGGCAAGACGGTCACGCACCTCGACGAGGAGGCGGTCGAGGCCCTCGTCGCCTTCGACTGGCCTGGGAACATCCGCGAGCTCGAGAACGTCATCGAGCGAGCGGTCGTCCTGGCCGAAGGCCCCGCCGTGACCCGCGACGACCTCCCCCCCGAGGTCCGCCAGCCCCCCGCCAGGCGCAAGCTCCGGGCCACGGTCAAGGCGACGACGGCCGGGGCGTCCCGGGGCAAGTCCTCGTCCGTCGGCTCCGGCTGGACCGAGCCCGCCTCCGCCCCGAGGGGCTCCGACGAGGGCTGGGACTCCGAGTACGTCGCCTTCGAGCGCCAGCGGCTCGTCGACGCGATGGAGGAGGCCCACGGCAACAAGAGCGAGGCCGCCCGGCTCCTGGGAATGCCCCGGAGTACGCTCTGCAGCAAGCTCAAGAAGCACGGGCTGCTCTGATCCGACTCAGGCCCGGTCGGACTGCGGCCCGACGGGGTCGGGGAGCGAGGCGGGGGCCTCGTGCTTCAGGAGGGAGTTGGCCCCCCCTTCGTCGATGACGATCGTGTTCAAGAGGCCCCCCCGGATCGCGGCGAGGGCGGCCTCGGCGCGGTCGGAGCCGGTGACGACGGCCACGCGCTTGGGGATGACCCGCAGGCGGTCGAGCTCGAGGCTGATCACGCGTCGTTGATAAGGAGTTGAACACTCCTTGCCGTCGGCGTCGTAGAAGCGGCCGAGGATCTCGCCCACCGCGCCGGCGAGGCGCAGGGTCTCGATGTCGGAGGGGGAGAGGACGTTCCGCTCGAGGAAGACCGAGTTCTCCAGGGATCCCACGCCGACGAAGGCGAGGTCGGAGTGGGCGAAGCTCTCCATGACCCGCCGGATCTGCGCGAGGCCGAGGAGCTTCTCGACGGTGTCCGGGTCGGGGAGGATCGCGGGGCTGTTCAGGGCGAGGAAGGCCCCTTGCCAGCGATGGGCGAGGGTCCTGGCCAGCTCCACGGCGTCATAAGGGCCGGTGCTGGAGTCGATGTTGCCCATCGCCTGGGCCATCGTGAGGCCGCGGACCCCCTCGGCGGGCTTCATGTGCTCGATGAGGGCCTGCAAGGTCCGGCCGCCGGCGATGGCCACGACGCTGGTCGACTTCAGCCAGGCCGAGACGACGGGGGCGGCGAAGTAGCCGGTCGCCTGGCGAAGGTCCTTGATCTTGAGCCCGGCGACGGAGCGGATCACCACCGAGTCGACCCCGAGCTCGTCCCTGAGCCGGCGCTCGAGCTCGGGGTTGCGGGGGTCGTAGTCGGAGATCGTGATCCGGACGAGCCCCCGCTCGCGCGCGATCGCCAGCATCCTCGAGACCTTCGCCTGCGAGACGTTGACGAACCGGCCGATCTCCGCCTGGGGGAGGCCGTCCTGGTAGTACAGGCGCGCCGCCAGGATGAGCTGGTCGTCGCTGTACGGCGGCTTGCTCATTGTGCCCGGGACCTCAGGGATCGGGCCGGGGTCGACCGGGCTTGGGTGTTCATTTCGTGCCTTCGGGGACGAGCTTCATGCCGACCGTGCGGTCGGTGAGCTGGGAGTACTCATTGTCCTGAATCTTGCCGACCTGCTCGAGCTTCTCATTGAGGGTCGAGACGGCGAGCTTGCCGTTGGCGTTGTCGAAGGTCATCTCCCCCTTCACGGCCTGCGTCTTGAGGGTGAAGGGGGGATCCTCGCCCGGCGTCGGCTTCATGGTGAACGTGGCGTCGACGCCGATCTTGGCGATACCCTGGGGGGACTCGCCATTGTAGCGGAAGGTCTTCGCCAGCGTCATCGAGCCGGTGGGGGGGCTCGGGATTTCGACCTTCTGCTCCCAGGTCTTCCCCTCGGCCACGTCCTCCTTGGGGACGATCAGGCCGGCCTGGGTGATCATCATCTTGAGCCCCTCCTCGGAGAAGATCTCCGTCGAGCCCCCCGCCGCGCCGCCGAGCTCCTTGAGGATCTTCGTGATGTTCGCGGGGATCTTGACGTCGGTCAGCTCGCCGGTCGGGGCCATCTTGAACGGGAAGGGGGAGCCGACCAGGACCTTGAAGAGATTCTTGAGCGGGTTGACCGGGGCCTTCTCGTCCTTGGAGTCGAACTCGAGGTTCAAGGCGGGGGAGTCGATCTTGATGCGGACCCGGTTGATCGTGTGGGTGAGATCCGCAACCCCCTGGGGGTCGACCGACTTGACGGCCCAGGTGATGTCGACCGTCTGGGTGAGGGTCAGCTTGCTGACCTCGGCCCCGCCGGTGCTGACGGTGGTGATCGTCTTCTCGGTCATCTCGTAGTTGAGGGCCTCGCCGGCCTTGAGCTTCCAGCGCAGGCTCGCCGCCCGTGCGTCGGCGGAGGCGAGCGCGAGAACCAACGACAGACCCAAGCCCCAGGCCGTCCTCGTCCTGAACCCCATCGGTCGACTCCTCCGAGATGCCGGCGTGCCCGAACTCCTTATGTTCAGGTCACCTCCGTGCCCCGCGCCAGCATATCCGGTGCGGGCGGTCCTGGCAAAGCCACTCGGATCCCGATCCCGGTCACGCATGGAGGTCGGCCTCGTCGGCTCCGGCGTCGCGATCGGGTCGGCCCCGGAGCAAGAGGCAGAGCGCGACGAAGTCGTAGAGCGCGTGCGCCACCATCACCGCGAGCAGGTTGCCGCTGTAGATCCAGACGACCCCGAGATACGCCCCCAGGAACCCGGCGACGAGGATGTACGTCACGGTGATCGGGTGCAGCAGGCCGAAGATCGTCGCCGTGAGCCCCAGCGCCGTCCACCTGTTGAACCCGCCCTCGAGCGTCCCCTGGAGGAAGCCGCGGAAGAGCAACTCCTCGCCGATCCCGGCCGCGAGGGAGAGCAGGACGAAGTCGGAGATGGGGCGGTCGCGGAGCAGGGGGGCGATCGCCCTGTCGAAGATCCGCACGATCCTGCCGAGGGGCCCGATCGGCCAGCGGACCGCCACGAAGAGGAAGAGGAGCATCGGCACCGTCGCCAGGACACCGAAGACGGCCCCTCGCCAGTCCCAGTCGAACCTGGCGAACGGATCCTCCTCGAAGACCTCGCCGAGCATCAGGGCCAGCGGCGCGAGCGCGGCCTCGAAGAGCACGGCCGCCACGAGGATCATCTGCCGCTCCTCGGGGGTCCGCTCCTCGTCGCCGTCGGACTCCACCTCATCGTCGATCGCCAAGATCCATCTCTCCCCTCGATTCGACCCGAGGACTCGAAGGCCCCGGTCCATGACCGGACACGCGTCGAGTACTCGCTGACTTCAAACGCGCCCGGTCACGAATCCTTGTCCTTGGCGATGCCCGCCACCCTGGCCTTCGTGATCCTGAGGTAGTCCTCGGGGGCGAGGATCACCTGCAACCCTCGGGTCCCCGCGGAGATCGAGATCCGGTCGAACAGCTCGATCGTCTCGTCGGCGAAGACGGGAAACGCCTTCTTGCAGCCGATCGCCGTCACGCCGCCCCTGATATATCCCGTGAGGGGCTCGACCTCTTTCAGGGAGACGGTGTCGACCTTCTTGTCGCCGGTGGCCTTGGCCAGGCTCTTGAGGTCGAGCGAGGCGTTCCCCGGCACGACAGCGAGGCAGACGCCGTGCTTGTCCCCGCGGGCCACGAGCGTCTTGAAGACCTGCTCGGCCGGCATGCCCACCTTGAGCGCGACCGACTCCGCGGCCAGGTCGTCGGGGTCGACCTCGTACTCGCGGAGCTCGAAGCGGATCCCGGCCTGTTCCAGGAGCCGAACGGCATTCGTCTTGGAGATCGCCAAAGGGGGATCCTCGCACGCAACGACCCCGGGCCGTCGACACCGCACGACACGACGCTGTCACGATCCCGGGCTGATAGGATACGACGCCCCGGCCGGTTCGCCAACTCGGGCGCGTCCCGTTGAGCTCGGCACGAATGGGCGAGGGCCGGCGGATCGGCGTCCGTCGGCCCTCGTGGCGGTGTTGGAGTTAGCGCGTCGGGATCAATGGACGGGGGCGAGCGGAGGCCCTTCGCCGTCGGCCGACGGGGCCGCCTCGATGACGCGCATCGTCTTCCACTTCCCGGATCGGAACCGGAAGACGAAGCAGACGGCCATCGCCAGGATATAGGCCGTGGCGAAGCCCCAGGCCCAGTTGATGTTCCCCTTCGACTGCACGAGGAAGTAGGTCGGGATCACCATGATCGGCCAGGCCAGGGTGAACGTCAGCAGGGAGACGAACCGCGTATCCCCCGCACCTCGCAGGGCGAACGAGAAGACGGTGTTGAGCGCGTCGGCCAGCGAATAGACCGCCGCACACGCCAGGAGCGAGGGGACGATCCGGGCGATCTCGGCGAACTCCTTGGGGTCTCGGTTCCCCTCGAAGAGGCTCACGAGCGTCCCGGGGATGAGGACATACGCCGAGGCCACGATGCACATGTAGCCGAAGGTCCAGCGCAACCCGGTATAAGCCGTGCGCTCGGCCAGGTCCGGCCTCGAGGCCCCGAGCCGCTGGCCGACCAAGATCGACACCGCCTGCCCGAGCCCCATCATGGGCAGGAACGCGACCATGTTGAGCCGGGAGGTCAGCGTGGTCGCCCCCATCACCGCGTCGCCGAGGCCGCCGACGAGCTGCACGAAGACGTTGAAGACGAGGACGTCGAGGAAGACCTGCGCCCCCGCCGGGCCGCCATACTTCATGAGCCGGCCGAAGAGGGCCCGCTCGGGCCTCCAGCCGGCGAGCGTGCTGTACTGGCGGCGGAACCCGGGGCTGAGGAAGAGGGCCAGGGCCACGATCGCCGACATCCACGAGCCCGCGACCGTCGCCATCCCGGCCCCCGCGATGCCGAGCTCAGGAAAGCCGAGCTTGCCAAAGATCAAGGGGAGCGCCAGCAGCACATTCGTCGCCGTCCCCGCCGTCTCGATCACGAGGACCGTCCAGGTCCGGCCCACGCCCGAGAAGAACCCGTTGACCGACGCCATGATCAGCATCGGCAGCGCGGCGAAGCAGAGGCAACGCAGGTACGTGACCTCCAAGGCCTGCGCGGCCGCCGTATGCCCGCCGATCCCGATGATCATCGGCACGACCGGATACAGCAGCAGGATCAGCAGTCCGGCGATGATCGAGAAATAAATCCCCTGCCAGACCGCCGGGCCGACGCGCTCGGACCGCCCCGCGCCGGTGTACTGCGCGACGAAGGTGGAGACGTACCCGGCCGTCACCTGGAGCAGGCCGAAGAGCTGCCAGAACCACATCACCGCCGGGAACGAGGCGGCCATCTCCCCCGGGTCGTGCCACGAGAGCAGCACGGTATCGAGGAAGACCTGGACCGTCATGAACCCCTGGCTCACCACGAGGGGGAAGGCCAGGTGGATCAGCTCCCGGCTCCCGCCGGCCCCGGATAAGTCGGGGGTCGCTTCGGGGTCGGAGGATGCCCCGGCGGGGGCGTCGTGCGAGCGCGTCGGGCCGGCAACCTCGGCTTCGTCCATGACTTCGCGAATGCTCATAACTCCTCCTTCGACAAGGTTACCGACCGCCCCTTTTGCGTCGGGGACGCGCTTTGAGGTCTCGGTCGATGTGTGATCCGGCGGAGAAGAAAGGACGGGCGTCCCTCGTCGGCCAGTCGGCGCGAAGTCTCCGAGATTCTCGCGTTGCTACAGAGGGCGGAAGGCCCCGAGAGGTTCGACCCCTTCTTCAAGATCGGATCCCCGGGCGAACCGCGGCCGATCAATCCTGGTCGATCGGCGCCTCGCGTTTTCGACAGCGTGCGTGTCGGCTCGCGGAACTTCCGCCCGCGCTCCGCGGATCCTAACGGAGGTTTCATCTCGACAAGATCAAGGCCCCGCGAGCCACTAGACTCCTCGGGGCGATGGGCGACTCCTTGTAGTCCCGAAGACTCAAGGAATAACGGATATGGCTCCATCCTTTAAGGGAACTTTGCCGCGTTGGCCTTTTTGAGGGTTTGACCCGAGAAGGAGTATCCCCCTTGATACCGTTGTGGTTGATCGACCTGTCGTTCGTCCTCGCGACGGCCTCTCCCGCGTGCCAGGCGTCGCCCTTGCAGACAGACGCGAAGACGGCGGAGGTCATCGCGCGGCTCGAAGAAGGCCTGCCGCAACTGATGCGGGAAGCCAAGGTACCAGGCCTGGCGATCGCCCTGATCCGAGACGGCCAGGTCGCCTGGCATCACGGCTTCGGGGTCAAGAACAGCCAGACCAGGGAGCCGGTGGATGACGCGACGGTCTTCGAAGCCGCCTCCCTCAGCAAGCCCGTCTTCGCCTACGCCGTCTTGAAGCTGGTGGACGAGGGCAAGTTCGACCTCGACCGGCCGCTCAACCGGTACCTGCCGGGCAAGTACGACGTCGGCGACGACGCTCGCCTGGGCCAGATCACGGCTCGCCGCGTCTTGAGCCATACGTCCGGGTTCCCGAACTGGCGCAGCGATGACGGCTTGAAGATCCATTTCACGCCGGGCGAGCGGTTCAGCTACTCCGGCGAAGGGTTCGTCTATCTCGCCAGGGTCATCGAGCACGTCACCGGGAAGACGTTCGACGACTTCATGAAGCGTTCGGTCTTCGACCCGCTCGGCATGACGAGCAGCAGCTACATCTGGCGCCCGGAGTACGACCGGACGAAGGCGTCCGGCCACGACGCGAAGGGGAATCCGATCGGCCAGAACAAGCCGCCGGCGGACGAGCTCGAATCCAGCAACGCGGCGTCCAGCCTGCAGACGACGGCGCAGGACTACGGGCGTTTCGTCGCCGCGATCCTCAAGGGCACGGATTTGAAGCCGGAAACGCACAAGCTGATGTTAACGCCCCAGGCTCAGGTCCGCGAAGGGGGCCACATCTCGATCGACCGCCCCGCCGCCAGGCCTGTGCCCGGGGTCTCCTGGGGACTCGGCTGGGGCCTGCAGACGATCACGGATGGGCAGGCCTTCTGGCACTGGGGGGACAACGGCGATTTCAAGGCCTTCGTCATCGCCTCCGAGGGGCCGAAGCTCGGCGTGGTGTACTTCGCCAACAGTGCCAATGGCCTCAAGATCGCGCGAGACATCGTCGCCGAGGCCGTGGGCGGCGCCCAGCCGGGGCTCGATTGGCTCAATATCAAGCGGTGAAGCTCGCCTCGGATCGGCTCAGACCAGCTCGCCCCGCATGACGGTCACGGCGCGGCCGGAGAGCCGGGTGCGGGGGCCGTCGACCTGGATCCGGAGGCTCCCGCCTCGGGGCGAGGCCTGGTAGGCCTTGAGGTGCGTCTTGCCGAGCTTCTCGGCCCAGTAGGGGCCGAGGCAGCAGTGGGCCGAGCCGCAGACCGGGTCCTCGTCGACGCCGAGCCTCGGGGCGAAGAACCGGGAGACGAAGTCGAACTCCGAGGTCTTCGACCGCCCGGTCACGATCAGGCCCCGCACCGGGATCGCCGCGATCCGGGCGATGTCCGGCCGGAGGGCCCGGACGACGTCCTCCGACTCGACCTCGACGAGGCCGTCGAACTCGTTGAGCCCGGCGAACTCCACCGGGGCGTTCACCGCGAGGGCGGCCACGTCCTTCGTGAACGAGGTGGCGGTCGGGACGATCGGCTTGCTCGGGAAGTCGAGCGTGATCCAGCCGTCGTTGAAGGAGGCGGTCAGGAGGCCGCTGCGGGTCTGGAACCGCGCGGTCGATCCTTCGTCGAGGTGCCCGTCCTGCCAGAGGACGTGCGCCGCGGCGAGGGTGGCGTGGCCGCAGAGGTCGACCTCGACGACGGGCGTGAACCAGCGGAGGCGGAAGGCGTCCCCCTCGCGGTGGAGGAAGGAGGTCTCGGAGAGGTTCATCTCGCGGGCGACGTCCTGCATCCAGCGGTCGTCGCCGGGCTCGGGCAGGACGCAGACCGCCGCCGGGTTGCCGGCGAAGGGGCGATCCGTGAACGCATCGACTTGCACCACTGTCTGTCCCACGCGTCGGCCCCCTCGATGGTGTGGCGGGTTCGCAGCCTGCCGAGGCTTCGCCTCGGGCCTTCCCGCATGCTAGCGAATCCCCCCTCGGGTGTCGACCGAACGGGCGATCGCAGGCCCTTGGGGAGGCACCTCGGCTCGGCTAGACTGGTTCCCATGACGCCAACCGACGACTCGCCCGAGCCGATGCCGACCTCGAAGCCCGCCCGACTGACGCCGCGCGTCAAGGTCTGGTTCGAGGCCGAAGGGGGGTTCAGCTTCGGCTTCGGCCTGATCGCGATCCTCCAGGCGGTGGAGCGCGTCGGCTCGATCAAGCTCGCGGCCGGGGAGCTCGGGCAGAGCTACCGGCACATCTGGGGGCGGGTCAAGAAGGCCGAGGAGGCACTCGGCACGTCGCTCGTCGAGACCCACGTCGGCGGCCAGGGATCCCAGCGCAGCGAGCTGACCGAATACGCCCGCCGGCTCATCACCGACTTCCTCGCGATCCGGGGCCGGATGGTCGACGCGATGGAGCGGGAATTCGCCGGGCGCTCGGCCTCGCCCCCCCCGGAATGAACCGGGAAAGGAACCAGGGCCGAAGGCCCGAGGGAGATTCCCTCGAACCTTCGACCCTGTCATTGCGCTTCGGGATTCGATCTCAGATCTGGGGCGCGGGCCGCGAGCGGGGGTGTCTCAGCGGCTGCGGGTGCTGGCCGTCGTGGCCTCGGCCAGCGAGAGCGACCGGCGCTGGAGGTCGTTGCGGCGGACGATGTAGAACTGCAGATTCTGCGACTGGGCCAATTCCGGCTGCCGGAGGATGAAGAGGACGTTGTCGGGCCGGATCGTCTCCCAGTGTCGCTGGCCGACGATCATCCCCACGACGATGTCCCCCTTCTGGATCTGGGCCTGGGCCCCGAGGCTCCCCGGCGTCACGGCCTGGACATAAAGCCCGCCGCGAAGCTTGGGGGAGGCGGCGACGACGTATTCCGGGTTCACCGGGGTCGTCCTGAGCCCGAGGACTCGCCAGACCTCCTCGCCCGCGTCGACGGCGGCGACCGCCGGCTTGACCGTGGCGACGCTGCCATTCGGGTTGAACGGCTTGGGCTCGATGCTGAGGACCTGCTCCTGGCCGCCGCGCTTGATCAGGACGCGGGCCTGGTGGCCGGGGGCGACGTCGAGGAGGCCACGCTCGATGTCGATCGGGGTGCGGACCCCGTAGTCGCCGATCTTGAGGAGCTGATCCCCCACCCGGAAGCCCCCCGCCTCGGCGGGGCTCCCCGAGGGGACGTCGGCCAGCAAGACCTTGCGGTCGGTGCTGTTCTGCGTCTCGGCGCCGACGAGCCCGTGCCAGGTGGAGGTCAGGCGCCTCGTGCTCATCATCTCGACCGTCGATCGCTTCACGTCGTCGATCGGCAGGGCGAACCCGATGCCCTGGGCACCGGCCCTGACCGCGACGTTGATGCCGATCAACTCTCCGTCGATGTTGATGAGCGGGCCGCCCGAGTTGCCCGGGTTGATGCAGGCGTCGGTCTGGATCAGGTTGCGGTAGACCTGCTCGTCGGAGAGGGTCACGTTCCGGTTCAGGGCGCTGATGATCCCGACGGAGACCGTGTTCTCATAGCCGAACGCGTTGCCGATGGTGATCACGTCCTCGCCGACCATGAGGTCGGCCGAGCTGCCCACGGTCACGGCGGGCAAGGGCTTGCCGGCGTCGACCTTCAGCACGGCCAGGTCGAGCGTCTCGTCGTGCTGGAGCGACCGGGCCGGATACACCGAGCCGTCGGCCAGGTGCACCTCGATGCCGTTCACCTTGTCCACGACGTGGTGGTTCGTCAGGATGAACCCTCGGCCGTCGATGATGACGCCGGTCCCCATGCCGTTGACCCGGGGACGCTGGTTCTCCTCCGCCGTGAAAGGCCAGCGGCTCGACGAGGCCGCCTTCTTCTCGCTCGAGATGCTCACCACACTGGGCTGGACTCGTTGCACCGCCTCGACGACGGGGGTCTTCCGCGGCGCAGCCAGGGCCGGTCGGGCCGAAACCCCCATGACCGACGCGAGGGCCAGGACCGCCGCGATCCCAGGCCGTTCCCATCCTTGTCGTAACACGGGCAGTGACACGATGGTGGTCCCCAATTCGGGAATGCTGGGCCCCGGTCTTCGCACAGGCTCCGTCCACCTCGAGTGGCCCTTCCGTGGCCATCCCGACGCTTACGCAACCAGCCCCCTAGACCGAAAGACCTGCCTTGATTCGATTCCTCTATCGCCTGCTCGGCGTTCTTCCGTTGTGGTTTGGATCGGTTCCCCCAATTCCCGGGCTTAAGGTCAGTCAACGACTTTTAACCCATCTTTCCCATTGTCCGTACTTTCGAGAAAACTTCCCCTAAATTGACAGAGGTCGGGTTGCAACGTTTGTCTCGGTTCGGGAAGAATCCGATCGCGGGCAAACCCTGATGAACGCCCGCACCTTTCGTTGACAGCATCCTGTGACGGCCGTTACCCTCAGCAGCATTGTCGACGCGACCGGCACGGTTTCGGCCGGAGATGGGGCCTTTTGGCGGACGGGCGGACCTTGACGCCCACGACGCGACGGCCCGACTCCTCCGCCCCGGCCGCTCCCAAAGGTTGCGCGTCGCGACGACACAAGTGTGCGAACCCGATCGATCCGACGACTCTCCGCAATCCGTAGACTCGTCCGTCGGAACCCACAAGCAGTCCCAGGAGCGGCCATGGCGGAGAAGTCCCGGAAGCGGCTGATGCTCGAAACGAGCCTGGCGGAGGATCCGGCCGACACATTCCTGCGCTACGGCCTGGCGGTCCAGTGCCTGCGCGACGGCGACACCGAGGAAGGCCGCTCGCGCCTGATCGCCCTCATCGACGACCATCCCGAGGACCAGGTCGCGGCCTATCAGCAGCTCGGCCAGTCGTACCTCGAGGCCGGCGAGAACGCCGAGGCGTCGAAGACCTTGCGCACCGGGATCGAGAAGGCCAACAAGCGAGGGGACTGGCACGCCGCCGGCGAGATGGAAGGCCTGCTCTCGCAGATCGACTGACGGGCCTCCTCGCGAACCTCAACAACCCGGAGGCCCGGGCTCGCCCCTCGCCGCACGAATCGAACACCGCCACTCGCGACGGAGCCGCGATGCCCGCGATCTTCACGTTCCCCAACCGCATCCTCTTCGGGACCGGCAGCCGGGCCTCGCTCGCGGCCGAGCTGGCGACGCTCGGGGTGCAACACCCGCTCGTCGTCACCGACCCCGGCCTGGAGGCGACGGGCATCGTCTCCGAGGTCGTCGACTCGCTCCCTCGCGCCAGCGTCTTCTCGGCGGTCCAGGCCAACCCCACCGAGGAGGACGTCCTCGCGGGCCTCGAGCGCTATCGCGAGCTCGGCTGCGACGGCCTCGTCGCTCTCGGCGGCGGGAGCCCGATCGACGCGGCCAAGGCCATGCGGCTGCTGACGACTCATCCCGGCTCCTTGGCCGACTACGACCTCACGCAAGGGGGCCTCTCGAAGATCAAAGCCGACCTGCCCCCGATGGCGGCGGTCCCCACCACCGCCGGGACCGGCAGCGAGGCGGGGCGGGGGGCCCTGATCCAGCTCCCCCAGACCGGGCGCAAGACGATCGTCCTGAGCCCGCACCTGCTCCCGAGCGTCTCCGTCTGCGACCCCGAGCTGACCTACGGCCTGCCGCCGACCCTGACCGCCGGAACCGGCATGGACGCGCTCACCCACTGCGTCGAGAGCTACCTCTCCACGACCGTCCACCCGATCTGCGACGGCATCGCCATCGAGGGGCTCCGGCAGATCTCCAAGGGGCTCGAGGCGGTCGTCCGCGACGGCAGCGACCACCGGGCCCGAGAGACGGTCATGATGGGGGCCCTGATGGGGGGGATCAGCTTCCACAAGGGGCTCGGCGTGGTCCACTCGCTCTCGCACGCCCTCGGCTCCGAGGGGCGGGTCCACCACGGCACGCTCAACGCGATCCTCCTGCCGCACGCCCTCCGGTTCAACCGAGACGCCGCCAATGCCCGGATGACCGAGCTGGCCGCACGCCTCGGCCTCGGCCGCAATGGAGAAGGCCCCGCGCACTTCATCACCCTCACCGAGCTGGTCCTCGCCCGCCTGCCGCTCCCGCGCAAGCTGAGGGACGTCGAGGGCTTGCAGCACGACCGGATCCCCGAGTACGCCCGGCTCGCCATGCTCGACCACTGCCACCAGACCAATCCACGGCCCTGCACCCAGCCCGACCTCGAAGTGTTGCTCGACCGGGCCTGGTGATCGTGCAGAGGCTCAGTGCTTCGGGTCGCGGTTCGATCGGAGCGAGCCGACGAAGTCGTTGACGTCCTTGACGCCGTGCTGCTCGAGGGCCAGCATCATCTCGTCGAGGATCCGCTCCGAGCCGGTCGGGTCGTAGAAGTTGGCCGTGCCCACCTGAATAGCCTTCGCCCCCGCGGCGAGGAACTCGAGGGCGTCGTCGGCCGTGGCGATCCCGCCGATGCCGATGATCGGCAGCGAGGGCAGGGCCCTGGCGACCTCCCAGACGATCCGCAGGGCCAGCGGCTTGATCGCCGGCCCGCTCAGCCCCCCGATATCGTTGGCGAGCACCGGGCGGCCTCGCCGCCAGTTGACCACGAGCCCCCGGAACGTGTTCACGAGGCTCACCGCGTCGGCCCCCCCCTCGGCGGCCTCGCGGGCGATGGCGACGATGTCGGTGACGTTTGGGGTCAGCTTGGCGATGATCGGCACCGGGCAGGAGGCCCGGACCCGCTTCACCAGCCGCCCGACGGCCTTGGCGTCGATCCCGAGGTCGAGGCCGTGGCTCACGTTCGGGCACGAGACGTTGAGCTCGATCGCGTCGACCCCCGGGTCGTTGCCGACGAGCTCGGCCAGCTCGACGAACTGGTCCTCGTCCTCGCCCGCGACGTTGACGACGACCGCGGTGCCGACCGTCCGGAGATAGGGCAGGTGATGCTCGCGGAAATGGGCGATGCCGTCATTATCGAGGCCGATGGCGTTGAGCAGGCCAGAGGGGGTCTCGACCGTCCTGGGGGTCGGGTTCCCCGCCCTGGGTCGGAACGTCACCGTCTTGGGGATGACCCCGCCCAGACGCTCGAGCCGGACGAATGGCGCCATCTCGCGGACGTAACCGAACGTCCCCGAGGCCACCAGCACCGGATTCTTCAGCTCCAGACGCCCCAGCCGCACGCGCTGCTCGATCACGACCACTTCTCCACCGACGGATCACCGGTTCAGCCAGGGTCTCGCATCCCCCCGGATCGCGACGAGGCCCGCGCTCGGGCCTCCGGACGGGATGATTTCCGTCGCCATCATCCCGGTTTTACACCCGTGCGTCCACCGCGACTTGGGAGGCGGGCGCCTCGCACGCGTCCGGGCCGACGACCTCCGGCGTATCTCCGGAACGAATTCAGGATGTCTTGATAAGACTCTCGACCGTCGTGAGACCACGCCCAACCCCTAATCCGATAGGTCCCGAGGCCTCCCAGAACCGGGCGAGGCGGGCCGTCTCGGGAGCCCCGGGACGCTTTCCCCGATCGAGCGAAAGTCCATTTGCCATCAACACCGATTCCAGATAAGGTCATGAGCGGGTGGTCGGAGCCTCCTCGAGGGTTGAGCGAGGTTCGAAGTTGCCGACGACGCCGACCGGAACGGGCTCGCGTCCTCCCGGCCCGGATCGCGTCTCGTGCGTGACCTCTCGTCCACCGAGGCGCAAGGGCTGGTGTGCGTATGAGATTTTCCACCGCCTGCCATGCCTGCGGGCACGACAACGAAGTCGAGTGGTCCCAGGTCGGCCGCAGCATCGCCTGCGGCGGTTGCCGCAAGCCGATGGTCGTCCCCGCCCCCATGGAGACCGCCGGCGTCGGAGCCGACGCGGCCCTCGTCCGGGTCAAGTTCGCCTGCCCGAGCTGCAACCGGAAGTACTCCACCAGGGCCGACATGATCGGCAAGAAGATCCGCTGCAACGGCTGCGGCGCGGGGGTCCGGGTCCCCCATGTGGACGGGAGCCCGGCGGTCGCCCCCGCCCCGGCCCCCGCTCCCGCCACATCCAGGCCCGCCCCCAAGGCCTCCGGCGCGGCCGAGCCGTCCGCGGCATCGAGCCCCGCGCGGGCCCGCCCCGCCCCCGGCGATCGCCTGGATGAGGCGGAGGACATCATCGAGCTCGGCGACGACTCGGGGCCGCTCGACCTGAAGGCGGCCGAGGGCTCGAAGCCTCGCAGGCGGGCCGAGGCGCTCCTCCCCTCCAGGGCCGAGGCCATGGAGCAGGTCCGCCAGAAGGTCGCCGAGAAGGAGGCCGCCGACGCCATCAAGGCGGCGGAGAAGGCCAGGAAGAAGACAAAGCGGAAGAAGTCGTCGGGCTACTTCGACCCCAGGGACACCATGATCCTGGTCGCGAGCGCGGGGGGCGTCGTGCTCCTGCTCGCCGGCGCCGCCTGGGCCTTCCCCGACTTCCGGTTCCCGCTCGGCGGGATCCTCTGCATCATCGGGTTCATCGTCTATCTGCTCGGGCTAGCCGCCTTGCGGCAGCTCGCCAGCGACGAGGGGGATTTCCAGGGGCTCCTCTTTCGCTTCTGCCCCCCGTATCAGTGGTGGTTCGTCGCGACCCACTGGGCCGAGAGCAAGGACTATGTCGCCTTCTTCGGCGCGGGGATGGTCATCCTCGCGATCGGCGGGGTTATCATCGAGTCTTCCCCCGTCGGCCTGAAGGCGGCCGAGTCGGAGGCGGCCTACCAGAAGGCCCATCAGGGGGGCGGGCTTGGCGATCCCGACTGACCTCGAAAAAATTCGTCGGGCCTTTCCCGGCGTCGGGGCCCTTCGATCGAGAGGTTCCCGGCGGGCGGGGGTGGCAACACCCTTGCCCGGCGCCCTATCATCGGAAAAGGGGACGAGCCGAAGGTCACTCGTTGGCGACGGTCGACAGGGGAACACCTCGAGGCGGGCACGCGTTTGATTCGATCGTCAGGCCCGCGATCGAGCATCGAGGCCGGAGAGGAGATCCCCGCGTCGAGAGTCCGTCCCGCGAGGAGTTGCCGGCGATGTCCCTGAGCTCGCTGCCGCTGAGCTATTGCACCAACGTCCATCCAGGCCAGACGGTCGCCGAGGTCGAGGCCGGGATCGAGCGCTACACGCTGGCGATCCGGGAACGCTACGGCCTCCCGATGGCCGCCGGCCTCTGGCTCGCCAGGCCCGTCACCCGGGAACTGCTGGCCACCCCCGACGGCCCCCGGCGTTTCGCCGCCAGGCTCTCCGAGCACGGGCTCCCCTGCTACACGCTCAACGCCTTCCCCTACGGCAACTTCCACGGCGCCCGGGTCAAGGAGCAGGTCTACCTGCCCGACTGGTCGAGCCCCGACCGCCAGCGATACACCGAGGACTGCGCCCGGATCCTGGCCGAGCTGCTCCCCGACGGCATCGACGGCAGCATCTCGACCGTCCCCCTCGGCTTCAAGGCGGCCCCCAAGCCGCCCGACTTCCTCGACCTCTGCCACAGCCGCCTGATCGACCTCGCCCTGATGCTCGACCGGCTCGGGCAAGAGCAGGGGAAGACGATCCGGCTCGCCATCGAGCCCGAACCTTGTTGCGACCTCGAGACGACGGCCGAGGCCCTCGCCTTCTTCGAAGGGCTCAACGCGGCCGCGGAGGCGAGGGGGCCAGGGGCGGCCGAGGCCGTCCGCAACCACCTCGGCCTCTGCTTCGACGTCTGCCACCAGGCCGTGGAGTTCGAGGACGTCGCCGGGGCGATCCGCGAGATCGACCGCGCCGGCGTTCGGATCAACAAGCTCCACATCAGTTGCGCGATCCGGCTCGAGGATCCGGCCGGGAACCGTGAAGGCCGCGAGGCCCTCGCCCGCTACGTCGAGCCCCGCTACCTGCACCAGACCTTCGCCAGAAGGCGGGACGGCCGGCCCGCCAGCGTGATCGACCTGACCCGGGAATTCCTCGACGACCCCGGGGCCGAGTTCCTCGGGGCCGACGAGTGGCGGATTCACTTCCACGTCCCGGTGAACGTGGATGGGCTCGGCCCGCTCGGGACGACGCGCCCCGCGCTCGTCGAGGCCATCGGAGCGGTCGCCGGGCTCGACTACGACCCGCACCTCGAGGTCGAAACCTATACGTGGGCGGTGCTGCCGGGGGAGGAGGCCCCCGACATCGTCAAGGGGTTCGGCGAGGAGCTCTCGGCGACCCACGCCCTGCTTTCTCGGGAGTAGCCTCGAACCTCCGGGGCGGTGACCTTGTCCTCGGTCGTGTGCGAGGGAGGAGTCGAGGCAGTCGGGCCCGCCCGGCGTCTCGACTTCACCCAGGAATCAATCAGTCAGCCCGCTCCAGCCCCGCCCCCCTCGATGTCGTGCAGCCGATCGAGGCTGGAGCCCTTCACTCGCGCGAAGCGATGGCCCCCGGTCGGTCCCGATGCCGGGCGGTCGCCCAACGGCCACGGCGGCGGGCCCGGAAGCCCCCCCGCCGGGCGCCATCCGAGAGAGTCATCAACGCAGAGGAGAATGTCGGTGGCCACTGATGCCAGTCAACTCGCGGGCGAGCGATCCCGGGGCGCCGAGGAGGACACGCTCTTCGTGATCCTGGTCTCGCTGAGCGTCTCCCACATGCTCAACGACCTGATCCAGTCCTTGATACCGGCCGTCTATCCGATCCTGAAATCCTCATATCACCTGACGTTCACGCAGGTCGGCCTGATCACGCTGACGTTCCAGCTCACCGCGTCGCTGCTCCAGCCGGTGGTGGGGATCTCGACGGACCGGAAGCCGATGCCCTTCTCGCTGGCGGTCGGCATGACCTTCTCGCTGCTGGGCCTGCTGCTGCTCTCGAGGGCCGGGCAATTCAGCATGATCCTGGTCGCGGCGGGGCTCGTGGGGGTCGGCTCGTCGGTCTTCCACCCCGAGGCCTCCCGGATGGCGCGGGCGGCCTCGGGCGGGCAACACGGTTTGGCGCAGTCGCTCTTCCAGGTCGGCGGCAACTTCGGCACGGCGCTCGGCCCCTTGCTGGCGGCCTGGATCGTGGTGCCCTGGGGGCAGTCGAGCATCGCCTGGTTCTCGATCGTCGCGGTCGTCGCGATCGTCGTGCTTTTCAACGTGGGGCGCTGGTATAGCTCGCACCTGTCCTCCCTCGCGGGGCGGGTGCGCAAGGCGGTCGTCGAGAACCGGCCGGCCCCCTCGCGGGCGAAGGTCACGGTCTCCATCGCGATCCTGCTGCTCCTGATCTTCTCCAAGCATTTTTATCTGGCAAGCATCACGAGCTTTTACTCGTTCTATCTGATCGATAAGTTCGCCCTCTCGGTCGGGACGGCCCAGGTCTACCTCTTCGTCTTCATGTTCGCCGTGGCGGTGGGGACGATCGCCGGGGGCCCGATCGGCGACAGGCTCGGCTTCAAGTTCGTGATCTGGGGCTCGATCCTCGGGGTCCTGCCGTTCACCCTGGCGTTGCCCTATGCGAACCTCTTCTGGACGGTCGTCCTGAGCCTCCCCATCGGCTTCATCCTGGCGTCGGCCTTCCCGGCGATCCTCGTCTATGCCCAGGAATTGCTCCCCGGCCGCGTGGGCATGGTCTCCGGCCTCTTCTTCGGCTTCGCCTTCGGCATGGGAGGACTCGGCGCCGCGTTGCTGGGCAAGCTCGCCGACGCGACGAGCATCCGCCACGTCTACCACGTCTGCTCGTTCCTCCCGATGATCGGCCTCCTGACCGCCTTCCTCCCCAACTTCGACTCGGCCCGCCGCCGCGCCCGCAAGCAGCAGGCGACGGCCTGAGCGCCTTATCGCATCGCGACGCGGCGGCCTCGTCATCTCGAGGGCCGCCGCGTCGGTTCCTCCTCCCGCCGCAAGCCGCGCAAGCGATTTCACATCGCCGGTACTTGACGAAAGCCGTTTCGACGGTTCTTCCCCGCGTTATCGCGGCCGGAGGGCCCTCGCGGAGAGCGAGCCCTGGCGCCATCGGAGGCAAAAGGCGTGAGGAGATCCGAGCGTCCGTTCGAACGCCGATCCCGCAGCCTCCACGCCGCCCTGATAAGCGGGCCGCATCGCGCCGCGCGGGCATCTTCTGCCCAGCGACGATCCCCAAGTCACGGCGAAGTCACGGGATACGCACAGCGACCTCGTCACGCACTCTCGCTTATTCTCTCCGACGCCCTCCCCACCAATCCAGCATCACATCTGGAATCGTCCGACTTTCGAATCCCCGGCAAGCATCAAGCGGATTTTCATGTTCTCCGAGGTCAGGTTGAAGCTGATCGGGCCTGGCGGGGGAGAGCCGCGCGTCCGAGAAGACACCGGATCGTGTTCTGGCCCTCTTTTCGCATGCGGACTGAACCAAACGCGACGCGAGGCCGATTCGCGGGGCCGCAGGGCACCCGGCTTGCTGCGGCCGCTTTCCAGGCTCGTTGACGAGGGGTAGCCCCGGCATGCCATTGCGAATCGAAGACTACGCGATGATCGGCGACTGCAGGACGGCGGCCCTCGTGGGCAAGGACGGCTCGATCGACTGGTTCTGCGCCCCGAGGTTCGACTCGGGTGCCTGCTTCGCCGCGCTGCTCGGCTCCCCCGAGAACGGACGCTGGCAGATCGGGCCGGCCGTTGGGGCCGAGGTCCGCGAAGTCAGGCGTCAGTACCGCCGCGGGACGATGGTCCTCGAGACCGAATTCGTGACCGACGCGGGGGCCTTCGCCATCATCGACGCGATGGCCATCGACTCGAAGACGCCGACGATCCTCAGGATGGTCGAGGGGCGCAGCGGCGAGGTCCCGCTCACCCTCGCGATGACGATCCGGTTCGAGTACGGCTCGATCATCCCCTGGGTGCGTCGGATCGACGGCGGGATCTCGGCGATCGCGGGTCCGGACCGGCTCCACCTGCGCTCCGACGTCGAACTCCACGGCGAGGACTTCTCGACGGTCGGCGACTTCACGATCGCCGCCGGCCAGCGCCTGACCTTCGAACTCTCCTGGCACCCGTCGAACGAACCGCCGCCGCCGGCCCTCGACGTGGCGAAGGCCATCGACGAGGCCCAGACCTGGTGGTGCGGCTGGTCGAACGGCTGCAAGTACAGGGGGGAGGATCACGAGGCGGTGACGCGCTCGCTGCTCACCCTCAAGGCCCTGACCTACGCGCCGACGGGCGGGATCGTCGCCGCCCCGACGACCTCGCTCCCCGAGCACATCGGCGGGGTCCGGAACTGGGACTACCGCATCTGCTGGATCCGCGACGCGACCTTCACGCTTTACGCGTTCGTCACCTCGGGCTACCTCGAGGAGGCCCAGGCCTGGCGCGAGTGGCTCTTCCGCGCGGTCGCCGGGCAGCCGGCCAGTCTCCAGATCATGTACGGCCTCGCCGGGGAAAGGCGGCTGACCGAGGTGGAACTCCCCTGGCTCGACGGGTACGAAGGGTCGAAGCCCGTCCGGATCGGCAACGGGGCCTCGACGCAGTTCCAGCTCGACGTCTACGGCGAGATGTTCGACGTCTTGCACCAGGCGAGGCGGGAGGGGCTGGCCGCCTCGGAGGACGGCTGGCAGAAGGGGAAGGTCATGCTCGAGTTCCTCGAGGAGGCCTGGCGCAGGCCGGATGAGGGGATCTGGGAAGTGCGGGGCGGTTCCCGCTCCTTCACCCATTCCAAGGTCATGGCCTGGGTCGCCTTCGACCGCGCGGTGAAGTGGGTCGAGCAGTTCGGGGCCGACGGCCCGGCCGACCGCTGGCGGGCGATCCGCGACGAGATCCACGCCCAGGTCTGCCGCGAGGGGTTCAACGCCGACAAGAATTCGTTCGTGCAGTCCTACGGCTCGAAGCATCTCGACGCCAGCCTGCTGATGATCCCGCTCGTCGGCTTCCTCCCCGCCGAGGACCCTCGCGTGGCCGGCACCCTCGCGGCGATCGAGAACGAGTTGATCGTGGACGGCTTCGTCCGGCGCTACGCGACGGAGCCGGGGGTCGACGGCCTCCCTCCGGGCGAAGGGGCCTTTCTCCCTTGCACCTTCTGGTACGCCGACAACCTGGCGATCCTGGGCCGCAAGGACGAGGCCCGCCGGGTCTTCGACCGCCTCTTGAGCATCCGCAATGACGTCGGCCTCCTGGCCGAAGAGTACGACCCCCGGGCCTGCCGCCAACTCGGGAATTTCCCCCAGGCCTTCTCGCACATCTCCCTGATCAACACCGCCCACAACCTCAGCCACGGCCACCACCCCGCCGAGCATCGCCAGAATTCCTGAGGCCATCATGGGATCGATGGGCTCGTGTCATGCGAGGCCCATCGATCCGGCCTCCCATATGGGCCTGCCGAAGACCTCGCGAGTCAACGGCCTCCGGCGAATCAGTCCGGTGAAGCGGATCTCGGCGAAAAGTTGTATCCAAATCGCGGCCCTGCGCCTTAAGTATGTGACTCGCCCGCGAACGGCGAGGCACAGAGGAGGCGAATCAGGATGTCGCATGATCGATCGGGCGTGTTGCACCGGCAGCTCCAGGGCCTGCTCCGCCACGGGAGCGTCGCGGGGGTCCCGGATCAGGAGCTGCTCGACCGCTTCGCCGAGCGTCGGGACGGCCAGGCCTTCTCCGCGTTGGTGGAGCGGCATGGCCCGATGGTCCTCGGCGTCTGCCGCCGGATCCTCGGCGATCGCGACGCGGCCGAAGACGCCTTCCAGGCCACGTTCCTGATCCTGGTCCGCAAGGCCGGGGTCATCCGCCTGGATTCCTCCCTCGGCCGCTGGCTCTACACCGTGACCCGCCGCGTCGCGCTCCGGGCCAGGGCCGAAGCCCTCCATTTCGAGCGTCGCACCTCCTCGATCGACGAGCCCCACGCCCGCGACCCGAGCCAGGAGGCCGAGCGTCGCGACTGGCAAGTCGCGCTCCACGAGGAACTCGGCCGGCTCCCCGAATCCCAGCGCGCCGCGGTCGTCCTCTGCTACATGGAGGGCCTGACGCACGAGGAGGCCGCCCGCTACCTCGGCTGGCCCCTGGGCACGGTCAAAGGACGCCTGAGCCGGGCCCGTGCATTGTTGCGGACCCGCCTCGCGCGTCGAGGCTTCGGGCTCACCACGGTGACGCTCGTCGCCTGCATGCGTCCCGCGGCCGTCTCCGCCTCGTTGTTGACCGAAACCGTCTCCGTCGCGATGGGAATCGCGACCGGCCGGGCCCTGATCACCGCCACGGCCCCGGCCTCCCTCGTCCTTGCGAAAGGAGTCCTCGACCGCATGTTCTTCTCTCAAATCAAAGTCGTCGCCACGATCCTCCTCGGCACCGGGCTCACCGTGGGCCTCACCGGCTTCGGTGCCCATCGCATGTTGAGCACCCCGGCCGTCGCGGGGAGCCCCGATGATCGGGCCAAAAATGTCGGGACCCTTGATGACGACAACGTGCGCCGGGCGAACCGGGGCAAGTTGGATGGGGTCCTGACCCTCGAAAAACGCCCTGCTGACGCGAAGCCTGCACCGACCCACGGCTCAGACATAAGCCCCGTTGAATACACCGTCGGGCCCAACGACGAACAAGCCAATCCCAAGGCGAATCCCTTCCTGTTGACAGGCAAGAAGCGGGCGATGCCCGAGTACATCGTCGAGCCCCCAGACATCCTCAAGATCGAGGTCGAAGAGGCGCTGCCCGGCCGTCCCATCCGCGGCGAGCGGCTCGTCCGGCCCGACGGGAAGATTTCGCTGGGCTCCTACGGCGAGCTCGAGGTCGTGGGCTTGACCCCGCTTCAGATCAAGGAAAAGCTCATCGACCAACTCCGTCATTACCTCAGCGCCGAGGCCCTCGGACTTGAGCGAACGCACGGCAACATGACGGATCAGATCTCCCCTCGCGATTCCGACCGCGTGACGGTGACGGTCGCGGCGACCAACAGCAAGACGTTCATCGTGGATGGCGCGGTCCCTACTCCTGGACGTTTTCCCATAACCGGCAACGAGACGGTCCTCGACGCGATTCAACTCGCCGGAGGCCTTCTCGCGAACGCCAAGACCAAGGCCATCCGGGTCGTGCGTCCCACGCCCGTGGGCAACCACGTCCTCCCGGTCGACCTCGACGGCATCGTCCAGAGAGGTGACACGACGACGAACTATCAGATATTCTCCGGCGACCGCCTGGAGGTCGGAAGCATGCCAATCGGGGACGGCACTCGCCCCAGGCGATCCCGCCGCGAGATCGAAGCCCAGATCGACGCGATCATCGGGCAACTCAAGGAACTGAAGAGCGAACTCGCCGAGGGCGAACCCCGACCCTGACCGTCGAACGTCCGACGGTCGAGACGACAGATAATTCCCAGGGAGTGCGCGACGCGCGAGTGAGGTGCGAGGCCGACCGCGGCACATCACGCCATTGCCGGATGCGTCGACGGAGAGCCCGACCATCCACTTCGCGCGTCAACCTCCTGGAACGGCACATCACCACACACGCAGATATCATCACAATTCTCAAATCACAAACTCGCCGCTTCCCCCTTGACCGCAAGTCGATTGGACTCGAACATGATGCGGTGAGTCATACCGCAGGATGCCCGCCTCGCTGACTCGGATGAAGGCCTCTGTCGTGCGTGACGCCCTCCGAACCCTCCCAGCAATCCGATCGCTTCGCCGGCCGATCCCGGCGTTCGTGTTCGCCTGTTGCCTGGCGTGGACGGCCGGGGGCCTGGCGTCGACGGTGGCCTCGGGCAGGCCGCCCGACTCGGGATCGCATGCCCACTACTGCAAGTGCGGCACGTGTCGAGGCGAGTCCTGCTGCTGCGGGCCTCGAGAGGCCAGGGCACGGAAGCCGGCCGCGGATCGGCCCAGCTCCCCTCCGACGCCCGAAGGGCCTTGCATGGGCGCCGCCCCTTGCGGCGACCCGGTCCTGCCGAACGTCCCGTCATCCAACCCCATGAGCAAGGCGGCCGAGCTGGTCGTGGGCATGCCCCTCAACCACGGCCCCTCGTGCCGCCTCTCCGCACTCGAGCCGGCCGATCTCGCGCCGGAACCGCGTGCCTCCCGGCTCGACGATCCGCCGGAATCCCCATCCCTCGCCTGATCTCGGGCAAAGATCATCGCGCGGCCGTACCCCGCTCGCTCGACCTCTCGAGCGTCGCCGGGGGAGGTCCATCGACGTCGCGTGCACCCACCGCCTGACACCTCGCCAGCGGCGGCCGATCGGCCGTCAGCCTGGGTGGTAATACGCACCGAGTTCATACATGGGGATTCCTTGAATGCGTCGCCGAGCCTTCACTCTGATCGAATTGCTGGTGGTGATCGCGATCATCGCCGTGCTCATCGCCCTGCTGCTCCCCGCCGTCCAGGCCGCCCGCGAGGCCGCCCGGCGTGCCCAGTGCACCAACAACCTGAAGCAGGTCGGCATCGCCTTGCATAATTACCATTCGACCGTGAATACATTTCCGGTCGGCTTTCTCTTCCGCTACCCCGCCAACCCCGGCGGCATGAGCCCGCTGGGCATCCCCGACGGGCACTGGCGTTGGTCGGTCCTCGCCCAGCTCTCGCCCTATATGGAGCAGACGGCGGTCTACAACTCGCTGAACTTCAACTGGCCGATCGCCCTGGGGCCGTCCGGGTCGGGCCCGTACGCCGGCTTCTCGCCATGGACGCCTTTCCCCGTGAATACCACGGCGATGGCAACCAAGGTGAACTTCTTCCTCTGCCCGAGCGACGGGGCCCAACCGCAGGTCCAGTTGCCCGGCGGCGGCAGCACCTACGGCCCGAGCAATTACCAGTTCTGCACCGGCGACGGCCAGCCCGGCAGCGGGCACGTGGGCGACGCCGGCAACCCGGTCTTCGGGGCGAGCGTCGCGAATGGGGCGTTCGTGTTCATCTACCCGCAATCGATGTCGACGATCGCGGACGGTTCGAGCGGGACGGTGGCCGCCTCGGAAGGCTTGATCGGCCCGGCCTCGGGCACCACGACCACCATCGCCGGGGCGACCCCGCCGCAGGACCCTCGCCGTGCAGCCGTCTACGTCTCGACCTCGCCGCTGCCGGACAACGGCCCGACGGTCGGATGCAATAACGCCATCGCCGGCTGGCGGCTCGACAAGGGGTATGCCTGGTGGGACGGCGACTACCGGACCACGCTCTACAACCACTATCTGACGCCCAACTCGAAGACCTTCGACTGCTGGCAGTCGAGCCCGCCCCACGACCCGGCGATCAAGGCCGCCCGCAGCAATCACCCCGGCGGCGTCAACCTGCTCTTCTGCGACGGCCACGTCGCCTTCGCGAAGGACTCGGTCAGCCTCGCCGTCTGGAGAGGGCTCTCGACCCGCAACGGCGGCGAGGTCATCTCCGCCGACTCCTTCTGATCGCCACGCCGGGGGAGGTCGTCGGCCTTCCGACGACCTCCCCGTCGAGCGATCCCCCATGCGGCTCGACCATGGACATGGCGGACGCCCCGGCCGATTCACTCGGGGAGGCGGTACTCTCGAATCTCGGCGGGTCGGTTCCTTGCCGAGGGAACGGCGACATAGATCGTGCGCCGCTCGACGACCAGGATCCCCGTCCGGCCGTGCGGCGGCAGGGATGCCCCTCCCATCCTCGAGGGTACGCCAGCCTTGTCGATGGCGAAGACGTCGAGCGAGGCCCCGACCCCTCCTGGGTCGCTCGCGTTCGGCAGGGTCCCTCCCCCGATCACGGCGACGATCCCGGAGCGCGGGTCGAAGAAGAGGTCGTCGGATTCCGGAGGGCAGGGGGTCTCGCCGAGGATCGACCCGTCGTGCGTGCTCAGGCAGATCAACCGAGACGGCCTCCTCGCGACGATGAACAGCCGGTGGTTCGCCGGATCCAGGGTCATCGGAAAATTGCCCGCCCGCTTCGCGAGCTTGCGCTCCCAGAGTGGATCGCCACTCCGACGGTCCAGCCCGAACACCGAGCCGTCTTCCGCCGACCGTTTCCCCGCGGGGACGTTGGCGAAGATCCCCGGGCCCGACGGGTCGAGTTGGAATCCCTCGGGCATCCTCGGCAATCGCAGGGTCCGCTCGCAGGCCAGCGTCTCCCCGTCGAAGCAGGAGATCCCGCCGGGCCCGGCCCCCCCGAAGCTCACCCAGACCTTGCCGTCGGGATCCACCCGGACGTTATCCGCGTCGTCTCCGACCGCGACCGATCGGTCGGCCGCGAGCGTGCGGGCGTCGAACCGGTGTAACCGGCCGTCGTCCCCCGTCGAGACGTAGACGGACCGGCCGAGGACGCCGACGCCCTGCGGCCCCCGGAGCCCCGCGACGGACCCCACTCGCGTCCCGGAGTCCAGGTCGATCACCTCCAGCGAGCCGTTGGCCACGCAGGCGACGAACAGCCGATGCGTCTGCGGGTCGTACCGCATGTGATCCATCCGGCCAACGATCCCCGTCCGATCCGCGGGCCCGCGAACGCCCTCGAGAGTGAACGTCCGCGCGAGCGTGGGGGCCGGGCTTTTCGCCTCCGAAACAGCCGGGGCCGCCTGGAAGTCGGCTCCCAGGAGCGCCGGCAAGGCGGAAAGGATGAGAGTTCGCCAGGTCATCGGACCACCTCCAGTCCTGGGATCAGTAGGCGTCGCCACCCACGACCTCGCCGCCGGCGATGGTCCCGAGGGCACGCCACGTCATGCCGTCGACCGAGCTCTTGACGAACCGCGTCGACCCGTCGCCGAAGAGCACGTTGACGCCGCCGGGGTGGTAGCTCCGCGAGGTGATCGCCGAGAACGACGGGCCTCCCAACTCCTGGTTGATCCCGTTGAGGTCCAGGTCGAGCCCCAGATTCCACGACGCCGTCCCCTTGATCGCCTTGTTCGGGGGCCACGAGGTGGTGAAGCCGGAGGAGTGGACGTTGCCGTCGGACCATTCCGTGTGGAATTCGAACTGGGCCGCCCCGACCAGCGTCGGGTTGCACGTGTTGTACTCGGGCGCGACGGTGAACGGGTCGGCGTTCGGCGGCGGGACGCTCGATGGGTTCTGGATCATCGACAGGGCCGTGCTGCGGCAGTTCGCCGATGCCTGCTGCGCCTTCACCTCGGAGACGAACATCGTCTGGCTGAGGCCGTCGGTGATCTCCGCGAACCGGCGGGCCTGGTTGGTGCTGAAGGCCGCCCCGTTGTAGGGCCCGCTGAAACCACCCCAGATGAACCAGTTCCCCTGGCAGACCGCGTAGCTATTCACGCCGGCGTAGCCATAGTCGTGGAGATATGGCTGCGTCTTCGGGTCGCTGGGGCAGTCGAAGACGCTCACGTTCATCGCGACGGCCGTGGTGTTGACCGGATCTTCCTTCCAGACGCCGAAGTTCGCCGAGTTATAGAGCGAGTTCTGCTCCAGGAAGGGCAAGATGCGGGCCAGGGCGCTCCACCCATTCGTCCAAGAGACCGTGTTGCCGGTCCCCCTCCCCACGTAGGCGGGGGGCAGGGCGCCGTTCGCCGATTCGTAATTCTGGAACGCGAGCCCGAGCTGCTTCAGGTTATTGAGGCACTGCGCCCGCCTGGCCGCCTCGCGCGCGGCCTGGACCGCCGGCAGCAGGAGGCTGATGAGCACGGCGATGATCGCGATCACCACCAGCAGTTCGATCAGGGTGAATCCTCGGCGTCGACGAGCGGACATGATGGCCCTCGCGAATCGATTAGGCTTACACCTGTAGGGGGCCGGTCATTGTTTCAAAAATCATTGCAGATGGGAACACCTTGAAAAAAAAGAACATCCTATTCTCCCCTCTGCTTGCCGTCGTCGCGGGACCACAACCCCGGGCGTCAACCCGACCCCGGCCGCTCCCGCGTAATTCGGCAATGCGACGCCCGGGAGATCGCCGGCCGGCCTCGAGCCTCCTCAACTCGAAAACGCCAATAACTCCATCTATCCATATCTTTTCAGATCATTTCTCTTTACAAATACAATCGCCGATCAAACGACGCAAGGCCCCTCGGGGGGAGAGGGGCTCGGGCGTCGGCCGATCGGCGGCCGAGATGAGGCATGCGAGGGGACTGGCTCAGACCTCGATCTCGAAGCCCTTGCGGCGCTCGCGGGTGATGAAGGATTGGGCTTCGGAATCATCGACGATGCGCTCGTGCTCGGGGTCCCAGCGGATCGGGCGGCCGAGGCGGGCGGCGATGCCGGCGAGGTGGCAGGTGGTCAGGGCGCGGTGGTGGGTCCAGACGTCGGAGACCGGCTCCTTGCGCGAGACGACGCAGTCGAAGAAGTCGCGGATGTGATCCGTCGGGGGGCGGTCCTTGTAGAGGGCCTCGAGCGCACCGGCGGGGAGGGGCTTGGTCTTCATGTCGTCGACGGCCTGGCCGCGGAGCTTGCCGCGGGCGACGAAGATGGTACCTTCGGAGCCCTCGAAGACGATGCCGTTCTCACCGTCGTGGCGGATGTCCATCTCCATCCCATCGGCATATTTGGCCCTGAGGAGGAACTCGGTGGCCGTGTTATATTTCGTGTCGTCGGTGGGGTAGCCGTCCTTGAACGGGACGGGGTGTTTGACCATCACCGGGTCGACGGAGATCGGGCCGGTCGCCTCCTTGCCCATCGCCCAGGTCGCGATGTCGACGTGGTGGGCGCCCCAATCCGTCAGCTTGCCGCCGGAATACTCGTACCACCAGCGGAACTCGTAGTGGCAGCGAGACCAGCTCTTGGTCTCGCCGTGGTCCCCGGCGAGCGAGCGGTACTCGGCGAACGGCACGGGGCCGAGCCAGAGGTTCCAGTCGAGCCCCTTGGGGGGCGCAACGACCGGGATCTCGGGGCTGCTGTCGGCGGCCCCGATGACGCAGGTCGCCTTCTTCAGCTTGCCGATCCGGCCGTCGCGGATCAGGGCGATCGCGTTCAGGAATGTCATCTCGCTGCGCTGCTGGGTCCCGACCTGGACGACCCGGCCCGTCTTGCGGGTGACCTCGCCCATCTGCCGACCTTCCTCGATGGTGAGGGTCATCGGCTTCTCGCAGTACACGTCCTTGCCGGCCTTCATCGCCTCGATCGCGACCTTGGCGTGCCAGTGGTCGGGCGTGGTGATGTGGACGATGTCGATGCCTTTATGGTCGATGATCGCCCGGTAGTCGAGCACGCTCTCGGGCGACTTGCCGTTCCACTCGTTCACGAGCGAGGCGGCGCGGGCCCTGCGGGTCTCGTCGACGTCGCAGACCACGACGTAGTCGCCGAGCTTGGCGAAGTGGGGGGCCGTGCCGTGGGGCCCGGTCAGCCCCGACGCCTTCTGACACCAACGACTCCCCGTCCCGACCGCCGCGACCCTCGGGCGATCATTGGCCGAGGCGAAGCCCAGGGCCCTCGGGGACCGGCCAAGCGACATCGCGCCTGCCCAGAGCAACGTGGTCTTCAATGCGCCGCGACGATTGAGGGTCGGTCCGTTCATGGCGTTCGTCCGCTCGGTGATCGGGAGTGTAGGGAATGGAGATGCGACAGTCGTTAACTACCATAACGGTCGGCACCGAAACAGGCTCTGCCGATGGCCGGGAGCCGGCAGGATACCGGGGGTGAGGCCGGCATGTTACCTTTTGTAAATTCCTGGTGTTTTCACTTCTTCACATTCCTTGACGCTCAAAGTGTCATGATTCGATCCCGAGGTCTTGAGTCCGGCCGGGCGTCGGGGATAATCCCGGAGGAAGCCCGCCGCGGCGGCATGCCCGATATGCTCCCTTCCGCCGCTGCGAAGGCCACCATTCCGCGTCGATCGATGCGACGGGAGTCACAAACCTGTGGCCCGGCGTAGATTCAAGGACCTCAAGTCGTGAAATCGAGACCCGAATCCGAGGCGAAGGGCAGGGGAGGCATCAGAGGCCTCGAGGATGCGTCCCGGGGGCGATGCTCCCTCCTTTGGCCAAGGAACGTCTTGCGCGAGGCCCGAAGGGGCATCCTGGATGAATCGTTCGGTTTCGTGCAGCGACGCCCGGGAATGACGACCTGAACGATTAATTTGGGAATCCGTTCGACTCGTCCTTGACTGGACCCGCTCTGGTGTCGTACTGTGAGGCTCTTCGATCTGTCCCGTTCTGCGGACGGATCAAACGTTTCGTCAGTCGACCGCCCATCTTCCGATGGGGGTCCTTCTCTTAACTTATCGACCACCAATCTGGGATCACGTTCGCGGAGGCCTGAGGCCGTCCGACCCCCTCGGTCCGACCTCGTTGCGCTTCTCGCGGATCGAATCCCCGTCCTTCGTCCGTCTGATCCGGCTCCTCTTCCGCCGCAACGATCCAAAAATCAGGTTCTTTTCATTCGTTGCCGTATGGCCGAGCAACGCAAGGCTTCCGCGCGCCTCATTGGGAGTCGCGCCGGGGCCAGGGACGTTCGGCCCCGGTGTTTCCCCCCCACGCGCCGTCCGCACATCGAGGTGCTTTCCGTGAGACTCGTGTTGGCGATGTTCCTGGTCGTCGGACTGCTGACCGGCGCCGACCGACCTGCGACTGACCTGGATCGGCTGCAAGGGACGTGGAAGACGGAGCTGATCGAGTCGGACGGTAAGGCGGTCACGACGCTCGGCGACAAGCTCGTCATCGAGGGGAACCGCTTCAAGGCGTCGGGGACATTGGTGATCGAAGGGGTCATGAACTTCCGCGCCGACGACCCGAGCAAGAAGCTGGACAAGGAGATCCGCCGGATCGGCGGCAAGTCGCACACGGCCAGGTATGTCGGGCTCTGCTCGGTCGAGGGGGACATCCTCAAGGAATGCCTGGGCCTCGCCGGGACCGCGCCGCCCACCGAGTTCGTCTCCAAGGCGGACGGCAACCACGTCTTCGACACCTGGAAGCGGACCGAGGGCAAGGTGGACGCGGGGATCGAAGGGAGCTGGAGCCTGGCCGAGCGCGTGGTCGTCGGCTGCCGGCAATCGAGCCAGCGGAACCGCGGGATCACCATGACGATCAAGCGGAGCCTGCTCGACGGGCAACTCCACTACACGATCCGCAATGAGTTCGAAGGCCGAGGCCGCATCGAGCTGGACACGTCGGCCAAGCCCAGGCGGATCAACCTGATCAGCGAGTCGGGCTACGAGAGCGACCACCTCTACGGGATCTACCGGCTCCAGGGGGATCGCTTCATGAACTGCTTCGGCGTGAACCAGCGGGCCAGCCGCCCGTTCGAGTTCGTCACCAAGCCGGGCGACCTCCGCTGGCTGACCGTCTACAAGCGCGACGCCCCGACCAAGCCGACCACCAAGTTCGCCAGCGTCCCCGTCAAGCCCTGACGGCCCTGCCGATTTGAGCGGACCGGCGAACGGGGCTCGACTTCAAGACCGAGAATCGGGCGAACCGAAATCGAGCGACCTGCGTCTTGAAGGGCGAGTCATCCATGACCATGGATCGCCGCCCGGGCGGCGGCTCGCTCGTCGATCCCCAGGCCGTCGTCCTCGCGATCTTCGGCCGCCCGATCGTCACCGATCCGCCGCTCGAGCACCGTTTCTGCTTTCGCGATTTGGGGTGGAGGTCGTTGTTTAGGCGAGATACCGGTTCGGCAGGATTCTCGTCGCGACGCGAGCAGACGCCTTCCGCATTTCTGGGCCTGTTTGTGGCCGCTCGCATGAACCAGGGCCCGACCCAAAGCAAGGGCCGACCCCCCGTCTTTGGGGGCCGTGATTGGCACAATCAGGGGAACGCAGCGTCGAGATTCCGACTGTAATTAGCCCCGGCCTTACGAACTCCGGTCTCTTTCCTGGGTGGCCGCGGTTGGAACAACCGGGGGCGTGCAGCGACGAGAGGTTCTTCTCAATACGCTCGGCCGAAACCAGAAGCCATCCCTCTTTCCCCGTCCGATCCGCAAGCCCTCCGCGCTCTTCCGGGCTGGCACTCGGCCCGCGACATTGCGGAGGACATGCGGCCGGCCCGCCCTCGATCTCGCGCCCGCGAAACGCGCCGGGTAGATCGCAGAAGGGCCCCTGATCTCGGCGGGGCGAACTGCAATTGGCCTCTCGTCGCTGCGCGACCCCGATTGTTCCAATCGCGGCCACCCCATGACGAGGAGTCGAGCTGGGTTTGTAGCAGCGTTCTCGTCAATTCTGGGGCTGTGGGGAATCGCAGACAGCCCCCGATCTCGGCAGGGCAAACCGCGGCCGACCTCTTGTCGCTGCGCGACCCAGGTTGTGCCGACCCGGGCCACCCTTAATTTTATTTTCACTTCAGCAATAGGATTGCAAGAAGGGGCCTCAAGAGGATGAGTCGTGTGAATTCCCGATCGATAACGGCGCGGCTGGAAGCCGGTCACCCGCTTGATCCTCGGAGAGGCGACTCCCTCGTCGCATCAGTCGAGGCTCTTGCGCCGGCGGGCCTGCCGCACGACGAGGCCGACGGACGCCGCCAGGAAGGTCGCCAGGTTCGTCGGCTCGGGCGTGGGGACCGGGAGGCCCGAGGGGGTCAGGAGGAAGACGTCCGAGACGTTGAAGCCGAACTCCGACGTCCCGCCGGTGAAGACGGCCTGCGCCAGGATCGAGCCGTTGTTCGAGAATCCGAGGATGTTCATGCCGAAATATTTGGGATCATCGCGAATGGCGGCGGGGAGGAGCGGATCGAGCGGGACATGGTTGAACTGGTAATCCTGCAGGTAGGTGCCGTGGTCGTCGGTGATCACCACCTGGTTCAGGTCATTGATCCTCATGCTGACATACGGATTGAAGCGCCCCGCCGGGGCCGGGTTCGTGTCGGGCACCACGGTGAGGTGGCTGAGGGTGCCGTCGGCCTGCTTAAAGGCATAGCTCCAGGAGGGGCTATCGCGGGAATCCGAGATCGTCGAACCCTCGCCGGGGACGATCCCTATGACCGAACCCTGGGAATTCTCCCAGATATCTTTCATGGGGTAGAAGACGGGTGTCGGCGGGTTGGTGCCGAAGTACCAGATGTACGTCCCCGGCACGCTCACATCAGGGTTGGCGGCGTCGAAATGGTTGACGGACATCGGGAAGTCATAAGTGACGCCCGTCAGGCTGTTCTTGACGACGCCATCGGGGCCGAGGGTGCCCAGGTATGTGCCCGTCGCGGCACTGACGCCACTGCCGAGGGCGCTCAGATTCAGGTCGGACGATGAGCCGATGTCGGTGACGTTAAACGTGGGATCGGCGTGGGCGAGGGGGCCGGTCGCGAGCGAACCGAAGAGGAGCCCCAACCAGAGCGCGGACTTGCGGGCAGTCGCGTGGACGTCCATGTTGCCTCCGTACATCCTTGCATCAGGCGGGGGGACTCCGATATTAGTCGTTCCTGACAAGGCGTCAAGCAGCATATCCGCATCGCGGGGCCCGCGACCTCAATACAGGAGGCCGCGGATCGGACCGAAACCGCCGAGTGGCAATGGGATGGGTCGCCTGCACCGATCTCTCGTATTTTTTCGCTGCACGATCCTGCTTCGTGATAATTTGACGAATTGAACATCTCTTGCAGACGCTTGCGTTGCCCGGCGCGGCCTTCCTTTCCACGCCACTCCACTTCGCGATGACTCCGGGTGATGACTCGCCTCGGCCGGGAAGGGAGTGCAGTCGAGCCCGGCCTCGGGCTACGCCGGGACGGCCTCCCCATGCCGATCCATCACATCTCCAAATCAATCAACTGCTCTCGATCGATGGGCGTTGCCGCATGGCCGGGCCGGCTCGTGTTTTGCGATTCGAAATAGGTGGATCGCAGTGAGGCGATCGACGCGAAGTGGGTGGAGGCCCGCGCGAAGCGATAGGGTCTTGCATTTCGCGGGGGGTCTGTGAATATCCCGGCGGGGGCGACGAAATCCTCTCATCGAACGAGGCAAGGGGGTTCGCCTTGCCGGACGAATCCAAAGGGTCGGTCGCCGATCGGAGTTTCCTACGATGAAGCATGAGATTCTCTATCAGCCGTCGTTCAGCCTGGCGGTGGTCTCGCTCGATCGGGGCGAGCAGATCCTGGCGGAGTCGGGGGCGATGGTCAGCATGTCGCCGACGATCCGGCTCGAGGCCAAGATGGCGGGGGGCGGCGTCTTCGGCGCCCTCAAGAGCGCGGTCGGCGGCGAGTCCCTGTTCCGCACGACCTTCACGGCCGAGACCGGCTCCGGCGAGATCACGCTGGCCCCCTCGGCGCTCGGCGACATCCTCGCGATCGAGATGACCGGCAACAAGTTCTTCGTCCAGCCGGGGAGCTACCTCGCGGGCGACACCCGGCTCAACATCAACGTCCAGGGGAGCATGCGCGGGATGCTCTCGGGCGAAGGGCTCTTCCTGCTGACGGTGCAGGGGAGCGGCCTGCTCTTGCTGTCGTCGTTCGGCGCGATCCACGTCAAGCACCTCGCGCCGGGCGAGGAATACATCGTCGACACCGGCCACATCGTCGCGTTCGAGGAGACGGTCGACTACAAGCTCGAGAAGGCGACCGGCAAGACGCAGGGGGTCGGCGGGTTCCTCAAGGGGATGATGCAGTCGGCCCTCTCGGGCGAGGGCTTCGTCTGCCGGTATCGGGGGCCTGGCCGCGTCTACATCCAGACCCGGCAGTTCCCCGGCTTCGTCCAGCAACTCCTGCCGTTCCTGCCCAAGTCGAACCCGAGCGGCGGCTGATCCTCCTGCGGAGTGGGTTCACGTCCCGGCCCGAGGCCTCGGGCCGGGATCATCGCATCGAGATGTTTGCGGATCAAGCCGGCTTGCGGCGGATCCGGTGCAAGGTCCCGCGGACGTGGCCCATCTCGGCGTCGGTCTCGATGGAGGAGTCCTCGCAGACGAGGCCTCGGGCGTTCAGGGCCTGGGCGATCCCCTCGGTCGCGACGCGGTAGGGGCCGGCGACGAGAGCGAATCCATCCGGCGCGAGCATCTTCGCGAGCAGGTCGGCAACGAGCGGGACGAGCCGGTGCTCATAGAGGACGTCGGCCCCGAGGATCACCGGGTACTGGGTCTCCGGCAGCTCGCGCCAGTCGAGCCGCTCGGTGGTGCAGTGCGAGGGGTCGAAGCCATTGGCCTCGACGCTCCTGGCGACGAAGCCGAGGGAATCCTCGTCGTAGTCGGTGAAGTTGACATGCAGTCCGCGTCCCACGCCGACGAGCCCGGCGAGGCCCAGTCCGCAGCCGATCTCGAGGGCCTTCGTCCCCTCGGCCCAGGGCTCGCGCCCGACGGCCTCGGCCAGCAGGAAGGCCCCCGGCCAGAGGTAGGCCCAGTACGGCATGTAGTCATCCTGCCGGTTCAACGCCCGCACCGCCGGGTCGTCGAGCAGCCGATCCGGATCCGCCGGCCGGACCACCTTGACCTCTCGCCCCCCGAAGCTGAAGGCCGACGTCGACGTCGGCCCCCCATAAATCCCGCTCGTCTTCAACGGCGTCCGCGTCTCCATCCCCAACCCCATCCTCTCCAGTCACCCATGCGGCCCCGGCAAGCTCGTACAACGTTCGAGGCCCGTCCCCGCCATTCTCGACGAAATCGCCCCGATTGAAAACCGGGAGCCGAGGATGGGTCCCGTCACCGTCGGCGAGTATCCTCCGACGACCAAGCCATCGGCGGAGAAGGCTCCCTTCCGGGTCGAGACCCGATCAGGACCGAGTCCGCACCGAATCAGGTTGGACCCTCCGCGCCCACAGGGGTATACTTCACCTCTCGGAATGGTGTCCGAGCCAGTCACCCTTACCTGGTGTAACCTTTGATCTCCCAAGGCATACCGTAAGTGGCGACATCAGAAGATCCCGTCCAGCAACTGTCCGAGCGGCTCGGCATTCAGTGGCGAGCCATCGCGGATGCAACCTCGGCCTCCGAGGCGAGGATGAGGACGCTCGACGCCCAGCTCGGCCAATTCACGACCGAAGATACGAGCATCGTGGTATTCGGATCGCTCGCCCGGCACGAGCTCACCTCGGGGAGCGACCTCGACTGGGTGCTCCTGGTCGACGGGATCGCTGATCCGGAACACCTCGGGGCCTCGCTCGACATCGAGGCTCGCCTGAAAGAGCAGGCGGTGAAGGGCCCCGGAGCCGAGGCGACTTTTGGCGGCCTGGCCTTCAGCCACGACCTGATCAATTACATCGGCGGGGGCGACGACACCAACGCGAACCTGACCCGACGCATGCTGCTCCTGCTCGAATCCGCATGCATCGGGCGGAACGATGCCTATCAGCGGGTGATTAACAATATCCTCGGCCGATACATTCGCGAGGATTACGGCTGGATGCACACCTGGAACCCCAGGAACGTGCCCCGGTTCCTCCAGAACGACATGGCCCGATACTGGCGGACCCTGGCCGTCGACTTCGCCTACAAGCGGAGGCAGCGAGCCGGCCGGGGCTGGGCCCTCCGCACGGCTAAGCTAAGGCTTTCCAGGAAGATAACTTACGCCTCGGGGCTCCTCATCTGCTTCGATTGTGCGATCAATCCTCCTGAAACGGTCATCGCTCCCGGGGTCGATCCCGAGTCCGCCGCCCTGGCGATCGTCGACCACCTCTCGAAGCTCGTGAGTTTGCCCCCCTTGGGCCTCTTCGCGAAGCTCTTCCTCCAGTTCGAGAACCTCAAGCCGGCGGCCTCGAAGCTGTTCGGCGCCTACGACGAGTTCCTCCGGCTCCTCAACAACGACGACATACGCAGTCGGCTCGACGAGTTGGGGCAAGCCGAGGCCGCGACCGACCCCGTCTATCAGCAGGTGAGGGATATCGGCCATGAGTTCCAGGGCGCACTCGACGCCGTCTTCTTCGACCCGGCCGGTTGCCCCGAGATCCATGAGCTGACAAAGACATACGGAGTCTTCTAATGCGTCCTCTCGGCTTTTCCACGGGGGCCATCGCCCCGGGCAACCTCGACGAAGCGCTGAGGATGCTGGACGGGATCGCCGTCGAGGCGGTCGAGCTCTCCGCGCTCCGCATCCGGGAGCTTCCGGAGTTGCTCGACTTCGCCGAGAGGACGGACCTGGGCCGATTCTCCCACGTCTCGATCCACGCCCCCACGGATTACTCGGCCGAGCAGGAGGCCGAAGTCGTCGAGCGACTCTCCGCGCTGAGCGACCGGGGATGGCCGATCGTCGCCCATCCCGACACGATCCGCGACTACAGGCTCTGGAAGCAGTTCGGGCCGCTCCTGCTCATCGAGAACATGGACAAGCGCAAGCCCTTGGGGAGGACCGTCGAGGAGTTGAGCCGGGTCTTCGACGAGTTGCCCGACGCCCAGATGTGCTTCGACATCGCCCACGCCCGCCAGGTCGACACTTCCATGACCGAGGCCTACAAGATCGCGAAGGCCTTCCGTTCCAGGATCAAGCAGATCCACATCAGCACCATCGGCTCGAGCAGCAAACACGCCCCGATTTCGCCGAGTGCCGAGCGTTCCTTCCGGTCATTGGCCTCCCTGATCCCCATTTCGGCCCCTGCCATCCTGGAGACGCCCGTGCGAGCGGATCAGTTCGAGGAACAACTCGCGATGGCCGCTCGCTCCCTGGAGATGTCCCTGACCGGCCAGATCGGCTAGGGTCCGGATTGCGGGAATTCATCGTCAATCCTCCCCCGACGCATCAAACCCGCTGCGCCAGGCGAATAGTGTTTGACGGTCTCGTGAGGGGACGACTATAATTCGTTGAGATTGAATCTCAATGACGATGGCTCCGTGCCCGCCGGTCGTGCCTTCCAAAGGCAACCAAAGATGCAGCAGGGATTGGTGAGAAATCGCATGCGATTCGCGTTGATTCTGGCCTGGCTGTCGGCGATGGCGGCGACGCAGGCGAGGGGAGCGTCCGAGGTCTCCGGCAAGGTCGAGATGCCGGATATCTGCCGGCCGGAGGTCAGCCCGGCGGTCGCGAGCCTCGAGCCGGCTCAAGGAACGACGACACCAGCCGCCCCGGCATCGAACGGGCCGACGGAGATGACGCTGGTCGACCAGCGAGGATTGCAGTTCGTGCCCAGGGTGCAGGCGATGACCCTCGGCGGGACGGTGCAGTTCCACAACTCCGACTCCGAGACCCACAGCGTCCACACGGTCACCCCCGGCTTCGGCTTCAACATGTCGATGGGGGCGAACCGGTCCGAGAACTGGGTGCCCGAGAAGGCGGGGGTGGTGCGCCTCGCCTGCGATGTGCATGGTCATATGAAGGGGTATATCGTCGTCTCGCCGTCCCCGTGGGTGGCCGTCTGCTCGCGCGAGGGGCGATTCAAGTTCCGCGACGTCCCCGCGGGCCGGTACACGCTCAAGGTCTGGCACGAGATGGGCGATCCCTTGACCAGAGAGGTTGAGGTTCGCGAGGGGAGCGACGTTGGACTCGAGGGCCTCACGCTGACGACGACGGCCGTGGCCACGGGGAAGGCGGCGGTCGCCCCGGTCCTGCCCTGGACGCAGGTGATCGACAACATCAGCGTGAACCTCGCGGCGAGCCTCGAGTCCGCCTCTCGCCCCGGCCAGCTCAAGAAGGCGAGGCGGCTCGCCGAGGATTCGTACTGGGGCGAGTTCGAGGTCTCCGACATGGAGACGGCCGTCCGCATGCACCTGGGCTTCGCCCGCAAGGGGGAGCTCGAGGGCAAGTTCTACGCGATCTTCTCGGCCGTGCGCAAGGTCGCCGACGGCAAGCTCCCCGCCAATCAGCTCGCCGACCTCAATCGCGACCTGCTGCTCGACCTGGTGAAGGCCGCCAACGAGCTGAATAGCAAGGGGGTCACCGACTCCAAGCACCTCCACATCAAGGGGGCCGCCGCGAATAAAGCCGCGGCCGCAGACGCCTCCGTCTCCTCCGTCAACCCCCGAGAGCAGCTCGCGAGGCTCACGCGAGGGTTGAATCGGATCCGGGAGCAGGCCGAGAATGGCGAAGCCTCCGAGGCGGCCTCGGCGATGACCACCGTCTACTTCAGCGACTTCGAGCCGATCGAGCGCTACCTCGACGCCCGCAAGCCCCAGGAGGTCCGCCCGCTCGAGATCCGGTTCAACGCGATCCGGGGCGAGGTCGATTCGGGGCTCAAGGGGGCCGACCTCTCGGCCCGGTTCGACGGCCTGGTGGCCGAGGTCGAGACCGCGCTGGCGAAGTGCGAGGCCCAGCGATCCGGCACCTTCGGCCCGGCGTTCGTCGAGTCGCTCGTCCTGATCCTCCGCGAGGGGATCGAGGTCATCCTGCTGCTGACGATGCTCCTGGCCCTGGTGGCCAAGACCGAGCAACCGGGGGCGTTGAAGGCGATCTGGTGGGGCGTCGGGCTGGCCGTGGTGGCGAGCGCCCTGACGGCCCTCGGATTAAACCTGCTGGTCTCGTCGGCGAGGGGGAGGGCCCGCGAGGTGGTCGAGGGGCTGGTGATGCTCGCGGCCTCGGGGGTGCTCTTCTACGTCAGCTACTGGCTGATCTCGCAGAGCGAATCCAAGCGCTGGATGGACTTCCTCAAGCGGCATGCCAAGGTCGGCGGCGTGGGGACCCTGGCGCTCACCGCCTTCCTGGCCGTCTACCGCGAGGGGGCGGAAACCGCCTTGCTCTACCAGGCCATGATCGGGGCGCAGGGTCAGACCCGGCCCGGCATGATCGGCCTCCTGAGCGGGATCGGCGTGGGGCTCGTGCTGCTGGTGGGGGTCGCCATCGTGATCCGGGCCACGAGCGTCAGGCTGCCGCTGCGGGCCTTCTTCAAGGTCTCGGGGATCGTCCTGTTCGGGATGGCGGTCGTCTTCGCCGGCAACGGCGTCTTCGAGCTGCAATCCTCGGGGATGCTGAAGACGACGCAACTGAGCTGGCTCTCGTGGCTGGGCGAAGGCGTGCCGCTGCTCGGGATCTATCCGACGGTGCAGACGATCTCCGTCCAGGCTCTCATGCTGGTCGGCGCAGGTCTCGCGCTGGCCTTGCTGCTCTCGGGCGACAGCTCCGCCGCCCCGGCGGGTGCGCCGGCCTCCAAGCCGCCGCTCGGCCCCGCCCCCACGGCGGGCGCCCGGGTCTGAGCCCTTCGGTCCGCATTCGGTTGGAGGAGGTAGCTTCGTGCTTCGACGCTGGGCAGGCCCATTGATCTCCGCCTTCATCCTCGGCGGCGTGATCCTCGTGCTCGTGATGAACTTGAACCCGTCGACCCCGACCAGGGCGACGGAGGGAGGGGATCCTAGGGACGGCGCCCCGGCGAAAGCCCCCGAGGATCCGGGCGAGGGGGAGAAGACCGCCGGCTTCCGGGAATACCCGATCGGCGAAGAGGTCATCAAGAACAACATCAAGGTCGTCGCGGTCTGGCTCCCCCCGGTCCAGATGGAGGGGATGGCCGACATGGGGGGTGACCTCATCCACATGGAGGCCGACATCCACGCGACCGACGGGAACCCGAACGGCTTCGCGAAGGACGAGTTCGTCCCCTACCTGAAGGTCCACTACAAGATCACCCCGGCGAAGGGGGGCGAGCCGATCCAGCAGGGGGACATGGTCCCCATGGTCGCCCGCGACGGCCTCCACTACGGCGCCAGCGTGGCGATGCCCCCGAAGGGGGACTATCGCCTGACCTACGAGATCAAGCCCCCCTCGGCCGGCGGCCTGGGTCGGCACTCCGACGCGGCCACCGGCGTCGCCGGCTGGTGGGAGCCCTTCAACGCCGACTTCGAGTGGGATTGCCCAGGCCCCGGCGCCAAGCCCTGATCCGGGCTTCACCCGCCCCCTTTGCCCATCGAGACGCCCCGCGAATTCCAGGGCCCGGCCCTGGAATTCGTTTGACAGCGGGGCCCGCTCCGATACCATTGAGTCAGTAAACCCTCCCCGCGTCGTCCCTGTCGAGACGCATGGGCTCGGTCGGTGCCGATCTGTCGGCCCTCCGCCGAACTTATATTCCCACCGTGAACACTCCGGTTTTCCGATCGGTTCGAGGGCGCCTTGCCCCTCGGGTCGCTGTATCATGGAACTCTCGCCGAGCGACGGCGGGCGTCGGGGTGGTCTCTTGCGCTGGCAACCTGTGGGAAGGGGAGTCTTGGGTCCATGAGCGGTCTGGGAACAACACTGGCGTTCCTGGGATCCATGGGCCCGAGGGAGATCCTCGTGGTGGCGGTCGTCGCGCTCGTCCTCTATGGGCGAGCCGGTGCGATGACCCAGCGCCACGTCCAGGCCTTACGACCCGGCCAGATGCTCCGACGCCGCTGGGCGCGGACCCTGCCGGGGCTCTCGAGCCTGGGGGACCGGCTCTTCTGGTTCTTCGCCATCACCGCCGCCGCGGCCGTGGCCGCCTGGATCGTCACGAGTGCCCTGGTGAGCAGCCGGGGCACTGGCTGACGACGGCCGACCGCGTCCCGACGACCTCGCCACGCGTGCCCGAGCCCAGGGCGACGGCCCTCGCATCCGCGTCCTTTTCGCCGGAGGATTGAACCAATGCTGCCTCTCGCCTTCCTTCCGAACCTGGGCGCGACCGAGCTGATGGTCGTCGCGTTCGTCTCGCTTTTGATCTTCGGCAACCGCCTGCCGGGCCTCGCCCGCTCGATGGGCAAGGGGATCGTCGAGTTCAAGAAGGGACTCGCCGGGGTTGAAGACAACGCCTGAGCATACGAATTCATGATGACGCATTCGTGCGTCTTTTCGCCGGAGGAGTCCGACCATGCTTCCTTTCGCCTTCCTTCCGAACCTGGGCGCGACCGAGCTGATGGTCGTCGCGTTCGTCTCGCTCCTGATCTTCGGCAACCGCCTCCCCAGCGTCATGCGGTCGCTCGGCAAGAGCGTCACCGAGTTCAAGAAGGGGGTCAGCGGGATCGAGGACGACATCGACCAGGCCGTCACCGCCGACACCAAGAAGCCGACCCCGCCGCCGTCGGAGGTCTGAGATCCGAGCCGGGCCTGCCGGCCTCGCGCGACACGGCGCGGACGTGATATCGCTTCAACGACAGCAGAGAACCAGACAGATCGATCCACAACGGGGGCGTTCCTGAATGTTACCCAACCTTGGTCCGATGGAAATGATCGTGGTCATGGGGGTCGCCGTGCTCCTCTTCGGCAAGCGATTGCCCGAGGTGGGCCGCTCCCTTGGCAAGGGGATCATCGAGTTCAAGAAAGGCCTGCGCGGGATCGAGGACGAGTTCGACCTCTCGGCCACGACCAGCCCGCAGGTCCCCTCTCGCCGTTATGAGGAATACTCGGCCCCCAAGTCGACCGACTCGGCCAGCCTCTCGGTCCCGAAGTTCGAGCCCCCGACGACGGCCCCGATCGCCCGAGGCGAGCACGAGGCCTCGACGCCCACGGACTGACCGGAATCGCCCTCGAAGACGAACTCGCGAGGAGGCTCGGCCGGGATGATCGAGGATGAGCTCTTCGCGGCGATCGACCCGATCATGAAGGACTGCGGGGCGATCCCTGAGGAGGGGGAGGAGTATCAGGCTCCCCCCCTGGACGTCCTCCGCTACTACCGACGCCCCGTCCGCCTGCACTGGATCCCCTGGCTCGGCCGGGCCCTGAGCGTGGTCGCGGTGGTCCGCCAGCCGGTGGATGTCGGCTTCGCCGCCGATGGCGCGGCCTATCATCGATTCCTCACCCGCCTGGCGATGGCCGTCAACGGCCGGTTCCCCCCGTGGAAGGGGGATCGCGGGCTGGTGATCGGGCTGACGACCCTGGTCCTCACCCCCGAGCCCATCGGCCCTGACGAGGACAAGGCCCTGGCCCTCTCCATGAAGCCCCTCGGCAGGACCCGCGTCGTGCCCCTGGGGCTCCTCCGGGTCAACCTCGGCCAGGAAGCCCTCTCATTCGCCCTCGCGTCGGACCCCGACAAGCTCTTCCCCGAGCCCGAGCTGCTGACCGACGCCCTCACCCCGAAATTCAGGCGCTACGTCTCGCTCTACACCGAGTGACCGCCGCCATCGCCGCAGCCAGAAACGAAGAGAGCCTCCGAGGCACGGGCCCGGAGGCTCTCTTCGTTGATGGTCACCTTGTCTGGATGCCCCCAGGCTCAGGCCTCGAGGAGCCAGAGGGCCAGGGGCAGGGCGTGGCGGAAGGGGGGGTCGTCGCGGGACGACTCGAGGGCGGCGGAGACCCGGCGGATGTGGTCGGGCTCGGGGGCCAGGACCATCCTCGGGAGGCAGCAATAGCTCGGGCTCGACACGTTGATGCGGACCTCGCCCGACTGGTCCGAGACGCGACGGAGGCCGAACGTCTCGACCCCCTCGGCCGCCTTCGCGGTGAGGGTCGTGGCCCGCATGAGGCTCGACTCGAGGCCGGGGACGACCTCGGTGACGATCTCGACCTTGACCGGGCCCGACGGCCCCTGGAAGGTCGCGGCGAGCCGCCCGGGTGAGCGATCCGGCGTCCCCTGGGGCTTCCAGCCGAGCTGGCCGGCGAGCCAGGCCGCGAGCCAGATCGCGGGGCGAGGGGCACCGTCGAGGCTCGGGGCGGCGACCTCGATCTTGACCGCGTTCAGGCGGCCGATGATCTCATGGTGGAAGGGGGGGTCGAAGAACTGCGCGACGAGCTCTCGCCAGCGGGTGAGGCCGCACCAGGCGACGTCGCGGCCGTGGGAGGTCACGGCGGGGTCGAAGCCGAGCTTGAGGGCGGCCGTCTCGGCGGCGGGATCCGGCAGGTCGAGCAGGAGCCGGCTGCACTCGCTGGCGAGGTCGCGGAAGAGGGCCTCGTCGCGGAGCGGGTCCGACGTCCACCAGAGGACGAACGGCAGGTCGGCCTCGAGCAAGGGGCGGACGGCCCCCGCGACGAGGTCGATCGACTCGTCGCCGGCCCTGAGCACGATCCTCTCGCTGCAGACCTGGGGCAGGCCGGGGGCCGGGAGGTGGCAGAGGGCGGAGACCTCGGCCGCGATCGAGCGCCCGGGGCGGTCGCTCAGGCAGACGACGATCGCCCGGCAGGGGTAGCGGGCGGTCACGCCGTCGAGCACGTCTCGCAGGCTGCCGCACTCGGCCCCCCTCGTGACGACGACGAGGTTCGCCAGGGCGACCCGGGTCACGTGCGGGTTCTCGAGGTCCGGCCCGCCCACGCGCTCGGCGGCGGGCCCCCAGAGCCGGGTCAGCTCGGTTTCGACGTCCTGGAGGTCCGTCACCGGGACCCCCTGGCCACTCAGGAACGCGTCAGATGCCGACTCGGCCATGATTGGGGCTTCCTCAACGGGGACTCGCGAAGGGTGGGCGGCGCCCGACCTTCGCGATCATAACCGATCTTTCACGTCCGAGAAAACGGGCGAGCGGTCGGCTCAGACCCGGCGCCAGGTGACGCCGTCCCCCTCGACGAGCTTCTCGGCCGAGTCGGGCCCCCAGGTGCCGGCCGGGTAGGGGACGGGCGGCGGGGCGCCCTCGCGATTCCAGGCGTCGAGGATCGTCGTGCAGAAGCGCCAGGCGCTCTCGACGGCGTCGGTCCTGGTGTACAGCGTCGGGTCGCCGAGCATCACGTCGAGCAGGAGCCGCTCGTAGGCCTCGGGGGGCGGGGTGGCGAAGGCGGTGCCGTAGCGGAAGTCCATCCGGACCTCCTGGAGCCGCCGCCTCGAGCCGGGGACCTTGGCCTGGAAGGCGAGGCTCGCCCCCTCGTTGGGCTGGATCCGGAGGATGAGCAGGTTCGCCCCGTCGGCCTCGTCGGCTTCGACCTCGAACATCTGGGTCGGCGGCTGGCGGAACTGGATGGCGATCTCGGAGGCCCGCTTGGGGAGCCGCTTGGCCGTCCGTAGGTAGAAGGGCACGCCGGCCCAGCGCCAGTTGTCGAGCGTCACGCGGAGGGCGACGTAAGTCTCGGTGCGGGAGTCGGGCTTGACCCCCTTCTCCTCGAGGTAGCCGGGGACGTCCTTGCCCTGGATCGAGCCGGCGGTGTACTGGCCGCGGACGACGTATTTGTCCACGTCCTCGGCGGTCCACTTGGGCAGGGCGTCGAGCACCTTCACGCGCTCGTTGCGGACGGCGTCGGCCGAGAGGTCGACCGGCGGCTCCATCGCGACGAGGCAGAGGAGCTGCATCAGGTGGTTCTGCACCATGTCGCGCAGGGCGCCCGACGTGTCGTAGTAGCCGCCTCGGCCGCCGGCCATGCCGAGCTCCTCGGCCACGGTGATCTGGACCGAGGCGACGTGGCGCCGGTTCCAGATCGGCTCGAAGATGGCGTTGCCGAACCGGAGGGCCAGGATGTTCTGGACCGTCTCCTTGCCGAGGTAGTGGTCGATCCGGTAGACCTGGCTCTCGTCGAGGACCTGCGAGATGTCCCGGTTCAGGGCGCGGGCGCTGGCGAGGTCGTGGCCGAACGGCTTCTCGATGACCACGCGGCTCCAGGGGCTGTCCTGCTGGCTCGGGTAGACGAGCCCCGCCTTGCCGAGGTGGTCGATGATCGTGGAGAAGTATTCGGGGGAGACGGCGAGGTAATAGAGGCGGTTGCCCCGGGTGCCGTAAGTGGCGTCGAGCTGGTCGAGCCGCTCCTTGAGCCGAGCGTAGCCGGCGGGGTCGTCGAAGGTGCCGGAGACGAAGGCGATCCGGTTGGCGAACTCGGGCCAGGCCTCGGCGAAATCCGGGCCCGCCCCCTTGGACAGGCTCTTCTCCAGCTCCGAGCGGAGCTGCTCGTCGGTCCAGTCGCGGCGGGCGAACCCGACGATGGCACACTCGGACGGCAGGTTCCCCCCCAGCGCCAGGTGATAGAGCGCGGGGACGAGCTTGCGGTGGGTCAAGTCGCCGGTCACGCCGAAGAGGACGACCGCGCAGGGCTCGGGGACCCGGGTCCTGGGCAAACTCTGCCGCAACGGGTTGGCGTCCGCCACCCCCAACGAGTCCGTCATCCGCAAACTCCCGCCTGGAGAAAACGTCCCGCCCTCGGCCTCATCGACCGGGGCATACCTCTCGACTGAGAGTGTACGAACCACGCTCCTCGACAATCAAGAGTCGCAAGGCATTCGCCGGCGACTCGGCATGGCTCGAGGCGTCGGATCCGGGCCGACGACCGTGACCGCGCATACCCTGAAATCGAAGGGAGTTGCCGCCGGACGGGCCCGGCTGGGGTCCACGGTTTCGACGCCCCGCGACAAACCCCGAAATTACTGGGCGATCTCGCGGGACACGGGGACGGCGTGGGGGCCTTGCGGGGCGGGCGAGGGGCGCCACGCCTTCGCCTCGGGGACGCGGCCGAGGCAGGCGTCGAACCGGGCGATCGTCAGGCGGAGGATGGCGTAGGCCGCCGATCCGATCACGATGATCCAGGTGGCCATCTTCGAGAGCTTGTCGGGATACGTCTCCCAATTCCAGCGCCAGACGACCCACTCGAAGGGGGCGAACATCCCGAAGAATGGGCTGATGATCAGCCACCATAACCCGTCGGGAGAGCCATTCGTCATGGAGATGTAAAGCGTCGGCAATACCACCGTGATCGCGATATAGGTGCAGACGCTCAGCCCCACGGCCCGGCCGAGCCGGCGCTGCCAGGTCGCGAAGGCGAGGCAGAAGCTCGTCACCAGGGCCCCGTACGCCAGCACCAGGGCGACGATCAGGCCGGCGAATGGGAAGGCCTCGAACAGGCCCCGGCGCCAGGTCATCGCGACGAGCCCCAGCAGGCCGGGGAGGATCGCCAGCTTCGGCACGATCCGGAAGGCGCCCCACCACTTGCCCATCACAATCTCTCGCGAGGAGAGCGGCGTCGCCATCAGGATGTCGAGGCTCCCCAGCGCGCGCTCCTCGGCCAGGGCCGTCGCCGAGTTCACGCTGACCATCAGGAGCCCGATCGAGACCATGAACGCGGCGGTCCCGGGGAGGATGTGCGAGCCGGGCAAACACGCGAAGAACGACACGACCGTCGCGATCACCGCGAAGAGCGTCCAGAGCCCCCGGCCCCAGCCCGAAGGCTGGCGGCGATGCCACTCGCGCCAGAGGATCGGGTTGCGGTCGAGCGAGAGGCCGACGAGGCCGGGCACCCCGGAGGAGGGGAGGCTCGGCCGTCGACGACGCCCCGAGCGCCCCGCCTGCTTCAAGGCCGCCGAGCGGATGCAACGGATCGAGATCAACGCGAGGCCGGCCGAGATCAGGAGGCTCCCGGCGAAGAAGAGCAGCGGGTAGACCGCCTCCCTGGAACCGCCCGGGCCGAACCACTGATAGCCGAAGATCAGCCAGAACGGGTTCGTGGCCCGGAGCCAGAAGGGGGTGCCGCCCCGGTACATCTCGCTGATGAGGAGAAGGGCCATCAGCCAGACGGCGAACGTGGCGTACGTCGCCATCAGGGCCTCATGCGGCTTGCTCGCCCAGACCGAGAACGTCAGGGAGAGGGTCGCCCCCAGGCAGACCACCCCGACGATCACGAGCGAATCGAGGACCGTGTCCACGGGGTCGACGCCGCCGAGGGTCGACACGATCGCCAGCACCGGGAGCCCGCAGGCGACCGTCCCCAGCAGAGTGATCAGCCTCAGGGCGAGCTTGCCCAGGACGATCTCGGTGTTGGACAGGTCGGTGGACATCATCAGGGCCAGGCCCCCCCGGATCTTGTCCTGGCAGATCGCCCCGGCGGTCACGGCGGGGACCAGGATCAGGGCCAGGACGAGTTCCACGGCCATGATCGCGGCCGCGAAGGACGACCCGACCGTGGCGAGCTGGGCGTAGGTCGTGAAGTGACGATTCATCAGGTGGCGATACCAGACGACGAACAGCCCCGCGAACAGGCTGCCGATCAGCAGCGCACGCCCTGCGTAGACCTGCCAGCGTCGGCAGAGCACCAGGTTCTCATAGACGAAGACCGGGCCGAGGCCAAGGCGCAGTTTCATCGCGACTCCTCCCAATCGGTCTTCGTGATATACCGCGAGATATTCCGTCGCCTGGCGTCCGGCAGGATCAGGACGCCTTGGCCCGGTCGAGGAACTGGGTCGCCGCGTGCATGATGTTTTCCTCGGTGGCCTCGGATCGAGGCAGCTCGGCCGTGAGCCGCCCCTCGCAGAGGACGATGATCCGGTCGGAGACGGTCAAGAGCTCCGGCAGCTCGCTCGAGGTCATGATGACGGCCATCCCCTCGGCGACGAGCCTGCGGATCAGGGCATAAATTTCCGCCTTGGCCCCGACGTCGATGCCGCGGGTCGGCTCGTCCAGGAGCAGAAGCTTGGGCCCGATCAGGAGCCAGCGGGCGAGGATGCACTTCTGCTGGTTCCCCCCGGAGAGGCTCGTGATCGCCGCCCCCCCGCCGGCCGTCTTGATGCTGAGCCTGGCGATCGACTCCGTGACCGCCTTCGACTCGGCCCTCCGGCTGATCAGGCCGTTGCGGGTGAGGCCGTCGAGGTGCCGGATCGTGATGTTCTCGGCCACGGACATCTGGTCGAAGAGGCCGAGGTTCTTGCGGTCTTCCGTCACGAGCGCGACCCCGGCCTCGATGGCCGCGCCGGGGTTGCGGAACCGGACACGCTGGTCGTTGAGGAGGATCTCGCCGGCAGGGGTCTTCTCCGAGGCCCCGAAGAGGGCCTCCAGCAGCTCCGTACGCCCCGCGCCGAGCAATCCTGCAACCCCTAACACCTCGCCGGCGCGCACCTGGAACGTGACGTCCTTGAGATCCGGCCGGCCGCTCCCCGCCGGGGCCTCCAGGAAGAGGCCGCGGACGTCGAGCACGGGCTTGCCGCTCGCCGGCTGGTGGTCGAAGTGGAGCCCGGCGATCTCGCGTCCGACCATCCACCGCACGACCTGCTCGGGCCCCGTCTCGGCCCCCGTCGCGCTGGCGACGAACCGGCCGTCGCGGAGGACCGTGACCTGATCCGAGAGGGTGAAGACCTCGTTCATCTTGTGCGAGATGTAGAGGACCGTCGTCCCCTGCTTGCGGAGGTCGTCGATGACGCGGTAGAGCCGATAGACCTCGGAGTCGGACAGGGCGGAGGTCGGCTCGTCCATGATCAGGATCGCGGCCTTGAAGGCGAGGGCCTTAGCGATCTCGACCATCTGCTGGTCGCCGATCCGGAGGTCGCCGACGAGGGCCCTCGGCGAGATCGGGGCGCCGAGCCGCTCGAAGAGGCGGCGGGCCTCGGCCTCCATCGCTCTATCGTTGAGCCAGCCGAAGCCCCGCGTCCGCTCGCGGCCGAGGAAGATGTTGGCGGCGACGGTCATCTCGGGGACGAGGTTCAGCTCCTGGTAGATGATGCGGACCCCGGCGTCCTCGGCGTCTCGAGGCCCCGAGAACCGCACGACCTGGCCGTCGATGAGGATCTCCCCCTCATAGTCGGTGATCGCGCCGGCGAGGATCTTCATGAGCGTGCTCTTGCCCGCCCCGTTCTCGCCGCAGAGCGCGTGGACCTCCCCCGCCTTCGCCGAGAAGGTCACGTCCCGAAGCGCATGCACCCCGCCGAAATGCTTGGCGATGTTCCTCATCTGGAGCCGAACCGACTCGTCTTGAGTGCTCATGCGTCGCGACCGCTCCTCAACTCGATAGCAGGGCGAAGGCCGACTCCCCACCCCCGTCGATTTCGAGAGGCTTTCACGCCTGATGCCTCGCAGATCGCGGCGGGCCCCTGATACGGATGCGACAGAGGCCGCGGCATCTCGCGGGAAGTGGCAAGGGAAGGGGCCATCGTAAGCGACCCGGGCCGGCCAAGGAAGGGCGCGCCGGGCGGCTCCTGGACGCATGCTCCGTCATTGAAAAGGCCGCTGGATCTCGACGGCTTTTCCCGTGCGGGGGCCGGTGTCGATCGGTTAGGATGCGGGTCGAGGGTCGTCAACACTCCGAGGCGGCCCGCAAGTCCGATGGAACTGGCGAGGGGTTAGGTCGTCATGCCGACGGATATCCTATTCCTGGTGACGTACGAGTGCCCCCGCTGCCAGGCGTCGCTCGAGGCGAGGGGGCGGGCCCTCTCGACCTGGCTCCGCTGCCCGAAGTGCGGCCGCCCGAGCCTCCCCCCGATGGAGACCCGGATCATGTCCCAGCGTCGGATGCAGGCGTCCGAGGGGATCATGTACATCGGCGCGGAGGCCGAGAGGTCGGAGCGGGCCTCGAAGCCGAGCCCCATGGCGGCCGTGCGCCGGATCTTGCTGGCGGTCGCCTTCCTCACCGCCTTGACGCTCCTGGTCAACGCGTTCCTCGAGGGGAACCCCTTCAATGTCGTCGCCTTCGGCCTGGCGACGATCGTCCTCCTCGCCTTCCTGATCTTCACCGGCCGCAGGCGCTGAGGACGGCCTGGCACGAAACGCGACGCGACGGGCAGGATGCCGAGGGGGGACGATCCATCGGAGTCATCGAGACTCAAGATTCCGTCCGATCGAACCGAGTTCCCCTGAGGCGTGCTCCCCTTCGCGTCCGTTGCGAGGTCACGATCGTGAAACGCGTACCGCTGGCCGACGAGCTCCCGTATCGGTTCTACCCCCCCAGGCTGCATCGAGGGTTGCTCTGGGCCTCGGGGTTCCTGCTCCCCAGGATGCTGCGCAAGGATCACCAGGTCGCCGAGGTCGACGTCTCCGGCCTCGAGCGGCTGCAGCCCTTGCTCGACCGAGGGGATGGGGTCCTGCTCACGCCCAACCACCCGGACCACGCCGACTGCTACATGATGTTCGACCTGGGGCGGCGGCTCTCGACCCCCTTCTACTACATGGCCGCCTACCAGATCTTCGTCGGCAAGAACCACTGGATCCTGCCCAGGATCGGCGTCTTCCCGGTCGATCGCGAGGGGGCGGATCTGACCGCTTTCAAGACGGGCGTCGACGTCCTGGCGAAGGGGAAGAACCCGCTCGTGATCTTCCCGGAGGGGGAGATCTACCACCTCTCCGACCGCCTGACGCCGGTCAGGGAAGGGGCCGTGGCCGTCGCCGCGGCGGCCGTGAAGCGGATCGACCCCGGCAAGACAATCTGGGTCGTCCCCATCGCGCTCAAGTACCGGTTCCTCGACCACGTCGACCCGATGCCGAAGATCATCGACGCGATGGAGAGGCTCGAGACCCGGTTCACCTGGTGGCCGCGCTCGGACCGGAGCCTGGTCGAGCGGATCTACGAGTATGCCGAGGGGGTGCTAGGCCTCAAGGAATACGAGTACCTCGGCGCGGTGCAGCCGGGCCCGCTCAAGGATCGCCTGCTCGGGCTCGCTCATAACATCCTCGACCGGATCGAGGATCGCCGCTGCGGCAAGCGTCGCGATGACACCGCGCCGGTACGCGTCAAGGAGCTGCGCCGGGCCTGCCTCGACACGCTGGCCGATCCCGGCGTCACGCCCGAGCAGAGGCGGCAGACCCAGCGCGATCTGCACGACCTCTTCCTCGTCATCCAGCTCTTCAGCTACCCCGGCGACTATATCCGGGAAAGCCCGACGCTGGAGCGCGTGGCCGAGACGATCATGAAGTTCGGCCAGGACTTCCTCGGCGACGACATCCCCGTGCCATACGGCCCCCGACAAGGCATCCTGCGGATCGGCGAGCCGATCGACGTCCGGGTGAGGCTCGCCGGCGCGGGGAAGGCCCGGCAGGCGGTCGGGGCCCTCACAATCGACCTCGAATCCAGGATCCAGGGGCTCCTCGACGAGATCGGACCCGGCCGCCCCCTGAGCCCGGCCCAGGCGCCGGCCGTCGGGGTGCTCCAGCAGGCCTGAGCCGTTGGGAGCCTTCAAGAACAAAGGCCGGGCCGGCGCGAGTTGCGCCGGCCCGGCCTTTTGCGTCGACCTAAAGGTCGATGCCAGGGGCTCAGAGCTCCTCGGCGTAGGCGTCGTCCTCGGGGTTGAAGCCGAGGAACTCGGTCGCCTCGCTCAGGTCCCAGCGCATTCCTCGGTTGTTGGACATGCCGTTGACGACGAGGAACGTGCGATCGCCGAGGTCGGCCTCGACGGCCCCGTCGAAGAGGCGGATGAGGTCCTCGTTCGAGAGCCACATGGCGCGGGCCCACTCGTCGGGGAGGGTCTCGGGGCGGTTCGCCCCATGCTGGATCCAGCCGAGCCGCAGGGCGATGAAGGTGATGTCGAACGCCGTGGCGAAGCTCCGGCCGAGGCGCTCGCCCATCAGCTTGGTGCCGCCGTAGGGGCTGTCGGGGCGGGGGGGCAAGTCGACGGTGATCGGCATGTCCCCGAGCTCGCGATAGTCCCCCATCGCGTGGTTCGAGCTGGCGAAGATCAGGCGCTCGACCCCCGTGAGCGCCGCGGCGAGGAAGACGTTCGAGAGCGCGTCGATGTTGGGCCGCTCGAGCTCGTCCCAGGGGGAGAACTCGTTCGGGTTCCCGGCGAGGTGGATGACGGTGTCGACGTCCTGGAAGTGGGCGATCCAGTCGTCGTTGAACTCGCTGAGGTCGACCTGGATGACCTCGGGGTCGTCGGGCCCGGCCTTGGCGTCGAGCAGGATGAGGTCATAGATGTCGCCCCAGGCGGCGCGGAGCTTCCGGCCGATGTTGCCGCAGGCGCCGGTGATCAGGACCGTGCGCGGCCCCTCGTCGAATCCGTCCTCCTCGTCTTCCCCCTCGATATCCTCGATGCCCTCATCGTCGGGGTGCATCGGGAGGATCGGCAGGACGTCGGGGAACTTGGGGCGGCCCGCGTCGTCGCTCTCTCGCGGCTCGTCGATATTCATGCTGGTTCCCCTGGGCAAGGAGTGTTCGGGAGGTCTTTCGCCCACACGATACCGACGCGACAGGGAATTGTCACCAGGATCGGCCCGGCTCATAGGGGTTGTTGCGGCCGAGGCTTTCCCCGCCGGATCCGGAAGTCTCGCCGAAGATTTCGAAGGCGTCCGCGAATAGCCTTCGCCCCGGAAACCAACCTCCTTCGCGGGACCTGACCCCATGCCGACGACCGCCGAATCTTCCAAGCCAGGGCACCTCAAATACGTCGTCAGGGGACTCGCCGCGCTCGTCGTCGCACTGCTCGGCCTCACGACCTGGATCCTGCTGAACTCGGGTATGGACCTCCCGCCGATCCCCGTCCCCAACGGCTACGACGACCTCAAGCGAGCGGGGACGATGATCATCGGGTCCGAGCCTGGCCCACGGGGGGACGTCCGCCAGGCCACCGAGGACGAGCTTCGAGCCTACCTCGCCGCGAACCGGGAGGCCCTGGCACTCGGCCGGGCCGGCCTGGCGAAGAAGTGCCTCGTGCCCCTCTCGGCCAAGGAGGGGACGCTCGAATTCCAGATTGCCGACCACGTCGAATGGTCGGGAAAAATCCGGCGGCTCTCCCGGCTCCTGGCCTGCGAGGCGAGGCTCGCAGGCTTCGAAGGCCGTCGCGACGACGCCCTCCGCGCCGAACTCGACCTCGTCCGGCTCGGGAATGACGCGAGCCGAGGGGGCATGGTCATCGACCACGGAATCGGGCTGGCCATCACGACGACCGGGCTGGCCTTGCTCCGAGAGGATCTGGAGAAGCTCTCCCCCGATCAATGCCGCCGGGCGATCCGGGGGTTGGAGACGGCCTTCGACGCAAGGGAGCCCGTCGCCCAGGTCGTCTCGCGCGAGTCGAAACTCGGCAGCTCCGCAGGGACCTTGCAGGTGAGGGTCCTCGCCTCCTTCGCCAACACGTTTCAATCGCAGCTCACCACGGCTTTCGACCATGCCGTCTTCTCCGACAAGCGCACGGCGGCCGACTACCAGCAAATCCTCTCCGAGCTCGGCCTGCGCGTTTACCGCGAGGAGCACGGCACTTTGCCCGTATCCCTGGGGGCCCTCGCCCCGACGATCCTCGTCCGCATCCCGTTCGACCCCTTCATTTCGAAGAATCATCCTCTCAACTATCATCCCGACTCAACGAGCTTGATGCTCTACTCCGTCGGCCCCGACGGCCGCGACGACGGCGGCAAGCCCATGACGGGGCAGACCCCCGACGCCCTAGGCGACCTCGCCTTCCCGCTCGATCGGGCGACAAGGCCCACGCGATGAGTTGCGGGCGGGCCGAGTCGGGGGATAGCATATCGCTCCCGAACGCCCCCAAGAGATCCCCGCCGAGGCCCCGCCCTTGATCCCCGACGACTGCCCGACGCTCGAGGCCCGCGACATCGGCCGATTGCGGCGCGGGGGTGATGACTGGCTGATCCGCCACGTCCGCTGCGTCATCGATCCGGGGGAGAGGGTCGCGATCACCGGGCCATCGGGGGCGGGGAAGACTGTGCTGCTCCGGAGCCTGGCCTTCCTCGACCCGCTCGACGAGGGGGAGGTCCTCTGGCGAGGGACGCGCATCCTCGGCGACGACGTGCCGGCGTTTCGCGCCCAGGTCGCCTACGTCCACCAGCGGGCCGCCCTGTTCGAGGGGACCGTCCGCGACAATCTGCGATTACCCTTCGGGCTCGCGGTCCATCGAGGCCGGAGGTTCGACGAGGCCCGCGCATCGGATCTGGTGCGGAGGCTCGGGCGCGATGCGGGGTTCCTCGACAAGTCGGCCCGGGACCTCTCCGGCGGCGAGGCCCAGGTCATGGCCCTCACGCGGGTGCTCCAGCTCGACCCCACACTCCTGCTGCTGGACGAGCCGACGTCGTCGCTCGACGGGGCCACCGCGGAGGCCGTGGAAGCCTTGCTGAATGCCTGGCAGCGCGAGGCTCCCGACGTCCGGAGCCTCGTCTGGGTGACGCACGACCCCCGACAGGCCGAGCGGGTCGCGACGCGTCGGATCCGGGTCGAGGCGGGGCGGATCCTGGCGGAGGCCCTCGCGTGACGAAGCCCGGGTATCTCACGCTCAGCTATCTACAGGTCGGCCTGGCGACGCTGCTGATCCTCATCAACGGCGGGATCTCGCTGGCCCTCCGGCTCGGGCTGGGCCGTCGCCTGCTCGTGGCGGCGGCGGCGACGGTGGTGCAGCTCATCCTCATCGGCCTGGTCCTGCAGTGGGTCTTCCGGCTCAACCGCTGGTATCTCGTCGTCGGGATCATGTCGGTGATGACTCTGGCCGCCTCGCGGGCCGCCATCCAGCGCACGCAGTTCCGCTGGCCGGGTTTATGGCTGGGTAGCGTCGCCTCGCTCTGGCTCAGCTCATGGCTCGTGGCGTTGCTGGCGTTGCTGGCGTTGCTGCGGGTCGAGCCCTGGTATTCGCCGCACTACGCGATCCCGCTCCTGGGGATGATCCTGGGCAACTCCCTGAACGGGGTCTCGCTCGGCCTGGATCGGCTCGGGAGCGAGTTGACCGCCCGGCGCGATCAGGTCGAGGCCCAACTCGCCCTGGGTGCCACACGTTGGGAAGCGGCCCGGCGGCCGATCCAGGAGGCCGTGCGCACGGGGATGGTCCCCACGATCAACGCCATGATGGTCGTCGGCATCGTGAGCCTCCCCGGCATGATGACCGGCCAGTTGCTCGCGGGGGTCTCGCCGATCGAGGCCGTCAAATATCAGATCGTCATCATGTTCTTGATTTCATCCGGCACCGCCCTGGGGACGGTCGCCGTCGTCCTCTTCAGCTACCGCCGCCTCTTCAACGACGACCACCAGTTCCTCCACCGGAGGATCGTCGAGCGGCGATAGCCTCGTGGGACGTCGGGCCGTTGGAGATCCGCGACGAGCTACGTCGACTCATAAATATTACTTCAACTCGATCGTCACGTCCTCGATCTTGCCGGTGAACGCGAAGGGGGGCTTGTAGCTGAAATCGACGGCCGAACCGACGTCCATGCCGATATCCAACCCCTCGCCGAGCGAGATCTGGTTCGGGATGGTCCTGGGGATCTGCCCCTCGGCGACCTTCTCGCCGTTCACCGACATCGTCACGGTCGCGCCCTTGCCTCGCTCGCCTTCCTTGCCCTCGTATTGGAAGTCGAGGACCAGCTTCACCTTCCCCTTCGGCAACGGAGCCTTGCCGGTGAACGTCGGTCGGTCCAGCTCGAGGTAGTTGTAAACGAAGGTCGGCTTCCCCTCGCGCACATAGAGTCCATAACCGCCGACGAGGCCGCCGTGGGTCGCGATCATGCCCTCGGCCCCGCCATCAGGCACCTCGATGTTCGTCGAGAGGGTCCATGACTTGTTGAGGATGCGAGGGGCGGCCTCACTGGGCAGCCCGATCTGCCCCGGGTAATACGCGAACGTCGTGCGGTCGCCGGTGAGGCTCGGCCGGCCCATGAGTTCGGCGTTCAACCTCTCGACGGCCCGCCAGTCGAGAGGCAGCACGTTGTACTTCGCGGCCTCCACCCACCATTGATCCTGCAACTCGCGGAGCTTTGCGGGATTCGTCGCGGCGAGGTCATTCGCCTGCGAGAAGTCGTCGTCGACGTGGTAGAGCTCCCACTTCTGCTTGTCCGGGTCGAACGCCCCTCGGTTGGGCTCCCAGGGCGCGAACGACATGGCCGAGGCCATCCAACCGTCGTGATAGATGCCCCGGTTGCAGAGGAGCTCGAAGTATTGCGTCGTGCGGCGCCCCTTGGCCTTCGCGTCGTCGAAGGTGTAGCCGAAGCTGATCCCCTCGATCGGCTTCTGGGGTACCCCGTTCAGGTCGCTCGGGGCGTTGATGCCGCAGGCCTCGTAGATCGTCGGGACCACGTCGATGGTGTGCGTGAACTGGCTGCGGACGCCCCCCTTGTCTTTGATCTTCGCCGGCCAGGAGATGATCATCGGATTGCGGATGCCGCCGAAGTGGCTGGCGACCTGCTTCGTCCACTGGAAGGGGGTGTCCATCGCATGGGCCCAGGCGCTCGGGAAGTGGTTGAAGTGCTTCGGGCCCCCCAGCTCGTCGATGACTTTCAGGTTGTCCTGCCACTTCTCCGGGACCCCGTTGAAGAACAGGTTCTCGTTGACCGACCCCTCGATGCCCCCCTCGGCGCTGGAGCCGTTGTCCCCGGCGATGTAGATGAACAGCGTGTTCTCCGCGCCGGGCAACTGCTTGATCGCCTCGACGACCCTGCCCATGTGGTGATCGACGTGGGCCCCGTAGCCCGCGAAGACCTCCATCATCCGGGCGTAGACCTTCTTCTGACCGGCTTCGAGCGAATCCCAGGCGGGCAGCCCTTGCGAGCGGGCCGTGAGCCTGGCGTCGGGCGGGATGACCCCGAGCTTCTTCTGCCGCTCGAACGTCTCCTCGCGGTATTTGTCCCACCCCATGTCGAACTTGCCCCGGAACTTATCGATCCAGTCCTTCGGGGCCTGGTGCGGCGAGTGGGTCGCGCCCGGCGCGACGTACAGGAAGAAGGGCCGGTCGGGCGCGATGCTCTTGACCTTGCGCGCCCAGGCGATCGACCTGTCGGCGAGGTCCTCGGTCATGTGGTAGCCCGGGTCGGTCGAGGCGGGGACGAGGTTCCGGTTCTCGTAGAGGACCGGGTTCCAGTGGTTCATATCTCCGGCGTTGAAGCCGTAAAAATAGTCGAATCCCAGGCCGTTGGCCCAGCGATCGAAGGGGCCGGCCGCGCTCGCCTCCCAGGGAGGCGTGTTGTGGTTCTTGCCGATCCAGGCGGTCATGTACCCGTTCTGGCGCAGGACCTCGCCGACGGTGCCGCAACTCCTCGGCAGCACGCAGGTGTAGCCGTCGTAGCCCGTCGCGGTCTCGCTGATCACGCCGAAGGCGGCCGAGTGGTGGTTGCGGCCGGTGATGAGCGCGGCGCGGGTCGGGCTGCACAGGGCCGTCGTGTGGAACCGGTTGTACCGCAACCCCTCGGCCGCGAGCCTGTCCATCGTGGGCGACGGGATGCCGCCGCCGAACGTCGAGAACTGGCCGAACCCCGCATCGTCGAGCAGGATCAGGACGACGTTGGGCGCCCCCTTCGGAGGCTGGACCGGCCGCGGGAATTGCGCCTTGTCCGAATCGAGGTAGGTGCGGCCGACGCTGCCGGGAAACCGAAAGTCCGGCCTGGGCAGCACGGCGGTCATGCCCGAAGAATCCCGCTTCGATTCCTGGGCGAGGGCTGACGGGTCATGTTCGCCGGCGGCGAGCACCGCGAGGATTGCACCCACCCAGATGGCAATGGGCTTGACTCGAGTCAGCATGGCGATAATCCCCCGGCCGTTCGTATTGCGAGTGGATCCGCCATCGAGCCTCAGCGAACCACGCGGGGGAGCTCCCGGGAAATCAAACGGATTTCCGGCCGCCGCGACCTCCATGACGGACACTCTTGCCCGCCAGGATAACGCGCCATGCACCCGGTAACAGGAGGTGGAGGGATCGGAGCCGAATAATTCAACAAATCGATCCGGCTCATGTCGGCCTGGCGATCATTCCAGGGATGCCGAATAGCGCCCTGATGAACCATAAGCCACTTCACTTGATGATTTCACCCCGGCCTGACGCATTCCTAATTGGATCCCTACCTCGTTGTCACGGGAGGTCCCAAAGCCTTGTGAAGCCTGTCGAGCTGGCTCGCTTTCTGGCCCGGGTCGTCCCGGTATCTCGTGATCTGATCACCGGATTGCGGGACGAACAGCGAGAGGCCGCAGGTTTTCAGCTTCCCGTCGGCGGCCACGAGCCGGAGGATCAGGTCCCTGCGCATCCAATCGGCGAAGTCGTCGAGCGGCAAGCGTCGACGCCGGTTCTCGCGATAGGCGGCGTCAAGCCATTCCATCAGGTCGAAGAACTCTTCACCCCCGGCGGTAAAGCAGGGGGATAAGCCTTGAGGCCGGGTGATCTTCGTGTCGTGATCGATGAGGGCGTCGACGACAGGCCCGAGGCGGTGGGGTAACTCGGCGAGCGACTTGCCATCGACACAGACATACGTCCTGAAATGCCGGTCGTCGTCCATGATGCGGGTGGCGAGGTCCCTTCCCGTCGCGTCGGGATGGGAGCCGAGCCACTGGAACGTCGGTTCGTAGTAGGTGTTCGGGGCGCCAACGACATGCTGCGAAGAGAGGACGACGGAGGCGGTGTCGTGGAAGTTGTAGAGGTTCTCGACGGAAGCCCGGCCGCATTGCTGGAGGTAGACGAGGTCCACGGAGCCGGGCACCGACGCACGGAAGGCGCGTAGCTTCTCGCCGACGAGGCGGCCATCCATCCAGCGTTTGGCCCCGGCGCTGCCAGGATTCTGGTCGGAGCACATCTCGTAGAGCCGGCCGCCGTGGTTGAGGAAGATGATCGCGTAGCGCTTCGCGGGGTACGTCTTCGAGGCCCAGGAGAGGTAGTCGCCAAGTACGTCTTCCGAGGCGCTGTTGTCGGTGGATTGCCGCTCGAACGAGACACCATCGGAACGAATCACGATCCGATTCAGGCCACGCGGATCCGGGTCGTCGGCCAGGACGGTCGCCACCGTGTGGCTGTCTCTCACACCGCGGCCGATGGCCCGGAGGATCCCGGGGCCATGCGGGGCGAGGTTGTTGTCATACGACATGACGTAGATGAGCACCCGGTCATAAGCGGGCGGGATAGGGGACGGGGCTCGAGCGGATCCCTGGATGATGGGCTGGAGCAACAGCGCGACGGCGACCGGCATGAATCGCATCAACCGAGCCATGGCCTCACCTATCGACGATGTCTGACGCGGGAGTTGGGAGAGGAATCCGAGGATCCCCCTTTCGCGATTTGACCGCTCGAATTAAGACTACCGCAAATCCGGGCTTCGAGCCAAGGATGCAGGGGGTGTCGACGCGAAAGGGACGGCCCCGGTCTTGGGGTCGTCCCTTCGGATGATGCGATCATGATTCCAAGAGACAACCTCAGCCGAGGCCGGTGGAGGGCCAGGGGCCGAGCGGGACGACCTCGACGACCTCGCCGCCGAGCCAGGGGCCGGTGCGGGGGGGGAGCAGGGCGAGGGCCTCGGCCTGGGTGAAGCCGAACAGGTCGTCCTTGCCCCGGTAGTGGATCGGAGTGGCGTGGAGGGTGCCGTTCTCGTCCTGGGTCAGGGTCGACGGGACCGCCCAGAGCCGGTCGTCGGTCGGGCGGTGCGTGCCGTCCCAGACGGCCTTGAGGACGTCGGAGTACGGGTTCGACTCCCCCTGGAGCTTGCGGATCAGGGGGCCGATTAAGAGGGAGACCACCGTCAGGGCCGCGATCGGGCTCGACGGGATGTGGAAGACATGGCTCTCGACCCGTCCCGACTCGCCCCGGAGGACGCCGTAATTCAGGCGCTTGCCCGGATGGAGCGAAATCCCCGAGACCTCGATGTCGACCCCCGCCCGCGAGAGGGCATAGGGGATGTCCCCCTCGGGAGGCCCGAGGATCACGACGACCGGGGCCGTCAGGGCCCGAGAAAGGGCGGCGTCGATGCCGTCCTCCGAGACCGTCCCCAGATCATGGGCGGTCGCACCCCAGCGCACGCAAGGGGCGACGACCGTCGGCCCCGCCGCGTTGCGTTCGCGATGCATCACCGGCTCCTCGCCGGGATTGACGAGGTGGTCGCCCACCGCCAGCACCGCCACGCGGACCCGCCGATAGCAGACCGGATGCACGCACGCTTGCGAGGCGAGCAATCCGACCATGGGGAGCCGGAGGGTGGTCCCGGCTGCGACGAGCTCGGTGCCCGAGCGGAGGTAGTAGCCTCGCCTGACGACGTTCTGCGCCGGCTCGACGGGGCGGAGGACCTCGACGAGCTTCGGCGGGCCGAGCCCCGGCTCCGGGCGGCTGTCCTCGGTCCTGAGGACGGCGTCGGAGCCGAGGGGCATGGGGTCGCCCGCCGTAACTCGTGCCGCTTCTTCGCGTTCGACCTCGAACCCTTCCTCGTCCTCGCCGTCGCGGTCGAGCCCGACGGCGCGGAGGCGGGCCCCGGCAGCGCATCGGCGGCGCGGACGGCGTACCCGTCGAGCGCGGCGCGGTCGAAGGGGGGGAGGTCCACGTCCGCGATCAAGGGCTCGGCCAGGACGAGGCCGATCGCCTCGGCGAGGGCCACTTCGATCGCCTCGCCAGGCTCGGCTCGCTCCAGGATTCGATCCCTAGCCTCCGCCAACGACAACATCAAGCCAAGCCTCGGTTCTTCTATCACGATGCGGGTCTCTTCTACTATCTTGCCCCGACCCTTCATAAAAGTCGCATTGTAGCGAGGCGTGGGGATCGGCCAAGCCCGATTGGCGGAGGGGGGCCGGGGAGGGTCGTCGCAAACTTTTCGGTTCTTCCGTCGGAATCACTGGCCTTGACCCGTCTCCCCGGCCGATTCCCTAGGTGTGACCAAATCCCGAGAACCGTGCGGAACGTCGCGTCGGGCTCCTCGGGGACGGATCAGAACCGACTCCGACGGCGATCCGGAGTGATCGCCGACGAATGCCAAGGAGGGTGGAAACAAATGTGGTCCCCCCGCACGGGATCGTCGTCGCAGCCGAAATACCGCCGCATGGCGGCCTGGACGGCACTGGCGATTGGCTGGCTCCTGCCCTCGGTGGGTTGCCAGGTTGAGTATGCCGGCATGACGCTGCCTTCGGGCAAGTACATGCACGATGACGTCCAGTACTTCTCGCCGGGCCCCGACTTCCCCTGGGCCAACACGCAGGCCGCGACCCAGCGGGCGCGGATGCAGGCGATGGGGATCGAGCCGGCCGCGGGCCCGCTCGTGGCCCCGATGGCGGCGGGCGCCCAGCCCCCGTCGCAGAACCAGCTCGGCATGCCGTCGAACGTGAACGGCCCGCTGAACGTCGTCCCCCAGCCCCCCGCCCCCGGCGGAGGAGCCCCCGCTCCTGGCCCCACCGACGGCGTCGCCCCCGGCGTCGACCCCGGTTCGGGCGTCCAGGGCGCCCCGGCCGGGCCGGGCGGCCCGCTCTGATCCTGATCTGAGCGGGCCTACAGGGCTGGGGACAACGTCCTCGACCCGGGGCGGAGGCCGAAAGCCTCCTCCCCACCTCGACATGCCGAGCGAACCCACGACACGGCTCCTGCCTCTTCGAGGCGGGGGTCGTGTCGTTCTCCATTCCGGATTTCCGACCAGCATGAGGCTCGCTCCCGGACCCGCCGATCTCGGCTCGGACTCATGACCCCACGCACGCTTGCCACGACGACGCCGAGTGCAGGCCGGCGTCTCGATCCTTCGCGAACATCCCCGGGAGGACACCTTGCCATGAACGCGGAATCGATCGACTACCTATCGGCCCTCGAAGGCTACGCACTTTGGGCCTCCAGCTATGACGACGACGGGAACCCCCTCATCGCCATCGAGGGCCCGGCCGTCGCGGACCTCTTCGGTCCGATCGCGGGGAAGGCCGTCCTCGACCTCGGCTGCGGGACGGGGAGGCATACCCTGGCACTCGCCGAGGCCGGGGCCGACGTCACCGCGGCCGACCAGAGCCCCGAGATGCTGGAAAAGGCCCGCCAGAAACTGGCGTCGCACCCGGTCACCTGGGTCCGGCATGCCCTGCCGGCGCCGCTGCCTTTTGCGGACGGGAGCTTCGAACTCGTCGTGCTCGGCCTGGTGACGGAGCACATCGCCGACCTCGACGGCCTCTATCTCGAGCTCGCCCGGATCCTCAGGCCAGGCGGTCGGACGATCATCTCATCCCTGCACCCCGACCGGACGGCCGAGGGGCATCGCGCCCGGTTCATCGACAAGGAGACCGGAGAGCGCCGGCCGATCCTCGGCTATCACAGGACGGTTGAGGACTACAACATCGCGGGGGATAAGGCCGGGCTCGAACTCGAGGGCGAGCGGACGTTGATCGTGACGCCCGACGTCGGTGATCGGTTCCCGAGGGCCGTCCCCTACATCGGCCAGGCGCTGGGGTGGGTCGGGGTGTGGTCGAAGCCGAAGGTCGCTTGAGATGATCCCGATGACTTGACGACCCGGGCGGCCCGCTCGAAGATGGGGTCGCAACAGTGCCATCCGCAACCCGCGACTCCAGGGCCGTTTCACGATGCTCAGTCCGATGGTGGGTCAGGTCGTCCTCGGGATCTACGCCGGTCTCCTCGCCGCCGGCGGCCTCGTCGGTTTCCTCAAGGCGAAGAGCCGGCCCTCGCTGATCGCGGGGATGGTGAGCGCCCTGGCGGCGCTCGTCGCCCTGGGGCTCTCGGCCGCCGAGGTCTCGGTCGGCTTCCCGCTCGGTTTGGTCCTGTCCGTGATCCTGTGCGGGTTCTTCGGGTATCGCTTCGCCCGCAAGGGGGCGAAGTTCATGCCGAGCGGCCTGATGGCGATCGTCAGCTTCGCTGTCATCGTCGTCTTGATCGCCGTGCTCCTCGGCAACTCGCCGAAGGTCGCCTGACCCCGCTTCGACCCCTCCGATCCGCCTCGCCCGCACGCCCAAAGGGTGCGCACATCCTGATCCTTCGAGTCCAGGTTTAACGCGACGAGATGCAAGCCGACGCCGGGCAACGATTCCGGGCCCGGCGGCGATACTCGGGGGCCCGGCCCGGGTTTACTCTGATATCAAGGCAAGGCAACTCGGCCCCTCCCGGCCGAGCCCCCCCGTCGTCGTGAATCTGGATTGGAAAGGACGATAGAGGCATGGCGCATCCATCTCCGTGGCGTGCAATCTGGCTCCGCACGATCGCCGCCACGCTCGCGCTCGCGTCGGCGACCCTGATCATGCCGGCCGTGGCCGCCGACGCCGACGAGAAGAAGGGGCCGGAGGATCCGAAGGCCCAGGCCAATACCCCCGACGCTTCCAAACCCGGCGATCCGACCTCCGCCAAGCCCGACGACGAGGAAAAGGCCAAGAAGAAGGCCGAACGCCAGGCGAAAGCCAAGGCCAAGGCCAAAGCCCTCGCGAACAAGGCGAAGGCCATCGCCAACAAGGCGAAGAAGGCTGAGGATGAGAAGCCCAAGGGCAAGCTCCCCGAGCGCCCGAGCAAGGTCGTCGCCAAGCCGACCCTGAATCACGAAGAGCTCGACTCCTTGCTCGACAAGGCGCTCGCCTCCGAGAAGGTCACGCCGGCAACCCTGACGAATGACGTCGAGTTCGTGCGCCGGATCTACCTCGACATGGTCGGCAAGCTGCCGACCCCCGAGCAGGCCCGCGCCTTCGTGCAGACGACGGAAAAGGACAAGCGCGGCAAGCTGATCGAGCACCTCCTCATCAGCGAGGACTTCTCCAAGAACTGGGCCCGCTACTGGCGCGACGTGATCCGCTTCCACGCGACCACGCAGAACGCGAACCGGATCCACTACGACAAGCTCGAGGAGTGGCTCACCTCCGAGTTCTCCAGGAACGCACCCTGGGATGACGTGGCCCGGGGGATCATCACGGCGACCGGGCGCGACGACGAGCAGGGGGCGGTGAACTTCGCCCTCGCCCACGAGGCGAAGCCGGTCGAGATCGCCGGCGAGGTCTCGCGGATCTTCCTCGGCGTGCAGATCCAGTGCGCCCAGTGCCACGACCACCCGACCGACTCCTGGAAGCAGCAGCAGTTCCACGAGTTCGCCGCCTACTTCGCCGGGATCCGCCAGCGCCGGGTCGAGAAGCCGGGGATGGGGCAACGCGCCGTCTTCGAGGTCATCACCCCGGGCAAGCCACGCTACACGATGCCCGACAAGAACGACCCGCAGAAGCAGATCTTCGTCGCCCCCAAGTTCTTCCTCGACCCCAAGGCCGAGGTCCTCGCCGAAGGCTTCCCCGCGACCGACCGGCTCGCGACCGTCGCCTCTTATGTGACCGGGCAGGACAATCCCTGGTTCGCCAAGGCGTTCGTCAACCGGATCTGGTATGCGTTGATGGGCGAGGGGTTCTACAACCCGGTCGACGACATCGGCCCCGAGCGGACGGCCAGGACCCCCGAGGTGCTCGACGCCCTCGCCTCCGAGTTCCAGAAGGGGGGCTACGACGTCCACTGGCTCTTCCGCGTGATCCTCAACAGCCGGGCCTATCAGCGCGAGGTGCGGTCGACCTACACGGCCTCGGGCCGGACGTCGTTCGCCTCGGTCTGCCCGAGCCGACTCCGGGCCGACCAGATCCTCGACTCGCTCGCCCAGGTCCTCAACCTCCCCATCGGCAACAACGCGAACGCCAACGCCGACGCGAATGACAAGGCGATGGCGAAGGGCAAGGGGGGCAAGGACGCGGACGCCGCGCTCGCCAAGGAGTTGAAGGGGGCCGTCGCCAAGACGAAGGGGGCCCAGCGCAACGGCGGGGCGAGGGGGGTCTTCATCAGCCTCTTCGGCGTCGACCCGTCCACGCCCAACGACGACGTCCTCGGCACGATCCCGCAGGCCCTCTTCCTGATGAACAGCCCGCTGATCAACAACGCGATCCGGGCCAACAACAAGACGGTCCTCGGCCAGATCCTCGCCGCGAACCCGGATAACCGCGACGCGCTCAACGCCCTTTATATCCGCACGCTCTCACGCGAGCCGACCGCCAAGGAAGTCCAGGTCTGCGGGCGATACCTCGACAAGGTCGGTGACCGTCAGGAGGCCTTCGAGGACATCCTCTGGAGCCTGATCAACTCGACCGAGTTCATCACCAGGCGCTGAGCGTATCCACCCTAACAGACATTCTCATGAACATGAGGCTTTGATCATCATGTTGGAAAAGACGATCGTCAAGGTCGCGATGAGCGGCCGGGGTGTGCTCGGCCGACGCGGGTTCCTCCGGGGGATCGGCCTCGGCGCCGCGGGGCTCGCCGGGCTCAGCTTCACGGACATGATGGCCCTGCAGGCCGAGGAGCTGCGCAAGCGGCAGATGGCCTGCATCATGCTCTGGATGGCCGGCGGCCCGAGCCAGATGGAGACCTTCGACCCCAAGCCCGACCACGCCAACGGCGGCGGCACCAAGACCATCGAGACGGCCGTCCCCGGCATCAGGATCGCCGCGGGGTGGGAGAAGACCGCAGCGGCCATGAAGGACATCGCCCTCATCCGCTCGATGTCGAACAAGGAAGGCAACCACGAGCGGGCGACCTATCAGCTCCACACCGGGTACACCCCCACCGGCACGGTGAAGCACCCGAGCTTCGGCTGCAACCTCGCCAACGAGCTGGGCGACCCCAAGTTCGACCTGCCCCACATCGTCAGCATCGGCGGCAACTCCGTCGGCGCGGGGCTGCTGGGCGTCGGGCTCGAGCCGTTCGTCGTCCAGGATCCGACCAAGTCCCCGGCCAACGTCAAGCCGCCCGTCGCGACCTCGCGGTTCTCCAGGCGGCTCGGCCTGATGCAGGCCCTCGAGCATGGGGCCTTCGAGCGGACCGGCGGCGCCGATCGGGTCAAGGACCACACGGCCCTCTACAAGCAGACGGCCGGCATGGTCCTCTCGCCTCGGATGAAGGCGTTCGACCTCGAAGGGGAAGACCCGACGCTCCGCGCCGCCTACGGCTCGAGCCCCTTCGGGCAGGGGTGCCTGCTGGCCCGACGCCTCGTCGAGACGGGCGTCACCTTCGTCGAAGTCCGCTCGGGGGGTTGGGATACCCACCAGGAGGTCCACGAGCGCGTCGGCAAGAACGCCTCGCAGGTGGATCCAGGGTTCGCCACGCTCATCAGCGACCTGAAACAGCGTGGGATGCTCGACAAGACTCTCGTCATCTGGATGGGCGAGTTCGGCCGGACCCCGAAGGTCAACCCGAACGCGGGGCGCGACCACTTCCCCAGGGTCTTCAACGTCGCACTGGCCGGCGGCGGGATCAAGGGGGGGCAGGTCATCGGCGAGTCGAGCGTCGACGGGACTGAGGTCAAGGAGCATCCGATTGCCGTCAATGATCTCCTGACCAGCTTCTGCCACTCGCTGCATATCAACCCGGCCAAGGAGAACATGAGCCCCCTCGGCCGGCCCATCAAGATCGTCGACGGGGGCAAGCTCGTGAAGGAGCTCTTCGCCTGACACCGGCCGAAATGACTTTGGCCTTGACCCTCGGGCCACTCCCGAAACTGGCCCGAGAGTTGCAATGGTTCGTCTGCTGTCTCCTCCGAACCGGGGAGGCGGGAGGCGAACCTTTGTCTTTTCCCCGTGTCTCGTTATTTATGCTTATTAGCCAATCTATGCATTACCTCCGAAGTCACCAAATCACCCATTTTGACACAAGGTGATTGACGGCTTGCCATAATGGAGACGGCGCCTGGGATTGGAAAAAGCAGGGATCGGTTTGGCCATTCTTACAATGGGGCGTGCAGCTTGTACAAGCTGCACGACGATCACGACCGCTGCGCCCGTCACAACGAGGGCCAACGACTTGCGCCGTGTTAAGTTTGATTTCTTCGTAAATTTCATGTCCGGTTAGACTTAACTTTGCGATGCGGGGCGGGGGCGAAGCGGCCTCGGCGAATCCTCGCGTCGTAACACGCCTGCGGCACGTCGATTGCTCACATTAGAGGACGCTCCCGCTAAACAACCTCCCCACCCCTCTCCAGAGATTCCCAGGAAGGGAGTCGCCGGCGAGTCTCAAGGATTCTTTCCTCCGGATCGGGTCGTCCCGACCACCGCAATCGGAGGATGAGGCGGAAGCTCGAACCGAAGGCGTGGTTGCGGTGGTGCTTGCCCTCGAAATGGGCGACGATGACGTCTCGAACAGGAGGTTCGCGATGGGTGCCGTGAAGACCTTCAGCCTATGCTTCCTCAGCTTTGCACTACTCGGTCAGGTTGCCCAAGCGGATCCCGTCCCCTGGACTTGGTGGTTGACGGCCAACTCCGACTACGCCTCGTCCTACAACAACGCCCTGAACTCGCAGAACTCGTTCACGGCCATGTCGGCGTTCAGCGCCCCGATCACGGCGGCCACCGGGCCGGCCCCGATCTCGACGCCGGCACCCGCCCCCACCCAGACGGCCACCCCGGTGATGCTCGTGAGGGCCGTCAACCCGGTCGACGCCGCTCCCGCCTCCGCCCCGGCCCCCGTGAGCTACTCCGCCCCCTCGGCCGAGACGCTCCAGGCCGCTCCCGCCGCCACCTTCTCCGCCACGTCGACGGCCCCCAAGGCTGACGCCTTCCTGAACCTCGGGCCGGGCCCTTATGCCAACGACAGCCTGATCACGACGGGCAACACGCAGCCCTGGTACAACAGCCCCCAGATCACTTCGATCTTCGGCGGCACACCCACGAGCCAGCAACAGGCCGACTTCGCCAAAGGAGTGCTCCAGGATGTCCAGCAGACGTTCAACCTGAGCGGCGTCCCGGTCAACCTGACCACGGACCCGAGCGTCCCCGCCGCCCACACGTTGAGCCTGGTCTCGAACACGGCGGCCAAGCTCGACCCCACCGCGATCGGCATGACCGAGATCGGCGGCAGCGGGTTCAGCTTCATCAACAACATCGCCCCGTCCGCCTCGAACCTGTCGCAGCTCCAGTGGATCGTCGCCCACAACATCTCGCACGAGCTGATGTTGGCCTTCGGCGTCCCCGAGGACTACGACACCTCGGGCAACTACATCGACGCCAGGAACGCGAGCTGGTCGATGATGGTCAACCCGAACTCGACCTTCAGCCCCGATGCGGCCAAGGCCTTGCTCGCCAGGAACTTCCAGGGCAACACTGACAACAGCATCCAGGGTGCTCAGGTCCTCCAGGCCCAGACCATCCCCGAACCGACCACCTATGCGTTCTGGACCCTGACCCTGGCCGGGATCGCTCTCATCCGCCGGAGGAAGTTCCGCCGGATGGCCGCCTCCCAGGTCGGTGCCTGACGCCCCCGAAACGAACCAACGCGACGAGTTCAGTCGAGAGCCGTGCTGCCGAGGTGTTCGAGTCGTCCCTGACGACCGACCCCGGGCCGCACGGCTCGCCTCGTTTCGAAGTCGGTAGGTTCCCAAGGGCGCATCCCTTGTAAGCAAGGGAATCGTTTTCCAGCGGATTGACAATCTTGCAAACGCGGGTCCGACTCGACTTGAGTCTTTTTTTGAATTTTTTCGAGATTTTGTCGGCGTCCCCGAATTGATTACGATTGGCAATACCCTCGCGAAAAAGGCCCCTCCCAGGCCCGTCGAGGCGGATCGGGCAGGGGATGGGCCGTCGGCACTCCGAGCCACCCTCCGGCCCTGGAACGGGCCCTTGCGTCCCGATGCGCTCATCACTGCGCAATCCTTGGATCCGACTCCCGACTCCCGACTCCCGGGACCGGACCACGGGCTCCCATCCGCGGGCTCGGCCAGGGGGCCAAGGCCAGGTGCAAATCGCGACCTATCTCCAAATCCAAGTTTTTTCACTTTGCGATATCACTCGGATCAGGGGCTGACTTCGGACGTCGCTTTCCCGGTCTAATAGGATGGGGCCTCCTCCCGTCTCTCCCCGGGCCTTCCATCGAGGGTCGACATCGCGGGCTGCTCCTTAGGAATCAAGGCTCGACGGGAAACCGGACATCCCGACCGCGCGTCCGGCGAGCCGTCGTGGCCTCGGGATTGGATCCGCAGACGGAGGCGGGGGCGTGTCATCCTTTTTCTAGGAGATCCAGGGCCTGTAGGAATCGTGCGCGATCGGCGTCGAGGCCGCTTTGTTCCGTTCGCGCCGGTTTTTCGCAAGATGCCAGTCCTCGCGGACCGATGTTTGGGGACATCGGCCGAGGAGATGAGTCTCCTCGACGCGGTAGCGTCGCCGCCCCGTCCGCGGGGCTGAGGCTGACGTCCGTATGCATCGTTCTCGGGCCTAAGCGGGCCCTTCAACGTCGGCCCGAGGTTCCCGAGGGAACTCGGTTCGCAATCGGGAAAGGAGTTCCCAATGCGTCGCCTCGCTCGAGTTGGCCTGGCCTTCTGCGGCCTCGCCCTGACGACCCCCGCCTCCGTTTGGGCGCAGTCGCCCGCGTCACCCAACTCCGTCGGCCTGACCTATTCCGCACCCGCTCCGAATCGGACGGCCGCGAAGTCGACGAAGCCCACGAAGCCCAAGAAGTCGACCAAGTCGAAGACGGCCAAGGCCCCGTCGCACCGCCACGAGCGCGACTGGCTCGGCCGCGAGATCGTCTGCCCGGCCTGCCAGTACAAGCAGGCGATGGCCGACGGCGCGTCCGTCCCGCCGCCGCCGGGCATGCCGACCGCCACCCAGATCTCGCAGGTCGAGAAGGGCAAGATGGTGGTCGAGGGGCAGGGGACGGCCAAGTTCCGCTCCAACAGCGGGGCCCTGTCCTCGGGCGCCGAGATCTATGTCTCGAACGGCAGCGGCCAGCCGGTGCTGCTCGACCGTCGCCAGGTCACCCCGGAGATGGCGAGCTTCCTGAACCAGCTCCCGACCCCGGCGAACGGCTCGCTGATGGTGAACGCGAGCGACCTCCCCGGCTACGTCGTCTCGAAGGGCGAAGCCCCGGGCGTCGCGGTCGCCGACATCACGGGCGAAGGCTCGGGCCCCGCGCCCGTCGGCGTCTCGGCCAACCGCGGCGGCCCGTTGCGGATGGCCGGCCGTCGCCAGGCCGCCCCGACCGACGGCTCGGTCACGCCGACCAGTATGCCCGCCGCCAGCAACCCGATCGACCCGGGCCCGTCGGGCAACCCGAAGATCCTGATGCACCTGTTCGGCGTCTCGGCCTTCACCCGCGACATCCGCGAAGGCTTCCAGATGAACGAGCAGAAGAAGCGCGACAAGCACGCCGCGATCTCCTACGACGCCGCGGCCCAGAAGGTCACCGACCTTCCCGCCTCCGTCGTCTACGGCCAGGGCGGCGCCCGCTGAGCCCGCCAGGGCCCGGCGACGCCGCAAAATCGCGACGATCGATCCGAGCCGACCCCGCTTCACTCGAAGCGGGGCCGGCTCGCCCTTGCGCCCGAGGATTTCTCCAGAAACGGGGGCCTCGGGCCGATTGTTTATGTCTAGGCCGCCCTGGACTCGAATCGAGCCCCCCCGGGATCGACGAGAGGGAATCCGGTGGCGCGAGTCGCCCCGACATCTCGCAATATGTGGGCATGTTGCGCGTCGGGGGTTGGACTCGAACTCGGGCCTCGAGGCACCGCGAGCAGGCGAGGGCGGGGGATCGGCATCGACCTCCCCGACCCGCATCGGCCGATGGCCGTGCTCCGGGCGCCGAGAAAAAAAAGCCGGCGTACTCCGCGCGTAGGAAGGCGTGGGGGACTGCCGCTCGCTGATTCCGAACACTCCAGGAGGGATACACCGAACGATGTAAAGGGAGTGACCATGCGTTTCGGAACGAAGCGAGGAATGGCGTTGGCGTTCACCCTGGCGTCGCTGATGGTTGCCGGCATGACCGGCTTCGCGCAGGCCGACGGTTTCCACTCGATCCCGCGAGAGGTCGAAGCGGTCGACCTCAACACCGGTGGGCCTTACTTCGCCCCGCCCGTCCCCTACGGCCACTATGCCAAGGACAATTCTCACCTTGGCCTGCTCTACTCGCCGCTCGGCCTGGTGAAGGGCAAGCTCGGCGGCCTCTTCCACCACGGCTGCTCCGGCCCCGGCTGCGGCCTCGGCGGCCACGGCAAGGGTTGCGGCCTCGGCAAGGGCTGCGGCCTGGGTGGTTCCGGCCTCGGCTGCGGCGATGGCCACTGCGGTGCGAAGGATCCTTGCTTCACCTGCGGCGGCTCGGGCTGCGGGCTCTGCAAGGGCAAGAAGATCCTGCACGGCCTGAAGGACTCCTGCGGTAGCTGCGGCACCGTCGCCGGCCCCGTGCTCGCCACGGCCCAGTCGTCCCCGGTCGCCTCGCCCCAGGTCATCCCCTCGGGCCAGGGCGTCGTCATCTCCGACCCCTGCTCGGAACCCGGCTGCTTCCTCAAGAAGCGGCACTTCCACCGTCGCGGCCTCGGCTGCAACCGCTGTGCGGGGAACGGCTGCGGCAGCTGCCTCGACCCCTCGCTCTCCGCGGGTAAGCTCTGCGGTGGTTGCTTCGGCAAGGGTTGCGGCGCTTGCGGCGGATGCGGCATCCTCGGCGGCTGCGGCCTCCTCAACGGTGCGGCGGGCAAGGCCCACTCGATCCTCGGCCTGCCGCACGCCCTGATCGGCAAGCTGCTCCACAAGGGCGAGATCGAGTACTTCGTCGGTGCGGGCGGGCCGGTCCCCATCACCCCGGGATATGTCCCCTACGTCGTCACCACCCGCTCGCCCCGCGACTACTTCGCCTTCCCCCCTATGAGCGACTCGCAGCCCTGATCGGGCGATCGCACGCTAATGTTTCCAACCGAGGCCCGGCGGATAACGCCGGGCCTCTTTTCGTTTCGAAAGGCCGTCCTCGACCGGCGAACCGGACTTCGCGAAGGCCCCTTCTCGAACGCTGAGGGATCCTCTCTCCAGGACATGAGGGTGACGACGCCGGAGCGAGGACCGCTCGAGATCGCTGGGCGCGCAACGGTTCTGTTCCCGAGGGCTCGGGGCAAAGACTCAGGCAGTGGGTTGATTACTTGTCGGTCGACGGGCGGGAATGATCGTTGTTCGAGCCATTCTGATTGTTCTGGCGCAGGATCTGGTCGAGGGTCTGCGGGAGCGTGCTGTTGTTCATCGGGCCCAGGTTGTTCTGCGGGCCCTGCGGCACCGGGATGAACTCGGGCACCGGGATGTACTGGATGTTCGGGGTGTTCGCCAACTGGCGGACCCACATCATGACCTGATTCAGGCTGGCGCGCAGTTCCTTCACGTCCTTGCTCAGGGACTTGTCCCGCGAGCCAAGGTCGCTCTTGAGGATCTCGACCTGGCGGCGGAGCTGCTCGAGTTCCGACTCGGGGGCGTCGGGATTGGCCGGAGGCTGATCGGGGCCGGGGTTGCTGAGCCGATCCTCGAGCTTCGCGAGCCCGGCCTCGAGGCGGGCGACGAGCAGCTCGGGGACGCGGTCGGGGGCTCGTTTCGGGGCCGTCTCGGGGGCGGGCTTCGGGGCCGGGCTCGCGGCGATCTTGAGGGTCCTGTCTTTCTCGATGGCCTCGTTGCGTGCGACCTCGAGCTTATGGGTCAGCTCGCGCCACTCGGCCTCCCGGCGCGCGTCGGCGGCCTCGAGGGTCCGGATCTTGCCTCGCTGGTCGTTCCAGGCGACCCCGACCGCGACGAGAACCGTCGCCGCGGCGGCGAGGGGCAGGGGGCTCCGGACCCACGATTTCCGGGCCGTCGGCGGGGGTAGGATGGCCGGGCCTCGGCGTTGGGTCTTCGGGGCCTCCTGCCGCGGCGGGATCACGTCGAGCATGCCTCGCGTGCGATCGCGGAGCCCTTCGAGGAAGAGGCTCGCCTCGCTCGATGGCTCGTTCAGCTCGCGGCGGATCGATTCGGTCGCGCCGTCGCCCCTGTCCGCCAGGAAGTCGACGATCAAATCGAGTTTCGTCCTCATCGGATCGCCCAGTCTCTCGGGACAAGGTTCAGGCAAATGATCCAGGCGGCGGCCCACTCCTCGACCAGCTTCTTGATCCCGTCGACGCCCAGGACCGAGCGCGGGGGATAGCCGAGAGATTCCTCGGCCCGCTTGAGGATGCGGGCGGCCTCGGCCTCGAGCTGTTCGCGGTTCCTCGCGCGGAGGGCACGCTCCCAGTACGGTTCGGCAAATAAGTGATAGAGGCACCAGAAGCGTTCGTGGTCGATGGGCCCCGGCTCGAGGCTCGGGTCCAGGCGGGCCCGCACGTGCGTGAGGGCCGCGAGGTAGCCCTCGAGCGCGAGCTGGTGCCGGATCGGGAACGGCAGGTCGTCGAAGTCGCTGCGGAACTCGATCAGGACGAGGACGAGGTGGCTCAGGGAGATGCTGCCGCCGGTCGTCCACCGGGCCACCGCCGAGCGGTCGACGCCGATCCTGCCGGCGAGCTCCTGCTGGGACCACGACTGCTCCGAGAGCTTGCCGTCGATCCAGCCGCCGATCGCCTGGCAGCAGATCCGCGCGGGCCCGTCTCGGAAGCGACGTGCCACGCTCTCGCCGAGGTCTTCCTGGCGATCGAGCTTGAGCTTCCGCACGAACTTATCCGCGAGGAATCGGTAGACCTCGTCGCAGGTCGGCTTGCCCGCCGCGGGAACGGGGGCGTGCCGCCCGCGACTGCCGGCGGAAGCGTCCGTCATCAGAGTCCCCATCGCCGCCTCATGGGAATAACCAGGGGCCGGGGCGTGGCGCCGCCGTCCGATCGCGTCGGGCGTGCTCCGGCCCCCTTGCCAAAGCTGGATTGTAACCGAATTCGGCGCGGTCGGCGTGAGCACAACTCACGTTCTGGAGGCCCCGAATGGCCCCGGAAAGTTGTGAATGGGACTCACGCCTTTCCCCGGTTTCGGCGCCTACGATTCGGGCATGTCCGTCGTCCTCACCACAACGAGAGGCGAGGAGAGTCCCCCGCCTCCGAACCGGGAGCATCGCCCATGCGGATGTGCCTGCCCACGCCGATCCGCCTCCTCGGCCATGCCGCGATCGTCGTCACGGCGTTCGCGATCGGCCTGGGCCGCTGGCAGGGGAAGACCGAAGAGACTCGCACCCCGGCCTTCCCCCGCTACCTCGGCATCAGGAAATATCACGTCCTGCGGGACGACCGCCGCACCCCCGCGCTCGATCTCGAGTCGGGCGATATCAAGCACTTCAGCATACCTTCGACCGACTCACTCGAAGGGGCGACCTGCTCCCCCTGGCGCGACGCCCTGGGCCGCTTCCACGTCGTCGGGACCTGGAAGTCACTCGCCCCGGGGGGCTGGGACTCCCGGCCGAAATTCGGCCTGGCGCGGTTCGCGGTCCCCGGCGGCGAGGCGCTCGACCGCATCGAGTTCGAGACGAGCGTCGCCGACCCGCCCTGCTGGGCCCCGGACCATTCTGGTCAGGTCCTCTTCGCGGGGGGCGACTGGCGGATCCGGTCGGTCCGCTTCGACTCCAACCAGCCCGAGTCCTTTCGCAAGAAGGCCTCGCCACGCATCCACAAATTATTCTGGAAGCCGACGACGCCCCGGGAGCATCAATTCGTGACGAGCCACATGACCTGGCCCAACGACGAGAGATTCTCCCGGATCGTCGTGGTCTCCGCCGTGGACAATTCAACGATCGCACACTTAATTGGACATAAAGTTATAGATCTGCCGATCCCCCGCCACCGGCTCTGGTGGGTCCGGCTCGACGGGTCGCGCGAGTCGATCGAGGCCGTCGGACGGCTCTGGCCCGCGGACCCGTCCGCGGACGAGCTCTACGAGGACAGGCATCCGAACGTCGGCAGGGCCGCCGACGGGGGCCTCGTGCTCGCCTTCATCAGGCGGAACGCGCTGACCCGGAAGGCCAGGCTCGCGCTCGTCCCCCTGGAGTTCTCCGAGGAGACGCGGACGCCGCAGGCCGACCCCGCCCGGCTTGTCGAGTGCGGCGAGCCCTGCGTCTCCAGCCCCCCCGGGTTCTCGCCCGGCGGGGAGTGGGTCTACGCCTTCGAGAAAACTGACGCCCTGCCCGCGAGGATCGCCCGCCATGACGTCCGGAGTGTCATGGGGCAGTCACGTCCGACGGCACAACCGCTACAATCAAAACAGTCGCTCGCTTCCACCGAATGATCACATCGAGATCATTGCGTTTCCGGCGAAGAACCGGGATGAAGTGGCGTCGCGAAAGAGCCGAAGTAGTAAGGGAAAGGCCGGCCGGATGCGCCTGGCCGTCATTCCGAGCCAGCCCGGAGGGGTTTGAGATGCGAGAAGGAATCTCCTTGTTACGCCGGGCGGGAGCCTCCAGGCCCGTCGCCCTCGGCGCCTTGATTTGGCTCCTGGCCGACGCGGCCTCGTACGGCCAGGTCCCTCAGCCCGAGGTCCCGCAGACCGAGCGGCGTAGCGGCCTCTTCACGCGCTGGGTGCCCATCGAGCCGCACCTGCCCCCAGACCCTCGCCGCGACACCTTCTGGGACACCCGCTGGGGCGACCAGCCGGACACGCCCCACCCGAACAGCATCAAGGGGGGCGGGATGATGGGGAAGGTCTGGAAGTCGAAGTGCGTGGCGAGCGTCTACCCGTTCTTCTACGGGGCACCCGGCCAGAGCTCGATCACGGCCGACTGCTACCCGTCCCCTCACAAGTCGGGACGATTCTTCTCGTCGCTCTTCCACCCGTTCAAGCCGGTGGGGATGTACTACGACCAGGGCTCTTACGTGCCGATCCACGACTTCGAGCCGCTCGTCCCCGGCCCGGGCCCCTTCGTCTGGCCCTGGTACTACCGCGGACCCGGCGGCGGTTGATTCCCGGCTCCTTTGCCTCGACCCGCACCCGGGTCGACGCGGAGCTGAGCCCCAAGGGGCGGCAAGGGCGAGGATGCCCGGGGCCGCCCCTCTTCCATTTCGAATGGCACGAACCTCCCGCCGGGGCATCGACCCGCCCGAATGCGTTGGGATGATCATGTTTCGGCTGGTTCCACCCGTCCGCGGCGATAAGCCCGAATCCGAGAGAACCTTACGGCGAGGCGAGGGATCTCGAGAGGTCGCGAAATCTCGCATCCCGCGGCTTGAGCGGCGCCGATCCCCTGGGTAGACTCTGGCTCGGGCGGACGGTCCGAATAGCGATCGAAAGTTGCCCCACACAGCCTTGGTCCCAGCGAGATCATCTCCATGCGGCTTCATTCGCTGAAGCTCGTGTCCATCATCGTCGAGTCGGTGCTCAAGGAGCAGATCTTCGAGAAGATCCTCGAGCTGGGCGCGACCGGCTACTCCGCCCACGCCTCGAGCGGCTACGGCTCGCGCGGGGCGAGGCTGGGCGCGGGGGCCGAGGACGTGCAGATCGACGTGATCTGCCCCGAGGACGTCGCCGAGAGCATCCTGACCTACGTCTCGCTCCACTTCTTCAACCATTACGCCTGCATCGCCTGGGTCACCGACGTCGGGGTCGTCAGGGGCGATCGCTACGTCCGCTGAGCGAGCGGGCGGGCGGTTCCTCACGTCGGCCTTCGAAATGAGAAAGGGCCGCGCCACTCATCGCGGCGCGACCCTCTCGATGTCCGTCGATCGGACGAGCCTGGGCTCAGTTCGACTTGGCGGCGGCCTTCTTGCCGACGTAGTGGATCTTCGAGGCCACGGCCTTTTCGTGCTCAACCTTGACCGAGATGCCCTTGTTGCCCTTCTCCTTGGCCCGCTCGACACCCTTGGCCAGCTTCTCGAGGTCGACCGGGTTCGAGCCCTTCTTGGTGACGACCTCGGTGTCGTCCTTCACCGTCACCTCGATCTCCTTGCCGCTCTCCTTCTCGACGACGGTGATCTTCTTGGCGTCGGCGTCAACCTTGGTGATCACGCCGAAGAGCTCGTCGGCGAGGGTGGTGCCGACGACGAGACCCAGGGCCACGAAGCTGGTGGTCAGCATCAGCAAGAAACCACGACGATTCTTCATCGAAACCAGTCTCCTTCAGCATTTTGCGAACGAACCGACTCCACGAACGGCCCGGAGCCGCTCATGCCCAGTCGGAGGACTGCTCTCCGTCCAAGGAAGCCCATCAAGTCGCACGAAAGCACCCTAAACCGATCGATCCGATCCAATTAATCGAGAACCAGGTCGCTCCCGGTTTGAGTTCGCCAGGGAAGTTAGCGTCAAGGCAGGCCTGGCCGGCCCTAAATCTCGAGCCGGATTCGATTAAAATCTCGTTAAGGCCGACCTCGGGCTCTCGGGGCGCAGGGTGCTCGGTCGCATCCCCGCACGGGATGCTCGCGGGCCGGGGTGGTCGACAGGGGGCGTCGGCCGATACTTGACCGCGACGCCCCGGATTCTGCGTTCTTGGGGGCCTCGTTGATTAGAAACCCCGTCCGCCCCCGTCGGTATCGAAAAAGGCCGAGAAATTCGGCGAACGACGGCCCGCGCGACGCCAATGGGCGCTCGTTAAACTTGAGGAGAGGGAGGCCCGCCGCGGCCGGGCCGCCGATCGTCGCGTCGGTGCGGCGGCGGAGGAGGTCTCGACGGCGGGGGCGTGGGCGAAGGCGGATCGGAGGCGGCACCTCGACGGGTGCCGACGACCGCCCGGCATTTCACCATCCAACACATTTCATCACGTCTTCACTTCGACGTCCGGGCCTGAGACGGCGGCCTCCGGCCGCGCCGAGCGGAGGGGGCGTTCATGAAGAACCCGCGAAGAAACGCCGAAGGTTTGGTTGCCCAAACTCCAATAATCGGTTGATATGGTCTGACTCGAGCCGAGGAGGGATGTCTCATGTCAACTCTTCGCAACCTTTTCGCCTGGCTCCTGATGGCGGGTTTCGTCAGCGGATCCTGCTGGATCGCCATCGGCCAGGCCAATGCGTCGAAGCCGGAAGTGGACGAGTCGGGCCGATGTCCGAGCTCATGTCGCTACAAGAAGCATTGGGGACGCGCGCTCGATCCCCATCTGTCGTTCATCGGGGACTCGACCCCGCCGTTCTGCCCGCTGCATTCCAGCCATCCCCGAGGGGCCCGCGGCTGAGAGTCTGCGTCGGGAGAGGGTCAGCGGGGGACGGCCGCGATGCACGCGACGAATCGGCACGCGAGCGCATGTGATAAGGAAAATCCGATGATTCGTGTGCTCGGAATCTAGCCGTTCCCCTATAATGAAGTTGAATGAATAGGGTCGACCTTCGGGTGTGAATATCGGGGGTCGGTCTCGTGCTTCCCCGCCATGGATGAGCGGATACCGGGGCACGACGGGGGGCGTTGGATCTCGCCTCGCGTCGGCCGTGGTATGGTTACCAGGAAAACGAAGACACGAATCCACATCGCTCCACCCCCCCTGGGGCATTGATATCGGCCGGCGGATGACGGGGTGGAGGACTGGCAAAGGCGGGGAGGCCCTTCCAGCACACCATCGACATCCAACGGAGCGATGAACCAGGACGTACTCGATGATTTCTCGACGCGCTCAGCATCCCGACCTCAATGAGTGTAGGCTCGAAGACCGGGTCTTGATGGCCGCGGCTTCCCTGTCTCCCTCGCCGTTCCTCGCGATGAACAGCGGACAGATCGTCTCCCCGGGCGGTGGTGGCGGCGGCAGCTCGGGCGGCTCCAGCGGCAACGCGATCTATCCCGGGCCGCTCTTCTACAATTACAACCCCGTCAACAACCTGAATGGATTCGCGGTCCTCGGCGGCATCACCGGCGGGGCGGTCTCCAATGGCTCGGGGTCCAGCGTCTTCTCCATCGGCCTGAGCAACTCCATCAACGGCATGAGCAGCCTCCTGAACTCGGCCAACCGCTCCGGACTCGGCGGTGGTGGAGGCGGAGGCGGCGGTGGTGGGGGCGGCGGAGGTGGAGGCGGTGGCGGTGGCGGAGGTCCGAGCCCGGTCGGCGGTGGCGCGGGCTTCGGCGCCGCGTTCAGCTCCGGTTTCAGCTTCGCGGTCAACAGCACCAATAATTATGGGATGACGCCAACGGCGGTCGGCTCCGTCCCGGTGCATTCGTACGGCGGCGGCGGTGACTCGACCGAGACCCAGGCCTCGCCCGACGCGGCGCCGGAGAATCAGGCGGTGCCGCCCCCGATGAACGTCGAAGAAGGCGCCCCCAAGCTCGGCCCGGCGGGCGCCCGCCTGCGTCGACCCACGGGCGGCTCCAACAACACGCCTCCGGCGCCCCAGGGTGCGAACGTCCCCAGAGGCCCGGTCGGCCCCTGAGCCTCGACCTCGCCGAACCCGGTCGAGATCCCAACGAGCCGCCCGGCCTGACCACAGGCCGGGCGGCTCGTTTCCTACCCCCCTCGAAACGGGGCTCGCGGGCCATTTCCCGGCGGATTCGCATCCAAAGTTGCTTCCGCCCCGAGTTGACCCTCGCCTTGCCACGGCCTTCCTTCTATCATTCCCCTCCGAACCCATCACAGCCGGGCGCGTCGCCCCTGGGAGTCCCGGGCGTCGAGGATACGGTGTCCCGACGCAGGACGACCTTGCCTCGCCAAGGTCTCCGGGGCGCGCGACTCGAACAGAACGACTCGAGAGGGATTCGACCGATGCATGACGACTCCTCGAACCTCGACACCGCGGTCGTCCCGACCAGGCGTGAGTTCGTCGTCACGACCCTGGCCGCCGGCTTCGCGCTGGCGGTGCAGCCCGTCTCGGCCGAGACGATCACCACCGACACGGACGGGCTCGACGCCGGCGAGGTGAAGATCCCGGTCAAGGACGGCACGATCCCCGCCTACTCGGCCCGCCCGAAAGGCTCGGGGCCGTTCCCCCTCGTCCTCGTCGTCCAGGAGATCTTCGGCGTCCACGAGCACATCAAGGACATCTGCCGACGGTTCGCCAAGCTCGGCTACTTCGCCGTCGCCCCCGAGCTCTACTCCCGCCAGGGGGACGTCTCGGGGTACACGATGGCCCAGATTGCGGAGATCTTCAAGGTCGTCGCCAAGGTGCCGGACTCCCAGGTCATGTCCGACCTCGACGCCACGGTGGCCTGGGCCAAGGAGTCGGGCAAGGCCGACGCCGCCAAGCTCGCCATCACCGGCTTCTGCTGGGGCGGGCGGATCGTCTGGCTGTACTCGGCGCACAACCCGAACGTCAAGGCGGGCGTGGCCTGGTACGGCCGGCTCGTCGGCGACGTCGACGCGAACCACCCCAAGCATCCCGTCGACATCGCCAAGGACATCAAGGCCCCGGTCCTCGGCCTCTACGGCGAGGCGGACACGGGCATCCCCGTCGCCACGGTCGAGAAGATGCGGGCCGCCCTCAAGGAAGGCGGCAAGGATGCGGAGATCGTCGTCTACCCCGGCGCCCCCCACGCCTTCTACGCCGACTACCGCCCGTCGTATCGCAAGGAGACGGCCGATGAAGGTTGGAAGCGCCTGCTCGCCTGGTTCAAGAAGTATGGCGTATCGTAAATCACCGCCGATAAGATGACCCCATCGAACCGAGGAGGCCGGACCTTCGCACGCAGCCCGCGCGAGGGGTCCGGCCTCTTCCTCGGCTGCATACTTCCCCTCGCCAGAGAGAGCCGACGACCCATGCCCATGCTCCGACAGATCGCCCAGCTCGGCCACCCTGTGCTCAGGACCGACGCCGAGCGCGTGATCCTCCCCGCCTCGGATGCGACGCGGGCCCTCGTCGCCGACATGCTCGATACGATGCGGGACGCCCACGGCGTCGGGATCGCCGCGCCCCAGGTCTACGACTCGTCGGCCATCTTCATCGTCGCCTCCCGGCCGAACCCGAGATACCCGAACGCCCCGGAGATGGATCCCCAGGTCGTCATCAACCCCGAGATCATCGAGCGTTCCGACGAGATCGTGAAGGGCTGGGAAGGGTGCCTGAGCATCCCCGGCCTCCGAGGCTTCGTCCCCAGGCCCCGGCGGATCGTCGTCCGCTACCAGGACCTCGAGGGGGAGGTCTTCGAGCGCGAGTTCGAGGACTTCGTCGCCAGGGTCTTCCAGCACGAGGACGACCACCTGCACGGCCTCGTCTTCATCGACCGGCTCGAGAGCCCGAAGGATCTCGTCTGCGAGAAGGAATATCAGCGGCAGTTCGCCTCCTGAGACGCTCGCCGTGGGCGGATCTCCCGCGTCCGGGAACGATCGGCGTTGTGATCTTCCCGATTGGGCGGTGATTCATGGTACTTTGGGGCGTCTGACGCTAGAATCGTCGTGGTCAGCGGCTTCCGGGTGAGGGAGCCTGCGCGCCGACATCTCATTCTTGGCGAGCCGAAAAGCCGATGAAAGCCGTTGCCGTTCTCCCTGGCAAATCGAATAGCGTCCACCTCGTCGACATCCCGGTCCCCAAGCTGGGCGACCAGCCCCATCCCCACGTCTGCAAGATCCCCGACGGGCGTGCGGTACTCGTCAAGGCGCTCCAGGTCGGGGTCGACGCCACCGACCGCGAGATCAACGAGGCCCTCTACGGCAACGCCCCGCCGGGGGGCAACCACCTGGTCATCGGGCACGAGAGCTTCGGCCAGGTCGTCGAGGTCGGCGACAAGGTGACGGAGCTGGTGCCGGGCGACTACGTCTCCTGCACCGTGCGTCGGCCGGGCGGGTCGCTCTTCGACGCGATCGGCCGCAACGACATCACGAGCGAGGAGACGTACTACGAGCGGGGGATCAACCTCTGCCACGGGTACCTGACCGAGTTCTTCGTCGACGACGCCGAGTACATGGTCAAGGTCCCGGTGAACCTGAAGCACCTCGGCGTCCTCGCCGAGCCGGCGAGCGTCTGCGCCAAGGCCATCGAGCAGGCGTACCTCGCCCAGGAACGGCTCCAGGTCTGGAACCCGAAGCGGGCGTTCGTCCTGGGCGCGGGGCAGATCGGGCTCCTCGCCACGATGATGCTCAAGCTCCGCGGGCTCGACGTCTACACGCTCGCCACCAAGCCCGGCCCGCATCGCAAGTCGGAGATCGTCGAGGCCTACGGCGCGACCTACGTCAGCACCAAGGAGACGCCGATCCACGACCTCGCCAAGAAGGTCGGCAAGCCCGACATCATCTTCGAGGCGACCGGCCACCCCGAGACCTGCTTCCGCGCCATGGAAGTGCTCGGACTGAACGGGGCCCTCGTCTGGACGAGCATCACCGGCGGCAAGTCGGAGGTGAGCGTCGACGCCGCCAAGATCAACCTCGAGTGGGTCCTCGGCAACAAGCTCCTCGTCTCGAGCGTCAACGGGAACCGCAAGCACTTCGAGCAGGGGATTCAGGCCCTCTCGCTGGGCGAGCACACGTACCCGGGCGTCACCGAGCAGATCCTCACGCACCCGGTCCCCGGGCTCGACCACTACAAGGAAATGATGAAGCTGCTCGAGGACAAGGAAGCGCTGAAGGTCTTCGTCAAGATCGCCGACTGAGCCTTGCCTCGATGACGAGCCTCCCGGCCCTTCGGAATCGCCCGGGGCCGGGGAGGCATTGTCCTCGTCCGCGACCATCTCGCCCTGCCATCCGTCGGATTTGAGTGGAATTGAAGGGGTTTCTTCCTCGCGATCGTTTCACGAGATCATTCTTGGGGAGTTAGCATGAGCGGTTTGAATGTGCGTCAGGACGCGTGTGAGCTGGACTTCCTCTCCTTGGGGGCTCTCGTTCATCGCCTGGATCCGGGCGTGATTCCGTTTCGCAAGGCACGCTCCCTCGACATCCACGTCTCGGGCGGCGAGTACAACGTCGCGGCGAACCTCTCGGATTGCTTCGGCCTGAAGACGGGCATCGCCACGGCGATGGTCAAGTACGGGATCGGCGAGCTGGTGCAGGCCCGCGTCCGCGAGACCGGCGTGACCCCCTTCTACAAGTGGTTCGAGCACGACGGCGTGCGCGGCCCGAACATCGCCACCGTCTACAGCGACCGCGGGCAGGGGGTCCGCCCCCCCGTCGTCTTCTACAATCGCTCGAACGAGGCCGGCGCGCTCTTGAAGCCGGGGGACTTCGACTGGGCGAGCATCTTCGCCAAGGGGGCCCGCTGGTTCCACTCGGGCGGGATCTTCGCGGCGCTCTCCGAGACCACCTCCGAGGTGATCATCGAGGGCATGAAGGCGGCGAAGGCCGCGGGCGCGATCACCTCGTTCGACCTGAACTACCGGGCCAAGCTCTGGGCGTCGGTCGGCGGCGCCGAGCGCGGGGTCGAGGTCATCAAGCGGATCGTCTCCAACGTCGACGCCCTCGTCGGCAATGAAGAAGACCTCCAGAAGGGCCTGGGCATCAAGGGCCCGGACGTGGCGAGCGAGAAGTCGAAGCTCGACCCCGACACCTTCTTCAAGCTCATCGACATGGTCGTCGAGAAGCACCCCCACATCAAGCTCGTCGCGACCACCTTGCGCGAGGTCCACTCGACCAACCGCCATGACTGGGCGGCGGTCCTCTGGCTCGACGGCAAGCGTTACGTCTCGCCGACGATTCAGCTCGACGTCATCGACCGCATCGGCGGCGGCGACGGCTTCGCGGCCGGCCTCTTCTACGGCCTCCTCTCGGGCAAGTCCCCCGAAGAGGCCCTGAAGCTCGGCTGGGCCCACGGCGCCCTGCTGACCACCTTCCCCGGCGACGTCACCATGGCCAAGCTCGAAGAGGTCGAGGCCCTCGCCAAGGGCGGATCGGCCCGCGTCCAGCGCTGAGTCCGGTCGCCCTTTTTGCGACGGATTGCTTGTCCCAGAGCGGCCGCCCCTCGAACCATCGAGGGGCGGCCGCGGCTCACTTCGCCGCAAGCCTGTTCGCCGTCAGTCGTGCATCTCCCGATCCGTCTTATCGGTCGAGCCTTCGATCATCATCGCCCATCGCTCCCTGATCGAGCCCCATTCGGCGTCCGTCGCCTCGCGTGCATAGGTTTGAGCCATGTGCAGACTCCGTCAGGAGGTTTGTCGCCATGAGCCGCCCGCGCCTCTGCCTGAGCCTGGCCCTGCTTCTTTGCCTGCCTCCGTCCGTCTTCGCCTGCCTCTGGGATCGCGACACGCCCGACAGCGAAGCCAAGGGCATGCCCGAGGTCGTCGACGTCCTCACAGGACGCTTCCCCAGGAACCCGCCGCTCTACTACGAGATGCGCCTGGAACGGGTCTCGGCAAAGCTCAAGGACCATCCCGAGGACCTCGAGGCCTACGACGACGCCGGAGTCGCCTGCGACCGCCTCGGCCGCGGCGACGAGGCCGTCGCCTGGATGGAGGAGAAGCTCAAGCGATTGGAGACGCTCGCCCCATCGAAGCCCGAAGTCAAGGAGCACCGCTACCGCTACCACGCCAACCTCGGCACCTTCCTCGTCCACCGCTGGGCCAGGCAGGGCGCCGACCGATCCAAGCTCGATCAGGTCAAGGCCGCGCGTGACGAGATTGCCAAGGCCCTCGAGATCAACCCGGCCGCCCACTTCGGACGCGAGAAGTACCAGTTGATCACCCTCGACTGGCTCCTCAATCCGCCCGAGGTCCTACGATATCAGCCCCTGCCGAATATCCTGGGCTGGAGCGAACAATTCCCCTTGGAGACCGACAACCCCAAGGAGGCCGACGACGCCGTGCGAGGCTTCGCCGGACTCGTCGCACTCGGCAACGCCTGGGAGAGTGTCGACGTCTTCAATACCTTGAGCGTCGCACTCCAGCACGATACGCTCGGCTTCGAGAACACTCGCCAAGGAGGTCGGAATTCGCTGGCCCTCTACGCCTGGTTGCGAGCCCAGGAGTTGGTCGATGCGGGCAAGTCGTCGATGCTGCCAAACGCCCCGAAGGGGGAGGTCCTCAAGCAGAATCTGTCCGGCCCCGACTTCGCAAATCGCGCCAACGAGAGTACCGGGGTCTTTGACCATCTGCGCCAGGAGGCCGACGCCTGGCAAGCCGCCCGCGAGTCTTACCTGATGAATGGCCTAAAGGCCGGCCGTCACCCCGACACCGACCCGGGTTTCTGGTCGGGCTATCGGGAAGCGCCCAGGCCACGGCTTCCGACCATCTCGCAGACCGACGCCTACCAGGCCGATATGGCCAGTCGACAGAGGCGCGCGGGTGCCGTCGTGATACTCGTTCCGACTCTCTGCATCGCGGCGATCGTCCTTGTCCCCCGAGTGCTCAGGGCGAGAGCCAGGTGGCGGCATTCTCGAACGGCTTAGCCCGTCGCGGCTCGCGGCCAGGATTTCGAGCCTGAGGAATCCCCGGGACGAGGGGGCTTTGGTACGATCGTGGGATACGATGGGAGATCCCCGACCGCTCGGCAAGCCGAACGTCCCGAGGTCGGAGGGAGCTCCCGATCCGGTACCGGTCCGTCGCACGACCTTCCCCAACGCTCGAATCGAGGACGCCACCCCATGCGCCAACGCTCGCGTCTCGCCAGCCGTCGAGAGTTCCTGGGCACGCTCGCCCTTGGAACGGCCGCCTTTGCGACTCCGGGCGCCTTCGCCGAGGAACTGGTGAAGACGCCGCCGCAGACCGAGGGGCCCTTCTATCCCGATCACCTGCCGCTGGACACCGACAACGACCTGATTATTGTCAACGATGGAATCACGCCAGCCGTCGGCTCGATCACGCACCTGAGCGGCCGGATCCTCGACGCCAAGGGGAGCCCGATCCGCAACGCCCTGGTCGAGATCTGGCAGGTCGACAACAAAGGGGCGTACATCCACTCCAAGGATCCGAATAACCCCAAGCGCGACTCCAACTTCCAGGGGTTCGGCCGGTTCCTGACGGGCTCGACCGGAGAATACTACTTCCGCACGATCAAGCCGGTCGCCTACACGGGTCGCTCGCCTCACATCCACTTCAAGATCCGCAAGGGGAACAAGGAACTCATCACGACCCAGTGCTACGTCAAGGGGGACGCCAGCAACGAGCGCGATGGCGTCTATCGGCACATCGACGACGCCAAGGCCCGCGAATCCGTCACCATCGACTTCGCGCCGGTGGCCGACTCGAAGATCGGCGAGCTCGCGGCCAGGTTCGACGTGATCCTCGGCTTCACCCCCGAAGGCTGAGCTAGCCCCTCGAGCCGTCCCCAAACCCCAGCCACCCTCACACGAGGCCGAAACCGATGCGCAGCAGGTCAATCACTCGACTTGGAGTCATGCTCGCGGCCGTCGTCCTCGCGGGGATCAGCCTCCGGGCGGCCGACGAGCCGGAGAAGCTCGAGGGAGACTGGAAGACCCTCCAGGGTAAGTGGACCGCGCCCTCGGAGTCGGGCGACACCGTGACTTACACCTTCAACGGGAAGAAGCTCAAGGTGGTCGCCCCGACGCGGTCTTACGAGATGACGGTCGCCATCGACGAAGCCGCCAAGCCCGAGAAGACCATCGACTTCACCATCGACAAGTCCCCCGCCGACGCCAAGGGGAAGACGGTGAAGGGGATCTACAGGTTCGACAGCAAGGACCGGCTCGTCTGGTCGTTCCGCCCCGAAGGCGAGCGGCCCTCGACCTACGAGCAGATCGGCTACGAGCAGATCCTCACCGAGATGACACGCGTCAAGGACAAGGACAAGGACTGACCTCGGAGTTCACTCGCCGACGGCCGACTGCACGATGCCGTTGAAGACGAGCTTGAAGGTGCCGTGCGGCTGCCCGCGGAAGAGGACCTGCGGCCCGAAGAGGGCGAGCCGACCCTTGCCGACCTGGGCGTCGATGATGGCGATCCCCCCTTCGAGACGCTCCTGCCCCCAGGCCCAGCCGCTCCGGAGCGGGGCCTTGGTGTCGAACCAGCCGACCTTGCGGAGGCCCTCGGCGTTCGCCCCCTGCGAAAGTTTGTAGGTCGGGCTCGCCGAGAAGACGACGTCGACCTGATCCTCCAGGCCCCAGGCCAGGGAGTTGGACGGGTCGACCCTCACCCGCAACAACGACGAGGGGACGTAGAACTTCTCCGGGGCGAGCGGGCGCTCCCGGCCGCCGGCGTCGACCTCGGCGAGGTGGTTCTCGATCGGGAGCCCGAGCTCGCGGCCGAGCCTCGTCGAGGTGCCGATCGTCAGGATCGTGCCGCCCCCTTCCAGGAAGGCCTTGAGCCTCGGCAGGGTGCTCGCCGAGATATTGCCGCGCAGGTTCGTCCCCTGGGGCTGTCGGCCCGGGTTGCCGGCCGCCGGGGGCTCCTCGCCGCGATCCCCGCCCCCTCCTTCGGCCCCGCCGCGGACGACGTAGGCCCCATCCACCAGGATCAGGACGTCGAACTTGTCGCGGAGGCCCTCCTCGTTGAGCTCCTGGGTGTAGACGAGCTGGAAGGGGAACTCGAACTGCTCGAGGAGCCAGCGGGTCCAGCCCGACGGCATCGAGCCGCCGAAGCGATCCCAGAGACCCACGCGGGGCGTCTTGAGCCGCACGGCCTCGGGCCCCGGCGCGACGGGCGTGCCCTGGAAGGGGGTGCCGATCTCGGCGGCGATCTTCTCCAGGGTGTTGAGCGTCGAGCCGTCGCGAGGGATGTAGAAGGTGCCCGCGGGATACGTGTTCCCCCGGATCGTCGACGCCTCGCGGAGGCGTCTGACCTCCTCGCCCGCCTTGTGCAGCCGGTTCACCACGCGGAAGGCGTCGTTCATCCGGGGGCTGAGGAAGAAGCCGACCGCCCCGCCTTCATCCAGGACGAGGGCCGGCCTCGGCGCCACGACCGGCTCCACGATTTCCTCGAAGGGGCCGTCGAAGGCGTCGAGCACCCGGTCGAACTTCACCGCCATCTGGAAGGCCGGGGTGTAGCCGGCGGAGTCGTAGGGACGGACCGGCGGCCCCCCCGGATAGGTGAAGTCATTGGGATGGTCTTGCGGCTCGAACATGTCCAGGACGTGCGCACGGAAGGCCTGGGCGGTCTTCACGACGAACGAGTCCTTCGGATAGTCCTTGCCCCCGATCGTGAAGTCGGCCGAGGCCCGATGGACCTTCACCCCGGCGGCGAGCAGCGAGTTCATGAATTTCGTGGCGGTGGGGAAGTCGGGCTGGTCGGCCGGGAGGATGTAGCCGCGAGGGTCTCGGCGATCCGGGTCGTGGAAGAGGCGCTCGAACTCGAGGGTCGCGCCGCCCCCCGCGCGAGACCTTGAGCCCCTGGCGGGCCTCCGCGAAGGGTCGGCCTGTTCCTTCTGGGCGGCCTCGATGACCTTGGGGGTGATCGTCCAGTGGTCCTTGCTGCCGAGGTCGATCGCGTTGTGCCCCATCAGCCAGATGTTGAAGAGTAATTGCTCGCGATGCCTCGAGGCATAGTCGATCACCGCCTTGCTCACCGACACCGAGTAGTCGACCGACTGGCGGAAGTGCCAGGGCTGGGGCGGGATCGGGGCGAGGTAATCCCCCTTCGGCAGTTGCTTCTCGGTGACGAGGGGGATCTCGATCGGCGTCGGCCCGCCGATGGTCTCGGTCAGGACGCCGATGATGTTGTGGAAGGATGAGGTCGTGCGGATGCCGCCGTTGAACCAGGTGGAATAAGGGGCTCCCGATCGGATCGTCGCCCCGGGCTTGCCCTCGGCCAGGAGCCGCTGGACCATCGCCGCGCCGACGGCGTCGATCCCGTTGACCACCAGGGGATCGCAGAAGTAGTTGAACGGGTCGCGGAAGGGGGGACAGAAGAGGACCGTGCCGGCGGGACCGGTCTGGTGCTGGTTGTACATGATCTGCGGGAACCACTCGCGATACATGAACCGGTTCAGGTTCCTGGTCTCGGCCTGGGTGTTAGCGTAGAAGTCGCGGTTATTGTCGTGGCCGACGTACTTCTGATAGAGCCGGGGCAGGCCGCCCAGCGAGCGCTTCAACGGATCCTTCTCTCGCATATACCAGTCGGCAACGAGGTCGTGGCCGTCGGGGTTCGCGTGGACGAAGAGGAGGATCGCGTCGTCGAGGAACCTTTTCGTCTCATCGTCCTGGCCGACGACGATCTGGTAGACGGTCTCGATCAGGGCCTGGGGGCAGAGGGTCTCGGTCGCGTGGATCCCGGCGTCGATCCAGACGATGGCCTTGCCCTCGGCGGCGAGTTTCCTGGCCTCGGCCGCATCAACCCCTTCCGCCAGGGCGAGCTTCCGCGAGATGGCGCGATAGTGGTCGAGCCGGCGGAGGTTCTCCGGCGAGCTGACGATCGCCGCGAGCTGGGGCCGGCCTTCCTCGGTCGTGCCGATGCTCACGAGCTTGATCCGATCCGACTCGCCTTCGAGCTTCTCCCAGTAGCCCTTGAGCTGCTGGTAGTTGGCCAGGCAATAGTCGTCGCCGATCCGGAACCCGAAGAAGTCCTTCGGCGACGTGATGAATCCAGCCTTCGCCGTCGCGTTGACCTCGGGGGCGGGAACGCCTTCTCCCCCGAGGGTCGGCAGCCCTCCAAGCAGGAGCACGAGGAGGGACGCGACGGATGGCAGGCATGACTTCATCGGAGCATTTCCTCGGGCGACGAACCTCGAAGCAAAGGGCGACATCCGGCCGGCCGCGACGCCTTGATCCCGAAGCACTACATTAACGGGCCATGCGACGCGACAGAAGACACCGCCCGCCAACACGATGGGGCGCGTCGCGGCGAGTTCCCTTTCGAGAGCCAATCGCGACGGTCGAGGCCCCGGCGTCGGGTCGACCGGCCCGGGCGTGAGTAGCACTCACAATGCGCATCCCGTGCCCTTGCCCCGAAATCATGAAAGTCCAAAGATGGTCCGATGGCTTTCGGTGGCGGATCGGGCGCGGTCCGTCCGTTTCGAGGTATTCAAAGACGGGAGTTCCGCGATGATTGCGAGCCTCATCCTGGGTATCAGCCTCGTGACCGCGGCAGCCCCGGCGGATGCGAAGGCGACTTACGAGGAGGCGAAGGCGAAGGTCGGGCGGGACGCCAGTTCTCACGTCAGGCTCGCCCTCTGGTGCGAGGCCCACGGCCTCGAAGCCGAGCGGCTCAGGCACCTGGCCCTCGCCGTCCTGCTCGACCCGAAGGACGCCAGGGCCAGGGCCCTGATGGGGCTCGTATCGTTCGCCGGGCGCTGGGAACGGCCCGAGGCCATCGGCCCCAAGGTCCAGGCCGACCCCGCCTTGGCCGCGAGCCTCGACGAGTACAACGAACGCCGTGCGCGGACCCCACACACGGCCGACGCCCAGTGGAAGCTCGCCCTCTGGTGCGAGGAGCAAGGGCTCAAGCCCGAGGCCACGACGCATCTCACCACCGTCGTCAGGCTCGACCCGAAGCGCGACGCCGCCTGGAAGCACCTCGGCTACAAGCAGGTCAAGGGACGCTGGCTGACTGACGAGCAGGTCGCGACCCTCCGAACTGAACTCGAAGCCCAGAAGCAGGCCGACGCCCGCTGGCGGAAGCGGCTCGAGACGCTCGGCCGCCAGCTCGATCGCAAGCCGACGAAGATGGGGGCCGCGCAGGCGCTGGCCGAGGTCACCGACCCCCGCGCCGTGCCGGCCATCTGGGCGACCTTCGTCGCCGGGAAGGCCCGCAAGCCGGAACTCGCGGTGCAGCTCCTCGGCCAGATCGACTCGCCGGTCGCCTCCAAGGCCCTGGTGATCCTGGCGCTGAACCCGTCGATGGCAAGCGTCCGCCGCGCGGCCGCCGAGACCCTCAAGCGGCGCGACCCACGCGAGTTCGCCGCCCTCCTGATCGCCCTGATCCGAGAGCCGATCAAGTACAAGACCAGCGACGTCGTCGGCCCGGGTTCCACGGGCACCCTCCGCATCGAGGGGCAGACGTCGGATGTCGAGCGGCGTTACGCCACGCCCGAGATCCCCAACATCCCCATCGGGCCGGATGATTTCATCACCTACGACGTCTTCGGGCTGCCAGTCATCAATGAGCTCATCGGTCCGATCCGGCAGACGAGCATTCACTTTGATCCCAATAATACGACGATGACCGTGAGCACGGCCGATGGCCGGTCGTTCGATCCCCAGACGGGCAATCCGCTGAGCACGATTTTCACCGGGCTCATCCTCCGTCCGACTTCCCCCCTGGATGCGTGGGGAGGGCTGGAGGCGGTGATGTCGAATCAGCCGCAACCCAGGAACTTCTTCGACAACGCGATGCTCAATGCCAAGTCGCCCGTGGAGGCCGAGTTCTATCAGGAACTCACGCTGGCGAGCATGGGCCTGCTCGGCCCCCCCAGTGACAGGATCCGGAACTTCGAAGTGAATTCGGCCGAAGTCGCCAGCATCCCCATCGGCAGGATCGCGAGAGAGGCGCACCGGTCGGCCGTCAAGGCCCAGGAGAAGCTGAAGGGGGATGTCGCCAGCATCGAGAGGACGAACGCCGAGCTCGCCAGGGCGAGCGCCCCCGCGCTGGAGTTGCTCCAGGGCTCGACCGGTCAGGCCTTCGGGCCCGACCGCAAGGCCTGGTCGAAGTGGCTGGCCGACGCCAACGGCTATGCCTTCATCTCCAACGAGGCCCAGAACAAACCGACGGTCTATGAGGAGGTCACCTCGTCCGCGCAGCCGATCCCGATCACGGTCTCCGAACAGGTCATCGGCTTCCAGGCGATCAGTTGCTTCGGCAAGGGGACCGAGGTCTACACCCTCTCCGGCCGGAGGCCCATTGAGGAGTTGAAGGCCGGGGATCGCGCGCTCGCCTGGAACACGCGGAGCGGCTCGCTCGAGGTGCAGCCGATCCTCGCGGTCTACCACAACCCGCCGAGTGCCACCCTGAAGATCGACCTGGAGGGCGAGTCGATCGTGACGACCCCCTGGCACCGCTTCTGGCTCGCGGGCAAGGGGTGGGTCGTCGCGCGTGACCTCAAGCCGGGGGACATGGTGCGGACCGTCGAGCGCTCGGCGAAAGTCGTCGCCGTGGATCCGGCGGCGAAGCAGCCGGTGTTCAACCTCGAGATCGCCGAGGCCCACAACTTCCTGGTCGGCCGTAGCGGGGCCCTCGTGCATGACAACAGCGTCGCCGAGGCCGTGACAGCCCCGTTCGACGGGATGCCCAAGGATTTTACTGCGTTGGCGGCAACCACCCCGAAGACGCCCGCAGCCGGCCGTTGAGAAAAGAGCAGGGCAGGGCGGCCCTTACCGGGTCGCCTTGGCCGACTCGTCGCGGATCTCGGTGGCGAGCCACTCTTTGAGGGCCTTCTGCAGGTCGCGGGCGAGTTCGGGGCTCTCGGCGAACGTATTCCGGCGCTCGGCCGGGTCGTTCTCGACGTCGAAGAACTCGGCCCTGCCGTTGCCGGTGATGACGACCTTGTGGTTGCCTCGCATGGCGGCGACCTGGTTCGAACCCTCGCTGCGCCATTCCCAGAAGAGGGTGCGGTCGGGGACCTTCCCCTGGCCGATCCAGGCGGGGAGGAGGCTGATGCCGTCGACGTGCCAGGCGGGGTCGGGCGTACCACCGGCGGCGGCGAGGAGCGTCGGGAAGACGTCGGTCATGTGCATGACCTCGTTCGAGACCTTGCCGTTCGGGATGTGACCCGGCCATCGGGCGAGCGCCGGCACGCGGAGGCCCCCTTCCCAGAGGGTCCGCTTCTGGCCCCGGAAGGGTTTGTTGCTGTCGTGGAAGCTGCTCGTGCCGAGGTTCCCCGCCTCGAACGTCGCGCCGTGGTCGCTGGCGAAGACGACCAGGGTGTTCTCCGCCAGGCCTTGCTCGTCGAGGGCGGCGAGGATCCGGCCGATGTTCTTGTCGAGCCGCGTGACCATCGCCGCGTAGGTCGCCCGCAAGGGCCTCTCCGGGTCGAGCTCGGGGAACTTCCCCTTGTGCAGCTCGATCTCGTCGGCGGGGGCCTCGATGTTGAAGTGACTATTGATGAATGGGACGTAGGCGAAGAAGCGCTCCCCCTTGTGACGCTTGATGAAGTCGATGGTGCGGTCGGCGAAGAGGTCGTCGGAGTGCCCCGAGACGGGCTTCAACTCGCGCCCATGCCAGAGTTCCTCCGGGAATTTCTCCCAGGCGTGCTTGGCGTCGGTGAAGCCGAAGAACTCGTCGAACCCCTGGTCCATCGGGTGGACGTAGCTCGCCTCGCCGGGCCGGGGCTGGCCGTGGTGCCACTTGCCGAAGACGCCCGTGACGTACCCGTTCGCCTTGAGGGCCTCGGCGATGGTGACCTCCTTCGAGGGGAGGTCGTCGTCGTTCCGCGCGACGCCGTTGTGGATGGTGTACTTGCCCGTCAGCAGGGCCGCGCGGCTCGGGGCGCAGATGACGGCCGCGGTGTAGAACCGCTTGAAGATCGTCCCCTGCGCCCCGAGCCGGTCGATGTTGGGGGTCGACCACTCGGTCCTGCCGTTGAACCCGACGTCGGCGAAGCCCAGGTCGTCGGCGTAGAGGAAGAGGAGATTCGGACGCGGCTCGTCCCCCGCGCCGAGGGCGAGGGTCGAGGCCTGGGCCAGTCCGATCAAGGCCGCGGCGAAGGCGAGGCGGTGTCGCATGGTGGGTCTCCGGGTCCTTCGGCGCGGGGCCGATCCTGAAACGCCCCTCCGGTGGAGAGGGCCCACTCTACAAAAGTGCCAGGGGGCGGGCTATAGTGACCCTTCTCCGGCGCGAAGGCCCGCTCCGTCACGCGCGTTACGCCAGCGAGGCGACGCCGGGCCCGGGGCCGATCCCGGGCGAACGAACCAAGCGAGACGAAGGCCGGGCCTCGGCACGATCCGAACGGGCCGGCCGGGTCCATCCAGACCGAAGGGGAGAGCGAGACGATGAGCCAGCGGAAGTTGCGGGTGGGCATGGTTGGGGGCGGCGGGCCTTCCAACTTCTTCGGTGGGCCGCACCGCCGCGCGATCCTCCTGGACAACTCGGCCGAGCTGACCGCGGGCGCCCTGCGCAGCAAGCCCGAGGAGTCGATCGAGTCGGCCAAGGAGCTCTTCTTCACCAGGGGCTACGGCGACTGGCAGTCCCTGATCAAAGGCGAGGTCGCCCTCGGCGAGTCCGAGCGGATCGACTACCTGACGATCGTGACGCCGAACGACGCGCACTTCGGCCCTGCCGACGCCGCGGCGGCCGCCGGCATCGGAGTCCTCTGCGAGAAGCCGCTGACGACCACGCTCGACGAGGCCCGCCGGCTCCACGCCACCGTCTCCGCCCACAAGACCCCGTTCGTCGTCGCCTACACGTACACCGGCTTCCCGATGGTCATGCTCGCCCGCGAGCTGATCAAGGACGGGGCGATCGGCGAGGTCCGCAAGGTCGAGGCCTGGTACCCGCAGGGGTGGCTGGCCAGCAAGCTCGAGGCCGACGGCCAGAAGCAGGCCGCCTGGCGCGTCGACCCGACCAAGGCCGGGGCCTCGGGCTGCGGCGGCGACATCGGCACGCACGCCTACGAGTTCGTCCGCTTCGTCGCGGGACGGCAGGCGACCCGGATCAAGGCCAGGCTCAAGGCGTTCGTCCCCGGCCGCGCCCTCGACGACGACTTCACGGTCCTCGCCGAGCTCGATAACGGCGGGATCGCCACCGTCTCCGCCTCGCAGATCACCATCGGCGCCCAGAACGACAACGGCTTCCGCGTTAGTGGGACGACCGGCACGCTCGAGTGGTCCATCACCGACCACACGATCCTGAAGCACTACGTCGGCGGCCAGCCGCTGCAGCTCTATCGCCAGGGGGCCGAGTACGGGTATTTCCCCGGCTCGATCAAGCCGTATCTGCGCTTGCCGTCCGGGCACCCCGAAGGCTTCCACGAGGCCCTCGGCAACCTGCACAGGACGCTCGAGTGGACGATCCGCCAGAGCCGGGGCGAGAAGGTGCCGACCCCGTTCGAGCACCCAGGGATCGCCGACGGCGTCGCCGGCATGGCGTTCGTCGAGGCCGCCGTCACCAGCGCCTCGCAGGACGGCTCGTGGGTCGAGGTCCCCAAGATCGGCTGAGCGACCCTTCGCGAACGCCGGCCTGCGCCGTAAGATGAAATGATGGGTCGCCAGGACGAAGGCCATCGACGTCTCGAACGGGCCGCCAAAGCGCGGTCGAGGCGTCGGGTATCGCTCCGGGCGACCCTTCGTGCTTCCGATCGAGACGCGTCGAGATGCGGGAGCCGACGGCCAGGGTCGCCGACTTCGCCAAGAGAGGGTAGGGAGGGATCGTGAAAGACCCGCTCGTCCGGTTCAGCGTCGCCATCGGCGGCGAGTTGCTCCAGAAGTTCGACCAGTACCGAGAGATCCATCAGTACCCCAACCGGAGCGAGGCCGTCCGAGGCCTGATGCGGGCCGCCCTGATCGAGGAGGTGGTGACCCGAGACGACAGCGACGCGATGGGAGTCGTCACCCTGATCTACGACCACCACGCCGGGCGCGTCGCCGACCGCCTCACCGAGATCCAGCACGAGCACCTCGAGCGCGTCGTGACCACCACGCACGTCCACCTCGACGCCAGGCGTTGCCTGGAGGTGATCCTGCTCAGGGGCCAGGCGAAGCTCGTCCGCGAGCTGGCCGACAGCCTCATCGGGACCAAGGGGGTCGAGACCGGCCGTCTCGTCCTCGCCGCCGCCGAGGCGATCCCCGAGCGGCTCGAGTCCGACGGCTCGGAGCCGCACGGACACCATCACCACCACGGACATGGCCATTCCCACGGTCACGGCGATGGCCACGTCCACGAGCATGGCAAGCTCGGCCCGCATCGTCATTGACGAGCCGGCCGAGGGGCCGTCCCGACACACTTCCCCTTTTGCCGACACCCCGGAGAAACGACCCGAGCCATGCCGATACCGCTACCAGGAGCGGTGAGTTACGCGACCCTCTCGGCCATGATCACGCCGGCCATCTTCCTGACGGCGAATGGCTCGCTCATCATCTCGACCTCGAACCGGATGTCGCGCGTCGTCGACCGCATCCGCGCCCTCAACGAGTTGGGCGACAAGATCGACCGCAACCGGGGCGACTACGACTATCCGGCCGATCGCCTGAACCAGGTCCACAGGGAGCTCGACCGCCTCGTCTGGCGGAGCGACCGGATCCGGTTCGCCCTGACCGCGCTCTATCTCGCCTTCGGGGCCTTCGCCGGCACGAGCCTGACGCTGGCCGTCGACGTCTGGACCGAGAACAGGCTCGTCGCCGTCCCGACGCTGCTGGCGATCGTCGGCGTGGGGCTCATGCTCGTCGCCTGCGCCAACCTCGTGCGCGAGGCCTTCCAGGCCCTCTGGGGCAACCGGCTCGAGATCGACTTCTACCGGGACCTGCACCGTCGCCGCGAGGCCGAAGCCGCGTCGGCCACCCCCTCGGCGAGGCCATCGCCCGAGCCCGCCGCCTCGTCCTGATTGGGCGGGATCTCGAACCCGAACTCGCACCCCGACAACGATCGATAACAGTCGGCGAGGCCCGGTCATCCGGGTCGCGCCGAAAGTGCGTCAAATGTCGACGAGAGAAAACAAGGGTACGTAAAGAATCCTGAAAACCCTTCTGCTTTGATAGCCTTGCCCGATTTTCGCAGTTATAGTTGACCCAAACGTGACGAAACCGGGGACGATTCGACCAGAACGCCTCTCCAGCCCTCGCCTCGAACCGGACGTCGAGCTCGGGCCCCTCGCGCGTCTCCCGGCCACCCTTTGACGACGGCATCGCTGACGAGACACTCATGGTAAAGGCCCGACGTTCGCGGTATGCGCCCCGCCTCGAGTCGCTCGAGACCCGCGCCCTGCTCAGCGGGACCACGACCGGCGAGATCTTCGTCCGGTTCAACACCGATGCCCCGGCGTCCGCCACCGAAACGGCCCTCTCCACGCTGAACGCGAGCGTGGTCCAGTCCTATCCCGACGGTTCGAACCTCCTCTCGATCGGGTCGGGCGTCGACGTGGATTACGCGCTCGACTGGCTCAAGAGCGACCCATACGTGAACTATGCCGAGGAGAACGGCACGGTCACGAAGTCGGCCGTCACGATCGTCACGCCGAATGACCCGAGTTACGGCTCGCAGTGGCCGCTGACCAGCTCGACGGCCGGGATCTTCGCCCCGCAGGCCTGGGGGATCACCGAGGGGAACTCGAACGTCATCGTCGCCGTGCTGGACACCGGCCTCGACCTGAACAACGCCGAGTTCGCCGGCCGGCTCTGGTCGAACCCGACCGCCAACAAGGACGGGTACCTCGGGGATTACAACGGCTGGAACTTCGCCGGCAACAACAGCAACCTCCAGGATTACGACGGCCACGGCACGCACGTCACCGGGATCCTCGCCGCGACCGGCAACAACGGCAACGGCATCGTCGGCGTCAACTGGTACGCCAGGATCATGGTGGTCAAGGTCCTGGACAACAGCGGCAACGGCACGACCGACGCCGCCGTGAGCGGGATCTACTTCGCCGTGCAGCACGGGGCGAAGGTCATCAACGCGAGCTGGGGCGGGGGGAGCTACTCCCAGGCGATGCTCAACGCGATCTCCTACGCGAACTCGCAGGGGGTCGTCTTCGTCACCGCCGCCGGGAACAACGGCGCCAACGACGACGCGGTGCCGAACTACCCGGGGAGCTACGGCCTGCCGAACGAGATCGTCGTCGCCGCGACCGACTCGTCGGGCAACCTGGCCTCCTTCTCCGACTACGGCGCCAGCACGGTCGACATCGCCGCCCCCGGCGTGAACATCTACAGCACCTTGCCCTCGACCTACGGCTACCTCTCGGGCACGTCGATGGCGACGCCGTATGTCTCGGCCGTCGTGGCGATGGTGGCGGGGCTCCAGCCGGGGTACAATGCCCAGCAGCTCGTGCAGCGGATCATCGCCACGGCCACGCCCAAGTCGAGCCTCGCCGGCAAGATGGTCAGCGGCGGGATCCTCAACGCGTACAACGCTCTCAACTTCAGCACGAGCACCACCGCGGTGGCGACCGTGGATCCCAACGCCTTCGCGCTCAACGGCTCGAGGAGCAGCACGGTCCTCGCCAAGATGCTGGCGACCGACACCTACTATGAAAATAACGGGGGTACCGCCACCGCCTTCGTGACGGCGCTCTATCGCGACCTCCTTGGGCGGACCCCCGACTCTTCCGGCCTCGCGGCCTGGACCAACCTGCTCCAGTCGGGCAAGTCCCGGTTCGACCTGATCGTCCAGTTCCAGAAATCCCCCGAGTACCTGATCAATCGGGTCGCATTCTGGTATCAGGACCTCCTCGGCTGGACGACCCCGCTCGACCAGTTGCGGAACGACTCGGGCGTGAAGTACTGGGCGAGCCTGCTCGCATCCGGCCAGTCGGACAACGCCGTGATCGCGAGGATGCTGACCACCACCACCTACTTCGCCTCGCAAGGTGGGACGGACGCCGACTACATCGACGGCGTCTTCGAGAGCCTCTTCGGCCGCGCGGCCGATGCGGGGAGCCTGAGCTACTTCGAGGCCCAGTTCGCCTCCGGCATGAGCCGCATCCAGTTCGTCAGCCTCCTCGAGACGACCACGGAGGCCAAGCGCACGACCGTCGCCCGCTGGTACATCGAGGACCTCGGCTGGACCTCGACCCTCGCGACCTTGAAGAACGACTCCGGCGTCCAGTACTGGGCGGGATACCTGGGCAACACCTGAGCCTTGCCCTGGATCTGAGCACCAGCAATCCACCCCGCGGGGCCATTCTCGGCCCCGCGTTTTCATGCGCCGGGTTCAAGGAACCAGGCAAGGCGGAGGCCGACAGGTCCGCGGGTCGCGGGGCCAGGCCTCCGTATCGGCTCACTTCAAGGTCATCCTGCGACTCGGCGGATAAGGGCCGCTGCTGCGGAACAGCCCGCCGACCTTGTAACCCGCCTTGGCATCGCCATCCATCGCGAGCCGGTAATAGAATTCCTCCCCCTCGCCCGTGCCCTTCACGTAGATCCACATGCGTTTCTGACCCGAGATCGGTTCGAACTCGGTCGCCGCCACCCGGGTGGGATAGGTCTTCGGGTGCGCCTTGGCGATCTCTTCGGCCAGCTTTTCCCTCGAAAAGGCCTTGGCGAACTCCGGGGTGATGAGCCCGTACGCCCTGGCATTATCGCGATCGACGAACGCGGCCTGGGCGAACTGAGTCGCCGTCTTCGCCGCCAATTGCTCGTCGTGCGCGATGAAGCTGATGCAAGAAGGCAATGTGCACAGGATGATCGGAACCGACAGCAAGCGTCGCATCGGACTTCTTCCCTCTTTGGAACCGGCGATTGGCGTGACAGCCCCGCCACCTCGCCCGGTCGAAGCCCGAGTCTATCCCGACGAAGGCTTAACGGCCAGACACATCGATTCATCCTTGATGTGCCTTGAACAAAGGATCGACGAAATCGCGGGCGTTTCGGACCTTGTCTTCCTATTGGCGAGTCAGACAAAATCTCGAGCGTGATCACATCAACACCCAAACGCCCCTGGCCCCAAGCCTGGCAAAGGCGAGTGGCGATAGGAGATGGAATTCCGGCTCTTGACCGCTCCCGGGAGGAGGAAACCCTACCCAATATCAGGGGGACGGACATCCTGGCGGAAATTGGTCGCGATCTCGGGCTCGAATCCAAGGCGTGAAAGCCCCATTCGATCAATGAGTGTCAACATTTTCACATCAATGATCTCGATCAGGATTCGGGCCCGGAAGCCTTGCGTCGGAGGAGGAATGAGCCTTCGAGCCGCTCCACCGCGCCGGGATTGGCCGAGATCCACCAGCGGCCCTCGATCTCGCCGCCGTCGGGGGTGAGCCGGCCGCTGTAGTGGACGACGTGGTTTTCGTACGCGTCGCCGACGACCTCATCGCCCACCCGGAAGCCCCCGAAGCAACTCCCCTGATACGACTTGTCGAAGTAGACCCAGTTCCCGTTGATGGTGCCGGTCAGCGTCGAATCCTTGGGGACCCTGGAGATGACGAAGATGGGACCCGTCGGCCCGTCCGGGAGGATGCTGCGGAGCATGGCGACGACCCGCTCGTCCTCGCCCGGGAACCTCGCGACCTCGGCGAGCGGCAACTCGTGCTCGGGCTCGTCGTCGATCATGCTGCCGTTCAGGATGGTCCCTTCCTGCGCGAACGTGGCCTGGATGGGGTAATGCTGGTCATACTGCCGGTACTCGCCGGCCCAATCGCCGGCCAGGTTGATCTCTCCAGGCACTTTCGACCCCCGATACTTCGTTTCATTAAGGCGGAAATATGAGAATTCACCACACACTTTAGCGTTATATTTCGAGCGAGGGAACGGGACAGCTGGCCGCGGCGATGCCTGCGCGAAGGGGCGTCGGGATTCGACGGGGATGGGATCGCCCGACCCAGGCGGCCGGGATCGGATCGTCTCGGAGGTGCCGGAGCAGCCCCTCGGGGACGAACCCTGCGATTCCTTCGCGTCGAGACCCGTGCGCAGATGGCCCTCGTTGCCGAGGTGGCCATGACAATATCCGCGTAAGCCTTGCGTCGGAAGTCCAGTACGCCCGCGATATGGGCGCGACTCAACGCGACCGGGGCCGCTCTCGATGATTCGAGGAAGGCCCCAGGGTGAGAACTGACGCATACGGTAGGACCGAGACATCCCCCGCGGCGGCAAGACATTATCGAAAGGAGAGTATTCGCGATGCCGGAGCCGTCCGCTACCCCAGGCTCCCCACACCGCCCGAGTCGCCAGCTCGCGAGCACGAACCCTGTTAAGCGCGAAGGCCATATAGCCGTCCCCCTTGCAGCCCTCATCCCGCCAACACGGTTCGGAGATTGGCGCCAGCCTGATCCTCATTCGTGGTCCTGATCCGGGCCATCGAGCCTGGAAATCGGGCCTCGATCAGGCAGGCTTCTTTCATAACATCACCTGCAACCAGTGTCAGGACTCGTAATGCGTTCCCGAACGCCTGGACCCTCTACGGCGATAGCCCCATGAGGATTCGATAAGCCGAATCGGCCACAACAATTCCAGCCTGATTGCGCTGATAGCCCAGGATTTCAGCCGGGATCCATGCCGCATCGAGGCTGCGTCAGCTTGATACTGCCCACCCGCCGGCGACGGTTAAACAGGGGGTCACGATGTATCCGGTTCGCTCCCCCTGCCTGAAACCCGGCGAATTCAGCAACCCATGATCGCAGAACACATGCATTAATTTTCACTCGACCCAGCTCATAAGCTTCGGGTTGCAAGTGTTACATCATGGGCGGAATAATGCTATCGGCCCCGGTGATATATCTCCCATTCGGGCGGCAGCCGCATCAATGTTCAGTTCCGGCCGCATCCCCGGATCAAAGTCGAAGGGGGCGGGACGCTCGCGGATGACGGAGTCCCTGCACCCATCTCGCAGCAATTTCCAGAAATTCGGCAAATCCGCTAAAGGCATCGCAACCAGGAGCCGATGCTAGAAGAGACGCGTTGCCGCCGGCAGGTTTCCCCCCCACGACTTGAGGCCGGGGAGCCCCGACGGGGCGGCACGGTGACCACGGACTTGGGACTGCCAGCGAGGGGCCATGTCAGTCATTGCGCGTCATACCACAGCACCGAACCTCCGCGAGGTCCTGGCGGTCGCCGAGCTCTTCGCCGGGGTCTTCCGCAGGGATGTGCTGAGCTTCTACCCGCAGTCGGTGCTCGAGCCGATCGGCCACGACGGCATCCCGACGTCCGTCCACGGCGGGCCCAACTTCCAGGTGTTCGAGCCGCCGGGACGCCAGGCGGGGAGCCACCTCGAAGTCGGCATGTTCGGGCTCCGCTACAGCCTGCTCCCGAGGCCGGGGACCCGGTTCTCGACCCAGGATTTGCGGATGCTCCGCGCCATCGGGGCGGTCCTGAGCCTGCGTTATCACCACCTCTTCCAGGTGGCCCACTTCTCCAGGATTGAGCTCTTCCGAGGCGGCTCCGAGGACCACTACGTCGCCGCCTTCGTCGAGCCCCAGGCCTATGCGCCAGCGACGGCCAAGCTGAGCCGGATCGCCTCGACGATCCTCACCCTGCGCACGGCCGCGCTGTCGACGTACGAGAACCGGCGGGTCTCGACCGGGGCGCTGCTGATCGGCCCGGGGGAGGTCCCGGCGGTCGCGCCCGAGGAGGCGCCGCCGGATGCCCTCGACTACGTGGCCGAGCTGACGAGCCTCAAGAGCATCCACCGGCTCTGCGACGGCAGCCGCACGCTCTTCCTCGTCGACGGCGAGGGGAAGCTCGCCGACATCGTCGACATCGAGCGATGGGCGTCCGAGGTCGAGGTCGGCGAGGCCCCCGAGGTCCCCTGTCCCCGGGTCTACGCCTCACACGCGAGGGCGACTCGCATCGGCGGGCACGTCTGCCTCGTCCTGAGCCCGAACCAGGAGATCAAGCTTTTCGCCGGGGGACTCCAGTCGTTCGTCTTCGCGCACGGGCGCTGGCGGATCCTCGACCCCGCCGCGAAGTTCGCGGTCTGGGAGGCGGCCACGGCCAACGCCCGGCTCGCCAGGGTCCTCTTCCAGACGGCCCTCGACCTCGCCGAGAGCCGCCACGGCGGCCTCCTCGTCGTCGTCAACGACCCCGAGCAGGCGGTCGACCGCCTCATCGCCCGCCACGACATGCTCGAGACCGAGGCCCCCGAAGGGCCGACCCGGGAGCTCTCCCTGGGCGATCCGCTGGCCAACCGGGCGCTCCACTACCTGGCGAGGAACCGCAACGCCACCGACATGGCCCCCGCCGTCCTGGAGTCGCTCGCCGGGCTCGACGGTGCGCTCGCGACCGATCGGTCGGGGAGGCTCCTCGCCTTCGGGGCGATCCTGCGGCATAGCGCCTCGGGCATGCCCAACCCGATCACCGCCGAGGGGGCTCGGACCACGGCCGCCCTCGTCGCGAGCCGGTTCGGCCCGGTCCTCAAGGTCAGCGAGGACGGCATCATCTCCTGCTTCCTCAACGGCTCGCGCGTCTGGGACCTCTGACGCGAAGTCGAGGATTGGGAGGCTACTTCGCCGAGGGGTTCGGCTCCGTCGCGATCAGGGTTTCGGCCTCGCGGCGGAGCGAGTGGATGATCCAGCCGTCCTGGTCCCCCAGGTTCGAAGGCCCCCAGTCGTAGGAGGCGACGGCCTCGGCGAGCGTCTTCCTCGCCTCGTCTGCCTGGCCGCTCCTCTGCAAGGCCATGGCGACGACGAGCCGAGGGGCGGGGCCGAGGGCGATCGCGGCGTCGCCCCGCATCGTGGCGATGGCCCCGGCGTGATCGTCCTGGCGGTACTGCGACAGCCCTTTGACGAACTGGAAGAACGGGAAAAAGGAGTGGACCTTCGATCGCTCGAGGTCCCCGGCGCGGGCGGCCAGGGCGACGATCCGGCGCAGCTCCTCCCCCGACGCCGGCTTGAGCAGGCAGGCCCGGCCGGTCCGCTCCGCGATGATCGGATCCTTAACCTCGCCGAACCTGGCGAGCAGGTCCCGCCGGGCCCCGAGGTATTCCTCTTCGAGCCCGAGGTAGAGGCACAACTCGGCGTAACCGTACCAGGCCTGGTGGTCCGTCGGGCCGGTCTCGAGCAGCCTGGCCCAGGCCGATCGCGCCTCCTCCATCCGGCGTTGCCGGACGAAGAACTCCCGGAGTTCCTGCAGGGCCTCCCGATCCTTCGGGCCGACGTCCAGGGCCTTTCGGTACTGGACCAATGCCTCCTCATACCGACCTTCCATGTCGAGGCACCTGCCGTAATAGAGGAAGGTCCGCACCGACCTGGAATCGAGCCGGATGGCGACCCGGAATTGCTCGAGCGCCTCGGCGTGATGCCCGCCGTTCCAGAGGCCGACGGCGAGGTTGAACTGCGAGGCGCCGATGCCCGGGTCGATCGCGATCGACTTGCGGAATTGATCGATCGCCTCCTCATTGCGGGCGCAGCCCGTCAGCGCGATGCCGAGGTTGTTGTGGACGATCGCCACCCCCGGCCGGAGCGCCTGGGCCGCCTGGAGATAGCCGACCGCCTCCGGCGACTTCTTCACGGAATGCAGGACATTGCCCAGCCTGAAGTTGACCCAGAAGTCGTCCGGGTGGAGCAGGTGGAGGTGACGGAGGAAGGCGATCTTCAGCATGGCATCGTCCTTCGAACGCAGCTCGGCCGCGAGGAGCAGGGGGACCGACTGCTCCGGGAACGGGGCATTCTCGATCAGGCGGAAGAGGGCCGCCCGATCCTTCCAGGCCGCCGGATCCCGCACGCGATCGCGCCAACCCGACCGGTCGCCGTCGGCACGCTTCGCCACGTCTTTGACCCATCGCAGTCGTCCCGGCTCGGTGACGCAGCTCGACCAATAGTCGAGGGCGGCCAGCAGGGCCCCCTCGACGTCGGATGCCTTGATTCTCGCGGCGACGATCTCGGGGCTCTCGCCGACCTCGCCGATCCCGGCCTCGCGGAAGGCCCTGCCATACTCGACGTCGGATCGGGCGAAGTCGAGCACGCCGTCGCCGTTGGAGTAGCCGGTCATGCGGACGCCGTCGAGCCTGGCCAGGAGGTCGAGATCGCGGGCCCCTCGCGCCATCCGGGCCTGGATCTCGCGGGAGCCGAGATGGTTCAGCCGGGCCTTCGCCCGCCCGAGCGCGGCCGTCGCCCCGGCCCAGGACGACTTCCGCAAGAGCGCGGCCATCTCCTTCAGATCATCGTCGGCGGCCTTGAGCGTGGCCTTTTGCTCGACCTCGATCCGTCGCGAGGTGGCCGAGCGTTCGGCGATCAGCCAGAGCATGCCCCCGAGCGCGGCCGTCGCGAGCAGGGAGCCGCCGAGGATCGATCCCGACAGCACCGGCCTGCGGGCGATCCGCCGGGCCAGACGCCCCGCGCGGCCCTCGGGCCTCGCGGCGATGGCCTCGCCCCGCAGGAAGCGGTCGAGGTCCTCGCGGAGGGCCAGGGCCGACTCATAGCGGAGCCTCGGCTCCTTGAACAGGCACTTGAGGCAGATGGTCTCGAGGTCGCGGGGGACCCTCGGCTGGAGCGTCGACGGGGGGACGACCTCTCGGTTGAGCACATGATGGATCGTCTCGGCCGACGAGGCCCCCTGGAACGGCGGGACGCCCGCGAGCGACTCGTAGAGGATCGCCCCGAGCGAATAAACGTCGGCGGAAGTGCCGACCTCGTACCGACGGCTCGCTGCCAGTTCCGGGGCCATGTAGCTCGGGGTCCCGATCGCCGCCCCGGTGTGCGTGAGGCCGGCGTCGTCGTCCATCCGTCTCGCCAGGCCGAAGTCGCCGATCTTGGGGACGCCCCCCGAGGTCAGCAGCACGTTGGAAGGCTTCAGGTCGCGATGGATGATCCCGTCGAGGTGGGCGGCGTGCATCGCCCCCGCCAGCGTGGAAACCAGGGCGGCGGCCTCGCGAGGGGGCTGCGGGGCCCCGTCGAGCTTCCTCGCCAGGTTCCCCCCCTCGACATACTCCATGGTGAAGTAGGGGCGGCCGTCGGAGTCGCCGACGTCGTGGATCTGCACGATGTTGGGGTGCCGGAGGCGCGCGACCGTCTCCGCCTCGCGCTGGAAGCGTTCGCGCTCGAGCGGCCCGGCGAAGGCCCCGGCGATCGCCATTTTGAGGGCCACGACCCGCTTGAGCCCGAGGTGCCGCACCCGGAAGACGAGCCCCATGCCGCCTCGGCCGATGAGTTCCTCCACCTCGTAGCCGTCGATCCTCGGCAGCGAGGCTTCGGGCCTCGGCGACGTCGGCTGGGCATCGGTCGACCCATCCGGCAGGGACGGGAACATCGCGTCGAGCCGGTCCCGGACCCGTCGGAGCCGCTGCCAGCGCTCGCGAACGACGGGCAGCAGTTCGGGACACGCGCGGCAAACCGCCTCGGGCGTGCTCTGCGTCTCGAGCAGCTCGTCGAGCAGCGGCTGCACACGCGAGTCGATGGTCATGGCAGAGTTCTCAGGTTGTCACCCGCGTAGGGCCCTCGCCCTCACGTTCCGGCGTGCGTCCATGCTATGCCCAATGCACACCCCTGAAAAGGCGGTTCGACGGTGACGAGGCTTCGCATCGTCACTTTTCCGCGTCGAATTCGAGCATTACCGCCGAAGGTTCCATGCATATCCTTACGATTATACGATTCGAGGGTCCTTCACCCGAACCTCGGATCGGGTGCGAGCCGCGGTGGAACCGAACGCGACGGCATCGGCCTTGTTCCCGGATCTGACGGTTGGTGCCCACCGCGGGGATCCCGGATTCTCCCTAATCCCGATCAAGGACTCGAATCTGGGCGCAAACATGGAGTTCACCAGCCCGGGCGAGTGAACGTATCGCGGCGCATACGCACATCTCGGCATGGGCGATGACATCCGGCCGGGGCTTCGGGCATGCCATAACGGATTCCGACGCCTCAGCTTGAATGCCCCGACGCGTGCGTCTCGTCGCGACCGTACGGGCCTGCCTGCCCCTTTGCATCCCGAAAAACAAGGCGTTCAAGGCCCAGAACTTGCTGAAGTGTTGGTTTGGCCCGCGTCGTCTTCGACCGGGTGCGGCCGCTATCCCTCGAATGCGTCGGCCTGCCCCTGTCAGGGGCGCGGCGTTCGGGGCGATGGGCTGTGGTCGACCTCCCACCAATCCATTGAGGTATCTCCGTGATGGACCGACGTAACATGCTGGGCGTCATGGGCGCAAGCGCCCTGGGGTTTTCGGCCCTCTCCGCGACGGCCGGCGAGAAATGCGAAGAGTCGTGTTGCACCCTCGACAAGGCCCATGAAGAGTGCCTGAAAGCCTGCGCCGACTGCGCCAAGAGTTGCGACATGGGCTTCCACCACTGCCTCGCCGCCCTCGCCGAAGGCAAGAAGGAGCACGCCAAGGCCCTCCAGCTCTTCTCCGACTGCGCGGCCTTCTGCGGCCTCTCGGCCTGCATGATCGCCAAGCACAGCCCCCTGATGACGAACTCGTGCCACGCCTGCGCCGAGTCGTGCAAGACCACGGCCGCCGAGATCGAGAAGCACAACTCCGAGCCGATGAAGGCCGTCGCCAAGAAGCTCCGCGAGTGCGAGGCCTCCTGCCGCACGATGGTCGCCAATATGAAGAACTCCTCCGGCATCCACGCGAACTGACCTTCGCCGAAGCCAGGCCTGAGAACCGACGAACGACACGCATTGCATCGAAACGCCGAACGAACCCCGGAAGCCCCGAGCTGCCCTCCGACTTGACGCGGGGGACCGCCCGAGGCTTCTGTTCATTTCCGCCCTCTTCCGCACCCCTCTCATCGCCCTGTTTGATCCCCCGGAATTTCCTTGGGGAATAGCCAACGCGGCTCGTGTCACTACACTGGGACACGTCAATCAGGAGCCGTTGCGATGACAGGACGACCGCTCGACGCCAACACGACAACATACGGGCCGATCCAGACCCTCTACGCCGCGGGCACGCTCGGGAACCAGCCCGACGGGTTCCTGCTCGAGAGGTTCCTGACCGCCCCCGCCGCGATCGCCCAGGATTGCTTCGCCGTCCTGGTCGAGCGCCACGGGCCGATGGTCTATCGGGCCTGCCGTCAGGTCCTCGGCAACGACCACGACGCCCAGGATGCCTTCCAGGCCACCTTCCTCGTCCTGGCCCGGCAGGCCTCATCGGTTCGTAAGCGCGACTCCCTGGGAAGCTGGCTCTACGGCATCGCCCTCCGGATCGCCTGGCGAGCCAGGGCAAACCGCATCCGCCACCAGAACCTCGAGCGCCGCGTCGCCTCTCGAACCAGCGAGGCCGAACCTTTTGCCGAAGCCTCCGAGCCCGGCTGGCCCGAGCTCCACGAGGAGGTGGACCGCCTCCCCCGCAAGTTCCGCGACGCCGTCGTCCTCTGCTACCTCGAAGGCCTCACCACCGAGGCCGCATCAAGGCGCCTCGGCTGCCCGCAGGGGACGGTCCTCTCTCGCCTCTCGAGGGCTCGTACTCGCCTCAAGGCCCGACTCTCTGAGCGCGGCCTGACGATCCCGGCCGGCTTCGCTGCTGGGGGCCATATTTGCGACCTTTCAGGAACCTTGCCCCTCGACGGGGCGGCCCGGACGTTGGCCCGAACGGCTGTGCAGATCCTCGAAGGCGACGCCGCCATCGAGACGGGGTCGTTGATGGTCAAGACGCTGACGGATGGAATGCTCAAAATCATACTCCGCACAAAAATAGCACGACTCACGGCATCCGTCCTGGGTGTTGGTTTGCTGATTGCCGGCATCGGACTGTTCGTCCACGCGACGACCGCAGCCCCGCCGGGCGATCTGCAACAGACGCCGCCCCCGAAGAAAACAGTCGTCGCACCAGGGAAGCCGGCGGTTCGCGAGAAGGCTGGCGCGGAAGGGGCGGGCTCGCTGATCGTCCGAGCGGCCAACATCAACGGCGAACAATTGGGTGATGCGTTCATGGGCCTGGCCGCCATCGATACGGATACGGCCAAGTGGCGGACGATACATCGAGGCAAGTCATTCGGTCGGCTGTCGCCCGATGGCCGCTATCTCCTCTCTGCACCGATCGATGCAAGGCAAGCCGAAAGTCTCGGGATGGGAGTCTGGATTCACGACCTGCAGGGCAAAGAGGCCCCTCGGCGCATTTTCAACCGATACGGAGAACCGTACTGGTCGCACGACGGCCGAAAGGTCGTCATCGCATTGTTCATCGGCGAGAATACGTATGAGAATTGGATTGTGGACGCCGACGGCACGCACGGGATCAAGTTACCGATTCCCGAGACCGACTTCGTCCTCGACTGCTCTCGCGACGGGACCTGGCTGGCAACCCGGACCCTGGCCTCCAACGTCCCGTACCGAGGTCGCCATACACTCGTCCATCCCGATGGTACGTCTTCGCGGCGACTGATCGAAGGTTCGACCAAGACTCCCTACTTCCTCACATCGCGATTCTCTCCGGATGGTCGCAGCATCGCCTGCGTTGATTTCGGGACTGAAGTGAAGGCGAGGAAACCCCGCGTCTACGTTGAGGATCTCAACGGGCAGGCCCATCGCGACCTGTCCTTGGACCTCGAGGAAGGCAGCTCGGTGGATGTGACCTGGTCACCCGACGCTTCTCGACTCGCCCTAGCCGTCATGGACCACAAAACCAGAACTTCTCGTATCGCCATCGTGAACCGAGACGGCACCGGTTTCCGCAGGCTCCCGTTGCCGGAGGGGGAATGGAACCTCTTCGTCCTCGACTGGACATTTCATCCTCCAGCCCGCCCGCTCAGCGACAAGATTCTGGATATTCCCGTGAGCCCCGATACCGCATCACCCGCCGGCCGCTACCTCGCGTTACGTAAGGCGGAGGAGGCGGAAGCGAAAGCCGCCGATGACGCGACGAACCGTCGCGATGCCGGGGACAAGACACAGGTTGATGACTCCAAGGTGCATGAAGATCGGCTGCTGAAGTTCTCCACCCGATTCCTCGAACTGGCCGAGGCGGCACCCGACGATCCCGCCGCCTTCAGGGCTCTGATCTGGATCGCCCAGAGGTGCTGGATAGGACCGGCATATGTTCGGGCGATCAATCTCCTGGCCGAGAAGTACGCCGATCAGACCGAGACCGCCCGCGTCGCGCTGATGCACTCACGCTCGATCTTCCCGGAGGACGAGAAGCTATTCCTCGCCATCCTCGCGGCGAATGCCCGCCCACGCATCCAGGCCGAGACATCCCTGGCGTTCGGCAGGTATCTCAAGCACCGAGCCGATCGGATCCGCGAGGCCCGAGCCTGCCCCGAGTGGGCCAGTTCGATGACACGCCTCCACCTCGACGGCGGCACGGCCCCACAGGTCGCCGCGGGTTTCTTCCAGGGAGATCCCGAAGACCTCTCCAAGCAAGCCACCGCCCAGTTCGAACGGGTCATCCGCGACTATTCTGATGCCCCCGGCCCGGAGAAGACTCTGGCCGAATCGGCCCGAGCCGAGTTGCACGAGCTTCGCGATCTCGCGGTCGGCAAGCCGGCGCCCGAGATCCAGGGCCAGGACCTCGATGGGAAGCCACTCAGGCTCGTCCAGTTCAAGGGGAAGGCCATCGTCCTCATCTTCTGGACCGACTGGTGCGGCTCGTATTCGGGGGCTTTGCCCGATCGGGCCGCCCTGGAGGCTTTGATGCGAGACCGCCCCATCGCGGTCCTGGGCATCAACTGTGACGCGAGCCGGGAAGTGGCGAAAGAGCACCGTGACAAAGATCATGTGTCCTGGCCTTCCTGGTTCGACGGCGGCGGGAACTTCAAGGACCTCGGACCCATCGCCCGAGAGTTCAACATCGACACATTCCCTTTGATCTACCTGCTCGATCATGAAGGCATAATCCGCCACAAAATCTCGGGATCGCCCGGCTCAGATCGATTGAAGACGTTGATCCAGGCCCTCGCGGATGATGCCGCGAAGGCCGCCACGGGCAACTCGAAGGGGAACGCCCCTCGATAAAAGGCCCTGGATTCGGCATGTCCCAAGTCCCGGCCCGACAAGCCGGGACCTGGCATTCACACAATCACAAATGCCTCTCGTCAATTTTCGTCCACTGGCGAGCCTGTCTACGAATCCGCAAATCGATAGGGCAAGCCAGGGGCTCAATGCCCAGAGCCTGGCCGACGCCCCTTCCTACGCAAGCGACCGGGCGTTTTTTCTGGCTTCCGGCGCGGAAACCGATCATCCTGAGCCTGGGGCCCGGGCCGGGGGAATCAAGTCCGGCCGGGGCTCGTCCGCATGGGTCGTGTCGGACGTGCATGGCCAGGACAAGATTCGATCCCCGAGCCCGCTGGGAGCCGGTTGTGCTTCGAAAACTGCTGATGAGACTTCCCTTGGTCGCGTGCGCCTGGATCTCGCAAAGCCCAAGCCTGAGTAACGCCGCGGAGTTTCCCGGTTTCAAGGCGCAGGAGCTCGACCCGCACGTCGGGAACGTCTGCTATGCGGTGACGACGGCTGACGTCGACGGGAATGGCAAGCTCGACGTGGTGGCGGTGGCCGAGGATGCCGTCGTCTGGTACGAGAACCCGGGCTGGCAGAAGCATATCCTCATCAAGGACGCCACCGAGAAGGACAACGTCTGCCTCCAGCCGCACGACATCGACGGCGACGGCAAGGTCGACTTCGCCCTCGGGGCGAGCTGGCAGCCGGCCAACACGGGGTCGGGGGGGACGCTGCAGTGGATCAGGCGCGACGGGGTCGGCGACGCACCGTGGAAGGTCCTGCCGATCGGGGCCGAGCCGACGCTGCACCGCCTCCGGTTCGGCGACGTCCTCGGCAACGGCAAGACCCAGCTCGTCGTCGCGCCGCTGCAAGGGCGGGGGACGAAGGGGCCGAACTGGGGCGAGGGGCAGGGGGTCCGCCTGCTCGTCTTCTCGATCCCCAAGGATCCGGCCAAGGAGGTCTGGCCGGTCGAGGTCGCCGACGAGAGCCTGCACACCGTCCACAACCTCCAGATCACCGACTTCGACGACGACGGCCGCAATGAGATCGTCGTCGCGGCCTGGGAAGGGGTCTTCGTGCTCAGGCGCGAGACGGCCTCGGGCCGCTGGTCGAAGACGCAAATCGGCGAGGGGAACCAGGAAACAAAGCCGTTCAAGGGATCGAGCGAGGTCAAGGTCGGACGGCTGGGTGACGGGCGGAAGTACGTCGCGACGATCGAGCCCTGGCACGGGTTCCAGGTCGTCGTCTACACGGCGCCGAAGTCGGGCAAGGGGATCTGGGATCGCATGGTCGTCGACGAGCCGCTCGCCTGGGGCCACGCCGTCTGGTGCGCCGACGTCGACGGCGACGCGGATCAAGAATTGATCATCGGCCAGCGAGATAAGAGCAAGGAGGCCTCGCGCCAGCCGCAAGGCCCGGGCGTCTTCGTCTATGACCCCGAGACGTCCTCCGGCTCCCTCAAGTTCACCCGCCACGTCGTCGAGGACGGCGGCGTCGGCACCGAGGACCTCGTCGCCGCGGACCTGGACGGCGACGGCGATAACGACATCATCGCCGGCGGCCGATCCACCCATAACGTGCGGATCTACTGGAACCAGAAGCCGACCGCCGCCAAGTAAATTCGAGTGGGCAAGGATCATCGGACTTCCGGGCAGCACATTGGCACGTCAACAAGGGTCGAAGGCGGCTTGCCGTTCCAACAAGCCGCCGCTGCCCCTTTCCTCACGACGGATTCGCGAAACGTCATCATGAAAGCGATCGTCATCACGAAGCGGGGCGGGATCGAGGCGTTCGAGATCCGCGAGGTCCCCACACCAGAGCCCCAGGGCGAGCAGGTCTTGATCCGGGTCCGGGCCTGCGGGCTGAACCGGGCGGACCTGATGCAGGCGAGGGGGCACTACCCTGCGCCTCCGGGGGTCCCGGCCGACATCCCCGGCCTCGAATACGCGGGAGAAGTCGAGGCGCTCGGGCCCGACGCGACGGGGCCGCTCAAGATCGGCGACCGGGTCTTCGGGATCGTCTCGGGGGGCGGGCAGGCCGAGTACGTGGTGAGCCACGAGCGGATGGTCGTGCCGATCCCGGCGAACCTCGACTTCGAGGCCGCCGCGGCGGTCCCCGAGGTCTTCCTCACCGCCCACGACGCCCTGGAGTTGCAGGCGAACGTCAAGGCGGGGGAGAAAGTCCTGATCCACGCGGCGGGGAGCGGCGTGGGCTCGGCGGCCGTGCAGGTCGCCCACGCGATGGGCTGCGTCGTCTTCGGCACGTCGAGGACCGCGGATAAGCTCGAGCAAGCGAAAAAACTCGGCCTCGATCACGGCATCGACGCGAGCGCGGAGGACTTCGCCCAGGCCATTGATAGGCTGACGGGCGGGGCGGGGGTGGACGTGGTGATCGACTTCCTCGGCGGCCCCGCGCTCGCCGGGAACCTGGCGAGCCTGGGGACGAAGGGGCGGCTCGTCGTCGTCGGCCTGCTCGGCGGCAACGCGGCGCCGATGGACCTGCTGACGATCCTGCGTAAGCGGCTGACCGTGGTGGGGACCACCCTGCGCGCCCGGCCGATCGAGGAGAAGATCGGCGTCACGCGGCGGTTCGCCGACCGCGTGGTCCCCTGGTTAGAACGCGGGCTGGTTCGTCCGGTCGTCGACCGGGTCTTTGCCTTCGACGACTTCGGGGCGGCCCAGGCTCGGGTCGAATCCAACCTCGGTTTCGGAAAGGTCGTCCTGAGACTCTGACAGCCCGTCCACCTTGAGCTGGCCGTCCTGGATCTCGAGCACGAGGTCGTCCGGCGTGATGAACCGGCGGTCGTGGGTGACGACGACGAGGGTCGTCTGCCGCTGCCGCTGGAGCCGGCGGAGGATCCGGTAGATCTCATCCCCCGTCTTGGAGTCGAGCTCCCCCGTCGGCTCGTCGCCGAGGACGAGGATCGGGTCCTTGATGAGGGCACGCGCGATCGCCACGCGCTGCTGCTCCCCGCCCGACATCTGGAAGGGCCGGTGGTCGAGCCGATCCCCCAGGCCAACCTCCGTCAGCAATTCGGCGGCCCGCTGGCGCTGCTCGGCGGTGATCCCCCTGGGGAGGAACGGGATGAGGACGTTCTCGACGGCCGTGAGGTTGCTGATCAGGTTGAACGACTGGAAGATGAAGCCGATCCGGTCGCGGCGGTAGGTGTTCTGCTGCGCCTCGGTCATCGTCGTGAGGTCGTCCCCCTCGACGTGGATCGAGCCTGAGGTCGGCCGGTCGAGGGCCCCCATCAGGTAGAGCAAGGTGCTCTTGCCCGAGCCGGAGGGGCCCACGATGAACGCGAAACGCCCCTTGGGCACGCGACAACTGATCCCCCGGAGCGCCTCGACGAGGCGATCTCCGCTCCGGTAGGACTTGCGAACGTCGGCCACTTCAATCATCACGCACCCTGTGTCACGTCCGTTCGACCATCTTCGGGAATCGTCTCAAGGCCCAGATCCCGAGGGAAGTTCCCGGCCGCGAGCCTCGGCCCGCGACCCCATCGGCCGCAGTTCGCACGCCATCCAAGGCTCGACGAGACCCTTGGCCCGTGCGAAGTCCTCCTCGCCAGCCTAGTGCGACCCGACCCGGATGGCGTCCATCGGCACGAGCCTCGCCGCGCGCCAGGCGGGGTAGAGGCCGCCGAGCGTCCCGGTGACCACCGACAGCAAGACGCCCAAGCCCAGGAGCCAGAACTGCCACTCCAGGCGTATGCCCCCGGAGATGAACTGATTCGCGACCGTGATCCCGACCAGGAGCAGCACGCAGCCGACGACCCCCGCCAGCAGCCCGAGATAGGCGCTCTCGAGCGTCACCAGGGCCAGGATGTTCCCCTGCGACCACCCGTTCGTGCGCAGGACGCCGAACTCGATGAACCGCTCGGTGGTGCTCATCAGCATCGTGTTGATGATGCCGACGATCCCCACCATCAGGGCGAGGCTCACGGTCATCATCAGGAATTTGTCGACCTGCCCCATGAGCATCCCGAAGTTGGACATGAACTCGTTCATGCTCCGGGCGTCGACCCCGGTGTTCGCCTTCTCGATCGCGTCCGAGACCTCGTCATTGCGCGAGGGGTCGGCGGTCTCGGTGTAGAAGCTGGAGACGGTCTCCTTCGACATGCCGAGCAGGTCCCTCGCCACGTCGATATCCATCACGATCACCACGTCGAGCAGCATCGAGCCCGTCTCGTAGATCCCGATGATGTTGAATTCCTTCCCCTTGATCTGCAGCTTGTCGCCGACCTTGCGCGGCTTGCCGTCTGCGGCCGGATAGTTCTTGGCGATCTTCTTGCTGATGACGATGTTCGGCTTGCCCCTGTCGTCGGGCGTGAGGAACCGGCCCTCGCCGTTGTTTTCCTTCAGGGCACGAGGGTACACGGCGCTCTTCAAATGCTGGTGCGCCACGATGTCCTGCCCCTGGATCACCGGCTGGTCGAGGATCGACTGCCCGCCGCTGACGAACGACCGGGTCACCTTGCCGATGAGCCCGACCCCCTGGATATTGGGGGCGACCTGCCAGACCTCGGGCGCGACGATGGTGACGGAGGGGATCTTGCGGATCTTCGGCTCCAGGTTGGCCGGCAGCAGGCTGAAGACGGGGCTCATCGCGTTCTCGCGGACGACCATCACCCCTTCGACCCGGCTGAGCGTGTCGCCGACCATGTTCCTCAGGCCCCGAGAGAGGCTGAAGAGTCCCATCACCCCCAGGATCGGCACCGAGAGGCCGATCAGGGCGAGGATGGTCCGCAGCGGGCGGGTCATCAGGTTACGCCAGGCATAGACTACCATTGGATCCGTCCGCCCCAGTCCAAAGCGTGGAAATCAAACCCTGATACCGGTTTTCGACGACGAGCGTGACCGGACAATATCTCCGGATTATAGCCGTTTCGGCGATTATACCAAGGGGGTAGAGCCCTGCGCAACCTACCGGCGACACGTCGGGATGTCTCCGACGCCCGGCATTCAAGGGCTCCAAACCCTGCAAGGACCGAGCCGAACTTTCTGATTACGTGGCGCGTGTTGGGGCGTCCCTGGCGGGATACAATCGGTCGCTTCGACGCTTATTCGAAGACGGGTTGGGCGGGCAGGGCCGGGGTCTTTCGAGCGGGGAGCGACCTGATGACCGAGCGACATTCTTGGGTTTCCGTGTTCCTCCTGGCAACCTCCCTGCTCGGGGGCATCCGAGACGCCCAGGCGCAGCCGACGTTCAAGGAGCCGGACCGCTACCCGCTCGAGGCCGCGGAACGCCAGGGGCTCGAGGCCAGGCTTGAGGAGTTCGGCAAGCAGATCGCCGGGATCCCGACGGCCAGGGCCGCCGACCGCGACGACGCCCTCGCCGACGTCGTCGTCTACCACAAGGCGGCCGCCTGGGCGATCCAGCTCGGCGAGTTCTTCGCCAAGAAGGATGTGGAGGCGACCCGCGCCGTGCTCGACCGAGGGATCGAGCGGGCCGCGCAACTCGCCGAGGGGAAGAAACCCTGGCTCGAGAAGCCGGGGGCGAGGCTGCTCGGGTTCTATTCGAAGGTCGATCGCTCGGTCCAGCCGTATGCCCTGATCGTCCCCGAGGGGCTCCCCGCGGGCGAGCGGACGAGGCTCGACGTCGTGCTGCACGGCCGGGGGGTCACGCTCAACGAGGTCCGCTTCCTCCAGAGCTTCGAGGGGAAGGCCGCGAAGCCCGAGGAGCAGGGCAAGCTGACGCTCCACGTCTTCGGCCGGGGCAACAACGCCTATCGCTGGGCCGGCGAGGCCGACGTCTTCGAGGCGATCGAGGCCGTCAAGCGTCGCTTCTCCGTCGATGACCACAAGGTCGTACTCCGCGGCTTCTCGATGGGAGGCGCCGGGGCCTGGCACCTCGGCCTGCATCACCCGGGGCTGTGGTCGTCGGTCGAGGCGGGGGCGGGGTTCTCGGAGACGAGGACGTACGCCAAGCTCGGCGAGATCCCCGACTACCAGGCCAGCGCCCTTCATATCTATGACGCCGTCGACTACGCCGCGAACGCCTACAATGTGCCGATGGCCGGCTATGGCGGCGAGGACGACCCCCAGCGCCAGGCGTCCATCAACATCCAGGACGCCCTGCAAGCGCTCGGCTACACGTTCAAGACCGAGGGGCTCGAGACCAAGAGCCCCGACCTCGACTTCATCCGGCTCATCGGGGCCAAGACGGGGCATTCGGTCGACCCGGCCAGCGCCAAGATCCTGGCCGCCTTCCACGACGAGCGGATCGCCAAGGGGGGGACGACCCGGCCCAAGCACATCCGGTTCGCCACCTACACGCTCCGCTTCAACCGGGCCCCCTGGCTCACGATCGAGCAACTCCAGGAGCACTACAAGCGGGCCTCGGTCGACGCCGAGATCGTCGACAAGCGCGTGGTCGTCCACGCGATCGAGAACGTCGCGGTCCTGAGCGTCGACCGCCACGTCGCCGAGTCGATCCGCCTCGGCGACCAGGACTTCCCGCTCGAATCGGCCGAGAAGGGGCTCCTGCCCAACGTCTACTTCCGCCTGAGCGAGGGGAACTGGCACCTCCTCGACCACGAGGCCTCCAGGCGGCTCGAGTTGAACGTCGACGGCCTCAAGCGGCACCGGCTCCAGGGGCCGATCGACGACGCCCTGACGGGGCCCTTCCTCTGCGTCAGGGGCAAGGGGCAGGCCTGGAACCCCCTCGTGCAGAGCTGGGCCGAGGACCGCCTCATCGCCTTCGCCGACGACTGGCGGCACTGGATGCGCGGCGAGGCCGCCATCAAGGACGACGACGCCGTCAGCGACCAGGACATCGAGGACCAGAACCTCATCCTCTTCGGCGACCCGGGGTCGAACCGGGTCATCGCAAAGATCCTCGACAAGCTCCCCCTGCGCTGGACCAAGGCCGACATCGAGCTGGACGGGACGTTCGGATCCGGCGACTACGCCCCCGTCCTGATCGCCCCCAACCCCTTGAACCCTCGCCGGTACGTGGTGATCAACAGCGGCCACACCTTCGGCAACCGCGAGTTCGCCGGCACCAACGCCTACCTCTTCCCCCGCCTGGGCGACTTCGCCGTCTTCCACGTCGACCGCAACGGCGGGGCCGTGAAGACCTCCGGCTACTTCAACGAGAAGTGGACCCTGAAAGGCAAAGGGCCCGGCTCCCGGGCCGCGACCGAGGGGCGGGAGCCCCTCGACCGGCCGAACTGAGGCCGGGCCATGTCCAGCCATGACCGCCTCGCATCTTCACACAAAAACATGAAGATACGAACAGAATTCCCTCACTTCCCCCGGCGGAGATCCTTGACGTCGAAGAGGAGCCCCTTCTCGCCGGCCTGGGAGACTTCGAGGGAGAGGGGGGTCTTCTTGGGGTCGCTGTAGTCGGCCGGGGCTTCTTCCTTCAGGAGCCCGGCGCGCTTGGCCATGTAGGGCAGGTCCTTGAAGGCCTCGGGCATCTTGGCGGCCGGGGGATGCGAGGTCTTCGAGACCACGACCTTGTACTTGCCGGGGGCGAGCCCCGGTCGGTTGCGATACATGGCCTTGAAGGTCCCCCCCTGGCCGGTGCGGTCGACGCCGGTGGTCTGGTCCCTGTTGCCCCCTTCGGGCACGAAGGTGATGATCGCCTCCTCGAACGGCTTGCCGTTCTCGGTGACGGTCCCCTCGACCGGCACGAGCGTCACGTACGGTTCGTCGTCGCCGTAGCAGCCGGCGATCATGGAGACGGCGAGCCACGCTGCGGCCCGGATCAGCTTCCGATTCCGAGATTCCACGGGATCCCCCTCGTTCAGGTCGTTGGGACGTCCATCAAAGAAGTGGCTCGGGCGGGGCCGCCCGCCTGCGCTCCGCGAGCCGCCCCGCGCCCTGGAGCCAGCCTGTCGAGGATGGGCTCAGAGGTCCGAGCTGATGATCTCGCCCCCCTTGATCGTGTGCAGGGCCGGCCAGACGTTGAGGTTGATCGTGTTCTTGAGGAACTTCACGCTGCCGTCGCCGAAGACCATGTTGACGCCCCCCGGATGCAGGCTCGAGAACTGCCAGGCGAAGGGGAGGCGCTGGGGGTTCGGCGGCGTGCCGGGGAAGTCGACGTTGACGAGCGGCCCGGCCGGGTAGTTCGGCAGCCACTGGGCGGCGGCGGGGTCGTCCTGCGGCCGAGGGGCCCGGCCGTGCGACGACGTGTGGTAGCCCGAGCCCCACGAAGGCCCCGGCGATGCGATCATGGTCTGCCGGGCCTCCCCGACGAGGCACGTGTTCGACGTCCCGTCCTGGAAGTCGGCCATCCGGGTCGAGATGTCGCTGTAGAAGGCCGCCTGCGCGTACGACTGCGGCATCAGCACGGCCGGGCAGAAGTATTCCTCGTAGTAGCCGACGCTGAAGAGGTAGTTCGAGAGCCTCGCCTGCTGGCGGTTGTACGGGTCCGCCGGGTTCACCCCGCCGCTGTCCGAGATCTGCGGGGCCTGATCGGACGGGCAGGCGTAGACGGCGACCAGCGTCGAGACGACCGTCGTGTTCGCCAGGGGGGTCCCCACCAGCGTCGTGTTCCCGCCGTTCCAGGCCTCGCCGGCCGAGGCCTGGCTGAAGTTGTACGCGTTCGCCAGCGTGGTCTGCTCGATGTATGAGAGCAGGAGGGTGAACCCCGTCGTGTTCATCGACTTGCCCGTCCCCCCGTTCGACGAGAGGCAGCTCCCGCTGTAGATCTTCGGCGGCGGGAAGGCCCCGTTGACGTCGTGGTAGTTGTGCAAGGCCAGGCCCATCTGCTTGAGGTTGTTCACGCACTGCGAGCGCCTGGCGGCCTCGCGGGCGGCCTGCACGGCCGGCAGGAGCAAGGCGATCAACACGGCGATGATCGCGATCACCACCAGCAGCTCGATGAGCGTGAAGCCGCGAGCCCTGACGACGACGGCGGGTTCGGAACGATCCATGACTGCTCCCTCGATTCGGGGTGGCGGGAAAGAACGTACGGAAGAACGCGGGCGAGAAGGCCGGACGCGGGCGGGGATGCGAACGCGAAATCATCTCGAACCGCCGATACGAAGGGCCTCGCCGCGGGGGAAGGGCGCGGGCCGATCGGCCCGGCCTCGCGGCGGGTGTTCGAGACTTCGGCACGGGCCGGTCTTTCGAAACGCAGGGCAAGGGCACCCCGCAACCGACATCGACGATGGCCAGCCCGGTACGCCCCGAGGAGGATCGGGCGACGGGCCGGCTCAGCGGGCTTTGACGTCCAGGCGCCACGTCCATCGCGGGCGAGGCGGTCCGGCCAATCGGCCGGAGCGGGGAGACCGGGGCATCCTGGTGCTCGAGACCTCCACTGGCGAGATACCAACGGATTCGCCGAGGGCGAGAGGCGACGATCGTCGCCGAGAGGAGAGGACGCCCTCTTCAACCTAACATCGATCTGACTTTGTTCGAACATCGTTAACACGATGTCGAGATCTTTATAGCCACGAGCAAATCGGGCGGTCAAGCGGGCACTCGAAAATTCAAGGAGTCCGCCTGAAGACGTGACGAATCGACCCATACGCCCGGATCGAGTCGGGCCATGCCGGGGCCATCACCCCGGCATCTTGACACCTCGGGAATGGATCAAACCCCATGGCCGACAGCGAACCCCCGGGTATCTTCCGAACGTAGGGGAGGTGAGGCTTGACGCCGCTCATCCTCGGCGATAGGCTTTGTTCGAACATTGTACGACCAGGATTCAAACTGGGTGAAGCATGAGGATAGCGCGAGTAGAAGCCCTGAGGATCCGGCAACCCGACTTCGAGCAGTTCGACTGGTGGCTCACCGGGCCGCTGGACCTGCTCTATGACGAGGGGCGGCGGCGGCGCGAGCAGGGGGCGGCCATGTTCAACATGCCGATCGACCTGCGGAGCGACCCGGTCTTCCACGTCCTGGTGCGGATCACGACCGACGAAGGCCTGCGCGGCGTCGGCGCGATCGGGCTGGGCTCGCGGGCGATGGCGGATGCCGTCGAGAAGATCCTCGCCCCCCTGATCGTGGGGCGGAACCCGTTCGACGTCGAGCTGCTCTGGGAGTTGATGTACCGCTCGACCGTGAACATCGGCCGCCGGGGCCTGGTGCTCGAGGCGATCAGCGGCATCGACATCGCGCTCTGGGATATCCTCGGCAAGGCCACGGGACAGCCCGTCTACAATCTGCTCGGGGGCAAGACCCGCGAGAAGATCCGGGCGTATGCCAGCTACCTCTACGCCGACAAGGACCTCGACCGCCTGGCGAGCATGGCCGCCGGGTACGTCAAGGAGGGCTTCACCGCCGTCAAGATGCGGTTCGGCTACGGCCCGCAGGACGGCCGGCCCGGCATGCGGAAGAACGTCGAGCTGATCCGCACGATCCGCGACGCAATCGGCGACGACGTCGAGCTGATGGGCGACGCCTACATGGGCTGGACGACCCAGTACGCCATCGAGATGATCCACCTGCTGGAAGACTACCAGCTCGCCTGGGTCGAGGAGCCGGTCCTCCCCGACGACCTCGACGGCTACGCCAGGATCCGGGCCTCGACCCGCACCGCGATCGCCGGCGGCGAGCACGAATTCACGCGCTATGGTTTCAAGGAGTTGATCACGCGAGGCTGCGTCGACTACGTGCAGCTCGACGTCAACCGCGTCGGCGGCGTGACCGAGGCCCGCAAGATCTGGGCGCTCGCCTCGGCCTTCTCGCTGCCGGTCGTGCCGCACTCGCAGAACTACCACAACCAGCACCTGATCATGTCGCACGTCAACTCGCCCCTGTCGGAGTACCTCCCCCCCGACTACCGCGACGGCGACACCTTCCTCTCCGAGCTGTTCATCGGCGACGCCGTGGCCAAGGACGGTTACATCACCCTCTCCGGCAAGCCGGGCATGGGCGTGGAGCTGAACGAGGCCGTCGTCTCCGAGTACCTGCTCCCGCGCGACTGACGACCCGATCCCACACGCCAAGGGACCTCCGAACCTCATGACGCGACAACCGCCCCGCATCCGCCGGCATCTCCTCATCGTGGCGCTCGGCCTGATGCCCCCCACGCTCGCCCTCGGCGGCGAGGTCCAGTTCCGCGAGGGGATCGTCTTCGCCGAGCCCGCCGGGGAGTCGCTCAAGCTGAACCTGGCGAGGCCCGCCGAGGGGAAGGGCCCGTTCCCGGCGGTGGTCTGCATCCACGGCGGGGGCTTCTCGGGGGGGCGTCGCGAGGACTATGACGAGCTCTGCCGCAAGTTCGCCGCGAGGGGCTACGTCGCCATCACCATCGACTACCGGCTCTCCCCCAAGCACAAGTGGCCCGCCCACATCCACGACTGCAAGGCCGCGATCCGCTGGCTCCGCGAGCACGCCAGGGAATTCAACGTCGACCCCGACAAGATCGGCGCGATGGGGAGCTCGGCCGGCGGGCACCTCGCCCAGTTCCTCGCGGTGACGAACGACGTCCGCGAGTTCGACGGCGACACCCCGCCGACGAAGCCGTCGAGCAAGGTGAACTGCGTCGCGGCCTGGGCCCAGGCCAGCGACTTCACCCGCGAGTACGGCGTCTGGAAGGGGGCGGCGGAAGCCTTCAAAGGGTTCCTCGGGGCCGAGCTGACGGCCGACACGAGGAAGCTGCACGTCCGCGCCAGCCCCCTCTTCTGGGTGACGCCGAACGCGGCGCCGACGCTGCTGATCCACGGCACCGCGGACCATGAAGTCCTGTTTGCTCAGTCGGTCTGGATCTACGAGCGGTTGCGGTCCTCGGAGGTTGACGTCCAACTCCTGCCGATCGAAGGGGGAGGGCACGGCCTCGCCGGCGACCACCTCCGGCAGGCGGAGGAGGCCACCTTCCGCTTCTTCGACCGCCAGTTCGGCTCGCATCAATAGAGGGGTATTCTCGTGAGCGACTTGTTGACAGGGACGGCGATGTCGAAGGCCAGGCAGGCCTTTCTGGAACTCCGGGAACAGATCCTCGACGGCAGGCTCCCGGCCGGGACGCACCTGACCCTCAGGCCGATCGCGAAGTCGCTCGGTATGAGCGTCGGCGCGGTCTCCGAGGCGGTCCGGGAGCTGGTCCACGAGCAGCTCGTCGACTTCGAGCCGAACTATGGGGCGCGCGTGAAGCGATTCGATGCGGAGACCGTCAGGAGCCAGCACATCCTCCGGATCGCCATCGAGTGCGAGGCCATCAGGCGCTGCACCGAGAGGATCTCCGACCGCAAGCTCGAGGAGCTGAACGCGCTCGCCGAGGAGGTCGACCGGCTCAACGACATCGAGGAGAAGCTGTCCGAGGCGCGTCGGCACGACCTCGACTTCCACCTCAAGATCGCCGAGCTCTCAGGCGTCCCCTCGCTCGCGTCGATCCTCGGCTCGTGCCACCTCGTGCGCCTGATCGCCGTCGAGTCGTCGAGTGACGCGCACGCGGTCTTACCGCATTCGAACCGGACCCACGTCGAGCTCGTCCAGGCCATCCGGACCCGCGACGTCGAGGCGGCCGAGCGCGCGATGCGAGAGCATTGCGAGTTCTCGCTGCAGCTCCAGTTGCAGATCGCGTTCGGCTCCGTCGGCCGCTGAGCCGAGAAGAGCTGATCCTTGGAGGTCACCCCCGTGGTCCCAGATCGACGATGGATAGGAATCACGCTCATCGGTCTCCTCCTCGCCCCCGGCGTGCGAGTCGGGGCGGCCGAGGCCGACGCGAATGAGGCTGGCATCGACTTCTTCGAGAAGAAGGTGCGCCCCGTCCTGGCCGACCAGTGCTACGACTGCCACGGCCCCCAGTCCGGCAAGGGGAAGGCCAAGCTCCGCGTCGACACCCGCGAGGCGCTCCTGCAAGGGGGCTTGTCCGGCCCGGCGATCATCCCGGGAGAGCCCGACCGCAGCCTCCTGATCCTGGCGGTCCGCCACGACGGCGCCGTCGCCATGCCCCCCAAGAGCAAGCTCGAGCCCGACGACATCCAGGCCCTCGCCTCCTGGGTCAAGATGGGTGCCCCCTGGCCGGCCTCGGCCGCCAAGGGCGCGGCGCCCGTCCCGGCCCCGAGCGAGGGGGATAAGGACGAGAAGCCGGGCTGGGACAAGGCCGCGAAGGACTTCTGGGCCTTCCAGCCCCTCAAAGGCAGCGAGCCGCCGCAGGCCGATGGTTCGGGAGAGTCCCCGATCGACCGTTTCCTCCTCGCCAGGCTGAAGGCCGCGGGACTCGAGCAGGCCCCGCCCGCCGACAGGCGGACCCTGATCCGTCGCGCCACGTTCGACCTTTTGGGCCTGCCGCCGACGCCGGAAGAGGTGGAAGCCTTCCTCCGCGACGACTCGAAATCGGCCTATGAACATCTGCTCGATCGCCTGCTCGCCTCGCCGAGGTACGGCGAGCGCTGGGGCCGGCACTGGCTCGACGTCGCCCGCTACGCCGACAGCAACGGCATGGACGATAACCTCGCCTACACCGACGCCTGGCGCTATCGCGACTACGTGATCGCCTCGTTCAACGCCGACAAGCCATTCTCCCGGTTCCTGGAGGAGCAGCTCGCCGGCGACATCCTCGCCGAGGCCGAGCCGACCCGGCACGACGAGCTCGTCGTCGCCACGGGGTTCCTCGCCCTCGGGCCGAAGATGCTGGCCGAGGACGACCCGGTCAAGCAGCAGATGGACATCGTCGACGAGCAGCTCGACACCACCAGCCGCGTCTTCCTCGGCCTGACGATGGGATGCGCCCGCTGCCATGATCATAAGTTCGACCCCCTCGCCATGACCGACTACTACGGGATGGCCGGGATCTTCAAGAGCACCCGGACGATGATCTCGTTCCGGGTCGACTCCAAGTGGAACACGACCGGCCTCGGCGGGCCCCAGGCGAGCCTCCGCCTCGAGGACCTCAAGCAGGTCATCGACAAGCACGACAACGCCCTGGTCAACGGCAACACCAACAAGATGAGCCCCGAGGAACGCGCGGCGCACACCAAGCTCCTCGAGGACGCCAAGGCCGAGTACGCCGCCATCCCCAAGGCGATGACGGTGATCGAGGGGGACGTCGGCGACGTCGAGGTCTTCCTCCGCGGCAACCACCTCACGCGGGGCAAGCTCGCCCCGAGGCACTTCCCGACGATCCTCGCCGGCGACGAACAGACGCCTTTGAGCGCGAAGCAGAGCGGCCGGCTCGACCTGGCCCGCTGGCTCGCGAGCCCGCAGAACCCGCTCACCGCCCGCGTCTTCGTCAACCGCGCCTGGCGCTGGCACTTCGGCCGGGGGCTGGTCAGCTCGGTCGACAACTTCGGCAAGCTCGGCCAGTTGCCCTCGCACCCCGAGTTGCTCGACTGGCTCGCCTTGCAATTCCAGAAGGACGGCTGGTCGGTCAAGGCCCTGCATAAGCGCATCATGCTCTCGAATGCGTACCAGATGAGCACGCGTTGGGACGAGAAGGCCGCGAAGGTCGACCCCGAGGATCTGCTCCTCTGGCGGATGCCCAGGAAGCGGATGGAGGCCGAGGCCGTCCGCGACTCTTTGCTCGCCGTCTCGGGGCAGCTCGACCTCGCCACCGGCGGCGCGCTCCTGACCTCGACCCCCTTCGAGAACCTGAACGTCACGGGCCTCGGCCGGCTCAATGAGGTCTACCAGTCGAGGCGGCGGAGCGTCTACCTGCCGATCCTCCGGAGCGCCCTGCACGACCAGTTCCAGGCGTTCGACTTCCCCGACCCGGCCGTCTCCAACGGCGACCGCGTGACCACCACGGTCGCCTCGCAGGCCCTCTTCATGATGAACAGCGGCGTGATGGAGCTGGCCTCGGCCTCGATGGCGAAGTCTCTCCTCGACGACGCGAAATCCAACGACCCCGACCGCATGCAGGCCGCGAGCCTCCGCCTCTTCGGCCGCCCCGCCGAGCCGGAAGAGATCGCCGAGTGGCGGGGATTCCTCGACCGTTACGTGACCTTGCCGTCGCTCGCGGCCGACCCGCCCGAGAAGCGTCGCCAGCGGGCCTGGCAAGGGCTCTGCCGGGCCCTGATGTCCTCGAACGAGTTCGTTTACATCCGTTGATCGACGTCGGCCGAGCCCGGTCCACGCACGCAGCCCGAATCCAAAGCAGGAGGTGCCCGATGAAGTCTCGACCCTGTTGCCCGAACGGCGAAGCCCCGCTGTCGCGCCGAGAGATGCTGTCGAGGATGGGGGCGGGGTTCGGCGGGCTGGCCCTGTCGGCCTTGCTGGCCGAGGAGGCGGCTGCGAACGCGGCCAGGAACCCGCTGACGCCGAGGGAGCCCCACTACGCGCCCAAGGTCAAGCGAGTGATTATGCTGTTCATGTTCGGGGGGCCGTCGCACCTCGACACGTTCGACCCCAAGCCTCTCCTGACGCGGGACAGCGGCAAGGCCTTACCGCAGGACAGGCGCCCCCGGGTCGTCTCGTTCCCGAACCGGATGGGCAACCTCGTCGGCTCGCCTTTCGAGTTCAAGCAGCACGGCCAGAGCGGGACGTGGGTCAGCTCCCTCTTCCCGGAGGTGGCGCAGCGGGCCGACGACCTCTGCATGATCAACTCGATGTTCTGCTCCAACTCACGCCACGGCGGCGCGGTGCTGGAGTGGCACACCGGCACCGACACGTTCGTCAGGCCGAGCATGGGCTCGTGGATCACCTACGGGCTCGGGAGCGAGAACCAGAACTTCCCCGGCTACGTGACGATCTGCCAGGACCTCTCGCAAGGGGGGGCGAACAACTTCGGCTCGGGCTTCCTCCCCGCCGCGTATCAGGGGACGATGCTGGGACACTCGGGGATCAAGCCGCAGGAGGCGAGGGTCCCGTTCATCGGCAATGGAGGCGACCGCGCCGACCTCCAGCGCCTCGAGCTCGACCTGATCGCGCAGATGGATCGCCGCCAGGCCCCTGGGCGAGGGCCCGACTCGGAACTCGACGCCCGGATCGCCTCGTTCGAGCTGGCCTTCCGGCTCCAGACCGAGGCCCCCGAGGCTCAGGACATCGGCAAGGAGTCGAAGGCGACGAAGGCCCTCTACGGCCTCGACGACCCGACTACGGCCGACTTCGGTACTCAATGCCTTTTGGCCCGGCGGTTCTCCGAGCGTGGCGTGCGGTTCGTCCAGTGCAACGTCGGAGGCTGGGACGCCCACAACAACCTCAAGGCCGACCACAGCCGCCTCGCCCACTCGATCGACAAGCCGATCGCCGGGCTCCTCACCGACCTGAAACAGCGCGGGCTTTGGAACGACACGCTGGTCGTCTGGGGGGGCGAGTTCGGCCGGACCCCGACCTGCGAGGGGACCGACGGCCGCGACCACAACCCCCACGGCTACACCATGTGGCTCGCCGGCGGCGGCATCAAGCCCGGCATGACCTGGGGCAAGACCGACGACTACGGCTACTTCGCCGTCGAGGACAAGGTCCACGTCCACGACCTCCACGCCACGATCCTGCACCTGCTGGGCCTCGACCACAAGCGCCTGACCTACCGCTACGCCGGCCGCGACTTCCGCCTGACCGACGTCCACGGCGAGTTGGTCGAAGGGATCCTCGCCTGACCGTAAACGGCTCGAGGCCGCCCCGGCTTCGAGCCTGCAATCTGCCTCGCCTCCCACCCCGCCGGGCCTTGAGCCGAATCCAGGCCGGGTTTTCCGCGACAGTTGGAAAACCATCAGCGCCTTCGATCTCAAGCCTGCGATAATCTCGAGACCGTCGAACCTCTCCCTCACGACGCAAACCAACGGAGCCGAACGGATGACCGAACAGACCCGACGCGAGTTCTTGGCGGCCGCTGGCACGGCTCTGGCATCCACCTCGATCGTCGCCGCCGAGCTGCGGGCGGCCGAGCCGACCCAGGCGGCGAAGCGCGAGGCCGAGGCCCCGGCCATCCCGCCCCACCAGCCGATGGTCGTCGAGGGGATCCACGCCTACACCGACCGCGTGAGCGTCGCCGCGGGCGAGCCGATCCGGTTCCACGTCAGCAACTCGTACCCGTATGAGCTGACGGTCTGCCGCCTCGGGACCGACGTCGACGGCCCCTCGAAGGATGAGGTCCTGCACTCGTTCGGCCCGTCTCCCGCCGCGATCCAGCCGATCCATCCCGGCTCCTATGCCGTCGCCGAGAAGTCCCTCGACGCCCAATCATCGCTGCCGGCCCTGACGATCGAGCTCTGGGCACGCCGCTGGCGGACGATGGGGAAGCAGGCACTCATCGGTCAATATGACGAGCCGCACGCCTGCGGGTTCGCCCTCTTCGTCAACGAGGACGGCTCGCTCGGCTTCTACCTCGGCGACGGCGGCGAGTTCTCGGCCGAGAACCTGCACACGACGCCCCCCGACCAGCTCAAGATGGTCATCAACCCGGAAGGGCTGAAGCACTTCCCGGACAACACGCCCAGCTCCGTCCTCTCGAACCGCTGGCACCACGTCGTCGCCACCTTCGACGGCAAGTCGAAGATGGTCTGGATCGACGGCCAGAAGGTCGCGGCCTGGGATGCGAGCGTCGCCGCGAAGCCGGGCAAGGCCTCGCTCCGGATCGGCGCGGCGGGGCACGACGGCCTCGCCAGCTTCCTGCTCGACGCCGACCTCGCCATGCCGGCCCTTTATGCGAAGGCGTTGACGCCGGCAGAGATCGAGGCCCGGTTCAAGTCCGATGGCCTCGCGAAGCCGACCGACTCAAAGCTCATCGCCTGCTGGCCGCTCGATGAGGAGCGCGGGAGCAAACTCGCCGACTCCGGCCCGCACGGCCACCACGCCCGGATCATTAACCAGGGGACCTGGATGATCGGCGGCCCGAGCCACGACCCCAACGTCCCCCGCTTCGGCGGCTACGAGCCCGACAAGGATCCGAGGCGAGGACACGGCCTCCGCTTCGCATCCGACGACCTCTTCGACTGCCGATGGAACGTCAGCCACGAGTTCAAGCTGCCCGAGGGGGCTCGCTCGGGGCTCTACGTCGCCCGCCTCAAATTCCAGCACAAGGGGAAGGATCGGCTCTATCACACCCTCTTCGTTGTGAAAAAGGCCGCGAGCCGGGCGAAGGCCCCGATCGCCTTCCTCTGCGCCACGAATAGCTGGAAGGCATACTCGGCGACCTCGTTCAGCCAGAGCTGGGATGGGATCAAGAAATCCATCGGCAACAACGGCTTCGGCAACAGCGCCGGCGAGCCACCGGCCTATTGCTTCTACCGGCCGCACAAGGGAGGGCAGGGGACCTATCAGCACGGCTTCCGCATGCCCTGGCCGATCGTCGGGCCGTACACGACCGTCGGCCCCGAGGATTGGGACTACAGCCACCTCGCCCGCCAGGACCGCTACACTCAGGCCTGGCTCGAGAACCACGGTTATGAATATGACGCCCTGAGCGACACCGACCTCCACCTGGATCCGCATGCGCTCGACGGCTACCGCGTCGTCTACGTGGTCGGGCACAGCGAGTACTGGTCGTTCGACGCGATGAACCACATGCGCCAGTACCTCGAGAACGGCGGCAACGCCATCGTCCTCTCGGGCAACACGGCCTTCTGGCGCGTCTCGTTCAATGAAGACGCGAGCATCATCGAATGTCGCAAGGGGGACGCCCCCGGCACGCAGGTCAGGGCCGATCGCCGCGGCGAGCTCTGGCATAGCCACGACGGCAAGCGGGGCGGGATGTCGCGCGAGTGCGGGTTCCCGGCCTGGCAGCTCTTCGGGCTCGAGTACTGCTCGATGTTCGGCGTCGGGACCCCGGGCGCGGGGCCTTACAAGGTGAGCAACCCCGACCACTTCCTCTTCCGCCAGCCGAACGACCTGAAGCTGGCCCAGGGGGAACCCTTCTGCAACACGCCGGGCAAGGCCCTGCCGCAGCCGATCGGCCACGAGGGGGACGTCCGGGTCTCGACCCTGGCCAAGTTCCTCGTCGAGCCCCCGCCCGAAGGGGGCGTCGCGCCGACCGAGGATCCCGCCGGCATGACGCTCCTGGCCGAAGGGTTCGCCGACATCACCAAGATCGCCTTCGCCTGGGATTACTTCCAGCGCTGGCTTCCCCCCGGCAAGGCCCCGCTCGTCCACGTCGCGGCCGAGATGATCTACTGGGAGCGCCCGCAAGGCGGCCGCGTCTTCCACGCCGGCTCGATCAACGCAGGTTCCACCCTCTCCGCCGATCCCCGCTGGACCGGCCTCATGCAGAACGTGCTGCACCACTTCGGAGTCAAGCGAGTGTAGCCCACCTCCACCTCCCTCCCTCCAACGCGACGGGCCCAACCACGTGCCAATCTCAGCCGAGTCCGTTTCAGCGTCCGCATCCGCGTCAGTATCCGCCAGGAACCAGCGAAGCGTGGTTCCCCTGTTAATGCTGGTCGTCGCCTTCGGCCACTTCAACCGCATCGGCATCTCGGTGGCGGGGAGCGAGCGGATCATCCCCGAGTACGGTATCAAGCCCGACCGCATGGGGATGATCTACTCCGCCTTCCTGCTCTTCTACACGCTGGCCATGATCCCGGGGGGCTGGCTGATCGACCGCTTCGGGGCCCGCGCGGCGCTGATCGCGCTGGGCCTGGGATCGACGCTCTTCGTCGCCGGGACGGGGAGCGTCGGCTATGCCGCCACGGAGGCGAACGCGGTCTGGCTCGGCCTGCTCGTCATGCGATCGCTGCTCGGGCTGTTCAACGCCCCGTTGCACCCGGCCTCGGCGCGGATGGTCTTCGAGCGCGTGCCGGCGCCGTCCCGGGCCTTCTCGAACGGGCTCGTGACATTCGCCGCCTGCGTCGGGATGTCGGCGGCCTTCTACGTCTTCGGCACGATGATCGATGTCTTCGACTGGCCGACCGCCTTCATCATCGCGAGCGGGATGACGCTGGCCGTCACCGGCGTCTGGACGTTCGCCTCGAGGCCTTCGCGCGAGGCTCGAATCGAGGCCTCAGCCAAAGCCAGGCCAATCCATGACCCCAAGGCGTTGAAACGGGTGCTCCTGAGCAAGAGCGTTGTCTGCATCACGCTCAGTTATGCGGCTTATGGCTACTTCCAGTACCTCTTCTTCTACTGGATCAACTACTACTTCGACGAGATCCAGCATGAGGAACGCGGCGTTGCTCGCGGCTACTCGACGCTCATCACGATGGCCATGGGGATCGGCATGGCCAGCGGCGGCTGGGTCGCCGACCGGGTGCCGGCGAGCTACCCCCCGAGGCTGCGCCGGGCGATCGTGCCCGTGGTTGGCATGATCGGCGGCGGGATCCTGTTCGAGCTGGGATTGCTCGGCCCGAACGCCAACGTCACGCTCGTGGCCTTCAGCCTGGCGGCCGGGCTCATCGGGGCCTGCGAGGGCACCTTCTGGACGTCGGTCGTGGAGCTCGGCGGCCGATTCGGCGGCACCAGCGCGGGGCTCATGAACATGGGAGGGAATGCTGGCGGGACCCTCTCGCCGACCCTCACACCCCTCCTGGCCGGGATCTTCGCGAAGCAGTACGGCCCCGACCTCGGCTGGCGGCTCAGCCTGGCGATCGCCGGGGGCATCGTCATCGCAGGCGCCGCCCTCTGGTGGGGCATCGACGAGAAGCCAGACGATGGCGAGAAAGCCGAGGTGCTCAACTTCGTCGGCGTCGGCTCTCCCGAGTCTATCGCGTCGGAGCCGTCGCCCTCATTGCTCTGAGCGGGCAACGCCTTGCGCGAGAGGAATGCCCCGGAACAACAAACCCTAACGCGAACGAGGCCGGATCCTTGCGGATCCGGCCTCGTTTCGTTGGAGCAATTTCTCGTGCGACCTCGACTCAGCCGGCCGATTCTTCGGTCGGCGGGGTCTCGGGCGTGGCGCCCGGAGTCGGCTCGGGAGCCGGCTGATCGGACGTGGGGGGCGTCCCCTCCGGGTTCTCCCCCTCGGGCTCGTCGACGCGGGCCTGCCACAATTGCTTGAGCTGGCCGAATGACCGGAGCGGCACGCTGCCGGAGAGGGCATCCTTCGAGAGCGGCGGCGGGGGAGGAGCCGGCTTGGAGGGACGGGGCTGCGGCCTCGGGGCCTGGGCCCGTTCGAACCGACCCTGGCCTTGCCCCTGGCCCTGCGGCCTCGGCCCTCGACCCGGTCCGCCCGAGTCGCGACCACCACCAGGACGCCCAGGCCCGCCCGAGCGTTCGGGGCGACGCGAGGGTCCGCCGGCTCCCGCGGGAGCACCGGTACCGGCCGGCTGGCCCGCCGGGGGCGCCGCGCCTTCTCGACGAGGAGGACGACCGCCGCCCACACGTTCGCCGCCGCGACCCTGACCTTCGCGTCCTTCGCCACCACCACGACGGCCACCGCCACCGCCGGCACCGGCACCGGCTCCCGGTTGCTGGGCGCCTCGGGGACGCTCGGTGCCCGGCTTGACCATGGTCAGCGAGACGCGCTTGCGCTCGTGGTCGACCCCCATCACCCAGGCGGTGACGACGTCGCCGACGCTGACCACGTCGTGCGGGCTCTTGATGTAGCGGTTCGCGAGTTGGCTGATGTGGACGAGGCCCGAGTCCTTGAGGCCGATGTCGACGAAGGCGCCGAAGTCGACCACGTTGAGGACGGTCCCCTTCAGCTCCATGCCGGCCGAGAGGTCCTCAAGCTTGAGGACGCCCTTCTTGAAGATCGGCTTGGGCAGGTCGTCGCGGGGGTCGCGTTCGGGCCGGGCGAGGGCCTCGAAGATGTCGTGCAGCGTCGGCTCGCCGACTTCCAGCTCGCGGGCGACGCCGGGCAGGTCGGCCTCGTTGAGCTTCTCGTGGAGCGAGGGCATCGCCGCCTTATCGTTGACGACCTCGGGGCCGAAGCCGAGCTTCTCGAGCAGCTTGATCGCCGCCGCGTAGCTCTCCGGGTGGATCCAGGTGCGGTCGAGCGGCTGCTCGGCGTCCCTGAGCTTCAAGAACCCGGCCGCCTGCGTGTACGTCGCCGGGCCGATCCCCTCGACCTGGAGCAACTGCTCCCGGTTCGTGAACGGGCCCTTCTCCTTGCGGAAGTCGACCACGCGCCTGGCGGTCAACTGATTCAGACCCGACACGTGACGCAAAAGCGGCACGCTCGCCGTGTTGAGGTCGACGCCCACGAAGTTCACGCAGCTCGCGATGACCGACTCGAGCGACTCCTTGAGCTGCTTCGAGTTGATGTCATGCTGATAGAGCCCGACGCCGATGCTCTGGGGCTCGATCTTGACCAGTTCGGAGAGCGGATCCTGGAGCCGACGGCCGATCGAGATCGTGCCGCGGAGCGTGGCGTCGAAGTCGGGGAACTCCTCGCGCCCGACCGGGCTGGCCGAGTAGACGCTCGCACCGGCCTCGTTCACGATCACGTAGGTGAGGTGCGAGAGCTGCTCATCCGCGGCGTGCGGCTTGGGCGGGGTCGGGGCGGGCTTGGGTCGCGGCGGGCGGGGCTGCGACTGCTTGCCTTCCTTCTTGCCGCTCGGGGCCGGCGTCGGGGCCGATTCTGGGGCAGCCTCGCCGGCCGCATGGTCGACGTGTTCCGGCGGGGTCGTGTCCCCTTCGGCCTCGCCCGTGGCGACGACGGCCGGCTCGGGGGCCGGTTCCTCGGCCGAAGCCGGGGCCGATTCCTCGGGGGCGGGGGCAACCTCACCCTCGGTCGGGGCGGCAGACGCCTCGGCCTGGGCTTCGGGGGCCGACTCGGCGGCCTCGGGCTCCTCCGGCTTGGGGGCTTCGCTCGACTCGGCCGGCGTGCCTTGCGGCTCGTCGGTCGGGGTCGACGGCGTCACCTCGGACGACGATTCCACCTCGGAGGAGTCGGGCGCACCGCCGGAGACCGGCGGCAGTTCCTCGACCGGGAGCTGCTCGGGCGGGGTCAGCGTCTCCTCGGCCGGGGCCGATTCGACCTCCGGCTCATGGTTCGCGTCCCCCTCGTGGGCCTCATCCCCCTCGTGGGCTTCGGCCTCGGCCTCGGCTTTGGCTTCGGCCGATTCGCCCGAGTACGAGGCCGGGGCAGCGGTCCCGCCGGGCATGGTGGTCTCGCCCGGGTTCTGGTGGAAGTAGGTCCCCTCGGCGATGATCTCGGCGACGAGTTCCTCCGTCTCGCGGCAGGCGCTCTGGTTCCCGATCGCGATCACGCCGACCTTGTGCCGCCCGACGAGGTCCTTGATGAACAGCTTGGCCTCGGACCGGCGGTTCTGGGGCGGGTGCGGGTGGATGACGCCGTGCTCGAGCAGGGTGCCGTGGTCGTCGAGCACGGCGACCTTGCAGCCGGTCCGGTAGCCGGGGTCGATGGCCAGCACGACCTGCTTGGGGATCGGCGGCTGGAGCAGGAGGCTCCGCAGGTTCCTGGCGAAGACATCGACCGCGTGACGCTCGGCCAGGTCGGTGAGGTCGCGCCGGACTTCACGCTCCATGCTGGGCAGGAGCAGCCGGTCGAGCGAGTCGACCGCGGCCGCCTGGAAGGCCTCGGCGTGCGGGTGACCTTCGAGCGGGAGGTTGTTGAAGACGGCGGCCTCCAGGTCGGGCCGGGAGACCTCGATCTTGACCTTGAGCGGGCCTTCCTTGTCGCCGCGATTGATCGCGAGGACCCGGTGGGGCGGGATGTGCGAGATCGGCTCGGAGTAGGCGAAGTAGTCGCGATATTCGAGCCCTTGCCCCTCGGGGATGTCGGCCTTGGTCGTGACCATCTTCGCGGTCTTCCAGACGACCCGGCGGACGGCGTCGCGGACCGCGGCGATTTCGCTGATCGCCTCGGCCAGGATGTGCCCGACCCCCTCGAGGACCTTCTCGACCGTGTCGAGTTCCTTCTCGGGGTTCACGAGCTCCTGGGCGGCGGCGTTGAGGTCGGTGAGCGACTCGTCCCGGTTCCAGATCCGGAGCGCCAGGGGTTCGAGCCCCTTGTCGCGGGCCTCGGAGGCCTTGGTCTTCTTCTTCGGCTTGAACGGGAGGTAGAGGTCCTCGAGCCGCTTGGGATTGTCGGCCTGGCGGATCGCCGCGGCGAGCTCTTCGCTGAGCTTGCCCTGGGCCTCGATCGTCTTGAGGATCGTTTCCTTGCGTTCGGCGAGTTCGCGGAGACGGCCGACCCGAAGCTGGATCTCCCGGATCGCCACCTCGTTCAGATTGCCGGTCCGCTCCTTGCGGTAACGGGTGATGAATGGCACCGTGTTGCCCTCATCGAGCAACTGCACGACGCTCTCCACCTGCACGCGCCGGATCTGTAAGTCCTGCGCGATCCGTCCCAGGTCGACCTGAATCGGGGTGTCCATGGAGGCTATTCACCTAGATGAGAGGGACGGCGACGACAAGGCGGAACGAGAGTCCGCAACCGCGACCAAACTCGCGGTACGAGCGCGCGGGGTTACACCCGGGAAACAGACCGCTTAATCTAGTAGATCGTCAACTCAATTGTCAAGGCGCGGGACCGATTCCGAAACCTCTCTCCTCATTAGGGTTGGAATCGGCACCTTTTAGAAAAAGAGGGGAAGATAGGCAACATTATCCTGCGCGATTCGTCGGGAATCTCCGGACAATCCCTGGCCAGGCCATCGAGCCACCTCTCTGCGATTCGAATCGATCTTGGCGAGATTCTTGCGAGATATCCGCTGAAACCCGCGAAGGGCCAGGCCGGTACGATCGCTGATGCACCTCGACGGGCGAGGCCAAGGCCCGCGGATCTCAGGCTCACTTCCAACCAAGATCGGGACGCCAACAAGATGATGTCGACACCACGCGCCACCCTGTTCCTCCTCGCCATCTCCGCCGCCTCGGCCTGGGCCGACGAGGCGAAGCCCGAACCCAAGGGGGACCTCGCCAAACTCCAGGGGGCATGGACCTCGCAGGCCGGGCCCAACGACGAGACCCGGATCGACCTCTCCTTCAAGGGGGACAAGGTCCACTTCGTGATGTCCAAGAAGGACGCGGACGACTACATCTCCGACGGCGAGATCGTCGTCGACGAGGCCGCCAAGCCGCACAAGGCCCTGACCTGGAAGAACCTCACCGACCCCAACGGCGCCGACCTCGGCGAAGTCCAGAGCATCTACGCATTCGAGGATGAAAACACGCTCAAGATCTGCAGCGGCGGACCCGGCAAGGATCGGCCGACGGAGTTCAAGGGTGGGGAAGGGGACGTGCCGCCCCCGTACCTGACCGTCCTGAAGCGCAAGGCCGTCGAGCAGAAGGCCGCGGCAGCCATCAAGGGGGATCATTTCAAGCTGCAAGGCAAGTGGACCGCGATGGCCGGGCCCGACAAGGCCGTCCCGATCTTCATCGCCGTCAAGGACAACGCCATCACCTTCAAGGGCACCACGCCCAACGGCGAGGAGTTCGAGTTCAGCGGCGAGTTCAAGATCGACGACCAGGCCAAGCCGCACAAGACGATTGATTGGGTCAACTTCAAGGCCCCCAACGGCGACGCCATCCCCGACAACCTGGCGATTTATGAGGTCGTCGACAACGACACCTTCAAGGTCTGCAACGGCGGCCCCGGCGCCAAGCGCCCCACCGAGTTCAAGGACGGCGAGGACGCCCATGCCCAGGTCCTCACCCTCAAGCGCGACAAGCCCAAAGACTGACCTAGGGCGTCGAACACGAGCGAGAAAAGGGCTTCGCTCCCTGGAGCGAAGCCCCTTCATCCTGGCATACGACTACTCATCCTTGGTGGTAACGTTCGCCTCATCCAACCAGGTTCGCAGCGCCTTATTCATGTCCGCGAGCTGCGCCGTGAGCACACCCAGGGCCCCTCCATCCCAGGTCGAGAACGGCCGCTCTCCATCCGGCTTCCGCAACCGCTCCGCCCAATGATTGATCGCCCAGAGTTTGGCCCCCTCGCCATACTGCTCGGCGAGTTCTTTCAGATCCTCCCTCGGCAGTCGATAGACCTCCTTGCCCCCGCCCGCAATCGACAGATACTCGAAGTTCGATCCCTTCAACTTCACCGCGAATTGCAGGAGCAGGTGAAGGACGTCGACCAGACGAGCATCCCCCTTGCACAATCGGGCATCGATCACGACGTTGCCGTCGAGCGAGTAGCCCACGCGGATATCTCCGGCGACGACATCGTAAGAAGCGCAGGATGAGAGGCGGTTGGCGAGGTCGAGCGATCGAGGGTCGATCGGATTTCGCACCGTCGGGTCGAGATTCAAGGCGACAAGCAAGACCGTGGCGACCCACGCGCAGAGGAGGGGCGGCGCCAGCTTCTTCTGCTGAACACTGAGCTTGGCCACGAGGCTCACCCCTTCCTCAAAACGAGCACCATCACGACGACGAGCGGCGTCGCGAACAGGAGCCCCAGGACGATCGGCTGGAGGACTTCCGGCAGGGCCTTGTACCAGCCGAACTTGAGGATCGTGCGGTCGAACCAGGCCGCGAAACGCTCGCGAGCTTCCTCGCGCCTGATGCGCCGATCCTCCCGATAGGCCGCCAATTCTTCACGCCGACGGTCATCCTCGGCCTTTCGGATCTCCCGCCAATGTCGCCGTGCCTCGAGACGGGCCTCGGCCACTGCCTGACGATGGAGTTTGAGCCTCCCGACCTCCTCCGCCGTACGCTCTCGAAGTACCGACTCCACCACGCAGCCGAGTGGGCCCAGGACGAGCCCGAAGGCCGCGCCTTCGAGAGGATGCCGCCGCTTGATGACGGCCACCCAGTAACCGCATCCGACGAACGTGCTCCAGATCGTCAGATTGACGAAAAGCATGCGCAAACTCCGGGGGCACCATCGCCTCAAGGCCTTCGAGAACACGGCGGCGTGGGGCCGGTCGATGATGGAACCACCCGAGCTCGTCCAAAGAGCCCGGATGTCAGAATCCCGCGAACAATGTGCCCATTGCTCACGTGAAGATGCCGCCGCGACCGCATCTCTTGCGGTAATTTTGTCCACTATATCATCAACGCCGACTGTGTCCACCCGTAAGGCGGGATTTTCTTCGAGTTTTCCCCGGCCGCATGCTGAGGTGAGCTATCCTAAGATATCTCGTTGAGGATTGTTTCAAGGTGAGCCTCGAGCCTTTTGCATCAGGTCACCCGAGATCACTTCGGCGGCTGCGTAGCCCGGAGGTAGGCGAAGAGGTCGACGACCTGCTTGGCTGAGAGCGACTGCAAGAGCCCCTCGGGCATCAGCGACGAGGGGGAGGCCTTCATCTCCTCGATCTCGTCGCGGGGGATGGCGAGGTCGTGGCCGTCGCTGCCTCGGATCACGACCCGCCCGGGATCCTGATCCATCAAGACGCCCGTGAGCGACTGGCCGTCGTTCGTCGAGATGAGCAGGGTGCCGTAGCCCTCGCGGATCTCGGCGTTCGGGTTCACGATGTTCAGCAGCATGTTATCGAGGTCGTCGCGGCGGAAGGTCGTCAGCTCGGGGCCCACGCGCCCGCCGGAGCCGAACATGGCGTGGCAGGCGCCGCAGGTTTTGGCGAAGAGCTTCTCCCCCTCGCGAGGGTTTCCGGGATCCTTGCGGATCACGCCCGCGAGCCGGACGATCTCGGCCTGGAGCGCCGCGGAGGTCGTCGCCTTCGGCTCGCCCCAGAGCTTGCGTGACATGGCGGCGACGTGTGCGTCTTTCAGGCGATGGAGCCGCGCGATCGTCTCGCCGGGAACCGACGCGGGGTCGATCGTCTTTGCGTCGGCCGCCTCCACGAGCCCCCTGGCCCAGAGAGGGCGGCTGGCGAGCAGGTTGAAGGCCTCGCCGCGGACGTCGTCCGTCATCAAGGGGATGGCCGCGAGCACCGTCGAGCCGATCTCGGGGTTCGGGTAACGCCGGAGCGCCCGCATGGCCGCGCCTTGCAGGGCGCTGTCGGAGCCTCGGGCGAGCTTCAACAGCGCGGGGATGCTCCGGGGCTGACTCACCTCGCCGAGGATCTGGACGTACTGGAGTTGCTTGCTCTTATCAGCACGTTCGTCGTCGAGGACTCGCAGCACCTCGCTCACGGCCTCGGCGCGACCCTGGCGAAGGCCGAGCGTCACCGATCCCCCCTGGAACCGGGCCAGGCCTTCGACCAGCGACTCGGGCAGGTTCCCGGCCGACCGCCCCTCGAGCGCCGACTCGAACCCGGCCGCGAGCCGCTTGCCCGAGTCGGCGTCGGGCGCGAGCTTCAGCAGCTCGGCGCAGGTGGCGAGATCCTTGCCCAGTCCGGTCGCGGCATATCGCCTCATGACCCGCTCGACGACGGTCTCCTTAACGATCGGCAGCGACCAGAAGGCCTTATCGCGGAAGAGGTCGACCACCGCGGATCTGTCGGTCTCGGCCTTGGCCTCGATGTCCCACCAGAGGAGCAGAGGAATGAACAGATCTTTCGCATCCACCGAATGCGCGAGCAGATTGCGGACGATCGGCAGCGAGGCCGAGGCGGGGAGCCTCCTCGCCGAGCTGGCGAGCTGGGCGCGGACCTCGACGTTCGGCTCGATTTCCGCGAGCGTCGCTAACGCCTTCGCCGCCTCGGGCGAGGCCGCCTTGCCATCGCACAGTAGGCGGGCCGTCCACAGCCGTACGTACGGATCCTCATGTCGGAGGAATTCGATCGAAAGCGGTCCCGTTAATCCTCCCGAGAGGTTGAGCGCCCAGAGGGCTTCGAGGGCCGTCTGCCCCTTCGAATCGCGGACGATTGCGGTGAGCGGCCCGATCGCGGCGGAATCCTTGCGGTCGCCCAGGAGTCGAAGAGCCGTCTGCCTCTGCCAGCGGTTCGGATGCTTGAGCCGCTCGATCAGCTCGGGGGTGCTCGCCTTCGCGAAGTCGAACGGCTTGTACGGCTTCGGCTCGAGGCCTCGAAGGCGATAGACCCGGCCGTTGCTCCGGTCGATCTGCCCTTCGTGGTTGCGGTAGTGGTTCGTCTGCCCGTCGTACCAGTCGGCGACGTAGAGCGCCCCGTCGGGCCCGAGCTCGATGTCGACGGGGCGGAACCAGTCGTCGGTCGTCTTGATCGCGAAGCCGACGTCCTTCGTCTCGAACGTCGAGCCGGCCGCGAAGACGTCGCTCATGACGACGTGGCTGAGGATCGGCGCGACGCCGAAGAGCCGGCCTCGATAGGCGTCGGGCAGGGCGTCCGCCTCGTAGATCACGAACGTGTGCGTGAACCGGGGGGTCGCATTATTCTTCATCGCGTCGAAGTAGCCGAACGTGTACGGGTTCGAGAGCGGCCCGTGCTTGTCGAACCCCTTCCGCGAGTAGCCCCCCTGGGGGTAGTGGAACCCCCGCGTATCCCCGCCGTTGTGCCCCGAGAAGATCCGCCCCTTCGCGTCGATCTCGACGCCGAAGGCGTTGCCGCCCCCCTCGGCGAAGACCTCGTACTTCTTCGTCTCGGGATGGAACCTCCAGATGAGCTGCCCCATCGAGTGCACGGGGGCATCCTTGGAACCGGGACGCTTCACGCGGCCGGTGACGGTGCTCCCCTGCGCGGCGTAGAGCCATCCATCAGGGCCCCAGCAAAGGCTGTTCACGACCGAATGCGTATCCTCGAGGCCGAAGCCTTCGAGCAGGACCTCGGGGTCGCCGTCGGGGACGTCGTCGTTGTCCTTGTCGGGGTAGAAGAGGAAGTACGGAGCATTCAGCACCCAGACCCCGCCGCGGCCCCGGACGCAGGCCGTCGCGATGTTCAGCCCTTCGAGGAAGACCTTGTGCTTGTCGAAGGTTCCGTCGCCGTCGGTGTCCTCGTGGATGGTGATGCGGTCGAGCCCCTTCTCATGGTTCGGCGGCGCGACCGGCACCTTGTCGTAGACGACGCGCCAGACGTTGTCGCGGCTCAGCATCTTGAGCCCAGCCGGCTCCGGGTACTGGCGATACTCGACGACCCAGAGCCGCCCTCGCTCGTCGAAATTGACGAAGACCGGCTGCGCGATTTCCGGCTCGGCAAGCACCTCGTCGATCTTGAGGTCGGCCGGCAGTTGGAACCTCGAGAGCGACTCGGCCGGCGAGAGCGGCACCTTGCGACTCTCCGGCTTCGCCTGGCCCATCGCCGCGGGGACGAAGCCGAGGCCGAGCAGCATCGCGGCCAGGAGCGTTCGCCCCTTGCGAGGTTTCCACTCGCGAAGGCCCGCATGGGATCCCAGGTTCGACAGAGACGGCTCGTTCAAGTGCTTCGCCATGAGTGACCACCGATCGAATCGAGGCGGGAAGTCGCGGGCGGGAGGGGCAGGTCGAGCCCCTTCGAGCGGAGAGGGGAGGGGGCTCGCGGGCCGAGATCGCGGAGCGAGGCCCAGTCCGACCGATCCAACAAGGCTCGCACCTTACACGACCCGAAGGCCGGAGTAAACCAGCGACGCTGGTGGGGTCTTCACCACCACGCATTTCGAACCGACCGCTTCTCATTCGGGAACGCAAATCATGGATGCCTCCTGTCGATGCGTTTCGACCGGGTCGATTCTACACACCCTGCCAGGCTCACATCTCGTGCGGCCTCCGCGAATCGACTCGACGAGGCTTCCGACGGCGACCCCGACGGCACGCGTAACGGCCCTCCAGACCTCTCGGGCTCGAACACATCTCGAAGCAGTCCTCGCCATTCACATCATGGCGGCGAACCTCGCTGACATCAGGCATGTCCGTAGTCAGGCCAGGCGCCATCGGCACCCCGAACCACGAGGCCCAAAAATGCTCGACCGTAAATTTGCAAGTACTTTCACAGCATCAGGCCGTCCCATCCTGTTCGGGACATGAATAGCTGGAATCGGCCTGAGACGCTCGTCGCCGCCGTGAAAGGGATGTGGCCTGTCCGCACTCTCCATTTCCACGGTCGCCCCCATACGTACGTCTCCCGAGGCCGATTCCCATGTCGACGACCCAAGCACGCAAGAACGCGGCGAATGCCGCCATCGATAGGGCCATCCAGGCCGCCGTGAGGTCGGTGGATGGTCGTTATTTCCGGACGAAACAGGCCTTCGACAGGCTCCTCTGGATCGTCAGGTCGAGGTCGGACTTGCTCCGACTCGCGCGGTCGGGCGGCCGCGTCGAGGTCGATGGCGCCTGCGCCGTCGTCCGGGGCCTGTTCGCCCTGGCGAGGTTCCACGCGAACTGGCTCCGGCCGCCCGAGGACTGGCAGCCCCTCGGCAGCGGCCGACTACCCCAGGCCTCATCCCTCGCGGGCCACCTGCTGTCGAACTACGAGATCCCGTCGTTCATGACCTCGGTCTGGCTCAAGGAGCCCGGCCCCGAGGCCTCGCGACAGCAGGGGTGGTACCTCCACCTCGGGCTCGGCCAGAACATCCGCAAGGCCGACCTGCCGTTGCAATACTCAAAGCGGATGGCCCACGAGTTCCTCCAGGCCCCCGCCCATTTCAGCGTCGAGCACGCCCTGCGCTGGGGTCAGGTGAGAGGCCTAGGCGGCACGAAGAAACTGGCCCAGGCCATCATCGCGAGCCGGCTCGGGCGTTCCTTCGAATCCGAGGAGTTCTGGAAGACGGTTGTGCATTTCTTCGTGAACCACCCGGACGTCGGCCTCGACAACATCGAGCCGATCGTCGAGTACCTCCACGACCAGCGCTTCTCGCCCCAGGAGGTCTACTACGAGCGTTGCGAATACGTCACCCTCGACCCTCCACAGCCGAACCTCACGATGAAAGGCCGGACCGCCAAGTCCCTCCTCCGCCAGGTCGCCGACTGGCGCGACGCCACGAAGCGGGCCCGCCGGCGCGTCGCCAAGAGCCTGAGGTGGAAGCCCACCGGCATCGCCGACTTCGAGTTGATCGAGCCCTCGACAACCCCCGACGTTCTGCATCGTCGCTGGACGATCCGCGAGATCACGACGAGCGACGACCTCATCCGCGAAGGCCAGGCCATGTCCCACTGCGTCGGCGGCTACGTCCGGGCCTGCGCCCGCGGCGAGTCCTCGATCTGGTCCCTGCGCTTCGACAACGGCGAGCGCCACTTCCGCGTCCTGACCGTCGAGGTCGATCCATCGACCAAGACCATCTGCCAGGCCAAGCGGAGGCTCAATCACTCCCCCAGCCTCAAGCTCGTCGCCATCCTCCGCCAGTGGGCCGAGCAAGCGGGATTGAGCCTCGACCTCTGAAGTACCCAAGGCTTTCTCTGCGTCCACCAAAACCCTGCGCCGGCCGGTGAGTCCTGTTGGAAGCCCGGCCGGTCGCCGGAATGATCGCCTGGCATGAACCGAGGACATCGCTCCAGATCGTGAATCCGGGTTTTCGTGAGAATTCGAGAAATGGCTCCCAAGACACGGCGTGCGTTCTCGTAGATCGTAAGACAATTCCCCGCCAGCAGGCCGATAGCGATTCCGTAATGCAAGAGAAGAGACTTGAACCCTCACGCCTTTTGGGCACAGGAACCTAAATCCTGCTCCTCCCGCCACGTCGTCGCATCGCAGTGAAGCTGGGTCGGCATTTAAGTCACTGGCGGACAATGGCGTTAGGCAATTGGTCCACCCGGGCAACATTGTATTCGGATTGGGCTGACACGGCCAGTACCGTTACCTTTTTGTGACCTCGGGCGACCTTTGGGAGGTTGAGCCGGGCGTATTCTCTGGCGAGCGGATAGATCGCGTATCAGCGTCTTGCAGAGCTCGCCAATTGAACGGTGCGATCAACGGACATCTATATTTACTTGATTGGTGGCCTCTACAATGCAAGTATACATTAATTCACATCGCAGGAGGCGCAGCCCATGCGACCGCCGCGACACGCCGACGTCCTGAAGGAGTCCGGGTTCACCGGCTCCCTCGAGGAGTTCCACTCGACGCTCGCCCAGGTGAAGGCCGAGCTTTACCCCGACCTCACCGATGAGAACCTGGCGTTCGGAAATGAGACCAGCGACCGTTACTGTGCCACGGTCAGGGAGCAGATCGGCGCCCCTCGGCTGGGCAGGTCTTCATCCTCAGGGCCTAAGTTCGACTATTGCCATTCTGACAGACCCATCGTGGCGGCGCGCACTCTGAGCGAGGAGACCCCTTGCGAGGGCGTCTCGAGCCGGGTTTTCGAGGCGAGCGAGCCGTTCGACGAGGCTTCAGGGCTTGCCGTCGCTCGGCCCCCGCGACGATATCGGCCGGGCCGGGCAATTTCGCCCCCTTGACCCGAGGGCGTCCCAGCCCCGTGTATCGCGGCGCGGGCTCGACCAGGTTGGCATCTGGGTGGAACAGGCTGACGAGGGTCAGCCTCTCGGGGGTCCGTGCCGCCAACTCCGCCAACTCATGGGTCGCATAGCCGCCGCCGGCCGTGACGACCCAGGTCCGATCGGGGAACCATCGCATCAAGACACGAATCAACTGGCCGAGCAGTTGGGGCGGTGTTTTATGCCGTTGGCCGCGTTTCTGGTTCTCGGGCTTGGGCCGATACGGCGCGATCAACAGCGGCAAGGCCCAGCGTCGCGCGGCCCAGGGGACGGGGACGAGCAGGGCCAGGACGACCCACTTATGCCCCAGCGGAACGCGGTATAAGTATGGGTCGAGCGGACCGGATCGCGATGGCGTCCCTTGCCATAGACGTGAGGGCCGGGATGCTCGGTGACGGTGTCGTCGCCCGCCAGGAGGATGGGCCCGCGCGCATGAATTCGGCGAGGACCGTGGCGATATAGCGGCGAGCCAGGGCGGCCATCGACCATCTACGGGCATTGAAAGAATGCCCCCGACTCTGGAATCATTAGGAGCAGTTGGTTCGATTGCGAACGCTAGGGCCGCGTGGCGACTGAACTTGTCTGTCGGTGCCGGAGGAGGTCGAGATGCTGTCACTCGGCCCCCTCCTCACACAACTTGTCCCTTGGAGGGTAGTATGACAGGTCCAATGAGAATAGCTGCCACTGGACCCTGGACGTGACCTATCGCGAGGACGAGTCGCGCCTGCGAAAGAGGCACCTTCGCGAGAACCTGGCGTGGCTGAACCGGTTCAGCCTTTCGCTGCTGAAGCAACACCCCGGGCGGGAGTCCGTCGCGATGAAGCGTCGGGGCTGCAGCTGGAGCGACGACTTCCTGATGCAAGTCATCAGAGGATCAGCATATTAGTGCGCGCTGACCCTGGCCGCTGTTGGCACAGCAGGCGCCGCCACGCGACGAAGCAACCCCTGTGCCGCAAGCACAAGCGGTTCAGCCTACGCCCGTCATCATCCAGCAATCCGCAGGATGGAGCGAAGGGCAAATCGCTGTGGCGATCACGCTTTCCATCTTGGTCTTCGTTGTCATTCTTGCAGTTTTTTTAAGGAGTTTTCCACATGACTTTCGCCGCTTTCTTAACCTGCATGTTAATCATCCTTTTTCTGCTCGCTCTGTCCTGCATTATCTTCGGGCCGCCCGTGCCATATTATGGTTACGCGGATGACGAGGAGATCGTCACCACGACCACGACCACCGCGCACTACGATAATCCGACTCGTCCGAAAATCGCTGGTGACCTCCGAGTCCGCTACACGGAAGGCAACACCCTCCAGCGCTACGTCCTCGATCCGGTCGACGGCGAAAAGTTCTGGTTGAACAGCAACGACGACATGTACGAGGACGCCGAGGGGAAAATCTGGCGCCTGGTCGCGACGCTGACGAGACCTTGGGCAAGACCCGCAGGCTCTCCTTCGCCTTGAAGAGTCCTGGGCTTGCCTACTCCAATCAATCTACGCATGATCCGGCCCAGATTATGCGCCGCCGCAGCCAGAGTATAACGTTTGCTCACGTCTTCGATACCTCGGAGCCAACTCCGACGCATCCCACCCGTCTCACAGATGTGCGCGAATGTTCGTTCGCAGCGCTCACTCCGCCTTTTCTGCAGTTGCTTGCTTTTGGAACGTCGCACCCGACGACGGTTGTTTTCGACGCAACGTCGGTAATCTGCTGGCTTGTTGGTCCATCTCCGCCGATGGATTCGCTTCGGTTCAGGGATGTAGGTGCGGAACGAGTAGGCGTCCGCCAATTCCAATGTTGATGCGGCGTGGTACCCCTTGTCGGCCACTACCTCTTCGATCGGTCTCACTCCGATCCCAGGGCCAGCGCGCACTTTTATGATGATCTGGTAGACTTTGTGGTCTTGCGCCCCTGGGCCTGTCCTGGTATACCGTCCACCGTGTCGTGAACCAGGCCCGGTGGACGGAGAGCGGCGATGGCGAGCACCCGTAGCAGGCTGGACGAGATCGTGGCGTCTTTCGCGACGATGGAGGACCCCCGCTCTCACATCAACCGGCGGCATCCCCTGCCCAGTGTCCTGGTCATCGCGGTCCTGGCGGTCCTCGCCGGCGCCGCCGGGCCTACCGCCATCGCCCAGTGGGCCGAGTGCAAGGCCGAACTCCTCGTCGGCCTCCTCGACCTGCCCTATGGCATCCCCGCCAAGGACGTCTTCCGTCGCGTACTGATGATGATCCAGCACGAGGCCTTCGGGGAGGCCTTCCACGCCTGGATCGCCCATCTCCGCGGCGAGGCGGTGGCCGACACCGGCGTCGATCGCCCGATCATTGCCATCGACGGCAAGACCGCCCGCCGCAGCCACGACGCCAAGAACGACCTCGGCCCCCTCCACGTCGTCACCGCTTGGGCCGGCGAACTCGGCCTGGCCCTGGGACAGCAGGCCTGCGCCGAGAAGTCCAACGAGATCACCGCGATCCCCGAACTCATGAAGAAGATCGACGTCCGACGCGGCATCGTCACGATCGACGCGATGGGGGCGCAGAAGGCGATCGCCGAGGCGGTCATCGCCGGCCAGGCCGATACGTCCTGGCCCTGAAGCGGAACCACGAGTCGCTGCACACGGCGGTCATCGAACACATCGACGGACGGTTGGAAGGGGATCTGGAGGATGCCCAGGAGCTGACGACGACGGATCGCGGCCACGGCCGCGAAGAGGAGCGGACCTACCTGCAGCTGCCGGCCCCCGAAGATCTGCCGGGTAAGGCGGAGTGGAAGGGGCTGAAGTCGTTGGGCGTGGTGACGTCGTTGCGGAAGGAGGGGGAGGAGGAGACCCTCGAGGTCCGCTACTACCTCAGCAGTCTGACAATTGACGTAGATATGTTCGCTCGTTCGGTGAAAGGCCATTGGTCCGTGGAGAACGCCTGCCATTGGAGTCTCGATGTCACCTTCCGCGAGGACGATTCACGAATTCGCGATCGTGTGCTGGGAAACAACATCGACTGGCTCTACCGGTTCACGCTCTCGATCCTCAAGCAGCACCCCGACCGCCGACGCAGCCTCATCATGAGGCGCCGCCTCTGCGGCTGGAGCGAGAAGTTCCTCATGGAAGTCATTGACGCATTAGCATGTTAGTGTGCGCTGGCCCTGACTCCGATCCCTTCGTGCACATGCCCCTGAGCAGTGACCACGCTGTCAACCAGTGTCTGTGTATCCGCCTGATCGGCCTTATAGATCTCGGCCGCCAGCACCAGATCGCTCTCCAGGTCAACCACGAGCTCGGCTTTGTAGGCCAGGTGCGTCCGGCCGTCCTTCATCCGGGTGATCCGGCTCTCCGGGTCCGTTGAGGACATCCATTCCTCGTTGGAAACCTTTTTGCCCTTGCGGCGTTGGTCGTAGCGGCGGATCTCCTCGTCGCTCGGTTTCTGGTCGGCTTCGATGACTCCTCCATCCCGCATCAGTCGGGTCACGTACGTCTTCCAGTCCTCGCCAGTGTCGCGACGCACGATGCTCTTCATTGCTGCGTCGGCCTCGAGCGTCGTGCTGTCAACGGCCACCGTCTTGCCCGACAGCAATTTCTTCTCATTCGCCAGCTTGAGCACGAACTGGAAGACTTCGTCGAAGATCTCCTTGGGCAGACGTTTGCGGGTGTTGGTAAGCGTCGAATGATCGGGGGTCGCCTCGTTCAAGGGCGTGCCCAGGAACTCGCGTAAGGCCAAGCTGTCGGCGCACCGCCAAGCGATGCCGCGCTGGCTGTCGATCCCCTCGAAATATCCGACCAAGAGCATCCGGAAGTAGACGCCCGGGGGAATGCTGGGCTGACCTCGCTTCTCTTCCTGTTCGTAATAACCCGTGCATCGAGCCTCGATCCAGAGATCGAAGCCAGCCTCGGCAAGCAGGCAATTGAGCGCTAGATAAAAAGGGTGTCCTGCCGATTTGGGCAAGTCCTGGGAGGAGATGAAAAGCGCTTCTTGCCGATCTCGCTTCCGACGCCCCATCGCCATGTTATCGCTCCAGACGCCGATCATTCAATGATATAAGTATTTTATGCGGAGAAAGAGAATATTTCAACAGGCTGTTAAGTGCCTCACTGCCCCCGTCAACCGTTCCGGAACTCTGTATATAAGGGAACCCGCCAATGCGCCTCGTCGCCTACCGCCGTGTCTCAACTCCCCCCAGGGCGTATCTGGCCTCAGCTTCGAAGCACAGGAAGCCGCTATTGCTGCCTATACTCAGGCCCATCACGGCACGATCATCCAGCCCTACACAGAGGTGGAAACCGGCAAGAAGGCCGACCGTCCTGAGTTGGTCAAGGCGCTGGCCGACTGCAAGCGGTCGCGTGCCACCCTAGTCATCGCCAAGCTCGACCGGCTGGCCCGCAACGCCCGCTTCCTCCTGACGCTGATCGAAAGCGGGGTAGACGTGGTGTTCTGCGACTTGCCGACTGTGCCGTCAGGGGCCGTAGGAAAGTTCATCCTCACACAAATGGCACCCGTTGCCGAGCTGGAGGCCGGCCTAACTTCAGAACGGACGAAGGCAGCGCTGGTCGCGTACAAGGCCAGGGGTGGATTGCTCGGCTCTGCCCGGCCTGGGGCAAGACGGCTTACGGGGGGAGCGAACTCCAAGGCAGCGCGGCGGGCCGGTGAAGTTGCCAAAGCCAACGCCGAAGATGCCTATGCCGATTTAGCTCCTAAGCTGGCCGAGATGCGGACAGGGGGGCTATCGCTGCGGCAAATCGCCCGGCGGCTCAATCAGGAAGGGCATACGACGCGGAGAGGGAAGGTGTGGAATGCGATGCAGGTAAGAAGAGTATTTATGCTTTCCTTGCCTGCCGGGCTGCCCGAGTAGCGTCCGCTAAAACTCGGCGCAGTCCGAGCCGAGGAGGTGTATGCAGCACGTCGAGTACCCGCCGTTCCGGCGAACGAAAGACCGCACGCACAAGTCTAAATGGCCGCACACGTGCAACAAGCTTGCCTGACCAATATTGCAGACCTGCTGGCTCCGGCAGACGATTCAACACTTCGCGGTAAAGCGTGGTGACAAAAGCATCGGGTACAGGGCCGTAGCCGGACGATGATGGAGCCGGTTTAGGAATAGACACGTTAGGTGTTGAGCCTCCAGGCGCTGACGGTGAAGAGGGTTCAACAGGCGAGGGCGGATTGGATGGCGGGGCAGGCGAAATAACAGTGATAGTAAATGTGGTTGAGGTTGCCCTGCCGTTCTGATCAGTAACGCCAACTGTAATCAGGAACACACCGGTCGATTTGGGAGTAAAGGTAAATTGTCCAGTCTTACCATCAATAGAAGCGCCTGCCGGCGGTTCACCCATAATTTTATATGATAGTTTCATGTTCGCATATAAACTTCGTGCGTAAATTGCAACAGATAACGTTTGGTCTCTGTAGAGCGTTCGCGAAGCCACTTTATCAATTTCGATCGGAACATCTGGAACATAATGCCCAAGATCGCCTACCGTTACGTCTTTGATACCACCTGATACTACATTTGGTGTGTTTATATGTTGCTCGTTTTTGGTTAGAATAACGCCGCCAGAGCGTGGATTTACAGTCGTATTGGATTTCCACGTGAATACAACAGGGTATCCATTTTCAGAATAACGTATCGTGTTGCTAGAATCATACCCAACACCTACAAGTTGAGTTTGAAAAGACTCATAGATTCCGCTTGGATAAGGCGACAAGTATGCAGGAATACGCGGCGCATCATGAAATGATAAATCGTAAGCAAACGTCATTAGCCCCAAGTCTTTGTACACCGGCATACCATCATCAAGCGATGCCTCATCATAGTAATACACGTACTGATCCGTGTCGATAAGAAAAGGATCGACATTTACGCCATTAATAATGATTGCTTTTGTGTAGTAATCTGGCGCACCTGCTTCTGACTGAACTACAGGGTCGTACCACGTTGATTCTGAGTCATCTGTATATGTAATTGGCGACGAGAAGTCTATAGTGCCGTCTGCGTTGTAGTAATAAACATTACCATCGACAAAAACAAGGCCTGGCTTATGGGATTCAAAGCTTGCATACAATCTGGCCTTATTTAGACCAGCCAACGTAATCGGAACCCATGTATTTGGTATACTTGTGACGGTCTGTATCCAATTGAAATGATCTACGCCAAGATAAACCTCTGCTTCCGAAAGCGGCATTTGTTGCCCAGAGCCGAGACCTGGCTTGAAAGTTGCGTCGATATTCGGGCCATTTACATCGGGTTTTTGTATTGAACCACTCAAGACATCGCCAACCGAAGAAGGCAAAGCAAGGAATTTAACTCTACCTGTATAGTCGGTCGCTCCAAGCAAATTGTCTGGATCAATTATTGCCATGACGAACTTAGCGTTCTCAGGTGGCACTCCCCAGCGAGCAGGATCGTTACCTGCTACAAAGCTCTCACCCGTTAAATAGCCGTGTGACCCAGGGCTGGTATTTATGATAAATTCGTCTGACTCATCGTCATTGTATGCTTGTGCAGCCTCTATTATATCAGTCTTCACAGCGACGGCGTCGGCGGTGGATGCCCAATAAAAAGCAATGGGAATAATGAGGCTAGAAGGAATCGTGCCCGAAACCTTGTATCTGAAATTAATGCCCCTATACATTTCTAGGTTAGGAGTCTGATAGTCGATGGTGGATGAGGCACCAAACCAATCAAAATAAGTGAGCGACACACTTGGGGGCGAAGAAACCATTTGTGTGATTGGCGACGAAGTGCTGCTGCTGAAATTGCTGTCCCCTACGTAAACGGCCGTGATTGGGTGAGTACCGACTGCGAGTTGTGAATCCGTACTCGTGAAGGTGGCAACGTCCGAAGCGTTGAGCGTGCCGGAGCCGATGGCGGTCGAGCCATCCATGAACGTGACGGCACCAGTGGGCGAGAATTGGCTAGAAGTTGCGGGTGAAACGGTAGCAGTGAATGTTACCGGTTGGCCGTAAGTGGATGGGTTGGGGGCGGATTTGACAACGATCGTAGTCGCCTGCGGCTTTGGTTGAGAGGGCGTTACCTGCCAAGAAACAGCGGATGATTGTTCATAGTCAAAAACCGTATCTGAATTGCTAGAATATTGACCGTACATGTGCACAGAAAACTCGAAACTCGTGCCCTTCTTCATCGCTAAAGAGTATGTGCCACTATTGTAGTAGAATACCTGCCCGTCCGAAAGATATGTGGCTGCGCGGTTGTATTGGGTTTGTGGATCGGTAGGCGGACTATTATCATAATTGATAACAAGTGTTCCATCGTAATCTGCTGTCACTTTAGTCGTGTACAATGCGCCAACATACGCATTGAGAAAACCCGCGTCAGTTCCGCTCAACGAACCTTCTATGTGAACAGTGCCGGAATCGGCCGACACCGAGGAATTGAGAGAGATGACATAAGAGCCGCTTGACCCAGCCGTTAAATCGCCAGCGGAACCGCTGGCTTCATCCGATAACGGGCCTATATGGCTCGCATCTTGGGTCACAAGATGATCTGGGTAGGACTGCGAATCCGTGAGGGTGGAAACGGTGGCCGATAATTCAGATGACTGGAAGGTCACGGACAAAAGCTGACGGTTCTCGAAAAGCTCGGCCCAAGGAATGAATTTTACGGTACGACGCCGACGCACACCGAACGGAGATGTTCGCTTAGAGAAAGGCACCGCACGTCTGAAAGGTAGTGACATGGCCGTTGCGCCGCCAAAGTTGCGACAATCAGCGTCAATAGTCCTGGAAATCATCATTTTTCCCGCTGTCAACTGTACTTTCCGTGAGAATGTATATGTCATGCTGCCAGGCTGAGCAGCCTGGCAGCGACGGCCTGAATCTCCTCCTCGGTGGCCCCCGGGCGTAGAACCGCGCGGATTTCCTCGCCCAGCAGCGCATGACGCCACGCCCGGCGCTTATCCGCGTGGCTCGGGCGACGCGACGGGCTGTCCCACGGCGAGGCCGAGCGGTCTACCAACTCCCCATCCTCCCTCGACCACGCCCACGCCTCGGTCAGGGTGAACGTCCACAGGCAGATGTGGAACGACCCGACGTTCGCACGGATCAACCGCACCTGCTGTTGCCCGGCCCCGACGACCTGCTTGCAGTCGCGGAAGGCGATCTCCAGGCTGAAGCGATCGGCCACCATCCCCAGGATCTCCGCCACGCTCGCCCGCGTGTCGGTGCAGAAGTACGCCCTCCATCCCTTCGGCTCGTCCACCAGGACCACCCGGATCGCGCCCCGGCCGGCCTCCAGGTCGCCGTGAACGTCTTGTAGCGGCTTGACCACATCTTCCCCGTAGAGCTCGAACGTGCCGGTGGACCAGCCACGACGCTGGCCGGCCCGCTTGGCCAGGTCGATCGCATCCGGGCCGTAGGTCGGGGCCGGGCCGCGTCGGCCCGGCGGCTTCGGCCCGGGCAGGGTCCGCAGGGCCGCATCCCTGCGGAGCCGGCTCACGACCGTCATACCCAGGGACTTCGCCGGCTTGAGGAACCCCCTCTTGGCATAGGCTCCGTCGGCAACCACCCAGATCGGCAGGCCCAGCAGGTCGAGCCAGGACTGGGCCCATCGGAGCAGCTCGACGGCCATCTGCAGCTTGGTGCGGAACTCGGGCCGGTGCCGGGGGTCGATGGCCGGCAGGTCCGCCTTGCGGACGTAGAGTCGGGACAGCAGGGGCAGGGCCACGACGCCCCTGGCCGGGTGCGTCGCCAGGAGCCCGAGTACGACGAAGACGTGGCAGTAGACGTAGGGGAGCCGGCCGGGCCGGGGTGGGGTTGTGATGGACGCCGGCCCCCTGGACGTGCGGGCCGTGCCGCTCCGTCGGGGTGTCATCCAGGGCGAGGACCAGCCGGGTGGACCCCCGGAGCAGCGGCCTGACCGCCGCGATGAGCAGGCGTGCGGCGATGCGATCGGCCTCCTTGCCGGCGGCGGCCGCGGCGGTGTAGCAGGAGCGGAACTCGTCGCCGAGGCCGGCGGCGCGGATCCAGGCGGTGACGGTGCGTCGGCCGCGGGCGAGGACGGCGCCGAGGAGCAGGAGCGCGAGCCTCGGTGCGGTCCGGCGATCGAGGACGTCGGCGAGCCATGCGAACCACTGGCAAGGGGCGGGCGTCGGATGCGAGGATGTCATGGGGGCCGGCTCCGCTCGGGGTGTCAGGCAGTGTGGTAACCGCCATCGTCCCGCCCGGGCCGGCCCCCGTCTACTCGCCACATCTCAACCCTACGCATACTTCAAGTCGCGGAAAGTACAGGCTGTCAAGAATAGCTAGAAAATTTTACCTCAAATCCCAACTTCCCCGAAGATTTTCTCTTTTGTTAGTCGTCGTGCTAACTTGTTCGGATTGGCGAGTTGACAGTCGGGCCAGTCTACATTCAATTCGGCATTTGCTTTTTCCTAAGCGGAACGCTTAGAAGAGATGTCTGTAGGTTCTTTCACCTTCGCAAGGCCCTGGTTCCGGCGCGCACGCCCCGACACGGCTGTCTCTTTTAGGCCACAGGTTGTGGCCGATTTAGAGTCTGTCACATAAGCTCGACTGATGCCGATAGCTGAGCCCTGCGCCGCCGGGGCGAGGGCTCGGCAGAGCCACTCGCGTAGAGGTGCGGGGAGTTTCTCCAGGCGTGAGTCGAATCCGACCTCTCGGTATACACCCTCGGACCACAACCTCAGCCGGACGGCGCACGGGGCATCCGAGGACGTCACGGACTCCTTGCCCGGCCGGTCGATCCCGCCGACACGGGCCTGCGCCGGCAGGGCATCGTGGAGCAGCGTCACGACCGAATACAGCCCGAGCAGGCACGGCGTGGCACGCAGCACCGTCAGCCGGCTCCATCCCCGGATGCTCTCCGAGTGGAGATGGGCACGGCCCACCTGGAACGTGCATTCCAGGTCCCGGCGGCCCGCGTATCGGGTCACGACCTCGCCGGCCCCCATCGCCTGGTCGGTCGTGTAGAAGTACTCGTCGCGATGCGTCCCCTCCCGGTCGTGGACGAAGACCCGGCGGATCGGCACCGGCCCCTCGCCCGCCTTGTACCAGTGCCCCGAGCCGGTGACGACCTAGACCCTCCGGCGGCCGCCGCCGTACCAGCCCACGGTGATCCTGCGGCGGCGCCGCGCGGCCTCCACGCCCTCGCTGGGCTTGGGCCGGCGGCCCCCTTGACGCGAGGCCGGCCCTTGCCGCCGTAGGGGGGCGGGGGATCGAAGAGGTTGGCCTCGGGGTGCAGCTTGCTCACCGGCGACAGCCGGGGCCGGTGGCGATGGCAGAGGCGCGCGACATCGTGCGAGCCGTAGCCCGAGCCGCCGACGAAGACGAAGCGTCGGCGGGGGAATTCCATCATCAGGGCCCGCAGCGGCCGGCACATCAATCGGACCGGCGTGCGATGCGGGTGGCCGCGTCGGCGGTCGTCTTCCTCGGAGCGGTAGAGGTCCACGAGCACGGGCAACGCCCGGGGGCGGCCCGTGCCGGGCAATCGGACGAGGACCGCCAGGACGACCCGGCGGTGGCCGTACTCCCGGGCGGTGTAGGCGTGGGAGGAGCGGACCGGGTCGCGGTGTCGGGCCTTGCCGTAGACGCACCGGCCGGGGTGGCCGTCGACGGTGTCGTCGCCGACGAGGAACACGGGCCCAAGCGGGCAGAGTCGATCGAGGATCGGGCGGGCGAGGGTGCAGCTGACCCTCAGGCCCGACCACGGGGCCCGCGAGAGGACGCGCCGATAATCGGTGCGATGCCCCGGTGCGAGGTCGCCTACGGTCCGCAGCGGGAGCGCCTCGGGCGGTAGGATCATGATGGGCCCGTCCTCGGCCGGTAAACTTGAGGTGCGTCAGCAACCCCTCAGGTTACCGCCGAGGCGGGCCCGTGAAATCGGCATCAGTCGAGATAAGAGGCTCAGCCGTTAGTCCACCCACAGGGAGCAGCTAGGTCGTGGACGACTCCACTCTGAAGCGCTACGCCGAGGAGATCGAGCCGGTCAACCGGCACTGATCGGGCAAGCACAAGGCCGCCGTCCGGGACATCAACCTCACCACCATGGTCTGGGCCGACGGCGATCGGATCGCCCCGGTCGATTATCGCGTCGACCACAAACTCCACTACAGGCCGACCAAGAACGGCCACTTACTGGACACGTTGCGCGCGGCCGAGCGGCGGGGCTTCGAGCCGAGCTGCGTGGCCTACGACACTTGAGATTCGGGCCTGGAGGACCTCAAGGCGTTGCGCTGCCGCTGGCTCATCGACCACCCCGAGGTCGTACGCGGGGCGGTCGGGTTCCGGTGGGCCGCCGCCCTTAATGGTCAGTGATCCACGGGATTCGGCATCATGCATGAGATCGACGTAGGCGTCCTCGGGCCTGCGGTCGGTGGAGGACCGCCCGGTCTCCTCGGTGGCCCGCCGGAAAGTCGCCTCGCCCCGGCTCGCGCCCACGGGGGTGTTCACGGGGGCTTTACAGGCCGAGGGACTCCACTTATAAGTGCAAATACTAATAATTATATTCCATCAAAGATTGCATCATGGTTTCCATATTTCGCGATCGGAAATATGCCAGGCTGCTGCGGCTCCGCGAGCATTGGGGGATCTCCCTGGAAGACCTCTATTACGCCGTCGAGAACGAATTCCTGCATGCCTGCGTGTGGATGCCGCTGCGATACCTCGAACGGGGCACGATCCGGGATCGCCAGTTCGTCTTCATGCGGCATGAGGCCAAAGAAGGGTTCGTCGGGGTCCGGCCCCGGGATTTCCGCACCATATCCAGCGTCGGGAGTGCCCGACTGCGGAGCTTCGATTCGGTGACGAGGAGGGGCACCGTGTTGCGGTTGCCGGACGAGCCGCGCCAGCCCGCCCTCCTGGTGCGCATAGAAGACTTGATGGTCCTTGCGCAGGACCGGGCGGAATTCGAGAGGGAATATCGCCTGAGGCCGTATGACGTCGAGGGCTGTGCGGCGGGGCCGCTGGCGGAATTCCTCGCCTCCGATGATTACAGGCATATTCGCATCAACGGCGAAGAGCATCATTTCGGCGACGTGCAGGCGCATGTCATCAAGATCCTCCACGCGGCATCGCTCGGCCGCAGCCCCTGGGTCCACGGCAAGACGCTCCTCGATGGCGCCGGATCGCACGCGGCCAGGCTGCGTGACGTGTTCAAGAGCAAGCGAGACTGGCGGAGGGTCATCCTGTCGGACAAACGCGGCTCGTATCGCCTGAACGTCCCATGGATGGCCGCGGAGCCGGAAGGAGTTGCAGGTCGCCCGGCCATTACCCCGTGACCGCCCTTGCGGCACTTTCCTCCGGGATTGCCCAGGACCGACTCCGATAGACCTTCCTCTCCATCCCCGCCGGCGCCCTCACCAAGGTACACGCCATCCCCCCGTGTCGTCGTGCAGCCTCGAATCGAACAACACGATCGAAGGAGGCCGTATGAATGATTTGTCCGAACCCGGGATTGCCCTGGAAGATCTCCGCAAAATGAGCAGGGAGGAGGTCTTGAGGCTCGATGACGAGGTCCTGACGGGGCTGCTGGAGCAGGCGGATAAGGCCGCATACAACGCCGAGGCCATGCTCGACTGGGTGCGCAGAATCATCGCCGGGAAGAAGGGGCACACGCCCGGCAGCGATGAATCCGACTCGTAGGGGCGGGCGTGTCGATCGAGTGGTACAGGGCCTATCACGGCATGCCGTACGACCCGAAGCTGCGGGTCATCGCCAGGCGCACCGGGCAGCCCATGCCCCTGGTGGTGGCGATATGGGCCTGCCTCCTCGATGCCGCGTCGCAGCACGACCCGCGAGGGGTGGCCGATGTCGATGCCGAGGAGGTCGCCGTCGCCCAGGATGCGGAGCTGAAGGCGGTCCAGGACATCATCGAGGCCTTCCGCGCCAAGGGGATGATCGACGGGGACAACCGCCTGACCGCCTGGAGTAGGCGGCAGCATGCCACCTCGACCGAGCGGTCCCAGAAGCATCGCGCCTCCAGGCGACCGGATGCAACGGCACGCGACGGCCTGCAACGCGGTGAAGCCACGGGGAAGGTCGCGGGACGCCGGGCAACCCAAGAAGCAACAGATACAGATGCAGAGGAGAATGCAGACTCAGATCCGGAAACCAGAAAGCCCCTTGTGAAATCCCTAGGCGAGAGAAACTTGAATCAAGGACGCCAGGCGGGAGGCAGGGAGGGGACGGAAACGCGGCCGCGGAGGACCAAGGTCGGATTTTGGAGCAGATGCTGGATATCTGGAACGAGGAGGTACAAGGCAAGCTGACCAGGGACGCAAGGCCGCCCTGACCGCCGCCCGGGAAGGTCGAATGATGCGGCGATGGCGGGAGGATTTTCGCCAGGACATGCAGGCATGGCGACATTATTGCGAGATCATCGGCGGCTTCGGACTTCTGCCTGGGGAAGATACCCGGCAAGGGCTGGACGATCGACCTCGGCTGGGCGGTCGAATCTTCCGATCACGTCGCCAAGGTGCTGGAAGGGGGATTCTCGGGGGGCAGGCACCCGCACCGCCCTCCGGCCTGCCATGTCCCCGAGCTGCAGGCGGCCTGCGACGCAGTCCTGAGTGCCTTCGAGAGGGAACACGGCAGGGCGGCATGCCGCAGCTGGCTCGGCAATACCGCCATCACCGGCTCCGAGCCGCGCCAGGGCGGCCTGCTGATTTACATGAGTTGCCCCAGCCGCTTCTCCCGGAATGGATCGCACGGCATTACCTCGACGATCTGCAACGCCTGTGGGCCGACGCCACCGCAACGGGCGTGCGCGTGATCGGGCTCCAGCTCGTCGGGGGGGCATGACCATGGAAAAGTGGACCGCCGAGGGCGTCGCGGGGCGCTTCGAAGAGGCGGCGAGGACGCTGCGTCGCCTGCCTCGCGTCAAGGCACGGGGGTATTTCAACGCCTGGCCGCCGATCATCCGCACGGTGCAGGAGTTGCTCGATGCGGAGCCGATGCCCCACCGCCTCGGGCCTCCCGGCGCGGCCGCGATCTCCAGGATGGAGGAGGCCCTGGGGTGGATGTTCCTGCTCGATTCCGAGGAGGAACGCCGCCTCGTATGGCTGCGCGCCGAGCGGGTGCGCTGGCGGAAGATCTGCGAGCGGATCGGCTGCGGCCGCACCAGGGCCTGGCAGATGTGGGGCGCGGCGCTGCTCAAGATCGCCACGCGCCTTAATGAATCATGCGGCGGGAGGAAATGAATGCTCGGGCAAAATAATGCTAAACAAGGCGAACAAATAATGCTATACGAAACGTCATCATCGGGAGAACTCCGACCGTCGATCCGAGTGCCGGGCGAGGGGGCGGGCCCATGCCGCTGACCTACGAGCAGGCGTGGGACGCCAGGCCGGACGGCCGCAGCCGCGAGGAAATCTTCCGATCCATCGTCGACCGCGTGAAGGAACGCTCCGGCGATACGCTATCCGATGCGGAGGCGCATGCGGCGGCGCGCAATCTCATCGCCTTCTGCCGGGAATTGATGGGACTGAAGCAGGACGAAACGCTAGGACACATTGACTCCATCGATCCACCTGTTACAACTAAGAATGAACATAAATAATTTTCATGGGTGTGGAACCCCGGAGGCGGACGGGATCATCAACCGACCTCGGCGCGTATCGTCCCCGCCCGGTCGGGGAGATGGCGGCTATGCGACAAGGCGTCGCCTGGAAGCCGTCATGCCGATCCGCCTTCGGTTTTCCAACTTGCCCGATCACCGTTGCGGGAGTATGAGCGATGAAAGACGCATTTGGAAACAGGGCCACCAAGGCCATGCAGCGCCAGCGCGTGTTTCGACGCCGGATCAGGAGCAGGGTTATTCGCTCGATGCGCAGACGTTCCGCCTGCGGGAATATTGCATGCGCAACGACCTGGAGGTGATCAGGACCTTCGAGATCGTAGAATCCTCCACGGTCGGCACCAGGAAAGACTTCATGGCGGCGATCGATTTCGCCAGGCGCCAGAAAGAACGCATCGCCATCATCACCGACAAGGTGGACCGGCTCCAACGACGCCTGACGGAAACGCCCCTGCTGGAGAAATTGATCGGGGAAGGGAAGATCGAGCTGCACTTCCACGTCGAGAACGTGCAGATCCACAAGAATTCCACCTCGCAAGAACGGCTGATGTGGAATCTTCACGTCATCCTGGCACAAAGCTATGTGGATTCGCTGCGCGATAACGTGAATCGCAGTATCCAGCAGAAATTGCGCAAGGGCGAGTGGATCAGCCTCGCGCCGATAGGCTACCTGCACATCAGGGGCCTTGAGAGGGAGAGGGGCGCCGGCAGAATAGTCGTCGATCCGGTGCGTGCACCCCTTGTCCAGAAGCTCTTCTCGTGCTATGCGTCGGGCGAATATACGCTCGGCGACCTGACGCGCAAGGCGAAGGAATGGGGGCTGAGGAATAGCGTGCGGTCGCAGGGCACCTTGAGCCAGTCGCACATCCACCGCCTCCTGCAGAACCCGTTTTACTACGGGGTGATGCGGGTGCAGAAGACCGGCAAGGAATACCCGCATATTTATCAGCCGCTCGTCAGCAGGGAGGTCTTCGAAGCCTGCCGGGCGGTGCGACTCGGCTGGAAGAAGAAACCGTATAAGTACGGCGGGAAGGAATATGTGTTCAGAGGACTCATCACCTGTGCCATCACCGGCAGGGTCGTGACGGCCGATACCAAGCGGCGCGAGCGTGCCCACGGCACTCCCTACCAGATCACCTATCTCGGCACTTATAATCCGGTTGACACGACCAAGAAAATATGGGTGCGAGAAGACGAGGTGCTGGCACGGGTGGAGGAGGTGTTCGAGAATTTGAAACTCGCGCCGGAGGATGTCGCCGAGATCGTGCAATATATCCGCAGCGGTGCCGTTTACGAGCGGGATTATCATAAAGCTCACCTGGAATCCCTGCACCGGGAGCAAACCGCCATCAAATCCAAATTGGATAGGCTCATGGATTTCTGGCTGGATGGCAAAATTACGGAAGAAGACCATTCGGAGTTCCGCAAAGCATTGGCCGGGCGCCGGGACGAGATCACCCAGGAGATAGGCCAGCATAACAGCGCCGACGATAAGTTTGCCGAACGCATGCAAGACATTGTAAAGATTAGCGGAAACGCCCTTTCGCACTTCCGGTCGTCGAACGTCGAGGGGAAAAGACGTCTCGTGAATCTGGTGTTTTCGACACTAAAATTACGAGGGAAAAATCTCGAATATACAATGCGTTCGCCATTCGACCACTTCATGAAAATGGATGAATTGCCCAAATGGCGATCCCTAATTGATGATTTTCGACGGAATCCGTCCCACCGCGATACGATTGCTAAATTCCCTTCTTATTTCCTGGGCCGGGATGATTGAATGAAGTTCACCCCAACCTGATATGGCTTGAGTGTCCTGCCTTGCCGCAGCATGGCAAAGCCTTCAATCGCTCTGTGAAGCCAAGGAGTGAACTGTCGGTGCTTCGATATGATTATGCGATATGCGGCATGGGACCAATTGCGGGCCTGAGACGTGAAGCCGCAAGCCCGCCCGCCGCCTGGCGGCTCGTACCTACCTGTTCCTCGGCTGGAGGTCGTGCAGGAAGTCGATCGCCTTCTGGGCGCAGGCAGCGGCCCGGAAGATCGCCCGATTGTCCTCCCTCAGCACTTTCAGCCAGTGATCGAGGTAGCTGATATGGTCCTCGCGCAATTCCGGCGTGACGCCGAGTTCGCAGCACAGGAAGGCCGCGCCGATCTCGGCCACCAGCTCCTCGCGGGCGTATCCCTCGTCGCCGAACCGCTTGCGGCCGAATTCTCGATTCAGGCGGGTGGGGTGCTTCGTCCAGTGGGTGAGCTCATGCGCCAGCGTTGCGCTGTAACTCTCGGCGTCGCGGAACGCCTCGAAGGGCGGCATCTGCACGTGATCCGAGCCTTCAGCGTAATAGGCTTGGTTGCCGCCATGGCGGATATCGGCCCCGGTATGGGCGAAGAACACATCCGCCGCTTCGATTCGTTGCACAGGATCGAGTGCCGGGGCGGCAAGCCGGTAGAAGGACTCGGGCAGTCCCTCGACCTGCTCGGCGTTGAACACCGTGTAGCCCTTCATGAAGAAGATGTCGCGATCGGATTCGTCGTCGTCCTCGCTCCTGGTCATCTTGTCGGCATAGACGACCAGCGACCCCTTGGCCCCTTTCCTGACGTGGCCGCCCAGTTCCTTCGCCTGGTTGAACGTCATCCAGATCGGGGCGGCGAAGCCCTGCGTCTCCGCCGCCATCCACAGCATCAGCACGTTGACGCCCTTGTAAGGCTCGCCGCTTGCACGCAGGGGCCGGGTGATGCGTCCCGCCGCATGCTCGGCGTCCCAGGGTTTCAACCACGGGCGGACGCCCTTCTCGAGCTCGGCGACGATCTGCTCGGTGACGCGGCCGTAGAGGTCGGTGCGGGCGGCGGGCATGGCTCTCTCCTTCGTTGACAAAGTCCGGTTGAATGCGGCGCATTCAACCGGGACGAAGGCGAGGCTCTTGAAGGGGGGAGGGCGGTCAAGGACGGCGGGCGCGGAGGGGACCCGGCTGCACAAACGCCAGTGCGGAAGCCGGGGAGGGGGCCGCGCCTGCCGCCGCAGGGCATCCTTGACGGGCGGGGGAATCCCCCCGCTTCCCCGCCACGCGGGCGAGAGGGCGGCGCAGCCGGTCACGCGAGGGACGGAAGCCAAGCACACCCCGAAAGCACGCGGCCGGCGCCAGCCGGGGCGGCAGAATTGGTATCAAGGCCTGAACAGGCGGAGAAAGGAGTCTTTGTAGAGGGCGATGCTTCCGAAAAGGAAGGGATTTCTGATGGTGATGCGCCGAGCTCGGCCTCGGTGTGCACGTGTCCCGGACGGCATAGGCTGGCAAGAAACAAAAGTTCGCCATAGAAATAACAGTTGCCATACATGTGAAAATCTGTCATGATCTAGCAAATGGATCACGGACAGGGAATGGGACCATGGAAACGGTAATGCGGGGTAAAGTGTCGTCGGGCAGGGTCGTCTTGCCGGCCGAGCTGCGGAAGGAGCTTGGCATCGAGGACGGGGCGGACGTGGTCTTCAGCCGCACCGAGCACGGCATCGAGGTCAAGACGCTCGATGAGGCCATCAGGCAGGCCCAGCAGATCTGCGCCCGCTACGTCTCGCCGGGCATGAGCCTCGTCGATGAGCTCCGCAAGGCCCGCGATCGGGACGGGACCTTTGCCTGAGGTTGTGCTCGATGCCTCGGCCCTGCTCGCCTTGATCCAGGCCGAGTCCGGTTCCGAGAAGGTCAGGCCGCTGCTCACGCACGCGGTGATCTCGGCCGTGAATTTCTGCGAGACGGTGCAGCGGCTGCGGCGGGGAGGGATGCCGCTCGAGGCCGTGACGAGGATACTGTCCCCGCTCGTGCCCGAGCCGGTGGCCTTCGACCGCGAGGCGGCGTATGTCGCGGCGTCGCTCCATGAGAAGACGCGGGGGCAGGGCATCTCCTTCGGCGATTGCGCCTGCCTTGCGCTGGCCTTGATGCGAGCCGTCCCGGCGGTGACCGCCGAGCGGAAATGGGATTTGTGCGACGTGGGCGTGCAGGTGATCCAGATCAGGTGAGGACGAGGGGCGTTCGAGCGTCCCCTACCCACCTATGCGCCACCGAACTCACCGGGTGGAAGCTCATCCTCCAGCGTCGAAAGCAGGAGCACCGCCGCGACATAGAGTTGATCCGTGACACTTTCCCCCGCGGCCTTCGCCTGAACGGCGCGCCGCGACAAGGCCAGCAGGTCGGGCGTGGCCGTGCGCAGCCGCTCGGCCGCGAAGTCGATGGGCATGGCTCGCTCGAACGCATCATCGCCGGCCTCGCCGACCAATGCGGCCAGGTTCTCGCCGCCACACTCCTCGATGGCCACGGCCTCGCCGGCAAGCATGTGCCTGGCGATCGCGGCGGCGGACTGGGGCGTCTCGGCCTCGATGCCTTCGAAGGTGATCCGCATTTCGCGGTAGAGATGGACGTGGTAGAGCGTCATGGTCTGATTCCTTTCAGAACTGTGGGACGGACGGTAGCGACGTCCCTGTTGAATTGCCGCCGGGATCGAGGGAGCGATTCACGTTCTTCGCTCCTCTCCATCGCCGTGGCCTGTGATGGAGTGGCCTTGCGGACGCGAGGCGCAACCGGTTAAGCTTCAATGCAGGATAAAGGACATTATCCGTAGCAGATTGCCCATATCTGCATCTCAAATCGAAATCCTCCGCACCTCCTTCATCATGCTCTTTTCACGGCGGCGATCGTAGAGCTTCGTCGTCTTGATGTCCTCGTGGGCGGCGAGTTCCTGCGCCCGTTCGAGCCTGCCGCCGTTGTTCAGGTACGTCGTGATCCCCGTGGCCCGAAAGGTGTGATTGCAGGTCGTCCTCGGGAGCGCCGCGGCCCTGGCGCGGCGCTTGATCATCTTGAGGGAGTCGTTCGACGCCATCGCCCTCGGAGTCAGCACGTGGTCCCGGCCGACCGTGCGGAACAGGGGGCCTTTCCAGTCGTCCCCCATCCCGGCGGCGGCGAGGTAAGCGTCCATGTAGAGCGCGGCCATGGGATGCGCGGGCACGCAATGGAGCTTGCCTCCCTTCTCATGCAGCCGGAACCAGACCTCCCCCGCCTCGACGAAGTAATCCTCCATCCGCATGCCCAGCACGGCTCCGATGCGGGCGAAGCTGAAGGCCATCGCGGCGATCAGGGCACGGTCGCGCAATCCGATGATCGTGGTCGTCTCGATGCTGTCGAGCAGTCGCCGCGCCTCGCCGGCCGTGAGGACCGGCGTCAGGCCTCTCCTGATCGCGTACCGGGGCCCTCGCACGGAGGCCGCCGGGTTGAACGGCATGATCTGGCCCGTCACCAGCCAGTCGAACAGCATGCGGATCGCCGACAGGCACTGCTTCACGCTGGGTTTCGAGCCCGGATGCTGCTCGACATAGGCCGCCACCGTGACGGGCTCGACCTCCCGAAGCTCGAGGCCGCGATCCTCGCACCAGGTGAAGAACTTCCCCACCGCTCGCGCGTAGGCCCGACGCGTGTTCGCGTTCCGGATATTGGCGGTGAAGAATTCCATGAATCGCCTGCCCGCCTTCTCCCCGGCCCTCGTGACGATGGTCGGTAGCCAGCAGCTATTCCCCTGCTGTTCGGCCGGGTCGACATCCCCTCCCTTCGTCTCAAGCATCTCGCACATCCGCAGGCCTCCCCTCCGATACAGGATAATGTCCTTTATCCTGCATGAGATCATGTCACAATATCTCGGTTTTATGCAAGCGAAAAGACGTCATCGAACGCCCATTCGATGCCCCGCCCCTCGACGACCGTCACCCGAGGCGTCGTTGCCCGGGATCAGTCCATGGACCCTCGCTTATCGAAGAAGGTGGGACGATGAAATCGCAGGACCAATGCCCGGAGAGAGCGGCCGGTAGCCGGATCCCGGCGGCCGGAGGGAGCCGAAGGCGGCTGAAACGCAATAGGGCCCTTGCCCTCGAATCGCTGGAAGGGCGGATCGTCTGCGCGGCGGGCGATCTCGACCTCACCTTCAACGGGACGGGCAAGGAAGCCATCCAGGTCGGCTCGGTCGGGACCGGCGGCGCGCCTACGAACGATGTCGCACACGCGGTTGCCGTGCAATCCGACGGCAAGATCGTCCTCGCCGGGACGGCCACCGTCGGCTCCGAAACCGTTTTCGCCGTGGCTCGCCTGGATTCGGATGGTGCTCTCGATCCGGGGTTCGGCCAGGGCGGGATCGCGACCGTCCCGGTCCCCTACGGCGGCCAGTCCCAGTCCGCCGCCGACGCCGAGAGCGTCCTGGTCCAGGCCGACGGGCGGATCGTCGTGGCGGGGTCGGCCGCCGGAGATTTCGGGCAGTCGGCGTTCGCCGCGGTGCGCCTGCTGGCAAATGGACAACTCGATGCGAGCTTCGGCGATGGCGGCCGGCAGACCATCGCCTTTCCGGGCGATGCCAGGGCTTATGCGGCCGCCCTTCAGCCCGACGGCTTGATCGTCCTGGCGGGCGAGGCGCAGGCGGGTTCGGGGTCGGGAGGCACCCTGTTCGCGGTGGCCCGGCTCACATCGGCCGGCGTGCCCGATCCCGGATTCGGCCAGGACGGCGAGCAGACCCTGGGCCTTGCCTCCGGCCCCGCGCAGGACGTGGCGCACGCCGTGGCCATTCAAGCTAATGGTGCCATCGTGCTGGCCGGGTCGCACGCGACGGGGCTCGGCGGCAGCGTCTTCGCCCTGGCGAGGATTAACGCACAAGGCATGCCGGATGCGAGCTTCGGCAATGCAGGCGTCCGGACCATCGCGCTCAGTGCCGGTTCTCAGCCGGCGGATGCCGCCAATGCCATGACCCTGCAACCGGACGGGGCGATCGTCGTGGCCGGCTCGGCGGGCAACGGTTACGGGGTGGCACGGCTGACCTCCTCGGGCGATCTCGACACGTCCTTCAATCAGACCGGCAAGTACGTGCTGCAATTCCCGGCCTCGTTCGGATTCCGGAGGGCGGGGGCCAATGGCGTGGTCATGGAATCCGACGGCAAGATCCTCGTGGCGGGGCAGGTGGGGGCGCCGCACGGCGATTTCGGCGTGATTCGCCTCAATGGGGACGGCTCGCTCGACGCGGGCTTTGCGGATCGGGGCGAGAGGATGATCCCCTTCAATTTGGGGACATCGAGCTTGTCCGACGACGACGATGAGGCGAACGCGGCGGCCCTGACCCCCGACGGCAAGCTCGTCGTGGCCGGATATGCCTCGCTCTCGGGAGGGGGCATCCAGGCTTCGGCGAGATTCGCGGTGGCGCGCCTGCTCACGGCGAACCCCGGTAATTCCACGCCGCCATCCTCGCCGCCTTCCACGCCCGCTCCGCCCACCGCACCGACCTCGCCGACGGCCCCGCCATCCATTCCCGTGGCGCCGTCGAAGCCGGCCAGGCCCGTGACGCCGGCCCCGGCGGCGCCTCCCCTGCCGCCCGGCTTCGCGCGGACGCCGCCGCAGATCGTCGGGGTGCGCGTGCTAAGGGCCCGAAACGGCGTAGTGCGCATCGTGCTGATGCTCGACCAGCGCATCGTGGCCAGGCCGGCCCTGCTTCGACGGGCGATTTCCGTGACGGGGCAGGGGGCCGATGGCTCCTATGATGCACCGGGCCGAATCCTCCGGGAATCCTACAATCCTCGGGCTCGATCCATCACCCTGGCGATGGCGCGGCGGCCTAGCCTCTCCGGGAGCCTGCGCCTGACCGTGAAGGCGACGGGGATCGTGAACCTCCTCGGCCAATCCCTCGACGGGAGGGGGGACGGCGAGGCTGGGACGGACTTTCTGGCCACGATCGACCTCCCTTGACGAAGCTTGCGACTCGCCCGCGTGGTCGAAGCAGAGGCCGCGCATCTCTCCGGGTCCAAAGATCGGACGATCGGTCTCGACCCCCACCGAGGCGTCGAGTCGCCATCGGAGTTCACCATTGGGGCGGCGTCGCCCCGAGCATTTGCTGTCTTCCCACGAACGGCAGGGACCAAGCGTCGACCCCGATGTCGCGACGCCCGGCAAGGAACCCGGTACCACAATGACCATCCGGCCCAAGACGGTGATCCACGGCTCCATGCTCTGCGTCTACGCCGCCTTCGTCGCCGGCAAGCTGGCGCATCGGGACGGCCTGGCCCGATGCGCGCTGGCGGCGGGCGCCCTGTTCTGCATCGGCGGCCTCCTGGCACTCGCCGCGTCCTATGTCCGCGGGTTCGCCTCGCGGCGAGAGGTCGCGCGGAGAGCGGGCCGGATCAATCGGCTGAGAAGAAGCCAATCGCCCGGGTCTCCTTCGATTCGCGGCGATTGCGATCACCCGAACCCGCAGTCGGCCCCATGCCCGTCGCAATCAAGGGCATGCCGGCCGCAAGCCTGCTCGGAGCCCGCCCGAGCGGGCGCCAGCCCTGAACGGATCCGACCCCCCGGGTGAGGGCCACGCCCGCATCGCTCGTACCTGACGCGCAGGCGGTGATGCGCCATGTGTTGAAGCCCATGAGCAAGCCGTTCCGCGCCTCCCTGGAGTTGGTCCCCGCGCCGTGCCCGCGCCTACTCCTCGACGGCCCGGGGGCGGCTACCGGCATCATCAATAGCCTGGACGGCCCGGCCGACTCGGACGATTTCCGGGTTGGCCTGCCGTTCGAGCGGCTGCGCCATCTCCTGGCACGGGAGGAGGCCCACCGCCGCGCTTAGCCCATCGTCCCGGATGGTGGCGACCCGTCGGCGGGATTTGAATCGGGAGTGCTGGACATCGTGACCTATCCCTTCCGGTTCATGCCGGGCCATTCCGTCGCGCCGGATGCCGAACGCCCACGCGCCCAGCTCCGGGAGATCAACTCGAACCTCTGGAACGGGTCCTTCCCGACGCTGCGCCGCCGTGCCCGCGTGCCGACGAACCCGCATTTCAACGAGGAGCCGATCGACGACGCGCCGGCGCATAATCTGGTGCTTTGGCCGCGCGACCGCCAGGATGCGATCCGCCCCGCGAATTGAGCCGCGGGCGGGTGCTCTGGCATGATGTCAGCCGCGGTCGGCCGAACGTGGACGACCGCTATGCGTTGCACGAACGCCGGCCCGCAAGACGGCCCCCGTTCAATTTACTGCCCTTGCCGGCCATCGCCGAAGGGCAATAGCGCGGTCTGCATTCCTCCCGCCCTGCGCCGGAGCGACTTCGGCGGGTAGGGGAGCCCGAGGGATACCATGCGGTGTCCAGGGCGGCACTCACGAGCCGCCCGAGGTCCGGCGCTCGCGGGTCTCTCGCACCGACGGGGCGACATCGCCTCGGGCGGCGATCGAAGGCGCTGCCTCGGCCTATCTGCACCTCACCGACAACCAACCTCTCTCCCGCCCCTTTCGGCGAAGTGGCGGGCTCGTCGGCTTCTGCGCCTGCCCGATCGATCACTGAAATGAGGGGATCCAGCCTTCGTATACGCTCGCCGAATGGGGCTCGCCGGACAATCCCGGGGGAACATCACTCCGCCCCACCATCGGAGCTCGCGTCCATCTCAAAGGACGGGGGATCCGGGCCCGGACGATGGCACGATGCCCCTCGAAGGCCTTTACAAATCCGCTCACGCTTACATGACTTACATTGATACATCGCGTCGAAGTTGGATGACTAACTGAGACGATTGAACACGCAATCGGGCGATTGTGAATTGGCTGAAGAGGCCGGGATTTACGGCATGGCCGCGGCCCCGTGCCCGGCGACTGAGGAGTTCACGCCGGCCGAGTCGTGCCTGCTGTCGCGTAGGCCGGAGAGCACGTCGAGGATCTTCCCCTCATCATTTCTCATGTTGAAGCCATGCCGCCAAGCAACGGCCGGGCCGGCAGCCGACCATGATTGCCCACCGTGCCGGACGCCCACACAAGTCAGTCTTCCAACTCATCCGAACCTGGAGCTCGGCCCAACGGGAAGCTTTTGCACGGTGAAAAAAGACCGCCCCTCGCCGCCGCTTGCGGCAAGGGCATCAGACTGCACCCCAAACCATCGACATCAAAAAGCGACAAGAACCCCTTGATCTCATGCGTAACATGCCATTGATCCACGAACGAGCACATGTGCCCGGGGGGGCGTCCATGATCCGCATGAAGCCGGTGGGCAATGGCGTGCGGGGCGAGCGGGCCGCGCGGCGGGCGGACCTCTATTACGAGAAGTCCGACGCGGGCTACTATCGGGGCGAGGGCGGGTCCCGCAGCGAGTGGCTCGGCAAGGGCGCCGAGGCGCTGGGCCTGGCGGGCGAGCCGGAATATGAGCACTTCAAGCGGCTGATCCGCGGCCTCGACCCGCACACGGGCGAGCAGCTCACCGCCAAGCTGATCGAAGACCGAATCCCAGCCTGGGACGTCACCGCCAGCGTTCCGAAGGGCGTGACCATCGCCAAGCTGCGCGGCGATGAGCGCGTCCCCGGCATCATCTGGGAAGCCAATCGGCTAGCGCTGGCCGAGCTGGAACGCTACGCCACCACGCGCGTCCGCCTGGACGGAAGGCAGGAGGATCGGGTCACCGGCAACCTCGCCATCTATTCCGTGTCCCACGGCGAGACGCGCCCGGTCCTCGACGAGTCGCTGCCCCAGGACCATCCCTGGCGGATCATGCCGATGCCGGACGACCACATCCACAACGTCGTCGCCAACGTGACGCTCGATGCGGTCGAGGACAAATGGAAGGCGGTCAAGTTCCGGCCGATCATGGACCTGCGAAAGTATTTCGACCGCTATTTCGACCACTGGCTCTCCCACCTGCTGGCCGAGGCGGGTTACGAGATCGAGACGAAATGGCGCGACGGCAAATACTATTCGTGGGACATCAAGGGCATGCCCGTCCACCTTGTCGAGCGGCTGTCCGGGCGGAGCCGGGAGGTCGAAGAGGCGGAGGCCGCGATCATCGCCGAGCGCAAGGAGGCCGCGCGACTGGCCGGAGATCCGGGTTGGGAGCTGATCCCCGACCGACTGAGCGCGGTCGAGCGCGACAAGCTGGGGGCGACGTCGCGCCGCCACAAGCGCGACGACCTGACGTTCGAAGAATGCCAAGCCTATTGGGACACGCTCTTCTCCGCCGCCGACGCCGCGGCGGTGGCGGAGCTGATCGACCGCGCCCGGAGCGGGCGCAACCCGCGGCCGGCGCGGACGGTAGGCGAGGCGGTGCGGTTCGCCTACCTGCACCATTCCGAGCGGGAGTCTTGCATGCGTTGGGAGGAGCTCGCGGCCACGGCGATGGAGCGCTGCATGGGCCACGCCTCGCCGCCCGAGATCGAGGCGGAGGCCGTGAGGCAGGGCATGATCCTGGGCGTGCTCGGCGGCGAGCGCTTCGCGACGTCGCCCGAGCTGAGGGCGGAGGAACGCTACCTGGCCGAGGCGGCGCTGCTCGGCCGGGGCGACGTGACCCCGGTCGCCGTGCCGGCAGGCCTCACGCGGACGACGGACGACGGCAAGGTGCTGAACGACGGGCAGTGGCGGGCCGCCCTCGGGCTGCTGAAATCGGAGAACCGCATCAACCTGCTCGAAGGCCCGGCCGGGGCGGGCAAGTCGTCCCTGCTCGCCAAGTATGAAGAGGCCATGCGAAGGGCCGGCCATGCGGTCGCGTATCTCGGCACCACGGCGAAGTCCGTGGGCGTGCTCAAGCGCGACGGCTTTGCCGCCGACACCCTGGCCAGGTTCCTGATCGACGGTGCGATGCAGGCGTCGGCACGTGGCCGACGCGTGGTCATCGACGAGGCCTCGATGATGGGGCATCGCGACGCCGTGCGCCTGTTCGAGCTCGCGCAACGGCTCGATCTCAAGCTGATCCTCGTGGGCGACGCGGCGCAGCACGGCTCGGTCGGGCGCGGCTCGACCATGCGGCTGCTCGAGGAGTTCGGCGGCATCAGGCCGTTCCTCGTGCCCGAGATCCTGCGCCAGCGCGAGGCGGAGGACGAGCGCTACCTCCTGGCGGCGACGCAGCTCTCCGAAGGCAAGGCGGAGGAGGGCTTCGCCACCCTCGACGCGATGGGCGCGGTGCGGGAGGTCGCCGACGACACCGACCGCTATCGCCACATCGCGGCCGATTACCTGCAGGCCCGGGACGATCGCAAGAGCTGCCTGATCGTGTCACCGACCCATGCCGAGGCGGCACGCATCACGGCCATGCTCCGCCACGAGCTCAAGGCCGCCGGCCGGCTCTCGCGGGGCGAGCATGCGGTGACGCGGCTGGTCGCCCGCGACGCGAGCGAGGCCGAGCGCGGCGACATCCGCAGCTATCATAAGGGGGACGTGCTGGTCTTCCACAAGCACGCCAAGGGGTACAGGCGGGGCGAACGCGTGAGGGTCGACGACCCGGCGTCCGTGCCGGTGGGGCAGGCCGACCGCTTCGACGTATACCGGCCGGAGACGCTCCTCCTGGCCCGGGGCGACCTGATCCGCTTCACCGGCACGGTGAAGACGATGGACGGCAAGCACACCTTGAAGAACGGCATGACCAGGACCCTGGGCGAGATCACGCCGGGCGGCAATCTGCGCCTGGAAAACGGCTGGGTGATCCCCTCCGACGCCGGGTTCATCCGGCACGGCTACGTCGAGACGAGCATGGGCAGCCAGGGCAGCACGGTCCAGCGCGCGATCGTCGCGGCCAACTCGCAGTCGGGCAGGGCGGCAAACCGGGAGATGGAATACGTGACGGCGACGCGGGCCAAGGAACGCGTCACCTTCTACACCGACGACAAGGATTTCCTGCGCGACGCGATCACGCGCAGCTCGCACAAGCGGCTGGCCCTCGACCTGCCGGAGCCCAGACGGCCGCAGATCGGTCGACCGGATGGCCGGGCGTCGCGCGGCGAGCGCAAGCGTCGGCTGACTCTGACCCAGCTCGCCCGCTCGGCCTACGGAGGCCAGGCGCGCCCGAACGACAAGCAACATCGAGAAGAAAGGCAGGCCGACCATGGATACGGACGATAGAACACCCCGGGATAGCTCGCACGGCTCGACCATCCTCGCCGAGATGAGGGCCGCCGCCGCCCGCCGGCAGGAGCAGGACGCCGACACGGACAAGCCGCGGGCGGAAGCCTCGGAACGCACGGACCCTCTGCCGCGGCCGGGGATGGCATACGCGGCCCATGGGAGGCAGATGCAGCGCCCGCAGATGACGCTGTTCCTGGTCGACAGGGAGTATCTTCCGGATGGCCTGGCCTACTCCGACCTGCGGCGCTGCCGCATGGTGGCCCCCCGCGAGCCGGGCAAAGGCCCCTTGCTCGTGCTGCGCTTCACGGATGTCGAGGTAAGGATCGAGGGGCGCCGGCTCTATTCGCTGTGCCACCTGATCGGGCTGCACCTGATGCCGTGGGTGTGGGAGCATCCCATGCCGGAGGAATGCACCGACGATCAGGCGACGCTCATCCGCAGGATCAGCGTCGAGGAAATCGCGTGAGCCTGTCGGCTTGAAAATGCCCGCTTGGCGGCCATGGGATCATCGGCCGAGTTCGAGCGGTGCAAACGCCCGAGGTCTTGTCAGGGATTCGCCTGCCCGGCCCGCTGCCGTCGGTTCCTTCCCACTGCCCCCCGCCGTTGTCCTTCTGCCTGCCATTCGGCCTCCGGCTAACGCACTTCAGCGGTGTAGGCTTTCAACACGCATATGCCCTTGCGCGCCTGGACGAGTCATGCACGGGCAGTCTGCCCCTGTCGCAAAGGAGCGGGACGTAACTCTCGGGAAGCCGCTCGCTCACTGCGAATGATGATCGAACCAGCCGGGTAGGGGGATCAGGGGGAAGCGGGAGGTCCATCCTCGACCTCGGATGGTCTTTCGCCCGCTTCGGCAAGACGGCGCGAAAGATAGCCGTCCTTATGTTCGATCAGGTAGCGGTCATGATCGGCAATTTGGGCGTCGACGCAATCGACTGCCTCGTCAAGCGTCATGCCTGGCGGCAGATCAGAGACGATGGTCCCTCCATTTCGGGCGGCCATCAGGATATCACGGCACGCCATGAGGTCTGCGTACTCCTGGATGGCGCGGACAACCTCAATCTGCCTCATCTCTCGATCTTTGCGCTCCACCGCCTGACGCAAGCCTTCGCCGACAACAAGGCCTTCATTCGCCAACGCGTCCTGAATCCGCCCCATAAGCTGGTTGGCGTCCGCCGCATCGATGCCACGCTCCCGCGCCAGTGCGTCGATATCGGCTGCGGGACGGTCACGAAGAAAGGCTTCGAACAGGAAGTACAGCCCATCCCGCAACGGTACCGGGGACACCTCAAAGGGAGATCCTGAAAGCAGCGAGCAGTGCCACCCGCATTTACGGCATCGATCGCTGCCTCCTCCCGGTCGGTCGGCCCACCGATCATCGTTCAAGGTGCCACAGCGGGTGCAGGGGCGGCCGTCGCGCCAGCGCGCGAACCTGATGAGGCTCTCCGCCGCCCCATCCTCACCGAAGATACGGCGTAGGCTCTCCGCTTCCATGTTCGTCAACATTGCCATCACGTCCAGCCAAGGGAACGATCTCCCCGAATCCGTCGCCTCGCCGGGGTCTGACACTGTTCCCGGCCGATCTGCGAGTCCGCGGTGATATCCGTCGAATGGATCGGCAGAGACGAATCCCTGGTCGGCCAGGAGATCGAATAGGCCGAGGACTGGCCTTAAATATTGATGAGCGCTTTGCGGTTCTAGTCGCCCGGATATCTCGCTGACATAGGTCAGTATGTCGGATCTGGAGAGGACTGCGAGCGTGAGCTTGCGGGCTTCGGCCCAACGGAAGAAACGTGAAATCAGCGCGTGGTAATTCTTTCGTGTCTTGGGTGCATACTTCCTCAGGTACGCCTGATAGTGACCGACGGCCTCCTCGCCCGCCGCGCGAATCAATCCCGGGGCATCGTCCGCGGCCTCTGTTGCTGTCTTATCAGCGTGGAGTGCGGCCTTGTCGATCTCGCCACCGAGGGCGTCAGAATCTCTAGAAGTATTTTCCATTCATGAATACTATTTAAAATAATTGGAGTTGGCAACGGTTATCGGATGCCCTCGACCGCTTAAACAGCGGATCCTCGCCGCATCCGGCATCCGCGGGCAGGCACGCTCGCGGGTTGGCATCGCCCCCTCCTGAAGCGGGTCGGGCGCGTCCTCGTCACGGTGGATGGCGATGCGGCAGGTCCGGCCCTCCCGCTCGACGGTGGTGATTTCGATGGCTTCCACGTTTCCCTCCTCACGCTTCATCGGTCTCTGGTGCGTCGCCGAATAAGCAGATGGCGGCGTCCTCAAGCGTATCCCAGGTGATGCCCAGGCTGGCATCGAGCCGCTCTTCGACGGCGGCAAGCACCCGCCAAGCCTGTTCGCCGTCCAGGTCGGGGCGGATAGTCTGTACGTCTTCGACGCTCCACACGGCGGCGATCTGCCCGCGCCGCGCGAGCCAGGTCCGTACGTCAAACTCGGCCGGTTCCGGATGCGGATCCGCTCCCTCGGGATCGTCGAGGGCGGATATGGATCGCTCGAAGGTCTGCCACGCCCGCCCGGCTTCGGCGTCGGCATCCGGGCAATCCATGAGAGACTCCGGACAGTGAGCCTCGCCCTCGGCATGAACGATCACGCCCTCGAGGGCGGCCAGCAGCTTCGGGGCGGCGAGGATCAGCCGCATGGCGGCGAGCGTTGGCGGCACCGGCTCGTCGCCCCCCGGCATCCAGAAAGGGCGGCTGCGCAAGAGCTCGTCGCCGCCCGCGTCCAGGATGACGGCGACATCCTCGGTGCCGTCGCGCTCGATTCGCATGTTCCAGGGAGTGTTGAACTTTTCTCGTGTTTTCATGGCTAGATTCCTTCCTGTGCGGGGTGAGTTACTGAGCGGGCGGCAATTCGCAGGGGTGATGCCCCTGCGTCACCAGGAGCACCGCCAGATCCTCCGGCTCGATCCGCTCGCCATCCTTCGCCGCGGCGGCGTCACGCCGGGCGAGGGCGATGGCCTCGACGGGGCCCGGGGCCTCCACGAAGGCGTAGTAGGTGTCCGCGCCCGTTTCGTTGGCGTAGTCGGGGTAGAGCAGCAGGACGGAGTAGGATTCGTCCTCCCAGGGCGGGCTGACGCCCGCAGCCCTTGCGATGGCGTCTTCGCAGGCCCTGGCCGCCTCGGCGAGATCGCCACGCTCCCATCGCTCGACGACCATCCGGCAGGCCGCGAGCAATGCCGGGCCGGCCTTGCGCAGCCCCTCCGGCCCGAAATCGAAGACGCGGGAATGCTCGTGATGCTCGTCTCCGACCAGGTCCACCAGGGCGGCGAGATCCTCCCCGTCGCAGTCGGCGATGTCATCGGCGGCGTCCGTCGATCTGTCCCGGGCGATGAGGGCCGCGGCCTCGGGGGATTCGGCCTCGATCCCTTCAAAAGTGAGCCGCATCTCGCGGTAAACATGCACAATGTATCCGGCCATGGCGCGTCTCCTCACGGTTCGATGCGGATGGCCTGCGCGAGGCCTGCAACCCGCTCGGCATAGTCCCACGCCTCGGCATAATCGCCGAAGCTGGCGAGCGAGGCGCCCGGGGCATCCATCGACTCCCCGGAGCCGGTCCGCTCGTCGTACCGCTCGATCTCGAGCCAAACCTTGTAGGTGATGTGCCGTTGCTTCTTCATGATAGTCTCCTTCGGTTGATGGACGGGCATCATCGCCCGCCCGGTAGGTTAATAGTCGAGCGGCAGCAGGACGGTCGTCACCGACCGGTCCCATTCGGTGATGATCCAGAACCGCTCGTCGCCCGAGCGGTAGACCGACAGCAGACGCGAGCCGTCCCTCAGGGACAGGTCGTTGAGCTCGTGGTCTTCCTCGCAGACCTCGCCCCAGTCGCCCCGGGCGTGGCGGCCCAGGCCCTGCCGGACGTCCACCGGGTCGAGCCGGGCATGGGCATTGGCGGTGATGACGACCTCGCCGAGGGGGAATAAGGCGCGGGTTAATTCGATGACAATGGGTCGCATTTCAGAGCTTTCTACATAGGGTTGATCCGAGAGGCGGGCGGGCCGAAGCCCGCCCGAGGGCTTCACTCATCGCCGCTGTTGGCCTCCTCGCGGGCCTTGCGCGACTTCGCGTCGGCCTGCATCTGCTTGGCGATCCAGCTGTGGGCCTGATCGAGGAGCTTGGACACCGAGAGGATGTCGTCGTATCCGAAGCTGTCGGTCTCCCTCCAGGTATCGTCGCCCTTCTTGTAGGAGCGGCCGGGGTTGACCGAGTACCAGACGCCCTTCTCGCTGCTGTTGCGCCAGATCGTGACCGAGAGGTTGCCGAAGCGGATCTTGTGTGCCGGTGATGCCATAACTTATTTCCTTTCCTTGAATTTCAGCCCGACCATCGGGCCTTACGGGAGCGACCAATCGGCCGCAAAGACGGGCATAGCCCATCGGCCCCATCGCGGGGCCGGTGCCCGGTGCAACCGGAAAAACGGAAGGTTCACACCTCGGGCAAACAGCGTTTGTGAAAGCCGTTTTTCCGGTTGCGGCGGGCGGATGCGGCTGTAGGTTCGCGGGAGTCAGGCCGTGGGCGGGCTGGATTCAAGCCGGAAAGGAGCCCTCGGCAATCGCCGGCCCCTGGAAGCAAATGGGGCGATCGGTTCAGGATCGGAGGAGCACAATTCAAGGGTGGCCGCACTCAGGGCCAGCGGTTCCGATCTCGGTCGGCGTGCAGGAAATCGGATGGCACCGCGGCCGGACGAACATGACATCGACATGCACAAAGCGGATTCATGGTAGGGCAGGGCATGGAAGCGAACCGTTGCCAGGATAGGCTGAACGGCTTTCTATCGCCTCAGTGCGCGAGATGCCCAAGGCCCTGGCCTCCACTGTCACGTTCGCCCCATCCCGGCAACTCCGTCCGCACAATACGCCCCCGGACGTCAATAAGGGGATGCCTGGCGGCGTCGACGGGGGTTGCGTCATGCTCCTGAGCGAAGAGGGGGATGACGTTGCGACGCAGGCTCGCAGGCAAATTTCCCGCGTCGATCGAAGCAAAAAGCACCAGTACAGCTCCACGCACGATGAGCCTACTGCCTCACCCGGTTTGAGTTGCTGGGTATAGGTGTCGGAGTTTGATGCGGGCGTCGGCGGTGGTGAATCGCCAATCGACGCCGATGCGCCGCTCGTTGCGGTCTTCCTCCCAGGCGGCGACTTCGCGCTCCAGTTCCTCACGCGATTCGATCCGGCGGTCGAGACATTGGCGGGAGAGGACCGCCAGCTCGATCTCGGCCACATTCAGCCACGAGCCGTGCTTCGGCGTGTGGTGGATCTCCAGCCGCTCGGCGATCGCCCGGGCCCGCTCCGGCGGGAACGCCTCGTAGAGGCTGGCGACCTTGTGGGTGTTGAGGTTGTCCATCACGAGCACGACCTTCTCCGCCTCCTCGTGGACCTCCTCCACCTCCAACCCCTGCTCGACGAACCGCTTGCGGGCCCTCTCGACGGTCGCGACGTCGACGTCGAACGCCTCGGCGATCGACTCGTCGAGCCATCCGGGCCCGCCCTCGGCCTGGTCGGCCTTCAGCAGGATGCGGGCGTGGGCCTGCGCCAAGGCCGACGCCTTGCCGGCCCGGATCAAATCCGCCAGCGTTTCCCTCTCCTCGGGCGTCAGCGTCACGCGATACTTCTTCATGGCGGCACCCTCCTGGGCCGTCCATCAGAAACCATCCCCGATCACACCGCAAGACGAGCCGGGCGGACCACTACGGCCTGAAACGCTGCTCGCCAGGACGGGGAGAGCCCCGAGAAACGTCGATGGGTGCTATCGTTGCAAGGAGCGACATCGCAGTCTTGCTGATCGTTGCAAGATCTGCCTTCTCATCTGCCTCGATCCATTGTTCATACGCAGTAATGAATATTTGAAGCCCAATGCGAGCGGCGAGTAGCGCCACATCCGCGTCAACTCCGCGTTGCCGGAGGGCGTCGGTGAACCCGACCGCAATGCTGCGTTGCTTGATCAAATCACGCTCCAATAATTCTGGATTCGCTGCAATCACTGCATGCCGTTGGCGATGGAAGTCCCGTGATCCCAGGCTTTCCCAATCGAATTCCGCCAAAACCCCGATGACTACCTGGAGCGGCCACACAACGTCGGGCGCCTGGAGAATTCTCTCGACGAGCGCCACGCACAGGTCGTCTGACCCATCAAACAGAACCTCGCGCTTATCCTCGAAGTGCCGGAAGAAAGTGCGTTCCGTCACCCCGGCCAGAGCCGCGATCTCGGTAGCTGTGGTCTGGCCATAGCCGCGCTCACGGAACAACTTTAGGCTCGCCTGTTGCAGGCTGCCGTGCACTTTTGCGCCGTTTCGAGGCATAGACGAACCCCCGTATTGACAGTCACTGACGTTTAAGCGTAGAGTCAGTGACTGACATAATGTAGCCCACAACTCGAAACATGCCAAAGGGATTCGTCATGAAACGCGTCCAATATCACCGTTACGGCGGATCGGAGGTTCTGAGCCTGGAGGAGTTTGCGCTCGCTGCACCCGGGCACGGGCAGATCCGCGTTCGGATCAAGGCGGCGGCCTACAACCCGCTGGACCGGAAGATCCGTAAAGGCGAGATGAAGATGATAACGGGTCGAACGTTTCCGCGCGGACTTGGCCATGATTTCGCGGGCGTTGTCGAGGCGGTGGGCCCGAATGCGACTCGTTTCAAGATCGGTGACGAGGTGTTCGGTGCTACGGGCTTGAAGGAATCGGGCACGTTCGCCGAGGCTCTGGTCACCGAAGAAAAGACGGTCTTCTTCAAACCGAAGTCCCTCTCGTTCGAGGATGCCGCTGCCTTGCCCGTCGTGAGCATGACGGCCTGGAACGCGCTGATCGACAAGGCAAAGCTGCAATCCGGCCAGCGGGTCTTCATCACGGGCTGTCTCGGCGGGGTCGGGCGTATTGCCGTGCAAATCGCTGCGATGCGCGGCGCGGAGGTCACCGGCAGTTGTAGCGCGTCCGGGCGTGAGGAAGCGATGACGCTGGGCGTGAGCGAGGTCGTCGACTATCGCGCTTTCGACATCGCTCCGCATCGAGATCGCTTCGACGTGGTGTTCGATACGGCGGGCGTGCTGTCGCTGAGCCAGTGCGGTGCGATGCTGAAACGCCGAGGCATGTCGCTGCACATCGTCCCAACGCCCGCCAAGATGATCGGCTGCCTGCTCCCGTCGCGACATTACCTGATCTTCGGCAATCCGACGCCGGAATGCATGGCGGGCATCACCGAAGCGGCCGAGCAGGGCAAGCTCGTCCCGGCGATCGGCCGCATAGCGCCGTTGTTCGAGGCAATCTCGGCCGTCGTCGAGCTGGAGGCGACAGGCTTGCCCAAGGCCAAGCTGGTGATCGTTCCCACGCGATGAATCCCGGGGAAGACGCCCTTTGAAAGATCAATCAGCGGAGGCTGGTGATGCCCTTTAAAATGATGGCGATCGTAACAGCAATTGCCGGCAGTATCCTCGGCCTTCGATTCATCTTCGCCGGGGCTTCGGTGCTCCATCAGTGGGGCGTCGAGGCGACCGAGGGCTCACTGGTCATTTGTCGCAGGATTGGCGCGATCTACCTCGGCCTCGCGATCTTGTTCTTTCTCGGACGAACGGCTCCCCCCTCGGACCTCCGCTCGGCGGTGTGTCTGGGTATTGGCGGAGCGATCGCGCTTCTCGCGTGCCTCGGACTCTTCGAGTTCTGGGCTGGACGAGTCGATTCCGGCATCATTGTCCCGGTGATCGTCGAGACGGTGCTCGCGGCAGGCTTCGTCTGGTCGTGGTGGGCCGGGCGATGACGACACCGAGACCCCGATTAATAAACTAATTAATACCCGTTGATGGACCATAGGAAAGTGCCCCGACGAGCCTCTGCGTCATGTATCGCGCCGGGGATGTGCCTAATGCCTTGCGAAACATGACCACGAAACTGCTGGCGTTTTCGTAGCCCAGGTCTGTCGCGACCGATTGAACGGATGCACCCTGCGAGAGCCATTGAAGGGCCAGAATGATGTGGAGCTGCTGACGCCAGCGACCGAAGCTCATCCCGGTCTCTTTCAGCACGAGCCGGCTTAGGGTCCGCTCGCTGACCCCGACACGTGCGGCCCATTCGTGCACGGTGGCCCGGTCCGACGGATTGGCCGTCATCCCGTCCGCGACCATCCGGAGGGCATTATGGGTAGGCATCGGCAGATGCAAATTCTCCACCGGTGCGGCGGCGAGTTCATCGAGCAACACCGTCACGAGGCGTGATTCGGCTCCGTCGGTGGGGTACAGGGCGGGAAACTCGGCACATCGGAGCAGGAGTTCCCGCAGCAGGCGCGAGACGGAGACGGTGCAGCAGGCGTTCGGCAGAGTAGGGGCCGAGGCCGGTTCGACGAACAAGCAGTAGACCTCGATGGTTCCGACACCTTTGACGCTGTGCCGTACGCCGCCGGGAATCCAGACGGCACACTGCGGCGGCACGATCCACAAGCCCTGCGACACCGTGCACGTCAACACACCACGTGCCATGTACATAAGTTGTGCTTTTCGATGCTGGTGGTCGACCAGCTCCATCCCGCTCGGGCCGGTCACGATGCTCCCACCCGCAGCCATCACCGGACGAGGCACCGAATCCGGTTCAAATGGGCCGTCATGGCTCTTGTAGAACGGCATGGGAATCAAACCTGGCGACGACGCGAGTAGACTGGCCGAATATCGATATAAATTGGCGGAATCCCCTAATGCGGTCAAGAGAATAGTCAAGTATCCTCCTCAGAGTCGTAGCTCGTCGTCCGTCGTGCAGAACGCCACGCCAATCCGTTCTCACGTCGGCTCCGGTCGCAGCACACTCGAACGGAAGGTACAGCAATGAATGACAATATCAGCATCCTCATATCAGGGGCAAGCATCGCCGGGCTCACCACCGCATATTGGCTCAATCGCCACGGCTTCAGGGTCACCGTGGTCGAGCGTGCAACGCACCTGCGGGCCGGCGGTCAGGCACTCGACGTGCGAGGCCCGGCCCTGGAGGTCGCGGAGCGCATGGGCATCCTCGGCTCGATTCGCGAGCGACGCACGAGATTGACGGGATTCTCGCAGGTGGACGCTTCCGGCAACGAGATATTCCGGAGCACGGAACGCACGCTCACGGGCGGACACTTCGACAGCCCCGACGTCGAAATCATGCGTGACGACCTCTGCCGCGTGCTCTTCGAGGCCGTGGGCGACCACGTGGAATATCTCTTCAACGATTCCATCGAGTCGCTTGCTCAGGACGATTCGGGGGTTGACGTCACGTTCAGCACGGCCGCACCTCGCCGCTTCGGCCTCGTCATCGGGGCCGACGGGCTGCACTCGCGTGTCAGGAGGCTTGCGTTCGGCCCCGAAGAACAGTTCATCCGCCGCCTCGGCAACTCGTACGTCGCGGTATTCGGGATGCCGAATTTCCTCGGCCTTGAACGATGGGAAGTGATGTATCAGAACGAGGAGGCGGGCGTCGGTGCCATGGTCATGGGCTTGCGAAGGGACGCTGACGCAAGAGCCTATGTCGGATTCGAGGCCTCCGAGCCGATTACCTACGACCACCGCGACACCGAGGCTCAGAAGCGATTGGTAACGGGCCGCGTCGCCGCGGGGGGATGGGTGCTCCCGCAGATTGTGGAACACATGCTGCGAGCCCGAGACTTCCACTTCGATTCGATTAGCCAAATCCGCATGAGCAGTTGGTCATGCGGACGGACCGTGTTGGTCGGCGATGCCGGCTACAGCGTCGCGTTGGCTACGGGCCAGGGCACGACCGTCGCGATGGTCGGAGCTTACGTCCTCGCCGGTGAACTCGCCTCGCACAAGGAAGACCCGGTCAGAGGTCTCGCCGCCTATGAGGAAGAGACCCGAGAGTATGTGCTTCGCAACCAGGACGCCGCACTGGAGTATCGTGCCGGGCAGGAGTCGACGACAGTTGGAGACCCTACCCAATCGGAAGAGGCCTGCCCCGCCGACGACCTTCCGGACTTCGGGCAGATGGTGCAGCCCCTCGCACTCAAATCTTACTGACAGGCCGGGCGGCCGAGGGCTGGAGCCGCCCAGGGCGACCAAGTATTGGCCGATCATCTCCGGCGTGACCGCCGGTAGCTCCACCCCTTACGCCTCAGGCCTGGAAGCGTTTGATCTCCCGCATGTAGGCTCTTTGCGTGTGCGGATTGTGGTGTTCGGCTTTTCCCGGCGGAGTCGTCACCGAAGAATTGAGCCGAGACGGAAGCGAACATCGCAGGCCGGTCCCCATTCTCCCGCCAGAACTCCGTGATCGGGCGGCAGCGGGGGGGGGTGGTCAGTCAGTCTGCGGCCGCTCGCATGCCTCCGATGACGGTCAGCGGCCCGCTAGCTGCGAGGGCCTCAAGGAGCGGGTTCATATCGAGCGGACCGAGGTGGTCGCCGTCGCCGCGCACTTCCTGACGCAACCCGAAGATCAGGTTGTGGAAGCGGACGAGATGCGAACCGCCGGAATGGTAAAAATGCTGAGCCGAGGCCATGACCATCTGGTCATGGAGGGCGCCGGCACACACCGCGTCGAGATGGCGAAGGTTCTCCGCGAGCAGCCGGTCGGCCTCTTCGCGGCTTTGCGGCGGGACGGCGAGAGGCGGGCATCTCGAAGTAAACGGTGATATCCACCAGGCCGACATCGATCCCGATCTGGCCGCCACCGTCGACGACCATGCGAAACGGCACCGTCGCGTGGCGAAGGCGTACCTCGCGCATGCGAGCCAAAGTCTGCGCCATCCACCCGTCCGGCGCCATGCCGCGGTCAATCCCGGGCTGGAGAATGACCGGCGGCACGCCGCTCCGCCATGGCCCTTCGCTCTCGATCTCATGCGCGATATAGCTTTCGACATGCTCCATGGGCACCACATCGATGCGATTGCTGACCTTGATCACCGGCCTGCCCCTGTTCGCCGCCCGGCGGGCGGCCCGATTCATGCTGCTCACGCGTGCTCCTCCCGTTTTATCCCGTTCTGCGCCACCATTAACCCATGTTCGTCTGGATAGATAGGAAATGATCATTGGGCATGTAATGCCATTTCACCGCGACTGTAAAGTCTTATCCTCGCCGCCATGGCTGCAGGCCTCGCGGGCCGCAGCCCGGCAGCCCTCCAGCCCGAGGAATCCCCAGCCGCTGTCGAAGGGCTCGGCCTGCTCCCCGCCGCAGGGGAGGTTCGCGATCCGCACGATTTCGTAACCGTATATCTCGCCGTTGCACCACCCGGTATAGGCGTCGCACGCCCGGCGGGCCCGCTTGCGCATGAAATGCCGGCGGGTCGATCCGCCGTAGCTGCGGGCGGATTCGAGCGCGGCGGCATCACGCCGGGCGCGGGCTACCGCCGTGAGCGGGTCGGGGGCTTTGACGAAGGCGTAATAGGTGTCCGCGCCGGAAAGGTTGGCGTAATCGGGATAGAGCAGCAGGACGGAGTAGGGCTGATTCTCCGACGGCTGACTGCCGCTCATTGCCGAGGCGATGGCCGTACGGATGGATATCAATATGGCCGCCGTGGCTTCACTGTCGGCACCGTGGTCGAAGGCCCATTGCACCATTCCTTCGGAGAGAGTCAGGGCGTCGAGCAATGCAGGGGCGGCCTTGCGGAGCCTTTCCGGCTCGAAGTCGATCATGCAGGATTGCTCGTATTGCGCATCGTCGGCTACGTCGACCAGGGCAGAGAGCGTTTCGCCGTCGCAATCGGCGATGTCCTCGGCATCGCCGGTCAACTTGTCGCGGGCGATGTGGGCCGCGGCTTCGCAGGATTTCGCCTCGATCCCTTCGAAGGTGAGCCGCATCTCGCGGTAGAGATGCACGATGTATTGGATCATGATGTGATTCCTTTCTTTCAAAGTGTGGGCGGGCAGCGCCGCCCGCCCGGGTTGAGCCTATGCGGCGTTGTTAAGGACGGCCGCCGCTTCGGAGGCGAGGGGAGGGGGCGTTCTTCCGAACGCCATGCCGTCGGGCAGCCACCTTGTCAGCGCTTCACGCTGCGATTGCGTGCAGGGGACCGAACCGGGCGCGGTGAATGCCCGCTCCAGGGCGCCGGCTAGCTCTGACTTCTTGTCGCGGCTGCGCGATTGTGCCCAGGGCTCGCCCAGGAGCTCCCGGCCGATGGCGAGCAGGCGGTCACGGCTCACGCGACCCAGGTAATTGTCTCGCGTAGGCCGCCAGTAATCGGCCATGTCCGCATCGGTCAGCGAGAGGGCCATCTCCCAGGCGGTATCCTCGTGGCCCGTGGCAAGCTGCGGCTTCAGGCACGAAGCCACGCACCAGGCCAGCAGGTCGAGCTTCTGTGCGTCCGGCAGGGCGATGAATGCCCGGAACTGCTCGCCCTCCGTCTCGGGCCTGAGCCAGGACAGCGGCAGGCTTTGCTGGGTGGCCTCGAAGGCCGCCTCGGCGCCCGTAGGCTCCTTGACCGCCGGCCGCTGCCGGCCGGGCCGCACGTCGAGGGGCCCCGTGTAGCTATGGCCGAGGACCGATCGCGCCACGGTGAAGATCAGCAGGTCGAGGGCGACGAGCCGGTGGCGGGCAAGCTCCAGCTGCGCCGCCTGCTGGCGGCAAGCCTCGAGATCGCGGCGAAGCGGATCGGGCATCGCGCCTTTGGGCCTCGCCGAACGTCGCTCCCCCGGCAGGATCAGCCGGGCATCTTCGCTGCGCACCAGCCCTTTCTCGATGGCGATCGCCCCGCCTCTGTCGATCGAGACGTAGCAGCCGGCATGCGGCATCTGGCGGGGATCGTAGGCCACGAAAGATGCGATCTGCTCGTCGATCTCATCCGATTGCTCGACGAGCCGGTCGTAGCTCTCCGACAATTCCTCGGACTCCGTGTCCTCCATGACCTCTTCGAGCGATTCCATCTCGGCCTCGATCTGTGACCGGCGTGCGAGCACCTCCTGCGGGACGTCCACCTGTTGCGGATGGATGCGGCGGCAGTTGGAGATGACGCCCCAGTCGCGGTCGGGGCTGACTTCGACCCATCCCCAGCCCTCGGCTTCGAGCTGCAGGCGGACGCCCTCGAGCTTGTCGTCGGCCAGGCGGTTCAGCAACCCAGGGTCCTCGAGATAGACGCCGTCGCCGAAGAGATCGCCACGGGACTGGCCGCCCGCCGCATGGTATGCATCCAGCCCGACGAAGCGGGCCAGCTTGCTTGACGCCTCGGCCATCTCGCCGGTGAGCGCCGCCCGGATGTCGTCGGCGTCGGCGGCCTGCCACGGCCGGAGGCTCGCATAGACCTCCCGTTGCTTGCCGTGATCGTCGGTGATGGTAAACGCCATCAGGGCATCGAGGGTAAGTGCTCCCTCCCGGTATGCGGCAAGCAGCTCGGGCGCGAGCCTGCCGAGCTTTAGCCGCTGCTCGACATGCCGCCGGCCGACGCCGAAGCGTTCGGCCACCTCGGCGACGGTGCGGCCATCCGCGATCAGGCGGGCGAACGCCTCAAACTCATCGGCCGGGTGCATGGCCTGCCGCACCGTGTTCTCGGCAAGGCTCAGCTCGGGGGCGTGGTCATCGTCGGCGATTCGGCAGGGCACGGTATGGTCGCCGCGCAGCGCCCCCTCGGCCTGCAGCTCGCACAGCGCCGTCAGGCGGCGTCCACCGGCGATGACGCGGTAGCGTCCGCCTCCGGCCTTGGTCACGACCAGGTTCTGCATCAGGCCGTGGGCGAAGATGGACGCTTTCAAATCCTCGGCGGCTTTCGCCGTCGTGGTGCGCCTCGCATTCTGCGGCGAGTGATCCAGCATCTTGACATCAATCATCGTATATTCCATAAATAACCTCCATTATGTTAAGGTGAAAATGCCGGGGCGGGCGGCAGCCCGCCCCGTTTGCTCAGTAATCCTCCGGCATCAGCACGGTGGTGACCGAGCGGTCGGCTTCGGTGATGATCCAAAACCGCGTTCCGCCCGAGCGATAGACCGACAACAGCCGGAATCCTTCTCTCAGGGACAATTCGTTTTCCTCGCGATCTTCCGGGCAGACTTCGCCCCAGTCGCCCCGGACGTGGCGGCTCAAGCCCTGGACGATATCCAACGGGTCGAGCTGGGACTGCGCGTTGGCGGTGATGACGAGATGGCCGAGGGAAAATTTGGCGTGCGATAAGGCGATAATCAACGATTTCATAAACAAGGCTTTCTACAGACGGTTGATCCAAAGGACCGGGCGGGCCGAAGCCCGCCCGGTCGATTCATTCGGCCTCGGCGTTGGCTTCCTCGCGTGCCTTGCGTGCCTTAGCGTCGGCCTGCATCTGCTTGCCGATCCAGCTATGGGCTTGGTCGAGCAGCTTGGCCATCGGCAGCAAATCGTCGAATCCGAGGCTGTCAGTCTCCTTCCAGGTTTCGTCGCCCTTCTTGTACGAGCGGCTTGGACTGACCGAGTACCAGACGCCTTTTTCGGAGCTGTTGCGCCAGATCGTGACCGAGAGGTTGCCGAAGCGGATTTTATGTGCCGGTGATGACATGGTGATGTTCCTTTCCTTGGTTTCCGGCCCGACCATCGGGCCTTACGGGAGCGATCCATCAGCCGCAAAGACGGGCTTCAGCCCATCGGCGGCATCGTGCCGCCGGTGCGCGCCGCAACCGTAAAAACGGAAGGTTCACACCTCGGGCAAACAGCGTTTGTGAAAGCCGTTTTTCCGGTTGCGGCGGGCGGATGCGGCTGTAGGTTCGCGGGAGTCAGGCCGTGGGCGGGGTGGATTGGTGGAGAGGAATCTCCGGCCTCAATGGGCACGGAGGCGATCGGCCCGGATGGGACTGGAAGCACGCGGCAAGCGGGAAGTCGCCACGTCATGCTTCCTGGCTGCCGCAATTGTGAAGAAGGAAGGCGGTGGGGAACCAGCGAATAGTTCGGGCCGAATGTCGAATCGGCGGGCTCCGTGCGACACGCCTGCCTGATGTTGCGCAGGCTGAAGCAGGCTCCGACAAGGTGGGTTACAAGCTCTGACAAAACCCCCTTGGCATAGGTTTTGCGCCATAGGCCGATAGCCCTTCACCGTGAGGACTATTGCTGTGGCCACCGCACATATGCCGGACGAATTCTTCGGCGCCGTCGCCCACCACTTGCCACCGGAACAGCCCGTCGGCCCCAAGGGCGGCCGACCCCGGGTCGGCCACCGAACCGTCCTCCAGGTGATGTGGTTCGTCCTGACCGCCGGCACCCGATGGGAGGACGTCCCCGAGGAACTGGGCTGCTCCGGCAGTACCGCCCATCGGCGGCTCCGAGCCTGGGAGGAGGCGGGCATCTGGGATCGGCTCCACGCCGACCTGCTCCGCCTCCTGAGGGAGGCCGGCGATCTGGAGTTGGACACGGTCATAGTGGACGGTGTGACGGTCCGGGTGTTCGGCGGCGGCGAGGCCACCAGCCCGAGCCCGGTGGACCGCGGCAGGAAGGGGACGAAGCACACGCTGATGGTCTACCCGTCTGGCGTGCCGCTGGCGATCCGCACGGCGAGGGCGAACGCCAGCGACCGCCACAGATCCTCCCGGTGGTGCTCAAGTTCCCGGAGGTCGGCGGCAATCTGGGACGTCACAAGCAGATGCCGGACGAGTTGTACGCTGACTGAGGCTACGACAGCGAGGATGCGAGGACGTTGCTGCCTTGGCTGGGGATTGAGCCGCACATCGCCAAGCGGGGTATGCTACACGGCAGCGGGCTTAATAAAGTGCGCCGGATGGTGAAACGGACGATCGGCCGGCTCAAGGGCCCGCGGCGGATGCGGGTGCGTTACGAGCGTTTAACGATCGTCCAGAATGCATGGACGACTCTGGCGGTCAGCGTCATCTGCTACCGCATTCTGCATCATGACACTATGTAAAAAACCATGGTTTTGTTAGGGCTTCTTGGGTTTTGGTCCAAATCCTTTGCCCTTAAAGTTCTGAGAATCTCGTCGCTGATAATCTTTCAGCCTAAACATCAAATCTGACAACTGTTGAGATGTATCCGAGTCGTCCATGGATAACAGATTCACAGATGTATCATCCAGTGACTCATCGTCGGTAATTACTACAATACCGTCTTCACGCACATAGAATTGCAAGCCAAAATGGCCTAAAACGAATCGAAGATAGGTACAGACCTCAACTTCAATTAGTCCTGATTGCAGTGGAAATTGGAGTGATTTCTTATCCTCTTTAAACCCAGACTCCTCTACCATAAAGAGAAGTCCACGCCGATTACTTCCAATATTCGCTACTGTGTCTCGAATAAGGGTAAGGAAGTTTGAGAGCGAGACTTCTTTTGGAAAGTCAAGTGTGATTTTCTCGCGAAGTAGTAGCCAGGTTTTTGCCTCCTCGAGAGTAACGGCTTTCGGAGATGAGCAGTCACTGCATCCAGAACTAATTATTACAATATTATCGCGCACGGTACAATAAAGAGACATCTGCCCAAAGAGAAGTTCCATATAAGAATAGACGCTCAATGGTTCGCTGCCAACGAATGGACTGCGGATCGGAGACGTCAAAGATATTTCCAGTGCGGAAAGGCTCGAGTTTTCTATAATTAAATTGATAGCATGTCCTTTAGTGTTTTCTTTGAGGCCTTTTTTGATTGTATTGAGAATCTCTTCAAGTGGAGTCTTGTCGGGCAAAGGTTTAATCTGAGTTTCCTGTAGTACAATCCATGTTGTTGCCGACCTAAGCGAAAGTGGCAGATACTGCCGCCAAGATGAAGATTGGGCCTTTGCGCTAAGAGTGGGGTTCTCTTTATCTTGAGCATTGCTTGGAGTGCATTGCAAGAAAATGAGGATCACAGCAAAATGTGTAAAGAAAAGCAGTTTTTGCATGCGATAATTCCTATTGCTTGAAAACCTGAATTATGACGAAAACCGCGTACACTTTTTAAAAAAATCATTTTTTTAAATTATATGTTTCCTCCCTGTCTTGTTTCGTCGCGAAGCTCGAACCTTTTTGGAAACACGAGCAGAAAATCTGTAATGCCTGCGTTCCGAGAACTAGCGTCTTCAGCAACACATGAATTGAGCCTGTAATCTTTTTCTCAATCTGACAACTGATAGAATATCCCTTCAATGTCCAAAAGAGCGTACCAACACCGAAACAATTTCTCAAATTTGTGGCATTGCCTTCCATAAAGGACGAACTCGCTTTAACCCTGGTGTCCCGAGTTGGAAGTTCGTTTAAGAAGTATTTTGCCCTCGGCCTCCTTGGGTTAGAGTTTTCCCGAAGAAGGCTCGCCATGCCCCGCGGACGATCCAAGGCCGAACTGATCCTCACCGACGACGAGACCCGGATGCTGAAGACCTGGGCTTCGCGCCCCAAGAGCTCGCAGCAACTCAATCAGCGGGCCCGCATCGTCCTGGCCTGCGCCGAAGGCCGAGCCGACCTGGTGGTCGCCGAGGAGCTCGGCATCACCACACAGACCGTCGGAAAGTGGCGAGGCAGGTTCCTTGACTATCGCCTCGACGGCCTCGTCGACCGGGAGCGGCCGGGAGCCCCCAGGACCGTCACCGACGAGGATGTCGAGGAGGTCATCACCAGGACCCTCGAGACCAAGCCCAGGTCGGCCACCCACTGGAGCACCCGCGGCATGGCCAAGGCCACCGGGCTCTCGCAGTCGACCGTCGGCCGCGTCTGGCGGGCCTTCGGCCTGAAGCCCCACCGCTGCGACACCTTCAAGCTCTCCGGCGACCCTTACTTCATCCAGAAGGTCCGCGACGTCGTCGGCCTCTACATGGCCCCGCCCGACCGGGCCATCGCCCTCTGCGTCGACGAGAAGAGCCAGATTCAGGCGTTGGACCGCACCCAGCCGATGCTGCCGATGCGACCGACACAGACCGAGCGGATGACCCACGACTACGCCCGGCGCGGCACGACCTCGCTGTTCGCGGCCCTGAACGTGGCCACAGGCGAGGTGATCGGGCGCTGCCTTCGCAGGCACTGGCATCAGGAATTCCTCAAGTTCCTCGGAGAGGTCGACGCCCGCGTGCCCAAGGCTCCCGGTGTGGAGATCCACCTGGTGATGGACAACTACGGGACGCACAAGGCTCCGGCGGTGAGGCGCTGGTTCCTGCGTCATCCCGAGTACCGCGTGCACTTCACGCCGACGAGCGGCTCGTGGCTGAATCAGGTGGAGCGGTTCTTCGCCGAGATCACCGAGAAGCGGCTCGGCCGGGGCGCGTTCCGGGGCGTGGCGGCTCGGGCGCGAATGATCAAAAAATGTCCGAATGTTCATAATAGCAATCCACGTCCGTTCGTGTGGACGGCGAGTGCCGACCTGATCCTGGGCCGGATCAAGGCAATTTGTCAACGAACTTCCGACTCAGGACACTAGCAGAGCAGAACGACGAATTCCTCATCACCCCGGAATCCGTTCTTGATCCTGCTCAGATATTCCGGCGCAAATATCCAAAGTTATGGTTACAGCAACATTGATACACGCGGGCCTAGCGTCATCTGCTTCCCTATTTTGGATCATGACATCATGAAAAAAACATAATGTTGTCAGGGCTTTTCGGGTGGATCATCAGGTATATCAAGATAATCTTCCATAACCCCGGGTCCATATTGATATGCAGACAGGCCGTCTGGGCCGATTACAAGGCCCGGCCACCCATGGCTTCTAGCAGTTCTTCTATCAGCAGGACTAGGAGTTCTGTTTCCAGGATTGGGATGGATATGATATGTGCCATAAACGATATAGCAAGGCAAAGGTTTCCCTTGATCGTCTCTAAAATCTGATGACATTGTTGGAGGTTTGGCTTCTAGGTCATATATCCTTGGTCCGCTTGCCCTAAAGGAGGTTTGAGCTCGATCGTCTCCAGATCGCCAACGGAAAAAAGATTTTCCTCCATGAGTTGGTTCTTTTGGAAAAGCTTCGTTAATTCCTTGATGTGATACAATGTAATCTTTTGTACATGGATTATAAAGTATGAACCCTCCGATCTCTTTTTTCTTGTTTGTTACTGGGATTTTCCTGTTCTTCTTTTGTAGCTCCCTATAGTCTTGAGTAATGTTGTCAAAAACATCTGGGTCGTTTATCGCCGATTGAAAGTTTGGTTCTTCATCTTGCGTTCCTTCGGGATCCACAAGGTTGACGGGGTTGTTTCCGACGTACCTGTAGAGGTTGGGGTCGCCGCCGGCGAAGCCGATCGGGTCCCGGCTGAGGAACCGCCCCGACGCAGGGTCGTACCAACGCGCCCGCAGCGAGTACAGCCCCAGGCCCGCCTCCTGCAGGTAGCCCGCCCCCCCCACGAACTTCAGCGGGTTCGCCGTCGTCCCCGTGCCCGCCACCACCTGCCCGAACCCGTCGTACGTGTAGGCGTCCGTCGCCGAGCCCGACGCATTTGTCAGGTTCCCCGCCGAGAGCAGGCCGTCGTAGGCGTAGAACGACGAGGCCCCCCCGGCTCGCCGCGACACCGCCCGGCCGAACTCCAGCGGCTGCGACGTGTACGAGGCCCGGATCACCCCCGAGCCGTCCGTCTCCAGCAGCAGGTCCCGGCCGTCCAGCACGTACTTCGTGGCCCCGGTGGCCGCGTCCCAGCGCTGCACCAGCCGGCCGTCGCCGTCGTACGTGAACGTGGTGATGACCCCCGCCTTGTTGTACGACGTGAGCCGGTCCTCGATGTCCCACAGCAGCGTGTCCACCTGCGACGCCGGCCCCCGCACCCCGATCCGGTCCCCGGCACCGTTGTAGGTGTAGGTCACGATCGACGCGCCCGTGCGTGCCCGCGTCATCTGGTCCCCCGCGTCGTACGAGTACGTCGTGATCGCCGCCCCAGACCTCTTGGACGTCCGGTTGCCCGCCGGGTCGTAGGAGTACGTGTTGGCGTACGCCGCCGCCCCGCTGCGGCGCTCGGCGATCAGCTGGTAGGCGGCGTCGTAGGCCCAGGTGACGATCGCCCCGCCCGCCTCCCGGACCCGGGTCCGCGTCCCGGCCTTGTCGTAGGCGTAGGCGTAGCTGGAGAGGGTCGCCAGGGTCGGGCCCAGGTTGGCCAGCCGCGTCAGGCGTCCGGCGGCGTCGTAGGCGTACGAGGTGCGCACCCCGTTGGCCATCCGGGCGCCCGTGACCCGGTCGGCGGCGTCATAAGACCAGGTGGTGGCCTCGCCGGCGGCGTTGGCCAGCCGCGTCATCCGGCCGGCGGCGTCGTAGGCGTAGGTGATGCGGCCGGGCCCGGGGTAGGCCAGCGAGGCACGCCGGCCGGCCCCGTCGTAGGCGTAGGTGGAGCGCAGCCCCGCCGGCGTCGCCGTCGCGACCACCCGTCCGGCCCGGTCGTAGGCGGTGGTGGTGCGGCCCGTCCAGTCGGCGATGGCCGTCCTGCGGCCGGCCCTGTCGTAGGAATACGTGACCCGGGTGCCGTCGATGTACCTCACGAGGGAGAGGCGGCCGGCGGCGTCGTAGGAGTACTGGGTGCGGAGGCTGCGGCCGTTGACGCGGTTGTTGAGGCGGTCGTTGGCGTCGTATCCGTAGGTGGTGCGGACGTTGAGCGGGTTGAGGACCAGGACGGCCCGGCCGGCGGCGTCGTAGGTGGTGGTGGTCCGGCGGCCGTTGGCGTCCACCACGGCCACCGCCCGGCCCAGCGGGTCCAGCACCAACGTCGTGCGGGCCCCAAGCTGGTTGATCGCACCCACGGCCCGGCCGGCCCGGTCGTAAATGGTGGTGGCCAGGCGGAGGTTCGCGTCCTTGATCGCGACTTGCCTGCCCGCGGCGTCGTAGGAGTAGCTGGTGCGGTTGAGCAGCGGGTCCACCATAGCCACGACCCGGCCCACGGGGTCGAGGATGTAGCTGGTCCGGGCCGCGAGGGCGTCCACCGTCGCGACCCGCCGCCCCGCCAAGTCGTAGGTCGCCGTCGCGATGGCGTTGAGCGGGTTGGTGGCCCGGACCGGGAGGTTGCTGGGGTCATAGGCGTAGGAGGTGCGCCGATTCAGCGGGTCCACCCGGGCGACGACCCGGCCCGCCCGGTCGTAGATCGTCGTCGTGATGCGCCCCGTCGCATCCTGGACCCGGACCGCCCGCCCCGCCCGGTCGTAGGCCACCGTGGTGCGCGAGGCCAGGGGGTCGATGGCCACGACCCGGCGGTCGGCCGCGTCGTACACGGCGGTGGTGACGTTGAGCAGGGGGTCCACGGTGCGGACCGGCCGCCCCGCGAGGTCGTACGCCGTGGTCGTCCGCGCCCCCAGCCCGTCCACCCACACGACCCGACGCCCCGCCGCGTCGTAGCCGTAGTTGTCCAGGTGGTTCAGCGGGTCCATGACGCTCACCAGGAAGCTGGCCGAGTTGTACGTGTAGCTGGTCCGGTTCAGCAGCGGGTCGATCGTCGCCACCGGCCGGTTGGCCGCGTCGTACAGCATGGTTGTCACGTTCAGCAGCGGGTCCACTGAGCGGACCACGTTGCCCGCACCGTCGTAGGCCACCGTGGAGCGGTTGCCCAGCGGGTCCGCCGTCGCGATCGGCCGGTTCTCGGCGTCGTACGACCGCCCCCAAGTCCGATCCTGGGCGTCGGTGGTCTGCACCAGGAGGCTGGCAGCGTCGTAGGTGTACGTGGTGCGGTTGAGCAGCGGGTCGATCGTCGCGATCGGCCGATCCGCCGCGTCGTAGATCGTCGTCGTCACCCGCAGCGCCGCGTCGGTGACCCGGACCCTGTTCCCGGCGGGGTCGTACCCGAAGCTCGTCCGGTGGCCCAGCGGGTCGATCGCCGCCACCAGACGCCCGTCACCGTCGTACACGTTCGTCGCGACGCCGCCCTCGGGGTCCTTCGTCGCCACCAGCCGGCCGTTCAGGTCGTACGCGAAGCTCGTCCGATTCCCCAGCGGGTCGATCGCCGCCGTGAGCCGGTTCATCAGGTCATACCGGTACGACGTCGCGTGGTTCAGTGGGTCCGTCTCCTGCGTCAGCTGCCCCTGCGCGTTGTACGCGTACGACGTCCGGCGCCCCAGCGCGTCCACCCGAGCCGCCACCTGCCCGGACCCGTCGTACACGGTCCTGCGCGTCCGCCCCAGCACGTCCGCCACCTGCGTTATCTGCCCCCCCGCGTTGTAGCTGTACGTCACCCGGCGGCCCAGGTTGTCGATCAGCCCCGTGCGGTTCCCCGACGCGTCCCACAGCAGGCTGGCACGCGACCCCCGCTGGTCGATGAGCCCCACCACCCGGTCCCCTGCGTACACGTAGGTGTAGCGGCCCGTGACCGGCTGGATCACCGCCGCCAGCTGCTGCGCCCCAGCGTGCTCGTCCTGTAGCGGAACGAGGTCACGTTGCCCTTGGGGTCCGTCTGCTGCACCAGCGCCCCCGACGACCACTGGTACTGGAACGTGTTGTTCAGCGGGTCCGTGACCGACGCGATGTTGCCGTCGGCCGTCTTGGTCCAGGTCGTGCGATGATTCCGCGGGTCGATGGCCACGGTGCCGCCGGCCGAGTAGATGAAGGTCCGCCGCGCCCCCGTGGGCGAGACCATCCCCACCACCCGGCCCTGCGAGTCGTAGGCGTAGCTGGTCCTCGCCCCTATCGGGTCCTCCCAGCGGACCAGCCGGTGCGAGGCGTCGTAGGACAGCGAGGTGACGCAGAGCTCGGGCGTGGTGATCCGCCGCAGGTCGAGGGCCGAGTCGATGGAGAACGTGGTGATCCGCAGGCCGGAGTCGGTGATCCTGACCAGCTTGGCCTGGGGCCCGGAGGTGTCGTAGGTGAACGAGGTGCGGCGCAGGAACGGGTCGACGAGCGCGACGTTGATATTGTCGACGTCGTAGACCATGGTCCAGAGCCGGCCGGCGGAGTTGGCCATGCGGGCCAGGTATCGGCCGCCTCCGGCCTGGTAGAGGAAGCTGAAGCCGTCGGGCTGGGTCTCGGTGAAGGTGCCGTCGGGGTTGCGCACCAGGGTGTTCTGGCTGCCGCCCGGGGGCGTGTAGGCGCCGCCGCCGGCGGAGGTGTAGCGGTAGCTGCCGCCGTCCCCCTTGTAGACGGTGACGGTGGAGAGGTCGGGGGCGACCGAGAGCTTGGCGGCGTAGAGGCCGAGCCAGCCGGCGCCGAAGCCGCTGGGTGCGGTGATGTCGCTGCGGTAGGTGAGGACGGGCCTGGGGTCGAAGGGGCCGACGAAGGGGGTGCGTACCCGGGCGACGAGGTTGCCCTTGATGGGGTCGACGCGGCAGGGGGCGCCGGCGTCGCCGCAGCCGCCGTCGGCCTGGACGGCGGGCGAGCCCTGTCCGGCGAGGACCTGGGCCATGGCGGCGGCGGCGTTGAGCGGGTTGAGGGCGTCGAGCTCGGCGGCGTCGGTGCCCGGCGAGGCCGTGCTAGCGGCGTAATAGAGCAGGCCGGCCGGCGAGCGCGGCGGGCAGGACGCCGGCTTGGTCTGGCCGCACGGGTCGGCCGGGGTGTGCTGCGCGGGGGTGCTGGAGCTCGAACTCGAGGTGGTATCGCAATCGCACGGGTTCTTGCTCGAGCTTGAGGTCGTGCAGAAGTAGCCGGTGCCGAACTGGGGCAGGATCGGGAAGGGAGGGAGGCTGCAGGGGCCGTCGTAGGGGGGGACGTAGGCGGAGGAGGACGAGGAGGATCCGGCCGAGCTGCCGCGGGACGAGGAGCCGGACCGCGACGACGAGCCCGACCGCGACGACGAGCCCGACCACGACGACGAGGAGCTGGACGACGGCCGGCCGCTCGCCGAACCGGAGCCCGAGGAGGAGCCCGACGACGGCGGCGGCCCGCCCGAGGAGCGAGAGGACGAGGAGCGAGAGGACGAGGAGCTCGAGGAGCCGCTGGGCTGCGCCGAGCCGGAGGACTCGAGCATCGCGAAGGGGCGGGGGCGCTGCGGCTCCATCGGCAATTCTCCTCGGCTGCGTTATATTAGTTAGCGAGTTAACGGATGCTCGACCGGCTAGGCGGCGGGACAGGCCCGCCCAAATCCCCGGCCGGGCGGATCAAGGGCATTCGCCTTGGCTGCGTCGGGGTGTCGAATGCTCAGATGCCATACGATATGAAGTTGCAGGGCCCCGACGGCCGGCGATCATGGTCTCGTCGGAGGGTGCTCGGATGCTCATCACACAAAAAAAGCAAGAAATATACGAGGGACATATGAATGGGGGGATAGCATTCCGGACGGAGATGACCTCCTCATCAAACACCATAATTGAGCGGAAGGCCGGGCGAAGTCAAGCATGGGGCCTGGATTTTCCGGCCCACACCGCAAGACACGGTGAGGTGCCTCGACTATAAGTAGCATGTCCGCAGAGGGTTTGCTGGAGGTCCTCGACGGGATCGGGCCCGACTCGGTTGATCGACAACCGGTAAACAATTCCAGCCCGTCGACCAAAGGGATACGACCTCATCGACTCGGCAGGATGACTTCTGTAACCCATGTCCGCGGTGTCAACTGCACCTGATGCATACCTGCTTATCGCAAATTGGCCCGTACAATTATATCCCTTGGGATGATGGGGCACCGAAGAGAAACCCGCGACTCCGGGCCAAGTCCCCCGGGGCCTGCGAGGGGGCGGCACTCTTTCGTGCCGCGGAGCTCGGGGCGGCGGGCTCCGGACCACAAGTGCGCTCGATACCTCGCGGAGACCTGCAACGCGCCCGAGTCGCCCGCATTCTCGCCGGATCGCACTGAGTCCGCCCCGCCTCTGCTCGAGTCCTCGTCCGGACCGGCCAATTGATGATGGTGCCCTTGCGGACGTAATGGCCGTTGAAAAATGTCATCGGGGTCGGCATGCCATCCCGACGATGCCTTCAATACGAGGCGATGATTGACGCAACAGTTCGAGCCCAGCGTGAACAACAGGAGTTGCTCTCGGATTTCTTCGGCCCAACGTCTTGATTCGATGAATTGGCCGAGGACATCATGTTTGGAAATTGCGACGGCCGCCCTCCCATCAAGATCTCGCCGACTCCGTCCTGAATACTGGGTGGAATCTTGAAAGTAAATCACGAACACACCCGGATCGGTGACACGATCCTCATCGAGCCGGCACTCGCCGCGTGCGCCGAGGCGGCCGGGCCGATCGACCTCTACGTGACGCCGAGGTATCGCGAACTCTACGAGGGCAACCCCGCGGTCCGACTCGCCGGGATCCCCCACGATGATCCCGACGTCGTCCCCTCCGCGGGCGAGGCGCTGGCCTACGCGATCGACAGGAACGTCCCCTTCGCCGCCGTCTACTTCCCCCAGTTCGGACTCGAGCCCCGGGGCCGGCTCCATTACGAGATCCACGGCGGCCCTTTCCAGGAGTCCCCCGAGCCGCTCAGGCTCAGGCGCATCCTCATCGCCCCCTACGCCCGCTCCTGCCATCGCCACGAGGGATCGGCGCCGAATCTCGAGCCCGACCCCGGGTGGTGGGACCCGATCCTTAGGTGCCTCCCGCTGCCCGCCTTCACGCTCGGGGAGGAGCACGACGCCACCCTGCCCAATACGCAGCCCATGAAGGGGCTGCCTTTGCGCGACGTCGTCTGGGAGATGAGGCGGTCTTCCCTCCTGATCTCCGTGGAGACGGGAATCTTGCACCTCGCGGGCGCCGCCAGGATCCCGAGCGTCTTCCTGAGCTCCGCGACGCCCGAGAACGTCTCGAGACCTACTTCAGATTGTCAGGTCATCAGGGCCCCGAGTCCGTCCTGGGATGCGGACGAGGTGATCGAGGCCGTCGAGAGTGCTTGCCGAGGGTGATCGCACACGGATGGGCAACAAGCAGGCTCATGACGTTTCACAGGTAATATATTAAGGATGTCGCATAGCGTCAGGATACATGGCACGGATACAGGCCCGAGGATCTCAGCTCGACTGATGCCGAAAGCTGACCCCTATGCCGCCGGGGCGAGGGCCCGGCAGAGCAACTCGCGTAGAGGGGCGGGGAGTTTCTCCGGGCCCGAGCCGAGCCCGGCCTCTCGAAATACCCCCTCGGACCACAACCTCAGCCGCACGGCGCACAGGGCATCCGAGGACGTCACGGACTCCTTGCCCGGCCGGTCGATCCCGCCGACACGGGCCGGCGTCGGCAGGGCGTCATAGAGCAACGCCACGACCGAATACACCCCGAGCAGGCACGGGGTGGCCCGCAGCACCGTCCGCCGGCCCTCAGGTTACCGCCGAAGCGGGCCCGCGAAATCGGCATCAGTCGAGCTAAAGTTGTATAGGTTCGGATGCAGCACCGAGATGGACTGGATTCTGCGACCAATCGGCCTTGATCGTCCAGCCTCGCTTCCTCAGCCTCGCGCAGTAGGCGATGTCATAATCGGGGGATTCCCCCGGGCCGCTCCCGAAGAGCTCGTCCCTCAGCGCCGCCCTCCGGATGAGGGTGCAACCGAACCCGGAGCCGCCGATCTCCTGCAGGCCCGAGCCTTCCGGGAGGTCGCGGGCCTCGTCGTCCCAGCATACAAATCCGCGGTGATAGCGGGAGACGTACGGGGCGACGACCATCGCCGTCCAGGGATCCATCCCCCGGAGCAGGCGTCCGATGACGTCCGGCTCCGGGATCACGTCATCCTCGACGATCATGGCCCAGGGGGTGGATAGCTCTCGGGCCATCGCCGCATAGATCCGGGAGCAGGCCAGCCGGACGGCCCCGGCATTCTCCGCCCTGGGCATGTCCGCAAGCCCGGGCTCGCCGACGCCGGCGGCGAAATATCGGGCGTCGGGATAGTCGAGCGAGGCCAAATCGCGGCGGACCATGGCGCCGAAGTCGCGGTCGCCGGAGGTGTCCATCAGGACGAGGCGGCATTGCCCGCGGGGCCAGGCCTGCCCGCGCAGCCACCCGAGGTAGGGTTGCCAGGCCGATCGCCGGCCCGACAGCGCCGTGAAGATGGTCACGGGCGCGAGCCGGAGCGTCGCCTTGTCGAAGTAGGCCTGATCCGCCCCCCCGGCGAGCATCGACCCGCCGTGCTTGCGGTAGCGGTAGGCCGCGGGCTGCTTGGCCCCGATCCATCCCCGGTCGGCCAGGAGCCTCCAGACGTACCAATCCGCGTGCGAGGGCGTCGGCGACGGCCCCCGGTACGCCCCGGACTGAACCAGGGCCGATCGCCGCGCGAGCGACCCGGCGTGCACGTAGTTCTCGCATTCCAGGTAGTCCGGGTCCCACTTCGGGAAGCGCACGGGGCCGGACTGGTCGCCGAACATCTCGAGGTCCGAGTAGGCGAAGCCGACCCTGCGGTCCTCGAACGAGGGCAGGCCGGACGCCAGGTAGTCGGGGGGGAGCATGTCGTCAGCGTCCAGGAAGCAGAGGAATTCCGACGCGGTGGCCGCCAGCCCCGCCGCCCTGGTCCTGAAGACGTCGCGGTGCTCGACCCGCAGGTAGCGGACCCCGCGCGACTCGTAGCCCCGGGCCACCTCGGCCGTCTGGTCGGAGCTGGAGTCGTCGACGACGACGACCTCCGCGGCGCGTGCCTCCTGCGCCAGGACGCTCTCGATCGCGTCCCCCAGGAACCGGCCGTAATTGTGGCAGGGGATCACGACGGCGACGGGCGCGGCGGGGGCGATGCGGGCGGGGGCACCCCCCGAGGCGCGGCCCGGCTTGATCCAGCACCCCAGCCCGTTGTGCTCGGGGATCTCCCGCTTCTCCCCCTCCAGGTTCTCGAAGAACCGGCGGACCCCCTCGCAGGACCGGGTGTCGTGGAAGAGCACGCACCCGCCCGGGCGCAGGGCGGGCAGCCAGGCGTAGAAGTCGCGCGCCACCGCGTCGAAGGAGTGGTCGTCGTCGATGTGGAGCAGGTCCACCGGGTCGCGGAAGAGGCCGCCGACCTTGGCGGTCGGGCCCTTGACGATCCGGGCGTTGGGGAAGAGGTGCAGGTGGGCCCGGACCCAGGCCTCGGCGTCGTCGTGGAGCGCGAATGTGCTCACCCCGAGCACCTCGGCATCGGGGAAGTCCTGGGCGAAGCGGAAGGTCGTGGCGCCGTAGTCCACGCCCAGGTCGACGACCCTCCGGATCGGGCCGATGTCGCCGATCAGCCCGCGATAGGCCCCCTCGAGGCCGGCCCACGCGCTCGGCTTCGCGTACGGGTCGTCGCTGGGCCAGGGGAACCCGAAGGCTCGGACGCCCGGGTCCGACCCGATCCAGAACTCCGCCTCGTACCGGTTCGCGGCGGGCAGGAGCCGCGGCGGCGTGAGCCGCCGCAGGTAGCTCGCGTTGGCCCACCAGAAGTTCCCCGAGAAGTGGGGGCGATGCTCGTCGAAGCCGATCAGCTTCCAGTCCCCGCCGCAGGCGTCGTGGCCCTCGAGGAGCTCGAGGCAGGCCTCGTGCTTGTCGAGGACGATGGCCTCCATCCTGTGCCTGTGCCGGTCGCCGGCCTCGATCCTGTGGGAGACCGCCTTGGTGTGGATGTAGAAGCAGGCGAGCCCCCCCGGCCCCCGGAGGGCCTCGTCGTGGAGCCACTGGAGCGTGGGGAATTCGTAGAGCGAGAGGGGGCCGAGGTGGCGGATCTCGGCGCGCCCGCCCAGCCAGTCGGCCAGGGGCGAGAGGTCCTCGCCGGGGTCGCCCACGACCCCGACCAGGATCCGGCCGGCCTTGGCGAGCAGCCCGGACTCGCGGAGGCGGCGGCACTGGGCCTCGGCCACCTCGCGCCAGGTGGGGAAGAGGGCCACGTGGTAGGCCCCGAGGATGTCGCGAACCCGATTCTGTCCCATGGCCTACACCCTGATTTCGGAAGACGGACGTTCGCTGAGATGGCCGCGCGTCCCGCATGCGGGCCCACGGCCGGACGACTGGCAAGGGCCGCGAGGGTCAGCCCTTGCGGAGCAGATATCCGCCCCCATTGAAGCTGAGCAGGAGCCGCTCGCAGTGCGGGTCGGCCTCCCAATCCGGGTTCCCGGCGAGGAAGTCGGCCACGGCCTCGAGCGGCCCCGGGCCGAAGTCCGGGAGGACGGGGTGGCCGTTGATGTTGGTGTCCTCGCAGATCATGTAGCACCCGGGGGTCACGAGGGGGGCGTAGGCCCGCAGCTCGGCGGCGACGTGGGCCTCCCTGTGGTCGGAGTCCAGGATGACCATCGTCCGCAGGCCCTGGCAGCGCCGCGCGATGCGGCCGACGACCGCCGGGTCGATCGAATTCCCCTCGATGAGCGTGACCCGCGGGTGCTCGGCCACCCGCGGTGGGACGAGGCCCAGGGTGACGTCGCAGGCGACGACCTCGCCCCGCCCCGCGAGGTCGCACAGGCTCGCGAGGTAGAGCGTCGAGCCCCCCTGGTTGACCCCGCATTCCACGATGACGTCGGGCCGGGTCCGGTGGACGATCTCCTGGTAGACCCAGAGGTCCAGGGGGCATTTCTGCACCGTCACCCCCAGGAATGTGGTCGTCATGAAGAGGTGGTTGCCGTCGAGGCCGTGGTAGAACATCCGGTGGAAGTCCCGGATCGTCGCTTCGTCGTCTGCCATGGGTCCCTCCCGGGTTGGGGCCCGCCCTCGGGCGGCCCTGTCTGTGGGCGAAGTCGCGTCAAACGTCCGGGCGGGGGCCTCCGCGGGAGCCGGCCCGCCGGCCGCGTCCAAAGGGGCCGGGCCTCGCGTGGCGCGTCCGCCCCGGCCCGCCGGCGGCCGCACGGGGGTCGCCCCGCTCGAGGGCCGCTCGCGCCATCCCTTTCGCCTCCCGCCGCGCGTCCGGCAGCATCGCCGCCGGGTCATCCCGCGGCCGTCGCGGGGCGACCGGCCTCAGGTCCCATCGCCGGCGCCCTGGTTGGGGTCGAGGTAGTCTGCGAGCGGGTAGGGCAGGCCCCAGGAATGCCCGAGGCGATGGTAGTCCTCGGGCGTGGCGGAGTCGTGCCAGAGGAAGCCCGGATACCTCGTGCAGCGGTCGGTGCCCATGAATGGCCAGGGGGCGAAACCGTCCCGGTCGCCCGGCCTCGGGCCGTGCTCGGCATCCCAGGCCGCGGCCCGCTCGCACCGTGAAATCGCCAGCCGCCTGGCCATGTTGTGCACGGCCCCCTCCACGAACGGCATCCCGGGGGCCGTCGCGAGGTGCGCCAGCTCGTGGTGGATCCGGTGCCCCAGCCAGGGCCGCACCGCCATCCCGACGCACTCCGAGCGGAAGCCGAAGCCGAAGGACTCGGTGTGGCTGCAGTAGGTGGGGTACTGCGACTCGAGGGCCAGGGCCGACAGGCCGGCCCCCCAGTCCTCCAGCGGCAGGAATCGCCGCGACATCTTGACCAGGAGGTCGACGCCGGCGCGGGGGGCCCAGAGCAGGCCGCCCAGGAAGGCGGAGACGTCGCCGATGCAGGGGGGCTGGCGGCGGTCGTTGACCTCGAACTCGCAGCCGTAGTCGTAGCAGAGGCCCCGCAGCTCATCGCCCCCGGGGCTGCCGTCGTCGTGGACCAGCAGCGGGATCCCGGGGTAGAACCTCCGCCGCGCCTCGAGCTGCAGGTGGACGTAGGGCACCGAGGCGAACGTGCCGATCACGAGGCCCGGGCTGGGCGGCCCCGGGAAGGGGGCCTCGTCCCGCTCGATCACGCCGGAGACCCGGTATCCCCCGCCCGCCGTCAGGATCTGGAAGTCATCGCTCGACATCTGGGCCCAATCCTCCGGAATCCTGTCGCCTCGTTCCGCCCCGCCGGGCACGCGCCGCGGCGTCTGCTCAGCCCCGCTCGCCCCCGCCCGTCATGCGGAGCGCGCCCCCCTCGTAGTACTGCTCGATCGCGCGGATGACGTCCCGCGACGCGATCATGTCCATGCACCTGGGGATGACGAGCCCGGGCCCCGCGGCCACGGGCAGGGGGCAAAGTTGCTCGGGGTCGTCCTTCTCGTCGCCGTCGCCCACCGGCTGGCAGCGCGACTTCCAGCAGCCGCCGTTGTCGCAGCAGGGCAGGGCCCCGTTGGTCTCGAGGAACCGGTGGTGGCCGTACTTCTCCCAGGTCGAGGGCTCGCGGCCCCCCGCGACGACCACGCAGGCCCGGTTCTTGGGGCGGCCGGGCCTGACCTCGACCGCGGCGGCCAGGTGCATGGCGAACGTCACGGGGCAGACGACCCCCGCGGCGTGGTACATCAGGCGCACGAACTCGCGGGCGTCGGTCCTGCCCACCAGGTCGATCGTGCCTCGGAGCCTGGGGTGCCAGTGGCCCGCGTCCCCGCACTGGACGAATCGGATCTTCCCCTCGAAGTGGTCGACGACCTCCTGGTATCGCGCGGGGCTCCACCACTTCGCCGTGAAGTCGTACTTGCCGCCGGCGATGATGATCCAGAAGTCGTCGCGCCAGCCGATCGGCTCCTCCTCGACCTGGGACATCCAGGACTTCTCCTCGCCGGAGAGGTGGATGTCCCCCTTGAAGCGGGTCACGGGGATGCGCACGCCGAGGGCGTCCTCCAGGTGCTGCACGTAGCCGTGGATGAAATGGTAGGCGCCCTCGTTGCTGCCCTGGATCAGGTCGTACTTCATGTCGATGACCTCGACGCCGGGCGCCCCTTCAGAGAGCGGGGTGATGTACGGGTTGTTCTCCCAGAGCGCCGGGACCGGGGTCCGCACGTCGGTGCGGAAGTAGCCGGGATAGGCGAGGTGGAGGTCGCGCACCGCGGCCGTGAGCATCACCACGTCGCCGGGGCTGAGCGGGCAGCGGAGGATCAGGTCGTAGGGCATCCCAGGTCGGCCCCTTTCGTCGGGCAATTGCGGCTGCTGGACGGCATCGGAGTCCCATGCGGCGGAGAGTCGCGGCCCTGGGCCCGCGAGGGCCGGCCGCGAGGGCGTCGCGCCATCGCGGATGGATACACGCCCGCGAGTCTCATCGGGTCGCGGGCCCCCGGCGTGATCGGGCCGCGGCCGCGTCGCGGAGCCCCTCCTCGGCGGCGGGGTCGCCGGGCGCGAGCGCAGGGCCCGCTCCCAGGCCGCGACGGCCTCGTCGAGGCGGCCCGCCCCCTCGAGCGCATGCCCCAGCTGGATCTGCGTCGCGGGCGAGTCCCGGCGATGGAGCAGCGACGCCTCGTAGGCCGCGACGGCCTCGCCGAAGCGCCCCGCACGCAGGTGGAGCGTGCCCAGGTTGTGGTGCGCCGACGCGTCCGCGGGGTCCGACGCGATCAGGCGCGAGAGCGCGTGCTCGGCCTCCTCGGGGGCGCCGTGCTCGAAGAGGAACTGGCAGAGAGAGTGGCGGGCCTCCGGATCGTCCGGCCGCCGCAGGACGGCGTGCTCGAAGGCCTCCCGGGCCGAGGTCAGGTCGCCCAGGGCGAGGCAGAGCCGGCCCGCCAGGATGCCGGCCTCGCACCCGAGCGACTCGTCGCCGCGCGCGTCCTCGGCGAGCCCGCGGAGCTCGCGGAGCTTCCCCTGGCGCAGCAGCGCGTCCCCCAGCCCGAGCCAGCCCGGCCGGTAGCGCGGGACCTCGGCCAGCACCAGGCGCCACTCGCGCTCGGCCGCCGCGTGGTCCCCCATGCCGGAGAAGGCGACGGCCAGGTTCTGCCTGGCCTTGAACCCGAAGATGCCGCTGTCGACGCTCGAGAAGTGCCGCCCCTCGCGGTTCTCCAGGACGTCCCGATAGGCCCGCACGGACTCCTCGTGGCGGCCGAGGTCGTGCAGGAGCACCCCCTGGCGGAACCGCAGCTCCGCGTCCTGGGGGAAGAGCGCGCGGGCGTCCCGGCAGGTGCGCTCGGCCTCGTCGAGCCGCCCCAGCTGCATCTGCGAGAACATGAGCAGGGCGTAGGCCTTGCGGAGGTGGGACTCGCCGGGCGACGCCGCCGCGATCCCCCGCGTCAGGAACCCGACGGCCTCCTCGTGACGCCCTCCGTCGCTGCAGGTCATGCCCAGGTTGAAGAGGGTGAAGGGATGCTCCGGGCGCTCCTCGAGCTCGAGGCGCAGGATCCGCATGTCGCGCCGCCTCTTGCGTTCCATGGCCTCGCGGCCGTGCTCGGAGCCGGAGTGCACGACGTGCAAATCGGTCCAGGCGACCTCCCCGCCGGCCTCGCGGATGGCCGGCAGGATCTGCTCGTGGATCCGGCCGTCGAAGCGCAGGTCGGGCCGATTGCGGAACAGCTTGACGTGGTCGACGGCGGTGAAGTCGTCGGCCCCGTCCTCGCCGCTGCCGGGGCAATGGACCCGGACGACGAAGCCCAGGATGGCCGGGTCCGCCTCCCCGAGGGCCAGCTCGCGGAGCCGGCGTCCGCAGTCGGGCGTGATCGTGTCGTCCGAGTCCATCCAGAAGAGCCATTCGCCGCGGGCGTGCCGCAGGGACTCGTTGCGTGCGGCCGAGAAGTCGTCGCACCAGGGGAAGCGGAAGAGCCGGCCCCCGAACGACTCGACGATCGCCGGCGTGTCGTCCTCCGAGCCGGTGTCGACGATGACCATCTCGTCCACCCAGGGTCGGATGCTCTCCAGGCAGGCCGGGAGCGTGCGCGACGAATCCCGGACGATCATGCAGAGGGACAGGCGGATCCGCCCCCGCCGCAGCAGCAGGCCGCCGCCGGGCGCCATGGCGACGGAGAATGGCCCTGCGGCGGCCTGGGGGGATTCGGGGGGGGCCGGGGCGTCGACGGCGGGCGGGGGGCCTTGCGGACCCCATTTCTCCCGGAAGCGACGCCCGTTGTCGCGCATGATCGCCCCGAAGTCGGCCCCGATGCCCAGGAACGTCCGGCCCCCGAAGTGGTGCACGAACGCGTCGCGGGCGATCACCGCCCGCCAGCCGGCCCGGCTGGCCCGCAGGCAGTAGTCGTCGTCCTCGAAGCAGCCGATGCCGAAGCGCTCGTCCAGCGTCCCGATCGCGTCCACCACGGCGCGGCGGATCAGCAGGCAGAAGCCGATCAGGCGGCCCGCGTCCTCGACCACGCGGTCATGGGCCTTGCCCCACTCCCAGGCGAAGCCGTCGAGCTCGGCCGGGTCGTCGTAGCCGGCCTGCACCTCCTGGTCGCCGCTCACGCGATTGGAGCAGGGGCCGACGAGCCCGATCCGGGGATCGCCGCGCATGGCCGAGAGCATCCGGTTGAGCCACCCCGTGGTCACGATCGTGTCGTTGTTGAGCAGGAGGATCTGCTCCCCTCGCGACGCCGCGATCCCCTGATTGACCGCGGCGGGGAAGCCCCGGTTCTCCGCATTGTTGATCAACCTCGCGCCGGGGATCGTCCTCAGGTAATCGGCGGTCCCGTCTGTCGAGGCGTTGTCGACGAAGATCAGCTCGTAACGCTCGTCGGTGAGCCGGCGGATGCTCTCCACGCATCGGAACGTGTACTCGAACTGGTCGTGGACCGCGATGACGATGGAGGTCAGGGGGAAATCCGGCCCGGCCGCCGGGGCCGCCTCGATCCGATAGCCTCGCGTGAAGAATTCCTCCGCCTCGCCGGGCGGGAGCCCGCCCACGCTGAGCGGCCCGACCTCGACGCGGCCCGGCCGGCCGTCGCGGGCCCATGCCTCGTGCCCGGGGCCCGGGGAGGGCGTCAAGGCCGGGGCCGAGAACCCGGCGCGGAACAGGAGCTTCTCGATCTCGCGCCGGGTGTAGAACCGGCACGGCGGCCGGCCGGCCTTCCCCGCGCCCCGACCCAGCGGCCCGAGATCAAGCCCTCCACCACCTCGAGCCGCCTGGCATTGGAGGCCGCGGCCAGCAATTGGCCCCCCTCGGCGAGCCAGCGGCGGAACCGCCTCAGGAGCCGGAGCGGGTCGCGGACATGCTCGAGGGCATCGGGGCACAGGATCGCGTCGAACGCGCCGTCCGGGAACTCGGGCCCGTCCCCCTCGTCGTCGGCCGCATGCACCTCGCCGATCTCGCGGGCCGCCGGCCCCCGGAGCGTGCCGTCCAGCTCGACGCCGACGAGGAGGGCCGGCCCCCGGCCGCGAATCGAGGCGCCCAGGCCGGCGATGCCGCGGCCGAAGAGCAGGATCCGTCGCCCGGCGAGCTGCACGCCGGAGAGGAATGCTCGCTCGTCGCCCGGGCCCGCATCGGAGGAGCCCGGTTCGAGGGATGGGCCTGCGGGGAGCGCCCCCCCCTCATCAACATCGCTTGGGAATCCGCCCGTTCCCGGGGGAGCCCCCGGCATCGCGGCAGCGGCCTCCTGGCGGCGATGGTAGGGCAGCCATCCCGCCGCGATCTCCGCCCGCACGATCCGGCTGCGCTCCTCCAGGTGAGTCGGCTTGCGTGACAGGGCGAACGCGTCGTCGCCCAGGGTCGCGCCGCGCAACGAGCCCCACAGGCTCCGGTCTCCCGGCGGATGCGGCGGGCAGAGGCTGCGAATCCCGGCGAGACGCCAGGCCCGGGCCGACAGCTCAATGTCCTCCCCGTTCGTGCCCGTGGCCGCCGGGGAGGCGAACAGGTGGCATGCCCATTCCCTCCGGAGGAACCAGGCATGCCCGACGAGGTCGACCTCGACCGCCTCCGCCCGGGGATCGTGCCAGCCGTGGACCGAACGCCGGCCGTAATCGGGGCCGCGGAGCCGCACGCCCGCCGCGCCCAGGATCCCGGGGGCCTGATCGAAGGTCGACAGGCAATTCTCCAGCCATCTCGGGCCGGGAACCGTGTCGTCGTCGAACACCGCCAGGAACTCCGTGCCGGCGGCCAGCCCCAGGGCGAAACGGGCGTGGACGTAGGCGTTGCGGTCGGAGGTGACCACGCGGTCCACCCCGACGCGTCCCAGGGCCTCGCGCATCGCCGGCCCGGGATCGTTGGCCCAGATCCAGATCTGCCGGGGGAGACGGGTCTGGGCGCGGATCGCCTCGACCTGCTCGGCCAGTACCTCAGGGCGGCGATAGGCCGTGAGGATCACCGTCACTTCGCTCATGCCCGCAAGTCCTCCGCCGCGTCCCGAGCCTGGGAGGGCCATCGCCCGCCGCCCGATGCGTCGCCGGCGATGCCGGCCCGGGGACCGGGCGCCGTGGCAAGGATATCCTCGCGCCCCCGGACCGTTGATCCTCCCGCGCTCGGCTCGACCGAGGCCTCGGGGAGGTCCGATTCGCGAGATGGCCTGTATCTGTTTTTCAATAAACCATTCATGGATATTGCCGAGATTTGCGGGACCTCGATCCGGGCAGGGGACGGGCCGCGTGAGTCTCGATCGCGGCTTCCGCCGTGGGGTCCGGGCATACCTGCTCCGCTCCGAATGGTTCGAGGGACGCTTCCGGGCCGGCGGATGATTGGACCGGAAGCCGAATTGCCCGAGGCAGGCGGCGCAAGCCCCGGGCGAAGGGCACCGCACGCCTTGGCCGCGGCGGAGGATGGGCCTCTCGACCGGCTACGGGGCCTCGTCCTTGCTCACGGCCCTCGCCGTCCAGAGGTATTGATAGACGAAGAACTCCTCGGCGTCCTCGGGGGGCATCTCGGAAATGTGCAGGGGGCCGGCCCGCACCTCGCCGGGGCATCCCTCGCTCCGCCACTCGTCGTGCCCCGGGCCCGGCACGATGCCGACCCGATCGACGCGGAACCCGGCCTCGCGGAAGAGGTCCTCCATGTCGCGACGCGTGAAGAATTGCAGGTGCGTCTCGTCCAGCAGCCCCGCGGCCTCATACGTCCAGTTGCCCCCGAGCAGGGCGTTGACGACGCTGTGATGGCGGGCATTCGGCAGGCTGGCGACCAGGACCCCGTCCGGGCTGAGCCAGCCCCTGGCCCGCCCGAGCATCCCGGCGGGATCGCGCAGGTGTTCCAGCACGTCGCCGCACACCACGCAGTCGAACGGGCCTTGCAGGGAATCCGGCTCGAGCCGCTCCGCGTCCCCCACGATCACCCGGTCGAGCCGCGGCCGCGCCGCGCCGCGGCCTCGGCCGAGAGCTCGATCCCCACCACCTCCGCCGCCTGCCTCGCCTTGAGCGCCTCCCCCAGCCGCCCGGCCCCGCAGCCGACGTCCAGGATCCGCACCGCCGAGGCCGGGATCAGGGCCATGAGCTCCGGGCGCGCGAACTCGTAGTAGCCGCCGGCGGGGCCTGGCCCCTGCACCCCCTCCGCCACCGCCGGATCGGCGTCGGCCGCCGGGCCCGCGGGCTCGACCGGCCAGCGGGCCGGGCCGACGCGGGCCGAGGACGCCAGCTCCTCCGCCCGCCCCAGCACCAGCTCCATCCTGAGGCGGTACGTGTGCTTGGCGAACGCCAGGGCCCGACCGGCCGCCGCGACCTTCTCGCGGGCGGCCTCGTGGGCCAGGTAATAGGCGACCTTGTCGATCAGCTCCTCCTCGCCGCCGTACGTCGCGAGGTGGATGCCGTCCCGGAAGAGGGTCGCCTGCCCGTTGCCCTCCAGGTCGTTGGTCGCCAGCAGCGACCCGCAGGCCAAGGCCTCGAAGACGCGCATGTTGACGTCGTCCCCGAGGCTGCGGTTGAAGACGACCCGCGAGGCGGAATACGCCCGCGCCATCTCCTCGAAGTAGGCCCTGCCGATCAGGGTGTCGGGGAATCGCCGCCCCAGGGCGGACAGGAGCTCGGAGCGGGGGCCGGGGAAGACGTTGCCGATGAAGGTGACGTCGCGGGACTTCTCGACGGCGAACTTGCGATGGATCTCCGGGTCGCAGGCCAGGGGGAGCCACTCCGCCGTCTCGACCCCCTCGGCCCGCAGCCGCTCGGCCCCGTTGCGCTGGGCCGCGAAGACCAGGTCCGCCGATCGGGCCCGCGACAGGCACCTGGCGAAGTCCAGGTGGGTGTCGATCGCCCACCAGGCCAGGGGGCGCAGGCCGTCGTCGAGCCGGTAATCCAGCCCGTCGTCGACGCCGAGGTAGAGGTCGAAGCCCCGTCGCGGGATCCGGCCCAACTGATCCGGCCGGAAGTGCACGACCTCGACGAGCGCCTCGAGCGCCCGCCGGCAGTAGCCCCCGGTCGTCTCCGGGCGGTCCCGGTCGTCATAGATCACGGCAACCCGACTTATGGTCATAATGTTTTCAAATTACCGATTAAATAATTATTGCCGTAGATCTTCGTCCGCGTGGCCTCGATCGCCCGGGGCGGGCGAGGGCCGAATGCGTCATCTCACGGGGGACGGCTTCGCGCGGGTGCATCCAGGAGCGGACGGTAGTATCGCTCGATCACGCCGCCCCAGGTGAACTCCTCCTCGAACCTCCTGCGCCCCGCGAGCCCCATGCGATGCCGGAGCGCAGGGTCGTCGAGCAGAGTGGCGACCTTGCGGGCGAGGTCCTCCGCGTCCCCCGGCTCGAAGAGCAGCCCCGTGGCCCCGTCGGCGACGGTGGACGGCAGCCCGCCGATCCGGCTGGCGACGACCGGCAGGCCCGAGGCCATCGCCTCGACCGACGTCCGGCTCAGGCCCTCCTGGGCGATCGTCGGGACGACGCAGATGTCCGCGTCGCGATAGTGGCGGGGGAGGCCCTCCTGCGAGGCCCAGCCGACGGAGCGGGTGAACTCGTCGATCCTCCCCGGGGGGTCGGACGTGACGACCAGCTCGAAGTCGTCGCGAGATCGACGTAGCAGGCGGCAGGCCTCGTGCAGGACGTGGGCCCCCTTGATGAACTCCTCCGCGACCGCCGCCATGAACAGGGTCGTCGGCCCGCCCCCGGGCCGCCCCGCCGGCCCGCGATCGATCGGCCCGGGGAATCGCGCCGGATCCATGCCCCAGGGGACGACCCGCACCCGGGCCGCGTAGGGGCCGAGCATCGCCTCGGTGAGCGGGTTGAGGACCAGCACCGCCTCGGCGTCTCCCAGCGCCCGCCGCAGGGCCCGGTCGTAGTCCGCCGTCCCGACCCCCGCCAGGTCCCGCTCGAGCCGGTGCAAGTCGCCCGAGGAGTGCCCCCGCTCGCGGACGCAACGGCGGCAAATCTCGGGCGAGGCCAGCTGATTCCGCGGGCACTGGGCGACGTCGTCGGGCCCCGTCGCCAGCAGCCGCAGGTTGTTGAGCGGGCAGAGGCACTCGAGGGCCTGGAACCGCAGGAAGTAGGGGTACCCCCGCATCGCCTCGGCGAGGTGGGGCTTCATGTTCCAGGAGTCGGTGATGAGGACGTGGCCGGGGGCGAAGGCGTCGATCGCGCTTCGGAACCGCCGCCGGATCTCCGGGACCTCCCAGCCCGGTCCCTCGAACGCGATTGCCTCGGCCGGGATCGGGAGCGTACCCGTCACCCGCCCCAGGCCCCAGGCGGGGAAGTCGGCGTAGAAGACCCGGGCCTCGTACCCGGCCTCGTTGAGGAACCGGCAGAGCTCGACCGTGTGGACGATCCCGCCGCCGGTCGAGGGCCAGTTGAACAGGAAGCTGAGGATCGCGACCTTCGGCCGCGGGGCGGAGGCGAGCCCTACTCTAGGAGGCCCTGGGATGGCGGCGACCGGAGGATCTCCTCCCGTGACGCCGGGGAGGGCTCCCGGGCCGCCGTAGGCGTCCTCAGCCTCCTCATCGGGAAGCATCTCGTGCCCGTCGGCGCGTAGCAAATCGGCGTTGAGCCGGGCGGGCTCGCAATGGGGATCCGCGGAGGCGGCCCGGCGCCAGGCCCGCAGGGCCTCGCGGTAGTCGCCGGCGATGGCGGCCAGCGTCCCGAGGTCGTTGGCGACGAGGGCCCGCAGGCGGGGCGTGTCGGCGGACCCCGCCAGCCCCTCGAAGGCCCGGCGGGCTTCGCCATATTCCCCCCGCTCGGCCATGCGGCAGGCGTGGAGGTAGGACGCGGGGAGTGCGGACGCCTCGCCGTCCATCGCACGATCATCGGACGGACGCGGCACGATCGGGCCGGGGCCTTCAGGCATCCTTCGCCTCGTTTCCCCCGGAGAGGGCGTCGCGCAACGCCAGGATCGCGAGGTGGGGGCCGTGGACCTTGTCGGGCGGGACCCCGTCGAGGGCCTCGATCAGGTCGGCCTCGGTCAGGGCGAGGCACTCGGCCACCGTCCGGCCCGCGACCATCTCCGTCAGCATCGACCCGGACGCGATCGCCGCGCCGCAGCCGTACGTCTGGAAGCGGGCCTCGGCCACTCGCCCCCCGTCGAGGCGGAGGTAGAGGATCAGGAACGGCCCCCGGCCGGGGGCGCCGGAGTGGCCGGTGAGGTGGGGCGCATCTAGGGTCCCCGAGTTGCGGGGCGAGGTGAAATGGTCCATCAACGTGTCGGAATACTTGCCCACGCCGACATCCTCGAGTTGACCTGCGATGAAAGAATCCCGCCCGGGATCGGATATAGCACTCAGGCGGCGTATCGGACCGTCCCTGGTCGAAGCCCGAGCCACCGCCCCCGGGAATGATATCGTCTCGGATTATCCACGGGAACAATCTCGCGGCCGATCCGCATGACATTTCGCCAGCGGTATGATTACCGGGTATGGTACGACACCACTACGGGCATCGCTGCAGATATAGCCGGACTCATCATAAATACAAAATCCGCCCGAGGCAACATGTCTCTCATGCCACCAAGTGATCCAGCGATTGGATCGACGGTTACATCCTGCACGGGCGGCCAAAGCCCGCTCGGAGGTGAGGATTACTCTATCGTGCCTTGCAACCCCTCCAGGATCCTCGTCGTGCTGCGTCCCTCCACGAGCGGGATGATCGCGACGCGGCCGCCCCACGACTTCACCAGCTCGCCGCCGACGGCCTGAGATTCCTCGTAGTCGCCCCCCTTGACGAGGACGTCGGGCCTGAGCCCCTCAATCAATTCGAGCGGGGTCTCCTCGTCGAAGAGGACGACGGCGTCGACGCTCGCGAGGCCGGCGAGCACCTGGGCTCGGTCTCCCTGCACGACGACGGGGCGGGTCGGGCCCTTGAGCTGCCGGACCGAGCGATCCGTGTTCAGGCCGACGACGAGCCGGTCGCCGCAGGCGCGGGCCTTGGCGAGCAGCGCGACGTGGCCGGCGTGGAGGAGGTCGAAGCAGCCGTCGGTGAAGACGACGCGATCGCCCAGGCCTTTCCAACTCCGGATCAGGTCGGCCAGCTCCGCGGCCTCGTACACCTTCCCCGTCTGCCCCGGGAGCTGGCCGTCGCGGACGGCGTCGCGGAGGTCGCGGCCTTGGATGGGGGCGGTGCCGACCTTGCCGACGACCACGCCCGCCGCCACGTTCGCCAGGCGCACGGTGTCGCGGAGGTCGAGCCCGGCAACCACAGCGGCCGTCAGGGTGGCGATCGCGGTGTCGCCGGCGCCCGAGACGTCGTAGACCTCGCGGGCGAGGGCGTGGAACTCCGACCAGCCGTCCTCATCAAGCAGCCGCATGCCCTCGCCGCCGCAGGTCACGAGGAGGAACTCGAGCCCGAGCCGCTCGCGGAGGTCGCCGCCGGCGCGACGGAAGGCCTCGGAGTCGTAGCCGGCCTCCAGCCCCGCGGCGACCTCGAACTCGCGGAGGTTCGGGGTCAGGGCGGTGGCCCCGGCGTACTTCTGGAAGTTGAACCCCTTGGGGTCGACGATGACCGGGATCCCCCGGCGCCTCGCCTCGGGGATGACCGCCCCGCAGACCTCGGCCGTGACGACCCCCTTGGCATAGTCGGAGAGGATCAGGGCCGACGCATCGTCGAGCTGCCCGAGGATCGCGTCGATCAGGCGCTTCACGTCCTCATCGGCGACCGGGCCGACCCCTTCCTCGTCGAGCCTGAGCATCTGGTGGTGGCCGCTGACCACTCGGGTCTTGGTCGTGGTCGGGCGATCCGCCAGCGTGACGCATCCCGACGGGGAGATCCCCGCCTGCTCGAGCATCAGGACGAGCTGCCGCCCGCCGTCGTCGTCCCCCACGAACCCTGACGCCGTGGCCGGCAGGCCAAGGCCGACGAGATTCAGCAGCACGTTGCCCGCGCCGCCGAGGGTCACGGTCTTGCGATTCAGGCGGACCACGGGGACAGGCGCCTCGGGGGAGATTCGACCGACGTCGCCCCAGAGGTAGGCGTCGACCATGAGGTCTCCTACCACCAAAACCGGCCCTTCGAGAGGGGGGCCTACAAAATTACTTTTGCACAAAAAACTGATAAAATTATTATAATTTTTCATATCAAAAATAAAAATATTCTCTCGACTGGAAGTCGGCGGGTTCGCGAGTCGGCTGAAAGCCCGATCATTCCACGAGCCAAGTCCTTCATGATCAAGCCTTCCTCGGCTCTGCCCCTTGATGCAGAGTTACTGGAGGGGGTTCTTATTCTGGCAGGGTTAGGATCGCTTTTCGTCGATTCGATGGCTCACGCCACGTATTGGAAGTGGCCGCCTGCCGTCGGGGCATCTTAGCTCTACGCCTACGGCTTCGTGCACCCGGCCAGCGGCCGGAACCTCGAGCTGCTGCTGCCGTCGGCGAACGCGGACTGGATGGGCCTGGCCCTGGAGGAGTTCGCCCGCTGGGCGGACCCCTCGGGCGAGAAGCTGCTGGCCGTGCTGGTGGACAACGCGGGGTGGCACGTGGCGAAGCGTCTGGTGGTCCCGGCGAACGTGGTGCTGCACCGGCTCCCGGCCTACACGCCGGAGCTGCAGCCGGCGGAGCCGCTATGGCCCCTGTTGCGCGAGGCGGTGGCGAACCAGGCGTTCGACGACCTGGACTCCTTGCAACAGGCCCTCGGGGAGCGATGCCGCTGGCTGTTTGACCACCCCGAAAAAGTACGCGGGGCTGTCGGGTTCCGGGGGGCCACCGACCACAATGCTCAATGATCCACAGGATTCGGTAAAAGACGGTGTACCAGGAGAGGGACGAAAAACTCGGGACGAAGACGGCGACGGCTTCTATGAGGTCCACGTGAACATGATGGAAGGCTTCTGGTCACTCTGGTGGTGTTCGCTCCGCCCGCACCTCAAGCTCCCGCGCGGAATCGCAGCCGGTCAATCTGGCTTTCTTCCGGTTCAGCCATAACGCCAGGGACTGTGAGAGAGCCCTCCTGGGGCACTATCGCCCATCTGCTCGCACCACCCTGGAATCGATCTTGAGCCTTCATAGTTTTACTCGCTTACTTGATACCAAGTAAAGGTGGAGGGCGTCGGCACTGACATCATGCAAGGTCACATTGACTTGTAATCATAAACAAGTGCAAAATCGCGTTCAAGAATATCAACGAATTTTGACAAGAAGCTATCGAAAGACGGCTCGAAGATCCGAATACGATCTTCCACAGCTAATGGTAAAACGGACCAAGCCAATTGGCCAGACGAATTCAAAAGAATTGAAGCCCCAGCTCCATCAGCATAAATAGGCACCGATTCCAACCATTCTAATTGTTTAGAAGAAGCATGTGCCATGTCATTCCAGCCATGGTCCTTGAACGGCTCCCATCTCGAAAGGGACCAAAAACCCTGCCCAATAAAGGGGTCTTCAAATCGAAAACCGTGGAAGAAGCGAAAAAAATCAAGCAAAGCTTCTTCTGACTTGATGTTAAAACGTTCGAAGGTCATGCGAAGGTCGTTTGACGAAGGAGGGGCCAGCAGATACAGGTTTGTATTGCAAAAGTCGGAGTTAGCAATCTTAAGAAGCCATTCGCCATTGGTATAAACGAGGGCCTCAGGGCGATATTGAAGCACAATGTCGCGGAGTCTAGCAACGACTGGTGATCGCACCGCATCCAAGCTTTGAGCGAACCAAAGGGTCAGTTCCTCGATTGGCTTGTTGATTGTCGCATCAAAAAAAGCGGGCAGATCCGAATGCCTGGGCAAGGCGTTACGCCCGACCGGGAATGGATACACGTCGATAGGTGGGCCGAACATTACCAACTCCTTATACTAGAGATACCGACATCCTGTGTTATTGCTAACAGTCTGATGAAATAACATATCTAGGGCAGGTCTTCCTTCAACAGATCGAATTTTTAGCGAATCCTGATTTAAGGACAAGGCATTTCAACGAATGGGTGCGCGTGGTTGTACGCGTGTATTGGCTCGCATCGAGTTGGCACTTCGAGCTGTCCTACCTGATGACACGTTCCTTCCGAATGGTGATGAGGTTCCCCTAAACATGCTTCCCCCTAATGCTCCGCTAACCAGAATTGGGAGGACGACATCATTCAATTCGTCTAGAAGTTCAGGGCCTGGGAGATCCATCTGACGCCGTCTGAGCGGAGGCACATCAGTTCGTTTGGGCGCCTTAATAGTACACTTCTCAGAACCGGAATATGGGCCTGACTCTCCACTCCATCCGTTGGTGAAGTATGGTGTTGGCGGACGACGACGGCGTCTTTTCTTGTCGTCGCAGACCCTGCTTTGAAGTCCCATTGGCATATCGCCTAAGAGATCGAGGGTGGTATCCGGCCGCGGCTGGCCAGGGCATTGGCGGTAAAGTGGAGGAATTTTGTAAAAGTCCGGAAATCTCTGTGCCTGTCTCCATGGTGTTGTTTGAAACTGGACGGGCATTTGCCCGTAAAACAACCCTTGCTTGTTGAGATTATTCCAGGTTATGGCAATCTGCTTAATCACCGCTCTCACTAGGCCACAACAAGCATCTTTGTCATTGGGACGGTCGAATTGATTAACAAGAACTGCAATTTCATAATCGTAAGTCGATCTATTGTGAATATAATCATGAGGCGTGCCTTCCTTGTTTGAGTTCATAGGAGTTGTATACATGTCAATGTTCAATTCTCCTTTACAAATACGATCGAACTCGTCTCTATGCTTTTGAGGAAACCAGTGATGATCCTGAATATCCCAATGTATACCCTTGCCTGCAAGGCCACTGGGATCGATGAAGTTAACAACGTTGTTTTCGGTATACAAGTAATAGTTCGGGAAAACATCATAGGCACGAATAGGATCCACTGACAAGAACCGCCCCGAAGCCGGGTCGTACCAACGCGCACGCAGCGAGTACAGCCCCGGCCCAGCCTCCTGCAGGTACCCCGCCCCGCCCACGTACTTCAGCGGGTTCGCCGTCGTCCCCGTGCCCGCCACCACCTGCCCGAACCCGTCGTACGTGTAGGCGTCCGTCGCCGAACCCGTCGCGTCGGTCAGGTTTCCCGCCGAGAGCAGGCCATCGTAGGCGTAGAACGACGAGGCACCGCCCGACCGCCGCGACACCGCCTGGCCGTACTCCAGCGGCTGCGACGTGTACGAGGCCCGGATCACCCCCGAGCCGGTCGTCTCCAGCAGGATGTTCTGCCCGTCCAGCACGTACTTCGTGGCCCCGGTGGCCGCGTCCCACCGCTGCACCAGCCGGCCGTCGCCGTCGTACGTGAACGTGGTGATGACCCCCGCCTTGTTGTACGACGTGAGCCGGTCCTCGATGTCCCACAGCAGCGTGTCCACCTGCGACGCCGGCCCCCGCACCCCGATCCTATCCCCGGCCCCGTTGTAGGTGTAGGTCAGGATCGACGCGCCCGTGCGCGCCCGCGTCATCTGATTCCCCGCGTCGTACGAGTACGTCGTGATCGCCGACCCAGACCTCTTCGTCGTCCGGTTGCCCGCCGGGTCGTAGGAGTACGTGTTGGCGTACGCCGCCGCCCCGCTGCGGCGCTCGGCGATCAGCTGGTAGGCGGCGTCGTAGGCCCAGGTGACGATCGCCCCGCCCGCCTCCCGGACCCGGGTCCGCGTCCCGGCCTTGTCGTAGGCGTAGGCGTAGCTGGAGAGGGTCGCCAGGGTCGGGCCCAGGTTGGCCACCCGCGTCAGCCGATCGGCGGCGTCGTAGGCGTACGAGGTTCGCATCCCGTTGGCCATCCGGGCGCCCGTGACCCGGTCGGCGGCGTCATAAGACCAGGTGGTGGCCTCGCCGGCGGCGTTGGCCAGCCGCGTCATCCGGCCGGCGGCGTCGTAGGCGTAGGTGATGCGGCCGGGCCCGGGGTAGGCCAGCGAGGCACGCTGGCCGGCGGCGTCGTAGGTGTAGGTGGAGCGCAGCCCCGCCGGCGTCGCCGTCGCGACCACCCGTCCGGCCCGGTCGTAGGCGGTGGTGGTGCGTCCCGTCCAGTCGGCGATGGCGGTCCGGCGTCCGGCCCTGTCGTAGGCGATCGTGACCCGGGTGCCGTCGATGTACCTGACGAGGGAGAGGCGGCCGGCCCTGTCGTAGGAGTACTGGGTGCGGAGGGCGCGTCCGTTGACGCGGTTGTTGAGGCGGTCGTTGGCGTCGTAGCCGTAGGTGGTGCGGACGTTGAGCGGGTTGAGGACCAGGGTGGCCCGGCCGGCGGCGTCGTAGGTGGTGGTGGTCCGGCGGCCGTTGGCGTCCACCACGGCGACCGGCCGGCCCAGCGGGTCCAGCACCTGCGTTGTACGGGCCCCGAACTGGTTGATCACTGCCACAACCTGCCCCAGCGAGTCGTAGACGGTCGTGACGAGGCGGAGGTTCGCGTCCTTGATTGCCACTTGCCGTCCGGCGGAGTCGTAGGCATAGCTAGTGCGCTGATTCAGCGGGTCCACTTGTGCGATCTGACGACCTGCCTGGTCGTAAATATAGGTAGTATAGTGGAACAGAGAATCCGCAACTGTCACGTTTCGCCTGGCGGCGTCGTAAGTATAACTAGTGCGATTGCCCAGTGGATCTGTTATGGCGATGCGATTGCCTACCTTATCGTAGGCATAGGTGGCGCGATTTCCTAATGGATCCGTAGTGCTAATTAGTCGACCGGCTGCGTCGTAGGAATAGCTGATGCGATTGAGTAGCGGATCTGTGACGCCGAGTTGATTATTCGCTTTGTCGTAGGAAAAACTAGTGCGATTTCCTAGAGGATCCGACTCGCAAATCAGCCGACCCACGGCGTCGTAGGTGTAGCTGGTGCGGTTAAGCAGCGGATCCACCACCGCAATCTGACGGTCAACGGGGTCGAGTACGTAAGTCGACCTTGCGTTGAGAGCATCGACCTTCGCGACAAGGCGCCCCGCCTTGTCGTAGACGTTCGTCGTAACAAATCCAAGGGGATTGGTGGATCGGATATGCAAGTCACTGGCGTCGTACGTATAGCTAGTGCGATTGAGCAGTGGGTCCAATTCGCCGATGATCCGACCAGCCCGATCGTAGATCGTCGTAGTAATGAAATTCCGGGAATCTACCGTCCGAACTTGTCGGCTTGCTCGGTCGTAGGCGAAAGTCATGCGGACGCCAAGAGAATCCACGGACACAATACTTCGATCCGCAGCGTCATAAATAAAGGTGCTGATACTCCCCAGCGGATTAATTGAATGAATGTACCGTCCCGCCAAGTCATAGGCCGTTGTAGTCCGTGCTCCGAGCGCGTCTACTGAGACAACGCGCCGCCCGGCCCAGTCGTAGCTGTAGGTTTCCTGATGGCTTAACGGGTCAGTGATCGTGGTTAAGCAATTACCTGTGTTGTAGGTATAACTGGTGCGGCGGCCCAACGGGTCAATGGCCACGACACGCCGTCCGGCCCGATCGTATATCATGGTGGCGACGTTCAGCAGAGGGTCCACCAGGCGGATCAGGTTGCCCGTCGCGTCATAGACCAGTGTGTTGCGGCTGCCCAGCGGATCCACCGTCGCCACCGGACGGTTCTCGGCGTCGTACGCACGGCCCCACGGTCGGCCCAGCGCGTCCGTGGTCTGCACGAGTTGGCTGGCGGCGTCGTAGGTGTACGTGGTGCGGTTCTGCAGCGGGTCGATTGTCGCGATCGCGCGATTCGCCGCGTCGTACACCGTCGTCGTCACCCGGCCCGACCCGTCGATGACCCGGATCTGATTCCCCGCGGGGTCGTACCCGAAGCTCGTCCGGTGGTTCAGCGGGTCGATCGCCGCCACCAGACGCCCGTCACCGTCGTACACGTTCGTCGCGACGCCGCCCTCGGGGTCCTTCGTCGCCACCAGCCGGCCGTTCAGGTCGTACGCGAAGCTCGTCCGATTCCCCAGCGGGTCGATCGCCGCCGTGAGCCGGTTCATCAGGTCATACCGGTACGACGTCGCGTGGTTCAGTGGGTCCGTCTCCTGCGTCAGCTGCCCCTGCGCGTTGTACGCGTACGACGTCCGGCGCCCCAGCGCGTCCACCCGAGCCGCCACCTGCCCGGACCCGTCGTACACGGTCCTGCGCGTCCGCCCCAGCACGTCCGCCACCTGCGTTATCTGCCCCCCCGCGTTGTAGCTGTACGTCACCCGGCGGCCCAGGTTGTCGATCAGCCCCGTGCGGTTCCCCGACGCGTCCCACAGCAGGCTGGCACGCGACCCCCGCTGGTCGATGAGCCCCACCACCCGGTCCCCTGCGTACACGTAGGTGTAGCGGCCCGTGACCGGCTGGATCACCGCCGCCAGCTGCTGCGCCCCCAGCGTGCTCGTCCTGTAGCGGAACGAGGTCACGTTGCCCTTGGGGTCCGTCTGCTGCACCAGCGCCCCCGACGACCACTGGTACTGGAACGTGTTGTTCAGCGGGTCCGTGACCGACGCGATGTTGCCGTCGGCCGTCTTGGTCCAGGTCGTGCGATGATTCCGCGGGTCGATGGCCACGGTGCCGCCGGCCGAGTAGATGAAGGTCCGCCGCGCCCCCGTGGGCGAGACCATCCCCACCACCCGGCCCTGCGAGTCGTAGGCGTAGCTGGTCCTCGCCCCTATCGGGTCCTCCCAGCGGACCAGCCGGTGCGAGGCGTCGTAGGACAGCGAGGTGACGCAGAGCTCGGGCGTGGTGATCCGCCGCAGGTCGAGGGCCGAGTCGATGGAGAACGTGGTGATCCGCAGGCCGGAGTCGGTGATCCTGACCAGCTTGGCCTGGGGCCCGGAGGTGTCGTAGGTGAACGAGGTGCGGCGCAGGAACGGGTCGACGAGCGCGACGTTGATATTGTCGACGTCGTAGACCATGGTCCAGAGCCGGCCGGCGGAGTTGGCCATGCGGGCCAGGTAGCGGCCGCCGCCGGCCTGGTAGAGGAAGCTGAAGCCGTCGGGCTGGGTCTCGGTGAAGGTGCCGTCGGCGTTGCGGACCAGGGTGTTCTGGCTGCCGCCCGGGGGCGTGTAGGCGCCGCCGCCGGCGGAGGTGTAGCGGTAGCTGCCGCCGTCCCCCTTGTAGACGGTGACGGCGGAGAGGTCGGGGGCGACCGAGAGCTTGGCGGCGTAGAGGCCGAGCCAGCCGGCGCCGAAGGCGCTGGGTGCGGTGATGTCGCTGCGGTAGGTGAGGACGGGCCTGGGGTCGAAGGGCCCGACGAAGGGGGTGCGGACCTGGGCGACGAGGTTGCCCTTGATGGGGTCGACGCGGCAGGGGGCGGCGGCGTCGTCGCAGCCGCCGTCGGCCTGGATGGCCGGGGAGCCCTGCCCGGCGAGGACCTGGGCCATGGCGGCGGCGACGTTGAGCGGATTATAGGCGTCGAGGTCGGCGGCGTCGGTGCCGGGCGAGGCGGTGACCGCCTCGTAAGAGAGCAGGCCGGCGGGCGATTGCGGCGGGCAGGACGGCGGCTTGGTCGGGTCGCACGAGTTGGCGGGGCTGTGCGGGGCAGGGGGAGTGGTCTTGCAGGTGGTGCACTGGCCCGGGGGGGGGGCGGTCTTTATCGGCGGGAGGATCGTCTTGCAGAAGTTGCCGATGCCGAGTTGGGGCAGGACCGGTGATGCCGAGGGCGTGCAAGGCTTATTTGACGGGGGGACGGCGTCGGAGGAGGAGGACGATGAGGCCCCGGCCGAGCTGCCGCGGGACGACGAGCCCGACCGCGACGACGAGCTGGACCGAGAGGAAGAGCCCGACCGCGACGACGAAGAACTGGACGATGGCCGGCCGCTCGCCGAGCTGGAACCCGAACCGGAGCTCGAGGAGGAGCCCGACGACGGGGGCGGCCCACCCGAGGAGCGAGAGGACGAGGAGCTCGAGGAGCCGCTGGGCTGCGCCGAGCCGGAGGACTCGAGCATCGCGAAGGGGCGGGGACGCTGGGGCTCCATCGGCAATTCTCCTCGGCTGCGTTATGTTAGTTAGCGAGTTAACGGATGCTCGACCGGCTAGGCGGCGGGACAGGCCGCCGGCCCGGGCATTGCCAGCATCAAAGGCCATTCAATCGGCAGGGCGAGCGAACCCGACGGCGATACAGGATCTCGCCGGGGCATTCGAAAAGTCGTTCACTAGAAGTACGGGAAATGCGAAAGCATATGAATAACGAGGATGACTTTCCCCGGTTGGAGACGACATCCTTCGCCGAAGGACATAATTAGGAAATCGGCCCGGCGGAGTCAAGCGCGGGCCGAGATTTTTCCGGACCCGCTCGGATTTATCGTACGGTGAGCCAATCGCAAACGACGCATCGGCAGGAAGTTGTGCTGCGAAGTGCAACCGAGCCTGGTCATCTCAGTCGCCCTCTGCGGAAAGCGATCCTCCCGCGATGTTTTCGTTTCTGCCGAAGAGACCCTTGGTTCGATGATAATCAGCTTAATTATGGCGGGAATGAGCAGCAGGGCGATTGCACCTTAAGTCATCTCGACAGAAAATCTTGCTCGAGGCATGCATCAGGGCCATCGCTCACAGCTTTGAGGACTGGGCGGTCTGGCGCGACTCTCTTCGGCTTGATATCCTGATATCGGCCGCTGTCGATGGCCTGTCTACCCTGGCTCGCGACGGCCGAGGCGGCCGATCTCGGGACTTCTCGCCATGCCCAAGCCCCTCGACATCGGCAACCTGGACTCCTACTTCGAGTCGCTCCGTTCCACGCCACTCAGGCAATCGCAAGCCTCTGCTGGTCGATATCGCCGTCTGCGGCGTCATCTGCGGCTGCAATGGGCCCACCGCCCTCCATCGCTGCCCTGCATAGTCGGCCGGTCTGTCGGATGCCACATCCGTCGGCCAGGTGCTCCACGACCCGATGGACTTCTCGTCCGCGATCTTGGAGTTGAATAATGGGGTCCCCTTGAACTCGGAGGAGTGGGCCTTGTACGCGCCGAGGCAGAGGAGCCTGTGGCCCTCCCTGGCGAAGCGGTCGCAGGCGGAGAGGTTGCCAGCCGCGCGTTTGCCGTCGTGGGTCCAACCGGATACTGGCAGCAGAAACGGCTGAGGTTGTCCGTGGGCATGGTTCACGCTGGCTTGATCCTCCTTGATGCTAGAATTTAGATTAAAACATGTTAATAAATAATAAATTACAATAATTGCCATTTACACAAGTTTTGTTCATGCTTCATCGTATTGCCTTGATTGCTCCTTTGGCTCTTCAGATTGTAGTCTTTTGAGATTTCCATTGCCGACTCTGGGCTCACGCTCGCGCCTCAGAGTTGGGAATCGTGGCGATTGGCTTTGCAGCCTCGCATGCCGTGAGACGTTTGCGACTCCGGACCTGGTTGGAGTTAATGGGGGTTGACCGCGCCGCCGGCCTCCGACTTGATCCGCTCGAGGGCCAGGGCGATGCGGGGCATGTACATGGGCGGCCAGTATCCGGTCGAGATCGAGAAGATCTCGCTCTCGGTCTCCAGTGTCCAGAGCGTGAGCGTCTGCCCGCCCAGCGAGGTGAGGCGCCTGCCCGCATCCAGGAAGGCGAGGGCTTCGATCCGCCGGCCCAGGTCGTTCATCTCCCGCACGAGGTGCCGCGATCGCATGTCCCACACTTTGATCCGCTTCCCGTCGACGGGGACCGCCAACAGGTCCTCGTGGAGGGCCCAGAGCGGATGCTTGTCTTCGGCCTGGAATTCCGCGGCGGCCTCGCCCGTCTCGGCGTCGTGGACGCTCACCCTGCCGCCCAGCTCGCCCGCGATGATCCAGCGGCCGTCGGGGCTGAAATCGATCCGGGCCACGCCCTTGGTCCCGAGCTTCAATTCGCGGATTTCCCTGCCTTGCTCGACGTCCCACAGGTGAATCGACGGTTCATTGCCCGCCGCCGAGATCAGCCGCTCGCCCCGGGCGTCGAAGGCCATGGATGCGGGGGAATGCCTGCCGCCGACCAGTGCCCGCACGGTTTTACCCGTCGCGATGTCGAGGAGGAAGATCACGCCCTTCTGCCGAAAATCTTGCGGGGCCGCCTCGGGCGGGCGCGTCCGGTCGCCCGCCATGTAGCGATCCATCATCTTATATGTCGGGTCGTCGGGCCCGCTGATCGCGAGGCGGGTGCCGTTGGGATTGATCGTGACGGCGCCCACGGGCATGGGTGAATCGACCATGCGCGGCCTCGCGTCGGGCCGGGCCAAGTCGTGGATTGCGAACGAGAATTTAGGGGGCACGCGTATGCCGGGGTGGCCGATCGGGGTCATCGAGACGCGGCATTCCCAGCGGCCCGCCGCGTAGACCGGCCCCGGCGCGGCGACCGCGGCGTACGAAGCCGGGAGGCCGGTGTTCTGCTCGCGGATCGGCCGGAGCTCCTGCGGGTCGAGCACGGAATCCCACACGGTGACGGCGTCCGGGCCGGCGGCCACGAGGCGGGGGATTGTCGGGCAGAAGGCGAGGCAGGTGATCTCGCCCTCGTGTCCGCGAAGCGGCATGCGTGCCCCGAGCTCCCCGGTGGGGAGGATGGCGGCAGCCGTGGCGCGGCCACCCTCCTGGGCGACGGCGAGCATCCTGTCGGCGAGCGCGGCGACCTTGACGTCCCCTCCCTCGAATGCAATCACCGTCATCGGGTTGGCGGCGGACCTGGCCCTCGGCAGTAGGCTCGGCCCGAAAGGCGACCGTCGCGACCGGTCCTCGAGGCCCTTAATGTTGAGGAGGCGCACCGCCTCCGGCGAGTCGTCCCTGGCCAGGGCCCACTTGCGATCGGGGCTATGGGCGAAGGGTATGTCGGCATCGGGCGTCCCGGGATCGGCCCCGGCGACCGGGCCTTCTCCCGGGCCGCCTCCGGAAAACGCATCTCCCGGCGGCCCCTCTGCGTCGATGGGATAGCTATGGGCGCCGGCGAGGACGTGCCTCCCGTCGCGGCTGAAGCTCACGGGACGCTCCCCGAGCCCCGCGTCGCTCGCCTCGAAGATCGGCTTGCCGGTCCCGACCTCCCAGACCTTGAGCAGCCCCTCGTGCCGCCCGGGGCGGATGAGCACGCAGGCCCCCGCCACCTTCGACCCGTCGGGGCTGAAGGCCACCCCTCGCTGCCCGGCCAGGTTGGCCGATTTGAGGATGGCGGATCGGTCGAGCTCGAGCAGGTTCGTCTTGCGCCCCAGGATGAGCGTGCGTTCCGGTCGGGATGCCGGGTACTTCCAGATCCTGACGCAGTACTCCTCGCCCTCGGTGAGCCCCAGGGCGGCCACCCTCGAGCCGTCGGGGCTGAGGCAGGCGGCGATCCCTTTGCCTTCGAACGAGAGCGAACGCACGCCGACGCCGAGCAGCCGGTCGAGGTAGAACCACTCGACGCCCCGCGTGTCGGCCAGGCCGGGGTTCGCCCCCGGCAGGTGCTGGGCGAGCAGCGACCGGGCCTCCCCCGGCCGGTCCTCCTTCCAGGCCTTCCAGGCGTCCTTGATCTCGACCAGGTATCGCGTGTGCAGCTCGCGCTGTTTCCGCGTCTCCGCCTCCTTGGACTTCCGATCGGCGAGTTCGACCGCTTTCCGCCTGCCTCCCTCGGAATCGCGGGACTTGGATCGCTCGAGCGAGACGACGATCCAGGCCGAGGTCGCGACGGCGGCGGCCAGGAAGAGGGAGGCCGAGGCGAGCCGCACGAGCGGGCGGTTGCGCCGCGCGAACAGGGCGATGCGGCGGCCGAGGGGCGGACGGCGAGAGAGGATCGGCTCGTGCCTCAGGAATCGCTTCAGGTCCTCGGCCAGCGCCGCGGCGTCCTCGAAGCGGTGATCGGCGTCCTTGTCGAGGCAGACCAGGCAGATCGTCTCCAGGTCGCGCGGGAGATTCGGGTTGACGGAGCGGGGCGGGGCGGGGCTCGCGGTGGCCACCTGCAGGGCGATCGCCTCCGGGGATTGCCCCGGGAATGGCTGTCGCCCGGTCAGCATCTCGTAGAGCACGACGCCCAGGCTGAACAGGTCGCTGCGGCCGTCGACGTCGCCGGGGGAGGCGAATTGCTCGGGGCTCATGTAGGCCGGGGTGCCGGGGGTGCCGGCCGTCAGCGCCATCCGCTCCTCGACGACGTCGATCGCGCGGGCCAGCCCGAAATCGGCGATGCGCGCCCGGCGTGAATTGCGGTCGAGCAGGATGTTGGCCGGCTTGATGTCGCGGTGCACCAGCCCCGCGCCGTGGATGGCGGCGAGCCCCGCGGCGACGTGCAGCGCGATGCCCGCCGCCTCGCGCGGCGGGGTCGCCCCCTTGCGCCGCAGGCGATGCTTGAGCGTCTCCCCCTCGATGAGTTCCATGACCAGGTACGGGAAGGGGAAATCCGCCGCCCCGGCCGAGACGTGGTGGATGGCGACGAGGTGGTCGTCCTTCACCCGGGCGGCCGTGTGGGCCTCGCGCTCGAACAGCTGCTTGAAGCCGGGCAGGGCGGCGAGCTCGGGGTTGATCACCTTGATGGCGACCGGGCGTCGCAGGCGGGTGTCGTGGGCGCGGTACACCGTCCCCATGGCGCCGCCGCCGAGCTCCTCCAGGACATCGAAGCAGTCGAGGCGGCCGATGGCGCCGGGCGCGAGCGGGGGCGGCAGCGTGGCCGTCACCGGCCGGGCGTTGCGGGCATTATGCCGACGCCACTCGCCCGCCTCCGTCGTGTCGCCCAGGCGCTCCAGGGCGGCCTGGCAGGCGCCGCAGGTCTCGACGTGGGCCTCGATCGCGGCGAACCGGCCCTCGGGGAGTTCGCCGTCGACCAGCTTGAGCAGGAGGTCGTCGGCCGGGCAGGCCCTCATCGGCCCGACTCGCCGTCGTAGGAATCGCCGAGTTCCGCCATCCGCTCCTGCATCCGCTTGCGCACGCGGCCGGTCGCCACGTGCACGGCGGCGATCGAGCTCATGCCGAGCTCGTCGCGCACGTCCTCGGCGGGCCGGCCTTCCAGGACCCGCCGGGTGAATACCTGCCAGTCCCTGGGCGACACCCCGGGCCTCACCTGCGTCATGGCCAGCTGCCGCAGGTCGTGCATGGCCAACTCCTGGAACTGCCGCTCGAGGTCGTCGCGGGCGGGGATGTCCTCGTAGAGCTCCTGGAAAACCTTGGGGGGTTTTCGCCTGTAGAAGTCCATGCAGGCGTTCCTGGTGACCGTCTTCATCCACTGCCGGAACGGACCCTTGCCGCGGTCGAAGCTCGTCGCCTTCATCGTGGTGCAGATCGCGATCAGGAGGTCCTGCGCCAGGTCGTCCGCGTCGGCTTCCTGGAGCCCGTATTTCCGGCACCATCCGGAGATGGCCTCCCCGTAGCGGATGAAGAACAGCGTCCGCGACTCCGCGTCCGCGGCATCGTTCAGGAAGCTGAATACGAGCAAGGTCGTGTCCGGCACATCCTCGGCCACCGCATCACCTCCGCTGCCCAGGGCCTGCGGGCCGCGCCGCCCGCCGAATGAATCGGGAATGTACTTATCTTGCGCGCGGACAGGTGGTCAATCCACGGCCATGCCGGAAATTTTTCTTGGGCGTCTTGTTAGTGGAGTCGGCCCCGGTGCGTACCCTCTCTGTAGCCCGGACTCGAGCCGAGAAGCTCGAGAGAGATCGAACAACATGGTCGGGCCGGGCTGCTCGAAATTCCCGCTCCCGGCGGCTTCATCGCCGACCGTCATCCCCCCTCGAGGGCTGGCCCAGGCCCTCACGCCGGGCAAGCACCGCGGCGGGCCACCAAGGCCGGCGGGAGATCCGCCGCCTTCGGGTTCGACGCCGGAGAGGCTGCGGAGGGACGATCCGGTGGAGGCTAATCTTATGCTTGCAGAATTATGGCCCGAGGTCGATCGCTTGATGTCAGCGGGACCGCCTCTCTTCCTCATCCATCCCGAGGGCCAAAGTGATCAGCCTGGCCGCGGCGTATTCGGCGCCGATTCGCCCCGCGGAAGTGTCCGGGAACGAGCACACCCAGCCGTGCCCCTTGTCCCGATCGATCCTCAGGCCCGAGGGCTTGCCGTCGATCTCCTTGAAGAGCTTGACGATCGCGAGGGCCTCGGGGTCGGGCCTGCTCTCGCCCGGGGCGAGCTCGAACTTGATGAAGACGCGCCCCCGGCCGCCCGCGTCGAGGCCCGAGAAATGCCTGAACTTGATCGGGAACCGGACCCGCTCGCTCCAGGTGCGTCCGGCACGCTCCCCGACTTCGGTGCCGCGATCGATTTTCGCGGCACTATGGCCTGCCTTCGCGTGCTCCTCATGATCCTCCGGCATAGCCACTCCTGCGATTTCAAGATTCAGTGCTCAATATTAAATGCTTTTATTTAACAAATCGTTAATTCCTTAACACCCGTCCCCTGCAAGCGTCACGCGGGCATCCTGCCCGCATCGCCCCGGCCGACCCGCGTAGGGCCGAGCCGCTTCGTCGAAGGTACGCCCCTTTCATACCGAGGAGATTTCCATGCCCGCCAATCACCGACAAGCCGGAACGACGGATTCACACGAAGGCGACGACATCCTCGCGCTGCTCGATTTCCTGCGGCAGCAGGGGCCGGAGGAACGCATCAGGATGCTCGGGGGCGGGGCGGAGCCCCGCGGATGCGGCCGGCCATCCGCCGCCCCGATCGAGGCCGCAACCCTCGAACGGGCGGTGTGCTCGGCCCTCGCGTCCCAGCCGCGTCCGGCGTTGGGGAGCCTCGTGGTGATGCTCAGCATCTGGACGGGCCTGGAGCCCAGGCGCAAGGCCCTCCTCCTCAGGACTTTGATGCCCGAGCTCAAGGACGGGATCGTGGCGGCGGCCTGCGGCGTCAACCGCAGCACGCTCTTCAAATGGCCGGAATATGCCCGCCTCAAGGCCTTCCAGAAGCATCCATCATCCGTCATGAGGGGCGAGCAGGACGAGGACGGCAACATCGAGGCCTGGCTCGACGCCGCCGGATGAGGACGGGCGGGCTCCGCTCGGCGGCCGCGGCCCCCATCAGGCCCGGCGGCGGCCGAGCGGAGCGGGCGGGGCGCATCGCGCCCGGGCCGAACATGCCGCCCGGCATGACGGGATGACGACGATGACGCGAATTCCGCCGTAACTCCAACCGAGAGCAGGAGACGACCGTGACGCAGCACCGGGACGATCACCATGACGCGAGGCCCGCTTCGCCCCGCACGCCCGTCGCCCACGGCGACCCGGATGGCGAGGGGGGATCGGAGCCGGTCCTCTTCAACGACCAATACGGCACGCCCTGGGCGCGGGTGCCCCACGGCGACCGGCTCGAGAATCTGCAGCTGCGCGGCCGAGCGTTCCGCAACTGGCTGATCCGCGGGATGCTGGACGCGGGCGAGCGGCCGACGCGCGGCAGGATCGCCGAGCGGCTGGATGAGTTCGAGGCGTACGCCGACCAGGATCGGAGGGCCCTGCACAACCGGAGTGCCTGGCACGAGGAAGGGCGTTCGCCGTGCATCGACCTGGCCGACGAACGATGGCGTACCGTCGTGGTCGGCGAGTCCGGCTGGGAGGTGGCGGCCGACCCCGGCGTGCTCTTCCGCCGGTTCGCCCATCAGATACCGCTGCCGGATCCCGACCCGTCCGGCGACCTGCGGGACCTCCTCCCATTCCTGCCCCCGCTGCGATGCGAGGCCGACCGCATCCTGGTGCTGACCTATCTCGTCGCGGCCCTGGTCCCCATGCCTCGGCCCATCCTCATGCCGGTAGGCCCCCAGGGGTCGGCCAAGAGCACCCTCTGCTCGCTGGTACGCCGCCTCGTCGACCCGTCGCGGGCCGAGCTACTGGGCCGCGACGCCCGGGCCGACCTGGTCCAGACGTTCTACCGCCACGCCGTCCCCGTCTTCGACAACGCGTCCGATTTCACGCCGGTGGAGGCGGACCTGTGCTGCCAGGCCGTCACGGGCCGGGCCATCGACCGGCGGCGGCTCTATACCGACGGCGAGGAATACTTGCTGAGCTTCTTCCGCGCGATCGTCGTCAATGGCATCCGCCCGCCGACGAACCGGCCGGACCTGCTCGATCGGAGCCTGATCATCGAGCTGGAGCGGCTCACCCACGACCGGCGCCGCTACCCGGGGCGGCTCGAGGCCGAATTCCGCGAGGCGAGCCCGCGGCTCTTCGGGGGACTGCTCAACGCGCCGAGCCGGACTCTCTCGCTATTGCCCTCGGTGCCCGAGGACGGCCTCTCCCGCATGGCCGACTTCCACCGCTTCGGCAGGGCGGCCGCCCTGGCGCCCGGATTCACCGTCGAGGCGTTCGACGCGGCGATGCGCGAGGCCGAATCCCGGCGGCGCCGCAACGCCACCGACAGCCCGCCGGTGGCGGCGCTCCTCCCGTTCGCCCGCAAGCAGGGGCGGTGGGCGGGCGACCCGACGACGCTCCTGGAACGCCTCGCCGACACCGCCCGCGCCCACCAGGTACGGCGCACGCCGGAGAGCTGGCCCGACACCCCGATCGGCCTGGGCCGCCAGCTCACCCGGCTGGCGGTGATACTGGCCGAGCACGGCGTCGCGCTCGCCCGCCCGCGCAAGGCCCGGGAGCGGCTGGTGAGCCTCGAATACGACCCGGCGGCCGACCTCTCCCTCGAGGGGTGACCTCGCTTAGGACGCTACCCGGTCTCCGGCATCCGGGGCCGCCCATCCGCCCCCGCAACGGCCCATGTGAGGCCCGATGCGGCAATCAGAGTCGCGCTGGATTTTCCTGAAATCATTTCCCGCCAAGTATTTCCGTCTCAAGTTGCCGGCGACCCGTCGCGACAGGCGTCCCGATCTATTGAGCGGCCGCGGGGGAGCCACCTTCGCGGCGATGCGACCGCCGGGCCTGGGGAACCGATCCCGCGTCCGGCAGCAACGCCGCCTCGCTCGGCGGCGGGAGGGTCTCCGCCCTCGCGAACCGAGGGCCGGTCGACTGATTGGCCAGTCAACTGATTGCAAGGAGTGATGGCATGAAGAAAATTCCGAGATTCGAGCCGCTCATCGAACTCGCCGGGAGGTTATTCCCGCGGGGCGTCCCCCATGCCACCGGTGGGGGGCGTGACGCGGGGGGGCGCAGGGACGCGGGACCGGGGCGGGGACAAGTCGGGCAGGGGGGCCGCACGGCGGAAAGCCCGGGCTCCACTTCGACAACAGAAAGGGGGTGCCCATGACGGGCCGCCTGCCGGATGTCACGAACGAGCCCGTGAGCCGATTCGCCGACCATCCGGAGAATGCCCGCAAGCATTGCGACCTCGACTCGCTCCTGCCGTCCATCGAGAGGGACGGGATCCTGCAGCCGATCGGCGCGATCGAGCTGCCGGATGATTGGCTGGGCCCGATCTGGGGCAACCGGAGGCTGGGCTGCGCCCGGATCCTCGGGCTCGCGACCGTCCCGACCCGGGTCTTCCGGGGGCCGATCCGCGCGGGCGACGTCGAGCGGCTGGCCCTGACGGAGAACCTGGCGCGCCTGGGCCTGCGCCCGTCGGAGGAGGCCAGGGGATTGCACGCGGCGATGACGTCGGGCCGGCTCACGGGCACGGAGCTCGCCACGCTGTTCGGCTTCAGCGACGCCAAGGTGAGCCGCAAGCTCGCCCTGCTCAAGCTGGTCGAGCCCCTGGTCGCGCTGATCGACGGCGGGACGATCCCCGAGTCCGCCGCGCCGGACCTGGCCAGGCTGGGCGAGGCCGAGCAGCTCCTCCTGGCGGAGTCGACCACGGGGCCCGTCGGCCGCGACGAGCTGAAGCGGGCGCTGGGCAGGCGGCCGGCGGGGCGCAAAGCCCCGAAGCAGCATCGACTCAGACGCGGGCGGCTCAGCGTCGTCTCGGCGAGCGAGGACCTCTCCGAGCTGCTGGGCGAGCTCGAGGAGATGAAGAAGTCCGTCCGCAAGGCGCTGGATCAAGGCTGGGACTTCCCCACGCTGGCCCGGGTGCTCGCGGTCTCGGCCCAACCGTAGCCCGCCGCCCCCCCTTATTGCAGTCCGATCATCCCCGCCGGGCGCCCGCAACGTGCGGGCGTCGAGGGGCGGGGGTACGCAAGCGGGATGCGGACTCGTCCGCAGACCGAATCCTGGCCCGGGGCCATCCCGGCCCCCGGGCACAACCCGAGGAATCGCCATCATGTCCAAGATTCGACACTGCGTCCGACGCGGATTCACCGCCCTGCTGTGCGCGGGGGCGTTGCTCGCTGGCCCCTCGCACTCCCTGCGTGCCGGCGACGCGGCCCCCCGGCCGCGGGGACCTCGCCCGCCGCCGGGCGGCCGGAGGGTGGCCCCGCGGGGGTCGGGGCGACCAAGTTCCGGCTGGAGAAGGCACTCGATCAGTATCTGGAGGAGACAGAGGAGAGGCTGCGCATCAGGATGGACGGCCTCAAGGGCTTCTTCGAGGCGCGCAAGGAGGGGGCGCCGCTCTTCGCGTCCGCCGTGCTCGACCTGGGCGCCAAGGGGCGGCTGGCGGGCTCCTTCCTGGAAAGTTTCGCCACGCAGGCCGGCCGGGCGCTGGGCCTGACCTCCGGCGGCGACGGGCCCGACGGCTTCACGCTCTTCGTCCGCCGGGCCTTCAGTGAGAACGTCCTCGACCGGGGGGCGGCCGTGCGGGAGATGCAGAGGGCGCTGGCCGGCTTCCGCGAGGACCTGGTGGAGTCGGAGGCCCGGCTGCTCGTCTCCTTGGGGGTCGACGTCCCCGACGACGCGATCGCTCGCGGCCTCGCCATGCCGGACCTGCGCCATGAGCTCGCGGCGCTCGATCTCTGCGATGCCATGATCGCCGAAGGGGTCGACGGTGCGAGCACGGATCTCGGCGCGTCGCTGGGCATGTTCGTCGTCTCGAACTTCCTCGGCGATCAGCTCGCCAAACGTGCCACGCCGGAGGATGCCTCGCGGCCTCGCCAATTCGGCACCAACATCGCGGCCGGCATCGCCGTGGAGGCGGCGCTGGGCGAGGGCGTCAAGGCTATGGGGTACGACCCCGAGAAGGCCCTCGCCAATCGCACCAGGGCCGGCATCGATAACATCTGCACCGCAGTCATCGAGGGCGATAACTCGATGGGCGCGATATACCCCACGCTCTCGATCTTCCGGAGGAGTCACCCCGACGCGGCGGTGCGACTTGCCTGCCAGCGGGCCGATGAGGCCGTGACGCGAGCTTCCAATCTCGGGCTGCGTGAGCGTCTGCGATGGATGCGCAACGAGCGGTACCGCAGCCTGTGGAAATCGCTCATGACGCACCTCATCGGGCCGGAGGCCGCGAGCTCTCCCTTGCTCATGTACATCCCATTGGACGCGGGCCGGTGCTCGCCGCCCGACCAGATCATCCGCTGGGCCGAGTCCATCGTCGGCGCGTTCGGGGCCTCGAACTGACATCTGGCCACTTCGATCCGGAGGGACGCCATGAAGAGGATCCTGTGGGCATGCATCCTGACGTCGATTCCCGCCTTCGCCACGCCGGCATACGCGGGGCTCGGCTCGCGGGCCGTGCGCGAGACCGCGGAATTCCTGATCGGGAAGTTCGGCCGTGAGGCGGCGGGGGAGGGCGCCGAGCGGCTGGCCGGCCGATTGGCCTCGGCGGCGGCCCGGCACGGCGACGGCGTCCTGACGGCCGTGCGCAAGGTCGGGCCCGGGGCGATCGGCGTGGTGGAAGGGGCGGGGGCGGAGGCCCCCGGGTGCTCCGCCTGCTCAACCGCCACGGCGACGACGCGCTCAGGCTGCTGAGCCGGCCCTCGGGCCTGGCGATGGTCTCCCGCCACGGGGACGACGCCGCGGCCGTGCTGATCCGGCACAGGGCCGTCGCCGAGCCGGTCCTGGAGGCGCTCGGCGAGCCCGCGATCGGGGCCCTGGGCGCCCTCGGCCCCCGCGGGGGCCGCAGGCTGGCCATGATGGCGGGCGAGCTCGCGGGCGGCGGCCGCGCCCCCGAGCTGCTGGCGGTGATCGCCCGCCGCGGGGACAGGGCGATGGATTTCGCCTGGGAGCACCGGGGCGTGCTGGCCGGGGGCGTCGCGCTCGCCGCCTTCCTCTCCGACCCCGAGCCCTATCTCGACGGCACGGCACGGCTGGCCGGCGCCGGGGGTGAGGCCGTCGCCCGGATCGCGGGGGCCGTGGCCGAGGAGGCCGTCAAGCCCGTCGCGAAGGCGGCCGGGGGCGTCGCCGCGGAGGCAAGGACTCACCTCGCCCGGGCGCTCCTCGTCGCGGGCCTCATCCTGGCCCTCGCCGCAGTCCTGCTCGTCAGGAGCGGCCTGCTCGGGTGGCTCCCCGTCCGCGTCGGTATCAAGGTCGCCGGCAAGCACATCGTCGCCGCCATGGGCAAGGGTCGCTGAACGAAACGCCCGGCGGCCCTGGGCACCGCGCCCCCGCCGGGCATCCCGAATCCTCGGAGGTCCCGCATGGAGACTCTGCTGGGATGGTCCTTGCTGCTCATCGCCGGATGCGTCGGCGGGTGGGGCAGCGGGATGCTCTACCTGACGCTATCGGAGGCCTGGGAGCGCAGGAAGCCCAAGGCCCGCCCCGACCACACGCTCACGCTCACCGGCCCGGACGGTTCGCCGCTCCGGCAGCAGAAGATGACGGCCGCGGGCGCCGGCCGGATCATCGCCGAGCTGGACCGCAGGCCCCAGGGCTACCGCTGAGCGCCTCGACCCCCTCCCGCGCGGCCGTCGGTCGGGCGGGAGGGACCCGGCCATGTCGCATCACCCCGGCCGGATTCCATCACGGCCGATCGGCACGTCGCTCGAAATCCCTTACCTAAACCGAGAGGTGATCATGCGACGCTTCGTCGCGCCGGCTTGCCGCCTCGCCCTGGGGCTGGCCCTCCTGGCCTTCGCCCTGCAGGCCGTGCTGCTCGGCCTGCGTTTCCCCTCGGTCGGGGCCGCCGCCCTGGCCGGGATCGCCTGGCGCATGAGGCGGCGGCGCCGCCGCCCCTCCGACGCCTTCGGCACGGCGGCCTTCGCCGGCTGGGGGACCTGGCCCGCGGCCGGCTACTGGGCGATCGCGGCCTGATCCTGGGCAGGCTCGGCAACATGCCCAGGCCGACCAGGATTCAGGCCGCCCGCGCGCTGATCGACCCGCGCGTGGGCTCGCAGAAGGCCTGCCGCGACTGGTTCGCGGCGTTCTTGGGCCGGCGGGCGGACGGCTTCATCCGGGTCGAGGACTTCGTCGGGCTGCTCACGGTGAGCCCGGCCGGCGGCGGCAAGTCGGTCAACAGCCTCGTGCCCAACCTCCTCTCCTACGGGGGCAATGCCGTGGTGGTGGACCCCAAGGGGGAGCTCTTCGCGCTGACGCACGCGCATCGCAGGGAGCATTTCGGGCACGAGATCGTCCGCCTCGACCCGGGATGCCTCTACGACGACCGCCACGGGCCTGGGGATTGCCTGAACGCGCTCGACTGGATCGACCCGAATTCCCCGCGCTTCATCGACTCCTGCCGGGACCTGGCGAATATGATCGTCGTGCGCTCGGGGATGGAGCACGAGCCGCACTGGAACGACTCCGCGGAGAACGTCATCGCGGCCCTCACGGCCTTCATCTGCGCCTGCGAGGGCAACCCGGACGAGCGCAACCTGCGGGGCGTTCGCACCTATCTCGCCTCGCGCCAGCTCTACGGGCAGGCGCTCTCGGCCATGCAGGAGCGTGAGGACTTCCGCGGCGTCCTGCAGCAGCTCGGCCACTCGCTCACCTGGCACGTCGACAAGGAGCTGGGCAGCGTGATGTCGCACACGCAGCGCCACACCAACATCTTCGACTCGCCTCTGATCGCCACGGCCACGCGGCGCACCACGTTCGACCCGCGCTCGCTCCGCGGCGGCAAGATGACCGTCTACATCATCATCCCGTCGGACATGCTCGCGGTGTGGGCGGCCGTGCAGCGGCTCTGGCTCGGCACCCTGCTCAGGGTCGCGACCCGCGGGGTGCCGACCGAGGAGAATCCGGTCCTCTTCATGATCGACGAGGCCGCCCACATCGGCCAGATGCGCGCGCTCGAGGACGCGGTCACCCTGATGCGCGGCATGGGGGTGCGCTGCTGGTTCTTCTTCCAGTCGCTCGACCAGCTCAAGCGGACCTTCGGCGACCACGCCTCCACCATCCTCGATAACCTGGCCACCAGGCAGTATTTCTCGATCAATTCCTACGAGACGGCCGAGGCCCTGAGCAAGGAGATCGGCGAAGAGACGATCGCCGTCCGGTCGGACAACGAGAGCGACAACACCTCGATCCCGATGGGGGGCGGCGGCCAGCCCCAGCCCGGCAGCCGCTCCTGGGGCCGCGGCAGCACGATTTCGGAGCAGGGCAGGGCCCTCCTGAAGCCCGAGGAGGTGCTCCGCCTCCCCGGCCACGTCTCCCTGCTCTTCCACAAGAATATGCGGCCGATCCTGGCCGAGCGCATCAGCTATTACTCCGACCCGGCCTTCCGACTCGGGCGGCGGGGCTACGGGACGGGGCTGACCCGGGGCCCGGGTCTCGGCAGCCTGGCGGGGGCCCTGGCCATCCTGCTCGCGGCGACGATCGGTGCGGCCGTCGCCGCGTGTCTCCCGCCCGCGGTCGAGCCCCGGCCGCGGGCATCACGCCCCGCCTTCGCCCCGGCATCGCCGGGCGACGACGACGATCCCTACGACAGCCGGCGGAAGGCCTATCGGCGCCCGGTGCGGCCGCGCTTCTGACCCGGCATTCAGGGTTCCAATGATGCATCCCGGCATCGTGCCGGGATGCCGATGACGCGGAGTTTCGACGAAAGGACGAGCGACATGGCAGCGGGGCAGGATCACACCCGGCAGGACGAGGTGATTTCGACGGCCAGTCCCGATCCGGGCGGGCGTTCGATGCTCGGGGCGGCCGCGGGGGCCATCGGCAGCGTCCTGGCCGCGGCCGCTTCCCTCGTATCGTCGGCCTGGGACGCGGCCATGGCGGACGGCACGCTCGCCGCCGCCGGGCGGCAGGGGATCGACGAGCTCGGGGAGGCGCTCAAGGCCTTCCCCGACGCGATCCAGGTGCAGGAGAGCGGCGCCCTCTTCAACCCGACCCAGGGCGAGATCGCGTCCGCGCGTTCGGAAAGCCACGCGGGGATCGCCGGCCACTCCTCCTATACCCATTCGGCGGGATCGCGCGAGGGCTGGCCGAGCGAGATCGCCAGGGCCGGCCGCTCGATTGAGGCGGCCCAGGATCACGGACACGACCACGGCGACGGGCACTCGATGTGAGGCCATGATCGAAGCTTCCCCGAGGGAGACCGGGCATGAAAGAGCCTCAGGAACCATCGAAGCGGGTCAGCTGGAAAGGGGCGGACCTGCGGGGGGTGAACTTCGCGTCGGTCGACCTCGAGGGGGCGGACCTGCGGGCGAGCGACCTGCGCGGCACCAACTTCACCGCCAGCAATCTCCGCTACGCCGACCTCAGGGGCGCCTAGCTGCAGGGGGCGAACTTCCAGAACGCGAATCTCTACGGGGCGAGGATGCAGGGCGTGGAGGCGGCCGAGGCCGACTTCCGCGGCGCCGACATGCGTCAGGCCAACCTCGGAGGCGCCTACCTGCTGGGCGCCGTCCTCCCGCCGCTCGCGGCCGGGCCGCCCAGCACCTGGCCGTCGGAGATCGCCAAGGCCGGCAGGGGCGCGTCCGCGACGCAGGAGTCGGTCAAGGGCGATGGGGCCGAGCAGGGGCAGGACGACGGAGACGGCCACTCGATGTGAGCATCGGGCGTCCACTGCCATCGCCGAGGGCGAATCGGTTTCAAGCGGATCCCACGAGTCAAATCAGAATATTAAGGGATTCTGACATGCCAGAACGAGGCGGAGAGGACCGGGCGCGCCGGGGCCCTCAACCGGCGAACGACGCGCGAGATACCGGCGAGTCGGAGGACCCGCTCCCGCCGGAGGGGCTGCAGCTCCTGCGGCTGATCCACCAGGATTTCTCGCTCCTGCGGGCGTGCGCGAGGGATCTCGTCGCGCCCTTCGGCGAATACGACGATTACGAGCTCCTGCGCCCTCCGCCCGATGAGCCCATCACATGGGGTTATTTCGACGGGGAGATCGGCAAGCTATTCGAAGCGATCCAAGGTCAGATCGCGGGCTTCAACGAGGTGGTGACGCGGGTGGAGGCGGAAGTGACCCGGCTCGCAGCGGCGTACGCCCACGCCGCGGGCCCCGAGCGGGTGCGTGAGCAGGGCTATGTCCGCATCATGGCCGACGGCCGCGAGGATTGGGAGGGGCCGCTGCTCGCCGAGCGGGCCGATCCCTACGGCGGCAAATACTGGGCCGAGCGGATCGCCCCGAGGGACGATCCGGACTCGGTCCGCGTGGGCGGCGTGCAGCACCTCCTCCTCGGGGAGCACGATCCTCCGCCGGGCACCCCGGGCGACGGAGGCGGGGATTATTACATCCGCTTCGACGACGGTCGATTCGTCCACGCGAAGAATGTCGAGCTGATCGGGCCGATTCCGCGGGAGCACAGGTTCACGCTCCGCGACAATGCCGATTTCCTCGACCGGGCATCCTGGGATGCTCTCCGCGTCGGAGGGGAGCGGCAGGCCACGGAATCCCGGGAACACGCGGCATCCGCCGGCCCGGCGCATCCCCGGCCGAGCGAGATCGCGCGAGCGTGCTCCCATCATCCTGCGGGAGGGGAGGAGACGGAGCCCGCCGGGCCGTCGCGCGGGGGCGACTATGGCGATAGTCATTCGGCCTGATCTCCGCCATCACCGACGCAGGGGAGGGTACGGTACGCATGAACGAGGACTTTCGTTACGACTGCGTCCTGGCGGCGGCGCTCGCGATCATGGACTTCCTGGACGCCTCGCCGCACGCGCCCAAGCACGAGCTGCTGTCCACGATCATCTTCTCGATGCTGCACGCGATGGACCGCTACGAGGCGGGAAAGGAGGCCATAAGTGTCGGATTCAGCGCCAACTGACGCGACGATCCACGACATGGCGGGGCGCATCGCCGTACGGTGCCGGCGCGTCGTGCAGGCGTGCCTCCGCGAGGAGGAGTGGGCCGACGCCGACCGCGAGTTCTACCTGATCATCCGCGAGGAGCTGCTGCGATGGAGGGGATCGAGGACACGCTGAGGCGCATGGAGGCGATGCTGCTCGTCCTGGTCGAGCGGCAGACGGTGAAGGATTTCTACACCACCGAGGAATTCGCCCGGCTGGCCGGCCGGGCGGAATTCACCGTGAGGGAGTGGTGCCGCCTCGGCCGGATCCACGCGCAGAAGCGCAGGTCCGGCCGGGGGGCCTTCCCCTCCTGGGTGGTCAGCCACGGCGAGTTGCAGCGGTATCAACGGGAAGGACTGCTGCCGGAGGTCAGCCGGGGGCGCCTTTGATGGGCTCGGGGCTGGACCGAGGGATGAGGGTGCCGGTCTAGCGGAATTGAGTCATCGGACCGGCGATTCACGAGATCGTCGATCATCCCTTAATTGAGCCCGAGTCCCGGCCGCTGCAACGGCTACTGCTTGATGCCTGCAATCGGCCAAGCGGCGGCGTCGGAGTCGCTGAGCAGGACGATTGCCGGGCGTAGCTACGCCCGGCGGCCTCCAAGGTCGGCCCGGTCGTACACTCGGCCTTTGCGCCGAGGCCCATCTTGGGCGGCAATCGGGCCCAACGCTCTCGCTTCATGCCCGGGCTGCGTGACGTCCGCAAGGCCTTCGGACGGAGGCCATCGCCGGACATCCGCTTGTCAATTGCATTTACTTATGTTATATTGGAGTATAATTTGAGAGTGTCCTATGCACCTTTCCACGTTACGCAGCGTCGGCGGCTCGGTCATGTTCGCCATCCCCAAATCCCTCCTGGAAGGGCTGGGCCTGGCCGCCAATTCCCGGGTCGGGCTCTCCGTGTCCGAAGGCCGGCTCATCGTCGAGCCCAATCCCAGGCTTCGCCACACGCTGGCCGAGCTGATCGCCGAATGCGATCCCGCCGCGCCTTTGACGGCCGAGGAACAAGCGTGGCTGGCGGACCAGCCCACCGGCCGCGAAGCGCTGTAATGGAACGTGGCGACATCTATCACGTCGATCTCAACCCGATCCAGGGGAGGGAGCAGGCGGGCCGTCGCTACGTCCTCATCGTCTCGCCGCGCGACTTCAATCGCCCGGGCACCCCGCTGGTCTGCCCGATCACCCAGGGCGGCGAGTTCGCCCGCAGCAAGGGTTTCGCCGTATCGCTCAGCGGCACCGGCACCAATGCCCAGGGCGTGGTGCTGTGCAACCAGCCGCGCGTCCTCGACCTGCAAGGACGGAAGGCTGCCTTCGTGGAAAAGGTGCCGCAGGCCGTGACCGATGAAGTCATCGCCAGGCTGCTCACCCTCCTCGAATAGCCCGGCGACGCGCAACTGGCCCCGGGTCGAGAAGCGGCGACGGGCTATTCCTCGTGGTGAGCCGAAGTAGCATCCTCGCCACCGAGTCTTGCTTGATCCGTCGGCCGCAACTTCCGGCTCGGTGCCTTTACCGCCTTACTGATCGGATCGCGATGAAGATTATGTCGGCTGTAGCAGAATCGAGGGCTGGAGCCGTACCCGAGCATCCCGCCCGGACGTCGTGAGTGGCGTGGATTTCGCGGCCTGCGGTTCAACTCCTGCCACACGGGCCATCCCTAAAACAGCCTCAACTGCGTCTCGTCCTCTCTCCTGCGTTTCGTCACCGCCTTCGCGTGGCCGCTCACCGGCCTCGCCGGCGCGGGCATCTTGAGGACGAGCGCGTCCTGCTCGGGGATCGGCTCCGGCTTCGCTTCGACCGGGGATTCCACCGCCGCGATTGGGGCGGCTTCCTCCGCCACCTCAACCGGCCGCAGCTTCCCCAACCGCTCCCGAATCCTCGCCGTAACCGGCTTCTCGGCCCTGACCGCCTTCCTCACGGCCCGCTCGGGCGTGGCTTCGACCGTCACCGACTCGCGCAGCGCCTTGATCTTCTCGGCCACCTCGGCGACCGGTCCGCATCCTTCCGGCGGCTTCTCCGACAGCCCGTGCCTGAGCTCATCGCGCAAGTCAGCCAACTGGCTTGCGTACTCTTCGTGCGCGAATTTGGTCCCCAGGCGGCTCTCATAGTCGCGAAGCTGCCCTTCCTTCAGGGCGATGTCGGCCCTCAGGTGCCGCATCTCCCACCCGTACCCGTCCGCCAGCCGTTCGAGGGCGTTCAGGACGGCACGGGGGCCGGGATTGTCCCGCAGGAGCTGCTCGCGGCACCGGACGGAGCCGTCGAGGTAGACTTCCGTGCCTCCGGGCGGATGCAGGATGATTCCCGCTTCCAGCCCGCGATAAGTCCCGAGCCTCGTTCGGTAGGTCTCGCTGACCTTCTCTGGCATGCGTTTCATGCGTTCTGCAATTCCCTCGACCGTCAAAGTGCCTGGATTCCCGGCGATGGTCGCCATATCGGCCATGAGACCCTCGACCCGTTTGGTCAGATGCCGGATCGAGTCGGGCAGATCGCGCAGATTCCGCCGGGCCAGATACTGCTCGTCGTGGTGGTTCTTCCTGAGGATGGCGAGCCGTTGCAGCTCGGCGTCGGACTCGGCCAGCGTGAGCACGGCCGGATTGCCCGAGGCGATAGACTTCACCTCGGCGTAGCTGAGTTCCTGATCGCCCACGTCCTCGGCCTTCCTGACCGCGCAGTCGCCGGACATGACCTGGGCGATGAACCGTGCCTTCGTCTCGAGCGCCTGCCACATAAAACTATCGAAGGACCCGGTGGTCACGTAACGATAGATCGCCACCTCGGGGTTGTCGTTCCCCTGGCGGAGGATGCGTCCGTCACGCTGCTCGACCTCGGCGGGCTTCCACGGCGCGTCGAGATGGTGGAGGGCCACCAGTCTTTTCTGGACGTTGGTGCCGGTGCCCATCTTCTGCGTGGAGCCGATCAGGACGCGTACCGTGCCCTGGCGGACCTTCTCGAACAGGGCCTGCTTCTTGGCGTCGGTGTCGGCGTCGCCGATGTCGGCGATTTGCTGCCGGGGGATGCCCGCCTCGACCAGCTTGCCGATCACCTCGTCGTAGGCCGAGAAGCCCCATGCCGTCGGGTTGACGCCCATGTCGCCGAAGATCATCTGCGTGCCGCGGGTATCGGCCGTGCGTCCCCAGATGCGGCGGACGTTGCGGGCGAGGGCGTTGATCTTCGACTCGGCGAAGTCCGGTCCGGGCCGGAGCATCCGGCCGTCGAGCGCCAATTTGCGGCCGTCGGTGGTGATCGCCAGGGCATTGTCCTCGCGAGGATCGACCTTCTCGTTGCGGAGCCGCTCGTAGCGTTTGACCAAGGCCGTCTGGAGATCGGCCTGCTCCTCCGACATCGGGCAGGCGACGGTGATCGGCTTGCCGCCTTCGAGCTTCGGCCTGGGCAGGTCGAGCATGTCCGCCGTCTGCACGTCGGCGAAGGAGCGGAACATCTGCACCAGCTCGGGCAGGTTCACGAATTTGGCAAAGCGGCTGCGGGGACGCAAGGAAGCTCCGTCCGGCGAGATCTCCATGGCCTCGACCACTTCGCCAAAGGTCGCGGCCCAGGCGTCGAAATGGTCGATGCCTCGGGAGCGGAGGCCCTCGGGGTCGAGGTAGCGGCATTGTGTGTACATCTCGACCATCGAGTTGCTGATCGGCGTCCCGGACGCGAAGACGACGCCGTGGCCGGGATGTCCCTGGCCTAGATAGCGGGCCTTCATGTAGAGGTCGAATGCCCGCTCGGAACCGCCGGTTTGGATGCCCGCGACGCGGTCCATCTTGGTGGGAGTCTCGAGGTTCTTGCCGGCCTGGCTCTCGTCGTAGAAGATCTGGTCGACGCCCAGCTCGTCGAAGACCAGGCCGTCGTCCTTCTTGTCCTCGGCCAGGAGGCGCTTCAGCCGCTCCTCGCGGTTGGCCTTCTGCTTCTCCAGCGTCTTGATGATGTTGCGGCCCTGCGACGCCTTGTCCACCAGCAACGACTCATATTCCTCGATCTGCTCGCGCAGGAACCGTTCCCGATAGCCGCGGCTAATCCCGATCCGCTCGAAGCTGGAGTGCGTCACGATGATCGCGTCCCAGTCGCCCGTGGCGATCTTGGCCGTCATCATCTTGCGGCGGTCCTTGCTGAAGTCCTCCTTGCTCGCCACCAGCAGCTTGGCGTTCGGGTAGAGCTGCATGAATTCGCGGCTGAACTGCTCGAGCATGTGGTTGGGGATCGCGATCAAAGGCTTCTTGATCAGCCCGGCCTGCTTCATCTTCATCGCGCCGGCGGCCATCTCGAAGCTCTTGCCCGCGCCGACGCAATGTGCCAGCAAGGTATTGCCGACCGTCATGCACCGCCAGACCGCGTCGACCTGGTGCGGCTTCAGCGTGATCGCCTTGCTCATCCCCGGGAAGTCGAGGTGCGAGCCGTCGAACAGCCTCGGCCTCAGATTGTTATATGTGTCGTTGTAATCGCGGACCAGGCGCTCCGTGCGGTCCGGGTCGGAGAAGATCCAGCCCTTGAACTTCTCCTTGATCAGCTTCTGCTTCTCCTTGGCCGACGCCGTCTCGATGGGGTTCAAGACCCGCTCGTCGCCGTTGGGACCGCGTACGATGTCGTAGATGACGGGCGATTTGAGGTTCAACGCCTGGGAGAGCAGCTCCGTGCCGTTGATCCTCGACGTGCCGTAGTCGGCGGTGGCCGCGACGGAGTTGATCGCCCGGTAGTCGGGCTCGACGCTCCACACGGCGTCCTTCTTCAGGTGGCCGACCTTGAACGAGTCGACGGGCACGTTGAACAGATCGGCCGCGAACGCCCGTATGTCTTGCTCGGGTATCCAAGGCGCGCCCAGGTTGGCGTCGATGTCGCCCGGCAGCACATCCTCGGGCTGGACCAGCCGCAACGCCTCGGCATTCCGTGCATACTCCGGCCCGGCCTTCTCAGCGGCCACCCACTTCGCCCGGACGTTGCCGGACAGGTACTCATCGGCGGTCTGCCACTCGAGGCTTTCCGGATCGCGGTAGATCAGGTCGCCGAGCTCGGCCACGATCGCAGCCTCAGGCTTGCCGTAAAGCTCGGCAATATAAGAAAGATCGATCACACCGCGATCGTTCAGCGATACGAGCAACCCCTCCTCGGCGCTCGTCACTCGCGTTATGGGCGGCTTCGGCCCGACGACATCCCGCAGGAGGATCGGGGCTTTCCCGGCCATGCCGGTGGCCTCGTCATACTCCTCGAGGGCCATGACCAGCATGGCGTCGGGGTCTTCCTTGAACTTCACCAGGTTCGGCATGCGGCGGATGGTGCCCGTCTTCGTTTCCGTGAATGTCGTCTTGTTGATCGGGCCGTGCTGGAAGACGAAGAGGTCGTAGGCCCGGTTCAGGTCACGGCGGGCGTCTTCGCGGTTCGCCTCCGGCCAGTCCTCGTTCTGCGATTGGAGGACGCGGCGCGCGAGGTCGCGGAGCTGGATCAGGGAGCCGATCTTGCGGGCCAGGGGCGTGCCGTCGGCCTTCAAGAGCACGCCGCAATAGGTGACCGGCTGGGCGTTGCCGTCTTCGACCTGGCGGATGACCTTGTCGTCGCCGACGAAGAGGGAGCCTTCGGTGATGTGGCGGAGCGGGGGAGGGGGCTGGAAGGCCGGCGGCGATCCGTGTTTGTGGGCAGGAATCGGCGGCGGATTCGGGCGCTCGGCCTCGGACTGGGTCGTCAAGGATTCCTTGACGCCCGGGGCCGCGATCCGCCCCACCGCGTCCTTGAGCTGGCTTGCCAGGCCGCCGTTCGACTTCACCGAGAATCCCGAGCCGTACAGCGTGTCCTGCCGACTCCAATCGCCCAGGACCATCTCGTGGTGATTGCAGAAATAGCGGTTGACCGGCAGGTCCGCCCCCTGGATGCCGAGCACGGAGGTTTCGAGCCATTCGGGGTCGGCATGATTCGGCTCCTGGCCCGGCGTCCGCTTCCGCAGGAACAGGATGTCGGTCGTCACCTGCGTCCCTTCCCGCTTGAACGCATCGGACGGGAGCCTGATCGCACCGAGGAAGTCGGCCCGGGCAGCGAGACGCTCGCGGACCGCCGCGTCCTGCTTGTCCAGCGTGTAGCGGCTGGTGACGACGGCGAGGACGCCGCCGGGCCTCAGCGAGTCGACTGACTTGACGATGAAATAGTCGTGGAGGGAGAGCTTATCCCCCTCGTATTCGAGCTTGATGTCGGCGAAGGGGACGTTGCCGATCACGGCGTCCAGTGGCGGGAGCCTCGAATCGCGGAAGTTCTCGATGCGGATATCGGCCCGGGGATGAAGCACGCGTGCGATGCGGCCGGAGATGGAGTCGAGCTCGACGCCGATGAAGCGCCGGCCGGGCTCGCCATGGGAGAGGAAATTCCCGACGCCGCAACCCGGCTCGAGGATGACGGCATCGTCGGCGACGCCGAGACGCGACAAGGCCTCGTGCATGGCAGCCATGACGATGGGAGGGGTGAAGAATTGGGAGAAGGTGGTCCGCTTGGCGGAGTCGTACTCCTCGGGGGTGAGGAGGGATTTGAGCTCGTCGCCCAGATATTCCCAGCCGGGGTCCTTGTACTTGCCGGTGACGGGGTCGGGGAAGATCGACAGGGCCACGGCACCGAAGCCGCCGAAGCGTCCGAGCTTCACGCGGTCGTCCTCGTCGGCGGGTCGATTCTCCCGCTCGATGGATTTCAGCGTGCGGACGGCCGCGAGGATGTCGCGGGCCTCTGCCTTCTCGCCGGTTGATGATGGTGATGATGAAATTTGGTCCATGGATTCTCCTGGCGTCCGAGGCCCCGCCGATCGGGGCCTTGCCTCGGAGCGATCAACCGACCCGGCGACGGACGGGTCAATCGAAGATGGGGATAGGGGCCCCGTCTGCAAGATTGAAGCGGACGGCCGGGGAGGTACGGTCGCGGAGACAGGCCCCGGCGGGGCCGACGGGAGGGGATGGACCGTGTGAGGAGGGGGCTCCGCGAATGGGAGTAGGGCCTGATTGCGAGCGGGCCGAACGCGCTCGGCGTGGGAAAGGGAGCGGTCAGGGGGGCGGAAACGGTCGGAAAACCTGCGGTCGGAAGCCATGCGTCAAGCTAGCAGGGCTTTATCCGAGAGGCGAGGAGATTTTCGCGGGTGATGGCGAGGAGGCGGATGCCGGGCGCTCCATGCGGCCCCGGCAAACGGACGCCGTCGGCAGTTTCTCGAGCCGGGTAGTTATTCATTGGCTGACGGCAACCGCTCGGCGAAGGAACTCGTCGTTCGTGATCGCCCGCAGCACCAGGTCCGCCACATTGGCCCGCGTGAGATCGCCGACATGGGGGAGGGTGCCGTCGTTGCCGACCCGGCAGTGCCCGGTGAGATCGCCATCCGTGAGACGGCCCGGCCGGATGACGGCCCAGTCCAGGCCGCTGCCGCGAATGACGTCCTCCATCGGCTGCATGTCGGCGTACTTATGACGGAGGAGGGACCTGAGAAGCCAGCGGTATCGGATGGGCGCCATCGGGTTCCTGAGGACACCCACAGACAACAGGACGACGAGCCGTCGGACTCCGCCCCATTGCATGGCGGCGACGATGGCCGCGGCGCTGTCGCGGTAGAATGTCATCGGCCGGAGGGACGCCAGGATCCCGGCGACGCCGAGGCAGGACAGGACGACGTCCTGCCCTGCGACACCGCGGTCGATGGAGCCGGCGTCGGACAGGTCGACCTGGGCCGTCCGGAATCGGCCGCCCGGACGCCCGAGGCGAGATGGCCGGCGGGCTGCGGCCGTCCCCTCGTGCCCGCCGGCGAGGGCCCGTCGGGGATGTGGGGCTCGATCGGGCCCCACTGCGAGTCGGTGACGTCACTGGGGTATCGGTGCGTACTCATCCCATCCTCACGACGTCCTGTGTCCTGGTGTTCACATTATGGGACAGGCTCTAAAAATCCGACACGCCAAAGGGCAAGATGTTCCGCGATCTTCTGCAATTCTTCTGCACTTGCTGGCCGAGCCAGCCCATCTCGGTTATAAGGCGACCGAAGGCAAGGATCAACGTAAAGCTTTGCCAACACTCAGAAATCAACGTCACTTAAGCCTCAGACCAACATGTTTTCTTGGCAGACGCGCCGGACTCAGAATCAGCAATCATGATGGATCCAAGCAACTATACCGCAATAGTTTAGGTCGTCTCGTGGCGAAAACTCACTCCGCTGGCAGACGCACTAGACATTTTTTTAGGACCGTGCGACTAATTCGATTCGAGCGCGGTCAGTGTCCAAGTCACTAATTCTTGTACTTACTCGACAGCGTTCGACGTTTCGGTCGACTAGACCGAAGCAGGTTACGACGTCTCGAGGCATGTGATCGAAGTTGGCATTCTGACTACAGTAATACGAGGTGCCGACATCGGCTCACGATGACATCTGTTGCCCCTCGTCTCGAACAAGTCTGCAACGCGTGGCCCGCGCTGCCGGAACACATCGTCCTCGCGATTGTCGCACTCGTCGACTCGGCCGGCGTAGTGGAGGCGGATCGCCTCCAACCTTCGTCTTGAAACTCTCACCGACTTCGGCCGCCGTCAGTTGCCCTCCGGACGGCCCAGATCCACGGGCGTTAGAGAAGATGAAGTTGATCGAGAAGACGCTGCGCAAGAAACAGTGAGCCACCTACACGAAGATGCTCGGTGAGCCATACGATGTGACCTCGATCAACGGGTGCCGTGGTGTGGAAAGGATGCCGCTGCGGAGCCGGCTGAGCGGAGTCCTGCGGGCACTCAGGCCAAGAAGTAGGTGAGCCGCCGCGGGAAGGTTGGACCGCCGAATAACACGCTTTGGTGGATCGCGTTCGATTTGTACGTGTCTGCGAAGGTCCCGGTACCTCCGGCGTGGGCCACGACAGCGACAAAGCCACTATCTGCTCAAGCTGGGAGACCGGTTCCGATCCTCGTTTCGAGAACTCGCACGGGTCCCCCCGAGCGGCTCAGGACGTCCCGGAGTATGCGTTCTCCGCGAAACCTTGTGCGCTTGCCGGACGGGCGAGCGGGATGGCTTACGTGGCAGCGATTTCATGAACTCGCGCGGAAGGGTGAACCGCCGTTGCCAGATCGACCACGTGCCGGTGATGGGTGAATAGTAACACCTGCGTTTTCGTCGCCAGCTCTCCGAGGCATTGCAACGTAGTGCGTGCGCGGTAGTCGTCGAAAGTCACGAGCACATCGTCGATGATTAGCGGAACCGGCTCACAGCTCTGAAGGTGCTGCTCGATCCCTGCGAGACGCAGCGCCAGGAATAGTTGATCGCGAGTGCCATCGGAGAGACCGCCGACCCGAACACTCGGAGTCCGATGTCCGGGGGCGCGGACGGCTGTGAGCACATCCTTGCCTTCATCGTTGTCGATATCGAGCGCCGCAAAGGCCTCATCCGTGAGCGTTTTGAAGAATGAACCAGCTCGATCGAGCAGCGAGTCCTGACGCCGAGCCCGATACCTCTCCTTGGCTCGGTCGAGCGCAACGCGGGCGAGATGTAGGGCTGCGTATTCGACAACTTGGCCATCCAGCCGAGCGAGAACCAACTCAGCCCGCTGCCGGGCTTCAGCGGCGGAATCAGATGCTTGCTGAAAGGCAGTTAGAGCTTGCCCCGCCCGAAGTGCCTCGGCCTCTGCGGCGGTGACGTCTGCATCAAGTTGTTGGGCTCGCTGGTCGAGGGAATCGATATCCCGGTCGAGCTGGCCTCTGTGCTCTAGCGCCGTGGCGATGAAAGCATCCAGCGACTCGCCACGGGTGTTCTGAGCGAGTGCCTTCTCTTGCTCTTCGACCTGTTGGGCAGCCGCGATTCTTTCGTTAGCTCGTTGCACGACGACGCTAATATCCTCGATTTCGACAACTCCGGCCTGCGCAGCAAGTGAATTGAGGGATGCCTTCGCTTCTTGCAAACTCTGGCTTACTGTTACGAGATCCGCCTTGATCCTCTTGAGTTGCTTGACACGATCCTCACGTTGTGTACGGGCGACGCGGGCGGCAGATACGGCGGCATTGACTTCATGGAAATCGGTGTCGAGCGTGCTGTCGTCGGAGCGACGTGCGGCTGGATTGAGGCGCTGGCGCACGGCGGTGAGGCGCTGCAACAGCAAAGACCGATAGTTCCTCCAGGAGGGCGGCCTCCCCTTCGCCGACGTCCTCACCGCCGACGGCCTCCACGAGGCCCTCCGCGAGGTCAAGGCGGCGTGGAAGGACCGGATCTACAGCCCGCTGGTGACCCTCTGGGTCTTCCTCGGTCAGGTGCTCAACGCCGACCAGTCCTGCCGCGCCGCCGTCGCCCGCCTGATCGCCCACCGCGCCTCGCAAGGGCTCGAGCCGTGCAGCTCCGAGACCGGAGCCTACTGCCAGGCGAGGGGACGCCTGCCCGAAGGGTTCTTCGCCGCGGTGGCCCGCCTCGTCGGGCGCAACCTGGACGGGTGGGTCGATCGGCGGTGGCTCTGGAAGGGCCGCCGCGCCTGCCTCTTCGACGGCTCGACGGTCTCCATGCCGGACACCCCGGAGAATCGGCGTGAATACCCGCTGGCCTACAACCAGGTCCCCGGGACGAGGTTCGCACCCGCTCGGATCGGCGCGATCATCTCGCTGTCCTGCGGCGCGATCCTCGACCTGGGCGTCTGCCGCTACGCCGGCAAGGGCCAGGTGGAGGTCAGCCTGCTGCGCCAGCTGTGGGACGTGCTCCGCCCCGGCGACGTGCTGCTGGGCGACCGCCTGATGTCGGGCTGGGTCGGGATGTATCTGCTGAAGCGGCGCGGGGTCGACACCGTCAGCCGCCTGGGGCCGCTCCGCACGGCCGACTTCCGCAAGGGGACCCGGTTAGGCAAGGACGATCACCTGGTCGTGTGGAAGAAGCCGACGTCGATCCGCTCGGTGGACCGGGCGACGTACAACGCGTTGCCCGACTCGATCACGGTCCGCGAGGTCCGCTTCCGCGTGGAGCAGGCAGGGTTCCGGACCCGATCGGTCGTCGTGGTGACGACCATCCTGGACCCGGGCAGGCGAGCGCGGCGGAGCTGGCTTCGCTCTACCGGGCCCGGTGGAACAACGAGCTCGATTTGCGCTCCATCAAGGTCACGCTGCAGATGGACACGTTGCGGTGCAAGACGCCGGAACTGGTGCGCAAGGAGATCTGGGCCCACGTCTTGGCCTACAACCTGATCCGCACGGTGATGGCGCAGGCGGCGGCCCGCGAGGGCGTCGAACCGCGGTCGATCAGCTTCAAGGCGGCGCTGCAGGTGCTGGAGGCGTTCCGGCCGGTGATCGCCGCCCAGGCCGACCGCGGCGTGGGGCGCCTGGCGGCGCTGTACGAGGAGCTGCTCCGGGCGATCGCCCTGCACCGGGTCGGCGACCGGCCTGACCGGTTCGAGCCCCGCATGACCAGGAAGGGGCCCCGGGGGTACGAAGAGCTGAAGAGGCCGCGGCGAGAGGTCAAACTCCAGGTGCTCAAACGAGCTAGCAAAATCTAAGTGCCATTCGTCGACCACACCGACGCGCGCAACGGCGACCTAGATTTTATGGAAATTCAAATCCATCGTTTTGGCCCGATGGTGGAACGTGCATTTCAACAGTCAAAGGATCCGACGGTCCTCCCGCAGAATCCCGATCACCTATAATGCAAGGGCGTGAGATCTTCACCACCCTATGAAGCAGTTGCCCCTGATCGTTGATAAAGACTGATCGCAAAACTCTATATCCTGAGTTTGGGATCACCGCAGCCAATGCTGGAGCGTCGGCGCATCGTCTGCATTTAAATTCGTCAAATTGATCGTTTGCCCACGATCCTTGTTGCCCTTGCAATACATTCTCGGCAATGGCATTCCACATCGTAATATTTGATGTGTGGTCGTCCTTGTCTACCTCCAGCAATGGTTGCATCTCCTTCTGGACCTTGGGCTCTTTCTTAGGATGCCCTTGAAGCGACCCCGACCTTTCAACGGTCGGGCCGACAATTTCCATCTCATCTACTTGATCTAGGTCTGCCAAGACGCCGGAGTCTGATAGGAAGCCAATCTCGACCTGCATTCCCATCTGGGAATTGGTTGGCTCGGGATAAGGATAATATTCCGCATGGCATTCAGGGCCGTTCGTGACGGCGCAGGGATGTGCGCAAACCGAGAATCCCTGCGAATCAACCGTCAAATCTTGAAAACGAGCACGAATTCTAAGTTGGCCGCTATGACTCGGCCGAGTTTGGGAGTTTCCTCGGAGCTGGATTTGGGCCGTTTCATCCAGCGAAACTGCCCCCTCTAGGATTGCTGAACCGTTATCATTCGATGAGTTGATCACCTCAATTTGGACCGGGCCGGGCAGGTCTAGGGGATCGCGGTTGATGGTCACTGTGATTGGGGTCGATTTGCGATACGGGATGCTGGGTGCCAATCCGGGTCCACGATGTGGAATTGCGATCTCGATATGCATGACGAGCGTCCAGACGTAATGCGAAGCCTCAATATGGACAAACAGGAGGATTGCCCAACTTGAATCGACTTGGCTGAATAGATTACCACCCGCCTCCGGGATAAAGACCGGATGGTCCTGGACCTTGCAGGTAATTCGATTGCCCCGGCGATTGGCTGGTATCGGTTTGAATGACGTGGCCACGAAGTTGGCCGAAATAATCAGAAATTTGTTTTACTTCTTTGAGTGACTTGTTACTGGTTTGCGGCTTCTTGACATCGTCCAGGAACGTCTTCGCAGCCCACCAAGCCGAGGTCAGGGATTGCACTGCCTCATTCCACAGTCCTTCGTAAGAAGCGTCTAGATCAGACGGAGATTTGTAGTCTAATGACCAATTCGTTTCCGCTGGAAGCGTCGATCGATGCTTTCCGTCGAGATATCGAGTATCAGAAACAGGATAGCCTTGGTCGGTGCCTATAGGAATGACGCGAGAGTGAATTAACTGAGTGCGACGCCCGTAAATATAAGAAATATATACGTGCGAACTAATTAGAAGTTCAATTCCCGCATCACGGCCCCTCAACGTGCTTCCTGGAAATTGTTCGAGTGCCTTGCCAAGGTTATCTACTGCAGCGCCAAGCGACCACCAAAACGCTGAGGTGGACGCTTGCAGCTTCAAGAGTGTCTCGCCGTCCTCCTGTGGGCCGCTTTCCGCGCAGAGGTTGTGGATCGAATGGCGAAATTCCAAAGCGTTATAGAGCCTAACAAGTGCCGTATAATGGCTCGCCGCGAACTTCAGAAGAAACTCGTCAACAAACTCGCCTGCGCCAATCCGGGCATGCAGAACGTATTTTGCCCAGATATGCGAGTATGGGACGAGCACGGACTGAAGCGCTTCCCCGGCGAGGCGGATGACCGCTTTTTCGAGTGGGTCGCCTGAGTGTGTGAGGTGGTCGAGGTCGCTCATGCCGGGTTCCTATCGCATAAAGGGCGTGGCCGCGACGCTACTTCCCCCTGATCTGCTTCGCGGACTCGGTCAGCAGATGAAGTACCTGCTTCCACTCTTTCTTTTGTTCCTTGCCAAAGCCCAGGCCAAACTCCGCCACAGAGTGGATGCGGACGTTGCTTGCGTTCCAGACTTCAAGGGCGGACATCCCCAGAGCGACTGGCGTCAAACTTTCTTTACCAGGCTTGCGGTCGGGTGGGTGAAGTATTCGGCTCTCGAGGTAGTCCCTGATCCGATAGCCCTCGTTGTCCCAACTGAAGTGGAAGAAACGGCTCGGCTTATCGCCCGTCATTCGTGAGTCGTCACTCAGGATCACGTAGACTTTCGACTTACCCGGAAGGAACGTCTTACGAAGTTGCTCCTCCGAAGATGGATCGTCGAGCGTAGCAATCCTGGCTGCGACCGCCACTTCCAGATCTATACGCTCTTCGCCTGTAACCGCCCGACCAGCTCCTGCGATTACCGTTTCCACCGCCTCGGAAACCGCAACTGTATCGGCCGCTTGCCTCTGGGCCTCTGCCAGCTCCCTGGCCTTGTCGCGCTCCGCCGCCCAATCCTGGAGCATCTTATCAAGCGCGTCGGTCCGCGTCTCGCCGATCAGCTTATCGAGGGCCACCTTGGCCGCCAGTCTTAGAAGTTTATTCGTCAGGCTCATGGCGGTCTCCTCGCTGCCCGTCATTATCGCCTCTGGCCAATCTCGGGGCAACGGAGGTCCTCGCACGCTTCGGTCCGCCAGACCGACGCTCTTTCGTCGCACCGAGCTCGAATTTAGCGGCGTGCAGAATGGTCCGTCATTCGGCGCGGCGGGATACAACGATCTAGCACTGGGTCCACCTCTCATACTCTTGACCCTGAGAGGCCGGGCTTGGGTCACCGTCCAAGCCCTCTAGCACTGGACGACGACAACGGACTCCGCCTCCCGGGACACACGCCACTCGTGGCGACGGCAGGTCCATTTCTCGACAGATGACCGCTTCGCCCTCGCGCTCTTCCGCCTCTGATCCATGGCTAGGAAGGCGTGGTCGAAGACCGAGAGCTATGGTCCGGCTCCGCCTGGGCTACCGCTATGCATGCATCCATTTAGGAACAATTAGGAACATAGCTGGCGAGATTAACCCAATGCGGCTACAATACTGGGAGAGAGCAGGACGGTGTAGTAAGTGACTTAATATCAAGGCCCTTAAGCGTCACCGCAAGTTGTTTCCAATATCCCGCATATGGCACACGTAGCGGACTCAAAATCCGGTGAGCTGACCACAGACAGCCCTTCGCTCATGCGACTCGCTGGTTAGGTTTGATCTCAAACCGACACTCCATCTTACCCAAATACGCTCTTGATCGCCTCGGCCTGCACGCTGGGGTAGAGGTGCATGTACCGCCGCTGCATCTCCGGACTCATGTGTCCGCACCACTCCTGCAGCATCCGCAAGTCGACGCCCTTTGAGGCGCAAGCGCTCACGAAGCTGTGCCGCAGGACATGATACCCCCTGACCACCTCCCATTCGCTGCCGACGAGCGTGTGCTTCATGTGGTGTCTGGCCTCGTCCTCGGTGAGCGGCACGATCTCCGGACGCTCCCGCACCCGGATGACCGCACGCCGGGCCTTCTCAGTCGTCGGGCGGTCCTTGCTCTGGTAGCCCGTCTTGGCGCTTCGCTTCTTGCTCCCTGCCACCACTACGGCCTGGGCGAACAGGTACGGGCCTCCGGGGTGGACCTTCAGCCATTCGGTCAGGATCGCCGTCAGCGCGGACGAGAGCGGTACGCGGCGTGTCGTCCGGCTCCCTTGGACTCGCTTCCTCTCGCGGATACTCACCACCCCGGCACCGAGGTCGACGTCGCTGACCCGCATCCGTAGCAGCTCGCCTCGGCGCGCCCCGGTGTGGGCGGCGGTCGCGATCATCGGGTAGATCCACGGATGGCCCGCGGTCGCCTTGACGTAGTCGAGGAGCCGTCCCACTTCATCGAAGGTCAGGTAGAGCACTTCCCAGAGTTCGTCGGCCTTGGCCTTCGGCAGGCCCGGGAGTTGCCGCTCGATCTCGGCCCGCGATTGGAACGGTGGCTTTTCATCCCCCTTGGCATAGCGGAGGCCGTCGACCGAGCATCGTCCCTCGACGATCCCCATCCGCACGCCCCAGTTCCAGGCGCCGCGGAGCGTGATGATCTCCTTCTTGATCGTGGCCGGGAGCAGGGGGCCCCGCCGCCCCTTGGCCTTGGCCCGCATGTCGACGTAGCTCTGTAGGTCGACAAGCTTCAGGCCCCGGATCGGGAAACCTTCGCCCAGGGCACGGGCGAGGTGGCCGAAGTGGCGGCGTATTCCCTTGAGCGTGTGGACCTCGAGCGTGCCGTTACCGTGCGTCTCCAGGTAACGGTCACGAAGGACGCCGAGGGTCGGTTCGGGCGGTTTTGGCGTGGCCGGGCCACGCTCTAGGGACGGGGCAGGAGGGTTGCCGTCATACCGGAGGAAGGTGACGATATCGACGCCCGCTGGCAGGGCGATCAGGCCCTGCTTGAGCCGCATCAGCAGGTAATCGACCTGGGCGGACTTTGCCTTGGCTTCCGCCTCGCCAACGCGGCCAAGGATGAGGACGTGCTGTTTGCCCTCATATCGGAATACCAATCTGTAACTGTGGTTTCGTTCCTGGACTGCGGCCATGTGGCTCTCCCCTCTCGGGCAATGCCACCGCAATGCGACATCGGGCCTGTTACCTTTTTGTTACCTCGGCGAGGTCACTCGGGCCAAACGGCCAAGTGGACACTTTCCGTATATCGAGGCCTATTTTTGAGATGCGAGAGGAGGGACTTGAACCCTCACGCCTTTTGGGCACAGGAACCTAAATCCTGCGCGTCTGCCAATTCCGCCACTCTCGCGATGCGGGGGTGAGATCCTTCAGAGGAGATTCGACGGATCTCATCCGCATTGATCTTAATCGACGCTCGTAATTCGGTCCACAACTCTCGGGTGGGTTGCAGTCCGATTCTGCAAATCCTGGTCGCGCAAGGACTTATTCGGCGTCGCGGAGTTCGGCGCGGAGCTTCTTGAGCTGGCGCTTCTTGGCGCTCAGGTCGGAGGAGCTCTTGAGGAAGGCATCCTCGGCGGCGGTGAGCTTCTCACGCACTTTGCGGAGCTCGGCCTTGGTGACGGTGCGGTCCCTGCGGGAGGCGTCGGGGGTGATGTCCAGGCCGAGGTCGGCGCTGCGGATGGCGGACATCATGGCCTGGAGGGCGTTGGCCTCGACCTTGTGGCTCAGGGTCGCCAGCTCGATCTCGGCCCGGAGGCGATCCGCCTGGGCATCGAGTTCGGCCTTGGGGCCAGGCGCGGAGCTAGCCTTCGCCTGGGGCTTGGACGGTTCGACAACCACTTCGACCTTGGGAGTCGTCGCCGGGGTGTCGGCGGGCTTGTCCTGGGTTTGAACCTTCGCGGCGGGCTTGTCCTGCACCTCGCCTCGGGCAGTGTTGTCCTGGGGCTCATCCTTGGTCTGGGGCTTGTCTTGAGACTCGTCAGGGGCAGAGGGCTTGTCCTGGGACTCGTCTCGGGAGGAGACCCTGGCCCGGAGCTTGGGCCTGAGGACGGGGCGGGCCGGGGACTCGTCTCCGGCAGGGGGGGTGTCCTGGGCCTCAGCGCCGTCCGCTGGAGTGTCCCGGGCGTCTTCGAAAGCGACCGACCGACGAGAGGGCTTCCATTTGACGGTGCCGGCATCGTCCCGGGCGGCGGGGAATGCCTGGGCTTCGTCCTGGAAGGGCGTCGCCTGCCTCGTCACGTGCAGCCAGGCTCGTTTGCCGGGATGCATCGAGGCCTGGACTTGCTCGAGTTCGACCTCGGCCTCGCGGAGTTGCTTGCGGAGGTCCTCGACCTTCCATTTCACCAGGGTGATCGTATTCTCCTTATCATCCTTCAAGCGAGACTCGCCGCGAAAGGCCCTGCTCAGGCCGTCGTCCGACGGCGCGAGCACGTCTCCGTCGATCTCGCCCGCCAGGGTCGACCCCATCGCCAGGAAGATCAGCACGCCCACGCCCGAGATCGCTCGCCGAACCATGATGGAGATCCTCCAAGCAAGATCCTTGAACCCGTCCGGTCCAACCCACGGAATTCGGATCAGGCGCTCAATCTAGCAGAATCCGACCTCCATGTCCCATGTCAACTTCCCCTAGGATGGGCCACCCGGCAAGATTTATGCGCAGCACTGTTCACAGCTCAACTTGATCATCTTCAAAGACTCTTCTTCAGGCATTTGCCCGGCTCACATAAGTGTGTCGTAACATCCTTGCCCTCGGCGGGGTGTCCGCCGATCGACCGCGCCTCGCGACGTTGCAGGCCGCGCCGATCCCCACTAGGTCGCAGATTCATCGAGTCGCCGCCAATGAGACGGTCCCCCTCGTCCCAACAACGCGCCGCGTTCACGCTCATCGAGCTCCTGGTGGTGATCGCGATCATCGCGGTCCTGATCGCCCTGCTGCTGCCGGCCGTCCAGGCCGCTCGCGAGGCCGCCCGCCGGATCCAGTGCACGAACAACCTGAAGCAGCTCGGCCTGGCTCTCAACAACTACGAGAGCACCAACGGCGCCTTGCCGCCGCAGCAGACGATGAAGCAGGTCGGGAACTCGCAGCCGACCTCGTACACGTCGTGGGGCATCAGCGCCCGGCTCGCCCCGTTCATCGAGTCGGGCCCGTTGTACAACGCGATGAACTTCACCCTGAAGTACAGCGACCCGACGAACACGACGGTCAGCTCGATCACCCTGAAATACCTGATCTGCCCGAGCGAAGTGAACACGGCGCCCAGCGGCACGGCCCCCGCCAAGCTCTTCGGCGTCTCGAACTACGGCTGGAACGTCGGCGACTGGTACGTCTTCGGCGGCGTCTCGGCCCCGCCGAACCGGGGTGCCTTCTGCGTCAACATCAGCCGTCCGCTCTCGGCCTTCACCGACGGCCTCAGCAACACGGTGGTCAACTCCGAGGTCAAGGCGTACCAGCCCCTGATGAAGTCGTGCGTGGCCGACGGCAGCGGCGGGACCTTGCCCGGCCTGAACAACATGAACGCGATCCCGAGCCCGACCGACTCGCTGGCCATCGTCATCGCCGCGGCCTCGCTCGGCTGCAAGATCGACACCGGCCACGTCAAGTGGTCGATCGGCTCGGCCTGCTACGACGGCTTCACCACCGCCTTGCCCCCGAACACGCGGACCCTCACCGGGACCCCGCAGCAGGACTACGACCTCGACTCGATCGACGAGAACAACGGCGGGCCGACCTTCGCCGCGATCACCTCGAGGAGCTACCACCCCGGCGGCGTCAACGCCCTCTTCGGCGACGGTTCGGTCCACTACATCAAGAGCAGCATCAACGGCGTCACCTGGCGAGCCCTCGGCACCATCGCCGGCGGCGAAGTCATCTCGGGCGACTCTTACTGAGCCATCGGATCGATACATCATCGATCGCCACGACCACGGCTCCTCGTCAATTCCAGCGAATCGGCGGGGAGCCTCGACTATTTCCCCCCATCGATTGCATCTCACACCATCCCACCGTCAGGACACCAGTCGATGTGCCTCTCGTCGCGACGGCTCGCCTCGATCGCCCCGGCCCTATTCCTCTTCATCGCCCCCGAGTCGACTTTCGCCGAAGGGCCGAAGCCTCCGGCGATGAGCCACCCCACCGCCAGGCGCGAGACGCCCGCCGTCCCGACGCAAGGGGACGCCGCCGATGACCCGGCCATCTGGATCCACCCCAACGACCCGGGCCGGAGCCTCGTCCTCGGCACGAACAAGAAGGGGGGACTCCATGTGCACTCGCTCGATGGCTCCGAGAAGCAGAGCCTCTCGCCCGACTCGAAGCCGAACAACGTCGACCTGATCTACGGCTTCAAGCTCGGCAACCGCGTGGTGGACCTCGCCGTGGCCTCGTCGCGAGCGGGGGGCAAGGGGAAGACGGGCTCGGGGCTTAAGGTCTGGACCATCGACCCGGCCAGCGGCCACGTCGATGAGATCGCCCCCGGCGTCACCGCCCCGACGTTCGGCGGCAGCGACGCCTACGGCCTCTGCACCTACCGGAGCCCCCGCGACGACAAGGCCTACGCGATCGTCACGAACCACGACGGCAAGGTCGAGCAATATCGGCTCGATGCTGGATCGAAAGGTCCCCTCGAGGTCGTGAAGGTCCGAAGCTTCGAGCTTGGCTCGCAGGCCGAGGGGTGCGTCGCCGACCGGGAGACCGGCAAGCTCTACATCGGCGAGGAAGACATCGGCATCTGGGAATACAGCGCCGAGCCCGACGCCGGCGATGCCCGCACTCTCATCGCCAAGGTCGGCGAGAACGGCCTGGCGGACGACGTCGAGGGCCTCTGCCTCTACTACGCCCCCGAGGGCAAGGGCTATCTGATCGCATCGAGCCAGGGGAACAGCCGGTTCCTCGTCTTCGAGCGATCCGGCCGACACGAGCACGTCCTGACCATCGACCCCGAGGCCGGCTCGTTCGGCGACATCGACGAGACCGACGGCATCGAGGTCAGCAACGAGGCCCTTTCTGGCCTCTTCCCCGACGGCCTCTTCGTCGTCCAGGACGGCAAGAACGACGGCGGGCAGAACTTCAAGTTCTTCGGCTGGAAGGATGTCGCCGGGGGCAAGCTCCTCATCGACACGACCAGCTCGGCCCGCAAGCCGAGCCCCACTCGCTAAGCCCAGGGCATCCAGCCCCTTGCTCGACGCGGACGCCACGCCTACATTCGATCCGAGTGGATGGCCGTGATCCTCTCCCTGCACAGGGGAGAGGGCCCGGCGGCAAGGCGTGAACATCAGCGAGGGGCTTGATCGGATGCGACGACGCCGGTTTCTGGAAGGTTGCGGCGCGGGCCTCGCGGCCCTGCTGGCGGCGAAGGATGGACGCTCCCTCGCGTGGGCCGCGCAGGGGCGCGAGATCAAGGCCGACCTCGCGATCGTCGGCGGAGGGCTCGGGGGATGCGCGGCGGCTCTCGCCGCCTTGCGGACCGGCAAGACGGTCGTCCTCACCGAGCCGACAGACTGGATCGGCGGCCAGCTCACGCAGCAGGCGGTGCCCCCCGACGAACACCCCTGGATCGAGAAGTTCGGCGGGAATGCCTCGTACTTCGAGCTCCGCCGGGGCATCCGCGACTATTACCGCCGCCACTACCCGCTGACCGCCGAGGCCCTCGCCCGACGCGACCTGAACCCGGGCAACGGCAGCGTCTCCAAGCTCTGCCACGAGCCGAGGGTCGCGCTCGCCGTCCTCACCGAGCTGCTCGCCCCCTTCGCCTCATCGGGGAAATTGCTCGTCCTGCTCGAGACCGCCCCGGTCCGCGCCGAGGTCCAGGGGGATCGGGTCCAGAGCGTCACCGTCCGCGACCTGAGGACGGGGGACGAGCGCGTCCTCCTCGCCTCTTACATCCTCGACGCGACCGAGATGGGGGACCTGCTGCCCCTGGCGGGGGTCGAGTTCGTCACGGGCTTCGAGGCGAAGTCGGAGACCGGCGACACGCACGCGCCGGAGGTGGCCCAGCCCGAGAATCAGCAGTCGTTCACATGTTGCTTCGCGATGGACTACCTCGAAGGCCAGGACCACACGATCGACCGCCCGGCCGAGTACGGATTCTGGCGTGATTACGTGCCGAAGCTTTCTCCCCCCTGGTCAGGCAAGCTGCTGGGCCCCGAGGCGACGCACCCCGTCACGCTCAAGGGGAGGCCGCTCGAGTTCGACCCGACCGGGGCGGGCAAGGGGTTCTGGGTCTATCGCCGGATCCTCGACACGAGGAACTTCGCGCCTGGGAGCTTCGCGGGGGGAACAACCCTGGTCAACTGGCCGCAGAACGACTACTGGCTCGGCAACCTGATCGGCGTCCCGGCCGAGGAGGCCGCGAAGCACGTCGCCAGGGCCAAGCAGCTCAGCCTCTCGCTCCTCTACTGGATGCAGACCGAGATCCCTCGCCCCGACGGTGGCAATGGCTGGAAGGGGCTCCGGCTCCGCCCCGACCTCGTCGGCACCTCCGACGGCCTGGCAAAACATCCTTATATCCGCGAATCCCGACGCATCCGCGCCGAGTTCACCGTGCTCGAGAAGCACGTCGGCACCGAGGCCAGGCGCAAGGCCCTCGGCCGCGAGGACGTGACGGCCGAGGCCTTCCCCGACTCCGTCGGCGTCGGCAGCTATCGGATCGACCTCCACCCGAGCAGCGGCGGCGACAACTACATCGACGTCAGCTCGCTCCCGTTCCAGATCCCGCTCGGAGCCCTGATCCCGCGCCGGGTCGAGAACCTGCTCCCCGCCTGCAAGAACCTGGGCGTGACCCACATCACGAACGGCTGCTATCGCCTCCACCCCGTCGAATGGGCCATCGGCGAGGCCGCGGGGCTCCTCGCCGCCTTCTGCCTCGGCAAGAACCTGACGCCCCGGGCCGTCCGCAACACGCCCGAGCGGCTCAAGGAGTTCCAGGGCTACCTGACCTCGCGAGGCGTCGAGATCGACTGGCCGCACCTCTCCCCGCGCTAGGATCTATGCATCGCCAGGGTCAGGGCGACCCAGACGACGAGGCTCGCGACCGCGAAGGCGTACAGCCCTCGCGTGCCCGGCCTCGGACTCGAGGGCTCGGGCACCGACCAGACCGGGCGCCATTCCTTGACGATGACAAACACGGCGGAGATCAACCAGAAGGGGAAGCTGAAGGTGGTCAGCATCAGGACGGCCTTAGCGACGTCGGAGATGAGCCGAGTCTCGGGAGCCAGTTCCCCGCCGCTCATCACCACGATCAGCGGGACGGGCGAATAGACGATGGCCGACCAGGCGATCGCGTCGAGCACGACCATCAAGACGGGAAAGACCGCCCAGGCCCTGAGCCCGATCATCAGCAAGGTCGCCCGCACGATGATGGCCACTCGCCAGGCCGAGACGATGGCCAGAATCCAGATATTCGCCTGAGTGGCCTGGAACGGGCTGAGCATCTTCTCGACCGGGAGCCCGTACAGCCAGGCGAGCGGGGCCGTCGTCCAGTAAATCGTCAGGAAGGCCAGATACGCGCGGGGGATACTCGGCACGCGTATCTTGCGGAATTCGGCGCACATGAGGATGAGGACGAACAGTAGGCCACTCGTCACGAGCGACGCCACGAAGGGGCCCACGAGCCGCCAGGGTTGCTGCCAGAGGATCGGCTTGTCGTAGTTCCTGGCCAGGCCCGCCGTGAAGACCAGGATCGCCATCGCGCCGATCGCGGAGGGCGTCGAGGCGATCTTGAGGATCGCCTCGCGACGACCGATCAGCAATCCGCCGAGCGTCAGGACGCTGATCGACGAGCGTTGGGCCTCCGCGATAACAGCCCCTTGGACGTCCTTCGTCGGATCATCGGGAGCCAGGAACGAGGCATCCATGAGTCACCCGCTCCGCATCGCCGGCCTGAATTCGCGGCCGCACGACAACTTCTTCCGCGACGACCCCTCCGGCAACCGTATGGTCGGCATCTCCTGCCAGGACCACATTGCCAGCCCCTTGGACATTTTCTCGCGATATATCTGGACGGATAGTATCCACCCCGTCTTCGCCGGCTTCTGTGACTACGGCGACCACATCGGCCACGCCATCCGAGACTGGCTCTATCTCTCCGACAGGGGATCTGGGTTCGACGTCAAATCCAGGTCGACTCCGATGACACATGGATGTCAAGCCCCTCATCACTTTCGTGAATAGAACACACGAAAATAACGAGAACCTTGACACCTACCATGCACTCACAGATGATTCCAGCCGTATAGAGGCAGAGGTAATCACCTCGTTGGCAAACCATATCCCGGGATCTTTCGGATTGATCGAGCGTGATCATCCCGATCCGACGGGGTGGTTTCGTGGTTGGGCCGGATCGACGCCTGCCTTCGTTGTCGCGCGACGGGTATGAACGCGCCATCGTTGCGCGCCGAGTTGCAGTGCGGGCCGCCGTCGATTGAATTCGAGATTCATTGAACTCAATAACTGTTTCGCTTTGCGCTCATGGCGCCGGCAGGCCGGTCCCAGGAGGATAGGCCGTTTGCGCGCCGAAGCAAAGCTTCTGGATCCTTCCCCCCTTTCGTTTCGTCGCTCAGGCGAGAGTCGAGTCGAGGTCAGCAACACGAGAGGACATCGCATGTCGACCATCTCAGGCTGGAAAGTACTACGTCGGGAAATTTTCGGGTCGAGCCGCCGTCGAGGCCGTCGTCGGCCGGGGTCATTCACGCCCGGGTTGAGCGTGCTGGAAGGGCGCATCGCGCTCAGTACGTTAGTTGTCACCGATACGAACGATAGCGGCGCGGGGTCGTTCCGCCAGGCCATCATCGACGCCCATGGCGGCGATAAGATTACGTTCGCGAATAGCCTGCGGGGGCACACGATCACCCTCACGAGCGGCGAACTCGAGATCGACAGGAACATCGATATCGAAGGCCCAGGCGCGGGACAGTTGACGGTCAGCGGCAACGGCGCAAGCCGGGTCTTCTTCGTCACGCCAGACGCCAGCGCGACGATCGCAGGGCTGACGATCACCGACGGCAAGGCGGGCGAGGGGGGTGGAATCCTCAACTACGGCAACCTCTTGTTGCAGAAGGCCACGGTCACGGCGAACCAGGCCCTCGGTGCTCTCGATGATTATCATTGGGCTCAGGGCGGCGGTATCTCGAATGGCGGGATATTGACGATCGTCCAGAGCACGATCACCGGCAATAAAGCGATCGGAAATGACGACATCGACGTGGGAGGACAGAGTTCGGGCGGTGGGATCTTCAATACAAACCTTCTCTCGATCACCGGCAGCACGATCAGCAATAATCTGGCGATCGGAGGTACCGGCAGCCAGTTTTCTGGGAGCAGCCTAGGCGGAGGAATCGCCGACCTCAGCGACCCGTCCCTCCCTGTAGCCTTGCGCATCGTCAACAGCACTCTGAGCAACAACCAGGCGATCGGGCAGGATGCCGGCGGGGGAGGCCCGTTCGCTTCGTCGGGCACAGGATCGGGCGGAGCCTTATTCCTGGGGAACGAGACCGCGATCATCTCCGGCTCATCCTTCATAGGGAACCGGGCAGTCGGAGGGGATGGAGGTATCAGCGGCGCTTATGGTGGCGCCATCGATGGTTCGGGGGTCCTCACCATCACCGGCAGCGCTTTCACGGCGAACCAAGCCATTGGCGGAAAAGGTATTGATGCGGCGCCCGGCTCGTTCAGCATTGGGGGGACGGCCGACGGCGGGGCCATCATGGTCTCCTCGCCCGCATTGACGATCACCGGCTCCACGTTCACGTCCAACATGGCGATCGGCGGGGATGGCGGGACGAGCGATACCTTCAGCTTCGGTGGGAACGCCAGCGCCGGAGCCCTCAGCTACGCGCAGGTGGGCGACACGGCGCCGGGTGCGACGATCACGGGCAGTCAATTTACGAATAATCAGGCAATAAGTGGGCGAGGCGATGAGGGCCAGGGGGGCCAGGCGAGCGCAGGTGCGATCGAGGTGAACGGGAGTTACGAGATCTCGTTCGGTTTCACGGGCTTCACGCTCCACCCGACGAACATGACGATCACCGGAACGACGATCACCGGGAACCTCGCCAGTGCAGGGGACGGGATGACGGGGGGACCGGCGTTCGGCGCCGGGGTGGCGGCCTCATTCGGGAACCTCGCGATCACGGGCTCGACGCTGACCAGCAACCTGGCAATCGGCGGGGATGGCGAACAAGGAGGCCTCGGCGGCCAGGCGCAAGGAGGCGGGCTCACGACGATAGGCGGCAACGCCACGCTCACCGGGACGCTCGTCGCCAATAATCAGGCCATCGGCGGCGCCGGGGGCAGCGGCGTGTCGGGAGGCGGCGGCGGAGGGGGCTCTGCTCAGGGAGGCGGCATCAGCATGGCACCGAGTTCCCTGGACCTGTTCGCCGGGTGGTTCGGCTTGTCCGTGCCCGTCTCCACCCTGACGATCAACGGGGGTGCCTTGACCGGCAACCTGGTTGAAGGCGGGGCGGGCGGCAAAGGCAACGGCTCAGGCGCCGGAGGCGTCGGCGGCACGGCGAGCGGCGGTGGCGTTTCCACGACCTCCAACACCGTCCTGACGATCAAGAATAGCCTCCTCTCGGGCGACGCGGCTCTGGGAGGCCTCGGCGCCCAGGGGGCTGCCACGGGAGGCGCGTACGGCGGCGCCATCTTCGTCGGGAACCCCCTCAGCTTTTCGCTCCCGCCCGGGACCCTCAACATGACCGACACCCTGGTGGTCGGGAACCTTGCCGACGGCAATCAGGGCCTCGGCGGCGGGATCTACTTCGACACCGGCAGCGTCTCGAACCTGACCCGGACGCTCGTCATCGGGAACCGGGCCTCGACGGCGGGCAACAACACGTACAACGCCTGACCTCGAACCTGTTGATGCGGACGAGTCCCCGGCGCCTGTCCATCGGGACGGGACGTCGGGGCCTTCCGCACTTCCCGGTGGGATCGCATTTCTTCAGAGAAAACAGTTTCAATACTGCATATGCAGCTATGACGTTGAGGGGAGGCCGCGTAGTGTCCGACGGCTGACCTGGCAATGCCGCGCGGGCCGGGGCGGACTTTGGCCGCGACCACGAAGTATTCGTCGCCGCGGTCGCGGATCACGTCGCGGATGATCGTCCGCGACTCGAGTCGGATCCAGGCCTCGAGCGAACTCGCCCGGTCGCCCCTCGCGTCGATGACGAAGCCATGATCGGCGGCGAACGGCCCGAGGAAGCCTCGGAGCCGCTGCATCAGAGTTTCGGCGGGCGGGTCCATGCGTCGCCACCTTTCCGGCTCGGCTCGAGCTCGAGGCCGGGGCATTGGCCGGGCGGGTGGCGTCAGGCTCCGCCGCCCGACGCGAGGTATCGGTCGTAGAGTTCCCCCGGTGCAGCTTGCTCGGCTCGGGCTCGCCGGAGGGGCCCTCGATCTCGTCGATCGACCCGACCTGGGCCTCGACGCCGAGGGAACGCAGCCAGTCGCTCAACTCGGCGAATTGCTCGTCGTCGAAGGTCATGGTGAGGACCGCCTCGGCGAAGGTACGGGCGATGATGAGGAACTGCCCCTCGTTGTCCAGCCTGACGATGGGGGAGTCGGCGAGGGGAGAGCGGTCGGGGCCACGCCAGTAGCCGTAGTATTCGCCGTCCTCGGTCGACGCGACGAACGCGATGAGCGCGCAAACGTCGGCGATCGCCCGCACATTGGCCATGATGTCCGGATTCTGGCGATCCGATTCGCTGAGATAACTGGTGTCGAGCCAGGGGGCCCAGCCTTCCTCGCCATTCAGTTCGAGGCCCGTATGCTCGATCAGTTCGCCCGCGTGCCCCAGGAGGATCTTCAGGTCGTCGGGGAGGGGGTCGCCCCCCAGGCGGTTGGCGGAAAACGTCTCCGACGCGATGTCGCTGCTCATCGATCTCGCCTCCTGTTTTCATCGCCGCGGGCACGAACCGACACCCGAACAATGGCTTCTCAAGCCTTGATTTAACCACGTCATCATTTTACGGCAGCTTGCCAGTCGTCAACCCCGCCCGGATGTGACCCCGGCCATCCGGCGCAGCATAAATCCTTCACATTCGAGATCCGGAGCACAGCAGGCGAGGCCGGGTCAGTTGCGCCCGATCTCGGCCGCAGGTGAGGAGCGATCGAACGTGATGCTCTCCTGGAGGTTGAGCCACCTCTGCAGGTCCGTGTCCGACGGGACGCTCATCGCGACGAAGGGCAGATCCGGGAATCGGTCGCGGATGGTGAGCTTGAGTCGATTCAGGCTCAGGGCGATCGACCTCGGCTCCTCGCCCGAGCAGGCCCTCTTCACGACGAAGAGCCAGCCTCCCCAGGAGGGGCCGAACATGCCGAGCTTGACGTGGTCGCGCTGGCGCACGACCCAGGCGGAGAGGAGCCCGGCCAGCAGGCTCCTCTCGCTCTCGCTGATGGAATCCATGGGATGGTTCTCATGACCGCCCGCCCCACGACGCCAATCCCGGGCTGTATGCGGAATCTTGTGCGCATGTTTTCAAAAATTCAGCAAACTCCGGGATACGGCGATCGGGCGAGGCGAACAGCATACAAGGGGGGGGGGGAAGGATTTTCAAATGCTCACATTCGCACCTAAATGGTCACGCTTCCGGCGGGGGAAACCTCGGGACGTTGCCGTCGATGAGAATCCCTTCCGTCGACCCGGATCGCGGGGAGCGGCCCGACTCGCAGCGCCTGGTTGCGGCACCCTCGAACGAATTATAAGCCGGGGTCCAGTCGTCGATCGATTAGCCGAGGCCACGAGTGACGTGAGCGCGGCCCATGAGCGGCTGCAGCGACTGCGGATCGAGCCATCGGGTCTTGCTCATTCCCCGATCACAGGATCCGAACCTAGCCCACCATCTGGTTGAGCTTCTCCTCGATCTCGCCGCGTCGGACCGAGATCTCCCAGGGCTTGCTGTTGGGCCCGCCCTCGATGGTGATCGTGACCCATGCGGTCTCGATGGCGCAATTTTTGGGGTTGCGCTTGATGGGCGTGACGCCCGCGATCTGGAAGCGGTGAGGCTGGATGGCCTGCCGGAATTGCTCCAGGGGGACCACGATCTCTCGCTTCGATTCCGAATCCGGATCCAGGTCTTCGTTTGTCGGGATTCGCATACAAAGATGGGCCTTGTCGCCCCTCACCGCGATGTCGAGGAGTCGAAGCTCGCCCTCGTAGGATTCCCCGTCGATGGTCTCGATCCTCATGAGCCCTCCTTACTTATATGACGAGCCACGTGGGACGAACGCCCAGCATCCTCGATCTGCGCATGCGTAGGCTCGTCACCTGGATCCGACCTTCCCCTTCGGAGGCCGCTCGGCCTCGGTGCGTCGGGCATAGCCCTCGTCGATGTCCTGCTTGGCGACGGCCCGCATCCGCTCGCTCAGGTACTCGGCCAGCGACATGCCGGAGAACGCGGCGGCGATCCGGCATTCGCCGACGGCGCCGGAATCCATCTTCACCGAGACGTCGGTGCGCTTCCCCATCGAAGCCTCCTGCGTTCCATTCGCATCCCCCGTCGCCAACTTCGGGGGCCATCGTAAAGGCTTGGTTCCTGGGTGTCAAAAACGCAATTCCTGACGAAGACGCAATTTCGCCCTATCGCCACTCAGTGGCAAGGGCGACCGAGTCTTCACCGTCTCCATTTGAGGCTCGTGGGGCGTTCGTCGATGGGTCGACGTGAGAAAGAAGAGCGGCGCGGGATACAACTCGCGTCGGCCTCCGGCCCCGAGTCGTCAAAGCGGTTCGTCCTCGACATAGCCCAGAAGATCCGGGAACTCCTCGAGGAATTTCGGGTGGACGTTCCTCAGCCAGATCGAAGTCTCGTTCATCTCCCGGGCGACGACCGTATGACTCACCGCCGCTCCGGCGAAGACGGCACCCGATAAGAACGCGAGGGCGGGGAAGAGGGCGTAATTCGACCAGGGTTGATTCGTGGGCGAGGCGGAGACGTAGAACATGAGCGCCGAGAGGAGGCCGAACAGCCAGGCTGCCCAGATCAGGTGTTTCCTGCGGGCTCGATGTTTCGGGCAAAGGCCGATGTCGATCTTCGCGGTCCAACCCTCGAGGGAAGCGATGAGGAAATGAGCCATTCGCATCAGGGCGAACGATGGCACGCCGAAGGTTGGGCGGTACGTAAGCCGGACAGACCGGCTGTATCCACGGGCCGGTTCGTTGCAGCTCACGCAGCGGTCCGGTAGCACGGCGAATCGCTTCATCCCCAGGATCGGGCCTTCCCGCCAGATCCGGCAGAGGTTGTCATCCGTCATCGCCTCGAATTCAGGAGGATCCAAGTAAGATTTGGACTTCGACACGAGGATTAATCGCATTGAGAAATAAAGCAACTTCTTCGGTATCAAAGGTGATCTTAGGTATTGATCCGCATCTCTTCGGACTTCAAGGGCGCATCGGCCGCGCGATGGGCCGGAGATCGAGGTGGCAGGGGGGCTCATGACGGATTTAGAATGGGGTGCGGTCCGACCATCCTTAGGAAAGACCTCAACGTCTCGAGTCGCGTCGATCCCGATCGGAGCCCGAATGAAGATCAGCCGAACCCACCACGTTGCGATCATCAGCTCGAACTACCAGGCGTCCAGGGCCTTCTACACCGAGACGCTGGGACTGGAGATCCTCTCCGAGGTCTTCCGCGAGGAGCGCAATTCGTACAAGCTCGACCTGCGCATCAACGACGGGGTCCAGATCGAGCTGTTCTCGTTCCCGAACCCGCCGAAGCGGCTCAGCTATCCCGAGGCCTGCGGGCTCAGGCACCTCGCGTTCGAGGTCCCCGACATCAAGGAAGCGGTGGCCCACCTGGAGAAGTGCGGGGTGAAGGTCGAGCCGATCCGGATCGACGAGTACACCGGCAAGCAGTTCACGTTCTTCGCCGATCCGGACGGCCTGCCGCTCGAGTTGTACGAGGCCTGAGATTCGGCCTGGGCGGGAATGAGGGTCGAAGGGCCTGTGGAAAAAGAGAAGGACCGCGTCCCGCCGGAATTCCGGCGGGACGCGGTCCTTGATTTTTTCGATAGCGATCGACGATCAATAGGGGTTGATGCTGGCTGTCCCCGTGACGTTGTTCAGGCTGTAGTTGCCCGAGTCGTTGCCCATGAGGGACAGGCCGTCGATGTACACCGTCTTGCCGGAGCCCTCGGTGATCGAGTCGAAGCGACCCGAGACGCCGTAGGTGTAGAGCGAGACGTCGTCACCGGGCAGGACGCCGACGAGGGACGCTCCGCTCGCGTCGACGGCGGCGTTGTCGAAGCCATCGAAGGGCTTATCCGCCACGAGGATCCCGGTGACGCCCAGCGCCAGCTGGGTGATGTCGGCCGTGGCGTAGCCGGCCGCCACGACGTAATTGTCCTTGTCCGCCCCGGTCAGGCTCAGGCCGCTGATGGTGACGGCCTTGCTATTCGCCGCGTTCTTGTCCGCGAACTCGCCGGTCTGGTTGATGTAATCGACCGTGACGTCGTCGCCCGCGATGAGGCCTTCGACCGTCGCGTTGGAGCTATCCAGGAAGGCCAGGGTGGTCCCGTCGTAGACCTTGTTGGTCGCGAGGATGCCATTGACGGTCAGAATGGCGGCGGTGATCTCGCCCGTGACGTTCGTCGGCTGGACGAGCGTGTAATTCTCCGCGTCGGCCCCGCCCAGGGCGAGCCCCGCCACCGTCACCGCCTTGTCCGCGCCGACGTTCTTGGAGTCGAAGGTCGCCGTCGTGCCGGTCGCGACCAGGGTCACCTCGTCGCCCTCGACCACGCCCGTCAAGGTGGCTTCCGTGGTGACGAGCGTGGCGTCGGTCGTGCCGTCGTACGTCCTGGAGCCCGCCGTGAGGCCGGTCACCTGGAGCGTGGCCTTGGCGATCACCAGCGAGCCCGTCGCTGTCCCCTGATAGTTCGAGTCGTTCACGGTCGCGGTGACCTGATAGGTCCCGGCCGAGGTCGGGCTCGCCACGACGTTGCCTTCCGCGTCCTTATACGTCAGAGCGACGGCCAGGTTGGGGGTATCCGTCGTGGCGGAAGCAGGCTTCGCAGTGCCGTCGTAGGTGTGTTCCAGGTCTCCCAGCGTCACGACGGCCTGGGCCTTCGCGATGACGAGGGTGCCCGTCGCGCTCCCCAGGTAATTGGGGTCGGTCACGGTCGCCGAGACCTGGTAGCTCCCCGCCGCGGTGGGATTCGCGACGGCGTTGCCGTTCGCGTCGGCGTAGGTCAAGGCGACGGCCAGGCCGGGGGTGCTCGTGTTGGCCGAGGCAGCCTTCGCCGCGTCGCTGTACGTGTGGTTCAGGTTCCCCAGCGTGACGTCGACCTGGGCCCTGGCGACGACGAGGTTCCCGACGGCGTTGCTCGCCTGGTAGTTCGCATTGCCGTCGAAGCGGGCCGTGACGACGTTGGCGTGGTCGCCGGCATTGATTCCGGTGAGGCTCACGCCCGAGAGGGTCGCGACGCCCTGGGCATTCGTCGAGGCGCTGCCGACGACCTGATTCTGGACGAGGAAGCTGACCGTCTGGCCGGCGAGCGGCGAGCCGTTCGCCTGGAGCCTGGCCGAGAGCGTCCCGGTGCTGCCGAAAGTGCCCGTGCCCGACACGGCGCTCATGGCGGTCGAGGTCTGGGTCGGGGCAGGGGTCTGGCCGACCGTCAACGTGCCCCGGGCGCTGCTGCGGCCGTTGCGAAGGTCGCCGCCGAAGACGGCCTGCACGGCGTTGGGGTAGGTCCCGTTCTGGAAGTTCCGGAGCCTGACGTTGCTGGCGACGGCCTTACCCTGGGCGTCGGTCAAGGCCACGGCGACGATCCGGCCACGGACTTGGAACCGGACGATCTTGCCTGACAGCGGCGAGCCGTTGCTCGAGAGCGTCGCGGTGAGGGTGGCCTGGCCGTTCGGCGTCGCGGTGCCCGAGACGTTCGACATCGCCGTGGGAGACCGACGGAGCCGGGCCGCCGCCGCGCTCACGCCCCCCTGCGGGGAGCCGGTCCGGAGCGCCTGGAACTGCGCCGAATGGACGACGGCCGCGCCTTCGGCGAGCGACTTGAGCGGGACCGTGCTGAGGAGCACACGCTCCTCGACCGCCTCGAGGATGGGAGACTTCTGGGCCCGGCGGCGACGCTTGACGGCCTCATTCAGGGCGGCGCGTCGCTCACCACGCTTGACGAAAGGAGTTTGCTTCCGGGACTGGAGCCACTCGTTTGCGAAGTCGAAGATCCGCGACATACCAGGCAATCTCCAAGGACATCAACCGTGGTGGGGGGAGCGACGGCGGTCAATGCGCGCAGAATCGACGCGCGTGCCGTCGAGCACGAGAACATCCCGATGGGCCTTCCGGCCATCGGCGTTCGGATACCAGAGATTCGCTCAAGGCCCGACAACCCGCGGACGGGGCCCCGACGCCGGAGCCCGGTTCTCGACGAGGCGATGGATCGGACCAGGAGCCCTCGTCCCGCGACCAATCCCGATGGCGGGCTTGAATTCAGAGGACTGCGACCGACCGCACGGAATCAGCCCGGGCGACGGGTCTCGAGGGAAGGATCAACGTGCCTCAATCTCCGTGGAAAGCCTCTACGCGGAAGATTGATCTTTGGGACACGAATAAATTTTGGGTGAGCATATTCACGATCGGCCGTTGCATGCTTCACGCGGATCGTGGCGGGGGAAGCGCGGACGAACGAGGGCGCCGACGCGAATCCGCCGAGACCACATCCCCGGGCCATCCGACCTCCGACGACCCCGCTGGAATCGACACCGCACGATCCCAACCCTTATTTCGGCCGTACGACCGCCTCACTGAAATTCGAACCTATCACAAATGCTGTCACACGTGCAAGCGGCCAGGGGATATGCATACGATGCAAGTCATCTCAATCTTCTGATCGACGTGTGAGTTGGCGTAGAAGACCCCATCCATCGGCCTCGCGACGCCGAAAATCCACAAAAAGCCCACAAATTCAAAGGTGTTGTACTTTTCGATTGAACCACAGATTGACATGACACTGGCAGCCCCAAAGGATGATGCTCACCGCGAGGAAGGAGGGGGTTGAAAGGGCCTGGTCTCGGATGGCTCGGATTGCCGGAGGACACCAGAGCCGGGGAGTCGGCCGAGGGCGAGATGAAATGCAAGAATTGAATGCAAAGACAAGGGCGTCGGCACGCACAAATCATGTAAACAATAGGCTCCGGGCGGCCTGTGTCGAGACGACCCGGCGCCGGAGCCCCGTTGTTGCCATGGCGGGAACCGAGGCTATTACACTTGCGCCCTTATTCCACCCGGGGAAGCGTCACGCCTGTCTGGTGCATGTACTTGCCCTTGCGATCGGCGTAGGAGACCTCGCAAGGTGACTCGCCCTTGAGGAAGAGGAACTGGCAGGCGCCCTCGCCCGCGTAGATCTTGGCGGGGAGCGGGGTGGTGTTGGAGAACTCCAGCGTCACCGTGCCCTCCCATTCCGGCTCCAGCGGAGTGACGTTGACGATGATGCCGCAACGCGCGTACGTGCTCTTGCCGACGCAGATGACCAGCACGTCGCGGGGGATGCGGAACCGCTCGACGGTCTCGGCCAGGGCGAACGAGTTGGGCGGGATGATGACCGAGTCGCTGACCGTGCGCTCGACGAAGCTATCCCGGCTGAAGTTCTTGGGGTCGACCACGGCCGAGTCGACGTTGTGGAAGATCCGGAAGGTGTTCCCCACCCGCGCATCGTAGCCGTACGACGACAGCCCGAAAGAGATCACGCCGTTGCGAGACTCGCGCTCGACGAACGGCTCGATCATCCCCTGTTCCGTCGCCATCCTGCGAATCCAGTGATCCGGAAGAATCATCGCCAGGCCCTCGGTTCCGTGTGCCGACACGGAGCCATCGAATCGGTTTCCGCCGCTTCGGTCAAGCGCAAACGGGCCCCCCGACGGCGCGAAAATGCGTCGGGGGCCCGTCAATCGATGCCTCGCGAGGAATTCCTACCTGATGGCCTGTTCGCGACGGATTTCACGCATCGAGGCCGCATCTTCGATCACCAGTCGCCCACGCTGCCGTCGCGGTAGAACGAGCGACGGAGGACTTCCTGTTCAAATGGGTGCTTCTTGATCTCTTCCTCGTCGAGCTCGACGCCGAGGCCGGGGAGCTGGTTCGGCCGGACGATCTGGCCCTTCGGCTCGACGGTGAAGCCCTCGCGGACGACGTCCTGGCGATAGGGGACGTCGTTGTGGACGGTCTCGCAGATGATGTACGAGGGCGTGGCGAAGCCGAACTCGATCGAGGCGGCCGTGCTCACGGGGCCTTGCGGGTTGTGCGGGGCCATCGAGACGCGATAGGCCTCGGCCATCGCCGCGATCCGGCGGGCCTCGGTCAGGCCGCCGCAGTGGGTGATATCCGGCTGGAGGACGCTGCACGCCCTCTGCTCTAAAAGGTCGCGGAAGGCGTGCTGCGAGATGAGCCGCTCGCCGGTGGCGATCGGGGTCGAGACGGCGCGCTGGATCAGGGCGATGTCCTGGATCGTCTCGGGCCAGCAGGGTTCCTCGAAGAAGTAGAGGCCGTAGGGCTCGAGGGCCTGGGCGAACCGCATGCCCATCCGGGGCGAGGGGCGGGCGTGGCAATCGACCATGATGTCGATGTCGTCACCCACGGCGTCGCGCATCGCCTTGACGCAGGCCTCGGCGTAGCGGATCGGGCGGAGGCCTTCCAGGGGCATGGTCTCGGGGACGGCCATCGACTTGAACGCGGTGTAGCCTTGCGCGACGGCCTCCTGCGCGAGCTCGCCGAAGCGGCGGGCGTCGGCGGGGTCCGTCTGATAGAAGTCCTCCATCCGGCCGCCGCCGAGGTGGCAGTAGAGCCGGATGTAGTCGCGGACGGGCCCGCCCCAGAGTTTGTGGCAGGGGACGCCGTGGATCTTGCCGAGGATGTCCCACAAGGCCAGGTCGATCCCGCTGATCGCCGTCCCCCTGACGATGCCGTTACCGTGCCAGAAGTGCTGGCGGTACATCATCTGCCAGAGGTACTCGATCCGGCGGGGATCCTCGCCGATGAGGAGCTGGGCGATGTCCTCGATCGCGCCGACCACCGCGCGGGTGTGCCACTCGAGCGTCGCCTCGCCCCATCCGTAGAGTCCCGCCTGGTCGGTCACGACCTTGACGAAGATCCAGTTGCGCATCCGGGCGTGGCAGACCAGGGTTTCGATCTTCGTGATCTTCATCGTTCGTGTCTCGGATCAAGTCGAATCGGATGGGGCGGCCGCGACGGTCAGAGGCCCGCGCTCAGGATGTCCTCGGTGATCTCCAGCGTCAGGTCGATGTCGGCCTCGGTGTGCGCGGTGGAGATGCTCCCTTGCTTCGTGGGGAGCGGAAAATGATACACGCCACGGTCGACGAGTGCACGGCGATAGCGGCCGTCGAAGTCCATGTCGTGATGCTGGGCGAGGTCGTACCAGTTGAGCGGGCCATGATCCATGAAGTAGGCGCAGAAGGCCGATCCCTGGCGCGCGACCGTCGCCTTGATACCGTGGCTGGCGAAGGCCTTCTCGAGCCCCGCCTGCATCCGAGCCCCGAGGGCCTCGAGCCTCGGATAGATCGTGTCCTTCTCGCGGAGGAGGATCTCCATCGTGGCGATCGCCGCCGCGATCGTGACCGGGTGGCCGTTGTACGTCCCGGCGATCAGGACGCGTTTGGAAGGATCGGGATGGTCGAAGTAGTCGAGCAACTCGGCCTTGCCGCCGATCGCGCCGAGGGGATATCCATTGGCGATCGCCTTGCCGAAGGTGGCGAGGTCGGGCCTGACGCCGGCAATCGACTGATAGCCCCCGAGGGCGTGGCGGAAGCCGGTCTTCACCTCGTCGAAGACGAGCACGACGCCGTGCTTGTCGCAGAGGGCCCGGAGCCCTTCGAGGAAGCCGGGGCGGGGCTTGACGATGCCGATGTTCTGCAGGATCGGCTCGGTGATGAGGCAGGCTACCGGGTAATTCTCGAAGACCCAGGCGACCGCCTCGAGGTCGTTGTACTCGACGACGTGGACCCTCGACTGCACCTGCTCGGGGATCCCGGCCGTGAGGGGCTTCCAGGGATACTCGCCCCCCGAGACCTTCGGCCCGAGGGCTTCGAGCGGGGTCATGACGTTGCAGGCGACCTCGTCATGCCAGCCGTTGTAGCCCCCTTGCATCACGACGATGTGGTCGCGGCCGGTATACGCCCTCGAGAGCCGCAGGGCGTGGTAGGTCGCCTCCGAGCCGGTCGTCGTGATCTGCACCTTATCCAGCGTCGGCACACACTCGCAGAGCAGCTCGGCCGCGCGGCCTTCCCAGGGGGTCGTCCCCGAGCCCATCAGCGTCCAGCCGTCGGCGATCGACTTCTTCACAGCCTCCTCGACCTCGGGGGCTCCGTGGCCGAGAAGGTAGGGGGCGAAGCCGGCGTGGTAGTCGATGTAGCGGTTGCCGTCGAGGTCCCAGACGTACGCCCCCGACCCTTTGACGAACGCGATCTCGGGCTCGACCCGGCGATTGAGCGAGACCATCCCCCCGGGGATGAAGCGGCGGTTACGGGCGAACAACTCTTTCGATTGCGAATGATTCATGCGAGACCTCGACGCTCCACCCAGACTCATTTTTGCAAAAGTGCTTCTGCCTGCATCTTCAACGTCAGACCCATTCCTGGATCTGATCGCCGATCGCCTCGGTGAGCTTTTCCAGGCTGCCGGCGGCGAGGATCGCGATGATTTCCTGGTAGATCGCCTTGCCGTACGTCGGCGCCGTGGGGAGATACCCGGGGCGCCAGTCGTCGATCAGGCTCATGACGACGATCGGCGTCGCGGGGAACCGCTTGCGCAGCTCGACTTGGAGGTACTGGTAATGCTCGCCGCCGATGGCCACCCAGAAGGCGTCGCCGGTCTTCCAGACCCGGACGAGGAACGGGTAATCCGGGCCCGGCGGGAGGTCGGTGAAGCGGGTGAGCTGACGATCCATCCGCTCGACCATCGCCCGGCACTTGGCCGCGTGGGCCTCGTCCCCCTTGCCGATCGCCTCTTGCAGCTCGCCCAGCCAACGATCGCGCTGGCGGTTCGAGGATTCGACCGTCGGCAGGTCGGGGCGATAGGGGAGCGGGACGATCCAGCCTTGCCTTTTCCACGAGGCCAGGTCCAGCTTCCTCGCCTCGTCGAGGTCGACGTGGTGCCAGGGGCCGAGCACCGCGCCCGACTCGACCGGCCCCGCGAAGGCGAAGCGGGTCAGCGGCGGCGGCAGGCTCTCCAGTGTCGAGAGCGCGGCGTATCCGAGTTGCCGACCGTTGCGGTCGGCGATCGCCGGATCCCCCACGAACCCCTCGCGAGGCCCGAGGTCGCCCGAGGCCCCTTGCAGGAAGACGCAGGGGGCTCCGGTCGCCTGCTCGACGACTTCGCGCGTCGCGCCGGGGAAGTCGGGGCTGATGAGCGTGTTCTGCCAGGCGAGGGTCGTCGGGTGGCAGGCGTAATTGACGAACGTCGCCAGCAGGCGGCCGTCCTCGGCGGTCACTCGGGCGACAACCACCGTGTCGTCGGAGAAGGCCCCGGGGTTGAACCCGCAGACGAAACGCCCGCTGACCTCGTCGAAGTAGTCGCGATGAGCCGCCAGGTTGCAATGCCCCGAGCCGTACGTGAACACGGCCGGCTGGGCACCCGCCTTCGCCTCGGCGATCAGGCCGACGATGGTCTCGGCCATGGTGTCGAGGTAGGGGGCGATCTGGTCGCCGCCGGGGAGGGTTACGCGATCGGGGTCCAGCAGGCCGGCGCCGTGCGTGTGGGAGAAGGCGACCATCAGGCGATCGCGCTCCAGGCCGGCGCGGGACGCGATGTGGTCGAGCAGCTCGGCGTTGGCCCGGCCCCAGAAGACGCAGTGGTCGATCGCGACGAGGGCGAGGCCGTCCTCGGGATTGTCGCGGGGTCCGATCCAGGTGGCCGTGGCGCGGAGCGGGCGATGGACGCCGGTCGAGACGTCGTGCGCGGCGGCCCCCCACATCCGATGGTACATGCCGACCGGAGGCGTGATGTCGCCTTGCGCCAGGCCGAAGCTGTTGAGCCCTTGAGGTGTCTCGACGACGTCAGGCATGTTCTCTCGCCGGTTGGGTAAGGGGACGGTCGGCATCGAACGCGACCCAGCACAGGGCCGCCGCCGCGTGCGTCGCGGCGAAGACGGCGACCACGGCACTCCAGGAGCCCGTCCGGGCGAGGAGCCAGGGGGCGATCGTCGGGAAGACGATCGAGCCGATCGCCCCCGACGTGTTCATCAGGCTGAAGACCTGGCGCGTCTCTCGCCCGCCCAGGTCGATGGTCAGAGCATAAGCGCAGGGCCCGGCCAGCGCCGCCGCGAAGGCGCCGAGGCTGAAGATCAGGACCGAGAGGAGCGGGTTCGACACGTACGAGGCCAGGACGATGCAGAACATGCAGCCGATCATGCTGGCCACGGCGATCCCTTGCCTGGCCAGGCGGAGGCTACCGCTCCTGGCCAGCACGTAGTCCGACAGGTAGCCCCCGGTCAGGCTGCCGGCCATCGTCGCCAGGTGCGGGAGGCTCGACAGCATGCCCGATTGCTGCACGTCGACGCCCCGCGTCTCCTGCAGGAAGGTCGGGAACCAACTCATATAAAACATCGAACCGAGGGCCCGGAAGAACTGCTGCGCGGCCAGGCCTAGCACGGCGCGTTGCTTCAGGATCGCCCAGGACATCGACCGGCCGTCACCCTTGGAGGGCGTCGCGGCGACCGAGGTCGACTCCACGAGCTTCCGCTCGGCCTCATTGACCCCGGGATGATCCCCGGGCGTCTCGCGGAAATAGCCGAAGAAGATGATCGACCAGAGGATCCCGGGGACGGCGTAGATGAGGAACATCCATTGCCAGGAGACGAGGCCAAGCATCATCCCCGAGAGCGCGGCCCCGACGGCGCCCCCGACCCCCATGAAACTGGCGAGGACTCCGCTCATCGACGCCCGCTTCGACGCCGGGAACCAGCGCCCGATCACGGCCGTCGCCGCCGGGAAAATCCCGGCCTCGGCCCCGCCCATCGCCAGCCTCGCCGGCAGGAGCACGAGCATCCCGGTCGCGAGGCCGCAGGCCGCGGTGGCCAGGGACCAGGCGACCGAGAAGAAGGGGATGGCCAGCCTCGATCCCCAGCGCCGGTCGACCATCGCGCCGGGGAACTGGAAGAGGGCATAGGTGATGAAGAAGGCGCTCATCGCCCAGCCCATCTGCGTCTTGCTGATCCCGAGCTCGTTGCGGATCAGGCTGTCCGCCACGCTGATGCTGCCGCGGTCGATGTAGGCGATCATCGTCGCGACGCAGAGCCAGCCCAGCACGACGTAACGCACCCGGGTCGGACGCTCGATGGGATCCGAGAAATCCGGGAGCGAATCGGCCGGTGCGGAGATCGCTCCGGGGTGCGTAGGCTCTCCAACCGCTCCCGTATTCGGGCTCATCGTCGAGTCCTCAGAAACGTGTGTTGGAGAGCCGAGGCGGAACCTCGGGATTGACAAAGTTTACCAATATGCTGAACCATCGAGGCCTGTCGTCAGGCGAGGATCGCCCGTATCGGCTGGCCGTGGTCGATGTCGAGGCGCTTGCGGCCTGGGATCTCGAGCTTGCGGGTGTCGAGCCCCATCAGGTGCATGATCGTGGCGTGGACGTCGGTGACGTAGTGGCGGTCTTCCTCGGCGTGGAACCCGATCTCGTCGGTCGCGCCGTGGACGATCCCCCCCTTGACGCCGCCGCCGGCCATCCAGACCGAGAAGCCGTAGACGTGGTGGTCGCGGCCGTCGCTCCCCTGCGTGCCCGGGGTCCGGCCGAACTCGGTTCCGAAGACGACGAGCGTCTCATCCAGCAGCCCGCGACGCTTCAGGTCCTTGAGCAGGCCCGCGATCGGCCGGTCGATCCGGAGGCAGTTCTGCGAGTGGTTGGCCCGGAGCGCCCCGTGGGCGTCCCAGACCCCGGCGCCCCCCGCGCCATCCTGGATCTGGATGAACCGGACGCCGCGCTCGACCATCCGCCGGGCCGCGAGGAGTTGCATGCCGAACGGCGACGTGACGGGGTCGTCGAGGCCGTAGAGGTTCTTGGTCTCGTTGGTCTCGCGGCTGAAATCGAGCACGTCGGGCAGGGACTTCTGCATCCGGAAGGCCAGCTCGTACGCCTTGATCCGCGCCGCGAGGGCCGGGTCGTCGGGGTACTCGACCGACCGGAGCCGGTCGAGCTTGTTGACCAGGGCGAAGCCCAGCCGCTGCTCGGCCTCGGCGACTTCCAGTTCGGGCCGGCCGTACTCGAGCGGATTGGCCGGGTCCACCTTCACGGGCACGGCGTCGTGCGCCGGGCCTAGGTAGTGGCCGTCCTTCTTGTTCCAGTACTCGCGGGCACCCATCGAGATATACTGCGGCAAGTTGTCATTGAGCGAGCCGAGGCCGTAGTGGACCCAGGCGCCCAGGTTGGGGAACTCGCCGTCGAGCATGTGCCGGCCGGAGTGGAACTGGGTCTGGGCACCGTGGTTGTCGTCGGTCGTGTACATCGACCGGACGATGGCCAGGTCGTCGACGCAGTTGCCGAGGTGCGGCAGCCAGTCGCTGACCTCGATGCCGCTCTGACCGTACTTCTTGAAGCCGACCTGGAGCGGGTAGAGCTTGTTGCGCTGCTGGCCGTTGGCGTCGTTGACGACGACGACCCTGGCCAGCGAGAGCTTCTTGGGGTCCTGCGTCCCCTTGTACGGGGTCTCGGCGATGGACTTGCCGCCGTACTTGTTCAGCTCGGGCTTGTGGTCGAACGTCTCGAGGTGGCTGACGCCGCCGTTCATGAACAGCCAGATGACCGACTTGGCCTTCGCGGGGAAGTGGGGGAGGCCGTCGGGGGGCGTCCAGATCCCCTCCGACGAGGCCCGCGCCACGCCGTCGCGATGGAGCATGGCGCCGAGGGCCAGGCCGGTGAAGCCCATGCCCATGTCGCTGAGGAACGCCCGTCGGTGCATGCCTCGTCCGCCCTGGAGTTGGTCGCGATCGAGATTGTCCGCCACCTGCCACCTCCTCGCGTCTGCCTGTCCGTTTCGTTCGCCCGGGGTCGCTTGAGGATCGACCGACGTCTTGCTTATCGAATCGTGATGAAGTCGTTGTGATTGAGGAGCGCCTGCACGAGGTCGTCGCGGGCCTTGCGGGCCGGGTCGGCCTTGCCGCCGGCCTTCAACAGGGCCGTGATCTCGGCCAGGGTCTCCTCGCAGGCGGCCTGCTCGGCGGGGCTGGGCGTGCTGTCCAGGATCGCCAGGAAGGCGGCCTTGGTGAACTCGCCGTCGGAGACCTTGCCCAGCCGCTCGTGCAGGCGTTCGCTGATCTTCGCGGCCATCGTCAGCGAGAACTTGCTGTTGGAGAGGGCCAATGCCTGCACCGGGACGATGCTCTCCGAACGCCTGTAGCACTCGAGCACGCTCGCGTCGTCGAAGACGTTGAGCAACTGATGATGCTCGTTGTGCGAGTGCGTGAAGTAGAGGCTCCGCCGGTTCGAGGCCTCGTCGTTCGCGGGGAGCGGCGGGCCTCCCATCCGGGTGTCGAGCATGCCCGCGAGCTTGAGGAGGCTGTCTCGGACGACCTGGGCCTCCATGCGCACGGGGTTCATCCGCCAGTACCACTTGTTCTCGGGGTCGGCGGCGAGGGTCTTGGGGTCGGCCCCCTGGCTCGCCGAGGTGCGTTGGTAGGCTTCCGACGTGACGATGAGCCGGTGCAGGTGCTTCATGCTCCAGCCGTGCTCGATCAGCTCGACGGCCAGCCAGTCGAGCAGGGCGGCATTCGTCGGGGCCGTCCCCTTGCGGCCGAGGTCGAAGATGGTCGGGACCAGCGGCTTGCCGAAGTGACGCACCCAGATATGATTGACCGCCACCCTCGCCGTGAGCGGGTGCCTGGCGTCGGTGATCCAGGCGGCGAGCGCCGAGCGTCGGCCGGTGCTGGTCGTCGGGAACGGCTTGCCCCTGGACGCCTCGGTCTCGGTGTTAGACTCGACCGTCTTCAACGAGCCTCGAAGCGGCGTGTAGACGTCGGTCGCGGTCTCGAGGTTCTTGCGGGCGGCGTCGAGGGCCGTCCTCGCCGTGTCGCGCTTGGTGCGCTCGGCATCCTTCTGGGGGGCGGCCGCATTCAGCAAGGCGAGTTCGGCCCGTGCGAGATCCTCGTCGGCCTTCGCGAGGGCGGCCTGGCGCTCGAGCTTGGCGGCGGTCGTCGCCAGGGCCTTGGCGTCCGGAGCGGGGGCTCCAGGGCGCGGGCGACGTCGGCGGCGGAGCGGGCTCGGATCGCGTCGGGCTGGGCAAGGGCCGTGGCCAGCGCCTTCTCGGCGACGACCATCCCGGCCTTCGCCTTCTCGACGCCCGACGCCAACACGGGCGCACCGGCGGGAGACTCGACCATCGCCACGTTCGGGGCCAGCGGCTTGAGCTCGAAGCCGGAAAACTCGGCCGTCGCCGCGTAGGTGATCAGCGAGAGGCCGCCGGGGTTCCTGGCGAACGGCAAGCGATAGGCGATGGCGTGCTCGCCGTTGATCGCGACGTTGACGAGCGTCCCGCGCACCCGGATCGTCATCTCATAGGCCTCGCCCAGCCTGACCTGACGACCCTGTGCGGAGTCGGGGGGATAGAGGTAGCCCATCCCTTGTTGGTAGGCCACCTGGAGCTTGGGCCCGCCGGCGTAGGCGCTCAGGTAGACGAGCACCTCACGATCGCCGACGACGTCGAAGCAGACACCCACCGAGCGCCAGGGGTCGCCGCCGGTCAGGGTCGTGCGGAGGGTCGCCTGGAAGTCGGCGGGATGATTCTTCTTGGAGCGGAGCACCGAGCGGGACTCGTCGCCGCGCTCCTGCATCATCTTGCCGTCGCGGTGCGTCCACTGGCCGGCGAGCGTCTCCCAGGTGTCCGGGCGAGCCAGGGCGAAGTCGTCTCGGATCAACGGGGTCGTGTCGACGGAGCCCTCAACCGACGCGACAGCGGGGGCCGGCTTCTCGGCCTCGGCCAGCTTCGCGACCGCCTGCGACAGCCCGGCGCGGGCGGTCGCGATCTGCGAGTCGGCCAGGCGGAGGTGGTCCTCCAGCACGAACGGACGCAGGCCGGGGGAGGCAGCCTCGGCGGGGAGCTTGACCGGCTCGATCTTGAGGTCGCCGAACGAGAGGAGCGCCGGCAGGCCGGGCTTCAGTGGGCGATCCTTGATCGGCTGGCTCTCATTGCCACGGACGAAGCAGTAGGTCGGGGTGTCGAGGTTGCAGTCGTAAGGGCGCGGGAGGCCGTCCTTCTCGAAGTCGGTCTCGCCGGGGAGCTGGTCGGTGCGGACCTGATAGGGCTCGAAGAAGGCCCGGAAGCGGTAGTAATCCAGCTGGCTGATCGGATCGTACTTGTGGTCGTGGCACTTGGCGCAGTTCAAGGTCAGGCCGAGGAAGGCCTTGCCGGTGTGCTCGACGGTGTCTTCGAGCCAGGTGTTCCGGTTGAACTTGAAGTAGTGGCGGGCGAGGAAGCCCGAGCCCCGGAGCTTGTCGAGGTCATTGGGGTACAGTTCGTCGGCCGCGAGCATCTCGCGGATCATCTGGTCGTACCCCTTGTCGGAGTTGAGCGACTCGATGATCCAGTCGCGCCAGTGCCAGATGTGCTTCTGGCTGTTCCGCAGGTCGGCCCCGAGGCCCCACCAGTCGCTGTAACGCCAGACGTCCATCCAGTGCCGGCCCCAGCGCTCGCCGTATTGCTTGCTGGCGAGCAGGCGGTCCACGACCTTCTCATAAGCGTCGGGAGAGGCGTCGGCCTCGAAGGCCTCGCGCTCGGCGTCGGTCGGCGGCATCCCGACCAGGTCGAGGTAGGCGCGGCGGAGCAGGAGCCCCTTGGGAGACCGCCCTTGCGGCTTGAGCCCGTGCTTCTGCATGTCGGCGTCGAGGAAGGCGTCGATCGGGTTCCCGACCGATCCCTCGGCGAGCTTGGGGACCTCCGGGCGAACCGGCTTGCGGAAGGCCCAGTGGTCGCGCGGGTCGGCCTCCGGCTTCTCGTCGGAGGGGGCGTCGGCCCCTTGCTCGATCCAGCGGCTGATGAGCGCGACCTCGGCCTCCTTGAGGGCCTCGCCGTCGCTCGTCGGCGGCATGCGGTCGGCCCCCTTCGCGGTGATCCTGGCGATCAGCTCGCTCTCGTCGAGCCTGGCGGCGACCACCGAGGGCCCGCTCTCGCCCCCTTCGCGGAGGGAGGCCGCCGTGTCGACGCGCAGCCCCCCTTTCTGCTGCAGGGCCCCATGACAGGCCAGGCAGCGGGCCGTCAGGATCGGCTTCACCTGCCGCGTGTAGTCCACGCGATCCTCGGCAATCCCCCATCGCGGCGCGACGAGGCCCGACAGGATCAGCAACGCTTTGAGGTATGGCCGCATCGCTGGACTACCTCCTCGATTCCCCGTCTCGACCGATCCGACTCGTTCCGATCCGAGACTCGTGACTCTTGGGACGCTGCAAGCTTCGCAGATTCGCTCTCGGCAGGGGCCGAGGCGGGCAGGGTGCATATCGAAGCCCGATCCTGGAAATCGGGCGGAAGGGCCGTTGTCGGCTCTTTTACTTTAACGTTAAAGAAAGTCTACCGGCAGTTCTTGGGCTGTCAACCCACTGTTAAACAGGAGGCTCTCAAGCCAGGGTATCCGCCGCCGGGAGTCTTGTCGAACGGATAAGCCCGTCAACTCCGTAGCTTCCCCGGAAATCCTGCCTCATCTCACCGACCAAGCGAAGCGCCCCCCGTTCCTCGTTGAGCGCGAATGTGGTGTCCCACCCGACGAAGCGGTGGTGGCCGGGCCGGGTGAAGACCCACACGAAGGGGCGTAGCAGCCCTTGCCAGAGGGGCCAGAGCATCGTAGCTTGCCGCATGGGGCGACTCCTGTTGCGATGCCAGCAGGATGTGACCAAACGGCAGGTCCCGCCTGGGAGACGCCCCTTTCAAGAGCAAGGGTACCCGCACCTTCGGGCGATACGTGAGTGCTAAGGGTCAGGAGAAACGACTTGCCATCGACTCGAGACCTATCGGCTCTCCCCGAGGCGAGCGGCCTTCGACGACTCTCGCAATCACTCGCCATGCTGGACGCGATCCTTTGCCCCGAGTGGGAATATCGATACCACTCGTTCAACGCGAACTGGGCCGTCGGGGAGGAAATGGCTTCGATGCGCAACGGCTGCGGCGACAGCTACTTCATCCTGTTCACCAAGGCCGGCGCAATCATGAAGGGGTTCGCTCACAGGTCCGAAGCCTGGCGGAGGACGTTGCAGCGGGGGCGACCCTGGGCCGGAATATTCGATGGCGTACCCGAGGAATTCGCGGGGTTCCTCAATGAGCCGGCCTTCTCGATCGCAGACACGACATTCTGCCTCTGGCGTCGGCCGTCCGATCCGGCCTGGCTTACAACTGCGATTGAAACCCTTGATGGCGAGGCCCCGGACGGGTCGGCCGAGTTGTTGCGGTTACTCGATGGTCACCCGGAAGCCTACCGGGATTGGGCCGAGGACTACTTCGAGACCGCGGTTGCGATTTCGGCCGTGAAGCATATCTTTGGTCACTGCCCACTCACAGAGGAGGTAGTCAAGGCCCTCAACCCGGAGTTGACCATGACTGACCTCGCGGAGGATGCATCCGAGATTGCATATCCGCTGATGTCGTAACGGATCGCCGTTGTCCAGAATTCTGGGAAACTTCGGCGTAAAACGACGACGCCCCCGGCCCGGCTCGAGAGGCTCGAAGCAGGGCGGGGCGACGCGGATGAGATTGGTCTGGATCCTTGAGGGTCAGGACCTGGAGGACGAAAGAACGTCCTCGGCGTGTTCCAGGAAGAGGTCGATGTCGTGCTCGGTGTGGGTCGCGCTGATGTGGACGCGCTTCAGGGCCATCGGCAGGACGAGGGAGCCGCGTTCGAGGAGGCCGCGGCGGAAGGATACGTCGGCGGCCATGTCGCAGGCGAGGAGGTCGGTGTAGTTGCGGGCGCCCGGCTCCTTGAAGTAGAGCAGGACGACGCTGCCGAAGCCCGTGGCCCAGGCCTTGATGCCGAGGCGGTCGACGATCTCCTGGAGCCCCTTGCGGACGCGGTCGCCCAGGGCGAAGGTGTGCCTGTAGACCTCACCCGATTCGAGGGCCTCGATCGTGGCGAGCGAGGCGGCCATCGCGAGGGGGTGGGCGTTGTACGTGCCGGCGAAGAAGACGTCGCCACCGCCGGTGGCGAAGCGGTGCATGTATTCCGACTTGCCGCAGAGCGCCGCGACCGGATAGCCGTTGGCCATGCTCTTGGCGAACGTGGAGAGATCCGGGGTCACGCCGCAGATCGACTGATAGCCGCCCAGGGCGTGGCGGAAGCCGGTGATGACCTCGTCGAAGATCAGCAAGGAGCCATGCTTCGTCGTCAGGTCGCGGAGGGCCTGCAAGAACGCCGGCTCGGGCATCACGCAGCCGATGTTGTGCGGGATCGGCTCGAGGATCACCGCGGCGATCTCCGATCCTTGCGTGCGGAAGGTCTCTTCCAACTCGTCGACCGAGTTGAAGGTGAGGACCAGGGTGTTCTCGATCGCCTCGGGCATCATGCCGGCCGAGCCGGGATCCGGCTTACCGATCTTGTCGGCGGGGGTGATGATGTTCATGCACAGGTAGTCATGCCAGCCGTGATAGCAGCCCTGGAACTTCACCAGCTTCTTGCGACCCGTCACGGCGCGAGAGAGCCGCACGGCGTTGTACGTCGCCTCCGAGCCCGAGTTGCAGAAGTGGACCGCCTCGGCCGAGGGGACGTGCTCGCGGAGCTTCCTCGCCAGGGCGATCTCCAGCTCCGTGGCGCCGAGGCCGACGATGTCGAGCTTGCCCAGGGTCTCGACGACCCTCGAATCCACCTTGGAATAGCAGTGCCCGAGGACGATCGGCCCGAAGGCCGCGTGATAGTCGATGTACTCCCGGCCGTCGGCGTCCCAGACCCGCGAGCCCGACGCCCGCTCGAAGACCATCGGCGGGTCGATCTTCCTCGTGCTCGAGTTGACCCCGCCCGGGATCAGCTTCCTCGCCTCGGCGTCCCACGCCCGAGAGCGCTCGGTTGAAACCGCATCGACGACGGACATGCTTGCGTTCCTTTCCTGGGATTTGAATCCTGAATCAGCCTGCTGAGAAAGCGACTGTGTTTGGTTTAGAATGCGAGGCTCGGCCATTCCTTCGCGGAATGACCGGCGGATTCTGCGATCCAGGACGCACTCAGCGAAGTCGACTAGGAGCCAGAATCGGCTATCCGATTTTGTATCCACTAATTGATAAACAAGGTATCCGGGGGATCGGGGTGCGTCAATCAAAATCCTCGGAGGGGGGCTTACGCCCATGAAAGAGAAGGCCGCGAAGGGGCACGAGGTCCCGGCCGTGAAGCGAGCCTTCACGATCCTCGACAGCCTCAACGAGAGCTCGACGGGCCTGACGGTGCAGGAGATCAGCCGGATCCACGACCTGCCGTACAGCACGGCCTTCTACCTGCTGGAGACGATGGAGGGGTGCGGCTACGTCCAGCGCGACGACGGGTCGAAGCGCTACAGCGTCGGCGCGAAGCTGCTCGCGTTCCGGGAAGGGAGCGCGGCGAGGCAGGGGCTCAACCTCCGGGCGCTCGCCCTGCCGCTGATGGAGGAGGTGACGCAGGTGAGCGGCCTCACCTGCCACCTGGCGACGCTCGAGAAGGACGAGGCGGTCTACATCGAGAAGACCGAGCCCTCGGGCTTCATCAGGCTCAACACCTGGGTCGGCAAGCGGAACATGCTCCACTGCACGGCGGTCGGCAAGGCCCTGCTGCTTCACCACAACGAGGCCGAACTCGCCGCGATCTTCGCGGGCGTCGGATTCCCGAGGCGGACCGACCGCACCATCGGCGACCTCGAGATGATGGCCCGTGACCTCAAGGAATCGCTCGAACGCGGATACGCGATGGACGACGCCGAGGACGAGGTCGACGGCCGCTGCGTCGCCGCGCCGATCTACGCCGCGCCGGGCAAGGTCGTGGCCGCGATCGGGCTCTCCGGCACCGCGACGCAGATCGACCTCAAACGCAGGGACGCCCTCGGCAAGCTCGTCCGCAACTACGCGAGGCAGATCTCAGCCCGGCTCGGCTCCGGAGAGCCCGAGGGTTCTGCGCCGAGGACGCCCTGATCGGGTTCCTCAGGCGCTGCCGCGAATCACCAGGGTGGTCGGGAAGACGACCTCGGGGACCTCGAAGCGGCTCTCCTTGAAGTAGCCGAGCAAGAGGTCGGCGGCGCGGCTGCCCATCTCGTAGCCGGGGACGGCGACGGTGCTCAGGGGCGGGTCGACGTAGGACGCGAACTCGACGTTGTCGAACCCGATGACGGCGAACTCCCCGGGCACCTCGCGCCCGAGTCCCTTCGCGGCCTGGACAGCCCCGAGGGCGAGGACGTCGGTGGCGCAGAGCAGGGCGGTCATGCCCGGCTCGGCCCTGAGGATGGCCTCGACGGCCTCGCGGGCGCTCTCGATGCTCTCGCGGCCGACCTTCCAGATCCGCGCGGGGGAGCCGCCATCGGCGACGACGGCCGCGGCATATCCGGCCTCGCGCTCCTCGACCGCCGGCCAGAGGCGGTCGGTCGCCAGGAAGCCGATCCGCGAGTGGCCGCGCCCCCGGAGATAGGCCACGGCCTGAGCGGCACCGCCGCGGTTGTCGGCGACGACACTCGCGGAGGTATTCGTCGAGACTCGTTCCTCGATGAGGACGAACGGGCAGCGGCTCTCTTCGAGTTGGCGGATATGCTCGGCCCGACGCTCGGGGGCTCCCGAGAGATGCACCACGGCGCCGTCGAATCGGCGGCGATGGACGAGCCGTTCGAAGGAGTCAACGGCCTGGTCGGGCTGGATCCCCTGGACGAAGAGGCTGTAGTCGTGGCCCCGGAGGGTGTCGACGAGGCCGCTGAGGATGGCGACGTGGAAGGGGTCGGCGAGGAACCGCGCGGCGGGGTCGATGGTGAGGAAGGCGACGGTGTTCGTGCGCTGGAGGCGGAGGCCGCGGGCCTGGGTGTTGGGCTGATAGTTCAGCTCGCGGATCGACTCGAGGATCCGCTGGCGGGTCTCCTCACGCATCTGCGAGGTCCGGCCGTTGAGGACGTTGGAGACGCTCTGGAGCGAGACTCCCGCCCGCTTGGCAACCTCACGCAAGGTCATCGCCGGCCCTCATCGCTGAACCACATTCTTCGGGAAACGCTTTCGAAACCAACGCGAAGAGGCCGGGCGAAGCATCAACCCATTTTGGGCGGATGCCGCTCCCGGCCTCTCTCCTATCTCAGGCATCTCGGACCAGGCACGGACCGATCAACGTCGGTCCTGGAGCTTGGAGAGGAGCCGCAGGATTTCGAGGTACAGCCAGACCAGGGTCAGGATCAGGCCGAAGGCCCCGTACCACTCCATGTAGCGGGGGAGCTGCGATTGGGCACCGCGCTCGACGAAGTCGAAGTCGAGCAGCAGGTTGAACGCGGCCAGGCCGACGACGAAGACGCTGAAGGCGATGCCGATCGGCGAAGCATCCCGGATGAACGGGATCTGGGCGCCGAAGAGGCTGGCGACGAACGAGACCATGTAGACCAGGGCGATCGCGCCCGTCGCCACCGTGATCCCCGAACGCAGTCGGTCGGTCACCCGGATCAGGCCCGACGCATAAGCGAAGAGCATGACGAAGAGTGTGCCGCAGGTCATCGAGACGGCCTGGATGGCGATGCCCGAAGGGACGCCCTTGCGAGTCTCGATGTAGTAGGAGAGGACGCCGAGGAAGACGCCCTCGAACGCCGCGTAGAGCGGGGCGGTCCAGGGGGCCGCGGCCGGCTTGAAGATCGTGATCATCGCCAGGACCATGCCGGCGATCAGCGAGGCCGGCAGGACGATGCCCTGGAGCGAGCCATTGCCCGCGGCGTTCCAGGACCAGATGGCGGTCGCCGAGAGGATGCCGAGCAGGGCGAACGTCTTGCCGATCGTCCCCTGGATCGTCATGACGGCGGTGCGCTGACCGCCGTAAGCATAGTCTTGGTTCGAGAATACGGCGTTATTGAACGCGGGGTTGCTGTTGGCCAACGGAATTCTCCCAAAACGGAGTGGCGTCGCCTCGAAGTCTCCTGTCGCGTCGCAAAACGGCGCCGCGAGGTCGGTCCGAAGGGGCGAAAACCTCCGCCGTCATCCACACGATTGTGACTCACCGATCGGATTTTTACAAGCAGAGCCGGATCCGCGGGCGCGTCACAACCCGAGGCCCGCCCGGTGGCGAACCTCGACACATACACTACTTCGTACGATGAGTCGATTTGGTTCGCTAGCGGTGCGATCCGGCGTGCGTCGTCGTCACCGGGGCACGCCTGGTCTCCTTGGCCGCCTGGACCACGGTCTCGTCGAGGGAGTGGTCGTGCAGGAGCCGTCGGATGCTGGCCCCGGAGGCGAAGATCCCCACGAGCTTCCCCTTGATCAGGGCCTCGGACCGGCCGATGCAAACCCCGACCAACTCTCCGTTTTCGAGGAAGAGGCCCCCCCCGGACCGCCCGTGCTCGGGGGCCTTGCCCGTGACCAGGAAGAGCCGGTCGTCGCCGCCCCCTTCGATCTCGAATCGCTCGACCTTGGCGACCCTCGTCGACCAGCTACTCAGCTTCGTCCCGAGGTCGATGCCCACCGACGTCACCACGCTCCCCTTCGTGGGCTCCTCGTTCTCGAGCCGGAGCTTGGCCACGTAGGGGAGGGCGATCATCTTGCGGACGCGGAGGACCGCCACGTCGGCCGCGCGATCCCTGGCGACGACCTCGGCGGGGACACGCCTGGGCCAGATCCCCTTGGCCGGGGACCGCTCGAGCCCGAGGTTGTAGCGGTGCAGCTCGATGGAGAGAGCCCCCTGGCCCTCGATCACGTGCGCGGCCGTGAGCACGAGCGTCTCGCCGGGGACCGAGGCGATCACCGTCCCGCTCCCCTGCGCCGAGCCCTTGCGGATCAGGACGGTCGGCCGGAAGGTCCCGGCGTCGCGAGCCTGCGGCCGGTCGGTGTCCTTCGCCTCGATGGCGGGCATCGAGGCGAGCGACAGCAGGGCGATCAGCAGCCCCGTAAGGATCGGGCGATTGGCCCCTTGCATGATCTCCATCCCACGACCGCTCCTGGTTCCTGCCCGACTCGGTGCCATCGATCCAGAGGGTCTCATAAAACCGAGCCCAAGGCTATCCATTTCCGGAAACGGTCGGCGAATGGGATGCCGAGCCCGAACGAAATCGGTCGGCTGCGGAATGGGCCAGCCTCGACTACTGGGCGCGATGCCTCGGGTCGAAGTTGCTCGGCTTCGTCGGGGCGGCCTCGTAGGCGAAGTCGTGGTCGGAGAAGGTGTAGCGATACCAGGGGGCGTCGTCGCAGCGGCCGAGTTCTGGGCGCAGGTTGCTGAAGGCCTTATAGAGGACGCGATACGGCTGGCCGTTGAAGTGCTCGAGGATCTCCTTCCAGGCCCTCGGCTTCTCTCGGATCAAGGCGGCCATGTCCCTGGTCAGTTCCTCCTCGGTCAGCGGTTTCACGTCCGCCGGGGGATCCGGCAGGATGAAGACGGTGCTGCGATCGAAGTGCGAGCGGACGAAGTTGGGCCCATGCGGGATCGTGCAGTCGAGGCCGATCTTCGAGCAGGTGCCGGGGGCGACGTCGGTTCCGATCATCGGATCGACGGTCATCGTGTTGCACTGGGGGATCGTGATGGTGTCGAGATGCGGCATGTACCGGAAGGCCATCGCGAACTGCACGGCGTTGTCATCCCAGATGTCGACGTCCTCGTCGAAGACCATCGCGATCTTGGGCAGGCCTTGCTTCGAGCAGGTGAGCATGAGCCCGAGCGCCTGCTTGGCGTCGCCGGCGCCGTGGGTCCGGATGCGGGCGTAGGCGATGTTCGAGAGGCCCCCCGCGGGGGCCCGGACCTCCAGCACGTCGATGCCGGCGCTCTTGAGCCCGCCATAGAGGTCGGCCTCGATGCCCGGCAATTGCAGCATGTTGTCGGTGTACCAGGGGTGCTGGCCGCCGATGGTCGCGTGCTGGTAGATCCCCCCCTTGCGGTAGGTCATCGCCTTGACGATGGCCCGGAAGTTGTGCTTGATGCCGCCGCCGTACATGCCGGTGAATTCGCCATACGGCCCCTCGTCGTGCGTGAGCCCCTCGGTGGCGAGGAGCACGCATTCGAGGACGATCTCGGCGTTGGCCGGCACGAGGACGTCGATCGTCTCGCACTTCACGAGCTTCGCCGGGTGGCCGTAGAAGCTGCCGAGGACCTCGAAGTCGTCGGTATCCGGCGGCACCGACGTGAGCGCGGCCACCTTGTCGACCAGCGGCCCGCCGATCACGATGGCGAGCTCGAGGTCCTGCCCCTTCGCCTGCGCCGCCTGGGCGTTGAGCCGCTGGCGGTGCGAGGTGCAGGTCATGTCGAAGTTCTTCTCGTTCACCCTCCGGAACATGCTCCGGTAGATGCCCCAGTCGTAGACTCCGGTATCCGGGTGCTTGCTGATGACCAGGTTGTCGTTCGTGAAGGCGTGGCCGTCTCGGTCGTGATGGAGGAAGAGGGGCAGGCGCGTGAGGTCGACGTCGTCCCCCTTCAGGATCACTTCCTTGCAAGGCGCCGTGGCCACGACCTCGGGCTTGATCCGCCCCTTGGCCGATTCGGTCATGATGCGGCCCGACTCGCTCTTGGGGCAGCCGAGGGCCCAGGCGGTCTGGTCCTGGTTCGAGTAGGCGTTGGCGAGGAACTGGAACTCGCAATCCTTCACGCGTTCGACGAGCACGGCCTTGAGCGGGTAATCCTCCATCACCTTCGGCAATTCGTCGACGCGTTTCTCCTCCTTGATCCGAACGAGCAATCCCCCGGCCTCCATCGCCGCGACGAACTCGGAGAGACTCTGCTGGGGCATGTTTGTGTACTCGTCGTGAGTTAGGAGAAGGCTGGGCTCGGGGTGCCGGTCTCGACGTACTGCCTGAGGTGGTGGAGCAGCACGCCCCAGGTCGTGTTGCACTTGCGGAAGTTGCCGTGAGTCCCTGGCCAGCCGGCGTGCTTCAAGGCGAGGAGCGTGCGGCAGTCGGGGGTCGATGAGATGTCGAAGGTCGCGACGGTGCCGACCGAGTCGCCGGGCCCCTGGACGCATTCCCAGACGATGCGGCGGGGCTGGTCGAGCGCCGTGACCTTCCAGCGGAACTCGGGGTGATCGGCGAACCGGAACTGCCAGGTATCGCCGACGGAGCCGGCCCCGGTCACGTCGCGATTGTGCCAGGCCCGCAGCCCATCGGCGGTCGCCAGGGCGGCGAAGACCTGCTCGGCGTTCGCGGACACGTTGATCTGGTGATCGATCTCGGGCATCGCGTGGCCTCCGTCTCTTTTAGTCGCGGTTGCGGAGCTCGGGGAGGTCGTACTCTTTCCAGCCGGGGACGTCGGCGATCTCGAAGAACTCGTGCCCCTTCTCGGCCAGGGACGGGCCGCAGGCCGAGCCGGCGGAGGGGACGTCGCCCGCCTTCTTCACGATCGAGCAGAACGGGAAGGTCGCGTCGATCCCGAGCGCCGAGCCGAGCCTGGCCTCGAGCGGGATCGAGTCGTCGACCGAGGGGTCGAGCGGCCCTGCCGGGAGGCGGTCGACGATGATGGCGTCGCGGGCCGGCTGCGAGCGGAAGGCCGTCGCCCACTCCACCTGCGCGGGGTCCTGCACGTCGATGTCCGGATCGACGACGATGACCGTCTTCGGCCGCAGGTTCGTCGACATCGCCGCGAGGAGTGCCGCGCGGGCCTCGCCGGCATAGCGTGGCTTCATCGACATCACCACATAGAACGAGACGCCTCCCGAGGCCGGAACCGCCACGCGTTCCAAAGTGGGGAACTGCGGCTTCATCATCGCGTAGAAGGAGGCCTCGAACGGGAGTTGCTTGAGGATGTGGTTTTCGGTCGGCGGGACGCCGGTGAGCAACGCCTGGAAGGTCGCGTCGTTGCGGTGCGTGATCGCGAGCGGACGGGCGATCGGCTTCATCGAGCCGGGCGTGTAATAGCCGGTGTACTCGCCGAGCGGCCCCTCGAACACGGTCGTCTCGAAGTCGATCTCGAACTCGATGACGAACTCGGCCCGCGCGGGGACTTCGAGGTCGATCGTCTTACAGCGCACGAGCTCGACGGGAGCCCCGCGGAGGCCCCCCGCCACGGCGAAGTCGTCGGTGTCGTCGGGGACCTGGATCGGCCCCGTGTAGGCGAGGATCGGGTCGACGCCGATGACGAGCGCCGCGCGGTACTTGGTCGCCCCGTTGGCCCTCGCCTTCGCGATGTGCTTGCCGAAGCGGTGGTTGGGCTGGGCGAGGAACGACATCGTCTGCTTGTCGATGATCTCGAACCGATAGTGGCCGACGTCGGGGATGCCCGTCTCGGGGTCCTTGCTGACGACGATCCCCGGCGTGATGTAAGGCCCGCCGTCGTCGGGGCTATATCGGGGGACGGGCAGGGTGGTGAGGTCAATCGCGTCGGCCAGGATCACGTTCTCATGCACCGGCGCGTTATCGACGACGACCGGCGGGATCCGATTCGCGAGCCCGGCGAGGATCTTGCCGAAGACCTCGGCCTCGGTCGACTCGAACGCGATGAGCGCCTTCGACCGCGTGTTGTAGACGCCCCCCACGAGGGGGAACTGCGTGCCGTTCTGCTTGAAGACGAGCGCCGGGCCGGAGACCGACGCGCACTTCCGCAGGGCCTTGCCGACCTCGAGCTCGAGCGCGACCGGGCGATCGATCTCCAGGAGTTCGCCCCGTTCCCGAAGCGCGGCCAGGAATTCTCGGAAGTCGTTGAATGCCATCGGCAGGCCCCTTCGCGTCTGTCGGTGGTAGTGCGATTGGCTCACCTTCGGGAGTGGTCGTCCCGAGTCAGGCCCCTTCGCCGGGGGGTTCGAGGTGCGCCTGGGTTTCGCCCGACGGCTCTCCCCAACGCCGCGTCGCCGGGGCGTCGAGGTCGAATAGGTCCAGCACGCGAGCGACCGTGTGGTGGACCACGTCGTCGAGCGACTGCGGGCGATTATAGAAGGCGGGGACGGGGGGTGCGATGATCCCGCCCGCCTCGGTCACGGCGAGCATGCTCTTGAGGTGCCCGGCATGCAGCGGCGTCTCGCGGACCATCAGCACGAGCCGCCGGCGCTCCTTCAGGCAGACGTCGGCCGCCCTCGTGAGCAGGGTGCCCGTCACGCCGGTCGCGATCTCGCTCAGGGTCCGGATCGAGCAGGGGGCGACGATCATCCCCATCGTCCGGAACGAGCCGCTGGAGATCGCCGCGCCCACGTCGGAGGCCCGATAGGTGACGTCGGCCAGCTTCTTCAGGTCGGAGGACGTGTGGGCCGTCTCATAAGCGCGGGTGAGTTCACCCGCCCTGCTCACGACGAGGTGCGACTCGATGTCGAGCTCGCGGAGGATCCGGAGCAAGTGGACGCCGTAGACGACCCCGGTCGCCCCGCTGATACCCACGATGAGTCGACGGCGCGGAGGACCGGAACCATTCTCGGACATCAGAACCCCTGAAAGCTCGACACTCGCGATTCCGGCCTTCGCCACCCCGAAAAGTCTAACCCTGGGCGGAGCCGTTAAGCAAGGAAGGACCGGGGCTTTGCGGGGATGTTCAACGGCGTCGGTAAATCCTCAGGCGATCACGGGTCCAGACCTGTTCGAACCAGCGGTCGTTGATCGCGTCAATCGCGGGGTTGCTGCCCCAGACGACCAGCGTGTCGATGGCGGGGAGGTGGTCGCCGACGAGGCGGGTCCAGGACTTGAGCCGGTCGGCCGCGTCCTCGGGATCGTCGAGCGTGGCGATGCGCTCCATCTCGTCGGCCGAGGGGCGATCCAGGCGATCGTCGAACTGGACGGGGAAGTAGTAGTGCCTCGTCTCGTAGTTGTTCCAGACGATGTTCCCGGTGCCGACGCCGAGCAGGTTGTCGGCGTGCCAGAGCGGGTTCGCGCGGAACTTGCCGCGGGTCTGGAGCAGCAACGTGGCGATCTTCCGCCCCTTGCCGACCTCGGGCCTGGCCTCGAGGAAGAGGCCGGCCGTCTCCTTCGAATAGAAGGCGTAATCCCAGATGAAGGCCGACTGCACCACCAGGGCGACCGTCAGCGCGATGACACAACCGGCGCTCGCGATCCCCTCGACCTGGAACGCGAGGCAGGGGACCAGGGCGACCAGGCCGAGCAGCGTGATGCGCTGCTGGAGGTAATTACCGTGGTTCACGCCGAGCGTGTCCGGCCCGAGGATCCCGCCAACCAGCAGCACGAGCCCGAGGATCCACCAGCAGCGTCGCCCCTCGCGTCGATGGCGGGTGAGCGTCGCGAAGGCGGCGAGAGCCAGCCCCACGGTCAGCCAGAGCACCGGGGCGAATGCAACGTTCCAGCGCGAGTTCGCGGAGCGAAAGGGAATCGTGAAACGGCTGGCGAGCGAGATCGGATCGACCCAGCCGATCTGCGCGAACCAGGACGAGAACGAGGTCGGGGGCACCAGGTGCTTCCAGACCGGCTCCATACCGCCGCCTTGCCGCGAAAGCAGTAGATACATGATCCCGAGAGGCACGAGCGGCACGAGCGAAAGCGCAGTGGCGATGAGCCTGCGTCCCCAGTTCGGCCCGGGGGCGAAGAGGGCCAGCGTCCCGAGCCCGACCACCGTCAGGCCGAGGCTCACGAGATGGCAGAAGTACCCGACCGTGACGAGCAGCCCGAGCACGAGCACCCGCCCCAGGCCGAGCCGTTCCCGCCCGGCCCACCAGTACCCGAGCGTGATCGGGAAGAGGCAAGCCCCGAGCAGGAATCCCGTGAATCCGAGGAGCCAGGTCACATTCAGCCCGAGTAGCACCGCGAGCAATGACGCGGACGCCATCCCTTTCCAGCCGCACACCCGCCAGCGGAGCCAGACGATCGAGGCCGCGAAGCCTGCGAGCGTCAGCGTCGTCACCGCCTGATCGGCGTACTCGGGCGAGACCTCCACGAAAGCGGCCGTGACGAGGTGACCCGCCCAGTTGGGCAGGGGCTGCCAGCGCATCTTATAGTAGTCGCGGAAGGGGGATTCGGGGCCGAACGAGCTGACCAGGATGTGCGCATTGTAGAGGTGAGCCGGGCCATCCTGCGTGACGAATCCGGGCACGAGCCAGACCGCCGCGAGGGCCGGGAGCAGGGCGGCGAGGAAGATTCTTACACCCCAGTGCCGCGATCGAGCCGAGGGACCCTCGGCCTCGTTTTGAAGGTCGGTACGTAGCAGGTCGAGCATCCCAGCAAAAGCCAACCCGTCCCCCCTCTTCCCTAAGGCCGAAGGGGGGCGGGCTCGGGTGCGTAACAACCGGACTGACGACCGTCCATCGTCCTCCGATTGCGTCTCCTGGAGAAGCACAGGGAGGTCGGGTCGCAGCCGCTGTTGTGCGGCAAGGTCCTAAATCACGCGGCGCTCACCGACATCGGGCAACGCAGGCCCGACCTGGCGATAAACAGACTATAACGCATGAAACCTCCGGCGCGCCAAAAATTCCTACCCCGGCCCCCACGCTTCCTCCCCCCTCCGGACGGAACAGAAACATGGTTGAAACCTTACGTCCTGAGAAGAATATCGGACTCGCTATGCCCCTCAGCCCGGCGCAAGGGCGTCGGGCTCCGGCACGAGGAAGCTCAGGTGGTGGGCGCAGTGAATGCAGTGAAGACGCGTCCACTGCTCGCGCGAGAGCGGCCCGAAGATCGGGTGATCGGCGAAGCCCTCCATGTGCGCGGCGAAGTAGTAGAGAGTCGCCCGCATCGCCTCGGCCTCGGCGCGGTCGTCGAGCCCGGTGTTGGGCCAGAACTTCTTCGGGAGCATGCGGCCGGGCTTCATGCAGCCCGCCTTGAAGATCTGCCGCAAGACGATCGGCCCGATGGCCTTCCGCACGATCCAGGGCGCGCGCCCGCCGAATCCCGCGACCGAGCCCTGGATCACCATCGTCAGATGGTTGCAGATCTGCCCGAGACTCCAGTTGCCGAGCTGGCGATAGCCGAGGAGCAGGTTGTCGATGTCGGGCATCACGCGATCCATCGTCGCGAACTTGAGGTCTCGGCGCCCGTCGGCCAGCATCGGCGTATCCAAGGTCGATGTCATGCCCCAGGCCCTTTCTTCAAGGTGGCGACCTCGCGTTCGCGCCGGAGCTTCCGGACCGTCGCCTCGTCCCAGTCGATCGCCTCGTTCTCGAGCCATTCGATGGCCTGCGCGCGCATCGCGTCGTCGAGGGGGACGCGGGCCTCGGCGTGGCGGACGACGACCCCGCAGTAGGCGAGCTTCTCGTCGTCGTCCCAATCTTCCATCGGATGGCCCACCTCGGCGCGGAGCGCCTCCAGGGCGTACGCGAGCGTCTCCGGCGAGGCGAGCTTGCCCTGGACCTCATCGAAACCCATCGGGTTCCGATCGTCCATCAACTCTTCGTACGCATCCCCGTGTGCTCGCTCGTAGCCGGCGTCGAGCGCATCGGCCGCCAGGTCATTCTCGTAACTCTTGACCCCCCAATGACCCATCATCTCGTGTCGCCCTTTCGGCGTTCGCCCCGCGACCCGACGAGGCTCGAGGAAGGCCGGGGCACCGCGGCCCCGCGCCCGGCTCCCCGATCTCGGGTCGCTCACATATTCATGAAAGTTTCTTACCGAGGCCGAGCCGGCCCCGGCTGGTGGTCGCCGGCCCGACCGGCTCGCCCGACTTGCCGAAGGCGGAGAGCCCGACGGAGTCGCACTCCATATAGATCGATTCGACCCGCTCGCGGGGCACGAGGTAGCTCTCGTGGTAGATCCCGAAATCCCCCCGGGTGCGGATCCGGGCGAGGGCGTCTCGCCACCAGTCGGAGTGCGGGGCCTGTCGCGACCAGGCCTCCAGTTCCTCGAAGCTCCGCCAGTACTGCAAGAGGCCGAAGTGGCCGCGGCCCAGGGTGAACCGCTCGGAGTGCAGGAGGCCGGTGTCCGCCTTGAGCGCCTCCGCGACGGCCCGGTCGATGGCCTTGCCGAGCTTCGCGGCGAACCAGAGGGCTCGCCAGCCGCGGGCCTGGATCCCGAGCCGGATCAGGGCGAGTTCCGAGACCGAATCCGGCAGCGTGGCGATGTTGCGGCGCATGCGTCCTCGGGCTCAGCCGGCGGTCTTCGGGGCGGGGGAGGGCAATTCGCGAGCCGCCGTCATCAGGGCCTTGAGCCGCTGCGGGGGCGCGACGAAGGTCGGCCGGGCGATCGGGGTGTTCGCGACCATCTCGGCCGGCGTCAGCACCTTGCCGTCGATGGTGCCGAAGCTGCAGCCGGCCTCGGCGGCGATGACGGTCCCGGCGGCCACGTCGTGCGTCGCCTCGCCGAGGAACGTGCAGGCCTGGAGCCGATTCGCCGTCACGAACGTCATCTCGCAGCAGGCGCTCCCGAGGTCTCGGAGCCGGCCGGGGACGCTCCTGGTGTCGATCGCCCGCAAGGCATTCGTGCCGATGCAGATGTTGTCCTGATTGTGGATCGTGGTCGCGTCGCGGACGACCAGGCGTTCGCCGTCGCGCCAGGCGCCCTGACCCTTGACCGCCCAGAAGAGCTCGCCGAGGGGCGGGATCGCGATGACGCCGAGGACCGGCTCGCCCCCGTCGACCAGGCCGATGCTGATGGCCCAGAGCGGGAGCCCGTGCACCATGTTGCCGGTCCCGTCGATCGGGTCGATCGACCACCAGCGCGAGCCGCTGCCCCCGGTCGCCTCGTATTCCTCGCCCGTCAGGCGGTCGTCGGGGAACCTGGCGCCGAGGCGCTCGCGGATCAGGCGCTCCAGGTCGTGATCCAGGTCGGTGACGAAGCTGTGGTTCGCCTTCTCCTGCGGCCGGACCCGCTTGGAACGCTCGATCGCCAGCGCGGCGGTCTCGCGCGCGAGGTCCTTCACAAACTCCAACTCGTCCGTCGGGCTCGACTGCTCGTTCATTGCGAGACACTTCCGTCGTGTGGGGCGACCGGGCAACGCTCTGCTCGTCCCAAAGGGTATGTCAGCGAGGGGAACCCACGCAAGGTGGTTTCCCCTCGGTTCGGCCCCGCGTCGAGGATCCGCGGTGCAAATCCAGGCTGGCGTTGGCATAATGGTTCAGGGTAAGGCGCAAGATCGAATGCAAGGCGCGGCCGGGTCGAGTAGGCCCGCCCATCTTCGCATGCCCTCGCCATCCCAACCGATCCGATTTTCGACAGACACCGCAGCTCATAGGTTGATGAGAGAAATGCCGATTCGTCTCGATAAACTGGTCGCCGAGCGATTCGGCATGTCGCGTCGGGCCGCGCAGGATGCGGTGCGTAACGGGCGGATCGACGTGGCGGGGGAGCGTTGCGACGAGCCCGGGCGCGAGATCGAGCCGACCGAACCCATCGAGTTCTTCCCCAACCGCCCGAAAGCCCGGACGGTCGCAGGCCGGCTCAAGATCCTCCACGAGGACCGCTACGTCCTGATCGTGGACAAGCCCCCGGGCGTCCTGACCCTGCCGACTCAGGAGCGCGAGTCCGACACCCTGATCGAGCGCGCGGGGCGATACCTCACGATCCGCCACGGCCGACGCAATCCTTATATCGGGGTCGTCCACCGGCTGGACAAGGATACGTCGGGGGCGCTGGCGCTGGCACGGAGCCCCGACGCCGTACGGGCCTTCCAGTCCCTCTTCCGCAAGCACGACATCGAGCGGCAGTACCTCACGGTGGTCGAAGGGGTCCCCGAGCGGCTCGAGGGGACGGTCGACCTGCCGATGATGGAGGGCCGCGTCGACATGCGCCGAGGGGTCGAGCGCCGGCCGGGGATGGGGAAGGTCGCCGTCACCCACTACCGGGTCATCGAGCGTTTCGGACCGGTCGCCAGCCTCGTCGCCTGCTGGCTCGAGACGGGTCGGACGCACCAGATCCGCATCCACATGTCGGAGATCGGCCATCCGGTCGTGGGGGACAAGGTCTATCGCCCGCGCACCCGGCCGCGCTGCAAGGCCCAGTTCCACCGCCAGGCCTTGCACGCCCAGACGCTCGGGTTCGTCCACCCGCTGACCGAGAAGTCGATCCACGTCGAGGCCCCACTGCCGGCCGACTTCAGCGCCCTGATCGTCGACCTTCGCAACCGCTACGGCATCCCCGGGGCGGGGGGCTGACGTCCGAAGGCTCCGATCCTCGCGGATCCCTCCCTCGCGCAATCCGCCGCAGAACCGGCAGGCTTCCGTGCTCAGGGCCGGTCCACGCTCTCCGCGAATCCGACCTCAAGCAACTTCTCGAAAGATTTTTTCGGGTTCGGTCCCGCAATTGCTCCTAGATCCTTTCGTCAGGGTGAACGACCCAGAACTCACTCAACGATCGGAGTCGAACCATGTCGGAAACCAAAGAGAAGATCAAAGACGGCATCGACGACGCCGCCCACGCCGCCAAGAAGGCCACCGAGCACACGGCCGAGGCCGTGAAAGACGCGGCCTACGAGACCGGCAAGAAGATCAAGGAAGCCGGCGAGAACATCAAGGAAGCCGGCAAGTAATCTCGTCTTGAAGTGAGCGAACCCAGGAACTATCCGGGTTCGCCTCCCGAGACGTCGCGCCTTAATCCGCCCTCGAGATCACACCCGGGACGAAAGCCGACGCGGTCACGACCACTCGACGAAACAACAAGCCGACGAGGCGCGAGTCGGGGGTCGAACCCGGCCCTTTCCCCTGAAAATCGAACCAAGGAGCTTGAACGATGCTGCGCTGGGCCGTCATGTTCGCCATCCTCGCGATCGTCGCCGCCGTCTTCGGCTTTGGCGGGATCTCGAATGATTTCGCCTTCTTCGCCAAAATTCTGCTGTTCGTGTTCCTGATCCTGTTCGTCGTCTCGATGCTGGCCGGCCGCCGCGGCACAAGTCCACCAGTGGTCTGACGACGCTTCAACCCGCCCGCTGGAACACGACGGCAGGCCCGCGACCTCGATTTGAGGCCTCGCACGGCGACTTGTCTTTATCATAGATGCAATCGACCCCGCGTTGGCGGCTTGCCCTGATCGGCAGGCCGTCAACGCGGGGTTGTTTTTGTATTCCTGAGAGCGTAACTCACCTTCCGCCATGCAATTGCCAGCCGATGTCACGATGCCGCGACATGGCAGCCGCCGTTCATCCCGCGGTTTCAAAACATTCCGGGTCGCCGAGAGTGTCCCAATCGCGGCGACCCAGGACGAGAGACCAAGCTTCATGGGAGAGGCCCGGCCCAGCCGTTGGCGAGATATGCCTTCTTCATTCCCGCTGGATCCTCGAGGATCACCCGGCGGACCAACAAGCTCGCTCAAAGGTCCAAGCAAACCCAACCCATTCCCAGAGCATTCGCTTTCTCAACGCAAGTCATCTGTAAAGGTCAGGAACGAAGCGTGAGGCGAACCGACGTGATTCGCGGTTCTCGATGCCCAAGAAATATGGGCGCAACGCCTCAGGACTGGACGCAGGAGCCTATTCACATCCGGGAAAACGCCTGCGCAAAGGACAAGACCCGAGGCGGCGAAGTCCCCGGGCTCAGGATCGCGTGACGAGCGAAGGGTTCTGCCACGATTCGCCCGAGTCGTTGCGCGTCAGACTGATCAGGCTCAGGAGGGAGGCGAGTTCCACCGGCTTGACGAGGTGGTGGTCGAAGCCCGCTTCCTGGGAGCGCCGACGATCCTCGTCCTGACCATAGCCGGTCAGGGCGACGAGGACGACCGACTCGCCCGTCGGCAGCTTCCGGATCGCCTGCGCGACCTCGTAGCCGTCCATGCCGGGGAGGCCGATGTCGAGGAGGATGGTCTGGGGCTGGAAGTTGACGAGTTCGGAGAGGGCGGCCTCGCCATGCTCGGCGGTCCTGACCTCATGGCTCCGCATCCGGAGGAGCCGGGCGAGGCTGTTGGCCACGTCCGGGTTGTCGTCGACGATCAGGATGCGCCGAGGCGTGCTCAGGCTTGCGTCTTCGGGTGCATTCACATCGGCCTCGACCGAGGCGTGCATCAGCGGGAGGGCGGGCAGGCGGATGATGAACTCGCTCCCCTGGTCCTCCCCCGCGCTCGACGCCTGGACGGTGCCCCCGTGCATCTCGACGAGCTGGCGAACCAGGGTCAGGCCGATACCGAGCCCCCCCTGGGAGCGGTCGAGCGACCGGTCGAGCTGCGTGAACAGGTCGAAGATGCTCGAGAGCATCTCGCCCGAGATGCCGATGCCGTTGTCGCGGACGAAGAAGACCGCCTCATCCCCCTGGCGGGTGACCTCGAGGGTGATCCGGCCCCCCTCTTTGGTGTATTTGGCCGAGTTGTTCAGGAGGTTCGAGAGCACCTGCGAGAGCCGCACGACGTCGGCGACAACCTTGAGCGGCTCCTGCGGGACCGCCACGGCCAGGTCGTGCCTGCGGGCGTCGATCAGCGGTCGGCTCGTCTCCACCGCGCGGTTGATGGCGGCGGTCACGTCGATCGGCTCCATGCGGAGCTGGATCTTGCCCCCCGTGATCCGGGAGATATCCAGCAGGTCGTCGACGAGCCGGACCATCTGCTCGACCTGTCGCGAGATGATGTCGTTCGCCCAGAGGAGCTCGGGATCGTTGAGGTCGAGCATCCTGAGGATCTGGACGGCGTTGCGGATCGGCGCGAGCGGGTTGCGGAGCTCGTGCGCGAGCATCGCCAGGAACTCATTCTTGCGCCTGTCGTTCTCCTGGATGTCCCGATAGAGCCGGGCGTTGTCGATGGCGAACGCCGCGCGATCGGCCAGATCCTCGAGCAGGGCGAGGTCGGGGGGCGCGAAGAGGCGGCTCGCATCGAACCGGACGACCGCGATCGTCCCCAGGATCCTCCCTCGGGCCCGGAGCGGGACGACCATCACCGACTGCGGCTTCGTGGCGAAGGCCGCGGCCTCGGGGCCGGGCGGGATCGGGGCCTTGCCGTTCCGCTCGCGACGGGCGGGGAAGTTCGACGGGTCGCAGGTCGCGACGAGCTCCGAGGCTCCCGCCTTGAGCACGCTCTCGATCAGGGTGTCGAGCGGGGAGATCGGGGCTTCCCCCCTGGCGAGCGAGCGGCAGGCCACGTCCTCGCCGGGGGCGGCCCAGGCTAGCTCCGTCCGCTGGTCGACCTGCAGGTCCTCGCCGACGAGGGTGACGACGCAGAGGTCCCCGATGAACGGGACCGTCTGCATGGCCAGGACCTGGGGGATCGAGTCGTAGTCGAGTGAGCGGACGAGGGCGGTGCTGGCCTCGGCGAGGAAGCTCGACTTCCGGGTGGCCTCCTCGGCCGCCGCGCGGGCCGCCTGCTCGTGGGCGAGGGCCACGCGCTCCTCGGCCTGCTGCTTGACCTGCTGCGTCTTGCGGTAGAGGTCGACGAAGACGCCGACCTTCGTGCGCAGGATCTCGGGGACGACGGGGGAGAGGATGTAGTCGACGGCCCCCAGCGAATAGCCCTGCGCCGTGTGCATCTCGTCGCTGAAGGCGGTGATGAAGATGATGGGGGTGTGCAGGGTCTGGCGACGGCTCCGGATCATCGCGGCCGTCTCGAAGCCGTCGATGTCGGGCATGTTGACGTCGAGCAGGATCACCGCGTACTCGCGCTCGAGCAGGCGGCGCAGGGCTTCCCGGCCCGAGCGTGCGGTGATGATGTTCTGCCCCAGCCCATCCAAGATCGCCTCGAGGGCCATGATCTTGTCGGAGAGGTCATCCACGATCAGGATGTTGACTTTCTCGTCCTTAACCATTACGTGCTCGCCGGATATCGACGACAGGCCGCGCGGCGGTGCCCGTCGATGGTTCGAGTGCGTCCCTTCATCCCCGATCTCTCCTTCCGACGCCCGTCAACCATGGAGCCAGGCCCGCAGGACGACCAGCAACTGTTCCGTATCCACCGGCTTGGACAGGTAATCCCAGGCCCCCGCCTCGATGCACTTCTCGCGGTCCCCCTTCATCGCCTTGGCCGTGACGGCGATGATCGGGAGCTCGTTGAACAGAGGGAGCTTGCGGATGGCCTTCATCGTGTCGATCCCGTCCATCTCGGGCATCATGATATCCATCAGCACGATGTCAATATCAGGCTCGGCCTGGAGCAGGTTGATGGCGTCGCGCCCGGTCTCGGCCGACCGGATCGTCATGTTGCGCCACTCGAGGATGCTCGTCAGCGCGAAGATGTTGCGGATGTCGTCGTCGACGATCAGGACCTTCTTGCCGACGAGGACGTCGTCCCCCTGATGCAGCTCCTCGAGCATCCTCCGCTTGGTATCCGTGAGCTTGGCCACGGGGGAATGCAGGAAATACGAGGTCGAGTCGAGCAAGCGTTCGGGGGAGTTCACCTGCCGGAAGACGACGTTCGGGGCGAGCCCGCCGGGCAGGGGCATCTCCCGCCTCGGCGCGGCCGACTCGGAGTAGACGATCACCGGGAAGGTCGTCCCCTGGTCGGGCCGGAGCCTCTTGAGGAAGGCCTCGGTCGACATGTCGGTCGGCGGCGAGCCGAAGACGACGCAGTCGATGTGCTTCTGGTCGAGCAGCTTCAGGGCGTCCTCGGCGGTCGAGGCGGGGGTGATCCGCAGCTCCTCGGCCCCGATGTAGTCGAAGAGCTCGTCGCTTCGCCCGCGCCTGTTGTCGACGAGCAGGAGGTCCTTCACCCGCCGGTTGACGAAGGCCCGGATCGTCTCGAGCAGTTGCTCGAGCGTCTCCCGGCTCTTGAAGGGCTTGATCGCGACGCTCAGGGCGCCTTCCCCCATGCCGCGGTCGAACATCTCCTCGGTCGAGACGACGCAGACGGGGATGTGACGTGTGCTGATATCATTCTTGATCCGGTCGAGCACGCGCCAGCCGTCGATGTCGGGGAGGCAGATATCCAGGGTGATGGCGTCGGGCTTGTAGTCGCGCGTCAGGGCGAGCGCCGCGGCCCCGAGCGAGGTGACGAGCCCCTTGAACCCCTTCTCGCGGGCGGCCTCCAGGAGCAGCTTGGCGAACGAGAGGTCGTTCTCGACGATCAGGAGCAGCGGGTCCCCTGGCTGGATCGAGTCGCGGTCGTCCCCGACCTCGTTCACGAGCATCGGGGTTTCCAGGACCATCGGCGGGATGTCGAGCGTCGGCGAGACCTTGCTGCCGGGCTCGACCTCGACCGCGGTGATCTGCGGCCTGCGGACGGTCTTGGGGGACGAGTAGTTCTGCGGGAGGTAGAGCGTGAACGTGCTCCCCTTGCCGGGCACGCTGACGAGCCGGATCTCGCCGCCGAGGAGCCTGGAGATCTCGCGGCTGATGGCCAGGCCGAGCCCCGTCCCTCCGTACTTCCGGCTGGTGCTGCCGTCGGCCTGCTGGAAGGCCTCGAAGATGATCTGCTGCTTGTCGGGCGAGATCCCGATCCCCGAGTCGGCCACCGAGATCGCCAGCACCCCCACCGCGCGGTTGAGGTCGTCGTTCTCTGGGTTCCAGCCGTTGCGGGCGGGCTTCACCGAGAGCGAGACCCGCCCCTGGTGCGTGAACTTGAACGCGTTCGAGAGCAGGTTCTTGATGACCTGCTGGAGCCGCTTGGCATCGGTATAGAGGGCCTTGGGCAGCGCCGCGTCCATCTCGATGACGAAGTCGACCCCCTTCGACTCGGCGACGTGGCGGAAGGTCCGCTCGACGTAGCTCTGCAGCTCGCCCAGGCGGAGCTCGCCGATGTCCACCTGGACTGTCCCCGACTCGATCTTCGAGAGGTCGAGGATGTCGTTGATGAGCATCAGGAGGTCGTTGCCCGACGAGTGGATCGTCTTGGCGAACTCCGTCTGCTTGGGCTTCAGGTTCCCCTCCGGGTTCTTAGAGAGCTGGTCGGAGAGGATCAGGAGGCTATTGAGCGGCGTCCGCAACTCGTGCGACATGTTCGCGAGGAACTCGGACTTGTACTTGGATGTGAGGGCGAGCTGCTTGGCCTTCTCCTCGAGGTCCTGGCGGGCCTGCTCGACCTCGCGATTCTTGCGCTCGACCTCCTGGTTCTGGTGGGCCAGCAGCATGGCCTTCTCTTGCAGCTCCTGGTTGGTCTGCTGCAACTCTTCCTGGCGGCTCTGGAGCTCCTGGGCGAGCGACTGCGACTGCTTGAGCAGGTCCTCGGTCCGCATGTTGGCGACGATCGTGTTGAGCACGATCCCGATGCTCTCGGTCAACTGGTCGAGGAAGGCCTGGTGCGTCGGGTTGAACCGCTCGAACGAGGCCAGCTCGAGCACCCCCTTGACCTGGCCTTCGAAGATGACCGGCAGGACGAGGATATTCAGCGGCGCGGCGTCTCCGAGCCCCGACTTGATCCGGATGTAGTCCGGCGGGACGTTGCTCAGGAGGATCTTCTGCTTCTCGAGGGCACACTGCCCGACGAGCCCCTCGCCCAGGCCGAGCTGCGTGCCGACCGCGCTCAAGCCCTTGTAGGCGTAGCTGGCCAGGAGCGTCAGTTGCGTCGTCTCCTTGCTCGTATCCAGGATGTAGAAGACTGCGTGCTGGGCCGAAACGACGGGGGCGAGTTCCGAGAGGATCAGGCGACCGACTGTGAGCAGGTCTTTCTGCCCCTGGAGCATCCGGCTGAACTTCGCCAGGTTCGTCTTGAGCCAGTCCTGCTCGCTGTTCTTGAGGGTCGTATCCTTGAGGTTGCGGATCATCTCATTGATGTTGTCCTTGAGCACCGCGACCTCGCCCAGCGCCTCGACCTTGATCGAGCGAGTGAGGTCCCCCTTGGTGACGGCGGTGGCGACCTCGGCGATGGCCCGCACCTGCGTGGTCAGGTTGGCGGCGAGCTGATTGACGTTGTCGGTGAGGTCCTTCCAGGTGCCCGCCGCGCCCGGCACGCTCGCCTGGCCGCCGAGTTTCCCTTCGACGCCCACCTCGCGGGCCACCGAGGTCACCTGATCGGCGAACGTGGCGAGGGTGTCGATCATGCTGTTGATCGTATCCGCGAGCGCGGCGATTTCCCCCTTCGCCTCCACCGTCAGCTTCTGCTTGAGGTCGCCGTTGGCGACCGCCGTGACCACCTTGGCGATGCCGCGGACCTGGCTCGTCAGGTTGCCCGCCATGAAGTTGACGTTGTCGGTGAGGTCCTTCCAAGTTCCGGAGACGCCCTTCACCTGGGCCTGCCCGCCGAGCTTGCCTTCGGTGCCCACCTCGCGGGCCACGCGCGTCACTTCCGACGCGAACGAGCTGAGCTGATCCACCATCGTATTGATGGTGTTCTTCAGCTCCAAAATCTCACCCTTCACATCGACGGTGATCTTTTTGGAGAGGTCTCCATTAGCCACGGCCTTCGTCACGTCGGCGATGTTTCGCACCTGCCCCGTCAGGTTGCCGGCCATGAAGTTCACGCTATCGGTCAGGTCCTTCCACGTGCCGGCGACGTCGCGGACGTCGGCCTGTCCGCCGAGCTTGCCTTCGGTGCCCACCTCACGGGCCACGCGCGTCACCTCGGCCGCGAAGGAGCGGAGCTGATCCACCATCGTGTTGATGGTGTTCTTCAGCTCCAGGATCTCACCCTTCACGTCCACGGTGATCTTCTTCGACAGGTCGCCATTGGCGACCGCGGTGGTCACCTCCGCGATGTTCCGCACCTGGCCGGTCAGGTTGCCCGCCATCGAGTTCACGCTATCCGTCAGATCCTTCCAGGTCCCGGCGACGCCCTTCACGTCGGCCTGGCCGCCGAGCTTGCCCTCGGTTCCCACCTCGCGGGCCACGCGGGTCACTTCCGACGCGAACGAGCTGAGCTGATCCACCATCGTATTGATGGTGTTCTTCAACTCGAGGATCTCACCCTTCACATCCACGGTGATTTGCTTGGACAAATCTCCATTCGCGACGGCGGTGGTCACCTCGGCGATGTTCCGCACCTGGGCGGTGAGATTACCCGCCATGAAATTGACGCTATCGGTGAGGTCCTTCCACGTACCTGCGACGCCCTTCACATCGGCCTGGCCGCCGAGCTTGCCTTCCGTTCCCACCTCGCGGGCCACGCGCGTCACCTCGGCCGCGAAGGAGCGGAGCTGATCCACCATCGTGTTGATGGTGTTCTTCAGCTCCAGGATCTCACCCTTCACGTCCACGGTGATCTTCTTCGACAGGTCGCCATTGGCGACCGCGGTGGTCACCTCCGCGATGTTCCGCACCTGGCCGGTCAGGTTGCCCGCCATCGAGTTCACGCTATCCGTCAGATCCTTCCAGGTCCCGGCCACGTCCTTCACGTCGGCCTGGCCGCCGAGCTTGCCCTCGGTTCCCACCTCGCGGGCCACGCGGGTCACTTCCGACGCGAACGAGCTGAGCTGATCCACCATCGTATTGATGGTGTTCTTCAGCTCCAGGATCTCTCCCTTCACATCCACGGTGATTTGCTTGGACAAATCTCCATTCGCGACGGCGGTGGTCACCTCGGCGATATTCCGCACCTGGCTCGTCAGGTTGCCCGCCATGAAGTTCACGCTGTCGGTGAGATCCTTCCAGGTGCCCGCGACACCAGGCACGTCGGCCTGGCCGCCGAGCTTGCCCTCGGTGCCCACCTCGCGAGCCACGCGCGTCACTTCGGATGCAAATGAGCTCAACTGATCCACCATCGTATTGACGGTGTTCTTCAGCTCCAGGATCTCACCTTTAACATTGACGGTGATCTTCTTCGACAGGTCACCATTGGCCACGGCCGTGGTGACGGCGGCGATGTTGCGCACCTGGGCGGTGAGATTACCCGCCATGAAGTTGACGCTATCGGTGAGGTCTTTCCACGTGCCCGAGACACCTTCGACCTGGGCCTGACCGCCGAGCTTACCTTCGGTTCCCACCTCGCGGGCCACGCGGGTCACCTCGGCGGCGAAGGAGCGCAACTGATCCACCATCGTGTTGATGGTGTTCTTCAGCTCGAGGATCTCCCCCTTCACGTCCACGGTGATCTTCTTCGAGAGGTCGCCGTTCGCGACAGCCGTCGTCACTTCCGCGATGTTGCGCACCTGGCCCGTCAGGTTGCCGGCCATCGAATTGACGCTATCGGTGAGGTCCTTCCACGTACCTGCGACGCCCTTCACATCGGCCTGGCCGCCGAGCTTGCCTTCCGTACCCACCTCGCGGGCCACGCGGGTCACTTCGGAGGCGAACGAACCGAGCTGATCCACCATCGTGTTGATGGTCTTGGCCGTGCGGAGGAAGTCCCCCTGGAGGGGCCGGCCGTTGATCTCGAGGGCCATCGTCTGCGAGAGGTCCCCCTGGGCGACGGCGCCGATCACGCGCGCGGTCTCGCTCGTCGGGTGGACGAGGTCGCCGATCAGGGCGTTGACCGAGGCGATCGAGGCCTCCCACGAGCCGCTGACGGCCCCGAGCGACGCGCGCTCGTTGATCCGGCCTTCCTTGCCGACGACCCGGCTCAGCCGCTCCAGCTCGTGGGCCATCCGCTCGTTCAGCTCGATGACCTCGTTGAATGTGTCGGCCACCTTGCCTGCGAGCCCCGTCCAGTCGATCGGCAGGCGTGCCGAGAAGTTCCCCTTCTTGAGGGCGGTCAGCGCGGTCAAGAGCGCGGTGGTCGTCTGGTCGGCACCCTGGGACATCGGCTCCTGCAAGGCTGGCATCGCGAAATCTCCCGGGGGGCATAGGACCATTGGCGAAGGTCGTCCAGTCGAGTCGCCTTCAACCTATCCACATAACCTTAACCGCTCAGCATCGCCCCGAGGCATCACACGATCGTCGCGCCGGGACGCCCTCGCCGCGCGGACATCGACCGGCGGCCGGCCCGTCTTGGGGCGAGGGACTCCAGGACGGGGGGACATCCGGCATCGATCGAGGAATTGCGTCATCGCTCTCAAGGAGCCCACGTCTCGTCGCCGAGATCATCGCGTCACCGCGTCACCCTCGAAGGCTCGGACCCGGAATTCACCCGGGTCGACGACGCCCTGACGTGCGGGGCGGAGCAGGCTGACCTCGCCGCGATGCCTCAAGCAAGGACACGTCCTTCGGCAAACGTTCGAGAGGCGCGACGGAACTGGATCAGGCGGAGAAAGAGATCGACGGACGCCCATTTCTCCAAGCCAACCGTCCTTGAAGGATAATGCGGAAACGAAGGGAGGGTCAACCATGAACCTCGGACACGGCCTATCACCTGGAAATCCAGTTGCTGAAAGTGAAATCCCGGGTCTCACGATGATCTTGATGGACCAACCCACGCCCGCAATTCAACCGATCTACCCAGACCGACTATTCTCCAAGCGAATACCGCCGGTTTGGCGCGGGGGGCCACGCTCATCCGGGGTCTCGCCATGAGCCCCGGGCGAGGAGTCCCCGGGCGTCCGACGGATCAGGGGGTAGCGGGGCTCGCGGCCTTGGCCTTCGCCTGGGGCTTCTCGAAGACGATGATGTGCTGCCAGGGGAGGAAGTCGAACTTCTCCTTGAAGGCAAAGCCCTGGGGTTCGATCTCCCGGCGTACCTGGGCGACGGTCATCTTATGCTCGGGCTTGATCGGGACCTCGGGGTCTTCGCCGCGGAACTCGACGAGGACGAGCCGCCCGCCGGGCTTGAGCGCCTTGCGAAGGCCTTTGAGCGTGGCCTCGGGGTCGACGCACTCGTGATAGACGTCGACCATCAGGATGAGGTCGACCTGCTCCTCGGGGAGTTTGGGGTCGGTGGGGGTGCAGCGGACGGGCTTGATGTTCTTGACGCCCGCCTCCTTCATATTGGCCGCGAGCATCCGGAGCATCTCGGGCTGGAGGTCGGTCGCCAGGACGAGCCCCTTGGGCCCGACCCGACGGGCCAGGCGGAGGCTCGTGTAACCGACACCGGCCCCGACGTCGGCGACGGTCTCTCCCTCGCGGATCTTGAGGGCGTCGATCATCGCCTCGGGCTGTTCTTCCTGCTCGCGCTCGGGGCGGATGAGCCACTCGGCCCCTTCGTACGTCATCACCGGCGCGATGACGCGGCCCATGTAGGTCTTCGGGCCGTTGGAACGGCCGCGTCTGTTGGCCTTCGACTTCGGCTTCGATTCGGCCGGGGCGGGGGCAGCGGACTGCGCCTGAGCCTGATCCGGGGACGTCGAGACCTCCTGGGCCGGGACCGGTTCCGAAACCGCCCAGGCGGCCATGAGCATCCAACCTGCGAGACGTAGCGTGGACATTCCGACCTCCTTATCGTGATCGATTCGGACTCCATCCTAACGTCCGAACGCGGGCGCTTCGACGGCTCAGTCGGCGAAGGCGTAGCGGACGATGCAGTAGAGGGCCTGCACGCCGTCCTTCCAGCCGATCTTCTTGCCTTCGCGATAGTCGCGGCCGTTGTAGCTGACCGGGATCTCGTAGATCCGACAGCGACGGGCCGGGCGGCCTTCGAGCGCCGGGACCTGGAACCGGGCGACCTTGGCCGTGACCTCCGGCTCGAAGCCGAACCGGTTGCTCTTGAGCGGGATGTTCTGGATCACTTCCCGACGGAAGACCTTGTAGCAGACTTCCATGTCCGTCAGGTTCAGGTCGGTCATGAAGTTGGAGAGCAGGGTGAGGAAGCGGTTCCCCTGCGAGTGCCAGAAGTGGAGCACCCGGTGCTCTTCGCCGATGAACCGGGAGCCGTAGACCACGTCGGCCTTGCCCTCGAGGATCGGGGCGATGAGCTGCGGATACTGGTTGGGGTCGTATTCGAGGTCGGCGTCCTGCACGATCACGACATTGCCGGTCGCGTGGGCGAAGCCCGTGCGCAGGGCGGCGCCTTTGCCCTGGTTCACGTCGTGGAAGACGATCGTCAGGTCCGGGTTATCGGCCGCCATGCCCTTGAGGATTTCGGTCGTACCGTCCTTGGAGCAGTCATCGACGAGGATGATCTGCTTGTTGATCGGCACGGCGCGGACCTGGCGAAGGATCTCGTGGATCGTGTTCCGCTCGTTGTAGACGGGGATCACCACCGACAGCTTGAAGTCGTCGGGGATCCGATAGATCCCCCATTGCCGGCAGATGGCCTCACCGAAGGTCCGGAGCAGCCACTCTCGGCGCTCGTGCTCGTCGTCCAGGGGAAGCGTGAAGTTGGGATCGACGGTCGACATCGAAACAAAATCCTTGTGACCCGAACCAGGATCAATCCGCCCCGCTGGCGCCATTCACCGGGGAACAGGTCAGGCAGCCAGCTCGCCAAAGAAGTCTCAATCCAAAGATAGGACGTGCTTTGGTCTGAGGAAAGAGATTGCTCGATTCGAGTCGGGACGTTGGAAAGGAAAGACACCCCTTTACAACGAAACACGCCAAATAGAAATGGTCCACCCCGGCGTCGCGACGCCGGGGTGGACCATCGGGGCACGAGGCCCACCATTATCGTTGACCGGACCGAGGGTCAGGAGGCCCTGGCACCGACCTGGAGGTTAGTCGTCACCGATCAAGACTTCGGGGTTTCCGCGGCCGGGGCCGGAGCCGGGGCGGGCTCGGGGGCCGCTTCGGTCTTGGCGGGTTCGGGAGCGGGCGGGGTGGCTTCGGCCGGAGCCGGGGCCGGTTCGGGGGTCGGGGCCGGAGCCGGGGCGGGCTCGGTCACAGCCGGGGGCGGGGCCGGGGCGCTGGTCGTCGGGGCCACCGGGGCGGGCGTCATGACGCCCTGAGCGGCCGGGTAGGCCTGGGCCGAGCCCTCGACCACCGGGGTGTAGCTGCCGTAGACCGGGGGAGCATAGTCCACCGAGCTGTAGCAAGAGCTGAAGCAGGAGCTATAGCAAGAGCTGTAGCAAGAGCTATAGCAGGCCGAGCTGTAGCAGCTCGAGTACTGGTGGCCGCACTTCCTGTGCTTCCCGAAGAAGCCCGAGAAGAGGCCGTGCTTGTGCTTGCTGGTGTAGCAAGACGAGTAGCAGGAACTATAGCAAGAGCTGTAGCAGGAGCTATAGCACGAGGAGTAGCAGGAGCTGTAGCAAGAGCTATAGCAGCCGCTGGAGACGGGGGGAACATAAGCAGAGCTGTAGCACTGCTCGGAGCTGTAGCACTGAGCCGAGGGGTAGCTCACCGTCTCGACGCTGCTATAGCAGGACGAGTAGCACGACGAATAGCAGGAGGCCACGGTGACGGGCGCACAGCTCTTGTGGTGACAGCCTAGGCCGCTGAGGGCCATCAGCATGACGATCGTTCCCTGCATTTTCTAACCTCCAAGGTGCGTCAATCAATCATCGCGGGGCCGGTCAGTAAAAAACGCGCTTCGGTCGGGCGCGGAGGCCGATACTCGCCCCAACTCATCGACCTCACCCCGATTACCCGCCGACTCGTTTACAATCGATACCAACTGCTCAGGTACCGCAAATTCTAGACGACGACTTGGGAGAATGCAAACCACCATCGCAAACTTGGATAAAATAGAGAGGGTCCGGAGGTTTGCGAGGAGTCCCAACCCGATCGGATTTGCAGTCTGGCTAAAGTCTCCTGGCCCGAGTTCGCCGAGACGGGTTACGATCGAGCTTGAGGCGATCGGGGCCCAAACTGCCGATAAACTTGAGGTAACGTCCCGTCCGTGCCGCAAGGGGGGGCCGACTCGAGGCCCTTCGACGAAGAGTGGGCAAGCGCACGGACGGCTCGATCCGATTCGGCGGGAAAAACGCAAAAAAGGAGTGACGCATGAAGGGGGGCATTGCCGGCAAACGGCAGCCTGATCGATCCTCGCAGGCGTCGAGCCCCGAGGCCGAGCCGAAGGCCGAGAATGGGGCCGGCTGGCCGCCCTGGGCGAAAGCCCTGGTGTCGCTGGCCCTGATCTTCCACATCGCCGCGATCCTCGCGGGGGCGCTCGCCGCCTCCCCCTCGTCGGAGCTCGAGCGGAGTTTCGCGGGCCTCTTCGCGACGTACCATCAGGTCATCGATCAGGGCTATTCGTATCGCTACTATTCCCCCGAGCCCGGGCCGACGGCCATCGCCATCGCGAAGATCAAGTTCGCCGACGGCCGGCCCGAGCAGACGGTCCGCCTCCCCGAGCGAGGGGTCTGGCCCAAGATCCGGTATCAGCGGCAGCTCGCCCTGGCCAACCACCTGGCCGAGGATTTCCGGATGGCCCAGGCGGCGGGGCAGGGGAACATGAGCAACTGGGCCCACTCCTACGCCAGGCACCTGGCGAAGGAATACAAGGGCTCGACGGAGATCTCCCTCTTCCTCCAGTCGCACCTCATCCCCAACATCGACCACATCCGGCACGAGCTGGACGAGCGCGGGTCGAAGGGCGTCGACCTCGATGCCGAGGAGTTCTTCACAGCACCCGAGCGGATCGGAGATTACCAGTGCGACGCCTTATAATCGGGCCCGTGGAGTATTTCCGGGAGCTGGGGAACGCGGCGGTCCGCGGCTGGAACGCCTTCTTCTTCACCCCGGCCGACCCGACCTCGCTCGGCCTCTTGCGCGTGGCGGTGGGGCTGCTCCTGCTCTGGAGCCTGGGCGTCTACGGCCTGGACCTCCAGGCCTTCTTCGGCTCCGAAGGATGGGCCGACCCCAAGGTCATCCGGCACATCCACGAGAGGCAGTCCCCGGCCGCCTGGTCGTTCTGGCTGCTCGTCCCCGACCACCTGCTGCGCCCGGCCTGGGTCGGCTGCATGGGGGTGCTGCTGCTCTACACGGTCGGCCTCTTCAGCAGGGTCACGTCGGTCCTCGCCTGGGTGATCGTCGTCTCGACCACGAGGCGCATGCCGGTCTCCCTCTTCGGCTTCGACCAGGTCATCTCGACCTGGGCCCTGTACCTGGCCCTGACCGGGGCGAGCGGCCAGGCCGTCTCGCTCGACCGCTTCTTCGCCAGGTACCGGCAGACCCGAGCCCTCGTGACAAGGCGAAGGCACGACGGCCGATGGATGGGGGCTTCGGGGGTTCCGACTCCCACGATTTCGGCCAACCTGGCACTCCGTTTGATCCAACTCCACCTGGTCCTGATCTACGGGATGGCCGGCCTGGCGAAGCTCCAGGGCCAGGCCTGGTGGTCGGGGATGGCGATCTGGGGCGTGCTGGCCGCGGCCGAGTTCCGCGAACTCGACCTGACCTGGCTCGCCGCGTATCCGTGGTTGCTCAACGTCATGACGCACGGCAGCCTGGCACTCGAGCTCGGCTATCCGGTGCTCATCTGGACGCGGGCGCTCCGCCCGTTGCTCCTGGGCACGGTGGTCCTGCTCCACTTCGGCATCGCGTTGACCGCGCCCGGGCTCTCCGAGTTCGGCCTGGTGATGCTGGCGGGCAACCTCGCGTTCGTCTCGGGCCCCTGGCTGCGCAGCCTGGTCGCGGGCAAGGCGGGCTCGCAGCCGGCCGGGAAGGTCCTCTACGACGGGGCCTGTCCCCGCTGCCGGGCCTCGATGGCCTTGCTGACCGCCGGGGATCCCGACCGCGTGCTCGAGCCGGTCGACCTCACCGCGGTCGACGTGACCAAGATCCATCCTTCGCTGACCAAGGAAGATTGCCTCAGGGCCATGCACGTCGTCAGGGCCGACGGGCGGATCGCCGCCGGGTATCGGGCGGTCATGCTCATCGGGCGCTGGATCCCCCTTTTCAAGCCGGCCGCATTGGTGGGATCCCTGCCGATCCTTTCCCAAGTGGGGGATCGCGTTTACAATCGGATAGCGGCTTCGCGACCTCGTGACTTCCTCTGTAACGACGACGTGTGCGGCATCCACCCCCATGCCCCCGTGGCCGACACCGAGAGAGCGCACCTATGAATTCCGATCGAGGCTCGCTCGCGCCCCAGAACGCCGAGGACGTCCCCAACCAGAGGCGGCTCTTCCTGTACGAGCCGGGCTGGAAGGTCGGGATGAAGGTCGGCAGCGAGCGCGAGTTTTGCTACATGATGGCCCCCGGCCAGGACTTCTACCATCGCTTCATGGACGGCGAGATCTTCCTCCAACGCGCCGACGAGAGGATCTGCCTCGCCTGCGCGGAGAGGAGGGGCTTGCTGTCCTACACCCCAAGGACCCTGCGCGAGCCCAGGCCCGAGCGGGAGTTGGACCTCGATGCCTCGGCCGACACGTTCGAGCTGAAGACGTCGTCGTCCGACGATTTCGAGGCCCCCAGGCTGTTTTGAAAGGGCCGTCAATCGAGACAGGTCGGGCGGGCCGGCCCCTCCGGGGTTCGGCCCCTTGTCGTTGGGGGATGCAACGGCGAAGAGACCCACGCCTTTCCCTCGACGCCCCCTCGAACCCTTGGCCGGCCGAACTCGTATCTTGACTTGCCTTGTCGAAATAGAGATCATTTCCCAATGATCGAACGCGAAAGGTGACGATGAGCGTTTCCTCGAAGTGTTATTATGCCATTCGGGCCATCTATGCTTTGGCCGAACATACCACCCCGGAGCCGATGAAGATCGCCGCGATCGCCGAACGGGAGTTGATCCCGATCCGATTCCTCGAGGTGATCCTGGGTCAGCTCAAGGGGGGCGGGTTCGTCCAGAGCCGGCGAGGCGCCGAGGGTGGTTACCGGCTGGCACGAGCGGCCGATCAACTGACGATCGGCGAGATCATGCGCTACATCGACGGCCCGATCGCACCGGTCGATTGCGTGAGTCAATCGCGACACAAGGAATGCGACTTTCACGGAGAGTGCCACTTTTTCGGATTCTGGGGCCGCGTCCGGCAAGCGACCTCCGACGTCGTCGACCGAACTACGTTCGCCGACCTCATCAAGGAGAATCGCGAGCGGAAACGAGGCTATGTCGGCGACTGGGTCATCTGACCCATATCTCGAACCTCAGCTAAGGTGCATCGCGGGTTGAACCTGCGTCCCTCCCCGGCCATTCTCGCGAGGCAACGGCCGCGACGGGGCGACTGACCCGAACTGCGAACGGCACGGGTCTTCACTCGACCCTGCCAGGCTCTGGCTTCGAACGCCCCCCACGACGATCCGACGAGCGAGGACGCTTGCCGGTGCCGCCAACCGCCGTCTCCCGATTCGCGCAGTTGCGAGGGGAGGGGCAACGGCCGCACCGACTCGCAGCGAGCCTCGGGGCGCTCCCAGCCTCAAGAGCCCTATGAACATCGAATTCCAAGCCCACTCGACCCCGACGACGCCCCCCGCCGTCGCGCGGCGACGGCCCCCGTGGCCGGCGTTCGCCCGGCTCCGGGTCCGATGCCGGCGGGCCTCGACACTCATGGCCCTGGTCGCGGCCCTCCTGCCGCTGGCGGCGACGACCTCCGGCTGTGCGCCCGCCCGGGGCGCGGGGGGCGGGGACGACACGCTGACCATCGGCGCCTACTCGGTGGTCCGCGAGGCCTTCCGCGACGGCATCCTGCCGGCCTTCGCCGCCGACTGGAAGCGGAAGACCGGCAGGACGGTCCACTTCGAGGAGTCCTACAACGCCTCGGGCGCCCAGAGCCGCGCCATCGAGTCGGGCTTCGACGCCGACATCGCCGTGCTCTCGCTCGAAGGGGACGTCACCCGCCTCGTCAAGGCGGGCCTGGTGAAGGAAGACTGGAAGAACGGGCCGAGCAAGGGGCTCATCACCCGGAGCCTGGTCGTCATCGGGGTCCGGCCCGGGAACCCGCAGAAGATCGCCGACTGGGAAGACCTCACCAGGACCGGCGTCTCGGTGCTCTATCCGGATCCGAAGACCTCCGGCGGGGCGCGCTGGAACATCAACGCGATCTACGGGGCGGGGCTCCTCAAGGACAAGAAGAAGCCCGACCCCGAGGCCGCGCATACGTTCCTCTCCAGGGTCCAGGCGAACGTGGTCAACATGGACTCGTCCGGGCGCCAGAGCATGGCCACCTTCGAGCGCGGCACCGGCGACGCGGTGGTCACGTATGAGAATGAGATCCTGCTCCAGGCGAGGATGAAGAAGATCGACGCCCCGTACGTCCTCCCCGAGGCGACGCTCCTGATCGAGGGACCCGCCGCGATCGTCGACGCCTCGGTCAAGCGGCACGGCAACCGCGAGGTGGCCGAGGCCTTCCTCGCCTACCTGCGGTCCGACGAGGCGCAGCGGATTTTGGCCGACTACGGGTTCCGCCCCTTGAATCCGAAGCTCGACCCGCCCGGCCGCAAGCCCTTGCCGAGCAAGCTCTTCACCATGAAGGACCTCGGCGGCTGGACCAAGATCAACAAAGAAGTGTACGCCCCCGGCGGCGTCTGGGACGACATCTTCACCCGCAAGAAGCCAGGAGGCCAGCCATGAGCACGGCCAGTCGAGGCCCCCGGCCTTCCCCCAGCGAGCTCCCCTTGCGGGCGATCACGCTGCTCTATCTCGGCCTGATGGTCGTGCTCCCCCTCGCCGCGCTCGGCGTCCAGGCGGCGGAGCCGGGCCGGGCCGCCTTCTGGAAGGAGATGACCAACCCCTTCGCCTGGCACGCGCTCAAGCTGACATTCGCCACGGCCGGGGTCATGGTCCTGATCAACGCGGTCACGGGGACGGCGACGGCGTGGGTGCTCGTCCGCTACTCGTTCCCGGGCAAGAAGATCATGAACGCGCTCATCGACGTCCCGTTCGCCGTGCCGACGGTCGTGACGGGGCTCATGCTCGTCGCCCTGTACGGGCCGACGAGCGTGCTGGGGTCGTTCCTGAGCCGAAATAACCTCGGGATCATCTACCAGCAGCCCGGCATCGTGCTGGCCCTGCTATTCGTCACGTATCCGTTCGTGATCCGGAGCGTGCAGCCGGTCCTGCTCGAGATGGACCGGGCGGAGGAAGAGGCGGCGGCCACGCTCGGGGCCGACGACCTCACGATCTTCCGCCGCGTGACCTTCCCGACCCTCTGGCCGGCGATCCTGACCGGCACCGCGCTGGCGTTCAGCCGGGCCCTCGGGGAATTCGGCAGCGTCGTCATGGTCGCGGGCAACCGCCCGCTCGCGACGAAGACCGGACCCATGTACATCTTCGGCGAGATCGAGAGCGGCAACCGCCACGGCGCGATGGTCGTCTCCGTCGTGCTTTTGGCCTGCTCACTCGGGATCCTGATCCTCTTGAACCGGCTCCAGCGCCGAGAGGGAGCCAGTCATGGCCACTGAGGTCGCCCCCGAAGTCAAGCCGTCGCGAAAGCAGGCGCTCCCCTGGGGGCGCTGGCTGCTGACCGCGGCGGTCGTCGCCTGGTTCTCGATCCTGATCCTCGTCCCGGCGCTGGCCTTGATCCGGGGGGCCTTCGCCAAGGGGTTCGCCCCGTTCGTGACGGCGCTCTCCGCGCCCGAGTCGCAGCAGGCGTTCATCCTGACGCTGTGGATCACGGTCCTGGCCACGGTGATCAACACGATCTTCGGCCTGGCCTTCGCCATCGTGCTGGTCCGGCAGAACTTCTGGGGCAAGTCGCTGGCCGACGGGCTCGTCGACCTGCCGTTCGCCGTCTCGCCGATCGTCGCGGGCCTGATGCTGATCATCGTCTACGGCGGCAAGGGGTGGCTCGGCCAGTGGCTCGAGCCGATGGGGATCCGGGTCGTCTACGCATGGCCGGGCATGCTGCTGGCCTCCATCTTCGTCACGCTCCCGTTCGTCGTCCGCGAGGTCGTGCCCGTCCTGCGGGAGTTCGGCGTGGACCAGGAGGAAGTGGCGTACACCCTGGGGGCCGGCCGCTGGCGGACCTTCTGGCGCGTGACGCTCCCCTCGATCCGCTGGGGCCTCGCCTACGGGATCACGCTGACCATCGCCCGCTCGCTCGGCGAATTCGGCGCCTTGCTCGTGGTCTCGGGCAACATCATCGGTCGGACGCAGACCGCCACGCTCTACGTCCACGACGGCATCGAGAGCTTCAACAACGCCGGCGCCTATGCCGCCAGCGTGCTCCTGGCCGGGGTCTCGTTCGTCATGCTCATCGGCATGGAGCTGCTCCGGAAGCGGGTCGAGATCCACGAGGAAGGCCATTGAGCAAGGACGTTCAGCCCGGTCGGCCTTCCGTAAAATTCAAGCGTCGGTCGCGGTCGATATTCGAGGTTCCTTCTTTTTCGTCGAGCATGCGGGGGATCGTGCCGTGGGCATTGTGGTGAGGAATCTCTCGAAGCGATTCGGCCGGTTCCAGGCGGTCGACGGGGTCTCGTTCGAGGTCCCCGCCGGGCAACTCGTCGCGCTCCTCGGGCCCTCGGGCTCGGGCAAGAGCACGATCCTGCGGATCATCGCGGGGCTCGAGCCGGCGGATTCCGGCGACGTGGAGCTGACCGGCGAGGACGCCACCAACCTCCCGACCCAGCGCCGGGGGGTCGGGTTCGTCTTCCAGCATTACGCCCTCTTCCGGCACATGACGATCCGGCAGAACGTGGCGTTCGGCCTCGAGGTCCAGAAGCCCCGGCCCTCGGCCAAGGTGATCCGCGAGCGCGTCGACGAGCTCCTGAAGCTCGTGCAGCTCTTCGCCTTCGCCGAGCGCTATCCGTCGCAGCTCTCGGGCGGGCAGCGACAGCGCGTGGCCCTGGCGAGGGCCCTGGCGCCCCGGCCCAAGGTCCTGCTGCTGGACGAGCCCTTCGGGGCCCTCGACGCCAAGGTCCGCGACGAGCTCCGGAGTTGGCTCCGCAAGCTCCACGACGAGGTCCACGTCACCAGCCTCTTCGTCACGCACGACCAGCAGGAGGCCTTCGAGGTGTCCGACCAGGTCGTCGTGCTGAACAAGGGGAAGGTCGAGCAGATGGGCCCGCCGCAGGAGCTTTACGAGCACCCGGCCTCGCCGTTCGTCACCGAGTTCCTGGGAGCGGTGAACATCCTCAAGGTCGAGACCGTGCTCGGCATGGACCTGGCTGATGAGAACCCACTGCCGCTCGAGGTCCCGGGCTCCAACGGCAACGGCGCCGCGGTCTACGTCCGGCCGCACGACTTCGAGATCACCCGCGAGCGCGACGGCAGGGCCGCCTGGTCGGCCCGGATCCGCCGCATGATCCCGCTCGGCGGCCTCGTCCGGCTCGACCTCACGCTCCTCGACGGCACGAACCTCAACGTCCAGCTAACTCGCGAGCAGTCTCTCCAGCTCAGCCTCGCCGACGGCGACGACGTCTTCGTCTCGCCGAAGGACTGGAAGGTCTTCCACGACGCGAAGGGGTTCGTCGAGAACTACGTGATCTGATCGCCCCGACGCTCCCTCCTCGCCCGCATCCCGGCCCCTCGCCGATCCCAATTGCCCTCGACATACATGAGCCCGTTCGTGACAACCTAATGTCGCGGGCGGGCTCGTCGCGCACAGGCCCGCGGGTTTCAATAAAAACAAACATGTATTCATCTCATAACATTAAAATTTAAATTCTCAAGAATTCTTGACAAACCTGTCGTGACCGTGCCTGTGATCGCCGTTTGCTGACATGCGAGCCTTAAAGTTTTCTTAAATCGGTACCCGTCCGCGGTGGGTGACGCTACATTTCCTCCAGAAGGGCGCCGGGTCACGCCGAGCCTTTTTGAAGAGACCGAGGGGCGCCGGCAGGCGACTCCCCCTCGATGACGGGCCGGTCACGGGCCTGATCACGACGAGCGTCTCGACGGCTCCCCCCCACCGTCAGGCCACGCCCTCGGTCCGCGCCCACGAGCGGACTCGCGACCGCGAGCCTTGGCTCGCTGCGCGCCGGCGAAACCGCAAGGAGATGCGGCCATGGTGGGCCGGGACCGGGCGAGACGGCCTCGCACGCGGTGGATCTCCTCCGGGTACGTCGCCCCGATCGAGAGGAATGCAGTCCGTTGTTGAGCGCGATCAAGCCAAGCCGGACGGGCTCGCCCATCGCCTGGGCGAGGTGGGGGCCGATCAGCAAGTGGATTGCCCAGGCGATACCGCCGCAAGGCCCGCCGATCCTCGTGCTCTCGCTGCCGAGGAGCGGGTCAAGCTGGGTCGGGCTCATGCTCGGGAGCGCCCCCGACGCCTTCTACCTGCGGGAGCCGGTCACGCAGAGCGACGAGAGGTTCTGCCGCCTGGGGACCGTCTTCTCGCTCGACCATCGCGAGCAGTCCGTGCCGTATGGCCGCCTGGCCGACAAGGCCTTCCTCGGCTGGCCCGACTTCGCCGAGAAGGTCCTCCCGCTCCCCGAGCGCTGGGGCTTGAAGGGACGACGCGGGGCGAGGGTCGTGATCAAGGAAGTCAACCCGCTGGCCGGCCGCTGGTACCTCGATCGATACAGCCCTCGCCTGATCTTCCTCGTGCGGCACCCGGCGGCCGTCGCGTTGAGCTTCCAGAAGCAAGGTTGGCTCGAGGACTCGCCCGGCGAGTGGGCCCGCAACGGGGACTTCCAGGGGAAGTCGCTCCGCCAGGCTTCCCGCGAAATCGGCGACTATCCGCATCAGATGACCGCCATGTATGAAGACCTCTGCGAACGACCGCGTGAGGGCTTCCGGGAACTCTTCGACTTCGCGGGCCTGACCTGGGACGAGCCCGTCGAGGAACTGGTGGATCGCTACTCCCGGGAGAGCCTCAAGGTGAGCCGCTCATGGCGCGAGCAGGTCGACCCCGAGGCGCTCGAGGGGCTCAAGAGTGCGTACCTCTCCTTCGGGCTCCCCTGGTATCGAGACCCGTCGGAATGGTGATCTCGGCCGGTTCGAAACGCAGACGGGGAGCCGCGGCCCGAAGGCGCGACTCCCCGTCATTCGCGATCGATCATAAATCGATAGCTTACTTCGAGCCCGAGCCGACGTCGGAGCCCGAGGCGGGCAGCGGGTTCCCCTCGGGGTCGAGGACGGTGATGACCTGCGCGTAGGGCAGGGTCTTCAGCTTGGCCTCGATCTTCGAGCGGTCGCCGACGACCAGGATGGTCATGTGCTTGGTGTCGAGGTACTTCTTCGCCACGCGGTCGACGTCCTCCTTGGTGACGGCCTCGACCTTGCCGGGGTAGGTGGTGAAGTAGTCATTCGGCAGCGAGTAGAGGACGAGGTCGGCCAGGGTCCCGGCCACGCCGAAGGTCGTCTCGAACTTGCCGGGGAAGCCCTTGATGGTGCGATCCTTGGCGAAGGCGAGCTCCTCGTCGGTCACAGGCCGGGCGCCGGAGATCTCCTCGATTTCCTTCATCAGCTCGAAGAGGGCCTCCTTGGTCACGGCCGTCTGGACCGAGCCCCCCGCCTCGAACGGCCCGGGGCCGATCCGGAAGGCGAAGTGCGAGCGGACCCCGTAGCTGTACCCCTTCGCCTCGCGGAGATTGAGGTTGATCCGGCTCGAGAACTGGCCGCCGAGGACGGCGTTCATGATCGTGAGCGGGAAGTAGTCGGGCGTCCCGCGCGGCTGGCCCACGAAGCCGACGGCCAGCACCGACTGCGCGGCGGCGGGCTTGTCGACGAGGTAGACCGTCAACGGCTTGGCGGCCGGCGCCTCGGGCAGCGAACGCTTCACGGCCTCGCCCGGCTTCCACTCCTTGAGCGACTTCTCGAGCGTCGCGACGATCGCGTCCGGCGAGGTGTCCCCGACGACGATCAGGGTCGCGTTGTTCGGCTTGAAGAGCTGCTCGTGGAACTTGACGATGTCGTCTCGGGTGATCGAGGCGATCGACTTCGCCGTGCCCATGTCGGGGCGGCCGTACGGGTGTTCCTCGCCGTAGAGCAGGCGGGGGAAGACGACGCCCGAGATCCCCTCGGCGCGGTCGAGCCGGGCCTGGATCATCGAAAGCCGCTGCTGGCTGAGCCGCTTCAGCTCCTTCTCGGGGAACGACGGGTTCAGCAGCACGTCGGAGTAGAGCTCGATGCCCCGGTCGATGTGCTTGGTCAGGGTCGTCAGCGAGAGGCTCGAGGCTTCGAGCCCGCCGTTGGCGTCGATCGAGGCGCCGATCTCCGAGAGGGCGCCGGCGAAGGCCAGCGAGTCGAGGTTCTTGGTGCCCTCGGTCAGCAGGTCGGCCGTCAGCGAGGCCAGTCCGTGCTTGGCGGGCGGGACGAGCACGTCGCCCCCCTTGAGCACGAGGCTCAGGGTCAGGATCGGCAGCTCATGCCGCTCGGCGACGAGGACCTCGAGGCCGTTGGAGAGGGTCCGCCGCGTGACGGCGGGCGGGGTGAAGTCGGGGGTCGGCCCGATCTTCGGCATGACCGAGCGGTCGAACGTGTCCTTGACCTCGGCGATCTTCGGGCTCTCGATCGGGGCCTGCTTGGAGCGGTCGACCTCGACCTCGGGGGCCCGAGGCGTCGGGGCGCCCGGGGTCACGTCGAGGCGGATGCGGGTCTTGGTCAGGTACTGATTGGCGACGCGCTTGACGTCCTCGGGCGTGACCTTGAAGAGCCGGATCATCTCCGCCTTGTAGGCGAGGGGGTCGCCGAACTCGACGTTGTAGTTGTTCAGGTAGTCGGCCTTGCGCCCGGCCGACTGGAGCCCGATGATCAGCTCGCTCTCCTGGGTATTCTGGGCCTTGGTCACCTCTTCGAGGGTCGGGCCGTCCTTCTTGAGCCGCTCGATCTCGGCGTCGGCGATCTCGACGAGCTTGTCGAGCGACTGGCCTGGGCGGGCGTAGATCGTGACGGTGAACTCACCGGCCAGGGCGCTGGCGGGATGGCCGGCCGAGACGCGTGCGGCGAGTTGCTTGTCGTACATCAGGGCGCGGAAGAGGCGATTCTCCTTGTCGATCCCGCCGAGGACGAGCGAGAGGACGTCGAGGGCCTGCTCGTCGGCGTCGCCGCGCTGGCCGGTCGGCCAGACGAGCTCGGCGCGGGGCAGGGTGACGCGGTCGGTCAGCTTGAGGTGCTTCGACTCCTTCAGGACGGGCACGCTCGGCTCGAGCTTGGCGACCTCGGGGCCCTTGGGCAGGGGGCCGAAGTACTTCTCGACCAGCTTCTTGGCCTCTTCCGGCTTGAAGTCGCCCGCGATGCAGAGGCTCGCGTTGTTCGGGCTGTAATAGGTGCGGAAGAACGACGAGACGTCGTCGAGGCTCGCGGCCGAGAGGTCGGCCATCGAGCCGATCACGCTGTGGTGGTACGGGTGATCGGGCGGGTAGAAGGCCTCGAGGAGGGCCTCGTGCGACTGGCCGTAAGGCACGTTGTCGACGCGCTGGCGACGCTCGTTCTTGACGACGTCACGCTGGTTGTCGAGCTTGGCCTGGGTCAACGCCGGCAGCAGGAAGCCCATGCGGTCCGCCTCTTCCCAGAGCGCCAGTTCCAGCACGTTGCTGGGGACGTTCTCGAAGTAGTTGGTGCGGTCGGTGCTGGTGCTGCCGTTGATCTGGGCGCCGACTTTTTCGAGCGGCCCGAAGTATTCGTCGTCGTGGTTCTTGGAGCCCTGGAACATCAGGTGTTCGAACAGGTGGGCGAACCCGGTGCGGCCCGTCTTCTCGTTCTTCGAGCCGACCTTGTACCAGATGTTGACCCCGACGATGGGGGTGGTGTGATCCTCGTGGAGGATGACCTCCAGGCCGTTGGGCAGCGTGTATTTCTCGACCTTGAGGTCGGGGATCTGGGGCGTCCGATTGTCCGCCCGCGCCGACGGCGCCAGGAGCACGGCGGCGGCGAGGGCCGCCAGGAAGGATCGAGACTTGCGGCAATCCATATGTGGCTCACTCCGTGATCGTCTTCGAGGCGTCCGAGAAACACTTGTTCTAACCGCTTCGCGGGGCATGAGTCCAGAGAACGGCAGGACCAAAATGGCGGGATTTCGGCCCCTTTCAAAGGCCCGAATCATCACCAAATCGGTGCTCTATACGCGTCATCACGGCCCCACCTCCGACCCAGGTCACGAAAACCGAGCCCCCCGCGCCGCCGACCTGCCGCCGTACGTAGCGACGACCCGACGCGGGCTCGAGCGACCCCCGCCAGGTTCCAGGTGCAGAAACGTCGAAACTCCTGCCTCATCAGCTTCGACGCGAACCCGCCGACAGATCCATCCAAGCAATGACCGATCGAACAACACGAGAAGACATGTAGGCCGGTAGTTCCTGGCCCATCGGACGAGGGAAGGCGAGCATTTTGCGCGCAATCAACGCAGCATCATAAACTTTGAATCCTAAGGATCCAGATCCAGGCAAACAGCAAGAAGCACCCTTGCATTTTAAAATGCCTATATTTTCAAAAACTTCTCATACGAACGACTTACACGCGCAATCTTGCCGATCCCAATGAGGCCCTTCCGGAATACTCGCCCCAGATTTTCCAATCGCTTTCTTTGGCATTCCCCGTTCCATGCTCTATATTTAGTCAATCGTCATAGTCCCGACGACGGCGTGTCGGGTTGAGGTGAGTTCGAAACGGTCGCGAAGATCCCCCTGCGCGCCCTTTGTGCCTGCACGGGCCGACCGTCGAGAGCGCTGCATCTATTCGGGATCGACGTCGCGAGGATGCGACCGCGCGGTCATCGACGAGACCACTTGCCACGCGCCCATCAGGCCGTGGCGAGATTCGCCAACCCAGGAGTCGCACCATGCCCCCGCATGCCCACCGAGGATCCTTCCCAGTGACGTCGTGGAACCGCAAAGGCCCGAGGAGGCGACCCATCCGCCCCGGCATCGACGCCCTGGAGCGGCGCGAATTACTGGCGGCGCCGGGGGACATCGTCCCGGGGCAGGTGTATCAGGACGTCGCCTTCTACGACGCGAACGGAGACATCGTCGAGGTCAAACTCAACGGGCCGACGAGCGGGAACCGGGGGTTCACCCTGAGGCTCGCGGGGGACGCGACCCGCATCGCCGACATCCAGCAGCTCAACCTCGTCGGGCTCACGGCGGAGAACGGGATCAGCATCACGGTCACGCCGATCGAGTTGACGATCAGCGGCGGCGTCGACAGCAAGATGTTCAGCAGCGGCTACACCAGCATCGCGAAGATCACAGCCGACCCGGGGGTGACGGCGATCGGGGGCCTGCAGCTCAGCGCGGCGGTCGTGGATGACGTCGCCCTGCCGGGCATCGACGTCGGCAGCATCACGCTCGACACCGGCAGCGTCGCCTACGTCGACGCGGCCAACACCGTCACGGCGGACTCGATCAGCATCAGCGCCCCGACGATCCTGATCACCAACCCGATCACCGGCGAGGCGGAGATCTTCGACGAGAGCCCGACGGGCCCGCAAGGGGGCTACATGCCGGCCCTCGGCCTGATCGATCTCTGGGACGTCGAGGCGAAGAGCATCGGCGCGATCGTGGTCAACGGGGCCATCGGCCAGAACTCGGGGGATCCGTTCGACGCGACCAACACGACCAACGACCTCCGGGGCGTGATCGACGTCGAGGGGCAGATCGGCTCGATCGTGGCCCCGCACGGTGCGATGCGGAGCGCGATCCGCGCCGGCGGGATCGGCTCAGTACGCCTCGGCCAGATCGACGGCGAGATCTCCACGGACGACTCGTCGCTGCCGATGACGATGTACCTCCCCAAGCAGTTTACCGGCTTCATCCACGCCGCGGGGCACCTGAACCTCGGATTCACCGACGCCTCCGGCGAGCTGGACACCGGCAACATCCAGGCGGGGGGCGGGATCTCCGGCACCGACCCGTCGACGACCGACCCCGTCCTCGTGCCCGACAAGTTCGCCGCCCCCGTGACCAACACGAGCACCACCGTCGGGATCGCCGGCGTCGAGGTCAACGGCGCCGCGATGGCCCGATGGTACTCGGCGTCGAGCATCGGCGACGTGAAGGCCCAGTCGTTCGCCGCGGGCTCGCTGTTCGAGGCCGCCGGGAACATCGGCAACGTCGAGCAGTTGATGACGACCAAGTCCGGCACGCCCGCGGGCGGCGGGCAGGCGACGGCCCTGCCGGTCGACCTTGAGGGCATGTTCAAGGCCGGCGGCAACATCGGCAACGTCAAGTCGGCGAGCGGCATCAAGGCCGAGCTGATCGCGGGCGGGAACATCGGCAACATCACCGGCGTCAGCGGCGGGCTCAACTCGACGGTCGTGCAGGCGGGCGGGAACATCGGCGACATCAACGTCTTCCAGAAGACGGCCGCGACGACCGAGATCCTGGCCGGGGGCAGCCTCGGCAACATCCACGTCTACTCCGGCGACGTGAGCTGGAACGTGAAGGCCACGAACATCGGCAGCGTCGTCCTCGAAGCCGGTGGGATGAACCTGGCCGTCTTCGTTGCGCTCCAGGACTTCGGCGCGGTGACCATCACAAGCCCGCTCGTCAACGCGATCGAGGGGGGCAGCCTGATCGCCGGCGGGGATATGGGGGCCGTCACGGCCTATGCCTTCGGGACGACGGCGATCCACGGCACCCTGATCCAGGCGGGCGGGCGGATCGCCGGTGTGACGGGGATCTCGTACGGCTCGACCGTCCTGCCAGAGGTCACGCCGGGGGTCACTTCGTCGCCGGCCAACACGAACAACGGCATCGATAAGGCGCAGATCCTCGCCGCCGAGATCGGCCCGATCCTCGGGCAGGCGGCCGTGGGGACGGGCATCCTCAAGGCGGTGATCCACGCCCAGGTCGGCGACATCGACTCGATCACCGGCATCGGCAACGGAGACGGCATCAACGGGGCGATCGTCGTCGCGGAAGGGGGCATCGGCCCGATCAAGGCGCTCTCGACGGTCCTCGGAGACGGCATCCGCGGCGGCAGCTTCGACGCCAACGGCAAGACCGACCCGGATCTCGGCAACATCGGGGCGATCACCGCGCAAGGCGGGCCGGCGGGGGGCGACGGGATCGCGAACACGCGGATCCAGGCCTCGGGGCGGATCGCCGGCATCGACGGGACGGCCAACGCCAACGGCGGCGACGCCCTCTACACGGTCAGCACCACCGCCAAGAGCTTCGGCCCGATCAAGGCCCTGGTCCTCGGCGGCCAGACCGGCAACGGCATCACCAACATGAACCTGAGGGCCTGGTCCGACTACGAGAACCAGCGCCCCAAGAACCCGGACACGCAAGTCGACAGCATCTATGTGGATGTCCGCTCGGCCCTCGGCATGGGGATCACCGGCTCGATCTTCCAGATCAAGGGGGACCTGCTCGACCTCGACTCCCGGGCGCTGAACGCCTCGGCGATCTCCACCAGCAACTTCACCAGCTCGCAGGGGAACTTCGGCCGGATCCACGCGGAGTCGACCAACGGCGGGGTCGCGATCAGCGGCAGCCTCTTCACCGCGAGCAACGGCTCGATCGGCTCGGCCAAGACGCTCGCCGACGCCGAGACGTCCGGCATCACGGCGATCGCCAACGGGACTTCGCTCCTCGCCACCGCGATCAGCGAGTCGAGCTTCTCGGCCGACTCGAACATCGGCGTCATCAAGGCGGTCGCCCGGGGCGGGACGGCCATCCTGAACTCGACCTTCCTCGCCGACTCCAACTTCGGCAGCGCCAACAATGGCCCGAACCTCTCGGGCACCGTCCCCGATCCGGATGACGAGGGGGCGATCTTCGGCATCTACGCCGAGACCCAGGGCCAGAACCTCGTGTCTTCGGCGGGGATCTCCGGCTCGAGCTTCGAGGGGGAGAAGATCGGCTTCATCACGGTGAACGTCACCGACCGCGAGGAAGGGGGCGCGGGCATCTCGGGCTCGACCTTCGTGGCCCGCAACGCCGTGTACGATGGCGCGGGGAACTTCGACAATAAGGGGACGATCGGCGACATCAACGTCACCGACGGCTCGCTCCGCGGCAACGGCATCGAGACGAGCAATTTCTACGCGGGGGCCGCGGGCTCGATCGGCAACATCAACGTGACGACGCTCGGCGGCACGGGCATCTTCGAGAGCGAGTTCCGGGCCTCGTTCTTCGACTACGACCAGAAGCACTTCGACGGCAAGATCGGCAAGGTCACGGTGAACGCCGGGCGTGCCGGCGGGACCTTGCTGCCGCTGCCCCCCCCGCCCAACGACGCCTGGACCTTGCTGAGCGCCGGCATCGACTCCAGCTACTTCGCGGCGGTCGGCGGCATCGGCGACGTCACGGTCAACTCGCTCGGCACCGGGGTCTTCTTCTCGGCCTTCCTCGCCGACTTCGACGCCATCGGGCGGCTCGCTTCGATCCCCGACTTCGTCCTCCCATTCTTCGCCCAGGACACGCCCGGCCCCCTCGGCAACGTCTCGATCACGTCGCAGGGGCGGTTCGGCTCCGGCGCGATCTTCTCGGTGTTCACCGGGTCGAGCGTCGGCGACATCGCCATCAAAGTGTCGTCTCGCGACACGCAGGCCGTCTCGCTCGCCCCGCCCACATCGCCGGCGCCGGTCGCGGAGGCGATCCAGGCCGTCTCGAGTTTCGTAGGGGCCCCGCTCGGGTCTTACATCGGCCCGGCGGCCAGCGCCGCGAGCCTGTACATCGCCACGGCCGGCAACATCGGCGCGGTCGACGTCCAGAACGCGGGCGCCGGCTTCGACTCGATCGCCTCGGCGTACATGGCCCTGCCGTTCGGCTTCTATGGCCCGGTCACGCCGATGGACAGGTCCCTGCTCAATATCTTCTGGGCGATCCCGCGGTTGTTCTCGGCCGGCTCGCCGCCGGCGGTGACGGCGGACTCGCCCTTGGCGTCCTCCTACACGGCGGGTAACCCCCTGGACTTCGCCGTCGACTTCGGCGCCCCGGTTCGAGTGGCGGGGCAGCCCTGGTTCCCGGTCTCGGTCGGCTCCAGCACGAAGGTCGCCCGCTACGTCTCAGGCAGCGGCACGACCCGGCTGATCTTCCGGCTCGACGCCGATCCCTTCGCGAAGGGCAACGTGACGGTCCCGGCCGGCGCGACGATCCAGACCGACCTCAAGAACCGGATCGTCGACGACGCCAGCGGCGTCCTGGTCACGACGACCACGGTCCCCGCCATGACCTTGGCCGCGACGGTCGTGACTCCCCCGGCGCCCGCCCCCGACACGGTCGCCCCTTCGGTCGTCTCCGTCTCCCCGATCCAGACGACACCCATCCCGGGATCGAGGAAGCCGTATGCGGTCGGCCAGGTCCTCACGGTTACGGTCACGTACAGCGAGGCGGTGCGGGTCCGGGGCCTGCCGACGATGGACCTGATGCTCGGCGCGAAGAAGAAGGTCATGACCTACGCCGGCGGGGACGGGACGAACGTCCTCGTCTTCACCTACACGCTCACGCGGGCCGACCTCTCCGGGGCCAAATCCGCGAGGGCCGGCGGCGTCGTCACCCTCGGATCGGGAGCCGCGATCTCCGACTCCGCGGGTAACGCCGCGAAGTCGACGACCACGGCCGTCGCCACCCCGGCGACCCCGCGCGGCCCCCTGGGCCTCAAGGGGCGAGGCAGGGGGGCTCGACGCTAAAAATCAGGAGCCTCCTCGCGAGGCTCCTTTGGCCCTCGACCTAGACGATCACCTTCAGGGTCCGCAGCCTGGAGATCGCCAGGTCGAGGGTCTCGTCCCGCTTGCAGAAGCAGAAGCGGATGTATTGCTGGCCGAGCGTCTTGTCCAGGAAGAAGCTCGAGCCGGGGACCGTCGCCACGCCGACCTCGCGCACGAGATGGCGGGCGAAGGCCACGTCGTCCGTCGCGCCGAAGGCCTCGATGTTGGCCATGACGTAATAGGCGCCGTGGGGCAACTCGAGGTCGAAGCCGATCTCCAAGAGAGCCGAGCAGAGGCGGTCGCGGCGGGCCTGGTAGTCCTGCGAGAGCCTGGCGAAGTACTCGCGGGGCATCCGGTAGGCGAAGGCACCCGCCTCCTGGAGCGGGGCCGCGGCGCCGATCGAGACGTAGTCGTGGATCTGGCGGAAGGCGTGCGTCAGACCCTTGGGGGCGATCATCGTGCCGATCCGCCAGCCGGTCACGGCGAACGTCTTCGACATCCCGCCGACGGTCACCGTCCGCTCCTGCATCCCCTCCAGGCTCGCCAGCGCGATGTGCTCGCGGCCGTCGTAGATGATATGTTCATAAATTTCGTCGGTGATGGCGATCACATCCCACTTGCGGCAGAGGGCCGCGATCATCTCGAGGTCCTCGCGCGTGGCGACGGCCCCCGTGGGGTTGTTGGGATTGCAGAGGATGATCGCCTTGGTCTTGTCGTTGAAGGCGGCGGCGAGCTCGTCGGGGTCGAACCGCCAGTCGGGGGGGCGGACGGGGACGAACCTCGGCGTGGCGCCGGCGAGGACGCAGTCGGGCCAGTAGTTCTCGTAGAAGGGCTGCGAGAGGATCACCTCGTCGCCCGGGTTGATGAGCGCCATCAGGGCGACGAGCATCGCCTCGGTGCTGCCGCAGGTGACGGTGATCTCCGTCTCCGGGTCGACCGCCAGGCCGAGGTGCCAGCCGGCGTGCTCGGCGATCGCGTGCCGGAGCTCGCGAGAGCCCCAGGTGATCGCGTACTGGTTGACGTCGGCCTCGATGGCGCGGCAGGCCGCCGCCTTGAGCTCGGCGGGGGCGGGGAAGTCGGGCATCCCCTGCGCGAGGTTCACCGCCTTGTGCTTCGCGGCCTCGACCGACATGCCTCGGATCACGCTCTCGGTGAACCGAGACGCCTTCTGAGCAAGCAAGGGAAGTTGCATCGGACCCCGAACGAGAGGGAGTAAGATCCGGCGCCCCGGGGGATCGCTCGCCCCGGGCATCGCCGGTTGCGGTTCAAAGTCAAAGCGGGGCAGGGCTCACGCGGCGGGCGATTCTATCGCGGCGAGCCACGCCGAGCGGTCACAGATTCCGATCAACATTGTCGCCAAACCCCCGGCCGATCCGCAACACACGATCCATCACTCCAATCGCTGCAATCGGACCAGTTCTCGCAAGCCATTCCTCAAGACCGTTGGGCCTATTCCAGAGGACGTTTGGGAGTCCCGCCGGGGACTTTCGAGCCGATACCTGAACCGACACGAAGGTACCTCGGCGCATTCCGTCACGAAACGAGGCGAGACCTCGGATTACCGAAGGGCGAGCGGACGCCGCCCAAGGATCGCGCCCAGGGCACGGAGGGTTTTCCTATGTCGGTTGCTCGCCAAGATCGCCGTCGACGTAACATGCGCCGGCCGGCCCGGGTCCATCTCGGTTCCGAGAACCTCAGCAGGGTCGCCGACCGGATTTCGGCCGGTTTCCGCGACATGATCCATCACTGGCAGCGGGTCCGGGTGGAAGTCGTCAGCCTCATCTCGAACCTGTTCGAGGGGTCGCAGTCGTCGACCCGTCGCCAGGAGCGCAACGCCTTCCGGCCTTCCGTCATGGGGACGACGGGCGGCCTGGAAACGCGAATGCTGATGTCGAACCTCCCCGGGCAGTTCTTCCTCAACAACCCGAGCCCTAGGGTCGCGCTGCGGTACAACGATCCGCAGCAGTACTCCCCCGCGGCGCCCCATAACAATAAGCAGTATCCTCGCGGACAGGGCGTGAGCACGCAGACCGCCCGCGGCGGCCAGAGCGTGGTCGTCGCCACGCCGGACGGCCACTTCAACATTCAGCTCACGCAGTTCATCCCGACCGCCGGCTCGGGTATCTCCACTAGCGGTTCCTCGACCAACGTGCCGGGGACGCAGACACCGATCCAGGGGCAGGTCCCCGGCGGCAGCACCGTCCAGCCGATCGGCACGGTGCGGGCCTATGCCATGGCCGGCGGCAAGGTCGGCATCATCGTCGACGCCACCACGACCCAGTCCGAGCTCGACATCAGCCCGGTGCCGTTCCCGCAGCGCAAGGGCTATGCCCACAGCTTCGCGTACGGCCAGTCGAGCCAGAGCCACGTGCTGAACATCGGTCAAATCACCGTGAACAGCGGCTCGATCTCGGCGATCCTCGGCTACCACACCGCGAACCTCTCGGGCCCGCTCACCGTCGCCGGCGATGACCCGGTCGACCGCATCGCGTTCAACGCGCTACTACCGGGTGCGACGATCACCACGGGCGGCGACGTCAACACCCTCGACATCCTCACCGAAGCCAACCTGAGCGGTGCCGGCACCGGCATCAACATCGGCCGTGATCTGAACCTGTTTAACGTCGGCAATGATCTAGACATCACCAACGGGGCCTCGGTCAGGATCGGCCGCTTCCTCGGCACGAGCCCGCAGCCAGCCAAGGGCACAGCGACCGGCTCGAACCTGCTGGCTCAGAACCAGGCCCTGATCGGCACCGGCACCAGCACCACCACGCCGTCGCTCTCGGGTTATATCCAAGGCAACGTGAATATCGGCAATGGCAGCATCTTCTTCGTGGGAAGTGGCATCGCAAACGGCTCCGTGACAGGCACCAACGACGCCACCAGTGGCGCCGGCATACTGACGCCGTCGGTATTCCTGGTCAACGGAACCACCAACGTTTCGGGAGCCGCCGTCACCGACCAGATCATCATCCCCGGTTTCAACCCAGGCTTGACTGTTGGTGGAGCGGGTGCTTTGTACCCCTTCCCCCCTTTCACAGCCAACTACGTCTCTCGGAATTCATACAACAAGCCGGCCAATTGATCGAAGTCCCTTCAATCAAACAAGTCTTGTTAACGAAAACGGCCTCTCATCCCACATCTGCTGGGATGAGAGGCCGTTCGCTTTTTGATGCAAAGATGATTGGATCGCGATCAGCTCGTGATGCCCTTGGTCAGGTGCATGAACGCGGTCTCGAGGTTGATCTCGTCCTCCTTGAAGAGGGTGAGGTCGAACCCTTGCTCGATCAGCCGGCTGGCGAGGAAGCTGTACTGGACGACCCCCTCGTTCATCTTGACGATCAGGACCCCGTTCTTGTCCTGGACGGTCTCGACCTCGGGCTGGCCCTCGAGGAAGTTCGCGGCGTCGGTGAGCCGGTCGCTCACGGCGATGTTCAGCACGATGTCGGTGCGGACCTGCTTCATCACGTCGACGACCGCGCCGTTGACCAGCAGCACACCTTGCTCGATGATGCCGATCTTGTTGCAGATGTCGGCGAGCTCGGGGAGGATGTGGCTGGAGACGAGGATCGTCTTGCCCATCGAGCGCAGCTCCTTCAGGAGCGCGCGGATCTCGATGCGGGCGCGGGGGTCGAGGCCCGACGCCGGCTCGTCGAGCAGGAGGACCTGCGGGTCGTGCAGCAGCACGCGGGCCAGGCCGAGGCGCTGGGTCATGCCGCGCGAGAGGCTGGTGACGAGCGCGTCCCGCTTGTACGTGAGGTCGACCAGCTCGAGCACTTCCTCGCAGATCTTCTTGCGCGCGGCCCCCTTGATCCGGTAGGCGGCGGCGAAGAACTCGAGGTACTCGATCACCTTCATGTCGTCGTAGACGCCGAAGAAGTCGGGCATGTAGCCGATCGCCCGGCGGATATCCTTGGCGCCGTTGTAGATCGAGTAGCCGCAGACCGTGGCCTCGCCCCAGGTCGGGTTCAGCAGGGTCGCGAGGATCCGCATCGTCGTCGTCTTGCCGGCGCCGTTGGGGCCGATGAAACCGTAGACGTCCCCCTGGTTGAGGGTCAGGTTCAGGCGGTTCAGGGCGTACAGGTCGCCATACATCTTCGTCAGGTCATGCGTCTCGATCATGGAGCTGCCTTCTATGAGTAGGGCGTGCCAGGTACGCCAACGGCCCATTCGATTCTACGCGTGATTCTCGACCCGGGTGCCCCCGGGTCAGTTCCCCTTCGACGCCTCGTCCCCGGGCTTCTTCAGCGGCAGGAGGACGCGGAGCAGGGTGGTCTGATCGACCTTCGGCTCGCTCGGCGCGTTGTCGATCAGGAGCCGGGAGGTCGGCCGATCGATGCGGGCCACGAGCATCGGCCGGTCGAGGTTGAGCACGCCCGTGAGGTCGAGGGTGTGGAGGGGGTTGCTGCTCGTCGGGTTCTCGGCCGTCGTCGCGCTCGAGGCGGCGCTGTCGTGGAACATGAGCTGGAGCATGAGGTTCGCCCGGAGGATCGGCGCCTCGGTGTTCCAGGCCTGGACGTTCCCCTCGCGGACCGGCTGGGCCTGGAGATGGCCGGAGAGCTGTCGGTCGTTCGCCAGCTCGACCTGGACCGTCGCCCCGGGGGCGATCTTGTTCAGGATGTAAACCTGCTTGTTGAACGCCAGGATGGTGTCCTCGAGGGTCATCCCCGAGCGGTTGGTGATCGTCCCCTCGAGGCGATCGGAGCCGACCGGCTTGAGGTCGACGTCGAAGAGCGGGGTGCTCGGCCCGGGGCCGAACCAGCGGGCCATCAGGCACTTGGTGCTCCAGATCGCCACGCGGACGTCGGTGAGCGACTCGGCCGAGCCTGGGGGCGAGTAGGCGTATCCGCCGCTCGAGAACCCGATCTGCCGGCTGTTCCCCATCCCGCCGAAGCCCGGTTGCGGCACGCCGAACCAGGAGAGCACCGTCTCGGTCCCCGCCGGGGCCTTGCTCGGGGCGGCATCCCCCTTGGGGGCGTCCTGGTCGACCGGCAGGGGGACGACCGAGACGCCGTAGTCGCGATTCTGCGGGCTGAAGATGTCGACGAACGAGGTCCCCCGGATCAGGCCGCCCGAGGGGACGGCGTTGTCGGGGCCGGGCCCCTGGAGGACGTCGATGATGTCGACCTTGTTGACCCGCAGGTCGCTCCCCTTCACGACGTAGGCCGCGTAGTAGGCGAGCAGGCTCACGGTGAGGACGATGACCGGGAACGTGATCCAGGTCAGCTCCATCCGCTTGACGACCTTCTTGAGGAAGAGGTAGTCGCCCGGGCCGATCAGGAGGATGTAGAGGAAGATGAAGAAGGCGACCCAGCCGAAGGAGATCAGCTTGATCCCCTTGAACTGCTCGAGGCCGCGTCGGAGCTCGGTGGAGAGGTCAGTGTCCGACGCCTGGTAGATCCTGCGCGAGGGGGCGGTGGCCGTCACCGTGCCGTTCGCCGACTCATTCCCCTGGCGGCGAAGGTCGAGGGCCCGCACCCAGAAGAGGGCCCGGTCTTCCCAGCTCGAGAACGGCTTCTGGTCGACGTCGACGCCGATCAATGTGACCCGCCCGAACCCGTGCGTGCCCCGGATGATCAGGGGGACGCCGAGGGTCGAGCCGAGGACCTTGCCGCCTCGCGACTCGATCGACTCGAACTTCGTGACCATGACCGGCGGGGTGCCGGCCGGGGTGATCGGCTTGGTCGCGCCCGCGGTGAAGGTCTCGATGCCGTTGAGGTCGTTGACCCGTTCCTGGCCGCTCGGGACCGCCGGGAGCAAGGGGCCGATGACGCTGTCGCGCACCTGCTGCCAGTTCGAGCCGACGGAGACGACGAGGTGCCCGCCCCGGCTCACCCAGTCGGCCAGGGCGCGGCCGCGGAGGTTGTCGAGGGTGGCCATGACCTCGCGGTCGTCGGTATCGAGCACGATCGCACGGGCGCCGTCGAAGCCCTGCCAGCGTCCGGGCATGAGCCCTTCGGCCGCCTCGACCCGGGCCACGGCGACCTGGCCCCCCATGTTCTTGTCGGCGAAGCCGGGCAGGGCGGGGACCATGTCCACCCCCTGCGGCTTGCCCAGGACGAGCACAAGGCTGTCATCCGACCGGAGCGGGTCGAACTTCGCCACGTTGGAGCCCACGACCGTGATGGGGCGGACCTTGCGGGAGGCGTCGATCAGGCGGATGCCGAAATCGGGGTCGTTCGAGCCGGGCCTGGCGTAGACGGTGAATCGCTGGCTCTCGCCGGCCCCGACGTCGATGGGCTGCTGCACCAGGGTCGGCGTGCCGTCGTCGTCGGGCACGGTCAGCTCCATGACGCCGGTGAACCGCTGGTCCCCCGCGCGGAGCTGGACCCAGACGGGGGTCCACGCGCCCACCTTGAACAGGTTGTTCTGGTCTTTGTTCGAGTACCCGACGCGCAGGTTCTCAACCTCGATGGGAGGCTTGGGGGGTGCGGCGGAGACCGCCCCGGTCAGGGCCAAGACGAGCGCCCCGACCACCGCGAACGGCCAACGTCTCAGACGAGGTTGCATGGTGCACATTCCTAGGTGAGCCAATCCCATCGAGAAGTCGGTCGATAGGTCGTCGATCAGGGCTTTTCGGACGGGTCGCAGACGCAGGGCGAGGTATGACATCCGGGACACGAGGCTCCATATTTCCGGGCCACGGCCGCCTCGAGGTCGATCCCCCGGACGTTCGCCAGCGTGACGAGCCAGGCCAGGACATCGGCCATCTCGAAGGCCAGTTCCTCGTCCGTGCCCGACCTCAGGGCCGTGGCGAGCTCGCCGAACTCCTCGGTCAGCCACAGGAACGTGGCCGCGTCTCCTCGAGCCTCATCCTTCGCCCCGTACATTCGTTGGATCAGGCCTTGCAGGGCCCGGATCGTCAAACCTGCTGCCGGTAGTTCGCTCATGGACCTAGAATCTTACAAGAGTCCCTCGCCCGTTTGCAAACCCTCGCCGCATGTGAACGCGAGGTTCGCAAATCACCGAAATCGGGGCGGGCGCAATCGGCCCATTTCGCCCATGAAGTCGATGGCCGATGCGCGACGCCCCGCCGGCCGCTGGTCGGGCCCAGATCCCCAGGAATCCCGGCGTTTTCGCCCGCATTCGGAACGTCTCGAGGCCGGCAGGAAGGAAGGTTGTCGACGTCTCCTCGGGCCGATGCGTTGGCAGGGCTCAGCCCTTTTGAGAGTTGCAACTCGCCGCGAAAGATGAGAAAAAGATTTCCTCCTCTTCGCTCATGGGCCCGTTCAAGACCCGGGGGAAATTGGCGATGGCTGGACCAGAGGGGGAAAAGCCCGACCCTCGGACCGAGGAACACTTTTCCGTCCCCTGGCCGGTGAGCGACGACCCGCAGGTCCTCCTGGATTACTTCCGGGACCACACCGAGGCGGGGATCTCGGAGAAGCTCGCCTGGATCCTGGCCGACCAGCAGTTCCGCTGGGAGCAGGGCGACCCGTTCGCCTCGGAGATCTATTTCGAGGCACTCGGGGAGGCGGCCGACGAGGCGACGGTCCGTGCCACGATCATCGCCGCCGAGGAAGACGCGCGACGGCGATACGTGCTGAACCCCACCTCGCGTGGCCTCGAGGGGGAGGACCGGCCGGATGGGGACGGGAAACGGGCGGCGATCCTCGGGGACTTCACGACGATCGCCGAGCGGTCGGGCATGACCCAACACCCGCTCCAGTCGACCGAGGCGACGGCCTCGCTGAAGGTGCCGACGCCCCCCAGGCCCGCCCTAAGTCGGTCGCCCGAGTTGATCGGCCGCTACCGGGTCTCCGGCATCCTGGGAGTGGGCGGGTTCGGCCGGGTCTACCTCGCCCAGGATGAGATCCTCGACCGCTCGGTGGCGGTCAAGGTCCCGCACCCGCATCGGGTCTCGCGGCCCGAGGACGTGGAGCAGTACCTGGACGAGGCCCGGATCCTGGCGAGCCTCGACCACCCCAACATCGTCCCCGTCTACGACGTCGGCCGCCCCGAGGACGGGGCCTGCTTCGTGGTCTCCAAGCTGATCGAGGGGAGCAGCCTCTCGGCCGAAGGGGAGCGATTGGCCGGGGACTTCGACAGGGTCGGCCGCCTGGTCGCCGAGATCGCCTCGGCCCTGGAACACGCCCACCAGCGAGGGCTGGCGCACCGCGACGTCAAGCCGAGCAACATCCTCATCGACGGCGAGGGGCGTGCCCACCTCGTCGACTTCGGCCTGGCCCTGCGCGAGGACGACGTCGGCAAGGGGAACGTCAACGCCGGGACCCCCGCCTACATGAGCCCCGAGCAGGCGAGGGGGGAAGGGCACCGGGTCGACGGCCGGACCGACATCTTCAGCCTGGGGGTCGTCCTCTACGAGTTGATCACGGGACGGCACCCGTTCGGCTACGGGCGCCGCGAGGTCATCATGGAGCGCATCGCCACGCTCGACCCGACCCCGCCGCGTCAGTTCGATGAGACGATCCCCAGGGAGTTGGAACGGATCTGCCTCCGCTGCCTGGCCAAGCGCGTCTCGGATCGCTACGCGACCGCCAAGGACTTCGCCGACGACCTCTATCACTTCCTCGAGGAGCCGTCGCCGACGCCGGCCGTCCCGCCCAGGCCGGGAGCGGGAGGGAGTGGCGGGGTCCCCACGCGAGGGGTCTTCGAATCCTCGAACGAGTCCGAGTGGCGGGCGCCCGTGATCCCCAGGGGTCTCAGGGCCTTCGACGAAAGCGACGCAACCGCGTTCCTGCAGCTCCTGCCCGGCCCCCGGGATCGCGACGGACTCTCCGAGGCCATCCGCTTCTGGAAGAACAAGATCGAGGAACCCGAGGCCGAGAACACGTTCCCCGTCGGCCTGATCTACGGCCCCTCCGGGTGCGGCAAGTCGTCCCTGGTCAAGGCGGGGCTCCTCCCAAGGCTGGCCCCGCAGGTCGTCAAGATCTACTTCGAGGCGACGGGCGACGACCTCGAGGATCGGCTCCTCGAACGCCTCCGGCGCCGGTTTCCCACCCTCGACCCAAGCCTCGGGCTCGCCGAGAGCCTGGCGGCCATCCGCAGGGGCTCGGCCCTGCTCCGGCGGTCGAAGCTGCTCCTGGTCCTCGACCAGTTCGAGCAGTGGCTTCACGCACGGCGTGCTGATCAGGCCGGGGAGTTGACCCGGGCCCTCCGCCAGTGCGACGGCGGGCGGCTCCAGGCCCTCATCATGGTCCGCGACGACTTCTGGATGGCCTCCAGCCGCCTGATGCGCGAGCTCGAGGTGAAGGTGGTCGACGGGCACAACGCGGCGGCCGTCGACCTCTTCTCGATCCCCCACGCCCGCAGGGTCCTCATCGCCTTCGGGCAGGCCTTCGGCACGGTCCCCGCGCGATCCTCGGAGTTCACCACCGACCAGCGTCGATTCCTGGATCGCGCGGTCGAGGCCCTGGCGCAGGAGGGGAAGGTGATCCCCGTCCGCCTCGCGCTCTTCGCCGAGATGATCAAGGGGAAGCCCTGGGGGACCGAGACGCTCAGGAAGCTCGGAGGCGCCGTGGGAGTCGGCGTCACATTCCTCGAGGAGACGTTCGCGACCGCCTCGGCCCCTCCCGAGCACCAGCATCATCAGGTCGCGGCGCGAGCGGTGCTGGGCTCGCTCCTGCCCGAGGCCGGGGCCGACATCAAGGGGCACATGCGGTCACGCGAGGCGATCCTGGAGGCCTCCGGCTACCGCGGGGCACCTGACGACTTCGAGGCCCTGATGCGCATCCTCGACAGCCAGACCCGGCTGCTCACCCCGATCGTCCCCGAGAGCCCGGCCGAGGCCGCAGAGATAGGAGAGGCCCAGGCCCCTTCGTCGGCCGCCGAACCGCCGATGCCCCGGTATTATCAGCTCACTCACGACTACCTCGTCCCCCCGATCCGCGAGTGGCTCACCCGCAAGCGGAAGGAGACCTGGCGCGGGCGGGTCGAGCTTCGCCTCGAGGAGCGGGCCGGGCTCTGGAACGCCAAGCCCGAGACGAAGCAGCTCCCCTCGTTCCTGGAGTGGTGCGAGATCCTCGCCGCCACCACGAAGCGCCGCTGGTCCGACGCCGAGGCGGCGATGATGCGCGTCGCGAATCGCCACCATCTCCTCCGCGCGGGAGGCGTCGCGGTCGGCGTGTTCCTGGTCGGCCTCGCGGGGGCCCGATTCTTCGACCGGCTCGCCGAGGAACACGAAAACGCCCAGGCCAGAGCACTAGTGCGGAGCCTGATCGACGCCAAGATGCCGAGAGTCCTCGAGATCGCCGCCGAGATCGGTAAGGACCGACGCCGCTTCGATCACCTCCTGAGGGATGTAGTCTCTGGCGAAGCGAATCCTTCGCAGAAGCTCCACGCAAGGATCGCGCTGCTGCCCGTCGATGCGGAGCAGACGGGGCCGCTCTTCGACCATCTCCTCGAGTGCGATCCCGAATCGTTCCCCGTGATCCGAGACGCGTTGTACCAGGTCAAGGAACGCGTAACCCCTCGCCTCTGGGAAGTCTGCCGGGCCCCGGCGCAAGCTCCCCAAAGGCGACTCCATGCCGCCGCGGCCCTGGCGACCTTCGACTCGCGCAATCCCTTATGGGAGGCTCAGGCCGCCATCACCGCGGAGCAACTGACGGAGCAGCCCTCGCTCCACGTGCCGCACTGGGTCGAGGCCCTGCGGCCGATCAAGGATCGAATCCTCCCCAGGCTCACGGAACTCTTCCACGACCAGACACCCGGCCTCGAGGCCGAGCGGGCCAGGAACGCCGAAATCCTGGCCGACTACGCGGGCAATCGGCCCGGCCTCATCGCCGACCTAATCCAGAGCGCCCATCCGGTCGAATTCCCCGTCCTTTTCGCGAAGTTGCAGGAGCAGCCCGACCCGGCCATCAAGGAGCTCAAGCCATTGCTCGCCCAGGCGACCCAGCCGGGCCGGGCCGAGGTCTCGGTCCTCGATGCCAAGCATGCGTCGAATCTCGCCGCCGCTCTCATGCGGCTCGGCCGGACCGAGGAGGTCTGGCCGCTCCTCAAGGCAACCCCAAGACCTCAACTCCGCAGCTTCCTGATCAAGGACTTCGCCAGGCTCGGGGTCGACCCCGGGGTCCTCGCCGAGAAGTTGCTCATCGAGGCCGAGATATCGACGAAATCGGCCCTGATCGAGGCGCTCGCCGAGTACAGCGATCGGGATCTCCCCGCCGGCTTCAAGGACAGGCTCCGGCCGATCCTCCTGGACCTGTACGAGAACGCCCCGGAACGATCCATCCACGGGGCCTCGACGATCCTGCTCAAGAGATGGGGCTTCGGCGAGGACCTGACGGCGATCAACGCCAGGTTGGCGGGGAAACGCCCCGACGACCATCGAGAGTGGCTGATCAACTCGCAGCGAGCGACCATGATCCACATCCCGTCTCCCGTCCGGTTCCAGATGGGCTCGCCGCCCGACGAACAGGGGAGGGTCGACGGGGAGGATCAGCATCCGGTGTTGATCACGCATGCATATGACATCGGGGCGACCGAGGTCACCGTCCGGGAATTCCGCGCGTTCCTCGAGGATGAGAGGAACGCCGAACTCCGCGAGACTTTCGCCAAGGCGATGGAGGCTCCCCCAGATCACCCGATCACCCGCGTCTCCTGGTTCGACGCGCTTCGCTATTGCAACTGGCTGAATGAAAAAGAGGGAATGCCGACGAAGGAATGGCCGTACGTCCCCCCAACCGAGAATGCCTACCAGTCGGGCTTGAAGCTCGAGCCGGACTACCTGCGCCGGACCGGCTATCGGCTGCCGAGCGAGGCCGAGTGGGAGTTCGCCTGCCGGGGCGGAACGGTCTCGAGCCGATTCTTCGGGGAGGCGACCGAACTGCTCTCCACCTATGCCAATAACTTCCTGAACTCGGATGAAAAGTTCCGGCCGGTTGGCTCGTTCCTGCCGAATGAATTCGGCCTCTTCGATATCCAGGGGAACACGACCGAGTGGTGCCTGGAGAACACGGACGAGATGAATCTCCCGGCGGCAGGGGTTGAGGTCATCCTTACCGAGGACCAAACTCCCGTCACGCACGAGACGAAGCGTATGATCCGCGGCACGCAGGTGGCCACCCATCCCAGGAATGCGCGATCGGCCAGGCGTTATCACGAACACCCTGGTGTTAGGTCAGGCCCGTTCGGGTTCCGCCTGGCACGGAGCCGCCCGCTCCCCGATTCATGACCGCGTTGCATTGTGACGCGATCACCGATCCCGAGGACGTCCCGTCAGGCGGTCGAATTCGACTTGCTGGACCCGCTGGGCTCTGGCCGCACTTGTTCGACGACTGGGGGAGGATTATGGACGATGTCGCCAGTGGTACCGCCCCCGTTCGACGAGTGCCCCTGGAAGCTCGATGAACTGCGAGAGGACGAGCTTGACGATGCCATCAATATGCATCCTTACATAGATTTGAAAAAAAAGAATTGGCTGCCCTTTATGATCCTTGACAATTATCATGCATGAAACTTCGACGTGCAAGCGAAGAATCCCCGGCTTCGACCCGAGTCACACCCTTTCATGCACCCCGGCAAGCCCCTCTCCCGGCCCCCGAGGCCTCAGGACTTGACCCAGCAACCCAGGCCATGATGCTCGAGGATCTCCCGCTTCACGCCCCCCAGGCCGTCGAAGAAGGCGCGGACCTGAGGGAAGGACTCGATGTCGTGGAAGAGGACGCACCCGCCGAGCCTGACGACATGGAGCCAGGCAGAGAAATCGCGGACAACCGATTCAAAGGCGTGGTCTGCGTCGATGTGCAGCAAGTCCACAGGCTCGCGAAAACGGAGGCCGACGGTGGTCGTGGGCTCCTTCAGGATCCGGACGTTGGGGAAGTGGTGTAGGTGGCTCCTGACCCAGGCCTCCGCATCGTCGTGGAGCGTGAACAGGTCGACCCCCAAGATCTCTGCATCCGGGAAATCTCTGGCGAAGTGGAAGGTCGAGAACCCGTAGTCGACCCCCAGGTCGACGACCCGACGCACCGGGCCGATCGGCCCCACGAGGTCGCGATACTTCGCCTCGAGCCCGACCCAGGCGCTCGGCTTCGAGAACGGGTCGGCGGGGAGGACAAGCCCGAAGGCCCGAATCTCCGGCTCCAGGCCGATCCAGAACTCCGCCTGATAGCGGTCTTCGAGCGGCAAGGTCATCGGCGGCGGGAGCCTGCCGAGGTACCGGGCATTCGCCCACCAGAAATTGCCGGCGAAATGCGGCTGAACCCGGCCGAATCCGGTGCGGGTCCAGTCGGGCCCGCAAGCGTCATGAGTGTCGAGCAGGCCCAGGCATGTCGCGTGGTTGTCGAGGATGAGGGCCTCCATCCCCGCCCGCTGCCTGCGACCCGCCTCGATCCCATGCGAGATCGCCTTAGTATGCATGTACCAGCACGCGAGGTCCTCCGGACCGGCCTTGGCCTCGTCGTGGAGCCACTGCAGCGTCGGGAACTCGTAGGCCGACAGCGGGCCCAGGTGCCGGACCTCGGCGCGAGGCCCCAGCCAGCGGACGATCGGCTCCAGATCTTCCCGAGGGTCGCCGACGACCCCGACCAGGATCCGCGAGGACTTATCCAGCAGACCCGACTCGCGAATCCGGCCGCACTGGGCCTCGACGACCTCCCGCCAGGGGGGGAAGAGGGCGACGTGGTAGGCGCCGAGGATCGGCCGCGAGGGCTCAGGTCCCATTGCCGGCCCCTTGATTCGGATCCTGGAAGTCGTCGAGGCTGTAGTCGAGGCCCCAGGAAACCGCCACCCTGTGATAATCCTCGGGCGTCGCGGAGTCGTGCCAGAGGAATTGCGGATACCGCACACAGCGATCCGTCCCCATGAACGGCCACGGGGCGTAGCCGTCGCGATCCGAAGGGCGAGGGCCTTGCTCTTCATCCCAGCGACGGGCCCGCTCGCAGCGGAAGCGAGCGAGCCTCCGGGCGAAGTCGTGGATCAGGCCCTCGACGAACGGCTCCCCGGGCTCCAGGGCAACCACCGCCAGGTCATGATGGAGCCGGTGGGCGAACCACTCGCGCACGGCCATCCCGACGCACTCCGAGCGGAACCCGAAGCCGAAGCTCTCGGTGTGGCTGCAATACGTGGCGTACTGCGACTCAGTCGCGAGGCCCTGGAGCCCCGAGACCCAGCCCTCGAGCGGCAGGAACCTGCGCGACATCTTGACGAGGAGGTCGAGCCCCTCGCTCCTCGCCCAGAGCAGGCCCCCCAGGAACGCCGAGACGTCGCCGATGCAGGGGGGCAGCCGAAACTCGTTCCGCTCGAACTCGCAGCCATATTCCGCGCAGAGGCGGGCGAGGCCCCCCCCCTCGGCACTGGCGTCGTCGTGGACAAGCAGGGGGATCTGCGGGTAGAACCGCCTGCGAGCCTCGAGTTGCAGGTGGATGTAGGGCACGGCCGCATACGTGCCGATCACCACACCGACCGAAGGGGTGCCCGAAAAAAGGGATTGCGCCCGCTCGATCAGGTCGGCGACGGAGTAGCCCCCGGCCGCGGTCAGGATCCGAAAGTCATCGCTCGTCCGCGTCATGGTCATGGGGCTTCGGTCCCTCGGAGGATCAATCCCAGCGTCGGTCGTTCAGGTCGCGGAGGGCGCCCCCCTCGTAGTAGAGCTCGATGGAGCGGATGACGTCGTTCGCCGTGATCATATCCATACACCTCGGGATCACGAGCTCCGGCGCGACCGGCACGGGCAGGAGGCAGAGGTGCGAGGGGTCGTCCTTCTCGTCGCCGTCACCGACGGTCTGGCAGCGCGACTTCCAGCAGCCGCCGTTGTCGCAGCAGAGCAACGCACCGTTGGTCTCGAGGAAGCGGTGGTGGCCGTACTTCTCCCAGGTCGACGGCTCGCGACCGCCCGCCACGACGACGCAGGCCCGGTTCTTGGGCCGGCCCGGCCTGACCTCGACGGCCGCCGCGAGGTGCATCGCGAACGTCACAGGGCAGACGACCCCGACCGCGTGATACATCAGCCTCACGAACTGGCGGATGTCGGTCCGGCCCACGAGGTCGATCACACGCTGGAGCTTGGGATGCCAGTGGTCCACCTCGCCGCACTGGACGAACTGGATCCGGCCGGCGAAGTGGTCGACGACGGCCTGATAGCGCGAGGGGTCCCACCACTTCGCCGTGAAGTCGTATTTGCCCCCGGCGATGATGATCCAGAAGTCGCGGGTCCAGCCGATCGGCGCCTCCTCGATCTGGCTCATCCACGACTTCTCGCGGTCGGAGATGTGCAGATCCCCCTTGAACTTCGTCACGGGGATCCGGAGGCCCAGCACCTCCTCGAGGTGGCGTACGTAGCCGAAGATGAAGTGATATGGCCCCTCGTTGCTCTCATGAATCAATTCATACTTCATCTCGATGATTTCCACCCCCGGCGCGTCTTCCGAGAGTGGGGTGATGAAGGGGTTGTTCTCCCAGAGGGCCGGGGCGGTCGTACGCACGTCCGTCCGGAACTGACCCGGGTACGCGAGGTGGAGGTCGCGCACCGCGGCCGTCATCATCACCACGTCGCCCGGGCTGAGGTCGCAGCGGAGGATCAGGTCGTGTGGCATGCTCACCGAGACATTCGAGGGTCGGAGGATTCAACCGCGACGTCGGGGCTTGAAATCCTCACGCTGACGGGACAAAGTCGCCTGTTGGGATCCGATTCGATTCCGATGCGATTCGTAGAGAGAGGGGTTCGCGACGGCCACGGGCCCGATGGTCACCGGAGAGGAAGGACGACTCCAGGGGTCCAGGTGTCTCGTCGGACGCATCGACGAGGCTTGAACGAAGCCGAGGCATGTCGCAATGGACAGCATATCAATCAAGACGTCGATTGATAATAACAGAAATCAGAACACTCGAAGAATCAACACGGGTCGTCCCGCGGACGGGCGGATCGAGCAGCGGCGATGGGGGACGTGTGGAGATGTGGAAACCTCGAATCCTGGTGCGATGGCTGGTCGGGGTGGCGTTGGTTGTGATCCTGCTCGTCGGCGGCGGGGCCGTGATGGAGCGGGTGAACCAGTCGCGCTGCCGCAAGAACCTCCAGCAGTTGGGCCTGGCGCTCACGTTGTACGCGAGCACGAACCGAGGGTATTACCCATCGGGAACAATCCCGAATCCGGCACTCCCCCCCGAGAGGCGGCTGAGCTGGATGGTGCAGCTCGGGCAGATCAGCATGCTGGGCGCGGGGATCGAGCTGCAAATCGACCCGGCCAAATCCTGGGATGACCGCGTAAACCTCGACGTCCCCGTCGCGGTCGGCGGGCCTGGCCACGTCCGATTCGAGGATCACCTCCGCACGTTCCCGGTCCTCGTCTGCCCGGTCGATCGCGACCTCGAGAACCTGGGCACGCTGAACGCCACGAACTACATCGGGATCGGCGGCCTCGGCGAGGATTCGCCCGAGTTACCCTCGGGCCATCGCAGGGCCGGGGTCTTCGGATACGACCGGATCACCCGGCAGTCGGACATCAAGGATGGCCTATCCGCCACGATGGCCGTGGTCGAGACGGCACGCACGCAAGGAGGCTGGACCGCCGGGGGCCTTCCCACTCTCCGGGGCCTCGACGAAGACCGCCCGCCTTACCTCGGGAAAGGGGGGCAATTCGGGGGCCTTCATCGCGGAGGCGTCATGGTCGCCTTCGCCGATGGATCCGTCCGTTTCCTCCGCGAGACGATCGACCCCAGGGTCTTCGAAAGCCACTCGACCATCGCCGGCCGAGAGACGATCCCGGTGCCTTCGAAGGAGTGAGCGAGCCGCTCGACCGATGTCGAAACCCGACGGCCAAAACGAAGGGCATCGGACATCTACCCTTCACTCGGCCAGCCTTTTTGGGTAGGATCCTGGCGTCGACGGCGTTCGAGCCGAGCGAGCCAAATTATCGCGACCGGCACGCTGAGAGCATGAGGCTTCTCAGGCCGGTCGCAAGACTCTCTCATTTGCAAAGATTTCCAAACGACTCTCGTCCCGGGTTCGGGGCGGGATCGAATGCTTCGCTCGCCACGCCCCGGGGCAATTTCCGAGCGTTCTCGTCTTTCTCAGGACGTACGACGGCGTGGCTGCAGGATTTTCGACTTACGGACGGTCCCGGACTCTCACTCTCTGAGCCCGGTCCGATCATCCGCGAAACGTGGGCGCGACCTCTCCCGAGGATTCAAGGGATGGTCTGAGGCCCGGAATTTGCTCTGAACCGAGGACAAGGCCAGCAACCGCGGGCGATCGATCGATCACCTCTCCCGATCTCGATCGAATCGCAGAAGCGCCATCGGTCACGGGGATCGACCCGACGGACTTCCAGATCCGTCCTCGACCCTGCTTTCTCCCGAGGCGACAAAGAAGAAGGAGCCGACATGATCAGCCTGACCAGGGGCTCGTCACGTCTTTGCGACGGCGTCACGCGCAGGGACTTCCTGCGCATCGGGTCGCTCGGCACGATGGGGCTCGGCCTGCCAGGCCTGCTCCGCGCGGAAAGCCTGCTCGAGGCCGACCGACCGCCCCGGTCGAAGGCCAAGAGCTGCATCCTCTTCTACCTCCAGGGGGGGCAGAGCCAGCTCGAGACGTTCGACATGAAGCCCCGCGCCCCCGAACAGGTGCGCGGGGTCTTCAAGCCGATCGCCACGAATGTCCCGGGGACGCAGATCTGCGAGCACCTGCCCAGGCTCGCGCGCATGGCGGACAAGTACGCGCTCATCCGTTCGATGACGCACAAGTTCGCGACCCACAACCCGGCCGGTTATTACTCGCTCTGCGGCCAGCCCCCGGATCGCGACCAGTTCGACCTCCGCCGCTCGCCCGACGACCACCCGAACCCGGGAGCGATGACGGCCAAGCACAAGCGAGGGCTCGACCTGATCCCGCCGTTCGTCCAGCTCTCCGGCCCGCTCGTGGGCGACATCGGCATCCCGATGCCCGGACAGACGGGCGGATTTTTGGGCGCATCGTACGACCCCTTCTGCGTCACGCTCGACCCCAATGAGCCGAATTTCGGCATCGACGAGCTCTCCTTGCCGGTCGATGTCACGCCGCAACGGCTCGAAGGGCGGCAGCGGCTCCTCGACGTTGTCCAGGAGCAGTTCCCCAAGATCCGCGACGCCCAGGAGATGGATCGGCTCAATGAGCACTATAAGCGGGCCTTCCAGCTCGTGACCTCGGTCGAGGCGCGCCAGGCGTTCGACATCGGCCGGGAACCCGCCTCGGTCCGCGACCGCTATGGCCGGCACACGCAGGGGCAGTCGCTCCTGCTGGCCCGACGCCTCATCGAGTCGGGGGTCCGCTTCGTGACGGTCTACTGGGGAGGGGCCCTCAACGTCCCCGATAGCTACTGGGACACGCACACCGACAGCATCCCCAAGCAGCGTGACCGGCTCCTCCCCCGGTTCGACCAGTGCCTCTCGGCCTTGCTGGAAGACCTGGACGACCGCGGCCTGCTCGACTCGACCCTCGTCGCGAGCCTCGGCGAGTTCGGCCGCACGCCCAAGATGGGGCAGACGACCGGCGAGAACGGCACCGACCAGACCGGCCGCGACCACTGGCCGCACTGCTACTCGGTCCTGCTCGCGGGGGGCGGCGTGACCGGCGGCGCCGTCATCGGCGAATCCGACCGCTTCGCCGCCCAGCCTGCCGAGCGTCCCACCGCCCCCGAAGACCTCGTCGCCACGATCTACGACGCCCTCGGGCTCGACTGGTCCGTCGAGGTCAACGACCGCCTGGGCCGCCCCTTGCCAATCACCCGGGGCCAACCCATCAACGAGCTCTTCGAGTCCTGACGACCCGGCCGGCGTTTCACTTCTGCGGCTTCGGGTCCGGGAGTTCGGCGGGGACCTGCGCGACGACGGTCTGGAGCAAGGCCGCGGCGACCCGACGGACCTCGGAACTGGGATGGGCCAGTTGCTCGACGAGCCTCGAGCTGAGTTTGGCGAGGACCGCCGGGCCGGCCGGATTGAGGACTTCCATCGCCTCGAGGCGCGCGGCTTCAGGGAACAGGGGGTCTGTGACCAGCGTCGAGAGGATCTCGATCGACCGCGGCTTGAGGGAACCATCAAGCCGCGCGATCATCTGTCCCACCTGGGCCCGGATCGTCGGGTCTTCTTCCTTGGCCCAGCTCTTTTCGAAGAGCGGCAAGGCGACGCTCGCCCGAGGGCCCATCGTGACCAGGCACTCCAAGATATCCGGACGGACGGCATCCTCGACCTCGCCAAACAACCTGGCCAGTGCGACGGCCGCCTGGTTCTGGACGGCGTCGCTCGAGCCCATCAGGGTGTGGAGGACCTCATTGCGATCTCCGATTGGCTCGGGATCGCTCAGGAGGGTCAGCAGGGTCCCTATCGCACGCGGCTCTTCGGGGTCCCTCAGGACCGACATCAGGGTCCTGGCCGCAAGCATGCGCACCCTGCGGTCCTTGTCGTCCAGCAAGGCGTTGAGTTTCTCGAGGAATTCCGGGCTCCCCCCATACTGGCCGAGGGCGACCACGGCTTCGGCCCGGACCATGCTTTCCGGGTCCGCGAGCCTTTGATTCAAGACGGAGAGGGACTTCACTCTCACGCTCGGATCGAGCCCGCTCTGGGCCAGCACCAACGGGTCGGTCGGGTTGAGGATGGGGGCCATGATCCCGAGCCCTCGGGTCGCCTCGACCCTGATCAATACCTCGGGGTCCATGGCCGCGGAGAGGAGCATGGGCACGATCAACCCTGGCTTCTGGATCATCACGCCCAGGTGCCGATACGCCAGCGCTCTAAGCTCGACACGAGGATCGCTCGTCAACTTCACGAAGACCGGCCGGGCGATATCCTCACCCTGACTCGATAGCCCCTGCGCAGCGACCTCGCGCCGGGCTGGGTCCGGCCCCTGCAAATCGACCAGGAAGTTGTCCCGCTGACCCTGCTGCAACACCCAGGGCCGGATGCTCACGGCCCCCGACACCACCAGGACGACGACGGCCAGGAACAAGGTCGAATAGAAGAGCGGACCAAAGACGCGCTGTCGCGGCTGGGACATGCTCGGCCCCCGTTTCGCTCGCTCGCTTGAATGCCTCTCGATTCAACTCAAGTATCATCGAATTCGGACATGCAAAGCAAGGCACTCCTCAGACAATAGCCTGAGGGCGATGTCTGGGCGAGTCGTTGGGGCGTCGCGAGGGATTCGAGGTTCAACCCGCCGACTCGATCTCCTTGCGGAGCTCCTTGGCCTCGGGGTGGTCGGGGTCTTCCTTGAGGATGGCGTCGAGGGTCGCCTTGGCGGTGGCCGCGTCCTTGTTCTCGAACTGGGCGCGTGCGAGCTTGACCTTGAGGTCGTTGGGCTTCTTGGCCTTCAGCTCGAGGGCCGTCTCGTACTCCTCGATGGCCCCGGCGTACTTCTTCTGGCCGGCGAGGGCGTCGGCGAGGAAGGCGTGGTTGGCGGGGTCGTAGCAGTTGACGTAGAGGCATTCCATCGCCCATTTCTCCGCCTTCTCCGGCTGCTTGGCGGCGAGATGTCGCTCGGCCAGGGCCTTGCGGACGTCGAGGTCGTCGGCGTCGTTGTCGGCGAGCATCGCCAGGTCCTCGAGGAACTTGGCGGTGTTCTTCTTGCGGAGGTGGACCCGGGCCAGGCCCGCGACCCACTTGCTATGCGCGGGGTCGTCCTTGCGGGCGAGTTCGTAGAGCCGCTCGGCCTCATCGAGCTTGCCGGCCTTCATCTGGAGCTCGGCCAGGAGGTCGACGACGCGCTCGTTCGGCTTGTCGGGGTCGAACGCCGGCTCGAGCAGTTCCAGGGCCGCGGCCTCGTCGCCCAGGACCTTGTACAGGATCTGGGCCTTCACGTAGCTGGCCAGTGGGTGGTGCGGCTTGAGCTTGAGGGCCTTGTCGGCCAGGGGACGGGCTTCGCGATAATCGCGGCGGGCGAAGTGCTCGTAGGCCATTTTCGCGTTGAGGTCCGGGTCCTCGGGGGACTGCTTGAGCATGCGCTCGAGCTGCGAGAACTTCACCGGCTTCTCTTCGTTGACGCGGGTCCGGATCGTCTTGATAACCTCATCGAGGTAGGTCAGGTAGCCGGCCTCGAAGTCGGCCTTCTCGACGTGGAAGCAGGAGTCGAGGGCGCGGTCGGTGGTTAATCCCCGGCGGTAGGCGTCGAGCATCTTGATGAGCGCGTCGGAGCCGAACCGCTTGAGCATGTAACGGGCGTAGAGTTGGGCCTGGCAATAGGCCATCTGGCGGTCCTCCGCCTCCTTCGGGCGGATGAAGCCGAGGTTGATCGTGTCGAGGTTGAGCAGGTTCGTCCGCTTGGGGACCCGCTCGAGCAGCATCTTGTTCCACTCCTGGGGCCGGGGCGACCCCTCGCTCTCGACGGCGAGGGCCTCGGTGTACCAGTGCGGGATGTTGAATTCGGTCTGCTGGAGCGTGATGACGTGGACGACCTCGTGCTTCAGCACCCTCGCCCAGTTGAACGGCTTGTTGGTGGACCGGGGGCTCGCCAGCGCGACGACCTTGCCCGTGCAGGCGCCGACGGTCGGGATGAAGGGGAGGGCGACCGTCCTGCCGCTGAACCACTGGTGGTTCTTGAGGATCTCGATCTTCGTGATCGCCGGGGGAGAGTAGCCGAACCGGGAGGTCAGCTCGCCGTGGATCGACTCGAGGTACCGCGCCATGTACTTGCCCAGGAGCTTGTCCTGCGCCGGGTCGACGAGCACGCTGTAGTGCTCGGTCTCGATGGGCTTGTACGAATCCATGTGCTTGAGCACTTTCATCATGTTATCGGCGCGGACGTTGAACGGGTCGGCCGAGAAGGCGTCGGCGAAGAGCTGCCGGGCCTCGGTCTCGCGGCCGATCTGCATGTAGAGCATCCCCAGGCCGATCGGGGCGTCGGCCCGCTTGGGGTCGGCCGCGCAGGCGAGGAGGAAGGCCCGCTCGGCCGAGTGATACTTGCGGCGATCGGCCAATCGCTCGCCGAGGGCCGCGTAGAAGGTCGCCGGCTTCGGGTTATTCGCCAGGGCGAAGGCCTCGGCGGCGGAGGCCCCCAGCGGGTCGACGAGCAGTCGGCAGGAGGCCGCGAGCCGGGCCAGGCCGTCCTCGTCGCGAGGGTTCTCTCCCACGGCCTTGCGCGACGAGGCCAGGGCATCCGTGAAGCGCTCGTCGGAGATGTTCAGGTCGGCCATCAGGACGTGGGCCGGGGCGTATCGCGGGTTGATCTCCAGGGCCCGTTCGGCCTTGGTCCGGCCGTTGGCCAGCTTGTACCCTTGGAGATCCGCCTGGCCGAGCGTCACGAGGACCTCGGCGGCCCTCGGGTTGATCTGGAGGGCCCGCATCAGCTCCTTCACGGCCGAGCCCTCGCTATAGCCCGAGAGGAAGAGCTTCCCCTCGAGCCAGGGGGCCTGCCAGCAGTGGGGATCCGCCTGGAGGGCCCCCTCGTAGATCTGGCTGATGACGTCGTTGAGCGACTCGCTCAGCTCCTCGCCCCGGGCCATCGCCCGGTAGTAGCGCTCGGAGGCCTGCCCCACGATCAGGAGGGACTCGGCGTTCTTGCCGATCTCAGCCTGCTGGTCGTTATAGCGGTCGACGAACCATTTCCAGGAAGCGACGGCCTGATCCTGCTCCCCTTTGGCTTCCTGGAGTTTGGCCATCACCCAGCGCGCGGCAAGGTGGTCGGGGCTGGCCTTGAGGGCCTGCTCGGCCGAGGCGCGGGCCCTGTCCCAGTCGCCGACGCCGAACCGGATCTCGGCGAGCTTGGCGGCGAGGTCCGGGTTCTCGGCCTGCGAGGCCTGGAGCCCGACGAGGGCCTCGACGGCCTTGTCGGTCTCTCCCTGGCTCAGCAGCGCATCGGCCTTGCCCAGGACGGCCCTGGCTTTCGCCTCGGGCGCCAGGCCCTTCTCGGCCTTGAGGACCTCGTCGAAGGCCTCTTGCGACTCGGCGTAGCGGCCGTTCTTCCAGAGCTGGCGTGCGTCATTGATCCCGGCCGGCTCGGCGGCCAACGTCACCAGCAGTCCCAGCAGAATCTCGGGGAGCATATCCACCTCCTGTAGTCTTCCACGCTAACATAGGAGGCTGGCGAATTGAACCAGCGTCGTGCAGGCGAGACCGGCGGTTCGAGCGAGGCCGAGCGATGACCAGCGGCAACCCGGAATATCGGATGGTGATCTTCGAGGCGCTCGACGATCCCAAAGGGGTCCGGGACCTCTTCTGCAAGGTGCTCGGCATGCACCCGACCGACGCCACGCAATGGCTCGCACGACTGCCCGGCGTCTGGCCCCGCCCGCTGGCCGAGCCCGAGACCCGCCAACTGCTCGACGGCCTCTACGAGTTCGGCGTCGCCGCCGAGGCCTGGCGCGTCGACCAGTTCCCCGACGTCCTCCCGCCTCGAACCATCCACACGGCCGCCTGCCTACCCGAAGGCTTCCGCATCCAGGGGCTGCATGGCGAGCCGACGCACTGGGTCCCCTGGGACAGGTTCGAGCTGATCTGCGCCGGCAGGATCGCCACCGAGGACGAGTTCCGCGGCGCGGCCCCCCCCAACTGGACGTCGACCCTGACCATGGGCCTCCAGGCCATCACCCTGCGACGGCCGAAGCTGGCCCCCAGGACCTCCCGCGCCAGCCGCATCCCTCGCGACCCCGTGGCCGAGGTGATCATCATCAGACGCGACCCGAGGATCGCCTTCCGGATCGTCGAGAACCAGATGAGTTACGCCTATCTCGGCGAACGCCTCTGCGCCTCGGCCTCCGAGAATTTCCCGATCTTCCTGGCCGACCTCTGCGCCAGGGCCGATCAGGCATACCTCCCCGAGTCGACCCGAGCCATCCTCAAGCTCGGCGAGCCCGGGGAGTATCTCTTCCCGAGCTCGCAGGCCATCCAGGAATACGCCGTCAACCGACTCCTCTGGAGCTGGTATCGCCGCGATCGCGACGCCCAGCGCGGCACCTCATTCTGACCACTCCCGGATATCCAACAGCGTATTGATCCCCTCCGCAGAGGCCGGGCAGGGGTTCCGCAAGTTTGCGCAAATTCCCAATAAAAATTGGTTGAGATTGAATCTCAGTCTCGCTAAACTGCGATTCTGACCGAGGCCATCCCTCACCGCCCGGTCGTTACCTGGACGAAGGAACTTTGCGTTCCTCCCGCATCGTCCTACATGATCGACCGGCCCAGGTCCCAGGCCGGTCGTCCTGCTCCGTGGAGAGGTCGAGCGACATCCCGATGAACCGCAACCAATGCGCCTTGAGGGGCCGCCGCAGCGCCGGGTTTACCCTGATCGAATTGCTGGTCGTGATCGCGATCATCGCCGTCCTGATTGCCCTGCTGCTGCCGGCCGTCCAGGCGGCGCGCGAGGCGGCCAGGCGGGCGCAGTGCGTCAACAACCTGAAGCAGATGGGCCTGGCCGTCCACAATTATGTGGACATCAACAACACGTTCCCGATCGGCCAGAACGTGAATCCGAAGCCGTTCAAGACCTACAAGATCGGCACGAACTGGTCGGTGAGCCTGCTGCCGTTCCTCGAGCAGACGGCCGCCTTCAACGGCTGGAACGTGAGCTTCCACTTCGCCGACGGGCCGAACACGACCGTCTGCAAGACCGGCGTCTCGGCCTATCACTGCCCGTCGGCCCCGACGCAACTGGTCGAGACGTACACGGCGGGATCCGACATGGACGGGATCACGGCGGGGACAGCCTATCAGACCGGGGTCGTCGACTACTTCGCCGTGGCGGGCGCGTACATCCCCGCCGGGAACCTGACCAATGGCATCTTCCTCTTCACCTCGCCCCCCAACGGCATGTGCTGCGCACCGGCCCAGGTGACGGACGGCCTCTCCAACACCATGCTCTTCGCCGAGTTGACGGGCGGCCCCAATCGATACGGAGCCAACGGCGTCAAGATCGGCGCGAATCTCGACGCATACGGACACCTCGGCGCCCTGAACCGGATGCTGCTGCAGAACTACAGCTACGACGGGAAGCTCGCCTATGGGGGCAACTGCACCGTCAATTGCACCAACTACGGCGTGAACGTCTATGGCTTCCACCCCGGCGGAGCCAACGTGGGCCTGGCCGACGGCAGCGTACGGTTCCTCAAGCAGACCGTCGGGCTCAACGTCATGGTCAACCTCGTCACGCGCGACGACGGCAACGTCATGAGCGCGACCGATTATTGATCGGCCGGGTGGGATCGCTCAAACGTACTATCACATCTCAAGCAAAAAGCAGCTTTCAAGCCACATGAGCGGCGTTAAGTTCGCAAGAGTCCGGCTCCTGGCCCTCGGGATGCTCGCGTCGCTGGCGATCGCGGGTTGTTCGGGCGGGGCCGACGACGGCTTGACGAAGTACCCCGTTCACGGGACGGTGTACGTCAACGGCAAGGCCGCCGACGGCATGGTTGTCACGTTCAATCACCAAGACAAGGTGCCGGGCAACGCCATGTGCCCCGTCGCCAGGACCGACCAGGCGGGCCATTACACCCTCTCGACCAACGCCGACAAGGACGGCGCCGTCGAGGGGGAATATACGGTCACCTTCGTCTGGCCGACCGACAACGGCCCGATGCCCCTGGACCGCCTGAAGGGCCGCCTCGCCAACGCCGAGCGCTCGTCGTTCAAGGCCCACGTCAAGGCCGGGGACAACGAGATCGAGCCGTTCAAGCTCGAGATCGAACCCAGGAACCTCCTCCCCCCGCCGACCAAGGCCGGCGCCCGCCAGTAAGGAGCGACACCCGGCTTCACCCTCCGGCCCCTCGCCCCGTGGCCGGAAGGGACGGGGGACGTTCGACTGCCGTCAGAGGTTAAGCGATCCTGTCCTGTTCCTCTGGAAGGTCAAAGGCGTCGTTGTAAGTCAAATGGCCGTCTTGGTCGCTCACGCGTGATAGTTCAGAACCTCGCCGATAGACAATTTGTAAACCATGCTCTGGCTCCCAGTCACATCTCGCAGTGACTTGAACGTAGATGGCCCGGTCTCGCCTGGATCTTCGAGAGACAAAGACCTCCGAAGGTTCGACGTACTTCCAGACCTCGGCATCCGAGTCGATCCGACAGTCGAGATCTTCTTCATCAGAGATCTCGGCGATGTGCAAATAGTTCTTATAGACATAGGGACTAGCGGCCAGCCGATCCTTGGGGCCAAGGCGGAGGAACGATTCAATCGCGGCATTCACCTCTTCCGCGTCGGAATCGTTAAGGCCATCCAAGGTTATCGTGAGCGGCAAACCGTCGAAGTATGGTATCTCAATCGGAGCCGATACGAGCCATTCCGACACGTCTGGGTCGGGCCGAAGGTCTCCAATCGCGTGGATCCTCATTCCGCTGCCTCATAGTAAAATCTTGCACGAACACGATAAAAAATTATGATCAATATCGAGCAGTGATCTTGCGCCGATGATACCTATCGCCTTCTCGTAACAATAACTCGGAATTCCCGATTCAGAGTTCAGCCCGGTTGCCGGCTCGACTCCCGGATCGCTGGCCATTTCCGCCCGAACTGCTTGGAGGCCCCGGCGAGGATCGGCTTGCCGTGGCCGAAGCAGGCCACCTCGAAATCGAGGGCCGAGAGCTTGGCCAGGCTCCGTTTCCCTTTCTCCAGGTCCTCATACAAGGGGCTGAGGGCCAGGCCGAAGGCGTTGGCCGCGGCGTCGGCGGCGATCAGCACGCCGCCATGCTCGGGCCAGAGAAACGCGAGTTGCCCCGCACAATGGCCGGGGACGTGGATCGCCTGGATCCCGCCGGGGAGGGTCGCGCCGTCCCGGACCTCATGCTCGATCTCGGCGGGCTCGACCTCCGTTGGGGCCTTGGGGATGAGGAACCGGCAGATGAGGGCGTTGAGGATCCCCGGAGCCGGCGTCAGGGGGCGGATCGTCTTCCCCTCGCGGATGAAGGCCGCGTCGACCGGGTGCATGGCGGCAGGGGCTCCCGTCAGGCGCTTGAGTTCGGCCAGGCTGCCGGAGTGGTCGCTGTGGCAGTGCGTGACCAGGATGTGGCGGATGTCGGCCGGGGTCTTGCCCAGGGAATCGAGCGCCTCGACGATCTTCGGGGCGCTGCCGGGGATGCCCGTGTCGATCAGGGCCAGGCCCTCGCCCGTGTCGAGCAGGAAGGCGTTGACGAAGTCGATCTTCACTTCCCAAAGCCCGGGAACCACTTGCTTCGCGCCCATGCTGCGTGCCTCGATCGAGCCCAAGTTTCTCGAACCCAACCCCCATACGGCCCGGCCGATCGTCCACTCCTCGAGGAAGTAGCCTTCCACCCCTCGAATCGGCGCGGCCTCCGAGTCCAATGCACGGGCATTCTTGCAGCGAGGATGCCCCCCGGCAAGGAAGCGGACGTCGCTCGGTGGCCGGATCGGCCGTTGGGATTGCATTGGGCGCGGGGGTTGGAGTAGCGTAACGTTGCTTGGCGCCTGGATTATGACGATGACGACTTTCCGCGAACGATCCGAATCCAATTCGGAACTTTTCGGAGGCCGACATCCGACTCCCCCCCTTTCGGCGCGATGCGTCCCCCCCATCGATCTCGATCCACGACGAATCCGTTGAGCCGACGACGAGCACGAGGGCCCGTTCCCCCGGGCTCCGTCGCGACCTCAGTCCCGGAAGACCCGGCTCGACACTTTTTTTGAGTGAACCTAACTTCGGGCGTGGCGTAAGTTAAGCTGGGGGATATTCGCTCGCGGACGAGTTTCGCGCGATCCCCCAAGCTGATGAGTTCGAGCCGGAAATGGCGGGGGGGGGGAAGGGCACCGGGGTCGGTGTCCTCCATGAGTGCAGAGGCCGATCCATTTTCAGGAAATTATATTATCCGGCCTGAAACTTGCTTTACCCATTGATCCCCGAAAATCCTGATGCGAGGCCGCCGTGCTCGTCTCGATGCGGCGGGCTCGGGGTCGAGCGGGGTTCGTCTCGGGCCGGTTGTCCCTGTACAAGACTTGCGGAGCCGATTCCCTCATGGTCCGCGCCATCATTACGTGGAGCCTGCACAACCGCTTCCTCGTGCTGCTCGGGACGATTGCGCTCATCGCGCTCGGTGTCCACTCGGCGCTCGACCTGAACGTCGAGGCGTACCCGGATCCGACGCCCCCGCTGGTCGAGGTCATCACGCAGAACCCCGGGGCGAGCCCCGAGGAGATGGAGCGGCTCATCGGCATCCCGCTCGAGACGGCCCTCAACGGCATGCCGGGGCTCGAGGACCTGCGGAGCACCTCGATCGCCGGGCTCAACGACATCAAGTGCCAGTTCGCCTACGGGACCGACTACGCCAAGGCCCGCCAGGAGGTCATCAACCGCATCGGCGCGGTGGGCAACCTGCCGCCTGGGGTCATCCCCCAGCTCTCCCCCTGGAGCCCGACCGGCGAGATCGTCCGATACGTACTGGAAGGCCCCGGCTACACGGTCAACCAGCTCAAGGCGGTGCAAGACTGGGTGGTGAACCGGGCCTTGAAGCAGGTCCCGGGCGTGATCGACGTCACCGGCTACGGCGGGACGATCAAGCAGTATCAGGTGCTGCTCGACACCCAACTCATGAAGCGTTACGGCGTGAGCCTGAGGCGGATCGAGGACGCCATCGCTCAGTCGAACGCCAACGTCGGCGGCGACGTCCTCTCCCTCGGCACGCAGGCGCATAACGTCCGGGCCCTCGGGTACCTCGGCGAGGCGGTCGACTCGCTCGAGCCGGCGAACGCCGACCAGGCCTACGCGATCGAGATCGAGAAGCTCGAGGACCTCAAGGACGTCGTCGTGGCGTCGAACAACTACTCGCCGATCATGATCCGGCACCTCGCCAAGGTGATCGTCGGGAATCGCCCCCGCCTCGGGGTCGTCGGCCGAGGCGACGAGAACGACGTGGTCGAGGGCATCGTCCTGATGCGCAAGTATGAGAAGAGCTTGCCGACCGCCGAGGCCGTCGCCCGCAAGATGAAGGCGATCCAGGCCTCGGGGCTGCTCCCCAGGGGGATGAAGCTCTCCGTCTTCAACCAGCGGACCGACCTGGTGCACGTGACGACCCACAACGTGCTCCACAACCTGGTGGTGGGGATGGGCCTGGTGGTCGTGGTGCTCTTCGTCTTCCTCGGCGACCTGATCAGCGCCGGGATCGTGGCGATGATCATCCCGCTGGCCTTGCTGTTCTCGGTGACGGTGCTCTACTACCAGGGGAAGTCGGCCAACCTGCTCTCGATCGGCGCGGTGGACTTCGGGATCATCGTGGATAGCTCGGTCATCATCGTCGAGAACATCCACCGGCACCTGACCTCGTCCGGCGGCGACTCGACGCGGTCCCTGATCGACCGGATCATCGACGCCTCGCACGAGATCGAGAAGGCCCTCTTCTTCTCGACCCTGATCATCATCTGCGCGTTCATCCCGCTCTTCTCGATGTCGGGGCCCGAAGGCGCCCTGTTCGGGCCGATGGCGAGCACGTACGCCTTCGCGATCTTCGGGGCCTTGCTCCTGGCCGTCACGCTGACCCCCGTCCTCTGCTCGTTCTTCTTCCAGAGCAAGAAGGAAGAGCACGAGACGCTGGTGGACCGCGTGATGAAGTACCGCTATCTCAAGGCCCTCACCCGGATCCTCAACCATCGCTACATCCTGCTCGTCGGCATGGCGGTCTTCTCCCTGGCGACCCTGGCCCTGATCCCGCAGCTCGGGGCGGAATTCATGCCCGAGCTCGAGGAGGGGAACCTCTGGATCCGGGCCCTGTTGCCCAGGACGGTGACGAGGGAAGAGGCCGCGCGGATGGCCCCGAGGCTCCGCGAGGTCATCGCGTCGGTCCCCGAGATACGGGGGGTCATGTCGCACGTCGGCCGGCCCGACGACGGCACCGACGTCATCAGCTACTTCAACCTCGAATTCAACGCGCCGCTGATCCCGATGGACCAATGGCGGGCCAGGCCCATGAAGCTGGCCGGCTACGAGCTCTGGTCGCGCAAGATCACCCGCGAGGAGATCCAGGACGAGTTGACCGAGAAGTTCAAGGACTTCCCCGGCCTCGACTTCAACTTCTCGCAGTTGATCCGCGACAACGTCGAGGAGGCCCTCTCGGGCGTCAAGGGCGCGAACTCGGTCAAGCTCTTCGGCGGCGACCTCAAGACGCTCGAGGAGGCCGGCCAGCGCGTGGTGCGGATCCTCTCGACCGTGCGGGGTGTCGAGAACGCGGGGCTCTTCCACATCCTCGGGCAGCCGAACCTCGAGATCCGCATCAACCGGCAGGAGTGCGCGCGATACGGCATCAACGTGGCCGACGTCGAGTCGGTCGTGCAGGTCGCCGTCGGCGGGCACGCGTTCACCCAGATGGTCGAGGGGGAGAAGCTCTACGACATCGTCCTCAGGCTCCCGCGCTCCCTCCGCGACGACCCCGAGATGATCGGCAAGATCCCCGTCGAGACCCCCGGGGGCGGCGACAAGCCCGCCGCGAGAATCCCGCTGAGCCAGCTCGCCGAGATCGTCCCGCACCGGACGGGGGCCACTTACATCTATCGCGAGAACAACCGTCGATTCATCCCGATCAAGTTCGGGGTGCGCGACCGCGACCTCTCCTCGACCATCGTCGAGGCCCAGCGCAAGATCAACGACCCGAAGACGGGGGCGCAGCTCCCCAAGGGGTACGAGATCGAGTGGTCGGGCGAGTTCCAGCAGATGCAGGAGGCGAATGAGCGGCTCGCCTGGATCGTGCCGGTGTCGATCGCGCTCATCATGATCCTGCTCTACACGGCGTTCAACTCGATCAAGGACGCGCTCCTGGTCATGGTGAACGTGGTCGAGGCCGCGATGGGGGGCATCTGGGCCCTCTGGCTGACCGGGACGCCGTTCAGCATCTCGGCCGCGGTGGGCTTCATCTCGGTCTTCGGCGTGGCGGTGCAGGACGGCGTGCTGCTCATCTCGTACTTCAACCAGCTCCGCGCCGAGGGCCTGCCGGTCCGCGAGGCGGTCCTGCGCGGGGCCGAGCTGCGCGTGCGCCCGGTGGTGATGACGTCGCTCACGGCGGCCCTCGGGCTCTTCCCGGCCGCCATCGCGACCTCCATCGGCTCGCAGGCCCAGCGCCCCCTGGCGATCGTCGTGGTGGGGGCCATGCTCATCACCCTGTTGTTGACCCGCTACGTGATGCCGGTGCTCTACACGTTCTTCCCCGCGCCTCGGGGGAGCGGCCAGGGGCACTCCGACTTGATCGCCGGCTCTCACTACACGGATATGTTCCTGAACCCGGCGGCACCCGCGAACCATCGCGACCACGCCGAGCCTTCAACCGATCCGAATCCGAACGGCCGGTCTCCCGGCTCGCAGAATCCTCGGGGGCCTCGCGGCATGAACTGGAAATTGTTTCTCTTCCTGTTGCTCATCTCGGGCATGGGGGCGGTCGCCCTGGTCAGCCCCCGGACCCGCAACCGCGCCGCCAGGGCATGGACCAAGATAACTTCGTCCAGGACCCTGGAGCGGCTGTCCCCCTTCGGGCAGCCGGCCCACGCCAGCCCGGTCAAGAAGCCCCCCCGCTTCGTCCCCAGGGGAGAATGGGACGGGACGGTCTCGCTCAACGAGGCCCAGCGCAAGGCGATCGGGGTCAAGACGGTCAAGGTCGAGGAGCAGACCAAGCCCACGCCGCTCAAGCTCGTCGGCATGACCGACTACGACCCGGCGACCCTCACGCTCGTCCGCACCCAGTTCGACAGCAGGGTCGAGCGTGTGATCGTCGACCTGGGCGACTCGGTCAAGATCGGTGATCCGCTCATCGAGCTCTTCAGCAACACGCTGGCCGAGGCCAAGAGCGCCTACGAGACGGCGAGCAACCAGTGGATGCACGACAAGAAGGTGCTCGACTACAAGCTCCCCCTGACGAAGGAGGGGTCGCTCCCCCGCAAGGAGATGATCGAGATCGAGCACAACGAGGCCCAGAGCCGCCTGGCCATGAAGCTCGCCAAGGACAAGCTACTCGTCTTCGGCCTCAACGAGCAGGAGATCGAGCGAGCCAAGAGCGAGGACGGCACCCAGAAGGCCAAGATGATCCTCCGGGCCCAGGGCTCCGGGATCGTCATCAAGCGCTCGGTCGTCCGGGGCAATTTCTACAGCACCCAGGACGACCTGATGGTCCTCGCCCCGCTCGACCACCTCTGGGTCCGGGGTTACGTCAACGAGATCGACGCCGACCACGCGGACGTGAACCAGACCCTCCGCGTGATCTTCCCGTATGCCAACGAGACGTATCCCGGCAAGGTCGAGCACATCGACCGGGCGATCGACCCCGACACGCGCTCGGCCCAGCTCCGCACGACCATCCAGAACACGCACGGCCGGCTCAAGTCGGGCATGTTCGTCCGCGTGATCCTCGACCTCCCTCCCGTCGCCGGGCAGACCGTCATCCCCAGGATCGCCATGGTGACGCTCGACGGCGAGAACTGCGTCTTCATCAAGAAGCCCGGCACCGAGGGCGACTTCGAACGCCGGGTCATCATCGTCGAGCACGAGAACAGCGACACCGTCATCGTCGACGAGCCGTCCAAGGACCACCAGGGGCTCCAGCCGGGCGAGGAGGTCGTCACCAACGGTAGCCTCATCCTCGAACAAGCGTACGAGGACCGGGTCATCGCCGAGACCGGCGGCCCATCCTGAGTTGCGGCAAACGGCCCGGCGCCGGCGACCGCGCATCGGTCGTGTCGATATTGACGATCGTGATGGGTGTTTTCCCTTACATTCAGAGCCAGGCTCCTGTTATACTCGCGCCACATTCAACAGGGGGACCGGAGGCCGCATTCCCAAGTCGATTGGTCAGGAAGCCATCGTGATACCCCGCCTGTGAGGAGATTTTCTGCCGTGGCGCTAAAAGACCGCTATTTATTCACGAGCGAATCCGTCTCGATGGGCCATCCCGACAAGATGGCCGATCAGATCTCGGACGGGATCCTGGACGCGATCCTGGCCCAGGATCCTTACGCTCGCGTCGCCTGTGAAAGCTTGCTCACGACGGGGCTGGTCTGCCTGGCCGGCGAGATCACGACGAAGGCTCTGATCGACTACCCGACGGTCGTCCGACAGGTCGTCCGCGATATCGGCTACACGTCGAGCGACATGGGCTTCGACGCGACGACCTGCGCGGTGATGGTGGCTCTGGGCAAGCAGTCGCCCGACATCGCCCAAGGAGTCGACGAGGACTCGGCCAAGGGCAAGGACATCGGTGCCGGCGACCAGGGCATGATGTTCGGGTACGCCTGCAACGAGACCCCCGAGCTGATGCCGCTGCCGATCGCCCTGTCGCACCGGATCATCAACCGGATCACCGAGTTGCGCCAGGACGGGACGATCCCCTGGCTGCGCCCGGACTCGAAGAGCCAGGTCACCGTCGAGTACAACGGGACCACCCCCGTCCGGATCGACACCGTGGTCCTCTCGACGCAGCACTCGCCCGAGGTCACTCAGGCCGAGATCGTCGAGCGGCTCAAGAACGAGGTGATCCTGCCGGTGCTGCCGGCCGCCCTCGTCGACGACAAGCTCAAGCTGCACATCAACCCGACCGGCAAGTTCGTGGTCGGCGGCCCGCACGGCGACTCGGGCGTGACCGGTCGTAAGATCATCGTGGATACCTACGGTGGTCGGGGCCGTCACGGCGGCGGTGCCTTCAGCGGCAAGGATCCCACGAAGGTCGACCGCTCGGCCGCCTACATGGCCCGCTACGTCGCCAAGAACATCGTGGCCTCGGGCCTGGCCGACCGCTGCGAGATCCAGCTCGCCTACGCCATCGGCGTCTCCGAGCCGGTCAGCATCCACGTCGACACCGAAGGGACCGGGCAGATCCCCGACACGGAGATCGCCAAGATCGTCCGCGAGACCTTCTCGCTGACCCCCTCCGGCATCATCAAGCACCTGGACCTCCGCCGCCCCATCTACCGCAAGACCGCCTCGGGCGGCCACTTCGGTCGTTCGGAGCCGGAGTTCACCTGGGAGCGCACGGACAAGGCCGAGGCTCTCCGCCAGGCCGCCAGCGCCTCCGCGGTCGCCTGAACCTGATCCGACGAAGCCTCGCGCCGGGCGACCTGCTCGGCGCGTGGCCTCGCTTGAACGACTGCCCGTCCCTTCTCAACGCTTCCAAGACAATCTCGAGGCCGTCTGTGTGGATCCGGCTCGCCCCTCGGGGCAAGGCGGATCGCGTTCATTTCCCCGGAACGGTCCACCGCCCCATGACCTCACTCCTGGAACGCAGCGCGAGTTCGGCATTTGCCCAGAGCTTCGGCCAGGCACCGAGCTTCCTGGCCAGTGCTCCCTCCCGCGTGGAACTGCTCGGCAACCACACCGACTACAACGGCGGCCTCGTCCTGGCCGCGGCGATCGACCGGCTCACCGTCGTCGCCGGGCGCCCCGTCGAGGGACAGGAAGGCCACGCCTGGTCCTTGAATTTCGCGCAGGCCGATCGCTTCGACCTCGCCACGCTCGCCGACAACATGGGCGAGCCGGGCTCGTGGAGCCGCTACGTCAAGGGGGTCGCCTGGGCCTTGCAGGAGTCCCTCGGCCGCTTCTCCGGCGGCTTCGAGGCGGCCATCGCGGGGGACGTGCCCCTCGGCGCGGGCCTGTCCAGCTCGGCCAGCCTGCAAGCCTCTCTCGCCCTCTTCCTGCTGACGGCGGGCCTGGCCGGCGAAGGGAAGACATGGAACCTCGACGACGCCGCGAGGATGGACCTGGCCAAGGTCCTCAAGCGCAGCGAGAACGAGTACGTGGGCGTGCAGTCCGGCCTGCTCGATCAGTTCTCGGTCCTCTTCGGCCGGGCGAAGCATGCCCTGAGCCTCGACTGCCGCAACCTCGCCTTCGAGCGGCTCCCTTTGGGCGACCCCGCGCCCGCGATCGTGGTCTGCGACTCCAAAACCTCGCGACGCCTCGCCGACGGGATGTACAACGAGCGACACTCCGAGTGCGAGCAGGTCGTCGCCTATTTCCGCAACCTGCGAGGGGCAGGGGAAGTCCGCTGGCTCCGCGACGTCTCGCTGGATGACCTGGAGTCGCACTGGGACCGCCTCGACGCGAAGCCTCGCCTGAGAGCCCGGCACGTCCTGACCGAGAACGAGCGGGTCCGCCGGGGGGCCGAGTTCCTCAAGCGGGGCGAGCTCGCAGCATTCGGTCGTCTGATGTCGGCCTCGCACGCCTCGAGCCGCGACGACTTCGAGAACAGCTCGCCGGCCCTGAATGCCCTCATCGAGTCGGCCGAGTCGGCCCCCGGATTCCTCGGCGGCAAGCTCTCGGGGGCGGGCTGGGCCGGCTGCACGGTGAACCTCGTGGCCTCCGCCGAGGCGGACAACTTCGCCGAGGCCGTCCGCCGCGAGTACGCCAATCGCACCGAGACCGTCCCGGAGATCCACATCTGCCACGCCAGCGACGGGGCCTCCGGGCATCACCTCGAAGCCTGATCTACGGCTCACGCCAATATACATCTGCAAATTCTCATAACAAATCACCAACAGAAGCGTCTCTCTCTCAGGCCGGCCCGTCGGGCGGCCTGGAAGGGCGACGCTCCCGGTCGGGAGATCCGAGCGGCGGGCGGCCCGGATTCGCGTGGATCTGCTCGGCGATGTCGGTCATCTGCTTGGCATGCGCCTCGTCGCCGATCAGCCTGAAGCTCTCGGCGAGCGACTCGTAGCGATCGGCCATCGGGGGGGCCTTGGCCATGTTCGACTCGACGGACCGGAGCCCGGCGGCGGCGGCCTCCAGGTGTTCGCGGGCCTGCTCGCGGCGATTCTCCTCGATCTCGAGCCGGGCCAGGACGCCGCAGACGTCCGCCCGGTCGATCCGAGGGCGGTCCTTCCGCGACGCCCGCTCGACGAGGGCGTCTCCCAGGGAGAGCGCCTGACGATAGGCCTTCTCCGCCTCGAGCTTCCGGCCCAGGCGCTGCTGGACGATGCCGTACTTGGCGTAAACCTGCAACTGGTTGATCCCGAGCCTCGTGTTCTCCGGCTCCTCCTCGACGAGTTGATCGACGAGCCCTTGGGCGCGATGGAGCCGCTTCTCGAGGGCCGGGAGCGTCGCCGGGGCGACCGACCAGGCATCGGCCATGTTGGCGATCTCCACGAGCTTGGCGCGATACTCGGGGGCCGTGGGGAAACGCTTGACGAGCCCCTCGAAGATCGAGACCGAGCGGTCGAGCGCCTTCGCAGCCTCGGCCTCGTGCCCCAGCCTCTCGTTGATGAGCCCGACCTTGAAGAAGGCCCAGGCCGCTTCGCCCTGGAGCTTCGGGTCGGTCTCGTTCTTCTGGGCGAAGCGATCGAAGAAGTCGAGGACGGTCTGGAGCAACTCGGTGTCGTTCGACAGGCTCGCCATGCGCGACCTGGGGCCTGCGCCCGGCGGCCTCCCCCGGAACGGGTCATCGTCGCCATCGGGCGGCATCCCGGGCCGATGGCCGGGTTCGCCGAACGGGGGCCCGCCGTCGGGGCCTTCTCCGGGAGGCGGGCCATGCCCGGGACCATCGGGGGGCGGGCCGTCGTCGAAGCCGGGGCCGGGTCCCGGGCCGAATGCGAAGCGACGACCGAGCCCCTCGCGGCCCGGGCCTCGAGCCGAAGACGGGCGATGCCCCGTGAGGCCGGCCGGCGGGGCCAGGAAGTTCTCCTCGGGCGCGAGCCGGTCGAAGAGCTCGCCGAAGACCTCGAGCGAGAGGGCGACGTTCTCGTTGGCCCGCTGCCGCTCCTGCTCGGCCTCGTGGCGGCGGTTCGACTCCCCCTGGAGGGCCTTCATGGTGATCGCGTAGCTGACCCAGCCGATGATCGCGGCCAGAAAGAGCGAGCCCGCGGCCGTCGCCGCCAATGCGGCCAGGGCCCGGTTGCGTCGGCTCCAGCGATAGAGGCGGTTCACGAACGTCGCTCGCTGGGCCCGGATCGGGCGATCTTCGAGGAAGAGTCGCAGGTCGTCGGCGAGCGCCCCGGCCGTCGCGTAGCGGTGCGAGGGGTCGCGGGCGGTCGCCTTGAGGATGATCGTCTCGAGGTCGCGCGGGATCGAGGGGTCGATGCGCCTCGGGCGGGCCGGCTCCCCCTGGCTGACCTGATGCAGCAGCTCGCTCGGGCTCACCTCGCCGAAGGGAGGCTTGAGAGTGAGCAGCTCGTAGAGGGTCAGGCCGAGGCTATAGATATCGCTCCTCGAGGTCGTCTCGCCGTGGAGGGCCTCGGGGGCGAGGTAGCGCAAGGTCCCGATCACGTCGCCGGAGGCCGTCAGGTCGTCGTGGCCGACGACCTTGGCCAGGCCGAAGTCGGTCAGCCAGACGGTCTGGCTGCCGTCGATCAGGAGGTTCGCCGGCTTGATGTCGCGGTGGAGGATCCCCTGGTCGTGGGCGTACTGGAGGGCCTCGGCCGTCTGCCGGCCGATGTGGGCGGCGACCCTGGCCCGATCCTCGCCCCGGAACGAGCCGGCCTCGCGCCAGGTCTCGAGCAGAGCGTCGAGGCCGTTGCCCTGGATGTACTGCATCGCGTAATAGGGCAGGCCTTCGTGGTCGCCCACGCCGAAGATCGGCACGATGTTGGTGTGGTGGAGCTGGGCGACCGCCTGCGCCTCGCGCTGGAACCGCTGGAGCCGCCTGGCGTCGAGATGGACGGCATGCACGACCTTGAGCGCGACGTGCCGACCGAGCGACTCCTGCACCGCCTCATAGACGACCCCCATCCCGCCCCGGCCCAGCTCGCGGAGGACGCGGAAGTCACCCAGGCGCTCGGGCAGGGGACGTTCCGCCTCCTTGCCCCGGGTCTGCAGCATCCGGCGCTTCAACTGCTCCATCATCGCCACGGTCGGGAGCAGCTTGCGGACCTTGTCGGCGTACTCGGGGAAGCGAGCGGCGTACTCGGCGACGGAGGGGGTCTCCCCCTTCCGGCAGCGCTCGGCGAATTCCTCGGCCAGCCGGTCGAAGGGGTCCGATCCGCTCTCCTCCGAGACGGCGGGCCCCGACTGGTGCAGGTCGATCGTCTCATCCTGGCGTCGCTGCGGCTCGTCCTTGCCGTTTGTCGAAGGGTTCGAGGCGTTCATGAGGCCCCCTTGTCGAAGCCGGGCGATTGCTCGAGGGCGTCCTTGAGCCGTTCGATGGCGCGGACGTAACGCTTGCTCGCCGCCGAGGTCTGGATGCCGAGCAGCGCGGCGACCTCGCGATTGCTCAGCTCCTCGAAGTGCCGCAGAGCGAGGACCTCGCGATCGACCGGGTCGAGCCGATCCAGGACCTCTCTCAACCGTGCAATGATCTCGCCGCGCTGGACGGCCTGGCTCGGCGAGGTCAGATCCCCCATCAGCTCGGCCATACGTTCGGTGCTGGCCCCGAAGGAGGCCCCTGCATTGATGGCGACCTCCCTGGCCGCGTTCCGAGCCTGGGCCTCGAGGTGCTGGCGATGGACGTCGATCAGGCGCTGGAACGTCACCGTCCGGAGCCAGATGAAGAAGGGCACGTCCGGGTCGCCCTGGAAGTGCTGCAGACGCTTGAAGGCGTCGATGTACGCTTCCTGCAGAACGTCCGACGCCGCGACCCGGCCCCGGAGCCTGGCGTCGAGCCGGAACTCGACCATCTTGCAGAGGCGGTCGCGATACAGCGAGAAGAGCGGCCCGAGCGCCTCCTGATCCCCCCCTCGGAGACGATCGATCAAAGGCTGGATGTCATCGCCCTCGTCGCTCATTGGGACTCCACGCCCGGTTAGATGGCCGTCGCGAGGCGGCGGAGACGCTCCGTCTTGAATGAGGCGCTCGACGAGGGCGCCCGGGCCCTGAAGGGCCTCCGCCATTACGGCTTTTCGCAGAAATGTCCGACACTTCGGGTACCATCTCAGTCGAGAAAGGACGTGGCCGGACGCCACCCGAAGGCTTTCGCATCGAAGCTCATACCTCCATTCATTTTATCGACGCCCCCACGCGGCAGGAAGCCGGATACGCCGGGCGTTGACCAAGCTATACAGACCCTCGAGGTCGAGGCCATCTTGACGGAATCGTCATTCTCGTGGCACATCCTGCGACCCGTTGTGCAGAGACGAGTGGCGGGAAGATATTGGGGACTTGCAGGTCCTTTGGATTCGGAAGAGAAGGAGCATCGCGATGTTGTGGGCACGCATCCTGGCGGACATCACGGTCGTGATCCATGCCGCGTTCGTCTTCTTCGTCTTGCTGGGGATGGTGGCGATCGTGGTCGGCCTGCTCCTGCGCCGGGAGTGGGCCCGGAATTTCTGGTTCCGGGTGCTGCACCTCGCCGCGATCGTCGTGGTGGCCGGGCAGGCACTTGTCGGGGTGATCTGCCCGCTGACGATCCTGGAGAACTACTTCCGCCGGATGGCCGGGCAGGAGACGTACCCGGGGGCCTTCGTGGGCTACTGGGCCCATCGGCTCATCTTCTTCCGGGCCGAGCCCTGGGTCTTCACGCTCGCCTACAGCCTCTTCGGCCTCGCCGTCCTGAGTGCATTCATCCTGGGGCCTCCGCGATTGCCCCAAAGCCTCCGCAAGTCCGCCGAGCCGGCCCCGCAGCCAAATTCGGCGCGCCCTTGATCGGCCCGACTCCTCCTCGGCATCATTGGACCCGCGAGGCAAGGTCGTCTCACCCCAACGCAGATGTCCCCCCGAGGAGGAGCCCCCATGCGGTCTTATCGCGGCGCACGGTTGTCGTTCGGGATCCTCGTCCTGCCTTTTATGCTTGGTCTCTCACAGTTCGGTGCGGCGGAAACGTGCCTCTCTCCATACGTGAAGAGGCTCGACCGCCCGGAGAAGTATTTGTACGTCTTCTGCGTCGACGCCGACGCGAAGGACAACGACTTCATCGCCGTGGTGGACGTGAACCCCGACAGCGCGACTTACGGCACGATCGCCTCGACGGTCGACCTCGGCTCCAAGGGGAACGAGACCCATCACTGGGGCTTCACCGACGACCGCACCAAGATCTGGGCGGGCGGCCTGATCTCGAGCCGCATCTGGATCCTCGACGTCGCCACCGACCCGGCCAGGCCCCGGATCGAGAAGGTCCTGGACGACGTCCCCTCGACGACGGGACTCTCCGGCCCGCACACGTACTACGCCCTGCCGGGCCGGATGCTGATCAACTTCCTGGGCGCCGCCGACGGCGGGCTCCCCGCCGGCATGGCCGAGTTCACCAACGACGGCAAGTTCATCCGTCGGATCGAGAACCCGAGCAACGCCCCTTACGGCTATGACGTCGCCGTGAAGCCCGACCTGAACCGGATGGTCACCAGCAGTTTCACGCCGCTGCGGAACTACCGCAAGCCGCTCGCCGAGATGGACCTGAAGGACTTCGGCAGCGAGCTCGTCGTCTGGGACTTCAAGGCCCGCAAGCCGCTCCAGGTGGGCAAGGCCGGCCTCGCCCCGCTCGAGGTGCGCTGGAGCGTGAAACCAGGGAATAATTACGGCTTCACCAACTGCGCCCTGGATAACTCGATCTGGCTTTTCCGCGGCCAACCCGACGGCAACTACGAGTTCAAGAAGGTCGCCGCCACCGGGGCCCTCCCGGCCGACCTCCGCCAGAGCCCCGACGATCGCTACCTCTACGTGAGCTGCTTCAACGACAACATCCTCCAGCAGTGGGACGTCGCCGACCCCGACAATCCCAAGCTTTTCAGCACCGTCTCCCCCGGCGTCCAGCCCAACATGATGCACGTCACCGGCGACGGCAAGCGGATGTACGTGACCAACTCCCTCCTCTCCACCCTCGACCACGCCGGCCGCTTCTGGATCCGCCTGATCCACGTCGGTCCCGACGGAATGAAGGTCGACCCCTTCTTCAACATCGACCTCAACAAGTTCCCCACCGGCCCCGCCCGCGGGCATGACATGCTCATCAACTGAATTTCACATTCAAACATCAGCTAGCAACAATGACGCGAGGGCAGTAAAGCACCGGGGCCAGTTGAGTTCTGATCCCGGCCGCCCAGGTGTTGCCACACCTGGGCGGTCCGCTGATCGTCAGCCCGGTGGTCGAATCGACCGCCAAGCAGTCAACCCGTGGATTGGCCAGCGTAGACAGGCATCGATCCACCGAGCCACGCGCGGAATTCCTCGAAACTCGAATAGCTCCGCAGGTCCGGCAGGCACTCCCTGAACAAGGGGGGCTCGGCGACAAACATCGCGTGCGGAGTGACAACGACGCTACGAATCGTCTTGTAGGCGGTGAAGTCATATTCGCTGCCAGAACTCGGGAACTGAGCGAAGAACGCCTCAAGCTCGGCAAACTTCTCGACAGCCTTCTCGAGCATGGTCCTTACATTCCGGATAGTACTACAGTTGTATTTAATCAAGGAGGTCGCGCCCCGCGTTTCCTGTAGTGACACTCCTTGGCGTGCTGCTGGTGTGCCCTCCGCCAGTCCGACCACGCCAGCGCACGCTCGGCCGGTTCCAGCCGGCCCCACACCACCCGGAGCAGGAGGATCCTGACCTCGGGCACCGTCAGCGGGATCAGCCGCGGGCCCCCTTTTCGCGCGGCGACGGCCGGGCCGACGACCGCGACCGGATCACCGCCAGCATCGCCAGCGCGAACATCGACAGCGTCACATGCCGATGCCAGCCGGGCCACGACCGCACCTCGTAGTCGGCCAGCCCGCAATCCCCCTTGGCCCGCTCGAAGCACTCCTCCACCGCCCACCTCGAGCCCGCGACCCGGGCCAGCTCCGCCCTCGGCGTGCCCGCCGGCCCGCGGCACAGGTAGTAGGCCCGCTCCTCCGGCCGGTCGCGGCTCCTGCGGACCAGCAGCCGGAGCTGCCAACCCCGGCCGTCGACCTCGCCGAACGGCTCGGCCGCCCAGTCGTACCACCGCGGCCCCTTCGACCCGACCCCGGCGGCTCGCCCGGCGCCACGCGCGGGCCGGCAGCCGGTCGGCGATCGCGTCGACCCGATCTCGAGTCCGGCCGTCGTAGAGCCTCAGGTCGCTCCTGACCGCCAGCACGTACGGCTGGCCGGCCGCCTCCAACGCCCGACGGAGGCGTACGTCGCCGCCGTAGACCGCGTCGCCGGTCACCCAGGCCGCCACCACCCCGGCCCGCCGCGCCCGCTCGAGCATCCGCTCGGCCAGCCGCGGCTTGGTGGCGAATCCCTCCTCGGGCGGGATGTGGGCCGCCTTGCGGCGGTCGGGGTCGTCGGCCCACTCCTTCGGCAGGTACAACTCGCGGTCGATGAGCGCCTGCCCTCGGCGGCCGGCGAAGGCCAGGAAGACCCCGATCTGGCAGTTCTCGATCCGGCCGGCGGTGCCGGAATACTGCCGCTGCACGCCCGCGGATTTCGTGCCCTTCTTGAGGAAGCCGGTCTCGTCGACGATCAGCACGCCCCGGGGGTCGGCCAGATGTTCCCGGGCGTAGGCGACCAGGTCGTCGCGGACGCGGTCGGCGTCCCAGTCGGCGCGGCCGAGGAGGTGCTGGACGCCATAGGGGGACTCGTCGCCGGCCTCCTCGGCGAGCTGCCAGCCGTTCTTGCGCCGGGCGTCGGAGAGGAGCCCCGGAGATACGCGATGGCGCGGCGACGGGGCTCGGAACGGGGAAGAAGCGGGCCAGGCGCCCGCCGATGGAGTCCATCTCGCGGGCCCAGCCGCGGATGTCCACGGCCGCAGGTTGTGCTTGCATAGCTCGGCCTCCGTGCGCAACATCCTACGGGGCCAGGCTTTCAAATACAACTGTAGTAATAGATGCGAATTCACCGCGGTCGTATTGTGTTGTGAAAATGACGCTCTTGCACGAAACGAGCAGCAGGGTGTCATCTAGGCAGCCGAACGCGTCGATCTCGCCGAATCGCTTGCCGTCCTTCTTGAAGTGATGGCCCCTAAGCCGTCTTATTGCAAGAGGTGGCGCCCAAGGCGAAGCATCGACGACGGCTTGCACCGCGTCCTCGAAGGCCTGAGCTCGAACATTGGCCGGTTCACCGTGAATGGCCGGGAATTCCAGCATGATTTGGAACCGGCGCGTCGCGTTATAGAGATCGACTCCGATCAGTTTGTCGTTGACGATGAAGGCGACAGGCCCGGGAAGCAACGGCGATGGCCTCCCCTCCATCCGCAGCAACCTGTCGCTGAACTTCTCATCAGGCGATTCCTCGGGTAGCACGCGAAGCACCGGCTCATGCTCGCGCATTTCTTCGCGGAAGTCCGCATAGAGCGCGTCGAGTTCGTCTCTCTCGACCAAGATGTAGCCCGACTGCAATAGCTGAGATCGTGCTATCAGCGATCTTCCATAGATAATCGTGGCGATGCGAAGGAGCGAGAACAGTGATGACAGCTCAACAGGCCATGGGATAAGGTTCGCAACTAGCGGATCAGTCAGGAGATCCGCGACGGCGTGAAAGAGAATCCCGGCAGGCGAATATCTCAATGCAACCGTATATTGCATCTCGATTTGCGACGGCGTCACGATCCGGGGCTCGCCCGCGACCTTGCCAACCTGAAAAAGAAACGGCTCTCCCTCGTGGGCTGTGGGGACGTAGGAATCGACAGGCACGCCGAGCTTGCTCATGACTTCGTGTCGTTCGTTGCGCCGGTCGAACTCATTGATCGCCCGCTCAAGGGCATTTTCCATTCGGCTCCGGGCAATCCGGAACGGCAGGCCGGGTATCGAGCGGTCGAATTCCAGAACGCCTCCCTTGCCGACGATCCGGAACTCCACCTGGCACTGGCAATAGCCAAGCGAGAAGCCGCAGATCCACGCCAACCGCTTGATCACCGTCCCGTCGATAGGGAAAGTGCCTTCCCCGGACGGAGCACCCAACATGTAGGCTGGGTCGGCACCACACATGGCGAGGACCTCCGCTACGCTGCGGTCATAGGACTCGGTCGATGCCAGTTGCCCCTCAAAGACCTCGTCGGGGAGCCGCCGGAGATACCAGAACCACCGGTAGCGCCCGTAACCCTTCGCTGATTGCGTGGCTGCGTGATGCTCCAGCCTGAGAAGAACCTCGGCAAGGTATTGAAACGCCACCTCCCCGCACGCCTCGGCGGCCGTCAGCCCGACGTCAGCCCGCACTTGCTCGGCAATTCTGACCGCGTCGTGCAGGCCGCCCATGTGAGCCTTCTTCCAGGCCGGTGTCCTGATGGCATTAATGAACAAGCTCCCGAAGTGGTCCATAGCAATTCCCGTTCATGCGTGGCTCAAGCCGATTCCTTTACTAAGTTGCTTCAGTGTGTTCGACCGATGCTCGCCGAGGGGAAATTAGGGGCTTCGCTAACGGGGGCGTCTGGTCGCCGCCTGGTCGGGGCGATGGGCGTTGAAGAGGAGGTATCGGCCGCCGGGGGAGGGGGTCAGGCCTCCCATGCCGTCGGGACGCTCGCCGCCTTCGATCGGGATCGCGCCCGGCCTTCCCATGTTGCTCGGTGACTTCAGGATCGACCGCACAACGCCACGGGCGCCGAGGAAGTAGCAGGCTCCGGTCGGGGGGTCGTAGAGGGGCCACCGCGCGTAGGTGTCGGGCCCGTCGCTCCGCCTCCAGAGCTGGCCCTCGACATGCGCTTGGCCTGGGCGTTGCACGTCGAGGAGGCCGATCGATTCAGGCTCGCTCCCGGCGCCGAGGCTCGCGACCAGGGTGTGCAAGCCCGCCCAGCGCGGCCAGGAGAAGATCTTCAGGCCGGGGACTTCGACCCGCGTGGTCTGCTTGGTCGAGAAGTCATGGATGTAGGTGCTGGCCGGATCCTCGAAGGTATTGATGAGGAGTTGTCGCCCGTCCTCGGAGAAGGATGGAGCCCCGATGACGTCGATGTCGAGCCGGCTCCGGCCGGTGCCGTCGGGGTTCATGACCCAGATCCCGGGGCGGTCGGTCTCGTCCTCGCGGTCGAGGGCGAAGACGATCTGCCGGTCGTCCGGCGAGAACTTCCCCCATCGGCCAGGGCCCAGGTCCAGCGTGCGAGGGTGGCCATTGAGGCTATCCAGGACCATCTGTCGTGACCGCGCCTTCATACTGGTGGAGGCATTGAAAAGGATCTTGGTGCCGTCGTGCGACCAGTCCGGGTTTGAGCACCAGTTCTGACCGGGAATGGGTTCATCGGCGACGAGTGTTGTCCTCTCCTCCGCGAGATCCCTGAGGTAGATTTGCATCCGCCACCCCGAGGACCTTCCCATTTCTGGCGAATGCTGCCGGAGGACCTCCGCCAGCCGGATGGACTCCCGCGCGGCGGCACCTGGAATGCCGCGAATGAACCAGATTTTGACCATCCCATCGGCACCCGCGGTGGCGAGGTCACGGCCGTCGGGCGAGAAGGCGATGGAGGGGCTGTTCGTGCGATGGGCCTGCAGCGTGCCGCCGAGCTCCTGGGTCGCGGCGTTCCAGAATTTCACCTGTCCGGACCTGTTGCTATTGGCCAGCAGGAGGCTCCCGGGACGAAACGCCACGCCGGCCGACTTTGGGCCACCGTCCACGACGCATCGCTCCTTGCACGAGCCGCTGTCGCACTCGTACAGGCGCAACGTGTTGTCGGCGCAGGTGGCGGCCAGGTATTTCCCGGTGGAGTCGAAGGCGACCGATTTGCACTCGGCTTTCCAGCCGACCATCGTCGCAATCCGCTCGCGCACCGGCCAGTTCCAGACCTGGACTTCGCCAGGCTGGCCGATCGGCTCGTCGGGCCTCGCCTTGGTCCAGTCGCCCATCGCCAGTGCGATCAAGTGGCCATCCGGGGAGAAGGCGATTCCATTGACCGGCTGATCCAGGATCGGGGATGTCCAGACGCGCCGGCCATCCTTCGCATCAAAGAAGGCCAGTACCCTGTCGAATCCCCCGGCCGCGACGAGGTTGCCATCGGGGCTGAAGGCCACGGACCTCACCACCTGGTCGAATCCGCCGAAATCCCAGGTCGGCTTCCTCGGCGGCAGTGGGTCGGTTTTCAGGTCCCAGAGTTTGACGTGATTGTCATGACCACCCGTGACCAGCGTGCGACCGTCCGGGCTGATGGCGACACTCTCGACGCCGCCGGGATGGGCCTCGAATGAGGTATCATACAAGCCCGCCCCGACCCCGCCGAGCTGCGATTGCCAGTCCCAGAGCCCGACGCGGCCCGCACTCGTACCGAAGGTCAGCACACGCCCGTCCGGTGAGAAGCTCAGCGAGCGGACTTCGGCATCGAAGGGCCCGAGAGCGACGGCCCGGGGGGAGGGGCCCGGCTGAGTCGGCATGCGGATCTGCCCTGCACTCGCGGGCGTGGGGGGAATGTGGGACACGGCCTCGTCGCGGGCCTTCCCCTCGGGGATAGACGCGGTCGACGGGGGAGCTTCCGCCACGTTTTCCTTGCGCACCCGCAGGACCGTCCGCCCGCCCCGGCTGATGGTCACGAGTTCCTCCCGGAGCAGCTTGCCATCCTTCAGCGCCTGGACGTTGTGCTTGCCCACCGAGAGCCGTAGTTCCTTCAACCCCGAGGTGGTGATGACCAGTTCGGAGCCGTCGAGTTTGATGCCAACGTCGGGGTCATCGGCCTCGACCACCAGGGTTCCCTCGGGGGTCGTCAGCCGCAGCACCGTGCCCATGTAACTCACGGCCTGCCCGGCTGCCTGGCGGGCCCCGGGCCAGCAGAGGATCGTCGCCAGGATGAGGGCGAACGGGAGCGATCCCCAGACGGCCATCGACCGGCGTTTGCGAGCGGGTCGCAGCTCGGCCGGCAAGGGCACGCTGCTCGGCTGCTGGACGTGGGCAAGGCATCGACAGAGGAGGTCGGCAACCTCGGCCGCCGATCCGTAGCGGCCTTCGGGATCCTTGGCATGCAGCATCTCGATGATCCGTACCAGCCAGGATGGGATCTCGGGATTGAGCTCCTGGATCGGCCTCGGCCTCTGCTCGCAGACCTTGCGTAGCGTGGCCATGCTCGAACTGCCTCGGAAAGCCGCCTGGCCCGTGCAGAGGGCATAGAGCACGCTGCCGAGGCTGAACAGGTCGGTCCGGTGGTCCACGGGCTCGCCGCCGGCCTGCTCGGGCGACATATATTGAGGCGTGCCCGCCACGACCCCCGACTGCGAGAGCGTCGCGTCATCCACCGCGCGGGCCAGGCCGAAGTCGGTGATCTTGACCCGCTCGACGCCGTTCTCCAGCAGGATGTTGGCGGGCTTGATGTCGCGGTGGATGAGCCCCTGAGCATGGGCCGCGGCCAGCGCTCTGGCCGCCTGGCTGCCGATCCGGAGGATCTCGGCGACCCCGGGGGTCTTCCCGCGATCGATCACGTCCTGGACCGACTTGCCGGCGACGTACTGCATGACCAGGTAGGGGACGCCCTGCGGCAGGGCATCCACGGCGTGGATCGTGACGACGTGCTCGTGCACCACGGCGGCCGCGGCTTTGGCCTCGCGTGCGAACCACCGCCTCGCCGCCGCGGTCGCGGCCAGCCCTGGCGTCAGGATCTTGATCGCCACCAGGCGGTCGAGGGCCCGGTCCCTGGCGAGGAAGACGAGCCCCATCCCTCCCCGGCCGATCGGGCGGATCAGATCGTACGGCCCGAGCTTGCCCAGGTGCCCCGGCTCGTCGGGAGGATCGAACAGGCCAAGGGGCAACTCATCATCGTCGGGCCACGATCTTCCGGGATCCTCATCCGCGACGTGCGTGTCGGGACACGACGCCTCGTCGCGGAGCAGCGGCAGCTCATCCCAGAGGCCGCTCCGGGCCGCCAGGCGATCGAGAATGCCCCGGCATTGCGGGCAGGCCTCCAGGTGCGCGGCGAGCTCCGCGTGCTCGGCCTCCGGCAGGCCGTCATCCAGCAGGAGAAGCAGCCGATCCTTGGTGGGGCAGTCCGACATTGAGGAATCTCCGAGAAAACGCGTCGCTCGATCTCATCGCCGCCGTCATCCGTCGCATTCATCCCCTTCGATCCGTTCGATCTCCTGCCTCAGGCGGGCCATAACCCGGCTGCGGGCGACGTAGAGGGCCCCTGGGGAGATCCCCAGCTCCGCGGCGACCGCGGCGACCTCCCGGCCCTCGACGCTCGTCTGCCAGAAGGCCTGCCAGGTGGTCTCATGGAAGGACACGTGGGCCCTCTGCGACGCGACGGCGAAGATCCGACGACGGTACTCGAGGTCGAAGAGCGTGGAGTCGGACTCGCTCGCCGGCTGGGCCTCGAGGATCTCGACCATCTCCGTCCCTCCGGCGCCGACGCAGGCACCCTGACGGCCCCGGGCGGCCAGCAGGTTCACGATCAGGTTGCGGGCGATCCGCGACAGCCACCCCCGGAATGAGCCCCGCCCTGGATCCGGATCCCACCCCTCGATCGCGGCGGCGACGGAGCGGAAGACCTCCTGCGCGAGGTCGTCCGCGTCGGCCTTCTGCACGCCCTTATCCCGGGCGAGCCGGTGGATCAGCGGCTCGTAAATCTCCACGAACTCGCCCCACGCTCGCTCATCGCGGGGCGTCTTGAGGCGGATCAGCAGGCTCGCTCGTGTCGGTGGAACGGCGGACAAGGCATCCTCCCTATAGAGGTTTCACAAGCGACCCCCGAAAATCTTACAGTTCGCCCGCGGATTTCGCCCGCGGCGTGTCCCCCCATCCACGTCGGCCCCGACGGGCATGAAGGTCGACCCCTTCTTCAACATCGACCTCAACACATTCCCACCGGCCCCGCCCAACGGCATGACATGCTCACCAATTAAGGTTTTAAGAGATATTCGTCGGCGCGACCTCGCGGAGAATGCTCCCGAAACGCATCGGTCGACCCAAACGAATGGCTCCGAGGCTGGTCCATCGACTCGATTCGTGCGAGAATCCGAGGCGATCAAGCATGCGCCGACAGATCGACGACCGGCGACCGGACCGCTCCGTCGCCCCTGGCAACACGGTCCAGCCAAGGTAGGTGCATATGCGACGCGTGAGGCACCTCGAAGTCATATCCTTGCTCTTCCTCGCTTGGCTCGGCGCTTTCCCCCGAGGATCATTGGGCGAGGAGCTTCCAGCCGCTGTCCGCGACCTCGTGCAGAACCGCTGCCTCGACTGCCATGACGCGGTGACGAAGAAGGGGAATCTCGACCTCGAGGAGTTGGCCTTCGAGCCGGCGAACCCGCAGAACTTCGCACGCTGGGCGAAGGTCTACAGCCGTGTCGAGGCAGGGGAGATGCCCCCGAAGAAAGAGGGGCGGATTCCGGAGGGTGAGGTCGGGCCGGCGATCGCGGCATTGAAGAAGGCGCTCGTGGCGGTCGATGACGCCAGGCTCGCCGGGAAGGGGCGGACGGCGTTGCGACGGCTCACGCGGGTCGAGTATGAGAACACGCTGCGCGACCTGTTCGACATGCCGGGCATCGCCCTGCAGGCCCTGCTGCCGCCCGACGGCTCCTCGCACGGCTTCGATAAGAACAGCGAGGCCCTCTTCCTCTCGCACGTGAACCTGGCGAAGTACATCGAGGCGGCGGATCACGTCCTTGATCTCGCCATCGCGGCCAGGCCCTCGGCGCCTCGGGTGCAGAAGACCCGGACCTCGCTGCTCGACCGCGGAGGTTCGGCTCCTTATCTCTCGATGCAAGGGGATTGCGTCCTCCTGCGCGGCTTCAAGCCCGACCCCGCTTATCCGCCGGCGGGGGCCCACAGGCACCAGGACCAGGGGGCCCACGAGGCGATGGGTATGTACGACACCGATAGCTCCGTGGGCATCTTCCGACGCGAGGATGAATCGGTGAACTATTACTTCCGCGGGCATACGACGATCTATCCTGGCCGCTATCGGATAAGGGCCTCGACCTGGGCGTTCGGATGGGACAAGGGGCAAGTGCTCCCCGCTCGAGGGACCGAGGCACTAAGGCTTGCGGTCGTCCAGCTCACCGGCGACGGCCGCGGCGGGCAGCATCCGAACTACACGCTCGGGTATCTCGACGCCCCCTCGCTGAAGCCGACCGAGCGAGGTATGGACGTCTGGTTGAACGAAAACGAGATCATGGGTTGCGACGTTTCCTCGCTCGCTCCGGTCGCGAACTACAACCGGAAGGGGCACGCGATGGCGTTCATCGGCCCCGGGATCGCGGTGGACTGGATCGACGTCGAAGGCCCGCTCAACGACCGCTGGCCACCGCGATCGCATCGCCTGATCTTCGGCGACCTTCCGATCGAGCCCTTCGTCGCGAAGGAAAATCCCGGCACCACACCGCCGAGGCGGGTCGACTTCGAAGGGCTCTGGCTCGGCGAAGGCAAGAACTCGCGAGACCCAGTGACTGGCGCATGGACGGTTCGTAGCAAGCAACCCCGGCAGCACGCCGAGCGCCTGCTCGCGGGCTTCCTGCCCAAAGCCTTCCGGCGCCCCGTGCCGGGCGAGGTGAGGGAACGCTACGTCGGGCTCGTCGAGGATTGCATCAAGGCCGGCGATTGCTTCGAATCCGCGATGCGTCAGGCCGTCCGCACCGCCTTGTGCTCGCCGGATTTCCTCTACCACGTCGAGCCCGCCGAGTCGCTCGACGATTTCGCGCTGGGGAACCGACTCGCTTACTTCCTCTGGAACTCGCTGCCCGACGACCGGCTCACGAAGCTGGCGACCAACGCTCAGTTACATGAGCCGACGATGCTGCGAGCGGAGGTCGAACGCCTCCTCGAGGATCCGCGTTCGCAGAGGTTCGTCGACGACTTCCTCGGCCAGTGGCTCAAGCTCCGCTCCATCGCGGCGAACGACCCGGATAAGAAGCTCTACCCGGAGTTCAGCCCTTATCTGCAAGAGTCGATGGTCCTGGAGACGCGGGCCTACTTCCGGGAATTGCTCGACCGCGACCTCGACGCCACGCATCTCGTGCGCTCCGACTTCGCGATGCTGAACGAGAAGCTCGCCGCCCACTATGGCGTCGAAGGGGTGAGTGGGCCGGGTATTCGTCGCGTGCCGCTGCCGGCCGACTGCAAACGAGGCGGGTTCCTCACGCAGGCGTCGATCCTCAAGATCACCGCGAACGGCACCACGACATCCCCCATACCCCGAGGGGCCTTCGTGATGGATCGGCTGCTCGGCCGACCGCCCGAACCGCCGCCGTCGAGCGTCCCCGCCGTGGAGCCCGACGTCCGGGGCGCCACGACGATCCGCCAGCAACTCGCCAAGCATCGCGACAATACCACCTGCGCGGGCTGCCACGCGACGATCGATCCCCCCGGATTTGCGCTCGAGAGCTTCGATGTGATCGGGGGAATGCGGGACCGATACCGTTCGCTGGAGATCGGCGACCCTGCGCCTCGGGGTTCGATCGATCCCTCCATCGGCATCGGCTTCAAGCTCGGCCCCGCGGTCGACCCCGCCGGCACGCTGGCCGATGGGCGAAGCTTCCAGGACATCCGCGAACTGCAACGGATCCTCGCCGCTGATCGCCGCGGGTTGTTGAAGAACCTCGCCCGGCAGTGGCTCGTCTACGCGACGGGCCGGGAGGTCGCCTTCCGGGACCTCGACGCGGTCGAGGCCATCGTCGTTGCGGCGGAAAAGCAGGGCGGCGGCATCCGGACCTTGCTGCACGAGGTCATCCAGAGCCGGGAGTTTTCGACCCGATGATGCGTCACCTGCTTTGCATCGCCCTTCTCATCGCGGCCCGGCCGGGCGTCGCCGGGGATGTGACGGTCAAGTACCGGCTCATGGGTCTGTTCCAGCCGGATCGCGCGGAGGACCTCCGCAAGCAGGCGGGGACGCTCGCGATCGACGAGGGCGGGGCGAAGACGCTGGTGAAGCTCGTCGACATCGACTTTGAAGCGGCCACGGCCACGTTCTCCTACGACGCCGACGCGAAGGCGTTCCAGGGCAAGTCCCCGCAGCAGGTCCATGAGTCGATCAACAATCACCTGCGCAATGCATCGCGGCACAACTTCAATGCCTTTCCCCCGGATACGTCGAAGCCTGAAAAGCTCGTGCGAGAGCGCATCGCCGTCGCCGGGCTCGACTGCAAGGGGTGCGCCTATGGAGCTTATCGGGCGGTCGCGACGATCGATGGGGTCGACCGCGCGGTGGTGAGCTTCAAGGGGGGGCACGTCACCGCATGGATCGATCCGTCGAAGACCAAACGCGAGGCACTCGTCGCCGCGTTGAAGAAGGCCGAGGTCGATGTCGTCGAGCCGGAGACGGCCAGGGGTAAGTCGGCCGATGCGCGTTAAACCTCAAAATCAAGGCTTGCTCACCTCAATGGAAACTTTGATATGACGCACATCGCCGGGTCTCCGCTGGGTCGCCGCACCTTCCTGCGGAGTGCGGGCGTCACGCTCGCCTTGCCGTTCCTCGAGGCCATGCGGCCCGCCTTCGGGTCCGCCGCGAGGGCCGAGGGCGCGGAGGCCGCCGTACCGCGTCGGATGGTCTGCATCCAGACGAACCAGGGGATCATGCCGCAGTTCTTCTTCCCCGAGGCGGTCGGCCGCGACTTCGCCCCGAGCCCCTATCTGGAGAAGCTCTCGGCGCATCGCTCGCAGATTACGGTCTTCTCGGGCGTGAGCCTGCCGGGCGTGACGGGAGGGCACCAGGCGGAAAAATGCTTCATCACAGGCACCCCGCACCCGGAGCAGAACGGCTTCCACAATGAAATATCCCTTGATCAGTATGCCGCCGAGCAGATCGGCGACCGCACGCGGCACCCGTCGCTCGTGCTGGCGATGTCGACCGAGGGGAAGACGCTGAGCTACACCCGGAACGGCTCGCCGATCCCGGCCGAGACCAGCCCGAGGCGCTTGTTTCAGAGGCTCTTCGTGCAGGGGAAGCCGGAGGAGGTCGCGGCGACCGTCGATGCGTTGCGGCAAGGGCGGAGCATGATGGACTTCCTCCGCGGCGAGGCCTCGCGGCTCGATCGATCGCTGTCGAACGACGACCGCTCGCGGCTTGATCAGTACCTCAGCTCGGTCCGCGAGTTGGAGAAGCGGATGCAGGCGGCCGAGGCCTGGGAGCAGAAGCCCAAGCCGGCCGTCTCGGCGAAGCCGCCGGAAGACATCAACGAGGGCAACCGGTTCGTCGAGAAGACCGGGCACCTGTTCGACCTGATGAAGCTCGCGCTCGAGACCGACTCGACCCGGCTCATCTCACTCTTCATCGACACGACAGTCATCCACAACATCACCCACCACGGCGGCCGTCCCGAGGTCATCGCCGAGCTGCGCGGGCACGAGGAGCGGCAGTTCGCGGTCTTTAACCGTTTCCTGACCGCCCTCGCGACGGCGAGGGAAGGGGAGGCCAACCTGCTCGAACGCACGCAGGTGCTTTACGGCACCTGCATGGGAAGCGCGAATTCGCACAGCAACGTCAACCTCCCCGTCCTGCTCGCCGGAGGAGGCTTCAAGCACGGCCAGCACCTCGCCTTCGACACGAACAACAATCACAACCTGGCCACGCTCTACGTCTCGATGCTGCAACGCCTCGGCATCGAGGCCGGTTCCTTTGCGAGCGCGAAGACCACGATGCGCGGGCTCGAGATGGCCTGAGCGGCCGCTACGTGCCGCAGAAGGTGCGGTAGTTGGATTCGTCGGCCGGCGGCTCGCGATACTCGGCCAGCTCCGGGCGATCCTCATAGGGCGAGGCCAGCACGTCGAGGAGGCGTTGCATCACCGAGAGGTCGTCACGCGACTCGGCGGCGGCGAGGGCGGCCTCGACCCGGTGGTTGCGGGGGATGAAGGCCGGGTTGACGGAACGCATGAGGGCGGCGGCACCCTGGCTATCCTCGTGGCCGAGGCGCTCGCGCCAGCGGGTGTGCCAGGCCTGGAATTCGGGGGCCTGGTAGCGATCGTCGGCGGGCAACTCGGGCGAGGAGAGGTCTCGGAAGGTGTTGGTGAAGTCGGCCCGGGTCTTCTGCATCCAGTCGAGTAGGGAGCGGATCAGGTCGGCGTCCTCGGCCTCGTCGGTGCGGAGGCCCAGCTTCTTCCGCATGCCGGCGAGCCAGTAAGCGTCGAAGCGGTTGGGGAAGTCCTCGATCACTTCCGTCGCCAGCGCAATGGCCTTCTCCGAGTCGGGGTCGAAGAGGGAGAGCAGGGTCTCGGCCAGGCGAGCCAGGTTCCACTGGGTGATGGCGGGCTGGTTGTCGTAGGCGTAGCGACCGCCGTGGTCGATCGAGCTGAAGACGGTGGCCGGGTTGTAGGCGTTCATGAAGGCGCAGGGGCCGTAGTCGATCGTCTCGCCGGAGATCGCCACGTTGTCCGTATTCATGACGCCGTGGACGAACCCCACGTGCTGCCAGCGGGCGATCAACGCGGCCTGACGGTCGGCGACGCTGCGGAAGAACTCCAGGTATTTGCCGGGGCCATCGGCCAAGTCGGGGTAGTGTCGGGCGATCGCGTAGTCGGCGAGGGCCTGCAGGGTCGCCGCGCCGCGACGGACGGCGTACTCGAATGTGCCGACGCGGATGTGGCTGTCGGCGATGCGGGTCAGGATCGCCCCTTTCAGGATCCCGTCGCGATAGATCCGCTCGCCGGTGGTGACGACCGCGAGGCTCCTCGTTGTGGGGATGCCGAAGGCGGCCATCGCCTCGCTGATGATGTACTCGCGGAGCATCGGCCCGAGGGCGGCCTTACCGTCGCCTCGCCTGGAGAAGGGGGTCAGGCCCGACCCCTTGAACTGGATGTCGAGGAGTTGGCCGGAGGGCGTCCGATGCTCGCCCAGCAGGATCGCTCGACCATCGCCGAGGATCGTGAAGCCGCCGTACTGGTGCCCCGCGTACGCCTGGGCGATCGGCTGGGAGCCCTCCGGTAAGGCCTGGCCGGCGAAGAGGGCCGCGGCGGCCTCGGGCGAGAGGGCGTCGAGGTTCAGGCCCATCTCGGTCGCGAGCCGATGGTTCAGGATCGCGACGCGAGGCTCGGGGGCCTTCGCCGGTTGGGCCGGGGCGAAGAGGTCGTCCGGCAACCGCGTGTACGTATTATCGAACCGCCATCCGACGGTGTTCTCTTCCGCGACCGTCTCGGTCGGAGTGGGCATGCGTTTTCTCCAGCTCGGCGTTCAAGGTCGCTTGAATTATAGCGAACCGGATCCACCCAAACCCACCCGACGTTTCGATCGCACCTCCGGGAAGGGTGAAATGCAGCTCAAATCCTGGAAGCTTGACTTGATGAAATGAGGAAGCCCCTCGGCATGACGGCCGAAGGGCTTCCTCGATTTCAGGACAGTGCGACTCTCACACACTGGAGATCTGGACGACCGGCGCGTACTCGTCGTGGCGACGCCACCAGACGCCCGTCTCGTTGCGACCCTTCGGGGCGAGGTCGAGCCACTGGTACATATTCCAGAGGCCGTCGAGCCCGCGGGCATAGGCCGAGTAGGTGTGGTAGATGACGCCGTCCTCGAGGACGAACGCGCTCATGCCGGGGCGGTCGCGGGAGTAGGTCGGGGCATCGGTGCCGCAGGTGGCGGCGAACTCGACGACGGGCGCCGGGGCCGGGTCCAGGTCCATCGCGTGGCCGCCGCGTCGGTAGTTGTACTCGAGGCTCCCGTCGCGCTGCTCCGACTCGGTGAACGAGACGTTGAAGTCGAAGTTGAAGCCGCTGCCCGTCGACGACGCCCAGGGGAACGTCCAGCCCATCCGCTCTTTGTACGCCTGGAGCTTCGCGAGCGGAGCCCTCGAAACGGCCATGAGCGTGACGTCGTGGTTCGCCAGATGGACGACGACGCCGTCGAACGCGTCCGCGAGCGAGGAACAAGAGGGGCAGCCCGCCGTGTAATCGGGGCCGAACATGAAGTGGTAGATCAGGAGCTGCGAGCGCCCCCGGAAGAGGTCGGCCAGCGAGACGGTGCCCCGCTCGGTCTCGAAGCGATAGTCCTTGTCCACCCGGACCCAGGGGAGCGCCTGGCGTCGCCTGGCCAGCTCGTCGCTGCGCCTCGTCAGCTCCTTCTCGTCGCGGAGCAGCTCGAGCCGGGCGTTGAGCCAATCCTCTCGACTTGCGACTTCGTGCGGCACGGTTCAAACTCCATTCTGAAGTGAGGGGACGTGGATCGCATGAATTTTAGACGTGAAATCGTCAAGAAGAGTACGAAGATCATGCAGGAGGACAGCAGCCCCCATCGGAGGTACGTCGCCGCGGAGAACGACAGGGCGAAGCCGGTCCAGAGCGTCACGTACGCCGCCAGGCACGCGGGACACTTGGGGATCAGTGCGAACAAAGCGCCCGGTACGAGCCATGCGAGGCACTCCCGGAGCCTTCGCAGCCCCGACGATTTCCTGCGGTCGCTGGCGGCATCGCAGCACGTGCTCATCGCCGCGTCTCCTGCTTAGCGGGCCTTGGCTTCCGCCCCCTTGCGGATCCGCCCGAGCCAGTAGTCCCAGCCTTCGGAGAGGCCGTCGCGATGCTCGGGCTGGATCGCCCCCATCGCGCGATGGGTGAACAGGAGGCGCGTCCCGTTCCCCTCCGCCTTGAAGCGGTATTGCAGGTGGTTGGCCGACGGGTACGACATCATCAGCGGGCCGCAGATCTCGAGCAGCGTCGGCGGCTTAATGACCTGCACGTGCCCCCAGAGGTGCCCGGCGTTGTTCCCGAGGTCGCGGAACCAGCGCCCGCCCGGCCAGGCCTCGAGCTTCATCGGGAACGGCTTACCGTCGGGCATCTGCCCCTCGGGGCCGATCTCTTCCAGCATGGCCTCGAAGGCGATCTCGATCGGCGCGGCGATCTCGACCTCCTTGGAGATGGTGAAGCACTGGATTTCCTGCTCGACATCGCTGATCGGCATCGTCATTCCTCCCCTTCGGAGTTGTCCTGCCCCTCGGATCGCTCTCTCGCCTTGCGCTCGGCCCGCTCCTTGATGCGATCGAGCTGGTGATCCCAGAAGGGCTCGAAGTTCCGGACCCAGTCGTGTATGGCCTTCAAACTCTGTGCGTTCAACGTGTAGAGCCGCTGCTGGCCCGCCCCTCGCACGTTGACCAACCCCACCTCCCTGAGGACCTTGAGGTGCTTGGAGACCAGGGGCTGCGCCAGCCCGAGCGACGCGACCATGTCGTTCACCGGCCTCTCGCCCAGGGCGAGGAGGTCGAGTATCTGTCGCCGTCGCGGCTCGGCCACCGCATTGAACGCGTCGGAAGTCGTTGATGCTCGTGCCATGCGGGGATAATATACCGTAATGGGAATATTTCAAGGGAGGCCGTCAGGAATCGGGACGTTTCCTCGAACGTGGGCGATGCGATGGCGGACCGCAAACGCGACGTTAACCTGCATCGTGCAAAGGGAAACGAGATGGGCAGCGGGTGCGTTCGAGAATCGATTCGGAGGACAGATTTTGATGGGAGCGAGCCGGCGGGAAGATCGCACGGGCTAGGGGCTGACCCCGGCCGCACTCGCCGGCGGGCTCGTCGGGAGGGGTTGAGTGGGGTCGTGCAGGACGCGACTCAGGAGGATCAACTGGTCGTCGCGTTGCAGGGGGCCGGACTCGCCGCCGATCGGGTTGAGGTGCATCTCGTCGCCGCGCTGGATGCCGATCAGGAGGCAGGCCTTGCGGTCGCCACGATGCCTGGCGAAGAGGCCGCTCAACTCGACGAAGTCCTTGCCCAGAAGGTCCTCGGGGGCCGGGAACAGGAACATCTCGTTGGCGTCTCGGCCGACGGTCAAGAGCTCGTGATAGACCCGGGTCATCCCGTGAAAGAGGGCCGAGCGGGCGAGGAGCCTCAGGCCCAGGTCCTCGGAGGAGACGATCTCATCGGCGCCGGCTTTTTTGAGATGGAGGCGGTGGGAGGCCTCGCGGCATTCGGCGGAGATGTTGGGCTGGCTCCCCCCCCGGCAGAGGTCCCGGATGGAGATGCAGCAGAGGATCGACTTGCCGTCGGCGAACTTGCCCTCTCGCTCGTCGGTCAGGACCACGACCGAGTGGGCCGTGGGGACCTTGGCCCGCCGTAGGATCAAATCATCCGTCGGGTCGCCGTGGACGATGTAGACGTCGCTGAAGGCAGGATCTTCGCCCTCGCGGGGCAGTTGGATGTCCTCGGGGTCGTCGTGGATGATGACGACGGGGCGCCTTTCCTGAATGATCCGGGAGTGGACCTGGCGGATCAGCTCCAATCCGCGGGGGGCCCAGTTGCAGACGACCAGGTGGCCCTCCATCTCGAAGTTGGACACGTCGCGTCTCCGCAGGTAGCGTTCGATCAAGAGTGACGCCAGGCTCGCCGTGAAGAGGCCAGCCAGGCCGGTGCCCAGGAGGAGCAGGACGCTCATCACCAGGCGCCCGGCGGTCGTCATCGGGGACGTGGCGAGGCCGCTGAACAGCACCACCCAGACGCCCCAGAGCGAGTCCAGCCAGGTGGCGAAGTCCGGGTTGACCCGCCGCTCGGCGTAATAGAGGGCGATCGCCCCGACCTGCCAGCTCACGAAGAACGCCACGAAAGCCTGGCGGACCTGGTTTCGGTTCCATTTCGTGACGACCGAGAGGATCGCCTGTCGCCACTCCCGCGACCTCAACGCATCAAGGATGGCCCGTCGGCGACTGGTAGGAATGCCCTGGTCTCCGTCCACGGCGGCCGGCCCCCTCCCGCAGGCGACAGGCCGAGTTCGGTCGAGCTGGTTGCGGCCTTCCATCGCTCGTCGTCGCGACGGATCCGGCGAGGGGGAATCTTAACGATAGCACGTCGAGGGCCGGGGCGGATAATTCGCAGTCGACGATTCCTCGGCCGGGCTCGAGGGGAGGTCATTCGCGTGAGGCCGCGAGGAATTGTCTGGGCCGTTCATCTCATGATACCAGGGATATGGAGGGCACGCGCCTCGCCCGCGATTGCAGGCCCACGCCGGGACGTCGGCATGACGTTTGCGACCTCCACAATCCCCCATCACGCCCGCCCTTTGAAGGATTTCTACACGCCCGGAGGCCCCGATGGCCCAGGATCGCACCGCGACGAAGCCTCGCCCGACAGCTTCAGCCACTGCTACGACTGCAGCCTCAGCCGCCGCCAAGCCGACTTCCAAGGTTCATGACGGTATGGGCGCGATCTCTCACGACGGGGGGACGGCCTTCCGCGTCTGGGCCCCCCACGCCGAGAAGGTCTTCGTCGTCGGCTCGTTCAACGACTGGAACGAGACCGCGAACGCAATGTCGGCCGAGGATGGGGGCTACTGGTACGCCGACCTCGAGAAGGCCAAGATCGGCGACGAGTATCGCTACCTGATCCACAACGGCTCGAATAAGCTCTCGAGGATCGATCCATACGCCAAGGAGGTCACGAACTCCGTCGGCAACGGCATCATCCACGACCCCGAGTTCGACTGGGCGGACGATGACTTCACCATGCCGAGCTGGAACAAGCTCGTCGTCTACGAGCTCCACATCGGCACCTTCAATGACGACCCGGGCGGGGCACCCGGGACCTTCGCCGACGCCGAGAAGAAGCTGGGGCACCTGAAGTCGCTCGGCGTGAACGCCATCGAGATCATGCCCGCCGCCGAGTTCGCCGGCGACTTCTCCTGGGGTTACAACCCGGCGCACATCTTCGCTGTGGAGAGCTCCTACGGCGGGCCGAAGGCGTTCAAGCACTTCGTGAAGCAGGCCCACAAGCTCGGGATCGCGGTGATCCTCGACGTCGTCTACAACCACTTCGGCCCCGGCGACCTCCACATCTGGCAGTTCGACGGCTGGAGCGAGAACAACCTGGGCGGCATCTACTTCTATAACGATTGGCGCTGCGAGACCCCCTGGGGGAACAGCCGGCCCGACTACGGCCGAGGCGAGGTCCGCCAGTACATCCGCGACAACGCCATCATGTGGGTCGAGGACTTCCACGTCGACGGCCTCCGCTACGACATGACCCTCTACATCCGCCAGGTCCGCGCGGACGGCGACCCCGGCTGCGACCTGCCCGACGGGTGGGGCCTCGCCCAGTGGATCAACGGCGAGATCCGCGAACGGTTCCCGAACAAGATCACCATCGCCGAGGATCTGCAGAACAATAGCTGGATCACCAAGGACGTCGGAGCCGGCGGCGCCGGGTTCGGCTCGCAGTGGGACGCGGCGTTCGTCCACCCGGTCCGGGCCACGGTGATCGCGCCCGACGACTCGCACCGCAACATGTGGACGCTCCGCAACGCGATCACCCACGGCTACAACGGCGACGCTTTCCAGCGGGTCATCTACAGCGAGTCGCACGACGAGGTCGCCAACGGCAAGGCCCGCGTGACCTCGGAGGTGGACGCCGACTCGGCCGAGAACTATTACGCCAAGAAGCGGTCGACGCTCGCGGCGGCCCTGGTCTTCACGTCGCCGGGCATCCCCATGCTCTTCCAGGGGCAGGACTTCCTCGAATCCGGCTGGTTCCAGGACACCGTCCCGCTCGACTGGCAACTGACCAAGAAGCACAAGGGGATCGTCGGCCTCTACCGCGATCTCATCAGCCTCCGGCTCAACGACGCCGGGACCACGGCCGGGCTCAGCGGTCAGCACGTCAACGTTCACCACATCAACGACCTCGACAAGATGATCGCATTCCACCGCTGGGAAGAGGGTGGGGCCGGCGACGACGTCATCGTGGTCGCGAACTTCTCCGCGAAGTCGTTCGAGAACTACCGGATCGGCCTGCCGCAGCCGGGCAAGTGGGTGCTCCGCATGAACAGCGACTGGAAGGGGTACGCCCCCGATTTCCAGGACTTCGAGAGCTTCGACATGGAAGGGCACCCCGGCGATTACGACGGCTACCCTAACTATGGCGAATTCGCGATCGCCCCGTACAGTTTCCTGATCTTCTCGCAAGATAAGGAGTGAGAGTCGGCGGAGCCGAATCGATGCCCGAGGCGCTTCACCCGCGCCCCGGGCATCTTTTATTTCGAAGCCGAACGCCCGGATCGATCGCGATGGGATCGACACGGGCGTTCGGCTTTATCTGATGTCAGGGTTCGAAATGCAGAGGGCCACCCAGTCGGTGACGGGTGGCCCTTCGATGTTTCGCAGGGTCGAGACCACTCAGGAGCGGTCGGACCGCAGGGCCAGGCCGAGGACCAGCCCGAGCGAAATGCCGAGGCCGAAAGCGAGGGCAACGGACTGCGCCGGGTTCTCGCGGACCATCCCGCTCGCCTGACGGTAGCCCTCGCGGGCGCGGTCGGCGACGTCTTCGTACTGGTGCTGAAACTGAGCACCCGCTTGCTCAGCATACTCCCTGACATTGCCGGCGATGCCGCCCACCTTGTCGGCGACCGAGTCGGTCGCCTTCTTGGCCTGGGCGGCACCTTCGTCGATCGCGTCCTTCGCCTTGTCTTTCGGATCCGCCATGGTCTCAATCCTTCTCGCGTCGGGCGTCCGGGCAGGGGGTCATCCCGTGTCCAGGGCCGGGGTTATGTCCTGTTCAAGATCCACGAATGACCACGAAACGTTGTCGTTCAGGTCCTGTCTTTGATGTCCTGGCCGACTTCCTTGATCTTCTCGCCGGCCGTGTGAGCGGCGTCTTTCGCCTTCTCGCCGGCGGTGTGGGCGGCGTCCCGGGCCTTCTCGCCCGCAGTGTGGGCCGCGTCACTGGCCTTCGCGCCGGCGGTATGGGCGGCGTCCTTGGTCTTCTCGTAGGCCGTCTCTGCGAGTTCCTTGGCCTTGTGCGCCGCGTCTTCGAGGCCTTCCTTGATCTTGTCTGTGGTGTTCGACATGCGAAGTCTCCCGATCTATCAGGCGTGGATCCATTCCCGGATTCGATTTCTCGTGGCTGCAACGGTTGTAAAAGCAGATCACATGCCCGATTCGTGAATTCGCAGGTCAATCCTCAATCTGCGCAGACCGACGGCCCCTCCGCAAGGAGATCCACCAGGTTTCCGCGAAATTCAAGGGCCGAGGCATGGGGGCCGACGGGGGTTCGGATCATCCGACGAGGTCAGGCTTCAATCGACGTGCGTCGTCGAATTCTCAGGATAGTGCCGGCGTCTTCACAACCGGCCGATCGTCTCGGCATGCGGCGAACACGAGGATATGACATGCTCGCCGGTTGATACGATTCCCGCGATCGCGGGATGGCGTCGAGCCAAGCTTCAGCGGACGGGCGAGGTGCCGGGAGTGCCGGCGAGGCGGGCGCCGTACTGCTCGGCGAAGGCATAGATCTGCTTGCGGTCGAACTTGTCCGCCTCGGGATCCGCCCAGGGGAGGGAGGAGACCTCAGCCCAGGCGCGGTCGGCCGACCAGCCCTCGTGCCGCATCCGGTAGGCGGCCAGGGCCAGGCTCGTCCGATGGTGGCCGGCCACGCAGTGGAAGAAGATCGGGCGGAGGGCCTGCTCATTGAGGAGGTCGGACGCCTTGCGCATTTGCTCGATCGAAGGGCGCGAGCCGATCACCGGGACGATCATCCAGCGCACGCCGGTCTCCTGGACGACCGGGATCTGACCTAGGAACCGGTCGTCGGTCTCGCTGTAGGCGGTCAGCGTGACGATCGTCTTGATACCCTCGCGCTTGATGATCCGCCGGAGGGCTTCCGGGCGCTGGAAGGCACCGCGGACCAACTGACCGGGGGCCACGATCCTCACGCGTTTTTCGAACCAGTCGAACCAGTGCTCGACGACCACGCTCTGGGCCAGGCCCGCGAGCATCACGCCGAAGGTGGCCACGCCGAGCCCATATTCGCGGAACCAGGAGCGCAGCCGGCGTCGGGTCATCCCAACGCGGTCGTGGGGGGCTTCGCCGCGCGCAATGCTCTCGCCAGCCGACTCCATGTCTCTCGCTCCGGTCCTTTCTGTATGTCGAGGTCGTCGTGACTCAGGCCGAGGCGGCACCCAAGCTCGGGGCGTTGCCGCCGAGCACCCGGCCGAGCGACGTGATCCGACGCATCCTCAGGCCCAGCCCGACCATCAGGATCAGGGCGGCGAAGAACAGGTTGCCATACGCCTGCGAGCCTCGCAGGAAGGGGATCGCCAGGGCGAGCAGGAAGACGCTCGTCCCCATCCAGACCGCCAAGGCCGTCCGCTCCCGCGACTTCTCGGGCGCCTCGAGCACCATCGACAGGGCGATGGTCAGCGGGCAGATCAACCAGACGTAGAAGTAGTTGAACGAGAGGGGCGAGAAGAAGACGATCATGAGCAGCAGCATGCTCCCCTCGATCGCGTCCGTGCGATCGGTCCTCTTCGCCCGAGACGGCATCGTCCCGATGTAGAAGAGGCAGAGCAATGCGGCAACGCCCAGGATGACGGCGTTGACCCCCTTGAACCCGAGGTCCGCGACGTTCACGCGCCAGGTCCGGTCGGCCTCGCCGTCGGCAAGGACCGGGCGGAAGAGGCGATTGACGAGGGCCATCATCGACTGGTTCTTGTAGCTGTACGACCGGTCGGGACGCTGGGCGATGCTCCCCTGGTCATACTTCAGGACCATGCCTCGGGTCCAGGTCGCCATGTCGTCCCAGGCCCTAGCGGGGCCTCGGAAGCCGGCGGGGAGCACCAGGAGTAGGAACGTCAGGAAACCGACCATCGCGGCCGTGGCCTTCCACTGGCGGCGATAGACGAGATACCCGATCCCCATCACCGGGAAGGCCTTCACGGCGGCGGCCACGGCGACGAGTGCACCCGCCGCGACCGGGTGACGCAGCCGCAGGCAGGCCAGGGCCCCCAGCATCAGGGCCAGCAGGAAGAGGTTCGGCTGGCCGAGCAGGTACATATCCGAGACGAACGGGATCACGCAGAGCGACGGCACCAGATAGAGCAGGGGGTGCTGCCGCCAGGCATGCCCGGTCGCGAGGTAGACCGAGAGCAGGATGCAGGTGAGCCAGGCCGCCGTGTTCAGCACGATCAGGCCGAAGACGAACGGGACTTCACCCGCGAACGTCGCCATCGCAAGCATCGCCGCGCACGAGGGGGGATACATGAACGGGAAGGGGCGGTGATCCTTGGGATAGATGTCCTTCCCCTCGACCACCTTCCGACCCGTCTCGTACCAGAGCGGGTAGTCCTTGTTCTTCTTCCCCTTCAACACGTGCGAGGCCGGCGCGATCGAGAAGATGATCGCCAGGACGCCGAAGAGGGCGAAGATCTGCAGATACGTCTTCGGTTCGTAACGCTTCGGCTCGACCGGGCTTGGGGCCTGGGAACCCTCGGGATTATCGGAGCCGGATTGGATCGACTCGTCCTGGTGGACTCGCACCGCGCGACCGCTCATCCTTGCGTTCCCGGTCCGAGAGACATGGTCGGTTGCCATCGCGATGCCTCGATCCTTCGCGGATTCGCCGAGCTCCGGGAGCGTCCCTGCCCCGGTTCAACGGCCCTCGACGTCACTCGTTGACGGCCGAAACGGCTCTGCGCCGCCCCAGCGATCTCAAATTTGGGGATTTTCCGCAAGCGGAAAGCCCGGAGAGAGTTCGCGGCCGAGGTCCTTCTCGTCGCGAAGAGTCTCAGCCCACTGTATCGGCCGGGGCACGCCGGATAATCCAGATCTCGCGCATCGATTCTCCCAAAAAGCTTTTCCTGCTTGGGTTTCCAGCCAGGACGTACCCTCGGCGCGTCTCCCCTACAACGTATTTCTTCGTCGACTTTCGAATGTTAGGTGTCTTCGGAAGATATCGATTCCCGGATACGATTGTGTGGGTGCAGTGCATTCCTCTCGCCCCCTCTCCCATCACACCGGAATCCGGTCCCAAATCCCGTTGAGGTAGAATCATGCTGCGACGCAACTTGAGTCTCGCGGTGGTCGCCGCGTTGGCCCTGGTCCGAGGTTGGTCGACGCGCGCCGACGAGCCGAAGCCCGAACCCAAGGTCGCGATCGAGATCGACACGACCGAGGTCCCCGACCTCAAGGCCTGGGGCGAAGAGGCCAAGACGCTCGGCGAGGAGTGGTATCCCAAGATCGTCAAGGACCTCAAGACCGACGGCTACACCGCCCCCTCCAAGATCAAGATCGTCTTCAAGAACATGGAGGGGGTCGCGGGCACCTCAGGCGACATGATCGAGGTCAGCGCGAAGTGGGTCCGGGAGCATCCCGACGACTTTGGTATGGTGATCCACGAGCTGACGCACGTCGCGCAGTCGTATCCCAAGTACCGCCCCTCCTGGGTCGTCGAGGGGATCGCCGACTACGTCCGCTACTACCGCTATGAGCCCAAGTCCCCCCGCCGTGACTTCGACCCCCAGCGCTCGAGCTACCGCAACGGCTATCAGCCGGCCGCCGCCTTCCTCGTCTGGCTCGACGAGACCAAGCACAAGGGGATCATCGCCGAGCTGAATCAGGCCCTCCGCGACGGCACCTGCACCGAGAAGACCATCGAGGACCTCGCCGGCAAGCCGGTGAACCAGCTCTGGAAGGAGTTCCTCGAGGCCAAGAAGACGAAGGAAGTGAAGGTGCCCGCCGCCGCCGCTCCCTCCACCTCTCTCCCGCAAGGGGGAGGGGTCGGCTCGGCCAGCCCCCTGGGGGACATCGGCCTGGCCCCGACTTTTTCGCTGACCGACTCGTCGGGCAAGCCGTTTGCATTCAAGAACCTCCGCGGCAAGACGACGCTCGTCAGCTTCGTGTTCACGACCTGCACGGGGACCTGCCCGGCGACGACGCAGAACCTCTACCGGATCCAGGAGACGCTCAAGAAGTCCAACCTCTGGGGTGACAAGGTCGAGTTCGTGTCGATCAGCCTCGACCCGACACGCGACACGCCGGAAGTCCTGGCCAACTACGCCCGGATCTTCCGCGCCGACCTCGGAGCCTGGCATTTCTTGACCGGGACCCCTGGCGAAGTGAGCGAGGTCGTGAGAGCCTGGGGTATGTGGGCCAAAACCGGCCCGGGCGGGGCCCTCGATCATCCGTCGAGGATCTTCCTGGTCGATCCCCAGGGGCACGAGCGCGAGATTTACAGCCTCGAGCACCTCAAACCCGAGATGGTCTTGCAGGACGTGAAGACCCTACTTGCGGAGGCAACCTCATCTTGATATCTCCCCCCGGCCGGCCCACCCACTGCCTCAGACTCGAGGGGGCCATACGCCGAATCTTCGTCGTCTTGAATCCGGTCGCCGGCAGCTGCACGGCGGAGGATGTCCGGCAAGCCTTGCAGCGCCAATTCACCGACTCCGAGATCACCTGGGACATTTACGAGACGGCGAAAGGGGACTCCCTGGCCGACCTCGTGCGAGAGGCCGCCGGCAAGGGCTACGACCTGATCGTGGCGGCGGGGGGCGATGGCACCGTCTCCGCCGTGGCCAATGGCCTCGTCGGCACCGAGACACCGCTCGGCATCATCCCGCTCGGCACGGCGAACGTCCTGGCCCGAGAGCTCGGGATTCCCGTCGACCTCCTCGGGGCATGCGAGCTCCTGGGCGACCCCAAGTGCGTCGCCGAGATCGACGCCATGTGCGTCGAAGGTCACTGCTACTTCACGCAGGTCGGCGTCGGCATCGACTCGATGATGATCCGGGACACGAAGCGCGAGGACAAGCGTCGATACGGCCGGATCGCCTACCTCTGGACCGCCTCCACCCGCCTCATCGGCTTCCAGCCCCGCCGCTTCGAACTGGAAGTGGACGACAAGCGCATCCGCCAGCGGGCCTCTCAGGTCGTGATCGCCAACAGCGGCATCCTCGGCCAGCCCCCGTTCCGCTGGGGCCCGGACATCCATCCCGACGACGGGCTGCTCGACGTCTGCGTCGTCCGCGCCCGGAACCTCTGGAACTACTTCACGCTCGCCCTCCTCGTCATCGTGGGCCGCCACACGATGAGCACGAACACTCGATACTTGAAGGCGCAGAGACGCATCTCGATCGCTTCGGAACAACCGCTCCCCGTCCAGGCCGATGGCGAGATCATCGGCGAGACCCCGACCGTCGTCGAGGTCAAACCCCACGCCCTCCGCGTCCTCGTGCCCGAGCCGGATGTCGAGGTGGGCGCCCTCGAAACCCAGGCGAGTCAGGGGAGCTGACCGATGGAAATCACCTACCAGCTCGAACCGGGTCTCACCCCCGAAGAGTTCGTCGACCTGCTCGTACGCTCGACCCTGGCCGAACGCCGGCCCGTCGCCGAGCCCGAGCGGATTCGCAAGATGCTCGAGCACGCCGACGTCATCGTCACCGCGAGAGCTGGCGAGACCCTGGTGGGCGTCTCTCGGGCCCTGACCGACTACAGCTTCTGCACCTATCTCTCCGACCTGGCGGTCGACGAGGCCTATCAGAAGCAGGGGATCGGCAAGATCCTGATCCGGAAGACCCATGAGGCTGCTGGGCTTGATACCAAGCTGATCCTGCTCGCCGCCCCCAAGGCCCGGGAATACTATCCGAAGATCGGCATGCTCCCGCACGACTCCTGCTGGATCATCCCCGAGACGCACTGAGCCCTGTCGGATCCGAGAGCGAATGAGAAGGCCAAGGAATCCAGGGGTGTTCGCCCCGGATGCCTTGGCCTTTTGGCTTTGTCAGGTCATTCGGGCGTGCCGCCCGTCGCTCAGTGCGGGATCGTCACGACCGCCGGGCCGTGGATCAGGCTCGCCCAGGCGAAGACCGCCTCGCGGGTGAGCCGCATGGCGTGCTCCAAGCGATCGGGATGGCCCTCCTGGACTTCCTTCGAGGGCTCCGAGGCCGGGGTCGACGCCGTTGCGTCCGTTGTTGAGGCGACCTGGGCGGCCGGGGCCTCCAGCGGCAGGGGGTCGATCGTCGGCGTCTCGACGGCCTCGGCCGTCGCCACGACCTCCGCGGGCTCGTCGTGAGGCAAGGTCGCCAGGTCGGCCTTGAAGGCTCCGACCGTCTCGTTCATGACCAGGTTGAAGGTCGCGTCCGGATCGATCACGGCGACCTTTTCTTCATTGGCAGGTTCCGCGGCCTTGGCAGGTTTCGCGGGGGGTATGACTTCGACCGGAGGCGCCGCAGGCGCCTCGACGATCCGGACGACCGAGGGTTCGGTCGTGGCGGGGGTCATCTCTTTCGCAAACGCGGTCGCCATGTCCGACATGACCGCGTTGAACTGCTCGTCGGAGGGCATCGGGGCGGGCGTCTCGGCGGGGGTCGTCTCATCCATCAGGACGACATCCGTCTCAACCGGCGGTGTCGGCTCTTCCAGCCCAAGAAATCGGGCATCGACCCAGGATGCCGCAGCACCGCACCACCCGACAACGTCGTCAGGGTTCGGCAAGCTCATCCCCATGCCCGCAACTACGCCCATCAGGATCAATCGCAGCGCCATCGATCATTACTCCGCGCTTCGGCAAAAGTCTGTAGGCCATTGGCATAACGTCTCCTACTCGCGGCTCCTCACGCGGATCCCGGTGTCATGTCTCATGGGTGCACTCGCGTTACTGTTAAACAATATCGACCAGAGAAGCCTGGGTTTTTAGCGAGTTCGAAACAATTACATAAAATCGAGAATCCTGGAAATACAAATCGATCAAGCTAAATTCAACGGCAACCCTCTCACTCCTTCGGTGACCCAAGGATTTCACCCTCGCCCTAAAGACTCAGCTCCAGGCCACTTCGGGGAAAATCCGTTCCGATATTCCGACCCGGCGCAGTACCCTGGAAACAAGTGAGGGCTCCAGGCGAGGAGAGAGCATGAGCATGCGGGGCGCACATCATGAGTCGGTTCTCCGCCAACTCGGCCAGGTCTTCGAGGGAGGCAGTGCCTCGGGCCTGCCTGACGAGGAATTGCTCGCGCGATCATGCGGCCAGAATGACGAGGCGGCCTTCGAGACCCTCGTGCGCCGTCACGGCCCGATGATCTGGAGCCTCTGTCTGCGCCTGCTCCGCGACCCCCACGACGCCGAGGACGCCTTCCAGGCCACCTTCCTGATCCTCTTGAGGAAGGCGGGCACCCTCCGCGACCCCGGCGCCCTGGGCCCCTGGCTCTACGGCGTCGCCTACCGCGTCGCCCTGCGGGCCCGCGCCAATGCCGCCCGCCGCCGCGAGCGGGAACGCCTCGGGGCGAGAGCCGAGGCCCTGGCCGTTTCCGACGAGAGCGACGAGCAGGATCGCGCCCGCCTCGTCCTCGACGAGGAGATCCGGCGCCTGCCCCGCAAGTACCTCAAGCCGCTAGTCCTCTGCTACCTCCAGGGGCTCACGTACGAGGAGGCCGCGCGTCGCCTCAACTGGTCCCCCACGACCTTCAAGGGTCGGCTCTCCCGGGCCCGCGACCGCCTGCGAATCCAACTGACCCGCAGGGGCCTGGGCTCGACCTTGGGTCTGGTCGGGGTCAACTCGCTCTGGGAGCCCGCCTCCGTCGCGATCCCCTCGGCACTGGTGACTGCCACAACCCGCCTCATCCCTCACGCCTCGGCCATCGGCCTCGCCGCCGAGGTCAAGGTCTCGACGACGATCCTGACCCTGGTCGAAGGAGCCATCCAAGCCATGCGCCTCTCCCGACTCAAGGCCGCCTCGATCTCGCTGGCGCTCATCGTCACCACGACCCTGATCACGCTCGCCTATGCCTCGGCCCAGAACAGTCGCCAAGAGCCTGCCGCCGTCGTTCCGCCCCCGGCAGTCGCGAAGCAAGACGAATTCAAGGACCAGCCCAAGCCAGGCCAGCCGGGCCAAACCCTGAAGGTACGGGTCATCGACAAGAACACGGGCAAAGCGATACCGGGCGTCCTGCTAAACCTCGGCGGTGATGCGTCGCGACACGACGAGACGACGGATCCCTCTGGAAACTATGTGATCTTGTTCGCCAAGCCTAATCCAACTTCCTTCTGGATCCGGGCCAGCAAGGCTGGGTTCGTCCCGATCCTATTTCTCTGGGGAGATATGACCGATGCGCCCGAGCGAGCCCTCCCAGAGCCGTTGGAGATATCCCTGGAGCCCGGGACGAGAATCGGAGGCTTCATCCGCGACTCCGATGGCAAGCCAATAGGACAAGTCAAAGTCTATCCTTCGATATCAAGTGATTCAATCATCAATGGCGATTTGGTGCCGCGACCTGATCTCCAAGCCTTTCCTGTCGAGACAGACGTCGAGGGGCGATGGATTTGCGATTTTGCACCGGCGAAGTTCGACAGACTGTCCATCAGGCTCACTCACCCCGACTATGCCACCGAGGAATTGCAGAGCCGCCAGGCTCCGCCAACGACGGCCCTGAGGGATCTGAGCAGCGTGATGGTCATGACTCCTGGGTTGACCATCTCGGGCAGGGTGCTAGACCGCGAGAATCGGCCGATCCCCTTTGCGACCGTCAGCCAGGGAGATTATCTAAGTCGCAATCTACCTTCGATAAGTACCGACCGTCACGGCAATTTCTCCTTCTCGCATGTCACGCGTGGCGAACTCAAACTCCATGTGAATGCTTCTGGGCACGCTCGTGAACTCCGCAAGATCAAAGTGGTGGAGGACATGCCTCCAGTCGAGTTCCACCTCGAAAAGGGCCGCGCCATTCGGGGCCGCGTGCAAGATCAAGCCGGCAAGCCAATCCAGGGCGCGGAGATAAGGACCACGGCATTCCCGAGACCAATGAATTCGGATTTCAGGTCGCGAACCAAGACCGATGCCGAGGGCAGATATCTCCTCCCGAATGAGCCGACCGAGACTTTTACACTTTCCATTTACAAGTCAGGGTATTCTTTTGTTGATCTCCAGATGACTCCGGAGAGTCTCGATACTCTCGTGACTCTACGCCCCGAATTGAGGATCAAAGGTTCCGTCCTCGACTCCGAGACGAATCGGCCGATCCCATCATTCCGAATCATCATCGGCGATAACTCGAAGGGCGAGCCGACGCGTTGGCAGCGAGACCTTACCTATCATCGCGGCAACGGCCAATATGAGATCGCCTTCCCGAACCTCGAGGCTCAGGAGGTTCGCAGGCTCCTCATCGAGGCGGATGGATATCTGCCGGCCGAATCTCGCGAGTTCCTCAGTACCGATGGAACTCAAACCTATGATTTCAAGCTGACCCGGGGGAGTGTCCCCACGGATCCGAAACTCTCGGGAATCGTGAGATTCCCGGGCGGTAACCCCGTCGAGGGGGCGACCGTGACCCTGGCCACGAAGTTGCTGCCCGTCGATATCAAGGATGGACGGGACCTGCATCCCTACCGCCACCCAACTTTGAAAACAGGGCGCGATGGTACGTTTGCCTTCCCGCATCAGGCCGGGCCGGCGATCATCCTGGTCGAGCATGAGAAAGGCTATGCACGCCTTCCCCAGGAAGAGGTCCCGGAATCTCGCGTGATCGAACTCATCCCATGGAGCAGGGTCGAGGGCTCTCTGGCGATCGGCTCCAGGCCAGGGACCTATCAGAAGGTCCGCCTCGCCCACGGCCTGTTGGGAGTGCAAAACGATCCTCGAATCCGCGAGAGCGACAGCGAGACTGAGACGGATGCCTCCGGCCACTTCACCTTCGAGCGGGTCATGTCAGGCGTGACTCGAATGACTCGAATGACGGAAATCGGGCCAGGCAGGCAGGGCATGGGCCCTTGGGTCTCGTTCGAAGCCAAGCCCGGGAAGACTGAGAGGGTCAAGGTCGGAGGAACAGGGCGGCCAGTCGTTGGCCGCATCGTCAAGGTGGCCGGCTCTGACTTCAACGCCGGGACTCAGTCGGTCCCCAACAGCATTAACTTCGGACTCAAGACTCCCAGATTTAATGGCGAGATCCCCAAGGGATTGAGCCAGGAGAAGAAGGCCGAATGGGTCAAACATTGGCGGCAAACCCCAGAAGGCTGGGCATATACTCAAGACCTGAATCGAGCTTACTGCGTCAACTATCCCGTCAAGCTCGAGGCTGATGGCACATTCAAAATTGAAGACGTCATCCCCGGCGCTTATCGATGGATGGTCTATCACCATCAAATTAAAGCAACGCGTGTTCAATTCTGGTCAATGGCTCCTGATACGGTAGTCGTGCCCGAGATGGAGGGCGGACGTAGCGATCAGCCGCTTGATCTCGGTGAGTTGGAGTTGATTGCGAAGGCTCCCCCCATGATGCAGCAAGCGAAGTGACCGGTCGGCTTCGCCTGATGAGTCTGCGGCCAAGGGAAGACCTCAACATCAAAGCATGTCAGCCCGGAGCCGTCGACAGCAGGGCGCGGGTCTCGGCGACGACGCGGGCGGCGAACTTGGGGTCATGGACGAGGGCGGAGCCGAGCGAGGGCTGGCCGCCGTCGTCGTAGTAGATGCCGGTTTGCTTCGACTCGTCGGTCAGGATCATGGCGGCGACGCGGGCGGCTCGCCTGGGGTTGCTCCAGAACTTCATGAATGGGGCGAGCAGCGGGAGGAGGGTCTTCGACAGGAGGCGGAAGCCGAGGCCAGCTTCGCGGCCCAGGCCGGTGCCGGGGTTGAAGCCCGGTTCATAAGCGTTGAAGCGCAAGCGAGGGTTCTCGCGGGCGAAGGCCAGGGCCGTGGCGATGTTGCACTGCTTCGAGGTGGCATAAGCATCCGCCCCCGGGAGAGTCGAGCCGCCGGGGAGCCACTCGCCGCGGGAGCAGGCCTCGGCCGAGATGTAACGGCCGCCGCGGAATCCTGCGGCCACGGCCGGCCCTCGGTTGGGATCCTCGGTGCCCGAGCCGACGAAGACGACGTTCGTCCTGTCCGCGAGATGCGGCACGAGGGCCTCGGTCAGCGCGAAGGGCCCGAGGTGGTTCGTCACGAACGTCATGTCCCACCCCTGTGCGTTCTTCGTGGGCCGCATCTGGACCATGCCCGCGTTGTTGAGCATCCCCGCGATCGGCAGGTCGAGGGCGATGATCTCCGCCGCGGCTCGACGCACGCTCGCGAGGTCGGAGAGGTCGCACACGACCGAGACCGCATGCCCTCCCTTGCGTTCGATGATCGCCCGCACCTCGTCGAGCTTCCTGGGGTCGCGGCCGACCAGTACGACCGTCCCGTGCTTCGCCAATTCAAACGCCGTGCGGCGGCCGATGCCGGAGGTCGGGCCGGTGATGAGGTACGCTTTGCGGGATGTCGGATGGTTCGCGGAACCAGTCATGGGAATGTCAGCCTCCTTTTTATTGCCTGTCTAGTCAGTCATTATTTCGATCAAAAAAAATCAGGACAGGACCCGCCAGAGGGCGTCGAATCCCGTCTTGCTGTGCTGCTTCGCGTTGGCCGGATCCTGGCTCATGTACTCCATCGTGGCGTCGGCCAGCGAGTTCATGAGGGCGGCGACGAAGCCGATCGGGGCGTTCTTCAAGGGGCCGTTGGCTCGGGCCTTTTGCAAGAGTTCGGCGATGCCGGCCATGATCTTGTGCCCCTCGGCGCGGGTCTCCATCGTGATCTCCTCCGAGACGCCGAGCTGCGCCAGGGCTCGACGTTTGTCGGGATTGGCGACCGCCCAGACCATCCAGTTGGACCAGGCGTGGAAGAGTTGCTCGCGAAGCTCGGCCTTCGCCGGGAGCCCGTCCAGGGCGGCAGCGGCCATCCCGGATTTCAGCTCGAGGTAGACTTGGTTGAACAGGACGGCCTTGGTCGCGAAGTAGGTGAAGAGCGTGCCGTTCGCGACGCCGGCCTCCTGCGCGATCATCGCCGTCGGGGCGCTCAGCCCTCGCGTGACGATGACGCGAGTCGCCGCCGCCATGATCGCGTTCCGCTTGTCTTCATCCTTCGGCCTGGCCATGATGGGAGGATAGCGATGAGCGAGCAGTCAGTCAACTAAAAGGGCTCGGCTTTCATTTCAGCGACATGGGATATCATGCGTAACGTCGAGATCAAGGCTCGCGTCGGGGACCTCTCCACCCTCTTCGATCGCGCCAAGGCGATCGCCGATTCGGGGCCAGTCGAGATCCTCCAGGATGACACCTTCTTCGCCTGCGAGCGAGGGCGGCTCAAACTGCGGGAGTTCCACGCCGAGGCCGGGGAGTTGATCTTCTATCGGAGGCCCGATTCCTCGGCGCCGAAGGTCTCGGAATACCTGATCGCGAAGACGCCGGAGCCCTCGAAGCTGCGCGAGGCGTTGGCCCAGGCGTATGGCGTCGTCGGGCGCGTCCGCAAGCGCCGGCAACTGTTCCTGGTGAAGAACACGCGGATCCACCTCGACGAGGTGGAAGGCCTCGGCACGTTCATGGAGCTGGAGGTCGTCCTGGGCGCCGACGACACCAGCGAGGAAGGCCAGGCGATCGCCGGCGACTTGATGAGCCATCTGGGCATTGCGCGGGACGACCTCATCGAAACGGCGTATGTCGACCTCTTAAACTCCAAAAATCAGCAGGAATGCCGATAGGATGAGGAGCACCTCGACGAACGTCGCGAACCGGCCGGCGGGCATCGAGGTCAAGATCCGTCGTCCCATCCACGACCCGAAGACGAGCGAGGCCCCGAGGATGAGGCCTCGCATCGTGTCGACTCGCGACAGCACGGCATACCGACCGTAGATCAGGGCCTTCGTCGCGTGCATCCAAACGGCGGCGACGGCCTCGGTCGCGACGTAGGCGGGGGCCGGCAGTTTGAGCCCGAGGAAGATCGCCGCCGGCAGCGGTCCGATCGTCCCGGCCACGGCAGAGAGGAACCCGACGCCCACGCCCGCCAGCGCCAGCCCTCGCTCGGAGATCCGCCCGAGCCTGGGCGACGCATGGCGCAACACCACGATCGCGAGCAGCAGGATCCCAATCAGGCGGGGGAGTCGCGACGAATCGAGCTCGACGTAGAGGCGGGAGCCGATGAGGCTGCCGGGGATCGCCCCCGCGCTGAAGATCAGGGCGGACCGCCAGCGGATGTCGCGACGGCCGAAACCGGCCCGCGACAGGTTCCCCAGCAGTTGGGCCACGGTGAGGACGGGGATCGCCGACTTCGCCCCGACCGTGAAGACGACCACGGGCATGAGCAGGATCGCCCCGCCGAACCCGGCAACCCCCGCGACCGTCCCGGCCAGGCACCCGCAGCACAGGAGGAGAATCCAGGACCAGAACATGAGCGGAGCAGCATACCTCGATAAGGCCGGATAGCTCAAATGTAGATGGCGGCGCGAACTCCGGCCCCTACATCCTACGCGGAGCCGCGCGCCCATGCGAACGAATGTTCCTGGCTATCGGCGTCAGGACAAGTCCAAGGGGCCCATCATGAGGTCTTCGGGGGGTGGAGGACGTTGGGCACGCCCTTGCCTCCGAAGAAGACGGCCAGGAAGCGGACGACCCTCTCGCCGTCATTCCGGCCGCGATGCCACTTCGTCCTGGCCTGGAGGAAACCCTGGCCCGCCTTGAAGGTCTTGCACATCCCATCGGCGAACTCGACGATCAGGGTGCCCTCGAGGACATAGACATAGCCCTGGACGGGATGAGTCATCCACTCGGTCGTCGTCCCCGGCGGGATCGTCATGATGGAGGACGAGATCTCCGGGTTGGGGGTGTCGAGATAGAGGATCGGCTCGCCCGCGTCGGTGACGGTGTCCTTCGAAACCTCCGTCATCGTCGCCTTCATCCCCTCCGCCGCCGCGAGGGGAATCTCGCCGGTCGTGCCCAGGGCCGCGAGCGCGGCCCCGAACCCGAGGAATCCACGGCGAGAGGTGGCTTCCGGATCAGCCTTGGGCTCGTCGACGCTGCGATTCATGAGTCTTCTCCCATGAGTCCGATCATGCCGCGAGGACGCCCGGTCGGGATCGTCGCGCGGCGAGCGTGCCCAGGACGAGGAACACCACCAGCGAGACGAGTTGGGCCACCATGAAGGGGGGCTCCGTCTGCTTCGGGGCCAGGGCATGTAGGACGGGCACCTTCAGGAACGACTGCACGATCAGGACAAACACGTTGAGGTAGAGAGCCAACAACGAGCCGACGACGTACACCATCCGCCAGTGTCCGGCGAGTCTGCGGCCGTAGCGGGCGTAGATCGTCGGGGCCAGGACGACCAGCGAGATGATCCCGAGGGCGATGCCGGGCGTCATGCCCCGGATCGGGAACCCGAAGCCCGTCAGGCTCGTCAACGTCGTGGTCGCCAGGAAGACGGCGACCCAACGATCAACCGGCCGGTTCATGATCATCCCGAACACGACGACGAATCCCGTTGCGATGCCCACCAGGCTGATGGCGACGTGGAAGACCGTGAAGGCGGGGATGGCGGAGGCTGGAATGAGCATGCGTCTTGGCTCCAGGGGAAGGGAGTGGAGGACGTGGACCTCATCGGAGCGGATTTTCGGCTTGGGCCGTCGAACCGTTCGGTACGCAAGGCGACACCGACCGGCCCCATGCCGGCTCGAGCGCAACGGGCCAGGGCCTTGGCACACGTACAACGCCAAGCCCTCGCTTCGGATAGGCGGGGCAGCAGGTCAGCCGTCATCGGAGATGTTCGCGTGAGGAAGGGCGCCGCGATGGGAGACTGCCCATCGCTGACGCTTCAAGGCTCGATCATTGCCGGGAATATGGCTGTGACGGACCTCGCTCTACGGATCGAGGCCGCTCGACTCAGGCCAGCAAGGCCTTATGGATCTTCGCCTTGCCCTCGACGCCGATCAGTCGCTGGTCGAGGCCCTGGTAGCTGTATGAGAGCGTCCAGGGGTCGAGGCCGAGGAGGTGGAGGATGGTCGCCTGGATGTCGCGGACGTCGACGGGGTTCTCGGTGATGTAATAGCCGATGTCGTCGGTCGCGCCGAAGGTCTGGCCCCCCTTGATGCCGCCGCCGGCCAGGAGCATGGTGAAGGCGAACGGGTGATGGTCGCGGCCGATGAACGGGAGGTTGGGCTGGTTGTTCTGCTGCATCGGGGTCCGGCCGAACTCGCCCCCCCAGACGATCAGGGTCGAGTCCAGCAGGCCGCGCTGCTTGAGGTCGAGCACCAACGCGGTCAGGGCCCGGTCGATCTGCTGGACCTTGATCGGCAGGATCGTGGGGATGTGCTCGCCGGGGCTCACGCCGTGATGGTCCCAGCCCCAGTCGTAGATCTGCACGAACCGGATGCCCGCCTCGACCATCCGTCGCGCGAGCAGGCAGTTGTTCGCGAGCGAGGCGTCGGTCCCCTTGTAGGCGACGCGGGGGTCGTCGGCCGACTCGGAGTCGGGGACGAAGCCGGGTCTGGCGCCGTAGAGGTCGAGGATCGACTTGGGCTCCTTGCTGATGTCCATCACCTCGGGCGCGGCGACCTGCATCCGGTAGGCGAGCTCATACTGCGCGATGCGGGTCAGGGTCTCCGGGTCGCCGATCGACTCGGATTCCATGGCGTTGAGCATCCGCAGGGTGTCGAGGGTCTCGCGGCGGCCATTGCGGTCCATGCCCTTTGGGTTCGCGAGGAAAAGGACGGGGTCTCCCGGCGAGCGGCACTGGACCCCCTGATACACCGAGGGCAGGTAGCCGCTCCCCCAGACGCTCTTGCCGGCGTCGGGGGTCTTGCCGCCGCTCGTGAGCACAACGAAGCCCGGAAGGTCCTGATTCTCTGAGCCGAGCCCGTAGGTTGCCCACGAACCGAGCGAGGCCCCCCCGAACTGCGACGTGCCCGTCTGGAGATAGAGTTGGGCCGGGGCGTGGTTGAACTGGTCGGTCTTGACCGACTTCACCACGGCGAACTCGTCGATCACGCTGGGCAGGTGCTTCCAGACCTCGCTCAGCGAGGCCCCCGACTGACCGTGCTGCGCGAACGAGAAGGGGGTTCCGAGCATCTTGGGCACCCCCTTGATGAACGCGAACCGCTTCCCCTTGAGGTACTCGTCCGGGCAGGGCTTGCCGTTGAACTTGCGGAGGGCCGGTTTCTCGTCGAAGAGGTCGAGCTGGCTCGGCGACCCGGCCATGTGGAGATAGATGACGCTCTTGGCCTTCGCCGGCAGCATGGGCGGGCGGGGGGCGAGCGGGCTCCTCGACGTCTCGGGCTTCGCCTCGCCACGCCCTTCCTTCGCGAGCAGTTGCGCCAGGGCGATCGCGCCGAGGCCCACGCCGCAATTGCCGAAGAAGTGCCGCCGGGTCACCGCCTTGAGGATCTCGTGCTCGAGATTCACGGGAAAGGCTCCTGCGAAGGCGGTATCAACCGCGGGTGAGGAACTCGTCGAGATTGAGGATGACGTTGCAGACCGACGTCAGCGCCGCGAGGTCGGCCGCGTCCATGCCCGGGGGCAGGGGGCCGAGCGGCTCGGCCGCCAGCGCCTTGGCCTCGTCGGCATGAGCCTGGTAGTAGGCCAGCCGCTGGCGATAGAGAGCCGCGAGAGCCTCAACCTCCCGGGGCTTCGGGGTCCGGATCAGGGCGAGCTGCAGGGCGTGGGCGATGCGGCTCGAAGGGTCGCCGCCTGCCTCGATTGTCGAGCGCCTGGCCAGGGCCTGGGCCGCCTCGATGTAGACCTCGTCGTTGAGCGTGACGAGCGCCTGGAGCGGCGTGTTCGTGCTGATCCGTCGCACCGTGCAGGACTCCCGGCTCGGCGCGTCGAAGACGAGCATCGCCGGGTAAGGGGATGTTCGCTTGATGAACGTGTAGAGGCCCCGGCGATGCCGCTCGGCTCCGGCGCTCGTCACCCAGTTGTCCTTGCTGTACGTCGACTTCCAGATCCCGTCGGGCTGATAGGGCATGACCGACGGCCCCATCATCCTCTGGCTCAGGAGGCCCGAAACCGCCAGGGCCTCGTCGCGGATCATCTCGGCCTCCATCCGGAACCGAGGCCCTCGTGAGAAGAGGCGATTCTCCGGATCCTTCGCGAGCCGGTCGGGCGTCGAGCGCGAGACCTGGCGATAGGTCGCCGAGGTCACGATCTGGCGGCAGAGCCGCTTGAACGACCAGCGTCCTTCGCGGAAGTCGACCGCCAGCCAGTCGAGCAGGTCGGGATGCGTCGGCGGGATCCCCTGCGAGCCGAAGTCCTCCTGCGACTCGACGAGGCCTCGGCCGAAGAACTGCGACCACTGGCGGTTGACCGCGACCCTCGCCGTGAGCGGGTTCTCGGGATCCATGAGCCATCTGGCCAGGCCGAGCCGGTTGTTCGGGGCGTCCTTGGGCAACGGGTGGAATCTCGCCGGGGTGGCGGCCTCGACCTTCTCCCCCGGATCGAGGAAGTTCCCCCGATTGTGCATCCGGGTGATGCGTTTACGCTCGCCGGGCAGTTCGCGGAAGATCGGGGTCCGGACCGAGTTGAGGATGGCGTCCTTGTCGGCCTTGAGCCGGGCCACGGCGTCTCGCTTGGACTTCAGTTCGGGGGCCCGGTCGGCGTAGTCGCGGAGCAGGGCGTCGCGCTGCTCGGGCGTGCGGGCTTCGGGCGCAATCGCCGCAATGGCGACGACCCCCTCGGGGTCGGAACTGCCGATCGGGTTCGCCGGATCGGCCGAGCCGGAGAGGCGGAACCGGCCGAGGCTGAAGCCGGGGTATCCGAAGGTGAACTGGTGGTCGAGGGTCACGACCAGCCGATCCCCATCCTCGACATTCACCGGCTGATCGAGCCGGAAGACGGCCTGGTGTGACTTCCCCTGCTGCGGCGAGACGGCCCAGCCGTGATGCTGCGGATCCGGATTCTTGAGGGCGTGGGCGACGGGGTAGTTGTCCTGCGAGAAGTCGGCCTCCGCCATCGCGAAGCCGAGCGGTCGATCCTTGCCATCGCGGCCTTTCAGCGTTGCGCTAATGCCGGTGAGTACGAAGTTGCCGTCGCCAGAGGCACGCCCGACCCCTCGGTTCGGCATCGACGGGTCGGTGAGGGCCTCGAGCTGGATCGAACCGATCTTGCCCAGGCCAGCCAGCGGGAGGGTCAGGCTGTACGATTCTTTCGAGGGGGCCGAAGCCTGGGCCAGGACCGAGCCGTCGGCCTGGAGATTCAAGGTCGAGCCGCTCGACGCCTCCATCCGCTCGGGCTTGAGGAACGTCCAGCGGTTCCGGGCCCGGATCGCCGAGGCCCAGGTCTCGATGGCCTCGAGTCGGGCCGAGGTCGGGGCGTGGAGGTCGGCCTCGAACCGGAGAATCTTGGCGTCGAGGTCGGCGAGCTGTTCGCGCTGGGCGAGGCTGGGGACGGGGAGAGTCGGGGAGTCGTCGTAGCGGTCTGCGTCCTCGGTCTGGTCGAAGAAGGCGAAGGCCTGGTAGTACTCCTTCTGCGAAATCGGGTCGTACTTATGGCTGTGGCACTTGGCGCAGCCGATGGTGAGGCCCATCCAGACCTGGCCGGTGGTGTCGATCCGATCCTTGACCGCGATGATGCGGAACTCCTCGTCGTCGGTCCCCCCCTCGTCATTGACGAGCGTGTTGCGGTGGAAGGCCGTCGCTAGCAGTTGATCGGGGGTCGGGTTGGGGAGGAGGTCTCCGGCGAGTTGCTCGACGGTAAAGGCGTCATACGGCTTGTCGGCGTTGAAGGCGTCGATGACCCAGTCGCGATAGCGCCAGATCGTGCGACGGAGGTCCTTCTCGTACCCCTTGGTGTCGGCGAACCGGGCGAGGTCGAGCCAGGGGCGAGCCCAGCGCTCGCCGTAAGCGGGGGAGGCGAGCAGGCGGTCGACCAGGCTCTCATAGGCCGCGGGGGACGGGTCGGCGAGGAACCTCGCGACCATCTCGGGGGTCGGGGGCAGGCCGGTGAGGTCGAGGCAGACCCGGCGGATCAGGGTCGTGCGGTCGGCCTCGGGCGAAGGGGCCAGTCCGTCGCGTTCGAGTCGGGCGAGGACGAAGTGGTCGATCGGGTTCCTGGGCCATGCCGCATCTTTGATCGCCGGGGGCGCAGGGCGGGTCGGCTTCTGGAAGGCCCAGTGCTGCTCCCAGGTCGCCCCTTGCTCGACCCAGCGCCGGAGCAGGCCGACTTGCTCGGGCGTGAGCCGCTTCTCGGCTCCGCCGGGCGGCATGCGCTCCTCGGGGTCGTCGGAGGTCACGCGGCGCAGGGCCTCGCTCTCATCCACCGAGCGGGGGACGAAGGGGCGGCCGACGTCGTGCTCGGCGAAGGCCTCGGCCTTCACGTCGAGCCGGAGCTTGCCCTTGCGTTGGCCCTCGTCCGGCCCGTGGCAGGCATAGCAGTGCCTCGCCAGGATCGGGCGGATGTCCCGGGCGAAGTCCACCGGCGCGGACGACCCGTCGGCCGCGAAGGCCCGGACCTGGGCGATCCCCATGAGGCCGATCGCGAGCGCCGGAAGGAGCAGGGCTCGACGAATCCGGCCGATGCGGGCACTGGGCATGCGAAAGGCTCCGTTGAGGCACAACCCCTCTCGATGCCGTCTCGAAGCCCGAGAGGCCTCTTGTCATGAAATCGCCATGCGCGACCGTGTCGGCAAAGGCAAAGGGGCTGGGCCAACCAGGATAACCCGCCGCCCCGAGGAACGCACGAGAGATTCGCAAGCCGAACGCATCTTCAATTCAGACTTCAAGCATATCTCTTTGGGGCAGGCTTAGCAGAACGGCCGGAGGGCCATGCGCATATCGGTGGCGGTGGGGTAGCGATCTTTCGGGTCGCGGGCGAGGCACTTCTGGAGGACGGCCGCGAGGGCGCTCGGCACGTCGGGCCGGCGCGTCTGGATCGGGACGGGGGGCTCTTCCAGCAGCATGCGGATCAGGTCACCACCATCGGCGACTTGATCGTAGATGAACTGGCTGCTCAGGAGGAAGTAGAGCGTGGCCGCAGTGGCGTAGAGGTCGCCCGACGGCAAGACCGTCTTGAAGTCGAGCATCTGCTCGGGGGGCATGAAGGGGACCGTCCCGCGCATCTCGCCCGAGAACGTCAGGCCGGAGAGTCCGAGCCCACGGAAGCTCTTGGCCAGGCCGAAGTCGGAGATCTTGGCGACGAGCTGATTCTTGTGCCGGCCGATCAGGATGTTCTCGGGCTTGATGTCGCGGTGGACGAACCCGAGGCTATGCGCCTGCTCGAGCCCCTTGAGCACCTGGCTCGCCATCCGGCAGGCCTGCTGGACCGGGTATCGGCCGGGGTCGGCATTGGCGAGTGCCTCCAGGTTCGAGCCGGCGACGTACTCCATCGCGAACCAGAACTGCCCGCGGGTCATGCCTTGCTCGAGCCATTCGACGATGTTCGGATGCTTGAGTTGACTGATGACCGACATCTCGCGCAGGAAGCGATCGACGGCCGAGCGTGCGGCGGCCGACTCGGGGACGATCAGCTTGAGCGCGACGAGCTTCCCCGTCTGGACGTGCCGGGCCTGGTAGACGACCCCCATCGCACCTCGACCGAGTTCCCGGAGCGTCGTGTAATGCGGGACCGGCTGGGGGAGCGCCGAGACCTCCGCGCGACACAACTCGCAGAGCCATTCCACCGGCTCGCCGTCATCGTCGTTGGAACCGGTCGCGACGACGTCGAGCCCCAGGGGGGCCGGGGTCCCGCAGCCCGCGCACTGGATCGGCTGGATGGTCGGCTCGACGTTGAAGGTGGCCGTCTGGCTCGCCGGCGCCGTCACGGCGGGCACGGCCACGCCCGAGAGGCTCGTGAGCGCGGACGACTCCACGCGGACGCGGAAGATGCTCTGCCCGGCGGCAATCCGGTCGCCGGAGCTGAGTCGGGCCCGCTCCACCCGGCATTCATTGACGAAGGTGCCGTTGGTGCTGCCTAGATCGCGGATCTCGCAGCGAGGGGGACTGATCTCGATGAGGAAGTGGTCGCGAGAGAGTGCCGAGTCTTCGGGCATGGGGCAATGCACGAAACGGGACCGCCCCACGATAAACGTATCGTGACGATCGAAGATGAACGATCGGCCCTGACGCGGGCCCTGGAGGACATCCAAGATAACTCGCATTGTCTCGATATGAGGCCCCACAAAGTCGAGTCCTCCTCATTATACTCTCCTACATACGCCGACCGGACTCCTTTGTGCCGAAATTCCTTGCAAAACGCGCCGGCCGTTGCGTCTTCATCAGAGATACGGCACAGGAGCGTGCATGCAGACAACCCGTATGCGAGGCCGATCCACCGGCGCGAGAGGAGTTGAACTCGATGGCAAGCTTACATGAGATCACAACTGAAGAGGTGGCGTCCCAGCTCGATCGCGGAGGTCCCGTCGTCGCCCTCGAGTCGACCCTGATCGCCCAAGGCTTGCCCTGGCCCGACAACCTGGAGACCGCCCGGGAGTCGGAGGAGGCCGTCCGTAGCGCAGGGGCCATCCCCGCGACGATCGCCGTGCTCGACGGCCGGATCCGCGTCGGCCTCTCCGCGTCGGAGCTGGAGCGCGTCGCCCGCTCGACCCACTTCCTCAAGGCGGGGCGACGCGACCTGGCGACGGCCCTGGCACGGTCCCTCGACGCGGCGACGACCGTCTCGGCCACGCTCTGGATCGCCCGCACGCGAGGGATCGGCGTGATGGCCACCGGCGGACTCGGGGGCGTACATCGCGAGGCGGCGACCACCTTCGATGTCTCCAACGACCTCGACGAGCTCGGCAGCGCCGACGGTGCCCTCGTGGTCTGCTCGGGGGTGAAGTCGATCCTCGACGTACCCGCGACCCTCGACGCGATGGAAACCCGCGGAGTCTGTGTCGTCGGCTATCGGACGGACGAGTTGCCGGGGTTCCTCACCCGTTCGAGCGGGCTCCCGCTCGAGTCTCGCGTGGAGTCGCCGGCCGAGGCCGCCGACCTCGTTCGCGCACATCGAGCCCTGGGGCTCCCGGGCGCCATCGTGTTAACTCAGCCGGTCCCCGAAGCGGTCGCGCTCGACCAGGCCGTCATGGACGCGGCACTCTTGACCGCACTCGAGGAGGCGAGGGCGGAGAGAGTGACGGGCAAGGCCGTTACCCCGTTCCTGCTGGGCCGGATCCGTCATGCGACGGCAGGGAACGCACTCGTCGCGAACCGAGCCCTGATCGTGTCGAATGCCGGGCTCGCGGGCGAGGCTGCCAGGGAACTCGCCGCGAACACGCGATGATCGCCATTTTCCGAAGGATCTCGGGCTATTCTATTTGGAGGTCGACTTGCCCATCTTGAAGGTCTTGAGCACCGCCTCGACCTGGCTGCGGAAGGGGCCGGGGGGATCCTGGACCGTCGTCGACTTCAGGATCAGGCTCTCGTCGCGGGCGAACTGGACGAGGTATTCGTCGAAGTAGACCCGGGCGTCGCGCTTGGCGCCGCTGGCCCTGAGCGCGGCGTTGATCCGGTACACCTTCATCTTGAGCGGGGCCCACTCGGCGTCCGGCAGCCAGCCCATCGGGCCGGGCAGGATATCCTGCTTGGCCTGCCGCCACGACTCGTTGAGCAGCTTGACGTGGAAGTCGGGCGTCCGGTTATTGCGGTCCGCCTCCGCGTCCCCCGTCTTGTGCTGGATCAGGAACTCCATGCGGTCGGGGGCCTTGGGCGCCCCCCGGAGCAGCTCGACCGAGTCTCCCGGGTTCGTGAGCGGGCCGAGCTGGAATTCCTGGGGATGGCGGAAGTGGAAGATCCCGTCCGGGTCGTCGTAGAGGAGCCAAGAATTCTCCTCGGTGGCCGTCGGCAGCGGCTCGGGGATCGCCAGCGGGGCATCCGTGCCGACGAACTGCCGTCCCAGGGTGAGTTGCTGCGTCGTGATCCTGCGCAGGCGGCTCGAGCCGGATAGGAGCGTCGTCGTCACCGAGGTCATGCGAAGCTCGGTGATCGCCCCGCGGGCCTGCACCAACGCGTTGCTGGTGGCCGGCTTGGTGGGCTCCCCTTGCGTGTCGGGCGGAGGAGGGGGGGCGAACTTGAAGATAACCCGGGCGTTGACCGTCGTGTCTCCCCTGGGCAAAGAGACCTTCCCATCGATGGTGATGATCGCCTCCCAGTCCGTCCCGTCGGCGACCTGCTGCACCATCTCGAGATGGCCGAGCAGGGGGGCGCCACGCCCGGGGCTCTCGTTCAGGAGGGCCCAGGTGCCCGTCCTGGAGATCGTCCACCGGTCGCCGATCCGGCTCGGCTGCGCGGGCAGGAGCGAGGCCAGGCTCGGCATGAAGATCTCCTGATCGACCGACATGTACTCGATCTCGCGCAATCCCCGCCCCTCGGTCAGGCTGAGGACCTGGGGGCTCCCTCCTATCCGAGGCTGGTAGTAGAGGGTCATCCCCTGCAGGGCGGGGACGGCACCTTTCTTGGGGAACGGGTTGGGCGTCTGCCGGTAGGTGTCGTAGTGACGCACCGTGCTCATGACGACGCCGATATCGCTGACCCGGGCGGGACGCTCGGTGAAGATCGCCTGGACGGTCCCCTCGGTTCGCGACGGGGAGGTCTGCGATCGTTCCTCGACGACCTTCATCGTCTCGCGGATGCCGATTTTATACTGCCCGATGGCCGGTTGCGCCCTGGCCGCCTCGTCGAGGCTGTAACGCTCGGAAAACTGGAACCGAGTCCCGAGGTCGGTGACCGGCTTGCCTTCCGTCGGCTCGGCCGGCGCATTCGGCTTGGCAGCCTCGGCCTTATCCTGGGCCCGGAGCGCAGCCCCCCCGAAGGCCAGGATGACCGCGAGCACTGCCCAGAAGAGTTTGCGACGCCGTCTCATTGGATGCCTCTTATCGCCCCACCGATCCCGACGAACCGACCTCATTGGATTCAACCATCAATAGACAGGAACGAGCGCCGGGGTGGAAGGAGGGAAGGGTCAATTCTTGCCGCCGTCGGCGTCCGACTTCGGCGAGGCTTCCTTCGTGGCATCCTTCCACGTGAGAGAGCCGATCATCTGGACGTCCTGGTCGCCGAAGCCCTTGCTATCCTTCTCGGCGAGCGTGAACGTGCCCAGGAGCTGGTCCCCCTCGGGGCTGGCGACGAGGTAGTAGTACCAGATAACGCCGACTTCCCCCTCGCGCCCCTTCGCCCCCACCTTGTAACGGAATCCGCCGTCGGGATCGCCGGGGATCTCCCCTTCGCCCAGCATGGCGACGAATCGAGAGCCGAGGGCCTTGCGCAGGTCGTTCCGGAATTGCTCGAGGTCGAGGTGACGCCCCTTGCCGGCGGGCGGTCCCATCATCAGATTGCACTGGGAGACCACCACGCCGCGCTCGATCTTCCGGAGGACCGTCTGCCTCGTGTCATCCCAGTAGACATGCCAGCTCCGGTCGTGCGTCAGGCTGAACTTGCTGCCCGGCGGGGTCAGCAAGACCTGCTCCTGCAAAGGGTTCGACTCGGTCGGCACGGCGGCGACCACCGCGTCATTGAGCGCCTTGGGCAGCGGGATCTGACGACGCGTCAGCGAGAGCGTGCTCTTGACATCGAGGCCCGCCTCGACCGGCCCCGGCTTCCGGACCTCGGAACGCTCCACCGTCAGCGCCGAGATCCGCTCGATCTTGCGGTCGAAGGTGAACGTGCCGTCGCAGTTGATCGTCCCCTCGCCGCCGAGCACGGAGCCTCGGATCTCGCCCGCCAGGCGGAACGCGGCCGTGTCGGCGTTGATCGACTCGAGGGTCGCCCTCAGGCCGTTGACGGACAGGGTGTCGTACCCGCTGAGGGCCCGCGCCGCGTCATCCCCCACACGCCAGTTCTCCCCCCTGGCAACCGGCTTGGGGGAGAGGAGCCTGGAGAGGAGCAGGGGATCGGCCGGCCCCTGGACCACCTCCAGCTCCGAGCGCGTCAGCGGGCCGCCCGGGCTGAAGACGTGGACCGTCCCTTCTTTCAAGTCCGCCACCAGGAGCGCGACCTCCGGGCGCAAGGCCGACGACGAGGGGCGGATCTGCCCGTTGATCGCCGTCGCCGCCTGGACAACCCTGCGCAACGACCGTCGGGCTCGGCCATCGGGATCGGCCTTCACCACGCGTTCGCCGAAATCGAGGCGAGTCTCCACGCGCAGGGCCAGGGGCTTCGTCGGCTCCGCCTTCGTGCTCCCCGGAGGCGGCCCCGGCTGATAAGTGCCTTCCGCCTTCAGGGTGATATTGACCCGCGTAGCCCCTTCGAGCGGGCCAGTCTCACGCAGCAGGACCGGCGCATCAGCCCCGAAGACCGCCCCCCCGACGACAAGGGAGAGCAGACCGAACACACCATTTCTCAACAGGTTGGCCATCCCTAGCTCCTTGGACGAGTGCCTGGCCCGTACTCTAGTGGGTCTGCGACGAGACTGTCAATTCTGCAAATCCCCCACCGGATACCCCAACGCCCCTTGTTGAAAAAGGCATCAGCGCGAACGAAAACGAGGCAGATCTTTCCCAGCCTTTCCGCATTCTCCAGGCGACCGGCCTCCTGGGTGACCTCGGTCGAGAGCGGGGTCGGGTAAAAATATGCCACCGAGGATGCATTCTTCTTACCGCCTTCCTGTCACAATCGTTCCGGTCTACCCAATCTAAATGTGAACGGCCACAGCCCATCCCCCATCTTCAACGCTCGTTTGGGGAGATTTCCACGTCTCAACCACTCGCATCGAATCGGTTTTTCACTTTTCCCGATTATGCCGCGACCTACTTCAGTCGATCCAAACACCTGTTTGAAACATCTGTTTTAAATGGATGCCGACAAAAGGAGGCCATTCATCGGAATTTCTCAAGTTCCTAGCATCCAGTAGGCATTTCTTTTGCGTAGGATTGAGGGACGCCCGAGTCAACCCCCGGGCTCCGGAAATCGTCACGTTCGTGAACGAACGAGTCCGTGCTTGCAAGCAAGAATGACTGTCCCGACCCAGCACAAGCTACGTATCAGAGCGTATTGAGAGCTAAACTTCGGTGAAACGAAAACTTTCGTCGTATTGATTCAGTCAAATACGAAGGAAGTGATGAAGCCGTCTCGACACCACATCGTCCAACGAGTCGAGGGAGAGTTTCGAGGATGGGAAGTAATTACTGCCATCCTGCCTTGAAGCAATTGAAGGAACAACAGGCCCGGTTCGCTCCGAAGGAGGAACGGCTCGAGCAGATCGAGCGCGCCGAGGCCCTGCTGGGCGAGATCCAATCGGACAAGAATTATCCGTACGAGTATCTCTGGTTCCGGATCAAAGGATATCGACCGGAAACCGCCCCCGAGCTCTTGCTGGACGGCAACGGCATCCGGCATGACCTGCGCCTCTTCATCGAGGACCTCTCGGGGACGGTAGGGCTCCCGGCCGAACAGGCGGCCGAGCCGGTCTTGACGGTCGATGCGATCAGCCGCCGCTTCAACGTCTCCACCAGGACGATCACGCGTTGGCGGCGGCAGGGGTTGGTGGCCCGGCGGTTTGTGATCGACGGGCGCACCAAGGTTGGCTTTCTCGAGTCGAGCGTGACCCGGTTCGTGGACTCCCACCGCGAGCAGGTCGACCGAGGGACCCGATTTCGGCAACTGACCGAGGCGGAACGCGACGAGATCATTCGCCGCGCCCGTCGCATGGCGCAGGTCGGCCAGGCGGGCCTGGTCGAGATTGCGCGGAGGATCGCTCGAAAGATGGAACGCTCCACGGAAACCGTCCGCACCACCCTCCGTTCCTACGACCTCGAACATCCCGACCGCGCCATTTTCCCACCCTCGGTGGGGCCGCTCGACGACGACTCCAAGACGCAGATCTACCGGCTCTATCGCCGGGGCGTCTCCGTCGAGGTCCTCGCCAGCCAGTACGACCGCACGCGATCCAGCATCTACCGCGTCATCAACGAGATGCGGGCCCTGCGGATCCTCAGCGTCAAGCTCGAGTACATGCCCCACCCGAGCTTCGACGACCCGAACGCCCGCGACTCCATCCTCGGGCCCATGCCCGAGCCCGTCGACGGCAAGGCACCCCGGAAGACGAAGGCCCCCAAGGGGCTCCCCCCCTATCTCTCGAGCCTCTACGAGGTCCCCCTCCTCGGCCGAGAGCAGGAGGCCCACCTCTTCCGCAAGATGAACTACCTCAAGTTCATGGCCAACCAGCTCCGCGATCAGGTCGACCCGGCGCGGGCCAAGACCTCGGACCTCGACGACATCGAGCGGTTCCAGGAAGAGGCCCTGGCGGTCAAGAACCAGATCATCCGCTCGAACCTCAGGCTCGTCGTCTCGATCGCCAAGCGGCACGTCGGGCCGTCGAACAACTTCTTCGAGCTCGTCAGCGACGGCAACATGTCCCTCATCCGCGCCGTGGAGAAGTTCGACTACGCCCGAGGCAACAAGTTCAGCACATATGCAAGCTGGGCAATCATGAAGAACTTCGCGCGGACGATCCCCGAGGAGAACTACCGCCGCGATCGGTTCGTCACCGGCCACGAGGAGATGTTCGAGGCCGCCGCCGACACGCGGATCGACGAGCACGAGTACGAGACCGCACAGAAGCGGAACCAGGAGGCGGTGAAGGGCATGCTCGGCCGCCTCGACGACCGCGAAAGGCGGATCATCGTCAGCCGCTATGGGATCAACGGCGTCAGCGAGCTGACCCTGGAACAGCTCGGCCGCGAACTCGGGATCACCAAGGAACGCGTCAGGCAGATCGAGTCCCGGGCCCAGGAGAAGCTCCGCAAGATCGCCATCGAGGAGAAGCTCGAATTGCCGATACTCTGACCTCGACGCAGGGCGAAGACAGACAGAATTAACGAGAGAGAGCAGGGGCCGTGCCACGGCCCCTGTCGCATTTCAGGGGCGAGTTAATCAGGGACGAGGCTGAGGTTGCGACGTAACATGGCTCCCATTCCGCAAGTTCCGAATCGTCACTTTGGGGGTGATTTTCGGAATCTGCCAGAATCCGCCGCAAAATCCCAACCTTTCCTCTTGTCGAGGCCGGTAGGAGGTCGCTAGGATATCGACCATATCGCTCCTGGAGCGTTCGCACTAAAGTTGACCGCGTCCTACCGGCGGTTTGCGAAAGAACCGCTGGCCGAACGCGGTCGTCTTTATGGACGACCTGGTGAGTGTGGCGAACCGTCCTCCGAAACGGCGTGTCTAAACCGCTATACCGAGTCGACAAGGTTTTTCTGGTATCTCCGAAAAAATCCTTGCGTTCCTCACCCGCCTCGGTATATTTGGGAGTTTCACGGATCCTGATCGCTGGCGTAGCTCAACTGGCAGAGCACCGGTTTTGTAAACCGACGGTTGTGAGTTCGACTCTCACCGCCAGCTCTGTTCTGCCGATTGGAATGCCGACCTCGAACTGGGCCTGAGATTCGACACAGCGAGCGATCGCACCGGTCCCGAGGACATACGTCCAAACCGCATCGGGTGGATACCCAAGTGGCTAAAGGGGCCAGACTGTAAATCTGGTGGCTATGCCTTCGCAGGTTCGAATCCTGCTCCACCCATCCGAAGCGATACGAAGAAACATCGAATCGATCGGCCGAACAAGACAAGAACGGGAGAGTGGTCTCCGAGGATCGAACAGGAATCAGGATCGCCAGGTTGGGCCCCGATGATCATCCTCGAGGATCCGCCGAGTCAGGGCTTGGAAAAAGTCGAAATCGGCTCCATGCGGGTGTAACTCAATGGTAGAGTACCTGCCTTCCAAGCAGGCAACGTGGGTTCGATTCCCATCACCCGCTCTCGGGTCTGGCGGAGAGGTAGAGACGAGGAGCGAAGGGAAGTCGAAGCGAGACGATTCAAGGAAACAGACCCTCATCTTTTGATGAATACAATCGGGGTGGGCTTCGCGGTCTCCCCCGGTCTAATGCTGCCGTGGCTCAGTTGGTAGAGCGCGTCCTTGGTAAGGACGAGGTCCTGGGTTCAAATCCCAGCGGCAGCTTTTGGGCCTAGCCCAAGTTCGGGTGGTGCGGTTGGACCCAGGGGTCGGCCCCAGGCCGCTGGGAGCCCCGCCCGAATGCGGACCATGGTGACGTGTGGGGCGGTTGGGCGGGCTCCCGCCGAACGAATCCAAGGATGCCGTAAGGCGTTGAGCAAAGCAAAGCAGAGCACAGCACATGGCTAAGGAAACGTTCACCAGGTCGAAACCACACGTCAACGTGGGCACGATCGGGCACATCGACCACGGCAAGACGACGCTGACGGCTGCCCTGCTCTCGGTCCTGTCCGCTCAGGGACACGCCAAGAAGAAGGATTACGCGGATATCGCCAAGGGCGGTACGGTCCGCGACGCGAACAAGACGGTCACCATCGCCGTCTCGCACGTCGAATATGAGAGCGAAAAGCGGCACTACGCCCACATCGACTGCCCGGGTCACGCCGACTATATCAAGAACATGATCACGGGTGCCGCCCAGATGGACGGGGCCATCCTCGTCGTCTCGGCCGCCGACGGCCCGATGCCGCAGACCCGCGAGCACATCCTCCTCGCCCGCCAGGTCGGCGTGCCCGCCCTCGTGGTCTTCCTCAACAAGATTGACCTCGTCGACGACGAGGAACTGCTGGAGTTGGTCGAGCTCGAACTTCGCGAGCTCTTGACCCACTACAAGTTCCCCGGCGACGAAATCCCGATCGTCCGCGGCTGCAGCCGCCCCGCCTACGAGAACCCGACCGACCCGGCCTCGGCCAAGCCGATCCTCGACCTGGTCAAGGCCATGGACGAGTACATCCCGGACCCGGTCCGCGACATCGACAAGCCGTTCCTCATGCCGATCGAAGACGTGTTCTCGATCAAGGGCCGTGGTACGGTGGGCACCGGCAAGATCGAGCGTGGCAAGGTCAAGGTCGGCGACGCCGTCGAAATCGTCGGCTTCGGCCAGAAGCTCGCCTCCACGATCACGGGTGTTGAAGCGTTCCAGAAGACGCTCGACGAAGGTCTCGCTGGCGACAACGTCGGCGTCCTCCTCCGCGGCGTTGAAAAGAACCAGCTCGAGCGTGGGCAGGTCATCTGCAAGCCCAACTCGATCACCCCGCACACGAAGTTCGAGGCTGAGGTCTACGTCCTCTCCAAGGACGAAGGTGGCCGTCATACCCCGTTCTTCAAGGGCTACCGCCCGCAGTTCTACTTCCGCACCACCGACGTGACCGGTTCGGTCCTCAACCTGCTGTCGGAAGACAACAGCGAGGCTGAAATGTGCATGCCGGGCGACAACATCAAGATGACCGTCGAGCTGCACACGCCGATCGCCATGGAGGAAAACCTCCGCTTCGCGATCCGCGAAGGTGGTAAGACCGTGGGTGCCGGCGTCGTCGTCAAGATCCTTCAGTAACACCTTCGGGACCGCTGGCCTGGCCGGTCGGTCCCGATCGCGATTTGTCTCTCTTCGGGTGCGACCCTCCTACTCAGTCCCGTTCTCGGGCAGGGGGGTCGCGCTTCGGACGTTAATGGGACCATCGCGAGCAACGAGCCGGCGTGGGAGTGGCCGATGCGTGAATATGTCTGGCTGGAATGCACCGCCTGCGGTGACCGGAACTACCGGACCCAGAAAGAAACCCGTGGTGCCGAGCGTCTCGAGCTGAAGAAGTACTGCCGGCGCGAGCGCAAGCATACGCCGCACAAAGAATCTCGCAAGAAGTGAGAGATTCGAAAAACTGAGGTTGGCTCGGGTCGTTGGCGAAATCATCGAGCCGAGCCGTCCTTTTAAGTTCAGTCGGGATGCGGCTGAACCTCTTCGAGACATGACTGGCCGAGTGATACGCAAGGGTCGCTCGATTTCAGGATCGTCTCGTCTGATACGAGCGTAGCTCAATTGGTAGAGCACCGGTCTCCAAAACCGGCGGTTGGGGGTTCGATTCCCTCCGCTCGTGCTCCTTCATCGAGGTCCTTCCGGCCAACCGGCGCAGGAAGCTCGATGGGTTGGTGGCTCTTCGCTGACTCGGTCTGGTCTCAATGAGTATCCCTCCGAGCAAGCAATCAACAAGGGCAATGTCCCGCTGAGGTCGCAGCCACCGTCGAATCACGACGCACCGTTTTCGGATGTTGCATTGCGAGAAAGAGGCCATGGGCAAAGTCAAAGATGGAGCGCCGGCGTCGAAGGCCCCGAAACCCTCGAAGGGGGGGGCGACCGGTGGTTCGAAACGCCGTAAGGATTTTGCCCTGTTTCTGGCAAATCTCTTCAGCGTTAGCCTCTACAAGCCGATGCAGGGTCGCCATGCCCGGATCTATTCGGCAGCCGGCCTCGGCCTCATCGTGGTGCTCGGCCTCTGGCGATTCTACGACGTCTTGCTCGTCTATTCGCCCGCGACCCGCTTCGGCATCCCGACGGCCATCGGCCTGGTGCTCGGCTGGTTCATTTTCCGCATCATGCAATATCCCCCTTTCGTCGAGTTCCTGATCGCTACCGAAGCGGAAATGAACAAGGTCTCGTGGACGAGCCGCGATGACCTCTATCGCGCGACCACGGTGGTCCTCACAACTGTCGTCCTGATGTCGGTCTTCCTCTTCGGCGTCGACTGGCTCTGGTCGAACCTGCTCCAACTGCTGGGTGTCCTTAAGTTCGGAGGCGGCGGGGCTTTCGGTTCATCGGCCGGATAATCGTGGCCGAACCCTCTCTCAGTCGTTAATCTGAACGTGCAGGGCGAATGAGCAAGTGGGTCGGCATTGGTCGACCTTTCGAGGGCGCCGGGATGGCGTCCTCGTCCACCGCTCGGCTTTCTACTTTTTGGGTTGGTCTCCTACCTCCGCGTGGCGTCGCATGAGTCATCCGACCGACGAGATCCCCGATCCGACATCCTCCGACGACTACGCCTCCGACTCGGTAGATCCGTCCGACCCGGACGAGGTCGAGGAGTCCTCAGCGTTCGAGGTCGAGGAGCAAACCCCCGATGGGGGACGGACCGCTGCTCCGGCCAGCCCAGCCGCTGCGCCCGTGCATGCCTCGTCCGAAACCGCCCCCAGCGCTTCCTCGTCTTCGAATCGCCCGGTCGCCGACGATGACGACCCCGCTCCCGAGCTCGTCTGGTATGTCCTCAAGGTGCAGAGCTCCCGCGAGGATACGATCCGAGACGCCCTCGAGCGGCGCGTGAAGATCCAGGGGCTCCAGCAGTACTTCGGCCGGATCGTGGTCCCCACCGAAAACTTCACCGAGATCCGCAATAACAAGCGGAAGACGGTGAAGCGGAAGACCTATCCCGGCTATATCATGGTCGAGATGGAGCTCAACGAGAAGACCTGGTTCACCGTGCGGGAGACGCCCGGCGTGGGAGACTTCGTCGGGGCCCACGGCACCCCGACCAAGATGACGCCGACCGAGGTCGAGCAGATGCTCGGCAGCGGCGAGGAGGCGGCGCCTGCGAGCAAGGTCCGCATCTATGTTGAACGAGGCGATCGGGTTAAAATCAAGGATGGCCCGTTCGAGAACTTCGAAGGGACCGTCGAAGAAGTCATCGAGGCACGAGGCCTCGTCAAGGTCATGCTGATCATCTTCAATCGGCCGACGCCGGTTGACCTCGAATACTGGCAGGTTGAACGACTGTAATTGGACGTGCGGAATCCGGACAGCGGGACCTGGAAGGGTGGGACCTCGGTGTCCTCTCCTTCCTCTTCCGCGTCTCAGAGCAACCCATCCGGACCGGTGGCGTTCCGGCCGCGTGACTTCTGCATTCCGCTTTTCGCATTCCGCATGGGAGAGAGACGATGGCCAAGGTGATGACGGCGAAGGTGAAGCTCCAGTGTCCCGGTGGTCAGGCCACGCCTGCTCCCCCCGTCGGACCGGCCCTTGGCCAGCACGGTGTGAATATCGGTCAGTTCGTGATGCAGTTCAACGAACGGACCAAGGACATGAAGGGGACGACGATCCCCGTCGAGATCACGATCTACTCGGATCGTTCGTTCGAGTTCATCACCAAGAGCCCCCCCGCCGCGGTCCTTCTGAAGCAGACGGCCGGCGTCGCCTCGGGCTCGGCCACGCCCCACAAGGTCAAGGTCGCCACGGTCACCCCCGATCAGGTCCGGAAGATCGCCGAGACCAAGTTCCAGGACCTGAACGCTCGCGACCTCGACCACGCCTGCCGCATCATCGCCGGCACGGCCCGTAGCATGGGCATCGAGATCAAGGGTTGATCGCAGTTTGATACGCGAAGATGGCCCGGGCGATGGCCGAAGGCCCCCTCACCCGGGGTGGGATGGCCCGCAACACCTGCGGGCCTTTCGTTCCACCCTCCCGGCCGTCTTCGACTGAAGGATATCCCAGGTGCGACCGCCCGCCTCGGGATCGAATCCGGCGTCTCGCCTCGCGAGGTCGTCGGATTTACATTGGCGGCAGCCTCCGGAAAGGAGCGCGACCTTTGGCGCAGCAATCGAAACGATATCGCGCCTTGCGCGAGAAGGTGACGACCGAAGAGCCAATTGCATTGGCTGACGCGGTCCGCCTGCTGAAGACATTCGGCACCACGAAGTTCAATCAGACGGTCGAGGTCTCGACGAACCTCGGGATCGACCCCCGTCAGAGCGACCAGAACGTCCGCGGCTCGGTCGCCCTGCCTCATGGCATCGGCAAAACCGTCCGTGTGGCGGTCTTCGCCCAGGGCGACAACGCCGAGAAGGCGACGGCGGCCGGTGCCGACATCGTCGGCGGCGACGACCTGGCGGCCAAGATCAAGGGGGGCTTCCTCGACTTCGACGTCGCGCTTGCCACTCCCGACATGATGGGCGTCGTCGGCCCGCTCGGCCGTTTGCTCGGCCCCCGCGGCCTGATGCCGTCTCCCCGCTCCGGGACGGTGACCACCGACATCACTGCGGGCGTCAAGGAGTTCAAGGCGGGTAAGATCGAGTTCCGCAACGATAAGGGCGGGAACGTCGCCGCGCCGGTCGGCAAGCTGAGCTTCAGCGAGTCCGAGCTCGTCGAAAACATCATCACCTTCTTGAATCATCTGCGGACGGTCAAGCCGGCCGCCGCCAAGGGGTCGTACCTCCGGTCGGTTACCATCTCGGCCACGATGAGCCCGGGCATCCGGGTCATCGCCTGAGCCCTAACCGCCCGACGAGGCACCGGATGCAATCATGAGCAAATACGTTAAAGAAATGATGATGGACCAGCTCCGGTCCGACCTGGACGGCAGCCGGTCGGTCCTGATCCTGGACCTGAAGGGGCTCGACGCGATCTCCGAGCACAAGCTGCGGAGCGATCTGCGTAAGAAGTCGATCAAGATCCGCACGCTCAAGAATACCCTGGCCCGCCGCATCTTCACCGAGATGGGGATGGACGGCCTCTCGCAGTACCTCGCCGGCCCCTCCGTGGCCGTTTGGGGTGGCGACGGGGTGGCCGAGCTCGCCAAGGAGATCTCGACTCAGGTTAAGACCCTGAAGAAGCCCGAGATCAAGGGCGGTGCGGTCGACGGCGTGGTGATCGGCCCGAGCCAGGTCGAAGACATCACCAAGCTGCCGAGCCGAGAGGCCTTGATCGCTCGCGTGGTCGCCCTGGCCCTCGCCCCCGCCCAACGCGTCGTCTCGCTGGCCAATGCGCCGGTCGGCGGCGTGATGAGCCAGCTGAAAACCCTGTCCGAGGGCGCGCCGGAAGGTGGCGCCGACGAGGCCCCGGCACCTGCCGAAGAGGCCTGATCCGTGTCGAACCCGTAGCGCCCACCCCCGTCAGGGTCCTCAACGTTGTAGGAAAAGCCCCCCGGCTATTTCAATCGCCGGGGGCGGTGGCGCGAGACCAGAAGATTTTCGTCGGAACCCAACGACCCCATACGACCGGAGCTTCGGTTTTTTCCATCGAACGCTCTGGGAGATTCACCGTATCTTTAGGAAAGGATCGGACCAGTCATGGCCACCGCCGAGACCACGAGCTTCGCCGACAACATCAAGACCCTTGGTGACTCGATCGTTCAGCTGACCGTCCTCGAGGCCAAGGCCCTGGGCGACTATCTCGAAGTCGTTCACGGCATCAAGCCGGCTGCCGCGGCCGTCGTCGCCGGTCCCGCCGCTGCCGCCACCGGCCCGGCCGAGCCCGCCGCCGTCCAGACCGAGTTCGACGTCGTCCTCGAGGCGATCGGCGCCAACAAGATCAACGTCATCAAGGTCGTCCGCGCCGCCACCGGCCTGGGCCTGAAGGAAGCCAAGGACGCCGTCGAGGCCGCCCCGAAGGCTGTCAAGACGGCCGTCTCGAAGGAAGACGCCGAGAAGCTCAAGAAAGAGCTCGAAGAAGCCGGCGCCACCGTCAAGATCAAGTAATGAACCCTCGTCCGGGCCCCGCGACGAACCCTCCCGCACCAGGATTGAAGATGCGGCGTGGATCCTCGACGCGGCCGGCCCTGACTCCAAGCGACGGCGCCTCATCTCGGCCTCCGGCCGGGGTGGGGCGTTTAGCCGCACTATTTGACCTTAGCTCGCCCCGGCGACGGTCTCCGTACCGGCTGCTGGGGTGTCTCGGCGCGCGGGCGACGGGGGTTCAGACCGCCATGGCTCTCCGACCCGGCGGGTCGGATCCGAACCTTCGACCTCGCCAGCTCCAAGCGCCCACCCATCTCCCCTTGAGGAGCGCGACCTAATGCCCACCGCGAGCACCGTTCGTCGGATCACACCGCCCAAGCAGCGGAACTTCGGCCACATTTATGACGTCTTCCCGGTCCCCGACCTGACCGAGATCCAGACCCGCAGCTACGAGCGTTTCCTCCAAGCCGACATCATTGCCGAAGAGCGAGCCGACAGCGGGCTGGAAGGCGTCTTCCGGGAAATCTTCCCGATCGAGAGCTACGACAAGACGCTCAAGCTGGAATACATCAAGTTCGACCTGGGCAAGCCGCGCTACGAACCCGACGAATGCCGTCAGCTCCGCCTGTCGTATGGCCGTCCCTTGCACGTCTGGCTCCGCCTCAACAAGGGTGAGACCGCGATCGAGGAATCGGTCTACCTCGGCGACATGCCGATCATGATCGGCGGCGGTGAGTTCATCATCAACGGTGCCGAGCGTGTCGTCGTCAGCCAGCTCCACCGTTCCCCCGGCGTCGACTTCGTCGTCGAGATCGAGGCCGGCGACCGCAAGCTCCACGCCTGCCGGATCATCCCCGAGCGTGGTAGCTGGATCGAGCTTCAGGTCACGAAGAAGGATACGCTGGGCGTCCGCATCGACCAGTCGGGCAAGTTCTCGGCGATGACGCTGCTCCGGGCCATGAGCCCGATGTTCTCGTCCGACGAGGCGATCCTCGCCGCCTTCTACGAATCCGAGTCGATCCCGTCGGGCGACCCCAAGTCCGCCGCCCTGCTCGAAGGCCGAATCGCCTGCGGCGACATCGTCGACCCGAACACCGGCGAAGTCCTCATCGACAGCGGCACGACGATCTCCAAGACCTCCGCACAGGTCCTGGCGGACGCCGAGCTCGGCGACATCACCGTCCTCAAGGACGCCAAGGATCCCTTGATCCTTCAGTCGCTCCAGGAAGACCCGACCACCGACCACGAGAGCGCCCTTCTCAGGATCTACCAGCGGCTCCGCCCGGGCAACCCGCCCCAGCTCGAGAAGGCCAAGGAACTCTTCCACGAGAAGTTCTTCGACACCAATCGCTACCGCCTGGGCAAGGTCGGCCGCTTCCGGATCAACCGCAAGTTCAACCAGACGGTCCCCGACGACCAGATGACTCTGGATCCCGAGGACTACCTCAACGCGATCCGGTACATCCTCAACCTCCGCCGCGGTAAAGGACACGTCGACGACATCGACCACCTGGGTAACCGCCGCCTCCGCACCATCGACGAGCTCGCCGCTGACGAGCTCCGTAAGGGGTTCCTCAAGCTCCGCCGGACCGTCCAGGAGCGCATGAGCTTGAAGGACGCCGAGGACATGACCCCTCGGTCCCTCATCAACCCCAAGAGCATCAGCGCGGCGATCGAGTACTTCTTCGGCCGAGGCGAACTGTCGCAGGTCGTCGACCAGACCAACCCGCTCGCCCAGCTCACCCACGAGCGACGGCTCTCGGCGCTCGGCCCTGGCGGTTTGAATCGTAAGCGTGCCGGCTTCGAAGTCCGCGACGTGCACATCTCCCACTACGGCCGCATCTGCCCGATCGAGACGCCGGAAGGGACGAACATCGGCCTCATCAGCTCGCTCGGCATCTACGGCGGCGTCGACGAGTACGGCTTCCTCGTCACCCCGTATCGCCAGATCGAGGCGGGTCAGCGCACCGAGAACGTCATCTGGATGCGTGCGGACGAGGAGAGCGAAGCTTACCTCGCCCCGGCCGACGCCCCGGCCGACGAAGGGGGCAAGCTCAAGGGCCCCGCGGTCATCGCCCGGTATCAGACCGACTTCCACTCCATCCCCGTCGATCAAGTCCAGTACATGGACATCTCGCCGAAGCAGATGGTGGGGGTCTCCGCCGGCCTGATCCCGTTCCTCGAGCACGACGACGCCAACCGCGCGTTGATGGGTTCCAACATGCAGCGGCAGGCCGTGCCGCTCCTGGTGGCCGAGCCCCCGATCGTCGCGACCGGCCTCGAGCGCTCCGTCGCCATGAACTCGGGCATGATCGTCAAGGCCCCGGTCGATTGCACCGTGACCTACGTCGACTCGTCCCGGATCGTGCTCGACAACAACATCACGTATAAGCTCCGCAAATATGTCGGGCTGAACGAGCGGACCTGCCTCAACCAGAAGCCGGTGGTCAGCCCCGGCCAGCAGGTTGTCAAGGGGCAGATCCTCGCCGACGGCGCCGCGACGTATCAAGGCGAGCTGGCCCTCGGGCGCAACGTGCTCGTCGGCTTCATGGCCTGGGACGGCTACAACTTCGAAGACGCGATCATCATCAGCGAACGCCTCGTGAAGGAAGACGTGTACACGTCGATCCATATCGAGGAGTTCGAGATCGAGATCCGCGAGACGAAGCTGGGTCGCGAGGAATTCACTCGGGACATCCCGAACGTCTCGGAGAAGGCCCTTCGCAACCTCGACGAGAACGGCATCGTCCGGATCGGGACGTATGTCAAGCCGGGCGACATCCTCGTCGGCAAGGTCGCTCCCAAGAGCAAGAGCGAGCTGACCCCCGAAGAGAAGCTCTTGCACGCCATCTTCGGCCGCGCCGGCGAGGACGTGAAGAACGACTCCTTGGAAGTGCCGTCGGGCGTCGAAGGCATTGTCATCAACACCCAGCGGTTCAGCCGCCGGATGAGCCTCAACGAGGACGAACGCAAGGCCTTCGAGAAGGAACTCAAGGACACCGAGTCCGCCGAGAACGTCAAGATCGCCGAGGAGTATCGCCTCCTCATCAAGGCGCTCGAAGAGATCGTCGGCGGCCCGGTGCTCGACCCCTCGACCGGCAAGCCCCTCGGCCGCGAGAAGGATCCCAAGATCCTCACCGAGGAATCCGAGCGGTTCAAGCTCGAGGCCCTCGACCTCCGCAGCCCCGAGCGTTCGGCCGAGGCGAGGAAGATCGTCCGGCAGTACGCCCCGAGGGTCGAAGCCCTTCGCGACGAGAAGGATCGCAAGCTGAACAGCCTGAAGCGGGGCGATGAGCTCCCCTCGGGCGTGCTCCAGATGGTCAAGATCTACATCGCGACCAAGCGAGTCATCTCGGTCGGCGACAAGATGGCAGGTCGGCACGGCAACAAGGGGGTCATCGCCAAGATCCTCCCCGAAGAAGACATGCCGTTCCTGGCCGACGGCACCCCCGTCGAGATCCTCCTGAATCCGCTGGGCGTGCCGAGCCGTATGAATGTGGGCCAGATCTTGGAGACCCACCTGGGCTGGGCCGCGGCCAAGCTCGGGTTCCAGGCGATCTGCCCGGTCTTCGACGGTGCCAGCGAGGATACGATCCGCCAGTGCCTCAAGGACGCCGGCCTGCCCGAGAACGGCAAGGCCCAACTCTACGACGGCCGGACGGGCGAGATGTTCGACCAGCGCGTGACGGTGGGCTACATCTACATGCTGAAGCTCCACCACCTGGTCGACGACAAGATCCACGCCCGGGCCACCGGCCCGTACTCCTTGATCACCCAGCAGCCGCTGGGCGGCAAGGCCCGGTTCGGCGGTCAGCGGTTCGGTGAGATGGAAGTGTGGGCGCTGGAAGCCTATGGCGCCGCCTACATCTTGCAGGAACTCCTCACCGTGAAGTCGGACGACGTCGAAGGTCGTACCAAGATCTACGAGTCGATGGTCAAGGGCGAGAACACCCTCGAGGCCGGCACTCCCGCCAGCTTCGACGTGCTCACGAACGAGATCCGCGGCCTCGGGCTCAACATGCAGCTCGAGAAGAAGCGGATCTGAGCCCCTTGCCGAAATCACCCCGGAGGCTCGAAGGAATCAACCTTCGTGCCTCCGGGGCTCATTGATCGCGGCCGGGTCGACTTATGGGACCTCGACGAGGGCCTCGAAGGTTCAACTCGCCGCGACCACGTCCCCCTGGAACCGATCGACATCCCGAAACTGGGCTCACCCTGGGCCACGCCCCCTCGATGGTCGAGGGCAGGGCATTTTGCCCTGGTGGTCGAGGTCGCGGCGGCGGCAATGAAGCCGTCCTACGCGGGCCCATCGTCGAGGGAATCGACGCGATTTGGCCCTCCGGAATCGGGGCTTACCCGACCGCCGATGCTTGAGATCGCCGGTTTCCGACCCTTGATTAACGGAGTGGTTTAGCTCCTGCCGAAGGTGGTCAGCCCCCCAACCGGGAGGCCGAAGGATGCGAGGGAAGAGTGGATCTGACCTTGCATCGGAGGCTTGTCGGCAAAAAACCAGCTTGTCAAGAAGAATTATTCTTGGAATCCATGTTCAGATCGCGTATCATCCACAGGAGCCGACTCCACCGGCGGCCGGTTTCGGCGTCGTTCGAAGCTGCGCCCCGATCTGAACTTGAGGTCATAGAGCTTGGTTTTGGGAGTCCCCACCATCCGGCGAAGGAGGAGGCCGGCTTGGCACCAACGGTCTGGGATGACCGTCTGAACCGCGGCGATCTCGTCGTCTCAACCGACGACAAGGGATCGGCCCGCGGACTTTTTTTGGTCGATGCCCGCGACTTGGGATGATTGGGAAACCGATCGCTTGACCGACCGCTCGAATTGACTTTCCCCCGAAACAACCCCGCTTCGGCACGGCCAGATGCGTGCAGAGGAGAGTGTCTCGTGAGCATGGGCGAAAGTGCCTACGATCGTATCAACGACTACGGGGCCGTCAAGATCGGGCTGGCAAGCCCGTACGACATCCGGAGCTGGTCCTTCGGCGAGGTCAAGAAGCCGGAGACCATCAACTACCGGACTTATCGTCCTGAGAAGGACGGTCTCTTCTGCGAGCGGATCTTCGGCCCCGAAAAAGACTGGGAATGCGCCTGCGGCAAGTACCGCGGGATGAAATACAAGGGGATGATCTGCGACCGTTGCGGCGTCAAGGTCACGCACTCCCGCGTGCGCCGCAAGCGGATGGGCCACATCGAGCTCGCCGCGCCGGTCGTGCACATCTGGTTCTTCAAGGCGATGCCCAGCCGCCTGGGCACCTTGCTGGACATGAAGACGACCAGCCTGGAACGCATCATCTACTTCCAGGACTACGTCGTCATCGACCCCGGTGACACGCCGCTCAAGGAACGGCAGCTCCTCACCGAGGAAGACTTCCGCAAGGCCCGCGAGACGTTCGGCGACACCTTCCAGGCGGACATGGGCGCCGACGCCATCCGCAAGCTGCTCGCCAGGCTCGACCTGGTCTCCCTCTCGAAGCAGCTCCGCAGCGAGCTCGGCGAGACCTCGAGCAAGCAGAAGACCAAGGACCTCACCAAGCGGCTGAAGGTCGTCGAGTCGCTCAGAGACTCCGACAACCGGCCCGAGTGGATGGTCCTTGAGTGCATCCCGGTCATCCCGCCGGATCTGCGCCCGCTCGTCTTGCTCGACTCGGGCAACTTCGCCACGAGCGACCTGAACGACCTCTACCGTCGTATCATCAACCGGAACAACCGACTCAAGAAGCTCGTCGACCTGAACGCGCCCGAGGTCATCATCCGCAACGAGAAGCGGATGCTGCAGCAGGCCGTCGACGCCCTCTTCGACAACAACCGCTGCAAGCGGCCGGTGCTCGGCTCCAGCAACCGCCCGCTCAAGTCCTTGACCGACATGATCAAGGGCAAGCAGGGCCGCTTCCGCGAAAACCTCCTCGGTAAGCGCGTCGATTACTCGGCCCGCTCGGTGATCGTGGTCGGCCCCGACCTGCGTCTCCACCAGTGCGGCCTGCCGAAGAAGATCGCGCTGGAGCTCTTCCAGCCGTTCATCATCCGCCGGCTCAAGGAACTCGGGCACGCCGACACGATCAAGTCGGCCAAGAAGATGCTCGAACGGAAGGTCGAGGAGGTGTGGGATATCCTCGAAGAGGTCATCCACAACCACCCGGTCCTCCTGAACCGAGCCCCGACGCTGCACCGAATGGGCATCCAGGCGTTCGAGCCGGTGCTCGTCGAAGGTAACGCTATCCGTATTCACCCGCTCGTTTGCAAGGGGTTCAACGCCGACTTCGACGGCGACCAGATGGCCGTCCACCTGCCGCTCTCGATCGAGGCACAGGTCGAAGCCATGACGCTGATGATGTCGACCAACAACATCTTCAGCCCCGCCAACGGCAACCCGATCATCAGCCCGACCCAGGACATCGTCATGGGTTCGTACTACGTCACCGTCCAGCGCCCCGGCGAGCCGGGCGAAGGGATGACGTTCTCGAGCCCGAACGAGGTCTTCCTGGCCTTCAGCCAGAAGAAGGTCGGCGTCCACGCGATGATCAACATGCGGCTCCCGGCTCACAAGAAGCTGAGGGGCGAGGGGGAGAAGGAATTCACCCCCGGCATGATCATCAAGACGACCACCGGGCGGGTGATCTTCAACGACATCCTCCTGCCGAAGATGCCCTACTACAACATGGCCCTCGGCCAGAAGCAATTGCAGGGCATCATCGCGGACTGCTACCAGATCCTCGGTCGAGCCGAGACGATCAACCTGCTCGACAACATGAAGGACCTCGGGTTCCGCGAGTCGACCCGCTCGGGCCTCTCGTTCGCCACCGACGACCTCAAGACCCCGGCCTCGAAGGATACGATCCTCAACGAGACCGAGAAGGAAGTCGCCAAGGCGGCCAAGCTCTACCAGCGCGGTATCATCACGGAGCAAGAGCGGTATAACAAGGTCCTCGACGCCTGGACGCACGCACGCGAACGCATCACCAACGAGATGATGGAGCAGCTCCGTCACGACGTCAGGAACGGGCAGGTTTACCTGAACCCGATCTTCCTGATGGCCGACTCGGGTGCCCGCGGTGGCGTCGAGCAGATTCGTCAGCTCGCCGGCATGCGAGGCCTGATGGCCAAGCCGTCGGGCAAGATCATCGAGACGCCGATCAAGGCCAACTTCCGCGAAGGCCTGTCGGTGCTCGAGTACTTCAGCTCGACGCACGGTGCCCGCAAGGGGTTGGCCGACACGGCCCTCAAGACGGCCGACTCGGGTTACCTGACCCGTAAGCTCGCCGACGTGGCCCAGAACGTCGTGATCACCATGGAGGACTGCGGTACCGCCCAGGGGATCACGAAGGGGGTCATCTACAAGGGCGAGAAGGTCGAGGTCAGCCTCGTCCAGTCGATTCGAGGCCGCGTGAGCCGGGTGAACATCGTCAACCCGATCACCGACGAGATCGTCGTTCGCGAGAACGACATGATCACCGTCGCCGCGGCCAAGAAGCTCGAGGACATGCAGATCGAGAAGATCCAGGTCCGGAGCCCGATGACCTGCGAGGCGAACCTGGGCATCTGCCGCCGCTGCTACGGCATGGACCTGGCGACCGGCCAGCTCGTCGAGCCTGGCATGGCCGTCGGGATCATCGCCGCCCAGTCGATCGGCGAGCCGGGCACGCAGCTCACCATGCGTACCTTCCACATCGGCGGCGTGGCCACCCGCGGCGTCGAGGAGAAGGACCACAAGTCGAAGCGCGACGGCAAGATCAAGTACGTCGGCATCAACCTCGTCACCAACAGCGAGGGTAAGAAGATCGCGCTTTCGCGTAACGGCGAAATCCAGATCCTCGACCCCAAGAACCGGGAACTCGAGAAATACGACGTTCCCGACGGTGCCGAGATGAAGGTCGAAGACGGGCAGATGATCACCCGCGGCACCATGATCTGCGAGTGGGACCCGCACAACATCCCGATTCTCGCCGAGGTCGGGGGTAAGGTCCGGTTCGAGGACATCGTCGAGAACGAGACGATGCGTATCGAAATCGACCTCTCGGGTCACACCCGCCGTACCATCATGGAGCACAAGGGTGACCTCCACCCGCAGATCTTGATCGAGGACGGCCAGGGGCACATCCTCGCCTACAACTACATCCCCGAAGGGGCCGGTATCGAAGTGCAGGAGGGGGCGGAGATCACCGCCGGTACCCTCCTCGCCAAGACGCCGCGAGAGGTGGGCGGTACCCAGGACATCACCGGTGGTCTGCCGCGAGTCACCGAGCTGTTCGAGGCCCGTCGTCCCAAGGAGCCGGCGGTCATCGCCGAGATCGACGGCCGCGTCGAGTTGCTGGACGAGAAGCGTCGCGGCAAGCGAACGATCATCGTCAGGAACGAGAGCGGCATCGAGCGCGAGCACCTGGTGCCGCACGGTAAATACCTCCGCGTCCACGGCGGCGACCGCGTCCGTGCCGGCGACGCCCTGGTCGAAGGGCCGCTCGTCCCGCACGACATCCTCCGGATCTCGGGCGAGGAAGCCGTTCAGCGGTATCTCCTCCGCGAGATTCAGAACGTCTACCGTTCCCAGCGCGTGGAAATCGACGACAAGCACCTCGAGATCATCGTCGCCCAGATGCTCCGCAAGGTCCGCGTCGAATCGGTCGGCGACACCGGGCTCTTGCCCGGCTCGGTCATCGACAAGTTCGAGTTCCGCGGCAAGAACCTCGAGCTGATGAGCTGCGTGAAGATCAAGGATCCGGGCGACACCGACTTCCGCCAGGGTGACATCGTCCCCCGCGACCACTTCGACCAGGAGAACCTCCGCGTCGAGTCGACCGGCGCGAAGAAGGCCGAGTGGATCCGTCCCAAGCCCGCCGCCGCGAGCACCCAGTTGCTGGGCATCACCAAGGCGGCCGTGTCGTCGGACAGCTTCATCTCCGCCGCGAGCTTCCAGGAGACGACCAAGGTGCTCACCGAGGCCGCTCTCGCGGGCAAGGTCGACTACCTCGTCGGCCTCAAGGAGAACGTCATCCTGGGCCACCTCGTGCCGGCCGGCACCGGGTTCAAGTCGCACCAGGACGCCGAGGTCCGCATCCGTCCCGAGGCCCTCGAAGCCTTGGCCGAGAAGGGCCCCGGCTACAGTCGCTACCCCCGCGAAGAAGCCGCCGCCCCCGCCGGCAAGGCCGGCGAGTAACGCGACCTGAACTGAAGCGGGCGGCCTTGGCCGCTCCGCTTCAACCTTTTCAAAACTCAAACGGCCCGCACCTCTTCTTTCCAGGGGGTGCGGGCCGTTGCCATTTCCGCCTCGTCATTTCGAGATCTGCAGGTCGTTCCCGACTAGAAGGTGACTCAGGGCGAAGTCGCGATGTTGCGGAGATCCCAGAGCATCAGAGAATAGCCCGCGGAGGCAAGGGTCTTGCCGTCTGGGGAGAGGGCTATCTTCAGCCCATCCAAGGTACTGGAGGCATCCAGATCGGCGAGCTTTCGACCCGTGCTGACTTCCAAGAGAACGACCGATGAATGAGGCTGGAGCGGCCATTCACCGGTCACCGCCAGCCATTGACTATCAGGCGAGAAGACGAGTTGGTCCGGTTCGCCGAAATCTCCCTTGCCAATGTCTCGCGTCTTCTGCGTGGCCCTATCCCAGATTCGGATCCACCCCGACGTAATTTGCTCCTCTTTAACGTCGGAATCGCAGGCGATCGCGAGGATCATCCCATCGGGACTCCAGGCCAGGCTATTGAAATCCATGCCCTGGCCCTCCGATAGTTTAATAATTTCCTCATGTTTATTGACATTATAAATATCGATCTCGGAGTAGCGTTCGTAGCTCTCCTCCATGTTGTCGTCGAACCGATTCAGACATGCCAGAGCAAGCCCCTTTCGATCGAAATCGAATTCAACCGAAGAATGGTGGAATCCAGCCTTCGCGGGAACCGCGAATCGGGCGAGTTCACGACCTGCGTCCGCGTCCCAGATCAGAATACCGCTTTTTTCATATCCGGCAGCCAGGATTCGAGCATCCGGCGAGAAGGCGAGATCCAGATTCAGAGCTCCACCCTCGGGAGCCGCGAGCGTCAACTTCTCTTCACCTTTCGCGAGGTCCCTGAGCCGAATCATCCCATTCTTATCGGAATCCGCCACGGTTCTTCCGTCGGGCGATATTAGAGTGTTGAATCTGGAATTATCCTTATCCGAGAGCAACTGGAATCGAATCTGGCCAGTCTCTGAATCCCAAGCTGTCAAGTCTCCCACACTCACGAATCCATCTTTCTCGTACGTGGTATCGTATCCGGAGGATATCACCAACTTACCATCCGAAGAGTATTGAATGTTCTCAACTTGATACTCGTGTGCATCGCGTTTTTCAGGCTGGAGGGTCCTGATCAGGCGATTCGTCTTCGCATCGACGAGGCGAATCAGCCCTCCATTCTCGTTCACGCAAGGCGTAGGGAAGATGCGGCAATAGGCTCTCCAGGGACCGTCACCGAAGGCGATGGTGAGGCCATCGGGAGAGTAAGCAACGCACGTGCCCCATGCGGCGCTATCGGACATCATCATCTCTTCGGCAATTGTATGCCTGGTGGGAGGCTCATCAGCCTTGGGCCCGCTCCTGAAGAAAACGAAACCACGGTCCTCGGGTTCGAACTCGAGCGTGATCGAGGTTGGCTTCCGGTTGGGTTGTTGTGCCACGAGGAGGCCGGGGGCAAGTCCCATGATCCCGATGAGGGTGAACATCCTCAGGAACCGAACCTGGAAGGATACGGACTCGAGACAACGCCAGCTCATGAATGATTTTGTCCTCACGTCTTTAAATATTCATCGTCAAAACATAGCGCATCATTTCAGCTAAGGGCTTGAGCGTCGCTCGCCGATTCGGCATCCGTTGAAACTTCGTGCGCAGCAGAGCACGGTCACAGACCGCTCAATGACGGTGTGAAGGCATTTTCTGATGCGGTGGCTTCCATCAGTCGGCCGGGGTTAGACGCCCTGAGCTCGTTCGGTATTCGCGAAGATTCGCCCGATCGCATCAATTTCGGGCGAGATCGGCCTGTCCTCCTGGCTGATTCGGAGAGGCCAGAATCACCCTGAACCCTCCAGGGAATGTTGAGCCTCGGGCCGAGGGACGTGTGATCTCGAATGCCTCGACGGTGCATGGGAAAACCCTGCGGCGATATCTAGGCAAGTGGTATGATTCGTGCTGCGATAGGAAGGGACCTGGTTGGCGAAACTTCATCGGGAGGCCAACCACTCCATCTCGCATCCTTGGATGTTGACATCATGGCATACTCATCAAGGCTGGCCGCTGCTTGCGTCCTCGCGTGCTGCGGGTTGGGTTTGTTTGCGGGTACGGCGAGAGGGCAGGAGGGGCTCGATCTCAAGGATCCGGTGGATGCACTGCCGGGGATCGAGCCGGCGGGGACGCTCAAGGGGCATGAGAAATTCGTCTTCAGCGTGGCCTTCTCGCCCGATGGCAAGCTCCTGGCCAGCGCGGGGGAGGATACGGCGGCCATCTGGGACGCTTCCACGGGCAAGCGGCTTTTCACCCTGAACCCTGGAGAGATGCATTCGCCTGGTGCGCATGCCGTGGCCTTCTCGCCCGATGGGAAAACCTTGGCGGTCGGAGGGTATGTCGGGGACGTCTACTTTTATGATCCCGCGACGGGTAAGCTCAAGTCGACCTTCGACGAGCCCTCGCTCGCCTCGAAGCGGGTCGTCTACACGCCGGACGGGTCGATCCTCGCGACCGGCCACGACCAGACGACGATCATGCTCTACGACGTGAAAAATGCGAAGAAGATCGATACCCTCAAGGTCTCCCAGTCGGCGACCTTGCATGGATTCGACATCTCGTCCGACGGCAAGACTCTCGTCGCCATCACGCCCGACGAGGTGTCGATCTGGGACATTACCACGCACAAGCGTCGCAAGGCCATTGGCCATGAGGATCAGGAAAGCAAGGACATCACCACGAGTTTCGACGCCGTCGCGTGCTCGCCGAAATCCCTGCTCGCGGCCATCAGCGGCGGCAAGGCCCTGAATCAAACGACCGGGTTCCTGAACCTGAAGACACTACGGCCCGCGGGCGAACTCGTCTTCGAGCAAGGGCCGGTCGAGTCCATGAGCAACGAGCCGAGCATCCAGGTGCTGAGGTTCTCCCCCGATGGGAAGTACCTCGCCTCGGGCCCGGCGAGCGGCATCCAGAACCGGACTCCCTTGAGCGTCTGGGATGTGTCCAACGGCGAGCGCGTCGCCGCCCTGATCGGCCCGACGAATGGGATCACGGAGATCGCCTACTCGAACGACGGGAGCCGGATCGCCGCTTCGGGCAACGATAACCTCGTCCACGTATGGAAACTCTCGAGCGGCGGGTCGAAGAAAGGGAGCGCCACGTCCAAGAAGGCGTGGAAGGGGAAGGCAAATACCAAGAAGAGGAAATCGAAGTGATGAGGTCCGGGCTGGCTTTACAGTTATAAAGTACCACTCGAGTATATGAACCATTCATACCGTCTCGTCTTCGCCGACTTGCCCAGGCGCGAACGCTAAACCCGTCGGCAATTTTGTGACAAGTCTTGCCTGCGAAATCGTATGTCTTTCCACGACACAACGCCGAAGGGCCGATCCCGAATCGCTCGTGAGGAGGTCGATTCGTCCGAATAGTCGGGGTGGAATCCGCCGCACTCCCTCTCGACCCAGTGCGTGAGGTACGTGTCATCGTCCGCGAGAAGCCCACGAAGCGTCTCGATATCACCGGGTTTCAATATGAGTGACTGGCGATATAACGCATAGCCGGCGTGTTCGATCGTCGGTTTCAACTTCAGCTCTTGCTTCAATAAATCCGCCTCATAGTGCTGATGCGGGAGCCCTTCGTAGACGGTGATCTTGTTGGTGTGGCGAATCGAGTCATACACCTAAGGCCAGAGAGACCAAATCATGACGACGATGCCGAAGATCGCGAGGGCGATCTTCGTACTCATATATCGTGATCGAGGCCGTCGCGATTCTTAATTCGGAGTAGTGTCGACCGTCATAGGGGGTACTGCTCGCGTGCCGCTTGTTACCCTTATGAAAATTGATTTCTTTATTCATAACGAATAAAAACGAGACTGTTAATTGTATTTATCCTCAAGAACATGGAATTCGACAGTCTCCACCACAGAGTGGATTCGGTACATACCCCGATAGTCGAAAACGTCGTCTCTGTCCTCGCGAGGGTCGGCCTGAGGTTTCGGGCACCAATTCGTCCCCGAGCGAAGGCCGGCTCTGACTCTGCATGATAGGTCCGCGCGAAACCCGATGATCGGCTTCGTTGCTCCGACGTCATGGCTTACCGTGTGCAAGGGAATTTCGCAACAGACGTATCCGTCTTTTCACAATCTAGATAAATATCAGTATTTCGCCAGGATCATTCAGAACCCTCATGTTCCAAACCGCTCTCGACTCGCGGGTACTTCCAGGCCCAAGATTGCGATTCTTGGACTGGAGTCGTGAAGCAATGATCGGCTACACTTTACCTGTACGGATGGTTCAATGCACCGCCAATGAGGGTAGCCCGTGGCGACACTCACTGCCATTCGCATCGGCCCCGCGGATCATGGTCGAGCCATGACGTTGCAGGAGTTTCTCGATGCCGAGGAGACTCCCGGATATCGTTACGAACTCGTCCGGGGAGTGCTTGAGGTGACCGAGGTCCCTGATGACCCTCACGGGCATGTGGTTGCGAATCTGTACGACGCGATTTCCTTCCATCGCAGGCAGCACCCTGGCCTGATCAATTGATACCGCGGTGCCGGGGAATTCCGCCTGTGGTTGCCAGGTATAATCTCCGGGCGCAATCCCGACGTGGCGGTTGTGCTGCAGAATGCCCCCAAGGATCATCGGGGTCGGCGCATCCCGGTCCTGTCCATCGAGGTCGTTTCACAGGGCGGAGAGAAGCGCGACTACGTGACGAAACGCGAAGAATATCTGGCCTATGGGATGCTCGAATACTGGATCGTGGACCCGCAGGCTCGCAAGGTGACTGTGCTGACGCGCCACGGGGACATCTGGTCGGAGAAGGTGCTGGAAGGGGATCAGGCGATCGAGAGCCTCATCCTGCAAGGCCTGGCGGCAAAAGCGTCGGACCTCTGGATGGATATCGAAGAGGAGTCGGTCGAAGGGGAATCATGAAAGGTCGTACGTCCGCTAATACGAAGCGGCCAAGCGTCGTCGCCCTGAACGCTCGGATTCGCTCCTGCCGACTCTGCCACGCTGCCGGGTTTCTGGATGAGGCCCTGTCGATCCCGATCGCCCGAGATCCCGAGCCTGATGCGCCCGTGCCTCGGATCCTGCTGATCGGGCAGGCTCCCAGCTTGCGAGGGCAGGCGGAAGATCGCCCGTTCGCGGGGACCGCGGGGGAGAAGTTGCGGGGTTGGTTCGAGCTCGGCGGGATCGCTCGCGACGACTTCTACCGGAAGATCAACTTCAGCGCAATCACACGTTGCTATCCAGGAAGGCTCCCCGGCGCCAGGGGGGATCGGGTCCCCGCGCCGGCGGAGCAGGCGCTCTGCCGGCCCTGGCTCGATGAGCTGTTCGGGATCATACAGCCGAAGGTGGTGATCCTGATCGGGCTCCTGGCCATCAGGACGTACCTCGGCCGGGTGCCATCGCTGACGAACGTGATCGGTTCGGCCGTGATCCGCGATGATGTTCGATACCTGCCGCTGCCGCATCCGTCGGGCGTCAGCCGATGGCTCAACGAGCCGGAGAATCAGGCGGCCGTCGTGCGGGCGATGGGGCACTTGCGGGGTTGGGTCGATGAGCTCGATCTCTGAAACGCGAAAAACCGCGGGGAAGGCCTAAGCCTACCCCGCGGGTCAGTCTCGCGATCGGACTTACATATCACACATCAGCATCACTCGCGGGCGGCGAGTTTCAGGACGATGGTCTTGATCTCGAAGGGGCGAAGGTCGAACGAGACGGTGTCGCCTTCGACCTTGACCGCGGCGCCGAGGTCTTCCATCAGGTTGGCCTCGTTGGCGGCGAGGACCTTCGTCTGGAACTTGACGCTGGCACCGGGCGAAGCCTTGCCGGTGGCCTCGTAGAGCCGCAGGACGGCCGTGCCATCCTTGCCCGGCTTGAGGGCCGAGATGACCACATTCGGATTGGCGACGGCGAGGAGGCCCCAGGTCTTGGGCAGGGAGCCGGCGTGAGGTTCTTCCTTGCGGACGACCAGCGGGTGGTTGAACTCGAGCCCCTCGCGATAGACCTTGGCCTCGCGCCAGTCGCCGGCATGGGGGACGACCGCGTAGCGCATCGTCCGCTCCTGGCCGATCTGGAAGCCTGACTCGGACGACATGCCCGGCTCATAGCCGCCGCCGAAGCCATAACCGCCCAGGTGGTGCGAGCGGAGCAAGGAGATCATCATCGTGCCGTTGTCCACGACGTGACCCGGCAGGCCGATGTTGAGGAGCGCGACGCCACGCTTGCCGTCGCCGTGATCGACCCAGTTCTGAGCGGGGAACTCGATGCCCTCGGGACGCTCGCTGGCGCCGAAGGGGATCTCCTGGATGCTCTTGCCGCCAGGGATCGTGGTCGGGAAGAGGGCCCGGTAATGTACATACTTTTCCTGGTTCACCAGCTTCGTGGTGAACTCGACCCGACGCAGGCCGGCGATCACGCGAATGTTGGTCGCGAATTGACCGTTGCTGAACGGGCGGGCGATCTGGAACTCGGAGACGACCGGGCCGACCCCGAAGGTTCCCTTGGCTCCCGGCTTCTCGTTCGAGAAGACCGCCTCGCCGGTCTTGGGGACGGGCTGCTTCGACGTCATGGCAATCCGGCTCGCGCCGTCGAGGCCGCGGTCGAGTTCCCAGAGGTCGCCGCGATCCACCTCGCGAGAGACGACGTTGGCGTGGCCGGATAGGGCCTCCCAGCCGCCTTCCTTGACATGGAGGCCGGTCAGGGCACCCGAGGCCGGGTCGACCGAGAGCTTGTAGAACTCGTTCTCGAGCAGGTTCTCGCCCGAGGCGTTCGGGCCGGTGGCCGGGGTCTTCACCTCTCGGCTCGGCGCGGCGTGATAGGTCTTGTAGCCGAGCGCCGGGATCTCGCGGGCGACGAAGGCCACGCGGGCCGTCCTCAGGCCGCCGTCGCCGTAGCGATCGGCCTTGAGGATCTGCACGGGGACGGACTTGCCCGCGTCGTCGGTGACGACCACGCCGGTGACGCCGCCATCCTCGAAGCCGAGGTCGACCTCGACGAGGTCGGAGCGGGTCCAGCCGAGGCTGTTGAAGACGACGACCGGAGCCCCGGCACCCTGGGTGTCGACCTTCGAGGCGATGGCCTGCCAGCTCGCGTCGAGCAGCTCGCCCGAGCGACGGTTCACGTATTCATAGCTTCGGATCGTGTCCTCATACACGTGATCCGTCATGACGCCCGAGGAGAGGTCGTGGGTCTCGTTGAAGAGGACCGGCTCCCAGGCCTCGAGGATCGCATTCCGATCCACCTTGGCGCCGAGCCAGCCGGCCAGGACGCCGAGCTTCTCGACATTGAGGAGTTGACGCTCCAGGCGACGCATCCACTCCTTGAGCTCGATCCGGCTCGTATACACCCCCTGGAAGAGCGGGTTTAGCTCCCCCTTGAAGGTCGGGAGGTTGCCGCGTTTGGCGATGACCGCCTCGAAGTCGGCGGGCGTTGCGACGCGGATCGAGAACGGGGCTTCACCCTTCGCGTTGAACTCATTCGCGAGCGGGACGAGGTGCTCCTGCGGCTCGCAGACGTCGGCGCCCGAGGGCCCGGCCCGGTCCACGCCGCGGGCCTGCGGATTCAGGAGGTTGTACGACGCCTTGGAGAACTCGAGGAACTTGGGATATTCAGTCGGCGCGGGATACATGATTGCATAACTATGCGCGAGCCAGAATGCGGGGATCTTGGTCCCGTCGAGCCCTTCCCAGATGAACTCGGCAGGGTGATCCATCTTGGGAACGCCCCGGAAGAACCAGAAGGTCTTGTAGCCCCCCAGGGTCATAAGCTGGGGCATCTGCTCGTGGTGGCCGAACGTGTCGATCAGCCAGCCCGTCGTGACGTCGAGGCCGAGCTTCTCGCGGCAGTACCCCTTGCCGTAGAGGATCTGGCGGACGAACGTCTCGCCCCCCGGGACGTTGACGTCGGGCATGACGTCGAGGGCCCCTGCAATCTGGAGCCGGCCCTCGGCGATGTACTTCTTGAAGTCGGCGACCATCTCGGGGTAGCGCTCGAGGAAGGGGCGGAAGTAGGCGACCTGGTCGAGCGTGAAGCGGTAGTCGGGCTGTTCCTTCAGGAGCCGCATCGCCTTGACGATGTGAGTGAGGCCCATCTCCAGGTACTCTTCGCGAGTCTTGAAGACGGCCCCCTCCCAGTGCGTGTGGGGGATGACGTAATACGTCCCCTTCTTCGCCTCCGAGGGCTCGGCGCCCTGGGCGGAGGATGGGGGGCTCGCGGAGAGGGCCGCGAGGCCGCACACGAGGAACAAGCTGCGTTGGAGGTTCATGGAACGACCTCGTCGTGGTGGGTGAGGACCGGCCATCCGGTCGGGATTCCGCCTGACAACGGCTCGAATCAACGGAAGCTCAGTTGAAGCTCGGTCGGGGCCGTGATGGTTGCGTCCAGCCAGAGGGTCCGGCCATCCCAGGCATACTTGCCTTCCTCGAGCGGACGACCGCCCAGGCTGACCTTGATCGGGCCTTTCGCCGCGCCCTCGAGCTCGAACACCGGATTGATGCAGGGCGTCGAAGGCTGGATCACGGCCGAGACCTTTGGGGCGTCGACCATGAGCCGGATCGACCGACGCTCGGGGACGTACGCTTCGTCGGCGAGCCGGGCGCCCTTCAAGGCGAGGCTCGGCGGCGTGGAATAGCTCCTGGCCCTGGCGACGAGCTGGTCGTCGGGCTCGTTCGACATGCCGACCAGCCAGACCCATCGGCGTTCGGCCAGGAGTCGCGACCGCCCGAGGGCGTCCAGGCCGACGTACTCAGAGCTGCGGAGCGGCGTCGGCCGTTCCGCGGCCCAGCTCATGACGCTGTTGTGGCAGGGGGACAGGTGGATCCGATCGTCGATGGCGTTCCCGGTCGCGTTGCCGCGGGCCAGGGGCCAGTGGCTCCCCCAGTAGCAAGGGGTGACCATCTGCCCGGCGTCGAAGAAGGGGCTGAAGATCACCGTCGGGATCGTGTCGAGCTTCGGGTTGAAGGAGATGGCCGAAAGCTCCTCCTGCTTGTTCAGTCGCAGGCGATAGACGGCGGGGAGGCCGTGCTTGACCTTCGCGTCGTCGGGGCTGGCCTTGTGGGGGAACCGGAACTCGCGCTTGGCCCCGTCGAGGAAGAGGGCGTCGACCAGGTTCTCGGGCAAAGTCGCCAGCGGGTACGCATCCTGCGGCGAGAGCACGATGAACTCGGCCAGTTCGTACTCGGCCTTCGGATCCGAGGTCAAGGTCACAACCCGGGTGCCGAAGCCGTCCGGGTAGAAGTGATAGTCCTCGACGGCCGAGTCTCCCCAGACCTGGTAATGCAAGTCCGTCGACTGGTAGCTCCATCGCACATGAACATGCGCCGGGGTCGACTCGATGATCTCGACGCGCCCATAACGAAGGTCCTTGTCCATCAACGGCTCTACGCAGTCGACCGCATCCTTGGGCCTTGAGATCATCTCGGCCCACTCGTAACAGGCCCCAGTGTTGTAACGCCCAGCCCAGAAGGGGATGTAGCTCGAGCCTCGCCAGAAGACGAACCTGGAGCCGTTGGGGAGCGAGATGACCACGTCCTTCAGGGCTGGGTTCCACCCCTGGTTGTACGGCAACGAGGAGAACTGGCCCGAGGCCGGGTCGCGGACCGAGATCGGGGCGTCGAACCTGAGTTGCGTGGCCGTGGCGCCGAACTTGGGATAGGCCGAGGCCTTCGCGACCGCCATGACGGGGATCGACTTCCGCCAGAGTTCCTTGCCGTGACCGTCCTCGATGGCGACGACCAGGGCATCGCGTTCCTGACCCGACGGAGCCGGAGGGATCGGGATCGACGCATGCGACCGCGTCCCGGCCTTCAGGCCGAGCTCGGTCGCCTTCGCCCCCTGGGCGTTCGAGGCGTACCAGGTCTTCACTCGCGCCGCCTGGAAGTCCTCGACCCGACTCAAAGCGGCGACCTCGACGGTGGCGGTCGACTTCGGCCCGAGCAGGAGCCAGTCGGCCGGGACCAGGATCGTGCCGAGGTCGACGGGGTTGATCACCGAGTCGGGATGGGCGACGGCCTCCGCGACGAACGCAGCGGGCTGGATCTTCTCGCGGGCGACCTCGACCGCCGGGCTCGATGCGTCCTTGCTGGCGGAGATGACCAGCTCATCGGCATAGGCCTTGAGGGTGACGCTCGCGGCGAACTTCGGCCCCTCGGCGAACTTCAAGTCCTGCCGGTCGACTTCCTTCCCCTGGTAGAAGGCGGTCAGTTCGTACTTCGAGAGCGGGGGTTTCGCTGTCGACTCGATGACCACGCTGATCGGGGGGCCGACGCGATCGAGCCCGAACGGGGGCCGCCAGGGATGGCCATGGTCGATCTCGACGTGGAAGTCGGACGCGGCGGGGGCGGCGGCTCCGGCTCTCGGATGGCCGAGGCCGAAGCTCATGACGGCCGCCAGCAAGAGCAGGGGGGCCTTCGGGCAGGATTTCATGACGTAAAGACATCCTTCCTGATCGAATGGAGGATGGGCCGGGCCTCGCACGAACCCGGCCGGGGTCCTCATCCTCAGTCTCGCAAGATGGCGCGGACGGCCTCGACGATCCGGTCGGCGTCGGGGCGATACGCGTTCTCGAGGATCGGGGTGAACGGCACGGGGACATCGGCCGACGCGACGCGGGCGACCGGCTGGAACAAGGCTTCGGGGAACCGCTCGGTGATCCCCGCGGCGATCTCGGCGCTCACGCCGCCGGTCTTCGGCCCCTCTTCCACGACGACCACGCGCCCTGTCTTGCGGACGGATTCGCCGATGGTCTCGTAGTCGATGGGGAGGAGGCTCCGCACGTCGACGACCTCGACGTCGATCCCTTCGGCCTTGAGGCGATCGGCAGCCCGCAGGGCCTCGTGGAGCATCAGGAGCCAGGCGAGGATCGTGACGTGCTTGCCCTCGCGACGGACTTCGGCCTTGTCGAGCGGGACGATGTAATCGTCGTCGGGCACGTCGCTGGTGGCGTCCACCGCGCCCGGTTCGGTCCTCGCCCCCTTGGAGCCGTAGAGCAGCTTGTGCTCGAAGATCAGGACGGGGTTGTCGTCCCGGACCGCCGCCTTGAGGATCCCCTTGGCGTCATACGCGTTGGAGACCGCGACGACCTTGATGCCGGGGACGCCGGTGAAGTAACGCTCCATGCTCTGGGCGTGCTGGGAGCCCCGGCCGGTGGCTCCGATCGGGGCCCGCATGACCATGGGGACCTTGATGTCGCCCCCCGACATATAGCGAAGCTTGGCCGCGTTGTTGACGATCTGGTCCATCGCCAGGAAGAGGAAGTCGCCATACTGCACGTCGACGATCGGCCTCATCCCCATGATCGCCGCGCCGACCGCGGCGCCGAAGAAGCCGAGCTCGGCGATCGGCGTGTTGAGCATCCGCTCGGGGAATTCCTGCTCGAGGCCGAGCGTGACCGTGAACGCGCCCCCCCAGCCGCCGGGGACGGCGATATCCTCGCCCAGGCAGAAGACCGCCTGATCCCGGCGCATCTCCTCGGTGATCCCATCGCGGAGCGATTCGGCAATACTGAGACGTCTCATGAGGTTTCGACTCGTCGCGTGACCCTTGAGCCGGGATAGTTTCCTGGACGCGAGATCGAATCCAGGATTAGGCACATCGTCAATTTCGGGATGTCTGCAAGGCGGGAACCGTCAGGCGAGCACGTCCGTCGTCAGCTCGTCGAGCGTCGGCAAGGCCTGCTGGCGAGCGGCCTCTACGGCCGCCTGGAACCGGGCGTCGACCTGGGCGCGGATCGCTTCGAGGTCGCTCGCCTCGGCGATGCCCCCCTCGACGAGCACTTGGGCGAAGCGGTCGATGGGGTCGCGGGCGAACCATTCGTCGCGCTCGGACTGCGGCTGGTAGTGGCAGGCGTCGCGGCGGGAGTGGCCCGTGCGGCGATAGGTCAGGAGTTCGAGCAGGAAGGGCCCCCGGCCGTCGCGGCACTCGGCGATGGCCTCCTTGGAGGCCTCGAGCACGGCGAGGACGTCGTTGCCGTCGATCGTCCGCCCCGAGATCCCGTAAGCTGCCGCGCGGTCGGAGATCTTCGGGTTCCGCATCACCTTGTCGACGCGGGTGGAGGCGCCGTAGTGGTTGTTCTCGCAGACGAAGAGGACGGGAAGGTCCCAGATCGCCGCGAGGTTGACCCCCTCGTGGAAGGCCCCCTCCGCCACCGCGCCGTCGCCGAAGAAGCAGACGACGACGTTGGGCTCCTTACGCATCTTGAACGCCAGGGCCATGCCCGACGCCAAGGGCACGCCCCCGCCGACGATGGCGATGCCGGGAACCATCCCCTTGGCCATGTTGCCGACGTGCATCGAGCCCCCTTTACCCTTGCAGCAGCCGGTCACGGCGCCAAAGAGTTCGAAGAGGAGTTCCTCGACCGACAGGCCCTTGGCCAGGGCGTGGCCGTGGCCGCGGAAGGTGGACGTGATGTAGTCCCCCTCGACCAGCGCCGCACAGACGCCCACCGCCGTCGCTTCCTGACCCTGGCACTGGTGGATCGTGCCCGGCATGGTCCCCTCGAGGAAGAGGAACTTCACCCCCTCCTCGAATTCACGGATCGTCACCATTTGCTCGTAGAGATTCAGCAAGAACGGGCGATCGTAACGGTCGAGCCCTTTCGCCGATCCCGATTCCGAGGCCGTCGACGGCTGCACCATCGGTCCCTCCCTTCGACTGGTCTGTGTATTCGAATCCGGCCGCGCCGGTTCTCAGTAAGCCTCGAGCGCCTCGACGATCCCGCCGAGGAATCCGGCCGCATACTTGCCGTTGACGACGCGATGATCGACGGAGAGCGTCAGGTTCACGCGCGTCTGCACCACCATCTGCCCGTCCAAGACCACCACCTGCGGCATGACCTTGCCGACGGCGAGGATGGCCGACTCGGGCGGGTTGACGATCGCCGCAAACGATTCGACATTCGCCGATCCCAGGTTCGAGACCGTCATCAGGGCCTTCTGCGAGACCCGAGCCTTAGGATCCCCCGATCGGAGCCGATCGACCCCGGCGCGGATCTCGGCCGAGATCGTCTCGAGCGGCTTATCGGCGGGCGAGTCGACGACCACGGTGAACAGTTCGTCGTCGAGGTCCACCGCCACGCCCACGGCGTCGACCCCTTGAGGGACGAGCCGATCGTCCTCGATGCGGAAGGCCATGCGGTCGAACCGCTTCAGGGCCCTGGCGATCGACTGGACGAAGAAGGCATCCCAGGCGAGCTTGGACCCCGAGTCCGCGATGCGAGTCCGGCAGGCCGACATCGGCCCGGCATTGGCCGACGTTTGCAGGTAGAAGTGCGGGACGTTCTGCTTGCTCTCCTTCATCCGACGGACCAGGGCCCGTCGAGGGACGCTCAGCGGCGTCCCCGAGGCAGGGGAACCATTGCCGTTGGCCTTGGCCTGCCGGTTCCTCGCGAAGAAGGAGACGCGATTTGAGGCGGCGGCTGGTGTCGTCGTGGTAGCCGGGGCCGGGGCGGTTGCCGTCGCAGGGGCGGGGCTCGCCGGGGTATGCGGGGTCGCGGCGGCAGGGCGAGAGCCGGCCGTTTCGGGGGCGTCGAAGACGGCGATCACCTGGCCGACGTCCGCCTCGCCGCCGGCAGGGACAGCGATCGACGTCAGGACACCCGTGATGACCGACTCGACCTCCATGACGGCCTTGTCCGTCTCGACCTCGACAAGGGGCTGGCCTCGTCGCACATCCTGGCCGACCTCGACGAGCCAGCGGATTACCGTGACCGCCGACGCATTCGTCGCCAGGTCGGGCAGGCGCATCGTCACTTCCATCAGCCGTCCCCCCGCTCGTCGGCCTTACCGACGCATCCGAGCCAATGGATCCGTTCCAGCACCGCGTCTCGCACGGCCCGCCGGCCGGCGACGAGCAGGTCCTGCTCGCCGCCGATGCCGAGAAGGTGGTGCGGATCGGTGTCGAGCGACTCGCTCGCGAGCCTTTCCTGGATCGCCTTGAGATAGCGTTGCTTGACGTACGTCCCGTAGTTGACCTTGGCGACCCCCAGAGCGATCGCGGCCTTCAGCGAGGCCTCGCTGATGCCCGTGCCGCCGTGGAGGACTAACGGGATCGAGACCCGTTTCTGGATCGCCTCGACCAGACCCAGGTCGAGGTCGAACTCACCCTGGAGCTGAATATGGATGTTGCCGACGCTGATCGCAAGGAGGTCGATCCCCGTCGCCTCGACGAAGGCCGCGGCCGTCTCCGGGTCGGTGGAGTCGCCGCCGTGGGGGTCTCCCCCCTCCGCGCCGCAAGGGAGCTCGCCCAGTTCGGCCTCGACGGCGATGCCGTGGCTGTGGGCGAACCTCGTCAGCTCGGAGACGCGGGGGATCCACTCCTCGGGAGTCGCCTCGGGATCGGCGGGCATGACGAGGTTGAAGCCTCCGGAGACGACGGCCTCGCGCACCCACTCGTCGCGCGGGCACTCGTTGAAGATGAATCCGCAGGGGACCGAGGCGGACTCGGCCGCCGCCTTGCCGAGCGCGGCGTACCAGGCGAGGCGTTCCTTGGCTTTGCGGGTCGGGCGGCTGAGGAAATCGCCGTTGAAGCCGATGATGATCGGCGAGCGGGTCTCCTCGGCGGCGTCGATCACCCCCTGGAGGGATTCGAGGTTCCAGCTCTCGAAGTAGCCGATGGCGTATTTCCCACGCGCCGCCCGCCCCAGGAGCGACCCGATCGGTTCAAGAGACATTCACATCCTCCGCTGACTGCGGGCGCCTCGTGGCATCGGCCACGTAGACGCTCTTGCCGGCGAGTTCCAGTTGCTTGAGGTCGGCGGGAGAGACCGACGCGTCGGTCACCACCGTGTGGATCTGCCCGAGGTCGAGGACCTTGCAGAGGGCCCTCTGGCCGAATTTCGAGTGGTCGACCAGGAGCACCAGTTCCGAGCATCGCCGGGCGACCGCCTGCTTGACCCGGATCGTGGCGATGGCCGACTCGAAGGTCCCCTCGGCCGGCACGAACCCCTTGGTCGAGACGAAGGCACGGTCGACGAAGAAGCGGTCGGCCGCCTCCTCCCCCGAGAGCCCGACGAACGAACCGCTCGCCGGGTCGTACTGGCCCCCGATGCCCAGGATCGTGTTCTGCGTCCCCCGGCCCAGCTCCAGGCAGGCCAGGGCCGAGTTCGTGACGATGGTGACCCCCTGGACGCGGCGAGCGATCAGCTTGGCCAGTTCCAGGCAGGTCGTGCTCGGATCAAGGAAAATCGTCTGCCCGGGCCGGATCAGTTCCAGGGCCTTCTCGGCGATCGCACGCTTCTCCGGGACGTGCAGGGCGAGCCGGCTGCCGAAGTCGGTCTCGTAGTCCGTCGAGCGGGACGTGGCGAACTGGGCCCCGCCGAGCGTCTTGATGACGGCACCCCGGCTCGCCAGGCGGTCGATCTCGCGACGGATCGTCATCGTCGAGACCCCGAGGGCGTCGGCGAGCTCCTGATAGCTGCACGCCCCTCGCCTCTCGAGGTTCTCCAGGATGATCTCTTGTCGGCTCATGGCCATACGCGGCACCTGGGTTTGGGTGAGGTCCGGACAGGCGCGTCGATCGGCCCGAGCCCCATGTCTGACGACGGAGCCGGGACGACCGAGAGGATTTTTCCCAGACACTTCACAGGCATCCGGGACGAGAGGGCTCGCCGAGCACGACCCCTGAGCTTCTCCGACGGCCCCCTCGATAGCCGGAAGGTTCGCACATGATAAGCGTGAAAAATTCTCAGCGACAAGAGCTCAGTGTGAAAAAATCTCAAAATCTATCCCTAATCGGCTCAATCGCGTGAAATCGGAGCGTATCGCATCAATAGGCCGAATCGGGCGGCGAATGGATGCCTGACGAAGTTTCGGAACGGAAATCGCTATAACGGTCGTGCCCCGGTCAGGCCCTTGCGGAATGCGTGCCGGATGGCCTCTCGGCCCCGTTGCTTCTCGGAAGTGGCACGGCTATGAAAGGGGAGGGGAGTCACAGGGTAAGGGCCGAACGTGGGACGCCTCTTCGATTAGGAAAGAGGCATGCCCGACCTTCGGCGATCGGGCGGACGGGCGTGCGGGATTTTCGACGAGGGGACCTCGCCAACCTTCGAGGTGGGCGGGGGGATCCCGTCGCCGTCGCGATGCGACGACGGGCGGGATCCGGTCGAACGGAACGGCCGTGTCCGAAGAATTTGAAACCCGCGTCCGCTCGCGTGAGAAACCTTGATAACGAGTCGGCAGACGTAGCCTGCCCCGGCATTTCGGATCTTATGTAGATGCGTGCCGAAACGAGCAGGCCGCCGTCCACCCGCCCGATGATCGGGCGGGAATCGTACATGACGGTCGTCCCGAACGCACTGAGGAGTTTTGTAAGATGCTGACGTCGTTCTCCGCTTGCATGCTGGCCGCGATCCTAGGCCAGATCCCGGCCGACTCGGCCTGGTTGAAAGCGATCCCGGACAATGTCGACGTGGCGATCCACAGCCGCGGCATGGAGGCGACGCAGAAGGACGTCGTCGCCATGCTCAAGGCCATGAGCCCGACGCTCGCCGACACGGCCGAGCCGGTGCTGACCAACCAACTGGCGACGCTCGAGAATCAGTTCGGCGCCATCGTGGCCAAGTCCCCCTGGGTGGGCGTCGTGAAGATCGCCCCGGGTGCCCCCGGTGGCCCGCCGCCGTTCGCCCTCCTGATCCTCAAGGACGACCATGAGGGGATCCTCAAGGGACTCTCCGGCGGCAAGGAGCTCAAGCTGAAGCACCTGGCCGACGGCGTCGACTCGTTCGATGCCCCGCAGGGGAACGGCACCTGGTTCGCCACCAAGGGGGCCGGCTTCACCGCGATCGGGCCCGACCAGCCTTTGATCACGGCGATCGCCAAACCTACGGGCAAGACGCTGGACAAGGTCCTCAACGAGGCCACGGCGAAGCCCTTCCTCGACGGCGACCTCGGCCTCTTCGTCAACGTCGCCGCCCTGGCGAGCCGCTACCAGGACCAGATCGATGGCGCCCGCAAGGGCATGATCACCGCCCTCGACCAGGCGGCCGAGCAGTCGGGCAACGCGACCTCCATGGAGTCGGTCAAGGATATCTACGGAAAGCTCTTCGACTCGATCAAGTACGCCGACATCCTGACCCTCGACCTCGACGCCGCCGCCAAGGGGCTGCACATCGTCGGGGCCCTGACCGCGAAGGCCGATAGCGACGCCGCCAAGGCCGTCGCCAAGGGCCAGGCCGGCGACGGGGGCGAGCTCGCCCAGTTCGCCGACGACAGCGCCTACTACATGTACATGAACATGAGCGCCGACACGATCGACAGCCTCATGAGCATGTCTCTCCGAATGATGAGCCCGACCGGCAAGCCCTCGCCCGAGATGGAGAAGGCCCGCGCCCTCCTCCGCGAGCAGGGCCGGATCGAGGCCCTCGGCAGCGTCGGCTTCGACAAGGGGATGACGGCCGTCACCGTCTCCCGCGTCAAGGATCCCAAGAAGTACCTCGAGGCGACCCAGGCCATCGCCCAGGCCATGAAGAACAACAAGGACGCGAAGAGCTTCGTCACCGACGTGAAGGTCGAGCCCGATGCCCAGAAGTACAAGGGCTACAGCTTCACCCACATCGGCACGACGATGGACTTCGACAAGCTGGCCGCCCAGGCGGGTGGCGCCCAGGGCGTCGCCGGCATGAAGTCGATGTACGGCGGCGACACCGTCCACAACTGGTACGGCACCGACGGCGAGCAGATCCTCCAGATCGTCGCCCCGAGCTGGGAGTCCGCCAAGAAGGAGCTCGACTCCTATCTCGACACCAAGGGCAAGATCGGCGCGACGGCCGACTACAAGGAGATCCGCTCGCAGCTCCCCGAGAAGAACAGCCTCCTGGCGATCATCAGCGCCCAGGGCCTGGCCAAGCTGTTCGCCACGCAGCTCGCCGCGGCGGCCAACAAGCCCGACCTGAAGCTCCCGACCGACATGCCCAAGGAGCCGGCCCTCTTCGGGCTCTCCCTCGCCCCGAAGGCCCCGAACGCCTATGAGTTCCACTTCATCCTGCCGAGCGACGTTGGCGCGGTGATCGAGAAGGGCTTCGTGCCCCTCTTCCAGAGCCTCCAGGCCCCCGCCGCCCCCTGAGCGCCTCGCCCTCGGCCACGACTCCGATATCCTGAAACGAACCGCCCGACCAGACTTTGGCCGGGCGGTTCCCGTTTTTGGATTCAAGAAATAGCGATGAATCGCGAATGGCCTCCGAGAAATCATGCGACGTGCGAGAACCGCGAGGCCACGGAGGGGAAACCAGGACTCCCAGCGTTGAGATTCGGACCGACATTGTTTCCTGATATCAACGCAACGTCACCGATTCAATTCATAGAGCACTTTTTTACGCCCCACCGACACAAAATGTGCCGATCGCGACGTACGCTTGGTTAGAGCGATGTGACGGTGACGGGGCTCTCCCCCCCGATAGCCCTTGATGCCGAGGGTGAATTACGTCGGGAATGAGCGGCCGGATCGGGACTCGCCAGGGCGGCGATCCCCGCCGAACGGCTGCACACGTCTCTTCTTGCTGGGCAACGTCTGCCCTACGCGAACTCAGGATGGACACGGACCGTCCTGAGCCTCACGCCCCCCACAGGCAAAGGAGTCGACCCCATGTCTTCAAGCACCACTGAGCAACTGCTGCGAGTCCGCCGCTCGGGTTTCACCATGATCGCGGGGATCACCAACCCCTACCTGCAGTCGGAGGATGAGGTCGTCAGGGTCGCCGCCGAGTTGCAGTCACTCATCGAAGGGAAGCAGTATCCCAAGCTCGTGCTCACCTTTGATGGCGTCCGATTCGTCTCCAGCTCGATGCTCGGCCACCTGGTGAAGCTGCACAGGACCATCGCCAAGGCGAAGGGCAAGTTCCGGGTCTGTTCCTTGACCCCCGCGCTCCGGGACATCGTCAAGGCGAGCCAGCTCGACAAGATACTGGACGTCTACGGGAGCGAGAACGAGGCCATCGCCGGCCTCTGATCGCGGACGTTGGCCGGCCCCGGATCAACGGTGTTTCGCCAGCGCCGCCACGAGCAGGTCGTTCGAGGCCTGCCAGCGGAAACGCCCCGCGATCTCTCGGCCCAGGGCGACCTTTCGGGCACGCTCTTCGTGCTTGTCGAGGATGTTCCAGAGGGTCGACGAGATCGCGTCTTCGTCCTCGGGGGGGAAGTACCAGCCCGCCTCGCCGCCGACCTCGGGCAAGGCCGTCGAGTCGGCCAGGGCGACTGGAATTCCCTGCGCCATGGCTTCGATGGCGGGAATGCCGAAGCTCTCGCAGAGGGAGGGGAAGACCAGGGCGGTAGCCTCGGCATAGGCGGCGCGGAGGGCTCGCCCCTGCCTGTAGCCGGGGGTCGCGAAGACGGCGCGTCGGCCGGTGGCGGTCACCGCCTCGCGGATCGCCTGCGACTCGGCCTCGCCCCCTTCGCCCAGCAGCACGATCGCCAACTCCCCGTTGGCGACCTCGGGGAGCCTTGACGCCGCGCGGATGAAGCGGACGAGGTTCTTCCTCGGCTGGAAATTGGCGACGGAGAGCAGATAGGGAATGCCGGGCGGGAGCCCCAGGTCGTTCCTGACCCCCTCTCGCTCGCGCTGGGTTGCCGGCTCGTAGAAGAGGTCGTCGGCCGCGTTGGGGACGTAGGCGACCCGATCCTTGCAGTCGGGGAAGGCCTCGAGGAGCCGCTCCGTGTTGAAGTTCGACACGGAGAGGATCAGGTTGGCGTTGCCGAAGGTCTTCGCGAGGCGTTCGCGGAACTTGGGGTGGCTCTGCAGGTTCTGGAGCACGTCGTGGCTGGTCACCGCACGTCGGGCGGTTCGGGTCGGGATCTCGTATTCGGATGGGCAGTAGACCCAGTCGACCTTGCCGGTCCACCAGTCGATCGGCGGCCAGGGCTTGATACGCCACCAGCGCAGGGCGTCCCTCGTTCGGATCGGCAACTCGCGACGGCGCAGATCATCGAGCCCCTCCCAGTAGGCGAGGCCGTCGGGATCGTGGAGGCGGCCCGAGATCAGCTGGACGTCGACGTCGGGGCGTTGCCTCAACTTCTCGAGCTGCGCCAGGGCATGCCGGGTTACGCCGGTCGGGCCCCGGCAGGCGTCGATGTCGTAAACGAGAGCCACGCGCATCCTTGCCGTTTCATCCCCCATGACCAATCCGCCTCAACGTCCTTAAGTCGTATCGTCTCGAGAGCCGGGCTCGTCAGAACCACATCGGGAAGGCCCAGTAGAGCGCCACCAGCATGCTGAGCAGGAATCCGACCGCGAACCACCAGGGGAACCGCCTCGGGGCGTCCTCCTCCGAGATGTAGCTGCCGCAACTGGGGCAGACCTCGGCCTCTTCGTAGATCTGTTCGCGGCAATAAGGGCAGGGGATCGTGTCGTCGTCTTCGTCTTCTTCATCCCACGGATCGTCGAAGTCGTCCTCGTCTTCGTCGTCGGGTTCCAGGTCGGTATAGCGACGCACGTTCCGCCTCCTTTATAGTCCAGCCGGGAGATGGTAGGGCAGCGAGACTTCCCCTGTCAATTCGGGGCCGGCGCAACGAATCCCGGGTTCGACTTGACAGCTTGAAACGATTACTTACAATACGTGCTTCGGCGATGTCCGGACAGCGGTCCGCGTTTGCGCGGCGTTCCGGACCGTTTTGCGAAGACTCGCACGCCATCCCGCGATGATAAGGATCGACCTCGGCCCCGAGGGAACGGCCGGGGGAATTGGAACTATTGACTCATGCCCACGATCAATCAGCTCGTCCGTAAACCGCGCCGCCCGGTGACTTACAAGACCAAATCGCCGGTGCTCGAGGGTTGCGCGTTCAAGCGCGGGGTTTGCCTCCAGGTCAAGACGATGACGCCGAAGAAGCCGAACTCGGCGCTTCGTAAGGTGGCGAGGGTCCGGCTCTCGAACGGCAAGGAAATCACGGCCTACATCCCGGGTGAAGGGCACAACCTTCAGGAACACTCGATCGTCCTGATCCGTGGTGGCCGCGTCCGCGACTTGCCGGGCGTCCGCTACCACATCGTCCGCGGCGTGCTCGACAGCCTCGGAGTGGCCGATCGTAAGCAGGCCCGCTCGAAGTACGGTGCCTCGGCCAAGGCCGCCGCTGCCCCGGCCAAGAAGAAGAAGTAAACCGATACGAACGAACGATTTATCGTCATCGTCCGTCAAGGTCTGCTAATGACGCCCGCCGACGCCGGCCCCTGAGCCGGCCGTCGCGTCGGCCAGCGGTCTTCCGACTTCGCCTCGAGGCGGGGGCCGATTATCGATCCAGGTCGCCAATCGAATCACGCTCAATTTCCAGGACGAACGCGAAATGTCCCGCAAGTTCACGGCCAGCAAGTCCCAGCTTCGCCCCGACCCTCGATTCGGCTCGAAGCTCGCCAGCAAGTTCATCAATTGCCTCATGTATGACGGCAAGAAGAGCGTCGCCCAGAAGGTCTTCTACGACGCCATGGAGATCATCGAGCGTCGCTTGCCGAACGACAACCCGATCGACGTCTTCACACGCGCCGTCGAGAACGTGAAGCCGGTCATCGAAGTCCGCTCCAAGCGCGTCGGCGGTGCCACTTATCAGGTGCCGATGCAGGTCAACAAGGTCCGTCAGCAGACCCTGTCGATTCGCTGGCTCCTCATGGCCGCCCGCGAGAAGAAGGGCCGCCCGATGGCCATCAAGCTCTCCGACGAGTTGATCGCCGCCTACAACCGTGACGGCGCGGCCATCACCCGCCGCGAGAACGTCCACCGCATGGCCGACGCCAACAAGGCGTTCGCCCACTTCGCCTGGTAAGAACAAGCCGATGCTTCGCGAAAGGCCCGTGTTCTCGAGAGAGAACCAACGGGCTTTTTCGCGCGCCTCGCGCAGAGTCGACTCCGCCTCGAGGGCCCTTGCGAACTTCCCTCGCGGCGAGGGCATCCACATTCCAAGGGGTGGTCCGGTCCGAGGCGTCGCGAGTTTCGGGGGGGTCGGGCATTCGCCGGCCTCGCCCGAACTCGCGCTGGGATCTCGCATCGGCCCACGCTAAGCTAGAGCGATCGAATTCATCCTGCCCCCGAATTCCACCCCGTGACCTCACGGATGGCCATCCATGGACAGCAGCGACCCAGCCTATTTGCAGTCGATCCGCAACATCGGGATCATCGCCCACATCGACGCCGGCAAGACGACGACGACGGAGCGAATCCTCTACTACACCGGCGAAATCCACCGGATGGGGGACGTGGATAAGGGGTCGACGACCACCGACTACCTCGAAGAAGAGCGCGAGCGAGGGATCACGATCGTCGCGGCGGCGATCACCTGCCAGTGGAAGGACGTGACGATCAACATCATCGACACGCCGGGGCACGTCGACTTCACCGCCGAGGTCGAGCGCTCCCTCCGCGTGCTCGACGGAGCGGTCGTCATCTTCTCGGCCGTCGAAGGGGTCGAGGCCCAGAGCGAGACCGTCTGGCGCCAGGCGACCAAGTATCACGTCCCTCGGCTCTGCTTCATCAACAAGATGGACCGCATCGGCGCCGAGTACGAACGCGTCTTCGCCGAGATCCAGGAACGGCTCGAGAGCCACCCGATCCCCGTCCAGATCCCCATCGGCGCCGGCCCCGAAGGGACGATGGGGGAGTTCAAGGGGCTGATCGACCTCATCGCCATGAAGGCCCTCTTCTTCAAGACCGAGGACCTGGGCTCGACCTTCACCATCGACGAGATCCCCGACGACCTGCTCCCCGACGCCGAACTCTGGCGTGAGCGTATGCTCAACGCGCTGTCCGAGTTCGACGAAACATTCACCGACGTGTACATGGCCCACCTCGAAGGCGGGGAGCTGGCCGAGTCCGACATCGTCGCCGCCCTGCGCCGGGCGACCCTGACCGGGCGTGCGCAGCCGGTCCTCTGCGGCTCGAGCTTCAAGTACGTCGGCGTCCAGCGCCTCCTCGACGCGGTCGCCGCCTACCTGCCCAGCCCGCTGGACAAGCCCCCGGTGGTCGGACACCACCCCAAGAAGGGGACCGAGATCACCCGGAAGCCGAGCCCCGACGAGCCCTTCTGCGGCCTCGTCTTCAAGATCACCAACGACCAGCACGGCGACCTCTCATTCGTCCGCGTCTACTCGGGCGAGCTCAAGGCCGGCAGCCGCGTCTACAACCCGGGACGCGACAAGAAAGAGATCTGCTCGAGGCTCTATCACATCAGGGCCGACGAACGCGAGAAGATCGAGGAAGTCCGCGCGGGCGACATCGTCGGCGTCGTCGGGCTCAAGGACTCCGTCACCGGCGACACGCTCTGCGACGCCTCCCACGCGATCCTGCTCGAGAAGATCGAGTTCCCCGAGACCGTCATCAGCATGTCCATCGAGCCGGTCAGCTCGGCCGACAAGGGCAAGCTCGCCGACACCCTCGCCTCGCTCGCCCGCGAAGACCCCACCTTCTTCTACAAGGTGAACGAGGAAACCGGCCAGACCCTGATCTCGGGCATGGGCGAGCTGCACCTCGAGATCCTCAAGAACCGGATGATCCGGGACTTCAAGCTCAAGGTCCACGTCGGCCGCCCTCGCGTCAGCTACCGCGAGACGATCAAGAAGGCCGTCAAGCGCGTCGAAGGGACCTGCATCCGGCAAACGGGCGGAACCGGCCTCTACGCCAAGGTCACCATCGACCTCGAGCCCGAGGTCCAGCCCAAGGGAGGGCCGGTCCTCTCGATCGTGAACAAGCTCAAGGGGGGCGTCATCCCCTCCGAGTACATCCCCGCGATCGAGGCCGGCCTCCGCGAGGAAGCCAAGTCGGGCGGACGCACCGGGTTCCCCCTCGTCGACCTCAAGATCACGCTCACCGACGGCGACTACCACGACGTCGACAGCAACGAGCTCGCCTTCCGCTTCGCCGCCTCCGAAGCCCTGCGCAAGGCGGTTCAGGAGGCCGGTGCGGTGCTCCTGGAGCCGATCATGAAGCTCGAGGTCGTCACCCCCGAGGAATACCTCGGCAACATCACCGGCGACCTCTCCAGCCGCCGCACGCTCATCGACAAGACGTACACGCGCGGCAAGCTCATGGTCATCGAGTCGCGGGCCCCGCTGGAGAAGATGTTCGGCTACTCAACGGCCGTCCGCAGCCTCTCCCAGGGCCGTGCCAGCTATTCCATGGAACCCCTCGAGTACGCCGCCGCCCCCGACAGCATGCTCGAGAGCCTGGCCGGAGGCTGAGCCCCTTCAGGGCCAGCCGGGGCAGGGCACCCGTCCCCGCCCCTTCGGACCCAAAAGAGCCCCGATCCCGGATTCGAGCGAACCGGAGTCGGGGCTATCGCATCTTCAACAATGCCGCCCGAAAGCCAGCCGAGCCCGGCCCACGCGAACAGTTATCGGCATGTGAGAGACTGGGACAGATTTGAGTGCGTTCGAGGAGGCGGAGAGGCAAGGACACCCGCCAACGCTCGCGACAATCGGCAAATTCAAAAAGTTCCGCATTTCTCGACCACCAACGCCTTGATTCGAGGGCGATGCGCGGGATACATTGAGTGGATCAGTAGGGTTGACTCTCCAGGCTCGAAGACCCGTCATCTCTCGCGGGTGCAACCGGGCCTCCTCCGAGGGTCTCATCTGAGCTGAAACCCTCGAGAACCCGCGAAAAAACCGGGGAAAACTCGATTGAGTCGAGTTGACTTCTTGAAAGTCACTCGTTACATTCTTACTTTCCCGCGGAAATGCGGGTTAGAAAGAGTAAGGAAGGCCTACGGGTCGGCGGTCGTTTGGAAGGGAAGAACGCGTGGCGGGCATCAGCAACGAGCGGATTCGCATCCGCATGGAAGCGTACGACCACACCATCCTTGACCAGTCGGCCAAGGATATTGTCGACACCGCCAAGCGGACTGAGGCGATCGTCCACGGACCGATCCCCTTGCCTACCCGCATTGAGCGCTACACCGTGCTCCGAAGCCCGCACATCGACAAGAAGTCGCGGGAGCAGTTCGAGATCCGGACGCACAAGCGGCTGATCGACATCGTGCAGCCGACGAACAAGACAATCGACGCCTTGAACAAGCTCAGCCTGCCTGCGGGCGTGGACATCAAGATCAAGGCCGGTCCCTCCGGGGGCTGATCATCGTCCTCGACGGCAGCCGCGTATGTGGCGCACGTCTGGGGCGGCCCGGGCCAACACGAGGGAAAACCCTTTTCCTCGCGTCGGCCCGATTCGTTGATAGCGAAGTCTCATTTCCAAGATGAGACGAGGCTGTCGGCGACGGGATGATGGGGATGGCTCCTCACCGTTTCGTAGCGGGTCGCGACCACACTATAGAAGCAACCAACGCCCCGGGCGGCGATGACCGACCCGGGCGGGCTGGATTGACGACGGAGTTTTTGAGATGCGCGTGGGACTGCTCGGCCGCAAAGTCGGCATGACCCAGATCTTTGAAGCCGACGGGACTGCCGTCCCGATCACGGTCCTGGAATGTGGCCCGTGCACCGTGCTCCAGGTCCGGACGGAAGAACGTGACGGCTACCACGCGCTGCAACTCGGCTACGCCGACAAGAAGCGCAAGAGTGCCACGCAAGCGGCTCGCGGCCACGCCAAGAAGGTCGATGCCGAACCGAAGCGATACATCCGCGAGATCCGCCAGGAAGGGCCGACCGAGGTCGCCGAAGGGGCGACGCTGACGGTCGAGGTCTTCAACGAGATCAAGACGGTCGACGTCATCGGCGTCAGCAAGGGCCGTGGGTTCTCGGGCGTCATGAAGCGGCACGGCTTCAAGGGCCTCCGGGCGACGCACGGCGTCAAGCGTATGCACCGTCACCCCGGTTCGTCCGGCCCGAGCGCCGACCCGGCCCACACCCGCAAGGGTATCCGCAAGCCGGGCCAGTACGGCAACGCCCGGATCACCGTCCGCAACCTGAAGATCGTCCGCATCGACGCGACCAACAACTTGATCCTGGTCAAGGGCGCGGTGCCGGGCCCGAACGGCGGCTTCCTCACCGTTCGACAGACGAACAAAGTTTGATTCACGGAACATATTCACCACAAAGGCATGAAGGACACAAAGGATTCCGAAAGGGATGAAGCCCGGGCCGAAGATCGATCCGAAGCCGCTCATTTGTCCCCTCCGTTGCCTTTGTGGTTAATCTGGATTCGATAAAATGCTGACCGTACCCGTTTTCAACTCGGCTGGCGAGAAGGTTGGGGAGGAGTCGATCGACCCGGCCGATTTCGGCGGCGAGGTCAACAAGCAGCTCCTGCATGAAGTCGTGCTGATGCACCTGGCCAACCGCCGGGTCGGCACGGTGAACACCCGCGGCCGCGCCGACGTCGCCGGCTCCGGGAAGAAGCTCTTCCGCCAGAAGGGGACCGGCAATGCCCGCGCCGGTGCCAAGCGGACCAACAAGCGGAAGGGCGGCGGCGTCGCCTTCGCCCGCCGCAACCGCGACTACAGCTACGCCCTGCCGAAGAAGGCCGTCCGGGCCGCCATCCGCATGGCGCTCCTCTCCAAGTTCCAGGACGGCCAGGCCCTGGTGATCGACGGCCTGAACCTGACGACCCCCAAGACCAAGACGGTCGTCCAGGCCCTCAAGGCCATCCGTCGGCCGGACCTCACCGAGGCTGAAGCGACCGAGACCGTCGGCGAGACCAAGGGCAAGGCCCTGGATCGCACGCTCGACCATCGGACCATCCTCTTCGGCCTGCCGGATCACGACCCGATCTTCTACCGCAGTGCCCGCAACATCGAAGGCGTCGAAATCGCCCCCGTGGCCGACTTCAACACCTACGACATCCTCAAGCAGCGTTACCTGATCCTGACTCGCGAGGCGTTGGCCACGCTCAAGGAACGCGTCAAGGTGAAGCTGGATCGCCGCCCGGCTCCATCCGCCGCAACTTCGTCGGCCGCCTCGGAGAACTGAGACAATGGTCACGCTCCGTCGTCCTCCTCAATATCAGCGCAGCGGGCCGGTCCTGGAGCCGTATCAGGTGGTCCTGCGCCCCCTGATCACCGAGAAGGCCACCCACCTCTCGGAACGGCACAACGCCTACACGTTCGAGGTCAGCCCCCTCGCCACCAAGACCGAGATCAAGAAGGCCGTCGAGGTCCTCTTCGACGTCAAGGTCGCCGACGTGCGGACGCAGAATCGCCGCGGCAAGGTCCGCCGCCACCGGCTCAAGCTGGGCCGGATGCGGAACTGGAAGAAGGCGATCGTCGCGCTGCATGAAGACTATCGAATTGATTTTTATTGATTAAACCTTGATCACAGTCGAGATCGGGCCGGCCTGGCCCTGCGAAGGACGCGACCTCGATGGGTATCCGCTACTACAAACCGACCAGCCCCGGGCGTCGAAACGCATCGGTCAGTGACTTCTCCGAGCTGACCGACAAGAATAAGAAGCCCGAGAAGAGCCTGACCGAGCCCCTCAAGAAGACCGGGGGCCGGAACAATCAAGGCTTCATCACATCCCGGCACCGCGGCGGCGGCCACAAGCGGATGTACCGGATCATCGACTTCCGCCGCAACGATCACGACGGGATCCCCGCCGAGGTCACCCACATCGAGTACGACCCGAACCGCTCGGCTCGGATCGCGCTGATCAAGTACCCCGACGGCGTCAAGCGCTACATCATCGCCCCCGAAGGGCTCAAGGCAGGGATGACCGTGAATAGCGGCCCCAACGCCGAGCCCAAGGTCGGCAACTGCCTGCCGCTCTCCAAGATCCCGACCGGCCTCTCGATCCACAACCTCGAGATGCAGCCCGGCGGCGGTGCCAAGCTCTGCCGCTCGGCCGGCGTGGGGGCGACCCTCACCGCCCGAGAAGGGACCTGGGCCCAGATCACGCTGCCGTCCGGCGAAGTCCGCCGTATCCCGGCCGCCTGCCGGGCCACGATCGGCATGGTCGGCAACGCCGATCACATGAACATCCGACTTGGCAAGGCGGGCCGCAAGCGATGGCTGGGACGTCGTCCGCACGTCCGAGGCGTCGCGATGAATCCCGTCGACCACCCGATGGGTGGTGGTGAAGGACGCACCTCGGGCGGCCGTCACCCGTGCTCGCCGACCGGCAAGCTGGCCAAGGGCGGCAAGACCCGTCGTCGTCGCAAGCCGTCGAACTCGGCGATCATCCGCCGACGCCGCAGCGTGCGTTACGGCCAGCTCAAGCTCTGATTCCTTTCGACACATTTGTGTCGAGCCTTGCCCCAACCGGGCCGGTCGTCGTACCGACATACGACGACCGGCCTCGCCGTCTGATAGGGAGTTGAGAACGGAGTCGACCGATTCCGACTCGATCAAGCCAGCTAAGCCGACGGGCCACGAACGAAGTTCGACCCGTATCTCAAGCTTACGACCCCGATGGGTCTGGGACCTGAATTCATATGGGACGATCGCTCAAGAAGGGCCCTTACGTCGTCGAGCGGCTGCTCGAGAAGGTGTACAAGGCCGACGCGACCGGGAATCGCGAACCGATCAAGACCTGGGCACGTGCTTGCACGATCGTGCCCGAGTTCATCGGCAAGAACTTCGCCATCCACAACGGGCGGAACTTCGTCAAGCTGTACGTGACGGAAGACATGGTCGGGCACAAGCTCGGCGAATTCGCCCCTACCCGGACGTTCCGGGGCCACGGCGGCAAGGCCACCAAGGGCCGCAAGTAAATCGATCCTGAGAGACGGACCGTCGGGAAGGGTCGTTCCAACTTGACGGCAGACCGCGTGGGAAACCGGTTATGAGTGCCTCGGTAGAATACATCGCCAAGCATCGCTTCGCCAAGATCTCGGTGCGCAAGCTCCGCCCGATCCTCGACCTGGTCCGTGGCAAGTACGCCGACGATGCCATGGACATCCTGAAGTACATGCCCCACCGGGGCGCGCGGATGATCGAACAGGTGCTCAAGAGCGCCATGGCCAACGCCGAAGACCGTGGGATCCGCAACGTCGGTGACCTGGTCGTGGTCGATGCCCGAGGCGACGGCGGCCCGATGTTCAAGCGGCTGATGCCCCGGGCGCGGGGTATGGCCTACATGATCCGGAGGCGCAGCGCCCACATCCAGATCGGCTTGACCGACCTGACCGCCGTTCCGACCGACTCATCTGACCAGGATCAAGATTAACCCAAAGGACGCAGACCCATGGGCCAAAAGGTTCGACCGACGGGGTTCCGCGTCGGGATCATGGAGGACTGGCGGAGCCGCTGGTACGCCTCCAAGCACGAATTCAGCGACCTCCTGGTCGAAGACTTCAAGATCCGCAAGTTCATCAAGGGTAAGTACAGCTACGCTGGCATCCCCAAGATCGAGATCGAGCGGACCCGAGATGCGGTGACCGTCTTCCTGTCGACCGCCCGCCCCGGCATCATCATCGGCCGCAAAGGTGCCGAGGTCGATCGCCTCAAGGACGAGCTCCAGGAGTTGACCGGGCGCCGGATCGAAGTCAAGATCGTCGAGGTCAACCGCCCCGAGATCGACGCTCAGCTCATCAGCGAGGACATCGCCGAGCAGCTCCAGAAGCGTTCGAGCTTCCGCCGTACCATCAAGCGTGCTCTCGAGCAGACCATGGACGGTGGCGCGAAGGGCGTCAAGATTCAGCTCTCCGGTCGCCTCGGCGGCTCGGAAATGTCGAGGACCGAGGGCGCGAACCTCGGCTCGATCCCGCTGAGCACGCTCCGAGCGAAGATCGACTATGGCTTCGCCGAAGCAAAGACGGCGCAAGGCCACATCGGAATCAAAGTGTGGGTCAACCAAGGCGATTACCTGAAGACGGAGGGCGGCACCGATGCCCATGATGCCCAAGCGGGTCAAGTACCGAAAAAGCCAAAAAGGCCGCGTAAAAGGTAATGCCACCCGCGGCAATTACGTCGCGTTCGGCGAGTTTGGCATTCAGGCCCTTGAGTCCGGCAAGATCAGCGCGGCCACGATCGAGGCGGGCCGCGTCGTCGCCAGCCAGGCGGTGAAGGGCGGCGGGAAGCTCTACATCCGGATCTTCCCCCACAAGAGCGTGACCTCGATCCCGGCCGAAACCCGGATGGGTAAAGGCAAGGGTGAAGTCGAATACTGGGCGGCCGTCGTCAAGCCGGGCACCGTCCTTTACGAAGTCGGCGGTGTCAGCGAAGAAGTGGCCCGCGCCTGCTTCGCCCGCGTCGCCCACAAGTTGCCGGTCGCCTGCCGCTTCGTCATGCGGCGGCCCACGCTGTAAGCGAACCGATCGAGTCCATCGATCGTAACTGTAAGTCTCCGTCTCCGATTGCCCGGCCGTGCCGATGCCGCCCGGACACAGAGGTTCGATTCCATGAGCAAGCCCGCCGAACTCCGAGAACAGACCGACGAGCAGTTGGATCTGCTCCTCAAGGAGACTCAGCAGAACCTGTTCCGGCTCCGGCTCCAGAGCGAGACTGAGCGGCTCGAGGCGCCGAGCGAGATCATCAAGGCCAAGCGCGAGATCGCCCGGATCAAGACCATCCTCCGGCTTCGCGAAATCGAGCACGAACGATCCGCCGCGGCGGCCTCCACCACTTAATCTTTCGACTCAAACCCAGACCGGAACCGGTAACCCGCGATGAGCCCAACGACACCCAGCCCCGCTTCCGATGCCCCGGCCCGCAGCCGGCGCAAGACGGAAATCGGGGTCGTCACGTCCGACAAGATGAACAAGACCCGCCGGGTCGAGATCGAGACTCTCGTCCCGCACCCCAAGTATGGCAAGCTCCTGAAGCGACGGACCGTCTGCCACGCGCACGACGAGACCAACCAGTCGCACCTGGGGGACCAGGTCGAGATCATGGAGACCCGCCCGCTCTCGAAGACGAAGCGTTGGCGAGTCGTTCGGATCGTGCGGCTGGGTGCTCAGCAGGCTCTCGCCGGCGAGGGTGAAGCCGCTAAGGCTTCCGTCTGAGCCTCTCTCGATCATCGTGGTCAGACTTCGCGAGGTGGGTTCGTCCCGCCTCGCGGTCTTCATACAACAACGGTGGGCGGTGCCCACCCTTTCTTGCGTTATCGCGGGCATCCGCCAGGTAGTGTGTCCCATGATCCAGATGCAGACTCGGCTCGACGTGGCCGACAACACCGGGGCCAAGGAAGTCATGTGCTTCAAGGTCCTGGGCGGCAGCGCCTCGCATTACAAGCGCCGCACGGCCGGCCTCGGCGATGTCATCATCGCGAGCGTGAAGAAGGCCTCCCCCGGGGGAGACGTCAAGGCCGGCGACGTGGTCCGTTGCGTGGTCGTCCGCGTCCGCAACTCGACGCGTCGCCCCGACGGCTCGTACGTCAAGTTCGACCGCAACGCCGTCGTCCTCATCGACAACGAGAAGAACCCCCGCGGCACCCGCATCTTCGGCGCCATCGCCCGAGAGCTCCGCGACCGTCAGTTCATGAAGATCATCAGCCTGGCCTCCGAGGTGGTCTGAGCCAGTCGGCCGGATCCGATGCGAGAGCGCGCCACTACTTAACGAGTCGACCATGCAAATTCGTAAAGACGACCAGGTCGAAGTGATCACCGGCGATGACAAAGGGACTCCCGACAACCGTCGGATCGCCAAGGTGCTCCGCGTCCTGCCCGAGAAGAACAAGATCGTCGTCGAAGGGATCAACCGGGTCTTCAAGCACCTGAAGCCCAGCGCCAAGAACCAGCAGGGCGGCCGGCTCTCCAAGGAGATGCCGATCGACGCCTCCAACGTCCTCCTCTTCTGCCCGAACTGCAAGCGGGGCGTCCGCATCGGCAGCCGCTTCGCCGAGAACGGCCAGAAGCAGCGTTACTGCAAGAAGTGCTCCACGAGCCTCGGCAACGTCGGCCCGGCCAAGACGGCCTACGCGACGAAGAAGTAAGTTCGGGACGTGAAGATATCCCGTCTCCCAGACCGTTACACCAAGGCCGGCTCCCGGCCTTTCTTTCCCTAAACGAGGCCGGCACGGCGAGTCTGGGAGTCTCTTGGATTCTCGAGTGCCTTAGTGATCGATTGAAGGACGACTGGAATGGCTCGTCTGCACGAACAGTACAACACCACCATCGCCTCCGCGATGGCCGAGAAGTACAACCTCAAGAATAAGATGGCGATCCCCAAGCTGGATAAGATCGTCATCAACATGGGCGTCGGCCGCGCCACCCAGGACAAGGCGCTCATGGAAGTGGCCGTCGACAGCCTCAGCAAGATCAGCGGGCAGAAGCCGCAGATCACCAAGGCCAAGACGTCGGTCGCCGGATTCCGCCTCCGCGAAGGCAACGAGATCGGGTGCAAGGTCACCCTCCGCGGCCACCGGATGTATGAGTTCCTCGACCGATTGATCGCGATCGCCCTTCCTCGTATCCGCGACTTCCGCGGCGTCAACCCGAACAGCTTCGACGGGCACGGCAACTACACCCTCGGCCTCGCCGAGCAGGTCGTCTTCCCCGAGATCGACGCCGACCGGTTGCAGCACACGCAGGGCATGGACATCACGATCGTCACGAAGAATGCCAACGACGATCAGGCCCGCGAGTTGCTCCGCGCCTTCGGAATGCCTTACCGCAAGCCGCAGCAGCGTTGAGTCGAGCCTCCCGTCTCGATAAACTGGTTTGTTCGAGCGTGATGTCTGAATCACGAGCAATGAGTGCGACGACTTCCCATTTTTCGGTCTAGGTCACGGTGTACTAGCGATGTCGACCAAAGCCCAGATGATCAAGTCGCAGACCTCTCGCAAGTTTGCGGTCCAGCACCGCAACCGCTGCAAGCTCTGCGGCCGGCCTCGTGCCGTCTATCGCAAGTTCGGCATCTGCCGAATCTGCTTCCGGAATCTCGCCAGCCGAGGCCTGATTCCGGGTGTCAAGAAAGCCTCTTGGTAAGTTGAAATGCCTCGTGGGCTGAATCGAGTCTTCCAGCTCCATTCGGTTCGCGTTACGTCAGAATGCTTGGAATCCCCGTTGCGCCGATGTTGCCTGTCCTGGCCGCTTCTTTCGCCGGCCCCAGGTGCGTTACCCGCGACGGTTGACGGGAACCTGCCCTGCCATGATGACCGACCCGATCGCTGACATGCTCACCCGGATTCGCAATGCCGTCCGGATCGAGCGCCCGCTGGTGGATTTGCCGACCTCGAACATCCGTCGAGGCGTCGCCCAGGTCCTGAAGGACGAAGGTTACATCTGGGACTTCGAGGAACTCGAGACCGTCCCGGCCAAGACGCTTCGCCTTCACATGAAATACGGCCCCAATGGCGAGCGGCTCATCACGCGTATTGATCGCGTTAGCAAGCCCGGATGCCGGGTCTATCGCGGTTACAAGGATCTCAAGCCGATCCTGGGTGGCATGGGGATTCAGATCCTCAGCACCCCCAAGGGCGTCATCAGCGACCGCCGAGCGCGATCCGAGAAGGTCGGCGGGGAAGTCCTCGCCTTGATCCACTAAGACGAGAAGGTGCAACGTCCGCCCTTCTGTCATAAGGCGGGTCCTGAGATTCATGCCGTGTCGATTAGACCGCGGCGGTCTCCCGTGTCGACGATGCTCCTCGAGCAAAGCCTGGCCGATAACCTCGGCCATGGCCATCCGACGCGGTGACGGCCATCAGGGCCCGTGGATACCCCAAGCGAGAGGATAATGGTTCCATGTCCCGTATCGGACGCAAGCCGGTGCCCGTGCCGGCCAACGTGAATGTGTCGGTCGCCGACTCGACAATCAAAGTCGACGGCCCCAAAGGCAAGCTGTCGTTCACCTATCGCTCGGAGATCGGCGTCGAGTTCGACTCGGCCGGCAAGCAGGTCCTCGTGACCCGGGCCGACGATGAGCGCCAGAGCCGAGCCCTGCACGGCCTGACTCGCAGCCTCATCGCCAACATGGTGGAAGGCGTGGCCAATGGCTACACCAAGAAGCTGGAGATCGTCGGCGTCGGTTACCAGGCCCAGTTGAAGAAGGCCAACACCGTGGCCCTTCAGGTCGGCTTCGCGAACCAGATCGTCCTCGAGGCTCCGGTCGGTGTGACGGTCGTGGTTCCGGACCCGACTCACATCACCATCACTGGTGCCGACAAGCAGGCCGTCGGGCAGTTCGCCGCCGTCGTCCGCAAGGTCCGCCCCCCGGAACCCTACAAGGGCAAGGGTATCCGCTATGAGGGCGAGGTCGTCCGTCGCAAGGCCGGTAAGGCCTTCGGCTCGAAGTAAACTCGGCATGTTTCGCCGATCGGGCCGCGAGCGCTCTGAGGCGAGACTGACTCCACGGAAACGGCAAGGCACACGAGAGGGCTGGGCGCCCGGTCGGCATCGGTCGCCCCGGAACCCCAGACAAAGGATCCATCGGTGAACCAGCGCAAACTTGTTCAAGTCAGGCGGCTCCGACGGCAACGTCACGTCCGCAATAAGCTCTTCGGCACCGCGGAACGCCCCCGTTTGGCGATCTTCCGCAGTTCGAAGCATATTTACGCCCAGGTGATCAACGACTCCAACGGCACGACCCTCGTCTCTGCCAGCACACTCGAGGCGGAGATCAAGGGCGAGCAGGCCTACGGCGGGAACAAGGCGGCAGCCACGATCGTGGGCCGCAAGGTGGCCGAGCGGGCCAAGCAGGCCGGTATTGACAAGATTTGTTTCGACCGTCGAAGCTACAAGTATCATGGCCGGGTTCAGGCCCTGGCCGACGCTGCCCGCGAGGCGGGTCTGCAATTCTAAAAGGAGCCCGCCATGTCGAGCGACAGTCGAGACCGTGGGGAGTGGTCGGAAAGCGTCGTGGCCATCCGTCGTTGCGCCGCCGTCGTCAAGGGTGGCCGTCGGTTCAGCTTCAACGCCCTGGTCGTCGTCGGTAACGGACGCGGTCAGGTGGCCTGGGGCTATGGCAAGGCCAACGAAGTGCCCCCCGCCGTCGAGAAGGGCGTCAAGGACGCCCACAAGCAGATGAATCGGGTGAACCTCAAGGGAGGTACCATCCCGCACCGTGTCATCGGCCGCTTCGGCGCCGCCCGCGTCGTCATGCTCCCGGCCGCCCCCGGTACCGGCGTCATCGCCGGTGGTGCCGTCCGCTCGGTCGTTCAGGCCGCCGGTGTGACCGATATCCTGACCAAGAGCTACGGCTCGACCAACAAGCTGAATCTGGTCAAGGCGGCCATCAACGCCCTGACCCAACTTCGGACCAAGGACGAGGTTGCTCGTCTCCGGGGAGTGACCCTCTAATGCAACTTCATGACGTCCACCAAGGGATCCACAAGCGCAAGAAGCGCAAGCGGGTCGGCCGGGGTATCGGCTCCGGTCACGGCAAGACCTCGAGCAAGGGCCACAAAGGCCACTCGTCTCGCCAGGGGTTCAAACAGTCCGCCCTCTTCGAAGGTGGACAGATGCCCTTGGCGCGACGCGTCCCGAAGAGGGGCTTCTTCAATGGGGCCTTCAAGAAGGATTTCGCGATCGTCAATATCTCGTCGCTCGACGCCTGCTACGAAGCGGGTGCCGTGATCGACGAGACGGCGCTCCGTGCTCGCGGCCTGGTCAAGGGGCGGCACGACGACGGCATCAAGATCCTGGGCGACGGTGAGCTGACCAAGGCTTTCACCGTCCACGCCGCGAAGTTCAGCGAATCGGCCGCCGCCAAGATCACCGGGGCGGGCGGGCGGGTCGTCGTTGTCCAATAAAGGGAGAATCCGCAGCAGGCGGGTGAACGGCCTCTTCATCCTACGTACTGAAACGCTCAGCCTGCCTGCTGCCTCGAAGCTTCTTGCCCCGTGCCGCCAAGGAGGCGACCCGACGTGAACAAGCTTTTCACGATCCTGTTCAAGGTGCCCGAGCTCCAACGCAAGATCCTGATGACGGCCATGTTCCTGGCCATCTATCGGATCGGCTTCTACGTCCCCCTGCCGATCGTCAATCAAGAGCAGCTCAAGAATTGGCAGGAGCAGTTGAGCACGAGCGCCACGGGCAAGGTCTTCGGGACCGTCGCCATGTTCGGCGGCACGTCGATCGGCATGAGCACGATCTTCGGCCTGGGCATTATGCCCTACATCTCGGCCTCCATCATCTTCCAGCTCCTCGGGAGCGTCATCCCGTCGCTCGAGGCGATGATGAAGGAGGGGGAGAGCGGCCGCAAGAAGATCAACGAATACACCAGATATGCGACCGTCATATTATGCGCGATACAAAGCGCATTTTGGGTCCAATATATGATGAGTCCACAGATGGGCGTCGTCTTACCGGAGCATCAGAACTTCTGGGACGGCCTCGTCTGCGTGAGTATTATGACAGCCGGCACCATCTTCCTGATGTGGATCGGTGAGCAGATTGACGAGTATGGCATCGGCAACGGTATCAGCCTCCTGATCATGGCGGGCATCCTGGCCCGCGTGCCCCTCGCCTTGCGGGAGCTCTGGCTCAACGCCACGCCTCGTTTGACGGCGGAGGGTGGAAAGTATCCGATCACGACGCTGGTGATTCTGGCGGGCCTGTTCGTGGCAGTCGTGGTCGGCGTCATCGCGATCACGGAAAGCCAACGGCGGATCCCGACCCAGTCGGCCAAGCACGTTCGCGGCCGTCGGGTCTTCGGCGGTACGCGTCAATATCTGCCGCTTAAGGTCAACCAGGCCGGCGTGATGCCGATCATCTTCGCGTCCAGCCTGCTCATCTTCCCCTCGTTCATCCTCAACGGCCTGGCGCGAGCCACCGCGAGTTGGCGGACGGACGCGTGGACGGTCTGGTCGGCGGTTGGCAACTTCATCCAGGAGTCGGCCGACGCCTTCCAGAAGCAGAGCTATGTCTACACGCTGTTCTACATCATCCTGATTTACTTCTTCTGCTACTTCTGGACGGCGATCACCTTCAATCCGAAGGACATGTCCGAGAACCTCAAGGACTACGGCAGCTTCATCCCGGGTTATCGCCCTGGACGTCGGACGGCCGACTACCTTGAGAAGGTCATGCTGCGGATCACGTACGTTGGTGCCGCCTTCTTGAGCCTCGTGGCCGTCATCCCGTCGATCGTGCAGAACGCCTTGCTCAGCGGCTCGTCCGCAGACTACACGATCGCCTCGTTCATGGGCGGTACGGGCCTCCTGATCGTGATCAGTGTCTGCCTCGACCTCGTCCAGAAGATCGACAGCCACCTGATCATGAGGAACTACGGTGGCCTCGTGAGCAAGCGATAAGTCACAGGAAGAAGTGGTCCCAGGGCTCGGAGCATGGTCCCTCAGCCTTGGGACCTTTCCGCCGGTAAGAAACGAGACGTCAAGCGTGCTCAAGTTGAAAAGCCCCCGCGAAATATCGCTGATGCGTGAGGCGGGGCGGATCGTGGCCAAGTCACTCGACCGTGTGAAGACGCTCGCCGTCCCCGGTGTGACTACGGCCGAGCTCGATGAAGCGGTGGTCGAGATTTTCGAGGAACACGGCGCGACCTCTTTGTTCCGGGGCTATCCCAGCTCCATGAAGGGTAAGCCGCCGTTTCCTGCGGTGATCTGTGCTAGCGTTAACGAGCAGGTCGTCCACGGCATCCCTAACCGCCGGCCTCTTCGTGAAGGGGATGTCGTCTCGATCGACACCGGCTGCAGGCTGAATGGCTGGTGCGGCGATGCTGCCGTGACCTTACCGATCGGCCAGGTGGATGAGAGGACTCAGAAGCTCCTCGACGTGACTTCGGAGACCCTGAACCTGGCCATCCGGGCCATGGAGCGCTGTACTTACTGGTCCGAGGTCGCGAGCCTCATGGAGAAGTACGTCAAGAGCCAGGGGATGTACGTCATCGAGAAATTCGTCGGGCATGGGATCGGCCAGGCGATGCACGAGGAGCCGCAGGTCCCCAACTTCGTGAGCAAGGCCCTTCGTAAGCACGACATCAGGCTTGAGCCGGGCATCGTCCTCGCGATCGAGCCGATGGTCGCCCTTGGTACGAAGGATGTGCGGACCTTGGAAGACGGCTGGACGGTCGAGACCAAGGATCGGGCCGCGAGTGCTCACTTTGAACACACGGTGGCGATGACGCCGGATGGACCTCGAGTGCTGACGAATCTGGAGGACTGAGTTTCTGACGACATTCTCCAGAATCCGAGACATCCTGGACCTGTCCGGTCCGGATCGATCGGCGAAGCGTAAGCGGTCTTTCCGAAAAGTCAAATAACCTTGACGATGGCGCCTTGCATCGTCTTAAGGTGCTGTGTACTATGGCTCAATTCGGCCCAAGACTGGTGGGTAGGTACGCCGGGGCAACCCGAAGGCTTGGGCCGCCTCGGGCTTTCGGCCTCGCGAAGCAGAGTTAAAGGTCAGGAGTCCGATGAAGATTCGATCGAGCGTCAAGCGGATTTGCGAACACTGCAAGATCGTGCGTCGGCGGGGTAAGGTCTACGTGATCTGCGAGAACCCGCGTCACAAGCAGCGGCAAGGCTAATCCTGGCTTTGCCGGTCCCCGATTCGTCGTCAATCCTCGGCAGTCTGAGAATGACCCAAAGCCACGCCATTGCCTCACGGAGATAGGACGGATGCCTCGTATTCTCGGTGTCGACATCCCGAACGACAAGCGCACGGTCATCTCCTTGCGCTACATTTACGGGATCGGCCCGTTCCTCGCCGAGCAATTGTGCGAACGGACCGGGATCAGCCCTGACAAGCGTGCCCGAGACCTCAGCGAGGACGAGTTGGCCAAGCTCGCCTCGTTGCTCGACAACGAATACGTCGTGGAAGGTCAGCTCCGCCGACAGGTTCAGCAGAGCATCGCCCGCCTTCGCGACATTGGCTGCTACCGTGGCCTCCGGCACCGCAAGGGGTTGCCGGTCCATGGTCAGAGGACGCGAACCAACGCCCGTACCCGCAAGGGGCCGCGTAAGACGGTCGCCGGCAAGAAGGGCGTGAAGGAAATGCGATAAGGCTCGCCCTCGGCGGGATCTTGCGGCCCATGCATCTCGCATGGGCCGTCGGTATTCCGCGAGGCGGTCGGCGACGGCTGGTGCTTTTGGCTCGGCCTGACTGGATCGCTTCCCTGGGTGGACCTTCGCTCGGATTCGGAAGTTGGGGCCATCCTCAATTTTTCTGGGGATGAGTCCTTTGCGATATTTGTTGTTTACATTTTTTCCCGACGGACCGACCAGGGAGCAACGGACCCGTGGCCAAGGCCAAGAAGCGTAAGACACGACGCAACGTCAGCCGGGCGGTCGTGCACATCAAAGCAACTTTCAACAACACGACCGTCACGATCACCGATCCCAACGGCGACGCGTTGTGCTGGGCTTCGTCCGGTACCGTCGGCTTCAAGGGGAGCCGTAAGAGCACCCCGTTCGCCGCGCAGCGTGCTGCCGAGACGGCCGCCGCGACGGCCACGAAGTACGGCGTCAAAGAAGTCGAAGTCAAAGTCAAGGGCCCGGGCTCTGGACGTGAAAGTGCCATCACGGCCCTTCAGGCGTCCGGCCTCTCGATCAAGGCCATCGAAGACGTCACCCCGCTGCCGCACAACGGCTGCCGCCCTCCCAAGAAGCGACGCGTCTGAGCCAGCATCCCCGAGATGGGATGCCTCGAAGACCCTCGCCTCCACGGGTCTTCGGCTCAGATCCTCTCTCCTTGCTCTGGTTTCGCACGAACGCGTCGCTCGCTGTGGATTCTCGCCGGCTCCACGGGTGAACCGGAATTCGGGTTGCCGAAGCCTGTGGCCCTCCCCGGCGTGTACTGATCGCCTTATTGCCGAAGGAACCCCATCGACCTCTCGGGATGATCCCGCGAGGGGATCGGAATACTCGGCCCAACTCAACCCGACGTACCGAAGAAGAAGGATTGCTGGAATACCATGGGACGCCACATCGGGCCGGTCTGCCGGCTCTGCCGCCGTGAAGGTATGAAGTTGTTCCTGAAGGGGACCCGTTGCGACACCCCGAAGTGCGCCATCGACCGCCGCGAAGGCGTTCCGGGCATGCACCAGTTCCGTCGCGGCAAGGCCAGCGAATATTCGGTCCGCCTTCGTGAGAAGCAGAAGGTCAAGCGTTACTACGGGATCTTCGAGCGTCAGTTCCGCAAGTACTTCGAGCTTGCTGGCCGCCGCCCGGGCAACACCGGCGATGCGTTGATGGCCCTGCTCGAACGCCGCCTCGACAACGTCGTCACCCGCCTCGGCTTCGCGACCAGCCGACCGCAGGCCCGCCAGATGATCACGCACGGGCACATCACGGTGAACGGGCGCAAGCTCGACATCCCGAGCTACCTCGTCCGCCCCGGCGACCAGATCCAGGTGAAGGACCGCGAGCACTCCCGGAAGCTCGCCGAGACCAGCCTGGCCACCGACGGGATGCCGGCCGTCCCCGAATGGCTCGACCGCAGCAGCACCCAGCCGCCCGAAGGACGCGTCTCGCGCTTGCCCGGCACCCAGGACATCTCGTTGCCGGTCACCCCGCAGTTGATCGTCGAATTGTTGAGCCGCTGAGGTCGAATGGAAGCGGCGATCCGCCTCCCCGTCCCCGCTTCCGGGGACGCGGGCGGTCACCGGGCCGGTTCGATTTGGACCGATCGCCGAAAGCTGGTCGCTTAGCTTTTTTTGGAGAGTGCGATGCGCATCCGTTGGCGTGGCCTCGAACTTCCGAGCCGGGTCGTCTGCAACCGAGAGAAACTGACCGACACGTACGGCGAATTCCACGTCGAGCCCTTCGAACGCGGATTCGGCCACACCGTCGGCAACAGCTTGCGGCGCATCCTCCTGTCGAGCTTGGAGGGGAGCGCGGTCACCAAGATCAAGATCCAGGGGGTCCAACACGAGTTCTCGTCGATCCCCGGCATGGTTGAGGACATCACCGACCTCGTCCTTAACCTCAAAGGCTTGGTCGTCAAGAACCACTCGGAGCAGAGCCGGACGATCCGCATCGAGCGCGATCGTCGGGGGGTCGTCACCGCCGCCGACATCCTCCATGACGAGTCGATCGAGATCATCAATCCCGACCACATCCTCTGCACGCTGACGGACGATGTCCCGTTCGTGCTGGAGATGACGGTCGAGAACGGCCGGGGTTACCGCCCCGCCGCCGAAGGCCACACCGACGACCTCGAGGTCGGCGCCATCCCCATCGACGCCATCTACAGCCCGGTCATCCGGGTTGAGTACAAGGTCGAGAACACGCGCGTCGGCCAGCGGACCAACTACGACAAGCTCGTCCTCCGGATCTGGACCACCGGCACGCTCGGCCCCGAGATGTCCCTGGTCGAGGCCGCGAAGATCCTCCGCAAGCACCTGAACCCGTTCGTCCAGTATTACGAGCCGGGTCCGGGTCTCTCCACCGAAGGCGGCGGTCAGGACGGCAACCGCCAGGAGCCCGTCGACGCCGAGCTCGAACGCAAGCTCGACATGAGCCTGGCCGAGCTCGAGCTGTCGGTCCGAGCCACCAACTGTCTCGAGAGCGAAGGGATCACCACCGTTCGCCACCTGGTGAGCCGGTCCGAGGACCAGCTCCTCACCGTCCGCAACTTCGGCGAGACGACCCTGAAAGAGGTCCGGGCCAAGCTCCACGAGATCGGCCTCGACCTCGGCATGGAAATCCCCAACCGGCCGGGGGTCTGACCCCGACCTGGAATTCGCTCGTGGCCCGGCGGCGGAAGACCCGTTCGCCCGAGGCCCGGCAACATGGCATGGGTGCCTCTCGGTGCTCAAGAAACTACATCACCGGCGGGTCTCGACGCGAACCGCCGGCTTCCACTAGCGACCCCAAAAGACCATGCGACACCTTAAAGCCGGCCGCAAGTTCAAGCGTTCGCCATCTCACCGCCGGATGATGCTGCGTAACCTGGCCACCTCGCTGCTCGAGCACGGCCGCATCGAGACGACCCTGGCCAAGGCCAAGGAAGTCCAGCCGTACACCGAGAAGCTGATCACCCTGGCCAAGGATGGTTGGAACCTGAACAACTTCCGTCGCGTCCTCGCGGTCGTGACCAAGAAGGACGTGGCCTTCTCCCTCTTCAAGGAGATCGGCCCGCGCTTCAAGACCCGCCCGGGTGGCTACACCCGCATCTACAAGCTCGCCAAGGTCCGCCAGGGCGACGCCGCTCCGATGGCCATCATCAGCCTCCTCGGCGAGGAAGAGCAGATCAAGGCTCCGACCCGCCCGGCCGTCGTCACCAGCGGCTCCTGAGGTCGAAGCGACGAACATCGAGGGTGTCCCCGGGATCCGTCCCGTGGACACCCTCTCATGTGTTTCAGGCGGGTTGTCATCCATCGGTCCGGGCCTCGTCGAGGATAGAAGGGAGCGCGGAACCTTGTCAGGCAACGCTCACGAGCCTTCCTGCCTCTTCTGCAAGATCGTCCGGGGCGACATCCCCTCGTCCAAGGTCCTCGAGACCGAGGACGCGATCGCCTTCCTCGACATCCATCCTGTCAACAAGGGGCACGTGCTCGTCGTCCCCAAGCATCACCACCCCCACCTCGTCGAGCTCCCCGAGGCGCTCGCCGCCCATGTCGGCTCGATCCTGCCTCGTCTGTGCCGGGCCGTTCAGGCCGCCACCGGCGCCGATGGCTTCAACGTGATCATCAACAACGGGACCGCCGCCGGTCAGACCGTCGACCACGGTCACTGGCACATCATCCCCAGGTTCCACGACGACCCCGTCGAGTGGCCCTGGCCCCATAGCGAGTACGTCGGTGACGAGCTCGGCCAGATGCGCTTCCGCATCGAGCGAGAGTTGCGCCCGAACCCGAACGACGACTGATCACGTCTTTTCACACCTCGCCACGTCAACCCGGCCTCATTCGCCAGGCCTTGGGCTCCTGCGCCCATCGATCGAGCCTGAAGCGTTGCTGATCTCGCCGTTGTAGGCCTGCTCCCAGGGCCAGGGTTATCGCACGCCCGTTGCTCGTGCGGGTTCTCGACCGCCGATCGTTCAGCCTGGCTTTCGGACATATCCTCATCCTGCGTTCACGAAACCGCACGGCCTTCCGGCAGTCACCGAGCCGTCGTGAAGGGACGGATCACTCCTCTCGAATTCTGGAGGGTTGAACTGGCCGCGGCGCGCTGATATTACTTTTCTAAGAATCGTAATACCAGTCGAATGCGACCTTCTTCGGGGCTCCCCCTCATGACCCGCCGCGCCTTCACGCTGATTGAGTTGCTGGTGGTGATCGCGATCATCGCCGTCTTAATTGCCCTCTTGCTGCCGGCGGTGCAGGCGGCACGCGAGGCGGCCAGGAGGGCCCAATGCACGAACAACCTGAAGCAGCTCGGGATCGCCTTCCACAACTATCACGACGCGATGGGGCGGCTGCCGTATGGGGCGATCGTCGCGATGCCGGGGAATTACTGGTATCCGACCGGGGCGGGGGGCGAGCACTATCGGTACTCGGCGCTGGCGATGCTCGCGCCGTTCCTGGAGCAGACCCCCATCTACGGGGCGACGAACTTCAGCTATCCCATCTACATGCCCGACAGCAGCATCTCGCCGCCGAATTCGACGATCTACGCGATGCGGGTCAACCTGTTCCTCTGCCCGAGCGACACGGGGCGGATCGTCCAGCCGGGGTTCGCGCCGGCCAACTACATGGCGAGCGCGGGCAACGGGATGCCGGGAGGCTCGGGCCTGTATAGCAACCCGAACGGGTGCTTCTACTACAACTCGGGGGTGAGCTTCGCCATGATCACCGACGGGCTGAGCCAGACGTCGCTGATCTCCGAGAGCATCCTCGGCCCCGGCGGCTTCACGATCGCGGCGGGGTCGGGGGTGAACCCGGGGGAGATCATGGCCCAGCAGGCGGCCGTCGCCATCAACAGCCAGCCGCCGGCGAACCTGACCGAGGCCGAATGCCAGTCGGCGGGGGCAGGGGCCTCGGGGTATTACAACGGGCAGCGCGGCGGGAGCTGGGCCCAGGGGGACTTCCGCCACGCTCTTTACACACACTACATGCCGCCGAATTCCAGGACATATGACTGCCTCCGGGGCAGCGACTACGGCTGGAAGACCGCCCGGAGCTACCACAGCGGCGGCGTCAACGTCCTCTTCGGCGACGGCCGCGTCCAGTTCATCAAGGACTCGGTCGCCAACGCCCCATGGGCGGCCATGGCGACCCGCAATGGTGGCGAGGTCATCTCGTCGGATTCGTACTGAGCCATCCATCCGGCCCCGATACTTACAAAAAGGTATGTACTTGCCCGAGAGAAAGCCCAATCTATCATTCCGACCGTTCCACCCTGGAACGTGAGCCGTCGAGCTGAATCGAGGGCCGACGAACCGGGGCGGCCCGCCTGTCGTCGCGGCTTGGGGAGCGATGCCGAGGGGGTCGCGTCCTGCTCCGTCGCCGAGGTTGTGCGGGGCCAACGCATAGGTGCGCGTTCACGAACGTCGGATCATTGATCGATCGGAGGCTTTCCAAATGTCTGCGAAACTCTCGGGCAAGGTCGCGGTCGTCACGGGTGCGTCCAAAGGCATCGGCGCCTCGATCGCGAAGAACCTCGCCGCCGCCGGGGCGGCCGTCGTCGTCAATTACTCGTCGAGCAAGGAAGGGGCGGACAAGGTCGTCGCCGAGATCGAGAAGGCTGGCGGGAAGGCCGTCGCCGTCGGCGGGAACCTGTCGAAGGCGGCCGACATCGACGCCCTGTTCGCGAAGACGAAGGAGACGTATGGGCGGCTCGACATCCTGGTCAACAACGCCGGGATCTTCGAGTTCGCACCGCTCGAGGCGATCACGGAGGAGCACTTCCACAAGCAGTTCAACCTGAACGTGCTTGGGTTGCTGCTCGCGTCTCAGAAGGCGGCGAGTCTCTTCGGGCCCGAGGGGGGGAGCATCATCAATATCAGCTCGGCCGCGGCCGTCTCGCCCCCCGCGACGGCCTCGGTCTACAGCGCCACCAAGGGGGCCGTCGACGCCATCACGAAGGCGCTCTCCAAGGAGCTCGGGCCGAAGAAGATCCGCGTCAATTCGCTGAACCCCGGTATGGTCGAGACCGAAGGGGTCCACACGGCGGGATTCCTCGAGACCGACTTCCACAAGCAGGTCGTCGCGCAGACCCCGCTCGGCCGGATCGGCCAGCCGGATGACATCGGGAAGGTCGCCGTCTTCCTCGCCTCCGACGACTCCGGGTGGATCAGCGGCGTGACGCTCCTCGCCACCGGCGGCTGGGCCTGAGCCTTCGAGATCATCCGCCGAGCATCCCCTCCAGGGAGGATGCCGACCCGAGCATGAGAGTCGCCCTTCGGCAGTGGGGCGACTCGAAGCGGGGCTGGCATCCTCCCTTCGTCTTGCACCCCGGTGTTCGCAGACGGCCTCCTCTCCCTTCATGTCGCCGGATCGCCCGTCAGCCTCCCCGGATGAGGCCTGTTAACAACTCTTGACGCGGGAATCGGGCCAAGTCCTTGACGGTACAACGACCTCGGGATAAATTCGAGCTCTTGATGAAATTGAATCTCAGTCTCAAATAAGTTGGGCGGATTTCTGGGAGAGTTCCAGGAAGCGCGTCCCCCGGGAAAGAGGTCGAAAACAGCGATGTCGGTTCGTCAAGACATCTCAACGCTCTGCCTGATCCTCGCGTGCTCGGCCCTCGCCGGCTGCGGCAATGACTGGCAGGTGGGCACGCATCCGGCCACGGGCCGCGTCACCATCAACGGCGAACCGCCGGTCGGCGCCCTGGTGCAGTTGTTCCCGACGGCCGAAACGAAGACCGACGAGCGGAAATCACGCCCCTGGGGCCTCGTCGGCAACGATGGCGGTTTCTCGCTCTCGACTTATGTGGCGGGGGATGGCGCCCCCGCGGGCGAGTACGCGTTCACGATCACCTGGCCGCCCGACGCCTCGAAGCCGTCGATGACCGACCGCCTCAAGTTCAAATACTCGAAGCCGGAAGGCTCGAAGTGGACGTTCACAATCAAGCCGGGGACGAACGCGCTCCCGCCGGTCGAGATCGAGAACGCCGTCGTCGAGCTGGCCCCGAAGTCGAAATCGAACGCACCGATGGAAGGCGCGGCCATCCTCGGCGGCACGGCCAAGGGTACGAAGAAGGCGCATTGAGAGCTGAGACTCCAGCCAGCACCGGCCGGACGCCCGATCGCGAAGGCCCGGCCGTCCTCCTCCATCCAGGTATCATCCCCCCGCAGAAGGCTGTCTCGAGATCATGGGAAGCGCAACGCAATCGGAGCGGACGGCCGACGAGGAAGCCGTCGAGCTGGCGAGCCGACCGGAAAGCTCGGGCAGCCTGTACCGGGTCCTCTGGCGCTGGCATTTCTACGCCGGGGTGCTCATCTCGCCGATCCTGCTCATCGTCACCCTGACGGGGGCGCTCTACATCTTCCACTCGGAAATCGAGGACCTCGGCCACGCCAGGCTCCGCTTCGTCACGCCGGAGCCGGGGGCCTCGCGAGCGAACACCGACGCGATCGTGGCCGCGGCGAAGGCGTCGGAGCCGAGCCTCAACGCGGTCTCGCTGGAACTCCGGGCCGAGCCCAACCGCGCGGCGATCGTCCGGATGGGACCGGCGGGAGCGAAGGGGAGGGACGCGAGCCCGGTCGCCGTCTATGTAGATCCGTACAAGGCGAGCGTGGTCGGCTCGTTCGACTCGAGGGCCGGCGATGGCGTCTCCGAGTTCTTTGATGTCGTGCTCGTGATCCATCGCCAGTTGCTGGCCGGCACGACCGGCCGGATCCTGGTGGAGTTGACCGTCGGCTGGACGATCGTCTTGATGGTCACGGGGGTCTACCTCTGGTGGCCCAAGAAGCGCGGGCAGACGCTCGGGGTCTGGTGGCCCCGCCTCCACGGGAAGCTCTACACGATCCTGCGAGATCTCCACACGGTCCTCGGCATCTACCTGCTGGCACCGATCGCGATCATCGTCGTGACGGGCCTCTTCTACACGGTCGTCTGGAGCGAGGCCTTCCACCTCGCGACGAGGAGCAAGGAAGCCGCGGCCGCCGAGGCCAAGGCGCAGTCGAAGGGCAAGGGGAAGTCCAGGGCCAGGGCCGAAAATCCCTCGCCGAAAGAGCCCGCGGCGACTCCGACTCCGACCCACCCCTTGCTGACGCTCGAGCAGGTGAAGGACCTCTCGCTGAAGGGCTATCCGGGACGCAATCTCCTGATCAGCCTGGCCGACAAGCCGGGCGGGGGCATCGCCGTCGGCGCGGCGAATGACTACAACAACTCGTACGGGCCCTTCGTCTCGGCCCAGTTCGAGATCGATCGCGTCAGCGGCAAGATCGGGCCGGTCAAGACGCTCGCCGAGGACCATCGATACTGGTGGCACGGGTGGGTGTACACCTTGCACGTCGGGAGTTTCTACGGGCCGACGACCAAGGTGATCTGGTTCGTCTCCTGCATGATCCTGTCCGGCTTGCCGATCACGGGCCTCTGGATGTGGTGGGTCCGGCGGCCCAAAGGTCGCTCGGGATTCCCTCGACGCCCCAACCGACGGATGACCGCGGGGCTGCTGGCCACGATCGTCGGCCTGGCCCTGATCCTGCCCGTCCTCGGCGCGAGCATGATCGCCATCGCCGTCGGAGAGTCCGTCTACCTCTTCTCGCGTCGACGCCTCCGCAAGCTGCCGGCCTCGGCCTGATCGTCGGACCGACGAGGGGCGGACGCCGATCCGCCCCGCCTGCCACACCTCATCACATCAAAACCACAGCATTTCACGCCACATCCCATCCATCGGGACGTCGACCCTCTTCGTCGGCGAATGCCTCAGTGTGGGTATTTGGGGAATTCGGGGCTGAATCCCGGGGTCGAACGAGCCTGGGAAGACTTTGCCGACGCCCCTGCACCAGTCGGGACGATAGCCGATGCACGCCGTCATCGATGAGGCGGCTTGCCGGAAAGGGGATCGTACGCTGGTCTCGGCGTAGACTGGACTTAGGGATGAGGTTGGGATTGACGGTTTTCCCGGTTCTCCCTAGACTCCGCCGAGTTTTGGGTCCACGCGGAGGTCGCGCGTGGGCCGGCACGTCACGTCCGTCACGTTAGCGAGTGTTGCGGAAAGGATTCCGCCGATGAAGCGAATGACTCACGCGCTCGTCCTGGCCATGATGGCCGTCACGGGCTGTACGCTCAACAAAACGGACCTACGCACCGCGAATTTCGTCAGCAAGATTGGTAACGGCGGTCAGCTCATCGAGCCGAAGCGTTGCGCGCTCAAGATTGCGATCCTGGCGCGCCCGGTCCACGATAAGGTGATCGACCAAGGGCTTTGGAGCGTCGTGGACGAGCAGGTCGTCCCCCACGAATTGCACAAGGCCCTCGAAACCAACGGCCTGCGGGTCGGCCTGCTCTCGGGTGAGCTCCCGGCCGAGGTCGAGACGCTGCTCAACAAGCCCATCAACCCGGGCCAGGGCAAGCCGGTCCAGTACATCAACATCCCCGACGGCGATCAGACGATGATCAGCACGGGAGAGGCAGTCCCTCAGGTCAGCCTGCTCCTGAACCGGGATGGCAACGCCGCCGGCAAGGATTATCAGGATGCGAGCGGCTGGCTCCGCACCACCGTCAACTACGAAGGGGAGAACTCGGTCTCCGTCCGGATCCTGCCCGAGATCCACCACGGCCCGATCACCCGGGGTTTCTCGGCCATGCCCAACACGGGCGAGTTCAGCCCCCGCCAGTTCGTGCAGAAGGATGGTCAGCAGGAAGACGCCCTGCGCGAGCTTGCGACGACCCTGAACCTGAAGCCGGGGCAGGTCGCCGTGCTCGGCTGCGACGGCAGCCGCAAGCGTAGCCTGGGCTCGTTCCTCTTCACGGAGACAGAGGCGAACAGCGACCGCCTACTCCAGCGGGTCGTGCTCATCTGGGCCACCCGCTCCACCACCGTCAACCCGGGGACGGGGACGATGGTCCCCCAGAACCTGGAGCCGATCGAGCCGCCGAAATCGTAGCGGCCCGAGAACCCGAAGTCCGTATCTTGCGTCAATACTATCGCGAGGACTCGTGACGCCGAGGCTTAAGGCAATCGAGAGGGGGTCAGACCCCCTCTCGTCGCCGAATGCCGGGTCCGGGTCCCGTTTCGGAGAAGGAGTGCGTGCCATGGAGTGGCAGCCGATGAGTGTCGAAGACGGACGCCGCGTCCAGGCCGGGGTCCGCAAGCGCTGGACGCACCACTCGCGACATGACCGGGTGGCTTCGCCTCATCGCTCCGAATGGCTCCAGGAATCCGCGCCTGCTTCTGCCGGGAGTCCTCGTGAGATGTCGACGACGCGCCTGATCAGCCTCGACGGCTCGGTCGGAGAAGGGGGGGGCCAGATCCTGCGGACAGCCCTCTCGCTCTCGCTCCTGACCGGCCAGGGGTTCCGGATCGCCCAGATCCGGGCCAACCGCGACCGCCCCGGCCTCCGGCCACAGCACCTCGCCGCGGTCGAGGCCGCCGGCAAGCTCGCCCAGGCCGACATCACCGGGGCCTCGGTCGGCTCGCGAAGCCTGATCTTCCGGCCCGACGCCTATGTGCCCCAGGACCTCTCGATCGACGTCGGCACGGCGGGCTCCACAGCCCTGATCCTCCACACGCTCCACCTGCCCCTTGCGCTCCGGACGGATGAGGCGATCCGCCTCACCCTGAACGGCGGCACCTTCAACATGGCCGCGCCGTCGTTCCCCTTCCTGGACGCGACCTGGCGGGCACACCTCCGCGCGATCGGAGCCCCGATCGCCCTCTCGATGCCCAGGGCCGGCTTCTACCCCAAGGGGGGCGGCGAGCTCAGCGCCTGGATCGAACCGGCCAACCTCAAGCCCTTGATCGCGATCGACCGCGGCCCGCTCGTCAGGGTCCGCGGGATCGCCGGCGTCGCCAACCTCCGGCCCGACATTGCGGTCAGGATGCGTGACCGCGCCGAGGCCAGGCTCGCCGACTTCGGCATCCGCGCCGAGATCGAGCTCTCGAAGTGGGAGAGCCCGGGGCAAGGGGCCGCGATCGGCCTGATCGCCGAGTACGAGGGATGCGTCCCCGCGACGTTCTCCGGCCTCGGCGAGATCGGCAAGCCGGCCGAGGCCGTCGCGGACGACGCGGTCGATGAACTCCTCGCGTTCGAGGCGTCGAAGGGCGCGGCGGTCGACCCGCACTCGGCCGACCAGATCCTCCTCCCGCTGGCCCTGACCCCAGGTCGCAGCGAGTACACCGTCTCGGAGGTCACCGACCACCTCCGCACCAACGCCGAGACGATCAAAGCATTCCTCCTCGAGCGGTCCATCACCGTCGAAGAGGCCGAAGGGGATCGACCCGGCCGGGTCATCATCGCCTGATCGACTCGTCAGCCTACCAAAACGCGAAGGGCCCCCGACGAACCATAACGGTCGTCGGAGGCCCTTTTTTGATTATAGGCTCATGGCTCGACCCGTCAGGGCTTGCTGGCGGGAGAGGCCGGGAGTCGCTCGCCCTGCGACGCGAAGCCCGGGTCGCGGGGATCGAGCGGATCGGCCAGGGCTTCTTTCGTCGGGACATGCTCGGCAGCGAGCGAAAGCCGAGGCTCCTGATTTTCGCCGGCCCAGGCCGCGACCTCGGTCGAGATGAGGCTCGCCAGGCCCCAGGCCATCACGCCCAATGCGAACAGACTCCTGATGAACGTGTGCGTTTTCATAAAGGACACCTCTTCCCCAATTCGGCAGGCTTCATCCATCGGATATGACGCGGCCCCGGAACGGGTCGCCGCCTGTTTTCAAGATCATTTCAAGTGGCCACATGATTGGAGTTATGAGCCCGCCCCGTCGTCCGGGGCCGGGCTCCCCTGGTTTTCTCGGCTCAGTCGAGCACGTATCCATCCTCGCCTTTCACCAGCACGCTATACGCGAGAACCGGGGCCCGGCGTCGCGTGATGGCCTGGGCGACCTCGCTCCGGAGTCGGCCGGAGGCGTGGGAGAGTCGCTCGAGCACGACCTCGGGCGTCGCCTCCCTCGAAGGGGGGTCGACGAGGACCGTGACCAGCAGGCGCGAGGCGTCCGGCGCCGGGACGACTTCCACCACTTGCAGGTTCCTCAGCACGTCGTCGCGGGCGTCGGCGGCGAGGACCTCCGCGATGGTCTCGGCGACCTGCTCGCAGAGCTGCAACGCCTTCCGCTTGATCTTCTGACGCGAACCCGACTGGCGGACCCATTCTCGAGGGTCGATGCCATCCTCGGGTTGAACCTCGCCGCACAAGGCGCGCAGCGTCTTCCACGACGGTTTTTTGAAGGACATCGCTCATCTCACGTGGAAAGGTCCGGGCGCACCCTCGGCGTCCCGGCAAACTCATGCCTTGGTACGATCCAACGTGGAGAGCCTGGCCCGAGCGGGCCGTGAGGAGGGTTACCCGACCTCGGGACGCAGGCTCGACGACACAGCTAGCGTGGGACTCAGCGTCATCGTGAACCTCCTTCTCGAGTCGAGCGGGCATAACGCGGGCGAAACCGCGAGGCATATCCAAGGGCCCTGGAAATCGGGCCGAATTCTTGGCCTGCCGCTGGTAGGACACGACAGCCCCGCCTCGGTTCGCGCGGTCTCGACGGATTTTCCTGGGCGAACCGCCGGCCTTCGAAATGAACAAAGCCACCGGACGACGTGGGCCGAATAGGCTCGCGACGTCCGGCGGCTCGATGGATCGCCTTGATGGAGTCGGCTCAGAGGTATCCGAGGTCGGCCAGGCGCTGCTGGATCTCGGCGTCCTCTTCCTCGGAGTATGCGACGGGGACCGCCGACTCCTCTCCGCCCGAGGCCCCCGCGTGGACGCTGCCGTTGGCCGGGACGAGCGACGGGTCGAGGATCTCGGTGAGGACGCGGCCGTCCATGTCGGCGGGGACGGGGACGCCCATCAGGTGAAGGACCGTCGGGGCGATGTCGAGCAGGTTCGCCCCTTGCGGAGTAGACCCTCGGCGGAAGGCGGGGCCCGAGGCCACGATCATCCCCTCCATCCGGTGGTCGCCGGTCGGCCCGAAGGCGGGGGAGATGAGCTTGTTCGTCGTGAAGTCGTGCAGGCCGATCGTGCGATAGCGCCAGTCCTCAAGTACAACCGTCAGGTCGGGTGCGAGGTGGGCCTGGGGCCCGTTGTACAGTTCCTCGCGCTCGTAGATCCGCTCGACCAGGGGCTTGCCCGTCTCGGGGTGGGGCAGGGCCATGAGCCCGGCCTTGAGCTCGTCGAGCAAGGGCCGGACGTCCTCGGGCTCCACGCAGCCTTGCGGCTGCCTCCCCTTCACGTTCAGAAAGATCTGCCCGAAGTTGCCCTGGGCATAGGCCTTGGTCTTGGACCAGTCGATGTGCCGTCGCGAGAGGAAGGCCGACTCGGCGAGCCGCTCGATCGGGCTATCCTGCTTGCCACGGAACCGGCTGACGCGCTGGCCGGCCATGCCGAGCCTGGACATCAGGCCGTAGAACCACTGGGGCGTCGCCCCTTGCTTGTAGAACCAGTGCTTCTGCTTGACGTAGAACGAGTCCTGCAAGGCGATGTCGCCCCGCTCGAGCAGCCAGACGTTGAAGTTGACGTACCACTCGATCGGCCCGAAGCCGTGGTCGCTCATCAGGATCAGAGAGGTATCCGGGGGCAGGGAGGCCTCGATCTCGCCGATCCCGCGGTCGAGCCGCTTCCAGAAGTCCACGCAGCCCGCACGGAGCTTCGTGAAGTCGTGCCCCTTTGCGAGCCTGTGCGTCTCGTCCCAGACGTGCCAGAGCTCGTGCTGGGCGCGGTCGGTCGCCATCAGGTCGAACATGAAGAGGTCCCACTCGCAGCGACCCATCAGGAACTGGATCGCCTTCAAGTGGTGGTCGAGGAACTCGGTGAGGTCGGCGAGGACCCCCGCCTCATTGCCGCCGTCGTGCACCGAGGACGACCAGGGACGATAGGGGCCGACGACCTTCTCCAACTCGGCGAGGATCGCCGGGTCGCTGGAGAAGTCGGGCGAGTTGGCCGGGCTGAGGAAGTCGCCGAGGTAGAACCCCGGGGCCTTGCGCGGGGGGTAGCTCATCGGCACGCCGCCGGCGACCGTGGACTTCCCGTGCTTGGCGGCGATCTCCCAGACCAACTCCGCCTTGATGGCCCTCGAGGAGTTCACCCGCCCCTTGAGGGGGTTGTGCGAGTATTCGAGGAACTCGAAGACCCCGTGTTTGCCGGAATTCTTCCCGGTCATCACGCCGGTCCAGGCCACCGGGCTGAGGGGCGGGAAGACCGAGTTCAACGTCCCCGAGGCGCCCTTCTCCCTGAGTCTGGAAAGGTTGGGGAGTTCCCCCGCTTTGGCCAGGGGATCCAATAAATCCCACGTGGCTCCATCCAGGCCCAGTACGAAAACCTTCATGTCGCCCGATCCCTTGCCAGTGGTCGTTTCCGCCTCGGACGTCCCTGAGAACTTTGGAGACTCCGGAGCTTTCACCAGTTTACCGCGATCTGGATCGGAAAAGCGACTCGGCTTTCCCGCATCAGAACTTCACTGTCTTGCCCACAACAACTACACAACTGTCGCGAAAGCAGGCACTGCCGTCTGCCGACTCCGAGGGGCGAAAACCCTCTTTGAGAAATCCATAAGAACGCAACTCACGAAACTCCAGAGCATTACAACAAAATCGCCACGCCGATCGATTCGCAATAAAGTCGTGGCATGCCGCGTGCATTTCATTCTACCATAACTCGAAGCGGTCAACCTAAAACCGCTGGCTTTTTGAAGTTGGGTTACAACGACTTCAACGAAGACCCGAGTCCAAGTCACGAGCAAGCGTCGTTCTCCCTGGCTGTGCCCGGCTCCCTCGGGGGGAGCCGGGCTTTTTTTTTCGAACGGCGGAAATCTCTAATTCGATTGACTTGCGGCCCTCTGCATTTCAGACGGTTTCCTGTCTCTATATTTGGTACCAACTGACACCCTTCACGCTGCATCACGAAGAGTTGCCTACCAACATACGTTCTCTTCGAATCATTCCGCCCTGCATCTCAGAAATCCCCTCCGGCATATTCGATCAGACCCGCTCGTAGCCCAAGTTCTCCGCATGCAATGATTCCACAACTCTTGGACTTGTGCTTCTAAGCAGGGGAGCGTTTGGATATTATGTTCGCGGGGTCGCACAAGAATCATGTCGAGCAGATCCTCGGCAGCCATTTCACCAGTTTCACCTATCCTCGGCAGCCATTTCACCAGTTTCACCTACACGTTTTGATTTGACTCACTAAAATCTCACTAAAAAATGCAACGAGTGCGGCGGGGGATCCTCGCCACACTCGTTTTCGCACATATAATCAATCAATATTCAGCCCGTCCGGATCCATTTATCTCCGGGAGACCGCATCATGCGGCTCGGCGGGGCGGGGGGTGAGCACGATCGTCCGGAGGTCGAGCAGGGCATTGCGGATCGGGCCGGCGGAGCGGAACTCGAGGCGATGGGTGCCGGCGGGGAGGGTGACCTCGCCGATGAAGATGGAGCGGTAGTTGTCCCAGGCGCCGGGGCCGGTCCCCCCGACGTTGCCGCCGATCGACGTCCCTCCGACGCGGACCCGGAAGCGGTTCCCGGCCGACTCGTCGGCGCAGGCCCACTCCATCGAGACGGTGAACGACGTGGGTCGGGCCACGTTCACGGTCCAGACGGCGCGATCGTTGTCGCTGTGCCAGTAGCCGAGGTTGTTGAACCCGGACTCGAACGTCAGGGTCTCGCCGTAGACCTCGGCCGTCGCCGCGGCCAGGCGGATCGAGCCGTCGGCCCCCTGGTTCGCCATCTCCGGGTGATTGCCGTCCAGGGCCTTGGGCCGGTCGCCCCCCGAGGCGATGTAGGCCATCAGGTCGGCGAGGTCGGTCCCCTTGAGGTCCTCTTCGAGCCCTTCCGGCATGAGGGATCGGCCCGCCGTCTTCAGGTCCTCGAGGTCGGCGCGGAGGATCACGTCGACCTGCCCCTGCTGCCGCTTGAGGGTGATCGAGTTGCCGGTCTCCGAGGCGATCAGGCCGGTGACGACCCGTCCGTCCTTCAGGGCGGCGGCGAAGTCGGCATAGCGGGCGTCGACCTCGCGGTTCGGGTCGATGATCGCGACGCGGAGGGCCTCGGGCGTCTTGTCCGTCAGAGCGGCGAGGTCGGGGCCGACCTCGCTCCCCTTGCCGGCGAACTTGTGGCAGGTCGCGCAAATCCTGGAGAAGACGACCTCCCCCTTGATCGGATCCCCCGGGCCCTTCGAAGCGGCCCGCGAGGCATCCACGACCGCCTGCCTGGCCCTCGGCTTCGCGGAGGCCAGCAGCCGGGTCGCGCGGGAGCGGACGTCGGCGTCCTCGTGGTTGATGAGGCGCTGACGGTGTGCCGCGTCGATCTCGGCGGGGGCGATCGTCCCACGCTCGAAGGCGGACAGGAGGACGCCCGCGAGGTTCGGCCGCGCCATCAGGGCATCGAGCCCTTGCGACCTCGTGATCGGGCCGAGGCCCGACCAGCGAGACAGGAGGCCCTCGGCCGATTCGCGGTCGCCGAGCCTCGCCAGGATCCGGATCGCGGCCGACTGGATCCCTTGCGGGTTCTGCGGTTCGAGGAGTTCGACGGCCACCTCGCGATCGGCCTCGCGCCGGGGCTCGTCCCAGCCGAGCAGGCGGACGGCCATCTCGCGATCGGCCGGCCTGGCCTCGGGGTCGACCGCGAGGCGCCTGGCGGCCTCGACCGCCGGCCTCAATCCGGCCAGTCCGGCCTCGTCGTGAGCCCCAGAATCAAGGACCACGGCCAGGGCCGAGAGCCTCCAGGGGGCGAAGCTCCCGTCGGGCTCGGGCCGGGCGATCGACGCGATCGCCGCGTTGAACGCCTGCGCGTCTCCCGAGCCGATCAGCGTGGCGATCAGCGGGCCGTCCATCGCCGAGCGCGTCTCGGGCTCGACCCCGGGAGTCGCCAGGGCGGCCAGGATCGGCACGCTCTGCCGGGAGGCCGAACTCAGGATCGCCGCCGAGACCCAGTTGTCGGCCGGCTTCGCCAGAGCGAGCTTGCCCAATGCCTCGCCCGCGCGAGGGCTGTCCCACTCGCCCAGGGTCAGGGCCAACTGGAACCGGACGGGGATCTCGGGGTCGTCGACGCGGGCCAGGAGCGCCTCGCCCAGCCCCGCGTCCTTGCCAAGCAAGGAGCCGGCGAGGCGGATCGCCTGGCGGCGGACGCCCGGGTGCGGATCAGCCAGGGCCGCTCGAACGCGATCGGCCGCGAGGGCATTCAGGCCATCGAGCGCACCGAGGGCCTGGGCCCTCGCCTCGGGGATTTGGCTCGACGCCGCGACAGTCTCGAGCGCGGGGACGGCCTCGACGCCGCCGCGGTGGACGAGGAGGCGCTGGACGTTGTCGCGCAAGGTGCCGTTGGGGCTGTCGATGGCCTTCGCGAGCGCGGGGGTCGCGAGTCGATCGAGGTCGGGGACGGGTCGGAGGGGATGACTCTCGGGGACGACTCGGTAGATGCGCCCCTTGTCCTCGCCCGCACGCACGTCGAGTTTCGCGAGCCGGTCCGGGCTGATCCAGCGCGGGTGCTCGATCACGAATCGGTACATATCCACAACATAGAGAGCCCCATCGGGCCCGGTGCGGACCTGCACGGGGCGAAACCAGTTGTCGGTCGAGGCGAGGAACTCCGAGGTCTGCTCGTCGTCCGCGCGACGCCCGGCGAAGGTGACGCCGTCGGGGTCGAGGATCTCGCGGTGGACGACGTTGTGAACCGGCTCGCAGGTGAAGGCGTTGCCGGCGTACTCGGCGCCGAGGAGCGAGTCGCGATAGATGCAGGGGCCGCACGCCGAGGTCGTCTGGTTGGCGGTCCAGGGGTCATTGTAACGCTCGAGGGTCCGGCTCTGCGGGAAGAGTCGATGGCTCTCGTCGTGGCGGGGGACATCGACGACCGGGCTCGGCGAGGCGACGCGGGGGTTGCGCTTCGTGTACTGCTCGGGCATCGGGTAATGCAAGAGCCAGTTGCTGTTGTTGTTGCCGAACTGATTGCCCCAGTCGTCGTGGACGCGTCCTTGCTGCGTCAGGCCCGCGGCCGGCTCGAACGCGCCGGTGTCGGGATGGAAGCGGAAGTCGCGGCCTCCGATATCGACCTCGCGCCCGGAGATGGTCCCTTTCACCACGCCGCCGAGATGGCCGTTGGCGCCGTAGACCCAGTTATCCAGGTTGTAGGAGAGGCCGTTGACCCTCGCCTGGTAGTTCTCGTCGGAGAACCCCTTGAAGAGGCTTCGACGGATATCAGCCTTGCCGTCTCCGTCGGTGTCCTCGGCGTAGATGATGTCGGGGGCCGAGCAGATCAGGACCCCTTTACGCCAGGCCATGACCCCCGTGGGGAAGGCGACGTCCTCCAGGAAGTTCGCGGCCGCGTCGTAACGTCCGTCGCCGTCGGTGTCCCTGAGGTTCTTGATGACGCCCCCTGGCTTCCAGTTGCGGTCGATGCCGGTGGGATAGTCGCGCATCTCGGCGACCCAGAGGGAGCCATCGGCCGCGAAGTCGATCGCCACCGGGGCGAAGACCAGCGGCTCGGACGCAACGAGTTCGACGCGGAGCCCCGGCTTGGTCCGGATCGAGCGTAGCGAATCTTCCGGCGACTTCGGCGGGGGCACGTTGTCGGCGCCCTTCGACTGCGCCCGGAAGTCGTCGGGCAGGAGGGCGAGCACGGTGGAGACGATGATGGACTCGATCCCCGGCTTCAGGCGGGTCGGCCTGCCGTAGTAGAGCATCGCGCCCCCGCCTTCGTATCCCCCTTCGCGGAGGATTCGCTCGGAGGGGATGTAGCAGGGGACGTCATTGGCATACGCCGTGATCCAGAGCCGATCCGTGGCGAGCTCGGATCGGAGCCGCAGGGAGTAGTCGACCACGACCTCGCCCGCGAGGAAGATCATTCCGAGGCGATCGCCGAATTGGAGGGTCTGGACGGGGTAGTCGAGGGCCTCCTGCAAGGGCTCACCGCGGTCGAGCCTCGCCAGTTGGGTCGAGGCGTTGTAGCCGATATGCCCGCCCCCCTTGACCATCTGCTCGAGCTGAGCCCGCGTCGGCAGGGTATCGAAGGGGACCTTGACGCGCCGAAACTTGCCGATGGGAGGCGTCGGCAGGTCGGTCCATTCCCCCTTGAGGAGGCGGTTGACCTCGGCGGCGATCTCCTTGCCGTGGGCGGGGGCGGATTCGGGGGTCAATCGCGGGGTCGGATCGGCGTCGGCACCGCACCCGACGACGGTCATCGCGATCGCGCCGGGGTGGTCACGCTCGATGTCCTCCTGGGCGAAGCCCGCCCAGTCGCCACTGAGGGTATTGTCATTGGGGGAAACGGTCGTGCAATGGCATGCGTAATTGATCAGGATCCCGACGATCTTGCCCCGGGGATCGGTGACGCGAAGGACGGGCAGGGCGTGATCGACGGGCCCCCCCTTGGTCCTCCGGTTGAACGCGAAGCCTGCCCGGCCCTGCGACCAGGAGAGCAATCCCGGCTTGCGGACCTTGAGGGAGGCGAGCGAGACCTCGCCGAGCTTCTCGGTCAGCTCGCGGGTGTAGCGGTCGATGGTCGCCTGCTGATCGTCGGGGATCTTCGCGGAGAAGATGTTGGGGGCGGCGCCCGTCAGGCAGGGGGCGCTATGGGTGTGCGACGAGGCGACGACGAAGCGCTCGCGCGGGATCTTCGCCTCGCGGAGGAGGCGAGCGGCGACCGCCTCGACGACGGCGTCGGGGACGCCCAGATTGTCGACGGAGACGAGCAGGCTCGGCCCGTCCTGATCCGAGCCGATCGCAATCGCCTTGGCCCAGATCCGCTGTGCGACGCCGACCGACTCCTTCGTGCGAGCCCCATAGCCGGAGAGCCGGATCGGGTAGTCGGGCGTGATGTCGACCCGGGCAAGGCCGACGTCCAACTCGCGGGCTCGAGCCGAGGTAGCCAGGCCGGATTGTCCCGCCAGGGCGAAGAGGCCCGCGAATCCCAGGATCAGTCGTCGCAGCGAAAGCGTTTGCATGGAGGCTCCTCGACGGGTGGCCAGCCGTTAACAGAGAAGGCCCCGTCGTCAGATCGACAGGACCGAGCCGCTGGGCATCTCAGGCCAGGATCGGGTGGACGACCTCGCCGTGCACGTCGGTCAGGCGGAAGTCGCGGCCGGCGTGGCGGTAGGTCAGCTTGGTGTGATCGAAGCCCAGGAGGTGCAGGATCGTGGCGTGCAGGTCGTGGACGTGGACGGGGGACTCGACCGCCTTGTAGCCGAACTCGTCGGTGGCGCCGTGGATGTGGCCCCCCTTGATCCCGCCGCCGGCCAGCCAGACCGAAAAGCCCCAGTGGTTGTGATCGCGGCCGTGGCCGGGCTTGCCCTTCACCAACTCCACCGATGGCGTGCGGCCGAACTCGCCGCCGCACAGAACCAGGGTGTCCTCGAACAGGCCGCGCTGTTTCAGATCGGTCAGGAGCGCGGCGATCCCCTGATCGCACTGGCGGGCGAGGTCGCGGTGCTGGGTCGGGAGGTTCGCGTGGCTGTCCCACGGCTGGACGTCGCCGTGGAAGAGTTGCACGAAGCGGACCCCGCGTTCGACGAGGCGGCGGGCGATCAGGAGCTGGCGGGCCTGGACGCCGGGGCCGTACATGTCGCGGATGTGCTGGGGTTCCTTGGACACATCGAAGGCGTCGCTCGCCTCCATCTGCATGCGATAGGCTAACTCGAAGCTGGCGATGCGAGCGTCGAGCGCGTCGTCCTCGGCGCGGCCCTGGAGGTGACGCCGGTTCATCTCGCTCAGGAGGTCGAGCTGGCGCCGCTGCTCGCGCGATGAGACATAAGAGTTGCGGATGTTCTCGATCAGCTCGTCGGCTTTTTCCTTGCGAGTGTCGATATATGTCCCCTGGTAGACGCCCGGCAGGAAGGCCGAGCGCCAGTTGGAGACATCGGCGACGGGGAACCCGGGGCACATGGAGACATATCCCGGCAGGTTCTCGTTCTCCGAGCCCAGGCCGTAGGTCAGCCAGGCGCCCATGCTCGGGCGCGAGAGCCGCTCGTCGCCGCAGTTCATGAGCCGCATCGACTGCTCGTGATTCGGCGTGTTCGCGTGCATCGAGCGGATGATGCAGAGGTCGTCGGCGTGGGCCCCGGTGCGCTCGAACAGTTCGCTGACGGGTATGCCGCTCTCGCCGTAATTGCGGAACTTGAACGGCGAACCGAACGCCGCGCCGGTCCGCTGCTCGGTGGTGAGGTTGCCTTGCGGTAAGGGCTTGCCGTCATACTTGGTGAGCATCGGCTTGGGGTCGAACGTATCGACCTGGCTCGGCCCGCCATTCAAGTAGATATGGATAACCCGCTTCACCTTGGGGGCGAAGTGGGGCGGCCTCGGCGACATCGGGTTGAGCGCCGCCGCGGGGGTGTTGGCCCCGGCCTGCTGCTGAGCACCCAGGAGGGCCGCCAGGCCGAACATGCCGAAGCCCGTCCCGGCCCTCTGGATCGCCTCGCGTCGCGTGATCCGGCGTCGTAGGTCGACGTCCATCGTGTCCGCCTCGTCTGGATTGGTGGGGAGGGCCGAAATACCGATATCAATCCACGAACATTAATTCATTGGTCATCAACAGGACCTGCGCGAGCTGCGCGCGGGGGTCGAACTCGCTGTCGGCCGGGGCCTTGAGGAACCGCTCGGCCGACTCCAGCTCGTCGGGGGCCGGCGTGCGGGCGAGCACGAGCCGGTAGAGGGCCCGGATCGAATCCTGGGGAGCCGAGGCCTCCACGTCGGGGCGAGAAGCCAGCGCCTTGGCCTGCTCGACGACCAGGGGCGAGTTCATGCTGAAGAGGGCCTGCTGCGGGACCGTCGTCATCGGCCGGCGGCTCGGCCGAGGCGTCGGGGCTGGCGAAGTCGAAGGCGCGGAAGACGGCCGGGAGCCCCTGGCGGTCGACCATGCCGTAGACCGTGCGCCGGGCGTTCTGCGGGTCGTTGGCCACGTCGACCGACTTGCCGTACATCGTCAGGTCGAGCCGCCTGGAGACGAACAGGAGCGTGTCGCGCATGGCCTCGAAGTCGAGACGCCGGCGGTTCGCCCGCCAGAGCAGCTTGTTCTCCGGATCCAGCTTGCGGGCCTCCGGCCGATCGACGCTCGCCTGCTGATAGGTGCTCGATAAAACGATGAGCCGATGCAGATTCTTGAACGACCAGCCCCCCTCGATGAAGCGGGCGGTGAGGTCGTCGAGCAGCTCGGGGTGGGTCGGGGGCGTGCTCCGCTCGCCGAAGTCGGCGGGGGTGGAGACCAGCGGCTCGCCGAAGTGGTGCATCCAGACGCGGTTGACCGCCACGCGGCCGGTGAGCGGGTTCTTGGGGTCGGCGATGGCGTTGGCCAGGTCGAGCCGCCCGCCGCCGTTGGGGAAGGGGGGCTGGGCGTCGCCGGCCAGGACCTTCAGGAACCGCCTGGGGACCGAATCGCCCGGCTGCGAGGGGTTGCCGCGGACGAAGATCCGCGGGGCGTAGGGCTCGTCGGAGTCGACCAGGATCATCGCCCTCGGCGCGGCATCGGCCGCCTTGACGGTCATCCGGTCCAGCTCCACCGGGAGCGGGCCGAAGGCGTCGATGTCGACCCGGGGCAGGTAGGCCACCGTCTGGCTGCGCGGGAAGTACGAGGGGCTCTCGGTCCCCTTGACCAGGCGGAGGACCTGCGCTCGGGCCTCGTCGCCGGGGTCGGGGGGCGTGGCCTTGGATTCGGAGTAGACCCGCCCGATCATGCCGGCATACGCCTTTACCACGTCGGGCCAGGAGCCGAGCGAGGCCGTCGTGAGGGCGGATCGGACGAGCGGATTGAGGCTGCCGGGCTCGGTGCCGTCGGGCCGCGCGGACCAGCGGGCGATGACCTCGCGGGCCTCGTCGGCGAACCTGGATTCGTCGCACTTCGCCAGCTCCGACCAGGGGCCGAAGACCGGGTCGCTCGCGACGGCGCGCTGCTTGAGGAAGCGGCGCCAGCGGGCGATGATCGGGGGGCGGAGCTGGCCGGGGTCGAGCGACATGAAGAAGAGGGCCGTCTCGAGCGGGTCGGGGGGCGTGGTCGCCGCCTGGGTCAGGTACTCGCCCGTGCGGGTGCGGGCCTCTTCCGACAGATACGCATACTTGTCGTCGAGGAACTTGCGGATATTGGCACGCTTCGCGCCGGCTTCTTGCTCGAAGGCCTTGCGGGCGGGGGTCTTGTCGGGGTCGTCGATGAGCGGGAGTTCGAGCGGGGCCTCGGCGCCGGCGAAGACGCCGTAGAGGGCGTAGTAGTCGGCCGTGGGGATCGGGTCGTACTTGTGGTCGTGGCAGCGGGCGCAGGAGATCGTCAGCCCGAGCAGGCCCCGGCCCACCGTGTCGATCTTGTCGTCGATCTGGTCGTGGACGTTATTGTCGAACATCCGCCCGAGCGTCAGGAAGCCCATCGCCGCCAGGCGCCAGGGCTGATCCTTGGGGGCGACGACGTCGGCGGCGAGCTGCTCGCGGATCATGCGGTCGTAGGGGGCATCCTCGTTGAACGAGCGGACGACGTAGTCGCGGTAGGTGTAGGCGAAGGGCCGCACGCGGTCGTCGCCGAACATGAGGACGCCGTCCTTGGAATCGGCATACCTGGCGACGTCGAGCCAGTGCCGGCCCCAGCGCTCCCCATAACGCGGCGAGGCCAGGAGCCTGTCGACGATCCTGGAGTAGGCGTCATCCGAGGTGTCGGCCTCGAACGCGGCGATCTCCTCCAGCGTCGGGGGCAGGCCGGTGAGGTCGTACGAGACCCGCCGGAGCAAGGTCCTGCGGTCGGCCTTCGGCGAGGGAGCCAGCCCGGCCCCCTCGAGTTTCGCCAGGATGAAGGGGTCGATCGGCGACGCGGACCAGGCCTGATCCGAGACCTGCGGCGGCTCCTTGCGGGTCACCGGCTGATACGACCAGTGCTTGCGGGCCTCCTCGAAATTGATCTCTCGCGACTTGGCGGCGGTCCCACCGACGGCCTTGGGGAAGGTCGCGCCGCCGGCGACCCACTGGCGGAGGGTGGCGATCTCCTCCTCCGGCATCTTGGACTTGGGGGGCATCTTGAGCGAGGCATCCTCATATCCGACCGCCTGGACGAGCAGGCTATCGTCGGGCTTCCCCGGCTCGACGGCCGGGCCGAGATCCCCGCCCTTCAAGAGCCCTTCGAGCGAGTCGAGCGCCAGGTTCCCCTTGAACTTCCCCGATTGCGTCGAGTGGCAGCCGAAGCAGCGATCCACCAGGATCGGCCGGACCTTCGACTCGAAGTAGGCTTCCCGATCCGCGACCTCGCCGCCGAAAGCCGCCGGGCCGAGCAGCGTGAACAGGCCGAGCAACCCGGCGCAACTAAAGTTCATATTCATGTTTGATTAATTCAAGATCAGGTCGGCGTCCCGCGACGACCGGGGAAGCCGTGGCACGCGAGGAGGTCCCGAGGGGCGTCGCAACTCGAGCTCATCGTTCACGATCGGAGCATTCGGGGCAAGGCCTGGATCGGCGCTCGGATGACGCGAGGGCCGGGACGGTTGGCCGCCCGGCCCGTCGTCGACGCCCTCGGGGCCCTTACTTCGCCGAGGACTTCAGGTCAAATTGGAGGTCGGAGTCTCCTCTCGCGGAGACCTCGTGGGACAGCGGGGTATGCGAGGGGTCGCCGTAGAGCCAGGGCTGTTCGACCTTCCTGGCGGACTTCTTCTTATTGCCGGCGTCGATCGCCATGCTCGCCATGAAAGGATCGAGCTCGGGAGGACGCGTCTTCCCGGGGAGATCCGACTTGGGTCGGTTGACCGTGACCTTGTACTTTCCCGGCGAGAGTCCGGAGCGGTTGCGGAACTTCGCCGAGAACGACCCGTCGGATCCGGTCAGGTCACTCCCGTCGGTCATCGGCTTATTCCCGTCTGAGGCGTTAAAGGTGATCGTCGCCCCTTCCAGGGGCTTGCCGTCGAGCGTCACCTTTCCGGAAACGGGGACGAGCGTGTAATAGTCCTCTTCGCCCCCGCCTCCACCGCAGCCGATGAGCGTCAAGAGACCGAGAGCGGCCGCAGCCCGATAGGATTTCACGTCTGGACACTCCGTGGACTCTGCTGAGATCGTGCATCAAGGCCGGCCCGTCGGGCCGGCCTAGGGCCGGCCGGTTCATATCAGTCGGATGCCGCTGCGTCGTCAATAGGCATCCGAGCTGATGATCTCGCCGCCACGGATGGTCCCGAGGGCGTAGAAGGTGCCGTAGTTGACCGTATTCTTGATGAAGCGGACGCTGCCGTCGGCCATGCAGACGTTGACACCGCCGGGATGGTAGCTGGAGAAGACCCACGCGTAAGTCAGGTTCCTCGGGTTGCAGGAGGCCATGTTGCCCGGGCAATCGTTATCGCCCCAGGGGGCATTCGGATAGTAGAAATTCCACATCCATTGCCCCTTGCGGGCGATCCGGACGAAGGTCGACGTATGGGTGCCGGAGCCCCAGTAGGGTCCGAACCAGTCCTGAGCATGATGCTGGTGCGACTCGCCGGCGAGGATGGTGTTGGTCGTCCCGTCCTGGAAGTCGGCGACCGACGAGGAGATCTCGGCGTAGAAGGCCCCCTGGCTGGACGGGTCGGGCGGGCTGCAATCGTATTCGGTGTACATGCCGGAACAGAGCCCGTAGTTGCTCCGCCTGGCATTGTTCCGGGAGTAGATCGCCGCGGGGTTGGTCGGCTCGTAGGTGACCACCTCGGGCGTGATGTCGGACGGGCAGGCGTAGCCGGAGACCATCGTGCCGACGACCGTCGAATTCGAGGCCGCATCGCCGAGGAGCTTGACGTTGACGCCGGAATACCCGCCCCAGGCCGAGTCGCTCGAGGCCTGGTTGAAGTTGTAGGCGTTCGAGAGCGGGACCTGCTCCAGATAGGTCAGGATCATCGTGAACGCGGTGGTGTTGAGGACGAGCCCCTTGCCGCCGTTGGAGACGTCGGCACAGCTCCCGGAGAAGATCTTGGGGGGCGGGAACGCGTTGTTGGCGCTGTGGTAGTTGTGCATGGCCAGGCCGATCTGCTTCAGGTTATTCACGCACTGGGCCCGTCGGGCCGCCTCGCGTGCCGCCTGCACGGCCGGGAGTAGCAACGCGATCAGCACGGCGATGATCGCGATGACCACGAGCAACTCGATCAGAGTAAAGCCACGGGAAGATTGATTTCGCATGATGGCCCTGATTGAAAGCGATGAGGGGGACCTTGCGACAACATGTCGATAGTCGACGCCCGCGCGGTCAGATCCGGCGGTTTGGGAGAGGTAAGGCCAACGTGGGAGGCTCCCGCTCATGTGTCCTTCGCCCCATAGAATGATCAAGAGGAGAGGATGAGGACCTATGATGATGAGGAGTCGTTACCGATGGGGCGTGGGGAGGCTGCGATCACGCCCCGGGATCCGGTCGCAATCGCCGGCAAGGGGCCGGCCTGCTCACTGTCGGGAGGTACTGATCGGACTCACTGGACCTGGATATCCTCCCGCGTTCGAGGATGAGACGGCGAGGGGCCGTCACGGTCGCAGGGGCGTCCGGTCGCGGTCGTCGTGCATCAACGGCAACCGGCCGCCAATCGGGGGGACCTCGCTCGGTCGGCCCCTTCAAGAGTACTTCGCGCGGGGTGTGACAAAACTTTTTCGGGGCCGGAATCCGGAGCTGCCTCGCGGGTGGTCCCGGCTCGAGAAGGGCGAGAAAACCGCCGGATCAGGTTAGATCTGCGGGGCGTATCCGAGCACTTCCTTGAGGCGTCGGAGGACGCGCGACTTGGCCTGCCGGACGGCGGCCGGGGTCACGTCCATCTCCTTGGCGATGACCGCGCAGGGCTGGCCCTCGACCGTGGCCCGCCAGAAGGCCTGCCAGGTCCGGTCCTCGAACTCGGCGCGGACGAGACCGAGGGCCTCGCGGTACGTGGCACCGATGAGTCGCCCTTCCTCGTGGTCGTGGTCGTCCATCGCGGGGTCGGGCAGGAGAAGCGTCTTCTCGTAGAAGTCGGTCCCGCCCGGGCCTCGGGCATTGCGGCGGCGGAGCAGCGAGAGCATCTTGTAGCGGGCGACCCCGTGGAGCCAGGCCCGGAAGGAGGCGCTCTCGTGGTCGCGGCCGAAGTTCTGGAGGCTGACGAAGACCCCCTGGAAGACGTCCTGGATTACGTCGTCGGCGTCGGCGCCCTGCACCCCCCAGCGGCTACACCACTGGCGGAGCAGCGGCGTGTAGAGGTCGACCAGTCGACGCCAGGCCTCGCCGTGGTGGGCCTTGGCCTTCTCGATCAGGGTCAAGGATGTGGCGCCCGCCTGGGCGCCTGACGATCGAAGCCAGTGGGGTCCGGGCGTGGACAAGTGGTCCATGTCAGACGCGCTCCGCGGGCCCGGGGCGGACCCTTCCCAGGCGGGAGGGGAATGCCGAGGAATCAGCTACTTGTCTGGATTTCGCCGCGTTACGATGGAGAGAGGTCCGGACCGGCCGAGCCCGTTGATCGGATCTTGAATCCCAACGGACTGGTGAAACTGTAACATGGTCAATGGGAGATCGGCAAGTGCATGTCGATGCTTGTCCCAGCGACGAAACCCTCACCGCATTCCTGCTCGGGGACCTGCCCGAACCCGAGATCGCCGCCGTCCGCGAACACCAGGAGTCTTGCCCCGCCTGCGAGCTCCGGGCGCAGTTGCTGGAGGGCATCACCGACAGCGTCGTGGACGAGCTGCGCCGGGTCGCGCCCAGGATTCCTGGGCGCGACGACGAGGCGTCCCCCTTCGAGGCGATCGGCGGCCCCGGCTCCTCGGCGGATCCCTCCGGATCGCCCCGGAACCGGGGGAGTTACCGGCTCGACATCCCCGGATACGAGGTCGACGAGCGCCCGCTCGGCGGCGGGAGCATGGGGGTCGTCTACAAGGCCCGCCACATCAAGCTCGGCCGGGTCGTGGCCCTGAAGATGATCGCGGAGCATTCGGGGGAGACGGCGGCCCTCTTCCAGATCGAGGCCAAGGCCGTCGCCCAGCTCCAGCACTCCAACATCGTCCAGATCTTCGACATCGGCCAGCACTGGAACCGGCCCTTCCTGGCGCTCGAGTTCGTCGAGGGGGGTTCGCTCGACCAGATGCTCGCGGGCCGGCCGCAGCCCGAGCGCTCGGCCGCCGAGATGGTCGCGACCCTGGCCTCGGCCGTCGACTACGCGCATCGCCAGGGGATCATCCACTGCGACCTGAAGCCGTCCAACATCCTCGTGACCACGGAGCGGATCCCCAAGATCGCCGACTTCGGCGTGGCCAAGTGGGTCGAATCCGATAAGTTCTGGGGCAAGGGGGGCGAGTATCGAGGGACCCCTCGCTACATGGCCCCGGAGCAGGCCCGCGGGTCGGTGGCCGTGGACGATGTCGGGCCCAGGACCGACGTCTACAGCCTCGGTGTCATCCTCTACGAGATGCTCACGGGGCGCGTCCCCCACCTCGCGGAGACGGTCGAGGAGACCCTCGAGCTCGTCCGCGAGCAGGAGCCCATCCCCCCGAGCCACCGGCAGCCGGGGATCTCGCGCGACCTCGACGCGATCACCCTGAAATGCTTGCGCAAGGATCCGGCCGGGCGCTATCCCGACGCCCATGCCCTGGCCGAGGACCTCAACCGCTTCCTCGACGGTGAGCCGATCGAGGGGCTGCCGCAGGGATCGATCCAGCGGATCTACAAGCACATCAGGCGTCGTCCCGAGCTCCTGACCGCGCCCATCCTGATCGGAGCGATCCTCCTCGTCTACGCCCGCGACCAGAGCCTCTTCTCCGTGGGGTACGACGTCGTCAAGCCGCCCTCGAAGACGTCGTCCGAGGCAAAGGGCACGATCCTCGTCCCCCTGGAAGTCCAGAACGACGGCTCGATCCGCCTGGGCGCCTCGGCCGCGGCCGTCTCGGGGCGGGAGATCGCCTTCGAGCACGCGTTCGGGAACCTCGGGTTCTGGCACCACGACGACGACCATGCCTGGTGGACATTCCACATCAAGGACGAATCCCGGTTCAACGTCATCCTTGAATATGCCAATGGCAACGGCCGCACGGGCAACAAATATCAGATTCGCGTGAACGACGCGGTCCTCATCGGCCAGGCGCTCAGGACCGGGAACTGGGCGGACTATCAGACCTTCCCCGTCGGAGAGCTGACCCTCGGGGCGGGGATCCATCGCCTCGAGATTCGCCCCGTCGCCCCATTGAATGGGCCTCTGTTCGATGTCCGCGCGGTGATCCTCAAACCGCTCTGAGCCGTTGAGGCGATCGCCGATCAGATGTTGAGCGGGTCCCGTGGCCGCTCGCGGTTACTTGACCCCGAACTTCTCCTCGATCGCCCGCCAGCTCGTGAGGCCGACGATGTCCTCGAAGGCATCGAGGTTCATCGCATCCTTCTGGGCCATGGGCTTGCCGGCCTTCAGGTTCGAGAGGGCACGTTCCAGGGCCTTCGTGATCTGGAAGAGCAGGGTGGTCGGGTACATGATCATCGCGAACCCGGCCTCGCGGATCTCGTCGGGAGAAACCCACTCCATCTGGCCGCCCCCCTCCATCATCGTCGTCGCGAGCGGGGTGCCGGCGAGCGCCTTGCCGACACGCTTGAGCTCGGCGACGCTCCGGAGTCCCTCGATGTAGAGTCCGTCGGCCCCGGCCTCGCGATAGGCCTCGCCGCGACGGATCGCCTCGTCGACCCCCTTGGCGCTCCGGCCGTCGGTGCGGGCGATGACGAAGGTATCCGCGTTCCTCCGGGCCGCCAGGGCCGCGCCGACCTTGCCGACCATCTCGCGGATGGAGACGACCTCGCGCTTGCCCATCTGGCCGCAGGTGATCGGGCTCGTCTGGTCCTCGATGAAGATGGCGGCGATGCCGAGTTCCTCGTAACCCCTGACCGTCCGCGTCACGCTCTTCACGTCACCGAAGCCGTTGCCGCCGTCGACGACCACGGGCAGGGGCGACGCGGCGACGATCTGGCGGATCGCCTCATTCTCCTCGTAGTAATGCACGAGGTCGATGTCGGGGTAGGCGTATCGCGAGCCCGCCAGCGCGAACCCGCCCACCTGATAGGCGCGGAATCCGGCCCTGGCGATGAGGCGGGCGGTCAACGCATCGTGGGCGGCCGGCAGGATCAAGGGGCCAGCCTCGCCGAGGACCGTCCTCCAGGACGCTCGGCTCGCGGGCGAGAGGATCGGCGGGTCAGTGGGTGTCAAGGCTCGGGCCTCCAGGATCGTGAGTCGGCAGTCCGACACCTTCGGCCTGCATCTACGATGCCGGATCTCACGGCCTTCGGACGCCGATGCCGTACGGTTCTCGCGCCCCGCAACCCGGAGATTCCACCTCCGGATAGGGATGTTGCTTCTCGGCGATTTACGAAGGGGGGATTGAAGCATTCTATCGGATCGCCGACCTGGAAAGGAACCTCGACCGCCTCGCCTTGCGAGGATCGACGTAGCACTTTCAAGGCACACCAACTGTCACATCCAACCTTTCATGCTTGCAAATCCAAACATGTCGATTACAGCAAACATTCCATCGAAAGCGGCGGAAACGAAGCCGGCCTCCCGAACTCGCCAACCGGGTTGGTTGACGGATTCGGGAGGCCGTTTCTGTTCCCGGCCCGGGGGCGAGGGCCGGGAACGATTTCAGCGATCGGGATCAGTAGGAGTCGGCGCTGATCGTCTCGCCGCCGTTGCGGGTGCCGATCGCCCACCAGGCCTGCTGGTTGACCGAGTCCTTGATGAACTTGACCGAGCCGTCGCTCATGCCCATGTTCACTCCGCCGGGGTGGAAGCTGGTCGGCGGGGCGGTGCCCCAGGGGTCGACCGAGTAGGTGTTCCAGCCCGAGTTGCTGCAGGAGCGAGTGTTGGGCGGGGCGAGGTGGTTGTACATGCCGTAGCTGACGTAGGCGGGGTAGCCGTAGAACCAGTCACCGCGGCTCGTCGACAGCCCGGCCGTGGTCGTGGGCAGCGACTTGCAGTCGTTGATCGCCTGGATCGCCGAGGCGAGGGTCGACTGGTTGTCGGCGGTGGACATCTGGAAGATGACGCGCTTCCAGTTGTTCGGGTTCGAGTCGCCGGCCGTGACGGTGGCGGCGTTCGGGTGGCCGGTCACCACTTCGCTGAAGAGGGCCGTGTTGCTCGTGCCGTCGACGATCGAGGCGATCTTCACCACCGAGGCCGGGGTGCCCGGGACGGTGCCCAGGACGCCGTCGCTGGGGACGTAGGTGCCCGAGTAGCCGGTGGTGTGGAAGGGGCCGCCCATGTTGCCGACGTAGCTGCACATCGAGACCTGACGCATCTTGGCGTCGCTCGGGCAGAGCCAGGCGTTGACCTGGGTGTTGAACACGGTGGTGTTCATGTTGTACTGGCCGCAGCCGGCGCCGTTGCACTGGACGGGGCCGACGTTGTACGCGTTCCAGAGCGTCGTCTGCTCGAGGAAGGGCAGCAGGCTCAGGTGGCCGCTCGGGCCCCAGCCCCAGTTGTCGACCGGCGAGGGGTACATGACGCCCGGCGGGAAGGCGTCGAAGCTGCTGTTGTAGTTGTGGACCGCGAGGCCCATCTGCTTGAGCTGGTTCGTGCACTGGGCGCGGCGGGCGGCCTCGCGGGCGGCCTGCACGGCGGGCAGCAGCAGGGCGATCAGGACCGCGATGATCGCGATCACCACCAGCAGCTCGATCAGCGTAAAACCACGTGTACGATTGCGAATCATAAAACTACCTTGCATCGAAAAAATTGATGATTACCCCACATCGGAACGCTTCGACGTTCCGAGCGGACGAAGATCCGACCTGGCGACCGCGGGAGGAATGTAGGGGATCGCACTTCCGGGCGGGTATTGAGTGCGGCTGTATGCAGGGCGAGTCGTCCAGTGCGGACCAGGGCCGACGAACGACCCATCGAGCTGGGCGGAGTGGGCCCGGGAAACTCCTTAACGCCGGGGGCCCGCGTACTTGGTCGCGCCCTTGTTGACGGGCGGGGCCGCGACTTTACCGTGCGCGGTGCCGTCGTGACCGGCCGGGGCCGTGGTCGTCGCGGTGCTGCTACCGCCGCAACCCATCAAGGAGAACGCCCCGATCACCGGGATGAAGAGGGCAATGGCACGCAGACGTTGGGACAGAGACACTTGATACTCCTCGTGGCATCGCATGGAGAGTCGGGAAAACATAAGGCCATGAGTCAACGGATGAACCGTTGCCCTGTCATGTTGTTCGATTAACGCGAGGCCGACTTCTCCGGACTCGGAAGGGGCAGAACGCAAATACCGTTCCACTTGGTCATTTTATCACATCTAAACACCTATTAACGAGCACCTTCGAGGCCGACCGACCTGACGTAACACACGATGAATTTAAGACTTAATGAGTCAGGGCTCGCGGAAACGCTCGCATCCTGGCGCAAATGCCGTGCTCAAGATTGACGCGAGGGCGTGACGCAATTGATTAACAATTGTGCGGCAGGCCCGGTCGACTGCTTACTTTCAACGCATCGAAACCGGTCAGCTTTGCCATTCCAAGCGAGCATTCCGCCGCCAGGCCAATCCTCGGCCAGTGAGTAGGAGAGCCTTCAGCCACCTTCACGCCGCGTCAACGATTCTCGATCGGGCGTCTCGCGTGAACAACTCAATCGAGTTTATGCGCAACAGATAGGAACACCCCCATGGCGAGAGGGCATTCTCGGGGCTGGAGAGGCGGATCGTACAAACCGCGATAAAGAACCCGGCTTCCAGCCTCGGGGATGAGGCGGAGGGCGATGGGAGGGCTTGAACGGGCGTCAACCGGGGCGGGTTTGCTCGCAGAGGCTCATGCCGCGTCTCGCAAGGCCGAGCTTCTCGTAGAGACAAAACCTGGCCGATGCGTTGGCGGGATCGACCAGGAGCCGGATGCCGGCCGGGCCCGAGCCCCCAGCATGCTCGGCGATTACTTCCAGGAGTCGCGTCGCATGCCCCTGCCTCCGATGGTCGACCAGGACGTGCAGTTGGTCGAGATCGAGGAAGCCGACCCTGGCGTCGGCCTTCGGGATGCGGGCCACCGACGCATATCCCTCGAAGCGATGGTCGGCCTCGGCGACGAAGATCCTGAACGAGCCGGATTCCAGGCAGTCGAACACCGCCAGCGAAGGCCTCGAACCCTGGACCGTACGCTCCGCCGCGTCGGCGTCGTCCGGGTGTTCCTCGCGCTCGACGACACGCCGAAGTTCTTCCAACCACGGCAGGTCGGACTTCGAGGCGATTTTCACGATGCCCATCATCAAGCCGACGGCTCGAAGGAAATCCGAGCCCTTGTGAACTCACCCAGGGAGCTCAGCGCCAGGGGAACTCGGGGGGCACGGGCTTGCCGGTGATGAGCGGGCGGACGAGCGACCAGAAGTCGCGGATCTTCGCCCGGACGACGCCCGAATCGCGGCCGACGATCTTGTACACCAGGCCCGCGCCATTGGGGAGTCGGCCGACGCCGGCCGCCCAGCCTTCCTTCTTGTTCCAGGCCGAGACGGCGCGAGAGGCCACCTCGTCGGCGACGGCGGGGGGGGTCAGGAGCAGGACGTTGCCGAAGATGTCGAAGTCCCCCATGACGCCGGGGACTGCCACGGGAGTGCGGGCCGGCTCGATGCGGAACTTCTCGACGAAGAGGCTCTTGCCGTCGGGACGCTCGGCGGAGACGGTCGAGGAGAAGAGGTCGAACTTGAAGAACTCCCCCTCGCCGTAGAACTTCCGGCCCCCCATCAGGGTCTCGGCATAGAGGAGCGTCGCGGTCGGGTCGATCCGCACCCGCGTCCGCGTCAGGAACCTCGACCGGGCGAACGGGATGACGGCCTCGGGGAGGTACTCGAGGTACCCCCCCTCCGCCAGCGAGATCTCCTGGACCTGGGTCGCGTGGTTCGCGTCCATCTCGTGGATCTTGGTCGCGGCCTGGGTCGTGACGTGGCCGAAGGCATGCGGCTCGACAGCGAATTCCAGGGTGTAGCGATCCCCCTGGAGGATGCCCCCCGAGTTCGAGATGATGAAGACGACGGGGAGTTCGGGCATCCCCTCGTCGCAGTAGAGCGCCTTCTGGACGAGCAGGGGGGCCCGGCGCTCCATCCTCGCCAGGATCGAGCGCTCGCCCCGGCGTTCGAACCTCAGGCGCAGCAACGCGACCTTACCGAACGATCCGCTTCGGAGTTGCGGCGGCTCGTCGAGGTAGGGGAGGAGTTCGTGAGGGATGGGCGGCTGGCTCACGCGCGTGCCTTCAGGTCGAGGTCGAACAGGATGTCGGTGCAGATCAGGTCGACGAGGCGGTCGATCCCCTCGCCGGTCTTGCAATTGGTGAAGACGAACGGCTTCTCCCCGCGCATGAGCCGGGAGTCATCCTCCATGACCTGCAGGCTGGCCCCGACATAAGGGGCGAGGTCGGTCTTGTTGATGACGAGGATATCCGACTGACTGATCCCCGGGCCGTTCTTGCGGGGGATCTTGTCGCCGGCGGCGACGTCGATGACGTAGATGAAGAAGTCGACGAGGGCCGGGCTGAACGTCAGCGTGAGGTTGTCGCCGCCGCTCTCGATCAGGACGATGTCCGTGTCGGGGAAGCGGGCCTCCATGTCCTCGACGGCCGCGAGGTTCATGCTCGGATCCTCGCGGACGGCCGTGTGCGGGCAGGCGCCCGTCTCGACGCCGATGATCCGCTCCTCCACCAGGATCCCCTTGAGGGTGCGCCTGACGTGCTTGGCGTCCTCCGTCGTCACCACGTCGTTGGTGATGATCAGCACGCGCGCGCCCATCTCCAGCAGCTTCGGCGTGATCGCCTCGATGATCGCGGTCTTGCCCGAGCCGACCGGCCCGCCGACCCCGATCCTCGTGATGTGCTTCGCCATCGGCAAACCCATCCTCAATTCATGAACATGCGAACGAAAGACCCGACGTGCAGCGAGGCCAGGACGTCGAACGCCGGCGCGAAGGCGGCCATGTCCTCGAGCGAGTGCGCGGCGACCCGGTCGTAGGCGGCCCCCGCGTCGGCGTTGACCTCGAACAGGATCGACTGAACGTCGAGGTAGTGGATCCTCATCAGGCGGAGCGAGGCGTTCGCCATCATGCTGGCGACGCCGTATTGATGCACCGCGAAGGCGTCGCGCTCCGAGAGCCCGAGCGCCAAGAAGACCAGGGCCTGGGCGACAGGCATGCAGCCGGGCGTCGCCCCTGCGCGGATCCGGGCGAGCCAGCCATTGATCGCGGAGGCCTCGGGGCCGAGCACGCGCTCCGACATCTCGGCGAGCTTGCGGCCCATCCGCGTGGTCATCGTCCGCATCTCCTCGTTGAGCTTGCGCTCGAAGACGGCGTGGTCGGCGAGATCGATCCCCTGGGCGTCCCCGAGCTGCGCGGCCCGGAACGCGGAGAGTACCGCAACGCCGTCGGAGGTCGCCGCCTGCTCGACCGACGACCGCACGAAGTCGCGGAGCGTGGCCAGATCATGCACGACGCCGAACTGCACGGCCGACTCGAGGCCGTTCGAGAACGAGAAGGCCCCGACCGGCAGGAGCGAATCTCCGAACTGCAGGACGCGCATCAACTCCGCAATCGTCGACAAGCGGCTGACTCCGAGGCTTTAGCCCTGCTGGTTATCTGCGGAATACACGTGCGAATGCGGCGTGCTGTCGGCCCCGCCGAAGAGGCGACGGGCCTCGTGGGGTGCGAGGTAGGGGATGACCTCGGCCCCCGGAACGAATTCGCAGGTGATGCCTTCGAACGCGTGGGTCCGCATCACCGAGGCCATGACCTTGCGGTCGACGGTCAGGGGGATGTAGACCGCGGAGCCCTTCACGACGGCCGGCCAGTGCTGGTTCCCGAGCGCGTGGCCGAGCTCGACGCAGGTCCTGGCCAGGATCTCCGCGGGCTGGCCGAGGACGGCGTCGATCCGGAGGACCATGACCTCCTTGAGCGTGACCCTCGCGACGATCGCCGTGCCGGCCGACTCATCCCAGGTGAGGATGTCGCCGTCCTGGACGCGGGTGCCGCGATCGAGGGCCACGGCGATCTCGACCCCCGTCTCGGTCTTGAGGCGGAAGCGGTTCTTCTGCGCCTGCCACTGGTCCAGGTGCAGCAGGTCGACCTCGGCCACCTCGAGCTTCCGGGACCAGTCCGGGTCCTTGATGTTGCCGAGCGGCTTCTCTACCAGGATCATCGTTCACTCCCGCATTCGGCCCGACCGGCCGAATGGATGCTGGCCGGGACGGTCGCCTCGCGAGGGCGGAAGGCCGCATCCTCGCGAGGCTCGCCGGGCATGTCCTAACTCCAACCCGATCCGCCCCGATCAGCAGAAGAAGTAGAGCTGATTGAGCGAGATCGACTTGGGGGGTTCGACGGTCGCGTGGACGCCGTCGACCTTCACGGCGAAGGTCTGCGGGTCGACCTCGATCTTGGGCAGGAACGAGTTGCGGACCATGTGGTTCTTGGTCAGGACCCTGGTCTTGGAGACGGGCAAGACCATCCGCTCGAGGCCGTACTTCGACTTCACGTCGAGGTCGTAAGCGGCCCTCGAGACGAAGGTGACGCAGGTCTTCGACAGGGCCGAGCCCAGGGCGCCGAACATGGGACGATACATCATCGGCTGGGGGGTCGGCAGCGAGGCGTTGGGATCCCCCATGTTCGCCCAGACAACAAAGCCCCCCTTGAGGACCATCTTCGGCTTGGCCCCGAAGAAGGCCGGCTCCCAGAGGACGAGGTCGGCGAGCTTGCCCGGCTCGATCGAGCCGAGGGTGTCGGAGACCCCGGCCGTGATGCAGGGGTTCAGCGTCACCTTGGCGAGGTAGCGGAGGACCCGGAAGTTGTCGTTGCCGGGGGCGTCTTCCGGGAGCGGCCCGCGGGCCTTCTTCATCGCGTCGGCCGTCTGGATGGCGCGGAGGAAGGTCTCGCCGATCCGGCCCATCGCCTGGGAGTCGCTGCCGATCATGGAGATGGCCCCCATGTCGTGCAGGACGCTCTCGGCCACGATCGTCTCGGCGCGGACCCGGCTCTCGGCGAAGGCCACGTCCGAGGGGATCTTCGGGTTCAGGTTGTGGCAGACCATGATCATGTCGAACAGCTCGGCCACCGAGTTGACGCCGCAGGGGAGCGTCGGGTTGGTCGAGCTGGGCAGCACGTTGGGCTGGCCGACGACCTTGAGCAGGTCGGGCGCGTGGCCGCCGCCGGCCCCTTCGGAGTGGTACGTGTGGATCGTCCGGCCGTCGAAGGCCGCGATCGTGTCCTCCACGAAGCCCGACTCATTCAGGGTGTCGGTGTGGACGGAGACGCCCACGTCGTACTCGTCGGCGACGGAGAGGCAGGCCCGGATCGCGGCGGGGGTCGTGCCGTAGTCCTCGTGGATCTTGAAGCTGGAGGCCCCGGCGCGGATCTGCTCGATCAGCGGGGCGGGGGCGCTGGCGTTCCCCTTGCCGTGGAACCCGAAGTTGACCGGGAGCCCCTCGACGGCCCGGAGCATCATCTCCATGTTCCAGGGGCCGTTGGTGGTCGTCACGCCGTTGGTGCCGTCGGTCGGCCCGATCCCGCCCCCCCAGAGCGTGGTGATGCCGTTGGAGAGCCCCGCCCAGACCTGCTGCGGGCAGATGTAGTGGACGTGGGTGTCGTGCCCGGCGGCCGTCAGGATCAGGTGCTCGCCGGTGATCGCGTCGGTGGCGGTCCCCGTCAAGAGGCCCGGGGTGACCCCTTCCATCGTGCTGGGGTTGCCCGCCTTGCCGACCCCGACGATCCGGCCGTTGCGGATCCCGACGTCGGCCTTGATCACGCCGAGGACCGGGTCGAGGATCGTGACGTTGGTGATGACGAGGTCGAGGCAGCCCGCCTCCTGGGTCAGCTGGCTGTCCGAGCCCATCCCGTCCCGGAGCGTCTTGCCGCCCCCGTAGACCAGCTCGTCGCCGTAGACCCGCAGGTCCTTCTCGATCTCGACGTAGAGGTCGGTATCCCCCAGCCGGATCTTGTCCCCGACCGTCGGGCCGAACAGGTCGGCGTATTGCTTCCGCGTGATCTTCGACATGGCGCAGATAGCTCCCGGTCAGGACTCGATCGACTTGAACCCCAGTTCCTTCGCCCGCTTCAACGCCGCGTCGTAGTTCGGGTGATAGTCGGGCGTGGGCCCGTCCCCCGTCCAGCCGTCGACCAGGTTATTGAACCCGAGGCAGAACCGCTTCCCGCCGAGGGGGACGAGCGTCACCTCCCGCTCATCGCCCGGCTCGAACCTGATGGCCGTCGTCGCGGGGATGTCCAGGCGCTTGCCGAAGGCCTGGGAGCGGTCGAAGGCCAGGTAGCGGTTGACCTCGAAGAAGTGGAAGTGGGAGCCGACCTGGATCGGTCGATCGCCCGTGTTCCGCACCTTGAGCGTCGTCGTCGGCCGGCCGACGTTCTGCTCGATCTCCCCGGGGGCGAGGATCACCCCCCCCACCGGGACCTTCCTCGTGCCCGCGGCGACGTGGGGAGACGCGTCGGGGTGCCCTTTCCAGTCGCCCACGCCGGGCTCGTCAGGTGCCTTCTCGGACTCGGCCATGTTTCACCTTCGATTCGAGGAGTGGAGAGGTGGGTGGGGTCTTACTTGATCGGCTCGTGGACGGTCACCAGGCGGCTGCCGTCGGTGAAGATCGCCTCGAGCTGCACGAAGGGGATCATCTCCGGCACGCCTTCCATGACCTCGTCGCGGGTCAGGACGCTCGCGGCCTCGACCATGACCTCCTCGACGGTCTTCCCTTCGCGCGCCCCTTCGAGCGCCGCCGCGCAGATCACGGCCATCGACTCGGGATGATTGAGCTTGAGCCCTTTGGCCTTGCGCCTCAGCGCGATGTCGGCCATCTGATGGATGATGAGCTTCTCGAGTTCCCGAGGGGTCAGGTGCATTGGGTCTCACTCCGAGGCTGACAGGGGGCGGCCGGGTCAACGCTCCCCAGCGAAGATCCGCGTCTCCGCCCAGACGACCGCGAGAAGTATCCAGGACGCGGCCACGAACGGGGCCGTCAACGCGGGCAGGCCCGGCTCCTTCGGGAAGTATTCCGTCAGGAGGGTCGCGACCACGGCGGCCAGGATCGGCAGCGTCAGGCATCTCCGCTTCAGGAACAGGGCCATCGCGGCCAGCACCGCGTTGTAGCCGTAGATACCGATCGACATCAGTTGCGTCGAATCGCCATGATAAGCCGCGATCGCCGTCCCGACCACCGAGCCGAGGAGGGCGATCGCCGCATGCCAGGGATTGCTCAGCGCGATCCCGACCAGGAACATCGCGCCCGTGCCGACGCTGGCCCCCAGCATCACCTCGGCCTCGCCCCGCAAGACCTCGCTGAAGAACCCCGCGGCCTCGACCGGGGCCGCATCGGGGGCGACATCGATCCCCTTGCCGGATGCACCGTGCGCGATCGCCAGGATGGCCCAGGTGGTCACGACGAAGGGGCCGGTGTAGGTGGGGAACGTCAGGAATCGGCGGGCGAGGTAGGTGACGAACGTCGAGGCGACGCAGCCGAGGACCAGCAGGACCCACGTCGCCGCGAAATTGGGGCGGAGGAAGAACAGCGTGGCCAGGCCCACGAGGGTCGCGTTGAACCCATAAATCCCCTGCTCGATGTCGCCGGGATCGAAGGAAGCGACCCGGGCGACCAGGGGGCCCACGATCGCGCCGATGATCGCCCCGATGAGCGTCACCGGCGAGGCGATCCCGATCCCGATCAAGAAGCAGAGCCCCGTCCCCGCGTGCCCCTGGAACATCACCTGGCCGACGCCACGGAGCACGATCAGGACCTCGGCCCACGCCGCTTCCCTGGAATTGGGCACGAACCTCGAAGCGACGGTCATATGTGAGCACCGCACGACTGATGCGATTTGGGGTCTAGTTCGGAGGAGTAATAGAGCAAGTGCCCAACCCCGAGTCAACCCGCTGGCAGAATTGTCAGGCCGATGGCACTCCCATCATGGCCAACCCAAGTCGCATCCAGGAAAAGGCAATCCTCGAATCGAATCATTTCCATGGTTCCTGGTGGATCGCCTGGTCGTCGCGGCCCACGCCCCGGCGATCCACCTCCTCGCCGAGTTCCTCACTCGCGGAAGGGGGTCGCCTCGATCATCGAGCAGAAGTTGGGCCGGACGTAGCCGGGGAGGAGCTTGGCGAGGACGTCGGCCTTCACGTTGCCGAAGGCGGTCTCGGGCTTGTGCGCGATCCCATCGGCGAACGCCTGGATGATCCTCGGCTTGAAGTTGACGCGGGGGAAGGCAGAGAGCACCTGCTCGCGGGCCTCGGCGGCGACGTCGTCATAGCCGAGGCCGAGGACGTCGAACTCCACGCCCGCCGTCACCAGGGCGACCTCGGGCTTCTTCCACTTCGGGATGCCAGGGGTCGTGTGCAGGGCGATGGCGTCCCAGACCACGTCGATCGAGCCCTCCGGCACGCCATGCTGCTTCAGGAAGTCGCGGGCCGCGTTGGCCCCGTCCACCTCGAACCGCTCGGTGGCGCTGCTGTACTTCTTCGTCAGGCCGAGGTCGTGGAAGATCGCCCCGATGTAGAGGAGTTCGGGATCGTACTTCAGGCCCAGCCGTTTTCCCTGGAGCGAGCCGAACAGATAGACGCGCAACGAGTGGTCGAAGAGCAGGTCCGACTCGGTGTCGCGCACGAGTTGGGTGGCTTCCACGGCCATCTTGCTGTCGGGGATCGAGACGCCGGCGATCTGCCTGGGAAGCATCGGTCTTCTCCTTACTGAAGACGAGGACGAAAAATCCAACGACAAACGTCAAACATTAAAGCGAAGGACAAACGGGCCGACCGGAGTGGGCCAGCTCAGGTGGATGGGGTGGCGCGGAACCGTTCACGATAGTCGCGCGGGGCGACGTGCAGCACCCTGACGAACGAGCGTCTCATGGCATCGGCGCTCCCGAAGCCGCATTCGCGCGAGATCCGATCGAGCCCGGCGTCTGTCTCTTCAAGGCGGCGACGCACGGCATCGATCCGCAGGCGCTCGACGAAGCGGGCCGGCGTGGTGCCGACCTCCTTGTGGAAGGCCCTCGCGAAGTTGCGGGCGCTCATGTGAGCCCGGACGGCCAGGTGCTCGACCGAGAGGTCCTCGGCCAGGTTCTCGGCGATCCAGGCCTGCAGGTCTCGCAAGGGGCGTCGATCCGCCGCCTGCATCTCGAGCAGGGGGCTGAATTGTGACTGCCCTCCCGGTCGGCGGACGAACAGGACGAGGTGTCGCGCGATCTCGAGGGCGGCATTCCGGCCGAGGTCCTCCTCGACGAAGGCCAGCGCCAGGTCCATCCCGGTCGTGACGCCCGCGGAGGTGTAGACCTTGCCGTCGCGTACGTAGATGGCGTCCGGCTCGACGTCGACGGCCTCATGCTCCAGGGCCAGGCGGTCGCACCAACGCCAGTGGGTCGTAGCCTTGCGCCCGTCGAGCAGGCCCGCGGCGGCGAGCAGGAACGCCCCAGTGCAGACCGAGCCGACCCGACGCGTCCTGGAGACGAGGCGCCTGATCTCCTCGAGGAGGCCTTCGTCCTTCGCCGCCTCCCAGGCGCCGACGCCGCCCGGGATGATGAGCGTGTCGATCTCGCCCCCCAGCTCGGACACATGCCGATCGGCGGCCAGCACAACGCCCCCCGATGTCCTGACGTTCAACTCCCTGGTGGAGGAGATCAACTCGATCCGATAGGCGCTCGGGGCCTGCAGGTCACCCCGCGCCTCGGGAAAGCAGGTGAAGACTTCCGAGGGCCCGGCAACGTCGAGGAGGTTCACGCCCGGGAAGGCGAGGATGGCCACCCGATGGGCCTTCTTACCCGTGTCCCGAGATCCCTTCGCATTCCGGTCGCCGCGGCCCGATGACTCGCCCATGCCTCACCTCCCCTCCCGCTGCTGCCCTCCCGGCGTCGTTGAGGGAATCATACTCACGACCCCTCCTGGCGGAAATGACGGATATCCGACAGTTCCTGCCAGACCTCGATTGCCGGCTCCCGCGAGGCCACCCGTTGACATCTGAATCCGTTCAGGCCACAAACTGGCGCATTCGCCGCTCCCGCCGGGCCTTGCATCTGGCTCACCTATCCATGTCGACGTATCATCCGTGTCGTAGGCCATTTGCCCTTGATGCGTGACAGGCCTGGCCCTGAAATCTTTCGGATCGCGCCGCGGGACTGGCACGAGGCTTGCTTTCCCAACTCGCACCGAGTCGATCGCGGGCCTGTCACCCCGAGTCGGCGAGGCTGAATCTTGTCAATCCGGTGCAGAAGTCGAGGAAAATCGGCAGGGAATAGGTGCGGGACCGGGCTCGCCACATTAGGCTTTGCAACTCGGCACGGCGACTCGCAACGAATCAGGGCCGACGAAGGTCACATTTCGCCATGATGCTCGTGATCTAGGGTCCATCGCTCGAAGCGATGCCGGTTTCGCGACACGCGATTCTTTTCTCTGGGCAATTATTTTCCCGAGGCTTTCGCCGCGAGTCCGATCCAATCGAAGGAAAACCGGCTCGCTGGGAGCTTGTGAGGCAGGGAGCCGAGAGGTTTTGGTCAAGCTCGAATCCCCTTTCAGAATCTTTCAAACGCCGCCGCGAATGACTCTCGTATTCAGATGAGGACCAAACTCAACCTTGGACATTGATTTCCCAATTGCGCAACGTTAACAACATCACTGCCTGGGACCTTGAACGAACTGGCCTGCCGAGTGATTGACTATTTGAGCTACGTCATGCTGTCGCGATGCAATCACCCGACCCCTGTTGCACGAGCCGGCGAAGTCCACGAGGGCCATGGTTTTGGACCTCGCGATTTCGCCCTAATCGTCGCGTAGTCGGTCGCTTTCACCCGGATCGCTCGAGGCCGAAGTGCCTTCGGGAATTCAGGTTTCACGTGGCCTGTGCCTTTTCCCGCTCTGACTCATTAGCTCTGAAGGAGCCGCATCATGCGTCGTCTGAAGTCGTGGTGGCAGTTTCCCGCGTTCCTGATCGTGACCAGCACCCTGGTCCTCTCCGGCTGCAACGAAGAGCCGGCGACCGACGCCACGCCGAAGGCCGGGTCGGAGAGCACCATCCACAAGCTCGAAGACAAGGCTGCTGAGATCGGCGAGAAGGCCAAGGATCTCGGTGCCAAGGCCGTCGACAAGACGGGCGAGGTCGTCGAGAAGGCCGGCGTAGGCATTGAGAAGGCCGGCGAGAAGCTCGAGAAGTCGGCTGCCGAGTCGGCCAAGGCGCACCTCGGCGAAACCGCCGGAAAGGTCGTCGAGAAGACGGGCAAGGTCGTCGAGAAGGCCGGCGAGAGCGTCGAAAAGGGCGGCCAGAAGCTCCAGGACGCCGTCAAGAAGGACTGAGCCCGGTCAATGATTCGGAGCCCGGCCGCTCGGAGCCTTTCTTTCTAAGAAGGCCCGTTGAGGGCTGACCGAATTCTGGCTTCATCGAGATCCAGCACGAGCCCCCGGCCGCGGCCAAATCCGCGACCGGGGGCTCGTTCGTTTTCCGGAGCTCCTCATTCGAACGAGAGGTAAGCCGAGTCGGGCTCGACCCCGAAGCCGAAGCCTCGGGGAGCTTCGACCTTCCCGTCCTGGTAGGTGATGGGGGGCCTGACGTAGGATGACGCGTAGAAGAGCGAAGCCTGGAAGTCGCAGGCGATGCGGTCGACCGGGAAGACGGACAGGCTCGACGCCAGGCAGATCATCGCGGCCTGGCCGAGGTCGGTCTCAAGGTTCGAGCCGATCGCGCAGGACTTGCCCGCGGCCTGGGCGCGACGGGCCATCGCCAGCGAGTGGGTGAAGCCGCCGTTCTTGCCCGGATAAATCGAGAGGATGTCGAAGGCATCGAGGTCGATAGCCTCCTCGAGATGCCCCGGGGTGAAGACCGCCTCATCGGCCAGGATCGGCACCGGGACGCGTTTGCGGACCTTCGCCAGCAGGCCGATCCGATCGCGGGGCGTGGGTTGCTCGGCGAGTGCGAGGTTGAACGGGACGAGGGCCTCGATGGCTCGCACCGCGTCGTCGGCCGTCGCATGAGCCCCGTTGGCGTCGATGGTGAAGACGGGCTCGGGGCCGAGCCGCTCGCGGACGGCCTTCAGCCGGGCCACGTCGTCGATGCCCGGGACGCCCGTCTTGAACTTGAGTGTCCGGACCCCGCGCTCCCAGAACTCGACGGCCAGCCGCACGGTCTCCTCGGGAGGATAGGCTCCGATGCTGACCCTCGTCGGGATCCAGGCCACCGACTCCCGATCGGCAACCAGGCTCGAGACCGAGACGCCCTGCGACCTGGCCCAGAGATCCCAGAGTGCGATGTCCACGGCAGACTTCGTGAACGAGTTCCCGTGCAGTTCCCGATCCATCCAGGCGAGGGCCTCCGACGGGTGGTCGAGGGTCGCCCCGGCGAGCTTCGGCCCGAGGAGGTTCTCGACGAACCACAGGCCCGTCTCGGCCGACTCGCCGCTCCAGACCGGCGCAGTCGCCCCCTCGCCGAACCCGAGCAGGCCGTCGTCCCCCTCCACCGTCACGCGGAGGTAGCGAGAGGCCTCGTGGCGGCCGAGATATGAGAGGATCGCGCCATCGAGTCGGACCGGATGGTCGACCACTCGGGCCTCGACCTTATGAATACGCAGGCTCATGGCAGAGGGTCCCGGAATGGCCAAGGAGGCCGGCCTCGGCGTCGAGGGCGGGCGGGGCAGGGGGCGGCTCCCTGCAGCATCGCTCGCGAGCCGGGGCGAGGCAAGTCCCTCGGCCCCATCCCTGTCGGCCTCCCCATCAACCATGAGACGTCAGCCCCTGTCGAGATAACCCTTGGACGGGGGGCTGCCGTCAGGGTACAAGGGTCGCGAGGATATCCCCGACCATGCATCCCTGGAGGCCGGCATGCCCCCCTCGTCTCGCCTTCGCCACGGATCCGCCATCATCGTCGCCCTGACGATCCAGCTTTCCTCGGCCGCCTTCCTCCGCCCGACTCGGGCCGACGAGGCCGCGAGCGCCGTACCCCGCTATCAGCTCCAGGTCGGGCAGGAGCTCAAATACAAGGGGAGCAGCGAGCTCAAATACGCCGACGGCGCCCACGGCTTCAAAACCGACTGGCAGGCCTGGGTCGTGCGCAAGAATGCCGACGGGAGCTGGCGGGTCGTGATGCGGTCGAGCCAGTCCTTCTGGATGAAGCGCGAGGGCAAGGAGCAAGGGGACGGCCAGGTCCAGGCGACCGTCGCCTACTGCGACCTCCACCCAGACGGCCGGGCCTCCGTGAACGACTCGTTCAACCATCGCTTCGAACCCTCGGCGCTCTTCCCCCGGTTGCCCGAGGACGAGGCACAGGCCAAAGAGGGCTGGTCGGCCAGGGGGTACGACGATGAAGACGCCCGCACGGAGTTCAAACCCCTAGGCGGGACCTCCGACGCCGACCTCGTCTTCGAGGGGATCCCCCAGAGCACGATGGGCCTCATCTACGTGAGCTCCCAGCGATCCAAATACGACTTCGACCGCAAACGCGGGCTCATCAAGCGCATCGACAGCGAGAACTCCCAGGGCTATGGGTTCAACGGCAAGGGGACCGGCGTCACCGAGCTGATCGCCATCGAGCCGCATGGGGCCGACTGGGCCAAGCGGTTCGGCGACGAGGCCGACCTCTACTTCGCCGCCAACAAGACGTACCAGGATCTTCAAGCGAAGGCGAGCAAGTCCGTCGGCGTCATCGACGAGGCCCTCGACCAGGCCGAGAAGACCCTCAAGGAGGCCCGCGCGAAACTGACTTTCGCCCCCCTGCAGGAGCAAGTCGACGAGCAGCTCAAGCGTCACGCGGCCCTGCGGTCGTACTACAAGCAGGAGGCCAGGAACCGCGCCGAGGTGATCGGAAAAGACGCCGCGGAGTGGGACGCGGTCGACCTCGACGGCAAGGCGCACTCGCTCAAGGGATATCGCGGGAAGGTCGTGATCCTCGACTTCTGGAACCGTGGCTGCGGCTGGTGCATCCGGGCCATGCCCCAGATGAAGCAGCTCGCCGACGACTTCAAGGGGGAGCCCGTCGCGGTCCTGGGGATGAACACCGACGGCGACGAGACCGACGCCAGGTTCGTCGCCGAGACGATGAAGCTCAACTACCCGACCGTCAAGGCCCAGGGTGTGCCCGAGAAGTACAACGTGCAGGGGTTCCCGACCCTGATCGTCGTCGACCAGGAGGGCAAGGTCGCCGACATCCACGTCGGCTACTCGGCCACGCTCCGCGACGAGGTCTCCCGGATCATCAGGGGGCTCCTCGCCAAGAAATGAGGAGGGCTACCCCTCAGCCCGGCGCGGGAATTCTGCCTCGTCGGGCTCGCGGACGATCGCATAGAGGAGTTGGTCCGTCATATGCCCATCCTTGAAGACGCTGCTGCGTAGACGGCCCTCGAGGGTATACCCGGCCTTCTCGAGCACGCGGGCCGACGCCGGGTTCCAGGCGAAGACCCCGGCGTGGAGCCGGCAGATCTCGAAGTTCGCGAAGGCCCAGTCCGTCATCGCGCGCAGGGCCGAGGTGGCGATCCCCCGGCCCCAGAATTCCCGGCCCAGCCAGTAGCCGATCTCGGCCGAGCGCCTGGCGACGTCCCCCTGGGGCTCGATGCCGATGCCGCCGACCGCCACGTCGTCGACCGCGATCGCGAAGCTCGTCTCCGGCTCCATCCTCGTGACGAGCTGGAGCCAGGCCCTGGCGTCGTCCTTCGTGTAAGGGTGCGGGAACCGATCCTTGAGGTTGAGCCAGACCTCCCGGTCGTTCGCGTGCCGCACGAGCGAGTCGAGATCCCCCCTGCGGAAGGATCGGATCGAGCCGAAGTCCAGTTTCAGTTCCACGGACGGTCTCTTGCGGAATAACATGGCCCGACTCGGTAACGCCCGGATCTCTGGACACGCGCGACGACGGAAAGGTTCTCGGTCATCGAGAAACGACGGTCGCCGCCCCTCATTGTAGCGACCCAGGAAGGCCCGCGCCCCGGCTTGGTCGCGGCGATGGGTGCAAGGCCAATCCTATTCTCGACACAAGATCCTTGCAAATGAGCAAATCTCAGACGCGAGAATCGGACGGCCCCGGCGGTTAATTTACCCTTGGCAATCCGATCGCCGTCGGGGATATAATCCACTTCCGGCCCAGCGGTTGATATAAGCCTCTCCCGAATGGAAGGGATTGCTTCATGCCGGCCGGAACGCAATCGCAGGATCTCGACGACACGTCCTCGAATTCGGGCCGTCCCGGCCTCGCCTCCTCGAAACGCAGCAGGTTCGACCACCACACCCGGCCAACGGCCTCGGCCGTCGTCGTGTGCGCGATATTGCTCGCCCTCGGCTCGTCATCGACCCGGGCCGACGACCTGGAAGACGCGGAGAAGCTCTACCGCACGGGACAGTATGAGGAGTGCAACAAGGCCGCGACCCTGGCGACGTCGAAGGGGTTCCGCGACGAGCGCTGGAGCGCCCTCAGGATCGAGACCGAGCGAGCCCGGGGGAGGAGTAAGGAGGCCCTGATCGCCACCGACGAGGCCCTCCAGCGGTTCCCCTGGAGCGTCGGCATCCACTGGCTCGGCCATCAGGTCTATCGGGAGAACGGGCGGGCCGACGATGCGCTGTCCGAACTCGCGGCGATCGAGGCCCTCGTCAGGCGCATGCCGAACCGCTACGGGGGCGCCGAGAGCCGGCTCGTCCTGGGGCGTTACCTCCTCTACCGAGGGGCCGACGCCAAGAAGGTGCTCGAGCAGTTCTACGACGTCGCCAAGAAGCTCGAGCCCGAGCTCGTCGACAACTTCCTCGCCACGGCCGAGCTCGCCCTGAGCAAGCAGGACTATGCCCTGGCCGCCGAGACCTTGCAGAAGGCCCCGCCGACCGCGGCCGAGGACCCGGCCTATCACTACCTCCTCGCGCGTGCCTTCTCGAACGACGACCGGGCGAAGTCGGAGAAGGAGCTCGAGGCCGCCCTCAAGATCAACCCGAGCCACGTCGACAGCCTCCTGCTCGTGGCCGACCACCAGATCGATGGCGAGAAGTATGCCGAGGCCGAGGCGACCCTCAAGCGCATCTTCGCCATCAACCCCCAGGAGCCGAGGGCCTGGGCCTATCGCGCGGTGCTCGCCCACCTCATGAACAACCCCAAGGGGGAGGTCGAGGCCAGGACCAACGCGCTTGCCCCCTGGACCCAGAACCCCGAGGTCGATCACATCATCGGCCGGGAGCTCTCGGCCAAGTACCGCTTCGCCGAAGGATCCGCCGCCCAGAGGCGGGCGCTGGAGATCGATCCCGAGTACCTCCCGGCCAAGGTCCAGCTCTGCGACGACCTCCTCCGCCTCGGGCAGGAAGAGGAAGGCTGGCAGCTCGCCGACCAAATTCTCGCCAAGGATGGATACAACGTCGTCGCCTACAACCTGGTCACCCTGCACGATCGCTTGGCGGGCTTCCGCACGCTCGAGGCCGAAGGCTTGCTCCTCCGCATGGATCCTCGCGAGGCCGACCTCTACGGCCAGCGGGCCCTCGACCTCCTGAAGCGGGCGAAGAAGACCCTCGGCGAGAAGTACGGCGTGACCTTCACCGAGCCGGTGATCGTCGAGATCTTCCCCCAGCGCAAGGAGTTCGCCGTCCGGACGTTCGGCCTGCCGGGGGCCGAGGGGTTCCTCGGCGTCTGCTTCGGCCGCGTGGTCACGGTGAACAGCCCGGCCTCGCAGGGGGAGACCCCTTCCAACTGGGAGGCGGTCGTCTGGCACGAATTCTGCCACGCCGTCACGCTGGGCAAGAGCCGGAACAAGATGCCGAGGTGGCTCAGCGAGGGGATCTCGGTCTACGAGGAGGAGCAGGAGAACCGGACCTGGGGCGAGGCCCTCACCCCGAAGTTCCGCGAGATGCTCCTCGGGAAGGAGCTGACCCCGCTGAGCAAGCTGAGCGCGGCATTCCTCGCCCCCAAGTCGGGGGCGCACCTGCAATTCGCCTACTTCGAGTCGGGCCTCGCCATCGACTTCCTCGTCAAGCGCTTCGGGCTCTCCCTGCTGAAAGACACGCTGGAGGATCTGGCCGAGGGGAAACCGCTGAACGAGGTCCTGCCGGCCCGGGCCAAAACATCGCTAGATCAATTGGACCGCGATTTCGCCGAGTTCGCGCACAAGCGGGCCTCGAGCGTGGCCCCCGACCTGACCTGGGACGACCCGGAGCTCCCCCCCGACGCCGATTCCAAGGCGATCTCGGCCTGGCTCGAGACCCATCCCAAGAGCTTCACCGGCCTGAGACGCCTGGCGGCCCGGCTCGTCGCGGAGCAGAAGTGGACCGAAGCGAAAGACGCGCTCGAGCGGCTGAAACGGCTCTACCCCGAATATGTCGGGACGGAGAATGCGTATATGCTCCTCGCCAACATCGCCCGCCGCAACTCCGACAGTGCCGGCGAGCGCCAGGCCCTCGAGGACCTCACCTCGCGAGCCGGATCGGGCGACGCTGGCCCCGCATTCCTCCGCCTGATGGAACTGGACGAGGCCTCGGGCAACTGGGCCGGGGTCGCGTCGAACGCCGAGCGGTTCCTGGGCGTGAACCCGTTAATCCCCGCGCCCTATCGCCACCTCGCCGATGCGGCGGAGCACCTGGGCAAGCGGGCCCAGGCCATCGCCGCCTACCGGGCCCTGGCCAAGTTGGACGACTCCGACCCTGCCGGCGTGCATTACCACCTGGCGAAGCTCCTGCATGACGACGGCAAGGGGGACGAGGCCCGCCGCGAGGTGCTCAAGTCCCTCGAGGAAGCCCCTCGGTTCCGCGACGCCCACCACCTCCTGCTCGAGTTGGTCGACCCCGCCAGGCCCCCGACGCCCCCGGCCGAAACGCCCAAGCCCGCGACCGAGACACCAACACCCAAGCCCGCGAGGAGCCCGTAACCATGAGCCAAAGTCGTCGCGCGACTCTGGTCGTCCTCGCCAGCCTCGTCGTCATCGCAGGCGGAGTCACGCTCGCCCAGCCCCCCTGGTGGCGCGAGCGTGGGTCGACGACCCTGCCCGAGGACCGGGCCGGGATCCCCGACTGGAAGGTCGATCCGGCCTTCAAAAATGATGTATTCACCTTCGTGCGCGTCGAATACGACTCGGTCCGCCGCGGCGGCGGGGGACGACGCCGAGGTTGGGGCGGGGGCGGCTGCATGACCGACTGGCCCGACAGCGACCTGAACTTCTCGTACCGGCTCCAGCAGCTCACCTCGCTCAAGGTGAACCCGAACCCGATCACCATGAGGCTCACCGACGAGCGGCTCTCCGACTATCCGTTCCTCTACATGATCGAGCCGGGCTCGCTCTACTTCTCCGAGGAAGAGGTCAAGGCGCTCCGGGAATACCTCCTCAAAGGAGGGTTCCTCATGGTCGACGACTTCTGGGGAGACTCCCAGTGGCTGAACTTCTACCAGGAGATCAAGCGCGTCTTCCCCGACCGCGAGCCGCAGGAACTCCCGGCCGATCACGAGATCTTCCGCTGCGTCTATCGGCTCAAGGAGAAGCCGCAGGTCCCCAGCATCGGCGCCGCCTACCAAGGGCGCGACATGGGGATCACCTACGAGATGTACCACGACGGGAACACCAAAGACGTCCACTACCGCGGGATCTTCGACGACAAGGGGCGGATGATGGCGATCATCTGCCACAACACCGACCTCGGCGACGGCTGGGAACGCGAGGGGGAGGACCCCTGGTACTTCCACGAATTCTCCGAGAAGAAAGCATACCCGTTGGGCATTAATATCATCACCTATGCGATGACACACTGAGGCGAACGGGCAGGGGTGGGCCGGTTAACCCATCCAGACGAGTTCGGGACCAAGGCAAGGAGCGATCGTGGCGGAAGACGTCGATGTCTACGAGGAAGAGCGCCAGGCCGTCGCGATGATCCACGAGAGCCGCGGCCGGATCGAGCGCGAGCTGGCCAAGGTGATCGTCGGCCAGAAGGAGGCGACGCATCAACTCCTGATCAGCCTCTTCTCCGGGGGGCACTGCCTGATCACGGGCGCCCCGGGGCTGGCCAAGACCCTCCTGGTGCGCACGATCGCCCAGGTCTTCCACCTCAAGTTCCAGCGCATCCAATTCACCCCCGACCTCATGCCGGCCGACATCACGGGGACCGAGATCCTCGAGGAGACCGGGGACGGGCGCCGCAAGCTCCAGTTCGTCCGCGGCCCGATCTTCGCCAACGTGATCCTCGCCGACGAGATCAACCGCACCCCGCCCAAGACCCAGGCCGCCCTGCTCGAGGCCATGCAGGAGCACCAGGTCACCGCGGCCGGCGTGCGATACGCCCTCGAAGAACCCTTCTTCGTCCTCGCGACGCAGAACCCCATCGAGATGGAGGGGACTTACCCGCTCCCCGAGGCCCAGCTCGACCGCTTCATGTTCAACGTGATCGTCGACTACCTGCCCGAGGATGACGAGGTGGCGGTCGTGCAGCAGACGACCTCCAGGCGCTCGGAGCCGATCGAGCCCCTCTTCGACGGCGAGGCCGTGCTCCGCTTCCACGACGTCGTCCGCAAGGTGCCGGTCGCCGAGGACCTCGTCCGCCACGCGGTCCGGCTCTCGGCGGCCACCCGCCCGGGGCCGAAAGCCCCCGGATTCGTCAACGACTGGGTGAGCTGGGGCGCAGGGCTCCGCGCGGCGCAGTCTCTGGTCCTTGGGGCCAAGGCCAGGGCCCTCCTCGCCGGCCGCTTTCACGTCACCCCCGAGGACATCGAGGCCCTCGTCCACCCGACATTGCGGCACCGGATCCTCCTCGGCTACCGGGCCGAGGCCGACGGGATCACGGTGGATGGCGTGATCGATCGCCTCCTCGAGCATGTCAAAGGACCCAAAAGCTGATGGCTCGGAGCGACGCTCGGGCAGGTACTGGCGCAAGTGGTCGTCCCTCGCCTAGGGGGGGGGCCGACGGCGTTCCGCACTCCAATGCCGGCCTGATCGATCCCCGGACCCTGATGCGGATCAAGAGCCTGCAAGTCCGGGCGAAGGTCGCCGTCGAGGGGTTCCTCAAGGGGATCCACCGCAGCCCCTTCCACGGCTTCTCCGTCGAGTTCACCGAGTACCGCGAGTACAGCCCCGGCGACGACCCCCGTTACCTCGACTGGAAGCTGTTCGCCCGCTCGGATCGCTACTGCATCAAGCGGTTCGAGGACGAGACGAACCTGCGCTGCTCGATCGTCCTCGACACCAGCCGGTCGATGGGATACGGCTCGGCCGGCTACTCCAAGGGGGAGTATGCGCGGACCGCCGCGGCCACGATCGCCCATTTCCTCTCGACCCAGCGTGACGCGGTGGGACTCGTCACGTTCGAGGACCGGGTCGTCGATTTCATCCCGCCGAGGCATCGCCCTGGGCACATGCGTCGCCTGATGGTGGTGCTCGAGCGCGAGCCGGCGGGTAAGGCGACCGACCTCGCCGGCCCGCTCGAGCAGATCGCGGCGACCGTCCGCAAGCGCGGGCTCATCATCCTGATCTCCGACCTGCTCGCGCCGACGGAGCTGCTCCGCTCCCGGCTCGCCTCCTTGCGGGCGATCGGACATGACGTGATCGTCCTGCGGATCCTCGACCCCGAGGAGGTCCGGTTCGAGTTCAAGACCCCGGCGATGTTCCTCGACGTCGAGTCGGGCCGCGAGATGTACGTGGATCCGGAAGCGGCGAGGGGTGAGTACCTCCGCCGCTTCGGTGCTCACGCGACGGCGATCGAGCGGGCCTGCGCCGACCTCGGGATCGACTACGAGTCGCTCACGACCGACCAGCCGCTCGAGCTCGTCCTGTTCAATCTGCTCAGGGCGCGGATGCGTCGGGGCAAGCTGCCGGGCAGGCGAGGCGGCTCGCCCTCACGGGGGGGGGCGCCGCGATGAGCTTCCTCACGCCGCTCTACATTCTCGGGGCCCTGGCGATCGCCGCGCCGATCATCTTCCACCTGATCCGGCGCGCCCCGCAAGGCGAGGTGCCGTTCAGCTCCTTGATGTTCCTCTCGCCGACGCCCCCTCGCCTCACGCGGCGGAGTCGGCTCGACAATATCCTGCTGCTCATCCTCAGGGGCCTCGCCCTGGCCCTCCTGGCCCTGGCCTTCGCCCGGCCCTTCCTCCGGCAGGCGGCGCAGCTCGGCTCGGGCCCCGTCGAACGCCAGCGCGTGGCCATCCTCGTCGACACCAGCGCGAGCATGCGTCGGGGAGACCTCTGGAACAGGGCCAAGGCGCTGGCCGAGGAAGCCATCAAGGGGTGCCGGCCGACCGATCAGTGGGCCCTCTTCGCGTTCGACACCTCGGCGAGGGCGCAGCTCTCCTTCGCCGAGTCGGCCACGCTCGAGCCGGACAGGCGGCAGGCGGTCGGCCTGGCGAAGCTCGCGAGCCTCGCCCCGACCTGGCGGAGCACGCACCTGGGCCAGTCGCTCATCGACGCGGTCGGAGCCATCGAGGACGTGGCCGACGCCACCGAGAAGGCCGCCAAGATGCCCCGCAAGGTGATCCTGATCACCGACCTCCAGCAGGGGAGCCACGTCGAGGCCCTGGGCGACTTCGAGTGGCCCTCCGACGTCGAGCTCGAACTCAAGCGGATCTCCGACACCAGGGCCAACGCCGGCCTGCAATGGCTGAAGGCCTCGACCGAAGGGGAGGCGGCCGACGCCCAGGCCCCGCTCGTCCGCGTCTCGAACGACGCCGGCTCCAAACGCGAGACGTTCGCCCTCAACTGGCTCGACGCCAAGGGGGCCCCCGCCGGCAAACCGACCGAGGCCTACGTCCCGCCGGGAGAGAGCCGGGTCGTCCGGGTCCCGAGGCTCGCCAACGCGCCCAACACCCCCGCGCTCCGGCTCGACGGCGACGGAGAGGGCTTCGACAACACCCTCTGGCTCGCCGCCAGCAGCAAGGACGAGGCGACGGTTGCCTATATCGGCCCCGACGCCCCGGAGGATTCCGGCGGCCTGCTCTATTACCTCCAGCGCGTCTTCCTGCCGACGCCGAACCGGACCGTCAAAGTGACGCCGATCGAGCCGAAGTCGCCGGTCGTCTTCGACCCCGCCAAGCCCCCGGCGCTCGTCATCATGACCTCGGCCGAGACAAGCGCCGACAACGTCCGCCGGCTCAAGGGATACGCGGAGCGGGGCGGCACGATCCTGGGCGTGGTGACGGCCTCGGGCAAGGGGGGGCCGCTCGCGACGATCGCCGGGGATGCCCCCTGGGAGGTCTCCGAATCGCAAGCCGGCCGCGACTTCATGCTCGGCGAGATCGGCTTCGACCACCCGCTCTTTGCGGCGTTCGCGGGGGCCCAGTTCAACGACTTCACCAAGATTCACTTCTGGAAATATCGGCGCATCGATCCCAAGGGATTGGGCGACGTCCGCGTCGTCGCCCGGTTCGAGGAGGGCGACCCGGCCGTGATCGAGAAGGCGGTCGGCAAGGGGAGGCTGATCCTCTTCACCAGCGGCTGGGATCCCGAGGACAGCCAGCTCGCCCGCTCGTCGAAGTTCGTGCCGCTGATGGCCGCGCTCCTGGATTCGGGCGGCTCGAAGACGCTGGACGAGACGAGCTACCTCGTGGATGACGCCGTGCCCTTGCCCGCGGGGCAGGCGCCCGGCGGGGGCTTCGTCGTCCACAAGCCGAACGGGTCGACGGTGCGCGTCGAAGCGGGCAAGACCTCGTTTGCCGAGACCGATCAGCCGGGGGTCTATACGCTGGACCTCGCCGGGGGCAAGCGGACGTTCGCGGTGAACCTGGATCCGGTCGAGAGCCGGACGGCCCCCTTGCCGAGCGAGACCCTCGAGCAGCTCGGGTGCAAGCTGGCGAACGGCAACCCCAAGGTTCTCGACCGCGAACAGATGCGGCAGATGCAGAACGCCGAGCTCGAAGGGCGTCAGAAGGTCTGGCGCTGGCTGATTATCGGGGCCATCGGCCTCTTGATCGTGGAAACGTTGTTGGCAGGGCGTCTCAGTCGACCTCAAACAGCCCGCGAGGAGGCCTTGGCGACATGATCACCGAACTGAGACAGGCGTTGGAAGAGGTGGCGCGTCGGTTCCGCCGGGTGCGGCTCTGGAGCGGCCTGGCGGCCAACTGGCTGGCCTGGGCCCTCCTCGGCATCGCCCTGATCGCGGCCTGGCCCCGGCTGGGGCGCGTCGGCATCCCGGGCGAATGGGTTCTCGCCGCTTATGCCGCACTCGCCGCGGCGACCGGCCTCGCCTGCGCAATCCTCGCCCTGCGTTCGGTCAAGGACGGCTTCTGGGTCGCCCGCCGGATCGAGGCCAAGCATCCGGAACTGCACACCGGCCTGCTCGCCGCCGTGGAACAGGCCTCGGTCCTCGCCGATAAGCGCCCCGGCTATCTGCAGGCCACGGTGATCCGCCAGGCCCTCGCCCATCGCCACGAGCACGCCTGGCTCGACACCGTCTCGAGCTGGACGATCCGAGGGACGCAGGCGGCCCACGTGGCCTCGCTCGCCTGCCTGCTCGCCGTCTTCTTCACGCTGATGGGCCAGGTCCGCTCCCAGGCCCACGAGCGCCGGGATACCCTGGCGAGCCGGCTGGGGGGCACCGACATCGAGGTCGACCCCGGCAACGCCGAGATCGAGCGAGGTACGGCCCTCCTGGTCATCGCCCGGTTCCCGGGCGCGGTGCCGGCCGAGGCCGCCTTGATCGTCGAGAACGGCGTCGAGACGACCAGCCGTTTCGCGATGAACCGCAGCCTCGACGACCCGACCTTCGCCTACCGCGTCGAGTCGGTCACGCGCGACCTCGACTATCGCGTCGCCTACGAGGGCCGCGAGACCTCCACCTATCACATCCACGTCTTTGAGTATCCGAGTCTCGAACGCACCGACGCGAAGCTCGTCTTCCCCAAGTACACGGGGCTCCCGGCTAATACGGTCGAGGACATCCGGCACGTGACGGCCGTCGAGGGGACCGCTCTTACCTTGCTCTGCCGGCTCAACAAGGAGGTCGCCTCGGCCCGGCTCGTCGACGCCAAGGGGGAGCCCCTCAAGCTCGAGCCGAAGGAGGCCGGGTCACTCGTCTATGCGACGAATCTCACCCTCAGCGAGTCCAAACGCTACAAGCTGGAGTTGGTCGACCGCGAGGGGCGGAAGAACAAGCAGACGTCCGAGATCGCGGTGAACGTCACCCGCAACAAGCCGCCGACCATCGCCATGACCCAGCCGGCTCATGACGTGCGCGTTTCGGCCGTCGAGGAGCTGACGCTCAAGGCCGACATCCGCGACGACTTCGGGATCATCCGCCAGGGGGTCAACTACACCCTGGCCGGCAAGGAGCCGAAGGACGTCGTCCTGGGCGAGGCCAAGCCCGCGCCGAAGCAGGTGAAGGCGACGCACCTGCTCGACTTCGAGTCCCTCCACGTCAAGCCCGACGAGCTCGTCTCCTACTTCGTCTGGGCCGAGGACTACGGCCCCGATGGTGCGGTCAGGCGTACCTCCGGGGATATGTTCTTCGCCGAGGTCCGCCACTTCGAGGAGATCTTCCGCCAGGGCGAGCAGCCCGCCGGAGGCGGAGGCGGTGGGGGCGGAGGAGGTGGCGGCGGCGAGCAAATCACGAAGCTGGCCCAGATCCAGAAGGAGATCGTCAACGGCACCTGGAACCTGATCCGCCGCGAGACCGGCACGAAGCCGACGGCCAAGCTTCCCGAGGATGCCAAGACCCTCCACGAATCCCAGCGCGAGGCGATCGGCCAGGCCGACGAGCTCGGCGGGCAGATCCAGGATCAGGTCTCCAAGGCCAGCCTCGAGCAGGCGGTCCGGGCGATGAAGGACGCCGAGGGCAAGCTGACCGAGGCCGGCCAGACCCCGGCCATCGCCCCGCTGCACCCGGCCCTCGTCGCCGAGCAGAAGGCGTATCAGGCCCTCCTCAAGCTCCGGGCCAGGGAATTCCAGGTCAGCCGCCGGGACAGGCAGAACAGCCAGGGGGGCGGGGGCGGAGGCGGCAGCCCGTCGGATCGCCAGCTCCAGCAGCTCGAGCTCACCGACGACGAGAATCGGTATGAAGAGCAACGCTCGGCGAAGGCCAACCAGGAGCAACAATCTCCCCGGGAGCAGGCCCAGCGCGAGACGAAGCAGGTCCTCAATCGGCTCAAGGAGCTCGCCCAGCGGCAGTCGGACCTGAACGACCGGCTCAAAGAGTTGCAGTCGGCGCTCGAAGCCGCGAAGACCCCCGAATCACGCGAGGAGGTCGAGCGCCAGCTCAAGCGGCTCCGCGAGCAGGAGCAGCAGATCCTCCGCGACACGGATGAGCTCCGCGAGCGGATGGAGAACGAGCAGAACCGCGAGCGGATGGCCGAGGCGCGCCAGCAGGTCGAGCAAGGCCGCGAGAATGTCCGACGCGCCTCCGAGGCCCTCGAGGAAGGCCGGCTCTCCCAGGCCCTCAACGAGGGGGCGAGGGCCGGGCGGCAGCTCGACGAGCTCCGCGAGCAGATGCGCAAGGAGAACTCGAACCGCTTCTCCGAAGACATGACCGAGATGCGCGAGCAGGCCCGCAAGCTCGACGAGGGTCAGAAGAAGCTCACCGAGCGGCTCGAGAACCTCGAGAAGACGCCGAAGCAGTCGCTCCGCGACACGGGCGACCGCAAGCAGGTCAAGGATGCCCTCGAGCAGCAGAGCAAGGGGGTCGACAAGATCCTCGAGAAGATGCAGCAGACCGTCCAGGAGGCCGAGGAGAGCGAACCGTTGCTCGCCAAGAGCCTCTTCGACACCGTCCGCAAGGCGAACGAGCCGTCGCTGCCCGAAGCCCTCAAGGGGGTCGACCAGCTTGTGGACGCGGGGGTCCCGCAGGAGGCCACGAACCTCTCGAGGCGCGTCGGCCAGGGGATCGAGCAGATGCGGCAGGGGGTCGAGAAGGCCGCGTCGAGCGTCCTCGGCGACGAGACCACCTCCCTCAAGCGGGCCCAGCAGGAACTTGACGACCTCGCCAACCAACTCGATCGCGAGATCGCCCAGTCGACCGGCCGGCCGATGCCGGGCGCCCAGCGCCCCTCGAACAACCCGGCGCAACGCCCGGGCAACGGTCTCCGCAATCGCAACGCCAACGACCCCAGCCAGAAGGACGCCCCCGGCGGCCAGCCCGAAGGCGACCAGGGGGAAGGGCAACCGGGCGAAGACCCGCAGCAGCCAGGTCAGGGCGGCGAACAGCAACAGCCTGGCGAGGGCCAGCAGCCCAAGGGCCAGGGCCAACGCCAGCGAGGCAACCGCCAAGGGCGCCCGGGCGACCAGCAGAAGCAGCAGGGTGAAGGCCAGCCTCAGCCCGGGGAAGGCCAGCAGCCCCAGGGAGCTGGCGGCGAGCAGCAACCCGGCAACGAGCCTCAGGAGGGTCAGCAGCCCGGCGATCAGCCGGGAGGCCAGCAACCCGGCGATCAGCAGAAGGGGCAACAACCCGGCGGCCAGCAGCCCGGCGGAGCCCAGCCCAAAGGTCAGGGCCAAGGCCAGCGCGGCCAGGGCCAGCGAGGGCAGGGCGGCCTCCGAGGCGGCAATGAACCCCAGCCACAAGCCGGGGATCAGCAGGGCCAGCAGCAGCCGGGCGAAGGCCAGGGCCAACAAGAAGGCCAGGGCCAACAAGAAGGCCAGGGTGAAGGCCAGGGCCAGCAACAAGGCGAAGGCCAGGGTCAGGGCCAGCGTCCAGGGCAAGGTCAGCGCCAGGGCGGAGGCCCCGGCGGGATGGGAGGCCGGGGCGGCGGCGGTGGCGTTGAAGAACTGCTCGGCGGCATGATGAACCAGGGGCCGGGAGGGCCGATCACCGGCGAAGGCTTCCGGCAGTGGTCCGACCGTCTCCGCGACGTCGAGGAACTGCTCAACGACCCTGAGTTGAGGGGCGAGGCCGCCCGGATCCGAGACAGGGCCAGGGGAGCCCGCGAGGAGTTCAAGCGGCACTCCAAGGTGCCCGACTGGAACGAGATGCAGAAGCTCGTGGCCGAACCGATGGCGGAACTCCGCAAGCGGATCGCCGAGGAGGTCAAGCGCCGAGAGTCGCCCGACTCCCTCGTCCCGATCGACCGCGACCCCGTCCCGCCGCAGTACGCCGACTCCGTGCGACGCTATTACGAACGCCTGGGAAGTGGTCAATGACGCGAGTGCCCTTGATCTGGGGATCACCCGACTGGCTCTGGGTCGCCTTGGGGCTGCTCGGGGTCGCGGCCATCGCCATCCTGCTGAGCTACGCGAGGAGGTCGGGCACCGCCTCGCCCCGGATCCGCCTCCTCTGCGCCCTGCTCAAGACGCTCGGCATCGCGGCGCTCGCGATCTGCCTCCTCGAGCCGCTCCTGACCGGCTCCAAGCCCAAGAGCGGCGCCAATGCCTTCGTGGTCCTGGCGGATAACAGCCAGAGCCTCGGCATCCGCGACGAGAAGGCCGACCGCTCCCGGGGCGACCTGTTGAAGGACCGGCTCGCGAAGGAAGCCCCCTGGCGGACCCGGCTCGGCCAGGACTTCGACACCCGCAACTACCTCTTCGACACCCACCTCCGGGCCACCGACGGCTTCGAGGCCCTCGCCTTCGACGGCGAGAGCTCCACGCTCAACGCGTCGCTCGCCGCCCTCTCGCGGCGCTTCAAGGGCCTGCCGCTCGCCGGCGTGCTCCTCTTCACCGACGGCAACCGCACCGACGCCGGCGAGATCGACGTCGACGCCCTCGGGCTCCCGCCGATCTATCCGGTCATCCCCCCTTCGAACGGGGCCTCGAAGGACGTGGGCCTGCAGAACGTCTCGATCAGCCAGACCAACTTCGAGTCGGCGCCGGTCGCGCTCCGGGCCGACGTCAACGCGTCTGGGTTCGCGGGGGAGTCGATCGTCGCCGCGGTGACGGATGAGAGCGGCAGGGACGTGGAGCGTCAGGAGGCGACGGCTTCCTCCGACGGCAAGCCCCTCAGCTTCCGGTTCCAGTTCCGCCCCGAGCACGAGGGGATCAACTTCTACCGCGTCCGGGCCTTCCCCGCCCGCGACGAGACCGCGATGAAGCAGGCCGAGGCCAACCCGCCGGGCACGACCCGCGAGCAGACCCTCGCCAACAACAGCCGGCTCGTCGTCGTCGACCAGGGATCCGAGCCCTACCGCATCCTCTACGTCGGCGGCCGGCCGAACTGGGAGTACAAGTTCCTCCGCCGGAGCCTCGACGAGGACAAGCAGGTCCAGCTCGTCGGGCTCTTGAGGATCGCGCTTCGCCAGCCCAAGTTCGACTTCCGCGACCCGCGCGACCAGTCCACGAACCAGTTCTTCAAGGGCTTCGACAACCCCGACGCCGAGACCGCCGAGCGCCAGGACCAGCCGGTGCTCGTCCGGATCGGGACCGAGGACGCGGCCGAGCTCCGCGACGGCTTCCCCAAGACGGCCGAGGAGCTCTATCGCTATCACGCGATCATCATCGACGACCTCGAGTCGGGCTTCTTCACGCAGGACCAACTCACCCTGATCCGAAGCTTCGTCGCCAGGCGAGGCGGGGGCCTGCTCATGCTCGGCGGGCCCAACTCGTTCGCCGACGGCAAGTACGACCGGACCCCCGTGGGGGACATCCTCCCCGTCTACCTCAACGCCCGCACCCCGGCCTCGCCGTCCGGCCCCGACGAGACCTTCCGCCTGGTCCTCACCCGCGAAGGTTGGCTCCAGCCCTGGGTCCGGATGCGGAAGACGGAGGACGAGGAGAAGGCGAGGCTCGCCTCGATGCCCGGCTTCCACACGATGAGCAAGGTCGGCCAGATCAAGCCCGGGGCGGTCGTCCTGTCTGAGGTCCAGGAGGGCTCCGGCCAGACGATCCCCGCCCTCGTCGCCCAGCAGTTCGGCAAGGGGCACGTCGCCGCGCTCATGATCGGCGACCTCTGGCGCTGGGGGCTCCGGCGGGAGAAGGTCGAGGAGAGCGACCTCGAACGCTCCTGGCGGCAGACCGTTCGCTGGCTCGTGGCCGACGTCCCCAACCGCGTCGAGGCCTCGGTGAATCCCAAGCCGGAAGCCCCTTCGGCGGTCTCGGTCGTGGTGAAGGTCAACGACGGCGAGTACCGGCCGCTCGACAACGCGAAGGTCACGCTCAAGATCGTCCACGCGGGGAGCCCCGACCTCACCATCGAGGCCGAACCGGTCGGCAACGAGGCGGGGACGTATGTCGCCACCTACGTCGCGAAGCAGCCGGGGGCCTACCGGGTCGTCGCCTCGGCGACCGCCCCCGACGGCAGCCAACTCGGCGAGAAGACGGCGGGATGGGCCGCGCAGCCGGCCGCCGACGAATTCGCCAGGCTCGAGCCCGACCGCGATTTCCTCAAGAAGCTCGCCGCGAAGACCCAGGGCGAGGTCGTCGAGGCCGACCAGCTCGACTCGTTCGTGAAGAGCCTGCCGTCGAGGAAGGTCCCCCTCACCGAGCCCTGGACGTCCCCGCTCTGGCACCAGCCCCTTTACTTCCTCATCGCGATCATCTGCCTGACCGCCGAGTGGGGCCTGAGGCGCATCAACGGCCTGGCCTGACCCCGGGCGTTCGCCACCGAAGAATCCGAGCCGATCGAACCGCTTAGAGCAAGGCCACGAGCATGACGACCCTACTCCTCGCCCTCGGCCTCACCCTGGCGACACCGGACGCCTCCGCCGCCGAGGATCGCGCCCGCGTCGTGATCGTGGTCGGCGCCCCCGGCACGCCCGAGTACGGCACGCAGTTCCAGGCCTGGGCAGGCCTCTGGCAGGCCGCCGCCAGCAAGAGCTCGGCCGAGGTGACGCGGATCGGCGTCGGCGACCCCTCCGACAAGACCCCGGATCGCGACAAGCTCCGCGCGGCGCTGACGGAAGGGGCCGCAACCTCGCAGGAGCCCCTCTGGCTCGTCCTGATCGGCCACGGCACGTTCGACGGTCGTTCGGCCAAGTTCAACATGCGCGGGCCGGACGTCACCGAGGCGGAACTCGCGGAGTGGACCGCCCCCATCAAGCGCCCGATCGCCGTGATCGACTGCTCGGCCTGCAGCGGCCCGTTCCTGAGCAAACTCTCGGGTCCGAACCGGGTCATCATCACCGCCACGAAGAGCGGGCACGAGGAGAACTACGCCCGCCTCGGCCAGTACCTCGCCGAGTCGATCGCCGACCCCCGCGCCGACCTCGACAAGGACGGCCAGGTCTCGCTCCTGGAAGCCTTCCTGAGCGCCTCGCACGGCGTCGCCGAGTATTACCGTTCCCACTCGCAGCTCGCCACCGAGCATCCGCTCCTGGATGACAACGGCGACCGCCTCGGCACCCCCGCCGACTGGTTCAAGGGGGTCCGCGCCACCAAGCGAGCCAAGGACGGGAGCCCGCTCGACGGCCCCCGCGCCCACCAGCTTTACCTCGTCCGCAGCGAGCGCGAACGCAGCATCCCGCCAGAGGTCCGCAAGCGTCGCGACGGGCTCGAGCTGGCCGTCGCCGCCCTCCGCGACCGCAAGGATAAGCTCGGCGAAGACGAATACTTCGCCGAGCTCGAGAAGCTCATGACCGACCTCGCCCGCCTCTACCGCGACCTCGACCAGGGCGGGTCGCACAAGCACTAATCAAAAATCACGACACATCTCAATTTCATGGGTTATCGGCCAGACTGGCTGGGAAAGGTGTGTGATGGCCGATGACCAATACCTCGTCCCCAAGCTCATCCCCGTGCAAAGCATTCTGATCAGCTCGCCGCCCTCCCAGCCCAAGAGCACACCATCCGCAAACAATCGCTGGCACCATAACCTTTCACACAAATTCATCTGTTCCAAGAGTCTGAAGTGGCTCCGTTTCTGATAAAACCTCGCCACGCCCATGCCTTCTCCCTTCGCGATTGATCCTCGCTAGCCCCGAACCAGTCGACTCGTGGCTCCGGATTTGCGTATCCCTGATATGATTAGTGGCGGCATCGATCGCGGAGAGATGTTGCACAGGTTCGACAATCCGGGCGATCCGGGTGGGGATCCGAGTCAAGGATTCTTAAATGTTGCTCATGATCGTAGAAACTTCGCGGTCATTGGATTAGGCTATGGCCTTCCCTGCGTCGCTGAGCGAAATTCATCGCCAGGACAGCCCCCCCAAGGATGAAGGGACTTGTTCCATGGCGAGCTCGGTGTCGGAGACGGCCAGCGTCGATCCCCGTGCGCGAATCGCGGACGACGTCTTCATCGGCCCATTTTGCGTCGTCGGCCCCGACGTGTCGATCGGGAGAGGGACGCGGCTGAGCAGCCACATCTGGATTATGGGGTCCGTCACCCTCGGCGAGTTCAACGACATCGGCCCCTTCGTCGCCATCGGGGGAGATCCGCAAGACACGTCGTACCGGGGCACGGCGACGAAGATCGAGATCGGCGACCACAACACGATCCATCAGCGTGTGACGATCCACCTCGCCTCCGAGAAGGAAGACGGCGTCACCCGGATCGGAAGCCACAACACGCTATTGACCGGCGCGCACATCGCCCACGACTGCAAGCTGGGCGATGGGATCACCATCGGCAGCAACGCCCTGCTCGCCGGGCACGTCCACATCGAGGACGGGGCCTACCTCGAGGAGGCGGTGGCCGTGCTCCCATTCGTCACCATCGGCGGGTCCAGCTACGTCGATGGCCAGTCGAAGGTGAACCAGGACGTCCCCCCGTACCTCAGCGTCGGCGGGATACCCGCGAGCGTCCTCGGCATCAACGACCGCGCGCACGAACCCGAGCCTCGCGACCCCGAGGTCGACCAGGCCCTCATCCAGGCCTATCAGCTCCTGTTCCTCGAAAGAATGCCCATCGGCCTCGCCGTTGAGGTGCTCGAATCTCACGACCAACTCACGCCCGAAGTCCTGTATCTGATCAAATTCGTCGAATCTCAGCGCGAGGGGAAGCGGGGACGCGGCCGCGACCTTCGATGAGTTCGGCATCTCTCGCATGAACCCGATCCGGGCGAGGGTGCACTGATCCGCGCCGCGTTCGGTCGCGACCTTTGCCGCGACCGATTCGTTCTCGTCAGACGGTGATCAGCTTGACGCCGGGCCGGGCGGGGCTGACGCGCGTGCCGTCGGGCTTCTTCTTGGCGAAGTAGACCGAGGCGAAGCGACTCGGATTCTCCCGGATGATGGTGGCGAATTCGGCGTCGCTGAGCTTCAGGCTGCTCTGCGCGCGGATCAACTGGAAGCTATGCGGGGCGTGCTTGACGATCTCGGCCAGCTTGTCAGCATTACTCATGTCCAGATCTCCATTGGTCGTTTTTTGTTTTTTCAAGTGTTGATGATACCTGGTTTGCCCTCGGCGGGCAACCGGGCTCTCCCCTCGTCGATCCCTTCGCCATTCCCGCGACGGTCTCACCCAGCCAACCGGATCGATTCGAGGGCCGGTGCCGAGTGCCCGACGGAGGGGCTGGCGGAGGGGAAAGCGGCTGTTACAATCGAAGAATATTTGCCCCATCAAGGAATCCTGGTGCATCGGCACGGACTCTCCCCCCGAGCCCCGGCGCGCCGGCGTCGAGCTCGGCCACCAACGAGGCTCGACAGGATGTTGGACATGACCTTCCGCTTCGGCCAGACGTGCGGCGTGGCCCTCGTGTTGGCGGGGGTGATCTTCGATCTTTCGGCGAGCTCGTCGCTCGCGGCCTGCCGGCCGACGCCGCCCTATCGCGGTGGTGAGATCCCCAGGCCGCCCCGGCAGGACCAGCCCTGGACGAGCCCCGGGCCGGGCGTTTCGGCTCCTTTCGCCAAAGCCCTCACGACGCTGTTCGGGCAGGGGATGGCCGACCCTCGCGGCTGCGAGTATCGCGAGGTCGTGCTGGCGGGCGATACGCCGAGACCTCCCCTGGAGGGAGGGCCCAACCTCGTGACCCACGCCTGGGTCTTGCCTCAGGATGCGAGCCGCAAGGATGACTGCCGGTTCGCCGTCGCCTGGAATGGCCTCGTCTACCCGCTGGACGGCCTCGGCGACCCGGCCGACCTCGACGCCGACATCCAGGGCCTGCTGACCAGGACCAGGGCCAAGCTCCAGCAGCTCACGAAAACCTATGGAGCGTCGATCCCCGCCGAGGCCAACCCCCTGCGGGAAGCCAGCCCGTTCGGCTACTCGGAAATGGGCAGGCTCGAGGTCGCCTGGGATGCCGTGCGGGTCGAGCCCAGGCCGACGACGATCGGCCTGCTCCTCCGCCTGGGGCGGCTCGACCTGGCCAGGGAGGTCTGGCAGGCGAGCACGGGGTTCAAGACGCCGATCGGCTCGAGCCTCCCGGGCGAGGCAGGGGATCCCTATATTGCCCTCGCGAGGCCCTGGGCCCTGGCCCTCTACGACCAGGCCCTGAGCGCCCACTCGCTCGGGCTCGACCCCCTCTCGCTGACGTTGGCCCGGGAGATGGCCCGCGTCCGGCCCATCGTCGAGGACAAGGCACGCGAGTTGGGCTACTCCGCGGCCAAAGACCCGCGAATGACCTCGCCCTTCACTCCACCCTGGATGAAGAAGAAGTCGGACGCCTATCTGGAATTCATCGAAGAACTGCCCATATTGATCGCCGATCAGGAGCGCCGGGCCCGCGAGAAGCCCGGCGAGAAACGCCCGCTGGAGGTCCTGGTCAAGCTCCCCGACCCTCAGGAACGCATCGCTGCGCTCATCGACTCGATGGCCGAACACAACTACAAAATGGGCGAGGTCACTAGGGACGAATCCGTGAACATGATGTTCATGCACGATACCAGGTACAATCGCCGCGACGTGACGGTCCAGGCTCTCGAGAAGCAGGGGATCGACGCCGCGAAGCCGCTGCTCGAGGCCTTCAAGCAGGATCGACGCCTGACCCGGACGGTCCGCATCCTCCACTACACCCCCACGACTCGTCACATCGTCTCCGTGCGAGACCTCGCCTTCGCGGGGATCCTCAAGCTCCTGGGCACCGATAATTTCTCGGGCAAGAAGCTCGCCGACGACAACGACCAGGCGCCCGAGAACCACGAGGAGGCGGTCGCGGCCATCTCCGCATCCGTGGCGAAGTATGGCGACGTCTCGGTCGAAGATCGTTGGTATCGGATCCTGGCCGACGACGCGGCCTATACGGTCGAGTGGGCTGAGGTGGCGAAACTGATCGTCACCGACATGCCCGCCGGCTCCCGCGACGATCGACCGGTGATCGCTCCTCTCACCCACCGTTGGCTGACGCCCATCGGCCCCGATGGCTCATTACGGGGCGATTCCCTGCGTAAGCTGGACAATTCTACGCTCTCTACGCTCCTCGTTCGCCGCACCGAGCAACTAGCGACCCCGTATTACGCGATGAAGCCGAAGGATACGGCGCCCCTCGACGGTGCCCGCGAGCTTGCCCTCGCCTTGGTGATCTGGGACGCCGATGCGGCACGTCCCGTGGTCGCGGCCTTGCATCGACGGTTCCGCGAGATCCTTGATGAAGAGTCGGTCGACCGGGAGTTCTTCAGGGGTAGTCTCGACGAATACTACTCCGAGTTCACCTGCCTGCGAGGGCGCCTCGGGGATTCGAAGGGGCTCGAGGAGTACGCCTCGTGGGCCCTGGCGTTCAACCCGCCCGACCCGAGGACGTGGTCGGGGCTCGAGCACTTCCTTGAGCCCTTCGCCCTCTTCCCGCACGACCCCGCGCTTTCCGCGGCCGCCGAGAAGCTCTTCAACGACCCGGATTCCCCCTGGCTCCCCTTCCTGGGCACGGCGAAGCACCCCAACAATGTGGGCGAGCGCGGGCAGCTCATCGCCAGGCTCGTGGGCATCCCCGCCTTCCGCAAGATGGTCGTGCGAGAGTTGGCCAATCGGGAGCCGCTCGCCAGATTCCACGACGATCCCGTCTCCAGCCCCAGGATCACATTCGGCACCGGTTGGAATGAGTCCGCAGGACTTCCCCACATGAAGCCCGCCACATCGCCGATGGTCCCCGACGTCTCGCTGCGGGTCTGCGACTACTACGCCTGGAAGCTCGGCTTGAACCTCGACGGGATCCCCCCCTTCAACCCGACCTGGTTCCTGGCGGATCGAGACAGGGTGATCGCCGAGCAATCCGCCTACCTCGAGCGCTTCGGCAAACGCTACGACGAGCCTTCCCGCGAGAAGCGAAGGGCGCCGCATTCACACGACTTCACCCGGATCGCGCCGAGCTTCCCCCGGCTCGATCATCCGGCGACCCCCGAGGACCTTCGCCGGGGGCTCTGCATCTTCTCGGCCGAGGGGGAAGGCCCGAGGCGAGTGGTCCCCCTCCCCATGACGCCGTACCCCGCGACCTGGACGACCTTCCGCGACTACGGGCAGTTCACGGACGACTACGACATCGCCACCCAGCGTTCGAAGAAGCACATCGCGTTCGATCAGGAAGGCCTGATCTGGCAGGCGGAGGAGGTCTTCAAGGACGGCGAGTGGCACCGCTACTACGGCTTCGCCGGCCGACGCCTCGCCCGAGTGCCCGCCTCGGAGATCGAACTGCCCGTCCCCCATCGCCGTCGAAACGAGTCGGCGCCGGGCCTCGAGGCATGGACCCACTTCATGCGCGGGCTCGACGACCAGGCCCAGATCGACCCGAGGAACAACGGCCCTCGGCCCGATTAGGCGATCGAACCCGAACGAAAACGAGGTCCGTTCTTATTTCCCAAGAATCGAGCTTGGGTGACGAATAAGGCGGTGGAAGCCGCCCGCTTCGCGAAACGGAAGTTGTGCGGTACTGCGCCCTCGATTGCGACTCGAAATCCAACGAGCCTTAGTCACCTTATTTCGGAATTCCCAATGGCGACCAAGCTGGCCCCCGGGCGATTCCTGGGAGACATGCAAGAAACCATCGAGGTCGCCGGCCTCACCTTCTCGGAGTCGTTGTACGCGACGGACCTGTTCCTCCCCAAGCACGAACATGAGAACGCATTCTTCTATTTCGTGATCGAGGGGATGTACGAGGAGACATTCGGCCGCGAGACGAGGCAAGGGGGGCCGTCCACCCTGGTCTTCCACCCGGCCGGAGAGCCGCACTCGAACCGCTGGAAAAACGGGGGCGGGCGGGTCTTCCACATCGAGATTTCAGGATCTCGGGCCGAGGCGCTCCGGGCCTACGGGGCGGCGCTCGACAGTCCTGCCGAGCGAAGGGCGGGGCCGGTCCCCTGGCTCGCGAGCCGGCTCTATCGCGAGTATCGCCGGCCCGATGGCCCTTCGCGGCTGGGGTTGGAGGGCCTCGCGCTGGAGATCGTGGCGGAGATCTCGCGAGGAGGCGGTCAGGCCGACGAGCCGGGCCGCACGCCGCCGCGCTGGCTCGAGAAGGCCCGGGAATTGCTCCACGCCCGGTTCGCGGAGAACCTGCCGCTGGAGGACGTCGCCAGTAGCGTGGGCGTCCATCCCGTCCACCTCGCCCGGGTCTTCCGCCGCCACCATGATTGCTCGCCGGGCGACTACGTCCGCAAACTCCGGGTGCAGTTCGCCTGCGAGCGCCTCGCCGGCTCCGATGCGCCGCTCTGCGAGATCGCCCTCGAGGCCGGGTTCTCGGATCAGAGCCACCTCACGCGGACCTTCCGCCAGCAGTTGCGAGTCACCCCGGGAGCCTACAGACGCCTCTCCCGCAGGCGCTAGGGGCGTTCCAGGGGAATGTTTCGCCAGCACAAGACGGTCATGGCAGACTGTTGCACAATCGGGCGACCCGGGTCCGTGGCGATATCGCCCCGGCCCCGGTCCGTCCATCCTCAGACACGACCTTTCCACCAAAAGGCTGGGTGATTGAACATGAAAGTCACGACGCAGGCCTTCCTCGCCGCGCTCCTCCTGGTAACGTCGATCGCGACGGCCCGCGGCGATGATAAGGCCGAGAACTCCCCCGGCGCCATCGACGAGTTCGTCGCCGGGGCGATGAAGAAGCAGCACATACCGGGCGCCTCGGTCGCCGTCATCAAGGACGGCAAGGTCGTCCTCGCCAAGGGCTATGGCCTCGCGAACGTCGAGCTCTCGGTCCCGACGACCGAGCACACCGCTTATCAACTCGCTTCCGTGACCAAGACCTTCACGGCGACGGCGATCATGCTGCTCGTCAAGGACGGCAAGATCAAGCTCGAGGACTCGATCACGAAGCTCGTGCCCGACCTCCCCAAGGCCTGGGATCCGGTCACGGTCAAACACCTGCTAAACCACACATCCGGCATCAAGAGTTATACGAACGTCAAGGATTTCTTCAAGACGATCCGCAAGGATTACACCCACCGCGAGATCATCGACCTCGTGGCGAAGGAGCCGCTCGAGTTCGAGCCCGGCGAGCGGTGGAACTACTCCAACACGGGCTACTTCCTCCTCGGCATGCTGATCGAGAAGGTCGCCGGGCAAAGCTATCCCGAGTTCATGGAGGCCCGCATCTTCAAGCCGCTCGACATGACGGAGACGCGAGTCAACGACCTCCGCGTCATCATCCCCAACCGCGCCCACGGCTACACCATGGAGGGGAAGACCCTCAAAAACGGCGAATACGTCAGCCCGACTCAGCCCTATGCCGCCGGGGCACTCATCTCGACGGTGAGCGACCTGGTGAAATGGGACGCCGGCCTCGCCGCCGGGACGCTCCTCGACAAGACGACCCTGGAGACGATGTGGGCCCCCGCCGAACTCAAGGGGGGCAAGCACGCCGATTACGGCCTCGGCTGGAGCGTGAGCAAGGTCAATGGCCACCGGCTGGCCTCGCACGGCGGCGGCATCCCCGGCTTCTCCACCCAGCTCTCGCGCTACGTCGACGACAAGCTGACCATCATCGTATTGACCAACCTCGACGGCGGCGGGGGAGACTCGCTGGCCCGTGGGATCGCCGCCAAGATCATCCCGGCACTCGCCAGAAAGGCGAGCGAGGCGATCGCCGACAAGGATCCGAAGACGACCGAGTTGCTCAAGGGGATCCTCCTCGGCGCCCAGAAGGGGGAACTCAAGGACGCACTCTTCACAGAGACGGCGCAGAAGGAGATGCTCCCCAAGATCCGGGACGACAAGGAGCGGCTCGCCGGCTTCGGCGCCTTGAAGTCGATCGACCTGCTAGCTCGCAAGGAGTCGGATCAGGACTTGAGGCTCCATTACCGCGTCATCTTCGAGAACGAGCGCCTGGAATTCTTCGCCACCCTGACGAAAGACGGCAAGGTCGCCGGGCTCGGCATCCGCACCGAGGATTGAGCGATCGGCCGACATCCCTTGCACACTTCAACATTCCAATTCGCGACGAACCCAAGCAAGGGTCGAGGTTCCTCGGCCCTTGCACACATTCCGCTTCACCTCAAGGAGCCGACACCGGCATGAGAACCACGACTCGAGCGTCACTCCTCGGCCTGACGGCCGTCACCTGGCTCTGGCTCGTCCCGGGGCCGATCTCCACGGCGAAGGCTTCGGAGGCCCCGCCGAAACTCCTGCTCCAGAAGCCGACGGTGAGCCAGGAGCAGGTGGCCTTCTCCTACGCGGGGGACCTCTGGATCGTCCCGCGCAGCGGCGGCGAGCCGCGGCGGCTCACCTCGGGCATGGGCCAGGAGACGGAGCCCGTCTTCTCGCCGGATGGGACGCAGATCGCCTTCACCGGGGAATATGAGGGGAACCTCGACGTCTACGTGGTCCCGTCGAGCGGCGGCGTCCCCAGGCGGATGACCTATCACCCGGGGCCCGAGCACGCCGTCGGCTGGACGCGGGACGGGAAGCGGATTCTCTTCCGGTCCCTGCGTCAGAGCTACGCCCGCTTCAGCCGGCTCTTCACGATCGGGCTCGACGGGGATTTCCCCCAGGAGTTGCCGCTGCCAATGGCCGTGGAGGGCTCGTACTCGCCGGATGGGAAACACCTGGCCTACGTCCCGTTCTCCAACTTCGACGCCCCCAGCCCGGTGTCCTCCGTGGCCTGGAAGCGATACCGGGGCGGCACGGCCTCGCCGATCTGGGTCGCGGACCTGGCCGACTCCTCCGTGAAGCCGATCCCCCGCAAGGATTCCAACGACTCCAGGCCGATGTGGGTGGGAGACAAGATCTACTTCCTCTCCGACCGCGACGGCCCCATCACGCTCTACTCGTATGATCCCGCGTCGGAGAAGGTCGAGCGCGTGGTCGAGAACAAGGGGCTCGACATCAAGTCGGCCTCGGCCGGCCCCGACGCGATCGTTTACGAGCAGTTCGGCAGCCTGCACCTGTTCGACCCGAAGTCGGGCAAGTCCACGCCGTTCGAGGTGCAGGTTCGCGGCGACCTGACCGCGATCCGGCCGCGATACGAGAAGGTCGCCAAGGGGATCCAGGCCGCAGCGATCTCGCCGACCGGGGCGAGGGCCGTCTTCGAGGCCCGCGGCGAGATCCTCACCGTGCCGGCGGAGAAAGGGGACATCCGCAACCTGACGAACTCGACCGGCGCCGCCGAGCGCGACCCGAGCTGGTCGCCCGATGGCAAGTGGATCGCCTGCCTCTCCGACGAGTCGGGCGAGTACAAGCTCCAGCTCCGGCCACAGTCGGGCAAGGGAGATGTGAAGTCGATCGCCCTGGGCGACTCCCCTTCGTATTACTATGGGCCCAACTGGTCGCCCGACTCGAAGAAGATTGCTTATACCGACAATCGGATCAATCTCTGGTACGTTGATATCGACTCGGGCGTCTCAAAAAAGGTGGACACGGGCCCATTCATGGAGCGGCTCGAATCCCCCGCCTGGTCGCCGGATAGCCGCTGGTTGACGTATTCGCGGCAGCTCAAGAATCACCTCCGTGCCGTCTTCGTCTACTCGCTCGAGACGGGCAAGACGCACCGGATCACGGACGGGATGAGCGACGCCGATTACCCCGTCTTCGACAAGGGGGGCAAATATCTCTACTTCCTGGCGAGCACGGATATCGGCCCCGCGCACGGCCAGGGGGGCGAGATGTCGACCATCAACCACCCGGTCACCCGCAGCCCTTACCTTATCGTCCTCGATTCGGAGACGGCCTCGCCCCTCGCCCCCGAGAGCGACGAGGAGAAGGACAAGGACGACGCCAAGCATAAGAAGGACGGCGACAAGGACAAGGACAAGAAAGACGTTGACAAGGAGAAGGACAAGGAGAAGAAGGACGAGCCGCAGCAGGTCCGCATCGACTTCGAAGACATCGACCAGCGCATCCTCGCGCTGCCCATGCCGGCCCGCGATTACAGCAGCGTGCTCGCCGGCAAGGAGAAAACCTTCTACGTCTTCGAAACCCCGCCCAGCGGGGGCGAGCAAGAAGGCGGCGGCCCAGTGCCCCCCTCCAGGGATATCCTTCACAAGTTCGACCTGGAGAAGCGGAAGTCGGAGAAGGCGCTCGAAGGGATTGGCGGGGCCTTGGTGTCGCACGACGGCGAGAAGCTCCTCTATCGCCAGGGGGCGAACTGGTTCATCGTGGCCGCCTCGCAGTTGCCCAAGCCGGCCGAGAAGCCGCTCAAGACCGATGAGATGGAGGTCCGCGTCGAGCCCTTGCGCGAGTGGGCCCAGATGTACCACGAGGTCTGGCGGATCGAGCGCGACTTCCTCTACGACCCCGGCTTCCACGGCCTCGACCTCAAGGCGGCCGAGGACCGCTATCGCCCCTATTTGAATTCGGTCGCCCACCGCCATGACCTCAACTACCTCTTCACCGAGATGCTCGGCGAATTGTCACTCGGGCATGTCTACATCAGCGGCGGCGACCTGCCGGAGATCAAGGGGACCCGCGGCGGGCTCCTCGGCGCCGACTTCCGGGTCGAGAACGGCCGGTATCGGATCGCCAAGATTTACCGGGGCGAGAGCTGGAACCCAAAGCTCCGGGCGCCGCTCACCCAGCCCGGCAATCGCGTGAAGGAAGGGGAATATCTCCTGGCCGTTGATGGGCGCGACCTCACGCTCGGCGAGGACGGCGTGTACGCCGCCTTCGAGGGCAAGGCGGGGCGCTCGGTCACGCTCAAGGTCGGGCCCGACCCGCAAGGCAAGGACTCGCGCGAGGTCTCGGTCGTCCCCATCGAGAACGACCGCGAGCTGCGCGGTCTCGCCTGGGTGGACGAGAACCGCCGCAAGGTCGACAAGCTCTCGAACGGCAAGGTCGCTTACATCTACATGCCCAACACCGCGCTCGAGGGCTATCGCCGGTTCAACCGCGAGTTCTTCGCCCAGACGGATAAAGAGGCCGCCGTGCTCGACGAGCGGTTCAACGGCGGAGGGATGCTCGCCGAGTACGTGATCGACCGGCTCCGCAGGCCCTTGCTGAACTTCATCGCGACGAGGGTCGGCGAGGACATCACGACCCCGCTCGGCGCCATCCACGGCCCCAAGGCGATGATCATCAACCAGATGGCCGGCTCCGGTGGCGACTACATGCCCTACGCCTTCCGCCAGGCCGGGGTCGGGAAACTCGTCGGCAAGCGCACCTGGGGAGGCCTCGTCGGGATCGGCGGCTATCCGACCCTGATCGACGGCGGCCGCGTCACCGCGCCCCACATCGCCATCTGGTTCCCGACCGGGGACTGGGAGGTCGAGAACCGCGGCGTCGCCCCCGACATCGACATCGAGCAGGATCCGAAGGCCGTGCGCGAGGGGCACGACCCGCAGCTCGAGAAGGCCGTCGAGGTCGTGCTCGAGGAGCTCAAGAAGTCGACGCCCCTCAAGCGCAATCGTCCGGCCTATCCGAACTACCATAAGGCCGCGGCGCCGAAGGCCGATTGACCGTCAGGGGCCAGTCTCCCAGACGATGCCGACCGGCCCGGCGTTGATGACGGGGGTGGAGCCCACCACCCCCTCTTTCCCGGCGCTCGCGTGGATGTGGCCGCAGACGACCAGGGCGGGCCCGACGCGCTCGATCACCTCGCGAACCGCCTCGCTCCCCAGGCTCTGGCCGCTCGACGACACGTCGACGGCCCCCTTGGGGGGCGAGTGGCTCACCAGCACGCAGCCGGGCGGGCAGTCCTTCAGGAGCAAGCTGGCCTGGTACTCGCTGAAGTCGTAGCTCCACGAGCCGAAAGGCGTGACCGGGATCCCGCCGCCGATCCCGAAGAAGGCCCGGCCGGCGATCGTCACCCCCTCGCCGTGGAGCACGTGCGCCTGGCTCCATCCCTTGCAGGCGTCGATCAGTTCCTCCGTCGTCTCGTTGTTGCCGGCGACGAGGACCGTCGGCTTGTCGACCGCCTTGAGGATGTCGATGCAGGCGGAGATCCGACGCCTGACGCTTGCGAAGTCCCCCGCGCCGACCAGCACGTCGACCTGGCTCGACTGCTCGACGAGCTTCTGCGCGGCGGCCTCGTCGGTGTGGAGGTCGCTGAAGAGTAGCAGTTTCACAGGGGTCATCCTCCCGGCTCAAGGCTCGCAAACGCACGTCCCTCCTCGACGCCCGATGATGCCCGAAGCCGGGGGCGTCGGGAAGGGCTCCCTTCTTTTCAACCCGACTCATCGACACGTCCAGGTTCTTTGCGGCTTGATTGTCGCCTTCACGTTCATCCTTGCGAGTGATTTACGGCCCCGCTACGATGAGACCGCACCATTGACAAGCGTCTGACGGCCCACCCCGGGCGATGAGGATCCTTCGTCGCGGAAGATCAGGAGCAGAGCATGCGTCCATCTCGTTTCGCACTCGCGGCGCTCGTGGCGTGCTTCACGCCGTTCGGCCTCTCGGCCGAGGAGATTCTGAACATCGGCGACCCCGCCCCCGCGCTGGCGGTCTCGGGCTGGGTCAAGGGGGAGAAGTTCGAGAAGTTCGAACCCGGCAAGACCTACGTCGTCGAATTCTGGGCCACCTGGTGCGGCCCCTGCCGCGTCAGCATCCCGCACCTGACCGAGCTGGCCCACAAGTACAAGGAGAAGGGGGTCCGCTTCGTCGGAGTCGACGTCTGGGAGAACGAGATCGACCAGGTCAAGCCGTTCGTCGAGGAGATGGGAGACAAGATGGACTACGCCGTCGTCCTCGACGACGTCCCCAAGGACGGCAGCCCCAACGATGGCGCGATGGCCAAGAACTGGATGAAGGCCGCCGACGAGAACGGCATCCCGGCCTCCTTCATCATCCACGACGGCAAGATCGCCTGGATCGGCCACCCGATGGAGATGGACGAGCCCCTCGCCAAGGTCGTCGACGGCTCCTGGGAGATCGGCGACAAGGCCAAGCAGCGCCTCGCCGACAAGGCCAAGGAGCGCAAGCTCGCGGCCGTCAGCGCCAAGATCATCCGCCCGTATCGCGGCGGTGACTTCAAGGCGGCCGTAGCCGCGATTGACGAGGTCGCCGCCAGCGACCCCGCGCTCGCCGAGGAATTCGCCTGGATCAAGTTCGCCTCGCTCTGCAACGGCGGCGAGCCCGACAAGGGCCTGGAGCTCGGCGAGAAGATCTACGAGGCCAACAAGGATAACCCCAACGCCCTGAACAACTACTTCTGGAGCGTCGTCGACCCGCACCTCAAGAATGAGCCCGACCCCCGCGTCGCCAGGCTCGCCCTCAAGGCCGCCAAACGCGCCGTCGAATTGAGCAAGGGGGAGAACTGGGCCCAGCTCGACACCTTGGCCGAGGCCCTCTTCCGCACCGGCAGCCCCGACGAGGCCGTCGCCAACGAGGAGAAGGCCCTCAAACTCGTGCAGGCCGAGATCAAGGACGGCGACCACCCGCTCATCAAGCAGATGCACGAGAACCTCGACCGCTTCCGCAAGGCCGCCGAGAAGGGGGAGAAGTCAGAAGAGAAGAAATGACGCGGGACGGCTGACCGTATTGGCATCGAGACGCGGCCCGGTCTGGAATTTCCCTTCCAGCCCGGGCCGCGCTTGTTTCGAAGTCGGCTCAGAAGAGGACGGGCTTGCCGAGCTTTCGGCGGATGACCGAGAACTGCCCGCCGTGCATCAAGGTGTGATTCGACGCGGCGAGGAAGAGCCGGCCGAGGTTGGGGGCATAGTTGGCGACCGAGCCGGTGCAGGGGCGCTCGAGGTCGGAATCGGAAAGCGTCTCGAGCTTGGCGATCGTGGTCGACCGGACCTTGTCGAACAGCTCGATGTATTCGGCCTTGGTCAGGAAGCCTTCGGTCCCTTCCTTCTTCGCCCCCTCGGAGCCGTGCTGATCCATGAAGCCGGCGGGGAGCTCGGGATAGGCGGTGTCGGGCCACTGGCTATGAACCAGGAAGATGTCGCCGCCGATCACGTTCCCGATCTGCCAGGCGGCGTGGTTCGCCCCCGGGACCGGGCGGACCAGCAGGTCTTCATCCGAGAAGTCGGCGATGAACCAGTTCAGCGTCTGCCTGGTATCCTCCAATGACGCCTTGATCGCTTCGATTCCATTCATGGCAAAATCCCTTCGAAGATCGAAAAGCCCGGGGCCCGAGGGCGTGCAACGCCCGGACCCGGAATTCGTGGCCGCCAGTGTCCATGGATGCGCGAGTTGACAAATGCTACCCGGAGCGCGGGCGAGAGTCTACAACGCGACGAAAGGTGAGTCAAACACTCGAAAGGATCGGGCGGGAAGGGAATTCCGGCGATTCAGCGAGGAGATATGCAATGGTTAATCGCAAAATAAACTGATGATCGGCCAGCGATGGGGATGGGTCCAGGTCGGCCGGATTCGAGGGATCGGTCCTGGACCCTCTCCGCGGGATTTACTTCGGCGGGATGATCGGCGACATGGCTCCGACGGGGTCGGGCTTCCGCTTGAGGGCACCGCCCGATGAAGGGATCCCGTTCGAGGGCGAGGACGCCGGGGCGGCGACCGTCGCGGTCGGATTGATCTGCGTCGGCTGCTGGGGGGCATCCTCATTGCATCCGAGGAAGCAGGCCGAGAGGGCGAAGACGAGGGAGCAACGCGTCAGGGAGATGCTCATGCCTGGCTCACGATATCAAGTCGAGAAATGACAAAGCGAACGTCCGGCCGAATCACGCTCGGCCGGACGCATGGATTGAGGGCATCGCCGTGGGCGTCGGCAAACGTCGGGGACGTCGCCCAGCCCAGATCGAACCCAGGCGCCGATTAGAGGGCGTCGGAGCTGATGACTTCGCCGCCGGCACGGGTGCCGACCGCCCACCAGGTCTGGAGGTTGACCGAGTCCTTGATGAACTTGACCGAGCCGTCGGCCATGCCCACGTTCACGCCGCCGGGGTGGTTGCTGTTCGGGGGCACCGAGCCCGCGGGCCCGCCCCAGTAGGAGTTGTCGTTCGAGCAGGCCAGGCTGTTCGGGCCGCCGAAGTGGGTGTAGGCGTTGATCACCGAATACGGGGGGTACGCCTTGATCCAGCTCAGGCCGGCGACGCTCGAGGTCGCGACGGTCGTGCCCGGGATGGCCTTGCAGTTCGCGATGAAGGTCATGGCCTGGGCCTGGTTGCCCGTGTCGTGCGACGCGGTCGTGCTCGGCGTGAAGAGCCCGCGCTTGAAGTTGTTCGACGACGCGGTGATCGTGCCCACCGAGTTCGGGTTGCCGTACAGCTTCTCGCTGAAGAGGGCGGTGTTCGAGCTGCCGTCGGTGATCGCGGCGAAGTTCACCGGGCCGCCGCGGGCGTAGGTCGAGCCGATGGTCGGGACGACGCCCGCGTCGTTCGGGATGATCATGCCCGAGTGCGTGGCGAGCACGCCGGGGCCGCCGAGGTTCCCGAAGTAGTTGATGGTGCCGAAGCCCGAATCCGGGTGCTGCGCCAGGCTCTCCGACGGGCAGAGGAAGCCCGCGACCTGGGCCCGGCCCACGGTCGAGTTCACCCAGCCGTTGCCGCCGGAGCAGGGGGTGTCATAGTCGGCACCCGCCGTCGAGAACGAGAAGTTGAAGGCGTTGAACAGCGGGGTCTGCTCCAGGCCCGGCAGGATCGCCAGCGGCCACGAGAGCGACCAGCCGCAGCTCACGTTCGCCACGTGAGGATACAGGTCCTTCAGCGGGAAGCAGTTGTTCTGGTCGTTGTAGTTGTGGACGGCGAGGCCGAGCTGCTTCAGGTTGTTGATGCACTGGGAGCGACGGGCAGCCTCGCGAGCGGCCTGCACCGCGGGGAGGAGGAGGGCGATCAATACGGCGATGATGGCGATCACAACGAGCAGCTCGATCAGGGTGAAGCCCGACCGAGTGCGACACGATCCTTGCGCGGTCTGCATTCATCGACTCCGAAAGTGGGCGCGCGCGAACCCATCGGGCGACCGCGCACGCAGCATGGAAGGGCAAACAATCCCGGCGCGGTTGCAAGAACGGCGCAGGGGATGGCCCGTGCTTTGGGCCGATTGGAGGGAAGATGCCCGGCTGGAAGAGGGTAAGAGCCGGAGATCATTACACTAATCGTCAGTCACACTATCACTTCGTGACCGAGACATTTAAGATACTAAGAGATCCCCGAGAACATTTCAAGTGCATCGTCACCTCGCACGAACGTTTCCGCACAATTCGTCATCCATTCCGAATATCAGAAGCGACAAGCACCGCGGGGGATTCCCCGGAAATTCCGGCGAAATCTTCGCATCGATGATTCCATCATCGTTCACAAAATCCTATGCGCATTAACTCCAACAGGATCCATATCAACGATAACGCATACTTCCACACCAGAGGCGATCTCCGCTCACAAGAAGACAACAAGGCCCGACAGCCGATTGCCTCAGGAGGGGCAAAATGGGCTTATACCCTACAATAATGGGATATCACTGACAGCGTGACATTCATATCCGTCGAGTTCTTCCGAGAATCTCCCGGATACGGGATCGCCGCGACGGCCACATCGAGGATCTTTTGGATTTTCATCCCATCAATTGACACCCATCAACACGAAGCCGGTCGCGTTGCCGGCCTCCGGGCCGATCGCCTCGGGCCGAGATGAACCGAGGGCGGAGTCGCCGCGGTGCCGGCAATTTGGGGAGGCCAAGATTGCTCTAGGCAGAAATGCCCGATCGGGTATCCTGCCCGCATTCCCCACTCGGGGGAGAGGAGCTGCGCAGCTCAAATGGGGCGACGAGCCCGTCTTCAGCAATTCGTCGCAACCGGCCTGCGCAAAAAGGCTCCGCTCGAACGCATCTTGAAGCAACACGTCGCACGCGAATCAACAAAGGCAGCGGCTTCGCTCCTCGCCTCGGGACGATGACAGGGAGCTCTCTTGAACGCCGTTGCCCTTCAGTGTGCCAGGCCGCGCGCCGATTCCGACCAGGCGGATCTTTTTCGGGCCTTGGCGGCGCTAATCAAGGAGGAGACGCGCCATGTGGTGGGTAAGGAAGCGGGAAACGCAACGCCAGAGCCGCCCCGGCCTCGAGGCCATGGAAGGACGCGTCGTCCCCACCACCTTCTATGCGGCCAACTCCGCCCAGTTGGCGGCGGACGTGGCGACCGCCAACAATAACCCGACCCAGGCGCACACGATCATCCTGGCGAATCACCCGTACAACCTGACCGAGACGCTCCAGATCCAGAACGCGTCGAACCTGACGATCAAGGGGACGGGCACCAACCCCGCCTCCGTCAGCATCGTCGCCCCGAACGACGGGCGGGCGATCCAGGTCATCGGCGGCAACCTGTCGCTCGAGAACCTGACCGTCACCGGCGGAAACAGCGTCGAGGTCGGCGGCGGCATCTACTCGGTGAACGCCAACGTCACGCTCGAGGACACCTCGGTCACGGGCAACAACGCGAAGGTGATGGGGGGCGGCATCTACGCCCAGGGCGGGAACCTCACGGTCAACAACTCCACGGTCAGCGGCAACATCAGCAACAGGAACGGCGGCGGCATCGGCGCCGGGGATGCCACGGTCACGATCTACAATTCGGCCATCAACAACAATTCGGCCATCAACGGCGCGGTGGCGCCGAACGTCCAGTCGCTCAACTCCGGCGGCGGCATCTACGCCCAGGGGGGGAGCATCGTCGTGACGAGCAGCACCGTCTCCAACAACCGGGCCTTCGCCTCGACCTACGGCGACTCGTCCGCGAGCATCGGCGCCGCGTTCTCGACCGAGAACTCTACCGTCACCGTGAACCAGAGCCGCGTCCAGTACAACGTGCTGAACACCATCGCCAGGCGGGCCAACCCGTCCTTCGGCAGCTCCTTCGCCGCGCAGGGCGGGACCGTCACCATCAGCAACTCGACCGTCGCCGGCAACGGCCCCTCGGGCAAGTACGAATTCTATCATCCCGATGCCTCGATTGTGATCAAGAATTCAACCATCGAGGGCAAGACCCTGGTGGGCAGCTACCTCGTCGGGGACAAGCGGCTCATCCGGCAGTCCTGAGCCCCTCCACGCAGACGGGAGCCGATCGTCGCCTCGCCCCTCGGGCGGGGCGATCCCGTTTACCCCCCGAGAAGAATCCCCATCCCGCCTCCAGAGCCGCCCCCCCTCCGAATCCGCAATCGCGAAGATCGCCGGGGTTCCCTCTTGCTTCCGGGCCTCGGATTCGGCATCCTAATCCGCCGCTGCATAGTGAACGCATGAATAGAAACCCAGGATCGCTGGCGGGGAGTGTGCGCCATGGCGACGGTCTGGAGTGCGGAGCAGGTCCTGGCCCTGGCGCCCGACGCGGGGTCGGCCAAGTCGGGCAAGGATTTGTCGTCTCCCAAAAAGTGGAAGAGCCTGGGGGTCGGCGAGGAGATCCTCTGGGGAGAGTGCCAGGGGAGCGGATCCTCCCCCTATCAGACGAAGATCTCGCTGGCCGAGCCGGCCTTCCATTGTTCATGCCCGAGCCGGAAGTTCCCCTGCAAGCACTCGCTCGGGCTCCTGCTGATCTGGGCGAATCAGGCGACGGCCTTCGACAGGGGGGCGCCGCCGGTCTGGGTCGCCTCCTGGCTCGAAGGACGCGCCAAGCGGGCCGATCAGAAGGCGCAGAAGGACAAGGAGCGCCAGGAGAAGATCGAGAAGGGGGAGGCCGTCGTCGACACCGCCGCCCAGAAGAAGCGCGAGCAGGCGAGGTCGGCCAAGGTCGACGCCGGGCTCGAGGACCTCGGGCTCTGGATGGGCGACCTGCTGCGTCAGGGGCTCGCCAGCCTGCAGAGCCAGGGAGCCGATCCCTGGGAGGAGCAGGCGAGGAGGATGATCGACGCCCAGGCCCCCGGCCTGGCCAGGCGCCTCCGGCAGATCTCCGCCTTGCCCCTCTCGGGCGACGGCTGGAACGGCCCCTTGCTCGACCGCCTGGCCCGGCTCCACCTCGTCATCGAGGGCAAGCGACGGGTCGAGTCGCTCCCGGAGGATTTGCAGGCCGAGGTGCGGTCGGTCATCGGGTTCCCCGTCGATCAGAACGAGGTGCGGGCGCGACCCGGCGTCCGCGACGTCTGGCAAGTCATCGGCCAGCGCGTCGAGGTCGAGGATCGGCTCCGCTCCCAGCGCACCTGGCTCGTCGGCCGCAACGCCGGCAAGCCGGCCCAGATCCTCGACTTCGCCTACGGCTCGACCCAATCCCTCGACGCGACGCTTACTCCGGGGTTCCAGTTCGAGGCCGAACTCGCCTATTTCCCGGGTGCCTTCCCGCTTCGGGCCCTCATCAAGGAACGATTCGGGCCGACCGAGGCCCTCACGGCCCCCGCCGGCCATACCTCGATTGCCACGGCCTACGCCGGCTACGCCAAGGCCCTGACGCGCACCCCCTGGCTCGAGCTTTACCCGTTGTGCCTCGAGGGGGTCACGCTCGGGCGCAGCGGCGAGTCATGGCTGCTTCGGGATGCGGAGGGCCTGACCTTGCCCCTCTCGCCGCAATTCGGGCAGGGTTGGGAACTCCTCGGGATCAGCGGCGGCCAGCCCTTCGCGATGGCGGGGGAGTTCGACGGCCAGAGCCTCACCCCGCTCGCCTCCTGGTTCGAGGGGCGGTATCAGATGATCTCCTACGCCGACTCGGAGCCCACCACGCGGGGGGCGAGCCCCATCGACGCCCCCGAGAACCTCGCGGCCTTCTGGAAGGAGCTCTCCGCCAGTGCCCTGATCGGCGTCGAGCGGCGGCCGGCCCCCACGTTGCCGGTCACGAGCGCCCTGGCGGCCTCAAACTTCGGCGACTCCCAGGGTCCTGCGCAATTGCTCGGGCTCGCGGCGGCCTCGACGCTCTATCACCAGGTCGGCCGCAAGCCGGGCCGCGACTCTTCGCCCGCGATCACGCCCCCGCCTCCTGACGAGCGGCCGCAATGCGAAGGCCGGCAGTCGCAGCGACTCGAGCGCATCCTGAATGGCGACCACTTCCAGTTCCTCGAGGAGTGTCTCGGCCTGCTGGACGCCTCGGGCCTGCGGCTCGAAGGGTCGACCCTCCCCGAGTTGCTGACGAAGGCGAGGCAGGACAGCAAGCTCCGCCGGCCGCTGCTCAAGGTGATCGGGAACCGAGGCCGCTGGCTCGCGAGTCTCAACCCCGACTGGGCCTTCGCCGCGGTTGACTCCGAGCTTACGGACTTCGACGCAACCTGGCAGACCGGAACCCGGGCCGAGCGTCGCCAGGCTCTTAGGTCCGCCCGCGCGAACGACCCCGCGAAGGGGCTCGTCCTGGTCACGTCCACCTGGACCAAGGAAACGGCCGACGACCGCGCGGCGTTCGTGGAGGCCCTCGTGGTGGGGCTCGGCATGGACGACGAGCAGTTCCTGGAAGCGGCCCTCGACGACAAGAGCAAGCAGGTCCGCAAGGCGGCGGCCGAGTTGCTGACGCGCCTGCCCGAGTCGAGGCTCTGCGCCCGGATGATCGAGCGGGCCGGGCCGCTCCTTGCCTTCTCGGAGGCTCCCGTGAAGGGCCGCAAGCCCCCGACGACGGCCAGGGCCGTCGCCGTCTCGCCCCCCTCGGGCTGCGATAAGGCGATGATCCGCGACGGCATTGAGGCCAAGCCGCCGACCGGCACGGGCGAGCGCTCGTGGTGGCTCGAGCAGGTCGTCGCCTCGACGCCACTTGAGACCTGGTGCCGTACGCAGGACGACACGCCCGAGCGACTCGTGAAGGGGCTCGTCGAGCACAAGAGCGAGTGGAACGAACTGCTCTGGAGGGCCTGGGCCGCGGCCTCGACGCGGAGTCGAAACGCAACGTGGGCTCTCGCATTGCTCGCGAACCCACCCGAGGACGATGACACCACGTTTCCGCTGGTTGAGGGTCTCCTCTCGATCCTGCCGACCACGGATCGGGACACATTCCTGTTCGACTTGCTCCGTTCCTCCACGGCCGACCTCGGCGAGAAGCACCCGGCGTTCAACCTGCTCCAGCAGTGCGAGGGAGAGTTGGAGATCGGGCTGGCCAGGGAGGTCCTGCACAGGGTGCGACGGCCGGTCGACGAGGAGCTCGACTGGCTCGCCAGGGAGGATGACGACGGTTTCCAGGATCGGACGCGCCCCTCCCCGAGATCAAGGCGGCTCGACTACGAGCTGTACCCATTCATCACGGGCCTCGCCCGCATGTTGCCCCCGAGCTTGATCGAGGAGGCCGAGTTCGGCTTCCCCGAAGTGCTGCCGTCAGGTGTTTACTTCTGCACGGCCTATCGAGAGTTTCTCGACGCCCTGCGGTTCCGCCACGAGATGCACGAGGAGTTCGCCCGATGAGCGCCAAGGCCGCCCGCACCAGCAGGAACGCCCAAGAGGCCACCCCTCCCGCCGAGGCCGTCGCGGCGGCTGCCGTCGACGGAGTCGAGGTTCCGATCAGCTCGAAACCGGGTACGACCGAGGTTCTCCGCCGCCACGCGGAGGAGCAGTTCGCCGAGGAGCTGCACGAGCTTGCGAAGGCGGACAACCGGCCTCGCCCCCCGCGCTGGCTGCTCTCCCCCTGGGCCGTCTCCACATATCTGCTCGGCGGGACTCTCGACAGCGGGTTCGTGGTCACGCCCAAGTACATCGGCAACCGTCGCCTGATGGAAGTCGCCATCTCGACGCTCGCGACCGACCGTGCGCTCCTGCTGCTCGGCGTGCCGGGGACGGCCAAGAGCTGGGTCTCGGAGCACCTCGCCGCCGCGATCTCGGGCGACTCGACCCGGCTCGTCCAGGGGTCCGCCGGCACGAGCGAGGAGGCGATCCGCTACGGCTGGAACTATGCCTTGCTGCTGGCGAAAGGCCCATCGATGGACGCGATCGTGCCGAGCCCGATCATGCGGGCGATGCAGGACGGCAAGATCGCCCGCGTCGAGGAGCTGACCCGGATCCCGGCCGACGTGCAGGATACGCTCATCACGATCCTCTCGGAGAAGACGCTCCCCATCCCCGAGCTGAACGGCGAGACCCAGGCGACCAAGGGGTTCAGCCTGATCGCCACGGCGAACAACCGCGACAAGGGGGTCAACGAGCTCTCGAGCGCCCTGAAGCGTCGGTTCAACACGGTCGTGCTGCCGACCCCCGAGACGGCCGACGAGGAGGTGGAGATCGTCCGGCGGCGGGTCGAGAGCCTCGGCAGGGCCTTGGAGCTGCCGGCCGAGCCGCCGGGGCTCGAGGAGATCAGGCGCGTGGTCACGGTCTTCCGCGAGCTCCGCGAGGGGGCGACCGCCGACGGCAAGACCAAGGTGAAGCAGCCGAGCGGCACGATGAGCACGGCCGAGGCCATCTCCGTCGTCAACCAGGGGCTCGCGCTGGCCGGGCACTTCGGCGACGGCTCGCTCCGCGCCGGCGACCTCGCCGCCGGGCTCGTCGGGGCGGTGGTGAAGGACCCGGTCCAGGACCGCGTGGTCTGGCTCGAATACATGGAGACGGTCGTCAAGGAACGCGACGGCTGGAAGGACCTCTATCGCGCCTGCCGCGACGTGATCTGATCTGATCTGAGCCAACCCCTCGAGACCGATCCTCATCCCCAAGTCTGTCGCGAGCCGCAACGATGACCGCGAAAACTCGCACGCGAGCTTCCGACGCCGACGCCGCAACGTCCTCGGCCGTGTTCGTCCTGGGGGTCCGCCACCACGGACCGGGCTCGGCCAGGAGCGTCCTCAAGGCGCTCGAGACGATCGAGCCCGACGTCGTGCTGGTCGAGGGCCCGCCCGACGGCAACGCCGCAATCCCCTGGCTCGGCCACGCGGAGATGACACCTCCCGTCGCCCTCCTGATCTACCGGCCGGAGCAGCCGAAGGACGCGGCGTATTACCCGTTCGCCGAGTTCTCCCCCGAGTTCCAGGCCCTCCGCTATGCCCTGAAGCACAAAGTCCCCGCGCGGTTCATGGACCTCCCCATGACCCACCAGCTCGGCCTGGAGCCGGAACCGCCCGTGCTGCCCGTGGCCCCTCCCGAGAGCCTCGACGGGGAGGACACCCCCGAAGAGGACGAGGCCCCCGAGGAGGACGAGGCCCCCGAGGGAGCTGAGGAGGAGCAGATCCCGAAAGCCGCGGCCCGGCGGCTCCGCGTCGATCCCTTGCAGGTCCTGGCCGAGGCCGCCGGGTTCGAGGAGGGAGAACGCTGGTGGGAGCACGTCGTCGAGCACCGTCGCGACGGGGCCGACCTGTTCGCCGCGATCCTCGAGGCGATGGCCGTCGTACGCGACGACGCCCCGCCGGTCGAGGACCTGCGCGAGCTCCGCCGCGAGGCTTACATGCGCACGACCATCCGCGAGGCCCAGGCCGAGGGCAAGGAGCGGATCGCCGTGATCTGCGGGGCCTGGCATGCCCCGGCACTCACCCCCGAACGCTGGCCCTCCGCCCGAGACGATGCGGCCCTGCTCAAGGGTCTCCCCAAGGCCAAGGTCGCCGCGACCTGGGTCCCCTGGACGAACGGCCGGCTCGCCTTCGATAGCGGCTACGGGGCCGGCGTGCAGTCTCCAGGCTGGTACTCGCACCTCTGGTCGGCCCCCGACGAGGTCGTCGGCCGCTGGATGACCAGGGTTGCTCGGCTGCTCCGCGATGAGGGGCTCGACGCCTCGTCCGCCTCGGTGATCGAGTCGGTCCGCCTGGCCGAGACGCTCGCGGCCCTCAGGGACCGGCCGCTCCCCGGCCTGGCCGAGCTCGACGAGGCCGCGCGCACCGTCTTCTGCTTCGGCGACGACACGCCGATGCAGCTCGTCCGGCGGAAGCTGACCGTCGGCGACGTGATGGGGCAGGTGCCGAGCGAGACCCCGATGGTCCCGCTCCAGGCCGACCTCATCCGGATCCAGAAGCAGCTCCGGATGGCTCCCGAGTCGGCCCAGACGACCAAGGTGCTCGACCTCCGCGAGCCCAACGACCTGGCGCGGAGCCGGCTCCTGCACAGGCTCGCCCTGCTCGGGATCGCCTGGGGGACGCCGGCGCAGTCCACCAGCAAGGGGACGTTCAAGGAGGCCTGGCAACTCCAGTGGCACCCCGAGTTCGCCGTCGCGATCATCGAGGCGAGCACCTGGGGGACCTCGGTCCTCGACGCGGCGACGGCCAAGGCGAGCGAGGTCGCCTCGCGCGAGTCGAACCTCGCCGAGCTGGCCAGGATGCTCGACGCGGCCATCCTCGCCGACCTCCCCGAGGCCGCCGCCCGGATCATGGCGCAAGTCGAGGCCCGATCGGCCCTGGCCGGCGACGTGCTCGAGCTCATGGCCGCCTTGCCCCCGCTGGCGAACCTGCTCCGCTACGGCAACGTCCGCAAGGCCGACGTCGCCATGGTCGGCCACTCCGTGCTGGGGATGATCGACCGCGTCTGCATCGGCCTGCCCATCGCCTGCGGGTCGCTCGACGATGCGGCGGCGACTTTGATGTTCGACGCGGTCGGGAAGTCCGACTCGGCGATCCGGCTCGTCGACGACGCCGAGCACCTCGCCTCCTGGCAGAAGGCCCTGGAGCATGTCGCCGTCTCAACCCGGATCCACCAGCTCATCGTCGGCCGCTGCTGCCGGCTCCTGCTCGACGCCCGCGCGCTCGACGCCGAGGAGGTCGCCCGGCGGATGAACCTCTCGATCTCGACGGCCAGCGAGCCCGCGAAGGCCGCCGCCTGGCTCGAAGGGTTCCTCAAGGGGAGCGGCGAGATCCTCGTCCACGACGACGGCCTCTTCGCCATCATCGACCGCTGGCTCGCGGAGCTGCACCCCGACGCCTTCACCCAGCTCCTGCCAATCCTCAGGCGGACCTTCGGGGCCTTCGAGGCTCCCGTCCGGCGCAACCTCGGCGAGAAGGCCAAGCGGAGCACTTCGCCGACCCCGAAGGCCGCGTCGAAGCCCAGCAGCAACGCCGACTTCGACGCAGAACGGGCGGCCAACGTCCTGCCCCTGCTGATGCACCTCCTCGGCCCGCAGAAACAGGCCGATCCGTCATAAAACAACCGCTCATCGGTTCAACGATCCCATCCGAAGGGGCTGGCCATGAACTCGTCCGAATCCAACAAAGAGCGGCTGCGGCGCTGGCGGATGATGCTCGGCGGTGAGCAGGACGGCACCGGATGCACGCTGCAAGGGGCCGACCTCTCCATCGACGGGGCGCTCGGGGAGCTGTACGACTCCTCGGAGAAGCGCCGGGGCGGGATGGGGAGCTCCACGCCCAAGGTCGCGCGCTGGCTGGGGGACATCCGCAAGTTCTTCCCGACGCCGGTGGTCCAGATGCTCCAGAAGGACGCCCTGGAACGGCTCAGCCTCCAGCAGATGCTGCTCCAGCCCGAGCTGCTCCAGGCCGTCGAGCCCGACGTCCACCTCGTGGCGAATATCCTGGCGCTCAACTCGATCCTCCCGGCCAAGACTCGCGAGACGGCCAGGCTCGTCGTCCGCAAGGTCGTCGACGAACTCCAACGCAAGCTCGAGAACCCGACCCGGCAGGCGATCCTCGGCAGCCTCAACCGGGCGATCAGGAACCGCAGGCCCAGGCACAACGAGATCGACTGGAACCGGACCATTCGCGCGAACTTGCGGCACTACCAGCCCGAGTATCAGACGATCGTCCCCGAGACGCGAATCGGCTACGGCCGCAAGCGGCAGGCCCTCCGCGAGGTGATCCTCTGCGTCGACCAGAGCGGCTCGATGGCCAGCTCGGTCGTCTACGCCGGGATCTTCGGCGCGGTGCTCGCCAGCCTCCCCGCCTTGAAGACCCGGGTGGTCGTCTTCGACACGGACGTCGTCGACCTCACCGACGAGCTCGACGACCCGGTCGAGCTCCTCTTCGGCACCCAGCTCGGGGGCGGGACCGACATCCACCGCGCCCTCTCGTACTGCCAGGGGCTCGTCCGCCAGCCGCAGGACACGATCCTCATCCTCATCTCCGACCTCTTCGAGGGAGGCGACGAGAAGCGGATGCTCTCCGTCCTGGGCCACTTCGCGGCCTCCGGGGTCCAGACGATCGGGCTCCTCGCCCTCAACGACGACGGGGCCCCGAGCTACGACCACCGGAACGCCGGGGCGATGGCCGCGATGGGGATCCCGGTCTTCGCCTGCACCCCCGACCTCTTCCCCGACATGATGGCCGCCGCCATCGGGCGGCAGGACCTCGGCCAGTGGGCCGCCGCGTCCGACATCGCCGTCGCCCGCCCGGACTCGAGGTCGTGACCTCGAGGCCCGGCCCCTCACCGATGGCCGCACACGCCCCGGAGAGGCATTGATCCCTCTCGCGGGATAGACCCTTTCACAAAAGCAACACCCGTTCAGCTTCAATCCTGCGGGCCCTCGAAACGCGACCTAGGGTTGATCCTAGAGGCGAAATCATCGATGGCGAAGCAGCCCGTCGGCCGCCACCGACCGACCCAGATGAAGTGGAACGGACGATGTTGCAAGCGCGAAGCTCGAGCACGAGTGAGTCCGACCGTCAGCACCAGCGGCTCCCGGCTCGCGGCAAGGTCCTGGTCCGCCCGCTGGACGACAACAGCCCGCAGCAGACGGGGGTACTCCTCGACCTGAGCGGGGGAGGTGCCCGGTTCAGCCTGAGGCGCCCGCTGGACGAGGGGACGGTCGTCTCCCTGACCCTCATGGAAAGGGGGTCGAAGGACCGTCGCAACGCCGGCATGCTCGGCCAGGTCGTCTTCACGAAGCCCGAAGGGGACGGGCACGTCGTCGGTGTTGTCTTCGGCTGGGAGGCGGATCCCGGCTCCGGGAACCGCAAGGCCGCCGGCCTCTGGCCCTGGATCGCACGCCACGTCCCGAAGCGATACGGGGCCCCTCGCACCAAGCCCACGCCCCCCTCGAAAGCCCCCCTCGGCCGGAACAAGCGTGCCGGGATGGCCGGCGTCCCCACACCTCATCGGGGCATGTTCGGCCGGCTCCTCGGGCTCTTCCAGGGAAGCTGAACCGTCGGCAAGGTCCCACCATCGAGCCCGGCCATCCCCCCAGGCCGATCCCGTCCGTCATTTGGACGGCTGATGTGTTGATGAGGATCGCATCGATTTGTTATCATCGCCGTTACCGGAGTCGGTGAGGGGTCACCGGCTCGAGCGCCGCTCGCGATTGCGGCGACTTGGCGATGTCCAACACGGATCGTCGATCGGGATGATCGCTCGCCCGAGGCAATTGGCTGAGAAGTTAGGGTGCCTGGGCTGCCCTTGGCTGGTTTGCCATTGACCGAAGTGAGTGGGGCGGCAAATAATCCCATTCTCTAGGTCAATGAGGTTCGTGCCATGCGCGGAAGCGACGGCTGGACAATCTGGGTTCGTCGTCTCTGGGTCGTACTCGCGATCCTGAGCGTCTCCCATGTGCCCCTGCCCGTCGCCGATTTCCACGACTTGCAGCACAACCATGGCCAAGGGCAGATCTGCTCCCTCCACAATCATCTGCTCTTGTGGCACGCTTCGGATGAGGGCCCGGGACGCCCGGTGTTCCACGTCCATTGGGTCCTGCTGTCCAAGCCAGCTTTCGTCTCCGGGGCTCGCGGGCCGGTCTTCCATGCCGACTCGCCCAATCCCTTCGACCACAAGCTGAGCGACGACCTCCCGAAGCTGGCCGCGGAGGCCTCGAGACGGTCCCCCGTCGAGAGGCATTTGCCGAGCCTCCTGGCCGACGTCTTGAGCTGGCTCGACGCCTCCGAAACCTTGCAAGGCCTCCCCGGCGCCCCTCGAACGGGCCGTGGAACCTGCCTGAGGAACTTCGGGGCGACCTTCCCGGCCCATCACTCCGGCCCTTCTCGTCTGCAACGCTGGATTTGTTAACCTCCCCCCCGTGCCGGTTGCCTTGAACGAAGTCGACGTGCTCGCGCGAGCGGATCGCCCCCGAAACGGGTCGGTCGCCGATGCGCCAGGCCTCGCCCCGGGCCACCCGCAACGCGAAACGTGCCGTCACGACTTGAACGCTCACGCGTCTATCGGCTTACCAGGCGTGTCTTCGGGGAATGGTGCGAGGTGCCATGATGTGGAAAATGGCGGCGGTGCTGCTGTCCGTGACGGTGATCGGCTGCGGCAACTCGGAGATGGACCAACTGCGGCCCGGAAGCTCGGCCCAGACCTTCGACTACAGCAACTCGAGGGTCAGCGTCTTCGTGGGTAAGCAGCGAGAAAAGGCCCTCAAGGCGGTCGAGGTCCCGCCGGGGACCAAGGTCCTCGTCCTCGAGGATGACGAACTGAACCTGGCGCGGCGGACCCGGATGGTCGAGGTCCGGGTCGAAGAAGGTGAACAGCGCGACGCGATCGGCTTCGTCGCCCGCGCGAACCTGCGCCCCTGGGCCTCTCGCTGAGCCGAGCGGCCTCCGGGCCCTGCTTCCGGCTCCGAATCCAGCAGGGCTTCTATCTTCATAAGTCCGAAAAACTAAAGACGCCCGCGAGGCATCCTCGTAACCAGGATGCCTCACGGGCGATTTCTTTGCTCGGGCACAATGTCGCCGCGGCGACCCGATCAGCCGGCGGTCTCCACGGTCGCCGCGATGACCAGCGGGGCGGTGTCGTCCTGGCCCTTCACCAGCTCGATGGACTCGATCGTCTCAGCCCGCTTGGGCTGGACGGCCAGGTAGCGGACCTGACGACCCCGGAGCATGAACGCGAGCTTCGAGCCGGGGACGTCGACGCGCCTGATGTAGTCGGCGAAGTGGACCCCGTTCAGGAGGGGATGGTCCTCGGTCGACCCGTCGGCATAGTGGAACCGGACGATCATCGAGACGGTGGGCTCGGGGACCTCGCCGGTCGCCCCCCAGCCGCTGACGCCGCTCAACAGGTGGATCGCCTTGGCCGGGGTGTGGCAGGGGAGGCTAACCGACCGCGGCATCTTGGGCGGGGCCTCGCCGTTGGGGCTGTTGAGCATGATGACGTTCGGGCTCCGGCCGTCCCGGGGGTCGACGAGGTGGAACGGGACCCCCTGGAAGGTCTTCGGCGCCCAGTCGGGGAAGATCAGGCGCTCGATCGGCGAGTCCTTGCTGTAGAACATCCCCTTGGTGCTGTCGATCGTCGCCGCCTGCCGCAGATCGAGCGGCAGGTACTTGCCCCGCCTGGTCAGGAAGGCCAGGAGGTCGGCCATCCCCTCGGGCGAGACCTGCTTCTCGAACCCCTCGGGCATCAAGGACTTCTTGGACGCGGCCATCTCCTCGATGTCGCTGCGGAGGACCGTCTGGGCCTTCCCCTCGGTGTCCACCAGCTCGACGCTCGTCTTCGACTCCGAGGCGAGCAGCCCATTGATCACGCGACCGTCGGTGGTGGCCACGGAGTACTGGAGGAAGTTCCCCTCCACGCTCCGGCTCGGGTCGAGGATGTGGATCAGCAGTTCCTCGCGAGGGTGGACGGCCATCCCGGTGAGATCGGGCCCGACCTTGCCCCCTTCGCCGCCATACGAGTGGCACTTGGCGCACTGCTGGGTGAAGACCGCCTTGCCCTTGGCGGCATCGCCGCCGTGCAGGGCGACCGCCGAGATGGCCTCGATCACCTTCTGGCGGTCGGGGTCGGGCAAACCTCCCCCACGACCCAGCAGGACCTTGGCCCTGGCGGCGATGTCCGGGTTCCGGTTCGCGGCGAGGGCCTGCTTCTGGTCGAGCGAGAGCTCGCTGAGCTGCACGTCCCCCTTCTCGACGCCGTCCATGAACGACGCGATCCAGTCGGCCCGCGAGAGCAAGGTCTTGAGGGCCTGGCTCCTCGCCTGCGGCGTCAGGACAGGGATCCGACCCACCAGGATCGAGCCCGCCTCGGGGGACTCGCTCCGGGCCACGGCCGCCACCAAGGCCGAGGCCAGGGCAGGGGGCGTCCTCGGCCCGATCTCCTCGAGGACCTTGCGGACCGACTCGGCATCTCTCGGGCGGAACTCGATGAGTTGACGGCCGGCCTCGCCGCGGGCGGCTTCCGGCTTCGCGTCATCCTTGATCACGGCGATCAAGGTCCCGGCGATCTCGGCCGAGAAGGTCTCCAGGGCCTTGCTCCCCCAGCGCCCCGCCAGCGAGACGAGCGGGATCCTCGCATCACCCGGCAGCTTCACCAGGAGGCTAGCGAGGGCCTTCTCCCCCTCGCCATCGAGCTTCGCGGGCCGGTCCTTGGGCCAGCCGACGGCGAAGCCCGAGATGACGAGGCCGGCGGTCTTCGGCTCGGCACCCGCCAGGGCGACCAGGAGCTTGCCGACCGAATCGGCGGGGCCACCGCGGGCGTAGTGCTCGGCCACGCGCCTGACGACTCCCGAGGCATTATCACCGAGCGGTTGCTGATACTCGCGCGACCTCGTCGCGATCGCCTCGAGGAAATGGCTGTCGTGAGCCGCCGCGGCGGCGACGGCCGCGTCGGGGAGCCAGCGGTCGTGCTCGACCTGGCCTTTTTCCAGGGCCTCGGCGAGAACCCTGGCGGCGTCGGCCGAGGCCGGCAGTTCGGCCAGGGTCAGCAGGGCGGCGAGCCGGACCTGGGGGTCGGGGTCGGAGACGACGCCCGAGGCGACGACCTTCTTGAGCGAGGCCTCCGTCCTGGGGAGCACCTGCAACGCGTTGCGACGGACCCCGGCCGAGGGGTGCGAGAGCGACGCTTCCGCCGCGACGGTGGCTTCGCCCTTTGCCCCTTGATCCTCGAGCAGGCCCAGGCCGCGGAGGGTCCAGAGGGCGTGGATTGCGCCGGGATTGAGGCCGATGGCGTCGACGTCGGCCTTCTTCGTCAGGGCGACGAGGTCGGGGACCACATCCCGCTTGCCGCGTTCGATCAGGAGGCGCTGGGCGTGCATCCGCCAGAACTGGTTGTCGCTCTGGAGACCGGCGATCAGGCCCTTGGGGTCGGCGGGGTCGAGGCGGGTGATCGGCTTCGAGGGGGTCTCGGCCTCGTGGACGAGCCGGTAGATCCGCCCGTGGGTCTTGTCGCGGAGCGGGGTCTCATAGGCCCCGCCGCGCCCGGTCTTGAACCCCTGAGGGGTCGGGTTGTGCTGCACGATGAAGTTGTACCAGTCGATGACCCAGACGTTGCCGTCGGGGCCGACCTCCGCCTGAATGGGGGAGGTCCACTCGTCGTCGCTGGCGAGCAGGTTGCCGACGTTGTGCGAGGCGAAGTCGGTCCCCCGGGGTTCGAGGGCGAAGGTGGCGACGAGGTGCCCCGTCGGCTCGGAGACGAACGCCGTGCGGTTCCAGTAAGCCTGCGGGTAACGCCTGGCCGTGTAGAGGGAATGACCGGCGGCGGCGGTGAAGCCGCCGTGGAAGTCGACCTGCCGCACCTTCTCGGTCGCCGGGAAGAACCGGTTCGTGTCGGCGATGCTGTTCAAGACCCGGGGCGAGCCGCCGCGGACCGACTCGTAGTAGCGGTTCGGGATCGACAGATAAACCGAAGGGCAGCCGTTGGCCGTCGAGCCGAAGATGAGCCCTTCCTCGCTGAAGCCAACGCCCCACGAGTTGTTGCTCGTATTACGCAGGAACTCGAGCTTCGAGCCGTCCGGCTTGAACCGGTAGAACCCCTGGCGGAAGTCGAACGTCTCGCCGCCGACCTTCCCCTCGAAGCCCGAATAGCCCACGATCCCCCAGAGCCAGTTGTCGAAGCCGTAGCGGAGGTTGCTCGGCCCTGCGTGGGTGTCGCCCGTCCCCCAGCCGGTGAAGAGCACCTTGCGGACGTCGGCGCGGTCGTCCCCGTCCGTGTCCTTGAGGAAGAGTGTGTCGGGCGCCTGGTGCACGACGAGCCCTCCGTCGGCGAAGACGAGGCTCGTGGGGATGCTCAGCTTCTCGGCGAAGACGGTGAACTTGTCGGCCTTGCCGTCTCCATCCGTATCCTCGCAGATCTTGATCCGATCCCGGCCCCGGCCGGCCGACTTCAGTTCGTTGGGGTAGTCGGTGGTCTCGGCGATCCAGAGCCGCCCGCGGTGATCCCAGGTCATGGCGATCGGCTTGGCGATCTCCGGCTCCGAGACGAACAACTCGGCGCGGAGCCCCCGGGGCAGGGCCAGGTGCTTCGCCGACTCGGCCGGCTCGAGCGGCTTCTGCATCGTGCGGAGGGCCTCCCCCATCACCCCCCAGCGCTCGCCCGCGACGTACATCGGGATCGCCGAGGGGGCCGGCTCGGTCGCCGCGGCCTTCACGCCGGCGGGGACGCGGGGCCTGCTGTCGAAGACTTCGCCCTTCGCCGACGCCCAGCGGATCCCGCGCTCGATCAGGTCGTGGAATCCAGGGTGCCCCCAGGTCCGCTCGTCGTGGCCATAGGCGGTGTAGAAGACGCGCCCTTTGCCCTCGTCGCGGATCCAGGTCCAGGGCTCCTCGCCTTTCCCTTCCGCCCTCGTCTGGAGGACGTGCCGCCCGACCGTATTGTGCAGGTGATGCACATAGGTCTCATCCGTCGTGCGAAAGGGCTCGAGCCCCTTCATGATCGGATGATCGGCGTCGACGACCTTGGTGGCGAACTCGCCCATGCCGTGCCTGGAGAACTGAGCCCCCATGAGCGCGACCACCGCGGGCGAATTCCGGAAGCAATACGAGGCGCAGTGGATCGGCACGAAGCCGCCGCCACCGCGGACGTAATCGAGGAGGGCCTTCTCCTGATCGGGGGCGATGGTGTCGATGTTGGCGTAGACGGCCAGGGCGTCGTACTTCGCCAGGTTTTCGGGGTTCAGGGCCCCCATGTCCTCGGTGTACGTCAGCTCGATCCCACGCAACGCCAGGGCGGGGGCGAGTTGCCCGAACCGCTCGACCGGCACGTGGTGGCCCCGATCCCCCAGGAAGAGGACGAGGAGCGGCCTCTCCCCCTCGGCGGCCCGAGCCAGCGCGGGTATCAGGGAGGCGGCCAGCACGCACCATAAGAATCGCTTCATGGCAAAGATCCCTCTCACCGAGGTGGGGTCACCATCAACGAGCCGCGGGAGACGGGACGGCTCCCGTCCTCACCCGAAACCAATGAACCAACGCATCCTTCCCGACGGGGCCTCGCCGATCACGCAACGCATTGGCACGAGCCTGGAGGCGGGCCGAGGGGCCCTCGGGACGGACCGAATCCGATCATCATACGGGAGTTCTTGCGAGGAGTCGACCGCCGAAGGCGGGCTCAACCCATCATCACGCGATCAATCACCTACGATTCACGGCCGTTCCTCCCTGAGCGACTCCGATGCCATGCGGACGAGCCGGAGGGGGACGGCTCCCCGCTTCAAGCCTCCTGGATGCGTCGCGTCGCCGAGGCCCGCCCGAGGCTTCGGGACCGAGGCGACCCGGTCCCAGGACGACGGGGCGGCGAGCGACCACACCTTGACGTCGATCTCCTTGATCGTGAGCGTCTTCCTCACGTCGCTCTGCGTGTTGGCCCCGAAGAGGCCGACGTGCAGGTCTTGCTCGCCGTCGAGGAACGCGGGGTGGGCGATCGCGAGGGTGCTCGAGTTGTGCTTGGTGAGGTTCTCGACGACGAGCGAGTAGAGCCCGGCGACCCGTCGCAAGGTGAGCCGGAGGTCGTCGCCGCTATTCATCAGGCCCACTTCATAATAGTCGGAGTCGATCCCGCCGTCGTTGTTCACGAGGAAGAGCACGTAGCGATTCGGCTCGCCGAGGCTGATGAGCCCGCCTCGGATGATCCGATCGCTCCGGGTCCCGGCGTAGAGGCCGAACTGCCCCACTTTCTCGAGCCCCGGGATCCTCGGGATCGTCGTGCTGATCGAGAAATCCTCGGCCCCCGTGAACCCCTGATCGGCGAGCCTGACGCCGAGATATTCGCCCGTCGGCATCCCTTGCTGGGTGTTGATGTCGCTCCGGGTGGTGATCAGTTCGAGCGACCCGCGCGAGGCGTCGAGCCTCAGGTTCGGGTCGCGGTCGAAGATGGCGAAGCCGGTCCCCGGCAGGCGATGGGTCAGGCCGACGCCGCGTCCCTCCACATCCTTGAGGCTCCCCGCGACCGGCTTGAGGAAGTCGAGCGTGCGGATGTGGGCGATCGCCGCCGGCGGGGGCTTGATGGCGCGGATGTAGCGGGTGTCGTCGCCGCCGCCCCCCTCGGGCTTCACGGCGACGGTGTGCTCGTCCACGCGGGCGGCCTGATCTTCGTGCAAGGTCACCCTCGCATCGGGCGAATCAGAGCCCGCCAGCGGCGAGGCGACGAGCTGCCCCTGGAAGACCCGGACGGCGGTCCCCCCTTGGTCGTCGACCGAGAGGCCGAACTCGGTGCCGAGGTCGACGAACTTCCCCCGGGGCGAGTAGACGGTGAACCCCCTGGCCCTGGGCGGGACCTTGGCCGTGAGGGTCCCGTGGAGCAAGCGGGCCTCGTCTCCCGATATCAAGACGAGCCCCGCGGGCCCCTGGAGGATCAGGCGGGCGCCGCGGTCGAACTCGATCTCCGCAAGCCCTCGCTGGAGGCGGAGCACCTTGCCTGCTCGCATGTCCCGGCCGGGCATATCCGACTCGATCCCCACCCACTGCGAGTCCTGGGCATTCACGAGCCAGGCGACGTTGCTCCCCGACGTCAGCGTGGCCACCGGCAGGGCCTCTTGCTCCGAGGGCCGCCGGTTCCGCACGACGATCGCCGATCCCAGTGCCACCGCAACGAGGGCAGCGGCCGCCATTCTCCAATGGACCGGCCCGAGCCTGACGATAGACCTCCAGCGCGAAGGGCGGGGGGGCTCGATCGGAACCACCTCGGACGAAGCCGCATCCGACTCTCGCGGCTCCTCGATGGCGACCCAGTCGAGGACCAGCGCCGCGGCCTGACGCGCCCTGACCGAGAACTCGAGCTCGGTGTGCATCTGGAAGTAGGCGACGAACTCGCGGCGGGCCCCGGCGTCGGCCATCAGGCAGGCCTCGAGCCGGCGCAGGCCCTCCTCGTCGATCTGGCCGTCGCAATAGGCGTCGATCAGGTCGCGGAAATCGCCCGGGAGTCGATAACGGTCGCTGTTCATGCCTCGTCCTCGAGCGGGAGCGATCGGCTCACGCATTCGTAGAGCGTCCTGCGGATCCTCCGCAGGGAGTTGTGGATGCTGTGGGTCGACCGGCCCCACCCTTCGGCGACCTCGGGGATCCGCGCGGAGCGCCCGTAGCAGGCGGTCAGGAGTTCCTGGTCGCGCGAACGCAGCTTCTTCATGCAGGCTTCGAGCGCCGTGCGGCGGTCTTCCAAGGGCTCGTTCGCGAGTTCCTCGTGGGCCTCGATCAGCATGAGCGCGAGTTCGTCGCTGAAGTGGACGCGCTGGCGGCTCCGGGACCGGAGGAAGTTCAGGGCTTCGAACCGGGCCACTCCGCAGGCCCAGGCGATGAAGCTTCGCGACGGGTCGTACTGGTCGAACTTGTCCCAGAGAACCAGGCTCGTCTGCTGGAAGAGGTCGTCGGCGTCGTCCAGGTCGCGTACCAACGAATAGAGATACGAGAAGAGTTGCGTCTGATGCTGCTGGAGGCGCGAGGCGAACTCGGTGTTCCGACGGGTCGTCGTGTCCATGGGAGAACCGCCATCAGATCGAGAGGTGTCGGCCGGGCCGTCGCTGACTGAGACCGACGGACATCGAGTCGAATCGCGCCGGGGCATCCCACCCCTGCCGGCGCCGCGTCTGACCAGAGGGCCGCCGTAATTATTCAGCCGGAGGTCCCCGATTGTAATCCTCGCTTCCTCGAAAAAACTCGCGAGCCGAGGTCGACCGCCCCGCACTCGATCCCTCCCATGGCTCCTTTTCGGGTCTCCTATGGCATTCGTGGCCGGACGACGTAAGGCCAAGGGCCGATCGAGGGAAGGTCGTTCGCATGAGCGCACGGCGAAATCTCCTTGAGATTTCGAGGAAATTTTCGAGTTACAAATCGGAAGGCCCGGCGGACTCTTTACAGTGACGACGTGTCCCTTTCCCGATCAGATCCGAGGGAGAGGCATCGTCGGATGATCGGCGCTTTCGCGCCCGATCACATCGCAGCACCATTCGTGGATCGGTCATCGTCTCGCATCGATTCGCCAGATTTCGCGGGGCCTGATTGGCTCCGGTCCTTATCCCGATTCCCGATCCGTCCCGCTCGGCCCGGCGAGTCCTTCGCCCCCGGTCTCATTGAGACCAATACCTCTTCGCGCCCATGGCCTCGCATCATCTCGGGCGGCAATGACGCAATTACGATCGTTGATATTTCGCGTCCGGAACGGCCCGAGAACATCGCATTTCGTCTTCGATCCTCATCGCTACGGATGGAGAAATTCGACCATGCATGACCGAGTTCGCCGCGGCTTCACCCTGATCGAGTTGCTGGTGGTCATCGCCATCATCGCGGTGCTCATCGCCCTGTTGTTGCCGGCCGTGCAGGCCGCTCGCGAGGCCGCGAGGCGGGCCCAATGCACGAACAACCTCAAGCAGATCGGCCTGGCGGTGGCCAACTACGAGAGCGCGACCGGGTCGTACCCGTACGCCGACGGCCCCTGGTGGACCGAGTGGTCGGCGCAGGCCCTGATGCTCCCGTATCTGGAGCAGCAGCCGCTCTACAACAGCATCAACTTCGCCAGCACCCGCCCCATGGGGGGCAACCCGCTCATGCATGACGGCATCGTCAATTCCACGGCCGAGTATACGTCGATCTCGTCCTTCCTCTGCCCGTCCGACGCGAGCCGACTCAGCGGCCCCTACGGCGCGAACAACTACAAGGCCAACGCCGGCTCGGCCCCCAACACCTTCTACGGCGGAGACGGCAACGGCAGCGACGGGGCCAACGGCCCGATGTCCGGCCCGTTCATCTTCACGGGGACCGACAACGGCCAGAACGGCACCTCGGTCAAGGTGGCGAGCATCATCGACGGCACGAGCAACACCGCCTCTTTCAGCGAGCGAGTGAAGGCGATCGGCAACAAGAATAGCAGCGCCCCCTTCGACACCCAGAAGCCCACGGCTTCCATCTCGGTCGTGAGCGTCCTCCCCTCGGGGCAGGAGACGACCCCCCAGGCCTGGTACAAGGTCTGCATGGCCACGCCGCCGACGCCCGACTCGGCGGGCAATGACCTCGCCTACAGCAACGATGACGACATCTCGGGCTCGAGCTGGTCGGCGGGCCTCGTCTCGACCAGCCGGTACAACCACGTCATGCCGCCGAACACCTGGGGATGCCGAGGGGGGGTCGAGATGTCGCACGTCGCCAGCAGCCGGCATCCCGGCATCGTCAACGTCCTCTTCCTCGACGGCTCGGTCAAGGCGATCAAATCCACCGTCAACATCCAGACGTGGTGGGCCATCGGCAGCCGGGCCGGCAATGAGGTCGTCTCCTCGGATGCCTTCTGATATCCGTCGATACGACTTCGAGAACGAACTCCCCCGAGTGGGTCGGCGCCTCCCGAGAAACCCCGGCGCCGATCCACTCGAAGCCAACCGCCCTCATCGACACATTCCCCTATCGTCGTACCCTTGGAATCCAATGATGTCGCAACCTATCCGTCTACGGCTCTTCGGACCCGCGATGGCCCTCGGCCTGATAGCCGGGTGCGGCGACAGTTACCCCGGCGTCGACTCATCCCACACCGAGGCCAAGGTGAAGGGGATCATCCTGATCAAGGGCAAGCCGGCCGCCGGGGGCGGGACCATCAGCTTCAACCCGAGCAACGTCGAGCGCAAGGTCGCCTCCATCACCGCCAAGATCGGCGAGGACGGCTCGTACAGCCTCTCGACCTTCACCGGCGGCAACGAGGTGAAGTTCTCCGGCCCTTGCCTCAAGGATGCCAAGGAACTCGCGCTCTCATCGCGCTACTGCGAACTAGCCGGGGGCGACAACGAGGTCAACTTCGACCTCATGGGGGAGGACGACAAGCCCCGAGGGATCATCCTCCCCCAGAAGGCCGCGATCAACAAGGCCTCCCGCAAGAAGCGTTGATCCGGTTTTCTCCGTTTCATTTCATGATGCTCTGACCTCATCCTTTCGCTCGCGGTGGCGGAAAGGGGCGACGATGGCATCGGTGAACGTCACCGCCAGACGCGGCAGGCGCCGGCGGATCGTCGTCCTGGGCTCGTGCGTCTCGCTCGCGCTGATCGCCGTGATCTACACCTGGATCCGCCCGAACCTCGACCCCGATCGGCTCTGGGACAGGTCCCAGCTCGCTCTCCGCGCAAACAGACTGGATCAGGCCGAGTCCTGCCTCGCCCGGATCCGCTGGCTGCGCAGGCCGACGACGCTCGACCTCATGCTCGAGGCCCAGGTCGCCATCGCCCGAGGCCGCGTCGACTCAGCCCTCGGTATCCTCGACAAGATCCCCGAGGCAGACCCGCTCCACGCCGAGGCCTGCCTTCTCGCCGGCCGGCTCGAACGCCAGCGCAAGCGCATGCGGCTCGCCGAGGCCCGCTTCCTCCAGGCGTTGAAGGCCGACCCGACCCTGGTCGGGGCTCATAAGGAGCTGATCTACGTCTACGGCGTCCAGCTCCGGCGACGAGAGGTCGACGCGGAATACCGGGCCCTCGCGAAACTCGTCCCGCTCACGCATCATGACCTGTTCACCTGGGCGCAGACCCATTTCTCGAGTTGGAGCCCCGACATCGCCGCCGAGCTCCAGGCGTTCGTCGACGCCGACCCGGACGACCGCCAGAGCCGGCTCGCCCTGGCCGAGTTGCTCGTCGACCAGCCGGGCGAATCTGGTCGGGTCGAGCGGCTCCTCGACGCCTTGCCGGATTCCGACCCCGACGCGATCGCCCTCCGCGTGGCCCTGGCGTTGCACCTCAATCGGCGCGACGAGGCCGAGGCGCTCCTGAAGCGTGGCCCCGCCGATCACCCCACGCTCGCCCGCCTCCAAGGTCGGCTCGCCCTGCAACGTCGCGACCCGACGGCCGCCATCGTCGCCTTCCGCGAGGCCCTGAGCCGCGAGCCGTACGACCGCGTCTCCGCCCTCGAGTACGGCCAGGCCCTCCTGCTCAAGGGGGACCGCGCCGAGGCCAATATCTACCTCGACCGCGCCCGCCGGCTGAACGAGGTCTATAACCTCGTCAATCAGGTCCGATCCCCGGATCGCGAGAATCGGACTCCCGACCTGGCGAGGATCGCCGCGGCCTTCGAGTCGGCCGGCCTCCTCAGCGAGGCCCAGCACTGGTATTCGCTCACGCTCGCCCGCGACCCCATCAACCCCGAGGCCCAGCGGGCGCTCCATCGCCTGAAGATCCCATAAGCAATTATGCAACACATTAATGATCCTGGGCGGGTGCGATCAGGCCGCGGAGCCTCGCCCGCTGGTCCTCGGTGGCGTCGGCCCTGGGGGCGAGGGTCCATCCCTTCGCCTGGCCATCGCCGTACGTGAACTGGAGCCCGTACCATTGGAAAGCCTCGGTGTAGTCGAGTTCCTCCGTCGTGGCCAGGGCCTTGTGCAGCCAGTCGCCGAGGAGCAGGCCGGTGGCCTCTTCGACCGCCTTGCGGAACTCGTCCGGCGTGAACCCGCGAGCCCCGCCGTGGCGGGCGAAAGCCAGGCGCATCACGTCGTCCAGGCTCTTGCGGCCCCCGCTCGAGCGCCGGATGCGGGCGTCGAGCAGGAAGGCGACGACGGGCCCCTTGGTGTAGAAGCTGACCGCGGTCCGGCTCCCCCCCAGGCCGATGCCCGATGTGGAAGTCGCCCAGACGTCCCACGACGATTGCTCCAGCGTCTGCACGAGACGCCCGGGCGTCCCCTGCAGCTCGGCGATATGGCCCGACATCATCGCCAGGAAGTCGTCCTGCCCGCCGAAACCCGCGCGGATCGTGAGCAACTCGCCGTAGTAGGTTGTCAGGCCCTCGGCAACCCACAAGCCTCGCGTGCGGGCGGGCTTCTCGTAGTCGAACGGCCCGAGCTCGACGGGGCGGAGCCGCTTGACGTTGAACGCGTGAAAATATTCGTGCCCGGCGAACTCGAGCCAGCGCAGGTAAGACTGCGGGCTCGCCATCACCGAGGCGTCCGTCGTCAGCAGGCACGAATCCTTGTGTTCGAGGCCGCCGCCTCCCTCGCGGAAAACATTCAGGAATACGTACTTCTTGAACGGAAGCATCCCCCAGAATCGCCGGTTCGCCAGCACGACCTTCGCCAGGTCGTTGGCCGCCCGTTCTCCGTCCCAGGCCCCGAGGTTGCCGACGTCGACGAGCAGGTGCTCGCTCTCTTCGAGCTTGAAGGAGTGGACCGAAGGATTGCCCGCCACGATCGGCGCGTCGATGAGGCCGTCGTAATCCTCGGCGCGATAGTGGTTCGGCCGATCGGGCGAGGCCTGTGGCAGGGCGGTGAGCGACCGGGTCCAGGTCGAAGGGAGGGAGACCCTCACGTCATAAGGGCGGCGTTCGGCCTCCACCAACTTGAGGAAGGTCGCCGGCCCGTTCAGGAGCGCGTAGTCGGTTCCGACCCAGTTGGTCGTGGTCGAGTGCCTGTCGCACAGGAGGCGATAGACGACAACGGCCCGGTCGGTCCCCTTCGTCTCGACCCTCCAGCGGTTCTTCGCGACCCGCCAGACGCGCAAGGACTTGCCCCCCGGATCCCAGGCACCGAGGCTCTGGACCGAGTTCGCATAGTCCTCGATCCGATAGAAGCCGGGCGACCAGGCGGCCATCATCAGGTCGACGGTCGCCCGCTTTTTCGCGGGGATCGACATCTCGACGTCGGCGAGATGAGCCCCGAGGGCCGGGAACCGCAGGGTCGTGACGATCGGGGCGGGCGGCTCGGACGCGACGGAAGGCCCCGGGACGACGAGGCCCGCGACGCAAGCGAGAAGACACCAGGGCCGGATCCGCATCTGAGCCTCACCGAAGGATCAACGATTCGACGCCCACGATGTGCGGGGAGTCGTCGCCCACCACGATAGCGTCGGATCCGTTCGCAGGGCCAGACGCCGGCGAGGGAATCGTGCCTCGCGGGATATTCACGAAGAGGGAACCCCGCGAGGCATGATCACGAATTCTTTTCGACACACAAATGACGTGAGCAACTTCGGTTCAGACGGTCACCGCGGGCCGGGTGGCGATGCCCTTGCGGATGATGCCCAGGATCCGCTCCCGTTCCTCGCCGACGAGCGGCAGGCGGGGGGCCCGGACGCGCTCGGTGCCGAAGCCGCACTCCTGCGCGGCGAGCTTGATGTACTGCACGAGCTTGACGTGCGTGTCGAGGTGGAGCAGGGGGGTGTACCAGCGGTAGACCTCCAGGGCCTCCTCCCAGCGCCCGGCCGTGGCGAGGTCCCAGATCAGCCGATTCTCGGCCGGGAAGGCGTTGACCAGGCCCGAGACCCAGCCGACCGCCCCGAGGAGCAGGCTCTCCAAAACGAGGTCGTCGACGCCCGAGAACAGGATGTAGCGGTCGCCGCAGACGTTCTTGAGGTCGGTGATCCGGCGCACGTTCTCGGACGATTCCTTGATCGCCACGAACTTGGGCTCGTCCGCCATCTCGGCGAACATCTTGGGGGTGATGTCCACGTAGTAGGCGATCGGGTTGTTGTACACCATGATCGGCAGGCCGGAGGCCTTGGCCACCGAGCGGAAGTGGGCGATCGCCTCGCGCGGATCGGCCTTGTAGATCATCGCCGGCAGGACCATCAGGCCGTCGGCACCGAGCTTCTCGGCGTCGGCGGCGAAGCGGCAGGCGAGGGCCGTCGTGCATTCGGCCACGCCGCTCAGCACCGGGATCCGGCCCGCGACGTGCTCGATCGTGGCCTTGAGGACCTCGATCTTCTCGCCGTATTCGAGGGCACAATTCTCGCCGACGGAACCCAACATGATCAGGCCGTGGATGCCGGCGTCGATCATCTTCTCGACGTGCTCCAAGGTGGCCGGCAGGTCCACCGAGGAGTCTTCGCGGAACTGGGTCGTCGCCGCGGGAAAGACCCCCCGCCATGAAATGCTCATCGCCTCTCTCCTTCGACTCGGTCGATCGCTCTGGGGTGGATCCGCAGGCCGATGGAAGAAGAATCTTCCGGGACGCGCCGGCGGGGGTTTGACATCGCGTACAATCACAACAATAATCATTTCGCGTACAATGTCAACTCGACGCGTTCGCGACTCTCGATACAACAGTCGGCCCAAGCGGGGGGCGATCCGTGTCCCAGGCGACGATCAGCGACTACATCAAGCGCGACCTGGCGGACCGGATCCGTTCGAACCTCGAACTGCCGGCGGGGCTCACGCTCCCGGAACTCAGCCGGCACTACGGCGTCAGCTCCACGCCGGTCCGCGAGGCGATCCGCGACCTCGTCGCCGAAGGGGTCCTGCTCAAGGGGGACAACGGCCGCGTCCAGGTGAACCCGAAGAAATCGGCGAGCGCCAAGGCGAAAGGGTCCGCGAAGCCGCGTCCGAAGGCCGAGCCGGAACGCCCCGAGTTGCCCAGCCGGTCGGCCGACCTCGAGGCCACTCTCACGGCCGACGTGATCGCCGGCAGCCTCCGGGGCGAGGACGGGTACTTGCGCGAGGAGGCCACGGCGAAGCGGCTCGGCGTGGGCCGGACGGCCATCCGCCAAGTCTTCGGCAGGCTCGCCGGCCGCGGCCTCATCGAGCACGTCCCGCGCTGCGGCTGGCGGGTCCGGGCGTTCGACGCCGACGACCTCCGCGCCTACCTCGAAGTGCGAGAGACCCTCGAGCTCAAGGCCCTCGAGTTAGCCCGCCATCGCCTGGATCCGGACGACCTGCGGGCCATGCTCGAGGGGAATATCGCCGATCAACGCAAGCCCCGGCTCGAGAACCGGTTCCACCGCTATCTGATCGACAAGGCAGAAAATCCTTATATCCGCGAGTTTTTCGACCGCCAGGGGGCCTACTACACGACGCTCTTCGACTTCGCGGCGCCCGAGACCCACGTCGTCCGCGAGATGGCCCGGCAGCACCGCGAGATCCTGCAAGCCCTGATCGACCGCGACTGGACTCGAGCCCGACGCACCCTGGCGGATCACATCCGCGCCCAGCGCCCGATCGTCGAGGACCTCTTGCAGCGGATCGGACGCCTGCCCAAAGAGCCCGATGAAATCGTGTCGTAGCAGGCCCGGAGCCCACGTCGACCGAGAGATCACCAGGACATTCCCAGGTCACATGAGGAGCTGAGAACGCGATGGAAGTCCGCCCGCAAGAGCCGACCGTCGTCCTCGGAGGAAGGGCCCCGAGTCCTGTCCTCCGAGCCGGACTCCTGCTCGCCTGCCTGGCCGCGAGCCTGCCCCGGCCCGGCCTCGCGCAAGGCACGAAGGAGGACTACGCCAGGGCGGACTCCCTGCGAGAGCTGACCCGGGGCAAGGTCTTCAAGGCCAGGGTCGAGCCGCACTGGATCGGCGACGGCAAGCGGTTCTGGTATCGCAACGACCTGGGCAACGGCACCCACGAATTTGTCCTTGTTGATGCTCCCAAGGCGGCGAAGGAGCCGCTCTTCGACCACGAGAAGCTGGCGAAGACGCTGGGCAAGGCGATCGACAAGACCGTCGCCGCGAAGAGCCTCCCCTTCGACCGGGTCGAGGTCGCGGACGACGGCCTGATCCGCTTCGAGGTCGATGGCAAAGGCTGGCGCTATCGGCCCGACCTCGACACGCTCGAGGCAGGCGACCCATTGCCCAAGGAGCCCCCCGCCGATGGCCGGTTCCGCCGCCGTCGCCGCCCCGAGATCCCCCGCCAGGCCTCGCATCGGGCCGAGGAATCGCCGGACGGGAAGTGGGTCGCGTTCCTCAAGGATCACGACATCTATGTGCGCGATAAGGCGAAGGGGGAGGAGCATCGCCTCAGCAACGGCGGAGTCGATGGCGACTCGTACGAAGGCGGCGTCTACTGGTCGCCCGACTCCAAGAAGCTCGTCGCGATCAGGACGGTCAAGGGGGACGACCGCAAGGTCTACCTGATCCACTCGTCCCCCAGCGATCAGCTCCAGCCGAAGCTCTCGTCGTACGACTACCTCAAGCCGGGCGACAAGGTGCCGGTCTCCAAGCCGCACCTCTTCGACGTTGCCGCCCGCAAGGAGATCCCGGTCCGCGACGAACTCTTCCCGACCCCCTACGACATCGACGAGTACCGCTGGGCCCCCGACTCGTCCCGGTTCACATTCCTCTACAACCAGCGCGGGCATCAGGTGCTGCGCCTGGTCGCGGTCGACGCGACGAGCGGCGAGGCGAAGGCCCTCATCGACGAGAAGAGCCCTACATTCATCGATTATGCTCACAAAACCCTTTTGCAATACTTTGACAAAACCGACGAAATCCTCTGGATGTCGGAACGGGACGGCTGGAACCACCTCTACCTGATCGACGCCAAGGACGGTCGGGTCAAGAACCAGGTGACCAAAGGGGAGTGGGTCCTCCGCGAAGTCCTCCGGATCGACGAGGAGGCCCGCCAGGTCTGGTTCACCGCCGGCGGTATCAGGGCCGGGCAGGATCCGTACTATCTGCACTACGCTCGGGTCAACTTCGACGGCTCGAACCTCGCGATCCTGACCGACGGCGACGGCACGCACCAGGCCGAGTTCTCGCCCGACCGCAGCTTCCTGGTCGACACGTATTCCCGGGTCGACCTGCCGCCGGTCAGCACCCTGCGATCGGGCAAGGATGGCTCGTTGATCCGCGAGCTGGAGACGGGGGACTGGTCGGCCCTGCTGGCAACCGGCTGGCGGCCTCCCGAGCGGTTCGTCGCCAAGGCACGCGACGGCAAGACGGACATCTACGGCGTGATCTATCGCCCGATGAAGTTCGACCCCAAGGGGTCGTACCCGGTGATCGAGGCGATCTACGCCGGGCCTCAGGGGGCGTTCGTGCCCAAGTCGTTCTCGCCGCTGCACCACGAGCAGATGCTGGCGGAGCTCGGGTTCGTGCTGGTCGAGATCGACGGCATGGGGACGAACTGGCGGTCGAAGTCGTTCCACGACGTCTGCTGGAAGAACCTCGGCGACGCGGGCTTCCCGGATCGGATCCTCTGGATGAAGGCCGCAGCGGCGAAGGACCCGGCCCTGGACCTCACGCGTGTCGGGGCCTACGGCGGCTCGGCCGGCGGGCAGAATGCGCTCGGCGCCTTGCTCTTCCACGGCGACTTCTACAAGGCGGCCGCGGCCGACTGCGGCTGCCACGATAATCGCATGGACAAGATCTGGTGGAACGAGGCGTGGATGGGTTGGCCGATCGGCCCGCACTACGCCGAGCAGTCGAACGTGACCAACGCCCACAAGCTCAAGGGGAAGCTGCTGCTGACCGTGGGCGAGACGGACCACAACGTCGACCCGGCCTCGACCATGCAGGTCGTGAACGCCCTGATCAAGGCGGGCAAGGACTTCGAGCTCGTCGTCTTCCCGGGCGCCGACCACGGGGCCGGCTCCAGCCCTTACGGCGAACGCCGGCGCAGGGACTTCTTCGTCAAGAGCCTCCTCAAGGTCGAGCCTCCGGACCGCAACGCGGAGGAGCCCCCACGCAAGGACGTCGCCATGACTTCTCCGGCGGCCCCGGCCCCCGCGCCGACCCCGGCCACCCCCGACGCCAATGCGGCCCAGCACTCCTGGGATGGCCCCACGGGCGTCGCCATCGATCGCGCCCCCGGCGAGCTCCGCAACATCATCGAGCAATACTCGGCCGACCTCCGGGCGCTCCGGCGCTGGGGGCAGGGCAAGGAGAGCCCCTCGCAGCGCGACCGGCTCAGGACACTCCACAAGGGCTGGCTCGAGTCGCTCAATCGCCTCGAATTCGAGTCGCTCGGGCAGTCGGGACGCATCGACTACCTGCTCCTCAAGAACGAGATCGACCACTCGCTGCGGCAGCTCGACCTCGACGATAAGGCCGACGCCGAGACGGCCGGCCTGCTCCCCTTCGCCAAGACGATCTTCGACCTCGACGAGGCCCGCCGGCGGATGGAGCCCGTCGACTCCGCCAAGGTCGCCGGGACCCTCGACGCCCTGACCAGGGCCATCGAAGAGGCCCGCAAGAAGCTCGACGCGGACGGCTCCAAGGATAAAGACAAGGACAAATCCAAGGCCGACCGCCCATCAAAGACCGTGGCGTTCCGCGCGGCGAAGGATGCCGAGTCGCTCAGGAGCCTCCTGCACGACTGGCACGGCTTTTACAATGGATATGATCCCCTCTTCACCTGGTGGACCTCCGAGCCGTTCAAGGCGGCGGACAAGGCCCTCTACGCCTATTCCACGGCGATTCGCGAGCGGCTCGTGGGCATCAAGGCCGATGACTCCACCACGATCGTCGGCGACCCCATCGGGGCCGAGGCGCTCCGGCTCGAGCTTGATCATGCCTTGATCCCGTACTCGCCGCAGGAACTGGTCGCCATCGCGAACGAGGAGTTCGCCTGGTGCGAGGCGGAGATGAAGAAGGCCTCGCGTGAGCTCGGCTTCGGCGACGACTGGAAGAAGGCCATCGAGCACGTCAAGACGCGGTTCGTCGAGCCTGGCAAGCAGCCGGCCTTGATCCGGGACCTCGCCCTCGAGGCCGTCAAGTTCCTCGACGACCACGACCTCATCACCGTGCCCGAGCTGGCGAGGGAGTCGTGGCGGATGGAGATGATGTCGCCCCAGCGCCAGCTCGTGAACCCGTTCTTCACCGGCGGCGAGGTCATCAGCGTCTCGTTCCCGACCGACTCCATGACCCACGAGCAGAAGCTCATGAGCATGCGAGGGAATAACGTCCACTTCGCCAGGGCCACCGTCCACCACGAGCTGATCCCCGGGCACCACCTCCAGCAGTACATGAGCTCCCGGCATCGCCCCTATCGCCGGATCTTCAACACCCCCTTCTGGACCGAAGGCTGGGCCCTCTACTGGGAGCTCCAGCTCTGGGACATGAAGTTCCCGAAGTCGGCCGAGGACCGAGTCGGCATGCTCTTCTGGCGGATGCACCGATGCGCCCGGATCATCTTCTCCCTCGGGTTCCACCTGGGGACGATGACCCCCGACGAGTGCATCAAGTTCCTGGTCGAGCGCGTCGGCCACGAGCGTGAGAATGCGACGGCCGAGGTCCGGCGCTCGTTCGCCGGCGACTACGAGCCCCTCTACCAATGCGCGTACATGCTCGGCGGCCTCCAGATCCGGGCCCTCCGCCGCGAGCTCGTCGACACCGGCAAGATGAGCAACCGCGCCTTCCACGACGCGATCCTGCACGAGAACTCGATCCCCATCGAGATGATCCGCGCCTCGCTCACCGGGCAGGATCTTCCGCGAGACTTCAAGACCCGCTGGAAATTCCATGAAACCGTGAAATGATGTTACGATAGCCCCCAATCGGGCATATCGGACGGATCGAACCTCTCCAGCTAACACCTCTCGCACGGCGGGAAGCCCCCGCCCCGGCGGAATCGCGAAGATGACCCTTCATCCCTGCAGGGAGTGTTGTCGATGGGAGGCTCGATCGCAAAGGGAACCGACCAGGCCGGCTCGCCACTGGCGCGCGGGCTGGGGTTCCTGGATGCCACGATGATCGTGATGGGGTCGATGATCGGCTCGGGGATCTTCGTGACCCCGGCCGAGTCGGCGAGGCTGGTGGGGTCGCCGGGATGGCTCCTGGCGGCCTGGGCCCTGACCGGCCTGATGACGGTCTCGGGCTCGCTCTGCTGCGCCGAGGTCACGGCGATGATGCCGAGGGCAGGGGGGCAGTACGTCTTCCTCCGCGAGGCTTATGGCCCGGCGGTCGGGTTCCTCTTCGGGTGGTCGTTCTTCCTGGTGGTGCAGACGGGGGCGATCGCGGCGGTTTCGGTGGCCTTCGCCAAGTACCTCGGCGTCTTCGTCCCCTGGGTCTCGGCCTCGAACGTCCTGATCGCCCCGATCGCGGTCGGCCACACCGGGTATGCGATCAGCCTCACGACCGAGCAGCTCTTCGCGGTCGCCCTGATCCTCGGGCTCGCGGTGGCGAACACGCGAGGGCTGGGCGTCGGGCGATGGATCCAGAACCCGTCGACGATCGCCAAGACCCTGGCGCTTGCCGCCTTGATCGTCGTCGGGCTTGCGGTCGGGCTGCGATCGAATGCCGGGGCGGCGGCCTGGGCCTCGTCGTGGTGGAAGCCGGCGCCGGGGACTTTCCCGACAGCCGGGGCCATCGGGCCACTCGCGATGGCGATGGTCCTGGGCCGAGCCATGATCGGCCCGCTCTTCTCGCAGACCTCCTGGAACAACGTCACGTTCCTCGGTGCCGAGACGAGGAACCCCGAGTGGACTTTGCCCAGGGCGCTGGTCGTCGGCTGCGGCTCGGTGGTGACGCTCTATTTACTCGCCAACGTCGCGTATATCGTCACGCTTCCGCTTTCGGGCATCCAGCATCCGCCCGAGGACCGCGTAGGGACGGCGATGCTGGCGGCCTGCCTGGGGCCGGCGGGGGCGTACGCCATGGCGGCGGCGATCCTGGTCTCGACCTTCGGCTGCGTCAACGGCAGCACGCTGGCCGGGGCCCGCGTCTCCTACGCGATGGCCCGCGACGGCCTCTTCTTCCGTCAGGTCGGGACGGTGAACGCCCGACGCGTGCCCGCCCTCGCGATCCTGGCGCAGGGGGCGTGGGCGTCTCTGTTAGCATTAACTCGGACCGTCACGACCGACCCGGCGACCGGCGCAACGACCTTCGGGAACGTGTACAACCAACTGCTCGAGTATCTCGTGTCGGTCGACCTGTTCTTCTATGTACTGCTGGTGGGGACGGTCGTGATCCTCAGGCGCAGGGCCCCGGGGGCTGCCCGCCCGTTCCGGACGCCCCTCTACCCGCTGCCGGCGATCGTGTATATCGGCCTGGCCACCTTGCTGATCGTCGACCTCGTCTACCTCGCGCCGACGACCTCGGGCATGGGTTTCGCGATCGCCCTGGCCGGACTCCCGGTCTATGCGGTCTGGAGCCGGCTCGGCACCGCGGTCGAGGAGCCGAGCGTGGTCGTCGAGACGCCCTGAGCGGCCGATCAACTTCGAAAACTCTCTTTGATTTGGGACAAAGGCGGAGGACCGCGAGCATGAGCCAGAATCGGAGGATCATCCGGGTCATCGACTCGCACACCGGGGGCGAGCCGACGCGCGTGGTCATCGAGGGGGGGCCGACGCTGGCCCCCGATTCGCTGTCCGATCGGCTCAAGGAGTTGAAGGCGCAGCACGACACGTTCCGGTCGGCCGTGGTCAACGAGCCGAGGGGCTCCGACCCGATGGTCGGGGCCTTGCTCTGCGAGCCGACCGACCCGACGTGCGCGGCGGGGGTCATCTTCTTCAATAATGTCGGGTATCTCGGGATGTGCGGGCACGGGACGATCGGCCTGCTGGTCACGCTCGCGTACCTCGGCCGGATCGACCCGGGCACGCATCGGATCGAGACGCCGGTGGGGGTCGTCGCGGCCACGCTCCACCCCTCGGGCGAGGTCAGCGTGCGGAACGTCGCCAGCTACCGGAGCCGCAAGGGGGTCAAGGTCGACGTCGAGGGGCTCGGGACCGTCACGGGCGACGTCGCCTGGGGGGGGAACTGGTTCTTCCTCGTGAACGACCACGGGCAGGATCTGACCCTGGCCAACCTCGATGCGCTGACGGATGTCTCGTGGCGGATCCGGCAGGCGCTGGTCCGAGATGGGATCGCCGGGGACGACGGGCAGGAGATCGACCACGTCGAGTTGTTTGGGCCGTCGAAGGTCGGCGACAGCCGCAGCTTCGTGCTCTGCCCGGGGAAGGCGTATGACCGATCCCCTTGCGGCACCGGCACGAGCGCCAAGCTCGCCTGCCTCGTGGCCGATGGGAAGCTGAAAGAAGGAGAAGTCTGGACCCAGGAGAGCATCATCGGCAGCGTCTTCCGGGGGTCGGTGGAGGTCGTCGAGGGCCGGGTCTTCCCGACGATCACCGGCTCGGCGTTCGTGAATGCCGAGGCCACCCTGATCCTCGACGACCGCGACCCGTTCCGCCTGGGGATCCGGGGATGAACACCGTGACCTTCGACGCGGTTATCGCCGGCGCGGGGATCGTCGGGGCCGCCTGCGCCTTCGAGTTCGCCCAAGCGGGGCTCCGCGTGGCGGTGGTCGAGCCCTCGGCGATCGGGGGCGGGGCGACCGCCGCCGGCATGGGGCACGTCGTCGTGATGGACGACTCCGACGCCCAGTTCGCGCTGACGAACTACTCGCAGAGACTCTGGGACGACCTGATCCCCGACCTCCCCCGCGAGGCCCAGTACCATCCCTGCGGCACCCTCTGGGTCGCGGCCGACGATGACGAGATGGAGGAAGTCCGCCGCAAGCGCGACTACTTCGCGACGAGGGGGGTCGCCGTCGAGGTGATCGATGCGCAAGGCGTGGCGGAAGCCGAGCCGAACCTGCGCCCTGGGCTTGCGGGGGGCCTGCGGGTGCCCGGCGACGGCGTCGTCTATCCCCCTTGCGTGGCCCGGTTCCTGCTCGATCGGGCGATGGCGAAGGGGGCGGTCGTCCTCGAGAACACGCGAGTCTCGTACCTTGGTGGCAAGCGCGTCGGGCTCGACGACGGTCGATGGATCTCGGCGGGCCTGACCGTCAATGCCTCGGGGACGTGGGCCCCGACCCTGACGCCCGGCTGGGAGGTCCGCAAACGCAAGGGACATCTCGTCATCACCGACCGTTACCCCAGGTTCGTGCGGCATCAGCTCATCGAGCTCGGCTACCTCAAGAGCGCCCACGCCATCGACGCCGACTCGGTCGCGTTCAACGTCCAGCCACGGCCGAACGGCCAGGTCCTCATCGGCTCGTCGCGACAGTTCGGGGCCGAGACCTCGGAGGTCGAGCCGGCCTTGCTCGGTCGGATGATCGAGCGTGCCCTGGAATACATGCCCAACCTCGCGAAACTCACGGCAATCCGCACGTGGACCGGCTTCCGGGCCGCGACCCCGGATAAGCTCCCGCTGATCGGCCCTTGCCTCGGCCACGACGGGCTGCACCTCGCGACCGGCCACGAGGGCCTCGGCATCACAACCTCGCTGGGGACGGCCAGGCTCCTGGCCGATCAGGTGCTGGGCCGGACGCCGGAGATCCCCTGGGAGCCCTACTTACCCTCGCGTGCGGGGACGAGCGTGATCCATGCCTGAATCGACGACGATCCGGCTCACCCTCGACGGCCGGCCCATTGAGGTTCCGAACGGCACGATGGTCGCCGCGGCACTCGCGATCGCCGAGATCCCGGCCTCGCGGCGCTCGGTCTCCGGCGAACCGAGGGGCCCCGTCTGCGGCATGGGAATCTGCTTCGAATGCCGCGTCACCATCGACGGGGTCCCGCACCGACTCGGCTGCCTGACCCCCTGTGCCCCCGGGATGGAGGTCCGCACCGATGCCCCGTGAACGCCAGGCCGACATCCTGATCGTGGGGGCCGGTCCCGCCGGCATCGCGGCCGCGCTGGGGGCCTCGCGAGGCGGCGGTAGAGTCCTCCTCATCGACGAGAACCCGGCGCCAGGCGGGCAGATCTGGCGTGGCGAGGCCGCCAAAGGTTCGGCCGACCGCCACAAGCCGGCCGACGCCTGGCTCCGCAGGCTGTCCGAATCCGATGTGGAGATCATCCCCGGTGCCCGCGTCTTCGCCGCGCCAGGCCCGGGGAGCCTTTGCGCCGAGACGCACGACGGCCGCCTCGAGATCGCCTACGATCGCCTGATCCTGGCGACGGGGGCGAGGGAGCGGCTCCTGCCGTTCCCCGGCTGGACCTTGCCCAACGTCATGGCCGCGGGAGGGCTCCAGGCCCTCGTCAAAGGGGGCCTGCCGATCGCGGGGCGTTCGGTCGTCATCGCCGGGAGCGGGCCGCTGCTGCTGGCCGTCGCCGCGAACCTCAAGCAGAAGGGGGCGAAGGTCCGGGTCATCGCCGAGCAGGCTTCGTTCGGGAGCGTCGTCGGGTTCGGGCTCGGTCTCGTCGGCTCTCCGTCCAAATTAGTGCAGGCCCTTGGATTGAAGCGGACGCTGGCGGGGATCCCGCAACGCCTCGGCTGCTGGCCGGTCGAGGCCCGGGGGGAAGGGCGGCTCGCCTCGGTGACGCTCACCGACGGCAAGACCACCTGGGATGAACCCTGCGACTACCTTGGCTGCGGCTTCGGTCTTGTTCCCAACACCGAGCTACCGAGGTTGCTCGGTTGCGAGGTCGGCCGCGGCGTCGTGACGGTCGATGACTGGCAGCGAACGACGGTCGAAGGCATCTATTGCGCGGGCGAATCGACGGGGATCGGGGGGGTCGAGAAGTCCCTGCTCGAAGGGGAAATCGCCGGGCTCGCCGCCGCGGAGAAGCTCGGCGAGGCGAAGGCCCTCTTCCCAACGCGAGAGAAGGCCAGGGCCTTCGCGACGAGACTCGAGCGGGCGTTCGCGCTTCGCGATGAGTTGCGCAATCTCCCCCAACCGGAGACGATCATCTGTCGCTGCGAGGACGTCACGCTCGCGCAGCTCGCCCCGTTCCATGCGTCGCGCGAGGCGAAGCTCCAGACGCGTTGCGGCATGGGCCCTTGCCAGGGGCGGATCTGCGGGCCCGCCGTCGCATTCCTCAAGCAGTGGCCCGCCGACTCGATCCGCCCGCCGATCCTGCCGGTGCGGATGGAGAACCTCGTCGCCGCTAAAACGAACGACTGACGGGGACGGCAGAGTGCCGCCCCCGTCGCGTCGAGACACCGCCAAGGATCGGAACCGACTCAGTGCGCCGGTGAGGGGGCGTTGATGCCGGTCACGACCTCGGCCTTGGAGTCCTTGGCCCAGTCGGCGAGACCGGGGACGTAGACGCGGGCGTGGACGCCGGCCTTCCGCAGGGCGAAGGTCGCCACCGCCGCACGGCCCGCGCCGTTGGAGTAGGAAATCACCGGCTTGTCGTGGGCGATGCCGGCCTCCGCCAGCTTCTTGAGGATCGCGTCTTTCTCGAGGAAGCGGCCGTCGGCGTCGACGAGGTCATAGGCCTCGACGTTCCGGGCGCCCGGGATGTGCCCCGCGCGGCCGCCGTTCGCCGGCTTCTTCTCCCCCTTGAACTCGGCCGCCGAGCGGGCGTCGAGCAGTTGCAGGGCCTCGCCCTTCGCCGCCGCCTGGATGTCGGCCCGGCCCAGGACGCGGCGCTCGTGGAACTTGACGGGGAACTCCTTCGCGGCGACGGCCTTCACCTCGGAGGTCGTCGGCCGCTTGGATTTCTCCCAGAGGCCGAAGCCGCCGTCGACCAGGCCGACGTTGTCGACGCCGGCATAGCCGATCAGCCACCAGGCCCGAGCCGAGTCGTGCTGACGGGCCCCGTCATAGACGTAGACCTCGTGGTTCGGCTCGATCCCCAGCGAGGCCAGGGCCTGCGACCAGCTCGACTTGTCGGCGACGTTCCCGGACTTGAAGAGGTTTTCCAAGGCCTTCACGTCGACCCGGATCGCGCCGGGCAGGTGCCCCTTGTCGTAATCGGCCTTCGACCGGGCGTCGATCAGCCTGATGGTCGGGTCGTTGAGCCGCTTCTCGAGGTTCTCCTGCGAGATCAGGCGAGGCGGATTCGGGGCATTCGCCGCCTGCTTCGGCTTCTCGGGCTCGGCCGCCGCGGAGAAGGCGGGGAAGGCCAGGGCCAGGGTGGCAACCCATCGCGTCGTGGAGGAATAGAGCGTGTTCATCGGAATCATCTCCCTTTGTCGGCGTGTGTTCGAATGTCGAAGAGAATGGATCCGGCCCCTCGTCGAGCCCGCGCCAACTCGAGGGCGCACCGCAATCGCCCGGCCCCGCACCTAGCGAAGACGACCCGATCGCGAACCTGGCTCGCGTGGCCGGAGACCAACGACCCCGACGACCGATCAATGCGGCCCGGGCGTTCTCTTCCTGATGTGTTTCGATGAGGATGCGTATCGAGCGGGGGTCAGGCCGACCTCGCCGCTTCACGCAAGGAGAGGTGGGAGGGTCAACAACAACACATGCACGATTTGGCCATAGAAATCGCTCCCCGGCGACGCCGATGAGATCGGCCGGCTACCTCGGCTCAGGTCCTCGGCGTCGCTGGCTCCAATCATCGGCTCCTCGAGTCCAGAATGCAAGAGCATTTTTAATCATCTCAATCGAATTAGTTGAGATTCTCGGAAAGTGAAGATCGCCGTCCGGATGAAGTCCTCTGCATGCAAGTGCGCGTGGAGTGGGGCCTCTCGGCCCGTTCGAAGGCTTTGCAACTCCCGGAATTCACGGCCAAAGTGACAAAAGGGGATGCCTGGAATCAGGCGACGCCGATCGGAAAATACCCCAGGCCGTCGAACCGTCACTCCGGCCCCCGGATACCTCCCATTTTCCCTGGAAGGACCAATTTCACAGTCGGGGGATTGCCGAAACTGGATAATAAGGGAGCAAGAGCCCCGACGTAGTGGAAGTGGAGGGGCGAGAAGTGCATGGTGCCCGCGTTGACGAGTCTGAGGGGATGGGCTATGGTGCGGCCCCCGAGAGTCGTCGGAGGCGTTGGGCTGGTGATTTGGCTCGGCGTGTCGGGGTAGGGCAAGGAGGCCCAACGATGGCGATGATCACCGAGGCGCCCCTGGCGCTGGAGTCCGAGCGCGAGGGCCTGGCCTTCGCCCGTGAGGTGCTCCGCATCGAGGCGGACGCGCTCCTACGCGTGCGGGACCGGCTCGACCTGGCGATCGCGCAGGCGGCCGAGATGGTCTTCCGCTGCCAGGGGGGCGTCATCGTCACCGGGATGGGCAAGGCCGGGCTCGTCGGCCAGAAGCTCGCGGCCACCCTGGCGTCGACGGGGACTCGGGCCTATCCGCTCCACCCCGCGGAGGCCGTCCACGGCGACCTCGGCCGGATCAGGACCGGCGACGTGGTGCTCGCCCTCTCGCAGAGCGGCGAGACGGAGGAAGTCACGCGCCTGATCCCGGCGATCCGTCAGCTCGGGGCCACCCTCATCTCCCTCACCGAGCGGGCCAGCAGCACGCTCGGCCGGGCGAGCGACCTCTGCGTCGCGCTCGGGCCGATCGAGGAGGCCTGCCCGCTGGGCCTGGCCCCGTCGGCGAGCACGACCGCGTTGATGGCCGTCGGCGATGCGCTCGCCCTGCTCGTGAGCCGCAAGCGCGACTTCCGGGCCGAGGACTTCGCCGTCTATCACCCCGGCGGAAGCCTCGGGCGCAAGCTGACCCGCGTCGAGGACGTGATGAGGACGGGCGAGCAGATCCGACGTGCGGGTCCCGATGAGACCATCCGCGAGGTCTTCGTGCGGCTCGCCGGGCCGAGGCGACGCTCGGGGGCGATCCTGGTCGAGGATCAGGAGCAGGCCTTGCTCGGCATCTTCACAGACAGCGACCTCGCCCGCCTCTTCGAGCGGAAGGGGGAGTCGGACCTCGACCGGCCGATCGGCGAGGTGATGAGCCAGGATCCGCGCCGGATCGTCGTGGGGGCCACGATCGCCGAGGCTGTGGAGACGCTCAAGTCGCGGAAGATCAGCGAGTTGCCGGTGGTCGATCGGGGCGGGCGCCTCGTCGGCTTGATCGACCTGACGGACCTGATCGGCCTCGTGCCGGCCGAATTCGAGGAGTGATCCCGAGATGGCCTCAAACCCCGACCTCGCCGCGCGCTGCTCGGCGGTCGAATTACTGTTGGTCGACGTGGACGGCGTCCTCACCGACGGCGTCATCGCGGTCGACGACCGGGGTGTGGAGACCAAGCATTTCCACGTGAGGGACGGGAGTGCATTCGACCTCTGGCACCAGGCGGGCAAAAGGTCGGCGATCCTCTCGGGGCGGAGGGCCTCGGCCGTGAACTACCGGGCCGCGGAGCTGGGAATTTTCCCGGTGATCCAGGGGAGCCCACAGAAGGCCGGCCCGTTCCGTACTCTAATTGCCGATCTCGGGCTCGAAGCTCATCAAGTCTGCTACGTGGGCGATGACCTTGCCGATTTGCCCGTGCTTAACGCCGTCGGGCTGGCCGCCTGCCCGGCCGATGCCGTCCCCGAAGTGCGCGAGGCCGCCCATCTCGTGGCCGGCGCCGTCGGGGGCCGAGGGGTAATCCGAGAGGTCGTCGAGACCTTATTGAAACACCAGGGTGTCTGGGAAAGCCTCATCTCCCGATATCGAACCCCGGCCTAGGTTGTGACGCCTCGGGCCGTGCGGATGGAATATTAAAGAACGGTCTTCTTCCCGAACAACGGATCATGCCCGTGTTCAAGAAAGCGCTTCAGATTGTGACGACTTTCGGCGTGCTGCTGGCGGCCTACGCCGGCTACGTCCAGGTCTTCGCGATCGTGGCCTCCATCCTAACGCCCGCGAAAGCCGCGAAGTCGGATAAGTTCGTCAAGAAGCCCTCTTCGAACGAACAGCAGGCGCTCGAATACGCCATCGACGCGTTCGGGCCTGGGCACTGGGCGGCCGACAACCAGCTCACCTATCGCTATTACAACCACGAGCGCGGCTACTGGATGTATGCGAAGGAATACGAGAAGAGCAAGGACGGCAAGCAGCTCATCTTCACCCCCTTCGCCCTGATCTGGAGCTCCCAGGACGGCCGGGGGATGAAGACCGTCACCAGCAACCGCGCGGTGGTGGACCTGAACCAGCCGATCGGCCTCTCCTCGAGTAAGCAGCAGGCGACGCCGCTCCAGGTCGTCCACGCCAAGATCGAGGGGGACGTCCGGATCCGGGACGACAAGGGGACCCCGGCGACGCTCGAAGACGACCTCGTCATCGGTCCCATGACCTACATCGAGTACGACGAGCCGACGCTCCAGGTGAAGAGCGAGTCGGAGGTCGTCCTCGAGGAGAAGAACATCAAGATCACGGGCTACGGGCTCGAGATCAAGCTCCGGCCCAAGGACGCGTCGGTCCCCGTCGGCGGCACCGCCGGGTTCAACGGCGCCGAGACGGCCATCCTCCACAAGAACCCGCACGTCGTCCTGAAGAACTCGGAATCGGGCGGTCTCCTGCCGACCAAGCCGAACTCGAAGGCCGACGCCACACCGGGCAAGGCCATGATCGACCTCCGGGCGGCCGGGCCGATGCGGGTCGAGCTACCCCAGCCCAGGCCGAAGCGCCCCAACTTCGTCGGGCCGCCGGCCCCGCCGCAGCCCACGATGGTCTACTTCACCAGGGACGTGGTGGTGCTCCAGGTCAAGCCCGGGCAGTCGCCCGACCAGCTGAACTCCGACAACCTCACGCTCACCCTGATGCAGGCGGGCGAAGCCGGCCCCAAGTCGGGCGAGGCCAAGGGGGACGATGGAGCCTCGGAAGAACTCGGCGGCGGCCTGGCGCTCCGCGTCGCCCAGGCGACCGGCCATGCCGTCTGGCTCCAGTCCAAGAGCCAGGGGTTCACGGCGCGCTGCAACGGCCTGATCCACAAGAAGCTCCTGCCGCAGGAGCCCGACAGCACCTACCTCTGGGCCGACCAGAACGGCAAGATCCGGATCGACAAGGTCGACCTCGTGAAGGACGGCCCGGAGAAGGGGAAGACCTCGTCCGTCACCACGATCAGGACGGTCGACGCCACCATCTTCGAGAACGGCACGGGGAGCGACAACGCGACGATCGTCGCCAGGGGCCCCGGCATCCTCGAGACGCGACCCCAGCGCGACAAGCCGGTCGAGCGCACGGCGATCTGGCAGGACTACCTCGTCCAGCAGACCGACGACACCCCCGGCAAGCCCGTCAGGAAGACCATCAAGCTCAAGGGCCAGCCCGAATTCATCGACGTCAAGCAGGCGACGCTCGACGCCAACGACGAGGTCCTCATCGTCCTCAGGCCGAAGCCCAAGCCGCTCGGCCCCGCGGAGCCCAAGGCCCCCGGCGAGCCCGAAGGCGAGGCCTTCCAGATCGAGAAGCTGACCGCGATCGGCGATGTCCATCTCAAGTCGCCGGGCAAGACCATGACGGCCCGCGACCGGCTCGACGCCGAGTTCGAATCCGATGCGCCGAGCAAGGTGACCTCGACCGGCGGCCCGGCCACCAAGGGCGCCCCGGCGAAGGCCAACGCGACGGCGACCGCCAAGGCCGCCGACCCGAACAAGCCCGCCGAGGAGGCCAAGCCGGGCAACGAGCCCGAACCGCCCCCGCAGGAACCCGAGCCCGAGATCGTCGTCCGTGCGAATCGCGTCTGGGCGTTGATCCATCAGAACAGCAAGCCCGGCCCCGGCGCCCCGAACCAGAAGCCGGCGCCCGGCAAGTCGGCGGTCGAGCAAGGATCGGCCGAGGTCAAGATGGTCCGGCTCCGGGGCAACGTCCTCTTCCACCAGGATCCCCCGGCGAATAAGCAGGTCGGCATCGACGTCCAGGGCGAGGCCCTCGACCTGACGAACCTCGGCAACAACAAGTCGAAGGTCAACGTCATCAACCGCGACCCGAACGCCAAGATGGCCGAGGCCGAGATCGCCCTCTTGCCGGCCGCGAGCGTCACCACTGACGAGATGAAGATCACCGGCCCCGTCATCGGGCTCGACCAGTCGACCGACCGGGCCTGGGTCATCGGCCGGGGCACGCTCACCCAGATGGCCGACCGCGGCCTCTTCAGCGAGAAGGGCCTCGACAACCAGCCCGATGCGAACCCGAAGGCCAAGGCCAAGCCCAACGCGAAGCCTGAGACCAGAACCAGCGCCAAGCCCGTGGCCGACGCCAAGGAGAACGGCAAGGCCAAGGCGGGCGAGAAGGACGCGAAGGTCGCCGAGTCCGGGAAGGTCAAGCAGCCGATGACCATCTCATGGGATGACGAGATGCGATTCTTCGGCAAGTCGACCAACTCCAGGGGCGAGCCGGTGGCCAAGGCGCAGTTCTTCAAGAAGGTCCGCGCCACGATGGAGGATGCCTTCCTCTCCTGCGACGACGTGATGGAAACGTACATGGATCGGGTCGTCGAGCTGGCCAGGCCCGCGAAACCGAAGTCGAACGAGCCGCAGGACGAGGCCGAACAGGAGCAGGAGAAGGCGAAGCAAGCCGATTCGAAGCCCCAGATCGCCGAGGTCCGCTGCTTCGAGAAGGTCCTCATCATCACCCGCAAGCTCCACCCCGAAGACCAGCGCTACGTCGTCCAGCAGCAGGTCATCGAGGGGGAGAAGGTCGCTTACGACAAGCTCTCGGGCAACTTCTACGTCAACAGCGCGGGCAAGGTCTACCTCTGGAACCGCGACGGCGAAGGGGACACCTCCGGCGGGATGTTCGGCGGCGGACGGGCGGGCGTCGCCCGCGTGCCGGTCACTCCGACGGCCAATCCCGGGACCGGCCCCGGCGCGGGCCGGCAGGGGGCCCGGCGGCAGACCCCGGTGATCGGTCACGCCACCAACCCGATCACCCCCGACACCGTCGGCGGGCAGGGCAAGCCCAAGGCGCAAGCCAACAAGGGCCTGAACCTCCCGCCGCTCAAGCTGACCCAGGTCTCCTTCAGCAAGGCCATGAAGGGGCGTTACCTGGCCGGCAAGGACACGGACAAGACCGAGATGCGCTGGGCCGACTTCTGGGGCGACGTCCAGGCCCTCAACGCGAAGGTCACAGACACCTCGCAGCCCTTGAAGTTCGACGAACTGCCCGCCGACGGCATGTTCCTGACCGCCCAGACGATGCGCGTGATCAGCGAGCCCTCCTCCAGCGGCGACGGGTCGTCGAGGAACTTCCTCCGCGCCTGGGAGGATGCCCAGGCCAGGACGAAGACCGAGTCGATCCAGGCCGACGTGATCACCTATGACTCGCTCAAGGAACTCTTCTACGCCTACGGGCTGGAGAACCACGAGGTCGTGATCACCCGGCAGGAGACCGTGGGGCAGCCGGTCTCGACGGGCAACGGCGAGGCCGTCGAGTTCAACCGCAAGACGGGCGAGTCGCAGATCATCGGGGCCCGCGAGTTCCAGTTCGTCGACGCCAAATCGGGCGTCCGCCCCGGCCCCGCGCCCGAATCCAGGATCACCCCTCCGAAGCCGGTCCGTGCCCCGCTGGTCCTGCCCGGCAACAGCACGATCGAACGCCGAGGCATGAACGGCCGGTAATCGCCGGGCTCGCCGACGGCCCGTCCCGGTCGTCGGCCTGCCGGTCGGTTCAAAGCAAAAATGGCCTGGGCTGCTCGCAGGAGCAGCCCAGGCCATTCGTGTTAGCTCAGCAGAACACCCGGGCCTTCGTCCGAGCGTCGTTGGGCTTCGATTCTCAGTAGACCTCGCCCGCGCGGAGGGTGTGGCCGCCCGAGCCGCCGGCCGCCTGGGCGTGCGGGGCGTAGCGGTTGTGCCAACCTTCGCTGGCGCGGATGCTGTGCAGATCCTCGCGCGAGAGGCCGTACTTGGCGAACCAGGGGGTGCCCTGGGCCTGGACCACGGCGTCGACATCGGCGACGCGCTTCAGGCCGGTCGTGGCGGCGAACTGGGTCTTGGCTTCCTCGCCTTCCTGGAGGAAGTATTCCTTCCAGAAGGCGCGGCCGCCGAGGACGCCGGAGCAGCCGCACTCCATCGCCATCTTGACCTGCTTCAGGTAGTCGGGATAGTCGACGCCGGCGGAGAGGAGCACCCAGGGGCGGACGCTCGCCTCGCTCAGGGCGTGCAGGTTGTCGACGAGCTGCTCGTCGGAGCCGTGCCCGAGCGTGCCGGGGAACTCGGCCTTGTAGACGTCGCAGTACCGGCTGAGCTGCCGGGCGCTCTCGATGGTCGTCTCGGCCTTGCGGTCGAGGAAGCTGGCGTCGGTCTTCTTCTCGCCGTTGTAGGGGAAGGCGACCGGCTCGAGCAGGAAGAGGATGTCGTTCTTGCGGCAGTCGTTCGCCACTTCCTCGATGAAGGCGAGCTGGTGCTCGGCCGAGATCGGCTCGCCAGGCTCGAACGGCGCGAGGAGCTTGACGGCGTCGGCGCCGAGGAGCTTGATCTTCTCGACGCTCCAGCCCGGCTCGTACTCGCCCATCGGGCCGCCGACCTTGTTCTTCGGGCTGCCCGACTTCTCGACGCGGATCAGCAATCCCTTGTGGGCGGGGACCGCCTCCGAGGCGATGGCCGACCAGGCGCCATAGTAGGCGTCGATCAGGACGCCCGACGAGGCGGGGGCCATCTGCCGCATCATGTCGAGCTTGGCCTCGACGATCTCCTCGTAGGTCGGCTCGCGATCCAGCCCTTTGCCCTTCAAGGCCTTGTTGGCCATCTCGATCATCGAGCTGTTCTGATCGAGCGCCAACATCGTCAGCGTCCCGTTCGCGTTGCTGATGCGTTGCAGCCCGCGGAGTTTGCCCGGGGTCAGCCCCTTGCTCAAGAGCACGGTCGCGCTCAAGTGTCGGCTCGTGGTCGTGGTGGCGGCAGCCATCGGAAGGGATGCTCCTATGCCTATGTCAAAAAGCGAAGAATCGATCCATCAGATCGAGGAATCAAACATACGACGTGCTGGGGGAAGGGCCCGAAGTCTTGTCGTCATTGGCCGATCGGTCGATCAACGGATGCGGAACGACCCGAAACCAAAGAGGCCCATTCTAACGTGCGCACCGGCGTTTGCAAGCGACCGCAGCCCCCTGCGACCCTCGCGACCGGCCTGCCGGCCACCGCCTCGCTTCGAGCCGGAAATCCCCCAGACACCTCATTTTGCCGCCTTAGCCGCGTCCTGATCCGTCTTGCCCTGGCCGCTCGCGTCGAGCCCGGCGTGGAGCAAAGCCTCCACCTCGGGGGACGACCAGTGCAAGGCACCGGTGGACTGGCCCAGTTGGTTCCCGCTCGCGTCGATCAGGATGCAGGAGGGAAGCGACTGCACGTCGTAATTGAGCTTGGCCAGGCCCGTCGGGTCGGTGTAGACCGGCAGCCCCGGCGCGACCTTGCCGGCGACCTCCTTGACAACGGCCGGGTCATCCTCGTCGGCGCAGACGGCGACGACCGAGAGCCCCTGATCCCAGCGTCGGGTCGCGAGCGTCTGGAGCTGGGGGAGCTCCTCCAGGCAAGGGGCGCAGCGGGTCCCCCAGAAGGCGAGGACCACGAACCGGCCCCGCAGCCGTTCGAGGGCCACGGTATCCCCCGCGTCCGCACCCTGGACAGAGAACGCCGGGGCGGCCCGGCCCGTGGGGCTCGGCACGAAACCCGCCTTCGAAAGCCAAGGGGTGAGGTCGACGGCCGGGCCCGCCGGGGCGGGGGTCGACGCCTTCGGGGCCAGCGTCAGGACGTGGTCGACCACCGATTCGATCTCGGCCTTCGAAAGCGATGCGGCGAGCGCGGGCATCATCGAGTTGGGCAGGCCCTCGGCCACCGTATTGCGGATCGACGCGCGCGAAGGGGGAATGCGCCAGGCGACGCCCTGGAGGTCGCGTGGCGGAGGCCGCAAGGTCGCCGAGTCAGGCCCGTCGCCGCGCCCCTCCGGCCCGTGACAGCGGGCGCAATGGACCTGGAAGATGAGCCGGCCGCGACTCAACGTCGGGGCCGGGGAGGGCGACTCGTGCGCATGGGACGACTCGACGGCCGTCTCGACCGGCTCGGCCGCCCCCCCTTGCCGGAGCCCGCGCAGGCCCCAGCCGATCGCCCCGAAGACGAGCAGCGACCCGAGGGCCATCGCCCCGAGCTTGATCGGGCTCGGGGCATCGGGCGTCGGCGTGGTTGCGGGCTTCGTCGGATTCGGTTCGACGTCCATCGGCATCAACGCCCCTTCGCCGGGTCGAGGAGGACCAGGACCACGCGCTTGCCCGAGGAATCCAGCTCATTCCAGGCCACCAGCACCATCCCTTCCTTGTTGATGGCGATGGCCGGGTTCAACTGGAAGCTCCCCTCCCTGGGTGCGACGGGCCAGGCCGAGTTGAAGCTATTCGACCCCTCGGCGAACATGATGGCCCGGCCGCTCCCGGTCCTGGCCGCACCATGCTGATGACCCTCGTGGCCCCCCTTGGCGGTGGGAGTGGAGGAAGCGGCGGGAGCAGCGTCGAGCGACTCGTCCCAGACGGCGTAGACCTTCCCGGGGCCCGCCTGCGCGAGCTTGGGATGACCCTGCGTCCTGCCCGTCTCATGCCCGAGGGGCAGGGGACGGAAGGCGAGGTCGCCGGCCGAGGCCTTCGCCGCGTAGACCTGGTTCTTGCCCGAGTGGGCGCTCATCCAGGCGGCGTAGACCTGGTCGCCGTCGAGGGTCAAAGAAGGGCCGTCGTGCGGGCAGCCGTCGAACGTCCAGCGGTCGGGCGAGAGCGGCGTCGGGGGCGCGAATTCGGAGCCCTTCGCGGCGCGGGCGACCCAGACATCGCGATGGCCGCCGTCGCTGTTGCGGAAGGCGACGAGGTCCGACCCGTCCGGCAGGCGCAGGGTGGCGAGGTCGCAGCAGGGGCAGATCCCCTTGCTCTCGGACCCCGCGAAAACGAGCCGATCGGCCTCGAACCCTTCGGAGGCCGCCGGCTTCGTCGTGAAGTAGGGCTGCTGCCCCTTCTTGGCACGGCCGTCGAGCCAGGCGGCCAGCAGGGTCCCGTCGGGCGCGGCGGAGAGGGTCGTGAAGCCGGGGCGGGAGGCTTCCTTGCCGTGGACCCTCGTCGGCTCGCCGAACGTCCTGCCGCCGTCGCTCGAGCGGGCGAGGAACTCGACCACCTCGGGGCCGCCGTTAATGGCCTCGACCCAGGCGAGATACATCTCATCGCCGACGGCCACGAGCCGGGGCAGGACGTGCGTGGAGAAGGCCATCGCCTTCCCCTTGCCCTGGGAGGTGAACTTGTAGATCGGCACGTCGCGGAGCGGGGTCGGCCCGTCGAACGTCTTGCCCCCGTCGCTCGAGCGGGCGAGCTGGATCGTGCGGGTGTTCTCCCCCTTCTGGATCGCCCAGGCGAGGAGCACCCGCCCCTTCGCATCGACGGCAACCGCGGGGGTCTCGCGATCGTTGGAGACGTCATCGGCCCCGAGCGCGAACTCGGTCCGGGGCGATTCCGGGGGCGTCGGCGGCACGTCACCGTGAACCACCGGCCTCTGCATCTTCTTGATCTGCGGCCCGGTCGGCGTCCCGAGCATCGTCGGCGAGGCGAACCCCAGGAAACCAATCGCCAGGCCCGACAGCCCCGCCACCGCCACGACCAGGATCGTCGTACGCGTCATCGACGTCCCTCCTCGAATGGGAAACGTGTGTATTCGTGCTGGAAAACCAGGAGTGATGACATCAGGGCGCGATCATCCCGCGTTCCTGACTTCGCCGGATCGGAAGGGGCCGCGTCCATCGTTCGTAATCGACGGACGGCACCCTCCGCTCCACGAGCCGAAGGCCACGATCGGGGCGCACGCAGAAGGGGGAGGCGGTAGGGGGGATGACCGAATCATCGCCGAAGGTCCCGGCGCGTTCGATCAGCGAGTCGGCAGGAGTTCGGGCGGGTCGTCGAGCCGAGGGGCGAGGATCCTGGGAGGAAGGACCATCGAGCCGACATGCAGCCGAGCTATCGGGGCGTCGAGCCGCAGCTTTGTCGGCATCGCGAGTAAGGCCGACTTCGCCGCCTGCCAACTCGGGCTCGGACCCGGCAATCCCTCACCGCCGCAAGGGATCGCGCCGATGCAAGGCCCGGATTCAAGGGTCGATGCCTCGTCCGTTGTTGTCGCAAAGCGTGCGGGAGCCGGCTTCGAGCAACAGCAAGCGGGCCCTCGGCAGGCCTCGCCGCACTTGCAATGATGGCTCGCGCCGGTGGCGGGCTTCGCGTCGAGATTCCAGGAAGCGTCGACCTCCGCCGAGGCCCTCGCGACGCCGTCGAGCCCGAGGAACGCGAGCGCGAACGCCAGCCCGACCGCCAGAATCGAGGGGCGGCAGCATCGGCCTCGGAGCTCGAGGGGAAGGCATTTCACGGGGTGGGCCATTCGGTCGGAGAGCCACGATCGGGGTCGTGGTACGGCAACAGCCTCGCGCTCGAAGATGATTGTGCGGGGGCGTCCCCCCCTTGTCAAGGAAGCGGTTCTGGGCAAGAAGGCGTCAGACGTCGGCCAGGCCGAAGAGGTGGCGGACGGCGTTCAGCAGAGGATGGGGGTGCTCGTGGGCGGGCTCGGAGGCCGCGGAGCGGAGGGTGGCGCGGGGTTGGTGGAGGAGTTGGTTCTGGAAACGGAGCATCGTGTGGGCGAAGGCCTCGCGCTGTTCCTGGGTCAGGTCGGGGTTGGCGGCGAAGAGGGCCTCGAGCTCTCGGCGACGCATCGTGTCGGCGTGGTCGCCGAGTTGGCGGAGCACGGCCCCGGCGTAGCGCTGGTGCCTCAGCGCGGCGCTGCACTCGGCGGTCGCGCGCTCGATGATGACCATGGCGGGGTCGATCCCCTTCTGCCGCTGCTTGCGATTCTCGTCGGCCTGGGCCCGGAGGTCGTCGACCGTGTAGAGGAGGACCTGCTCGAGGTCGCCGATCCTGGCGTCGAAGTCTCGCGGGATGGCGATGTCGAGGATCAGGGCGAGGCGGTTGCGCCTCGCCCGCTGGACCCGGACGTACTGGTCGTAGGTGACGATCGGCTCGACGGCGGCCGTCGTGCTTACGACCACATCCGCTTCCTTGAGCGCGAGGTAAAGCTCGTCGAACGGGACGACCTGGCCCCCCCACCTGGCCGCGGCGGTCTCGGCACGGTCGGCGCCTCGGTTGGTCACGAGGATCCGGCCGGGGTTGAGCCCCTTGAGGTGCTGGAGGGTGAGGTCCCCCATCTTCCCCGCGCCGATGACGAGGATCGTCTTGTCGGCGAAGGTGTCGAATACCCCCTTGGCCACGTCGACGGCCACGCTGGCGACCGAGAGCTTCCCCTGGTCCATCCCCGTCTCTTCGCGGACCTTCTTGCCGACGTGGATGGCGTGGTCGAAGACCTTGTGGAGGATCGGGCCGACGGCGTTCTGCTTCTTGGCGAGCCGGAAGGCGTCCTTCACCTGCCCGAGGATCTGCCCCTCGCCCAGGACGAGGCTCTCGAGGCTGGCGGCGACCCGGAAGAGGTGCGAGATCGCCGCGTCGTCGCGGTGGCTCCGGATGTGGCCGGAGAAGGTCTCGACGGCCAGGCCGTGGAAGGCGGAGAGGAACCGCAAGAGGTCGTCGGAGCCGGGCAGGCCGTGGGCGTCGCCCGAGGCGGCGTAGACCTCCACTCGATTGCAAGTCGAGAGGACCACGAACTCTGAGGCGGGGTAGGTCGCCTTGAGCGCCTCGAGGCCGCCGGCCCCTTTCGCGTCGTTGAAGGCGAGGGCCTCGCGCACCGCGGCCGGGGCCGAGCGGTGGTCGACGCCGATGGCGATCAGCTTCACGACGCCCTCCCGGCCGTCCGCGAAATGCCGTGCGCGGTGGGGAGCCGCAGGGCTTCGACCCCCACCCACGTGAAGACCAAGAATGCGAAGGCCACGATCGTCAGCACCATCACCCCCCGGCCTCGCATCGCCGGCCGGAACCTGGCGTGCAACAACACCGCGAAGACCAGCCACATCACCAGAGCGCTGAGGACCTTGGGGTCGGTCCAGTGGAGGGCCGTTCCCGACGGCTCGGGCTTGACCAGGCTGAGGATTATCCCGATGAAGAGACCAAACGTCAGGAGCGGGAAGGCGACCGTGATCGCTCCCCGGTTCAACTTCTCCGAATGTTCGAGGCTCGGCAGTGCGAACCCGAACCGAGGCGGGCGTTTATGCTTCAGGCGGTTGGATTGCGCCAGGTACATGAGCCCGGCGGCGAAGGCCACGCACGACGAGACGGCCCCGGCCAGCAGGAACAGGCCATGGACCATCCCCCAAAAGGTTACCACGTTCCCCCACGAACTCCAATCCGCTTGCCGGGAAGCCGAGCGGCCGGAGATGAGCAGGGCCAGGACCACCGGCAGGACGAACACCCCGATCGCGATCGGCTTGGGGGAGCGGATCATCAGGTAGAGGCCGATCAGGGCGAAGATCCAGGAGAGGACGATCAGCGACTCGAAGCTCGTCGTCACCGGGATCTTGCGCTGGACCCAGGCCAGATTCCCGAGATACACCGTCTGCACGATCCAGGCCAGGGCCGTCAGGGCCACGGTGAGGTACCAGTACCAGCGCGCCTGGCTGCGCACGACGTACCGGGCCAGCTCGCTCGCGAGAGCCAGGCCGTACGTCCCCCCGAAGCAGAGCACAGTCAACCGATCCATGTCGTCGAGGCTCCCAACGCCTCATCCCCCTTCGGTCCGGTCAAGGTCCCATGGCCGACCCTTCGCCCGTAGGCCTCCATTGTATGCCCAGCGCGCCTCGAATCCCAGAGCGACCCCGACTTCCTCCTCCCAGGCCCCAACCCCGCCAACGGGTTCCGGCCGAATCGGGCCGTTTCCTGGGGCATTGGGTCCGCGTTCCGACGCAATATCTCATCGCGGGCGACGAATCAGGAGTCGAGGTGATTCGCCCGCCGTCCCCCCCTGCGAGCCGACGCCTCGAGACCAGGGCTCCTCATTTGGAACAGGAGACGTCGACATGACGTGGGCCTCGAACGCATTCGCCGGGAAGCCATTCGTCGCCAAACTCCTCGCCGCAGGATTCGTCGCCCTGGGCCTGCTGGCCCCGGCGGCCGCGCAGTCGGATCGCCCGGTGGCCACCCAGGCGGATCAGGGGAGCCTGGCCTCGGCGCTCAAGGGGGTGACGACCTCGGTATCGTTCCGGCCCGTCCTGTTGCCGGTGACCCTGATCGTGGATCAGCACGGCAAGGCCACCTACGAGGTCTCCGGCTCGATCAGCACCCCCATCGGGGTCTTCAACCTCTCCGCGAGCCGCCCGGCGGCGATGGAGGCCTCCCCCAAGCCCGATAGCCCCATGCTCTCGCTCAAGCCGGATCCCAACTTCAACGAGCGGATGCGCGACAACTATTTCCGGCGCGAGCTCGGTCGACGCGTCATGGCCCTCGAGGAAGAGAACCGGCTACTGCGATCCCGGTTGAACGTCTACGAGCCGGACGCCGACAAGGTCTCGACGATCTTCTCGAAGCTCCCGGTACCGACGGCCAAATCTGCGACCGTCGCCCCGGCCTCCGATTGGTCCGAGTTGCTCAAAAAGCTGGATCGGGATACGTCACCGCCCAAATGACGGGCCTCAGTGCGGATCGTCGCGAGGGGCTTCCCAGAGCCTGATCGAGCCGTCGTGCCCCCCCGACACCAGGAGCCGGCCGTCGGGAGAGAAGGCCACGGCGTTGACCTGCGAGTCGTGGCCTCGCAGCGTGAGCCGTTCGTGGCCGGTCAGCGGATCCCAGAGCCGGACCGTGCCGTCCTTGCTCCCCGTGGCGAGAGATTGCCCATCGGGCGAGAAGGCCAGGGCGAGGACGAAGTCGTGATGCCCTCGCAAGATAGCGACCGAATGCTTGTCGGCCGGATTCCAGATCGTGGCGGTCCCATCCTCACTCCCCGTCGCCAGCCACTTGCTGTCGGGCGAGAAGGCAATCGAGGTGACCTTGTCGGAGGCCTGCCACGAGCGCAGGACACGTCCGTCGACCGGGCTTCGGATGAGGATATTTCCGTCGGCGCCCGCCGAGGCGAGGAGCTTGCCATCCGGGGAGAACGCCACCCCCTTCATCGTATCCGTGTGTTCCGTCAAAGTGGCGAGGCACTTCTTGGACGCCACGTCCCAGAGGCGCACCGTTTGATCCTTGCCCGCCGAGGCCAGGGTCTTGCCGTCGGGGGAGAAGACGACCGATCGGATGCGATCGCCGTGGCCTACAAAGGTCGCCCGGTAGGTCGCCCACTCCTCTCCTCGCGATACGTCCCAGAGCCTGATCTCATGCCCAAGGTCGGAGGAGACGAACGAACGACCGTCGGGGGAGAACGCCAGAGAACTCACGGTCGCCTTATGGCCCCAGAGTTGTCCGAGCCGCATGCCGGTCGCCAGGTCCCAGACGGCGATGGAGTTGTCATCCGACGCCGAGAGGAGTGTCTTGCCATCGGCAGAGAAGGCGAGGGCCCAGATCTCCCTTTCATGGCCGTCGAGCGAGTCGAGGAACGCGGGGGGTGACAGCTGCCAGGCCCGGACGCGGGGGTACGTCCCCAAGGTGAAGACGGTCTGGCCATCTCGACTGAATGCCGGCGTCTTGACCAGGCCTTCCATGCGAGAAATCGGCTTGCCCGTGGCCACGTCCCAGCGGCGGCAGCACCACTCCTCGCCCGAGAGGATCGAGCGCCCATCGGGCGAGAAAACCAGGTGGTACAGGATCCCGTCCTTCTCCGTCCTCGCGGACCACTTGCGGCGACTCGCCAGGTCGCGGATCGCGAGGAATCGCCGGTCCTCGCCGCTCGCGAGGTATTTCCCGTCCGGCGAGAAGACGAGTTCACCCACGGCACCCTCGTGATCCGCGAAGACCTGCCCCTCGCGATCGGCCTTCAGGTCCCAGACGATCACGCGGCGGTCCTCGAATCCGAGGGCGAGTCGCGTGCCATCATGGGAAAGGGCAAAACCCTGAACATTCTCATACTTGTGGTATAAGGCTTTCAGCTCATTGCCCGTGGCAACCTCCCGGATCGTGATCCTGCCCTCGCCGTCATAGGCGGCGAGGGTCCGGAGATCGCCCGAGCAGGCCACCTTACGGATGCCTTCCAAGGAGCTGGCGAGGGAGGGCCGGCCGAACCCCTTCGACAGATCCCAGAACCGTAGCGCAGACGGCTCCTGGTAGCCCGGGCTCTCCATCGCGAAGAGCGTCCGCCCCGAGTCCGAGAACTGGAGAGTCTCGTACAGGCCGACCGCCGGGAGCGTGACGAGTTCCTTGCCGGATGCAACATCCCAGAGCTTCACAAAGCCGGGCCTGTTCCAATCGTATCCGGCCGAGGCGAGCACGGATCCGTCGGGGCTGAACGCGAGCTGGGCCACCCTCAGCCCATGCTGCCCGCGTACCGGCCGCTCCTGCCCAGTGACGAAGTTTTGCAGGAGGATCTGTCCCTGCGTGTCCCCCGTGGCGATGATCGGAGCGACCGGCGACATCGCCAGGACACTCACGGGGGCGAAGTGGCCCGTGAGTATCTCCATCTCGCGATGGCAGACGCGATGGAGGTAGTACCACTCGAACCCGCGGAGGTCGACCCCGGCTTTCTCCGGCGGCTGATCCTCCAGCAGTTCCTGGGCCAGCTCGACGTGCTTCGAGTCCCAGGCGTTCTGGGCGAGCCGGATCTGCAGGTCGTAGTGCTGGAGCCGGGCGAGATGCTCGTTCCGCTCGTTCCGCTCGGCTCGCTCGAGCGCGGCCTGGAGTGCCTGGCCGTGGCGGCGTAGCCAGGCGTTCGACCAGGCGGTCTCCCCCATGACCCCCAGCACGACAAGGACGCTGAACCCGACGAGCAAGGCCTCGGAAGGCCGGCGCCTCGCCCATTTCAACGCCTGCTCCCAGCGGGGGATCGGCCTGGCGAGGATCGGCTCGCCATCGAGGAAGCGTCGCAGGTCCTCCGCCAGGTCGGCCGCCGACGCGTATCGCTTCTCCGGCGACCGTTCGAGGCACTTCAGGCAGATCGTGTCGAGGTCCCGCGGGACCCCGGCGCGAAGGGATGAGGGGGCTTTTGGGGGCTCGTCGAGCATGCGTCGCATCGCCTCGAGCGGCGACGTCCCCGAGAAGCGGGGCCCGCCCGCCAGCAGCTCGTGGAGGATCGCGCCCAGGGCATAGACGTCGATCGCCGGGCCGATCCGCTCGGAGCCCCCCTCGACGAGTTCGGGGGCCATGTAGCCGGGCGTGCCCAGGATCGTGCCCCTGGAGATCGACGACGTGGTGTTCTCGGTGATGACCTTGGCCAGGCCGAAGTCGGAGATCTTGGGGCTACCGTCCCGGGAGATCAGCACGTTCGCCGGCTTCAGGTCGCGATGGACGATCCCCTTGCGGTGGGCGTGGTGGATCGCCAGGGCCAGGGTCTCGACCAGGCCCGCGGCCCAGGCCGGGTCGGGGCGGTTCTCCCTCTGCCACTCGGCCAGGTTCATGCCCTCGACATATTCCAGGATCAGGCAGGGGAGGCCGTCGCGCTCCCCCACGTCGTGGATCTGGAGGATGTTGGGGTGCTGGAGCCGGGCGATCACTTCGGCCTCGGTCACGAACCGGCGCCTCTGGCTCGGCTCGGCATGGCTCCCGGCCAGGATCATCTTCAAGGCCACGACCCGCCCGAGGGAGACCTGCCTGGCCTTGTACACGACCCCCATCCCGCCCCGGCCAATCTCCTCGATCAGCTCGATCGGCGCCGGAGGAAGGGGCCCCAATCGGCCGGGCACGAAATCGGAGTCGAGTCCCGAGAGCGATTCGGAGTCGGGTGCCGGCCCGGGCTGATCCCGGATCAAGGCGTGGAACTCGAACAGCTTCCGGAGCCGGTCCCGGAGCGCCGGGAACCGGGCGTACCACTCCTCGGGGACGATCCGCTGCTTCAGCTCCTCGCGGGCCACGAGCTCGGAGTAGATGACCTCGACGACCGCGTCCTCATCCCCGGCGATCTCGGGGTGCTGCTCCAGGACCTTCTCGGCGCGGACCGCCTCCCCCTCGCCGATCCGGCGCATCAACTGGGCGCAGGCCTCGCGCAGGCGGCGTTCGTCGAGGGGAGGGGGGAAATCGGGGCTTGGCTCCACGGATGCGTCTCATTGAGGGCTCGGGGTCCGCGCGGCCGACGCGGGGCTGGGAGCGAGTTTACTCCACATAAGCAGTTTGGGAATATCTCAATCCAACGCGTCGGCAAATCTCAACATCCCAATCGGGCGTGAGGGCGGCCTCCCACAAGGCGGCCCTCTCGATCTCGCATCCGCGGCTGGCCGGCACGAAATCACGTCCTCCCGTCTCAACGCGGAGCGACCCGGCCGGCACCACCTCACATCAAATCATGCAAACAGCCAAGATACCACCCTTGCAGCTTCACTCGACATGAAGGAATAGCTTTCTCTGCTCGTATGGATTAACGTAACGTGACGTGGTCGGCATTATCCGAAACATGCCAGGCATGAGACTTTCCCCACTCGTATATCGGTGATTAAAGCGGCAATCCGGCAGGAGCACCTTCTCGACGAGGCCGAGCGATCGCGAACGCATCCGTCCCGCGTCCTTTGAGACGAAACGACCATGAACGACAAGATCCCCTCCGAAGAGTTCACGGATCTCATCGAACGGGCCCGAGACGGGGACGATCAGGCTCTGGCGGAACTTGCGAAACGCTACGAACCCGAGGTGCGCGTCGCGGCCAGGGTGCTGCTCGGGCCGCTCTTGAGGCCGCACGTCGATTCGATGGACCTGGTCCAGTCGATCCATCGCCACATACTGATCGGGCTCCGACGCGACAAGTTCGAGATCTCCACCCCCTCGCAGCTCCTGGCCCTGGTGCTCACCATGGTCAAGCGCAAGGCCGCCCAGCACGCCCGCCGGCTCGGCCGCCGGCAGCGGCTCGCGAACGAGGCCGTCCGGCTCCGCATCCGAGAAGCGACCGAACTCTCCGGGGACGATCCCGCTCGCGACGCCCAGTACAAAGACCTCTTGCGCCAGTACATGGTTCGCCTGGACGCGACCGACCGGCGAGTCGTCGAGCTCCGCCTCCAGGGCCACACCACGGCCGAGGCCGCCCGCGAGATGGGCCTCGATCCCGACGCCCTGCGCGTCCGGCTCAGCCGGCTCCGCAAGAAGCTCGGCGGCGTCGAGGCTTCCCTCGCCAGGTGGATCTGAGGCTCCACGAACGCCGAGAGTTCGAGTGTGCTTCGTCCTCGACACATTTTCGTCCCATAATTTAGGCTCAGCTCTGCCATCGAGGCAGATCCGAATCCGCCATACTCGTTTTTTTTTCGCGATCGCCTGTAACGGATTCGTGCCTTCGCGGTCATTCCTCGGTAGAAGCCGTCGGCAGCAGACGGGACTTCTCGGCGGCGAGCTTGCCCGTCGTCGATCCTCGCTGGCCATGGCGTGCCAGGGAGTCCGGAGTCTCGCCGGGCGGGACGCCCACGCGACCTCGGACCAAGAACCATTAAGGACCACCCCCGACCACACGTCTCTAGCGGAAGACGGACCCGCCCCGCTCTCGACGCCCCGGACTCGAGACCGCCCCCGGCATCGTCGAGCCCACGCGACGACGCCACCCGTATTTCATAATGTAAATAAATAAGCCATTTACCCAAGAAAACTCCGCCCTTAAGTAATGCGGACCTCTCCGGCGCGTGTGCTCCCCCTCGCTCGTGGGGGGCACACACGCTTTCATTCCGTCGCAGCCCCTCATTCCCGGATCTTCCCGCTCGGGAACGGTCGATCCCTCATCGTGCTCGCGCCCGGAAAGCCATTGGCGATGCCCGGTGGGCATGCGATCATCGAAAGCTCGACAGGCCAGGTTGGATGGGCTCCGCAAGGGATTCCGGCGCGAACGTCTGGCTCGTGAAATGGGTCAAACCTTCACGAACCCGAACCGCGTCCCGGGTGCGGGGTGAACACCCGACCCGATCGAGAGGGATGAAGATGCGCGACGACCTGTTGGGACTCTACGCCTACAACCGCTGGGCCGACCGACGCCTCATGGAGAAGGTGCGGCTGCTCTCGGCAGAGCAGTACGCCCAGGAACCGGCCCCCGGTTGGCCGTCCATCCGATCGACGCTCGTCCACCTGGCCGGGGCCACCGACATCTGGGCGAGGCGCCTCGCGGGAGAGGTCGTGACGAGCCGGCCCACCGAGGCCGAGGTGGCGAGCGTCTCCGACGTCGAGCAGCTCTTCGCGAAGGGGCACGACGCGTTCGACCGCCTGCTCGCCACGGTCACGCCCGAGGAACTCAACTCGGTCTGGTCCTATCGCAACTTCGCGGGCCAGGACTGCCGGACGCCCCTCTGGGCCGTCTACCGGCACGTCGCAAACCACGCGACCTACCACCGCGGCCAGGTTGCTTCAAAGCTGGGCCGCCTCGGCATCGAGCCGCCGATCACCGACCTCGTCTTCTGGGCGATGGAGCAGACGCCCCAGTAACGGGTTTGCTTCCGGCATAAATCAGAACGCCAGGGCCCCGCCGAAGAGCAGGATCATGCTGGGGGCGGCCTTGCTGACCCCCTCGTTGTAGCTGCCGTAGACGGCCAATCGCTTGTTGACCGCCCAGACGGCGCCGAAGCCGAGCTCGACGCCGTCGCCGTACCTGGGAAGCGTCGGGCCGTTGAAGTAGCCGTGGAAGAAGACGTCGAGCCCCTCGACGATCTCATGCTGCAAGGCCCAAGCCGCGGTCGCCTCGATCGAGCTGAAGTTGTTGTTGAGCGAGGGGTCGCCGACGAGCCCGACGTTCCACTCGAGGAGGAACCCGTAGGGCAAGGTGTGGTCGAAGAGCAGGGAGAGGGAGGGCTGGGTCCCCTGGTTCAGCCCCTTCGCACCGCTCGGGGTCAGGATGAAGACCTCGAGCCCGGCGGCCGGGATGTAGCGCTTGCGGTTCTCCCGCCAGAGGTTGACCTTGAGGTCCCAGGCCAGCGGGGCCATGCCGTTCGAGGAGCCGCGGCCGGTCTCGTACGTCGGACCGTTGCTGAAGAGTCGTAGCTCCACGCGGTCGGTGAGGCCGTAGCGCAGCAGGAACTCGGCGTTGTACGTCCTCGGGCTCCCTCGACTCGCTCCCGAGAGGAAGACCGGCGAGAATTCGACGTAGAAACGCCCCTGGCGGAGCGTGTAGGGGCTGTTCGGGAAGTTCGCCGTATCCGGCCCCGGCTTGCGGATGTCGGGCTGGGTCGGATCCCGGCGAGCCTCGGGGAAATAGGTGGAATCCTCCGTCTCGCCGTCCTCGTCATCCTCAGCTTCCTCGGCCGAGTCGTTGAGTAACTCGGGGAGCCTGGGCAACCCGAACCGGCCCCGACGCGAGGCGTCATTCGCCCCGGATTCGAGCGGCGAGAAGAGCGGCGACGGGCTCTCCCAGGGGAGCGGTGCCGGGGCGTCCTGCGGGGGAGCCGGCGCCGGGAGTGGCGGCAAGGGCTCCTGGGCCTCGATCGGTTGGAGCCGGGTGAAGACGGCCAAAGCGACCATGGCGAGGCGAGCCGCCATCATCCAGAGGCCGCGACGGGCGCAGACGGAGCGGTCGATCGTCGTCGATCTCATCCTGCGTCTCGAAGGGTCTCCCGGCCGGCGGCAAGAGCCGGCCTGTCTTGCCCGTCACCCCGAAGGCCAATGCGCAAAACATAATGTTTCGCCAGATCCGAGCAACCCACGAATCCATCAAGATCGAGTCGGCGACTCAAGAAGCCGATCGGTCCTCGGTCGGGCTGGGGCTGCCCGCGATGGCCCGATCCCGGGCCGAAGCCCGGAATCGTCGGGGGAGTGGGTCGCGACCCGGCCTCAGGGGCCGGACGGGCCGTTGTCGAGGGGCTCGAGGCTGACGTCGTCGATCCACATCTCGCCGATGTCCCCGCCGCTGATCTTGAATTCGAGGGCCAGGGTCGTGGCCTCCGCCTCGGTCCGGAAGATCTTCTCGACGGCCACCCAGCGGCCGACGGTGGTCAGCGGCTGTTCGCGGGCCCCCTCGGTCAGGACCTTCCAGGCCGTCGGCGTGTCCTTGTACTGGGAGATCCGGGCCCGGCATTCTCCCTCGGTGCCCGAGGCGATCAGGTACCAGTACCGCAGGCGCATCCTGGTGCCGTAGCGGATCGGCCGCTCGGGGTAGCGGTAATACTGGTTCCCCGGGACGTGCGACTCGAGGTGCAGGCTATCCGGTGCCGAGACGAATTGTCGGGTATCGCGCCGGTCATCCGGCGGCGAAGGCCAGGCGAATTTCGGCAGGGCCCGATACTGCTCGACGTCGAGCGGCATCATATCCTTCACCACCGCGTCGCCGAGTGTCAGCTCGACGGCCCGACGCCCCAGGAGCGGGTCGTAGTCGCCATAGAGGAAATGCTGGTGCCAGAAGTGGAGCCGGACCCGCAACGTCCCGCCCGGCGGGAGGTTCAGAGTCGGCAGCTTCTCGACCTCGACCGGGCGGACGACCGCCTTGGCGATGGGGTCGGGCGGGTTCCTGGACTCGTCGCCATTCCAGACCTGGAGCACCACGCGCTCCTTGCAGCGGGCGCACTCGTCGACCGAGGGGATCACCTCGGTCGTGGCCGACAGGCCCGTCGCCCCCGAGACGACGATGGTCGAATACCGGGGCACGGCATGGCTCGCGACGCGCGAGTTGGACACCCAGCCCTCGATCTTGGCCTGGATCTGCTGGGGGCTCACCACCAAGGGATCCTTCCCCTTGTGGCGGAGCCGGTAGTCGACATGCCAACCCCCTTGATCCTGCGAGATCGAGCGGTCGATCAGCGTGAACGGATTCGACGCCGGCGTCGGGGTTGTCGCGATCGACGGGGCCGGGGTCGATGAAGGAGGCAGAACCGAGGCCGGGGCCGGCGACGGCGCCGCGGCCAGAGTCGGCTCTCCTGCATGGACGTCGCCTGGCAGGACGCACCAGGCCGAGGCCAGGGCCGCCGCGATTCGGAACGCACGGATCAAGCCAGGAAAGAATGAGCGATTGGCAGGCATGAAGATCGTCCTTCCTTGGGTCGAGGCATGCCTGCCTCCCGGCGGCCTGAGATGCCACCGGCCGGCGACCCGGGGCCGATCATCGGCCCACGAGCCCGCAGCCGCTTCGCGGCGAGACGATGCCGGGCGGGCATGCAGACACCCCGGCATCCCGTTCGGTTCGATCCACAGCACGGACGACCGATATCAGCCCAGTCGGATTGAGTCGGAATAACCCAAAGGAACGCCTCCCCGGACGGATGATGGGAGTCGGGATCGCCGAGACCACGCGAGGCCCTTCGAACCACCCGCAGGATGGACCGAGGATCGCGTCGGGGTTTCGACAAGGCTCAAGGCGAGAGAGGGGTCTACAGAATCCCATTCCCTGGATCGATTTCCGTCGCCCGACGGTTCCCCCATGCGTTCCATGGCGTGGGGGCGGGGCGGCCGAATTGACAGGCTCGATCACAAAGGCGGGATCACGGACGAGTCGGCTTGCTCAAGGTCGGACTGGGATTTCATCGGCGAGAAACGAGTCATTCGATCAATGAATCAGTCAGTGTCATCGACGTCGAGGTCACTGGCGTTCGATGCGCCTTCGGGGCAGTTCTGCAGGAAACGGGGCATGAAGCGTTCGATGAACACGGAGACGGCGATCTGGGTCGTAGCGTTGTCCATGCCCCAGATGCTCACGCGCGGCTCTTCGAGGTCGGGGTCCATCTGGATGTAGTAGCGTCCGTCGACGGCGAGCGTGACGGGGAGGTCTTCCAGCCAGCGGTGGGCCAGGGCATTCACCCCGGGACCGCCGATCGAGATGGTCGGCACGCTCTGGAGCGGCTCGTCGTGGATCCAGCGAAAGTCGGCGACCACGTGGATCCGGAACGATTCCGCGTTGGACGCGTCGTCTCCTTCGGAGGGGGACGGCTTCTCGATCCGTTGCTTGAGGTAATACGCCAATGGGCGGTCGACGTCTTCGGCCCGGAGTGTGCTCCCCGTGACGATCAAGAGACGCTTGGCCGGTGCTTCATCATCGGCCATGCTCGGGCCTTTCTCGGAATCTTCGTGGGCGGATGCGGACAAGAGAGGGCTTCGCGTGAGTCTACATGCTCTCTTCGCCTCCCATTATAAAGAAAGGGTAAAGTCGCCCACAACCCGGGCGGACGGAGGAGTCGCCCCAGGACGCCCCCACCGCAGGACTTAAGGCTTGGGGTTTTCCGTGGCGCGCCAGAGGGCGACACGCCGAAGGGCCAGCTCGGCGGCCTGCATCTCGTCGTTGCCCTCGGCCTCGAAGTGCTGGGCCACAGCGCGACGCCCGGCCACCGGGATGATGCAATGGAACCGGACCTTGCCCGTCGGCTCGCCATCGAAGCCGTAACGCGAGACACCGAGGTCGGCCATCTTGCGGCGGATCTGGGCCCATCCCTGCGTTGCCGAGGCCGTCGAGACTCCAGCACCTGCCGCCATCGGGGCCTCGGCCTTGTCGGCGACGTCGGACCTTGACGGTGACGCCGGCTTCGCCTTGGGGTCGACCCGCGAGGGAGACGGGGCCGATGCGCCCGTCGGAGGGGTGGTGCTGGGCTCGTCGTCGGTCGGGATCGGCATCGGCTTGAGGGGCGCCGGCTCCTCGGAGGCCGGGGGCTCGTCGGAGGTATCGAGGGGCAGGGGACGGTCGCTCCCCGCGGAGGCCTTGACCAGCCGGACACCGGAGTCACGCAACGACTTCGACTCGACGGGCTCGTCGGAGAAGCCGACGGGCTTGGACTCGTCGGGCGTCGTGCTCGCGGAGAGCGGAGCAGGAGGGGCCTTGGGGTCGGGGGCGGCCGGGGGTGCCTTCGGCTCGGGCGGTTTCGAGGACAGGTCGTCCGGCTTCGAGGCCGACGAGGAGGCGGCCGGCTTCTTGGCGCCATTGTCGGCGAAGAGCGGGGGCACCGGCGCGGCGGGGATCGTCTCGGGGGGCTTGGGCCTGTCTCGCTTGGCCTCATCGTCGACCTCGAGCGTCTCCTCCCCATCCTCTCCGGGGTGGAGGCGACTCAGGATCATCGTCTGGGCCCAGCGCAGGCCGGGGCCGTTCATCACGGCTCCGCCGCCGAAAGACGCCGCCACGAGCACGACTGCGAAGAAGACTTTGCGCAACGGTGCGGCCTCCCTGCCGGCAATCCAGATCGCCTGATTTCGATGGTGTCGCTCCGACGATCCTTCAGTCGGCAGCCGAATCTCGTGAAGGTTCCGCTCTTCGCGGCGAATACCCTCGGGGCAAAACGCAAGCATTTGACTCGAGCCATCCGAAAGACGCAAGGCCAAGTGCTCGACGACGGACGTCGGACCGGCCCCGCCCGCGACCTCGAGGAAGTCGCGCGGCAGGATCGACTCGCGAAGGAACGGGTTCCCTCGCCAACCCCGATTATGATAGGCTGAAATCCATGCTGGAGGCCATGTTCGGAGCCATCTGGACCGTCGTGACGCTGCCGATCCGCCTGGTCGTCTGGGTCGTCGAGACCCTGGGCCGGCTGAGCGGCCTGGTCTTCGGCTTTGTATTGATGGTGGTCGGCGTCGCGCTCTGGGCGGGCCCGCTGTTCATGCTCGGCATCCCGCTGTTCGTCGTCGGCCTGCTGCTGATGCTCCGCTGCCTGGGCTGATCCCGGATCCTCGGCAGTCGGATCCGCCACCACCTCGCGTCGGCGCCGGCGAGCGAGTGCGATGCAACCCTCGATCTACCTCGACCATAACGCGACGACCGCGCTCGACCCCGAAGTGCTCGAGGCGATGCGCCCGCACTGGCTCGCCGCGGGCAACCCCGAGAGCCGCCACGCCGCGGGGCGGGCCTCGAGGCGGGCCTGGGAAGGGGCCAAGGAGTCGGTGGCGAGAATCCTCGGCGCCGACCCCTCCGAGGTCATCTTCACCTCGGGCGGGACCGAGGCGAACAACCTGGCGATCTTCGGGCTGGCCGGCGCCGAGCACGATCCCGGCCACGTCGTCTCCAGCCCGCTCGAGCACCCCGCGATCGCCGAGCCGATCGCCAGGCTCGAGGCGGCCGGCTTCGCCGTCGATCGGCCCGAGGTCGACGCCGAGGGGGTCGCCGACGCCGGCCGCATGGCATCCACCTTCCGCGAGTCGACCCGCCTGGCGACCCTGATGCTCGCCAACAACGAGACCGGGGCCCTCCAGCCGGTCGCGAGGCTGGCCGAGCTCGCCAACGCCCGCGGCCTCCCCGTGCATACCGACGCCGTGCAGGCGGTCGGCCGGATCCCGGTCGACTTCCGCGAGCTCGGCGTGGCCACGCTCGCGGCGAGCGCCCACAAGTTCCACGGCCCCGTCGGCGTGGGACTGCTCCTGGTCCGCAACGGGGTCCGGCTCGGCTCGAGGCTCTTCGGCGGCGGCCAGCAGCAGGGGCGGCGGCCAGGGACCGTCGCGGTCCCCCTCGCCGTCGGCCTGGCGAAGGCCCTCGAACTCTGGCAAGGAGAGGCCGAGTCGCGTCGGACCCGCTGGGTCTCGCTCCGCGACCGCCTCGAATCGGCCCTGATCGCCGCCCTCGGCCCCGAGGGGGTCATCCGCAATGGACCGAAGCATGACGAGGCCCGGCTGCCGCAGACCCTCAACCTCGGCTTTCCGAACCTCGACGGCGACGGCCTCCTGATCCAGTTCGACCTCGCCGGGATCGCCGCCTCGCTCGGCTCGGCCTGCGCCAGCGGGTCGACCCGGCCTTCCCCCACGCTCGTCGCCATGCGCGTCCCCGACGACCGCCTCCGCTCGTCCGTCCGGTTCAGCCTCGGGGCCGCAACCACGGCCGAGGAGATCGAATCGGCGATCCCCCGGATCCTCGCCGTCGTCGAGCGGATCAGGCTCGCGGCCGAGGCCGAGACCGCCATCTGATTCTCCTCACACATCACAACCTCTATCGTCCCATCACATCATAATTCCATTCAAACATCCCATCCCGCGTGGTTTTCCCGGATTTTCGCGCGAATCCGACGTTCTCTCGCGATAGAATCGTGCTGGCGTGAAGACGCGTACGCCCGACCCCGGCTCTCATCCCAAAGGCCGCGGAGGAGGGCGTCCGGAGCCTCATCTCGGCCCGATCGACATCAAGGAACGTGAAACCATGAGTGAACCGACGACCTCCGGCCCCGAGTCCGAGCCGCCCCGTCCCGCGCGTCCCCGGCGCCTGCAACTCAGCATGAAAGACCTGATCGTCCTGGTCGTCTGCTGCGGCGCCCTGGTGTGGGCCTGGCGGTACTTCCGCGACCATCGGCCGGAGAACGTCGAGTTCGTGTCGCTCAAGTCGGGCGACGTCCAGGAGCGTCAGGTCGCCGCCAGGGCCCTGATCTACAAGCCCCAGGCCGAGAACGAGCGGGTCATCAACGCCCTGATCGAGGCCCTCGCCGACGAGGCTCCCGAGGTCCGCACCGAGGCGGCCGTCTCCCTCGGGATCTACGTCCCCCAGGCGATCAAGGCCGGCAAGGCGAGCGGCCAGGCCGCGTCGAGGGCGCTGGCCGACGCCCTCTCCGACAAGTCGCCCGCGACCCGAGAGGCGGCGGTCCGATCCCTCGCGGCGATCGCGGCCGCAGGCCCCCCTTCGTCGGCCCCTTCGGCGATTTATGGGGTGCTCGCCAAGGACGACTCCCCCGAGGTCCGGTCGTCGGCCGCCTGGGCGCTCGCCTCCTTCAAGGAATCTCCCGATGCGACGGCCAAGGCTCTCCTCGAAGCCATGAGACGCGATCAGGCCAGGGTCCGCACTGAGGCCACCAAGTCACTCAACGCTTTGACGCCCACCCCCGAGCTACTCCAGCCGCTGACCGACGCCCTCGGCGACAAGGAACGCGAGGTCCAGTCCAGCGCCGCCATGAACCTCGGGAAGCTCGGGGCCAAGGGGATCCCCGCGGTCCCTGCCCTCATCGCGGTCCTGGACCAACCCCCGCCACCACCGAAGCCGCGCACTATGAGCTTCACGCCGGACTGGGATCCGGCCTGCTACGCCGCCATCGCTCTCGCCCGGATCACGCCCAAAACGCCCGCCGCCGTTGAGGCCATCGAGGCCCTGGCGAAGATGCTGGATTCCGAATCCCCCGCCCGGCGCGACAGCGCCGCCGCGGTCCTGGCCGAGTTCGGCCCGGCCGCGGCGACGGTGATCCCTACCCTTCTCACGCTGGGGCGGAAGGCCCAGGAGCCGGTGCCCGACGCCGAGAAGACCCGCGTCGGCAATGCGATCTGGCTCCTCGGCCAGATCGCGCCCGGTACCCCGGCCGAGGCGGAGGTCATCGCGACCTTGACGCAGGCCCTGCCGAAGCAGGTTGCCGCGGACGACATCGCGTTGAGCCACAGGCTGATCTATGCCCTCGGGCGCTTCGGGCCCGCCGCGAAGGACGCGCTCCCGGCCCTGCGGGCGATCGGCGAGAAGAGCCCGCGAGTGCTCACGGCCAGGGCCGCCGAGTCGATCTACATGATCGAGCACGACGGCAAGGCCTCGCCGAAGCCCCCGAACGACCTCCACCTTGTCAGCGGCCCCGATCCCGTCCCGATGTCCAATGCGGCCCGCGCAGGTCGTCGATGAGGTCTTCAGTCTTCGACATCATTCAGTCTACAGGTTCCCGCGCAGGTCCTCGATAACGTCACCCGCCTTCGGCATCATGTCGAAGAGGTCGTCGGCGACCCGGTTGACCTCGACCTTCTCCACGCGAATATTCTCCACCAGCACCGGCTTGCCCTTGAGATCGGTGGGGGCATCGTCGGCGAATCGTTGATGCGTCACGAGCGTCGGGAGCCAGAGGCCCGCGTCGACCTCGCGCAGCCCCGAGTTCTCCCAGCGTTCCATGACCTGCCCGTCGCGGGCGAGCTCGCGCTTGCGGACCGCGAGGCCGTGGTCGCTGTCGAGCCAGACCCGGTCCGACAGGTCACCCTGGAAGATGGCCGGCTTGAACAGGGTGTTGAGGCTCCCCTTGAGGATGACGCAGGTGGAGCCGTCGATCACCTCGGTGCGCGGCTCCGCCTCGTAGCCGGCATCGCGGACCCGCTTCGCCAGTTGGAAGATCGCCTGCGCCTCGCTCACATTCTTCTCTCCCGGGCCCGGGTCGTACACGTGGAGGCCGACCGCCGAGAGGTAGGGGGAGGCCTGGAACCAGTTCGACCTCGCGGTGATCGGCCAGACCTGATACTCGTCGACCTTGTCCGACCGGGGCCGACGCATCCAGAGGCTCCGGCCGTTGAACGAGCGGGTCACGTCGCGTTCGATCGAGTCCAGGACCTTCGGGTCGCGCTTCGGTGTCCTGATACCTCGGGCTTCCTGCCGCTTCATCTCCCCGATCGCCCGATCATATTCCTTCTTCAAAGACGCCTGCCGCTCCTGAATATAGGCCGGGGCCTTGGGATCGGCCGCCTGCGGGGGGACCAGGCCGAAGCGGTCGGTGGGGGCGATCCACTCGACGACCTCCGGCTGGAGGATCCGCCGATAACGCTTGCGCCCCTTGAAGGCCTCGCGGTCCTCCTCCTTGGGCAGGAGAATCTGGTTGCTGAACGAGGGGATCGAGCGGATTTGCTCGTAGGTCAGGTCGGTCTTCGTCTCGAGGTGCGAGACGACCTCGAGGCTCTGGATCCGCCGCACCTGCTTGTCGAGTTGATCCTTGATCTGGCGCGACTCGTCCGACTCGGCGTGCGAGATCGTGAGCCAGGCCGACAGGCCGATACCCAGGGCACACACGAGGTACCTCCGAGCCCGCCAACTGCCGAGACTTCCGCCCCAACGTCGCATCATCGTTCGGCTCCTTTCGGGTTGGACTGGTCGGGTTCAATAGCACCGGCCTGACCTTCGGAATAGACCTGGCGGCCCAGGTCGGGATCGTTGATCTCGAGCGTGACGTCGCGGGGGGGCCGGAAGGCGAGCAGGGCATCCGGGACCGTCGACGCCTCCGGATAGTCGAGCCTTTCCTCGATCACGAGCCCGCTCCCGAGGTCGCGATGCTCGCGGATCGGCAGGTGCGTCTCCCGGTCGAACCAGACGGTCGTGGTCTGCGCCAGCGAGCTTTCGCCGTCGGGGCCCGGCCAGTGCAGGATCATCCTTCGCGTCGGCCGGCCGTCGACCTCGTCCGGTTCGACCTGGATCTCGGCGTGATGTTTCTCGGCCCAGCTCATGAGGGACGCGCTCTCGAGGACGAGGCCATCCAGGTCGGGATCTGGCGGCCTTTGCGTCAGCGCCAGCGACCAGGCGGCGATGAGCCGGCCGGGTACGTCCCACTGGAACTTCCAGCGCGAGTTCGCCACGGTGACGCCGATCAGGCGATCGTCCACGCGGATCTCCTGCCGATAGCCTCGCCCCCTGACGAACCAGATCTCGACGGTGCGGACCTTGCCGTCGGCCCCAAGGCGACGCTCCGACCGATGCGAGGCCGGCACCCTGGTCCAGGCCGCCCTGGCATCACTCAGCAGTTGAGCGGCATCCACGGGCCGAGGTCGCATCAACAGCCCGAAACCCAGCAGGACGACCGCGGCTGTGGCGAGCATCGCGACCCTTAATGGCCATCGGGAGGATCGCGCCGGGCTTGCTGGCTCCGGCTCGGGGATCGTCGCCAGGCAGCGGGCCAGCAGGTCATCGGGAGCCAGGGCGTCGGCCAGCGATCGGAGGCGGACCTCCAGGCCGGAAGGCTCCCGAGGTTCTTCGTCTCCGGCTTCAATGTCGCGCATGGCGACCCTCCTCGGGTTGGCTTCGCCCCGGATCCCAGTCGGCGAGGGCCTGGTGCAGCCTCCGCCTGGCGGCGAAGTATCGCCAGCGGGCGGCCCCCTCCGAGATCCCTTGAATCGTGCCGATTTCCTCGTAGGAGAACTCGTTCCAGAACCGCAGGGAGAACGCCTCCCGGAGGTCCGCCGACAAACCCCCGACGGCCCGTTCGACCGCCTCGACAAATTCGCGGTCCTGGGCCAGCCGCTCGGGCGAGCATTCGCGAGGCTCGGGGAGTTCCTCCGGCAGGACCTCCGCGACCTTGCGATCGCGGATCTGCTTGCGCCAGAGGTTCCTCCCGACGGCGAAGAGCCATGTCCGGCTCGACACGTTCGCCTGACCCGGACCGCTCGACCGCCAGAAGGCGGCGAAGGTCTCCTGCGTCAGGTCCGCCGCCCGGTCGGGCGTGCCCGAGAGCCGCAGGAACCAGCGATAAAGCTCGGCGTACGAGCTCCGGACGAATGCCTCCCGCGAGGCCCGGTCTTCAACAGATCGCCAGGATTCATCGCCGGACGCGGCACCCGGATTCACTGGCCGTCCTGCTCCTCTCGGAATGGGTTCGCCAGGGTAGTACCGGGAGGCCTCGATTTGTTGGCGCCCGGATCCCAAGAAGACGAAGATTCCCATTCGGGAGCAACGGTCGGCCAGTCGCATCGATCCAAGCCGGCCGGAAATCCTCGCCCTTCTCGTCCGGCGCCGCGGAGGGATCAAATGAAATCGGGGGCCACGGCGTCTATCACACGGCCGAATTGATCGCCGAGGATTTTCGAGCTTGCTCCCCCGAACACGGAGGCGGACGACCCATGCGCTTCGCAGTCCATGGCATGCTGGCGACGACCCTGCTGGTGCTGAGCGGCCCCGCCGCCTTCGGCGAATCGCCGCGTCGAGAGGCCGGTCAACGCGTCGTGCTCGCCGAGCTGTTCACCTCGCAGGGGTGCGATATGTGCCCGCAAGCCGAGCGCGTGCTGGGAAGTCTGGCCGAACGTCATGACAGGGTCGTCCCCATCGCCTTCCACGTCGATTACTTCAACGACCCCTGGAAAGACGTCTTCTCGGATGAGCTCTACAGCCAGCGTCAGATGGCGTACAACGAGATCTAAACCAAGCCCAAGAACCCCGAGTATGGGCTCTATTACACCCCCATGCTCATGATCGACGGCACGCAGTCGATCAACGGTCGGGACCCGGCGGGGGCCGAGGCCGCCATCAAGCAGGCCCTGACCAGGAAGCCGGCCGTGGGGATCGACGTGGCCCTCGACCTCAAGAAAGGCGGGCGTTCGGGCACCGCCGACATCACGGTGACCAGCCGGTCGAAGGTCGCCGAGAAGTCGCCCCTCCTCGTCTGCGCGGTGCTCCGGTAAGACGGCGTGGTCACCGACGTCACTTCGGGCGAGAACGCGGGCAAGTCGCTCGTCGCCCGCTACCCGGCGCGACAGACGAAGTACCGCTTCTTCGAGCTCGACGGCAAGGGCCCCGCCTCGCACCACTTCGACTTCGAGGCCGAGCCCGCCTGGAAGCAGGCCAATCTCAGGCTCGCCGTCTTCGTCCAGGACAAGCGCACGGGGGCCATCCACCAGGCGATCGACCTCCCCTGGAAGGCGAGCCCTGCCGCGAAACCTCGCCCGACTTCGGCCGGAGCCGAGGAGAAATCGAACGCCCGTTGACCTGGCACGTTCACTCCAGGCCGGACCCCTCTTCGCCTCGCAGGATGAGGTCGAGGGCCTCGCGCGACCGCAGGAGGGCCGGCTCTGTGTTGGGGCAGGGGGAGAGGTCGCGGAGTTCCAGCGGATCCCGCCCCACGTCGAAGAATTGCTCCGAGCCGTCGACCAGGCGATGGTAGACCCCTTCGGCCTCGCTGATCGACTTGGAGCCGATCCGGGCGAGGTGGCCGTGCGTCGCCTTGATGAGGCCCGACTCCTCCACCTCAGACAGGACGGCCTCGCTGGGCTGATGGCGAGAATCGCCGGGCTCCTTCCAGCATCCGGCCAGGGAGGAGCCCGGGAAATTGCCGGAAGCATCAAGGCCGGCGAGGTCGGCCAGGGTCATGGGCAGGTCGCGGAGGCTCACGGGGTCGGCATGCACCGTCCCCGCCGAGGCGGCCGACCTCGGGTCGACGACGAGGAGCGGGACGCGGATCTCCCCCTGATAAAGGCTCACGCCGTGGCCGAAAAGTCCGTGCTCGCCGAAGTGCTCGCCGTGGTCGGAGGTCACGACGACGACCGTGTCCCGGCTCAGGTCGCGACGATCGAGCTCGTCGAAGAGTTGGCCGAGGTGGTCGTCGAGGTAGGCGATGCAGTCGTCGTAGGAGTCGAGTGCCAGGGTCACCTGCCGCTCGGTGAGGTTCCCCTTCTCGACGTGGATCCAGTCGCGGAGCAAGTCCGTCTCGGCCCGGGTCGTCGGCTTCAGCCCGAAGTGGTGGTCGACCCCTTCGGGGAGCAAGTAGGGGTCATGGGCGTCGAAATAGTTGAGGAAGGCGAAGAACGGCCGGCCCCGGTTCGCGTCGACCCAGCGCAGGGCGTCCTCGTTGATCCGGGGGGCATCCTTGCGCTGAAAGCCCCGGGAGAGGAGCAGGCTCGGCTCGAGCCCGGCGATCCGGCGATACTCGGTGCGCACCAACGCCGCCGCCTTGACGCAGAGCCAGCCGAGCCCCGACGAGCCGAGCGTCGAGACGACCGACACCTCGTAATCCTCGTAGTGTGCGAAACCCCGGGAGAGCCCGCTCTCCCGGCTGCAATTGAAGTGGTTCGCCACGAACCCTCCGGTGGCGTATCCGCGCGAGGCGAGGAACTCCGCGAGCGTCGGGATCCCTGATTCGAGCGGCTTGCCCCGGAGGGTCGCCGTCTCATGCGGCCATCGCCCCGTGAACATGCTCGCATGGGCAGGGAGCGTCCAGGGGGCCGTCGTGGTCGCGCGGTCGAACTTGACCCCGCGGGCGGCCAGGCGGGTCAGGTTGGGCGTCGTGCCTCGCGAGTAGCCGTAGGTGCTCAGGTGGTCGGCCCGCACCGTGTCCATCACGACGAGGAGGATATTGGGGGCGTCTTTGGGGGAGTTGGGCAGCGAGCCGATCGCCCGAAATTCGGACCAGGCCTCCGTCCCCAGGCCCCAGGCGACGAGGCCGACCCAGGTCGCGGCGAGCCAGGGGAAGGTCCGTCGGACGACGGTTCGGAGCCGCCTCGAGACCCCCTCCGGCCTGACCCAGGGCATCCCCCTCGCGGCCACGCCCCCCGCGAAGAGCAGGCTCGCGGGAGCGTTCAGGCCCCGGATCGTCAGCAGGATCGTGAGCGAAGACAGGAACAGGAGGCCGTAATTCCTCGCCGTCGCGGCGAGCCGACGATGCACGCGGGCGAGCCCGGCGATAACGAGACTGAACGCGGCGAAGATCATCAGGCTCGAGCCGGGGATCATCCAGGGGAAGTGGCGGCTCATCCCGTAACGGACGTGGCCGCCGGCGCCGATGTTGTTCCTCGCCGCGAAGATCGCCAATTCGATGAAGCCCGTCGCCAGGGCACACCAGAGCACGAGCACAATCGTGCTGATTCGTCGATCGCCGCGGGCTTCCGCCGGCGATGGGTCCGATTCCAGCAAGGGCACCTGTTCCGATTCGGCGACGATCATCAATGGCCCCGTCGGTCTGGTCGGGCGAAGATTTCGCGGGCGCGCAAGCGCATATTCGAGAGGTAGAACGCTCCTCTCCCATGCGCACACGCGAAGGCCTCGCGAGCGGATCGCGGCCCAATCACCGAGAGTCCCGGCATGCGAGGGAAGGGACGGCAGGCCGGGGGACTCGTAATCCGGAACTTATCTGTGCAAATTCTAGGATCGAGGCAAGGGGCGGAGCGATCGCGGTATGGCTCGAGGCGTGCTCACAATGCGCGCGGAGGTATCATCGGGCCTCGACCCTCGCGATCGAGGGCCGCGACGATCCGCGCTCGCCCCGGGGCAGTCAAGCCGGAGGCAAGTTGCGGGCGTCCGCGCCCGAGCCGGCAGGTGCGGCCGGCGCGAACCTGGACCGGATCATGCCCTTCAGGACGCGAAGGGCCGATTTCCCGAACATCATGACGACTCCGGCCGCGGCGGCCGCCGTCGATGCCAGGGGTAGGGTCGTTTCGGGGGCGAAGTAAGCGAAGAGCATGATTCTCGTTCTCTTGCCGGGCACGATGGGGGGTTAAGTCCGCCTGAGGGGCAGATGCCGACGCCTACCTCTGGCCTCGGCGAGCCCTGGAACTCGATCGCGCGGGCGGAAACCTGTCGGTTTATCGCGACGAATCGCCGAAACGTGCACGCGCACCGGCCCGGCGTCGGGGCCGACGACAATCGTGCTCACGAACCCCATCACGGGAATGCGGCACGCGTCAAAGGACGCGCGAGGCATTCAATCGTCTCGCCTCATTCGAGCGAATCAATCAACTGAGCATGCGTGGAACATCGCCGTTCGTCCCATATCCAACAGGCTCGGACCCACTCACCCTGGTGGAGCTCGCTCGCGATCACAAATGAAATCAAAAGCGTCCGTGGAAAGGAGTTCTTTAGGAGTCGGCGTTATCCCCTCCGATCCTGTCCCACCTTTTCGAGAAAATGACTCAGGATTCACGGGCCATCGCGAGCCTCTCAGCGGTCCTGGCATGCCCTGATTCCGGGAGAGGCCTGCCGGGAAGAGATGCACACAGCTTCGCGCATTCCTGGGCGCCGCCATGTGAACGCACTTCGTTTTATTCCAATCATGCATTCTTGTTCTCGTGAACATTGCGAATCCTGAAGGCCCCTCCCGGCGCGTCCAGGCATCCGGCAGGATCGAGAGGGATCGCCGTCGGGTCGACCCGCACCTCCATGAACGTATGCAAGGACCCGTTCGGCGCCCGGGGGGGAAGTTCGGCAAGCATCGCCGATCGGTCGCGTGGGGCGACTCGCCGGCTCGTGTCTTGAGGCGAAGCACCGGGGGCCCTACAATGGTGGGGCTATCGCGACCGTGGAATGAGCGGCTCTGTGAGGGAGGTGTGCCTTGAGCGCGTGGAACGACCCCGAACTGAGCGCCTGTCGCGACCGATTGGTCGAAACCTTGCGGGGTTACGGGCGGGTGGCCGTCGCCTACTCCGGTGGCGTGGACAGCACCGTCGTCGCCAAGGCGGCGCAGATCGCCCTGGGCGACGCAACCGTCGCGGTGACCGCCGTCTCCGACAGCCTGGCCGCCGGCGAGCTCGAGGAAGCCGAGGAACTCGCCCGCCGGATCGGGATCCGGCATCGGGTGATCCGCACCGAGGAGTTCGCGGATCCGAACTACCTGCGAAACGGCACCGACCGCTGCTACTTCTGCAAGAGCGAGCTCTACGGGCGGCTCTCGGGCCTCCTGGGAGAACTCGGGGTCGACGCGATCGCCTCGGGCGCCAACACCGACGACGCGGGGGACCACCGCCCCGGCATGAAGGCCGCCGGCGAGAACGGCGTGCGGCACCCGCTCCAGGAGTGCGGCCTGGGCAAGGCCGAGGTCCGCGCCCTGGCCAAGGCCTGGGACCTGCCCACGTGGGACAAGCCGGCGACCCCCTGCCTTTCGAGCCGGGTGGCCTACGGCGAATCCGTGACGCCGGAACGCGTCAAGATGATCGACCAGGCCGAGCAGTGGCTGCGGGCCCAGGGGATGCGCATCGTCCGCGTCCGCTACCACAAGGGGGACATGGCCCGGATCGAGGTGCCCCTGGAGGAACTCCCCAGGCTCGCCACCGTCGAGATGCGCGAGCGCCTGATCCCGGCCTTCCGCGAGTTCGGCTTCAAGTTCGTGACCCTCGACCTCGAAGGGTTCCGATCCGGGAGCCTGAACACGCTCGTCCCGCTCGACAAGCTCGTGCGCCCGGCCGCGCTCAACGTCGTCCAGGCCTGAGGCCTCACCGCGTCCCGGATCGGGTCGTCGATTCCCCCTTTTTTTTGGCGTTTCGAGAGTGGAAGGGTAGCCTCGTGCCTCGAGTGACCTGCCGCTGCGGCCATACCCTGAGCGTCCCGGCCGACGGCCCCGAGCGGGTCGTCTGCCCGAAGTGCGACGCGCGCATCAAGGTCCGTCGGAGCACGCCAGTGGCTCAGTCCCCCGACCCGGATTCGTTCATCCGGTTCTCGTGCCCCTGCGGGCGCAGGCTCAAGGTCAGGGCGACGGGGAACCCCCAGGCGGGCAAGTGCCCCGACTGCGGGCGGGTCGTCCCCGTCCCCACCTCAACGTCCAGCTCACTCCTGGCGACCTCTCATCCCGAGGCCAACACCGACGAGTTCAACGAGGCCGACCTCAAGATCCTCGACGAGTGGGCCCAGCGCCACGCCGGTAAGGGTGCGCCTGCCGCCCCGGCACCGGCCGCGACCGCCGCGGTCCGCGAGGAGGCCGGCCTGCGCCTCTGCCCGCGCTGCCGGAGGCCCGTCCACATGGGGGCCGTCGTCTGCCGGGAATGCGGGACCCACGTCCCGAAACGCTAACTCACGAGGCCGGTGGCGGGGCGGGGCAGAAGAGCGCCGCGACGGCCCCGGCCGGATCCTCGATGACGCAGTAACGGCCCGCGCCGCCGGAGTCCCTGGGGCCCAGCAGGATCTTGCCACCGAGCTCCTGACAGAGGCGCGCGCTCGCGTCGAGGTCCTCGACCGTGATATAGACGAGCCAGGCCGGGGGCAGGCTGGCGTTCGTCCCGCGTGCGTGGCAGATCCCGGAGACGGGGGCCTCGCCTTCGTCGCCCGTCGCGGGGTGCATGCAGAAGTCGCTGTAACCCCCCATGTCGATCTCGGACGCGGTCCAGCCGACCACGGCCTTGTAGAAGTCGCGGACCTCCTCGGCATTCGGCACGGTGAGGTCGATCCAGCCGATCGTCCCGGGCTTGGGCGCCTGACTCATCCGGAATCCTCCTTGGGCGATCTCTATGACCTGAAGAGAGGTTGCCTTCATGGCGGGGGAGGCCGCCGGGGGGCCGAAGCAGAGTATCGCGGCTTGGGCCCGCCCCATGCCGAACTCGAACCGAGATCGGCATGGAGCCGGGCGAGGTCCTGTCCGCTCAGGCCGAGAGGAGCTTGGCGAACTTGGCCTGGGCCCCTTCCCAGACGTCGGTCTGGCGGGGTTCGAAGACGGTCACGGGGAACGACCGGGCGACGATCTCGCGGGCGTCGGCGAGGGTGCCGATCCGGCCTCGGCCCATCGCCTGGAGCAGGACGTTGCCGGCCGCGGTCGCCTCGACCGGCCCGGCGAGGACCATCCGGCCGCAGGCGTCCGCCGTGAACTGGCAGAGCAGGGTGTTGCGGGCCCCGCCGCCGACGACGTGGATCGTCTTGATCGGGCCGCCGATGATCTTCTCGAGTCGCTCGATCGTCCAGCGATACTTGAGCGCCAGGCTCTCGAGGGCGCAGCGGACGAACTCCCCCTCGTCCTGCGGGACCGGCTGGCCGGTCTTCTTGCAGAAAGCCGCAATCCGGGTGGGCATGTCGCCCGGGGCGAGGAACGACGTGTCGTCGGGGTCGACCAAGGCCGTGAAGGGTTTGGCCGCCTCCGCCTTGCTGAGCAGCTCGTCGTACGAGAACTCGCGCCCGGCGCGGGCCCAGGTCCGGCGGCACTCCTGGACGAGCCAGAGGCCCATGATGTTCTTGAGCAGGCGGGTCGTGCCGACGACGCCCCCCTCGTTCGTGAAGTTCCCTTCGAGCGTCTCGGCGGTGATGATCGGCTTGGGGACCTCCACGCCGAGCAGCGACCACGTCCCGGAGCTGAGGTAGCACCAGTCGGGAGGGCCGATCACGTCGATGACCCCGGCGGGTCGGACCACCGGGACCGCCGCCACGGCGCTCGCCGTGTCGTGCGTCGCGGGGGCGAGCACGGTCAGGGTCTTGGAGATCCCGAGTTCCTCGGCCAGGGCCTTGCGGATCGGGCCGATCTCCGTGCCCGGGTCGATCAGCTCGGGCAGGATGTGACGCGGGAGGTCGAGGTCATTGCAGAGCGCATCCGACCAGGTGCCGGACCTCGGGTCGAGCAACTGAGTGGTCGACGCATCCGTCCGCTCGCCGGCCCGCCGCCCGGTGAGGAGCCAGGCGAAGAGGTCGGGGATCATCAGCATGGTCTCGGCGCTCTCGAGGAGCGGCGAGTTCGCCATCTTGAGCGCCAGGAGCTGATAGATCGTGTTGAACTGGAGGAACTGGAGCCCGGTGATCTCGTAGATCCGCTCGCGAGAGACGCGCCGGAAGGCGGCCTCGAGCATCCCCTCGGTCCGGGCGTCGCGGTAGTTGACCGGGTTGCCGAGCAGGGTGTCGCCGCGGCCGATCAGGCCGAAGTCGACCCCCCAGGTGTCCACGCCGACGCCGTCGAGGTCGGGGTAGGAGGCGGCCGCCTTGCGGAGCGCCGTCTTGGCCTCGTCGAAGAGCCGGGGGAGGTCCCAGTAGAGAGTGTCGAGCATCCGAATCGGGCCGTTGGGGAAGCGGTGGATCTCCTCCAGGGCGAGCCGCTCGCCGTCAAACTTGCCCAGGAGTCCGCGGCCGCTCTCGGCGCCGTAGTCCAACGCTAGGTAATCGCTCGTCTTTGCCATGGCGCAACACGATCTCTCGAACCCAATGATCCGGCCCGACCCTCACCGGGAACCCAAGCGCACAACCACCCGAGCCGGAGGATCACGATAGTTTCAAACGGGCAAGAAGTTCTGCGGCATTCGAAGGAAGTAGGTAGTCGGCTCTCGAGCGGCAGGCCGCGCGCCCCCGACCTCTCGCGGGTCAGCCCCGGCAACGCCACGCGATCCGGATCGACGATTCTCCCATCCGCACTTCCGGGCGCCCCATCATATACCCCAGCCAACCATCTCACAATGAGCCACGGCCGGCCCGGCGCGGGAACGTGCGGATCTCCGTGGCGGGGGCTACTGGATCTCGCCCCGATGCGCCGGTCTCCTCCCCGATTGCATGATCAAGGTGGATACGTTTTGATAATATTGACCGCCGACTCCAACCCCTCCGGGAGCCGCTCGATGACGCCTCGACCCTGGATCAAGCCCGCCTTCTTCGTGCTGGTCGCCGCTCAGGCGCTCTTTGTGATCCTGGAACGCACGGGCGTGGGCCTGCCCATCCCGGCTCGGATCCTGGCGGGCGTCCGGGTCGCCATGGCCGTCCTGATCCTCATCATCCTGGCCTACTGGACCATCCAGGAGCGACGATCGCACCGAGGGACCGACATCGAAGGTTCGAGTTGAATGGCCTATGGGGTAGGCCTTGGCTCGCGCTTTTCTTAGGGCGTTCGGTCCAACGTCGTTGTCGAACCTGGGTCAGGGTGGATGCGAAGCGAGGCGGGTCAGCCGACTCGGGAGGGGAAACGGATGCGCTTCTCGGCATACATCGAGGCGTCGGCCTTGCGCAGGAGGTGCGTCGCGTCGTCGACGTCCTCGGGGAACATGGCGACCCCGCAGCTCACAGAGAGCATGACGCGGTTGCCGTCCAGGTTGGCCTCGGCGTTGACGACCTCCCGGATGCGCCTGACGAGCCTCGCCACCTCGTCACGCGAGTTCACGTTCTCCAGCAGGAGGGCGAATTCGTCACCGGCGAGCCGGGCCAGGCAATCGGTGCGACGCACGACCCCGGAGATGCGGTCGGCGACGACCCTCAGGGCCTCGTCTCCCGCCTCGTGGCCGAATCGGTCGTTGATCCCCTTGAAGCCGTTGAGATCCATGTAGACGAGGGCCAGGCGTTGCCTCCGCAGGGACGCTCGCAGCATCGCCCGGGAGTAACACTGCTCGAAATGGCGTCGATTCGACAGGTTCGTCAGGTGATCGACCATGACGAGCGACTCGATCTCGCGTCGCAGCCTCAGGTTGATCGAGACGAAAATGCCGAGGACCGCGAGGGCCGTCGAGAGGCTGATCCCCAGGGCCACGAAGATCTCCACGGGGTTCGTCGGGTTAGCCTCGGCCCCCATGTCGGTCATCAGCGCAAATCCCGTGCGGAATGACAGTAACAGGGCATCCACCCCCACGGCCAGCGCCGTCCCCCAGTAGGCCGGGCGGTCACCCGGCGGGACGTCCCCGGCCATCGCCACCGCCCCCCGGAACATGATCACGGCCAGCCACCACGAGACCGAGGCGATGCGACACGCCGTATCTTCCAACACGAACAGGGAATAGGCGCAACCCGAGAGGGACGCCAATGTCCCGATCGTGAGGAACGGCCCCGACATGGGCGGCCGTCCCCGGAAGACCCGCAGGCCCTGGCAGATGGCCAGGACGCCGAAGAGGAATGCGGCATGAGTCAGGAAAATGACCCAGTCCTCCGGGAAGTACTCCCGGATGACGATCGAGAGGAACGCCATCGCCAGCAGGAGGATTCCCGCCCCGCACTGCCCGATGCCGGGGATGTTCCGGTTGGCAAAGGAAATCGCCAGGGTGACGAGGCCCACCATCGCCAGATAACACGAAAATACGACAAATATCTCCTGCATGTGTATATTTGAAAGCATCACCGTATTCCCTATTATCGGCCTTGATTAATGGAGCTTAGGTTCTCAATCATAGGACAACTTTTACCCGCCGGGAAGTAAAATAGGAAGTCTGGGAAAATCTCCGCGAATCCCCGGTGAGGGAATCCCCCACGCCGGCATTCCTGTATAAGACAGCGGAAGTCCGCCTCACAGCGGAAAGCCTGCGGGATCGCGTGCTTTCTCGACCGGGCTCAAGCATTCCGCATCGGGGATGGGCAGGGCCGGACGGTGCCTGTCGTCATCGCGGCCCGGCGGGTCGCGGAGACGGGCTCAGGCGACGCGTGCGGTCATGCCTCGCCAGTAGGCGAGCATGTCTTCGAGGGTCTGGGCGATCGAGAATCGGGGTTCCCAGCCGGTCGAGGCGCGGAGCTTGGACGAGTCGGCGATGAGCAGCGGCTGGTCGACGGGGCGGACGAGCGCCTGATCGATGAAGACGTCGACCGGGGTGTGAGTCAGGGAGGTGAGGGTCGCCAGGGCGTCGGCGATCTTGGTCCCCTGGCCGGTGCCGATGTTGTAGATCTCGCCCGGCTGCCCCTTCTCGGCCAGGATCAGGTAGGCGCGTACGACGTCGCGGACGTCGGTGAAGTCGCGGACGACCTCGAGGTTCCCGACCTCGACGCGGGCCTTGCGCCCGGCCTCCACCTCGGCGACCTGCCTCGCCAGGGCGCTCAGCACGTACATGGACGCCTGGCGAGGGCCGGCGTGGTTGAACGGGCGGGCCATGACCACGTCGGTGCCGTGCGAGAGGTAGTGCTGGACGCCGAGCAGGTCGGCCGCCCCCTTGCTCGCGGAGTAGGCGTTGTTCGGGCGCAAGGGGCAGGCCTCGGAGACGGGCAGGTGCTCGGGGGCCGGGTTGCCGTAGCAGACGCCCGAGCCGACCAGCACGATCCGAGGCTTGAGGCCCGAGGCCTTCACGGCCTCGAGCAGGGTGAACGTCCCGCCCAGGTTGAGGTCCCAGGTGCCCCGGGGGTCGGCGACGCTCCTCTGCGGGTTCGACTGCGCGGCGAGGTGGTAGACGACCTCGGGCTTCGTGCGGGCGAGCAGGGCGGCCAGTTCATCCGTGCCCGCGGTCGCGAGGTCGATGCGCTCGAGCGGGACCATCGACGAGAGCCCGGCCAGTTCCTCGGGCCAGCGCCCCGAGGCGGAGAGCCCCACGACCTCGTCCCCCGCCTCGATCAGGTGCTCGGCCAGGTGCCCGCCGACAAACCCCGTGATTCCGGTCGCTAAGACACGCATCGACGAGCCTCGAATCCCTGAGTATTTCGCGCGGACGCCGCCCCATCCGGACGCCCGACGATCCTTCGCCGCCGTGGGAGAGGCATCACCTTAGCCGCGACAGGGAGAGTCTGCAACCGCCGTTGTCGCCGGGGACGACGACGAACGGCCGCTCAGACGCGGTAGAGCCGCCCCTGGTGCAGGGGCTCGATCTGGCTCGATTCGAGGTCGAAGTCGTCGGAGTAGTGGATCAGGCGCATCTTGTCGCGGACCGACGAGGGGAGGGCGATCAGCTTCTCGTACGGCGTGTGGACGGGGGACTCGGCGTGCATCGTGACCTCATGCACGATCAGGTCGGCCTCGGCGAGCCAGTCGATGAGGTCGGGGTCGAAGGCCGTGTCGGCGCTGAAGGCGAGGGTCCGGCCGCCGGCCTTGATGCGGAAGGCGGTCGTCGGGACCGGGTGGATCGTGGGGCGGCACTCGATCGCGAACTTCCCCGAGGTCACGGCGCTCGTCTCCGAAAGCGCCTGGAGGTCGAAGAAGTCGGAGAGTTCGAACGTCAAGGGGGGCTTCGACCGGTCGATGAGCATCTCCCCCATCCCGGCGGAGAGGAGCCCCGACCAGAGCTTGGCCGAGACTGTCGGATGCATCAGGAGCTGGGCCCGACGCTTGAGGATGAAATAGCTGTAAAAGCCGTAATCCTCGAGCCCCGAGCAATGGTCGGCGTGCAGGTGGCTGACGGCCAGGGCGCTGATGCGGTCGAGGTCGAGCGGGATGCCGGCCGCCTCAGAGCCCTCGATCAGCATCTTGCGGATCGGGTGGGGGCACTCCAATAGGAGCCATTCCCCGTCCACGCCGACGACCATCGAGGCGGTGTAGCGCCGCCCGGCAAAGGCTTCCCCGACCCCCAGCGGAATCAAAGAGACTTCACTCATCGTGGATCTCGTGGATCAAGGCCGGGGACTTCTCACCCGGTATGCGGAGGCCGGCCGAAGGGTGCCCCACCCCTCGGCCTCGAGGGTCGATCGCCCACCACCATCATACCGCGCCCCGGTCTCGCCGAACGAGAGTTGTCGGAGCTTCGAATTCCGTCGCGGTCCGACCCGAGTCGCTCAGGAACTTTGCCCGGCCGGGTGACGCTCAGGGGCGAAGGTGAGCCCCCCCTGGGGGAAGACGCGGATCCTCGGCTCCGGCACGTCGGCGAGGGCCTTGCGGGCGGCCTTCCAGAGGGCTCCCTGGTCGGAGAAGAGTTGGATCGGCCCCAGGTGCGAGCCCAGGCGCTCGGCGAGCGGCGGGGCGTAGACGAGCACCGTGCGGTCGACCACAAGTTCCCTGGCCCAGCCCAGGAGGAAGGCGTGCGGGCTGCCGATCGTGGAGAGCAGGCGGCTGGCCATCGCGACGCCCCGGCGGATCGTCCAGCCGCCGGCATTGCCCGAGGCGGAGATCGTGCGGAGCCAGGGCATCGGCACCGAGCGGTCCATCTCCTCGGGGTCGGTCCAGAAGTAGCCGACGAGGACCCCGCCCGGCCTCGTGGCGGCTCGATGCTGCAACAGGACCTTGAAGCTCTGCATCGGGTCGCCCGGCCAGGGGTGGTTGCCCGCGACGATCAGGTCGGCCGGCGGGGCGTCGGGGGCCTGGAACCGCCGCCTCGCCTCGGCGGACAGCTCGTCCTGCACCGGGTCGGGATGCCCGGCCAGGACCCGGAGGATCTGCCCGGGGGCGCCGAGGAGGTGGCTGATGGAGACGCAGGGGCCGAGCATGCCCGCCGCCGCCCGGATCGCGCGTCGCATCGGGTTCCCGGACGCCTCGCCGCCGAGGAGCCGCCCGGCCTCCTGCGGGTTCAAGCCCTGGCGGTGCAGGGCCCCCAGGGTCGAACGATGGCTCGTCCCCGGGAAGATCAGCTTGTAGCCGCCGCCGAAGCCGGCCTGCAAGTGCGGCAGGACCGAGCCGATCAGGATGCGGAGGTCGGCCTCGGCGACCGGGCGGAAGACCCGCACCGGGACCCCTTGCGGCGTCTCGCCCAGGGAGACGTAAGAAGACAGGTCGTCCACCGGCGGGCTGAAGCAGCGATACGTGTCCACCACGGCGTCGCCGACCCGGCCCCGCATCGAGGCGTCGTCGACCGCGTGGTGCCGCCCGACCCCCGCGCTGATGGTCACGTCCTCGGTGCGGACTCCCGCCTCGTGGAGCCGGCGGAGCAGGTGGGGCAGGGCCTCGCGGACGGGGGTCCAGCGCGACGGGTCGTCGACAACGATCGCCACGCGCGACCCGGCCTTCACCTGAGCCTCGACGGGCGGGCAGCCGAGGGGAGCGTCGAGGGCCGCCGCCAGGCTCGACGGGTAATCGTCCAGGGTCCCCGACAGGTCGGGCCAGGCGACCTCCACCTTGGTCCAGTCGGAGGGCAGGGCGAGTTCCAGGCTCCCCCCCACGCCCCAGGGGAAGTTCACGGGGGTATCCTTACCGGCCGGGGGAATGCTCATCGAAGATCCCATGAAAACGGACACATATTCAGGAGCGCCGCCGTCCACCGAGGGCGAGGCCCCGGGATTCACGATCGGGACGAGGTCCGCCCCACGCTAATAGAAAGCCCCGCGATCGGCTAGCCGAGTGGCGGCGAGGCCCTAGTCGTCGAAGGCCCAACCCCTTCCTCGGTCCGGCGATTCGACCGGGACGATTTTGCCGATCATGCCGCCAAAACGGATCATTCCCCGGGTCCTGCCGGAAAGAATAGCGATATGGCGGTCGATGCTAAGTACAGAAACCCCCGAATACCTCGCCCCCGACCGGCGGGAGCTGCCGGGCTCACGAGGCGCCTCGTCCTTCAATGGGAGGGAAGCCGCGGCCTCGGACGATGGTATTTGGGGATCTGAGACCAGGCTCGAGGCCGTCCGCCCCTCCCGGCGATGCGATGGCCCGCCCCTCATTTTTCGCTCGGTGATTTCTCATGGATCGACTTCGACCGCGACGGAGCGTGGTGTTTCGGCCCCAGGCGGAGGCCGTCGAGGGGCGTTTATTGCTGAGCACGGTCCCGCAGGTGAACCCGGCGAACGCCCAGAAGCCCTTCCTGCGCCCGTTCAGCGTCTCGCTGAAGTCCCCCAACACGCCGATCTCCCCCTTCCAGGCGTCGTCGAAGCTCGTGACGTTCGTCGACCCGTCGGCCAAGCTCGTCAAGGCGGGGCACGTGCTGGCTGGGTACAAGAACTACCTCGGGCCGTATGCGTTGCTCGACGCCTCCACCGGGATGATCAAGATCGGCAGCGGATCCAACATCCAGGCCAACGCCAACATCCTCAGCAACCCGACGGGCCGTCGAGGGCCGACGACGAGCGTTTTGATCGGCTCCAACGTATCGATCGGCTTCGGGGCGACGGTCTCGGGGCCGAGCACCATCGGGGCCTTCCCGAACACGAGCAAGCCGACCATCATCGGGCCGAACGCCGTCATCGACGGCGCCACGGTCCAGCCCGGCGCGGTCGTCTCGGCGCTCGCGAAGGTCGAGCCCGGCGTGACGGTCCCGACCGGCGTCCGCGTCCTGCCGGGCGTCGATGTGACGAGCAACGCCGAGGCTTCCGACCCCGCGCTGGGGAAGGTCGTGACGCTGACGGCGGGCGAGTTGACCAAGGCCTCGCAGACGATCTCGATCCACCAGTCGCTGGCCCAGGGATACGCGACGCTCTACCAGGGGAACTCGGCGACGGGCAACTTCGGCGCGGGGGGGATCACGTCGACGCCACTGGCCTCGGGCGTCTTCCAGGGCAACCTGACGACGATCACGGGGGCGGGGCCGGAGCCCGGCTCCGCGACCGTCTCGTTCGAGCCGTCCTCCGGCTCCCCCACGTTCGCCGCGCCGATGGGGCAGCAGGCTCAAAGCCTGCTCTACAACTTCCCGGCGCGCGTCACCGGGCAGGTGAATTTCTACGACAAGGCGAGCGACGTGGCGGCCAACCTCGGCATCCACGACGCGATCCTGGGGGATCAGGGGCAGCCGATCAACATCGGCCCGATCACCAGGATCGGCAACGGGGTGACGATCACCTCGCCGCTCGGCAGCACGACCGGCCCGATCACCTCGGGCACGAGCTCGCCGATCTCGATCGGCCAGGGCCTGATCGCCGGCGACCATGCCGTGATCCTCGGCGCCCAGGGGGTGAAGGTCGTCATCGAGGACAACGTCACGATCGGCTCGTCGGCCGTCGTCGAGGGCTCCTCGATCGGGGCCAACTCGACGATCGGCGCCAGGGCCTACGTCCTGAACTCGAACCTGCCGGCGGGCTCGAGCGTGCGGGACGGGGCGATCGTCATCAACAACAAGCAGGTCGGCACCGTCGCATCCTGAGCCGGACGCGTGACGATCACTTGATCTCGTACCAGTCGCCCGGCTCCAGCACCACCGGCTCGGCCTTGGTCGCGCCGCGGACCTTGTCGGCCCAGGATTTCGCGTCCTGGACGATGGGCCCGAACGTATTGTAATGGATGGGCATGACGGCCTTCGGCCCGATCAGCTTCACCGCGCGGACGGCGTCGTCGGGTCCCATCGTGTAATAGTCGCCGATCGGGAGCAGGGCGAGGTCGACCCCTTCCTCGCCGATCAGGGCCATGTCACTGAAGAGGGCGGTATCGGCCGCGTCGTAGACGGTGGTGCCGTCATCGAACTTGATGAGGAATCCGCAGGGGTTGCCGCCGTAGGTCCCGTCGGGGAGGACCGAGCCGTGGAAGGCGAGCGTGAGCTTGACCCGGCCGATCCCTTCGAAGTGGAGTCCGCCGCCGTGCTGCATCCCGTGGACCTTCTCCAGGCCCTGCGCGGGGGCCTTGAGCCACTCGCCGATCTCGTAGTTCGTCACGACCGTCGCGCCCGTCCGCTTGGCGATGGCCACGGTGTCGCCCACGTGGTCGCCGTGCCCGTGCGAGAGCAGGATCAGGTCGGCCGGCACCTCCTCGGCCTGCGCCGCGGCCTTCGGGTTCCCCGTCAGGAATGGGTCCACCAGCACGTGCTTGCCCTGAGTCTCGAACAGGAGGCACGAGTGCCCCAGCCAACGAACGCGTGTCGACATCGCGAGTGCTCCGTTGGGCCGGTCTTCCGCGCGGGCGGTTTGCGATCCTGATCGTTGAAGCCGCGCAGCTCCCGGCCCTTCCACCTCGAATCAACCACAAGAGACCCGAAGGTGGCAACCCCCGTGCCCGGTCAGGCCGTTCGGCCCGGATCCTCTTCGAACACGACGCCCTCCCGAGCGTAATAATAGTTAAAGAGAGGACGTGTCGGTTCCCCGCTCGATTTCGCGAAGACTCAACTGGCGAGGACGATTGCCAATGAGTATCGATTCCAACATCCCGGCGAATGACATCGCCCCATTCCAGGCCGGCGACGCCCCCGCGTCGGTCCCCCCGCTCGGTGGCAAGACCGTGGGAGACGGGGGCTGGCGACGCGTCGGCCTGGCCCACCGCTTCTCGCTCTGGCTCTCGCTGTTCGTGGGGGGCGTCTACCCGGCGGGGAAGGGCCGCTTCGACTCATCGAAGAAGGTCTGAGGCCGGGTCGAACCCGCGAGCCTCGCGACGAAATGCGACGCTCGACCGGCATCAGTCGGGGAGTCTCGACTCAACTCGGACATCTGTCAGCGTTGACGAGTGTTCAGGAAAAAGCTATCGTCGCCTCGCGTCGGATCCTCGTCATAATCCATGAAGGCTCCTCCGGGGAGACGTCGATGAGCGTCGAGTCCAACGAACCCGTCCCCGAGGCGGCCGAGGCCGAATCCGGGCCCAGCCGCGAGGCGCTCGAGGCGAGGATCGCCGAGCTCGAGAAGCAGCTCGCCGAGTCCAGGCAGGTCGACGCCCCGTTCACGATCAAGGCGCTCCGGATGGTCGTCAAGGGGTGGGGGCAGGGGTGGCAGCTCCGCCCGTCGCCGGCGCGTCGGTACTGGATGGACCAGGGGCCGTATGCCTACCAGTGCCTCCCCCTGGTCGTCGCGAACCAGTGGGGCTGGCAGATCCTCTGCCCGACCGACCTCCGCGCCACCTGGGACGGCTCCCCCGATCCCGGCGGGGTCCGCGTCGAGGTCGACCCCCAGTACGCGACCGTCATCAAGAGCCAGTTCGGCTCGGGGCTCGTGACCTTCTCCCCGCCGTGGTTGTTCCGCACGTCCCCCGGCTGGAACATCATGATCAAGGGGCCCGGGAACCGCTTCAAGCCCAACTGCGTGGCGCTCGAAGGGGTCATCGAGACGTGGTGGCTCAATTATACGTTCACGCTCAACTGGCGGATCGTCGAGCCGGGGACGGTCGAGTTCGCCAAGGGGGAGAGCCTCGGCCAGCTCGTGCCGGTGCCCCATGCCACCTTCGAGAACGCGTCGGCCATCGAGGCACCGCTGAGCGAGGAGCCCGAGATCGCGGCCGAGCTCCTGAAATGGCAGGAGGAGCGGAACCGTCGCGCCAAGGATCCGGTGACGACCCATCACCTCTACCGCAAGGCGGAAGGGATCGACGACCACCTCGTCAAGGTCGGCGTCCCCGGCTTCGTCCAGTCGTGGGTGCCAAAGCCGCAAGAACCGGAGTGAGCCGAGGCCAGGCACCACGGAGGGGCACCACGAATGAGCCCGCATCCCGAGCCCGAGAGTCAGGCCGAGCGTTGCCGCCGGCTTGAAGAGCGCGTTGCCGAGCTCGAGCGTCGGCTCGAGGTCGCCGAGAGCCGACCACCGACCCTGAGCCTGCGGGCCCTGCGGATCTCGAACGAGCCCTGGACGCTCGGCTGGGGGCTCCGACCCTCACCGCCGAGGCGGTACTGGATGGACCAGGCGCCCCAGTCGTACCAGTGCCTGCCGCTGGTCATGGCCAATCAGTGGGGCTGGCAGGTCCTCTGCCCGACCGACCTCGTCGTAACCTGGGACGGCTCGCCCGATCGCCGAGGGCTCCGGGTCGAGGTCGATCTTCGCTATGCGCCCGTGATCCAGAGCCAGTTCGGCTCGGGCATCGTCACTTTCGCCACGCCCTGGCTCTTCCGCACGTCCCCCGGCTGGAACCTGTATCTGAAGGGCCCAGGGAACCGCTGGAAGGCCAACTGCGCCCCGCTCGAAGGGGTGATCGAGACCTGGTGGCTCAACTACCCGTTCACCCTGAACTGGAAGATCGTCGAGCCGGGGACGGTCGAGTTCACCGGGGGGGAGAGCCTCGGCCAGCTCGTCCCCGTCCCCCACGCCACCTTCGACGAGGCGACCGCCGCCGAAGGGCCGGTCGACGCCGATCAAAAAACGGCGCAAGAACTCCTGCGCTGGCAGGCCGAGCGGAGCAAGCGGGTCGGGGACTCGTCGAAGCTCCAGCACCACCTCTACCGCAAGGCCGAGGGGATCGACGAGCACCTCGCCAGGCTCGCCGTCCCTCCGTTCGCCCCCGACTGGCCCGATCTCGACGACAAAGACTCGAAGATCATCCCCCCTGGGGCATGAACCGCTCGAGGTCCTCGCTCTTGGCGACGACGGTGATCCCCTCTTCCGTCACGGTCAGCCCACGGGCGAGGTCCGCCGCGCGGTTCCAGCCGATCTCGAATCCGGGCGGGATCTTCACGTCCTTGTCGATGATCGCGCGTCGGATCCTGGCGTGGCGGCCGACCTCGACGTGGTCGAAGAGGATCGAGTCCTCGACCAACGCATAGCTGTTGATCCTCACGCCGGGGGAGAGGATGCTCCGATAGACCTGGCCCCCCGAGACGATGGCCCCCTGGCAGACGATCGAATTCAAGGCGGCACCGCGGCGGTCGGGGTCGGTGTGGACGAACTTGGGCGGGGGCATGGGCGGCTGATACGTGTGGATCGGCCACTCGCGATCGTAGAGGTTCAGGATCGGGTCGATCTGGATCAGGTCCATGCTCGTCTGGTAGTAGGCGTCGAGCGTGCCGACGTCTCGCCAGTAGGCGGCCTGCTTGCGGTTCTCGTCGCGGAACGGGTAGGCGAAGACCCTCGAGTTCGCCAGCATGGACGGGATGATGTCCTTGCCGAAGTCGTGCGCGCTCGCCTCCTTCCTCGCCGCGTCCTGGAAGAGCCGCTCGTACATCACGTCGGTGGCGAAGACGTAGATCCCCATCGACGCCAGGCTCAGCTCGGGGTTGTCCGGCATCGACGGCGGGTCCTTGGGCTTCTCGAGGAAGCTGAGGACCCGGCCCTCCGCGTCGACGTCCATGACGCCGAACTCGGCCGCCTGGGCGCGGGGGACGGGGAGGCAGGCGATGGTCAAGTCCGCGCGGCGATCGCGGTGAAACTTGATCATGTCCGCATAATTCATCTTGTAGATGTGGTCGCCGGCCAGGATCAGGGTGTCGCGGGGCGCGGCCTTCTCGATCGTGTAGACGTTCTGGTAGATGGCGTCGGCCGTCCCCTGGTACCAGGACTCGGCGATCCGCTGCTGCGGCGGGATGACTTCGACGTACTCGTCGAGCTCTCTGGAGAGGAACTTCCACCCCTGGTCGATGTGCCGGTTCAGGCTCACCGCCTTGTACTGCGTCAGGACGAGGATCTTGCGCAGGTCGGAGTTCAGGCAGTTCGAAAGGGTGAAGTCGATGATCCGGTAGATCCCGCCGAACGGGACGGCCGGCTTGGCCCGATCGCGCGTGAGCGGTTCCAGGCGTGATCCCCGCCCCCCCGCCAGGACGATCGCCAATACGTCACGAAGCACCAGGTCGCCTCCGCTATGGAGAGTATCTACTGGACTTTTGATCCCGGTCGGCCCCTCCCCCTATTGTGCATCCGCGGGCGGGTCAAGCCAACCCGTTTCACCCCTGGATTCGAGAACGGCGAGGGCGGAGGGGCCCGCTATTCGTCCTGAGACGACTGGAGCGGGCCGAAGGGTCGCGCCGGCCACCGCGATTCAACGAATGGCGCCAGGGTTCGCGATTCGGACCCGGATGCGGCCAGGACGAAGGAAATCGGCGAGAGGGCTCGTGACCCTTCGATTCTCACGGGCATTTTGATAGATTCGACGCGCACCGAAAGTCACAAGACCACGTCGTCGGCCGGCGCCAGGCGAGCAGTCCGCGCGGGCCGCAGGATGAGCCGACACCTTCGCTTTGGGGAGTTGCCAGTGAGTTTCCGCCCGTTCCTTCCCGCCCCGGTCGCCCCCTGGCTCCATGCCGCCGCGATCTTCATGGTCGGGTCCGCCCCGTGGACCATGACTCACGCCCAGGACCGGCTCAAGGAAATGCAGGCCGCCAACATCGCCAACGCCAAGGAGAAGGCGGAACGGCCCTACCACTTCGGATCGCAGGGGGCCGGCAACGTCTTCTCGAACCACACGAGCCACTCGAACCGGCTGATCCCCTTCTACACGTTCGGTAAGAAGGTGAGCATCGACGCCGTCACCGGGGCGAACAGCCGCTATCGCGACTCGGCCAAGCTCCAGGCCCTCTACGGCTTCAGCCCCGAGAACACCCTGAACCCCGACGCCGAATACGCCGACCAGAGCGACCTCTACCAGGTCCAGCGCGACGCCGTCGCCCGAGGGGTCAAGCATCTGTTCATCGTCTGGTTCGACGGGATGGACTGGGTGACGACCCAGGCGGCCGCCGTGGCGAAGTCGGGCAAGGTCTACACCGAGGGCAAAGGGGAGGGCCTCAACTTCCAGGCGGATCCGACCGGCGGCACGGCCAAGTTCGGCTTCTACGTGACCAGCCCCACCCACGACAAGAACACGACCAACGTCGACGAGCAGACCGTCCAGATCCCCCCCGACAGCCTCACGGGGGGCTACGACGTCCGGATCGCCGGGCCGAACCCGTGGACCCTCGGGCCGCTCGGGCCCAAGGCCCCGGGCTACTTCAAGGGGCAGGGGGCCAGCAACTCCGACCGCAAGGGGGTGGAGGACGTCGGGGCGATCCTGCACGCCTACACTGACTCGTCCACGAGCGCCGCGGAGTTCGCCAGCGGGGTCAAGGCCTATAACAGCGGCGTCAATGTCGGGGACGACGGGCGCTTCATCCCGACCCTCTTCCACCAGCTCCAGGCCGACGGCTGGAAGCTCGGCACCGCGACGAGCGTGCCGTTCGACCACGCGTCGCCTTCCGCCATGTACGCGCACAACGTCGACCGCGACGACTACCAGGACCTCGCCCGCGACATGCTCGGGCTGTCGAGCATCTGCCAGCAGACGCACAAGGACAAGATCCACCCGGGCCTCGACGTCGTCCTCGGCACGGGCTTCGGCCAGGAGATGAACGCGAAGTCGACCCTGGCCCAGGGCAAGGATGCGGTCTCGGGCAATATCTACATCGCCGACGCCGATAAGGCGGCCATCGACGTCAAGAACGGCGGCAAGTACGTCGTCGCGCAGACGACGCCCGGGGTCGAGGGGGGCAAGGCCCTCATCGCGGCCGCCGAGACCGCGAAGGCCAACGGCAAGCGCCTCTTCGGCCTCTACGGCTCGGCGAAGCTCGGCCACCTGCCGTATCGGACCGCCGACGGCAAGTTCGACCCCGCCCCCGACGGCAACGGCAGGGCCGAGGTCTACACAGCGGCCGAGGTCGCCGAGCAGCCCACCCTCGCCGACATGACCAAGGCCGCCCTGACCGTGCTCACCGCCGACCCCAAGAAGCCTTTCGCCCTGTTCGTCGAGTCCGGAGACGTCGACTACGCTCTGCACTCCAACAACCTGGACAACGCCGTGGGCGCCGTCTACAGCGGCGAGGCCGCCATCCAGGTCATCGTCGACTGGGTCGAGAAGAACAGCAACTGGGACGAGTCGGCCATGATCGTCACCGCCGACCACGGCCACTACCTCGTCATCGACGACCTCAAGGCCATCGCCGGCGCCGCCCGCTGAGCCCTTGGCCTCGGCCCATAGCACACCGCCCGAATGAATCCGGTCCCGCATCTCACGACACGTCGTCGAGGTGCGGGACCTTTCCATTGACCGGCCTCTCACACCGCCTTATCCCGCGGGTGTTCGCCCCTACGCGGAGGTCTCGTCCTCGCTCGGCCACATTTTCCGAGATTTCGGCAAATGGAACGTCCCCGGTCCGTGCAGTATTGAAGGTGAATGCGGTTCGTCCCGGAGGAGCAGGGGAGGCAGGATCATGGTTCGCGGCGGGAACGGAGAGGTCCTGAGAGACATGGACCGCCTCTTCGGCGAGGGTTCCCTCGGGGGCGTCTCGCCGGGCCGGCTCCTCGAGCGGTTCGCGACGGGGCGTGATCCGGGGGCGTTTGCCGCCCTGGTCGAGCGCTTCGGGCCGATGGTGCTGGGGCTCTGCCGGCGGATGCTCGACGACCCGCATGACGTCGAGGATGCCTTCCAGGCCACCTTCCTCCTCCTGGTCAGGAAGGCGAGCTCTATTCGAGACGGCGAGCAACTCGGCCCCTGGCTCCACGGCGTCGCCCGCCGGGTCGCGCTCCGGGCGAGGGCCCAGTCTCATCGCCGACGGCTCCGCGAGCACTCGGATATCGAGGCACTCGCCCTGATGGAATCACCGGCCGGGGATCCCGATCAGATCGCCTTGCGCTGGGTCCTCGACGAGGAGATCGGCCGGCTCCCGGAGAAGTACCGGTTCCCGATCGTCCTCTGCTACCTCGAAGGCCTGACGCATGAGGAGGCCGCGCATCGCCTGCGCTGTCCCGTCGGCACGGTCCACACCCGCATGGCCTGGGCGAGAGCCCGCTTGCGCCATCGTCTCGACCGCCGGGGCCTGGCCCTCGCGACGAGCCCCCTCGGCCTGGCCCTCGCCCCCGAGGTCGTCCCCGCAGCCCTGGTCGAATCGACCAGGGCCCTTGTATCAACAGGAACGCTCACTCAAGCGGCCGGGAAGGTCTCGGCCGGAGCCATCGCGTTGGCGGAAGGAGTCAGACTGACCATGTTCTCGAACACGCTCAAAGGCCTCGCGGCGATCGTCGTCACCGCCTCCCTCGCCGTCGGCGGGGCCGGTGCCCTCGCCCAGCATGAGGGTCAAGTCCCGGAGACGAAGCAGGGCAAGGCCGCGGAGAAGCCGGCCAGCAACCCCGACGTCCCGCTCGGCCTGATCCGCGAACGTACGAGAAGCCTGGAGGTCCGGCAGGCCGAGTTGGAGAGGGAATTGTCGCGGGTGAAGGCCATCTTGAAGCAGTTGAACCAGGACGCCGCCGCGCCTGCCCAGGCTCCACCTCCGAGCGAAGTGGCGGAGAACAAGGCACCTACCCCAGGCGAAAGCGACGCTAAAGCCGTTCAGTCCAAACCGGCCGATCGAATTACGGCCATCCCGAAAGAGTACTTCACGCTAATCAGTCCGTCAGATAAGAATCAATTTTTAATCTGGATAAATAGCTCACAAGCCCCTGCAAATTTACATAAAAAATGGTTCCGCTATACGGCTCCACAAGGACTTAAGGCGACCCCGTCCAGTTCCACGGTTCTCGTTGCACCTTCGCTAGAAGGGGCGGAGATACGGGAGGTGGCCGTTTTCTGCTTGCCCAAAGCCGAATGGATTTCGCAGGCCCTAGATCCTCCCGCGAAATCAAGTGCGACTCCACGCATTTCTGGATTCAATGCCGAATACATCATCGACAACAAAATTTATTCGTATCATGGTTTGAACGAGAAGAAACCCTGGAGTGTGCTGGAACTGGAGAAGGGATGTACTCCTCGGGCGATCACAACACTCTGGGGTGACGGCTACGAAGACTCGAAAAACCAGTATTACTACAATAAAGAATCCGGAGAATGGCAGGCCCTGTCCTGGGATCTCATCGAATCCAAGGCCAAGGCATCCGAGAGAGAGCGTGAGGCTTCATCCAATCCAAAAGCACCCGAATCATCCATCAAACGTTGAATGGCAACTTGCTGACCTAGGCCTTCCCCAGCACGAACGGCACTGCCGGCTCGGGGACGATACCAAGCGAGAGCCCTATCACAGCCCGCCCCACCGATCGGAGAAACTTGGCCTGGAAATCGAGGGGGGATCGCGTAGAATCGAACCTACGACAAAAGTCGTGACCAACAACCAAGGCCGGGGCGATCATGCCCCGGCCGATCGAGTCTCGCGGCCGCCTGGAATCGACGCATGTTCGACAATCCCATCTTCCGCCATGAGCTGCGTCGCGTGGCCCGAGGGCGAGCCCACTACATCATCCGTGTCGCGCTGGGGCTGATGCTCCTGCTGATCGCCTGGAACGTCCAGGCCCTCTGGATAAGCGGGCGTTGGACCAACACGCGGGGGCTCTCGCTGCATCAGTTGCGGCGCTTGCCCGGCGTCGTGTTTATGCAGCTCATCTGGGCCCAGGGGGTCCTGCTCGCCGCGGTGCTGCCGGCGTGGGTGGCCGGGGCGATCGCCGAGGAGGATCGGCGGGGGAACATGCTCGAGGTCCTGACCACCCCGATCTCGAGTCGATCCATCATCCTCGGCAAGCTCGGCGCAAGGCTGGTCCGGGTCCTGATCGTCATCGGCTCCGGCCTCCCGATGGTCCTGCCGATGACGCTGCTCGGCCTGCTGGACCTGGCGGTGGTCGTCCGGGCTTACCTGCTGCTCGTGGTGCTGGCCGGGTTCGTGACGTCCCTCGCCCTGCTGATCTCGACGCTCGTCGCCCGCCCTCGCGAGGCGACCTTGCTGACATACCTCTTGATGGGGGCCTGGCTCCTCCTGCCAAAGTGGCTGGAGCCCACGCTGCTGGGGCTGCCGAAGGCCCTGTCCTGGCTGACGAAGCTCGACGAGGCCCTGCTGCTGAGCAACCCCGCATCCGCTGGCTGGGGGCTCTTCCTGGTCGTCGTCAGCCAACTCTACGACAGCCCGGCGAACGTCTCGTGGGCCTGGGCGGGCCTGGCGAAGAGCTTCCCAACAGTCATCGCGATCCTGTCCATCGCGACGGCTCTGTTTGTCGCCCTGAGCGTGGCCTGCCTGCGGCCGATCCGCCTGGGCTTGGGCAGGCGAGGCCGCGTGAAGCCCCTCGATGAGGGACGATCCCCCGCGCACGCACGCCGGCCGATCGAGGATGACCCGATGCGCTGGAAGGAACGCTATGCGTCCTCGCGTTACTCGAAGCCGGTCGCCTGGGTGACCTGCATCCTTCTCGGCATCGTGATGGCGGCGAGCCTGCTGAACCCAGCCCTCGAGGCGTTGACGGAGCAGTGGTCGAGCCTCCGGGAAGTCCACGCGGTGGTGTCGGAATGGAGGCGAGAGCAGCTCAACGAGATGTTGCGGAGCATGACCGCCTTGCTCTACCTCGTCGGCCTGGTCGGGGTCATGACCTCGGCCGCGTCGAGGATCTCAGGCGAGCGCGAGCGGGGGACCTGGGTGAGCCTCGGGACGACCCCTCTGACCGGCCTCGAGATCGCGAGGGCCAAGGTCTTCGGCACCGTCCGCGAGATGCGGGGGCTGGCCCTCTTCCTCGTGCCGCTCTGGCTCCTGGGTCTGGTCGCGGGGGCAATCCACCCGCTCGGGATCGTGGCGGCGACGCTGGGGCTGGTCGTCTTCTTCTGGTATGCGTCGGCGGTCGGCGTCCTCTGCTCGATGGCGACCCGGAGCACCGAGCGGGCCATGCTCTCGACGTTCCTGATCCTCAGCTTCACGAACCTCTTCGGCCTCTTCTTCGTGCCGCTCGAGTTGATCGGCCGGCTCGCCGGCTCGAGCACGGCAATCTACGTGGCCGGGGTCACCCCGTTCGTGGAGTGGTTCTCCCTCGCCTCCCCGCTCGATATCAGGGTGGCCATGTCGGGCATCCCCTGGGAGAAGCGCATGCAACTGCCGTTCGAACTCTGGAGCATCAACATTTACATCGACAAGGGCCTTGTCCAGACCTTCCTCGCGAGCCTCGCCCTGCACGCCCTCGGCGCCTTCGCCGCGACGAGGCTCGCGGCCCTCGTCTACGACGCCGGCCGCGGCGAGCCCCTCTCGATCCGGGGCTTCATCGAGACCCTCGGCCCCTCCCGACGGCTCCGCCAGAAGCGGGCCGAGGCCCCCGCGCTGCCAAGGGCCGCCGCCGAGTCGGCCTAGCTCATATGCCCCTCGGGTAAGGATAACTATCGCCTCCCGAAAGGGTTGGGGCGTCCGCGGCGTCGCGGCAACCCAATGGCGTCCGAACCATCGAGGCTTCCTTGTGTTCTGGGGACGGGTAAGCACCCTCGGAACGCAAGGTGACCTCGAGATTACGGCTAACTGCGGGGCATTGGGGCTAACGTCAATTGATGGCGATCAGCGGTCAACCCGGATCAGCCGAGTTGGACTTCATCGGATTCTTCCGAATCAGCGAATCGCGGCAGAGGGTCGCGGCACTTAATCATGGCGATTGTCGAGAGTCTGTTATCCTGACGAAGGACTCCCGCTATGAAGAATGCACGGTCGAGCCTCGTCCTGGGCGACCAGCTCTCTCTTCTGTACAACCTCGGTGCGGCCGGGACCTTGACCGATGGCCAGCTCCTGGACCGATTTCTGGCTCGGAGCGATCCGGCAGCCTCCGAGGCCGCCTTCGCCGTCTTGGTCGAACGACACGGGGCGATGGTCCTGAGCATCTGTCAACAGCTCCTGGGCAATTCGCACGATGCCCACGATGCCTTCCAGGCCACCTTTCTGGTCCTGGTGAACAAGGCCGGCTCGATCCGGAACCGGGAATCGGTGGGGGGCTGGTTATTCCGGATCGCACGCCGGGTCGCCGCGCGAGCCCAGGTCGAAGCCGCACGGCGCCGCCGCCATCTCCAGGCGCTGTTCGAGAACAAGCCGGCCTCGGGCGACAACGTCGAGATCATGCCGACCATCGTCAACGGGGTCGACTACAAACCCCTGATCGACGAGGTCAACCGGCTTCCGGAGTTGCTTCGCTCGCCGGTCGTGCTGCACTACTTCGAGGGGCTCAGTACCGAGGCCACCGCAATACGACTCGGATGCTCGCGCGGCACCATCCTCTCGCGCCTCTCACGGGCCCGAAGACGGATCAAGGAACGATTGGAGCATCGTGGAGTCTCATTCGCGGCACTCATCCCCACAGGGAATGCATGGAACCGATGGATCCCGCCCACGCCGGCGCCGGCCGGTTTGGCAGAGAGGACCGTCCGGGCCGCCGGCTCGCTGGGCCTGGGCAATGCAGCGATCGAGAGTACCGTTCCCGCCGCAGTCGCCACACTGTCGCGGGGGATCGCCCGATCGCTGGTTCTCTCCGAGCTCCGTGTTGGAGCCAGCATCTTCCTCCTGGCGGTTGTGGGCGTGTCGATCGGATTGGCGGCGACGCTCACCCCCGACGAGCCCCGGCGTGCTGCCTCGGGGCCGAACGGGGCGAGTCTCCCTCCCGAGGCGGTCAAGAAGGACGAGCCGCCATTGGCTCGAGAGGAAGTCAAAAGCCATCCTGTCATCTTCCGCGGTCGAGTCGTCGACCCAGACGGCAAGCCCGTTGCCGGCGCGGAGATCTTGCTCGGCCTCGCGATCGTACGAGATGAACAGGGAGGTACTCGCCGTGTGGCGGCCAGCGGGCCGGACGGCCGCTTCGAGGTTGCGGTCCCCCGCATGGCTCTGGACCGTTCCGAACACACTGGCGGGGATCCCCCGGTTCTCGCGGCCCTCATCCCGGGCTTCGGGCCCGATTGGATAAAGCTTACCTCGAAGGGCGCCCGGGATGAACTCAACATCCGGCTGCGCCGCGACGACGTACCGATCGAGGGCCGCATCATCGACCTCGAAGGCCGCCCGGTGGCGGAAGTCGACGTGAACGTCCTCCACATCTGGCACGATCCGCCCGACTTCTTGAAGAGGGCCCGAGAAAACGGCGAAGTGAGCCAAGGGCTCTGGAACGAAGCTCAGAACGGCCTATTCCTGGAGAAACCGAATCCGAATCTCCACGCACGGACCGATCGGGATGGCCGATTTCGCCTGACGGGGGTCGGTCGCGACCGCAGGATCACCCTGAGCATTCATGGGGGGGCGATCGAACGGTCCATCGCGACGATCTTCACCACCCGTGACCCCGCTTATATTCCCCTCCCACTGCCTGTCGATGAGTCGGACAACTCGCGCAATAAGCTTCTGGGGCCGCGCTTCGATCTCACCGTCCCCCCCGGCCGGGTGATCGGCGGGGTGATCCGCGACGCCGAAACCGGACGACCGGTCCCCGGCGCGAGGATACGATCCTGGGAATCCGATTTGGGATCCGATTCACCCCTCAGCGATGCCCAGGGCCGGTTCCGCCTGACCGGCCTATCCATGAACAAGGAGCACCGCATCGAGGTCGTCGTCGATGGGCAAAGCTATATCAAGGTTGTCAAGGTGATCGGCAATCCCACGGGCCCGGAGCCGATCGTCGTCGACATCAACCTCAGGCGGGGGCTCGTCCTCGAAGGGAAGGTCACGAATCGGGAGACCGGGCGACCGGTCAGGGCGGTCGTTCAGTATTACCCGTTCCGGGACAATCCGCATCTCAAGGAGTACCCGGATGCCTCGTTCTTCGACAATTCCCTCTTTGATGAAGCCAAGTTCCGGGCCGACGATAATGGCCATTTCCGCGCGTTAGTGCTCCCTGGCAGGGGAATCCTCGGCGTGCGGGCCCCGGACCTGACCTATCTCCCCGCAGAGCCGCTCGCGCCACACGTGGCCACCAACGTGCTGTGGACATCCAATTTTGCAGACAACATGAGATCTTTTGAAGCCCTGATCCCGATCGACCGAGGTGATGGAGTGAAGTCGGTCGTCGCCGATATCAAACTGGCACCGGGAATCCCGCAGCGCGTCCAGGTGGTCGGGCCGGCCGGGCAGCCGATCGCGGGTACTCGTGCATACAGCGTCCAGAGCCGCACCGGGGCCGGCGAAACCGTACCGGGCGAGGAGTTCACCTTCGTCCACCGCAATCCGGGAAAGGCGGAGAGGGTCGTCGTCTTACAGCAAGACCAGGGCCTCGGCGCCTTCGTCGACATCCAGGGAAATGAACCATCCCCAATACGGGTCCAGCTCCAACCGACGGGAAAGATTATCGGGCGGCTCGTGGACGAGGATGGTCAGTTTCGGCCGAACATTCCCCTGAGCGCCGTTTATGAGTTCAAGACGCGAGGCGATAGAACCCACATGGGGATCCTTCCCGGGGAGGGGTTGATGACCGGTCCCGACGGCCGATTCCGGATCACGGGTCTGGTCCCGAGGATTCCCTTCCTCGTCGAAGTTCACAAGAAGAATGCGCCTCTGGACGATGCGGAAGGCTATCTGAAAGGAGAAGCGTCCGTCGGACCCGGCGAAATCCAGGACTGGGGCGACGTCCGGGCCAAACATGATTAGCGCGTGCCCGAAGCCCTCGAATCGATATGCCTGCGGAACCAGAACTCGAGCATGAGCAGGGTCCAGAGCCGATAGGCGTGGTCGCGCTTGCCCTGGACGTGCTCGTCGATCAGGGTCGTGACGGCCTCGGGGCGGAAGAGGCCCCGGCCTACGGCGACGGGGTCGAGCAGGACGTTGCGGACCTCGTCCTTGAGCACGCCCCGGAACCAGCGATCGAGCGGCACGCCGAACCCCATCTTGGCCCGCTGCTGGATCGGGGGCGGGAGGAACTCGCGGAAGGCCTGCTTCAGCACGAGCTTCGAGCGCCCCCCTCGGATCTTCAGCTTGTGCGAGACGGGCATGGCCATGGCGAGCTCGACGACCCGGTGGTCGAGGAACGGGCCACGGCACTCGAGGCTGTGCGCCATGCTCGCCATATCGACCTTCGTCAGGAGGTCGCAAGGGAGATAAGTGAGGAGGTCGGCGACCATCGCACGCGTCACCTGATCGCGCTTGCTCGCGGCGCCCAGGGCGCGGTCGAGGAACGAGGTCGGATCGGCGTTGGCCGGATCCGCCTCGCCGGCCCTCGCCAGGCCATCGATCCAGTCGTCGGTGTAGATCGACGTCCGGCCCGGCTCGTCGAACTGGCAGACCCAGCGCAGGTAGCGGGCCTCGAGGGGATCCCCCAGGGCTTCGAGCCAGCGGCGGACCTTGCGCATCCGGGTCTTGGCGCGGGCCGAGGCGGGCAGGGCCCGGGCCAGCGGGCCGCTCAGGACGCCGCGAGGCCCGGCCGGGATGCGATCCATCAGCCCGGCCAGGGCCAGGGCCCGATAGCGGTCGTAGCCGGCGAAGAGCTCATCGCCGGCGTCGCCGCTCAGGGCGACCGTCACCTCCCGGCGGGTCTCGCGCGAGACGTACCAGGTCGGCAGGGCCGAGCTGTCGGCGAAGGGCTCGTCGAACTGCCAGGCGAGGGCGGGCAGGGTCTCCCAGACCTCCGGGGTGACGACGAAGGCGTGGTGCTCGGTCCCGAGGTGCTTGGCGGCCATCTCGGCGTAGCGGGTCTCGTCGAACGCGGGGTCGTCGAAGCCGATCGAGAACGTCTTCACCGGCCGGGTCGACGCCTCCTGCATCAGGCCGACGATGATCGTCGAGTCGACCCCGCCGGAGAGGAAGGCGCCCAGCGGGACGTCGGAGACCATCTGCTCGCGGACGGCCTCGCGGAGCGTCCCGCGCAGCTCCTCGACGTCCTCCTCGAACGGCCGATCTCGCTCGAGCGACCAGTCGGGGGACCAGTATTGCTCGAGGGAGAGCTTCCCCTCGTGCCAGATGGCGTAGTGGGCGGGGGGGACCTTGTACGTCCCCTCGAGGATCGTGTCGGGGTGGGGGACGTAGCCGTAGGTCAGGTAGCGATCGAGGGCACGGGGCGAAATTTTGCCGGGGACGTCGTGCTCGGGCAGGGCGAGGAGCGACTTCAACTCGCTCGCGAAGACGATCCGGGTCCCGTCGTGCCGGTAGAGCAGGGGCTTCTGCCCCATCCGGTCGCGCCCGAGGATCAGCCTGCGCCTGGGGGCGTCCCAGATCGCCAGGGCGAACATCCCCCGGAGGTGCGCGAACATCGCCGGCCCCTCGTCCTCATAGAGGTGGACGAGGACCTCGGTATCCCCCTGAGAGCGGAGGTTGTGCCCCCTGGCCTCGAGCCGACGCCGGAGCGCGGGGAAGTTGTAGATCTCGCCATTGAAGACGGTCCAGATCGAGCCGTCCTCGTTGCTCAGGGGCTGATGGCCGCCGGCGACGTCGACGATGGAGAGCCTGCGAAACCCGAGCGCGACGTGCTCGTCGCGGTGAACGCCCGAGTCGTCGGGCCCCCGATGCACGATCCGGTCCATCATCGCCGCGAGTTGTTCGTCCGACAGCGGCCGGCCGGAATTGGTCCAAGCCGCCCCAGTGATCCCGCACATGGACTCAACCCTCCGGGTGCCCGACGACGTCGTCGCGAAATGCAAAGGGGCCGCAGGACCCGCCGTCTCGGCCCCTCGCGGGGCCCTGTCAAAGCTCGACCTTAAATAGGTTCGGCTGCGAGATATTGAGGCCCCCACGCCTCGACCTCCGACCGGGCGGCGCATCGCCTGAGTCGGGCGATCGGCGATGCGCCCGGGACCCGATCTCGACGCGGAGCCTCATCCTCGAACGGTTCGGGATCGTGCCGGCTTCTGACGCCTGGCGATCGTCGGATCTCCGTACCATTGTGGGACTTCTCGCGAGGCATTCCTAGCCCTGCGTGGGCGAAAGGGCCATGAATAACGGGCCGATCCACGAGGATGCCGCGAGGTCACCGAAGCTCATCGGCGAGTGCACTCAAGAGCCGCTGCCGCTTTTTCTTCAATCGACAGAATCGTATTCTATGTTAGGTTTAGTAGAGGCGAAGTCGCCCCGTTATCTCAAGGAGCGCCGTCATGTTGCGGAACAGGATGGCGTCATTCCTGCTCGTCCCAGCCATCGTCGCCTGGGGAGGGGCCGTGGCCATCGGGCTGGGAATGGTTCACGCTTACGACTTGAGCCCGGGAGTCATCGGGCCCGCACCCGCCAGATGGCCGGCCGAGAGCGGACTCAGGCATGATACATCACGCATGAATCTGATCATGTTCGCCCATCCTCGATGTCCTTGCACTCGGGCCAGCCTCGCCGCCCTGTCCGAGTTGATGGATCATTGCCGCTCCTCCGTCTCGGCCGAGGTCCTCTTCTACGAGCCCTCGGAGGTGCACTGGGGCGAGGCCGAGCTCTGGCGAAAGGCCAGGGCGATCCCTGGCGTCAAGGTCCGGGGCGATCGGGACGGGGCCGAGGCCGAGCGATTCGGGGCGATGACCTCCGGGACCGTCCTCCTCTTCGACCCTACTGGCAAGCAACTTTTCATGGGTGGGATCACCGGGGGACGCGGGCAGTCGGGCCCCAATGCCGGGCTCGCGTCGGCCATCGCCCTCGCCTCCGAGGATCCGTCGCAGAAGTGCCCGAAGGCCCATCCCGTCTTCGGCTGCCCGATTCAGGACGTCCCGATCGCGAATGCGACCGAGGAGGAAGAGAAGAAAGGAGGGGGACGTGGGCTTTGATCCGAACATAGAGCCGACCGACACGATGATCACCGAGCATGCGGACGTGATCTTCCGCGAAGACCTGGATCGGATCGCCCGCCGCACGGATCACCTCTTCGCCGGCCTGCTCGCCTTCCAGTGGCTCGCCGCGATCATCATCGCCTTCACGATCTCGCCGAAGGCCTGGGCGGGCACCGCGAGCTGGATCCACATCCACGTCTGGGCGGCGCTCGGCCTCGGGGGCCTGATCGTGAGCCTGCCCCTCGTCCTGTCCTTCCTGCGCCCTGGGAAGGGCTCGACCCGGCACGTCATCGCGGCGGCGCAGATGCTGATGGGGGCGCTCCTGATCCACCTCACGGGGGGGCGGATCGAGACCCACTTCCACATCTTCGGCTCGCTGGCGTTCCTCGCCTTTTACCGGGACTGGCGCGTCCTGGTCACGGCGACGGTGGTCGTGGTCGCCGACCACGTCCTGCGGGGGATCTACTGGCCCCGGTCGATCTACGGCGTCTCGGTCGTCGAGCCCTGGCGCTGGTTCGAGCACTCCGGCTGGGTCCTCTTCGAAGACCTCTTCCTCGCCCAGTTCTGCCTCGAGAGCATCCGCGAGATCCGCCAGGCGGCGACCCGCCAGGCCGAGATCGAGGCGGCCCGCACCCGCATCGAGATCGCCGGCCGCGCCCGGGCCATCGAGCTCGAGGCGATGGTCGCCGAGAGGACCGGAGAGCTCGTCCAGGCCAAGGAGGCCGCCGAGGCCGCCAGCCGGGCCAAGAGCGAATTCCTCGCCAACGTCAGCCACGAGATCCGGACCCCGATGAACGGCATCATCGGCATGACCGAGCTGCTCCTCGACACCCAGCTCTCCGTCGAGCAGCGCGAATATCTCGAGCTCGTCGGCTCGTCGGCCGACGCCCTCCTGACGGTCATCAACGACATCCTCGACTTCTCGAAGATCGAGGCGGGCAAGCTGCACCTGGACCTCGCCCCGGTCGACCTCCGCGAGAGCCTCGGCGACGCCATGCGCACCCTCGGCTACCGGGCGCACCAGAAGAACCTGGAGCTGGCCTTCGACATCGCCCCCGACGTGCCCGACACCCTGGTCGGCGACGGCGGGCGGCTCCGCCAGATCCTCGTCAATCTCGTCGGCAACGCGATCAAGTTCACCGAGCGCGGCGAGGTCGTAGCGACGGTCGAGCTCGCCTGGCGCGAGGGGAATGAGGTGGTCCTGCGGTTCGCGGTCTCGGACACCGGCATCGGCATCCCGGCCGACCGCCAGGCGGCGATCTTCGCCCCGTTCGAACAGGCCGACGGGTCGATGACCCGCAAGTACGGCGGCACCGGGCTCGGCCTGGCGATCTCCTGCTGCCTCGTCGAGATGATGGGCGGGAAGATGGCGCTGGAGAGCCGCGTGGGCGAGGGGAGCACCTTCTCGTTCACGGCCAGATTCGAGATCGCCGCCGAGCGGTCGAGCCGCCCCCTGCCGACGGTCGACCTCCACCACATCCCCGTCCTGATCGTGGACGACAATGCCACGAACCGCCGGATCCTCCGCGACCTCATGACCCAGGAAGGCCTGCGCCCCACCGCGGTCGAGGACGGCAAGTCGGCCCTCTTCAAGCTGAAGCGGGCCACCGCCATCAACGACCCGTTCCGGCTGGCGATCTTCGACGCCATGATGCCCGAGATGGACGGCATCACCCTGGTCAATCGGGTCCGGGAGGACAACAACATCCCGTCGATCCCGATCATCATGCTCTCGTCGGCCGGCCAGCATGCGGACGCCGCCCGTTGCCGGGAGCTCGGGGTCACGTATCTGACGAAGCCGGTCAAGCACTCCGACCTGATGAAGACGATCGTCAACGTCCTCTCCAAGGCGACCCAGGCCGAGCAGGAATCGGCGGCGAACAACGCGGCCCAGCAGCCCGCCTCGCCGCAGCACCTGCGGGTGCTCGTCGCCGAGGACAACGCGGTCAACCAGACCCTGGCCATTCGCCTGCTGACCAAGCAAGGGCACGAGGCCACCGTCGTCGGCGACGGCCGCGAGGCGCTGGAACTGCTCGAGGTGCAGCCGTTCGACATCGTCCTCATGGACCTGCAAATGCCCGTGCTCGACGGCCTGGAGGCCACCGGGATACTCCGCGAGCGCGAGCGGGCCACCGGCGGGCACCTCCCGGTCATCGCCATGACGGCCCACGCCATGCGGGGCGACCGCGAGCGCTGCATCGAGGCCGGCTGCGACGACTACGTCTCCAAGCCGATGCGGGCCAGGGACCTCGCCGAGGCCATCGAGCGCTGCCTCGCCCGGTTCGGCAAGGCCCGGTCGAACGCCAACGGCAATGTGCCGGCCCAGGCCGCCGCGCCCACGCCCCCCGTGCCGGCGGCCTCGACGTCCGTGATCGACATCAAGACCGCCCTCGCGGGGGTCGATGGCGACGAGGACCTGCTCCGAGAGCTCGCCCAGATCTTCCTCGAGGACAGCCCGAGGATGCTCGAGACGATCTACGAGGCCGTCAGCCTCGGCGACCCGTTCCGGCTCCAACGCGCGGCGCACGCCTTCAAGGGTTCGGTCGCCAACTTCGCGGCGGGGGCCATCGTGACCGTCGCCCTCGACCTCGAGAAGATGGGGCGCGACGGCCAGCTCGCCGACGTGGCCCCCCTCATCGACAGGCTCCGCGCCATGACCGACACCCTACGCAACGAGCTCAACGCCTTCCTGACGACCGACCCATATTCCTCGACCCTCTCGTCAACCTAGTCGGGGGATTCTAAAATCGGTTAGATCCCATCTCGAAGAAATAAGCGGACGCCCCCTTATGTAAGCCCAAAACATGAAAATCCTGATCGCGGAAGACGAGCGGGTCTCGGCCCTGAGGATACGCAGGTCGCTGGAGAAGCTGGGGTATGAAGTCACGGTCGTCGACAATGGTGCCGACGCCTGGAAGCTCATCCGGGCCGGGGGCGTGGAGCTCCTGATCTCCGACTGGATGATGCCCGAGATCGATGGTTTGGAGCTCTGCCGCCTGGCCCGTGCCCAGGCGGATGCGCTCTACACCTACATCATCCTGTTGACCTCCCGGAGCGCCAGCGAGGACCGGGTGGCCGGGCTCGAGGCCGGGGCGGACGACTTCCTGACCAAGCCCCCCGACACCGGCGAGCTCATCTCCCGGCTCAACGTCGCGCGCCGCATCCTGACCATGCAGGAGCAGTTGCGGGCCCACTCCGCCCAGCTCTCCGAGCTCCAGCTCGCCCTGGCCAGGCAGAACGCCTTGCTGGAACGCCAGAACGCCCTGCTGTTCGAGCGGGCCTCGCTCGACGGCCTCACGGGCCTGAGCAACCGCAGGCACTTCGAGGCCGAGCTCGCGAAGCTCATGAGTCCCACGGGCCAGTTCGACCAGACCTTCTCCCTGATCTTCCTCGACATCGACAACTTCCGGTCCTACAACGAGCGCCTCGGCCACCTCGCCGGCGACGATGCGCTCCGGTCCCTGGCGGACCTGCTCCGCAGCCAGCTCCGGGCCGACGACGTGGTCGCCCGCTATGCCGGCGAGCGCTTCGCCATGATCCTGCCGAGGACCGGCGAGGCGGAAGCCCGCGAGATCGCCGAGCGCGTCCGCCTCGAGGCCGCGAGGCAGGGGGGCTCGAACCCGATCACGCTGAGCCTGGGCGTCGCCACGGCCGCCTTGCCGTTCCCCGAGCCCCCGATCTTCGTTCAGGCCGCCGACCGCGCCCTGGCCCATTCGAAAGCCCAGGGTCGAGACCGCGTCACCCACTTCAGCGAGATCGCCTCGGCCCTCCCCGTCACGCAAGGCTGATCGATCGACGATGGATCCCGGCGGGCCGACCCCCTAGACTCGTGGGTCGATCTGCCGCCAACGTTGATCGCCTCGACGCCAAAAGGGGGCCGAAGATGCCCGCGTTCCTCAGGTTCTCTCGGATCGCGCCGATCCTGCTGCTCCTCGGCCTCTCCACGCCCGTCGAGGGCAACGACCCCGACCCCATCTGGTCGAGGACCTTGCCCGGAGGGGCCACCATCGAGGTCGTCGGCATCTCGTTCCACCCGTCGACTCCGAAGTCCTGGTGGAAGCCGGACGGCTCGCCGTTACCCGGAGCCGTTTGCGACCCTTCGGGCACGAAGATCAACGCCGATGATCCGGCCGACGCCCTGCGGCACCGGGTCATCGTCGTCCGCGTGACCGGGCTCCCCAAGGGGGCCGAGTATTCCTGGAGCGTCCGCGAGTCCAATAGCGGCTCGCGAGGCCCCGCGCGGCGGAACGGCGTCCCAATCCCGGACCTGCACGAGTCGGTCTCGGGCTTCCCCGACGACCTGCCGACCTGCACGATCGGGTTCGAGGTCGCCGACGGCCCCTGGCAGACCGTCGAGAGTTCGCAAGGCAACTCGGCGCACAGCCGGGCGGACGGCCCCAGCACCATCTTCGGGGCCGCGATCGCGACCAAGGCGGGGACGACCATCTCGGTCGCCCATAATCTCCAGGAGCTGCCCGTCCGGATCGTCGCGGTCGACGACGATGGGGTCGAGCACGAGGCGAGCGGTAGCTCCGGCGGCGGAATCAGCACGATGTCCCTGATCTCGGCCGAGTTCAAACTCAGCCCCGACAAGATCCGCGAATTCCGCCTCCAGAGCCGCCCCTTGAAGAAGGCCGAGATCCCCAACGTCCCCCTCATGCCCATGCCCGGGCCTTGATCCGCACGAGCGGGCGTCAGGCTCGCGGTCGCTCCCCTCGCAGGACCGTGATGCCGGCGGCGATGTAGGGAGTGAGGAGTTCGTCGGGCGTATCCCACTCCGTCACGAGATGAGTCAATTCGCCCGTCGTGGCCACCGAGTAATGGGCGAGGGTGCCGAGTTTCTCGGCGGAGGCCAGGGCGACGACCTCGGCCGCGCCGGCGATCATGGCGCGTTTGACCGGGGCCTCCTCCATGCCGGGGACGGTCACGCCGAACTCGGGGTGCAGGCAGCAGACCCCGAGGAAGCAGATGTCGGCGCGGATGTGCCGGAGGGACTCGACGGCCTCGGCCCCGACGACGGCCAGCGTCTCCTTGTTCAGCTTCCCGCCGACGATCGCCACCTCGACGTTCGGATGCTCGGCGAGGACCGACGCGACCGAAGGGCTCGCCGTGATCACCGTGGCCCGCAAACCCGGGGGCAAATGCCGTGCGACCTGAACCGCCGTCGTCCCGCTGTCCAGGATCACGACCTGCCCGTCTTTGATGAGGCGGGCCGCCGCACCCGCGATCGCCTCCTTGGCCGCGGGCGCCACCCGCTCACGCGCCGCGAACCCGATCGGGGTCTGCGAACGAGGCAGGGCCCCGCCGTGGACCCGGTGGAGCATCCCTTCCTCATCCAGCTCGCGGAGATCGCGCCGGACCGTGTCGAGCGAGACGCCCAGCTCCCTGCTCAGATCCGACGCCAGCACCTTGCCATCTCGACGTAAGAATTCGAGGATAACCAGCCGCCGCTCACTCGTGAGCATTCCGGATTCCGCCCGAGTTTGCGGCTTTTCCATTGATGTTACCCGTTTCTGCGCCTATTATCGTGTTGTTGCAGGGAATTGCTGCATTGTACCCGATTCTCTTCTGGAAGCCATGATGAGAAGGATTCGGCTGGTCGTAATCGACCTCGATGGGACCTTGCTCGGCCCCGATCATCGGATTCCGCCGGTCAACGCCCGAGCGATCGCGGCGTGCCGGGCGGCCGGGGTCCAGGTGATGCTGGCGAGCGGGCGGATGATCACCTCGGTTCGCCCCTATTGCATGGAACTGGGCCTCGAGGGGCCGCAGATCACGCTCAACGGCGGGGCGATCGTCGACGTGCCCGACGGCGAGGTCGAGGCGCTCGCGAGGCTGCCCGAGGACGTCGTCCGCTCGATCGCCGAGGGCCTGAAGGCTCGCGGCATCCCGTTCGTCATCATGGGCCAGCGCACCATCTACGCGCTGCCGGGGACGGCCGAGTCGGCGATCCTCGAAGGCTACGGCGAGCCCGAGGCGGTCGTGGTGACGGACCTGGGCCGCGAGCAGGTGCCCGACCCGGTCAAGCTCCTGGCCTTCGCAGCCGACCCGACCTGGGACGACGAGCTGACGGCCCTCTCCGAAGGGGTGGCCGAGACGGTCCGGACGGGCGGCGGATTCCTCGAATTCATGGTGCCTGGAATCAGCAAGGGGACCGCCCTCGAGGAAATCCTGAGGCGCCACGACATCCCCCGGGATTCGGTCCTCGCGATCGGCGACTATTACAACGACCTGAGCATGTTCGAGGTGGCCGGCATCAGCGTCGCGATGGGGGACGCCCCCTCGCCGATCCGGGAGGCGGCCGACTTCGTCACGGCCTCCTGCATCGAGGGGGGCCTGGCCCAGGCCCTGCACCGGCACGTCCTCGAGACCAACCACGACCTCCCCACCGAGGTGTTGCGATGACCGGATCGGGCGGTTTCGAAGTCCGGCTGCAGCGTGCGGCCGTCGGCACCTTCTTCTTCGCCCTCGGGGGAGCGGTCGGTAGCTGGGTCTCTCGGATCCCCGAGGTGCAATCCGCCCTCAAGATCGGGGAGGGGACGCTGGGCGTCGCCCTCCTGATGTCGGCCGTCGGCGGCCTGATCGCCATGCCGCTGGCCGGGGCGCTCGCCCCTCGCGTCGGGACGCGGAACCTTGCGACGCTCGCCTCGCTGATGATGTGCGTCATGCTCCCGATGATCGCGGTCGCGCCCAAAGCCTGGGTCCTCATGATCATCCTGGGCGTCTATGGCGCGTCGACGGGCGTCATGGGCGTGACCATCAATGCCCTCGCGGTGCATGTCGAAGGGCTCGTAGGCCGGCCGATCCTGTCGTCCTTCCACGCCCTCTTCAGCCTCGGCTGCCTCGTCGGTGCGGGCATCGCGTCGCGCCTGGTCGAACTCGGGATCAGCCCCCTGACGTCGCTGGGAGGCGCGGGGGTCGTGCTGGGCATGAGCATCCTCATCGCCCTCGTGAAGTTGCCGACGGCCTCGGCCGGTTCCAAGACCAAGGGGTTGAAACGGCCGCCGCTCGGCCTCGTGATCCTGGGAGCGCTGGCGTTCCTCGCATTCGTCGGCGAGGGGTCGATGGCCGACTGGAGCGCCCTCTACCTGCAGAAGTCGCTGGCCGCGACCCCCTCCGTCGCGGCGCTCGGCTTCGCGGCCTACTCGCTGGGCATGACCACCGTCCGATTCATGGGGGACCGCCTGACCCGGATCCTCGGCGACGAGGCGGTGATCCGCGGCGGTGCAGGCCTCGCGGCCGTCGGCCTGGCCTGTGCCCTGATCCTCCGGCATCCGACGGCCGCCATCGTCGGGTTCTCGCTGGTCGGCGCGGGGCTCGCCAACGTCGTCCCCATCCTCTTCCGCGCGGCCTCGCGCGTGCAGGGCATCGCGCCGGTGGTCGGCATCGCGACGGCCTCGACGGTCGGCTACTTCGGCTTCCTGACCGGCCCCCCGGTCATCGGCATGGTGGCAGAGGGGTCGTCGCTCACGATCGCCCTGGGCATCGTGACCATCGCCATCGCCTGCGTGGCCGCCGCCGGCGGTGTCGTCCGTAACGAGAAGCCCCCTCGCGGGATCGATCCCGATTTCGATCCGTCCGTCATCGACCCCGCCCCTCGCGAGGCGAACGTCCCCGCCGCCAGCGAAGTGTCATAAGAGGCGGCTCGGAGAGGTTGAACAAACGACGGCCGGGTGATGATTCGATCATCGCCCGGCCGTTCGTCTTATTGCAGTACAGCCAGAGTCCATCAGAGCATCGAGACTACAAGACCGATTGCGGGCTCACTGGGCGTTCATGGTCCAGTAAGGTCCGGGACCAAAGGCGATACCAAAGCGGCTGGCGGAAGGGTTGAGCATGTTCGCGCGGTGCCCCGGGGATTCCATCCAGGCGGAGGCGACGCTGTTGGCGTCCGGGGTGTTCCAGGCGCAGTTCTGGAGGCAGTTCGGGTTCACGTGATGGCCCAGGCCGCGGTTGGCCTGCTCGGCGTTGTTCTGGGCCGCCCAGCCCGCGAGGTCGGGCTCATAGGAGAGGGGGGCGAGGCCGGCCGAGGCGCGGTATGAGTTCAGGATCGCCGCGAAGCCGTAGGGATCGGCGGGGGCCTCGGGGGGCCGCTTCGAGTCGGGGTCGACCCGCCAGAGGCCGGCGTGCGGGCCTTCCTTGATCTGGTAGCCGTAGCCCCAGACCCCTTGCTTCTCGAGCCAAACCCACTGCTTTTCCGGTCCCTCGTTCTGGTCGGCAAAGGTCGAAGAAGCCAACAACGTCGTGGCGGCCAGGGCAAACATCGCCGTGAGGATCCATGTCGTGCTGCGCATGAGTATTTCCCCTTATCTCGCCCTCGCGGGGAGAGCGTTGGTCGAGTGGAAAAACCCGGCAACCTGGCAGGGCGCTCGCTCACGTCCTTGTCAAACTCGGCGCAGACGGCGATCGTCGCCCGGATAAACCTGGGCTCGCCGCACCCCTTCCGTGGACCTGGGGAGGCGCTGGGAGGACTCTCGGATTAATGCATCACGAAGATCGAGGGACCATGAGGCTCGGCCCCTCCTCAAACTCGCATCGGCTGGGTCGCCGACGGGCCACTCTTAATGCAAAGAGCGGGCCAAAGTCACTGCACGGGTCAGAAAGGCCAAATTCACCCTATTACCCTTCGGATTACAACAATCTTGCCAATTACAACCCAACAACTACACCCGGCAAGCTCAACGCAGACGATATTTTTTACAAAGCAACGATGCAATTTCGGGACTCGTTGGTAATACCACCAAGACTCGGCTTGACGCATGGCACACCACCCGAGTGATGGTTCGGCTCGACCGCCTCCAGGGGCGCAGCTTCGATAGATCGACACCCTCGCATTTCTCGAGGTTCATCCAACATTCATTCAAGTTCGAGCCGGTTGCCGCAACATCGAAATGGCACCGAATGCCAAAGGATGAAGCCGGCCGAGCGGCACCGCCGAGCCATCTCGACGGCCACGCCAGGCCGGCCTCTCGCTGCATCAAGCGGTCCTATCTTCACGACTCCTCGTCGAGGGAGATGACCATTTGAGTTACTTGCGGTCCAGCTCCCGCGGCTTCGGGGCGCCGGGCATCTGGTTCGTCTGGTCGAAGAAGGTGTCGCGGTCGCGGATGATCGCCTGGGGCAGGAGGTAGTCGGTCTCGGTCCGGACGGCCGTGTTCTTGCGGATGGCGGTGCCGATGGCCATGACCTCGACCAGGCCGCTGCCCAGCTCGTAGATGTAGACCTTGATGCCGATCACGCCGTCGGCCTTGATCTCTTCGGCCTCGGCCTTGATATGGGCGAGGCAGTTCTCCCGGGCGTCGTAGACGAGCCGCGTGACCTCGTCGATCTCGCCCCTGGCGAACGACTGGAAGAAGGCCGAAAGCCCGCCGAAGAAGCCGAGGGCATAGACCGACGTGCCGAGGAGCAGGCGCAGGGGCGAGTAGCCCATCTGCGTGAGGTTCCAGAGCTCCTCGCCGTTCAGCTCCGAGGTCACCGGGCGCTTGGACTGGCCGAGCGCGGGGTTGTACGAGCCGGTGCCGACCATGAGCATCTCGCGGACGCCCGGGCCGAACGGGAGGATCTTCGTATTGATGTCCACCACGGCGTTGCAGCCGCGCTCGGCCGCCTCGGTCTCGATCCGCTCGAGCGCGAGATGGCGCGTCTTGTTATACATATCCGAAAATTCTTTGATCTCGCCGCGCCTGGCGATCATCTTCAGGCCGCCGGCCAGGCCCCGGCCGAGGCCCAGGGCATAGGCCACGTTGCCGATGACGAAGTGCCTCGGCGCATACCCGGCGTCGGCCTGGCAGAAGAGGTCCTGGCCGGTGCAGGCCGTCGAGAAGAACTCTTTCGACTGGCTGTTCCCGTGGATGGCCGAGCCGACCGCGAGGAACTCCATCAGGTTCCCGACGGGCTTGATCTCGGAGGCGACCCCGGTCAGCCCCTGGGCGCCCAGCTCCTTCGCCTCAGTCTCGAGCCGGCCGATGGCCGCGTGGCGGCCGTCGGAGATGAGCTGCGTGACGCTGGCGATCTCGCCCCCCGCCAGGGTCTTGAGCCCGCTGGTGATGCCGCGGACCAGGCCCAGCGAATGCACGCTGTTGCCGACGACGATATTCCCAGGAGCCCAACCCTTCTGCGCCAGGCAATAGATCTCATTGCCCGACAATCCGCTCATGAGCATCGGAAATGCCCCTTCTCGAGAGAACCGACGTGTTTCCGGCCGGGTTCACTCATCAGTCCCCGGCATGACAAGAAGTGATTCGCGGCAAGCGGCCGGTTCTTGCGAAGGTTGTCCCGCCGTCTCCCGCCCGGAGCCTTGCACATGCGGGTCGAGCCCCGACATCTCCGAATACCTTCAGGCGTGCGAGGCGACCTCGGCCGAGGCGAGCAGGGGGGGCATCGGGCAGCCCAGCGAATCCGAGATGGCTCGGAGCATCTCCCCCTCCTTGACGCTCACGCGGCCGTCCGCGCCGATGCACGAGGCGCAGCCCTCGAGGACCTGCTTCTTGAGCGTAGGGGACGCGGCCGCGAGCTGCCCCAGCGCGACGTCGATCTCCGGGATCCCGATCGGCGCCTCGAACTGCGGCGACGGGGTCGCGTCTCGCCAGCCGAGGGCCTGCGCCCCGACCTCGAACCCGCGAGCGACGCCCTCCGGCGTGTCATGCCCCACGCGAGCCAGGGCCGAGAGGATCACCGAGACGGGGCCGACCAGCGACGGGGCCGTCGTGAACCTCACGGCGGGGGGCTTCGCCTTGGTGACCAGCGAGACGACGTGCTGGTAGAGCAGGCGCTGGAGGGCGTACTCGAACAGCGTAGTCTCCTGATCGGCCTGGATCAGGACGTCGACGCTGCGTAGGAAGTCGTGGAGCTGCGCGGGGGTCATGCGACGGAGCGCCGGGGCGGCCAGTTCCACGAGGGGAAGCCTCGCCTCGGGGGCGAGCCGCGAGACCTCGGGCAGGATCATCCGCGTCTCTCGCACCGAAGCCGGCAGGACGTGCTGCTCGAGCCAGCCGAGCTGCGAGCCCCGGACCGACTCGTCCGCGTCGAGCAGCAGGGCAAAGACGACGGCCTGGGCACTCAGGGGGTCGCGGACGGCCTCGGTGAGCGGGCCGGAGAGCGACTCCAGGAGCCCGGCCGCGTAGGCGAGCTGCGCCGGGGCGATCGTGCCGATCTTCGTGATCGCCTCGACGGGGTTGAAGGCGTCGACCCTGGAGACGGCCTTCTTCGAGGGTGGCCTGGGCGACTCGGCCTCCGACTCGATCGGGGTGAGCTGGACGGCCGAGAAGTCGCCGTCGAACGATGGGTCGATCCGCCGGATCCGTTCCACCAGGGGAGGATGCGTGGCGAGCATGCCGAGGAAATGGCCGAAGCCCTCGCCCGAGCTGCCGAAGAAGAGGTGGCTCGCCTCCTCGGCGTGCGGATTCTCGATCTTCGAGCCCTCCGACAGGGCGCCGATCTTCTTGAGGGCGCCGGCGATGCCGTCGGGATTGCGGGTGAACTGCACGGCCGAGGCGTCCGCGAGGAATTCGCGCTGGCGGGAGACGGCGGCCTTGATCAGGTTGCCGAAGAAGACCCCCGAATACCCGATGATGTAGAGGGCCAGCCCGATGAAGGGGAGGACGTTCTTCCCCTCCTTGCGGTCGTCGTTCCGGCTGCTCCCGTCGGTGCTCCTCAGGATGAGCCAGCCCGTCAGGCCGATGAGCAGGATCCCGAAGAGCACCCCCATCAGGCGGATGTTGAGCCGCATGTCGCCGTTGAGGATGTGGCTGAACTCGTGGGCGACGACCCCCTGGAGCTCGTCGCGAGAGAGGTGCCGCACGCAGCCCGAGGTCACGGCGATCACCGCGTCGCCGGGCGCGTGCCCGGCGGCGAAGGCGTTGATGCCTTGCTCCTCCTCGAGCAGGTACACCGGGGGTACCGGCACGCCCGAGGCGATGGCCATCTCCTCCACCACGTTCAGGATCTTGCGCTCGTCGGGCCCATTGGCCTCGGCCGGGTTGAGGAGGCGCCCGCCGAGCAGCTCGGCGACGGTGTGCCCGCCCCCCGAGAGGGCGGCGATCTTGTACAGGCTCCCGCCACCGACCAGGCCCGAGACCCCGACCGCCACCAGGCCGAAGAGCGCCGGGTCCCAGAGGTGGTTCAGGCCCGGGGCCGACCCGTGCTTCCCTTGCGTGGATGACCACGTCAGGATCGCGGCCAGTGCCACATACACCGACACGATGATCACGACGACCGCCAGGATGAAGTAAAAGACCAGCACGCCGGTCTTCTTCCGGGCGACATCTTGGTTCTGGAAGAAGTCCATGGAGGATCGGCCCCGCTTCGTCGCGATCGGTTGGTTTCCGTTCCGCCGTTCAGAACGAGACCCGGGGGGCCTCGCGTTCCTTGGGCGACTCGATCTCGAAGAGCTGCGCCGGGAAGAAGCCACCGATCCCCGCGATCAGGGAGGCCGGGAAGACCTCGCGCTGGGTGTTGTACGACATCACGGCGTCATTGAACGCCTGGCGGGCGAAGGCGATCTTGTTCTCGGTCGAGGTCAGCTCCTCCTGGAGAGCCAGCATGTTCTGGTTCGCCTTCAGGTCGGGGTAGCTCTCGGTCAGGGCGAAGAGCCGGCCCAGGACGCCGGAGACCTGCCCCTCGGCCTCGCCGAGCTTCCGCATGGCATTCGGGTCGCCGGGGCTCGCCGCGGCGGCCTGCTGGGCGGAGACGGCCTTGTTCCTGGCCTCGATCACGGCCTCGAGCGTCGCCCGCTCGTGGTTCATGTACCCCTTGGCGACCTCGATCAGGTTCGGGATCAGGTCGTATCGCCGCTTGAGCTGGACGTCGATCTGGCTGAACGCGTTCTTGTATCGGTTCCGGAGCGTCACCAGCGAGTTGTTGACGGAGACCCCGTACAGGATCAGGAGCACGAGCCCGATACCGGCACCGATCAGGACCCCGGCGAGAGTGGATAGCGCAAGCAAGGCCGACATCGCGAGCTCCTGAAGATCTCCGCCAGGCCCGCGCGTAGGAGGAGCGACGGGGAGGGCGGAGCAACCTGGTTTCGAGGCATCGACGGCCTTCGACCGATCGAGTCGACAAGCCCGGAGGGAGCCGGGCCCCCGCCGAGAGACCGCCCCATCATGGCCGGCGCGTCTGCCACCGGCAAGACACCGCCCCTCGGCGATCGCCGAAGGCCTCCCGGCCCGCAGGAGTCTTCGCCGGACCGGGGGCCACATTAGCAAGGCAACATGGATTCCCGCGAAATTCTCCCCACGGCCGACTCAATCCTTCACGAAGAGGAGTTGCTGAATCTTGCCGTCGGGCGTGCGGTAGAGCAGCCCCTTGAGCGTCACGCCCTTGAAGACGAAGCGCAGCGCGGCGACTTCCATCCCGCCGCGCTCGCGGACGGCGTCGACCTCGACCTCGTCGGGCTGACCGAGCGGCTTGAGCCGGGCGGCGGCCGACTTCACATGCTCGTCCGTCATGTACAGAGAGAATTCCTCGCCGAGCTTGTCGCGATCGAGCTTGCCGGCCTGCATGGCGTGGAGGAACTCGAGGCCCGCCTCGCGAGGGGAGGGGCCGGCGACCTTCGGGACCTCGGGCTCGGCCTCGTCCTTGATCAGGAGCCCGACGATCGCCTGGGAGATCGGCCCGAGGTCGGCGGCCTCGCTGTTGGTCAAAAGGACGACGGCCGACTTCGTCCTGGGGATGAGGGTGTTCGAGGCCCGGAAACCGCTGATGGCCCCGCCGTGGGTCAGGATCGTTTCGCCGTCACGCCTGGCGATCTGGAGCCCGCAACCGTAGTCGCGGACGCGGCCATCCGCCAACTTCACGCCCGTCGTCATGATGCGGAACGTCTCCGGCTTGAGCACCTTCCCATCCATCAGGCCGAGGTCCCAGCGGGCGAGGTCGGGGGCTGAGGCGAAGAGGCCGCCCGCAGTGTAGAGCCAGCCGTGGGCCTCCGGCTTGGCCGGGACGAGCGGGCCCGTCGCGATCGAGAGGTAGCCGCGCGTCCCCCCCTTGAGCGGCTCGGTCGGCTCGAAGACCGAGTGCGTCATGCCCAGCGGGGAGAGGAGCCTCGCCTTGAAGAACTCGCCGAAGGGCTGCCCGGTGACCTTCTCCACGACCCGGCCGAGGATCGTGTAGCCGGTATTGCTGTAAGACCAGCGATGGCCGGGCTCGAAGTCGAGCTTGCCCCCGGCGTACTCGGCGATGAGCGCGTCGGGCTCGATGGGCTTGGCCATCCGCCTGTCGACGAAGTCGAGCGGGTAGAAGTCGGGGTAGCCCGAGGTGTGGGCCATCAACTGGTGGAGGGTGATCTCCCCCGCCTTGGTGAGGTCGGGGAAGTATTTGGACACCTTATCATCGATGGAGAGCTTGCCTTCCTCGGCGAGGAGCAGGACGCAGGCGCAGACGAGTTGCTTGGTCACCGAACCGGCCGCGAACGTGGTCTCGGCCTCGACGGGGGCCGCCCCCTCGTCGAGCGAGCACTTGCCATACCCCTTCGCGAGGACGATCTTGCCGTCGCGCGCGATCGCCAGGCCGAGCCCCGGGATCTTCTCCTCACCCACCACGGCCGAGACGTAGGCGTCGATCGACTTCACATCGAAGGTCTTCGGCGGCGCGGGAGTCTCCGCGAAGCCGACTCGGGCGGCGACCAGGAGCACCAGGAGGGGCAGGGCAAGCGGGCGTGACCTCATCGCAGTCTCCAAAGTCTGTCTGTCGCGCGGGGCGAGAGTTGCCCTTCGCAGATCGAGCGGACCGGGTTCGAGGCGGCGGATTGGTCGCGTGCGTCGTGCTCCTCCGCCCGGCCTCTCCCGTCCGCAAAGGCGCGGGAGACTCGAATGGTCCGCGGTTCCCGGCCCGAGGTCAAGGATACGGATGCAAAAGACGCCCGCCGCCTTATGCAAAGGCGCCGGGCGTCCGGGATCAAAGCATCGTCTTATGAGCGGGTTGGCCTTCGGCTCAGCGATTGACCGCCTGCATGGCCATGGGATGGTAGCGGTCGCCGGCGGTCGCGCCGAAGGGGAGGATGGCGTCGATCTGCCCGAGTTCCTCGGGGGTGAGCGTCACGTCGAGGGCGCCGAGGTTCTCGTCGAGGTACTTGGCGCGCTTCGTCCCCGGGATCGGGATGATGTCGTCCCCCTGGGCGAGGACCCAGGCCAGGGCGAGTTGGCTCGGGGTGCAGCCCTTGGTCTTGGCGAGATCCTCGATCTTCTTCACCAGCTCGAGGTTCTTCTGGAAGTTGTCCCCCTGGAACCTCGGGGCGTTGCGGCGGTAGTCGTCGGGCGCGAGGTCGTCGAGGCTGCGGAACTGGCCGGTCAGGAAGCCCCGGCCAAGCGGGCTGTACGCCACGAAGGCGATGTTCAGCTCGCGGACCGTCGCCAGTAGCTCGGCCTCGGGGTCACGGCTCCAGAGCGAGTACTCGGTCTGGAGCGCCGCGATCGGGTGGACCTTCGCCGCGCGTCGGATCGTCTCCGGCGCGGCCTCGGAGAGGCCGAGGTAGCGGACCTTCCCCGCCTGAACGAGTTCCGCCATCGCGCCGACGGTCTCCTCGATCGGCGTGTTGGGGTCGACCCGGTGCTGATAGTAGAGGTCGATGTGGTCGATGCCGAGCCGCTTCAGGCTGGCATCGCAGCATTCTTTCACATAAGCCGCGTCGCCGCGAACGCCAAGAAACTCGCCGTTGGGCCCGCGCACGTTGGCGAACTTCGTCGCGAGCACCACGCGGTCGCGGCGGTCACTAATCGCCTTGCCGACGAGGACCTCGTTGCGGCCGCTGCCGTACATGTCGGCGGTGTCGAGGAAGTCGCCGCCGGCGTCGAGGAACCGGTGGATGACCCGGATCGACTCGGCGTCGTCGAACGACTTCGGGTCGTAGAACTCGCTCATCCCCATGCAGCCGAGGCCGATCGCCGACACGCCCAGGCCACTACTTCCCAGAATGCGCTTCTGCATCGTCGTTGATCCCCTGTTGTCGCTCGCTCTCGCCCGGGAAATGGCCACAGCCATGGCGGTTGACCCGCGAAATGGACCCGATGGACCGTTCCGGTATAACGAGCACATCATAGCGCCACCGGTGCCCGAGGCAAGGGGGCCGCTCGCTCCTGGAATCCCTCGGTTCGACGAGGAGTTTCGAGGTCTCTCGGGATCGGCCCACGGCAAGCCTGGCGCGTATCTACCGCGTCAGGCCATCCCCCATGAAACGGCCTCGGGCACGCTAAAGCCTGGCTATCACGGAGTTAGGACAACCGCATCGGATTGCGAGAGCGAGGCAGGGCTCACAGATTCCAGTCCCAAAAAATAAAACCAACCGGGGGCAGGGGACCCTGCACTTACTAAGATAGAACGACGCAACGCAAAGCCGGCCACGGGCGTCGCGAAGGGTCCTACTCATTGCCTCGTGCAGTGTATCGGTCTGCATCATATCGACTCTCGAACGCTCGTGGCCGGGTCGTTGCGGGATCCAAAGGGGAACAATGCGATGGCACACTCGATGTGGGTAGGGATCGCCGAGGGGAAGGCCGTCCGCAAGGCGGCCGTCGCCGCGATGGAAGACCTGCCCGACACGACCCTGCTCGATCGCTTCTTCGCCCAGGACGACGGCGCCGCGTTCGGGGCCTTGGTGCGTCGGCATGGGCCCAAAGTCCGGGGCGTCTGCCGCCGCTGGCTCGGCGACGGGCAGGACGCCGACGATGCTTTCCAGGCGACATTCATGGTCCTCGTCCGTCGCGCCGGGGAGGCGAGGCGGCTCGATGATCTCGGGAGTTGGCTCTGCGGCGTCGCCCGTCGCGTGGCCGCTCGTTCCAAGATCCAGTCGGAGCGGAGACGCACCAGGGAGACTGCTGCCGTGGATGTCCGCAACCTCGCCGGGCCGGCCAAGCCGGAATTCGACGACGCTCCGCCGCTCCTCCGAGCCGAGGTCGATCGACTGCCCGAGCGGTTCCGGCGCCCGATCCAGCTGTGCTACTGGGAGGGACTCACCAGCGAGCAGGCCGCGGAACGCCTCGGCTGTCCGACCGGGACCCTCAAGTGGCGCCTGACGCGGGGGAGGGAGATCCTCAAATCCCGCCTCTCCCGGCTGGGCATCGCGATGGCGGCCTTCTTCCTCTTCTGGCGCCCCTCGACGGGCCAGGCGGCCTCCGCGGCAGTGCAGGCCGGCGGCGGGGCGGTGGAGGAACTCGTCGGCCCGGGGCCCGATCCGGACGCGCTGCCGACCGAGTTGGTGCAGGAGACCGTGAGCCTGGCGACCATCGCACGCGACAAGCTCCTCTACTTCATGTGGGACGACGCCAACCCGCTCGTGGCGGGCGCCCGCCGCCCTCGACGGTTCTGGGTCTATGTGCTCGCGCCATTGGCCGCGGCCGTCGCGTTCGGCCTCCTGTTCGCCCTGCCGGGTTGGATCATGATCGGCCAGCCCACGTTCCGGCTGTCGCAGGCGATCAACACCATCTACCGGGTCGTTTCGACGACCCAGGACTCGCTATTTCCCCCCGAATCCTCGGCGTCCTGCCACTGAGCGAATGCGATCTGACAGGCGGTCGGGTTGACCGTCACCGTTGAAGTCCTGGCGAGAGAGGGAGACTGCTATGGACCCATTGCAACAATCCACCGTCCTCCGCGCGGTGATCCGGAGCCACGTCGACAAGCAGGCCGATTGGATCTCCCTGTCGGCCCGCCCCTCGGCGGCGCAAACCCTGGCCTACGCCATCGCGGGATGGCCCTCGCGACCGGACGATGCGGGCCCTCGCCCGGCAACGGGCCTGCCGTCCTGACCGCAGAGAGACTCGGATAGTTCGATCCGTAAGAAATTCTCACATCTTCGCACAATCTTGATTCGATAATTCGCAGCAGCGTGGTCCTGACCGAGGGCGAGCCGATCCTGCCGCCCAGGGCCCGGGGATATCCCCGAACGTTGATGCACAACCCGCTTGCACGTTCCCCCCTCGAGCGCCCGCCTGGGACGAGGATTCCGAGGGAGGCCCGTGCGTTCTTCCGGCGAAACGCTCGCCATGCCCCTTTCACAAAGGGCGAACGAGCGGCCTGGCGCCCGGGGCGGCCCCCCCACGCCCTTCGTGGATCCTGGCGATTTCACTTCGATTCGACACTCGTGATCCAGAAAGGGAAACGATGAAGACCCGAAACACGCGACCCTCGCTCACCTTCGAAACCCTGGAAGGCAAGGCCCTGCTCAGCCAAATGGCCTACACTCCCAGCATGGGCTCCGGGGCTGCGATCGAGCTCCGGGCGAGGGCCGACGACCACGGCAATCACGGGGGAGGGGACGACCACGGCCAGTTATCTAGGCCTGGCGAGCATGGCCACGTCTTCGGCGTCAGCGGGTTCGTCTTCAAGGCGCCCAAGTTCTATGAATTCTACACGGGTCCGAAGAACGCCGACCTCAACGTGGTCGCGGCGTCGGCCCAGCTCGTCCCGAATCGATCGCTGACGCTGATGGGCGTGATGGCCGGCCGGATCGTCAAGAATCCGACCACGACCGACCAGCAGTCGTTCTACGTCTTCGGGATCGACCGCCACAGCCCGAGCGCGGTCACGCCGTTCTTCCAGCGCCCGGGCATCACGTTCGATGCGGTCGTCGTCGTCTCGGTCCAGACGACGGGCACCACGGCCTCGGTGACCGATTTCACGACCGGGAAGTCGACGCCGCTCGACCCGTCGGCCGTCCACATCTCCGGCAGGCAGGTGTCGGTCACGGTCGACCCGTCGCTCCTCCCGACCCCGGCCGGCGGCGTGGACCTCGCCCACTCGAGCTTCAACCTCTGGCCGCGTAACAGCCTCAGCAACGCGGTCCAGCCGAACCACGGCAGCACCGTCGCCAGCTTCGCCCCCGAGAATGCCGTCGCCCGGATCGGCGTCGTCGGGCGGTTCCACTTCGGATTCTGAGCGGTCGAATCCGTCAAGAAGAAGGGCCTCCGCCCGATCCCGAAAGGGACCGAGCGGAGGCCTTTTTGTATCGACTCGAAAGATGTACCGCCCGAATCACATGAGCCATGCTGGATCGCAGGCCGATCAGATCTCGACCAGCCGCTCGCGGGAGTCGCCGAACTCGGGGAGGCTGACGCCGTACTTGTCCATCAAGGAGAGGTAGAGGCTGCACATCTTGCGGTTCGGCTTGGCGCGGTAGTCGAGCACGCGGCCGGTCTCGAGCTTGCCGCCGCCTCGGCCGAGGATGACGACGGGGAGCTGCGTGGCGTCGTGGCCGCCGCTCATCATGCTCGAGCAGAACATCATGATGGTGTTGTCGAGCGCGGTGCGTTCCCCTTCCTGGATCGCGTCGAGCCGGCCGGCGATATAGGCGACCTGCTCGGCGAAGAAGCGGTTCACCTTGAGCCAGTCGGCGCCGTCGGTGTGCGAGAGCAGGTGGTGGATCATGTAGTCGACGTTGAGGTTCGGGAACCGCAGCGACGAGTGATCATTATTCAACTTGAGCGTGCAGAACCGGGTCGTGTCGGTCTGGAAGGCGAGCACGAGGATGTCGCTCATCAGCCGCATGTGCTCGGCGATGTCGTGCGGCACGCCATCGGGGGGGCGGGAGATGTTGGGCTTGTCGAGGGTCGGCCGCCACCCCTGGAGGTGATGATCCTTGCCGGCACGTTCGAGACGCAGCTCGACCTCGCGGACGGAGTTCAAATACTCGTCGAGCTTCACCTGGTCATTGCGGCTGATCTTGCCCCGGATCGAGTTGGCCTCGGTGAGCACGGCGTCGAGGACGCTCTTGTCGTGCGCCTGGTCGTCGTCCTTGAAGAGGCGGTCGAACGCCAGCGCCGGGTAGAGCTCGAGCGGCGTCGGGGTGGTCGGCGAGCTCCACGAGATGTGGGAGCTATACAGCATCGAGTAGTTCTTGTGGACGGCGGCCATCGCCGGCTCGCAGGCGAGGACGAGGCTGGGGACCTTGGTCTGGTTCCCGATCTTCTGGGCGAGGACCTGGTCGATGCTCGTGCCCGAGCGGATCGCCCCGCCGGAGAGCAAGGGGGCCCCCGAGAGGATGTTGCCGGTCTGCGAGCTGTGGATGTTCCCCTTCAGGGCCTCTTCGTTGTAGAGGCCCTGGATGAAGAGGAGCTTCTCCTTGTGCTTCGACATGGGCTCGAGCACCTTGCCCAGCTCCATGTCCTTGCCCGTCCCCTTGGCCCACCACTCCTTGCTGTGGTAGCCGTTGCCGGAGAAGAGGCAGGCGAACCGCAAGGGGGCCTGGCCATCGGCCGCGGCCTTGGTGGGCTCGTTGCCCCAGACCGGGATGGATTCGAGCCAGGGGAGCGCCATCGACACGCCCAGCCCTCGGAGCATCATCCGACGGCTCAGCGCCGGCGACGGGAGTCGCGATCCTTGAGATAACATGCGAGTCTCTCCTTTGCCGATTTGCCGAAATCAGGGTTGGGCGATGGTCTGTTCGAGCGGCGAGGAAATCCCCCGGCGCTCCCGGAATTGTGGGCTCTGGATCACGGCGAGGATCGCCGCCTGGACGCGGCCATCCTTCGAGGCCAGGTCTTCCCGCATTCGGTCCAGCAGCGGCTGGTCGGATAGCTCGACCCCACGCCCCAGGGCGTAGCCGAGCAGCTTGCGGCTGAACTGGCGGAGGAACTCGTCGCGTCGCTTCGCCAGGATGTAGTCGCGGAGCCCGGCGATGTCGGTGAACTTCGAGCCGTCCTTCGCCTGGGCGCTCGTGTCGATGACCCGGCCGGCGAGGTCGGTCGTGCGGCGGCGTCCGATCGCGTCGAAGCTCTCGAGCGCGAAGCCGAAGGGGTCGATCCGCTCGTGGCACTTGGAGCAGGACTCCAGCTCGCGATGCTTCTCGGTGATCTGCCGCATGGTCAGGCCGTTGGTGTCCAGCTCGCTCTCGGGCAGGAGCGGCACGTTCTTGGGGGGCTTGGGGAGCTTCTCGCCCAGGAGCATCTCCGCCAGCCAGTTCCCCCGGAGGATCGGGCTGGTGCGCGAGGCCCCCGCCTGCTTCGAGAGCAACGAGGCCATCCCCAGGATCCCGCCTCGGCCGAAGGCTTTTACACCGTCGACCCGCCGCCAGTTCGATCCGGTCACGCCGGGGATGCCGTAGAATTTGGCCAGGGGCTCGTTGACGAAGGTGTAATCGGCGTCGAGCACGTTGATCACCGGCTCGTCGGCCTGGAAGAGGTCGACGAGGAACCGGACCGACTCCTCGTACATCGCGGCCCGCAATGCGGCGAACTCGGGGAAGACCTGCTCGCTCTTCTCGTTGTGCAGGTCGAAGCCCCGGATGTCGAGCCACTGGCAGCCGAACTCGGTGGCGAGGGCCCGCACCCGGTCATCCTTGAGCATCCGCTTCATCTGGGCGGCGAGGACCTCGGGCTCGTGCAGCTTCCCCTGATCGGCCAGGCGACGCAGTTCGTTGTCGGGCATCGAGGACCAGAGGAAGTAGCTGAGCCGGTTGGCCAGCTCCCAGTCGGAGACCGGCTTGGCCTCGGCGCTATCCGCCGATTGCTCCACCCGGTAGAGGAATGAGGGGGCCATCAGGACCCTGGCCAGGACGAGGCGGAACGAGGTCTCGTGGTCGAGCTTCTGCTGCCGGAGCTTGCCATAGAGCTCGCGAAGCTCCGCCTTCTCCTGGGAGGTCAGGGGGCGGCGATAAGCCCTATCGGCGAACGCCACGAGGGCGTCGAGGTGGGCGGGCTCGGTGGCGACCAGGCGCTTCTGGAAGGCCTCGGCGCGCTGGGCGATCGGCTTGCGGAGCGGCTCGAAGATCCGGACGTCGCCGTCCTGGGTGACGTACTCCATGAACTGGCCGTACGCCTCCTGGACCCGCAAGGCGTCCTGGCTGATGTACCGCAGCTCGTCCCACATCCGGTCAAGCTGCTTGTGCTCCTCGTCGGTGAGCATGAGCCGTGAGAGCCCCTCGTCCTCGCGATGGAAGAGGACGAGCGTCACGACCTCGTCGACCGGGACGATCTGCATATAGCAGACCGCGGCCGGGAAGGCGTTGCGGAAGGCGTCGAGCGACTTCTCGATCCTGGCTCGGGCGGCACTCCCGTTGTGGGCGAGGATCGGCAGGCCGGGGACGAGGCTCCCCGCCGCGGCGGGCGTCGTCACCACCTGGGCCTGGACGCTCCCCTCGCGCCCCGCCTGGCCGTCCAGCCTGGCCGAGACCACGAACTCGCGCCCCGAGGCGAGGTCGGCCGGGAGCCGGATCTCGAGCACCGAAGGGGCGCTCGTGACGAGCCCCGACTCCTGCGGCAGCTTCGCGAAGGCCTCGCGAGGCAGCCCGTACGAGACGGCGACGTCGGCGGGTGCGGCCGGGGCTTCGGCCTTGCGGGCCTCGGCGGCCAGAGAGGCGAAGTCGAGCGTCCCCAGGAGCGGGCCGCTCAGCGACGTGAGTTGGCGATAGAGAATGCTGTCGGGATGATCCTTAGGCCCGGTCGGCCCCTGAGTCAGGAGTTGTTGCAGGTGCTCGGCGATCTGGTCGCGCTCGGGCTTCGAGGCGGAGTCGCGCCAGCGGTCGAGGAGCGAGCCCCGGGGGATGCTCCAGAGGCTCGAGCCGTCGTCGCCCGTCGACTTCTCCTCGTAGAAGTGCCAGACGTCGGGATTGCCGTGGGAGTCGGCCAGCGGGTTGCTCTTGAGGATGTCGTTGGTGAGGTCGCGCGAGAGGGTCCAGACCCGGTTCTTGCCGGCCGCCTCGCTCACGTTCAGCTCGACGGCGGTCAGGTCGCACGAGTGGTCGTTGTTGCGCGCACCGATCACCAGGGCGACGAGGTCTCCCGGCTCCACGACGAGGTCGTCGATCGGCTCGATCTTGGCGGTCTTGCCCATGTCGAGCTCGCCCGCCGCGAGGCGTCGGCGTTCCCGGCCCCGGCGGTGCTCGAGATACCAGGCCACGCCGTTGCCGCAGTCGCCGTGGGCGTGGGCCACCTGGGCCTCGACCTTGACGAGTCCCTTGATCGGGCTCCGCCAGCCGGCCGCCACGTTCTGGGTCGGGGCCGGATGCACGACGACGCCGCGGGGCTTCAGAGTGCCCGGGATCTTCACTTCCTGATCCGAGCCGTTGGCGAGCAGACTGGGCAGGTTCGGCAGGCCCCAGCCTCTGACGAAGTTGTAGCCGCCGGTGCTCGGGACTCGATCGCGGAAGAGGCCGGGGATCTCGAGCGGCCCCTGGCCGGCGATCCCGAGGTAGGCCAACCAGGCCTGGAGCATGCTCGGGTCGATGCCGTGCTTGCTGGCGAGCGCAAGGAGGTCCAGCGTGGTCGTCAGCTCTCGGGCCTCATTCGCGGCGGCGAGGTATTTGGCCGTCTCGGCGAAGCTCTTGCGCTTAGCCGCAATCCCTCTCAAGCCGTCCTGCACGTCGCGGAGGAACACGGGGGGACGGCCTGGGGCCTCGAGCCGAGGCTGGTCCCAGGCGACGACATCCCCCTCGGAGCCGTCGCCGGCGTCGTGCGTGACGAGCCGGACGACCACGTCGCCGCCCGAGGCGTCAGGGCTCGGCGTCCCCAGCTTCACGCGGAAGGCCTGGGCCTCGGCCAGCGGGTTGACCGGCTCCATCCACGACTTGAAGTGGGCGACGCTGTTGAACTTCGTCAGGGTCGTCTGCCACTGGCGGATCTCGCCGGCGATCGCGGGGATGTCGGCCGCCTGCGCGGCCCGCCAGCGAACCCGGATCGCGTCGATGAGGGGCAGGGGATCTTTGCCGTTGAGGAGGTCCCAGACGATTTGCAGGTACTTGGGGCTCAGGTCATGCTCGGCCGCGAAGGCCGCGAGCGGCTTGCGGCCTTCGGCGGGGAGGCCGCGATAGTCGAGGGTGGCCTTGAGGTAAACCTCGATCGGGATCCGGCCGCCGGACTCGGCCTGGAAATCGAGCCCCTGGAGCTGGACGCGGCGGGCGCCGTTGGCGTCGGTGTATCGGGAGTAGAGCCGGCGGATCGACGTGACGATCTCATCGGTCCAGTCGCGCCGGGTCGCCTTCTCGGAGAAGCGGATGCCGTCGGGGAGCAGGACCGCGTGCGCGGCGATGTTCTTGGAGGCGGCGACGAACTTGTCGAGCATGGCTGGGGACATCACCAGGGCTTCGCCCACGTTCGTGAAGCCCTCGCCGGCCGCGCCATCGACCGGGAACTCCTTGGCCGGGTCGAGGTCGACGCCGGTCAGGTCGCGGAGCGTGTTGTCGTATTCGACGTTGCCAAGCCTGCGGAGGATGACCGGGCCGGGGTCGCCGGCGTGGGCGCGGGCCTCGGCGTCGAGGAAGTCCTTGACCCAGCCCTTGAGCTCCTTGCGCTGGACTTCGGAGAGCTGGGGGCTCTTCTTCGGCGGCATCTCGCCGTTGTCGAGCATCTCGACGACCTTCTCCCAGACGCGCGGGGCGGTCCGGATCTGGTCGAGGGCCTGGAACCGCTCGAGGTCGAGGTCGCCTTCCTCGAGCTCGGTCGAGTGGCACTTCAGGCAGTATTGTTTCAGGAGGGGGCGGACCTTGCCGTCGAAGTCCTTCGTGAGCGTGGCGAGCGCCTTTGCGTCGTCGCCGGGCCCGACCGCGAAGGCGGCGGGGCTTGCGACGCACGTCAAGCCGAAGACGAGCCACCAGGTGTTTCGCACGCTCATGCATCTGTCCTCAAAGGTTCGCGATGGCTCTCGATATGCCGGCGCAACTCCTCGCCGGCCCGGCCGACCTCGCCGAGTCGCAGATCGTCGATGATCTGCTGGTGCGAATCGACGCCCGTTTTCCATCTCGCCGCCGCGACGTTCTCGCGAAACCGCTGGAAGAAGACGGCGATCAGGTCGCCGAAGGCCAATACGGGCGAGAGCCCGCTCGCCTCGATCAGGCCGCGGTGGAAGGCGATGTCCAGCTCCACCCAGCGGCCCAGGCTGCGGGCGCGCCGCAAACCTTCATTGATGGTATTCAGGTTCGCATAGATCGACGGGTCGTCCTTCATCCGTCGCGCGACGTGGGTCAGGACGCCGCTCTCGATCAGGATCCGGGTGTCGATCAGCACGTCGGATGAGACGTCGTGGAGCGCGGGGTGAAAACCGAGGTATTCGGTCACGCGGTCCATGTTGACGTGGCCGACGGTCAGGCCACGCCCGGGCCTGGCCTCGACGATCCCGAGGAATTCCAGGGCCTTGGTGGCCTCGCGGAGGCTCAGCCGGCTGACGCCGAACCTCGTCGCGAGCTCGGTCTCGGTCGGCAGGCGGTCGCCCGACTTGAGGTTCTCGTCGACGATGAACGACTTGATCTGCGTCGCCACAACGTCCCGGATCTTGTCGCGTTTGATCGTTCTGACCATGGCCCATTCATTCGGAAAGGCAGGGCCCGAATCGGCCGGCTTGGCCGGGGTGCCCCGCGGATTCCCACGTTTCTCGAGAAGACCGTTGCGATCGTCTCGCGGCCTCCTTAGATTATCAGACAATCCCATCCCGTCAACAGCCGCAGCCGGTCGTGTCGCAGTCGATCTACGTTCGAACGGTAGGTCGCTCGGGGGGCGAATCCATGAAAGTCGCGGTCACCGATGCCTCATTCCCGGCGCTCGACGTCGAGCGTCGGATCCTGGAAGAAGCCGGCGTGGACGTCGTCGGCGGCCAGTGCAAGACTCCCGAAACCCTGATCCCGCTCGTGGCCGACGCCGACGCGGTGATCGTCCAATTCGCGCCGATCACCGCCGAGGTCATCGGTTCCATGAGCCGGGCCCGGGCGATCGTGCGTTACGGGATCGGCTACGACAACGTGGACCTGGAGGCCGCCAAGGCCCGCGGGATCCCGGTCTGCAACGTGCCGGATTACTGCATCGACGAGGTCGCCGACCACACGTTGGCCTTCATCCTGGCCACGACGCGGCAGGTGGTCCCCAATACGATCAAGGTCCGCGGCGGGCAGTGGGGGATCGCCACGCCGCTCGACCAGATGCGGGCCCTCAAGCATCTGAACGTGGGCGTCGTGGGGTTCGGCAGGATCGGCCGCGAGGTCGTCGCAAGGCTGCTGCCGTTCCGGGGCAGGGTGCTCGTGCATGACCCGGTCGTCCCCGCGTCGGAGATCGAGAAGGCGGGGGCCTTGCCGGTCGACCTGGATCGGCTCCTCGAAGAATCCGACGTGGTCACGCTCCATTGCCCGTCGACCCCGAAGACGCGCGGGATGATTGGGGCCGAGGCCCTGGCTCGCATGAAGCCCGGCGTCATCCTGATCAACGTCGCGCGGGGCGACCTCGTGGATCCGACGGCACTGACCGAGGCCCTGCAGAGCGGGCACGTCTCCGCCGCGGCCCTCGACGTCTTCGCCCCCGAGCCGATCCCGGCCGACCACCCGATCCTCAAGATGGACAATGTCATCCTGGCCTCGCACATCGCCTCGGCAAGCGTCCCGGCGGTCCGCAAGCTCCGAGAGACCGCGGCAAACCTGGCCCTCGCCGCGGTCCGGGGCGAGCCCCTCAGCAACATCGTCAATGGCGTCGTGCCTCGGTCCTGAGAACGCGAGGCATCGAACCCGCGACCATTCCAGAATCTCATGGAAGCGATCACATGAAACTCCTCCGATACACAGACGCCTCCGGTCGGATCCAGGCCGGGCGACGCCACGACGATGGCCGGATCACCCGCGTGGAAGGGGACATCCTCGACTCTCCCCGGGACACGGGTGAGGCCGCCGAGGTGGTCAAGCTCCTCGCCCCCATCGAGCCGCGCGACATCATCTGCATCGGCCTGAACTACCGCAAGCATGCCGCCGAGGGGAACCAGGCGATCCCCGACCAGCCCATCGTGTTCATGAAGAACGTAGGCACACTCCAGAATCCGGACGATCCGATCGTCCTGCCCCGCAAGCTTCGGAGCGACGCGGTCGACTACGAGTGCGAGCTCGCCGTGGTGATTGGCAAGCCTTGCTACAACGCGTCGAAGGCCGACGCCCTCTCGTACGTCCTCGGCTACACCTGCGCCAACGACGTCAGCGCCCGCGACTGGCAGATGAAGTGGGGCGGCGGTCAGTGGTGCCGGGGCAAGACCTTCGCCACGTTCTGCCCGCTCGGCCCCTGGATCGTCACGGCCGACGAGATCCTCGACCCGAACGCCCTGGGGATCAAGACGACCCTCAACGGGGAAATCATGCAGGATTGGAACACCAACGACATGATCTTTGATGTGCCGACGCTGATCGAATTCCTCAGCGGCAGCACCTTGCTCATCCCAGGCACCGTGATCCTCACCGGCACCCCGCACGGCGTCGGCGGGGCGAGGAAGCCCCCGGTCTACCTCCAGCCGGGCGACACGGTCTCCATCGAGATCGAGAAGATCGGGACCCTGACGAACCCGGTGGTCGAAGAGTCGGCCTCGTCGTGATCGGAGATGACAGGCACAGGCCTCCGGGCGACTCCGAAGGTGGACACCCCATGACCGAAGAATCGTCCCGCGTCCGGAACGAGATCCCCCCCTGGGACGTGGCCGACCTGCCGAAGCCCCACCCCCTCGAGTGGCGGCACTGGACCCGCTACGTCGGGCCCGGGATCGTGATGATGGGGATCCAGATCGGCGGCGGCGAGTGGCTGCTCGGCCCCGAGGTCACGGCCAAGTACGGCGGCGGCCTGATGTGGATCGCCACCATCGCCATCGTCCTGCAGGTCTTCTACAACCTCGAGTGCGGCCGATACGCCCTCTACTGCGGCGAGCCGATCTTCACCGGCTTCCTCCGCACGAGGCCAGGGCCTCGGTTCTGGATGGGGATCATCCTCTTCCTCAACCTCAGCTCGTTGATACCAGGCCTGTCGACGCATGGCGCGGCCTTACTCGCCTCGCTCTACCTCGACCGGCCCCCAGGCGCGGGCGACAGATGGCTCGTCACGATACTCGCCTATGCGATGTTATTGGCCGTTGCGCTCCCGATCCTCGTAGGGGGCAAGGTCTACAACATGCTCCAGGCGATCATGACGGTGAAAGTGACCGTCGTGCTCGGGTTCTGCCTGACGCTCGGGATCTGCTACGTCAGCCCGGAGAACTGGTGGAAGATCTTCAGCGGGTTCGTGAAGTTCGGCACCGTGCCCACGGTGGTCGACGGCCACGACACGACGGTCAACGTCTTCCTCCACGTCTTCAACGAGGGGACCTGGCCCCTGGTCGCCCTCAGCAACATCGCCGTCATCGGGGCGTTCGCCGGCTACGCGGGCGGGGGAGGGCTCTCGAACTCGGCCTACGGCAACTTCGTCAGGGACAAGGGCTGGGGCATGGGGAGCGTCGTCGGCGCCATCCCGAGCGCGATCGGCGGGCGGCACATCACCCTGAGCCACGTCGGCAAGGTCTTCAAGATCAACGCCGAGAACCTCGCGAAGTGGAAGGGCTGGTGGCGCTACATCCTCGTGGATCAGGTCTATGTCTGGGCCCCCGGCTGCTTCATGGGGATGGCCTTGCCGGGCCTGCTCTCGCTCCAGTTCGCACCGTATTCGTTGTTGCAGGGGAACAAGCTGGAATGGGCCCAGGCGCTCATCACGGCCGACGGCATCCGGCATGCCCCGCAGTTCGCGATGGGGGTCGCCAAGGTCCTCTGGATCACGACGGTCTTCGTGGGCTTGCTGGTGATGCTCCCGAGCCAGATGTCGATCGTCGACGACTTCAGCAGGCGCTGGACCGACATCCTCTGGTCGGGGAGCCGGCGGGTCCGGGGCACCTTGCGGGGGAACGCTGTCAAGCGTATCTATTACTCGATCCTCGCCTTCTACGTGCTCTGGAACCTCGTGTGCGCCTATCTCTTCAGCACGTACGGCACGCCGAAGTTGATGACGCTGGTGATTGCGAACCTGAATAACGTGTCGATCGGCGTCACCTCCTTCCACCTGCTCTGGATCAACTGCAAACTGTTGCCCGAGGAGTTGCGGCCTCGCTGGTATCACAGGGCCGGCGTCATCGGCTGCGGCGTCTTCTACCTCGGGCTCGCCTTGCTGGTCTTCGTCACCAAGCAACTGCCCATGTTCCGAGAAATGCTGGGAGGCTGAATTTGGGGGCCGATCAACCATCGACGGATATCCTCGCGACCGCCGACAGGCCGACGCTCCTGGCGCTCTACCGCCGGATGCAGACGATCCGGCGCTGCGAGGAGCACCTGGCGCGCTCGCATCAGCGAGGCCTGATCCACGGCGCCTGCCACACGTACGTCGGCGAGGAGGCGATCGCCACCGGCGTCTGCGCCCACCTCGGGGCCGACGACGTGGTCTTCAGCACGCACCGGGGGCACGGCCACGCGCTGGCCAAGGGGGTCACGCCCCGGGAGCTCGTCGCCGAACTCTTCGGCCGTGAGACGGGCTGCTCGCGAGGCAGGGGGGGGAGCATGCACCTCTTCGCCCCCGAGGTCGGCATGATGGGGACGAGCGGGATCGTCGGCCCCTGCATCCTCCAGGCGGCGGGCGCCGGGTATAGCTTCAAGCTGATGGAGGCCGAGAACGTGGCCGTCGCCTTCTTCGGCGACGGGGCCACCAATAACGGGGCCTTCCACGAGGGGCTGAACATGGCCTCGATCTGGAAGCTCCCCGTCCTGTTCGTCTGCGAGAACAACGGCTTCGCCACCGAGGTCCCGTTCACCTACGCGAGCGGCAGTCCGAGCGTCGCCGCCAGGGCCGCGGGGTACGGCCTCCACGGGGTCGAGGTCGACGGCAACGACATCCTCGCCGTCTACGAGGCCGCCGCCGAGGCCGTCGCCAGGGCCAAGCAGGGGGAAGGCCCGACCTTGATCGAGTGCAAGACGTATCGGACCCGCCCCCACGCCGAAGGGATGGGCGACTTCACGTACAGGACCCGCGAGGACGTCGAGCTCTGGAAGACCCGCTGCCCGATCGCCCGGCATCGCCGATACCTGCTGGAGCAGGGGATCGCCGACGAGGACGAGCTCCACGCGATCGACGAGGAGGTCGAGGCCGCGGCCCTCGACGCGATCGAGTTCGCCGAGCAGAGCGCCTGGCCGAGCCCCTCATCGGCGGCGAACCACATCTACGCGGCTTCAACCGAGACGACGCCGGATCGCCCCGTCCTCGACACCTTGCCCGCCGACTGTCGCCGCGAGACGACCTTTATGAAGGCGACCCTCGAGGCCCTCACCGAGGCGATGGAGTCGAACCCCCGGATCTTCGTCATGGGGGAAGGGATCGGCGTACGCGGGGGCAACTTCGCGACGACGACCGGCCTCTTCCAGCGTTTCGGGCCTGTGCGGCTCTGCGACACCCCCATCAGCGAGCGAGGCTTCGTGGGGATGGCCGCCGGAGCCGCCATGACCTCGACCCGGCCGCTGATCGACTTCATGTTCGCCGACTTCGTCCTCGACGCCGTCGGCGAGATCCTGAACCAGATCGCCAAGGTCCAATACATGAGCAGCGGCCGGCTCACCATGCCGGTACTCCTGCGAGGCTGCATCGGCATCGGCAACTCGGCGGCGACGCACCACTCGGGCAGCTATTACACGATGTACGGGCACTTCCCCGGCCTCCGCGTCGTCGTCCCGTCGAGCCCGTTCGACGCCAAGGGGCTCCTCTCCCACGCCTTGAAGTGCAACGACCCCGTCCTCTTCCTCGAGCATCGCGGCGTCCTCTCGGTCAAGGGGGCGGTCCCCGAGGAGCCTTATGAGATCGAGTTCGGCCGCGCGGCGGTCGTGAGGGAAGGGACCGACGTCACCGTCGTGGCCCTCGCCCTGATGGTCCACCATGCGAAGAAGGCCTGCGACGTCCTCGCGGCGGAGGGGATCTCTGTCGAGTTGATCGACCCGAGGACCATCGCCCCGCTGGACATGGCCACGATCCTCGGCTCCTTGCGGAAGACCGGGCGCTTGCTCGTCGTCGACGAGACCTTCGCCCCCTTCGGCCTGGGTGCGGAGATCGCCGCGCAGGCCGCGGACGCCGGGTTCGACGACCTCGACGCCCCGATCCGACGCCTCAACGGCCTGCATACCCCGACCCCGTACAGCCCCCCCCTGGAAGCGGTCGTCGTCCCCAATCCGGAGACGATTGCCCAGGCGGTCCGCGACCTGATCGCCGAGTGAAGGACTCACCCCGCCATGGCCATCGCAATCACGATCCCGCGCCTGGGTTGGAGCATGGAAGAAGGGGTCTTCGTCGGCTGGCTCAAACGCGAAGGCGAGCCGGTCCGCGTGGGCGACCCCATCTTCAGCCTCGAAGGGGAGAAGGCTACCCAGGACGTCGAATCCGTCGACGAGGGGACCCTGCGCATCCCCCCCGACGCCCCCTCGCCAGGCCAGACCGTCCTCGTCGGCACGATCATCGGCTACCTGCTCCAGGCCGATGAATCCGAGTTGCCCGCGACGACGCCCGCCGGCCCCGGAGAGGTTCGCCAGTCGGCCCCCGTGGAGGCTGCACCCGCACGGGTCGAGGCCGCGGGCCAGCGTTCGGCTAAGCCACGAAGTTCACCCCTGGCGCGTCGGATCGCCCGCGAGCACGGCATCGACTGGACCCAGCTCGTCGGCAGCGGCAGCTCGGGCCGGATCCGGCGGGACGATGTCCTAGAGGCAGTCCGCAACGGCCAGGCCGCATCGCGACCCGCGCCGGCGACGACGGCCGTCGGCCACGAGAACGGCAACGGCGCACCGAGCCGGTCGTTCTCCGTGGACGCGACCCGGAACACGATCGCGGGACGGATGGTCGAGAGCCTGCGAACGACGGCCCCCGTGACCCTGACGACGACCGTCGACGCCACCAACCTCGTCGGCCTCCGCCGCCAGTTCAAGGCCGCCTGGCCGGCCGGCGACGAGATCCCGAGCTATAACGACTTCCTCATCAAGCTCTGCGCTTTGGCCCTCCGCGACCACCCTCGCCTCAATGCCCGCTGGCGCCCTGGCGACGCCCAGATTGTTGTTGCCGATGAGGCCCACATCGGGTTCGCGGTCGACACCGAAGGCGGGCTCCTCGTCCCCGTGATCAAAGGTCCGGCCGACCTCGGGATCCGGGCGATCGCCTCGCGTTCGCGAGAGCTCGTCGCGCAGGCCCGAAGGGGCAAGCTCCGCCCGGTGGATATGCAGGGGGGGACGTTCACCATCACGAACCTCGGCGCCTTCGGCATCGAGACCTTCACGCCGATCATCAACATCCCCGAGTGCGCGATCCTGGGCGTCGGAAAGATCGAGTGTCGCCCGGTGATGGACGGCGAGAAGGTGGTGGGTCGCGAGCAGATGTTCCTGAGCCTGACCTTCGACCACCGCATCGTCGACGGCGCCCCCGCCGCGCGTTTCCTGCAGCATCTCGGCCGGCTCATCGAAAACCCCGGCCCCTGGCTGATGTCTTGAGAGTGAGGAGTTCCCCCATTGCGCTGTGATCTATCCGGCAAGGTCAGTCTCGTCACCGGCGCCGCCCGAGGGATCGGCCAGGAGATCGCCGATCAGCTCGCCGCCAACGGCAGCACCGTGGTCTACACCGACGTCGACGAGGCCGGCGTCCGCGAGGCCGCGGAGCGTACTCCGGGCGCGCACTGGCGTACGTTGAACGTCACGAACACGGAGCAGGTGGAGTCGGTCATCGGCTCCGTCGCCTCCGAGTTCGGCCGGCTCGACATCCTCGTCAACAACGCAGGCGTGAACACCCTCCATGATCGCGTGACGATCGACAAGTTCCCCCGCTCGGAGTGGGACCGCCTGCTCGCCGTCGACCTCACCGGCCTCTACGACGTCAGCCGCTTCGCCGCCCGCGTCATGGTCGAGCAGCGATCGGGACGCATCATCAACATCGCATCCATCGTCGGCCTCGTCCCGCTCCGGCTCCAGTGTGCGTTCGTCGCCGCCAAGGCCGGGGTCGTCAACCTGACCAAGGCGATGGCCCTGGAGCTCGGCCCTCAGGGGATCCTCGTCAACGGCATCGCCCCCGGCTCGACCCTCACCGACGGCACCCGCAAGCTCTTCTACGAAGAGGGGGGCGTCTTCCGCGACTCCGTCAAGCAGATGCTCGCCCACGTCCCCCTAGGGCGCCCGGCCGAGACCCGCGAGATCGCCATCGCCGCCGTCTTCCTCGCCGACCCCGACAACTCCTACATGAACGGCCACATCCTCACCGTCGACGGCGGCTGGACCGCCGGCTACGCCCGCGAGTTCTGACGAGCAGGTAAGGGCCCCGCAATCACCCTTTAGTGGGATCGCGGGGCCCGAGCGGTTCCTTGCGGTCGACGATCGGCGGGCAGACCGCGGCCATCTCGCGGTTCAGGGCGATGTACGACTGCCAGGCCTCCGGCACCTCCTCCTCATAGAAGATCGCGTCGACGGGGCATTCGACCCGGCACGCGTCGCAATCGATGCAGTCATCCGGGTCGATGTACAACATCTGCTCCCCCTCGCGGAAGCAATCCGTAGGGCAGACAACCACGCAATCTGTGTACTTGCAGCCGCTGCAAGGCTCGGTCACCACATAAGCCATAGCTCGGGCTCCTGTCTGGGTTCCGCTCGCCTCGCCAGGTGCGAGTGCGTCCGCGGATCCCCCCAGGGCATGCCCTTTCCGGCGCCCGAGCGGCCAAACTTCCACCGATTTTCGTTACGATGGATCCGTCGACGCATACTTGATGCGTCTTCCCCCCACTCGATCGAGGAGGCCCAATCCGATGACGACGGACGCGACTCCCGGCGCGGGGACATCCCTCATCCTGCTCGAGCGCTATCGCGACGGCGACGACCAGGCCGCCGAGGCCCTCTTCGCCCGCTACTTCGAACGCCTGACCGCCCTGGCTCGCAGCCGCCTTGCCCCTCGCCTGGCGAGGAGGACCGACCCCGAGGACATCGTCCTCTCGGTCTATCGCAGCTTCTTCGTCGAGGCCCGGCAGGGTCGCTACACCTTGAGCCGCGGCGGCGACCTCTGGAGGCTGCTCGCCTCGATCACCCGGCACAAGCTCCTCCGCCAGGTCCGACACCAGACGGCGGAACGTCGCTCGGTCGACCTGGAACGGCCACTGGCCTCCGACGATCTCCTCGCCCACGAGGCCGGCCCCACCGCCGAGGAAGCGATCATCCTGGCCGACGAGCTGGAACAGATCTTCTCGCACGCCTCGGAGTTCGAAAGGCGCGTGCTCGAGCTGCGTCTCCAGGGGCTCCTGATCTCCGAGATCGCCGAGGACACGGGACGCTCCGAACGCTCGGTCCGCCGCGCCCTCGCCCAGATCCGCGAGGCCCTTTCCGCCCGGCTCGACGATGCCTGACGCGAACTTCGAGTCGCAAATCCTGCGCTTCGAGCAGGCCTGGGGCCGGCACGATCCTCCTTTCATCGGGGATTATCTTCTCAACTCAAACGTTGATTCATCCACTGGAGGGATCAAGCTCCTCATCGAACTCATCAGCATCGACCTGGAGTTCCGCTGGCGCAGGCTCGCCGGGCGAGATCGCTTCGTACTGGAAGATTACGCAGCGGCCTTCCCCGAACTCGGCCCGCTCGAAAACCTTCCACTCGAACTCCTCGGTGAAGAGTACCGGGTGCGTCGGCAATGGGGAGATCGTCCATCGCACAAGTCGTTCCTCGCCAGGTTCCGATTGAGGCATGAATTCATATTTGAACGTCTCCGAAACATCGACGCGGAGATCGAGGAAGAGGCGAAGTCTACTCGCTCACGCCCTTCGCTCGAGGTGGGTGGGACATTCACCCAAGGTTCTGACTCACATCTTACCGACCTACTCTCCCATCAGGACTTCCTGCTCAGACGCCTGATCGGTGCCGGCGCGATGGGGAAGGTGTACGAGGCCTGGCAGCGCAGCACGAGCCGCAAGGTCGCGGTGAAGTTCCTCCGCAAGACGCTGCTCCGCCACCCGCGGGTCGTGCAAAGGTTCCGAGACGAGGCGGACACGATCGCGAGGCTGCAACACCCTCGCATCGTAAGCACCCAGGGGCTCGGCCGGACGGGGGGCGGCTCGTACTTCATCGTCATGGACCTCGTCGAGGGCCCCAACCTGGACGAGACCCTCCGACGCGGCCCTGTGGATCTCGGCGACGCCGTCCGCTGGATTCTGGATGCCGCCGAGGCGCTCGCCCATGCCCATGAGCGCGGGATCATCCACTGCGACCTCAAGCCGGCGAACCTCCTTCGCGACGAGCATGACCGCATCCGCGTCACCGACTTCGGCCTCGCGCGATCCCTCGCCGAGTCGACCCGCTCGATTGCCGAGGTCGAAGGCACCGCCCCGTTCATGGCCCCCGAGCAGGCCTCGCGTCACTGGGGGCCGATCGACGAACGCACCGACGTCTACGGCCTCGGAGCCGTCCTCTTCACGCTCGCAACGGGGCGACCTCCCTACGTCGGGCGTCGGCTCCCGGATATCCTCGCCCAGGTCGCCTCCGCCGCGCCCGTGCCATCGTTGACGGGGTTTCGCCCCCACCTCCCCGAAGGCCTCGGTAACTTCTGCCGTAAATGCCTGGCCAAGCGTCCCGAGGAACGGTTCGCATCCATCCTGGAGGCGAGATCGGCATTGCTGAAGCACTATCACTAAAACATGATCACGGTCTCACTTAGCAGGCTCGGCCGGTTTATCGACGCGGGGGTCGTAGACGGTCGGGATCATACCGTCGTCGAGGTCGCCAGTGCCGTCGTCGGGGAGGTGTTTGAGGTAGGGACCGACGAGGGCGGTCTCCGAGGGGGCGGGGGTGCCGTGGTCGCGGCGGTAGAGTTCCTCGGCGAGGATCAGGACGAGGGCGCGTTGGTCGCGCCGCTCCTGGGCCGAGACGGAAGGCCAGGGCCACTGGCAGAGGATCTGCTTGGCGTCGAGGGCCCCGACGAGCCGCTCGGCGAGTTCGCTGGGGGTCAGGGTGACCTTGGCCGAGGTCGGGCTGCCGCCGGGGGGGTAGAGGAAGACGGTCGACTTCTGCTCGAAGCTCGAGAATGTCGCCCGGACGGCCGCCTTCTGATTCGCCTTGGTGGACTGCTCGACGCGGCCGACCCAGTTGGCGAACGCCATGCGTAAAACCCGACGGCTCCGCTCGGGCTCGTTCCGGAGGAAGCGGCTCGTCTTGTAGAGGGTCTGCGAGAGGTTGGGGGGCAGGGATTCGCCGAAGATCCGGAACTTGATGTCCTCGCCGTCGCCGTGATTGAGCAAAGTGTCCGACTTGGTCAACTCGCGCATGGCGAAGAGGTAGTCGAGCTTCAAGGAGAAGACATCCCACTCGGGCCTGGGCTCGCAGCCGACCACGTCGGCGAGGGCCGCCTTGAGCGTCGCCATCTCGGTTTTGGGGTCGGCGGCCCAGTGTTCCAGTCGCTTCCGCATCCGGCTGCAGTTGTGACCGATGATAACCCGCTCCATCATCAGCCCACATCGGATCAAATGGACGCGGAGCCTGAGGATCGAGCGATACAGGTCCCAGGCCCCGGCCATGTCCCCTTGCTTCTCAAGCCGGGAACCCTCGAGTTCCGCCAGCAAGATCAGGCGGCCGTAGTCCATGCGCTCATAGTTGAAGAGGGACTCCTTGTCCGACGGATGCGCCACGCCGCCAATCAGGTCGGTCCCCTGGCGGAACCATTCCAGCGCCGGGCGGTTCGACTCGACCCATTCTCGAAGCTTGGGATCGACCTTCTCCCAGTCGAGATCCGGGCCCGAACGAAGCATCGCCATCGAGACGCTGGGGAACGGCTTCATCTCGGCCGCCGCCTGCCGGTAGAAGGCGAACGCGTTGTGGTCGTCGGGGATCTTGACCCCGGCCACATCCGCGAGGTCAAACGGGTCGCCGATGTCGGGCAGCCCGATCAGCCCGCAGGCCCTCCAGGCCAACGCCCCCGCCGCGACCACGATCAGGCCGAGCACCAAAGCCAGGAGGATTCTCAACGCCTGCCGGCCCCGCTTCCACGCGTAGCGGCGCAGTCGCGTCCAGGTATCGGGCGGGGCCACATGCAGGCTCGAACTCGCCTCGTTCTCGGTCGCCATTGAGGACTCGCGCTCTCGGTGGAAGTGACGGGGCCCGAACCAACGACATCTGTCTTATTTTGCAAAATTCCCGGCCGGAGCTCAAGGGAGAGATTGGGCGGCCCGACTTCTTGGGCTCTGCATCGAACCCTCTGGCAAGAGATGATAGCGATGGATGGCGCCTCTCGGAATCAAATATCACCATGATTTCCGCAATCCGAGATCATCGCATGCAGCCATGCCATGCTTCGAAAGGGGAAGGGCCGGCGACATCGCGCGATGCCGGCGGCCCTCGTTGCGAGACTTCAGAATCCGCTCGTCACGGCTTCTTCTGCGTGGCGAGGATGAAATCCAAGACCGGCTTCGGATCCCTCGGCGCGGATGGATAATGCCCCTGGCCCTCGGTGATGACGACGAGGATCTGGCCACCGAGCCCCTTGTACCGCGACTCGACGACGCGTGTCTGGCTCTCGAGCCAGGGGTCAAGGCTGCCGCAGGCGTGGAGTAGGGGGACGCCCGCCCTGGCGAGTGCGGCGAGGCCCTCGAACGGCGAGGTCTTCGACATCAGGCTGCGGAGCGCCGGGTTCTCGCCGTAGAGACACGAGACCTTCTCCGGGTTCTCGGCCGCCCAGGCATAGGCCTCGCCGGCCGACGTGCCGATGCCTTCGAGCACGGGCTTTCTGGAAAACCCATGCTCGACCATCAACTTGTACACGTCGTCCCATTCCTGATGCAGCGGCCCCGACTGGGCGAGCAAGGGGGCCACGACGATATGGAAGCCGTGGGCGAGCAGGGCCTGGTCGACGGCGGCATCGCGCCTGAGGTTGTCGGCGCGGAAGACCCAGGGCTTCCCGGGCGCGACCTCCCTGGGGACGATCACCGACATCCGGGTCAGGCCCCAGGGGCTCTTCGCGCCGTCGTCATAGCGCTCGTAGCTCTCGACGACCCCGGGGCCCCTGCAGGTGGCGTAGGTCTTCTCGGGTTCGAACTCGCGATACGAACTGTCGTTCTTATAATAATACGACCGGACGAAGGAGTCGCCCGCGAAGCCGGGGAGTTCCCGCTTCTTGGGCTGGGTATGCGCGACGATCCAGTCGGCGATGATCTTGGGGTCGCGGAGGCTATGCGGGTGGTGGGCGACGCCGTCCTTGATGACGACGGTGATCTCGCCGCCGAGCTCGTGATAGCGGGCCTCGATGGGGAGCGTGTGCTTCTCGAGGAGGAAGTCGAGGCTCCCGCAGATATTCAGGAGCGCGACGTCATTCTTCGCCAGGGCGTCGAGCCGGGCGAAGTCGCCGGGGCGGATCGCGGGGTTATCGGCATAGATGCAGGAGACCTTATCCGGGTTCGCCGCCGACCACTCGTAGGCGTTGACGCCCCCCTTGCTCATGCCCACGAAGGCGGGCTTCTTCGAGAGCCCGTGCTTCTCGGTCAGGTAGGAGTACCAGGCATCCCAGGCCTTGCCCGGGTCGGGCGTGATGAACACAACGTGATATCCTCGCCTGAGCAACTCCACCTCGCCCTGGGGCTCGTGGTTCCAGTAGCACCCTTGCCAGGACCAGGGATTGCCGGGGGCGGGGGTCTTGGGGACGACCACGATGCAGCGCCGCTGACCCGGAGCGGGCCCCTTCACGCCGTGGCCCTCGTCGGCGTCGCGACGGAACGGCTTGATCTCCAGGCTCGACTCGTCCATCACGTAGTCGTAGCGGTCGAAGCCGTCGTGCCAGTGGGTCTTCTCGCCATCGAACGGCACGTAGGCGTCGGCCGCTTGTGCGGGGCTCGCGCCAGCGAAGGCCGCGGCGAAGAGGATCGCAGGGAGCCACCATCGAAGACGCTTCATGCTCATCGGAGTCACTCGGGATGACAGGGAGTTGGGATGAGTTCGACGATGGGGGGAATACCGGCAATGGGATCAGGGCTGATGGCTCATGATGAAGTCGACGATCGCCTGAGGATTGGCCAGGCTGTGGGGGTGATGGTCGACCCCTTCCTTGCGGATCACCTCGATGGTCCCGCCCAGTCGCTTGTAGCGCTGCTCGATGACGTCGGTGTTGTCGCGGACGGGGACGACGCGATCCGCCTGGCCGACGACGTGGATGATCGGGATCTTCGCCTTCGCGAGGGGCTCCAGGTTGTCGACGGGGTTACCCCGGAATGCGAAGGCCTCGGCCTCGTCCTTGAAGCCGTAGAGTCGCATCAGGAGTTCCCAATCCCTCTGAGTCGAGGTCTTCCGCCCCGAGCCCCCCGGCCAGGACTTGAAGTCACAGACGGGGGCATCGCCGTAGAGCACGGCGACCGTCTCGGGGTGGAGCGCCGCCCAGTGATAGCAATACAGGCCGCCCCGGCTCATGCCGATCAATGTGATCTTGCCGTCCAGCCCGAGCCCCTGGAACTTGCGATGGGCCTTCTCCCAGATCGCCATCGCGGGGGGACCGCCGAACATATCCTGGGCCTGCACATAGACCACATGGAACCCCCGCTGCAAGAGCGCGAGGTCCGTCTGCGGCTCGTGGCCGAAGAACTCGCCGCGCCAGGCGTAGGGATGATCGGCCCGGGTCACATAAGGCCTGACGACGATGGCTTGCCTGCCGTCCTCGATGGGAAATGAGAGCTGGCGATACCCGTAGAACGAGGTGGCCTTGGAAGCCTCGCCCTGGGCCGCGAGTTTCGCTTCGATGTCGAATCCCCGATCCGCCTTGAACCCGATCGTCTCGCCAACGATCCTGGCGACGAGCGCGGCCCCCTCGGCGTTGGGATGGATGTGGTCCCTGAACCAGGCCCCTCTACCCAGGAATGGGGCATGCAGGTCGATCAGCTCGGCCCCGGTCTCGAAGGCCACTTGGCGGAGCGACGGTATGAGTTGCTTGACGATCACCTCGTCATTGATGCCCCAATTCGTCTCGAAGGCGGGCAATGGGAGGCAGAGCAGGACCCGAGGCTTCGAGGGGAGCGCCCGGAAGGCCTCGATCGCCGCGCGAGTGTCGGCGGCGAACTCGTCGCGGAACTTCCAGTTCTCCGGCTTGGTGTCATTTCCACCGAGGTCGATCACGACGATGTCGGGTTGGAAGGCCAGGGCATCGCGGTAGGCCTGCTGCTCCCAGTAGGGGTTGTCTCCCTTCCTGAGCATCGTGGTGCCGCTCACCCCGAAGTTCCGCACCTCGTACCCGTCGCCGAGGATCTTCCCCAACTGCGTCGGGTAGCAGTTCCGCTCGCGATCCTGGATGCCGTGGCCGAAGGTGTTGCTGGCGCCGATGCAGGCCACGCGTGTCTTTCCAGGCTTCGACGGCTCCTGCCCGATCGCGACGCCAAGGCCTCCGACGAGCAGGAGGGCGAACACCGAACCTCGCAAAACGGTGGAGTGCATAGGAGAAGACTCGCTCGAGGCCCTGGAACCAGGACGACCATCAATCCGTGTGCTTCAACGTCGATGCAATGCTAGGCGACGGGGAAGGACTCTCACGCAAGAGACACGCATCAAGAGGTCGTCCCGGCTGGCGGACCGACCTCGAGGAAACAGCCACTGCCGTTGAAGGCGCTCAGAGCACCTTCACGCGTCGCCCACTCGGGGAGTTGGGGAAGCGGAGGAGGAACGTCTTGGTCTCGGCGTCCCACGAAGTCGCTTCGGCGGGCAAAGCCTGGCCGTCGACGGTCGCCCCCTTCGGGGCTCCCGGCATCGCGATCCGGACGGCGGCCTCGATGTTCTCGGGCCCCTCGGCGTGGAACTCGAAACCGCCGTCGTCGGCCTTCTTCGCCCCGAGGACCTTGCAGGCCGAGGCGACGACGGCGGGGTCGGTGACCGGGAACTTGTCGAGGTCAAACAGCAGGCGACGGCTGCCAGGCGCCAGCTCGACCGACTTGACGATCGGCAGGCCGGCGTCGAACAGATCCACGAACTTGCCGGTCAAGGTCAACGGAGCCCCCTGGAGCGACTCGTCCAGCCCCGAGGCCACGACGTAGGGGCCGCGGTGCACAACGAGGTGATTCGTCTCCTGGTACGCGAGGCCGATCGCCTCGCAGGCCTGCCGGGTCAAGGAGCGGATGTGGTCGGCCCCCTTCTCCTGATAGGTCAAGGCGGCGGGACTGGCCTTGTCGTAGATCAGGACCCCCTTGCCGACCTTGTGGACCCCGGCGGCATCCTTGGGCACGCCGAGTTGCTCGAAGAGGTGGATCCGAGGGGCGGCATAAGACATCCCCTTGGTGCTGTCGTTCCACCACGAGCGGACGCCGTTGTAGGGGTCGGAGTCGTCGCCCAGGAAGACGAGCACGCCCCCTTGCTTGACCCACTCGGCCAGGGCCGTGTGGACCTCGGGCGTCATCGGCTTCATCCCCTCATACGTCATCAGGAGGACCTTGTGCGGGGCGAGGGCGCCGCCGATCGTGACGTTCTCGAGTTGCACCGGCTCGGCCGGGATGCCTCGCTTGACGAGGGGAAGGGCGAGTCCATAAAACGAGCCGAGATGTTCATCCGACGGCTTCGGGTCGCCCCTGTGGAACATCATGGTGTCGGAGACGACCACGCCGAGGCCCTGGGTCCCGCACTGCCACTTGATGTCGCGCTGCTCCATGTCGTTGAGGGCCGTGATGACGGTCATCAACTCGGTGGCATAAGCAGGCGGGATGGGGACCTTGACGACCTTCTCGAGGAACTTGCGCTTGGAACGGTCGACGGTCGGGTATCGGCCGCGGAAGATCCGCTCGGGCCAGGGCATGACCTCGTAGCGCCAGACCTGCGGCCAGAGGAGCGAGGCGGTGAGGGTGCTCTCCCAGTTCGTCTTGTAGTCATCCCACGAGTGGTCGGGGTTGTCCTCGATCGGGTCGTTCAGGAACCAGACGGTGCCGCCGTTCGCCTGGACGACGTTCATCATCGCGCCGTACTCGAGGAAGGCGGTCTCGAAGGTGCGCTCGCGGACCTTCCCCTCGTAAGCGTTCGGCGTGCGCGCCGTGCCCGTCCAGACCTGGGCGATGAAGCCGTCGGCCCCGACCTTGATGAGGCTCGACTCGGGGCTCACGATCTTCCATTGGGCATAGTTGATCAGGCTATGCGTGGGCACGTAACATTTGACGTGTCGGCCGGTGCGGTCGTTCTCGGCCTTCACGAAGTCAAATACTTGTTTCAATGCGCGCTGATAGAGGTAATACTTGAGCAGGGATGAACGATACTCGGCGTCGACCGAGGTATGGGGCGCGATCCAGTCCTCATTGTAATAAGCCTTCCACTCTCGCTTGAACCCGGGGGAATAACCGCCGCGGACCCAGAACTCGGGCTCTTCCAGGTGGATGGCGTCAGCGCCGGCGTCCATCGCCCGCTTGACCCCCTGGCAGAGGAACTTGCCGTAGTTCTCGCCGGGCGACATATAGTAGACGTCGCCGCCGTGCGAGATCACCTTGCCCCGGCGGTCCATCTGCGCCTCGTCGACGTGGTTGATCCCGTCGAACCGGCCATACAGATAATCCTGGTATTGGCCCCAGGAGACGCCGGTCATCAGGTGCGTGATGTACCCCTGCGCCTTCCACTGGGCGATCCGCTCGGGGAGGCTGGCGTCGATGCCATAGCAGACGGCGACGTCGGAGCGGAGCTGGATCTTGGGATCCCATTGCGAGTGCGTCTGGAAGCAAGTGCGCTCGCGGATCTGACCTAGATCGCCCGGCCGTTTCGGGACCTCTTCGGCGCGAACTTGGCCGTGGCCCAGGGCCGCGGCCAGGATCAAGGCGGACAGGCCAACGCGTCTTCGATCGCAACTCATGTCGGCACCTCTTCGGATGTCCCGCCGGGCCGGGCGTGCCCCCGCGAGACGAGGGGGTCGGGCCCACCACGACATCAAGGAATATCCAAACGTCCAAGCTCGCCCGGCATTGATGATGGGCCAAGCGTATCACGACGCGGCGACCACCAGCAAGCGGCCAGGATAGGCCACGCCCCGATTGCCGGGGACGGTTCGAGCCTTCGGCATGCATTGCCCGGTCGGACCGATCCGCATCGCGACCCGGACACGTTTGTGGATATGATTTTCGAGAGTGTAGCCAAGCCCCGCGACGGATGCCATGATGGATGTTGCGACCGGCCTCCGGGGCGAGGCCCTCGATCCCATCTCCGGCCGCCCTCTCCCGAGCGAACCAGCAAGGAGCCCGTCAATGACCTCCGACCCCCGGCGCAATCGCCCGCGAATCCTGCCTTGCGTGACGATGGTCCTGATGACGCTCGCCGGGTTCGGCTCACCTGCCGTGGCGCAGGATCCCCCGCCGAAGGATCAGACCCAGGAGCCGCCCAGCGACCAGTTTGCGGCCAAGCGTCGGGACGCGATGCGGCTCTCGGCCGAGCACCGAGACCTCGAGGCTTTGCCGCTCTTCGAGGAGTTGGCCAGGGAGAAGGCCGACGACCGGGTCGTCCAGGAAGGCCTCGCGAAAGGCCTGATCATCAAGGCGGCGACGGTCCCGAGCGACGAGGCCCCGGCCCTCTTGCGGCGAGCCCGCTCGATCCTGCTCGAGCTCAAGAAGACCGGGAAACTCAGCAACCTCGCCCAGATCTACGTCGACGCGATCCCGCCCGACGGTGCGCCCCCGAAGTTCTCTGACCGGGGCGACGTCCAGGCGGCGATGCAGGCAGGGGAGGCCGCGTTCGCCCGCCACGACTTCGTGGCCGCGCGACGCTCTTATCAGCAGGTGCTGAAGCTCGACCCCCGCTCCCATGAAGCGGCCCTGTTCATCGGCGACTCTTACTTCGTGGAGAACAAGTTGGACGAGGCCCGCACCTGGTTCACCCGGGCGGCGATCATGGCCCCGAATTCCTCCACGCCCCACCGCTACCTCGGCGATGCGCTCAGCAAGGCCGGGGAGGACGACCTGGCCAGGCTCAGCTACCTCGACGGCATCCTCGCCGAGCCATACAACCGGCGCCCCTGGATGTCGCTCAGCCAGTGGTTATCGTCCAAGCGCATCCCGGCGAGTCGCCTGGAGGTCGTGCCCGCCGATCTCGAAGCGAAGGGCAAGGCCCCGGCCGAGACTCCCAAGCCCGACGCCGATGACGGTCGATCGCACTGGCACCTCTACGCCGAGACCCTCGACGCCTGGGCCAATGATCGCTTCAAGGCCGTCATGCCGGAGGAGAAGGCCTACCGCCACTCCCTCGCCGAGGAGGTCGACGCCCTCCGGGCCGTGGCGAAAGCGGTCGATGCCGACATCCAGGCGGGCCGGATCAAGGAGCCGCACCCCGGCTTCGTCAACCTGATCAAGCTCGACCGTGAAGGCCTCCTCGAGCCCCACATCCTCTACTTCCGCGCCAACGCCGGGATCGCCCAGGATTACGCCCCCTACCGCGAAAAGCACCGCGGCGAGTTGCGTCGCTACCTCACCCAGTACGTCGCCGTCCTCCCCGAGGCCAAGCCCGAGTGATCGGGCAGGCCCGGTTCAGGCGGGGAACCTGCTCAGGCGGCTTCCGGTTCAAGGACGACGGCCGCCTCGACCATCTCGCGGAGCTTGCGTCGCTCGATGACGAGGGTGATGACCGTCGAGATCACGGCGCAGGCGGCCATGCCGAAGGCCATGGGGCGCGAGGTGCCGTCGCGGAAGAGGCCGACGAGGGCGCCGGTGATGGCTCCGATCGCGAACTGCAACATGCCCAGCAGAGCCGAGGCGGCACCGGCCTGGTGCGGGAAGGGGGCCATCACGGCGGCGGTGGCGTTCGGGAGGATCAGGCCGACGGTGGCGAGACAGATGAAGATATCGGCGAGGAAGAGGGGGAGGCCGCCGAGGTCGGTCCAGGCCAGGACCGGCAGGAGCAGGGCCGAGGCGATGTTGACAGTCGCGGCCCAGCGCAGGATGTCGTGGGTGTCATACTTGCGGGTCAGCCAGCGATTCACCTGGGCCGCGCCGATCAGGCCGATGGCGTTGCCGGCGAAGATCACGCTGAAGAGCCCCTGCGACAGCCCGTAGTGCTGGAGCAGGAGCGTCGGAGCCGAGGCCACGTAGGCGAAGATCTGGCCCAGGGCGAGGATCGCGGGGGCTGCGTAGCCCACGAACTTGCGGTCGACGAGCATCGACAGGTAGCGACCCGCGATCAGGCCGATCGAGTCGCGGCTCCGACGCGAAGGGGGGTGGGTCTCCGGCAGGTCGACCGCCACGGCGATCCCGCAGATGCACGCGAAGGTGCCCAGGGCCCAGAAGATCGCCCCCCAGCTCCCGACCTGCAAGAGCAGGCTCCCCATCCCGGGCGCGAGGATCGGGGCGATGCCGATGACGAGCATCAGCATCGAATAGATCCGCGAAGAATCCGCCTCCTCGAACGAGTCTCGCACGACTGCCCGGGCGATCACCATGCCGGTGGCCCCGGCCAGGCCCATGACGAACCGGGCGAGGATCAGGGTCTCGATCGAGCGGGTGAACGCGCAGAGCACGCACGAGACCGCGAACGCCGCCGAGCCATACAGCAGGGGGATGCGCCGCCCCACGCGATCCGAGATCGGCCCGCAGATGAGTTGCCCCACAGCCAGGCCGGCGAGGAAGAGCGAGAGGGTCAGTTGCATCGCCCCCTTCGGGGCGTTCAGGTCGGTCTCGATCTGGGGGAAGGCGGGCAGGTACATGTCGATGCCGAGCGGCCCGAAGGCATCGAGCAGCCCGAGCAGGATGATGAAGCGGAGGCCGGCGCGGGGCGTACCGGGAGCCTGATCGCCATCGATGGCGGCAGATGCCGAAGATTCAACGGAAGCCATAAATTGGTCTCAAAGGCTCGGGATGCGGTCGGGTTATGAGAGGGATTTCGTCGAGTCGCGGCGTGTTGAAAGGAGATCCAACGATCGGGAACGGGAGGGAAACGAACTCCGTGTTCGTTCATCGAAGTGTTGACGTCGCCAATTATAGGAACCGCCACCGCCGAGGCAACTCCACACCAGGCCGGGGCACGGGCCACTCGACAAAACGTGAACTTGTGAAAGAAGAACGGGCAATTCGCCCGCCTCGAACCCGCCGTGATGTGATTTGAAGGCAGGGGAGGGATCACACAAACCCGAACATTTCGCCACGGACCAGGCTATGTTGGTTCGGTGATCGTCGACCGGAAGGGATCTTCAAGAAGCACCGCATTTCTTCAAGAATTCACAAATCCACGTCGTAGTCGCAGAGATTGAAAACATGGTGTTATTTTGCATCTGCCACTTGAATCAAAGTCTCCAGCATTCATGCACAATCAATCGCACATGGCGATTGATCGAGCCAGGCCCCATGTGAAGTGTCTCGGGCGGAGCAAGGGCGAGGTCAGGGCAGGGGGATATCCTTGAAATCGAAGGGGATCTGCGTGGAGACTCGGTCGAGGCCGTAATAGCGAAACTCCGCGGGCAGCTTCGATGTGATCTGCTCGGGGTCGAAGTTGTAGGAGAACTCCAACTCGCCAGGAGCACCGCCGCCGCCGGAAGACGCGGAGGAGTGGCTCGGGGCACCCTTCGCGTCCACCATCTTGATCTGGTAAGTCCTCAGGACCGCCAACCTTGCGTCACGCCGGTTCGGATCGGTCTCGCTGATGAGGCGGCAGGAGACCGCGAACTTGACGATGCCCCCCTCGATCCGATCCGTCAGGACGCGGAACTCGGCCCCGCCGCCGCGGAATGTCTTCCCCTCCGAACTCCCGAGCGGGATGGCGATGGCGGGCTTCTCCTGGAGTTGGCCGATCTCCACGGGGATCAGGCCGCGGAGCCGCTTGATCGTCTTGCTCCCCGCGGTCTGGCCGGTCCTCCGCAGGGGGATCCGGACCATCGGAGCGAGGCCGCCGTCGATGGAGGCGAAGGCCTGGACCGCCTGCCTCGGGTTCTCGTCCCGGTGGGCGTAGAGGGACCTCCCCATCTCGTCGACGGCATCCACGGTCCGGATCGGCCCGTCGCGGCGACAGACCAGGCCGGGTTCCGCCGCGAGTTCGATTTCCGCGAAGAACGAGCCACCGTCGAGGGGATCCAACCTCATTGGATCGGCCTCGCCCGGGTCGCCGTTCTGGTTGGCACTCCGGCCAAACTTTCGGCTCGCGATCTTGTCCTGGCGCCGCTCGTAGACGCCCCGGAGGCCGACGCGGAACGGCCCGGAGTACGAGGCGGGGCCCGGCGGGGCTCCATCGCCCTCGAAGTTGAGCCCCAAATTCGCGGCGCCCGTATCGCCGAACTCGACGAGGCGGTACTGGATGCCGGCCCTCCTGGCGATGCGGTCGATCGCCTCCCAGAACGGGACCGGCTCGGGTGCCTCCAGGGTCACCATCCGATAGCGCCAGCGCAGGCCGGCTTCCTGATCCTCGGGCATGCCGCCGACGAAATCCATCCCTACCATGGCCTTCGTGGCCGTGTTGCGGAACGCATGGATCTTCTTGCCGCTCCGCTTCGCGGTGACGCGCACCAGTTCGAAGGCCGTGCGATCCTTGAAGTCGAGGACGACCTTCGTGGGCTCGTTGAGCCGTACGTTCGGATCCGGCTGAGGATCCGCCAGACCGAGCCCCAGCAGCGCGACCGCCGCGATGGCGGTGAATGCCCAACGGCCGCCCAGCATGCCTGTGCCCCCACCCTTGAGGAACGGAGATGTCGTGTCCGGGTCATCCTTGCAGGGATCCGACTCTAACAGAGACGATCCCGCATCGTCGAGCCGGAAACGAGAGACTTCTATTCACATGACTTTCTCGAAGGTGCGTCCCGCTGCGTTGCCAGGGTCATCATCGCCCATCGGTGGACCAGTGGACGGCATCCTTCGGGACGTTGATGAAGTGGATTACTCCGTAGCCCTTGGCGACCTCGATGAGGTCGGGGTTCGTGCTATCCCTGGGGGCGCTGCTGATCTCGACCGTCGTCCCGTCATGCCGTTCAATTTTGAGGGTGTCCTTCCAGGTCACGTCCATGTCGACCGCCTTGCCCTCGGTATGCCTTGAATTCAGGGCGGGGCGGACCTGGAGGTTCTTCATCCCGTAAGCGTTGACCATCTCCAGGGCCTTTTGCTTCGAAGTGGCCGCGTCGCCATGCCACCACCGGATATCCACGCCCTCCCTGGCCGGAACCTCGCGCGGGTCGAAGTCCTGCCGGGCGATCCTCCAGCACCAGTGCATCAGATACGCCCGCTCGGGAGGCCGGAGCGTGCTATTGATCCGCGTCGTCGCACCCGCCTCCTTGAGCGCGGCCTGGAACAACTGGAACTTGGGCCGAAACTCGTCGTTCAGATCCTCCATCTTCCGGCTGCCGGGGAATTGCTTGACCCACTCGGGGCCGCTCAACTTCGGCTCGGCCGCCTTCGCCCAGACGACGGAGAGGCAGGCCAACCCAAGGACCATCAACGCACAACTCACCCTGGCTCTCAACACGGCGGAAACCCCTCCGGGTTCGGAATCAAACGCACACCCAACGTCTCATGAGGATAGCAAGAGGCTTTGGCTATTGCACGTCTCGGGATCGATCCCCTCGGCATCCTTGATTTCCGGGAGGATCGGCCCGAAGATCGGCCCGACGTTACGGACCAACGGCGAGATGAGATCGAAAGGCCCGCCGCGGACCTTCAAAAGCCAAGGAACATCAGCATGCAACCCACTTCAGCACACCTCCTCCTCACGGCGACGGCCTTCCTGCTTGCGGGCTCGCGGGCCTCGGCGCAAGAGCCGATCCCCTACGGCGACCCGATCAGGCTCGAGGCGGCCCTGAAGATCGTGGCGGCGGCCGAGGCCGAGGCCAAGAAGCACAACTGGCCCGTGGCCATCGCGATCGTGGACAACTCGGGGTTCCTGGTCGCCTTCCATCGGCTGGATAACACGCAGCTCGGGAGCATCGAGGTGGCTATGGAGAAGGCCAAGACCTCGGTCCTCTTCCGCAGGCCGACCAAGGTCTTCGAGGACACGCTGGCCCAGGGAGGCGCGGGGCTCCGGGTGCTCAGGACGGGGGCCATGCCCGTCGAAGGGGGCCTGCCGATCCTCAAGGACGGCAAGATCATCGGGGCGATCGGCGTCTCGGGCGTCAAACCCAACCAGGACGGCGAGGTCGCCCAGGGGGCCTTGAAGGCCGTGGAAACCCCCAAGCCCGCGACGCCCTGAGCCGCCATCGAGGCGATTATCGCCCTCGTGCCATGATGCGGAGGGCGATGTCTTCCTCGAAGTCGGGCGAGTTAAGCTGGATCAGCCCCGAGCCCTCTTTGACTTCCAGGTCCACGACCTTGACGACCTCGCCGGAACGCGTGTCGAGCCATTCGGCGTGATAAGCGCCGGCGGGGAGATCCACCTCCAGCGAGACCCGCTTGCCACCACTGAGATAGACGGCGTATTGCTTCCCCGCCTCGGCCAGGACGCGGGGCGTCACCTTGTCGGGAACTCCGCCTCGGATCAAGGTAATGTCGGGGGCCATGCGGAGGAGATCGAAGCCGTCGAGGAAGCGTTTGAGGATGCCGAGTTGCTTGCGCAAGCGAGGCCCACCCCCGCCGGGCGTGGGGTCGCTCACCTCGGCCGTCCCGTCCGCGTGGGTCGTGCTGAACGAGTAGTCGAGGTTATTGTAGATCGCCCCGCCGGCCAGCATGAACTCCCAGCCCTCGACGCGGTAGACGAGGTCGCCGGTCTTGCGAAAGCCGGTCTCGTCGTCGCCAAGAGGTCGTTTCAGTTCGTAGTTCATCGCCACGGTGTCGGGCGGGGTCGCGTAGTGGAAGTTGAAGATCGAGACGGCCGGGTTCGGCGACTCGATCTTCGCCTTGTCATTGGCGATGTTTTGCGCGATCAGGTGTTTCTTCAAGGACACTTTCTCGGCGTCGATGATCGTGGCGATGATCCTGTCCTGCCACTCCCGCGTCACGCCGCCGAAGTAGGGCTCGTTGCAGACCTCGTAATAGAGGTTGTTCACGTCCTTCAACTCGGCGACGACCTTGCGGACGAACGCCTCGTGCCGGGCGACCAGTTCCGGATGCTTGAGCGTGAACACCTCATTCCCAGGGACCGCGCCAACGCCATTCACGTTGTGCTTGGCGTTCATCGGGTCGATGTCCCAGAGCACATCTTCGTAGAAGGGGCAGAAGAAGACATATTCCACGACGATCCCGCGTTCCTCCGCAGCGCGGAGGAATTGCTTGAGGCGATCGAAGTAGGCCGGATTGAAGCGGTCGAGGTCGTACTTGTCCTCCCCCACCTTGATCCAGGGGGGCAGGTAACGCCCGGGCGCGGGGGCGAGGTTGTTCTCCTTGATGTTGAACGAGCCGGGGACCTCGCGATAGGTCCCGGAGAATAGGCGGGTCATGTTCAGGCCGCTCGCCTTCAACGCATCGAGATACGGGATGAAGTCGAAGTCGAGGTTCAGGACCGAGCCGTAATGCTCGCCCGAGGTGACGAGCACCGTCGTCCGCCCCTGATAGCGGAGATAGTGCGGATTCTCGGGATGCAGCTCGATCGGCCCGTCGGCCAGGGCCGACAACGACGCCAGGGAGAGCAGGAGCGTCAGCATGCGGTCTGCCCCTCGACCCGCGCCGGCCCTGTCGTCGAGGGAAGGATGGATCCGATCCCATCGACGGCCGTACGCGTTGTCATATTTCCGAAGAGATTGACGTGTGATAGGGGCCTCGGCCCATCCGTCGGCCAATCGCTCGAAGCCCGGCGACCCCTCCCGATGCGCCAAGTCTCGCACGGAACCCGGCGGCGGGCAAGCGTCGCGCCCCCCGCGCCGTCATCTCAGAGGAAGAGGCCGCCAGAAGCTTCGAGGCGCTGGGCGTTGAGCCAACGACCGGCCTCGGAGCAGAGGAAGGCGACGACCCCGCCGATGTCCTCCGGCACGCCGACGCGGCCCAGCGCCGTCTGGCTCGCGAGGAAGTCCTTGACCCCCGCCTGGCTGAAGGAGTTCTTCGTGAAGTCGGTCTCGATCGGGCCGGGCGCCACGATGTTCACGTTGATCTGGCGAGGGCCCAACTCCTTGGCCAGATACTTCGTCAGGACCTCAATGGCCCCCTTCATCGACGCATACGCCGCGTATCCGGGGGTCGTGAACCGCGCCAGGCCGGTCGAGAGGTTCACGATCCGGCCGCCGTCGGCGATGACGGGCAAGAGAGCCTGCGTGAGGAAATAGACGCCCCGGAAGTGGACGTTCATGAGGCTGTCGAAGTCGTCTTCCGTCGTCGCCTCGAACTTCGACGGGCGGTTGATCCCCGCGTTGTTGACGAGGAAGTCGAACGTCTCACGCCCCCAATGCTCGCGGAGCAGGGCCTGCAACTCGTCGCGGAACTTATGACGCTGATCGCTCTGGGCGACATCGAGTTGCACCAGGGCCGCCTTCCGGCCCAGGGCCTCGATCTCGGCGACCACCGCCGCCCCTTCGCCCTTCTTCTCGCGGTACGTCAGGATCAGGTCCGACCCCGCCGCGGCGAGACTCAGGGCGATCTCGCGCCCGAGGCCCCGGCTCCCCCCCGTCACCAGGGCGATCTTCCCCGTCGACCCCACCGCCTGGTTCTGAGCACTCATCGTCAGTCTCCCCTGATTGATCCGCCAGAAATCCGGTTCCGCGACTCGAATTTGATTTCCTTTACGTCGCGTAATATTATAGAACCGAGAAACCAAGTCAATAGTTTTACGATACGTAAAGCAAATTATCCTCGAAGGGGGTCGGCATGGCGAAGGAGTCGAAGCAGGAGGCGAAGTCGCGGGGCAGGCCGAGGAGCGAGTCGGCCGCGGCGCACGAGGGGATCATGGACGCCGTGTACGCGATCCTCCAGGAGAAGTCGGTGCGCGACCTGACGATGGAGGAGGTGGCCCGCCGCGCCGGGGTGGGAAAGCCGACGCTCTACAAGTGGTGGCCATCGAAGGCCGCGCTCGTGATGGATATGTTCGAGCAGCGGGTCGTCGGCCGGCTCGCGGTCTCTGACACCGGGACCGCCGAGCAGGCGATCCGCACCCAGGTCCGCGAGTTGATCCGGCTCTTCAACGGATTCTTCGGCAAGGTCGCCGCCGAGATCATCGCCGAGGGGCAGAGCGACCCGACGATCCTCGCCGAATACTGCCAACGCTATATGTTCAAGCGCAGGGCCTTCTCGGCCGGGGTCCTCGAGCACGCGAGGGTCAGGGGCGAGTTGAAGCGGCCGATCGACCCCGAGCTCTTCATCGACATGATCTACGGCCCGATCTACTTCCGGCTCCTCGTGCGCCACCTGCCCCTGGACGAGGCCTTCGGCGACGCACTGGTCGATAACCTGCTGGCCTATGCCAAGGGATGAGGATTACCGGGCGAGCCACTCGTGGAGCTTTCCCACACCTTCGCGAATCTCCACTTTAGGCTCCCAGCCGAGGTCGCGGTGGATGGAGGCGAGCGACATCTTGCGGGCGTTCATCGCGTATTTATCCGGGTCGGGTCCGTCCTGCACGACCGTCCCGGGGACGAGTTCCTGGATAATGCACGCGATCTCGCGGAAGGTCGGGAAGCCGGGGCCGGTGACGTTGTAGGCGAGCGTATCGACCTCGCGAATCCGGTCCTTGGGGATCTGAAGCGCCGTCTTCACGACCTCGCAGAGGTCTGTGATGTAGATCCAGGGCAGGGGGACGTCGCACCCCTGGTCGAGCACGATCGGCTCGCCGGCCAGGGCCGTCTTGAGCAACTGCGTGATCCCGCAATAGGCCGTCCGCCCCGCGCCATAGACGATGGAGACCCGCAGCGAGAGGAGGTCGACCTTGTCCTGATGGGCATAGGCGCGGACCATCGCCTCGCACGAGACCTTGGAGCTGCCATACGGCTCGCTCGCCAGCAGGGGGAGCCGCTCCACGACCGGCGTGATGCGCGAGGCCTCCTCGGCGGCCTGGCCGTAGACGGAGCTCGACGAGAGGAAAACGACCCGCCCCTTGAGCCCCGTGGTCCTCGCGGCCTCGAACAGGTTCAATGTCCCCAGGACGTTAACCTCGAAGACGCGAGCCGGCTGATTGTTGCAGATATGAGGCCCTGATACGCCCCCCGCATGTACCACGTTGTTGATGCCGTGCCTGGCGAAGATGTCGTCAACGAGGGCCTTGTCCGTCACGTCGCCGACGATCACCGGCCAGGGCCTCGGGGCCGACGCGGCGACGACATCCAGGCCCACCACTTGCGAGCCCTCCGAGTGCAGGAGCTGGGCCACCCTCGCCCCTAAGAAACCTTCGACCCCCGTGATCAACGTCGCCATGCGCGGGCCTCCCCATCAAGCCATCTGCATTTTCAACCAAGAAAAGCGTCGACCTCGCCCGCCGCCTGCTCGCCGGCGAAGAGGCCGCCTTCGAGGTATCCGTTCCAGTCCTTGGCGAGGTCGGAGGCGGCCCACCAGACCCGGCCGAACCGGGGCATCGACTCGCCGCCGAGGGCCTGCCCGAGCTCGCACCAGAAGCCGGGGGTCAGGTGGCAGCCGTAACCGCCGCGCGTGAACTCTTCCGACGTCCAGTCCATCTCGATGTAGTCGATGGGGTCGAGGGCCTCCGGGCCCAGGATCTTGGCCCAGGTCTCCAGAACGCTCGACCGCCGATCCGCGGGAGAGAGCCGGTTCCAGTCGGTCGCACGCCTCGCGGTGATGAAGCCGAGGAGCACGCCGGGGTAGCCGTCCTTGGCCGAATTATCATAGCTGAATGTCTGGGGACCATCCCAGATCATGCCGTTGCCCGACAGGCCCTTATCGCGCCAGAAGGGGCGATCGTAGGCGGCCTGGACCTTTGTGGTGTTCCCCGTCTGGAAGGCGGAGAAGGCCCGGTAGAGGTCGGAGGGGAGGCGAGGCTCGTAGTTCAGGCCGGGGAGCAACTGGGGAGGCAGGCAGAGGACGACGGCCTTCGCCCGATACTCGGCTCCGACCGTCTTCACGAGCACCCCGTTGTCGTCCTGCTCGACCCGGCGCACGATCTGGCCGAGGTGGAGCGCGTCGCCGAGTTGCTCCGCCATCCGCTCGGCGACGAGCTGCGTGCCGCCGACGACGCGATTCGCCTGCAGGCCGCCGATCGCCCAGGGGGGCAACCCGTGGCTCGTCTTCAGGAACCAGAGCATCTGGAGCAACGAGATCTGCCCAGGCTCGGTGGAATAGGCCTGGTTCGTCAGGTAGCGGAAGAACTCACGTGAGGCGTCGGTCCGGTTCCGCTCATTGATCCAGGTATCGAACGTGACGGCATCCCAGGCCTCGGCGTCGGGGCAGATCCAGGGGGTCGCGGCGGGGACCAGTTCGTTGAGCCTGCCCAGTTCGTTGAGCGTCCCCTCGATCTCCTCGGCGACCTCGGCGGGATGCCCGAGCGACTCGACCAGGCAACGCGCGGGGGTCGACTGATAGCGGGCGACCTTCCCGTCCTTGGCGACGAACCCATCCCCCTCGCCCCATGCCGTGAAGAACTCGAGCCCAAGTTCGGGGACCAGCTTCGTCGCCCGCTCCTGGATCGGCGCGATGTACTGGCCGCCGAGTTCGAGCCGCCAGCCGGCGACCTGCCGCTCCAGGGTCCGCCCGCCGACGCGGTCGCGAGACTCGAGCAGGACGACCGATCGGCCCGCGGCCTTCAGGGCCCTCGCCGCCGAGAGCCCCGCGTAACCGGCACCGGCGACGAGCACGTCACAGGAAATCTGGCTCATGTTGTGATCCGATGGTGTCTCGACGTTTTCATCCGCTGATCTTGCGGAAGATGAGGGTCAGCACCGCCAATGCCGCCGCGATGCCGAGCGGGCCGCCGAAGGCGATCGCCTTGTTCCTCGAGTCCTTGGCGTGGAGCCAGGGGGCGATCAACTTGGTCAGCAGGGGCATCACGGCCCATTGCAGGATCGAGATGCTGAGGGCGTTGCCGATCAGCATCGAGAGCGAGAACCCCAAAGGCTGGGTGATCGGCCCGACGAGAATCGACAGCACCATGACCGTCGGGAAGAGGGCCAGGAGGACGGTGAGGGCCATCTTCCACGCGGAAGGCCCCTCGCCCGAGGCGGAGGACGCCCCGGCGAACCAGGCGCCGAAGCCATCCGGCAGGGTCTTCATGTCGAAGTCGCCGAGGCGAGCCTTGACCTTCTGGATCCATTCCTCGCGGATCGGCGACTCGAGCCAGCGGTTCAGGAACCTGTCCTCCTCGAAGTGGATGACGACCACCCACTCTTCAGGACTCTTGGCCGTCGGCTGGAAGACATCGGTGCCGCAATACCCCTCGAAGCCCTCGGCGACCTTGATGACGTTGCCCTGCCACTCGAGGAACCAATCCACATCCGACGCGGGGACGCGCTGCACGATCACGGCAGACGCCCTGGAAATATGCACGGTCACGAATCCGCTCCTCGAGTCTGCGGGGTTAGGTCCATCGATCAGGATACGCCTCGGGTACGAGTCATGGGCATCGGGTTCGGGCTCAGGCCTTCTTGTAGGCCCGCTTGCCGCCGATCCAGGTCTCGTCGATGTTGCGGTCGTCGCCGACGGCCATGACGCCGAAGAGGAGCTGCGAGGCCTCCTCGATCGTCTTGGGGTTCCCTTCGGTGATGAGCGACTGGTGCCACTTCACGGCCGCCTGGCCGCTGTTCCAGTCGATCGCCACGAAGTCGGCCTCCTTGCCCTTGTCGAAATTGCCGAGGAGGTCGTCGAGGTACAGGGCGCGGGCGCCGCCGAGGGTCGCGAGGTAGAAGGCGCGATAGGGGCTGAGCTTGTTGCGGTCGGCCTCGGCCAGATCCTGGTCGCGGGGGTTGACCGAGCCGTCGAGCATGGTGTTGTTGCAGAGGCCGACCTTGTACGCCTCCTCCATCACCCGGATCAGGCTGAAGGCGTTGCCGCCCCCCATGTCGCAGCCGAGGGCCACGCGGACCGGCCGCTCGGGGTCGAGGGCCCGGCCGAGGCGGAAGAGTCCGCTGCCCAGGAAGAGGTTCGAGAGCGGGCAGAACGCGATCGCCGCCCCCGCCTTCGAAAACCGGGAGAACTCGTCGTTCGAGAGCCAGATGCCGTGCCCGGCCGTGAACTTCGGCCCGAGCAGCCCGTGCTTCTCGTGGACGTGGGTATAATCCGAGCAGTCGGGGAACTCGACGCGGGCCGTCCGGACCTCGGAGGGATTCTCCGAGATGTGGGTATTCACCCAGCAATCGTTGTGCTCTTCCTTCAACTGCCGGCAGCGCTCCATCATGTCGGCCGAGCAGCCGACCGCGAACCGGGGGGTGATGGCGTAGAGGTTCCGCCCCTTGCGGTGATATTGCTCGATCAGCCGCTGCGACTCCTTGTAGAACTCATCCGGCGTGATGAGGGAGTGGTCGGGCGCAAAGCGGTCGATCCCCGTCAGGCCGGCGATCACACGCATGTTGCGGCGGGTCGCCTCCTCGAAGAACTCCTCGGTCGAGACGGGGCTGCTGGTCGTGAAGGCCTGGCAGGTCGTCGTACCGCCGGCCAGCAGCGCGTCGAAGAAGTGCTTGGCCGCTTCCTTCGAGTAGTCGCGATCCTTGTACTTCAACTCCTCGGGGAAGATCCAGTCCTGGAGCCAGTCCAGCAACTGACTACCATAAGCCCCGAGCACGCGGACCTGGGGGAAGTGGATGTGCCCGTCGATGAAGCCGGGCAGGATCAGCCTGTCTTTGATGTGTGTAATATCTAGACTGGAATACTTAGGCGAGAGATCTTCGTAGTTACCGAAGTCGGTGATAATCCCATCCGTGACGACCATGAGTCCGTCGCGAGTGAATCGAGCCGCTTCCTTCTCCCGGGCTCCATACTTCCAGGGGTCGTCCACGAAATCAAAGAAAGACCCTCGAATCGCGCGAACTTCCGCCGTCATCGCAACGCCTCCGCCAGCAATGGAACTGCAATCGAATTATCGGACACCGTCGTCGTCGACCCAGTCGGCCCCGGGAGGGCCTCTTGCGGGCTCTATCTTTCTCCACTCTTGAACCGTTGTCAAAACTTTACCTGGCCTATTTTCTTAAAATATCTAAAAACAGGCATTCTCATGCGGTTGCGACGTACTCATACGACTGTCGCCAGGCCGATGCCCTCGACCGACGAGGCCAGTTGTGGGTCAATCCGCGATAGAAACGGAGTCGCGACGAAAGCCAAAGCCATCTCCCGATGGCCCCGGCTTTCGAGGTTACGGACGCAGAGGCGGATGATGGGAGGAAGGCGAGGAGGCTCGCGCCTTCCGTCAGAAGAGGACCGTCAGGCGCAACGTCACGGCCAGGGCCGACGGCGTGAAAGCGTTCTCGGCGGGGGTGGGGATGTAGGTGAGATTGGGCTGGAAGAACCAACCGTCGAAGATCTTGAACTGATAATAAGCCGACATCATCAACTGGCTGGGCCGGAGCGGCTGGCCGTCGATCGCCGTCGCGGGGAAGAGTGCCGCGCTGGCGCCCGGCTGGGGATTGAGCCAGGTCAACGCGAGGCCGGCACCGAAGGAGTCGGCGGGGCGGCCTGGGACGAGGCCGAACGCCGTGAGGCCCGCGCCGAAGAACTGCCGGGCGATCATGAAATTGGAGTTGTTGGCACCGAACTGGTAGAACCCGCTCAAGCCGCTGTTATCCAGCCCCGGGTTGCGAAACCAGAGGCGCTGGGAGCCGAACAGGTACATGCCGCCGGTGCCTTTCACGGGTTGCTTGTTGAAATCCTGGAGGTCCCCCGTCAAACCCCACCCGCCGATGCCGAAGCTGCCCGGCTTCTTGTCCCGCCCGATCCGATAAGAGTAGCCGACCTCGCCGATGTGGAAGTAATGCCCATCGAAGCGCGGGCCCTGGAGCCCCGTCTGGTGGAGGCTCACGTTGCTGTCGTAGGCACCATAAGAGAAGTAGAGTTGCTTCGTCGGCGCGAAGGTGGTCGTGATGCCCACCGCCGAGTTGTAATAGCCGGGGATCGCACCGAGCAGGGTCGGGTTGACGAAGATCGGCGTGTACGCCAAACCGGAGACCGCCGGGATGCCCGCCGCCGGGTCGTCGACGGGGACGGGCCTCACCACGTTGTTGAAGTCGAAGGTGGGGACCGTCTTGCCGGCCCGGACGATCAGCTTGTCGTCGAAGAAGCTCTGGCGGACCCAGAGCTGATACAGTTCCTGGCGGATGAACGGGGGCGTCACCGGGATCGAGTCGAAGCCCGGGAAGGCACCCGCGAGGCTGTTGGTCGGCTGCCCGGCGAACTGGAGGAACTCGGCCCCGACCATGCCCCCCTTCCAGTCCATGATCTTCTCGCCGTCGAGGTTCAGGTCGATGACGGTCAGACTGTTCAGGCCCCATCGCCCCGGCTGGCTCCCGCCGGACACGACACCGCTCGCGTCCCCGATCCAGAGGCCGCCGAGCCGGACCCCGGTATCGGCGCCGATGCCGAAGAATCTCCCCAACGCCCCCGTACCGGCCACGATATTGACGGCGGCCGGGTTACCGCTGATCGCCTGGCGTCCCCTCGAATCGGTCGCGTCGCCGGGCCGAGCGGCTCCCCCGGCCGTCTCCGCATTGGGCGAGGCGGCGTCGCCTCCTGCCGCGGCGGGTTGGGGTTGCGGTTGGGGCTGGGCCGGAAACGGGGCCGAGGGATCGCCCGCCCCGGGTTGGGGCAGGGGAGGCAGGTCGTCGGCCATCTCGAAGGCCAGGGCCGCCGGCATCGGCGCCCCGGTCGTCGCGGGGGGCGGGATCGTTGGGGCGTTCCGATCTCCCTGGTCGCCCGCCAGGGCCATCGCGAACACGAGGATCCAGGGTGTTGCCATCGCGGTCTGTTCCACCTGTCCTAAATACTTAAACCCAGACCACCGAGCCATGGACCTCGACGTCCGATAGGCTTTTCTTGGCAGCCAGACATGAGGTTTACGCGACCCGCCCGTTAGCCGTCCGCGTGTCAATATCGTCCCGACGGCGCAACAGGCTTGAATCGCCCCGACCCGAATGATCGCCCCAAAATGAGCCGTTTCACCCCAGCTTGACCGGGAACCGCTCGCGCAAACGACCGGCGAAGGCTAGCCGAAAGATCGAGAAATCGGCGGGATTTCCATCGTTTCACGGCGTGAACCAGACAACCATTTAATGATTTTCATCTTCATTTCTTTGGGCTCAACATCCAGGAATTTTGCTTTCGAATCCGGTTGGGGAGCCAACTCTCGAGATGTGGCGTTGGTGGCGACAGTCGAGTCGACGCCGGACCTTCGGCCCAGGTCTTCGATTTTCCCCTCAGTCGATTCGACGGCGCAAATCGAGAGTTGTTGCAAGGTGGACCCGGTTTGTCAGGACGTGCCTTGACAATATGGCGCGGATCGCCAATTTTATGCGGCATCTCGAATCCCTTGCGTACCCGGCATCTCCGCCAGGATTGGCTGGAGTCAGGCCGCGTTGAACCCGAGGGCGCGGGCAGGGGCAGGTCCCCCGGAGCATGGGGAAGCCCGTCCGGTCGCGACCGCCAACTCCCGAAGAAAGCCGAGGGGCCTTCCGGCCACGACATGGATGTCACTCCAGGGCAGAGAATGCGCCGCCGGAGCCCGGCGGGATTCCTCGGGATGCTCGCGATCCTCGTCGTGGTGGAGTCGGGCCTGGTCCAGCGCGGGACCGGCCTGAACTCGGCGCTGGGCTGGCTCTGGAGCACCTGCGGCCGCATGGCCTCGGAAGGCTCGCGCGAGTGCCAGGTCCTCTGCCTGGGGGATAGCCAGGTCAAGCACGGGATGGTCGCCCAGGTGCTGGAAGACCGCCTCGGCCTCCGGACGATGAACCTGGCCTTCAGCGGCGGCCAGTCCTCGACCAGCTACTTCCAGCTCCGCCGCGTGCTCGATTCGGGCGGCAGGCCCTCGGCGGTCATCGTCGACTTCTATCCGGTGCTCCTAAGCCACGGCCTCGAGGAAAACACGCATCGCTGGGCGCAGTATCTCTCGACGCGAGAGTGCTTCGACCTCGCCCGATCGGCCCGGGACGCGCACCTCTTCGCCTGGGTCATGGCCGGGCGTCTGGTCCCCTCGATCCGCTACCGCCAGGGCCTCCGCGAACTCATCGCGGCGAGGCTCAAGGGGGAGCAGCCCGGGCCGTCCGACCTGATCCACCTCCTCAAGCGCAACGCCTGGAGCAACAAGGGGACGCTCGTCTTCGAGAAGAACCCGAAGTGCTGGATGCCCGACGACATGGACGCCTGGGTCCGCGACGGATTCCTGCGCGACCGGGTGGGCAACGAGATCAACATGGCCTACCTGGGCCGCTTCCTGCAACTCGCGGCCGAACACCGGATCCCCGTCTTCTGGGTCGTCCCCCCGGACCACCCCAAAATCGAGGCTCGCAAGGACCTCGAGGGCATCAACGGCCGATACACGGGCCTGCTCGAGAAGGCCCTGAAGAAGTACCCCAACCTCACCGTCCTTGACGCCCGGCACTCCAACTACCCGGCCAACGTCTTCTACGACCACTCCCACCTCGACCGCGAAGGGGCGACCACCCTGAGCGCCGACGTAGCCTCCCAGGTCCACCGCCACCTCGCCGACGGCCCCGCCGAGCGCCTCATCATGCTCCCCGACTACCGCACCATCGCCCCCCGCGTCCCCATGGAAGACACGCGAGAATCGGGCGTCGCGCTCCGCGACATCGCCACGCGCACAAGGCGCTAATTCCTCGCAGCCCTATCTGTCCAATTACACATCATTTCACATCAGTCGAAGCACGACCAACTCTTATTTCTTCAGATCACTATCTTACGCAGGAGATTGTGCTCATTCTCAACGCGCGAGATCGGCCGCAGTCCTCTCGGAACGGTTTGAGCCGCGGGCGTTGCAGCGTCGCGATTAAATTCGCCGGAGTTGGCCAAGGCTCGATGCCGGCCACGCCAGATTAAGTGCCACCACGCAAGAGCCAACACTGTCCATCCAGAGAACCCATCTGCACCAAATTGAATCCCGATCAATTCACCCAAAAACCCCAGGTTCACGTGAAAATCAGCCCTCTGGACTGCTCCGCCCCGGCACCCTTGACCATGCTCGCCAACTCGCTCTCAATGCCTCATCTCCAGCGAACCGAGCCGAAGAAACGATTTGTTTCAACGCCTCGACTCTTGCTATTTTTAGCCAAATCTGTTTTCCTAAATTTGCACAATCAACAGGTAGAATACAAGGCTCAGCGTTCCAAAAAGCAGCATCCCAACTTCTCGAAGCTATTCTTCACAAACTATCTGGCCCATGCCATTTATGGAGAAATCAGGACCCTTTTCAATTTTGTGCCGCCTCGTCATAACAAAGCTCGAACTATCATGGCATCGCTTCATCCACACCGGTTTGCAATCACGCAGCCGAGGGTTTGATGCCTAAAATGGATCAATGTTAATTCTGAATAAAGTTCAAAAAATTCGCTTTCAATCCGATGGGTTGCTCCCTAAAGTAATCGTCGACTCAAGGACATGGGTTTGCACCTATATCCAGCCTTTCAGACGTTTGCCAACCAACCCTTCGATGCCCAGGTTTCGGCTCTCCGTTTCCCTCCGTTAACCGCCCGGGTTTCCCAAACCCTGAGTGCCCTGCAATGCTCATTCAACTGGCGATTATTCTCTTAAGTGTTACGCTTGTTGCTTCGATCCTCGCATTCGTGTTGCCCCTCCGCTCGCTACTGTATCGTCAACGCCACTGCCCTCGTTGCGGGCCCGGCTCACGGATGATGCGGATCCCTCGCCACAGCGCCGATCGACTCTTCATCGGCAACCTGATCTCCTGCCGTCGCTATCGATGCCTCGGTTGCATGTGGACGGGTCTATTCCGAGAGTCCGCCCCCAAGGGTGGTGGTGCCCTCCCGCTGACCGCCACCGACATCGAGATTCCCGTCTTCCAGGAGGCGGACAAGACGTAAGTCACATTGGGGAAGAATCGAGGGCGTTGCAGTTCGCGATCGTCCAATGAGATCGCCAGCCCCAGCGCCCCGGTCCACCTCGCCCTCTGCCGACGGGCACTCTCATAGCGCCAGCCGCGCCCCTCCCCGGGCCTCCCGCCTTCACGGCTGCGGGCCGAAGTTTCCCTTGTGCTGGTGGAGCACCTCGACGAGGAACCCGCCGGGCGCCTTGAAGTAGAAGGTCCAGGCCCCGTGGAACTCCTTGGCGGGTTCCACGTCGAGGCCAGCGTCTTCCAACCGTTTGCGAATTTCATCCACGCGTTCCCGGCTCTCGACCATGAAGCCGACGTGGAACGCTTCCGGGTATTCGATCGTCTTCTCATTACCGAAGTTGTTCAGCGACAGGACGAATCCGGACTCGTCGAGCAGCAGGGCGAATGCATTTCGTCCCCGTTCCACGACACATTTCATGTCGAAATGTGTCTCGAAGAACGCGCGGGTCTCGGCCACGTCGGGCACCGTCAGATTGAGATGATTGAGCCGCATCGGACGGACTCCTTGCACGATGGAAGTGGTATCGAGGCGATCGGATCCAAGCGAATGGAACCGTTGAACGGCAGGGCGTGAGTTCCCCACCGCCGGCGTGACGTGCCATCATCACCGACGCAGTTTGGGCACGCCGAGTTGATTTGCGGGGCTTGGCCATTCCCTCGCCCCTGGCTCGCCGTGCGGTCGCCCTGAATCGGCATCGCGATCGACGGCAACGACGACGCTCGGCGGAGCGGCAGGCGCTTGCCTCCGAGCCCTCCCTCGATGAGAATAATAGTGGAGATAATCGTTACAGTCAATAATCATTTTCCGGAGAAATGAATGGCCCGCTCTCGCGCCTTGAAGGGCTCGACGGACCCCGGCTCAGGGCTCGGGTTCCTGCTCTCGCAGGTCGGGGCCCACTCGGCCGCGACGTTCGCGGATCGGCTGGGCCCGCTGGGCTTGAACCCGCCGCACGTGGGGATCTTGCGGGTGGTCGAACAGGCCGATGGGCTGAGCCAGCAGGCGCTCGGCGAGAAGCTCGGCATGTTCCCGAGCCGCCTCGTCCAGATCCTCGACGACCTCGAGAAGCGCGGCCTGGTCGAGCGCAGGGACAATCCCTCCGACCGCCGCTCGTACGCGTTGCACCTGACCGACGCCGGGCGCGAGACGCTCGCGAAGATCGAGGTCGTCACCCAGGAGCATCGGGATGCGCTCGTCGCCGCCCTCGACGAATCGGAGCGAGCGCAGCTCGCCGGGTTCCTGAGCCGGATCGCGGCCGAGCAGAAGCTCCAACCGGGCATCCACCCCGGCATGCGCAAGCAAGGGCCGCCGTCGGGCCAGTGCTAGCCTCGTCTCCCGAAGCCTCGCCGACGCGAAAGCGGCCCATCAATTATGAGAGCATCACGTCTTCATTTGAACGAAGTGCTCAGGCGAGGATACCGTCGACGACGACGCCGTGGACGTCGGTGAGGCGGAAGTCCCGGCCCGAGTAGTGGTACGTCAACTGCTCGTGGTCGATGCCCATCAGGTGCAGGATCGTGGCGTGGAGGTCGTGGACGTGGACCTTCTTCTCGACCGCCGCGAAGCCGAATTCGTCGGTCGCGCCGTAGGTCATGCCCCCCTTGACGCCGCCGCCGGCGAGCCAGACCGAGAAGCCATGGTTGTTGTGGTCGCGCCCCTTGGATTTCTCGGAGACGGGCGTCCGGCCGAACTCGCCGCCCCAGAGGACCAGGGTGTCTTCGAGCAGGCCGCGGGACTTCAGGTCCTTGAGGAGCGCCGCGACCGGCTGGTCGGTCTCCTTGGCTTTCTCCGCATGCTTGCTGATATCTTCATGGTCATCCCAGGGCTGGCCGGCCCCGGTGTAGACCTGGACCATCCGCACCCCGCGCTCGACGAGCCTTCGGGCGGTGAGGCAGGCGTTCGCGAACGGGCCTTCGCCGTAGAGCTCGCGCGTTGATCGGCTCTCCCGGTTCAGGTCGAAGACCTCCTGCGCCTCGGTCTGCATGCGGAAGGCCATCTCGAGCGAGGCGATGCGGGCCTCGAGCGGGTTGTCGTTGCCTCCCCGGCGATCGAGATGCCTCTCGTTGAGCTGCTTGAGGAGGTCCATCTGCTCGCGCTGGGATTTCCGGTCCTGGTAGGCGTTGTCGATGTGCTTGATGACGCGCTTGGGATCCAGCTCCGAGTTATTGATGTGCGTCCCCTGATAGATCCCCGGCAGGAAGCTATTGCTCCAGAGTTGCGGGCCGACGACGGGCTCGCCGGGGCAGAGGACGACGAACCCTGGTAGGTTCTGGTTCTCGGTCCCCAGGCCGTAGAGGAGCCACGAGCCCATGCTCGGCCGGGTGGGCTGGTTCTCGCCGCTGTTCATCATCAGCAGCGCGGGCTCGTGGTTGGGGATGTTGGTGTGCATCGAACGGATGACGCAGAGGTCGTCCGCACACTCGGCCAGGTGGGGATAGAGCTCGCTGATCTCCAGGCCCGACTCGCCGTGCCTTGAGAACTTGAAGGGGGACTTGAGCAGGCCGCCGGTCTTGCGCTCGGTCTTGAGGTCGGCGTAAGGAGGGCGCTGGCCGTCGAGCTTGGTGAGCATCGGCTTCGGGTCGAACGTGTCGACCTGCGAAGGCCCGCCGTTCATGAACAGGTGGATGACGCGCTTGGCCCTGGCCGGGAAGTGCCCCACGCGGGGCGAGAGCGGGTTGCCGGCGATGTCCTTTGCGATCGGCGACGCCGCCAGCCGTCCGGAGTCGGCGAGCACCGAGGCCAGGCCGAGGGTCCCCAGGCCGGTCCCGACCTTGCGCAGCATCTCGCGGCGCGACATCTCGAAGTGGAATGAATCCTGGCTCATCGACGAATCCTCCGGCCTTTGGCTTGTAGTGAGGGGGATCGGACCGATCCCGTCGTCCCAATCCATTCCATCAATCAAGATAGAGGAATTCGTTGCTGCTGAGCAGGACCTGGGCGTAACGCTCCCAGCGGCTCAACCGTTTGGTGGCCGGGTCGTCCTCGCCGCCGAGGTAGGCGACGCCCATCGTCGTCTCGTCCTCGTCGGCCGGCCTTCCGTAGAGGAGGAGGTACGCGCGATTGATCCGCGCGGCCTCGTCGGCCTTGGGCCCGGCGTCGTTGCGAACTCGGTCGACCAACGCCCGCGCCTGGTCGACGACGAACGGGCTGTTGAGGACGAAGAGCTGCTGCTGGGGGATCGTCGTCTGGCTCCGCTTGTCGCTCGTGATGTTCGGGTCGGGGAAGTCGAACAGGCGGAGGAGCGAGTCGAGGTTGTGCCGGCTGATCTTGGCGTAGAGGGTCCGCCGCCTGTTCCCCGTATCCGCGAGGTCGAGCGAGGGCCCGCCGACGGTGGGGTCGAGCCGGCCCGAGACGGCGAGGAAGGCGTCTCGCCAGGCCTCCACGTCGAGCCGACGCCGATTGGCCCGCCAGAGGTAGCGGTTGTCGGCGTCGACCTGGAAATTCTGCGGGTCGAGGTCGGTGCTCAACTGATAGGTTGCCGACCGCATGATCTCGCGATGGATAGCCTTGAGCGACCAGCCCGAGGCCACGAGCCGATCGGCCAGGTAGTCGAGCAAGGCGGGGTGGGTCGGCTTCTCGCCGAGGATCCCGAAGTTGCTGCTGGTGCCGACGATCCCCCGGCCGAAGTGGTGCTGCCAGATCCGGTTCACGATCACGCGGGCGGTCAGCGGGTTGTCGGGGCTCGCGATGGCCTCGGCCAGGTCGAGCCGGCCGCTCCCTTTATCGAAGCGGGGGGGCTCGTCGCCGGCCAGCACTCGAAGGAACCTACGCGGGGCGAGGTCGCCGGGCTGGGCGGGATTACCACGGACGAAGACGTGCATGTCGGCCGCCGTCGCATCGACGAGCGAGTGGGCGATCGGGTAGGGGGGCGAGACCCCCTCCTTCGCCTCGGCGACCCCGGCCTTCAGCCGCTCGATCTGGCCCAGGGCATCCTTGTCGAGACGCTTCGCCAGGTCATCGTCGCCGATGTAGAAGATCCCCTTCTCGGCGAAGAGGAACCTGAGCCAGTCCCCCTTGGTCATGTCGACGGCACCATCGAAGGCGAGGGCCCCCTCGATCGTCTCGGGCTTGCGCGTGGTCGCGAGGAACTGGACGGTCGCCGAGCCATTGTCGCTGGCCTGGCCGGTTCCCCCCTCGTCGAGGCCGGCTTTGGTCCGAAACCTCGTGTAGCCATCGGGCAGGTCGAAGACGATGAGCGACGGGGCGTGCGTGCCGATCCCGTCGGCCACCAGCTGCCCGGCCACCTTGAGCGGGTCGCCGCCGGCGTTCTTGCCGACCAGCACCGAGCCGGATCCGGAGGTCGCCGACCGCCAGCGCAGCTCGGTCAGCTTCTTCTCGCCTTCCGGCCCGACCAATTTCGGCTCGATCCAGTCGGCCCAGTCGCAGCTCTGGCCGTCCCCGCCGTCGCTCACGACGAGGAAGAGTCGGTTCGCCCCCGTGATATCCAGGTCGATCTCGACGACCGGGTCCGCCTTCGTGACGACTCGACGGCTCGCCGAGCGACGGACCTCGTCGCGAACCCCGCGAGCGGCCTCGGCGACGGATTCGGCCGAGCCGTCCTTGCCGATCGCATGGAAGGCCTGCCAGGAGGCGAGCCCCGCCAGTCGCTGCGTGGACTCATTCCCCGAGTCGAGCAGCTTGACCCAGCGCCTGAGGATGCTCGGCTCGAGCCCCTCGCGTTTGGCGACCTCCGCCACGGAATTCCCGGGCTCCTTCTTCCCACTTGAGGAGCAGGACCGGGCGGCGATCAGGTAGGCGTCGAGCCGGTCCACGCCCGAGGCGACGAACTTCACCCGCTCCTGGTCGCGGTAGCCCTTGAGTTTGGCCTCGGCGGCCTTGAGCTGCTCCTCCTGATGCTCGTGCCGCTTCACCTCCTCGTCGCTGACAAGCGGGGTGTTGGTGAGCATCGAGCTCGAGAAGATCCCGGCGAGCGAGTAATAGTCCTGCGTCGGGATCGGGTCGAACTTGTGGTCGTGGCAGCGGGCACAGGCGACGGTCAGGCCGAGGAAGCCGCGGGTCAGGGTGTCGACGCGGTCGTCCAACTCGTCGGCGGTCGCCTTGGCCGCATCGGTATTCTTGTAATATTGCGCCCCGAGCCCGAAGAACCCGAGCGCCACGCGCCCGTCATAAGGCGGGTTCTTGCCTTCGGGGAGCTGGTCCCCGGCGATCTGGAGCTTGACGAAGCGGTCGTAGGGGAGGTCGTCGTTCAGGGCGCGGACGACCCAGTCTCGATAGCGGAAGCCGCTGGAGTTCGGCTTCACGCCGAATGTGTGGGCCTGATCCTCGGCGTAGCGGGCGACGTCGAGCCAGTAACGACCCCAGCGCTCGCCGTAGTGCGGCGAGGCCAGCAGGCGGTCCACCACCCGGTCGAAGGCGTCGGGGGCCTCGTCGGCGAGGAAGGCGTCGACTTCTTCGGGAGTCGGCGGCAAGCCGGTGAGGTCGAAGGTCGCCCGGCGGATCAGCTCGCGCTTGCCGGCGGGCCGCACGGGCTTGAGGCCTTTCTCGTCGAGCGCGGCGAGGATGTGCCGGTCGATCGGGCCTCGCGCCCAGGCTTCGTCGGAGACGGGCTTCGGCGAGGACGGGGCGGGGGGGCGGAAGGACCAGAACTGCCGGGCGGCGGCCATGTCGAGCTTCTTCGACTCGGAGGCGGCGGGGGCCGACGCGGCCGTCCTGGGGTCGGGAGCCCCCATCTCGACCCACTTCGCGAAGTCGGCGATCGTCGCCTCGGGTAGCTTGCCCGAGGGGGGCATCTGCGACGACTCATACTTGAGTGCCGAGATCAGGAGGCTCTCATCAACGTTGCCGGGCACGACCGCCGGGCCGCCCTCGCCGCCGTCCCGCATGGCCTGCGCCGAGTCGAGCCGGAGGCCCGCCTTCAGGCTCTTGGCCTCGGAGGAGTGGCAGGAGAAGCAGTTCTTCACCAGGACCGGCCGGATCTTCGACTCGAAGAACTCGACCCCTTCGGGGGATGGTCCCGCGGCCATCGCGTTCGTCAGGCCGAGTGCGAGCGCGGGGACGATGCCGAGCCGGAGGGCGATTCGCTTTGCAATCGAGGCGAAGGGGGCCTCGGTATCTCTCAAGAGCCGGAGGGTCATCCCGTTGGTCCTGTCCTTCGAGGAATGGCGGGCACAGGCAGGGAGCGGGGGGATTCTCTTGAGATCGTGATCGAGAGAGGCGATCCGACCTGTCGTTGCAACCAAATTTCAACAAATCCGGGAAGCCATGGCAACTCTATTCTTGGCCCTATCAAGCCATAAGTGGGCCGCGGAAACTCCCTCGGCGTCGATCGCGAAGCCTCCGTCACCCCGGACGATGCCGAGCGGGAGAGGCCGGGCCCCGGTATACCGGCAACCATGATGCGCCGACGCATCCCGATAACCCAATGCCACAAAGCTTCCGGCCTACGCCCTCCCTACCGGCCTTCATCGCCATCCCACTCGAGGCGGGACACCCGGTGAATCCCTGATGGCATCCACACACGGGCCGCAATAAGCGACGGCTCCCGCGGACAATTCCATCTATTAGACAATGCTCATTTCACCCAAGAGCATACTACACGATGTAGTAAATCGGCGTCGTCTCGCGTCACGTCCGGCCAGCTTCAACTCCACTAATGTCACAGTCGGAATCATCGCGCGGGGAGCCCACTAGGCATCCCGATCTATACTACAAAACGTAGAAGATCATAGTTAATACCGAAGAATTTAGGATCACTTTCATTTCTAAGTTTATTATGGACATTTGCGCCAGGACTCCCTAATATCAAACCTCAGCTTGTGGAACTAGAGAATCCCAAGGCTGGAACGAGAATTGCTCAACTCCACAACTCGTCCGTCCTCTCCAACGGAAGTTTGAAGAACAACGCGAAAACGCAGCATTCCTGGCGCGACCATCCGAGAAGTCGCCCGCACCGTGTGCATCGCGTGCTTAGAAGCGCCCCACGAAGTCAACGATGACGCGGCCTCCTAAGATTTTCACTTGTCACGCCTCGAACTTGGACTGATCGATAACCCGGCCGGCCCTCTCAAGCGCGAAGACTCCGCATCGCACCACGTGCATGCATGTTTTCACGTTTTCAGGTCTCGTAAGACCGTTACGTGCTCCGTTCCCGATTCACGCCCGTTGTTCCCAGGATGAGGAGATTCGATGTTCGCTCGTTTGCAACCCCGGCTGTGGACCCTGGCCTTGCTCGTGCCCGTGCTGACCGCGGGCTGTGAGTCTTCATCGAGCTCTTCCAGTGGAGACGATGTGGCGGTCGCGATCGGGAATGGGCCGTCGGCCGAGGCCAAGGCCAAGGCCAAGCCGCCCGCCGGCAAGAAGGGGGGCGGTGCCCCGATCCTGCCGGGCCGTTGAGCCGGGGGATGGCCTTCCAGCCTTCGCGATCCCAGGCCTCTCGGCCCGTCGAAGCATCCCCGGCGGGGCCCGCGAGCTCTCCGGGAGATGCCGCCCCTGACCCGGCATCCGCTCATGTCATGAGCTGAAAATCCGAGTCAGTCCCTACGTCTTCATCCTTTATTCCCCTTCGACAGGAGCCTGACCCATGCGATCTCGGTCAACTCGCGGTTTCACCCTCATCGAACTGCTCGTGGTCATCGCCATCATCGCCGTCTTGATCGCGTTGCTCCTCCCCGCCGTGCAGTCGGCGCGCGAGGCCGCCCGCCGGGCCCAGTGCACCAACAACCTGAAGCAATTCGGGCTGGCCATGCACAATTATGAAAGCGCTTACGGGACGTTCGTCCCCAGCGTGATGTACCCCTCGCCGCTGGACAACTGGGGCTGGGGGCCGAGCGGGCACCTGAGCCTGCTCCAGTTCATCGAGCAGGGCGTGCTGTTCAACGCCTACAACGTGGGCGCGGTGGCGTGCAACTCGGGCGGTTGCAACCTCTACGCCATGAACACCACGGTGTTCAACACCCAGGTCGGCACCTTCCTCTGCCCGTCGGACGCCCCCGAGCGGACCACGACCCTGTGCAGCTACGTGGGCAACGTCGGCGGCCCCCACCAGTTGCTCCCGTTCAGCGGGACTTACACCCCGACCCCGAACACCGACTACCCCGGCTCGGTGGTCATGAAGATCGCCTCCATCACGGACGGGACCAGCAACACGGCGCTCTTCAGCGAAGTGCTGACCGGCGTCAACAACGCGGCCGCCGTCACCGCCGGCTCGGGCGTCCGGTCGAAGCGGGTCCACTTCAACGCCTCGGGGATGTCGAACTTCGCCGCCACGGCCACCGCGGTGATCGCCGAGATCGCGGCCTGCCAGAGCGTGCCCGTCACGACCGAAGGCTGGGGCGGCGCCCGGGGAGACTGGTTCCTCTCCTTCCCCTGGTACATCAACTATGCCGTCTACAACCACATGGGCACGCCGAACACCCGCACCTGCGTGACCTCGTCCATCTGGTCGGGCAACACCTGGGGCGTCGACTACTACGGCTCGGCCCCGCCCAGCAGCAACCACCCCGGCGGCGTCAACATGACGATGGCCGACGGCTCCGTCCGATTCATCAAGGACTCGGTCAACCGCACCGCCTGGTGGGCGATCGGCACCCGCAACGGCGGCGAAGTGCTCAGCTCCGACCAGTATTGATCCCGGCAGGCTGGCCGACGCACGCGGACGTCAGCCTGCTTTAACCTCGCATCCCGAGACTCTGCCCGAGGTGCCACTCCGGCCCCTCGGGTATGCTCGTTCCATGGACGATTGCAAACGACCCGCCTCATCTCCCCCCTTCTTGCGCAATACGACCCGCCCGATCCTCGCAGCCTCGCCCACCCGAACACTCGCCGCCATCGGAGCGGTCATTTCGAGACTTGATTTCTACAATTAGCGTAGCCTGTCCGCGACCTCTTGTCGCCGGCCGGGGGATTGGCCTTCTCGTGCAAGATCGCGGCGATGGCATTATGGCCATTGAGCGCGATGATATTAGCCGCGTACGGGAGGGAGTCTGACGTCAATCAGCCATCGAGCGTCCACGGCGCTCGCATGGGACGGGAGAGCAACGCGTCGGCGGCGTCGTTGGCCACGAATCGCTCGGCGGAGGGGTCCCATTGGAGTGATTCGCCTGTGCGTATGGCGATGTTGCCGAGGTGGCTGACGCTGGCCGATCGATGGCCGATCGTGGCGTCGCAGACGGGCTTATCCCGGGTCTTCACGCAGTCGAGGAAGTTTCGGATGTGATCGTCGGAGGTGTGGAGGCGGGTCGCATCGGCGGGGAGCGGCTCAGCGAGGAGCCGGGGGTCGCTCGCCTCGATCTTGGCGCGGTCCACGAAGATCCAGCCGGCGTCGCCCGTGAAGAGGATCCCGTTCTTACCCTTGGCAGAACAGATCAACTCAACGCCGCTCGCATAGGTGTAGGTGACCTTGAAGTCGGAAGGCCAGTAGTAGGCGTTCGGGTCGGTGCCGACCGGGGAATGCTCGGCCGAGATGTGGACGGGGCCTGATTCGTCGGTCCCCATCGCCCACTGCGCGATGTCGTTGTGGTGCACGCCCCAATCCGTGAGCTTCCCGCCTGAGTATTCGTACCACCAGCGGAAGTCGTATCGGCACCGTTTGTCGATGTAGGGGACGACCGGCGCCTGCCCCAGCCAGAGGTCCCAATCGAGGCCGCTCGGGACCGCCGAAGTCTGGAGCCGCTTGTGCGCAGGATTCGATCCGACGCGCGTCTCGATCCGACTCAGGCGGCCAATCCTGCCGTTCCTCACCAACTCGCACGCCAGGTGGAATCGAGGGTCGGATCGCTGATGGGTCCCAACCTGGACGATCCTGCTCGTCGAACCGGCGACCCTGCTGAACACCTTGCCTTCGTCGATCGTCAGCGTCAGGGGCTTCTCGCAGTAGACGTCCTTCCCCGCCCGCATCGCGGCGACGCCGATCAGGGTATGCCAGTGGTCGGGCGTGGCGATCGTCACCGCGTCGATGTCCCGGCGCTGGAGCAGGTCGCGGAAGTCGTTGTAGCCGGCGACCCCATCGAGCTGGGATTTCTCGATCGCCGTTTTGAGGCACTCGGCGTCCACGTCGCAGGCTGCGAGCAGCTCGACGTCGGGGCGTTTCTGGACGGCCTCCGTCATGAGCCGATAACCCTGGCCTCCGACGCCGATCGCCCCCAGCGCGAGCCGATCGCTCGGGGCCACCCGCTTCCGCACGCGAGCCCGCCTGGCGCGAGACTGGTTCACAACCTCGCGGGCATACCAGAGGGGAAGGCCGGCTCCGAGCGTCAACGACCCCAGCGCCGCCCCGATGAACCCGCGGCGAGACAGCTTCCCATTCGGCATCGTCGACCCTCCCCGAACGAGTCCCGGTCAAGACGCGGGATGATAGCATCCCCGCCGACCGGCACAAGCCGGACTTCCGGCGCGGGGCCAGGCCCCGCGCCCCGTGGTCGACTGCGCCCGACCTTGCCCGATAACATGCCCTCGCGGGACGAGATCCGATGCCTTCCGGCGGGACCCTGCGATCTCAAGGGTAGGACTCGAGGAGACACTTGCGCTTCGTGGACGCCTCGATATTCGCGAGGACTTCCTCGATGAGCCGGCGGGCGGCCTCCTCTCCCATGTCCCCTTCGATGACGACCTCGATGGTGCTCCCCTTGACCTGGAAGCAGACGGGAACGCCCTCGACCAGGATCCTCGCCTCGTTCCAGTCGGGCTCGGAGGCCAATTCGTAGGCGACATTTCGCGGGAAGATCTCCTCATAGGAGACGTACGAGAAGGTATCAAAGGGGTCGCTGAGGGCCTCGGGCAGGAATTCCTGGGTCTCGAGAAAATCCTGGGACGGGTCGAAGAGCTCTCCGAAGTCGGGCGCGGTGCCGATCACGAAGAGCCTCTCCTCCTCGTCGCGGATCGAGTAGTGCCGCCAGTTGCGGCTCGTGAGTTGTTCCCAGGCCCCCGAGCGGGTGTTGAGCGAGTAATCCTCATAGTTGGGCCGGATCCGCTCGTCGCCGCCGACCTCCTCAAGGACCTCGCCGCCCCGGATGGTGATGACGCCGTCCGCGTCGACCTCGGCCTCGTGGTTGGCGATCCAGCCCGGCCCTTCGCCGGAGGTCGTCACCGGCTTCATCCGATACGTCGAAAGATCGAGCTCGAAGACCTGGGTCGTTCCCAGGCGGCGTTCGCCGAAGTACCCAACGTTGCCGATGATCCAGAGCCGGTCGCCGACGAGCGTCGCGGTGTGGAAGTCCGTCGGGGGGAAGAGATCCCTCGGATATCCATAGATCTCGATGTCGCCGGTCGGGCTGATGACGATGACGTCGTTGTAGATGGAGAAGTCGGGGTCGTAGTAGTCCTCGTGCTCGCCGCCGACGCAGACCACCCGCCCATCCGGCAGGAGCGTCCGGGTCGCCCCCATGCGTTGGAATGTCCAGATGGGGTCTCCCCCCTCGGGAGGAGGCAGTTCGAACCGGGTGCGGACCTCGACGGGCGAGTAGCCGATCGGGATTTCGTCCTCGTCCTCGTCCTCGACCTCGTCGTCAGCCTCGTCGGGCTCGACCGCGGAGCCGGGGCCGAGGTCGCCGCGGATGATCCACTCCCAGAACGCGAGTCGCATCCGCTCCGGATTCGAAGTGCCGAACCGAGGCTGCCTCTGGCTCTCGACCAGTTCCTTGTCGATCTCGGCGGGGTTGCCGGCCATGGGCGAGGCGGCCAGCAGCCGCCTCAGGTGTCGACTCATATCCATAATCTGGGATCTTCGTGTTTGGGGATTTCGCGTCAATTGCAGGGAGAACGGCCGCTCTGAGGATACCTCGCTGGGGTCCCGGTTGCCTCACCCATCCCGGCTTTCTCGGGTCCGTCCTATCGGGACCGCTGGCGCCTTCGCGAGAACAACCAAGGCTTGCCCAATCGCGGAGGGTGCGGTATCAATCCTCCAAGGCATCTGCGAATCTCCCGTCGATCGACGAGTCCGGAATTGCGAGGGGACGACATCCCCCTCGAAAACGCTTCTTAAATACAACCATCCACTTAAACGATTCCTCGTCGACGGCGATCCGCCTCGGGATCCGCGACGTATCCCCAATCCCCAAGGGCGGGTATGATTGAGGCAACGCGATCCAAACCACCGATCATCCCGATTGGGAACCCCGAACTGACATCGGAGCAGACCTGATGTCTCGTTGGAGAACGCGGGCCGTTGGCGGCCTCCTGGCGGTCGTGCTGCTCGTCGGCGGCATGGCGGACGCCAAGGCCGCCGACCTTCGGCCGGAGTCGCCGTCGGAGCCAGGCAAGGGGCGCGAGGCCATCGGCCGCTTCGTCGAGTTGCACTGCGTCGCCTGCCACAATCAGGACGACAAGTCGGGCGGCCTGGCGCTGGATACCTTGCTGGGGGACGACCTCGGCTTCCACATCGACGCATGGGAGAAGGTCGTCCGCCGGGTCAACGCCCGCCAGATGCCCCCGGAGGGGGAAGTGCGGCCGTCGGCCAGGAGCTACGACTCGTTCCTCACCCAACTCACGGACGAGCTCGACCGCAAGGCCGCCGAGAAGCCGGATCCGGGTCGGACCCTGGCCCTCCGCCGGCTCACCCGCACCGAGTATCAGAACGCGATCCGAGACCTCCTCGCCCTCGAGATCGACGCCGCGAGCCTGCTGCCGAACGACGAATCGAGCCGGGGCTTCGACAACGTGACGGTGGGCGACCTCTCGCCGACGCTCCTGGACCGCTACGTCACCGCCGCGCAGAAGATTAGCCGGCTGGCCATCGGCAGCCCCGGCCGAACGCCCGGGGGCGAGACCTTCCGCGTCCGCGCCGACCTCACGCAGGAAGAGCACGTCGAGGGGCTCCCGCTCGGCACCCGGGGAGGGCTCCTGATCCCGTACACGTTCCCGCAGGACGGCGAGTACGAGGTCCAGATCCGCCTGACACGCGACCGCAACGAGCACGTCGAAGGACTCCGCGAGACACACGAGATCGAGATCCTGCTGGACCGCGAGCGGGCCGCGACGTTCAAGGTTAATCCCGCCAGGGCGGAGGGGGACCACCAGAACGCCGACGCCCATCTCAAAGCCCGAATCCCGATCAAGGGGGGTCTGCACAAGCTCGGCGTGACGTTCGTGAAGAACCCGTCGTCGCTGCTGGAGACCAAGCGTCAGCCCTACCAGGCCCGCTACAACGCCCACCGGCACCCTCGTCTGACGCCGGCCGTCTATCAGGTCACGATCACCGGCCCCTTCGACGCGACCAAGGGGCACAGCGACACCCCGAGCCGTCGCCGGGTCTTCACCTCCGAACCGAAGGGGTCGGACGACGAAGAGGCCTCGGCCGTCCGGATCCTCTCGACCCTGATGCGGCGGGCCTACCGACGCCCCATCATCGACGCCGATCTGAAGAAGCCGATGCAGCTCTACCGCGAGGCGAGGGCCGACGGCGACTTCGACGCCGGGATCGAGATGGCCCTGAGCGCCGTGCTGGTGAACCCGCAATTCCTCTTCCGGATCGAGACGGATCCGCCGGGCGTCACGCCGGGTTCGGCGTATCGGATCACCGACCTCCAGCTCGCCTCCCGCCTCTCTTTCTTCCTCTGGAGCAGCATCCCCGACGACGAGTTGCTCGACCTCGCCGAACGCAACGAACTGGGCAAGCCCGACGTTTTGAAGGTGCAGGTCCTGCGGATGCTGGCCGACCCCCGGGCCCAGAACCTCGTGAGCAACTTCGCCGGGCAATGGCTGCACCTCCGCAACCTCGACACGATCACGCCCGACCTGCGACTCTTCCCCGACTTCGACGACAACCTGCGCCAGGCCTTCCGCAAGGAGACCGAACTGCAATTCCAGGAGGTCATGCGGGGGGATCGGAGCGTCCTCGAGCTGCTCAAATCAAGCCACACGTACCTGAACGAGCGGCTGGCCAAGCACTACGGCATCCCGCACATCTACGGCAGCCACTTCCGCCGCGTCGAGTTGGATGGCTCGAGCCTCCGAGGGGGGCTGCTCCGGCAGGGGAGCGTGCTGACGGTGACCTCCTACGCCACACGCACGTCCCCCGTCATCCGGGGCAAGTGGATCCTCGACAATATCCTCGGCACGCCCCCGCCGCCTCCCCCGGCCGACGTCCCCGCGCTCAAGGACAACTCTGTCTCGTCGAGCCTCTCCGTCCGCGAGCGTCTGGCCGCGCACCGGGCCAACATCGCCTGCGCGGGATGCCACAAGCTGATGGATCCCCCCGGCTTCGCGCTCGAGAACTTCGACGCCGTGGGGCGCTGGCGGGGCGTCGAGGAGGCGAAGCCGATCGACTCCAGCGGAGGCCTGCCCGACGGCAGCAAGTTCGCCGGGGTCGCCGGGCTCGAAGAGGCGCTCCTGCATCGCCCCGAACTGTTCGTCGGGACCCTGACCGAGAAGCTCCTGACGTTCGCGATGGGCAGGGGGGTCGAGCCGTTCGACGCCCCGGCCGTACGGAAGATCGTCCGCGACGCTCGCTCGCATGATTATCATTTCTCGACGCTGATCGTGGGAATCGCGACCAGCACGCCGTTCCAGATGAGGAAATCCGAATGATCGTCACGAAGAAGGCCCTGCCGCGTCGGACGTTCCTCCGGGGCCTGGGGACCGCGCTGGCCTTGCCGCTGCTGGATGCCATGATCCCGTCGATGACCGCCGTCGCCGGGACGCCGGCCGCGGCCTCGAAGCTGCGACGCCTCGGCTTCGTCTACATGCCGATGGGCTGCGACCTCCCGCGCTGGACGCCCGAGGGCTCGGGCACGCTCGGCAAGCTCTCGCCGACGCTGGCCTCGCTGGAACCGATCAAGAAGCACGTGACCGTCATCACGAACCTGGAGCTGCGCAACGCGTACCCCGGCACGCACGCGACCTCCAACTGCTCATTCCTGAGCGCGGCCAAGGCGAAGC